>CAWEWO010000001.1:5000-205772 GCA_963812825.1 uncultured Bacteroidota bacterium
CTAAAGTGTAACGGAGGCTTGCAAAGGTACCCTCAGTACGGTTGGTAATCGTACGAAGAGCGCATTAGTATAAGGGTGCTTGACTGTGAGGCATACAAGCCGAGCAGGGGCGAAAGCTGGCTAAAGTGATCCGGCGGTTCTGTATGGAAGGGCCGTCGCTCAAAGGATAAAAGGTACTCCGGGGATAACAGGCTGATCTCCCCCAAGAGCTCATATCGACGGGGAGGTTTGGCACCTCGATGTCGGTTCGTCACATCCTGGGGCTGGAGAAGGTCCCAAGGGTTCGGCTGTTCGCCGATTAAAGTGGCACGTGAACTGGGTTCAGAACGTCGCAAGACAGTTCGGTCCCTATCTGTGATGGGCGTTAGAAAATTGAGTGGACATGACCTTAGTACGAGAGGACCGGGTCGTACGTACCGCTGGTGTATCAGTTGTGCCGCCAGGTGCAGTGCTGAGTAGCTATGTACGGACAGGATAAACGCTGAAAGCATCTAAGCGTGAAACCTTCCACAAGATGAGTTTTCTTTTAAGGGTCGTCAAAGACTATGACGTTGATAGGCTACAGGTGTAAAACTGGTAACAGTAAAGCCGAGTAGTACTAATTGCCCGTATGCTTTAATTTTTTTTACTTAGATACTTTTCTAACAACTCCAATATGATCAATTTATATTCAGCTATTAGCAACTCCCAATATGCAAGCTGCTAAGCCAAAGCTTCAAGCTTCATAGCTTATAGCTCATAGCTTAACTTTTTATGGTGGTTTTTCCGAGGGTGTTCACCTCTTCCCATACCGAACAGAGAAGTTAAGCCCCTCATGGCCGATGGTACTGCACCACAATGCGGGAGAGTAGGTAGCTGCCATATTTATTGAAGCCTCGTCTTTTTCGACGGGGCTTTTTTTTGTCCTATTGAGCTCCAACGCTAATGCGCTAAAGGTAATCGTAAAGAGTAATATGAAATGAATGTCGAAAATGAATATTAACGACTATTAATTTGATGGACAAAATTACAATCTTTGCTCTACTCTTTTTACTTTCGAAAAATGTTTCTTCATTGCAACCGGATAATCCGCCAGGGCAATTTGCGGTTCCAGAATTTCAGGATGCCATAATTTCTCCCACTCAAAACTGTAATATCCCGGATAATGATTTCTGTATAACAGGTCGATGGCCTCGAAGATGGGAACGATACCCGTACCGAGTAAGACATATTCTTCCTTGCCATTTACAATTTTCAAATCTTTGATATGCGTGTGCCGGATATATGGCTTCAACACAGCATACACTTCTTCCGGCGGCTCTTTGGTAGCGATCCACATATTGCAGATATCCCAGACCAGCCCGACATGCGGATTCGCCGCGCCTTCCATAACCGTCAGCAGATCTTTTTTATATATCAGTTCACCATGGGATTCAAGTAATACTGTGACACCTGGTATTGGAAGCATATTCACCCAGTTCCTTCAGGCCCTCAATAATTAAATTAAGTGATTCCTGCCGGTCGCGGTCCTTGGGTAATTGATTCGGGAATACTCGTACATAGGGACAATTCAGTTTCTCCGCGAGATCAATAAAACGCTTTGCCTCATCCAGATTTTTTGTTCTTTCTTCTCCTTTTGGAAAATGCAGGGCGCAGGAAGATCCCAGGTCAACAAAGACCAGACCACGGTCTTTCATTTTATTCAGAGTGAGGCTAATTGCATCCGGACTGGAAAATTCCGGAACCTTGGTCAGATCCATTTCGCCGTAGAATGCCCCTCACTTCTATCCCTGTATAATTGATTGTCCCTGGCAAAATCAATGATTTTATCAAAAGACCAGTCGGGACAACCCAGGGTTGAAAAAGATAATTTTTTCGGAGGCACTGGCTTTTAAGCGAACGGCTTAGTTCCGGCAGGACCGGCAAGAAAAGGGATGGACAGCGATAAATTTTTTTCTTGAAACGATATCATAGCATGTGTTCTGATTTTTTAGACGTCCCGGATGATTGTATATTGAACAATTAGGTTTTTCAAGTTGTCTGTCTGCGAATTCAGCTTTCCGGTTATTCATCTTCGCCAACGCTTGAACGCCAACCCGCAAAGCTTTCAATCCGTCTACACCCTGTAATGATTCCAGTTCCAGTTCTTCCAGGTCGTTCAGCAGCAGATTTTCTTCCTGCAATTGTTTGATTAATTCCTTAAATTCATGGCATCCCGTTCGTCGAAATAAACAAGCGCGATTTTATCAGGCTGCGTTAAGCGTTCTTGACTGTTCGAGTATATATACCTTGTCAATTCTTTTTTTAATGATATGATACCGGATATTATATGCTCCTTCCACGTCAAATCTTCGTTCATCTTTTCTGAAAGTAATATCGATGGTTTGGGGATGAACAAATAACAGCTGGGTTGTTTGAAGCGGGAATAGCCATTTCCGGACTCAGTTCATGCACCAGGTGAACCACCTTGATCATGGATTCCAGTTGCCATCGTTTCATTGCCTGCAGATGTTCTTTTTGAAAGGTATTTTAGGCGCAATGGACTGGCCGACATAAATATCATATTCCACTCCGTCTGTTCTGAATTTCTCGAAATAGCAGGGGAAATATTTGCTGAAGTTCTCCGGATGCGTTTTCGTAAAAATTATTTACGGCCGAATTTAATTGCTCTGATAGCCAGTTCCAGCTCGCGCCTGTTTTCAAATGCAATTCCATTTTCTTCATCTATTGACTGAAAATAGGGTAGCAGTATTTCCCGGGTTTCGGGTTCTTCATGAAGCTGATTTTCCAGTTCATACGTAACATCCAGGTCAAAAAAATCATTTAGCCGGATCTCCTGCTGGGTTGTCATCGGCTCAAGGATAATTTGCAAGCCAGTTTTTGCAGTCGTCAGGATCCGGTCAAGTTGAGGTTTTGCAGCATAGTCCAGGGCAGAAATCGATTTGATAAGCAAAGAGAGCTGTATGGTGATAATCTTTTTCCAGTGCCTGGTTGCGCAGGATGGTGGAATTCCTGATATCAACGGCACCATATAAAGGGTTAAGGTCTTTTAAATATAATATTTTCCAGGGAATCATTTTTGTCCTCCTTACTATGATCCCGAATATAATGCCAGGCCGTTTCATTGAATTTCCACTGAACGGCAGGCTGAACGCTGGTAAATTTTTCCTTTATGACATTTTCAATACTCCGGTTAAATCGTGCGATAATATCCTGTATCAGTTGGGTGACGATTGGAAGGACGGGTTTCAGCCTCACCATTTGACTTTCGCTCAGCATCGGGATACCCATTTTTGTACTGATCTCAAAAATTCCGGTCATCTGCTGGCTGTGATAAATCGGGACCATGACATAGTCCCGTGATTCCGGAATTCCGGAATGCATCTGCGATCAGTTCTGGCAGATTACTTTCCTTATCATTTGCAGACCAGATAATGATTCGTGGATTTTCCGTGAATTCAGTGCGGAGTTTCGTAGAATTCTTTTTTTGAAACTTCATATTTCCAACAAGCCTGGATAATAATACTGTACGGGAAATTTTCGTATATCAATGCCGGCCGGTCATTGATTGTCAGAAATGGTACAATTCCAAATTGATAATCTCTGCTGCCCACAACGGTTTGCAGCGCGTGGGTCACTTCTTCAAAAAGAGGTTTTTTGTCAGACTGATTGTTGTGAATGACCAGATTGGCGACTTCTTTTATGGCCTGTTCTGCAGTTACTTCCGTTATATTAAGGATGCTGAATCCCTCGGCCTCGAAACGATTCAGCGGAATAAGATGTTGAATTTTCTTGAATCCCTCTCCCCAAACTGATGATGGCGACATATTTGTACAATCCATTTCGGGTAGTTTGTCAACCGGACGAATATCAATAAAGCGGGTATCGATATGAACCTGGAAGTATTTGTCAAGTCCTGTTTCCGGATCTTCGAATTTTCGTATCCATTCAGTTTTTTTCAGAAATGGCAATTTGTATATTTTTTCCAGTACCATGCCATACTGCAAGTTCCAGCAGGATTTTTTCAGTTCGCTGTCTGCAGTTTCCGTTAACGGATTTATGACCGCAGGATGCTTCAGACAATTCATCAGCTCGTAAAATCCATCAGTACTATAAAATATTTCAGGAGCCAGTGGACTGCGAAAGTGCCCATAAACTCTTTTCATCTGCTGCAAGGGGCAACAGACAGGTGGATATCAGTTCCAGCATTTCTTCATGTGAGCCTAGCTTTTCAATAGGTATCGGGTCGGATAATTCCGGAAATTTCTTAAATTTTTTTATCATCCATTTGAAATATGGGATTTTTATCGCCGGTCCGCTCTTGACATTGTGTTCCAGGAATTCGACAAATTTTTTAAAGGAAATAATCTGGCTTGAACGCATTTTCAAAATGAATCTTCTCACTGATATGTAAAATTTTTGTGTTCATTTAATTTAAAACCTGAATCCTAATGATAAATAGGGATACCAGCCTTCCACGGAATGACCGGCAACAATTTGTATAACGGCCATCTGCGCCGGAGAAAAATATATCCCGACACCGGTACCGTTATGCCATTGGTGGGAATAGTCGTTTTTATCCCAGACTCTTCCGATGTCAAAAAAACCAAATAATCCCAGCTGACCCGGTAAAATATAGTTTACAAAATCTGCCAGTTTTAATCTCAATTCGAGATTATTATAAACACTGAATTCAATCCTGAAAAACGAAATTGGGAATAACCGAGCAGATTTCCCTGTCCCCCAAGAAATGCAGTTTGATAAAAAGCCGGATTACCAACCGTTACCGTACCTCCTAACCGGTCGGCAAGAACCAGGGTTGACCGGGCATTGATACTCTTATATAGACTGCCAGGTTTGCCTTAAACTGACCGTAAGATTTCGAAGCATCATTTAATCCCTGCCATGCCATGATCTGAACAGAAACGGAGGAACCCCAGGTGGGAATTAGTTTACTGTTCCGCAGATCCTGGTTAAAATTGAATACCAGACCCGCCGTGAATCCTGGTGCTTGCCAGACTGCTGCTGTCATATGTTCTTACGGCACCGGGCTGCTCAATATATTTGCCGTAATTCTCATCCTGAGGGAAATGGTAATATTGAAAAGCCGGACCCAGGGTTACATTTGAACGTCTGCCATTGAAAGTCCAGCGCAGGGCGGGCGTAACTGATACAAGTTAAATCGTACCCGGTAATATTTTTTATAATCACCGGTCTTTATCATATTGGGTCTCATTTCCCGTTCCGAAAAAATTCTGCGTATTCTGGGGGGCATATATATTGGCCTGAATAATCAGATCAGCTTTGCCGAACAATTCATTCCATTCCCCTTTATAGGATATACTGAATGCACTGGTTGAAAATGAATGCGATGACCATCAATCTGATACTGACTGGCAAAGGGAATCTTCCGAAATCTTTCCTGTTCGGTATGAATATAGCCTGCACCGATAAGCAGGCCGTCATCCGGATTTATTCCGATAGATAACAAAGGCATCGTAACATTATACAAATTCACGGGTACAAAAGTTGTGTTTGCGCTGTCGCCAGACATGTATTTGATAAATCGGCTGCTGTCACCATAAAAAACGGGCCCGGGTTTGTCGTATAATTTTATACGTCGTTTTGCAGCAGCAACCTGGTAAGCTTTTCTTCCTTCCCCCCCGATAATCCGGAGTTTAATGTTCGAAGTTTTATTGTCAATCCATACACTGTCATTGCCTCCGCTGGTATAAATCCTGATTTCTTTCGTCATTCCGGGGGTAAAAGTTTTATTCATCAGTTCACCTCTTAGTTCTCCGCTCTTATTGATTTTCCGAATCGACAACCTGCAACGAGCCATTCCCGTGCATCCTGTATTTTTACCAATTCATTCTTATCACTCAGTTTGATATCTGCGATTTTATTGATGAACTTGTAATATTCATCCATCGCCCTGGGCATATCTTCCCTCCGTTCTTTAAGGTCTTTGATTAATACATCATATCTCATATTATAAGATGCTGCGGGTAATTTCCGGAGAGCTTCTTCCAATACCGAATCCGTTATATCCTTGGTGAATCGGTTTGTCATTTTCATCCAGTCCTCATAATCAAACTGCATGTCAGGATATGCATTTAAAAAACTGGTTTTGAACATGGAATATTTTGGATGTTCAATTTTTGCGCCAAAATTCTGCAAGGGTCGGCAACAGATAAGGTTTGGCCGCAAGCCTCGGCAGCCATCCCTGCGTAACATGGAATACCTGGTCCCGGTCCCGGGGCACTGGCTCGTATTTTTTATCTTTTCCACTATCTGTATTGTGCCATCTCCACTGGTCTTCATGCCTGTCCCAGTCGCCCAGAAACATGTCCAGCATTTTCGCGCGCTGGAATTCTTTTCCCTTTACCGAATTGTCATTATCCTTGTCGAGGCTGTTCAGCATTTTTCCGGTATTGTCCGATTTGCCATCGGGTTCGCGTTCTTCGATCAGACAGACCGTATTGACAAAATATCTTTCATAGAACCCAAGATTTTTATCGGGTGCAATCACACCGATTACAGGATTTGCATGGGGGACTTTTACTGCATCCGCAATGGGCGGCACAACCAGCGCCGAAAACGGATGTTGGCCGCTGGTCACATCATCCAGGAAATCTCGGGCAAAAGTACTCCTGAGTGCTTCGGGGAGTAAGAGATCCACGTTTTTTTCAACACTCCGGATCACCCACTCGTTACCCGAACTATCCACAAGACGCAGGGAATTGGATTGCATACCGCCGCCTCTCTGCAGGGGAACAAGACCTCCATGAAAACTTGAAATTTTTATAAGTGGCAACCTGGTGGGTGTTGCCCATTCCTTTCGATAATTTTCTCCGAATAGTTTGCGGTGAAATTTACCGGGATAATCATATCGTGGATGTACACTCCGCATTACACTGTCTCCGATACCACCAGAATATACAGAATCCGCCGGATAGACGGGCTGGGTAAAGGGCTGGTCATAAGTGAAGACTGGTAGCACTCCGTTATTTTTATATACATAAAAAGTAAATCGAATAGTCCGGTTGATCAGCAGGTCAGCGACTACAAAACCCTGATTAGCTTCTGCAAAAAGAGAATTTTTTCCTTTTTTTGCATAGGTCTGTTTGGCACCGGCACCGCTGACCACCTGTACTTTTTTGTCTTTTATGAATTGAAGGCCGTGTTCGTGACCTGCGATATGGATGAGATTTGGAAAACTGTCAAAAACAGCATCCACCTGGCGGATCATGTTTTTATATAAAGGATGATTAAGGTCTTCGGGATTGGTGAATGTTTTTCGCAGCAGCGGATATAATGATCCTACAACCGGCAAGAGGAATATATAGATTTTCGTTGGCAGCAGTCAGCGGAAAAATATGGTCTTTCCACGAAAAATAACCGCCATGTGTGTCCGTAACTCTGGAACGGATGATGGGAGGCCAGGAAAATAATTTTATTCCGGTTCTTATATAACAATTCCTGCATCTGCAGGATCACATCTTTTTTTGTTCTGCAATTGCAGTCGGCAAGCAGATTGGTTTTGTCAAATGGAAACAACCACCATTCACTGTCAAATACGATGATCGTCATTTCGTCGGAAATATTTATCTCCGACGGACCCGGACAGCCATCCGGTGGAACCAGTTTTAACAGAGAATCGGATTGTTCTTCCAGCCAGGCCCATTGTTGTTTTATTTTGGCGAGACCGTTTTTACCCATTGCCAGTCCCAGTCATGATTTCCCGGAATAAAATAAACCGATGCCCCCTTGCTGCGCATGGGTTTGTACTGGGATTGCAGAATTGATTTAGTTTCCTCCTGATCCCGGCTTCCCGGTAGTCCCATACCCCTTGGATATATATTATCGCCCAGATAGATGACAGTCGTTTTGTCTTTTAAAATCAGGTTGGAAGCGGCGGGTATAATGGCCTGTTGCTCTTTATCAATTTCTCCGGCATCGCCGATAAAAATGATTCTTTTTGATACGGAATCCTGCGCCCTTACTGCGTGGCACAATACTAGTCCAAAAAAAAAGTATAAAGATTTCTTCATTTTCGGAATGTTCTGGAAATGGGAATGTATGATGTCATCCATTAAATAAAAACACCTGATGTATATTTCAATAGTTTATAAAGAACGGATCAGCTATGCCGGTAACTAAAAACAAGTACGGTAGCAGCAGCTTTCTCACCTATGTTCGTTTGAAATATAAAGATTTTGCTGCTGGTCGAAAGCGATTCCTTCCGGTTGATTGAAAACTGAAGGATCCAGCGGATAAACAGATTTTACTTTCCAGTTTTCGTCGGTTATGACCAGCAGTTTATTCACAGAAGACAGGACAAACCATTCTCTGGTAAGCGGATTTTGTGCCAGGGCTGAAGGATGAAAAACAATTTTATGTGCATCGGCCAGCTGCATCGATAGATTTGATATTTATTTCAAAATTACCAAATGGGGAGAGATTGCCGGATGCATCCATCTGTAAGAATTGAACCGCCGCCCCATTTTTTTGATTTCTCACTGTTGCAATGTTTACACAATACATATATCTTTCCCATTGCGTCTACCGAAGCAAGACCTTCATATTCGCCGGATGGCAATAAGTTTTCAAAAACCTTTACCTGGCTGGTCTCTGCTTTACTGGTTTCGGAAACCGGAAATGAAAACAGCACACCGTCGCTTCGCAGCATCACAACGTAATGATTGCAGATGGCTATGTCTTCAAAATCCCCGTTCTTGAAGAACCGGGTCGCCTGAATATTGCTGATCCCCCAATTTAAAGTGGAATACTTTCCCGTTTTCGTCCTTCTTCTGCGATATATGGTATCGCCGTTCAATTGGTCAAAAGCGATGCCGGATATTTCACGCAATACTGAAGGCATCTTATAAATTTTTGGTTTAGTCAAATTATAACCGGACGGACTGGGGAACCGTTGTTGCTGACTTTCACAGGATGCTACTGCAAGCAGAGTGCAGAAAACAAAAAGCGTATAAACTTTAAACCTGTTTTCCATAAAATGCCGACGCGATGATAAATGCAATGACCGACAGAATAAGTCCGAACATAAATACATTGTATGAATTGCGCAGCAGCCGGTATTTTCTTCGCAACACAATTCCCTGCGCATATCCATCCGTAATCAGACTGCCGTACAGATATTTCGTGTCCTCCATCATTTTCTCCATACCCTCTTTGTATTCAGGAAGGGTCATCCGGTAAAAATTTCCGAAAAAAAGAAGATTTATTTTTTTTTCTTCAAGATCCTGTTTTGAATAAGTACCACTGGGAATCGTTGGCCGCGTGGCCAGAATGGCAAATATAATGGTCACCAGACTGGTAGCAAGTAACATAAAAGTCGGAATCATCAGGTAGGCATATTCTTCCAGCTTGCGAATTAGAAGACTGATGACGGCAGAAAGGATGATCGAATTTACGGTGATCATGATATGCGCCTTATTATCGGCCATATCACTCAGTCGCAGGTGATTGGATGAACTGATGCGGAACATGGTTTCGATTCCACGTTCAGGCCTGTCGCTTTTTATTTTTGGCGGTTTTTCATTATTGTGTTTATGGTTCTGAAATAACGAGCGGTTCCCCGGGATGGTGTGATTGTTGGAATTTAGATTCAAATTTTTCTTTAAGATCTAGCCAGGTTTTTTTCTTTCTGGTCCTTCAGCAACAGGCGGGCATAATCCGTGTGATAATTTGTGCGATTCCAGTAAACTAATTGTTTTATTTCTCCATTTGTCTTTATCAACCTTTTCATGAAAAATTTCTTCGTATTCTTTCCGGAGCATTTTATTAAGTTCGGAGAAGTGGGTCTGTGCCCAGATGAAAAAGGTCGGCGTCGCAAACAATCTCTTCCAGTAAATTGTGTGGGTCCTGTGGTATTTTGGTGGCCAGTATACATCCCTTCACAGCATCTATATCAGTGGCGGACACATCATGGCCTGCCAGAAATTTACCTGCCGCTTCAGCCCCATTTACTTCGTGATTAGCCCGGTCCATCGTATAGCCCAGATCGTGAAACCAGGCAGATGCAACTACGACGAAATAGTCCCGTTCATTTAACTGGTAATGCTGGGCCAGTTGCCTGGCATATGCTGCAACGCTTTCCGTATGTTTCCGGTTATGATAGGAAAGCATGCCCAGTTCGTGTATTTTCAAAACAGTCAACGGCATAGTGCTCCACTTTTTTTAGCAATGCGTGATAGTCCATATTCTTATTTACTCTATAAAAATAAGGAATCTGCTAGCCTAACCCCTAAAGCTTAATGGCGCGGAGCCGGACAACTGGAACAGGCATTCCAATAATGCAGTGCAAAAAAAAGAGTACCATTGGTACTCTGAAGACAAATTTCAATTTCAAATATGATCTTAAATTTGGAACAGTAAAAATCAAATCCGGACTATGGATCCTTATGCTTTAGGCCTGGCTTTAAGCCTTGAGGTTAACAGGTAACCCCAATCAGCGAATGATCCTTTGTTTCCAGCAGCGAGCTGCCCATCAGGAATTCATCCACTTTGCGGGCACATTCCCTGCCTTCACTGATGGCCCATACCACGAGCGACTGACCCCGGCGCATATCGCCGGCAGCAAATATTTTTTCAATGTTGGTCTGATATGATTTTTCACGCGGCTTTAACATTGCCGCGTTCATCTAGTTCCACGCCCAGATCGTTCACCAGTCCTTCCTGTTGCGGATGAACAAATCCCATGGCCAGCAGTGCGAGTTCACAGGGAATCACCTGTTCTGTTCCGGCAACTTCCACAAAACGGGCAGGCCTTCCGTCATCGGTCAGCTTCCATTCCAGTTCTGCAATTTTCAATGCTTTCAGGTTTCCCTTTTCATCTCCGATGAATTCCTTGGTGGCCATGGCCCATTGACGTTCACAGCCTTCTTCATGCGAAGAAGTTGTTTTCAGGATCATCGGATAGGTTGGCCAGGGCATAAATGGAGTTCTGTCTTTGGGTGGCTCGGGGAGCAATTCAAATTGTGTGATTTGTTTGGCTCCATGACGATTGGACGTTCCCACACAATCACTTCCTGTATCGCCTCCGCCAATAACAATTACATTTTTGCCTGTAGCAAAAATATCTTCACCCGATACAGGAACACCCCGTACTCTTTGGTTTTGCTGCTTTAAAAAATCCATCGCAAAGTAAATGCCTTTCAGATCCCGGCCTGGTACAGGAAGGTCCCTGGGAATCGTAGAACCGCCACTGAGAACGATGGCATGATAATCACTGCATCAGTTCATTGATACCCAGATCCACGCCCACATTGCTATTGCATTTAAAAATAATTCCTTCCTGCTCCAGTAGGCTGATTCTTCTGTCAATGATCCATTTTTCCAATTTAAAATCCGGAATACCATAGCGCAATAATCCACCGGGTGCATCATCCCTTTCAAATACAGTTACCGAATGCCCCGCAGAATTCAACTGGGCGGCAGCTGCCAGTCCTGCGGGACCTGATCCCACTACGGCAATTTTTTTCCCTGTCCGGATATTAGGTTGTTTTGCTTTTACAAAACCCTTTTCAAATGCAATTTCAATGATATGCTTTTCGATTTCTTCAATCGTCACAGCCGGCTGATTGATTGCCAAGTACACAGCTGCTTTCGCAGGGTGCAGGGCAAATCCTTCCGGTGAATTCCGGAAAATTGTTGGTGGTGACCAGGATATCATATGCATCCTGCCAGGCTTTACGATAAACGGCATCATTGAATTCGGGAATCACATTACCCAGCGGGCAGCCATGATGACAAAACGGAATACCACAGTTCATGCAGCGGGCCGCCTGCTTATTCAATTGTTCCGGTTCGTACAGATTTACAAATTCATTATAATCCTTTCTCCTCTCCTGAACCGGACGTTTGGAAGGGAGTTCACGTTTATATTCCAGAAACCCTGTTGGTTTACCCATTTAGTTTTTTCTTATAATTTATGAATCAGGAATTGACGCCTACATGGGCTTTCTTTTCAGACAATACCTTTTTAAAATCTTTTGGAAAAACTTTTATGAAATTCCGCAGCTGGTTTTCAAAATCCTGCAGAACAAATTTTGCAACCGTACTTCCTGTATATGTATAATGCCGCGAAATCATTTCTTTCATTTCGCGGACATCTTCTTCATTGAGTGGGTCCAGGTCGATCATTTCGGGATTACAGAGCGATGAAAATTTTCCATCCACGTTATATACATAGGCAATCCCGCCACTCATGCCAGCCGCAAAATTACGGCCCGTGGATCCCAGGATGACCACCCTGCCGCCGGTCATGTATTCACATCCATGATCACCGATACCTTCCACTACGGCGTTTGCACCTGAATTGCGCACGGCAAAACGTTCCCCGGCTTTACCACGGATAAATGCTTCCCCGGAAGTAGCACCATAAAATGCCACATTCCCTATGATGAAATTTTCTTCCGGCACAAATCCGGCATTAGTTGCAGGATATACGATCAGCCGGGCACCGGACAATCCCTTTCCGAAATAATCATTGGCATCACCTTCCAGTTCCAGGGTTACACCATGGGTATTGAATGCACCAAAACTTTGCCCTGCTGTTCCTTTCAATTTGAAATGAATGGTATCTGAGGGCAGTCCTTTCGACTTTATATATCTTGGAAATTTCATTGGACAAGATAGTGCCGATGGTGCGGTTCGTATTCTTCACATTAAATGAGGCCGATACTTTTTGTCCTGACTCGAAGTGCCGGTTTGGCGGCTTCGAGCAATTTCCAGTCCAGCACATCTGTAAGTCCATGATCCTGGTCTTCCATATGATAGATTCCGGTATACATGGAAGTGGGCTCTTTGTATAAAATCGGTGAAAGGTTTAATTTTTTTGTTTTCCAGTGTTTGAGATTATTATTTACTTCAAGACATTCTACCTGTCCTACCATTTCATTCGATGGTTCGGAAACCGAGTTCTGCCATGATTTCGCGTAATTCCCGGGTCAGGAATTTAAAAAGGTTCACCACGTGATCAGCATTTCCGGTAAATCTTTTTCTCAATTCGGGATCCTGCGTGGCGACACCCACGGGACATGTATTCATATGGCATTTGCGCATCAGGATACAACCTTCCACCACCAGGGCCGCTGTAGCTACGCCCCATTCTTCCGCACCCAGAAGAGTTGCAATGGCAATATCACGACCGGTTTTTAATTGTCCGTCGGTTTGCAATACCACGCGGCTGCGTAATTTATTTTTTACCAGCGTCTGGTGCGATTCTGCCAGTCCGAGTTCCCAGGGAAGACCCGTATGCCGGATAGAACTGATCGGGGAGGCGCCTGTTCCACCATCGTGACCTGATATCAGGATCACATCTGATTTTGCCTTTGCAACACCTGCAGCAATGGTTCCGACACCGGCTTTTGAAACCAGCTTTACATTAATCCTCGCCTGTACGGTTGGAATTCTTCAGATCAAAGATTAATTGTGCGAGATCTTCGATGGAATAAATATCATGATGCGGCGGAGGAGAGATTAATCCCACGCCGGGGGTGGAATGCCTTACTTTCCCGATCCATTCATCCACTTTGTGACCGGGCAATTGACCACCTTCACCGGGTTTCGCTCCCTGCGCCATTTTGATCTGTAGTTCATCTGCCTGTGTGAGATAATAACTCGTCACACCAAACCTGGCGGATGCTACCTGTTTGATGGCAGACCGCATGGAATCACCATTCTCCAGTGTTTCAAAACGGAATTCATCTTCGCCGCCTTCACCGGTGTTGCTTTTTGCACCGATCCGGTTCATGGCAATGGCCAGGGTTGAATGCGCTTCATGAGAAATCGAACCAAAACTCATCGCGCCGGTCGCGAATCTTTTCAGAATACTTTCTTCCGGTTCAACACTCTTCCAGCGGAATGGAAGGCCGGTTTCTTTTGAACTGAAACATGCCGCGGATAGTCGCTGCTTTTTCCATCTGGTCATTTACCAGCTTGGAATATTTTTTGAACGATGCATAGTCATTCATATGGGTGGAATACTGCAGGAAATGAATCGTATTCGGGTTGAAGAGATGAAATTCTCCTTTCCGTTTCCACTGGTATACACCGCCGGTCGGTAAGCCGTTCCACCGGAATATCTTTCGGGCTGAATGCAAATAAATGTTTGGCCAGGGTTTCGCGTGCGATTTCATCCAGACCCATGCCTTCGATGCGGGAAGTGGCGCCGGTAAAATATTTATCAACCACGGTATGATTGAGTCCGATGATTTCAAAAATCTGCGCGCCCTGGTAAGATTGCAGGGTGGAAATTCCCATCTTGGAAAATACTTTCAGTAAGCCTTCATTGACAGCTTTCACATAATTTTTCTTGAGCTGGTCGGGTTCAATGGTCAGTTTGCAGTTTGCCGGTAAGCTCGTGCATCCTGAATGGTTGCCAGCGCCAGGTAAGGATTGATGGCTGTTGCACCGAATCCGATAAGACAGGCATAATGATGCACTTCCCATACATCGCCGGCTTCAACGATAATACCTACTTGTCCGCGTAGTCCTTTTCGGATCAGGTGATGATGAACCGCAGCTGTAGCCAGCAGGGAGGGGATCGGTGCATGATCCGAATCAATGGCGCGGTCCGATAAGATCAATACTTCAAATCCGTCGAGTACGGCATCCACTGCATATCGGCAAAGTCTTTCAACTCCTGCCTGCATGGAGCCGGGTTTACCATCGGCCCTGAAATAAAGTTGAAGTGTTTTAGCCTGGAAAATGCCGGTATCGATACTGCGGATTTTTTCCAGTTCATGGTTGGAAAGCACCGGATGTTTTAGTGCAACGCAATGACAGGCCAGTGGATCTTCTACCAGTAGGTTTCCGTTATTTCCGGCAAATGTCGCCAGAGACATCACCAATCGTTCGCGGATCGGATCAATCGGCGGGTTGGTCACCTGTGCAAACAACTGTTTGAAATAGCTGCTGAGATGCTGTGGTTCATCACTGAGTACAGCCAGTGGAATATCTGAACCCATGGAACCGATCGGTTCCTTTCCATCCAGTGCCATCGGAGTGATGATGGATTCAACATCTTCTGTTGTATATCCAAATGCTTTCTGATATTTAAAAATCTGGTCGTGGTGTAGTTCGGTGAAAGCAACCCGGGGCTCGGGCAATTCTTCCAGCCGGATCTTATATTTATTCAGCCATTCCGCATAGGGTTTGGAAGAACAGATTTTATTTTTCAGCTCATCGTCGCTGATGATTCTTCCCTGTTCCATATCCACCACAAACATTTTTCCCGGCTGCAGCCTTCCTTTTTCACGGATGATTTTCTGATCTATCGGAAGCACTCCGGTTTCTGAAGCCATGATTACCCGGTCGTCTGTAGTAACACAATAACGGGACGGACGGAGACCATTCCGGTCGAGTGTGGCACCGATCATTTTTCCATCTGTAAATGAAATTGAAGCAGGTCCGTCCCAGGGCTCCATCATAGAAGCATGGTATTCGTAAAATGCTTTTTTTACCGGATCCATCTGGTCATTGCCATCCCAGGCTTCGGGGATCAGCATCATCATCACATGGGGCAGTGACCGGCCGCATAGCAACAGCAGTTCGATCATATTATCAAGGCAGGCAGAATCAGACTAGTCCTTCGGTAATTAGCGGCAGAAGCATCTCCATTTCTTCTTTGGTGAAGTAAGGAGATTCAAAACCTTTTTCACTCGTCTTCAGCCAGTTTAAATTTCCCTGAACGGTATTGATTTCCCCGTTGTGGGCAATATAGCGGAATGGCTGGGCGAGTTTCCAGGAAGGGAAAGTATTGGTCGCAAAACGGGAATGAATCAAGTCCGAATGCTGACACGATACGGTTATTGTTCAGGTCAGGAAAATAATGCCGCACCTGCATGCTGGTAAGTTGCCCCTTGTATACAACGGTTTTGTAAGAAAGCGAAGCGAGATAAAAACCGATCGGATCTTTTTTGACAGAATTCTCAATCAGATGGCTGGAATAATTCCGAAGGATAAAAAGTTTTCTTTCGAATTCCTCCGGATCATTGATGTGATCGGGACTGGCAATAAAAACCTGTTCAATATCCGGTTCTACAGAAAGTGCTGTAGGTCCGATTCCATCGGGGTTTACCGGAACTTTGCGATAACCCAGTACTTCGAGGCCCAGTTTGTCGGCAGCGCGGTTAAAGATATCACGGCATTCTTCCTTGAGCATCAGATCCCTTGGAAAGAAAATCATTCCCACCCCGTATTTGCCATAGGCAGGCAGATGAAATCCCAGCCGGATGCATTCGTCAAAAAAGAATTCATGCGGGGTCTGGATCATGATACCAGCACCATCTCCCGTGTTGATTTCACAACCACAGGCACCCCGGTGCTCCATATGCTCCAGGATTGTCAGGGCGTCTGAAATGATCTGGTGACATTTGTTGCCTTTTATATTGGCGACAAAGCCGATGCCACAGGCATCCCGCTCAAAAGAAGGATGGTATAATCCCTGATTTTGTTCCATTTATTTCGGTTAAGCAGTGAATGGCATCAACGAACAATCGTAATTCTGTCGTTTTTTCTAAGGAAAGGAGGGATTCGTTTAAAAATACTAAAAAAACCCATAATCCTTCAAGTAAAAAGCAAAAAGTTATCAGTAAAAAATGAACAATTTCTATAAAAAACAAGTGATTAACCGAAATGTTCAGCTGGCCTTTTTCCTTCTTCCTTTCACCTTTTATATTTTTCTAAAACTAAACCAGCAGACTAAACAGTGTATCGCTTTTATTGATTTCCGTAAAGTCAATCTGATATTTTTTCATGTTTTCCAACAGCACATCATAGTCGGCTCGGCTGACCAGTTCAATACCCACCACAGCCGGACCGGATTCCTTATCTGTTTTCTGCATATATTCAAAGCGGGTGATATCGTCTGTCGGTCCCAGAACATTATTCACAAATTCTTTGAGGGCACCCGGACGCTGTGCAAAGCGGATGAGAAAATAATGTTTCAGTCCTTCATATTGAAGGGATCGTTCTTTTATTTCCGGCATCCTGTCAATATCATTGTTACTTCCGCTTACAATACAAACTACATTCTTACCCCGGATGGAATCTTTGCAGATTTTCCAGTCCGGCTATCGAGAGCGCACCTGCAGGTTCTACTACAATGGCATCCTCATTATAAAGTCTGAGGATGGTGGAACATATCCGGCCTTCCGGTACCAGGTCCAGTGCATCGAGCATTTCACGGCAAATTGAAAAAGTGAGGTCACCGGTTCTTTTTACTGCGGCACCGTCCACGAACCGGTCTATCTTCTCCAGTGTAACTGGTTGACCTGCTTTGAATGCTTCCGCCATGGACGGAGCACCTTCTGGTTCGAGGCCGATGATCCTGGTTTTCGGTGAATAGGTTTTGAAATAAGTGCCTACTCCCGATGCCAGTCCACCGCCACCTACCGGTACTAAAAGATAATCGATTACAGAAAGATCTTCCAGGATTTCGAGAGCGACGGTTGCCTGGCCTTCGATGATACGGAGATCCTCAAACGGTGGAATAAAAACCATGTCATTCTCGGCAGTAAATTTTTTTGCTGCTATCGCGCAGTCATCGTATGTATCACCGATGAGTTTGATCTCGACAAAATCTTCACCAAACATCCTCGTCTGATCCACTTTTTGTTTGGGCGTGATGATGGGCATGAAAACGACCCCTTTCACGTTTAGTTTTTTGCAGGAATAGGCAAATCCCTGGGCATGGTTTCCGGCACTGGAACATACGACTCCTTTTTTCAGAATTTCTTCCGAAAAACTGCTCATCATATTGTATGCGCCCCTGATCTTATAGGATCGCACAACCTGAAGATCTTCCCTTTTGAGATAAACATTGCAATGATATCTGCGCGAAAGGTTCTGATTTAATACCAGTGGCGTTCTGATAACCACTTTTTTCAATCTTTCTGATGCTCCATGCACATCCAGCCGGATGGCGCGTGTTGAGGTTTCCATGATTATACTTTTTCTGCCAGCTTTTTATCTGATTTTAGGACCGGTGCAGCTTGATTTTCCGGGCGAAGGCTTCTGACTGTTTTTCCTGCCTGCCACATTTCACTATCGCGGAGTTCTTTCAATTCTACTTCAAGTTTTTCGCGATAATCGGTCTTGCTGTTGCTGTCGATGGAACGTTGGGATTCTTTTCCTGAAGCCACGCTCTCATACAATTCCTTGAATACCGGTGCAGTTGCATCACGGAATTTTTTCCACCAGTCCAGTGCACCCCGTTGAGCGGTTGTGGAACAGTTGGCGTACATCCAGTCCATTCCATTCTCGGCTACGAGCGGCATAAGGCTTTGTGTGAGTTCTTCCACGGTTTCGTTGAATGCTTCGGAAGGAGTGTGTCCTTTGTCACGCAGTACCTGGTACTGGGCAGCAAAGATTCCCTGGATAGCGCCCATCAATGTGCCGCGTTCTCCGGTCAGGTCACTGTAAACTTCTTTTTTGAAATTGGTTTCAAAAAGGTAACCACTTCCCACGGCGATGCCCAGTGCGATCACGCGTTCCTTGGCCCTGCCTGTCGCATCCTGGAAAATGGCATAGCTGCTGTTCAGACCCCGGCCCTGCAGAAACATTCTTCTCAGAGAAGTACCTGAACCTTTGGGTGCAACGAGAAAAACATCCACATCGGGAGGAGGTATGATTCCGGTCTGTTCTTTAAACGTAATTCCGAATCCATGGGAAAAATAGAGAGCCTTTCCTTTGGTCAGGTGTTTTTTTACTGTCGGCCACAATTCAATCTGTGCCGCATCACTGAGCAAATAACATATAATGGTTCCTTTTTGCAGGGCTTCTTCAATTTCAAAAAGTGTCTCTCCGGGAACAAATCCATCGCGGACGGCTTTGTCCCAGGTCTTGGAATTTTTCCGCTGACCAACAATTACATTTACTCCATTATCTTTCTGGTTCAGTGCCTGGCCCGGTCCCTGCACACCGTAACCGATCACAGCCACCACTTCATCTTTTAAAACCTGCTGGGCTTTCGAAAGCGGGAATTCTTCGCGGGTTACAACCGTTTCATCAACTCCGCCGAAATTTAATGTTGCCATTTTTTTAAATTGAATTTTTATGATTGTTGTTTGTATGCCTGAAGCCCAAAGCTTAAAGCTTTTTTATTTTAATATTTAACTCAGAACTGTTATCCGTTAACCATTTTCGGTAATTTCATCTTCACACTCCCATACTCCCATACTTCCATACTACATACTGAACACCTCATCCTGTTTATCCAGGTATTCGTTTTCAATCACTTCTTCTCCCGGTTCGGTTTGCTCGAATTCTTTCAGCTTTTCATGGAAGCCACTGCTCGCATTGATAATGGCCACACGAGCCGTACGGACAAATTCTATGACGCCATAAGGTTCCAGCGCTTCGAGTAAACCATTGGTTTCTTCCCGGTGACCTGTGGTTTCAAAGACTGTATAATCTTTTCGGATCACTATCGCCCTTGCACCAAACTGCCTTAACAGCCGCTCCACTTTTACTTTCTCCACAATCTGGTCTGTAGAAACCTTATATAAAGCAAGTTCCTGCCATACGATCTCATCATTCTGATTAAAATAAGTTTTCAGCACTTCCACCTGCTTTTCAATATGGCGGCAAAGTTTTTTTACCACGTCTTCCGTTTCATTAATGACGATCGTGAAGCGGTGAATGCCCTCAATCTCTGAAGGGGAGGTGTTCAGGCTTTCGATATTAATTTTTCTCCTGGAAAAAATGATGGCTATACGGTTCAGTAAACCGATCTGGTTTTCCGTATATACTGTTATGGTGAATTCCTGCTTTATCATATTAAAAATTAAAATTTAAAAAGTAAATACGATTTTACTTTTTTACAACAATTATGATTCCCGTTGACCAGTTCATTTTTGTCAGCACCAGGTCCTTTCTGGATTCCAGCATAACAATAAAATCATCAGCCTTTTCTGCATGTCCTGCCGGCCAGTTTGGTTGTGGCAGCATGTCGTCAATAATATAAAATCCGCCCGGTTTCAATAATGCGATCGTTTCGTCAAATAAATCATATTTCCCGGGCATCGCATCTGCGAATATCAAATCGAATTTTTCACCATTATAATTTTTCAGCCAGTCATAACCATCTGCCAGAATAAACTCAATGCGTGGATCGTTTAATTGTTGTCTTGCAATTTCGACCAATGCCGCATTGTTTTCAACAGTCAAAAGCCTCGTATCCTGATCCATTCCTTCCAGAATCCAGGATGTAGCAAGACCACCGCCCGTTCCCAGCTCCAGTATCCTGCCGGCTTTTCTGGAACTAACCAGTGTTTTCAGCAAACTGCCCGTATACAAATCCGAATTCATATTGAAAGACAACGCTTTTGTTGCCTTCGTTATGGATTCATACTGAACAGGTACTTCTCTGAGAACAGAATCATTCATGATATTAACTTTTCAACGTCTTCTTGCTTACATATTCAATACTCCATACTTCCACACTTCCACACTTCCACACTTCCCACACTTTCCTCAGCTTAGCCTGATTTCACTCACACTGCATCCCTGCGGAACCATGGGGAATACATTGTTTTCCTTTCCTACCATAATCTCCAGTAAATAAGCGCCGGGAGTATCCAGCATTTCCTTCAAAGCTTTTTTAAGCGAAGCCCGCTCAGTTACTTTTTGTCCGGCGATCCGGTATGATTTTGCCAGCTCCACAAAGTCAGGACTCTGTATATCCACGAAAGAATATCTCCGGTAATTAAAAAGTTCCTGCCATTGGCGAACCATTCCCAGAAACTGGTTATTGAGTACAATGATTTTCAAATTCAGGTCTGTCTGCATAATCGTTCCCAACTCCTGCAGGGTCATCTGAAATCCGCCATCGCCGGCGATGGCGATGACTGTTCTTTCAGGTGCACCGAATTTTGCGCCGATGGCAGCAGGCAGGGCAAAGCCCATCGTACCGAGGCCGCCGGATGTGATATTACTTTTGGTCTGATTATATTTCGCGTACCGGCAGGTCACCATCTGGTGCTGACCGACATCGGTAACCAGTATTGCATTACCACCAGTCAGTTCATTTAATGCATCGATCACTTCGCCCATGGAAAGGATATCGGTGGCAGGATGCATTTCGGGATAAATACATTTTTCATCTTCCTGTTTCTGGTAATCCTTAAATTTCTGGTGCCAGGCAGTATGTGTTTTTCTTTCCACTAATTGCGTGAGCAGTGGGAAGGGTTTCTTTACAATCGCCCCAGACCGGTACCGTGGACTTTACATTTTTATCTATTTCTGCCGGATCAATATCCAGATGAATCACTTTTGCCTGTTTGGCATATTTATCCAGACGTCCGGTAACCCGATCGTCGAAACGCATGCCCGATGGCAATCAGAACATCACATTCGTTTGTCAGTACATTGGGGCCATAATTGCCATGCATACCCAGCATGCCGACAGCGAGCGGATGGTCGGTGGGAATCGCACTCATACCGAGTATGGTCCACGCAGCCGGGATACCGGATTTGTCCAGGAAATTCTTAAACTCATTTTCTGCCTGTCCGAGAATAACACCCTGACCGAAAATGACAAATGGTTTTTTTGCCTGATTGATCAGGTTGGCTGCTTCTTCCACATATTCTTTCCGGACGATTGGTTTGGGCCGGTAGCTGCGGATATGTTCGCAGGGAACATATTCTTCGAAATCGAATTCCTGTATCTGCGCATTTTTGGTAATGTCTATAAGTACCGGTCCGGGTCTGCCGCTTGCCGCCACATAAAAGGCCTTCGCCAAGAACAGATGGAATTTCGGTTGCATCGGTTATCTGGTAATTCCATTTGGTTACCGGGGTGGTGATATTGATTACGTCTGTTTCCTGGAATGCATCCGTTCCCAGCAGATGCGCATATACCTGGCCGGTAATACATACCAGCGGTGTGCTGTCGATCATGGCATCGGCAAGTCCGGTAACGAGGTTTGTTGCGCCCGGGCCGCTGGTGGCAAATACGATTCCGGTTTTGCCGGAAGCTACGGGCATAACCCTGGGCAGCATGTATGGCACCCTGTTCGTGACGAACAAGCACATGATTCATTTTCTGCTGGTAGTCGTACAAGGCATCATAAATCGGCATAATGGCTCCGCCGGGATATCCGAAAATGATTTCCACTTTTTCTGAAAGAAATACTTCCAGTAAAGCGGCTGATCCGGATAATTTCCTGACTTTTTGTTTTGCCTTTGATGTCTTTGTTTTTTTCACTTCGAGCGTTTCCATTACTTCAATTTTATAAATCCTAATTTTATTCGTTGACGTTGACAGTTGGCCGTTGATCTCGTTATACTCGCTTATCTTCATCTCGTCGTACACAACCCTGCGAAGCATCTTTCACAACCTGGGCATATTTAAATAAAACACCCTTGGTTGCCTTCAGCGCCGGCTGTTTCCATTTTTTTCTTCTTGCTGCAATCACTTCATCGCTCACTTTTAATGTGATGGAATTTTTGACCGCATCGATCTCGATGATGTCATTGTCTTCCACCAGGGCTATTAAACCTCCGTCGTATGCTTCCGGAGTAATATGTCCTACTACGAATCCATGGGTTCCTCCGCTAAAACGTGCATCAGTTATCAGTGCGACGGTTTTCCCCAGGCCGGCCCCGATAATGGCACCGGTGGGTTTCAGCATTTCAGGCATACCAGGTGCACCTTTCGGACCGATATTTCTTATCACTACCACATCCCCGGCGTGTACCTTTCCGGATTGAATACCGGCGATTAAATCGTGTTCGCCGTCAAAAACTCTTGCGGTTCCTTCAAATCGTTCCCCTTCTTTTCCGCTGATCTTTGCGACACTTCCTCCTTCGGCAAGGTTGCCATATAAAATCTGCAAATGCCCGGTTGCCTTGATTGGCTTATCCAGGGGCATGATTATTTTTTGTTTGTCAAAATCGAGATCGGGAGCTTCTTTCAGATTTTCAGCTACGGTCTTACCGGTAACCGTCAAACAGTCTCCATGAAGCAAGTTTGTTCTTTAACAGATATTTCATTACAGCTGGTACGCCGCCATACTGATGAAGGTCCTCCATCAGGTATTTACCACTGGGTTTAAAATCAGCGAGGACCGGAATCTTATTGCTGATCACCTGGAAATCATCCTGCGTCAGAGGAACATCCACACTTTTTGCCATGGCAATCAAATGCAGTACGGCATTCGTCGATCCGCCAAGAACCATGACGACGGTAATCGCATTTTCAAATGCCTTGCGCGTCATGATATCCCGCGGTTTGATATCTTTTTCCAGCAGTAAATTGATTGCAGCCCCGATGGCTTTACATTCCCGCTGTTTGTCTTCACTCAGCGCGGGATTGGAAGAAGAATAAGGAAGGCTCATCCCCAAAGCTTCAATAGCACTCGCCATGGTATTGGCTGTATACATTCCGCCACAGGCGCCGGCACCCGGACAGCTATTTCTTACAATAGCTTTGAAATCCGCCTCACTCAGGTTGCCCGCAATTTTCTGACCGAGCGCTTCAAAATTTGAAACAATATTCAGGTCCTGGCCATTATAATGACCCGGCGCAATAGTTCCTCCGTATAACATGATACCCGGACGATTTAAACGACCCATGGCCATTATTGAACCCGGCATATTTTTATCACAACCCGGAATGGTAATTATGCCATCATAATACTGGGCACCGGCATTGGTTTCAATACTGTCCGCAATGATATCCCGGCTGACCAGTGAATAACGCATGCCGTCTGTGCCCATGCTGATGCCGTCACTTACGCCGATCGTATGAAAGATCAGTCCCAGCAGGTTGGTTTTATTGATACTGTCCTTAACCGCTTTGGCCAGATCGTTCAGATGCATATTGCAGGGATTACCATCCCATCCCATACTGGCAATGCCCACCTGCGCCTTTTTAAAATCATCTTCGGTAAAACCGATGGCATAATACATGGCCTGTGCCCCGGGTTGGGTTTCATCCTGCGTTAATGTCCTGGAATATTTGTTGAGTTCTGCCATAATAAAAAAAGAAACCCGCCTTTTGAGGCGGGTCGTTATAAATAATTTGAAATTTTAACGCGTTAACCGCCTCCGGGAATAGTCAGTACAATAATAATAATGACCACCACAAGGCGGGCAACCAGAATTTTATTATATATACTGCTTTTCAACATAAGACGTGTTAAAGCGAATATACGAACCGCGAATGATAAAACAAAGAACTAAATAATGGTTGACTTCCTCAGCGCTATATTTTCCTGGTTCAGTTCAGAGCCCGAAATCTTTCCCACCAGGTAATCGCTGATCAGTTCCCCGATGGTGGTTGTGAAATAGAAATTCACGGGATCAATGTCCTTGGTTACAAATCCATGGATCAGGGTCCATTCCACCGCTTCCCGTACCAGTGCCGCTTCTTTATGCAATTCAAAATGGTCCAGCATCATGGCTGCAGAAAGCACCGATCCCAGCGGGTTGGCAATATCTTTTCCGGCTGCCTGAGGATAGGACCCGTGAATGGGTTCGAATAGGGCCGGTCCCTTTCCGACTGATGCGGAAGGAAGCAGTCCCAGCGAACCACTGATCACACTGGCTTCATCGCTGAGGATGTCGCCAAACATATTTTCAGTGAGGATGACGTCGAATTGTTTTGGATTGACTATGATCTGCATGGCAGCATTGTCCACGAACAGGAAGTCCAGGCTTACATCCGGGTATCCTTTGGCAATTTCCTGGACCACTCTGCGCCAGAGCCTGGATGTTTCCAGTACATTGGCTTTGTCAACCAGGGTTAATTTTTTTCTTCGCTGACGCTGCCTTTTTGAATGCGAGGTGCGCAATACGTTCAATCTCTTCCCTGCTGTAGGTGCATTCATCCGTCGCACTGTTCTGATCCGCACTGGTTTCTTTTTTTCCAAAATAAATGCCCCCTGTCAGTTCCCTGTAAATAATAAAATCCACCCCTTCAAGATTTTTTGTTTTCAAAGGAGACAGATGATGCAGGGAATGATAGGTGCTGATGGGACGGATATTCGCATAGAGTTGCAGGGATTTTCTGAGTTTCAGCAAGTCCCTGCTCCGGCCGGACTTTGGCTGAAGGATCATTGTCGTATTTCGGGTGGCCGATCGCACCAAAGAGAATGGCATCGCTTTCCAGGGCAAGTTCAATCGTCTCATCGGGCAAGCGGGTTTCCTGTTTTGTCAATCGCCACTGCACCCATCAGGCAATACCGGTAATGGAATTCATGATGAAAGCATTCAGCAACTGCGTTGAGTACTTTGACGGCCTGCCGGGTAACTTCAGGTCCTATGCCGTCTCCTTCAATAACAACTATATTCTTGTTCATATCGCATTCGGGGTAATAGGTTTTTTTTCAAAGGCGGTAATCTCTTCTTTCATATTCAGCAGGTAGTCGATATCGTCATACCCGTTGAGCAGACAGGTTTTTTTGTATTTACTGATTTCAAATTCTTCCTTAATTATTTTTTTGTCTCTTCCTTCAAAACTGATCGTCTGGGTTTCGAGATCTACTGTAATCGGGATGGATGCATTCAGGCTGATGGCTTCAAATATTTCATTCAGGAATTCATCACTTACGGTAACCGGCAGGCAAAAATTGTTAAGGGCATTGTTTTTAAAGATGTCGGCAAAAAAACTGCTGACGACTACGTCGAATCCATAGTCTTTGATGGCCCAGGCTGCATGTTCCCGGGAGGATCCGCATCCGAAATTTTTGCCGGCCACCAGTATGCGGCCATTATAACGGGCATCATTAAGCGCAAATCCGGGACGGGGTTGTTTTTCATCGTCGTTTTCATAACGCCAGTCACGGAAAAGGTTTTTCCCAAATCCATCCCGGTTGGTTGCCTTTAAGAAAGCGCGCAGGGATGATCTGGTCAGTATCGATGTTTTCGATATTTATTGGTACAGCAGGGCTAATGATCTTTTTTATTGCTTTCATCGATTATATAATTTGGGATTCGTGATTTCAAACATTCGCATGCTATTAATTTTTCATTATCACTTTCAGATTTCAAATTCAATTCTTCCATTCTTCCATACTTCCATAATTCCACATTCTCACATATTCAAATCAGTTCCCTGATATCACTTACCCTGCCCGTGATAGCTGCCGCCGCTGCAGTCAGCGGGCTGGTCAGGAATGTCCTGGCATTGGGTCCCTGTCTCCCTTCGAAATTCCGGTTGCTGGTGGAAATACAATATTTCCCGGCAGGAATTTTATCTTCATTCATGCCCAGGCAGGCGGAACAGCCCGGCTGGCGAAGAATAAATCCCGCGTCTTCAAATACTTTATCAATACCTTCTTCATGGGCCTGTTTTTCCACCTGCTTGCTGCCTGGTACAATCCAAACCTGAACGTCTTTGGCTTTTTGTTTTCCTTTTACAAAAGAAGCCACAAGCCGCAGGTCTTCGATTCGGCTGTTGGTACAGCTGCCGATAAAAACATAGTCCACTTTTTTCCCCTTGATACCCATACCGGGTTCCAGGCCCATATAGCGAAGGGATTTTTCAAATGAAAGTTTTTCTTTTTCTTCCACGTCCCGCAGATTCGGAACATGACCGCTGATGCCAATGCCCATGCCCGGATTGGTGCCATAGGTGATCATCGGTTCAATTTCTGACGCATCGATATTTAATTCCGCATCAAATTCAGCTTCAGGATCCGTAAATAGTGTTTTCCAGTAGGCCAGTGATTTATCCCAGGCTTCCCCCTGCGGAACAAATTTTCTTCCTTTCATATAGCTGAAAGTAGTTTCATCCGGGGCGATCATTCCGCAGCGTGCGCCCATCTCGATACTCATATTGCAGATGGTCATGCGGGCTTCCATGGAAAGATCCCGGATCGCCTGACCGGCATATTCCACGGCATAACCTGTTGCTCCGCTGGCAGATATTTTTGCGATGATATATAAAATGATGTCTTTCGATAATACGGCCGGATGAAGGGTTCCTTCCACATTGATGCGCATCAGTTTGGGCTTTGTCTGAAGCAGGCACTGCGTGGCCATCACCATTTCCACTTCGCTTGTTCCTATACCGAAAGCAATGGTGCCGAAAGCGCCATGGGTGGACGTATGACTGTCGCCGCAAACAATGGTCATGCCCGGTTGGGTGAATCCCATTTCGGGCCCGATCACGTGTACAATGCCCTGGTAAGGATGACCGAGGCCATATAGTTCAATGCCGAATTTTTTACAATTCTTATCCAGCATATCAACCTGCAGCCGGGAAAGTGCTTCTTTGATGGGCAGGTGCTGATTTTCCGTGGGAACATTATGATCAGCGGTTGCGACAATCTGTTCCGGCCGGAAAACAGGAAGTCCTCTTTCTTCGAGACCCCGGAAAGCCTGCGGGCTGGTTACTTCATGGATAAAATGCTTGTCGATATATAAAACGGACGGACCCTCTTCAATGGTTTTTACCACATGGGTATTCCAGATTTTTTCGAAAAGTGTTTTTGGTTTCATATAAAATTTAATGGCTCGCTGCCGGAGTTCTTAAACACAAACAGGCATTGGTTTTTTAAGCAATCACCGTCAGTTTGGAGAGTTCATGCAAATCTTCTTCACCGACTTCTTTTTTCGTATCAGCCAGACGAAGAAATTCATTATAGAGGGTATCGATTTCATTTCGGGTAAAATCATATCCGAGAATCCGGAAACGATGGGCAAGTGCACTGCGCCCGCTGCGGGCGGTAAGTACAATCTTGGAGCCGTCGGCGCCCACTTCATCCGGATTAATAATTTCATAGGTCTGTGCATCTTTCAGAAATCCATCCTGGTGAATACCGGAAGAATGTGAAAAGGCGTTTCCACCCACAATGGCTTTATTTGGCTGCACCGGCATACGCATGGTTTCAGCGACCAGTCTGCTTACCGGATTAAGGGAAGGTGCTTTAATACTGGT
Source organism: uncultured Bacteroidota bacterium (assembly GCA_963812825.1). Classification (GTDB taxonomy): domain Bacteria; phylum Bacteroidota; class Bacteroidia; order Chitinophagales; family Chitinophagaceae; genus Puia. Next base: position 32,896 of record CAWEWO010000001.1, read on the forward strand.
AGAAAATCCAAGGTGTGCGTGCTGGCGGATGATCATCACCACTTCTTCCAGAGCTGTATTTCCGGCCCTTTCGCCCAGACCGTTGATGGTACATTCAATCTGGCGGGCGCCGGCGATAATACCGGCAATGGAATTGGCAGTGGCCAGGCCGAGATCATTGTGGCAGTGACAGGAAATAATTGCTTTATCGATATTGCTTACATGGTTTTTGAGATAGGCGATTTTTTCTCCGTACTGATGCGGCAGACAATATCCGGTGGTATCCGGAATATTTACCACTGTAGCACCGGCATTAATCACGGCTTCGATCACCCGGGCCAGATACTCATTTTCTGTCCGGCCGGCATCTTCAGCATAGAATTCGACATCAGGCACCAGGTTTCTGGCCCACTTTACGGCCTGGACGGCCCGCTGAATGATGTCTTCCCGGTTAGAGTTGAATTTTGCTTTGATATGTAAATCGGAAGTGCCGATACCGGTATGTATACGGGGATTTTTTGCTTTTTTCAGGGCTTCTCCGGCGGCATCAATATCTGCTTTCACGGCCCGGCTCAGGGCGCATACGCTGGCCCGGCGTACTACTTTTGAAATTTCTTCCACCGAATGAAAATCCCCGGGGCTGGAGACCGGGAATCCCGCTTCGATAATATCTACCCCCAGCTCTTCCAGTTGCAGGGCCAGTTCCAGCTTTTCCTTCGTATTGAGTTTGCAGCCCGGAACCTGCTCCCCGTCGCGCAGGGTAGTATCGAAAATGTAAATTTTATCGGTTTTCATATCGTTTTGGGAAATGAGTTGTTTCGAAGGTATTTTTGTTTGGTTCAATGCACAAATCAAAATCCCGTTTGAATTACAGTTCAGAAACGTGGTTTTTTCCGCTGAAACCCGCGCCAGTCCTTAATTTAGATCATTTAAATTACGATGCCCAACCGCTCATCAGATACCCTCTATCAACTTGTTAAATCGCTTAAAAAGTCCGAAAAACGGAATTTCAAGCTTTATGTGAAGCGAAATACGGCCTCGGAAGACCTGAAAATCATCTACTTATTTGATGCTTTGGACAAAATGGATGTCTATGATGAAAATGAACTTCTGGAGAAAAACAAACGCCTGTCCAAACAGCAGCTTTCCAATATCAAGGCCCATTTGTACAAGCAGATTCTTTCCAGCTTACGGCTGATACGCGGGGAGAATGATATCGTTGTCCAGCTCCACGAGCAGCTGGATTATGCGGAAATTCTGTATAACCAGGGACTATACCTGCAAAGTTTGAAAGTACTGGACAGGATTAAGGAATATGCCCGGGAATTCCACCAGTACAGTTACACCCTCGAGACCCTGTTCTTCGAACAAAAAATTGAGGCTCTCCATATCACCCGGAGCATGCAGGACCGGGCTGGTAAACTGGCGGCCGAAATGGAAGAGGTAAACGAAAAAATACAGATTGCCGGCACTCTCTCAAGCCTTTCCCTCCAATTATATGGCTGGTATATTCAGCACGGAGTGGCAAGAAATGAAAAAGATGAGATCGCAGTAAAAGAATTTTTTGAGTCCAGACTGCCGGCCCGGATGCCGGCCCTAAAAGGATTTTACGAAAATCTTTACCTCTATCAGTGCTACAGCTGGTTTGCGTTTATCGGACAGGATTTCCTCTCTTATTACCGGTTTACCCATCGCTGGGTGGAATTGTTCGAGAAGGAACCGCGCATGATTTCCATTGAAACTGCTCATTATATAAAGGGCATGCATAACCTGCTTGGCGCTCATTTCGATCTGCTGAACTACCCGAAATTTCTGGAAACACTGACTCGCTTTGAAAATTTTTTTCATTCTGAAGCTGTGCAGGAAAATGATAATAACCGGATCCAGACTTTCGTATACCTGCACATCGCAAAAATCAACAAACATTTTATTGACGGCACTTTTACTGAAGGGCTTGAACTGGTTCCATTCATAGAAGATAAACTGAAAGAATATGAGATTTACCTGGACCGTCACCGGATCCTGGTCTTTTATTACAAATTTGCCAGCCTTTATTTTGGAAGTGGTGACTATGAAAATACCATCAAATACCTCAATAAGATAATCAATTGGAAAATGGATCTGCGCACGGATCTTCAGTGTTATTCGCGCCTCCTCCATCTAATTGCGCACTATGAACTGGGCAATGATAATCTATTGGAATACCTGATCAAATCCGTATATCGTTTCATGGCAAAAATGGAAAACCTCAGCCTGGTGGAAGAAGAAATATTCCGTTTTTTGAGGAAGTCTTTTAAATGGGGACCCAAAACACTTAAACCGGAATTCTCCAGATTGCTGGACCGGCTGAAGACCTATGAAAAAAATCGTTTTGAAACCAGGGCATTTGTATACCTGGATATTATTTCATGGCTGGAAAGCAAGATCCGGGAAGTACCGGTGCAAATGATCATTCGCGAAAAATTCCTGGAAAGAAATAAAGATAGCCAGGTACTGGAATCCTAGGCAGCTTCAGTTAACTGTTATACATGTCGTTCAAAAAAGCGAGACTCTTTTTTTTCATCTTTATTACCTTGCTGACAGGTTTTCTGGGTTTTCTTCCCGGCTATAATGGTGATATGTCCTTTTACATCGCGACGGCCATGAACTTCGAAGGGAAGTCCGACCAGCAGGCAATTTCGGATACCAGGCACTTGATTGAAACAGAACTGAAAGGGGAGAAATCTGCACTTCACCTGTATAACCTGGATCACAGTGACAGTAATATTCTGAATTATTACCGCATAAAACCGTTTTATGTTTTGTTGATTATCGCCTTACACAGCCTCGGTATTTCTTATATTGTTGCAACTGGTATTCCATCTCTGGTTTCATTTTTTCTGATTGGTTGTCTGGCCTTCCATTGGTCTTCCAAAAAATTTAAGCCCGCCACCGCCCTGTTCGTTTCATCAGTTTTCATGCTGATGAGTCCATCTCTTATCCTGGCCCGCTTGTCAACTCCGGATGCACTTTCCAATCTTTTCATTTCATTTTGCATCTATCGTATTTATTTTGGAAAAGGATATGCATGGACTGGTCTGCTCCTGATGGTTTCACTTCTCATCAGGCTGGATAACTTTATCGCAGCGGGAATCTTATTATCACTGATGCATTTTTGGCCGGTGAAGGAGGAAAAAACTTTCATGCCATCCTTGACTTATTTTTTATTCCTGTTTTTTACCGGGGCTATTTGTGTCTGGGTGAATTATTATTTCACCAGCGGTTTCTGGTGGTTCCGCGATTTCGGTTATGCGCAATCTTTTCAGTCATATGGTTACCAGGTGCTGATTTATTGTGCCTCACTGAGTGCCAGTCTGCTTCCGGTGCTGGCGCTGATGGCCGGATTTGCCTGGCTTAACCGATCCATTGTGATACCCACCCGGACCATCTGTCTCCTGGCTGGTATTGCTTTCATTATTTTCACCCGTTTTCTATTTTTCCCTTCGCTGGAAGAACGCTTCATGACTGCATTTTATCTTGGTATCCTTCTGCCTGTTCTGGAATTTTATCAAAATGAAATGGATTCAAAAAAACTTGTTACCTGAATAATATTCTATCAAAACCATTCGTGCGGTCCAACAACCTAAGTCAAATGTGTAAATCAATTCAATTCAAATAAAAAAAATGACATGGACAAAAAAATGAAAAAACTGGTATGGCTGGTACTGGTATTTTTAATTATTAGTCGTAATACGATGGCGCAGGAATTACATAGCCGTTGGGATGAACTGACTGCCAGCGAATGGCCAAAAGCGCTGGAAGCCTCTGGTCAAACCTGCATATTACCTATTGGTATACTTGAAAAACATGGACCCCATGTGCCGATTGGATCCGACCTGATCCAGGTCAGGGAATGGTCGGCCCGCGCCACAAAAAAGGAATACGCAGTTGTATTCCCGGATTATTTTTATGGCCAGATCAATGAGGCGAGACATCAGTATGGCACTTTTGCCCTGCCGGAACGGGTAGTCTGGGATTTGCTGGAAGCAACCTGCGATGAGATCGGCACGGAACGGTTTTAAGAAAATCGTAATCATTAACGGTCATGGCGGAAATCCGCAACTGATCCGGTATTTCATTCAGACAAGACTGGAAAAGCAACGGAATTATGCGGTTTATTTTTTTGAACCGCCTGCTGATTCTGCGTACCGTAAAAAAATGGCTGAATTGCATAAATCAGATCCTGCGGGTGACCAGCATGCCGGAGAAAGAGAAACATCTTCCCTCTTATACCTGCGGCCTGATCTGGTAAAAATGGACATCTGCCAGAAATGAATCCGGTGCAAATCAAAACCGACTGAATATTCCTAATGTGTATACGGCAATCTGGTGGTATGCCGATTATCCGAATCATTATGCAGGGGAAGGGGCGAAAGCGACAGCCGAACTTGGCAAACTGGTGAATGAAAACTTTATTGACGCGCTGGTGCAGGCGTTAAAAGCAATTAAGGCGGACAAAAAAACCCTGGAACTCCAGAATGAATTTTTCAACCGGGTCAAGAGCGCCATAAGATATACAGAACACGGAAGCAGCACGGGTAAAAATAAATGAACCGCTGATGAAAATAAATCCATCAGCGGTTCATTCATTTCAGGCCAGTCGAACTATGCCTTTTTAAATTTTTCCACTACCCGGATATTGCCTTCACTGTCGACTCTTATGGTCCTCCAGTTCTTAGCATCTTCCAGCTTGATAAAATACTCGATACTGTAAGGAGTGGTAATTTCAGTGACACCATAGATCCTTTCTGTCAGGAAATTTTCCCCGGACGACAGCCACCAGATAATAAGGCAGAAATTCTTCCTTATAATAACGGGTGGATTTCAGGAAAGTTCCATCCTTTTGGAAAACGATAGTTGCTTTTATCCCTTCTTCTGCAAAATATACAGCGTAGGTTTCGGGATATTCTTTCCAGCTTACCTGCACAGCATTCGGATATGTTTCACGGAAAGACTGTATCAGTTTTTCATTGATAGTTTTGACAGCGGCCATTGAACTGAATCCGGCGATCAGAAAATAAATAATGAATCAGAAACTTTTTCATGGCGATACTTTTTAATGACGAATGAATGTACGACATAAAAGTAGAAACCATTTGGACTACAATAGTAGCCGGTTTTATATATAAGGTAGTCCGGTTTGAACGGTAATCCGGAGGCATTTTCCAGGTGACAGGCGATGGATAATCGGCAATGGGGATTACGACCGGCGATCACGGGAAATGATGTTGACTGCAGACTTCAGAGTGTTTATTTTTTGCCGATTGTTTTGACAGAATGGCTAATGGCTTTTTCGGCTTCTTTTTCATTCATCCATGCAAATCCCATGCGGGTGGAATTTAAGTGATGCGGAACCGTATTATGAATTAATCCATTGGATATAATGAGTCCTTGCGCTTTTAATTTTTCCGTAAGCGGTGGGAGTGGAACCGATTTATCAAATTTTGCCCAAATGGCGAGTCCACCATCCGGGATTTTAAAATCGATTATATCTGAAAGTTGACTGGTCAGCAGTGAGCAAAGAAAATCCCTTCTCCGATGATATTCCTGGAGCGCTTTTTTCATATGCCTTCTGATTTCACCGTCGGAAAACATTTCTGCAAGAGCCAGTTCCATGATGGGATCACCCTGCGTATCGATGAGCTGTCTTATCCTGGCCAGTTCCAGAATCAGGTTGGGCGGAGCAATCACATAACCCGTCCGGATTGCCGGCGCAATGGTTTTACTCAGCGTGCCGATATATATGATCATTCCTTTCTGATCTGCGCTGATCAGCGGAAGTATGGGCTGCTCAGATAATGAAAATCATAATCGTAATCATCTTCAATGATGATGAATCCGAATTTTTCCGACAGTTCAAGCAATTTGATTCTGCGCGATGCAATCAGGGTAACCGTGGTGGGATAATGATGGTGGGAAGTAACATAAATGGCCTTGATTTTTTTTCGTTTGCAGATTTTTTCAATGGCATCGACATCAATTCCGTGATTCATCCACTTTAACCCGAACCAGGTTCATGCCCGCATGTTCAAAACAGTGATCGGCATAATAGTAGTTGGTATCTCCCACAATGATATTTTCTCCTTTGGAAAAAAGAACGCAGGTGATCAGGTACATTCCATGCTGACTTCCGCGGGTGATCATGATATTTTCAAAAGTCGTTTGCAGACCCCGGCTGCTGTTCAGATATTCTGAAAGTACTTCCCTGAATTTTTGAACACCGGCTATTTCTACATAAGACATGTATTTCAAATTCACAGCGCGGGACATAATGCTTTTATAGGCTCTGCCCAGTTCCTTTACCGGCATCAGCCGGACATCGGGACCATCATGAAATCCGGTGATGTTTCGGTAAGGCAATACCGGTGTGCGGATATTCTTGTTTACGCTGACCGCATAACCGGTTTCGCGGGAAAGGAATTTCGTTTTTCTCTTTTTGTGATAAAACCGCCGGGGATTTATTTCCGGTAATTCCTTGCTGGTAAACGTGCCGCGGGAAGGCTGCATTTCAATCCAACCCTGCGCATCGAGTTCCTCATAGGCCCTGACCAGGGTTTTGCGATGTACTTGTAATAATTCAGACATCTGCCGGGTGCCGGGAAGTTTTATGCCCGGTCCAATCCTGCCTTTTTTCATTTCCTGTATGATGGCATTGGCAATCTGCAGATAAACAGGGTGATCACTATCTTTCTGAAGTGTAATGATCGTTTGCCAGGGAAGCATAGCGGACTACTTATTTAGTATATAAATTGATACTAAGGTAGTCCAAATGAATATATTTTTGTACCGGCTCTGCGGGGAGGAACAGAGATCTTTTTAATTTGGAAAATAAGCTGCCCGGAACCGGTCTGGACAAGGCATCATTCCAGTCGGCAAAATGGCTTTATTTTTGAGAATTCTAAATCGGGAATGCCCGGGGCGATATCTTGGTAAATTAATACAAACCACGTACCTTTGCCCTCCTTATGCTGGCATTTTCAGAAATCTATTTCTCTGTAAATTATTGATTTTCAACAAAGTATGTTGCAAAATAGGGGTGTACTATCCTGTCTTAAAACTGCTTTGTAAACGCATTTGTGGTCACTGTCTTTTAAAAACCTGATATTAAAAATATGGCTATTAAAAAAGAAAATCGTCCCAAAGCCACTTTCTCAAAAATTACCATCGGACTTGCTTCTCCCGATTCCATTCTGGAAAGATCTTACGGAGAAGTTTTAAAGCCTGAAACCATAAACTACAGAACCTACAAACCCGAAAGGGATGGTTTGTTCTGTGAACGCATATTCGGGCCTGTGAAGGACTACGAATGTGCCTGCGGAAAATATAAGAGGATCCGGTACAAGGGAATCGTGTGCGACCGTTGCGGTGTGGAAGTAACCGAGAAGAAAGTTCGTCGCGAACGCATGGGCCATATCAAGCTGGTCGTACCGGTTGTTCATATCTGGTATTTCAAAAGCCTTCCGAATAAAACCGGCTACCTGCTGGGAATGAGTTCCAAGAAACTGGAGAGCATTGTATATTATGAAAGATACGTGGTGATCCAGTCGGGTATCCGCGCTGACAAAAATCAGAATCCGGGTGATCTGCTGACAGAAGAAGAATATCTCGAAATCCTGGAAACACTTCCGAAAGACAATCAATACCTGCCGGACGATGATCCGTCCAAGTTCATCGCCAAGATGGGTGCCGAAGCAGTGCATGATCTGCTCCAGCGCATCGACCTGGATCAGCTGAGCTTCGACCTGCGCGCGGCAGCTGCCAATGAAACTTCACAGCAACGTAAGGCAGATGCATTAAAACGTCTGAGCGTGGTTGAAAGTTTCCGCGATGCCAATACAAGAATTACAAACCGTCCGGAATGGATGGTTATGCAATATATTCCCGTTATTCCGCCTGAATTGCGCCCGCTGGTTCCTCTGGACGGCGGCCGTTTCGCGTCTTCTGACTTAAATGATTTATACCGTCGCGTGATCATCCGTAATAACCGTCTCAAACGTTTATTGGAAATCAAGGCGCCGGAAGTCATCCTGCGTAATGAAAAAAGAATGCTGCAGGAAGCCATCGATTCACTTTTTGATAACAGCCGTAAATCCAATGCCGTTAAAGCGGAAGGTGGAAGGGCGCTGAAATCATTGAGTGATGTACTGAAAGGAAAACAGGGTCGTTTCCGTCAGAACCTGCTGGGAAAACGTGTTGACTATTCCGGTCGTTCCGTTATTGTGGTGGGTCCTGAATTGAAATTGCATGAATGCGGATTACCCAAAGATATGGCTGCTGAACTTTTCAAACCATTTATCATCCGTAAACTGATTGAAAGGGGTATTGTAAAAACGGTGAAATCAGCCCGCAAACTGGTTGACCGCAAAGAAGCCATCGTTTGGGATATTCTTGAAAATATTCTGAAAGGTCATCCGGTGATGCTGAATCGTGCCCCAACCCTTCACCGTTTGTCTATCCAGGCTTTCCAGCCCAAGCTGATTGAAGGAAAAGCAATTCAGTTGCATCCGTTGGTATGTACAGCATTCAACGCCGACTTTGACGGTGACCAGATGGCCGTGCACGTTCCGCTGAGCAGTGCAGCCGTACTGGAAGCCCAGTTGCTGATGCTTTCCAGCCATAATATTCTGAATCCGCAAAACGGTACACCCATCACCCTGCCTTCACAGGACATGGTTCTGGGATTGTATTATATAACAAAGGGAAAAAAATCAACCACTGACTGAAAAAGTAAAAGGCGAAGGAAAAGCTTTTTACAGTCCGGAAGAAGTTATCATCGCCTACAACGAAGGTCAGCTTGACCTGCATGCATATATCAAGGTCAAAGTGAATGTGAGGAATGAAAATGATGTGCTCGAGAAGAAATTACTGGAAACAACTGTGGGTCGTGTACTTTTCAATCAGTTTACACCGGTTGAAGTAGGATTTGTAAACCAGCTTCTCACCAAGAAATCACTTCGCGAAATCATCGGTAATATCATCAAGTGGACCAACGTTCCAAAAACGGCTAAATTCCTGGATGATATCAAGACCGCTCGGATTCCGTATGGCCTTCCGCGGCGGACTGTCTTTCAGCATCAATGACCTCATCATCCCGGATACAAGGAAGAATTGCTGGTGAATGCGAAAGTGGAAGTGGATGAAGTGTGGGATAACTATAATACAGGTCTGATTACCAATAATGAAAGATATAACCAGATCGTCGACATCTGGTCGAGGGTAGATACCCGCATCACAGAAACGCTGATCCGCGAATTGAGCTCCGACAAACAGGGATTCAATTCTGTTTACATGATGCTTGATTCCGGTGCGCGTGGATCCAAACAACAGATCAAACAGCTGGCCGGAATACGCGGTCTGATGGCCAAACCCAGAAAATCCGGATCTACCGGTAGTGAGATCATTGAAAATCCGATCCTTTCGAATTTCAAGGGCGGTCTGAATGTATTGGATTATTTCATCTCTACCCATGGTGCCCGTAAAGGTCTTGCCGATACGGCGCTGAAAACTGCCGATGCCGGTTACCTTACCCGTCGTCTCGTGGATGTCGCACAGGATGTGGTGATCAAGGAAGAAGACTGCGGAACTTTAAGAGGTATTGCAACAACGGCACTGAAGGATAATGAAGATATCGTAGAACCATTATACGATCGTATTCTGGGTCGCGTGTCACTCCATGATGTTTATGATCCGCAGACGGATCTGATCATCGCTAAAGGCGGCATCGAAATCACAGAAGAGGTTGCGAAGAAAATTGAAGAAGCCGGTATTGAAACGGTAGAAATCCGTTCCGTACTTACCTGCGAAAGCAAGCGTGGTGTTTGTGTAAAATGTTATGGAAAGAATCTGGCGACCGGTTACACTGCGCAGAAAGGGGATGCCGTTGGAATCATCGCTGCCCAGTCAATCGGTGAACCGGGTACCCAGCTTACCCTGCGTACCTTCCATGTGGGTGGTGTGGCAGGTTCTGCATCTGTAGAATCTTCACTGCTCGCCAAATTCGACGGTACGATCCAGTTCGACGGATTGAGAACTGTACTGGCTGAAAATAATGAAGGTGTAAAAGTACCTGTTGTTATCGGACGTACGGGAGAAGTAAGGATCATGGACGTGAAGAACGACCGCCTGATGATTACCAATAATGTTCCTTATGGTGCGACCCTGACCGTAAAAGACGGACAGAAAGTTGCCAAAGGTGATATTATTTGTACATGGGATCCGTTTAATAACGTTGTGATCAGTGAAATTACCGGTAAGCTGAAATTTGAAAATGTAATTGAAGGAATCACGTTACCGCGAAGAAGCCGATGAACAAACAGGCCATCGTGAAAAAGTGGTTATCGATACCAAAGACAAAACAAAAATTCCGGGAATCGTTGTTGAAAGCGGAAAGGAAATCAAGAATTATAACCTGCCGGTCGGAAGCCATATCATTATGGAGGAAGGCGAAGAAGTTCGTGGCGGACAGGTTATTGTTAAGATTCCGCGTGTACTTGGAAAACTTCGTGATATCACGGGTGGTTTGCCCCGCGTAACAGAATTGTTTGAAGCAAGAAATCCGGGAAACCCGGCCGTTGTTTCAGAAATAGACGGTGTAGTTACTTTTGGTAATATCAAAAGAGGAAACCGCGAAATAATCGTGGAAGCAAAAGATGGTATTGTAAAGAAATACCTTGTTCCCCTGACCCGCCAGATCCTGGCACAGGATGGTGACTTTATCAAAGCAGGTGCTCAACTTTCCGACGGACAGGTTGCTCCGGCCGACATACTCTCCATTAAGGGACCATTTGCGGTTCAGGAATATGTGGTGAATGAAATTCAGGAAGTATATCGTTTGCAGGGTGTGAAGATCAATGACAAGCATATTGAAGTGATCGTTCGGCAGATGATGCGTAAACTGAATATCGTTGATCCGGGAGATACCCGATTCCTGGAAGATGAAACAGTTGACAAAATTGAATTCCTGGATGAAAATGACTGGATCTTCGATAAGAAAGTAGTAACCGAAGCCGGCGATTCCGCCAAATTGAAACCGGGACAGATTGTAAGTCTGCGTGAAGTAAGGGAAGAAAATTCAATCCTGCGCCGTAACGATAAGAAACTGGCAGAATTCAGGGATGCGCATTCCGCTACTTCCGCACCGATGTTACTTGGAATTACAAAGGCTTCCCTGGGAACACAGAGCTGGATTTCAGCTGCTTCCTTCCAGGAAACCACGAAAGTGCTGTCTTCTGCAGCTATTCAGGGTAAAACTGATGACATGATGGGTCTGAAAGAAAACGTGATCACGGGACATCCGATTCCGGCTGGTACAGGCCTGCGTGAGTTTGAAAACATGATCGTAGGAAGCAAGGAGGAATATGAATTGCTCCAGAACACCCGCGAAGCCATGCAGTTTGACGAGGAAGAATGAGTTCAAACTTTAAGAATTAATAAGCAGTAGGAAGCAGAAATGCTTCCTACTTTTATATCTGGTATACTGAACATTCATTTTAGAATTATTCAAATGAGAAATATTGCAATCGTTCCGGGTTTATTGGCCTTACTGCTTACAGGTGTTTTATTTTATGTGGTTTATCATAAACCGCAGCCCGCAGCGGTAGTTACAACCGGGTCCGAATTGAATCAACAACCGGCATCCAATAGTTTGCGTATGGCTTATTTCAACCTGGATTCGCTGGAAGCACACTACCAGTATTTCAAGGATGTGCTGGACCAGGTAAAGGGGAAAGAAAATGAAATGAATGCCGAGCTCAGCGGTATGGAAAAAAACTACCAGAAGAAAATTACAGAATGGCAGAAGAAAGCGCCTACCATGTCGCCGGCAGAAGGTCAGGAAGCTCAACAGGAATATGCCCAGATGCAGCAGAATTACCAGATGCGCAAACAAACATTGCAGGAATCCCTGCTCAAGCATAATGAAGATCTGAAAGCCGACATCAGAAAAAAAATTGAAGACTACCTCAGGGAATACAATAAAAAGAAAGGGTACAATTATATTATTTCCTATGACGCCAATTCATTCATATACCTGAAGGATACAGCCAACAATATTACCAATGATCTTGTCGGTGGCCTCAATGCAGAGTATAAGAAAAAGTAGTCCCGCCCGCACTTCGTTGCTTTCCATTCGATTTACTATCTTCCGGGTCAAATTATTTTATGCCCGCAGAGACCGATTCTTTTAAACCGACGCTGGGATTAACGGATGCAACCATGATCGTTGCGGGATCCATGATCGGTTCAGGAATTTTTATAGTCAGCGCAGATATCGTACGAAATGTGGGCGGGGCCGGATGGCTGATCCTGGTTTGGCTCATCACCGGATTTATGACGCTGACTGCCGCTGTGAGTTATGGCGAACTCAGCGGTATGTTTCCGAAAGCAGGTGGGCAGTATGTTTACCTCAAAGAAGCATATAATCCGCTCGTGAGCTTTTTATATGGCTGGAGTCTGTTTGCGGTAATACAAACCGGCACTATTGCAGCCGTGGGCGTTGCCTTTTCCAAATATGCAGCTTATCTGATACCCGCACTCAGTGAAGACAATCATATCCTCCGTTTTCAGACAGGAATAAATGCCTGTGGCGATCCAACCTATTTCACGATCAGTGCAGCCCAGCTTACTTCGATCGGCATTATCGCTCTACTAACGTATACGAATACCCGCGGAGTGAAAGGGGGTAAATGGATTCAGAATATTTTTACTTCTACAAAACTGCTGGCTTTATTCGGCCTGATCGTCGCCGGATTTATCGCATTTCATCCTGAAGTATGGCATGCAAACTGGTCGGCCGCCTGGCAGGCAACGAAATCTACCCTTAAGGATATTTGCCATCCATCGCTTGGGTTTAACGTCAATTCTATTAGTGGTGCTGCTCTGTTCGGCGGCATTGCCGCAGCTATGGTAGGCTCGGTTTTCAGTAGTGATGCCTGGAACAACGTCACATTTATAGCAGGCGAAATAAAAAATCCCCAGAAAAATATCGGCCTGTCACTTTTTCTGGGAACCCTGATCGTAACCGTTATTTATGTTTGCGCCAACCTGATGTACGTGGCTGTTTTACCCATGAATGAAATTGCACATGCAGAGAAAGACCGCATAGCAGTAACGGCTTCCCAGGTTATTTTTGGCAAATCCGGCACGTATATAATTGCCCTTCTGATTATGGTGTCTACCTTTGGATGCAATAACGGATTAATCCTTTCCGGTGCGAGGGTATATTACACCATGGCTAAGGACAAATTATTTTTCCGGCAGGCGGGCAAGCTGAACAAAAATGCCGTACCGCAGTGGGCACTTTGGGCGCAGTTTGCAGTTGCTTCTATTTTATGCCTTAGTGGAAAATATGGCGACCTGCTCGATATGATTTCATTTGTAGTTGTAATTTTTTATGTACTTACCATTCTGGGTATTTTTATATTACGAAAAAAACGGCCCGACCTGCCAAGACCCTATAAAGCTTTCGGTTATCCTTTACTGCCCCTGCTCTATATACTGATGGGTACCAGTTTTTGCATACTGCTGATTATTTATAAACCTGAATTTACCTGGCCGGGATTAATCATCGCACTGTTGGGGATACCTTTATACTATATTGCAAATTCCGGAAAGTGGAAAAACCGCGCGGATATATGAGCCCTCTCATTGACTATAAGGAATTATTCAAAACTTTTTCAACCGTTAAAATCGGTGTGATCGGGGATATGATGCTGGATACTTACTGGTGGGGTAATGTGGAAAGGATTTCTCCGGAAGCCCCGGTGCCGGTCGTAACAGTTGACAGAAAAGAATATCGTATCGGAGGTGCCGGCAATGTGGCGCTGAATCTGGCTTCACTGGGAACACCTGTGTCTGTGTTTTCAGTAATCGGAGATGATGATGATGGGCAGATCCTTACCGGCTTACTTCAGGAAAAAAAGATAGACACCGGATATCTTCTTCAGTCGGGTACCCGAATCACCACAAATAAAATGCGGGTGATCAGCCGGAATCAGCAGATGATGCGGCTGGATTCAGAAACAGTTTTGCCGCTTACTCCGGACCAGGAAGAAAAGCTGATAGACAGAGTGAAGCAGTATATCAACGAACAATCTCCGTCAGCAATTATTTTCGAAGATTATAATAAGGGAATTCTCACAGAAAAAGTAATCCGGACGATTGTCGATCTTTGCAAAGTCAAATCGGTGATTACGTCGGTGGATCCGAAAAGAAAGCATTTTTTTGATTACCATGGTGTGGACATTTTTAAGCCAAACCTGAAAGAGGCGCGGGAAGCGTTGAATTTATTAATAGAAGAAGTAAATGAAGATACGCTTACACTGATCCACCATAAACTAAAGACTGAGCTGGAACACCGGATATCGTTTATCACTTTGTCGGAAAAGGGGGTGTTTTATGAAGATGGCCAGGTATCCCGTCTGGTTCCTTCTCATATCCGTAATGTGGCGGATGTTTCGGGGGCAGGCGATACGGTGATCGCGGTGGCAACCCTTGTTTATGCACTTACGGGGAACACCGCTATGATGGCAGAAATTGCAAACCTTGCAGGCGGCCTGGTCTGTGAATCCGTCGGCACGGTGGCGATCGATAAATCGAGACTCCTTCGGGAATGTCAGCGCTTATTAACCGAAAAATAAATATGCCCGTATTTACTTTAGCAATACACGGAGGTGCCGGCACAATTGTGAAGGAAGACATGACGCGGGAACTGGAACTGGCTTATCAGCAATCCCTGAAATCAGCTCTGGACGCTGGTTACGCCGTGCTTGAAGAAGGCGGATCAGCGATCAATGCGATTAAGGCCACCATTGTAATCATGGAAGATAATATTTTGTTCAATGCGGGGCGGGGAGCTGTTTTCACTAAGAAGGGCGTACAGGAAATGGATGCAGCAGTTATGGATGGAAAGACTTTGGGCGCGGGTGCAATCACCGGCGTTCGCAATGTTCGTAATCCGATTGAACTGGCTATGGAAGTCATGCAAAACAGTAATCATGTTTTTCTTAGTGGAAAAGGCGCCAGTGATTTTGCAATCAAACAGGGTATCAAACTCGAACCGGATGAATATTTCTTTTCACAGTTCCGGTATGATCAATGGAAGAGTATCAGGGATTCTGATACGTATTCGCTTGATCATACGCATCAGCGATTGGAAGAATTAATGAAGGATAAAAAATTCGGTACCGTAGGAGCGGTTGCATTGGATGTGAATGGAAATATCGCTGCAGCTACCAGCACCGGAGGTATGACAAATAAAAAATACGGGCGGATCGGCGACAGCCCACTGATCGGCAGTGGTACCTATGCAAATAACAAGACCTGCGGAATTTCCTGCACCGGTCACGGTGAGATGTTTATCCGGACGGTGGCGGCATATGATGTCAGCTGCCTGATGGAATATAAAGGGTTTACCCTGCAACAGGCCATGGATGAAGTTGTCCATCATAAGCTGGTGGCGCTTGGGTGGTGAAGGGGGTATGATTGGCGTGGACAGTCAGGGTAATACCGCACTTGTATTCAATAGCCGGGGTATGTACCGGGCCGTTAAAAGCAGTTCAGGCATAGAAATGGTTGCATTGTACGATGAGACCACAGAATAAACACCATGAAGAAATATGCAGTTATTGTGGCGGGGGGTTCCGGATTACGCATGGGAAGTCTTTTGCCTAAGCAGTTCCTGTTGATCCATCAAAAACCCATTCTCTGGTATACACTTCACACATTTCTTAAATCATATAAAGACATCCACCTCATCCTGGTGTTGCCCGCCGAATATTTTGAGACGGGTCAGGCCATTTGCGAAGAAATTATTTCTGCTAATCCAATTGAGACCGTCATTGGAGGAGAAACGAGATTTCATTCCGTACAGAAAGGATTATCCTTAATTAAAGAGCAATCCGTAGTTTTTATTCATGACGCCGTCCGGTGTTTATTGACTCCTTCCCTTATTCATCACTGTTATGAAGAAGCTCTTCGTTTTGGTTCGGCTATACCCTGTATTGAATCAAAAGACAGCATTCGCATATTGCATGAAAAAGGGCATCAGGCCATTAACCGGACCAATGTCAGACTCATGCAGACGCCTCAGACATTCCTGAGTGATCTTATATTACCTTCATATCAGGTACCGTACCAGGAATTTTTTACTGACGATGCTTCCGTTGCAGAATCTTCGGATCACGAAATTCATTTGGTGGAAGGGGAAGCCAACAATATTAAGATAACAACACCGCTGGATCTTGCCATTGCAGAGGAATTACTGGATCCTCCACAGCACCCGGTTTGAAGGGCCTTTCATAACCGGTGTATAATGCGCCTGAAGAAATTGCTGCCATTCTTCGTAAACCTTCTTGTTTTTTATATTGTTTCTGGCTGTTGAACAATCCAGTATGAACCGGGTTTTGTGAAATTGAAGGTTTTCGAGTATGGAATGGAAAATCTTATTGTCCGGATCAAACCGGTAATCCCAGGACCAGAAATAGTGATAGACCCATGGCGAGGGTGCCAGAATTTTATGGTAATTATATAAATAGATCAGGTTGGAATCGTCAAAGACAAATAGCTCATAGTCTGAAAGCGGTAATTTTTTTACATAATCGATTTCCGGATTTCCGGCAAAGAAAGCTTCTTTGTCAGTTGAAAAACGAATGCCGACGGCATACCGGACCGTTCCCAATATCAATGTTATACTCACTACGATGCTTAAAATGAATTGGGCTGTTTTGTCTTGTAAAAAAGAAGCCGGCGCTTCGGTAAATACGACAAACAGGATAATGGGTATACTGGCAGCCAATGGAAGAAGATAATAAATAAAACCTGGTCCGGATCCCAGCCGACCTGACAGGAATTCACCGGCAAACGAAAGAATTAATGTCAGCAGGGAAACATACAGCAGGGCTGGTCGTTTATTTTTTAAAATAAGCGATGCCAGGCCCAGGATCAGCGAAGTATAAAAAGCCATTTCAAATTCCGCTTCATGGAGACTGTGCTTAATGGTTTTTAATTCATCAAATAATGCCGGTCGGGAACCCGGTGCGTGAAAATTGAATAAAAACGCATCGCGCCAGAGCCATGAAAGGGACTGGTGATAAGCGAAATAATAAATTATCGGAGCCGAAATGATGATGAATCCGGAAACCATGGCGATTACTCTTTTGCCTGTTTCATTCCGGGCTGTTTTTTCTGTAATGAAGATGGAATAAAATAAAAATGGAGCGAGTGTTAAGAGTGCATCCTGCTGCATCCAGCCCGTGACCGCGACAAGCATTCCGAGGATGAAATATTTATATCGCGCCTTACCCTGCATGACACAAAAAAAGATAAGCAGGAACACCGCGGTATATTCCCTTGTCATGCCATTCCCGAAAGAAACCAGGCTATACCTGATCAGCAGATTAAAAAGGAGTGGCAGGGTCCAGGGTCTGGCTAGTTTTTTTTCTCTGCATAGCCAGTAGAAAAGGAGGGTTGCAAAAAGAACGAGTCCGGTATCAAGCATCCAGGGAACCCAGGCGTTAAACCACCAGTTAAAGGCATTTAGAAAGTAAATGAGCGGTGGCTTATGATCAAATACATCCCTGTAAGGCACACCACCCTTATAAATAACAAGGCCTACATATTTAAAAATTTCCTTGTCGTCAAAAAAGAATTCAGCGGCAGGAGAATTCAGAAAGTTCAGCGCAAGAGAACCCAGGATAATGAACAAAATGCTATAATGTCGTTTTTTTATCATGCTCTTTATTTGAAAAATCGCAAAGGGAAGGGGAGGTTGTTCATTACCAGATGCTGGTATGATATTTTTTGCGGCCCAAACAAAGCATCAAAAAAAGAGATGCCCGGAATATCGGATCCTTCAAAACGAAATATTTTATTGGTACCTGCATGGTCATGGATTATTGCATCCGTTAAAAGGTAAAAGGCACCCACTTTTTTCCCTGCAAAATTGCTGCCTCCGATCAGGGAGTATACGAATTGCTCATCCTTAAGGATCATATAATACGCGAGGGTCTCTCCTGAAGCGGTGGTTGCCAGATAAGTAGCAGCAAGGTTTTTTTCTATGGCAATGGAAGTGCAGCGCACCAGCCTGTCATAAACCGAATCTGTAATTGCGCGATGCTGTTTTTTATAATCGCGTGCGTAAAGTTTTACAATGACCGCAGGGTCTTCCCCCTTCACAATCCGGAGATGGTTATCGATAGCTTTTCTTTTCATGCGATTTGCCAGTCGCTTATACTGAAGTCTTAACTGTTCATAATCCTCCTGCAGTGATAAAACATAATTCGTTCTTGTATATTGTGTTAATTTATTTTTCTTATTTGCTATAGAAACAAAATTATTTTCATTCAGGTCTATATCCCAATATTTGAACTTTTTCGGGATGGCATTTAAAAAAGAAGATATCTCAAAAGACTGGCTGTTTGTTTCCAAAAACACCCAGGGATTTGGTGAAATAGGGCTGGTACAAATAGCTGAAACCAAATTTTTTATTCCAGGTGAGGGGCATCAGGAATTCATAATCCCCTGCAATCAGCGCCGACCAGTTTTCAGCCATGGAATCCAGATAAAATGATCTTGCATAAATCAATCCGTTGGCGGAACTGGCAATAGCACGATCCCATTTAGCAATGTCTATTTCATGCCTCTCCAAATACCTGATATCGGAAAATGTTTCTATCATGCGCCTGCAGCTTTCCGAATTAGTTTTTTATAATTAATATTCTGGATATCGATACTAAACGTAATTTTTCTGCCGAAATTAATATTTCCCAGAGCGTCATTGAAATCGCTGCTATAAAACAGGGGAGCGTAAATATTCAGGAGATTCTTAAATAAGCTTAACTGTATACCTCCCGTATAAAGGAAATGACTGGTAGGGGGATTATTTTCCCAGGCTTCTGCATAGGTTCCAAAGTCAAAAAATATCCTGATTGGCAGGGGGAATGGAAATAATTTTTGAGGAAGGGTGGTATTGAAGTTTAGTGAACTGACCCAGTTCGCGGATTTTCCCTGTACATAATCAAATGCATCAATCCGCAACTTTAAACCCCCGTCGCGGTTCATGATTTGCTGGGCAGGTAACCCGGCATTAGGAATAGAGGTATTTTCTATAGCATATGAGGCCGACCGGCCGATAAAATAATCTTCATACAGATAGTCTTCGTCGCCGTTGACACCCAGTAATTTCGGTTCATATCGGGAGACCGATGAATTATTATTTTGGTTCCATACTCCGAACTTGGCAGCAAAAAAACGAACCTGTAAGCCACCTCCATCCGGATAGTTGAAAAAATAATCGGCGTGGAGATTGATCCGGTAAAACAATTCACTTTGCTGGAATTCTGCCCGCAGATTATAAGGATATAAGGCGCGGCCATCCTGCATGTTAATGCTCAGCTGGTTAACATAGCGGAAACTCGTACTCACGCCATTGGGATGGATCAGCGAATCTTTTGATGAAACATCAAATTGGGTATAGTTATTTTCCGAAATCAGGTAGGTTTTAAAATCCATCCATTTCCTGATACTGCTTCTCGGACTGGAAGGTTTGAAATCTACCCGGATATAAGGAACCAGCTTGGAGAAACTCTCGTATAATTTCCCACCGGTACTATCTGTCGCTCTGTTGGTGGCGAAACGTCCGCCATTAATACCGATGGTGACCCGGCTGATATGACTGTCGGGATGCCAGGAATAACTCAGTCTGCCGAGACCCTCCAGCCTGCCGGATTCAAAAGAATACATGGGTGTGAATAGAAATTCAAATTTATTTTCAGGGAGGTTAATATTATGGATCAACGCACCCAGCATAAATCCATCATATCGGTTATAACCGGGAACTGGCGCCATTCCGATGTAATTATACCGTTCACTGTTGCTCGCGGAAAAAATGAATGCAGGTTTGATGGTTCGCTTAGCCTGACTAGCGTAAAGCGACTCATTATCATTTAGTTTATCAAATTCCGGTTGAAGATTTTTTCCTGTGCCGGCTTCCATGACGGATTTAAAATCTGCCGGATAGGGATGTTTGAATTGCCATTCGGAAATATAGTTCACCATATTGTCATCGAATCGTCTGCTTCCTAAAGAATCATGTAGTTGTTTCAGCCATAGCCCGGCTTTATCGGCCGGAATAAGGGAATCATTCGTTACGCTGAATTCAGGCGCCGGTGTTTCGATGGGTTGTGTGATATTTTCATTTTCTGCCACTCTTAACCAGAGATAATTATTTGACGATGGCACCTGACCTTTTTGAGAGGGTTGAAAGTAACGGGTCAGGCGTTCATTATAAAAGCTGATAAACCCTTTTGAAAACCAGGGCCGATTTCTTTGGTCCGTCATCAGAATCGTCTGGAACCATTGACTCAGGATGCCCTTGCGCAGGGAATTTTGCCAATCATTTTTCGAAGGATTTGCACCGATACAAACCAGTCCGGAAAAATTCTGGTCCTCCATGGGTGAGGCAGCCACGATGCTGAGAAAATGATGGGGATATGGTCCAAGCCATTTGGAAAGAAGCCTCATTTCTGTTTTTGCAATTTCCATTATTGTACGGTAATCAATGGAATTTGTTTTGGTGAAAAAATATTGTATTCTGATAGGTGCCGCCGAATCGATTGCCAGCGTGTCCGTTTTAATCAGATAATGGTTATCAGCGATCCAGGCAAATGAGTTTGCATTCTTCAGAGAGAAGCGGACAATATTGGTAGTATCGCTGTGTGACAAGCGTGTCCGCGACCGTGCCGGCTGCGATTTGATAATGGGCAGGGGCTTCAATTTCCACCGTATAATCCGCTGGTTCGTGGTAGGCGCCGCCCTGAACAAGGAAAGGCATGGGATGCCAGCCTTTCAGATCGTATACCGCTGGCTCCGGGTACCAGTTTCTCATTTCAATATGATGGGCGCTGTATCCGTTTCCATTGAAATTAAAAGGAAGCCGGAGATGGAAGGAAGCGGAGATCGAAATACCGGCGCCGGGTAATAACGGTTCCGGCAGAATCAATTTCACCACATCTATATATTCCGGATGATCCTGGACGCTGGCAAGAATGCCATTCACCCGAAAATCCAGCCGGTTGAGATATCCTTTTTGTTCTTTGGAAGAAAAATAGAAACGGGTATCCCCGTTTTCAATTAACTGATCACTGTAAAGGGTCCTGTCGTTGCGATATGCATTGGGCCATACATGAAACCATATGAAGGAAATGGTGTCGGGTGAATGATTGACATACTCCAATTTCATGAGTGCATCGACAGATTTATCTCCGGGCTGGAATTTTACATGTAAATCATAACGGAGGGATTGTTTCCAGTCAGACTGTGCGCTGGCCTGAATGATTGTAAATAGAACAGGGAATATGAAAATTTTTTTCAATAAGCGTTGGTTTGGGAACTTACCGGCCCTTGCCTTTAATGATCGTTAGTAAAGTATGCATCATGATTTTAAAGTCCAGGGCCAGGGATATATTTTCGATATAAATAAGATCGTATTTCATTCTTTCTACCATTTCTTCAACGTTTTCAGCGTAACCGAATTGTACCATTCCCCAGGAAGTGACACCGGGTTTAACTTTCAGGAGGTATTTAAAATAGGGGGTTATCTGCAGGATGCGATCGATGTAAAATTGACGTTCAGGGCGGGGGCCGACCAGACTCATTTCTCCCCTGATAACATTCCGCAACTGGGGCAGTTCATCAATTCGCCATTTACGCATGGTTTTCCCCCAGCGGGTGACCCGGTCGTCCTTTTCTGACGATAAACAGGGTCCGTCCGTTTCCGCATCCTTTATCATGGAACGGAATTTATGAATCATGAATTTTTTCCCCTTGAAACCCGTCCTTTCCTGAGAATAAAAAACCGGTCCCGGTGAGCTGAGTTTTACGCGTATTGCGGTATACAAAAGGAGTGGGGAAAGCAATATGAGGGCCAGTAAAGAGAACAATACATCCACCAGTCGTTTGATATGCATTTGCCATTCCGGCATCAGGCCCGTATGGATATCGGTCAGCAGCGCTCCGAAGAGATTACTGGTTTTTACGGATCCGGACAGGATATCCAGAATATCCGGGATGATTTTAATCTCTACGTCTTTTTCACTAAGCCGTTGCACCAGTTTCTCCGCCAGATCCTGGTCGGATCTGTCCAGTGCAATAACGACGAGTTGAATATTTTCACGGTCAACCAGTTCTTCAAGCCGGGAAACGATTCCCAGGCAGACCAGTGGGAACATGCATATTATCAATTGTTGAATTCGGTTGCACATAACCGGTATACACGTAACCAATCGCCCGGAGGCCGGTAACCGTATCTTCATACGTCTTTGTCACCGATCGCGCCGGATCCCAGCAGGAGACTGTTGAATACTATTCTCCCTTTACGGATCTGCATTTTGGTTAAGGAAAGCAGGATCCATCTGCCGATCCAGGTAATAATGAAATGCATGAAAAGGAAAGTGAAATACGCTTTATAGTAATACCGGTAGTCAGTTTGGGGATCATTGATTACGATGGCAAAAAATAAAACAGTGCATCCGATCAGGCTGTAGACGGCAGTGCTTGAAAATTCAGACAACCTGGATTTTTTGTACAGCGAGTGGTAGGTACCGGTCAACGCATAAAAAACAATCCAGCCGGCGGGAATGAGCAGAAGTCCCAGCCAGAAGCGATTGTTGAGAAAAAGGTTCCCATCAATAAAAATCGGTTCGGCTAATAAATCCCGCCGGGTAAAATAAAGAATCATCCAGGACAGTATCGCTGATGTAAAGTCGCTCAGCACGTACCAGGTGATATGGATTTTTCTTCCCTCGTGCGACATGTATCAGCTGTTGATGGAGTTGTATTTTATTTTCTGAAGGATCTGGTGGGCAATATCCATGGCCCGGTAGCCGTCCAGTTCCGAGACAAGAGTAGGTTTATTTTGCAGAACGGACTCCGTAAATTTTTCCAGCTCCATCAGGATGGCATTTACTTCCGGGACTTCCGGATTTCTGACTAAAATCGATTTGGTTCCGTTCATGGTTTCTATGTCGAAAGAAAATCCGTCTCCGGGGTGGTCTGAATGGTATCGAGGCTGATAATTTCTGCTTTCTTGTTTAAAAAATCCACCCCGATATAGGCATCCTTCTGGAATATCCTCATCTTTCGCATTTTCTTCATGGAAATCCGGCTGGAAGTCAGGTTGGCAACGCATCCGTTGTTAAATTCAATCCGAACGTTGGCAATATCCGGTGTATCCGTCATCACGGCCACGCCACTGGAATAAATATTTTTCACTTCACTATTTACGATATGCAGGATGATGTCTATATCATGAATCATAAGATCCAGAATTACGCTCACCTCAGTTCCCCTGGGATTGAATTCTGCCAGACGATGAACTTCAATAAACATCGGCTGCAGGGGAATGCCCTCCAGAGAAAGGAAGGCGGGATTAAATCTTTCCACATGACCTACCTGCAATTTTACATTGGATTCCTTTACCAGCTTCAGCAGGGTTCTTGCTTCTTCCATATCATTGGCAAGGGGTTTCTCAACAAAAACATGTTTCCCTTTGCGGATAGCCATTTCACACAAATTGAAATGCTCCGGCGTGGGGGCAATGATATCAGCGGCATCACAATCGTCCAGCAGGTCACCGGGATTCATATATCTTTTGATCTGGTATTTTTCAGCCACTTCCGTCGCAGTCTGGTCGCTGGGATCATAAAATCCAACTACTTCGGCGTCCCGGATCAGTTTCCAGTTATTCAAATGAAATTTTCCAAGGTGTCCGGTACCAAATACGCCGACTTTAAGCATGCGAACTGTTTAAGGATTCAAATATAAATAATGTGCAAGGATGTGTGGGAGAATGATATGCGGAAACCTTTGCAAATGTGGATATGTGGGAAAGCTTATTCCTGTACCAGCGTAATAGTTGGTGTCTGAGTTTCCGAAAATAAGAAGAAAGGTGAGATCAAATCTGCCCTTGCTCGGTAATAGCACGATCACCCCAGAGACGCAGGCGCAGATATTTGTAAATATTGGAAAAGGTGACCGGGATGTTTTGTTGTGGAAATACTTTTTTCTTGATAAGTTTGACCATGGTATAGGAAAATACCAGGAGAAAAAGGAAAAGGACTATGTTGAAACAAATATTAAACTTTCGGAGAAACAAGGTCCTGACAGATACTGTGTCTGCTTCTTTCTTTCCTAAGCTAAGATCCAAAACTCTCTTAATCGCCGGTAGTATGACGGGAATTTTTTTCCAATTGGTATAACGCACATCTTCATACTGATTGTTCATGTCATAATCCTGCGGTACCTGCTTCTTATAATAATTCCAGTTATTTCTCACATCTTCAAAACTGGCCAGCTCGGCCGTGGGTTTCACAAAACTGACGTCAAAAAGCGGATCCAGAACTACCCATCCGTGGCGGGTCCTGGCTTCAACGATATTATGCGCAGCGAAAGTGCCCTTGGACTTCATCTGCGCGATCCTGACATCATATTGATAACCCTGTAGTACACGGGCAAGAACCATGGAAAAACTTCCGCAGGCACCCTTGGCCGTCATCAGGTCGAAAGAAGTAGGTTCAAGCAATTCTGATTTGAGTCCGCCGAATGGTTTATCTCCGAATACGGAGCCCCGGTTAACCATAAGGCCATGTATGGCATGCATCGCTTTTAGAACTACTGAATCCTGCGGAATCGCTTGGTTTTATCTTGGAGTTTATATCAGTATGGATGGCCTGGAAGAGTTCCTTCTCATAATTCACTTCTATTTTAAAGTAAAATAGGGAAGCCAGCAAAAAGCCGTTCAGAAAGGTAAGAAAATATAAATTCCCGAAAACACGTTTGATCATTATCATACAGGTGTTAAACTCACTTTTTAAACGCTGCAGGCAAGGTTTATTTTAACTCAATTCAACGGGGGGTGTTTCATGGGACTGGAAAAATCCTAAACGGGAATCTAAGGTGGCTCAATCTGTAAATATCAGATCTCTTGATTTCCTATTAAGACATAGGGTGTGATACAATATTTATACCACTAATATAAGCAAAAACCCTTAGGCTGAATTCCTTGCCGCATTAATAATTCCAAATGAACAGCGGATGATCAGTTTTTCATAAATTTTCTTCATTCCGGAAGCAGAATGTTCTGCTTCCCGGAATTTTACAATAGCGTATTGCTGGATGGTGCTGAGGGGAAGAACAATTCTTTCCCGCATCTGAATGGATAATTGCTCAATTGGGTAATCAGACATAAGTTCCTGTTTACCAGAGAGTTTGAACATGTATTTTTTCGTCAGCTCAAATTCATTATAAATCATCATCCAGATTTTACCGAATTTCGGATGTTTCGAGAAGGATTCGGTAAGAGGGAAAAAACATTTCTTCATAGCCATTTCACTGTTGTCCAGCAGGGTTTTGAAATAGGGGGAATTCATATACAGGCTTTTAACCTGTTTCCACTTTCCTTTCCGCTCCATTTCCTGTAGTGCAGCACCAACACCATAATAGCCCGTGACGTTTTGCTTTAGCTGGCTGAATGCGCCAACAAAAGGGATCGCCCGCAGATCTTTCAGTTCAAGTTTTCCTGAATTTTTTCTTTTACTGGGCCGGCTGCCGATATTGGTTTCCCCGTAAAACTGCAGGGGGCTTACTTCACTGAGGTATTCTGTAAAATGATCGTGATCCCGCAGACTTGCATATGACTGGTAACTGATGTCCGCCATTTCTGTAAGAAGAACTTCCTCTTC
This sequence comes from uncultured Bacteroidota bacterium, assembly GCA_963812825.1. Classification (GTDB taxonomy): domain Bacteria; phylum Bacteroidota; class Bacteroidia; order Chitinophagales; family Chitinophagaceae; genus Puia. The sequence continues at coordinate 58,647 of CAWEWO010000001.1, forward strand.
CTCTGTAAGGGTTACTTTTCGCGCTGAGAATAAATCGTTCGCAATACCGGCATGAACGAGTTGTTCTATATTAAACTGGGCGGAATCCACCGTTCCGAAATTGGAACTTACGGTTTGTCCCTGAACGGTCAGCTGAATTTCCTTGTTGGCTATATTTTTCCCCAGTGAGGAATAAAAACGATGCGTTTTTCCACCACCTCGGGCCGGTGGTCCGCCGCGACCGTCAAAAAAAACAACCCTGATACCCTGTTCCGTAGAGATGCGGGTAAGTTCCTCCTTTGCCTTGTATATACTCCAGTTGGCCATCAGGTAGCCGCCGTCCTTTGTTCCGTCTGAAAATCCAACCATGATGGTCTGGGTTTCATTTCTTCTTTTCAGGTGCGCCCGGTAATCGGGATTGGCATACAGGGTATTCATGATGGCAGCCGCCTGATGCAGGTCATCCACGGTTTCAAACAGAGGTACGATATCCAGGTTTAGCTGGTCTTTTTTCCAACCTCCCAGAAGAAACAGCGCATATACTTCCATCACGTTCCTCGCACTGTTGCACTGACTGATGATATACCGGTTGCATCCGTCTTCTCCATTTTTTTCCTGTATCGTTTTCACGGCGCGGACACTGGCCAGGGTATCTTCTGTCAGTTCATCTGAAAAAGGCGTTTTTGAAATCGCTTTCAGATGGGTAAGTACTTTTATTTTTTCTTTTTCTTCCAGGGAATCATAATTGTCCGGAAATATTTCCTCCCGGTCATTGATGATCTCCAAAACTTTTTCATGTACGGAACTTTCCTGCCGGAGATCCAGGGTTGCGAAATGCAATCCGAATATGCGCATTTTGCTGATGAAATTATCAACCAGGTTCAGGAATAATCCGTTGTTCTGATAAATAAGAACTTCCCGGATCTTGAGCATTGCCTTGAGCATTTCTGCGAAATGGAATGGTTTAGCCGGATCAGGCGTGAATAATTCATGGTACAATTTTTCCTCCCATTCCGCGATGATCAGGTCCACTTCCTTAAAAGTCAGCCTGCGTTTCAGCCGGCGGACATCAAAATAATAACAGCGCAACAAAGCCGCACGGAGTGACTCGGCCACTTTTACGGTAGTTTCTGATTTTACAAAAGGATTGCCATCCCGGTCTCCGCCTGGCCAGAAACCCATCTGGATAACGGGATTCTGATCACTGACAGCATCCGGGAACTGAGATTTCAGGGAGGAGAGAATTTTTCCGGCGGCATGATAAAAAATATTTTCCAGGTACCAGATAAGGCTGACAGCCTCATCGTAAGGTGTTGGTTTTTGTTTTTTCAGAAAAGGAGTTTTCCCCAGTTGCTGCATGAATGTATTGATCTCAGCGGCATTATTATGAATCACTGCCCGGGAAAGATCATTGATAATTCCCAGTACCGGTCCGGGATAAAACTGGGTGGGATGGGCAGTCAGCACAAGCCTTACTGCATAATCTTCCAGTTTGGTCTTTAGTTCTTTTTGCTTTTCATACTGAATGATTTCAGATGAAAGGTGTTTGAGTGTACCGGTGCCGCCCATATCATTTACACTGGTGAAAGCAGCATCTTCCAGGGCATCGAAAAGCACGACCTGACGTTCCACATACTGTACAAACCGGAATAAAATATCTGATTTTTCACGGTCTGTACCTTCCGGATTGTGCTTGCTGAAAAATTCTTCGATGATCTGAACCGGACTCTGTTTTTTATGATAACCTTCTTCACAATAGGTTAGTAACAGGGATAAAAAAATACCCGTTTTTTCAATCCGGTGAAAAGGGAGAGAGGTAAAAAGACTGTTATATAACTGGAACTTTATGCCAACAAGATTTTTAAACTCCTGCAACCCGGTCGCTTGGTTACTCATAAGCGAATTTAAAATTCATTCAACAAATCGAGCAATATATAAGCTGAAAATCAAAACAATTGGGGAAATTCATAGGATATAGTATAAATTATCATGATTTGTTTCATTTTCATTAATATAATTCCTTAGCTTTGTTTCTCTTTTATCAGTGAACCATCCGGTCTACCATATCAACAATATTCCCGTTATTTTCCGCACAACCGGTGCCACCATTGCTATTATTACAACGACCCTTTAGGGGTTATACAATTACATATCATCTCCGGGCTTCGGCTGTTTACAAGAACAGCTTTCTTTTTCAAATTTTCTTTTTTTCAAATTTATTTTATGCAGGTTCTTAAGTTTGGAGGCTCTTCAGTAGCCAATGCCAAAAATATCAGTAAATGCCTATGCATTATCCGCAAGGCAATGGAAAAAGATAAAACCATTGTAGTGGTTTCGGCACTCGGTGGTGTTACCGACAGCCTCTTACATTGTGCTACCGCGGCTGCTGACGGTGATGAAAGTTATACGGATTCACTTAAAGCTATTGAACAAAGGCATCTCGATACAGTCCGGGAACTGATTCCCGTAATTAACCAGAGCAGTATTCTGAGCATGGTAAAAAAAACATGCAATGAGCTGGAAGATATTTTCAAAGGGATTTTTCTGCTCCGGGAACTTTCCGCCAGAACGAAAGATTGTGTGCTGAGTTTCGGAGAATTATTATCGTCCAGGATTTTATCTGCCGGTCTCGCCGCCCAGGATATTCCCAATAACTGGAAGGATTCCCGCGAACTGATAGTTACAGATTCCCGGTTTGGTCATGCACTGGTGGATTTCGCGGCGACACGAAAAAAGATGGGCGTATATTTCCAGCAGGCCACCTGCTGCGCTGTATGTCGTTCCCGGTTTTATTGCATCTGATGCCAATGGTATCACCACGACGCTGGGCAGGGGAGGATCTGATTATACCGCTGCGATTTATGGCAATGCGATGGAATGTAACAGGAATTGAAATCTGGACGGATGTGTCCGGTATGATGACGGCCGATCCACGACTGGTCAGCAATGCCCGGGTTATTCCGGACATTTCCTATCAGGAAGCCATGGAACTTTCACATTTTGGAGCGAAAGTAATATATCCACCCACGCTCCAGCCGGTAATGAACAAGGGCATTCCGGTATGGATTAAAAATACATTTGCTCCCACGGATGCCGGTACCCTGATTGAAAAAGTATCCAGCACGCCGGGAAACAGTATCCGTGGTATTTCCAGTATTCACCGTATTGCCCTGCTGAGCCTGGAAGGCAGTGGAATGATCGGAATACCCGGTTTTTCAAAAAGACTGTTCGAAGCATTATCCCGGCAGCAGATCAATGTGATCCTGATTACACAGGCTTCTTCGGAACATTCCATCTGTGTGGGGTAGACAGCTCCCAGGCAGCTCTCGCAAAAGTTTCGATTGATGAAACTTTTTCTCCTGAAATCCAGGCAGGAACCGTACTGCCACTAATCGTGGAAGAAGAACTGGCCATCGTTGCGCTGGTAGGAGACAATATGAAAAGTCATCCGGGCATCAGCGGAAAATTATTCGGTGTGCTGGGCAGGAACGGGATCAATGTGCGGGCTATCGCCCAGGGTTCTTCGGAAAGAAATATTTCGGCAGTGATTTCTACCAAAGACGTGAAGAAAGCAGTAAATGTATTACATGAAGAATTTTTTGAAGCAACCTATAAACAATTGAATCTGTTTATCACGGGAACGGGCAATGTCGGCAAGCGGCTGATACAGCAGCTAGCCCAGCAAAAGCGTTTTCTGTTTGAGCAACTTCGGTTACAGGTCCGCGTTATAGGACTGGCAAACAGCCGCCGTATGCTGATCCAGGAAGAAGGAATTGATTTGAATAACTGGCAGGCCGACCTGGATAAGGGCGAGCCGATGCAACTCCGCGGATTTTATCAAGATCATTCATTCTAAAAACCTGCGTAATTCTGTATTTGTGGACGTTACAGCCAATAAGGAAGTTGCGCTGGGATATGAACATCTCCTGCAGAAAAGTATTTCCGTAGTGGCCTGTAATAAAATTGCCAGCTCTTCACCCTATAGTTATTACCGGCGGCTGAAAGACCTTTCAAAGGAATTCAATGCAGCTTATTTTTTTGAAACCAATGTGGGAGCAGGACTTCCGGTTATCGGAACGCTCAACGATCTGCTGCGCAGCGGTGATAAGATCAGGAAAATCGAAGCCGTGCTCAGCGGCACACTCAATTTTGTTTTTAATCATTATGATGGGAAATCAAAATTCGCAGCCGTCGTTAAACAGGCACAGGATGAAGGATATACGGAACCCGATCCCCGGCTTGATCTGAGTGGAACCGATGTAATGCGAAAGATTATGATCCTGGCCCGCGAAGCCGGTAATGCCATTGAAATGGAAGATATCAGCGAATAATATTTTCCTTCCCGCTTCCTGCATGGAAGGCTCAGTGGCCGACTTTTATCTTGCGATGGAAAAGGAAGAAAACCATTTCAAAAAGTTATATGATGCAGCCGCAGCAGAAGGGAAAAAATTGAAGTTTGTCGCAGCTTATGAAAATGGAAAAGCGTCGGTCGGATTGCAGCATATCGATCCTGCACACGATTTTTATCATTTGTACGGTAAGGATAATATCGTGCTTTTTTACACGGACCGCTATCCTGAACAACCGCTTGTGATCAAGGGAGCCGGTGCCGGTGCAGAAGTAACCGCATCCGGAGTTTTTGCCGATATCATCCGGGCAGCGAACACTTAACTTGCAATCATGAAAGAAATTACCGTTCATGCACCGGCTACCGTTGCCAACCTGGTTTGTGGTTTCGATGTACTCGGACTTTGCCTGGCCGAACCGTATGATATTATGCATGTCCGGCTGCTGGATAAACGGCAGGTGATCATACGAACTACAGACGGATTTCCCCTGCCATCGGATCCGGCGCTGAATACTGCCGGAGCGCCACTGCTCGAAATGCTGGCCGTTTTAAAACAGGATGTAGGCTTTGAGGTTAATATTACCAAACAGATCAAACCCGGAAGCGGAATCGGCTCCAGTGCGGCCAGCGCGGCAGGTGCGGTGGTTGCCGCTAATGAATTACTGGGGAATAGTTTTTACTAATGAGGAACTGGTGCGGTTTGCCATGTTCGGAGAAAAAGTGGCTTCCGGCGTCAAGCATGCCGACAATATCGCTCCCTGTATCTATGGAGGTGTTACCCTGATCCGGTCAATATTTCCTCTCGATATCATTCCCATTCCGGCCCCTTCGCTGTTTGTTTCCGTTCTTCACCCCCAAATTGAAGTCAGAACCTCTGATGCAAGGGAAATATTGAGAAAGGAAGTACTGCTGAAAGACGCGATCAGGCAGTGGGGGAATATCGCCGGGCTGGTGGCTGGATTAATGAAGAACGATTATGAACTCATTGGCACGTTCCATGGAAGATGTGATTATAGAACCGGTGCGTTCCATTCTTATTCCCGGTTTTGACATAATCAAAACTGAATGCAGGGAAGCGGGTGCCATCGGTGGCGGTATCTCCGGCTCCGGTCCTTCCATATTTATGCTCAGTAAAGATGAAGTGACTGCAAAAGCCGTGGCGGCTGTTATGAAATCAATTTACGACCGGATCGGAGTGAATTATCATATTTATGTTACAACGGTAAATCAGGAGGGCGTTAAATGCCTTTAACAAGCTTAAAGCTTAAGGCCTAAAGCCAAAAGCAATGCAAAAATAAGTATGCATGTTATTTTACAACCTTAATAAACCTTCAGAAAAAGTAGATTTCAAAACAGCTACCATCCAGGGTCTTGGATCTGGCAAAGGACTGTTCTTTCCTGAAAGGATTCCCCGCTTTCCACAATCCCTGATCAATAACATTGAAAATTTATCTAACGAAGAAATTGCTTACACCATCATGTATGACTATGTGGGCGATTCAATTCCGGAGAATATGCTGAGGCAGATAGTGAAGGAAACCATTTCATTTAATATCCCTCTCGTACCGCTTTCAGAAAATATTTATACACTGGAATTATTCCATGGTCCCACACTGGCTTTTAAGGACGTGGGTGCCCGGTTCATGAGTCGTTGCCTGGGATATTTTATGAAGGAAGAAAAGCGGCCGGTTACCGTACTGGTAGCCACTTCAGGCGATACCGGTGGAGCCGTTGCCAGTGGATTCCTGGGCGTGGAAGGAGTAAATGTGGTTATCCTATATCCTTCGGGTAAGGTTAGTGAAGTGCAGGAATTACAACTGACCACATCAGGTAAAAATATTTCGGCCCTCGAAGTGGAAGGCAGTTTTGACGATTGCCAGGCCCTGGTGAAACAGGCTTTTTCTGACCCGGAACTGGGTGAAAAAATCTTTTTGACTTCAGCCAATTCCATTAATGTGGCCCGGTGGCTGCCCCAGCAGATTTATTACTTCCTGGCCTGGAAGCAATGGAAGGATAAAAACAACCCGCCTGTCATTTCAGTGCCCAGTGGAAATTTTGGAAATATATGTGCCGGCCTGCTGGCCTATCATTCAGGACTTCCCGTATATCATTTTATCGCGGCCTGTAATATCAATGCCGTAGTGCCGGAATATCTGAAAACGGGAGTTTACCAGCCTGTAAAAGCCAAATCCACTTATTCCAATGCAATGGACGTGGGTGATCCAAGTAATTTTGTAAGGGTCCTGGCATTATTCAATTCCGAGTTTGAGCCATTGAAAAAAATGATGAGCAGTGAAAGTATTTCCGACGAAGAAACAGGTTCGGCCATTAATAATATTTATAAAAACTATGGTTACCTGGCAGATCCTCACGGTGCGGTCGGCTGGCTTGCCCTGAATCGTTGGCTTGAACAAAACCCGGGCAGAAAGGGTATTTTTCTGGAGACAGCCCATCCGGTTAAGTTTCCGGCTACCGTGGAAAAATTTACGGGCCGGTCCGTAAAAGCACCCGAATCCGTTCAGGCCCTTTTCTCCCGAAAAAAAGTCTCCGTGAAAATGAAGCCGGATTATGAAGTTTTCAAAAAGATACTTTTGAAAGCCTGATGCTTAAGGCCTAAAGACCAAATGCTAAAAACCGGATCAGGTTCAAAGCAGGAAGCCGAAAACTCCGTCCGGAACAGAATTCCATATCATACGCGGAATAAATCAATTCATCCAATCTGCCTGATTTTCTGATACAAGGTTTTTATACCTTCATTTCTTTATTTTTATATCTATAAACCTTAAAAAATAAAATATGAAACAGTTGAAAGGTCTCGCGGTAACCGCTGTTGTTTTACTGATGAGCATTCATGGATTCGGGCAGAAAGTTTATCTGACAGAAGGTGATTTGTCACCATTGAAATCAGAAAAAAGCATTGATTTTGAATTTAAGTATGATAGTATGGTGATGGGAGGCAAGGGCCATCCGACAGAAGCTGAATATGTAGCCAAGAAAACAGCCGATTACAATAAAAAAGAACCGGGAAAAGGGGATGCCTGGGCCCTGAAATGGAAGGAAGACCGCGAATCCATGTATCAACCCGCATTCACAAAGGCATTTGAACAATACAGTTCTCTGCAGATGCAGGCAAAAGCCAAATATACCCTGATATTTAAAACAACTTTTACAGAGCCGGGATTTAATATCATGGTTCACCAGGAACCGTCCAGAATCAATGGTGTGGCCTGGATCGTTGAAACTGCCAATAAATCACATGTAATTGCAAAACTAAGTCTGGATAAGGCAAATGGCAGGGGCTACTGGGGATCTGAATTTGACACGGGTCAGCGCCTGACGGAAGCTTACGAGGAAGCCGGCAGGGGACTGGGATATTTTATCAAGGGGAAACTGTAAAGAGCCTGTCCGCTCCTTGTACCTTGTATGTACCATCCTTGTGTCATCCTTGTGCCAAACAGGCCATTTGCCCTATGATGGCAAGTACACATGGTTGACACAATGGCTTGACACTAAGAATGAACTGTCAGTATTAGCTGAAAGTAAAGCTGAGTATAAAATAATTATCTAAAAAAAGAGGCTGTCTATTTATATAGACAGCCTTTTATATTTTCAGAAGTTCAGGCATTAAGCGTCTGGCTTAAGCCTTCCTTCGATTTAGTCGAAACGAAGATCAAGTCCGAGTCCGCGTAATTCATGTACCAACACGTTGAATGATTCCGGTATTCCCGCTCTCGGGATACTGTCACCTTTCACAATGGCTTCATACGTTTTTGCGCGGCCGATGATGTCATCCGATTTGAGGGTAAGCAATTCCTGAAGGATATTGGAAGCACCGTAGGCTTCGAGTGCCCAGACTTCCATTTCCCCGAAACGCTGACCTCCGAACTGTGCCTTACCACCCAGCGGCTGCTGTGTAATAAGACTGTAAGGTCCGATACTGCGGGCATGCATTTTATCATCCACCATATGATGTAGCTTGATGATATAGATTATGCCGACTGTAGCTTTCTGGTCAAAACGATCACCGGTTTCACCGTCATACAGGTAAGTGTGACCAAAGGTTGGTAAACCAGCCCGGTCGATATGTTCCGCGATTTCTTCTACCGTCGCTCCGTCGAAAATCGGTGTTGCGAATTTCAAACCGAGTTTTTCACCAGCCCATCCCAGTACGGTTTCATAGATCTGACCGAGGTTCATACGGGAAGGTACACCCAGTGGATTCAATACGATATCAACCGGCGTTCCGTCTTCGAGGAAGGGCATATCTTCTGCACGTACAATTTTCGCAACAATACCTTTGTTACCATGGCGACCCGCCATTTTATCACCTACTTTCAATTTACGTTTTACCGCCAGGTAAACCTTGGCCAGTTTCAATACGCCTGCAGGCAATTCATCACCGATAGAGATGTTGAATTTTTCTCTTTTATATCTTCCCAACTCTTCGTTGTACTTGATATTATAGTTATGCAGGAGAACATTCACCAGTTCATCTGATTTCGGATCACCAGTCCAGCCGAGCGGATTTACATTCAGATAGTCGATGCCGCTGAGGTTTTTCTGGGTGAATTTTGCACCCTTTCCAATCTGTACTTCACCGAAATTATTGTTTACACCTGTTGATGTATGTTCTTTCAGGAGTACCTGCAGTTTGGAAATCAGGACTTCGAGCAGGTCTGTTTCATTCTTCTCATGTACTTTTTCAATCTTATCCAGAACTGCCTTCTCACGAACCTTGGCGTTTTTATCTTTCTTGGCGCGCTGGAACAATTTCTTGCTGATCACGACGCCTTCAGTACCACTGGGTGCTTTCAGGGAAGCATCTTTTGCATCGCCGGCTTTATCTCCGAAGATTGCACGGAGCAGTTTTTCTTCAGGAGTCGGATCGCTCTCACCCTTTGGTGTAATTTTTCCGATCAGAATATCTCCTTCCTTAATCTGCGCACCTACACGGATAATTCCGTTTTCGTCGAGATCCTTTGTGGCTTCTTCTGAAACGTTGGGAATATCCGGTGTCAATTCTTCTTCACCCAATTTGGTATCGCGTACTTCAAGTTCATATTCTGAAATATGAACGGAAGTAAACAAATCTTCACGAACCACTTTTTCACTGATCACGATGGCATCTTCGAAATTGTAACCCTTCCACGGCATGAATGCCACTTTCAGATTCCTTCCCAAGTGCCATTTCACCTGCCTGTACCGCATATCCTTCTGTAAGGAAATCACCTTCTTTCACCCGCTGTCCTTTTTTAACTGCCGGTTTCAGGTTGATACAGGTTTCCTGGTTTGTTTTGATGAACTTGGTAAGCTTGTATATTTTCAGATCGTCTTCAAAGCTGACGAGCTTTTGTATTTCATTTCTTTCGTAACGGACATGGATTTCATTTGCGTCCACAAATTCTACCACACCTTCTCCTTCAGAATGGATCTGGATACGCGCATCACGTGCTGCTTTGGCTTCCAGTCCGGTTCCCACGATGGGTCTTTCGGGAAGAATCAACGGTACCGCCTGCCTTTGCATGTTTGATCCCATGAGTGCACGGTTGGCATCATCATGTTCAAGGAAGGGGATGAGCGAAGCACTCAGACCAACAATCTGGTTCGGGGCAACGTCCATGTATTCCACTTCATTCCTGTCAAGGATCGGAAAATCTCCGGTCTGACGGGAAACGATTTTATCTTCTACGAAATTTCCTTTTTCATCCAGCGCGATATTAGCCTGTGCGATCTTGGCAATATCTTCTTCTTCTGCACTCAGGTAAGTGAGTTTTTTCATGTCCACCCGGCCTTCGTTCACTTTCCGGTAAGGCGTTTCAATAAAACCCATTTCATTGATCTTTGCATGAACGCAAAGAGTTGAAATAAGTCCGATGTTTGGTCCTTCCGGAGTTTCGATCGTACAAAGACGACCATAATGTGAATAATGCACGTCCCTTACTTCGAATCCTGCTCTTTCACGACTTAAACCTCCGGGTCCCAGTGCGGAAATACGGCGTTTATGTGTGATCTCACTTAATGGATTGGTTTGATCGAGGAACTGTGACAACTGGGATGTTCCGAAGAATGAATTGATCACGGAAGAAAGAGTTCTTGCGTTGATCAGATCCACTGGTGTGAACACTTCATTGTCGCGCACATTCATTCTTTCGCGGATGGTACGTGCCATACGGGCAAGACCCACGCCGAACTGTGCATAGAGTTGTTCACCTACGGTACGCACACGACGGTTGCTCAGGTGATCGATATCATCGATTTCTGCTTTACCATTCGTTAAACGAACCAGGTATTTAATAATCTCAATCATATCACCCTTCGTCAGTGTTTTCTGAGTCAGTGGCAGATTCAATTGGAGCTTACGATTAATTTTATAACGACCAACTTCCCCAAGGTCATAACGTTTGTCGCTGAAGAACAGCTTGTCGATAATGCCACGGGCAGTTTCGTCATCCGGTGCATCTGCACCACGCAACTGACGATAGATATGCTGTACGGCTTCCAGTTCGCTGTTTGAAGTATCCTTGTTCAGCGTATTGTATATGATGGCATAGTCACCACCCACATCTTCTTTCTGGATGAAAACACTTTTCACATCCATTTCAATTACCATATCGATAGCTTCTTCGTCGAGTATGGTATCACGTTCGAGTACGATTTCGTTTCTTTCGATGGAAACCACTTCACCGGTATCTTCATCTACAAAATCTTCCACCCAGGTTCTCAGAACGCGGGCAGCAAGTTTCTTGCCGATGTATTTATGGAGAGTTTTCTTATCTACTTTGACTTCGTCGGCCATGCCGAATAAAGCCAGGATATCTTTATCTGTTTCATAACCGATAGAACGCAGCAGGGTAGTCACCGGGAATTTCTTTTTCCGGTCGATATACGCAAACATGACGTTGTTGATATCAGTTGCAAATTCCATCCATGCTCCTTTAAAAGGAATCACACGGGCAGAATAGATCTTGGTTCCGTTCGGATGAATGGATTGTCCGAAGAATACACCCGGAGAGCGGTGAAGCTGGGAAACAACCACGCGTTCAGCCCCGTTGATTACAAAGGTTCCGCGGGGAGTCATGTAAGGAATATTTCCGAGGAATACATCCTGGACGATGGTCTGGAAATCCACGTGCTCTTCATCGTTACAACTGAGGCGTAGTTTAGCTTTCAGTGGTACCGCATAAGTGAGACCGCGTTCCATACATTCTTCAATGGTATAGCGGGGCGGATCGATAAAGTAGTCCAGAAATTCCAGCATGAAAATATTCCGCGTATCGGTGATCGGGAAATTTTCCTTGAATACCTTGAACAAGCCTTCTATGTTACGCTTGTCTGGTGTGGTTTCCAGCTGGAAGAACTCTTTAAACGACTGGATCTGTACTTCGAGTAGGTCCGGTGTTTCTGCAAGGTGTTTAATCTTACCGAAATTGACCCTTGGTGTGAGCTTTGTGGAAGACATATGGTATATATCCTTTTTTAAATGTTCAAACTACAGTTCGCGGGAAAACAAAAAAATGCCCTGGAAATTCAATGAATTCCCAATGCATTGATTGTTAGCATGTTATATTGTGCTGAATGTTTATAGCTTAATTGATAATACAAACGGACGGCAAAGTTAAGGATTTTAGCTGAATTTTTCGGATTCTGGCAAATATTTAGATGACCGTTGACGGATGACCGTGACTGCCGGAATTCGGTCATCCGTTATCAGTCATCGGTCAACGAAAACAAAAAGGTGAACCATGGTTCACCTCTTTGTTTTTAACTATTTACCGGAAAGATTACTGAATTTCAACTTCAGCACCTGCTTCTTTCAATTTGGCTACCAGACCTTCTGCATCGGCCTTGCTAACACCTTCCTTAACGGGCTTTGGAGCACCGTCAACCAGGTCCTTAGCTTCTTTCAGTCCGAGACCAGTCAGGTCTTTCACGATCTTTACGACGTTCAGTTTATTTGCGCCAGCTGCTTTCAGAATAACATTGAAATGATGTTTTTTCTTCAGCGGCAGGAGCAGCTCCACCAGCAGCGGGGCCGGCAACAGCAACTGCAGCAGCAGCGGGTTCAATACCATATTCTTCTTTCAGGATTTTTGCGAGTTCGTTAACCTCTTTTACAGTCAGGGAAACCAACTGTTCTGCGAATGATTTTAAATCTGCCATTTTGTTTGATTTTTTTCCCCCTTCATGGTCCGCCTTACGGCCAACTCCGGAGGATGGTTATTAAAAAAAATATTACTCTGTTTTACTTCGGGAATCGTTAATCGTTTATCGATCCACGATCACGATTACGATCCACGATTCACGATCTACGCCTGCGCTCTTGCTTCCAGGGCCTGTACCAGTCCGGCGAGTTTCGCACCGGCATTCAAACCACTGATTACATTCTTGGCTGGTGACTGCAGCAGACCAATGATCTCTCCGATCAGGTCGTGCTTACTCTTCAGCGTAGTAAGTGTTTTCAGTTGGTTATCTCCTTCAAATACATCCCCGTCGATAAAAGCGGCTTTCAGAACCGGTTTTTCCAGGTTGCCATCTTTGCGGAAGCTGGAGATGATCAGTGCCGGCTCTTTTGCGTTTTCTGAAAAAAGGAGGGCAGTAACACCGTTAAGCGAATTGAAAACTCCGGAATACCGTTTTGAATCCAGGTTTTCCAGGGCTTTTTTAATCAGGGTGTTCTTGGCCACTTTCATTTCCACTTTTTTATTAAAGCAGATCCGGCGCAGCTTGCCAACCTGTTCCACTGACAGTGATTCAGTATTGGTCACATAAAAATTGTTGTATTGGGAGAACTTGCCTTTCAACAGTTCAATGACTTCGTTTTTTTGATCTTTGTTCATAACCTTTTTTTAAATGTATTATTGAGCTGCAAAAGCACGGGTATCTATTGAGATGGACGGACTCATGGTGGTTGCCATGAATACGCTTTTTACATAAGTACCCTTCGAAGTTGCCGGTTTCGCACGGATCACCGCATTAATAAGTTCCTGACTGTTCTGCGTGATTTTTTCCGGTGAAAAACTCACTCTCCCGATGGAAGCGTGAATGATACCCGCCTTATCCACTTTAAAAGCGATTTTACCACCTTTCACTTCATTTACAGCAGCTGCAACATCATTGGTTACAGTTCCGGTTTTCGGATTCGGCATCAGGTTGCGGGGTCCCAGCACTTTACCGAGCTTGCCTATTTTAGGCATCACTGAAGGGGTTGCGATAACCACATCCACTTCTACCCATCCGCCTTCAATTTTCTGAATAAATTCATCCAGACCAACAAAATCAGCTCCTGCAGCTCTTGCATCGGCTTCTTTATCCGGTGTGCAGAGAACAAGAACACGTTTTGTTTTACCGGTTCCATGAGGAAGACTAACAGTTCCCCGAACTGACTGGTCGGCTTTTTTTGGATCCACACCCAGGCGGATATGCAAATCTACCGAGGCGTCAAATTTTGTGATGTTCACTTCCTTTACCAGGGAAGAAGCATCTTTCAGCGTGTATGCTTTATTTTTGTCAACCTTTGCGGCAACAGATTTTCTTTTTTTGGAGATAGCCATATCATAATTTTTTTAAGTGTTCAGAATCAATTGTCCCATGGGGCTTTACCTTCTACATTGACGCCCATACTGCGTGCCGTTCCGGCAACCATGCGCATGGCGCTTTCAACGGTAAAGCAGTTCAGGTCCGGCATTTTGTCTTTCGCAATAGCCTCTACCTGGGTCCAGTTGACCTTTCCTACTTTGTTACGATTTGGCTCTTTGGATCCGCTCTGCAATTTTGCTGCTTCCAGAATCTGGACTGCGGCAGGCGGCGTTTTGATAATAAATTCGAAGGATTTGTCGGAATAAACTGTGATCAAAACAGGAAGGACTTTTCCTATTCTGTCCTGGGTTCTGGCATTAAACTGCTTGCAGAACTCCATGATGTTAATACCCTTTGATCCTAATGCAGGTCCGATGGGGGGAGCCGGATTGGCCTGACCGCCCTTTACCTGCAACTTGACATAACCGGAAATTTGCTTTGCCATGTTTACATTTTTTGGTGTTAACGTCCGCTTAAAGCGGGACTCCCAAACCTTACGGTATACTAAGAACTTTCGATTGGGGACGCAAAATTAGGGCTATTTCTCCGAATTTTCAAAATAAAGCTTTTAGAAGACGGTAGCCTGCATATACACCGAAAGACTGGCCGAAAGCTGGTAGATCAACTCAAAATTTCGTTACCTGTTCATCCAACCATAATCAATCAGCCTTCAACCATCAACTGTCAACCATCAACTATCGTCAGTCATCGTTAGTTGTCATCAAAAATAGTCAACGATCAACTGTGAACCATATGCGAATTCAGCATAAAACCGGGAATCAGATATTTCATCTTTACACGCGCGCAGCAAAATAAGTGTGCTCATTTTTTTCTATGTGAATATTTCTGTTTAACTTTTTGCCACAAACATCCATTGCACTCAAATCATTTAAAATTGTCTTCAAATTATGGCAAAGTCAAAGAAAAAAGCGGCAAAGAAAAAGGCCTCGCCTAAAAAGAAATCTGCGCCTAAAAAGTCCGCAAAAAAGGCAGCAAAAAAATCACCGGCTAAAAAGAAAGCAGCAAAGAAAAAAGCCGCTCCCAAGAAAAAGGCTGCTCCCAGGAAAAAAGCAGCAAAGAAAAAAGCGGCTCCGAAAAAGAAAGCAGCTAAAAAAGCAGCAAAAAAAGCAGCTCCTAAAAAAGCTGCCCCTAAAAAGAAAGCAGCGCCCAGGAAAAAAGCCGTTAAGAAGGCCGCACCTGCACCAAGCCCTGCTCCGCCTGCACCGGAAATGCCTACATCAGGTTCGGATAGTTCCAATGGATCCGGATCTATGGATTCCGGCGGTAGTTCGTTCTAAAATTGGACTTGCAGTTTGAGGATATCGATACAATAGCGCAATAAAAAAAGACGCGAATACTCGCGTCTTTTTTAATATCTGTTATGTAAGAAATCCTAGGCGATTTTCTCCACCTGCATATAGTTTAGTTCCACCGGTGTGGATCTGCCAAAAATTTTGACGGTTACTTTCAGTTTCTTTTTTTCATCATTTACTTCCTCGATGATTCCGTTGAAATCATTAAACGGTCCTTCGATGATCTTGATGGTTTCACCAATAATGAAAGGCTCGCTCATGCTCATGCCACCCGCCTCGGCCATTTCATCCATTTTACCCAGCATCTTGTTGACTTCTGCTTTACGAAGCGCGATCGGGTTTTCTTTTCCGAGGAAATGGATTACACTGGGAGTGTTTTTAACGGCATCCCTCAAATCATCACCCAGCTTGCCTTCCACCACTTCAACCATTACATACCCGGGATAATAGTTCCGCTCACGCATCACTTTTTTCCCGTTCTGCACTTTATATACTTTCTCGATGGGCAGGAAAATCTGTTTTACTACCTCGCTCCACCCGCCCCGGGAAATTTCCTTGTCAAGGTATTCTTTTACTTTTCTTTCTTTGCCACTAACTACACGAAGAACATACCACTTGGTTTCTTTAGCGGGAACCTGTGGGGCCTGTTCTGCCGGATCTGCTGCAGCGGCTTGATTATTTGTTTCCATTAGGATAATAATGAATAAATGAATTTTAAAACACCGTTGGAAAATACGTCCATCACATAAACCATTACGGTGATAAGCAGGGTGGCTACTAAAACAATCACTGTCGACTGCTGTAATTCTGACCAGGAAGGCCAGGTTACTTTCTCCATCAGCTCCTTATATGAGTCTTTGAAATAATTGGTGACTTTGTTCACTAGTAAAATTTGAAAATTTGAAAATTTGGAGATTTGAAAATCAATGAAAAATTGAACCAGAGAATGGGTTTAACCCCATTTCCAAATTTCCAAATTTCCAAATTTTCAAATTTCCTTTGCACGGGAACAAGGATTCGAACCCTGATCAAAGGTTTTGGAGACCTCTATTCTAACCGTTGAACTATTCCCGTAGAAAGCTAAAAGCTATCCCGCTTGACCGAGACAGCTTTTAGTTCTTGCAAATATAATTAAAATCTGAATTTATCCTATCCGTCAGCTGACGGACAGGTTTCAGCTTATTTCAGGATTTCAGTAACCTGTCCGGCACCCACTGTACGACCGCCTTCACGGATCGCAAATTTCAACCCTTTTTCCATCGCGATCGGCTGAATCAGCTTCACAGTCAATGCACTGTTATCACCGGGCATAACCATTTCAGTACCTGACGGCAGCTCAACTTCACCCGTAACATCGGTAGTACGGAAGTAAAACTGAGGGCGGTATTTATTGAAGAAAGGAGTATGGCGTCCGCCTTCTTCCTTACTCAATACATATACTTCACATTTGAATTCAGTATGCGGAGTGATGGATCCTGGTTTGCAAAGTACCATTCCACGGCGGATCTGGTTCTTTTCAATACCACGCAGGAGCAGACCAGCATTATCACCGGCTTCCCCGGCATCCAGGAGTTTACGGAACATTTCCACGCCAGTTACGGTTGAAGCCAGTGGTGCTTCCATCAATCCTACGATTTCAATGGCTTCACCAACCTTGATACGGCCTCTTTCAATACGTCCTGTAGCAACAGTTCCACGACCCGTAATTGAAAACACATCTTCTACTGACATCAGGAACGGCTGGTCAACCGGACGGGGAGGCAATGGAATATAACTGTCTACCGCATCCATCAGCTCATCGATGGCTTTAATCCATTTGGCTTCACCAGCGAGTGCGCCAGTTGCCGAACCCTGTATGATGGGCGTATTGTCTCCGTCGAAACCATAGAAAGTAAGTAATTCACGGATTTCCATTTCAACCAGTTCCAGTAATTCGGGGTCATCAACCAGGTCAACTTTATTCATAAACACAACCATACGCGGTACACCTACCTGGCGGGCGAGCAGGATATGTTCTTTTGTCTGGGGCATCGGACCATCAGTGGCAGCTACTACCAGGATTGCGCCATCCATCTGGGCCGCACCGGTAATCATATTTTTTACATAGTCAGCATGACCCGGGCAATCCACGTGCGCATAGTGACGGTTTGCCGTCTGGTATTCTACGTGCGCGGTATTGATGGTGATTCCACGCTCTTTTTCTTCCGGAGCGGCATCGATTTCATCATATTTTTTTGCTGTTGCCAGTCCTTTTGAAGACAAAATGGTTGTAATGGCAGCAGTCAAAGTGGTTTTACCGTGGTCAATATGACCAATGGTTCCAACGTTAACGTGGGGCTTATCCCTTTTGAAGGTCTCTTTTGACATTGGTATCTAGTTTTTAATTGTGTTTAAATAATTGAATCTATTTTCCTAAACCTGCTTTCTTTTTTTCCATTCAACCACTCCGTTCTTTTGAGCCGTTGAAGAGAATTGAACTCTTGACCTCTTCCTTACCAAGGAAGTGCTCTACCACTGAGCTACAACGGCATAGTCGCTATAGCGCCGGCAAAAAATCCCCACCCTGCTAAAACCAAGGTGGATCCGCCTTCGCTAAAGCTTTGGCGGATAAGAGTAACCTGTGCTAAGGCTTCGGTTACTGAGAGCGGAAGACGAGGTTCGAACCCGCGACCTACAGCTTGGAAGGCTGTCGCTCTACCAACTGAGCTACTTCCGCATAATACAAGTATGAAAGTATGGAAGTATGGGAGTGTGGAAGTGAAATTCTGTTTCACACTCTGCATAGCTACATATTTCAACTCAAAGAACTTTCTGATTAACTCATATACTCCCAAACACCCAAACTCCCATACTTTCAATCTGCGCGCCGAACGCGCGCGTGGTGGGCAAGGATGGATTCGAACCACCGAACTCCGGAGAGAACAGATTTACAGTCTGTTGTCGTTGGCCACTTGACTACTTGCCCGATGGTGTTCTGTTTTCCTGCCTGAAAAGAACCGTCTTCATTTCCGAAAACCTCCTGTTCCGCCAGCTGAGCCTGAGAGGGGGATCGAACCCGCGACCTGCTGATTACAAATCAGCTGCTCTACCAACTGAGCTACTCAGGCATGACATCTTCCCTGACACAATAATACCGTTATACAAAGAACTAAAACTGATGGAATTATCCGCCCGTTTTTTTGGGAAGGCAAAGGTAAGCGAATTTGTTAAATGGAAAAATTTTGAGGTATTTTTTATCCGGAATGTATCATAATTCATGATTCTTCCGGTAATCCTGTCCAAAAAAAAACCCCCTTACGGGGGTTTGCCTAAGCGGCTTGTTTATCTTTTTTTCTTTTAATCAGATTGATCAGCGATCCCATTGCTTTATCGAAAGACTCCTCGAATGATTTGGAGGAACATTTTACGAAATAATCCTGCCGGGGAACATGTACTTTAATTTCTGCAATCTTGTCTTTAATGGTGTGAACAACGTTGTCTAGTTTAAGGTATACTTCAACCTTTACAATTCTGTCGTGGAACGTATCTAGCCTTTGTAATTTCTTGTTTACGTAGTCAACTAATTTGTTGTCGGCTTCGAAGTGCACTGTCTGAATGTTTACGTTCATAGCTTCGCTTTTTTACAATGAATCAATAAATAGAAGAACTTTTGTTGCAGGATTCTGAAGAAAGACCTGCTTACCCAAATTAGTTCCTTAAGCCAATTTTTCCAAATATTTCGTCCTATATATTACCTGTATTTTCCGCCGGCAATTATCCCCGGGGATGGTTTTTTTTATGTACTTCCCGGAGTTTTTCAATACTGTTATGGGTGTATAACTGGGTTGCCGCCAGGCTGGAATGGCCGAGCAACTCTTTCACTGAATTCAGATCCGCCCCATGGTTCATTAAATGGGTGGCAAAGCTATGCCTTAACACATGTGGGCTCTTCTTGTCGATAGTAGTAACCAGTGAAAGCCATTTCCGGACAGCCAGGTAAGCATATTTAACATAAAGTTGCTTTCCTTTTTCGTTTATCAGCAGCGTTTCCGCAATTTCCTGCCTTTCCGGGCCCATAAGGTTCTGCTTTTCTTTTTGATAGCTCCTGATTTCTTCTGCCAGGGCATCACTCAGGGGAATCATCCTTTCCTTATTTCCCTTTCCAATCACCCTGATCGTAGCTGCAGAATTATCCACCTGGCTGTTTTTGAGGTTCACCAGCTCGGTAAGGCGGATTCCTGTATTATAAAATATTTTTATCAGCAGGCGGTCGGTTTTCCCCTGCCAGTTATCCGGAAAGTCAATTTGCCCGATTAATAGCTGTATGTCCTTTTCCTCCACATAAACCGGCAGTCTTCTGCCTGATTTGGGGCTGATGATTCCGGCCATAGGCGATTTTTCCAGCTGACCCGTTCGCAACTGGTATTTAAAAAAAGACTTTAATGAGGAAATCTTCCGGTTTATTGATTTTGAAGTGATTTTTTGCTCTTTTAAACTGGCCAGCCAGGAACGGATAAAAGGAGTCGAAATGCCCGGAAGAGCGGTATCACCAAATATTAATTGAATATAGCTGAAGAACTGATCCAGGTCGTCCCGATAAGCCCGGACGGTATGAGCGGAATACCTTTTTTCGAATTTCAAATAGTCTATAAAGGGTTGGCTGAATTGATTCAATGCCGGATGATTAGTGCACCTAAAAGTAAAAAGTTAATGGTAGAAAATAAAAAAGCCTTTCAGGGAATACCTGAAAGGCCTTATATAATTAAAATAAAATGAGTTTAGAGGTCAAATTTACCGGTTGCCAGCTGCTGCTTGTATACGGCTTTCAGTACTTCACCCCTTCTTTTGATTGAAGGTTTAGTGAAAGACTGGCGGCTGCGCAGCTGAATCAATACTTTGGCTTTCTCGAATTTCTTCTTATACTTCTTTAAAGCCTTGTCAATATTTTCGCAGTCCTTTGAATCGATAATCAGCATAATATAATGTCCTTTTTAAAAATGAATTTCGGTTTGCAAAGATAAGGAGTTTTTTAAAATAAAGTAATAAAAAGGGCGGAAATCACGATTTTTACAACATGTTCACAGGTATCATCGAAGCCACCGGCGTAATTTCATCTGTTTCGGAGAAAGGTACCAACAAGACCTTTCAGGTCATTTCCTCCCTGTCCCCGGAGCTAAAAGCAGATCAGAGCGTTTCCCATGACGGGGTATGCCTGACCGTCGAGTCCGTTACGGAACATACCTACCAGGTAACGGCCATCGAAGAAACCCTTTCCAAATCCTGCCTGTTTCAATGGAGACCGGGAAGCCGGATCAATCTTGAAAGATGCCTGCAGATCAATGGCCGTCTCGACGGACATATGGTTCAGGGTCATGTGGATACCACAGCCATTTGCCTGGATAGTCAGAACCAGGGGGAAGTTGGGTTTTTCGTTTTGAGTTCCCCGAATCTTTCCGTAACCTGATTATTGAAAAGGGTTCGGTTGCTGTAAACGGCATCAGTCTGACCTGTTTTGAGGTTTCTGATAGGGCATTCTCCGTGGCGATTATTCCTTATACTTATGATAACACGAATATGCGGGATCTGGCTGTGGGATCAGCAGTAAATATCGAATTTGATCTTATCGGAAAGTATGTTGAAAGAATTATGGGCACCCGAATTCCGGCTCAGCCCTGAATGCCCGCTTTCTAATTAGTGGGGATTACCAGCCGAGGCAGGGCTCAATCAGGTCAAACCGGTCAATATTCCAGAAATAAATCCGGTCCTCCGGCGAAATACTATAGAGTTGCCTCTCGTCTTTATAAATTTGTCTGCATCCAAGAGTATCAGGTTTCAGTATTATTCCCGGAGATATTCTGATTTCTGAGGTTGAATTTCCCAGGTTTATTATTTCTTTCCTCTGGTCCATTTCCTGCCGGCTCAGGTAACTCACTGCAATGAACCGATTCTGGTCTGCCCCATATAAAAGAAGTACTTCCCGGAAACCCTGTCTGAAAACATAGGCTCCGTCTATCTCCGCCGGAATATCAATAAAATATATTTTCCCTTCTGTTTTTTCAGCCTGCATTGGTAATATTATTTTTTCTACAACTGTTCTGGTTACTGAAGAAGCCTTCTTCCAGGTCAGATTATTTTTTTCAAGAAAAAAAAGATTGTAGCACAGGATCATAAACAGAATGGTGCATCCGATCATGAAATTTTTTATGCAACCGGCGATCAGCAAGCCTGCCAACATACATAAAAAAACAGAGGGGAAATAAAGTAACCGGTCTGTTTCGGAGGTTTGTGTACTGATTCCTGTTATTACCGGGATAAAAGAGGAGATAGCAACCATACCCGACAGGCATAAGATCCCTTTTCCAATTTGCGTTTGTTTGATTTTATCCAGATTCCTTATAAATAAGAATCCCGTGAATGTGGCCAGAATAATGAACATTGACACCAGCAGACTGGTATTGCGGGATGGAGGCAATAACAGCCGCCCGCCAACTTTTGCTATGTTTAAAAAATAAGCTTTCACACCGGAATTGAAAAATTCACCTCCATAATTCCCGGCGATTGTTCCTGCAATCCAATACCGGAGTATCAGATGCAGGAACAATGTCAGGACCAGGAGGAAAAACCATTTTTGAACAGACCGTGCGGGTTGTTGCTCATAAATTAATAATAGTAAGAAGATCAAAGGAAAGAAAATAGTTGATTCGAAAGCGGTCATGCTGATAAAATAGCCAATACAAACCATCCATCTTTTGAGCCGGTGGTTCTCAATTTTATAAAAACTGATTATCGATAAAAGCGAAAACATACATGCCATGGACGCACCACGGCCCAGCAGCCAGACGACCGCTTCATTGTGAAAAGGATAGCTCAGAAAAAAAACAGCACTGCTGATTGCGAAAAAATTCCTGCTCGTTTTCCCCAGGGTCCTGCCGAAATATAAACTGGTAAGAAAAACAAGATGACTATTTACACCATGAATAATTATATTAAATGAATTGAAAACGGTGCTGTTTAAACCACTCAGCTGATAGTTAAGAAATATGCTTATATCGGAAAGCGGGCGGAAAAATTTTTTTATGAAAATGGTATGTTCCAGGCATACCCGGTAAAGCACTTTGAAATCATCAGAAACAAAATAATGGTCTATGACGGGCCAATAGATTAAGAAGGAAGCGCAAATAAAAAGGAACAAAGAAAGAATAGATGTGAAAGTTGTTTTTTTTTCTGCCCGTATCCAAATTTCTTCAACCCGGAGTCCGGGTTTTATTGAACTATTCATTAATTGAATTTACAGGATTTGATCAAAATGCTATAGAATTAACAGTCAACTAATAAAATTAAAGCCGGTAGATCAGGAAAACTGGGTAACAGGCTTCTTTTGCCTTTTACTGAAAAATTCTGTGATATATATACTGAATTCCTTACCCCATTTATTAAAAGGTTTTTCAATCAATCTGTAGGTTACAAAAGATAGGAGGATAGTGAGCAACTGAAAAAACAACACATACAGCAGAATGATTAGCCATTCCGGACCTTTTACCAGCCGATGCAGGTTCATCAGGACAAGATTTGAAAAACAGATTAGCAGCAGGATATGGTTTACGTATAGGCTATAACATATTTTGCCAATTTTTACCAACCCGGGCAGGTTAAATAAATTTTGTATCGATTTAGAATTTTGAATGAAGATAAAAAATATGGAACATCCTGTTACCACCATCAGTCTGTCTACGACCGGTGAAAATATTTTGCTGTCGCCATCAAATAAATTAGGATAACCAAAAAGACAGGTATACAAAATAACAGCAATAACAAGGAAGATTATTTTGATGGCGTGAGAACATTTATTCCAGGCATTTGTGATCTGGTGACGGTAAAAATATAGGTTTACGCCGACGGTAAATTCAAATAGATAAGTATTGAAATGAAAAACTTTTAACAACAGGAAGATAGCCAGCCAGGAGAGTAGTTTGAATCTCCGGTTGAGAAAATTCACAAACGGAATAAGGGGGCATATTAATACTTCAACCGAAAGTGTCCAGTCCTGCGGAAGTAGCCGGCTTTCGGGATCACCGGGAATTCTTACAGCCAGCAAACCCTGTTTGATCAGGTCCGGGAACTGAACGATATTGCTCCAGAATTTCTGGAAATGGGTACTCAGATAATTGGTGGCAGGAATGGGATAGATTGTATTTTTCAACAGGAAACTGAGAAATAATATAATCAGAAACAAGGGATATATCCGGAAGATTCTCCTGATTATATATTGTAAATATGATGTCCCCGATATCGAATGTTCAAAAACCGCATGGGAATAGGAGAGGATAAATCCACTGTGGATAAAAAAAAATATCATATCCGCTTCACCATACAGGAAAAAATGAAACGGTGAAGAATAAAGCTTTGTACTTTCCGGGTGGTTTGTAATTGTTGTGTAGCAATGCCACGTAATCACACTCAGGGCAGCGATGCCCCTTGCTGAATCTAAATAGGGCAGCCTGCGTGTTTCTGCCTTCATGTGGATATTGGAATTTCTTAACTAATAACGCAAAACAGGCTGTTTAAATATGTAGCCTGCAGAAATTCCAATTTTTACTTCATCAAAAACATCTTTCCATAGCCTTTGATAAAGTATTGATCCGTATTGTCGGACTGGGCCTTGTATTTATCCAGCGATTTTCCGTTCAGATTAGTAACCACATGATACAGGTAAACACCATTGGCCAGGCGTTGGTTGTACATATCAGTTCCATCCCATTTGAATTCGGTTATGTTCCTTCCCACATGAAGCGGACCCAATTCATCTTTTGTGATTTCCCGTACTATTTTTCCGGTAATTGTCAGGATCTGGATCTTGATATTCTGAGGGACATCACTTCCCGTTATGGTAAAAACAAAGGCAGTGGACGTAGTGAATGGATTCGGATAGTTGAGCATATTCGAGATCATTGCCTTGGTAATAATCTTAAAGGTAATCTGGTATTGAATCGTCCCGGAAGCGTTTCCGCTCTTGTCATTACCTGTAACGATAAGTGTATAGTCGTCACCCTGCGGGTTAATCTGCGTACTGAATATCGGATTGAATTCGACACTTGCTGTGTTGTCTGCACTGCTGGTAGCCGGTGTGAACCGCAGGGTATCCGAATTAAAGTAATAAGGATGGAGGGAGCCGTCCGGATACCTGAGTTGTACCCGTAATTACTGAAGTATCGTTCAGGAGCAGAAATTTTGCTTCATCTTTTAGTTTGATCAGGATATGCGGCTTGGCCGATACAATATCTTCATTGAGAATATGCACATTGTCAAATGTTACATCCAATAGTGGATTTGTCTGGTCCACTTTGACATAGAAATTTTTGAACAGGAAATTATTGAAATGGTATTCTTCCGGTTGGTCATTTCCCGGATTCACATCCAGGTTGATGGTGTTCAGTCCCGGATAATCTTTGCTGTCTATTTCGTAAACAATCTTGATCGTATCCCCGCTTATCAGGGGCTTGAATTTAGGGAAGGGAATGATATGGGTTACATTATTTTTATCAGTGATCTTGAATGAAATTTTCAGGCTGTCAAATTTCTGCAGGCTGATATTTTTGAAAGCAATTCCAAAATCTATTTTTTCTCCCAGTTCCACAGAGTCCTTTCCGGTTAGAAAGATATTGGGTGCGATAGCCCCTTCTGGCACCGGAACGTAGTTGATCCTCCAGTATTTAAGCTGATAGGCAGTGGCGTGGGTTGTATCGGTTGCATGAAGTTTCAGGGTCAGGTATGGATAGACGCTGAGGATTTACGGAAGAAATATCGAAATCCTGTGTGCCGGAATTCAAAGTGTACAATAAGGTCTGAATTCCGCTTGTATCGATCCCAATCACATCTACACTTACACGTGTCAGCAGAGGGCGTTTCCAGACTGCTTCCACGCCAGTGGACCTGATTCCATTGTTTGGCAGGTCCGAATAATGGTGAGGTAACCGTTGCAGTACGTATTGGAAGAAGGGCAATCCACCGACAAAATGATACGATCAAAAATTCCATCGGTCCATTTGGATTGTGGCGTGAATGAATTGTCATTTTTCTTATAAACAAATGAGAATGCCCTGGGAACGGAGAAATTATCCAGATCTGCGAGTCCGGCCGTAACGAGTCTGTGGTAGATGGAATTGTTGGATCCCCAGACCAGAGTGTCTTTTTTCCAGTCATTCACATACACATTATCGGTCTGCACTGAGCTTGGAATATTACGCACCACTACATAGTATCCTGCCGGAATGCTATCCATGAACCGCACCATTTTATACCGGCTGATGGAGTCCATATAGGAAAATTCAAAATTATAATATCTGTCGGGACTGCAATTGGCGGCGGCGCTTCCGCTCAGGAAGAGGTTATTGCCGGAAGCATCCACATTTTTCCAGGGTTTAAATGTAACCGGGTCAAATACATTGAAAATCAGGGAAAGTCCAAGACAGGCACTGGCGATTTCACGAACACTGTTCACCGAAATTGAAAAGTCGTTGGTCAGCGAGCACTGCCGGTAGGATAAATAGTTTGCAGAATATAGAGATTATTCAGGTGGCTTCCATAAGTCCATTTTCTGTCAGCCAGCAGACTCATGCCATTGGCTTCAGACTGCAGATGCTGGAAGTAGTGAGACTGATTAAAACCTACCGTACTGCGACTGGAATCAATATATACAAAGGAGAACTCATTCCAGTGGTAACTGGCCGTTCTGGGCAGGAACAATTGAAGTCCTCCAGTAATAGACCGTACTGTCCAGATATTTAATTCCTGGATTAAACTCAAAAACACCACCCACTGAACTGATATTTTTCGAAACTTTCGCGGGTGAATTAAAGGCTTCCGTCGTATCGATTTCCATCACGTACTGCGTCATTGGCGCAAACGGGTTTGCGGTGGAAGCATATAATTTTTGAAAGGGCGAGTTTATAATGGCATAATTATAAGGATAAATAGGGGTCAGTTCATCCTGATAAATAAATATGGAGGTCGTAACCGTATTATTCGCAGTGGTGGTTTCGGTTACATCGTTGTCAGAATTGACTGTGACGGTAATGAAATTCTGACCCTTGTCCCGCGTTGCAACAATGGGAGCCTGAATACGGATGGAATCCATAAAACGGATACCCGGGATTCTTTTTTTCAGAAGGATGGAAGTGGATCCATCGGGATATTTTCTTGTGATCAGCACAGTAATGGAATCAGAAACTGCTTTTCCAAGGTTATAAAAAGTCGCAACGACATCGAAATGGTTGTCAGCAACCGAAATAAAGGTTGGACTAATTTTAACGGTCTGCGCCTCGACATCATAATCCGGCAGTTTTTCATCGCTGATTGTTATAGCCGGATCTCCGTGTATTCCCATCTGTTCTGTCTGACATCTTGCGATGAAATCCGCCGGAAGGGCCGTAAGAATTTTTTTGCCCGCATCGGCCTGAAGGGTTCCGATGCTTTTGCCAAAGTCATCGTGACCCATAAGGGTATATAGGTCATTCAGGTAAACGTTCAGATAATTTACTACACCGAAGTGCGAACTGGCCACAAAAGCAATAGCGCCTTTGTTTTTAATAAATACATAATTTTCCGAAAGCGATTTTGCATTGTTGAGTCTCGCTACATCATAAGTATAATAATTACCGGCGTAACAACCATTTACATACATGACCGGATATTTCGACTGGTTATTGTATATACTCGGATCATCAAGATTGAACCCGAGTGAAGATGCGGAAGAGTGTCCAAAATAATTAATAACTCCTATGCCATTGGAAAAAAGCTGAGGAAATAATGAACTGGCAGTCTGATTATCCTGGTCAATAGTAGAACTGCAGAACCGGTATACGTTTGCACCAAATAGTGTGTCTGAAATAATTTGCTGATAAAACGCCATGTAATTGCAAAGAACAGCTTCCAGAAAAGGTTCGGACGCACCGGTAATGTGTACGAAATTTTTTCTCCATGCTCTGGCATCTATCGTATTCGCTGACGTTTGCTGAATTTTCTCATACTCTTTGACTTTGGCAAGGTAATCTTCAACTTCGGTTCCTTTAATAGCGCCTATGCGACCTATCGGAATCATATTAACTGAGCCGGCTCCATCTGCGGAAGCAAGCATGGGATCCGATGCAGGAAAACCAAATGTTGGTACCAGGTTTAATTTTTCCACATTGGGATCTGCCTGATTGGACCGGTATTCGGTATAGGAAACGCCACGGCCGACCAGGAGTACAAATTCCGGTTTCTGAAAATAAGTATTCCGCGCAAAGTTCAAAAAATTGCGGATTGCCAGCGGATGTTTCTGAATGCCGAAAGCAAACTGATCGGTCAGTTCATTGATGTCATACAGCTGAGCATTATATGAACCGCCGGCGGCAGAAGAACGGTAGTTTACATAATCGGCAACCGGATTGTTCCCGCTGGAACCAGTATAAAGAAGCGGATTGCTGATGACGAGGTAGTTTCCCTGGACTAAAGGATCTGAGTAGGAAGTAAAATTTCTTTGCGTAAGGGAAGTAATGGTTTGAATATTGGAAGGGTCCTCACTGACCAGTACAAGATTTCTCGGAACGGGAGACCCGGGCAAGGCAAATGTCAGAATGCCTGCTGATGAAATAGCATCAAATCTTTGTCCGGTAGCCTGGTCATACAAAACGGGTGTTGCGGCGCCCGAATTAAAATTGGAAATCTTTAAGAAATACCCGCTTGCATTAGCAGTCGAGCCGAAAAGAAAATTCAGGCAGACCACCGAAATTAAATTGTCTTGGATATGTCAGTTCATAGAATGATACCACCATCCTGTCCGCATAGGTGGTGGCCTGGGAATTATTCAGGAATTGGAAACTGGTAGCCGCGGTATTTAAGGAAGCGAGCGGTATCGCTACATTGCTTACTATATCACTGAAACTATTCAGTGCGGTATCCTTCACAACGGTATTATTCACTTTCACCTGGATATTGCGAAGGGTATCAGAACATCCCGCCGCGCCAAATTTTAAATTTGCCTGTGGACCGCCATTGTAGATAAAAAGATTATTCTGGTTATCTGATAAAGGAGCACCCTGGGAGGAAAAATCCGAGCTCCAGAATTCACCGACATCGTAAGAGGATGAATATATGTATTGTTCAAGAACAACTGCCAATCCCGGGTTAATCTGATTTCTGAAATAAGTGCCGGCTGTATGCATGAAATAGGGTTCCGGAGCAAGGATATTACCTGTGGTATCATTGGGCACATTACTGTAGTGAAAAGAAATTCCGGATGGATTCAGTGTCAGAAAATAAACGGCTGTATCGGATTGAAGACTCCATTTATCCGTATGCTGATAAGCCGGGTTTCGATAAAGTGGTTTATCGGCCTTTCCATCATTCATCTTTCCCCAGAATTCAATATAGTCTGTGGGAGAAAGTGGTCCGCTGCTGACGGAAGTATAAACAGGTACTTCAACCCCATTCCGGAAAAGCTGAAAATCCTTGGCATCTGCCCCGGACAATCCTGCACCGGCAAGTACCGCTGCTGGTATACGGTAAAGACCGTCGGCGGTGATCTTGAATTTATAATATGTTTTACTGTAGTCTATCCATTCATTGTTGTAAGGCTGCGCGATTGCGCTGCCTGCAATCAGGATCATACACAGTATTAAAATTTTTCTCATAGTCAGTTCTTTTATCAGCAGCTACTTTTTTTTATTTGCCTTCTTCTTCGTATCCACCAGATCAACTTTTAACGAAAACACATGTGTGTATAACGGGTTGGACTGATTGGCCAGGTTTGTAAAAGCATAGTCAATCTGCACATCACCGATTCTGAATCCGGCACCTATCGAAGGCTGGTAAATCCAGATCTTTTTCTGATTCGTTGTGTCGCGGTCATCCAGTGTTTCTTGAAAATTGTTCAATCCTCCCCGGACATAAAAAGCATTGCTATACGAAAATTCCAATCCGAGTCTCGGGTCAACACTGACCGGATTTGAACTGATAACCGTATTCCTTTTGCCGTCGAACGTAATATCAAAATCTGCTTCTGCAAGCAGGCTCATTTTTTTATTGAGCGGAAAATTATAACTGAAACCTGGAATCAGCTGCGGCGCTGTCATCTCAATGGAATTGGAAGGAATATCATTGGAAGTGGCATAAAACACTTCCCGCCATTCCTGACTAATATTATACGACCAGGCATTGAAAGTGGTTGTCACATCCTTGGCAACGATTCCGACTTTCCATCGATCACCGATAATCTGTACGCCCGCATCAAAACCGAATCCCCAGGAAGTAGTAAAATCACCGGCCTGACGGTGAATGATTTTAGCGTTGAGACCAAAATTCATCTTTCGGTTTTTTATCCAGTCCACCTGTTGGGCAAGTGAAATAAGAAATGCATAATCCGCTGAAGAGAATGTGGTGATATTGCTGAAGTCGATCGATCCATCGGGTTGCACGAGGAAAACGGTATTGGGAATATCATCTACTGCAAATCTCAACAGTGTCAGACCGAGTGTGCGTTTATTGTCTTTCAGCGGGAGCGCCAGACTCGCATAATCATATTTTCCGATACCCGCGAAATATTCAGCATGCATGAGATTTAGCTGGGGAGCTGTTCTTACATCAGCCAGAGCGGCAGGATTCCAGTAACCTGCAGTTCCATCCGTAACGGAAGCAACCTGCGCATTTCCCATGGCCATACCACGGGCACCTGCGCCAATATTCAAAAATTCATTGGAATATTTGGCAAACTGACCTGCGGACCGGTTGCAAATCAGCAGCAACAACAGCAGGGTTAGGGGGCAACAGGTTCTGATTCTTCGGGCTACTGAAGTCAATACCATAAACTTATTGTAACGCATTTTTATTCAGAATATTGCGACGTTTTCAGGATGCGAATATCCCTTACTTTTGCCAAAATTCCCCAGATCAATTATGTCGCTTATTGCAGAACTGAAATGGCGGGGCATGTTACAGGATATTATGCCCGGTACCGAGGAACAACTTTCCAGGGAAATGACCTCCGGATATATCGGATTTGACCCTACGGCAGACAGTCTGCATATCGGAAGTCTGGTACCCATCCTGTTGCTGGTCCATCTGCAAAAGGCAGGGCATAAGCCAGTTGCGTTGGTCGGAGGGGCTACAGGAATGGTCGGCGACCCCAGTGGTAAAAGCGAGGAACGAAACCTGCTGGATGAAGCCACCCTGAATCATAATCTCCAGGGAATCAGGAAACAGCTGGAAAAATATCTTGATTTCAGTCAAGACATTCCCAATGGGGCGGAGATGGTAAATAATTTCGACTGGTTCCGGGAAATCCATTTTCTGGATTTTATTCGGGAAGTAGGGAAACATATAACGGTTAATTACATGATGGCTAAAGATAGCGTGAAAAAAAGACTGGAAGGGTCAGCCGGGATGAGTTTCACCGAATTTTCTTACCAGCTGGTGCAGGGATACGATTTTTATTGGTTGTATGAGAACCGGAATTGCAAACTGCAAATGGGGGGAAGTGATCAATGGGGAAATATTACTACCGGCACCGAACTTATCCGACGGAAATCAGGAGGTGAAGCCTTTGCATTCACCTGTCCATTGCTTACCAGATCTGATGGCGGAAAATTCGGTAAAACTGAAAAGGGAAATATCTGGCTGGATCCGGCAAAAACCTCTCCTTATCAGTTTTACCAGTTCTGGCTTAATGCAACCGATGATGATGCGGAAAAATGGATAAAAATTTTCACTTTTCTTAGCAGGGAAGAAATTCAGGTTCTGACTGAAGCCCATCAAAATAACCCCTCATCGAGAGGCCATCCAGAAAGCCCTTGCCAAAGCGGTCACTATTTTCATTCATGGTGAATCTGAATATGAACATGGCACTGGCAACAACCGAAAAATTATTTCGTCAAACCGGCGAAACGGATAATATGAGTGAAGAGGATTTGCACGCACTTGAAGGCATTGTAAAATCAAATTATTCAATTAGCGAACTGAAACAGGGCGTGGATGTGGTCCGTTTCCTGTCGGAAACGGGGATTTTCCCCAGCAAGGGGGAAGCCAGGAAAATGGTGCAGAATGGAGGCGTCAGCATTAACCGGAATAAAGTGGAAGATATTCAATTCAGTGTCGATACAGGATTGCTGTTACATAAAAAATATATCCTGGTTCAGAAAGGTAAAAAGAATTTTTATCTGGTTGAAGCGAAATAATCAGCGTCGAAATGCGGGTTTCCTTCAGAACATTTTTAAAAAACCTTATTTTTGCGGCCTGTTCATTTTATTGCCCGATAGTATAAAGGTAGTACGACAGATTTTGATTCTGTTTGTCGAGGTTCGAATCCTCGTCGGGCAACTAACAAACCCCTCTTATCTCTGATTAGAGGGGTTTGTTTTTAAAATATGTGAAAACAAAAAAGCCCCTGAAAAGGGGCCCACCGTTTGAAGCGACCATGCTTCTATTGCTTAATTAGATATCCGAAAACACCATCTGATTCGTTATCAGGTCCTGCCGTGAAATATAATCTGCCCGGATCGATAGCAGGCACGGCTGTACTGGGGGGAAAGGAGAGGGCCCAGAGACCTTCTATCTCGATTGGCTGCTTATGGGATTGCAACTGCCCGAGAAATATGCCATCCTGGGTAAACACATTGATGTGCCCGTCTCCAAAATTTCCAACCAGGATCACAGGATCCTTCTGATTATGATTTCCTACTTTTTCATTATTGCCCGCATCATCTTTTTGGAGGGAAAGATCAGACGAGCCACCGTTACCCATGTCCTGTTCTTCCAGGAAACTTCCCGGCGCCATCGTCACTCCCCAGGGAACATTTAATGTTCCTTTGGATGCAAACCGCTTTACAAAAGATCCATCTGTATTGAACACGCTTACGAATCCCTTACCTGCTCCGGCTACACCGTGACCGGCTGTCGGTCCGCTGGTTGATAATTCTGCATACATCACAAAAAGCCAGTCGCCGACTGCCTGTATATTATAGGGAGAATAGGCATCCGGCAGGGTTGGATCTTTGAAAGTCATTGAAACTTTTTTAAAAGCCGTATCCCATACATCTATTTTCTTTTGTCCAAAATTCGCGGCATAAATAAAATTCTGTCCGCCGCTTGAACCAATGGCCAGACCCGTGAAACTTGCACCGGGAGGATTTCTTAGGCGCTGGGCATTATTACCCGAAGCAGGATTCCAGCCAGAGAGCACACCGTCAAATCCGGAAAAAAGGAAAGCTGAACCACCATTGGGGAGATTGAATCCTTTTCCAGAACTAAATACTATGCCACAGGGAAATCCTCCGATCGTATCTGTGGGTGAAGGAATATTCACACGTCTAAGCGTGTCTCCTTCTGCGTTATACAATTCACTGACGTGACCGCCAACGGAATTTACCCAGGCAATGCCGTTAGGCGACCAGGCGAGTCCAAAACGCATTAATGAGTGTCGGATCAATTGTCCTCGGATGATACTCTTCACTATTGGCGACCAGGTTAATCTGTTTAAAATCCCTCAAGTCCCTTTCATTTACATTCGACTTGTGACAACCGAATATTAATGCCAGCAGGGCAATCGTCAACAGGGCGTTTTTAAAGGGTCTTAATCCAATAGGCGTTAGTTTCTTGTTGTTCATACTACACAAATTTTTTTTAGGTTTACATGTTTAAAATAAAATTCAGCAATGAAATTTCCATCGCAGCAGGCAATTATTGCCGGAGAAAAAAGAAGTAACCATAAATCCATGCGCATGGATGATTATATGTAAACATACATGCTGTCATTCTACGATCCTGTCTTCAACTTCCGAACGATGTTACCTGACTTCCGAACGACCCGGCTAATTGTCCAAATGAATTTCGGCGATTGAATATCTGACAGACAAATACATTGAAGCCAACTGCAAACCTGTTGTCTTCCGTTTCGTAAAAGTGATGAAATCACCCCGGACGGGTGAAAGAAATAATCATTTACCCGTACTTCAGAAAAGAAAACAGTCCGGTTTTTTTTGTAATTGAAAAATCTTCTTCACTAAGTGTTTCTACCTAGGTGTTGACAAATCGTCAAATGCTTATGGATAAAGGGTTTGAGACATCGTTATCCCACATTTATTCGTTCAGAAATTCCCATTTTGGGAATGGGATTTTTTAGCTAAAATATAAGTGTCAGTTTATCGTTTAGTTTTCTGTATTAAGTCGAAAGACTATCCTATATCCTAAAACCAGTAGATGCCCCTGACCCAATTTTCAGGCAGAAGAGTATTATATCTGTTAGCGATCATCATATCGCTGACCGGATTATCTCCCGCAAAGGCACAGCTGGTAGCTGATTTTATACCCAGTGCAACCGCCGGCTGTTCACCGCTTGCCGTAAATTTTGTAAATACTTCAACTGGAACCACTGCTTCGTCGGTTTATACCTGGACATTTGGAAATGGAAATGGTATTACGACTACCGTGAAAAATAATCCGGTTTCAGCAACATATTTCAATGGCCAGAACTATACGGTTACACTCACGGTAAATGACGGAGTCAAATCATCCACTATTTCCAAAATAATAACTGTATTCAAAAAACCGGCAATCAATATATCTGCG
Organism: uncultured Bacteroidota bacterium; assembly: GCA_963812825.1. Classification (GTDB taxonomy): domain Bacteria; phylum Bacteroidota; class Bacteroidia; order Chitinophagales; family Chitinophagaceae; genus Puia. The sequence continues at coordinate 92,439 of CAWEWO010000001.1, forward strand.
GCCCGAACGGTTGGATGTGCTCCACTGCAGGTTGATTTCACCAGCGTGTTAACTCCCGGAGATGGCACGATTACCGGCGCACTCTGGAATTTCGGAGATGGTAATACGCAAAGCTCCACCGGAGCAGCTACAAATATTTATCAGTTCCCGGGAACATATACGGTTAGTCTGACAGCCACCAATAGCTTTGGTTGTATCAATACCTGGAAGGTGCCGGATATGGTAACTGTTTATCCGGCATTGGTTCCTTCTTTTAATGTGGATTCAACAGCCATTTGCAGCCTCGCCCAGCCGGTAATTTTTCACAATACGTCCACCGGAGACGGGGCACTAAGTTATATCTGGACATTCGGTGATGGCGACAGCAGTCACGTTAACGAATCCTGCACATTTATATGCTGCAAAGGGAACTTACAGTATCAGTCTGACGGTTTCCAATACCTATGGATGTGCTTCATCCATTACCAAACCGGCATTCATCAACGCGGCCAATTACAGTGCGGATTTTACAACTGCTGCTTCTTATTGTCCCGGAAACACAATTGTTTTTATTAACAAGAGTTCACCTGCTCCTTCTACCACTCCGGTCTGGTCATTTGGAGATGGGGGAAGCGGAATTGGTATTACCTATGGTCACAGCTATGCCACATCCGGAAGTTATACAATCCGGATGTATGAAAACTTTGGAACCTGTCCCGATTCAGTAGTTAAAACTATTAATGTATTGGCTGCTCCTGACATAAGACCCTTTATCATGAATAAAGGAACCAGTTGTTCATCACCGATGGTCGTTAATTTCTCAGACACCAGTGCAGGGGCAACCAACTGGCATTGGAATTTCACCGGTAATCCGGGTGATACTTCCAATCTGCAAAATCCGACGTTTACTTATCTGACAAATAGTTTGTTTTCACCTACGCTGACGATTACCAATACCAACGGTTGTTCTTCCACGATTTCAAAAACGTTTAATACTGCCCTGCCAACAGCGACCATTCATAAGGACACTGTATTGATTCCTTCGGCGGTTTATTGTGCCGATGTGCAGGCCACATTTAAAGCTATTTCCGAGGATACGCTGGCAACTTATTTCTGGTCATTTGGAGATGGAACCACATCCACCAGCCCAAATCCGGTACATGTTTATTCCACTCCCGGAACTTATATCATCAACCTGAGTTTTACAACGATTCACGGATGTGCCGGCGGTGCATTTCCTCCGATACCGTTATCGTATATCCGAAACCGCACGCCATTTTCACGCTGCCGATTCACTGCCATGTACAGCAAACCAGCTGGAAACGTTTATCAACCTCGACGATAGTGCCTTTCAATTCAGATGGTTTTATGGGGACGGACAATCAGATATCAATAACAATATTTATCATACCCATCTCTATAACGCCGAAGGTTCTTATAATATGACGCTGGTTGCTTCAAGTCCGGGATGTAAAAGCGATACTTCTACAATTACCCGATATGTAAAAACAACACCCATTCCGACGTCTTAGTGTGGTGAATACATGCGACAGTGACCGGTTAAATGTTGCGCTTAACTGTAATTCCTTCCGGCGGTGATAAATATGTATGGAATTTTGGAGACGGTTCGCCCAGATGAAACCGAGACCGTTTATATGCCTACAAAAATCCACCATTATCCGAAGGGAGGAGTTTATACAGCTTCAGTTCAGGTTACTTTCGGATCCTGTGTCCAGAATACAGGACCTGTTCCTGTTTATGTGTTGTCGAAACAAAAACCCGTATCTGAGTTCAACCAGGGATACGATTTGCGCCAGTTCAACGCTGCCGGTTAAAATTACTGGGCTGGATACGAATTACCAGAGAAAACTCCGTGAATGGAAATTCTTACTATAAAAGGTAAAGTGGCAGTACAATGACGGAACTACTTTTAATACAACGGGAAATGCAGGTTTCAAAAATTCTTATTCGGGATCCGTTTCCGGTCTTGTTGCAGGGGAAAGACAGTATTCGGGTCATTATCCAATCTGATTTCTTTGGCTGTTATGATACCAGCAATTATATTCCGATTCATATCATTGGTCCGGTTGCAAAATTCGGGGACGAGGATCAGCTTTGTTATCATGCGCCGGTAATATTTTCAGATTCTTCCCAGCCGGTAAACGGTGTACCGATTGTTTCCTGGAAATGGAATTTCGGAGACGGAAATTCAATAACCGCAACCTACCGGGGATACGGTACAGCATCTATATGCATTCCCGGGAACCTATAAACCCCAGCTGACTGTAACTGATTCGAACGGATGTAAAGCCACGGCAAAACAAACAGTAACCCAGGTTTTCATTTACGGAGCAAAAGCAAATTTCACCTGGAAGCCAACATCCATTACACCCGGATTTCCGATTACCTTTTATAATACATCGGTCAAGAATACCGGAGTTACTTATCTGTGGCGCTTTTCGGGGGATGGATCTACGTCCACCGAGTCCGGATTCAGTTAGTTCATATATTCCCGAATGTAGGAACCGACACAGTTACGCTGATTGCTTATCCGACAATGGCCGGGACTTGTATTGATACCCTGGTACAGCCGCTGAAGATTCAGAGTATTTCGGCTCCGTTTATAGATTCATCCTATTACTATAATAATTCCAGCTGTCCGCCGTTCTTTGTAAATTTTACGGCATTCCCGGTGAATACTACAGGATTGCATTGGGATTTTGGTGACGGCAAAGGAACAGCCGATAATAAGATTACCCCGAAATACCAATACGATATTCCGGGAACCTATATCGTTTCCTTAACCGGTTACGGGGCAAACGGGATTATCGGTCATTTCTTATGATACGATTACTGTAAAAGGACCATTTGCTAAACTCTATACGCCACTTATACCAGGCCTGTGCCCCGGCTGCAGATACCCTGCATGCAACTGCCAGTTATGTGGGATCCTATACCTGGGATTTCGGAGACGGAACGGTGATGACAACCCAGGATTCAATTGCCGTACATACCTATATCTTACCCGGATTATTTACACCAGCCCTGATCCTGACAGATTCCACCGGTTGTCAGATGTCTTATAAATCAGATCATCAGATTTTAATTGACACTTTATTTGCCGCACTGGGACCTCCGGTTACTCTTTGTGGTGTCGGTTCTATTTCTTATGGACCACATGTGGTGAGTTATGTTGCTGATACCCTGGGCTTATCCGCTGACTTATCACTGGGATTTCGGAACCGGTGTTCCTGCGGATACTTCAAATCTCCTGAATCCAACATTCGGCTACTCTACACCGGGAGATTTTGTTACCTCATTCCAGGTATCTTCTACCAGTAGGTTGTGTGGCGATAGCTTATGATTCTGTACATATCATTGGTCCATTCCCGATGCCAGTGTCACCGGATACAACGATCTGTATCGGAGGTATGGCATACTCTGAAGCTTAAATGCAAATCAATTATTTGTGGTCGCCGGCAAGTACGTTTGAATAAAACAACCGGTGACAGGGTGATTGCGAAACCCTCCGGGAGCTACACAGTATACGAGTAATCGGGGAAGATAAATACAAATGTTATTCTGGATACAGGCTAGGATTAAAGTAATCGTGGATTCGCTTCCTCTGGTGACCATACCCACACCGAATCCGGTTTTGTCCGGAACAGATGTATCAACTTGAACCGATAGTAAGTGCAGACGTAGTTTCCTATAACTGGTCGCCGCCATTATATCTTAATTGTACGGATTGTGCAACACCGATGAGCACTCCGCTGGCACCCACTACCTATACACTTACCGTTAACACAGCGCACGGGATGTACTTCATCCACTACAGTGGACCATAAAATTATTCTGCTTGCAAAGCGGGGTATATATGGCCAATGCATTCAGTCCGAATTTCGATGGCAACAATGATTATTTCTATCCGACCGGCAGTGGGGTGAAGATTGTAAAATCATTCCAGGTTTATTCCAGATGGGGACAGCTGCTGTATTCAAGAACCATGTTTCCGCCCAATGATAAAAAATACGGATGGGATGGAAACCTGAATGGTATGCCGCAGCCGGCAGATACCTATGTGTTCGTGGCGGAGATGATTTGTTTTTCAGGTGAAAATTTTGTTTTAAAAGGTACGGTTGAATTGTTGAGATAAGTGTAAAGGATAGACGATGAAAAAGCGATTTCATATTTTCATTTTACTGGTTGCTTGTAACTGAACGTGGTTTCTGCGCAGGATCCGTCATTTTCCCAGTTTTTTGCTTCACCTCTTACACTGAACCCTGCATTTACCGGGAAGTTCAACGGAGATCTGCGGGTCGCCGGAAATTATCGGAACCAGTGGCCAACGGTAAATAAAGCTTATGTCACTTCTACCTTATCGATGGATTTTCCCATTCTGCAGAGTAAATTGACGGAGGGCGACCGGTGGGGTTTTGGGTATTATGGCGATGACAGATAAAACAGCCAATGGAATTTTGAAGAGCAACTATTTGGGTCTTGTCAACGGCCTATCATAAAGCAATAGATGAAGATGGTATTGCATACCATCGGTGTCGGATTTCAGGGAATTTATGCAAACCGAGTACTGGATGGACCGCGACTACATTTTGTGGACGGACTACAACTGGATGGAACCTGGCTTCCTTCAGCTTCAGAACCCGTAAATCTGCAGGTAGTAACAACCAGTTTTTTTAATATGAATGCGGGAATATTATATAACGGATCACTGAACGGAACTAATGCGGTTTATTTTGGTGTTGCCATGTATAATATCAACCAGCCCAAGGAATCTTTTCTTGGCGGCAGATAATATTACAGTTCCATCCCGGCTTACCATTCATGGCGGAGGTTATTTTCCTTCTGCAAGTTCAGGAAAGACCTGGTATGTAAGTGCTTCTATAACAGGCAGGCAACGGCCAGTGAATTTGTTTTCGGAGGCGCACTGGAAATGAGTGCCAGTACAGATGAAACAAAACCGGTGAATGTTTATTTCGGCAGCTGGATGAGGCTTAATAATGTAAGTGATGCCATCATTCCTTATGTAGGAATGGACTATGGAAGTTTTAACCTGGGAATGAGTTACGATGTCAATGTATCTGCGATTTAAACTAGCTTCACAAAGCCAGGGCGGAATAGAAATTTCCCTGATTTATATTATTCAAAAAATCAGCAGGACAAAGGGATAAAGTACAATGTCCGCGATTCTAGATTCCCAAAATGGGAAAAATATTGATATCCGCTTGCGTTTTTTCCGAGTATTTTCCCGCTTTTTTTCTTCGCGAAGAATACGCTAAAACACTTGTATTTACAGGGTTTTCCGAGTATCTTGTTAGTGATTTTAACCAGATCCCTAATACCCATGAAACAAAATCTGCTTAAAGGATCAATGATCCTGCTATTCACTTTTATTTGTGCAATAGCCTGTAAAAAATCGGTCGACCAGCCTGAAGTCTGGTACCGAACACGAATGTCAATAATCCCCATGATACGACTTTGGCAACACCGGCAACACCGGCAACACCGGTAGTACCTTACCCGGTAACCCCCGTCGCTGAGTGTAACACTGCCCCGGATTATGGAGATTCGATCGTCTATCCGCAGCCAGCCTCATCGGGCGATTATTATGTATATCCCCAGAACAATCAGGGAATGCTCGGTACTTATCTGTCCTGGCCGGATGGACTGAAAATGAATGCCAGGTACCGGTGCCATCAACCTGACCAAATCGGAAACCGGGCAGCGGTATTCGGTTGCATTTGTAAAAAGCGGCACCACAGATACCTGTATGTCCCAATTGATTGTTGGCGGGGCGGCCTATATGGATAGTGTGTATGTCCTTTCAGAAAGTGACACGACATCAAAACCATATTTTAATGCCAATCCGTATGCGCCTTCACCTTGTCAGGGTAGTTCGGGTCCGGGAAGTGGTTGCCAGTTTGACTACAACAATTATGCGCATAACCAGGGAATAGAAATAGACCAGAATACAGGATTTATCGATCTTGAAGAAGACCATGAAACAAAGTCCGTTCGGACTGCTTCCTTTAAATGGTACCACCGTGTATACCACGATTTATTATAAATTGAATGATAATAGTAATTATGCACCCCAAAAGATCCAGTTGAAAATGATTTATTATAACCGTAAATCAGATATTCCAAACAGTTTACTGGCTAACGTTACCAACAATCTGATCAATACTCTGAATAACCTGTTGATCAGCAAAGGGCCATCCACAAGGCCTCCGCTTATTATTATTGTGCGGGCAAATTAACGCGGTTTACCCACTGACAATATTGGGCTTTCCCGGACGTTAAAACAGAGCCATTAAAGACCTGTTTATGTCCGGGAAAGTTTTTTTTATACCACTCTCTTTCCTGTTGTTTTTTTCCTTCAAATCCCCAGGGCCACGGTCTTTTCAAAGTATACTGGTAGATTACGCGAAAGCGGACCGTCTTTAATGGCAACCGAAGATGCAACGGTATCCAGTCGTGATTGTATAAAAGGATTTAATGAAGTGGTTTCAGCTTTAAGCGAGTTGCCTCATTCAACGGCTCACAGACAGCCTCCTGTGTCTTTCTGCATTCAAACTGGGGATTTTATACGAAGTGAATAAAGATTATCTCCAGGCAACTGCTGCTTATTTACTGGCATTGAAATATGCCGATCAAAGCAGAAGATAAATTCAGAATGCAGATTTTCGCGGGTGCGGGATATTATAACAGAAACAATTTTGACTCTGCAGCCTATTTGCTTTTACAGGCAGCGTCGGCTCCCAATGAAACGGGAATTCCCGACGATCGGATAAGATTGTATAATACCCTGGGTGTTCTTTTTTACGACAATGGAAATTATCTGCAGAGTAAAAATTATTTTACCCAGGCCCTTCGGATTGTTGAAGCAATAGTACCGTCTGATAAGAGGATAGCCTATAGCGTGCAACTGAATATGGCAACATGTTTTTACAAGCTGGGTGCTTATGAACAGGCATTGTCCCTGTACCGGAAAGTTATGGGTTACCAATCATTGTCTGATCCCCTTTATCTGAATATGGGCAGGGCATATGCCGGTTTGCATCAGTATGGAGAAGCTTTGAACTCCTTCAAAAAAGTGAATATAAGGTCCGTACCCGGCGTACTGAATGAAATGGCAAGGACCGCACTGGAATCGGGGAATGCAGATTCAGCAACGGCATGGCTGAAACTGTACCGGATCAAAAAAAAATCACTCCATACAAATGTCCTGGATGATGGAATAAATGAATTGTATTCCGGCGACCTGGAAATTCACTATGGAAGACCTGAAGCTGCACTTTCGCACCTTCAGGAAGCCATGATCATTTTTTCCGGAAATTTTTCACAAAAGGATACACATAAAAATCCGGAAAATTTCACCGGTTCATTTGCCTATTACCGGTTATTTGAAGTGCTGGCTAAAAAATCCATCGCCTGGGAAATGGCTTATCAAAAATCCTCCCGCCCTGACGATCTGAAAGCGGCGTTTGATACTTACCAATCCACCATTTCATTACTTTCCTATATTGAAAGAAGTTATGAAATGGACGATGCAAAAATACTTCTGAAGCAGAAAAGCAGTGAGATATATAGAAAAGCCATGGAAGTGTGTCTTCGTCTGAACATACTTTATCCGAAAGATGGATTTCTGGAAACTGCCTTTTTAATTTCCGAAAAAAATAAAGCATCCATAATGAGTGCACAGTTCAGGGAAAGAAATTTTCTATTGTCATCCGGACCTGAAAAAGTATTGGAATCTGAAGAAAGGAATATCAGGTTTAATATTGCCCGTTTAAATTCAGCCGTTGAAGCAAACCTGGGAAAAGAGACCTTGCAAAAAATTGATGACGAGAAATCAATATATGAGAGCCGGCTTGTAAACCTCCACAGGGAAATGGAAGGGAATAACCGATTTTACCATTTGCGGTATTCAGATGATTTTCCTTCTATAAAAACACTTCAAAATTCAATAAACAGAGATCAGGCACTGATCAGTTTTTTTAACACGGGCGAAAAGATTGAAATATTTGTCCTTACACAGTCATCACTGAAACATATCGAACTGGACAGCGGCGAAGTCATTCGTCAGCATATACAGGCCTGGATCCAGATATTACAAAATGTAGAAAGCGGACGGCACGTCAGGACATCCGGGTTGAAAAAAATTCTATACGATCAGCTGATGAAACCAATTATCGCCATGGCCGGGGACAAAGAAGAATGGACTATTGTACCGGATGGGATATTTTTTCTCCTGCCAATTGAATCTCTCCCGGGCGACTCCGAAGGGAAACCAGTAATTGAAAGTCATATGGTCGGTTATGAATTTTCTGCCAGATTCCTTGTCAACGGAAACAGTAAGGCGAGTGAACCCGGATTTGAAAAACAAATCATATCATTTGCACCATTTTCAGACCGTGGCGACCCGGCAAAAGGAGGCTGATGAATTGCTGGACAGACTTCCTTTTTCAAAGGATGAGATCAGCCACTTGACCGGCAGCCGGTTTTCTGATCAGCAGGCTACAAAACAAATTTTTTTAGAAAATATAAATCGTTACCCTGTCATCCACCTGGCTACTCACGCGATAACTGATCTGGACAATCCGTCCGCATCTTATATTGCTTTTTATCCGTCGACCGGAAATCGCCCGGAGGATTTTCTTTACCTGGATGAAATTTATTCTCTCCGGATGGATAGTTGTCAAATGGTCGTAATCAGCGCCTGTGAAACCGGGAGAGGGGCACTCGTACACAATGAGGGCGTGATGAGTTTTGCCCGCGCATTTTTATATGCAGGCTGTCCCAGTACCATCAATACATTATGGAAGGCAGACGACCATTCTACGGCTGAGATCATTCGATTATTTTATAAATATCTGGATGAAGGCGAATCGAAATCACGGGCTTTAAGGAATGCTAAACTTGAATTTCTTCATCAAAATCCGCTCTACCGGGATCCGGCTTATTGGTCACATATCATTCTTACCGGAAATCCTTCTGCGTTGAACAAAAAAAAACAGCCCTGGGTTTGGGCTGTTTTCGCAATCAGTTGCGGTACGGTAATATTTTTCGGCGTCAGAAAAAGAAAGGAAAAAAAAGTCGACGCTTTTCATAGTTGATATCGGATATTTAAAATTACGTTGTCTAAACCTAATCGGTGTTTTCAGGGATACGTCGACTTTTGATCTGGAATTTCATTGGATTGGATGGTTTTTGACGGATAGGATTTTGTTTTTCACGGTTAATGGATTCAATGGTTTTCAGGATTTGTTGGTTTTTCAGGATTGGCTTTCGTTCAGATTATGGATCAAATGGTTTTCAGGATATCGTTTACAAAATTATTCGTTATTTAGTAACCGGGTGACCGGTGTAACCCTTTTATATTTTTTCTTTGTTTTCAAAGAACTGCCATAATTAGTACCCGTCGGGGGAGAGTTTGTAACCTGGTTTTATTTGTTTTTTAACTCTATGATTTTCAGGTCAATACCAGATATTTTCGAGACCATCGGGTAATAGGTATGATTTGGATCCGCCTTAATTTTGTCCAACATCTGAATCGCTTTATTTTCCTGATGATTCATGAGGTATGCAAGGGAAATATAGTATTCGGCCTCTTCCTTATAGGAATTATCGCCAGATTTTGAATTCAGCACAGATTCAAAAAATCGGCACGGCTTCAGGAAAATGAGATTGCTGCATTTCTGCCATGGCTGCCAGGAAATTTGATTTATTGGAAGGATTAATTTCGGCAGCATGGACAGCAATTACTTCTTTCCAGTTTTTATTGCGGAATGCATCCGCTTCGGCATCGTTTAATGCCGGTCCACGGGTATTGCCCAATTCATAAGCGGTAAATTCTCTTTCATAAAGCCGCCTGGCTGCTCACAGAAATATATTTATATAATACGGTCAGGCCAATGAAGAGAATAAATACAGCAGCTATACGCAGGCCGGTTCTGTACATACTGCGAACGATGGCTACATGTGGTTTTGCCGTACTCGTACTGATTATTTTCAAAGGATTTGCGGATTGTTGAAACTTTGTCCCGGATCGCATCCCTGTTGCGAACCGTGTCAATGGCCAGTTTCAGATATTCGAGTTCGCCTGCAACCGTTTTGTCGGTTTGTATCCGGCTCTCGACGCTGGCGGATAATTCAGGGTTCAGTTGCCCATCCAGGTAATCAATCAAAATTTCATTATTCGTCTCCATAATTTACTTGTTTATCAATTCGCTTATTTGTTGTGCCGCCAGCGGGTTTTGTTTGATTTTATCAGTTAACTGCTGCAGGCATTTATATTTTTTATTTCTTACCACCTGTTCATTTTCATAATGCAAATGCGAAACAATTTCTTTCATGGATAAATTCTCGTAGTAAAAAAGTTCAAGAATTTTTCTGCAGGAGTCTCCCAGGTCAGCCGAGTAACTGAGTTCAGTTGTTTTTTCAAATCCCTGTGTTGTATCAGGTCATTGATTTCTGCATCTTCCTGGTCCTTTCCTGTTTCATACAGTTTCTCCCTGTTTCCTGCTCTTTGTTTTCTCCTGATTTCATTATACCAGAGATTTTTTGAAATGGAAATCAGGAAGGTCCTTATGCCGGATTCCTGTCTGAATTTATCTTTATGAACGCTTTCAATAAATGAAACAACCGTTTCCTGAAAGATATCATCAGCATCCTGCTCCGTTCCGCCCTTGCCCATAATAAAAGATCTGGTGATTTCAGCATGTTCTTCGTAAACCTGCAGGATGGCCGCTTCCAGCATTTCCTTCCCGCGTATTGCTTCTACAAGTTCGGAATCTGAAAATCTCGTTTTCTTATTCATAGATTAGTAACTGCAGGTTGAACTTTTGTAACTTGACAATTAGAGATTTTATTAATTGTAAGGTATTGATAATCAAAGATATATTCTTTTGCTATAAAAAATTCATCTGCAAATGGGTTCTTCCGCCCGCCAGTCGGTTGCTGTTGATAAAATGCCCGTCTTAATCTTCTGATATTAGCCTATGTTTCAACTGCCTAAGTTATCTTTGCAGCCGAAAATAAAGGAAATTATTTCTTTTAAGGGAAACTGCCTGATAGTATAACGGTAGTACGACAGACTCTGACTCTGTTTGTCTTGGTTCGAATCCAGGTCAGGCAACCAGAACCCCGGTTTCAGTAACAATGAGATCGGGGTTTATTTTTTAATGCCTGGAAATGAATCCATGCCGATATCAACATAGTACTTTAGTTTTGGACAAGCGATCTTATTAACTAAAAAATACCCCCTTATTCTGTGAGATTATTATTTTTATTATTATCAACTGTTTTCTGGTTGATAATAACCAGTTGTAGTTCCTGCCTCTCTCAGGATAGCAATTTATCTTTTTTCCAAATTCCCCTGACCGATTCCGATTTTAACCGGCCTGGCGCCGGTGCTGAACAATGGATAGGTCAGAATACCGTAAACATCCCGGTAGAAGGCATAAACACGCAGCGCCTGGATGCTTATTACCGATTCAATTGGCTGCAATTCCAGCCTTATGGTGCCAATGCGAATGACTACGATTTTACCGCTTTCGATGCACAGATAAATGATGCCATTTCGAAAGGTCAGAAATTCAGTTTTGGAATCATGACCATTTGTTCCTCTTGTGAAGGCGGATTCAAATCAGACGGTTTTATATTGCAGTATCCGCAATATCTGCATAATCAGATGCAGGCTGAAAAAGTGCGTGACTGGGGATCTGCCATGTCAGGATTATGGATACCGAACTGGAATAGTAATGCCTACCTGACAGCACTGGAAAATCTGAATGCGGCTATCAACAATCATATAAATAGTTCATCTTTTAATGGCGTTGCCTACAAAAATGTAATTGGGTATATTGATATCCGTCATTACGGCAACTGGGGCGAATGGCATCATTCCTTTCTCGTAAAAAACTGGTCAGATTTCCCGGCGGGAACGGCCGCGACCACAGCTTCATTAAAAAGGCTGATTGATGCACATGTAAATAACTTTAAGGATTTCCCGCTCGTCATTCTCATCGGTGCCTACGAAGCCCAGCAGTTACCTGTGGCATTCAATGTACCTGCAGAAATCGGATATTATGCATTGACCCGTTCAAACAATGCCGGTAAGATCGGCTGGAGGCGGGACAACTGGGGTTGGACGGATAATTATATTTTTTCTTTTACCACCAGGAATCCCACTATTTACAAGGGCTTAAATTTTGGTACCGAGATATCTAACCGTTATAAATATGCGCAGGTTGTCGGCGAGCCGGCTGACCTGGGAAATGCCAAATACCGGGGGGTGAATTTCGGCGACCTGGTTGACCAGGTAAAGACGGCGCATGCAAAAAGTTTCGGGAATGGAAATCTGGATAAATCTGTAAATGATACTGTTGCTAAAAATGCCTTCAGGGCCGCATCCAAAGCTGCCGGTTACCGCCTGATACTGGAAGCCGGAAATATTAGCAAATCAATGAATGCGGGTTCTCCTTTTTCTATTACATTAAACTGGAAAAATATTGGGGCCGCGCCCAGTTATGAAAATTGGGATGTGATATTTGAACTCAGAAATGCAGGCAATGAAGTTGTATGGTCTGGTAAGTCAGTTTTTAAACCCAGGTTATTTTCTCCGGAGAAAGAGTCTACAAGTGTCAATGATAAATTTAAACTGCCTGCAACTGTTCATCCCGGGATATACAGTATGTACTTAATTATCCGTGATCCGATTGCATACCGGCAGCCACTTCCCCTGGCCATTGCCGGAAGGAAGGCTGACGGAAGCTATTTGTTGAAGAGCAATATTACCGTAGGAAAGAATAATGCGGTTAATTGACGGTCCGGTTTACTGCATCATTCTTTCTTTGATATATTTAACCGGGGAACTTCCGAAGCCCAGGAAATTCTCGTGGAATTCTTTCAGGCTGTATTTACTGCCCATTTTGGATTTGTATTCCTCGCGCAAAGCCAGTATGGCAGTTGCGCCGGTATAATAGGAACATAACTGAACCTGAGACAAAGTGGCCCGGTGATATTTTTCCTCAGCCTCTGCTTTTGTTTGAAAACATTCCCGGATCAGAAAATCCATTATAAATTCTTTGGATTTATCCAGGCATTGCATATTATAATCTATGATCACGTTGCCCAATTCCCTCAGTTTGAGTTTGCCGTGCATTAACTGCATTTCCGCCGAATTATCAGCCCATCCGTTTTCCAGCATCATGGTTTCAGTATAAACTGCCCATCCTTCAATCATCGCACCGTTCTGAAAAACAGACCGGACTACATCCGGGGATTTTAAATTATTGTAAATCCCCTGCATACAGTGACCCGGAACGGCTTCGTGTATGGAAAGTAATTGGGATCCATAATTGTTGAATTCCCTTAATACACTTTCCTGTTTGTCTTTTGGATACTTTGTAACGTCATCTATATTAAAATAGGTATCGCCTTTTTTCTGATAGGGCGGCGTGAACTCCGCATTGGCAAGTGCAAATCCCCGGGCGTATTCGGGCATCCAGCGGATGATGATCGGGTACGCAGTATCAAAATTAAACAGGTCTTTTACGATGACAAATCTTTTCAATTCATACACCTGGCTCCGGAGTGAATCGAAGAAATTTTCTGCTTTGGCATGTTGCAGGGACACGGCATCGACTAACGGCCTGAATGAGTGCAATACTGTCTTTCGGCTTTGGTTTGTCTTTAAGATATTTTGACCACAGGCTGTCAGAGATTCTGATCATCCGGGAGGTCACTATTTTCTTTTCTTCTGTAGCTTTTTCATAAATTTCTTCCGGACTAAAATTGGTCACGAGGTCATACTTGAATTTTTCTTTAAATAAATCCTTTCCAATTGCATAATTCCTGAAGTTGTAATTTTTGTTCTTCAGTAATCCATTTAGTGAATCTGTAAAAACCCGGATGGCCTGGACAGTTTTGGCAACGTTTTTATTCAGTGTGTCAATTTCAGCGGCAGTAAGATGAGAGGCCCTGACGGAGTCTGCCAGGTCCTTACCAAATATCTGGAGCCCTCCCTGATTCTGCATGATGGATAGTCCGACGCTCTCCTTAGTCGGCTGATAGAGATTTTTGAAAGCCGCCTGGTAATAGAGATCTGCCTTTTCTATATGTTTCGAGAGAATTTTCAGCCGGTCATCCAGCGATGCGTAGGGCTGGTGAATAAGATAATAACATTCATTGCTCAGGTTATAGGTCGAAGCATCCCATTTCTGCAGATTGAATTTTGACTGATACCAAATATCACTTTCCAATTGATTTTTAATGATGTTGTAGCTTATCTTATTATTATCGCTGAGCCTCAGGAAATCCAGTTTATTTAGCGAATCCAGCCATTGCCTGGAGAATACAACATTCCCGGCAAAGGCAGAACTGTCCGGAATAACCAGGTTATCATAATATTTTCCATATCCAATCGTGATGGATTGGGAAGGGTATTGTTTCCAGTAATGATCTAAAAAACGGGACTCAAAAGCTGAGAATTCTTCCTGAGGATGCAGGTCAGCTTTGGGTATCTGATCATTACAGGCTGGCAGGATGAGAATTACCAGGATCGAAAACAGGAAAATAGGTTTCATGACTGCTGTATGATTTAAGAGATTGAAACTAAGGAAAATGGGGGAATACCATATAGTATAATCATATGATGGCTAAAATCAGTTGGTTTCTAAGGTTTTGTAAAATCAGGAGTGTACGGGTGGCTTGAGTCCGTATTATTACGGTTGTTAAACGAAAGTATTTTTACGTTGTATGTCTCGGGTCCGAAGGGTACTTTTAAAGTGCATTTAATCCAATCCTACCTAAAATTCTACTTATGGAAACTGTCATCGATTTGCTAAAAGCCATCCAGCTGAATATGCTGGAAGTGATGTTTGCCGGTCTTTTTATCTTTTCCCTGGGATACCTGATCGGAATGAAAAAGGTGAAAAAACTCACTCATGAAATTTACGGTCTTCAAAAAGATGTTTTAGAACTCAATGAAGAATTACTCTATGGCGTAAACGGGAATTTAAGTGAAACGCCTGTTATCGGGTTGAAAACAGATGGTTTGAAGCAAACCAAATTGGCGAAATAAATAAACAGTTCTTATAGCAAATTTTACACTCACTGCTTCTTTAACTGGTCAATACAAAAACTCAGACTGGACTGCCAGACCGGGATGTTCAGACCATAAATCGTCCTGATTTTTGACTTGTCCAACAGGGAATAGGCAGGCCGTTTCGCTGGTGTCGGATATCCTGAAGAAGGAATCGGCAATATTCTACAGGTACTTCCGGTCAGTCTCTTTATTTCGGTCGCAAACTCAAACCAGCTCGCTTCCCCCTCATTACTGTAATGATAGATGCCCGGGACAAATTTTCCCGACTCAAGTATCTGCATCATTGCATTCGCCAGATCTCCTGCATAAGTAGGGGAACCGGTCTGATCCGCTACGACCTGGATAGACTCGCGGTCTTTCATCAGCCGGATCATGGTTTTCACAAAATTATTTCCAAAAGCAGAGTATAGCCAGGAAGTCCGGATGATCATACTATCGGGATTATTTTTCAAAACCAGCCGTTCTCCTTCCAGTTTGGATAAACCATAAAAATTCACGGGATTAGTTACCGCTTCTTCTGTTAAGGGCATTGAAGAATTACCATCAAATACATAATCGGTGGAAAT
This sequence comes from uncultured Bacteroidota bacterium, assembly GCA_963812825.1. Lineage (GTDB taxonomy): Bacteria > Bacteroidota > Bacteroidia > Chitinophagales > Chitinophagaceae > Puia. The sequence goes on from CAWEWO010000001.1 coordinate 108,114, forward strand.
ATGAATGAGTTTAGTCCTGTTTTCTGACAGGAGGCCGGCAATAAGACCGGGTGCCGTTGCATTAGCCAGAAATGCTTTTTCTTTTTCTGATTCGGCTTTATCCACCGCCGTATACGCGGCGCAATGAATGAAATAATCCACTGGATTTGCATGAAGCCAGGACTTCCATTTTCCCGGGATCATCCAGGGGGAATATTTCCCTGGACAAAAATGTAAACTGAAACTGAGGATGATCGCCTGCTATCCGGGCAAGTTCCATGCCCAGCTGTCCATTACTACCGGTAACGGCTACCCGATATAGAGGCTTGTCAGACATTTGGTTCATATCTGAATTCTGTGAACGCCGGATCGAAAGGAGGCAGCAGGATGTCTTTGGCAGAAATCAGCGCTTTATCTGCCGGAATTCCCCAGTTGATATTCAACTGCGGGTCGTTGAACCGGATACCGGCCTCACTTTGTTTATTGTAGAACTGATCGCATTTATAAGATATTTCAGCTGTTTCACTCAAAACCGAAAAGCCGTGTGCAAATCCTTTCGGAATGAAAATCTGTTTTTTATTTTCAGACGATAATTCAATGCTGTAGGATTTGCCAAAGCCGGGGGAACCCGTCCGCAGATCCACAACCACATCAAGGATTTTACCCTGTAAAACACGCACCAGTTTTGACTGCGCATGGGGTTGTCTCTGAAAATGTAATCCGCGTATCACGCCGTATGCGGAAAAGGATTGGTTATCCTGAACAAATTCATTTGTGATTTGATTTGCATGGAATAATCGTTGGTTATAGGATTCGAAGAAAAACCCCCGTTCATCCGGATAAACAGCAGGTTCAAATATGATGACACCGGGCAATGGAGTTGCTGTGAATGGCATTATTTGTGGTATTGTTTTTCGTAATAGTGTTGATATTCACCGGAAGTTACCTGTTTGATCCATTGTTCATTTTCCAGGTACCAGTCGACGGTTTTTTCCAGTCCTTCTTCAAATTGCAGGGATGGTTTCCATCCCAGTTCCCTGTTTAGTTTAGAGGCATCAATGGCATAACGCATATCATGACCGGGACGGTCTTTCACAAAACTGATCAGCTTCGCCGATTCACCCGCCTGTGCGTCCAAGTTTCTTATCCATAATGTTGCAAAGCAAATGGACGATATCAAGATTTTTCCATTCATTAAAACCACCGATATTATATTTTTCACCAGTTTTTCCCCTGTGAAAAATGATATCGATGGCAGCTGCATGATCATCCACATATAGCCAGTCACGCACATTTTCTCCCCGGCCATAAACCGGCAGGGGGCGATTATTTTTAATATTATTAATCATCAGCGGTATGAGCTTTTCCGGGAAATGGTGAGAGCCATAATTATTTGAACAGTTGGATATAATTACCGGCAGTCCATAGGTATGATGATAGGCCATTACAAAATGATCTGATGCAGCTTTTGAGGCAGAGTAGGGCGAACGCGGATCATAGGGTGTTGACTCTGTAAAATATCCTTCTTTGCCCAGAGAGCCATATACTTCATCTGTTGAGACATGATAAAATATTTTCTTATCGAGATTTTCTTTCCATTGTTTTCTGCAAACATTCAGGAGCGTACAGGTTCCCATCACATTTGTTTTCACAAAAGCCAGCGGATCGGCGATAGATCGGTCTACATGACTTTCAGCGGCCAGGTGAATGACCGAGTCGAACTCATATTTTTCGAATAAGACATGCATGGCGTCCTGATCCGTGATATCTCCCTTTTCAAAAATATAATTCGGAAAGGATTCAACATCCCTTAAATTTTCGAGATTGCCTGCATAGGTCAGTGCATCCAGGTTAACGATCCGGTATTCGGGATATTTATTTATAAACAGCCTCACCAGGTGGGAACCAATGAATCCGGCTCCGCCTGTAATCATAATCGTTCTTTTATATGAACTCATCATTTTAATTTGAAAATTTGGAAAATCGTGAAATTTGAAAATAGTAACTGGATCACCGGCATCGGGAATAATTTTTCTAATTTTCAATTTTTATTAAGATGTTTTAAATTCTTTGGGTTGTTTAGTCCATTCTTCAGGAGGCAGGGATTTAAAATATTCATATGTTATTTTCAGTCCTTCCTTCCGGCCGATTTTCGGTTCCCAGTTTAATATTTTTTTTGCTTTACTGATATCCGGTTTACGTTGTTTTGGATCATCATCCGGGAGCGGTTTGTAAATGATTTTTCGTTTTGTTCCGGTAAGTTCAATCACTTCTTCTGCAAATTCCCTCAGTGTGATTTCTGAAGGGTTGCCAATATTGACCGGATCCGAATAGTCACTCAATAACAAACGGTAAATGCCTTCAATCAGGTCATCCACAAAACAAAATGAACGGGTCTGACTACCATCGCCAAAAACTGTCAGGTCTTCGCCTCTCAGGGCCTGTCCTATAAATGCCGGCAGTGCGCGTCCGTCATTCAGTCGCATCCGGGGTCCGTACGTATTAAAAATGCGGACGATCCGGGTTTCGAGTTTATGAAAACTATGATAAGCCATGGTTATGGCTTCCTGGAATCTTTTTGCTTCATCATACACACCCCGCGGACCTACCGGATTTACATTTCCCCAGTATTCTTCAGTTTGCGGATGCACCAGCGGATCACCATAAATTTCTGAAGTGGAGGCAACCAGAATCCGGGCATTTTTGGCTTTTGCAAGTCCAAGGCAATTATGTGTTCCCAGAGATCCTACTTTCAGAGTCTGAATCGGAATTTTCAGATAATCAATCGGGCTGGCCGGTGATGCAAAATGCAGGATATAATCGAGCGGACCCGGAACATGAATATATTTGCTGACATCCTGATGATAAAATTCAAACTGATCCAGTTTGAACAGATGCTGGATATTCTTCAGGTCGCCGGTGATCAGGTTATCCATACCGATCACATGAAACCCTTCTTTTATAAACCGGTCACAAAGATGGGAACCTAAAAATCCGGCAGCACCGGTTATCAATACTCGTTTTTTGCTCATGCGTTCTTTTTGTATAAATGACTGTTGGCCGGGATGGCTGTGGCCCGTCCGATACTTTCATAATAAAATCCCAGTTCTCTGATTGCATTGATATCAAACAGATTTCTCCCGTCAAAAATCACTTTACTCTTCATGGATGTGACCATCTTTAAAAAATTGGGAGTACGGAATTCGTTCCATTCTGTAGCAATGATCAGTGCATCTGCATTTTCCAGTACATCATATTGATTTTCCCCATATTTAACGAGATCTCCGATCTGTTCTCTCACATTGTTCATGGCTTCCGGATCAAAAACCGAAATCGTGCAGCCTTCTGTCAGGAGCGCTTCAATCATATACAGTGCAGGGGCTTCGCGAATATCATCTGTATTGGGTTTGAAAGCCAGACCCCAGAGGGCAAAATGTTTTCCTTTCAGACTTTCCGCCGAAATATTTTTTGATTTTGGGAATAAGATGCATTTTCTGATTCTCATTTACTTCCATTACGGCATTCAGGATTTTGAAATCATAGTTAACTTCCTTGGATGATTTTACCAGGGCCTGTACATCTTTCGGAAAACAACTGCCACCATAACCAATGCCCGGAAACAGAAATCGTTTGCCGATGCGTTCATCACTTCCGATTCCCCGTCTCACCATATCTACATCAGCATCCAGTCTTTCACAGAGCTGGGCAATTTCATTCATAAAAGTGATCTTGGTGGCCAGGAATGAATTGGCCGCGTACTTGGTCAGTTCAGCAGATCGTTCATTCATAAAAATAATGGGATTACCCTGACGCACAAAAGGATTGTATAATTCTTCCATCACTTTGCTTGCGCGTTCTGAAGAAGTGCCAATCACTACCCGGTCAGGTTTCATGAAATCATCCACCGCAACACCTTCTCTTAGAAATTCAGGATTGGAAACCACATCAAATTCACCTTTGAAATTTTTGGCGATGGTTTCCCTGTACTTTTTCGAGCAGTGCCAACCGGTACCGTACTTTTGTCAATGATGACTTTATAGTCCTTCATCAGTTTTCCGAGTTGTTCTGCAACACCCAGTACAAACCGGAGATCGGCAGATCCGTCGGCGCCCGGAGGAGTCGGAAGGGCCAGGAAAATGATCGCGGCATCCTTAATACCTGCTTCCAGATCGGTAGTGAATTTCAACCGTTCTTCTTTCAGGTTTCTGAGAAATAATTTATTCAGCCCTGGTTCATAAATAGTGATTTCACCACCGCTTAACCTTTTTACTTTCTGATCATCGATATCAACACAAATCACATCATTGCCGGTTTCCGCAAAACAAGTCCCGGTAACGAGTCCAACATACCCTGTTCCAACTACTGCAATTTTCATATTAAAACTTCAGTTTATTAATCATGTTTAATTCAGAAATTCCAGAACAGCGGAACAAATAAATTTCAGTTGTTCCTCGTCCAGTTCTGTATGCATAGGCAGGGAAATCACCCGTTCTGTCAGCCAGTCTGTTACTTCCAATGACTGCAGGCCGGACTGAAAGGAAGCAAACATATTCTGCCGGTGTGCCGGTACCGGATAATAGATCATGGATGGAATATTCCTGGACGCCAGGAATTCATTCAGTTTGTTGCGGTCAGCTCCTTCTAGAATTAGGGTGTACTGATGAAAAACATGATTTGAATAGGATGCCCGGAAAGGTGTTTTAATTTTCGGATGACCGGCAAATGCCCTGTCATAAAAATCAGCAGCTGTCCGGCGCTGACTGATATATTTGTCCAGAAGAGGCAGTTTAACATTCAGTATCGCTGCCTGCATGGAATCAAGACGGCTGTTGCAACCTACCATTTCATGATAGTATCTTTTTTTCTGGCCGTGATTGGCGATCATTTTAAAAGTTTCAGCCAATTGCAGCATCATTAGTAAATAGAGCACCTCCGTCTCCATAAGCTCCCAGATTTTTTGAGGGAAAGAAGGAAGTCGTCCCTATCGTTCCGATGGTTCCGGTTTTTTATTTTTTCCCATCCGGAAACGTATAGTCGCCACCGATGGCCTGTGCATTGTCTTCCACCACCGCTAACCCGTATTTCGCCGCCAGTTCCATGATTTCCTTCATCGGAGCAGACTGTCCGTACAGATGTACCGGAACAATAGCTTTGGTTTTTTTGGTAATTTGTTTTTCCAGGGAAACCGGATCCATGCAAAATGTTTGAGGATCCACGTCTGCAAATACAGGCTTTAGCCGGAGCAGGGCAACGACTTCTGTGGTTGCAATAAAAGTAAAAGAAGGGGTAATCACTTCATCACCGGGTTCTAGTCCCAATCCCATCAATGCGATCTGTAGCGCATCAGTACCGTTCGCACAGGGGATGACATGATCAATTCCCAGATAGGTAGAAAGCGAACCGGCAAAATCAGTCACCGCCTTGCCATTTATAAAAGCCGTTGTTTCTAAAACATCGCGAATAGCCAGATCTACTTCCTCTTTAATTTTGGAATACTGAGTTTTCAGATCCACCATTTGAATTGGCCGCATGAGCTCTTTATTAAAGGGCACAAACCTACGCCAAAATAATGGTATATGCAATGACTCAATCAGTTATGAACGGTTACGTGAAAGGATTACATTTGCTTGGGTAAATTCTTCAACCCCAGTCATTGACTATCCTTTTATATAACCTTTTTCTAAGATTTTATCAGATTTCCATCCAGGTGGTTTCACCATGGAACAGGAAAGCAGCTGCCTGGGTGAAGGGCAGAAAGGGGATTTTCAAAACCATCCGGAATGCTGAGATTACCGGAGAAAAGCGCGTCTGGATGCACTGTGCTTCTCTGGGAGAATTTGAACAGGGCCGACCGGTTATCGAATCACTGCGTAAAATTTATCCGGACATCACTGTAATCATCAGTTTTTTCTCCCCCTCAGGATATGAAATCAGAAAAGATTACAGCGGCGCTGACCATATTTTTTATCTGCCCATGGATTCCGCGATCCATGCCAAACGCTGGCTGGATCTGGTAAATCCCAGCCTGGTATTATGGATTAAATATGATTACTGGTATTATTATCTGCGGGAGCTTCGCAAAAGAAAAATTCCTGCTCTGTTGGTTTCACCTCTTTTCCGGGCTGACCAGCCCTTTTTTAAATGGTACGGAAATATACACCGGCTGATGCTGGATAGTTTTCACGCTTTTTTTGTACAGAATGAAAAATCCAAAGTCTTGCTGGAGACCCTGGGTATTCAGCAGTCAGTATTTGTAAGTGGTGATACCCGTTTTGACAGAGTGATAGATATTGCGGAAGCGCTTGAACCCCTGCCCCTGATTGCTGAATTTTGCGGCGACCATCCCGGTTATTGTTGCCGGCAGCACCTGGGAAGAAGATGAGGAAGAACTCGATCATTATGCGAATACACATCCGGAAATCCGGTTTATTATTGCTCCGCATGAAATTGAAGAAGATCATTTAAAAGATATAGAGAACTTATTCCGGAATACCGTCCGTTATTCGGTACTGGAAAACCATCAACTTAAATCAACGGCGAATACGCCAGGCACAAATCCGCCAACGGACTTCCCAATGTGCTGATCATCGATAATATCGGTATGCTTGCCCGCTTGTATCATTACGCACATATATGCTATGTGGGCGGTGGTTTTGGAGACGACGGCGTACATAATGTGCTGGAAGCCGCGGTATATGGAAAACCGGTAATAACCGGTCCGGTAATTGAAAAATATTTTGAAGTAATGGAATTGGCAGAGGCCGGTGGAGTAATTATTATCGACAATGCTCTGGAAGCAGAGTCTGTATTCAACCGGTTATTCGAAAATGAGGAGGAATATGCATTTCATGCCAGACAGGCACGGGACTATGTTTATGCCCGCCGGGGAGCCACGGAAAAAATAATCCGGTATATTCAGGAAAACCGCCTTCTTACCAGCTGATAGAAATGCTGGACGATTTCCCGGGAATCGTCCCATCCCAGTTTGATCTTCAGTTCCCTTTCCATCCAGTATTCCGCTTCAGGTAGGATCCGGAAATTATTGATGGTTTTAATACTTCTTTCATACATGGGTTCATCGCCGCGGAATAGTTCATTGATGAATACAAAGCGGTCGTTTACTCCGATGGCTTTACGCAGTTCTTTTACCGGGCGATGCTTTTAAAACGGAACCCAGTTCGGCAGGACTTACCTGTCTTGAGTTTGTCGTTGATGGAGGTATTGCTGTTTCCAATCAGGTCATTGATTTCACGGTTATTGGGCTGATGCGACAGGGTGGGAATTTCGATCAGCGGATCGCCACCCATCCAGGCCTGATGTCCGCTGGGAATTTCGGGCATGCTTTAGTCTGAAGACTGGTTTCAGGTTCCTTCAGACGGGTTTCTTTTTCTTTTACCTGAACATATTCGTCCACCCGTCCGATGTGAAATATTCATGGAGGGCATTACCACGGAAACACCCGGATTTTTTCTTCCGGTCACCGTTACCGTATGCAGCTGGGTCAGTTCTGCTTCGAGTCTGTTTAATCGTTACAAGCATTTGAAGCGCACTTTCGTTTTGTTCGCATTGTTCGTTTAACTTGCTGATGAGTTGTTGCAATCTTTCCATTATTCGTTTGAAGAAATGATGATACCGTTATATAAAATTAAAGCAAATATTTATCCAAATTCTACCGTATTATGTTTATAGAGCCCGCAATTCCAGTTTGACGGACCGCGGATGGATTGAAGTTATCTGTGGTTCGATGTTCTCCGGAAAAACAGAAGAACTTATCCGAAGACTGCGCCGGGCACGGATCGCCAACCTCCGGGTTGGAATTTTTAAGCCGCATTCAGACGACCGTTACCATCCTGAAAATATCGTTTCACACGATGAAAACAGTATTCCTTCCATACCGGTTTCCCGATGCAAAAGCCATCCTGGAACAGGTTTCAACGGTGGATGTGGTCGGCATCGATGAAGCACAGTTCTTTGATGAAGCACTGCCGGAGGTTTGTGATACCCTGGCAATACAGGGCACACGGGTTATCGTTGCCGGTCTGGATATGGATTATCTTCGGAAAGCCATTCGGACAAATGCCGGTACTTCTCTCGAGGGCGGAATACATCACCAAGTTGCATGCCATTTGCATGCAATGCGGAAATATTGCGAACTATTCCTACAGAAAAACAGGAAATGCCGAACAATTATTGATCGGCAACAAGGATCTTTATGAACCCAGATGCCGGTCCTGTTATGAAAAGGGCGATTTGTTAAAATAAGTGTAAAGAATACATGTTTCCGCACAAAGCTTCATCCTATAATCAGCCTCTTTAAAAAAGATGTTCTACTGGAATTCCGCCAGCAATACAGTTTTTACGGTGTGCTGCTCTATGTGGCTTCTACGATTTTTGTGCTTTACCTGGCCATGGGACAGCCTGAAAACATGGTATGGAACGGTTTGTTCTGGATGATGCAGTTATTTATATGTGTGAATGCGGTTGCCAAAACATTTTTGCAGGAAGGAAAGGGGCGGCAGTTATATTTTTATTCCATTGTGCAGTCCGGTTCATTTCATTCTGGCCAGGATGATTTTTAATGCTGTACTGATGCTGCTGATGAACGGAATCAGTCTTTTGCTTTTTACATCTCTTGCTCGGTTCACCGTCAGTCATCCTTCTCTTTTTCTTGGTATTTCCTGTTTTGGCGCGTGCAGCATCAGTCTTGTGTTTAGTTTTCTTGCCGCCATTGCAGCACGCGCACAACAAAACGCAGCACTGATGGCTATTCTCGGATTTCCCACTGATTATTCCGCAGCTCATGTTGCTGATGCGGTTATCCACTCTGGCTTTTACAGATGTTTTTCAAAGCGGCCTGAGTTCGATTATTCTGTTGCTGGCTTGTTTTGATATGATGGTAATCCTGCTTATCGGTTATTCTGTTTCCCTTTTTATGGAAAGACTGAGGCAAGTATGAAAGTGTGGGAGTGTGAGAGTGTGAGACGTATGGAGTTAAGCTTAAGACTTTAAGCTTATCAGAAGGTTGTCTTTCGGCTTTGCCACGCCTTATCCTATTTTTGCCTGCCGGAAATAATCCGGTTTGCATCCGCCTTCTTAAGTTTACCATATGCTTCGTAAGAACTGGTGGAAAATACTGTGTATCATTTTTCTGTCTTTATACTTTCACGGCCGGGTTTTTAGGGACCGGTTCCTGTAAAACCGATCTTGAATGAAACCATCCGCAACCTTTATTTCCATGTGGCCATGTGGTTCGGCATGATGATTTTTTTCATTGTCTCCGTGGTTTATTCCATCAGATATCTCCGGCACAATAACCGGCCGTCCGATGATATTTATGCAGTAGAGTATGCCAGATACAGGAATCGTGTTTTGGTATTCTGGGTCTGATTAACCGGTTCTGTTTGGGCCAGATATACCTGGGGCGACTTTCTGGAGTAATGATCCCAAACAACTGGGTGCCGCCATCGCCCTGCTGATTTATCTCGCTTATTTTGTATTGCGGAATTCATTGACCGATCATGGATAAATCAGCCCGGATCAGTGCAGTATATAATGTATTTGCTTTTGCGATGCTTTTTCCTACCATCTGGATTATTCCCAGACTTGTCGAAAGTCTCCATCCCGGCGGAATGGGTAATCCTGCATCTGGACACCAAGGATATTGATAGCCGGATGCGCCTGATATTCTGGTTCGGTGCAGTTCCCGGATGGACATTGCTGGGTGTATGGATTTCAACCCTGCGTATACGACTTCACATTTATTTTCCTTAAACCAGAGCGCCATGTATAAGAAGTGTTTTCGGGTATTCTTTTTTGTTGCACTTACTCTATTGACCGATTGTAGCCAAAGCGCAGGACAGCCTGCAGGGGGAAAAACCGCAGATGGCCGAAGGGATGCGTTCCAGCGGGAAAATATACGTGGTGGTAGCAGTGCTGGTAATCATTCTCTCCGGTCTGATCGTATACCTTGTCCGTCTGGACAGGAAGCAATCAGCCGCCTCGAAAAAAATATTAAATAATCCGAGTCAAAAATAATTCTTCATTTAAAAACGATATATGGCTGCCAAAAATGAGTATAAATTTTTTGAAGCTGTAGAAAAGAGTTTCGACAAAGCAGCTCCTTTTACCAACTGGGATCCCGGCATCCTGGAACAGATCAAACAATGCAATGCTGTTTATCGTATGTACTTCCCTGTTAAAATCGGCGATAAGATTGAAGTAATTAAAGCTTACCGGGTTCAGCATTCCCATCATAAAACACCCTGTAAAGGCGGAATTCGTTTTGCCCTTTCAGTGAACCTGGATGAAGTGATGGCCCTGGCCGCACTGATGACTTATCAAATGCGCGATTGTGAATGTGCCGTTTGGTGGTGCCAAAGGGTGGTATTACCATTGATCCAAAAAAATATTCTGCCTATGATCTGGAAAAAATTACCCGCCGTTATACTTCGGAACTGATCAAAAAGAATTTTATCGGTCCCGGTACCGATGTGCCGGCACCGGATTATGGAACCGGTGAAAGAGAAATGGCCTGGATACTGGATACCTATATGAGTATGCGTCCGGGAGAAATCGATGCCCTGGGTTGTGTTACCGGTAAACCGGTAACACAGGGTGGTGTTCGTGGCAGAAGAGAAGCAACAGGACTGGGTGTATTTTATGGTGTACGGGAAGTTTGTAATATGAAAGATGTGATGGACAAACTTGGGCATGCATACAGGTGTGGAAGGCAAACGAGTAGTTGTACAGGGACTTGGGAAATGTGGGATATCATGCTGCAAAATTTTTCCGGGAAGGCGGTGCCAAAGTAATCGGACTGGCAGAATATGAAGGCGCGATATACGAATCCGGACGGGTTGAATGAAGAAGAAGTATTTCAGCACCGGAAAAAAACCGGATCAATATTAAATTTTCCCGGTGCAACCAATATTGAAAAATCCACTGATGCGCTGGAACTGGATTGTGATATCCTGATTCCTGCAGCATTGGAAAATGTAATCAACGGTGAAAATGCACCCCGGATAAAAGCAAAAATTATCGGTGAAGCAGCGAATGGACCACTAACACCAGAAGCCGATGAAGTATTTATTAAAAAAGGAATCCTGGTAGTACCCGATATGTACCTGAATGCCGGTGGCGTTACCGTTTCTTATTTCGAATGGCTGAAAAACCTTAGCCATGTACGTTATGGCCGTATGGAAAAAAGATTTACTGAAAATCTGAATTCCCATATTCTGGGTCAGATGGAAGAACTGACGCGGAAAAAAAGTACGTGCGAATGAAAGGGAATTTATTATGCATGGTGCGGATGAAGTCGACCTGGTATATAGTGGTCTGGAAGAAACCATGATCACGGCCACCCATGAAATCATGAATTGCTGGAAAAGAAATCCAGCAATTCCGGATATGCGCACAGCTGCATATGTGGTTGCGATTAATAAAGTGGGAACCACTTATGCTGAACTGGGAATTTTCCCTTAGGAAGTCAATTAGTCAATTTGAAGTATTTATTATTCTATCCGAGTTTCATTTAATCATCATACGCGGGTAAAACGATTCATCTCTTCAAAATCAATAATGGCCTTTTTATAGGCATAACATTGCTGACCATTGGTAACTACCAGATATTTTACCGGGATGGCAATGTTATAATGCAGGGCCTGCCATAAAACGGTTTTATCGAGCGGTTTATTCATGGCTTTGCATTCAATCATCATCCAGGGTTTGGCGGCTTTGTCAAAAACAAGGATGTCAAATCGCTTATTCATTTCGCCCAGCTTCATTTTTTTTTCAACGGCAATATAACTGGATGGATATTTTTTGACCTGCAAAAGATATTGAACAAAATTCTGCCTTACCCATTCTTCTTCTGTCAGCCGAACCCATTGTTTTCTCAGTTCATCGAAAATAAATTCCTTTCCGGTCTCTTCTTCTTTGATCTTAAAAGCATAATGAGGGTAATAGATTTTAATCATACCACAACTATTTGCTAAATTACAGAATGTTGTTTCGTGGAAAGGTTTACTAGATAATTTAATCCAGGGATGAATTTATGAAAACTAAAGAAGAAATTGTCAACTAACTGGCTTCCCCGGTATACCGGAGAAAAACTGGAAAATTTTGGTACCTATATCCTGCTTACCAATTTTTCCCATTATGTTCATTTGTTTGCAGAAATGCATCAAGGTAAAAGTGATCGGGGAAGACAGGCCCATGCAATGTGCTACAGCAGGATGATATTAGCATCATCAATTTCGGCATGGGCAGTCCAACAGCCGCTACGGTAATGGATCTGCTCAGTGCCATTTCGCCCAAAGCTGTTCTCTTCCTGGGGAAATGCGGCGGATTAAAAAAAAGAAATAAACTGGGCGATCTGATTCTGCCCATCGCAGCCATCCGGGGCGAAGGAACATCAAATGATTATTTTCCACCTGAAGTACCCGCCCTGCCTGCATTTGCATTGCAAAAAGCCATTTCCACCACCATCCGGGAATATGGAGTGGATTACTGGACCGGTACCGTGTACACCACGAACCGACGAGTTTGGGAACATGATGAAGTTATTCAAGGATTATCTGAAAAAAATCAGGGCTTATGCGATTGATATGGAAACGGCTACCATTTTTTCTGTTGGCTTTTATAATAAAATTCCAACGGGAGCCCTTTTGCTGGTGAGCGATCAGCCAATGATTCCGGAAGGCGTAAAAACGGCGGAAAGCGACCAGCGGGTAACGGGGGATTTTGTTGAAACTCATTTAAGATCGGGATTGATTCTCTCAAACAACTTATCAATGGCGGACTTACCGTCAGGCATCTTCGGTTTTAATTATTTACTTGCTTCCACTCCTTCAAATAAAGAATTTAACTGTGGATTTCCCGGGAACGGAGATCCGCTGTTACCTGCATTGCAGGATTTTTCCATGGAATTAAACCGGGGCGAGATGCTCGCGGTCGTGGGTGAATCGGGTTCGGGTAAATCGGTTATGGCCCTCACACTAATGAATTTGCTGAGTAAATCAGCAAGGATTGTTCAGGGGTCCGTAATATTTTCTCCTGACGGCCGTAAAGAAGTTGACCTGCTCAGTCTGCCGGAAAAAAAAATCCGCTCCTTTCGCGGGAACAGGCTGGCCATGATCTTCCAGGAACCCATGACTTCTCTCAATCCGGTAATGACCTGTGGTGACCAGCTGATGGAACCGCTGATGCAGCACAAAAAAATGAACCGGCCGAAAGCCAGGTCGGAGGCGTTATCGATTACTGGAGAAAGTACAACTGCAGGATCCGCAACGTGTCCTTGAAAAATATCCGCACCAGCTTAAGCGGCGGACAAAAACAACGGGTAATGATTGCTATGGCCATTAGTTGCAATCCGGCTGTGCTGATTTGTGATGAACCCACAACTGCCCTGGATGTACGGGTTCAAAAAACAATCCTGGATCTGTTGAAGGAATCTGCGCGGTACTGAAAATATGGGAATGATTTTTATTACCCACGATCTTGGACTGGTTGCAGATATGGCAGACCGGGCCCTGGTGATGTTGCGAGGGCAGGGTGGTGGAAGTCGGGTCCGGTAAAAGAAATTTTTACAAATCCGCAACATCCGTATACCCGCGGACTGTTACTCTGCCGCCCCGCATTGCATGAAAAAGGAGAACGGCTTACCGGTTGTTTCTGATTTTCTATCGGAAAATACTCCGGTGCGATCATATCCCGGAACAACTTCCCCGCAACCAGTGACTGGTCCGGAGTCAAAACAATTTCCGGCTTCGGAGTCTGAAATACTGTTGCAAGTAAGAGGACTTCATCTTCGGTATTCATCCGGTAAAAACTGGATGGGCCGGGAAAAACACTGGGTGGATGCAATCAGGGATATCAATTTCGATGTATACAAGGGAGAGACCCTGGGCCTGGTTGGGGAGTCGGGTTCCGGTAAAACAACTCTGGGTCGGGCACTTTTGGTTTGAATAAGCCGGTTGAGGGAAGTATATCGTATGGGGGGATGGATTTGTTATCCATGAGCAAAACAGATCTGCTTGCACTTCAGAAGAAATATCCAGATTGTTTTCCAGGATCCTTATTCTTCACTGAATCCAAGGCTGATGATCGGTCCGGCAATTTCAGAACCCTGAAAGTACATGAGTCCCTGAGCCCGGGAGAAAGAAAGAAACCGTGTAATGGACTTGTTGCAAAAAGTGGACCTGAAACCGGAACATTTCAACCGCTATCCACATGCTTTTTCCGGTGGACAGCGACAAAGAATTGTCATTGCCCGGGCGCTGGCCCTGAATCCCGGATTTGTTGTATTTGATGAATCCGTATCCGCACTGGATGTGAGCGTCCAGGCTCAGGTGCTGAATCTGATTAATGACCTGAAAAAAAACCTGGGATTTACAGCCGTTTTTATTTCTCATGATTTATCGGTTATCCGGTATCTCTGCGACCGGGTTATGGTAATGGAAAAAGGGAGAATTGTGGAATCGGTGAGGTGGAAATCATTTACCGGAACCCGAAAACGGATTATACCCGGTCACTGATTGAGGCCATTCCGGGAAACAGCCTGGTAAAAAAGCCTTGAAATCAATCAGTTTGCCGCCTGAATTAATATTTAGGCACACTATTGTAAATTGGGAATTCTTTACTACCTTCGCACGCTTGTAAAATCATGCCGTAACATGACCGAATCGGGTGCCGTAAGACCTGGTTTGATTGACCAGCCATACTCCGCTTCGTTCGACTCATGTACCGGGAACTCTAAAAATTTCATACTGAATGAAGCTTTCCCAGTTCAAATTCGACCTACCCCTCAATCTGATTGCCCAACACCCTGCCAAAAGAAGAGAAGACAGCCGAATGATGGTTGTTCACCGCAAAACCGGACAAATCGAAAACAAACATTTCCGGGATGTCATGGATTATTTTGATGATAAAGATGTTTTTGTTGTAAATAATACCAAGGTTTTTCCTGCCCGAATGTATGGCCGCAAGGAAAAAACCGGCGCCAAGATCGAAGTGTTTTTACTACGGGAACTGAATAAACCAAACCGACTTTGGGATGTAATTGTTGATCCTGCCCGAAAAATCCGGGTTGGCAATAAACTTTATTTTGGTGACAATGACGAACTGGTAGCTGAAGTAATTGATAATACGACCAGCCGCGGACGTACCATCCGTTTTTTATGGGATGGTACCGACGACGAGTTCCGGCAGGTATTGGAAATCCTGGGTGAAACACCATTGCCAAAATATATCAAGCGTAAACCCGACGAAGAAGATAAGGAACGATATCAGACGGTTTATGCAAAACATGAAGGCGCTGTAGCTGCTCCTACTGCCGGATTGCATTTCAGCAAGGAACTGATTAAAAGACTTGAAATAAAAGGTATTCGTTTTGCAGAAGCAACACTTCATACCGGACTGGGCACTTTTCGCCCGATTGAAGTAGAAGACCTGAGCAAACATAAAATGGATGCAGAATATTACCGGGTGGATGAAGAAGCCTGCAAGATTGTAAATAAGGCAAGACTTGGCGGCCATCGTATTTGTTCTGTCGGAACTACTACCATGCGTGCGCTGGAATCTTCTTTTACAGCAGAAAAATTATTGAAACCATCAGAAGGCTGGACAAATACTTTCATTCATCCGCCTTATCAGTTCAATATCGCGGATGCACTGATTACGAATTTCCATCTTCCAAAAACAAGTCTTCTGATCATGGTCTGTGCCTTTGCCGGTTATGATCTGACGATGGAAGCTTATAAAAGAGCCATTAAGGATAAATACCGGTTTTTCAGTTATGGAGATGCTATGCTGCTGGTTTGAGTTTGGATTACATGACAATCGTTGCTTCCATTTTGAATATAATTCTTTGTAATTTCAGATAAGCAGGAATTACGGTTTATTCATATTTACAAATGAATATGCTGGTTATTATTTGCCTTATTCTTTATGAAATTTGATTTTCCAAAAAAGATCAGAAGTGGTTACCTGGCAGTATTCCTGCTCCTGTTGCTTTGTTATTTTCTCTCTCTCTCCTCTTTTATATCACTGCGGGAACAGAACAAAAGTGTAGGTCATACCCGTGAAGTAATCACTGAACTCGGAGCATTAAATTCCAATTTAAAGGATGCTGAAATAAACTGGCAGGAATATCTGTTAAGTAAAGAAAAGACTTATCTGAATGCTTACCGGGAAAGCCGCGCACTGGTCGATTCGGTGTATGATGTGTTATCCGTCTCCGTAGATGATAAACCCCGGCGAAAAAAGACGGCTGGAATCCATGCACACCATGATTGAAAAAAAATACAGGTTGCTGGATGAAGAACTTGATATTTTTTGACAAGAACCATTTTCTGGTCAATGACTCCATTCTGAGCAGGGAACTACAGAATAAATTGCTGATTGATTCTATCGACCAGATTTCGGATTCCATTGCAGCCAATGAAAAAAATATGCTTCTTGTGAGAACGCAGAAAGTAATGTTTTATAGTAAAATTGTTTTCTGGATAATTATCGGGGCCGGAATGGTTTCAGGTCTGCTCATTATTTATTCGCTGGTTACTTTTAATATTGAAAGTCAGGCCAAAAGAAAAGCTACCAAGCAGGCGGAAACCTATCATGACCAACTCGAAAAAAGGGTAATCGAACTGGCTTCTGCCAACCGGGAACTAATGGAATTAAGAAGTCTGGAACGATTTACCAGCACCGGCCGGGTAGCCCGGGTAATTGCCCATGAGATCCGTAATCCACTCACCAATATTGATCTTTCAGCCAGTCATTTGGAAAATGATAAACTGGGAGCGGAAGACAAAAAAACTTTTTTGGACATTATAGCCAGAAATTCCCGGCGGATCAATGAACTTATCAATGAATTGCTTTCTGCAACGAAATTTACTGATCTGCAATATGAAGCAATCCGGGTAGATGATTTGCTGGATGAGACGCTGAATGAAGCCATCGATCGTGCGCAGCTCAACCAGGTTAAAATTGTAAAAGATTATTCAAAGGAAAAAATCTGGCTAAGTGTTGACCGGTCCCGAATGAAAATTGCAATTTTGAATATTATTGTTAATGCGATGGAGGCGATGACGGGCGAAAACGGTCGGTCTCAGTCTGGAGACGAGAGTAGAGAATAGTAATTGTGTGATTGTTATCCGGGATAATGGAAAGGGCATGGATACGGAAACCCTGGCAAAGGTTTTTGATCCTTATTTTACTTCGAAATCAAAGGGCAACGGACTGGGCATGACAAATACACAGAATATTGTTCTCAACCATAAAGGGAAAATCGAAGTACTCAGTGAGGAAGGGAATTGGACCGAATTCATCATCACCCTCAATATTCTCAGGAGAGAACCGGCCGAATCAGTTTAGATTTATCTGATTACTCATCCATTTTTCTTTTTCGCGAAGCGGATCTGTGTTTGCAAAAATTCCTTTGAGTTCTTTCATCCATTCAGCGAGTTCACTGTATAAAGGATCTTCGGAGACGGGTTTCGTTCCATGCTTTTCCTGCGCTTCAAGTTCTTCCCAGATTTTTATTCCCTGTTTGAATTGCCTTTCATAAAGCAAAATTACCCGTGTAAGAATTTCTGCAGAAACGGGCATATATCTTTCCATTTCGTCATTTTTCCAGGAAAGAACCCCGTCGATGACTTTGAATTTATATTTTCCTTTGCTGTGCATGTGAGTATTCATACCAATTTTTATCACGGTATTGCACAGGATTTTCGACAATGAAGATAAGCGTTTGTTTGGTAAAGAATTGTTATTTGCCAGCGTATTTTTTTTCCAATAATGGGAAAGAATTCAGGTCAACCGCTAACCGCCAACCATCAACTGCCAACCATTGCGATTGCGAGGCTGCTGCTTGAGCTCTTGGAAAAGAGTTGCGGTCCTTCAATCCAACCTTTCGGCTTTCTGTAACTTCTACTGAATAAACGCCAAATTCCTCCACTACTTTTCCGGTCATTGCATAAAATCCTTTGCCGGTTACCGGATAATACCGGGAAATATTCGGGAAGAAAATACAATCCAGCCATCCTCCTTCAGCGTCCAGAAAACTGTGAAAGTGCATGATTTCACGGGTAACGGTGTTCACCGGTTTGGAGGTTACAAGATAACCCAGTACGGAAACCTGTTTTCCCGCATATTGAGGGATATCCCGCGCGGACAAAAACATGCCGGGATCTTCTTTGGACAGTTCAAAAACATTACACAGGGGAAATCCAAGTAATTCAATTTCATCCAGGGCATCATCCAGCGGATGTTGAACGAGTTCAGGTAACTGGAAATGCTGGGGTTGCTCACGGAATAGAAATCCGGTTGCCGAGGAAGACGCATTTTTTTTATGCAGGAAATTCGCTTCCCATAATAATTCTTTTTTTGTTCTGCCACTGAACCGGAAAGCCCCGATACGGATCAGTATATTTATTTGTTCTATTCCGGGAGAATTACGTTCTATAAAATCAGCGAGGTCAGCAAATTCTCCCAACCGCTTCCTGTTTTCTAATATATTTTCCAGCGCCTGTTCCTCCAGTCCCTGAACATGGATAAAACCCATGATTACCGTTGTACCGGAAACCCTGGTCAGGTATTCACTCCGGTTCATGCAGGGTGCTTCAATGAGCGCACCGGTTCTTTTCAGTTCATGGAAATATAATTCACGCGAATAAAACCCGCCAAAATTATTGATCACGGAAACCATAAATTCAACAGGAAAATATGTTTTCAGGAAAAGGCTTTGATAACTTTCCACCGCGAAGCTCGCCGAATGTGCTTTGCTGAATGAAAAGCCTCCGAAACTTTCTATCTGACGCCATACCTCTGTTGTTACAGATTCCGGATAATTCCGTTCCCTGCAATTGTTGAAAAACTTTGCCTTAATTTCTTCAAACTGTTTTCTTCCCCGGTATTTTCCGCTCATCGCGCGGCGCAGTACATCTGCTTCAGCCAGATCCAGTCCGCCGAAATGATGCGCTACTTTAATTACGTCTTCCTGGTAAACCATTACCCCAAAAGTTTCTTCAAGCAGCTCTTTCATCAGCGGGTGCAGGTATTCAAAGGCATCCGGATGATGAAACCGGTAAATATATTGTTTCATCATTCCGCTCTGAGCCACGCCGGGTCTGATAATAGAGCTTGCCGCAACCAGGGTCAGGTAATCATCACATTCCAGTTTTTTCAGCAACTGCCGCATGCCAGGACTTTCAATATAGAAACATCCGATCGTGTCTGCTCTCCGGATCTGATCTGCTACCTGTGGGTCTTTTTTGAATTTTTCAATCTGGTGAATATCGATTGTAATATGTTTATTTTTCTGGACCAGGTCGATGGTGTCACGGATATGACCGAGACCGCGCTGGCTGAGGACGTCCAGTTTAAACAAACCGATTTTTTCTGCAACGAACATATCGATCTGCGATGTATAAAAATTTTTGGGCGGAAGTTCGGTGGCCGTATATTGATGAATGGGTTTCTCACTGATCAGCATGCCTCCGGCATGTATACTCAGGTGATTGGGAAAATTCCGTAGCAGGTTGCCGTAGAATTTTATCTGCTGCTGGATCTTGTCATCTTTCATGCTGCCGGCATCCAGCTGGTCAATTTCTTCTTTTGGCAGTCCGAATACTTTTCCCAGTTCCCGCAGGATGGCCCTTGTTTGAAATGTTGCATAGGAACCAAGCAGGCATACATGATCCCGGCCGTATCTTTTGAAAATATAATCGATAATTTCATCCCGGTCCTTCCAGGAAAAATCCAGGTCAAAATCCGGCGGTGCCGAACGGAAAGGATTGAGAAATCGTTCAAAATACAAATCCAGTTCGATCGGATCCACATCGGTTATCTGCAGACAATAGGCTACAATGGAATTGGCGCCGCTTCCCCGACCGACAAAGAAAAATTCGCGGCTCCGGGCATATCGGACAATATCCCAGGTAATCAGAAAATAGGCATTGAAGTCCATCTGGTCGATCACAGCGAGTTCCTTCTCCACCCGATTCCGGGCCATTTCATGGTTCATGCCATATCGCTGATGAATGCCATCATAGGCCAGTTTGCGCAGTAGCTGACGATCGTCATCTTTTGAAACAGAGAAGATTTTTTTTGTTTTATCGGTAAGAAACTCCATCTCGATGGAACAGTTTTCCATCAGTTTCATAGTATTCGCAATTATGGACGGATACAACTGAAAAGCGTCAGCAAGTTCCGCGGGGGTATGAAAGGTTTCATTTTTTCCGGCCAGGTCATTCGGGTCCTGTTTGCTCAGCAAAATATTTTTATCAATGGCACGCAGTAACCGGTGGAGATTGATAATAGGTGGAATTCTGAAAGCTCACCGGTTGGCGAATCACATATTTATGGGCATGGAATCTGTACACTGAGACCGAATAGCTTATTGATCTCTGTCAGTTGTACGCCAATCAGTTCATCGGCCTGCAATTCATTTACCGGAAAGGATCCAAATGGATAAATGCAATAAATATCGCTGAGGTCAGGACGCCGGGGAAAGGTTTTTCCTTGCTGCAGATGTTCTGAAATAAAACGGTTGATCTGTTCGAATCCCCGGTTGTTTTTTGCCAGCAGGATATAGCACAATTCGCTACCGTTCCGGATTTCCGCTCCGAGGACCGGTTTAATTCCATACTGCCGGCAATGGTCAACAAAGTCCCAGGCATCACAGGTATTGTTGATATTGGTTAATGCAAGTTGGGTCAATGCCCAGCTCAGCCGCCTGCTTTGACCAGCTCTTCGGTTCCGAATGTTCCATACCGAAAACTGAAATATGTTTTACAATTCAGATACATGCGGCACGGAATAATAGTTTTTCACCAAATTGTTTCTTAACACTGTCGATGGCCTGGTAAAGGCCAATCATCTCCTGGCTGTCTTCAAAAATATTAATCTGGTAACTGCCGGCAACCAGGTTGGTGAAACGAACGCCGATCAGCCGGACAAGCAGGCGCCTGTCATATAGCTTGTTGAAAATCTCCTTTACTTTCTGCAGCAGCATATGATCATTGGCTGTATACGGGATGGTTGATTGCATAGTCAGGGTTTGAAAATCGCTATAACGGATCTTCACAGTTATGCATCCCGTCAGTTTATTGTTGCAACGGAGTTCAAAGGCAATTTTTTCTGTCATCCTCACGAGTTCTTTGTGGAGGAATGGAATATTAATAGTATCTGTTTCAAATGTATTTTCCGTACCGATACTTTTTTGCTCGTGATAGGGAACGATGGGTGTTTCGTCAATTCCATTTGCCTTTCTCCAGAGATCAATACCGTTTTTTCCAAGCAGGTTGACCATCATTTCAACCGGAATCTGACTCAGTATCGAAATGGTTTCCACGCCCATTCGCCGGAGAAGGGTAGCGGTCTGATTTCCGACCATCGGCAGTTTTTCGATCGGGAGAGGAGCCAGAAATATTTTTTCATTACCGGGTCGTACTTCGAGTTGTCCGTTGGGTTTGCATTCATTGGTGGCTACCTTACTGATCAGCTTATTGGTTGCCAGCGCATGGGATATGCTCAGACCACTTTCTTTTATAATTTTTTTCCGGAGATGTTGAACAAACTGCAGGGTGCCAAAAAATTTCTCCATGCCGGTCATGTCGATATAGAACTCGTCGATACTTGATTTTTCAAATACCGGCACTTCTGTCCGGATGATCTCTGTTACCAGGTTTGAAAACCGGGAATAATTATCCATATCACCCCGTATGATGAGTAATTCGGGACATAGTCGTTTGGCAAGCCGAGTGGGCATCGCGGAGTGTACCCCGAATTTTCTGGCTTCGTAACTGCAGGATGTAATTACTCCGCGGTCACTGTGTCCTCCAACGGCAATGGGCCTGCCCCGAAGGCGGGAATTACGCAGGTATTCCACATTTACAAAAAATGCGTCCAGATCAAAATGTACAATGGACCGGTTTTCTGATGGAGTGATCATACCCGGAGGTTTCTACAAGATTACTAAATTATTTAGTAGTGGCCAAAATCAAAAAATGGTGATATCTTTTTTGCCGTCAGGTTAAATAAAAACCGGCAGATCCAGGCCCTGAAACCCTGCCTTAAGAATAAAGTGTAAGTTTGAAATTAATTCCTGATGGGTATTCATGAATCGATTTCAGATTTTTTTATCGCGAAGGTCAACCGGTATACTATTCACTATCATTTCGATATTTGCCAGCAATTGCTGGCAGCAGATCCTTCCGAATTTTGACGTCGATAACAGTTTTTGTATTGCGGCAGCAAAAAACATTTCAGAAGGACATGGATACAGTATTGAAATGGCGGACGCAGGGGATCTTTCAAAATCCTATTTCCAGCCCCTGAATAAATGGCCACCAGGTCATTCATGGCTGCTATACCTCATCCATAAGATTCTTCTTACCGATTGGGTTCACACGACCTATATTTTGAACGCCCTTGGCCTTACTTTCCTGGTTCTCCTGTTCAGAAAATTACTCTTTCAACTGGAGTTTCCGTCATGGATCATACACTGCGCCATATTATTTTTCGGTTTTTTTGAATATACTTTTCATTTTTCAAATAACACGGACTTACTTGCCTTAGTGTTCTATCTGGCTGGATTAAGTGTGCTACTGACTTTCGTAAAATCGGACGGAAATACCGGGCTGATGGTTTTGACTGCAGGCTTTTTGCTGGGGTCAACGGCATACATGAAATATTTATATATTCCACTGGCCTTTATTCCGTTTGTTTCACTTTTGGCTTATGGTCAGTTGACCCGCCAAAAAATATTCATTTTTGCCGCCCTGAAAGGGCTCTTATTTGTATTCCTTATTATTTTCTCCCTGTTGCTGTTTCAATACCTGAACTCGGGGAATTCTGTTTATATCAATCCTTCAAAAACCGGTTTTTTCCCGGAGCAGCTGCTATGGCTTGGACCCGTTGTACCGGCCAGTTTCTTAAATCTCAATTTCATCAATATGCAGCTAAGCATATATAGTAACATCCCCTATGAAAAACTGAATATTTTCTGGTCATTTATCAATATAATTTGCATTGGCTGGCTTTTTTTTATAACGTATAAAATATTCCGGGATAAAATAAGCCGGAGGCCGGATTATAGAAGTTTTTATGCTATACATGCTGTGATGTTTGCCATTAGCCTGTTTGGCTTTCTTTCTGTACTGTCCGTTCTAAAAGATAAAAAATATTCGGATTCTTTTAATTTGTGGGTTTATGTAGGCGAGATCAGGTATTACGCGGTATTGAGTGTCTTATTGATTCAATTTGCCTTATTGATATTTATTCATCCCGAATATTTTTTTAAACAGACCCGGAAACCTGTTTTTCAATGGATTTTGATTTTAGTTCTTTTAGAGGAAGTCACTCACGGGATTTACTTTAATATCAAACAGATCCTGGTAAAAAAAAGTTATGGTTTGCGGCAGGAACACGATGCAATTTTCCTTAAAACAAAAACTGTTTATAAACCGCCTGTCCGAAAAAAACGAACCGGTTGTTTTTAGCTCTAACGCGCAGGAAATAGCGAATGCAGTAGCACTGGAAGGCATTCCGGTAATGTATGACCCCGGAACATTAAAGCTGCCTGTTCCGAGCAGCCGCTCAATAACCCTTATTATTGCTGTTGACAAAAGAGTGCCGGGTCAGGATATACCCCTGCTTCAGGGCGGGACAGCCAGGCCGGATTACGAATTTAAGTCAGTCAGTTACTACATCGTGAATGTTCCAAAATCAGCCGGTTTCTGAATACTTTTATTATCATACCTGTATATAATGAATCCTTTGAGATCGCAGCAGTGTTGGAATCCGTGCTGCCATTCGGCTATACCATCATTGTAGTAGACGATGGTTCAACCGATCACACGGCTAAAACCGTATCTGATTTTCCGGTACTACTCATCCGGCATGAATTGAATCTGGGTCAGGGCGCCGCCCTGGAGACAGGTATGGAAGCGGCCAGATTGATGGATGCTGATTTTGTAGTTCATTTTGACGGCGACGGTCAGCATGATCCTGCCGACATTGGGAACCTGTTAGATCCATTGAGAAAGAATGAAGCGGATATTATATTTGGTTCCAGATTTTTGAGCAGGAAAGCAACGGGTATTTCATTTTCAAGGAAAATTATTTTGAAAACAGGGCGTTGGATAAATTATATTTTTACCGGCATTTTGCTAACGGACACACACAACGGTCTGCGTGCATTGAATAAAAAGGCTTTGCACGCTGTTCACTTTTATCAGCCGGGGATGGCTCATGCGTCTGAGATTTTGCACGTGGTCAAAAGAAAATCTCTTCGGTACAAAGAAGTACCGGTTCTTATCCGATACACCGCGTATTCAAAACGGAAAGGACAGGGGATACTGAATGCTGTAAATATTTTATTTCATTTGCTTTTTAAAAGAAATTAAAATGACAAAGTTTCAGGTGATTGGAATTCTATCCATGCTCTTTATTCTGATTAGTTATTTCAGAAGTTTCAGCCGGGGGGCTATAGACAAAATACTTATTGTGCTTATGCTGATAACGGGCATCATCTTTTTCTTTTATCCCGAACTGACCAATCAACTGGCCCATTTTCTGGGAGTCGGCCGGGGCGCTGACCTCATATTTTATTTGTCCATCCTGGGATTTGGATATCTTTTTATGTTGTTGTATGCCAGGATCAGAAAACTGGAAGGTCAGATAACCTCCATTGTCCGCAAACAAGCTCTGGAGTCTTTGAATAAACCGGAAAAAAATGCAGGATAATACTCTGGAGCGAATCATTCCGGACCAACTCGGGCAGGATACATTTGACCGGATTACCCTGCAGTTACATACCGAACGGTACCAGTTTGCCACCCGCCATGCACGGCCGGGGTTAATTTTGGATATTGCCTGTGGAACCGGTTACGGCGCTTACCAGATATTACAGTCTGATAAATTCCGTGACAGCCATATCAGGGCGGTCGATATTGCGCCCGAAACGATTGAATATGCCAGGAAACGATATGCGACACCCGCGGATAGATTTTATTTGCGCCGACGCCCTCAATTATTCCGATACCAGTCTTTACGATTCAATTGTGAGTCTCGAAACGATTGAACACCTTTATGATCCAAAGTCTTTTATCGCACGGCTTTACCAGCTGATGAATAAGGAAGGCGTTTTAATTATTTCGGCGCCCGTGACGCCGTCAACAGATGGTAACCCGCACCATTTTTCAGATTTCACTGCCCGGGGATTCAAAAAACTTTTAACCGAAGCAGGTCTTAGAATTACAGCTGAACAATTGCAGGAGCAACCATATTCCCTGTCTGGTCTTTTGTTTCCGAAAAATAAAAGGCTCTCCCAGACGCGGCGCCATCTGGTAAAATATTATCTGCAGCATCCGGCAATCTTTTTTACCCGCATTCGATCTTTAGTCGTGGATGGGTTGAAGAATAAATATCTCACGCTGGCTCTGAGGAAAAACTGATTTCATTTTTCACTCAGCAGATTATTCACCAGTTCATTGAATTCCTTTTGATACATTTCATAGTGGACGCCCGTCCCGGGGCCATTGAAACCGGTGTGTATTTTTCTGATCACTCCCTTCTTATCAATAAAAATGGTCGTTGGAAATCCAACAATCTCCCGGATCTCCGGTATTGTTTTTTCGGCACGGAGAGAATCACTTACCGCTACACCGGTTACCAGTATGGGATAAGTTACCTGGAATCGCTTAATAAATGGTTGTAATAATCTTTTGGCATCGGCAAACGATGTGGTTCTTTCATATGCCAGACCCAAAACTTCTACACCCCTGGATTTGTTTTGCCAGATAATAAGCACTCATAAATCGGGTTTCATCCATACAATTGGGACACCATGAGCCGAGGATCTGGACAATAACTACTTTATTTTTAAATGCCGGGTCATTAATTGATACCATCCGACCATTCAGATCAGGAAATTTAAAATGAAGAGAAGTAATCGAAGAATCTTTTAGATGCTGTCTGACTATATTCATCCGGAAGTTTTGCCTGTTCATTTTTTTCAGCCACCCAGGTTTCTACGGAAATTGCTCCGGCATAATAAAATCCCTCGGTCATTGTATTTGAATCCAGAATTTTACTTACAAAGGAATACGCATGACCGCCATCGAATGTGGATAGCTTCAGGGTATCGCCGCTCACTACTCCTTCGAGAAACCGATAGTCGCCCTGTGATCGTCAGAAAAGTTCCCCTGACCTGCGATCCGATTTGCTGAAATTCGCCAACTGATTCCGTGGTATCTTCATTCCTTTGAAATGAACAGACCATCGTGCCGGATGATATTAAATGCAGGTGCACTTGCCTGCCGGGTATCGTTCAGCAATATTATATATTGCCCGGAAAGGAGTAGCCACCTGCCGGTTACCATAATTTTTTATCCAGTTACCCTCCAGGACTTCATCATTTAGGATCCGGAGAGCAAAATGAGAATCAAAAAAAGGCATTTCAATAAAAAACGAATCTCCCTGCCGGCGGATATTGTCAACCAGTAAACGCTCATAGCCGTTGATTACATAGATGATTATTTTACCTTCAGATTCCTTCACCTGAAAATTAAAAGGAATCGTATTGACCGTCATGACGTATGACCTCGCCCCGCCAGATCCCCAATGATAATTTATTACTGTCGATACCAGGCGGATTGTTCGTTTTTGAAATGGATTTATAAAAGAAGAGAAAAAAAGATATATAATTATTAAACTGACCGGTACGGACCACTTATCGGAATTCTTCATATTGAAATTTCAGGTGCAAAGTTAGCACCATTTGGCGGATGATAAATTCTTCCGGATGCTTAACTTTAATCCCATGATTCAAAAAGCGATTGTTCCCTGTTTGATTTGCCTGATCGCTCTATTTTTCTTTTTACACATGGACGCACAAACTGTTATTGCCTTGTACGACGGGACATATTCCCAATTCAAGGCCTTTTCCCAATGAAGAAAATTTTCAGGTTATGAACCGGGTGGCATATTGATCGTGAGTAAGGTTTCCAGACCCAGTTTAACCGTGTTTCTTCCTCCAAAGAAAAATGCAACGGGTAGTGCTGTTATCATTTGTCCGGGTGGCGGCTATACAAATCTGGCCATGGGATATGAAGGCACAGAAGTGGCGGAAACGTTTCAATGAATCCGGTATTGCTGCATTTGTTTTGAAATACCGGATACCCGACGACAGCACGATGGTCAATAAGGAGATCGGTCCGTTGCAGGATGCCCAACGGGCCATGCAGGTCCTGCGTATGCGATCGGGGGAATGGGGAATCAATCCGAAACCGGATTGGCATAATGGGTTTTTCAGCCGGCGGACATCTGGCATCTACGGCTGGTACCCATTTCGATAAAAATTATATTTCCAATCCACCCATATCAGTCTAAGGCCTGATTTTATGATCCTTGTTTATCCGGTGATCAGTTTCAACGATTCCATGGCACATGCGGGATCGCAACATAATCTGCTTGGCCCAAATCCCTCTCCCGAAAAAATAAATGAATATTCCAATGAAATGCAGGTTACTGATCAGACTCCGCCTGCATTTCTTGTTCATGCCAAAGATGATGAACACTGTTCCCTATGCAAACAGTATGGTTTTTGCGGAAGCACTTAAGAAGCATCATATCCCCGTGAAATTTATCTCTTTGATAAGGGGGGACATGGTTTTGGTATGATCACCGGCACCGGCGACCCGGCCCTGGATGGATCTTTGTATACAATGGTGATAAATTTATCTGCATGGTTCCCTGGTTAGTGATGGATGTTAACGGCCTAAACCGTGGAAAACTCCCGCCAACAAAAACCGTTCTGAATATGCAACATTTCCAAATTTTACCCGCGTCTATATTGAAATTGTAATCTGCATTTAATTCAGCATAAAACCAGGCTATGTTAAAGAATTTCTTCAAAATCGCTTTCCGTAACCTCTGGAAAAACAAAGGATTCAGTTTTATCAATATCACTGGTCTGGCAATCGGCATGGCCAGCGCCATGCTTCTCCTGTTCTGGATATATGATGAAGTGAGTTATGACCAGTTTCATGAAAAAAAGGAACGTATTTATGAAGCCTGGAACCGGGCAGAATTCAGCGGAGAAATGCACAGCTGGAATACCACCCCCAAGATTCTGGCCACGGACCATTGGAACATGATTTTCCGGAAGTGGAAAAAGCCGTTCGCGTGAACTGGCCATCCAATTTATTATTTTCTGTTGGCGAAAAAAGAATCATGGTACCCGGTAATATGGTGGATTCAACTTTCCTGGATATGTTCAGTTTTCCCCTGCTCAGAGGAAATCCGCATACTGCTTTGAATGATATGCATTCAATCGTCGTTA
This sequence comes from uncultured Bacteroidota bacterium, assembly GCA_963812825.1. Classification (GTDB taxonomy): domain Bacteria; phylum Bacteroidota; class Bacteroidia; order Chitinophagales; family Chitinophagaceae; genus Puia. The sequence continues at coordinate 136,435 of CAWEWO010000001.1, forward strand.
CTGAAAAACTTTCTAAAAAATTATTCGGGAATGAAGATCCCATGGGAAAGCTGTCAAGATCGATAATAAGGAAACATTTCAGGGTAACAGGATTGGCTAAGGATCCTCCTGGTAATACGCGTTTTCAGTTTGAATATCTTTTACCCTGGGCATATCTGCATCATCTTGGTGAGGATGATGAAAACTGGGGTAATAATTCAACCCGGACCTATGTATTGCTTAAAACAGAATGCCAGCCTGGCTTCTGTGCAGGCAAAACTGCGCACGCTCAAGGGGAAATATGAAAAGGAGGAAACAAAATGGGAAATGTTTTTATACCCGATGAACCGCTGGCGTTTATATTCGAGATTTAATGGTGCTGTGGAAGATGGCGGGCGCATAGAATTCGTGAAACTGAGTGCAATTATTGCCGCTTTTATTTTGCTGATCGCCTGTATCAATTTTATGAACCTCAATACGGCGCGAAGTGAAAAAAGGGCAAAGGAAGTAGGTATACGGAAAGTGGTGGGTGCCCGTAAAGGTGGTCTGATCAGCCAGTTTCTCGGTGAATCCATCCTGCTTAGTTTTTTTGCAGCCCTGCTGGCAATCGGATTGGTAGTGCTTAAGTTTGTCTGCTTTTAATCAGGTTACAGATAAATCGCTATACATTCATTTTGGAAGTATCGGATTATGGTTATTGATATTGGGTTTTATTTTTTTAACCGGTTTACTGGCCGGAAGTTACCCTGCTTTTTTTCTTTCATCCTTTCAACCGGTGAAAGTATTGAAAGGAGGATTCAAAAAAGTAAATGCGCTGGTTACGCCCCGAAAAGTATTGGTTGTACTTGCAATTTAGTTTTGCGATCATTCTCATTATCTGTACGATCATCGTTCAGCAGCAGATCAATCATGCGCAGGACAGGGAAACAGGCTATGATAAAAATAATCTCATCTATCATTTTCTCACCGGGGATATTGAAAAAAATTATGCGCTGATAAAAAATGAACTGATTTCATCCGGTGCCGCCAGTTCTGTTACAAAGACCAGCGCACCCCTTACGCAGGCCTGGAGCGATAGCTGGGGATTTGAATGGGAAGGAAAGGATCCAAATGACAAAACCGATTTTGACCGCTATTCAGCAGATGAAAATTTTTTAAAGACAACCGGCCTGCAACTGATTAAAGGAAGGGATCTGAATCTGAAAGAATTCATTACTGATTCAACTGCCATGATCCTGAATGAATCCGCACTAAAAATTATGAAATTTAAGGAACCGATCGGGCAGATTGATAAAAGATGGGGATACCCAGTTTCATGTAATAGGCGTGATAAAAGATTTTATTCTCCGCTCACCTTATGAACCGACACATCCGATGATCATCGAAGGAGGGAAAGGCTGGTTTAATGTTGATTCATATCAAACTCAGCAATCTCCAGCCCACGACAAAAAGCCTGCAGCAGGCCGAATCCATTTTTAAGAAATATAATCCTGAATATCCTTTCGAATATCATTTCGTAGACGAGGAATACGCCAAGAAATTCCAGGATGAAAAAAGAACAGCTGTTCTCGCGGCTTTCTTTTCAGGCCTCACCATTTTCATTTCCTGCCTGGGTTTATTTGGGCTGGCAACCTATATGGCTGAAACCCGGATCAAGGAAATCGGGGTGAGAAAAGTGCTGGGAGCATCGGTTACCGGAATAACCTTTTTGATTTCCAGGGATTTTTTACGACTGGTTCTGATCGCATTCCTGATTGCAGCACCAATAGCCTGGTGGTCCATGGAAACCTGGCTCAAAAACTATCCATACCGGGTGAATATCCACTGGTGGGTTTTTGCACTGTCCGGCGGCGTTTCCTTCCTCATTGCCCTGATCACGATCAGCTATCAGGCGATCCGGGCTGCAGTTGCTAATCCGGTAAAAAGTCTCAGGGCTGAATAAAGGTTGACGGTTGGCGGTTGGCGGTCCGACGGTCGCACGGTCCACGGTCCACGGTCAACGCGTATTGTAGTCTGAAAAGTTAGAAAAATCCTATAGATATCCCGGTTTTGTGGATTTCTTCCTTTTGGCACGATTTTTTGCCTAATTAAGTAAATAACTTCAGATGCCAACGGTTCGCGAACGGAATATGATATCACCCGGATACAGTTCTTCCTTTTCCAAGAGTCCCATTCCCACAATTCAGGAAAAAAGATTGAAAATCAGGGAATATATTTCCTGGTCTGTATGTTTTGCCATTATTTCCAGCCTGACGGGACTGATGAAGATTTTGAAAGTTGGAATAACCGCGGACACAGTCACCTCGGTGCTGTTTTATTTATCTCTTTTTGGTTTGGGTTTTTTTATCACCAGAATTATTTCGGTTTCCAAAAATCCGGTTCAGGTGAAGGAAACAACTCGTCATGAGCTGAACTGAGTCTCACCCTTTTATCTCCCATTTATTCGAACACCCCGTATCAGATTCGTACAATGGCGGGGATTATTTTATGATTAGTCGTTGATAATGAATGCTTAATAACTTGCCTTGGCGCGGGGATGCGATTTTGCTTTCCGGATAAATATCAGCTGGTGGATGTTTATGGTTGCTGCCCTGCTTGCTATTATAATTGCTCTGTTTACGGTGAGCATCCAGGCTTTTCGTGCGGCAGTGGTTAATCCGGTGAATAGTCTTAAGGCAGAATAATTATTTCAGGAAAGGTAATCCCGCAGGATTTTCCGTTCACTGTTTGCTGATGGCATAATAATTCCGCAGACGCTGCGCATTCACTTGCCAATGCAGCGTTGCATAGCCCAGCAGGGGCAGGCAAATAAGGATAACCTGAACGGAAGGATTTCTAAAAATGAAATATCCGCTAATGTTCACTGCCATCCAGTAAAAGGGATATAGGAGGAATAGAACCATAAACAGAACGGAATCGTAAAAAACTGTCCCTGCTGTTTTGATCCGGACAAAATATTTCAATGGGTAGTAAAATAGTAAATGCCCGATCCAACCCAGCAAAGCCGGTATCCCCAGCACAAGAACATAAAATAAAGTCTGACCAAACGGATTTTCACTGCAAACAAGATATCCGGGCTTTTTTAATTTTTCGAATAGGTTGTGAGTTGTTTCTTTATCCGGCGCATCCTGTGTAATTTTTATTTCTGCGTTTTGAAGATTTGGAATATTACTCAATACCATTTGTATCTGCCCGGTCTTATCACCGGTTTGCAACATCAAAGCGGAAATGCTGTCCCGCAGTAATTCATTGAATTCATGAATTTTTTCTGCTTCGGGAATTCCCTTTTGTAGTTCGTTTATCGAAATGGGTGGTCCGTACTGAATGAAAATCGTATTACCCGGCGATTGGTAAGAATTATAGTTCAGACCGACAGGCAATACGCGAAGCGCGGATTGAAGTTGCGGGTGTTCGAGTGCCTCCAATACGACCCGTGCTGTCCATTTTTTAAAGGGACGAAGACGCCAGTTATTTTCACATATTCCTTCAGAGAAAACTAAGATGATACCACCTGACGACAGGACTTCCACGCACCTGGCAAAGCTTTGATGGTTTCGTTCCTGGTTAGACCGATTGTCCTGCAGCTGGTAGACCGGAATGATATGCAGAATTTTCAGAAGCCAGCGAACCATCCACTTGTCGGTTAGTTCTCCCAATGCAAGAAAATACAGGGGCTGCCGCATTCTGGATGCCAGGATAAGGGCATCAAAAAAAGCATTGGGGTGATTTGAAGCGAGGAGGAGGGGACCCTGCAATTCCAGATAACTGTTATCATTAACCGTTATGCGGCGGCAGTAAAGGGTAAGCGCCTGTCGTACGAAAAAGCGGATAAAATAATACATGGTATTTATTTGTCTACCCATGCATACAGCACGCGCTTTTTATTTTTGAAAATCTGGTTTTTGAACACATAAATATCCGGCCCGTTGATCACTTTCAAATTTCCTTGTTCGTATACTTTCAGTGCATAGTCAACGCGGACATTTTCTCCGCTGACAACAAAACTCAGGCTGGCGAAATTCGAAAAAGTGGATGCACTGTTGGGAGCGAGGTAACAATCCTGTCCGATTACGAGTTTGGCAGCTTTGTCATCGGGAAAATATTTCTGAATCAGCATTTTTTGCGCGTCTGATCCCTGCTTACCCAATCCAAGGGCCGTAGTTAATGTGCATTCCAGATCCAGACAGTTTGTTCCGCCCATAGCACTGTAAAGGGCCGCCAATCCTTTCAAATAGGGGGGCAGGCTGGTAACAACCGGTTTGTTTAATTTCTCTGTTGTTTTGGAAATGAGGGTATAGGTTTTTTGTGCCAAACTGTTTTCGAAGATGAAAAGAAGAAAGATTATCTGTAGAAAACGGAGAATAGTCTTCATGGTGTAATTTATTATTGGTGCAATCGGGGAACGACCACGCGGTCCATGAAAATATAGTAAAATTGCAGGGGTATGAAAAATATTTCCATCCGGCCGCTGCGTGCCGGCGACAATATATCTATTGCGGCGATCATCCGAAAAATTCTCGCCGAATTTGGAGCGAACAAACCCGGTACGGTTTATTTTGATCCGACGACTGACAATCTTTTCCAGTTATTTGAAACACCGGATTCTGCCTATTTTATTGCTGAAGCCGAGGGGGATATCGTTGGCGGCTCCGGCGTTTTTCCTACTCCGGGACTGCCTGATGGTTGCTGTGAACTCGTGAAACTCTACCTGGTTTCCGAAATGAGAGGACAGGGACTGGGTCTCATGCTGATGGAGAAATGTTTCCAAAAAGCCATTGATTTTGGATACACCAGTATGTATCTTGAAACGATGCCTGAATTGCGTTCCGCCATTGGTCTCTATGAAAAAGCGGGGTTTTCTTATCTGCCCGGACCTCTGGGCCGGTCAGGCCATTTTGGATGTGATCTTTGGATGATCAAGAATTTATGACTGTTTCAGGCTTCGGGATGATATGGGGATAACTAGCAGGCTAAAAAGGGAGGCTTTCATCCCGGTTTTTCTATTTTAGCTGTTTAAAGGCAGATCTATGAAATTTGTACTCTTTAATAACAAATCCAGGATTAATACGTTATCAAGAAATATGAAAAACCAAATACAGAAGTCCCTCCTGCAAGGGATTCGCGAACTGCATATAAAAATCCTCCAAACGAATAACCTGACGGAAATTGGTAATTATCTACAGGAAATCCTGGATCAGGTCGTACAGGTTCCCCCCGAATACAATAAAAAACTTAAAAGCAAATACTGGAAGGACGTGAGTAAGACCGATGTAATCAATATGCTGAAAACGGATATCTCGGCTATTCTGGATGGAACTTATAGCAGGGCTGAAATTGCCAAATATAAGGCCACACTGGGAATAGCCTGGTTAAAGAAGCTTTTTACAGAACCCCAGGCGGCTCAATAATTTAAATACTATTTCTTCGGAATTTACCGGCACCTCCCTTTCCCATTTAATTTATATTCCTTCAGGCAATCCCTTTCTCCTGAAATTATATTACCGGTTTTCATATAAACTGCAGGTAATTCGTTTCAATTGAAATTAAGATATCAGTTTTCATGTAAACTGCAGGCAATTCATTTCTCGTGAAACTCAGACCTGCATTTACATGATCTGAAGGATAAATCGCAGCCTTATACCTGTATCTTAATCCTTGTACTTAACCGGATCATGAACAGTCCCATAACAGCGATGATGGCAAATGAAAACCGCAGACTGGAAGCCTGGGCCACGTAGCCAATCATCGGTGGGACCAGTAAAAACCCCAGGTAACCAAGAGAAGACACGGATGCCAGGGCTGCACCCGGATTGGACATCGGAATTTTTCCTGCCAGGCTGAATACGAAGGGCACCACACAGGAAACTCCAAAACCCGTAAGCAGATAGCCTACCAGCGTAAGTGGAATCCATGGAGATAAAACCGTAATTCCGAATCCCGCGGAAATCAGTATACCACTGGCGGCCAGCACCCGTTGAATCCCATACCTGTCAGCCATCCGGTCACCGATAATCCTCCCTGTCGTCATCGCAACCATATAAACCACAAAAGCAATCGTGGCTACCGCTTTAGAGCCATGCAGAACCTGGCGGATATAAATACCGCTCCAGTCATACATTGTATTCTCGCAAGCCATGGAGGTGAAACAAATCAAAGAAAAAACAAGCATGCCTTTTGGAGGTAGCTGGAAAATCGACCGCTTGTGTTTATGGTCGGGTTGCTGATCAAGTGCGTCTTTATAATAATAAAGCGTCAGTGCGGAAAGCGCGAGGCTAACACCCAGCAAATGCCAGGCAGGTATGATATTCAGGGTAACCATTAAATAACCGAACGCGGCACCGGCAAAACCTGCCATACTCCAGACCGCATGAAAGGAACTTATGATAGACCGTTTATATAGCGCCTGAACACCGATGGCCTGCGCATTGATGGACATATTCATCAGGTTCCTGGAGGAGCCGAAAAAAAATAACACGATACCCAACACCCATGTATACCTGCTGAAACCCAGCACGCCTAATACGACGTTATACATCATCGCCCCAACCAACATAATGGTCCTGCTCTTATAATGGTCCAGCAGCTTTCCGGTAAACGGCAGGGTGAGAATCAGGCCCACCGGCATCATAAACAACAGGGTTCCGAAGTGCGCGTCATTGAGTTGCAGTGATTCTTTTATTCCGGGAATCCGGGATGTCCAACTGGAATAGCCAAAACCGGAGATAAAAAAATAAACGGCATTCGCACGGCGAAACCGTTTTGGAGAAATTTCTTCCATTCAGGGAACAAATATAGTTTACTAAGCCTAAAGCTTAATGCCCAATGCAAATGTGCAAGTAAGAAACGGTCATCGGTCAACCGCCAACTGCCAACTGCCAACCGCCAGCCGCCAACTGCCAACCCCCAACTATCTAAAGGCAGCTGCTCCGGCGAAAGTTGCCAGCAGCCCCAATACCACTGATCCCAGAACATAAATCATAAAAGCCATGTTGGATCCCTGCTTCAGTAATATGAGGCCATCATAAGAATAAGTGGAGAAAGTAGTATAACCACCGCAAATCCCGGTGATCAGGAACAAACGCCATTCCGGTGAGAAGCCGGTATATTTAGTGGCGAGCGAGTAAAACATGCCTATCAGAAAGCAGCCGGAACAATTCACCAGGAACGTGCCGAGCGGGAAGACAATAGGTACGTGCCGCCCGATAAAAATTTGCAGAAGATACCTGAGCATGCTGCCGATTCCACCCCCGATCCCAACGAATAATAATGACCGCATGATTTTCCTATTTTATTAGACTCCCATACTTCCATACTTCCACACTTCCACACTTCCACACTTTCCTCAGTCTTTCACGAAAACATAGGGATCATACTCCACAAATGGATTCTCTTTCGTGGTCAGGGATTTAACCTTTCCTCCTGATATTTCGAATTTCACCTGAAAAACTCCATACAACACATTATTATATTTGAGAAGCCATTCGCCCTCATCCATATATTCCAGCGTTGCATTTAAGTCAGGTTTGGTTTCAAATTGAATGAAGAGATGATTTTTTGCCTGGCTGACATGGATTTTTCCATACAACTCATTTCGGTAATCACCGGTATATGTAGCTAATGAAAATGGCGGTTTATTATTCATCTCAACGCGGGCAGCCCAATCCTTTCTCTGTTTGATATCTGCTGACGTTTCTTCTATGAACCGGGGAAGATCCTGTTTGCTGCGGTTAACATAGGGCACCCCAAGGTATGCGTCCAGGATCTGATGGCGCAGGTCTTCAAAGAAAGACTGGTTATCATTGTTAGTCAATATGGCGATACCCAGTTTGACTTCCGGAACAAAACAAACATTGCTGACCATGCCTCCGGCGCCGCCGGTATGCCAGTAGATTTGTTTACCTGCATAGTCTTCCATAAATAATCCAAGCCCGTATCCCTGAAAATGTGTTGGATACCTGGGGGACTTAACACTCTTCACCCAGGTATTAGCAATCCTTGTTTTTTGCAGGGCTTCCCAGGATATAATTTCCTTTCCCTGGTAACGGCCGCTGTCCAATTGCAGGAATAACCAGTGTGAAAGGTCATTTACGTTACTAACGATACTCGCTGCCGGGGCCAGATTATTCCAGTTATCGTAAGGTACTTTGGTAATATGGTCTGAATACGAAGTGGTGTAAGGCGTGGCTACATTGGACTGATCGGCAACACCGGTAGAAAGCACCAGGCTGTGACTCATGCCAAGCGGATCAAGAAAATGAGACTGAACAAAATGTTCCCAGGTTTCACCGGTAACGACTGGAATAACCTGGCCAGCCGTTAAAAAACAGCTGTTGCAATAACCGAATTCCTGACGGAAATGAAAAGGTGGTTTCAGAAAGCGCATCCTCCTCATGATTTCTTCCCGGCTCAGTGAAGTATTCCAGAAAGTAAAATCACCTTCAAAGGTTTTGGTTCCAATCCGGTGACAGAGCATATCCCGGATGGTAACCAGTTGGGTTGAGGTAGAATCGTACAGGCGATAATTAGGAAAATATTTTGTCACCGGATCATTCAGCGAAAGTTTTCCTTCTGTTTCCAATACGGCCAGTGAACTCCCGGTAAATAATTTGGTGTTACTGGCGATCATGAAGAGCGTATTCTCATCCACCGGTTTTTTGGTTTCGATATCCCGCACACCATAGCCTTTCATCAAGATGACTTTTCCATCTTTCACAATCACCACCGAAAGACCAGGCAGGTTCCAGTCATTCAAACCCTTTTTGATATAGCTGTCCAGGCTGTCACGAATAAAGGAGGGCTGATCAGCACCAATCGGTTGTGCCGTTAAATGCGTCGCAAAAAAAGCAAAAAAGAAAAACGAAATAAGATATTTCATAGAAGACGATATAAAATTTAATTCCATCAGACTCTCAGGAAAACTTTTTTACGATAGAGGAAATACATAAAGGCCCATTTGACGGCCATATAACAGATGGCAAAAACGAAAGGCGCATACAACTCAGGAGTCAGCTGTACCAGCCATTGGAAAAACCCTTTCGTTGCATATTCCCAGTTGATAAATCGCCCGGATATATAGATCAGGATGGAATTCATGCCAATCACTTTGAAAAAGAATGCCCATTTTTTGTAACCCAGCACGTCGATAACATAATAGAAAAGGGATAAATACAACAGGCTTAAACCACCGACGAGACAGACAAAAGAACTGCTCCAGAGATTTTTATTGATAGGAAAATCAAAATTCCAGATCAAGGCCAGGGCTATAAAAAAGATTCCTGCAACAGCCATCCAGCCTGCTTTTTTTGTTCCGCTGAAAGGACTGTTTTTAATAAAGGAACCGGTTAATATACCCAGAAGGCCCGTGCTGATTGCCGGTATATCGGACATCAGTCCTTCGGGATCGTGAATGCCGAGGTAAAGTTTTCCCGGAATAATATTCCGGTCTATATAAGAAGCGAAATTGCCTTCCATCGTCAGGTCTCCCATCGGGAAACCCGGCGCGGAGGTGAATTTGAGTAAGAGCCAGTAACCGATGATGAGGCCCCAGAACCAGATGATCTGTGTGTTTCTCTTTGAATAAATAAAAATAATATTGGCGAACATATAGGCAATCCCGATCCTGCCCAGCACACTCGCGAATCGGATATCGGAAAATGGCCGCAGGTGCAGTCCGTTATTATAAATGATTCCCAGCAACACCAGGATTAGTCCTCTTCTGATCACCCGCAACAAAACTTTTTTTCTTTCGGTTCCTTTTTCAAGTTCCCTTCCCACAGAAAAAGGTGTGGCAACACCTGCCATAAAAAGAAACAGCGGGAATATCAGATCATATAAATGGAATCCATTCCAGGCCGGGTGGGTAAGCTGATTTGAAATCCAGTTCAAAGCGGGATTGTCGGTTGCTTTTGCCAGGGAATTAAAAATTTCCTCAGCACCCATGATCCAGAACATATCAAATCCCCGGAGGGCGTCCAGCGAATAAAGTCGCTGCCCGCCTGTAGGACCCAGGGGTGTGTCCAGCGGCGGCTCATGGTTTTTGTGTTTACTCATGTGTGATTTTAGGGAATGAATATAGACAAAAATTGTTTCTGTTTTTTTTTGATAACTTACTATTCCATGAAAGGATTGTTTGCCATTCTCTGCTGCCTGTTTTTTGTTACTTCAGATGCCCAGTTCACGGGTGAGCCCGAACGGGCATTATCTTTTAAGGGACGGGAAAGATTTTTTCTGGTTAGGCGATACAGGCTGGGAATTATTTCACCGGTTGAACCGCGAACAGGCGGACCAGTACCTGAAAACCCGCCACCGGCAGGGGTTTACAGTTATTCAGGCCGTTGCACTGGCGGAATTTGACGGATTGCATACTCCGAATCCCTACGGTGATTTACCACTCATTAACGATGATCCTGCCAGGCCCAATGAGAAATATTTCAAACATGTTGACTATATAATTGACAAGGCAGGGGAGGAAGGTCTGGTTATAGCACTCCTGCCCACCTGGGGTGATAAGGTCACAAAAAACTGGGGAGTCGGGCCTGTAATTTTTACACCGGAGAATGCCAGGATTTACGGACGATGGCTGGCAAACCGATATAAGGAGAGGAAAAATATCATATGGATATTGGGCGGAGACCGAAATCCCCAAAGTGAAACTGATTTAAAAATCTGGCGGGAGATGGCCGGAGGAATATTGGAAGGCGCCGGAGGTAAAGAGCAGGCATTGATCAGTTATCATCCGCAACCCAATGAACAGGGATCAGGTCAGTATTTTTTTACTGATGAATGGTTATCATTTAATATGTTTCAGAACGGACATTGCAGAAATGCTCCGGTGTATGACAAAATATATGCTGCCTGGCTAAGGACACCTCCGAAACCGGTGCTGGATGGTGAGCCCATCTATGAAGATCATCCCGTATGTTTCAATGTGAAAGAACTGGGTACGAGCAGTGCATATGATGTGCGCCAGTTTGCCTACCTGGATTTATTTTCCGGCGCCTTCGGACATACTTATGGCTGTCATGATATCTGGCAGTTTTATTCTGCGGATCGTGAAGCAATAAATGGTCCGCATGTATATTGGCCGGAAGCGCTTGAATTGCCCGGTGCAAATCAAATGAAATATGTCAGGAAACTAATGGAATCGCACCCGGTAACAGAACGCGTACCCGATCAGTCGCTGATACTCGAAAATAATCTGGTGGCTTCAGAAAGGATCCAGGCCACGCGCGGTAAAGACTATATTTTTATTTATTCTGCGGCGGGCAAACCATTTACAGTAGTACTGGGTAAAATAAGTGGTAAGATGCTTAATGTTTATTGGTTCAACCCGAGAAACGGTACCCTGAAAAGCGATGACCGAATTGAAAATTCAGGAAACAAAAAATATACTCCCCCCACCAACGGATACGGCCAGGATTGGGTTCTGATCCTGGATGACGTGGAAAAAAACTATCCGTTATTTTAGCAGTGAAATCTTGACCATAATAATCGAATTAAATGAGAATTTTATTCAGTGTATTATTTCTTTTGCTTTGCTGCCAGGCCAAATCACAATTGCATCTCTCTGCCATATTCAATGATCACATGATATTGCAAAGGGGAAAACCCGTCAAAATCTGGGGTGCTGCAAAAGCAGGTGATTCCGTGCACGTTGATATAGGAACAGTAAAAGGATCCGCACGTACGGACAAAAACGGGAAATGGCTCATCACCTTACCTTCCTTTACCGCCGGAGGACCCTATACAATTACCATAAAGACAAAAACAGAATCAAAAGTTTTTTCTGACGTGCTGTTTGGAGAAGTCTGGCTTTGTTCCGGACAATCGAATATGCAATTCAGGGTAAATCAGGTGATCAATGCAAAATTTGAAATTCACCGGGCGAATAATCCATTGATCCGTCAGGTGGCGGTTCCCAATAAACTGAGTTTTCATCCCGAACCTTTTATTGATTCTACTAACTGGGTTATTTCTACTCCGCAGACAACCGGTGAATTCACTGCTGTAGGATATTTTTTTGCCAGGGATATTTATGAACGGTTGAAGGTCCCTGTAGGATTGATCTATGACAACTGGGGCGGATCAAACGTGGAGTGCTGGATCAGTAAGGATGAAATGATGGGATCAGATGTATTGGGAGAATATGCGAAACAAATGTCAGTTAACTGGAATGAAACTGATGCGAAGATTGAAAAGCAATTCAGAGATACCCTGCTTAATAGAAATAATGGAAAAATGCCTGAAACATCTGAACAGGCCATTTTCAGATCAGATTATTCTTTTTCCGGATGGATGACCTCTTCTGTTCCGGGAGATCTGGACTGGATCGGGCTTCCGGGATACCGGGGTGAAGTCTTTATGGCAAAAGAAATTATGGTTGATTCCGTACAGGTCCGTTTGTCATCCACTCTTGGCTTAGGCACAAACGATAGCCGGTATAGTATTTTCCTGAATGGAAAACAATTGACAATTTCCGACGATAAAAATATTCAGATTCCTCTGCCGCCTTTTTCCTGGAAAGAAGGCAAAAATATTCTGCTGGTTAAAATAAGACTCCCGGAAATTCCCGAAAAAATTCCCATGGGACTTCATGGCATTAATGAACTGCATTATGTAGATTTTGACGGTGAAAAAATATCATTGGCTGATGAAAACTGGAAAATGATACCCGTTTTGGATAAGCCACATTATCTGACACAATGGATGAATTATGAGGGTGCCATAATTTACAATGCCATGATTCATCCCATCATTCCATATTCCATCCGCGGCGTGTTGTGGTACCAGGGCGAGGCAAATGTTGATCATGCAAAAGAGTATGGACGCAGTTTTCCACTTCTGATCAAAAGCTGGAGAAAGGAATGGAATGATGAATTTCCATTTCTCTTTGTTCAGCTGGCGAGTTTCGGATCCAATGAATCCAGCAATGCCGGAAATAAATGGGCTGAAATCCGGGAATCACAATCCAAAGCATTAAGCCTGCCCAAAACCGGAATGGCGGTAACGACCGATGTTGGTGACGCCAAAGATGTTCATCCAAAAAATAAACAGGTAGTGGGTCAACGACTCGCTGCCATTGCATTAAATGATGTGTACGGATTGCCGCAAACCTGCAATGGTCCTGTTTTTCAGGCTGTGCGTTTTGAAAACGGAGAAGCGATTCTTTCTTTTACTTCTGTCGGAAAAGGACTGAAGGCAAAGGGCAGGTATAATAACTTAATTGGATTCGAAGTTGCGGGGGCGGACCGGAAATTTTATTTTGCTGAAGCAAATATCCGTGGTGATAAAATTATTGTGAAAGCAGATTCCGTTTCAGATCCGGTTGCTGTCAGGTATGGATGGAGCAATGCACCTGTTGACATCAATCTGTATAACAAAGATGGATTTCCGGCTTCTCCATTCAGAACAGATCAATGGCCGGGAGTAACGGACTCCGCTCATTTTTTTAACAGGCAATAACATATAAAGCTTAAGGCTTAAAGCGCAAAGCCTAAAGCCAGACATGAGATTTATGGAGTTTTCCCAAGACTAAACGCTTCCTTTCCGTTTACTACCGTAAGCAGAATTTTTGTATCCCGGATATTTTCAGGAGCCACGGTAAACAGATCTTCAGAAAGCACGGTGAAATCTGCCAGCATACCTGCTTTCAGTTTACCTGTTTTATTTTCCCGGAATCCGGCCCATGCATTATTTACTGTATAACAACGCAGGGCCTGTTCAATGGTAATTTTTTGTTCCGGGAACCAACCGGCCGGATTCTTATCATCCAGTGTGCGTCGTGTAACGGCGGCATAAATTCCTGCTATGGGATCCAGCGGTGCAACCGGCCAGTCTGACCCGAAAGTCAGGTTGGCATTCGTTTCCAGCAGCGATTTAAAAACATAGGTTCTTTTGAGCCGGGGGGTATCCAGTCTTTTTCCCGCCCACTTACCGTCGTCTATGGCATGAAAGGGTTGCATGGAAGGCACTACACTGAGTTTTGCAAACCGGTCAATGGCAGCAGCTGTGAGATGCTGTGCATGCTCCACCCGGAACCGGTGATCTTTGGCCGGCCGCGCGCGTTCAGCTTCTTCATATACATCGAGGATCCAGTCGTTCGCATGATCGCCGATAGCATGGGTGGCAACCTGCAGCCCCGCTGAATCTGCCTGAAGGACCCATTTCCTTAATAAAATAGTATCTGTTACCTGCAGCCCTGTAGAGTGCGGTGCGTCGAGATAGGGTTGGTAAAACCAGGCCGTAGTGGAACCCAGCGATCCGTCAACAAATCCTTTCAGGCCGCCCCAGTGCAGGCGATCGTTACCGCGGCCATTTTGTTTTATAAAAGAATCCAGCTTTTGCCAGGAGTGGAGGGCGACGAAAGAATATATCCGGATCGGTAGTTTCCCGGCGGCCTCTGCCCGGAGATAGGTGGACAAATCGATCCAGCCACCATAAGTACCCATATCATGAACCTGTGTAAAGCCATGCGATAATGCTTCTGACGCAGCGCGGTTCAGTGCCTCATCCAATTCTTTTTCTGTGGGTTCGGGAATAACATGATAAACCAGGCTGGTTGCTTCATCCCGCAGTATGCCGGTTGGTTCACCGGTTTTTGGATCTTTTACAATTTCTCCTCCGGGTGGTGAAGGAGTATTCTTGGTAATACCAGCGAGTTTCAATGCAAGGGAATTCGCAAGGCCCATATGACCATCGTAACGGCTTACGAAAACCGGATGCTGACCACTGACGCTGTCGATCCATTCTTTTTGGGGAAGCTGGCCTCCCCAGGCTTCATGGTCCCAGTTGCCGGATTTGATCCACTCGGTTCCTTTGGCTGAATCGGTATATAACCTGAACACTTTAATAAAATCTTCTTTGGATTTGGCATTCCTCAGATTAATATTTGCGAGATAATAACCGCCGTCGAGAAAATGAACATGGTTGTCAATGAATCCCGGAACAATCATTTTTCCCTGGAGATCAGTTAGGATTGTTTGGCTTCCTGCATAAGACTGATAGTCGTTTCCAACATAAAGAATCAGCGAATCCTTTATGGCAATGGCTTTTGCTTCGGGATTTGCCGAATCGCCTGTCCAGATTTTTGCGTTCAGGTAAATGCGGTCTGCGACAGGATGATGATTGCAGGAAATAACAACAGCAGCAACGAACCCGATCCATAAAAAATTTCTCATGCAGCAGAATTTGAGTAACCAATATACCGATATTCAGGAATCCTCATTCTGTTTTTAGGCGGGAATCAGTAACTTTTCTTCGTGAAACAAATTCAGATAATCGCTTTTGATGCGGACGATACACTATGGGTCAATGAACCGTATTTCCAGGAAGCAGAACAAAGATTTTGTGAATTGCTGGAAGATTATTTACCAAAGCACAGCATTTCGCAGGAACTGTTCAGGACAGAAATGAAGAACCTGCCATTGTACGGATATGGGATAAAGGGATTTATGTTGTGTATGATTGAAACCGTATTAAGCGTAACGGGCAGGTCCCTTAATCCGGCCATGATTGAAAAATGTATTGGTCTGGGTCAGGATCTCTTAAACAAACCCATCGAATTGCTGGACGGAGTAGAACAGGTGTTGCAGAATCTTAAGGGCAATTATCGTCTCGTTGTGGCCACCAAGGGCGATCTGCTGGACCAGGAGAGGAAATTAAAAAAATCGGGTATCGCACATTATTTTCATCATATTGAAATCATGAGTGATAAACAGGAAGCGGATTACCGTAAACTCTTAAAACACCTGGATTGCAAACCGGAAAATTTCCTGATGATGGGAAATTCATTAAAGTCGGATATCATGCCCGTGCTGGATATCGGTGGATATGCCGTTCATATTCCATACCATACGACCTGGGCGCATGAAAAAACAGAACACCGGATTGAAAATGAACGATTCATCGAAGTGGAAAAAATGGACCAGGTGCTGCCCCGCCTGTCAGGTAAATAAAAGCAAGCGGAATGGTCCATGGGGGTCGGGCTAATGGATTTTGCTGGCTGATTGAATTTATATAACTTCATTCCACAACGAATTGCAGCTGTATTCAGCTGCATTTTCTATTTTTATAAGTCAAACGAGATTTATGGTTCCCCAGGGTTTATTGGATTTATACGCAGGAACACATGGGTTTTGGGATGAGATGAGAGAGGGGAAAGAATTCCGCGAGCCATACCGGAATGTGGTTAATGCGTTAAAACAATTGAATGTTCAAAGTCTGCAGCAAAAGGAAAAGCTCGCCAGCGAGCTTTTCATGAACCAGGGCATCACGTTTACTGTATATAATGATGACGCCGGAATAGAACGGATATTTCCTTTTGATATCATACCGCGTGTACTGACCGGGAATGAATGGAAAAACATTGAAGACGGTCTGAAGCAAAGACTCAAGGCCCTGAATCTTTTCCTGAAGGATATATATAATGAACAAAATATTATCCGGGATAAAATAATTCCGGGAGAACTCATTGCTTCCTGTCCCCATTATATGCGGGAAGTTTCCGGAATACAGGTTCCGCATGATATATACATCCATATTTCCGGCATTGACCTGATCCGCGGCGACAACGGGGTGTTTTATGTACTGGAAGATAATCTGCGCACGCCTTCAGGTGTTTCCTATATGCTGGAAAACCGGGAAATTACAAAACGTCTTTTTCCGGAACTGTTGGCCAGTTCCCATGTGCGGCGGGTGAGCAATTATCCGCTCCTGCTGCATGAAATCCTGCTCTCCCTCGCGCCGGCCCAGATCTCCAATCCGAATGTCGCGTTGCTCACGCCGGGTATTTATAATTCAGCTTATTATGAACATACATTTCTGGCCCGGCTTATGGGGATTCCATTAGTGGAAGGCCGGGACCTGGTGGTGGATAATCATAAAGTTTATATGAAGACCACACAGGGTCTTGAACAGGTGCATGTGATTTATCGCCGGGTAGATGATGACTTTCTTGACCCAATGGTATTCAGACCAGATAGTGCGCTGGGTGTGCCCGGGCTGATGGCTGCCTACCGGAAAGGTACTGTGGCCATAGTAAATGCAGTGGGCAACGGCGTAGCAGACGACAAAGCCATATATGCATTTGTTCCCGCCATGATCAGATATTATCTGAATGAAGAACCGCTCCTGCCCAATGTGGAAACCTATGAAATGAGTAATGCCGATGCGCGCCAATATGTATTTGACAATCTCGAAAGGATGGTCATTAAACGAACGAACCAATCCGGCGGTTATGGAATGGTGATGGGGAATAAGGTCACTGATGAAGAATGGCATAAAGCACGAAAGGAAATAGAGTCGGACCCGAGGAGTTTTATTGCCCAGCCCATTATCAATTTGTCAACGGCTCCCTGTTTCATCGATGGTCAGTTTGAGGGAAGACACGTAGATCTTCGTCCTTATGCACTATGCGGACCATCCGGAGTTCAGATCGTTCCGGGTGGCTTAACCCGGGTTGCTTTGAAAAAGGGATCACTGATCGTTAACTCTTCGCAGGGCGGCGGAAGCAAGGATACCTGGGTCATTGATTAAAAGAAGATTCTTAAAAAGGAATATACATGTTAAGCAGGATTGCAGACTCGCTGTTTTGGCTGAACCGCTATATGGAAAGAGCCGATGGGATGTTAAGAATAGCGGCAACCCACTATATATTTTCCATGGATAAGGATGTAAACGGCACGATGACCTGGATGCCCATCATGGAAATATTTACGGATTTCGAGGAATCCTACCTGCGGTCTAAGGAAAACAATACAGAGGAATGTCTCAAACGCTTACTGCTGGATACGTCGAATACAAACTGTTTGAAAACCCTGGTGAACAGAGCCAGGGAAAATGCGCGGGGTGCGCAGGATCATATTACCAAGGAAGTATGGGAAGAAGTTAATCAGATGTACCATTTCGTGAACCAGCCTTACCTGGTGCAAAAGATCGATTCTTTTCTGGGGATGGAAGTGATGGAGCCCCTGATCAGACATACCATGTTGTTTGCAGGCATTACGGATATTACCATGCCGAGAGGTACGGGCTGGTGTTTTATGAACCTTGGAAAATATATTGAACGATGCCTGCAAACCATCGCCTTTGTTCAGAAGCAGCTGGAACTTTCCAATTTCAGGGAAGCCGATACCAATGATCTGTTGCAATGGAAATATCTGCTTTTCAGTTTATCCGGGTATGAACTGCACGTAAAAACATACCGGAGCGGCAATCATAATTATAATGTATTACACCAGGTGTTGATCAATGAAAATTTTCCGCGTTCCGTGGTTTATTCCCTGCAAAGGATCGAGCACTATCTGAATAAAGTGATCGGTAAAAATATGAACGAAGAAAGATCCTCACTGATACGCAGCTTCGGCCGGCTTTTCAGTAAGGTTCGTTATATGGAACTCGATTCACTGAACAAGGACGATGTTCCTGTTTTTATTGAGGATATCAAATCCGAACTGATTGAATTCAATCAGAAAGTGGTACAGCATTTTTTCTCTTACTCTTAAGCCTGAGTTTCATGCCCGTTTTCAAAATTCAGCACATAACAAAATATGAATATGACAGGCTGATACAGGAGAGCATGAATGAAATTAAGATCTTCCCCATCCTGTCTCCTGAACAGGAAGTATTAAAGCATGAACTGCTGATCTCCGGTAATCCGGAAGTCCAGATTTTTTTCGATTATTGGGGAAACCAGACCGGTGTATTTAATCTGATGCCCCCACATCAGGAACTGAGTATTGACAGCCGGCTTGTCGTGAGGACCATAAGCAGTTCTGATCTAAGCGTAAATTTTATCAGCTCATTCAGTGAGTTGCCCGGAGAAGTGGCGGGCAACCTGAAAATGCTGGAACTGACGCGCCCGGATGATATCCGGAGCCAGTCACGGATCGATGAAATCGCTCAATCAGTATATAGTCACGATGATTCCGTCGGGATAACCATTAAAAACTGCAGCGACTATATTTTTACATATTTTAATTATATCAAGGGTATCACCAATGTGGAAACGACCGTTGATGAGATCCTGGAAAAAAAAGCCGGTGTTTGCCAGGATTTTGCCCATATCATGTTGCAGATACTACGGACCCTGAAAATTCCCTGCCGTTATGTAAGCGGTTATATCTGTCCTTACCAGCGCGGATTAAGAGGAGAAGGTGCCACCCATGCCTGGGTAGAGGCCTGGGTTCCCCGCTCGGGTTGGGCCGGTATCGACCCGACAAATAATGTTTGGGTTACGAATACTCATATCAAACTGGCCACCGGCAGGCATTTTACGGACTGCAGCCCGGTGAAAGGTTCATTCAGGGGCTCGGCCAGCCAGCATCTTACCGTATTCGTTTCAGTGGACTACGAGGACGGCTATATTTACCAGGAGCTGAATAAAGTAGAATTGAATCCGGGAAATTTAGTGTCCGAATCACCCCATTTATCCCCCGCCGCTCAGCAGTAGATCTGTTTATTTTCGTTTATCTTCCTTTCTAAGCTTTAAGCTTAAAGCTTAAGGCCTAAAGCTTAAAGCAGTTATCAGTTTTTAATATTTTCCAACCAATATTTAACCCTGAAATTCTGATCATGAAATACAGACTCCTGATTTTTTTAGTTTTCTGTTTTGTATCTGCTTTTGCCCAGCCCGGAATTCAATTCTTTAACACGGATATTCCAAAAGTATTTGGACCCGGAATCATATCTGACGGATTTTCCAACCGGGATATGGCGGTATCACCCGATGGAAATGATTTGTTGTATACGCTTCAATGGTCTTTTGGAACTTTTTCTGTGATATTACATTCGAAGAAAAATAACGGGGAATGGTCAAAGCCGGAGACCGCCTGGTTTTCCGGCCGGTTTAATGACCTGGAGCCGGCGTTTTCTCCTGATGGTACCAAAATTTTTTTTACATCCAACCGGCCATGGAAAAACTCGGACAGCAGTAAAAAGGATTATGATATCTGGTATATACAGAAGAAAGGAAACAACTGGGAATCCCCGGTTCCTTTGGATACATTGATCAATACGGACAAGGATGAGTTTTATCCCTCCCTGTCTAAAAATGGCAATTTGTATTTTACGCGCGACAACGGAGAAACCAAGGATGATTTATTTTTCTCCCGGTTCAGGGATGGGAAATATGAGTTGCCGGTTGTTCTGCCCGCAACAGTCAATTCAAAAGGGTATGACTTCAACGCCTTTATTGATCCGGATGAAAACTATATTATTTTTTCATCTTATAAAAGACCGGATGACCTGGGCGGCGGAGATCTGTATTACAGCCTCAACAGGAATGGCTCCTGGTTACCTGCGGTTCATTTTGGGAAGGAAATTAATTCTTCCTCGCTCGACTATTCGCCTTTTGTATCCGGTGATAAACGATATTTTTTCTTTACAAGTAAAAAGCAGTTGGTAAAATTTCCATTCACGGAATCAAAAACCGCTGCACAAATCCGGGAGATCCTGGGTTCTTACGGAAACGGGAACGATGATATTTATTTGGTTAACTTCAAAACCATTGCGGAGAGCATGAAGTAATTTGAAAATTTGGAAATTTGAAAAATTGGAAATTGACCTGATTCGAGACTCAAATTTTAAATCGGTAAATTTAGTCTTGCAAGTTTTCTATAATATTTCCAATTTTCCAATTTTCCAAATTTCCAAATTCTCATGTCTTCTTCCGTTTTCAAATCAATCAATCCCTACACGCAGGAATTGCTGGCTGAATATCCTGTAATGGATGATAGCCGGCTGGATCAGTTAATCAGCCGGTCGGCAAAGGCATTTGATTCCTGGAAAAAAACCAGTTTTTCAGAGCGCTCTTCCATCATGAAAAATGTTGCCAGGATTTTGCGACGCGACCTGGAAAAGCTGGCTACTCTTATCACCCGTGAAATGGGAAAGATAATCGCCGAAGCGCGGGGCGAAGTGGAAAAATGCGCGATGACTGCAGACTATTACGCGGATCATGCGGAAGAATTTTTAAAAGATGAAATCCTTCCTGCGGATTATACAAGAAGTTTTTTGGTTTATCAGCCACTTGGCGTCGTACTTGCGATCATGCCCTGGAATTTCCCATTCTGGCAGGTGTTCAGGTATGCTGCACCTACACTGATGGCTGGCAATACGACCCTGCTCAAGCATGCACCGAATGTATGCGGTGCGGCGCTCGCATTGGAGAAAATTTTTCTGGAAGCGGGGGCACCGGAAGGTGTGTTTACAACGATCATCACGGATACTCCGGCCGTCGAAAAAATTTTAAGTTCCGATCTTGTTCATGCAGTAACGCTTACCGGAAGTGAGCGGGCGGGCAGTTCGGTGGCTTCCCTGGCCGGGCGCTTTATTAAAAAATCAGTCATGGAACTCGGCGGATCCGATGCACTGATCATATTACCGGATGCCAATATGAAAAAAGCGGTTTCTGTTGCCCTTAATTCCCGAATGCTGAATGCCGGTCAGTCCTGTATCGGTGCCAAGCGATACATCATTCTGCAGGAAGCCATGCCGGCTTTCATGCAGGAACTGACTCACTCAATGGAAAGCCATGAAGCAGGGTGATCCCTTTGATGAAAATATCACTATGGGGCCGATGGCAAGGCTTGATCTTGGTCAATACGCTCAAAGAACAAATCAGAGAGTCTGAAAAATCAGGTGCCCGGCTTGAGTTAGGTGGAGAAGTGAATGGCTGTAATGTCAAACCCGCCCTGCTCCTTGATGTAAAAAAAGGAATGCCGGCTTTTGATGAAGAAACCTTTGGTCCATTAGCGGTGGTTATCACTGCCAAAGATGAAAGCGAAGCCGTCCGGCTGGCCAATGATACCCGTTTTGGATTGGGAGGAAGTATTTGGACCGAAGATCTTGATAAAGGCACTGCAATCGCAAAACAAATGGAAACAGGCGCGGTCTTCATCAATGCACTGGTTAAATCAGATCCGCATATGCCATTTGGCGGAGTAAAAAAATCCGGATATGGAAGGGAACTGGGCAGGAATGGCATACTGGAATTTGTAAATGCAAAATCGATCGCTGTGCAGTCATTAAAATGATTTGCCTATAACGCGAGGGGATGGCCGAACAAACCATTTCCTCTTCCTATGATGAAAAGACATACATTGTGAAACTGGAGTTTAAAGGATCATCAGTTTGGAATTGATTCCGGTGATTCGACGATTCTTGCCACCATGCAGTCAGATCTTTGGAGCAGTATGATTCGGGGCAACCGGGAGGCCTTCCTGGACATCTATGCAAATCAATATCAGTCACTTTTTTCTTACGGGTTCAGCCTGAATGCCGACAGGGAAATGGTTAAAGACTGTATCCAGGAATTATTCATGGAGATCTGGAAAACCAGGCGCACACTCAATGGGAAGGTGAAAAATATTCGCGCTTACCTCTTTACCTGGCTTCGCCGGAAAATATTTCACGAGTTATCCCGTAAAACCGGCGAAAGGAACAATAATATTTCATTTGAAAACACACTGAGTAATATATTGCCTTATGAAGATCTGCTGATCGCATTCCAGCAGTCTGAGGAAGACAAATCAAATCTTCATGCTGCCCTGAAAAAACTCTCCAGGGGCCAGCTGGAAGTCATCAGACTGAAATTTTTTGATAATCTCAGCTATGCACAGATTGCTATTAAAACTTCACTCTCCATCCGCACGATCTATAACCTGATCTATGAGGCCCTCACTCATTTGCGTGCATCCATGATCCTGCAGAATGCATGCGCTGAATGATGGTGATTTTGCCATGTAATTTTTTATTTTCCAGAATTACCCGGTAAAAACAACCGGTATTCCCCACTACTGTCTACGGATGCTTTTCTGTGTGTCTGGATAATCAATATGGATGAATAAGCAGGACCCGGGAACTTATCAGCTTGGAAATTTCATCACGGATGAATCATTTATTCGTTTCTGTCTTGGTCAGAATCAGCGGGACATTACATTCTGGCAGGACTGGATAAATAATAATCCGGATAAAAAATTGATCGCGGAAGAAGCGGCGGAATGGATTAGAAAATTTTCGCTGAAACTTCCGGAGTATGAATACCAGGAAGAACTATCCAAAATCAGAGCGAGGCTGCAACAGGAGGAAGGAACAGGCGGAATCCGGTCGGTTATTAAATTTTTAAATTGGCCTAAACCGGCATTTGTTCCCGGCAATAAAAGAAAAAGATTATTCAGGTGGGTTCTTCCTGTATTGATTGGATTAATAGTAACCGGATATTTTCTTAACCGGCATGCTTATGTTCCTGATTCCGGTTTGATCGTAAATTATAATAAAGGGAGCATTCCGCTGGTATTGACGCTCAGTGATAGCACGGTCATCACTTTAGCGCCACTCAGTGAACTGCGATACCCGCGCATATTTGATTCAAAAATCAGAAAAGTTTATCTGAACGGCGAAGCTTCGTTTCATGTAGCTGCCGATACGGCCCATCCTTTTAAAGTATTTCAGGATGATTTAGTTGCAACCGTACTGGGAACCATCTTTTCGATCCGTAAGGAACGCAGGGATTCTGTTGTGATGGTTGAATTGATGCAGGGGAAGCTGAAAGTAGAAATTCCCGGAAATGGTTCATCCGAAATGCAATCCGTTATGCTGGAACCAAATGAAAGAGTTGTCTATTCACAAAATAACAGGCAGCTGTTTAAAGAAAAATGGCAGATCACCAATGGCCTTCCTGTCCGGCTCGCTCACTTACTATTCCGGCGTGACAACTTTGGAGAGATTGCAAAAAAAATTCAAAACTCATTTGGCGTTACATTAATTGACCGGTCGGATAAAAAGCCCTGGCGTTTTACAGGGGAGTTTACGAATGCAACTGCCGCTGAGATCGTCGCGGGTATCTGTAAGGTTGAGGGTTTGACAAGTGTTATAGAGGGTGATACGATTCTGATAAAATAAGTAGTAACCGTTTTATAAACTAACGTTGCCATGCGAAGTCTTTACGACCGGTATTTTTTGCCTTTAGCAAGGCTCGCTCTATGTGTATTTTTTTATTTCCTCTGCACCGGAAAGTCCCTTGCTGCACCCGTCGGTTATAGGAACACGGACGAGATATTTGTGCATGTAACGACCGGCAAACTCACACTGATCCAGTTTTTTGAAGTAATAGAAAAACAGACTGAGATATCTTTTGGATACGATGAAATGCTCGTAAATATTCATCAGAATATTTTTGTTCCCACCGGTCAGCAACTGTTAAGCCGGCTGCTGAGTGATATTTCGAAGCAAACCGGTTTGTCATTTAATCTGGAAAAGAGCATCATACTGGTTTATGCTGCAAAAAAGTTCAACCCTGCCAGCGAATGCAAAACCCCGGGCAGATCTGTTGGTGAATGGCGTTGTGACGGATACTGCGGGAGTACCGATGGCCGGTGTAACCGTGTCGGTGAAAGGAACCAAACTAAGTGTTCAGACAGACAAAGACGGCAAATTTTCTCTTACCACTTCGGAAAACGGAATCCTGAAAATATCCTCCGTCGGTTATAAGGACCAGGAAATTCCAATCGATGGGCGGCCGGCCGTAAATGTAACCCTGGAGGCCAATAGCAAATCAATGGCGGAGGTGGTGGTATACGGATATCAAACACAAAAGCGGGCGGATATCACAGGTGCCGTTTCAATTGTGAATATGGCAGATGTGGCCAAATTGCAGGTAGGATTTGCGGACCAGGCATTGCAGGGTCAGGCAGCTGGTCTGCGGGTAATGCAAACAACCGGCCAGCCGGGTGAAGGGATCGTCATGCGGATTCGTGGAGTAGGAACCATTAACAACAACGATCCCTTATTTGTGATTGACGGAATTTCAACCAAGGACGGGATTAATTTTTTGCCATCCAGCGATATAGAATCCATCGTTGTTTTAAAAGATGCGGCATCAACCGCTATTTATGGTGCACGGTCTGCCAACGGTGTAATCGTAATCACCACCAAGGGTGGAAAAAAAGGAAAGGCACAGGTAAGCTATAACGGTTATGGAGGCGTGCAGCAACATGGCCAGCTTACAAAAATGGCCAATACTTCCGAATACGTACAGCTATATAATGAAGCTGTCGTGAATGATAACGCGGATATAACCAATTCCACACTCAAACGGATACCTATTCCCACTGGTCTTCCCATGGCAAATACTGACTGGCTCGGTTCCATATTTCAAACGGCGCAGATGCACAGCCATGAGCTTACGCTGAACGGCGGCAATGAGAAGACACTGTATTATGTTTCAGCGAGCTACTTTAATCAGGATGGAATCATCGTTAATTCCTGGTACAACCGTTATGCACTAAGATCCAAACTGAACATAGAAATTACCGACAAACTCAGTTTCGGGAATAATATGAATTTATCCTACTCGGATAAAAATGTCATAGGTAGTTCCGGTGACGGTTTTGGAGGAAATGGAGGCAGCGTGGTGCGATATGCACTTTTCAGAACACCACCTATTCCTGTTTATAATGCCGATGGAAGTTTTACTGATCTTCCTCAGGATCCGCAATATTTCGGGGACGGTTATAACCCGGTTGCACTGGCAGAGAAGACTGATAATAAGGATAAAGTATTTCGTGTTTTCGGCAATGCCTTCCTTGAATATAAAATCGCCAAAGGATTAAAATTCAAATCAGATATCGGGCTGGATGTTATTATTACAGAAGATAAGAGATTCGATGAAAATTACGGTACACACCTGCGCATCAATAGTCCCAGTGTATTGACAGAAACCAATATCACCAACACCAATATTGTATGGGACAACACCCTGAATTATATTAAATCCTTCAATGGTGTGCACAATTTTAGTTTTCTTCTTGGTACGGAAGCAATCAGTAACAAAGTGATCACACAAGCGGGATCAGACAGGAATTTCCCTGATCAGATTCCGAACCTTCGTTTTTTAGGAAACGGATCTAAACACCCAGGCCAGATCAGTATCTGAAAGCCAGCAGGAGTGGGCCCTTTTTTCCCTGTTCGCCAATGTGAGTTATAATTATGACAGTCGTTATCTTCTGTCTTTTAATGTAAGGCGTGATGGCTCCTCCCGTTTCGGAGAGAATAACCGGTACGCAAACTTTTATTCCGGGTCCGCAGGCTGGAACATTGCGAATGAAAAATGGATGCAGGATAAGCTGCCGGATATATCCACTTTGAAACTCAGAACCAGCTTCGGACAATTGGGTAATCAGGATATCGGGAATTACCCCTGGGCATCGATCGTGAGCCGCGGTTACAATTATGTTTTTGGCGACCAGCCGGTTCAGGGTTATACCATTTCAAGCAGGGGAAATCAAAATGTGAAATGGGAATCCTCAACCCAATTCGACGCGGGTCTGGATTTCGGTATCCTGCATAACAAATTCACCATGTCGGTGGACTATTTCATTAAGACGACCACGGACATGCTGATTCCGATTCCGCTTCCTTTGATCGGCGGAAGCGCCATCACCCCGTTTGTGAATGCCGGCAGTGTTCAAAACAGCGGGTTCGAACTTGAATTCAATTACAGAAACACACTGGGAAAACTCAAATATAATTTTGTTGGAAATTTTGCAACCTTAAATAACAAAGTTCTTTCGCTGAACAATGATGCTCCGATTCCGGGCGGAAGAATAGATAATGGTATTTACGCAACACTGACCGGTGTTGGTCATCCGATCGGATCTTTTTACCTGTATGAAATGGAAGGAATTTTTCAGAACGATGCAGACATTTTTAAACATGCCTACCAGGGCAACTATATCAGGCCGGGCGATGTGGAATTTAAAGATCAGAATGCGGATGGTGTAATCGATGAAAAAGACAGGACATATTTAGGAAGCGCCATTCCCAAGTACACCTATAGTCTGACGATGAATCTTGAATATAAAAATTTTGATTTTTCTGTTTTCTTCTATGGCTCTTACGGGAACAAGTTATACCTCCAGGTAAATCAGGATATCGAAGGCTTTTACCGCGCTTTTAATCTTACGCAGCGGGTATACGATGAACACTGGCACGGTGAGGGAACCAGTAATACCATGCCCAGGGTTTCCTGGCTGGGCTCAACGAATAATAAAACTCCTTCCAGCCGTTTTCTCGAAGACGCTTCCTTTTTGAAAATGAAAAACATCCAGCTCGGTTATACTTTTTCCACCAAGCTGATGCAATCAATCCATATCAGGGCATTGCGTATTTATGTGTCGGGCCAAAACCTGCTGACTTTTACCCAGTACAGCGGGCTGGATCCTGAAATGCATACCAGTAATAATCTGAACAATGAAGTGTACAGGGGAGATGTTGCTGCCGGCATCGACTGGGGAACATACCCCAGTGCAAAAAGTTATTTTTTTGGTATGAATCTGAACTTCTAGACTATAAGGATCAAATTATATTAGAATGAAAAAGTTTTTTGTCAAATCTGTTCTGATTTCCATTCTGATGATAGCGTTTACCGCATGTAGTAAATTCCTGACAAAAGAAGTCGTCGGAGATTATCCGGATACGGAATTCTATCAAACAGAACAACAGGCTGTTTTTGCTATTAACTCCGCCTACCAGCCATTAAATTTTACATCGACATCTACGAATCGTCTCTGGGTTTTTGGTGATGTCGCTTCCGATGATGCAGAGAAAGGTGGTGATCCCGGAGACCAGGCCGATATAGATCTCATTGACCAGTTTAATATTTCTCCCATTAATGGCAACCTGGGAAATGAATGGGCTACTCTTTATGAAGGGATCAGTCGTTGCAATATTGTAATCGTACGCGTGCCGCCTATCGTTATGGATGAAACAGTGAAAGCAAGGATTTTGTCCGAGGCCCATTTCCTCAGGGCCTGGTATTATTTTACGCTCGTAAATATTTTCGGTGATGTACCCGTGGTACTCGAACCGAAGAATGCGGATGAACTGCAGATTCCGCAGACAGCTGCTTCCGATATTTTTGAATCGGTAATAGAGTCCGATTTAAAGATTGCTATGGGAAATCTCCCGGACAGCTATACCGGCGCGGATCTCGGTCGTGCTACCGGTGGTGCAGCAACTGCATTACTGGCAAAAGCATATCTGTTTCAAAGTAAATGGGACAGCGCAGCGGCTACAGCAAATATTGGTGATCTCCGGCGGGGAATACGAACTCATGTCGCTGTACTCACAAAACTTTAATGCCAATTATGAAAATAATAAGGAATCCATTTTTGAAGTTCAGCATTTAAGCAAACAGGATCCTGCCACCGGGAATTCGCTGAATCAGTGGTTTGCTCCACGCATTGACGGAGGATATGGATTTAATGCGCCCACACAAAGCTTTGTGGATGAATTTGAAATAACACCAGCGGGAGTATACGATCCCCGGCTGGATTACACTATTGGGAGGGACAGCATGCAGTGGTTTAACGGAGAAATTTTCAGTAAGACCTGGTCACCAACCGGATACCTTACCAGGAAACATCAGCAGCCTTTTTCCGAAATTCCAATCAGTCTGAAAGGTGATGCAAGTATAAACTATACCGTAATCAGATATGCGGATGTATTGCTTTGGTACGCGGAAGCGCTCAATGAAATGGGGCGTGGAATAGAGGCTGTCGCGCCCATTAATTTGGTCAGAAAACGTGCGAGGGAAAGTTATCTCTTTGATGATTCCCTGGCCAATTTTGGAACTGTACCGCCGGCGTTATTGCCCGATATTGTTTTTACTGATCAGACTACACTCAGGGCACAGATCCAGCATGAGAGAAGAGTTGAATTTGGATTTGAATTTCACCGCTACTTTGATATCATCCGTTGGGGGGAAACTTATGCCAACCAGGCTATGAGCGGCAGCCCCAATTTCGATTATAATACGAATAAACATTTTCCGATCCCCCAGGGCGAAAGGGATACCAATAAAGCCTTGCATTAAAAACGCCTCATTTTTCATTTATTAAAAAACTCATCATGACACAATCAGTTATCCGGTTAAAATTTATTAAAGCGGCTATGCTTTTGAGCCTGGCCCTGGGGTTGATCTTTACTTCCTGCAGTAAAAGTGACTCCACTCCACCTCCGCCTCCGGCAGATAAGACTGCTTTACAGAAAGCAGTTGATTCAGCCACGTATTATTACAACAATACGACAGAAGGTACAAAACCCGGCAATTATACGGTGGGTTCGAAAACGGCGCTTAATACCGCGCTGGCTGCGGCAACTGCCATATTAAATGATGCAACATCCACGCAGGCAATACTTACTAATGCGGCAGCAAATCTTGCAGGTGCTACTACAACTTATAAGGCGGCATTTATTGGTCAGATTGCAGCGGCCAATCTGATTGGGTACTGGAAAATGAATGGCAATGCAAATGATTCATCAGGAAATGGCCATAACGGAACCATCACGGTTGGTCATGCCTTTTTTGGTGCAGGCGTACTTGCAGCTGCCAACGACCGTTTCGGCCGGGCAGGCATGGCTTATCATTTTGATCACGGTTCAAATATTGAAGTGCCTTATACACCGGCGCTGAATCCAACTCAAATGTCTATCAGTGTTTGGGTAAGGAGAGATACTGCCGGCAGAACGGTTAATCCCGCCAACTGTTACATACTGGCGATGAATCGTTGGAACGGCTGGAAGTTCCAGACACAACCAACGCTGCCCTTCTTCACGGTTAAAGCATATCAGGCTGCGGCAACTCCTCCTGACACTGCTTATTACGATCGTGACGATGCCGGAGTGGCCGTTCAATCGGGTGCTTCATGGTATCATCTCGTGGTGACATTTAAAGCAGGTGAAGAAAATTTCTATATCAACGGAAGTCTTGTTAAGGCCTGGACAAACACGCCGGGAACGCCAATCACACTCACTAATCCCGTTAATATTACCATTGGATCAGATCTGCCCAATAGTAAATATTTAACTGTTGATCCTTCCGGAAACTGGCTGGTGGACTATGGCGGATTCTGGACGGGGGATATGGATGACATGATGTTCTACAATATCGCACTGACCGGACCTCAGGTTACATCAATTTATACGAATCAGGCTACTTTATAATGACCTGATCATTAAAACCCCTGCAGTTACCAGATTGCAGGGGTTTTTTAACTGACTATATGAAAAAAGCGAAACAGCTTTTATTGTTCACTGCAATATTAATTTCCTCTGCGGTTGCGTGCAAAAAACAAACTGCCGTTAATCCTCCGGTTATTCCGGTCAACCCGGATACTCCTTTTATTAATCTGGCTCATTTAAATGATTTATACATTCCGCTGGTTTTCCCCGATGGGACTCAGGCCGCCGGAATATATATCTATAGTGCCTGGCCCGATTATCATCCGGTGGAAGCAACCGGTGAAGGATTTACCTGCGTAGACGATGTATCGAGGGCAATACTGGTTTATCTGCGAAACGATGGGTTCACCAATGACTCAGCCATACAGTCGAAAACATTTCACCTTATCCAGTTTATACTTTCCATGCAGGCGGGTGACGGTTATTTCTATAATTTTTTTCAATCGGACAAAACCATTAATACAACCGGTATAACCAGCATGGCCACACAGAACTGGTGGTCCTGGCGTGCCCTGCAAGCGCTTACCGAAGCGTTGCCCGGCATAAAAAATAAAAATGCAACACTGGCAGCCGGAATGGATATGGCAATCAGTAAACTTATCGGAAACATTAAATCAGATCTGGCTAATATTCCCCAGACTACTGAAATGGTGAATGGAATTACTATACCACAATGGCTGCCTTCGGGCAGTTCCACGCGATCAGGCCGCTACGCTTATCCTCGGATTAATCTCCTACAGTGAACAGACAAATGATTCTTTAATCAATTCCTATATAAAAAAACTGGCTGACGGGATTTTAATGATGCAGAAAGGGGCTGAGGCCGTATTTCCCTATTCTCTTATCCTGAGTAGTCAGAATCAGTGGCATGCCTATGGTAGCGATCAGTCCTACGCGTTGTTAATGGCCGGGAAATTTTTTCATGATACGGCATACACTGCTGCTGCTTTTTCGGAGATAGATCATTTTTATCCATGGCTGATCTCTAACGGATATAAATCAGGTATCAGCCTGCAGTTTGTCAGCAACCAGTTTCAGCCAATACTGGAAAACAGCTATGAACAGATAGCTTATGGATTCAGGCCCATGGTTTTTGCGGCAACGGAAGCTTTCGAATTAACCGGTCAGCAAAAATATGCGGATATAGCGGGTCATCTGGCCGCCTGGTTCCTGGGTGCCAATGATGCTTCCGTTTATATGTATGATTCCACCAGCGGTCGTTGTTTCGATGCGATATCAACCGCTGCCCAGGTAAATCTGAATTCAGGTGCTGAGTCAACCATCGAAGCTTTGCTTACTTTTCAGAGAATAGAAAAATATCCTGCAGTCATGACCGCTTTGAATGGGTACAAAAAGAAATAATAAACTCACCAGGCTACTATTTGATGAGAGCCCTGATTCTTTTCAGGTCATTCATGTCCGAAGCGGAGAATAATTCATTGTTTTCATATTTCGCTTTCAGAAACAATACTCTTTTGTGTTGCGGGAATGCTGCCAGTATCTCTGAAATCAGGAGGCCCGTAGATTCTTCTTTTTCGAACAGTGGTTTGAGTTCCGGTAATTCTGATTTATACCGGGTCGGCATTCTTTTTATGATTGCTTCAATGGAGGCAAGTTTACCGGGAGCCAGCCCTTCTATTTTGGACGCCTTTCCATACAATCCCTGCATTTGTTTTTTACTGAGCGAACCGCGCTGCTGATATTGTTTATACAGACTGATTATGAAAGACGACAGGGGATAGGCAAGGATGCATTCCTCCAACACTTCATTGACCATATCAAGCCTGTCCTTTGGCTGTTGCATTATTAAAATAATCATGCAAATTTAATGCAACGGTTATTGAGATGTTAATCTGGTTATTCGTCCGGAGTTTCCATTATACGGTTAAATGGAAGCATTATGCAGGATTTTATGCTTTATATTTAGTGCTTAGTCTCAAAACTGTGATTGACTTTCCCCCGGGATTGTTATAATCAGATGTATCCATTCACATTTTAATCCGTCTCTTGGTTTACTGGATTCACTAATCTTCATTTACCATTAAAAACCAAATACACATGTTACAGTTAAAGCCAAAGCGCTATCGATTCGCAAAAGCTGCCCCGGTACTCCTGCTGAGTCTACTTGGGTTGTACGCCAGCGCACAGACAAAAAAACCCAATATTGTCGTCATCATGGGTGACGATGTCGGTTGGTATAACCTCAGCTGCTACCACCAGGGAATCATGTCGGGCAGAACACCGAATCTGGACAAACTGGCTGCAGGTGGTATGCGGTTCACAGATTATTATGCGGAGGCAAGCTGTACTGCCGGTCGCGCTAATTTTATTACGGGTGAAATACCCCTGCGCACCGGAATGACAACCGTTGGTCAGGCGGGCGCGGATGTAGGTCTTCCTGCACAGGCCTGTACCATGGCTACGGCCCTGAAGGCACAGGGATATGCAACGGGACAATTCGGGAAGAATCACCTGGGAGATCTCAACAAATTCCTGCCGACAGTACACGGCTTTGACGAATTCTTCGGTTATCTCTATCATCTCGATGCGATGTCTGATCCTTACTGGTATTCATTTCCAACAGATGAAGCATTTTATAATGCCAATGGTCCGAGAAGCCTCGTTCATTGTTATGCATCTGCAACAGATGACCCGACTGTTCAGCCACGCTGGGGAAAGGTTGGCAAACAAAAAGTCGTAGATGAAGGTCCGCTGGCTCCTTATCCGGACATGTCCAATGTGCCGAATATGCACGACCTGCCTTTTGCGAAAGCCAAATATGATATGACAACTTTTGATGAAGTGCTGGTAAAGAGCTCCAGCGATTTCATGGATAAAGCTAAAAAAGATGGCAAGCCGTTTTTTGTGTGGCACAATACCACCCGCATGCATGTATGGACTTTTCTTTCCCAGAAATATGGTACACACATGAATTTTAAAACCAATTATGGTTTGGAAGAAGCCGGCATGGAGCAAATGGACGATGCTATCGGTGCGCTGTTAAAACATATCGACGATATTGGCGAAACTGATAATACCATCATGATCTTCACGACAGATAACGGCGCTGAAGTATTCACCTGGCCTGATGGTGGTATGACACCGTTCAGGGGTACAAAGGGAACCGTCTTTGAAGGTGGCTTTCGTGTTCCTGCCATCATCCGCTGGCCCGGCCATGTTCCAGCGGGCGTTGTAGAAAACGGCATCTTTTCCGGACTTGACTGGTTTCCCACCCTGTTGGCTGCTGCGGGAAATCCGAATATTACTGACCAGCTCCTGAAAGGGGTGAACCTGGGCGGATTTACTTACAAAAATCACCTGGATGGTTATAATCAGACGGATCTGATCACTGGTAAAGGCCCTTCCAAGAGGGAATGAACTTTTCTATTTTGGCGGTCCCACCCTGGGCGCGGTTCGTATCGGCGATTTTAAATTCCAGTTTTACCAGCAGCCATTTGGCTGGCCTGGAGAAAAAGTGACGACAGATATGCCGACCATGGTGAATCTCCGGCAGGATCCTTTTGAACGTACCCCATCAATCCGCGGAGAGAATCTGAATACACTGGGAGGCGGATATATGAATGATTTTTATGCGCGTGAATTCTGGCGATTTGTAAATGTCCAGAATGCCGTAGCCAAACTGGCTATGACAGCCATTGAATATCCGCCCATGCAGGATCCGGCTTCCTTTAACCTGGAAGCTGTTAAGCAAAAGATCCAGGAGATGGCAAAGGCTCATGAAGGACAATAAAAGACAGATTATTATCCTGGTACAATACAGAGATTTATAAAATGATAATGCCTTATAAAGAAATTTATAAGGCATTATTATTTTGGCTGCTAATCTAATTCCTGTAATGGATTCAATGTCTTTTAAAATATTGCACCTCCCGCTCATGTTTTTTAGCGGCCTCCATACTTTTAAATGTTCCCAGATTGCGGCGTTTTTTTGTCTTCGGGTCGGTCTTCCTCGAATAAAGCCGGTATTCCCCGGATTTTAATTTTCGTATCATATCTTTTTGGAAAGGATTTCAACAATTATGCCCGGAGAGGCTATTTTTACGGCTATAATATATTTGACATCCATGCGCCTAAGAAATTTAATACCAATTATAATTGCCCTCCTGATTTTTTCGGATGGGATCCATGCCCAGTCAGAAGTAAAACTGAAGAAAAAAGACAGGCGAAGGGATGTGGAATTTGTTACCACAGATGGAATCATCATTCTGAGATTATCCGACTCAACGCCTTTGCACCGCGATAATTTCCTCAGGCTGGTGAAGAGCCATTTTTATGACAGTCTTCTTTTTCACCGGGTTATTCAATATTTTATGATTCAGGGCGGAGATCCCAAAAGCAGGAATGCGCCACCGGGTCAGGCACTCGGGGATTCCGGTCTGCCTTATACGATTCCGGCGGAATTCAGGGTAAGCCTGTTTCACAAAAGAGGAGTGCTGGCAGCGGCAAGGGAAAGTGATGATGTCAACCCGGCAAAAGCCAGCAGTTCCTGCCAGTTTTATATCGTACAGGGTAAAATATTTACAGACGGTGGATTGGATTCCGTCGAAATAAGAAGACTTAAAAGAAAGATTCCTGAATATCAGCGCGAAGTATATAAAAGCCTGGGCGGAACGCCCCATCTGGATCAGAATTATACCATTTTTGGAGAAGTGGTAAGCGGAATGGAAACGGTGGATAAGATTGCCGCAGAACCGACGAGTAAGGGCGATGATGTCGACCGGCCTCTCAATGATGTAAGGATCCTGAATGCCCGTTTGATTAAAGAGAAAATCTTATTGAGGGGTATTAAAAAAGGAAAAGCACCAAGCCTTTTTCGGTATTTCCAGCTTTCGCTTTATACTTACTGACCCGATGCTTCCTTGGGTTGCTATTATCCGTAATGGATTTCACTTCCCCATTGAGATACTTCTTTCTTTTTACAGATTTCTGTTTCTCAATTACAATTCTAAGGTACGTTCCGGCTATAACCGTTTCCAAATTTTCAGGGGTTCTGTTTTGCACCGCTTTCGCACATAGTTATCCACTTTTACTAAAATCCGGCTCTGTAATTTTCTAAGGAGATGCGAATTTTATTTTCAGGTGATTGTCTTCCGGGTTCAGATCCGTCCAGAGTGCACTGAGTGCTCCGCCGATCTCAGGGGATAGCTGCCCGATCACATCGTCCGCTGCCTGTTCCTTAGGGGAAATTTTTTCATCTCCCGCGAAATGCGCCATGATGGCATTTCTGAACAGGGGTGCAGTATAGGTCACCAGGTCAGCCGGAAGTGAATAGGGGGGATTGGATAAGAAATACCCAAAGTATCCGTCCAGATGCTGGGAAAGGAAAAGATTTGAATATGTCGGAAAATCCAGGCCTCCCGGCAATTTTGCAGAAATAGAAGTTACATATCTCGTGCTGATATCCAGTTCGTTTCCCTTCATGGTCAGAATCCTGTACGGACTGGGTGCGGTAACGAGTGAACCGGTTTCTATATCATACAATTCCTTATCCCCGGTAATCCTTTTGGTGATATCGCTGGCATGATAATGACCCGTAAAAAAAACAGATATGCCCGCGTTCATAAACTGATCAGAAACAGATTCCCAGTTCTCTGTAACGTATCCGGGATCCAGCTGGGTTTGACCTGAATAATGTTCTATCAGATTATGATGCATCATGCCGAATACGGTAATATGCCGGCGCTTTGCCTCTTCCAAACGGGCTAGTGCCCATGTCATGGTTTCGGGTTTTATTCTTCCGGCAACGATGGCTATATTTTTATTGTCCTCATATTCGCAGTCATCTAATGCCAGCAGCCATAAGCCGGGGTAAATCTGATTCACATAACTCAGGGAATTCGGGTCTTTTGCAAGCGCATTTCCATATCCGTACGAAGCATAAATGGCACTGAATTCAGCGGCTGAAACCGAAGGAGCAGGTGCAGCGTTGTCACCATCATAAGTTGCCGATTCAGGGTTTTTGATATCATGGTTTCCCGGCACAACATATACTTTGATATGAGCATCTGTAAGTTGTTTAAGCAATAAGGCCATGGTCTGATGGCTTACGCGTTCTCCGTCTTTGGTCAGATCACCGGGAATTAGCAGGATATCGGGGTTTTCAGATTTTAGCTGTGCGATAACGGTCCTGAAAATCGGGTCACTGAACTCGATCAGTTTCGGATCTGCGTCCAGGTATGCCTGGAATGCGGTACCCGCAGCGGCATTATTTTTAAGCAGCGAAGGATCCATATAATGAATATCTGAAACAATCGCAATTTTGAGATGAGCATCCGGAACAGGGTGGCCTCCTTTATCCGGTGGATGGTCCTTTGTGCAGGATGCTACCACGATGATGCATGTCAGAAGGAATAGCAATAATTTTTCTTTCATGTAATTAAATTTTAATGGTGAGAAAATAGTGGATCCCTTGTCAGGGTGGTATCCAAAACTATTTCCTTCCGGGAGCGGTCTCTAATCGATAAATGCGGATCCTGATTTTTCAGAATGATAATTCACCGGGCCATCCATAAACTGATCCCGGTAAAATGGATTTTTGCAGGGAATCATATTAACGGGAGGCGATTATGCAGATTTCCCTAAACATATCCGGAGGCACCGGCATATTTTACTAAAATAAACCGCCGGTTTGGATCCGTACAATGGGAGATTCCACGCGGACAACGACATGGTAGTCAGACAGCCTCCCGGTTTAAGAGTAATAATCACTGGATTTTCGTAAATTCATTCCGTCAGGATTAAAAATTAAGTATATGAAAAAGCAAGCCAAAAGCGACAAAGACAATACCGCAGAAGCCGGGAAATTCCCGCTGCCAATATATTCAGCTGATGAGGATATTTACAGTAAAGAGAAAGAGGTTGAGTTCAGCGAAGAAGAACAGAGTTTGCCGGACAAGGATAAAAAGCCCGGAGATGACCTTGATATACCGGGTTCAGAACTCGATGATGCAGATGAACTGATCGGGGAGGAAGATGAGGAAAATAATTATTATAGTCTCGGAGGCGACAATCATGACGATCTGGAAGAAGACAAGGAAGAAGACCGCTGAACACTCACCTGTTTGTATTAATGCCGGTCTTTAGTTGACCGGTTTTTTTTGTCTTCGGTTTAAATAATAAATATGTCAAACAGGCTAAACGGAAAGGTCGCTGTAGTAACCGGCGGTACAAGTGGCATAGGGCTTGCAACGGCCAGGGAATTTGCTGAATTGGGTGCCAGAGTGATTATTACAGGCAGAAAAAAGAGTGAGGTTGATAAAGTTGCATCTGATCTCAACGTAACCGGTTTTGTATCGGACCAGGGGAAACTCACAGATATCGATGACCTGGTTATTCAGGTGAAGTCCATGTTTGGAACAGTCGATATCCTGTTTATCAATGCAGGTATTGTTTTATTTTCTTCGATTGAAGATGCTACGGAAGATCATTTCGACAGAATCATGGACATTAATTTTAAGGGAAGTTTTTTTACATTAAGTAAATTCCTGCCGATCATTAACAGCGGCGGTGCGATAACCCTGCTCTCTTCAATTAATGCAACCACCGGTCAATCCTTATCTGCAGTATATTCAGCGAGTAAAGGAGCATTGAATTCTTTGATAAAAGTTGCTGCAACAGAACTGGCGCCAAGGGGAATCCGGATCAATGCTGTTTGTCCCGGCCCGATAGCTACAAATTTATTGGCACCTGCCGGACTTGATAAGGCGACTGTGGAACAGTTTGCATCAAGAACACTCGGTAAAATACCTTTGAAGCGGTTTGGCCGGCCGGAAGAAGTAGCCAAACTCGTGGCTTTTTTATCCGGCGATGACGCCGCTTTTATTACCGGCTCGGAATATGTAATTGATGGAGGTACACAGGTAAATCCGATAATCGGGTAAATTGTTATTGAATTTTGTATTTATGAATCATACAGTAAGGATATTGGATATTAAACCCGTCACCCATGATGTGAAATGTTTCAGGATAGAAAAACCCGCGGGATATCATTTCACGCCGGGACAGGCGACTGATCTGGCGATCAACAAACCCGGAATGGAAAAGGAAACACAGGCCATTTACCTTCACTGCCCTGATTTCTGAACCTTATCTTGAACTGACCATTAAAAGATACCCGGAACGTCATGGAGTAACAGACAGGCTTCATCAGTTGGAAGCAGGCGAAGAGTTAATCATATCCGACAGCTGGGGCGCAATTGAGTACAAAGGTCCCGGTTATTTTATTGCCGGCGGGAGCAGGCATTACTCCTTTTATCTCAATTCTTCGTTCTTTGCATCATGATCACAAAACAGCCGGCAATAAACTTTTCTTTTCTAACAAAACAGCGGCAGATATTATTTATGCCGACGAACTGGTAAATATCCTTGGCAGCAATGCCCTGTTTACACTGACCAGAGAGCCAAAATCAGGATATGAAAACAGTCGCATCGATGAAAAATTCATCACCGGCCGGGTTTCAGATTTTACCTCCCATTTTTATGTTTGCGGACCGGATGCCATGGTTGCCGAAATCGTTGACACATTAACAAAACTGGGTGCTTCCGCAGATGCACTGGTATTTGAGAAATAAAAAATACCCGGTCATTACTCATGATCGGGTATCAGAGACCGGGTCGGTGCTCAGTCCGGTTTTTTATGCCACTAATTCCTTAGGATAGGCTGCAATTTTCCTGGTGTCTTGTTTTTTCAGACTCGAAACGGAATGGCTGATTTCCATCGCCGTTTTGATTTCTGTTCTGTTACGGCCAGGTTTTTATTCTTTCTGTGAGATCTTGCCGCCATGATAACGGCGAAATCGATAAATGTTCCCTTTTTCATAAATTCTATTTTTT
Organism: uncultured Bacteroidota bacterium; assembly: GCA_963812825.1. GTDB lineage: Bacteria > Bacteroidota > Bacteroidia > Chitinophagales > Chitinophagaceae > Puia. Next base: position 175,285 of record CAWEWO010000001.1, read on the forward strand.
TGGTTGTTTTTTATTTTTGTGAATTGTTTACTTATTTTATTTCCTGAATCCATTGTTCGATAAATAACCGGGTTGGCTCTACTACTTCTTTGCCAGCGCGGAAACCCATTTTCCAATAATTGTTTTTGTGTTCATACTGGGGATTTACGAAAATTTTCTTTCCATTTTTTGAAATCAGTTCCGCATTGAAATCAATATCTTTTGTTTCGTCCAGAAATTTTGCCAGCCGCTGTTTCACAAACAGCATTTCATTGGCAGGGTATTTTGATTCCCATACTATAAGCTCTTCTTCATAGGTCTTCTGGTAGGAAGCTGCCATCTGGGGATAGTTGTTCGCGTAATTCCGGATCATCTTATTTTCCGGATCTTCTGCCGCTATCAGTTGTTTTTTGCTTTCAGCCAGGACATTTTCTAACATGGTCTTTGTCTGGCCATCGGCTTTTTTTGCAGATTGTTCCAGTTCGGCAATACTTTTTTTGTACTGTTCAATCAATTCCCTGCGCATGTCTTCCGGTGTCTGCATGATATATTTTACCGGCTTATTGCTCTGCTTTAATGCGATGTACTCTTTTTTGAATTCATCTCCGGCAGTATATTTTTTGGTGTAATCCAAAACGTCTTTCACGACAGCGGACCGATTACCCAGCGCAATATTTTTTGCATTTTGCAGGCCGTAGGCGTTAAAGTAACCACCAAGGATACTGTTGCTGATCCTTTTGTCGGCATCAGGTTTTCCAATACCCAGTTGTTTTAGAAAATCATCGTAGTGCCGGGTTGCACTGAAGGAAAAAATAAACAGGCTGACAAGAGTTAAAATAAAGGCCAGGATGCAAATCCGCAGGCGGCCGATGATTTTGTTTAAAGAATTTTGTTTCATGATGAATAATTTAATGGTTGATATTTTTTTGTTGACACAAAGTTTAGTTCAAATAAAATTTTTTAAAAGGGCGCCGTGTATGAACTGTTTTATTTTCCGTTCAGTTGATAAATTCTATATGAACGCATTTCAGGGTAAGAATTTCCAAATCACCACATTATCATTTCCTCATTTAATTCTTGCATCCTTACATTTCCACACTTCCACACTTACCACACTATTCCACACTTCCACACTTTCCTCTGCCGCCACTCTCTGACAGCCCCTTTACAGTTCGCGCGGGGATTTACTCAATTCATCCGAAGTCTGCCCGTTCCATACTATATATAAGAGGGGTTTACCCTATATTATTTAATTTACAGTATGCCGTTGAAGAGATATAGTAATAAGGAACCGTTGGTGTTGTTATGGGTGATGCTGCCCTATATAATTTTCCTCAATACACTGGTATTCGGGACCTGTATTTTCAATTCTGCATCGGTTTTTTTCAAATCAACCCTTTACGGAGCACTCTATATTTCGGTCATATATTTCCTATTTGGTGTTGCTGCTACGCTGGTTAAGAAGCGTTTTCCTTCAGCCGGGGATATGTTCAGGAGGATTGCAGTCCTTCTGCCATTGTTTTATGTAATGAATGCGATCACGATGCCGGGATATTATTTCGTATATAATCAGTGGCCGCTTTTGCCTTGTACACTCAGGTCCGGAATGCTTTTATGGGCCATTGTTTATGGATGCTTAATGAGTACCGTGATCACCTTTATCAATGAAGGTGTGGCCAACTGGGAAGCATGGAAAGCATCCATATCGGAAAATGAAAGACTGAATAATGTTTATCAGCGGAGCCGCCTGCTGGGATTAAAAGGGCAGATCAACCCGCATTTTTTATTTAATTGCTTTAATACGCTATCCGGCCTTATCCAGGAAGATGAGTCCAAGGCAGAATTGTTTTTGGATGAAATGACAAAAGTTCACCGCTATCTTTTGCGTAGTGATGATGAGTTGCTTGTTCCTTTGGAAATGGAGATAAAATTTGCGCAGTCATACCTGTACCTGGCCCGGGAGCGGTTTGGAGACGCTATCAGCACATCGATAGATATAGGAGAGGATGCCATGGAGAAGAAATTGCCACCGCTCAGTATGCAGGTGATTCTGGAGAATATCATTTATGCCAATGCACTAAGTAAGGCGGATCCGCTCACGATCCATATTTCAGCCGGCGAATTGAACCAGTTACAGGTGGTTCATTCAGTTCATAAGAAAAAGGGATCGCCGAATCTGGACGCAGATGACGGACTGGATAACCTGGTCAGTAAGTATAAGATTCTGCAGGCCGGTGATATTTTGATTCATGAAGATGACAGGGAAAGATCCTTAACCCTTCCTTTATTTGGAAACAACCCACCCGGACTATGAAATTCGCCAAACCATCCGCTGTTTACAGTTACTGCTTCTGGATATCCATGCCCTTTATCACGTTTGCGCTGATGTATATCCTTTATGATGAAAGGGTCTGGACTGACTGGACGGTATGGGTGGTTTCCTGGCCGATCATCTACGTTTTGGGATATTTGTCTTACCGGGCGCATGTCCAATACGATTTTGTACTGCATCAGAAATTGCCCTCTCTTCAGCAAACCGGCAAAAGACTGTTCTTCATGATTGCGATAAACTTATTGGTGATGACACCTTCCGTGCTCCTGATATTTTTAGTGTTTCAAAGTTTTCATATTCTGGGATATCAGATTAAACGATGGCGACCTGAAATGGGGCTGGCTGGTAGGCTTTGCAACCAATCTGATCTTTCAGACCCTTTGGGAAGTACTGTATATAATTGATAAATATAAAGAAGCAACTGCCGAAAAGGATCTGTTGGAACAATTACAATTACAGGAGGAGTTTGACGGCCTTAAACAAAAAGTAAACCCGCATTTTCTGTTTAATTGCTTTAATACCTTGTCCTCGCTGATTTCAGAAGACAAAGACAAGGCGGAAAAATTCCTCGACGAATTAAGTAAAGTATACCGTTACCTGCTGCGCAATAATGAAGATGGCATGAGCAGCCTGGAAAATGAATTGAAATTTATCCAAAGCTATTACGAACTATTAAGAACCAGGCATGGAGAGGCCGTTCATCTTCAGGTGGAAGTGGATAAACAATATAATTCCTATCTGCTGCCTTCACTCAGTCTGCAAATGGTGGTTGAAAATGCTGTTAAACACAATGCGCTTACAAAGAGTCACCCGCTTTTTATTGAAATATTTACAACAGTCGGCAATAAATTGGTCGTGAACAACAACCTTCAGCGCCGGACCGTGAAAGCGCCCAGTAATAAGGTAGGTTTGGAAAATATCAGGGCGAAGTATGAACTGCTTCACCAGCCCGGTTTCCGGGTGATGGAAGATGTTAAAAACTTTACGGTGGTTTTGCCGTTGATCTGGAGCAGTTCAATGGAAGCTAAAAGCAGGATAGCAATAAATTAAATATCGCATCACATTCAATGTTATTAAAATGAAAATACTTATTGTAGAAGACGAAGAACTGGCCGCAAAAAAACTTCAGAAGATATTAGTTGCCGTAGATCCATCAGCAATGGTAGCGGGCGTTACAGACAGTATCAAAACAACCGTAGAATGGCTCCAGGATAACCCCCAGCCGGATTTGATCCTGATGGATATTGAACTGTCAGACGGGCAGAGCTTCGAAATTTTCAACCTGACCGATGTAAAAAGCCCGGTAATATTTACAACCTCCTATGATGAATTTGCCTTAAAGGCGTTTAAGGTGAATAGTCTGGATTACCTGCTTAAACCTGTACAAAAGGATGAACTGGAGGTTGCCCTGAAAAAATTCCATAAGTTGAAAGGCAGTCAGCAATCGGATATGAATATCGACCAGCTGGTTAAGGAACTGCAGAGTAAATTAAAACCGGTATCCTACCGCAAACGTTTCCTCGTAAAACATGCTCAAAAACTGATCTCCATGGAAGTGGGAGATATTGCTTACTTCTATAGCGACGGAAGACTAAATTTCTTTAAAACGACCGACAATAAAAAATTCGTCGTGGATTATACCATGGACGAACTGGAAGAGATGCTGGATCCGGAACGCTACTTCCGCATCAGTCGTTCTTTTTATGTATCCATCAACAGTGTGGATAAAATTGACGATTATTTCGGAAACCGGCTGATACTCGCATTAAAACCAGCCGTTGATAAGGAAGCCCTGGTGAGCCGGGAGAAAGTAACCGAATTTAAAAACTGGCTGGGAAAATAATTTCAGGACAAAGGCAGCGTAAGTTCCACGACAGACAGGGTTTTGTTCAGCTGGGCATTGATCTCTCCGTTAACTTCCTTCACTTTATCGGCCAGCTCCTGGCGCTGTAACAGGTTAGTCAATTGTTGTTTGTCCAGTTTGGAATTATTGAATTCCAGCCTGTAAACCAGGAATTGTTTTTGAACTCCGAAATATATAGTGCAGTCGGTAGCACCGGATTTGATAATATTGGTACTCCCGCTTTTCATCAACCCGAAAACATTTTTACGCAGCTTCATATTGAGTTTTAAAGCCTCCACTTTTTTGTCCACTATCAGGTTTATTCTTACGCCATATTTGTTTCTCAGCGAGTCAATATGTTCTGAGATACGGTCAATGGCTTTCGCCGATGTTGTCGTTTTCCGGTTGTATGCTCCATAACATATCATCCATGGCAGCGATCATATTATTACTTCTGCTGTGGATCTGTTCAATATATTCTTTGGATTTCTCGGGCTCTTTGCCGGCCTTGAGATTCGCCATTTCACTTAGATATATTGATATTGCCCAGAGCCACATTGATTTCCTGGTGGAGATTGTCGGCAATATCGGTACGCATTTTCTGCATTGCTTCTTTTCTTTTCATCCTATCCCTGTCGAGCCAGAACAGGAGCCCGGCCACCGCCAGTACAAGCAGGGCATAGAACCAGGTCGTTTTCCAGAATGGTGCATTTACTCTGATATTTAAGCGGGTGGTTTTGACGGATTCATTTTTTTCTTCGTCAATCGTTTTTAACAGAAAGGTGAATTGGCCCGCGGGCAGGTAGCTGTAAACTGCCTGGTAGTTTTTATCTGCGATCCGCCAGTCTTTATCCAGGCCTTCCAGTTTGTATTTGACCAGATAAGGATTGCTATAGGCGAGAGGCGAAAATTCGATAACCACATGAATTGTCCTGGTAACCGAGTTCGATCTCTTTCAGCTGAGTTAATGAATCCACGGAAAGTGACCTGTTCATGACTTTAAAATCAGTGATGCGGATATCCGGTGAAGCGGGATGGAACAGGTGTTTGGCCGGGTCAAATGCAAGAACATGGTTGGTGCTCCCAAATAGTAAACGCCCGTCGGGGAGTTTGTAGGACGCCGACTGGACGAAATGGTCATTGTCTATCCCGTCTGTACGGTTATAATTCAGGAAAATATTTTTTTGAATATTTATTCTGTACAGACCATTGGTACTGCCTACCCACAGGTATCCGTTTTTATCCTTTTGGACGCCTGCAATATAACCGGAGATCATTCCGGGTGATCCAATCACAGAAGATTCATGGGAGTTCCTGTTATATTTTACAATGCGGGTGGCCGTGGTGATGATCATCGTGCTGTCATCATATTCCAGTATCGAAGAAACGCCTGCCTTCAGGTATTTTATATATGTTCTCCTCTTTGTCCGTGAAGTGCATGGCGACTTTTTCGCCGTTCCGGATCTATTACATAAAGACCGTTTTCGGGCGTGGCGATCCAGATATATCCCTTGCTGTCAATCGTTATTTTATTAATCGTTACCTGCGGCAGACCGGAAAAGGATATGATGTTTTTAATCTGCCTGTTTTTTACCTGGTCGGCAGGCCATTTGAAAATCCCGGTATTTTGTGTTCCAAGCCAGAGATTTCCTTTTTTGTCTTCAGCAATTTGCCGGACGGGCATTTCATTCAGCACCGGCGGATCATAAAAAGTGGAGGAATGGCCGTGCCTGATTGATTGCATAGATTCCCCTGTCGGCGCCTACCCAGATGGTATTACTATCACCGGATGCAGCAGTACTCCAGATATACCGGCTGTTTTTTTGATCCAGTCCTTTTATAGTCGTGGAAATCTGTTTGAAATTAGTATCATATTGGTAAATCCCGTCGCCCGAAGTGGGTGTGAGAATGCTTCCCCATTTGGTGATGATAAACGACAGGGGACCCGCTTCACCGGGTTTACCCGTGAGCCTGTTAAGATGTTTTATATTGGTAAAAAATTCGGTCGCGGGGTTAAACCGGTAAATTCCATTGTTGTCTGTGCAGACCCATATATTTTTTTCACGGTCTTCGTACAAACAATGAATCGTATTCATACGCAATACTTTTTTCATTCTGATAACCATTTTCTACAAAATGAAATTCCTTTTCAGTTTCAAGAAATTTGGCGAATACCAGTAATCCGTTAAGCCAGACCGTGCTGTCCTGCTGTTGAAAAAAACTTTGTATTTCATGGTTTGAATGCTGGGCATCTTTAAATATTGGTTTTTCAACTATCAGTTTTTCAGATTTTAGATCATAGCAATAAATGGCAGGGCTGCTCCCGCTGCCTATACACCAGAAGCGATGGCGGAGGTCGAAAAACAAGCGGTTATAGGTATTCGTTGCGCCGAATTTTTCTACAAGGGCTTCCTTTTCGATATTTTGCCCGGGATAACTGAGCTGACCTGTCCCATTGTTAAACACGGCCATGCCAACACCGTTAACACTCATCCAGTATTTGTGTGTACCGGGTTCCTGAATGAAATCAACAATATCCCATTCATCTTTTTGTCTGAAAAAATTATGCTTGTAGGAAAAATCGCCAGATTTTTCATCCCAGGTAATTACTTCGCTTCCGCCCATCAGGTAAAAGACATGCCCATATTCATCCTGTATTAATCGCTTTACATAAGTGTTTGGGGAGACGGGTTTCCTAAACTTTACGGGCACTTCCCGGAATCTAAATTTCCGGGTATCAAAAATGCCGGCTTTCCCATTCGCCAGTAAAACCCATAGATTATCTTTTTTATCCACCATCAACTGCCAGACCGGATTGGGTGGGAGGGAACCCGGATCATTTTCCTTATGCTGAAAAGATTTATACCGGATGCCATCAAATCGCTGCAGGCCATCCGTCGTGCCGGTCCATAAATAGCCGTCCTTATCCTGTACAATGGTATTTACCTGGTTCGATAAAAGTCCCGATGCCGTATTGTAATGTGTAAATGAAAATTGCAAAGGTTCCTGGGCCATTGCAACTGACAGAAAAAATGCGGGGATCAAGGCGGAAAATAACCTGGGCAAAAGAAGTTTTTTTAGTTGTTCAAATTTAATGAACCTCACCTGCCCGGCAAACCACTTCATTCGGCCGATTGGACGGTTGATACGCAATTTTACTCAATTCGTTTCAACCCATTGATCTCAGGCCGCTTTTTTTGAACTGAGGGCATTGAAATGAGCGTCAAACCCTGATTTATTCTTCCGCAGCCATTGTTCAAAACTCTGCATGTCCGGATTCAGGCCATAGCTTTCATTGGCAGCTATCACGGCAATTTTTCTCCCGATATAGTCGGCGGGGTGATTAAAAACCGAACGAACTACACACCCTAAATCTTTCACACTGGCCATGGCGAGACAGTCATCATCCTGCTGGAATCCAAAATAGTAAACACCGTCGGCCTCCTTTTGAAAAGGGAAATAGCTTAGAGAGTTTTCATAGTAGAATCCCATATGCACATAGGTGACCGGGATGTTTAGGCTATTGCTGTATTGCAGGAGTGCATCTTTGATTTCTTCATGCGGGATTGCAAATTTTCCTGCATTCAGTTGTTCGTAGTCAGACAGGATTTGGAATACAAAATGCCAGATTCCGGATAACTGAACAGCGTCGACTAAATTTTTCCCCCGCTGGTATTCCAGGTTATCATATTCCCGGAAATTCGTTCCTCCAAAGACTCCGTAGCAATCTTTCATAGCCCTCATGAGACTGCCCATATCATCCGTACTGCCTTCTGCTATTTCAGCACCACTTTCTTTCAACTCCTGCGCGCGAACTGATTCCGGGTTCCGTGTAAGTATCCGCACCTCAAAATGATTGTCTGACAACAGGGCCCTCGCAACGCTTCGTCCCTGTGCCCCTGTTATACCCAATACTAAAATTCTCTTTTTCTGTTCCATGACTAAATATTTTTACTTTGAATGTTTATTTCTTTGCGACATCTGCCAGCGTCTTTGGAGCAGGCACAACATTTTCTACCGGTTTAACCGTTTTCAAATAGGCGAAGATGGATTTCAAATCTTCATCCTTCATATTTTTATAAACAAACCAGGGCATCGGTGGCAATAAAGGACGGCTGGTTTCAAGCCCTTTATATTTTCCTTCCCTGATGGCGCGGAGAAAATTTTCTTCCGTCCAGTTGCCAATGCCGGTCTCGTCGCTGGTTAAATTAGCCGAAAAGGAAACGCCCCAGGGACCAACAGAAGATGTCAGGTCAGGAACAAACATCGCCCATCCCTGATTCACCACACTGGTATCCGCTTTCATGATCGGACGGGAGGAAGGGTAACCCGAAAGTCTTAATTCAGGAATTATTTCCGGACCCATGGGTCCCATACGTTTGGGAGAATGACAATCATCGCAACCGATTATGCTGACGAGGTATTCCCCGCGTTTTACTTTTTCTGTGCTGTCCATGCCCGCCGTTTTTCTTTCGGGACTGGCTTGTGTATTGTTACAGGATAAAGCGGCGGCAGCAATTCCTGCAGCGATAAGCGGGATTATGACTAATGATTTACGCATGATGATTGAGATTTAATGGTTTTGAATTCTCATGCAAGATATTTTTGAGAACAGGACAAATCAATCCGGTTCTGAATGAACTGAAGAAAAAGGGGATGAATTGAAAAAGCGCGGAACAGATCGAGCGCCGCTGGAGATCAGGAAAGTTTTGTGAGTGTGGCCTTGCGTAGAGACCTTCTCCTGGCTAATAAAAAATCCAGGCTGTATTTTCCGCTTCCCTCAAAGAAAAGTATTAGTGCAAAAAGGGTATATGAAACCGTGAATCCTCCGTCAATGATCCAGTTCTCGCCGAGATTTGCAGTCAGGGTGGCGACCGTCATGGTAAACGCAATCAGCAGGGCTGCCGGCCGCGTAAAAAGTCCCAGGAAAACAAAAAAGCCCCCGGCTAATTCAGCGCCCTTCGCCAGAAATGCCATGGTCAGTGGCATGGGGAAATGGAGTTCCTGTCCGAACCATTTTTCGAAGAACGCCCTTTCCGCAGGATGAAAAATAATATCCACCACCGAGGAATAACTGGCTCCGGTCATACGGTAGCCCAGCCAGATACGAATCAGCAGGAGAAGTATATTGCGGATTTTGGGGTCGTCGTATTTCATATCTTTAGGAAAGATAATTTCTTTTACAAGTCCGGATATTTGAAGAAAAGTTAAAGGAAGCTGAACCATTAAAATGTAGCGATGAACCCTGTATTCAGGCTGTCATCGTAGTTTTTGTCTCCAAGATTGGATATTTCGTCGCATTCCAGATGCCGGACATCTAATAGATATCTACTTTTAAAAGTCCCTTACACCTTATTCTGCGACTGCCATACCCATGCCTTTTCATCATCTATTAATGACTGACATGACTACCATTTATTGCCATTTAACCCGGTTTGTTCGTCCGCTCTGTTTTTTAATTTTCATTTTTAGTTTGTTTACAATTTCCTGCACGCAGCAAAAGGCTGGAAATAAGGAAAATGCCGCTGATACGGTCAAAGCCGGATGACAACCGGTTTACACCTGTTACACTTACAGCCGAAGGTGCGCTGGATGAACCCATGAATTTCGAAGTCCTGAAAGACGGAAAAGTATTTATCAATGAACGAAAGGGCGACCTGAAGATTTATAATCCCATTGATAAAACGGTAAATCTGGTGGGCACGATTGCAGTCAATACCAAATACACCAGTAAGGACGGGAAGGTAACAGAGGCAGAGGAGGGTTTTATCGGCTTTACCGTCGATCCAAAATTTGAAGAGAATCACTGGGCTTATTTATACTATGCTCATCCGACGATCAGCAAGCATATTCTGTCACGCTGGGAAATCAAGGATGAAAAACTGGTGGCAGGTTCTGAAAAAATAGTGCTGGAAATTCCCACGCAAAGAGAAGTCTGCTGCCATACTGGTGGCGGAATGACCTGGGACCAGTCAGGAAATCTCTACCTGGCCGTTGGGAACAATACAGGAAACGTAGCAGACAAATCCCAAACGGACGAACGCCCGGATCGTAAAAACTGGGACGACCAGCGCGGATCCGGCAATTCCAATGACCTGCGCGGAAAAATATTGCGCATCCATCCAAATCCCGATGGCAGCTATAGTATACCCGATGGAAATCTTTTTCCAAAAGGAACACCTAAAACAAGACCTGAAATATATATTATGGGTGACCGCAATCCCTGGCGTCCATCCGTTGACAGTAAAACCGGCTGGTTGTATTGGGGAGAAGTTGGACCCGATGCGAACGAGGATACGCGAACGACAAGAATGGGAATGGATGAATTCAACCAGGCCAGGGGACCCGGATATTTTGGATGGCCCTATTTCATTGGTGATAACGTGGCTTATCCGATGTATAATTATCTGAACGATTCTGTTTCTCCGGGACAGGATCCTGCAAAGCCCGTGAATCATTCTGTAAATAATACGGGTCTTACAGAACTGCCGCCGGCGCATCCTGCTTTCATTTCTTATCCTTATGGCAATTCTGATAAATATCCGCTGGTGGGTTCCGGCGGACGATGTGCTGTTGGTGGCCCGGTATACCGTACCTCCGATTTCACCAATGCGCGAAGACCATTTCCGGCATATTATAATGGAAAATGGATTGTAGCAGATCTTTCCAGGGGCTGGATTATGGCCATCAGTATGAAGGAGAATGGTGATTATAAATCCATGGAAAAATTCCTTCCTTCTTACCAGCCAATCGAACCCATTGATATCAAATTCGGACCGAATGGCGACCTCTATGTATTGGAATATGGAAGCAACTGGTTCAGAAAAAGTGATAATTCCAAATTGGTACGCATTGAATATAACGCCGGCAACCGCTCACCGGTTGTTCATGCTGCCGCGAGTATCAGTGGCGGCAAAACGCCGTTGAATGTTCAGCTTTCTTCAGCCGGTACAAAAGATGCCGACGGGGATTCTCTGAAATATGAATGGACGATCACTGACGCCGCTGGTAAAAAGGTACATACTTATCAGGAATCAAATCCATCGGCAGTTTTTGATCAGCCGGGTGCATTCCTTTGCACATTAACCGTAACGGACCCCAGTGGCGCGAAGAACAGCCAGTCAATAAAAGTTATTGCCGGCAATGCCCCGCCGGACCTGAGTTTAACGGTCGGGGGAAATAAAACATTCTTTTTCCCGGGAAAATCATTTAGCTATGATATCAAAGTTGAGGACCCGGAAGATGGCTTCATAGATCCACACTCGGTCGCTGCCAGTATTGACTATGTTTCCGAAGGATTTGATTACGCCGAATTGATTCAGGGACAGCGAAGCGTGGATGCCTCCACCCGGTTTGCAGTGGCAACGGCGATGATCAACAAGGTGGACTGCAACAATTGTCATCACCTGGACACCAAATCGGTCGGCCCCATGTTTATTGAAATTGCAGAAAAATATAAATCACAAATATAACTGGGCAGTGGACTCGCTTGCCCGGAAGATCAGATCCGGTGGCAGTGGCGTGTGGGGAACAGTAAATATGCCCGCCCATCCGGCCATCTCTCTGAATGATGCCCATACCATCATGAACTATATTCTCAACAGTAATCAGAAAACAATCAGCACCCTGCCATTGAAAGGCAGCTACACGCCTAAGATTCCCGAAGGCGATAATGGGAAAGGAGCAGTTGTTATCCGGGTGGCCTACACTGATAAGGGAGCCAGTGCTTCTGAACCACTGACATCGGAAGAAGTGAAAATTTTACGCAGCCAGCAGTTGAGTCCGGGTACGGCCGATACGATCTACCGGGCTGAAACCAGCCTCCAGACCATGTTTGCGGTTTCGCTGAATATTATTCCTAAGGCAAACGGATATATCGGTTTCAGACAAATTGATCTCACCGGAATAAAACAACTGGAAATAAGCGCAATGGCCTTACCGATGATGGGATATATCGGTGGCAATATTGAAGTGCGGCTGGATAATCCTACGGGTGAACTGTTGGGGCAGGTGAAGGTTGAACCCGTGAATCCTTTCCTGGGTGCAAGTACAGCGGATGCCGCACAGAATGCCGGAGGAACAAAAAACAAAACTGCCAAGCCTGCGCCACCCGTGGTTGTAAAGAAAGCTGCTGGCAAGGGTAAAAAAGCCGCAGCAGGATTTGGCAATCCTTTCGCGAGACCGGGAATAAAAACCGATGTCATACCAAAGGAAGGTCAGCATGATATATACTTCGTTTTCAAAAATGAAAATGCTAAAGGCGATCAGCCGCTCATGTCGGTATCAAATATCCAATTCAATAATGAAAAAAAACCGTAACTAAATTCCATCGATCCACAGCAATCATTTGTAAAAATTAAAATAACAATCATGTCTAACCGAAGAAAATTTATCCTGAATTCCGGTGCCCTGGCACTGGGAGGTCTTATGTTGTCCCGTAACAGCTATGCTTCTCTGCTTGAAAGATATGCCATGCACCCGGTTGGACTGCAGCTCTATACCCTGGGTGGGATGATCGATGATGACGTGCCGGGTACCCTGAAAAAGGTCGCTTCAATCGGTTACAAGGATGTGGAATCTGCCTTCAGTGTAAAAGGCGGATTTTATGGAATGAAATCAAAAGATTTCGCGAAGCTGACTAAGGACATGGGCCTTTCCTGGGTTTCCCATCATGTTGGAGGAACCCCTTTCAAGATACCCGCCGGTGGATTTAAAGTGCCGCCCGGAATGGATACTACGAGACTGCATCAGTTGAGGAATATGCCGCCAATGAAAAACCTGAGGGATAATTACCAGGAAGTGATTGACCAGGTGGCTGAAGGCGGATTGAAATACCTGGTCTGTTCGTCCATTCCACTCAGTACAACGACTGAGATAAATGAAGCTCTTGAAATTCTCGTCAAATCGGGTGAAGCGGCCAGAAAAGCAGGAATCACTTTCTGTTATCACAACCACACGCATGAATTCGAAGCGGTGGATGGAAAAATTCCTTACAACGAGTTGTTGCAACTCAGCCCGGATATATTAAAAATGGAACTTGACCTGGGCTGGGCAACTGTAGCTGGTCAGGATCCTGTTGAAATGTTCAAAAAAAATCCGGGACGTTATCCGCTATGGCACGTGAAAGATATGACTGCACAAAAAGTTCCTACCGAAGTGGGTCATGGCACGATTGATTTCAAAAGAATTTTCGCTGCCTCAAAAGAATCCGGCATGCAATATTTCTTTGTTGAGCAGGATGGAGCAACCCAACCGATTGAAAGTATTACCGCCAGTTATATCGATCTGACAACAAAAGTGCTGGTGTAAGGAAAGCATCAAAATGAAAAAGGGCTGCCCGGTGATCGGACAGCCCTGATTTTTCAATAAATAATTACTATTGTTTGATAACCTTAAAGGTTTTATTAAAATCGCCCTGTTTCAATTTCACAATATAAGTACCCGGTTTAAATCCTGAGGCCGGAATGTCGATCACTCCGTTTGACTGCATTACGCGGCTGGCGAATAATACTTTTCCGTCAAGACTGGACACTTGCACCTCAGCCGGCTGGTTCGTCATACAAAGAAAGGTAGAGTTTAAAATTATCCCTCGAAGGGTTCGGATATATTTCGGCTGTATTTTTCCTTGCAATATCTTCTTTCGTAATAGCTTCCATAGACTGTATGCCGGAAGAAGCTACACCGTCCTTTCCGCAACAGGCATTGCTACTGAATTCAGCATCCACCCGGGTGAATCCGAAATTATCTTCCCAGTTAATGATGGCTAAGGCAGAGTTTGAATTTTTGTCATATTTATTGGCAGCCGTTGAAAATTTAGTATCACCCGGTTCTGCGAGTACAGATCCTTTTTGTGATGTGCCCGGAAGAAACCACTCACTTCCACTTCGAAAGGATTCGGATTGTTGATGATCCAGTTTCCGGATGGACAGGATTATCAGAACAGGCAGCTTCCAGTTTCAGGTTTTTAAAAAATGAATTGGGGAATTTCACTTCTCCAACGGCTTTATCAGCTCCGATAAGTCCATATCCGGAAGCAAAATCAAATCCCTTGTCAAATCCGTCGGTCCTGGATCGTCCATATCTGAAGCTGTTGTCGACATCACCCCGCGGATCTGATCAGGTGTAATGGTTTTTAATTTTTGGGCTTCAATCATGAGCGCTGCGACACCGGCTGCATGCGGTGCTGCTGCTGAAGTACCAAAAAAATTGGGATAGGAATCTGCGTCTTCCAAAATATCCCCATCTCCAAACGGATCAAAGAAGGAAGTGTTACCTCCGTCCGGCGCAGTGAGATCCGGTTTTTTCCGGACCAGCGGCGGAATCCGGTTGCCCTCCACATCAAAATAATTGGGTGTGCCACCATAAGATGAATAAAGTTCAACAAGTGCAGGATTCAGCACCATAGGCCGGCGTTTCAAGATAAAAAGCCGCAGCCGTGGCAATAGCACCTGCTGCCTTGGCATGTCCGTAAAGCGCAGGTGCCAGGATACCCGGAATCGCCGGATTGGTGAGATAGAATAAGGCGTCGTTGAAAGAAACATATTTGATATGTTCCGGATCAGGACCTGAAAATTTTAAAATCACCAGAAAAAAAGTCGGACTCTGCGTATCATTAAAATATCCCAATACTTCGATCGGATCTCCGCTCAGCGATATTATCACTGGCTCCGCCGGCCACAACATTTCCTCTATATCCAGCAAATAAATATCCAGATCGGAGGACTAGCTCCCACTCCGCTTGCGGAAAAAGAAGACTGATCCCATTGAAAGGAACAAATAAATGATACCTCCCGGCGGAATATAGAGTGGCTGGGCATAAACGCGGCGGATCTCCCGGTGCACTGAAATTATGTGCTGTACCGGCTCCGGGTCCCAGCAGCTCCACATCCGAAGGCTGAAAATTGTATTCATAGGAACGGACGACTTTGGTTGCCTGCGGAGGAAAAATAAGCAACTCCTTTTTTCTTGGCCAGGTCCACGGACTGTGCAATGATACCGTCCTGGAAAAAAGGTTCCGCAAAATAAATGACATCATCTGCCGATTACCTGGCAGCCGTGGTCAGCCAGATCCTGAATTCCCTGTGCAAAATTTGCCTGTCCCAGATCGGCTGTATGAAAAGCCAGTTCTGAGGCCGGTGCCACATCATGAATGATTTCCAGCATGGCCCGGCCTTCGTCCGTGCCTCCGCTTTCCAGATCCTGCAATACTTCCACCGGTTTATTGAAATGAAAAGGATTTCCGGGCCCGGGCAGTTCACCGTGACTTGACTCCGATTTTTGCCGTTCCCAGGTTATCATAGCTATCAGACAGCACACCTACTTTTACTCCCTTCCCATCCACTTTATATTTTTTCCTGGCGATTTCGGATCGCTGAGCAGTATCTCCCTGGCTGATCACAGGGTTATCATCTTTGCCGTGTTTATTTCCTTTGTCTTTGGTACCACGCGATTTATCGGGATGAAACGGTTTGAATGCGGGTCTGGCATATTGGATGGAAGACATTGATTCCAGTTGCGGCAAATTGGCAACGGGCATGATACCCGAAATCATTCTTCCGTATACACCGGTAACCTTAAGTCCCATTTTTTGCAAATCTGCCTTTGCAGAATTTATATTTCCTCTCACGGTAATATCTATAACGATCCCGTTTCCCTGCATCTGCAGATATTTATCGAGGGCTGAATTGGCCGGAACCGGATTTGCCTGGACACTGAGACTTCTAAGTGCGGGACCATTGTTTTGATCTGTAAGTTTTTTTAATTCCGGACTTAATCTGGTTGGCGATTTATCCGGGCTAACCGTTGTAAGAGAAGGCGATTTTAGCTGCGGATTGCCGGAGACCTGGGCGTAATCAATATTCCAATATAACAAACACCATAAACCGAAAAAAAGAGTTAGTAATTTTTTTTTCATAAGCTGAAGGTTTAAGATTTAGTAATTAGAGGCGGGCGGGTTCCTCAAATCAATTTAGCTTTTATTTAAAAGATTTCCGGAATTTTTTATTGAATGTGGAAAAATGCAGGAAGGAGATTGGAAATTCAATGAAGATGAAAATACGAACCGTGTATGCCGGACAATATCGGGAATCCGGGAGAATATTTTTTATATCCCGATAATACGCGCTCTGTCCATCTTGTCCTTAAAGTGAATAAATGCTTCTGCAACCAGGACGCCTGCTTCCAATCCCCTGAATTCTTCCAAAGGCTTAAAATAAGAATTGTAAGTGCCCGACGGATCCTGTGTCTTATGCGCAAACATGGCTTCTTTTTTTACTTCGCGGACACTGGTGATATCAACGTAATCTGTCGGCGTAAAATGCATGGTCTCGCTGCCGGTATTTACTTCGTAGAAATAAAGTTGGAATTTCCTGTCCGATCTGATCCAGGTGGTGAGGGTTAACATGCCGGTAACCTGGTGGTCGGGATGGGAATCCATTGGCCATTGGGTGAAAACGAGGTCGGGATTTTCTGACAAAATCAGTTTTGTCATTTCCTCGTTTTTTATTTTGTTCAATTCTGTATTGCCGTCGGTTTGTCCGGCGAAAACCGGTTTGGCATGAATAATTTTGCAGGCGGCTTCTGCTTCTTTGGTTCGCAGCGCAGCTGATTCTGCAAATGACTTCTGCGGATCTCCGGCTTCACCCCTGGTCAGGTAAATAAATGTTACCTGGTGTCCTGCCATGGCAAATTTTGCCATGGTTCCTCCGCATCCGAATTCCGGGTCGCCGGGGTGAGCGCCTACACAAACAATATTGAGTTTTTTTTCATCCTCTTTGAGATTGGATGGAGAAATCTCTGCTCCTGCTGCCAGGAATGGAGCAGCGGCCAGGCTGCCCAAACCAAGGGAAGCCTGCTTAATGAAATTTCGCCGGACCGATTTTTTATTCATGTTCGCGGGCGGAAATCGTCACGGGGTTGTTGTTGACGGAATCGCAGGCCCTGCCGCGTCTTTTTTGTGCATATATTTTTGCACGAGTCCGGGTAAGGCAGCTGCAATTGCTCCCGTGATAGCAGGTGACAGCCCAAATTTACTCGCCAGGCTGCCCACTAATCCTCCTTCTAAGGCGCTGGTCACCGTACCGCCTGAAGCCAGGCTGTTTTGCAGCTGGGATATTATTCCGCCAAACCCTGCGCTTGGTGTTTCCGGCTGCTGTTGTAGTCCTTCGTGGATATGTGTCGCTATTTCGTGGTGAATGGCATCAGCCTGTTCAGCGGGAATATTTTCTGCTACCTGTGGATTATTTCCCAGGTGTTCTTTAACTTCTTTCAGAATTTCGTCAAACATAAAATTGTTTTAGAGTGAATAATTAATGATTCCGGGTCTTGAATATTCTTACTGAAGTTATACCTTTTATATTTCCAAAACAGGGAAATAGCCGGGGAATTGATCTGGTTAAATCCAGTCATTAAAATGGGCCGGATGCAACGGTTTACATCTATAAATTGTCAGGTTAACAGCACATGGACCAAAGCAAGTTGCTAAAAGATTGTCTGAAAGGAAAGGCCTCTGCACAAAGGGAGCTCTACACGCATTATGCCCATGCCATGCTGGGCCTGTGTTATCGCTACACCAAGTCTATGACGGATGCTGAGGATGTGTTGCAGGAGGGCTTTATAAAGGTTTTTAAAAATCTGCACCAGTTTAACGGCTCCGGCGAGCTGGGAGCCTGGGTGAGAAGAATTATGGTAAATACGGCCATCAACTACCTGAAAAACGAAAGCCGCTATCAATATGATCTTTCGTTTGTTGGCGAAAACCTGCACCCGGTTTCTGACGAAAATCCTGAACTGATTTTAAATGCAAAAGAACTTGCTGACCTGGTCCGACAGCTGCCCATCGGTTATCAGACGATTTTCAATATGCACGCCGTGGAAGGATACAGTCATGTGGAAATCGGGAATATTCTGGGCATCAATGACGCTACATCCAGGTCGCAGTATTCGCGGGCAAGGGCTTTACTGGTCAGCTGGATAACAAAAAATTCTTTGGATAAAAAAACGGGCATATATGCACGAAAATAATTTTGAGAAACAGGTCCGTGAAAAAATGGATCAGTTGGGTTTTGACCCGGCGGATTCCGTATGGGAACGGGTGGATAAGGAAATTAATAAGGAGAAAAAACGCCGCAGACCTTTGTTCTGGCTATTCTTCTTTTCCGGTCTTGCCCTGGCTGGCGGAGCTTATTATTTTTCAGCCTATAAAAACTCCTCAACGCCGGATAAAGTAAATTTTCAACAGACGGGCAGGGATAAAAAACAGGAAGGAGAAGCTCGGCAAAACAATGATGTTGCAGGAAATGAAAATAAAAAGCCGGATGAAACATTGTCAAAAAACAACGCGCCACACAGAGTAAAACAAAATCCCATAAAAGCTCCGGGACTAACAGAAAGATAATTCCGAACCAAAAAGCCGGTAACGGCAATGATCAAAAGACAATTGCTGAGTCAGGTGGAAAACGGGCGGCAGAATCGGCGGCTGTAGTTGCGGGCGCAGAGGAGTTAAACGCCCGGGATGCGAAGGATTCCCATCAGTCAAATGATTCTGTAGCCGGAAAAAAATCAGATCCTGTCACTGAAAATAAATCTCCGGTAAAGGATTCTGTTAGCAACCAGGCTGCGACGGCTAAGAAGACAGAAAAAAAGAAATCAGGTGGTTGGAAAATCGGATATACCGGATCAGTTGGTTTTTCAAATGTCAACCAGGATTTGTTCAAATCAATAAGTGCTTCCAATACCGTGAACTATGCAGTAGCTGCACCGGGAACCCCCACAGGCCAGCCTTTATCCAATAACAACTATTCATCTTCTGAAGTGAGTGCAGGATTTTCATTCGGCGCCGGTGTATTTGTGAACCGGGATTTGTCTAAGCGCTTTTCGGTTTCGGGCGGTCTGGGGTATCGTTATTATTCTACCAAAATAAAAACGGGAACATATGTGGGCAACACAAATTTACTTTCGTTGTCAGGTGGGTTCTCTTCAGTAAATTCCTTTTATACAAACGGGAACACGAACGCATACACCAATCAATATCATTTTATAGAATTGCCGGTAACCCTCAATTTTCAATTGAACAAGAGTAAACAAAGGCCGGTAATATGGGAGGCGGGTTTATCCCTGTCGTATCTGCTCAGCACCAATGCCCTGTATTATGACCCGTCACACAATGTTTATTTTGAAAATGACGATCTGATGAACAGGACCCAACTGAATGGCATAACCGCAATCATGGTTGGATTTCCATTGGGAAAATCAACACTGCAATTGGGGCCGGAACTGCAATATGGATTTACCGGACTTTTAAAAAACAGTTCCGGCAACCCGGGCCATCTGATCTATTATGGTCTGAAGATTTCTTTCATCCCCGGTAAAAAATAAACTTTCATGCAACGTTTTGTTTTGTTAGCCAGTCAACTTCAAAACGCTTCTTATGAAAGGGAAATTTTGGTTTATCAAAAATTTTGTACTACCCGGTTTCCTCGCCATCCTGTTTTCGGGATGCATGAAGGATAAAATTTCAAGGACCTATCAGATCCGGACGCCCATCTACGAAGTACTCACTAAATTCCGGGAAGGAATAAAGAGTCTGCCTGCCGCTAAGATTGAAAACACCGGCAAATTAGCAGTAATAGGAAAATATATCTTTTTATCCGAACCGTATAAAGGCATTCATGTCATTGACAACAGCAACCCTGCGAGCCCGAAAAATATTTCCTTTATTAATATACCGGGGAATGAAGACATGGCGATCAAAGGCAATACGCTGTATGCGGATGCCTATGGTGACCTGGTAACATTTGATATCACCAATCCCCAGGATGTGGTTGCGAAAAATTTTGCAGCGAATGTTTTCCCCGATCACAGCATATATTATTTCAATGCGTTTGTTAATCCGGGAGCAGCCATTAATCCGGATTCCATCAATGTGGTTGTCGGCTGGAACACCAGGGACACAACAGTTGATTATGATCCGGGTAACAATGTTTATCCGTATTTTATTCCGGTTGTGCATATTGCGCCTCCATGGCTTCCGCCATGGCGCCGGCAGCGAGCCCGGGCGGCCAGGTTGCAACCAATGGTTCCACAGCCAGGTTCAGTATTATCAATAATTTCCTTTATACCGTTGGTTATTCAAACCTCACGGCTTTTGATATCAGCAAACCCTATTTACCCGGCTTATGCCAGCACGGTAACGGTTGACTGGCATGTGGAAACGATCTACCCGCTGAAGAATAATCTGTTTGTAGGAACCAATAACGGCATGTACATGTATGATGTCCAGCATTCTCCTTCAAATCCTTCATTGATCGGATCCTTTACCCATGTGCGTGCCTGTGATCCGGTGATTGCCGACGATGACTATGCTTACGTGACGCTGAATGATTCCAGTGCCTGCCTCGGATTTCAGAATGAACTGCAGGTTATTGACATAAAAGATATGAGCAAACCATTTGAATTGAAGTCGTACCAGCTTTCCCACCCCGTTGGACTTTCGAAGGATGGTAACAATTTATTTATCTGCGACTGGAAAGAAGGACTTAAAGTCTACAATGCTGCGGATGTAAGTAACCTGCTCATGGTAAAGCAATTTAAGGATGCCGTGGCCTATGAGGTGATCGCGGAGAATGGGCTGGCCATTGTGGTGGCTAGTGACGGACTTTATCAATATGATTATTCTGATCTGAATAATATCCACCTGCTAAGCAAATTATAATTCTCATCTTATTTATATGAAACGACTCATCATTATATGCTGCCTGCTAACCATTACCTGCATGGTTTCAGCACAGCAAAAAAATTCAGCCGGCTCCTGGCGGTTTCATTCGATAAACAGTGTGGGACTGATGGAAGGTGAAACGGGATCTGCCTTTCAATTGCAAACCGTCAATGGAGCAGGCTACAAATCATGGTTTGGCGGAATAGGGATCGGACTTGACTACTACCGTTACCGGACAATACCTTTATTCTTTGATCTCAGAAAGGAATTTGGTAAAAGCAGGAATAAAGTATTTGTATACGCTGATCTCGGTACAAATTTCTGCTGGCTTACAGACAATCAGAAAATGAGTTATCGGCCCGATGACCATTATCACAATGGTCTTTACAGTGATCTGGGCCTGGGGTATAAAGTGGTGGTGGGAAAGAATAATGGTTTTTTACTGAGCCTCGGATACTCATATAAAAAGATTACAGAAACTTACCAGTCATATTACTATTACACTGTACCTTATATGAACTTCACTGATCCCTCCAAAGATCTTCCTTCGGAAAAAATAAATTATGGTTTAAACCGGCTTACCATTAAAATGGGTTGGGAGTTTTAGCGGATGGAATGCCCATGTACTGTTACGGGAAGAAGATGTTCTGTTACTTATGGACACATAAAAAGTTTCATCAGCCAGGTCTCTTATTATTCAGTTATCTGCATAACAGAAGAATGCAAATCTGTAACGCGACCAGATTAATAAAATTAAAATTAATTAACTTAGATATTCAGATCTGCTCCAGGTGAGGGAGATTTGCTAACTACGACGCATCTAATGGAAGTAATTAATTTACCACAAGATATTGGTCATGCTAAAAACGACCTACATGATGGGATTATTATTCATCCCTATTCGGCAAAAATCGGTTCTTTCAGGGGCAAAAGTATTTTACATACAAATGCTATTAGCTTGGTAATCAGCGGTGAAAAAACGATGCACTTCGCCAGTAAGACCCTGAATATTAAAAATGATGAAATTCATTTTCTTTCAGCTGGCAATTGTATGGCCTCCGTTAATTTGTCCGGCCACCAAATTTTCAAAAGCATTTTGATTTTCTTTAATGATAAAGTCCTTTCCGATTTTTATGTGAAATATGCGTCATTGACTTCAAAAATAAAAAGATTTAATACAAAAAGCAGGGAACCATTTATATCATTTAGAAAAGACCGGTTTATAATAAATTTCATCACTTCCCTGGAATATATATTAGCCGGGGGCGAGACTTTATCGGCGGAAATGAGATTATTGAAGTTTGAGGAACTCATGTTGTATCTGCTGGAAAACCATCCTGAAACGATCTTGTCATTTAAACCTTCAAAAGGAAGAGATTTAAACGATTTGGAAATAAGAAAGGTCGTGGAAACCAATTTAACCAATATTATGGGTTTGGAGGATCTCGCCTTTCTTTGCAATATGAGTTTATCCACCTTTAAAAGGAGGTTTGCGAATATTTATGGAACATCCCCCAATAAATGGATTTTACACAGACGGATAGAACTTGCAAAACATTTATTGCACCATCATCGCGAAAAGCCGGGCGATGTGTACCACAAAGTGGGATATGAAAATCATTCAAGTTTTAGTCAATCCTTCAAACAAATCGTCGGACTTACTCCCAGGGACTTCCAAATGCAGCAATTGAACGTTCAGCAATAATTTTTGAACCGGTAGCGATATTTCCGTCAGGTATCGGGAACTAACTTTGCTAATTCATTCAAAACAATTATTATGAACTTAACAATGGAAGGAAACAAACAAATCGTCAGGCGGTTCAACTATGAATTTGTAGAACACGGTGATATGAATTCTTTTAACGAGCTGGTAGCAGATAATGTTTATAATCATTCTGCACCGGCCGCCTCTTCTACAGGCCCCGATGGAATGATTTATTTTATTAATGTAGTCTTAAGATCAGCATTCCCGGATTTAAAAGTGGAGATACTAGACCAGATTGCAGAAGGAGACAGGGTAGTCACCCGGAAGATATTGCATGCGACGCATTCTGGCGATTTTATGGGAATCGTCCCTTCGAATAAAAAAGTCTCCATACATGTTATCGATATCATTAGACTTAGCGATGGTAGATATGTTGAACATTGGGGAATGAGTAATCTTGCGGATATTGTCAAAGAACTGTCTATCTAGAAGGCCGGTTCAGTCAATTATATAGCTTTCGAAAGAAAAACTGAATTTTTTATTTGGAAAGAAAATTGCCGGGTAAACGCATGCCCCGTTCATCGGCCAGCACTTTCGCCATTACTTTCTGGAGACCTTTCGGAATGATCTTTATTTCTTCGGGTGTTAGCGTTTGGGTGAGCTCATGAAATTCGTCTTCGTCGTCATAATATCCAAAGAACAGTTCGTACCGCTCGCCGGCATGCAGTCTCAATGATATCTCCTTGTCTTCTTCATAAATATGCATGCTGATAACCGACCACTGATCATTGTCCTCGAATTCAAAACGGACTTCCGCGGCCTCTTTGGTGATTACCTCGGTTACCAGTTTTTCAACCAGTTCGCCGGCATGATCTCTTACCAGTTCTTCATATGTCATAACAAGATTCTAATTATTTGCCGAAGGTAGATAACTGTTCGTGGATTTGTTAATTATTCAATCACGGGCAGGAGATGCTCTGCATTATCTGTGGTTTCGTCAAGAAAAAGATCCCGTTGATGTAAAAAATTATGACAGGAAACCAATTTATTTTCCTTTTGGGGAATCGTTCAACAAATAATAACAATAATGACAAATCACATTGACAATGACAGACATATTTCCATGGATGAAAATGGAGATGGAATCGATCGTAAGGGATTTTTGAAATGTATGGCCTGGGCCGGCACAGGTGTACTATGGATGATGTCCGGTGGCATTCTAAAGTCTTATGGCCTTTCGCAGGTAATTGATAAGTCAACCGGTGCCGTAAAAAAAGGTCTCATCATTCCAAATGCTGATTTCAGTTTCGTGCAAATCAGCGACAGCCATATCGGCTTTAATAAGCCAGCCAATACGGATGTGATGGGAACCCTCCAGGCAGCAATTTCAAAGATCAATGCCATGCCATCCGCACCTTCCTTTGTTCTGCACACCGGAGATCTTTCACACCTGGCACAGGCAGATGAATTTGATACGCTTGAGCAGTCTTTAAAGAGTGTGAAGACGGAAAAAATATTTTATGTACCCGGTGAACACGATGTAACCGACAACGGGAAACTTTACCTGGAGCGATTCGGTAAGGGAACCAAGGGAGATGGATGGTATAGTTTTGATTCAAACGGTACTCATTTTGTTGGTCTGGTGAATGTAACCAATCACGTGGATGGCGGTCTTGGATACTTAGGCCCCGACCAGATAAAGTGGCTCGAAGGGGATTTAAAAGGAATTTCATCGAGTACTCCTATTGTTGTTTTTGCACACATTCCGATGTGGGCTGTTTATCCGCAATGGGGCTGGGGTACAGAGGACAGTGCCCAGGCATTAGGTCTGCTAAAACGTTTTGGTTCCGTATCCGTGCTGAATGGCCATATTCATCAAACCATCCAGAAAATAGAAGGCAATATCACTTTTCATACTGCCTGTTCAACCGCTTTTCCGCAACCGGCGCCGGGAACAGCGCCTTCTGCCGGACCCCTGAAAGTTCCTGCTGATAAACTACGCAGTCTTCTCGGATTAACCAGTGTTCATTATCTGGAACATGATCATACACTGGCCATAACAGATATTCCGCTGATTGAAAGTGAAGTTTCGAATATGATAAAATAATTGCAGGGATTACGCACAGGCTTAAAAAATGAAAAGATTTTGAGTATGAAGAAAATACAAATATTTATTATAATGATTTTGATGACCGGGTTTGCTTCAGCCCAGTTTGTTCCGAAAGAGCAGGGGTCTTCTATGACTTTCAAAATAAAAAATTTTGGCTTTGATGTAACGGGGAAATTTACCGGCATAGAGGGCAAAATTGATTTTGATCCTGAAAAGCCGGGAAACGACAAGTTTGACATAACTATTGATGCCGGTTCCATAAATACAGATAACAGTTTACGCGATAAACACCTTGCGGGTGAAGGATATTTTAATGTATCCAAATATCCCCGTATTCACTTCATTTCGACAAGTGTAATGGCTGGACCGAATAAAGGGACATTCATACTTACGGGGCAGTTAACTATCAAAGACATTGTCAGGGAGATAAAATTTCCCTTTGTCGCAATTTCTTTAGGTGAAGGCTATTCATTTAAGGGTTCATTTAAAATAAAAAGAAGAGATTTCGGGGTGGGGGGTGCCAGTACGATAGCAGATGAACTGGAAGTTATGGTGAGTGTTCAGGCTGGAAAAGCCTGAAAAAACAATCAAACATTGAAAGACCTGAATTAAATAGTAATGTGTGAAAATATCTTTAAAGATCAGGGTTGGTTTTATGCTGGTCGTAATTGTATGTTTTTGTGCAGCAGCAACATCCGTGAAATCTGACAAACCGGTTTATAAAAATTTGAAAGTTTTGCCGCGGAATATCGGTTCTAAGGAACTGCAGACCATCATGGTGGATGATTTTCAGGATGGACTGGGCGTAACCTGTAGTTTTTGTCATGCTAATGCGAAAAACGGTCATGGCCTGGATTTCGAAAGTGATGCCAAGCCCGAAAAAGGGATTTCAAGGGCGATGATGCGAATGACGATTGGCATCAATAAAAAGTATTTTAAACAAAAACATATACTTATCGGAAACAGCGAACTGACCGTAACCTGTAACACCTGTCATAAAGGGATGGCCTTTCCTGAAAAAGGAGATGAAAATAAATAACTTTGATTTTAAAGCAGCAAATTCGAACCTGATCTGAAAAAGATACATATTATATATCATATCCTGTTCTGGCTCGTGGCATATGTATTCTGGATTTTTGTATTCAGGAACAATGCATTCGTGATAACCAGGACGATTACGATTCAATTTTGCTATCTGGTATTTATTGCTGCCAATTATTATTTTAATACTCTTTATAATATCCCCTCTTTCCTCGATAAAAAGCAATATTTAAAATTCGGGATCTTATTCTTCCTCGCTATTGGCATTACCGCGGCTTATCCGGGTGCCTGTTTCTTACCTGGTCACCGCTTATTTATTTAAGGTTTCCGTTACAAATTTTAATTCTGTATCCGTCTTTTTTGATTCGTTTATCAATATTCTTTTTTGGGTGGTCCTGATCCTGGCCGGTAAAATGATTTCAGATAAAATCCGGTCTGAAGTTTATATTTCCAAAATTGAAAAGGAAAAAGATGCAAATGAACTGAATTTTTTGCGCGCACAGTTTAACCCTCACTTTTTGTTTAACTCCATCAATTCCATTTATGGCCATATTGATAAAACGAATAAACCGGCCAGGGAAATGTTGCTCAAGTTTTCCGAAATGCTCAGATATCAGTTATATGAATGTAATGTTGAGAAAATCGAGCTGGACAGGGAGCTGAACTATATCAAAAACTACATCAGTCTGCAGAAAAGCCGGATGGATGAAAGAATAAACGTTTCAACCTGTTATCAATCAATTAACGGGAATAGTAAAATTGCGCCATTATTGCTGATAACCTTTATCGAGAATGCTTTTAAGTATGTTGGATTTGATGAGGAGAAAGAAAATTTTATTCATATCAGTTTTGAACAAAAGGACGGGAATCTGCATTTTAATATTGTCAATAGCAAGGATAACTTTAAAATTAAGACGGCAGGGTCATGCCGGCCTCGGTATTGGAAATGCGCAAAGAAGGCTGGAACTATTATATCCTGACAGGCATCGGCTAAAAATTGACGACCAGCCAGATTATTTTGAAGTTGATCTAACATTATTTGATGTATGAAACTGAACTGCCTGATAATAGATGATGAGCCCATTGCCCGCAGGCTGCTGAAAGAATATATTGAAGAAACTGATTTTCTGGTACTGGCCGGAACTGCTGAAAATCCTCTGAAGGCAACGGCACTTATCAATGACCTGCCAATTGACCTGATTTTTCTTGATATAAATATGCCCAAGATGAATGGTATGGAGTTCTTGCGCTCCATACCCGGACTGCCGATGGTTATTCTCACTACAGCGTATGCCCAATATGCACTGGAAGGTTTCGAACTTGCTGTTGTTGACTATCTCGTAAAACCCTTTTCATTGGAACGGTTTTTAAAAGCCTGTCAGAAGGCCCTTGATCTCAAAATGCTGAAAGAAAAAAAACTTTTGGATGATAAATCTGTAGTTGATTATTTTTTTGTCAAGTGTGATGGCAGGATTGAGAAAGTAATATACAGTGAACTGGTCTACGTGGAAGCCATGTCAAACTACATAATTCTTCACACCATTAACGGACAGTTGATTACTTACCTGACGATTAAAAAAATACTGGACAGTCTCCCGGCAGAAAAATTCCTCCAGGTTCACAAGAGTTTTATTGTGAATACAGACCGGATCAATACAATTGAGGGAAATATATTACATATGGGTAATATACGGATTACGATAGGCAGCAGTTTTACTAATGAAGTGATGACCCGGATCCTGAAAGACAGATATTTCAGACGGTAAAATTGCCCAAAACAAGCCGCTTTCGCTCCGTTTATGTTCCCATTATTGGAATTTCGTCTATTCCATGCCGTTAATCGAAATTATCTGTGCCTGACTGTATGAGTTTAGACTAAAAATGCGTTTCTTGATAGTAATTTAAATCCGTTTTTACCCGAAATTCCTAACCCTATGAAACCCATTGAATATCTCTATTTCAACATTTACAACCATTTTTACCAGCGATACCAATTCTCGGAATTCTATGCAAGAATTCAGGCGATGTATTTATTCTCCTTATTTACGGGTGGATGGATACTGTTTCTGGAAGCAGTCTATCTGCGGACAGTAAAACATTCCTGGTTTTCTTCAAAGCCCGGCGCAACTTTATTTGCGGCCGGTGTTTACCTGCTCACCGCATTGATCCTTCATCATATTTATATTGTTAATGAACGGGACCGTAAAATATATGGTAAGTATGAAGAAAAATGGGATCGTAATCCCAGGAAAAAAAGAGATTTCCTGATCACTGTCATTGTGATTCTGGCGCCCTATATATGCCTGGTCTCATTGGCAAAAGTATTTCCGAGACATTTATAAATGTGGAATTACTTCCAGGGACAGGGGATAATTCCGGAAGGTCTGTTTTTCCCTCTCAATATGATTGAAATCTCGAAAGTTGTCGGCTTGGCAGCAGCTTCATTCAATTTTGAAATGGTTGCATCATAGCTGAGTCCCACTTGTAAATCATTATAGGCAAACCCTACATACGGGACAATCGCGTTCTGCGACCAGTACCATACACCTATATTAAATATGGATTGTCCATCCGGATCTAAAAAGACTCCCAGTGCGCCGCCGATTGAAAAATAACTGGCTGGTCCCTGTTTTTGATAAATGGCATTTGTATTGAGCACGAGACCATCATTGAGGAATGTTTCGTAACTAATATTGCCCACATATCTTGGCAGAATAAACTGCTGCGGATCATTCAGGAAAGTTTGTTTGGGTTCATTCAGGTGATATACAGCACCACCAATATCCAGATTACTTTTCGCAGTGGTATAGCTGTATAAAAATCCGGCACTCGCCGAAAAGAACGGAGTCATATTTGATAATGCTGCTTCGCCGGTAGGAAGGTTCTGGTTAAATCCGTTGCCAGTGAACTGTGCCTGGAAATTCAACCGGCTGAAATCCACATACCGGTTTGCATAGGTTCCACCGAAGCCCAGACCAAGCCGGTGCTTGTTGCCATAGAAATCCTCACCGATCAGGATATTGTATGATAAATTAAGTGACCCGTATGCTCCCTGGACGATGCCGTTCATGGTATAGTCATACATTAACATCCCACCGATACCAACGATATTTTTTTCTTCGACATTGGGAATCTTATTCTGGAAGACTTTTGCATCGAAGGAAACAGTGCCTGTTGCATAGGGACTCGATGGATTAAACCATTGGTCGCGCATATTCAGTATCAGGCGCCAGTCCGCATTGATATGTCCGGTCAGTGCGGGATTCACATTTAAAGGGGATGAAAAGAATTGCGAGAAAGTAGGGTCCTGCCCAACTGAGGTTTTAACCATCATCACAGATAAAACCATCATCACCGCAATCAGATATGTCTTTCTCATAGTTTTAAGTTTATCGTAATAAAACAGCGGTACCTGCTCTGTTAAATACTTTACCGTCAATTCCGACAGCTTCTGCTGTCCATGTGTATGTATCCATCATCATTGGTTGTCCATTGAATAAGCCATCCCATCCGTTACCAATCACATTGGTTTCAAACATCAGTTGTCCCCATCTGTTAAATACTCTGAAATAGTTAAGTGTCTTCACATTTTGAGTGAGCGGGAATAACCTGTCATTCACGCCATCGTTATTCGGTGTCCATGCATTAGGTACAAACAGATTTGATGCGATTCCTGGTTGAACTGGCCCTCCGAGTTGTACCAACAGGGTATCGGTGAAATTACATCCGTTAACAGAGGATACCTGGACGGTATATTCTGTTTCCTGGTTGTAATCGAAAATCGGGTTGAAGACGGCACCGTCATTTAGACCTGTCGCCGGGCTCCAGAGGAAACTGTAATCAACACCCGGATTTCTTGCCTGCAGCGGTGTCGGAACATTCGCTGTAGTGGTTATCGTTGGATAACGGATGCCCACGAGGCTCTGATCGATGGTCAGATTCAGGGTGGCGATGGAATCACATCCGGATGCTCTGGTCAGTGTAACCTGGTAGCTGCCCGCAAGCGTATAGTCATGACCGTTCCAGTTGAATGGTAATTGATTCGGACATACTTTCATATTGGTTGTGCTGGTAACCGGTCCGTTGATGGTAACACTCAGTTTCACCACGGTAGCACATGGGTTACCGGTAGGCGTGAAGGTATAATCCTTCGTACCCACGGTGGCTGTGCTGATTGCAGCAGGACTCCAGGTACCCGCGATTCCATTGATTGAAGTTAATGGAAGTGCCGGGGCTGTTGAGTTCTGGCAGAATGGACCGATCGCTGCGAATGCCGGTGTAACCGGATTATTAGTATTGTTTATAGTAGCAGCCGGTGCGTTGAAAATACATCCGTTCACATCTTTTACTGCAATGCTGTAGTTACCTGATGCCAGGTTATTATAGACCAGTGTGTTTGTAAATGCACTTCCGTTTATTGAATAGGTATATGGTGCAACACCTCCGGTAACCGCACCCAGTGTGATCGAACCATCACTCTGACCACAGGATCCGCCTGTCGTGTTAACTACGATCGCTGTCGCGCCGCCGGTATTATTGATCAGGGCATTCGGTGCATTGAATATGCATCCGTTGTTATCTTTTACCGAGATGGTATAGCTGCCTGCTGCCATATTATTGTAAACGGTTGTTGCAGTAAATGCAGATCCGTTTACAGAATAAGTATAAGGACCAACTCCGCCGGTCACGGCTCCGAGTGTAATCGTTCCGTTGGTGGATCCGCAGGCGGCATCAGTTGCAGTCACTGTGATCGCTGTTGCTCCG
>CAWEWO010000002.1:0-847775 GCA_963812825.1 uncultured Bacteroidota bacterium
TTTGCTTTATCTTATTTTGTGTCATGATATAATTAAATTTAGTTTTGAGCATACTATATTTTAGCTTAATGATAAAATGCATTTTTGCAAATCTCATTTCACTTTTCTACTCTTTAATTCCTATCTCCAGAATCTGGCGAATCATCTGGTTCGCAAATTCCCATTCATTATCGTACCAGGCCATAACTTTTACAAGGTCGCCATCCACCACCTTTGTCAAATTCAAATCAACATGATTCTATCAGGCCCTCTTCCTTTTTAATTCATGTATGGCCGTTGTTATCATTGTTTCCCAATCTTTGGCTTTTTGCTCCAACGCTGACATTTCAAGTAAGCTATTTCTTCCGGATTCATAAAAACAAAGATTAACCTGTTCAGCTTTGTCATGAAAGTCAAATACCAAAAATATCTCGTCAACGTAGCTGTCGAACTCATCTCGTTTTGCTGTGCCCAGGTTTATCTTTTATAAATATTCCTTTTTGAACAGTTCTTAACTTCAAAAAGATCTATTACTTTAGAATCGTATTTATTTTCTGACTTTGTTAAAACCATAATCTTATTATAAATGTCGCCAAGTTCGATTAACGAAATTTCCCAGAATTTCTATCTTGGAAAATTTTAGATTTCTTTCCTTTTCCCAACTTATAAAACCGTCGGACAAGATCGTTGGCATTCTTCTTTCTTTGTCTGTTATTTATTGATACAAGTGCCAGACAAAGTATGGTAACTGTTGCAACCAGTATTAGCGCAATAATTATAGAGTGCATATCAATTATGTTTATGTTATTAAAATGATATCGGTCGATTACCCCAGGACCTGAATTGTCTGGTCTTGGGTATATCTGTTAAAGTCATTAAAATTTGAAGTGACCATTTTCCAAATACTTTGCCTGTCCGGCGATAATCGGATATCATTTTTGTCATTGTAACTATCCGTTTATTTATACTCTTATCAAACCAACTGTTGCCGGGATATCATAGATTGAATATTATCCTGAATGGAAAAATCCATTAAATTCAATTAAACCCTAACAGGTATTTAATGAATTAAAATTTCTTGCAGGTATGACTACCCATCAATGATATATCCGTTTATAACAGGCCCAAAAGATGGAAGTAAATTAATTCAAGACCGGAGAAAGTTAGTCTTGAATAAAAGTATTAAAGTCCTTAAAATTGGAGAAGTAAAACAGCTTACTGCAAAAAGGTAAGAACTCAGTAAAGGAGCAGGTATAAATATCCCGCATATCAACCATAACCGGCTGACTGATTTGTAAAAAAGGGATATTTAAAAATTTACCTGACATCTGTCGAAGATACGAAAATCATTTCTTTTACAGGTTAATGAAACCTTAATTATAAGTGATATGAAACCCAGACCAGCCATACCATGACGATATATGCACCAATCAATGGACGCAAAAGAACAATGAGGGGCTCACCTGCTCATGAATAAGGAACTAAGCGGTGTTTTAGAAGATGCAATTGCCGGACTTCCGGAAAAATACAGGATGGTATTTGTGCTGAGGGAAAGGTGGAAGATCTTTCTGTAAGGGAAACGGCCGAAGTGTTGATGTTGGAAGAATCGAATATCAAAGTCAGACTGAACCGAGCCAAATCTATGTTGCGCGGACATCTCACGGACTACATGAAAGAAAATGTATTTAGTTTTCATCTCACCCGTTGTGACCGGGTCTTTGACCGGCTTTTAAAGCGTTGCAGATTGACTATCCTTTAGATCCAGCATGGCCAGCGGGAAAATAAAATCCTGAAAAATACTGTAGGTAGCGCGTTTCACGTGGATTGTATACCGTTCCAGGCTTTTCGACAAGGCTTTACCATAGGAAGGGCTGAGTTTCGCTATGATTTTCTGTATATTTTGTATTTCCAGTTTCAGCAAATTCCGGTGGACTTCATCAAAGGGATAGTATTGCTTCGCAATTTCCTCAAAATTTTCCTTAAAATTTTTTTCTGCTTCTTTAAAATAGGGTTGTAATTCGGGAACCGCTGTGAATGTTTTAATATGTGCCAGTTTGATGGCATCCGATTTTTGTGTTTTATTGATAACATGTTCCGAACAGGAAGCTAATACGGAAAGTAGTACGGGTGCCTTAATCAAGAGCTCCTGTTCTTTCGGATTTAGTTTTTCTAGTTGCGCTATCATTTTATTTCATTTTTAAAAGATGATGAAGTTTTGTTTCGCTTTTTATTTTAATAAATTTTCCAGATGTTGAGATAATTTTTTCTTTTTTCATCTCATTAAATAGTTTAAACAGCGTTTCATAAGTTGTACCTGCATAGGACGCTATATCCTGCCGGCTCACAGGCATGGAGATATTCCCTTCCCGATTTGTGCCAAATTTGTCATTCATCTCCAAAAGTGCCCAAGCAATTCTTCCCTTTGTTTCCATATGTACCAGGTCGCGTATCCTTTTTTCCGCCCTCTGTAGTTCCGCAGCATAAAACTGCATGAGCCGGTAGGTCAGGGTCGGGTTTGTGCGTAAACAGGATTCCAAAAAAGCCTCGGATACAAAACAGACAGTTGAGTCTTCGAGCGCTGTTGCTGAAACCGGATAAGTTCTATTATCTCCAAGTCCGCGGTGTCCAATGATCTCTCCAGCTCCGGCAAAACGCAGGATCAATTCTTTCGGATGTGTCCATTCTTTATGAATTTTAACCCATCCCGTGTACATAAAATAAATCCCTTCTACCGGATCTCCTTCTTTAAAAATGGTTTTCCCCTTCCTAACCATCTTTGTTTCCTTGTTCAGTCCGATCAGTGGCCTCCACTCCGTCATACAATGCTGACATAGAAAACAATCGAACAGATTGCAGGTCACTTTGGCCATATGTAAAATTATTGTTTATATCATATAATTATCACATTTTAGAGTAAATAATTTGATAAAATATGATTTGAGATATACTTTTGCAATATGAGCACATTCATCCCTCTGTCAGTTTCCCTGAGCGGCTTGCATCAGAGAAACAGGGATTTAAAAGAATCACCGGTTAACAGGCGCGTTTTTTATTTGAGCCTGCAATCCATTTTTAATGCGATTTTGATTGGCTTTATAGCAAAAGGTCTTGTGTACCTGATAGACGGGATCACAAATCTTTGTTTCTATGGAAAATTTTCTTTTGCCCCGGTGTCACCAGCCGGTAATCAGCTCGGTTGGTTTGTTGTTTTCATTCCGGTTGCAGGCAGTTTACTGGTTGGATTCATGGCCCGGTTTGGATCGAGATCCATTACCGGTCACGGAATTCCCGAAGCCATGGAAAAAATCATTCTGGATGATAGCAGGATTCCACCGGCCATTACTTTTCTAAAACCTCTTTCTGCCGCCATTTCTATCGGAACAGGTGGACCTTTTGGGGCAGAAGGACCCATCATAGCAACTGGAGGGGCATTTGGTTCTTTTACAGGTCAGCTTATGCATATTTCAGCCGGTGAGCGAAAAATTATTTTGGCAGCGGGTGCCTGTTCCGGCATGGCCGCAATATTCGGAACGCCATTGGCTGCAATCATGCTGGCTATAGAATTGTTATTATTCGAATTCTCGCCCCGTTCGATCATCCCCGTGACTATTGGTTGTATTACCGGAGCAGGTATGCATATTTTTTTATTTGGCAGCCAACCGGTTTTTGCCATGCCGGCCATAGCACCAGTTACAGATAGTGCTTTATTAGTCTACGTTGGGATTGGCTTGGTGACTGGAATTGTCGCTTCAGCAATTTCCAGATCTGTTTATATCATTGAAGATCTGTTCGAAAAACTGACCATTCACTGGATGTGGTTCCCAGCCATCGGTGCTATTGCGATTGGGGTCACCGGATATTTTGCGCCTGAAACCATGGGTGTTGGATATGACAATATCCGCCTGTTGCTAAATAGCACCCTTCCGCTCACGATGTTATTCTCTCTTTGCCTGCTAAAATATATCTCCTGGTCTGTGTCCCTTGGAAGTGGCACGTCGGGCGGAACGCTCGCACCACTGTTCACGATCGGCGGGGCAGTGGGGGCCTTGCTCGGAATGTCCATACTTTATTTTTTTCCCAATGCACCTGTTGTTATTCCCCTGGCTGCCCTCGTTGGGATGGCATCCATGTTTGCTGGCGCATCCAGGGCGCTGCTGACTTCTATTCTTTTTGCTATGGAAACCACCGGGCAGTCCAACGTATTACTGCCACTGCTTGGAGCCTGCATAGCCGCCTATTTTATCTCGTTTTTTCTGATGGAAGGTAGCATTATGACCGAAAAAATAAAACGCAGAGGGGTACACGCGCCGGACGCCTTTCAACCGGATGTGTTACAATCTATTCCTGTTGCTGGTTTTTTGTCAAAAGCGAAAAATACTGATTCTCATTTGCCCCATATTTATGACTCGGATGACCTTGGATTTGCCGCCGAAATGATGGGCAAATATAATCTGCAGGAACTTTTAGTTCTAAAGGGCGATGGTCATGAAATTGCAGGTGTTATTCAGTCTACTTCTATTTTGAATTATTATAGCCGCCAAAGGCAAAAGGACCATGCATATGAGTCGCCTGGAAAAACAAAAAGGATCATGGTCAGAGGGCGGCAAGTTTTTAAAATAAATAAAAAATAATTTTTATGAACAACAATTCGGTCCCGGTTCCATTCGGTAAAGCCTTTCTCTCCGCACTTTTCTCAGGTATTCTCGCGACAATGGTTTGTTTTGTTTTTGAAATCTGGTACCGTTTGGCCACCTTTTACGGTCCTTCGGATTTCATCAATGTGTCCAGCATCATTTTTATTGTCAATATATTACTCCTGGTCGCAGGCGTCACTTTTTACGCTTTTAAAACCTTGTTTAAAAAAGGAGATCTGATATATTTCGTCTTTTTTTTACTACTCATGGCTTACTGTTTATGGAAAATAAACGGTATTCACCGATTTACAGATTTAAAACTTAATCGGGAATTTATTCAATTATTGGGTGGAATAGCAATCATCGTCGGAATAGCGGCATTATGCATTCCTTATTTCTATAACAATAAGAAAACTAATTCCATCTTCTACGAAGCAGAAGTTTAATTCGCGAAATTATTTCGCGTAATTCTCACAAAATCCGATAACGGTCTGGTCAATACATCCATGCTATAAGATACATTTGTCTGGTACCGACTCCTCTTAATAGCTATTTCAAAGTTGTGTAGCTATCTATTACGAAGTCCATGAAACAAAAGGAACTTATGGAATCTGGGCACACGATCTAAGCGATTTGAGACTTGAAGAATGTAAGGTTTACAGAAAAAAAGACGGTTCTATTCTATTGACTCTCAGGATAGAAAATTAAATTATCCATAGCCCATTTGAAAATACTTCTCTTATAAGTTGTTCTTCTTTAACTCACTCACGGCATGGTCAGCAGCTCTTGCGGTAAAAGCCATATAAGAAAGTGAAGGATTCTGACAGGCGGCAGAAGTCATAAAAGATCCGTCGGTTACAAAAACATTCGGTGCATCCCAGACCTGGTTCCATTTATTGAGCACGCTGGTTTTGGGATCCTTACCCATACGTGCTGTTCCCATTTCATGGATGCCACGACCCAGGTATGGATTTTCATCATACGTCTTAATATGTTTTACTCCCACTGCCTCCATCATTTCCATGGCATCATTGAGCATATCCTTGCGCATTTTCTTTTCGTTCTCTTTTAGTTCCGCATCAAAGGCCAGCACATTGAGTCCCCATTTATCTTTTCTCGTTTTATCCAGCGTCACTTTATTTTCATGGTAGGGAAGTGTTTCACCGAAGCCACCGATTCCAAAAGTCCATGGTCCCGGTTCGCTGAGTTTCTCTTTTAAATCCGTACCAATCGAATATTCTGATCCGGCATTTTGATCCCAGCCCAGGCGACTGCCTCCACCCTGGTATCCAAAACCACGCAGATAATCGCGTTTGTCGCCAAAGAAATTCCTGTAGCGGGGAATATAAATTCCGTTGGCTCTGCGGCCATAATAATATTTATCCTCATACCCTTCAACGATACCTCCTGCTGCAACGTCCAGGTGATGGTCCATCACATTATGACCCAACTCTCCGCTACTACTGCCCAGTCCGTCGGGCCAGATATCCGTTGCTGAGTTCATCAATATCCAGGTGCTGTTGAATGTGGAGGCATTCAGGAAAATGATTTTTGCATAGTAGGTGTAGGTTTGATTTGTCTGTGCATCCAGCACTTCCACACCGGTAGCTCTTTTCTTATCCTTATCATATAAAACTTTGGTAACAATGCTCCAGGGGCGAAGGGTAAGGTTCCCGGTTTTCATCGCTGCAGGAAGTGTAACCGATTGTGTGCTGAAATAGCCGCCGAACGGACATCCAAACCAGCATTTATCGCGATACATACATTGTCTTCCGTCCATGGGCACGGTGGCATGGCCGCAACGGCCGATGATCATTTTTCTGGATGATTTGTAGTGATCTTTGAAACGGGCTGAAAGATCTTTCTCCACGCAATTCATTTCCATAGCCGGAAGAAAATGACTGTCGGGCAATTCCGGTAAATTCTCCACGGAGCCACTTACGCCTGCTATCTTTTCAACATAGGTATACCAGGGTTCAATATCCTTATATCTTACCGGCCAGTCGACGGCGATGCCGTCCCTTGCATTTTCTTCAAAATACAAGTCACTCAGCCGGTATGTTTGCCTGCCCCACAGTAAGGAGCGGCCTCCCACATGATAACCCCGGAACCAGTCAAAGCGTTTTACTTCAGTGTAGGGAGAATCCTGATCGTTCGCCCACCAGGAAAGATTTCTTTCATTCAGCGGGTAATCCCTTTTCAGTACAGGATAATTTTTTATCATCTCCTGGGTACGGCGACCCCGGTGCGGATAATTCCATTCTTCCTTATTTGCTTCGGTGTAATCTTTAATATGGACGATGTCCATTCCACGTTCCAGCATGATGGTTTTCAAACCTTTTTCACTTAGTTCTTTAGCAGCCCATCCACCGCTGATGCCCGATCCCACCACAATCGCGTCGTAAATATTATTTGCCATATGATCTCCTCATCCCCGAAACAGGGTTTTTAATTAATATAATACATCTCAATGTGAAACCTAAGGTAAGATGCAATTTTGAAATATTACATTCTCTTGCCTGTGATTAATTTTAAAATACAAAAGTTTCCAGCTCTCACGTTCTTTTAATATTGTTTCTCTTACTTTCATTAATTTGAGTGAGCTAAAAATAAGAATAAATGAAAAAGACACTCACGGTTTTATTGGCCACGATCTTTTCAATAGCTATCTACAGCCAGAAAAAAAATTTAGCTGAAAGATTAGACTATCCAAAAGATGCGAAGCTTGTCATCATTCATTCCGATGACCTTGGTTTATCGCATTCTGAGAATGCCGCATCGACAATGGCTATGGAAAAAGGTTCTGTAAGTTCAGCAAGTATTATGGTGCCATGTCCATGGTTTTCCGAGATCGCCGCCTATGCGCAGGCACATCCTGCGGCGGATCTTGGCTTGCATATTACGTTAACAAGCGAAATATAAATATTATAAATGGGGACCTGTTACATCAATAGATAAAGTGCCCGGACTTGGTGAATAAAAATGGATACCTCTATTCATCAGTTGATAGCGTTATACAAAATGCAAGTGCTACAGAAGTTGAACAGGAAATACGTAACCAGGTGATAAAAGGAAAACAAATGGGTATTGATCCAACGCATCTCGATGCACATATGGGTACTGCATTATCAAATCTTGATTTTTTTAAAGCATATCTGAAAGTTGGGCATGAGTATAAGATCCCTGTCCTTATTACTTCATTTTTTGCGCCAAGTTTGAAAACAAAGATGGACAGTTTGATCACTGATAAAGATGTGGTAGTTGATAATATTCTTTCAGGATCGCCTGGTGATTTTAAAACAGGTTTCCCGGCATTTTATACGAATGGTATAAAGAATTTAAAACCCGGGCTTACATATCTTATTATTCATACAGCATATGATGATGATGAAATGCGTGCTTTAAAGGGTGATGAACCGGATTGGGGAGCTGCCTGGCGACAAGCAGAATTTAATTTCTTTACAAGCCCCGAATGTGCAAAGGTTTTAAAAGAGAATAATGTTTATGTGATCACCTGGAAAGAGATCAGGGATAAGATCACGAGGAAATAAATTACTTTTTATTCTTTTTAACAACGGTCTCCGCCTCTGCAACAACACTTCTGAAAAAAACAAACAGACGACAAAATATGATAAGAAAAATTTTAAGTATAATTATAGGTTATGGAATTTTTGTAGTGACATCGCTTGCTCTTTTTAAATTTGCAAAAAAAGACCCCCATCTCGACCCAACGACCACTTTCATAATATTGACAACTATTTATGGAGTAATTTTTTCATTTGTTGCAGGACTTGTTACGCAACTTATCGCCAGGACAGCAAACTTGAAAATAAGTTATTTACTTGCTTTTATTATTGCAGGTTTCGCGACATTTTCATTTTTTAAATCAGACGGCAATCATTGGACACAATTACTTGCTATTTTCATCTTTGCGCCAACGTCAATTTTGGGTGGACTATTTTATAACAAACGATACAAAAAATAATGCCAGACATCATCAAAAAAATTTAAGTTCAAAGACGTGGAGTTACACATACTATAAATCATATGCAATATCGCGGGTCACCTTCAAGGATTTCCTGTTCAAGCTTAGGTGCCTCACCTGCCTTCCATAAATGTGTGCGATGCACCACACGGTAAGTCAAAGGCCCGCCATCAGGACGGTCACTGCGTTCAAGCGGCCGTGGTATACATACAAATTCAGTTGAAAGCTGATCGGAAGTGACAGTCACCAGGCCATAGCCGTGTCCACCAAAGTCGACCAATGACAAATGCGGTGCCACGTCCGGATTGCGCACTGCACGGGCCTGTTCCATATCTCCGGTCTCTTTTAACTTTAGCGTCGAAAGCACACCATGCAAAGCGGTAACGTTCATCGAAGGGATCACCTTGCCATCGGGCTGATCGATCAGGTTCAGCACACGTTTCGGATTATCTTTCTTCATGGTTACTTCCAATACTTCGAACAGCGTCTGCTGCGATATGGATCCGACAATGAATTCTACGCCCAGTGGTTCGTATTTCTTAGGGGGCAGCGCCTTGGAGACTAAGCCGGCATGAAACGCATGACGGTCGCCTCCAACAACACAAAAACCTGTGATTTTCTGATCGCGGATGAAATCAAATATGATGTCTTTATCACGAAGGAAGCGGTTGTCCATTACCGCATACCCGACATCTTTAGGCCACTTACTTCCTAATTCTCCAGGTAAATTTTGATAATCGCTACGTACTTCCATGGTGCCAAAACCATGTCCCCATATTTTCCATCGCGCAGCAGAAGCTCCGAGCTGTTCCAGGAACCAGCGTCTTTGCTCGCTGCCAAGGTAAGTCTGGGCATGAACATTTTTGGTCGGATTCGGAATGTCCTTACCGTTGAAACGAATGGTATCCGGTGGATTGTCATTATTATAATGACGACCATAATTCATAATTTCAAATGGAATTTGCGGGTCGACCCGGGGAAACTCCGGAACAACAAAGTCATCAGTCGACATATCAGGAGAACGGAATGACCAATTATCGGTTAGCAACAAATCGACATTTTTGCCCCAACGCAGCACGCGCTGGATTTTCAGGCTGTGGATCGCGAGCAGATTATTAGGCTCTTCTGAAAGTCCTTCATCGTTGAACTTCTCCATGGGTGTATCCACCACTACCGGAGCCTTGAAATGCTCAAGTGAAGGGTTGCCGGGTTGTTGGACCATGGCAGGGATGAACTCCCACCAGGCCTGGTTGGCGAAGACTTTCTGGTTTTGTGCAGGAGCGTTGTAGCCGCCTCCTGCCACATACTGACTTTGGTATCCTGCCCAGGCAAATTCGTGATTATCCCAAATGCCGACAAATGGCCAACGGGCCCGGGCATCCTGCAAATCGGGATCCATAAGATATGCACGGTAGAGTGTACGATAATCCTCCAGTGTAACGGGCAAATGAAAATTGCTAACCTTTCGGCCTTGCGGGAACTTATACAGATTTCTTATGCGGCGGCCACGGTTTCCGTTCGGATTATCTTCCGCGTACCAGGTGACTTCGTAAATAAAATCGCCCAGGTGCAACACAAAATTGAGTTGTTGTTCTTTCGGACGTTTCTCATCTTCAAAAATCATTTTTCGGTAAGCATTCAGGGCACCTTCATTAGGGCATTGGCAACTTACAAAGGTGAAACGAACGGGTGCATCAGAATCGTCGGCGGGTGCAGTGATTGTACGACCGATCCTGCTGGCGAAACCATGCTCATCAACGAAACGGTACCAATACTCACGGTTGGCTTCGAGATCTGTAGTCAAAAAACGACATGTCCAATCTGAATCAGCACTGATATGCGCCTTACCGCCTGCCAGGATTTTTTTGAATTCAGGGGTCGTTGAAATTTCAACAACCAACTTTTTAGCTACGCTGTCTTGTACAGGCGGACGCCTCGTCCATAAGATTACACTGTTGGCTGTCGGGTCACCCGATGCTACACCCTGCGGAAAGAGATCACGGCGCTCAATGGCCAGTGTGGGAAGTTTGTTTGCCCAACCTTTTTTTGTCGCTATGGCGAAGCCAATGAAGAAGGAGGATTGCAGGAACTTACGGCGGTCAAATTTCATCAGATTCAGTTGTCCCCCAATATACCTGAACAAATAAAAAAGCCATGCAATTTTTAGTTGCATGGCTCTATCCTTTTATCAGTGGTATGGGGCGAACTTACTCAATTGGCGCTGGTTTGACCCGCCTGCGCTAAAACTACTGATATACTGTTATTTATTTCGGAGACCACCAATAATTATCATTCTTTAGAAAAACAATGTTTGTGTCATTGATAAACGTTTTCAACCAGGCGGCACAATACTTTGCACCGGGCTCTTCTGATTTAAGATGCCCAATGAATATCGCAGCTTTTTTTCCCCCCTGCACTACGGCATCTTCGGTGTAAACATAATCTTCCCATTCTCTGGCTTCGCCAACCAGTATGACATCTACATCATCTCTTTGCAGTACACCAATATGCATTTGGGCTGTGGGCGCTAATCCCGGAACCAAACCAACTCTGCTTACTTCAAGATCCGGATTACCGATAACGCGAATGCCTTCTACATTAAAATGCTTTTTTACGTCGTTTGCCAAAGTAGTAAGTTTCTCTTTTTTTACTTCCAATATCCACGGTGAGGTTGAAATGATTTTCCATTTCAATTCATCCACTAAACCTTGAAGGATTTGGTCTGGATTATTGAGATGGGCATTATCGTGGAACCAGAAAATGGTCAGTCTGTTTTCTTTTATATAGGCCAGTTTTTCGTTTAATACTTTATCCTTTTCCATAAAGTCGGGTATGGTGTTGGTTGCATTGTAAAAAATTGGTTCGTGTGTAATTATCAAATTACAATGAACTGCAACTGCCCGTTTGAGAATATTCATATCAGCAAACATACAGGTGGCAATGCCCGTGACGGTATCTGATGCGTTTCCAATTACAATTGTATCTGTCTTTGTAATAACCCAGTGAGGCTTTACATTTTGTTTTATTTTGTCTATTACCTGCATAACTGTTAATGACGGCTCATTGGCCTGGGCATCCACAGGATTCGTAAACGCCAGCAGGAGACTAAAGTATAAAAACCATAATTTCATAAAGGCAGTTATTATTTTAGTTAAACGATATGCTTATTATAATTGCCACTAATCTTCGTGCATTGCTGAAGTGCGGGAATGAAATTCCTATAGCCCGGTCGTGGCGTAACTTTCTTTCTTACTCCGCCATTCTAAAGTTAAATGGAATTATGAAGCTGAACGCATTTGTTGACCTCCTCTCTGATTATTGACCTGCGTTTTATCCAACTGAGCTACCGCATTTCAGCCCATCAAAACCAAACCACGCCAATAATATCTCTCTTTCTGTAAGAATTCGGATACTTTAGGGTACTAATTGACAAACAACATCGACGTGACCGAAAAAGAACAACTGGATATACTGGAAGAATGGCTAAAGCTGCATAAAGGGCTCATCTTTAAAGTCGTCCGGGCATATACCAGTAACAGATCACGACGATCTTTTCCAGGAAATCATCATCCAGGTATGGCGTTCCATTCCCGCATTCCGGCGGAAGGCTTCCGTTACCACCTGGCTGTATCGTATCGCACTGAACACCGCCATCAAATGGACCAAAAAAGAAAAAAAATATGCAGGTGCCGAAACACTCGACAACGTACAGCATCTTCTGCAGGAAAACAGGACACAGATCGATGAACGACTGTCCTGGCTTTACGAGGAAATATACAAGCTCGATGAAATTGACCGGTCTGTCTACCTGTTGCTTCTGGAAGGTTTCAGCTATAAAGAGATGTCTGCCATACTGGGTATCAGCGAGTCAAATGTCGGCGTCAAAATCAATCGCATCAAAAAACAACTTATTGCCAAATCAAAAAATTATGATAACCATGGAATTTGATGAAATGAAAAAAATATGGGATGCACAAAACAACCAGCCCCTCTATGTGATCGATGAAAAGGCGCTGCACAACCGCATTCAATCGAAAATGAACACCGTACTAGGCACTTTACCAGTATCAGCGAGTGGATGTTAATCTTGATTAATCTTGGCACCGGCGCCGTACTGCTTGGCCACAATCCATTCAAACCGGGGTCGAATATATTTATGTGCCTCGAAGCTGCCTGGATGTTTGCCACTGTTGTGTACCTGGTGGTAAGCCACATCCGCAGGATAAAGGCCAGCCGCCGGTTTGACCGTTCCA
This sequence comes from uncultured Bacteroidota bacterium, assembly GCA_963812825.1. Classification (GTDB taxonomy): domain Bacteria; phylum Bacteroidota; class Bacteroidia; order Chitinophagales; family Chitinophagaceae; genus Puia. The sequence goes on from CAWEWO010000002.1 coordinate 12,852, forward strand.
TCCATGGCGATCTCGATCATGCGATTTCCCTTGCCAGTTACCAGATGCGTCATTTCCCAGATAATTCGCTGGAATTTGCTGCCCATGGGAGCGATTATGATCTTTAGCGGTTGGGAATCCGGAAAATTAATTAGGGTAGGCGCGATAATATTGGTTTCGTATACCCTTGCCTTTTATGTTACCAGCAGAGGGCATCGCGCGAACAAAAGAAGAAAACGTGAGCTGCAGGTATTAAAAGAAAAACTGGAAACCGGTATTTAAAAAGCAAAAGACCCGGATTTCTCTGAGTCTTCTGTGGTGTGGGGCGGGATTGAACCGCCGAAGTGTAGATGTCCTGTTGAGACGTTCATGGATTAGCGTTATGGTTGGGCCCAGTAATCGAACACCGTAACTTTTTTCATTATACCCGGTAACAACTGGGTAAATGCTTTGTGATCCGGGTTTACGAGATAATCGTTTCGATCTTTTTCACTGGTGAAGGTCACCAGGAAGCAGTAGGTTAAGTCCTGATTCAGATTTTCAGGACTGTTGTTTACGCCCCATTCAAAGCGTTTTATCGTTTTAATTTTTCCGGGTAATGCCCTGAATGCCGTCACAATACGGTTGATAGCAACCGAATCAGCACCGGACTCCCAGCCAAACAGAACAACATGCCGCAATTCTTTTTTTTCCTGTTGCGCCTGCACGAAAATGGATGCAAGTAAACCAAGGGACAATATCGAAATCTTTCTCATGATGTTATTGTTGATTTTGACTACAGGGATATCCGTTAAAGGTACGTGAGCCGGTTAATAATTTTCGTAAATTGACCATCGCTATGTAAGCTAACCCTAAGGCATATCACGAGGATAATTGTTTCACGCGAAAAAAGGACATGAAGAAAATAGGATTTTTATCGTTTGGGCATTGGGCTAACCATCCTGCTTATAAAACCCGTACAGCAGGTGACACCTTGCTTCAGTCGATCGATCTGGCTGTTGCTGCCGAAGAAATGGGTCTGGATGGCGCGTATTTCCGGGTACATCATTTTGCGGCCCAGCTGGCATCCCCATTTCCTTTGCTTGTCGGCCATCGGTGCCAAAACAAATAAGATAGAGATTGGAACAGCGTGTTATTGATATGCGTTATGAAAATCCGTTGTATATGGTGGAAGATGCCGGAGCTGCTGATTTAATTTCAAGGGGACGGTTGCAATTGGGAATCAGCAGAGGTTCACCGGAACAGGTAATTGACGGATGGCGTTATTTTGGATATGAACCGGCCGAAGGAGAAACCGATGCCGATATGGGACGCCGTAAAGCGATTGGAATTCCTGGATAAGTTAAAAGGTGTTGGATTTGCCCAACCTAATCCAAACCCGATGTTTCCGAATCCACCGGGTTTGCTGCGTTTGGAACCACATTCCGAAGGATTGCGGGAACGAATCTGGTGGGGCGCCGCTTCTAATGCTACAGCGGTGTGGGCAGCCGAAAAGGGAATGAATCTTCAAAGTTCCACCTTGAAATTCGATGAAAGCGGCAAGCCTTTCCATGTACAGCAGGCTGAGCAGATCAGGTTGTACAAAGAAGCCTGGAAAAAAGCGGGACACCAGCGTGAACCAAGAATTTCCGTAAGCCGATCCATTTTCGCACTGGTAACTGATCAGGACCGTCAATTCTTTGGGCAGGAAACCAACCGGGGAGATCAGATCGGTATGATTGAACAGGACAAACGCGCCATTTTCGGAAGAAGCTATGCTGCGGAACCAGATCAGCTCATAAAAGAATTGGCGGAAGACGAAGCTATTCAGGAAGCAGATACGCTCCTTTTGACCATACCCAATACATTAGGAGTTGATTACAATGTCCATGTACTGTCTTCTATTTTAAAACATGTTGCACCTGGATTAGGCTGGCGCAGCTGATTTGTTTAACTCATAGTTATTGGCAGGCTAATCATAAACTCACTGCCTTCCCCTTCTTTTGTCGCGACTTTTATGTCACCGCCATGTGCTTTGATAATATCATATGCCAGACTCAAACCTAGGCCGGTTCCACTGCCGGTGGGTTTAGTAGTGAAGAAGGGCTGAAAGATTTTGTCGACGATGTTTTTTGGGAATGCCATTGCCATTGTCACTGACCGTAATGGAAACCTGATTGTCAGACTGGCTGGTAGCAACTTTTATCGCGGCTTCGTAGCCTGTCTCTTCCACCTTTCGTTTCTCATTCACTGCATAAAAAGCATTGTTGATGAGATTCAGTATCACTCTTCCAATATCCTGGGAAACAACATTTAGTTTTTTCAATGCTTTTATCAAAATCGGTTTCAAACTTTGCGTTGAAAAATTTTTCTTTGGCGCGGTATCCGTGATAAGCCAGGCGGAGATATTCATCGGCAAGCGCATTAATATCTGTCAGTTCCTTTTGTCCGGAGCTGGAACGTGAATGTTGCAGCATGCCTTTCACGATTCCGTCGGCGCGTTTACCGTGATTGTTTATCTTCTCCAGATTTTGTCTGATGTTATCCAATAATTCATTCTCCAGCATTTTCATCCCGTTCGGCGTTTGGTTTTGCCCGTTCAGCATTCAGCTCTTCTATTAATTCATTATTTACTTCTGAAAAATTGTTTACGAAGTTGAGCGGGTTTTGTATTTCGTGTGCAATACCTGCCGTGAGTTCACCAAGCGAAGCCATTTTTTCAGATTGCACCAGTTGTTTTTGTGTTGCCCTTAATTCATTCAGTGCGCTGTCTGCCAGTTTTTTTGCCGCTTCCAGTTTATTAAAGTCTTCATAACGTGCGTAGGCGGTTGAAAATGCATCTGCAAAGGACTGTAGCGTGTTTATATCTTCTTTATTCAAATCGCTGATATTGCCAACATACAACATCCCCTGATAAAAGGGAATGAAATGCAGGTAAATCCCTTCGGCCGGTATACTGCTTAGATATTCTTCACGTGTTTGAACAGCGCCTTGTTGTATCAGCATGTCGGCAAGGCTGGAAAAATCTTTCACGTACCAATGATTCACATAAATTTTCTTCTGACGCCAATGCTGCACAATGTCAGAAAAATTGCCGGGTGTATCATACGACAGGTGGAAAGCTGCCACGGCATGTCCCTCGGGAGTGGAAAGAAATGTATGGATTTGTTGCTGCTCATCATCCATAATAAAAACACCACATCGTATAAATGGTATACCCAGTATGGTTAGTTCATTCCAGATGAGGGGTGTAATACGGTCAAGATCGCCGATAGTGCGCATAGAGGCGATGTCCCCGCGGATACGGTCAAGGGAGGCTCTTTTGATGGCTTCTTTTGCACTTGTTTCCGATTTTAGCAAGTCAAGAAACCGGGTATATGTTTGCTGAAAAACTTTTCCAAAGCGAATAAGTATTTTATTCTCCTCATCTGAATAAGGAATTCCTGAGAAGTTTTCGATATAAAGAGAAACAGTTTCTGACAATGCCGTTGAAACGGCAAGACCGGGGCAAGTCAAATAAAAGTTTTTTGATTCTTCAGGCAGGTCCGGAACAAACGACAGAAGTTTCTGATAAAATTTATTTTTGTCTTCGAAATTTAAATGGGTAGGAAAGAAATCTGTGCCTTTTTCTTTTGCTTCATTAAAAGCATTTCCCCACACAGAATCGAAATAAGGGGTTGATATTTTAGCGGGAGTATCCTGTTTATCCGCAATCCAGAAATGCCAGTCACCCATGGGTGTGTAATCCACTACGAACCCGGCATGATCAATATGGATATTTAAATGAATAAACTGATCATAAACAATTTTGATGACTTCTTTCAGCTCTTCACTTTTTCGCATGCCTATGCTTCGGCTTCTCACTCTTTCCAGCGCCGCTTCTATCTGCGCTTCTCTTGTCTGCTCCTCCGCTTTTTGCAGGTCAAGAAAGCGGGTATATGTCTGCTGAAATACTTTGGTAAACCGGAGCATGATTTCAATCTCTCTGTCATTCAGACGGTTTCCTCCAACAATCATCAGGTAACCCTCATTGAAATTGAAATTCTGAAGCGATAATCTTTTCGGTGAAAGAGCAATCAGCTGTTCTGCCGTTATCCAGTTTGAGTTCATGCCGTTCTTTTGCAGACCATTCTCAGCGACAAACGTTTGATGTGCGATGGTTTCCTCTTCATTCATCTCAATGATGCTCATCGGTTCCTTATTTTTCCAGCTTTCAAGAACCTTACGCATTTCTTTGGTTTCGGTATGTACAAGCCCCAGTGGTTCATGAATCTTACCGGTTGCAGGGTTTGGGGCATATGTCCAGCCAATTTTTTCATCCCTGTCCATGACTACATAGCCGCTGGAGAGACTTTCGATACCGAGCTTGCGCAATTCATGCCATAGCAATTCACCTGCCTGTATCAATTCATCGCTTTTGAGCATCGCCAGAGAACCTGCGCGTACTCTTTCCAGTGATGCCTGGATCAGTGCTTCCCTTGCCTGCGCTATCGGCGTTTTCAATATCAAGATATTTTCGGTAAGCGAGCTCAAATACATTCACGAAACGATGGAATAACCCCTGCTCATTTTTCGCCAGCGGATGATAGGTAGAGATGCCGAGTGCAACCGGACCGAGCGAATACCAGTAATAGTTGAGCGAAGAAGCGGATTCCAGAAATTTGTCTATGAATACATTTGTCGTTTTCTGATAGTTCAGCCATTCTTTAACTTTTTTCCCTTTGAGATGGGTGAAAAAAAATTCGCCCTTACCCTTCAGCATTTTTTTTGCGAAGTCCCTTTCGAGTTTAACTAGTTCCATAGTTTGTCTCCGTTATTAAAGTTTTCCTGTGCTTTGTATAGTATTCATAGTTCATATAAATACCTTTCTCTTTGTAAAAAATCGCCGTTTGCACATTCCGGATTTCTTTTACACCGAATAATTTCAATTGAGTGGAAATGGCCTTGCATATCGTAAGCATGTCATCACGATTTGTCATCGCCATGGCCATGATACGCACTTTTTCGAGTGACGATTCAATTTTAAGTTCCCGCTCTTTTTGGAGCAGCTCCTTTGCAAGCCTTGCATTTGTTTTTTCGAGCTGAATTATTTTCTTTTTGGACATAACATATTAGGGCCAAAAGGGGTGGCTGTGGTTTTGCGTCTTCCTGGGGGAAGGAAATCAGGATAAGTTAGGATTAATTTGGCTATCGTAAGATGCCCGCCCGGGCATTGAAAAATAAAAAAGCCACGCAAATTTTTAGTTTGCATGGCTTATCTAAAAATCTGTGGTGTGGGGCGGGATTGAACCGCCGACACAAGGATTTTCAGTCCTTTGCTCTACCAACTGAGCTACCGCACCATCCTCCTTAAGGATACAAGAATCAAGGTATCAAGGCTCGATAGGCCAGTCTTAGATCTGGTATCCCTTACAGGGCAGCAAAAATAGGAGGAAATGAAGAAATAGCCAAAGGTAATGTGCGGATTATCCGCATATGATGAGGATGTGCGAAATTCCTGCAATTGGCCGGTTCAACAGCATTCGCACATCGTCCGCATCAGTCTGAGTAAATCCGCACATCAAATCTACATTCCGTATTCATTCAGGAACTTAATCCGCATCATCTTCAGCTGCTCCCAGGTGTAATTGCCATCGGCGAGTTCCTGTTGCGCTACCTGCAGACTGCTGGTTTCGCAGCTTTTGAAATAATCCATGATCTCATCCTGTTCGTCTTCGTCCAGCATTTCATCGATGACATAATTCAGGTGCAGTTTGGTGCCGCTGGCGGCAATGGTTTCCATATTTTCCAGCAGGGCATCCAGGCGCATGTCCTTATTCTTCGCAATGGTTTCCAGTGGAATTTTTTTATCTACCTGCTGGATGATATATACTTTGTTGACACTCTTATTCACCACACTCTTCATCACAAAATCATCGGGCTTCTCAATATCATTTTCTTCAACATATTTCGCGATCAGTTCGATAAAAGGTTTGCCATAACGGATGGCTTTTCCTTTGCTTACACCCTGGCATTTTTCCAGTTCTGCGATCGTGGTCGGATATAAAGTGGCCATATCCTGCAAAGAATTTTCCAGGAAGATCACAAATGGAGGCAGTCCTTTTTTCTTGGCTTCTTTCTGCCGCAGATCCTTCAGCATTTCAAACAGTTTTTCATCACTGGCTGCTGTAGCCGGCACCGGCTTCTGCTGCTTCTTCATCATCTTCTTCATTCGCTTCTTCAAACATATTGTTCAGAACGATCTTGAAGGATTTTGGCTTCTTCAGAAAATCCTGTCCTTTCTTCGTGATCTTCAGCACACCATATTCTTCAATATCTTTTTTCAGCAGATCTTCCAGCAACATCTGTCGGAGCAGGGAATTCCAGTAATATTCTGTTTCATCATTGCCGATGCCGAATTCAGCAAGGCCTTCATGACGGAACATCATGAGCTGCGGAGTCAGTTTACCTACGATCACATTCACGGTATAGTCTGTGGCAAAGCGTTCATCCAATGCCTTTATCGTTTTCAACGCCTTCGACCACATTGTCCTTCGCTTCAATTCTTTCTTTCGGATGACGACAGTTATCACATTCACCGCAATTCGGTGCATCATATTCTTCACCGAAATAACTCATCAGCACTTTGCGGCGGCAAACACCGGTTTCGGCATAACCTACGGTTTCATTGATCAGCTGGGCACCCACTTCGCGTTCACTCAGGGGTTTGTCCTTCATGAAATGCTCCAGCTTCTGCACATCCTTATGCGAATAATATAAAATACAATTGCCTTCCAGTCCATCGCGACCGGCACGACCGGTTTCCTGGTAATAATTTTCTATGGACTTCGGAATATTATAATGAATCACAAAACGGATATCGGGTTTGTCGATGCCCATGCCAAAGGCAATGGTGGCCACGATCACCTGCACGTCTTCATTCATAAAAAGATCCTGTCGTTCTGCGCGCAGTTTGCTGTCCAGTCCGGCATGATAAGCCACGGCTTTGATGCCATTGGCCACCAGCATATCGGCCAGTTCTTCTGTCGTTTTGCGGTTTAGGGTATAGATGATTCCGCTCTTGCCTTTATGTCCGACAATAAATTTTACAATATTCCTGATCGTCTGATCCTTCTTCATCTTGGGCTGGATTTCATAATACAGATTCGGCCGGTTAAAGGAAGAAATAAAAATTTCGGGATCACGCAGAGACAAGATTCTTGACGATATCACTCTGCACTTTTGGGGTAGCCGTGGCCGTTAGAGCGATCACCGGAACATTGGGATTGATCAGGTCCATGATCTCACGGAGTCGGCGGTATTCCGGACGAAAATCATGTCCCCATTCTGAAATACAATGGGCTTCATCAACGGCGAAAAAAGATATTTTCAGATCGCTGAAGAAATCGAGGTTTTCCTGTTTGGTCAGCGTTTCCGGAGCCACATAGAGCATCTTGGTATGACCATTGAGCAGGTCATCATGAACTTCCTTGATTTGTTTTTTGTTGAGGGTGGAATTCAGAAAATGCGCCACATTATCCTTGTCACTGTAACCGCGCACCAGGTCAACCTGGTTTTTCATCAGGGCGATCAGCGGACTCACGATGATGGCCACACCTTCACTCATCATGGCGGGCAGCTGGTAACAAAGGGATTTGCCGCCACCTGTGGGCATGATCACAAAAGTGTCTTTACCGCTCAATACGGATTTGATAATTGCGTCCTGGTTTTCTTTGAATCCGTCAAAGCCAAAATGTTCCTGCAGATTGCTGCAGTAATTTCGGATCTACGATTCCGGTAGGGCTTTACTTCGTCAAATAAGGTTGTCTTTTTTGGTAGTGGGTTTTTTCTTAGTGGTTGTTGCCATACTCAATTTTTTTCCTTCACACATAAATTGTCAAATTACTTAAGATAATCAAAATCCGGGAATGGTAAGCAAGTAAGTTATTCAGAACTGGCCAGAGGCATTTTTTCCGAGGTGGGCGAAGTTACAAAAATTAAAGGGTGGTATAAAGCTGGAATTTGTTAAAAATTTCGCTTTTGCGCATAGTTCTGAGCCTTAAGGAAAACCATAATTTTGCGCCTTATCCATGACGAAAGGAAACATCCGGGCATCCGGCCTGAACATCATTCGAAAGGAAGCTGCAGCCATTCGCGCCATGGAAGCATTATATCAATGATGAGTTTTGTAAGGCTGTGGAAACGATTGCTGCCTGCAAGGGACGGATGGTGATCAGCGGCGTCGGAAAAAGTGCCATCATCGCCCAAAAAATTGTGGCCACCTTGAATTCAACCGGAACTGCCTGCCGCTTTCATGCATGCAGCCGATGCCATCCATGGCGATCTGGGTATGGTGGGGGAAGATGATATCCTGATGATTATCAGCAAAAGCGGTGAAAGCCCGGAAATCAAAGTACTGCTTCCTTGCTGACCCGCGATAAAAATAAACTGATCGGCATGGTCGGCAATGAACAATCCATGCTGGCAAAAAAAGCAGATATTTTTTTGAATACAACGGTTTCAGAAGAAGCCTGTCTGAATAATCTGGCACCCACCAGCAGCACGACTGCGCAAATGGTGATGGGTGATGCACTGGCGGTCACGCTGATGGAAATGAGGGGATTCGGTACGGATGATTTTGCGCGATTCCATCCCGGCGGCACGCTGGGAAAAAAATTATACCTGCGGGTGAAGGATCTTTATATTCATAATGCAAAACCAGCAGGTCGAATCCAGAGGCTTCTCTGAAAGAAGTGATCATGGAAATGACATCAAAACGACTGGGGGCAACAGCCGTTGTGGACGGACGCAGGAATTGCTGGGTATCATTACCGATGGAGATTTGAGACGAATGCTGGAGAAAAATGCTGATGCATCCGGCGTACGTGCACAGGATATCATGAGTTCAAACCCAACAACAATTCAGAACAGATGCACTGGCAGTGGAAGCGCTGGAAGTTTTGCGAACAAAAGATATCAGCCAGTTGCCGGTGATGGACGGAAATCAGTACATGCGGGATTTATTCATTTGCATGATTTGATTAAAGAGGGAATTATTTAGAGTTGAGTATGGAGTATGGGAGTATGGAAGTCTGGATCGTTGATCAAGATCAGATCAACGATCAACGATCAACGTTCAAATTTTAAACTGTACAAATGAACGAGCATCAGTACGTAGTAATCATGGCCGGAGGAATTGGAAGCCGGTTCTGGCCAATGAGCCGGCAGGATTTTCCCAAACAGTTTCTGGATATATTAAATACGGGCCAAACCCTGATCCAGGCAACCTTTCAACGGTTGACTGATTTTATTCCTCCGGAAAATATTTATGTGGTTACTTCCAACGAATACATGCATATCGTAAAGGAACAGTTGCCGCATGATCCGCAAGGAAAATATTCTCGGAGAACCATCACGCAAAAATACGGCACCCTGTATTGCTTATATTTCTTTCAAGCTGATGCAGAAGGATCCGAAAGCTTCGCTGATCGTAGCACCTGCAGATCATCTGGTCCTGGACCGGAATGCATTTAAGAAAGTTTGTCTGGAAGCACTGAGTTTTGTGAACAAACACAATGCGTTGATCACCCTGGGCATTACCCCACTAAAACCCAATACAGGTTACGGATATATTCAGCGCGAACTGCAATCGGTGACCGACAATGTATATAAAGTAAAAACATTTACCGAAAAACCCAACCTGGAACTGGCAAAAACATTTCTGGCCAGCGGTGATTTTTTATGGAATGCGGGCATCTTTGTGTGGCAGGTAAAAAATATTATCAAGGCCTTTGAAAAATATCTGCCGGAAATGTATGATGTGTTTGTGGCTGAAAAAGATGCATTCAATACACCCGAAGAGAAAAAAGCGCTTGAACATATTTATCCTCTCTGCACGACTATTTCCATTGATTTCGGCATCATGGAAAAAGCGCAATAATGTATATGTGATTCCTTCTTCATTCGGATGGAGTGATCTGGGAACCTGGAACAGTGCGTATGAAAACCTGGAAAAAGATTATCTGGAAAATGCCATTGCCGGAAAAAATGTGGTGGTGATCGACGCTACCAAATGCATGGTGCATTCCGGCAACAAAAAATTACTGGTGCTCCAGGGACTGGAAGATTTTATTATTGTCGATACACCCTGATGTGCTGCTGATCTGCAAACGAGATAAGGAACAGGAGATCAAGGATTATGTGGCGGAGGTGCGGAGAAATATAGGAGATGAATATTTATAATTGGTGAATGTGGAGTTGTCAATTGTAGAATTCAAAATTGAATTAGCAAATGACAATTGAAAATATGTCAAATCATTCAACGAGCGCAACCGACAAGTAACAATCACGTCAACTGCCAACTGTCAACTGTCAACAAACATGAACTTCCACAGCAAGCTCCCCAACGTAGGCACCACCATCTTCACCGTGATGAGCGGGCTGGCGACCAAGACCAAGGCCATCAATCTGGGACAGGGGTTTCCTGATTTTCCGATGGATGCTGAACTGGTAGAACTGGTGACCAAAGCCATGCGGGATGGATTTAACCAGTATGCACCGATGCCGGGTCATCCGCCATTGCTCGAGACCCTGGCGGATAAAATTGAATTCTTATACAAACATACGGTTCATCCGGATACTGAAATCACGATCACCGCCGGCGGCACCTATGCGATTTATACAGCACTCAGTACCATCCTGCAACCGGGTGATGAAGTGATTGTTTTTGAACCGGCTTATGACAGCTATATTCCGAATATTGAAGTGAATGGCGCCGTCCCGGTACGCGGTTCCACTGGAATTTCCTTCATACCGTATCGACTGGGAAAAAGTGCGCGCTGCGAAAACGGCGAAAGACAAAAGCAATCATTCTGAATTCGCCGCATAACCCGACGGGCGCTGTGCTTTCTCCGGAGGATATTGAAGAATTGCGCAGGCTGGTGAAGGATACCAATATTTTTATTATTTCGGATGAAGTGTATGAACATATCATCCTCGATGGTTTACCTCACTGCTCGATGCTTCGGTATCCCGGATTTGTTCGAAAGAAGTTTCGTTTGTTTTTCCTTCGGAAAAGTATTTCATTGTACGGGATGGAAACAGGGATATTGTGTGGCTCCGGAGTGGCTGACGAAAGAATTCCGGAAATTCCACCAGTTCAATGCCTTCAGTTGTTTTACGCCCACGCAGGTGGCACTGGCGGAATTTCTTAAAAGAACCGGAGCATTATCTTTCCCTGCCCGGTTTCATGCAGAAGAAAAGAGATTATTTCCAGGAGCATGAATGTCGGAAACGCGGTTTAAAGCTCTGCCGACCCATGGCAGTTATTTTCAGATCTATTCCTACGAGGAAATTTCCGACGAACCGGATGCAGAATTTGCAAAAAATCTCCGGTACATCATGGTGTTGCCGCCATTCCGGTCTCTGCTTTTTATCAGTCCGGAAAAGACGATCATGTAGTCCGTTTCTGTTTTGCCAAAAAGAAGGAAACCATTGATGCTGCAATCGAAAAACTGAAGAAAGTATGAAAGTGTGAAAGTATGGGAGTATGGGACTTCCATACATTCACACCTGCCTGGTTGTTTTTACTTATATTGATTCAACTTAATGATCATTTTGAAAAAGCGTTTTTCCCATACTATTTTATTACCTGTTACTTGCCTATTGCGGCAGCAAACCTTCTTATACGGAACAGGTGAGGAAGGATTTCTCTAACCGGGTACTAAAGATCGACTCTTCCATAAGGGTGGATTCTTTTCAATTGGTGAAAATGGATTCGCTGACGGAGAAGATCGGACAAATTGTATTTGACTCCCTTTATGCAAGAGAGAAGGCAAGACTGGAAACGGAACTCATTGCAAAAAAACGGAATCAGGCAGCTGATACGGGTTATGCGCAGGAAGAGATCAATTACATGAAAAAGGAAATGGATTCCATAGAAAATCTGATTACAAACGCGGATACAGTTAAAAAATATGGCATCATTGCGCGCTATGCCTATACCATTTCAAAAAATGAAAAATCCAAAACAGGTGCAGTCTATTATTTTATAAGTAATAACGGAAATGTCCTGAATCCGGATATGATCAGCGAATCCGTTAAGGTGATTGCCGGTCAGTTAAAATAATTTGGTGTAAAAACCAGATTTCTCGTTCCATGTGTGAGAGTATGGAGGAAAGTATGGAAGTGTGGAAGTATGGAAGTTTGGAAGCATAGGATCCCACACTTCCATACTTCCATACTCTCGTAGTCTATTCCGTCTTCAAACTCTTAGTCGGATTCGCCACTGCTGCTTTTATCGCCTGAAAGCTTACAGTGAAAAATGCTATTAATATGGCGATAAACCCTGCGAGCGCAAACATCCACCAGGTGATGGGAACCTTGTAACTGAATCCCTGCAGCCATTTACTCATGGCCCACCAGGCGAGTGGTGTGGCGATCACGATGGATACAAAAACGAGTTTCAGGAAATCTTTCGACAAAAGCGTTACGATTCCTGAAACACTTGCTCCCAGCACTTTCCGGATTCCTATTTCCTTACTGCGCTGTTCGGCACTGAATGAGGCGAGTCCGAATAAACCGAGAGCAGGAAATCAGGATCGCCATCAGCGTAAAGGAATTGATGATATTTCCGAGCGTCATATCCGCTTCATATTGTTTTTGAACCACTTCATCCATAAACATGAATTCAAATGGAATTCCGGGAAGATGCTGGTTCCAGATGGATTTCATTTTTGATAAAAGGGAAGAATAGTTGGTGCTGTTCGCAGCAACCACCAGTATATCCATTTTCTTCCAGTCGTTCTCATAAGCAAAAAAGAAGGGTTTGATATCGTTGTGCAGGGAACTGAAGTTAAAGTCCTTCATCACACCAACCACCTCTACAAAGGTTACCGGATCAGGTGTATACTGTGTATAGAGGCGGGTGCCCGGTGCAGTTTCCGGTTTCAGACCCAGTCTGCGGCAGAGCGTTTCGTTGATGAGTACACGGCCCGTATCATTCTGTCGAAAGTTGCGGCCGGAAATAATTTGAATGCCATTGGTATGCAAATAATGTTCATCCGTTGCGATATTCTGCGCGTCGATGGATGTGGCCATATTGCCTCCTGGCGGATATACGCCATGGTCCCGCATCACCTGAATGCCCAGATAAAGATTGGCAATGCTAGCATCTTTTACTTCAGGAAGTTTCAGCAGATCATCTTTCAATGACGCCATCTTGCTTTGCGTTTCTTCTGTATAAAAATCAAAAATCAGTTTCTGATTTTTGTTAAATCCGAGATCCTTGTTTTTAATATAATTGAGCTGGCTGTAAATGATGATTATGCTTGTGATGAGAACGATGGAAAGTACAAACTGGAATACCACCAAAGAACGGCGGATCGCAGTAGCCGAAATCTGGTTGGTGAAATTTCCCTTGATTACTTTAACCGCCTGGAAAGCAGAAAGATAAAATGCGGGATAGCTACCGGCGAGTAGTCCGGTTACGATAACCAGTCCGAAGAGGAAAAGCCATAGACGGAAATCGGAAAAAAGAGAAAGTTGAATATCTGTCTGCGTGATCTGATTCAGCAGGGGCATTGCCAGCACCAGCAGTGGCACGGCAATCAGAATTCCGATCAGGGACAAAATAATGGATTCTGTGAGGAATTGTCTGATCAACGCCTGTTTACCAGCGCCAACCACTTTACGCACGCCAACTTCTTTGGCGCGTTTGGATGCACGGGCGGTGGAAAGATTCATGAAATTGATACATGCAATCACCTGTATCATCACGGCGATGAGGATCAGTATATATAAGAAGGAGCTGCTGGTCGTTTTGCTGATCTCGATTTCATAACCGCCTGTTGTGTGTACAGAGCGCAGGGGCTGGAGATGCAGGGATTTCTTCATCCCCATTTCCCGCATCTGGTCACCGCCATATTTCAAGAGGAAGGCAGGCAATTTTTTTTCAAGGTCCGCGACTCTTGTATCCGGGCGGATTTTAATATAACTATAGGTGAAATTATTTCCTGCAAACAAATGATTGTCGATTACGTATCCGCCGATGCCGCCACTGTTCATGGTGATAAACATGTTGGCTTCGATCTGCGTTCTGCCCAGACTTTCATTCACTACACCGGTTACTTTAAAATCCGTTTTGCCATAGCCGTTGTGGAGGGTGATCGTTTTCCCGACCGGATCATCATTTCCGAAAAATTTATTCGCAACAGACTGCTGCAGTACGATGGAATAAGGCTCTTTCAGGGCCGACGCCGGATTGCCATATACAAAATGGTAATTGAATATTTCGAAGAAAGTGGAGTCTACAAAAAATGCCTGATCCTCGTAAAAAGATTTTTCCTTGTAGGTCATGAGGTGTTTTACCACGCCTAATGTGGGCACTACACGGGCGAACTGAATTATTTCGCCGAAATCTTTTTTCATTGCAGGCGCGACGGGAGGGGAACAGGTTGCGTTGTGGTGTTTGTCGCCGGCGAGTTCCAGATCGCCAGTGATCCGGTAAATGTTTTTCGCATCCCGGTGATGCTGGTCATAACTATACTGATCCGCTACGTACAGAATGATATACACACAGCAAAGCGTTCCCAATGCCAGCCCGAATATGTTGATGAAGCTGTAGGTTTTGTTCTTCAGCAGAAAGCGGAAGGAAGTCTTTAGGTAATTTTTAAACATACAATCTTTTTAGGTTGATCGTTTATTGTTACGGTATCGTGTATCGTGTATCGTGTATCGTGGATCGCGAAATGCGTCCAATTAAAATGCCGCGTTGTAATAGCCTAATTGAGAATGGATTGCGTACCGGCCGCGCAAAGGGGGATGTTCGGAAACGGACAGGAAGTGACCGGTAGATTGGTTGGTCCCGCACGTGCGGGATTGACCGTGTATCGTAGATCGTTTATCGACCCACGATCTACGATCCACGATATCCATCAGGCAGTTAGCACTAAAGCTTCCGTCTTTACCTTCCGTTTTTTGCGCAGCTGGTACTTGGCATAGATGATTTCACTCATGGTTTTTTCCTGCAGTTTGCTTTCCAGCCAGGAGATAATATCGAGATAGGCGAATGAACGGGTTTCGATATGATTGTATTCGAGATGTTTGATCTTGCTGAGAAGTTTTTCGAGCTCGGATTTGATTTCCCTTCTCGGAAACTGAAAACTCTTTCTTAAAAATTTGAACATCTCTTCCTCCACTACGGTAAGGTTTTTCATTTTCGCCATGAACCGGTAAACCGATTTGGTCAGCGATTCCATGAGTTCATAATTCCCCAGTTCGTAGTGAGCGAGTAAATGTACCAGCCGTGCATAACATTGCAGGTCATAGCGAAGATCAACATGGTCGTTAATGATCAGATGCAGGTAGTCGATAGAAGTGTTATAGTCGCCGCTGCCGAAATAAAGTGTGGCGATTTTATAATTGAAGACCAGTATCCGGTGATGATCAATATACCTGTCATATTCTTTCAGTTTTTCTGTAATCTCCGGTACCAGCGCAAGGCCTTCCTTGAATGTGCCGGTCATCAGGTGCCAGTTTATTTTCGCCAGGTGAATATATACCCAGGTGTGAATCCGGAAATTATCATGATGTTGTCCCTGCGGCGTCTTGTAATACGTCTTCAAATTTTTTCAGGATCACCTCGAATTTGCTGAAATGCCGCAGATCAAATAATGCATTCAGCATATTATGCATGCCTTTTACATAGTGACCCGTTTCAACGGAAATCATCAGCGGTTCACGTTCGAAAAGGTCAATCCATTTTTGACCGTAGCGGTAATACATCAGAAAGTCCTGGCGGATAAATGCAAACCAGCTGTAACTCTGGTAGAGATATAATTTTTCGTAAAAATCATTGAGGTTGGAAGTATCCTCAAGGCTGTTCTGTTTGAAAAACTCTCTCAATCTTTTTACATCGGCCTCGTTTCGTGCGTGACCAAATTCCACATACCAGCGATAGAGCAGGAGCGCCAGGTTGGAAAGTCGTGTTACGCGATCGATATGTTCACTGACATCGCGGGCTTCGCGGGTAAGCAATTCTGTTTTTTCGATCGTTGTACGCGTAATATGCAGGGTTTCGATCTTTTTCTCGAGCGATATCAGCTGCGCGAGAAAATTCATTTTGTTATTTGCCTTGGCAATTTCTTTGGCTCTTTCGAGGATCTTCAGGCTCTGGTGCTTTAGTCCTTTATTATATAGCAAACGTGCATTGTCCATGTGCTCGCTCAACTGCAGATCGGTATTCTCAGTTGTTTTGAGCAGGCGAAGACTCGCCAGCAATTGCTTATAGAGATGCGTCTTCAGATTTGAAAGCTGGGATTTGGTAAAAGGAAGCTTCCTGAGCAGGAGTTTTTCGTCATAATCCTGCATTTTGTCCATCGCATCAAAGAGCTGGACGATCTTAAGGTCTTCGTTTCCTGAACTCCTCTTAATATAGAGCTTGAAATGCCGTTTTTCCGACTTTTCGAGTGAACGAATCAATTGAAATAAAATATCCTGAGAACGGTTGGCCATCATTAATAAATTTTGCTGAAACTGCGTCCAGGCAACACTTCCACGAAAAGATAAGCAGTTTTGGCATGATTAAAACAAGAATAAGATGGTTTGAAATGAACCATTTACCCTCTTAAATTTGTGATAACAAAAGAGAAAAATACAGCAGGCAATCGTTAGTGGTAAGTTCGTTAGAGGTCTTGGATAATTAAACTGCAGTATTTCAATAAGTTAGAATACTACCTTTTTTCATATGGCAAGCAATCGTTAGAGGTCAGCTGTTTCTACAGCCGACCTTATTTTTTTTCAGCTGGTCCGCAAAGGTAAGACATATTGACAATTTTACAAAGCCTTTTTCCCTCTTAATCTGTTAAGAATCAGTCCATTCTATTAAATAAACTATTCATATGAAAAGCTTTCAGTTTTAGGCTTTAAGCTTATTTTTGGCCGTATGAAGATGAGAATCGTCAAATTTCTTAAGGATTTCCTTCTGTGGAGTGGTATTCTACGCCTGTTTTCAGTTTTCAATCACTTATTCTTCTTCCTGCGGAATTTCAACCTTCTCCGTTCATGGATTAGCGGGGCGAATCGTACGGACTTGCTAATCAATGACTTTTATTCCTGGAAACGGGATTATCCCAAACGCTACAGGCTTTATGATGCGGTCGCGTCACATTATGAACTGGATAAAAAGGAGCTCTTATATATGGAGTTCGGTGTGGCCTCAGGCAGTTCATTCTTCTGGTGGATGAAGAAAAACAGTCATCCCGGTTCTGTTTTTCGCGGTTTCGACACTTTTGAGGGCCTGCCCGAAGATTGGGGCGGATACAAAAAAGGAGCGATGGCATTCGATCCCGCACAGGTGAGTGATGACAGGGCAGAATTCATAAAGGGGATTTTCCAGGAATCACTGCACGGCTTTATCGATTCGAATAAAGCTTTGCTTCAGAGCAAACCAAAAATCATCCACATGGATGCCGATCTTTTTTCTTCCACCATTTTTGTTCTCTCCCAACTGTATCCTTATCTGAAAAAGGGCGACATCATTTTCTTTGATGAGTTCAATGTAGCCAATCACGAATTTCTCGCGTTCAAAATATTCACCGAATCTTTTTATGTAAAACTCCGGCCGGTAGGGGCGGTAAATAATTTTTACCAGACAGCGTTTGTTGTCGAGTAGAAAGTTTGCTGAGGAAAAGGTTTGCTGAGTAGAAGGTTTGTTGAGTAGAAAGTCCTTTTTAATTTAATATTGCTGAGAGCACTTTTATTGAGTAGAAAATCATTTTTACTTTAATGCTGCTGAAAGCACTTATTATTAAGTAGAAAATCCTTTTTACTTTAAAAGCTGATAGGCAATCAGGCTCGCAACATAAGCCAGTCCCGTCATATAGATTACCTGAATAATCGGCCATTTCCATCCGCGGGTTTCGCGTTTGACAACTGCCAGGGTACTCATGCACTGCATGGCGAATGCATAAAATATCATCAGGGAGACGCCTGTGGCAAGCGTATATACTTTTGCTCCGTCATCGGTTTTGGCGGAAGCCATTCTTTCCCGTAAGGTTTGTGGGTTCGCTCCCTTGCCGCCTTCCACACTATATAATGTAGCCATGGTACCAATAAAAACTTCCCGGGCAGCGAAGGAAGTGATCAGGGCGATACCGATTTTCCAGTCATAGCCAAGTGGCTTGATTGCGGGTTCAATGGTTCTTCCCAAAATACCTGCATAAGAATTTTCCAGCAGTTCTGCATTTTTTGCCTTCAGGTCAGGGTCGGTACATGCGCATATTTTTCAGCTACCGCATGCATGCGTTCTTTGGGACCATAACTGCTCAGTCCCCAGAGGATCATGCTGATCACGATGATTACTTTACCCGCGTCACGCACAAAAATCCTGGCCTTGCTCACCATGGTGATGGCCACATTTTTCCAGCGCGGTGCACGGTATATGGGCAGTTCAAGTATGAAAAAACTTTTTTCGGTTGAATGAATGAATTTCTTGGCGACATAGGAAACGATCAGCGCCGCGATAACACCCAACAGATAGAGGCCCATCATCACAAGACCCTGGCTGTTGAAAAATCCCCAGATTTTATAATTGGGAACCACCAGTGCAATCAGCATGGTGTAAACCGGAAGCCGGGCACTGCAGCTCATCAGCGGCGTAACCAGTATGGTGAGCAGTCTTTCTTTTCTGTTTTCAATATTACGGCTGCTCATGATGGCAGGGACGGCACAGGCAAATCCGCTGATCATGGGCATGACAGATTTTCCGTTGAGCCCTACTTTACGCATGAGCTTATCCGTTAGAAAGCTGATTCGCGCCATATAACCGGTGTCTTCCAGCACGGTAATGAGCCCGAACAGGATCATGATCTGCGGAATAAAAACGAGGATGCCGCTGAGCCCGGCCAGTAGTCCGTTTACCATCAGATCACGGAACCATCCGTCCGGCAGTTGTGCGGAAACCCAGCTGATCATTTTTGTAAATGCCCAGTCGAGGCCATCCATCGGGAACTGGGCAAGCCAGAATACACTCTGAAAAAGCAGGAACAGAACAGTGAGCAAAATCACATAACCCCAAACCCGGTTGAGGAGAATATTATCGAGTCTTTCCGTGAAAAGCGTTTTTTGCAGGGGATCGGGTTCAGAGATGGTTTGCTGCATCACCTGGCGGATACGGGTATAGCGTTGCAGGATTTCTTCCGCCTGCACACGGGTATGATTGAACTGATTCAGTTCCTCAATGCTTTCGATGCGGTGGTGCAGGTCCGCTTTGAAATGAAATGATTCGTGGTTGATCAGGTAATGGAGTGCAGTGTAATCGCTGATCTCCGGCATGATCTGCCGTACCTGGGAAACGGCATCTTCTGCGAGGGCATGGTTGGGAATAAAATCCCTTACCGGCGCCTGGTGAAGATGATTCGCGCGCTGGGCGAGAATTCTTTTCAGCTGGAGCATGCCCTTATTCTTTCGCGGATTTACAGGAACCACCGGAACGCCCAGTTCTCTTTCGAGACCGGGCACATCAATTTCAATTCCTTTTTTTGCAGCCAGGTCCATCATGGTAAGTGCGATGACCACGGGAATTTTCAGGTCGATGATCTGGGAACAGAAAAGCAGGTTTCTGCGCAGGTTACTGGCATCCACAAGTAAGACAACCATATCCACTTTTATTTCCTGGTCCTGATTCAGCAATATTTTATAGGTGACCCATTCATCGGAACGTTTGGGATAGAGGCTATAGGTTCCGGGCAGGTCGACAATCTGGGCCAGGTTACCCGCACCGAGATCGCTTGACGCCGGTTTTTTTGTCGATGGTGACGCCGGGAAAATTTCCTACTTTCTGATGAAGACCAGTCAGGGCATTAAAAAGAGAACTTTTTCCACTATTCGGATTTCCAACAAGGCCAATATGTATTTGACGTTTATTCAATAATACTTATCTAGGGGGAGCAAATTTAACTTTAACTGTCCGGATTCCCTTACGAGATCGGGAAAGCCCTCATTTTTAACAAGTAAGGACAAGTCGTAAAGCCTAAAGCTTAAAGCCTAATAGCCTAAGTGCAAGAGGAACAGATTTTTTGGGAATCGTGGATCGTAAATCGTTGATCGTGAAACGTATATCATTGATCCGATGCTCGTCAACCGTCAACCCTGCATACCAGGTCACCGTCAACTCAAAGAATCCATCCCAGCAACAAACAAATCATTACAATTACCGGTGAAGGAAGTTTGCTGTAGAGCAGCAGAAAAAAAGTTAGTACGCCCACACCAATATTCTCCCATAAATTGAGCGGCGTGGTATATGTATAATCCTTCATCATATAAAAACTACTGGCGATCATGATGCCGACAACAACGGCATTGATCCCTTCGAGGGCACGATAAACTGTTGCATATTTTTTCAGATTGTACCAGATCGGAAAAAAGAAAAGTACCAGCAGGGCGCTGGGTAAAAAAATAGCGACGGATCCGATCACACATCCCATTACCTGCATGGAAAATCCCAGATCCTTCATGGCGATGCCGCCCATATAGGAAGAAACGGAAAAAACGGGTCCGGGTATTGCGCGTACAAATCCGGCGCCTGTGATAAAAATCATCCTTGTTGATCTTTACAATATTGGGATTTCGCTGAATCAGTTTTTGGGATTCCGGTCGCGCAACGAACTGTTCGTACATGAATGGGATCAGCACCTGTCCGCCGCCAAAAACCAGGCTTCCGAACCGATAAGTATTTTCAAAAAGATTGATGGGCCGGCGGTGGGGCCAGTTATTTTTCCTGGCGAGTTCACTGGAAGCACCTGCCATAATAAAAATGAAGGCAAAAAGCCAGATATTGGCCCACTTGATTTTCCGGGTGATCAATTCTTTTTGCGGAATACGTTTGCTGCTGATATTGGTGATCAGTCCGCCGAGCACGATCACAATCGGGAAAATCCAGGGCGTTTTAAAAAGCAGGAAAGTCGAAATCGCCGACACCACCATAATAATATGTGTGATGGTATTGTGTACGGAAACCCGAAAAGCTTTCCAGGCGGCATAAGCAAGGAATCCGACGGTCATCGGTTCAATAAACCGAAACAGGTCGGCGCTTCCGTTTTTGTGATTCATATATTCAACAAAAAATGAAAAAACGCCCATGATGATACAGGCGGGCAGTATCCAGATAATCAGTGTGAGAACGGCCAGCGGAATTCCGCCGCGTTTATATCCAATCAGGGTAAGGGTTTGGGTGGAAGAAGCGCCGGGAAGCAGCTGGCAGAAGGCATTGTAGTCCATCAGTTCTTCCTCGGTAATATCGTGCCGGCGGTTCACAAAAGTTTTCATCATCATCCCGATATGACCCTGCGGTCCTCCGAAAGCAGAGATGCTGTGAAGAAAAACAGCTTTTAAAAAGGGGATATGACGCAGTAATTGCATTGAGACTACAATTTAGAGATTGTAAGTCAATAGCGTAAAGCTTAATGCGTAAGGCTTAAAGCCATAAGGCGTTAATTGTTGTATTGAGATGGAGTTGAAGTGTGACAGTGTGACCGTTGAACGTTTAATTGAGGGGCGATCGTGGTCGGCATCTTCTCTTCTGAAATACTAAATGCTTGTCCCAGGTAATCCTGGTAAGCGAGTTTGATATAATCATAGAATTCATAATCGGTGGCGATTTTCGTGAATTCGATAAGAAGGACGGAAACGGAACATAAAATTATCCAGCGAGTCGCCGTTGAGGCCGGTAATTTTTTTAACGATATAGCGCGTGAACCGGTGATGGATGAATTTGTCATGTTCATCTTCAATCAGCCTGTCCTGAAATGCCAGCAAGCCGCCGGTTTCGTTTAAACCGGAACATATTAATTATCTGATCGAGATCGAGCCCGACTCCCGAACCACTGGAACCATCGGTAATGCGAAATCCCCGGTTTTGTATAATTAAAGATCTTTTCATAGTCCTTTCGGTTCTGCAGGGAATCCAAGTAATAGTTTTTTGGCGCTACGCGCACTTCAGCCAGTTCTGTTGGCTTTACATGTAGGGCGATATCAAAACCGGTGGTGGAATTCATCATGGTAACCGGAAACATTTGTGTCACCCGGCCGAGGTAGGAAAAACGCAGGGAATCGGAAAGATCTACGCGGATCATATAATTACCGTTGGAATCCGTGGTGGTTCCGCGGCCGCAACTGCAAACCACACTCACGCCGTCGAGCGGCCTGGTTTTATACATATTAAATACGGTCCCGTGAATGGTAACCTGCTGGGCAGATGCCTGGATGGAAAGAAAAGCCAGTAAGACAAGAGAAATCGTTTTTCTGAAATATGCGTAAAAACGAATCAAACACTTTATTTTATTGAGAAAAAATTTTTAAGCTTAACGCTTAACGCTTAACGCCTAACGCTTAACGCCTAACGCTTCTGACGCTTTGACTTTAAACTTAAGTCTTTATAGCTTTCATTGATGCTTTAAGCTTTAGCTTTAAGCTTTAAGCTTTAGGCTTTAAGCTTTAAGCTTTAGGCGTTAGGCGTTAGGCTTAAAAAGGCAAAATAGGACGAAGGCAACAAACAATTAAGGGTTTAACGATAATTTGCATTCCAGCCACCGGGCAATTTGTTCCGGAAAATACCTGTGTTCCAGCACGTGAATTTTTTCTGCCAGGGTTTCGGCTGTTTCATCCGGGCGACAGGTTCAAGCTGGCCTGGAAAAAAATCCTTCCATGATCATAACGTTCGTCCACATAATGAATGGTAATTCCGCTTTCCTCTCGCCGGCAGCAACAACCGCTTCATGTACCGCTTTTCCATACATGCCCTTTCCGCCGAATAATGGAAGCAGGGCCGGATGGATATTCAGGATCCGGTCCGGAAAAGCACGGATCAGTTCCGAAGGAATCTTCCATAAAAATCCTGCCAGCACGATAAACGAAATATCCCGGTCTTTTGAATTCTTCCAGATAATGGGATCCCCGGAAAAATTTTTCTTTTTCAATCAGCAACGGACGGAATTCCCGCTGCCCAGCAATACCCAGAACACCCGCTCCGGGTTTGTTGCAAACGATCAGGGCAATTTCAACTTTCTTCCTAAAACCAGGTGCTCCTGTCATGAAAATACCGGATGATTTCGCGTGCATTGGTACCCTGTACCCGAAGCAAAAATGGCAAGACGGATTGGCAGCAATTCTTCATTCATACAAAAAATAAATTCAGCGCGACTTTTAAAAGTTTGTAAAGATGTGGTAAAAAAATGGTTTGAAAACAGGGTTTTTCACGGTTGAAATTAAGCGGAAAAATCTGATGACAAAGCAATGACATTCATTTTCTGAAAAATTGCATAATCGGCTGAAATGCAGGCCAGATAAGGCGAAAAAAAAATTTCAGCATGTTGGTATATTGTTAATTTCCTGACTTACTTTTGCAGCCAACCCGAGATGATTTTTCACATTTATACACAGAATTGTATATATGCATCATTACAGACTAAGTGCTTTCCGAATATCCTTCATTTTTCTCCTCACTGCATTTGTCCTGTTTTACGGAAATCTTTCGATGGCCCAGGATGGAAAGGCTTTGTTCCAAAGTGATTGCGCATCCTGCCATAATCCCATAAAAGTAGTAACCGGTCCGGCCCTGAAAGGGGTTACGTGCCCGGGTTCCTGATCAGAAATTACTGCATGCCTGGATCCGGAATAATGCGGCCGTGCTTGCTTCCGGCAATAAATATTTCAATGACCTCTATGTTCAGTTCAGCAAAACGCCGATGAACACTTTTCCGCAACTTACGGATGCGGAAATCGATGCGATCCTGAAATATGTTGAAACCTATCCTGAACCGGTCCAGGAGCTGGCAGGGCTCCGGGTGACAAACCCAGGGACCTGACACTGGAAGCTGACAACAGCCTACTCTACGGTATCCTGACCCTGATCCTGGCTGTGATCATGCTGGTGCTGCTGCAGGTAAACAGCAACCTGAAAAAACTTTCGGACGATAAAGCAGGCATTCCTGCACATGAGCCCATTCCTTTTTACCGGAATAAAGTTTATCTCACGTTTCTTGGCCTGGTCTTATTTGTAGTGGGTGGATATTATGTGGTGCAGGGTGCGATCGGACTGGGCCGACAGCAGAATTATCAGCCCGAACAACCGATTTTTTTTTCACATAAAGTGCATCCCGGTACCAACCAGATCAGCTGTCTTTATTGTCATGGCGGTGCCTGGGATTCAAAAATGGCCGGAGTTCCTTCTCTGAATGTATGTATGAATTGTCATGCGGCCATCAATGAATATAAAGGAGAACCACTTTACCGCGAAGATGGAAAAGAAGTGGATGGAACGCAGAAATTCAAAAACTATATAGTTATACCGGTTATGATCCGAAAGCCGGCAAATACACAGAACCCGGAAAAGCAGATCGAATGGGTGAAGATCCACAACCTGCCTGACCATGTTTATTTCAACCATTCCCAGCATATCCGCGCCGGAAAAGTACAATGCCAGACCTGTCATGGCAACATCACCCAGATGAATGAAGTGAAACAATTTGCCGAACTCAGCATGGGCTGGTGTATCAATTGTCACCGCACAACCAAGGTTAATTTCCCGGATTCAGCCGGAAACGGAAATAAATTCTATAGCATTTACGAAAAATTCAACCATAACCTGGCGACTGGAAAAATGGATAGTGTTACGGTTGAAAATATTGGTGGAACGGAATGTCAGAAATGTCATTATTAAATTAGATAATTCGGAAATTTGAAAGTTTGGAAATGGGATGACCAGTTACCAGATTTTCAAATTTTCGAAATTTTCAAATTTCGGACAAATTGGAATCAAATGAGCGAAAAAAAGTACTGGAAAAGTTTTGGGGAACTCAATCAGTCTGAATCCTATTTGAAGGATCAGGAAAATGAATTCCGGGAAGATCTTCCGATGGAATTCGACTGACGGCAAGGGTTTGCTCGATGCAAAAACACCCCGCCGGGATTTTCTGAAATATCTCGGTTTCAGTACTGCCGCAGCCACACTGGCTGCAAGTTGCGAAATGCCGGTAAGACATATTATTCCCTATGTTAACAAACCGGAAAATATGATTCCCGGTGTTGCAGATTATTATGCAACTACTTTTGTTTCCGGCGGTGATGCGTTTCCATCGTTGCCAAAGTGCGGGATGGCAGACCGATCAAACTGGAAGGAAATGAATTATCCGGAGTTACCAAAGGCGGAACTTCTGCCCGGGTGCAGGCTTCCATTCTGGATCTTATATGATACTGCCCGTCTTCGTTATCCCGTGCAAATGGTAAATGGTGTTCCGCAGGAAGTGACCAGCTTTGAAGCATTTGACAAACTGGTTGCGGATTCAATGGCCGCGGCAGACAGCGGAATTACCGTTTTGCTTACACCGACCATTACTTCTCTCACCACAAAACAAATTATTGCGGATGCCCTTTCAAAATATCCAGGGCAGCCGTCATGTACAATACGATGCCGATTCATACAGCGGCATGCTGCTGGCAAATGAAGCATCTTATGGAAAAAGAACCATTCCTTCTTATCATTTCGACAAGGCAAAAGTGATTGTAAGTCTCGGCGCCGATTTTCTCGGAACCTGGCTTTCCCCGATTGAATTTGCACGGCAATATGCGAAGGGAAGAAAGATTGATGAGAAAGCACCCGCCATGAGCAAGCACTACCAGTTTGAATCATTTTTGAGTCTGACAGGTGCCAATGCCGATGAACGTTTTACTCACAAACCTTCTGAATCGGCTGCGGTTGCACTGGCTCTGTTGGCAGCTGTCGGCGGCAGTGTTACCGCACCGGCCCTTCCGGAAAAATTAAAAGCCGGCATTAAGAAAGCGGCCAAAGATCTGCTGGCCAATAAAGGAAAAGCCCTGGTTGTTTCCGGAACCAATAATTCCAGATGTGCAGACCATTGTCAATGCAATCAACGAAGCCATCGGTGCCAATGGAACAACGATTACCTGGGATGCCACCAACCTGACCCGTCAGGGAATTGACAGTGATTTTGCAGCGCTGGTTGCTGATATGAATGCAGGGAAAGATAGAAGCCTGCTGATTTATGATGTGAACCCGGTATATGACTATTCCGACTGTCAAAAAATTTCAAAACCGGTCTGACGAAAGTAAAAACCACGGTTTCTTTTCAACGATCGACTGGATGAAACCACGGAACTCTGCAAATATGTACTTCCTTCTCCGCATTTCCTGGAACGCTGGGGTGATGCGGAACCCAGAACCGGATCATATTTCCATGATGCAGCCGATGATTGCTCCGCTGTTCCAGACAAGACCTTCGAAGATTCACTGCTGAAATGGACTGGCAATAAAACGCACTTACGACGATTATTTCAAACAATACTGGACCGCAAAACTGGGTGGTCATGAAGGCTTATGAAAAAGCATTGCAGGATGGAGTGGTTGAACATGTTCCTGCTACAACTCCGATCAGCACTGCCACTACACCTTATCAATGCAGCGAAATGTCGCGGCTGCTGCTGCTGCAATTGCTTCAATGAAAAAAGGCGGCAAGCATGAACTGGTCTTGTATCAGCAGGTGAGTCATGGGTATCGGTGCCCAGGCCAATAATCCCTGGCTGCTGGAATTGCCTGATCCGATCACGCGGGCTACCTGGGATAACTATGCCATGGTTTCTCCCAAATTTATAAAAGAACAATACGGTATCGATCTGAGCGATCACAACCAGGCCGATAAATTTGAATCACATCCTGAACGCGAGGTGATCAGAATCAAAGGCCAACGGATCAGAAATTACCATTCCGGTAATGCCTGTTCCGGGAATGCCCGATGATGTAATTGCAATTGCGTTGGGATATGGCCGACAGAGTGCAGATCCGAAAAATACAGGAGCTTATATCGGACGGCAGTTGTGGGTGCAGGTAAAAATGTATTTCCTTTCGCCAGTTTTAACGGAACAACGGTGGAATGGATGCTAGCCGGATGTCAGTTTCGAAAAAACAAACGAAGAATATAAGATAGCCCAGACGCAGACACATAGTTCTTATGAAGGCCGTACTCAGTGATCAAGGAAATGACCCTGGCTGAATTTAAAAAAGAGCCGGATGAAATTCTGGAAGACAGGAAAAAGGAACTGGCAAAATTTGGCGGCATAGAAGGATTTGCCAAAGACGGAACACTATATCCGTATTATGATAAACCCGGTATTCACTGGGGCATGTCGATCGATCTGAATTCCTGTGTTGGTTGCGGTGCCTGTGTGGTTGCCTGTCATGCAGAAAATAATGTGCCTGTTGTTGGTAAAAATGAAGTGCTTCGTTATCATGATATGCACTGGCTGCGTATTGACCGGTATTTCACCGGAAACCTGGCAGATCCCGATAGTATTCAGACGGTTTTCCAGCCCATGCTTTGCCAGCATTGCGATAATGCGCCCTGCGAAAATGTTTGTCCGGTTTCTGCGACCAACCATAGCAGTGAAGGACTGAACCAGATGGCCTATAACCGTTGTATCGGAACAAGATATTGTGCCAATAACTGTCCTTTTAAAGTACGTCGTTTCAACTGGGCAGATTATACCGGTGCAGACAGTTTCCCGAATAACCAGGATCAACAGGGTGTGGGTAAACTGAACGATGCGGTGTTGCATGATGAATGATGATCTGACCCGCATGGTGTTGAATCCGGATGTAACGGTTCGCTCCAGAGGTGTAATGGAAAAATGTACTTTCTGCGTTCAGCGTTTGCAGGATGGAAAACTGAAAGCAAAAAAAGAAAATCGGGTATTGAAAGATGGAGATGTAAAAACAGCTTGCCAGCAGGCTTGTCCTACCGATGCAATTGTATTCGGAAATGTGAATGATACAGCAAGAGCGGTATCGCGAAAATCAAGACAGGAAAATGAACAGCGTTTATATTATGTGCTGGAAGAATTGCATGTGTTGCCGAATATAAATTATCTGGCAAAGGTCCGAAATACGGATAGATCATGAAGCGAAGAGAAAAAGCGTAATAGATGATTGTTGAATGAATCACTGCGCTAACAGTAGCGGAATGATAGCTAAAAGCTGATAAACATCAGTATGTCATTATTAAAGTACGAATCACAGGTAAGACCACCACTGGTAGATGGTGATAAAGATTATCACCAGATCACGGAAGATATTGTACGCCCGATCGAAACAAGCCCTCGCAAACTTCTGGTGGATCGGATTTCTGATTTCCGTTGCTGCTGCTTTGTTTCGGTATTTTTTCCGTAACCAGGGAAGTAATTTATGGTACGGGTCAGTGGAACCTGAATAAAACAATCGGCTGGGGTTGGGATATCACCAACTTCGTTTGGTGGATCGGTATCGGTCACGCCGGAACACTGATCTCTGCGATCCTTTTATTATTCCGCCAGGGATGGAGAACAGGTGTAAACCGTGCAGCAGAAGCGATGACCATCTTTGCGGTAATGTGTGCCGGACAGTTTCCGATCTGGCATATGGGTCGTGTTTGGATGGCATTTTTTGTATTGCCTTATCCAAATACCCGCGGTGCACTTCTGGCCGAATTTTAATTCACCGCTGCTTTGGGATGTATTTGCGATCTCAACTTATTTTACCGTTTCACTTATTATTCTGGTATTGCGGATTGCTTCCTGATCTGGCAACAGTTCGCGACCGTGCAAAACTGAAATGGAGAAAATTTTTTTATGGTGTGGCTTCTTTCGGATGGACAGGTTCTACCAAACACTGGCAAAGGCATGAAGCGCTTATCACTGGTACTTGCCGGTTTGAGTACACCGCTGGTATTTCTGTTCATACAATTGTATCCTTCGACTTCGCCACATCGGTTGTTCCCGGCTGGCATACAACCATCTTCCCTCCTTACTTCGTTGCGGGTGCCATCTTCTCCGGATTTGCCATGGTGCAAACCCTGCTTGATTGTTACCCGAAAAGTGTTGAAGCTGGAAGAATATATTACTCTCGAGCATATTGACGTGATGAATAAAATCATTGTGCTGACCGGTTCCATTGTGGGTATCGCTTACCTGACGGAATTATTTATTGCCTGGTATGGCCAGAATCCATTATGAAAACTGTGCATTCATGCAAAACCGGGTGAATCTATTCAGTCCCCTATGGCTGGGCTTACTATATCATGATGGGTTGTAACGTACTTTCACCGCAGATTTTCTGGTTCCGAAAAATGAGAAGAAATCTGACGGTTACATTCTTTATGTCGGTGATCGTAAATATCGGAATGTGGTTTGAACGTTTTGTGATCATCGTTACTTCTGTATACCGGGATTATCTTCCCAGCAGCTGGAGTACTTATTATACACCGACAATCTGGGAAATCGGATTTTACCTGGGAACATTCGGATTGTTTTTTACCTGTTATTTCCTGTTCTCGAAATTCTTCCCGGTTATTGCAGTGGCGGAAATCAAACATATTTTGAAAAAATCCGGTGAAAATTATAAAGAGAAGATGGGACCTGAAGAAAAAGAATCGCCGGAAGAATTTGCTCATGAATTTGCACACGCGCATTAACATGATCATTGCTAAAGCGATTAATATGGCAATTAAAAAATTTGTTGTTGGAAGTTTTGATGATGAAGCGGTATTATTTCCTGCCGTGAAGAAAGTGCGGACGGCAGGATATAAAATCCATGATGTGTATACACCCATGCCGATTCATGGACTGGATAAGGCAATGGGTCTGCGGGATACCAGTCTGCATACAGCCGGATTTATTTATGGTATTACCGGAACAACGACTGCACTGAGCGGGATCAGCTATGCATTGATTTACGACTGGCCAATGAATTTTGGTGGTAAGCCACATTTTGCACTTGCCTGCCTGGATACCGATTACATTTGAGTTGACAGTATTATTTTCTGCCGTAGGCATGGTACTCACTTTTTGTTATCTCTGCCAGATGGCACCATTTGTAAAAAAACATCATTTCAACCTGCGATCAACTGATGATCTGTTTGTGATGGTGATTGAATGTACAGCAAAAACAAATGAAGCGGAAGCTGCAGGCTTTCTTGAAAGCATCGGCGCAAAAGACGTGAATATGCAGAAGGCAGAAACAGGCTGGTGGCTGGGCACTTATAGCAAGAACATCCCTTCTGTAGATAACGCAAAAACTATTCTGGCATAACGAAATGAATGTTGAAATGCAGATCCAAAAAAAATTAATTCTTTTCTGTTTGTCCGCTGGTTTGTGCTCGCCTCCTGCAGTGCAGTGATGTCGAAGCGGAATCCGGGAAGGGTATATATGCCGGATATGGCTTATAGCCGGGCTTATGAAACCTATTCGGTAACGCCTGAACAAAGAGAAGCACTTATTAAAGAAAGGAATTCATTACAGCAATATCCCTGTTCCGGGAACCATGAAACGGGGCGAACTGTTTCCATTTCGATATTCCGAAGGATACGGCAGGGGATTCAACCAATTATGTGGCTTCCAAAGCGGTTAAAAATCCGCTGACCGCTCTGGATGCAGCCACGATGATGGAAGCAGAACGACTGTACCTGGTGAATTGCGGAATTTGTCATGGAACAAAACTGGATGGCAATGGTCCACTGTATAAAGGTGGCGATGGTCCCTTTCCGGCCAAACCGGCCACCCTGGTAGGCGATGCAAAATATGAAGCGATGCCTGAAGGACAGATGTTTTATTCTGTTACCTACGGTAAAAATAAAATGGGAAGTTATGCTTCCCAGCTGGATACCAGGCAGCGCTGGATGGTGATTGCCTATATCAAATCAAAACAGGCAGCCGCCAAAGCCAGCAGCCTGCAGCCGGCTACAGATTCAACAGCAAAAAAATAAGCAGAAGCGAGTATAAAAATTATTAACGAATGTCAATTAAAGAACATTTTGAAATTCCTTCCGGTTTCAGGATGTGGTCAATGGGGCTGATGGCTGTCGGGGTACTTGTCCCTGATCATCGGATACTTTGTGTATGGCACTGGCGACGAAGCACATCAGATCCGTTTCTGGGCCACACTGTTACAGAACAGTGTTTATTTTTTACTGGTTGTGAATGCCGCTATGTTCTTTTTTACTGCTGCGACCCTGGCCTGGGGCGGATTCCAGCTGGCTTTCCGCCGGGTAACAGAAGCCATTTCCGCCTGTGTACCGGTTATCGGCGGAATCACTTTTGTAATCCTGATGTGCCTTGTATTCGGCCATAAAACATATCATTTATGAATGGCTGGATAAGGCCGATGTGGCAAAAGACCCGATCCTGAATGGGAAAAAAGGATTTCTGAATCCGACTTTCTTTACCATCTGGACCACCCTGACCATCGGTCTCTGGACTGTACTGGGTTATAAAATGCGGCAGTATCAGCCGCGAAATCGATAATCATCCGCTGACTGTGGAAGAAGGGAAAAAATATATCTGGAAGAATACTGTTTGGGCAGCTTTATTTATTGTTTGGTTTGCACTTACCGTGGCTTCTACCGTTCCCTGGCTCTGGCTGATGAGTATCAATGCACATTGGTTCAGCACCATGTACAGCTGGTACACTTTCGCCAGCACATTTGTAGCCGGTGTGGCGCTGATCACCCTGTTTGTTATCTATCTGAAAAATAAGGGTTACCTGGAATATGTGAACAAGGAACATCTGCATGATCTGGGTAAATTCCAGTTTGCATTTTCTATTTTCTGGACCTATCTCTGGTTCTCCCAGTTCATGCTGATCTGGTATGCGAATATTCCGGAAGAAACGATTTATTTCAAACCCCGGTTTGAAGGCGCCTATACCGGGATTTTCTACCTGAACCTGGTCATCAATTTCCTGGCTCCCTTGCTGATATATATGCGCACGAAGTTCGAAACGCAATTATGCCACAGTAACCTTTATGTCTGTAGCTTTGCTGTTTGGTCACTGGCTGGATTTTTACCAGATGGTATTTGGCAAGCCTGATCCCGGATCATGTGCCGATGAACCTTTTTGATTTTGGTATTGCTGCAGGATTTGTGGGACTGATCATTTACCAGACCGGCAGTGTACTGAGCAAATATCCACTGGTGGCAAAAAATCATCCGTTCTTTAAAGAAAGTATTATTCATCATACTTAGTACGAAAGATTTAAAACGATTAAATTTTTATAAGCATCATGTCAACCATTTTTCTGATTGCGATTTTATTGTTGGGCTTTCTGATCACTTTTCAGATTGCGAAGGCCAGTGAGTATGTAGGCATTCTGAAAGGCGAAAAGAAAAATAATGAAGCAGAATAACCGGATCAATGGATTTCTGATGATCGTTTTCCTGGTGCTGGGCCTGATTGGCGTTTACTGGTGCAATGAATTGTTCAAAGGGAAAATCCTGGGCGAAGCTGCTTCCGATCATGGAGAAAAGATCGACACGATGCTGTACATCACCATTGCCATTACCGGTGTTGTATTTTTCATTACACAGATTCTGCTGTTCTGGTTTTCTTATAAATACCAGTATTCTGAAAAAAGAAAAGCATATTATTTTCCGCATAATAATAAACTGGAAGTGATCTGGACCGTGGTTCCTGCCATCGCACTAACCGTACTGGTTGGATTTGGATTGATCTACTGGTTTCAGATTACCGGTGATGCGCCGAAAGATGCCATGCAGGTGGAAGTAACCGGTAAACAGTTTAGCTGGATCTTCCGTTATCCCGGAAAGGACGATATTTTCGGAAAAAAATATTACAGGAATATCAGTGACGCAGAAAATAATTCACTGGGATTGTTTTGGGATGATCCAGCAATCACACGATGATATCGTGGTACGAACAGACAATGTATCTGGTAGTAAAACAACCGGTGAAACTGATCATCAATTCAAGGGATGTGATTCATGATGTGGGTCTGGCGCATTTCCGAATGAAAATGGATGCTGTGCCCGGAACACCAACCACCATGTGGTTCACGCCAAAATATACAACAGAGGAAATGAAGAAAGATGACAGGTAATCCGGATTTTGAATATGAAATTTCCTGCGACCAGATGTGTGGCAAAGGACATTTTTCCATGAAGGGAATGATAAAGGTGGTAACACCGGAAGAATTTATTTTGTGGCGGGCAAAGCAGAATCCGAATTATGCACAGGTGATGAAAGATAAAATGCCTGCAGCGCCGGCAGCGGATTCAGCAAAGACAGACTGCAGTGAAAACCGATAGCGCCTGCGAAACTCGTGGCAGCAACCAAGTAAAGAATTAAAATAAAGCAATTAAATTTTTTACTGATGAGTACTGAATCAACAATACATGGACATGGTGAGGTGATCGTTTCACACGATACTGCATGATGCGAGATCATGACGTTCATCATCATAAAGAGACTTTTATTACGAAATATGTATTCAGCCAGGATCATAAAATGATCTGCAAACAATTCCTGATTACGGGAATGATCTGGGCGATTCTTGGTGGATTAATGTCGGTATTGTTCCGGCTTGCAACTCGGATATCCTGATTCTACTTTTCCCTGGCTGGAAGATATTTTGGGTAAATGGGCCAAGGGTGGAAAAATTCAACCTGAAGCTTATTATGCACTGGTAACCATGCACGGAACCGTGCTCGTATTTTTTGTATTGACCGGTGGATTGAGCGGAACCTTTGCCAACTTCCTGATTCCCTTGCAGATCGGTGCACGGGATATGGCTTCTCCTTTTCTGAATATGCTTTCTTACTGGTTTTTCTGGATGGCCAGTGTGGTGATGATTATCTTCTCTGTTTATTGAAACCGGTCCGGCCAGCGGTGGATGGACCATCTTATCCACCACTGAGTGCACTTGGGTGATGCATCGAAGGATCAAAAGCGGGTATGGATTTCTGGATCATCAGTATGGCACTATTCGTTGTTTCATCCCTGTTGGGTGGTCTGAATTATATCACTACCATTTTGAATATGCGTACAAAGGGAATGAGTATGACCAGATTGCCACTGACGATCTGGGCGCTTTTCTTTACTGCTATTCTGGGTGTACTTTCAT
This sequence comes from uncultured Bacteroidota bacterium, assembly GCA_963812825.1. Lineage (GTDB taxonomy): Bacteria > Bacteroidota > Bacteroidia > Chitinophagales > Chitinophagaceae > Puia. The sequence goes on from CAWEWO010000002.1 coordinate 46,746, forward strand.
TCCCTGTATTACTTTCCGGTTTTATCTTATTGTTGTTCGATCGCCATGCCGGCACCAGTTTTTATCTGTCTGATATATTTCATTGCATCAACACAGAAAGCGCTTACCCAACGAAGGCGGAAGCGCGATTCTGTTCCAGCATTTGTTCTGGTTCCTGGGTCACCCGGAAGTATATATCATCATCCTGCCGGCCATGGGACTGGTTTCTGAAGTGATGGCCATCAATTCGCGCAAACCGATTTTCGGTTATATGGCGATGGTCGGTTCATTATTCGCAATTACCATCCTGGCCTTCCTGGTTTGGGCGCATCATATGTTTGTAACCGGATTGAATCCATTCCTCGGATCTGTATTCGTATTGCTTACCTTGTTGATTGCGGTTCCTTCGGCCATCAAAGTATTTAACTGGCTTACTACGATCTGGCGGGGAAATATCCGGTTTACACCGGCAATGCTGTTTGCGATTGGTTTTGTGAGCCTGTTTATTTCCGGTGGTTTAACCGGTATCTTCCTGGGTAATTCAACATTGGATATTCATTTGCATGATACATATTTGTAGTTGCACATTTCCATATCGTAATGGGTGTGTCGGCATTCTTCGGAATGTTTGCGGAATCTATCACTGGTTCCCGAAAATGTATGGCCGTTACCTGAACAATACCATGGCCTATATCCATTTCTGGGTAACATTTGTCGGCGCTTACCTGATTTTCTGGCCAATGCACTATGAAGGATTAGCGGGTATGCCACGTCGTTATCTTGATTATAGCGGCTGGTCATTCTTTCAACCAGTTTGGCGGATCTGAACAGATTTATCTCAACCGTTGCCATGATTGTTTTTGCCGTGCAGCTGATGTTTGTATTTAATTTCTTCTATTCCATATTTAAAGGAAGAAAAGTAACCACCACAAATCCATGGGGGGCCAATACACTGGAATGGACAACACCTATTCGTCCCGGTCATGGAAACTGGCCTGGGAGAAATTCCTGAAGTACATCGCTGGGCTTATGATTATGGTAAAGACGGAAGGGAATTTATTCCGCAGACAGAACCACGTTGGAGCACGATGAAGCAGCACCATTAGTTGCCGGGCGATAAACCAGCATATTCGTCATCTGATGGAGACAGGCAATACATATGATAGAACGTAAGATCCAGTTCTTTCAAATTAGCCGAGCAAACTGCAGGACTATATGCTGCTGATTAAATTCAACCTGAGCTTCATGGTTGTTTTTTCTGCAGTGATCAGTTATTTGCTGGCACCGAAGGTAAAGTGCATACGACTGGAAAGCCATCATGCTTTTATTTGTCGGAGGTATGCTGGTTACCGGAAGCGCCAATGCCATCAACCAGGCGGTGGAAAAAGATACGGATGCCATGATGAAACGAACCGCCAAACAGACCGGTTGCTGCCGGAAGGATGAGTGTTGCAGAAGCAATGGTCTTTTGCCGTTATTTGCGGACTGGCGGGTACTATGCTGCTCTGGCATTTTAATTTCCTGACCGCGCTACTTGTCAGCATTCAGTTTATTTTTTTATGCATTTATTTATACGCCACTGAAAAAAGTAAGTTCATTTCTGTGCTGGTCGGTGCAGTTCCCGGAGCGCATGCCCTGCCTGATCGGATGGGCAGCAGGCAATGATGACCTGAGCGCAGGTGGCTGGATATTATTTGCGTTGCAGTTTTTCTGGCAGTTCCCGCATTTCTGGGCCATTGCCTGGATTGCGCATAAGGATTATAGCACAGCAGGATTTAAATTGTTGCCATCAGGAGAGGGCCAGACAAAATATTCGGCGCATACAGGCAGTTATTTATTCTCTGCTGCTTATTACCGGTAGGCGTGTTGCCATATTTTATTGGCATGAGTGGATCATGTCAGTCTGGTGATCGTATTGCGTTGCGAATTTGTTTATGATTTGGCAATGTGTGCGATTATATCAGGGAAATGACAGTACAGGCAGCAAGAAGAGTGATGTTCAGCAGTTATATTTATTTGCCGGTGGTATTACTGGCCTTGCTGATCGATAAAGTGGTTAATTGAAATATATAAAATGATTCCGAGCGTAGAACTGAAAATCGTGATTGATCAAAAAAAAAAAATACATCCCCATAAATTTACTTTATGGGTAGCTATCGGCAGCATCATCATGATGTTTGCCGGTTTGACCAGTGCATATATTGTAAAAAGGGAACAGCCGGGCTGGACCACATTTGAGATGCCACGTCGCTTTTTGGTTATTCTACTGCGGTTATTCTGATCAGCAGTGTGACGATTCAAATGGCGCGTAAAGTCATTTCAAGGAAAGAGAGAATGATGCGATACAGGAAACTGGTTGACTGCCACGGCGGTCCTGGGAGTTTTATTTATGTTATTGCAGTGGCTGGGTTTCGGCAACTATGTGGAACAGTGGAGTCACTTTACATGGTTCGGGCGCAGGACAGTTTTTATATGTTATTGCCGGACTACATGCAGTACATGTACTCGGCGGAGTAATTGCTTTGATCATCATGTTTGTTAAGGGCATTCAGTACAAGAATCCGGAGTTATAATGCTGTACCGGTTGAAGTCGTGAGTACATACTGGCATTTTGTAGATCTGCTATGGATCTACCTGTTCATTTTCTTTTTATGGATGCAGTAAATTATGCGTATTTGTTAAATAAATTTGTGAACCAGATTAAAACAATCAACATGGCACAAGCAGTACCTGCAGGACAAAAATGGTGGAGTGGCGGTAAAAGCCCTTTCAACGTGGAGTATGGAAAACTGATGATGTGGTATTTCCTGATGAGTGATGCTTTTACTTTCGGCGCTTTCCTGATTTCTTATGGCACCATCCGTTTTTCCAGCAATTCATGGCCGATCCCAATGAAGTATTTCGCAGCTTTCCCGGTTATCGGTGAAATGCCAATTCCACTGGCTTTTGTGAGTCTGATGACTTTTATCCTGATCATGAGTTCGGTAACCATGGTACTGGCGGTGGGTGCAGGACAGATACAACGATCGAAAGGCAGTGATGAAATGGATGTTCCTGACCATTCTGGGTGGTCTGGCTTTTCTGGGTTGCCAGGCCTGGGAATGGACACATCTGCATGCATGAAGGTGCATGGTGGGGAAGAAATCCATTTCTGAATATTAATGGCACGCAGTCAACAACCAATTTCACCAATTTCTTTTTTACCATCACTGGTTTTCATGGCTTCCACGTATTTTCCGGCGTGATCATTAATATCATCATGCTGATCATGACCTGGCGAGGAGTTTTTGAACAGAAGAGGTCATTACCTGATGATTGAAAAAGCCGGATTGTACTGGCATTTTGTTGACCTGGTTTGGGTATTTGTATTCACCTGTTTTTATCTACTTATAATTGTTAAACAGATCAATGATAATATGGATTCATTCACACACAGCAACAGATGGACATCACAGGAAAAAAGCTCTTTCGAACCAAAGCGATCTGGAGAACATTCTGGATATTGCTGATCATTACTGTGGTTGAACTGATCTTGCGATCATTTATTATGAAACCAGATTTCTTACCCAAACATTTTCTGAACGGCATCTTCGTCATCGTTACACTGGCCAAAGCATTTTTTATTATTGCAGAATTTATGCATCTGGGTCATGAAATCAAGAACCTGATCATGACCATTGCTATTCCGGCATGTCTTTTTATCTGGTTTCTGGTTGCATTTTTATGGGATGGAAGTTCTTATCACACTCTGCGTATGCGCTATGACAGCTACTATGATCAGCAGAGTAAAACCAAGGTTGATAAACCCGGAACATAAAGGAAGAAAGGGAAGAAACCGGGGAAAGAGTAGTGTGGAAGTGTGGTAAGTGTGGGAGTACATTGCCGCTGAAGCCTTATCAGCGAAAGCGGGTGGGAATGGAGATTAACAATTTACATTAACCATTAATAATTAACCATTGCTTAGGCGGTGGTTTTTTTATCTAAATCAATAATTGTGAGTAAGAAAGCATTGACCGCTATTTTGTTAGCGGTTATGCTACCGGTGATCAGTTACCTCCTCGTAAAAAGGGCCAGTGATCATGCCATTGCTATGCCCGGACGGTATTATTATGACAGTGTCATGTCTGTTATCAGGGATGGGAAAACGATCACTGATACGGTCTGGCATTCCGTTGATGATTTTAAATTTCAAAACCAGCTGGGACAAACGGTTTCCCTGGCTGATTTACCGGGAAAAGTGATTGTAGCCGATTTTTTCTTTACCCGTTGTCCATCCATCTGTCCCAAACTAACGGCCAACATCAGGAAACTGCAGGATGCGCTCGCATCCAAAGATCAGTTCAAGCAACTGAATCCGGCCTTTATACAATTCCTTTCTTTCAGCGTGGATCCCGAAAGCGATTCAGTTCCGGTGCTGAAAGCATATGGAGATAAATATGGAGTGAATCCGGATCTCTGGTGGCTGCTGACGGGACCGAAGAAAGCAGATCTATGATTTTTCCATGAATGAATTGAAACTGGGACTGGCAGATGGAGAAGGGCGTTGATTCCAATTTTATTCATACGCAGAAACTGGTTTTGCTCGATAAGGAACATGTGGTGCGTGGATATTATAATGGACTGGACAGTGTGGATCTGGCGAAGCTGGCAAATGATATGGTCTTTATCATGCTGGAAAAAGATAAAAATTATGATTTCTCCTGTTAAGGAGATAAGGCCAATGCTACCGATCATTATTTTTATTCTGGTCGCAACCGCAGGAGTGGTTATTTATTTATCCAGAAAACCACGGCCCTCGCAAAGTGTGGAAGTCTGAAAAAAGAATGTGGAGTATGGGGTGTCAGGGTCATCAATCATTAACGTCAACCTGCCTTCGCCACCACCGTACGCTAAAGCTGTCAGCGGTTGCAACAGCTTCGGCGGGCAAAGCCATCAACTGTAAATGTAATGAAAGAAAAAAACTTAACCGTTCCGATCATCATGATTTCAATTGCCATACCCCTGGCCGTTGCGTTTTTGATCATGGGATCAACGGCTAAAATTAATCTGGGGTTCAACACCAGCAATCTTCCTTTATTTCACGCCATGCTGAATTCAACAACGGCTATTTTGTTGCTGGCCAGTTTATATTTTATCAAAAACAGATGGATCCGTGCCCATCGCGCGGCGAATCTGACAGCGGTGGTACTGAGTTCCATTTTTTTGATTTCCTATGTGATTTATCACAGTTCGAATCCTTCAGTAAAATATGGTGACCTGAACCATGACGGTATATTAAGCGCGGATGAAAAATTGCAGGCCGGCAATCTGCGGTATGTTTATTATTTTATATTGAGCAGCCATATTATTTTATCCGGAATCATCATTCCCTTTGTGCTTTTCACACTGCAGCGCGCTTTCCAGGAACGATTTGACAAGCATAAAAAGCTGGCGCGTATCACCTGGCCGCTTTGGTTTTATGTGGCCGTATCGGGTGTGGTGGTCTATGTGATGATAAGTCCTTTTTATGCTTAAGGCTTAAAGCCTAACGCCTAAGGCTTAAGGCGTAACGCTTAAGGCGCAAGCGCTTGGCCTGAATTGAATCATCGCCAGCATAAGCAGAATTCTAACATTGTTTATCCCCAAATTCCTTCCCCGGATCCCAGAATTTTTCTCTGAAGTTGACAATCTTATCATCTTTCACCAGAATACCTTCTTTCTTCAACAGTTTTTCCATTTTCCCTGGTGGTTTGAAATGATGTTTTCCGGATAGAAGTCCGACGCGGTTTACGACCCGGTGTGCGGGAACAGTTGGATTTATTTTGTCTGCACCATTCATGGCCCAACCGACCATGCGGGCAGAAAGTTTTGTACCCAGACAGGCGGCGATCGCGCCATAGGAAGTTACACGACCATAAGGAATTTGTCTGGCGACTTCATACACCAGTTCAAAAAAAGATTCTTCTCTTTTTCCGGAAGGATGGATTTTACGGAGTTTTCGTTTGCGGTTGATGAAGGTTTGCCCGCGTTGTGCCTGGCGTTTGCAGTTGATGAAGATTTGCCCGGTTGAGTTCTGTCGTTTGCTGTTATGATGAAGATTTGCCCGCGTTGAGCCTGGCGTTTGCGTTGATGAAGGTTTACCCGCGGGATTTATTGGAGGATTTTTTAGGGATCCTGTTTTTCTTTGACGGAACGGGTTTTTTGATTCCCAGAGTTTATTATTTGAAGTCACTATTATGAAAACAGGTGCCGTATTTTTTTATGGTCCCGTTTAATTCAATTCAGCTTTTTCAATTTGTTTCAGCAGTTCCTGTAGTTTCAGATCGGGTGGCGGAATTGTTTTTCCGGGAGACGAAACCGGATATAATAGACCTTATTCGTTTCGGCAATATCCAGTTTCTCATAGTGGGTCTTAATATGAATTTCATCGGGATTTTCAGTCCGGGAATATACATCTTCAGATTCGTCCTCAATATTCAGTTCATAGAGCCCCGCAATGAGTCTTGTAAAATGAAACAGGTCAGGGGAATCCGTTTTCAGGTGAACAGGCCATTCGGTTTTAAAATATTCTGGTACAGGCGAAGGAACCGGGGATGGTCAGTCTTTTTTTTGCGCGGGAAGTACGCAGATGCGGATCCGGGAAAGTGATCCATATTTCGCTGACTTCACCGGGTAAAAAATAGTTGTCTATTTTATCGATCTGGATGCGCAGGAAAGCGGCATTATGCAGATTATTCTGGAGACATTCAAGTGCACCGGAATAAATGCGGTTTCCTTTCAGGTCTACGCCGATAAAATTTCTTTCCGGATAAAGAGAGGAGAGGCCGACTGTATATTCTCCTTTACCGCAGGCAAGTTCAAGCGTGATCGGAGTTTTCATTTTTAAAAAAATTCCTCCATTTGCCCGGCATTCCTTCCGGGTATTGCAATACGTTGGCAAAGAACTGCGAATTGCTTCGAAGCGTTGAAGTTTTTTATGGCCCATGGCCCGGCAAAAATAGGTTAAGCGGAATTAGTTCTCAGATGAAGAAGGAGAAAACTGGCTGCCTGCAGGCAAACTACCTCCCTGGACAACCGGAGTATGAATATTTCCGGAAATCATGCGTGTTGCTTAAGTTGCGGATTTGCAGTTCCCTGTTTTTCAGAATTCATATTTCCTGAACGAAGCACAGAACTGGCCAGGTTCCTGTCAACCAGTCCTTCTATCAAAAGCATGGCGCCCGCCAGTCCGGAGATATTCTGCGACATGGATGTCATCACACCTGTTCTGTCCACAATCGTATGAAAAGAATAGCTGCCGATCATACCCTGGGTTGCTATTTCCCAATATTTATAAACGACACCGATAAAAAGAGTGGCTATTATTAATACGGTGTAGGAAAATAATTTGGATATCCGCATGTTCACTGTGCAGACCATATAGAAACAAAGTGCCAGCAAAAAACTCATTCCGAAATGGGCGGAGAAATGTACAAGTTTATCATGATCTGACAGGGAATCCGGGAGAATCAACACCAAAACAGATCATGGCACCAGCCAGCAGCAACAGGACTAGTTTGTCTTTAACACTATATTCATTATTCATTTTCACTTATTTAACCGATGGCATAGACGAAATCCGTGCCAAATAATCTCCCGTTAAAGAATATTAACTTAGCAGACAGTGTAAGGAGGATCAGCGAATTAGTGGAAAGCTGCTTTATGTAAACCTGACTTCGGGGATAGATTGAAAAGCTTAGGCTTTATATATGATGTTAAGTCCTAATTCATTTTTCCTGCTGCTTTGCCCCGGGCGTTTGCGCTGCTTTTTATTTAGGCCGCGTTATGATTTCTTTAACGGGAATGTTAACAAGTCGTTTAAGTTGGGAAGTGTTGGGTATTACTGCTGGTGAGATAAAGACTGATCATTTTGCATTGATTGGCAGTTGTTATCGGCAACCGGATAAAAGTTGTTTCTATAAGAGTTGCTTAAATATTCTGATCCCAAAAAAGGCTAGTAGAAATATTCCTAATATCAAAAGGATGGCGGTAATCCAATTGTGTTTTATGATATCGCGAAAAAGAATGTTGCCCTGGTATGCAAAGTTCTCTCTCCTTTGAGCCATGAAAAATGAAAGTCCGGTTAAGATACACCCGGCCCCGAAACCTAGAAGATTTCTCCTGGAAAGTAGTTCATCGCGATATATTAAAGAAATTCCGGCAGCAAGCATCCCTATACAAAGGACAATGCCGTACCATTTATAGATTTTTATTTTCTCTATGAAGGTTTCTTCAACCATACGCTAGATTTTAGGGAACTCTATAGCTAACTGTAAAAGAACAAAGCCCCGAAACCCAGTACTAGACTAGGTTCCAGGGCTGGTTTGCTGTAGAGGGAGGATTCGAACCTCCACGGGGCAGTTAGCCGTAGCACAATGTTAGGGTGGTCAACCCCGGTCGCCCCCGCTTTGCAGCGAGAGCGGCATTATGCTACGTTTATCCTGTTATCCCCACCCCCGAGACAAGAGGGCATGTCTGCCAAAGTTTCATCACCCCACAGTATGATCAAGGTTTGTCAACCGTTGACACTGCAATATTAAAGCAAATTGCCTAATCTATTGCATATTTTCTAACAATATATTTTGAAATATTTGATAATATCCAAATTATTTGTATATTTATTGAAATATTATTAAAACAATCACTTCAAAATGGCGGTAAATTAAATCTTGATAAACTGGATCTGCAGATCATTCATGAAATGATGGAAAATGCCGAGATTTCTTATGCTGATCTCGGTAAAAAATTATTTGTTTCCGGGGGTACTATTCATGTCCGCATCAAAAAACTCCAGGAGTTCGGTATCGTTAAAGGTACAAGACTGAATGTAGATCTGAAACAATTGGGTTATGATGTGATTGCTTTTATTGGAATTTATCTGGAAAAAAGTTCTCTCTATGATTCCGTTGCAAAAGAACTGCAGAAGATTCCGGAAATCGTTCGTCTCAATTATACAACCGGCAATTACAGCATGTTTGCCGAAATCGTTTGTAAAGATATCAACCAGCTTCGGTTTGTTTTGCATGATGAGCTGCAAAAAATAAAAGGTATTGAAAGAACTGAAACATTTATTTCACTCGAAGAAAGTTTTAACCGTAATGTTCAGGTGTATAAAGAACCGGTTTAAGCTTAAAGCCTAAAGCTTAAAGCATTAAATTGCCAAAGCCTAAAGCTTAAGGCAACGCATAATTCATCGATCGATCATCGGTCAACCGTCAACACAGTCATCTGTCATACTCGCCATACTGCCATACCGCCACACTTCCATACTGTTTTCAGTCTTTCACATTCAACGCATCCCGCAAACCATTTCCCAATAAATTAAAAGCAAGAACGAGCAGCATGATGGCGATACCCGGAGCGAGGGCCAGCATCGGATTGTGGGTGATGATGAAATTATAATTCTCTTTGATCATCAGTCCCCAGCTGGGTTGCGGAGGCTGAACACCAATTCCCAAAAAACTTAGTCCGGCTTCAATCACAATCGCAGAAGCAAAATTGGATGCAGCAATCACCATCACCGGTCCCAGGATATTCGGTAGTATATGCCGGATAATAATCCGGCTGTCATGAAACCCAGGGCGCTGGCAGCTTCCACATATTCCAGTTCTTTTACTGCGAGCACCTGACCCCGCACGATGCGGGCAACATTTACCCACATCGTTAAACCGATGGCAATAAATACCTGCCAGAAACCTTTTCCCAACAGCAGCGTGAGGGCAAATACAAGTAATAAGGTGGGAATGCTCCAGATTACATTGAGAAGCCACATGATCAGCTGATCTGTTTTCCCGCCAAAATATCCAGCCATAGCGCTCCCAGGAAAATGCCAATACTCAGGGAAAGAATTACGGTAATCAGTCCGACGGCCAGGCTAACCCTGACCCCGATGATGAGCCTGCTGAGTATATCCCTGCCATAGCGGTCGGTCCCAGCCAGAAAGTTTTTTCTTGAATTTTCAGATCTGTATCTGACTCCGGGTGAAAAAAAGATTTGCGTTCACTGATACCTTCATCTATGAATTGCTGTACAATTAAACTATCCCCTGACTGTTGCGCCGGAATTAATGGGAACCCAGTCATAACGGTCACCTTCACCCGAAATAATCGTCCTGAAAGAATGACGGCTGCGGTACGGACTGTTGTTTTTTGATCAGCAGGAAAGTTTGTGTATATCCCGGTTTTTGTCCCCCGATTTCCAGGATCATCCGGTTGGCGTAGGGAGTATGATCGGGGGCGATCACATAAGAAAAAACCGCCATCAAAACAGCCAGTGCTATTACGATTATTCCGAATACAGCACCCTTGTTTTTTTTCAGCCTGATCCAGGTATCTCTTTGCAGGGAAACATTTTCTTTCACGCGTTATTTCACTTTACGGTTTTTCCATTCATATTTACCAAAACTACCAAAACTGCCCGCCATCACCGTATACAGAATATGAAACGGCTGGCAAAAAGGAAAATATTTCATCAGGGACTGCTGGTTGAAAAAAAGCGGCTACCTTAGCAACAAAAAAATATTCAGAGATGGTTTTAAAAGCCAGCAAAAGCAGGAGCCATCGCCAGTGCCCGTAAAAAAAACAGCTGATAAATAAAAGCAGCAGGCAAAGCATTCACCATAAAAACACCAGGGCCAGCGTGATAAAGGTTGCCGGATGTTTATAATGTGAAATTTTACTTGCCCACCGGATACGCTGATGAAAAAATGACCTGATATCACCGGCAGGATCGTGCTGACGATGGCAGACGGATCTTTGATAAATCCTGACCTGCCCGGGAATTTCGCCTGAATTTTTTTCATCAGTAACATATCGTCGCCGGAAGCAATATGGTCAATATCCGCAAAACCATCCACTTCATCATAGACTTTCCGGGTATAGGCGAGGTTGGCACCGTTGCACATCGGGTATAAATTTTTATACACGGCCGCGCCGGTAATACCCTGCAAAGAGATAAAATCGAGTGTTTGAAAAATGGAAAGCCAGGAAGCATCGGGAATAATTTTTACGGGTGCCGCCAGGAAAAAAAGATTTTCTTTTTCATAATGTTCCACCAGCGAACGGATCCAGTTTTCTCCCATCCGGCAGTCTGCATCCGTGCAGATAATCAGTTCACCGGAAGAATGGCGGATGCCGGTCTCAATGGCTTTCTTTTTAAAAGAATTGAGATCGTTCGGTTACAAAGTCGGAAAGATTCAGCAGGGTACATCTGTCGTGGATAGGCCGATACCCGGGCGGCCGTATCATCGGTTGAAAAATCATTGACAACGATGATTTCAGTAGATTTGCAGCCGGATAGGATCTGGATCAGCAGGTCTTCCAGGCAATTTCCGATATGTAACGCTTCATTCCGGGCGGGAATGATCACGAGATAGACTGGTTGGATAGCCGGAACCACCGGATTCCTGCATCCTTCGGGAGGACTATCGGTAACCGGAATCCGGTCCCAGATCCGGTGATAATAAAATATCAGCAGGGCATAGAGCCAGGAGGAGGATGCCGGTAAATGCGAAATAAGAAATGTATCACGACCAATCACGTTCAGCCTGAAATATACGTTGACGGCGACCATCTTTAATGCTGTCGTTAAAAAGGCACCGGAAAATTTGCGTTATCCACGGAATATGATTAGTTTTATATAGTTGTTTAACTAACTATATGCCAAACAACCAATTTAAGAAAGGAGAGTTATACAGTTTTGTGACGGGCAAAGCATCCATCGCCATTGCCCGGCGGCTGCAAAAAAAATTCAACTAATGCCAGTCTGCAGGATTACCATCGAACAGTGGAGTGTTTTATATCATTTATGGAAACAGGACGGGCATGAGTCAGCAGGAACTTTGTAATGCAACTTTTCGTGACAAACCCAGCATTACCCGACTGGTGGACAATCTCGAAAAATTGCAACTGGTAAAACGTGTGGCTTCTGCGGAAGACCGAAGGATCAACCGGATCTGTCTTACAAAAACAGGGCTCAAACTCCAGGAACAATCGATGATGCTGGCCGAAAACACATTGAACGAAGCCCTGGAAGGCGTGGCCCCGGAACAGATGGATATTTGCAAAGGAGTTTTGCAATTGGTCTATGACAATTTAAAATAAAGAATAAAAACAAATCATATGAGTACAATTACCGGTAAAGCAAACCGAAATTAAAGGCGGTGAATGGCTGATTCGTGAATCTGAAGCAGCGATTACTTTTATTCCTGAAAATTTTCAGGAAGAACAGCTGATGGTTAAAGACATGTGTGCTTCTTTTCTGGAAGCGGAAGTGTTGCCGCTGATCGATCGGATCGACAAACTGGAACCGGGACTCATGCCCTCTCTGATTGACAAAGCCGGAGAACAGGGCTTGCTCGGTGCGTCCATTCCTGAAAACCTCGGCGGACTTGGAAAAGATTTTATCACGTCCACGCTGGTGAATGAAGGACTGGGCGGTGGTTTTTCTTTTTCCGTTGCGCTTGCCGCGCATACCGGCATTGGTACATTGCCGATTTTATATTTTGGAACGGAAGCACAAAAAGAAAAATATATTCCGAAACTGGCCAGCGGCGAATGGAAAGGATCTTACGGACTGACTGAACCCAACAGTGGTAGTGATGCACTGAGCGCTAAAACTACAGCCACCCTGAGTAAGGACGGAAAATATTATTTACTCAACGGGCAGAAATGCTGGATCACCAACGGAGGTTTTGCTGATGTATTTACTGTTTTTGCAAAAGTGGATGGAGAAAAATTTACGGCGTTCATTGTTGAAAAAAATTTTGAAGGGTTCACCCGCGGTCCGGAGGAACATAAGATGGGCATCAAGGGTTCGTCTACAGTTCAACTTTATTTCCAGGATTGTAAAGTGCCGGTTGAAAATGTATTGGGAGAAATCGGGAAGGGTCATATTATTGCCTTCAATATTCTCAATATAGGCCGCCTGAAACTTTGTGCAGCTGCTCTGGGTGGCGCCAAACGTACGGCCGGTGTTGCGATTGAATACGCAAATACCAGAGAACAATTCAAAACCATGATATCCAATTTCGGTGCCATTAAAAATAAGATCGCTGAGATGGGCATCTATATCTGGGTTGCCGAAACCGCGTCTTTACCGGGTTTCAAAATGGATTGAAGACAAGAAACAGGAATTACTCGATGAAGGAAAATCATTCAGCGAAGCAGTTTTGGGTGCTGCAGAAGAATATGCCATTGAATGTGCCATGTTGAAAGTTTTCGGAAGTGAAATGCTGGATTTCGTCGTGGACGAAGCCGTACAGATCCATGGTGGCAATGGTTTCAGCGATGAATATTCCGTTTCCAGGGCTTATCGCGACAGCCGGATTAACCGGATCTTTGAAGGAACGAATGAAATCAACCGTCTGTTGAGTGTTGATATGGTATTGAAACGGGCGATGAAAGGAAGGCTGGATATTTTAACTCCCGCAAAAAATGTTGCAAAGGAACTCGTAAGTATTCCGGATTTTGGTGTATGCCGATGATGGCCCTTATGCGGCAGAGAAAAAACTGATCATCCAGTTTAAAAAGGCCAGTCCTCCTCACGGCCGGTGCTGCGGTCCAGAAGCTGATGATGAACTTGAGAGTCTGAACAGGAAATACTAATGCATATTGCAGATATGGCCATGATCACCTTTCATGCTGAATCGGCCCTTCTCCGGGTAATGAAACTCAGTGCAACTAAAAGCGGGGAAGCCCTTGCTTACGAATCGGATATCGTACACACTTTTTTGTACGATTCGGCGGACAAAATAGACAAACATGGCAAGGATGCCATCAACGCATTTGCCGACGGAGATGAACAGAGGATGCTTTTAATGGGTTTAAAACGATTCACAAAAGCTAACCCGTTCAACAGCAAGGAAGCCAAAAGGAGAATTGCAGATAAATTAATCGCTGTAGGGAAATATCCATTATAATTCCCACGATATTTGTCATTCCTTTTTGACAGGCAGTAGATAACAAGAAACCAGGATAAAATGGCAGAAGAAAAAAAAGAATTTATTCATCACGTGTATTTCTGGCTGGCAGAACCCAATAATGCGCAGCACAAAATACAACTGATTGATGGTTTGAGAAAGCTTTCAAAAGTAAACACGATTCAACAATATCATATCGGGCAACCTGCCAATACTTCAAGAGAGGTTATAGATACAACCTATTCTGTTTCGTGGTGCTTATTTTTTGCCAATGCTGCGGACCAGGATAGCTATCAGGTAGACCCAATACATCTGGCATTTGTGGAAGAGTGCAAACATTTGTGGAAGACAGTCACTGTATATGATACAATAGCCGTCTGATCAGCGGTAATCGTTGTGACCGCAGGTTTCGGTTGTCAGGATTTAAGCAACGAGGACGCCGCTTCATCCATAAAAAAATGTAATTCACCCTGGGTTGGGATAATAATCTGTGACGGATACAGATCGGGGTTTCTTTCTCCTTCCAGCACTTCATGAACGGCATGGGCTTTTTCTTTTCCGCTAATCATGAATACAATATGTTTCGCACGATTGACGATATTTTTTGTAAGTGTGATGCGATACATATCCTGCTCTTTCAAATAAAAACTGGATACCCAGGAATTTTCTTCATGAATCACAGGCAGACCGGGGAAAAGAGAAAGGGTATGCCCGTCATCGCCCATCCCGAGTAAAACCAGGTCAAAGGTCTGTGCCGGTAAAACATCCGTTCCAAAATATTCAAAGAGTTCTTCCTCATACTCCATGACAGATGCTTCGGGCGACAATTCGGTATCCATCGGGTGGATCTGTTCCGGCGGTATCTCAACCTTATTCAGCAGGGTTTCGAAAGTCATGCGGGCATTATTTCTTTCATCATCCGGGGGAACAGCGCGTTCATCAGCAAAGAACACATGTATTTTTTTCCAGTCAATCCGGTCTTTATAAGGAGGGGAAGCCAGTAAAGCATTTAATTTTTTTGGTGTATTTCCACCCGAAAGCACCAATGAAAACATGTCCTGACGGGAGAGCGTTTCTTCAATCAGTCCGGTGATCCATTCTGCCAGTGCATGACTCAGCTGATCAGCATTTTTGAAAACCTCCCGGTTCATTGGCAAGTAAGTTTATGTTTTATCGTATATCGTTTATCGTATATCGTGTATGGCAATAGCAACTACATCACGATCCACTGATGACCATCCTTCGCTATCAATGCTTCCGCATCTTCGGGACCCCATGAGCCGGGAGCGTAGTTTGGAAAAGTGACCGGCGGCCTGTTTTGCCAGGCTTCAAGAACAGGCATAATAATTTTCCACGCTGCTTCCACCTGGTCCTTACGCATGAAAAGGGTGGCATTGCCTTCCATCACATCGAGCAATAAAGTTTCATAAGCCTCGGGTTCATTCCCATCGTATTCGTCCTTGTAGCTGAAAATCATGTCAACCGGATTCAGCGACATATACTGGCCGGGTCTTTTGGACTGAAAGCGCAACCGGATATCCATTTCCGGTGCGATGCTGATGGTGAGCCGGTTTGGCCGCCAGGTTTCCGCGGCCTCGGGCGGGAATGCATAATTGGGTGCCGGGCGAAACTGGATATTGATTACCGTGGTTTTTTGGTGCAATCGTTTTCCCGTGCGGATATAAAAAGGAACATCCTGCCAGCGCCAGTTATCAATATAGAATTTGACGGCCGCAAAAGTATCCACGGTAGATTTCGGATCTACATTTTTTTCTCCCCGGTATGCGGGCACTTTTTCGCCTTCCATCCATCCGCCTTCATATTGTCCGCGCACTGCGAATTTCCCTACTTCATCGCGGCTTATTTTACGGATGGCATTGAGGACATCTACTTTTTTGTTCCGGATTTCATCGGCATCAAAGGATACCGGAGCTTCCATGGCAATCATGCAGAGCAATTGTAATATATGATTCTGGACCATGTCCCTCAGCGTGCCGGCACCCTCATAATAAGCGCCCCGGCCTTCTGATCCCACTGTTTCTGCCGCAGTGATCTGTACGTGATCAATGTAGTTCCGGTTCCATAGTGGTTCGAACAATGCATTGGCGAAACGCAGGGCCAGTATATTCTGCACGGTTTCTTTTCCCAGATAATGATCGATCCGGTAAATCTGTTTTTCGTCGAACATGCTCATCAGCAATTCGTTCAGTTCGTGCGCGCTGGCCAGGTCATGTCCGAAGGGTTTTTCTATAACGATCCGGGTGTAGTCCGTATCCCGGCAAATATCTCCCTGACCTAATTTTCTGGAAATATCCGGAACCAGTTGCGGCGCAACTGCCATATAAAAAATAACATTGGGATGTTCTCCGTATTCAGTCTCCTTTTTCTTGATCAGTTCGGAAATGCTCTGTATATTTTGCGTCTTTCTCTGCATCCATATTCAGATAGAAAACATATTTCGAAAAAGACTGCCACTGATCTTCGGATATTTCTTTTCTTCTGCTGAACTGTTTAATACCGTCAAGCAGGCGGGCCCTGTATTCCTCGTCGGTGTAAGGAGTTCTGCCAATACCGATGATGCTGAATTTTTCAGGCATCCACTGATCAATAAAAAGATTATAAAGAGCCGGGGAAAGTTTTCTGAAATTGAGGTCACCGCTGCCCCCGAAAATGAAGAGGATAGTAGCAGGCGGTCTTTTATGATTTTCCATACTAGTTTTTAATTTTCAAACGACCCCCACTCGGTATGAAAAATGCCTGGCATATCCACCCGCTGGTAAGTGTGTGCTCCAAAATAATCTCTTTGTGCCTGAATGAGATTGGTAGGCAGAAATTCACTGCGGTAAGCTTCGAGATAACAAAGTGAGGTCATCAGGGCTGCCACTGGAAATCCGGTTTGTGTGGCGTGGATGATCACCGATACCATATTATGTTTTTTTGACTGAAGCAGGGCGGCAACCTGTTTATCGAGCAGGAGGTTTGGAAGATTGGGATTATCGGTAAATGCTTTGTAAAATATTTCCAGCATTGCCGAACGAATGATACAGCCGCCCCGCCAGATACGCACAACTTCAGGTAATGGTATGTCCATTTTAAGTTCGGATGAAGCTTTATACAGCAGTGCCATTCCCTGGGCATAACAAATGATCATTGAAAAATAGAGCGCGTCGGCAAGCTGGCTAATGAATACTTCATCCGGAACCGCTATTTCATGGGTGCCTGATTTATACAGTGCTGAAGCCTGCCGGCGTTCTTCTTTGGCAGATGAAAGATCGCGCAATGAAACAGCGATATCAATCACCGGCACCGGAATACCGAGATCCATGGAATCCTGTGAAGTCCATTTTCCGGTTCCTTTGGCCCCGGCTTTATCCAGGATCATATCTATTAGGCGGTTTGCGGTTTTATTATCAGGTTGAAGGAAAATATCCCTGCTGATTTCCACCAGGAAGGATTGCAGTTCTCCTTCATTCCAGCTTTTATATACCTTATGCAGTTCATCATTGGAAAGCCCCTTCCCCTTATGCAGGAGCTGATAGGTTTCGCTGATCAACTGCATGATCGCATATTCAATACCGTTATGAACCATTTTCACGTAGTGACCGGCGGCGCCGTTTCCCAGGTGGGCTACACAGGCGCTACCGTTTACTTTGGCGGCTACTGCCTCCAGAATCGGTTTTACCTGTGCATAGGCTTCCGCGATCGCCACCCGGCATGATACTCGGGCCGGTGCGGGCGCCATGTTCTCCGCCTGAAATGCCAATACCCATGAAATGAAATCCTTTTTCACGAATCGAGTTCACCCTTCTTATTGTATCGGTATAATGTGAATTTCCGCCGTCGATAATAATATCTCCCGGTGATACCAGCGGAAGAAGTGAATTGATCACGTCATCAACGGGTTTTCCTGCAGGTACCAGCATCATAATTTTGCGTGGTACCGCTAACTGGTTCACCATTTCAGCCAGCGTATTCACGCCTTTCACCGTGGTACCGGCGGTAGCTGAAGTCTCCAGCAATTTCCCTTTTTCAGGGTCAAGATCAAATCCAATGGCTTTAAATCCGTGATCGGCCATGTTGAGCAGGAGATTTCTGCCCATAGTACCCAGGCCTATCATTCCAAAATCGAACAGGTTGTTTTCCATGAAGTCAAAATGAGCCTAAAATTAGGCATTTTGAGATATAGTGAACCGATACGTGGCGTACAGGTTTGCAATTCACAAAAAAACCAGTTATTTTGTACTCCTGACTACCCCTGCCCAGTCCTATCAATAAACCTCGTCTCCCATTTATCCAACGGAAGAATTTGACTGTCGCCAGTCCGAACCTGTCACCTTAAATACTGGTAAACCTTAGCTGATATGAAAAAATTCGTTCCGGGAATTTTATGTGGACTCCTCCTGTTATCCAATGCAGTTATTTCCCAGAATGTATGGACCCAGCATAATGATCAGAGCCGCACGGGATGGTACCCGTACGAAACTACGCTAACCACCAACAATGTCAATAAAAACACATTCGGATTTAATTTCAGTCATTTAACAGACGATAAAATTGTCGGACAGCCCCTGGTGGTTTTGAACGTTAATATACCCAACAAGGGGTTTAAAAATATTGTATTCGTAACTACGTTGAACAATACAGTGTATGCATATGACGCGGATGTAAATGCAGACCCATACTGGCAACAGAATTTTACCAGTAAAACAGCGATCGCTCCCAATCCGGATTGCACGAACTGCCGGCCGGCAAAAAATACAGATATTCATCCCAGCCTGTGCGGCGGTGGTTATGGCGACTTCAGTGGCAATATGGGGATTGTAGGGGCACCCGTTATCGATACGGCTGCCGGAACAATGTATTTCGTTACCAAGATCGTCAACCTGAACGACGGGATCATCGACAATCATAGTTTTGTTCCCAATACGAACGATGAATATAATTATTCGACTACAGGCTTCCATCAATATCTGCATGCGATTGATATAACTACCGGAAATGAAAGACCGAATAGTCCGGTAGAAATTACCGCCACTTCGAATGGAACGGGTGATGGTCAGACTTCTACCAATTCAGGCATTATTAAATTTAATCCACGCACCCAGTTTAACCGGGCAGGACTGGTATTGAGTAATGGCATTATATATATCGCCTTTGCCGCTCACTGTGATTTTAATCCCAGCCATGGATGGATCATCGGATATAATGCCGGTACGCTCGCTTACTACGGGGCCTACAATCCAACCCCCAATGATGGCCGGGGGGGTACCTGGATGAGCGGTACGGCACCGGCTGTTGATGAAAACGGTAATCTTTACATTACTACCGGAAATTCCCTGAATGAAAATAAGATCACGAATAATTATCATACATATAATACAACCTATGCCGACGATCCCGCGAATCGCGGGGAAAGCGTCATTAAAATAAAATCAGACCTGACACTTTCCAGTTATTTCACACCTTTCAATTATATAGCCCTTAACCAGGCAGATAAGGATTTTCCCATCCAGGTAATGCTCTTACCGAATACAAATCTGGCGATGACCGGATGTAAGGATGGCAAACTTTATATCATGGACAAAATAAACCTGGGTGGCTTTGATCCAACCAAAAATAATATTGTGCAAACGGTTACAAATGGAGGAACCATGCATTCTTCCTTTGCCTATTTTGGCGGGCCGTCTCCATTTGCATATCAATTTTCGGAGAACACTCAATTGCGGGCTTATCCGGTGAGTTCTGCCGGCCTGGGCACTCCCATTATTAATACCGCCATTGCAGGTCCATCCGGAGGCACTGGCGGATTTTTATCGGTCTCTTCCAGGGGAACTGATCCGGCAACCGGTATTCTTTGGGCCTATCAGCCCATAAACGGATGCAATGCAAACAATAATAACTGTCATGCCATATTACACGCTGTGAATGCCAGCGACATAACAAAGGAGTTATGGAATTCTGACATGGCTGCTACGGATAACATTCCGGTGTTTAATAAATTTTCCTGTCCGACCATCGCGCTTGGAAAAGTATATATCGCAGCGAATATTAATCATCTGTATTGTTACGGGTTAAAGACAAATACCACTTGTATTAACAATGTCGCGGGAGGGAAAACGGCTACTTCATTAACAAATGTAAATGGCTTTCCGGCTGCAAATGCGACCGACGGCAATATGACTTCCAGTTGGAGAGCGACAATTAATGATGTCGATTCTATTTATATTGATCTGGGTGCTGAATACGATATCTGCCGGATTGGGATTACCTGGGAAGCAAACAGGTACGGGAAGGATTTCGACATAAAAGTTTCAGATGATAAAGTAAGCTGGACAACCATCCGTTCAATCCGGGGGAATGCAACCACATACACTGAATTCAATGGCTCAGCTACGGGCAGGTATGTAAGTATGGTAGGAATTAAACTGGGAAATCCCGCAAACGGATATGGTATATTTGAATTCCAGGTATTTGGAGCTCCCGCCAGTCCATGCCGGTCGCCGGGCGCACTGAGTGCTTCCTTTTTGACGTCCAGCTCGGAACATATCAGCTGGGATGCCATCCCGGGCGCAAGTCAGTACATTATTAAATACCGCTCCAATCTTTCTGCGAGCTGGCTAACCAGAACGACGAATGCAAATTTTATTGATCTCACTGCTTTAACATGCGGATCGGTTTATTATTATTCCGTCCAGGCGGATTGTGGCGCTGTTCAGAGTGCCGTTAGTCCCGGATCATTCACACCCACCGGGTGTGCTACCGGCTCCTGTGATATTTTCCCGGTACGATATTATAATGTGGACCTGGGAGATATCGGCCTTGCAGGATCCACCTGTAAGAATGGGAACGTATATACTGTTACCGGATCCGGAACTGGATATCGGAGGTTTGTCTGATCAATTCCAGTTTGCCTATACCAACAATGATAATGCTGACTACGATGTTACCGGCCGGCTCACACAGCAGGACCAGTCAAATCCTTTGAATAAATCCGGCATCATGGTGAGGGACAGTTTAACCAATACTTCCAGATTTGCATATTTGTATTCTATGAATAACGGGGACAAAATTATTTTTGAATATCGTAATCAACCGGCAGGCCCCACTTCCATCGTAACATTACCAGGTCATTATACATTGCCCGTTTGGATGAAGATTAGTAAGTCCGGTACAAAATATTCGGCGTTTATTTCTTCAGATAATATCAGCTGGACGCAGGTTGGAAATCAGACTGATTTGAATTTTGGGAATGATCCGGCCAATATTCCGAATTATGGTATGTCCGTTACAAGTGCGAATAATTTGTCGTTGGCTGCAAGCCGGTTCGATAATTTTTCCTTAGGCGTAAGCAACCCGTTGCCTATCCGGCTGCTTAATTTTTCGGCAAAATCCGTAAATCATGATCATGTCCTGATATCCTGGGCCACATCGATGGAACACCTGGTTGATCATTTTGAGATACAAAAAAGTCTTGACAAAACGGGCTTTGAGACCATCGCTACCATGAAAGCAACCGGAGAAAGTGAAACCCCGCGTTACTATTCGGTGAACGATAATAATCCGGCCACAGGAAATAATTATTACAGGCTGAAAGAAATGGACCGGGATAATAATGTTTTTTACTCACCGGTTGTCTCAGCGAAATTCGAAGAATTACAGGGATTTGATATCTATCCTAACCCTGCCGGAAATTATACAACTATCAGTTCTGCAAGGAGTCCGATTTTGACAGTTGACCTGTATGATGCTACAGGGAAAAGAATTCAGAGTATTCAATCTGACGGGAGCCGGCATACACTTCAACTGAACACAACTGAACTCTCCAATGGCGTTTATATAATCCGGGTTAAGACAGCATCAGGAGTTTACAGGCAAAAATTATTCAAACATTAGACCCGTTTCTAATACAGTTTCATATTGTTTGGCCTGGTTAGCCCCCTGTGACAGGTATTACAGGTTATGGGAGAATTTTTGAGGGAATTGAAACCATAGTCATTTTTGTAATCAAAATATTTTTTATTGAGCTTGTCTGTCATCATCATCATCTTCCGGCTTATTACTTTGGCAGGTAACTCATCCGTAACAAAATCAACTTCAACAGGAATGATTCCGGGTTTGGTATCCGGATGGCAATAACTGCAGGTTACACCCAGTTGCCTTGTATATTGGTGCATAATCCGTTCCATCTGTTCCTCATCAGTTTCTTTTGGAATGATTTTAAGATTTTTCCAGTCGGTTTTTTCAGGAGGGTGGTGGGTAGCGGCCATTCCGGTGGCAATAAATAAACCAATCCCAGTATAAATAATAATCTTCTTATTCATGACTGGCGCCCGCTTTAGCTGGTGTATAATATTGATTAAGGATGCTCTTTACCTCGGTGGCAGGTCATGCAGCTGATGGCAGGAACGGCCTGACCTGCTTCATTTTTATTATCCTTGAAGAATTTTTTATTGATCTTGGTGGTCATTTTCATCATATACCTGGCGATACCTTTTTCCGGTTTTTCGTCGCTGGCGAAATCAGGCCATTTCTGTGCAGTGTCTTTTGAAGGAGCGTGGCAGAAACTGCACTTTACTCCCAGGGCTGTTTTAAAGCCGTCCATCACTTTATCAAGATCTTCCTTGCTGATATTTTTCGGAAGAACTTTGAGGTTTTTATATTTATGTTCTTCCGTTGGTTTGTCTTCCGTTGGTTTGGTTGCCGCGATGCCCAGGAAAATAAAAAGGCCAACCAACATAATGACAAGAGACTTCCTGCTAAAGATCATAAATAGGAATTTAATGACAATCTAATAAAAATACCGGAAACCCTGATCGATTTTCCTTTATTTTGCCCGCACTAAATGAAAAAACAGGCAGCGATAGGTTTTATTTTTATTACACTGCTGATCGACGTAATCGGCTGGGGCCTGATTATACCCGTGATGCCGGAGCTGATTGCCGGGTTGAAGCATATTTCGGTTAATGAAGCGAGTAAGGACGGAGGATTGCTATTGTTTGTATATGCTTTTATGCAATTTATTTGCGCACCCATTCTCGGTAACCTGAGCGACCAGTATGGACGAAGACCTGTTTTGCTTTTTTCTTTATTCGGATTTGGCGTGGATTATATTTTCCTGGGTTTTGCGCCCAGTTTCGGCTGGCTCTTTTTAGGAAGAACAATTTCCGGTATTACCGGAGCCAGTTTTACAACTGCTTCAGCGTATATCGCTGACATCAGTAATGCAGAAACAAGGGCAAAGAATTTTGGATTGATCGGTGCTGCTTTCGGACTTGGATTTATTATCGGGCCCGCCATTGGTGGTCTGCTAACGGGCTGGGGTATCCGTGCTCCGTTTTATGCGGCAGCCATTCTTACTCTTCTGAACTGGCTTTATGGATATTTCGTTTTGCCGGAGTCACTTTCAAAAGAGCATAGACGAAAATTTTCCTGGAAAAATGCCAATCCGTTGGGATCAATTCAGAATCTAAAAAAATATCCCGCAGTTGCGGGACTGATCCTGGCCTTGTCGCTGGTATACCTGGGAGCCCATGCCGTACAAAGTAACTGGAGTTATTTTACTGCATACCGGTTTGAATGGTCACCTAAAACGATCGGGATTTCACTGGCGGTGGTAGGAGCGCTGGTCGCCTCTGTGCAGGCAGGGCTGATCCGTGTGATCACACCACGGATTGGCAATGAACGTTGCATTTATTTCGGTCTTCTTTTATATGCCATAGGTATGTTCCTTTTTGCGATGGCCACTCAAAGCTGGATGATGTTTGTTTTTCTGATCCCCTATTGCCTGGGAGGTATTGCAGGACCTGCTCTGCAGGCCACGATTTCTGGGCATGTTCCGCCCAATATGCAGGGAGAACTCCAGGGATCGCTCACCAGTCTGATGAGTTTAACATCTATTATCGGACCGCTGCTCATGACCAACTTATTCTCCTATTTCACATCTGCTCAGGCGCCTGTGCACTTTCCCGGCGCACCGTTTGTACTCGGAGGCCTGCTCATGTTGTCCAGTAGTATAGTCGCGTATAAATCTTTAAAGCAGGGTTGATAATTGGATTTTTTGATGTATCTTTGCGGAGTCTTAAGTTGATCAGCATTTAGTAAGTGAACAAACATTCTGCTACGCAATCTTCAGTACGGTTAGTTAGTCGCCTTTACTTCAGCTTTCAGTCAGCTTGTATTTTTATCATTTAATCTTTTAATTAAGTATGAACATTTATGTTTCAAATTTAAGCTTCAACGTAACTGACGAAGACTTAAACGAGTATTTTGCAGAGTACGGTGAAGTTTCATCTGCTAAAGTAATTCTTGACAAATTCACTCAGAAATCACGTGGATTTGCATTTGTTGAAATGGCAGACGAAGAAGCTGCTAAGAAAGCAATCCAGGAATTGGATGGCGCTTCAGTTGATGGCAGGACCATCAACGTATCAGTAGCTAAACCCCGCGAAGAACGCACTGGCGGAGCCGGTGGTGGCAACAGAAGCGGTGGCGGTGGTAATTTCCAGAAAAGAAATAACTACAGTAACAGCAGATATTAATCGCTTTTCATTGAAACAGTCCCGCACTTGCGGGACTGTTCTTTTTTAGGCTGGTTGTTAACCGGATGTTATTGCCAGTATCCTTTATGCCATTTATAGCCCTTTTGCGATTCTTCCCAAAAACCTGGTTTCCAGGTGTGCCCAGGTCTGGCTTCATGCCAGTACCCCTCTTTCCATTGATATTTTCCGCCGCGCCACTGCCAGTCACCGGTTACCCAAACGTAACCAGGTCCGGGAGAAACGGGTCGCGCATAGCGTAAATCAGGCGGACGGTGCGCGACATATCCGGCCGTACAGGCCGACACCAAAAAGCAGCTAAAAAGAGCCAGTGCCGGCAAATATTTCTTCATTTTTTAACTGTTTTATATCCTAATGAGGCAAAACCCATTCCAGCAAACCGCTACTTATTTTGTAAATTGCAGTAATTTACTTCTCTAATGATTACGACTAGCCCCCGAACCCGCTCCCCTGACAGCAAAGGATTTTGTAACAGACCAGGAAGTACGCTGGTGCCCGGGATGCGGGGATTATTCAATTTTAGCGCAGGTACAGAAAGTGATGCCTCAGATCGGTGTGCCCAGGGAAAACATCGTTATTATTTCCGGTATTGGTTGCAGCAGCCGTTTTCCATATTATATGAATACATATGGCATGCATTCCATTCATGGAAGGGCAACTGCCATCGCATCCGGATTGAAGGCAACCCGCCCCGAACTGAGCGTATGGATTGTAACCGGTGACGGAGATTCACTGAGTATCGGAGGTAATCATACCATACATCTGCTGCGACGCAATTTTGATGTAAATATTCTTTTATTCAACAACCAGATTTACGGGTTGACCAAGGGACAGTATTCTCCTACTTCCGAAACAAATAAGATGACCAAATCGACGCCGATGGGCAGTATTGATCATCCTTTTAATCCTCTGGCCCTGGCCATGGGAGCAGACGCGAGTTTTATTGCAAGGAGCATGGACAGGGATCCGAAACATCTCCAGCAAATGCTCATGCGCAGCCACCAGCACAGGGGATCTTCCTTTCTCGAAATCTACCAGAACTGCAACATCTTCAATGACGGCGCTTTCGAAATATTTACTGAAAAAGGTTCTAAGCCGACAGAAACCCTGTTCCTTGAACAAGGTAAACCACTGATTTTCGGAGCCCAGCAAAATAAAGGCATCAGGTTGGATGGACTCAAACCTGTTGTTGTAGAACTCGGCAACGGATATTCGGCAGAAGACTTATGGATACATGATGAAAGAGATCTGTATAAAGCGCAGTCCCTGATTCGTATGTTTGACGATCCCAGTCTGGAAACACATTTCCCAAGACCCTTTGGCATTTTTTATGAAAATGACCGCGCCTGTTATGAAGATATGCTCAACCTCCAGATAGAAGAAACAATCAAGACCAAGGGCAAGGGGAATTTGAATAAATTGTTGAGTGGGCGGGAAACATGGACGATAAATGCCTAGTATTTTTAGTGTGGTAAATGTGGAATTGTGAATATGAGGGGAAGTGGAAATTGAATGAGAAATGACAATGAGGGAATGTGATCTGATATCGATCATCCGCTAACCCTGCCTGCCGGCAGCAGGCGTCATCCGCCAACCGTTAACCGTCAACTGACTCCAGCTCCCTGCTTGCTTCCGCGAAAGTTTTTTCCTTCTTATAATTATACCACCACTGAGGCGCTGTTTTTTTCATGAGTGTATCCAGGTGGCGCATGCCAAAAAGATTCCAGGCACCTTTTATTTTTCCGTTGATACCAGGTTGGAGGGCTCTCAGACTCATCGCAATTCCGCTTTCAATATATTCCATGTGGTGCCAGTAACCAGCGGGCATGAATAATGTTTCTCCGTGACCAAGGATCAGTTCATATCCCTTAGCCAGGTGAAGAGCGGGAAATCGCGTGTAGTCCAGTTTATTTTTTTCGTTATCATAATATTTTTCAAAATTCACCATCGTCAACATCTCCCAGGGTTTCCTGTATATTTTATGTTGTTCCTCATGCGGAAAAAGCAATACCCGCTTTTTACCGATAAACTGGGTATGAAAAATATGAGAAAGGTCTATATCGAAATGCATATGCGTTACAGAACCCTGGCCACCGGTAAATAACATCGGAAATTTTTTTACAAATCCCCGGCTGTATTGTTCCGGCCAGCTGAAATCCTCCAGCATGGCGGGCGCATGTTCAAATAAATTGAAAAGAAAGATCCGCCATGCTGCAGGTCCTTTCCGGATCATATCAATATAGTCCCCGAATTTCATATAGTCATCGGCCTTATTGATCGGTGTATACGCATCACTTTTCACATTATTATAAATTCCCACTTCCACTTCGCCGACAAGTGCCTTGAAATAATCCCAGTTCCATTTGGTATAGGCCGGCCATTCTTTTGCCAGACCGGTTATCACCAGGGGCTTTAGCGGATCATAATAATCCTTTTTAAAAAGTTCCGCAGAAATTGTTTCCACCCGATCAACCGACCTTAAAAGCATAACGGGAGTTTTTTATAAAATTACAGCAAAGAGCATTAAAGGATTTAAAGTTGCGAAAAGGCATGCTTACATTGTGTCATGTTTCTTACTCTTCATCCAGAAAATCCGCAGGAACGAAATATCCAGACAATTACCGAATGCCTCTTGTCCGGGGGAATTATCATTTATCCCACCGATACGATATATGGATTAGGGTTGTGATATTTTCCAACACAAGGCCATTGAAAGGATTTGCCGGATAAAACAGATCGATCCCGCCAAAGCCCAGCTTTCTTTTGTTTGTTATGACCTCAGTGATTTAAGCACATATACAAAAAGTATTTCCACACCCCTGTATCGTATTTTGAAAAATCATTTGCCCGGACCATATACTTTTATCCTGCCGGCAAGCAAGGAAGTTCCTAAAATACTCAAAAGCCGCAAAAACAGTATAGGACTTCGTGTTCCTGACAACCTGATTGCCCGAACGATTGTGCAAAGACTGGGCCATCCGGTTTTAAGTACTTCCTTACCGGGCGAACGGGTGGAGGAGTATACGGATCCGGAAATTATTTATGAACATTTTAAAAATCAGGTGGATATCGTCATTGACGGGGGACCGGGAAATACAATACCCTCCACGATTATCGATTACACTTCCGGGCAGGCTGAGCTGCTGCGTATGGGAGCGGGAGAGTGGGAGGAAGCGTAGCAGATGTGGTGAATGTGGAATTGTGAGTATGAGAGGATGTGGTTGAATGGAGAATGAGGATGTGGGATTGATCATTCGTGAATGGCATCATCGCCTACAATTGTCGACTATCGGCTGACAACTGTCAACCGCCAACTGCCAATCCTAACTGTCAATGAATATTTTTCTGCAAATTCGTTTTTACAAATCCGGTCCATTCATTTTTTAATATTGAAAGAACAATGGAATCTCTTCTTCCGCCGGTGGTCAGGGGCGTATTGCTGCGCAGTATGCCTTCAACCGTACATCCAATGCTTTTCATCGCCTGAATGGATTTTTCATTTCTCACATCTGCGCGGAATTCAACTCTTTCCATTCCCCACTGTTCAAATGCAAAACTTAACATCAGCAGTTTACAATGACGGTTCAAACCCGAGCGCTGGAATTTTTTTCCGTACCAGGTATATCCCAGCTGCGTCGTAAAAAGCGGAAGCTGAATATCGTAAAAACGGGAACTTCCCGCATAGGCATTTGGATTCTTTATCGAAAACGATAAATGGATATTCCTTTTGCAAGTCCCGCTCCTGGACGCCCTGCTCAATATATTTTGTCATTCCATCCTTACCTGCAGCGCTAACGGCAGAATAAGTCCATATTTCCGGCTCCTGTTCGGCAAAGGGCAAAAGAAATTCCAGGTCTCGGTCTGAAGTGGTCTCAATAATGCGCGTTCGTTTTCCAGCACCAGATTTTCGGGGAAGATCAGATCGAATGTTCTATCTGCGGTGTAAGGCTCATTTTATTATCCGAAATTCCAGCCGGAGGGGATTTAGAACCATTCGTTTTTCGAAAATCTCCAGCTGGGAGGAAGTGATATTAAAACTTTTCCGGTGATAGGGACAAAGACCATGGGATTCGATTCCCCTGCGGTGTTCAGGAGTTCCGTATCCCTTGTTAGTATACCAGCCGTAATGTGGATATTCAAAGTGTAACCGCTGCATGTAATCATCCCGGTAGGTTTTCGCGAGAATACTGGCTGCTGCAATCGAAGCATAAATGCCATCCCCCTTTATAACACACTGGTGGGGAATTTTTCGATACTTATAAAACATATGCCCGTCAATCAGCAAAAATTCAGGCTTCGTTTTTAATTTTTTTATGGCCCCGTGCATGGCTTTGAAAGATGCCTTCAGGATATTGATTTCATCAATTTCTTCATTGCTCACCTGCTCCACCGCATAATCCAGTGCATGGGTTTCTATAAATGCTCTGAGCTCAATCCTGATCTCTGCCGCAACCTGTTTGGAATCGTTGAGCAGGGGATGATAAAAATCCCGCGGTAAAATTACTGCTGCGGCAAATACAGGACCCGCAAAACAGCCCCTTCCTGCTTCATCACAACCTGCTTCCAGTAAATCGGAATGATGATATGCTTTGAGCAACGAAAATTCTTTGATCAAAAATAAACCAATGCAGCATTTAACCCGCAACCGGGGGTAAATAGTTATCTACAGCGGGTGTGGATGAATTATTTTTGTTGCATGGTAATCTGGAAAACTAAGTCTTCCAACCGGGCCGTAGCCTATTGGGTTCTTGCTGGAACCGGGATGCTGTTTATCCAGGTATTGCTTGGCGGAATTACCCGCCTGACCGGATCAGGCCTTTCCATCACGGAATGGAATGTGATCACCGGCGTGATCCCACCGCTGAATGCCAGACAATGGATGGAAGAATTTGAAAAGTACAAGCAAACACCGCAGTTTCATCTCCTCAATGCAGATTTTACTTTACCGGATTTTAAGTTTATTTTTTTCTGGGAATGGTTTCACCGGCTGTGGGCCAGACTGGTAGGCGTTGTTTTCCTTGTGGGTTTTGTTTTGCTGATTTACAAAAGAAAACTGAAGAGTGAAATGATCATGCCCCTGCTCATTTTATTTTTTCTCGGATTGTTACAGGCAGTGATCGGCTGGATCATGGTAGCCAGCGGCCTTACCGGTGATGCGTTATATGTGAAACCTACCCGGCTGGCCCTGCATTTTATTTTTGCGATCGGTCTTATTTCCTATGCTTTCTGGTTTTCCCTGAAACTGTTATTCCCGGTAACACGTATCCGGAATGCCCGCGGAATCAGGGCATTTTCCATTGGTCTGCTGGTACTGGTTTTTATCCAGTTATTATTCGGAGCCCTGATGGCCGGCAATAAAGCTGCCGCCGTTGCACCTAACTGGCCGAGGATAAATGGGGACTGGATCCCGGCTGGACTGTTCAAAGAATCCCCTTTTATGGTCAACTTTATCGGTAATAAGATAATGATCCATTTCATTCACCGGAACCTTGCCTATCTGATCCTGATTGGTATTTGTGCATGGACCCTAAGACTTATTCAGGTCGGGTATCATCCGTAGTCAGCGAATGCGTTTGTTATATCCGCTGGGCCTGGTTTTGTTGCAGATCCTGCTGGGTATACTGGCATTGCTCCTGGCAGCCTGGAATCGTTGCCAACCGATGGGGAGCTTTCGACTGGATCGCCCTACTGCATCAGCTGAATGGCATGCTGTTGCTTTTTAGCCTGATTTATGCCATCTATGTGTTAAGACCATCTATGAAGTAATTTTATGCAGGTCTTTCCGTTTGAATGAAGATAAGGAAGACGGGCCCGTTTTTTGACACTAAATTCTTATAGATCCTGCCGGCATGATGCTATACCTGAAATCAGTTTATTATTCTTTTCCTGTTCAGCTGGTATTGCTTTATCTGAAAAAATACCAGTTGCTCCTGTTTATTCTGGGTAATCCTTTTTTCAACCATTCATGGCGGATTTATGCATTCTGTCGGCGCCGATGCCTTATTTCTTGCACCGGAATACCTGGACAATGTAAACGCCCTGAGCGGCGCGATGGTGGGTGCCTCTGCCGGGGCTTTTATTATGTGCTGGAATGTAACCACTTTTATTCTCTACAGCCGCCATTTCCGGTTTCTCGCAACAACTACGCGACCATTCCTGAAATACTGTACAAATAATTTTATTCTTCCCGGTACTCTGCTGATTTATTATTTTTTAAAAGCCATTGAATTTCGACAGCACAAAGGAATTGATGACCAATAGCAGAAATAGCCTGGCTGATCGCAGGATTTCTGACCGGATTTTTTCTGGTAATCGGTCTTGTCTCTTTTATATTTTTTTGGAGCCGACCGCACCATCATACGGCAGATGACACCCCTGATCGCAAATCCGAAACTTTTTAAGTCGCAATTCAAATCAAGGGATGTACAGCGTGAACACCAGCCGGCTGATCCGGGTGAACTGGTATATGAATGGTCCGTTCTCGGTAAAACAGGTCCGCGATGTATCTCATTACAGTAAGGAATTTATAGAAAGGATATTCAGCCGCCATCATTTTGCGGCCATCCTTTCTATTTTCATTGCATTTCTTATTTCTGGTTCTGGTTGGATTTTTTATGGATGAACCTGCTTTTCAATTGCCGGCTGCGGCCAGCATCTTCCTTTTTTTTTCCATCCTGCTGGCGGTATCCGGCGCTTTTTCCTATTTCCTGGAAAGCTGGAGTATTCCTTTTCTAGTTGTTTTATTTTTCATTCTGAATATTCTTTACCGCTATGAAATCATTGACCCGACAAATAAAGCATACGGGTTGAATTATACTAACCGGACGGACAGACCGGTTTATGACCGGGATCATCTGCTGGCTATGTGTTCGACCGACAAGGTGGCAGCAGATAAAGCCAAGCATGTTACAGATCCTGGAAAACTGGAAGAAAAAACAAAAAGAAGAAAAACCATTGCTGCTGATCATCAATACCAGCGGCGGAGGAAGCCGGAGTGCTGCGTTTACCATGAATGTGCTGCAGAAACTGGATCAAGCAGAACGGTGGCCGTCTGATGGACAAAACTTTTATGATCACCGGCGCTTCCGGAGGTATGTTTGGAGCTGCTTATTTCCGGGAATTATGCCGGATGAAAGAATATAAGGACTCGAACTATCAACCCGGATGACCGCAAGTATACCGATGCCATTTCTGGCGATCTGCTCAACCCGCTTTTTTCTTCATTTGTGGCACGCGATCTTTTTTCACCAGCACAGAAATTTAAAGTGGGTGATTATGAATATATCAAGGACCGTGGATATGCTTTCGAACAAAAACTA
The DNA here is from genome assembly GCA_963812825.1 of uncultured Bacteroidota bacterium. GTDB lineage: Bacteria > Bacteroidota > Bacteroidia > Chitinophagales > Chitinophagaceae > Puia. Next base: position 78,536 of record CAWEWO010000002.1, read on the forward strand.
AATAACAATACCGACGGTGTCCTGGACAGACAGTTGCGGGATCTGGCTCCTGATGAAGCAGCTGCACGGATTCCGCTGATGTTATTCAGTTCTGTCATTACCCGGGACAGCCGCACGATGCTGATCAGCACACAGCCGATCAGTTTTCTGATGCGGCCTGTATTTGACAGCAGCCGTATCAAGACCATCGATCCGGATGCAGTGGACTTTCGGCAGTTTTTTTTACTAAACAGGATCCGATGAATGTGCGTATGTTAACGGCACTGCGTATGAATGCGACTTTCCCCTATGTGCTGCCCAATGTATGGCTTGCCTTCCGAACCGGTGATTGATGTGATGGATGCCGGCTTCCGGGATAATTTCGGAGAACAGGTCGGTATCCGTTTCGTACATGTTTTCCGTGACTGGATTCTTCAGAATACCAGGGGTGTATTGCTTATCCAGATCCGCGACCGGAAAACCGGTGGATGGGAATTCCCATTTGAATCCACCGATATCACGGAAATTATTACCAAACCGCTTTTGCTGCTTCAGTATAACTGGTATAAAATGCAGGAATATAATCAGAATGATCTGCTGAGTGTGATTGAAGGCTATATGGGAAATACATTTTTATAAAATGACTTTTCAGTATGAACCTAAAACAGTCAATGACGGAGCTGCATTAAATTTTCATCTGAGCCGTAAGGAAAAACTGGATATTGCCAATGCCGTAAATAGTCCGTTAGAATCAGCAGATATTTAAAAGTGTGAATGAATTGCTGAATCCGTAATTAAGCTTAACGCCTAACGCCTAAAGCTTAACGCCTAAAGCTTAAGCCTACGACTGAATATGTTTAAAGTCTCAAATCATTTCTATACAGGGATTTCGTACTTACTGTCGAATTAAATATCTGATTTAATTATACAATTGCCAAATTGGCTTTAAGCTTTAAGCTTTAGGCTTTCAGCTTTAAGCCGAAGGCTGTAACAAGCCTGAAACAATTCCGGAATAATCCGGATCCAGAATGCATTACTGGTGTCCTGAGGATCTCCGTCGATATGTAATGGGGCAAGGCCAGGATTTCGGATGCTGATTTTATCCGTCTGCAGGTAAATGATATTTTTTTTATCCTGAATAGTCCATTACATGCCTGGAGTTTATTGTTCCCGGCTACCTGAAGCAGAACGGAAAAAGGCAGATTGAGCTTATTCATTTTTTTTACAATAACGATATCCAGCAGACCATCTGACAAGACTGGCTTTGGGAGCAATGGTGAAATTGATTTCCAAACTGGTTGCTGTTGGCAATGCTGATAAAATAAGCATCGGTCTTTAATAATCCTGTCATTCAAGTGTTATTTCGAACGGGTAGGGTTTGGATTTGAAAAAACTGAATGGTTGAAATCCGCATATACGTCTGCAGACCCCTTGTTTTCTGTTTTGCAAATTCGTGGGCCACTTCTGCATCGAATCCGATGCCGCAGAGCATGCAGGAGAATTTTTCATTGATATAAAAAGCATCGGTCAGGGAAGCGCTTTCCCTTAAAAATTATTTCGAGGGCCAGAGCCGGCTTGTTTGGGAATTTTTGCTGCGAAGGCCAGACCGTTACCTGATCCCATGGGAATGATTCCGAAATTTACCGGAATACCCTGAAGGGCATTCACTACCGCGTTTACTGTGCCGTCACCACCGCATATTACAACATCTGTGATGCCATCTTTTTTGATAATCTGTCTCCAGGTTATCATAACTGCCGTCGGCTTTTGACGGAAGAATTTCAAAATCAATTCCTGCTGTCACGGGTTTTACGAATGATCAGATCTTTTACCGGTTCCTTTTTCCGTGTACCGGAAACCGGATTGATCAGGTAAATGATTTTGCGGGACATGCACGCAAGTTCTGCTAAAAGATGAATTTCAAAAAAGAAATCGGGATTCTTTCTTTACCATTGGGTATAGTTTCCGAACTTGGAGTTCCCAACCGAAACTTAAATATTTCAAGCATGACGCTTGCACCAAAACAACGGTTCCTGGCCCTGGATGTATTCAGAGGTATGACGATCTGTTTTATGATCATTGTGAATACTTCCGGAAGCAAATTTACCTATTCACCTCTTGAACATGCCCACTGGCATGGATTCACACCCACCGATCTGGTATTTCCGTCCTTTCTGTTCGCCGTCGGAAATGCAATGAGTTTTGTGATGAATAAATGGAATACCCTGAGTCAGGCCGAAGTGCTGGGGAAAATTTTTAAACGAACCTTTATCATTTTTCTTTGCGGATTTCTCTTGTACTGGTTTCCGTTTTTTGAAATGGACAAGGCCCATAATATCATTTTTTCTCCGTTTTCACATACCCGGGTACTTGGGTGTACTGCAAAGAATTGCGCTGGCTTATTGTATCGCATCTCTGCTGATTTATTATTTCAAACCGGGAACGGTGATCAGCATTTCCATTTCCATTCTGCTTATTGTACTGGGCTATCATGCTAATGGGTGGAGATGCACCCGATCCACTGGCAATGACCGGAAACCTCGGATATAAAATCGATGTGTGGCTGATGGGTCAGAGATCATATGTATCATGGAGAAGGTGTGGCATTTGATCCGGAAGGATGGCTTATCCACGCTGCCTTCGGTGGTGAATGTGACTTTTGGATATATGGTCGGAAAATTTATTCAGGAGAAGGGAAAAAGTTTTGAAGGACTTACCAAATTGCTGCTTATTGGGCTGCTCACTGATTGTAATTGGTTATTTCTGGGATCTTTCTTTTCCTATTAACAAAAAATTATGGACCAGTTCTTTTGTGGTCTATACGGTTGGAATTGACTGTATTATCATTTCTGCGATCATTTATGTTGTGGATTTTCTGGGCAGGACCAACTGGACTAAATTTTTTACGGTTTTTGGTAAAAACCCGCTGTTTATTTACCTGGTTTCGGAGGTTGGCGCAACCATTATTGGATACATGATTCATCCAGAACCCGGTGTAACACTCTGTTTCATGGCTTTATCATCATATTTATCAGACATGCCGGCCTTTATCTCGGTTCGCTTTTATTTGCCATTTCCTGGATGTTATTCTGCTGGATCATCGGTTTTTATCCTTGATAAGAAGAAGATTTATGTGCGGGTATAGCGCAATCTTCAGATTCCACATTCAATTCCCTTCATAATCCCGGATAAAAATGACTACCTTTGCGCGTCCAAAAACAGGGCAGGCAGTCCTGCTATAAAGCAAAGAAAATTATGGAGATCAGGAACATTGCGATCATCGCACACGTAGACCACGGTAAAACCACGCTGGTAGATAAGATATTACATGCCACCAAGGTTTTCCGGGACAACCAGGAAACCGGTGAGCTGATCATGGACAGCAACGATCTTGAAAAAGAAAGAGGCATTACCATTTTCAGTAAGAATGCATCCGTTATGTATAACGGTGTAAAAATAAATGTCATCGATACACCGGGTCACGCCGACTTTGGCGGTGAAGTAGAACGTGTACTTAAAATGGCTGATGGTGTTTTATTGCTGGTAGATGCTTTTGAAGGTCCCATGCCCCAAACCCGTTTTGTATTGCAGAAGGCACTGCACCTTGAATCTAAAACCAATTGTAATCATCAATAAGGTAGATAAACCCAATTGCCGTCCGGAAGAAGTGCATGAAGCAGTCTTCGAATTATTCTTCAACCTGGATGCAACGGAAGCACAGCTGGATTTCCCTACCTTTTACGGTTCGGGAAAGAATGGCTGGTTCAATGACTCACTGACACCCACAACCGATATCATTCCTTTGCTGGATGGTATCATCAAATATGTTCCTGCCCCAGTTAAAAATGAAGGCCATCTGCAAATGCAGATCACTTCCCTGGATTATTCTTCTTTCCTCGGAAGAATTGCGGTGGGAAAGGTTGCCCGCGGATCCATCAAGGAAGGTCAGAACATTGCGCTGATGCAGGCTGATGGCACTATTAAAAAATCCAAGGTAAAAGAACTCTATGTTTTTGAATCCCTGGGTAAAAAGAAAGCAACCGAAGTACTTTGCGGTGATATTTGTGCGGTGGTCGGACTGGAAGATTTTAATATCGGCGATACCATTGCTGATCTGGATAATCCGGAAGCATTGCCGGTGATCAGTGTGGATGAACCAACGATGAGCATGATGTTTTCCATCAACAATTCTCCTTTCTTCGGAAAGGACGGAAAATTTGTTACCTCACGTCATTTGCGCGACCGGCTGATGAAAGAAACAGAAAAAAATCTTGCGCTGCGTGTAGAAGATACCGGAAGTGCCGATAGTTTTCTGGTTTTTGGTCGCGGTATTCTTCATCTGGGCATCCTGATTGAAACCATGAGAAGGGAAGGATATGAACTGACGGTCGGACAGCCACAGGTTATCGTAAAGGAAATCAATGGAAAGAAATCAGAGCCATTTGAAGTACTGGTGGTGGATGTGCCGGATGAATATAGCGGAAAAGTAATCGATATGGTTACCCGGCGGAAAGGCGAAATGCATGTGATGGAAACCAAGGGGGATATGCAACACCTGGAATTTGAAATTCCTTCACGCGGTCTGATCGGTCTGCGTTCAAGCATGCTCACCAATACAGCCGGAGAAGCCGTTATGGCGCATCGTTTTTTGGAATATAAACCCTGGAAAGGTCCGATCCCCGGAAGAAGCAATGGTGTACTGATCGCTAAAAATCAGGCGGCTACTACCGGTTATTCGATTGATAAACTACAGGACCGCGGATCATTTTTTGTTGATCCGGGAGAAGATGTTTATGTGGGTCAGATTATCGCGGAACATATCAAACCAGGAGACCTGATCGTAAATGCAACTGAAGGCAAACAGCTTACCAATATGCGCGCCAGCGGAAGTGATGATTCAGTGCGCATCATTCCCAAGATCCAGATGACGCTGGAAGAATGTATGGAATATATCCAGCAGGATGAATGCATTGAAGTGACGCCGAAAAATATCCGTCTTCGTAAGACCATTCTGGATGAAGATACCCGGAAGAAATTCCAGAAAATGTTGAAGACGGAGGAAGTGAGCTAGGTTAAAAACGTAATTTTGTAGCAAATCAGGGATATGAAAATAAAACTTGGTTTAATACTAATCATCGCCTTTCTGAGCGTGATATCTGCGAAAAGTTATTCCCAATGCTCTATCTGTACGCGCACCGTTCAGCAGATGGGAGAAAAACCCGGAAAAGCATTTAATGCCGGTATTATTTACCTGGCTTTTACACCACTCGCTATTGGCGGAATACTGGGCTACCGGTGGTGGAGACAAAACAGGTAATCACTCCCCCATACAATGCAAGATCAAAACTTTTTGATCCGGGAATCCAGATCTGTTTTAATAGAATCTCCTGTCTTCTCCATATTTATTCCAACCTGGAATAATCTGCCTTACCTGAAATTATGTATCGAGAGCCTTCGCCGGCATTCCATTGTCAGGCACCAGATCATTGTTCATGTTAATGAAGGTAAAGATGGTACCCTTGAATGGATACATGAACAGTCAGATCTGAGTTATTCATATTCGGAAGAAAATATCGGCGTTTGTTATGCCCTTAATCAATGTCGCAGTCTGGCGACAGCAGATTATTTTTTGTATATGAATGATGACATGTATGTCTGTCCGGGCTGGGATCAGCATCTGTTTACAGAGATAAAATCCATTGGTCATCCTATGTTCTTCTTGTCTTCAACAGCCATTGAGCCCTTACTAAGTGCCAACCCGTGTGTCATTGCAGGGGATTTTGGATCTGACCCTGATAACTTCCAGGAGGAAAAATTGCTGAAGGAATTTGATGAAGCGGAAAAAAATGACTGGCAGGGTTCCACCTGGCCCCCCAATGTCGTGCATAAAAAATTATGGGATACGGTGGGTGGTTACAGCATTGAATTTTCACCAGGCCTGTATTCCGATCCGGATTTTTCCATGAAACTCTGGAAAGCCGGTGTTCGTTTATTCAAAGGGGTTGGAAACAGCCGTGTCTATCATTTTGGCGGCAAATCCACCACCAGGATGATACGGAATAGGGGATATTTTACTTTTATTTCAAAATGGGGGATGAGTGCCGGAACCTTTACAAAAAAATTTCTCAGGAGCGGACAGCCGTTTGATGGTGAGCTTTCAGTGCCAGTACTTTCAATTTCCTCGAGGCTTAAAAATTGGTTGAACCGGATTCAGGCTTATTTTTCCCGGGCAAATGTTTCAGAAAACCGGTAGAGGTTAAAATCATTTTCTTTCATGGCTTTTTCAATTGAATAAATCAATTCATCCTGATTAATTCCACGCATCCGGTATTCTGCAATTAACCGCCAGGCTTTTTGGGTCAGCAGTTTAATGGAATGGTCCGGTGAAAGTTTTTTTATATTTTCTTTTATTGCCTGGTATAACTCTTCAATTCCTTTTTCTTCCGTAGCGACCGTCTGCACAAATCGTATCTCGTCAGCCGGTTTTGCAGTTTGAAAATGAATGGATGATTTTAAAGAATTAAAGAACTGTTCCGCGCCCGGCCGGTCGGATTTATTCACCACGAAAATATCACCGATTTCCATGATGCCGGATTTCATGGTCTGAATATCGTCTCCTGATTCAGGAACAAGCACAAGCACTACCTGGTCGGCGAGGCTGGTGATATCTACTTCCGTCTGACCCACGCCAACGGTTTCAATCAGTGATATAATCAAATCCCGCGTTCGCCATCAGGTCGGTAATTTGAAAGATTCGCGGATTTAATCCACCCACGACGCCCCGGCTTGCCAGGGACCGGATAAATACCAGGGGGTTGTTATACCACCGGTTCATCCGGATCCTGTCGCCCAGCAGAGCGCCCGAGTGAAAAGATGAAGTCGGATCCACACAGAGGATCGCGAGCTTTTTCCCTTCAGCAGTAAATTTTTTGATGAGTGCGTCTACCACAGTGCTTTTCCCAGCACCAGGTGGTCCGGTAATGCCAACGACAGGGACATGAATATGGGGCAGGGATTTCAGTAGTTCTTCCGCACCGGGCTTTGAATTTTCAACCAGGGAAATAGCGCGTGCAACGATTTGAAAATCGCCCTTGTGTTAAAGCATCGGCAGTTATGGATAGACTCTGGTCATCCGGTATTGACATAGATCAAAAATAAGTTAAAAAGAAAGGATGCCCTTCCGGGAGGCATCAAAAGAAATTTTAAAATAAAGCCGAATCTGCGGTTAAATTTGTCGGCTGATTTAGTGAAGTATTCTTAACAGGCAAACCATGACGAATTTCATTCCCATATTCCCGTTAAATGTTGTTCTTTATCCGGGAGAAATGCTGAACCTGCATATTTTTGAACCCCGGTATAAAGAACTGGTTAAAGAATGTTTTGGTAACAGCAAACCATTTGGTATTCCGGCCGTGATCAATGGTCATGTTGCAGAATTCGGAACCCTGGTTTTAATTACAGGAGATTGTCAAAGGAATATGATAACGGGGAGATGGATATTATCACCAGAGGAACAGTCGTTTTCCGCATCCTGGAGATCATAAAAAAAATTCCGGAAAAACTTTATAGTGGTGCTATCGTAAATTATCCCGAAAATTCTGAAGTGTATCACCGGAAAGACCTGATGCAGGTTGTTATCAAAGCGATTCGCGAACTTCACCGGATTCTGAATATCAGCAAGGATTTCAGGAAACCGGATGAAGAATTAAATGCCTATGACCTGGCCCATCATGCCGGGTTATCGCTGGAAGAAGAATATGAATTACTGGGATTATTCCGCGAAGAACAACGACAGGAATATTTAAAAAGACATCTGGGAAAAGTATTGCCGGTGGTTGCAGAAATGGAAGTATTGAAAGAAAGGATTATGCTGAATGGTCATTTTAAAAATTTATCTTCCTTCCGATTTGAATAATAACTACCTTAAATCAACCGACTCAGCTGAACATGGAATCCATCTACCCTTTGTTTGGATTTAGGGAATACCAGGTTAAAATGGGCTGTTTTTTCCGACGGGGAAATCGTTCATACCGGTGTACTGCAGGATGACGGGGTAGAAGATCTGCGAAAATGCCTGGATGACTATAACCCGGACAGAAGCATTCTTTCTTCGGTGGTAGATCATTCAGCCGGTGCTGGAAGAGTTATTGAAAAGACCAAACGCGGTTTCATAAACTGGATCATCAGTCCCGCGTTCCGATCACAACACCGGTTGGAAAACCAGAAACGATCGGGGCAGACAGGCTCGCGCTGGTTGTGGCAGCAGCGCATTATTTTCCGGATAAAAATAACCTGGTGATCGGGCTGGGTTCTGCCATAACTTATAATTATATAAACCGCTTTCATCAGTTCATTGGAGGAAGTATTTCTCCCGGTATGGAAATGCGTTTTAAATCCCTTGCAGCTATTTACTGCCAAACTTGCCCCTGGTGAAACCGCATTGGAATTTTCCCCTTGCAGGGCTATGATACAAAGACGAATATCCAGTCAGGCGTAATTTTTGGAATGGCTAAGGAAATTGACGGGGTGATTGAAGCCTATGAAGAACGGTACGAAAACCTGCATGTACTGATGACAGGTGGAGATGCCCATTATTTTATGCCCTTTCTGAAGAAAAAGATAACGGTGGATCCGGACCTGATATTTAAAGGACTTTATATAATCAGTGAATACAATTTTTCAAATTGAAATCACTGACCGCAAATACAGGTTCTGGGCGCATTGTGTTTATTCCTGTGCGGATTATTTGCCGGCCTGTGAAAACAATATGAAGACATTTACCCAATTATCGCCAGAAACAGATCAGTGTGGATGAGGGTAAAAAAATAACTGCCTTATATGAGCGAAAATGCCAAGGTCAAGGCAAAACTAACGGCTCCCTATATGCGAAGGAGTGAAATGGATTCCCCTTATGTTGAATTTCCCAATACCCTGCATGTCGATTTTTACAATGATTCCCTGAAGATAGAAAGTGTGATGGATTGCACGATTATGGTAAATGGAAGGAACAGGAAGGAAAAGTTTATCTGCGTGACAGTGTGGTGGTCAAGAATATACTGAAGGGGGACACACTTTATTGTAAAGAGCTCTGGTGGGATCAGAAAGCTGAAAAATTTTATACGGATAAGCCGGTGCAGATCCATAAGGCCGGGGGTACCATATTGTATGGCACCGGGCTGGAAGCACCACAGGATTTCAGCGGATATACTATTTACCAGATAACCGGTCCTTTGCCTTCCCGGGTAATGGAATGCCGAAGAATTAATCTGCTAACGCCAAGGCGTAACTGCTAACGCTAACTGCCGAACGAACTTCAAAATGCGCATAAAAAAAGCCCTGGAATACTCCAGGGCCTTGAATGTGTTTGTACTTAACCTAACCGTTACCAAGTTGGTCATTCAATAGGGTACAAATTTACACTTCGTCGGATTTGGTCTTCTCGTGGAATTTGGATTTTAACTGTCTGTGATCGGGCCCTGATAAATGGTTTGGTTGGTTTCATAGTTAGCTTTTCTAAGGAAATTGGATATTGACCATCTAACCGGGCGTCTATCACGATGACGATGTAAACATACAAATCGCATATACCGTTACAAGCGGGATTGCGCTCGATCTCCTATTTACAGTTAATACGGCTTAAATTCGTAAAAATACGTTTTAAGCTTAAAGCTGAAAGCTTAAGGCCTAAAGCAGTCGTTGATAATCAGGAAATTGCGTGAAGTGAAAATGTATTAAATAAAATGCAAAATTGATGCATTCGGGACAATAAGTGAAAATACCTAGGTCCCAATGCGGCTGGAAAATTAGAATATAGCGCCGAAAAAGAGGCTGGAAAATAATAAAAGACCATTTCGGCCTGGAGCATTACACTGGATTTAAGCTTTAGGCTTCAAGCTTGAGGCTTTAAGCTTTGTGCTTTACGCCTCCTTTGGCTTTAAGCTTTAGGCTTTAAGCTTTCCTCGGGTCGCATCTGCGGGAACAGCAGTACATCCTGAATGGAAGGCTGATTCGTAAGCAGCATACAGAGGCGGTCAATCCCAATACCGATGCCGGCTGTAGGTGGCATGCCATATTCAAGAGCCCTCAAAAAGTCGTTATCGATAAACATGGCTTCTTCATCCCCTCTTTCCATCAGCTTTACCTGTTCTTCAAATCTTTCCCGCTGGTCTACCGGATCATTCAATTCGGAATAGGCATTCGCGATTTCTTTTCCATTGATGATGAGTTCAAATCTTTCCACCAGCCCTGTTTTTGGTCCGGTGTTTTTTGGTGAGCGGACTCATTTCTACCGGATAATCGATGATAAATGTGGGTTGTATAAACCGGTGTTCGCTGGTGGCGCCGAATAATTCATCAATGAGTTTTCCTTTGCCCATGGTATTATCTGCAGGAATATGCAGTTTCCTGGCACAAGTTCCCTCAGCCCTTCTTCATCCAAAACCGAAACATCAGTACCGGTAGATTCGCTGATGGCATCGTAAATACTGATCCTTTTATATGGTGCTTTGAAATCAATTTCTTTTTCACCGGCCTTCACGATTGTAGTTCCATTTACGGCCATTGCAGCGGTTTCCAGCATGGTTTCCGTGGTTTCCATCATCCAGAAATAATCCTTGTACGCCACATAGAATTCAAGAATGGTGAATTCAGGATTATGTGTCCTGTCCATCCCTTCATTCCTGAAATTCCGGCTGAATTCATACACCCAGTCGAATCCGCCCACGATGAGGCGTTTCAGATACAATTCGTTGGCAATACGCAGATAAAAAGGAATATCCAGGGCATTGTGATGAGTAATAAATGGCCTTGCTGCGGCTCCTCCCGGAATGGTTTGCAGAACCGGAGTATCCACTTCCAGCGCACCGGCAGCTGTTCAGGAATTCACGCATGACTGTTGATCATTTTCGTTCGCTTGATAAAGACTTCTTTCACCTGGGGATTCACAATCAGATCGGCATAACGCTGCCGGTACCGGAATTCCGGATCCGTAACCGCATCAAAGGTTTCCCCTTCTTTTTCTTTGATGATGGGAATGGGACGGAGGGCTTTCGATAAAAGGGTCAGTTCCCTTACATGAACAGAGATTTCTCCCGTTTTTGTAATGAAAACATAGCCTTTCACACCGATAATATCACCCAGATCGATCAGGTGCTTCCAGACTTTATCATAGGCAGTTTTGTCCTCCCCCGGTGCAATATCATCCCGTTTGATATATAACTGAATCCGGCCGCTGCTATCCTGAATTACGGCAAAAGAAGCCTTTCCCATATCCCGGATGCTCATGATCCGTCCTGCCAGGCAAACAGATGCAAAATCCGCCTTTTTTTCTTCCGAATAATTGGATTTTATAAAAGCAGCATGGGCATTTACCGGGTAAGCGGCAGCCGGATAGGCATCAATACCCATTTCACTCAGGGTTTTTAACTTTTCTCGGCGGATAATTTCCTGTTCTGAAAATGTGGGTGCGACATAGGGAAAATTCGAAATTCCCGCAAATGTACGTTTTAAGCTTAAAGCTTAAAGCCTAAAGCCTTAAAGCCCATTCTGATCAGTCTCATCATCTGCACATCAACCAACCACTCCAAACTCCGCCTGGGAAGATGGGCTGGTTTTTAATCTGTATTTGACTTATTTTTGCCGCATAAATCCAGTGAAATGAAGTTTGAAAAGATTCATAATAAGGGGCAGGCCCAGCTTTTCCGAACATTCTATATGGAAATGCTCACCAAAACCCATCCATTGGTGATCTGGGGATTGTACATGCCGGTGATTATTTACTTTATTTATCTCAGTCATTTTCAGATTGGAATTCAGCTATACCAGGATATTTTTCACCTTTGCGGCGGGGACTTTTTTCTGGACATTCTTTGAATACCTGATGCATCGTTTTGCTTTTCATGCCATTGCGGACAGTGAAAGAGCCCAGAAATTTATCTATGTGATGCATGGTAACCATCATCACTTTCCCCGGGATAAGGAAAGGCTTGTTTATGCCACCGGTACCCAGCATTATCATTTCTTCCACGATTTTCGGGATTATGTACCTGGGGATGAAAGAATATGCTTTCGTTTTTTTCTCCGGATTCATCTTCGGTTATCTGATGTACGGTACCATGCATTACGCTATTCATGCCTGGAACCCGCCGTTCAAATGGATGAAACCTCTCTGGAGAAATCATCACCTGCATCATTACAAAGACGACCACAAAGGTTTTGGCGTAAGCACTACCATCTGGGACCGCGTATTTGGTACCATGTTCGATCTGAAAAAGGAAAAAGAAGACAAGGAAAAAGTCAGGGAACTGATGTACTAATATTTTTCCGTCACTCCGAGACCGAATAAAGCAAAATCATATTTTACCGGATCATTTTTATCCATCATTCTCGAAGGGCGATGGTTAGTTCCATTGCCGTTTGCCAGTCCGTCTGTTTCCGGCTGATCAGCCCAAATCCTCTGGCAACGCGGGCTACATGAAGGTCAACCGGACAAATCAGATCAGCCGGAGATATATTGTTTCCAGATCCCAAAATCCACACCCTGTTTATCCTTGCGTACCATCCAGCGCAGGTACATATTCAGTCGCTTGCAGGTGGAATTTTTTTCCGGACTTGCGATATGTTTTTGCGTCCTGCGCGGAGCATCTGACCAGAGAAAAAAATCTGTGTATAAAAAATAGAAAGTGCATTTTTCACAAATTCATTTTCGTCGTGTAATTCTCATGTCAGTCCTGATCATTTTTTCTTTTGCAGATCCGGAATAAAGTTGGCTTGCGGTATTGATTTTTTTTCATCCGGTTTTGCCGGGAGTAAAAGCGGATTCCAGTGAATCTGACTGTCTGATAATGAGTGTTGTAAAAAATGAATAAAATATAAAAGATCAGTTGTGTTGAACGTGCGGTGTTTAAAATTCAGGAATCGTTTCAGATCTGCAGGGCTGGTGATTCATGATGAAATCATAAGGAGCATCATCCATCCACTGCATCAGTTCATTGGATTTCTGAATGATGGTGGTGCGGTTGCCCCAGGAAAATACGGCGGCAAACAATCCCGCGATTTCTATATCCTGTTTTTTGCTGAAACGATGCGGTACAGAAACCGGATCCTTCGCGATAAAGGAAGGATGATTGTATTCAAGACACTTTCTTTTCAAGAAAATCCCGGAGTTCTTTTTTAGTTCTGCAAACTATTCATATTAACCGATCGCCTGATCCAGATCTTCAATCAGGTCGTCAGCATCTTCGATGCCAACACTGATGCGGATGAGGGAATCACTTAGTCCGTTTTTAATTCTTTCTTCCCGGGGTATGGATGCATGCGTCATACTGGCCGGATGGCTGATCAGCGATTCCACACCACCCAGGCTTTCTGCCAGGGAAAATAAACGGGTGGCAGATAAAACTCTTTTGGTTTCTTCAGCGGAATCGTTTTTCAATTCGAAACTGATCATGCCGCCAAAGCCGCGCATTTGTTTTTTTGCAACGGCATAACCCGGATGATCTGCAAAACCACACCAGTACACTTTGTTTATTTTAGGATTTTTGCGAAGCCAGTGGGCAATTTTTTCTCCGTTTTCACAATGCCGCTGCATGCGCAATTCCAGGGTTTTTATTCCCCTCAATACCAGGAAGCAATCCTGCGGTCCGGGAACTGCTCCGCAGGATTTCTGAATAAAATATAATTGTTCACGCAGGGCAGGGTCATTCATCATCAGACATCCATGGATCACATCACTATGACCACCGAGGTATTTGGTAGCTGAATGAATTACGATATGGGCACCCAGATCCAGCGGATTTTGCAGATAAGGTGAAGCAAATGTATTATCGACACAGAGCAAAAGATTTTTTTCCTTGGCAATGGAAGCAACCGCAGCCAGGTCCACAATATTCATCAGCGGATTGGTCGGTGTTTCCGTCCAGATCAGTTTTGTTTTTTCATTGATGAGTTGCCGGATATTTTCAGGATCCTGCATATTCACATAATGAAAATGGATACCCGCTTTTTCAAAAATTTTGGAGAAGAGCCGAAATGTTCCGCCATACATATCATTGGCTGCAATCACTTCATCACCGGGAACCAGTAGACGGATCACCGCATCTGAAGCCGCTACACCACTGCTGAAAGAAAGTGCAAAACGGGCATTTTCAATGGAAGCCAGGGCAGTTTCCAGGGCCTTTCGTGTCGGATTTTGTGAACGGGCATATTCATATCCTTTATTGTCGCCGGGTGCTGCCTGTACAAAAGTGGATGTCTGATAAATGGGCGGAATGATCGCACCTGTACTCGGGTCAGGTTCCATTCCTGCATGAATTACGCGGGTTGCAAATTTCATAATTATTTTTTTTCGGATCGGTGCCGGTATTACCAGCTAATGGGCAGATGTACTTCTTTATTATCCCATCCGATCATCAGGCTTGTTTTATTTTTTTCTTTTCCTTCAAAACAAATGGTAAATACTTCAATCGAGATCCGGCCTGGTGATTACTTTAACTTCTGTTCGCAGAACATCTTTTTTTGCATCATATCCAAAAGCGCCCCAGGTATCCGTTTCCTTATTGAGTACCATGTGTCCATTTTTCAGCCGAGGGAATCGCATACAGTGTATACCTTCCTTTCGCCAGTTTTTTACCAGTCTATTTTTACATCCCTGTAAAATTCAATTTCTGTGGCTTCATTGGCTCCTACTCGCCAGATCATATCATAAGGCACAAGGTCACCAAAAATACTGCGGTCATTTTTCTGTGGCCTGCCATAAATTACCCGGGCAATAAGGGGAGCGTCGGCTTTATGCTGAATCTTCAGTACGGGATAGTCCACCGGGTAATAACACATATCCATGGGCGATTTATCCAGGGGAGGAAGTGCTGTCTGGCCAATACACAGTTGGGTAGCCAGGCAAGAAAAAGAGCTGACTAGTAATAAGGTTTTCATCTTGTTCATAACAGGCAAAATTAAAGGTAGAAATGGTATTAACTGCCGCGAAGGTAGAGCAGTTCGTGATATGCAAAGGTTTTTACATGGGGAAAGAAAAATTCATAGGCCATTTTTAACTCTTCATAATGTTCCAGAAAAGCCTCAAATACGGGTTCTGGATCATCTGATATATTTTGCCCTGCGGCAAAGGCCCCTGAAACTGTTCTGGATGCCTTCGGTGGACCGGTAATGTAAAAGCCAGTTTTGCGTACGCATGTAAAAAAAGAAGCGATGGAATTTTTCAGGGAGCCATTTTTCGTAGGATTCCAGCTGTGGTAGGTATTTTGGGCGAAAATGGCCAGGGCGCCTTCTTCAAATTCATACGCATCATTGGCCAGGAAATGATCGTAGATGATATCCACAAAGCTTCCGGCATATAATCCGGCGGCAGTCTTTCAGGAATTGTTTGGCTTCTCGGGTGGCGGGATGTGTATCCGTATATTCATCAATTTTCCGGTGAAGGGTAATGCCCATTTGTATCCGGTCCGGGATAGTCGAATTTTTTTTTGCCTTTCACAAAATCACTGATCATATTTCCCGCCAGGATATCGGGATCACCAAAGGAAAGGTATGCATGAGCCAGGTAGTTCATGGTATAAAATTACAGCTTTGTAAAGCCTAATGTGACGCTAATGCTGGATGTAAGTGTGGAAGTGTGATGTAAGTGTGGGAGTGTGGGAACTGAATCTTATCTTAAAGATAATATCAGTATAGATTTCACTCCCATACTTCCATACTTCCACAGCGTTACGTACTTGCGTCCCATTGCTTTGGTCTAAAAGGAATAATTTTGCCTTCCACATAATTAAACCATGAATAAAGGACCTGTATCCCAATTTATCGCACATCATTACAGGCATTTTAACGCAGCTGCCCTGGTGGATGCCGCAAAAGGTTATGAAACCCATTTAACCGAAGGCGGTAAAATGATGGTTACCCTGGCCGGTGCCATGAGTACGGCCGAACTGGGTGTTTCGCTGGCTGAAATGATCCGCCAGGATAAAGTGCATATCATTTCCTGTACCGGTGCAAACCTGGAAGAAGATATCATGAACCTGGTGGCTCATTCGCACTATAAAAGAGTGCCGAATTACCGGGATCTTACCCCGCAGGAGGAATGGGAATTGCTGGAACAGGGACTTAACCGGGTAACAGATACCTGCATTCCGGAAGAAGAAGCTTTCCGTAAAATTCAAAAACATATTGTGCAGCTATGGAAAGATGCGGATGCAAAAGGCGAACGTTATTTTCCCCATGAATACATGTATAAACTGTTGCTGAGTAAAGTGATGCAGGATGGATATGAAATCGATGCGAAAGACAGCTGGATGATTGCTGCTGCAGAAAAAAATCTTCCCATCGTTGTACGGGGATGGGAAGACAGTACCATGGGAAATATTTTTGCATCCTATATCATGAAAGGTGAATTGAAAGCATCCACCATGAAAAGCGGTATTGAATATATGGTCTGGCTTGCGCGACTGGTACCGGAAAAATTCAGGCGGCAAAGGAGTTGGATTTTTCCAGATCGGCGGTGGTATTGCGGGTGATTTCCCCATTTGTGTGGTGCCGATGATGTACCAGGATCTTGAATGGCATGATGTTCCTTTCTGGAGTTATTTCTGCCAGATATCTGATTCAACCACCTCTTATGGTTCTTATTCCGGCGCAGTACCTAATGAAAAAATAACCTGGGGAAAACTGGATATCAATACACCGAAATTTATCGTGGAAAGTGATGCGACAATTGTGGCGCCGCTGATTTTTGCCTGGATACTGGGATGGTAAGGAAGATTAGTACTTGTCGCGCACGGATAATTTCGATGAATTAAACGATTGTGAAATGCTTTCAGCCTTCAGCTTTGAGCTTAAGCTTATAACAATGCAAACGCTTGGAAATTATATAACAGGTCGCTGGATTGAAGGGAAGGGTGAGGGCCAGGTACTGTCTGATGCCGTTTCGGGGATTCCTCTCTACAGAGCAGGAACCGAGGGACTGGATTTTCAGGAAATCCTGCAATATGCCCGGGAAGTTGGAAATCCAATACTTTGCGCAAAATGAGTTTTCATGAAAGAGGCAGAATGCTGAAAGCACTGGCACTTCATCTCCAGACCCATCTTGAAAAATTTTACCAGATCAGCTATCAGACAGGAGCCACCCGTGCCGATTCGTGGATTGACCTCGAAGGGGGAATCGGGAATCTTTTTTCCTACGCTTCACTGCGCAGAAAATTTCCTGACCAGCCGTTTTGCACAGACGGAGACCCGGTTAATCTGAGCAAGAACAATCAGTTTTATGGCCCAGCATATCCTGGTTCCCAAAGAAGGTGTGGCCATCCATATCAATGCATATAATTTTCCTGTCTGGGGTATGCTTGAAAAAATTGCTGTTAACCTGCTTGCCGGCATGCCCGCCATTGTGAAACCCGCTACCTGCACGAGTTTCCTGACTGAAGCTGTAGTGAGGGAAATACATGCATCCGGCATTCTGCCTGATGGCGCGCTGCAGCTCATTTGCGGAAGCACGGGAAATCTGCTGGACCTGCTGACAGCACAGGATGTGGTTACTTTTACGGGCTCAGCATCTACCGGTCTGAAACTAAAATCAAACCCTTCGATTTTAAAGGAAAATGTATCCTTTACCATGGAAGCAGATTCCCTGAATTGTATTGTACTTGGAGAAGATGTGGATCCCGGCATGCCCGAATGGGAAATTTTTGTAAAAGAAGTGCGAAAGGAAATGACCGTGAAAGCCGGGCAAAAATGTACCGCCATCCGGCGAATTTTTGTGCCGGAAAATAAAATGGATGAAATGCGCAAATCCATTTCTGCTGCGCTGGCACAAACTTTAATCGGAAATCCGGTGAATGAAAAAGTAAGGATGGGTTCACTGGCAGGACAGGATCAAAGAAATGATGTGAAACAGCAGGTGCAAAAATTACTGGCTTCTTCCCAAATAATTTATGGTTCACTTGACAGTGTTGAACTGCTCGATGCAGATCTTCAACAAGGGAGCATTTATGAGTCCGCTATTATTGCTGAATGAAAAACCTTTTACCGGGGCAGGCGCACATGATATTGAAGCGTTCGGACCGGTAAGTACATTAATGCCCTATAAGGATCTGGATGAAGCTATACTGCTTTCAAAAAAAGGAAAGGGTTCGCTTTGCAGCAACTATTGTAACCTCGAACGATTCGATAGCAAAAGATTATGTGGTGGGTGCAGCTACCCACCATGGCAGAATTTTAGTGCTGAACCGGTATAATGCCAAGGAAAGTACGGGTCATGGATCTCCGCTTCCAATGCTGGTTCACGGAGGTCCCGGCCGGGCCGGGGGTGGCGAAGAGATGGGCGGCACACGGGGTGTAAAACATTATATGCAGAGAACGGCGATTCAGGGTTCTCCCGACAGCATTACGGCCATTACATCCAGTTTACCAGGCGCATGCACACGCAAAAGCTGGATGAAAAACATCCTTTCAGAAAATATTTTGAAGAGTTACAAATCGGCGACTCCGTGCATACCGCACTCCGCAAAATTACAGATGCAGATATCAACCGGTTTGCGGATATTAGCGGGGACCATTTCTATGCGCATGATGAACATGGTTCATTTGAAGATACCATGTTTGAAAAACGGGTTGCCCATGGATATTTTATACTGAGTGCGGCAGCCGGATTATTTGTAGACGGAAAAGACAAAGGGCCTGTCCTCCTGAATTATGGAATTGACGAATGTCGTTTTATGAAGCCGGTATATGCAGGCACAACGATTGGGGTCCGGTTTACCTGCAAGGAAAAAACTCCACAGGATCTGAAAGATGAAAACGATATTCCGAAAGGCATTGTAAAATGGTATGTGGATGTGTATGATGAAACCGGAGAATCGGTAATGATTGCCACCATTCTCACGATGGTAAGAAAAAAAATATAAAATATGCTGGAACAAAACCCCGGTTATGTAAAATCAGAGAGACATGGGCAAGCCCTTTACATTGAATTCTTTCATCCGCAAAGCAATTCCCTACCGAAGGCATTGCTGAATGAGCTTGCCCTTCAAATTCATGCAGGGGGTCTTGATGACGAAATTCTTGTGATCGTTTTGCGGTCTGCCGGAGAAAGGGCCTTCTGTTCGGGGCTTCCTTTGCCGAACTTTCGCAAATCAAAACCAGCCTTGAAGGAGAAGATTTCTTCAACGGGTTTGCCCACCTGATTAACAGCATGCGGAAATGCCCAAAATTCATAGTCGCCAGGGTACAGGGTAAATGTGTTGGCGGCGGTGTTGGGATTGTCGCCGCCTCAGACTACGCACTGGCAATTACCGGGGCAGATATAAAACTCAGTGAGTTGGAAATCGGTATCGGCCCCTTTGTTGTCGGACCCGTCGTGGAGCGTAAAATAGGGCTGTCCGCATTTTCTCAACTGGCGATCGATGCGACATCCTGGCGTACGGCTGAATGGGCTAAAACAAGGGGATTATATTCTGAAGTGCACAACAATCTTCAGGACCTGGATGAGTCACTGCAAAGAATCGTCACTCGATTAAGTCATTCCAGTCTTCCGGCGACAAAGGAAATAAAAAAAATGTTTTGGCAGGGAACTGCCCACTGGGAGCAGCTGCTCCCCGAACGGGCAAAAATCAGCGGCAACCTGGTTATCACTCCCAGGGCGCAAAAAGAGATTCGGGAGTTCATGCAGAAAAAATGATCCACAGTAATGTAGAGAATGTGAAGATTTTAGAAAATGTATTGATAATTCAAAATTGAATTAACTGAATTACATTTTTGATATTTTCTACATTAAGTGATTACTCTGCTCCCAAATCATTATAGGTATACAAAGGATCCAGTGAACTCTCGGCAGACATTGTAAATACCGTATTCAGCAATCCGTCTTTCAATCCGTAAACCCAACCATGCAGGTCGGGCCCCTTCCGGTGCTTCCAGGCACGCTGGATTATTGAAGTTTTCGCCAGATGCAAAACCTGCTCCTGCACATTGAGTTCAGTAAGCCGGTCTTCTCTTTTTTCCGGACTGGAGATCGCTTCCAGTTCTTCCCGGTGTAAGCCGGTAAACATCCTTTATATTCCGCAGCCACATATTAAGCACCTGTTTGAAATCGTGACTGGTTAACGCTGCTTTGATCCCGCCACACCCGTAGTGCCCGCAGATGATTACGTGTTGTACTTTTAAATGCACTACTGCATATTCCAGAACACTGAGCAGATTCACATCGGTATGTATCACCAGGTTGGCAATATTCCGGTGAACAAAAATTTCACCCGGCTGGGTGCCTGTAATTTCATTGGCAGGAACCCGGCTGTCGCTGCAGCCGATCCATAAGAACTCAGGCTTCTGAATCAGCGAGAGACGCTTGAAATATTCCGGATCATCTGCTTTTTTTTCTGCCGCCCAGGCTTTATTCTCCAGTAATAATTTACTAATCGTAGTCATGTTATGGTTTTATATCGGTCAAAATATTTTTATGCTGCTACTTCGGCTGGTTTTGTCTGATCATTCACCAACTGATGGCCGGACTTAAAATTACTCTTCTTGATTTCCACCCGGATATTTTTTAAGTGTGCATGATGCAAAAATTCATTCACGACATCAATAATATCCTTATCAATAAAATCAGCCCGGGTCATGTCGATCATCACAAAGCAATCCGGTGGAACGGATTCGAGTTTTTCTTTTACGATTGGTTTATTTAAAAATGAAATATCCTTACGAAAGCGCACGAGCCAGTTCTTTTCATCATTAACCACCATGACGGCCGACTTAAAGTTACTCCTGATCAATGAAAATAAAGCTACTACAGTTCCGATAAGTATCCCCTTCAACAAATCAGTGAGTAATATAGCAACCACCGTCACGACAAAAGGAATAAACTGGTCCATGCCTCTCCGATAGATTTGTCTGAGCATGGATGGTTTTACCAGTTTGTAACCCGTAACAATCAGGATTGCTGCGAGGGCGCTAAGCGGAATCATATTCAGCAGATTTGGAATAAATAAAACGCTGAGCAGAATCAGCAATCCGTGCATAATGGCTGAAAATTTACTTTTTGCACCGGCTTCTACATTGGCCGAACTTCTTACGATCACGGAAGTAAGTGGCAGGCCACCCAATAAGCCTGATACTATATTGCCCACACCCTGTGCTTTTAATTCCCGGTTGGCGGGCGTTCTCCGGTTAAGGGGATCGAGTTTGTCAACTGCTTCTATGCCCAGGAGGGTTTCCACACTCGCGATCAGCGCGATAGTCAGCCCGGCTGATCCAAACATCTGAATTACCCAGATATTCCCATTTGGGAAAAGTAAAAAAGCCCGCAAAAGAAGCGAAATCTTTGGCTATGGGCAAATTAACCAGCTGGCTGGCGTCTAATGAATAGCGTGATCCGGGAGATTGAAAAGCTGCCTGTATGCATATTCCGGTAATCACAACAATCAGCGGGCCGGGCAAATATTTGAAAATCTTTTGCCGTTTAAATGAGGGTAAATCCCAAACCACCAGGATGGCAACGGAGAGTACACCAATAAGCAGGGCTACCGGAGCAATATAATTGAACGAGTTGATGATTTCCGAAAAGGTGTTGTTGCTGTCACTCTGTAAAAATGTTTCGTCTCCGGAAAAATCTTTGTCATAACCGATAAGGTGAGGAAACTGTTTCAGGATTAGAATGATTCCGATAGCGGACAACATACCCCGTATAACACTGTTTGGAATATAATCTCCGATAATTCCCGCACGAAGAAATCCAAAAATTACCTGCAGCACGCCGGCAATAACAACCGATAAAAGAAAGGCCTCATACGCGGGCATTTTTCCAATGGCCACAGCCACAACAGCCGTTAGTCCGGCCGCAGGCCCGCTGATACTCAGGGAGGATCCGCTGAGTAATCCAATCACGATACCTCCGGCCATTCCTGCAATGATACCGGAGAACAAAGGTGCTCCCGAGCCCAGGGCAATCCCCAGGCATAAGGGTAAGGCAACCAGGAATACAACCACCGATGCAGGGATATCTGCCGCTGCATTTTGAAACAACTTTTTCATAGTTTTTTTATAAGGAATGTAACTCAGACCCGGCGAAATATTTCTCCTTATAGAGAGAATGATTCCGAATCCAAAAATATTTTCAAGTTAAATTAATAAGGATACAAAATGGCCGGACGGGTAATCGTTTACCAGTGAATGCCAGATTCAGGAAGGATCAGCAGTTGGGTGGGGGGGTGAGTATATCATCTGCGTGCCTTATATAAAGGGCCTCTGCGCTATGATGTTTTACCAGCGACGATGCCAGCATAGAGTGTATGCCTGAATTATTTGCATGAAGTGCGACAAGTGGATGAACTTCATCCGGTGCTGAATTTGATTTTACCGGATTCACGCTATGCGCTATCTCTTCCGTAACTGCATTGGAAGAAAGCCAGGCAGCAATCTGCTGCAAAGGCAGGACCTGGATGCTCAGAACCAGGAAAAGAAAAATCGAAATTAGTTTTTTCGTCTTCATCAAGGGCCGTAAAATTAATCAACCATTCGAAAAATCAAAATTCCTTTTCGAATTTTAACAAGGTTATACCGGATATTTTATTTCCTTATATGTTCAGCCCCCCGCAGACGCTGATCACCTGGCCGGTTATATAACTGCTCATATCGGATGCAAGAAATAAAGTGGTATTGGCAATTTCTGCAGCACTCCCGAAACGGTTAAGCGGAATTTTAGCAAGGAATGATTTGGCGCCTTCTTCATCTTTTAAATAATGGGTCATATCTGTTTCTACAAACCCGGGTGCGATGGCATTACAGCGAATATTACGGCTGCCCAATTCATGGGCAATGGATTTTGTAAATCCTATGATCCCGGCCTTGGAGGCTGCATAGCTCGACTGGCCGGCATTACCGCGGATACCGATGATAGAACTCATATTAACGATGGATCCTTTCCGGGCTTTCATCATCGGTTTAATTACCTGTTTGGTCATATTAAAAACACTCTTCAGGTTTGTTTCCATCACTTCATCCCATTGCGCCGGACTAAGCCGCATCAGCAAACTGTCCCGTGATATGCCCGCATTATT
The DNA here is from genome assembly GCA_963812825.1 of uncultured Bacteroidota bacterium. Classification (GTDB taxonomy): domain Bacteria; phylum Bacteroidota; class Bacteroidia; order Chitinophagales; family Chitinophagaceae; genus Puia. The sequence goes on from CAWEWO010000002.1 coordinate 101,572, forward strand.
TATGCAAACATCCACTGTGCCGTGTTCTGCAATTACTTCATTGACGAATTTTTCGCAATCCTCATAAGATCCGGCATTGCTTTTATATCCCCTGGCTTTCACACCGAGTGCCTGCAGTTTTTCTTCAAGAGCTTTCGCCTTTTCTTCACTGGAAAGAAAACTAAACGCAATATGGGCACCATGTTCTGCTATCCTGAGCGCAATGGCTTCGCCGATGCCGCGGGCAGCACCGGTTATGATCACTATTTTACCCTCTAAAAGTTTCATGTCATTGCATTAAGGAGGCTCAAATATATAAACTCGAAAGTTTGCAGATAAATATAAATATCAATTTAAGCCTTTCCTGCCTGCCATGAACCTTTCCTGACATGGAAGCTGCGGTTTTTTTGGAATTAATAGATAGTTAACCCACCGATAGGAATGTAATACACAGTTAATCAAAAAAAGGACAGTCCGGAAACATTTGAATTTCCAGACTGCCCGATATATCCGACAATTTGCAGTCGCCCGTAAGGACTACCGGAGGCTGGCATTTTTCAGCCTCCGGTACCATTTGTTTCCTTAGTTTCTGATCATTCACTTCATCTTTAAACACTGAACAAATGATTGACCTCCCGGGGAATTATTCATGGAATGCCGGATGAATAATTTTATCTGCCCTCTATTCACCGCCCTGTTGTACTTTCTGTATGTAAACCGGCAGCAGTCCGTGAGCTTCTTTGTGAGTCTTTATGATATCTGTGGAATCCTTTGCCTGTGCCAGACATACAACTACTCCTTCCTTTTCATCTACCCAGTAATCAATAAAATTTACACCATACTTTTGTTGGGTAGCCAGATCTTTTTCATGCGCTGCCGCGACATCCTTAGCGGTTACATTTCCGGGTCCGAGCTCGTGCAAATCCAGGTACAGATTAGTTTCATCAGTAAATGCAGATTTTTTTCCTTCCTTTACCTTGAAGATCTTTTCCGGAAGCAGTCCGTGGGCTTCTTCATGTGCTTTATGGATGGCTAATGTGTCGGGCGAAGAAGCAAGACAATAAATTGTGCCGCTCGCTTCATCAACCCAGTAATTTATGAACCGGACTCCATATTTTCCCTGGACCGCCAGATCTCTCGCATGGGCATCCGCAACAGCCTTATAATTCACTTTACCGGGTCCCAGAACATGTTTGTCCAGATAAAGATTGTTTGATTCCGGACTATGAATGGACGATTTGGAATTTTTACCTTGCGCCGTATAAGCAGTTGTAGACTGAGCAGACAAGGCGGAAGAAACAAGACTTAGAGAAACGAATACTGTAAACAGAGAATTAATTTTCATCGAAAAAAAGTTTAAAATGTTTAATTAGATTTCCTGAACAAAAGAAGACAGAATTTTGTCGCAGGATATAAGGGGTTTACCCTATTTTGGGTTGCCCGTTACTTCAAATTATAATAAGGAAATATGGAGTTGATAGAGAGAGCAGGATTTTTAGCCTCCCTGCGGGAAAATTTTGAAAGTATTAAAGATGGCGATGGACATTGCATCTTGCTTAGCGGTGAAGCGGGTATTGGTAAAACCTCACTGATCAGGGTTTTGTCCAATGAGATAAAGGGCGAGTGTAAGATTTTCCGGGGAACCTGCGATGCTTTGTTCACTCCGCGTCTCCTGGCACCCCTGTACGATATAGCCTGGCAAATACGCAGTGATCTTTTTGACAACAGCGATACCACAGACCGGGCTGTATTGTTTACCAGAATATTTCATGAACTGGAAATCCAGGAACGTCCCACCCTGATCGTATTTGAAGATATCCACTGGGCTGATGAAGCGACACTGGATTTTATTAAGTTCCTGGCCAGACGGATAACCCGCCTGCACTGCCTTTTTATTCTTACTTACCGGAATGATGAGATTCATTCCCGGCATCCTTTAAGAAATGTGCTGGGCCAACTTCCGCCGGATTCTTTCACCCGCATGCAGCTGACTCCGCTATCCAGGGCAGACAGTAGATAAGATGGCCCTGGAGAGGGGTTATAACGGGGAAAATGTATATTCTATTTCCGGCGGTAATCCTTTTTATGTAAATGAAATACTGGCCAGTTATAGTCCCGGCATTCCCGATAATATTAAAGATTCTGTTTTATCAGTTTATAACAAGCAGGAGGGAAAGACAAGATCTATCTGGGAAATTCTATCTGTGATTCCCACCGGTCTTGAAATAAAATATCTTGAAAGGCTGGAGCCTTCCTACCTGACGGCGCTTGATATCTGCCTTGGGGCAAATATTTTGATTGTTAAGGAGGGGCAGATCTATTTTAAACATGAATTATACAGAAGGACAATCGAAAACGCTCTCTCACCACTTATCAGGGTAGCTCTGAATAAAAGAATCCTGGATCTGTTTCTTGAAAACTTTGAGCATAATCACGAGATAGAAAGGATTATTCACCATGCAAAAAATGCAAACGAGCATGAGACGGTGGTTCATTATGCCCCGGCTGCGGCGGGTCAGGCAGCAGCACTGGGTGCCCATGTCGAGGCCTGCAAACTTTATTTAGCGGCCATTGAATATTACCAGGGAAAGGATAAAGATATCCTGATTCGGTTTTACGAATCTTATGCATATGAATGCTATCTGACAAATCAGATAAAGGACGCCATCATTTACCAGGGTAAAGCACTGGATCTGCTTAAGGAAAAAAACGTTACTGAAAAGATGGGAAATGGAATGCGGTTTTTGTCGAGGCTCTGGTGGTGTGAAGGTAACCGGAAGCAGGCGGAATTTTATGGAAGTCAGGCGATTGATGTTTTGGATAAGCAACCATCTTCAAAAGCAAAAGCTATGGCTTTGAGTAATATGTCCCAGTTAAAAATGCTTTCTGAGCAGCCGGATGAATGCATATTCTGGGGTGAAAGGGCGATTTCCATGGCGATGGAACTGGGGGATGAAGAGACGCTATCCCACGCTTTAAATAATGTCGGTACCTCGAAGTGTGTTATTCCGGCCACCAGTAAAGAAGGATTTGAGCTATTGCAGCAAAGCCTGGATCTGGCGTTGAAAAATTCTTATCAGGAACATGTTGCCCGCGCCTATACGAATTTGGAACATAATGGTTTTAAGGTAAAGGATTTTGAATTTGCGAAAGGTATGCTGGAAGCGGGTATCCATTACTGTGAGGAGAGGGACCTGGATTCATGGAGAGCCTACATGTTAGCTGATAAATCAAGGATATTCCTTCTGGCCGGGAACTGGAATGAAGCTTACGAAATAGCATGGGAACTCATTAAGAACGAGGAACAGGCACCCTTACTCAGATTTACCGCCTATATGGTTGTGGCAATTATTAAAATGAGAAGAGGGAATACTGACCTGATCCCGTTATTGACAGAAGTTAAAGAAAAGGCATTCGAAGCAGGTGAATTGCGAAGAATTATTCCTGCCATGAGTGCATTACTGGAGTACGAATGGATTACCGGGACAAGGCTGGTCGAAGATGACGCATTGAAAATTACTTTGGATATGATCGGGCGGATGGGCAATTTGTATGATAATAGTGAATTTGCCTTCTGGCTGTTCAAGGCCAGAAAACAAACTGTGCCACTTCAGGAATTTTATCCGGGTTACCAGGCTGAAACCAAGACCTCTGCATTGAGAGCAGCGGTCATATGGGAAAAATTAGAATGTCCTTATGAACAGGCCCTCACATTATTTGAGGGAACTGATGCGGATAAAAGAAAAGCGATTAACATCGTCCATCAGCTGGGTGCTGTTGTGGTATTCGAAAAATTGAAAATGGATATGAGGAACTCCGGGATCAGAAGTATCCCGCGCGGTATCAGGAAATCCACACAGTCCAACGCAGCACTCTTAACAGAAAGAGAACTGGATGTTCTAAAGTTATTGCAGGATGGGATGCAAAATAAAGAGATCGCCGCCAGCCTTTTTATATCTGCCAAAACGGTAGACCATCATATAACCTCCATTCTTTTTAAACTGGATGTTAACTCCCGCGTAAAAGCGGTGCAGAAAGCGATACACCTGAAAGTTCTAAAATAGGGGGTGGGTCCTCATTAAATGGGGTGAGATGCTGAATATGAAACCAGATGCTTGTTTTAATTTTAAAATACATTTTTCAAAAAATTAAAACTGTAGTATGAAAAAATTTGTGATCGAACGTAATCTTCCGGGTGCCGGAAATTTATCAGCAGATGAACTCCAGGCGATTTCCCAGATTTTCTGTAACAGTATCAGCCAACTGGGTAAACCCTATCACTGGATACAGTCATATGTTACAGACGATAAGATTTATTGCGTGCACATTGCCGAAAGTGAAGAAGTAATCAGGGAGCATGCGAAGAGGGGGAAATTGCCCATTAACACAATCAGGGAAGTAAAGGCTGTGATCGATCCGGTAACAAGTATTGCCAGGCAATGATCAGCACGTTGAGTACATACCGGTTTCCAGCATCAGGAGCAATTCATCCAGATAATTCCGGTCGTTGGAAAGCCGGGGAACCTTATGCTGGCCACCGAGTTTACCTTTTTTGCGAAGCCAGCTGTTGAACAGTCCCTTGGGAACAGATTTTACGATGGGCAGGCGGAGCGCAATATCCTTATGGCGTTTGGCTTCATAGTCGCTGTTTAATTCCTTCAGGGCTTTGTCGAGCTCTTCGGTAAACAATGCCAGGCTTTCGGGTTCTTTTTCAAATTCTATCAGCCATTCATGTGCCCCATTGGTATGATCCGCAAAATAAACCGGGGCCGCGGTATAATCATTTACCACGGCTCCGGATTTATTCGCAGCCTCGACTATAGCTTTATCAGCATTGTCAACAATGATTTCCTCTCCAAATGCATTTATAAAATGTTTAAGCCGGCCGCTGACCCTTATCCGGAAGGGGACGAGTCGGGTGAACTGAATGGTATCACCCAGCAGGTAACGCCACAATCCGCCATTGGTACTGATAACGAGCGCATAGTTTTTCCCTATTTCAACACCCCTTAATCCTACAGTCTGTGGATCTTTCTTGCCATATTCTTCCACGGGCATGAATTCCATGAAAATGCCATGGTTGGTAAACAATAACATACCGTCCTCTTCCGGATGGTCCTGGGCTGCAAAAAATCCTTCACTCGCATTATACATTTCGAGGTAATTGATTTTTCCCCCGATGATTTTTTCAAATTGTTCACGGTAAGGAGTAAACGAAACGCCGCCATGTATATATAATTCCAGGGAAGGCCAGACCTCCAGGATATTTTTTTTGCCGGTATTTTCCAGAATTTTTTTCATCAGCACCAGCGTCCAGGTAGGAACTCCGGATATTGAGGTTACATTTTCGCGTATCGTATTTTCAGCCAGCTGGTTGATTTTATTCTCCCACTCATCAAGCAGTGCAATATGCAGTTCGGGCGTCCTTATCCAATGACTCCAGGCTGGTGAGTTCTGTAGCAGGACGGCACTCAGGTCACCATATTGCACATCTGCATTTACCTGGTTGATGGTATGACTTCCGCCGATCACCAGTCCCTTACCTGTGAGCAGGTCCGATTCAGGATGAAAATGATAATACATTGTCAGTACATCTTTAGCCCCGAGAAAATGGTTGTCCTGCAGGCTTTCTTCGCTGACCGGAATGAATTTACTTTTATCACTTGTGGTGCCGCTGCTTTTGGCAAACCAGTTGATGGGTGTGTTCCAGAGGAGGTTCTCTTCACCCTGCATAATGCGGTTTATATAAGGCTTGAGGTCATCATACTCATGTATGGGAACAGCCTTCTTAAATTCTTTGATGGAGAATAATTTCGAAAAATCGTACTTGCGACCGATTTCAGTATATTGGGCGGAGGTAACCAGATCCTGCAATACTTCACGCTGAACGGCCACAGGGTCCAGTACCCATTGTTCAATTTGCCAGCGTCTCATCCTGGCCAGGCGTGATATGGCAGGACTTAAAAGTTTCAAGTTGCAAAGGTATAATTCATAGAAAATAGCCTCTTTCGTCCGTCAGCAAAGCCTTAAATGACGGGCCTGGAAGCTTCCTCGTGAAGATAGTCTTTTCGCTTCAATTCAAAATTCCTTCCGAGGTAAAGCCGGCGCACTTGTTCGTCATCGGCAAGTTCTTCGGCTGTGCCATGTTTGAAGATTTTTCCTTCGATCAGGAGGTAGGCCCGGTCACAAATAGAAAGTGTTTCATTCACATTATGATCGGTGATGAGGATACCGATATTTTTATGTTTCAAACGGGCCACAATAGACTGGATATCTTCCACCGCAATGGGGTCGACGCCTGCAAAAGGTTCATCCAGCAAAATAAATTTTGGGTCCACGGCAAGCGCGCGCGCAATTTCGGTTCGTCTTCTCTCGCCGCCGCTCAGGGAGTCCCCGTTATTTTTTCTTACATGGTGCAGTCTGAATTCATCCAGCAGGGTTTCCAGCTTTTCCCGTTGTTCCTTTTTGGGCAGATTGGTCATTTCGAGGATGGCTTTGATATTGTCTTCAACTGAAAGTTTACGGAAAACGGAGGCTTCCTGCGGAAGATATCCCAGGCCCAGCTGAGCCCTTTTATACATGGGCAGGCGAGTAATGTCCTCATCGTCGAGAAAAACCCGTCCGTCGTCAGGTTTTATAAGTCCGACCACCATATAAAAAGTGGTTGTTTTACCGGCACCATTGGGTCCGAGCAAGCCGACGATTTCTCCCTGTTTGACGTTAACGGAAACATGATCAACCACTGTGCGGTTCCGGTAACTTTTAATGAGATCCCTGGTATGAATGGTCAGGTTCAAAGCCGTAAAAATTTCAGCAAAAATACCAGAAGAAAGTGTAATCGGTTCATTTTAAAATAGTTTAACAGGTGCTTGGGTTATAGCGCTATTGAATTAAGTTTGCGTCCACAAATAAACCATTCTGGAACCCACTGATGAAGGTTATTGATCACATCCACCAGTCAAAAGGCACTGTTGTTTCATTCGAGATTCTGCCGCCCCTGAAGGGGAAGACGATAAGTTCGATTTATGACCATCTTGATCCCCTTATGGAGTTCAAGCCGGCTTTTATCAATGTGACCTATCACCGCAGTGAAACCATGTTCAAAAAAAAGAGTGATGGCACTTTTGAGAAAGTGGAGGTAAGAAAAAGACCAGGTACGGTCGGAATTTGCGCCGCCATTATGAACCATTATCAGGTTGATGCAGTTCCCCACCTGATCTGCGGAGGATTTGGAAAGCGAGAAACAGAGGATGCGCTGATCGACCTGCATTTCCTGGGTGTAGACAATGTGCTCGTTTTGCGGGGCGATGCACCTAAAAATGAAGCTGCATTCACCCCGGAGCCCGGAGGGAATCAATATGCCCTGGAACTGCTGAAACAGGTGGTAAACCTGAACCAGGGACTGTACCTGGAAGAAGATATTAAGAATGGGAGCAAGACCAATTTCTGTATCGGCGTGGCCGGTTATCCTGAAAAACATTTCGAATCACCAAACCTGGCAACGGACCTGATGTACCTGAAAGCCAAAGTAGATGCCGGCGCAGAATATGTTACAACACAGATGTTTTTCGACAACGAGAAATATTTTGATTTTGTAAAAACCTGCAGGGAGAATGGTATCGACGTCCCGATTATTCCCGGACTCAAACCCATTACGAATAGAAAACAACTCAGCCTCCTGCCAAAAGTATTTCATGTAGATATACCGGCGGATCTCTCCAATGCCGTTATGAAATGCAAAACAGACGAAGATGTTGAACAAATTGGTACGGAATGGTTATTACAACAAAGCCGCGAATTAAAAAAAGCAGGCGTTCCGGTTCTCCACTATTACACACTGGGTAAACCAAAAGTTATCTGGAATGTTGTGAAAGAACTGGTTTAACCAGTATTTATGGCCTATACGGATTACTATAAAATTCTTGGCGTTTCTAAAACGGCATCTGAAGAGGATATCAAGAAAGCATATCGCAAACTGGCAAGGAAATTACATCCCGATTTAAATCCCAACGACAAGGAAGCACATAAAAAATTTCAACAGATCAATGAAGCCAATGAAGTGCTCAGTGATCCGGAGAAAAGAAAAAAATACGACCAGTACGGGGAAAACTGGCAGCATGCAGAAGAATTTGAAAAAGCGAGACAATCCGGATCCGGTGCGGGCGGGCGTCAGCGCAGGCAGACCGAAGATGCCTTTTCTGATTTCGGGGACGGCCAGTATTCTGATTTTTTCGAACAGATGTTTGGCTCCGGCGGCGGTCGCAATACCAAATTCAGGGGACAAGACTACCAGGCGGAATTGCAACTTTCCCTGCGGGATGCAGCGAAAACACATAGCCAGACTTTAACAATAAACGAAAAAAATATCCGCATCACCATTCCGGCCGGAGTTGAAGACGGACAGGTAATCCGGTTAAAAAATCATGGGGCACCGGGCGCCAATGGCGGACCAAACGGGGATTTATATATCACATTTCGTTTAACACCGGATCCCGTTTTCAAACGGGTTGGAAATGATTTGTATATCAGTCTTAACCTGGATTTGTATACGGCCGTCCTGGGCGGGGAAGTGATGGTTGACACCCTGGATGGAAAGATTAAACTTAAAGTGAAACCTGAAACACAGAATGGTACGAAGTCACGGCTGAAGGGGAAAGGATTTCCGGTTTATAAACAGGAGGGACATTTCGGGGATTTATTTGTTACGTACAATATTTTAATACCGCAAAATCTTACTCCGCGGCAAAAGGAACTTTTTACCGAACTTTCAAAACTGAAATAAACGGGATGCCTGAAGAGGAAATCATACCACTCGAAATATTTTGTTCCTGCTATCAGGTGGAACAGACATTTGTCGAAACGCTGGAAGCCCACGGCTTGATTTCCATTAGTTACCGGGAAAATCAACGATACATTCCAATGGAAGAAGTAGTGGAGCTTGAAAAGTATACCCGGATGTACTACGAATTAAATATCAATGTGCCCGGAATCGACGCACTCAAAAATATGCTGGAGAAAATAAAAAGTCTTCAGCAGGAAACGGAAGCCTTGAGAGCCCGCCTCAGAATTTATGAGTAGTCGTCTTTAACTAAAAAACATGAAAAAAATTTTCCTGCTGCTGCTCACTGCAGCGATGCATTCATTTGCTTTTGCACAATCTTCCGATTCACTTCTTTATACCAAGACGAGTTATATGATCCCCATGCGGGACGGAATTTTACTGAATACAATTGTTCTCACGCCGGTTAATCAGAAAAATTCCTATCCATTCCTGCTTAACCGGACTCCTTATGGCATCGATGGAAATTATCCGGACAGGAGTCAGGTTATTTCCCTGTCTGATAAATTTCTTTATTATACCATGGCCAGGGAAGGATATATTTTTGTTTTCCAGGATATCCGCGGGAAATACAAAAGCGAGGGTACAATGCAAATTCATCAGCCATTGATCCATCAGAGTCAGAAAGGGGCTGTGGATGAAAGTACGGATACCTGGGATACGATCGACTGGCTTCTAAAAAATATAAAAAATAATAATGGAAAGGCAGGTATCACCGGCATTTCTTATCCGGGCTGGCTTGCACTGGTGGGTTCCGTTAGATCCGCATCCGGCATTGAAAGCCTCTTCAGAACAGGCCTGCATGGCTGATCTTATTTCTGGGGGATGACTTTCATCACAACGGTGCGTTCCGGCTGAGCTATGGAATGGAATACACTTATGAGCTGGAGAATAATAAGAAGGACAGCGATTTTCCTTTTCCTGCATTTGATTTGTTCAACTGGTATTTACGGCTCGGGAGTTTGAAAAATGTAAATGACAAATATTTTCACAATCGAATTCCTACCTGGAACAATTTTGTAAAGCATCCTGATTACGATAGTTTCTGGCAAAAAAATTCACCGCTATCCTATGTTAACAGAGTGGAGATTCCGCAATTGCATGTGGGCGGTTATTATGACCAGGAAGATTTGAATGGCCCACAGCTTATGTATGGTCATATGGAAAAAATGGATACGCAACATATCAATCATTTAGTACTTGGGCCCTGGTATCATGGTCAATGGGGGAGGGGTAAGGGGGATAGCATTGGTCTTATATGTTTTGGAAGCAAGACCGGAGAAGAATTTCGGGAACTGCAAAAAAAATGGTTTGATTATTACCTGAAAGGAACAGGTGACGGAAAATTTGCTGAAGCCTATGTTTTTCAAACCGGATCCAATGTTTGGAAAACATATAGTTCATGGCCCCCGAAGCAGGCCGGTATTAAGTCTCTGTACGCAGGACCAGATCACAAGGCAGGATTTACAAAACCCAGTACGCAAGGATCAGTTTCATATACCAGTGATCCGCAAAAACCGGTTCCTTATAGAACCCTTCCTATTGAAGCAACTTATGGACCGGGCAGCCGGTGGCGGCCCTGGCAGGTGGAGGATCAGCGATTTGTCTATACCCGCCCGGATGTGATCAGTTTTACTACGGATACTTTACAGGAAGACATGGTGATAACCGGTACAGTAAACGCCCATCTGTTTGCCTCCACCACCGGGACGGATGCAGACTGGATCGTTAAGCTCATTGATGTTTATCCGGATTGGGATTCTTCCAATTTCAAACTCAGCAGCTATCAGTTTCCCGTAACCATGGAAGTATTCCGGGGCAAATTCCGGAAAAGTTTTTCCAGGCCCGAGGCGACTTACCCCGGGTAAACCGGAAGAATTTATCATTGATCTTCATCAGGTAAATCACATGTTCAGGAAGGGTCATAGGCTCATGATCCAGGTCCAAAGCAGCTGGTTTCCTATGATAGATCGTAATCCGCAAAAATTTATTCCAAATATTTTTGAAGCGAAAGAAACAGACTTCATCAAAGCAACCCAGACCATTTATTTTTCTCCCAGGTTTCCAACCCGGATCGATTTGCCTGTAGTTAATCGATAACAACACCATTGCCCCTGACCAGATTAGAACGTTTTATTTGGAAAGCAGTTCTTTTACCATTGTACTGATAGTCTTTCCATCGGCTTTACCGGTAAGTTGTTTACTGGCAAGGCCCATAACCTTACCCATATCAGCTGGAGAACTGGCGCCGGTGTCAGCGATGATCTTCAGCAGAACGCGCCCTGAGTTCATCCGGACTTATTTGTTTGGGAAGAAATTTTTCGATGATGGCAATTTCCTCTTCTTCTTTTGCTGAGAGGTCATTGCGTTGTTGCGCCCTGTAGATTTCCAGCGAATCTTTTCTTTGTTTGATGAGTTTTTGGAGGAGCTTTATTTCATCATCCTCTTTGATATTTCCCCCTGCTCCCTCTGCGGTTTTAGCCAGGATAATCGATGCTTTAATTGCGCGAAGGGAGCGAAGCGCGGCTTCGTCTTTGGCGAACATCGCTGTTTTCAGATCCGCCATAACTTTTTGTTCGAGGCTCATAGTTAAGAGTTATAATTTATTTTCCTTTAATTCCTTTTCCCGGGATTTTTTATAAAATGTTTTTGCAAAATTCTTCATTTCCGCTGCCAGATCATCCTGGCGTGTGGCTTTTTGGTAAGTATCTGCCAAAGTCATCAGAGTCTGGTAAAAAAAATCTCCCATTTCATCCACCATCATATCCCTGGTCCACAAGTCGATCCGGAGTGCTGCTTTGTCTGCCCCGTCCCAGATAGAAAGCAGGAAGGCTTTGGCCTTGCGGGTGTTTTCGGGACTGTTGTCCGGAGCGCTCCAGTTTATTTCCTCGGGCATTTTCTCCTTGTCGAGATGAACATCTAAGTGAATGGAAGATATTGACATTATATAAATTTCTGAAGTTGACTAATTCTGGTATTCTACAGCCTAAGGGATTAATTGCTAACCATTTCGCCCAGATCTGCAAAGGGGTTTACACCCTGATTCTCCTGATAATAATCGCGAAGGTAGGATGAAAAAGCTTGCGGATACATTCGAATTGAGAGGTAAAAAACAACTGTATCCATGATATCACCGAAGCCCAAAAAGGGTCAATCCAGGGCTTATTTCCTGGGGATAAATTTGCGGAAATTACGATACACGGTTTAACGTGTTAATGCGCTGTGATTCCAGTTTGTTATTAGATAATTTTACAGAGTTCGTATCCGTCATCCGTCATTAAAATCCGTACTATGAAAAATCTTTACTTCAGGAGTTTCATGCTTTTGGCATGCACCCAATTTTTCAATCATTCTTCCCTATATGCACAGTGTACATGCGCAGGTGGTGCTCCGGCAACAGCCATTAACCAAACGATTTCCATTTCACCAACAACAACCAGCACACTGAATTTTTCCTTTCAGCAGTTCAATCCGGCCATCGGAACACTGAGTTGTGTGACCTTACACGATACCATCACGGGGATTTCGACTACTGGTGCAGGTAATACCGGCCCCGACAGTACAGCGTTTCAATTCCAATTGACGCTGACGAATAAAATTACCGGGCCGGGTATTTCGATGAACCATGTTTTCACTAAGATTTATGGATATGATACCCTGGCGCCGTTTGGTGTTCCCGGAGATACGATTACCTACGGACCTGACAACATCATTACTACCCCTAGAAGCATCGCAACAACCGGTGGTAACGCAGCTTATGTCGGCGTGGGTACGGTTAATTTCGTATTTGCCATCAACGGGGGGATGATCACACTGGATGGGGGTTCCAATTACAATTCGTCGGTGACCACTGTGATCGGGGGAATTCTGAGACTCACTTATTACTGGTGCCCGACCATTCCGCTGGGGGCTGCCATAAGCAACTTTTCACTATATAAAAAGAACGGAACGGTATCATTACAATGGCTTGGAACGAATGATCAAAAAGATATAGCATATGAAATTGAATACAGCAAAGACAACGAAACCTGGCAAACAACAGCAACCGTCCCGGCTGGATCTGCTCCAGCAGGTACTGTTGCACAATACCAGTATCAATACTACCCTGCTCAAATTGATGTGGGAGAGATATACTTCCGCATCAAACGTACCGACGCGGAAGGCAACATCGTGTACTCGGTGATTAAAGCAATAAACCTGAAACAGCAGGATCAGCGCCCCGGTATGCAGATCTATCCAAATCCGGTTACCCGCAAAATACTGATCCAGTTTGACGAACTGCAAACCGGGAATTACAGCCTGGAACTGGTCAGCACGACTGGCCAGGTGATTGAAAGAAGACAGCTTCAATTGTCAGGGGTAAGCATTACAAATATGGACCTTTCCACCAAGCCTGCCAGCGGAATTTACTTCCTGAGGGCGGTGAATATGGCCAATAACAAGCTGTTCCTGACCAAGGTGATTGTGAACTGATTTTTTTCCGTAGGTTTGTCAGGTATAAAAAATTACTAATGGAATACAATACTACGCGTAATCACCTGATTATGCGTGAATACGGCCGCCACATCCAGCGGATGATCGAGTACCTTCTTACCATCGAAGATCCCGAAGTACGAGAAAGAAATGCAGCTGTTGTAATCGAGTTAATGGGATTTCTGAATCCCCATCTGAAAAATGTCGAAGACTTCCGTCATAAACTATGGGATCATCTTTTCCTGATATCCGATTTCAAACTTGATGTTTCATCTCCTTATCCGATACCGACTGCTGAAACACTGAGGCCGAAATCAGATCCGCTTCCTTATCCCAAAAGGTATCCGAAACATGCGCATCTCGGCAAAAATCTGGAGTTGATCATCGACAAAGCTTTGCAGGAAGAAAATCCTGAAAAGAAAAACGGGTTTGCGAATGCCATTGCTTACTACATGAAGCTTGCTTATAATAACTGGCACAAGGAAACGGTTCACGATGATGCTATTCAGGGAGAATTAAGTGCTATCACTAACGGACAGCTGGAGTTTACCAACACACCTTTTGTACGCAGTTTCCGGCCAAGCGAAAATCGCGAGCGAAGCGGCGGTTACGGATATGACCGTAATAAGCGCAATCAGAAATTTCAACGTAACAATAATAACAACAATCGAAACAACGATCGGGGGGGAAAATTCAAAAAGAAAAGATATTAAGTGAATTCCTTTGAAGTAACCGGAGGTAAACGGTTGAAAGGAGAAATCATTCCCCAGGGAGCAAAGAATGAAGCGCTCCAGGTAATCAGTGCCGTATTATTATCCAAAGGCAAAATCACCATCTCAAATATTCCGGACATTCTTGACGTCAATCTCCTGATTGAAGTATTGCAGGAAATGGGTGTTAAGACAGAACGCAGTTCACGTCATATATGCAGTTTTCAGGCTGATGATGTGAACGTGGATTATCTGAATAGCGAAGCCTTCAGGAAAAAAAGCGGAAAACTGCGCGGCGCAGTAATGCTGGCAGGCCCCCTGCTTGCCCGATTCAAAAAAGCATTTGTACCTAAACCGGGGGGAGATAAGATTGGGAGAAGGAGACTGGACACTCATATGACCGGTTTCGAAAAACTCGGTGCTCAATTTTCTTATCATCCGGGAGACGATTATTTTCGGCTTGAAGCACCTGAACTCAAAGGCACTTATCTGCTGCTGGAGGAACCCTCTGTTACCGGTACGGCAAATATCGTCATGGCCGCCTGCCTTGCAACCGGGGTAACCACTATTTATAACGCAGCCTGCGAGCCATATATCCAACAACTTTGTCTGATGCTTAACCGCATGGGTGCAAAGATCAGCGGCATCGGAAGTAATCTCCTCGTGACAGAAGGGGTAAAGGAACTCAGTGGTACCGACCACCGGATGTTACCAGATATGATTGAGATCGGGTCATTTATCGGCATGGCAGCCATGACCCAGAGCGAGATCCTCATAAAAGATACTCAGGTTAAGCAACTGGGCCAGATACCCGATAAATTCCGACTTCTGGGGATTCAACTGGAAATCAGGGGAGATGATATTTTTGTGCCTCGGCAGGATTTGTACGAAATTCAAACCTATCTCGACGGATCAGTACTTACCCTCTATGATCATCCATGGCCAGGTCTCACCCCCGACCTGCTTAGTGTATTGCTGGTTGTTGCCACACAGGCGAAAGGTAGTGTGCTCATTCATCAGAAAATGTTCGAAAGCCGCCTGTTTTTTGTAGATAAGCTGCTGGATATGGGTGCTCAGATTATTCTTTGTGATCCACACCGTGCGGCAGTGATCGGATTGGGAAGGACGCAGCGTCTGAGGGGAATAACCATGAGCAGCCCGGATATCAGGGCAGGTGTTTCTCTGCTGATCGCGGCAATGAGTGCAGAAGGAAAAAGTGTAATTCAGAATATTGATCAGATCGATCGCGGTTATCAGTATATTGATGAGCGGCTTAACCGGCTGGGTGCTTCGATAAAAAGAATTTAAACATTTCCGATGCTGATTATAATAACAGCACCTTCGGGCGCCGGGAAGACTTCCATTACCCGTTACCTTTTACAGCATTTCCCCCAGCTTGCTTTCTCTGTTTCTGCGGCTACCCGTTCCCAGCGTCCGGACGAAGTGAGCGGAGTGGATTATTATTTTATGAGTCTGGAGGAATTCCAGCATAAAATTCAAAACCAGGAATTTGTGGAGTGGGAAATGGTTTATGAAGGCCGTTACTATGGAACCTTAAAATCAGAACTTGACCGGCTTCGCAAAAAAAATAAAATCCCGATCTTGGACATTGATGTAAAGGGCGCTATTCATGTACAGGAACAATTTCCCGAACAGAGCCTTTCCATCTTTGTGCAGCCTCCCTCCATCACCGAGTTGAAACGCCGGCTTGAATACCGTGCCACAGAATCGGCGGAGGCTTTGCAGGACCGGCTCAATAAAGCGGCCTATGAGATTTCCTTCCGCCATCATTTCAATAAAATCATTATCAACGATAACCTCCAGACAGCTTGTGAGGAAGCCAGGCATGTTATTGCTGACTTCCTTGAACGGCAGGGATTCCGCCACTAAGCCTGGTATTTTACCCATTTTCAAGCTATATTCGTATTTGCATGCATATCAATACCAATACCCTGATCTGGATTATCATTGCCTGGCTGATGATCATATTTTTTGCCGGAATCGAAATTGCGTTTGCAAATGCTAACCGGCTTACCATTGAGATCAAAAAAAAACAGGGTCTCCATCGCAGTATTCTTCTTTCAGGCTTTCTCGACACACCCAGCCGCTTTATCAGTGCCTTATTGATTGGATTTAATCTTTTCCTGGTAATATTCGGGTTGCTGGTTGGTGAAACCCTTTCGCCCTTCTGGGAATGGATTATCCGCAAAACAGTCATACCTCAGGCCTGGGTTGATATTTTACGGCTTATGTTTGAAACGTTTACGTCTGCCCTGTTTGTTCTTTTTTTCGGAGAATTAATACCCAAAGCATTTTTTCGTGCAAAAAGCGATAACCTGCTCGATTTTTTTGCCCCGGTGAGCAACTTTTTCTATAACCTTTTTTATCCGGTTTCTGTTTTTTTTACACGAATTTCAGAGTGGATCCTGAAATACGTTTTCAATGTTCGTATCGATGAGCGAAAAGATCTCTTTGCGAAAGCAGACCTCAGTAATTTTTTCCAGCAAACCGGTGAAGCAGATGAGCCACAGTCTGAACTGAATACGGAATTATTTGAAGCGGCGCTTTCACTTCCTAAGGTAAAAGTCCGGGAGTGCCTGATCCCGAGAAAGGAGATTGAAGGAGTTGATATCCGCATGGGTATTGACGATGCAAGAAAAAAATTCATGAGCAGTAAGCTGAGCAAACTCGTGGTATACGACGGAAATATTGATCATGTACTTGGTTATATCCACCAGTTGGATCTTTTCAGAGCGCCTGCTTCAACAAAGGATATCCTGCTTCCCATACCCGCCGTTCCGGAAAGTATGAGTGCCACCGACCTGATCAGTAAATTCAGCCGTGAAAGAAAAAGCATTGCCTGGGTGGTGGATGAGTTTGGCGGAACTGCAGGCATAGTGACCATGGAAGATCTGTTGGAAGAGATATTCGGAGAAATCAGGGATGAATATGACACAGAAGAATTTGAAGAGAAGAAACTCACTAATGATGAATTTATTTTTGCAGGCAGGCTGGAACTGGATTATCTCAATGAGAAATATGATCTGGACTTTCCCGAAAATGAATCTGAAACGCTGTCTGGCTTTATCATCAACCGCCATGAAGCCATTCCACGCCTGAAAGAACATATAATTATTGACGATTATGAATTTGAAATCCTCAGTGTAAGTGATACCCGGATAGAAATGGTCAAAATGAAGCTTTTGATGAAGTGAATCCGGTCTTTATAATACTTCAAAAGCGGTTTCTGCGTAAGTTCAATTCAATTTACCTTTGCGACTCCTTCATAAAGGGTAACCCAGTGAAATATGGCTTTTAATTTTTTTAAGAGGACGCCCGGACAGGCAGAAATGTCCTTTATCGAGCATCTGGAAGCACTGCGCTGGCATATAGTAAGGTCTGTGCTGGCAATCATTATAATTGCGGTTTTAGCCTTTTTAAAGATTGACTGGATTTTTGAGCATGTCATCATGGGTCCACTGAAGCAGGACTTTGTTTCTGTGGTAGAACTTTGTAAACTGAGCCATTTTTTACATATGGGCAATACTCTTTGCCTGCCGGCGGCTAATGTTCAGTTGCAAACCACCGCATTCGGATCCCAGTTTATTTCCAGTATTACCATTGCCTTTGTTTGCGGATTTATTATCGCTTTTCCTTATGTTTTCTGGGAATTCTGGCGTTTTGTAAAACCCGCCCTTTCTCCTAAAGAAATCACGGAGTACGCGCGGGTCGATCTTTTTTGTAACCTTTTTTTTCCTGCTGGGCATTTCCTTCGGTTATTTCCTGCTAGCTCCCTTTACTTTCAGCTTTCTTTCGAATTATAAACTGGGAATGAGCAATATGCTTATTACAAGGCCTACCCTCGATGATTATCTTGACAATCTCCTGGATATCCTGATTGGGTCGGGTATTGCGTTTCAACTGCCTTTGATCAGTTATGTGCTTACCCATATTGGTCTGATTACACCCAACTTTCTCCGGACCTATCGTAAATACGCCTATGTTGCCATTCTGTTTGTCGCAGCGATTATCACGCCTTCACCGGACTGGATGAGTCAGACCATTGTTGCCCTGCCATTGGTCATCCTGTATGAAGTGAGTATCCGGATATCTGTTAGAGTAGAAAAGAATATCCTGAAACGGGATGCGGAATTTTAAGCATGCTTAAAATTCTAGTATGGGAGTATGGGAGTATGGGAGTATGGGAGTATGGGAGTATGGGAGTATGGGAGTCTGCGTGCAAATTTAAAAAATGCTAGAATATCATTTCTCAAAGAACAAAACAGGAAACTTCGTTTCCTAACTTCCATACTCTCACACTTGCTTTAATTCCTGCTGTCAATTTCTCTTGAAAGGGCTTCGAAAATCTGATCAACTGTTCCTTCCCCGGGTATATAAACCACTTTATTGAGCTTTATGTAATGATCGGCTACAGCGGCAGTTTTCCGTTCGTATTCATCAATGCGCGAATCGATTACAGCTTCGTTGGCATCATCGGTACGGCGTGAAGTCAGGCCGCGGTTCAGCAGTCTTTTGATGAGCTCGGATTTGGAAACCTGAAGAGCCAGCAGCACGCGGATGGGCGAGTGTATCTCCTCAAGCAGGGCGTCCAGTGCTTCAGCCTGGGCATTTGTGCGGGGAAACCCGTCAAAAAGAAATCCTTTGGCATTTGGATTTTGTTCGAGCGCAGAACGTATCATACTGATTACCACCGCATCAGGTACTAATTTTCCCTGATCCATCAAACTCTTTGCCTCCAGTCCCAAAGCAGTTCCATTATTGAATTCGCTGCGTAAGAGGTCTCCCGTGCTCAGATGCTTGAAACCGTACCGCGCAATCAGTTTCTCTGACTGCGTGCCTTTCCCGCTTCCGGGTGGACCGAAAAGAATTAAATTAAACATGTGTACTGACCTTAGGTATGGACAAATATAGTGTACGCGTTCTTATAATTCCTTTAACAAAACAGCTGATTGCTTGTATAAAATCTGGGAGAACAGAGTATTATCAGTATAATAAAATGCAAATACATGAATATGTCGAGGAAACGACAAACCAAACGAACAGCATCCACGTAGATTTGTTATAACATCAAGCAATGAACAACATATTCAAATTTTCCGGAATTATAATGCTGGCGTTTTTGTTTCAGCAGTGTTATTCCCAATCATCAAAACCTAAATATACAGCCATGGAAAAAAACCAGGTTCATCCCGATTCTTCAATGGTAAATAAAACGGAGGAGGAGTGGAAGAAAATCCTTCCTGCTGATGTATTTTATGTTGCAAGACAAAAAGGAACGGAAAGACCCTATACGAGCAAGTTTGAACATTCGAAAGAAATCGGGACATACTATTGTGCCG
Organism: uncultured Bacteroidota bacterium; assembly: GCA_963812825.1. Lineage (GTDB taxonomy): Bacteria > Bacteroidota > Bacteroidia > Chitinophagales > Chitinophagaceae > Puia. Next base: position 120,933 of record CAWEWO010000002.1, read on the forward strand.
TTTGCGGCAATCCTTTATTCCGCAGTGATACCAAATTTGAGAGTGGTTGTGGATGGCCGAGCTTTTATGAGCCGATCAGTAAAACCAGTATCATTTATTTAAGTGATAACTACATTCGGAATGGAAAGAACCGAAGTGGAATGCGGGAAATGTAAATCCCATCTGGGCCATGTTTTCAACGACGGTCCACCACCAACCGGTCTGCGCTATTGTATCAACGGAGTGGTTCTGGATTTCAAAAAAGCCCAGGAAGCACAGAAGAAATATGATGAAGGCAAATAATCCGGAAATTCAAAAGAGAAAGATTGGAAATATGCGAGCTGTTATTTCCAATCTTTCTCTTTTTTTATATTCGGTTCGTCTATGATTTCTTGAAATCTGCGTTGACGGTGATTTCTACATCTTTACCCGCTACCAGTCCGCCGGCTTCTGTTGCCTTACTCCATTTCAGATTGTAATCGAACCGGTCAATTTTTGTTGTTGCTTTGAATCCCGCATGGGTCCCGCCGAAGGCATTAGCGGTTCCTCCGTATTTTACATCAAATGTTACAGGTTTGGTTATATCACGGATCGTAAGGTTCCCAACCAGTTTGTACTTATTATCACCCTGAGGAGTAAAAGAAGTGCTAACAAATTTCATCTGGGGATACTTAGCTGCATTAAGAAAGTCGTCTGACTTCAGGTGAGTATCCCGTTGATCATTGTCAGTATTGATAGAGGCTACTTCAACGGTAAAATTGATCTTCGCATCAGAAAAATCAGGTTTGGATGCATCCATATTGCCATCAAATGTTTTGAAATGTTCCATCTACATCTGAGATGACCAAATGCGAAACAGAAAACTTCACATTGGTATGCGCCTTGTCCACAGTCCAGTTGCCTGCCTGAACGACCGGGTAAACCGGATTGGAGGAATTTGAAGAATTAGGTGCAAATGCAGTTAAAAGTGCTGCACTTACGATTACGCTGAATAATAAGATTTTTTTCATTTTAGTTACTTTAAAGTTTAAACATCAAATGTAAAGGTAGTATTTCTCATCGAGCGTCCAAATTAATTTATCGCCTGTTTGTTATATAAGCGTGGAAAAGTTATTTTAGCCGCTCAATTCGTTGAATATTATATTGCTAGAGGGTTACCACGGCTATTTTACTGCTGCGGAATCCACTTACCTGCCTTCAAAAATCATTCCTGAACATGGATTATTTCAAGACGCTTTCCATCATAATACCGGCATACAATGAAGCCCGGACAATCCACCTTATCTTGGATCGTGTTTTTGCCGTTACGCTGATCAGGGATATTCAAAAAGAAGTGATCCTGGTAAACGATTGTTCTTCCGATAATACGGAGGAAGTCCTGTTAAAATACATAGCCTCGAATCCCGGGATGAATATGCAATACTATAAGCATGAAAAAAATCAGGGAAAGGGGGCAGCAATCCAAACCGGTATTAAAAATGCAAAAGGGGAATTTCTGATCATTCAGGATGCAGACCTTGAATATGATCCGGAGGAAATCAATGAACTGTTGAAACCGGTTTTGAGGGGTTCAGCAGATGTCGTGTTCGGCTCCCGGTTTCAGGGCGGTAATCCGCATCGGATTTTATTTTACTGGCATTCTATAGGAAATAAGTTGCTAACCAGGTTGAGTAATATGCTTACCAACCTCAACCTGACGGATATGGAAACCTGCTATAAATTATGCAAAACCCATATCATCCAAAATATTGAATTAAAAGAAAAGCGGTTTGGGTTTGAACCGGAAATAACGGCTAAACTGGCAAGAGTACCCGAAATCCGAATTTACGAAGTGGGTATTTCCTATTATGGCAGAACGTATAAAGAAGGAAAAAAAATTGGCTGGAAGGATGGGTTTCGTGCGTTATACTGTATCCTTAAATACAATTTATTTCGTTGACGCGCTGGACAAACTGATTATTCCTTCTTCCAGACTAAAATGAAAAACCCGTCTCAATATGCAGACGGGCTTTAAATTAATTTTTATATTTTTTAATTTTTATCAGCGAGTACCTGCTGTACCTGTTCATACGGCATAGTTTTTAACTCCTGTATCGTATATCCTTTAATCTTTTGACTTGACGCATTCGTCGTCGTTTTCAAGGAACCCGGTATCGTTACATACCGGTAGGGGAGACCTGAGAAATCATTGGATGATAGTAAATTTATTTTTCCCACGGAATAGTCTTCAATAATATACGGAGTCATCGCTGAAACAGACACCACATGATAGGTTCCGTTAGTTTCTTTGAAATTTACATAAGTAAGAATGATCCCGCTGTCAAGAATGGCCTGGGTAATGGAGGGTGTAATCAACGTGTCTTCATATGCGCTGTCGTTTGAATTATATTCAAAATTCAGATTGACCCAGGCAGAGTATGTTACACTGTCAGGTCCCGCAGGGCCTGCAGGTCCTGCCGGGCCGGTATCTCCTTTACTACAACTAATCATTCCAACAATCAATATCGTTGCAGCGGCCAAAAGGAGTCTGATATTTTTCATCTTAAAATATTTAATATGTGAATTTGAAGCTATTAAAGAATGCAATATAATTTAATTCTTTCAAGGAATGCGGAGTAGGGGCCTTTTCATTGAATACGGTATACAGATCCGCGGGTTGCTTTTACTTTGATTTAATCGCATTGGGCGGATTGTCTTTATGTCGCCATAAATGCAGACAGGCAAAACTCCGGTAGGGTGACCATTCTGCAGAAATTCTGAGCATATCTTCCCTTAATTTTTTCTTATCTGATTTATCGAGTTTATAAATACTGATCATTGCCTGCTGGATCCCGAGATCATCCACGGCAAATACATCTTCCCTTCCCAGCGTAAACATCAGCAGCATTTCTGCTGTCCATCTGCCGACCCCTTTGATCCTGGTTAAGTATTCTATTACTTCTTCGTTATCCATTTTTCTGAACACTTTATGATCCATACCAAATTCGATAGCGAACTGCGCCACATTGTGTACATAATTTGCCTTTGCGGCTGACAATCCAATGGAACGAAGCGTTTCATGAGGAGTGGCCAGGATCTGATCAGGACTGGGTTTGGCCGGATACAGATTCAGAAAACGTTTACGAATTACATCAGCAACTTTTGTTGAGAGTTGCTGACTGACAATTGAAAAACATAAATACAGGTAAACGTCTTTGCGTTTTGAGATAACCTGTGCTTCCTGCCTGACTAATATTTTCGCTAATTTTTTGTCCCTGGAAAGATGTGTAGATATATGAAGAGTGTCGAACAGCCATAACCGCAAATTAATGCGTTTATCATTCCAGCAATTTATCCAGTTTAAATAAAACACCATTTATGGCCATCGTATTAGCGGAAATAACATTTGATGTATTCGGATTACCCAGGATCTGGATCGTTGGTTGAATACCGGTGAGTGTAAATAAAAGGGTACTATCGCCGGCGGTTTTATAGGTGCTGCTGTCCACCACGTCGTAGCTGAAAATACGTTGGGGGATCATACTTAACAATACCAGCGAACGCAAACTGTCTGAATTTACTGTGTCTAAATCTGACGGAGAATTATAACCCTGTAGTCTGAATGCATCGTTGACCGGAGCTAACAATGTAAAGGGTCCTCCTGTGGAAAGCAGTTGGGATAAGGTATCCGGTACAGGGTTTGACAGCAGGATGGCCTCATTGAAAAAACTTAAACTCGTATCGCTGCTTACTATTGCGGCCAGATTTTGCGTAGGAGCCACCAACACACTGCCAAGAGCCAGCATGGTACCGTTGTTGGCCGTCAGTTCCGAATTGGTGAACTGGTATCCATTTACATAAGTTCTGTTTGAATCACCGGTAACAAAAACGGAATCTCCATTGGCCATGATCAGTTTCTGTTCTGTTTTACCGATGAATGATTCAAAAGTAAATACTGTACCGGCGTAAGTCTGATAGAGAACCCATTGCCTTGCCTGATCCCGCGAAAATCCGTCAATCACCGCCTGACTGATATCCGGATTGGTTGCAGACCTGGTCGTTAGGAACCAACAGTGTAAAAAGGGATGGACCGCTGAAGGTTGAATCCAGTCCGGCTTTCACAACTGCAGAATTGAAAATTGTGGTAGTCGTTCCATTGGCAAGTACATATCCGAGGGAGGAAGTTTGTGAATTGATTCCGCTGGATTCCGTCTTGGTACAGGCCAGAGAAAACAGCAAGCAGCAGGTTGCCAGTGAAATATAGAAGCCGTGTATCGTAAATAATTTTTTCATTTCCTTTCGTTGGTTGGAAAATCTGCCCCAATTGGTTTCCTGCAATACGTTTAAAATGACATTATGGTATGCAGAACAGAAAATTTATTCCACACTAAAGCTGACGCGTCCGTCTTTTTCATCTTTGAGTGAAATGCCGATTTCCAGCAGCTGTTTACGAATCCGGTCCGAGGTCTGATAGTCTTTTTTAGCCTTGGCTTCGCGTCGGATATTCGATAAGCAGATTCATAATACCGTTGAGTTTTATCCGAATCCTTTTGTGAATCATCCCGAAGGCCCAGTACATCTTCCAGATATGTTTTGAACTGGGTCTGTACATAAGACAGGGTTTCGGCGGAAAGGGTTGTTTTTTCCAGTTCGCCGCTCCGGAAAGAATTGATATGATTAACCAGCTGGAACATATTCGCGAGCACTTTAGCCGTATTCAGATCATCATTCATGAAATCATCCATTTCGCGGCAAAGGGTATTAAACTGATTTTCGAGTCTGTGCATTTATGGTTTTTGCATGGATCCGTTTTCATTTTCATCAGTTCCTGGTATGCATCCCATAAACGTTTCAGTCCTTTTTCTGCAGCCTGCAGGGCTTCATTGCCAAAATCCAGGGTGCTCCGGTAATGCGTCTGCAGAATAAAAAACCGGATTGTCATCGGGTGATAAGCCTGGGCAAGCAGGGGATTATCTCCGGAAAACATTTCTGTCAGGCGGATCACATTATTATAGCTTTTACCCATCTTTTTCCCGTTGATGGTGATCATGTTATTGTGAATCCAATAACGGGCAGCCAGCTGATGATTGCAGATCATACTTTGGGCGATTTCACTTTCATGATGCGGAAACATGAGGTCCATTCCACCACCATGAATATCAAACTGGGTCCCAAGGTATTTGGTGCTCATCGCAGAACATTCAATATGCCATCCGGGAAAACCTTCTCCCCAGGGGCTTGTCCAGCGCATGATATGTTCTGGCGGTGCAGATTTCCAGAGGGCAAAATCCTGCCGGTTTCTTTTTTCTTCCTGGTTATCCAGGTCGCGCGTGGTTTCCAGCAGTTCATCCAGTTTGCGTCCACTCAGTTTTCCATAAGGATATTTTTCGGCATATTTTTTTACATCAAAATATACCGATCCGTTTACTTCATAAGCATATCCTCTTCAATGATTTCCTGGATCATATCGATCTGCTCCACAATATGGCCGGTGGCTGTGGGTTCGATACTCGGATCCAGGGTATTGAACTGATGCATGGCCCAATGAAAGAGGTTGGTATATTTCTGTACCAGCTCCATGGGTTCCAGTTTTTCAATTACGGCTTTTTTGGAAATCTTATCTTCCGCTTCACGTCCTTCTTCTTCAAAATGACCGGCATCGGTAATATTTCGTACATAACGCACTTTATAACCCAGATGCAGCAGGTAACGATAGAGCACATCAAAAGTGATATAAGGCCGGGCATGACCCAGATGACTTTCACCACTTACGGTAGGACCGCAAACATACATACCCACATGACGGGGTGTAATGGGAATAAATTCTTCTTTCTGTCTGGTATATGAATTATAAACTTTTAAGTTGCTCATGCCTTCGCCCAAATATAAACATTTATCGCTTTCTGTCCTGCAGCTGCAGATCCGTTAGCACCGCATGATGATCGGAATACGGGGAGTTGAAGTTTCATGCTTTGTACGACCTTGAAATTCTTTGAAGGAAGTATATAATCGATACGGAGCGTAGGTGAAATATGAATATAAGTTCTGCCGATACCAAAACATTTTTTAATAAAAGCATCCTGCAGGTTTCCCCGAATATGGAAATAAGTATATGAATTCGGAACATCATTGAAGTCACCGCAAATGACAAGCGGGTAAGGGCATTTATCAAGCTGGCTCCTGACGGTGTCGGCCTGGTAACCCCGCAGACCCAGGGCTGATCTTAATTTTTTTGCCAGGGAACGGGAGGCTTCCAGTATACTGTCTTCTGCATTTCGGATTATTTCCACATTCCTGAAAATCTTTCGTTTTAAATAAAACGGATTGAAGATGGGTGGTAAAAATGCGGATTATCTTTCCGCTTACATTAATATCTGCAGAGATCAGGCTTTCTGTTTTGTGACAGATGTCATTGCTGAAATGAACCTGGATTTGTCGACATGATCGGATATTTCGAAAAAATAACTGACACCGGTTTCATACTTATTTAGATGGTTATGATAATCCCTTGAAAAGAAAAAATAAGGGAAATCCAAGTTGTCTGCTTATCCATCGGATATTCGATTTTGAAGTATCTGCGGGTTCATAAAATTCCTGAAAACAGAGAATGTCAGCATTCTGATTTTCGACCAGCTCCAGCATTGGCAGGCGGTGGCCTGAAGCACCTGTGTTTTTTTGTACTGAATTCATCCCAGCTCCGCACATTCCAGGTCATGATACGGATACTGGTCGGAATCCTTATGGGCGAAATCATGTGCTGCCAGACTGAATCCAAAAAATGCATGGATATTCTGCCAGCCGACAAGCAGGCAGATCATTGAAATGAATGCGTAACGCGGGTGGGCAAATAGCCAGAAAAATAAAAAGATCAATAAAAGAACCAGGAATAATGGGAAGAAAAATGCCAGCAGAGAAATGAACCACCATTTGTCCGGATGCAGAAAGGCATTGCAACAGGAGAGGAGAAAGAAGAATACCCGGCCGCAATATTCAGCAGAATGAAAAAGCGTTTAGCAAATTTCCGCAATGAAGTCATGGGAGAGGAATATGCTGAAGTTACAAATCTTCCTCTTCAGCTGCCCTCTTCAGGATTTCTTTTTCTTCGCTGGTAAGAAAACGGTATCCCTGCTGGTTGATCTTGTCGAGTATTTCATCAATTCTTTTCTGGGTGATATTGGGAATTTTTTTATAAGGCTGGGTGCCAGCAACATTGTAATAAAATTCGTCCTTTTTATTTTTGGGTTTTTTCTTTTTTTCAGGATTGAAGAGATCACCGAACCAGTCGAAGAATTGATTGATCCAAATGCTGCCATCCCATCCCCTGCGTAACAGGTAGATAAATAAATAATCCAATTCCCGCAGCGCCGGCATATGCCATGTAAGTGGCCATATCTCCGTTTCCGACTCCTGAAAAATTCAACAAAAGAAAAACCAGGGTAAGGATCCAGAGGGGAATGCCCCCGCTGATCATCGGGAAAGATCCGGTAATCCGGGGAAACCACGGTCGTGGCCACAGCGATGGCTGCAATGGAACAATTCGCCGCAGCACAGGCTGTCGGAATCAATAAGGGCTCTTGCATTGGGAAAATCAGGTGGGCCAGTACATAGATGACGGCACCTCCCAATACCTCCATACAGGTAGATGGGAATTAACTTACGGTTACCGGTCAGGTCCTGCAGAATATACCCAAAACTCCAGAGCCAGAACATATTGGAAATAAACCGGAACAGCTCGCTGTCCGTAAACATAAAACTGATCAGCGTCCAGGGTCGCCAGGCTAATCTTTTCCGGACTTGCCGGTAAAACAAACCAGCTGTATACATGCGGTGATAAAAGAGTCTTTCGAGGACACCGGTAGCCAGAAAAAAAACATAAACAAGCTTGCAGTACAGACAAAAATTACCGCATTCAGAACCAGCAGCTTGACAAGCGCATTGCCATCCTGACCCAGGTTCATTCTTTTCCGGTAATTTTCTTCTTTTACATCCATATCGCTCTATCTTGCCAGATTCTGCGACTGCTTAAGGGTTATATGATTAACATCCGGAATGAATACTGGTTCAATAAAAATTCCGACGATCTGTTTTTCTCCAGTAAAATACCAGCAGCAAGCCCAACCAGACCACCGCCGAGATGGGCCCAGTGCGCCACATTGTCTCCGGCTTTATTCTGAACACCCAAAAATAATTCATAAAATACATAAGCAAGAACAGCCCATTTTGCTTTTATCGGTATTAGCGCATAAATATAAATCAGGCTGTTTGGGAAAAGCAGTCCGAATGCGACCATACATCCAAAGATTGCACCGGATGCACCCAGGGTAGCCGTATTCAGAGGGGAATTCGGATCCTGCCTGTAACCCAGCTGTTCATGGATTGGGTAACTGCTCAGTTCCTGCCAGAATGGTGTTAATTCATGGTATAGCACCAGTAAGTGAAGAATGGCAGCACCAATACCGCAGACAATATAAAATGTCAAGAAATCGCTTGGGACCCCAGATAGTTTTCAAGGATAGATCCAAACATCCAAAGAATCAGCATATTCCAGAAAATATGCATCGAAGCCTCCATGCAGGAACATATAGGTAACCATCTGGTGGGGCTTAAAAAAATCTGATCGGATATCATGCAGGGCAAAATAAGTTTTCCATCAAAGTGAGATCCACTGCGCTCCATGGTCAAGCTGGATCAAAAAAACAATAACATTGACGATGATCAGGTTCTTAATTACGGGCGGAATTACCTGGGAACGCCCCGATCGGAAATCGGTCATAGTTCAGCAAAAATTACTGGCTGCAAGTTAATGTTTTAAGAAAAGCGCAGTTACATTTTCAATATGAAGGGTATGCGGGAACATATCAACCGGCTGAACAGCTGAAATCTGATATTTTTCTGAAAGCAGATTGAGGTCACGGGCCTGGGTAGCCGGATTGCAGCTCACATATATTATTTTTTCCGCTGCTATTTCCAGGAGTTTGGCAATCAGTTTTTCCGACATGCCCGCACGGGGCGGATCAGAAATGATCAGGTCGGGTCTGCCATGGGTTTCAAAAAACGCATCATCGCAAATCGCTGGTTACATCTCCTGCAAAAAAAGCTGCATGATCAACCTGATTTAACAAAGCATTCTCTTTTGCATCGGCAATGGCTTCCGGTATCAATTCAATGCCCACAATTTCTTGACCTGATCACTCAGGAAAATACCGATACTTCCTGTGCCGCAATAAAGATCATAAACGGTTTCTGTTCCCTTCAGTGCAGCAAAATGCGTACAGTCTGGTATAATCGTTCTGCCTGCGCCGTATTGGTTTGAAAAAAAGATTTTGGACCTATTTTAAATGAAAACTCTTCCAGTTTTTCAATTACATATCCTTTCCCGAGAAAGCAACCGGCTGCAGATCATTCAGGCTGTCGTTCCATTTTGGATTGATGGTATAAAGCAGGGTTGTTATAGCCGGAAACTGATTTTGCAGATGTTGTAACAGGGCATTTTGCAGTGGTTCATCCTAATATCCGAAAACCATATTCACCATGATTTCACCTGTTCGGCAGATCCTGACCTGCACATTTCTCAGAAATCCTTCATGGCGATGAATATCATAAAATGAAACCCCTTTTTCAATAGCCCATCGTTTGATTTCTCTCCGGATTGCATTGGTGGGTTCATCCTGAAGATAGCAGGTATCCACATCCACGACTTTATCAAAAATCCCCCGGGCATGAAATCCGGCCGCATTCTGTAAGGTGGAAATCTGTGGATCCGCCAGTTCTTCCCTGAGCAGGTACCGGCGGCTGGAAAAAGTATATTCCAGTTTGTTCCGGTAATACCTGGTTTTTTCAGAACCCAGGATGGGCCTGATTTCGGGCAATTCCAGTTTGCCGATGCGTTTCAGACTTTGAAGCACCTGATCCTGTTTATATTCCAGTTGTTTTTCATAGGGAAGCATCTGCCACTGGCATCCCCCGCAGATGCCAAAATGTTTACAAAAGGGCTGTATTCTTTCCGGTGAAAAGCCGGTTATCTGGATTACCTGTCCCTCAGCCCAGTCTTTTTTATTTTTTATCAGCCTTACCGTAACAATATCACCCGGAACAGCGTTCTCCATAAAAATTACTTTGCCTTCATGTTTGGCCAGACTTTTGCCTTCAGCCGCATATCCGGTGACCAGCAGGTTCTCTAAAACGATATTTTTCTTTTTTCCCACGGCGGCAAATGTAGGATTATCCTAATTTAGCATTCCTATGATCAACCTATTATCTAAAAAGACTTTTACAGTCCCTGGTTTCTTTTGATCGCCTGCTTCGGTTATTCCCAGGGATACAATATTCATCTTACTTTAAAACCCTTTACCAATGCCAAGGTTTACCTGGGCTATCACTATGGAAAAGTGAAAGCGGTAGCCGATTCCGTGATACTTGACGGAAATTCATCCGGTGTTTTTAAAGGCAGAATAAACTGCCAGGAGGTATTTATTTTATCGTGTCTCCCAAAAAGGAAATTCTTTTTGAATTGCTGATCGACCAGCAACAGCAATTTTCTATTTCGGCTGATACGCTGCATCTCCCGGCAAGTATTGTGTTTACCGGTTCACCCGAAAACAAAACCTTCCTGGAATACACTGCGTTCATGAATAGCCATGGAAAAGAGCTTGCAACCCTGCAATCGCAATTGGCGCAGGCAAAAACAAAAAATGACTCTGCAGTTACTCAAAGAAAGAATCAAAAAACTAAATGAAGAAGTAAAAAATGAACGGGAAAAATTCAGAAAAAGGACCCGAATTCCCTGTTGACTACTTTGCTCCGCGCATTCAAAGATCCGGTAATTCCCCCTGCACCGCCGCTGCCAAATGGAAGGCCCGACAGTACATTTGCCTATCGCTATTACAAAGCCCATTATTGGGATAATATTTCATTTACGGATGACCGCCTGATCCGGACACCGATTTTTGAACCCAAGCTGGATCGATATTATAAGGACCTGGTATACTCCGGAACCAGATTCGATTGACCGTGAAATAGATCATATGCTCCTGTTTTCCCGCACGAATAAGGATATGTTCAAATTTCTGCTGGTTTATTTTACCCAGAAATATATCAATCCGGAATATATGGGTCAGGATGCAGTATTCATTCACATTTTTGAAAAATATATCAATACCGGACAGGCTGATTTTTTCACGGAAAAGTACCGGAAGTTTGTAGATGACCGGGCATACAGCATCATGGCGAACCTGATCGGACAGCCCGCTGCCAATCTTGAAATGACGGATACAGCCGGTAAAACCAAATCGCTTTATGAAGTACCTGCGAATTTTGTGCTGGTCTGTTTCTGGGATCCCACCTGCAGTCATTGCAAGGAAACCATTCCCAAACTGGATTCCATCTACCAGGCTAAATGGAAATATCAGGGTGTACAGATATTTGCTGTGATGGTGGATGGCGGCCAGGAGAACTGGCTGAATTTTATCCGGACCCACAATTTGGGCGATTGGATAAACGTTTACCAGACAACGGCCCAGCATGATGCAGTTGCTGCTGCCGGCCGACCGGATTACCGTCAGTTATATGATGTTTACCAGACACCGGTGCTCTATTTGCTGGACAAAGAAAAACGAATCGTGGCGAAGAAACTCACTTATCAGCAGGTAGATGAAGTCATCAGCCTCAAACTGAAAAAGGTCAATGCTCCCTGATATGAAGAATACTGTACTGATCTTTCTTCTGCTTTCATGCTCCAATTTATTTTTCGGTCAGACGCTTGTTCGGTATGGAAATCAAACCATCACCAGGGAAGAATTTCTTAAATGCTTTCCGGAAGAATAATGCCCATATCAGTCCTTCGGAAAAAGCTTACCGTGATTACCTGAATCTCTATATCCGGTATCGGCTGAAAGTGCAGGCTGCTTTGGATATGAGGCTGGATACACTGGCAGGTCAGATCACCGAATTACAGAATTTCAAAAGCCAGATTGTAGATCAGTATCTGAATGATGAAACCAGTCTGAACCAAATGGCCAGGGAAGCATTTGTACGCAGCCAGCATGATCTGCGGATTTCGTACCTGTTTGTTGCTTCTCCCAAAAATGCAACACCGGCAGATACCGCCAAAGCATGGCAAAAAATCCAGGAGGCTTACAAGGCACTTAAAAGCGGTAAGGAATTTGGTGAAACAGCCCTGCAGTTTTCAGAAGATCCCATGTGAAAAATAATAAAGGCGATCTGAATTTCATTACTGTATTCGACCTGCCTTATGCAATCGAAACGGTGGCATATAAAACCCCATTGGGGAAATATAGCCCTGTCTTCAGAACGGACGGCGGATATATTATTTTGAAGAAAACAGCAGAAAGACCTGCATTGGGTCGGATTCGCGTTGCACAGATTCTCCTGATTTTTCCTTACCAGGCAAGTGATGATGCCAAAGTGGAAACGCAAAAAAGGGCCGATTCGATTTATCAGGCCATACTGGCCGGAGCTGATTTTGGCGAAATGGCCAGGAAATTCAGCGGTGATAATTTATCATATCAGTTGGGCGGTGTTCTGCCTGAATTCGGAATCGGAAAATATGAATCCGGATTTGAAAACACCGCATATGGATTAAAAAAGGATGGGGACATCAGCGCACCCTATGCATCTGCATTTGGATATCATATCATTAAAAGAATCAAAAGAATACCCGTGCCCCCGTCGGCGGATCAAAAAGTGCTGGATGAAATAAAAGAAAAAATAAAATCAGATCCGCGCGTCGCTATTTCAAAAAAACAAATGCTGCAAACGATTTTAAAACAAACCCGGTTTAAAGAATATATTCCACCCGGTGATCCTTTATGGGATTATACGGATAGTATGCTGCAAAATAAAAAACCGGCTGCAAATAGCGGTATTACTGATCAGACGGTTCTATTTCAGTTCCCAGACAGAAAATATACCGTGGGAGACTGGATCGCTGTACCGGAAAAGCCTGAAATCTTCGCCCAATCTTACCAATGGGAAAACGAATACTGAGATCCTGGATTTATATCGTCAGAACGTGGCTTTTGAATATTATAAAGATCATCTTGAAAAATATAATAAGGAATTTGCAGCGCAGGTAAATGAATTCCGGGATGGAAATCTTTTGTTTGAAATTATGCAGCGGCAGATCTGGAACCAGGCGGCAATGGATTCTGCAGGATTGAAAAAATATTTTGAAGCACATACAGGAGATTATTGGTGGAAACCCGGAGCGGAGGCAATTATTTTTAATGCAGCAGATTTTTCTTCCGCTAAAAAACTGGAAACTGAACTGGAAAAAAATATGAAGAACTGGAGAAAGACGGTGGATAGTCTTGGGTGGACAGATTCAGGCGGATTCCGGGCGCTTTGAATTAAAACAGCTTCCCGGCGGCGGGCATCTGGAGGCAGACAGGTTTACCGAATTGGTTTCAAACCCGGACAAATCTGTGCAGTTCGCTTATATATTCCGCTTATATAAAACCTCTTCCCCCCGAACATTTGAAGAAGCACGCGGCCTCGTCATAAATGATTATCAGAATGAACTGGAAAATCAGTGGATTGATGAATTGAAAAAAAAGTATCCGGTTGTAATTGAGGAGACGGTGTTTAAAGCACTTCCGAAATAATCAGAAAACTGATCCATGGTGCATTGAAATTATGTTTTCACAATTTTAATTCCCCGTCCAGCATATCAAAAATCCCTGCATCCTCCCGCAGATCAAATTTCCTCGCCAGGAATTTATCAGAAATAATTAATGATTTAATAGTCGTTCGATCTGCTGAGGTTCTCTATGAGCCATTATAATACACGCAAACCGCATCTGTTCACCAGTCAATGTGTTAAGACTATTAAAGTCGTTCATACAACTTCCTGAGTTTTTCTCTGGTCATGGTAAGTTCCCAATCAGGTCCGAGTGCATTTTCCCATAAAGGTTTCATGCCCAGAGATACATTGATCATGGTATCGAATTGTTCATCACTGAGTCCCCTGGTTATATGTTGCGGAATTTCAATCTTGTTTTTTTCCACCATTTTCTTAAATTCTTTCACTCCTTCCGGGTAGTATTCTTCGAGTTTATCGAATACAATGCAATTGCCGACCCCATGTCTGGTTCCTAACAGGTATCCCAAACCGTAACTTACGGCATGCGCAACGCCGACCTGTGAATAGGCGATACTCATACCGCCGGCATAAGACGCCATCATCAGTTTGTCATCGTGTTCAGGGCCCCAGGTACCGTCACCAAGAAATACTTCCTGGCAGAGATTCAGGGCTTTCTCTCCATATGATTTACTGAATTCATTTAAAAAAGTACCGGTAAGACTTTCGATGCAATGAATATAACAATCCATTCCTGTATAAAATCGCTGATTGACAGGTGCATTCGCAGTTAGTTCGGGATCCAGCACGATCTGATCAAAGGGAGTAAAATCAGAATTCATGCCCAGTTTGCGTGTAGGACCTGTCAAAACAGTGGTTCTCGAAACTTCAGCTCCTGTACCACTCAATGTGGGAATGCCTGCTTTATAAACACCGGGATATTTTACGAGGTCCCAGCCCTGATAGTCGGCAGATGAACCCGGATTGTTCATCATCAGGGATACGGCTTTTGCAAGGTCCATAACCGATCCGCCGCCAATTCCTATGATACCGCTGATAGTTCCAAATTCCTCTTTGAGCTGACCGGCCAGCATATCCACCTGTTTTGTTTTAGGTTCGTTACTTACATCTGCGAATATGATTTTGTCGGTCGTCCGAAGGGGAATGCGGTTCACTAATGGTTTATTTTCAAAAAAATGATCCACCAGAAAAATCATTGGGGCATTTTCCTTTTCGTTGTGGTGCCAGAATTTCATCCAGCTGGTTAAAAGATCCCCTGCCATACACCACATAACTGACCATTTTGAAATTCCTGAATTTCATAATATAAAAAATAAAAAGTAAAAAATATTGGGCTCAGGCCATCTGCGTCAGGGCAGCGGCACCAAATACTCCGGCGCTGTCACCCAGTTCCGGCCTGATCACCGGAACTGTGCAATAATTATTAAAAATAAAATGTCTCAGTGATTTTACGCCTTCCGTATATATTTCGTCAATATTTCCGACACCGCCGCCGACAACAATAATATCCGGATCGAGCATATTGGTAATTGAAGAAACCGCTTTGCCAAAGAAATGATTAAGCCGGTCGAGTGTGTGCCGTGCATATGGATCTGTCTCTTTCTGCATCACAATTTCCTTCAATGTTTTTTTTGTGCCTGCAATGGATTCGTAAAATCTCTGTAAGGAAGGCCCGGAAATCAATTTTTCCACACAGCCGACTTTACCGCAATAACAGGGACCACCGGATTCATCCAGGAAATTATGTCCCCATTCCCCGGCGATTCCATGATGACCTTCCCAAATTTTCCCATCGATAACCAGCCCGCCGCCGACACCCGTACCCATGATAATTCCAAATACTATTCTTGCGTGGGGAGCTGCTTTTTTTACACCTCCCCAGGTTGCTTCGGCGAGGGCGAAACAGTTTGCATCATTGGCCAGGAGGATCGGTAGTTGCAATCGTTCTTCCAGGTCTTTTTTCAAGGGTTGATGATTCAGTATGGTTGTATTGGAATTTTTTAAAGTATGGGATATGGGATCCAGAATGCCGGGTGTTCCGAAGCCGATGCGTTTTGGAATGAGGCCTGATTCTGTTTTCATTTTATTCACCAGTTTCTCAATCTGGCCGATTACATGGTCATACCCTTTTGAAGCTTCGGTATCCACCCGGGTGCGGATCAAAGTTTTCGGCTCTTTGTCGCCTTGCAGGATAATTCCCTCCACCTTGGTACCTCCCAGGTCGATGCCCCACATCGTTTCTTCCATAATACATATCGTTTAATAATTTGACAAGTTATTTATTCCAGTCTTTGTTTTGCCAGTTCCAGGTCTTCCGGCGTATCAATTTCAACCCCCATGTATTCAGTAAGTACCATTTTTAAAGGTATACCATGCTCAAGATATCTAAGGCATTCAATTTTTTCAGCTGCTTCCAGTGCCGTAACCGGCCATTGTGTAAAATTCAGGAGCGCCTGTTTCCTGAATGCATATACACCAATATGTTCATAATAGGGGATAGCTAAGGACTGGTCCCGTGGATAGGGTATTACACTCCGACTGAAGAAGAGGGAATTCATCTGCAGATCAACAGCAACTTTTACATAATTCGGATCCGCGATATTTTTTTTGTCTTTTATTATTTGCATCAGGGATGCCACCTGCACCTGGGCGGTTTTATCCTGCTTAAAAATTTCCAGTAATTTTTCCAGTGGCGCCTGTCGAACAAAGGGCTCATCTCCCTGTACGTTTACTACGATATCCGTTTCAAGGTTTTCCACCGCTTCTGCGATCCGGTCACTTCCGCTCTCATGATTTTTTCGGCTCATCATGGCTTCTCCGCCGTTATTCCTGATTTCGTCATAAATAATCTGGCTGTCAGTGACCACGATAACCTGATCAAAAAGACCTGTCTTTACTGTATTATCATAGGTATGACGGATTACGGTTTTGTCACCCAGTATCTGCATCAGCTTGC
Organism: uncultured Bacteroidota bacterium; assembly: GCA_963812825.1. Lineage (GTDB taxonomy): Bacteria > Bacteroidota > Bacteroidia > Chitinophagales > Chitinophagaceae > Puia. The sequence goes on from CAWEWO010000002.1 coordinate 137,465, forward strand.
CTGGGAATCTGGTTGACGCATACCGGGCGGGGATCATTGCAACACAATTCATGAATTCTTTTTTCAAAAATAATTTTTTGCGCTTAGATCCGGTCAGGATGACCAGTTGAATCCAAAATATAGTTTTCAAACAGATGTCAGATCCGATTTTGTCCCAACAGGAAAGATAAATTCAATCACCTGCTCCGGTGTTCATCTTCATTCATAATGGACCAGAGCAGGTCCTTCAGTGCCTGAATTCCTTTCTGTGTAGCGGATGAAATAAAAATATGTCGGAATATCTGCCGGTAATTCTTTGCGGATATCTGTAATCAGTTCTTCATCCAGCAGATCAGATTTACTGATTGCAATTACAAATCGTTTATCCAGTAATTCCGGATTGTATTGCTCCAGTTCATTACGCAGGATTTCAAATTCTTTTCGATGATCCGGACTATCAGCCGGTATCATGAATAAAAGAGCAACATTTCTTTCAATATGTCTTAAAAACCGGTGTCCGAGACCTTTTCCTTCGGCAGCACCTTCAATGATTCCGGGTAGGTCGGCAATGCAAAAACTTTTTCCATCCCGGTATTCCACCATACCCAATTGCGGCACCAGGGTTGTAAATGCATAATCCGCAATTTTGGGAGTGGCTGCAGTCATGACCGACAATAAGGTTGATTTGCCGGCATTTGGAAAACCAACAAGGCCTACATCGGCCAATACTTTTAATTCCAAGCACTTTCCATCCTTCCACGCCGGGTTCCCCGGGCTGGGCATGTTCAGGAGCCTGGTTGGTAGGTGTGGCAAAACGGGCATTTCCCAATCCGCCTCGTCCTCCTTTTAACCAGATAATTTCCTGTCCATCTTCCAGGATTTCCGCTTCCTTCAATCCGCTTAGTTCATCCCTGGCGATGGTACCCAGTGGCACATCGATATAAATGTCTTTTCCAAATCGGCCGGTGCAATTGTTTCCGCTTCCGCTCTCACCGTTTTCGGCCAGTACATTTTTATAATATCGAAGCGGAAGCAGGGTCCAGGTATTTTTATTTCCGCGAAGGATAATATGACCCCCGCGTCCGCCATCTCCACCATCCGGTCCTGCCAGGGCATTATATTTCGTACGCATAAAATGCTTGACTTCCGGCACCACCATGACCGCTTTTACAGAATACCCTTATCTGATCTACGAAATTGCTTTTTTCCACTTTTTAATATTCGGGCTGCAAAGATAACTGAATAAACTGCTACATGACTTTCAGCATCCTTGCGACAAGGCCCGTCCAGCCCGTCTGGTGTGAAGCACCAAGACCCTTTCCCGGTGTCGCCGTGGAAATATTCGAAAAACTGAATATGATCCCTGAAATGAGGATCATTTTGAAAAAGGGACTGATCTCCGAAAACAGGGCGGTTTCCATTCGCATCTCGGGTAAATAGGGAAATTACACGTTCGAGCGATTTTATCAGAAATTTCCTTCAGGGTAAACAGGTTTCCTGAATGGGTTGGATATTCAATCCGGAAATCATCGCCATAATAATCATGAAATCTTTTCAGGGATTCGATCAGCAGGTAATTCACCGGCATCCATACCGGACCGCGCCAGTTTGAATTACCACCAAACAGAGTGGTATCCGATTCTCCGGGAGTATAATGAATCGAAAACCAGTTATTATCAATTTCCAGAATATAAGGATGGGCTTCAGGTGATATTTGGATAAGGCCCGCAAACCATGATCGCTTAGAAATTCATTTTCATCCAGCATCCGGTACAGGATCCGTTTCATCCGGTGGCCCCGCAAGAGGGATAGAAGATGCTTTGCATCTTTTCCTTTTTCTCCCCATCTGGCAACCAGGCTGGCACAGTTTTGGCCGGTGATTGAGAAACCAGTAAAGTCGTTCAGTAAATTCTTTCTGACTGGTCAGCAATTCATCTTCCAGAACTTCTACCGCCAGTAAAGGTATCAGCCCAACCATGGAGCGGATTTTTAATTTCTGGTTCGTGCCCATCGGATTTCTGAATGGCATCATAATAAAATTCATCCTCATCATCCCAGAGTCCCGTGCCTTCTTCGCCATCTGCAAACATGGCATGGGCGATATATAAAAAATGTTCGAAGAATTTGGTTGCCATATCCTGGTAAACGGGATTGGTTTTTGCCAGTTCCAGCGCGATGCGCATCATATTGAGAGAATACATGCACATCCAGCTGGTTGAATCCGATTGTTCCAGTATAGATCCGTCGGGAAGTGGTGTATTCCGGTCGAAGAGTCCGATATTATCCATGCCCAAGGAATCCACCTTCAAAAATATTATTGCCCTGCTCGTCTTTTCGGTTTACCCACCAGGTAAAATTCAGGAGCAGTTTCATGAAAAATGGTTTCCAGAAATTTGATATCACCAATGCCTGTCGCCTCTTTATCAATATTATACACTTTCCAGGTTGCCCAGGCATGTACAGGCGGATTTACATCTGAAAATGCCCATTCATAAGCAGGCAGCTGTCCATTGGGATGCATATACCATTCATGGGTGAGCAGTGTAAGCTGTTGTTTTGGAAAAATCCAGGATCGATATCAGCAAAACAGATGCAATGAAAGGCCAGGTCCCAGGCTGCAAACCAGGGATATTCCCAACTGTCTGGCATGGAAATAATATCTGAATTGTTCAGGTGCCGCCATTCGTGGTTTCTGCCTTTTTTTCTTTGTGGCGCCGGTGGAGGAGGCCAGGCAGGATCCCCTTCAAGCCATTGTTCGACATTAAAATCATAAAATTGTTTGCACCAGATCATTCCTGCATAGGCCTGCCGCTGAATGTTCTTTAATTCATCATTGGGAAGATTCGTTTGAAGATCTGCATAAAATGTATCCGCTTCCTGAATTCGTTTTGTAAATACCAGATCAAAATCATCAAATGGTTTTTCAGATGCATTCCGAATCACATCCGTAATCGGAAAATTTCTGATTTGCCGGCTGCAGGATATCTTATTAAAATGAAATGCCGCTTTCGTACCGCTTTGTCCCGGATTTACTGTATTGGCTCCATGTAATGATATAATCATTGATACCGTCTTTGTAATAGCTGTCTTTTTTATAGGGATGGAATAGCATTTTTCACAGTTACGTTTCATTATCACAAAAAAGCAACTCGCCGGGATCATCTGCATAGCAGAATGCGTTTTCCCAGGACGTGGGGTGCTGAATGAAAATGCTGTCATCGGTAAGTCTTTCCAGTGAAGGTTTTTCAGACGGAATATCCCCAGCTCCCAGGTATTGCGAAACCAGATATTCGGTAAAACATGCAGGGGCGCAGCTTCGGGACCACGATTGAATACGGTTATTTTCATCAAAATATCTTCGGCTGATGCTTTCGCGTATTCAATAAAAACATCGAAATATTTCTGTTCGTTGAAAATGCCGGTATCCTGGATTTCATACTCAGGATCTTTTTTCCCTCGTCTGCTGTTTTCTTCCAGCAGTTCCTCATAAGGATACGCAGCCTGCGGATATTTATACAGCATTTTCAGATAGGAGTGGGTGGGTGTGGCATCCAGGAAATAATATAGTTCTTTAACGTCTTCACCATGATTGCCCTGATTTCCGGTAAGGCCAAAAAATCTTTCTTTAAGAATGGGATCCTTTTCATTCCACAAACTAACGGCCATACATAGTTGTAATTTGTCATCGCCCATTCCTCCCAATGCCGTCTTCTCCCCAGCGCCAGGCTTTGCTTCGCGCCATTTCATGGGTAGTGAATTCCCAGGCGGTGCCATTTGCGCTGTAATCTTCGCGAACGGTTCCCCATTGTCTTTCACTGAGATAGGGTCCCCATTTTTTCCATTCTGGATCCTGCAGTCTTTTTTTTTCTTCGTTCATTGCATGCGAATTATGAAATCGGTGACGGATCAGGAGTAGATCTTATCGACAATAGGATTTGTATTTTTCGAGTACTATTTTTCTTTTGATACTCATCTTCGGAGTCAGTTCACCTGTTTCAATGCTCCATTCTGAAGGCAGGAGTTCGAATTTTTTTACCTGTTCAACATGATTGAACTGCTGATTGAATTCATCTAGTGAGGCTCCCGGTAAAACTGAATTACCTCGGGATTTTGAATCATTGCCTGGTTTGGAACTGTAGTCATATCCGTGCTGTTTACACCATTCTGCTGAGTTGGGCATAAGCAGGCACGATGAGCGCACCTACGAATTTCATTTCAGATCCCATCACCATGACTCTGTTCGATAAAACGGGATTCTTTGAGTTTGTTTTCTATAGCTGCCGGAGCGACATATTTCCCGCCGCTGGTTTTAAATAATTCTTTTTTGCGATCCGTAATACGTAAAAATTTTCCGTCTTCCAGTACACCGATATCTCCGGTATGCAGCCAGCCGTCAATAATGGTTTCTGCAGTAAGATCGGGTCTTTTGAAATATCCTTTCATTACACTGTGGACCCTTCACAGAAATTTCTCCATCGGCTTCCAGTCGCAATTCAATTCCGTTGATGACAGGACCCACCGTTCCAAACCGGTTAAGTCCCGGGCCCGCGGCGGTTGACGCAAATGACCGGTGAATTTTCCGTCGGACCATAACCTTCGTATACCGGAATACCGGCGCTGTTGAAAATCCGAATCAGTCTTTCCTGACAGGCAGCACCACCGGTAATAATATATTTGATATTATTTCCCAGCGCTTCCCGCCATTTATTAAATATGAGTTTATTGGCCAGGGCTAGCTGAAGATTATACCAGATTCCACCAGGTTCCGGTTATTATCATATTTTTTACCGAGTTCTACGGCCCAGAAAAACAAATCTTCTTTTTATCCCCTTCAGGGCTGCACCTTTGGCCATAATCCGTTCAAACACTTTTTCCAGCAGGCGGGGAACAGTGGTAAACAAGATCTGGCTTTACTTCCATCAAATTGGCACCGATGGTATCCATACTTTCCGCATAATAAATACTGTTTCCGCTATACAGATAAATATAACTTACCATCTTTTCGAAAATATGGTTGAGTGGTAGGAAACTAAGTGCTTTAAAATCCGGCCTGTCTTCAAAGGGAAAACTTTCTTTGGATAACATCACATTACTTAAAATATTCCGGTGAGTGAGCATCACACCCTTTGGGTGTGCCGGTTGTTCCGGATGTGTAGATAATTGTAGCCAGATGATCCTGACCGGATGGTTTTGCTGATTGTTTCCAGCTCCAGTTTTTTTTGCTTCCGTAACAGCGTCGCATCAGCAATGACCAGTGATCCGGCTCCTTCAATCTGATCAAAAGTATATATGTTTTGTATCGAGGGTATCATTGGCCTCACCTGCTGAATTTTATCATAAAATTCCGCTGTTGCTCACAAAAACATATTTTACTGCCGCATCGCGAAAAATAAATTCTATTTCTGGTTGCTGGTTGTTGGATAGATAGGAACGAGTACAGCGCCCAGTTTTTGAACCGCCATATCTGTAATCAGCCATTCGGGCCGGTTATAGGAAATGATGGCAATTTTGTCCTGTTGTTCTACCGACAGGTCATTCCCGGATACACCGATAGCGGATAAGCCGAAGGCCAGTGCATCTACAGTGTCTGCTATTTCCTTCGTACTGTATTTTCTCCAAACGCCATTTTCCTTTGCGGCCAGCATATCCGGTTTTGGAAATTTTTCCAGCTGATAAGCTATACAATCAAACAATCGTTCGGGCTTGTTCATGGTGATTTATTTGGAATTCAGATTACGATAATTCTGTCCCGGCCGGTACTTTGAATACCCGTCCTTTTTGAAAATTAATAAACCGGTTATAATCATCTGCATGCTGGGTTGTCCAGCTTTGAAACGAAGCCAGACCCAGGGATGCGCCGAAAGCCCATTCATTATATGCATCAAACAATCCCTTCTTTCAGAAGCTGCCGCTGATATTCAAAAAGCCTGAATGGATATTTGTCACCGTATTTTTCAAACCATTCCAGTAATAAATTTACTTCTCAAGATATTCAGTGATTCGGGGGTAACGCCCAGATTACACTGACTGGGCCTGATTTGTTCATAACGGTCAGGTAGGCCATTGTAAATGGATTTTTTGACTGAGTATTTTGGACTTTCAGGTCGGTGAAAAATTTTTTATAACCGTCTACCAGCAGATGATTTTATTTCCGGTGTGCGGCGGCTGTAACTTTCCAGGTTGATAAAAATTTCGCCATAAATCAGACTCCACACTTTGTCGTAGGTATAAATAATAATATTTACTGGCATTATAATAATTGGATGAATAATTTGGGTCCACTTCAATTCCCTTCTCCCAGAACCGGATGGCTTCTGGATCCTGCTTTACCCATAGCATTTCACCATATTCATTGTATAATTCACCACTGCTGGGAAATTTTTTAATTCCCTGTTTGTACATTTTATCAGCTTCTTTTTTTTCATCGATGGCTTTATAGGCCATGCCCAGAATCTGGTAACATTGTTCGTCGGCATCTTTGCGGGCTATCAGTTTTCTGCCGGATTCAACGGCGGCTGCTGTAATTTCTTTGGAGATAATAGGTAAATGCCAGATCCTTTTGTAGTTCCAGGTTATCCGGATCCATTTTTAAGTGCATTGTTTAGGACGATTAGCGGCATTGGCATAATCTCCGTTGCGCATAAATTGTTTGGCTACCCGGTGAAGGGAATCTGCCTTTTGGGAAAAACAGGTAAAACAGATCAGAAAACAACCAATGACAAACAAAAGTTTTTTCATGTATTGAATATAGACCAGCTTTATGAAACGATCCAGCGCAGTGAATAATTGTTAGCAAAAATACCGCTTATCTGATCAGGTGTGTTAAAAGCCCGTCCCGTAGTTTGGGCTCAAACCAGGTGCTTTTCGGAGGCATGATCTGTCCACTGTCGGCTATATCAAATAGCTGGTCCATGCTAACCGGGTAAAGGCTGAATGCAGCTTTCATCTGACCGCTGTCCACTTTTTTTTCGAGTTCTTTCAGACCACTGATTCCACCAACAAAATCTATCCGGTTATCGGTTCGTGGATCCCGTATGCCAAGCATGGGCGGAAAGTATATTTTCCTGCAGAATACTTACGTCCAGAATGCCAATCGGATCTTCGGGGAAGCTATTTTCTTTTGCATTCCAGCCGGTACCATTTACCTTCGAGGTACATCCCGAAACCATGTAGTTGATCCGGGGCGTAAGTGCTGTCATTCTTTTTTCCATCGGGAAATTTTCGTACAGTTTTTCCAGAAAATCCGGGTCTGTAGTCCATTCAGGTCTTTTACAACCCGGTTATAATCCAGGATGCGCAGTTCGTCTGAAGGAAAAAGGGTGGTTAAGAAACTAGGCTGCATTCCGGGTTGCTTCGCTTACCCAATGCATTTTTTACTTTGGCAGCAGACGCAGCCCGGTGATGACCATCAGCGATATAGGTATAGGGGATCTGTTTTTGAAATATATGTGTGATTTCAGACATGGTATTCGGATCATGAACTACCCAAACCCGGTGACCGATTCCGTCTTCAGCAACAAAATCATATTCAGCTTCATGTGCTTCTTTCCAGCTGCTGATCAACTGACTCAGGGAGACATTTGATTTATAGGCAAGAAATACATTTCCCGTTTGCGCACCGGTGATCCGCATATGGTTAATCCGGTCCAGTTCTTTTTCGGGACGCGTCAGTTCATGTTTTTTGATGATATTATTTTCATAGTCCGAAACGGCACTTACACAAACCAGTCCGGTTTGTTTTCTGCCGTCCATGGTCAGTTCGTAAATATAATAAGCCGGTTTTTCATCCCTGACCAGAATTTTATTATCCCGGAAAATGAAGAGATTATCTGCTGCCTTATGATAAACCTTGTCGCTATGTATGTCGGTTCCTTCCGGCAGGTCAATTTCTGCTTTGGTAATATGTAAAAAAGAATAGGGATTTTTATCGCCGCAGTACTCTGGCTTCAGCACTGTTCAAAACGTCGTAAGGAAGTGAAGCCACGCTGCGAGGCCAGTTCTTTTGTTGGTCTGAGTGCACGGAAAGGGGATATGATTGCCATGTATATAAGTTAAATTGTTGGATGAGATGGCTAAGTGCTTCAACACTTTCCAGAGGAAGCGCATTGTATAAGGAAACCCGGTAACCACCTACACTCCGGTGTCCTTTTACACCCATCATATTTTGTTCCTTACAGGCATCCAGGAATTTTTTTTCCAGTACTGGATCTGGAATCAGGAATACGACATTCATACGGCTCCGGTCTTCTTTGGCAACCGTGGGTTCAAATCCATTCTTTCGCATCCAGTGTCTTATATAACAGTGCTGCTTTTGCTTTATTGATTTTTTCAATGGCCGGTACACCGCCCAGTTTTTTTAACCAGCGCAGGGTGAGCAGACAAACATAGATGGCGAAAACCGGTGGTGTATTGAGCATGGAACCGGCTTCGATATGCTTGCGGTAATCCATCATACCCGGCAGTTTGCGATTTACTTTTCCGAGGATATCTTTCCGTACAACCACCATATTCACACCGGCAGCACCTATATTTTTCTGTGCACCAGCATAAATCAAAGCAAACCGGTTAAAATCCATTTCATGACTCAGAATATCGCTGCTCATATCTGCGATCAAGCGGAATATTCGTTTCCGGAACTGAAAACATTTCTGTTCCTTCAATGGTATTGTTGGTGGTATAATGAAAATATGCCGCATCTCACCGGGATACGGATATCCCTTCGGGATATAGGTATAGTTTTTATCTTTTGAAGAAGCGACCACTTCTACATTTCCAAACAGATCGGGCTTCCTTGATGGCTTTTGTTCCCCATACACCGCAGTCGAGATAGGCAGCGGTCTGGTTTTCATTCAAGGAGATTCATGGGCACCTGGAAAAACTGCGTTGTAGCACCGCCATGAAGAAATAATACTTCATGATCTGCATCCAGTTTCATGAGTTCCTTCGCCAATTGCACGGTTTCATCCATGACGGATTGAAACAGTGGGGTCCGGTGACCGATTTCAAGTATGGAAAGACCGGTATCCCGGAAATTCAAAATGGCTTTCGCGGCTTCTTCAAAAACTTCTTTGGGTAAAATGCTGGGTCCCGCATTGAAATTGTGTATCATCCTTTTGCTGGTATTGGAGACGCAATTTAAGGCATATACTGCAAAGGCTGAAAGGGGACTATGGAGATAGTTTATGGTGGATGGTTTATGGTGGATGGTCTTTGATTCAGGTAATTGATAAATCCTGTAATCAACTTAATATTAGACTCCAAAATCTCATGCAACTGATTGTATGAATCTGGGGTGATGATTCCAATCGTGTAAAGCAATACTCAACAAAGTTTCCAGTTCGAAAGCGGAACCTTTTGCGATATGGAGAAATTGCACGGTGTCTTTCTTGTGTTTTCTTCCAAGACCTTCAGCTATATTGCATGGAATAGAAACAGCGCCCTTCTTGTTTGGGGTATCAAGCCATATCGTTCTCCCTCTGGATATGACATGGTCAAAGTATAAATTTGTTTAACTGTTTCCATCGAATAGATCCAGACATCAAGTTTTTTATAACTGATCATAATAAGATTTACGTTTTTAATATCTGCCATTCACCAACATACCATACACTATACACCTCAATTACAATCCCTCCCCAACGCCTTCCCATTTTTCCATTCTACATTCAGCCTTTCATATTCCTTTCGTTCGGAAACGGAAAGACTATCATGATTCAGTCCATCGAGCGGTGGCTGACCGGCGTTTACCCAGGCCGTATACCAGCATGAGGCGACGGCGAAAATCGATTGACGCATCCGCCGTTCAATCATATGATCCAAGCTGGTTTTCATATGCGTTGCATAAGCTGTGGAATACTGTTTGACGAGTTTTCCCTTGCGTTCTTCAAATGCATATTTCTGGTCAGGCCTGAACTGACTGCTTAATTTCTTTTTCACAGCGCAGTACGGTATCGGCTGCTGCTGCACTTTCCAGGACACGGGCCCAGATAAATGAGGACAGGTCCGGAATATATGCCGCTTTGCCGATGAAAAAATCCCAGTCAGATTCAGCAAATAGTTCAGGTACCCGCGACTTCCCAGAAGGCATGAATTCCCTCCTGATGGGTCAACTGTCCGTTATGATTGGAACATACATGCAGGGGTACATGCGCATCTGCGATATAATGACCCAGTTCGGCATGCGTTCTTGAGAATGGCTTGTTTATTTTTTTCACGAAATGCTTTGGTAAGCCGGGCCATCATGATCTGGATCCACCAGGGCACAATTCCATAATGCCTGCAGAGTATCTGCTGAAAATTTTTTTAACGCTGAATTATAATCTCGGGGTAGTTCCAGGAATGGGAAATTGACCATAGTGGTCGATATCGAGATAATGATGTGCCCCTTCGGCAGATACCATATATCTTCTTTTATCCGGGTCCACTGCGTGTTCTGTCAGGAAACCGATATTGGGCTTAAAAAGCATCATCATCTGCGGTGGCAGGAGAAATACAGCATGGTAATTAATCTTCTCATGCATATAAAAACCCCAGCAGAAAACAGAATGGTGAGCGAAAAGCAGGCAAACAGGCAGTAAATCTTTTTCATACAAGAATTACTACTAACCGATAACTGATAATGGACGACGGATGACCGATGACCGGTTGCTACCCTGGCAACGTCACAAATTACATGTCGGTAAAGAAAATCCAAATACTATGAACAGGCTATATGAGAAAACCGATCATCCGTCAATCGGTTGTCGATCAACCGTCATCCGTCATCCTCAATCCCAGTTAGTCCTCAATCTTCGTAACCCCACCCGAGATGGCAAATTTCATGGCTTCTGTAGAAGTAATATCTGTAATCAGGCGTACCCGTTCTTTTTTTACAAAATAGAGGTGTCCCGCGAAAGCATAGGATTGCGGGATATAAACAGAAATAAATTCCTGCAATCCGAACTCCGCAAGTTCTTCATGGGTAATAAAACCGATCCGCCAGATGTCTGTCGATTCAATGCAAACCAATACCGCCCGGTCAAATTTTCGCCGGTTACCAGCAAAAGCCTCAAAGAAATCCTTTATCGTACTGTAGATAATTTTTATTCCGGGTGTTTTTTCCAGGATCTTATCAAATAGCTCAACCAGTTTACTGACGATAAATGACGATGAAATATATCCGACGACCAGAACGATACCGGTAACAAGGACAAATCCCAGGCCTGGAATACGCCGGGGATTGCCGTTTTCATCCAGGGCAAGCCTGGGAAAATGGCTTTGAATGAAATCGGGCAGGATATTATCCACCCAGCTGAACAGCGAGAGAACAGCTGAAATAGTGATCGTTATCGGTGCCAGGATGATCAGGCCCTGCAGAAAATATTTGAAGAGTTTACGGGCGACGATCCTGAATTTCATAATCAGTTGTTTGATGCCAAAATTAGTTAAACATTCTGCGGAGGCCATGCTTAAAACACTGGCTGCTCCCTGAATTCCTCCTGTTTTACCGGTAAATTCCGTTAAAAAATCGGTGGAAACTTTGGTAACGAAAAAAGTTTCCGTAGTTTTGTGGTCCTATTGGAGGATAAAATGGAAAACAAAGAGAGAATACTACAGAAGGCGACGGACCTGTTCATGAGATACGGAATACGCTCCATCACGATGGATGAAATCGCCGCCCAGCTTGGCATCAGCAAAAAAACGATCTACCAGTTTTTTACTGATAAAGACGCTATGGTAGAGGCCGTGGTAAACGAAGAAATGAAGAATAATGAAGAAGGATGCCGGATTTTCAGTCAGTCAGCCCAAAACGCGGTCCACGAGATTTTTCTTGCTATGGATGGAATGCAGGAAATGCTGAAAACAATGAATCCACAGTTAATGTATGAACTGGAAAAACATCACCCAGCTGCATATAAGAGATTGAAGCAGTATAAATATCAGTTCCTTTTTACCATCGTCAAGGAAAACCTGCAAAGAGGGGCGAATGAAGAGATTTACCGGACGGGGTTGAATATTGAACTGATCACCCGTCACCGGATCGAATCGGCTTTTATGCCATTTAACTCTGAAGCCTTCCCACAGAATAAATTTCCGATGAATCAGACCTGCCAGGAACTGGCTGTCCTTTTTCTGCACAGTATCTGTAATGAGAAAGGGAAAAAACTGATTGAAAAATATTTGAATGAAAGACAAAAAAACATTTTACATGAGCAGTAGATTTTACAGCCGGTTATTTTTGATTGTTCTGATGATTAACGGAGCAATTGCATTTACCGAAGCACAAACGATTCATGCATTAACCGTTCAGGATGCGCTCGAATTGGCAAAGAAAAATAATATTGCTGTCAAAACGGCCCGGACCAACCTGCAAATCCAGGAACAGACCAATAAATCTATTACTGCTGCTGCCCTGCCTGAGGTTTCCGGTACGATAACCACTACCGCTTATCTGCAATTGCCGGTGTCTATTATCCCGAAAGATGCTTTCGCTCCCGGCCAGCCGGCAGAAGCCCAGGCAGTTAGTTTTACTCCAAAATACAATGCAACGGCAGGCGTCACGCTTAAACAGCCTTTATTCGACGGCCAGGTATTTGTTGGACTGAAAGCAAGAACTACTGCATTGGATTATTCCAGAAAAGAAATTGACCTGGCGGTAGAAAATATTTCAGTGAATGTTTACAAAGTGTATTACCAATTGTTGGTTAGCAGAACCCAGGTTCAACTGCTGGATGCCAATATTTCCAGGGCGCAGAAATTACTGAGCGATAGCCGGGTTATGAATGAAAACGGATTCGCAGAGAAGCTGGATGTGGACAAGGCACAGGTACAGCTGGCCAATCTGCAAACATCCAGACAAAATACAGAGACAAATATCACTAATGGATATCTGTCCCTGAAATATCTGATCGGTATTCCTGCTGCAGATTCCCTCGTATTGACAACTGTATTTAAGGAAGAGGATCTTGTCGGAGGTATACCTGTGGAGCTTCAGTACAGATATGAAGACCGTTATGATTACCAGAGCCTGGAGATTTCAGGCAAGCTTGGTGAATTTGACATCAAACGTTACAAAGCCGTTTATTTTCCAACTGTTGACCTGAATGGTGCTTATTTTAAAAATGCGTACAATAATACTTATGACTTTCTGACGACCGGCGGAAACTGGTATTCGAACTCCTACCTGGGGATCCAGATTAATGTTCCCATATTCAGCGGCTTTTCAAAAGATGCCAATCTCAAAAAAGCCCGGCTGAACTATTCCCTTGTCAAAGATCAAATCCAGAATCTTAAAGAAAATATTGATCTGGAAGTGCGACAGGCAAGGAATAATTTTTTAAATGCGATAACGACGATGAACAATCAGAAGGAAAATACACGTCTGGCAGAGTCTGTTTATAACCAGACCAAGAAGAAATTTGAATCTGGACTTGCTTCCAACACGGATGTGACAAATGCACAAACAGATCTGATCCAGGCACAAACAAACTATATCAATGCACTATATACATCGATTGTTGCAAAAGTTGACTATTTAAAGGCAATCGGTAAAATTAAATGATGTCAAACAAACCATTTCAAACCATTTTATGAATAGGAATTATTTTTCTGCCCTGCTTACCGGAACTGTTCTGATAATTTCCTGTGGCCAGGCTGGTGATCCGGTCGCAAAACAAAAAGCAGAATTGCAGAAACTGAAAGATCAGCAGGCTGGTCTCGTTGCAAAAATTCAGAAAGCAGAAGAAGCGCTTTCCAAAGTAGACTCTTCTTTTGCTAAAAAAGAAAAAACAAAACTCGTGGCCTTTCAGGCAGTGACTCCCGGCGGTTTCACCCATTTTATTGAGCTGCAGGGAAAAATTGATGCGTTGAATATCGCATTTGTAACTCCGAGGAATGGTACAGGTGGCCAGGTAACGGCTATCTATGTGAAGAAAGGAGATATGGTGAAAAAAGGTCAACTGCTTCTTAAACTCGATGATGCATTATTGAAACAACAAATGGGGACTTACAAACAACAGTTGGGATTTGCAGAAGATTTATACAACCGGAGAAAAAATTTATGGTCACAGCAGATCGGTTCGGAAGTGGAACTGGTGACAGCAAAAAATCAGGTCGATCAGGCTCAGAAGCAGGTGGATTTTGTCAATAAGCAAATAGAGCTTACTAATGTATATGCGGATATTAGTGGTGTAGCTGATGATGTTAATATCCGTCTGGGAGAATTTTTTTCAGGTAATAACCAGATCCGGATTGTAAATACGAGGGATCTGAAGGCGGTTGCCCAGGTTCCCGAGAATTATCTGGGACAGGTTAAAGTGGGAAGTAACGTAAAAGTGGTAATACCGGAACTCAATAACAAAACCATAGATACCCGCATTTCAGTCACTGGCAAGACGATTGATGTTTCGAACCGCGGGTTTTATATTGAAGCCAAGCTTCCATTTGAAAGTGATTTTTATCCAAACCAGGTAGCCCTGATCAAAATCCAGGATTATACAGTTCCCGATGCAATTACTATCCCCGTAAACAGCCTGCAAAATGATGAGAAAGGTAAATATGTGATGGTCGCGGTAAAAGACGGAAGCCGTCTGGTTGCCCGCAAGAAGCCCATTACAATCGGTAAGATGTACGGCGATAGAATCGAAGTGTTGTCGGGTATTAAGCCGGGCGATAATATTATTACGGAAGGCTATCAGGGTTTATATGATGAACAACCTATTACCACCCAGGCATTGTGAGCTGATGATACTTTAACCACCAGAATCAAATTTTATGAGTGCTCTTGAAAATATTAAAGGGAAATTTAAGGAATTCAAGCCTACCAGTTGGGCGATCAACAATAAGACTTCAGTTTACCTGCTGATTATTTTTGTTACCATTCTGGGTATCAACAAATTTGTCACAACTCCTAAAGAGCAATTTCCTGATATCGTTATTCCCACCATTTATGTGCAGACGACATATGTAGGTAATTCGCCGCAGGATATAGAAAATCTGGTTACACGCCCGATTGAGAAACAGATAAAGGGAATCACTGGTGCTAAGATCAACAAACTGACCAGTACATCTGTGCAGGATTTCTCCGCCATAGTAGTGGAATTCGAAACCGATGTCAAAACAGATGTGGCTTTGCAGAAGGTGAAGGATGCCGTGGATAAATCAAAAACGGATTTGCCCAATGACCTGACAACACAGCCAAATGTGATGGAAATCAGTTTTTCTGATCTCCCGATTATGTATGTGAATGTAAGTGGTAATTACGACCGTCAGCATTTGAAAAAATTTGCAGATGACCTGAAAGATAAACTCGAGGAGCTTTCCCAAATCAACCGTGTGGATGAGGTCGGTGCACCTGAACGCGAGTTCCAGATCAACGTGGATAATTTCAAAATGCAGAGTGCCAATATCACATTCAATGATATTGCCAATGCGGTTGCCAATGAAAATCTGGATATCTCCGGCGGATTGCTGGAGGTCGGTAATATGAAAAGAAGTCTTCAGCTGAAGGGTCAGTTTAAAACGGCATCCGATATAGAAAAGATTGTAGTGCGGAATACTTCAGCTGCGCCCATCTATCTCAAAGATATAGCCACGATCAGAGATACCGTTAAACAAAGTGAAAGTTATTCCAGGCTGAATGCAAAAAATGTCGTCACTCTTAATATCATCAAACGGAGCGGAGAAAATATGATCGAAACTTCCGACGATGTCAAACGGGTGGTGGCTGAAATGAAAGCAACGCAGTTTCCAAAGGATTTGAGTGTGGTCATCACAGGTGATCAAAGCAAGACTACACGGACATCTTTCAATGACCTGGTGAACTCGATTGTCATTGGTTTTATTCTTGTACTCCTTATTCTCATGTTTTTCATGGGGGTTACCAATGCCTTTTTTGTGGCGCTTTCCGTGCCGCTCAGCATGTTTGTAGCCTTTCAGTTTTTACCCGCAGCAGACCTGATCATCGGTGGTCATGTGACCTTAAATTTTATCGTGTTGTTTGCCCTTCTTTTCGGTTTGGGGATCATTGTGGACGATGCCATCGTGGTAATTGAAAATACACATCGGATTTTTATAGAAGGCAAAGGCAAAGTAAGCTCCGTTATCGCAGCTAAAATTGCTGCGGGAGAAATTTTTATACCTGTGTTGGCAGGAACTCTGACTACGCTGGCACCATTTGTACCGCTGATATTCTGGCCGGGCATCATCGGGAAATTTATGATCTATCTGCCGGTCATGTTGATATTTACTCTTTCTGCATCTTTGATCGTGGCCTTTCTGATGAACCCCATTTTCGCAGTTGACTTTATGAATCATGAAGAGGAGGGTCATGCAAGCAAGAAATCCAGGGTATTCAGGAACCCGCTTTTCTGGGCGTTCCTGGTTTTGGGAATTATTCTTGATCTGTTCGGATTCACATTTGTAGGAAATTTGCTGATATTCTTCAGCATTCTCATGCTCCTGAACGCCTATCTTTTTACGGGCATGATTCATACTTTTCAAAACCGGAGCCTCCCCTGGATTATGAGTCACTATGAATCAGGATTGAGATGGGTGCTTAAAGGGTGGCGCCCGGTATGGATGTTGATTGCTACCTTTTTTCTGCTGATCTTTTCATTCTTATTTCTGGGAATCCGGAAAGTTCCGGTAGTGTTTTTCCCGAAGGGGGATCCGAATTTTATATTCGTTTACCTGAAATTGCCAGTCGGTACCAATGTAGATTATACTGACTCCATCACCCGGCAGTTGGAAGATCGTGTGTATCGTGTCCTGGATATGCAAAACGGCAAAGAAAATCCCCTGGTCGAAAGCGTGATATCCAATGTAGCCATTGGTGCTGGTAATCCGCAGAGCGGAGATCGAAGCACCAGACCTGAATTGGGCAGGGTACAGGTATCTTTTGTGGAATATGAAAAAAGACACGGTAAATCTACAACTCCTTACCTGGATTCAATTCGTTCCACGCTTAAGGGAATTCCCGGCGCAATTATTTCGGTAGATCAGGAACAAAACGGACCGCCGACGGATCCACCAATCAATATAGAAATCAGCAGTGATAATTTCGAAAACCTGACCAGCACAGCTTCATCACTCAAAAATTACCTCGACTCAATACAGATTTCCGGTGTGGAAGAATTGAATATGGATGTGGATCTGACCAATCCGGAAATCACATTGACCATTGACCGCCAGCGTGCTCTGATTGAAGGAGTGAGCACAGCACAAATTGGGCAGCAGATACGAACAGCTCTTTTTGGACGTGAGGTATCAAAGATAAAAGATAATAAAGATGAGTATAAAATACAGTTGCGCAATACGGAAGTACAGCGCAGAAACCTGACGGATCTGCTGAATATGAAAATCTTTTTCAGAGAGCCGACCGGAGCCATCAAGTCGATCCCAATTACCAACCTCGTTAAAATCGATTTTACCAGCACTTACGGCAGTATCAAGCGTAAATCTCTGAAAAGAGTCATTACACTATACTCAAATGTATTGACCGGATATACACCCACCGCAGTTAACGCTCAGATTAAACAAGCTATTGACGATTTCCAGGGGAAGGCCGATGATGTAACGATAACCCAAACCGGAGAAGGAAAACAGCAGGCGGAAACCGGTGCATTTCTTTTGCAGGCTCTCATATACGCACTCATGCTTATTCTGTTTATTCTGGTGCTTCAGTTCAATTCAATCAGTAAGCCGGTTATCATCCTGATGGAAATCATATTCAGTATTATAGGAGTATTGCTCGGTTTTGCATTTTCCGGAATGACTATCTCAGTGGTAATGACCGGGCTGGGAATAGTGGGTTTAGCGGGGATTGTGGTCAAGAATGGTATCCTTGTGATAGAATTTGCAGATGTACTGCGTGAACGGGGAATGAAAACGCGTGAGGCATTGATTCAGGCGGGAAAGACCAGAATCATCCCCGTATTACTTACTGCACTGGCGGCAATTCTGGCATTGATTCCGTTGGCTGTTGGCTTTAACATAAATTTTGTGACACTGTTCGCAGAACTAAATCCACATATATTTTTCGGAGGAGACAGTGCTGTTTTCTGGAAACCGTTGTCATGGACAATTATCTATGGTCTGGCATTCGCTTTTTTCATGACCCTTTTCATTCTTCCGAGTATGTATCTGATTGCAGAAAGACTGAGAAGGCCCATGCGTCGTTACTTTGGAGGTAAATGGGTATCTGTAATGGGCATCCCGCCCCTGACTTTCATTTTTCTGATCATCATGATACCTATTACACTTGTCAGACATTCGATGGAGGTCTCTAGAAGGAAGAGACTTGCGGGTAAGGGTGTCAGCCAGACATGGATAAAATCCTGGTTCTGATTTAACTTTATTAAAAATTTTATCATGAGAAATAATCACGAGATCGATTATAAAATTTATGGTGAAGAATTACAGTTTGTGGAAGTGGAACTAGATCCGCAGGAAACCGTGATCGGGGAACCGGGTGGATTTATGATGATGGATGACGGGATTGAAATGGAGACGATTTTCGGAGATGGATCTCAGCAGCAGGGATCCGGATTGCTTGGACGACTGATGAATGCAGGCAAACGCGTTTTAGTTGGGGAGAATATTTTCATGACTGCTTTTACAAATATCTCCCAGGGCAGAAAAAAAATAAGCTTTGCAGCCCCGTATACTGGTAAAATCATCTGCCTGGATCTTCAGCAGTTAGGTGGTACCATTATGGCACAGAAGGATGCCTTTCTTTGTGCAGCGAAAGGCGTGAGTATTGGAATTGCTTTTCAGCGCCGCCTGGGAACAGGCATTTTCGGCGGAGAAGGATTTATCATGGAAAAACTGGAAGGGGACGGTCTTGCATTTGTTCATGCGGGGGGTTATATCCTGGAGAAAGAATTAAAACCCGGTGAAATTTTGAAAATTGATACAGGCTGTGTGGTCGCGTATACTCCTTCTATTGATTTCGATATAGAATTTATCCGTGGAATCCGTAACTGGATGTTCGGGGGCGAAGGTTTATTCTTTGCAGTGATGCGCGGACCAGGAAAGGTCTGGATCCAGTCGCTGCCCATAAGCAGGCTTGCCAGCAGAATAATTCAGTACAGCCCACAGTTCGGACACAGGCGGGAAGAAGGAAGTATTTTGGGAGGTCTGGGAAATCTATTGGACGGAGACAGGTTTTGATGACACAGGTAAAATTTAATTAGTGATCAGGTACTAAAATCGGATTTGGTTTTAAGGCAGAACTGGGCTTGAATGAAAAAGCCACGGAAGTTTGAATCCTATTCAACTTCCGCGGCTTTAATTTTTTATCGTCTTATCTCCTGTCAGCCAGTTTACCCAACAGACGGAGAATTTCAAGATATAACCATACAATGGTTACGAGTAATCCGAATGCACCATACCATTCCATAAATTTCGGGGCACCTGCGGCAACACCTTTCTCGATCATATCAAAATCAAGCAGTAGGTTCATTGCAGCAATCCCCACTACAAAAAGGGAAAATCCAATGCCCAGCATCGAACCTTCATGGATGAAAGCGATATCAACATGGAACAAACGCAATACAATTGACAATAAGTAAAAAATTGCAATTCCGGCAGTCGCAATAAAAATGATGGATCTTAATTTTTCCGTGACGCGAATAATTCTGAAACGATACAACAAAAACATCGCTATGACGGCGCCGAAAGTTAACAGTACAGCCTGGGTAATAATACCAGGAGCAGTTTTTGCGAATACATTATTATAAGTGGCGGATATAGCTCCGAGGAAAACGCCTTCAAACAAAGCATAAACCGGAGTCAGATAAGCGGCCCATTCCTTTTTAAAGATCACAATCATTGCAGTGATAAATCCGAGGATAGCTGATCCCATCATCCAGGGCATCACGTTCACGCCATCATAAAATGCCTTCCAGGTTAAAGAGGCAGACGCCATGACGAGTAAAAACAGGAGAAAAAATTTATTGAGTGTACCCTTTTCAGTCATGACCCCTGTACCCGGCAGGGTGATCGTATTCTGGAAAACATTCATCGCAGGATTACCAGATTTGAAAATAGCCATAGTTTTTTATTTGTTTAGGACTTGCAAATTACAAAAAAGCTGAATCATGGTAAAGGGGCAAGGCTACCTTTTCTTCCTTAGTACAACTTTAACAATACCGCGCGGATTTCGGTGAATTTGGACCAGGGTATGAAGTGGTTGGCGTCCGGAATCATAGTTTCTTCCACCAGTGGAGCATTTATCAGGAGTTTTTTTCCATAAGCCACATTTTCGGGTGGTACCCAGGTATCGATCATTCCGTGAATAAAATATACAGGGCAGGTTACTCTCGAGAAATCCTTTTCAAGCTGAATGAGGTCTTTTTTCAAGTACCAGAGTTCTTCGTTGGAAGGCCGCAAGGCGCCGGGAACAAAATAGTTCAAAGGAGTCTTAAATAACCATGGCCTCCATTTTTCGGGCTTTTCTTCGCGTGGATCAATTGAACCCGAAATTACCACGAGCCCGGAGAAAATCCGCGGATTGTCCGCTGCCAGTTTAATAACCAACGGTCCGCCCAGGGAATGCCCTGCAAGAAACGTGGGTTTCTGATTGGAAAGGTGATAAAATAGTGGACTTATTAAAAACGACTGCACGTCCAAATGCTGCACCTGACCAAAGTCACTATACCCGAATCCGGGACGGTCAACTGAAACCATCCTGAATTTTTTTAACAATAAAGAATCCTTCATATATTCTGAAAAGGCATTCCAACTACCGGGTGATCCATGAATAAAGAAGATCGTTGGTAAGGTATCATCGCCGGTCAGCGCATAGTGAATTTGCCTTCCATCGACGTATAGAGTTGAGGTATGAAGATTAACACGAGACTTTGCAAATTCGGTTTTCTCCTCGGCATCTGGTTTACGAAAGCTCATACAACTTTGCGCGAAGAAAAGCCAGCTTAACAGGAACAGGCCGGAAAGCAGGAATATTATCTTCATAAAACCTTTCATGTCCTATGGTTTCTTAATGGGCGGAGGAGGCCTTTTATCCCTTTGCTGCGGGGGTGGAGGCGGTCTGTTATCTCTTTGTTGCGAAGGGTTCTGCGGTCTGTTATCTTTTGATTGTTGATTCGATTGATTTCTGTTATCTCTTCTCTGCTGGGGAGGTCCTTTTTTAAAGTCTCTTTTTTTGCGATCGGCCTTATCCAGGGCTTTTACACTGAACTGTCCCGTGAGATCAACATTCACAAGTTCTTCTTTGGGTTTACCATTTACTTCGACAGCACCCAAATCATCCGGTACCGTGTTTTGCTGATTGAGTTTTTTTATTTGTTTTACACGGTCTATCAGGAGCGGATATTGTTTATTACTGTCGGGTAATACATACCACATCAGGTTTTTGAATATATCTTTTTTGATCAGCAGGGCCGTTCCCTTGGCGACTTGTAAAGTATCAGCATTGTCAGGAAATTGCTGAAGCGCATCCAGGTATGTATCCAGTTCGTAATTCAGGCAACATTTTAAACGACCACACTGACCGCTCAGTTTACTTTGATTGATGGAGAGATTCTGATATCGGGCCGCTGTTGTATTGACAGATTTGAAATCGGTAAGCCAGGTGGAACAACAGAGTTCGCGGCCACAACTACCGATGCCACCCACTTTTCCAGCTTCCTGTCGGGCTCCGATCTGACGCATTTCCACTTTCACGCGAAATTCGGCCGCGAAAATTTTAATCAGTTCCCGAAAATCTACCCGGTCATCAGCTATATAGTAAAAAGTGGCTTTCCGGCCATCGGCCTGGATCTCAACCTGACTAACCTTCATGTCAAGTTTAAGTTGGCGCGAGATCGCCCGTGAACGGATGACGGCTTCCTTTTCACGAGCCTTATTTTGTTTAAGCAGATCCAGGTCACGGTCAGAAGCGCGTCGAAGCACTTTTTTCATGTCCGGGTGAAACTCTTCAACCGACTTTTTCTTCATTTGTATCCTGACCAACTCTCCTGTTAAGCTCACTTCGCCAACATCAAACCCACTGACTCCTTCCACACTCACCATTTCTCCTTTTTCGAAGATCTGGGTTGTTGAATTTCTAAAGAAGTCTTTCCGACTACCCTGATTAAAACTTATTTCCATCACCCGGCATTCAGTAGCGGGATCATGAATTGGTAGATTAGAGAGCCAGTCATATACATTCATTCTGTTACAGCTTCCGGTACCACAGCTTCCGTGACTTTGGCATCCGCCTGGCTTGCCATCGGCAGTACCACAATTAGAACATCCCATATATGAATAAATTAAACCAGCAAGTTGACAAATATAGTAGTTTCCTAGGTCACTACCGCCATTTCCCCGGCTGCCAGAATATGATAAAGGCGGATAGTCAGCGCATGGAAAAGCATTTTTGCATGCGCATTTCGTTCAATATAATAAATCGATTTGTTAATCTCTTCTACAAGAGCCTGCTGAGCCGACGGATCTGCAGTCCTATTGAGTCTGATGGCAAAATCCCTTTCATTTTCCGGCAATTCGGAAAACGCTCCTGCAGACATACGCAGGCGTATAGCCTGCTCAAGGAGGTGACTAAAATACTGCAAAAACTGTTTTTGTTTTTCGCGACCGGCTTTACTGATTTCTTCCACCCACTTTACCTGGGCCAACGGCCCTGTTTTTAAAATCGCGTTTAACCATTCCCGTAACAATCCCTGCCAGTCGTCCTGACCGTGTTGTAACTGCCTCAGGGCTTCCCGGTAATTCTGTTCACTTACGGCAGCCACCTGCCTGGCCAGTTCGGGTTCCACGCCCGATCTTGAAATCAGGGCCTGCTGTATTTCAGGAACAGAAGGCCGGGGTAAACGAATAATTTGAACGCGACTCAGGATGGTCGGAAGAATCTGTGTCTCATTTTCCGTGACCAGTATAAATAATGTATCTGGCGGAGGTTCCTCAATCAGTTTCAATAATTTATTTCCTTCTTTGCCAAGGTACTCGGGCATCCACATGATAAGGACCTTATAACCGTTTTCAAAACTCTTCAAACTGAGCTGACGGTTTATCTCATTACATTCACTAGCTGATATATTGCCCTGTTTATTACCTTGTTTATAATCCTGTCTATTGTCTGGCTTTTCTTCGTATCCCTGTATAAATTGAAGCCAGTCGAAGATTGTTCCGTAAGGATACTGGGAAATAAATTCGCGCCAATCCTTTATATAATCCCTGCTGATTTGCGCGTCACCCTTACTGTTGGATACAACCGGATAAGAATAGTGAATATCCGGATGTATCATCTTCCCCGCTTTGACACAGGCTGGACATTCATTACAACTTTCGGTAGGAAATTCATTTGCAGGGTTAGCGGAAATTACGCGATCGCACACGAGGAATTGTGCGAAAGCCAGTGCCAACGGCAATCCTCCCGCACCTTCGGGTGCGTTCAGGAGCAACGCATGGCTTAACCTGTTGTGTTCAACCAGGCCACGAAGCTTTGCTTTCGTTTCGGACTGACCGATCACGTCACTGAATAACATCCGGATGGCCAGTATTAATTAAGATGAGAAGTGATCTCTTCACTCATGGGTTTTACCTTACTTGGGAAAACGGCAATAAGTTTCCCATTTTCGTCTATCAGGAATTTGGTAAAATTCCATTGAATAACAGGTGCCGGTGTTCCCATTTTTATCGCCTCTTCAGTAAGATATTTAAAAAGCGGTGCAGTATTTTCACCCACTACATCTACTTTAGCCGCCATCGGAAAGGTGACACCATAATTCTTTTTGCAAAATTCCTGGATTTCAGAATTTGTTCCAGGCTCCTGTCCACCAAAATCGTTTGCTGGAAATCCCACAATCACCAGTTTGTCCTTATATTTTTCATAAAGCTTTTGCAGATCCTCATACTGGGGTGTGAAACCACATTTCGAAGCCGTATTGACAATGAGGAGTTTTTTACCCTTATAACTAGAGAGGTCAATTGTGCCACCACTCAACGCAGGTACTTTAAAATCATATACACTCATGTTCATCATAAATAAAAATGGAATGATCAGTAGTCGTAACATAAAATATATTTTACTGTATAAATCAATGTTTGACTTTCAAAGTTAAGAGAATATAGGAAGCTATCACTGCCGTTCGTAACATCCCAGATCGGGCAGGTTTACCGGACGGTGATTTCCATCCAAATCAACAGGTATTCCGAGGTCTGGCGCCGTGATCCACAGCGGGTGAACTGGCTTCCAAATGGAAATTGAAAGTATTTGCAGGAGTGCCGGCAGCCAGAAACTGCGGATTTGTATTCAGCCATAAAGAAATGCTGTCAATATTTTCGGGATATTTTTGTTGTTTCAGAATTGAATGATCAAAAAGAACTTTGAAAGCTGTATTTCCTTGTTTAATTACCTCTGCTTCATCCGGTATCCCTTCACTACCCCAGAAAATACAATTTATAAAATCCGCATTTAAGTCGCTGACGAGGAGCTGGCTTCCGTTCGATCCTGAATTTGAAACAGTAAGTACCGGTTGCTGATGGAACAGCAGCTCAGTGGAATAGGAAGCTACCGTGCAATATTCAAACTGGTAAGCACCTCCCAGACCAATCACAATATTTTGGCCGCAGTTGCTGATCAGGCAATTAACGGCACGAATGCTGGTTTGAATGCCCAGTATGCCTTCGCCAAGTGAATTATTGATTATGCATTGATTCAGGGTAAGTTTTGGATTCGGATCCTGACCGGGTCCTTCTGCAACTATTGAATGATTACCGTTTTCGATAACCGCATAATTCAGGATATTATTTTTACTGGGTTTTCTAAAATAAATACCAGGCCATGACCCCGGATATACGGCATAGGGCTGATCCAGCCGGTCACCAGTAACATAAATCCGCTGGCTAGCCAGGGAATCACCGGTCATTTGGAGACTCCCGTCCACAAAAATGGGCGCATCGGCATGTATATATATATGTACTCCTGCCTGAACTGTCAGGGTGGCGGCACTATCGATGATTAATGATCCGTATATCACATAAGGGAGGTCGTTGGGCCAACTTGTATTAACCCGAATTGTCTGATTTTTTAAAAAATGGGCATTCTGACCCCAGGCAGTGAGTTGAATATACTGTTCCCTACCATTATAACTGATCCGTATACTATCCTGTAGTAAAAAGGGGTTCGGGCTTGTACCCGGCTTAAGAAATACGGTAACAAAAATGATCAGACTGTCATCTGCAGGAATATTCAGGTTAGAAGCATCCGGACCGGGGCTGCCATCAATATTCAGAATAAAGGGGGATCCGGAGCCGCCTGCCAGACTTATGGATGAAATTCCGATACCCTCGTTATTGTTATTTATTATTCTAACCTGTTGGGTTACAGTGGCTGTGGATGTAAAAACGGTGTCAAAACTGACGGTATCGGCAGACAGAAAAAGAAGGGCATTCCCATTCAAACCCGATTGCTTTTGACAAGAAATCAGCACAATCCCTGTAAAAATCCAAAAAGATAGGGTTTTTAACATCCCGGCAAAATTACAGGGCTTTTTGGTTAATAGTTAATCATATAAGGGGTATGGCTTATCAAGCGTAAACCAAATGCCATGATTATTAATCATGCTGAAACCGTATGAGCAAGACAGGCAATGCTAAGTTGAATTCCCGGGAGGTTCAATAAGACCCTGGCACAGGCTTCCAGACTGGCACCTGTGGTAATTACGTCGTCCACCAGCAAAATATGCTTTCCGGAAATTTTACCCGGCTCCCGGACCTCAAATGTCGATTCCATATTTTTCCATCTTTCTATCCTGCTTTTATGGGTTTGTGTTTCTGTTTTCTTTACGCGGGAAACGGCATCATTAACAATTGGAATTTTGAGTTCTTCGGATATTCCTTTTGCTATCATGGCAGCCTGGTTATAACCTCTTTCTTTTTCTCTCTTCGCAAACAATGGCAGCGGCATGATGATTTCACAATTGGTAAAACGCTGTGAGCATTTTAATGCATGACCGATCTGATGACCAAAATAAATTCCGATTTCTTTTTTCCCTTTATACTTAAGCAGGTGAAGGCTGTGTTGAATAAATGAACCGTTGGTGAAATATAAATGCGCGGAGGCGGCTTCTATTTCCACGCGACCCCAGAAAATTTTTTCAATCGGGTTTGCCGGCAAAACTTCAAACCCTGTCAGAGGCATGGAGGCCTGACACCAGAGACAAAACAATGAGCCTTCTGTGAGCAAGACGGTGTTACATCCACAACATGTATATGGAAAAAAAAGATGTAATAGTGATTGGAAAAAAGAAACCTGCGATTTCATTTTATTAAAACCACTAATCGCAGAAACCTAAAACAAGTGTTTATATACTTCCTCAACTTTGCCCATCCATTTGACTTCAATCTGATGGGGTTGATTTTTTAATCCCTTCTGATTATATTTCGAAACCAGGATTTTGCTGAACCCGAGTTTCTCAGCTTCGGCAATTCGCTGACCAATTCGATTAACCGCACGGATCTCTCCGTTCAATCCGACTTCGCCGGCAAAGCAAGTGTTCGCTGCCAGTGGAATATCTTCAAAAGAACTTAACAATGCACATAGAACTGCGAGATCTATTGAAGGGTCCTCCACTTTCAGACCACCTGCAATATTTAAAAAAACATCTTTTACACCAAAGTGAAAACCCCCTCTTTTTTCGAGCACAGCCAGAAGCAGCTGAAGCCGGCGCAGATCGAATCCACTTACTGTTCTCTGTGGAGTTCCATATACGGAAGCGGTCACGAGCGCCTGCACCTCAATCAACAGAGGCCTTTGCCCTTCTATACTTGCGGCGATTGCACTCCCACTGAGTTGTTCTTCTTTTTGTGTAATTAATATCTCGCTGGGATTATTTACTTCCTGCATTCCCTCATCAGTCATTTCATAAATTCCGAGTTCTGCCGTTGAGCCAAACCGATTTTTTAGAGTGCGCAGGATGCGATAGGTATAGTGCCGGTCACCTTCAAATTGTAGTACAGTATCCACCATGTGCTCGAGGATTTTCGGCCCTGCAATATTTCCATCTTTGGTAATATGACCAATCAAAAAAACAGGCGTGCCTGTTTCTTTTGCATAGCGCTGAAATTCTGCTGCACATTCGCGGATTTGCGAAATAGTACCCGGAGTGGATTCAATATACGATGACTGCAATGTCTGAATAGAATCTACTATAACTACCCCCGGCTTTAATTTTTTTATTTCCTGGAAGATGGCCTGTGTGGAAGTTTCTGTGAGTAGATAGAAATTGTCGGTGTTGTTCATGAGGTGACGGTTCCTCACTTTTAGCCGGTCAGCCCTCATGCGTATTTGTTGCTCGCTTTCTTCACCACTGATATAAAGGGTGGTGATGTTTTTTAACATTAAACCAATCTGAAGAAATAATGTGCTTTTTCCAATTCCCGGTTCACCTGCCACGAGGACTAAACTGCCGGCTACAATTCCACCTCCTAATACGCGGTTAAGTTCTGCATCGGGAGTAATAATTCTTTTCTCTTCTCCACTGATGACTTCATGAATTGAAATTGTTTTGATTTCTTTTTGCTCGGAGTTTTTTTTCCAACCGGATTCACCCAACCTGTCATCTTTTATGATAACTTCTTCAGTGAATGTATTCCATTGTTCGCAGGAAGGACATTTACCCAGCCATTTTGCACTTTCATAGCCGCAATTATTACAGAAGAAAGCGGTTTTGATTTTACTCATCATTAAAGATAAAGGCTGTGATCTCAGAAAAGTAAAAAGGCCGGCTACGAGAGCCGACCTTTTACTTACTAACCCATTAAATTCTTCCACTAAATTACAAAATCAGGTCACATAACAAAATAAATTTTTCTTCCTGTGAATAACTTTAATAATAAAAATCAAACTTGCATCTACTTGATTATTAATTTATAATTGATTCATTTACAAAGCGTTACTCCGTAATTTTTAATTAACGTTCCAGGATAAACTCTTGAAAATGAACCTCAGAATCTGATCCAAAATTTCAATATCCAAGGTATAGATGACCTTTTGGGAATTTTGCTTGATATTAAAGTAAAAATTAATATGTTAAGTCCAAAAAAAGGGCTTAAAAAGCATCCTAAAGCTTAATTTCTTCTTCCTGTTTATCGAAAAAATGGAACTCGGTCATGTGATAATTATTATTCTCCTGGACCCGGATGGCTTGTTTGTATTTTCTCCGCCATTTCCATTTTTTGCTGAAAAACCAGCCGCCCTTGGTCAGGTAAGCATACATGATGGGATGTACTGTCAGGATCAGGTCTTTATGCTGATGGTTTAGCAGATAGCTGAGGTTTTTTTCAATTTCATCTTCCAGAATCAGAGCCGAAGAGATTTTACCAGTTCCGTTACAGGTGGGGCATATTTCCTGGGTATTAATGGTGATTTCCGGCTTCATTCGCTGGCGGGTAATCTGCATCAGCCCAAATTTGGAAATTGGCAGTACGGCGTGCTTGGCCCTGTCAGTCCGCATAAAGCCTTCCATAGCCTCAACCAGCTTCCTCTTGTTATCGGGCAGTTTCATGTCTATGAAGTCCGCTACTATAATTCCACCCAGGTCCCTGAGCCTTAATTGACGGGCGATTTCCTCCGCTGCTTCCAGATTGGTTTCCAGAGCATTTTGCTCCTGGTTATTGCTGACACTTTTATAGCCACTGTTTACGTCGATAACGTGCAGGGCCTCGGTATGCTCAACGATGAGATAGGCACCACTGGGCAAATTGACTGTTTTGCCAAATGCCGCTTTTACTTGTTTGGTAATCCCGAAATGATCGAAAATCGGCGAACCGTTGCTATAAAAAGAAACAATGTCTATTTTATCCGCTGCTATACGCTGAATATAGGTTTTGGTATCGTTGAAGAGATTCCGGTCATTTACGACAATTTTATTGAAATCTTCATTGAGCAGATCACGGAGCATACTGGTTGTCTTCGTTTGCTCACTGAGTATTTTTGCCGGTGCCACGGCACTAATCAGATTATGCTGGATCAATTTCCAGGTAGCAACCAGGTCGGTAAGGTCCTCATGCAGCTCAGCAGTATTTTTTCCTTCAGCAGCTGTGCGCACGATCACTCCGAAATTTTTTGGCTTAATCGCTTCTACAATTTTCTGGAGCCTTTTCCTTTCGTCGGAAGAATGAATTTTACGGGAAACGGCAACAATATCATTAAATGGAGTAATTACCACGAAGCGACCGGGCAGGGAGATTTCACAACTAAGCCGCGGACCCTTGGCGGCAATCGGTTCTTTCAGAATCTGAACCAGGATACTGGGTTTCCCACTAAGGACCTCATTGATCTTCCCGGTTTTTACGATTTCCGGTTCTACCACGAAATTTCCAAAATCAAATTCATTATCTTTCGATGACTGAATACTTTGTTGTGTAAATTTCAGCAAAGAACGCGCATAAGGACTCAGGTCGGTATAGTGAAGAAATGCATCCTTTTCAAAACCTACATCAACGAATGCAGCATTAAGCCCGGGTATTAATTTTTTCACCTTACCCAGATATAGATCGCCCACGGCAAAACTGGCATCAGTTTTTTCATGGTGTAATTCCACCAGCTTTTTATCTTCCAGCAGAGCTATTTCGACGCCCTGCGGGGCTGCATTAATGATCAGTTCCTTATTCAATGTAGAGTAACATTTACTGCCTGGCCGGTACACACAAAAGGAATCGAAATGCTGAAGGAGATTTAGTTAACAGCTTACGGATGCAAGCGGCAAAGTAAGCGTTAGCATATACATGATTTCAGCAGAACAGGGCCGGAAAGGGTTCCGACCGGAGTGCGTTTATTTGTTCTTTTTCTTATGACGATTCTTACGCAATCTTTTCTTTCTTTTATGGGTTGCAATTTTATGTCGCTTCCTTTTTTTACCACAAGGCATCGATAATTCCTTTTTAGTTAACTAATAATTTCTGTCTTTACTCCTTCGAGTGTTTATTTCAGCGACTGTAACCGTTCATTGATCGCATCAATCAATGACTGGTTAGTTGTTCGTTTTTTTGCTGTCAGTATACCAGGTTTTTGCCGAAGCATTGTCACCCGTTCTCTCATAAGCTTCACCGAGACTCAACAATGCTTCCAGATTTCCAGGATCATAATGAACTACTTTGAGAAGCCTTTGAATCGCTTTATCATACTGGCCCGATTCAATCCCCCCAAGACCCAACATCAGCTGGGCATACATATTGAGTGAATCCCTCCGGGTTACTTCCAGGATTTTCTGGATTCCCTTCATCACCTCCTGTGGCTGTGCACCGCCGCTTCCAAAAATATAAGTTGCACCCAATCCGATTTTTGTAGAATCATTGCCAGGATTCAATTTTTCAGCTCTCTCAAAAAGAGCCCTGCTTTCGGTTGCCATCCAGTTTTTAATGGCTGAATTATCCTGACCCCGCAGGTTGTTCAAAAATAATTGGGCTGCAAAAGTGAGACTTTTTTCAGAATTTTCCAATTTTGCCGCTTCGGACGTATAATAAATGAAGAGTAAAAAGCCATTTTCAACAGAATCCCTCCAAAATCCAGCAAGCTGAAGGTCCGCTTTAATCTGCTGATCCTGAACGTTTCCCCTGACAACCGAATTTTCAAGCCGGTTTACATAAGCCTGGTGTGCAGGGCTTAGTTTAGCCTTACTTGCATCGAGAATTGTCTTGATATCAATGGATTGGCTGGTTGTTTCTGAACTGGGTGAGGTTGCCGATTTTTTTATTGGGGGAACTGTATTTCCGAAGAAATAAAATATAACTAGAATAATTATTCCGGAGCCGGCTACAATAATTTGCTGTTTCTTCACATCGGTCTTTTATCCGGCAAAATTACATCTCTTCGTCAGGGTTTGGTTGATTATCCTGAACAGACTGTAGTTTTTTCACTTCTGCAACAAATTCCTTGGCTGGTTTGAATGAGGGGATAAAATGCTCAGGGATATGTACGGCAATATTCTTTTTAATATTACGCCCGATTTTAGCAGCTCTTTTTTTGGTGATAAAACTGCCGAATCCACGTATATAAATATTTTCCCCTTTCGCAAGGGTATCTTTCACTTCCTTAAACATGGTTTCTAATGTAACCAGTACATCTACCTTAGGTATACCTGTTTTATCCGAAATTTGATTAACGAGGTCTGCCTTTCTCATGGCGAAATTGTTTTATAAGTTTCTGATTTTAAATATATAACAAAAAAATTAATCCACAACAATTTGTCTAAAATTGATACCATATGATTTTGTCTATGAATTTCTAATCGCTTGCATTTCAATCTATTATAAGGTGTTGATAATCAGAGAGATGAATAATTACCTGGTATGTTTTATTTTGAGTAATAATGCAGATTGATTTTACAAAAAAATTATTGGAATGGAACCTGGTGGACAATAAAAGGTCCATGCCCTGGAAAGGTGAAGACAGATCCGTATCGGATATGGCTGAGCGAAATAATTCTTCAACAGACCCGGGTTGAACAGGGTCTTGCCTATTATGAAAAATTCATCTCCACATATCCAACAATAGAGGATCTGGCAAATGCTCCAGAGAAAGAAATTTTCAAATGCTGGGAAGGACTGGGATATTATAGCAGATGCAGAAATCTCATTGCTACGGCAAAAAAAATTGTACAGGAATACAATGGAATTTTTCCTTCATCATTTCCTGAAATCCTTGCTCTGCCTGGAATTGGTCTTTACACCGCATGCAGCAATTGCTTCATTTGCATTTGGATTGTCCTATGCAGTAGTGGATGGAAATGTAGAACGCATTTTAGCCCGTTATTTTGGGATTAGTGCCCCAGTTGGATCGTCGGCAGGAAAAAAACTTTATTCCGCTATTGCAAGGGAATTGCTTTATGAAAAAGACCCCGGAACATATAACCAGGCCATTATGGATTTTGGTGCTACGATTTGTAAACCAAAACATCCGCTTTGTACGGATTGCATTCAGTCAAAAAATTGTCAGGCATACCAGCAGGGTTGGACAAACAAACTCCCCCTGAAATCGTCGCCCCCAAAGAGAAAAACCAGGTGGTTGTATTATTTTGTTGTAGAAGCCGGACAAGATAAAGTTTGGATCCGGGAGAGAACAGGAAAAGATATCTGGCAAAATCTCTATGAATTTGTACTTATGGGAATCTGGGAAAATAATACCTCAGGGCCGCATCCGGCAAACCGCCTTCTTCCGTAAACATTTTGGAAAACCGGGATTCCAGATAAAATATATCTCGCCTGTTTTTCAACAAACACTTACGCATCAGTCCATTATAAGCTGTTTTGTACATCTCGAAGGTTCGCTCCCTGCGCTGAGCGGGTATGAGTCGGTGTCCGTTACAAATTTGGATGACTATCCATTTCCAAAACTCATTGCAGACTATATTAAATTTTTGCCAGCCCCGTGATCCTTGGTAAAGGTTTTGATGGAATAATGCCCGGCACATCGGAAGGATTGATCAATCAACACCTGATCGGCGATTTAAAATCATTAATCTGCATTCTTATGAGGGGCGTTAACAGAGTTATGCTAATCGGAAACCTGGGTAAGGATCCGGATGTTCAGTTCCTGGAAGGAAATATAGGTGTGGCAAAATTTTCACTGGCCACAACTGAAACTTTTAAAGACCGGACAGGAAAACTGATTTCACAGACCGAATGGCATACCGTGGTTTTGTGGAGGGGACTAGCTGAACTCGCACAGAAATATCTGCACAAAGGAAGCCTGGTTTATATAGAAGGCAGGCTTCGCACCAGGAGTTGGGAGGACAAAGAAGGGAATAAAAAATTTGCTACAGAAGTGGTGGGAGATAACCTGATCATGCTGGACAAAAAAATGGATGGCGGGCAATCACGCCGTTCCTCCACAGGAGGGAATGGAAGGGATGAATGGATCGGATTCCGCTGCTGTGGGAGAACCTTCACCGGATTTACCTTTTTAAAAGGGAAATAGACAAGTTTTATTAAATTTACAATCCTGCATTTAAAGGCAGCCTGCTTTTCGACCAGAGAATACAGGATTTTTAACGAAACCAGACTATTTTGGATCACCCTTTTAACATGTCAACTGCCCACGGGCATCCAGGTCTTTTATTATTCATCAATGCACAGGCAACAACCATCCTGGTAATCCTTATTCTCTTTTTCCTTGTCATGTCATTTATTGTTTCAGGATCCAGGATTGCCTTTTTCTCCCTGAGCGATAAAGAAATCAATATTCTGAAAACAAAACAGGATAGTTCCTGGAGAAGAATTGTAAATCTGTTGGAGGAACCAAAAGCACTGCTGGCTTCGCTGTTAATTGCAAACATCCTGCTCAATATCGCCATCATCATACTTTCGAATTTCCTGATCGATCAGGTTATTTCATTTAAGCAGGATTACTGGTTCTTTGAATTTCTGATGAAAGTGGTGATGGTGAGTTTTGTTCTGATTCTTTTCGGAGAAGTAATGCCCAAAGTCTGGGCCAGCCAGAATACACTCCAGTTTGCATTTTATACTTCCGGCGTGACAGAAGTGATTCACCTGCTTTTTAGAAGACTTGGCATTCTGCTCGCATAGCCAGTCTGAAAAACTGGAACGGCTTTTTGGTAGCCAGCGTTCTGCCGCAAATAGTCTGGAGGAACTTGACCATGCTATTGACAATGATACAACAGAAGAGGAAAAAAATATACTGAAGGGAATCATCAAATTCGGAAATATTACAGTCAAACAAATCATGAAGACCAGGCTGGATGTAAGCGGGATCGAAGATGATCTGAATTTCGGCCAGCTGAAGCAAAAAATAGAAGAACTGCATTATTCGCGTCTACCGGTATTCAAAAAAAGCCTGGATGAAATTACCGGAATGATTCATACAAAGGATCTGATCCCTTTCCTGAATGAACCTGATGAATTTGACTGGCGTAGCCTGCTCCGTCCGCCCCATTTTGTACATGAACATAAAATGATCAAGGATCTGCTGCAGGAATTTCAGTCAGACCGGATCCATTTTGCCATCGTGGTGGACGAATTCGGGGGTACCAGCGGAATCGTTACCCTGGAAGATATCATGGAAGAAGTGATTGGCGATATCAAGGATGAATTTGATGAAGATGAGGGATCTTCTGCCAAACAGGATGACGGATCTTTTATTTTTGAAGGCCGAACCATGATCAATGATGTTTGCAAAGCACTGAATCTGCCGGTAGAAACATTTGATAATGTAAAAGGAGATTCAGATTCTCTTGCCGGACTGATCCTGGAACTTGCCGGAGAGATTCCGAAAATAAATGATATTATTGTTTGTGGTGATTTTGAATTTAATATTCTGGAGGCAGACAGCAGCCGGATTAAAAAAGTAAAGGTTCGTATCAAACTATAAAAACTCCATCTTGAACCGGATACATATCCATTATTAATTTTTAGCTTTTTAGTTTATTACTTTTCTTCTCTCCTGTAACAGCGACTATACACCCAAACCCCGCGGATATTTCAGAATTGATTTTCCGACAGCATGACTATCAGTCTTTCAACCAGCCTGGATTTTCCCTATTCATTTGAATATCCGGTATATGGAAATATCATCCGGGATACGGCATTTTTTGGCGATAAGCCTGAAAATCCGTACTGGATCAATATGGATTTCCCGCGTTTCCATGCACGGATTTATATCAGTTATAAACAGGTGGAAGGCAATTTTGACAAGCTCCGGGAGGATGCTTATAAAATGACTTATAAACATACTTATAAAGCCAGTTCAATTGAAGATTCCCTGATCAGTACCCCATTGGGTGTTCATGGCATATTTTTTAATGTGGGCGGAAACGCGGCAACGGCCAAGCAGTTTTTTGTAAGTGATTCAACCAGGCATTTTCTGCGCGGCGCCCTCTATTTTGATACGACCCCCAATGCAGATTCTTTAAGTATTGTGAATGCTTTTCTTCAGGAAGATATGAACCACCTGATCAATACACTTCGGTGGAAAAACTGATACGGAATCCTTTCTGATATAGTATCTTAGCCTGATTTTCAAACCTGCACACTTGATAGTAATAGATAATATACTGGTTAAGTGATGAAGTGGTTTCGGAACAATTTGTCTGTGACCTGAATAAGTGCAAGGGAGGTTGTTGTGAAGACGGCGATTCCGGTGCCCCGCTTGACAAACGAAGAACTGGAATATCCTGCGGAATTTTATAGAAGATATCAAACCATATCTCACTCCGGAAGGACTAAAAAGTACTTGGAAACAGAGGGTCTTTACCGATATGATACCGAATTCGGTTGGGTAACACCAACCATTGCCGGTCGCATGTGTGCATATGGATTCAGGGATCCAGCACGGAATTATCAAATGTGGTATCGAACAGGCCTGGATCGATAAAAAAATCTCCTGGAAAAAACCCATCAGCTGCCATTTGTTTCCGGTAAAAATTACCAGGAGTAAAAGACAGAAGCAGGAATATGTAAATTATGAACCCCGGGAAGATCTATGCAAAGCGGCCTGCAAACTGGGCAAACAAGTTAAAAGTTCCGGTATATGTATTTCTGAAAGAAGCCCTGATCAGAAAATACGGCGCCGATTTTTATGCTACCCTTGAAGCAACTGCACATCATATAAAAAAAGATAAAGTCTGACGGTATCTATGAAAATTCTACCTGCAGTTGTGTTTTTCCTGATTTGTTTTTTTTCTAGTCAGTCATCGTACTCGTCAGGATACTGCTGTTCAAACAGTATGCCTGTTGAAGATTCGGTCATGCAGGATACCATTATTGCCAGGAACCCGCATTTTATTGTCAGACCATATACCATTCCTCACTACGAAATGCAGGATACCGTGATTGCGAGGGTTGAACATATTCGATCCCAAGAATGTTTATGCTGCAAGAGATTCCCTGGATGCAATAATGGACTCTATCCGGGCTATTAATGTATATCTTTCAAAGATGCAGGATACCACCATTTTGCTGGAACCCGCATTTTTAGTCAGGAATGTTTACGCTGAAAAAGATTCCATGGATGCTATCCAGGGCTCAGGCCTCTGCTTTCGAAAAGAGATTCCTTAATCAAGGCAATCAGGGATTCTCTAAATGCCATCGGAAATGCTTTAATGCGGACCGCAGAAATGCAGGATACCACGATCGTCCTGGATCCTGTCATTTGTTGTCAGAAGTATGTATGCCGGGCGAGATTCATTGCAGGCAATCCGGGATTCCGTCAGGACGTTGACCATGCAGCGCTCAAAAATGCAGGATACGACGATTGAAAAGGATCCTGCATTTATCGTCGTGAATGCATACGCAAACAAAGACAAGTATGATTCTTTCCGGGATTCTGTGTGGGCAACACTTGCTCAGGCCGCCCGGATGCAGGATACAACAATAACATGGATCCTTCATTTAAGTCGTCGGATATATATTATGTCAGGGACAGGCTGGACTGCGATCCAGGATTCTATTGCCAGACCGACATTGATGCAGGACACGGTGATCGTGCTGGATTCTGTTTTCGTAATCAGGGACATGTATCCCTTAAAGGATTCCCTCGATGCAATCAGGGACTCACTAACGGCGATTGCGGATTCTCTTTATACTGATTCTGTGAACCGTCATTGGGCGGGCTGGAAAAAATATGAAGTGCAACCCCAGACATTTGTATACCCTGAACTCCCAGAAAGTTTTAAAAGGAAAAAGTAAAACAGCCTTGCAATATAATATTGCTGATTTTTATTTGTACCTGAATGGGGATCCGGTCAGGCCTCCGAGGACTGAAAATGATTTTTTTGCAGCCGGATGCCTGGGTTTTAAATATGATGACACTCTCTTGCTAAACAGCGGACTGGGTTTTAAAGTTGGGGTAGGGGTGGGAATTAAAATTATTCAAGGGAAGATTTACAGGTTCCCTGCATGCGAATGCAAATAACAAGAAAGTTTATAAACTTTCAGAAGAAGATACCGTCTACACTGAAAAGTGTTACTGTTGAACCGGTTACCCAGTCATTGAAATTCAAAGACCTTCCAACAGCTGGGTCCAATGAAATAATTATTGGCGAGTACCAGGCGACCTATAAAAAATTTTATCAGAAAAATGATGATGGACAGATGATGAAATGCGGAAATATACCGTGCGGATTATTTTCAGGTGCCGTGTAAGCGGAGGAATCAACAGTATCTTATCTACTAATGCCGCCAATGGCAAATAACCATCGCCTCAGATAATTTATTAACTTCAACCCATGACCAACCGGGATCAGGCATCTGCCTTTTTGGATAAAAGCAGCTACCAAAGCTGCTGATCTGGATCACCGGCATAAGATCAATTATAATATTGGAAAATACAATGCGGTTGTTCCACTAGGGTAAACAGCAGTTTGACAATATTCACCTGGCCCGGGAAAGGGCCAAAAATATCAAATGGCGGTCCCTCGAAACCCTGGATCAGCAACTCGAACGATTTGAACAGGCATTCACCAAACGAGGCGGAAAAGTCATTTGGGCCGAAGATAGCTGCCGGCGCACTCAGGGAAATTCTAACCATCTGCAAAGCGAAACAATGCAGGGCCATCGTGAAAAGCAAGAGCATGGTCACGGAAGAAATTCACCTGAATAAATTTCTGAAAGAAAACGGTATTGAAAGTCTGGAAACTGATCTCGGGGAATATATCCAGCAGCTGGATGATGAACCTCCTTATCATATTGTTACTCCTGCCATGCATAAAAGCAAGGAAGATATTGCCAAACTTTTT
Source organism: uncultured Bacteroidota bacterium (assembly GCA_963812825.1). Taxonomy (GTDB): domain Bacteria; phylum Bacteroidota; class Bacteroidia; order Chitinophagales; family Chitinophagaceae; genus Puia. The sequence continues at coordinate 175,135 of CAWEWO010000002.1, forward strand.
CATGAAAAATTGAATACGGCTCCCGGGCTTTCTCCGACCGAACTTACCCTGATTGCCCGGCAGAATATGCGTGCAAAATATCCGAAAGCCGAAATCGGAATTACCGGCGCAAATTTTATCATTGCCGATACAGGAAGTATTGCGCTTACGGAAAATGAAGGCAATGGCAGACTCTGCGCTTCTTTTCCGAAAACACATATTGTAATTACCGGAATTGAAAAAGTAATTCCTTCACTCACTGACCTGGCTCTGTTCTGGCCGCTGCTGGCAACATTTGGAACCGGTCAGCGCATAACCAGTTATAATTCCATTATTTCCGGACCCCGGCAGCCGGGAGAATCTGATGGTCCGGATGAAATGTATGTTATCCTGCTTGATAACGGTCGTAGAAATATGCTGGCCAATACCAAACTCAGGGAAAGCCTGTATTGTATTCGTTGCGGAGCCTGTCTGAATGCCTGTCCGGTTTATAAAAATATCGGTGGCCATACCTATGGAACCACTTATAGCGGTCCGATCGGTGCCGTGATTACTCCGCATCTGAAAGATCATGGGTGAATGGAAACACCTGAGTTATGCTTCTTCCTTATGCGGAAATTGTACGGAAGTATGTGCGGTAAAAATTAACCTGCATGAAATTTTATTGGAAAACAGACATGAAGCTGTTCAGGAGGGATCTGCCGGATGGATGGAAAAAATGGCCTGGAAAGGATGGAAGCAGGCGAGTCTGCATAGAAAATGGATGAATATGGGGAATGCAAAAATTAAAAACTGGTTTATCAACCGGGTCTTTCGCGGATGGAACAGGCATCGGGCCGACCTGCATTTTCCTGAAAAGAGTTTCAATCAACGCTGGATAGAAAAGCATAAATCCTGAATCATGCTTTTTTATAGCGAACATACGTAGCCCCCGCCTGATCTATATGCTGGATCTGTTCAGCAATGAAATTTTTAATGAACCCATTCGTCTGATTTCAGATAAGGAATGCATTTATAAATTATTCCGGCACCAAAACTGAATTATTCGGCAGAACGGATTATCCGAGAAGGAATTTTTTATCCAGCCGCATCAGCTGCTTTTTGAAACCGGTATCCGCGAACAGAACAATCAGCTGTTTTGATTTTCAAGGCAGACCGGCATTTTTTCAAACAGCCGGTGATTTTCCATTTGATATTTTTTCAGCTGCTTTTTACCTGGTCAGCCGTTATGAGGAATATCTTTCTTTTGAACCGGATAAATATGGCCGCTTTCCACATCAGGCCTCCCTGGCTTTTAAAGAAAATTTTCTGGAATTCCCACTGATCAACTATTGGCTGGAGGATTTCAAAACGCTCTTCCTGGCGGAAATTTCCGGATCTGATTTTCAGGCATGAAGGATTTTAAATTTATTCCCAGCTATGATATTGATATCGCCTATTCTTATAAACATAAGGGCCTGAAACGAAACCTGGGAGGTTTTTGCAGATCTCTGGTAAAAGGAGAATGGGCTTATCTCTTGGATCGCTGGGATGTACTTTTCAATAAAAAAAAGGACCCCTTTGATTCCTATGAATGGCTGGATTCCCTGCATCTGTATTGCAGAACGCGGGCTTATTATTTTTTTCTTCTCGCAAAAAAACCAACCGGGGTAGATAAAAATATTTCACCGGATAAACCAGCAATGAAATCACTGATCGCATATCATGCCGGCGGTTATACCGTGGGCATTCATCCTTCCTGGCAAAGCGGGGATGAGGAAGCGGTATTAATGGAAGAAGTGGATAAGCTGGCAGAAATTACCGGGTACTCCTGTAAAATACAGCCGCCAGCATTATATCCGGATGAATTTGCCCAAAACTTACCGCCAGCTGATTGATGTGGGTATTGAAAAAGATTTTTCAATGGGTTATGGATCAGCCAATGGTTTCCGGGCTTCCATTGCTTCTTCTTTTTACTGGTACGATCTGAAAGCGGAAAAGAAAACTACCCTGATGCTCTTCCCTTTTTGTTTTATGGATGCGAATTCTTTTTATGAGAAGCAGCTAAGTCCGCAAAGCTGCATTTACTGAACTGATGGATTATTACCGGAAAATCAAACAGGTAAATGGCCTGATGGTAACCATCTGGCATAATCAATTTTTTCGGCACAGATCCGATGTTTGCCGGATGGAAAGAAGTATATGAAGTGTTTTTAAAAGATCAGATTTACTGGGATATGTGATATGAGTTTAATTAATTTTCAATTCCTACATCTCGACAATTTCAAAATTTCACATTTGAAAATCAGTTCTAACCAATCGAAGTGAAATTATTAGTGTTTAAAGTGTCTCATCCCCGTAATCACCATCGCCAGGTCTTTCCTGTTTGCAAAATTCAATACTATCCTTATCCCGGATGGAACCACCGGGTTGGATAAAACTGGAAATTCCTTCTGCAGCAGCGATGCGAACACAGTCATCAAACGGGAAAAAAGCATCTGAAGCGAGCGCAGCACCTTTCAGATTGAATGTAAATTGTTTTGCTTTTTCAATGGCCTGACGGAGAGAATCGATACGGCTGGTCTGACCACAACCTTTGCCAATGAGTTGTTTATTTTTAATCAGAGCAATGGCATTTGATTTCAGATGTTTACAAACCAGGTTGCCAAAAACCAGGTCCTGCTTTTCTGATGTCTGAACTGTTCCTTCCACCCACTTCATCCCATTTTTCAAAATTGCCCTTATCTGTATCCTGAACCAGGACACCATTTAGCAGGGATTTTTTCATCAGAGCTTCGACAGGTCTGGCTAACAACTGAAGCAGTATGCGGTTTTTTTTTGTCTTCAGCAGATCCAGTGCTTCTGCTGAAAAGGAAGGTGCGATCAGCACTTCAAAAAATAATTCATGTATGGCTTCTGCAGTCGAAAGATCTATTTCATTATTACAAACCAGCACACCACCAAAAGCACTTTCCGGATCCCCGGCCAATGCATGATCCCAGGCGCTCTTCGTGTTATTTCGTGCAGCAATTCCGCAGACATTTGTGTGTTTGATGATCGCGAAAACGGTCTTTTCTTCAAATTCATCTGATCAGCTGAATGGCAGCGTCAATATCCACCAGATTATTATAGGAAATTTCTTTTCCGTTCAGCTGCTTGAAAATAGTTTCCCAGTCTCCTTCGAAATAAGCCTGCTGATGTGGATTCTCGCCGTAACGCAGATGCTTTATGGTTTTTGGAAACACCCAGTGGTTTTCCCGGATTGAAATATTCATGGATGGCCAGATCATAACCGGCAACCACTTCAAATGCTTTTGCAGCAAGTTCCTTCCGCTGTTCGCGGGTGAGTTCCCCCTGTTGACTCATCAAGTAACTGTTCCAGATGTGCATAATCTTTTTTATCGGCAACAACGGCAACATGTGAAAAATTTTTGGCTGCAGCACGAATCATGGAAGGTCCACCGATATCTATTTTTTCAATGATTGATTTTTCTTCTTTTGTATTTGGCAACGGTTTCTTCAAATGGATAGAGATCCACAATCACCAGATCGATTTCAGGAATATGATATTCCTTCATTTCCTTCAGATCCTGTGCTTCTTCTCTTCTTCCCAGTATCCCGCCAAATATTGACGGATGCAGTGTTTTCACCCGGCCACCCAGGATGGAAGGATAGCTGGTGAGTTCTTCTGCGCCGGTACAGGGAAGACCCAGCCCTTCGATAAAAGATTTTGTACCACCGGTTGAAATCAGCCGGACACCCAGTTTATGCAGTTGTCTGACAATGGGTTCAAGGCCATCTTTATAAAAAACAGAAATCAGTGCGGATTGTATTTTTTTCGTCATAAATGTTAAACATTTGCCGGATAGAGGAAGAGCCGCAAATTTACAGCAATCGATTTTCCCGGCAAAGTCGGTTTGTCTGGTCGACGGATCTTAAGTTTATGGTGTTAGCTGACGATTGGCAAATGAAAGACTGATCTGTTAGCTAGATGGTTCGGGCAGGCAGAGATTTATTTACCGGATAAAATGTAAGAGCTGGAAAACACAAATTGAGCCCAGTATAGCAAACAGCCAGTATTTGTCTTTCTTAACCATAAACTGATATATACAAAATATCATAAGATAAATAATGAACAGCTGCGGAAGCGTGATGACCAATTTTTCGATCACGGCGCCCGGTAAACGGGACATATAATTAATGAATCCGTTTAAAAATTGAACACCGATACCCAGTAACCATCCCAAGGGGTGAGCAAGCAGGTTAAAAGGTGAGCAAATGCATAACAGAATTCCCCCGACCAATATTCCACTTGATAAAGGAACAGCCAGCAGGTTTGCAACCAGGAAATAACTCGGGAAACGATGAAAATAATATATACTCACTGGCGTAGTAAGCAATCTGAGCTGCGATACTCACGGATGCAGCGTCCCAGATCGACACCAGAATTTTATTTTTCAGGGGAAGAAGATTCCGGACCGGTTGAGAAAACAGGCCGAGACTGAGAACAGCGGCATAACTCAGCTGAAACCCGGTATCCCATATCCAGAAAGGATCAAAACAGATCAGTAAAAAGGCAGACGCTGCCAGTGCATTATACAATCCGATTTCTCTCAGAATATTTTTTGCGAAAATTACCAGGCTGAACATGGCGGCTGCCCTGATAACTGACGGAGATCCCCCGGCAAGAAGAGCATAACCCCATAAGCCAACGGTGAGAATAATTAATTTTATCCATTTCGAGGATTTTTCCGGACCAGTTCTTTTTAATAATACTTGCAGGATATGACATATCAGGGCCAGGTGTAGGCCCGAAATAGCAATAATATGAATGACCCCGGAATCTGCATAGGATTTCAGGATCTCCGGGTCCAGGTCATCGGTAAAACCAACCAGCAAAGCTTCCAATAAACCATATTCAGATTTATTGGGAACCCGGCTCTTTATTACAGCGAGCAGTTTTTTACGTAATGAATCCAGCCCTGAAAAAAATGACTTTTTATTTTCATGAAGGATATTGATATAATCATCTTCATTCAAAAAAACCTGTGCATAGATATGCTTTAAGCGGCAGTATTTTTTATAATCAAAATCAGATGATTTAAAATTTTCTATTGGCTGTAGCGGTTTCCCGATTAATATCCAGGTTCCTCCGGATAGGGTTGATATATCCGTTTTCTTGTTGAAATAAACAAGGATTTTTTCTCTTTCATAATAAACCGACTGACCATTTATCAGGTTTCTGACAAGGGCGGAACATTTATAAGATTTTTGTCTGGATACCGGATCTCCCAGGATTTGCAGGAGGAGGTAATTGTGCTGTTTATTCACAAAAGCTGGTGAATCTTTAATCTGGATGTCCCGGCGAACATGCATCAGTAAGGTTCCGAATAAAAAAAAGAATATCTGAATAGCGAGCCCGGCAATCCATGAGTTTCCATTTTTTTTTGAAAGGTGGTATTGAAATAAAGTAAACCAGCTGTAGGGATGCTACGCAAAGAAATCCCGCCAGAAGCCAGGTAGATGAAGGGAAATAAAAATTACGGAGAATCCCCGTAAGGAACGGGAGCAGTAGTCTTAAAAAAGGGACCTGATTCCAAACTAATTTTTGATTGACCGGCTGCATCCGCATTGGAAATAAATCTGAACTGCGAAGCAAAGAGGTAAATGAGGGTTTCCGGCAGTCGTCTCACATATTTTGACGGGTATTTTTTCCGTTGTTTTGACGGTATTTTAGCTGCAAAAAACACGGTTTTTTAACACGGAAATAGCACGGGAGTCGTTGACAATCTTAATGTTACAAATAATATTAATTTATAATTCTTTGGACTCCATTTCCTTATAAAAGCGTCGCGCCCAACTACTCAATAGTTTTAGGAGGAAACTATTTTTTCATTCCTAAAAATTCCAAAGCTAATGACTACGCAAGAAAAAAATTCCGTAAGGGTTGGCAGATATGTCAACACGGAGTATGTAAATGCTGTATTAAGAGAGTATAAACAGAACCCGATGGGTGTCGAATTCTGAAAAAATTGGTAAACCGGATTCGTTGAGTGTCTGGTTCAGTCTGGAGGACATTGAAGACTTTCTGGACAACGCCAAAGCACATGGAGGAGACGGGATCAAATTTTATTTTGCCGCTTACCCGAAAGAGTATGCGCCAAAACCTGAATATGCAGGGAAGACAAAGTATCGTTTTGGTCGCCACAAAATCCAGACAAACAGAAACAGGAACCATCGCCAACAAAGATCTTTATATTACCAGGCATGGGAAAGTCCACCATTACTGGCATTTAATAAGGGGATAATTTGTCCGCCTGGTTGCAATGGTCCAATTCTGAAGGCGGTATGGGAGACCTGGGAATTACCATTGTTGATAAGGGAGAAAAAGGGATGGAACTCATCTGATTTTATTATAGTAGTTTGGAAACCTCCTTCGGGAGGTTTTTTTATGCATATGAAGTTTACCGATATTTGACTGACTTATGGAATATACCATTGAAGATATGATCATAATTACAACATTTTTGATCAGTCTTACCGTTTACTTTCAAAAGACCGTCACCTTATATTTAAAATTATTTCCTGTTTATTTCGGGTTGATACTATTTATACGAGTCTTTATTATCAGATTTTTCCCAATCGATAAATACCGGGGATGATTGCGAATGTTGGTACATGAGTGGAATTTTGTTTTTTTATTTTTTTCTATGGGAAATCATCCAGAATGTAAAGGTAAAAAGGCTGATCTGTCTACATGCTGTTTGTTCTTCCGGTTCTGGCTTTCTTCAATATTTTGTATCACACAAAATAAAGTGGGATATAATACGATCAACTTTTCCGTAGGATGTCTGCTTACGGTGATTCTATGTATTTACTATTATTTCGAATTGTTGCAGGGAACAGGAAACACAGTCCCTTGCCAGGTTACCTTCATTCTGGATTGTAACGGGAATTTTTTTCAATAATGTTTGTACTTTTCCGATATATGCTTTTGTTACATTTATGAAAAAGATACCTGCCGATCATCGTCAGGAATATTTCAATGATTTTTTTAATGGTGACTTTGTTCAGTGCAATTTTATATTCGATTGGCTTTTTATGCAGAATCAGAATCAGGAAATCTACTTTGTAATTTTTATGGGAACCCTGCTGGCATTTTTGCTGGTCGGGTTTATCCTGGGAATGTTCTTTTTTTACCAGCGTAAGCGGCAGAAGCAGGAACAGGAACTGATCCGGCTAAAAGAAGAATATGAACAGGAAGTTCTGCGCTCCCAGCTGGAAATCCAGGAATCGACCATGAAAACCATTGCGCAGGAACTGCACGATAATATCGGTCAAAGCCTTTCTGTTATCAAACTCTGGATGTCCATGGCACCCATTGATACCCGATCATGAAGCATTTGAAGGGGTGCAGAATTCCAAGGAAATGCTGCAGAAAGTGATCCGGGATATGGCTGACCTGACCAAAAGCCTGCATACCGACCGGATCACGGATATCGGACTTGTCCGAAGCCATCAATTTCGACCTGGCATCCATCCGCAGGGCCGGTATGCTGAAAATAGATTTTGACACGCAGGGGGATGAATTTCATTTTCCGGATCAGAAATCGATTTTCATTTTCCGAATGTACCAGGAGATGATGAACAATATCATTAAACATTCCAAGGCCACACATGTAATGGTTATCATTGTTTATTCCGGCAATGATACCTTTGTGATGAATATTCAGGACGACGGGGTCGGTTTTGACCTTCAGCAAAAAAAGGAATCCAGCAGCGGATCCAGCGGACTGGGTTTAAAAAGTATGCGCAACCGGGCAAAAATGATCGGCGCGGATTTGTCGATTGAAAGTGAACCGGGAAAAGGAACAACCATTTCGGTAAAGGTTCCATTGAATTAATTATTAAATCAAGTATATGTCTTCATCCACAATAAACAGATCCAGGTGGCCATTGCGGACGATCACACGCTTTTGAGAAAAGCGCTGGCCAAACTGGTCGGCTCATTTGAAGAATATTCTGTTTTGTTTGAAGCTGATAACGGTAAGGAAATCAAAAAGAAAATTAATGAACACCTGGTACCCGACCTGGTGCTGCTGGATGTAAATATGCCGGAGATGGACGGATTTGAAACAGCCGGCTGGCTGAATAAAAATTATCCAAAAATCAAAGTACTGGCGCTTTCCATGTTCAGCGACGAACGAACCATTATCCGGATGCTTCGCCAGGGAGCCCGGGGTTATATCATGAAAAATATTGACCCGGAAGAATTAAAAAAAGCACTTGATTCGGTAGTGAAAAAAAACTTCTACCTCTCTGAAGAAATATCCGGTAAGATCATCAGCGGACTGCATAAAGATGTGGATCGAGCCGAAGAACCAGCTTCCGCTGACACAGCGGGAAAAAGATTTTCTCCGGCATATTTGTTCGGAAATTACCTATAAAGATATTGCAGCGAAAATGTTTGTCAGTCCCCGAACGGTAGATGAATACCGCAATTCGCTTTTTGAAAAATTAAAAGTGAAGTCCCGGGTCGGCCTGGTGATGTACGCCATCCGCAATGGCCTGGTGGAAGCCTGAGGAAAGTATGAGAGTATGAGAGTGTGGGAGTGTAAGTGATAATTAAACTCACATACTCTCATACTCTCATACTCCCACACTGCCACACTATTTCGACAGGTACATACTCCGGTCCTTATACAGTTGTCTGAAATAAGGATCTCTCAGGTCTTTGATAAAACGGATCGCTTCACCGGTTGATTTCATTTCCGGTCCCAGCTCTTTATTCACACCGGGAAATTTATCGAAACTGAATACCGGTTCTTTGATCGCATATCCTTTCAGGTTTTTTTCGAAAGTGAAATCCTTCAGTTTATTCTGACCCAGCATCACTTTGGTGGCAATATTGAGATAGGGGATCTGGTATGCTTTTGCAATAAAGGGCGTTGTTCGGGAAGCACGCGGATTGGCTTCAATCACGAAATACTTTGCCGTCTTTGATGGCAAACTGAATATTGATCAGTCCCCGGATATTTAACCGGAAGGCAATTTTTCGGGCATATTCTTCCATGGTCTCCACCACGAGCGGTGTCAGGTTAAACTGCGGCAAGCACGGCATTGCTGTCGCCGCTATGAATACCGGCGGGTTCAATATGTTCCATCAGGCCCATTACATGGAACTGGTCACCATCACAGATTCCGTCCACTTCCGCTTCCTGGCAACGGTCCAGGAAATGATCGATCAGGATTTTATTATCCGGAAGGTGTTTCAGCAGACTCACGACAGCACTTTCCAGTTCCTGATCGTTGATCACGATACGCATGCGCTGGCCGCCCAATACATAACTGGGTCTGACCAGTACCGGGAAACCAACGATTTTGGCCACTTCCACGGCTTCGTCAACCGTGGTGGCCGTTCCATAAGAAGGATAGGGAATATCCATTTCTTTCAGCATATCACTGAAACGGCCGCGGTCTTCGGCGATATCCATATTGTCGTAGGAAGTACCGATGATGGGAATTCCTTTTTTATGCAGTTTTTCTGCCAGTTTCAGGGCCGTTTGGCCGCCCAGCTGAACGATTACACCATCCGGTTTTTCATGTTCAATGATATCCCAGAGATGTTCCCAGAATACGGGTTCGAAATAGAGTTTGTCAGCCATATCGAAATCCGTCGAAACCGTTTCCGGATTACAGTTCACCATGATGGATTCATAACCGCATTCTTTTACAGCCAGCAGTCCGTGTACACAGCAATAGTCAAATTCAATTCCCTGGCCAATCCGGTTCGGACCGGAACCGAGGATGATGATTTTTTTCTTCTTTGTAACCAGGCTTTCGTTCACGCCGCCATTTTCAAAAGTGGAATAGAAATAAGGTGTTTTGGCTTCAAATTCCGCACTGCAGGTATCCACCATTTTGAAAATCCGGTTTATGCCGGCTGCTTTTCTTTTTTCATAAACGGCTTCTTCGTTGCCATCCTGCATGATCGTGGCGATCTGCGTGTCGCTGAATCCAAGTGTTTTTGCTTCCCGGAGCAATTCCACTGGCAGCGTATCCATTTTATATTTCTTGATTTCTTTTTCCGCCAGCACAGATTTTCTGGATCTCATATAAGAACCAGCGGTCGATACCGGTTGCCTGAGAGATGGTTTTTACACTCACACCCAGCATGAGGGCATCTTTAATCCTGAAAATGCGGTCCCATTTCGGAATCTTGATATATTGAATGAGTTCTTCGGCATGCATCTGGCTTTTGCCATAATAACCGAGACCGACGGCATTATTTTCCAGACTCTGACAGGCTTTTTGAAGGGCTTCCGTAAAACTTCTTCCGATAGCCATGACTTCACCCACACTTTTCATCTGTAAACCCAGGGTATCATTGGCACCTTTGAATTTGTCAAAATTCCAGCGCGGCATTTTCACGATCACATAATCCTGCACCGGTTCAAAATAAGCGGAGGTGGTCTGGGTGATCTGATTTTTCAGTTCATCCAGAGTATAGCCGATGGCAAGCTTGGCGGCAATTTTTGCGATCGGATATCCGGTTGCTTTGGAAGCCAGGGCAGATGACCGGGATACCCGTGGATTGATTTCTACAGAAATAATTTGTTCTGTTTCCGGATTCAGGGCAAATTGTACATTACAGCCTCCGGCAAAATTGCCCAGGGAGCGCATCATCAGGATGGCTTTGTTACGCATATCCTGGAAAGCCGTATCACTCAGGGTCATGGCAGGTGCAACGGTTATGGAATCTCCGGTATGAACACCCATCGGATCCAGATTTTCCACCGTACAGATGATGACTACATTATCATTCTTATCTCTCAAAAGTTCCAGTTCATATTCTTTCCATCCCAGCACGGCTTTTTCCACCAGCACTTCATGCATGGGAGATGCTTTCAAACCCTTGTCCAGCGCGGCATCCAGGTCTTCTTTTCCATGGACAAAACCACCGCCGGTACCACCCAGGGTAAAGGAGGGGCGGATAACCAGTGGAAAACCGATTTCCTGTGCAAATTCCTTTCCTTCCAGCATGGAGTTCGCAACCCGGGAAGGCGCAACATCAATGCCGATGCGGATCATCAGTTGTTTGAATTTTTCCCGGTCTTCAGCTGTATCGATGGCTTCAATATCCACTCCGATCAGGTTCACATTATATTTTTCCCAGACACCCAGTTCAGCAGCTTCCTTGCAAAGATTAAGTGCTGTTTGTCCGCCCATGGTGGGCAGCACGGCGTCGATCTGGTTTTCTTCCAGGATCTGTTCAATACTTTCCACAGTCAGGGGCAGCAGGTAAACCCGGTCGGCCATCATGGGATCCGTCATGATGGTGGCGGGATTGCTGTTAATGAGGATCACTTTAATACCTTCTTCCCGCAGACTTCTGGCGGCCTGGGAGCCGGAATAATCAAATTCGCAGGCTTGTCCGATAATGATGGGACCTGAACCGATAATGAGTACTGAACCGATTGCGGGATTTTTTGGCATGTAAAAACAAATTCCGCAAAAGTAAGGTTGTACGGGTTCTTGGAGAAATTTTAAAAAAGGAATGGAAATAAAAAATCCCGGAGGACCGGGAATTTTCAATTAAGGTATCTGAAACTTAATTAGTTATTATGAAACGATGCCATTTCAATATCATCCAGCAATACACCGCCTTTTTTAGCCAGCTGGCGTTTTTCGGCGATCAGCTTCTTGGTATCAACTTTCGACTTGATCTTGAAGACCCATTTCTGTTTGGCTTCTTCACCCCGCACCATTCCGATCACGGAACCGACGCTGATGACGAAAAACAGTAAAAATTTATTCTTAAATAACATCTTAACACTTTTTCAAGGAAGGTTTTAATTTAAAGACATCTTATACATGCCAAAAGCTGTACCAAATTTTAATTTTTTTTGAAAATCCCTCAAAATCATTTGCTAACATTTATTTAAGGTTGGGTGAATCTTGTTTCGAATCCTTATTTGGGATTATTCACCATTGTATTTCTAAATTTGGGATCACATGCACAGACCTGTTCCTTTTTATCTGTCTGTTTTTGTACCGCGGATTTGTCTCCGGTCAGTTTTTCCAACCGGTCATATCCCAGGAATGATTTCAGAAACCCCTTGATATTCCCATCAGCCTCGCAGCGAATTTCGGCGAACTCCGGTTCAACCATTATCATATGGGCCTGGATATCCGTACGGAACACCGGGAAAACCTGCCGGTATTATGCAGCAGCCGATGGTTATATTTACCGGATTAAGATTGAACCATTTGGATTCGGTCAGGCCATTTATATTCGTCATCACGACGGGTATGTGAGTTTGTATGCCCACCTGAATGCCTTCTATCCGGCACTGGCTGCCTATGTAAAACAAAAACAGTATGAACTGCAGCGCTGGGATGTTTCCCTGGATCTTCCTCCGGGATTCTTATCCGTAAAAAAAGGAGAGCTGATTGCATATAGCGGAAATATGGGTGGGTCGCAGGGACCGCATCTGCATTTTGAAATCCGGACTTTCCCGGAGGATACCAATCTCAATCCCATGCTTTTTGGATTACCGGTGAAAGATAACACGCCGCCGGTTTTCCGGAGTCTTTCGGTTTACGACCGGAATAGGAGTTTTTATGAACAGATCCATCTTTTCTTCCGTGTGAAAGGAACAGGCGGCCATTATATAATCGGCCTGCCGATCTTGGTTCTGCAAAACACCCAATCCGGGATTCGGAATATCAGGATTCGATACCCAGTCGGGTTCCAATAATCCGAACGGTATTTATGAAGGAATCATTTATGATAATGGTGAAGCAGTTTCCGGTTTTCAGATGGACCGGATCAGTTATAACGATACCCGTGGTATCAATGCACATATTGATTATCCGACCCGTGAACAGGGAGGACCATATTATCAGCTGCTTTTTAAAATGCCGGGATATAATCATTCCATTTACCAGGAATCCAATCCGGGCGGAATCATTCATCTGGAAGATGGTCAGATCCATGAGATCCGCATCGAACTGAAAGATGCTTAGGGAAATACTTCGAACCTGGAATTTCAGGGCAAGATACCAGCCGGATGATCAACTTCAAACAGCAACTTATGCCGGGAAAATGTTTTATCCGGGAATGGTGGATGGATTTGAAACGCCAAATGCTGCATTTTACCTGGGACCAGACTGTTTGTATGATTCTCTCCATCTGGATTACCAGGAAACGGCTAGTCGAAGGGAAAGATGCTGGTTTCTGCCCTTCATCATTTTGGAACCACGGATGTACCACTGGCCGATACGATGACTGTAAGAATTAAATTATCCAAACAGGTGAATCAAAAGCAACGGGTTATTATGCAATGGCAGACGGGGAGGATTTTGAAGTAAAGAAACCGGACTGGCTGGGGGACTGGGCCACAGCCACCTTTCGGAGTTTCGGAAATTTTCAGCTGGTGCTGGATACCGTTCCACCGGTAATTCGATACCCGGGATAGTTGAAAATGCAAACCTGCAACGAAGCAGCCGGATAGCGGTACTGGTACAGGACAATTATAAAAAAATTAAAAATTTCCGCGCCACCCTCGATGGGAAATGGCTGATTGTTTTCCAATGACAAAGCAAAAGCATTCATCTATCATTTCGACGAACATTGTCCTCCCGGCAGGCATGAATTAAAAATTTATGCGGAAGATGAAGCGGGGAATGCCTCGGGTGCGCTGTATACATTTTACCAGATAAGTGCGCAATAGACGCCATGCTTAGTAAATCGAGATCATTCAATGACCTGTCAACCATCAACTGTACGTCGCCACGGGCAAATAGATCCATTGCTCAGTTATGAAGCAATGTCCCGTCAGCAATCCTGACATTCATGAATGCGGTGGCAATGATCAGTTCATTTCCTTTCTTCAGGGCAACGGTCTGATTTTTTTATACAGAAACTGATTGAAGTCTGTCCAGGATTCTCATCCGGATCATCTCTTAGCATATCAATCCGGCTTTGAATGGCAGGGCACCAGTTCCCGGGCTACTTAAACCGGTTCATAGTCGATACCGGTAATTTGTTTCAGGGAAATGGCATGTGGGAGATTTCTTCCGGGAAAGATTCCTGGTTCAGGTTCATTCCGATCCCGACCACGGCCCAGGGCCAGTTTTCGCCCTGGATCATACGTTTCAATCAGTATGCCCGCTGCCTTTCTGTCATTCCAATAAATATCATTTGGCCATTTAATTGTCCATTTTTCGTCCTGAAAATGCTGAACCAGATCCAGAATACCCAGCGCTACGGCCGCAGAAAACAGGAATTGTTGGGATAAATCAGAGCGGTGCAGGCTCAATGACCAGGCTCATCATCAGATTTTGGCCGGGTTCACTTTGCCAGTCTTTGCCCCGCTGACCCTTTCCGGCCCATTGATGACGGGCAAGACAAACCAGACCATCGGAAGCCAATCCTGCATGAATCCGGCCCATGGCATAGTTGTTGGTGCTATCCACAGATTCCAGCTCAATCAACTGATTGTCAAATGTTGTACTGTAGAGCTTCTCCTTACGGGGATCTGGCAAAAGATTACTATTTTTGGGCAGTGCGAATTTAGTATTCCTAGGATAGCTGGAATCATCGCCTGTCATCATTCATCATTTAAAATATTCTGATTATTGGAACAATTGTCAATGCTGGTTAACCGGAAACCAAATAAATCTGCCCGGTTAGCGAAGAACTCAAAAATCATAAAAGCCATTATCCAGGCAATTCAGGAAAAAAAAGGCGAAAAAATCATATCACTTGATCTCCGTAAAATACCCGAAGCAGTAGCGGATTTTTTTATTGTTTGTGAAGCCGGAAGCACTACACAAGTCAGGGCCATAGCGGATTTCATTGAAACAGAAGTAAAGGAAAAATGCGATGAACTACCCTATATGCACGAAGGCAGGCAGGTACTTCAATGGGTTATTATTGATTATATAAATGTGGTCGTTCATATAATGCTTCCGGATACCCGGCGTTTCTACAAATTGGAAGAAATGTGGAGCGATGCCGTTATTGGAGGAACATGAAGGCTGATCATCATAATGTTTAAACCATTTTTCTGAACTTTTTTATTTCCCAATCATTAATTACTAGAAGGAAGACCATCAAATGCCACAGAATAATATAAAACCGAACGACAGGCCAGGATTTTCACGATTCAGACCACGCCCGGGAGGAGAGGACAACACACCCAAAAAAGGCCCGAGATTCAATATTTATTGGGTTTGGGGCGTCATAGCGATCGTATTACTCGGATATAATTTTCTGGGTACCGGTTTTACACCCGATGCACGTCATCTGGATTCTGAAATGGAATTCAGGAACAATATGCTGGAAAAGGGCGATGTGGCCACGCTGGTCCTCGTGACCAATAAAAACCTGGTCAGGGTCTATATCAAGAAAGACAGCCTGGATAAACCTTTTTATAAAGACCTCCTGGGAAAGAATTTCCAGGTCGTAAAAGCAGACGGTCCGCAGTTCGAATTCCAGGTGACCAAGATCGATGAATTCGAAAAAAGACTTTATGATTTTTTCGCGAAAAATCCCACTCTGGAAGTTCCTACTTCCTCTGTTCAGGAAGGCGACTGGATACCCGGATTACTGCAGATTGCACTTCCCATCCTCATCATCCTGCTGATCTGGGTTATGCTCATGCGCAAAATGGGTGGCCAGGGCGGCAGTGGCGGACCTGGTGGTATTTTCAATATCGGTAAATCAAAAGCTACCCTGTTTGATAAGGGCACCCGCGTGAATATTACGTTTCAATGATGTGGCTGGTCTGGATGAAGCCAAGGTGGAAGTGATGGAAATCGTTGATTTTCTGAAAAATCCTAAAAAATATACAGCCCTCGGCGGAAAGATTCCGAAAGGCGCCTTGCTGGTCGGCCCTCCGGGAACCGGTAAGACCCTGCTGGCAAAAGCCATGGCCGGGGAAGCCCAGGTTCCTTTCTTCTCGATGAGCGGTTCTGATTTTGTTGAACTCTTTGTGGGTGTCGGTGCGAGCCGTGTACGTGACCTGTTCAAACAGGCCCGTGAAAAAGCACCCTGTGTCATATTCATCGATGAAATTGATGCCATCGGTCGTGCCCGCGGTAAGAATGCCATCATGAGCAATGACGAACGCGAAAGCACATTGAACCAGTTGCTGGTGGAAATGGACGGATTCGGTGGCGACAGTGGAATCATCATCCTGGCTGCAACAAACCGGCCGGATGTACTGGATACGGCCCTGCTTCGCCCGGGAAGATTTGACCGTCAGATCTCGATCGACAAACCGGATCTGAAAGGAAGGGAAGCCATTTTCAAAGTGCATCTGAAACCCATCAAGATTTCTTCCAAACTGGATATTTATAAACTGGCTGAACAAACACCCGGATTTGCCGGTGCGGATATCGCCAATGTTTGTAATGAAGCTGCGCTGATTGCAGCCCGTAAGGGAAAAGACAGCGTGGAAATGGAAGACTTCCAGGATGCGGTTGACCGGGTGATCGGCGGACTGGAAAAAAAGAACAAGATCATTTCTCCGGAGGAAAAACGAATAATCGCATATCACGAAGCAGGCCATGCCATTTGCGGCTGGTACCTGGAACATGCATATCCGTTGCTGAAAGTAACCATCGTTCCGCGCGGAGTGGCTGCACTGGGTTATGCGCAGTACACACCGAAAGAACAATACCTATATAACACCGATCAGCTGTTCGACCAGATTTGTATGACCCTCGGTGGACGGGCCAGTGAAATGCTCAATTTCAGAAAATTTCTACCGGTGCGCAGAATGACCTGCAGCAGGTGACCCGGATTGCTTATTCGATGGTTACCGTGTACGGTATGAATGAAAAGATCGGGAATGTAAGTTTCTATGATCCGGCCCAGGAAAATCAGTTCACCAAACCGTATTCAGAAGAAACCTCCAAGCTGATTGATGAAGAAGTGCGGAAACTGATTGATAAAGCATATATATTTACCAAGGGACTGCTTACAGAAAAATCTCATCAGTTGCATCTGCTGGCAGAAGCGCTTCTGGAAAAAGAAGTACTTTTCCAGAGTGATGTGGAAACCCTGATCGGCAAAAGACCTTATGAAGAAAAAAGAGCCCTGGATGTTTCGGATCATGATATCTGAATGATGTTCCTGAAATCAAGATTGCAGAGAATGGAATACCTGCACCTCCGATACCCGTTCCTCCTGTAGGAGACCTTTAGTTCAAGGTATATGCAGATATCTCCCGCAAAAGAAAATATTCTCAAAAGAATCCGGCAGGCGTTGGTCAATCCAACGCCTGTTCCTTTTCCGCAAAGCGAAGGGAATTCAAGCGTATATACTGATCCCGGACAGGAAAATGAAATTGAATTTGCTGAAAATTTCGGCCGGATACAGGGCCGGTTCCTCTATTGCAGCAATCAGACGGAAATGATTCAGCAGTTAACCGAACTCGTCTCCCAGCATGGGATGGACCCAGGTCTTTTGCCGGGAATCAGCGCTTCTTCCAATGCTCCGGGAACCACTAAAAGGCCTGATGATCTCAGAGGATCTTCCGGAGGCCGATGTTTCGATTACCGGCTGTGAGGCCCTGATCGCCCGAACAGGGAGCATTCTGATGAGTTCGGCACAGGAAAGTGGCAGGACCGTGAGCGTATATGCGCCTGTCCATATCTGTATTGCTTATTCAGACCAGCTGGTATATGATATCCGGGAAGGGCTGGAAATGATGAATGGAAAAATATAAAAACAAAATACCATCTTTTATTACCCTGGCTACCGGTCCCAGCCGTACGGCGGATATCGAAAAAACCCTGGTTGTGGGTGTTCATGGGCCAAAAGAAGTATATGTTTTCCTGATAGATGCCCAGTGAATTATATTTGCCCATGCAAATCGCAGCGGGTAAAAAGATTTTCTTCATTTCGGACTTCCATCTCGGTTCACCCGATCGCCACACCAGCCTGCAAAGGGAAAAATATATCATCCGATTTCTGGATTCCATCCAGCAGGAAGCGTCCGAAATTTTTATTGTCGGTGACCTCTTTGATTTCTGGTTTGAATATAAGACCGTCGTTCCAAAAGGATATGTGCGCATCCTGGGTAAACTGGCCACGATGACCGATTCCGGTATATCCATCCAGTTTTTTGTGGGCAACCACGATATGTGGATGAAAAATTATTTTGAAAAAGAATTGTCTATCCCGGTTTACTATGAACCAAAAATATTTATCCGGAACGGTAAGAAATTTTTAATCGGTCATGGAGACGGACTCGGTCCCGGAGACGGCGGATATAAATTTCTAAAAAAGATATTCCGAAATAAATTCAGTCAGGGCTTGTTTGGGATACTTGCCACCTGCCATCGGCGTGGGCATTGCAAATTATTTCAGCCGGAAAAGCCGGGTAGCAACACAGCAAACGGATGAAAAATTCCTGGGAGAAGAAGGTGAGTGGCTGATCCAGTACTGCAAAAGAAAACTTTCTGAGGATAACTACGATTATATGATATTCGGTCACCGGCACCTGCCGATCGATTTTAGATTTCCAAATGGCAGCCGGTATATTAATTTGGGTGACTGGATCAATTATTTTACTTATGCCAGCTTCGATGGAGAACAACTTATCCTGAAGAGTTATGATCCGGCTCTGGACTATAAGATTATCAGAAAGTGAAGAAAATAATCCTTCATATAATATGCTGTTTTTTGCTTGGAACAATTTCCGCGCAGGAAGTCGATAGCCTGCCACAGATGTCCCGTTTCATTGCGGGGACCTATGTAGACTTCCAGGTTGACAACCTGGGAAATATATTTGTTCTAACACCCGATAATCAGCTGAAGAAATACAGTGCCTCCGGGGATTCCCTGGGAGTTTTCAATGATGTAAGACGGTATGGAAAAATTGCTTATATCGATGTAACTAATCCACTTAAGACTCCTGCTTTTTTACCAGGAATTCGGCACTATTGTTATGCTGGACAGGTTCCTGAATAATGTCAACAGCCTCGACTTGCGCCAGCTGGGATTTTACCAGGTTACCTGTATCGGACTGGCCTACGATAATAATATCTGGGTGTATGATGCGCTTGCGGGTAAGTTGAATAAAATTTCCAGCGACGGTACACTGATCAACCAGACAAACGATATCCGACAGTTTACGGATTCTGTACCCAATCCGATTTTACTCACCGATCAGGGTGGACTGGTATATTTGTTCGATCCGCAAAAAGGAGCTTTTATTTTCGATCATTATGGGGGATATTCGAAATTTATTCCGCTGAAAAACTGGCGACATTTTTCCGTGATCAATCAAACCATGCTGGGATGGAACGGGCAGGAATTTCTGAAATTCGAGGATAAAATGTATGCGGAAGAGAAAAAGCAAATTCCGTCTTATTATCTGCCCGCGAATAAAATCCTGATTATGCCGGATTTTTTCTATGTATTAAAAGCAGACGGCATTCATGTATATAAGAACTGATTTTTTATGAATGGATTCTGGAACCAGCTTGTATTTGACAACCCGGTAAAAAAATACTTTTTTGTATTTATTGCCATTGATCGTCGGCTTGCTTTTCAAGCGAATTTTTTCAAAGTTTGTCGCCGGGCAGTTGTTCAGGGCAGCGACTACACTGGACAAGGGGATTGATAAGAATTCATTTGTCAAACTCCTGCTGGATCCCCTGGAAATCTTCCTGATTGCTTTTATTTCGATCGTCGGAATTGATAAACTGCGTTTTCCAACCGCTTTGGAGTTTGAAATTTTTGAAGTATCCTTTAAAACCGTCGTTCACGGGATTGCCAAGACCATTCTCATCGTGGTCTTTATCTGGCTCCTGCTGCGGATCATCGATTTCGTCAGTCTCGTGGTGAAAGAAAAAGCCAGGCTGACGGGTGGAATCAAAGACCATCAGCTCGTAGTTTTTTTCCGGGATTTCCTGAAAGTAATTATCGGAATCATCGGTTTGTTAATGGTTTTGGGAATGGGCTTTGGCTTTGAAGTGAGTAAGGTATGGACCGGTCTTGGGCTTGCCGGTGCGGCGCTGGCATTGTCCCTTACGGGAAAGCATCGAAAATCTTATTGCTTCTTTTATCATATTTTTTGATAAGCCGTTTATGGTCGGCGATTCGGTTAAGGTGAGCAATATTTCAGGAGCGGTGGAAAATATTGGATTACGAAGCACCCGTATCCGGACAGACCTGAAAACTTATGTGACCGTTCCGAATAAGCAAATGGTAGACAGTATTGTCGACAACCAGACCCTGCGCACTTACCGGAAGGCCGAGATCAGGCTGCAGCTGAAATCAACCACCCCGGCAGAGACTATTCAATCATTTATAGAGGAGAGCAGGAAACTGTTGGGCGATATATCATTTATCAGTGATGCAACCGTATATCTCATGGATATTTCCGGCACTTTTTTCCAGGTCAATATAGATTATTTCACTACTCCCATTCCTCTCGCGGAATTTAATGAGATAAAACAGAAACTGAATCTGGAAATTTTAAATCTGATCGAGAACCGAAAGATTGCAATTGCGGAACTGAAATGACGGTAAGACCGGAGGAGCATTTGAAAGTGTGCGAGTACCGCAGAGTGACTATTTCAACACTAACCCAGGCTGGCCTTCATTTCCAACAGGAAACGTTTCACTTCTTCCAGCTTTTTAATGGTCTCAAATTTTTCTTCCGCTTTTGAATTTTTCTTCAGAAAATCCTTGGCGCCTTCGATGGTATATTTCCGCTGGCGTAACAGGTGATAAATAAGGTGGAGGTTTTTGATATCGATGGGACGAAAATAACGGTCACCTTTTTTGTTTTTTTTCGGTTGAAGGATGCTGAATTCTGCTTCCCAGAAACGAAGAAGCGACTGGTTGACGCGAAACATGTCGGCGACTTCACCCATCGTATAATAATGCTTCTGGAAAAGTATTTCATCCTCGGGAATCTGGATCAGGTCTGCTTCTTCAGAAATCTGACGGATGGATTTTCTACCCCTTCCTGATTTAATTTTCAGTGCAGGATCGATTTGCAATGTATCGGAAGGTTCATCAGCGACGATCGTCTCTTCAGGAATATTTTCCGTCGGCTCCTCGATTGGTTGAGTCTCTGTGTTTTTCAGTTTTTTTATCCGAATACCAACATTAACCGGTTGATCTTCCTTCTGCAGTTGAGGATCCTGCGGGAAAGTTGATTCTTCAACAA
This sequence comes from uncultured Bacteroidota bacterium, assembly GCA_963812825.1. GTDB lineage: Bacteria > Bacteroidota > Bacteroidia > Chitinophagales > Chitinophagaceae > Puia. The sequence goes on from CAWEWO010000002.1 coordinate 196,293, forward strand.
ACTTCATAGCGATCTGGGAAAACGTTGTCATGCTTGTCAAAAATAACAAAAACTATTCCGAAACAGCCGAAAGTTTTATGAAAAAAATTAGTCAAAGCTCTGATTACTCGAAGAAGCCAGTTTTAAGAGGCGGTCGTATTGTTCAGGGGTGATATCATTATAAAAATAGAAAACAGGGTCCACCGGCTCACCGTTGCGGTGCACTTCATAATGACAATGGGGACCAGTGCTTTTACCTGTATTACCAACCCATCCGATAATTTCTCCCCGTTTAACTTTCTGACCCGGTTTTACTTTGATTTTAAACATATGGCCAAAAAGAGTGGCATATCCATAACCATTATGAATCACCACGTGATTGCCGTAACCGTTCCCAGTGTTACCGGCGGTTTCAATGGTTCCGTTGGCGGTGGCATAGATGGGTGTACCCTGGGGCGCGGCAAAATCCAAACCAGCATGAAATTTGGTCGTTTTGTAAACAGGATCTACCCGGTATCCGAAACCGGAGGCAATTCTTTTCAGATCTTTGTTACTTACCGGCTGAATAGCTGGTGTGCAGGCCAGGAGTAATTCTTTGTTTTTAATGAAGTTGTTTATTTCGTCGTAGGATTTGGTCTGAGCATGGATCCTGGATCCCAGGCTGGTCAGGGAGTTTGCAATTGAAACCGCCAGGTTCTCCTGATCCATTCCCTGCACAAGTTGAAACTCCTGTTCTTTGGCCAGATTTTTAGCCCGGGCACTATCCGGAATGGGATTGGCTTCAAAAATAGCCCGATAAACTTCGTTATCCCTTTTTTCAAGCCCGATAATCTGTTCCTGCATTTTTTTCACCTGTCCGTTCAATACATAATAATTGTCTTTCAGTGCTTCATTGTTCCGCAACAGCCTTTTTTCATTTACAGAAGGGAAGTAGCGGTAGGCGAGAGAAACAAGGATCAGGGCAGTTACGATGGAGGCTGATAAAAAGCCCAGAATGCGCAGCAGGGTTACGCGTAAAGGCGTTTCCAGTTTTTCATACCGGAGGGTATTGGTATTATAGTAATATTTGATCTTTTTCATGCAGTCCGATGGCACCGCACTCCGTTTACGGGGCGGAGGCTGTACCTTTGCAGCGCCTGATTAATTACGCAAGTGTACTAATTATTATCCTTTTATAAACCCGGTTTTAAAGATTGTCAGATAAAATATGATGGGAAGCGCTGAGATACGGGATAAATTTCTGGATTTTTTTAAATCCAAAGCTCATGTCATTGTTCCTTCTGCCCCGATAGTAACCAAGAATGATCCGACATTGCTATTTACCAATGCAGGGATGAATCAATTCAAAGATTATTTCCTGGGAAACAAAATAGCTCCCGATCGACGGGTCGCCGATACACAGAAATGTTTGCGGGTAAGTGGTAAGCATAATGACCTGGAAGAAGTAGGCGTGGATACTTATCATCATACGATGTTTGAAATGCTGGGGAACTGGAGCTTTGGTGATTATTTCAAAAAAGAAGCCATCGGCTGGAGTTGGGAGCTGCTGACACGTGTCTATCAGATTCCGGCGGACCGGATTTATATAACTGTATTTGGAGGAGACACAACAGAACAATTAAAATCGGATGAGGAATCCAGGGCGGAATGGATGAACTGGGTTAAGGAAGATCGTATCCTGCCCGGAAGTAAAAAAGATAATTTCTGGGAGATGGGTGATACCGGTCCCTGCGGTCCCTGTACGGAAATTCATGTTGATTGCCGGACGGATGAAGAAAGAAAAAATCTGGATGCCAGAAAATTGGTGAATAAAGATCATCCGCAGGTGATAGAGATCTGGAACATTGTATTTATTCAGTTCAACCGTACCCGGTCAGGATCGCTGGAATTACTTCCTTCCCGTCATGTGGATACCGGTATGGGACTGGAAAGACTGGTGAGGGTTCTTCAGCAAAAACAAAGCAACTATGATACTGATATTTTCAGCGGTACAATTGCAATGGTTGGCAAAATAACCGGGAAAATATATTCAGGGACAGAGTCGGGAAAAAAAGATATCGCATTCCGGGTAATTGCTGATCATATCAGGGCAATATGCTTTACGATAGCAGACGGACAACTGCCGGCCAATACCGGAGCGGGTTATGTTATCCGTAGAATTCTTCGCCGGGCTGTCCGGTATTACTATTCTTACCTTGACCAAAAAGAACCTTTATTATTTCAACTGGTTCCTACACTGACAACCCAGTTTCAAAAAATCTTTCCTGAATTACTTCAGCAGCAGTCTTTTGTTGAAAGGGTTATCAGGGAGGAAGAAGAGGCTTTTTTGCGAACGCTCGATAAAGGGATCAAGATATTCAATGAATATATAGAAAATGGAGATTCGCAGAAACTGGAATCCTCTGCTCATGCGGAAAAGCGAATTTCCGGCGCTTTCGCTTTTAAATTAAATGATACCTACGGCTTTCCCATTGATCTCACCTCACTGATGGCCCGGGAACTCGGCTGGACGGTAGATGAAACTGATTTTGAAGTGGAACTTCAAAAACAAAAAGACAGGTCCCGTGCAGCCGGACAACTGGATACGGGAGACTGGATACCCGTGCACGAAAATGGGAAAATTATTTTTTCAGGCTATACCGAACTGAATTCAGATACGGAAATTACCCGCTGGCGGAAAGCGAAGATCAAAGGGAAGGAACTTTACCAACTCGTATTATCACGAACACCGTTTTATGCAGAAAGCGGCGGCCAGGTAGGGGATACCGGCACCATCACCGTTTCAGGTGAAAAAATAGAAGTACTGGATACAAAGAAAGAAAATGACCTGATCATACACTTTACTGAAAAGTTGCCTGCTAACCAGCAGGCACCGGTTTTTGCCAGCGTAGATCCTGCAAAAAGAAAAAACACCGCAATTCACCATACAGCAACCCATTTAATGCATGCTGCTTTGAGAAAAGTTCTTGGAACACATGTAACACAAAAGGGATCGTTGGTAAATTCTGAACACCTGCGTTTCGATTTTTCCCATTTTGCCAGGCTAACTGATCTGGAGCTGACTGAAATTGAACAACTGGTGAACGAAAAAATCAGGGAAAATATTCCGGTAGTAATAAAGGAAATGCCCAGGGAAGAAGCCCTGAAAACCGGCGCCATGGCGCTGTTCGGGGAAAAATATGGTGAATTGGTGCGGGTGGTAATTATAGATCCGGCCTATTCCATCGAACTCTGTGGTGGAACGCATGTATCCGCTACCGGAGAACTTGGTTTTTTTAAGATCAAATCCGAATCAGCTGTAGCGGCCGGAGTAAGACGCATAGAAGCCGTAGCAGGAGTGGCGGCTGAAAATTATATCAATGGAGAATTGAATGTCCTGAAAGCTGTCCGCGATCAATTTAAGAATCCAAAAGAATTATTGAAGTCATTGCAGGATCTACAATCGGAATCCGCCAGTCAGCGCAAGCGGATTGAATCGATGGAAATGAAACAGGCATTGCATTTTAAAGCGGAATTGCTAAAGGAAATAATTCCTGCCGGGAAGTATAAATTTATTGGAAAATTTTTAGAAGGGGTCAGCCCGGATGCGATAAGGAAAATATCCGGTGAACTCCGGCAGGAGCTGCCTGATCTTCTACTGGTTCTGGCCACGGTTTTGGAGGGTAAACCGTCAGTTACAATCGCCATCGGCGATCAGATGATCCGCGAAAAAAATCTGGACGCCTCAAAGATTATTAAGGAAATAGTGGCACCTCTCATTAAAGGAGGTGGCGGAGGACAAAAAACGATCGCTACTGCAGGAGGCCAGGATGCAAGTACATTGGAATCGGTCGTTTCTGCAGTGAAAGCGCTTATTGCTGACCGTTGATCGTCTGATTACGGAAGTCTCCTGGTGTATCCGCCGAAGCCTTCGCATAATCGGAGTAACAGGGTTCAATTAATTAGTTGTCCGTTGGTCGTTGGTGACTGGCATTGGTCGATTTTTCGGACAACCGATCCATTCCGGACTAATTTTCCTTCAAAAACAAGTTTTATATTCAACTATCGGATCTTAAGGATTTATGATACGGGTTGTAAAATGTAATTCATGAAGGGAAAATTTCTCTTGTCATTTCTGTTCCTCTTTTCCATATTTACATTTCTCACGGTTTGGCGCAGAACACCGAGATTAAATTCAACCTGGTGGAGGGCAATAATGGCGATCCATTGGGTCAGATAAATGGAATTACCCAGGATCCCCATGGATATATGTGGTTCTCCGGACAGGGAGCAAGTGTTTATACCGGTATGACGGAATCAGGATGACTGCTTTCAAGCACAGATAGCCTGAAACCGAATTGCGCTTCTGGAAATCGTATGGAAACTGTTTATGCAGATTTCACAGGAATGATCTGGATAGGTTTTTTTGGTGGTATGGAGCAGTATAATCCGGCAACAGGTATTTTCAAACAGTGTGTACATGATTCGACAAGATCCCGGCAGCCTGAGTGCCGGAATGGTAAGCGCCATTTTAAGGGACCGCCAGGGAAGATTATGGGTGGGAACTGCTAATGGCCTCGATCAGCTGGACGAAAAAACCGGGAAATTTATTCATTACAGGAATGAACCGGGAAACTCCGCCAGCCTGAGCAGCAATGTCGTCAGGGCAATTTACGAAGACCGCAAAGGAGTGCTTTGGATTGGGACTGGCTTCGAATTCAATTTTGGTAGTTATAAAAGTGCTGAAGATGGCGGTCTTAACCGGATGGATCAAAATGGAAAATTCACCCGGTTCTTACATGATCCAAATGATCCAAATAGCCTGATCAATAATAAAGTGAGGTCTATTTTCGAAGATAGCAGGGGTGTATTCTGGATGGGTACGTCCGGCGATGGACTGCATACGATGGACCGGGAAAAAGGCATTTTTGAAAGACATACGTATAATCCTGCACAACCCAAACAATTAAGCAGGCCTCCTTTGAAAGGAGAGAGTTTCGGGATCCGATCACTTTTATCCGGGAGGATGCCAGTGGGGCGATCTGGATTGGAACTTATCTTTCGGGAATCAACCGATATGATACCGGCACAAAAAAAATTACCCACTATGAATCCAGTAATGGTTATCCGGATAAAAGCTGTTGGGCAGCTTATGAGTCCCGCGATGGGGTTTTATGGTTGAGTTCAACTGATCAGGGCGGCTTTTTGTTCCGGGTGGATCCTTCTGTAAATAAAATCAGAAATATTTCGGCAGGAAATCTCATTCGTTGTATTCAGGAAGATAATCAGGGGATATTTGGGCTGTCCGGGTTATGCGACAGGATTACTTCAATTTGATAAAAATAAAAACCTGATTCATCAATTCAAATCTGATATAAAAGATTCAATTGATCTATTAAACAGTAATATTACTCAATTTTTCAAAATCAGCCTGATACGCTTTTGGTTAGGTACATCTAACGGAGTTATACTGTTCAATAAGAAAACAAGCCATTTCAACAGGCTTGCAGTTATAAATACGAACCCGCATTCCAGACCAAACATTTTTTCAAGACAAGAAGTTTTCCAAATTATAGAGGACAGAAAGGGTGTGAAATGGTTTGCTACTTCAGAGGGATTATTTCAAGTATAATCCGGGAAAATGAATCCATAAACGAATATTTGCCGGATCCAAGAGATTCGGGCGCAATTCATTCCCAAATGATAACCTCTGTTTTGGAAGATGCTTCAGGAAATATTTGGGCAGGTTCAGGAGATTGGAGAGGTGCTTTGGATATTTGGACTGTATCTGCTACAGAGAAATGTGGTATTAATCGTCTGGACAAGACATACAGGCAGGTTCAGTCACTACCTGGACAGGATCAATAAACGTGCGGCTGTATAAGGATTCAGATGGAAATATCTGGGCCGGCACGACAGGGAATGGTCATTTTTAGATTCGACCGGGAGAAGGATCGTTTTCTCGCTTTTTTTGATCCTCTGTCGGAGATTGGTCAGGAAATCATTATTAATATCATAGAAGATGATTCAAAGAATTTGTGGATTATTACGAAGTCTTCTATCATTAAATTGAATGCGGACAGAAAAAATTACTTTGTTTACGGTAAAAAATATGGCATTCGGTCGAATACATTGCGCCTTGGGGGAATTTGTAAAACGGCAAAAGGGGAGATTCTGGTGGGAAATAATAATGGGTTTTATTCTTTTTTTCCAAAGGAAATGACTGAAACGAGTAAACCTCTTCAAATTAATATCACAGGGTTTTTAATCGATAACCAAACCGGTTTTTTCAGGCAAGGAAAGCAGTACTTGCTAAATCCGATCGAAGAAACGGATAAGGTATTTCTAAAGTACAACCAGAATAATTTTTCTTTTTATTTTGCCGCAATCGACTACCGGGCGCCGGAAGCTATTAGGTATTATTCTTTAATGGAAAACTTTGACAGTGTATGGCGGGATGCCGGGGGAGATAAAAGAGCTACTTATATAAATGTTCCTCCCGGCAAATATCTTTTCCGTGTTAAGGCTATTAATATCGATGGTGTTCAGGCTCAAAAAACGATACAGATTATTGTCAACCCTCCCTGGTGGAAAACCTGGTGGGCTTACGGCATTTATGGAATTCTGTTATTAATATCCATATTTGCGATTCACAGAATTCAAAAGCAACGTACGATCCGTGTAGAAAGGCAAAAAACGCAGGTAAAAGAACTGGCCCAGGCCAAAGAGATCGAAAAAGCATATAAAGAATTAAAAACCACTCAGACCCAGCTGATCCAGTCGGAAAAAATGGCCTCCCTGGGAGAGCTTACTGCGGGCATTGCCCATGAGATTCAGAACCCGCTGAATTTTGTGAATAATTTTTCTGAAATCAATAAGGAATTATTGGTGGAAATGAAAGGGGAGATCGATCAGGGAAATCTGGCAGAGGCGAAGGAAATTGCAAATGATGTAATAAAAAATGAAGAAAAGATAAGCCATCATGGTAAACGGGCCGATTCCATAGTAAAAGGCATGTTGCAGCATTCGCGGACGAGCACGAATCAAAAAGAATCTACGGATTTGAATGCACTCGCGGATGAGTTTCTGCGGTTGAGCTACCATGGTATCCGGGCCCGGGATAAATCCTTCAACGTTACCATGCGAACGGAGTTTGATGAAAGTATCGGGAATATAAAAATTATCCCGCAGGATATTGGCAGGGTCTTGTTGAACTTATACAATAACGCATTCTATGCGGTGTCCGAAAAAAAGAAGGAAAACCTTCCAGGTTATGAACCAATAATAGTTGTAAGTACAAAGAAATCCGGCAATCAGGTGGAGATTCGGGTTAAGGATAATGGTCTTGGAATTTCTTCCAAGCTGCTCGATAAAATTTTCCAGCCTTTCTTTACCACAAAACCTACCGGAGAAGGGACTGGCCTGGGGCTCTCCCTGAGTTATGATGTCATTAAAGCACATGGGGGAGAGATCCGCGTAGAGTCCGGTGAAAATGAAGGTGCATCCTTTATTGTAGTTTTACCTATTTCCTAAAATCTGAAAAAAATAGATCTTTCCCGCTCATCCCGGCTGTATAAAATCGATGGTCAGAGCGGACATCTGACGCGGATAAATATTCTTAATTGGATTTTCAGCGAAGAATCCCACTCCCTGGTCTTTTTTAAGCAGTAAGACTGAAAGGGACTGTTAAAAATCAGGAAACTTTTAAATCCGAATGTTTTCGTATATCAAAAATATCCCTATATTTGAAATACGAAAATCGACGTAGTTTAAAAAAAGTAAAAAATTAACAGTGATGAAAAAATTTACTTACCAGGTAGCCACAGTTTGTGTTTTATGCCTGGCGCTTGGTCAGCTAACGATGGCCCAATCCGCTCCTCCGCCCAAAGCACCCATTCCAGGTACTGATATGACTGATAAAGGCGATCAGCAGGAAATCATTATCCGGCAAAAAGGCGCTAAGGACGCAAAAATCACCCTGGAGATCAAAAACGGGGAATATTTCGTCAATGGTAAACCTTTGGAAAAATTTGACGACCAGAATATTATCGTGGAAAAAAGAGATGCTGACATTGATGTGATCAGCATTCCTGATATCGTTTATGCACCTTCGCCCTTCCGTGAAGAGTGGAACAAGGAGAGGGCGGAGAGAGCTATGAGCAGTGCAGATATGCAAAGAAGAATGCAAAAATCTATACGGGTAAGTATGAATGCGGCCTTTTTGGGTGTTTCTTCCCGCAAGGCGGAAAAGGGAGGCGCTACAGTACTGGAAGTCACAGCAGGCAGTCCGGCTGAAAAAGCTGGAATTAAAAAAGGTGATGTAATAATTAAGGTAAACGAATCAAAAATTGAAAGCCCTGAAAGTCTTTATTGCAACTATTCATAATCTAAAACCCGGCGATAAAGTTAAAGTTGTATTTACCCGGGACGGGAAGGAACAGACAGTTACTGCCACCCTGGATAAGGCAGATTACAAGTCAAAGGATTTCAACTACAATTATAATTTTAGAATGCCCCCCATGCCGGATATGGATGGTATGAATATGGGTCCCTGGGGACCTCATCAGCCGAAACTGGGCATCAAAGCCCAGGATGCAGAAGATGGGAAAGGAGTTAATATCCTTGAAGTGGAAGACAGTTCAGCAGCAGCAAAAGCTGGTTTGAGAAAAGGTGATATTATTCTCCAGTTTGACGGGGAAGAGGTAAACAGCACGAACGAATTGATTGACCAGTTACAGGAAGCGCGTCGGAAATCCGCTATTAAAGTCAAAATTCTGAGGGGTGGGGTAAACCAGGAACTTGAAATCAAAATACCCCGGAAATTGAAAACCGCCGAGCTCTAAAAAGAACAAACGAATTCATAAAAACTTCCTGCGATTTTTTACCTTCGTGCACTGGATTCAACTGGTTCACGCCAAGCGCAAAGAACCGGCCTAAACTGGCCATTCTTTGCGCTTTTGCTTGTTTCCGGGTCCGCAATATAATATGTCTGAAGAAGTATACGAAACAGTAATCGGCCTCGAGGTTCACGCACAGTTGCTTACGAAAACCAAATTATTTTGCGCAGATGAAACGCAATTCGGTGCAGAACCTAATACGCATATCAGCCCGGTTACCCTGGGATATCCGGGTACCCTTCCTGTTTTGAATAAGCATGCTGTTCAGCTGGCAGTAAAAACGGGCCTGGCCTGTCACTCTGAAATCCAATCCTGGAATTATTTCGCCCGGAAAAATTATTTCTATCCTGATCTGCCCAAAGGTTATCAGATTTCACAGCATACAACACCTATTTGTAAAGGTGGATATGTGAATATCACGACTACCAACGGTGAGAAACAAATTCAACTGAACCGCATCCATCTCGAAGAGGACGCCGGGAAAAGCATGCACGACAAGCAGGATGAATTTACAAGTCTGGATTTTAATCGCGCAGGTGTTCCTCTGATTGAAATTGTTACAGAGCCCTGTTTGAGCAATGCAGATGAAGCTGTCGCCTTCCTGACAAATTTGCGACGCATATTGCGTTTCCTTGCAGTCTGCGACGGAAATATGGAAGAAGGAAGCTTTCGTTGCGATGCAAATGTATCCATCCGGCAAAGTGGACAAAAAATGTTGGGTACCAAAGTGGAAATTAAGAATCTGAATTCGATACGAAATGTAAGGCGGGCGATTGAGTTTGAAGTAAACCGGATGCAGGAACTGGCCGGACAAAATGAGACCATCGTCCAGCAAACCCGGAGTTTTGATGCAATTAACGGAACTACTTTTTCATTACGTTCTAAGGAAGAAGCCAATGATTACCGGTATTTCCCTGATCCGGACCTGCCTCCCTTTGAAATAACGCCGGCATATCTTGAATACATTGAAAAAACAATTCCTGCACTGCCTGAAGAACTGATTGGCCGTTATATGGAATCATATAATCTGGTCAGGTATGATGCTGAAGTAATTACAGATGATAAAGAAACCTCGGATTATTTTGAGACCCTCATTTCGTTCACCCCTGCTTATAAAGCGGCAGCGAACTGGTTGCTGGGACCTGTAAAATCATTTCTTAACGAACGTAATTTATCCATCTCTTCTTTCCCTCTGAAACCAGCTGTGCTGGCTTCATTGATCGCCCTGGTTGAATCAGGCAAGGTAAATTTTTCCACCGCTTCATCAAAGATATTCCCTGAACTTACCAGCGGTGCCAGCGAAGACCCTTTAGAGATTGCAGACAGGCTCAACCTTATACAAACAGATGACCAGGCTCAGATTTTGGAATGGGTAAGACTGGCCATCGAAAAAATGCCGGACAAAGTGCTCGAATATAAAAAGGGGAAAAAAGGTTTATTGGGATTATTTGTTGGGGAAGTAAAAAGGATCTCCAATGGAAAAGCAGATCCTCAGCTGACCAATCAGTTACTCATTCAGAAATTAGATAAATAATTTTTTTAATAAAAAAAGTATGAAAAAAATATTAATTCCCGTACTGGTTATTACTTCCCTATTTCTTTCCTGCAAGGAAAGTGATAAAAGCCAGTTCCAGGTAAAAATGACTTATAAGAACAGTGATAAGCTGGTTTTTCCTAACGATGGTCCAAAATCGGATAAATGGGTGTACCTGGAAGAAATCGTTTACGGAAAATCCCAGCCTCCGGTGATCATCGACTCACAGAAATTATCCGGGGTTTCAGGAAATTTGAGCTTTCGGGGTAAAAGCAAAGAACAGGGCATTTTTGAATTGGTTTTCGGCGATAATATTTTGGCCATACCGTTTATCAACGATGTATCAGAAATTCATATAGATGCGGATCTTGCTAAAATGAAGGATTTCTATACAGTGACCGGATCGCCGGCCAGTAAAGAACTGCAGGAATTACTTTCCGTTGTGGGTACCAGGAATGATGAAATACAGATGGCCTTTAACCAACTCGACAGTTTGAAGAAAGCTAATGCACCGGATAGTGTGCTGGTTGCTGCAAATCTGACCAAAAATGAAGCTATTGCTAAATTAAATGAGTACCTGAAGCAATTTATGAAATCGACACCCAATGCGACCCTTGGTGTTCTGGCACTTGGCTGGGCGTCCAGGAGTCTTCAGCCTGCTGAAATGGAAACTGCGCTGGGCAATTTGAAAACACGGTTCCCGGGAAATAATTTTTTGACAGAAATGGAAAAAGCCGGCAAGCAACAACAGCAATCCGAGCCGACGACCGGTGAATCCTGGGTTGGAAAAACTGTACCTGAATTGGTTATGCCTGATCCAAGGGGGAAAAATATTTCAATCAGTTCATTTCGCGGGAAATATGTGCTGATCGATTTTTGGGCGAGCTGGTGTGGTCCATGCCGGATGGAAAACCCGAATGTGGTTAAGGCGTTATAACGAATTCAAAGGAAAAAATTTCACGATTCTCGGTGTTTCACTTGATCAGAATAAGGATTCATGGGAAAAAGCGATAGCACAGGATCATCTCAACTGGACACAAATGAGTGATTTAAAATATTGGAACAGTCAGGCTGTCGAAACTTTTGGATTCCAGGGGATACCGTTTAATATTCTGGTGGATCCTTCAGGTAAAGTCATAGCTGAGTCATTGCGAGGGGAAAATCTGGATGCCAAACTCAGGCAGGTACTTAATTGATAATGTGGATGTGAATTGTGGAAATGTGAAAATGTAAGAATGAAATTTAAAATCAAATTCAAAATTATCATTCTCTATTTTCCACATCTCCCAATTCCACATTCACCACATTATTTATTCTTATGGCTCATTGCAATTAGCAAAGCCGGAAGAAAAATCAGGTTCGTAAGTGTCGCCATCACCAGTGTTAAGCGAGGTAAGCCAGCCAAGTGCCTGCGTTCCTCCAAAACCGCTAAAACAGAAAATACCAAATCCCACAATCAGGACCAGAGACGTGTATACAATACTGATACCGGTGGAGTGAATAGTTTTAATGACGGTGTCTATAACACTGTGCCCGGTATAACTATCCTGTTTGTAGTTTACGAGAAACCGGATAGTAATATCAATCGCTATACCCAGGGCGATGCTGAATACAAGTACGGTAGACGGTTTTAAGGGTACCCCGGTCCATCCCATCACACCGGCTGTTATAACCAGGGGAATCACATTCGGAAGTAACGAACAAAACAGGATCCGTATGCTCCTGAACAGGTATAACATACAGGCAGCGATCAGAACAAATGCCCAAAGTATACTTTGTTTAAGTCCGCTGATGATAAAAGCGCTTCCTTCCAGGAACGTAACCGTTGTGCCTGTGAATTCAATATGATAATGGGCGGTGTCGAATAATTCGTCGGCGCGTCTTTGAACGCCATCCAGGATTCTTGGCAATTGAATACTGCCCACATCGGCCATATTTACGCTTATGCGAAGAGTTTGTTTATTGCTGTCTACAAAACTGTTCGCCAGTTTCATGACTCCACTTGGTTTGCTGCTACTGTCGCCCTTCATATTTAAATAGGGAGCCAGGAAAGGAAATGTCAAATTCATTCGGTAAACCGTAGTTCAGAGAGTCATTATTATAGTAAGCCTGGCGTACAAATTTTAGTCCTTCTACAATGGAAAGCGGACGCGCCATTACTGAACTGGAGTCAATATATGCAGCGAGTTTATCAATTTTAGTAAAGTTACCCAGCATATTAACTCTTATTCCGTTTTTCCTTTTGGTATCAATCAGGATTTCCAATGGCATAACACCCTTGAAATTCTGTTCAAAAAACTTCAGATCAGCATAAACCGGATCTGTTTTCGGAAGATCATCCAAAATAAAGGCCTCAGAGCGTAATCGCGTCATTCCCGCGATCGATAAGACAAGAATGAAAAGCGTTGATATAAAAATTGTTTTTTTGTGATGAAGGGCCCAGATCTCCAGCCGGTCAAGTATGCTCATCAGCCAGCGGTTAGTCAGGTATTTCATATGACTGGCTTTGGGATCAGGCAAATAACTGAGGGCGGCAGGAATCAGGATAATGGAAATAATAAAGAGCATCATTATATTAATGCCGGCCACAACACCGAATTCTTTCAGGATGGCACTTTTCGTCAGGGCAAAAACACCGAATCCAATGGCTGCCGCAATATTGCAAAACAGGGTTACAATGCCCATTTTGCTGATCATCTCATGTAGTGCCTTTCTTTTTTCGCCGGTTTCCCGGAATGAACTGTGAAATTTATTCAGAAAATAAATACAATTTGGAATTCCGATTACTATGATCAATGGTGGTATCAGGGCATTTAGCAAGGTTATTTTATAACCAAATAAATGCATGGTTGCCAGGCTGAATACCACGCCTATTATGACGACAATCAATGACAACAGCATATTGCTGAAGCTCCGGAAAAAAATCAACAGGATAAGTGCAGAAAGTAAAACAGATGCCAGTGAGAACCATTTCATTTCTGTGGCTACTTTGGTTGCCATATTGGTACGGATCAGCGGCAGGCCACTGTAATGCATCTGGATATGGTGCGCATTTCCAAAATTGTTTCCGGATTTTATAATATTGTTCACTACGGCAGTCCTCCCGGCTGAATTCATGATCTCTTTATTCATACTGATAGCCGTGAGGTAAGTATGGGTTACGGGATTATATAACAGCCCCCGGTAGAACAAAAGATTTTCAAAGATTTTTCGGCTACTGTCAAGTTTTGTCTGGGAATCAAAAGGTCCCGGGAAAATTGGGCTGGGTACGAGTTTTTCCGTCACCAGATTTTTATTCAGAATGATTGCATCCGGGATACTCAGCACCTGTTCAACTCCATGCACTTTTTTGAGTTCCCTGTTCATTTGCAGGTAATCGTTGAATACTTCTTTATTGAATAGTTGGTCAGTTTCCACACCGATGACCAGCAGGTTCCCATCGTCCCCGAATTTTTTCAGAAAACGCTGATAGGTCTGGTATTTCGCGTTATCTGTGGGAATGGCACGGGTATATTCATAACTTAATTCCACTTTCGAAGCCTGGAATGCCGCATAAATAAACAGTGCAGCCATCAGAACCAATAGCGTAAAGCGGTATTTCAATATAAAATCAGCAATTCTTCCCCACATCATGATATGATTTAATGAATCTGTCTTGTTGCCCGGCAAAGAAACTTATTTTAACCGAATTTAGCAGGAATGCATTTCGGTTATGATCCACAAAACAAAGGGCATTGTATTGCGCACAGTGAAATATGGGGAAACCAGTGTAATTGTTACCATTCTTACTGAATTATTCGGACTGCAGTCCTATCTGGTAAATGGGGTAAGAACCAGTTCCTTAAAAGGGGTTTCCAAGGGAGCCTTGTTTCAGCCTGCTGCCATGCTTGATCTGGTAATCTATCACCAGGAATCAAAGAATTTGCAAAGATTGAAAGAATATGGCTGGAACCATTTATACCAGCATATTTTTTCCGATGTCGTTACACACGCGGTCGCCTTATTCATGATTGAATTATTACAGAAATGCCTGAAACAGCCAGAACCCAATCCGGAACTTTATTATTTTATGGAAGATGCACTCAACGGGCTCGATCAGGCCGATCAACGGATACAGGCAAATTTTCCCCTGTTCTTTGCACTTCATCTGGCCGGGTTTTTTGGTTTGCGGATTGATGATAATTATTCCGAAAAAAGAAATTTTCTTGATTTACGGGAGGGATATTTTTCGGAAGAAAAACCTTCACATACCCACTATCTGGAATATCCCCTAAGTGAAATCAGTTCGCATTTGTTGAAAATCAGGCAGCCCATTGAACTCGCCGACCTGCCACTGAACAAGGAAAAAAGAAGACAACTGCTGGTGGCTTTCGAAGATTTTTATTCCATACATATCAGTGGATTCACGGCACTCAGAACCCTTCCTGTTTTGCGAACTATACTGGAGGAAGGTTAAAAGTTTGGTAGTATGGTAGTGTGGTAGTAAGTGATTTCCACACTATCACACTACCACACTACCACACTCTCAAACGATTCTCACACTGGTACTTCCTGGGCCGATTTCTCCACCGACCAAATTTTTTATCAAGACCACTCCGGGCTTTTTCCCTTTCTGAAAGTCACCGAGTTCATTATCGAAATTAAGGACCTTAGCTCCATTCGAAGTCGCCCAAACCAGCATTTCCCTTGTTGATATGAATGGGTAATGTTCTTTTATCGTTTTCATTTCTTCCAGAATGCTGAGTTGGTGATTGCTGGCCATGCTATCAGTGCCCAAAACCATCGTTGCCTTGCTCTTGAGGAAACAGCGGAATATCCGGCAGACGACCTTCAATATATTGGTTTGCATTAGGGCAGAGACAAAAAAACAGGTGGTCAGTGAAATTTACGGCTGAGTTTATGTCATTTGCATTCGTATATGTATTGTGTACGAGCATAATTTTCGCAGCCCCTTTAAGTTTATTCAGGTAGTATGGCAGACTTCTGATACCCGGCGGTTTAAAATGGTTGTTGTTTATCTTCATTCCTGAATACATAGCCGCCAAACCGCCTTTCCCGGATATAAAAAACTCATTCTCGGCAGCAGATTCCTGATTATGAATCGAAATGGTCTTTCCGTTGAAATCCGGTTCCATTAGTTTCCAGAGCTGATCTGAAACTGAATAAGGTGCATGTGGAGTTAATGAAACATGCATATTATCTGCTCCCTTTTCAAGAAACAAGGCTGCCAGTTGTTTCCCGGCCTTATAACGGGTTGCTGACTGTTGGGGATCCCAACCAAAGAGCTCTATAAAATTATAATAAGAAATACGGCCGAATGATTTTTCCTCCAGTGTGTCGATTGTATTGCAGATATCACCTACCGCTACAATTCCTGCTTTTAACATTGAATCTTCCGCCCTCCGGATAGACTCCTGTTTCAGTTCTTCAGATTGACTGCGCTGTCTAATAACGGACAAGACGAAATCAACCAGGCCCTCTTTTTCAGGAATAAGGCCCTTGAGATGACTGAGTTCCAGATGGCAGTGCGAGTTTATGAAGCCCGGTACAATCATACCGGAAAATTTCTCCAGATCTCCGCCAGCCTGATCTGCCGATAAAATAGACTCAACCCGGCCATCCTCGCGGCATACCAAAACATCCCCGATTTCACGCATTTTGAAACCATCAAACAAATAGTCAGCTTTGAATTTCCGATAACTCATGGTTCAGTTAACTTTGCAGCAATATAAATTTTTCGGAGGTTATGATAGATAAACTGGATGCGATCCGGGCAAGATTTGATGAATTGGGCGTTGCACTTACCAATCCGGCCATTGTAAATGATAACAGGAAATTTAGTTCTACCAGCAAAGAATACCGGAGCCTGGAAAGAATCGTGAAGTCCTATGACCAGTACCGCAATCTTCTGGAAGACCTTGCTTTTAACCGGGAGGCACTAAATGGCGAAGATGAAGAGTTGCGGGAACTGGCCAAGATGGAAACCTCAGCGCTGGAAGAGAAAAAGCTGGTCATGGAAGCAGAAATCCGGCAGCTCCTGATTCCAAAGGATCCGCAGGATGAAAAAAATGCCATTATCGAAATCCGGGCAGGAACAGGGGGCGATGAGGCAAGCCTGTTTGCCGGAGATCTTTACAGGATGTATATGAAATATTGCGAAAAGAAGGGCTTTCGCACGGCCCTGCTAAGTGAAAGTGAGGGTACAGTTGGAGGTTATAAAGAAGTTCAGCTTGAAGTAACAGGAGAAGATGTATACGGTACTCTGAAATTTGAAAGCGGTGTTCACCGGGTTCAAAGGGTCCCCGATACGGAACAAAGCGGACGGGTACACACGAGTGCTGCGACCGTTGCTGTGATGCCTGAGGCTGAAGAAGTGGATTTTGAGTTGAACCCCGCCGATGTAAAAATGGAAACAGCCCGAAGCGGCGGCGCTGGTGGTCAGAACGTTAACAAAGTGGAAACCAAGGTTATGCTCACCCATCTTCCTACGGGAACCGTAGTCGTTTGCCAAACGGAAAGATCCCAGCTGGGCAACCGGGAAAAAGCGATGCAAATGCTCAGAACCCGACTTTACGAGGAACAGGTGAGGAAACAGGAAGAAGAGATTTCCCGACACAGGAAGAGCCTTGTAAGCACAGGTGACCGTAGCGCCAAAATCAGAACCTATAATTTCCCCCAGGGCAGGGTAACGGATCATCGCATCGGCCTGACTGTCTATAATTTAAATGACGTACTAAACGGGAATATCAGCGAATTTATTGACGCCCTTCAGTTTGCTGAAAATGCTGAAAAAATTGCAAAACCTGCTAACCTGTTGCGATTTTTCTACAACCGCTTCTGAATTCCAGGGGAATACTTGGGGGAAAACAGAATTAAGTAGTAAATTCATAATAGTAATTCGTTAACAGTTTACGGTTAAACTTATTCGCCTTTTTTTAGTTTAATAGTATGGAGTGAATTAAAGAGCCGGTTCAACCATCAAATTAATAAGGACTTAGTAAAATCTCAGGTTGAATCTTAAAAAATTGTTATTACGAAAAAGAGAGGGGGATTGAATTCGTCGGACTTGTAACTTTATGGTAGTTCTTTCAGAAGGCAAAGTGTAGATGCGATAAAAGAATTGGCATTTGAATTGCCTTGTATTTATAAATGGTCTTTTCTATTTGACTTCACAAAAGCAGTCAATTTTCTCATAAGCAGTTAGTTTTGGTTACGGCCCCTGTTTCCACAGGGGCTTACTTTTTTAAATGTGCTCCATTCATTTTTTCCGGAAATCAGGAGGGCTTAAATCTCGAAATGGCCAATCGGACAAATAAATAACCTGCAAGCGCTCCGGTCATATCTGCGGCAATATCATACAAACTAAAATCACGGTTCGGAATAAAATACTTCTGCATTAATTCTGTTGCAATTCCATATAAACAGGCGATAATCAGCAGTGAATTATACCGGCTAACGGAAACCATATTTTTTTTTGCTGTATAATAAAAAGACCACAAAAAAACAAAACTCCCAAAAAGTATTGCATGTATAAGTTTGTCCAGGTTAGGAATAAATGTCTTGTCTTCCCGGGGCAGCATATTTCCCGGAATTGCCATTAGTATAAAAATGAAAATTGTCCAGAGTTGGGCAGGATAGCGTTTTGAAAGTAAATTTTGGAGACGGCGTTGCATATAAAAGATGCGAAGATAAGATCCTAACCGGTAACCTTACCCATCACGTACATGGCATTCATATCTGGTGTGGAGCTTCCCCCTTTTTTCTCAAGTGTAATGGCAAATGCATCAGCTTTTGGGATCGTTTTAAGTTTTACGAATGAAAGGCCTTCCTGCATATCAAAAATGCCGGCGTCGACCGGTTTACCGTCGACGATCGCCCATAGCTGGTATTGTTTATCCCGAACCGGCATGGGCAGTTTGTTAACCAGCAGGTACACATCCTTGGATTCTGTATTCCAAAAGACGGTTGCCATACTGGACGGAGCTGGACTGTTGGGTAGCCCTGGCATTTTGATGATTGCCATCAGTGGATTTTTCATCAGGCTCATCGCATTTTCATAAGTTTCCAGTTTTGTTGAAAGCACCTGATTTGCACTGGCCACCTGCGTTTGTACTGCTATGAGTTCATTATTCTGGGCGATTGATTTTTTATATTCTGACAATAAATAAAAATTCAGGGCTACACTGCCGGCCAGAAGAAGCAATGAAGCAGCAGCAATATATTTTGCAAATCCGATCCGGGGAACCAGGGTTGGCTTACCTGTCGAAACTTTGAACCTGCCAGGCTGTGCATCTTTTTCCATTCCGATCCTGGAGAAAATTCTTGATTTCAATTCCCGGGGCGGTTCCAATTTTTGTTGCTGAATACTGGCCTCCAGTTGAATTTCAAATGCATTACGCGCAGCGAGCACTTCATTATGGGCTGCGCACATGCGTTCAAATTCGGCACTTTCTTCCGGCGAAGCAAGGCCAAGCACATAGCTCTCAACAATTCCACTTAATATGTAATCCTGTATATTCACTTATCTTAAATATTCTCTTAATTGCAATAATGCATTTCGAATACGTGTCTTAACTGTTCCCAACGGAATATCTTCAATTTGAGCAATTTCATCATGCGTATAGCCTTTAAAATAGGCAAGTTCTATTAAAACGCGTTGTTCGGGTCGAAGTTTTCCCAGGAATTTCGTGAGGCCGATACTGTCAATACTGGTCTGGGTCACCTGGTCATTTCCATATACGTTATCCGTAATTTCCTGGTTTTTCTGGCTGTTTTGATAATTCTTGGAACGTAGCATATCGATAGACGCATTCCGGCTGATATTCAGCATCCAGGTAAACAAACGTCCCTTTATGGGATCATAAGAATCGATTTTGCGCCAGATATTTATAAAAATTTCCTGCAAAACATCGCTGGCAATCTCCGGTGATTTTACAATCTGAAGAACAATGCTGTAAAGTGAACCGCTATAATGATCGTACAAATAGGAAAAAGCCTGCTCATCCTTTGCTTTTAAAGCAACGACCAGTTCCTGTTCACTATATGTTACCGTTGAACTCAAGACTGTGATTGATTAAATAAGTATACCAGATATAGCACCACCGGATCCGGGATGTAATTGGCTTAGCACGTTTAACAGTTGGATCATCCAACGAGGGATTCGTAAGCAGCTGCATCCAATAATTTGGATACGTCCGCAGGATCATTCACCGTAAGTTTGATCATCCAGCCTTTACCATAAGGATCGGTATTTACCAGGTCAGGGGCACTGGCCAATGCAGGATTTAATTCAGCAATGGTTCCCGATACCGGAAGAAAAAGATCGGACACGGTTTTTACTGCTTCCACTGTACCAAATACTTCACCCGCTTTCATGGATTTTCCAATGGTTTCCACTTCCACATATACAATATCTCCCAATTCACGCTGGGCATAATCCGTAATGCCGACCAGGAAAGTATTACCTGATTCCTGTCTGACCCATTCATGTTCTTTTGTGTAACGAAGGTTATCCGGAAAACTCATTGGTAATTTTTTAAATGTTTTGTTACTGGAAACAGCAAATATATAAGGATTTGAATATTCCTGCACCGATTTAGAATTCGGCCGGATCCTGATTTTCGAAATACATTAAAATATGATCTTTCATGAAATTTTCCTGTTCGATAAAATTGAATACCGGAAGGGGCTTAAGTTGCCGGAAATGAGGCCACCCTTCTTCATCTACCATTTCCAGCTCATAGTAGCCACTGGGAGATAGCAGGCTGCAAACGGCCACATGCATCAGGTCCTGCTTCTGTTCCTTGGTGAATTTCGTGCGGAAATCTCCTATTTCCTGAATACCGATCAGGAAAAGAATGGCTTCCATATCCGGTTTTTTACCAAACCGGGCCATCAGTTTTTCTTCCAGGGCCCACCACCTGTTCTGGATATCATCTTTCACATTCATCCTGCAAAGATAACCGCTGAAGGAATCTATCGTCGCATCTGTTACCTTTGCGCAAATTTTCTGTCATGTTACAGTTAGCGGTGATCAGGCAGCAGCCAGAATTCGTAAAAGAGCGACTGCTAGTGAAGAATTTCGATGCTTCCGCAGCCGTCGACTCTATCCTGCTAATGGATGAAAAAAGAAAAAAACTTCAGATGGAGCTGGAATCAGCCCAGGCCGGAATTAATACCATTTCACGGGAAATAGGACAATTAATGGCCAAGGGAGAAAAAGAAAAGGCAGAAGATAAAAAAAAGGAAGTGGCTCTGATTAAGTCTGCGCTCAATCCACTACAGGAAGCCCTGACAGAATATGATAACAGATTACAGCAGTTACTGGTCACCCTGCCCAATCTGCCTGCCGTTGAAGTGCCTCCCGGCAAAACACCGGAAGACAATACCGTAGTCCGCGAAGGAGGTCAAAAACCAAAATTGCCGGCTGATGCACTTGCTCACTGGGACCTTGCAAAAAAATATAATCTGATTGATTTTGAACTGGGAAATAAAATTACCGGTAGTGGATTTCCTGTCTATGTGAACCGCGGAGCCAGACTGCAGAGAGCCATGGTCCAGTATTTCCTTGATTATAATGTAGCTGCAGGCTTTACAGAGTATCAACCACCACTGGTTGTAAATGAAGCCAGCGCGTTCGGAACAGGTCAGCTGCCGGATAAGGAAGGGCAGATGTATTTTGTGAATGAAGACAAACTTTACCTGATCCCAACTTCGGAGGTTCCACTCACTAATATTTTCCGGGATACAATCTTGAAAGAAAGGGAGCTGCCGGTAAAAATGACGGCATATACGCCTTGTTTCAGGAGGGAGGCCGGCAGTTATGGAAAAGATGTTCGTGGTTTGAATCGGTTACACCAGTTTGATAAGGTTGAAATTGTGCAGATAGTACATCCGGAAAAAAGTTATGCTGTGTTGGATGAAATGGTGATCCATGTGGAAAAACTCCTGCTATCCCTGAAGCTTCCTTATCGTATTCTGCGGTTATGCGGCGGGGATATGTCTTTTGCTTCAGCAATCACCTACGATTTTGAAGTATACAGTGCTGCACAGGATAAATGGCTGGAAGTAAGTTCTGTGAGTAATTTCGAAACCTTTCAGACCAACCGCATGAAGATCCGGTTCAGGGATGAATCGGGTAAAACACAATTGTTGCATTCCTTAAATGGCAGTTCCCTTGCACTACCAAGGATATTGGCATGTCTCCTGGAAAACAACCAGGGAGCGGACTTCATTTCTCTGCCTGAGGTGTTGCATTCTTATTTCGGGGCCGAAAGCATCAAACAATTGGCAATTGGCGGTTGACAGTTGGTGGTAATATTGGGTAGTAAGCGTTTACCCATAGTGCTATATTTTGTTTGTCAGGCTGGTTAAACTTTCTGCTGCAACTTCCATCTCAGGTTCCATAGATGAACCTCAATCAGCTAAAAAATCAACATTTATGGTGGCGGGCAGGATTTGGCCCACCCGCATCGCATTTGTCAGCATTTACCCAACAAGATCCGAAAACAGTATTTCGTTCCCTGCTCGAAGCTTCCGAAAAAAAACCTGAGTTTTTTGATCTGGCAGATCCGGAATTGAAAGAAATGGTAAACCGGGGAACCATGGCTATGATGAAAATGCAGAGCCTTAAATCGCAGGAAAAGAAATTGATCAGGAAAAAGTCCGTGCAGGATATTGCCAGTCTGAATATCCGCTGGTTGCAGGAAATGACAGAGAGCCCGGCTCAGCTGCGGGAAAAAATATCGCTCTTCTGGCATGGTCATTTTGCCACCAAAACGATCAATATCTTTTATGACCAGGCCCTACTGAATACAATCCGTGAACATGCACTGGGAAATTTCAGGGATCTCCTTTTGAATGTAAGCAAGTCTGCTTCCATGATTCAGTTTCTGAATAATAATCAGAATAGAAAGGGGCATCCAAATGAAAACTTTGCCCGGGAACTGATGGAGCTCTTTACAATCGGGCGAGGTCATTTTTCGGAAACGGATGTAAAAGAATCGGCAAGAGCGTTTACCGGCTGGGGTGCAAACCTCCAGGGTGAATTTGAATTTCGGCCTGGACAACATGATGAAGGCATTAAAACATTTCTTGGAAAAACAGGAAATTTTTCAGGTGAAGATATTCTCGAAATTTTACTGTCGCAAAAACAAACCGCCATTTTTATTACCAGGAAAATTTACCGCTTTTTTGTAAATGAGATCGTTGGACGATGAAATTGTAAATACACTGGCAGCACAATTTTTTCAAAGCGGTTATGATATCCGTTTACTCCTGACCAGCATTTTTACTTCTTCCTGGTTTTATGAATCGAAAAATATCGGTACACAGATCAAATCGCCGGTAGTATGGCTGGTGGGCATGCGCCGACAGCTGCCCATGGAGATTCAAAATCCCATGGTTCAGCTGGTAATGGAACGATTATTAGGTCAGGTATTATTTGTCCCTCCCAACGTTGCTGGCTGGCCCGGAGGAAAACACTGGATAGACAGTTCGAGCCTTATGCTGCGTATGCAGATCCCAGGTATCATTTTCCGGTCTGATGCCATTTTATCGAATCCAAAAGATGATGATGATCAGATGATGGGCATACGGGATCAGGCTTTCGCCAGGAATATCAAAACACTCAGAAATCCCAACATCCAGTTTTTCCGGGCTAAAATATTTTGGAATGAATATTTAAAATATTTTGAAGGGACTCCGGACTCGGCCATTTTCACCGCCGTTCGTGATCGACTTTTTCAAAAAGGATTACCCATGAATGAAAATGACATGATCCGTTATATTGATGGATCCAGCCACGAATCAAGGATAGAATCATTGACTATCCGTCTTATGGGAACTCCGGAATATCAATTGTGTTAAAAAATAAGTCATGCTGATCAGCCGAAGAAAATTCCTGCAATCCGGTTCCCTGGCTACCGGTACATTAGTGCTTCCAAAATTCCTGAAAGCATTTGAATCACCAGTGTATCTCAGTGGCGGCAATAAAGTGCTCGTGGTACTTCAGTTGAGTGGAGGAAACGACGGACTCAATACCATAATCCCTGTAAACAATGATATTTATTACCGGGAAAGACCGCGTCTTTCTATTGCAAAAGATAAAACCCTTAGTCTGCAATCGGAGGCCGGACTTCATCCTTCTCTCACCCATTTAAAAACATTATACGATGAAGGTAATCTTGCTATTTTGAATAATGTGGGTTATCCAAATCCCGACCGTTCACATTTTCGAAGTATGGATATCTGGCAGACAGCGAGTAACAGCGATGAATACCTGAATTCAGGATGGCTGGGCCGATATCTGGATGCACAATGTACCGGTTGTTCCAAACCCACACTGGTTCTGGAAATGGATGATATGCTGAGCCTGGCTCTAAACGGAGAACAAATGAAAGGATTCGCCTTCCGGGATCCGAAACGATTATATGAAACCAGCCAGGATCCTTTTTACAAGGATCTACTGCAGTCCGGAATTGCGTCAACCGTCGGATGATCCCGATTCTTATTTATATAAAGTAATGGCCGAGACGATTTCGGGAGCCGATTATATTTTCCAACAAAGTAAATTGCGTCCCAGCATTACTATTTATCCGGATACTGAAATCGGAAAAAATCTGAAAACCATTGCATCCCTGATATCGTCAGATATCAATACACGTGTTTATTATGTTTCACTGGGAAGTTTTGATACACATGTCGGTCAGCAGTTTAAACAGGAAAAATTATTTAAAGATCTCAATGAAGCGATCAAACCTTTTACAGATGACCTGAAATCGAATCATCGGTTTGAAGATGTTTTGGTGATGAGTTTTTCTGAATTTGGAAGAAGGGTGAGCGAAAATGGAAGTGGTGGAACGGATCATGGTACCGCAAATAATATGTTCCTGATCAGCGGGGGGTTGAAAAATAAAGGAATGCTGAATGAGATGCCGGATCTCTCTAATCTTACAGATGGAGATTTGAATCAGGAATTGGATTTTAAACGTGTATATGCAACGGTACTGAATAAATGGCTCCAGGCAGACGATTTTCAAATTCTTGGCAGGCAATATGAATACCTGAATTTTATTTAAAAATTTATTTCTCGAACTCCCATACTTCCGTATATCCGAATTATCGTATCAGCACCACAGTTCCTTTTTCACTATGAACATTTCCGAGGTAATCCACACCCTTGATGAGCCATACATATGTGCCTACCGGTTGGGGTTTGCCATTTAGCGTACCATCCCATCCCTGTCCGATACCGGGATTGCTGTAAACTTTTTGTCCCAGCCTGTTAAAAACTTCAAAATAATCAACTGAACTCATCCCCACCACGACAGGATGAAAATGATCATTGTATCCCATTATTATCCGGGGTAAATGCATTGGGGACATAGATCTCTGGACCTTTATAGGCTTTGATTTTTATCGTATCATAAGTGGGGCACCCGAATGAGGTGTAAGCTTCCAGCATGTATTGGATATTATCTGAAAGGATCGCCACCGGATCAGCAATCGCCGCATTATTCAATCCATTCGAAGGTGTCCACAGATACAATTCCCCTCCGCTGGCATGTAGTTGTAAAGGCTGTCCGAATAGCCACGATGGTATCATTCCCCAGTTTTGCGTTTGTCTGGTAAATAGTCAGCTGTGCCGTTGACGGTGTCGGAAGAACATCCGGCATCATTTAACGCATAAACACCTACGGTATATTCACCACCAGCCGGATAATAATGATACGGGTTTTCGGTGCTGTCTGTTTTTCCGTCTCCTGTAAACCAATACCATTGATGAATTGGGATGGAAGGAGTCGGATTACCCGCAAGCAAAGCAACCGCCTCACCAAAACAGGCATCCTGAACAGAAATACTGGTAGAAGGTTTAGCGTTACGTCCCGGATTTTTGAAACAGGTGCAGAGACACATCCTTCCACGGTATTTGTAATCAGTTCAATATTTAGCATTTCCTCCGGAAAGGTTTTTGTAATACTGGAATCGGCTGTTTGAATAATTTCGGCTCCATTGTTGAAATTCCAGTCCCATTGATTGATTGTTCCATATTGAACATAGGAGGCATCCGTGAGCAGTTACAGGAGAATTTGCACATATGACAGGGGGGGAGGTGTTGAAATCTGCCTGCGGAATAGAACCGATGGTTATTTTACGAACCAGAGTATCTGAAGTACAGCCGTTATTTGCTTCAATATTCAATTTGATCGGATAATTTCCAGGCTGCGCATAAGCATGCGGTGGAGGATCCTGCCCCTATAACGGGTACCATCTCCAAAATCCCACCACCAGTTTACTATGGTTCCAAATGAAGTGGAATGGTCAATAAATTTGATATCGGCCGGTGCACAGAAATTCTGGCCCGGTGCAGTGGTAAAGTCCGGGTTAAGGGAGGTACAGACTTTCTGAATATTGCTTTGTCCGCCTGTGGCGGAGGTAAATCCCCAGTAAACCTTCGTATTACCGCCAAAAATATCCTTGACCAGATCAATAGTGACCTGTACCCGCGGCACATCATCAATTTCTGCCGATAGAGATTGGGTATTCGCATCCCAGATTATCCGAAAAGTATGCCATTTGCAGTCTTCAATATTGAAGTTATCTGCGAGTGCCGGAACCGGCGGCACCAGGGTATTTGGGGTTCCATTTAACAGGTCTCCGTTTTTATAAATTCCGATATGATCAAAAGGCGGATCGTTGAAATCAAAATTCTGCCAGGTATCTATCGGAATACCAATAGAAGGTGAAATGTTTTGAAATCCAATGCCCTGCCCGGCAGATCCCAGATGCTGGTACCTATGGGTTGAAGAACAAATGCGATTCCATCTGCGCCGTCTCTGTCTTTACAACCCAGGTAAACATTGAAGATATAGTTGAAGGACTTGTTGAGATCGATCAGATTTTTATTCCATACTGAACCTGCCTGAAATAATACGTCCGGAGTAAGCTGATAACAATTACATGTTTCCTGATAGGCTCTGCCATTAACAATATAGGGTGTCTCCTGTTGCGCAGTAAGCGAAATGGGAAATGTGCCGGTAAATACCAGCAGGAGCATACAGTGGAAACCTTAATCTCATAAGCAGAATCATTGACCAAAGGGCGGAACTAACTTTCTTCATAGGAAATTCAATTTTGTTCTTATGCAGAAATGTCGTCCAGGTCAATTCTAAGGCAAGAGTTGCCTTCGCTTCGCTGCGGTGATCCGTAGGATTAAGGAATTTTAATGCCGTATTAAGATTTACCAGCTTTGTTTTGCAACACCTGCTTTGATAGCAGCCAGTGGCTTTTTCTTCGCCCAGTAAAGTAGTGAGTTTATTTCCTTTACCATCATGACCCTGAGCCATATAAGCGCCCTTGGCAGTTTTGCTGATCACCGCATCCATGATCGGAACATTTTTCTCTTTCGTCTTGACATTATATGCTGTAAGTACTACTGTGGACATATCTTTAATTTTAAAAGGTTCTGAATTAGCTAAGCCGGCTAAGCGCTTAAAGGTATATAAATATTCTTAAACGGGTTTTCTGCTCGATTTAAACATCGAGCCGGGCATATTTTGCATGGGATTCAATAAATTCCCGCCGGGGAGCCACTTCATCACCCATCAGCATACTGAAAATGCGGTCTGCTTCTGCAGCACTTTCAATGGTTACCTGTTTTAGGGTTCTTGTTTGCCGGGTTCATGGTCGTTTCCCAAAGCTGACTGGCATTCATTTCACCCAGACCTTTGTATCGCTGAACACTTACACTGTCTTCTTTTCCACGCACCCAGTCTTTCGATCTGCAGTCTGCGCTGATCTTCGGTCCAGGCATAGGCTTGTTCTTTTCCTTTTTTAACCTGATACAGGGGTGGCTGGGCAATATAAATATGACCCTGTTCAACCAGTTCTTTCATATACCGGTAAATAAAAGTAAGGATCAGGGTGGCGATATGACTGCCATCCACATCGGCATCCGTCATGATGATCACTTTATGGTACCGGAGTTTTACCAGGTTTAATGCTTTGGGATCTTCGGCCGTACCCACTGTTACACCCAGGGCGGTATACATATTCCGGATTTCTTCATTTTCATAAATCCGGTGTTCCATTGCTTTTTCCACATTCAGGATCTTACCCCTGAATGGCAGAATGGCCTGGAAACTTCTGTCACGGCCCTGTTTGGCTGTTCCACCCGCAGAATCTCCTTCCACCAGGTATAGTTCACATCGTTCCGGATTTCTTTCAGAACAATCGGCCAGTTTACCCGGTAATCCGCCACCGCTAAGAACGCTTTTGCGCTGTACCAGTTCTCTGGCTTTTCTGGCTGCTGCTCTTGCCTGTGCGGCAAGGATCACTTTCTGAATAATATTTTTTGCTTCCCTGTGGATTTTCTTCCAGGTAAGCTTCCAGTACTTTGGAAACAGTTGTATCCACGATACCACTGACTTCATTATTACCCAAGTTTGGTTTTTGTTTGTCCTTCAAACTGTGGTTCGGGAACTTTTACGGAAATGATAGCACTCAGTCCTTCGCGAAAATCATCGCCTTCAATTTCAACTTTTGCTTTTTCAAAATGATTTTGTTTGTCACCATAACTTTTAAATACCCTGGTCAGTGCCCGGCGGAAACCGGCAACATGGGTACCACCTTCAATGGTATTGATATTATTTACATAAGAATAAATATGTTCACTGTAACTGTCATTATAAGTCAGGGCAACTTCTACGGCTACATTGGTTGCTGCATCATGCACCTTCACATAAATGAGTTTGGGAATCAGTGGAGTCCTGCGCCGCATTACTGTCCAGCATTTCCAGAAATTCAACAATACCTCCTTCGCTGTAAAATGTTTTTGTATAAAATTTACCTTCGTCATCCATTTCCCGCAGGTCATTGATGACAATTCGCACTCCCTTGTTCAGAAAAGACAGTTCCCGCAGACGGCTTTCCAGAATATCCCTGTTATAAACCAGAGTCGATAAAAATGGAAGCATCGGGCCAGAAATGTACCCGGGTGCCTGTTTTATCACTTACTCCGATTTCTCGGACCGGATATTGCGGAATTCCGATTTTATATTCCTGTTCAAATATTTTTCCTTCACGTTGTACGGTTACATGCAGATCGCTGCTGAGTGCATTTACACAACTTACACCCACACCATGCAAACCACCGGAAACTTTATAGGTATTCTTATCAAATTTTCCACCTGCATGCAGAACGGTCATTACCACTTCCAGTGCACTTTTTTTCTCTTTGGTATTCATGCCTGTTGGAATACCACGGCCATCATCTTCTACGCTGACGGAATTATCTGCATAGATCTCTACAATGATATTTTTGCAATATCCGGCAAGCGCTTCATCAATGGAATTATCTACCACTTCATATACCAGGTGATGCAAACCTTTTACACCCACATCTCCGATATACATCGCGGGTCTTTTTCTTACTGCTTCCAACCCTTCCAGAACCTGAATACTATCTGCTCCGTAACCATTGACTGCAGGAGCTGCAACCTGTTGTAGACTTTCGTTCATATTTAATTGAAAAACCGGTTATTAGATGTAAAATAACAGGGTTTGCAAATTTACTGAAAATCAGGGGGAAGAACCGGGTTGAAAACCGTCTTTTTTAAACTATTTTTTTGGGTCAAATTACCCTGATAAAAAAGTGGTCACCCAGGGTATATCAATGGCTCAACCAACAATTTGTCACCGATTTGGAATTTAGGGGCTAAATTTGCCGACATATTTATGCATCAGCCCCCGGATATACTCACCCTGGCCTATAAACAGCCCTTTATGCAGGAGCAATTGCTGCTATTGCAGGAAAAGGAGCGACAGATTCCGGGTTCCGTTCAGTATATCTATCCGCCGTTACGAAAAGAATCCGCAGTGGAGCCTGGAAGATACCGGAATGATGGTTTATCACTACCAGCGGGAAAAACCACAGGAAAATTATTTTGAACTTCGTTTTTGTATCTCCGGCAATGTTTATTGCAGGCAGAAGGAGAAGGAATGCGACTCCTGCAGACTGCATAATTTCCGGACTTTGCCCGGATCGTACTGAAACGGTGGATGTAATGAGTTTCAGATTTTCCCCAGTTCACCTTTCGCAGTTTGTGAAACCCCAGCATCTATCCGGAAGCCTATCTGACAATGTACTCCATTTCAAACATCCTTCTTCTTTTTCAAAAATACTATCACTTTGCAGCCGCACCCGAATGGTTTTGGAAGGTATTGCTGAATCATAATTATACCGACAGCCTGGAAAATATTTTTATCAATGCACAAACCCAGATGTTACTGCTTTACAGTCTGGAATGTATGCTGGGTGAAAAAGAAGTGGAAGCCTTTCAGTGTAAATTTCTTGCCAACGAAGCTGACCGGGAAAAAATCACCCAGGCCAGGGAAATCCTGCTGGAACATATTGGCGAACCCCTCACCATCCGGGAACTCAGCCGTAAAGTGGCCATCAACGAATGTTACCTGAAAAAAGGATTCAAGGAACTGTTCGGAACAACAATTTTTGATTTTTACCAGAGCCAGCGCATGGAACATGCGCGTTATCTTTTATATGAAAAAGGCTTGAGCGTTACCGATGTTTCCGTCATGCTGGGATATTCCTCCATTTCCCATTTCTCCACTGCGTTTAAAAAACATACGGGGCTTAAACCTTGTGAACTTCTTTTCAAAGCATAGTCAGCTCGTCAAGCAGCCGCGTCTACTCTCGCCCTAAGGTTTTTCACGGGATTCATCACTGCAGCTCTAATCGCCTGTGAGCTTACAGTAAACAACGCAATCAGGATCGTCGCAAATCCTGCTATAGCAAACATCCACCAACTGATTGGAATCCTGTACGCAAATCCCTGTAACCATTTATTCATCGTCCACCAGGAAATGGGAGTTGCAATGATAAAAGCGATGAATACAAGCGTCAGAAAGTCTTTTGACAATAATCGAACTATTCCGATGGTACTTGCACCTAATACTTTTCGGATACCAATTTCTTTATTGCGTTGTTCTGCACTAAAAGCTGCCAGTCCGAACAATCCGAGGCAGGAAATACATACCGCTACAATCGTAAAAGCATCAATGATGCTGGACATTGAAATATCAGATTCATATTGTTTTTGCACCTGCTCGTCTAAAAAATTATATTCGAATGGAACTCCCGGAACATCTTTCTGCCAGAGGGATTCTATTTTAGCGAGTAGCTCTTTATAATTTGATGTAGCGCTATGTACGGTCAGATTTGCCCAAAGACCATCCTGTTTATGATTTATCCAAAGCATAAAGCTTTCTACATCTTTGTGTAATGTTCCGAAGTTAAAATCTTTCATCACCCCGGCAATTTCCCAAACACGGGATTGTGCGTCGTTAAACGCAACCCGGAGGCGTTCATAGGATCAATGCCCATTTTCCTGACAAATGTTTCGTTGACCAGAATTTTGGCTGAATCATCAGCCATGAAATCCCTGCCGCTGATTAGCTGAATACCGTTTGCCTTAACAAAAAATTCATCACTTACTATAAAATTCGCGTATTTCGCCTCCGTGCGACTCTGACCAGGTAAAGTAAATACATTGGAAAACAGTGCAGGATTACTCAGGAACTTACTCGAATTACTGACCTCCCTGATGCCTGAAATTTTTCTCAGGTCTTCCATAAATGTTGGAATTTTCTCAAAGGATTCACCTGAATTAAATGTGAATATTAACCGCTGATCCTTATCAAATCCCAGGTCTTTATTTTTAATGTAATTGAGCTGACTGTATATAATAACGATACCCGTAATAAGGACAATAGACAATACGAATTGAAAAACGACCAGTGAACGACGAATACCAGTAGCTGAAATTTCACTGGTGAAATTTCCTTTGATCACCCGGATCGCCCGGAACGCGGACAGATAAAAAGCGGGATAACTGCCGGCAATTAACCCGGTAATCAGAACAAGTGAACAAAGCATGATCCAGACTCTGAAATCTTTCAGAAAATCAAATGGAATATCTGCCCGGGTAATCTGATTCAGGTATGGCAGCAGGATGATGAGTAACGGCACAGCGATCATCACGGATATAAGAGAGAGTAAAAATGATTCACCCATGAACTGCCTGATCAGATCATTTCTGTCTGCACCAATCACTTTTCTCACACCCACTTCCTTTGCTCTTTTTGATGCGCGGGCCGTGGACAAATTCATAAAGTTAATACAGGCAATGATTTGAATCAAAGCCGCTATAAGAGAAAGGATATAAAGAAAGGTTGTACTTACAGGCTTACCGATTCCCGGATTTTCCAATCCCGTTGTAGTGTGTATACTGGATATGGGTTGCAGGTACATCCCAATTTCCAAACCTGCTTCTTTCAGTTCTTTTCCACCATACCTCTTTACAAATGCGGGGAATTTTTTTTCAAGGCGCTCGATATTAATATTCGGCCGGAGTTTGAGGTAGGAACCGATATAGTTATTATTTGTCCAGGACAGATTATGCATGGTATAGTCGCCATTCCCGCCGCTATTCATGGAAATAAAAATATTTCCCTGAAGGTGTGATTTCCCCAGACTTTCATCAACAACACCGGTTACTGTATAGTCCGTTTTTCCCTGCGAATTATCCATCGTAATGGTTTTGCCGACAGGGTCAATGTTCCCAAACAGTTTATCTGCGGTTGATTTTAATAAAACGACCGTATATGGTTTCATCAGCGCGTTCTTATTACCTGCTACAAAATGATATGAAAACACTTCAAAAAAAGTGGAATCGACATAAAAAGGGTTCTTTTCATAAATGGAGTGATTCTTATAATTCAGAATGTGTTTGTCAATTCCGATAAATGGAACTACCCGGGTGAATTGTTCAATCTCCGGAAATTCCCGTTTCAAAGCAGGGGCCATGAATCCGCCTGAAATCGCAAGATTATAACTGCCGTCAGGACCTTTTTGCTTTTTGTCGAGTCGATAAATTTGTTTGACATCCGCATGATGTTTATCATAGCTAAACTGGTCTTTAACATACACCAGAATATAAAGACAACTTAGTGTGCCTATGGCCAGTCCGAATACATTGATAAAACTGAAGGTTTTGTTTGCGAGAAGGAATCGCCAGGCAGTTTTGAGATAGCTTCTGAACATGATATATGAATTATTGATTCCGGAAAATATTTAGTTTCCCTCGAATCAAATGCCGGACTTGCAGTCTTCAACTAATCAAGCATTTAGATTAATACTGTTTTTAGAATTCTGTTCGGAATTGATACAGGAGTGAACGCTTAATGACCCATGTTAACGAAAGGTTTTAAGTCTTACAGTTGCGCAGCCGCTTCAATCGTTTCATCCAGATCCCGTGTAGAAAGCGCATTATTCAGAAACCAACTTTCAAACGCTGAGGGAGGCAGATAGATGCCTTGTTCCAGCATGTCGTGGAAAAACCTGTTGAACTGTCTTGTATCTGAACGGGATGAGGATTCGAAATCTCTTACAGGATTTTCCGTGAAGTGTACACTGATCATGGAGCCGAAGCGGTTTATTACAAACGGAATGTTTTTTTTCTTCAACTCTTTGTCCAGACCGGCATGCAGGTATCTTGTTTTTTCTTCCAGTTCGGTATATATAGCGGGATTTGCTTTTAATATTTTCAATGTGGATATACCGGCAATCATTGCAATCGGATTACCGCTTAAAGTGCCGGCCTGGTATACTTTTCCCAGTGGAGCGATATGTTCCATGATTTCTTTCCGGCCTCCGAAAGCACCCACAGGCATGCCGCCGCCGATTACTTTGCCATAGGTAACCAGGTCAGCCTGGATTCCAAGTTTTTCCTGCGCACCACCGGGAGCCAGACGGAAGCCCGTCAT
Organism: uncultured Bacteroidota bacterium; assembly: GCA_963812825.1. Classification (GTDB taxonomy): domain Bacteria; phylum Bacteroidota; class Bacteroidia; order Chitinophagales; family Chitinophagaceae; genus Puia. The sequence goes on from CAWEWO010000002.1 coordinate 229,524, forward strand.
CACTTCATCAAAAATCAAAATGATATTTTCCTGATCGCAGATTTTTCTCAGGGCTTCCAGAAATCCTTTTTCAGGCAGAATGCATCCCATATTTCCGGCTACCGGTTCCACGATGATGGCGGCAATTTCTCCTGCATATTGTTTAACCAGAGCTTCAACTGCGGGGAGATTATTAAAAGGAGCGGTCAGCGTATCCTGGGCTACGCCTGCCGTAACTCCGGGAACGGTTTGTATTTGCAGAGTAGCTATTCCGCTGCCAGCGTTTACCAGGAAACGTATCTGCATGTCCGTGATAGTGGCCTTCGAACTTGAGGATTTTATTTTTTCCTGTAAATCCACGTGCCAGCCGGACTGCACTCATACAGGCTTCAGTCCCACTACTTACCATCCGTATCAGATCCACATTCGGAACCATTTCCTGTAATCAGTTCCGCCATTTCAATTTCCAGTTCGGTAGGTGCGCCATAGGAGGTTGACAGCGCAGCTCTTTCCTGAATGGCTTTCACCACTTCTTCATGAGCATGCCCCAGAATCATAGGACCCCAGGATGCGATATAATCAATGTATTTGTTTCCATCGGCATCATAGAGATAACTGCCTTTTGCTTTTTTTATAAAAAGAGGTGTTCCGCCTACACTGCGAAATGCACGAACCGGAGAATTTACACCACCTGGAATTGATTTCTGCGCCCGTTGAAATAGATTCCTGCTTTTTTGTATGTTCATGAAAAGTAAAAATAAAAAATTTTACGCTGACTGCATTTCACAACTTCCGTACTTCCAGACACTCCTCAATCCTCCAACAACTCCAGCGCATCTCTTGCAAAATAGGTGGCAATCAGATCGGCGCCGGCTCTTTTAATGGCAGTCAGTGTTTCCAGGATGGCTTTGTTTTCATCCAGCCAGCCCATTTTTGCAGCCGCTTTTATCATGGCATATTCCCCGCTGATATTGTACGCACTAACGGGCACGCGCACTGCATTTTTTACTTCACGTATAATATCCAGATAGGCAAGCGCAGGTTTTACCATCACGATATCGGCGCCTTCTTCCACATCCATCAAAGCTTCTTTAACCGCTTCCATGCGGTTGGCATAATCCATCTGGTAGGTTTTTTTATCGCCAAATCCCGGTGCGGAATCCAATGCATCCCGGAAGGGGCCATAAAAACAGGAAGCATATTTTGCACTGTAAGCCATGATACCTGTTTTGGTGTAATCCGTTTTTTTCAAAGGCCTTCACGGATAGCACCAATGCGACCATCCATCATATCGCTGGGCGCAACAAAATCAGCGCCTGCTTCAGCATGGCTCAGACTCATTTTTACCAGTGCTTCTACCGTTTCATCATTTACATATTTCTCCATCTTTTACAATGCCATCATGACCATAAGAAGAATAGGGATCCAGCGCCACATCGGTCATCAACAGTATTTCCGGAACTGCATCCTTGATGGCCTTAATACTTCGTTGCATAAGCCCATCCGGTTCCAGGCTTCTTTGCCGGTATTATCTTTCAATTCATCTTTACATTTGATAAAAAGCAATACGGATTTCAGTCCCCGGCTATGGAGTTCTTTTACTTCTTTTACGGTTACGTCCAGGCTGTTCCGGAAATAGCCGGGCATGGAAGCAATTTCCTGATGTAATTGTTTGCCTTCATCAATAAAAAGCGGAGCAATAAAATCTGATGCCCGCAAATGCGTTTCGGCAACCAAACTCCTTATGGCAGGATTTGCACGGAGAATTCTGGTCCGTTTTTGTAATATCATAATCCGTTTTTATTAAGCACTTTATTTATAAGTGTGGTGAATGTGGATTTGTGAAGAATCACCAATCCACATTTATCACATTAAAATTATTTCTCCAGCCAGTCTTTCGGATGAAGACATACTTCCAGCAATTCATCTTCCTTGCTCCCAGCCAGCGGCTGATAATTATAAATCCACTCGCCCGGGGCGGAAGGCTCATCAGAATACTTTCTGTTCTTCCATTTGTTTTTAATCCGAACAGAGTACCCCGGTCATGGATCAGATTGAATTCCACATAACGGCCGCGTCGGATTTCCTGCCATTTGATTTCATTTTCACCAAATGGATAATCTTTTCGTTTTTCCACTATCGGCAGATATGCATCTAAAAAGGCATTTCCATTTGCTTCCTGGAAAGCGAATAATTTTTCAGCTTCTTCTTCATTCTGTCGGACGCAGGTAATCATAAAAAATTCCTCCAATACCACGCATTTCTTCATTCCGATGATGATTTGAGAAATACTGGTCACATGCTTTTTTATATATTGGATATAATTCCTTTCCGAATGGATCCAGGGTTTGTTTTAATAAAGTATGAAAATGTCTGGCATCTTCTTCAAATAAATAATAGGGAGTGAGATCGGTACCACCGCCAAACCAGCGGTCTTTTATTCCACCGGTTTCATCATACAATTCAAAATAACGCCAATTTGCATGAACAGTGGGCACAAAGGGATTCAACGGATGTATGACTAGAGATAATCCGCCGGCAAACCAATTCGACCCTTCAATTTTCAATTGCGTTCGCATGGCATCTGATACATTTCCGAAAACAACAGATGTATTTACACCACCTTTTTCAAATATGCGGCCATTTTCGATTACCCTCGTTTTACCGCCGCCCCATTTTCCCCTCTTTCCCAGCGGTCTTCATAAACCTGGCCCCGCCATCTATTTTTTCCAGTGCATGTGCAAATTCTATCCTGTAACGACTGTATATAATGTATCCAGCGTTCGCGGAAAAGAACCAGTGCAGATTTATACGGGCTGTTAACAATCATATTTATAAGGAGGAGAAAATTTGTTTTTCCTGATTTTGATAGCTATGATTTTTTACGGTATCTACAAATGCTTTAGCATGGTCTACAGGAACATTCGGTAGAATACCATGACCCAGATTTGCGATATGACGGCCTGGCCCGAAACCATTCAGCATCCTGGTCACTTCCTTTTTCAGCTCAGGAATTGGACTCAGCAGGCGGGCGGGATCAAAATTTCCCTGCAGAGTAACCCGGGGACCAGCCATTTTCCGCGCGATCTCGGGACGGATGCACCAGTCCAGTCCGAGACCTGTCGCACCAGTGGCAACCATTTCTGGTATTGAACCCCAGGCTCCCTTGGCAAATAAAATTGTCGGTACTTCATGCTTTAATTCCTGTATAATCTGCCGCATATATTGCAGTGAAAATATTTCAAAATCATCCGGGCTCAGCAATCCACCCCAGGAGTCGAACAGCTGAATTATATCTGCACCCGCTTTCACCTGTTGTTTCAGGTAGGCAATGGTTGTATCGGTTAACATTTGCAATAGCGTGTGTGCAAGTTCCGGTTGGGTAAAACAGAAAGACTTTACCTGAGTCAAAGGTTTTAGACCCTTTGCCTTCTACCATATAGCAAAGCAGGGTCCAGGGAGCCCCGGCAAATCCGATCAGCGGAACCCGGTTATTCAGTTCCTGTTTTGTTAAACGGATCGCATCGAAAACATATCCCAGACTCTCTTCAGTATCCGGTACAAAAACGCGCTTCAGATCGGCGATCGATCTTACGGGATCCGGGAGGATGGGTCCTTTGTTTTCGATGAGCTGCACTTCCAGTCCCATAGCCTGCAGCACAACCAGGATATCTGAAAAAAGAATCGCCGCGTCTACACCGATCTGATCTACGGGTTGCAGCGTAATTTCAGTTGCAAGCGCCGGAGTTTGAACACGCGTGAAAAAGTCATATTTGTCACGTAAAATGCGATAGTCGGGAAGATAGCGGCCCGCTTGACGCATCATCCAAACCGGGGTTCTTTCCGTGGGTTCACCCCGGAGAGTTCTTATTATTAAATCGTTCTTGATCATGTTCATGTTATAGGATGTGCTGCGGCATATTCTATTGCCATCTTGAATACAAAAGCCTTGTCAGGTTCCGGGGAAATAATTACTGGTCCCGTTTTAAATGGATTCAGTGCAGCTGCTGTTGTTTTCCCCATGACAAATACGGCTGTTTCAGCGAGATAACTTATTTATGGAGAAAAAACTTCTTACAGCTGTTGGACTGAAAAACAATATTGCATCCGGCTGATCAGCGATTTGCCTGGGTGTTAACCGGGTATCATAAACAATCAGTTCAGTCAATTCAATGCCATTTTTTTTCAGTTCGTCCGGTAAGATATCCATTCGCTGGTCACCACAGAAAAATACTGCTTCCTTCACTTCATCAGCTATCATGCATTTGGATAAGTCTAAGGCATTATTCGCAAAATTGACAATGCAATTATTGCCAAAGCGATTGCTCACAGCAGCACGCGTTTCATTCCGGATACAGTAGATTTTCCAATTTGGCTTTTGCGGAAGCAAATCAGACACAAAGTTTACCGCATGGGCACTCGTAAAAACAGCGGTTATGTTTTTTGCCGAAAGCGTTTCGATTTGCGGTTTAATACTTTTCATCGATTCTGGGAATGATTTCAGTAAACGGAAGAACCCGGATATCAACTGAATTCGGAATATGACCAATACGTTCAAATGGAAGGGCGGCAGTGGATAATATCGTATACCGGCGTTCACGCATGTTGTTTCTGCTTCACTATTTCATCTCCACCGTTCCGGAGTAATTCATGGGCAGCTGCCGATCCAAGACTGGATGCCAGTTCCAGTGATATTCTTTTTTCTATTGAAATCATTTTTACACCAGAGGAATCCAGGAGGTTTCCGCGTAAAAAAATATCATCTCCCGAAATTACTGCCAACGCTCCGATCGGGGTAGAACATCCTCCCAACAGGCCGGCTAAAAAATCTCTTTCTACTTTTACACAAAAAGCCGTTTCCTGATGGTGAAAGGGCCGGCATGCTTCAACAATATTTTCATCCTGGATTCGGCATACTACTAAAATAGCCCCCTGGGCAGGAGCGGGAATCATCCAGTCCAATTGCTCTGCATTTGAAGGCCGCAGACCGATACGCTCAAGTCCGGCGGCGGCGAAAATGGCTCCCCGCCATTCACTTGCAGCCAGTTTTTTTAAACGTGTATTCACATTACCACGAATAGGTTCAATATTGTCGGTGGGATAACGGTGAAGCCATTGTGCTTTTCTTCTCAAACTACTGGATGCAATAGTTGATGGGCCCTGGGATGAAATTGCTTTTGGATGGATGTGGTACCAGAAGATCGTAAGGATTGTCTCTTTCCAATACTGCGGCTTCCCGAATACCGGATGGTAATTGAACGGGCACATCTTTCATTGAATGCACTGCAAGATCAATTTTATTATTTAAGAGTGCCTGGTCAAGACTGCGTGTAAATATTCCCTGCACACCCATCGCATAGAGTGGAGTGGACAGGTCCAGGTCGCCTTCACTTTTTATAGTGACGAGTTCGGATTCAATACCCTGGTGTTTGAGCAAAGACTTCACCAGGTTGGCCTGCCAAAGGGCAAGTTGACTTTCGCGCGTGCCTATCCTGAGTTTTCTTGATCATTTTAATCTGTTTATCAGCCTGCGATAAACTCGTTGATTGCTTCGATATAAAAACAGCCACGTTGATTTTCGCGGCGCATTTTTGAAGCCATACCATTCAGTACGCGCTGGATTTTCTGATCCCTTTGAATAGAAGACGGCTGCGCAGGCAGAGGCTGTTCAAATAGGGGTGAGCCATGGATCTCCTGCAGTTTTATTTTTACCTGCTTCAGAACGGGTACATGTTTGCGCATTTCATGCCAGTCCAGCAATTCATCCAGATGGCTTTGAATAATCTTCCGGGCCTTGGGAACTTCGGCAGCACGTCGTAACAGGGTTTCGTCTTTTAATTTGGAAAGACCGTCAACATCTATCAGAGTGATATCCGGTAATTGCTGCTACTGATTTTTCAACATTACAGGGAATGGAAAGATCGATGATAAGTTTTCTGTCTGGCTGATTTTCCAGGTCATCAAATAGTATAACCGGTTCGGATGCATTGGTTGCAACCAGGATAATATGAGCATTTTTTATTTCTTCCTGCAGCGTTTCAATAGAGGCTGTTCGTAAACCAAAAGCTGATGCAAGGCCGTCCGCTTTTTCGGGCGTCCGGTTCATCAGGGTAATATGACTGGTAGAGAGATAGTCGACCAGGTTCTTACAGGTGATGGTTCCGATTTTTCCTGTACCAAGCAGGAGAATCCGTTTATCTTTCAGCGATCTGATGTTTTCACGGATATACTGAACGGCGGCAAAAGCCACGGATACGGTGCCGTCACTCAGGACCGTATTATTTTTGATTTCTTTCGAAGATTGTAAAACCTGGTTCAGGGTTCTTTCCAGGAATGAGTGGATATAGCCTTTTTCTTTTGCGAATTTCATTGCTTTACGGATCTGCCCCACAATTTCATAGTCGCCCAAAATTTGCGAATCCAGTCCGGCTCCCACATCAAATAAATGTTTCAGGGCTTCCATACCTCTTTTCCGGTAGGCCAGTTCATTGAAAAGTTCTGCTGAACCCTTTGTCTGGGAACAAAACAGATTTGCAAGTTGTTCCGGATGGTCAGCCATGCCATAAATTTCAGAGCGGTTACAGGTAGATAAAATAAACAAGTCGCGCACTTCATACTGACCGGCGAGTTTCAATATATTTTCATATTGCTCAGGTCCAATGGCAAATGAACCCCTGATCTCGGCATCGGTCTTCTTATAATTAATTCCGATAACGAAGAAATTGGAAAGCTCTGTTGTTGGATTCTTGCTCATTCTTATTTTAGTACGTCAAAATTAACTGGTGCGACTTCTATTGCCTTATTTTAATGTCATGGTAATGTCATTTCCATATATGTTTCTTATCATTTCAAAAGATGATTAAAGTCATGTTAGCCGATTTAAAGCCGGTTTCTTAACTACATTTGCAAATGTCAAAATTGAAAACCGGTATAATATTAATGAACCTGGGTTCACCGGATTCAACGGAAGTGCATGAAGTGAGGAAATACCTGAATGAATTTCTTACCGACAAAAGAGTCATCGACAACTGGGCCGTGCGAAATCTACTTGTGCGGACGGTGATTGTCCCGGCCAGGGCGCCGAAGTCAGCCGAAGCATATCGCACTATCTGGACTAAAAACGGATCACCACTGGTACAATTAACCAGGGAACTTGCAGACAAACTTACAAAGTGCTCAATCGGCACCCGTCAGCGTCGGAATGCGATATGGAAATCCCGACATAGAGTCGGCGTATGAATCCCTGTTAGAACGGATTCCTGATCTGGAAGAAGTCATTGCCATTCCCCTGTATCCGCACTATGCCATGTCATCTTATGAAACTGCAGTTGAGGATGCAAAGGAAATTCACCGAAAAAAAAACTATGATTTCAGGCTAAAATTTATTCCTCCCTTTTATAATAACCCCGGTTATATTCATGCGATGGCAGAAAACATGAGGCCATACCTGCAAAGGGATTTCGATCACCTCTTGTTCAGTTTCCATGGCATACCTGAAAGACATGTGATCAAATCTGATCCAACTCATCATCATTGTCTGCAAATGGCAGATTGTTGTAATACCGATTCTGTTGCTCACCAAACCTGTTACCGGCATCAGTGTCTGCGAACCATGGAGCTGATTACTGTCTGAAATCGGTTTGCCGAAAAATAAGTTTAGTTTTTCATTTCAGTCCCGGTTGTTAAAAGATCCCTGGTTAAAACCTTATACTGATTTCAGGTTGAAGGAAATGCCCGGAGAAGGAATTAAAAAACTGCTGGTTGTTTGTCCGGCTTTCGTAAGCGACTGTCTGGAAACACTGGAAGAAATAGAGATCCGCGGAAAAGAAAGTTTTCTGGCTTCGGGGGGAACTGAATATGCCATGATTCCATGTTTGAATACGCACCCGCTCTGGGTACAAACCCTGGCGGATTGGGTTAACAGATGAATATGACCTATTTATACATAAAGGCCCTGCATATTATTTTTGTTGTTACCTGGTTTAGCGGCATGTTTTATATTGTAAGGCTTTTTATATATAATACGGAAGCTTCGGAAAAAACCGGTCCGGAACGGGAAATACTTCTTGCTCAGTTTCGCATAATGATCAAGAGATTATGGCTGGGTATTACCTGGCCGTCAGCGCTGCTTACTCTTATTTTCGGACCATGGATCTGGATCATGCTGGGAGCTACACCAGACTGGCTGATCGTGAAACTGATATTTGTACTGATCCTTTATCTCTATCACTTCACTTTGCATGTATTATTTCGGGAACAACAAAAAGGTATTTTCCGATTCAGTTCTCAAAAACTTCGCATTTGGAATGAAATGGCAACTCTGTTGTTATTCGCAATCGTATTTCTGGCTACAGTAAAACAGGCAATGAGCTGGATCTTTGGGCTTATCGGTATCGCTTCACTTGCAATTGTACTAATGCTGGCGATCAGAATTTACAAAAAGACCAGAGCAAAAAATGGATCATAGGGTTTGGTGGTTTGCAATTCCGACGGGAACTTAGCATACTGACATTTATTAACAAAAAAACCTCCCAATAAGGAGGCTTTTTTATAAGGGGCAAAAAGGTGGTCTTTCAGAAACTGGTTTCGAAATGGTGATTCAGGAATTGGGAAAAAAATACAATAACATCACTAGCATTGGTTTTTGCAAACGCGATAAAAGGAATTAAAAACGGGAAGGTGCGGATTAATAAAAAAACGCCTTAAGTATAAAAGGAAGGGGAGTAGGAATACCCCCCTTTTTAACCCCTAAACCCTAAACCGTAGAAAAAAATTTTTCAGAACCGAGGACGTCTTTTACAGATTCGTCCCAATGATTTTAAAAAGGATCGGACTCCTTTTTTCAAACATAAATTATGCCAAAGGATTTCATTGTGGATAATTGATTATGCTTAACCGCTTGATTATGCTCAACTTCCGCGTAACTATACTTTACGTATATCGTACACAAACGATTTATAACCGGGGTGTTATACGTGGAAAAAAACCCGCGAATTCATTAGCTTTGCACCCATTTTGAATTGTTACTTTTTCTTTTTTTCATTATTATTTCCTAATCCATTCATTATTAACGATCAGTATGGCCGGGCAATACAAAGAATATGAGAAGCTGAATCTGCCGGAAATCGGTCGGACGGTGCTGGATCAATGGAAATCCACCCATGCTTTTCAAAAAAGTATTGATTTAAGGGACGGAAAAACACCCTTTGTTTTTTATGAAGGTCCACCCAGTGCCAATGGGTTGCCTGGTATTCACCATGTTATCAGCCGGACACTTAAAGGACCTGGTTTGCCGGTATAAGACCATGCAGGGTTTCCAGGTAGAACGAAAAGGTGGCTGGGATACCCATGGACTACCGGTAGAACTCGGTGTGGAAAAAGAACTGGGCATTACAAAAGAAGATATTGGGAAAAAAATATCTGTAGAAGAATATAATCAGAAATGCCGGGAAGCGGTATTACGTTATAAGGATAAATGGGATGAACTAACCGAACGAATGGGCTACTGGGTTGACCTGGAACATCCTTATATCACCTTTGAAAATCAATATATTGAAACGCTTTGGTGGATACTTAAAGAGCTTTACAGCAAGGATTTGTTGTTCGAAAGTGTAAGTATTCAGCCTTATTCCCCTGCAGCCGGAACCGGATTAAGTTCGCATGAACTCAATCAGCCGGGAACTTATAAGGATGTAAAGGATACCAGTTGTGTGGCCATGTTTAAGGCGGTTAAGAACAACGCAATCCGGATTTCTTTTCGAAAAACTGACCGGAGCAGACAATCCGGAGATTTTTTTTCTGGCCTGGACAACTACACCCTGGACCCTTCCTTCCAATCTGGGACTGACGGTTGGGCCGGATATTGAATATGTTCTTGTTCAGACTTTCAATCCATATACCCATCTACCGGTTCATGTCGTTCTGGCAAAATCACTGCTTGGCAAAATATTTTAAACCGGAAGATGAAAACGCTGATTTTAACGCTTATCAACCTGCTTCGAAAATATTACCCTGGAAAATCTTATCTTCTTTTTCAGGTGCAAGGCTGGAGAACTGCCGTTACGAACAATTAATTCCCAGCGAAGCGGGAAGTCTGGAAAATATCCAGAAGCATCACTCCGGATGCAGATCCTTTCCGGATAGTTACTGGGAGATTTTGTTACCACGGAAGATGGAACCGGTATCGTGCATACCGCTCCGGCATTTGGAGCAGATGATTTTAAAGTTGGCAAAAAAAATAACCTCGGAATCCTGATCCTGGTGGATAAAGAGGGAAAATTTGTTGATGGTGTGGGTGAATTCAGCGGCCGGTATGTAAAAAATTATAAAGATGATCCGAAATATGTAGATGTTAATGTGGACATCTGCGTAAAACTGAAAAAAGAAAACCGGGCTTTTAAAATTGAAAAATACGAACATACTTATCCGCATTGCTGGAGAACAGATAAACCCATTTTATATTATCCGCTGGATGCCTGGTTTATTAAAACCACGGCTGTAAAAGACCGAATGGTTGAACTGAATAAAACCATTCAATGGAAACCAGCATCTACCGGCGAAGGACGATTTGGCAACTGGCTGGAGAATATGGTGGACTGGAATCTGAGCCGAAGCCGTTTTTGGGGAACTCCCTTGCCGATCTGGAGAACGGAAGATGGAGAAGAAGAAAAATGTATTGGTTCTATCCAGGAATCTGCTGGACGAAGTAGAAAAAGCCAAGAAAGTATTTCGGAGATGAGATAAATACGGGAGTAAATCGCTGACTACTCTGGATCTGCACAAACCTTTGTGGATGAAATTAGTTCTGGTGAGCAGCCAGGGTAAAAAAATGAACCGCATTCCTGACCTGATGGATGTATGGTTTGATTCCGGTGCGATGCCTTATGCCCAATGGCATTATCCTTTTGAAAATAAAGAGAAATTCAAAAAAAGTTTCCCGGCAGATTTTATTGCTGAAGGTGTAGATCAGACCCGGGGATGGTTTTATACCCTGCATGCCCTGGCCGTAATGTTGTTTGACAGCGTTGCCTATAAAACGTGGTTTCCAATGGACTGGTGCTGGATAAGAACGGAAATAAAATGAGTAAGCGGGTGGGCAATGTGGTTGATCCATTTAAAACCATTGACCAGTTTGGTGCAGATGCCACACGCTGGTATCTGATCACCAATGCATCACCCTGGGACAGTATGAAATTTGATACTGAAGGTATCAAGGAAGTGCAGCGAAAATTTTTTGGCACACTTATATAATACTTACCAGTTTTTTGCCCTGTATGCCAATGTGGATGGATTTGCTTTTAAAGAAGCATATATTCCTCTGGCAGAAAGACCTGAAATTGATCAATGGATATCTTCTGCACTGAACAGCCTGGTAAAAAAAGTGATTTACAGTTTGGATGATTATGAACCTACCGTTGCCGGCCGGCTGATAGAGGATTTTGTGGATGAAGATCTCAGTAACTGGTATGTGCGGCTGTGCCGTCGCCGGTTTTGGAAAGGTGAATATGAACAGGATAAAAGAAGTGCTTACCAGACTTTATATGAATGCCTGGAAACCCTGAGCAAGCTGATTGCCCCGATATCTCCATTTTTTGCAGACTGGCTTTTTCAGAATCTGAATCAAGTAACCGGCAGGTCTGAATTTGAATCTGTTCATCTTACCGATTTCCCGGATGTAAAAAATGCAGCTATCGATATGGATCTGGAAGAAAGAATGCAACTGGCACAGGATGCTTCTTCCCTGATTCTTATCTCTCCGGAAAAAAATAAATATTAAAGTTCGTCAGCCCTCCAAAAAGTGCTGATCCCGGTTCTGAATCCGGGAATGAAAGACGCAGTTGGAAAAAGTGGAGGAACTGATCAGATCAGAAGTAAATGTTAAGGAAATTGAATACCTGGAAGCCGATAATGAGTTTATTCATAAAAAGATAAAACCAAATTTCGTATCTGCTTGGTAAAAAACTGGGCGCAAAAATGAAGGCGGTCAGCAGTGCTTTGGCCAGATTCACCCAGGCAGGATATCAGCAAACTGGAAAAAGAAGGTAAAATTCAGGTTGCCGATTGACGGGGAGAACCCATTGAAATTGCCCTGGAAGAGGTGGAAATCAGCAGCGAGGATATTCCGGGCTGGATGGTTGCCACAAAAGGCCCCCTGACGGTTGCCCTGGATGTAACGGTTACACCTGAACTGGAAAGGGAAGGAAATGCCCGGGAACTGGTAAACCGGATCCAGAAAATCAGAAAAGACCAGGAATTTGAGCTTACAGACCGGATAAATGTACAAATCGGAGGTGCGCAAACATTAGAGGAGACAATAAGAGAATTTAATTATTATATTTGCGCGGAAATTTTGGCAGACAAACTCGATTTGGTTGCCGAAATTAGCGAATGGCACCCAAATTGAAGTTAATGACGTCCCTTTAACAGTGTTTGTCACAAAAAAAGCCTAACCATATGGCAATCAAGAAAAAACCGGTCAAAGCCGTTAAAAAAGTGCAACCTAAAAAGGCCGCTAAACCAGCTGCCAAAGAAAGTTGTTGCCAAAAAGCCAGCACCGGCAAAACCTGTAAAAAAGGACAGTCCAAAAAAACATACACCTGTGGTAAAGAAACCTGCAGCGTCAGCAAGTAAGACAGCCCATTCAAAATCAGCAGTTCCGGCAAAAAAACGACCAGTCCGTGCTCCGGCAGCTAAAAAAGCCACTCCGGTAACCGCTCCTGCAAAAAAACCATCGCCTGCAGCTCATCCTGTTAAACCTGCGCACACGGCTCCGGTTCACATGCACCTGTAGCGGTTAAACCGGTTCAACCTGTCCGGCGGCAAAACCGGCAGGGAAAGCCGAAGATAAAAAGCCGGTTTTCAAACAACAAGTGAAAAACACCAGCCCAGTTACCGTGAAACCGGAGACTAAAAAACCGGTTGCTACCGCCTGTAAAAGCGGTTAAAGTGGTTATACCTGAAATAAAAACAAAAACGGTTCGGAAATACGAACCGGAATTTACAAAATCTGTATTGGACATTCACCAGCAGGAACAAACCGGACCCACCATGAGATATAGTGATGCAGAATTAACAGAGTTCAGGGAGCTGATTACAAAAAAACTGGATTCAGCAAAAAAAGAACTGGCTTATCTCCAGGGTCTGATCACCAGACGTGATGAAATGGGTGGAGATGAAACGGATAACCGTTACATGACCATGGAAGATGGCAGTATGAGTATGGAACGTGAACAGCTGAGCCAGATGGCCAGCCGCCAGATCACTTTTATCGATCATCTGGAAAAAGCCATGATGCGTATTGAAAATAAAACCTATGGTATTTGCCGGGTTACCGGAAAGCTGATCGATAAGGCAAGACTGAAAGCGGTTCCTCATGCTACACTCAGCATAGAAGCCAAACAGACGATGAACAAATAGGCTTCAAATTTCAGTTAAGCCTGGAATCTTAGGTTTATAGCTGATGGTAAGTGATCCCGTTTTTGTAAACCGGATTCATCGATCACTCGCTATCTGCTACACGTATTGGTCATTTCTCTGTTAATCTCAAATATGCAATCCCGCTTATTATTTATAGCAATGGCGCTGGCATTGGGTGCAATACTCCCTATGCAGGCAGCTATCAATGCACGACTGGCTAAAACAGCAGGCAGTCCGGTGATGGCCGCATTTGTATCTTTTGCAGTCGGCACCATTGCGCTGATGATATTTTTAATTATTGCCGGTCAGTTTCAACTTGGATTTATTTCTTCTCAGTCGCCCTGGTGGATCTGGACCGGTGGTATTCTGGGAACTTTTTTTGTGGCCGGAATTGTGGTACTTCTTCCCCGACTCGGTGTGGTTTTATCTTTTAGTCTCGTGCTCGCCGGACAAATGTTTGCTGCAATATTATTTGATCAGTTTGGCTGGATGGGTATGGCCGTCAGGGAAATTTCCGCAGGAAAAATTATTGGAGCGATACTGCTTATTATCGGGGTGTTCTGATTCGGAAGTACTGATTAAGTCAAGTTGTTAACTGGCAAATTCGTGCAAATTGCATTTCTAAATTTCATTTCCAAATTCCCAATTCCCATACTTTGCATTTGCATTATTTGATTTCCTGCATATCCACCAGCTTCTTATAAAATCCATTTTGTGAAACCAGTTCTTCATGTGTTCCTCTTTCCACAATGGCTCCTTTTTGTAAAACGATGATTTCATCTGCATGACGGATGGTACTGAGCCGGTGGGCAATCACTACACAGGTTCTGTTTTGCATCATATTATTTATGGCATCCTGAACAAGACGTTCACTTTCCGTATCCAGGGAGGAAGTGGCTTCATCCAGAATCAGTATCGGCGGATTTTTTAATACAGCCCTTGCAATGGTAACTCGTTGTCTTTCACCGCCACTCAGTTTGGAACCACGGTCGCCAATATTGGTTTGATAACCATTTTCCTTTCTGAATGATAAACTGATGTGCATTGGCCACTTTTGCGGCATTTTCAATTTCCTCCAGGAAGCATCCGGTGTTCCCAGTGCAATATTGGCAGCAATGGTATCATTGAATAAAACCGGTTCCTGTGTTACAATACTCATCTGGCCGCGCAGCGCATGCAAGGGAATAATTTTTAATATTGATACCATCTACCAGCAGTTCACCACTAGTGACATCATGAAAACGGGGAATCAGATCGGCCAGTGTGGATTTTCCGGCACCGGATGAACCAACCAGCGCAATGGTTTTTCCTTTCTGTATTTTCAGGTTGATATTGATGCAGAACTTCTACGCCTTCATAGGCAAAACTCACATTTTTAAATTCAATCGATTCATTGAAATGATGTAATGGGTTTCGGATTTGCAGGTTCTTTGATAACAATATCTGCGTGTAATATTTCTTCAATCCGTTTAATGGCAGCAGTTCCGCGTTGCGCATTGTAAAATGCGGTGGATAAGGATTTGGCCGGATTAATGATTTGGGTAAAAATGGCGATATAGGTAATAAATCCTTCCGCCTGCAGAGCAAACTGGTGGCTGAGGATCATTTGTCCGCCAAAAAAAAGAATACAACAAAGAACAATCACTCCAAGCAATTCCGACATCGGGGAAGCCATGTCTCTCCGGAAAATAATTTTATTCTTCACATGATTCAGGTAATTATTGGTTTTGAAAAATTTTGATCTCAATAGAGTTTTCCGCATTGAATGCTTTGATCACCCGCAATCCGCCCAGGGTTTCATCCAGAATGGACATCAGTGTTCCCAGTTGTTCCTGGGCAATAGTGGATTGTTTTTTTAATGACCGGCTTACCCGTCCTATGATAAATCCGGTAAGCGGAAGCAGGACAAACAGGAAAAGGGATAAAGGCGGACTGAGGAAAACCAAGTGTTGCGAGGATAACAAGGATAGTCAGCGGTTCGCGGAAAATGCCTTCCAGCGTGCTGATCACACTCCATTCAATTTCATTGATGTCGTTACTCATCCGGCTGATCAGATCACCTTTTCGTTGTTCGGTAAAAAATCCAAGCGGGAGTTCCAGGATTTTGGAATACAGATCTGCACGAAGGCGGTTGAGCACCCGGTTTCGCATAGGCCCAAGGATTCGGTAGGATAAATAGAGAAAAAAGATTTTTAAAAAAAATGGAAAGGATGATGATAACACAAATCGCACCTAGTGCATAAACCGGGCCATGTTCACGGATCATGATCGCCCAGAATATATTTGATATTATCCAGTACACTGGATGCTGAAAAACTGACAGTTCCGGAACCTGGTCGGGGGTTTCTCTTTTCCAAAAAGCAATTGCAGAAAAGGAACCAGCATGGTCAGGGAAACCAGTGAAAATAATACAGAAAGCAGGTTGAAAAGGAAATACAGGACAACATATCCTTTCTGATCCCTCAGGTATTTCAGAATCGTCGAAAATCTTTTCATTATTTCTGGATGGTGCGTAAACCCGTAAATTTACACTGAAATTGGCAATGATATGAAAGAAGGTAAACGACAGAAACAGGTTAGTGCATTACTGCTGGAAGAAGTGAATAAAATTTTTCAAAAGCTGGGGCTGAATATGATTCAGGGCGGAATGGTTTCCATTTCATCTGTTAAAATTACACCGGACCTGTTTGAAGCCCGGGTTTATCTGAGTTTTTACCAGGTAGCCAAACCCCAGGACGCATTGAAACTGATTGAGGACAGGGCCTGGGAAATCAAACGGGACCTGGTCAGTTCAATCCGAAATCAGTTAAGAAGTATGCCCCAGCTTGACTTTTTATATTGACGATTCACTGGAATATGTTGATAAGATGGAAACATTGTTCCGTGAGATCAACGAAAACAAACCCAATACCGGAAATCGAGTCCTGATTTAATTTATCTGCATTGAAGTTTCTTTTTGCCTGGCGTTATTTTAAAGCAAAAAAATCTACGAATGCCATTAACATCATTTCATGGGTTAGTGTCAGCGCGATTATTCTGGGAACTGCTTCTCTGATTGTTGTGCTGAGTGTATTCAATGGACTGGAAGACCTGGTTAAATCACTCTATTCTTCTTTTTATACCGATCTGAAAATTTCCCCGGCTTCCGGCAAATTTATCCGGGTTCCCCATGCCAGCCTGTTGAAGTTGAAAAAGATCGACGGCGTTATCGGTTATTCATTAACGGTAGAAGACCAGGCCCTGCTTGCAATATAACAATGGCCTGCAGCCGGTGATGCTGAAAGGTGTTGATGACAATTATAAAAATATAAACGGGCTTTCTAAAAATATTTTAAAAGGAGAATATCAGACTAGGTACAACAGATCATCCGGCGGCCATCCTGGGATCAGGCATTGAATATACGCTGGATATTGAATCTGACCGGGCCATTGTACCCATGACGGTATATCTGTTCCGGTCCGGGACGATCAATCCATGCTGATCCTGCGTCTGCCGTACGTTCTGAGCCACTTGTTTCTTCCGGGGCATTCAAGATTCAGGAGGATTTTGACAATCATTATGTGATTACCAATCTGGGATTTATGCAGCGCATGCTGGGTCTGGATTCCAACCAGTATGGTGCCATTGAAATTGCTACCCGGGATGGACGTGGCAAGTAGGGAATTAAAATCCAAACTGCAGTCATTATTCGGATCCGCATTCCTGGTCCAAACCCGGGATGAACAAAACCAGACTTTGTTCGGAACAATGAAAATGGAGAAATGGGTGATTTATATTATTCTGACTCTGATCTTGATTGTTGCAGCATTCAATATGGTGGGCGCATTGACCATGCTGGTTCTGGAAAAAAAAAAAGATATCCAGGTGTTGAAAGCCATGGGTGCAGACAACCAGTTTATCCGGCAGATCTTTTTGAATGAAGGAATACTGCTGGGTATCCTGGGTGGTGGCATCGGTTTCGGGCTGGCTATATCTACTTTGCTGGATGCAGGTAAATTTCAAACTGGTGCCTCTGCAGGGTAATTTTCTGATAGATTATTATCCGGTGAAACTGATTCCTGGTGATTTTATTCTGGTCGGAACCACCATCCTGATCGTGGTACTGCTGGCTTCCTGGTTACCTGCCCGAAAAGCGGCATTGCAGCCTTTTGAACTGAAAATCATAGAACAAGTATGGGAGTATGAGAGTGTGAGAGTATGTGAGTGTAAAGAATTATACACTCACATACTCTCATACTCCCATACTCCCACACTTGTTCAATAGTCTCCCAGTGTTTCCGGTAATTGTGCAAGGGCTTTTTGCAATTGTTCGTCACTGGGTGCGATTCCATGCCAGCTGTGATCATTCTCCATAAAATCAACTCCCTTACCCATAATGGTATGCATCAGGATGGCAACTGGCTGTCCTTTACCGGTCAGGGATTTGGCTTCTTTCAGGGTCGCCAACAGTTCATCCATATCATTTCCATTGGTTTCCAGGGTTTTCCAGCCAAAAGCATCGAATTTCTGACGGATATTTCCCAGATTCATCACTTTATCCGTTGTGCCATCAATCTGCTGGTGGTTCCAGTCTACCGTTGAAATCAGGTTATCTACTTTATGATGAGCAGCAAACAGCAGGGCTTCCCAAATCTGACCTTCATCCAGTTCTCCATCTCCATGCAGGGAAAAGACAATATTTGAATCTTTATTGAGTTTTTTAGTAAGGGCCGCGCCAATAGCAGCACTCATTCCCTGACCCAGGGAACCGCTGGCAATACGGATTCCGGGAAGGTGTTCATGTGTAGCAGGATGACCCTGCAGACGGGAATTTAGTTTTCGGAAAGTGGCAAGTTCTTTTATATCAAAATAGCCTGACCGGGCGAGAGTGGAATAGAAAACGGGGGAAATATGTCCATTACTGAGGAAAAAAATATCCTCATTTTTCCCATCCATTGAAAATTTCGGATCATGTTTCATGATCTCAAAATAGAGGGCGGTAAAAAAATCTGTACAACCCAGAGAACCTCCGGGATGACCACTGGAAGCACCATGTACCATTCTGAGAATATCTCTTCGGATTTGAGAAGCAATAGCCTTTAAATCAGCCATATAAAATGATTTATTCTGAAGTGCGCAAAGCTAATGGAATTTATTTTACCCTTGTCCCGGAACATATTAAACTTTTGTTCTAACTTGCTTGTTCATGCGCTCAGTGACATTATAACATTGCTCGTCCGAACATCTTGAATTTCAACACTCTAACCTGAACGTACGCAAAACGGGGTAAGGCTTGATTTTAGCAATGAATTGATTTTTATTTAATGTAAACCGAGGTACATGTTTGATGTATTACTTTCCCTGTCTATTTCATTTACCATTACTTTTCTGGCCATTCCGGTAATCATCAATGTTGCTGAAATGAAGAAGCTTGTTTGATATGCCGGATGCACGCAAGATTCATCAGGTGGCCATTACTCCCTCGGCGGTATTGGAATTTTTGCAGGATTTGTTTTTGGTTGTCTGCTTACGATCAATTTCAAATATTCTTCCGAATTTCAATATTTCATTGCAGCTGCAATGGTCATTTTCTTTCTGGGATTGAAAGATGATATCCTGGTGCTTTCACCCATTAAAAAATTTATCGGTCAGGTACTGGCTGCATTCCTGATCATTTATTATGGAAGAATCCAGATCCGGAGTATGCATGGATTTTTCGGAATTCATGAATTGCCGGAAATGTTCAGCTTGCTGATTTCTTATTTTTCCGTTATTGTAATCATCAATTCATTCAATCTGATTGACGGTGTGGATGGACTTGGCGGGAACTCTGGGTTTGATGTCGTCCGCTCTTTTTGGAATTTATTTTTTGAGTGCCGGCATGGAACCTTATTATGTTCTTGCTTTTTCACTATGCGGTAGTCTGCTTGCTTTCCTGATATTTAATTTTCAGCCTGCCAAAATATTTATGGGCGATACGGGATCCCTGCTGATCGGCGTGGTGAATGCGATTCTGGTATTGAAATTTATTGATCCGGGAGAGGGTCCGCAGTCTGTCAATCCGATTATTTCATCTCCGGCCATCGGATTTACCATTCTCATGATGCCGCTGCTGGATACACTTCGGGTATTTGCCATTCGCATTTTTAAACGCCGTTCACCATTCAGTCCGGATAGAAATCATATTCATCATCTTCTGCTGGATCGGGGTCTTTCTCATCGCACAATTACGCTTTTGCTGGTGGCTATTAATGCCAGCATGGTTGTGTTTGTTTATATGGCACGATCCCTGGGATGTACCATTTTGATTTTTTCTGTTATTGCACTTTTCTTCACCTTTATAGCCATCGCTTATTATTCCAGGCCACGTCATTCCTTATCCTGGGCTAATGAGGGAAATGATAAAAATGAGAAGGTAAAGGAATCGAAATTGGTTACCTTTATCCGCGAAAGTATGCTGGAACAAAAAAATTAACTGGCAGCATCAACTCAACAAAAATCCTGAATTAGAATTATTTCTATGTCTGATGAATTAGACTTTATCGTGGAAGTTGCCAAAGATTCCATGATAAAAGCAATTAATCACCTTGAAAATGAACTGACCAGGATCCGTGCCGGAAAAGCAAATCCCCAAATGCTGGACGGTGTAAAGGTGGATTATTATGGTGTACCCACCGTGATTAACCAGATGGCCAATGTTTCTGCGATGGATGCCAGGACCCTGACCATTCAGCCCTGGGAAAAAAATATGCTTCAGCCCATTGAACGGGCCATTATCAATGCCAATCTTGGCGTTACACCTCAGAATGACGGGAATATCATTCGTCTTTTTATGCCTCCGCTAACCGAAGAAAGAAGAAAAGAATTTGTAAAAAAGTCATATGCTGAAGGAGAACAGACCCGCGTGGCGGTACGGAATATCCGCCGGGAGCCATCGAACAGATATAAGAAAGTTGCAGAAAGACGGACTGAGTGAAGACCTGACCAAAGATGCAGAAAAAGAAATGCAGGATATTACCGATCAGCATATTTCTCTGGTGGAAAAACATCTGGCTTCCAAGGAAAAAGAAATCATGTCGGTTGAAAGATAATTGAATCATCTAATTCTTAACCATTAAAATTACAATTTATGGGATATCTTAAAAGAATTCAAGGATTTTGCACTACGCGGAAATGTGGTTGACCTGGCCGTTGCAGTTATCATTGGCGCCGCTTTCGGTGCTATTGTTTCTTCACTTGCTGGATAATGTAATTACTCCTCTGCTACTGACGCCGGCTTTAAAAGCTGCCACATGCCGAGAACCTGGAACAACTAAGTTATGGCGCTGTGAAATACGGACTGTTTTTGTCCGCCGTCATAAAATTCATCATTATTGCCTTTATACTTTTCCTGATTGTAAAAGGATTTAAATCAATTGAAAAGAAAAAAGCTCCAGCACCTGCTGGGCCTACTCCAACCGAAAAACTGCTGACGGAAATCAGGGACGAACTGAAAAAACGATAATCTGGTCCGGTTTTAGTTTACATTTATTTTCCAGTACACCATATTAATCTGCATTTCAGAATTCAATAACTCTATTATTATGAAAAAGATTGTATTCGGTGTTTTGTCCATTCTAAGTCTTTATGTGTGCGCGGCGCAGGACAAAACTGTGCAGCAAATGCGCAATGAAGCCAGCCGGATTATTAAAAAAGATCCGAATGATACGATTCCCAAACTCTGGAAAACCGGGCGGATTACTCCGGCTCACATTTACCCAGGGTGCACAGGGTAACTGGTCGGCCGGCGGGGAAAATTCCACGCTCGGATTGGGCAGTTTTTTTAATGGATATGCTTTTTATAAAAAAGGTAAACATGCCTGGGATAATACGCTTGACCTGGCTTATGGATTTTTAAATACTACCAGCCTGGGATCACGCAAATCAGATGATAAAATTGACCTTCTTTCAAAATACGGATATGATATCGGGAAGAACTGGTATCTCAGCGGACTGTTGAATTTCCGAACACAGTTTTCTCCCGGATATGCATATCCGAAAGATCGGGTCACCTGTACTTGACTTCTGATTTTCTGGCGCCGGCATATATTATTGTTTCTCCGGGTATGAATTATAAACCCAATGATAAATTTTCGTTTTTCATTTCACCCGCTACCTTTAGATGGATTATTGTGAAGAATGATTCACTTTCTTCAGTAGGTTCATTATGGAGTGGATTCCGGTAAACATGTAAAATTGGAATTCGGTGCTTATTCCACTATTTCCTACACGACAAAAATCAGTGACAATGCTGTTTATACCGGCCGGCTGGATTTGTTTTCGAATTATCTGCATGATCCGCAGAATGTGGACATCAACTTGACCAATCTGCTGGCTGTAAAAGTAACCGGCATTCTTACCATGATCATTGGCCTTCAATCTGATTTATGACAATGATGTTTCGACGGTTAAAAGCTGACGGAACCATCGGCGGAGCTCACCCCAGATTCAGGAATTGCTGGGAATCGGCCTGTCGCTAAAGCTTTAGACTTGGGAACTGTCTAGTTCCTTCGCCGGCAGTTTGCTTGTGAATGAATACGGTTGTGATCTAAATGTCAACAAAAGATTCCGGCTTTAGATCCTTGGGCTTTCAGCTTTTTAGTATTCTTGCAACCTAAAGTCTGCATATGCTCAATTCGTCATCCTATCAGATCCGGTTATCCCAGTTCGAAGGACCATTTGACCTGCTCCTTTTTTTTATTGAAAGGGATGAACTGGATATTTATAATATTCCGATTCATAAACTGATCAAGGATTTTCTGGATTTCATCCATACGGAAGAGACACTGAATATTGAACTGTCCAGCGAATTCATCCTCTTTGTTTCCACCCTGATGCGGATAAAGGCTAAAATGTTGCTGCCCAGAAAAGAACTGGATGAACAGGGAAATGAAATAGATCCGCGTCAGGAACTGGTAAATAAAGTACTTGAATACAAACGATTCAAAGAAGCCTCGGCAAGACTGGCGGAAATGGAAGAACAGCGTATGAAACTGATCCGCCGGGGAAATCTGCACCGGGAATTATTGCAGATCGGGGAAGAATCCGGCGAAGGAACAGAAATCCAGTCTATCAGTTTATTCAAACTGATGAAGACTTTTGAAAAAGTGATGCTGCGTATGCAGGAACGGAATAATCAACCCCGGCATACGGTTGTTCAGTATAATTATACGATTGAAGACAGCCGCCAGCAGATGATCGACCTGGTCAGCCTGGAAAAAACGGTTCCTTTTGAAAAAATCATTGAATCCTGCGAAAACCGGATACATGCTATTTTTCTTTTTCTTTCCATCCTGGAACTTGGTACAACAGGGATATATGAATATTCTGATCGGGGAGGGAAGGAATAATTTTATTCTGGAATATAATGAGGATGACAGCTAACGCTTAACGGCCTAAAACGCTATAACGCAGGACCTTGCTTAACCCGCCTGACCGGTAAACTGTCGCCAAATTGTCAGACTGTTATGCAATTCCTGCAGCCAATCTGATTATTTTTCAATAAGTTATATGCCGCATAGGCTGTCTATAGACTTTAAGCTATAAAATGGACGGTATACTATTTGATGTTTAAACATTAAATATAATACACATGAAAACAATATTATATCCCGCAAAAGAAAGGGGACATGTCAATCTGGGTTGGCTGGATTCATTTCATTCATTCAGTTTTGGACAGTACCATGATCCGAAAAAAGTACATTTTGGTGCTTTACGGGTGTTAAATGACGACAGTATTGCAGGCGGAGGCGGATTTGGAACCCATCCCCACGACAATATGGAAATCGTTACCATTCCGCTGGAAGGTAAACTGGCACATAAAGACAGTACAGGAAATGAAGGCATTATCAAGAAGGGGGATGTTCAGATCATGAGTGCCGGCACTGGAATCCGTCATTCTGAATACAATGCTTCTTCATCAGAATTTGCTAAACTTTTACAGATCTGGGTTTTTCCGAAACTCAAAAATATTAAACCGGTTTATGGCCAGAAAACATTTGATCTGAAAGACCGTAAGAATAAATGGCAGGTCGTAGTGAGTCCGGATCCGGCAGAACAGGCACTGAATATCAATCAGGATGCGCGGTTTTCCCTGGTGGATCTGGAAGCGGGAAAATCCATCGGTTATCAGATGAAATGGAAAAATTCCGGATTATATTTATTTGTAATTGAAGGAGCAATCAAATCCTCCGGTCAGTCACTTTCTAAAAGAGATGCGCTGGGAATTTCAGAAACCGATCAGGTAAATATTGAAGCAGTCAGCGATTCCCAGTTGCTGGCGATTGAAGTTCCCCTGACATTTGTAGCTTAGTGAAGTCAGTGTCTTACGCCAAAATTATAAGCTTTGAATTTTAGACTCCTGTTCTCGACTTCAGTCAACAGATTCTTCGCGGCATGTGTAAATAGCCTCTGCATCAAAACCGGCTTCATGCTGAAGTTGTTTTGGTGATCCGTGCTCAATGATTTTATCCGGTATGCCCAGTATGATTACTTGTGCACTGGTACTGATGAGCAGCCATGAATTCGAGAACGGCAGATCCGAATCCACCAACAACTGTTCCATCTTCAACAGTAATGATTTTATCGAATTTTCTAAATACTTCATGCAGTAATTCTTCATCCAGTGGTTTTACAAAACGCATATCATAATGTGCCGGATCCAGATCTTCTGTACGTAACTCGCGGATTGCAGCAGGTAACAAAATTACCCGGATGACCAAAAGAAAGAATGGCCAGATCTTTTCCATCTTTTAATTTTCTCCCTTTGCCGATTTCTATTTCCTGGAAAGGTGTTTTCCATTCAGGTATCACACCTTCTCCGCGTGGATAACGGATCACAAAAGGATGTGTATTTTTCTCCAGTTGTGCAGTGTACATCAGGTTGCGCAATTCTCTTTCATTCATCGGAGCACTTACGATCATATTCGGAATGCAACGCATATAAGCAATATCATAAGCCCCATGATGTGTAGGACCGTCTTCACCTACCAGCCCGGCCCGGTCCAGGCAGAATACAACCGGCAGATCCTGAATGGCCACATCATGTATTACCTGGTCATAGGCCCGTTGCATAAAGGAGGAATAGATATTACAGAATACACGCATTCCCTGCGTAGCCATACCTGCACTTAATGTAACAGCATGCTGTTCGCAAATGCCCACATCAAAAGCACGGTCAGGCATTTTTTCCATCATGAATTTCAAGGAGCATCCACTGGGCATTGCCGGTGTAACCCCAAAAATCTTTTGATTTTTTTCTGCCAGTTCAATGATGGTATGTCCGAATACATCCTGGTATTTTGGTGGTTGCACGGTATCAAATTTCTTCTTATAAATTTCTCCGGTAATTTTATCAAACAAACCCGGTGCATGCCATTTGGTTTGATCATTTTCTGCCAGTGAATAACCCTTTCCCTTTACCGTTATGATATGTAGAAGTTTTGGACCGGGAATATTTTTCAGATCCTTCAGTGTATCAACCAGTTTGTTGATATTATGTCCGTCGATCGGACCGAAATACCGCAAGTTTCAATGCTTCAAAAAGATTGCTGCTTTTGCTTACAAAACTTTTGATGCTGTGTTCAATTTTACTGGCCATTTCCCGGCTGAAATGTCCGCCTACAGGCAGTTTGCCCAGCGCTTTCCAGATATCATCCTTGAATTTATTATAGGTTTGGGAAGTGGTAATATCGGTAAGGTATTCTTTTAATGCCCCTACATTGGGGTCAATGCTCATGCAATTATCATTCAGGATAATCAGCAGATCAGTATCAGCAACTCCTGCATGGTTCATTCCTTCAAAAGCCAGACCGGCTGTCATGGCACCATCACCGATAACTGCAACTACTTTCCTGTCTTTTTCTCCTTTGTATTTTGCAGCCATGGCCATACCCAGTGCTGCACTGATGGAAGTGGAAGAATGACCGACGCCAAAAGTATCATATTCACTTTCGCTTCGTTTGGGAAAACCACTTAGTCCTTTGTATTTTCTGTTGGTGGAAAAATTATCCCGGCGGCCGGTAAGAATTTTATGTCCGTAAGCCTGGTGACCCACATCCCAAACCAGCTGATCGTAAGGAGTATTAAAAACATAATGCAGGGCCACGGTAAGTTCAACCACACCCAGGCTGGCGGCAAAATGACCACCGTAAAGGCTTACCACATCAATGATATACTGACGCAATTCATCAGTGAGCTGTTGAAGCTGTTCCCTGGTTAATTTTTTAAGATCTTCAGGGGAATCAATGGTTTGTAAAAGGGGTCCCGGCAGAAGGTCCATCTGGAATTCATTTAGACCGGTAAAAATAAGCATTTTCAGCCGATATAGCCATCAGCCTGGGCCGGTAATCCCTTCCCGGAGGCCGGCGACCGCCAAAAGGCCGGAATCATCCATTAGTACTTAAAATACGGAAAAGGAGGATTTATCCTATAGATTTGTCGCTGGCTGAACTTATGCAAAAGACAAGCAAATATTACTGGTGGCTCCAGATTGGGGGTTGGGGAATTCTTGCCCTGATACTGATTCTGATAAATGTACTTTTTGGCCAGCAGGGTGGACTTGCAGTTTCTAATTGCTCTCCTGATCAGAATACTTGCCGGTATTTTTACAACCCATTTATTCAGAATATATAATCCGC
Organism: uncultured Bacteroidota bacterium; assembly: GCA_963812825.1. Classification (GTDB taxonomy): domain Bacteria; phylum Bacteroidota; class Bacteroidia; order Chitinophagales; family Chitinophagaceae; genus Puia. Next base: position 255,576 of record CAWEWO010000002.1, read on the forward strand.
CGCGCCGGCTGGCTGTCTTTACCCGTTGAAAAAGTCACTACCCCGATTAGCCGCTGGCATTTTGGTGGTGTGTTTGCTGGATTCGATCATCCGAATTTCGGTTATAAACTGGGTTGATCCGTCCAGCGGCAATAATAATCTGTGAGTTTTCCACCCGGTTTCTTCCTGATGACAGTGGAAAATGGATTATACATTATTCCCTGGACTCCTGATTTATTATTTTTTCCATTATATCGAAAAAAGCAGGAAACAGCAACTCGATACCCTGAAACTGGAAGCGCTGGTGAAAGAACTGGAACTTAAAACGATCAAGAGTCATATCAATCCTCATTTTATTTTCAATGCACTCAACAGTATCCGGGCGCTGATAGATGAAAATCCGCTGCGGGCAAGAACAGCCATTACCGAACTGAGCAATATTTTACGAAGCAGCATGCAGACGGAAAAACAGGAAACGGTATTTTTCGAAAAAGAACTGAATATTGTGAAAGATTATCTGGCCCTGGAACATATTCGTTTTGAAGACCGGCTGAATGTGCAGTATGAAATTGCTGAAAACACCTTAATGCAACCCATACCGCCCATGATGCTACAGACCCTGGTGGAAAATGCCATCAAACACGGCATCAGCAAACAGGTGAGCGGTGGTACGGTAACCATTGTTTCCAAAATGAAGGAACGTTATCATCAACTGGTGATTCGTAATACAGGCCGACTGAATAAATCAGGAAATGAAGACGGATTCGGACTGATCAGTACCAGAAACCGCTTGCAGCTTTTATTTGGCGAACAGGCAAATTTTAATATCCGGGAGATTAATGGAAATATGGTTGAAGCTGAATTACACATTCCATTGACATAAATATATACTTATGATCAGAGCAGTAATTATTGACGACGAAAGACTGGCCCGCAACGAATTGAAAAAGTTGCTCCTTGAATTTCCGGAAATAGAAGTTATCGCTGAAGCAGCCAATGCCAATGAAGGCATTGAAAAAATTGACAGTCTGAATCCGGACCTGATTTTCCTGGACATTCAAATGCCCGGCAAAACCGGATTTGATATGCTCGCCGAACTGGATAAGGCACCCGATGTGATTTTTACCACGGCATATGATGATTATGCTCTTAAAGCATTTGAAGTAAATGCGCTCGATTATTTGTTGAAACCAGTTGAACCCCGCAGTCTCGCTGATGCCCTGCACAAACTTCACCTGGAAGAAAGCCGTGACCGGGAGTCTGCCACTGAAGATGAAATTGCGGTCAACAGGAGCCTGCTTCATGAAAATGATCAGGTTTTTGTAAAAGACGGGGAAAGATGCTGGTTTGTAAAACTGGCAGATATCCGGTTATTCGAAAGCGTAGGAAATTATGCAAAAATTTATTTCGGCACCAATAAACCACTTATACTTAAATCCCTGAATGCACTGGAAGAACGACTGGATGAAAAAGTTTTTTTCCGCGCGAACCGGAAACATATCGTTAACCTGCGGCTCATCGAAAAAATTGAACCTTATTTCAATGGGGGTCTGCTGCTGGAACTAAAGGGCGGAGAAAAAATAGAAGTCAGCCGAAGACAGACGGTCAAGTTCAAGGAAATGATGAGTTTATAATTCCTTTAATGCACCCCATGCGCTTATTCAACACAGTTGTTTTACTGGTTATAACTTTTTGCGCTCGTGCCCAGGTTCTTCCCCCGATCCCGGAATCCGAAATTAGTCGAATCGAAAATACACTCGCATCTGATGAGATGGAGGGACGGAAGGTGTACACCCCGGGAATTGAAAAAGCGGCAGCATTTATTTCGAAGGAATTCAAAGAAGCCGGCTTGAAACCATTGCCTGGAGCCAAAGATTTTAATCAATTCTTCTCGATTATTGATCCGGAAAAGATTAAAGCTACAGCCGACCTGGACGGAGCAATACTCGATGAAAAAAAAATAATTGCATTTACACCGGATTCATTATTGTCCATCACCCCGCAATCGAATTACAACAAGGTATTTGTAAAAAAAGGGAGTAATCTGAGCGAAGTTTTTTTCAAATACCTGGATGATAAGAATAATGTGATCATCTTCGTGGATACTTCATTCGCTGTGAAATTTGCCAGGCTTGCGACGATTCATATATCTCAGTTTACCGGCAGTGGAAACCGGATCTTTCTTCTTGCATCAAACGATCCCCAACAATATAGCATTCAGATAACTCAAAAAATAAAAAAGCAGAACCTCAGGAATCTTGTGGGAATTATCCCCGGGAAATCCAAACCAGAGGAATATGTAATTTTTTCTGCCCATTACGATCATCTGGGCATCGGAAAACCAAATGCAGCCGGAGATTCTATTTTTAATGGTGCCAATGATGATGGGTCTGGAACTACCGCTGTTTTAGCGCTGGCAAAATATTTCGGGCGGCTGCAAGACAATAAACGCTCAATAATATTTGCCGCTTTTACAGCTGAAGAAATCGGCGAATTCGGATCCGCTTATTTTTCACGGCAGCTGAATCCGGATAAAATAATCGCCATGCTGAATATCGAAATGATTGGAACCGAAAGCAAATGGGGGAAAAATTCCGCGTATATTTCGGGATATGATAAATCAGATCTGGGTGTCACTACTTCAAAAGAATTTAGCCAACAGCCAGTTTAAATTTTACCCGGACCCTTATCCGGAACAAATGTTATTTCTCCGGTCTGATAACGCAACTTTGGCCAAACTAGGTGTTCCGGCACATACTATATCTACTTCTAAGATGGATTCTGAAAAATATTACCATACTCAGGGTGACGAAGTAAACACGCTGGATCTTGCCAACATGACTGAAATCATTCGTGCCATCGGGATGAGCGCCGGTTCCATTATCGCCGGCGTTAGCACGCCCACGCGTGTCAAAACAGAATAATCAGACAGCCATTCCAATTTTTTGTAATATCCGAATTGATGATTATTTGTAATTGTAATTACCCAACTCCCTTTTCGGAGGAATCGGCAGCATAACTGAATTGGGTAGTCACAGAATTGGTATCAGAATACGAACAGACCTGCAGTTTCGCATAACTAATTTTTTATAAAATTACTAAATCCTGTTTTTTTACCACTTATCAACTAAGCGGAAGTCATTTTGCTATTATTTACTTAGTTTTCGTAATCATTCACGACTGAATTTGCTTTATGAAAAAACATCCCCTCTTTACTCTTGGTATCCTGTTTTTTACGGTTGTTTCGCAGGCCCAAAAAACGAATGATTTTAAAGGCTACCGTTTTACTATCGACCTGGTTAACGTCAATAACGATCAGATAAAAGTCGAACTGATACCTCCTGCTATTACAGAATAAAACCATTACTTATCATCTTCCGAAAATTGTTCCGGGCACTTATTCCGAGGATGATTACGGGCGATATGTAGAGCAGTTTAAAGCCTTTGATAAAAAAGGGGATACCCTGCAGGTAAACGGACGGATATAAACAGCTGGACAATTTCCAGACGCAGATAAACTGGTCAGGCTTATCTTATTTGGTGAATGATTCTTATGATGATACCACCACAAAACAGGTAATTTTTGAACCGGCAGGAAGTGATATTCAAAAGGATACCGTCTATGTTATCAACAATCATTGTTTTCTGGGATATTTCGATGACATGAAGAATATTCCTTATGAGCTGACGATTAAACATCCGCCAGCAATGTATGGAAGCACAGCGTTGATTGATCTGGATAATAGCACAGGTACCTGATAAATTCATTACCGAATCCTATAATCAGATTGTTGATAATCCTTTTATGTATGATATTCCGGATACCAGCTGTGATTAAAGTGGGAAATTCAAGTGTGCTGATATCCGTCTATTCTCCCAATAAAATGATGACATCGAATTTTCTTGCACATAAACTGGATACATTGTTGAAGGCCCAGACAAAATACCTGGGTGGAAAATTGCCGGTTGAAAAATATGCCTTTATCGTTTTCCTGGATGATAAACCAGGGCTTTCAGGCGGCCAGGGAGCACTGGAACATTCTTACAGTTCATTATACTATTTTGGTGAAATGGACTCCCTTCAGCTCTCCCAATTTATTGTGGATGCGTCAGCGCATGAATTTTTTCATATTATCACGCCATTGAGCATTCATTCTGAAAAAATCCAGTATTTCGATTTCACTCATCCGGAAATGTCGGAGCATTTATGGCTTTATGAGGGTTCGACTGAATATCATGCGCATATGGTTCAGGAAAAATATGGATTGATTTCTCCACAGCAACTGCTAAATACTCTGAGCGGGGATGATATCTGCATCCAAAACCAGGTTTAACGATACACGTTCCTTTTACGGTTATGAGCAGCGGTGTATTGGGACAATATAAAGATCAGTTTGTGAATGTATATCAGAAAGGCGCACTTATTGCCATGTGCATTGATATAAAATTGCTGGAATTATCGAATGGTAAATATGGATTCATGAACCTGATGCAGGATCTTTCTGCCAGATATGGAAAACAAAAAGGTTTTAAAGACGAGGAGTTATTTGATGAGATCGGAAAACTGACTTATCCTGAAATAGAAAAATTTCTGCAGACTTATGTTTCGGGAAACGAGCCACTGCCGCTGGAACAGGTATTTAACAGCGTTGGGGTAAGTTTCCAGCCGAAAGTTGAAACAAAGGACAGTGTGTTTTCAATGGGACGTATTGGATTGGGCTTCGACCGGCAAACAAAAAGACTGGTCGTAACGGATATTGCAGATATGAATGATTTCGGAAAACTATGGGGTATCGGAAGAACGATGAAATTGTTTCGATCAACGGAGTGGAAATTAACTCAGGCGACTGCACAGGAATATTTCAAGAACTTTCAGACTATCACTAAAGCGGGGGAGGATTTTATTGTCAAAGTGAAGCGAAAAGATGATAAAGGAGAAGATAAAGTTGTTGAATTAAAAGGAGTGATGGTAAAATCGCCAATCGTTAAATTCAATGTTCTTGAATTTTCGGCAACAGCAACACCAGAACAGTTAACTCTCCGTAATTATTGGTTGAAGCCCAATGGCATTCAGGTGAATTAATTTTTAGAATTTGGCCAACACTCTGTTCATTTCGGCCGTGATATCTGCGAGATTTAAATTCCCAAGGCTACCCTCATGGATGATGTTGTAAGGGCTTTGACTGGTCATAGGAGAATTTACCCTGCATTAATTTGATTCCCAATTGTTTTGTAGGCTTCCCGGAATGGAATACCCTGATTGACCAGTTCATTTACTGCTTCCACGCTGAATAGATATTTGTATTTTTCATCCTGCAGTATATCTTTTTTTACCCGTATATGGGAAAGCATCAGGATCGTCATGCCAATACAGGATTTTAGTTCTTCCAGTGCAGGAAACAGAATTTCCTTCGTCAGCTGCATATCCCGGTGATAACCGGAAGGAAGGTTATTCATCAGCAGGGTGAGTTCATTCGGTATTGACTGTATGCGGTTGCATCTTGCCCTGATCAGTTCAAACACATCCGGATTTTTTTTATGCGGCATGATACTGCTGCCGGTGGTAAGTTCATCAGGAAATGAAATAAATCCGAAATTCTGATTCATATAAAGGCAGCAGTCCATGGCCAGACGGGAAAGAGTTGCAGCAATGGATGACATACCGAAGGAAACCAGCTTTTCTGTTTTGCCCCGGCTCATTTGTGCATATACTACATTATAATGCAGACTTTCAAATCCAAGCAGTTCGGTAGTCATTTGACTGTTTAAAGGAAAAGAAGAGCCATAACCCGCACCACTGCCGAGCGGATTTTTATTTACGACCCGGTATGCGGCGGCCAGCATTTCAAGGTCGTCAATCAGGCTTTCGGCATAGGCGCCAAACCAAAGTCCAAAGGAAGATGGCATGGCAATTTGCAGATGCGTATAACCGGGAAGGAGATCATCCTTATATTGATCACTCAAGCGAGATCAGTAGATCAAAAAGATTTTTTACCTCTGATTTCAGTATTTGATTTCTGCACGGAGAAATAATTTGATGTCCACAGCTACCTGGTCGTTCCGGCTTCGGCCGCTGTGAATTTTTTTACCGGCTTCCCCGATTTTCCGGGTCAGATTCAATTCAATTTGTGAATGAATATCTTCCACACCGGCTTCTATTTGAAAGGATCCCTGATTTATTTCTGCTTCAATATTTTCCAGTTCCTGTTGAATGGATTTCGCTTCCTGCTTTGTCAAGCATCTGAACTGATTCCAGCATTTTTGCATGTGCCATGGATCCCTGCACATCATATTTTGCCAGTACCATGTCAAATTCCGGATCGCGACCTACGGTGAATTTTTCAATCTGCGCATTGATGTCAGAGTCCTTTTTTATCCCAGAGTTTCATTTTCAAAGTCTTACAACCCAAAGCGTGAAGCCCAGGTTTAATGTGACGTAATGTTTATTTAAACAAATTCGTTCAGCAGCTTAATATACGTTTCAATTCCTTCCTTGATTTCTTCAATATAAATATACTCATCTGCCGTATGACTTCTTGCTGAATCTCCGGGCCCCATTTTCAATGCCGGAAAAGGCATCAGTGCTTTATCGGACGTGGTGGGCGATCCATAATATTTTTTTCCCAGACGGATACCGGATTGCACCAGGGGATGATCCAGCGGAATAGAAGTCGATTTCATCCGGGTTGTCCGGGGTTTAAACTGCTTTTCAGATTTTCTTTCAGAGCTTCCAGGATTTCTTCAAAACTATACAATTCATTTACCCGTACATCAATCACATATTTGCACTGGGCAGGAACCACATTGTGCTGTTTGTTTTCCGTATCTATAACGGTTACACTCATGCGCGTTTCACCCAGCAGTTCACTTTTTTTCTCAAACCGGAAATTCCGGATCCACTCGATGTCATCAACGGCTTTGTACAGGGCATTTTCTCCTTCATTCCGGGCCGCATGTCCCGGCCTGCCGGAAGCCACGCAATCAATCACCATCAGTCCTCTTTCTGCAACTGCCATTTCCAGTTTGGTGGGTTCACCCACAATTCCGAAATCAATCTGACCGAGATAGGGCAGCACCAGTTCAATTCCATTGACACCACTGATTTCTTCTTCTGCACTGGCGGCAAAAACGATATTGTGTTTTGGATCTTCCTGATTGTAATAATAAGGAAAACTGCAGCCAGACTTACCAGGCAGCCTCCGGCATCATTGCTTCCCAGTCCAAATAATTTTCCATCTTTTTCTATCGGTGTAAAGGGATCCATACTGTAGGCCTTGTTGGGCCTCACGGTATCATGATGTGAATTGAGTAGTATACTTTTTTTGGAACTATGATAGTTTTTATTCCTTGCATAAATATTATTTCCAACCCGTGAAAAGGGAATTTCATGCCTTGCAAAAAAAGCACAAAGCAGTTCTGCTGTATCATTTTCTTCTTTGGAAAAAGAAGGTGTGGCAATGAGTTCCTTCAGCAAGGTAATGGCTTCGTCCTGTAATATTTCGATCGAAGTGTTATTCATGACTTATGGTTGTGCCGGATTTTCCGGATATGAGCTAGATCCAGTTCTTCGCCTTTGCCTATAATCACTTTATTGTACGCCCTGGCCAATGGCAGTAAATGCATTGTCAAGTTTCGGAATCATGCCGGCAAATATTTTTTTTGATTCTTTTAAGTTCCCGATAGTATGCCGGCATGCAGATGTTGGATTACTGATATTTTCATCTTCCACATCCAGCAGCACACCGGATTTTTCAAAACTATATACCAGGCTCACTTCAGGTAAGTCGGAGCTCATGGCCTTTGCAATTTCCTGTGCAATTGTATCGGCATTGGTATTCAGCAGCTGATTTTTCCCATCATGCGTAATGGAAGCAATCACATGGCGAAAGACCATTTTCCAGCAGCTGTTTAAACCAATGCTGCATTTACCCTGTCAATATCACCGGCAAATCCATAGTCGATACCTGCTTTTTCTCTTTTATGTGCCAGTATACTATTCCCGTCTGCACCGGAAAGTCCGATGGCATTGCATTGCAGGGACTGCAGTTCTGCAACAATATTTTTATTGATATAGCCGGCATACACCATGGTCACGATTTTCAGCGTTTCTGCATCAGTGATCCTTCGTCCTTCAATCATCTGCTGTGGAATGCCCAGTTTTTCCGCGAGTCTTGTAGCCAGCTTTGCCACCACCATGTACCAGAATTTTTTTTGACTTTATCTGTGCGAATTTTTTCAGGAAAGACAGAAAGCAATGCTTCATCATCAATGATATTACCGCCAATCTTGATCACGTATAGTTTTTCCATAATCAGGATTTAAGGATTTCACTGAGTACGGCCTGTGCGCCCAGACCCGGTTGCCTGCCTGCTGGGTTACAATACTGTTTGGACCATCCAGCACTTCATCACTCAGTTCCACATTTCTTCTCACCGGAAGGCAATGCATTACTTTGGCCTGATTGGTAAGTAGTCAATTTTTCATTGGTCAGCATCCATTCCGGATCATTGCTATACATTTTTCCATAATCCTTATAGGTGCTCCAGTTTTTCACATAGACAAAATCTGCATCTTTCAATGCCGCATCCTGATCGTGTAATGATCTGTGCACCTTTGGTAAACTGGGTATCCAGTTCATAATCTTCCGGATGTGTGATCACAAAATCTGCCTTTCCCCAGGCATTGATCCATTGGGCAAAACTATTGGCCACACATTGGGGAAATGGTTTTACATGCGGCGCCCAGGTCAGAACAATTTTAGGTTTAATAATCTGCGGTGTGTTCTGCAGACATTCTGTGATGGTGATGATATCCGTCAGACTTTGCAAGGGATGCAGGGTGGCACTTTCCAGGCTCACCACCGGAATGCCGGCATATTTTACAAATTGTGTAATATATAATTCACTGTAATCGTCTTCCCTGTTTTTTAAGTGAAGGAAAGGTGCGGATACAAAGAATATCAAAATATTTTCCCAAGTACAGGCGCGGCATCTTTGACATGTTCCACAGTATTTCCGCTCATGATGGCTTCTTCTTCAAATTCCAGTGCCCATCCTTCTTTGTCCACATTAAAAACCAGTGGTTCCATGCCCAGATTCAGTGCGGCAACCTGTGTGCTGAACCGGGTACGCAGACTGGGATTCAAAAACAAGCAGACCGATTTTTTTCCCCTGCCCGAGTGATTTGTCGGCATAGGGATTTTTTTTATACAGAAGTGCCTGCTGCAATCAGGTGATCCAGATTTGTGACATCTGCTATGGAAATAAAATTTTTCATGCCGGGATGAACCAGATTGGGGGATGAAACCATATTGTTGTATTTCTTCTTCCAGTGACTCCAGGAATTCATCAGCTTCTTTTTTTCTCAATGCCAGCGAAGGCAGAAGTCGAATCGTATTCGGTTTTGCTTCACCGGTAAATACCTGCTGATTATAATAGAAGATTTTTGCGCAGGTCCTTCAGTTCTCCATCCACATCAAATCCAATCATCAGTCCCTTTTCCGCGGACATTTTTAAGACTCCTTCATTTTTTTCAGATCGTGCAATCAGGAATTCACCGGTCGACCTGGCATTCTCCATCAGTTTTTCTTCTTCAATTACTTCCAGTACAGCCAGTGCAGCAGCACAGGCCAGGTGATTGCCGCCAAATGTGGTTCCCAGCATACCGATGTTTGGGTTTTAAAAAAGGCGCGATCAGAATGCCGGCTACCGGAAATCCATTGCCCATTCCTTTTGCCATACTGTAAATATCTGCCTGTACTCCGGCAAGATCATGAGAAAAAAATTCTCCGGTTCTGCCATAACCGCATTGCACAGCTATCTGCGATAAAAACTGCACCATAGTCTGTGCAGAGTGATCTGATTTTTTGAAGGAATGAATGCTCGGCAATATTGATTCCGCCAACGCCCTGAATTCCTTCAATGATCACGGCAGCAACTTCATGTCCATGATCATCAAAATATGCTTCAAGTGCATCTTCATCATTGAACGGAAGAAAAACCACATTGTCTGTTTGATTTACCGGTGCAACGATCGCCGGATTATCAGTTACTGCAACAGCCAGCGAAGTTCTTCCATGAAAGGATTTGCTGAAAGCAATAATTTTTTTTCTTCCGGTATGAAAAGAAGCCAGTTTCAGGGCATTTTCATTGGCTTCCGCCCCGGAATTACAAAGGAAAAGCTGGTAATTCTTCTTTCCCGGATACCTTCCCCAGTTTATCTGCCAGTTCCTGTTGCAGGGGTATCCGGATTGAATTGGAATAAAAAGCCACCTGGTTCAGCTGATCGGTGATCCTGGAAACAAAATGCGGATGGGTATGACCGATAGAGATCACGGCATGACCACCATACATATCCAGGTATTGTTGTCCGGTATCGTCCCAGAGATAAGATCCCTTTGCCCTGGTAATGGTGATATCATTTATTGGATAACGTCGAATAGTTTCATACTTTCAAATTAAGTTTCATTTGAATCGTCAATTAAATCTTCAATCATTGAGTTTCTAATCTTGATTCAGCCTTCAACGTTGATTGAACTTTCGCTTAAAAATAATTTGCTTTAAATTTTAATCCCTCTGGTTTCATCCAGTCCAAACATCAGGTTCATATTCTGTACGGCCTGCCCGCTGGCACCTTTCAGCAGGTTATCGATAACGGAATGCACGACCAGCAGATCGTCCTGTTTTTCCAGTTGGATCAGACATTTATTGGTATTGACCACCTGTTTTAAAAAAACAGGTGATTCACTGACAACTGTAAATGGATGATCCTGCATAAAAATCTTTATACAATGTTGATCAATTCCGGCAGATCCTGATTGCTCTTCAATTGTGAACTGACAAAAATTCCCCGGGTAAAATCACCCCGCCAGGGAACAAAATGCAGATTGTTCCTGACCAAATCCCTGCTGCAATTGATTCAAGTGACTGGTTTACTTCTCCCAGGTGCTGATGGGTAAGGGTTTTATAAGCCTGAATATTATTTGCCCTCCAGGAAAAATGTGAGGTGGCATTTAAACCCTGTCCTGCTCCGGTGGATCCGGTAATACCGGTGCAGTAAACTTCGGTTAGCCATCCCTGTTTGGCCAGCGGAAGCAGGCCCAGTTCAATGGCTGTAGCAAAACATCCGGGGTTGGCAATATTATTTGCTTCGACTGAATTTCATCCCGGTTTAATTCCGGTAATACCGTAAACAAAGGAATTGTCCAGATGCCGATACACGGTTATTTGACAGGAGTCTGAAATCCTGCGATAAATCGATCAGCCGGATTTCCGGATTCAATCGGATTGTCCTGCAGAAATTTTCTGGCTTCACCATGACCGACACAGAGAAACAGGACATCAATATCCTGCGAAAGGTCTGTCGGTAAAAATGAAGATCCGTATCTCCTGCAAGGTCCTGATGTACGAGCGGATAGAGGCTGTCCTGCATTGCTCTTGCTTTGTACAAAGACCAGTTCAGCATCCGGGATGATTCAGCAGAATGCGGATCAGTTCACCACCGGTATAGCCGGCGCCACCTGTTATGCCAATCCTGATTTTTTTCATTTTGTCTGATTGCCGTCTTCATTGATTTTATGAAAAATCGCTGTCTGGTTGCCGAATATTTTTGCGAATCCTTTTACATCATCGCCCGCTCCATCCGCTGTTCATTTCACCATAGGATCCAAATTTACTGCTCATCAGGTCGTGTGCACTTTCAATGCCGGTTACTGTAAACCGGTAAGGTTCCAGCGTAACAAATACTTTTCCGGTTACTGTTGCCTGCGAGTCTTCCAGGAATTTTTCAATATTGCGCATGGTAGGATCCAGCATCTGTCCTTCATGCAGCCAGTTGCCGTACCAGCTAGCTCAGCTGTTCCTTCCAGTACAATTGCCATTTGGTTAAAGTATGTTTTTCCAGCAGGTGATGTGCTTTGATAATGATCAGCGGAGCGGCGGCTTCAAAACCAACCCGTCCCTTGATACCGATAATGGTATCGCCCACATGAATATCCCTTCCGATCGCAAAAGGCTGCGCAATGGACTGCAGATATTGTATGGCCCGTACCGGATGATCAAATTTTTTATCATCTACCGCCTGCAGTTCTCCCTTTTCAAAATGAAGACTAATTTTTTTTGGCCATGCTTTTCAGTCAGTGGTGTCGGCCATGCATCTTCGGGCAGATAATCTTTCGAATTCAGTGTTTCCCTGCCTCCGACAGAAGTTCCCCAGAGTCCTTTATTGATGCTGTATTTTGCTTTTTCAAAATTCATTTCCACGCCATTCTCTTTCAGGAAATCAATTTCCTGTTCACGGCTCAGTTTCAGGTCGCGGATCGGCGTAAGGATTGTTGCCTCGGGTACCATGCCTGTGAAATACCATATCAAACCGCACCTGGTCATTGCCTGCACCGGTGCTTCCATGGGCCACATAGGCTGCGCCGGTTTCTTCCACATATTTCGCCACAGCAATGGCCTGTACCATTCTTTCTGCACTTACACTGAGCGGATAGGTTGCATTCTTCAGCACATTTCCAAAAATCAGGTAACGGATGCAGGATTGGTAATAATCTTCTGTCACATCCACCGATTTAAAAGAGGCAACCCCCAAGTGCCTGGCTCTTTTTTCAATCGGTTTCCATTTCTTCCTCGACTGAATCCGCCCGTATTCACGGTAAGGGCATGCACTTCCAGTCCCTTGATCTTTTTGAGATAAATGGCACAATAGGTTGTATCCAGACCACCACTGTATGCTAAAACAACTTTTTTATTTTCCTTCTTCATCGGTCATGCCGATTATTTAGCCAGCTTTTCTTTTTTGAATTTGTCTTGACCTGATCAGAATCCGAGTTCTGCGAGCATCATATCTACTTTTTCCTTTCGCAGCAGGTTTTTAGCAGGCTCCATTGTTTGATTTTCATGAAGCGCTCATAGAGTTTACTGTGTTGTGTAAAATCCTCTGACTGTTTCCTTTGGCTTCTGATCTTTCGGATCATATAGCATGGCGGTGCACATGCAGTTTTTTCTTTCCTTACTCATGAGGATTTCATAATTCACACAGCTTTTACAACCGGCCCAGAATGCTTCGTCCTGGGTGAGTTCCGAATAGGTTACGGGTTCATAACCCAGGTCGGAATTGATCTTCATGACGGCCAGACCGGTGGTGAGTCCGAATAGTTTTGCTTCCGGATATAGTTTCTGGCTCAGGTCAAAAATCTTTTTCTTGATATTTTTTGCCAGTCCGCTTTTACGGAAAGAAGGAGCTACGATCAGTCCGGAATTGGCTACATATTCGCCATGGCTCCAGGTTTCGATATAACAGAAGCCGGCCCAGATGCCGTCTTCGGTAAAAGCGATCACTGCTTTTCCTTCGCGCATTTTTTCCTTGATATATTCGGGACTTCTTTTGGCAATACCGGTTCCGCGGGCTTTGGCGGAAGATTCCATTTCATCACAGATGATCTGCGCAAAGTCCTGATGAGAGGCATTTGCGATTTGTATCTTGAACTTTTGTTCTTGTTCCATTGAATGAATGACGTGGGATAAATGAATGCCAATGACAGGGTCATTGAATGATACAGCCGGCTGATTACGGGCATAGGTCCTGACGGAAAACTATGGATGGGAAATATCAACGTCGTACCCAAAAGGGAATGGGACGAACAGAAAAAATAACGCATACGGGCGTTACAAAAAACCCACGCTTATTGAAGGCGTGCAATACCATTCCGGTGAGGATGATATGGGTGAGTTTTTTTTCATTTCATGAAAAAATGTGATGACTATAGTTGTTAACTATACAAAGTAACAGCTTTTTCTGAAATTTTAAGATATTTTTTAATGGAAAGCACCTGAATCTTAACAATGTGGTAAAATGGTTGGAGATTGGTGGAATTGCAGTCCTATGCATATGAGATTCCACATTCCAGTCATCATCTTCCACTGACACCGACACGTGCAATGACAGCGCAGCAGCGCCATTTCGTCAGGAGGGAAGGATCTTTTTCGATGGCATTGCCCACCACAATCAGATCAGCGCCGGCTTTGGCATTGAGATAAACTTTTTCGGGATTCTGGATGCCGCCTCCGATGACCAGCGGAATTTCAATACAGGCAGAAACCCGTTCGATCATTTCGTCGAAATGGGCCTTCTGGCGCCACTGCCGGCATCCATATAAATCAGTTTCATGCCAAGCATTTCACCTGCCATGGCCGTGCAGAGGGCGATTTCATTTTTATCGGCCGGAATGGGCAGGGCATTGCTGATATAGGAAACGGTGGTCGGTGCACCGCCATCAATCACCATATATCCGGTGGAAATGATTTCCAGACCGCTTTTACGAACCGCAGGTGCCGAAATCACATGCTGGCCGATCAGCAATTCCGGATTTCGTCCGGAAATCAGGGACAGATACAGCAGTGCATCTGCATAAGGTGAGACCTGGGAAGGGGTTCCGGGAAAAAGGATAATGGGAATTTTACATATGGTCCTTGATCTGCTGCACCACCTGGTCGAGGTGATCGGATAATAACCAGGCTTCCGCCCACGAACAGATAGTCGACCCGGGCATTTACAGCCAGTTCAACCAGGGCAGTCGTTTTTGCCTCATCTACTTTGTCGGGGTCGATCAGCAGGGCAAAGGATTTCCGCCTGGTTCTTTTCTTGAGCAGTAAAGAAGAGTAGATCGCTTCCTTCATGTGGTTGATTACCTTACAAATGTGCGAAAACTTTCCCGCTTTCCGAAACGTTATACATGCAGGTGCAGGTAATCGATTATTTGTGTTTCTCCAAAATTTTTATTGTGAACAAGGCGTAGAAATTTTGTGCATAAATCAAATCAATGAATACAGGACTGCGATTCATGATTTATCAACCTATTTTTTCCACAGGTGTGGAAAATGAAGCAGGCGGAAAATTGAAAATGAAAAAATACTTTCGATTCCTGCTTAACAATTTGTTAATAAGCTAACGATTTCCTAACCACATAAAGCATTTCCATTTATGGCCACTCATACGCAATCTGCGAACGGTTTGCAATTCAACCGGCGCTATACCCGCGACGACATAACTGTTTTTGACCAGTTCGAATATGATTACCGCAGTTCGGTGATCCGTAATCCTTCGGGAGAGATTGTATTTGAGATGACCAATGTGGAGGTACCGAAAGGATGGAGCCAGATTGCTACCGATATCCTGGCCCAGAAATATTTCCGGAAAGCAGGTGTACCCTCAGCCGACGGAACTCTGGGCCGTGAGACTTCGGTTAAACAGGTAGCGCATCGAATGGCCAATTGCTGGAAAGCATGGGGTGTGCGATACGGTTATTTCGCAACCGAAAAAGATGCGACTGTTTTTTATGAGGAGCTGGTTTATTCCATCCTCAACCAGGCCTGTGTTCCCAATAGTCCGCAGTGGTTTAATACCGGTTTGTATGAAAGTTATGGTATTACCGGAAAACCACAGGGACATTATTTTGTTGACCAGCACGATGGCCTGTTGAAAAAATCTACTTCAGCTTATGAACGTCCGCAGCCACATGCCTGTTTTATATTAAGTGTCGAAGACGATCTGGTAAATGATGGCGGTATCATGGACCTCTGGGTTCGTGAAGCGCGCATTTTCAAATACGGTTCCGGTGTGGGAACAAATTTTTCCAATATCCGGGGTGAAGGAGAAAAACTCAGTGGTGGCGGAACTTCCAGCGGCCTGATGAGTTTTCTGAAAATCGGTGACCGCGCTGCCGGTGCCATCAAATCGGGCGGAACTACACGCCGGGCAGCCAAAATGGTTTGTCTGGATCTGGATCACCCGGAAATCATGGACTTCATCAACTGGAAGATGGAAGAAGAAAAAAAAGTGGCTGCTCTGATTGCGGCAGGATATGCCAGTGATTATGAAGGAGAAGCTTACAAAACTGTCAGTGGACAGAATTCAAATAATTCAGTCAGGATCCCGAATTCATTTTTTGAAAAACTGGAAAATGATGAGGACTGGGAATTGAAAGCAAGAAGTGATGGAAGGATCATGAAAAAGATTCCTGCCAAGGAAGTTTGGAACCAGATTTCGTACGCTGCATGGCGTTGTGCTGACCCGGGTACCCAATACGACACCACTATTAATGAGTGGCATACGTGCCCCAATGGTGGCCGTATCCGGGCTTCCAACCCCTGCTCCGAGTACATGTTCCTGGACAACACAGCCTGTAACCTGGCTTCTGTAAACCTCCGGAGGTTCTATGATGAAGCCACGAACATCATCGATGTGGAAGGATTTGAGTATACCTGCCGGTTGTGGACAGCTGTACTTGAAATTTCCGTTTTGATGGCGCAATTCCCGTCCAAAGAGGTGGCACAGTTATCTTATGATTACCGTACCCTCGGACTGGGTTATGCCAATCTCGGTTCCATGCTCATGGTGATGGGTATTCCTTATGACAGCGAAGAAGCAAGAGGCATTGCGGGTGCTATCAGTGCGATCATGACGGGTATTTCTTACAAGACCAGCGCAGAAATCGCCAGAACAATGGGACCTTTTCCAAAATTTGAAGAAAACCGGGAAGCCATGCTTCGCGTGATGCGCAATCACCGGCTGGCTGCTTATGATGCCGATGAGTATGAAAATCTGGAAATCAAACCGCAGGGCATCAAGGCAAAGTATTGTCCGGATTACCTGCTGAAATCTGCCACCAAGGCCTGGGATGATGCTGTTCAGCTCGGAGAAAAATATGGATACCGGAATGCACAGTCAACAGTTATTGCTCCTACCGGAACCATTGGTCTGGTGATGGATTGCGATACTACTGGTGTTGAACCGGATTTTGCGCTCGTGAAATTTAAAAAACTTTCCGGCGGCGGTTATTTTAAAATCATCAACCAGTCCGTTCCCGCAGCCCTGAGAAATCTGGGCTATGCCGGAAAGGGAAATTGATTCTATCGTGAAATATGCAGTGGGCGCAGGAACTTTTGCAGGTGCACCGCATATCAATCATCAGACCCTGAGTGAAAAAGGGTTTTTTCGCAGAAGAAATCAAAAAACTGGATGTCTGCCGTTGCTTCCGCATTCGAAATCGGATTTGTATTCAATGTATATAATCTTGGGGAAGAATGCCTGCAGCGCCTGGGATTCCAGCCAGAACAATATTATAATTTTGAATGGAACCTGCTCGAAGCCCTTGGATTCAGTGATGCTGAAATTGAAGAAGCCAATGATTATATCTGCGGAACGATGACCATTGAAGGAGCTCCTAACCTGAAAAAAGAACACCTGCCGGTTTTTGATTGCGCCAATAAATGCGGTAAAATCGGAGAACGATATATCCATGCCCATGGTCATATCCGGATGATGAGTGCGGTACAGCCCTTTATCAGCGGTGCCATTTCAAAAACCATCAATCTGCCGAATGAAGCCAGTGTTGAAGAAATTGCAGATGCTTACCTGCTGAGCTGGAAACTGGCATTGAAAGCCTGTGCGCTTTATCGTGACGGTTCCAAACTTTCTCAGCCACTGAGTAATAAATCAGATAAAAAGAAAAAAGCCGACACAACGGAAGAAGTCAAACCAACCATTCCCAATGAGCCCCAGGCTGCCATGGAACCCCATATCGTGGATATGAGCAAACTGACGGTACAGGAATTATTGCTGGAAGTACAGAAAAGAGTGCAGGCTTCTCCGGATACCAAATTAAAACGTGAACTGGCTACGATCGTTGAACGTAGAACGCTTGCCTGCCAAAAGACGTGGGTTTACCCAAAAGGCAAAGATCAATGGACAGGTTATATTTCTCCGGACAGGTGAATATTCCGATGGCTCGCTGGGAGAAATCTTTATCGACATGGCTAAGGAAGGCGCAACCATGCGTAGTATGCTGAATTGTTTTGCTATTGCAATTTCCATCGGTCTTCAGTATGGCGTTCCCCTGGAAGAATTTGTAGAGAAATTTGTATTCACCCGGTTTGAACCATCTGGAATGGTGGATCATCCGAATATCAAGAGTACAACTTCTATTGTTGATTTTATTTTCCGGTCTATGGCTTATGAATACCTGGGCAGAACTGACCTCGTACACGTGCTTGACAAACCGGAAGTGATGAATACAGGAACAGCAGACTGGGATCTGCCCGTTGCCGAACAGGAAAAAAAAACGCCTGAACTGAGTGAAGTGCGGATTGTGGCTAAACCTTCGGTTTCACTGGCAAATCCGGCACAGGTAAAAGCAGGCAGTAAAAAATGTAAATGCAGAATCCGGACTGAATGCAGTAAATGCAGCAGCTAAAAGCATGCAGAGTGATGCGCCGGCCTGTAATACCTGCGGTCATATCACGATCCGTAGCGGAACCTGTTATAAATGTCTGAACTGCGGAAACAGCATGGGTTGCAGTTAGTTTCTTAAAGATACTTTGGACGGTTTTTACTAACCTAGATCCCCGCATTTCTATGTGGGGATCTTTATTTTAAGCCTGTACCGTCATCTATCATCTTTCGTCCTTTCTAACCCTTTCTTCCCTTCGTCCCAATACGGGAAAAATTCCCCCAGATTGGCAGGAAAATTGGACTAATTATAGCAATTTAATCCTCTGCAAAATCGTTAATTGTTAACCTCAAATGAAAACCATGAAAAAGATCCTTGCCCTTGCATTACTTCTAAGCTTGTTGTATTCCTGTAACCGATCGTAACACCTTATGAGGCGGCCAATAACCACTATAGTCGTTGCCGGAATATGAAATAAAATTCCTTTTTTCGATTTTCATCAATCATTGCGCTTCTTAGTACATTGTGAATCCAATGTACTGTTATGAAAAAGCTTTGGTTGATTTTTTATTTTCTACCCATTCTGTTCGTGCAGGGACAGTCATTGAAACCCGGCTGCTATTGTATCCGGACCCATGCTGGGTGCCGTTGAATTAAGATCAGCGATAGTCTGGCTACAGGTTTCTGCGGATATAAGTTCCGTCAGCTGTGAATTACTGGAAAGACGGCAATCCGGAAAAATCCTGGCAAAAAAACTATACCGGTGAACTCGGGTAGGGAATTCAATCCGGTACAAATTGAAATCGATGGACTGGAAATCAATAGCCACTACAATTATCAGTTTATATTAAATCATGTAAGGTCTTCTGCAACCGGGTCCTTTCATACCAAGGATCTTTGGCAATGGCGCAAACCAGCACCGGATTTCAGTTTCCTTACCGGCAGTTGTGCTTATTTCAACGAGCCCGATATATGATCGTCCCGGGAAACCTTACGGAGGAGATTCAATTATTTTTGAAACCATGGCCAGGGACACTGCGGCCTTCACGCTCTGGCTTGGAGATAACTGGTATACCCGGGAAGTGGATATCCAAAGTGCCTGGGGACTTTGGTACCGTGCCTCACGCGACCGGTCACAGCCTGTCCTTCAGCCCCTGCTGAAGGCAATGCCGCAGTATGCCATTTGGGATGATCATGATTTTGGTCCGGATAATTCGGGAAGTTCATACGGATTTAAAAATGTTTCCCGGGAAATATTTATGAAATATTGGTGTAATTCGTACTATGGGCAAAATCAACAAGGGATATATTCACAGATTTCCTATAGTGACGTGGATTTATTTTTAACGGATGACAGGTATTTTCGCAGTGCTGACGAACTGGAAGACAGTATTGATGGAAAACCCAATCGCGAAAAACATTTTTTTGGAGACAAACAGCTCAACTGGCTGGAAGATGCACTTGATTCAGAGCCACGCGACATTTAAAATTATTGTAGTAGGAAGCCAGGTACTGAATCCGTTGAGTACAGATGAAGGGTTATTTAAATACAGTTATGAATTCCACAGGCTGATGGAATTTTTAAACAGGACTAAAATAAAAGGCGTTTTATTTTTAACCGGCGACCGCCATCATAGTGAAATCGTTAAAACAGAAAGACCGGGTAATTATGATTTATATGATATTACCATATCACCATTTACAAGCGGGGTTTCGAAAGTTAAGGGGGATGAAATCAATAATCCCTCCAGAGTGCCGGCAGCCTGATTGAAGAGAGAAATTATGCAAAAATCGGGGTTGATGGAAAGAAAAACGAACAGGGTGTTGCACCTGCAGATACACGGAGTAACCGGAAAGAATTTATATGATTGGAGCATTTCCGAAAAACAATTAATGCGCTAAGCATGGTCATTCATTTTGAATACGAGAAAAAACAGGTGATGAGTGCATTGAGACATCATTTTCTATCCAGGCCTGAAATAAAAATCCTGCTTGTCGATTGTAAACCTTTTTACCATACTGAGTGCTGTTCTTTTTTATTTGCATAAAATACAACCCATCTCATTTCTTTTATTTTCCTTATTATGGTTCGTATTACTAATCACCTTCTGGACTATTCTTCCGCTGAGTGTATACAGAAGGTCATAGACTTTCCAGGACAGGTTCAGTATGGATTTCAATGACCACGAAGTTGTTTTGAAGACGAGAGAGGATCCCATGCCTGGAACTGGACATGATTTCAGTTCTTTTCTGGAAACACCTTTTTTCTTTCATCTTTATTTTAACAGCCGGTCTTTTTTTCTGGTTCCCAAAGATGCGTTTACCGATTTGGAGATCTACAGGAAACCAGGAATCTATTGAAACGGAAGCTATTAAAGCCAAAAGCCTAAAGCTAAAGCAGGAGAGAATTATTTAATCGGTATACGGTCATCGGTTAACAGTCACCGTCAACAAAAGCAGTCTGAATGATAAAAATGATAAGTGAGCCCTGGCCCTGGTATGTTTCGGGACCGGCCATTGCCTGCATTATGGTCATTCTTAATTTTTTCCGGAAAGACATTTGGCTTTTCTGCCAACCTTTCGAATATCTGCTCAATGCTCGGCGCGGGGAAATGGGTTCCTTATTTCAGATTTGACTGGAAAAAGCAGCGCTGGAATTTATTGTTTCTAGTTGGCTCTATTTTGGGCGGATATATTGCGAGTCATTACTTACAATCCCCAGAACCCATTTCGCTTTCTCCTCTAACCATATCAGATTTGAAAAAATTAAATATTCCCTTCGATGGAGAGCTCGAACCGGGATCGATATTTAACTGGAGTTATTTATTTACGGTAAAAGGGTTAATCGTTTTTCTGGGCGGCGGATTTTTGATCGGATTCGGAACACGATATGCAGGCGGTTGCACTTCGGGACATGCGATCACCGGACTTTCCAGTCTGCAGTTCCCCTCACTGATCGCAGTAATCGGGTTTTTTATCGGTGGTTTGCTTACTACGCATCTGCTTTTCCCCATCATTTTTCAAATCATGAATCATGAAAACAATAAAATATATTCTGACGGGTATTCTTTTCGGCATTATCATGACAAAATCCGAAGCTGTTTCCTGGTACCGCATCCAGGAAATGTTTCGCTTTCAGTCCATCTTCATGTATGGTATTATAGGTACGGCAGTAATTACCGGAATGGTCATGGTTGCGGTAATAAAAAAATATCGCTTCAGAGACCTGAAAGGCCAGCCCATTCAATTCCATACAAAAGATAAGCGCTGGAAAAAATACCTGGCTGGTGGAATCATATTCGGTATGGGATGGGCCCTGACAGGTGCCTGTCCGGGGCCTATTTTCGTTCTACTTGGGCAGGGCTATACGGTTATGATTATCGTAATCGCCGGAGCACTGGCGGGAACATATATCTACGGTCTGTTGCGGGACCGTCTGCCTCAGTAAATTGATTATTGCTTATTAATAGCAGCAATCATCCGGTCTGCTTCGGGTTGCTGGAAATTTGTCAGCCCTCCATCACAGGTGAGTATATATGAAATGCCTTCTTTATAGACATCTACCCGTTTAATGGTATAATCTTTAAATTCTGCAACGTCGCCGTTATTTCCGGTTTTTAGTGCGGTAAGACCCTGCTGGAAATATTTCAACTGTCCCAGATCACGGAATTTCAGTGTTTTGATGATTACTGAGTTATTGTATTCCTGCGTTCGGAACTGAAGGACATAACAGGTATCTGTAGGTTTTGTGATTCTTTGCAAACTGATGGGCCAGGTTCCCTGCCTGACGTCGATAATATTTATGGTAGCCGAATTCACAATTTTGAACTGAGCCCTCATAGCAAGAGGTGATAGCAGGATTAACAATAAGAGCTTTTTCATGTGTGCAAAAATTGATTTAAGATGAATAATTAATTTTGATCAGAAATAAAACTATTTATAATGAAAATCATGCGATTGACCTGAGGTTCCTGAAAATTCGTTACTGCGCTGCCGTAACTTAATATATACCAGGAATTTTCTTTTTTTGTACCCACTTTCTTAATGGAATAATTCCGGTACTCCGCCACATCTCCGTTGGCGCCCTTTTTTAACGTAATAAGCCCTTCCTTGAAATATTTTAACTGTTCCATGGTTTCCAAATCCAGGGTTTTGATCGCGACGCTGTTCATTGCAGACTGATCCCTGAATTGAAAAGCATAACAGGTATCTGTAAAGTAAATTACTCTTTGAAGGTTTATCGGCCAGGGCTCCAAACGCACAGCCACCAGGTCTACCGTGGGATAGAATGATTTCTTGAATAAAGACCCACTACTCATATGAAGGAAAAGGGGAATGAGAAGTAGTTGTTTCATAAGGAATTTTTGGCCTTATTATATAAAAATAATAACCTGTCAGTGCAATGAAATGAATCTGTTACACTGAAAAACGAGTTCCGGAGAAAATTATTCTCCCATAAACAAAAATGATTGTTAAAAGGGCAATAAAATAAGTGTAATTACCTACAATAATTTCCCAGTCCCTGTTTCGGAAAGTCAACAGACTGGTGGAAAACGTTGTTTAAGGAATCTTCCCATGGGAGGACGGGACTCGACGGAGTCCGCCAGCCATGTTAAAAGCTCCAACAAGGGGGGTCTGTCAGAAATTGATCAGGATCACTATACGAATGGGGCAGGCCTTAGAGATCACCATGATATTCCGGTAAATTTACTTACATGAAAAGGGAGCCCCTTAATGCAACAATGCCGGCTGGTAAATTCCCTCCCGGGCATAGTCGGTTTCAAAGCCTGCTAGCCTCTTTTACATTCTTAAAAGATCCGATACAGACTATAACAAAAAATATGTACCGGTTTAATGGTACTTATTCGGGATACCTCTTCGGCAACGGAAGATTTGTAATTACTGAGGATCCTGAATTCATTCAATATGTGCTCAGGGAAAATCATGTGAATTATCAAAAATCGGAATTAAGCACAAAGACAGCTGCCAGGTTATTTGGGAATGGATTGCTTTTTTCTAACGGGGAACCCTGGCGGAAGCAAAGAAAGTTGATTCAACCGACTTTTCATCATGGCAGAATGCAGGCTTTGAATGAGACTGTCGCTAAAACAATAAGAGAATTTTTCGTCGATTTTCCAACCGGAGAAGCAATTGAGGTTTATCCTCTCATGCGTAAGCTTTCATTTTCTATATTGATCCATTCTATTTTTGATATAACGCTTTCCAGTGCGACAATTACAGAACTAAGTGAAGGATTTACAGATTTACAGGATTTCCTTTTAAAGGATATTAATGAACCTTTGAGAAAGTTTTTATATCCGGTTAACCGGGCAAATCTGATAATACTTCAAAAATCGCGGAATATCAGGGCTATTCTCCAGAGAATTATAAAGCATCGCAAATCCAGTAGTGAGTCTCATCATGATCTGCTGGATATGCTGTTGGGCAGCACCTATGAAGATACCGGAACCTTTATGGAAGAGGAACAGGTTATTGATGAGATTCTGGTTTTACTGTTTGCTGGTCACGAAACTACAGCGAATACACTTTCGTGGATCATGTATCTTATTGCGAAACATTCAGATGTGGCTGAGAAATTAAAGTGTTCAATTGAAAATATGAACATTTATGAAAGTCATAGAGACGCTTACATAAACGCAGTCATTTCAGAAGGAATGCGTTTGTTTCCTGCTGCCTGGATGACCGAAAGAGTTGCCTTAGCCAATGATCAGTTTAAAGACTTTCGTATTCCCCGAGGAACGATAATTATCCCTTTTTTTTATGGTCTGCACAGGAATAAAAACCTTTGGGATCACGCATCCGAATTCCGGCCGGAGCGTTTTATATTACCGGATTCATCAGGGGCAAAAAAACATAAGTATTTCTTTCCCTTTGGAACCGGTCCCCGCATGTGTATTGGCAATCATTTTGCCATGATGGAAATGGCTTATATTCTGCATACATTTTTATCCCATTTTGAAATATCCCCGGTCACGGAGGACCCCGGTATGTGGGCTTTGATCACCTTACGACCGCGGAAATTATTTCTTAACATTACTCAATCTGCATCAAGTCCTGCTGAATTAGCCTCAGTGGATTAAGGAGCCGGGGAGGCCGTTCTACGTCAGTCAGATTATCCCGGAAAAACTGTGAAAGTGAAAGTGGCCTCGCCAGGAATCGAACCTGGATCTGGAGCTTCGGAAACTCTTATACTATCCATTGTACGACGAGGCCCTATTTTATCAATCCGGGTACATTGCTGCTGAAGATTTTAACGGCAATGGCCAGCAATATTACGCCAAAAAATTTACGTATTGCAACCATTCCACCGGGACCTAAAATCCGTTCTATAAAATCAAGTGATTTCAACACCACAAATACAATCACCAGGTTTATCAGAATGGCAATCAACAGCATGCTTTCGTTGTAATTCGCCTTCAGGGACATAATTGTGGTGAGTGTTCCGGATCCGGCAATCAGCGGAAATGCAATCGGTACCACCATGGTATGATTTTGCTTCCTTATCACTTTTAAAAAATTCGATACCCAGGATCATCTCCAGGCCCAGGATAAAAATGACGATTGATCCGGCTACGGCAAAGGAATGTGTTTCAACACCAAGAACATGCAGGAAGGGTTCACCCAGATATAGAAAAAGAATCATCAGGCCACCTGATATCAGTGTGGCCTTGACTTCCTGTATTCCCCCCATTTTTTTCTTCAGGGATAAAAGAAGGGGAATCGAGCCGACGATATCTATTACTGCAAACAAGGTAAAGGTTACGGTCAGCAACTCATTAAATCCCGTTTGCATAGTTGTATTTTAAGGCAGGAAATTCGCGATCCGCTGTAAAGATATTTGAATCTTACCAGAATGTCTATTGCACTATCAATTGTGTTCTGGCCGGGCTGATACCTGGTGACGTTGTGAAACTGAATTTCATTTTACCGGTTTTATCAAAGCAATAAACCTGCCCGGATGAAACATAGTCTTTTGCATCACCCACATATACATCGCCCGTCACCGGATCTATATCCAGCCCATAAGGATTTACTATTGTCGTTCCGTCAGTAACAAAAGAAGGTCTGATCGCATTGAAATCATCCGGATTGAGAATACTCACATTGGCTGCGCCAAGATATCCGCCTGTAGTATATAGGGCGTTGTTGAAAAAACGAACTGTTCCAAAAGCACTATCAGCCGATTTGATCACCGTTTTACTGTTCGTATTTACTTTAACCAGGCTTGGTGCAACGGAACCGTAATTGCCGGTGCAGACTACAAAAATATTGCCGCCGTTATCTGTGGTGATACTCCCGGGATTTAAACCTACGGTAATCTTTCCTGTTTCTGCAAGTGATATTCAAAGGGATTATGGAAACTGTGGAATCGTATGTAGCGCTGAAGCCGCCCGTATTACTTACATATAAGTTATCTCCGGCAACAACCATTTGTGCCGGATTAGATCCGACCTTTATGAATTTTGTGATTGTCAGCGTCGTTGTATCAATCACAGCCACGGTGCCGTCAGTTGATGATACAAATACCTTTCCTTCTGCAGCCACTACATTCTCAGGTCCCCTGTTTATGCCAGCGTTTTTAAAATCTGATGGTATCTATGAACATAGCTGTAAGCTTACTCGCTACGGCTACATATCCGGAATTATTCATTACGATATAAACTTTACCGCCATAGATAATAAAATCGCTCCCGGTATCCCCAAGTCCGAAACCGTTCACATTCCTAAAATAATCCGTTGTTTGCGTTCCTCCTGCGAAATCATAATAGGTAAGCATCGTATTGTTGTGGCCATAAATTCCCTGATCCAGCACATACACACCGGTTGTCACCTTAGGCGTAGCCGGTGGAGGGGTTTTATCTTTTGTACAAGAGAAAATGGTAAACACCAATAAAATCACAAATAGGAATAGATTGTTTTTTTTCATTGTTACAGTTTTATAAGTTGTTAATTGATAATACTTATTTTATAAGACCTGCCGGCCATTGGATAATATTGAATCACATCATATTGTTCGTTGAAAATATTGTTGATCTCTCCTTTGAGGGTTAGATTGATATCCCGGAGCGAAAGCTGACGGGAAACGAATATGTCCTGCGTATTCCAGCCGGCTAACTGATTGGACGGATCGTTTTCTCCCAACGTGTACCGTTTACCGGAAAAAAGTATACTATATCCTGTACTCCAGTTTTTATAATATAAAACAGCCAGTGCTGATCCTGAATGAATAGGAGTATAGGGTAATTCATTTTTGTATTCGGCACTGGAAGCATTCGTTACATCCAATGCCTCTTGCCAGGTATATGCTAGTCTCACAGACCATTTTAGCGATGAGGAAATTCTTCCATTGGCCTGGCTGTTGAAATCGAGGCCTTTAATCTGAACCTTCCCGATATTTTGCATTGTCCATACAAAAAGATTTTGTGATGGCACAGCGATAATTTTGTCTTTTATGGTATTATAATACCCATCTATGCTGATACTGATCTGACTCAGACCGGATTTAAAATTTTTCAAATAGGTAAGTCCCGCATCATACTGGTTCGAATATTCAGGACGCAGTTTGGGATTAATATTACTGTTATAGGTATAATACAAATCATTGAATGTGGGCATCCTGAAAATATCCTTGTAAAAAAAGCGAAACAGGAAAGGGCTTTCGGGTTTTGTTTTATAACCGATCGCAAAAGCCGGTGTGAATTTATTTTCGGTTACCGCAGGTGATCCCAGTTCGGTTTTGTCATTAATATTTGTATTCAGCAGAGAGGCGTTGATCTGCCAGTGGGATTTGTTGAATTGTATTACAAAAATGCTCCAGATGCTGGTTCGCGTTGGAGCTGGAAAGGGATTGATATTAGCTGACAGATGAGTGGAAGCAAGGTCGGCAGCAAGCGAAAAAGAAAAATAATTTCCGGCCCGTTGACTGACCGCAGCGCTACCATAAATTTCATTCTGGGTATAACGGTCATCCAGGCCACCGGCATTATTAAGGAAGTTCGGATCCGTATATTTCGTATACATTGAACTGTATTTTGCAGATATCAGCAATGAAGTAGCAGGATTGAATTTTTTAAGGTAACGGCTTTGAACAAAGAAGTCTTTATCCTCCAGGCGTTGTTCTGATATATCATTGAAGTAAATTATACTTCCGGGCAGTCCCCTTTCCGAATAATAACCCCAGATCTTGGTTTGTAAAACTGAACTGTCTGCAAACCGGTTTACCAAATTCAATTCGCCCTGGAATGCACGGATATCTGAATTTGACCGGTCTCTTTCCTGGGAGAACATGCCATTTACTACATCATAAGGATAGTTGCCCCTGGCCCATGTGGCTTCAGCAGTGGCGCTGGCTACCATATTTTTATTCACCGGTAAATAGATGCCGGCATAAGGTCTCCATAAACCGAAAGAACCGACATTGGCACCTGCCATCCATTTGCTTTGTGTGAAATTCGACGTGTTAAAAGTATTGCTGGTAAAAGAGAGAATGGAGGCGGCCGAATATATTCTGGCCGGTATAGGTATCTGCTGCGGATTGGCCTGATCCAATTCAAGGCTTTGAACGAAGGTTGATGAAAATTTGCTCAAATCTATCTGGCCGGCCTGGGCATCTGCAATGGTTATTCCATCATACACCAATCCCGTGTTCAGTCCTCCGAGGCTTCTGACGGAAATTGTTTTCAATCCGCCGACGCCTCCATAATCCTTTATTAAAACACCGGAGAAATATTTGGAGGCACCCGCAATGGTTTCAGCATTGATTTGCTGCAGGGCCTCGCGATTTAACAATTGCACAGGAACGATTGCAGTAAATGGGTTTTGTTTTTTTTCAGCAGTTACATTTACCGGGTTTAGTGCTTTCGTACTATCGGATTTGTCTTGTGCATACAAAACAACTCCAGGCTGGATACACAGTACCAGTAAGGTGAAATAAAGACGGCTGGCCTTGCAGCAGACAGGTAATTTGAATATTTTGGCTTGTAGGCATCCTTTAAGACCGGATTTTTTAAAAAACCAACATTGCAAAAGGATGGCGCCAGAGGGAATATAAACAGGAAAGCCGTATTTACTCCGCCTGCCTTTCACCCGAAAGCGTTGCGATTTAAAATATGTATCTGGCAGGTCTTCTGGCTTGTTTCCTGTTTACTGCCTTCCCATCCAGCCTTAGGCGGGACAGTGGCCGCAGTGTAAACGGTTCTGTCGAACGAACGAAACTCACAGCTACGGGGATAGCGCCGGTATTACACCGGACTTCCCTTTTAACCCCGACACGCGGGGACCAGATCGGACAAAGTTAAAGCAGAGTCGGGAAGTTTACGGAGATTTTATTTTTTTACTTCTTTATTGAAATTGACTGATAATCCGATAAAATAGTTTGCGGTGGCTGCCGCATTATAATACCGGCCGCCGGCAGCATTAATATCATTCCCCAGACTGTATTTTGCATTGAAGGCATTGTCCACACCGGTAAATACAGTCAGGTTAAATTTCTGTATGGTTGTTGAATAGCCGATTCTCCCACCGAGGAGCTGATAGGCTCCGGCATAGGATGTATTGGCATCATCCAGCGGAATTTTATCACTATAAAAATAAGTGAGGTGCAAAAAAATTCCGGGTCTGCTGTTGAGATCCAGGCCACCTGTAAAAGTATTGTTAGCTACGCCCGGAAGATGCTTGCCATCATAGTTGGTGTTATTTTTTTTGAAATCCCCGTAGGTGAAATTATCCAACGTATAAGACATCCACAATCGCGCGCTGTTGATCATTCCCAACGAGGACGGTAGTAGCTGATATGACAATTGGGATTCAATTCCTTTTTGGGTTGATGATCCGGCATTAGTATAATAGTCAGCGTTGCTGGAATCCTTTCGTACCACAATCGCCTGCTTCAATTCAAAATAAAATCCAATCACTTCCAGGTATAAGCGTTGATTTAAAAAACTTGATTTCAAGCCAGTTTCATAACTGATCCCGTTTTCGGGTTGAAGGTCGGTATTGATACTTTGCGTAGACGGCAGCACTTCGGAAACCGTAGGCGGTGAAAAACCTTTGGATACACTGGCATATAGTAAAAAATCAGGTGACAGTTTTTTAGAAATGACAAATCGGGGAGCAAACAGATTACTGAATGTTTTATTTCTCGGCAGAGATCCGGGAACTGAAATCCGCCGGATGCCAATGAAGGCTTCATTATAACTTATTCCGGCAGTAGCCTGCCATCCTTTACCGAAAAAGACATCTGCCTGGGCAAAGATTGTATAAGTCCAGGTGTTGATATTGTCGTTAGTTTGTAGCGTGTCGGGGTTGCCATTGTTGTTTCCATAATCCTGGGTCTGAAAAAAACCTTTCTGCGCTTCGGCTCCAAAACTCCCATGCAAAATATCCGTTGTATAATTGAAAATGGTTCTTCCGCCGAAATGCGGTTCACTCCGCAATTCATAATTCCTGAATGTCGGGTTTGTGTAATTCGTGTAAGCGCCGTAAAAATTTGTCGTGTTTTGAAAAACTGTACTGAATCGTGCTGTATTTGTAATGGCAGCCATAAAAGTTTTCTGGTAGATAGCGGCCTGTGCCTGAACTGCAGATGGTGTGGCGCCAACGGCCGGCCGGGATTGCTTTGGATTCGCATTATATTCGGAAAGTGTTAGTGCACCGGGCGTCTGATAATACAGGTCGCCATAAAAAGCATATGTACTCAGTGTTTGACGTTCGTTGTTTTTTAACATGGACTCCCAGGTAATGATATCCCTGCGCAGGTTCGTGTGGTTGCGGTATCCATCAGAAGTCTGGTGTGAGTAATTAATGATATTACCTCCATTCTGATCGCCGAGCCGTACTTGTGCATTAATCGTATTGCTGTTGAAAGAACCATAACTGTATTCTGCAGTGAATCCGGACTGCCAGTTATTCGGTCTCGATTGGATGAGAAGAGCTCCTCCTGTTGCCGCACCATAAAGACTTCCCGCTGGTCCTTTGATTAACTCCAGAGAGTACATATCAAAAGGTGCGAGCTGGGTCATATAGGTATTGCCGCCGGGGTCCGTAAAAGGAATTCCATCCAGATACACTTTTACATTTCTTACACCGAAAGGAGAACGCAAAGTGCTTCCCCGGAAACTTATTCTGTAACTGCCGGGAGACCTTTCTTCCATCCGCACACCAGGTACACTATTCATTGCCGGAACAATACTCATTTTATTATAACGGTTCCATTCAGCCGTCGTGACGACGCCTATCGCAACCGGAACTTCTGAAAGGCGACGGTTCTGTTCATAAGCGTGGACTACCACTTCCTGTAATAATTTTCCATCAATCGAATCAGAAATACTGATGAACCGGGAACTGTCTTGTCCGCGCGCCATTCCAGAAATCACCAAAAGGAGAGGCCCGCAGATAAATTTTTTCATTTAAGGAGTTTATTCCGCACCAAAAGTAGAAAAGAATATTTCATTATCTTGACCTCACGATAGATTGTTTCTCCAGAGGTATTTGACTAAACAGCATTATGGGAAAAAATGTAAAGCTGGGCGTATTTGATTGCACGATGATTGTGGTAAGCCTGGTGATTGGTATGGGTATATTCCGGACACCCGTGAATGTGGCCCAGGCCCAGCATGTGCCTGATAATTTTTTATATTTCCTTACCTGGATAATTGGTGGTTTTGTTGCCCTTTGTGGTGCGTTGACTTATGCGGAAATCGGATCCCGCCTTCCTGTGATGGGCGGGTACTACAAAATTTTTTCCTATGGATATCATCCTTCCATTGCCTTTGCAATCAATTGTATCATCCTGATTTCAAATGCTGCTTCGCTGGCCGGTGTGTCACTCATAGGAGCGGAATATATTTCCGGCGTGCTATTCCCCTCGGTTACTGATGCCGGGGATTTACAGGTGCGGGAAATCGCAATTTCCCTTTTTTCCATTATTCTTTTTTATGGAGTGAATCTGCTTGGACTCAAAATGAGTTCGCGCACGCAAAATGTTTTGACGGTTATTAAAATTTCACTAATTGTACTTTTGATTACGCCATTATTTTTTGCGGAAGGTTCTTCCATGGGATCATTACATAACCCGGTTTTCCCCGGATGGATCGCTTACCTGAAGGGATTTGGTATTGGGCTTATTGCTGTTTCCTTTACATATGGTGGCTATCAGCAGACAATTAATTTTGGTTCCGATATCGAAAAGCCCGGGCAGAATATTCCCAGGGCAATTTTCATGGGCATATTTATTATTATTGTTTTGTACCTGAGTATTAATTATGCCTATATACGCGTGATAGGCCTTGACCAACTTAGAAATACCAGAGGAATCGCATCTGTGATGGCGACCCATGTTTTCGGAGAGGCGGCTGGCAAAATCCTATCCGTGTTGCTTTTTCTGTCTGTACTTGCTTATGTGAATGTCCTGCTGTTGAGTAATCCTCGCGTGATGGTGGCAATGGCCGAAGACGGAGTCCTGCCGGGTATATTTTCCAGGCGGAATGTTTCAAACGGTGTATTGTTTACCTCCCTTACTGCATTCGCTTCAGCCTGCGTGCTGGTTGTTTTTTGGTTGAAAGCTTTTGACAAAATCCTGAGCTTTACCATTTTCCTCGATTGCTTTGGAATGGCTTTATCTGCAGGCACTATATTTAAATTAAGGAAACAAGAAGTATTTCCTAAGGGTCAGGAATTTTACCGGATGAAATTATATCCATTACTTCCGATTATTTTTATCGCGGCTTATTCCTTTGTTGCCATTAGCATCGCGATCGATACTCCATGGACGGCAATCACCGCGCTGACTGTAATGGCGGCCTTTATGTTAATTTACTTTTTAAGCCGGAAGCTGAAGGCCTAACTCTGCACTTTCCATCGCATCTCGATTAATGATCTTCAATAGCAGTCATCTTTTCATCGCCAGGAAAGGAAAATTATTTTGATTTGAATCCAGGCTTACGGTTCCGGATTTTTTGATCCGGAAAAACTACACCAACAGGGTATTTTTTTGCCCTGAGCTTCTTGTTATTTTGCTACAAATGGGATTTTCCGAAACCCATGCGTGCTGCAAAAAGAAGGAGTCATAAAATTTGTTTATTCACTTAAAAAATCTCAAAAATGAAAAATGTTTGGAACGAAGAATTTCTCCAGGGATTGGAGGAGTTATCATGTGAGGAATCGGCCCGCATTATCGGAGGGGAGAGTTTGTGGTATTGGATCGGATACGGTATCGGTACTGTTTCCCGTTTGATATCATAGGTCTCGAGAAGAGTCTGGTGTCCTGAGAACAATGAATGCAGTATTGGGCTAACCTCCGACAAATTGAAAACTACTAAGACTTCGAAAGAAGTCTTTTTTATGTATAGTTATGATTTTAAATGATCCAGAAATAAGAAATACTGTTTCTTGGTGGCTGCCCCGAATGCGGAACACTGGATTTATTATTTATTGGCTCGCGATTTTTTTATTCCTGACCGGATTCGCATCGCTTTTTTTTGTTCATGTGGATATTTCTGTACGTGCGAACGGATTAATCAGGCCGGCAGATGAAAGAACAATGATCAAGTCACCGGTTTCTGGCATGATTGATACCATATATTATAAGGAAGGTGATTTGGTCAGGAAAAATAGTATTCTGATAAAACTTCGGGATCCGGTACTACTTAAAAAGCGGCGTTCAAATGATGCGGAAATCTTTCAATGTCGGAATTTTATTCGGGACATCGAATCACTTGTCTCGGCGGATCAGATTACTGGGGAAAGAGTTTCCTTATTGGAAACGCCCCTTTACAGGCAGGAAGCCCGGAGATTTATTTCCAGGTCAGGTGAACAGGCTATTCTGCTTTCAAAGGCTAATTATGAAACCGAATTGAATGAAACACTGGCAAAGAGCCGGGTGATCTCAGCAAACGATTTATACGAAATCAGGGTACAACAGAAAAAAACACTTTCTGCCTTCGAAAGCTTCCGGCACGAGCAGTTTGCGGAATGGCAGTCAGACCTGGTAAAATATAAAGCGGAACTCAAGCAGTTCTATTCCATTCAGGAAGAGTTGAAACAGGTTAACGAAATGAATCAGATTCGCGCAACAGTTACCGGCAGGATTCAGGAGTTGAATGGACTCTATTCGGGTAATTCGGTGCAGGCGGGTGAAAAGATTTGTTCCCTCAGTCCGGATGGACAATTAATAGGGGAGTGCTATGTTTCGACAAGAGATATCGGTTTTCTCAAAACCGGGCAGTCTCTTACATTTCAGGTGGATGCGCTCAATTACAATTATTTCGGCAGCGGTACGGGGAAAATTTATTCTATAAGTAACGATTATATATTGGCAGATAAAACACCGGTATACAAAGTAAAATGTCTGCTGAATGAAAGAATATTAAAACTTCCTAACGGGTATGCCGGCGAATTGAAAAAAGGAATGGGTTTTCAGGCAAGAATCATCATTTGCACCCGCTCACTATGGCAATTATTATATGACGGAATGGATGACTGGCTGGATCCGGTTCATCAACCTGACTTAAAAAATCAATGACCGAGATGAAGAAAGCCGTTCAGGTGAAACAGCGGGACATAACTGATTGCGGAGCTGCCTGCCTGGTTTCAGTTGCTGCTTATTTTGGACTTCATGTACCTGTGACCAGAGTACGGCTTTATGCGGGTACTGATAAACAGGGAACCAGTCTGCAGGGACTTATTAATGCGGCTGAACGCTTGCGTTTTCGGGTCAGGGGAGCTAAAGCTGGCGGGATTCTTCTGTCAGGAATTCCGGTTCCGACAATATTTCACCAGGTACTTGAAAATGGGTTACAGCATTTTGTAGTGGTCTATAAAATTACAAAAAAGAGAGTCCGTTTTATGGACCCGATGACCGGCAAATTGATTTACCGGCCCGTTAATGATTTCAAAAAGAACTGGAGCGGTGTGATCTTGTTATTGATGCCATCAGACCAGTTTGAAGAGGGCGATGAAAAGAAATCTGTGTATTTAAGATTCTGGCAACTGGTGAAACCCCATCGTGCGATGTTGTTACAGGCCTTTGCAGGAGCTATTGTATACACAATACTTGGGTTATCCACTTCTATCTACGTACAGAAAATATTAGATTTCGTACTTCCGGACTCGAATAGGCAACTGCTCAATTTACTAAGCGTCCTGATGATCCTGCTTCTTTGTTTCCAGGTTATCACTGGTTATTTCAAATCGATAATCGCTTTGCGGACTGGTCAACAGATCGACAGCTGGCTTATCCTTGGTTATTTCAGACATCTGCTTCAATTACCGCAGCGATTTTTTGACAGTATGCGTGTCGGGGAAATTGTCAGCCGGGTCAATGATGCCCTTCGGATCCGTGTTTTTATAAATGATGTGGCACTTAATGTGATTGTGCATGCGCTTACCATCATATTTTGCATGATGGCAATGTTCATTTACTATTGGAAACTTGCCATGGTGATGCTGATGGCCATTCCTATTTACGGTATCATTTATATTATCATCAATAAAGTGAATGCCAAATGGCAGAGAAAGATAATGGAAAATGGTTCAGCCCTTGAAAGTCAGCTGGTGGAAACTGTTCAGTCAATCTGTACGATCCGGCGATATGCGTCGGAAGATCATTTTAATCTGAAAACAGAAAACAGGTTTATTCCTCTTATGCGCGCAATTTTTACCAGTAACCGAAACGGCCTTATTCTGTCGAATTCAACCGAGTGGATTAGCGGTCTGTTGATTATTATTATTTTATGGACCGGTAGTAATCTTGTAATGGATCGGATACTTTCTCCCGGAGAGCTCTTGTCGTTTTATACGCTGAGTGCATTTTTTGCATCACCGGTTCAGGCAATAATCAGCGCCAATCGGCCGATGCAGGATGCGCTGGTCGCCGCTGACCGGCTGTTCGAAATCATCGATCTGGAATCGGAAAAAGGCAAAGAGGGTAGAAATAAGGTTGACCGCTTTCCCGAAGGAGATCTGGTATTTAGCAATGTGCATTTCAGTTATGCCCCGGGTAATCCTGTATTCAAGGGTTTACAGTTAAGGATCCGCCAAAATGAAATGACTGCCATTATCGGAATCAGCGGATGCGGTAAATCAACCCTCCTTTCCCTGGTACAAAGACTCTATCCCCTTAATGCCGGAAATATCCTGATCGGCCACCTCGACATACAAGATATCTCCACGGATGTGCTAAGAAACAGGATCGGAGCAGTTACCCAACAAACTGACCTTTTCCTGGGAGATTTTATTTCGAACATTGCTTTGGGCGAACCGGAACCCAACCTGGAAATGATTTTTGAAATCTGTAGCAGGCTGGGGCTTCATGAATTTATTGATCAGCTGCCTCTCCGTTATCAAACTGTCATCCGGGAACAGGGTATAAATCTTTCCGGAGGTCAGAAACAAAGATTGGGAATCGCCCGGGCTCTTTACCGGGATCCCGAGATATTAATCCTCGACGAAGCGACTTCTGCCCTGGATCCCGAAAGTGAAAGAAAAGTGCTGGACACACTTCAATGGTTTTACCGTCGGGGGAAAATGATACTTGTCATAGCTCACCGTCTCTCGACCATTTGCCAATGCAAATCTGTTATTTTATTGAAGCCAGGCGGACAAACCATTGCCGGAACTCATGAAAAACTTCTTTTGGAAAATAAGGAATACGCCTTCTGGTGGGGTCAAAACAATCTTTAATTTCCCTGTAACCTGTTGGTGATCCTGCCCGTCACAATATAATTAATGAAGTTCTTTGACCTGTGTTAAGGCGACCTCAGACAATTTTAAATTCAGGATACAGCCGGATTCAGTATTTTCAAATCCAATAATTCAAATATGAAGGATGAATTCGACCTTTCTTATATAATAAACGAATTGGGAGAGGAGCGTTCGAATTATTTTAATGCCATAGCACCACCGATTATACAAACCAGCAATTTTCGGGTAAACACCGTAGAAGAACTTAAGCAGCTGTTTAAAGACGAGTATACCGGATATTTATACAGCAGGGGCCTTAATCCTACGGTTGATATTCTTAGAAAAAAGCTGGCGGCCTTGGATGAAGCAGAGGATTGCCTTGTTTTCAACAGCGGTGCCGCGGCAATTTTTGCGGCCGTTCTTGCGAATGTGAATCAGGGGGATCATATCATTTCTGTGAAGAATCCCTATACCTGGGTAAAGCGCATGTTTGACTTTATTTTTTCCAGGTATGGTGTTGAAACTACATATATCGAGGGAACAGAAATCGCAGCAGTTTGAAAATGCGAGAAGACCAAACAGCCGTTTTATCTACCTGGAAAGCCCTAATTCATGGAATTATGCTCTCCAGGATATTGAAGCCGTGGCTGTCATTCGCCAAAAGACACCGGATGATCACCTTAATGGATAATTCTTATTGTACCCCGCTTTATCAGAAACCGGTTCCAATGGGCATTGATATCAGCATGCAGACGGCAACTAAATATATTGGGGGACATAGCGATACGCTGGGTGGAATCCTGACCGGTAGTCGTGCGATGATGAAAAAAATATTTGATTGTGAATACCTTGCTGTGGGGAGTGGTATCCAACCGTTTAATGCCTGGCTGCTGATACGCGGACTCCGGACCCTGGATTCACGCCTGGAACGGATTACAGCGACAACCCAAACGGTTCTTGCTTACTTAAAGAAGCATCCCCGGGTGGATTCGGTTCTTTTCCCATTCGATGAATCTTTTCCCCAATACGGGCTGGCGAAAAGACAGATGAAAAACGCCTGTGGGCTGATAAGTTTTTTTGTAAAAACAACGAAAAGGCAGGAAATAGTTCGTTTTTGTGAAAACTTAAAACATATAATGATGGCCGTTAGTTGGGGAGGGCATGAATCACTAATTTTGCCCCGCTGTGCCGGAATTGAAGATGCCGATTTTGATGCAGGGAATCCAGATCACCGGATGCTGCGCCTGTATATAGGCCTGGAATCTGCCGAGTACCTGATTGGGGACCTGGACCAGTCTTTCCGTTCATCATTCTAAGACCTTTTTAGGCTTTTTTTTGATTGGGAATGGGTTGGGATTCTTTATTTTAGCAATATTTCTGTCCGCCCTTCCAGGGACTCAGGAGTCAGCGGAGTATTCTCCATAAACTTGTTTCATGAGAACGACCAAGATATTAACCTTATTCCTGATCCGCTTTTTTTTCTGTTTTGAATGCCGCCGCCCAGGAAAAATGGGATCTCCGTCGTTGTGTGGAATATGCGCTGGCTAATAATATTTCCATTAAGCAGGCTGATATAGATTCAAGGACTGCGAAACTGACTTATGACCAGTCTAAATGGGCTCAGTTTGGTACATGCCAACGGATCCACCAGCTTGGGATTAAACTTTCGGGCGATCTATAGACCCGACAAATAACGTTTACATTGATCAGCAGGGTTTGTCTCAGCAATACAATCTTCAGGTAGGGATTACCCTTTTCAACTGGTTTGCTCTACGCCGTGCCAGGGAAGCCAATAAATTCAGCTATGATGCACAGGTTGTTAATATCGATAAAATAAAAAATGATGTCACCCTCAATGTTGCCGCTGGTTATCTACAAGCATTATTGTCCAAACAGCAGGTAACACTGGCGAAAACCAAACTTTCTTTAACCAAACAGTCAGCTCGGATAATACACGGGCCCTGGTAGATGCAGGCTCCGTTCCGGAGCTAAATGCTGCTGAACTGGAAGTGCAGTTTGCCACCGATACCGCAGCTGTAATTTCGGCCCAGGAAACTTATGATATCAATAATCTGCAGTTGAAAGCCATCCTGAATCTGGATGCGGCAGCTCCTTTTGATCTGGATACACCTCCTGTTGAAACCATACCGGTAGAACCTATTGCATCCCTTCAGCCTGATGTTGTTTATTCGATTGCCATTGGCACTTTTCCCCAGCAAAAAATGAATGATCTGCGGATCGGTGCAGCCGAAAAAAATGTCGATTATAACCGGGGTCGTTTGTATCCTACCTTGTCTGCCTATGGTGCGCTCGGAACAATTTTTTCAACGATCTGCGCGCGATTAGTGTGGTAAATACCGGATATCAGCAAAGTGGTAATCCTGTAACGGGATATCCTTATGCATTTAATAATATTAATAACGGGCAGGATACCCTGTGTAATCCTATTATACGTCAAGTTCACACCAGTCAGCCATTTTCCAAGGTCTGGACCGGGTATGGAGACCAATTGAGCAACAATTTTGGCCAGCAGGTTGGTCTTCAGTTAAACATTCCCATTTTTAATGGAAATAGTGCCAGAACAAATTATCAAAAAGCCCAGCTCAATGTTGCTTCAGCCAAAGCTCACAAAGGACAATGACCTGCTCGCATTGAAACAGGGTATTTACCAGGCATACTATAATGCAGTGGCATCTCTGGAGAAATTCGAAGCCAACAAAAAAGCAGTTGTCGTTGCAGAAAAATCATTCGACCTGGCAACTAAAAGATATAATATCGGTATGCTGAATACCATTGATTATTTGGTTAATCAAAATAGCATTGTTTACAGCCCGAATAAATATACTCAGTACCCAATATGATTATGTATTTCGAATCAAAGTGCTCGAATATTATAAAGGTCTTGGCATTAAATTATAAAAAAACTTTTACAACAACCTTCTATGAATAAAAAGCTGATTTGGATTATAGTAAGTCTTATTGTTATCATCCTCCTGATCATTGTATTAAAAAAGACAGGTGTTATCGGCAAGGAAGAAGGCATTAAGGTATCTGTTGAAAAGGTAAGTAAACATACCATCACCGAAACGGTTACGGCCAGCGGGAAAATTTATCCGGAGATAGAAGTAAAAATGAGTTCGGATATTTCGGGTGAAATCGTGGAGCTTAATGTTCAGGAAGGTGATAGTGTCCGAAAAGGACAGCAGCTGGCTAAAATCTATGCCGACATCTATTCCAATCAGCGTAACCAGGCAGCTGCCCAGGTAAATCAACAGGAAGCTATGGTTTCGAATGCAAATGCCCAGTTGCCGGGATTGAAGGCCAGTATGGATGCAGCCCAGGCACAATACGACCGGCAAAAAACACTGTTGGCTCAAAAAGTTATTTCACAGGCGGAATTTGAAACCGCTACTACAACTCTTAGAACTACCCAGGCAGCTTATAATGCAGCCCAGCAAAATGTACATAGCAATATGGCAGCGGTTGCCAGCGCAAAAGCAAACCTTGCGATCACGGCTGAAAATGTGAGCCGCACTACGATTACTTCACCGTTAAGCGGAGTGGTTTCCCTTTTAAGTGTAAAGAAAGGGGAACGGGTGGTAGGAAATTCCATGATGGCAGGTACGGAAATGATGCGGGTTGCCGATATGAGTAAGATTGAAGCGATTGTGGACGTGGGCGAAAACGATATACCAAAAGTGCACCTGGGCGATTCAGCCATTGTTGAAGTGGATGCCTACAGCAACCGGAAATTCAGAGGTCTGGTGACGCAGATTGCCAGCAGTATTATAGCCACCAGCTTCCAGTTCAACGAATCCAACATCTACCAATGATGTCACAAATTATAAAGTGCATATCCGGCTGGATCCGGCTACCTATAAAGACCTCATGGATAATAAGAGGCCCAAGAGTCTGATATTCCGGCCGGGTATGACTGCCAGCGCTGACATACAGACTAAGACACATAAGGATGTTCTTTCCGTTCCAATCAATGCGGTAACAACAAGAGAAAAAAATGCAGCGGCAGCTGCAGCGGCAAAGGATAAAAAGCCCGTACAGGATAATATGGGCGATGTTAAAGTGGTATCGACAACCGGTGATCTGGACGAAGTGGTATTTATATTGCAGCCTGATAAAACGGTAAAGCAGGTATCGGTAAAAACCGATATCCAGGACATAAACTATATTGAAATTGTGAGTGGCCTGAAATTAAACGAGGAAGTCGTTACCGGTCCTTACGGAACCGTTAGTAAAATATTGAACAATGGAACCAAGGTTATGGTAACAGACAAGGATAAGTTGTTCGAAGCAAAGAAATGATCCACCGCTGGGTTTTAATCACCTAAATGCAGGGTTCAATGCGATTTGGAATCATAGGAAGCGGAAGCTGGGGAACTGCTCTTGTCAAAATTCTGACAGATAATAAACTCACGATCAACTGGTGGATTAGAAACCCTGCTACTATCGATCATCTGGAAAAAAAAAGTCACAATCCGCAATACCTGAGTTCAGTTTATTTTGATCTCAGCCGGCTCAGACTGACTAATGACCTGGAACACATGATCCGGGAAAGCGATTGCCTTGTTATAGCGGTTCCTTCTGCATTTATTGAACAAACCTTTGACGGTCTACCTGCCGATATTTTTGAATCGAAACATATTCTTTCGGCAGTTAAAGGAATTTTACCGGGAAAAAACCTGTTGCTGAATGATTATCTCAGCCAGTATTTCCATTTTGACACTGAACGGTATTTTACAGTTATGGGTCCCTGTCATGCCGAAGAAGTAGCAGCCGAAAAGCTTTCTTATTTAACTTTTTCCGGAGTTTCTGTTACTGCCACGCAGAAAATTGCGTCTAATTTCTCAACGGACTACCTGAACACTGTCGTTAACAATGATATTTACGGGGTTCAGTATGCGGCCGTCTTGAAAAATATATATGCGCTGGGTGCAGGCATGGCTCATGGACTGGAATATGGCGATAATTTTCTAAGCGTGTTTATTGCCAATTGTGCAGATGAGATGGCAGGATTTCTGAGGAAAGTAGGAATCAGTCATATCGAGGTAGGCATCCATGATACGGCCCGATCCGTACATGAGAAAAAGAGCGCGAATTATGCCGCGTCGGTTTATCTGGGAGACCTGCTGGTGACCTGTTATTCGCTGTTTAGCAGGAACAGGACTTTTGGGAATATGATCGGCAAAGGATATTCGGTCAATGCCGCCAAACTGGAATTAAATATGGTTGCTGAAGGATATAATGCCAGTCAGTGCCTCTACCGGATTAATCAGCATTTTAAAGCCGATATGCCGATTGCGGATACGATATATAGAATTCTATGGGAACATGTTAATGTTCGGGAAGGTTTTAAACGAATGGAAGTTTTGATGGTCTGATTTTTATAATAACATTTATATGACACCGCTTTCTTATCAGGGTTTTGGATTCACTGCCATTGTTCTTATGGTGGCAATCCTTTCCGCGGCACAGCTGCTGAAATACCTGAAGGACCGGTTTTTCAGACGCCACGAAGATGAAACGCACAGCGCCTGAGAATTCTTAAAGATTCAACCATCAAGTCCGACACTTTACTTTTAATCAAAAAATAAAGCTGCTGCTATACCATCTGCAAAAAGTTTTCCGCTTTTTGTCAATACCAGTTTTTCATTGAAAAGCACCATTTGTCGCGATTGTAAATAAATCGTTGCATTATTTTCCAGTAAACTCCCCTTTTCCTCTCCGAATTGGTTTGAAACATACTGTAGATCAATACCTTCTGTGGTACGCAGGGAAGTCATGATATATTCATTCAGCAAATCCCTGGGTTGCAGGATCTCCGATTCAAAGCATAGTTGTCCGGCCATCAGGGATTTGATATAAAGTGCGTTATTGGCAATATTCCATTGCCGGCTGGTACCATCGAAGGAATGGGCGGCCGGTCCCAGCCCTAAATATTTTTTTGATTGCCAGTAGGAGCTATTGTGCCGGCTTCTCCTTCCGGGTTTGGCAAAACTTGAAATTTCATAATGTTCAAATCCGGCACTTTCGAGTGTCTGGATACCAGTCATAAATTGGGCAGCCTGTTTTTCGGGATCAATATCTTCGGAAATATTTGTCCTGATCATTTTAAAGAGCGCCGTTTTCGGTTCTACTGTTAAAGCATAACAGGAAATATGCGCAGGTTCGAAGGAAATGGCTGTGTGGAGATTTTTTCTCCAGTTTTCATCGGACAGTCCCGGGGAGCCATAAATAAGGTCAAGGCTGAAATTATCAAATCCGGCGGCTATGGTGTGTTTTACAGCCTGGACGGCCTGATCTCCATTATGGGCCCGGTTCATCCAGTTGAGATCCTCCGTAAAAAATGATTGTACACCAATGCTGAGACGGTTGATACCTGCAGCTTTCCAGCCCGCTAACATCCGGGATTCCATATCATCCGGGTTGGCTTCCAGCGTAATTTCAGGATCTGCGCTGATTTTAAAGTGCAGGAATAAGGAATTGAGAATTTCCCCAATGGCAGATAAGGAAAGAAGGGATGGTGTGCCTCCGCCAAAGTATATTGTGTCTATTCTTTCATTTTGAAGATAAGACAGGCGCAATTCAATTTCTTTCAATAAAGCGGCCTGAAAATCGTTTTGCAACCCAAGGTTGGTGGAAAAATGAAAATTACAATAATGGCAGGCCTGTTTGCAAAACGGAACATGAATATAGATGCCTGCCATTGGATTGGCTAATTTTACGAAATTATGAATGCGTTTTGAGCGAATGGCAAAATTAAGATTATATGAATTCATACTCGCGTTCTTACTAGCATCCTGTTTGCCTGTTCAAGCCCAATATGCTCTGCATGTGAATATCAACTCACATGATTCCGTATTGAAAGCAACTTCTCTGGGCATACCTAATAGTTTTAAAGACCGCGCAGGATGTACAGAATATATTTTCAAACTCACAGATATTTTAAGAAACAAAGGTTTTACGGCTGCTTCAATCGATAGCGTACAGATGGATTCTTCAGCGGCTTTTCTTCAGTTATATATTGGAGAACGCTTTACCTGGTCGCAAATCCGTACCAGAGCCGTTGATGTTGGTATACTGGAATCATCGGGCTGGGATACAAAAAAAATGGTGGGTAAGCCAGCTACTCTCGAACACTTTCAGTCGGAAGAAATGGAACTTCTCAACTGGCTCGAGAATAACGGATATCCGTTTGCAAAAATTTCACTGGACAGTGTCGCGATTAGCAGAGGTGCAATCAATGGTGTGCTGAATATAGAAAAAGGACCACTGTATAAAATTGACAGCATCCGCATTAACGGATCGGCAAAAATCTCGGTTGATTTTATGGAAAGATACCTGGGTATTCCGGAGGGAAGTATTTATAGAAAAGATCGTCTGCTGTCCATCAGCCGTCGGATTCTGGAACTACCCTTTGTGCAGGAAGAACGACCATGGAATATAAATATGCTCGGTACCGGGTCGATATTAAATTTATACCTGAAACCGAAAAAAAGCAGTCAGATTGATGCGCTTGTCGGGTTTATGCCAAATAATAATCAGCTGGAAAGCGGGAAACTCCTGATCACCGGACGAAGCAACCATTATGCTGAGAAATCCCTTTGGAAACGGTGAAAGCCTGGGTCTTGAATGGCAGCAGCTTCAGCAAAAATCACCAAGGTTAAATGTCAGTTTCCAGCAACCCTATTTATTTCATTCTCCATATGGAGTTAACCTGGCATTTTCACTATATAAGAAGGATTCATCCTATATCAATACTGACGGACTGTTGGGTATACAATACAATGCTTCGATGAACAGGAAGGCATCCGTTTTTATACAAACTACGGGATGTTCTGTTCTGACAATCGATACTGCACAGATAATTGCCAACCGGACAGTTGCCCGAAGTGGCCGATGTAAGTTCCTTAAGCCTCGGGGCCACTTATGAATTTAACAACACGAATTACCGGTTCAATGCAGTACGTGGTAACGAAATTTATTTTATTGGATCAGCAGGGACAAAAAGGTTAAAAAAGAATAGCCAGATCATCCGTCTCAAAGACGAAAACGATCCATCTTTTGACTATGGAAGTCTTGTACGACACTGTAAAAACTTCAACTTATCAGTTCAGGCTGAATCTTGCCGGTGCACATTATTTTCAGCTTAGCCATGCTTCTACGATTCGTTTTGCAATTAATGCAGCCTGGTATCAGAGTCCAAAAATTTTCAGGAATGAATTATTTCAAATTGGCGGTTATCGGTTGTTAAGAGGTTTTGATGAAGAAAGTATATCTGGCATCACAATACGCCGTAACCAGTCTGGAATTCCGTTACCTGATCGGAATGAATTCGTTTCTGTTTAGTTTTGTTGATGGCGGCTGGGCAAAAAATGAAGTGCCGGGATATGCGATCAATAATCTGTATCTGGGTATTGGTCTGGGTCTGGCTTTTGAAACCAAAGCCGGGATTTTTAATATGTCGTATGCTGTAGGAAAAACAGGCAATAATCCGTTTGAGTTCAGCCAGGCCAAGATTCATCTGGGTTATGTAAACTTTTTTTAAAAGATCTTCGTTGAATTCCAAACTTTGTGAACAATCCGTCCAGTGTTTCCGCCTGAGGCAGAAACCCAAGTCATACATTAACCATTGATACCTTGACAAAACGAGCTGCGCTGTTGTTGATTGTCTTAATTCAGGTAAGCCTGGTCAGGGCTCAATCCATCCCCGATTCCAGCCGAAACCAAGACACGTATTTCGGCTAATCCCAAGCTCAGTGATACCACCCTCCCTAAACCAGTGGTCCGAAAACCGGTAAATAAGGTTACCGACTCAGCTGTAGTTTATCTGACTGATTCACTTCGCTACAGCGCGATTAAACCCGCAGATTTCAATCACCTGCCTGTCACATGTTTTGGACCTTTTGCAAGCTCAGACCTTTTTCAATTTTCTGGGAAAGCCTATCCATATCCGGTCCGAGCAATATGACCGGGCTTCTTACGACGCGATGTTTTATCTCT
Organism: uncultured Bacteroidota bacterium; assembly: GCA_963812825.1. Lineage (GTDB taxonomy): Bacteria > Bacteroidota > Bacteroidia > Chitinophagales > Chitinophagaceae > Puia. The sequence goes on from CAWEWO010000002.1 coordinate 300,502, forward strand.
TGCTGGGCTTGTTGTTTTATTTTGCCCTCGTCAAACTGTTTTTTGGCAAGTATCTGGCTAACCTGATGACGTTGTTTTTCAGGGCTTCGATGCGTCAGCAGCAATTACGCGAACAGGTAATTCAATCTCCATTTCCATCCCTGTTACTGAATATATTGTTTGTTATATCCGGTGGTTTATTTGGAGCTTTCTTATTTCGCTTTTATAACTATGGCAACCAGGACATGTTCTGGATCCATTTCCTGTATTGTGCCGTCCTGCTGGCGGTTTTGTATCTACTCAAATTTGTGATACTGCGGCTGACAGGATGGATATTCAATATCAACCGGGCGGTGGAAACCTACCTGTTTGTTGTATTCATGACCAATAAAATCATTGGTATTTTTTTGCTTCCTTTCCTCGTGCTAATTTCCTTTGCCGGGTCTCCGGGAACGGAAATCGGGATTACCCTTTCCATCTCTATGATTTGTATTTTTTATATATACCGGATTATTGCAGCTTATGCCACCTTGCACAAAGAAATAAAAATCAGTGGTTTACACTTTTTTCTATACCTTTGCGCTTTCGAAATAGCTCCTCTGCTATTGATTTACAAAGTGTTAATTACTTATTTGGAAAAAGCTTATTAATTTTGCAAACGCATTTTTCTAATATTTTATACATTGATTAAAAATAGGGATAAAAAGGATATTGCCGAGATGTCTGAAATTGCTGTAAAGAAAATTTTAATCACCCAACCCCGGCCGGAATCTGATAAGTCGCCATATTTTGAGCTTGCGCGACGACATGAAGTGGAAATGGCTTTTTTGCCCTTTATCCGGCTGGAAGGTATTCCCTCGAAGGATTTCAGGCGCCAGAAAGTGGAGATCGGGACTTATTCCGCTGTTATTTTTACCAGCCGCCATGCGATTGATCATTTCTTCCGGACTGCCGAAGAAATGAAAATCAGTATTTCACAGGATACCAAGTATTTCTGTATTACGGAAGCTGTGGCGCTTTACTTGCAGAAGTTTATCCTCTACCGAAAACGTAAAGTTTTTTATGGCGCCGACGGCACCAATAAAAGCATGCTGGACGTGGTCAACAAACATAAGGAAAACGAAAAATTTCTTTATCCAACGTCAGAAAATCAGCAGGACAATGAGATTGTGAACTGGCTTAAAAGCAATCATTGTGAATTTGCAACTCCTTATATGTACAAGACGATCAGCAATGATATCCGTGAAACATTTAGTCCTGATGCATTTGATATCATTTGTTTTTTCACTCCCAGCGGAGTAAAAAGTCTGTTCGACAATTTCCCGCATTTCAAACAAAACGGAACGTTGATCGGTGCTTTTGGAACCAATACCAGCAGGGCGGCGGAAGATGCCGGCCTCGTACTTGAGATCAAAGCGCCGGAACCCGCTGCACCTTCAATGGTATCGGCACTGGAGAAATACCTTGCAGCGAAGAAGCGCCTGTGATAGATCAATAATGAGCGAATGTGAAATGACGTTATTATGAAATTTGGAAGTGAATGTGGAACCTATAATTCATTTGACTGATTAAACGCTGAGATTAGATCAAGAACTTTTGATAGAATATATGTTATAAAGGCCTGGAATTTTCCTGGCCTTTTTAATTTCAATAGTTTGTTTTGCCTGTAGTGACCTATTAGACTCCCAGTTATCCTTGAGTTAAGTTTAAAGTTCATTACAATAGTCCAATTCCACATTCCTGTATTTTCAAAATTCCTAATGATACGAATTGATCAAGTCCAACACCAATAAACTCATTAACGAAAGCAGTCCCTACCTGCTCCAGCATGCCCACAACCCGGTCGACTGGTATCCCTGGGGAGATGAAGCTATTCAAAAAGCCAGAGAGGAAGACAAGCCCATGCTGGTAAGTATCGGATATTCAGCCTGCCACTGGTGTCATGTCATGGAAAGGGAAAGTTTTGAAGATCCGGAAACAGCTGCCATCATGAACCACCATTTTGTGAATATCAAGATAGACCGGGAGGAGAGACCGGACCTGGACCATATATATATGGATGCAGTGCAGGCTATTTCGGGTAGCGGCGGATGGCCATTGAATGTATTTCTCACCCCGGAAGGAAAACCCTTTTTTGGCGGCACTTATTTTCCTCCGGTCAGCCTGCATAACCGACCTTCCTGGAAATCAGTGTTGCAAAACATTTCTGCGGCATTTAGGGAAAGGAGAAAAGAAATTGATGAACAGGCAGAACATCTTACAAATCATATTGCAAGTGCCGGATTCGGAATGGCAGCGTCCCAGATAAGAGCATGAATTTTCGAAGGAAGATGTCAGGGTGATATTTGAGAATCTGATGAAAACGGCAGACCGCCAGGATGGTGGTTTTGGCGGGGCACCCAAATTTCCGCAGACATTTTCGATCCGATTTCTTCTTCAGTATCATTTTTATACCGAATCGGCTGAAGCTAAGGACCATGCCTTTCGATCATTGGATAAAATGATCAGCTGGCGGTATTTATGACCAGCTGGGCGGAGGTTTCGCCCGTTATTCCACGGATTCTGAATGGCTTGCTCCCCATTTTGAAAAGATGTTATACGATAATGCCCTGCTGATCATAACATTGAGTGAGGCATTTCAGATGACGAGGCAAATCACAATATGCCAAGGTCATCCGGGAAACCATGTGGATTTGTCCAAAACGAACTGATGTCAGATAAAGCGTGGATTTTTTTCCGCACTTGATGCCGATAGTGACGGGGAGGAAGGTAAATATTATGTATGGCAAAAAAATGAAATATTAGGATATTTTAGGAGATGATGCGGAATTATTCTGTTCCTATTATGATGTCACTGAGAAGCGGAAACTGGGAAGGGTAAAAATATTCTCCGGATCCGCGATCCGGCAAAAGCTGCCTCCTGCGGATGAAAAGAGTGGATTGGAAGAAAAAACTGATGGCAAGACGAGACCAGCGGATCCGGCCACTTACTGGATGATAAAATATTATCTGGGTGGAATGCTCTGATGATCAACTGCTTATGTAAGGCATTTTCCGCCTTGGGAGAAGAGAGTTATCGGAAACTGGCGATTAAGTAATATGGTTTTTCTGGAAGAAAAAATGAAGGGGGAGGGGATATATCATTTCTATCATAGTTATAAGAAAGGTGGGATCAGATGCTGGGAACGATATCCCTGCATTTCTAGACGATTATGCCTATCTGATTGAAGCTATGATCCAATTTGCAGGAAGTAACAGGTGATATTAACCTACTTGACAGAGCAAAATCGCTGACAGACTGGGTAATTGAACATTTTAGTGAAGAAGATACGGGCTATTTTTATTATACCCATGCCGAGCAGGACGATGTAATTGTCAGAAAAAGGGAGGTATATGACGGCGCTATTCCTTCTGGAAATGCAGTTATGGCAGGAAATTTGCTTTATCTCGGGACAGTATTTGATTTAGTGGATTGGAAGGAAAGGGCAGCCCGTAATGCGGCGGGATTAACAGATATGATCAGGCGTTATCCGGGATCTTTTGGAGTTTGGGCAACTCTGATAAATGGCTGCACGTATCAACTATATGAGATCGTACTGGCTGGTTCACATTTCCGAGTAAAAAGCATAAGGAATTTTTGGCAAAAGTGGATCCCAAATCGGGTTTTTCAGCTATCTTCCGAAAAACCATTCCGACTTCCCACTTTTGAGAAACAAACCTATTGAAGGGTATGCCCAATTTTTTCTTTGCAGGAACTATACCTGCCAACATCCTGTAAGAGAAGTCGCTGAGCTGATCATCCTCATAAAAAACTCTTAAAAAAGTAATGGGAAACGTGCGGAAATTACAATAAGACAGACCTTTCCGCCGTTATTTAAACTATTGGCAAAACTTTGACTTCTAAAAAATAAATTTTATACTTGCGATGAAGATATTCTTAGGAGATATTCCCAAAACATTATTTTTGTCCAATACCCTTTAATATTATGAAAATGAAAAACCTATCCATTCTGATTACTCGTTGCTGCGGCATCTGACTCGTGACAGGATGTGGTAAAATTGGAAAATCCCATAAAGGATTGCCGAATGACGGACAGTTACATGGCGTAGCTCCAGCCAGCAAGTACAATCTACCCAAGCCTCCCGGCATGGTTTACATTCCACCTGGAACCTTTCATATGGGTCCCAGTGATGAGGATATGAACTATGCTTATACTGCCCGTAACAAACAGGTTTCCATCAATGGATTCTGGATGGATGCAACTGAAATTACCAACAATGAATATCGTCAGTTTGTAAACTGGGTACGTGACTCAATCGCTGCAACCATGATGCAATATGGTAAAGAAGTTGATGGCAAATTCCAGATTGACTGGAAAAAAGCCCAGACCATCAAATGGGGTGATAAAGCAACCATCGAAAAAATTGATCAGCTGATCCTGACTCCTGAAAATCGCATTTTCGGTAAAAAAGAAATCGATCCAACCAAACTGATTTATCATTCTGAAACATTTGATCTGAAAGAAGCTGCCAAAAAAGACAATGAAGGCAAACCACGTTCAAAGTTCATCGTAAAGAAAGATGTTCCAATTTATCCTGATACATTGGTTTGGATCCGTGATTTCTCCTATTCTTACAATGAGCCAATGACCAAAAGATATTTCTCTCATCCTGCTTTTGGTAATTATCCTGTAGTAGGTGTTAACTGGAAACAGGCAACTGCATTCTGCGAATGGAGAACACATTACCTGAATTCTTTCCTCGATAAGTCAGAAAAAGGCAACAGAAATCAGATTTCCGTCTACCTACAGAAGCTGAGTGGGAATATGCAGCCCGTGGTGGTCGTTCACAATCTATGTTCCCATGGGGTAACTATTACCTGAGAAATAAGAAAGGTTGTTTACTGGCCAACTTTAAACCTGGTCGTGGTAACTATCCTGAAGATGGTGGTTTTTATACTGTACGTGCTGATGCTTACTGGCCTAATGATTTTGGTCTGTATTGCATGGCAGGTAATGTTGCTGAGTGGACTTCTTCTGTATACTATGAAGGTGCTTATAACTTCCAGCATGATATGAACCCTGATATTCGTTAGAATGCTAAGGATTCTGATCCTCCACGTATGAAACGTAAAGTGATCCGTGGTGGTAGCTGGAAAGATGTAGGTTATTTCCTGCAAACCAGTACCCGTACTTACGAGTACCAGGATACAGCAAAATCTTACATCGGTTTCCGTTGTGTGATTGATTTGCCACCAACCCTGGCCAGGAGGTAATTGTAATTATCAATAGATCATAAAATTTTTTCAAATAATAACTCGTTATTGATTTTAATATAACAAAATCAACCGGAACACTATTTTCCAAAACCCTTACAAAACCTATTAAAAACTAATTTAAAACTTAAAACTATGGCCGGAGTTTCAAAATCTACTGAAAAGACTCGTAAACGTAATAGTCTGCGTTGGTGCAGCAGTCGTAATCTTTGGTGCATGGCAGAAAATCACCCACCAACGATTGGCTGACTTCTTCCTGACAGCAGGTCTTGCTTACAGAAGCACTAATATTCATGGTATATGCATTCTTACCGCCTCCCGGTGCTGAAATGCATGCACTTGCTGAAGCACTTCCCAAATTGGCTGGCGGCATCAGGTAATCCTGCCTTAGCAGCAAATGGATAAAATGATGCAGGAAGCTGATATCACCCCAGCTAACCTTGGCTCGTTTGAGCGAAGGTTTCAAAAAATTTGGAACTACTGTTGAAAAGATCAGTGATGTATCTGGTGCTCTTGCTGCAACTACTGATTATACAAATAAAACAAAAGAAGCTGCTGTTGCTCTGGATAGCATGAAAAATGCTTACCAGGGTGCAACAACTACTATATCGGTCATTTTAATAATGCTGCAGAAAGCACAAAGCAATTTCATGACCAGGTTCAGGTATTGACCAAAAATCTCGGTTCCTAAATGCATTTATGAACTGGAATTGCAGGATACCAATAATCATCTGAAAGCAATGAATAGCTTCTACTGTAACCTGGTACAGGCTTCTGAAACTATGCAAGGGTAGTGTAGCTGATGCTAAGAAAACACAGGAACAGATTGCATTACTGGCAAAGAACCTGGGTAATCTGAACCATGTATATGGTAATATGCTGAGCGCAATGCAAGGCAGACAGTAAGTAATCCAATATTCAAAATTATCGGGACTAATAACCTGAAAAACCTATTGTTAACACATTAAATTCTCCCGCTCATGTCCTTACCTAAAGAGCCCAGGCAGAAGATGATCAATATGATGTATTTGGTGCTTACAGCATTGCTGGCACTGAATGTATCAGCTGAAATATTGAATGCCTTCAAAACCGTAAATAACAGTATTACGACATCCAATGACTGTTATTACAGAAAAGAATGACGTTACCTATAAATCCTTCGAACAAACATTAAAGGATCCCAAACTAAGGCCAATGCTGAGATCTGGGCACCAAAAGCCAAACTGATGCAAAAAGATTATCTGCTGATCTATGTATAACTACATTGAGGATATGAAACAACCGTTGAAAATAGAATCACAGTCTTGAAATAGAAAGGATGGCAAAGAAAAATTCAGACGATGCAATCTGGATGCGCCTACGCGTGTTTTCGACAAGGATGGCGAAGGAAAAAAATTGTATGATTCGCCTGACAGAATACAAACAGCAAATGCTGGCTATTCTGAATCCGGAGGAATTTGCAAGCAGCCCGGTTATTGCAGACTGAAGTTGCAAAAGCACAAGGCAGATTTTGAAAAACAACTTCCCCTTGATCTTACAGTTCCTGAATCACAGTCTGGTGCAGCACCATCCGGTGACTGAATGAAAGACTGGACAACCAATTATTTTCACATGACGCCTACTATTGCTGCGATTACCATTCTGAGCAAATTCCAGAATGATGTTAAGAATTCTGAATCTCAGATGGTGGATTATTGCCACAAACAGATCGGTGAAGTAAAAGTCGTATTTGACCAATTCCAGGCTTTTGCTCAGGCACCAATGCTAACTACCTAATGCCTGGTGATAAACTGAAAATTACTGCTGGTGTTGGTGCATTTAGTGCTGCTGCAAAACCTGAAAATTTATATCAATGGTGCAACGTCAGACCATTAACTGCAGATGGTACTGCGGACTTTAAAACAACAGTAGAAGGTGCTGGTGAAAAAACTGTCGATGTAAAAATTGAATATACTAAACCAGATGGTACACTACAGACAGTTAACAAAACCAGTTAAATATACAGTAGGTCTGCCTTCAGGAGCTTCTGTCTTCCTCGAAAAAATGAACGTGGTTTATATCGGTGTTGATAACCCGATGACCATCTCTGGTGGTAGTGTGGGAAGAGAAAAAGTGCATGTAAGTTTCACCAGCCCGGGTGCTTCACTTACCAATACAGGCGGTGATCATTATGTTGCCAAAGCCAACTACACCAGGTATGTCGAAAATTATACGTTAATGCTAATGGAAAGAATTTTGAATTCCCGATCCGTGTTAAAAATCTGCCTCTTCCTGCTGGTTTCATCGGAGCCAAAAAAGGTGGTGCGATTTCTTCTGCCGAATTCAAAGCAATCGGTGGTTTGATCGCCAGACTGGAAGATTCAGATTTCGAAGCTCCTTTCAAAGTGGTAAGTTATACAATTAGGTGCAATCGGTGGTAGTATTCCACAATATACTGAAGCTAACAACGAAGGTAACAGATGGTCAGGGAGCTGCAGCAGGCTATTGTCAGCAGAGCATCTCCGGGAACCAATATCTTCTTTGACAAGATCAGGGTGGTTGGGCCGGATGGCAAAGCACGGGAAATTGCACCAATGGTATTTAGCCTGAAATAAAATATAATAAGATCCGCCACGTTATAGTGGCGGACTTGTTTTAGTCATTGTATAGATAAATTTTCGAAATGAAAAACCGATTTATCAGATTGTGCCTGTCCTCGCAGTAGTCATTGCTTTGGCAGTGGGAACATGTACATGCCCAGGCTCCTGCCTGCCAGGAAGAAAGCGAAAGAGAACAACTGTTAAAAAGAAGACAAATACCAGTAAAAATAGCGACAGCAATACGGCTGTTGTTCCTCCAAAGGATACCGTGCAAAACCTGTTCAGGAGTTTGGATGCTGATATCAAACTGGATACACCACGGAAATCATTGCGTAATGATGCCGTCTATTGAACTGAACCTGGTAAAGGACCGTACTCCGCTTACTTATGAGCATATCCGTGAGGACGATGCCGTTTACCGTCAGCGCGTATGGAGAGAAATGGATGTTCATGAAAAAATGAATCTTCCTTTTGTGTACAAGGCATCTGAAGATAATGGTAACCAGCGTTTCATCAGTATCCTGCTCAATCTGATCAAGAGCGGCGATATAACTGCTTTCGATGCAACGATCGATGATCGGTTTACTACGCCGATGACCTTTCAGACAGATTGCTGAAGCAATGGTCGGTAAACCTAAAACAATTCAGATTCCTGATTTGACGTAACGATCCGGATGGTTCAAAAGGTATTACTGAAGGATACAACGATCCTGGAGGAATTCAACCCTGATCATGGTAGAAAGATATGAAATCAAGGAAGAGTGGGTATTTGATAAGGAATCTTCCCGAATGCATGTTCGTATTCTTGGTATCGCTCCTGAAAAGACGATTTATAATGCCGATGGTTCTTTCAGGGCAGTAGTTCCCGATATTCTGGGTTTACTATCCTGATCTCACGACCTATGCTGGCTAAATACGAAGCTTACAATGGAAAGAACTATGGCGCACGAATGAGCTGGGAAGAACTGTTTGAAAGCCGCATGTTTTCCAGCCGGGTTAGTTAAATCAACCATTGATAATCCAGGTGACAACTTTATCAGCGGTTATATAAAAGATCCGATTCTGGGTCTGCTGGAAGGCGATGATATCAAAGAAAAGATCTTTAACTACGAGCAGGACCTTTGGTCTTACTAATCCTAAGCCGGATTAAACTAATTTAAAAAGGGCATCGTAATTTTACGATGCCTTTTTCAATTTCAAGGGTGTTTCGCCAAACTGGGAATGAACGTATTTTTACTATGCTTCATAACTTTTTGACTGATAACTGTTGATAATTATTTTCAAAATACTCTTAGCGGATATTGTTTAATAGAATTGTTTTACTATTTTTACAACGGTTTTTCATAGGATATTGGATTTTAAAAACGGGGCTGAATTTCTATTCTGGCCCCTTTTTTTTTGATTCAGGTCAACTAATTAAAACCTTGTCCCGCCTGCATTTCCTCTTCCTGTTTCCCAAAATGTTCCTTAATTAGTTTTGTTTTGGATGCACCTACCAGGCTGGTTAATTCACTCTCTGAAGCTGCTTTTATTTTATTTACAGAATGAAATGTTTTCAACAACTGATCTGCAGTTTTCTTTCCAATTCCCCTGATATTTTCCAGTTCATTTTTAAAAGTTCCCCTGCTTCTTTTCTTCCGGTGAAAACTGATTCCAAAACGATGTACTTCATCGCGGATTTTTCGGATCAGTTTCAAGCTTCTCACTGTCATAGGGAAGTTTCAGAGATTCCTGATCTCCTGCAAAAAAAATCTCTTCTTCATTTTTTGCAAGTCCAACAAGCGTCAGTTTACCCCTTAATCCAAGTTCTTCAATACTTTCCAGCGCAGCACTTAACTGACCCTTACCACCATCAATGATCACCAGTTGGGGCAATGATTGCTTTTCTTCCAACAGCCTCTTGTAACGCCTGTAAACCACTTCTTTCATCGTAGCAAAATCATTGATGCCTTCCACCGTTTTTACATTAAAATGACGATAATCTTTTTTGCTTTCCACGCCATCTCTGAAAACATACCATCGCAGATACCGGAAAGCTTCCCTGAAAATTGGAATTGTCAAAACATTCAATATGAACAGGCAGTTCAGACAATTGAAGATCGGCTTGCATTTGTCTTAAAACATCCTATTCTTTCCTCGGGAGTTTTCTTTTGCAGATGAAGCATTTTTTTCTTTTCTGCTTCTTCCCGGAAATAATTAACATTTTTTTCAGAAAGTTCCAGCAGTTTCTTTTTATCACCACCCTTTGGTACGGTGATAGTGATTCCTTCCTGCGGATATTCTATTGGAAATGGAAGGATAATTTCAGGAGCCTCGCTGTTGAAACGGTCCCGTAACTGCGCAATAGAAAAAGCCAGGATCTCTTCATCCGTTTCTTCCAGTTGTGTTTTTGCTTCTGTGGTATGGGTTTGTACAATGGTGCCATTTTCGACCATCAGGTAATTGATAAAAGCGCCGCCATCATCACGGAACATAGAGAAATACATCCGCCTGAGTGATATGTTTACTTACAATCACTGATCGTGCCTGATAATTTTCAAGATGTTCAATTTTTTTTCGGATGATTTCTGCTTTTTCAAATTCCATACTTCCCGCAGCTTCCTTCATTTCCTGCCGGAACCCACTGATAACCGGACCGAGATTTCCTTTCAGTATATTTTTTAATTTCTGCAGTCCTTCCGTATAATCTTCCTCGGTTTGTAATCCTTCACAGGGACCTTTGCAATTGCCCAGATGATATTCCAGGCATACTTTGAATTTTTTTTTTGCAATATTTGCTGGGTGAGATTCAGCTTGCAGGTTCGCAGCTGCACATTTGCTTTTATAAAATCGATCAGTTCCCGCACCCGGGCACACAGATGTAAAAGGGCCCAGGTATTCAGAACCGTCATTGATTTTTCTTCGCGTTAGAAAAACTCTCGGGAAAGGTTCCTTTTTGATTACTATAAACGGATAGGATTTATCATCTTTCAGATTGATATTAAACCGCGGCTGATATTGTTTGATCAGCGAATTCTCGAGCAGGAATGCATCCTGTTCGGAATTTACGAGGGTGAATTCGATGTGATGAATCCGTTTGACCAGTTCATAGGTCTTATAATTCGAAAGCGTTTTGTTAAAATAGGAACTCACCCGTTTTCGCAGATTCTTTGCTTTTCCCACATACAAAAGTTCCTTCTTGGCATCAAAATATTTATAAATACCCGGTTCCAGTGGAATGGTCTGTGCTATTTGCTGAAATGATTCCTGCTCCATGCCTTAATCTCTGCTGTCCCAGACAACAATGGTCTGATTCGTGCTTTCAGGACCATTTTTTGGTTTAAGAATATGAAGTATCCTGAAATTTCTTCCCGCTTTCCAGGACATTTTACTGATTACTGAACTGTCTTTATTGCCCGAAATCGATTCCATATAAATAGAATTCAGCCTGTTCACACCCGTACCGGGAGAAAGTAAAACGTCCACTCTTTTCAACCCATTACCAGTGTCTTTTGTTGAATAGGTGAAACTGACCAGGTTGGTGGACCGGTCGACAAAAGAATTCTCTTCAAAATTTTTTTCAAAATGACTGCTGTCCAGTTCAGAAAGTAAGAATTCTTTGGCCAGCTGGTCAAAAACCGGTGTTGTAATAATTCCGGAGTCTGTCTTGCCATTTGAAATATGGTATTTCATAATCCGCAGTGGAAATGAATCCACGGCGGCAATTTCGGATTTAAGGTAGTCGATTACCGGCAGGTAATTTTTTTTTGCGGTATCTGGCGGGTTTGTGCCAGTGTCAGCTGTGCGCTGTTGATTAGAATGGCAGGCAAGGATCAAAAATGATTGCAATGCCAGGGATGAGGAATCGCTTCATCCGATAAAATTAATGCATGATGGTAAAACTACCTGATTGATTTCGAAATGCCGATACGGATACCATAGTTCAGCATATTTTCCTGAAGAGGATAGCTGTTTTTATAAGTGGAGAAAATCTGGTATCTGACCTGTGGACCTAATTCCCAACGGATTTTGCCTACGCCATATGAAACGTATGCCTCTGCGCCGGCAATCAGGTTCCATCTTCTGAAAGCCTGGGGATCTTTTGTATAGTTACTGTAATCATCAGAAAGTACATAGGCATCCGTATTCAACAGGTAACTGGGTTGCAGGGTGGCGCCGATATGAAATTGCAATTTGTTTTTGCCGGCCACTTTCATATCAACACCCACAGGCACGGAAAGTTGGTAATACCTGTTTTGATAATGCTGCGGGTTTTTGTTAACGGTATTCGCTGAATTTAAATTTATGATTGAATCTGCAACATAACCCAGATAAGAACTAAGTGTTGCAGAAGCCTGACCTGGGTTTGAATTGTATGCTTTGATATAATAACGGCTGAAACTGAACTCCACACCAGCTTTCAGGGAAATATTTTTGGATATCCTGTACAAAATATTGCCACCTACAACATAACCCATTACCGGTGTATTGTCGACAAATCCGTTCACATTTGCGACATGTACCACCATAATGGGAGCAGACGGAATAGCCCGGGCCATCGTCTGATAATTGAGCCCATAGAGATAATGTGTATTGAGTGTCGGAGCTATATACAATTCCCAGCTGAACCGGTCGTTGCGGATATGTGTAAGCTGGTTTGCAGATTTCTCTGAAAAAAGTTCTGCAGGTACTTTATTGATCAACGGATTGCTATTGGTTGACAGTAGGTTCGCTCAATTCTGTTAAAGCATGCGGACCTGTAGTGTTTTCCACAAGAGTTTTGGTCAACTGGTTGAATTGGCTTTATACGACTCGTATTTTGTATTTTATCAGGAACGGATTCAATAATATTTTCTGATCCGGAACTCGGACCAGAGGAAAGACCGGAAGAAAATGCCAGAGAGGAATTGGTATTCAGGAGTGCATCTGTATTGTGGTGGTCTCCTGAATTGTCCTGACGGGTTATTGTGAAACTTCCGGCTGTAAAACTATGGAAATCCGTTGCCGTAGCGGGTTTTGGAGGAATGTTGATTTTTGCCGTGATAGTATTTGGATGGGTTTTCCTGGACGGAAAAATAAGTTGGGTCCCTGCCAGGAAAAGAATACCGCCAATGAGAAAGCTCATACCCGACAACAAACTTCCGGCGTCTGGTGTGCAGGGAACTGTGCACTTCATTCCACACCTTATCTGAAGGGTACATCTTGAATTGATCGGCCTTTTCCTTCAGCTGTCTTTCAAACTCACCACCATATATATTTCGCTCCTTCATTCCTCGGATGTTTTGGTCGGGCCTCACTTCAATGAATGGCACTTAAGCGATCTGTTTTTTCCCTGGCTGCCGGTATCAGATTTCTCTTGATCAAAATCTCTTCCAGCATTTGTCTTGCTCTGGTATATTGCGATCTGCTTGTGCTTTCTTCAATATCCAGCATTTCAGAAATTTCCTTGTGTGCGTATCCTTCTATTGCATACAGGTTCAAAACGGTTCGATAGCCTAAAGGAAGCAGCCTTATACAATCCACAATCTGTTTTGCCTGAACTATAGATGGAATATTTTCTTCACGGACTTGTAATGAATTGGCCTGAATGATATCTACGCTCTCATTAAAGCGTTTATTCTTTTTCAGGTGATTGATACAGGTATGAACAATGATCCGCCGAATCCAGCCTTCAAAGGCGCCCTTGTTCTGAAAAGTATGCATCTGGAGAAAGACCTTAATAAATCCTTCCTGAAGCATATCCTCTGCATCTTCGCGGTTATGTGCAAACCTGTAACATACTGCCAGCATTTTGGGACTGTACCGGTTGTACAGTTCCTTTTGGGCAGCAGCATGATTTTTCAAACAGCCTTGTAAAATGGCTTCTTCGGTCATATTAAACCTCGTTGCCCTGTAATTTAGACAATTTTAAGAAGCTAAAGCTGCATGCGTCCAGTTTGGAATCTGATTTTAATCAAATAAAACACTGACCGGTCATTTCCGGGGGAATTTCATATCCCATCAATTTGAGCAGGGTTGGAGCGATATCAGCCAGTTTACCCGGATGAACTTTCCCATGCCATTGATTATCAAGTATAAAATAGGGAACCAGGTTGAGGGAATGTGCAGTATTGGGAGATCCGTCTGCATTGATCATGAAATCGGCATTGCCATGATCGGCGGTTATGAATACGATATAGTCATTGGCAAGGGCAGCTGTTACGACCCGTTCAACACAACGGTCAACGGTTTCAACTGCTTTTATAACGGCCTGGAAATCGCCTGTATGACCCACCATGTCGGCATTGGCAAAATTCAGGCAAATAAAATTTGATGTTTTATGATTGATCTCCGGAATGATCGCATCGGTAATTCCATCGGCACTCATTTCTGGTTGCAGGTCGTATGTAGCCACTTTGGGAGAAGGAATCATGATGCGTTTCTCTCCTTCAAATTCCTTTTCACGTCCACCGCTGAAAAAAAATGTTACGTGCGGATATTTTTCTGTTTCAGCAATCCGGATTTGCGTAAGCATATTTTTTGCAACCACTTCACCCATAGTCATTTTCAAATCATCATTTTCAAACATTACATGAACGTTTTTGAAATGATGATCATATTCAGTCATTGTTGTGTAATCCAGGGAAAGTTTTTTCATTCCCTGGTCCGGCAATATCCTGTTGAGTTAATACTTCTGTTATTTCTCTGCAACGATCCGTTCTGAAATTAAAACAGATCACGATATCGCCGTTTGCAATACTGGCGGCGGGGATTCCGCTGGAATCCAATACCACACTGGGTTTGATGAATTCATCTGTAATGTTGTCTGCATAACTTTTTTCGACAATTTGCAATGCACTGATGCCGTTGCCACCTTTTCCGTTCACAAGCGCATCATAAGCCAGCTTCACACGTTCCCAGCGTTTGTCCCTGTCCATGGCATAATATCTTCCGGAAACCGTTGCAATTTTTCCAGTGCCAGTGAGGTCGAGATGATCCTGCAGATTTTTGATAAAACCTGTAACCGCTTTTCGGATCAGTATCACGGCCATCAGTAAACGCATGTATGAAAACATCTGGAAACAGATTCCGATTTACAGCAGTCAATAATTGTTTTGAGGTGATTGATATGGGAATGCACACCGCCATCACTGACGAGACCGATGCAGGTGCAATTTTTTATTTTCGGCTTTTGGCCTTGCGCAGGGCCTGCAAGCAGTACGGCATTTTTTGCAAACGATCCGTCACGGATGGCAACATTGATCCGTTGAAGTTCCTGGTATACGATTCGGCCGGCACCAATATTCAAATGGCCTACTTCTGAATTACCCATTTGTCCGTCGGGCAGACCAACGGCTTCGCCACAGGTAACCAGGGTGCTGTTGGGATATTTTGCGTAAAGTGAGCTTACAAAAGGAGTTTTCGCATGCCGGATGGCATCTGCTGATTCTATTTTACCCAGTCCCCAGCCGTCCATAATGATGAGGATCGACGATTTTTTAGCCATTTTCTATTAGAAAGTATTGATATAATGAGCTTCAAAGTTAGCGCTTATGGGCTGTTTTAGGTCATTTTGACCCTGCCCGTTTTAGTTTGGCATATTTTTAGCTCTTTCAGGCTGATAAACAATTCCTATGAAAAGGCTGACAGGATGGGTTCTGGCTGCAATGGCCCTCGTCCTAGTTTCTTACCGGAGTTTTGACAATATGGATGCGGTCGTTACCGCGATCCGTGCGGGAAATGTAACTCAGCTATCTCCCTTCTTTGATGTACGGGTGGATATCAGTCTTCCCGATAAATCTGATACATACAGCAAGACCCAGGCTGAAATGGTTATCGGGGATTTTTTCAATACTAATGGCGTTCAGAATTTCAAGATAACCCAGCAGGGCGAAAGCGGTGGTACTTTTTTCTGTGCCGGGGTTTTGCAAACCCGTTCCGGCAATTACCGAACAACTTTATTCTTCAAACAGAAAGGCGATAAACATTTTCTCCAGGAAATCCGGTTTCAGTCTGTCGATTGAAACATTTTAATGCGTTAGCACATTGAAATCTTCAGTTTCTAACTTCCTTCATAGATTTTCATTTTCCTCAAATTCCCAGATTTTTCAAATTCTCCTGTATTACTTTTGCCCAGCAATGAGTAAACCCGTTGATCCATTTCGACGAACGACTGGAAGATATTGGTGCAAGCAGCACTTGCAGAGGATCTGGGAGAAGGCGATCATTCCACGCTCGCAGTTATTCCTGCCGGAGCGAGAGGCAAGGCGGTACTCAAAATCAAACAGGATGGTATTCTGGCAGGTGTTGAGATTGCCGGAAAATATTTCAATTCCGTGAACCCGCATCTGTTTTCCATTTGCATAAAAATGACGGAGAAGCCATGCAGCGCAGGTGATACAGCTTTTATCGTAGAAGCATCCGTACATACGATTCTTAGGCCTGTGAACGGCTCGTATTGAATTGTATGCAGCGGATGAGTGGTATTGCCACCCTCACCCATCAGTATGTTGAGACTGATCCGGGAGTATTCATCCAAAATTCTGGATACCAGGAAAACGACGCCGGGATTTCAGACTGCTGGAAAAAGAAGCTGTACGTATCGGGGGTGGTATGAATCACCGGTTTGGTCTATTTGACATGATGATGCTGAAGGATAACCATATCGACTATTGCGGAGGTATCAGAAAGGCCCTGGACAAAGCCCGTGGACTATGCAGCAAAAATATAAACCTGCTTTAAAAATTGAAATTGAAGCAAGAACCCTGGAAGACGTGGTGGAAGTTCTTGCCTCCGGAAAAGCAGACCGGATGATGCTCGATAATTTCAATCCGGGGATGCTTGCAAGAAGCCTTGATCTGATTCAGAAAAAAATAGAAACAGAAGCCAGTGGTGGCATCAACCTGGAGAATATCCGGGAATATGCTGCAACCGGGGTTGATTTTATCAGCATTGGAGCGCTTATACATCAGGCGCAGAGTCTGGATCTCAGTCTAAAAGCAATTTAGCCCAGGTGAGGTGGATTAAGTTTTCTGTAATAAAAATCCAAAACAGTGGCAAAGAAAAATATTCCTGACAAAAATGGATTTGTATTTAGTACGGATCCGGCATTTCAATTTAGTGCAGAAAGTGCAGCTAATTCGGAAACACTGCCTCCCGCCAAACAGCGCTTCGTATCATTTTGGACAGCCGTCACCGGGGTGGGAAAACAGTTACGGCGATACTTGGATTTACAGGAAAGCCGGAAGATCTGGAAACTCTGGGTAAAAAGATTAAACAATATTGCGGAACCGGCGGGTCTGTAAAAGACGGACAGATACTTATTCAGGGAGATCAGACCGCAAAAGTTCGGACTTACCTGCAAAAGGAAGGGTACAAGGTGTAAGGCATTGCCTTACACGTTAATGTGGTAAATATGGAATTGGTAAATGTGAAGATTAATAATTGAATGAGAAATGATAATGTGCAAATATGGTTCTAACCCCGGAACTTAAAAATCTACACCCATCGCGAACTGCCAGGTTGGAGAATTGCCAAAAAAAGTATTCATCTGCCAGCCTACATCAAGGCGGAGGAAATAACCCAGTAGCGTACTTCTTGCTCCAAAGCCATAACCACCTGCAAAGGGACCAAGTCCCCCTGCTTTGATTGTAACATCCACGGGAATTGATGGATCATCATTGAAATAATGACTTTGCGGGCGCTCAATATTTTTCAGTGGACCGGCCCAGGCAGTACCAAAATCAAAGAACTGAATCAACTGGAAATTCCGGATAAAAGCATTGTTGATGGGCTTGTTCATCAAAGTCGTAAATACCGGTAGCCGGAGTTCACTGTTAATTACTATGGCATTATTTCCATTGGCTACATTTTGATTATATCCTCTGAGGTTGACAGCGAGAGACTGGTAAGAATAATTTTGGGAATAATCGGGAAGAGGAAACTGATTTGCTTTTGGAAACATCCAGCCGTCCTGACCGCCTAAATAATAAATGATCTTCTGATTGCCCCAGGAGAAATCACCAGCCGCGCGTACAGCCCAGATAAAATTCCTGAATATGGGATAGTAATTTCTGGCATCAAATCCGAAATTGAACATCTTCCGGCCTTCTGCCTGTAGTCGGCTGGTTAATCTGATAGTTGAGGTCAATGTAAAATTTATACCGCAGACCATTCATGATATTGATCGTCTTCACTATCGTATTATCATATACATATTCAAGTGATTGACCAGAAAAACCTGTTTCTCCACATAATCTGATTTCAATGCAAGGGTATCGAACAGGGGTATGCCCGTATATGCGCTGGTACCGGTAGGCCTGAGACCAATTTTATCTGTCCGCACGCCTACACTGTACCGGATGCTTCTTATTTTATCCAGCGGATATCTGATTACTGCCTGGAAAAGGTTGGTGTATAATTTTGAATCAACATAAGAATAAGTATTTGACCCGTAGTCCACCAAAGGATAGGTACCTACATCGGTTTGCCGGTAATAAATCAAGAGAAAAATCAGTCCTCAACTTTAAATAATCAACACGTGCATACCATTGTCCGCCACCATCGAAAAAAGAACCACCTACAGGGATAAAGGTAGAAACGCTGGTTCCTCCGGTGCCAACGCCGATATGCAGTTGCATGAACTTGCCACCAAACAAAGGAAGACGCAGAGCACCGGTAAACCGGATGTCTTCAAATAGATCAAAAACGGCTGCCTTGAACATGGCATTAAAAGGTTCATTACCACCGAGCATAATCGGCAGCGATCCTGTAAATGGCTGATACTGGGTTACCAGCACATCATTATTAAAGCCAGCAGTAAAACTCTGTGCAGAAAACTTAAGCGTATAATCGAAAAGTTTTGCGTTTTTTAATACTCGCATCCGGAGGTTCGGGAGGTGGTGCTGCAGAATTAATTTTTGATTCAGAACAGTATCCAGTTTCTCCTTGTCAAATTCACTCTCAAATATATCTGTCTGCACCTTTACTGTATCAGATTTTTTCTTCTGTTGATACTGCAAGGCCTGTCCACCGGCAACCTGACTGGCGGCGATACTTTCTTTTCGGAATTCAGTCAACCGCGGATTTATATTACGTTTTTTTAATGCAGATTCATCCACTTTGAGTTTGTACAGGAATTTTAGATCGCCTTCCTGCCGTACTTCACTTACCTGGCCTGTTTCTCCGGCAATCTTGGTTTCGGTCAAACCGCTCTGGTAATTGGTCAGGGCAAAAACATATGCAGAATCGCGGGTGATGGAAAAAGTATATATGGAATCCGGTTCCGATTGTTTGTTTGCCCGCAAGACTGAATCCAGTTCTCTCATGATCCGGATTGTGAAGAATTTCATCACCGATCCGGTAAACCGTATCGATTCCGGCTCTTTGCGTGGTAAAGAAACCCGCATACCGGTTATTAATCCCGTTTTCATCTGAAATAAAAGTGAAATGAAAATTATTGTATTGGGTGGGATAACGCGCATTCCCATATTTCAGATTGGTGAGCTGGGAGATCTGTTTGAATTCACTTTTGTTCCAGTTATCTACCAGGAAAACATTATAACGGTTATTGGAGGGAAGTACGGTATCGCCGGTAGGTGCAGTCCCGGACGGCCGGTTGGATGAATAAATGATTCCCGTTTTATTTGGGAAAGTTACAAAAGAAGCATCGAGGTCATCATACACATCATTTGTGATCTGTTCCACATTGGAACTTGTCAGATCGTATTTAAAAATATCTGATTGCCCGTTTTTGACGGCACTCAAAATAAGTGTATTGTTATCGAGCATGTATTTCATGTCCTGAACCTGGTCGAACATATCCAGCTCGGTTACAATCCGTTTATATTTCGATACCACATCATAAACAAACAGATGGATTTTTCCCTCCTTATAATAAATCACAGCCAGGCGGGTGCCTTTTGGATCCCAGGCAATCAGCGGATAATGGGGCTGCAGTTGTTTGTCATTGACTTCTAACACCACTTTTAAGCAAGACTTTCCGGTTTACAAAATTTTCATGCAAGTACAACACAATATTGTCCGCGGACAAATTCAACAACGGCATAGGTCTGGCTGCGCGGGATGGGGTTGGGCGTAAAATGAAAGAAATCTTTGCTATCACTTACTTCTTCCACGACAGAAATACTGCCTTTGGGAAAATTTCTTCTTCCGCGGATATCCTTATCATATATCTCTTCTTCCTCCTGCATGAAATCCTGCAGTACATCCTTGAATTTCTTTTTGCAAATTCGCAATGCCGCAGTATTGGTATTGCGGTATACGCGGGCGAGGTATAAGAAAATAAGTAACATTTTCTTTCTTGTACCGGTTGGCAAAATAATACCAGAATGCATGTCCGGCCAGATCCGGTTTTTCAAATGCCAGGTTATAAAAATTGGTATACCGGCCGGAAAGGATGGCAGATTTTAGCTGGTCATCCAGTTCGGTATTCCAGGGTTCGGCAACATAATTGATGTAACCGTCAGTCGAGCCATTGCGGAAGGTCCAGCAGGGTCTGATTGGCCGCAAATTCCCCCAGGTCATCCCCGAACAAAATATTTTCAACCAGTACGCGGGCGATTCCCTGACGGATCTGTATCCGGAGTTTATTATGATCATCCGTATAATAAATGATCATTTTATTGTTCACGAGTTGGGTGGTTCCACCGATGGTCTGCCAGTCGGATTTCCATTCCGATATTGGATTGTTCCATTTCATTAAAACTGTTATACATCACAATATTGGCTCTGCGCTGCATACCATATTCCACCTGCTGTTCGATACCGGCTAATTCTTTTTCGGCTACCTGACATACATATTTTGCCAGGGGATCTCCATTTTGATTGAAATACGTATTGAAATTAGGTGTCTGGTAATACTTCCACTTCATATTTTTGAACTGGAGCCGGTTTTTACCAAATTGAACTGTATTTACCTGGGCAGGGACCTGAAAAAGAAAAAAAAACAGGGCGGACGTTATTAAAAAAAATTCTTTCAACTTCAACTTATGCGGATCTTGCATACCTTATTTGGAATTAAAGAAATAACCGGTTCAAGTTAAGACAATCCCTAAAACCGGTGAAATAGATTTTGTCATGAAAAGCTGTATATGCTGACGGTAAAGCGGTTCATATTCAACCCCATCCAGGAAAATACATACGTTGTTTACAATGGAAAAGATGCCTGTGCCATCATAGATCCGGGATGTTATTTTCCGGAAGAAAAACAAAGCCTGTCCACCTGGCTTAAGGAAACCCATTTGCATCCCAATATTTTGTTAAATACCCACTGTCATCTCGATCATGTATTCGGAAATAAATGGGTTGCCGAGCATTATCATCTTGAATTGCAGATGGGCGAAAACGAACTGTGGACTTTTAAATTCGCTCCCGAATCGGGAATTCGCTGGAGTATGCCTTTTGAAAATTATTCGGGAAATATTATTTTTTTAAAAGAGGGGGATAGAATATCAATGGGCGAGGATTCACTGGAAGTAATATTTACACCGGGTCATTCGGTCGGCCATATTGTATTTTATAACCGCAGTCAGGGGTTTTTTATCGGCGGTGATGTCTTGTTCAGAATGGGCATCGGAAGAACGGATATTCCCGGCGGCGATACTCAAACTCTTTTGAGATCAGTATCCGGGATAAACTGTTCAGTATGCCTGATGATGTGATTGTTTATCCTGGTCATGGGGAACCGACAACCATCGGTTATGAGAAAGAATATAATCCGTTCCTCGCAGATTGAATATTTTATAATCTCCCGTCTACCTGATCCCTGTTCAATATCCCTTTCACGTCATAAATGACCGAACGGTCTTTGGCAAAATCCCGGAAATTTATTTGTTTGAATTCACTATGGGCAACTGCTAAGATCAGGGCATCATATTTTTCAGCATTACCGGAAATGGATTTAAAGATCTCGATCCCATATTCCCGGCTAACAAATTCAGGATCTGCCCAGGGATCACATACGCTTACTCTGATTCCTGGTAAGTTTTCAGTTCATTCACGATATCTATTACGCGGGTGTTGCGGACATCCGGGCAGTTTTCTTTAAAAGTAAAACCAAGGATCAGGACATTCGCATTTCTAACGGGGATCTCTTTTTTTACCATTAGTTTGATGGTTTCTCCGGCAACATAAGCACCCATACTGTCATTTATCTTCTTCCGGCAAGAATGATTTCAGGATGATAACCTGCTTCCTGTGCCTTTCTGCGCAAGATAATAGGGATCTACGCCGATACAATGACCGCCAACCAGGCCTGGTTTGAATTTCAGAAAATTCCATTTGGTTCCGGCAGCTTCCAATACTGCCTTGGTATCAATATCCAGCAGGTTAAAAATTTTTGCCAGCTCATTCACAAAAGCAATATTGATATCCCGTTGGGAATTCTCAATCAGCTTTTGCCGCTTCCGCCACTTTAATGGAAGGTGCCATATGTGTTCCGGCTTCAATAATGGATTGGTATAGATCATTTACTTTTTCCGCTACTTCTGGTGTGGATCCTGATGTAATTTTTAATGATTTTTGATACGCGTGTGCAATTTATCTCCTGGATTAATTCTTTCGGGAGAATAACCGCAGAAAAAATCTTTGTTAAATACCAGTCCGCTTATTTTTTCAAGTACAGGTGCACACTCTTCTTCTGTAACACCCGGATAAACCGTGGATTCATAAATTACCATATCCCCTTTTTTCAATACTTTTCCAACCGTTTCACTGGCTTTATAAAGTGGGTCAAGGTCCGGCTGATTAGTGTTTGTCGGTTGGCGTGGGAACCGTAACGATATAATAATTACAGGAACTGATGTCGTCGATATTATCGGTACAGTACAGACCCGATAGATCCGGGATTCGACATAATACTTTTTTCAGAATCTTTTCCTCAATTTCCAGCGTCTGATCCTGTCCATTCATTAATTCCGCAATCCGGTTTTTGTTAATGTCGAATCCGGTTACAGGATATTTTTTTGCGAATTCCACTGCCAGGGGCAGTCCGACATATCCCAGTCCGATCACTGCAATATACTGTTTTGATTCCATGGTTGTATAATTTAATTCTCGGCATAAAAATACGAATGCAGGATTGATATGAGGAATGCTGGCCAGCTGATTCGATTTATTTCGAAAGAATAAGTATACAGCACTTTACTCATGCGGTTTTCCGGAAACTCTTAATCAGGTTGTCAAATTCTTTCCTTTCCACCCGGTATATAAATAAACCGAATGAAGACCAGGAAAAAGGTAGCGACCGTATAATTCAATGCGGTACTATGCCAGATACTGATTATGCCATGATGAATAAAATACAATATTACCACAATCACCATATATGCAAGAAGTTTTTTCCAGGCATAGGGCACGGGATAGGATTTTTGTCCCCAGATATAGGAAATGACCATCATGGTTCCATAACAAAGAAATGTGGCCCATGCGCATGCCATATAACTGAAATAAGGTATAAATATAAAATTCACGAACAATGGTAATTCCGGCGCCGATCAGCGTTATGTATGCACCAGCCGTGGTTTTACGCGACAGGCGGTACCAGATGGACAGATTATAATAAATTCCCAGGAACATATTGGCAAATAACAAAATGGGAACCACTCTCAGACCCGCCCACATTTTTTCATCCCGGATAAAAAGTATTTTCCAGACATCCAGGTAGAGCGCTACCACCAAAAACATGAAGCAGATGGTGAGCACAAAAAATTTCATTACCCTGGCATATACCCTGCGGTGCATTGTCTTCCGTGGACTGTTTAAAGAAAAAAGGTTCAGCACCCATCCGGAATGCCTGAACAAAAAGAGTAATCAGTATGGAAAGTTTGTAACAGGCACTGTAAATGCCCACTTCAAAAGTGGCTGCATCACCTTTCAAGGGAGACCATCGCTGAAGCATCACCCGGTCGAATGTTTCATTGATCATACCCGCAAAACCGGCAATCGTCAGCGGAAGGGCATAGATCATTACTTCTTTCCAGAGTGTTTTATTGATATGAAGTTTTACGCCGGACCATTCTTTGGACAGGGCCACAAATGAAATAGGGAAGCAGCCACATTTGCAATCAAAACATAGGCTACACCATAACTGGGATTGTAAACAAAATGTAAAATGCTGTTGGGATTTTTCTTGATGATGTCCGGACAAACGGTCAGAAAAAAATAAACCAGTGCCAATATTTATCAGAATTCTGGCGATCCGGATGAACTGCAAATTTTTTTGGCCTGTTTTCATGCCTGAGTTTGGCAAAGGGCAGTGCGCTCAGGGCATCAAATCCAATGATGATCGCACTAAGCGTAATATATTCCGGATGGTCTGGAAGCCCGATGAATGCGGCAATGGATACCCTGAAAAAAATCATGAGTCCGGTAATCAGCAAGGGTGGAAATGAGCAGGGAGGTGCTGAGTGTATCGTAAACATCCTCTTTGTATTCCTTCCGCTGCATAAACCGGAAATAAGCCGTTTCAAAAGCAAATAGAATCAGGGTATTTAAAAATGGGATCAGGGCATAAACCAGGCTCATCTTGCCATACTCAACCGTTCCCCTGAATTTTAGCGTGAGATAAGGGGTTAGCAAATAATAAAGAAAACGCGCAAAAATGGAACTTGCTCCGTACCAGACGGTTTGGGATGCTAATTTTTTAATACTGGCCAAAAAGAAAATTTAGACGCAAAAATAGCGTAGAGTACTGACTTTCAGCCAGAACGCCGATTCATTTTATATATTGCCATTTTATTCTTTACTTAAGGTATGAAGCGTGCTTTTTCGTCCTGTTCTGGTCCTTTTCCGATTGTCATTTCTGAATTCCGCGGCCCAGCTCACCCGGTCTACGGCTGAAACTAGCTTTTACCATTACCCGGATGGCGGAAATTTATCATGTGCAACCCCGGGCGGTTGACAAAGCTTTTTCTCGCTGATCTCTTTAGTCAGATGATCCGTGCACTGGATGCGGATAAAATTTATTTCAGTGCAGAAGATATTACGGCAGCTGAGTCGTTTCCGGAATATACCTGGATGATGCAATTGCTGAATAAAAAAGAAGATTTTTTGAAACAGCTCATCATCCTGTATACTAAAAAAATCAACCAGACCGACTCCATTCTGGATGCATTATCCAAATCCAGATTTGATCTTAATCTCAATGAAACCTATACGGTTTCTGAAGACAGCAGTTTTGCCCCCAATGAAGAGCTGCGCAAAATAAAACTCTATAAACTGGTAAAACGAAATATCCTTGAAACCATTGTGGATATCTATGAAGAGGATTCAACCAAAAAAAATATCCAGGTCGGACAGTCTGGAACCCGCTGCACGTAAAAAAGTATGTCATGCTTTTAAAAGGGAAATCCAGCGCAGTCGACAGACTAAAGACGGACTTCCCGGATTTGTCTGTAATGCCTGGTGTGAATCGGTAGCTTCCTGTTATGATCCGCATACTGAATTTTTTTCGCCCGGGAAAAAAGAAGAGTTCCAGGGCGAACTGGGAGATAAACAATTGCAATTTGGATTCAGCCTGGGAGAAGGAAAAGATGCCACTGAAATTACCAGGTTGAAACCGGGAAGTCCGGCATATAAAAGCGGTTTGATTCATGAAGGTGATCAGATTCTTGCCCTGCAATGGGAAGGAAATGAGGAAGTGGATGTATCAGATGCTTCCGCAGATGAAGTGAATGCATTTATTTCCGGAGATCATGGTAAAAGTCTTAACGCTTACTCTCAAAAAATCTGATGGTACTACCCGTAAAGTTACCCTGCAGCGGGAAAAAGCAGCGCTGGATGATGACAACAGCAAAGTGCGCAGTTTTATTCTGAAAGGAAATCACCGGATCGGTTTTATTTCCCTGCCTGCTTTTTATACTGACTGGAACGGGGAAGAAGGCGGAAATAACGGATGTGCAGATGATGTGGCCAAAGAAATCATCAAACTCAAAAAGGAAAATATTGAAGGACTGATCCTGGATCTCCGCTATAATGGCGGAGGATCCATGCTGGAAGCCATTGCCCTGGCAGGAATTTTTATTGACTTCGGACCTGTTGGGATGACCCGGGATAAGGAGGGGAAAGATTTATACGATGAAAGACGTGAACCGGGGATCTGTTTATGACGGTCCGCTGATCCTGCTCATCAATGGATTTACGGCTTCTGCGTCCGAAATGCTTGCAGGTACCTTACAGGATTATCATCGGGCACTGATTGTCGGCTCACCGAGTTTCGGAAAAGCGACTGCCCAGGTGGTTTTACCGCTGGATACACTTGTTTGACGAAAAACATGTGGAAAGAATGAAAACAGCAGACAATTTTATTAAAATTACCATTGAACGGCTTTTCCGGGTGAATGGCACGAGTGCCCAGCAAACCGGCGTTATCCCGGATATTTTCCTGCCGGATTTCAGTGAAACCCAGTCTGAACGGGAAAAATCCCTTCCCTTTTCCCTTCCGAATATCAGTATTGAAGCCAATAAATATTATCACCCATATCCGACCCATTTCCATGGACCCATTAAAATCATTTTCAAAATCATTTACAGATACCAGCCGGTTCTTTATTTCGTTTAATAATTACCTGGAACCTGTTGATCCAGGCCCAGACTGCCCGGGACCAGGTGTTGGTTTTCAATAAAATGATGGAAGCCAGGAAACAGATTAACCAGAATCTGACGTGAAGGCGAAGAATCGATTGACCAATTCGAAACCACCGTATGAAATTGAATGGAACCAGTATGAAAAAGCCAGAATGCAGGCCGATGCGGAACTACGGAAGACGAATATGCACTGTACACAAAGTGCTGAACCGGGATACCGGAATTCTGCTCGGATATGAAATTGCGCTTATCAAGTATGCCAGTGAAATCAATTATCTTCATTATGAATCTAACCAAAACTAATCTATGCGTCGCTGTTTTTATTTTTTGATTTTTTACTTTTTACTTTTCTTCCAAAGCTCATGCCCAGATGATCGAAAATGCCGGGGATTATATGACAGCAATGTCCAATGCCCAGATTGAAATGGATCAGAAATATATGGCTTATGTCAGCGCTTCAGCACATAGCCGGCGGGCAAGAAAAATTGAAAAACTTCGGGCGCAGGCCCTGGAAAGCATCAATAATGCCAAATATAAAACCATTGATCTTCCAAAATATAAGGGCGATAATTCCCTGCGGCAGGCCAGTATCGATTATATCCAGTTCTGTTACCGCATTTTCAATGAAGATTATTCAAAAATTGTGAATATGGAAGAGATCGCCGAACAGTCGGTAGATCAGATGCAGGCTTTTCTTCTGCTGGAGGAAAAAACAAGTGAAAAACTCCAGGAAGCTTCTGAAAATCTGGCAAAAGCGGAAAAGCAATTTGCAGCAAAATATAATGTGAATCTGGTTGATACGAAAAATGACCTGACGGATAAAATGGGGACCGCCGGTAAAGTGAACACTTATTGTGACAAACTTTATATCATATTTTTCAAATGCAACTGGGAAGATGGTCAGCTGTTCAATGCCCTCAATGCCCATAAACTAAATGATGCTGAACAGGCCAGGAATTCACTGATCGGTTTTGCCAAAGAAGGAATGGAAGCACTTGAAGACAGACAGTTTAAGGACTTTCCAGGGCAATCCTGTCATTGGCTGCCGGTTGCCGGGAAGCTCTGCTATTTTACAATTCCATGGCCCAAAACGATATTCCAAAACTGACTGAATTTTATTTGAAGGAAGAGAATTTTGATAAAATCAAAAAAAGCCTGGAAGCCAAGGGAAATAATAAAACCAAAGAAGATGTGGATCAGTACAATAAAGCAGTTAAAGATATTAATTCCAGTGTAAATAGTTTTAACCAGCTAAACCAGGATCTGAATAAACGCCGGCAGGAAGTGGTGCAGAACTGGGAAAAAGCAGAGAAAGACGTTCAGGGATGAGGTGATTCCATATTACAAATAAGTATAGATAGTATTGGAAGTATGGTAGTGTGGAATCGCTAACGCCTAATCATCAACCTCAACTCTCAATGAATATCTTCCGCCGGCGTGCTAAGCTTCTCACATCCAGATGCCGGATCAGCATATAAAGCGGATTTTTGATAAAACTGCTGTCAGTAAGTGTTTCCAGAAAACTGATCAGGTAGAACCGGTCATTTTCTGAAATGGGAATTCCTTTTTTCAAGCCTGTATCCAAGCGTTGGCACTCTGCACAATTCCGGAATTATAATGTTCCAGCACATCACTGATGGTTGCAAACCGGCCATCATGCCCATAAGGAAAAGTCAGAAAAACATTTCTCAGACTGGGTACCCTGAATTTCAGGCTGAATCTTCTTTTCTACCGGTGATCCGCATGCGACCAAAATCCTTTAATGTGCTGTCAGATTCCATTCCGGTATTCCGGTAACTAAAATCTGTAAACAGGGGTTCCTGATGACAGCGGGCACATTTTTGCTGAAAAATTTCATATCCTGTTTGTTCATAAGGGTTAAACCGGATTTCTCCTCTTTTCACCCGGTCGTATTTGGAATTTGCAGAAACCAGGGAAGCGGTAAACTGGGCCAGGGCTTTTAGGATTCTTTGGGAACTGATTCCCGGAGATCCGAATGCCTGGTTAAATAAAGACGGATAATATTTATCTTTTTTCAATTTGTCATGATTACCTGGTCCAGGTTTTCTGCCATTTCATGCGGATCCAGCAAGGGAGCCAGAGGCTGCACTTCAATATGGTTAATACCACCATCCCAGTCCATTTCTTTTTGCCAGGCCAGGTTGAAAAGTCCGGGTGCATTCCGGAAACTGAACTGGTTATTGAATCCATGACTCAGCCGGTGTTCATAAGTGGCAAATGCAGCAAATTGCTGATGACAGGAAGAACAGGGGAAATTTCCATCCTTGGAAAGTTTCCCGTCATAAAATAATTTTCTGCCCAGTTCAAATCCCTGTTTGGTACGCGGATTATTTTGAAATTTATAAACCGGCGGCGGAAATCCTCTGGGAATCCAGAAGGGAAATGGGGTATTGATCCACATTACACAGCAAAAGACAGATACCATGATATGATCCAGAATGTTTTCATGGATTATGCGATAATGCGTCAGTTCGTGTAAAAGCACCCGACGAAATTTTCCGAAATTTTCCTGGCCATTTCACCCGGTAGTGGTACAACTCGGAATTTCTTTTATATGCAAAGCGAGTCGTGCCATCAAAAAAATAATCCAGTTCAATCGGTATTTCAACTACCATTTTGCTTTTCTTTGTAATCCTGAACGTATCATCATTGGTACTATAGAGTTTGATTTTCCACACCGTATTATAGGCACTGCGGTATCCACCGATATGATAGGCAATAATATGGGCCGGCTGTGTGGAAACAGGCGAATATCCTTCAATTTTAAAACTCAGATAACCACTGTTCCAGGTCCAGAACATTCCTTTTGTCGGATCAAGATGCGCCGGTTTGCGCGCCACGAGTCTGATCCATCGAATCAACACCCAGCAGGAATTGTATTCCATTGCAGTGCTCCAGCTACTACCGGAAGTTCAATACGAGTACTGGAAGAATCTGAAAAATCAATCAGATGATATCCCGTGAAATTTTGGTTTTAACACTGGTATCCGAATAAACAGGTGCAATTTTGCCGGCATAAAACCGAAAGCGGCTGATTTCAAATGATTCTCCAAAAGGATTTTTATATTTTTTATTCAGTTGAAGTGGTTCACCATGAACATAGACCCTGAATTGGATAATCAGTGGTGGAATCGTGGCTTTACCGGCATGAAAAGATCCTGATAACGCAGAAAACAAGCAGAAAATGATTATGACGCGCTATTATTCTGCGAAAAACGGTTATTCATACTTCTGAATAAAACCTAGAAAGATTTTTTAATCAATGCGGTTTATTTTTTTCCTGAGGTCTTTGATCTGTGCTCGTTTTTGTTTGGACTCTTTCTTTTTCTCCTTCGAAGCAAAACTGGGTTTGGTTGCTTTTCTGGGTTTTGGTTTGATCAGTGCGCGTTCAAGCAGGGCCTCCATTTTTTCCACTACCTCCTGTTTATTATCCAATTGGGAACGGTGTGTCTGGGATTTGACCTGGAGAAAACCTTCACTGTTTATTTTGGATGCGAGTTTTTGTCCGAGAAGTCTTTTTTGGGCATCGGTAAATAAGCGAGGAATTCTGTATATGGAAATAGCCGATGACCATGGTCTCGACCTTATTTACATTTTGTCCACCCTTTCCTCCACTGCGTGCTGTACGGAAACTGATTTCCCGGGAAACATCTATCTTCATTTCGTAAAAGTAATTTGATTAATTTGAAACTGATGCGGGCAGTTGTTCAAAGGGTAAATCGCGCCAGTGTAATGATCAACGGATCGGTTCACGCGGCCATCGAAACCGGATTAATGGTCCTGTTGGGAATTGAGGATGCAGACGGAACGGAAGATATCCAATGGCTGAGTAATAAACTCATCAACCTGCGGATATTCAATGATACGGACAGGTGTAATGAATCTATCACTGGCTGAAACAGGTGGAGATATTCTGCTTGTCAGCCAGTTTACCTTATTTGCCGCAACAAAAAAGGGGAACCGTCCATCCTATATCCGGGCTTCAAAACCGGAAATTGCGATTCCAATCTATGAAACCATGATCAGCGCAGCTGGAAAAGGATCTTGGGAAAAAAATTCAGACTGGTGTATTTGGTGCTGATATGCAGGTTGATATGCTGAATGACGGACCGGTAACCATATTTATTGATACGAAACAAAAAGATTTATGAAATTGAAAGTCTATATCGCAAATGCTTTTTCGAAAAAAAATTTGGTGGCAATCCGGCAGCGGTTGTTCCATTGGAGAACTGGCTGCGATGAGGAACTGATGCAGCAGATCGCAGCACAGAATAATCTGGCGGAAACTGCATATATCGTTCCCAAGGAAAAGGATTATGCGATACGCTGGTTTACCCCATCGTGGAAGTAGATCTTTGCGGTCATGCTACGCTTGCTTCTGCTCATGTATTGTTTAGATCACCTCGGTTATGACCGGGAACAGATTATTTTTCATTCAAAAAGCGGACCCTTATGGGTAACCCGGCGATCAGGATAAGATCACACTGGATTTCCCTGCCAGATGAACCGGAAGAAACGACAGATGATGGATTGATTGAAAAAGCCCTGGGAATTAAACCGCAGTCAGTTGTATATTTCCGATTTCGACTATATGGCCGTATTGAGAAGCCAGGCTGAGATTGAAACCCTGAAACCTGATCTTAATCTGGTAAAAAAATTACAAGTCCCGAGGGCTGATCGTTACGGCGAAGGGTGATGAATCTGATTTTGTATCCCGCTGTTTTTTCCCACAGTCAGGCATAGACGAAGATCCGGTAACCGGTTCTGCCCATTGTGTAATGGTTCCTTACTGGGCAAAACAAACCGGTAAAAATAAATTTACTGCCATTCAGTTGTCCGCCCGGAGGGGCTATCTGGATTGCGAACTTGCCGGTGACCGGGTTTTGATGAGCGGCCATGCATATACTTATCTGGAAGGGTGAGTTTTTTATTTAATATATAATTGTACAATGACCGGTTAACCCGGCATTCTTCCTAAATATTTAAACTATGAAAGAACAGGAAATTACCATCCGGGAAGCGCAGCAGCTGGTGGATGAATGGATCCGGACCACAGGCGTCCGTTATTTCAGCGAACTGACGAATATGGCAATTCTTACGGAAGAAGTCGGGGAAGTAGCAAGGCTGATGTGCCGGATTTATGGGGACCAGTCTTTCCGGGAAGTCGATAAGGACAAAAAACTGTCCGATGAACTGGCCGATGTATTGTGGGTAATTTTCTGTATTGCCAATCAGACCGGAACAGACCTGACGGAAGCGCTGAAAAAAAATTTTGAGAAAAAAAATATTCGTGATGCGGACAGGCATCTGGAAAATCCAAAGTTGAATGCGGAGAATTCTGATTTTAGATAACGTGCAGTAACGTAACGATGACAGTAATGATTGACAACTCAACTTCAACTCCAACTTGCCTCACTGTCCCTGCGCCAGGCTATAAGCTTTTTTCCCACCCATCATATTCAGCAGTTCCAGGGAACAGATTTTGAAATCACCGCTAAGGCTTACATACAAGCCAATAATATCCTGTTGATTTAAGGGCGACCCATCAATGCTTTCAAAACGTACATTGTATTGATTTACCAGATTCGTATATACGGAACCGGTAGGCCATACCTGTGTGCCCCGGTTGCTGATATTGATCAGGTTGAATTTTACACCTCCATGTCGCTGGCATTTTTTCGCAATGAATTCCGGTTGTTCGGAACTTTCAATAAACATATCCACCCCAACAATATATTCTTTTATCACGCTTTCATCAATCGGAAACCATCATCTGGTTCTGATCCATTTTAAACATGGTGGGTGTAACAGGCATATTCGGCAATACCGGTCTTGGCGCCATGTTCCGGGTCTTTACCAAAATTGTTGATGATGGCCTCTGCAAATTCAGTTGTGTTTTTTCCGGGAATCTTTTTATCTCCAAAATCACCGGTATGAACTCCCTGTTCCAGTGTATATAGCAATGCATTTTCAATGATCGCTGCATTCTGCATAAGCCCAAGATGACGCAACATGGCGATACCACTTAACAAAAGAGCCGTTGGATTGGCAATATTTTTTCCGGCAATATCCGGAGCTGTTCCATGCACGGCTTCAAAAATGGAAATATGATCACCGATATTGGCAGAAGGCGCAAATCCCAGTCCACCTACCAGTCCGGCGCAAAGATCAGAAACAATATCACCCTGCAGATTGGTTAGTACAACCACATCAAATTCCTGTGGTCGTACCACCAGTTTCATAGCCAGATCATCTACAATGACATCATCTGATTTTAATTCAGGATATTCTTTTGCCACTTCATGGAAACATTCCAGAAAAAGCCCATCGGTGAGTTTCATGATATTGGCTTTATGTCCGCAGGTAATTCTGCGGGCGCCATTTTTTTTCGCCATTTCAAATGCATATTTGATCACCTGCAGACTGCCCGGACGGGTAATAAAACGACGGCTCAGGGCCACATCATGCGTGGGCATATGTTCGATGCCACCATAAGTATCTTCAATATTTTCGCGAACTATGGTAATATCAATCGGAATACCTGCTTTTGAGAAAACAGTATCTACACCATGCAGGGTTTGAAAAACTCGTTTATTGGCATAGGTGTTCCAGGTTTTTCGTGCCGTAACATTTACACTTTTTACACCTTTTCCTTTCGGCGTTTCCATCGGTCCTTTAAAAAGAATGCCCAGTTCTTCGATGATCTGCTGTGCCTCAGGCGTCATGCCATTGGAAAAACCTTTGTCAAAAACCCATTTGCCCATATCCACGATTTCATATTCCAGCGGAACTTTGTTGGCATTAAAAATATGTAAAACAGCATCCATGATTTCCGGTCCGATGCCATCTCCTTTTGCAACTGCTATTTTCATATCCGTTAAGTGGTTGTAGTTAGGCGAATTTACGTTTTTAAAGCTCAAAGCGCTAATGATGCTGATGAGGTATTAACGGACTTTGGTAAATTTAATGGGTAAATTGGATTACAACACGCTAGGTAAATTTCTGATGCATTGTTAGCAGTTAAGGTGTTAAAAAGCGCTTTAGCTTTACGCTTTTAGCTTAAATTTTTCCGTATTTTTATGCAAACTAACTCCATGGCGAATAAAATTTCAGAAGGGGTTGAGATTGATGTAGAAACTTTTTATCAGCCGGATTACAGCAATCCGGTTGCCGGGCGAACATATGTTTGCTTATCGGATCACGATCTGGAATCACAATAATTTCCCTGTAAAACTGCACCGCCGTCACTGGCATATTTTCGATAGCAATGGAAGTCACCGGGAAGTGGAAGGCGAAGGGGTTGTTGGTGTTCAACCTGTTTTACAGCCCGGCGAAAAATATCAGTACGTGAGCGGATGTAATCTGCGCACGGAAATGGGTAAAATGTATGGAAGTTACTCCATGGAAAATCTTCACACAAAAAACATCTTTGAAGTGAATATTCCCGATGTTTGAGATGATTGTTCCATTTAAGATGAACTAGATCTGAATTGTCAATTATCAATGATTGACTGAGGATTACTCCATTTTACTAATCATCAATAATTGATCACTTAATAATTAATCATTCGATGCAGTTGCTTCCACCACCACTTTGTTCAGTTTTTTAGTCAGTGGGAAATAGTAACAAGCCGGCAACCAATGCAGCAGCGGCACTGATCCCAAAGAAAAGAGCTTTGCTGTCAAAATGATCCCAGAATCCGGTCATCATACCGGCAATTTTTCCACCCAGCGAAGTTGTGATAAACCAGCCACCCATCATCAGTGCAGTAAATCGTCGTGGGGCAACTTTGGAAACCAGTGACAAACCGACCGGGCTCATGAACAATTCGCTGATGGTAAATACGCCATAACTGGCAAATATCCATGCGGAAGAAACTTTGTGTTCGTAAATATTGGTGGACAGGGCAGCAATAACCATTACCAGCGAAGATAATCCAGCAATAATGGTTCCCCAGGCAAATTTTGATGGGTGTAGACAGTTCTTTTCCCCTTGATTTCATGAATCCAAAAAATCCAACGATAACCGGCGTGAGCACAATGATCCAGAAAGGATTGATGGACTGGTAAATTTCGGTGGAAATCAGTTTAAGATTTTTCCCTTCGGCCGGCCATTCATCTTTTGGAATATTGTGCAGATAAGGATCAGTACCCTGTTGCTGTAACCACTTTTCCATCTGCACCTACCTGTGCATGAAAATGATAGTCCAGTACAGGTACTTCTTTTGTTCTGTTCGTAATTGTATTCAGGAATCCAAATTTTGAAAGAACCTTCTGCGTAAATTTCGGGGCTTCCCGTTTTGTATAACTGTCGGCCCAGATCGTGAGTGAAGTTGCATTCTGATTATAAATATTCCAGAAAATGATGGCAACGCCAAAAAGTGTAAATAGGGTACCGATTCTTTTTCTGTCAAAACCACTGAACATCGATACCAGACACTGAAATAAAAAATAATGATGGGGACACAGGCGAAAATAAATGCATCATTGGAATCTGATCCCAATAAGATTACCCGGAATAAACCATCCGAGGATACCTGCAGCGATTGCAGGAAGAAATACATAAGAGATAATTTTGGAAAAAGGCATGTCCTCTTTCTGGACCGGTTTGATCACATCGGCATGTTTAACATATTTCTGACCGAGGGCGAAGAAAATTAAGGAAAGCACCATTCCGAATCCGGCAGCAGCAAAAGCATATCCCCAGGTATAATTGATGCGCAGGTAGGCTGCCACAAAATTGCATATAAATGCCCCGATATTGATTCCCATATAAAAGATATTATAGGCAACATCTTTTTTCGACCTGAGTTCTTCCTTATTATAAATATTTCCCAGCAGGGTACTGATATTCGGTTTAAAAAATCCGTTACCAACGATTACACAAGCCAGTGCAGCATATAATAGTCCGCCACTATTGGGAATGGCCATTAGAAAATATCCAAGTGCCATCAGGGAACCACCGAGAAAAATAGAAAGCCGGTAACCGAAATAACGGTCTGCAACCAGTCCGCCGATGAAAGGGCGTGAGGTAAACCAGTGCAATATAGGAACCGGTGATATCTGCGGCCAGGCTGATATCCATTCCCCGTCCGCCATTGGCAACAGTATCATGTAAGAAAGAGATAAAGAATGCCGACCATCAGATAGTATCCAAATCTTTCCCACATTTCCGTAAAAAATAAAACATATAATCCGCGGGGATGACCTTTTTGTGGAAGGGCTGTATTCATGTGTTTCTGATTTCTGTAAAATATATATTGAATCGCCTAAAGTAAGATTAATTTATTCATCAAAAACCAGCGTCATCTTGCCTCCATTCATAAAATTATTTTTCAGATATGGCTTTGAATCGTGAATTTCGGGCCTAATCAAAACGACTCATGAATATTTTATTACTAGGTGGAGGTGGAAGAGAACATGCACTGGCCTGGAAAATTTCGCAAAGCAAAGCATGTTCGGCATTATTCATCGGCCCGGGAAATGCCGGCACTTCTGCATTTGGAACGAATTTATCTCTGGATCCGACGGATTTTCCAGGCCGTCCGAAAAGCCTGTCTGGACAATGATATCAACATGGTGGTGGTGGGTCCGGAAGAACCACTGGTAAAAGGTATCGTGGATTATTTTTCTAACTGATAAATCCATCAGCCATATTCCGGTGATCGGTCCGTCTGCATCGGCAGCGCAGCTGGAAGGAAGCAAGGCATTTTCAAAACAGTTCATGATGAAGCACGGCATACCAACTGCAGCATACAAAGAATTTGATGCAGATCATTTTTCTGAAGGTTCTGAATATGTAAAATCGCATAGCCTGCCGGTTGTTTTGAAAGCAGACGGACTGGCAGCCGGCAAGGGGGTTATCATTTGTCAACAGTCATATTGAAGCCATGGCTGAATTTGAACTGATGCTACAGCAGGATAAATTCGGAGAGGCAGGCCGGCGGATTGTGGTGGAAGAATTTCTGGATGGTATTGAATTATCTGTTTTTGTACTTACTGACGGGGACCACTATGTGCTTTTACCGGAAGCCAAAGATTATAAAAAAATCGGGGAGGGAGACAAGGGCCCCAATACCGGTGGAATGGGTGCCGTAAGTCCGGTTCCTTTTGCCGACAATGAATTCATGCTGAAAGTGAAGGAAAGGATCGTGGATCCTACTATCCAGGGACTGAAAGCTGATGGCATAGAATACCGGGGATTTCTTTTTATCGGACTGATAAAAGTTGGACGAAGAACCCATGGTGATCGAATACAATTGCCGGATGGGTGATCCGGAAACCGAAGTGGTAATTCCCCGTTTGAAAAATGATCTGGTGGATCTTTTGCAGGCAGTGGCCGATAAAAAATTACATGAAAAAACAATCGAAATTGATCCCCGTGTAGCAGCGACCATGGTTGCTGTGAGCGGTGGTTATCCCGGTAGTTATGAAAAAGGATTTGCGATCAGCGGACTAGATGGCGATCACGAGGACAGCCTGATTTTTCATTCCGGAACTCAGCTGGAAAACGGGGATGTGGTCACCAATGGAGGCAGGGTGCTTTGCGTTACATCCTATGCCGCTTCACTTGCAGGATGCCATCCGAAAATCAATGGCTGTATTAACACATATTGACTTTGACGGTATGTATTTCAGACGGGATATCGGATATGAGTTTCTCTGAATCCCTTAGGTTTCGGTGAGAGTTTTTATAAATGGAAGAAATTAGCCTGCCGGGTTCAAATGTGTTTTCCGAAAATTCTTACAGGAATATCCTAAACATCGTTCATTAGTCGCCATGGCGGGTCAGACTGGGGAAACGGACTCGGTCAGGTGAAGAAACTGGCAGCGATTTGAGAGATCTTAATACCCATCAGACAGGCAAATTGAAATATAGTTGGGAATCTTCTCAGAATAAACTGATGATTATAGGAAATATACTGCTGAAAATAGCGTTCAGTGCAGGATAGCGGAGATTAATGTTCACTTTGTTAATTCCGATTATTTCCGTCAATTTTGCATGCATCGTAACAGAATATAAATCTGACCTTTTAAAATGGGATTATTCAATTTCCTGACGCAAGAGATTGCTATGGATCTGGGCACAGCCAACACCCTGATCATTCATAATGACGAGATCGTAGTTAATGAACCAAGTATAGTTGCACTTGACCGGAATAATCCAAAAACAGTTCTGGCTGTTGGAAAACGGGCCCTGATGATGCATGAAAAGACCCACGAGAGCATCCGCACGGTTCGCCCCCTGAAAGACGGGGTAATTGCCGATTTTAATGCTGCAGAGCTCATGATCCGGGAAATGATCAAGATGATCTATCCCAAAAAGCCACTTTTCCCGCCCAGCTGGCGCATGATGATCTGTATTCCCTCCAGTATTACGGAAGTGGAAAAAAGAGCCGTTCGTGACAGTGCTGAACAGGCTGGCGCCAAAGAAGTTTATCTGATTCATGAGCCGATGGCTGCTGCCCTGGGTATCGGGATAGATGTGGAAGAACCGGTTGGTAATATGATCATTGATATTGGAGGCGGAACTACGGGTATTACCGTAATTGCCCTGGCCGGTATCGTTTGTGACCAGTCTATCCGAATTGCCGGAGATGAATTTACTGCCGATATCATGGAAGCATTGCGTCGTTACCATAGTTTACTGATCGGGGAAAGAACTGCCGAACAGATCAAGATACAGATTGGTGCAGCACTGAAGGACCTGGATAATCCGCCGGATGATATTCCGGTAAATGGACGTGACCTGGTTACCGGTATTCCCAAACAGATCCTGGTGAGTTACCAGGAAATTGCCGAAGCACTGGATAAAAGTATTTTCAAAATAGAAGAAGCTATTCTGAAAGCACTCGAAACCACTCCGCCCGAACTGGCCGGAGATATTTACCGCCGTGGATTATACCTGACCGGCGGAGGCGCCCTGCTCAGGGGCCTGGATAAAAGATTAAGCCAGAAAATCAAACTCCCGGTTCATATTGCCGACGATCCGTTGAAGAGTGTGGTAAGGGGAACAGGGATTTCTTTGAAGAATTATGACAGGTATCCTTTTGTTATGCGATAAAAATAATTATTCTTTGTCACGCACCTTAAAATCACATCTTTCCCGTGCGTAATGTTTTTCTCTTCATCAGAAAGTATTCAAATTTTCTACTTCTTTTTGCTGTTGCAGATAATCGCACTTAGTTTTCTTTTCCGTTACAATAAATATCATGAAGCTGCATTTATGAATGTTGCCGGAGAATTTACCGGCAGCATCAATCAGCGATACAGCAAAGTGGAATATTATTTCCGGCTGAAAAAAATCAATGAACAGCTGGCTGCAGAAAATGTACGTCTAAACCAAATGCTCAGGGAAAATTATGAACGGGTCGACGGAAATGAGAAAATGGTCTGGATACTGTTCAGACGGACTCCTTGCGTGAGATCAGGAAATATACCTGGCTGGGCGCAAAAGTGGTCGGAAGCACCGTAAACACACAGGTCAATTTTATGACCATCCACCGGGGAACTGCTGCAGGATGTTCGTCCGAATATGGGTGTGGTAAGTCCCCAGGGTATTGTAGGTACAGTAGTAAATGTGAGTGATAATTATGCCAGCGTGATGACACTTCTGCACCGTCAGTATAAAGTAGTGGTCAAACTAAAAAATGGCGGAGAACGGGGAACCGTGGAATGGGATGGGATCAGTCCAATGTTTGTAACGCTGAAGGATATTCCAAAAAGTGCAAAAGTCAAGATGGGGGATTCGGTAGTAACCAGCCCCACATCTTCCTTATTTCCGGGAAACCTGATGGTCGGTACGATTGCTGAAATTGTTGATGATAAGAGCAGTAATTTTTATACACTGAAAGTAAAACCGGCGACCAATTTTTTCAATATTGAATATGTATATGTGATTGCCAATACCCAATTCATTGAACAAAAGCGCCTGGAGGATTCCACGCGAAAAAAATTCCAATGAGCGAACTGCTTAAAAATATCTTTCGGTTTATCCTGTTCATTTTTGTGCAGGTATTCATCTTATTCAATATGCCGCCACTGCACCGTTTCATCACACCCTATTTATATTATCTCTATATATCTCTGGTTGCCATTCAGCATGTCGCGCGGAGGTCTGATGACACTGGCTTTTTTATTCGGGCTCACTCTGGATTATTTCATGCATACACCCGGATTACATGCAGCCGCCTGCGTATTGATTGCCTATTTAAGACCTTTTGTCGTCAATATGCTGATCTCGCAGGAAGGTGCTGATAAGAACTATTTGTCCCCATCCATAACGAGCATGGGGTGGGCGCCATATTTCACCTATGTGTTTGTACTGACCCTTTTTCATCACGGATACCTTGTTTTCCTGGAATGGATGAGTTTCGGATCTTTTTTGTATTTTATCGGGAAAGTAATCGCAACCACCGGGATCAGCATGCTGCTGATCCTGCTGACGGAACTTTTATTTTTCAGAAAGGAAAAGTTCAGAACCAATACGGTTTAATTTAAAGTCAATATCCGGAGATGCCTGTCTTCAACCAATCGCGCAGTAATATTATACGCCTTATTTTCGGCGGGATGTTTCTTGTGATATTTGCCCAGCTCTTTAACCTGCAGGTATTTTCAGATAAGTATAAAAAAATGGCTGCAGAAAATGCACTCTTTCCCAAAAGAGTGTATCCGACCCGCGGAATTATTTACGATCATCGACAGCGGGCAATCCTGAATAATACCATTTTGTATGACCTGATGGTAACCCCTTCCCAGGTAAAAACTATGGATACGGCTTATTTTTGCCAGCTGCTGGAAATAGATTCCGCTGAATTCAGATCCCGTCTGCTGGATGCGCGGATAAAAAACGGCCCCTTTCGGCCATCTATATTTGAAGATCTGCTGGAACCGGATCTGTATGCCAAACTGGAAGAAAATATCTGGCGTTTCCCGGGATTCAACCTACAGGAACGACCGGTAAGGGTTTATCCGTACAATGCGGCTGCCCATATCATGGGATATGTAGGGGAAGTGGATTCCAATATTTTACGCCGTTCAAATTATTACTATCAGCTGGGCGACTATGTCGGGCGCAGCGGACTGGAACAATTCTATGAAAAGCAACTCATGGGACAGCGCGGTATTGAATACTGGATCAAGGACAATAAAAACAGGCTTGTCGGTCATTACGAAAACCGCACACTCGATACTCCGGCGATTGCAGGAAGAAACCTTCATACTTCCCTGGATATCGAACTGCAACAACTTGCGGAAAAATTGCTGTCCTACAAAATTGGCTCTGTGGTTGCCATTGAACCGAAAACCGGAGGCATACTGGCAATGGCTTCCGGCCCGGACTATGATCCCAATTCGCTGACAGGTCCTGATAAACAAAAAAATTATGGGCAGCTTGCACTGGATGTAAAAGCACCACTTCTGAATCGCGCCATTAAAGGATTATACCCACCCGGCTCAACTTATAAACCGCTGGGTGCACTGGTGGGACTCGATGAAGGTGTGATCACCCAGGCGAGCGGTTATCCATGCCTGGGTGTATACCTGGCCTGTAAACATCCGGTCAAATGCCTTGAAAAATGGCCAGGCCATGCAGCAAACCTGCGTCTGGCCATCGCACATTCCTGCAACTCTTTTTTTTGCAACACATTCCGTCTGACAGTCGATAACCGAAATATTGGGAACGTGCGTGAGGGTTTGCAAACCTGGAAGAATTATATGAACAAATTCGGTCTCGGACACCGGATCGGTGTGGATCTGCCAAGTGAAGACGGCGGAAATATTCCGGATACGCTTTCTTACGATAAGGAATATCACGGCTCCTGGAATTCCTGCACCATGACAACCCTTGGTATTGGTCAGGACAAAATGCTGGTAACTCCATTGCAAATGGCAAATGCAATGTGCATCGTAGCCAATAAAGGATATTTTTATACACCACATTTTGTTCAGAGAGTGGAAGGCAATTCTCCGGAAGACAGCATCCTGAACAGGTATGTAGAGAAACATGAAGTGCTCACACATATATCTGATGATGATTATGAAACGGTTATCAGCGGCATGCAGGATGTAACTGAGGTCGGAACTGCCAGAATTGCCCGTATAGATGGAATCAATATGTGTGCGAAAACCGGAACCGCAGAGAATTATCTTTCGCTTGAAGGCAAAAGAACCAAGCTCAATAACAATTCCATGTTTGTGTGTTTCGCCCCGAGAGAAGACCCCAAGATCGCTGTGGCCGTAGTGATTCAAAATGCAGGTTTCGGCGCCATTTGGGCCGGTCGTATTGGAAGTCTGATAGTGGAAAAATACCTTCGGGACACGCTAACCGCCGTACGGGTAAAAATGGCAACCGATATTGCGAATACGAACCTGATGCCTGGATACCTGGTAAGATTACAATTCATTACAGATTCAGCCAGAGCATCGCAATGGGCGACGCAAACAGGCGACAGCACCCGCTGGAAAAAATTCCTGGATCCTTCGTTGCGCAAACAATTACTGGATACCATGCACAAAGCGACAGCACATATAACGATTCCATTCGGACCCAGGCCGCAGGTTAAAACCGTTCCTGCAGACACAACAAAACGCAAAACAACGGATACAATGAGAGTGGCTAAATCAGATACCTCAGACAAACCCAAAAGAAAGCTTATTAAACAGGAGAACGACTCAGCCGCTTTGAAGCCAAAAGATAAACCTGTTGTTCAGAAGGACAGCAGTACAAACCAATCCCCATGAATCAACGAAATTCATATCTGGCAAAGGGTGCGGACCGGTCACTGCTCTGGCTCTGGTTCATCCTCTCACTGATTGGGGTAATCAGCATTTTCTCTGCAACTTATAGAGACGGAGACAATATATTACAGGGATTTCTTTCACTGCGAACAGATTACAGCCGGCAGGCACTTTTTTTAGTGATCAGCGGGATCGCCGGTATTTTTATACTGCTAACAGATAGTAAATTTTTTACCGCCACGGCTAATCTTTCGTATGCTTTCGGTATTTTGCTCATGCTGTTGGTCTTTCCATTTCATTCCAATGTCAAAGGAACTTCTTCCATTATCCGGCTCGGTTCCGCCGTGCAGATTCAACCGGCAGATATATGTAAAATATTTGTAAACCTGGCCCTGGCGAAATATTTGTCACGGGTGGAAACGGATTTTGCAAAGCCGCGGTCCCAGCTAATTGCGGCCGTGATTGCTCTGGTTCCGGCGGGGCTGTCCATCATGCAAAAGGAAACCGGTCTTGCCCTGGTTTATTTTTCATTTTTCCTGGTCATGTTCCGGGAAGGACTGCCCGCATTGGTGCTGATCATTGGTTTTTCCTTTGCGGTACT
The DNA here is from genome assembly GCA_963812825.1 of uncultured Bacteroidota bacterium. Classification (GTDB taxonomy): domain Bacteria; phylum Bacteroidota; class Bacteroidia; order Chitinophagales; family Chitinophagaceae; genus Puia. The sequence continues at coordinate 343,259 of CAWEWO010000002.1, forward strand.
GGTGGTGGCTACTTTACTACTGGATCCAAACCTGCTCGCTCTGATCCTGACTGCCATAGCAGGATTATTTGTTTATTTTTTCAGGAGACAGATCAAGCGGCAGCGGGGAATCTTGTTTGTGATTGTAAGTATCTGGTTTGTTTGTGTCGGCGTACAAAGATTCGTAGTCCCTTTTGTATTTGATCATGTATTCCAGCCCTACCAGGTTAAGCGAATCTATGATGCGATTGGAAAGGATTATGTTCCAAAGAATGCAGCGGTGGCGATGGAAATTGAGGAAAAGTCGGCGGGTAAAAAGAAAGATAACGGGAATTACAATGTGAAGCAGAGTAAGATTGCCATCAGCAATGGAGGACTTATTGGGAAAGGATTATTATCCGGTACGCAAACCCGTTATGATTTTGTACCGGAACAGCGAACGGACTTTATCTTCTGTACTATCGGGGAGGGGTTTGGATTTATCGGTAGCATTGTATTCCTGAGTATCTATGTGATCCTGCTCATGCGGATTGTCACCATTGCGGAACGGCAGCGATCGGTATTCAGCCGGGCTTATGCTTATGGTGTGGCTTCCGTATTTTTCTTTCATATTTCCATCAATGTGTGTATGACTATCGGCCTTGCGCCTGTTATTGGAATTCCTCTTCCTTTTGTTAGTTACGGGGGAACATCACTGCTTACTTTTAGCGTGATGTTGTTCATTCTGGCCAGACTGGATGCAGACAGGCAGATGGTGTTGAGGTAAGTATGGGCACAGTTCTACACTTCCACACACTCGTATTATCTTTGTCCTATGCGGATCATTCCCCTGTCAGAAGGTGCTTTCACAATAGACAAAACAAAAGAATTTATTCCTTTCGATCTGGCAACTGATGATCTGCAGGCCCGCACCGCTGGCAGTCTGCTTGTGGAGATACAACCATTCCTCATCGTAACGGATCGGGATGTGTTACTGCTGGATACCGGACTTGGTTTCGAAGAAGTCGACGAGTTACAGATACGCCGGAATATCCGCAGCGCCGGCATTGACCCGGATTCGATTACCAAAGTGTTACTGAGTCATTTGCATAAGGATCATGTAAGCGGCGCTGGCAGAAAGCAATCAGGAGGGAAGCGGTCCGCATCCTTTCCCCAGGCAGTTTATTATGTTCAGCAGCGTGAACTCGAATATGCGATAGAAAAAGGGTTGCCCAGTTATGAACCCGAATCGTTCATCTTCCTGGAGAATTTTTCAAATCTTGTAAAACTGGAAGGTAATGGCCTGATAGACGGATATATCCGATATGAATTAACCGGTGGCCATTGCCCTTTCCATCAGGTTTTCCATATTGACGCAGACGGTGAACATGCATTTTTTGGTGCTGATGTCGCGCCGCAACTGAACCAGATGAAAAACAGATTCGTGGCTAAGTATGATTATGATGGAAGAAAATGTATGGAACTCCGGCAGAAATGGTGGGTACAGGGGGAAAAGGAAAAATGGACTTTTCTTTTCTATCATGATATCAAAAACCCAAGCTGGAAATTTGAATAAATGAAAATAGCAGTTTAGCTTATTTATTGCCGGTTTTCACACTACGATTACTTTAATGCCGGTTTCAACACATTAAGTTTTCCGTCAACTAGTCCGGTTATTTTCAGCCGAAGGATATCTGCCATTAGAGGGAAAACATTTATGTTCTCAAATCCGCGAATCTTAAAATTAGTTTTAAAGGCAGGACCCCAGGCATAAAATGTAGCATGCATTAGGCGGTTTGCCGGATCATAACCATGCGTGGCTGCAGGTAGACTGCGTTTGGAAAGGCTGAAGACCCGGGGTGCCCGAGCTACCAGAATAATATCACCGATACGGCTGAAGCGATCACTTTTTTTCCTGTAGTGCCATCGTTCCGGGGTATTGTCGGATAGATAAACATCATAATCTTTTGCTGATGATTTCAATATTTTATAGGAAGGTAAAATGTCTTTCGCATGCCGGGCATACAAATGCACCAGAGTCAGTGAATTCATGATAATAAACCGGCTGGTATCAAAGTTTTCGGGAAACGAAAGTGGATGTAGTGTATCTATATTCGTCATTCCATGATCGGAAAGAAAGATATAATTTACCGGCAGGTTTAAAGAATCTATCGTGCGCACCAGGCTGGCAACTGGAATGGTCGACATACTGAACCGCTTCTTCCGTTTGCTTTGAATCAACACCATACATATGTTCCTGATGATCCACATCCGGAATATAAAATGTGATCAGGTGGGGTCTTTTTTCTTCAGGCAATAAGAGCCAGTTACGGGTATCGTTTATCCGGTCCTGCATGGAGATTCGGGTATTGAACCGGTAATAATAAGTGGGCCTGATTCCCTGGATGGCAGCTTCAGTACCTACCCAATAAAAACTGGCCGTAAGCATTTCCTGTTTTTCTGCAAGCACCCAAATGGGAGTTCCTCCATACCAGGAACTGTCTTCCACCGCTTTTCTATTATTCATGGAATAAATCCGGTTCCCTGAAGGATCGTAAAAAGTATTATCCACGATCCCATTGTGGGTTGGATAATCGCCTGTGGCAATACTATAATGATTTGGAAATGTCAGGGAAGGAAATACGGGCTGCATATAGTCAGCCGCCACGCCTGAAGTTCGCAGATGAATCAAATTCTCCGCCCGGTATTTATCGGCGAGATCGTATCGGAAATCCATCTGCTGAAATCAGGATGATGTAGGGTTTTTTCAACTGGTCAGCCCGGTTTGTCCTTCCGGGGATAATACGCTGGATTGTATCCGGTAAATTGTGGTTAATCGTATCTTGTGCATTAACGAAACCCGTTAAAATAAAAAAGAAAAGGAAGAATAATTTACTCATGCGAAATTTGACGTCTCCGGAGATCATAAGAGTGAACTGCTAATTCTCAAAGTTGAGAGAGAATTTCCTAAATGCAATTTAGCCCGCCGTTCGAAGGCTAAAAATCGAAAACGGGAATTAATTTTTAATTAAACCTGAGCCTCAAAGATGATGAAAGTAATGACTCGTAGAATCAGGATTTATTCAATCAATAAGCAGTGACTAAAAGCCGTTAAAATAATCAGGTCCTGGAACTTTGGGTCACGGATTATTCTGCTGTTTTAACTGCTGTCTTAATTGTCGTCTTTCCATTTCTTTTTCTACAAAATGCCCAAACTCCTTTTCCGATCTGAAGAAGGCATCCACTTTTGGCGGAGGAAGAACCTGACTGAATTGTGTGCTGTATTTTTTCCGGATATTCAGAAGATTTTCATCAAGCTCAATCTCACTGCTTTTATTATTGATTGCTTTTAGCCTGGCTACCTTTAATTCTAGCGAATACTGATTATAAATAGGCCAGAATTTTTGGGCTTCTTCAGGACTCAGATTTAATTTATTGGTGATATATGCGATCTTAAGCGCTTCCAGGCGGTTACCATTCTGCGCCTGAACTGTAAAACCTGCCATAAATAAGAATGTAAAAAGTAAAAATCTCTTCATGTACGATCAATTTACCGTTCCATTTTTTAAGGGTAAATCGGGATCATATTGTTCTAATTCTGCGTCCGAAACATTACTGAACAATGTATGAATATCATTATCGGTGAATTCGACAGATGCGGTTTCAGGAGCGATGCCTGGTGTCCAATGAACATCGTCGGCATCCAGGTAGTTTGCCATATCCTGGTCACTCACGGTTGTAAGACCATGAAGAGGATCTGTTATATTGCGATTATTGATTGTATAAATCGTTAATGCCTAATAAGCCTACTAAGCAGGCGGCAACTGCATATTTCAATATGCGGGACAACGGGGAAACCCGCTTGTCCGGTGATGTTCCTGTATTTATTGCTACCGAGTTTCGGGACGAGTTGCTTTTCGGAAGGTGGAATTTCTGCTTTCCATGACTTCGAAATACCCTTCCGGAACCTGGTAAGGGTTAATCTTTTGAAGTTCGGCCAGAAGGGGTGAAATTTCAGCTGTCTCCTGTACCGCGATCCGGCATCGGTATTCTGGGCAGCTTCTAAATTGTATACGGTACATCTAGAATTTCAGCAAAATCCTCAAAATAGCCCGTCGGAAGGCCATAGGGAGGCCGTAGGATGGCCGTCCCGCCTAAAAAAGGGGCGATTTCCTTCAGTTCTGTTAATATTTCTTTTGAGGTATCCATTTCGCGTCAATAAGACCGTTAGCGGTAAACAAAGTTTAATGATTCAGTATAAAATCTTCTATTTTTTTGGCAGCATGATGATAAGATGCCTTCAGTGCGCCGGCCGAGGTTTCCAGTACCTTGCTCATTTCTTCATATGGCATTTCATCATAATATCGCAACATAAACACAACTCGTTGTTTTTCAGGAAGTTGCTGGATAGCCAATTGTAATTTCCACTCCAGTTTATTGGCATCAAAATCCTTATCTGCCCGGATTTTATTGCTCAGTCCTGATTCCACTTCACTAAGGGAAATCGAAGCTTTCTTTTTTTGTTGTTCTAAAAAGGTCAGGCATTCATTGGTAGCGATCCGGTAGAGCCAGGTATAAAGTTGTGCATCTTCCCGGAAGCCCGCCAGGGCATTCCAGACCCGGATGAAAACATTCTGCATAACATCATTGGAATCATCATGGTTCACCAGCATCCGACGGATATGCCAGTAAAGTCTTTCCTGGTATTTTTTTACGATCTCTGTAAAAGCCTTGTCCTTGGTTGCCGGATCACGAAATAAGGCGAGTAGTTCCGTATCCGATGTCTGTTCCGCCATTCAATCTCGGGATTTTACTCTAAACTGGATATTGAATTATTTATTTTTCCGTGCTATCACTTTCTCAGCGGCCGCAACAATATGAGCAGCATCGAGACCATATTTAGCCAGCAATTGGGCGGGGGTTCCGCTTTCTCCGAACGTGTCGTTGGTACCTACATATTCCAATCGGAACCGGATGGCTTTTAGAAGCAGTTTGCGCTATACTGTCTCCCAGGCCACCAATTATATTATGTTCTTCCGCACTAACGGCACAGCCTGTTTTTTGTATTGATTTCAAAATGGCTTCTGTATCCAGTGGTTTGATCGTATGAATATTTATGACTTCGGCCGAAATTCCTTTTTCTCTTAAGATTTTTTCGGCTTCCAGGGCGATCCATACCAGGTGACCACAGGCAAAGATGGATACATCTTTTCCTTCAGTAAATAATTGAGCCTTGCCGATTTTGAATTCCATTTCAGAAGTAAATATGGGCCAAACGGGTCGGCCGAAACGAAGATAGACAGGACCTTTATAGTCTGCGATGGCCATGGTGGCAGCCTTCGTCTGAGCATAATCGCAGGGAACAATTACCGTCATACCCGGAAGCATTTTCATCATACCGATATCTTCCAGAATCTGGTGGGTTGCTCCGTCTTCCCCCAGCGTTAGACCTGCATGCGAAGCACAGATTTTTACATTTTTTCCGGAATAAGCAACGGATTGGCGAATCTGATCATAGACTCTTCCGGTTGAAAAATTCGCGAAAGTGGTTGTATAAGGTATTTTACCTCCAATGGTCATTCCGGCTGCAACGCTGATCATATTGGCTTCCGCAATTCCACATTGGATAAACCGGTCGGGAAATTCTTTGATGAACTGGTTCAATTTCAGAGAACCGGCCAGGTCGGCCGTCAGTGCCACAACCTCCGTGTTTTTTCGTGCTATTTCAACAATTCCATCTCCAAATCCGCTCCGTGTATCTTTCTGTCCTGTTACAGTAATCATATATGTTGGTTGAATTCAATATTGGATCAATTGAGTTCCGAAAATTTACTGTTATAAAAAGACTCGTCCATTTTAATTTTCTGTTCCCATCGCCAGGCGGTAGCCATCATTTCATCCAGGGAATATTTGGGAACCCATCCCAGTTCATTCCGTGCAAGATCATTGTTGGCATAAATCGCCACCACATCACCTGCTCTGCGCGGACCGATAACATAATTTAACGTTACGCCGCTGACTTTTTCAAATGCGTGAATGGCTTCCAGTACCGTTACGCCATTGCCGCTGCCCAGGTTAAACACCTCACATTTTTTGCTGCTTTTATTCTTTGAGCATATACTGTAGAGCCAGGGTATGTGCGTGAGCAATATCAGAAACATGAATATAATCCCGGATGCAGGAACCATCCCGGGTCGGATAATCATCACCGTGAACCTGCATCTGCGGAAGTTTACCAATTGCAGTCTGTGTGATTGCGGGAACCAGGTTAGCCGGTCTTCCGATCGGCAGTTCGCCAATTAGTCCTGAAGGATGAGCACCGACGGGATTGAAATAGCGGAGTAAAATACTTTTAGATTCAGAAGATTTGGAAAACTCATTAATGATCTGCTCACCCATTTGCTTGGTATACCCATAAGGCGATTCAGCAGGACGGGGCGGTGTTGTTTCCGTTACTGGAATTTCTGATGTGATTTCCGTATACAGTGCAGGAAGATGAAAAAACAAAATTGGGAATATTGAATTCCTGTACACATTTAAGCAGGTTGATGAGCGAAATCAGGTTGTTTTCAAAGTACATCAGCGGGATTTTCCACGGATTCGCCGACTGATTTGTAGGCTGCGAAATGAATTATACCGGCAATTCCCGGATTTTCATGAAAAATAGCAAAACTATCGTCCAGGTTACATAGATCAACTTTGTAATTTTTGATTTTTTTCCCTGTGATCTTTTGTACGCCTTCAAGTATGCGTGGATTTGATCTCGAATTATTATCTACGCATATCACATCAAAACCGTTTTCAATAAGATCTACCAGGGTATGTGACCCGATATAACCACAACCGCCTGTTACAAGAATTTTTTTCATAATTATTCAGTCATTATGGATGGTTGATCATGTCCAGAAGGTATTGTCCATAACCGCTCTTGAGCAGGGGTTGGGCAATGGCTTTTACCTGGTCCTTTGGTAATGAATTTTTTCCGGTACGCAATCTCTTCAATACAGGCGATTTTTATTCCCTGTCTTTGTTCAATCACCTGGACAAACTGGGTCGCCTGCATCAGAGAATCAAATGTGCCGGTATCCAGCCAGGCTGTTCCCCGTCCATGATGGATACTTTTAGTTTTCCTCTTTTAAGGTATTCTTTGTTCACATCGGTGATTTCATATTCACCCCGTGCACTGGGTTTCAGATTTTTTGCAATCGAAACCACTTCGTTATTATAAAAATATAAGCCGGGTACAGCATAATTGCTTTTAGGTAGTTCCGGTTTTTCTTCAATGGAAACAACCGTATTGTTTTCGTCAAATTCGACCACCCCGTATCGTTCAGGATCACTCACATGATAGGCGTACACGATTCCGCCATCCGGGTTGCAGTTGGCAGCAAGCTGATCGCCCAGTCCTGTTCCATAAAAAATATTGTCACCCAGAACCAGGGCCACATTGTCTTTTCCAATAAAATCAGCGCCGATAACAAATGCCTGGGCCAGCCCATTGGGAAGTGCCTGTTCCGCATAAGATATTTTTAAACCGAGCTGTGAGCCCGTGCCGAACAATTTGATAAAAAGAGGCAGGTCGTGCGGAGTCGAAATGATAAGGATTTCCCGGATTCCTGCCATCATCAGGGTTGACAGGGGATAATAAATCATCGGTTTATCGTAGACCGGCATGATTTGTTTGCTGATGGCAAACGTAATCGGATGCAGTCTCGTGCCAGAACCTCCTGCCAGAATAATTCCTTTCATGGACCGGTTTTTTAACGGGCGCAAAGTACGAATAAAGCTTAAAGCATAAAGCCTAAAGCGTAAAACTAATGGGCAAACAGGGAAATAGGCAGATATACGATTGCTTCGGAGTTGCAAATAAAGATAATCAGGCTTAACTGACATTTACTCATCGGCAGACTTGCCTTGTACTCATTGAACTATGTATGCCTGAAAAGCATCAGGATGCCATAAACAATAGCGGAAAATATTGCACTTACGGGAATGGTGAGAATCCAGGCCCAGAGCAGGTTTATGGTTACCCCCCAGCGAACAGCTGAAAGTCTTTTTGTGGCGCCGACTCCCATAATGGAGCCGGCAATGGTATGTGTTGTACTGACGGGAATACCCAGTTTTTCGCTGATAAATAAGGTAATGGCACCGGCTGTTTCGGCACTTACGCCTTCTAATGGTGTTACTTTGGTGATACGTGTTCCCATAGTCTTTACGATTTTCCAACCACCGCTCAGCGTTCCCAGAGCAATACAGGTGAAACTAGCCAGGGGTACCCACATATTCTGATTCACAAAATGTTTAAAATCCAGGTTATGCCCATGCATATGCTGGTAATATATCATGGCAGCCCCGATAATGCCCATTACTTTTTGAGCATCATTTCCACCATGGCCGAGGCTGAATAAGGCGGAAGAAACCAGCTGCAGTTTACGAAACCATTTATCCGCACGATAGGGATTGGCACTTCCGGCAGATATTTACAATGGTAATCGTAATAAGAAATCCGATGATCATTCCGATAATCGGTGCGAGAAAAATGAAAAGGAAAGTTGGGATCACTTTGGCATAGTTGATCACAGAATGACCGTGTCTTGCACAGAGCCCCCGCATGAGCTATTGCTGCACCCATGAATCCGCCCAGCAGGGTATGGGATGAACTGGACGGTATGCCGAACCACCAGGTGAGAAGATTCCAGGCAATGGCGCCAATCAGGCCTGAAAAAATGACTTCGAGTGTAATAAAATCTTTGTTAACAGAATTGGCGATGGTGTTGCCAATCTTGAATTCACCGATCAGGTATTTGGAAATAAAAAATGCGGCAAAATTGAACAGGGCGGCCCATAGTACAGCCTGAAACGGAGTAAGGACCTTGGTAGATACAATGGTGGCAATGGAATTGGCGGCATCATGAAAACCGTTGATATAGTCGAAAATCAGGGCAAGTATGATGATGATTACCAGGAAGGTCATTAGAATTTGAAAATTTGGAATTTGAAAATTGGGAAATCGGGCGTGTGGATACGCCTCCAAACCTCAAATACTAAGCATATTTAATGATAATGGTTTCAATCACATTGGCTGCATCCTCACATTTATCGGTAACAGTTTCCATGACCTGATAGATTTCCCTTTTTTTAATCACTTCCTTTGCATCGGGTTCAATTTCAAACAAACGGTCAATACTCATATCAAATACATCGTCAGCCTGATTTTCAATGCTGTTGATCTTCACCAGTGCATCAGTAATCTTCCGCATATCACGCATATTACGAAGTTCACTGATGGCCAGGCCGATCTGAGTGGTTCCTTCTACAATCAGGTCGGCCAGTTTCTGTATCCCGGTATCATTGGGATTTACTTTGTAAAAATTGATTTTCTTGGCTGTGGAATAAATATAATCGCAGATATCGTCCAGGGCACTGGCGAGGTAGTGAATGTCTTCCCGGTCGAAAGGAGTTATGAAGTTTCTGCCGAGTTCAGTAAATACTTTGTGAGTAAGGTCGTCATTCACGTGTTCCTGTTCTTCCACCTGAGACACCAGGGCGGCTCTTTTATCAATATCCGGTTCGCTGACCACCGTCTTTAACAACCGCCCCATTTTTGTTACTCCCATCCGCCACTTCTTCAAAAAGGGAATAAAAGATCCTGTCCTTCGGCATAAAGATCTTCATGATATTATTCAGCGCCATGGTAAAAATTTCGGCAAAATTAGACCTATTAACGGCTGAATCAGGCGAATCCATTTTGGTAATAATTTCTTAACATACATCTTATTTAATTATGAGACAGTGTATTATGAAGGATTCATTGCTTGGATATGCGCAAAACCCAGAATAGATGTAAAGGAATTATGAAGAATGGATTCTGCGCGTCGGGCCGGGTTTCAACTTATACAGTTAATCTTGAAAAGTGGACTGTAATATCATCGGTAATTACATCAAATGTCTGCTGTGTTTCTTCCTGGCATGTTAATCGGAAAGTCCTTGGATTGGTATTCAAACAAACGCCAGTTTTTATTTTCATATTCCAGAGCTGTCATATGTTCAACCCAGTCACCGGAATTCAGGTAGATCACTTTACCCTCAGGAGTTTCAATAGTCTTGATTACTGGTTGATGAATATGTCCGCAGATCACAAAGTCATATTTTTTTTTGATGGCAAGGTTCGATGCAATTTGTTCCAGGTCATTCACTTTAGCAACAGCTTTGTTGACACCCGCCATAATTTTTTTTGAAATGGAAACTTTTTCCCTGCCGATAAAACCCAGTATCGAATTGACCAACCGGTTAAAGAGTATGAGCAGACCATAACCGCTGCTCCCCAGTTTGGCAATCATCCGCGCGCTGCCCTGGGTTGTATTATCAAACACGTCTCCATGAAAGATCCAGGTCATCCGCTGATCTATTTCCAATACCAGCTTATCAGTCAGGGTGAAATGTCCCATGTGCAAGTCGGTATACTTTCGTAACATTTCATCATGGTTACCTGTGATGTAAATAACCCGGGTCCCATGGGTGATAAACTGCATCAGTTCCCGAATTACCAACATATGAAGAGAAGGGAAAAAACGCTTACTAAATTGCCAGCCGTCAATAATATCACCGTTCAGGATCAGCATACCGGGCTGTATACTGCGTAGGTAATTGAGAAGTTCCCTGGCCCTGCAACCATAAGTGCCCAGGTGGACATCCGATATTACCACTACATCCAAACTGCGTCTTTCCATGGCGGAAGTTTTTCAAAGTTCTGAAAGAGGTATTACTGGATCATTACGGAATGGTTAAATTAAAGATCACTTCATTTACCGAGTATCCATTCCTCATTATATATTTAACTTCAAATGGCAGAAAACATGGATACAAGAAGAGAATTTATAAAAAAGGCAGGTCTGCTTGCGGGACTGGCAGGTATTGATACGCTCATTCCCGATTCCATACAAAAAGCTCTTGCCATTGATCCAGCCCCCGGCAGCACCTGGATGGATGCAGAACATATTGTAATCCTGATGCAGGAAAATCGTTCCTTTGATCATTGTTTTGGCCAGCTGCGCGGAGTTCGAGGATTCAATGACCCGCGTGCTATTCATCTTCCCAACGGAAATCCCGTTTGGTTACAGTCTAACCAGGCAGGAGAAACCTATGCACCGTTTCATCTGGATATAAAAGATACAAAGGCAACATGGATGAGTTCATTACCCCATTCCTGGAAAAACCAGGTAGGAGCACGAAATGATGGCAGATATGATCAGTGGTTGCAGGAAAAAAGAAACAGCATTCAGGAATATGCGGATATGCCACTGACCATGGGTTATTATAACCGCCATGACATTCCATTTTATTATGCTCTTGCCGATGGGTTTACGGTCTGCGACCAGCATTTCTGTTCATCTCTTACCGGTACTACACCAAACAGGCTTTTTTTCTGGACGGGTACTATACGCGCTGAACAAAATGAAAATTCAAGAGCCCATGTCTGGAATGAAGACTCGGAATATGAATCTCTTCACTGGAAAACCTTTCCGGAAATACTGGAAGAAAATGAAATTTCCTGGAAATTTTACCAGAATGAGGTGAGCGTGGACGTTGGCCTATCTGAAGAACAGGAACAATGGCTGGCCAATTTCGGAGATAATCCACTGGAATTTTTTTCCCAGTACCATGTCCGGCTTCATGACAAACATACGGTTACAGCTTCAGAACATGTCAAATACACTGACTCATGATCTGGATGGATTGAAAAATCAACTGAATAATCTACCGGTTACAGATCCTTCCGGAAAAGAAATACAGAAAAAAATAGACGAAAAAACGAAAAAGCTTGAGTCTCTCAGTCAGGAAATAAAAATATACAACCAGGGAAAATTTCGACAAGCTTTCGCCGGAAACTAAGAATCTTCATCGGAAAGCATTTGTCACCAATGTCAATGATCCGAATTATCATTCCCTGGAAGAAATTGATTATGAGGATAACGGAATTAAACGCAAATTAAAATTACCGAAAGGAGATCTGTTTCATCAGTTCCGGGAAGATGTAAAAACCGGAAAACTGCCAACGGTTTCGTGGCTGGCAGCACCGGAGAATTTATCGGATCATCCATCTTCTGCCTGGTATGGCGCCTGGTATGTTTCTGAAGTGATGGATATACTTACTCAAAATCCTGAGGTATGGAAAAAAACGATTTTTATTCTGACCTATGATGAAAACGACGGATATTTTGATCATGTCCCTCCATTTGTTGCACCGCATTCCGGAAAACCGGAAACCGGAAAAGCTTCGACGGCATCGATACAGCCGTCGAATATGTGACTGTTGAGCAGGAAAAACGAAGAAATGGTTTTCCGGTTCCCTTCGAAGGCGAAAGCCCGATCGGACTGGGCTACCGGGTTCCCCTAATCGTTGCTTCTCCCTGGAGCCGGGGCGGATTCGTAAATTCAGAAGTTTTTGATCATACCTCCACCTGCAGTTTTTAGAAAAATTTCTGAGTCCAGAAAACAAAAAAAACCGATCAGATGTTCCCAATATCAGTGAATGGCGACGTGCGGTGTCCGGCGATCTGACTTCCATTTTCAGACCAGCAGCATGGAGATCAGTCAGCCGCGCTTGGAATTCCTGAAGAAAAACGCTTTTATGGAATCTGTATACAATGCAAAATTTAAAAAACTTCCGAATGACTTCAGGGCACTGATCACCGGAGGAGATCAGTGTTATTTAAAAAAGATCCATATGCATCACCATTTATGCCTGTACAGGAAAAAGGTATCAAACCATCCAACGGACTATTCTATCAATTATATGCTGATGGAGAATTGAACAGGGATAAAAAAGCTTTTGAAATCCGGTTTGAAGCTGGAAATAAAGTGTTTGGAAAAAAGGTCACTGGGTTCACCATTTAATGTATATGCTCCGGGAAAATATCTGCAAACACGAAAACGGATCCTCGGAATTTAAGGAAGCTCTGTACCTGGGCTTTGCCGTGAAATCTGCAGATCATCTATCTGCATCCTGGCCATTGATGGAATTTGAAAATAATATTTATCATTTGAGGGTATATGGCCCGAATGGTTTTTTCCGGGAATTCAAAGGATCAGCAGATGATCCGTTTTATTAAAATAAATGTTGAATACCAGGTGAACAGCATTACAATAAATTATCCGGAAATATTGAGCTGACGCTAAGTAGTGAATCCCGATAAGCACCAGTACAGATTGAGATAACGGATAATGCATATAAAAGCCACTCCGATAAAAAAAGTAGTTAAATCCAGTAATCCGAAACGAAGACTGTGTGGCTTTGGATCTTATCCAAACAATACGGATGGTATGATTTTACGTTAAAAGTTCCGGGCAGTAATTTATTTGAAAGACGATTTGCCGGTCGTGTCGAAACGGGATTATCAGGTTACAGTGATCCATTTATGGGAAGAGTCATTTAACAGGAGAATTCGCTTTATGTAACTGAAAGTTAAAGCCGGTGGTAAGAGAAAGTCAGTCCTTTTTTGATTCCAGCGTAAACCCGATGCTGGTACCGATATCCGGTGTGCTGCGTACATGGATGGCCTGTCCATGTGCTTCAATAATATGTTTGCAAATCGCCAACCCAAGACCGGTACCACCTTTGTCGCGGCTTCTCGCGGAATCCGTGCGATAGAATCTTTCGAAAATTCTTTGCAGGTGTTCTTCTTCAATGCCAATACCATCGTCGGTAATTTCAACCAGCACATGTTTTCCATCTGTATGGTAAATGCTGGCAATAATACTGCCATTTTGTTTTCCGTATTTGGAGGCATTTTCTACCAGGTTGAGTAAAACCATCCGGATTTTTTCTTTGTCCGCAAAAACGAGAATGGGATATTCGCATCCCTTTTTAATACCGGTGCGCATGTTCTTATCCTGCATATTGATGGATAGGGACTCAAAAACTTCACGGATCAGGTCCTGGATTACAAAATTCTGTTTTAGTAATAATTGTTCACCTCTTTCCAGTTTTGAAATTTCGTCCAGGTCATTCACGAGGTTTACCAGTCTCTCCACATTGCGTTCTGTGTTTTCCAGAAATCTTTTACGAACTTTCATGTCATCCATTGCGCCATTCAGCAGGGTATCTACATATCCCTGGATAGCGAAAATGGGTGTTTTGAATTCATGGGAAAGATTTTGCAGGAATTCTTTGCGGAAAGCTTCGTTCTTGCGCAGCAATTCGATTTCTTCTGTTTGCCGGTTGCCCCATCTTTCTACATCTTCCCGTACTTCATCAATACTTTTTTTTGGAAGAATATATTTGAAATAGACTTCTTCTTTTCGTGTGGCCTTTGTTTGATGAATGAATTTATAAATCAGTTTGATTTTCCGATTGATAAATTTTTCGAGTGTAATCTGTATGAGAAAATAGGAACCGGCAAATACCAGGAAAAGTGCACCCATTCCGTATTTCCAGCTGGAAGTAATAATAAAAATACCAATGGCCACGGAAATTGAAAGTACAAAGGCCGTAAAAGCAGATAATTGTTTCGGAGTAAGATTCTGCGTGTTGAGCATTTAGTTCACAAACTTATAACCCACCCCTTTTACGGTGGTAATGCAGTCCAGTCCGAGTTTCTGGCGGATCTTGCGGATATGCACATCTATGGTGCGGTCTCCTACAATAACATCATTACCCCATACCTGGTTCAGGATTTCATTTCGCAAAAATACTCTACCCGGCCGGGAAGCCAGCAGATATAAAAGTTCGAATTCTTTTTTTGCCAGGGTTACCTGGCGGTCATCTACCAGCACTTCAAATTTTGTGGGATCGATGGTCAGATTGCCCCTTTTCAGGGTTTTTTCTGCAGACTCCTTATTGGACCGGCGCAAAAGGGCGCCAACCCGGCTAACTATAACTTTCGGACTGACCGGTTTGTTTACATAATCGTCTGCCCCGCTTTCCAGACCTTTGATATGGAATCCTTCATCATTCAGTGCTGTCAGCATGAGAATCAGGGTATCATGAAAGACCGGTTGGGTGCGTAGGATTTCACAGACTTCCACTCCGCTTTTTTTCGGCATCATGATATCCAGGATAATCAGGTCGGGATGGGTAGTTTTTGGCTTTAGATCAGGGCGTCTTCCCCGTCTTTCGCTGTCGTAACTTCATAACCTTCCCGAACGAGGTTATATTGGAGAACTTCAAGGATGTCTGGCTCATCATCTGCTATTAGAATTTTCTTGCCTTTGGCATCCATTAACAAAAAATTTACGCAAACCTAATCGAAATAAAGCGTCAGGCGGGAGAAATGACCTGAGTTTACAATTTTTTAATACTGAAAAGTCGAATTTCTTACCCCTAAATCCCAATACCCGGGTCTGAAAGCCAGACAACCGGTTCCCGGTTTGGTAAAAATACCAAATCATCCTTTACGGTAATTTACTTTAAAAAGTCATCCGACATGGTCTGACGTCGACTCCCTTTAGCCAACTGGCTTGTGTTCCCGGAAATGGCTGTATTTTTGCTGAACAGGGTTGGACTGCCCTTCAATATGAAAAATTTTATCCGTTTTCTCCTTATTCCCCTTATCCTGCTGTCTGCCCGGCCCCTGTCTGCTCAAACCGCCAATCCCGCTTTTAAAATACAGCAGGAACGAAAATTATGGCATGATAATATTGACCGGGAACAAAAACGCCTGCTGGCCCTCGATGGTAAACCGGATGAAATCATCCAGGTTTCCAAGGACGAAAATATCAATCTCCAGATCGCCGATGTGATGATCAGGCAGGTGGATCATTCTCCAGCAGCAAATAGAATCAGATTCCACCTTGAGCGGACAGATGAAGATCAAAAATCTCCGTTCCCTCGAAACCATGATCAAGGGATACAATAATAATTACCGGAAAAAAGATTTCCCTCCGTCCATGGCTCCGGCTCTTTTTGACGCTTTTGTAAATGCAATGGAACTGGACCGGCAAAACAGAAGTATTGAACCGGTGATTGCCGAAAACAGTTATGGTGTGGGTAAAATACTGGTGGAATGTTTTTTATTACCTGTCGAAAATTCCGGCGTAAAAGCATCCCGTGATCGTGCTGATCCGCAAATATTGTGAACTGCACCCGGATGAAATTTTTACTATTCTCAATGCGAACCCTGATCTTCCTTTCGCGGACAGCCTGATCATTATAGGCGGTAAGAGGAATATTCGTAAACTATATGATTATGCCTCAGGTAATTCGATGCTTGCCAGCCGAATCCGTAACAGTCCAGGGATTCCCTGATCAGCATGGTAGGTAAAATTGCCACCAGCAAAAGCGGTCAGCTTTATCTGCCTTTTCTCGATAACCTGATCAACCACCGAATCACGATTGCAGATATCAATAAGGTAAAAGACAATAATCTGCTTTATTATAAATTGCTGGTGCAAACAAGGATGGATTATGCGGCCCGCATGCTGCCGCCCCTTCTCGACACTGCCCTGGAAATGGAGGCACTGACTACGATGCTGCAGAGCAAAGGGAAGGATGTTTTTGTTCGTGAGATCAATGCCTTGCACGACAAACCGGCTTCCATTCGGTTTAAAATACTGGACCCGCTCTCGCCGGCGGAACTTTATTATCTGGTTGTGCTGAGTGAGGATGAAATATATACTTCCAGTTATCTGGGTGTTTATGACCGGATTTTCCAGCGGATGTCTGTACCACGTGGTGACAGTCTGATCATTGAAATGCACGGAGATTATTTCCGGAAGTTCATCAAGATGGCTGCTGCGTATAATAAACTGGATTATTTCCTGGCCACTATGGATAAGGACAACGCGGCTACCATCATGAAAGCATTTATTATCGGTCTGGAAAGAGCTAATGAAGAAGATGCAGTGGATGTGGCCGATTCTTATAGCAGCATTTTTGATAAAAATCCACCGCTGGCTGCATTTGTTCTAAATGAAGTAAAATGGAATTATAAAAGAAACCTGCTTGAACAGCGACAAACGCGGAACGGTAATTTATCATCTGATGGAAGCTCTTTTTGAATCCGCCGATACCACCCAGGCACAGGCTCGATCTGTCTGCCAAACTGGGAATTCCACCTGTATATACGGTTAACTATGATTCGCTGAAAGACGACAGCGGACGGGTGATCCAACAGGTTTTTTTCTATGGAGATGAAGACAAGGACGGACAAAATTCTTACCAGGATTTTCTGCGTTTATTTTTGAAAAGACCGGAATGGAAAGTCACAGTGAATCCTACCAAGGAATGGATAATGATACAGTCCGTAAAAGGGAAACCAGTCTGGATATTTGCAAACCGACCACTCTATGGTGAAGATGATCCTGATGATAAAGCACAACATCATCTGGATGATTATCTTTTTGACAATAAACTGCAGCCTTCAATTTATATACACCGCGGACATAGCTATCATGTGCGGTATACATTGAAACAAATCCAGCCTTCTGCAAAAATTGTAATCCTGGGTTCCTGCGGAGGATATAATAATCTGAGCGAAGTGCTGAGCATCAGCCCGGATGCACATATTATTTCTTCCAAGCAGGTGGGAACAAAATCGGTCAATGAACCGATTCTGCAGGCAATTAATACCGACCTGCTGGATGGTAACAATATCGACTGGCTGCCGATCTGGAAGGCGCTGACTGATAAGTTCAGCAAGGATCCGGTTGCACGTGAACGATTTGATGACTATATACCACCTTACAAAAACCTCGGTGTCATCTTTATCAAGGCTTACCGGAATGCCATGGGGGAAGAAGAATAAGTTCGTTAGGAACGAAGTCTTAATTTTAGTCATTATTCCTGCGCTGGTGCCAGGATTTTTTTACTTTATAATGTTGACTTTTTACTAAAAATGTCCGTTTTTACTTCCAGAAAAAAAATTTTTGATTTTAGTCAGCTGCGCAGGGTTCTGCAATATACTTCTCCCTATAAGAAATGGTTTTACGGATCAATTACCCTGTCCATTCTGCTGGCAGTTATTTCGCCACTTCGTCCCTTTCTGATCCAGTTTACTGTAAACGTATATATCCGGGGTGGCCTGAATGCGGATCTCGGCATCCGGGACCGGATGATCCAAATGCTCATATATGTTACGATTCTGCAAATCGGTATCCTCCTGATAGAAACCTTGCTGCGGTTTTATTTCTCATTTATTACAGCCTGGCTGGGACAGACCGTTGTGAAAGATCTTCGGATTGCAGTGTACAAAAAAGTGCTTTCCCTGAATCTCTCCCAATATGATAAAACGCCGATCGGGACACTTGACTACGCGCACGATCAATGATATTGAAGCCATCAATGATATTTTTGCGGAAGGACTGATCCCCATTGTTTCAGATCTGCTTTCCATTATTTCCATTCTGCTGTTTATGTTCCTGGCCAACTGGCAACTCACCCTGATCTGCCTGATTCCTTTTCCGATTCTGATTATAGCCACTTATTTTTTTAAGGAATCCGTCAACAAATCATTTATCCGTGTCCGTAATGCTGTTGCCGCGCTGAATGCATTTGTACAGGAACATATTACCGGAATGCAGATTGTACAGGCGTTTGCTTCAGAAGAACGGGAATATAAAAGTTTCAGGAAAATAAACCGGGAGCACCGAAATGCAAATATCAAAGCGATTTTTGCTTATTCGGTATTTTTTCCAATTGTGGAAATTGTGCTGGCATTTTCTACCGGCCTTCTTGTTTGGTGGGGAGCCAGTGAGGTTCTTCATCTTCCGGAAAAACAGGCGGCTTCCTGACCGGGGAAATCATCGCTTTCTTTTTATACCTCAATTTACTCTTCAGGCCACTACGGCTTGATCGCTGATAAATTCAATACCCTGCAGATGGGTATGGTAGCCAGTGAACGCGTTTTTCAGGGTGCTGGATAATAAGGATTTGATGAAGGACGAAGGGAAATATGCACCGGAAAAACTCAACGGCAGGATATGTTTTGATCAAGTGTATTTTGCGTATAATGATGAGCGATAGGTATTGAAGAATATTTCCTTTCTTATTGAACCCGGAGAAACCCTGGCCATCGTTGGACATACCGGCAGCGGCAAAACTTCCATTATCAGCATCCTGAACAGGCTTTATGCCATTCAGAAAGGAAACATCCTGATTGATGACCGTCCGATTGAAACTTATAAACTGGATGCCTTGCGAACCAGTATCGGGGTGGTCTTGCAGGATGTATTTCTTTTTTCAGGATCTGTCCTCGATAATATTACCCTGCGTAACCGGGATATTTCTTTTGAACGGGTTGTCGATGCTGCCAAACTCATCGGTATGCATGAATTTATCCTGCGCTTGCCGGGTGGATATGATTATGATGTGATGGAACGGGGAAATACACTTTCCCTGGGTCAGCGGCAATTGTTGTCTTTTATCCGGGCCTTGCTATTTGATCCCTCCATTTTAATTCTGGATGAAGCCACTTCGTCGGTGGATACTGAATCGGAGAGGATGATTCAGGACGCCATCGGTAAACTGATCGCAAACCGCACTTCCATTGTTATCGCCCACCGGCTTTCAACTATCCGTAAGGCAAATAAGATCCTTGTTCTGGATAAGGGGGAAATCAGGGAGATGGGAACCCATGATCAACTGATGGAAAAAGAAGGATTTTATTTCAAGCTGCATCAGATGCAGTTTGAAAAAGTAATATGAATCGGGTAAGCCGAAAATTTTGGGTATTTGAAAAACGAAGGATGTCTGGGTGAATATCGAAATTGGCTGATGCGACCTTAATCCCTAGTTTATAGACAATTATCCATGGAGTTTCCTCAAATTTTGCGATTTCCCAAAATTCCAATCTTTCAAATTTTCCTGATCGGGTCAGATCAAAAACCTCTTGAAAATTACCCCCCGACCCTTATCTTTGCGGCAAAATTAGATACCGCATGTTCTCAGGAAGGTTCAAATCTTTATTGGTAGCGGGTTTCAGCGTTTTTTGATGTTCTTTTTTAATGCAGGCAGCCGCACAGGCGGACAGTGCCCACAAAGAAGAAAAAAACAGCTTTAATGCCAAGGAAATTATTTTCGGGCATGTATTGAATAACCATGACTTTCACATCATTGATATCATCCATGATAATGGTACGAAGCATCCTGTTTCCATTCCTCTTCCGGTTATTCTCTATTCCAAACAAAGAGGTTTGGATGCTTTTATGTCGTCCAGGTTTCATCATGGAGAGGAGAATTACCGGAACTATATGATGCTGACGGATGAGAAAATTGCAGAATTGAAACTGGATCCCACAAAATACAATGCACAGGATATTGTGGCTGTCGAATGAAAATGGCGCAGATTGATCCTTCGGTAAGAATCTATGACATTTCCCTCTCCCGCAACGTCGTACAGATGTTAATCTCACTGGCTCTGTTTACCTGGGTCATGCTGGTAATCGCCAAAAAATACAATCTGGCCAGGGTGTTACTTCAGCGCCTAAAGGTTCCCAGGGATTGCTGGAACCTGTTATCACATTTGTACGGGATGAAGTGGCGAAACCGAACCTGGGAATCAGTTATGAAAAATATCTTCCGTTTCTGCTAACCATCTTCTTTTTTATTCTCATCAATAATCTTATCGGACTGATTCCCGGTTCAGCAAATGTTACTGGCAATATTGCCTTTACAGCCGTTCTGGGCATTATTTCCTTTGTTGTGATCCTTTTCAGTTCCGACAAACATTACTGGGGTCATATTTTCAATCCGCCCGGCGTGCCTCTCGGCGTAAAATTTATTTTAGTGCCGGTGGAATTCATCAGTGTTTTTATTAAGCCATTTGCTCTCATCATACGTTTGTTTGCCAACATGGTGGCAGGTCATATCATTATTATCTGCCTGATTTCGCTGATATTTATTTTTGGGAATATGAATAAATTCGCAGGCTGGGGTACAGCACCGTTTTCGATTGCATTCACCATATTTATTTATTTGATTGAAGTGCTGGTGGCATTTTTACAGGCCTTCATTTTTACGATGCTTACAGCGGTATTTATTGGTCAGGCTATTGAAGGCAAACATCATCAGCATCATGAAAAACATGAAGATTCAATGCTTGCATAAAAATTTTTTTTTCACTAAATATAAAGCCACGATTATGGATTTATTGACTATTATGCTCAGTACACCTCTTGCAAATGCAGGTGGTGCCGTGGGTGCCGGACTTGCTGCCGTCGGAGCAGGTATTGGTATCGGACAGATTGGTAAGGGAGCAGTAGAAGCCATTGCCCGTCAGCCTGAAGCATCCAACGACATTAGAGCGAACATGATCCTTACAGCGGCCCTTGTTGAAGGTGCTGCACTGTTTGCAATCATTGTAGGCTTTTTGGCAATGGTTTTATAATCATTGCAAAGGTTAAAACTGCATCCAAAGCAAAGGGCGGCGGATGCGGTTTATTTTAAATGACAAAGGTTCTGACCAAAATTTAAAAATAATGTCATGAAATTACTTCTTCCCGAATTCGGGCTTATTGATTTGGACCCTGCTGGCCTTCCTCATTGTATTTTTTATTCTGGGTAAATTCGCATGGCCGGCGATTGTAAAGGGTTTGAAAGAAAGAGAAACAGGCATCGCGGATTCACTGGCAACAGCAGAGCGGGTAAGGGCTGAAATGGCCCAGTTGAAAAGTGAAAACGAAGCATTGCTTGTACAGGCCCGGGAAGAAAGAGCTACTATGCTGAAAGAAGCCCGTGATACAAAAGACAAAATCATCAACGAAGCTAAAGAACAGGCCAAAGGCATAGCGGAAAAAATCATAGCGGATGCACAGTCTGCGATTGAACGGAATAAAATGGCTGCCCTCATTGAAGTTAAAAATGAAATCGGCATCCTGGTCGTTGAGATTTCTGAAAAAATCCTGCGCCGCGAATTAGAAGACAGAACAGAACAGGAAAAATATATTAAGCAACTGGCTGAAGAAGTAAAACTAATTAACTTAAACGTTCATTGCAATTCAACCCCCAGGCTTGCTGCCAGATATGCAAAATCGCTGATCGACCTTTCCCTGGAAAAGGGTCAGCTGGAGCAGGTATATAAGGATGTCCTATATTTAAAGAGCATATTCAAGAACAGCAAGGAATTAGTGAACTTTCTGAACAATCCGGTTATTACCAGTGATCAAAAACTGAAAGTTGTCAAGGCGATAGATTCAGAAAATACCGGTGAGAGTTACCAAATCTTTTAACCGTCTTCTGATCAGGAAAGGCCGGGAAAGTTATTTACCCGAAATCGCTGATGCGTTTATTGAACAATACAAAGATTCACAAAGGAATATATACGGTAACACTTATAACAGCTATCCCTGTCAGCGATGATGTGAAAAATATTATTATCAGTAAAATCAAACTGGCAGGCCACATGAAAGAAGTGGAACTGTTAACCGAAGTGCAGGAAAATATCATTGGCGGATTTATCCTGGAAGGCAACGGGAGAAGAATAGATGCCAGTGTAGCATATGATCTGACTAAAATCAAAAATCGATTCTTAACAAACGAATTCATATACCGGTTCCGCTAAAGATCAGCGAACCACTCAAAAAAAATATATGGCAGAAATAAAACCAGACGAAA
This sequence comes from uncultured Bacteroidota bacterium, assembly GCA_963812825.1. Classification (GTDB taxonomy): domain Bacteria; phylum Bacteroidota; class Bacteroidia; order Chitinophagales; family Chitinophagaceae; genus Puia. Next base: position 365,766 of record CAWEWO010000002.1, read on the forward strand.
TTTCGGGAATCATCCTTCAGCAGCTTAGCGTTTTTAATCTGACCACAGAAATGGAGGAAGTGGGAACTGTACTCCAGGTGGGAGACGGTATTGCCCGTGTATATGGATTGAACAATGTAGGCAGCGGAGAATTGGTTGAATTCGAAAATGGAATCCGTGCCATCGCACTGAACCTTGAAGAAGACAATGTGGGGATCGTATTAATGGGCGATTCCGGAGAGATCAAAGAAGGTGCTAAAGTACGTCGCACCGGAAAAATCGCTTCTATCAAAGTATATGAAAGCATGCTTGGCAGGGTGGTCAATACATTGGGTGAAACCATTGATGGAAAAGGACCTCTGACCGGAGAAAGTTATGAAATGCCTATTGAACGTAAAGCACCAGGCGTAATTTTCCGTGAACCTGTAAAAGAACCTCTGCAAACAGGAATTAAAGCGATTGATGCAATGATCCCGATCGGCAGAGGACAACGTGAACTGATCATCGGTGACCGTCAGACAGGAAAAACAGCTATTGCAATAGATACGATTATTAACCAGAAAGAATTTTATAAAGCCGGCAAACCGGTTTATTGTATTTATGTTGCTATCGGTCAGAAAGCATCTACTGTTGCCGGTATCATGCAAACGCTGAATGAAGCTGGTGCCATGCCTTATACAGTAATCGTTGCAGCCTCTGCATCTGATCCTGCACCATTGCAGTTTTATGCACCATTTGCAGGTGCTGCTATCGGAGAATATTTCCGGGATACTGGCCGTCCGGCCCTGATTATTTATGATGATCTTTCCAAACAGGCTGTTGCTTACCGGGAAGTATCCTTATTGCTTCGTCGTCCGCCGGGACGTGAAGCTTATCCGGGTGATGTATTTTATCTGCATAGCCGTTTACTGGAACGAGCAGCAAAAATTATTCAGGATGATGGTGTTGCTAAAAATATGAATGACCTTCCTGAATGCTCTGAAAGAATAAAGTAAAAGGTGGAGGATCACTTACTGCATTGCCAATTATTGAAACCCAGGCTGGTGACGTATCGGCTTATATTCCTACCAATGTGATCTCTATTACTGACGGACAGATCTTCCTGGAAGGAAACCTGTTTAATGCAGGTATTCGTCCGGCTATCAATGTGGGTATTTCTGTTAGCCGTGTGGGTGGAAATGCACAGATCAAATCCATGAAAAAAGTTGCCGGTACACTGAAACTGGACCAGGCTTTATACCGGGAAATGGAAGCCTTTTCCAAATTCGGGGGAGACCTGGATGCAACTACCAAACTGGTATTGGATAAAGGTGCACGAAATGTGGAAATCCTGAAACAACCACAGTATTCACCAGTTGCTGTTGAAAAACAGGTAGCTATTATTTACCTCGGAACACAGGGTTTACTGCGGGAAGTACGGGTAAACAAGGTAAAGGCATTTGAAGAACATTTCCTGATGGAAATGGATAACAAATTGCCGGATGTACTGGCAGAATTCAAGAAAGGAAACCTGACTGACGAATCCATACGGAAAACGGTGCAGCTGGCCAATGAGCTGATACCTCAATATAAATAGGAATAATTCTTTGTCAATAGAAGATCTCCGGCCTCATAAGCCGGAGATCTTTTTTATATCCGGTTTTAACATTTAAGTACACTAGGATGACAATTGTTTTACTATTATTTTTTAAAACACTTGCATTATTGAAAAACGCTTGCAATCTTTGTCTTGCAGTTAAGCCGTACCAATCTCCTGATTAACTTCCTTCCAATTTTCCTGCTTACGATTTTTACATTTTTAGCATAAAGGTCTCCAATCCTTCAGAAGAATTGCATCTTGTACCAATCACTATGGGTTATCCATTATAATCCGGGTCAAAACAAGTTATGAAGCAATTGAATCTGAATATATCGTGGAGCATTCGAAACCGGGTCTATTTTGGAGAATAACTTCAGTTCTTATTATATTTTTTATAGCAGCTACCACTCAGGCACAATCGCTGATTCCTGAGCTCTCTTTTAAAAATCCTGTTTTAAAAACAGGGAAGGGATGCACAGGGGATGGTCTGGATGGAGCTGTTTATATTTTCGAAAATGTGGGATGGGAGTATGGATGCCCTGGTAACCATTCTGGGCCGCAGCAGTGCAGCAGTGACTATTGTCAAATCGCCGATATCCAGGGGCCGGAACAGGATGCAGTGCACGGAACGGGGATAGACAATGCCTGGCAACCCAGAGTGAAATTTGGAAGCGGACAGCGCAGCCGGCAAATCAGAGCTGGTGGATGGAATTTAAGATTTCATTTGTAAAACATGATGACCATCGGCAGTCTGTATGCCGTAAATCAGTTCTTTGTATCAGGATTGGATATTGACGGGGATGGAAATCAGTTACATGAGTTTCAGTCTTACTACAAAATCCATTCTTTTTCTCTGGAACATCAGAACCGCCATTTTTGCCTCATCTGTACAGGGTTCCGAAACAGATCCACTGATCAGGGGAAAACGGTTCGACGGTCCTGTAAAAGATTATCCGGGTATTTCAATGACTGCAGAAGATGCCATGGTAAGTAATTTTTATACCGGTTCGCAGTTCCATGATTGTACGACTTGGAGCTGAAACAGGTATCCGGAGGCAGCAATGCAGCAGACAGGATGTACGGACTATTATTCAAGTCAATGGCATTGATATTCCCGCACCTAAACAGATAGATGCCCGTTATCCTGGTGGCTTCAATACGACAGAAGTACAAATAGAAATAGAATGAATTATTACAAAAGATATTTGAAGTTTTAGTTTTAAAGGGTACGATCAACAACGGCCGGGTTTGTCTAAGCCTGGCCTTTTTTTGTTTATTTGGTTTATATTATAAACTACTTTACATTTATATCCATGTTCGAAGTAAATACTAAAACGATGCCGATGTTTCTGCAGCATAATTACGGGTTCGTGATGAAAAGGGTTGTCATACCGGGATTCATGTTTTTCATAGGTATCTTAGGTGGACTATTCACAAACCCTGATTTCCGGACGGGTGAAAGATTCAAAAGACAAACCGATACCAGGGGCGAGCATCAGTAAAAAATAGTTTCGACGGGGCAACTTCCGATTCTTCCGGAAATTATTCGTTTCAGCAGTTCAGATACAGGATTGCAAACGCTTACCGTCAGTTCGGTCGGATACCGTCCCATTGAAGTAACCTTGCAGATAACCGGCAAATCGATCCATATGGATCTGCAGCTAAAAGAAGAACCCAATGAATTGAAAGCCGTTACCATTTCAGCCGGATCATTTGCTGCCGGGGATAAAACACGGGGTGCTGTTATGAGTTCCCTGGATATCGCCACCACAGCCGGTTCAAATGCCGATATTACTGCAGCGCTTAAAGACACTGCCGGGCGCCCAGCAGGTTGGGGAACAGGAGGGTTTGTTTGTGCGCGGGGGAACCGGATCAGGAAACAAAACAATTCATTGATGGCAGCCTGGTGAATAATCCATATTATACCAGTGTTCCGGATATTGCCACCCGGGGCCGGTTTTCTCCTTTTCTTTTTAAAGGCACCGTATTCAGTACCGGTGGCTATTCGGCCCTCTATGGCCAGGCACTTTCTTCTGTGGTGTTGCTGGAATCCATTGATCTTCCGGAACAATCTGAAATTGATGCTACCATTTCTCCCATTGTTGTGGGTGTGGGAACCCAGCAGCTGGCCAAGAATAAAAAATTTTCCTGGGGTATGAGTTATAGTTATGTGAACGTGGCTGTTTATTTCGGGCTGGTCAGTCAGAAACCAGATTATTTCCGCCTGCCGGCTTTCCACAATGCAGATGCAAATTTCCGGATCAAGACGAAAAATGGCGGCATGATAAAATACTATACCACTTTTGCTTACAATGATCTCGGACTTAGGACACCGGATATCGACAGTGCTTACCTGAAAAATGCATTTAATCTCGCCAACCACAACTGGTATAATAATCTCAGCTGGCGGGAAAATTTAAATAATGGCTGGAAAATGATGCTGAGCGCGAGTTACAGCACTAACCTGGATAATATTCAACAGCAAACGCAAAATGCAAATAATCAACCACACCAGTTTCCGGATTCCGTATTCTGGATGAAACCGAAAAATTTCACCTTGTCCAATAAACAAAACCTTGCCCAGGGAAAAGCTGTTTTCGAAAAAAGAATATCCGGATCTGAGTGCTGTTCGTGTTCGGCGGTGAATACTGGTATATTTATAATCCGCTCATCTATAATGATACACTGCAAAATACTTCGTGATCATCTGACTTCCGTGTTTGCTGAAACGGATATTTATCTTACCAATGATCTGGCTGCCAAACTGGGGGTACGGTATGAATATTCAACCTTGTTGAAACAGTCTGATATCGCACCCCGGATTTCACTTGCCTATAAAACCGGGAAGGATGCCCAGATCTCGGCTGCCTACGGCATTTTTTATCAGAAACCGGATAACCAGCAGTTATTTTTTACACCAGACCTGAATTTCTCGCGCTCAATCCAATATATTCTCAATTATCAGAAAATGAACAAGGACAGAATTTTCCGGGTCGAAGCATATTACAAACTATATAAAGACCTGGTAAAAACAGTTCCGCTCAGTTATAATTATTTCGGTTACAATAATGCGGGGAGTGGATATGCAAACGGGATTGAATTTTTCTGGCGGGATAAAAAAACATTTAAGGATTTTGATTACTGGATCAGTTATACCTACCTGAATACCAAAAGGGATTTTATGAATTATCCTGCAAAGATTACTCCGGATTATGCAGCCACCAATACGGCTTCCCTGGTAATGAAACGATTTGTTACCGAATGGAAAGCAGGTTTCAATCTGACCTATACCTACGCGACCGGCCGGCCTTATTATAATTTCATGATCAATAGTACAGGGAAATATTATACGGCAGATGAAGGTCATACCAAAGACTATCAAAATCTGAGTTTCAGTTGTGAATATATTCCCAGCCTGGGAAAAGTAAAACCCAAAACATTTGTGGTTTTATTTGCCAGCATGAGCAATGTGCTGGGGTATAATCCGATTTATGGGTATCATTATTCTTTTGACGGAAGCATCAAACAGCCGGTGACACCACCAGCATCACGCTTTTATTTTGTTGGATGTTTTTTAAGCTGGGGTGTGGACAGGACACAGGATGCGATCAATAACAATCTTTAATTATTCACTTTTAATATTAAACCAGATATGAAATCAATTCTTTTTTCTTTACTGATGGTGTGTGCATTTGCGTCATCTGCCCAAAGCGATAAATATATTGCCGCCATGAAAAAAAACCTGGCCTTATTTGATTCTGCGAAAACAACTGCTGATTTTCAGACGACTGGCCAATAGTTTTGAACGAATTGGCGATGCAGAAAAAACCCAGTGGCTGCCTTATTATTATGCAGGTCTTGGCACTGGCGACCGCCGGATGGAATGATCCGAATGTTGACAAAGACGCCAATTCAACACGGATCAATACGCTTTGCGATAAAGCAGCGGCGCTTGGATAATAATTCAGAGATTTATGCGCTTCGAAATATGTCGGCTACCCAGCAGATGATGGTGGATCCGCAGACACGATGGCAAACTTATGGCGTACAGGCTGCAAAAGATCTTGACGAAGGACTGAAACTGAATCCGGACAATCCGCGCTTATATTATCTGAGGGGTGAAAGCATATTTAATACTCCTGTTGCATTTGGAGGTGGAAAGGATAAAGCAAAACCGGTATTTGAAAAAGCCTTAGCCTTGTTCAAAACAGATAAACCCAAACCCTTATATCCAAATTGGGGACATGGAAAGGACAGAAGAACAATTAGCCAAATGCCAATAAAACAGACTGGTATGAATTTATTCAAAGATCTGGATCCCATGTTGCATTCCCAATTACGACTGGCAATTATTTCTTTGCTGATGCGGGAGAATGAAGCTGAATTTACAGCGCTGAAAGACAGGACACAGGCCACGTGCCGGAAATCTCAGTGTGCAGATCAATAAACTGCGGGAAGCCGGTTATATTGAAGTGATCAAGGATTTCAAAGACAATTATCCGCATACGATTTGCAGGATCACGGCTCCGGATCAAAAGCATTTGACCAATATGTGAAAAGTCTGCAATCTTATCTGACGGTGAATGGCAGGAAAACCCAATAATAAATTGTGGAAATGTGGAATTGTGCAAATGTGAACATGTGAGATGAAATTAGGAATGCTCATCTTCATATTCCATTTCCACTTTATTACATTTCCACAATTCCACATTTCCACAATTAAAAAGCCCTCCACGTTGTATAACGGGAGGGCTTTACATTTCCGGTATTTCGGCTACCGGATAGTATCTTTGAATATTATCCTTTCGACAGTTTCATGATCATTTTTTCCTTGCTGTTCACGGTTATTTCCAGTGTATACAGACCCGGATGCAGATTATGCGTGCCTTCCAGTGTATACGTATTGGCGCCATTTGCGGCTTTTTGTCCTTCTTTCAAAAGCAGGTTGCCCTGTTCATCACTTACTTTCATCACCACATAGGAATCCTCATTGAGTTGAACGTTAACGAGAATATCATTGGCCAGGGGATCAGGAGTAACACTTAGGGAAGCCAGGCTTCTGGTATTGAACATTCTTGCAATCAGCACTTTGGAATAAACAATATTTCCATTGGCTTCTACCTGTTTTAACCGGTAGTAAAAATCATTGTTGAGTGCAATGGCATGTACGAAAATGATCCCGGAAATTAAACTGGCCGTCTGCAACCGCCGCGCTCGTTCTTAACGGTGCCAATTTCTTCATATTTCTGACCATCCAGACTTCTTTCAATGTTCAAAATGATCGAAATTCTCCGGCAATCGTATTCCAGTTGAGCTCAAAATAGTTTCTTCCGTAAGCGGCATTAAAGACAGAAAGATTGCCACGAAGAATCATGCTCTTCGAATTGTATGCTAGTATTTGAGCTTGTGTCTGGAATTTCCTTGTTGGATAAAAGATGGGTGTTTGCAAATAATCCAGCTGGAATTACCAGCAGGAGAAATAGATAGTACGGAATGATCCTTTTCATTTTGTAAATTTCAGAAAGTGAACAATTTGATGATGCTCAGCTTAAAGGGAAAACAGAAGGTCATTCAAAAGAAGGAGGATCGGATATAATAGTAATGGAACTAATCTTTTTGGAAAGGATTCACAGATAGTTCAGATGGGTAACGATCACAGATCAGGGGTAGGTTTCAAAGATAGTTTGCGGTTTTGAAAAATGCAAGCGGAAGGGGAAAAAATGTGAGTAGTGTGAAGGTATGGGCATACTCCAATATTTGCCTTAGCTTTCGTCAATCTTCTCATCCTCAGCACCCGCCAGCACAACTGATCCCATTTTCTTTAGTGGATTTTTATGGTTTTCAGCGAAATCCTTTCTTTTCTGCACTATATCAAGGCAACCATAAACGGCTGCCAGGAAAGACCCGGCATCTGCCTTATTTTTTCCGGCAATATCGAAAGCAGTTCCATGATCTGGGGAAGTCCGTACGATAGGCAGGCCGGCTGTATAATTTATTCCTTCACCATAGGCGAGTGATTTAAACGGAATCAGGCCCTGGTCGTGATACATGGCCAGAACTGCATCAAATTTCTGTTGCTGGTTACGGGCAAAAAAAGCATCGGCGCTATAGGGACCAAAAACCAGCATATTGTGTTTGGCGTCTTTAATGGCAGGTTTGATGATATCTTCTTCTTCGCGTCCGATCAGCCCTTCATCACCTGCATGTGGATTGAGCCCGAGCACTGCAATACGGGGTTTATCGATCCCAAAATCGCGTATCAGTGAATCTTTCAGGATATTCAGTTTGGAAATGATCGTTTCCCTTGTAATAAACCGGGCGATTTCACTGACTGGCACATGTTCCGTTACCAGACCCACCCGGAAATTTTCTGAACTCATCAGCATGAGTACATCTTTCACACCGAAAGCCTGTTTCAGATAGGGTGTATGTCCGGTGAATGAAAATTCTGCAGACTGAATATTTTTCTTATGGATGGGAGCAGTAACCAGGCCATCAATTTTTTTATCCTTTAAAGCTTCAGTCGCCTTTATCAGCGATTTTACGGCATAAGCTCCTCCCGTATCCGTGAGTTGTCCGGGATTAATGGACTACTTCTTCTTCCCAGCAATTAAACAGGTTAACCTGTTTGTGAAAGGGCCTGGAAAGGTCTTTAATATGCTGGTAATTAAAAGTGGATTCCGGAATCGATTTGCGATAAAAATTAATCAGTTTATTGGAAGCAAACAGGATCGGGGTACATAATTCCAGGAGGCGGTTGTCAGAAAATGTTTTGATGGCCAGTTCGGTCCCAATACCATTCAGATCACCTATAGAAATACCAATAACGGGTCTTTGTTGCGGAATACTCATGTATTATTTTTCGATGGATAAAAATACGATTATTAGCCTGAAGGAAGGTTTATTTTTGCTTTATGACGCACTTGGCCCGCCCACTGAATCTGAAGAAATCACTTGGTCAGCATTTCCTGAAAGATGAGTTGGTTTGCCGGAAGATCGTCGATGTCCTTAAACAAAATCCTTTTCATCAGTTATTGGAAATCGGTCCCGGTGCCGGTGCACTCACCAGAAGTATCTCTTGATCTGCCGGGTGTTGAATTCAGGGCGGTGGAGATAGACCGGGAAAAAGTAGCTTATCTGAAAAATCTTTACCCGGGTTTAACAGACCGGATAATTGAAAAGGATTTTCTTCAAATGGAGAAACCATTTATCGGACCATTTACCATCATTGGCAATTTTCCTTATAATATTTCTACAGAAATTCTTTTTAAAGTGCTGGAATGGCGGGAGGATGTGGAACGGGTAATCGGAATGTTTCAAAAAGAAGTGGCCCAGCGGATCGCTGCTTCCGAAGGAAATAAAATATACGGTGTTACCAGTGTATTGCTCCAGGCTTTTTTTAAAGTGGAATATTTATTCGAGGTAGATGAACAGGCTTTCAATCCACCCCCGAAAGTAAAAAGTGCCGTGATCCGGTTAACACCAAAAAAAGAGTCTCTGCCGGTCAGAACAGAAAAAATGTATTTTTTACTGGTAAAAACCGCATTTAACCAACGCAGAAAAACCTTGCGAAATGCAGTAAAGTCATTGTTTACAGAGGATACGCTGAAGGACCCTGTATTCAATAAGCGGGCAGAGCAATTGACGATTTTACAGTTTGCGGAATTGACCTGGAAGATGAAGTAAAACATGCGAAGTTTAATAATAAAGATTGAAATAAAATCTCAGGAAAAAAATGAGAAAAGTTCTGATCACTGCAAAAGTGCATGATTACTTGATAGACCGGCTGCAAAAACAGGGATTTGAAGTGGTTTATGCCCCTCTGATGAGTTATGAAGAATTAAAAGATCAGGTAATCGACGCTGAAGGATTAATCATAACCACCCGGTTAAAAGTCGACCGGCCTGTCATGGAAAAGGCATCGAAGTTGAAATGGATCGGCAGACTGGGCAGTGGAATGGAACTGATGGATGTAGAATATGCAACGCAAAGAGGCATCCATTGTGTAAGCAGTCCGGAAGGTAACCGAAATGCTGTGGCTGAACACGTTTTGGGCATGCTGCTGGCCCTGCTAAATAATATACCCCGTGCGTCCCGGGAAGTAAAGGAAGGCAAATGGATCCGGGATGCGAACCGGGGAATTGAACTCACAGGAAAAACGGTCGGAATTATCGGTTATGGAAATACAGGATCTGCATTTGCACGCCTTTTATCTTCTTTTGACGTGACGGTTCTGGCTTATGATAAATACAAATTCAACTTTGGAGCGGGTAAAATCAAGGAAGCCAATATGGAACAACTGGGCAGGTATGCAGATGTAATCAGTCTGCATGTACCGCTTACCGAAGAGACTTTTCATATGGCAGGAGATGGTTTTTTTGCATACATTGAAAAATAAGCCCATTTTCATTAATACCAGCCGGGGTAAAACGCAGGATACAGCTGCCCTGATAAGGGCGCTGGACAATGGCAAAATAGCCGGTGCCGCCCTGGATGTGCTTGAAAATGAAAAACTTGAAAGCTATTCAGACCTTGAGAAACAACAACTTGACAAGTTATTGAGCCATGAAAATGTACTGCTGACCCCGCATATTGCCGGATATAGCCGGGAAGCCTTTTATGGAATGGCAAAAATAGTGCTGGACAAACTGGGACTCTGAAGTCAGACCAGGCTTGTTAATGAATATGCAAACTGCCATTTTCAATACGCCGGAACATCGTTGAAAAATACCTTTTTAATCGGATTCCTTATCTTTGCACAAATGCAACGCCTCCCGAGGGCGTTGTATTTTTTTTCTTTTATTATAAACAAGAGGAGGATTTATGAGTGGAATCACATATTTGACTAAGGAGGCACTCGAGAAATTGAAGGGTGAACTGCAAAAAATGAAAAGCATCGACCGTCCGGCGGCCTCGAGGGCTATTGCCGAGGCGCGGGAAAAAGGTGATTTAAAGGAAAATGCAGAATACGATGCGGCAAAAGAAGCACAGGGACACCTGGAGGCAAAAATCCAGCGTTTGGAAGCTGATCTGTCGAATGTACGGATCCTGGAAGAAGGAAATATAGACACCAGTAAGGTGTCCATTCTGACTAAGGTTACGGTTACGAATCTTTCCAATAAGAAACAATCCACCTATCATTTGGTTTCAGAAAAAGAAGCCGATCTCAAACTGGGCAAAATTTCTGTTTCTTCCCCTATCGGAAAAGGATTGTTGGGCAAACAGGTAGGTGAAGTGGCGGATGTGATTGTTCCTGCCGGCAAACTTCAATTCAAAGTTGAAAGCATTACCGTATAATTATAAAATTTGGGATTTTAATTTTCAGTTTTCAAATTTTTAATCATCTTCTCCTGAATATTTCGAAAAGCCTGTTCGCTTAATTTCAGTTTGGGTTTTTTAAAGTCCATATCATTTACCCGGTCGATTGGGATTAAATGCAAATGTGCATGGGGAACTTCCAGGCCCACAACCACCATTCCGCAACGATTACAGGAGAAGGTTTTTTCAATCGCTTTTGCAACTGGTTTTGCAAAGACCAGGATTCTTGAAAGAAAATTTTCATCCAGATCGAAAAAATGATCGGTTTCGACTTTTGGTATAACGAGGGTATGTCCCTCACGTAAAGGATTGATGTCAAGAAAAGCCAGAAAAAACTCATCTTCTGCAATTCGGTAAGCAGGTATTTCGCCATTGATGATTCGGGTAAATATTGTCATGATATTATTTTAGAATTTTGAAATATCGAAATTAATCTGAAATGGAGAATATTGAGAACCCGGATAAACAAATGCTGCTCTTGAAGAGATGGCTGTTTAATAATACTAATCTAACAGATCAGCGTACTCTCTTCGGATTTTTCGCAATAAAGTCTGACCACCCATTTAGTTTTTTTCCTACTGAAACCGGTGTGCGGAACTGATAATGGTGGCAAAGGGCGACAGCCAGGGCATCAGATGCATCAAAACGGTTCACTTCCAATTGGATTTCCAATATTTGCTGGAGCATCTTCCAGACCTGTTCCTTTCCGGAATTTCCATTACCGGTGATTGATTGCTTTATTTTCCGTGGTGCATATTCGGTAACCGGAATGCGGGATTGCATGGCTGCCGCTATGGCCACTCCCTGTGCGCGGCCGAGCTTGAGCATGCTCTGTATATTCTTACCAAAGAAAGGGGCTTCAATGGCAAACTCATCAGGCTTGAATTTCAGAATGATCTGCTGAACGGTAAAATAAATCAACTCAAGTCGCTGATAAGCATCCATACGTACGGGAACATGCAATGTATCCATTTCCATGTACTGTACCTGATGTCCTTCAACACAAATCAGCCCCCAGCCCATCTGAAGAGTGCCGGGATCGATGCCCAGGATTATTTTGGAGTTCTTTTGCAGAGGGAACGCTATTTTTGATTGTGGTGCCTAACAAAAATATCAAATTAATAGTCAACTATGTGGCAGGACCGCTTATTATGTTATTTCTTTTCTATACGGTTGCCCGACAGTTACAGAAACAACCACACTGGAAGGATACGCTTTACCAGATGCTGGAAGCAGCCCTCGGAAAGCAAAAATGGAAATTGTTCTCCATGTTCGGACTAATGGGAGTGAACTGGGCACTCGAAACGCGTAAATGGCAAATTGCCTTAAAGCCGATTCAGCAGATTGGATTCTTCCGTGCATTCAGTGCAATCCTGGCAGGTACCTGTATCGCATCTTTTACTCCGAACCGGGTGGGGGAGTACTTGGGCAGAATGTTATATGTTGATCAGGGGAATAAGCTGTTGTCTGTTGCACCGACGATACTTTGCAGTTTGGCCCAAATGCTGGTGACACTGACAGCCGGAGCTGTCGGACTATACCTGTTTTCTTATCTGCCTCTTCATTTTGATGTGGATTGGTTAACGGCCGGTGTTTTCAGAACGGGTGTCGTCATAACAGCTGTTGCTGCAATAGGTCTGGGCCTGGTTTATTTCAGGTTTGATCCATTGGTGAACAGAATTAACAGATGGCTGAAAAAAAATCAAAAGAATTTTTCCATCCCGCAGGATTATAGTTTTAAAAAACTCGCCACCATCCTCTTTATTTCAGCGATTCGTTATGGAGTATTCATATTGCAATATTTTCTCCTGTTTTCCTTATTTGGAATCCCGTTGGCGGGAAAGCAGGTATTCACTGGCGTTAGTGTTATGTTTGTCCTGATGGCCCTTGTACCAACGTTAACATTTTTAACAGATCTCGGATTTCGATGGGCAGCGGGTATTCAGATTTTTCAGGTATTTACTGTCAATACCGCGGGTATACTCGCAGTATCCCTGGGCATCTGGCTCATTAATTTAATAATCCCTGCGTTAGTAGGGAGTTTATTAATTTTAAGGATCAAACTGTTTAGCAGCCGATGAAATCGATTTCTGCAATTGTGAGTATATTTTTAATATCCATTTCATTACCCCTGAGGGCAGGCGATGATTTTTGCGGTCTTCCAAACCGCGCATTTCAGGCTGGTGAAAGTATTACATTCAAAGTTTATTATACGTTAGCAGGTGTCTACATCGCTGCTGGGGAAGCGACATTTACCGTAGCGTTGGAGGATTTAAATGGAAAACCTGTTTATCATGTAACAGGGGCCGGAAAAAATTATCCTTTTCTGGATAATTTTTTTAAGGTCAGGGATAAATATGAATCTTTTATTGATACCTCCACCCTGCAGCCATTAAAATTTATCCGAAACGTAAACGAAGGATCGTATAAAAAATATGAGAATGTAAGTTTTAATAAAACTGCGCATACGGCCATTACAAATTCAGGTGTATTTAAAACCCCTGATTGTATACAGGATGTTTTGAGCACGATGTATTATGCCCGTAATATAGATTTTGATAAAATGAAACCGGGAGATAAGATTCCCTTTTCGATGTTCCTGGATAACCAGGTTTATAATTTATACATCCGCTATGTCGGAAAGGAAACGATCAAGACAAAATATGGAAAGTTCAGGGCCATTAAGATTAAGCCGCTTCTTATCAAGGGTACCATTTTTGAAGGCGGTGAAAAGATGACGGTTTGGATAAGTGATGATGCAAACCATATTCCTGTCCGCGTTGAAAGCCCGATCAGTGTAGGTAGCGTAAAAGTCGACATGATGGATTTTCGTAACCGGCGAACGCCCATGAATTCATTGATCGGCGTGCGATAAATTCCTCAAAAAAGTAATAGAAGAATTAAAAATTTGTTATAAATTATTAATATACACATTTCAATTTTTAATTTCATTTCCTTATCTCCTCATTTTCGCAGATCCATATTTACAACATTTATTTAAATATTTCTAATTACTGGTTATCGGTCTCAGACTTTCAATTGCTTTTTCCATTTGCATACTGCGCGACCCTTTTACGAGGAATGCTGTATTTTGAAATGACCTGGATTCCACCCACATCCCCGCCTCTTCTGCTGTAGTAAAGCTCCGGTAGGGATGTTTAATTTTTAAAAAATCACCACCCACCAGAACGACTTCTTTCCATGTCCCAGCCTTAATCTGATTCAGGATTTGTTCATGTTCACTTATGCTGTCAGCACCCAGTTCGGCCATGGCACCCAGGAGTAAAATTTTATCTGCCGCAGGATAATGCATGAAATTTTCTGATAGCGAGGTTCATGCTCGATGGATTTGCATTATATGCATCAAGGATAATGAAATTAGTTCCTGCCTGAACAAGTTGGGAACGGCTGTTTGAAGCCGTATAGTTTTCAATTCCTTTTTTTATATCGGCTGAAGTCACTTTAAAATAATTGCCGAGACAAACGGCAGCAAGTACATTGGGCAGGTTATAGTCTCCTGTCAGTCGGGTTTGAATAGTACCGGCAGAATTTCCTTTGGTTATTTTTACCTTCAGAAATGGGGTAGCTTCTTCAACGATTCCGGTTATGTCTGCATGATTCGTTCCATAAGTAAAAACTTCCCGGATTCCCTTGCTCATCTGTTGTAAGGTATTCATAGTCCCACATCACAAATGCACTCCCACCATAGGCGCGCAGGTAGTCAAATAGTTCACCTTTCGCCTTTTTTGACACCTTCCAAACTCCCGAATCCTTCGAGATGGGCCTTACCACAGTTTGTGATCAGCCCATGTGTGGGCCGGGTATATATACAATATCCCTCAATTTCACCCAGGTGGTTGGCACCCATTTCCACAATGGCGATATCTGCATCTTTTTTAATTTTCAGTAGAGTGAGGGGAATGCCAATATGATTATTCAGGTTGCCTTCGGTAGTGTAGGTTTTATATTTTTCGGACAGCACGGCATGGATAAGTTCTTTCGTGGTCGTCTTTCCATTGCTTCCGGTAATTGCGATAAAAGGAATAGTGAACTGATCCCGGTGATGTGCAGCCAGATCCTGCAAACAGGTCAGAACATCTTTTACCATCAGGAGTCGGTCGTTGGTCGGTTGCGGGAGTTTCATCAATAATCGCATATGCGGCACCGTTATCAAGTGCCTGCACGGCAAACAGGTTGCCATTGAAATGTTCACCTTTCAGGGCAAAGAACAGATCACCTTTTTGAACATGGCGGGTATCGGTGCAAATGGAAGGATGCTTTAAATAAAGCTGGTATAAGTCACCTATTGAAACGGGTGATAAAGATTCATTCAAAGTTTCTGGTTTTTTAGCAAATCTAATAAACAAAAAAGCCATCCGCTGATGCGGGATGGCTTTTATAAAGTTTACAAGGGACTATTATTGTTTACGGGCGTTTTGTTTTCTTGTTTTATAGCTGATACCGGTTTGTCTGCCATTACCAGCAGCACTACCTACACGGTCCATTGCACAACGGAAACCAACAGTTGAACTGGCCTGATCTTCTTCCATGAACCGGCGTGTTCCGGGTCCGAGCCAGTAAGCGCGGTCATTCCAGCTACCACCTTTAATTACTCTCGACTTATCGCTGATCAGGGTGGTTTTACCGTAACCGTAAGCTGACACCTGCAATCAGGGAGTCACCATCCAGGTAGTTGATTACATCACCTTTCTGATAGTTTCTTCTGGCTTCACTTTCTTTATCTGTTACAGCACGGTATTTAATTCTACCCAGGCTGTCTCTTTCGGGTTTGCCTTCTTTTCCAAGGTCCATGGTTTCAAATTTATTACCACGGAAAGGAGCAACTCCGTCAACGTCCTGAGAAGAAAGCGGACGATAACACGTCTTCAACCCACTCACTCACGTTACCTGACATATTATATAATCCGAAACCATTCGGATAAAAAGAAGTTACATCTGCAGTATATACGGCATTGTCATTCAAACCACCGGCAACACCCATATTATCACCATTACCTCTTTTGAAGTTCGCCAGGAAGGTTCCCTGCCAGGTTCCACTGCGTGAATCACGTAGACCGTTTACATTCTGGCTCCAGGAATAAACCTGTTTGTTGGCAATCAACTCTTCACCTCTCTTGCTTGTCTTTTGTACTTGGAGCGGGATTCTGATTGATATATCCCAATGCTGCATATTCCCATTCTGCTTCTGTTGGCAGACGATAAGCAGGAAGCAGGATACCATCTTCAAAAGTTACCTGGGTACGTGGTGTACCATTTGGATTTTTAAGTGTATTCTTTTTTGATTTGGCAGCAGGACCAGGAGTTGCCTGATATTCACCAACCAGATATGATTTGGTGTTGAAATTTTCCTGGCCAAGACCCTGGATATTTTTCAGTGAATTCTTGTTGATGAATCCTCGGTCAACCAGTGCTTTTTCATTTACGCGGTCGGTTCTCCAGATACAAAAATCATGAGCCTGTTTCCAGCTTACCCCAACAACAGGATAATAATTATATGAAGGATGGCGGAAATAATATTCTACCAGGGGTTCATTATAAGCCAGTTCACTTCTCCATACCAGGGTATCCGGAAGTGCAGCATTACGTACTGCCTGGAATTCATCTCCTTCAAATACATTATTTATCCAGTACAGGTATTCACGATAGTGCACATTGGCCACTTCGGTTCTGTCGATATAAAAAGAGTTTACTGTTACACGGCGTGGAATATTATTCCAGTCGCTCATAACGTCTTCTTCAGTAGCACCCATGGTAAAGGTACCACCCTGAACAAAAACCAGACCCGGACCGGTACGCTGTTCTTTTTCCTTGGATACCTGGTAACCACCCATGTTCTTGTCATTGTAGTTCCAGCCGGTTACAGCAGAAGATTCTGATTTTCTTACCGAACAAGCCACCGTTTTTACACGAGCGACCAATGCTGCGGCACAGGAAGCCAGGATAACTAGATTTTTGAGATTCATAGAAAACGCATTTAACCGTGATATGTTAGGTGTAGAAACGTGGTTTTGAAACAAATATTGTAAAACAAACCCCCAGTTTGTTTAATACGAAGGGAGGACGAAATTAGTTTGTTTGGTGGAAAAAATCCCGTTTTCGGGAATGTTAAAGCCTTGGCAAAGCTTGGCCGTCTTTTTGCTTAGCTGTTGGGGTTTCCGGGAAACCTTTATCTTGCGCAATATTCTGGTTATGTTTCCGTTGGATTACCGGAAGAACATGTATGTATCGGTGAAGACTGCTACAGGCGACAGTCCTATTCAATGACCATTATTGGAACTCACTAAAAATCAACTTAATTAGCTATTGAAAATTTCTACTCTCTAAAAGTTAAAATGAAACCGGTGACCTGATTTTTCACGGTTATAATCTCATTTTGCAGTCAGTTCCTTTTAAAGCTAAATTAAATTTCATGAAAAGACTGTTTTTCCGACTAACTGCTTTGCTGTGCGGCCTGTTTTCTGTTTATCTCGTAAATGCCCAGTCTAGCTGCAACCGATCAAATGTAACAACAACGGCTGTACCTTTTTTAAGAATATCCCCGGATGCCCGGGCAGGGGGATTAGGTGAAGAAGGTATTGCTACTTCCCCGGATGCGAATTCTGCCTTTTATAATCTTTCCAAAACACCATTCTCCGAATATAAGACCGGTATCGGTTTAACCTATACACCCTGGCTTAAAGACCTGGGTTTAAATGATGTATATTTATTGGCCGCTACCGGCTACCATAAACTGGATGAACTTCAGGCCTGTCGGCTTCCATTCGGTATTTCAGCCTGGGTAGCATCCAGTTTTCCGATTATAACGGGAACAACTGGGGAGAAGGCAGACCCCGCGAATATGCTATTGACCTGGGTTATTCCCGAAAACTTTCTGATAAAATTCGGAATCGGTCTCACAATGCGGTATATCAATTCCAATCTGACCCTGGGTGCAGCTGCCGCTTCGGGTAGCATTTCTGCCTATAAAGCCGGAACAGTCTGTAGCTGCGGATCTTTCCCTGACATATAAAAATGTACTGGCCAACCAGGAAGGCTGGACGTTCGGATTTGTTTTGTCGAACCTCGGAACCAAAATCGGGTATACCAATGATGCTACGCAGAAGGAATTTATTCCCGCCAATATGGGACTGGGAGCAAACTATACCAAAGTGTTTGATGAGCAGAATAAAATCAGCTTTGGTCTGGACCTGAATAAACTGCTGGTACCGGCATCTCCACCGCAGCCAGCAAATGGTACGGATACGGTAAGTGACCAGGCAGCATCGACTGACTATTACAGTCAGAGTGTGGTAAGCAGCTGGTTCAGCTCTTTTAACGGCCAGTTTAATACCATCAATGCCTCCGTCGGAGCAGAATATACTTATAACGACCAGTTTGCTTTTCGCCTCGGATATTTTTATGAAAGTAAAGAACAGGGCGGACAGGCAGTATTTTACCATGGGTGTCGGCTTGAAATACAATATGCTCGGGTTGAATTTTTCTTATCTGATTCCTTCGGGATCCGGTATCACGAGAAATCCTCTTATCCAATACGATCCGCTTTGGATTGGTATTTGATCTGGAGGGACCGGCAGTCGGAACAGGCGGTGCCGATCAATAATTTGAAAATTTGAAAATTCGGGAATTTGAAAATAAATTTTCAAATTTTCAAATTTTCCAAATTTTCAAATTCCTCTATGTCTTACCGCATCGGATCTGGGCACAGATTTCCATCAACTGGTTACAGGCAGAAAATTACTGGCTGGGTGGTGTTGAAATTCCGCACAGCAAGGGTGCCCTGGGTCATAGCGATGCGGATGTGCTCCTGCATGCAATTTGTGATGCACTGTTGGGTGCGCTCAATCTCGGAGATATCGGCATTCATTTTCCGGATACAGATAAAAACCTGAAGGATATTGACAGCAAAATCCTGCTTGAAAAAACATTTCGTCTTATCCGGGAAAAAGGATATCCGGATTGTTAACCTGGATACGGTGGTTTGTCTGGAGAAACCCAAAATCATGCAGTTTGCCACAGCTATGCGAGAAGTAATCGCAGGATTTTGGAAATTACAACAGATGATATTTCCATCAAGGCAACCACCACGGAAAAACTTGGTTTTATCGGAAGGGAAGAAGGTATTATGGCTCAGGCGGTTGTATTGCTCAGGAAAGTCGGATTAATTACCTTTGCGCCCATGTCCATTCCCGTTAAAATTATAAATCAGTCAGTATATCCCCTGCCCGCTTATGCTACTCCCGATGCTGCCGGCATGGATCTTAAAGCAAATATTCCCGATACCGATCAGTCTTCAGCCAATGGAAAGACAATTGATACCTACCGGTATTTTTATCGAACTGCCACCGGGGTATGAAGCCCAGGTGAGACCCCGCAGCGGCCTGGCCCTCAAACAGGGAATTACCTGTTTGAATTCACCAGGCACGGTTGATGCTGATTACCGGGGGGAATTGAAAGTAATATCTGATAAATCTTTCCGATACGGAACAGTCTGATTCATCCGGGTGACCGCATCGCCCAGATGGTTGTCGGTCAGGTTGAAAAAGTGGAATGGCATCCGGTTACCGAATTGAACGAGACTGTCCAGAAATGACGGTGGATTCGGACATACGGGTAAAATTTGAAAATAGTCGCAAATCAGCACGCAGCTGGCAGTCGGTCCATCTAAATACGTTAGAATATCTGAATATGAATAATGCAGGTAAGATTTTTCTGAAATGGAGTATTGGCGTTTTTCTGGCAGTTTGTGTTGGTATCGGAATCATCGTCTCCTGCAGGTCCGCAAAAAAAATCACCACGGCCATCAGTAAAAAAGATACCAGTCCTGAAAAAAGCGGATACTGCCGCTGCTGAGGATCTCACGGGCGGATTCCTGCGATATATCCAGTCAGCTATATCAACATATTCAGGCAAGTATTATTGATTGCAAAACATTTTCAGCAAAACTGAAGGTGCATTATGAAGGAAGTGATGGGAAGGATTATGAATTCAATGCTTTTATCCGGCTGCAGAAAGATAAAGTAATCTGGATTTCTATCAATGCCCTGCTGGGCATTGAAGCATTCCGCGCCCTCATCACACCGGACAGTGTAAAAGTGTTAAATAAACTCGATAAAGTATATCAGCTGAGGTCCGTAAGCTATTTACAGGAGATAAGCCATCTGCCTTTTGATTTCAATACGCTGCAGTCCATCATGCTGGGCAATCCGATTTTCCTTGATAGTAATATTCTCTATTACCGGAAAGATGTTCAGGGTATATCCATGCTCAGTATCGGATGCGATTTTCAGAAATTACCTGACACTGAATAATGATCTCAGTTTAAAACACAGTATACTGGATGATGTGGACCCGATGCAGGCCCGTTCCTGTGATATCACCTATGGTCAGTATGAAAAAATGGACACGGTGCTTTTCTCGACTTACCGTAAAATTGTTAGTTGCGGAAAAAGGAAGGCTCGATGTGGAGATGAGTTTCAACAAATATTCTTTTAACGATAATTTAGATTTTCCATTTTCCATTCCGAAAAATTATAAACGCAAATAGACGTTATACAGTAACTTCATCCCGAACGCAAAACGCATATGCGCAAACCGGTATTCCTGTTTATTATTATTTTTTATTCTGTAACGAGTCTGCCTGGCCCAGTCTCCAACCCAGAGCCGCAGCGATCTCGAAAAAGAACGGGCATCCATTCAGAAAGAAATCGAAGATGTAAAACGCTCTCTGGACATCACCCATAAAAATCGCAAACAAACCCTGGGTCAGCTCGCTCTTTTGCAAAAAAGACTTCGTCTACGGCAGGCCGCCATTGCCAATATCAACCAGCAACTGAATTTTATCCAGGCGGATATGAATACTTCCTGGCAGGAAATCATAAAACTGAAAAAAGAACTGGATACCCTGCGCAAACAATATGCGGAAAGTGTGGTTTATGCATATGAAAACCGGACCAACTATGATTACCTGAATTTCATTTTTGCTGCCAGTAATTTTAATGACGCCATCAAAAGGGTCGAATATCTGAAATCATATCGGGCTTATCGCGAACAGCGGGCGGAAAATATTATTCAAACGCAGGTACTTCTGCAGAATAAAATTGACGGACTTAAAATAAAACGGGTAGAAAAAGATGAAGCGCTGGTGAAACAGAGCAAGGAAAAACAGGTGCTGGAAGTTGAAAAAAAGGAAAAGGACCAGGTTGTTGAACAGTTGCAGAGCCAGGAAAAAGAACTGAAAAAGGAAATGAATGCCAAGCAACGCCAGGATCAGAAACTGGGGAATGCCATTGCTGCCGCTATCCGGCGGGCAAGGGAAGAAGCCATCCGCGAAGCCAAGAAAAAGGCGGCTGCCAATGCCGCTGCCAATGCTGCCAGTGCAGCGCCGGAAAAAACCGAAACGGCAAAAATCACCTCCGGTGTTCCGGCGCCGGTACAATGCCTTCTTCAGTTAAACCGGCAGTGAAAACCGCACTGCGCCAACTATCTTTAATACTACAGCCGATCTCGCTTTATCAGGAAATTTTGAAAAAGATAAGGGACATCTTCCCTGGCCCATTTCTTCCGGAACCATCGCCATGCGATTTGGTCCGCATGAATATATCAAAGGAATTGTCCATAATAACCAGGGCATCACCATTGAAAGTGTCCGCAGGTTCCTCCGTGACTGCTGTTTTTGACGGAGATGTGCAAAGTGTATTTAATGTGGGGATGTCAGTGCCGTGATGATCCGTCATGGAAAATATTTTACTACCTACAGTAATCTTTCATCAGTGGTTGTTTCCAAAGGCCAGATCAGTTAAAACGGGACAACTGCTGGGAAGACTTGCTGAAATCGGCCAGCTTGGAATTTGTACTGTCAGATGATAAGGATCATCTCTTCGATCCTGAAAAATGGCTGAGAAGATAAAGGACAGATCTGTTATCTCAGATCTTTTCCGGGGAAAATTTTTTAGCGGGCTGCGATTTCAGCAGAAATCGGTCATAGAATTTTTCATACATCGGCACAATATGATGGATATCGAATTTCTTCGCCTGTTCGGCGGCATTCTCTTTAAATGTTTTTAACACATCGTCATTTTCCAGGATTGTAATGGCATTGCGACTCATGGAGGCCACATCGCCTACAGCACTCATAAATCCTGTTTTTCCATTGATGTTTATTTCCGGTAAACCGCCTGCATCCGATGATATCAGCGGAACACCGGCCGCCATGGCTTCCAGGGCAGCCAAGTCCGAAACTTTCATATTCCGAAGGAAGAATGAAAAGGTCTGATACGGCCAGTATTTCTTCGATCTGTTCCTGTTTGCCGATGAACCGGATGTCTTCAAATAATTCCGAGTTCGCGACTCAAATTTTCTGCATCGTGACGGTCAGGCCCGTCACCAACAAATAACAATTTGGAAGGAATTTGTTTATTTATTTCTGCAAAAATTTTTACTACATCCAGGACCCTTTTGATCTTTCGGAAATTGGAAGCATGTACAACAATGCGTTCATTATTCGGGGCAATTACTTTCCGGAACGGATCAATTGCTTTTCTGTGAAAGCGGCTTAGGTCAACAAAATTTGGGATCACTTCAATTTCCTTTTTGATATCGAAAATGCTATAGGTTTCATCCCGCAGGTTTTCTGATACGGCTGTAATCGCATCACTTTCATTAATGGAAAAAGCAACCACGGGAGCCAGGGTTTTGTCTCTGCCAACCAGTGTAATATCCGTGCCGTGCAGCGTGGTGATCACCGGGATAGTAATACCCTGAGTAGCAACAATTTTTTTCGCCATATAGGCCGCAGATGCATGCGGAATGGCATAATGCACATGCAGGAGATCAAGCTGGTGATTGATGATCACATCCACCATCGTACTGGAAAGTGCCGTTTCATAGGGAGGATAATCAAATAACGGATAGGAAGTAACCCGCACTTCATGATAGAAAATATTGGCATTGTATTCCGTAAGCCTTACGGGTTGCTGATAGGTTATAAAATGCACCTGGTGCCCTTTGTCGGCCAGCGCTTTACCCAGTTCAGTAGCCAGAACACCGCTTCCACCGAACGTTGGATAACAAACGATTCCTATCCGCATGACGTGATTTTAATTGAATCGAAGTTAAACAGATTTTCCAGCAGCTTACATAAGAACAGAGCAATACTTATCTTAGCGGAAATAAACAGTTATGCGTTCGGTTTTGTTTAGTTCCTTTCTGCTTTTATTTGTCAATTCTTTAAATGCACAATCCGATTCCGTTTTCATCAGGAAAATTGCAGATGAAATTTTTCAGACATAGTACGGCGTACAGTAATCTGTATTCACTTAACCAAAACTATTGGGCCCGTCTTTCCGGATCTCCGCAAACCTATACATCCGAAAAATGGGGAGAGGAAGCATTGAAACAGGCAGGAGCCGATACAGGTTTATTTACAAAAAGCCATGATCCCGCATTGGGTGCGAGGAGGAAAAGATCAGGCTGCCCTGATTTCCGGAAAAAACCGGGATACCGCTGGCTGTTATTGCTTGGGAAATTCTGTTTCTACACCGGCCGGTGGTATTACCGCCCCACATGATACTTATTCACGACTTTGACTGAACTGGAAAAAAGAAAAGATGAAATCAGGGGCAAGATTGTTTTTTACAATCATCCGTTTAATAGTTGATTTTGTTTAGGTATTTAATGCCTACGCGGAAGCTGTTCCTTACCGGGCATTGACGGCGCAAGCCGTGCTGCTAAATACGGAGCCGTGGGTGTAGTTGTTCAGATCCATGAGTGAATCCACCGACAATTTCCCGCATACCGGTGCGATGATATACAATGATTCTTTTCCGAAAATTCCGGCATTAGCAATCGGTCTCCAGGATGCAGATAAACTGGCAGCAGCTGCTGTCATCACAAAAAGATCTTGAATCTTTTTATATCCACCAATGCGCATGCACTACCGGATACGGTCGGCTATAATGTGATCGGAGAATGGAAGGGGTCAGAATTCCCGGATCAGTTTATTACAGTGGGCGGACATCTCGATTCCTGGGATCCGGCCGAAGGAGCAAGCGATGACGGAACAGGATGTGTTCAGTCCATCGAAGTTTTGCGCGCATTGAAAGCAATCGGATATAAACCCAAGACATACGATTCGGGTCGTATTGTTTACTGATGAAGAAAATGGGGGAAGAGGAGCAAAAGCATATAGTGCATGAAGCCAAGGCGAAAAATGAGAAACATATCTTTGCACTGGAAAGTGATGGCGGCGGATTTACCCCAAGAGGATTCAGCTTTAAAGGAACAGAATGCCCAAATGACTTCAGTCCGGTCCTGGATTGCCTTATTCTGACACCCTATGGCGTTACGGAATTTTCGCTGGGCGGTGCAGGAGCCGATGTTGAACCGCTGAATGAAGTCAACTGGTGTAATGGCAGCGGAACTAATTCCGGATTCCCAGCGTTATTTTGATTATCATCATGCCGCAAGTGATGTATTTGAAAAAGTAAATAAAAGAGAACTGGAATTGGGCGCTATAAATATGGCGGCTCTGATTTATCTGGTTGATAAATACGGATTGTAAAAAATTCGCACCATGAAAAAATTCTTTACCATTTTTCTGCTGGTCGTTATTGTGATCGGGAGCCGTCTGGTTTGCCTGGCATTTTTACTGGGTTTTTGGAGAAGGTGTAAAAGCCGGACAGCTGAATAATTTTATGAAAAAAGGATATGTATTTAAAACCTATGAAGGTAAACTGATTCAGACCGGTTTCCAGGGAGGAACACCGGGTTCAGTCCAGTCGTATGAATTCCGTTTTTCAGTTTCGAATGAAACTGTTGCCGCCAAACTCATGTCAAACAGCGGAAAGGAATTCGAACTGCATTATAAGGAATATATGGGTGCATTGCCCTGGCGGGGAACAACGGTTTATATCGTGGACAGTATTTTGTCCATACGGGATCCACGAGGTTTGCCAACTCCTATACGCCTAATAAGCGTAAGGTAGATTGACGGTATGCTGCAGATCCTCACGCCTAACGTTCAAGCTTCATGCCTGTATAATAAAAATCGCAGGTTTTTTATTAATTTCCGGAATCGAGTCCTGCTCCAGGCTTCAATGGTTTTGGTTTGGATGGATTCGGTTGTGCCGGTGAGATTCACGGCAATGCATAATCGCGTTTTGCTCGTTGACAGGTATTTAATAAACTGTCGAGAAGAGAAAGATTCCGGTAAGGCGTTTCAATAAAGATTTGGGCAGAATTATCCTTTCTTGAAAATGATTCCAGTTCTTTTATCCGTCTTGCTGCGATCCGCCGTTTCAATCGGAAGGTATCCATGAAACTGAAAATGCTGACCGTTCAGGCCACTCGCCATCAAGGGCCAGTATGATGGAATTCGGACCGACCAGGGGCTTTATCAGGGCATCCGGCTTCCTGGGCAGCAGCAACCAGTATCTGTCCGGGATCTGCAATCCCCGGGCAACCGGCTTCGCTCAGGATGGCGATTTTTTTTCCCTGCTTTAGCTGTTGAAGAAATTCCTGTATTACTTCTTCTTCTGCTTTATGAATCACGAACCAGCTGTAACTATCTATATCTCATTTCCTTCCAGAGTTTTTTCAAATAACCGCCGGGCACTGCGTTCATTCTCCACAAAAAAGACTTCTGTTCCTGAATTGCCTGCAGCAATATAGGCAGGTAAAACATCCATGCCTGTCTCATCCAGAAAACTCGGGATTAAATATACAGTTGCTCGGCGGTTTCATGTATCAATATTCTGATGATAAAGACTTATCGTTGCAGCAACCAGTGCATAAGATGGTGCAAGCACCCAGCCTACAAACGGAACAAAATGCATCAGGTAAAATACCAGTCCGTTGCCAATCGGCCAGGCCTCTGCGCTGGCTGATAAAACTAATACTGGCCGATGGAGATAACTTATGTCTTTCACAACTGTAATCGAGCATGGAAAATCCATAATAGTAACATTCCACCAAGACCGGAAATGACAGGTGTAATCCATCCGACCAGCGGAATCAAGGAAAGAATGCAGTATGGAAATAGTATAAACAGTTTGCCAGAGAAAGTTCCTGAGGGCCAGCCTGATTCCCCGTCGGATATCATGAAAAAAACTCGGATTTATTGAAAACAAATTCTTTCCCTTCTATAATCGATTCTGTTTTTTCACTGAGATAAGAAAACACCGGGCTGCCAGCAATGAGAAATAAATATTTAAACAGGGAGAAATAGAAAAACATCATGATCAGCCGGACCATAATGCCGACCATGATAAAAATAAAACTCCAGAGCCGCACTATGCTGCCGGTGCAGCCAGTGGTCAACTCCGAATAATCTGGCTCAGATGTGAGACAGCCGTATCCGCTGAGATCCAGAAGAAAATACAGGCCAATGGTAAACAGGATCATATAAACCAGACCCGGAATCAGGATCCATTTCCACAAGCGGTGTTTACCAATGAAAATATGTGCCTTTCGATAGGCCTGGATGGCAATGACAATTTCTTTTAGCAAACCAATTTTTTAACGACATTCAATATAACACTAATTTACATTTTAAGCATTTTATATGGAAAGTGAGCCCGCAAAAAGCTGGATCTATTCTTTTTATGACCGGAAAGATGTTGTGCAGATCGCGCGCGAACTGCTTGGAAAAATACTGGTCACCCAATTGGATGGTATTCGAAGTTCAGGCCGGATCGTAGAAACAGAAGCGTATGCTGGGGTTAACGACCGGGCCAGTCATGCATTTGGCGGCAGGAGAACGACACAGATCAGAACATCTATATGGCGGACCGGGGACTGTCATATGTATATATCTGTTATGGTATGCATCATCTTTTTAATGTGATTACCAATAAAAAAGATATTCCTCATGCCGTGCTGATCCGGGCACTGGAACCAATAGAAGGAGTTGATCACATGCTGATCCGTACCGGAAAACCCTTACGCAGATTTTACACTTACAAAAGGCCCGGGAAATCTTTCGCGTGCCATGGGAATGTCTAAAATTACATACCGGGCAGACATTTGTTTTCTGATGAGATTTTTATTGAAGACGATGGAATGCGGTATAAAAAAGATCAGATCATCGATTACCAAAAGAATTGGCGTAGAATCGGCCCGGGAAGATGCCGAACTTCCTTATCGTTTTATTGTAAAGGGAAATCCTTATGTAAGTGCGAAAAAATCCTAGAATCTCGGACAGGGGATCGGTTTCTTCTCCGTCGGCCGGTTTCTTGATATAGATCAGTGAAATTTCAAATCCTCCCTGACCCTGGGAAGCGGGTTTTAGACGAAGAAACATTCACGTCGTACGATAAGCCGACAGGTAAATGAACCCACATCCAGTCCCACATATGGAATAACGGCATCGGTCAGGTTGCTGAAACGGCCCCAGACACCCAGGTAAAGATTGATGGGGGGATCGCCGCCTGGTTCATCGTATTCAGATTATAGGACCAGGCACCACCCAGCATCGCATCAACTGCATTTGACTGCCGGCTGTATAATCCGCTGAAATGAATAAAATTATTGTTATTCGACTGGGATAACGGGAATGAGTAACCGCCATGCAGGGTAAAACGGGGATGCAGTGTATATACAGACTATTCCCCGTAAATGATTCTGTGGGTTGCAGAATATGATATGCAGATGCGCCAAAATAGTAGTTGTTATTTCCATCGCTGAAGAACCATTATACAGTACACCCACATTCAGGTCAAAATAACTGAGATTAACCTGGTGACCGCTTACAGCTCCGAACTGGGTAAGCGACCAGCCACCCTGCTGGTCCAGCTGATCTTCGAAGTTCAGCTTGGTGCCGTCGAGTCTTTTACTGGCATAGGATCCCTGGAAACCGATACCGATCTGATTCCATCCGTTTTCATCCAGGGCTTTCTGGTATGAAGTTGAAATGGATACATAATTGCTGGTCAGAATGCCATTGGCTGTTCTGTCGGTCATAGTCATCAGCCCGATTCCCCAGGCATCTCCGTTGGTAATTTTATTTGTCAGGATATTTCCATCCACGGAAATGGTTGAAGTGATAAACGCGTTATTGATCTGCGGCCATTGATTACGATAGTTTCCGGCAACGCGAACGCTTCCGCTGAATTTTCCGGTAAGAGCCGGATTCAACGTAAGCGGCGAAGCGAAGAATTGTGAAAATGCAGGATCCTGGGCCTGTGAGATTCCAGGGAAAAAGTAAATAATGCAAAGCAGCACGTAAATAATTCTTTTCATAAGCACCATCCTTTGGTTACAGCCGGTTCGTAGTAATTGTATGATCGGACAGCAAATATGTTTAAAAAGATGTTAGCGGGTCCGATCAAAGCAAATAGGCTCATAGGAATATCAAATTGGATTTGGCTTGAAAATAAACAAAATACCTGAAATACTGAAGCTTTTTCCCATCGCTTTAGAACTGAATCTTACTGCCAAAAGAAAGATCGCCGGCATCACCCAGTCCGGGTACAATATACCCTTTTGCCGTCAGTTCGTCATCAATGGCACCGCACCAGATCTTACAGGCAGGCAGGGCCCTTCGCAGGTATTCAATACCAACCGTACAGGCAATCGCAGTAACGATATGAATCTCAGCGGGGTTGCCTTCCGATCTTAATTGCTGGATGGTTTTTACCATGGAAGATCCCGTCGCCAGCATAGGATCGGAAATGATCAGGATGCGGTTTTCGAGGTCAGGGCTGGTAATATAACCCATGCTGATCTCAAAAGACCCGTCCCGGTCGATGTTTCCGGTAGGCAGAAATAAAGGCATTGTCGGCTTTATCAAATACATTCAGGAGACCCTGGTGCAGGGGAAGTCCGGCCCGAAGTATGGTAGCCAGTACAGGCTGGGATTTAAGAATTTTTGAATTGGCAATAACCCAGGGGAGTTTGAATTTCTTTTTCTTCAAAGGGCAACTGGCGGCTGATTTCATAACCTGCTATTTCCCCGATCCTCTCCAGGTTGCGCCGAAAACGCATCCGGTCGGTTTGCACTGCCTGATCCCTTATTTCAGCTATCCAGTCGCAAAGAATTGAGTAATGCTGACTCAGATTTATCACCATATATAAAGATTAAAAATCCGATATTCGAAATTCAGCCGGAATTAAAACTAAATTAAAAGATTGAATCAGAAAATCATTTCCCATGCAGTATAATGTGATCGGGCTGATGAGCGGAAGCTCACTCGACGGACTGGATATCGCATTTGTTCATTTCGAAGAAACAGCCGGAAAATGGCAATTTGAACTGCAGGAATCTGCCTGTATTCCCTATCCTGCGGAATGGAAGAAAAACCTGTCTTCTTTAACCGGAATTTCTGCACAGGATTACCTTTTACTTCATACGGCATATGGTCATTATCTGGGCAAACTGGGTAAATGATTTTCTGGAAGAGAAAAATCTGTCTTACCGGGTTCAGTTGATTGCTTCCCACGGACATACGGCTTTTCATCTCCCGGCCCGGCATATGACAGCCCAACTGGGGGATGGGGCAGCAATATGCGGCAGTTACCGGAATCCGCACCATTACCGATCTTCGGAGTGTGGATGTTGCCCTGGGCGGTCAGGGAGCTCCCAGTTGTTCCCATCGGAGAAAAACTGCTTTTCCCGGAATATGATTTTTTCTTGAATATCGGCGGAATCGCCAATCTTGTCAGTGAATGGCGACATCTTTTATTGGATTTGATGTTTGTCCGGCAAACCGGATTTTGAATTTACTGGCTGCCCATACTGAAAAGGGATTTGATGAAAATGGAAACCTGGCTTCATCCGGCAGAGTGGATGAAGACCTTGCTGCAAAAGCTAAATGCCTTTCCCTACTACCAGTTGCCTTATCCGAAATCCCTTTCGAATGAATTTGGCTTGAATGAAATTTTCCCGCTTTTTGAAAAAGCAGGTCTTTCCGTACCAGGATGCATTACGAACCTATTCACAGCATATTGTATTTCAGATTTCATCGGCATTATCTCGTGTTAAAGAAAAGAATTCCGGTAAAAGAACATCTGCGTTTACTCATCACCGGTGGAGGCGCACATAACCAGTTTCTGGTAAGAATACTTCGAGGAAGAAATTGTTACCGGGCGGCATTGAGTGCATAATGCCCGGCAAAAATCTGATCGACTATAAAGAAGCACTTGTGATTGCCCTGATGGGTGCACTGCGCTGGCGGGAAGATATCAATGTAATGCATTCGGTAACCGGTGCTTCGAAAGACAGTATTAACGGGGCGGTATGGTCGGTTTAATTGGTGTATAGTATATGGTATATGGTGGATGATTACCATCTACTATACTACTATCAACGTCATATACTTCTAAAGTCCAAGTACCGATTTCAGTTTCACATATCCGGTTTTACTTACCGGAACACGGGCGCCGGATTTCAAAATGGCCAGGTGATTGTCTTTTTCATACGGATCGATACGGGTGATTTCAGTAATGTTTACCATATAAGACCGATGCGTTCTGACAAACTGATTTTTATTCAGTACTGTTTCAAAATGCCCCATGGTTTTATTTTTCAGAAATGCACCTTCCCGGGTATGGATTTTTACATAGTCATCTGCAGCTTCGAGGTAGTGAATGTCTTCCACCGGAATGATCCGGATTTTCCCGGACAGTTTTACAACCACCCGATGTTGTTCAGCAGGACTGCTGGAAACAGAATCCAGCAGAGGTGCCAGTTGTTCTTTGCTGCTGACTGATTTACCGGCCTGGGTCCATTTTGATATGGCTTTATCAAAACGGTCCCGGCTGAACGGTTTGAGCAGGTAATCGACCGCATGACTTTCAAAAGCTTTAATGGCATATTCATCAAAGGCAGTCGTAAAAATCACCGCAGGGGGATCTTCGATCAGTTCCAGCATTTCAAAGCCATTTATTTTTGGCATCTGGATATCCAGAAAAATCAAATCGGGCTGATGTTGCTGAATGGCTTTAACACCTTCAAATCCATCACTGCATTCAGCAACTAACTCCAGTTCAGGATGGAATTGCAGGTATTCTTTGATGATGGATCTTGCCAGTGGTTCATCATCAATTATTATAACTTTCATGCTTTGGAATATTTATAGTCGTCGTGAAAACATGTTCCTTGGCCTGATGTTTCCACCAGATCCGTTCTTGCAAATAATAGATAAAGTCTGCGTTTCACGGAATTCAGTCCGAATCCCGTACCATGTCTGGGATTGGCGGTTTCCGGATCAAAAGGATTTTGTACAATTACTTTCAGTGCATCGTTTTCAGATGAATACGGATATATAAATCGTCACTTCATCCGTGGTATCGTATAAGCCAAATTTAATCGCATTTTCCACAACAGGTTGCAACAACATCGGTGGTATCAGCATCTGCAGGCTTTTTTCATCTTTTTCAATGATGGTTGTAGACAGCCGGTGTCCGAAACGGACTTTTTCAATTTCCAGGTATAGTTCCAGCGACTGTAGTTCTTCTTCCATTTTTACCCATTGTTCTTCTTCTTTTCGAAGGGTGGTTCGCAGGAAATCGGATAACTGATGAATCATATTCCTGGCCTGTGACAGGATTTGAGCCGATCAGGGCACTGATGGAATTCAGACTGTTAAATAAAAAATGAGGTTGTAGTTGCTGTCTGAGTTTATACAGTTCAGCATCCCGGCTGAGTTTTTCAGCATCATTTTTTCGCTGACGGTTTTCCTGTTCTTCTTCCTGCGTATACCAGAGTACACAAATAACCGCCATGCATCCGATCAGCAGAAAAGCAATTCCGAGTCTGAATCCAGTAAGCATTGGAAAGGAATATATAGGTATATCTGTGCTGGCAGAGTCATATCAGAATCAGGTTCAAAATGAATTTACCCAGTGCATTAGCGACCAGACTGAAAATAAGACAGAGAATATAAGCATATACAGTAACGGTTGCTGTAGGGAAGATAATACCGGAGGATATTACTGATGATACCAACAGGCCGCCGAGCAACAGGCCATTGGTGATCAGGCTATCGACCATTGCGATATTCAACGAATAGCCATAATCCATAATCAGCAGACAGTGCAGGAAAGCCCAAACTATCCACCAACCAAAAAAGATGTTGCGAAACCTGCTGACGCTGATGGGGTGACCTGGTCAAAGAATGCGGTTAAATGATTTCCAGAAATTGGTGTTTGCTGTTGTGCAGTATATGTGCTGCTTTTTTATTCGTCAGTTCAATATACAAATCTGCATTGTCTGTTTCCTGAATACGGGAATAAAGTTCTGCCCCATCCAGCAGTCCGCTCAGTTTATATAATTCAGCCACATTGATAAATTTCCATTGAACCAGTTTCTGGTCTTCATTGTAAAATTTATCTTCTTCTCTCTGCTCCGAGAGCTGTAGATTTTTCAAAAGCTTCCTGTGCACTGTCTGCCTGGATTAAGCGGAGTTGTTCATCAAATTGGGCCGTATGGTTTCCCTGTCCGCAAATGATCCTGTAAACAATTTTAGCAAGATACCAGTTCATAGATTTGATTTAATAAGTGATTGGATAAGTGTTTAATAATTTCTGATTTCAATACCTCCGAAAACGGAGGTTCCGTCGATGATGAGCACTTTATCAGGATTGGTGACACCTGATATTCTGTCTTTTATCTTCAATATTTCCGAATACAGAAGTCAGCTGACTCCGGACTTCCCAGTTGGGAGGAACAATTATTTTTGTGCCGCCCATAATCTGGGTGATGTCCAGTGCAGCTGTTCCCTGAATATCCGCCTGGCTGAGATTTAGTTCGGCACCGCCCATAAAAATGGTAATGTCGCCTCCTTTAAAATTTTTGGATAAAATATTTTTATGAATTCCTCCCAATACAGTGGTTGCGTCAATATAGTCTTCGGATGAAAAACTTTTGGAATTATAACCCATACCGGTTGTTACCGGTATTTGTATCCCTGCTGTTCCGGTACTGCCCGGATTAGGTTCCCTGGAAATCCCGGCATACCCGGATATCCCCGTCTTGACGTCTTCTGCTGCCACCTTTCCATATCCCGCTGGTTCCATCTTCCACTGTGCCAATCATGATCCATCCAGTGTGGATTTTTCGGACGGATAAGCATAACCAGCCCGACCAGCGATTATGACAGCCGGCCATATAAATCGGTGTATATCCATTCCCGGAATGAGCTGATCCATCAGGAAAAAAGTTCCGATCAGGATCATGATCAGCCAGCCTGGTCCGCGAAATGCATGCGCAAGACCCACTGAAAATACCTATGACAATCAGCAGAATCTGCCAGCTGAATATCCATTCCGGAATACCCAGACCCCATTTGACGAACAAGAAGACAGACCTCCGATCACAAACCAGTCCCAGCGGAACCCAGACCCGTCCGCCGGGCCTCTCTTCTGCATCCGTCGTTCTCCGGATTTAATATCTTCTTGTTATATCCTTATTCTAAATTGTCCATTGCCTTAAATTTTAGGTAAAACTAAGGTCCTGGATGGCATTGGTATTCAAGACGGATATAGGCCATACCGGTTGAGATGGCGGTGAAAGCCGGAATTTTTCCGGTAAAAAATACATCGTTCAGAGGATCTGAAAGCGGTCCCCGTCAAACAGACCCAGATCGCTGAGTTTCAGATGTGGTATTACAAGCAGGGCCATAAAGGAGAGGGTCATAAAGGGTGACTGTAAACGTGGATCCCAGACGTTTTGCCTCGGCATCCAGGTCAGTATACAATTCCGCAACCTGGTATCCTTCTTCCGTACTCATCAGTCCGGCAACCGGAAGGGCAAGCGTTGTTACTTTGCCTTCACTGGCCACGCTGATGCCGCCTTTTTCTGCAATCACAGCATTTACAGCCCGGCTAAGTCACTCGATCATTTACACCAACGGCTACGATATTATGACTGTCATGGGCAACCGAAGAAGCAAGTGCCCCCGTTTTTCAACCCAAAATTTTTTATAAACGCTTTTGCGACCGGTGCTTTTTTATACCGGTTCAGTACAACGATTTTCAGGATATCCGGGAAGGATCAGCTTTCCATATCACCGTTTACCGGATTGAATTTCTGTTTTGTATTTCCCGGTGATCAGTTGTCCGTCATAAGCTTCAATCACCGGGTAAGGTATAGCGAGAATCATTCAGCGGTACAGCTTTGAAAATAAAATCTTCCGGTCTGGTAAATTCGCAATTGAAATGATTGGGTTTGGACAGATCCGGAATTGAATTCAATTTGGTTTTCCCATTTTCTGCTACCAGTCATCCACGGAGCCAGGTTTGTATCACTTCAAAATTTTTCAAATCCTTCAACAGGATGAAATCTGCTGAATCACCCGGCCGGAGCTGCCCGGTTTCAAGCTTGTAATGTATTGACGGGATTGATACAGGCAACCTGGAGTACTTTGAACAGATCAATATTTTTTGCAACAGCTCGTGCGCAAAGCTGGTTAATATGTCCGTTCACCAGACTATCAGGATGTTTGTCATCGCTGCAGAACATCATATTTTCCCAGTGTTCAGAAATCAGACCGGCCAGGGCTTCAAAATTTCTGGCAGCACTGCCTTCCCGGATCAGGATCTTCATTCCCATCTCCAGTTTATCCAGTGCTTCTTCTGCTGTAAAACATTCATGATCGGTACTGATACCCGCCTGCAATATATTTACGTGCGTCTTCACCGCGTAAACCCGGCGCATGACCATCCACCGGTTTTTGATATTTTTTTGCTGAAGCTATTTTCTTCATCACTTCCGGATCTCCATGCAGCACACCGGGAAAATTCATCATCTCACTTAAATATTTTATTTCAGGTCTTGATAATAGCTGATCAACTGCATCCGAGTGCAAGGCGGCACCGGCTGTTTCAAAAACGCGTGGCAGGCACACAACTGGGCGCACCAAAATAAAAATAGAAGGGAGTTTAATTTCCATTTTCAATCATAAATTCTACTCCGGCCAGGCCCATACATTGGCGATTTCATGCGGATCGCTGACTGTAGCAACTGTACCATGTACAACGGCCAGCCTGGCAAATTCAGACGGCACCAGCATGGAACTTTCAATATGCACATGCGCATCAATAAAACCAGGGCAGATATAAATGTCCGGAACATTCATCAGGTGAAGACAGTTCTCGGATGACTGGCAATTTTTTTGTCCCGGATTACCGAGTTCTGCCGGGTAAATTTTTTTTGCCCGAATATCTACAAACTTTCCTCTTGATAGTCATGTGTGATGCTTAGTCGTTCAGGAGACCGGGTCTTTTTTCAGCTGTTTTACGCAGGGCCGCTTCGTGTCGCCATTCTGCTATTTTAGCCGGATCACCGCTCAGCAGTATATCCGGTACTTTCCATCCACGGAAATCTGCAGGTCTTGTATAAACCGGCGGGGCGAGCAGGTTATCCTGGAATGAATCAAAAAGAGCTGAGGTTTCGTCATTTAAAACGCCGGGCAACAGTCGTCCGATGGCATCGGATAATACGGCCGCAGGCAATTCACCACCGCTCAATACATAGTCACCGATGGATATTTCGCGGGTGATGAAATGTTCGCGAATCCGTTCGTCAATTCCTTTATAATGCCCGGAAATGATCATCAGGTTTTCATTCAGGGAAAGTGCATTGGCCATGGGCTGGTTGAGCAATTCACCATCCGGACTCATGAAAATGATTTCGTCATATTGTCTTTCTTTTTTTAAAGATTCGATGGCATTTGCCAGGGGTTCGCACATCATCACCATTCCGGCCCCACCGCCATACTGATAATCATCTACCTGGCCATATTCATTCACCGCCCAATTTCTCAGCGGATGAACGAAAATTTCCAGCAGTTTTTTTTCTCTTGCCCTTTTCAAAATGGAATGGGCAAAGGAACTTTCCAGTAATTCGGGTAATACACTGATGATGTCTATACGCAATGTGAAATAATTGGAAATATTAAAAATCCGAAACCGTCAACGCATCAACCGTCAACCGTCAACCTGTCATCCCGTATCCCATCCCGTCCAGGTCGCGCCGCTGTTTTTTTGTAGGCCTGCCCACCTTACTCAGTCTTTTGCCGGTATGGAAGCTTGCTGCCTGAAACTGGATTCGCTGAACTTCTTCTTCCGGTGTTATATCCAGATAATATTTTACTGGCTTCCGGATAGGCAAGACGATGGTCCAGTAAACCGGTCACCTGAATACGCCATCTTTTGGCTTCCGTTTTTACTTCATAATCATCGCCAATATGCACCTGTTTGGAAGGTTTGACCTGACCCGTTTCATTTTTTACTTTTCCTTTTTCGCAGGCGTCAGAAGCCAGGCTTCTTGTTTTAAACAGACGAATAGCCCAGAGGTATTTATCGATCCGGAGTTTTTCTTTTTCTGGCATTGTTATGTCCATAATGATTGATCACATCTCCATACTCTCACACTTTCTTCTGGCTTACCTCGGCAAAAAACTTATGGAAATATGGAATCGTTTCAATTCCCTTATAAAAATTCTCGATATTATATTTTTCATTCGGGGAATGCAGGTTGTCACTGTCCAGTCCGAATCCCATAAATACAATTTTTATTCCCAGTTCTTTTTCCAACAGGGAACAGATCGGAATACTTCCGCCGCCCCGCTGGGGTACCGGTTTTTTCCCGAAACTCGCTTCAATGGCTTTTTCGGCAGCGATATACGCAAGTGAATCAAGCGGAGTCATATAAGGTTCTCCGCCATGCAATTCAAACGCATGTACGGTTACACCGGGCGGTGCAATTTTCCTGAAATATTCCAGCAATAGATGAGCAATTTTTCCGGAAGACTGATTCGGGACCAGCCTTGCAGAAATCTTTGCAGATGCTTTAGAAGGAAGCACGGTTTTGGAACCCTCTCCCTGGAATCCACCCCAGATGCCATTGAGTTCGAGTGTAGGCCGGATGCCGGTACGTTCATTGGTGCTATAACCTTTTCTCGCCCCAAAGCGATTTCACACCAAGATCCTGCATGTATTCTTTTTCGTCAAAGGGAGCGGCTGCCATTTTTTTTCTGTCTTCAGCAGAAGATTCCAGCACATCGTCGTAAAAACCGGGAATCGTAATATGGTTATTTTCATCGTGACAGCTGGCGATCATCGTGGCCAGCATCGTTACCGGATTTGCTACGGCACCACCATACACTCCACTATGCAGATCCCGGTTGGGACCGGTTACTTCCACCTGAATATAAGCCAGCCCGCGTACCCCGATTTCGATCGAAGGAGTCTCCAGACTGATCATGGAGGTGTCGCTGATCAGGATCACATCCGCTTTTAGTAGTTCCTTATGGGAGGAAACGAAATCACCGAGGTTGGGGGAACCAATTTCTTCTTCTCCTTCAATGATGAATTTGATATTGCAGGCCAGGGTCCCGGTCTGGTTCATGATTTCAAGCGCTTTTACATGCATGAAAAACTGACCTTTGTCGTCAGCAGATCCGCGGGCAAATATCATCCCGTTTTTAATCGTCGGTTCGAATGGAGGCGTATGCCAGAGTTCGAGCGGATCAACGGGCTGTACATCATAGTGACCATATACCAGGATGGTGGGTTTGGATTGATCCAAAATTTTTTCCGCAAACACCACCGGATGTCCTGCTGTCGGATAATATTTCAGCCTTGGTAGCACCGGCATCCAGCAGTGATTTCCTTACGGCTTCTGCGCACACGTAAGCATATCAGCCTGATGTGTGCTGTCTGAACTGATGGAAGGTATTTTCAGTAATGCCATTAATTCATCCAGAAACCTTTGTTTATTATTCTCCTGATATGTTTTCCAAGCTTGCATGGATTCGTTTATTTATTGAATGACTGCGAATTTAGGCCCTTTTGATAAATGCCCGGAATTTCAGTTCCGCAATGGACGATCAGGAAGGAGTGGACAATTCATGTTTTTTGTTCGGAACGGCATTTATCAATTTCCATTCAATTTTTTTGATGAAAGGATGTTCCCTGACCTGGCAATCAGATTTTATACAGATCGGGCAGCAGCTGCCGATACAATCATCTGCATGCACAAAAAATTCCATCGCTGATCCAAATTCTTTTTCAATGAGGATCACGCAGGCTGTCCACTTCAGCATGGGCCTCCCGTACATTCAGATACCAGGGAACTGTCATATGACAATCCATATGCAGTACATTTCCGAATTTGATCACCCGCAGGTTATGAATATCGATCCAGTTCGGCAGACGGCTGTTGTTTACCAGGGCAATTACTTTGACCAGTATTTTTTCATCCGCTTCATCCATAATGCCTGCTACTGATTTCCGGGCGATGCGATAACCAATGACCATGATCACGACGGACATAATGATCGCCACGATACTATCCATTTGATGGATGCCTGTAAAATAGATCAGTACCAGTCCGGCAATAATGGCGAGCGTGGAATAGGTATCCGACTGCAGGTGATGTCCGCTGGCCTGCAGTGCTTCAGATCCGTTTGCTTTACCTCTTCTGACGGCAAAAAAACCGACTACAAAATTGATCACGGCTGAAATACCTACCAGTATAATGCCCAGGTTGAGCTGTTGCAATGGTCTGGGGATGAACAAGTTGGTTCACTGCTTCATAATATAATAAAAACGCCGGCCAGCATGATCAGCGTGCCTTCAATGGCTGCCGAAAGAAATTCAGCCTTACCATGTCCATAGGGATGATTTGTATCTCTTGGTTTGTATGCGATGGATAAACTGTAGAGTCCGACTAGCACCGGCAATAATATTCACGATGCTTTCCAGCGCATCAGTCAGAATAGCAACCGAATGGGTCAGATACCAGGCAATAATTTTTATTGAAAATAAAAGTATGGCTACAATGAGTATCCAGGACTGAATGCGGAGTTTTTCTTTGCTTTTATCCACGCAATAAATTGTCAGCAAATGTAAAAGGAATCCACAAACGACTCTTGTATTTTTTTAATGGAATCTCCCGACTCATGCGTTGTTTACCTCGGATGATTCCGGTTGCGGAATTTTTTCAACATCCGGTAATAAAATTCCTTATTGAAAAGCTGGGAATCGTCCATCGCTTTATAGGTAAGAAAAATACCTACGGGCACCAAGTACAAAAGTGGCCATCCACATCCCGGAGAAGGGCTGCATCACATCTTCTTTTACAAATTTTCTTCCGAAATTATTCAGCAGGAAAAAGATGACGAAAAAAATAACGGCAAAGATCAGGGGAAGACCGATTCCTCCTTTGCGGATGATAGAACCCAGGGGAGCTCCAATCATAAACAGGACCAGGCAGGCGATGGACATGGTAATTTTTTCATGCCAGGCCATCAGGTGCATGCGCAGGTTTTTCCGATCATTTTCATAATGCAGTGGCTGAAATATCCGGCGCTGGATTTGATATTGCTGATGACCGAATAGGTTCTTTGCAAAACATTACGATGGGTGGAATCCGGCAACAGTCTGCATAAAGGAATCTAATTTTGCGAGCGGCGGCTTGGGATTTCCAGGGACTGTCAAGATATTTCAGTATACGCATCTGGGAACCAAGTCATGAACGGGACTGTTTTTGATAGGAAGCGGTGGTATTTTCCAGGGAGTCAATGGTGGTGCCCAGTTGCCGCATATTCAGCATCTGGTAATTATTTTTAAATGCACTGTCGTCTGTTTTATTTAGTTTGAAAGAACTCAGGTCGAATACTTTTTTATATTCTGCAAAACCCATCCGGATAAGCTGGGTATTAGTCGTATTGCGTGGTCCTTTTTCCTGGTAATTCCATCCGTTTTTCAGGTTGAATTCCAGAAATTTTTTATCCGATGAAATTGTCATTTTCCCACTTTGGGCAACGATGGCATTATCCTGCAGCAGGTTGTAGTTGTGCTGGTAAATCAGGATATCATGAATAGTCGACCGTCTTTCTCTTTTTTTCCGATTTTAATGATATAGCCATCTATCTTATCATAAAAAACACCCTCTTTGATATCGAATGCCGGTTTGGAAACAATGATATCATATTTCAGCGTCTGCATTTTTAACTGCGCCACCGGGATAATATAATTATTGAACATGAAGGCGATACCGCAAATAAAAATGGAAGCAGATAAAAAGCGGACGCATAAAACGGAGCAGGGGTATGCCGGCTGATTTGATGGCAACCAGTTCAAAAGTTTCACCGAGGTTTCCGAAAGTCATGATGGAAGAAAGCAGAACTGCCAGGGGCAGCGCGAGGGGACGAGGGTTGCGCAGACATATAATATAAATGTGCCGATGGTGAACAGATCCAGGCCCTTGCCTACAATGTCATCTATATAGAGCCAGAAGAATTGAAGAACCAGATACAAAGACAGTAATAAAAAAGGTGGCGATGAACGGACCGATGAAAGCGCCAATAATTAGTTTGTCTAATTTTTTTATCACGGTGCAAAATTAGCTTAAAGCTTAAAGCCTAAAGCTTAAAGCCAATGTAAAAATGTAGAAATTTGAAAATTTAAAACGGATCAACGGCCAACGGTCATCCGTCAACGATCAACGGTCAACCATCAATTCCCAAGCCTGTGAAAAAGATCTTTCACCTGGTAACTCCAGAGTTGGGACTGGTCCTTGATATCTTTTTTATCAGCAAAATCCTTTATCAGCAGAATCGTCTGATTGGTGATATCTGATTTTTCAATCCGGAATTCAAAAAATTCTTCCTTCGGTGAATCGGACCAGTGAAAACGTACAAATTTATCCAGTTCACTTTCCAACACTTCTGCCTTGGTAGTGGAACCGTTCCAGGAAAAACTGAAGATATTATCGCGCTCATCTACTTTATCTGCAAACCATTCCTGAAGTCCTGCGGGCGTACTTAAAAACTCATATAAAATGGAAGGGGGGCATTTTAGCGAATATTCTAACGTAAACTGCTGTTTCTTGCTCATCTAGTGTCTATTGATCGTGGGCTGCAATTATAGATAAATATTTTATGACCTGAAATTTTTTTTAATTGTCCCGAAAGCCCTGAAAATGAAGAAATCATGTATTCCAAAATTGGGAAAGAATTGAAAACCAGATGTTTACCGGCTTTCCTGTTTGGAATTGCGGTGCTGAAACCTTATATTGGATAGGTTAAAATGAATCTTCTGACGACTGTGATAAGAAAAGATTCAATTATACGTTTTTATTGAGGTCCAAATATCTGAATTTCTGAAGAACCCATTTAACCTATAACCCTTTAAAATTACCTGCCCATGAGTATGCGTCAACTCAAGATCACGAAGAGTATAACGAATCGTGAGTCTCAGAGCTTGGAAAAATACCTGCAGGAGATCGGAAAAGTTGAATTGATCACACCGGAAGAAGAGGTAAAACTCGCCATCCGGATCAAGCAGGGTGATCAGAAGGCCCTTGACAAACTAACTAAAGCCAATCTTCGATTTGTAGTTTCCGTAGCCAAACAGTACCAGAACCAGGGATTGACCCTGCCAGACCTCATCAATGAGGGCAATCTGGGATTGATCAAGGCCGCCCAGCGTTTCGATGAAACCCGCGGTTTCAAATTCATTTCTTATGCAGTATGGTGGATCCGCCAGAGTATTCTGCAGGCTCTGGCCGAACAATCCCGTATCGTGCGTCTTCCCCTGAATAAAGTGGGTTTGACCAACCGGATTCAGAAAGCCTATTCCCTGTTGGAACAGCAATTTGAGCGGGAACCCTCCGCGGAGGAACTGGCAGAAGTGCTGGAACTGGATATTGAGGAAGTCACGTTCCACCATCGGGATCGGTGGCACGGCATGTCAGCGTGGATACACCTTTGTCAGAAGGAGAGGATAATACGCTGATCGACGTCATGGAAAACACCGAATGCCGACCGCGCCGAAACAAATATTGAGCACAATGAATCCCTGAAACTGGATATCGACCGCTCCTTGAAAACACTTACCGAACGGCAGAAGGAAGTTATCTGCTTTTTCTTTGGAATCGGGGTGGATCATCCCATGAGCCTGGAAGATATTGGCGACCGGTTCAGCCTCACCCGGGAACGGGTACGTCAGATCAAGGACAAAGCCATAACCAAACTCAGGTCGAATTCAGGTGCAAAATCACTGAGAAATTATCTGGGCATTTAATCATAAAAGCCATTCCGGATTGAGATAATATTACACTTCATTTTCTTACATTTGCCTTTCTGAAAAACGTGGATAGAACGAGACTGTTTATTCACGTTTTTTCTTTTCATTATTAAATCGGAAGGAGGGAATATGTTTGAAAATCTGAGTGAGAAACTCGATTCGGCATTTAAGCAGCTGAAGGGACAGGGAAGGATTACCGAACTCAATGTAGCTGCAACGGTAAAAGATATACGGCGCGCGCTGATCGATGCCGACGTGAATTTTAAAATTGCCAAGGATTTTACTGATACCATCCGCCACAAGGCAATGGGTCAGAAAGTACTTACAGCAGTAAGTCCCGGCCAGCTGATGGTCAAAATTGTGCAGGATGAACTCACCCAGCTGATGGGTGGCAACGAAAGTCCATTTAATGCAAAGGGCAATCCCGCCGTCATCCTGGTCGCCGGTCTGCAGGGTAGTGGTAAAACCACTTTCAGTGGCAAACTCGCCAATTGGCTCAAAACACAAAAAGGATTTTCACCCATGCTGGTAGCGGCAGACGTCTACCGTCCGGCTGCGATAGAACAATTAAAAATACTGGGTAGCCAGATCGGGGTTGATGTATTTACAGTGGCCGGAAGCCTGGATCCGGTGAGTATTGCCAAAGCAGGCTGTAGCTGAAGCAAAAAGCAGGAATAAAAATGTTGTGATCGTGGATACTGCCGGCCGTCTGGCTATTGATGAAGCCATGATGACCGAAGTAGCCAATATCAAAAAAGCCGTTGATCCCCAGGAAATCCTCTTTGTAGTGGATTCCATGACCGGACAGGATGCAGTAAACACGGCAAAAGCCTTTAATGAAAGACTGGATTTTACCGGTGTGGTGCTGACCAAACTGGATGGCGATACCCGCGGTGGAGCGGCCCTGTCTATCAAATACACGGTCAACAAACCCATCAAGTTTGTCAGCAGTGGCGAAAAAATGGATACGCTGGATGTATTCTATCCGGACCGTATGGCGCAGCGGATCCTTGGGAATGGGAGATATCACCTCCCTGGTGGAAAAGGCACAAAGCCAGTTCGATGAAGAACAGGCAAGGAAACTGGAAAAGAAAATCCGGAAAAATCAGTTTGATTTTGAAGATTTCAAACAGCAGCTGGACCAGATACGCAAAATGGGTAATATCAAAGACCTGCTGGGCATGATTCCCGGCGTAGGCAAGTCCATCAAGGATATCGATATCAGCAATGATTCATTCAAAGGCATTGAAGCCATGATC
Source organism: uncultured Bacteroidota bacterium (assembly GCA_963812825.1). Lineage (GTDB taxonomy): Bacteria > Bacteroidota > Bacteroidia > Chitinophagales > Chitinophagaceae > Puia. The sequence goes on from CAWEWO010000002.1 coordinate 408,951, forward strand.
GGTTCTATGACTCCATTTGAACGCGCAAATCCGGATATCGATCGATCAGAGCCGTAGAAAGCGCATTGCCAAGGGCAGCGGTAAAGAATTACAGGATGTCAATGCGTTTATGAAGCAGTTTGAACAGATGAAACAGATGATGAAAACGATGAATAAAATGCCCATGGGGGGTATGGGACTTGGGAAACGTTAATTTTCCCGTTCATCAAAAAAGACGGCAAATCATTCGGGATTTTATCCCTGATTCATTACATTTGCAGCAACAGATTGATTCGCTCGATCTGATCGTAAACCTTATTAAATAACGCATTTAAATTTTTATTTAAGATGCCAGTAAAAATCAGACTCCAAAGACATGGGTCTAAGAAGAGACCATTCTATTTCATCGTCGTAGCCGACATCAGGGCTCCAAGAGACGGTAAATTCATCCAGAAAATCGGTACTTACAATCCTTTAACTGTTCCTGCTTCGGTTCAGCTTGACCGCCAGAAGGCACTTGACTGGCTGCACAAAGGTGCACAGCCGACAGATACGGTTCGCCGCATTCTGAGTTATAAAGGTGTATTGTATCTGAAACATCTGTTGCGCGGTGTTAAACTCGGTCTTTTTGATGAAGCAGCTGCCATGGAAAAATTTTCCAAATGGCATAGCGAACATGAACTGCATGTTAAGAAACGTCAGGAAGATCATCGTAAGGCAAGACCTGGTGGCAGACGCAGCCCGGCTCCGGCAAGAAGGGTGGAAAGAAAACAGGAGAACGAAACCCAGGGTTAAACGGTGTAAATATAATTTATCAAGGCTATCCCGCTCAACTGACGGATAGCCTTTTTTTATTGAGCATGGTGATGGAAAACAGTTATAGAAATATTGGGAAAATTGTTTCCGGATTTGGATTGAAGGGTGAAATGATTGTTCAGCATCACCTGGGAAAAAAAATTGCTGTTACAAAAATCAAAGTGATTTTTCTGGAACAGAAGAAGGAAGAATTGCTGCCCTATTTCATCGAAAACATCAGGAAAAAAGGTGAGGATGAATTATATCTGAAACTGGAGGGTATTGATTCCCGCGAAGCTGCAACAAAATTACTCCGCAGGGAAGTATGGCTTAAAGAAGAAGAAGTGCAACTGCATACCCAGAAAAACAATCCGATCGGGTGGGTGGGATACCAGGTGATTGACCAGGGCCGGGAACTGGGTCCGGTATTAGAAGTGATTGAACAACCGCATCAGGTACTCTGTCGCCTTGAAATAAACACCAAAGAAGTACTAATTCCTATTAATGAACAGACACTGGAAAAAATTGATCATAAAGGGAAATCATTATTACTAACACTTCCCGACGGGTTGCTGGAAGTGTATCTGGGGTAATGTAATTCTACCAATAACATATTCATTACCAGTACTAAAAATCAGGATTCCACTGAATTAACAAGTTGCATAAAATATAAGTTTCAGGAGGGCGTTCGAACTATATGCAAGTCTTTTTCCTCCTTAAAAAATGTCTGCCCGCATCGATTTTAGTATTGACTACTCTCCTGCTGAAGGCGCAGCCGATTACCGGAATCTGGAAGGGTAAAATGGGTTCTTCCCGTGTAGAACTCAAACTGATCAGAAAGGGCGACAGCCTGATCGGCACTTCTTACTATTATGATTCAAAATCGAATTATCGCCGATACTCGGTAAAGGGATATTTCGACGATAAGAATAATGATGTGATCTGGTGGGATGATGTTATTATAGAAGACAATAGTTCCAAGCATTTTATAGGTACAGGTCCGCATGCGGAAGCCTTACTGGCCGTTGCAGATTTTAATTGTCCTGGCGAAGGTGTAATGAAACTGGATGGAAAATCTTCCCGCAAGAATGATGAACAAAAAGACAGAAAAGAACTCCATCTGGTAAAAGGCAGTTCAACGCCCGTTTTCCCGGATGAATGGGATTTTCTTATTGAGAATTATGCCTATGGTGTGATCCATCCGGAAGTGGTAGACAGTATCGAACAGATTGCCTTCATTCCGGATATCCAGAAAACAACGGATGAAACTCGTCAATTCGAAACAGCCTGAAGCGGATCTTCCACCTGCAGGTCTGAGCGTGGAGAAAACCGAAAACAATGGCCAACCATCACCGGGTACTGCTTCAACTGAAAGCCCGTCACCCGAATCATCGATTCAGCGTAAAAACTCAACGATCGAAAAACAGGAAACCATAAAACAGGTTCCACAGGTTGTGTCTCCGATAGCAGGCCCGGTCCTTCCGGAAACCAATGAACAAAAATTTACCAGCCGCACAAAAATTTTGCAACAGGTGATCCCGGTTAAAGGAGATTCTATTGAGCTCCGGTTTTATGATAATGCAGAGATTGATGGAGATTCCATCGCTGTATTTTTAAATGGCCGTTTATTGCAGGAACATGTCCTGCTTGCCGAACAGGCATATATTATGAAGATTGCCGTCAATGATTTGCAGCCCGACAATGAACTGGTGATGGTAGCCGAAAATCTCGGCAGCATTCCCCCCAATACTTCACTGATGGTGGCCGTGGTGGAAGATAAAAGGTATGAAGCACATCTGCGGAGCACAGAAGGCAGCAGCGCCCTGGTGAGATTGGTAAAACCCTAAAGGAACATCAACCAGTTATGTTTCCTAAAATCAATATTGATAAATAGTATTTATACCTCCAATAAAATCAAATTATTTGTATAACTGTCCTAAACAACCAGGTTGATCATTTTATTTTTCACGTAAATCACCTTTTTTGGGGATTTTCCATCCAGCCATTTTTTAACTGAGTCGTCAGCAAGTACCAGTTCTTCCACCTGCTGCTGGCTTGCATCCAGGCTGATATTAAGTTCAGTCCTCGTTTTGCCGTTAATGGCGACCGGGTATAATTTGGAAGATTCAACAAGGAATTTTTCCTCGTATTTCGGATAGGCTGCATCGAGGATACTGAATTCATTTCCCAGCTCCATCCAGAGTTCTTCACAGATATGCGGTGCATAGGGTGTGAGTATGATCAGCAGTTTTTCCAGTATTTCTTTTTTATGGGACTTTAAATCACCGAGTTCATTCACTGTGATCATAAGTGCACTTACGGCAGTGTTGAAAGAAAATCGGTCAGTGTCTTCGTCGAGTTTTTTAATGGCTTTGTGCAGTACTTTCCATTCTGCGTCGGAAGCTTTTTCGGTCGTCCATATTTTCCCTTTTGTTTCATCAAAGAACAAACGCCAGAGTTTGCGCAGAAAACGATGCACTCCTTCAATACCTTTTGTATCCCAGGGTTTGCTTTGTTCCACAGGTCCCAGGAACATTTCATACATGCGGAAAGTATCGGCACCATATTTTTCTACCAGTTCATTGGGATTGACAGTATTGAATTTTGACTTCGACATTTTTTCAACTTCCGCACCGCAGAAATATTTACCATTCTCCAGTACAAAACGGGCATGTGCATATTCCGGCCTCCAGGATTTAAAGGCAGCGTATATCCAGTTCGAGTACCATTCACCAGGTTAACATCCACATGCAGACTGGATACAGATAATGACTTCAACTTTTTCAGCACCCGGTCCCCAGCTTTCTTTCAGAATATCTTTCAGTGATTTTTGTAAATCAGATACAGGTTGGTTTTTGAAACCGGCAGAAATAAATACGGGTTTTTGTTTTGCAAGGGCTTCCATTTCATCCGGCCCATTGATTTCTATCCGGTAAACAAAGCGACTGCTACCCTGTATCATTCCCTGATTCACGAGCCTTAGATAGGGTTCATCAAAACCGATCAAACCCAGATCAAACAGAAATTTTGTCCACATACGGCTGTACAGCAAATGGCCCACTGCGTGTTCAGTTCCACCAATATAAAGATCTACCTGACCCCAGTAATCAGAGGCTGTACGACTGCAGAAAGTTTCTGCATTGTGCGGATCCATGTACCGCAGAAAATACCAGCTGCTACCGGCATAACCCGGCATGGTGTTCGTCTCCAGATGTTTGGAGGTCCATTCCGGCAGATTGGCCAGTGGTCCTTCTCCATCAGGTCCCGGTTTATATGAATCTACTTTGGGAAATTCCAGTGGCAGTTCTTTTTCATCCAGCGGATAGGCAATTCCATTTTTCCAGATAATGGGAAAGGGTTCACCCCAGTAACGCTGACGGCTAAACGCTGCATCACGCATTTTATAATTCACTCTGGGATTACCAATACCCATTGCTTCAAGTTTTGCTATTCACAATCGGAATGGCATCGCGCATGCGCATTCCATTTAAGAAATCCACTGTTTTCAAGTAAAGCATCTTTAGTCGGATTGGCTTCCTTCCCGTTAAAATGCTCACCAATAATATTGGTGATCGGAATATTAAAATGCTGTGCAAATTTAAAATCACGTTCATCACCGCAGGGCACAGCCATGATAGCTCCGGTACCATAACCTGCCAGCACATATTCAGAAATCCAGACCGGAATCTTTCGGCCATTAAATGGATTTAGCACATAGGATCCGGTAAAACATCCTGTGATTTTTTTTTCTGCCATGCGTTCTCGTTCACTGCGGCTTTTTACATAAGCGATATAGTCATCAACTGACCTTTTTCTCGATGCCGGTGTTGTCAGTTCGGCGATAAGTTCATGTTCCGGAGCAATTACCATAAAGTCAACACCGAAAATGGTATCCGGCCGGGTCGTGTAAACCCGTAATTTTTTTGCCGGATCATTTTCAAAAGCAAAATCCATTTCAGCACCGAAACTTTTTCCGATCCAGTTGCTCTGCATTTCTTTCATCGCTTCACTGAATTCTACTGTTTCCAATCCTTCCAGCAGACGGTCAGCATATTCAGTAATGCGGAGATACCATTGACGCAATTTCTTTTTCACTACCGGATAACCACCTCGTTCACTAACTCCATTGATCACTTCATCATTGGCCAGCACAGTTCCCAGCGCTTCACACCAGTTCACTTCGCCATAACCGCAATACGCCAGACGAAATTCCATCAGTATATCCTGCTGTTGTTTTTCAGAAAAGGATTTCCATTCTCCGGCTGTAAAAGAATTCAGGAACCGCGATTCGTGCAGGCCTCTGCTGCCTTGTTTTTCAAAAGAAGTCACCGAGCTCGGTAATGGGTCTTGCCTGGTTGGCTTTGCGGTCGTACCAACTGTTAAACAACTGTAAAAAAATCCACTGGGTCCATTTATAATAACCGGGTTCCGCGGTATTTACCTCCCGGCTCCAGTCGAAACGAAAATCCGATCCTGTCCAGCTGTTCCCTGAAATTTCTGATGTTTTGTTTGGTACTGACGGCCGGATGAATTCCATGATCTATGGCGTATTGTTCTGCCGGCAAACCAAATGCATCATATCCCATCGGATGCAGTACATTAAAGCCTTTGAGCCTTTTATACCGGGCAAAAATATCACTGGCAATATAACCCAGCGGATGACCCACATGCAGACCCGTACCACTTGGATAAGGAAACATATCCAGCACATAACATTTCGGTTTGGTGCTGATCGTTACTAACCTTATAAACCTTATCTGCCTTCCACCTTTCCTGCCATTTTTTTTCAATGGCGTTAAATGAATACTCCATATGAACCAACAAAAATACGCATCGTGCGGGTAAATCTTTTATTTTTGCCCATTCCTGTTACCCGACTAAACGGAAATTGTTCAACTATGGCACAAACCCGGAAAGGATCAGCCAAACGTTCCGCACCCTCTTATATCATGGCTATCGTGGGTGTTTCCCTGGTGCTTTTTCTTTTGGGCATTTTAGGATGGATCATTATCAATGCCAATAAACTCGGCCAGTATTTCAAGGAAAATATTGCAATGAATGTTTATATCCGGGAAAATGTATCGGCAAAAGACAGTGCGGCCCTGGTACAGTATATCGTTGCCACAGCCCTATGTGAAGGACTATGAATATGTGACCAAGGACCTGGCCAAGCAGAAATATCTGCAGGACGGGAACAAGGACTGGGGAGCCTTGCTCGACCGGAATCCATTACCGGCCAGTATCGATTTCAGGATTACCAAAGAATATGCTTCCACGGATTCTCTCTCGAAAATAAAAAATGATCTGCTTCAGAATATCGCCGTGAGTGATGTGCAATATCCGCAGTCACTGGTAACGAATCTGAATAATATCATCAATAAGATCAGCATCATCCTGCTGTCGGTAATTGTGATCATTTCGATACTGGTCATTTTCCTGATCGACAATACCATTCGCCTGGCCATGTTCAGCAATCGTTTTCTGATCAAAACCATGCAGATGGTAGGAGCTACCCGTTGGTTTATTTCCAGACCGATGGACCTGCGGGCATTTATTAACGGACTGATCAGTGGATTGCTGGCGGTAGGAGGACTGATCGCCATCATCATTTTTGCAGAAAACCAGTTGCCCTATCTGAAAGCCCTGCGCGATTATCCCTATGCTCATCATGTTATTTATTGTTATCATTCTGTTGGGAATCTTGTATTTCTTTTTTCAGTACCCATCGCAGCGTATTGAAATACCTCAAGATGAAGTTGGACGAATTGTATTGATTTTAGTACATTGCGAACTGATTTTTCATTATGGCAAAACAAGTAAAAACAGTCCGGATCAAGAAATTATAAACCTTTATTCGGGAAGGAAAATTATCGTTGGATGATCATTGGCCTGGCCGTTATTGTTCTCGGACTCCTGTTGATGATCGGCGGGAAAAGCAAGGATCCTAATGTATTTGATCCTGCTGAAGTATACAGTTTCAGGCGTATTACCATAGCACCCATTTTAATTCTGGGCGGCCTGGTTCTGGAGATTGTTGGGATCTTTAAAAAACCCAAAGCTCAGAATCCCCAATGAGCCTGTTCCAAGCCATTATTATTGCCATTATTGAAGGCATTACAGAATTTCTTCCTATTTCTTCCACGGCTCACATGAAATTTGCCAACCCGCTGATCGGGGTGCAGCCAAGTGCGTTTACAGATCTTTTTGAGATTGTGATCCAGCTTGCAGCTATTTTATCGGTAGTAGTTCTTTACTATAAACGATTTTTTGATTTTAAGAAAATCGGATTCTATTTTAAACTGATCATTGCCCTGATACCGGCTGTTATTGCCGGCGTGATTCTGAAGAAACATATCGATGCCATTCTGGGAAATATTCTGTTCATTGCGGTTGTAATGATCGCAGGAGGAATTATTCTGTTGTTTATTGACAAGCTGTTTACACGGCCAAGGATATCATTCCCAGGATGAGGTTTCGAATAAAAATGCCTTTGTAATCGGATGTTACCAGGTACTTTCTATATTATTTCCCGGGTCTTAGCCGCAGCGCAGCGACTATAATCGGGGGACTGGCACAGAAACTCGACCGGCGTACGGCAGCTGAATTTTCTTTTTTCCTCGCCGTACCTACGATGCTGGCGGCCTCCGTGAAAAGTTTTTAGGATGTACATAAAACCAATCCGGAAGTATTTGCAAAAGACAATATGTTCCTGCTGGCAGTCGGCAGCCTGGTTGCATTTGTGGTAGCCCTTCTGGCTATCCGTTTTTTTATTACTTATTTACAGCGCCACGGATTTAAATTATTCGGGTATTACAGGATCCTTGCCGGATCTTTGATTATTTTCCTTGTATGGAAGGGAATTATTCATCAATAAAATAATGCGGGTATGCAGACAGCCTCCAAAAAAGTGATTCGCGGATGGGCTATGTATGACTGGGCAAATTCAGTTTATAATCTCGTTATCACAACTACTTTTTTCCCGATTTATTATACCATAGTTACCCACAAGCAATTTGGTGGTGAAACAGTCAGTTTCCTGGGAAGAAAATTTGTCAATACATCCCTGTATGATTATTCCTTTGCCCTCGCATACCTTCTGATTGCCCTGTTATATCCGGTGCTGACCTCTGTTGCCGATACGCGGGGAAATAAGAAAGTCTTCATGAGGTTCTTTTGTTACATGGGGTCAACCGGATGCGCGCTGCTGTATTTTTTCAATGGGACCAATTTATGGCTTGGTATTCTTTGCCTGATGATGGCTTCCATGGGTTTTGTTGGCAGTGTTGTTTTTTATAATGCCTTTCTTCCTGAGATCGCTGCACCCGAAGATCGTGACCGGGTAAGTGCCAAGGGATTTTCTTACGGATATATCGGAAGTGTAATACTGCAGATCATCGGCTTTGTCCTGGTCACGGTCATGGAAGATAAATTGCAGGCCATGCGCATTACTTTCCTGCTGGTCGGCATCTGGTGGGCTTCTTTTGCACAGATTACGTTTTCTGTACTTCCCGAGACAAAGTCCGGCGGAAAAATCAGTTCCGGTATTATTGGGGAAAGTTTTTCTGAAATGAAAAAAGTATACGGGGAGATCAGGAAATTACCGGTACTGAAAAATGTTTCTGCGGGCATTCTTTTTTTACAGCATGGGGGTTCAAACAGTTATGCTGGCTGCTACCTTGTTCGGAAGCAAATTGCTGCAGCTGGCGGATACCAAACTTATTGTTACCGTAGTCATCATTCAACTGGTTGCCATACCCGGCGCCATTGGGATGAGCCGCTTGTCTGAAAAATTTGGCAACCTGCGGGTTTTGATCGGTATAATCATCTTCTGGATCCTCATTTGCCTTGCTGCTTATTATACGGCTTATTACAAAGAACAGGGTGGGAACCCTGAATTTGGATTTTACGCTCTGGCAGTTGCAGTTGGTTTGGTGATGGGCGGAATTCAGTCACTCAGCCGTTCCACTTATTCCAAGCTGATGCCTGAAACCCGGGATACCGCCTCCTATTTCAGTTATTACGATTTTACGGAAAAACTCGCGATCGTAATTGGGATGTTCAGTTTTGGTTTCATAGAAGAACTTACGGGAAGCATGAAAAATTCGGTTTTAAGTCCTGATCATATTTTTTCTGATCGGATTTTTCTGGCTGATGCGGGCGCAAGGTCTAAATAAATCCGTCAACCGTCAACCGTCAACCGTTAATTGAATCTAATGATTCTTCACACTATCGATACCGGTTATTTCAAACTCGACGGCGGCGCCATGTTCGGTGTCGTACCCAAAGTCCATCTGGAATAAAATTAATCCGGCCGATGCAAATAACTTATGTACCTGGGCGCTGCGTTGCCTGCTCGTAGAAGACGGAAACAGACTTATCCTCGTAGACACGGGCATCGGTGATAAACAGGATGCGAAATTCTTCAGTCATTATTATCTCCATGGTGATCTTACTCTTGAAAAATCATTAAAATCAAAAGGATTCAGCAGGGAGGATATCACCGATGTATTCCTGACCCATTTGCATTTTGATCATTGCGGAGGCGCCATCCTGCGACATGGGGATGATCTGATACCCGCTTTCCCCAAGGCTGTATACTGGAGCAATTCCGAACACTGGTCATGGGCCACAGAACCGAATGAAAGGGAAAAAGCTTCTTTTCTGAAGGAAAATATTCTTCCCATCAAAGATAGCGGCCACCTGAAAATGATATCTGTGGGAAAAGAATCAAATACAATTACCCGATTAACTAATATTCCATTTTCCACCGGTTTCGACATCCGTTTTGTAAACGGACATACAAGCGCGATGATGCTTCCGCAACTGCAGTATAAAGGAAGGACGATTGTTTTTATGGCTGACCTGTTACCTTCAGCCGGTCATCTGCCGATACCTTATGTGATGGCTTATGATATGTTTCCGCTGATATCGTTGAATGAGAAAAAAGCATTTCTTGGAAGAAGCCTTGGCCGGGGACTATATTTTATTTTTTGAACATGACCCGGTATCACGAGTGCTGTACCCTTCAAAAAACTGAAAAAGGTATCCGGGTAAAGGATTTTTTTTCATTAAAAGATCTCTGATTGATCTTTTGAATAATAATATTTATAATTTTACGTTATTCACCCTTACTAACCCCCTAGCATAGATCTCAAAAGCCATTCGTTTAAAAGCGGGTGGCTTTTCTCTTTGGTACAGGTTAGAGGGCGCCTCAGGCCTTAGCTAGGCTTATTTTGTTCCTCCCGCAGAAAATAATCTTCTGATTTATAATCAAATGTCTTTGGGGCGGTGTTTTTGTAATCTGCATTATAGGAAACAAAAAAATACAGGTACATCGCCCGGCTCAGTCGCATGAACCAGGGTTGCAGTACAACTAATAAAACGCCATTCGATACCCATCCACCAGAAGAACCGCTGATCGCGTCAGTGAGAAACCGATGGTCAGGAACCAGACTAAAAAACTGATCACGCAAAAAAGCACAGTAATCGGCATAGCTTAAATAGGCAGTTCCATACCAGAAACCTACTTCGAGTTCAAAAAGCTGTCCGCATTCCGTGCAGCGTGGCGGCATTTTGAGAGTTGATTTCAGGTGCCAGGGATTTGGATCTGTAAACATGGAACCCTTCCTGCAACGTGGACATTTTTGCGTTAAAAGACTCCACAAATATCCCGGTTTCCCTGCCATAACTATATATTTTTGCAAAGGTACCTGCTATTTGGCTGATTTATGGAGCAGGTATAATTTGAGGTGTTTCAGAAAAGTCAGTTGAGAAATCTGTATGGCGATGACCAGGCCGAACAAACCGTCCAGGAAGCCGGCGCGGATAATATAGCTTCGAAAAAAAGCCCAGACCGGACGAACCAGAATATTAAATAAACTTGTTTTTTTTCCGTTGGCAAACAGGGATTCAGCTGCGAGTGTGCTGAGTTTATTGTTCTGAGTAACATGCTCGGAAATGGTATGATATGAATAATGCAGGATATCTCCCCTAAGATGCTCCACCGGAATATTATCCTGCAAAACAATTTTATCATGGGGATTGGTTCCTCCCCAACGGGCAATCCTCCTGTCGAAGAGACGAATCTTTGTGTCAGGATACCAGCTCCCATGACGAATAAATTTTCCGCAATAGTTACTGCATCGGTTCATCCGGTAAGCACGACTTGTAAAATTCTCCTTGACGCGGGCGATAGAATCAGACAGAAGGGGATCGAGCGCTTCGTCTGCATCCAGGCTTAAAACAAAATCATTTGCCGCCAGTTCAACGGCTTTGTTTTTCTTTTCAATAAAACCCCTAAAAGGTTCCTGTTTTACGATGGCTCCCTTGCTTTCTGCAATGGCTACCGTCTGGTCAGTGGAATATGAATCCAGAATCAGAATTTCATCCGCTATCTTCTTTACCGAATCAATACATCGGCCGATATTTTTCTCTTCATTATAGCAAATTATTACGACAGATAATTTTTCCATTAACGAATTGAATTTAACCGGTTGTACTCATGGCAGTTTCGGAAATATCCATGGCTGGTTTTTCTCTCTCCGATTTGCTGGCGCCACATGGCGTAGTACAAGCCCTTTTTCCTCTCTCAGGTTATTATGCGTACCGGTTTCAACCACTTTGCCTTTTTCCAATACATAAATTCTGTCCGCATGCATAATCGTTGAAAGCCGGTGTGCGATAAGGATGGTGATCTGATTTCTTTGGGATGAAACCATGCCGGATGGTTTTCGTAATTTCTTCTTCCGTCAGTGAATCAAGTGCTGAAGTGGCTTCATCAAAAATAAGTACTCTTGGTTTTCTCAAAAGTGCACGGGCAATGGATAAGCGCTGTTTTTCACCGCCCGATAATTTCAGGCCGCCTTCTCCAATCATGGTTTCCAATCCTTTTTCAGCTCTTTCCAGCAGGTTGAGGCAGGATGCTTTTTTTAATACATCGAGCAGGTCCGCTTCAGTAGACAGCAGGGCTTACGAAAATCAGGTTTTCCCGGATCGTTCCTGAAAAAAGCTGGGTATCCTGGGTTACAAAGCCAATCTGATTGCGAAGATCATCAAAATTGATCGAATTTTCATCCAGGTTATTATAAAAATTTTTCCCTTCATTGGCCGGTAAAGACCGACCAGCAATTTCATCAGGGTTGATTTGCCGGAGCCTGAGGGACCAACAAATGCGATGGTTTCACCTACCTGCACGTCAAAACTGATATGATCAATGGCATAATGCTGGGCCGTTTTATGTTTGAAGACTACTTCACTGGAAACTCAGTTCTTCAATCTTTCCCAGGTGTTTTGGATTGGCAGCCTGTAGTTCGGGAACTTTTTTCATCAGCTGTTCAAAATTATTGAGAGATGCCTCTGCTTCCCGGTAGGAAAGAACAATATTCCCGATATCCTGCAGCGGACCGAATACAAAAAAGGAAAATATCTGCATGGTAACCAATTGACCGGCATTCATCTTTTCCCTGAAGATGAGCCACATCAATATAAACAGAATTACCTGCCTTAATGTATTGACAAATGTTCCCTGAACAAAACTGATACTCCGGATACGTTTTACTTTGGTGAGTTCCAGTCCCAGGATTTTGTACGTATTTTTATTCAGGCGGTTCACTTCTTCCTGTGTAAGGCCCAGGCTTTTCACCAGTTCAATATTCCGCAGGGATTCTGTGGTTGAACCAGCTAGAGAGGTGGTCTGGGAAACAATATTTTTCTGAATGATTTTTATTTTCTTGCTGAGCAGGTTACTGATCCATGTCAGCATCAGTATACCGCCCAGGTAAACCAGCGGGATACTCCAGTGAATATAAATAGCCGCATAAGTAAAAACGAAAATGACACCGATGATAACACCGAACAGTACATTGATAAAGTAGTTGATAAATTTCTCGGTATCTGTCCGCACTTTTTGTAAAACGCCCAGGGTTTCGCCGCTTCGCTGGTCTTCGAAATCCTCGTAGGGCAGTTTCATGGCATGCTGTAATCCATCGGTAAATACTTTGGCTCCGAATTTCTGAACCACTACATTCATAAAATAATCCTGGAAATTCTTTGGCAATCCGGCTCATCATGGCAACCGCTACAGAAAGCAGTAGCAGGTTAATCACACCCGGATGCGTCCAGGAAAATGCGGTAAAAAAGCGGTCAGCGGAGAAATCATTGTTTAATTTCCTGGCCTGAATATATTCATTGGACAGGTTTACGATTTTACCTAAAATGATGGGATCCAACAAGGAAAAGCCGGTATTCAGGCTGGCCAGAAACAAGGTAAGAACCACCAGCCATTTATAAGGTTTAAGATAATGAAGAAGTATTTTCATGCGCGCAAAATAATTTCCTTGGAATAAGATGCTTTAATTTACTATTATTTGTCCTATATCCTGTCTAAAGGCCCTGACATTCAATGTAAATTACCAGAGATCCTGATTTTAAAGGATTGACGGGAATGGGGATTCGATATGTTAACAATATTTGTCCCTGAAAGTTGTTGCTAACCTGGTTGTTTGTTTGCCAGACAGCAACCCGCAATCTATCAGATCCTCCGAACGGCATACTATGGTTGTAGGGTAAGTCTTCATTAATATTATTGAATTTCCAGGATTTCGACATAAGCATCAAGGGTTTTCCTGGCTGCAACTTCCCAGGTGTACTTTTCCCTCACCAGTTCGGAAAGTCCGGGCTGTATGGAATTTGATGACGCTTTTTCTATTGCCTTAAAAATCGAATCGGGTGATTCGGGATTGCAATAATACGCATAGTCTTCAAAATATTCCTGGGCATCTCCATTTCGGGTAATCACGATATTACAACCCATGGCAGCGGCCTCCAGGGAACTGAGCCCGGTTGTTTCAAACCAGCTCGGCAATACATGAACCCGGGCTTTTTGGTAATAATTCAAAAGTGATTCCTGTTCCAGGAAGTCAATGAATTCTACGTTCGGGCCGGCTGCTCGTTTGCATTGTTGGTAATAATCTTTCTGATTGGTGGCCATGGCACCTATTAAAATCAGCCGGTAAGGCGTATTAACTATCGCACGGATAAGATTTAATTGATTTTTTCTTCCTTCTATCCGCGCTACACAAAGTATCAGACGATCATCCCTGAGTATACTGGTGTTTCCGGGGTATGAACAGGTTGTTGTCGATACCGTTCGGTACTATACTGTATTTTTGTTGTATACCGTATGACTGCCTGAGCCTTTCGTATTCACTTTTCGAATTAGGTAGAAGCATCTGCGCCATTTTGATGATTTTCCGAATGGATCGTTTCTGCCCGTGAAACAGATAATAGGTACTTTTTATTTTTGCTCCATTGGTTATGAACCTGCGCCAATACTTTCAGATATTCAATGGAATCCGGCGATAAAAATTTGAATAGAACAGCTGATGGACCCTGTCTTGCTTTTTTCTCGTATTCAGAATAATCAACAAAAATAGTAGACACCACAAAGGGTCTTTCTGATCCTGTTATATGGGGCAGTATGTCGTCGGGACGAATTATATTAAAGAAATGGAGGAGGTCATACGTGCTGTAATCGGGTCTTTCATCCGCCAGAAAAATGTCTACCTGAATGCCCAGTTTTCTCAGGTGAACAGCCGTATTGACAAGCTGGATGGTGTCGCCGCCCTTATCCTTGTACAGTGAAGCCCTTGAAATGAATGCAACTTTCATGGAGGGGAATTTTTCAGGATATTTCTTCTGTCGAATTCCGGGAATACCTGGCTGAATGCAAGTACCCAGATCACATATTCCGCAACATTGAACAAAAAACTTCCTGTAAACTGATAAATGAAAATAAAAATGAAGAGCCCAAGTCTGTAATAATTCGTGTATGGTTTAGTCCTGAAAAAGAAGTACCATTCAAGATCCGAACCGAATCAGCAATCCTGCAATACCATAAATTGCAAATGTTTCGGCAACCGCGTTGGGTATGGTAATTTGATTAGTATCGAAAACCGTGTTATAGAATTTATTCCATATTTCGATTCCCAGCAATTTCAGTTGTCCAAGCCCCACTCCGAAATAAATGCTTTTTTCCCGGGCAACACTTAGTGCAAGCTGAAAGGAATCAAATGCCCTTCCTCTAAAAGACGTGTCCGTGCCCTCAAAAATATTATTGATTCTTAAGAACAACGGATTACCTGGATATACCAGGTAGAGGACAAGAAAACTAACCGTTATCACTATCACCGCGATAAATGAATAAGCAGCAACATTTTTTTTGAGGAAAAACGACCGGATATTCGAAAAAAAGAGTATTCCGAGGCTGATGGCAATTCCCAGTATCGCGCCCAGTGAAAAGGAAATGACCAGTGGAAAACTGACTAAGAAAAATACATAACCGGCATTCGGATATTTAAAAAAAATAATTTTCAGGTAATAATAAAATGCCAGCGGTATCAGCAGTGTCGAATAGTAAGAAGGTTCGTAGGTAAACAGGCTCAGCCGTGGAAATTTTGTAAGGCCGGTCGAAACATCATACACCGACCACATCAGGCCACGGGCACCCGGAATGAAAAAAAGAACGCAGGCAATCCCGACAAGAAAAATATTGATGTTTAGCAAAATCCGGAAGATCGTTCTCAATGAACCTGAAACCTGTAAAAACCGGATCATGGTTAAAATGAATACAAAGACGCTAAAAAGAAGAATGTAAGACCTTATGTAATAGTAGGGAACAACGCCCTGTATGAAATGGATGATTGCTAATGGAATAGTGAAAAAGAAGAATATCCATCCATACTTAATTTTATTCTGTTTGTATAACCAAAAAAGAAAAACTGGTGTAAGGATAGAAGTATACAATAAGCCGAAAGGCAGAAAGACCGAGTTTAAAAAAAAATACAGGATGGCAAACGGTAAATATTTATTGATTCTTATCAGATTGGCCATACAGTCAGCGGGTTTTCCTGTTTTTTCAGGCCGAAACTACACATTTTGTTACAGGCGGAATAATCGTTTTCCCGCATGATGAAACCATGTTTTTTAAAAACTGTTCATTGTTTCTATCACTCTTTCGATGTCGGAAGCAATATGAAAGGAGGAAATAGGCAGACTGAGCGTGGTCCGGTGAATTTCATCTGCAATGGGTGTTGTCTCTTTATCCAATATGCCCCTCATAGCTGGCTGTTTATTAGGTGCAACGGGATAGTGGATTTCTGTTTTGATTTCATTTTTTAAAAGAAATTCCCTGAGCCTGTCCCGGTTTTCATGTCGAATGTTGAAAATGTGATACACGTCAAAGTAGTCAGCCCGGATAGCTGGTTTGATGAAGTTGTTATTCAACCCCTGCATATATAAATTGGCCAGGCTTCTTTTATGTTGGTTCAATGTATCTAAATGGGGGAGCTTGACGGAAAGGAAAGCAGCCTGAATTTCATCCAGACGGGAGTTGTAACCGATCTCTTCGTTGTGATATTTTACCAGAGATCCGTAATTGCGCAGGGTTTGGATCGACCGGTTAAGTGTTTCATCGGAAGTGTTTACGGATCCGGCATCTCCCAACGCTCCGAGATTTTTCGTTGGATAAAAACTGAATGCACCTAAATCCCCAAAACTTCCGGCTTTTTTATTTTTATATGAAGCTCCGTGTGCCTGGGCGCAGTCTTCAATCACTTTTAAATTTCTTTTTCGGGCGATTGGCATGATCCGTTCCATATCGCACAATTTGCCGTACAAATGCACTACCAGAATTGCTTTTGTTTTATGCGTGATTTTCTCCTCTATTTTATCCGGGTCGATATTGTAGGTTGAAATGTCGGGTTCTACCAGAACGGGTTTTAGTCCCGCGTGTAATATGGCAAGAATGGTTGCTATATATGTATTGGATGGAACGATTACTTCATCGTCCTTTTCAAAGTTACAAGCTTTCAACGCAAGCAACAGGGCATCCAGTCCGTTGGCCACCCCGCAACTAAACGCGGTCCCGCAATAGTTTGCAAAATTTCTTTCAAAGGTTTTGACGTGATTTCCCAAAATAAACCAGCCGCTCCTGAGCACCCCATCGAATGATTTGGTGAAAGCTGCAAAAAAAGGTTCATTTACCTTCCCGAGGTCCTCGTATTCAATCATTTCTTGTATGGTTCAAAGATATAATCCTGCTGATCAAAATATTCTGATGCAAGTACCATGAGTATGGCATCAGGTGAAAACTCGTCCATCGTATGCCAGTCCCGCGTTTGCAGAATGAGGCATTGGGATGGCTGATCCAGTATAAAATAATTTTCACCCTGACCGTCATTATTGTAGATCCTGCATCTTCCCTTCAGGCAAATGGCTGCCTGTACCGTTGTCTTATGTCTGTGGCCACCGCGCAGGGACTGATCTACGCCGTAGATATAAAATATCCGTTTTATATCAAAAGGAATTGTCTTTTCAATAACCGTTAGGTTACCTCTCTTATCGGTAAACGTTTTAAGATCTATGAGATAAGCCATTATATTATTTGATACTATCCAGTTTATAAATATGATCGTGGAGCCGGACTTTGAAAAGATTTTTTTTGAACGGAGTCAATCTTCCTTTGTATATCAGGAAAATTACATTTTTTATATATTCGAAAATAATTTCTCCTGCACCGGGAGAAGCCTGCCTCGCGCCCTGCGGATTCCGCTTGAACCCTGAACGTGTTATCTGAACGCCAATTTCCAGCAAACGGCGGATATAAGGAAAATAAAGAATTTCTTTTGCCTCACTATCCAACTCATAAAGTGCCCCGCTGCAACCAACTTTTTCGTCGGAATAAAACTTCAGTCCGTGAAAATGATAAAAGACAAGTGGGTGCGTTGTTCCAGTTTTCTTGTCGGAGATAAATATTTTGTTATTTATCTGTCTGATGTAATACTGCTGGATATTCCAGGGAGCCAGTCCGCCTCCCGGATGTTGCAGAACGTGCACCCCAGGGAACCTTTCCGGCCAGTCATCCAGGTATTTCTGATCACCGAACTTACCGTCTTCCAAATAAGCAAAACACCATTCCAGGCAGCGATCCCGCCACCAAATCAAAGCGTTCAATCCGTTCTCGTCATTTTTAAAATACATGAACTGTACACAGTAAATACCGTGCGTGGCGGAAACATCATAGTCTCTGGTATACCGGTGCTCTGAAATTAAAATGGATTCTTTTACAAATTCATCAAACAGAATCTGTGGATTATCGTAGAAGATCATGTCTGCATCGAGGTAAGTACAGGATGGTAGTTTGAACATCTCAATGCAGTATAATATAATGGACGGTGTGCATGTCCAGCAATATTCTGCTGCTGTTCTTCCGGATTTCACCTGCCTTAATTTATCATCTTCGAATTCTCCCAGCGAAATAACAGTGAGTTCTTTTTCCTGATGGCCGTTAAGATAGCTGTAGCATTCGTCATCAAAGGCAACAACATACAAATGGAAATCCGGATTGGTTCTTTTCAGGGATTCAAAGAGTGCGAGGCCCCTGGACATATAATTAGAGTCAAAAAGAGTACAGAAATTAAGCATGGATACCGGCAAATAATTTGTTTATTTTTCTCTTGAGCAAAATCAGGGGGATTTTCTTTTTTTCTTTTTGTATTTTTTTTAATATGGACTTCCTGCATTCTCCCAGTAAAGGATCCTGGAATTGCTGTATTCCCTGATCCGCTAATTCAAGGGCATATCCATATTGTCGTTCCAGCAGGGCAAAGACGACTAAAAGGAAAAGATTCCTTATGGTGAGCCCTTCGGGGTTGCGAAAATAAGTAAGTTCGGCCCATCCGGGTGAAGTTCTTATAATTCTTTCACTTAGGAAGTTGCCTATCTGTTGTGCATAGCTGTTCCGCAATCGCTGGGTTCCCTTAACATTCATAGAGGAAAGCCAGAAACCCTGTGTATGCATTTCCTGCATCACGGAATAAAGTTTGTCCTCATCCTTATAAGCATCCATGATCCCGGGTTCAAACTCAGCAAAAAGGACGGTGTCTTTAATTTTTGCCGGCAGACTTTTATAAAGCCGCAGGTCAGTACCCTGTGTATCCACTTTAAACCAGTCGATATATGAGATATTTGCAGAATGAAGCGTTTCTTCCAGAGTTACTGCAGGCAGACTGGTTATTTTTTTCACTTCAAACAGCGGCTTGAATAACCAGGGACGCAGTTTTTCCTCGTCCGGCTCGAGAAGACTAGAACAAAAGGGGGAACTGGTCAAATAAAAAGGAGCATTTCCGGCAGGCTGGGCAGTTACAATCCGGTTGACTTGAACAAACTTCCTGTAGTCTTTATTTGTTTCCTCACTGATTTGGAACTCTCTGTCATCCGCATCGAATGCGATACAATATGCATATTTAGCAATGTATTTCCATTTGGAATGGATTCCTCCGGACGCGCCGATATCGATCAGTACCGGTGGCTGATCCCTGAAATGTTCCGATCGCAGTATCTGGTCAATAATTTTCATGGCTTTTTTTTAATAACAGTCCACGGTACCTGATTTTTTTCCCATCAAGGAAGATACAGGAATCGTTTTCATGTTCTGAAATCAATTGATAGTTTCGGGTCAATTCCATTTTGACGGCCATTAAATTTAGCATCCAACATGGGTAACTGGCATTGTAAATATCAGGGGGTACCTTTTGTATGCATATCCTGTCCCGGGGCTCGTAATTAAAATAGGTATTATCGATGAGGATGTAGGGGATTTTGTAATCCATTAAATTTTTGAGCATCTCATAGGGTTTTTCCAGATAAGGCAATACGCATGAAAGGAGTAAAATATCGGGAAGCCCCTGCTGCTCTATCAGTTGGTCAAGGGAGTAAAAGAAATGCAGTGTATTGTCCTGGAAATTTTCCTGGCCGCAACGAACGAAGTTCTCCTGTTCAACTATATTCCACTGTAAATGCGATAATCCGGAAAGGAACTGCCTGTTTTGATAGTATGAACTCCCCAGGGAGCCACCAAAATCTGCTACCTTCAATTCGCCGTTATTTTGAGAAGCTACCCATAACAAGGCAGACAGGAGTGGCCATGAATATTGGATCTGGTTGAACAATACGGAATCACGTTCATAAGCGGCTTCTCCCTTTTTTACTTTCCATACTGCCTCTTTCACTTTTTCAAGGATATGCCGGTCTTCATATTTTCCGGATAGATCTCTTGCCTGTTGCCAGTTTCTAAAATCGCCTTTCCAGCCATATTTTTTTCCTTTACGCAGAAGGGTTAAAAGCAGGGGAGGAATGAGTTGTTTTAAAAAAGACTTGGTACCGTGTTCGGGCATGATTTTATGAATCGGTCTTAGAAATGAGTTTTAATTTACGTTTGATTTTATACCAGATTGATGGATTGTTGGCTTTACGGTGGTAGGCGGCGAATGCATGGTATGCGGGAGCATACTGACTTACTTCTACGCGGTCTAACCGAACGGGTTCTGTGTTGAAGGACTTGAATAGTAAAGGATCAAACCCATTATTAGTTCCGCTTCCGTCACCACCTATATTGGATACCAGTGATTTCCCCGGATAAAGGGTAAACTTATTTTCCAGAAATGCAGATGCATACCAGCGGACTGCCCAGGAATTTGTTCGTCCTGCTATCTGATCCCTTAACATCTGTGTATACGGGTAGCTGTGGTCGAAATCAAATTCTTCTGTTTGGTTTGATTCCTCTAGTTTTTTGAGCAATAACCGACCATCCGGTTCGAAAAGATCCCAACCCCGTTTCCAGGTTGCCCAACCCCAGCAATCGGCTCCACGAAGGAAAAAAGTCTCTGGCAATTTTTCCAGGACAGGATAAATATATCCATGAATACTAATCACTTTGTTGTCTTCTTCATATAAGTTGAGGCCATCATTCATAAAATCCAGAAAGTAAGGCGAGGTCAACAGGTCGTCCTCCAGTACAATTACTTTTCCATAACTGGAAACGATTTGATGAACACCTTCCATGATGTTTGAAGACAATCCGATATTTGATTCTCTTTCGATGATGTTGATCGATTTAAAATGCCTGATGGTTTTCAGGTAATCCCTGACTTCCTTTACCTGGTTCTCTGAAACCCCATCTTTCGGTCCGTCAGAAAAAATAAAAAGATCGCTCTGACCCGACAATTTGTTTTGCTGCAGTGCCTCGACAGTCTTCCTGGTATGGTCGGGCCGGTTATATGTAAATAAGGCTATAGGCGACAATGCCATTAATTCAGTTTTTTAAAAAAACTCGTTTCTGAAAAATCTCTCATATAAGGAACGGGCCCTGCGAAGGTCGAGATTTTCCATGATTTTCTGTCAAAGTGAAAAGGCGCAGTATAATACTTCCTTTCTGAATTATCAATAATGAGCCAGCCGTTTTTTTTCAACTTCATCAATCCCTGCTGAATGCAGGAAGGCCTGGCGCGCCCGTCTACAATGATGATATCAAAATAATTGTCCGGATAAGAATCAATAGATCGCGCATACTGCTCAAAATTTTTCCCCGCATACATGGGATCGCCGGATATAAAATCTCCGGGATTTTCAAAACTTTTTTCGGGAAATCGGGGATCAGGAACCGGCTCTGCCAGTATATATTGAACATTTTGAAAGGGTTGCTGGTCAAGCTTATTTTTCATATTCGTATACCATGATAAATCATGTTCTACAGAATTCACCTCCTTTACCCTGGATATCCAGAACATTGTGGATCCACCCGAGCCATATTCAAACATTCGCATATCCTGTCTGGTGATTTTTTTCAGAAATTCGATTGCGGCAAAATTCATCCAGGGAGTCTTATCATCCACCGGATTTCGTCCAGGTTTGAGATGTTCCCGCCATGCCGGGTAATATTTCATGAATGAAAAAAGGTTTTTCAGCCTTGGTTTACTCCAAAGTGATTTCAGCGATTTTTTCAGGTAGATAACCAGGTCTGTAGTAGGCATGGATGAGTAGTTAAGAATTTGTAACCGGAATCAGATCAATTTTTTTTTGAATATAGAATCTTATTAAAAAATAATAAATGGCGAAATAACAGCCATTAGAAGCAATGGATACTGCTCCGGCTCCGTAAACTCCCCATCGTGGAATAAACAACATGCTCAGACCGAGACTAAGGCAACAAATGAAAAATCCGGTGATAGAAACAATATGCGTTTTTTCAAAATATACCAGATAATTCGAATATAGAGGAGTAAGTGCTGCTAAATCTGGGAGGTCAAAAGCAGACGGAAGGATATAAAGGGCTTCATGGTATTTGCTTTGAATGATTCCGAGAGAAAGAATGATCCAGACAAAAAGCTGGATGGCAAAGGAAAGGAACACAAAGACAAGCGAAGATCCGAACTACCAGTTTATTTGTTTTAGCCACATTTTTCCGAAGGTCTTTTTCCTTTAAGAAACAGCGGAAGCCATGCATTCTGAAATGAAGTGAAGATCATGGGGATTACACTGGCACAGGAAACGGCCAGATAGTAATATGACATCTCTTTAAATGAGCCGTATTTTTCCAGAAAAAACTTATCACTAAAATTGATCACAATACCAAAAACTAGCGGATAACATTACCGGGATAGCGAGCTTAAGTCCTGCCAGGGCAATTTGCTGGACTGAAACTTAGATGTTACCTCCCGAATATATATATACATAAAACTGAGAAATAATATCAGTTCCACCAGGTAGGTACATTCGAGTCGAGTCCTGACTTTATCCTGATCTTTCAGTATATAAAGAAAACTAACCGCGAACAGGTTGATGCAGACGATCCTGAGAATATTGTATTGTTTAAGGTGTTTTATTTTCTCTGAGGTGAAAAAGAAATTGGTCAGCATAAAATTGCCAATCGATACAACCAATGCCAGGAGCACTGAACCGCGGTAATTGGTATAATCTATCTGGTTTTTAAAAAGAATTTTTACCAGGACGTAATCCAGTTTAAAATAATAGACCGGGAAAATAACACAGACCAGGACACCTGCGAGCAGACAAAAAATGGTAAATAACAGCTTGCCTTTATCATGATCATTGTCATAATCATGGTAATATTTGCTCAGGGGAATATATAAGCCGAAATTCAAAACCACGGAGAAAGTAAAAATAATGGACAATAAATAACTGTACAATCCATACTCTTCCTGCGTCATCAGCCTCAAATAAACAGGTAACAGAATGAATCCTGCGAGTTTAACCAGTATATCGATGCTCAGAACGGCGAACAATCTGTTGACTAACAAATTGTCTTTATAATCTCCTTTCCATTTTTTCAGTAAACTGACTACATTCATTGGCTTGCTGTAAAATTGATAGCCGGCTTGGTAAAAATTTTATTGGTAAGATTTCGGGTACAGACCGGGTTCCTGTAGAAACTCCCTTTAAACCTCCTGGTTTTTCTGTATAACTCCCTGTAATAGTGCCCAGCAGAAAACTGAAAAGTAATCCAGCCAGGGCGCCAAGTGTGAGCGATTTTTTCAGGGAGTAGGATTGGGGAAAAGCCGGACTTTTGAATTCATCAATAACTCTGATGGATTCTGGCATTTTTGCTTAGCCAGTACATAATGGTTCCTTTTTCATCGACCAGATCATTTGAATGAACATATATGGTAGCAGGATCAAAATCATTGCTGTAATAGGTGGTGGTTATCTTAGATAAAGCAAGAAAATGGTTATATTCTGTTTTTAGGGTGTCCAGTTTTGCAAGTTCCTTGTCAATAAAAGATAATTTTTCCTGGTAGAATTTAACCTGGTCCGTCTTGATTCTTTTCAAAGTTCTTTTGCCATTCAGATAACGGGTGATGGCATTTTGAAATGTGTCGGTCAGTTCCGGAGTTACTGATCCTGGCTAATATTTTAAATGGCTGATTAAATTTCGTTGAAGTATCTGTTTTCAATAGGGTCATTATTTAAATTGGTCAGATCTATAAAACTAATGCTTTTGGAATTGCGATTCACTTATACCCAGTTCATCCGACAACTTCGGGTATGGATCCTGAAGCAATCAGTTCATTGAGTGATTTGATCATTTCCGAAACGGTCTTTTTATACAGATCGGAAGATTCCGCAATCATGGAAACTTCATAGTAAACAGGCCTGGAAGAATAATAGGCAAATCCAACTCCCAATCCTGAAATCAAACCAGCCAGGAGAAGCAGTTTACCATTCTTGAATACTTCGGATGAACAGTTCTAAGGTGGAAAAGATGAAGCTCAGGAATTGGATCGTGATTTTTTTTAAAGGGGGTAGATCGATATAGTCTTCACTTTTTATATTTTCTTCATTCATGTCAGTATCTTTCGAATAATCAGGTAGTTAAGGCAATTTTTTTTTTGAAAATCCTGTCAAAAATAGCAAATAATATCTATTCGGTTTAATTGTTCTCGCGGGAGCCATATCACCTCATGCAATGTAGAAGGGTGTTTGGAATCAAATTGGCTACGGGTTGGAATTGGCATATTTGGCGCATATAGATATATATTTGACTCTTCCTTGTATGAAAAGAATTCAGGAGAGCAAAATACTGAACCGGCTGCACGACTTGCTGGTGATCCTTTTCTTCGTCGGTTTCATTTTCGATATCCGTTTTATCGTTGGGTTTAGCACGATAATGATGGCTGCCAATGCTTTCCTGGTCAACCGGCTGGAAACCGGAAAATGGTGGAATCCCGGTTTTTTTAATCTGTTTACAGCGGGTTTGGTTTTATATTTTGCCATGGCGGCTATCGCCTTACTGTACACGAAGAATCTGCCCCGCGGGTTTGCAATTTTTCAGACCAATCTGGGCATGATTGTTCTGCCTATCGGCGTGATGTACAGCTCCCTTGTAAACAGGCAATCTTACGGGAGGTGGATGAAGGCCTATATATTGATATTGTTCGCCGCAACCGTACTGGCAATTGTCCATGCTGCAATATTGTACAATCAGCATCACGACGCATCGGTGTTTTTTTATCATAACCTGGTTGGTTTGTATTCGAAACACGCTATTCAATTTTCAGTGATCGTATTCATTGGATTATTGTTTCTTATCCAGGAATATTCCAGTCTCCTTTTCTTCAGGAATAAAACCAGAATTATTATTGGAATCGTTTATTTCTCTTTTTTCCTTTTTTTACTCTCTTCCAAACTTGTTATCAGCATTTATGTTCTTTACCTGCTTTATATATTTTCTTTTACAGACATATTCTTCAGGCGCAGGGATTATCGATTTGCAGGGCTTTTTATTTTTATAGCGTTGATGACTGGAGTTTTCATGACCGATACCCCAATCAAGAAACGGATGCAGGAAGATTGGGACGCCCGGATTTCAAAGATCGGCCAGCAGAAATTCAGTCCGGCTGATTATTTCACCGGTGTCCAGTTCAGAATGCTTTCCTGGCGGTTCGCATACGAGATATTAAATGAAAAGCATGCCTGGGTACTGGGGTTAAGCCCCGGGGATTCCCAGGATATTCTAAATGAAAAGTATACGCGGGAGAATATGTTTATCGGAGGCGCCCCGGAAAACAAAACGGGTTTTCTGGGTTATCATACGCACAATCAATTTCTTCAGGCTGTTTTGGAAACAGGGGTTTTTGGACTTGCGTTTTTTATAATCGCCTGTGCCGGTCTGATCAGACTCGCGAAAAAATTAGCCCAGAGGTCGTTTACCGTTTTTGTAATTCTCCTTTTGTGTAATTGTTTTACGGACGCACCCTTAGAAACTCAATACGGAATTATCCTTTTTGTATTTTTCCCATTATTAATGTACCGGGAAAGCCAGGAGGCAACCGGATCGAATTAATCGTTGTATATTTTTTTTACCGGAGAAAATAGTTTCCTGTTAATGCGGGTAATAAAACCGAGTTTCAACCTGGAAAGGGTTTTTCCAGTCTGAATTGCTAGTAGGTGTTTCAGATAGTAAATCCGATGACTCAGGTTATGACCGGGTAAATATTTGTCTTTTATTTCGAGTGTTTCCCTGCAACCCTTTTTCCATGTTTTGTCACTGTTGCCTCCCCATCTCATATTGGCGAGGGTGTATGGCAAATATTTGAACCTGCAGTTATTAACTTTAAACCTCAGTATCAGGTCGTAATCCATAGCGCAACGGTAATGAGGATCAAATACCCCGTAGGTTTCATATACTTTCCTTTTCACGAATGCGGTCGGATGATTGATTGTCATTTCCCTGGTTAATTGACTAAGATTCCCTTTCTGAATAAACTCCTTACGGTCGTTTTTCCACATTTGGATATCTCCAAAGCAGATATCGGAATCGCCCATTTCGGCGGCAACCCGATTGAAGGCGTTTGGTTCATACCAGTCATCGGCATTTATGATGCCGACAATATCACCCGTGGCGCGGGCCAGTCCTTTGTTAAAAGCATCGCTGATGCCCTTATCTTTTTCGCTGACCCAGTAATAAATATTTTTCTCATATTTTTTAATGATGTTTATCGTTTGATCTGTTGACCCGCCGTCGATGATGATGTATTGAACATTTGCATAGTTCTGTTCCAAAACACTCCGGATAGTTTGCTCGAGGTGATTTTCGCCGTTGTATACGATGGTAATGATTGAAATAACAGGTTCAGTCATTTGGTATTTCTTTTTACTTTTTTATTTATAAATCGCAGTTCAGGAAAGATTCGAACCGGCGGTTTTATCTGTGTGACATTCAATTATACACTTTGTGTATTGGTCAATGATTTTCGCCCAGGTAAATTCTTCCCTGATTTTTTTAATATTGTTGGCAATCATATTATTTTCCTTCGGGCCGTGGGAGACTTCCTCGATCAGCTTTCTGACCTCTTCAGCGTCTAAAAAATAGTAGGCATCCTTTTGCAATAAGGATACATTGAACTCATTGTTATTGGCCGCAATCAAAGCTCCGCTGGCCATGGCTTCCAGCAATGATGGATTCGTACCCCCGGCACTATGACCGTGAAAATACAGAACAGAGAACGCTTTCAGGGAATGCAGTTTTGCTTTATCATATATGGCGCCTAAAAAAATAATTCTGGGATCGTCGCGGAATTTATTTTGAAGATATATGCCAAAATGATTTTTTGGATTCCCTACTATAATCATCTTTTTATCGGAATTACTCGCTGAAAATCCATCGAGTACCATCTCGATATTATTTTCCGGTTCCATCCTGGCAATAATCAGGAAATAGTCGTATTTGGTTAGTCCTTTTTCCACCAGGTCATATTCTTCCGCATTCCCGGGCATTTCGGCACCATATGCAATAAATGTGCTGGGAACATCATATTTGCTTTGCAGGTATTTTTGAATCGCCAGTGAATCCGCAATAAAATAATCGCAGAATTTTACTGCCAGCCTTTCTGCATAAAATAAAAATTTCCTGATCCTTCCCGCATATTTATTTCTCTTCCATTCAAGGCCGTCCATGTTAATAATGATGGTGGCTTTTTTGGGAAATAGTCTTCCCCAGATCGATATGCTTGTATAACCGAGAATGAGCAAGACGTCAAAATTTCTTTTGCGTGCATCCATGATGCAATTGAAGTCATAAATAAACTGGCCGGCTGTTTTTAATTTATCCTCCGGATTATAACAGTGAACGATATTAACACCATTCCATGTTTTTTCCTGGTAGGAGTGATTATGGGTATTATAAACATATACTTCAAAGGACCTATCCAGTAATCCAACTGATAAATATTCAGCAAGTTGTTCAAAGCCACCGTATTGATTTGGAATACCCCTTGTGCCCAGAATGCCTATTTTCATTTATTGTTTAATTGGTGGATTGACCGGAATCGGAAAACTGTCTTCAGCAGTAATTTTCAAGCAACATGATTAGTTAATTCCCGGAAAATTTTCACAATGTATGACGCTTAAACCGGAGGGTGCAAGTTATCTGACAGACGCTTTACACCAAGGAAATGTTTTCCATTTTTTTAGAAAAAATAATAAATACTGCGGCTTTATAAAACCGTTAGGTGCCGGATGGTCAGTTCATTCAATTGCTGCGTTGACATTAATCGGTCAAAAAGGCCATCAGACTTTTACTCATTTTTCAATCCTTCCATTGGCGATTTACGGCGAATAAAAAATGACTTTTTGCCCTGGATTTGGGCCCCCATAAATCAAAAAATCCACAGTGCTATTATTGACTATTTCATAATTGTATTAGGCTGTTTTGTTAAAGTTGCTAGGGGGAAACACTTATGAGGTTAAATTCCCTCATTTTTTTTTCTAAAAATCAATCATATTCCTTTGTTTTGCAATAAAATGAGAATTGCCTCGTTTGATTGCTTTATATAAATTTTTTTTACTGTAAAGCATCCTTTTCCCGTCAATTCCTGTCATGCTTATAAAAGTTAGCTTTTATTGTTAAAATGAGGAAAATGACCGGAAAAAGGCAGGAAATTTGAATTAGGCGCATTTGTTGATGTGTGTGGGCGGAAATGGCAGTAAATTTGAATTAGGGGCATTTTGTTGATCGTTTAAAACCTGATATCTTATGAACAGCGTTGTTAGCAGGAAGTATGTTTCACATTATCAGCGTGTTTCCCAGAAGACCAAAAAACCCAAAGCCAGATTTGATAACCTCCTATATCAGATCGGAAAGCGTGTTTTTGATATAGTCGTGTCTCTTCTTGTAATTACACTAGTACTTAGCTGGCTTATACCCATTATGGCCATTCTCATAAGACTGGATTCCAGGGGTCCTGTTTTCTTCGTTCAGACCCGAATCGGTTTTCTCGGTATTCCTTTCCGTTGTTATAAGTTGCGTACGATGGTTGTAAATCAGGATTCTGATTCCAAACAGGCTATGTACAATGACTCACGCATTACCCGTCTGGGACAATATCTTCGTATAACCAGCCTGGATGAATTACCACAATTTTTAAATGTTCTTATTGGCAATATGAGCATAGTCGGTCCCCGTCCATTTATGAAGAAAGACGATCAGGCCTTCAGTATAGCTGTTTCAAATTATCCGCTCAGGTATTGCGCCAAGCCCGGGATTACCGGTATGGCACAGATTAAAGGATATCGGGGTCTCACAGATAATTTTCATAGCATTTTTCACCGTTATCAGTGGGATGCTTTTTATGTCCGCAATGCACGCCCGGCCCTGGATTTTAAAATTCTCCGAGTAACTGCCCGCCAGACACTTAAGGGTATATTCTCGTTCAAAAATTTGAAACTGGAAGGTCTTAAGATGGGTGAAGCCAACAGGGGTGAAACCAAGTTTGTCTTTGAAAACGCCCATTAATCATCCTGCCCAGGATTCCCGGTCCAGACTTCTGTATTGAATAGCTTCTGCCAGATGCTCTGTGTTGATTTCTTCTTTCCCATCCAGATCTGCAATGGTTCTCGATACTTTCAGTATGCGGTCGTAGGCCCTTGCCGACAGGTTTAATTTGTCCATGGCTGATTTTAACAACATCGAACCTGGCTTTTCAAGACGGCAGATTTTTTTTAAAAGACTGCTGTCCATCAGCGCATTGGCATAAACACCTGGCTGATCTGCGAACCGGTTACTTTGTGTTGACCGGGCTCCAATAACCCGGTCCCTTATTTCCGCCGACGATTCACCTGGGTCTGAAGAGGACAAGTCATTAAAACCGACGGGCGTTACTTCCACATGAAGATCGATCCGGTCCAACAGGGGTCCTGAAATCCGGTTGAGATACTTCTGGACGGCACCCGGCGGACAACTGCAGGATCTTTCCGGATGATTGTAAAATCCACAGGGACAGGGATTCATACTTGCCAGCAGCATGAAACTGGCCGGGAAATCTATGCTCATCCGGGCGCGACTGATACTTACTTTTCTTTCTTCCATCGGTTGTCTCATTACCTCAAGTACGGACCTTCGGAATTCGGGCAATTCATCCAGAAACAAAACACCGTTATGGGCCAGTGATATTTCACCCGGTTGTGGAAGACCCCACCCCCCACCAGGGCCATATCCGAAATAGTATGATGTGGTGACCGGAATGGTCGCCGTTTTATCAACATGGCATCCGGCTGAAGTTTGCCTGCCACGCTGTGAATTTTTGTAGTTTCCAGCGCCTCCTGAAGATTTAAGGGCGGAAGAATCGTCGGCAATCTTTTAGCCAGCATGGTTTTTCCAGAACCAGGCGGTCCGATGAGTATGGCATTATGTCCACCGGCCGCCGCTATTTCCAGTGCCCGTTTGATATTTTGCTGTCCGCGTACATCCCTGAAGTCAATGTCAAAATCATATTGGCTGGTAAAAAAATCCTGGCGGATATCGGGATCCGGCGGATCTATTGTAATGCGGTTGTCCAAAAAATCAACAACCTCCCGGATATGCGTAACCGGATATACCGCCAGCTGATTTACAATAGCTGCCTCCCCACTGTTAGATCCGGGCACGATGAATCCCCTGAATTTTTCCTTTCTTGCCTGGATTGCCATGGGAAGAGCACCCTTCACCGGCAGGATACTTCCATCCAGGTTTAATTCTCCCATAATGATTAACTGTCGGAGGAGGGGAAGATTTTTTATCTGTCCGCTGCCCGCCAGTATACCAATGGCTATCGGAAGGTCAAAGGCGGAACCGGACTTGCGGATATTGGCCGGTGCCAGATTCACCAGTAATTTGATCCTGGGCATTAGAAAGCCATTTGTCTTCAGTGCACTTTCAATTCGTTGCAGACTTTCTTTAATGGCATTATCCGGCAGGCCGACAATAAAGTAATTCTTACCCTTCATTACATTTACTTCGACCGTAATGGTGATGGCATCAACGCCGTAAACTGCACTGCCATAGGTTTTGACCAGCATGCCGAATTTTTGAACGCGACAAGATATTGTGCATTTGGTGCAAAGACAATTACCTCAGTGTAGTATTGGAAATTTGGAAAATTCGATATCTATCTCTCCTTTAAATACCGGTTTTCTTTTTTCCAGAAAAGCCGCGGTGCCTTCTTTCATATCTTCCGTGGCGAAACATTCGCCGAACAGGGTCGTTTCCAAGCGCAATCCGTCTACATTTTCCAAGGCGGCATTTACAGCGGCGATGCATTTCGAAATCGCCAGAGGTGCTTTGGTGATAATTTGTTGTAGAATGGATTTAGTTTTATTTATCAATTCCTCCGGTGTGGTCACATAATTAACCAGTCCAAATTGAAGTGCCTGAATTGCGCTGATCATATTCCCGGTAAGGAGGGCTTCCATGGCACGACCCTTCCCAATATACCGGGTTAATCGCTGGGTGCCGCCATAACCGGGGATCAGACCCAGACTGATTTCAGGTTGTCCGAATTGGGCCGCATTCGCTGCATAGCCTGAAATGACAGGCCATGGCCAGTTCACATCCACCGCCCAGAGCAAAACCATTTACGGCTGCTACGATTGGTTTGGGGGCATTTTCAATTTTGAAAAAAACATCCAGACCCTGTTTGGCCAGTGCCATGCCTTCTTCTTTTGATAAACCGTCAAATCCACGGATATCCGCACCGGCAGCAAATGCCTTGTTTCCGGAACCGGTAATGATGGCCCCCCGGATCAGCGGATTCACATAAATTTCATTCACCGCTTCCCCGAGTTCGCGGATGACTGTTTTATTGAGTGCATTTAGTTTTTCCGGACGGTTAATTGTAATGATATAGATACTGTCCGTCAGTTCGGTGGTTAATGTTTCGTACATATTTTTTAAATTAGATTAACTCCGGTTTTTTATGACCCATTCCCGGATATAAGCTGAAATATCGGTTGTCGCGGCACCTGGTGCAAATAATTTTCCAACACCCATCTCCTGCAAACGGATGACTATCTTCCTCCGGAATTATACCACCACCGGTCAGCAATACATCCGTGAGATCTTTTTTCTTTCATCAGATTGATGATTTTTGGAAATACCGTCATATGTGCCCCGCTTAAAATACTAATGCCGATCGCGTCCACATCTTCCTGAATAGCTGCATTGCACGACCATTTCCGGTGTCTGCCGAAGTCCGGTGTAGATAACTTCCATACCTGCATCCCGCAGGGAAGTCGCAATCACTTTGGCACCCCGGTCATGACCATCCAGTCCCACTTTGGCAACCAGCACCCGGATCGGACGTGAAAAAGATTTATTCATTATTCAAATTTAAGTAACTGTTTTACCGGAAAACAGAATTAATAACCGCTGGGTTTTCAGCTTGTCTTCATTTAATTTATCATGAAAAAATTTTCGGAACTTATCACTGGCACCTTTCAGGAGTATGATCTGTGTGCCATTCTCACGGGCATATGGATTTGTACACGGCCGACGTACAGCTGCATGCTCAAATTCTTTGATGAAATCATGCTGCATTTCTTCCTGATCATCGGTGAGCAGGACCAGGTTTTGATAATGGATAGAATCGGGAATCCAGTATAGAAAACTGGCATTGTCACTGTAGGCTTCGGGCAAACGATATTTTTTCCTGTAATAGTTTACTGCGCCTGCCATTCCGTAATTGTCACAAAAAATAATGGTATTGGCCTGCTGACTGCTGTCCAGGGAATGATAAGCGACAGCTGCTTTTCGGGCCATTTCTTCCCATCCCAGCATATCGGCGAAATCCTGTGGCAGCGGATGATCCTGCTGGTCCTCCCATCTTAGTACTCCCTTGCCGTTGGCAGTTCGTTTTTTGATAAGAAGGCAGCCAGTTTTTCCGGAGCCAGTATACGGGATGCCAAGAAAATAAAAAATACCAGCCCAGGAGAATTATAATGGAAGAAAAAACATAACGGAGAAAATAACGGGACCGGCGGACCGTCCATTTTTCTATCGCCAGTGAATCCAAATCCGAAAAGAACAGGATATAATCCCAGCGAATAATAATTTTTTCCATGAAACCAAATCAGTATGGCGATTACACCCAGATATGCCCAGCATAAAAATATAAAAGGTCTGCCCTTTCGGTTGCATAAGCAGATAAAAAAAACCCGTCACCCAGATAAAACAGCAGGGTAGAAACATCAGCAATTGTTCCAGCAGAAATAGCGGAAGCGGCACATATTGAAGTTGTGTGGTGCTCAACTCATGCATATGATAAATAACCGGAAAATGATTTACATACTGCCAGATCAGGTTCGGCAGGAAAATAAGAAAGGCCAGCGCCAGAGCAAAGTAGAAGATGTCTATTTAGAAAAATAGTCCGTTGTTTTGTAAGCAGAAGTGCGGGTAGCAGACTGACCAGATAAAAAGCGACAGAGTATTTACTCAGCATTCCCAGACCTGCGCCGATGACCGGTTATATAAAGCCATTTGTTTCATGTTGTCTGAATATAGCGTATCAGTCCGAATGCAATAACGGAATAAAAAAAGACTTCAGAATATTGGGTTGGAATAAGAAATGAACACGTAGAAAACCAGTGAAGAAAAAACAGCAGAAAAGCAGGAAGAGAGCTAAACTGTTTCCCGCCCAGTGAAATGAGGATTTTCCCTACCAGGATCAGATTGAGTGCACCAAACAGTGAAGGCCAGAATTTTATCCAGAACATGTTATTCCCAGATGTTGTGTCAGCCAGGCAAAGACGGATAGCATGGGTGGCACTTCCATATATCCAAAGCCGGATGGGCTCCTTCAGCGAGATAGAGAAATTCGTCGCGGTGTGGTTCATACACGGAATTCTGCAAAAAAAAGGGCAGAATGAATTTGATCAGAGCGAGCAAGTATAATAACCCGTTTAATTTTTTCATATTCTTCCCAGTTACCTGGTTTGAGCGAGAAGTTTGTTGATTCTTGCTGTGGTTTCATTTTTTCCCAGCAGAGACGCGATTTCAAATACCGGGGGTCCTGATTTTTCTCCTACCAGCATAATCCGGAATGGAAGCTGAAGTTCACCGGGTTTTATTTGCTGGGACAAAGCAAGGTCCTTAAAAACGGTTTCCAGATTTACCGCATTCCATTCATTTAATTTCTTCAAATTATTCGTATAAAGCTTTGAAAAAATCGGATTTTGGCCGCCGTCCATTTTGGTTTGACGGCATCCAGGTCCCATTTTTGCGGAGCTGAAAAAAAGAATTTGCCCTGCGTGTAAAATTCAGGTAAGCAGGTGACATCGGTCCCGGATCAGACCAATAACCGAGTGGAGATAGGTTTCATCGGGTATCCGTAGACCTCTGTTCAGCAAAAATTTTCCTCACCTGCAGACTGATTTCATCAACCGGAACTTTACGGATCCATTCCTGGTTAAACCATTTTGCTTTTTCGTAATTGAATTTTGCGCCGGCCTTATGTACCCGTTCGATCGAAAATTTTTCTATCAGTTCTGCGAGAGAATAAATTTCCTGTTCAGTTCCATCATTCCATCCCAGAACGGCCAGCATATTTACAAAAGCTTCCGGCAGAAATCCTTTTTCGCGGAACCCGGAAATAATTTCTCCGGAGGCGGGATCTTTCCAGTCCATCGCAAATATCGGAATACCCAGCCGGTCCGAATCCCGTTTGCTCAGTTTGCCATTTCCATCGGGTTTTAAAATCAGCGGGAAATGTGCCCAGGCAGGCATATTTTCTTCTCCAAACAAATATCGCCATAACAAAACATGAACCGGTGCACTGGGAAGCCATTCTTCTCCGCGGAAAGCATGGCTGATCTGCATAAGATAATCATCTACTACCACGGCCAGGTGATAAGTAGGCATACCATCGGCTTTCAGCAAAACTTTATCATCTACAAGTGAAGTATTGAATTCAACCTGACCCGCGAATCATATCATTCAGGTGAACGGTTTCATTTTCCGGCATTTTGATCCGGATCACATGTGGTGTATTGGCATGAAACTAATTGTTCTGTTTCCTGCCTGTCCAGTGTCAGTGAATTGCGCATATGCATGCGCGTATTGATGGTCGTATTGGGGAGAAGGGTTTTGAGCTGGTCCGGTGTATCGGCCCGCATCGCTTCCAGTTCTTCCGGAGTATCAAATGCATAGTAAGCCTGTCCTGCTTCCACCAGTTTTTCGGCATATTGCCGGTAAATTTCTTTTCTTTCACTTTGGCGATAAGGTGCAAATGGACCGCCCTGTCAGCGGACTTTCATCCGGTTCCAGTCCGCACCATTTCAGGGTTTCATAAATATATTCTTCGGCACCTGCCACAAAACGGCTTTGATCCGTGTCTTCAATGCGCAAAATGAAATCACCCTGATGCTGTTTCGCAAACAGGTAATTATATAAAACGGTCCTTACACCGCCCAGG
Source organism: uncultured Bacteroidota bacterium (assembly GCA_963812825.1). Lineage (GTDB taxonomy): Bacteria > Bacteroidota > Bacteroidia > Chitinophagales > Chitinophagaceae > Puia. Next base: position 443,801 of record CAWEWO010000002.1, read on the forward strand.
TGCAAACCGCCGGTGGGACTGGGTGCAAATCGTACCCTTACTTTTTTTTCCATGGGTAGCAAAGATAATCAAGAGGCAGGAATCCATGATCCGGATCAGATGTGATCAGGAGTTTTTTGTTAAAGCAGGTGTTCCACGGTTGTACAATGCTGGGCTGGATTTGTATATTCACCCGTGAAATTTTTCATAACCTTAGTATTGTTTATTTCTCTGCCGGCTCCTGCAGGCACAGGAAATTACTTACGACAATGTATATGTGGATTATGATTCTGCCATGGAATTTAAAAACCTGCGCATCATTCCCATTCGTCCAAAACATGGATTTGGAAATAACGCTGCCCCAAGTGATTACCCTGAGCCAGGCGATAAAACAGGGAATTGCTGTCGTTTCCGAAAGAGGAACTGCTTCCACGGAAAATGTACATTTCCTTCGAATCAATAATCATTCTGACCAGACGATTTATATTTCCTCCGGTGAAATCATTTCAGGTGGACGGCAGGACCGGATGGTAGCACAGGATACCCTGCTTGAACCGAATGGAAGGGATCAGTATGTATCGGTGATGTGTGTGGAAGAACTCCGGTGGAGTGAAAAGGAAAAAAAATTCGCTTATGAGGGATTTGCCAATCCCGACGCTGCGAAAAGTGCTGGATAAAGCAGGAACCAGGTATTGATCTGGCAGGAAATTGCAAAGCAGCTGCGAGGAAAATAAAATTCCCAGCAAAAGTTCTGCCTATCTCTCCGGGTAATGCCGATAAAAAAATGATTCAACTCAATGATGAGTATTATCAATTTTTTCCAGAATAAATTTAAATCTGCAGACAGCACTATCGTGGGATTTGTCTGCATGACCGGGAATAAGGTGATCGGCTCTGATATTTATGCTTCCACCGATCTGTTTTATAACCAGCTGGATCCCTCTTGAAAGGTTATTGCGACCAGGCCTGTATATATGGGAAACCCGTTACAATTACCCGGGAAGAGGAAAAAATATACTGGATAAACTCCTGACAGATAAAATCAGCCAGGAAAAGTTTTTAAAGGAAAATGGTAAGATATTCCGGCAGCATGGCCAGGTTATTCATATCAACAGCTTCTGAGTAACTTGCAGTATGTTTTATTTTACAAAAACACCTTTCTGGCTGAAGAAACTCTATCCGGGCTGTCTCTGGAATTATCCAGGCAGCAGATGGAAAAAAAATTTACCTCAGTTTTGATGATGGACCGCATGCGGCTGCGACACCTTTTGTACTGGATCAGTTAAAAAAATATAATGCCAAAGCAAGTTTTTTTTGTATCGGGAAAAATGTGATCGCAGAAACGGCGATTTATAAACGAATTCTGATGGAAGGTCACCGTGTAGGCAATCATACTTTTAATCACCTCAACGGCTGGAAGACGGATAATAAAGTCTATATCTGAGAATATTGAAAAGGCCCGTGAGCAGATTGATTCTGATTTATTCCGACCACCTTATGGAAGGACGAGCAGCATTTCAGATCCGACAATCTGAAAGAAAAATTAAATTATAAAATCGTGATGTGGGATGTACTGAGTGGCGATTTTGATCCATCCGTAAACGGGCAGGAATGCGGCTGAAAGTGTGATCAGAAAATCGAAGTCCCGGAAGCATTGTTGTTTTTCATGACAGCGCCAAAGCTTTCCGGGTTCTGCAGGAGGCTTTACCACTTGTTCTTGCGTATTTTTCCGGTGAAGGATATCTCTTTTGAAACGATTAAATAAATAAACCGGGCTCTGGTATGTAGATGGAACGCATTAAAAAAAAATTGGGCCGGGGTAGACACCCTGGCCCGTTTTTAATCCGTACCCTATGAAAACTGATTTAAAGGTAGAACTTTTTTTGATTCACCAAACATATTTCACAGATAACCATGGCAATACAGCCAGTTAGCCACAGAGAATGAGGAACTAAAACGGGTTGATAATCGGATTAGAAATCAGGCTAAGTGTTTTCCTTTAGCCCCTTTTTGTACAAGAAAAATCTGATTTTACAGCGTAGAATCCGCAAAGCAAATTTTTTATGGAACTGATTGATACACATTGTCATTTATATGATTCTGCCTTTGCCGAAGATCATGGATCAGTATGATGCAGCGGGCGATGGACGCCGGAGTCAGCGGTTTTACCTTCCGGCAATTGACCGGGAGGCATGAAGCATGCCATTGTTGGACCTGGAAAAACGTTATCCGGGTATTTGTTTTGCCATGCAGGGTTTGCATCCCTGTTCCGTAAAAGCAGATGCGGATGAATGCGCTGCAACATGTTCGAGCAAAGCCTTGCTGGACGCAGGCTTTTGCGGCGATTGGAGAAATCGGTCTTGATTTTTACTGGGACCGTAGTTTTGAAAAAGAACAATACCAGGCCTTTCACCAGCAAATTGAATGGGCGCTGCACTATGACTTACCCATTGTAATTCATTCACGGGATTCCATGGAGCAAACCATTGCTGTGGTCCGGGAACATCAGAAAGGAAATCTGCGGGGTATATTTCATTGTTTCAATGAAGGTGAGCAATTCGGCCAGGCAGATTATGGAACTGGGTTTTTATATGGGAATTGGCGGGACACTCACTTACAAAAACAGTAAACTTCCGGAGTGTGCTGAAAAATATCGGATTGAATCATATGGTGCTGGAAACAGATGCACCTTATCTGCCGCCTGTTCCTTTCCGGGGTAAACGAAATGAAAGCAGTTATATGATTTATGTTGCGGAAAAACTGGCGGAGATCATAGGGGATCAGATATAGAGGAAGTTGCCGCGATTACTACAGCCAATGCACTGAAAATATTTCACGAAGCTAAGAGATCTTAATGCTAAGCCGCTGCAGACGCCGGATACCTTTAGGGCTGACAGTAAAAATATTCGAAAGTCAAGACCTGAAACCTTATTTTTGCGGTCCTTAAAAGCGGAAGGAGAGGTGTCCGAGTGGTTGAAGGAGCACGCCTGGAAAGTGTGTATAGTGGAAACGCTATCGCGGGTTCGAATCCCGCCCTCTCCGCAAATAAGACAGATGCCCGAATGGGCATTTTTTTATTCGTGAGCAAATGTCGTTGGAATCGATCGTGGATTTTCAGGCATTCAGTTCAGTTCCAACTCCATCTGAATATTACACCGCTCATAGGGTGTTGCGTGTCCGGCAACTTTACGAAAGCCCAATTTTTGGTAAAGTTTTATAGCAGGTTTTAAAATGGTATTGCTCTCCAGATAGATTTTACCAGCTCCCATTGATCTGGCCTTATCTATAACATTCCGTCCGAGAAGCCAACCAATCCCCTTACCCTGCACTTCCGGGGATACAGCCATTTTTACAAGTTCAAAATCGTATTCGGAATCGTCAATTTTCAATAGCGCGCAAACACCAACCGGTTTATTTTTATACAGAGCCACGCATATGTACCCGCCATTTTTAAGAATACTTTTCTCCGGGTTATCCAGTGTTTTATAGTCAGCCGGCTCCATCTTAAAATACTTTGTTATCCACGCTTCATTGAGATCTCTGAATGCGTTCCGGTATGATCGGGTATACTCTACAATTTTTACATCGTTCCCCTCCCGCTTTTTTTTCTGCTCCAGGACCCTTAACCATAGTGATTTTTCATTTAGTAAATACTCCCATTCCCCGATGGCTTCCCAAAGATCATTTCGGGTATGTTTGGACAACTCATTAACAGCATTTCCAACATCTTTATACTGATCCTGTATGCGTTTGGTTATTTCATTCCCTTTTGCCGACAGTTGTACCAGATTTTTCCTGCCATCAGTCTTATCATTTTTTTCAATCACATATCCGGCCTTTGACATTTCGCGGATGATCTTACTAACTGATGGATGGGAGTGCCCGATTTCCCTGGCGATATTCGTTATTGTTTTTGGTCCGCCTGTGGAGAGAATGTAAAATACGGGGAACCATTTAGGTTCCATATCAATATGGTATGACGTATAAAGCAGGGCGGCGTCTTCCGTAATTTTTTCGGTTAACATGCGTAACCGGCTTCCGATGGCAATTTTACCTGCCTGTTTGAAAAAGTCCATTGTCAATATGATTACGTAACTGGTTACGTAAATATATCCAAATTTTCATTTCATCCAATATTTACACAACAGAAAAGGGCTAATAGCGGGAAATGCCATTAGCCCTTCAAAGATCTGCCTGTAAAAAATTATTTCGAACTAAGATCTGGTTTGAATGTGAGTAATTCCGACCATCTGTTTTCAACGTCATCGGCATAATCCTTCAGGAACTGGTCAAAGGAGCCGGCTCCGTTAGCTGTATTGTAGCGTTCTTTCAAAGGTTTCCGGAACCCTGTGGCCAGCTCTTTCAGCCCGCCTTTGAGACGGGTGACAGTCAGGTAACCCGGTTCACCGGATGCGACCTGCACATAGACAGCAACCGATTCACCTCCGGCCTGCCAGGCATTTTTTAATTTCGTGATCAAATCGGGAATAGTGTTGATTTTGCCTGGTTTGGCCGTCATATGGTTTACTACAATCTTATCGGCATAGTCGGTAAGTTGTACCGTGCTTAAATCTTGCTGGAATTCTATATAGGAAGAACCGCCGCGTTCGGTAGTAAGCGGAGCTACATTTTTAGACCAGTCAGCCGTATGTTCAGCACCCAGGTCACCGCGGGCATCCAGTTGTTCCCAGGAGTTCGGGCCTTCCGTAATCATATAACCTCCGGCATCAGGACCACTTTCAATCGACCACACCCGCCATTTCCAGTCGCCGGTATGATATTTTTGGGAATGGGAAGCAAGGGCTTTCTCGAATTCAGAAAATTTTTCCGGTTTTGGAAATACCCTGGTTGAATTTAATACAATTTTTGCCTGACTGAACCCGATAAATGGGATCAGCAAGCAGATAGCAAGCATTTTTCTCATGTTTGTAGAATTAAGGAAGTGAATAAAGGAAAGCAGATTTCAACAGGAGGAAGAGTTAAACAGGCAGATATTTAACAAACCGAATATAAGTGGAATTGCTTACTATTAAAAATTATTAGTGAAAGCGATAGGAATGAATTTAATTTTTCCGACGGGTCAATTGAATACTAATTGCCATTATTGATTATTCACACCTCCATTGTTTCAAATTCCTTTCTTGCTTTGTCCATATCCGGACTGTGATATAATACTTCAGGGATTTTTGAAAGAGTTTGACGGATGAACCTGCCCGCCGAGGCCATAAAATTTTTGGAAACTCATGATCAGTGGCTTCCATTTATCCGGATCCACGCGTTTGTTGGACCCATTCATCAGAATAGATTCTTCCAGATAAACACGTTGAATCCTGAATTCCATGGTAAGTATTTTCCCATTTTGTTCCTCGTCATCTTCAGCAATTGGATGAGCCGTCTGAAATATGGCTTCCATTTGTACCGGACATTCCGCAATTCGGGGTGCAGTGATGGTGTCTGAAAGAACAGGCGTCAGGTTTGCCAGTTCAAATTTGGACTTCACGTAACGATATCCCTCTCAGCTTTTTCCCATTCGGGACAGGATTGGAACCGGTTGTCAATGCAAGCCGGTTAACGGCCGATACTTCATTCACCGACGGCAGGTTCAATGTGCAGGATCTGTTCCGGAGTATATTTTGTGTTGTTTTTGAAAGGGCGGAAATGCCAATGATACACCGCCATCCCAGCCAGAAAATAGAAGATATCGGGGCAATATTATAACTGCCATCTTCATTACAGGTCCCGATCAATACCACGGGGGTGCCGAAATATAAAATTTCAGGTTCGCTGATTTTGTGCATACGCTTTGTTATTGAAAACAAAACTACTGGCGACAAAATATCGGGGAAAACCCGATTCTTGCGAAGATCAAAAATGCCAGCTGTTAAAGCAACTTACAGAATCCTGATTGCAGGTGCATTTCTTTTAAATACATCGTATATAACGAAATCAATTAGTCTATTCTTTCAGAATCCGCTTCAGTAACAGGTCAGTTTGTTCATCATCGCCAAGTTTAAAAATATGGGTACTGTAAGAACTGAAACCGTTTTTTTCATAGAAACGAATGGCGGCCTTGTTATGTTCCCACACACCCAGCCAGACATACTGTGCATTAAGTTTTCCTGCTAAATCAATCGCTTTTTCAATAAAATACTTGCCAATGCCTCTGCCTTTAAATGCTTCATCAACATAGATCCTTTCAATTTCCAGTCCCTGATCATTTGGCAAAACGGTTTGGGCATCACCCTGATTAATTTTTAAATATCCGAGGATTTGTTCATTATTCTTTGCAAAGAAGAACCGGGAATCTGGATTCTGAAGTTCTGAAGAAAGTTTTTCGTCCGAATAATGATGATCCAGGAAGAATTTCATATTCTCCGGAGTATTCATAGCAGCAAAGGATTGATTGAAAGTACGCCTCGATATTTCCTGAAGCGTTTTGAGATCTTTCAAAAAAACTTCAACTATCTGAATTTCCGAAATGCCCAATTTAAATACGGGATATTATGACGTTGCCTTTACCGGTGCCACCAGTCTGAATCCGTTGCCATGAATATTTACGATTTCAATATTACTGTCTTCACGCAGGTATTTTCTCAGTTTAGCAATATAAACATCCATACTCCGGCCATTAAAATAAGTATCACTACCCCAGATTTTTTTCAAGTGCGGCTTCTCTCGGCAATAGGTCATTCAGGTGTTCGGCCAGCATTTTCAGCAATTCATTTTCTTTGGGAGAAAGCGTTTGTGTTTGTCCGTTATGCACCAGCTGTCTGAGTTTCGGATGGAAATGATAAGAACCCAGGTCGAATTCTTTATTGTCAGCTTCTTTATTCAGATCATCATTTCTTTTCAGGATGGCCCTGATCTTCAGCAGCAATACTTCACTGTCGAATGGTTTGGTGATATAATCATCCGCACCCAGTTTATATCCCTGGATGATATCTTCCTTCATGGTTTTGGCGCTGAGAAAGAATAAAGGAACATCGGGATTTACATCGCGGATTTCTTCTGCCAGTGTAAATCCATCCATATGCGGCATCATCACGTCGAGCAGGCAGAGGTCAACATGTTCGCGCTGAAATGCGGCAAGACCAAGTCTGCCATCCCGCTCCAGAGTTACATCAAAATCATTTAGCTCCAGGTAGTTTTTCAATACCATGCCGAGGTTGGCGTCGTCTTCGCACAATAAGATTTTAGGCTTTTTTCCTTCCATATATTCATTTGTATACAAATAAAATTAAATCATTTCCAGTTAAGGGGTATCAGGGGTAATTTTTTGTTAATATGGTCCCCGGTGGGGGGAATGGAAGTCCCGTTCAAATTGTATCTTTGCGGGTTATAATTCAACTGATGGACGCACAATTCAATCCCGATAAACAACATACACTTAAACAGGCAGTCAGTATTTCAGGAACCGGATTGCATACGGGTATCATGGTCGATATGACTCTTCGCCCTGCAAATCCCGGTTATGGGTTTCAGTTTCAGCGTATTGACCTGGCCGGCAGACCCCTGATCAAGGCAGATTGTGACCTGGTTACGGATACTTCCCGGGGTACCACCCTGGAAGATAATGGCGCCCAGGTAAGCACGGTTGAACATATCCTGGCGGCACTGGTGGGTATGGGCGTTGACAATTGCCTGATTGAAGTCAATGGTCCGGAAATACCCATCATCGACGGAAGTTCTGAACCCTTTGTGGAAATCATTGAAGAAGTAGGTCTGGAAGAACAGGATGCCGCCAAAGCCTGGTATAGTATCGACAATAATATTACCCATTACGACGAAAAGAAACGGGTGGAAATGATGGCCATGCCTTCCCTGGAATATAAGGTGACCACGCTGATCGATTTCAATAGTCCTGTACTGGGCACCCAGCATGCCGGATTAAAATCCATGAAGGATTTTAAAACGGAAATTGCTCCCTGCCGTACATTTTGTTTTTTGCATGAACTGGAAATGCTGCTGGAAAATAACCTCATCAAAGGCGGTGATATCAACAATGCCATTGTGATCGTGGATAAACAAGTGACGGAAGAAGAAATGCATCGTCTTGCCAAAGCATTCGGACGCGAAAAGATGGAAGTAAAAAGCGAAGGATATCTGAACAATCTGGAACTGCGTTTTCCCAATGAACCGGCCAGGCATAAACTGCTGGATGTAATCGGTGACCTGGCGCTGATCGGATATCCCATCAAAGGGACATATCATTGCCAGCCGTCCGGGCCATTCCACCAATGTGGATTTTGCCAGAAAGATCAAACAGTATATCCGGAAGAACAAACACCTGAAGAATACACCGGTTTATGATCCCAACCAGCCACCGATTTTCAGCAGTCAGCAGATTGAAAAAACGCTGCCACACCGGTATCCTTTTTTACTGGTGGATAAGATCATTGAACTGACGGATACACATATTGTCGGAATTAAAAATGTAACTTTCAACGAACCGTTTTTTGTAGGTCATTTTCCGGGAAATCCCATCATGCCGGGCGTTTTGCAGATCGAAGCACTGGCACAAACCGGCGGTATTCTCGCCATCAATGCCATGGCAGGCGGAGGACAGTATGATACGTATTTTCTTAAAGATCGATAATTGTAAGTTCAAAGCGAAAGTGGTTCCGGGCGATACGATGGTCATGAAAATGGAATTGCTCAATCCAATTCGCAGAGGAATTGTTGAAATGCGCGGAACTGTATTTCGTGGGCAATAAAGTTGTTACGGAAGCTGACCTGATGGCGCAGTTGGTAAAGCGAAGTTAAATTAGCGGATTTGTGGCAAATAAGTTTATTTTTGTAAGGCTGGGGTTGTGCTCAGCATTTTTTATGAAGCAACCTGCAATCATCAAAGAAATAGCGTCAAAAGGGCAGCAGGCCTCAACACCATCAACTGATGAAAGAATGATCCATCCCCATACCTATATACATCCCAATGCTAAGGTTGCCACCAATGTGAAAATTGATCCTTTTTCCGTCATTCACCAGGATGTGGAAATTGGTGAAGGCACCTGGATTGGTTCCAATGTCACGATCATGGAAGGTGCGCGAATCGGAAAGAACTGCCGGATTTTTCCCGGTGCGTTATTGCTGCCATTCCGCAGGATCTGAAATTTCAGGGAGAATATTCCAATGTATTTATCGGCGACAATACAACGATCCGCGAATTTGTTACAGTAAACCGGGGTACTAAGGATAGGGAAAAAACGTCCATCGGCAGCAATTGCCTGATCCAGGCTTATTGTCATCTTGCGCATGATTGCATCGTTGGTGATAATTGTGTCATGAGCAATAATACCCAGGTTGCCGGTCATGTGATCATTGAAGATTAGGCCATTCTCGGTGGCATGTGTGCCATTCATCAGTTTGTACGAATCGGCAAACACAGTTTTCTTCAGGGTGGATCCCTGGTTGGAAAAGATATTCCTCCTTATATCAAAGCAGGCCGGCTGCCACTGAGTTATTGTGGTGTGAATTCTGTAGGACTGAAAAGAAGGGGATTCAGCATCGAAAAGATCAATCATATCCTGGATATCTACCGCATCATTTACAATAAAGGATTGAATACTTCCCAGGCGCTGGAATTTCTGGAAGAAGAATTTTCTGCTACAGATGAACGGGATGAAATTGTGACTTTTATCCGGGAAAGCGGCCGCGGCATCATCAAACGCTTCAGTAAAGGCAATCTCGATGAAGATTATCCTGTCTGATGCAGGCAAACGATTCAACCGCGAATGGATATTCCGGCATTTCGACTATCAGTTTTTTTCTTCACAGGCATATGCCATAACCGGTCCCAATGGTTCTGGAAAATCAACCTTACTTCAGTTTATTGCCGGCGCCCTGATGCCCAGGGAAGGGAAACTCGACTATTATAACTTCAGAGGATAAACCCGTTGTCAGATTATTATCGCCTTATTATCTATTGCAGCACCTTACCTGGAAATGATCGAAGAAATGACGGCCAATGAATTTTTCCGTTTTCACCAGGAATTTAAACCCTGCTATCCGGGACTGACTATTCTGCAAATCCTGGAACTGGGTGGGATTGCAGCAGGCGGCAGATAAACAGATCCGTTATTATTCTTCAGGAATGAAACAAAGGGTAAAACTCGCCCAGGCTTTTTTTTCTGATACGCCGGTTATGCTGCTGGATGAACCCACGACCAATCTGGATGCACCGGGTATAGCCTTATATCAGGAACTGATCCGTGAATATTGCCGGAAAGACTGGTGATTGTGAGTTCCAATGATCCGTTGGAATATTCGTTTTGCGAGACAGTGATTAATATGAACAACCTTAAACATTAATGTGGCGAATGTGGAATTGTGCGAATGAGAGAAGGTGGAAATTGAATGTGAAAATGACAAGGTGAAAATGTGAATTCATGTAACATAGCATTCGAAGTATTTCCACAATTCCCCATATTCATAATTACAATACTATCGCTGACTGCGCAATCAAGCAAATTCAGATCGGTATATTTCAGATCAAATCGCTGACTGAGATGGAAATTTGTAAGTGCACCCTTAAACATATAAATCCCGCTGCGCAGATGAATTTTGTGCCAGACCAGGTTTTCAAATCCGCCTTCTTCCGATGCTTCCAGCAGGAGCGGCATCATCACATTGCTGATGGCCTGTGATGCCGTTCGGGCAAAACCGGAAGGAATATTGGGAACACAATAATGGATCACACCATATTTGATAAAGATGGGATGTTCATGTGAAGTGATTTCAGATGTTTCAAAACATCCGCCACGGTCAATACTAACGTCAATGATCACACTGCCCGTGCGCATATTGCTGACCATTTCTTCCGTAACCACAACCGGCGTGCGGCCGGACTGTGAAGAAAGTGCACCAACCGCCACTTCACAGCTTTTTAATTGTTTGGAAAGAATCCGCGGTTCTATAACGGAAGTATATATGCGAAAACCAATATTATTCTGAAGTCTTTTTAGGCGGGAAACACTGTTGTCAAAAACTTTCACCGAAGCGCCCAGCGCAAGCGCGGCCCGGGCAGCATATTCTCCCACAATACCTGCTCCCAGGATGATGACTTTGGTCGGCGGAATACCGGAAATACCACCCAGCAATACACCTTTGCCGTGATTGGCAGAACTCAGATACTGTGCCGCAACCAGCATTACGGCACCGCCGGCAATTTCACTCATGCTCCGAACGATCGGATAACTGCCACTTTCATCTTTGAGATTTTCAAATGAAATGCCGGTAATCCGTTTCTCCATCATTTTCTGCAACAACTCCGGCTTTGAGTGCTGATAGATGGATGGGAGAAATAATGGTCTGGTTCATCTGCAACAGGGGAAGATCTTCTTCTACCACCGGGGCGGATTTAACCAGGGTCGGGCATTTATACACTTCAGCTTTTTCATAAACAATCCGGGCGCCGGCTTCACTGTAATCCTTGTCCCCGTAATGGGCGGCTTCACCGGCATTATGTTCGATCACCACATCATGGCCATTGCTGACCAATACGCCTACTGCTTCCGGCGTCAGCCCAATCCGGTTTTCCTGGAAAGCGGTTTCCTTGGGAACACCGATCAGCAACATGCTGGATTTTGGCTTTACATCCAGGGTTTCTTCCAAGGGTTTCATAACTGAATGAAGTGCTGATATACGGTTTGCTGTGTTGCGACATGATTTAAGGACTGTTTGACCTCAGGCTGGTATGCAGAACGCGGGGAGTGAAAATTACAATTTTATCCTGAATTTTTTCCAATAACTGATGGCACCCGTAATTTCCTGGTATTTGGATCCAGCATTTCAAGGAAAACGCCCAGTGCGTCCTTCGGGAAAGATACCAGGTGCCCGGTCCGGCCATTCTACCAGACAGATTTCTCCGGAATACAAACAATCTTCCACTCCTGCCCGGATGGCTTCTTCTTCATCTTTTAAGCGGTAAAGGTCCAGGTGATAAATTATACCTGTCGGGATAACTATATTCATTAATAATGGAAAATGTGGGACTGCCTACCGTTTCTTCTACGTTTTTTGCCTCGCAAAGTGCCCGGATAAAACTGGTTTTACCCGCACCCATTTTCCCCTGAAAAGCATATATTTTTTTATCCGGGAAGGTTTCCCAGAAAACCTGGGCCATTTGATCGATGCCGGTCAGGGTAAATGTCCATTCCATTTAACAAAGATAACTTCCCGGCTGTTTTAGATCATGAAAAGGGTTCGGTCGGAATTCGGTAATTTTGCACCTGGTATTTGAAGAATTAAGTATGGAAACAGTTAATTGGAAGGTTGAAGGAATGAGTTGCAGCGCCTGTGCACAAACAATCAATGGATTTCTGGAGAAAAAGGGAATGAAAGAAGTGCAGGTCAGTCTCGACAGCCGGGGAAGCACAATTTCTGAACGAGCCCGGTATCCCTGAACCGGAACTGAAAAAAGGGATCGAGAGCCTCGGATACCATATAGCGGACGAATCCGCCGTTAAAAAACATCCCAACAAATTCGTCCGTTATCTTGCTATTTGTGTTCCCTTTACCCTTCTTTTGCAATTGCACATGCTCGGGCATGGGCCGCTCCTGCACTGGCTTCATAACTCCTGGGTACAATTGATGATTATGTTTGCCGGTTTATATAACGGGTATGTATTTTTTTGGAAGAAGTGCCATCAACAGTATTAAGCAGGGCACCTACAACATGAATGTACTGATTGCCCTGGGAGCTACTGCTGCATTTATATATAGCCTTTCAGGCACCTTCTTGAATCTTGGAGAATCCTATTCAGTTTTATGAAACATCGGCAGCTATTATTACGCTGGTTTTCTTCGGAAATTATCTGGAAGAACGTTCCCTGCAAACAACCCAGAAAGCGCTGACCAGACTTGTTGAAAACACAGAAGGTTACGGCCAATATGATTGCATTTGACGACCAGCATCAGGAAATCATTTTTCCGGTAGACAGTCTGCAGTTGAAATGCGGCGATCTGCTGCTGATCCGAAGCGGGGAACAGGTACCGGCGGATGCAAAAATCCTCTGGGGAGAAGGACAGGTGGATGAAGCGATCATTACCGGCGAAAGTTTGCCGGTAAATAAAAAAACAAAAGATCTGTTGATTGGGGGATCTATCTTAATCGATGGCAATCTCAAAGTGCAGGTAACGGCAGCAGCCAAAGATTCTGTCTTATCCAATATGGTTGACCTGGTAAAACGGGCACAATCTGACAAACCAAAGATTCAGTTACTGGCCGACCGGATCAGCGCTGTTTTTGTTCCGGTTGTTATTGGCATTGCGATTCATTTGTTTTTTGCTGAATTATTTTATCCTGCATGATTTCCAGTCGGCCATCATGCGAAGTATTGCGGTGCTGGTGATTGCCTGTCCCTGTGCCATGGGACTCGCAACACCGGCAGCGATTGCGGTCGGTCTGGGCCGCGCAGCAAGGAATGGAATACTATTCAGAAATGCGGATAGCCTCGAATTGTTCAAAAAAATCAAACAGGTTGTTTTTGATAAAACCGGAACACTCACTACCGGGGCATTCAGTATTCGGGAATTTAAAATTCTGGATCCTGCATATGACCGAAGAAGAATTTCAACAAAATCTTGTTTTCGCTGGAAAAATATTCCAATCATCCGATTGCCCAATCACTGACCCGAGTATGGAAGAACCAGTCGGAAATTAGTTGGAAAAAAATAGAAGAGATCAAAGGTTATGGGATACAGGCAACCAGCCTGCCAGGGAGATGAATTTAAAGCCGGATCAGCTGCTTTTGTCGGAAATGTCGATGCTGATCATACGATCTGGCTGACAAAAAATAATCAGATTGTCCGGATGGGTGGATATGCAGGATGAAATCAGACCTGAAGCGTCAGAAGTAATAACATATTTTAAAAAGCAGAAGTATTAAAACCATCCTGCTCAGTGGTGACCGCAAACAAAAATGTATGGCTACTGCCTCAGCCCTGGGAATGGATGAAGTGATTGCTGAACAAACACCCGAACAAAAATTGCAACAGATAGAAAGACTTTCAGCTTTATCTGCCGACGGCAATGGTAGGAGATGGTATCAATGATGCACCTGCACTCGCCAAAGCCAGTGAATGGGTATATCGATGAGTGATGCATCACAGATTGCCGTGCAGACAGCAGATGTTGTGTTAATGAACAGTGGGTTGAAAAAACTTCCCCTGGCCATGCAGTTGGGTCGCAAATACTTTTCTCACGATCCGGCAGAATCTGTTCTGGGCTTTTTTTTATAATGTGCTGGCGATTCCGATAGCCGGCTTTGGATTGCTCACACCGGCCGTTGCCGCAGCAGCTATGGCATTCAGCGATGTGGTTCTGCTGATCAATTCTTCCCGCTTATTTGTAAAAAAGCTACTGTAAATTGAGGATAGATTCCGGCACATGAACCGATCAGCGCTGCTGAAGTATTGAAACAATACTGGAACTATCGATTCCTTCCGCCCACAGCAGGAAGAAATTGTCAGATTCCGTATTGGACGGGCAGCGATACACTGGCTCTGCTTCCGACAGGTGGTGGTAAATCCATATGTTTCCAGGTTCCGACTCTGGTGAAGGAAGGACTTTGCCTGGTGATCAGTCCCGCTGATTGCCCTGATGAAAGACCAGGTGCAGAATCTCCGCAAAAAGGGAATTACAGCATTTGCGATTTATTCCGGTATGAGCCGGAAGGATGTGATTTCCACTTTTAAACTGGCTGCTACCGGGAATTGCCGTTTTCTGTATGTTTCTCCCGAAAGACTGGAAACAGATCTATTTAAAGAATTTTTACCTGCACTTCAGGTGAGTCTGATTGCGGTAGATGAAGCCCATTGTATTTCTCAGTGGGGATATGATTTCAGACCTCCCTATTTGCGGATCGCGGATATCCGGGATGAATTGCCGGGTGTTCCGATATTGGCGCTGACAGCTTCTGCCACACCCTTTATCCGGGAAGATATCTGCCTGAAACTAAAAATGACTAAGGCCAGGATTTTTACACAGTCTTTTTTGCGTCCGAATCTTTCTTTCAGCGCACACAAAACCAGTTCTGTTATAAATAAAATACTGGATATTCTGCAAACGTCTTGAAGGCTGCTCGATCATTTATTGCCGAAATCGGCGACGGACTAAAGAGATCAGTGACCTGCTGAACATGCACGGAATTTCAGCGGATTATTATCATGCGGGACTTGCACAGGATGTACGCAATGAAAAACAGGAACGCTGGATGAAAAATATGGTTCGGGTTATCGTTTGTACGAATGCATTTGGAATGGGTATTGATAAACCGGATGTGCGACTGGTTATACATGCGGAAGTGCCGGATAACCTTGAGAATTATTACCAGGAAGCCGGTCGTGCCGGCCGCGACGGTAAAAAATCATATGCTGTTTTGTTATATAATGACGAGATGCTGGAGGAACTCGCCTCGGCGCATAAAATGCAATATCCTCCACTCGATTATATCCGGAAGATTTATCAGGGACTCGCGAATTACCTGCAGGTTCCGCTGGGCACAGAACAGGTCGGATATGCATTTGACCTGAATGATTTTCTGAAGAAATTTTCATTTCAGTCCAAACCCGCTTAGGCTGCTCTGCAGGTATTGCAGCAGGAGGGATTTATCACTATGAATGATCCGGTTTTTACGCCCGCCACCTTATATTTTACCTGTGAGAGGGATACGCTCAATCAATTCGAAAAAGAAAATCCGGCATTGGATCCCCTGATCAAGGTTTTGTTGAGAACCTATGCCGGAATCTATGATCAGCCTGTAGCTGTACATGAAAAAATGCTGGCTTCTCTGTTGAATTGGCCGCTTGAACAGGTAATGAAAGGATTGTATCAGTTGCACCGCTACCAGATCGTTGAATACGATCCTCAAAAGGAAACACCGCAGGTTTATCTATAATCAACCCAGAAGAAAATCAGCGGATATACAAATTGATGAGAAAGCATATCTGTTCAGAAAAGAGCAGTTTGTGAAGAGGGTGCAGGGAATATTGAATTATGTACAAACAAAAGCCTGCAGAAGTATAGCTATCGCAGAATATTTCGGTGAAAAAAATGCAGAAAATTGCGGTATCTGCGACAATTGTGTAAAAAAGGAAAAAGAAAAACTCAGTCCTGCGGAATTTGATGCGATATATCAGAAATTGCGCGAGGGAACGCGCACGCAGTCGCTGACTGCCCGGGCATTATTGGATCAGTTCGCGGATATTCATTCCGAGCACCTGCGTAAAGTGATTGATTTTATGCAGGCGGAAAATAAACTGGTTGTAGACAGTGAGGGGTTTGTTCATATTACCTGACTATTGTTTAATTGATGTGGCAAATGTGGAAATTGTGAATATGCGAGAATGGGTAAATGAAATTTGGAAATGATAGTGTGGAAATATGTATATTACTTTTATAGAGACGACAATACAAGTCAATTACAAATAACTACTCATAATTAATCCATCCAGATTTTGTTTAACAATTTCTCAGTTGTTTTCTTATTTATATTTTTCTCCATTCAAACGGTATCAGCACAAAGCTGGAAATTCGGTGTTAAAGGGGGCGTGAGCCTGCCGAATCTTTCATCATCCGGCAACTCGGACGTTAGCAAAGGATACAAGTCTATTTCAGGTCCCGATTTCGCATTGGTTGCAGAATATGACATTGTTGATAAAGTTTCAATTGAAACGGGTCTGGAATGGTCAACACAGGGTGGTCAGAAATCAGGGCTGCAAACTATCCCGGCATCGTCTGACCTGGCGCAATATTTCCCACCGGGAACCCAATATTTATACGCCAACTTTACCAGTACAGTCAGGTTGCAATACTTAATGCTTCCTGTATTATTAAAATATACAATGGACCTGGGAAGTAAAGGAAACTGGCAACTATATTGGGACGGTGGCTTATTCGGAGGTTTGCTGATGACGGCGGATGCTTCTGCTTCCGGATCCAGTCAGGTTTACCTGGATAAGGAGCAAACGCAACCCGTCGGTTCTGTTGTTGTTAAATTCGATAGTACAGGCAATATTAAAAATCAGTTACACAAGGGAAATTTCGGAATAGAGGGAAACGTGGGATTGCTTTACCGCTTGGATCAATATGGGCATTTTTGCAGAAGCCGGTGGCAATTATGGATTTATTGATTTACAGAAAGACAGTAAAAACGGTGTCAACCACACGGGCGCATTGATATTCCGAATAGGGCTATCTATAAAATTATAGCTCAGTTTATCCCCGCCAGCTCCAGACTTTTTTTCTTTAGCTTCCGGATTTCAACATCTTCAATAATCGGTTCTGGCGTAAGAATCAGTGAAGTCTTATTTTCCCGCCACCAGTTGTTCTGCAATTCTTTGAAAGATAATACTCCGATAAGATATTTTCGGTCGCTTTCAGCGTGCCATTCTTCTATCCATTCAAATTTTTCCTTTGGAATAAAATCCCAGTCATCGAAACTGATATAAGCTTTTACAAAAAACTCATCCGTCAGTTCGAGTGGTGCATGGTGATAGAGTTTTTTGTATTCGTACCGGTACTGATATCTTAATGCAGAAAGATCGCTCAGGACAGCAGAAGCCGTAGGGAAACTACCCGCACCTTTTCCGTAAAAGAATTGTTTATCTGCAAAGCCGCTTTCGATGACCACGCCATTGTATTCATTCTTTACAAAGCTCAGGTGATCATCTGATTTTACAAACTGGGGCAGTACGAAAGCCGCTACTTTACCATTCAGTAATTTTTTTGCCTGGCCCACCAGTTTTATTTCATAATGTTTTTCCGCAGCCACCGTCGCATCTCCTGCCTGTATATATTGTATGCCGCTAAATACAATTTTATGCGGATCCGCCACAATGCCATATGCATGCGCCAGTAAGAGGGCCCATTTATTCACCGCATCAATGCCTTCAATATCCAGCGATGGGTCGCTTTCGGCAAATCCCAGTTGCTGGGCAAGTAGCAAAGCCTGTTTGAAGTCAAGTTTTTCTTCAAACATTTTTGTAAGAATAAAATTGGTTGAACCATTTACGATTGCGCGCATGGAATGCAGGAGATCGTTATCATAATATTCTTCCAGGTTCCGGATCACCGGGATGGAGGCACAGGCGGCTGCTTCATATAAAACCGAATGATTTGTTTCTTTTTGAAGTTCCAGCAACTG
The DNA here is from genome assembly GCA_963812825.1 of uncultured Bacteroidota bacterium. Classification (GTDB taxonomy): domain Bacteria; phylum Bacteroidota; class Bacteroidia; order Chitinophagales; family Chitinophagaceae; genus Puia. Next base: position 461,923 of record CAWEWO010000002.1, read on the forward strand.
GGAAAGGTGTTCGGCCAGCATTTTTTTACTGGCACTTACCACATCCTTTCCATTTTTTAATGCTGTGCTGACAATCTCGAAGGCGGGTTCGGTTTCATTGATCACTTCCACAATTACATTTATTTCGGGATCATTCAATAATTCATTCCGGTCGGTAGTAAAAAGTTCTTCCGGCGCATTTCTTTTTTTGCCCGGATGCTTTATACATACTTTTTTTATACTTGCCTTAAGAGAGGGTGTTTGCATTAAAATGCGGTAGAGACCTTCGCCCACCACACCAAATCCAAAAAGTCCGATCGTCAGTTTCTTATGTGCATCCATAACAGAAGTTAACAATTTTCCAAAAGCTTTGAATGTTTGTTTGTCCTAACAATTATATGGTCAAATGTGTTGCGAAGATCCGCGATTAAATCTTCTGCTTCTTCCAGACCTACCGAAAGGCGGATCAGGCTGTCGCTGACTCCAGCTGCCCGTCTGATTTCCGGAGGAATGGTTTTATGTGTCATTTCTGCCGAATGACTGATCAGGCTCTTTATCCCGCCCAGGCTTTCAGCCAGTTTGAAAAGCCTGGTTGAACATACAAAACGCCTGGCTGCAGCGAGACTGTCTTCTTTCAATGTAAAAGATACGATGCCACCAAATCCCCTTGATTGTTTTATGGCAACCGCGTGATTGGGGTGGGATTTCAATCCCGGATAAAAAACCTTGTCCACCGCCGGATGTTCCTGTAAAAACTCTGCAATCTGCTGGGCACTATTGCAATGCTGTTTCATCCGCAGGGAAAGTGTTTCCATACCCCGGATCACCAGCCAGGAGTCAAAGGGACCCAGTATGGCCCCTGCGGCATTCTGATAAAACCTGATTTGTTCACCCAACTCCTCGGTTGCTGTTACGACAAGTCCGGCAATCAGGTCACTGTGGCCGCCCAGGTATTTGGTAGCTGAATGCACCACAATGTCGGCACCAAGTTGTATGGGTTTTTGCAGGGCCGGTGAAGCAAAAGTATTGTCGACACACAGAAGGCAATTACCCGCTTTCGCGATAGCAGCAATCGCTGAAATATCTGCAATCTTCAGCGTGGGATTGCTGGGCGTTTCCAGCCAGATCAGTTTTGTATTTTCATTCAGCGCCTGAAATACATTTTCCGGATTGGCTGCATCCACATAATTCACGTGGATTCCAAACTTTTTATAAACCTGTTCGAAAAGCCGGAATGCGCCCCCATAAATATCGTCTACGGCGATGATCTCGTCGCCGGACTTCAGGAGTTTAAGAATAGCATCGATGGCTGCAAGTCCGCTGGCAAATGCAAGTCCGCGGGATCCCTTTTCCAGCCCGGCAATAAGGTTTTCCAATACAGCGCGGGTGGGATTATTGCTTCGCGCATAATCATAACCTTTATGTACGCCGGGTGCTTCCTGTACAAAAGTGGAAGTCTGATAGATGGGTACCGAGACTGCCCCGGTGAGCGGATCTACCGGGATGCTGTGAATGAATGCTGTTGTTTCATGCATAAAATAATTCCTCCATTCCCTTCCGGGATTTTTTGGTGAATAGAATATGCTTTCAAGAATTGACCGGAATACTTTCCGGAATTAAAGCAGTGCTTTAAAACAAAAAAGCTCTTCCGGAGGTCAGAAGAGCTTTTCATATAATTAGTATTAGTAAGCTGTGATCTGACTTATCGTTCCGCCAGTTGGCGGATGGAATTGGCACCTTGTCACACTTATCGCGTAACAGGTTGTCAAGGCTTCACAGGGCCATTACCCTCAGCCTTTCTTGATAAGCAAGTAAAAGAACTGCTACAAAGATAGAACCGGCTATTTAAATTTAAAAATTTTTTTATCGAATAACGGACTGGCTCTTTTTAACCCTTTGCGTATTGATGGAACAAGATGCCCGGTATTTTGTTATTATCTTTATCAACTCCAATTCAATTTATGGTGGAAAAAAATAGTCCGTCCCCAGCAGCCGGGGAAGAAATGATTGAGGTATTCGGAGCCCGGGTGCATAATCTGAAAAATATTGACATTGCCATTCCAAAAAACCAATTGGTGGTGATCACCGGCATCAGTGGCAGCGGAAAATCTTCGCTTGCCTTTGATACGATTTATGCTGAAGGCCAGCGTCGATATATGGAAAGCTTTGGCGCCTATGCCCGGCAGTTCATTGGTGATATGGAAAGGCCGGATGTGGATAAGATCACAGGTTTGAGCCCGGTTATTTCCATCGAACAAAAAACAACGAACCGAAATCCCCGGAGTACAGTTGGAACGGTTACCGAAGTGTATGATTTTCTCCGTCTGTTATATGCACGCATCGGGGAGGCTTTCTCTTACAATACCGGACGGCGAATGGTGAAATTCAGCGAAGAGGAAATTGTCGCAAATATTTTTCAGAAATTCAGCAACAAAAAAATTTCAGTTCTTGCTCCCCTGGTTCGCGGTAGAAAAGGGCATTACCGGGAATTGTTTGAAGATATCCGGAAGAAAGGATTTGTGAAAGTTCGGGTGGATGGTGAGATAAAGGACCTGGTTCCGAAGATGCAGGTGGACCGGTATAAAATTCATGATATCGAAGTGGTGATTGACCGGCTTGCCGTAACGACTGATATGAAGACACGGGTGAGTCAAAGTATACAGACAGCCCTGCAAATGGGCAAAGGCCTGATGTTTCTGCTGATCAATGATGAAAATAAAATTGTTCAGTACAGCAAACAACTGATGTGTGATGAAACAGGCATCAGTTATGAAGAACCATCTCCCAATAGTTTTTCATTTAATTCTCCCTATGGAGCCTGTCCCGTTTGTAAAGGACTGGGAGCAGTTTACCGGATCAGTCTGGACGCTATTATTCCTGACAGAACAAAATCTGTAAATGAAGGAGGTATCCTGCCGCTGGGCAATGAACGGGATGCATATACATTTACGGCTGTACAGAAACTTGCCAGTAAAAATAAATTCAGTCTGGATACACCCATAGAAGAAATGCCGGCCAAAGCACTGAACCTGATCCTTTATGGGACTACAGAAGGTGCTTCGGAATCGGCATTGGATATTGATGAAACAGAAACAGCAGCTACCACATCGGATTACGAAGGACTGATCCCCATGTTAAAAAGATGGTTTGGCGCCTCCAGTACGGATACGCTGCGGGAATGGGTGGAAAAATATATGGAACTTAAAACCTGTGATACCTGTGGAGGTGCAAGGCTGCGGAAAGAAAGTCTCTGGTTCAGGATCGATTCAAAAAATATTTCGGAGCTCAGTAATATGAACCTGGATAAACTCGCTGCCTGGTTTGGAGATATTGAAAAAAGACTGGATAATAAACAGAATACAATCGCGAAAGATGTGTTGAAAGAAATCCGCGAACGATTACAGTTCCTGCTTGATGTGGGACTCACTTATCTCACCCTGAATCGTCCAACAAGAACATTAAGTGGTGGTGAATCGCAACGTATACGACTGGCTACACAGATCGGTTCTCAATTGCAGGGGATTACCTATATTCTGGATGAACCCAGCATCGGTTTACACCAGCGCGATAATCAGCGATTGATCCTGGCCTTGCAGAATTTAAGGGATATCGGAAACAGTATATTGGTCGTGGAGCATGATAAGGATATTATGATGGCCGCTGATTACCTGGTGGATATCGGACCGAAGGCCGGTTTTCACGGAGGAAGGATTGTAGCACAGGGTAAGCCTGCCAGTATGCTGAAATTAAAAACCATCACCGCAGATTACCTGAATGGACACAGAAAGATTGCACTTCCTGAAGAAAGAAGAAAGGGAAATGGGAAATATCTGGAAATAAAAGGAGCAAAGGGAAATAATCTGAAAAATGTAAATGTTAAGTTTCCGCTGGGAAAATTTATTGTGGTTACCGGTGTGAGCGGGAGCGGTAAATCAACACTGATCAATGAAACGCTTTATCCTATTCTGAGTCATCATGCCTATGGATCCAAGGGAGTTCCTCTGGAATATAAAAATATAAAGGGGTTGGAAAATATTGATAAGGTAATTGAAATCGATCAGTCACCCATCGGCCGAACACCACGCAGTAATCCGGCAACTTATTGTGGATTTTTTACCGATATCCGCACCTTGTTTGCTTCCATCCCCGAAGCCAAGATCCGGGGATATACTGCGGGACGGTTTTCATTCAATGTAAAAAGCGGCCGTTGCGAAGTATGTGAAGGCGGTGGCATGCGGGTGATTGAAATGAATTTTCTTCCGGATGTATATGTTCATTGTGAAAAATGTAATGGCAAACGATATAACCGCGAAACACTGGAAATCCGTTATAAAGGAAAATCGATCAGCGATGTGCTGGATATGACGGTGGATGAAGCCTGTCGAATTTTTTATAAACGTCCACTATCTCTACAGAAAAATAAAAGTATTGCAGGAAGTGGGACTGGGATATATCACCCTGGGGCAGTCTGCCGTAACATTGAGTGGCGGCGAAGCACAGCGGGTAAAACTGGGTACTGAATTGTCGAAACGAGAAACCGGAAAAACATTTTATATCCTGGATGAACCGACAACCGGATTGCATTTTGAGGATATCAGTCACCTGCTGGATGTGTTGAATAAACTGGTAGACCGGGGCAATACGGTTCTCGTGATCGAACATAATATGGATGTGATAAAAGTGGCAGATCATATAATCGATCTCGGTCCCGAAGGCGGTGATGGGGGTGGAGAGATCTTATTTGAAGGAACACCGGAAAATCTGGTGGGGGTGAAACGGAGCTTTACTGCAAAGTATCTGAAGGAAGAATTATCGTAAGCAGATTTATAATGTGGTGAATGTGGAATTGTGAATATGAGGGAAGGTGGAAATGAAATGTGAAAATGACAATGTGGAATACAACCGTCAATCCTGCCAACTGCCAACCAGCAATCTAAAAAACAAGCAGCCGGCAATTACTCATCGCCGGCTGCTGAGGATATTGGACAAACCAAAATATGTAGTTCCAATAAGGAAAGCGGGAGGTAAACTAATAAAACCGTTTGGGTACAAAATAATAGGGAACGGATTAGGTTTTACTTAACCTTCGGATAAAAGGATTTTACTAATCACTTCTCCCGCTGCTTATTGGGTTGCGTTAAGGGTTATTTAATTTTCAACTGACCATTTTCCACTTTCATATCACCTGCGAACACCTCATACAGGTAAGCGCCTGCAGAGATTTCGGGAAGAATGCCGGTTTCCTGATTAAGGATTGCAGACTCTGCAATCAGTCTGCCATCAAGATCGAATATGAATAAGTTATACTGTTTCGCTACAACTCCATTTACGGTAAACAATAGGGTTTTATAATCTGACGCTGTAAAAAGCTTCACTTTATGCTTTTTATTATTCAGATTCTTTGTAATCATTACTGAGTTCGACACCGGTAATGATCCACCGGCATACGACATCAGAGAAGTTCCCATCAAAACAAGGGGCAATAAAGCCTTCCTTGATTTTCGTTTAATACTATCGGATGCAGTTTTCATGTAGGGTAAAAAAAGGGTACGGATCAACAGAATATTTTTAGAACCTCAGGAACGGGCACCGGGTTGAATTGTCATACGAATGATCACTGCCCAAACGGATACCTACTTTCAGACCAATGGTGAAATATGCGTCCATTTGGGTTGGGTCACCTCTCTTGTCTCCGGGATTATAATTACTTCCCGGGATACCCTGCAGGGGACTCTTATTCGCCATCGCAATAGCAATCTGGTTGAGTTCCATTTGGCAGATTCGCCTGTAATACGGCAGGATCCACAAAAGTTGTGCTTACGTCATCAATGTAATCACGTAAAAGTTTTTCTGTAAAAAACTCAAGACCTACATTTACTTTCGGGCTGACATAGTATTTCAAACCAAAACCCATTGGAATATTCAGCTGGGTAAGTGGGTAGTTATTTCTTCCGGTTACAAAACCTTCTCCTTCCGTATGGAGCGGTTGCAGGTAAATCCAGGTAGTTTGTGAAGTGTTCGGATCAATATACTGACCCATCGGATTAAAATGAAACACACCGACTCCGATAACACCATATGGCCTTAATCTTCCGGTCACGTCCGTGGGCTGTTCTTCAAACAAAACAGTCGGGTACACTTCAAGCATTAAATTGGCTTCGATAATGGAAGATTTGAAATTCAGGTTTCTTTGAAGTCTTGCAACTTCAAGCCCGCCCTTATTTACGATATAGTTATCATCTCCTTCAATGCTGCCAAAATTTGCAGAAAGACGGATACCAATTAATTCAGAAGGATGGGCTGCAATATACAGACCATATGAAAGTTTCGTGGCATTCATATTATAGTCTTTCAGAAAGGTTGTACCTATTCCATAGTGACCACCCAGGTCACCGAGAAATACCATTGGACCTACAGTAACGCCTGCTTCAAAATAATTGCCGGCGGAAAGCTGACTATAGGAAGGGTTATAAAATACCAGCGCAATGGCCAGCGAACACAAACACTTCCGTAATGGAGTGTAAACCTGTTTTCATGGAATATCGATTTAGTTTTCGACGGTTTGGATTCTGGTTTATAATATAACAGAAACCAGTTACCATACAAGAACGGGAATTGTTCTTTATATGGTGTAAGCAGGATAAACTATATTATTGGGACAAATTCCAACAACTGGAAAACAGTTTCATTTTGGATTTCTCAACATAAGGATATGTGGAATATTATCTTCGAGGTAGATTTCACTATCTGTTTTGAAACCGAAGGATTCATAAAATTTTTGCAGATAAAGCTGAGCACCAATGCGGATCGTATCTGTCTCAAACAAATTTCTGATTTGTTCAATGCTTTCCTCCATAAGTTTTTTTCCCATGCCTGTTTTACGTGCTGCGGGGGAACTTACTACACGACCGATAGAAGATTCACTATAGGAAATTCCGGGAGCGAGCAGCCGGGCATATGCCAATAATTTATCATCCTTCATTCCCATCAGGTGAAACGCGTATAAGTCCTTATTGTCAAGATCCTGATAGGGACAGTTTTGTTCAACGATGAAAACCTCATTTCTTAACTGAAGAATGTCATAGAGTTCTTTTGGGGTCAGGTCGGAGAAAGGTTTCAGTTTCCAGGTCATTGTTAGTGTGGTATGAATTTGTGGAGTATGTGAAAATCAGTATCCATATTTTTTCTCCCAAAGACTGCGCAAATGTTTCCGAAGTTCTTCTTCTCTGGCATTTTTCCCCGGATCATAAAAATGCATTTCCCTTTGATCTGGTCCGGAAGATATTCCTGCGGGGAGAAGTTTTTTTCATAGTCATGGCTGTACTCATACCCCTTGGAATAGTCCATATTTTTCATCAGTTGTGTGGGTGCATTCCGGATATGCAGGGGCACGGGAAGGTCGCCGGTTTTCTTTACAGTATCCAGGGCTTCGCTGATCGCCATATAAGAGGCATTGCTTTTTGCTGAACTGGCCAGGTAAATGGCGCATTGGGAAAGAATGATCCGGGATTCGGGATAACCGATTTTACTCACGGCGTCGAAAGTAGCATTTGCCAGCAGCAACGCATTGGGATTTGCATTGCCGATATCTTCACTGGCAAGGATCAGCATGCGGCGTGCAATGAATTTTACATCTTCACCTCCTTCGATCATACGGGCCAGCCAGTAAACAGCCGCATTCGGATCGCTGCCCCGCATGGATTTGATAAAGGCGGAAATGATATCATAATGCTGTTCGCCTTTCTTATCATACAAAGCGATACGTTGCTGTGCTGTTTCCATCACCATTTCATCGGTAATTACCAGTGGATCTGCATTGGCATCCGTAACCAGTTCCAGGAGGTTAAGCAGTTTTCGTGCATCTCCACCGGAAATATTGATCAGCGCCTCTGTTTCTTTTAATTCGATAGTCCTTTTTTTCAGCCAGCTGATCTTTATTCAGCGCTGTCTGCATTAGTTCCATCAGTTCTTCCTTACCCAGCGGTTTCAATACATATACCTGGCAGCGGCTGAGCAGGGCACTGTTCACTTCAAAGGAAGGATTTTCGGTAGTGGCACCAATCAGGGTTACGATACCTTTTTCCACGGCACCCAGCAAGGCATCCTGCTGACCTTTGTTAAACCGGTGGATTTCATCAATAAAAAGGATCACTTTTTCCTTTTTCCGGGCTTCTTCGATCACTTCCCGCACTTCCTTTACCCCCGAAGAAATGGCACTCAGGGTATAAAAAGGGGATTGAAGTGTATGCGCAATAATATTGGCAATGGTCGTCTTACCGGTTCCGGGTGGTCCCCATAGGATCATGGAAGGCATTTTGCCCTGTTCGAGGGCTGTTCGCAGGATACTACCCCTGCCTGTCAGGTGTTTTTGACCCACCAGCTGGTCAAGTGATTCAGGACGAAGACGTTCCGCCAGGGGCGCCGGAGTGGAAGACATAGAAAAAGTTTACCTTTAATCCACAACAAGTTAGCCCTTTTAAGGTTTTATATAAGTGGAATACCTTACCATGAAAAACCAGATCTCAGCTTTCAGGGCACTTTTTTACCTTTCTGCCTGTTAATTTTTGCCGGATCGGGGAACTCCTATGCCCAGAAGCTTTAACCGCCGTTCAGAATTATGGCGTCAACCGCCCTGGCGTAGTAATGGTACGAACTGTTTTTTCTGCGGATGTATATGTAAACAAGATTCAACTGGATACCCGGCATTTTAACCACCTGGTGGATTCTATTCAAAAAGCGGACAGCAGTGGTATAATTTATACGGCTGAACAAAAACTGGATATTGTTCTAAAGGAAATCAATAATCATCCCAATCGTTTTTTCAAGGCTTCCCTGGATTATATAAAAGAACCGGAGGAAATCACTTCCAGCGGTACCGGTTTCCTGGTTACCGCCGATGGATATGTTGCTACGAATTGTCACCTGATCGACCGGGATAATGCATTTATCCGCAGGCAGTTTTTTCTGTCAGCCTTTCAGCAGATCACTGAAGCCAATATTTCTGCTCTGGAAAATGCCTGGGCTACCCGGTTTTCCGAACAACAAAAGTCCATTCTTTATAATACCTATGCTTCTGTATATGCGCGTTTGTTTTCCATCGCACTTTATGATCTGAAGAAGGAAATTTTTATCGAATACAGTGTTGATTCGGACAAGGGCATCACCAGCTCCATTAAAAAATCTGCCCATGTAATCATAAAGGGTCAGCCCATGCCGGGGAAGGATATAGCCATCCTTAAGATGGATGGGAGACAGTACCCTGCCCACTTTGAAAATTGCACAGGATGAACTGCCCAAGGTAGGAGAACAATTGTTTGTATATGGATTTCCCCAGTCCGGTGACCAATAATAATTATGTGGCTACTGAATCGGCCATTGAACCGACCCTGACTACCGGTATTGTGAGTGCATTGAAAAAATCTGTCGCCGGTTGGCCGCTGATCCAGATGGATGCCAATATCAACCGCGGCAGCAGCGGTGGACCGGTTTGCAATGAAAAGGGCGAAGTGGTCGGCCTCACAACCTTTGGCAGTCTTGAAAACAGCGGCGGACTGGCTGCGGGCTTGAATTTTGCCATTCCCGTTTCTATTCTCCAGGAATTTCTGGACAGTGCCGGTGTACTTGCCCATACCAGTGAAACTTCGCAGCTTTTTGGAGATGCCATGGTTTTATATGACCGCGAATACTATAAAGATGCACTGAAAAAATTCAGGGAAGTTAATGAACTGAATACCCATTTTCCCGGCCTCGCTTTCTATATTCATGACACCCAAAAACGGCTTCTGCAAAATGAAGAAAAAAAATCGTCCATGATACGGGTGGACCTGCTCGTTTTCGGCGTTTTTTTATTTGGCGCTATTATGCTCTTTCGGTATTTAAGACGAAAAAGTTTAAAAATCAAAGCCTGAAAATAATGAGCAATTGGGCAAGTGGAATTGACAATTTATCCATACAACCGCTATTTAGTCAGATTTATTAGCCAATGCCCAAGCCTTAAGCCCTAAGCCTTATGGCTTTAGCTTAAAAGGATTAAATTCGCCTTTTAAATTGCCAATGAAAGATGCCGGTTGCTTCTTACATTGATCATACCCTGCTGAAACCCGTCTGCAATTCGGCAGATATTGATAGATTATGCAGGGAAGCGGTAGAATTTGGATTTGCAGCGGTTTGTGTTCCGCCTTTTGTAGTAAAACAGGCCGTCCGGTTGCTCAGGGATAGCCTGGTAAAAACAGCTACCGTAATTGGATTTCCGATGGGCTATTCTTCCCTGGATTCCAAAATATCAGAAATAAAAGAAGCCATTCACGACGGGGCTGACGAACTGGATACTGTAATTAATTTAATTGCCCTGAAAAACGGCGACTGGGCTTATCTTGAAAAAGAAATGCAGGCGCAGGTTGCCCTCATTCATGAAAAGGAAAAAATAATTAAAGTCATTGTTGAAAGCGGAGTACTCACAAAAGATGAATTGATCCGATGTTGCGAAATTTATGGTAAAATGGGGATTGACTTTATGAAAACTTCTACCGGATATGCTGAAAAAGGCGCTTCAGTTTCGGACGTCCGGCTCATGAGATCAAATCTACCCGACAGCGTAAAGATCAAAGCATCCGGGGGAATCCGTCATTATCCGTTTGCAAAGGAATTGATAGATGCCGGCGCCGACAGGCTGGGTTGCAGTTCAAGCCTGCAGATTGTGGAAGAAGAAAAGCTCAGCCTGGTTTAAATTAACCGATATGAAATATATACTGATATTTGTTTTGATTTATAACGGTTCAGCCTATGCGCAGGATTCGCTGATATACCGGGATCCAAGGGTTGATTCTCTGATAAAGAAACAAATTCAGATCAATGAAGTGACCACCAGGGACAGCCGTCGGAATATTCCGGGCTACCGGATTCAGGTCGCAAATTCCAACGACCGGAACCAGGTATTTGCCATAAAGACAAGAATCTACCAGGTTTATCCCGAATTAAAGCCCTATCTTATTTATCAGCCGCCAAATTATAAACTGAAAGTGGGCAATTTCAAAACACCGGAAGAAGCGGAACCCTATTTGCAAAAACTTACGCAGGATTTCCCTTCAGGAGTTTACCTGGTTCATGATATCATAGAAGTAAAGCCCGACTAATTTTTGAATATGCTGAAAGAAAAAATCCGTCAACTGGCAAAACAATATGCACCGGAAACCATTGATATCCGGCGGCACCTGCATGCTCATCCGGAATTGAGTTATAAAGAATTTAAGACCTCAGCATTTGTTCAGGAAAAACTCAAAAGCCTGGGGATACCATTTGAAATAAAAGCCACAACCGGCGTGGTCGGAATGATAAAAGGGAAAAATCCCGATAAAAGGGTGATTGCCCTTCGTGCGGATATGGATGCGCTTCCCATCAGGGAGGAAAATTCAGTCCCGTATAAATCACAAAATGACGGCGTCATGCATGCCTGTGGCCATGATGCGCATACCAGCATTTTACTGGGCGCTTCAAAAATATTACAGGAACTGAAATCGGAATGGGAGGGAACGGTCAAACTCATTTTTCAACCGGGTGAAGAAAAAAATCCCGGCGGAGCCAGCCTGCTTATTAAAGAAGGCGTCCTGCATAATCCGCAACCCCAGGCTATTTTCGGATTACATGTACATCCGGGACTGGAAATCGGCAAATTCAGTTTTCGCGGCGGACCATCCATGGCCAGTGCAGATGAAATTTATATTACGATCAGAGGGAAAGGGCGGTCATGCAGCAACTCCGCATCTGACGGTAGACACGATCCTGGTTGCTTCTCATATTGTGGTTGCCCTGCAGCAGGTGATCAGCAGAAATAAAAACCCGTTTTCTCCTTCAGTACTTACCATCAGTTCGTTTCAGGGAGGGTATACGACCAATGTGATTCCTTCTGAAGTAAAACTGATGGGCACTTTCCGCGCCATGGATGAAACCTGGCGTTTTCAGGCGCATAAACTGATTCACCAGATCTGCAAAGGTATTGCCCAGGGTATGGGTGCCGAAATTGATGTACTGGTGGATGTGGGATATCCGGTCGTGAATAACGATGAAAACTTGTATCCTGTTAGCAAGAAAAAAAGCCGAAGAATTCATCGGCAAGGAAAATGTGCAGGAAACAGAAGTCCGTATGGGCTCCGAGGATTTCGGATATTATACACAGGAAATTCCCGGATTGTTTTTACCGGCTCGGCGTGATGAATGCAGCCAAAGGAATCACATCCGGTGTGCATACGCCGACATTTAATATTGATGAATCCGCCATAGAAAAAGGTATGGGCATGATGGCCTGGCTTGGTGCCAGTATTCATGATCATCAAAACCAGCCCCAATAACCGTTATGCAAAAAAAGCAACTCAGAAGGGAAGAAGCACTCGAATATCATTCGAAAGGAAAACCGGGAAAGATAGAAGTAGTTCCTACCAAGGAAGCGAAAACACAAAGGGATCTTTCACTTGCCTATTCACCCGGTGTGGCTGAACCCTGTAAAGAGATTGCCCTAAATAAAGATGACGTTTATAAATATACTGCCAAAGGGAAATCTGGTTGCGGTGATCACCAATGGCACGGCTGTACTGGGACTCGGTAATATCGGTCCCGAAGCGTCCAAACCCGTGATGGAAGGCAAGGGTGTTTTATTTAAGGTCTTTGCGGATATTGATGTATTTGATATTGAAATCAATGAAACCGATCCGGAGAAATTTGTACAGATCGTAAAATCGCTGGAACCCACATTCGGAGGGATCAACCTGGAAGATATCAAGGCACCGGAATGTTTTTATATTGAAAGCCAGCTGCGGGCATCATTGAAAATTCCGGTGATGCACGATGATCAGCATGGAACAGCCATCATCAGCAGTGCGGCACTGATCAATGCACTGGAATTGCAAAAGAAAAAAATTGACAAAGTAAGATTCGTCATCAATGGAGCCGGTGCGGCTGCCATGGCCTGCAGCAAACTCTATGTGGCCCTGGGTGCCAAACCTGAAAATTTTATTGTATTCGATAAAGACGGAGTTCTTCATAAAGGACAGAACATGATCTGGAAGAAGACCGCTCAGTTTTTGCCATTGACAAACCAGATATTACCCTGGAAAAAGCCATGGTGGATGCCGATGTATTTGTCGGACTGAGTGTGGGCAATACTGTAACACCGGAAATGGTAAAAAGCATGGCAAAAAGACCCATCGTTTTTGCCATGGCCAATCCGGATCCGGAAATTACCTATGATGCAGCGACTGCTGTACGGGATGATCTTATCATGGCTACCGGCCGCAGTGATTTTCCGAACCAGGTGAATAATGTGCTGGGCTTTCCCTTCATATTCCGCGGTGCACTGGATGTGCGGGCCACTCAGATCAATGAAGCCATGAAACTGGCAGCCGTGCGGGCCATTGCCACACTGGCCAAAACTCCGGTTCCGGATATCGTGAACATGGCCTACAATGAAAAAAATATTAGTTTTGGTCCCAAGTATATTATTCCAAAACCGCTCGATCCCAGGTTGCTTTCCACCGTAGCTCCGGCAGTTGCCAAAGCCGCCATTGAAAGTAATGTGGCCCAGATAAATATTGAAAACTGGGAAACCTATGCCATTGAACTCAACAAACGTCTGGGTCTCGATAATCAGCTGATGCGTGTTTTGGGCAGTAAAGCCAGAAGTGATCCGCAGACGGCTGGTTTTTGCAGAAGCGGATAATATCAAAATATTAAAAGTTGCCCAGATACTTTTTGATGAAGGAGTCGCCTATCCCATCCTGCTCGGAAATAAGGAAAGAATCCGTGCCACAGCCGCAGCAAATAAAATTGATATTGAAGAATTCCCCATCGTTGATCCAAGAAGTGAGGAACAGGAAGAACGGCGAAAAAGATATACTGAAATATTTTTTCAGAAAAGACAAAGAAGGGGATTTAATAAATATGAATCTCAAAAAATCATGATCGACCGGAATTATTTCGGTTGCATGATGGTGGAAACCGGTGAAGCGGATGCGATGATTTCCGGACTGACAAAAAATTATCCGGATACCATCCGTCCGGCGATTGAAATTATCGGAACGGAAGAAGGCGTGAAAAAAATCGCGGGCATGTACCTGATGCTGACAAAAAAAGGTCCGCTGTTTCTGGCCGATACTACGGTGAATTTTAATCCGACGGCAGAAGAACTGGCAGACATCACTTTGCTGGCCGCAAAGGAAGTCAGGCATTTCAACCTGGTGCCGCGTATCGCCATGCTGAGCTATTCAAATTTCGGAACCAGCAATTCACCGGAAGCCAGACTGGTGGCCAGGGCTACGGAAATTGTGAAACAAAAAGATCCGGACCTGATTGTGGACGGCGAAATGCAGGCAAGTATTGCATTGAATAATGAAATCCTGCGGGAGAATTATCCATTCAGCAGCCTGGTGGATCAGGAAGTGAATACCCTGATCTTTCCCAACCTTGCAGCAGGAAATATTGCATATAATATTTTGAAGGAACTGGGTGCTGCAGATGCGATCGGCCCGATTCTACTCGGCATGAAAAAACCGGTGCACGTACTCCAGCTGGGCAGTTCCGTTAGAAGTATTTATAATATGGCACTGGTTGCGGTCATCGACGCTCAAACCAAATGCCAGCAAACACCGGAAGAAGCCATGCGCAGGTCGCCCTGGTGGAAAAGATCAAAAAAATAAATTGTACTTTCAGGAATTAACATGAATATTTTTACCGAACTGGGGCGATATATACTGATGATGAAGGAAATGTTTTCGAAACCCGAAAACATGAAGATGTACTGGAAGGAATTCATGCATCAGTGTGTGGAAATCGGTATCCGGTCGCTGGGCATTGTTGTTATCATCTCTGTTTTTATGGGAGCTGTATCTGCACTTGCAAACTGCTTATCAGCTGGTCAGTCCGCTGATTCCCCTTTCCACCATCGCACAGATTGTACGCGATACGGTGATCCTTGAATTTTCTCCCACCCTGGTTTGTATCGTACTGGCCGGCGTGGTGGGAAGTAAGATTGCCGGTGAACTTGGAAATATGCGGGTGAGTGAACAGATCGATGCGCTTGAAATTATGGGTATCAATACCACGCACTTACCTGATCCTGCCGAAAATCCTGGCAGCGCCTGCTCACGATTCCCCTGCTGGTGATTATTTCTGCCGTGCTGGGTATCCTGGGCGGAAAACTGGCCGCTGTCGCTACAGGAATCGTTTCCGCTTCACAATTTGATAAAGGATTGTTTCAATATTTCAAACCCTATAATGTTTTTTTTGCCCTGGCGAAATCCTACACTTTTGCCTTCATCATTTCCAGTATTTCTTCTTTTTATGGATATTATGTAAACGGAGGCGCACTGGAAATTGGAAGGGCCAGTACCAAATCGGTTGTAGTGAGTTGTGTAATGATCCTGCTGGCGGACTATGTACTTTCAGCCATTACTATTATAAGCGAAATAAATGATTGAGGTAAAAGATTTAAAAAAAGGATTTGGCGGTAAAACTGGTCATCAATGGAGTGGATGCCAAATTCGAACCCGGTAAATGTAATCTGATCATCGGTTCCAGCGGAAGCGGAAAAACGGTTCTGATGAAATGCCTTGTCGGTCTTTTTGAACCGGATTCAGGAGAAATCACCTATAGCGGCAGAAGTTTTACGACCATGAATGAGGAGGAACGGAAAATACTCCGCCGGCAGATCGGTATGCTTTTCCAGGGTTCAGCTTTGTTTGACAGCATGACGGTGGAACAGAATATCATGTTTCCGCTGGATATGTTTACGAATGATAACTTTGCACGAAAAACTAAAACGGGTAAATGAAGTGCTGGAACGGGTGAATATGAAGGACGTGAATAATAAATTTCCGGCAGAAATATCGGGCGGAATGAAAAAAAGAGTGGGAATCGCCCGGGCGATTGTGCTGAATCCAAAATATCTTTTCTGCGATGAACCCAATTCCGGACTGGATCCGCTAACTTCCATCCTGATCGACAAACTGATCAAGGAAATTACCCTGGAATATAATATCACTACGGTCGTCAATACACACGACATGAACAGTGTAATGGAAACCGGCGATCATATCATTTATATGTACGAGGGAATAAAAGAATGGGAAGGAACCAATAAGGAAATCATTTTCAGCAAGAATAAAAAACTGAATGATTTCATTTTTGCTTCTGAATTCCTGCAGGATGCCAAAGACATGCGGATGCTGGAAATGAAGGGAAAGATCGATAATGACCGGAACATGGATGAATTGCTGAAATAACTAATTTTGAGAAAACCACCTAATCAAGAACAATGGCAGTTTTAGTCAACAAAAATTCAAAAATCATCGTACAGGGTTTCACCGGAACGGAAGGCAGTTTTCATGCTTCCCAGATGATCGAATACGGCACCCAGGTTGTAGGTGGAGTTACTCCCGGTAAAGGAGGAAGCAAACATCTCGACCGCCCGGTTTTCAATACGGTTGCCGATGCGGTAAAAACGACCGGCGCCAATGTGTCCATCATTTTTGTACCGCCGGCATTTGCTGCTGATGCCATCATGGAAGCAGCAGAAGCAGGTATTGCCCTGGTGGTATGTATTACGGAAGGAATCCCCGTACAGGATATGGTAAAAGCGAAACATTATTTAACGGGCACCAATACCCGCCTGATCGGACCGAATTGCCCGGGTGTTATTACATCCGATGAATGCAAAGTGGGTATCATGCCCGGTTTTGTATTCATAAAAGGAAAGATCGGTATCGTATCGAAATCCGGAACACTCACTTATGAAGCGGCTGACCAGGTAGCCAAAGCAGGACTGGGAGTATCTACTGCCATTGGTATTGGTGGAGATCCGATTATCGGAACGCCTACTAAAGATGCGGTTGAATTGCTTGATGAATGATCCGGAAACGGAAGGAATTGTCATGATCGGTGAAATCGGTGGCAGTATGGAAGCAGAAGCAGCACGTTGGATCAAAGCCAATAACCGGAAACCGGTGGTTGGATTTATTGCCGGACAAACCGCACCTCCCGGACGCCGTATGGGTCATGCCGGTGCAATTATCGGAGGAGCTGATGATACGGCTGCGGCAAAAATGAAAATCATGGCTGAATGCGGAATCGAAGTGGTTCAGAGTCCTGCTGATATCGGGGCAACGATGGCGAAGGTCCTTACAAAGCATAAAGCATAAAGCCTAAAGCCAAAAACTTTTTGATATAGAAAAGTCCTCCTGAATTCAGGAGGACTTTTCCATTTAATTGCCGAGTTTTAGGCTTTAGGCCTTAGGCTTTAAGCTTGTTAGTATCTGTAAACCACTACTTTTTTCTGCTGTAATGATGGATTTCCTCTGTAATCACAACGGGTCCTGTAAAACTCTTCCCGGCTCATTCTGTACCCCCGTTGTTCCCGGCAATAACGATCATATTCAACTTCCCTCCAGTCCCTGCGATCATCGTAACGAGCATAGTCATCATATCTTCTGTCGCGACGATCGTCATAGCGCACAGGCGGAACATTATTATATTGAAATGCGATTACGGGCGGCCCGGGAATTACCACCCGGCCCTGAATGACAACCCGGTTGTCGGGGCATGGAGCACCGTACTGTGCTTTTGATACGGTGACAAGAAAAAGACCGGCTGCGATCAGGATGGGAATCTTTGTTTTCATAAAACATTTTTTAAGGTGAATAAATGCTTGTGCTTCTAAGAGGGTTGGCCGCACTGATTGTTTAACTTGGGATCGTTATAATTCCGTTAAAGGGTATGTAATCTGCCAAAGACGTGCATCTCTAAGTTCAAGGCCTCAAGCTAAAGCCTAAGCCTAAAGCTTTTTATTAAAGGATATGATATGTTTCTAAAAAGGTTGTTGTTTTTTTCCGGTTTAATACTCTGTTCACTTGAATTCTTCGGACAATCAGCTTTTCCCTATGAACAGGAATGGAAGCTGATTGACTCATTGATGAATAAAAAAAACCTGCCGAAATCTGCTTTGTCGGAAATAAATAAAGTGTATGCGGCTGCAAAAAAAGATCAGCAGGAAGCTCAGTGGGTGAAGGCGATCATTTACAAAAATTACCTGGAGGAAACAGATGACAACCGGAATATCACATTAGCCATCGAAGAACTGGAAAATGAAATCCTCTTGCTCCGCCGCGTGTTGCTGCATTATTGAAAAGTATCGAGGCCGAACAATTATTTCAATGGCTGCAGGGACACCGTTACCAATTTAGAACCAGAACGGCCATCCAGGCAGATACTTCTTCCGATATTTCCACCTGGACCATCGACCGGTTCAATCGGAAGATCCGTTCCTTATATCTCGCTTCTCTCGATAATCCGGGCTCCTTGCAGAAAACCCGTCTGGAAGAATTTAATCCGGTACTGATCAGGGGTAATGCCCGGGATCTGAGACCAACCTTATACGATCTCCTGGCCTGGCGTGCACTGGATTATTTTCGTACTGATTATAGAACTGGAATCGTCTACGGCGGATGACAATCTGAAAGAGAACGCTCTTCTTTTTACCGAAGCTCCCTTTTTTATGCATGTCGGTTTTTCGAATACCGATAGCCTTTCCAATTTTTTAAATGCGTTAAAAATATTTCAGAAACTGTTACGGTTTCATGCAAAGGATGTTCCACTCGATGCCTGGATTGATGCCGATATAAACAGGATTCAATTTGTTTATCAACTTTCTTCATTGTCCGAAAAGGATTCCTTATATATGAATGCGCTGAGCCGGATAACAAGGCAATATGGTTCATTGTCCGCAGCTTCAAAGGCCTGGTATCTGCAGGCGCAATGGTGGGCAGATAAAGCTTCCGCCTATGATCCATTGAAAGACAGCCTGCACAGATATGACTATTTAAAAGCAATCGGCATTTGTGAAGAAGGCTTAAAACATCATGATACAGGCGAAGGGAGTTACCTGTGTGAACAATTACTAAAAAATATTTACCGTCGTTCATTTACATTGAATGTTGAACAGGTAAACCTTCCCGGCCTGCCATTTCGGGCTCTGATTACATATAGAAATGTTCATAAAATTTATGGGAGGATAATACGGATTGACGATGCAACAAAGGAGGCCTTTGAACGCGACAATTATGATCTCAAGTCCTGGTCAAAATGGATGCACTTGCCATTTGACAAAACTTTCAGCCGAGAAATACCGGAGACGGGAGATTACCAGCAGCATCGGGTGGAAATCAGAATCGATCCATTGCCACTGGGTCAGTACGCCTTACTGACCAGCTCCGACTCGCTTTTTAGTGATAGAGCCATTATGGGGCTTACAACTTTTTTTTGTTCATACATATCATTTATAAAACAGGATCTCGATTTTTTTGTGCTTAACCGCGATTCCGGCAACGCGATGCCGGGTGTGCGTGTTAAAAGCCTGATTCAAAAATATGTGAATGGGAAAAGCGTTTTCCAGCCTGCAAAAAATTACCAGACCGATGAGCATGGGTATTTTCATCTATCAGGCGACAACAATTATTCCCAGTTAAAATTAGAGTTCTCGTCAGGCAAAGACTATCTGTCCACCACCAGCTATATTAACATATATCGCAATGGAGAAGACGATGAGAACAAAAATTCAAAATCGTATGAGGAAGACCACCTGAAGGATAATTTCTTTACGGACCGCTCCATTTACCGGCCAGGCCAGACAGTATATTTTAAAAATATACTGGTAACCAAGGATTTTATAACGAAGAAGTACAAGCCTGTTTCCGGATTTCAAACAACGCTATATCTGAAAGATGTAAATGATCAAAACATAGATTCCCTGGTCTTAAAAACCAATGCATATGGGTCTGTACAGGGAAGTTTTCATCTTCCCCAGGGTTTGCTGAATGGTGAATTTCAGATTTATGATAAATTGTCGAAAAATGGAATTTCATTTTCTGTAGAAGAATATAAGCGGCCAACTTTTTTTGTCGGTTACGACACATTAAAAGAATCTTATAAGATTGGTGACACGATAAAATTACATGGATTTGCAAAAGCCTACGCGGGTTACCCGATAGACGGGGCTGTTTTAACTTATCGCGTATACAGGGAAACCAGATTCCCCTATCCCTGGTTGTTTCGGTATTATCCATCCAATTCAGAAGTGGAGATTGTGCATGGTGAGTCAGTGACGAACGCCCAGGGAAATTTCTCGATCCGCTTTCCTGCCTATAGGTGATAATTCAGTAAACAGGACAACAAAGCCGGTTTATACTTATCGTATCGAAACAACAGTTTCTGATGCAAATGGTGAAAGCAGGTCAGAAACCACATCGGTTTCTGCCAGCTACCAGTCGTTTGAAATTGTCTCTTCGCTTCCTGTTCAAAGCCGTTTTATCAGAGACAGCCTTTACCGCATTCCGGTAACTACGCAGAATGCTTCCGGGATATTTGTTAAAGAAAGACTTACCCTTAACATTTATCAACTGGAAAGTCCCGCCAGGCTGATCCGGAAAAGGTATTGGCAACAGCCGGACCAGTTCATTTTATCTGAAGCAGACTATATCCGCTTATTCCCCAATGATGAATACCGGGATGAAACAGATGTAAAATCATGGAAACAGACGCAAATGGTTTTTGCAAAAGCAGACAGTACAAATCCGGAAGGGCGTTTCGACATCAGACAAAAATTTTCTGAATTCTGCTAAACCGGGGATGTACCTGCTGGAATTTAAAGGAACTGATAAGAACGGGGAAGAAATCCTGGATAAAAAATATATAGAATTAACTGGTGAAAACGGCCAGTCTGGTATTGTAAAATATAATATCATTCCGGGAGAAAACATCAATGCGGTGCCGGGAATGATCGAGTACTTACAAACGGGTTCTGATGCAAAGGATCTGTTTGTGATCAGGACGATAGAATCGGTATATGACACCGCAGTAAGATTCTCATACTACAAATTGAGCCAGGAAATAAAGAAAACTGTATTTCAAATAAAAGAATCGGATCAGGGTGGTTTTCGGATTATAGATGTATTTGTGAAAAACAATCGCTGGTATTCCTCTGAAAAAACGGTGTATGTGCCATGGGTAAACAAATTATTAAAAATATCCTACGAGACTTGGAAGGACAAAACCCTTCCCGGTATGAAGGAGCAGTGGAAAGTAAAAGTAGGCGGCAATAAGAAGGAGCAGGTTGCCGCCGAGGTATTGACTTCCATGTACGATGCCTCACTTGACCAGTTTAAACCCCAATCCTGGAGTATTCCGGATTTGAATCCTGTAATCAACATTTTCAATAGAAGATATTCCTGGGAGAGCTTGAATAATTTTAATCAGTCGAATGATTATCTCCGTCCGGTGCAGGAAAATTTGTCATTGCGGGGCTTTAGTAATGAATATGATGTATTGATACATCCGGAAAGAATACTGTATGAAAGCAGAAGGACTGGAGTAGTATTACGAACGAGGAGCCAAAAACGAAGAAATTATTGCTTCGCAGGACTTATCAGGTGCCATCATATCTGACAATAGCATTTTCCCAACCGGCAGTTTTAAAAAAGACGTATCAAACGTCGAATAAACCTTCAGAAGAAAAAGGTAAATAATACCGATGTCCAGATCCGTAAAAATTTCAATGAGACAGCCTTCTTTCAACCAGACCTGAAAACAGATGCCCAGGGCAATGTAGAGATAAACTTTACTATGCCGGATGCACTGACCAGATGGAAATGGATGGTTCTTGCAAACACAAAGGATCTCGCATTTGGTTATTCTGAAAAATTGATCCTGACCCAAAAGGAATTAATGGTGCAAACCAATATGCCCCGTTTTTTCCGGCAGGGAGATACGATGTTGTTGCCGGTTAAACTCGCAAATCTTTCCGCTCGCGAAATGAGAGGTACCGTTCAATTGCAGTGGTTGAATCCGGAAACCAACCAAAATGCTGATTCCGTAGTCGGAAATTCCAAACCGGTCCAGTCCTTTCTCATAAACGCCACGCAAAGCGGCGTCGTTTTCTTCCCGGTGATTGTGCCGGCACATTTTGTTCAGCCACTTCAATACCGTATCGTGGCTAAAACCAATGTGAATGGTGTGGATTATAGCGATGGTGAGGAAAATATCATTCCGGTGCTGAGCAACCGAATGCTCGTGACTGAATCTCTGCCATTGAATTTGGAAGGAAAGACAGATAAACAATTTGTATTTGAGAAATTATTGAAGTCGGGCACGGGCGGCAGTTTGCAGAATCAGTCATTGACGATAGAGTATTCGACTAATCCTGCCTGGTATGCAGTGCAGTCTCTTCCTTATCTTATGGAATTCCCCTATGAATGTGCAGAACAAACTTTTAATCGCCTTTATGCCAATGCACTGGCCACGCATATCGTAAAAGTTTCACCTGCCTTGCAGGCCATATTCGAAAAATGGAAGAATACCGATACGGCGGCCTTATTGAGCAACCTGCAGAAAAATGAAGAACTTAAATCTGTATTGATTCGGGAGACGCCCTGGGTTTTGCAGGCACAGACTGAAACACAGCAGAAAAAAAACCTGGCGCTTTTATTTGATTTGATAAATATGCAGCAGGCCTTTAGATCTGCCTTTGATAAACTGCAGCAGATGCAGTCTGATGGCGGTGGTTTTCCCTGGTTCAAGGGTGGTCGTGACGACCGGTATATTACCCAGTATATCCTGGCCGGTATCGGACGTCTCAGAAAACTGAATGCCATACCTGTATCACTCCAGGCTCCACTGGATAAAATGACGAGGTCGGCGATGGCCTACCTGGACAGAGAGATCCGGGCAGATTATGAAAAACGCGATAAATCAGAAAAGCTCTTGTACCTGGACCCAATCCAGATTCAGTATCTGTATATGCGTAGTTTCTTTTCTGATATTGCTGTTCCGGGAAATATTTTTAGTGCATTGAATTATTACCGGAAACTGGCCATCGGAAAATGGACGAAACAATCTGTTTATATGCAGGGTATGATTGCCCTGTTTTTAAACCGAACCGGTGATCTTAAAACAGCAAAAGATATACTCGCATCGTTGAAAGAGAATGCAACGAATTCGGTGGAACTGGGTACTTACTGGAAATCGGTCAGCAATGGATTTTACTGGCAGGAAGCCCCGGTGGAAACCCAGGCACTGTTAATTGAAGTTTTCACGGAACTACATGCGGAACAAAAAAGCATCGACCAGATGAAGTATTGGTTACTCCAGCAAAAACACACAACACACTGGCCTTCCACCAGGTCAACCGCTGATGCCTGTTACGCGCTTATGTTGAGCGGAACGGATTGGCTTGAATCGAATCAAACAGTTTCCATTCAGTTGGGAAATTACAAGATTAACAGTGAAGAAGAAAAAACTGAAACCGGCACCGGGTATTTCAAAAAACAAATTCCCGGCAACCAGGTGAAACCGGATATGGGAAATATCCTTATCCACCAACAGTCATCCATTCCCGCAAGATGCGGGTCAACCGTCAACGACCAACCCCTCCTGGGGCGCAGTATACTGGCAGTACTTTGAAAACCTGGACAAAATAACCACAGCAAAAACGGGTCTTTCGATCAGCAGGCAACTATTCATTGAAAAAAATGGTCCTCAGGGTCCTTTGCTCGAAGCCGTTTCTGAAGAAAATATTTTAAAGCCCGGAGATAAATTGAAAATGCGAATCATCATAAAATCGGATCGTGACCTTGAGTATGTTCACCTGAAAGATATGCGCGCTGCCTGCCTGGAACCCGCAAATGTTATAAGCGGATATCAATGGCAGGGTGGACTGGGTTATTACCAGGTTACACAGGATGCCAGCACCGGTTTCTTTTTCGACCGGTTACCAAAAGGAACGCATGTTTTCGAATATGCTGTATTTGCGACCACCGCTGGTAGTTACAGCAACGGGATAAGCATCCTGGAATGCATGTACGCACCTGAATTTGCAGCGCACAGCGAAGGCATACGGGTTCATGTAGAATCAAAATAATCCGATGGAAGAAGTATTGATTGTCGGACAGGGATTGGCGGGCACCTGGTTAAGCTGGTGGCTTCATCAGGGAGGAATTCCTTTTAAATTGATCGACCGGCCCAACCCAAATGGAGCATCTCGCCGCGCCGCTGGATTAATCAATCCCGTCACCGGACGGAGACTTGTAAAAACCTGGATGATTGATGAACTGTTGCCCTTTGCCAGGAATGCATATAGGGAGATGGAAAATTTTCTGGGTGAATCACTGATGAATGAAGTCGCGGTGATCGATTTATTCCCGAGTGTTCAAATGCTTCAGGCTTTCCAGCATCGGTATGAACAGGATCCGGCCTATCTGGTTGTCGGCGGGGATCGCGAAAAATATGCCGATTCGTTTCGATATGATCTGGGCTGGGGTTCGATTCAACCCTGTCTGTTGGTTTCCGTCGAAAAATTATTAATCACCTGGCGCGCCTGGTTGAAACTTAATGGCCATTTAATAGAATCGGATTTCGAACTTACCGAACTGGTACAGGATTCAACGGGAATCAGGTGGTCGGATATTCATGCCCGCCAGATAATATTCGCAGATGGTATTTCTTCCGCTCAAAATCCCTGGTTCGAAAATCTGCCCTTTGCGCTGAATAAGGGTGAGGGAATGCTGGTTGAAATAAAAGACTTACCCGATAACCTGGTGTATAAAAAGGGGATGAGTCTGGTTCCATACGCAGAGAATATATTCTGGCTCGGATCATCCTATGAATGGACTTTTGAAAATGATCAGCCATCGGAAAAATTCAGGAAAAATGCGGAGAGCTGGTTAAGACAATCACTGAAATTGCCCTTTACCATATTGGAACATTTTGCAGCTATACGGCCGGCAACCCTTGAGCGAAGACCCTTCGTTGGCCTTCATCCTCATAATAAAAAAATTGGTATTCTGAATGGTATGGGAACCAAAGGCTGTTCGCTGGCTCCTTATTTTGCCAAACAGCTTATTGAACAGATAACGGGGAATGGAAATATTGAACCGCTTGCAGATATCATGCGCTTTCAAAATATATTAGCACGCCATCCAGCGGATTTTTTTGCAGTTCTGATTTGATGGCATCCAGTTTACTCCACAACTCTCCCGTCATCGGAACATAAACCAGGTTTCTTTTTTCGAATCCCAGGTTCATGTTATTTATGAATTGAAGCTGCTTGTAAACGACTACTGTTCCCACCAGTAATACAATGGAGACAATAAACTGGGTAACCACCAGTGTATTGCGGAAAATCAAATTACCTCCAAGTGATTTTAGTTTGCCTTTTAAAACAGAGGCGGGTTTGAAGCCTGACAGGTAAACAGACGGATAAATACCCGATATCAAACCTGTAGCCAGCGCAAGTCCAAAAAGACCTGATATTAATTTCATATCAAGGTTCTTAAAGCTTACGGTTTTATCTGCAAGTCCGTTAAATACGGGAAGCAGTGCCCATACCAGAACCATGGCAATCATAAAGGAAAGCAGGGATATAAAAATGGATTCACCCAAAAACTGCCCCATGATCTGAAACCGGCCGGCGCCCACTACTTTGCGCAATCCAACTTCTTTTGCCCGCCGGGCTGATCTGGCTGTGGCCAAATTCATAAAATTGATGCAGGCAACGGCGAGGATGAAAATGGCAACAATGAAAAAGATGTTTACATACTGGATATTTCCGATGCCGGGCTGATCTATCTGAAGACCTGGTGTCAGGTGAATGCTGCGCAAAGGTTGCAGGTGAAAATCAATTTTTAATTCCGTGACATGGGTTTTATAAATCCTGTCTATTTCTGCGCAAATCAGGGAAAGGCCTTTTGGTGAAAGGTCTTTATTATTATCCAGCAGTAAATAGGTATAAAAATTGAAACTGTCCCAGGTGTTTTTTTTCAGATCCCAGTTTGTCTTTTCAATAGCCGACATGGGTATGATAAAATCAAACTGAAGGTGTGAATTGGATGAGATATTGTCAAGAACGCCGGCAACTTTAAAATTCTCCTGGTTGTCCTTGCGTATGATCCTGCCGATGGGATCTTTATCTCCAAAATATTTTCTGGCCATATCGGCAGTGATCAATATAGCGTCCGGATTTTGCAAAACGGTTTTTAGATCACCCCGGAGTAAAGAAAATTCAAACAGCTGGAAGAAATTGGAATCCGCATAGATTATTCTCTTTTCCTGGAATTTATTGGTTCCTACTTCAAAAAAACTGCTGTTTGGCTTACTGATGCGGACCGCATTTTTGATGACCGGCATCTGAGATTTAAGTCCCGCGGCTACCGCAGCCGGAGTTACGGCTGCTTTAAAATCGCCCGCACTGGCGGTTAATCTGTAAATAAAATCAGCTTTTGAATGGAATCTGTCATAACTCAGTTCATCCCTTACCCAGAGGAGGATGAATATGCTGCAGGCCATCCCGATGGCCAGTCCCAGAATATTAATAAATGAAAAAGCCTTATGCCTGAGCAGGTTTCTGAAGGCAATTTTTAAATAATTGACCAGCATAGATCGTTTTTGAGTGGTGCTCTAAATTCTGTGGGATTGATACAAAAATTTCATCCAAGAAGATGCCGGGTTATTAAAGCTTTAGCAATCAGTGCTCTAATTCAGTTCATCATTTTGAAAATGTTCGAAACTGATACATCAGCTGTTCGCATTGCGGGCAGATGGTTCAATCCATCAACATATTATAGCGGAGATTAAGAATACGCTGGAAGTGATTCCTAGTTCAGGCTTTCCTTTTCCTTTCTGGGGGCTTTCAGCACAAAAGTGGCTTTGCCGATATTGTTGTTTCCACGCATTTGGAGTGGATCCTGCCGAAGCAGAGTTGCCATAGCCTGGTACAGTTCGGGAAGCTCGTGTTTCAAACGAACCGGGTTTTCGAAGAATGTTTCTACCGAAACAGCCCAGAATTCATGGTAGTTCACGGCTGCATACTCACCCAGAATATTACGTTTGCCTTCCTGCATCGTGGCAAAAATAGGACGCGCCACTTTGGAGAAATTCTTGAATTCTTTCTTGAAATGTTTGTCTTCTTCGGATTCGGTAATGAAATTAACATAGGCCAGGGCATGGCCCATTTCATGCAGCCCTACATTACAATTGGGCGTCTGACCGGTAATCCCCTTCATAAAATTATCCCAGGAAAGGTAAATACCGGTTTGGTCCACATGGCCCATAAAAGGGCGGGAGTAGAAACCATAATGGTAATCATCCTTTAATACATAAATGTCATTGAAATAATTCAGCATGAATTTTTCCAGCCCGAATGTAAGCTGTACGGCGACGGCACTGATCAGGATAGGCATTTCGGCACTTTCCTTTACTTCAATATAATGGAAACGTCGGGATTTCCTGAACAGGAAAGTGCGGAAAAGAAATCTGCGTTGATCTTCCAGGCCAAGCCGGTTATAGAAACGAATATATTTGGAAACTACGCTGTGGTAAAAGGTTTCGCATTCAAGGAATTTGTGCTGCTGACGACTGATATAAAGCTTATTGAATAAAGCTGAAAGGGGTCGGTGCAGGACGAGAATGCTCGTAACCAGGGCAACAATAATAATGAATTCCATCAGGGGCCGTTTTTCTTTTTTGATTACTTCAGGTTGGTCCGATCAAAAAACAGTTGGCCTTTACAAGGGTATGGATAATGTTGCTTAAGGTAAGAATAGAATAACCAGGACAGGTTTAATCAGAGGAGGTGAATCGTACGGATAATGACAAGGTAAAAACTATTTTCTATAAATGAAAGAGGGATGATACGGTTTTTTATTTTTTTTAATCCTTTTTAGCCTAAGGCGCACGCCCTACCTTTGCCGGCTAATTCAGGAATCTCATGTTCAGAACACATACCTGCGGCGAGTTGGGACTGGCAAACGTGAACCAGGAAGTAACCCTGGCGGGCTGGGTCCAAACCCTAAGAAAATTCGGTAGTATCACTTTTATCGATCTCCGTGACCGTTATGGGGTTACGCAACTTTTATTGGATGAAGCCCAGAACACTGCCCTGGCCGAAACACCCCTGGGCAGGGAATTTGTTATCCAGGCCAGTGGCACCGTTTCTGAAAGGTCAAGTAAGAACCTCCAAATCCCAACGGGGGAAATTGAGATTAAAGTAAGCCGTCTCACTATTTTAAATAAGTCGGTCACCCCGCCTTTTACCATACAGGATGATACCGATGGGGGAGATGATCTGCGGATGAAATACCGCTACCTCGATCTGCGCCGGAATGCCGTCAAAAAAAATCTGGAATTGCGCTATGCCGTAAACCGGGCAGCCCGGAATTATCTGCACCAGAATCAGTTCATGGATATTGAAACACCCTTCCTGATCAAATCAACTCCGGAAGGAGCCCGGGATTTTGTGGTTCCTTCCCGGATGAATGCCGGTCAGTTTTATGCCCTTCCCCAGAGCCCGCAGACTTTTAAACAACTGCTGATGGTTAGTGGGTATGACCGCTACTACCAGGTCGTAAAATGTTTTCGTGATGAGGATCTTCGTGCCGACCGTCAGCCGGAATTCACCCAGATAGACTGTGAAATGAGTTTTGTTGAACAGGATGATATCCTGAATATGTTCGAAGGTATGATCAGGTATATTTTCAAAGAAGTGAAAGGGATTGAATACAAAGAAGCAGTTGAAAGGATGAGCTGGGAAGACGCGATGTGGAAGTACGGAAATGACAAACCTGATATCCGTTTTGGAATGAAAATCGCTAACCTGAAATCGCCCGTCAAAAGAAATGGCCGGATACAAACGGATGGCATCCTGGTTAACGGTGCCGGTTTTCCCGTATTTGATAATGCAGAAACCGTTCTTGCCATTGCTGTTCCCGGCGGTGCTGCCTAGACCCGTAAACAATTTGACGAACTAACGGACTGGGTTAAACGCCCGCAGATCGGTATGCAGGGTCTGGTTTATATCCGGTTCAATGAAGACGGCACCCTGAAAAGCAGCGTAGATAAATTTTATCCTGAAGAAAGACTCAAAGCCATCGCGGAATTTGCCGGCGCTGTCAAAGGCGACACGATCCTGATCCTGGCGGGAAGAGAAGAAAAAACCCGTAAAGCCATCAGTGAATTGCGTCTTGAAATGGGAGAAAGACTGGGCATGCGGAAAAAAGATGAATTCAAACTGCTCTGGGTGCTTGATTTCCCTTTGTTTGAATACAGTGAAGACGACAATCGCTGGGTTGCCCGTCACCATCCTTTTACTTCGCCCAAGCCCGACCAGATAGCCACGATGATCAATAACGATCCGACAATATCCGATCCGGCGAAATATCTCGAACATCCATATGCCGATATCAAAGCGAATGCCTATGATATGGTGCTGAATGGAAATGAGATTGGTGGAGGCTCCATCAGGATCTTCCAGCGTGAACTGCAGGAAAAAATGTTCGATGCACTGGGTATGACGCCGTGAAGAAGCCAACCACAAATTCGGCTTTTTGCTGGGAGCTTTTGAATATGGCGCACCTCCCCATGGAGGCATAGCATTTGGATTTGACCGGCTCTGCGCGATTCTTGGCGGAAGTGAAAGCATCCGTGACTTCATCGCCTTTCCAAAAAACAATAGTGGCCGGGATGTAATGCTGGATGCGCCCTCATCGATTGATGAGAAACAGTTGCAGGAATTATCAATTTCACTCAATAAACCGCAATAACATTCTCAAACTCTTAATGGGTCCCGGATTTCAAACGAAATTATTCAACCACTTTAATGATATCCTCCTCCGTTGTAAGAATGGTATTCCCCGTCATACATCGCATCAGCGCTTACGGGTCCCATTTTAAATACACCGGGTGAAACTGCCCGCACCGCATAATAATAATTCTGGCGTAGGTTTTCGGAATTCACAAACAGGTTGATCCGGTCATCCCGTACATCCAGTGCCGTTGGCGTATAGGCATCTTTTATCCAGTCCATGCCCGGAATATCTTTTGTTCGCGGGTTTTCTATTTCAAAGCCGGCCGGCAACAGGTCGGTGATTACAACATTCTCAATATCGTTACTGAAAGTTTTTTCCAGGCTGATCTGTACAATTATCAGTTCATTCTGCTTAAATGTATTTCCGCTGAGCGGCTTTCCATAACGATCGAAAAATCGTTTACGCACTTTCAGATAATTATCCGATTCCTTCATCATTCCGCCGGCCGATATGCCTTCCTCTTCCCAGAAATAATACAGATTGCCTTTCCCGGAGGCAACAATTTCTGTTTTACCGGATTGTAATTGAGCAGAGCGGAGTTTGAGATCTGTCCCATTAAAGTCAGCGATCTTCTTTCCCTGGACCCGGACCTCGGCTGTCGCGGTGGAGCTGCCCTGTTGTTTGGCAATTTTTCCCAGGGCGAGGAATCCAAATACCAGTTCCTGGGTGCTGTACCAGGACCGTTGCTGCAGATTTGCAGAAACATGTTTCGCCATTTCGGCAATCTGGGGATTAGCCGGATCCACATCAAGCAGCACATCCAACGCCATGGCTTCATCCCGGATATCAGAAGAAAAACTGCCACCGGTTTCGGTGTTCGCCACTTCTCCTTCAAAATGAGCGGGAAGAAATTGACGGAAGCTGTTTTTGTCGCCTGAGAGTGCATAGGCTGCCGCCAGCAGATATTTGCAATCGAGGCTTAGTAAAGAAGGATTTGCTTTGTAATAATTCATCAGGGCCGTATTAGGTTTGGAGGCCAGGGCCAGTACATACAATCCATAAATCACTTCTTTGGGAACAATACGTTTTACCTGGTCGCGATTATAATAATAATTAATTGTTTTCCTGTCTTTCAAACTGCTGTTGATATAACCCAGAAGGGTTTCCAACAGGCTTTTATCTACATCAAATCCCGCTTTATTGGCTTCCAGCAGAAAATTGGCGGCATAAATGCTGGTCCACCAGTTGGCAGATTTTTCATCATCCCATAAAGTGATTGCCCCATTATACAGCTGACGCATTTTAATTTTACGAATGGCTTCCTGCACATTATAGTTTGCATTCCTGTTGCTGCCATGTGCTACATGCAAAGCATCTGTAAGCTCGCTGAAATAAAGTTGGGGGAATGCAATAGAAACCGTTTGTTCGGTACAGCCATACGGATATTCCAGCAGGTTGCCCAGGTATTTACTTAAGCCCGCACCCGGGAAACGGGTGAGGAATAATTGACGGCTGATACTGGATGGAATAAAGTCTGCATTATCGTAATTAATTAATTGCGTAGATCCGGCGGTAATCGTTCCGCTGCCTGTATTTTTTTGCAGGGATGCGGCGGGCCGGATGCCAATTTCAGTTTCATCACTGAATTTGCCGCCCGTCCCGTTTACATCAATGGATATCTTCCCCGTCCCGATCACCGGAGCTGCAGTAACGGTGAAGTATAAGCGCTTTTCGCTGTTGGAAGGAATGGTAAATGATTGTTCTTTATCACCTGAAATAAGCACACCGCCACTTACATTGATCGTTGCGGTGCCGGACGCAGAGCCAGTGGTAGTATTGGTAATAGTCACGGGTACGCGGATAGAATCCGAAGGACTCAGGAATCGCGGAAGCGCTGTACTCAACACCAGCGGATCAGCCACCGTCATCCTGGATTCTGAAGAACCAAAATGATCATTCTTATAAGACACAGCCATCAGTCTCACTTCGCCGGAGAACTGGGGTATGTTAATTTGGAAAACGGCTTCCCCGTTACCGTCAGTTTTTTTGATACCACTCCAGTAAGAAAGTATTTTGATTCTTTTAGACGGCATGGGGTTGGTTCTTTTGGTCATGTCCGTTTCCGAATCTCCACCTGTGCTGCTCAGCTTTGCCCTGAGTTCAGGAAGTAACAGTGGATAGATATCATAGTCCGTTACCCCCAATGCGCGGCGTGCATAGAAATAGCCGTATGGATCAGGAGTTTTAAAATCTGACACCTGGAGAACTCCATTGTCAACTGCGGCGAGAGTAACCAGGCTGTTGGGTTCTGCTTTAATTTTTATTTCCTGCTGCGTACGGGACCGGACAGATTTTTTCGCGACGATTTCCACTGCGATCCGCCTGCTTTTCTCTTCCACCGGCACATTTTCAAATCCATGTGCCACCGTTAACGGTATATCTGAAATACCGTGTGGCTTAATCAGGGTGGCGGTAATATAGGCATTGGGAACGGCTTCTGCAGTGAGCTTCAGCTCCAGGCTGGCAGAACGTTTTTCAACATTGATCCACTGATAGCTGATCAGTTTATCAGTCTCAAGGGTCACCAGCATGCGTCCGTCAAATGGTGCTTTGAACAGCGCCCGAACGGATTCTCCATTATAATAAGATGACTTGTCCAGCTGAATATCCACCTGCCCTTCATTATTAACTTCAAAAGATGTATTATCAGATCCCCAGGAGCCGTAACTGTAAAAAGATTTGCTCACATAAGTATTTGAACCGGGAATGGCCACCCGCAATTCGTATTCTCCGGATGTGCGCGGCACAAAAGAAAAGCCGGTTTGCTCTCCGCTTACAACGACAATTTTGGAGCTGATCAGTTTATCTTCTTTCTGGGATTCGTACCGGAAATAGCTCCCGCTCTTTGAAATCACGGTGCGGTATTCGTGTTTGACAACGGATACTTCCGCATTTGCAGAAGCGACCTGCTGGTTTTTGTCCAGAGCAACCAAATGGAATCCCACAGACTGGTTCAATGGATAATACCATGATCCGTCATCGGCAATACCGAAATATACCGGCTGGGTATAAATATTGGCGCTTGTGAGCCTGCTGACCGGTCGGCCTGTTTCATCAAATACCGTGCTGTAGAAATCGGCCTGCAGCAAACCTATATTCCGGTACATATTTTCAATCAGAAATTTTTCACTGGCTTCGCCGGCCTCATTCGTCTTTCCTTCCCGGGTTACTTTATCATTAAATGTTTTCTGGTTGGTCAGGCTGAAACTGTAGTTATTAAATTTCTTCGCAAAAAAAGTTTTTTGCTTCAGCTGGATCTCGCATTCGTAATTTCTTCCGGCGGCCGGAGGTCCGAAAAAATTAACTGCCTGAATTTTTATTTCTGCCTGATTTCCCGGTTCATAGAAGTCCTTATTCAGTGTGGCAGTTACTTTAATTCTGTCCGGCACAAATTCTTCCACATGAAAAGGCTGTGTCGATAATAGTATATCATTTGATGTATATACTTCCAGTGAATAGGTTCCTGTGATCGCTGTAAGCGGCAGTTCGATACTGCCTTCTGTGGATCCCTGGTCGCCAAGGTTTTTACGAATGGCTTTGAATTCCTTTCCATTCGGATAGAGGAACTTCAGTTTTACCGGAATTTCACCTGGAGATTTCCATGTATAGTCACGTACGATCACAGAATAATTGATGGTTTCTCCCGGGCGGTAAATATCCCTTTCCGGATAAATAAATGCATCGAGACCGGTTACATTCAGAATTTTACCGCCCACGTCAAACCGGGAAGTATTCACCCGCGTTGACCGGAAGGGCAGGTAATTGAAATCATCACCAGTTCTGGCGATAATCATAGCCGGTTTGAATCCGGCAAATTCCCTCCGCTGGTATTTGATATTTGCTACACCCTGATCATCGGTTGTTGCCATTCCGAGAATCTGGTTATTGGATCCGTAAGCAGTCAGACTTACGCCCTTGATTGCCTGGGCCGATTGAATCGAATTGGCGAATACCACCATATTTTCATTTCCCTCCTTGGCAATGAGACCGATATCTGACAGGGAAAGAAAACGGCTGTCCCGCACCCAGTAATCCTGGGTGGAACGGATCATAATATGATAAATACCTTTGAATTCCGGTAGTTTATCTTCCATATCCATATGCAGGAGACGGCTGCCGCCATATTTTGGAAGGAGCCTGGTGTCCACCTCCTGTTCATAAATCACATCACCGGCAGTAGAGGTGGAGTTATCACCATATTCATAATCATTGTAGGTTGTATTTTTTTCCTGCGGATAATATCCGTTACGCTGGGCCGAAAGCAGGTTGTTCTCATAAATTTTGGAGATGATCAGTTTTACTTTCGCAACATTGGTAATGCGCACTTCAATATTTTTTTCTCCCTTGCCAGACAGGTAGATGCCCTTACTGTTCTGAAAGCTGATGGCCGGTTCAAGGGTTCCGAAGGCCAGATTATTTATATAGTCTTCATGAAGCGTTCCGCCGATTTCGCCCCGCAGTCCTTTTTTTATCGTGAGCTGATAGGTCTTGTCCACATTGAACTGGTCGCTGTGGATCGTGAATCCGTTATCTGTTATTTCCGTGCTGAATTTGACGAGCGGGTCGAACTGAATATGGGATGCGAGTTCCGCCGGATTGATTTGCTGACTGGTTGAGACCTGTACGGTTCCGCCTGCGCCTTCAGGATTGGCTTCAACTTCATTGATACGAAGAACAAATGGTGAGGGAACCATTGCACTCGCAGAAACTGGTTCTGCCGTGCCATTGATACCACCAACGGGAATTAATCCTTTTTCCAGTTGCAGTTTGATATCATAATCTTTATCCGCCGGAGGAACATTAGCCAGCCGGATAGTGATTTTATCGGAAGCAGAAAGTGTTTGAAGGGAATACGGTACTGCTTTGTCGTCGAGCGTAAGTTTCATTTTCTCTTTCAGTGCGGAAGGATCGACGGGATAATTAAAAAAGAGATCGATTTGAGGAACATAGGTTTTGCTGCTCTCGTTCAGCACCACCCAGCTGCTGTTGGTGTTTTCCAGTTTTAGTTCCGGCGTATGAAAACGGATATCTTTTGCATTGCCGAAATGATCGTATTTGCTGTATTGAAGAATATCACTGTTCAGCGTGGCTGTATAATTTGTAGCGGGTAGGAGGGGGGCAGAGGGAGAAAATACCAGTTCATCCCCATGTTCCCAGCGGAATTTTCCCGGAATCGCCGGCTCGAAGGATATGTACCGTGCAGAATCCCATTGATTGATGAGCGAATCTGCAATCAGCGTTTTATCGAAGCGGAAAACCAGGTTAGTCAGTGGTGCCACTTCATCTTTGGCATTAGTAAAATCCAGATTCACCAGGTTCCGGTTGCAGGAAAATAAAAACAGCAAAAATAAAATCGATGGAAGGGTTGGAGCTTTTAATCGCATCTGAAGGGTCTGTTTGATTTTAAGGCGTTAATATACAAAAATCCCCTGCGGACTCTTCTCGTGCCCGATGAAAATATCTCCTTATTTTTACGGGCACAAAATCATTCGATTGTATGTCTTATCAATTGCTCAAGGGAAAAAAGGGAATCATATTTGGCGCGCTAGACGAAAAGTCGCTTGCCTGGAGAACTGCGCTGCGTTGTTATGAGGAAGGCGCCCAACTGGTTTTGACCAATGCCCCGGTTGCCCTGCGTATGGGTGAGATCAATAAACTGGCGGAAGCAGGTAAAGGCCCCGGTAATCGGCGCGGACGTTACAAAATCGGAAGACCTGAAAAAATTATTTGAGGATTCGATGACCCATTTCGGGGGCAAAATCGATTTTGTTTTGCATTCCGTGGGTATGAGTGTGAATATGAGAAAGGGACGAGCCTATACGGAACTGGATTATGGCTTTAATCAGAAAACCCTGGATATTTCGGCGATGTCTTTTCACCGGGTGTTACAGACGGCTTATGAAATGGATGCCATCAACTATTGGGGAAGCGTGGTGGCGCTCACCTATATCGCTGCACAACGGGTATTTCCGGATTATAATGAAATGGCGGATGCCAAAGCCTTGCTGGAAAGTATCGCCAGGAGTTTCGGATATTATTATGGTATTAAAAAGAAAGTCCGGATCAATACCGTTTCACAGTCTCCCACCAAAACAACGGCGGGCAGCGGTGTAAAAGGCTTTGACGGATTCCAGGAATATGCGGAGAAAATGAGTCCGCTGGGTAATGCCAGTGCAGATGATTGTGCAGGTTACCTTGCCGTTTTATTCAGTGACCTTACCAAGATGGTTACCATGCAGAATCTTTTTCACGATGGAGGATTTTCTTTACGGGAGTGACTGAAGCAGTAGTGGATCAGATTGAGAAAAGCCATTTAGAGCCTAAAGCTTAAAGCCTAAAGCTTAAAGCCTAAAGCCCAAAGCTTAACGCATAGAGCGATCAAAAATTAAATACCGGAATTTCAATTATCAGAAAATAAAATAGATTTAGCTATAGTAAATAAAAAGTCCTCCCGAATTTATCGCGAGGACTTTTTTATTATTAAAAGCTTTAAGCTTTGGGCTTTAAGCTTTAAGCTTAATCTAATATTCGTCTTCATTAAAGAAAAAATCTTCCTGCGAAGGATAGTCGGGCCAGATATCATCAATGCCTTCATAAATTTCTCCTTCATCTTCCAGTTCCTGCAGGTTTTCCACTACTTCAATCGGTGCACCGGAACGGATGGCGTAATCAATCAAGTTCATCTTTTGTTGCCGGCCAGGGAGCGTCTTCCAGGTAACTGGCTAATTCTAGTGTCCAAAACATCGTATCCTTTATTTAGTTTCTGTTGTTTTTAATAAGGTCAGATTGATGGGAAAGCTCCCGGATCAACGGGTATAACCCTGCCTTTAATTTTTCGCAAAAGTAATTTTTATAATGAAACAACCAAATACCATTTATAGGCGGTACAGGATTATCCCTAAGGTCAAGCTTGTTATATTTGTGAATGATCCCAAGCGAGGCCAGCCAATCCGATTCTTTCAGCAAGGAATATTCACAAATATTATGGTGCGCTGCACGTCTTACAGGGGGTGGATCTGGATATCCATGCCGGTGAAATTGTGAGCATGGTAGGCCCTTCCGGGTCCGGTAAAAGCACTTTATTGCATATTCTGGGCACTTTGGATGAACCGGCAGAAGGGGAAATCCGCCTCAAAAACCGGGAATTGCATAGTTTAAAGGGAAAATCTCTGGCTGCTTTCCGAAACCGTCATATTGGTTTTGTTTTCCAGTTTCACCATTTATTGCCGGAATTTACCGCTCTGGAGAATGTTTGCATTCCCGGCTGGATCGCCGGGGGCAACAAATCTGCTATTGAAGCCCGGGCCCGGGATCTGCTGGAAACCCTTGGCGTGGGTCACCGGATGGAAAACAAACCGGCCGCCTTGTCGGGCGGCGAACAGCAAAGGGTAGCGGTTTGCCGTGCCCTGATTAATGCTCCGGATATCATTTTTGCTGATGAACCCACGGGAAACCTGGATTCCGCCAATGCAAAGGAATTGCACAGTTATTTTTTGAACTCCGGAAAAAATTCAATCAGACTTTTCTGATTGTTACCCATAATGAAGCCCTGGCGGAGATGAGCGACCGGGTAGTGCATATGAAGGATGGGAAAGATACAAGTGTGAGAGTATGGGAGTATGGGAGTATGGGAGTGAAGTGGAAAACATTTCTTATTTCAACTACTCAACTCTCATACTCCCACACTCCCATACTCTCACACTATTTCCTGCGGTTTCCACTTTATTTCCTCCGCTCCAGCTAAGCAATCCCGGTATATCTGGCCAGGACAAAAAGATAATCACTGAGCCGGTTCAGGTATTTGATTATCAGTGGCTGACCAAGCGGTTCCGTAGCATCGAGTTCAACAATAATCCGTTCAGCACGACGGCAAACGGTCCGGCAGATATGTGCAGTGGAAACAGCATACATGTCCACCGGGCAGAATAAATGATTTCATTTCCGGCAGTTTTTCATTCATCGCATCAATTTCATTTTCGAGCAGGAGGATATCCGATTCCTGCAGGTCCGGAATTTTCATGGAAATTTCTTTGTCCGGATCGCAGGCCAGCGAGGAACCGATGGTAAACAGACGGTCCTGAATTTCCCGCAGCAGCTCACGGCTATGCATATCCGACAACATGATCACCCAGCAACCCGATAAAGGCATTCAGTTCATCAACAGTACCATAGGCATTGATACGGATATGATTTTTGGGAACTTTAGTTCCGCCAATCAGACTGGTCTTTCCCGCGTCGCCGGTTTTTGTATAAATCTTTGAGGACATGGTAGTTGGTGATTAACTGACTTACACGGTTGTCAGACAATGACAGCGTGTGTGCATAACTGATCTTCCCTTCGTTTGTCGGTTTCTATAACTCCATCCCGCAGTCTGACTACACGATGGGCATACTTGGAAATATCTTCTTCATGGGTAACCAGTACAACCGTATTGCCGGCTGCCTGAATCTTATTGAAAATTTCCATGATTTCTATGGAAGTCTTGGTATCGAGATTTCCGGTGGGTTCATCTGCGAGAATAAGAGAAGGATTATTTACCAGTGCCCGGGCAATGGCCACACGCTGACACTGACCACCGGAAAGTTCATTGGGTTTATGGTGACTTCTGTCTGTCAGACTCACTTTCTCCAGTACCGCCATCGCCATTTCTGTTCTGGTCTTTTTATTGATGCCTGCATATACCAGGGGAAGTGCCACATTTTCTGCGGCTGTTAGCCTGGGCAACAAATTGAATTGCTGAAATACAAAACCGATTTCTTTATTTCTCACTTCAGCCAGATCGTC
The DNA here is from genome assembly GCA_963812825.1 of uncultured Bacteroidota bacterium. GTDB lineage: Bacteria > Bacteroidota > Bacteroidia > Chitinophagales > Chitinophagaceae > Puia. The sequence goes on from CAWEWO010000002.1 coordinate 500,356, forward strand.
ATCAGCCATCTCACTCACATCCTGTCCATTCAGAATATAGGTTCCTTCTGTAGGAGAATCCAGGCAACCGAGGATATTCATCAGTGTACTCTTTCCTGAACCCGGAAGGTCCCATCAGCGCCACATATTCATTTTTGAAAATATCCAGGCTGATACCTTTCAAAACCGGAACAGCCTGTTTGCCCATGAAATAACTTTTCACGATCCGTTCCAGATGAATAATTGCAGTCGATGCCATATAATAATTTCTTTTAACTTCCCTGCGGAAGCGGCAGGATTTTTAACTACCTGTGGTACTTTAAAATACAAATCATCAGCCACAGGTGCATTTTTCAATGCTTCCGCCCGGCTCAGTGGCGTTTTCCGGAATATCTTCCCTCAATACATTGGTTTCCTCTCCCATATATAAAAGTGGTTCCACATCCCGGAGATCGAGTTCATTCAGCTTTTCAACAAAGCCGATCATTTTCTGCAGATCTTTTTTGATTTCCTGCTTTCCGGCTGCATCAAATTCCAGGCAGGCCAGTTTACATAAATTCTCTACCAGTGCATCATTCACTTCCATGAAAAGGGATTAAGACAAAAATAATGGTTTCAGGGAGAATTTGAGTGCCTCTTCATTATCTTCGCCTTCCTCTATGGAGAAAAATAAAGAAATTGTTTTAAGCGGTATCCGGCCTACCGGTTTTCTTCACCTGGGAAACTATTTTGGGGCGCTGAAGAACTGGGCAAGGATGCAATATGAATATGAATGCTATTTTTTTATAGCAGACTGGCATAGCCTGACCACCCATGCCGATACCAGTGAATTAAGATCAGATTACCAGGCGCCTGGTGTCGGAACTGATTGCCGGCGGACTGGATCCGGAAAAATGTACTATTTATGCCCAAAGTGATATTCCGGAAATCCCGGAACTCTATCTTTATCTGAATATGCTGGCCTATAAAGGAGAACTGGAAAAAACCGTTACTTTTAAAGAAAAGGCACGGCAACAGCCCGAAAATGTCAATGCAGGCTTGCTCACTTATCCTGTTTTGCAGGCGGCAGATATCCTGATTCACCGGGCCCACTATGTGCCTGTTGGAAAGGACCAGGAACAACATATTGAAATGACCAGGAATTTTGCAGAACGTTTTAATCACCGGTATGGAGATGTTTTTCCAGTTCCAAAAGCTTTTAGTTACAGCGAAGATCTTGTTAAAATTATGAGTCTGGATGGAAGCGGTAAAATGAGTAAGAGTGAACAGCAGATGAATACCATTTACCTGAACGATGATGATGACCTGATCACGAAAAAAATCATGAAGGCAAAAACAGACCAGGGACCGGCTTCAACCAAATAGTAAAAAGCCGGATTATATCCAGGGGCTTTTTACTTTGCTATGCTCTGGTGAGTTCACCGGAAATTCTGGAAAAATTTGAAAATGATTTTAATCAATGCCAGATCCGGTATGGAGATATGAAAAAACAACTGGCAGAAGATATGGTCCGATTTATCAAACCCATCCGTGAAAAAGCAGCTGCTTTACAGAATGATCCGGCACAAATTGATGAGATCATGGCCATGGGGGCTGCAGAAAGCAAGAAAAAGTGCAGCAGCCACGCTTTTGGAAGTGCGTAAAGCCCTCGGGTTTAAATATCTCTGATAGTCATCTGATTCTTTTTATATTTCGGTCATAAGATTTTACATTTAGGAATGGCAAAAACGAAGAAACCCAAGCATATCGCAGTAGCCGGTAATATTGGTGCCGGTAAAACCACCCTCACCGAATTATTGAGCAAGCATTATAAATGGATCCCCCAGTTTGAAGATGTCGATCATAATCCTTACCTCAATGATTTTTATGACGATATGCCGCGGTGGAGTTTTAATCTGCAGGTTTTTTTTCTGAACAGCAGACTGAATCAGTTGCTCGAAATTTACAGTGGAACGGAAACCGTAATCCAGGACCGAACGATTTATGAAGACGCCCATATTTTTGCGCCCAACCTGCATGATATGGGTCTGATGAGCAAAAGGGATTACAATAATTATTTTCAATTTTTTCAAACCCTGAAAAGAATGGTTCAGCCGCCGGACCTGCTGATTTATTTGCAGGCTTCCGTTCCAACACTGGTCGGGCAAATTCAGAAAAGGGGACGTGAATATGAAGAAAATATCCGGCTTGATTATTTAAAAAGACTAAATGATCTCTACAATAAATGGATTGACGGATATAAGGAAGGGAGTCTGCTGGTGATTGATGTGGACAAAAATAAATTTCCGGAAAATGAAGAACATCTGGGAGAAATCATCACCCGGATCGATGCGCAGCTGTATGGATTGTTTTAACTAAAAAATAAAGAGGAAATAAAAAAGCTCCTTTTTTGGAGGAGCTTTTAATAGCAAACAATGTTAGAGGTCGTTAGTTGGTAAACAATTGGCTGCCAAGATGGCGAAAATATTTTTAAAATAACAAGTTTTTATTAAGTTTTTTTTGGAATTGGCGCCTCCGGACCCGTTTTTAGGCCTAAAACTGCTGGTTTAGCCTATCCAGCCCACTTTTAAGGATGAAATATCTACCATTAAACTCCCAGATATTTAAGCAGAACCGCCAGCGGTTCATCCGGGAAATGCAGCCAGACTCCATTGCCATTTTTGTCAGTAATGATGAAATCCCTTCCAATGGTGATGCCCTGTATCCTTTCAAACAAAACAGCGATCTGTACTGGCTGACCGGTATTGTGCAGGAAGATACCATGCTGGTTTTATTCCCGGATCATCCGGATCCCGAAATACCGGGAAGTGCTGATACTTGTTCGGCCCAATGAGTTAAAAGAAAAATGGGATGGTAAAAGACTGCGTGCCGAAGAAGGAAAAAATATTTCGGGTATCGGAACCATTGTCTGGCTGGATGCCAGTGATGCGCTTTTGCAGGTATGGATTCATCTCGCAAAAAATATTTATCTCGATTCAAACGAAAACGACCGCAAAGCCAGTCTTCTGCAAACGCGCGAATACCGGTTTATTGAAGAAACCAAAAAACGATATCCCCTGCATCAATATCTGCGTGCCGCTACGATATTAAAAAATCTGCGTGCTGTAAAAACTGCCGAAGAAGTGGTTGTGATCCAACAGGCAATTGATATTACGGCGAAAACTTTTTTGCGCGTGATGAAATTCATGCGTCCCGGTGTTTTTGAATATGAAGTGGAAGCGGAGATCCAGCATTCGTTTCTTTCACAGCGGGCGACCGGTCCGGCCTATGGAAGTATCCTGGCTTCCGGCGAAAATGCCTGTACCCTGCATTATGTTTCGAATAACCAGGAATGTAAGGATGGCGATCTGATACTGATGGATTTTGGCGCTGAATACGGCGGATACAATGCCGACCTCACCCGTACGATCCCGGTGAATGGAAAATTCACAAAAAGACAGAAACAGGTTTATAATGCCTGCCTGCATTTGCATCAGTATGCAAAAAACTTATTAAAGCCGGGTATTACGATTAATGAATATCATATGCTAGTAGGTAAGGAAGCAGATATCGTATTTCAGAAAATCGGATTACTCACCAAATCGGATGTGAAAAATTCCACTCCGGAACAACCTGCCTACTGGAAATATCTGTATCATGGCATCTCCCATCACCTGGGGATTGATGTGCATGACCTCGGACCGCGCGCCGAACCGCTGCAGGCCGGAATGGTACTGACCGTTGAACCGGGAATTTATATTCAGGAAGAAAAAATGGGTGTGCGTATTGAAAATAATGTATGGCTTACAAAATCAGGAAATAAGGATCTGATGAAGGATATTCCTATTACTGTTGAGGAAATAGAAGCGTATATGAAAAAGGCTAAGGCCTAAAGCTTAAAGCCTAAAGCAATTCTTGAATTACGCAAATTTCAATTAAACATTTCAATTATCAATTCCACACTATCATACTTCCACACTACAATAATTAATGAAACATATCCCGAATTTATTTACTCTCCTAAACCTTTTCTTCGGCTGCATCGCCCTGATCTGTATCCTGCAGAATGGAATTACCATTGTTTATTCAGCAGACGGAACCCAGTTTGCTGATATTCCGGAACGGATCTGGCTGGCTCCATTATTCATCGGTCTGGCCGCGCTGGTCGATTTCCTGGACGGATTTCTGGCCAGGCTGCTGAAACAAAGCAGTCCCTTAGGTCGCGAATTGGATTCCCTGGCAGATGTGGTAAGTTTCGGCGTTGCACCGGGAATGATTTTATACCAGTTTCTTAGAATGAGTTTTATTCGCCAGGAAGATGGAGCAGATATGTCCATGGTCTGGCTTCTGCCCTCACTTATTTTGCCCTGCGCAGCCGCTTACCGGCTGGCTGTTTTTAATCTCGACACCACCCAGTCAACCAGTTTTAAAGGAGTGCCCGTACCGGCTGTCGGATTAACAGTGGCTTCTTTACCGCTGATTTATTGGACAAATAACAGCCCATGGGTGATAAATCTGCTGCTGAATAAATGGGTACTTTACCTGATCATAATATTGTTGTCTTTAGCCATGGTGAGCCGTCTGCCCATGCTTTCCGGAAAGATCAGCGGAAGGCAGGATCCACAAATGGTCCCCCGAATTATTTTATTCCTGTTATCGCTGATTGCGGTCATCTTTTTACATTGGCTGGCCGTTCCGCTAATCTTCCTTTTTTACATTGTCATATCTTTGGCCTTCAAAAACAGGATTGCATGAATTTTTCAGTACAGGTAAAAGTGATGCCTCTTAAAGAATTGTTGGATCCACAGGGTAAGGCGGTTATGGGTGGTCTGCAGAATCTCGGGATCAGATCGGTGCAGGATGTGCGGATCGGTAAAACGATCCAGCTGCAGGTTGACGCCGCAACGCCCGATGAGGCAAAAAAAATAGCAGAAGACGCAAGTATAAAACTACTCGCCAATCCTGTAATGGAATATTTTGAAATTTCCGTATCCTAGGTAAAGGAATATTTTGAAATTCCCCTATCATAGGTAATGGGATATCTTGAAATTTCTAGGTTATAAAGGTGTGGAACCAGCGAAATAATTTAACATTCAACTTCCACCCCTTCACATTTCCACACTTCCACATTTCCACACTACATGTTATACCTCGTTCCTTCACCAATCGGTAACCTGCAGGATATCAGTTTTCGCGCACTCGATGTGCTGAAAAAAGCTGACCTGATTCTGGCAGAAGACACAAGGAACTCGCTCAAATTGCTGAATCATTATCAGATCATTAAGCCGCTGACACCCTATCATCAGCATAATGAACATAAAGTATTAAGGCACCTGGTGGATCAGATGTTGCAGGGTAAAGTGATGGCTCTTTTAACAGATGCCGGCACACCGGGCGTGTCGGATCCGGCTTTTTTACTGGTTCGTGAATGTATCCAAGTGAATATCCGGGTGGAATGTCTTCCCGGACCAACGGCTTTTGTTCCGGCATTGGTGAACAGCGGACTGCCCATGAACCGGTTTTGCTTCGAAGGATTTTTACCCGTTAAAAAAGGCCGGCAGACGCTTCTGAAAAAATTAGCAGGAGAAGAGCGGACGATGGTTTTTTATGAATCTCCTTTAAGACTGGTAAGGACACTGGAAGAATTTGCCCAGTATTTCGGACCATCCAGAAACTGTTCCGTAAGCAGGGAACTCAGTAAAATCTATGAGGAAAATATCCGGGGCAGCCTGGAAAATGTAATTATGCATTTTAAGGAAAAAGGCGTGAAGGGGGAAATTGTTATCGTACTGGAAGGCAAAAGTTAGTGCCGGCCATCATTTCCTGCCGGCAATTTTGATTTCACGGGTATATTTTTGAGCAGGGTTTTTGATTCATTGCGCAGGCCAACCATGGAATATTATAATGTTGAAGAGTATGTATTTAAACGATGGTAAAAAAACTGTAAGCCGGTTTATTTTTTTGTTGATGTTTCAGGCGCTTACACATAGCGGATCTGCCCAGCCCGGATACTGGCAGCAGCGGGTGAAATACGTTATGGATATTGATATGAATGTAGGTACTAACCGGTACACGGGAAAGCAACAGCTTGACTATACAAATCATTCTCCCGATACGCTTAGAAAAGTTTTTTATCATCTTTTCTGGAATGCCTTTCAGCCAAATAGCATGATGGATAAACGAAGCAGTTCCTGGGGCGCGAATACGCTTAACGGAAGGCAGGACTGGGATCCGCGCGTACAGGATCGCATACAGCATCTTACACCGGAAGAGATCGGCTATCAGAAAATAATCTCATTGAAAATGAATGGTGTGGCACAGCCCTTCCAGATGGAAGAGACCATACTTGAAGTGAGCCTGACCAAACCCATTCTGCCGAATACGACGGCGCATTTTGAAATGGAATACGAGGCGCAGGTTCCGTTGCAGGTCCGGCGTAGTGGTCGCGATAATCCCGATACCAAAGTGCGTTATTCAATGAGCCAGTGGTATCCCAAGATTTGCGAGTATGATTACGAAGGATGGCATGCCACTCCTTATCTGAATGGTGAATTCTATGGCGTGTGGGGAGATTTTGATGTAAATATTCATATCGATAAGTCTTATGTCCTCGGCGGATCCGGTTATCTGCAAAATCCCCAGGAGATCGGTTACGGCTATGAAACGCCGGGAAGTAAAGTTAACCGGCCAGCGGGGCAGAAACTTAACTGGCATTTTTATGCGCCGAATGTTCATGATTTTGTATGGGCTGCGGATCCTGATTATAAACATGTCAGTAAAAAAATCAGGGAGAACCTTACCCTTCACCTGTTATATAAGCCGACAACGTCTTCGGAAAAAAACTGGTTGCACATTCTCGAAGTAACAGAACAAGCGCTTCCGTTTATTGAAAAAACATATGGTCCTTATCCCTATAAACAATATTCATTTATACTTGGCGGCGACGGCGGAATGGAATATCCTATGGCTACTTTGCTGAATAGTGCCAGCGGAAATATGCATGAACTCATGCATAGCTGGTACCAGGGCATGCTGGGCACCAATGAGCTCAAATATCCCTGGATGGATGAGGGTTTTACCCAGTATGCAGCCGCGCGTAACTGGGGTTACCTGAATAAGGATACTTCTACAGAACAGAGTTTTAAAAAAGAATACGACGCCTATTATTCACTGGCAAAAAGCAGGGATATACAGGAACCATTGACAACCTATGCTGATTATTTTAATACCAGAACGGGATATCAGTTGTCGAGTTATTATAAGGGATGCGTTTTTATGGTCCAGCTCGGATATATTGTCGGCGATCCGGTACTCGACAAAATTTTACTGACCTATTACCAGGAGTGGCGATTCAAACATCCCAATCCGGATGATTTCTTCCGTGTAGCAGAAAAAGTAAGCGGTCTTCAACTTGACTGGTATGATGATTTCTGGATCAAGAGCATTAAAAAAATTGACTATGGTATTGACAGTCTGTGGGAGGTGAATGGGAAAACAAGGATACGGCTTCGAATGCTCGGGCAGGTGCCCATGCCCATCGACGTTCTTCTTCAATTTAAAGACAGCAGCCAGGAACTCGCTTATATTCCGCTCTATTCCATGTTCGGTGCTAAACCGGAAGAGAATAAAACTATTCCGCGTTTAGTTTATGAACCCTGGAAATGGACAAGTTCCTCATATGAATTTGAAGTGAACCACCGGCTCACCGATCTCAAACTCATAGAGATCGATGCTTCCCACCGGATGGCGGATGTGAACCGGAATAATAACAAGCTCGAATTGAAGTGGTAGCCGGATTCGGAATTCATGTTCTTCTGAAATATTTATTGATGGCTTCTACCCGGTTGCCAACATGCAGTTTTTCGTAAATGTGATATACATGCTTGCGGACCGTTTCGGAACTGATAAAAAGATTTGCAGCGATTTCTTTGTACAGGAAGCCCTTTGCCAATTGCTGGAGAATTTCATTTTCCCGGGTGGATAAAACTGGCAGCGGCTTCCCGTTTTTTGCATGCAATGGATTCCAGCCCCAGCCTCCGCTGTCATTCACCTGAAACACATTCACCACTTTACGGGCAATCAATCCACTCATCGGCGCCCCACCATCATACACATCGCGGATCGCGCGTAATAATTCTTCCGGCACTGTCCGCTTTAACAGATATCCACTTGCTCCGGCACATAGTGCTTCAAATATTTTTTCATCCTCATCAAATACGGTGCAGATCATAAAGAATATTTCCGGATAGTCCGGTTTTAGTTTACGTATGCACTCTATTCCGGATAAACTGGTCCCCAGATTAATATCCATCAGCACGACATCCGGTTTTATCAGGGGTATGAGAATAACCGCCTCCTGCCCGTCACCATAACTTCCCATCATTTCAAACCCGTCTGCGCCGGTAATCAATTTTTCCAGCGCCGACCGGACTCCGGCATTATCGTCTACGATGGCGACTTTAATCATGGTTGGCGGTTGATTGTTAACAGTTGGCAGTTGACAGTTGGCGGTTGGCGGTTCGCTGATAAAATTATTGCAACAGAAAAAGTTTGAAACAGTAATATCACCCTTTCCTCCGGAGAAAGATTAAAACAAAAAACAGGGGAGTGTTGCTGATTTGATTTAGGACGGGAAAAATTTATTTCAGGCTTTCACGATTCGTTCGTAGGGTACCTGCAGTATATATTTTTCACGGAATGACTCTTCGGGAAACAGGTCATAAATTTCGAACATCCTGGGGCGTGTGCCGCTTTCCGATATTTCTGTAGCCAGGTCGCCGCCTTTCAGGCAAATCAGACCGCTTGCCATGGGCAGGGCATTCTCATCCGGTGCAGTGATGTTTTGCGGGCGCAAGAGGGGCCGGGACCAGGCCCAAAGGTCTTTTAACGGGGCGACTGCCCTCGAAATCGCGATATCAAATTTTCTTCCTCTGATTTCTTCAGCCCGGATATGCTCGGTGCAGATATTTGTCAGCGAAAGGGCGTCTGCGACAGCGTCCACGACTTTCAATTTCTTAGCAATACTGTCTACGAGCTGGAACCTGGTTTCAGGAAAAAAGATTGCCAGGGGAATACCGGGGAATCCACCTCCTGTGCCGATATCGATAACCTGGGAACCTGGAGGGAAATTAAAGGCAGCTGCAATGCTGAGTGAATGCAGCACATGTTTTTCATATAGCCCCCCGATATCTTTTCTGGAGATCACATTGATTTGTGCATTCCATTCCTGATAAATGGATTCCAGCATCTCCAACTGACAGATTTGCTCAGTGGTAAATTCAGAAAAATAGCGGGTGATTATCTCCATACCGCGCGCGGCTTCTTCCATATTGAAGGAGCAAAGATGATATAATATCCGATCATCCAGATATCCAGCAGCCACCAGAATGGAAAAAGATCTGACTCACCCAGCTTTTTCATGCAACGGAAATAAACTACTGCCTGCACAAGAAAACGTAACCCGAATACAGCGAGGGTCCAGGTCCAGGGAGAATACAGGAGACTGAGAATAAAGGCAGGATAAAATAAAATATGACTGATGGAATACAGGGTGAGCAGGAATTGATGCCGCCCTTTGTAATATTTTCCTGTTGTGTAATGGCGGGTTTTTTGTCTCACCCATTCGGCAAAGGTCTTTTTGGGCTCCGACACGGTAAAGGATTCCGGATCAATCACGATTCTCGTATTGACTGGTGTGGCTACTTTATTGATGAACAGATCATCGTCACCGCCCGGAACATGGTTGATGGATGAAAATCCTTTATTCCGCAGAAATAATTCTTTTTTATACGAAAGATTTCGACCCACTCCCATATAGGGTTGCCCGGCCAGCGCATAGGATAAGTATTGAAGGGCAGAATGAAAAGTTTCAAAGCGGATCAGTTTATTCAGCAAGCCGGGTTTTTTCTTGTAACCACTATAGCCCAGGACGATCTGGGTGCCTTCGCGGTATCCGTCCTGCATTTTCTCGACCCAGAATTCACTCACCGGGATGCAATCACTATCCGTTAACACCAACACTTCATGCCTTGCTTCACGGATACCCATGCTGAGCGGATATTTTTTGCCCGGTATACCTTTCGCTTCATATTCGAGATTTACGATATGAAGCCCTTTAAATGTTTTTTTGAATTCTTCCAGGAGGTAACGGGTATCATCCTGGCTGTTGTGGTTAACTACAATCACTTCATGGGTACTGGGATAGGTCTGGGAAAGAGCACCCGGAAGATTAGCCGCCAGGTTCGCTGCTTCATCCCTCGCACAAATGATTACACTAACCGGATGTTGCTGGGATTGGTTTTTTGAAGACTTGCGGAAAAATGCGAGCCGGAGGAAAAACCAGCCATAATAAAAAAGTTGTATCAGGCAGACCAGGCAGAAAACTGAGAAAAAAATCATGGGCCAGGAAAGATAGGGGGGCAGTTTATACATTCGAACGGTAGTTAGTTAGGGATCGTAAAAATACGGATTTCAGGATGATTGATTCTCCCTCAGAGCCGAAAGCCAGTGCCCAAAGCTTTAAGCCTAACGCCTAACTCCTTTTAATATTGAATCGTTTCAGTAATCAGCATCCCGATTATCCGGTCTTCTTTTCCACATTAATGATAAAGCCTTAAGTGTTAGACTTTGGTGCTTAGCCCTGCATTGGGGCTTTAACTTATATTTGCGCCCTTCACCATGGCCAAATTAACATTCGGGATTAGGGGGAAAGATCCATCCTCAGCTGCGCGGGCAGGTATGATTCGCACGGATCATGGCGAAATCCCGACTCCCATTTTTATGCCCGTGGGAACCGCAGGAAGTGTGAAGGCAGTCACCGGGGACCAGCTTCTGAGTGATATCCACGCCAAAATTATCCTGGGAAATACCTATCATTTGTACCTGCGACCAGGCATTAACGTGCTTGAAAATGCGGGAGGACTCCACCGGTTTATGAACTGGGGAAAGCCGATCCTCACCGACAGCGGGGGGTACCAGGTTTTTTCTCTCGCCGGCACCCGTAAGATCTCTGAAGAAGGCGTGGTATTTAAGTCGCATATTGACGGATCGCCGCATATGTTCAGTCCGGAGAAGGTAATGGACATTCAGCGGACCATCGGTGCAGATATCATTATGGCTTTTGATGAATGTCCGGCTTTCGGTACCGGCTACGAATATGCAGAGAAGTCCATGCACCTTACCCACCGGTGGCTGGACCGCTGTTTCCAGCGATTTGGTGAAACACCTGACCCCTATGGATACACACAAAATCTATTTCCCATAGTTCAGGGTGGTATATTCGAAGACCTGCGACGCGAATCCTGTGCATACATAGCATCTAAAAATGCGTCCGGAAATGCGATCGGCGGACTTAGTGTCGGAGAGCCCGAGGATGAATTATACAGGATGACAGCGCTATGCTGCGAAAATCTTCCGGAAGAGAAACCCCGTTACCTGATGGGCGTTGGAACACCATGGAATCTGTTGGAATGTATCGGCCTGGGTATAGATATGTTTGATTGCGTAATGCCTACCCGTAATGGAAGAAACGGGATGCTCTTTACTTCTAAAGGCGTAATCAATATCGATAACAAGAAATGGGAAAATGATTTTTCTCCCATCGACGATGGGATTGATTGTTCCTTCAGTAATCAATACAGCAAAGCCTATCTGCGCCATTTATTAAAAAGCAAAGAACTGACAGGCCTTACGATCGCCAGCGTGCATAATCTTGCCTTTTATATGCATCTCGTAAATCAGGCACGTGAACATATTCTTGCCGGCGATTTCAATAGCTGGAAGTCGGAGCAGGTGGGGATTTTGAAAGAAAGATTATAAATCTGTCAAGCCTTTCTTTTAATTCGATTTGCAGACATTATTCGTTTCATCTGAATCCGGAAGCATTCTGTCCGGATCGATGGTGACGCTTTCAATTTTGCGCATCGAAGGATAAGAAAATTTCCATTCACCGCCCCGCTGCCAGATCTCCACAGGCAGTGTTACCCTGCGGGTTTTGCCGTCGATCTCTTTAATTTCTACGGTTACAGGCATGGGAAGTTTTTCGCGGTTTTGAATGGTGATGATTGCGCCATTCGCCGGATTGGACTGGATATAATCAACACCTGTCACGGCCTGATCGATTTTCCAGTTGTTGATGAACCATCCTTTCCAGAACCAGCTCAGGTCCTCACCACTGGAGTTTTCCATGGCATGATAGAAATCCCACGGGGTCGGATGTTTATATGCCCAGTTGCGGATATAATAGCAGAATGCTGAATCAAATCTTTCTTCGCCGAGTACATCGTATCGCAGTAATTCAAGGCCGAGGCCGGGTTTATCATAGGCATTCACGGCAAGATATCGCGGATTGGTAACTTCCGGACTCGTCAGGACCGCTTCTGAACCCGGTTGAAAATATCTCGCAGACCGTTCGCGATATCTGGGTTTAGTGTAAAATTCCCCCTTATTGAAATCCCTGTCTGCGACAGAATTGATAAACGTATTAAAGCCCTCATCCATCCAGACAAACTTCCTTTCGTTACTGCCAACAATCATCGGAAACCAGGTATGACCGAATTCATGGCTGGTTACACCCCACAACTCTCTCCCCTGGCTAATTAAATAACAAAACACGATACCGGGATATTCCATTCCACTCACCGACCCGGCTACATTTACAGCATTCGGCCAGGGATAAGGATACCATCGGGCCGAATAACTTTCTATAGCCCCTTTTACAAATTCCGTCGCCCTTTTCCATCCCGCTGGCTGGGCACTTTCAAGCGGGTAGACTGACATGGCCAGTGATTTTTTTCCATTCGGCAGGTTGATTCTCGCTGCATCCCAAACAAATCCGGCGGATGCGCCGAAAGCCACATCGCGGGTGCGATTGCATTTGAAATGCCAGACGAGCTTTGTTTTTTTAAGCCTGCCTGTTTTATTTTTCACCTCATCCTCTGTACGGATCATGACCGTTTTGTCACTGGCCCGGGCAGCTTCCAGCCGCTTAATCTGTTCCGGTGTGAGCACTTCCTGTGGATTGACCAGTTCTCCTGAAGCCACGACCAGCTGATCGGAAGAAGTGGTGATGGTGAAATCGTAATTCCCATATTCAAGATAAAATTCACCCGCACCGATATAGGGCTGAGCGTTCCATCCAACCACATTGTCATATACACACATACGCGGATACCATTGCCCGATGGTATATATCCAGCCATTCGCCGTTTCCACACGTCCCATTCGGTCAGTGCCCTTTTCGGGAATGCCAAAACTGTAAACGATAGTTATTTTGAGTGAATCGCCGTGTGCCGGGAGCGCCTCGGGCAGAAAAATCTGCATCCGGGTATCGTTGATGAGATAATGTATTTTTTGTTCCCGCCCCTGATAATTCACGGCAACGGACTGGATAGTATATCCGCCGTCAAATCCATGATTGGCATAACGGCCACCAGTAACCGGAGTTGATGCCTCACCGCGGGAATCTGATTTGTAAATATTCTGGTCCAGCTGCAGCCATAAAAAAGTCAGTGCTTCAGGGCTGTTATTTATATAGCTGATCTGTACTTTACCGGCAATCTGTTGATTCACGTCGTCGAGTGTTGCCTGGATATTATAATTAGCTTCATTCTGCCAGTATTTGGGACCCGGTGTACCGGCAGCCGTCCTCACCTCATCTCCAAAAGCAGGATAAAAGACGGGTGCGAAGGCTTCATGCTGATCGTATGTCCCGACTGACTGGGATAATGCAGCGCGAAATACAAATGAAAGCAATACCGATAACCTAGGAATTTCTTAACAAACATCTAATATGAATTTGGCCTGCGAAGATAAATGGTAAAGTCCTTCTAAAACCGGTAAAATGTGACGGGTGGTTCAGGCCGGAAGAGCTAATTTGCAGGCCTTAAGGCATGAAAAAACTGGACTGGTATATACTGAAGAAATTCCTGACCACTTTTGTGTTCACGATGCTCCTCATTACGGTTATCGCCGTGGTGATCGACACCAGTGAAAAAGCGGATGATTTTGTGAAATCGGGTCTGAGTTCCTGGGAACTCGTTACGCACTATTTCATCGGGTTCATTCCCTTTATCATGTCCATGATTTTCCCGCTCATGGTATTTATTGCCGTTATTTATTTCAGCTCCAAAATGGCGGGGCAGTCGGAATTTGTTGCGATCCTTGCCGGCGGCGTGCGTTATAACCGTATGCTGCGGCCCTTCTTTATCGGCGCCCTTACTACTGGCTGTTTTTTTCTGGTTCGCCAGCCAATACTGGGTGCCCAAGGCGAATGAGATCCGTACCAATTTCCAGTCCACCTATATTGATCCGCACAGTTCTTATAACGCGGATCCCTATCGCACAAATAATTTTTATCTGCGTGTGAATGCAGAAACTTATGTAGGGCTGCGGTATTATGATACGGCACGAAAATCAGCAGGAGCTTTTTTTCTCTCCAGAATAAAAAATAACAAGATTTATTATAACCTGCGTGCGGAATCCATGCGATGGGATACTGCGAAAAAGAACTGGCTGCTCTCGAATGTCGTTGAACATACCAACGACGGGTTAAAGGAAACAGCGCGTTTGATTCCTACCATGAATGTGAACCTGAATGTTAAGCCTGAAGAACTAAGAAGAGATGAATATCTGAAAGACAAATTTACTACTCCCGAACTGAAGCGGTTTATCAGGATGGAGGAAATCCGTGGTTCTGAAGGACTCAATACTTATAAGGAAGAAAGATTTCACCGGGATGCGACTCCATTTTCCGTAATTATCTTAACCATGATTGGTGCGGTGATCGCAACCCGGAAAGTCCGTGGCGGCAGCGGATTGCTCCTGGCTGTCGGACTGGTGATGGCTGCTGTATTTGTAATTATGGATAAATTCTCTGTGACATTTGCCACCAAGGGAAATTTTTCTCCCATGCTTGCCGCGTGGATGCCCAATATCATTTTCAGTTTTGTGGCCCTATGGCTTTACTGGAAAGCGCCCAAATAATATTTTTCTCCGGAATATTTGAATATTCAGATTCATCTATTTGTTCCAACAGCAATCATGGATTAACTTTAGCAACCTGTACCAGATCATCCTATAAACGCCCGGTATGCCAATCAAAGAAAGGTTTAAGGTCAAAGCAGACAATCTCAATGCGGAGATAAAAGATATTCTCAAAAATCATGGCTCTAAAAAAATTGGAGAAGTTACTCTTTCCCAGATTTACAGGGGATGCGTGGCATGACCGGGCTGGTTACCGAAACCTCTTTGCTGGATCCGCAGGAAGGTATTCGATTTCGCGGTTATTCCATTCCTGAACTTCAGCAGAAACTACCTCAAGTACCCGGAGGTGGCGAACCACTTCCGGAAGGTTTGTTTTACCTGATGCTGCTGGGAGAATTACCGGAAGAAAAAGATGTGCAGGAACTCACGGCCAACTGGCAGCGCCGCAGTCATGTGCCGAATTATGTTTTTGATGCGATCGAAGCCCTGCCGGTTTCCACCCATCCGATGACCCAGTTCGTCGTTGCCATCATGGCGTTGCAAACGGAAAGTGTGTTTGCCAAAAAATATGCCGAGGGCATGAATAAAAAAGATTACTGGGAATGCATTTTTGATGATTCCATGAACCTGATTGCAAGACTGCCCCGGGTCGCTGCATATATCTACCGAAGAAAATATAAGAACGGAGATCATATTCAGCCCAATGGTTTACTGGACTGGGCAGGAAATTTTGCCCATATGCTGGGTTATAAAGATGAGATTTTCCAGGAACTGATGCGTCTCTATATGACCATTCATGCAGATCATGAAGGCGGAAATGTAAGTGCACATACCACCCATCTGGTAGGTTCTGCACTCAGCGATCCTTACCTGAGTTTTGCAGCGGGCATGAACGGTCTTGCCGGTCCCCTCCATGGCCTGGCCAACCAGGAAGTGATCAAATGGATACTGGAAATGCGGGAAGAATTGAATACCGAACTTCCCACTAAGGAGCAGATCGTGACTTATGTTAAGAAAACGCTGAGCGAAGGGAAAGTGGTTCCGGGATATGGTCATGCCGTTTTGCGAAAAACAGATCCGCGTTTTACTGCCCAGATGGAATTTGGTAAAAAACATCTGCCGAACGATTCACTGGTAAAAACCGTGTGGAATATTTATGAAGCAGTACCGCCTGTATTGCAATCCCTGGGAAAAATAAAAAATCCATGGCCCAATGTGGATGCACATAGCGGAGCGTTGCTGGTTCATTTTGGAATGGTGGAATATGAATTTTATACTGTGCTGTTCGGCGTGAGCCGTTCACTGGGTGTGCTGGCAAGCCTTTGCTGGGACCGGGCCCTGGGCTATTCTCTCGAAAGACCCAAGTCTGTTACCACTGATTCAGTCAAACAATGGCTTGAGGGGAAGGGAGAGATTTGGGGAGAATAAGCATTTCCTATTGATACTAAATCATTTAATGTGGCGAATGTGGAATTGTATTACCCGCCGAAGCTTTAGGGAAGGCGAGTGGATATGAGGAAATGTGGAAATTAAATGTGCTAATGACAATGTGGGGATGTGGAAATTGAATTTCCAATTACAAATGGGAAATTTGGCTATATATTTTTCTTTGCAGAAATTATAATTTTCGAAAGAATTGCAATAATCTGATTTAGTTCATTGATCAATTCATGTTGGAAACCGGGACTATCTGTTTTTTCGCAAATAGAAAGCCAATAAAAAGTTTCGCTGGCTTCTTTGGAAGCTATTTTCATTTTATGAATAAAATCTGAACGGCTTTCGGCCTGCTGAGCTTCGGAAATATTTGCGCCAATCGCCATACCACATCTTAGAAGCTGATTTGCAATAGCGAATTCTTTTTTGAAATAAAGTGCTTTGCAATAATTTTTTATTCCGACAGAAAAACCGATGCATTTGTTAAGTATGATGTTCTCCTTCATTCCCAATGACATTTGCACCTCTCAGCTGCACAAAATTCATTGAAGATTAGATTACCAACGCTAAGTAATATCACCCTGTAGGAATGTTTATTTTTACTGCTCTCCCATCCTCATTTCCACATTATCATTAGTACATTTAATTTCCACATTCCCTCCTATCCACAAATCCACATTCACCACATTAAAAAATAATGGTGAAAATTATAATGAAAATTATAACGCCTGAACAATATCCTCCAAAATATCTTCCTTATGTTCCAGTCCGCATGATATGCGTATAAGCCCGGGCGTTATATTCACGGCCATTCTTTCTGCTTCGGTTAATTTCGCGTGGGTGGTGCTGGCCGGATGAGAAGCGATACTCCTGGTATCTCCAAGGTTGGCTGTCCGGGAAATCATTTTCAGGTTATTTAGAAATTTTCTTCCTTTTTCCAGTCCTCCTTTTAATTCAAAACAAAATAATCCGCCTCCATTTTTCATTTGCTTTTTTGCAATCGCATACTGCGGATGGGATTCCAGGAACGGATATTTCAGCCAGCTGATCGCGGGGTTGTCCTGCAGTTGTTGCGCCAGGTAAAGTGCATTGGATGCATGGCGTTCCATGCGTACTTCCAGTGTTTCCAGACTTCTGCTCAGCACCCAGGCATTGAACGGAGACAGTGCGGGTCCTGTGCTCCGGCAGAAAAGATAAATATCATGAACAAGTTTTTTGCTGCCCAGCACGATACCTCCCAGTACACGCCCCTGACCATCCAGCCATTTGGTGGCTGAGTGCAAAACCAGATCCGCGCCAAATTCGACCGGTAATTGTCCGATAGGGGTGGCGAAACAATTGTCAACACAATAGATCAGCCCGTTTTTCTTTGCCAGTTTTCCTACCGCTTCCAGGTCGATCAGATCGAGTCCGGGATTGGTTGGAGTTTCCAGGAAAATCATTTTCGTATTCTTCTGAATGGCTGCTTCCCAGGCTGCGGGATCGTTAGCGGGTACATAGGTATATTCAATCCCGTAATTCGGGAGAATCTTTGTGATAACAGTATGTGTACTTCCAAAAATTGCATTGCAGGAGATCAGATGATCGCCTTTCTTCAGAAAACTGAGAAATGTACGCAAATACCGCACTCATGCCGGAAGCAGTGGCAAAGCCGGATTCCATTCCTTCCAGCACACACATCCGGTCAGTAAATTCCTGCACGGTAGGATTTGAAAAACGACTGTAAATATTATCATCCGTCTCGTCAGCAAAAGCAGCCCGCATTTCTTCCGCGTTGTCGAAACTGAAACTGCTGGTGAGAAAAATAGGCGAGGAATGTTCCATTTCATTGGTCTGCTCCACGCGCGTGCGGATCATTTTGGATACGGGGTGTAAGGACATATTTGAATTGTTTAGGATATGATTTTAGCTTCCCAGTCAATCTTGCAACCGGATCCGAGCAGCGTTGCGGCTACTGAACAATATTTTTCAATGGACAGTGCACAGGCTCTTTGGGCTTTTTCCGGTACAATGGAGCCTTTCATTTCAAAAATAATCTTGATGTATTTCCATTTGGTGGCTTCTTTGCCTTCTTCCCTTTCGCCATCAATCAGTATGCGGAAACGCGTCGACCGTTTGCTTTTGTTTTTTCAAAATGGATATGATGTCAATCCCACTGCAGCTCCCGAGGCCCATCAAAAGCATTTGCATGGGCCGGATGCCAAAATCATGGCCACCACTTTCCGGACTGGAATCCATTTTTACGGTATGACCACTGGCATCTATGCCCTCAAATCCGTAATCGTTGCTAACCCGGTTGACTTCAACATGGATCATAAAAAAGATTTTTGCAAAGGTAATTCATGCATGTCCTTATTTTGCATCCATAAATTTTGAATCTGCAGCATGGAGGAATTTCATCGTTACCAGCCTTTTCCCCTGGAAAGCGGACAGGTCTTACCCGATATCCGGATCGGGTATCATACTTATGGAAATCTGAATGCTGCCGGTGACAATGTGGTATGGATTTGTCACGCGCTCACCGCCAATTCCGATGTTATCCGTTGGTGGCCAGGTATGGTGGGAGAGCATAGATATGTTGATCCGGCAAAGCATTTTATCGTCTGCGCCAATTTCCTGGGCTCCTGTTATGGTAGTTCCGGTCCGCTAACGGAGGATCCGGCTACCGGGAAACCCTATTACAGCAGTTTTCCCATGATCACCATCCGGGATATGGTGAAAGCCCATATCCTCTTACGCAAGCACCTGGGCATTAAACGGATTCATTTGCTGATGGGCGGAAGTATGGGTGGTTACCAGGCTCTTGAATGGTGTCTGATGGAACCTGGCATCATCCAGGATCTTTTTCTGATTGCCACTTCTGCCGCGGAAAGTGCCTGGGGAATTGCCGTACATACTTCCCAGCGGCTTTCTATAGAAGCCGATGCAACCTGGATGGACCGGAATGCCGAAGCAGGTGCCAAGGGACTCCGGGCAGCCCGGGGGATCGGAATCCTGACTTACAGGAATTTTGCCATCATGAAAGAAAAACAATCCGACCCGGAAATAAATAAACTGGATAATTACCGGGCTTCTTCCTATATCTCTTATCAGGGGAACAAACTTTCGCGCCGGTTTAATGCGTATAGTTACTGGCTGCTGACCAAGGCGATGGACAGCCATAATATTGCCCGTAACCGGGGAGGTGATCTTAAAAAAGTGCTCAGAAACATTCCTCAGCGCACGATGATTCTGGGGATTTCCAGTGATATTCTGTGTCCTCTGTCAGAACAGGAATTCCTCGCAGAAAATATTCCAAACAGTAAGCTGATCAGTATTGACTCCCTCTATGGTCACGACGGATTCATGGTGGAGACAGAAAAAATCGGGAATTGTCTGAAGGAATGGATGTCTTGAAAGCTAATGTAAAGCCTAAAGTTGAAGCTGTAAAGTGTAAAGCTAATCAGTTTCCGACACATTAACCGTCAACTGCCAACATCTATCCGTCAACCGTCATAGGCATTCATCAAAACGAAAGTCTTCCCTGATAGTATTCCAGAATTTTTGTTCTGAAAATATACGCGTACCGCGCTACGCTTAAATTGATATTGGCGCGGTCGTAATTATTTTTAGCGATCACATAATCGACGGACGTAATGGCACCGGCATTGAACCGGATTTCGGCTGTTCTGAAAGATTCCCCATAGGCTTTCACCTGTTCCACATATCCTTTGTATTGCCCGTATGCTGAACGCAAATTCTGCCAGGCCAGTTCCACCAGCTGCTGTAATTGATTTCTTGAAGAATTAGCAAGGACTTTTGCATTTTCATAATTCAGCTTGGCGGTTTTTACATTGTTTCTGACAGACAAATAATTCAGAATGGGAATATTCAACTGGAGACCAAAATTCTGATAGCGGTTATTCTTCAGCTGGTCGCTAAAGGACGTTTTCTGAGTTGTTGTTGCGAAGCCGGGTGATATTGACCGAATAGTCCTGGGTGCCGACAGTAACAAAATCTGTTTGTCTCGGTAACAATCGGTGCGCCCTGAAACGTAGTCATATTGGTGGAGTTCCATACTGAATTCAGATTCCCGTATAAGGAAAGCGAAGGATAATATCTACCGCGGGCAACTGCAATGCTTTTCTGATAGGATGCTACCCGCAGATCCGTGGCCTTGATATTGGGAATAATCTGCAGTGCATTCTGATAAATACTGTCGGGCGAGTTGCGTAAATCACTCACATCGGCATTCATGCTAACCATTTCGTAGGTAGCGTCTTTTTGATACGGAACATTCAGCACGTTAAACAAATTGACTTTTGCAGTCTGAAGTGCATTGTCTGCATTTACCACATTCACGAGGTCACTTGCATACTGACCTTTGAGGTCATATAAAGTAGCCGGAGGTATCGCGCCCTCCTGATTCTGAATTTCGAGGCGCGCCACCTGGCTCGAATCCACTGAGGCCTGCCTTCTTGCAATATCCAGCGTTTCCTGGTTGCTCAAAACAGTCAGATAGGCCAGTATAACATTCAGGGTGATATTGTCTTTCTGTTGTTGAAGGTCCATTTTACTGGCATCATATGCCAGTGCATTTTGTTTAATCGCATTATTGAAGAGAAAGTCCGTTAAACAAAAGCAGGTTCGCACTCAGGCCATAGTTGCCCTGTCCGAATTGCTGATCAACATAGGAGTTGTCTACGTTACTTATGCTTCGTCCATAGTTCTGGCCCTGTGTAAGTGTGGCATTTATCTGCGGAAGTAAATTGTCTTTTGACTGTTTATATAAAACGCCGCTCTGTTCCAGTTGGATCTGGCTTTGCTGAATCTGCAGGTTATTGGTTATGGCCAGGTCCACGCATTGTTTTATGGTCAGGTATTTTGTACTGTCCTGCGCATAACTGCTGTTATGGAAGATCAGGGAAATAAAAAAAATCCAACTGCTATACCGCTTCATCTTTTCAACATTTAATTTGTTTCCGTTTTTTCGATCCGGCCATCGAGCAGGTGGATGATCCGTTTGCCGTAACCTGCATTTTTTTCCGAATGCGTAACCTGGATAATGGTTACACCATCTTCCTTATTGAGTTTGGTAAAAAGTTCCATGATTTCTTCACCCTGTTTGGAATTCAGGTTACCGGTGGGTTCATCCGCCAGGATGAGTTTGGGCTTGGCTACCAGTGCGCGCGCAATACCCACGAGCTGCTGCTGACCACCGGAAAGCTGCGTCGGGAATAAGATCCTTTTTGCCCACCATCTGGAAACGGTCGAGAATATCCGCCACAATGGCCCGACGTTCTGAGGATTTGATGTCCTGGTAAATCAGGGGCGTTTCGATATTTTCATATACCGTAAGTTCGTCAATCAGGTGATAAGCCTGGAATACGAAACCGATATGTGATTTGTACAGATTGGAACGTTGTTTTTCCTTTAGTTTAAAAACTTCCTGGTCCAGGAACTGGTAGTCTCCTTCAGAAGCAGTATCCAGCATGCCAATGATATTGAGCAGGCTTGATTTTCCCGATCCGGAAGGTCCCATTACCGATACAAATTCACCTTCTGAAATATGGAGGTTAATGTCTTTCAGAATGAAATTCCGGATATTACCCTGGTTCACCCATTTAGAAATATGTGCTAGTTTGATCATTTTTTTATTCTGTTCTATTTTCTCAATTACATTTTACTCACTTCCACACTACCACATTTTCCTCTGGCCTTAGGCTTTAGGCTTTGAGCTTTAGGCATTAATGTTATTCTGCACGAAGGCTGAGTACCGGATTGGAAACCGCCGCTTTAATGGCCTGGAAACTAACCGTTACGATGGCTATGATCGTAGCTGCTACTGCAGCCAGCGCAAATATCCACCAGGAAATTGGTATGCGGTATGCAAAATCCTGCAGCCATTTGTGCATGGCAAACCAGGCGATGGGCGATGCAATGATGATGGCCACACCAACGAGTTTTAAAAAATCTTTTGAAAGCAGGTTTACAATATTCGGAACAGTGGCTCCCAATACTTTTCGGATGCCGATCTCCCTGGTGCGCTGCATGGTACTGTAAGAGGCCAGGCCCAGCAAACCCAGACAGGATATGATGATGGCCAGTACGGCAAAATTCAAAAACAGCTTTCCGAATCTTTGTTCTGATTTGTATTGTTTATCGAAATATTCATCCAGGAAAAAATAACTGAATGGCCGGGCAGGAATCAGTGTGTTCCACTTATTTTCAATGGCTGATATGGTAGCCGGTAAATTATTCGCTGAAACCTTGATGGAAACCAGTCCGCATCCGTTCGGTTCTATACGCATGGACAGCGGCTTGATCTTTTCCTGCAGCGACTGGAAATGAAAATCCTTCATCACGCCGATGATTTTTCCTTTTCTTCCCCACTGGTCAAAATCCCGCCCGACGGCATCCTGCGGGGTACGATATCCAAACATTTTTACTGCTGCTTCATTTAATATCATGGCCTGGGTGGTATCAGTCATGAAACTGCGGGAAAAAGTTCTTCCGGCAGCCATTTTCACATTATACTGCGTCAGGTATTCGAAGTCCACAAAATACAGATCCAGGTTAGCGATCTGCATTATCACCTTTTACATTCTGAATTTGCGAATAAGCGCCCATATTTCCGCCACCCGGTACACTGGACGACATGGTAACTGCTTTCACATTGGGTAAACCGCGAACGGCATTTATGAAGGCATCCCGGGCAGGATCACCATTGGAATTAATTACCATCATCTGGTCTTTGGAAAAACCCAGATCCTGGTTGCGCATAAAATTCATCTGTAAGTAAACGATGATGGTTGAAATGATCAGCGCGATGGAGATTGTAAACTGTGAAACAACCAATCCCTTTCTAAGTAGTATTCCCTTTGTTCCGGTTGCAAATCTTCCTTTCAGTACCGTAACCGGTTTGAATGAGGATAATACAAGCGCCGGATAAACACCAGCCAGCAGGCCAATACCAATACTGGCAAGAAATAAGAATACCAATGAACCCCATATCATCGAAAATTCCTTTGCTGAGTGTTTTTCCTGCAAGCAGGTTAAAGGACGGAAGGAATAATGCAGCAGCACCCAGTGTCAGGACAAAGGCGATCATGCATAATAAAACGGATTCGCCAATAAACTGACGGGTGAGCTGCTGCCTTCCTGCACCCACCACTTTACGGATACCCACTTCTTTGGCTCTTTCCGCGGATCGTGGCAGTGGTGAGATTTACAAAATTAAAACAGGCAATCAGCAGGATAAAAACAGCGACGATGGAAAATATATATACGTTTTTGATGCTGCCGGAATTGCTGTCGTTCGCGGTCTGAATGCAGATAAGCTTCCGGAAATTTTTCCAGCATCAGGGTCGGATACATATTCAGTTGCTTCATCTCCGTGCCGTTCATTTTTTCCAGGAATGCCGGAATCTGTTTTTGAAAAGCAAGCGCATTTGCTCCGGGTTTTAACAAGCACGTAGGTTCTGTTTCCATAATTGCCCCACTGATTATCCAGGTTCGGATTCAGTTTACGGGTGATGGTGTTCATGGAAACGATCATATCTGCCTTGATCATCGAATTCTCCGGAATATCTTTCATTACCCCGGTGATCTTGGCAGTAAATCCGTCACCGGTCAGCAACACGGTCTGGCCGATAGGATCTTTATTCCCGAAATATTTTTTTACGGCTGATTCAGAAAAAACAATATTCAGTGGTTCGTTGAGGGCCGTATGCGGATTTCCTTTGATGAGTTTGAAATCAAACACTTCAAAAAAAGAAGAGTCGGCCCAAAGAGAATGTAATTCCTGGAATTTCACATTTCCCTTTCTGACCAGCAACTCATCGTCGGTAGTCCGCACCGTTGCTTCCACCTGGGGGAAACCGCCCATCAGGTGTGGTCCCACGGCCCAGGAAGGTCCACCGGGATGCATGGTTTCGGTGGGTGTTTTGATATCACAGATGATGCGGTAAATCCGATCACCCTTGTATGAAACTTATCATAGCTTAATTCAAAACGGACATACAGAAAAATCAGAAAACAGGCAGTCATCCCGACGGTAAGTCCCAGAATATTGATCAGGGAAAATACGCGGTGCCGCCAGAGGTTTCTGAATGCGATTTTGAAATAGTTCTTAAGCATTTTTTTATGTTGACGGTTGACGTCTGCCTGCCGGCATGCAGGTTGACGGTTGAACGGTTGACGGTTGACGGTTGGCAGTTTGCAGTTAACAGCACACTTCCATACTTCCACACTTCCATACTTTGTTTGAGCCTTAGGCTCAAACAAGAATATTTTCTGTAACCGTCTGTCCGTCCAGCATCCGGATGATCCGGTGACTATACCGTGCATCATGTTCAGAGTGCGTTACCATGATAATGGTTGTTCCCTGTTCATTCAGATCTGTGAGCAGTTCCATCACTTCATTCCCGTTGGATGAATCCAGGTTACCTGTCGGTTCATCCGCAAGGATCAGTTTGGGCTTGTTCACTACGGCGCGGGCAACGGCCACTCTTTGTTGCTGACCACCGGATAATTGTTGCGGATAGTGATTGCGGCGATGCATGATCTGCATCTTATCCAGCATTTCTTCCACTCGTTTTTTTCTTTCATCTCCTTTTACGCCGAGATAGATCAGGGGCAGTTCAACATTTTCAAAAACGGTGAGTTCGTCGATCAGATTGAAACTCTGGAATACGAATCCGATATTTCTTTTTCCGCAGATCAGCTCTTTTGCGTTCATTGAAACCGGCTACTTCAATCCCGTTGAACAGGAAACTGCCGCTATCGGGATCATCGAGCAGACCCAGGATATTCAATAAGGTTGACTTACCACAGCCGGAAGGTCCCATCACGGCTACAAATTCACCTTCATTCACCTGGAAGGAAAGTTTGTTGAGCGCAATGGTTTCCACTTCTTCTGTTCTGTAGATCTTTTCGAGGTCGTGAATCTTTATCATTTCTTTTAATTTATACTGTGAATGGGGATTATTTTTTAAGAATGAGTTCCTGCATGGTTCCGTAATTTTCATAACTGCTGGTGACCACTTTGTCGCCCGGTGTCAGACCCGCAATACTTCATAGTATTCCGGATTCTGATTGCCCAGCTGGATATCTGCCCGGTAAGCTGATTTTGCCATCCTCACTCACTTTAAATATCCAGTTACCGCCTGTCTGCTGATAAAATCCTCCGCGCGGAACCAGTATGGCCTGTTTTTCTTCACTCAGGGCCAGCAGGATCTGGAGTGTCTGACCACGGCGGATTCCTTTCGGAACCGATCCTACAAAATGCATATCCACCTGGAAATGTCCAGCGGTAACCTGCGTATATACTTTAAAGATCTTCAGGTCATAGTTACTGTCGGCAAAAGTAAACTTGCCTTTCAGCCCGGAATAGATCCGGGAGATATAATGTTCATCCACATCTACCCTCACTTTGAATCCGCTGAGCACATCGATCTGACCAAGTCTTTCTCCTTTGTTTTTGTTCTGCCCGATTTCTGCATCCAGGGAAGTGAGCTGGCCGTCAACCGGAGCACGCACAATCAGGTCGCCTGACTTTTTTCTTCATCACATTCAGCGCATTCTGGGCACCTATCAACAGATTGTTTGGCCTGGTCTACCTGCTGGGCGTTGGAAATGGAATCCTGTCGACATGATCTGGTCGGTCAGCTTTTTCTTCTGCTACATAATATTCATAATTATTTTTCGCCTGCTGGAATTCCTGGGAACCGATGGCTTTTTTTTCATACAGTACCTTATCGAGTTCATAAATCCGTTTGGCTTCGCGTAGCAGGCTTTCCACATCGGTCACCTGGTTCATCTTGGTAACGGTATTCTGCTGAGCAGCATTGCTGCGCTATCTGCATTTGGGTGAACAGGTTATATACATTGGTTTGCTGGGTAACCATGCTGCAATTCGATATCCGTATTGGACAGACGCAGGATCGGTTCTCCTTTTTTCATGATCGTACCGTCTTCCACATATTTTTCTTCCACCCGGCCACCTTCCATGGCATCCAGGTAAATACTGCTGATGGGCAGTACGACACCGTTTACCGGAATGGTTTCCTGGAAGGCTCCCTTGGATACGGTGGCAATGGTGATCCGGTCCAGATCCACATTCAGCCGGCTCTTGCCGGAAGTGAAATAATAACTGCCGAAAGCCAGCAGAACCAGGGCGGCGATACCGCCGATGGTGAGCAATCTTTTGGTGGACCACTTTTTCTTCTTGATTACCCTATCTACCATTGTTATGAAAAGTTTTTATAAAAGCACCCGGTATAAAGATACCCGGTGGTTAATCATAGCTGAAACTTAGAAAATACGGATAGGCTAAATGCAACCACGTGCCAGAACCTAATGATGTGATTTACAACTATTTATAATCTGAACCTGTACGAACTACGGTCGTTTCTGATACAGGAACTGTACGCTTTCGATACAGGGCATTCCGGGCCTGATTTCCTATTAAAAAATTAATTGTCACCATCTTATATTAGAGTAAACTTGTGGCACTGTTTTGTTGCACCTTCGTAATATTATTTTTTAGATCAATGGTATTAAAAAACGCCCGAATCCTGGTTATTGATGATGATGTCGACATTCTCACTGCTGTCCGTTTGCTGTTGAAAACCGAAGCAGCCGAAGTGCTCACTGAAAAAAATCCGGAAAATATCCGGTCCATCCTGTATAAGAATCATTTCGACCTGATCCTGCTGGATATGAATTTCAATAGTGCAATCAATACCGGTAACGAAGGTTTGTACTGGTTGCGCAAGATAAGGGAATGGGACGCAGCAGCGTCGGTCATTATGATCACGGCCTATGGGGATATCGACCTGGCTGTGCGTTCCCTGAAGGAGGGGGCCGTGGATTTTGTTGTAAAACCCTGGCATAATGAAAAACTGACCACTACCATCCGTGAAACCCTGCAGAAAAAAGACGGTTCGGCGCCCGCAAAATCTGCAGAAACGCCTGCCGGTCAGGGACAGACGCCGTTTATCGGGCAGTCTGCCCAGATGAAGGATATTTTAAGCAAGGTCGAAAAAATTGCACCCACCGATGCCAATATCCTGATCCTGGGGGAAAATGGAACCGGTAAGGACCTCATGGCGCGGATGATTCACGAAAGATCCGGCCGTGCGGCCAAACAATTCGTAAAGGTAGATGTGGGAGCGCTCACAGAAACCTTATTCGAAAGTGAATTATTCGGGCATAAGAAAGGCGCATTTACCGATGCCCGAGATGACCGTACCGGGCGTTTTGAAATGGCTTCGGGAGGCACTTTGTTTCTGGATGAAATCGGAAATATTACCCTTCAGCAGCAGGCTAAATTATTGTCTGTTATTGCAAAATCGCCAGGTATCAGACTGGGATCCAATCTGCTGACACCGGTGGATATCCGCCTGATCTGTGCCACCAATCTTCCACTTACTGAACTCGGCAATGAAACGCGATTCAGGAAAGACCTGATTTACCGCATCAACACGGTGGAGATCACGATGCCGCCTTTGAGAAAACGACCGGATGATATTCCGCCGCTTGCCCTGGAATTTGCGCATATGTATGCCGGTAAGTATCTGAAACGTTCACTCGAGCTGGATAATAAGGCCATCGAAAAACTGCGCGCCTATCATTTTCCGGGTAATGTGCGTGAATTGCAATACAGCATCGAAAGAGCCGTGATCATGTGTGAAGGAGATGAGATCCATGCAGATGATATTATTTTTTCACCCCTCGAAAATGTCAAGGAGATGGAAGAGGGAGATGACAATAATTTTACCCTCAGTACGATCGAGAAAAACACAATCCTGAAAGTGATTGAAAAACACCAGGGCAATATTTCCCGGGCCGCCCGGGAGCTGGGACTTACCCGCACGGCATTGTACCGCCGGCTCAGCAAATATGATATTTGAACGCCTAACGCATAAAGCCTAACGCCTAACGCATAAAACCTGACGCCAACCGTCAACTGTCAACTGTCAACCGTCAAACATGTTCAAACAATTCGAACTTCGCATACTCATTCGCGTAATATTATTATTCGCGGTGCTTTGCCTGGCTGCTGTTACGGTAATTCAGGCACAGTATATTTATCTCATCATTCTTGTACCGGTCATCGCCTGGCAGCTGGCAGACTTTTACCGTTTCTTCCGGAAAACACAGGACGAACTCGAGCAATTCGTGGAATCCATTCACTACCGGGATTTCTCCCGCCATTTCGACGTCAGCCACGCACCGGTTGAATTGAAAACCATGCGCAAAGGGTTTAACGATATCAACAGTACATTCAAGGTAATCAGCAGGGAGAAAGAAACCCAGTATCTCTATCTCCAGAAAATCCTGGAGTTGGTGGAAACGGGAATTCTGTCGTATGAAATAGAAAGCGGGGACATAGTGTGGATGAACGATTCCCTGAAAAAAATCCTGGGCATCCCTTATCTGAAATCCCTTCATTCCCTGGAAAAAAGAGATGCCTACTTGTTTAAGGAACTCAACCAGCTGCAGCCGGGAGCGGGTAAAATTATTTCCATTTCCAAGGATAATGGGATCGTAAAGGTGCTGGCTTCCGCCACGGCCTTCCAGACCGACAATAAACTGTATAAGCTGGCTGCTTTTCAAAATGTGAACGAGGCGCTGGATGAAACCGAGGCCAAGGCCTGGCAAAAATTACTCAGTGTAATGACCCATGAGATCATGAATTCTGTAGCGCCGATATCCTCGCTGGCGGATACGATGCTGGACCGCCTGCAAAAAGCCACTGAATTTATGCTGGAGCAGCCGGCTGCGGTGGAAGACCTCGAGCTGGGGATCGAAACCATCCGGCGCAGGAGTGAAGGACTTTTGAAATTTACAGAAACCTACCGGAATCTAAATAAAATCGTCGCTCCGACGGTTTCAAAGGTTTACCTGCGAAATATGTTCGAGAATCTGCACCAGCTGATGCTGCCTACCCTTCAGCAGAAAAATGTTGAATTGGAAATCATCCTGCAGAATCCGGATCTGTCCTATGAACTCGACCCTACGCTGATCGAGCAGGTACTCATCAACCTGCTGGTGAATGCCATTGAAGCAGTTAAAGACAAACCCAATCCGAGGATACAACTCTCCGCGTTTTCGGTGACCGGAAGCAGCAAGATAAATATCAAAGTGGCGGATAATGGCTGCGGTATCCCGGCTGCCCTGATGGACCGGATCTTTATTCCTTTCTTCAGCACACGGAAAAACGGCAGCGGCATCGGCCTCAGTCTTTGTCAGCAGATCCTGCTCCTGCACAAAGGAAGTATCCAGGTGCAGTCGGTCATAAATGAAGGATCTGCGTTTACTTTACATTTGTAATAAGCTTAAAGCCTAAAGCTTAAAGCTATTCCCCTTACCGTCAACCGCCAACCGCCAACCACTTATGTCAAAGACTCTGCGCATAGGAATAACAGATTGTGGCAAATACGAGAATTATCGCCGCTGGATCGAAGCCGAACCGGGTGTAGAAACGATCAGACTAAGCATGAATATTTCTAACGCGGCCGAGTCGGAATCCTGTGACGGAATCATTTTCAGTGGCGGCGAGGATGTGCACCCGGAACTTTACGGTAAGCCTGCCTTTGTAGAGGAATTTGGACTGAATGAGATTATACCCGCCAGGGACAAATTCGAATATGAAGTTTTAGAGAAATCTCTCAATCGTAAAAAACCGGTTCTGGGGATCTGCCGGGGGCTTCAGCTGATCAATGTTTACCTGGGCGGTAGCCTGGTGCCGGATATTCCAATTATGTTTGATAATAAAATGCATGGTAAAATCAAGGGTCAGGACCAAACCCATTTTATGCGGGTTGAACCGGATTCCATGCTGCATGATATCGGGCACGTAGAACTGGGTGTCGTTAATTCTGCCCATCACCAGTCTGTGGACCGGCCGGCCAATGCATTGAAAATCTCAGCCTTCAGTGAACCGTCCATAGTAGAAGCGATGGAGTGGAAGGAGCCTGCAAATAAATCCTGGCTGCTGATGGTTCAATGGCATCCCGAACGGATGGCTGATCCGTCATCGCCTTTTGCCGCGTTGGTTAAGACCGCTTTCCTGGATGCGGCCGGTTATCGCAAAAAGTAGAAACTTCCCAACAGTCAAAATTCTAAAGGAATACGCTTACCCGGAGCAACGCAGCCAGTACAGACTTCGTTTAACCATACAGGTGGTTTTACTGGCCGAAAATTTGATGGTAAAAAATAGGCAGGAAAATGTACATAAAAATTATGTCCTCCTGCTTATTATTCAGTTGAGTATCTTATTTTTGTCTTATATCCTGTAAAATTCCGCGTTTCCAGAAATCCCATCCATTCAAAAGCCCGTTCGTCCCTCCGAAAACAGTCCCATATCTGTTGCATGCCTGTTATTAAAAATCGTCCTGTTAAGACTTCTGTGTATTGCAGACGAACAGATTAATTATAGTTTATGAAAAAATTTTACATCCCAATTTTAGCTGCGGCGTTTTTTCTTGTTAGCTACTCCTCGCAGGCTCAGGTATATAATTCGATCAGTTCCAATCCATCGAATTTTACATTTGATGATCCCCGCTTCTGGATTGGAGGTGTACCGCCGCCCAATCCCTGTAACGGTTGTACGATCACAGTTAATGCAAACGTTACAATGGCTCACTTGGGTAATAGCAGTGCCCTTCCTCCGGCGTCTACTGTATTCAGCACACAGACCCCGCCAGGAACCGCCAGCAATGACGGAGTGGGACCCCTTACACTGGGTATGAGATTTCAATCGGCTGTACCGGGACAAATACTCGGCGCAAGCTTTTTTAAAAACCCGATTATGTTAGGAGCCCATATCGGGGCATTATATACCAATACCGGGACCTTATTGGCGAGCGCTACTTTTACAGGTGAAACGCCTTCTGGCTGGCAGATACAGAATTTTGCCGCCCCGGTTACCATCACGCCAGGTGTAACCTATATAATAGCTGTTTACATGGCTGATGCCAACTATGTAGGATCAGGTGGCGACTTTGTGAATGGGATTTTTAATGGTGTTTTATCTGGAGTGAAGGACCAGTCACCGGATCCCAACGGTATTTATGTTTATGGCACGGGACTGACTTTCCCCAACCAAAATTTTACTCCGGGGACCAACTATTGGTTGGACGTGAATTTTGCCGCTACACCAAATACCCTGTTGAACGATGTCGTATTTAATAATAGTACGGTAAATGTTCGGGGAACTGTTGATCTTGAAGTGAGTACGGTGACTCATTTGAATGGTTCCACGATCAGCATGGGTAACGATCCGTTTTCTGTTGAAAATCTGTTTGTCAATGACCAGATGTTCCTCGATCCAGCCTCCGTTATCCGACTGGCGAACACAAGCACAACAGGAGACGTACTTAATGCGGCAGGAAACACGCTTGTTGGAACTTATAATTTTGGGGCAGGCGTTTTACCAGGTATTTTCACTGTCCGTTCGGCTTCTCCTGGTCCTGCCGGTCAGATTGATATTACACTAAACCAGGTGCTAAATTCCAATTATAATGGAACTTATACCACTCCGGTAAGTCCATATCCATGGAATTGCGTGTTGGGACTTACCTGTAGTGACGGGGTTGTATTTGGCCCGACCATAACTCAATTTGATGCCACAAATAATTTTTATGGTTTTGCTCAATCCACCGTTTTACCGGTAGTGTTGGTTCAATTGCTCGCTACCAGGAATGATGACGGATCCATTAAAATCAGCTGGGCTACATCCCAGGAACAGAATTCAGGTTACTATGACGTGGAAAGAAGCAGTGATCAGGCAGGCTGGGCTAAAATTGGTTCTGTAAGAGCCAAAGGATATTCCTCTACAACAACAAATTACAGCTATAACGATCAACTGCCTTTGGATGGTACCGGTTATTACCGCCTGAAAATGACAGACCTGGATGGCAAATTCACTTATAGTAAAGCGGTATCTGTTTCTGACAGCAAAAACAAAATACCGTTAGTTGTTTACAGCAATCCATTCAACGACCAGATCCGCCTGAAAGTAAATGTTTCGAGGGCGCAGAATTTAGTGCTGACCGTTTCAGATATGATGGGCAAAACTTATCTCAGCCAGTCCTACCACGCACAGTCCGGCGATAATTTCGTGAACCTGGTGCCTTCCACTGTAGCCAGCGGAATGTATATCCTGAGGATTCATGGCGACAGTTATGACCAGACTGTAAAACTTGAGAAGCAATAAAATAATCTGATAATCACAATTTCTGCATGCCACTGTAACGGAGAAAAACTCTGTCAGTGGCATTGCTCTTTTAAGTACTTATCCATGAACCATTCTCCCCGCGCGCTGATTTTTGATCTCAATGGCACTATGATCAATGATATGGAATTTCATCTCCGGGCATGGACGGAAATTCTCAATAAGGACCTGCGGGCAGGACTCAGTCCCGAGCAGGTCAGAAGCCAGATGTATGGAAAGAATTCCGAGCTGCTCATCCGCATTTTTGGTGAAGGACGGTTCACAGAAGAGGAGATGGAAATCTGGTCGGTGGAAAAGGAAAAAAGATATCAAAAAGCTTATCGCCACCATATGCAGCTGATCAGTGGTTTGGATAATTTATTACAAAGGGCTCATGAAAAAAATATTCCGATGGCCATCGGTTCGGCCGCCATACCTTTTAATATTGATTTTATTCTCAACCAGCTGGATATCCGGAAATATTTCAGCGCCATTGTAAGCGCCGATGACGTAACTATCAGCAAACCACATCCCGAAACTTTTTTAAAAGCAGCCCGGCTATTGGGTACCGAACCCGCTGCCTGTATGATATTTGAAGATGCGCCTAAAGGAGTAGAGGCCGCGGACAATGCCGGTATCCCCTGCGTGGTTCTAACTACCATGCATACACGAAATGAATTCGGAGCCTCCGGAAATATAACGGCATTTATCCAGGACTATACTGATCCATTTATTCTGTCCCTTTTCTGAAAAGAGTCTTTTCAGGAAGAATTCTCCCAATTCAGGAATGATTCTCAGGCCCGCTGATTCGCAAAACATTCATTTTCAGAAGTTCCGGCTTTGGTATGGGGATTGAATTCTCAGGACAAACCTACCAACATGATACAGGATATGTCAGTAACGTTTCTCAGGAGCAGGATTATGGAATTGGAAAATGCTTTATTTATGTCTGAATCCAATGCATTGGTCAGTTTGCCAACGCATATAGTTCGCATTACGGAAGTTGATGAAGAAGGAAGTATCTGGTTCATCATTCCAAGGCCAACGCAGGTGATCGAATCATTTTCGAAAGAGATGCCTGCCAAGCTCGACTTCTTCAAAAAAGGAAAGGAATTTTTCCTGAAAATTTCAGGTGTAGCTTCTATTATCTGGTCTGAAACTGAAATCAAAGAGGCCGGTCTTTCGAAACAATTTTCAGAATCCCTGAGGAAAGGTGATGTCGCCGTGAAAGTAAAAGTAGAAATCTCCGAATATGTTCAAAAAACACCAAAACCGAATTCTAACCCTTTATTAAATGTTGGAAGCCAGGTTTATAACTGGTTGTTGAATCCCCTTTTTAACGCCTAAAGCATGCTGAGCGCAGGCTTAATGCTTTACCCTTGAACCCAAATGGCCGGTGGTTGATACGAATAGTAGACCCCGGCCTTTTTGTTTTACATATCGTCACTAATACAGAATTTCGCGTGCCCGAAGATTTACGGTTGGCTGGTCTCCACCTCCGGCGGTATCTGTGAAAATGGATTTTTTTCGGGAGTTGAAAATTTTTCTTTCTTTGACGGCTCCGCATCCAGTATCATGATATGTTTCTTTAATTCCCGGAAGTGTTGTCTGGAAACCGGTACTTCAACTTCGTTACCTATGAAAAACAAACTATCCTTTTCAATTTTGTTTATATAACGAATAGATACAGCGTGGGACTTGTGAATCCTGAGAAAATGATTGGCCGGCAGACGGTTTAGGGCAGCGTATAGCGTAGATCGGACTATATAGTATGTCTCAGCCAGCCAAAATTTAATATAATTGTTATCGGCTACCTCAATCATTATGATTTCATCAATGTCCACTTTCGTCAAAGTGCCGTTTTGTTTGAAAAAAATGTATTGTTCTGACATACAGGTTGAGTTTAGGGTTGACAATTTAATTGCTTACCCAAATATAAATAACGACCGCCAACCATCTGTGATACTTATACAATCCTTGTGTCGCCTTGTGTGAATGTTGTGCTTTTCATTGGTAAACCACCTGTTTTGACACAAGCCCGCACAAGGATGACACATGCATGGCACAAGGATGGTACATGAACTATAGAACGTCAGGTTTGTTTGTTTAGGAAGGCTGAAAATACCATTCGCCCCGGATTTGGTAAAACACACTATCAATTTTCCAAAAGCCCACTCCGTTTTTCAAAAAAAAGAGATTTTCAGAATTTATTTTTACATCTGACGTCACTGACAGGAGGCGTTACACAAGCGGACCGGAGGTGTAACCCGGAAAACTTTTCTCCTGAATCAGTGATAAAAGAGTAAACAATTTTTTTTAAAAATTAAATTCAATTTGCTATGGCAAACGTAAATGAAAACCTGCTCGTGAGAGGAGCCAGGGGAAATGTGGGTAAACAATTTGTTTACCGGAAACACGGTGATAATACCACTATCGTCCGTATGCCTTCGGTAAACAAAGATGCCGTGCCTTCAGAGAAACAGCAGGAAATCCGCGAACAATTCTCTGATGCAGCCATCTATGCCCAGGGCGCTATGTCTTCAGCGGATCTGAAAAAGGAGTATGAAAAAAAAGCATCTCCGGGAAAGACCGCCTTCAATATAGCCTTCAGGGATTATCTTAAATCTCCAGTGGTTAAAAAAATCGATGGGTCAAATTACAATGGCTCTGTCGGTTCGGTCATTGTCGTAAAAGCAAAAGACGATTTCCGGGTGGCCCGGGTGAAAGTCAGTGTTCATTCCTCAACAGGTGTCCTGGTGGAAGAGGGGAACGCGATTCCAGATCCTGTGAGACGTAGCTTGTGGAACTATACTGCCACGCAGAACAATACGACTCTGCCAGGTACAGTCATCAGTGTCACAGCAACAGACCTTCCCGGTAATAACGGTTCGCTGTCGGTTACGATATAGAACTGTTAGAGAGGTTTGATTGAAAAAAGCCGTTTCCTGATATTTGGCCATATTTCAGGAACGGCTTTTTTCTGAATTTTTTTAGACAAACGCTGACCCGTCATGTTTTATGGGAAAGTTGCAGGAGTTTGCAATAAAACAAAATGCATTTGCTTTTTCGTGAATCGATTCGATTTTTTCCAGCATCCAGTTTTCTTTCACTTTAACGCGCGGATGCAAAACCACTTCTGAAAATCTTCCGTTACCATCGTCTGACTCAGTCATTTTACCAACGGCGGCGTCTGTATACTCCAAAACAATTACGGAAGCATCAGAACAGAAATGCAGAAACCAGAGCATATGGCAGGAGGAGAGAGAAGCCAGAAACATTTCTTCCGGATTATATTTTGATCTATCGCCCCGGAAGGATGGATCAGAACTGGCTTCAATGGTTTGTTTGCCCAGTACAGATATCTCATGGGATCTTTCATAACCACGGTAAGTTTCGGTTCCCTTTCCCGTATTCCCGGTCCACTGCAGGTTGGTGTGGTATGTGTGTTCTTTCATATTCGTTCATCGTATATCGTTTATCGTATATCGAATTACGATTTACGATGTCTTAAGCCCCTGTCTTTACACGAATAATCCCGCCACCGATTACATCGTCGCCTTCATAGAAAACGGCGCTTTGTCCGGGTGTGATACTTTTAACCGGTTCATAGAAATGTACACGCAGCTGGTTACCTTCTGCATAAATATTGCTCAGGGCTCCTTTATCCTTATAGCGGATTTTAGTAATAGCTTCCATGCCGTCCGGTACAATTTCATATTTCTGTAAATTTAATCCGGTTACCAACATGGACTGGCCGGCAAGATCTTTTTCTTCACCGAGCACGACGGTATTATTCTCCGGGTCAATCGCCGTAACATACACGGGTTTGCCAAAAGTGATTTCGAGCCCCTTTCGCTGGCCAATTGTATAAAATGGATAACCGCGGTGTTTGCCGATGATATTGCCGTTCACATCCACAAAGCTGCCCCCTTCCACATTGGATTCCAGTGCGGGCATTTTCTTTTTCAGGAAACCGCGGTAGTCATTGTCAGGCACAAAACAGATTTCGTAGCTCTCACTTTTTTTTGCGAGTTCCGGATAACCATAATCAATCGCCATCTGCCTGATTGCCGGTTTTTTGTATTTCCCGAGGGGTAGCATGGTGCGACTGAGCAGGTCCTGCTGTAATCCCCAGAGTACATAACTCTGGTCCTTTTGTTCATCCACGCCTTTGCTAAGGAAATAGCGGCCATTCTCATGCTGGTGGATAAATGCATAATGACCCGTGGCAATAAACTCGCAGTCCAGGGCATCGGCTCTTTTCAGGAGAGCCCGCCATTTGATATGCGTATTACACATCACGCAGGGATTGGGTGTGCGGCCCGCGAGATATTCTTCGACAAAATTGTCGATGACGGCAGTACCGAATTCGTCCCGGATATCCAGCACAAAATGGGGAAAGCCATGCTGAACCGCGGCTGTGCGGGCATCATTGAAACTATCCAGGTTACAACATCCGGTTTCTTTTTTGGATAAACCGGAGCCGGCATAGTCCCAGGTCTTCATGGTAATACCAATCACTTCATAACCCTGATCCTTCAGCATCAGGGCGGTAATGGTACTGTCGATACCCCCGCTCATAGCCACCAGCACCTTACCTTTTCTGCTCATAACTGCAAAGATACTTATTCCCGGAAAATAGTATTTTATGGCCTTCCCAAAACCTGTAAATTGCCGTATTAACAATTTTAAGTACGCAGCTAAATTTTAAGTTATGATCAAAATGCAAGTCATCGGAAATCTTGGAAAGGATTGTGTGACCAATCTCGTGAATGGTAAAAATGTGATCAATTTCAATGTCGCGCATACGGAGAAATTCCGTGACGCGCAGGGAAACCAGAAGGAAAAGACGGTGTGGGTGGATTGTGCTTACTGGACCGACAGGACAGCAATCGCTCCTTATCTGAAAAAAGGAACCCAGGTATATGCAGAAGGCACACCTGATCTGCGCACATACCAGAAGACTGACGGTACGCAGGGTGTTTCTTTAACACTCAGGGTATTAACAGTACAATTGCTTGGAAGCCGCAACAGCAATGAAGCAGGCGGAAATGACAGTTATAATGCGGGTACTGCCGGCAGCATGTCGGCTGTATCGTCTGGAGACATGACAGCTCCTGTGGACGACCTCCCTTTCTAATTATTCCGGTAAAAAAATGTCCTGCCTTTGGCGGGACATTTTTTATTTACCTTATCTTTCTTCATTAAATAAGACATATGAAAAGATCTTCTTCACGTCGTCATTTTATTCAGCAAATGAGTGGTACGGCCCTTGCCCTGGCTGCTGCTAATTCCGGTTTTGCTTTCGCAGATCAGTGGCAGAACAGGGTAGATGGTTATTCAAGAAAAATTTCGCCCAATGATAAAATCCGGATTGCTACTATCGGCATGGGCATTATGGGATATAATGATACGAATACGGCGCTGAGGGTACCGGGAACTGAACTGGTTGCTGTTGCAGATTTATATACCGGCAGGCTGGCAAGGGCAAAAGAAAAGTACGGAAACAATATCCAGGTGACCCAGGATTACCGCGAAATTATAAGCCGCAAAGATGTAGATGCCGTGATCATTGCAACGGCAGATTTGTGGCATTCAAGAATTTCGATTGATGCATTAAAAGCAGGCAAGGCTGTATACTGCGAAAAACCGATGGTACAAAAAATCAGCGAAGGACTGGATGTGATTGACGCATGGAAAAAAAGTAAAAAGACCATGCAGATTGGCAGCCAGCGCGTGAGCAGCATCGGGGTTCAAAAAGCCGGGGAAGCGATAAGAAACGGCGCTATTGGTGAGTTGTCCATGGTAGTGGCAAATTTCGACCGTCAAAGTGCTCTCGGTGCCTGGGAATATACCATGCCCCTGGATGCATCCACAAAAACAGTTGACTGGAAACGATATATCGCAGGAATGAAAGATGAGCCATACGATCCCAAGAAATTTTTCTGGTGGAGAAATTATAAAGCCTTTGGTACAGGCGTAGCCGGAGACCTGTTTGTGCATTTGATTACCGGCATCAACGTGATCACCGGTTCAAAAGGTCCTGAGAAAATTTATGCTTCCGGTCAGATTGCTTACTGGAAAGACGGGCGCGATGTGCCGGATGTGATGGCGGGTGTTATGCAGTATCCTAAAACCGCTGAACATCCCGAATTCCAGGTTATGCTGCGTGTGGATTTTATCAGTGGTAACAGTGAATCGGGAGGAACCCAGTTCATCGGTTCTGAAGGTGTGCTCACTCTCGATGGTGACGGCTATACCATTCGGCATCATAAAATGTCAAAGGCTCCGGGCATCGGCGGATGGGATGCATTGGAAACATATCCGAAACAAATGCAGGAAGAATTGCAGAAAGCATATAATGAAAAATGGTCCGCTGCAGATCAGAAAGATCAGTCTGAACCGGATACTATATTCCGGGCGCCTGAAAATTTTGATGCGGACCTGGAACATTTCGGACATTTCTTTGAAGGCGTTAGAGTCGGCACACCCGTGGTTGAAGATCCCATTTTTGGTTTCCGCGCTGCCGCGCCCTGTCTTGCTGCCAACGACAGTTATTTCGAAAACAAGATCATCCATTGGGACTCGGTAAATATGAAGCTCGTCCCGAGATTATAATTATACATGGAAAGAAATTTCGATTATGATCAGCTCTGGCAGTTTACGAAAAACGTATTTATTTCTATAGGTTCCAGCGAAGAACATGCTATTCTTGCGGCAACCGGTTTATTAAGCGCCGATCTTCGTGGCGTCGATTCGCATGGTATTGCCCGGCTGACGGGTTATGTGAGGCTATGGGAGGCCCGGCGGGCGAATCCCAAACCGGATATCCGGATCGTTCATGAGACACTTTCAACTGGTGTGGTGGATGGGGATGGCGGGCTTGGACTGGTGGTAGCACCGGTGGCGATGGATCTTGCCATTAATAAGGCAAGAAATGTGGGCAGCGGATGGGTTGCTGTCAGGAACTCCAATCATTTCGGGATCGCAGCACACCACGCGCTTAAAGCGCTGAAAGAAGATATGATCGGGATCGTGATGACCAATGCCAGTGCATTGGTTGCTCCCACTTTTTCGATTGAAAGGTTATTAGGTACAAATCCAATCTGCGTAGCCATTCCCTCCGGTGTGGAACCTCCCTTTGTAGCTGACCTGGCTACAACGACAGCCGCCAATGGAAAACTGGAAATTCTTCAGAGAAAAAACCGGGAAGCCCCAGAAGGATGGATTCAGGATAAGAACGGGAATATATCTACCAATCCTCATGAATTAAAAGATGGTGGGGCCTTATTACCCCTGGGTGGCGATAAGGAACATGGAAGTCATAAAGGCTATGCACTCGGTGCAATAGTCGATATTTTTTCGGGGGTTCTGAGCGGCGCCAATTTTGGCCCATGGGTACCTCCGTTTCCTGCCTATGTTCCCATGCCGCAAAATATGCCGGGCAAAGGCATCGGTCATTTTTTTGGTGCAATGCGTATTGATGCCTTTCGCCCTGCTGATGAATTTAAAAAAGATATGGATCAGTGGCTGAAAAGATTCAGACAGGCAAAACCCGCAAGGGACTTTGAACAGGTGCTGGTGCCTGGTGATCCCGAAAGAATCATGGAAATACAACGAAAAGAAAATGGCATACCGCTCATGCATGCCGTGGTCGAAGACC
Organism: uncultured Bacteroidota bacterium; assembly: GCA_963812825.1. Classification (GTDB taxonomy): domain Bacteria; phylum Bacteroidota; class Bacteroidia; order Chitinophagales; family Chitinophagaceae; genus Puia. The sequence goes on from CAWEWO010000002.1 coordinate 540,594, forward strand.
TCGAATATTTAGCAAAACGCTTCAAAATCTCCGCGCCCAGATAATAGCTATTATTTGCGATAAACGCAATAATTACTCCTCTAACTAAGTTATTACTCTTATAAATCCAATATAGGAATGACACTCCCAAAATGGGAATAATCCTTTCGGAAACAAAAGGATAAACCATTAAGAACCAGCGGATTTTAAATTGGTATGTCAATTGAATCCCTCTAGGTGTCAAAAACCGAAGCTATGAAAAATGTTTACTCACAATCCGTAAATCCCTACGGTAAATTTAGAAAGGAACGCATGTCTGATGCGTTAGCGGGTTTGATTGCCAGGGTTGCGCAATTGCGTTTAATCATGGCTGTTAGCCTGGGTTTGATCCTGACTTTATCTTCCATTTCACTGAAGGCGCAGAACTGTCCAACCAGTGGGACCCATACACAAAATTCAAACGAGAATACATATTATCCGGGTAACACGGCCTCTCTTACTGCCGGATCCACTTCTATAACACTGGGCGCTGCAGGTGTCGGTACAAACTTTGGTACCAGCCCTATCGCAAGCGGTGATATCGTGTTGGTTATTCAAATGCAGGGTGCAAAAATAAACGTACCTGCTACTGTTACGAGTAGTTTTTATGGAGCAAATTCAAATGGTAAGTCCGCCGGTTTTTTGCCAACTAATATGTTGGCCGGAACCATGGAATTTGCCGTCGCAACAAATGCGGTTCCTTTAGCAGGCGGTGTGTTGAATTTGAGTGCGGGTTTAAATTACACCTATGCCAACTCAGTATTTGCTACTGATGGTCAGTACACTTACCAGGTCATTCGTGTCCCATCTTTTTATGATATTCAACTTACTTCCACGATCACTACACCTCAATGGAATGGTCGTGTAGGTGGTGTAACGGTTATCAATGCGATAAACCAGCTGGATCTGAACAGTCAGTTAATTAATGCTGTAGGTGCCGGCTTTCGGGGTGGTGGAGCAGTTACAAAAAGCGGGGCCCCAGGTACTTTGCTTGATAATTATACATTAGCAACGAATAATGCGAACGGCAGTAAAGGCGAAGGAATTGCCGGTACGCCAAGATATATGAATGTCAATTTTGTATTGGTTGATAATGTTGTTGAAGGTTATCCCGGCGGAAGTTTCGCCCGTGGAGCACCTGGTAACGCCGGTGGTGGAGCAACAGATAGTAATCCGCCAGCCAATGACCAGAACGCTGGTGGCGGTGGTGGAGGAAACGGTGGTACCGGTGGTCATGGTGGTAACGGTTGGAAGACTTTTGGTGTGAGCGGTGGTTTTGGTGGTTTCCAATTTACTTCTTTAGTTCCTGGTATTGTATCCTATTCAAGTCCTTCAAGACTTATCCTGGGCGGCGGCGGCGGTGCCGGTGACACCAATAATTCTACCGGAACAATTGGTGCCCTTTCGAGCAGCGGTGCTTCCGGCGGAGGAATCGTAATTCTTAATGCTACTACTATTTTTGGTACCGGAAATATCAACGCTAACGGTGATACTTTTGATAAAACCGTAAAAAATGACGGTTCAGGCGGTGGTGGTGCCGGAGGTAGTGTGTTAATTTATGCAAATAGCGGACAAGCAGGAATTACTGCAACCGCAAACGGAGGAGCCGGAATTTCAAACTATCCTTTCAGCGTAAGTGCTACACAGCATGGGCCTGGTGGTGGTGGTGGCGGCGGAGTAATATATTCCAATGCAGCTATCAATATTGCATCATCTGTAACTGGTGGTTTGGCCGGTATCAGCCAGGGTTCGAGTGCAACGGATAATTTTAATGCGACGAATGGTTTTGCGGGAATTCTTACAACAACATTTCCATTCTCTCAGTTGCCACCGAATATGCAGATCTGCCAGTCGATCGTTCTGCCGGTAACCATTCTGAGTTTTAATGCACACTATGTTTCTGCCAATAATGTAAAGGTTTCCTGGTCAACCACCGATGAAGTGAACGCATCCTATTTTGATGTGGAAAGAAGTTCAAATTCGGCTGATTTCGGTGTGATTGCCAAGGTGAATGCCAGTGAATCGAATAACCCGGTTCATAACTATTCTGTCAATGACCCGTTGAATAATGTAAACAGCAATATTGTTTACTATCGCCTGCGGATTGTAGATAAGGATGGTAAGTACAACTATAGTAAAATTATTCCGGTAAAGCTGGACCAGCCAGAAAATAATATTTCAGTTTATCCGAATCCGGTTGATAATTATGTGGTAGTAAATATTTACTCCGATAAACCCGGAACCGGAATGTTACGCCTGATTGATAATGCGGGTAAACAGATTCTTACCAAATCATTCACGGTGATCAGCGGCAATAACAATATGGTTGTTGATCAGCTGGCGGGCCTGCCGAGAGGAATTTATGTGATCCAGGTAATGCTGAATAACAATCTGTATAATCAGAAGATCGTAAAAAAATAGTTAACCCTTAAAACAAAAACAAACGCCATCGGGATTAAAAACTCCGGTGGCGTTTTCATTTGTATATTTGCGATCCCAAAATTGGATCGCATGAAAGTTATGAAATTCGGAGGCACTTCGGTGGGTAAACCGGAGCGCATGCATGAGGTGGCAAAACTCATTACTGCCGGTCCGGAAAAAAAGATCGTCGTTTTAAGCGCGCTCAGCGGCACAACCAATGCGCTCGTGGAAATTGGCCAGTCTGCTGCCCGCTTCGAAAGAGAAAAGGCCCGGGAGCAGATCAGTATTCTAAGCAGCCATTACGATTCCTTTATAAAGCAATTGCTGAACACGGAAAAAGCCCGGGAAAGGGCCCTGGCAATCGTACATGAGCATTTTGAATTCCTCGGTATCATTCTGCGTATCTCTTTTAGCGAATCCCTTAATAAGGATATTCTGGCCCAGGGTGAACTACTCTCAACAAAGCTGTTCAGTGTATACCTGGAAGAAGCAGGCATCCCGCATGTATTGCTGCCGGCACTGGAGTTTATGAGTATTGATGCTGAGGATGAGCCCCAGCTGGAACTGATACGCAGCCGGCTTACAGAATTACTTGGCGGATATGCGGATAATAATCTTTTTATTACCCAGGGATATATCTGTCGCAATTCCAAAGGCGAAGTTGACAATCTTAAAAGAGGTGGGAGCGACTACACCGCCTCACTGGTTGCAGCCGCCATACAGGCATCGGTTTGTGAAATATGGACCGATATTGACGGCATGCACAACAACGATCCGCGCATTGTAAAGAAAACGATCCCTGTCGAACAGCTGAGTTTCGATGAGGCCGCTGAGCTGGCCTATTTCGGCGCAAAAATTCTGCACCCGACCTGTATCTGGCCCGCACAACAACAGAATGTTCCGGTCAAATTGCTCAATACCATGCAACCGTCGGCCGCCGGTACCGTGATTCAGAAAACGGCTTCTGCTTCCGGTGTAAAAGCCATCGCAGCTAAAGACGGTATCATCGCAATTAATATCAAAAGCAGCCGCATGTTGCTGGCCTATGGATTTCTAAGGAAAATCTTTGAGGTGTTTGAAAAATATAAAACTCCCATCGACATGGTTACCACTTCTGAAGTGGCAGTATCCGTGACCATTGACAACGGTACGCATCTCCAGCAAATTCTAAGGGAACTGGAACCTTTCGGAATAACAGAAGTGGAGCCTGGCCAAACTATTGTTTCCATTGTCGGCAATGAAATTGTTGAAACAAAAGATGTGCTGAATAAATTATTTGAAGGCTTATCCAATGTTCCGGTAAGAATGGTGAGTTACGGCGGCAGCAAACACAATGTATCCGTACTGATTCCGTCTTCATTCAAAAATCAGACGCTTCAGAAACTAAATATGAAACTGTTTGGTCTGGAATAATTGCCGGAGGAATTATTTTAAAATGGTTTTTTCCAGGATGTCATCCCTTTTGTAAACGTCGTCGCGAAAATTTATTCTTCCTCCGTTATCTACAAAGGCAGTCAAATAGCCGATATAAACCGGCACAGGATTTTTCATCGTTACATATTTTTCGACACCGGCATGCATGGCCGCTTTGATTTTTTCCGTAGTCCATTCCGGATTGTCTTTCAAAAGATAATCAGCCAGTTTTTCGGGTTCAGCCAAACGGATACAACCATGACTGAACGCCCGGAACGACTGATTAAAAAGACTTTTTGCCGGTGTATCATGCAGGTAGATATTATATGAATTGGGGAAAAGGAATTTAACCAGCCCCAGGGAATTCTTAGGACCGGGTTTCTGCCGCACCCGGTTTCCCACCCATTCCATATTATTTCTTTTCAGATAATTCGGATCCCGCCGGATACCGGGTAAAATCTCATTCTTCAGAATGGAAGGCGGAACATCCCAATAGGGACTGAAAACGATATACTTGATATCCCCCGAAAACAAAACGGTTTTGTGTACGTACCTACCTACAACCACATTCATCGAAAAATTTATCGTGTCGGCATCATAAGCATAGAGTGTAAAAGAAGGAATGTTAATGATCAGATAATGACTTTTCAGGTCAAGGGGTACCCACCGCGCCCGCTCCATATTGATAATGATTTTGCGGATATATTCCTGGACCGGCGTATTGAGGTATCGTAGAAAATCCGACCCTGCAACTCCATCCTGGGTCATGCCATACCGGTACTGAAAAGATTTTACAGCCTGCTGTAAACTGTCATCAAAAAGTTCACTTCCCGAATCCTGATTCAGGTCACCCAGTTGGTATAATCGTTTCCGGAGCGCGGCCACTTCCGGCGAACTGTCATTGAGTTTAAAACCTCCTTTACCTTCAACCGGTTTCCAGGATGATGTCATTTCCAGTTGCCGGTATTTTTTCAATTCGGCTTTCAGCCTGTTATACTGCCTGTAACTGTAGTTGTCTGAAAACAAAGAAGCGGCGGTATCCCTGATCAGCGAATCCGTTAGATAGGGGAGGTTGAGTTTTTTCCGGGGAATATACCATTGTAATTTAGATCGTCTGGTTTTCAGGTATTCCGTTCCAGACTCTGTCTGCATAAAAAATATATTCTGCGGTAAGCAGAATTTCCAAAACAGAGTCCGCTTTGCCGGTAACTAACGGGTCATTGATGAGACTATCCAGCATGTTGATATAGGGAGGTTTTTCAAGTATGCCTTCGTCCTGGATATCATTGAGACGGGTATATAAATGATTTGCCTGTTCTATCATGCCCGAAGTTTCATACCAGGCATAGCTATAATTTCTATAGGCATAAAATTTCTGAACATCAGATGCATACTTTCCCAACTGCGGGAATTTGCCCAGGATCTTCCGGATATTAGTGCTGTCCAGAATCAATACATGCTGATCGCTGAACGAACCTTTTACAGACTGATCAGGTTTACGGGAGCGAATCCGTTTTTGCAGTCCACGGGAACATTTTTCGCCGGCTGCTCCTGGCAGGCGGACATAAAAACCAGACAGCACCAGCGCGCACAGCATCTGTTTTCCAGGCATATGATATTTTTAAAAAAAAATCCTTCCGTTTATTGACGGAAGGATCTTATATGGAAAGAATTGAGAAATTAATAGTCCCTGTCAAAACCGCCACCACCGCTGTTTCCGCGGTTGTAGCCACCTTTCTTGTAGCCTCCACCACCTCCGCCACCGCCGCCGCCGAAGCTTCTCTTCTTGAAACCACCACCGCCGCTGCCCTGTTGCTTGGGCTGGGATTCATTCACGATGATTTTACGACCCATTACTTCTGAATCATACAGTGCCGTGATTGCTGCCTGCGCTTCCGCATCGTTTTCCATTTCTACAAAACCAAAGCCTTTGCTGCGGCCTGAAACTTTGTCTTTAACGATTTTTGCAGATCCCACAGCACCGTGTTGTTCAAAAAGATTTCTGAGATCCTCATCGGTCATTTGCCAGGAGAGGTTGCCTACATAAATGTTCATTGTGCTAAAATTAAAAATGAATAAAACAACTCTATATTTCGTAGCTACAATGAACTGAGGTACTATCAAAGAAATGGCACCAGCACAGCTTATAACTAGAATTAGCAGAGCTATTGTAAAGATAGGAATTTTTATAACTATCTAAAATTTTGTAAACCGTATCAGGGCCACGCACGCCACCCCGGAGCCTATAACGCTAACCGCGGAGCCAATAAAAAAACCCTCCCGGCCAAAGGCGGGAGGGTTTAATATACTTAACGCAGAAACTATTCTGCAGTCACTTCAAATTCAACTTCTGTTTCATTACCATGGCCGAAATCCACCTTTGCCTTAAAGGTGCCCAGTTCTTTCACTTCAGCAAGAATATGAATACGGCGGCGGTCAATTTCGTATCCTTTCTGGTCGCGGATGGCACGGGCCAGCTGAACAGAGGTAACGCTTCCGAAAATCTTTCCGCTGGTTCCGGTTTTGGCACCGATTTTCAACGGGGAAGCTTTCAGTACTTCAATTACCTTATTTACTTCGGCCAGCAGTTTTTCTTCTTTCTTTTTCTGCTGTTTGATTTTTTCATCCAGCTGTTTCAGGTTGGAAGGACTGGCTTCAATTGCCTTTTTCTGCGGAATCAGGAAGTTGCGTGCATAACCATTTTTTACGCTCACCTTTTCATGGGCGGCGCCAAGATTATCCACGTCCTGAATCAAAATGATTTCCATTATTACTTATTTGGTCCCGCACGTGCGGGATAGTATTATTTAAATAGATCTGTAACGTAAGGCAAGAATGGCCATTTGCCGTGCTTTCTTAATCGCATCGGATACTTTACGCTGGTATTTCAGCGAGTTGCCGGTGATACGACGTGGAAGCATTTTACCCTGTTCGTTCAGAAATTTTTTCAGGAATTCACCGTCTTTATAATCGATATACCGAATATGGTATTTTTTAAAACGGCAGAATTTCTTGGCCCTTTGCTCGGTCTTGATCGCGGTCAGATACTTGATTTCGTTTGTCTTTGCCATGATTATGCCTCCGCTTTTTCTGTTCCTGTAGGTACACCACTTCTCTTTCTGGCATTGTACTCGACGGCGTATTTATCGAGTTTGGTAGCCATGAAACGTAACACGGTTTCGTCGCGGAGAATCTGAATTTTCAGCTTCTCATTGAAGTCGGATGGCGCACTATATTCCATGACCCAGTATAAACCGGTGGTTTTTTTCTGGATGGGATACGCCAGTGATTTAAGACCCCAGGGATTGTCGTGCACCACTTTGCCGCCGTTTTCTTTAACGAAGGCAGTGAATTTTTTCTGGGCGGCTTTAAAGTCCTCCTCAGACAGCACAGGGGTAAAAATCACCATCAATTCATAATTGTTCATTTCCCTGTTTTTAGTTTAAAAAAATTAATTGGGCTGCGAAAGTAGTGCTTTTTGCGTGAAATAGTGAAAGGATTAATCGTTGGCAGTTGGCGGTTGGACCGTTGGCCGTTAGCATTGGCGGAACTCGTTACTAGCATTTACGGCTATCAGACGTCAACTATCACGATCATCGGTCAACTGTCAACTGCCAACCGTCAACAACGTCATCCTGTCAGAACCCACACCAATGGCACTTTCTTTGAACGGCAAGGCTTAAAATAACCTATCATGCAAAAAGGAAGTATACGGGTTCAGACGGAGAATATCTTTCCCATTATTAAGAAATTCTTTACAGTGATCATGAAATATTTCTTCGAGAGCTGATTAGCAATGCAGTAGATGCTACCCAAAAACTGAAGAACCCTTTCTTCACATCGGTGAAGCCAAAGGGGAAATCGGCGATCTGTCCATCGAGATAAAACTGGATAAAGAAGCAAAAACCATTACCATTTCATGATCAGGGTATCGGAATGACAGCTGAAGAAGTGGATAAATATCTCAACCAGGTGGCCTTTCCGGTGCGGAAGAATTTGTGAATAAATATAAGGGCCAGAATGAAAATGCCATTATCGGCAAATTCGGGCTTGGGATTTTATTCGGCTTTTATGGTGAGTGATAAAGTGGAAGTCATTTCCAAAAGCTATAAAGAAGACGCAACCGGCAGTAAGATGGGAATGTGATGGCAGCCCGGAATATACCCTGGAAGAAAATGACAAAACAGAACGGGGAACCGATATCGTTCTTCATATCATGAAGAAAGCAGCGGAATTTCTGGATGATGACCGTATCCGCGGCATCCTCGAAAAATTCTGCCGTTTCCTGCCTATCCCCGTTATTTTTTGAAGACAAACAAATCAACAATACACGTCCGGCCTGGACACGAAAACCCAGTGAACTGACTACACAGGATTACCAGGATTTTTATAAAGAATTATATCCTTTTAATGAACCGCCCTTGTTCTGGATTCATCTGAATGTGGATTATCCATTTAACCTTACCGGTATTCTGTATTTCCCGAAAATCAAACAGAGCTACGAAATACAGAAAGATAAAATCCAGCTGTACAGCAACCAGGTTTTTGTAACGGATGAAGTAAAAGATATTGTTCCGGAATTTCTGATGTTGCTGCAGGGTGTAATTGATAGTCCGGATATTCCGTTGAATGTAAGCCGCAGTTATCTGCAGGGCGATCCGAATGTGAAAAAGATCAATACCCACATCACTAAAAAAGTTGCAGATAAACTGGAAGAGATTTTTAATAAGGAAAGAAAAGAATATGAAGAAAAATGGGAAAGCCTGGGCTTGTTTGTGAAGTATGGAATGATGACCGATGATAAATTCCTGGAGAAGGCCAATAAATTTCATATCATGGAAGATGCGGATGGATCCCGATTTTATACCCTGGAAGAATACAGAACTGCAGACAGAAACCTTGCAAAAAAATAAAGAAGGCAAACTGGTTATATTATATACCAGCAATCCGGTTCAGCAGGATAGTTATATCCAGGCAGCACAGGGCAAGGGATATAAAGTTGTAAAACTGGAAACCATTGTGGATGCTGGTTTATCAACCAGATGGAAATGAAATGGGAAAATGTTCATTTCACCCGGGTGGACAGTGATATGGTCGATAACCTGATCGATAAACAGGATTCTGCAGAAAGTGTACTAAGTAAAGACGAAGTGGAAAAACTTAAAATCATTGTTTGCTGTTGATATTCCTTCCCTGCATGTAACGGTTGAAGTAAAAGGGCTTGAGTCCCGAAGCGCAGCCGGTAGTTGCAACACGACCTGAATTCATGCGACGCATGAAAGATATGGCTGCGCTGAATGGCAGCATGGGCGGTTTTTATGCAAATATGCCGGATGAAGTAACACTTACTGTAAATGGAAATCATCCCATCTACCCGGATGTTCTGGAAGAAAAAGATTCTGATAAACAGAAAAAACTCATTCATAACCTGGCTGATCTGGCCCTGCTAAGCCAGGGATTACTTAAAGGAATTGAATTGACGAATTTTATTCAGCGTAGTGTGGATCTGATCGGGAATAAAAAGAGTTCGATTATTTTAGAAGCGTAGGCGGAGTGTTAGGTGGTGAATGTGGAATTGTGGATATGAGGGAATGTGGAAATTGAATGAGGAAATGACAATGTGGAAATGTGGATCGGATTCAGACTGTTACCTGAATAGTCATTAAACATTAATTGAGTCTGATCATTTTTTCAAATTGTCATTACTCATTCAATTCACATTTCACATTGTCATTACTCATTCAATTCCACATTTTTAATTTCTACAATTCCACATTCACCACACTAATCTTCAGATCTATGATCTTCAACTGCAAACTCTTCTCCCCGTTCCATTCATTCACATCCAGCGTGTAGGCAATATCCAGGGGCTCGCCTGGATTGTACCAGGGGCCATTTGTCTGCCATATTAAATGCGATTCCGGAAAATATCAGATCATCCTGCCGCAAAAATAAACGGAGATGTTTTTCTTTCAGCAATTTTGAATAGCCTGTATCGATAACACCTGTTGAACTAAGAACCGGTTTAGGATTTTCGGGACCGAATGGTTCCATCTGTTCGATGATGCGGTAAACCTGTGAAATCAAGATCACTGAACCGGGCAACGGAATCTACTTCCAGTTCAGGAATCAGGAAATTCGGATCAATGGTTTGTGATACCACTTCTTCAAATTTTCTGCTGAACTGTTCAATATTTTCCGGCGCCAGGGTCATACCGGCTGCTGCGAAATGACCACCATATCCCACCAGCCATTCCCGGCATGCATGCAGGGCTTCATACAAATTAAAACCCGGAACACTTCTGGCGCTTCCGGAAACAAATTCACCACTCCGGGTAAGTACAATGGTCGGACGATAATATTTTTCAATCAGACGGGAAGCGACAATGCCCACAACACCTTTATGCCAGTGCGGATTTGAAAACAACAGTTGATTTCCTGTTGCGCATAATTTCATCCCCTTCAATCAAAGCCAGTGCTTCTTCGGTAATATTGGAATCTGCTTCACGCCGGTCTGTATTATCTGCATGCAGCAGATTGGCATAGAGTAATGCTTCTTCATAGTTTTCCGCAACAAACATCAGTACAGCTTTGCGCGCATCATCCATTCTTCCTGCAGCATTTACCCGCGGTGCAATCATAAAGACCAGTGACGTGATGGAAGCCGGAGTGAGTCAAACCACTCAGTGTCATGAGTGCTTGGATTCCATGATTTGGATTTTCATTTATTTTTTTCAGACCAAGAAAACAAAGTATCCGGTTTTCGCCGGTCATGGGAACGATATCTGCTGCAATGGCAATGGCCACCAGGTCCAGGTATATCATATAATTTTCTTCCGGAAGTGCAAGTGTCCTGACATAAGGCAGTGATCAGTTTGAACGCAACACCGCATCCGCAAAGTTCTTTATACGGATAATGGCATCCGGTTGTTTTGGATTCAGGATGGCAACGGCCGGTGGTAATTCGATATCGGGCAGATGATGGTCGCAGATAATAAAATCAATTCCATTTGACTTTGCATACTGCACCAGGTCAACGGATTTTATTCCACAGTCAACGGATATAATTAATCGGAATCCATTTTCTTTTGCGAAATCAATACCGGCTCTTGGAAACACCATATCCTTCGCGTTGCCGGTGCGGGATATAAAAATCGATGCATGCCGGATTCATACATTTTTCGAAGCAGTCTGAAACATCAGGGCCACTGAGCTGGTTCCATCCACATCATAATCTCCAAATACCAGGATTTTTTCTTTTTTGTCGAATGGCCTGCAGAATACGTTTTACTGCCAGGTCCATATCTTTCATCAGCCATGGATCGTGCAGCTGAGAAATGTCCGGACGGAAATAATTTTTTGCATCTTCAAAATTTTCTATTCCGCGACCCACCAGTATCCGGCTGATCAGTGGATTTACTTTTAATGCATCCGCCAGCAACTGAACCTTTTGTTCATCGGCTTTTTTTATTTTCCATCTCTTTTCCATTTAGTTGACGAGTTGGCGGTTGACAGTATGACGGTTGACGAGTTATGGCATTTGGCAGCAATGCAATTTCAAATTTTCACATTGTCATTTCCTCATTTAATTTCCACATCATTAATTTCCTACAATTCCACATTCACCACACTAATCTAATACTTCCTGTCTGTCGTAAACCGTACCAGTTCCTCCAGGGCCTGCCGCACTTCATTATCTTCAAATTCATACAGGATATCCAGTGCTTCATCGCGGTAATGATTCATTTTTTCTGTTGCATACCGGATACCGCCGGCAGCCACCACTTGTCCGATCACATATCGCATTTTTTCAGGATCCCTGTTCTGATTTTTAATGATATATATAAGTTCCCGGCGAAGGGATTTATCAACCGTATTTAAAGTGTAAATCAGCGGCAGGGTTAGTTTTTTTTCTTTCAGATCGTTGCCGGATGGTTTTCCGGTTTTTTCATCTCCATAGTCAAACAGATCATCCTTGATTTGAAATGCAATCCCGACAGCTTCACCGAATCGGTTCAGTTTTTCCGTGACTGCTTCATCGCCACTGGTCGAGAAAGCGCCGGCTGCGCAGGAAGAAGCAAGCAAGGAAGCCGTTTTGTTCCGGATAATTTCAAAATAAACCGTTTCTTCCAGGTTCAGCGTCCTGGCTTTTTCAATCTGGAGCAATTCACCTTCACTCATTTTTCTGACAGCACCGGAAAGCAATTGTAAAATTCTGAAATCATTGTGATCCAGGGATAGTAGTAAACCCTTGGCCAGCAGGTAGTCACCCACCAGAACGGAGATCTTGTTTTTCCATAATGCATAGGTGGAAAAAAACCCTCTTCTTTCAAGTGATTCATCCACTACATCATCGTGAACCAGGGTGGCAGTATGTAGAAGTTCAACCAGGGATGCTGCCCGGTAGGTGGATTCATTTACCGGCCCGCACAAGCGGGCGGATAGAAAAACAAACATGGGCCGAAGTTGTTTACCCTTGCGGTTTACGATGAAACGCATGATCCGGTCCAAGCAGGGGCGTCTGGGATTTGACGGCTTCCCGGAATTTTTTTTCAAAAACAATCAGTTCTTCCCTGAGTAATGATTGGGCTAATTGCATAAAATGACCGCCAAATTACTACTTTCTCCCTCGGCGATCATAAATACCGGCTCACATCTGACTGAATTGGCAATATTCTCTACAATTCTGTGGTTTCCAGCTTATTTAGTCGATAAAAAATTTGCAATTTAAGCTTTAACTTATATTTTTGCTAAAGTGTATTATTGTTTTTAATCACGTCATTCACACAAACTTCAGTTTATGATAGGGAAAAAGTACGGGGTACTAGCCGGTTTTTTATTGGCTTTTCTTTCACAAGGTTTCGCTCAGGATAAGACCACTGCGAGAGCAGCAGCAGTTACGACATACGGGATTCTTCACTGATTCCTTCCAAGAGAATCCCACAGCACAATGAATTTTTAAATAATGCCTATCCTTTTCCGGCCAAACCCCGCAATCAGTGGGAAATTGGTGTAAAAGGGGGATTATCTTCCGTTTCAGGTGACGTGCGTGCCTGGCTTCCCACATGGGGCTGGGGTTTGCATGTCAGAAAAGCACTGGGATATATTTTCTCTTTACGACTGGAATATGATTATATGAATGCCAAGGGACTGAACTGGCAACCTGCTTACTATGGCTATGCTGCCAATCAATGTGCTGAACAGTATTATAATCCGGCCACTCATACGCCTGTATTTTATAACTTATAAAACCACTATTCAGGAACTTTCATTACAGGGATGGTTACCTTAAATAATATCCATTTTCATAAAGCAAAAACCGGCATTGCCGTTTATGCTTCTGGGAGGATTCGGAGTAACGACTTACAGTACCAAGTACAATCTGCTGGATGCGAATGGTAGATCCATACGACTACCAGACGATTGTGAATCAATTCGGCCCGAACGGATTTACTTATAGCAACCGGAAAGATATTAAGAGTGCACTGAAAGATATGTGGATGGATACTTACGAAACACTGGCCCAGCGTGATCCTTCCCAGCCGACAGCTTTTGGCGGAACACCCTTCCGCCCGGTACTGGTACTCGGAGGCGGAATTGCAGTTTAAACTTTCCAATAAATTTAATATCGCACTGGAAGATAAAGTTTCCATCTCTAAATCAGATCTGATAGATGGACAGGAATGGCAGGAAACCGGTTCAACATCGGTATCATGCCATGTCCCGCGACAACGATGCTTACAATTTTCTTTCTATAGGTCTTGAACTATAATATCGGCAAAAAAGCAGTTGAACCACTGTGGTGGATCAATCCCGCTGGATTATGCCTACAGCGAAATCAATGCTCCCCGGCATATGAAATTACCAAAACCTGTTCTGGATGATGCAGACGGAGACGGAGTGACCGATCAGTTCGATCATGAACCCAATACACCCGCCGGTTGTCCGGTTGATACCCATGGTGTTAGCCGCGATACGGATGGTGATGGTGTTCCGGATTGTAAGGATAAGGAACTTATTACACCAACCCAGTGTCAGCCTGTTGATGCAGATGGTGTAGGTAAATGTCCGGATCCGGCCTGTTGTAAGGAAATCAATGCCAGACTCGATTCAGGCGGATTGGGATCAGGTGGTAGAGCACGTTGCTTTATCGGTGATCTTCCGAGCATTGTTTTCAAAGGCAGATCAGTTACCCTCAGCAAAGACGGTAAGGCACTTGCTTCTACCATTGCTGAAAAAATGAGGAATAACCCGGCCTGTAAAGTTGCCGTTATCGGTTATGGTGAATCCAGCAAATCAGCACAGCAGCTGAGCTGGGATCGTGTTAATGAGGTGATCAAATACCTGGTTGAAAAAGAAGGTATTAGCTCAGACCGGTTCATCTTCCGTTACGGTCAGACCGGCGGAGCTGAAAATACCATTGATATTAAGGATGGTACCGGCGAAGAAGGACCAAATACGGTTCCTGCTCCGCATCCGAACCTCCGGAAGAGATAATCCCAGTAAATGGGTGATGAATGCCGTCCCGGCTCAGCGGCGGGACCATTTTCGTTTAATGCATATATTTTAACATAAACGGCTGCCAGGAACAGCACGAAAACCGCCTATTTTCGTTTCTTACCTAAAAATTGTAATTTTGCAGGCTTCATGAAACCATTCCTTCTTGCTTTTGTAATCCTGTTGGCAGCCTTCAGTTCCTGCTCGCTATTTTAAGAAATCGAACGGCACGCCCAACAGTTTTTCAAAAGATCCTGAAGAGCACGGATTATACTTTCAAACTGCAGATGGCAGAAAAATATTATCTGAATAAGGATTATAACCATGCCCAGACTCTTTATGATGATCTGTACCGGGTAATGAAAGGATCGGAGCATTTTGAAGATATCTGGTATAAATATGCCTATTGTGCTTTTTACCTGAAGGATTATATCAATGCGGAGAACCTGTTCAAAGGATTTGTGGAAGCTTTTCCAAATAGTCCGAAAGTCGGATGAAATGGATTATATGCGGGCTTATTGTTTTTATAAGCAATCCCCTAAATACCAGCTGGATCAGACCAATACCACCAAGGCCATGGGTTTTATGCAGGCTTTTATAGCCCAGCATCCCGAATTCTGATAAAGTAAAGGAAGCCACGGAAATCATTGAAAAATGCCGGGCAAAACTGGAAGAAAAGGATTTTGAAAATGCAAAGCTTTATTTTAATCTCCGGGAAACCAATCCGGCTTATCTAAAGGCCGCATCCCTTACATTTCAACACCCTGATGAATACTTATCCGGATTCACAGTTTAGGGATGAATATAAATTGTATATTATCAAATCGGATTATCTGTATGCGATGCAGAGCATGGAGGAAAAGAAAAAAGCCCGGTTGGAGCAGGTACTTACGGATGTCAATGATTTTAATGACCGGTTTCCCGGAAAGTAAACTGAAAAAGCAAGTGCAGGAATACCAGGAACTCGCGAACAACATCAATTAAAAAACTTAAAATATGAGCAAACTAAGACGACAGGTTAGCACCCATATTGCAAATGTGGCAGAAACAAAAAATCTGACTGACCTGAAGAACAAGACCGGCAATCTCTATGAGTCCATTGCCATTATTGCAAAAAGGGCAAACCAGATCAATATTACCATGAAGGAAGAACTCCATAGCAAACTGGAAGAGTTTGCAACGCATACTGACAGCCTGGAAGAAATTCATGAGAACAAGGAGCAGATCGAAATCTCCAAAGCGTACGAAAGAATGCCCAATGCCGCATTGCTGGCCACACAGGAATTCATGGAAGATAAAATCTATTACCGCAAGAACGAAGACGATCTTTTCAGCTAGGACTTAATATTTTGCTATGGTGGAAGGAAAGAAAATACTGTTGGGTATCTGCGGCAGCATTGCCGCATATAAAGTCCATCTTTCTTACCAGGCTGCTGGTAAAAGCCGGTGCGGAAGTCAAAGTGATGATGACACCGTCCGCCAAAGATTTTGTTACCCCTCTGTCCGTTTCGACGATTTCCAAAAATGAAGTGCTCAGTGGATTTATTCCGGAACGATTCCTGGAACAATCATGTACAACTCGGCCGCTGGGCCGATATCATGCTGATTGCACCGCTTAGCTGCAATACACTTGCCAAAATGGCGAACGGCCTTTGCGATAATCTTTTACTGGCAACTTATCTTTCTGCAACATGTCCGGTAGTGGTTGCACCGGCGATGGATGAAGACATGTGGCTTCATCCGGCAACAAAAGCCAATGTGGAGAAACTGAAATCCTTCGGAAACCACGTAATTCCGGTTGAAAAAGGCGAACTGGCCAGCGGATCTATACGGCGATGGCCGGATGGCCGAACCGGAACAGATCATTTCTTTCCTGGAGATGAATTTTTTTTTTAGTAACGAACTAAACGGCAAGAAAGCCCTGGTTACTGCGGGCCCGACGCATGAACCATTCGATCCCGTTCGTTATATCGGCAATCAGTCGACAGGCAAAATGGGTGTTGCCCTGGCAAAGGAACTTGCGCAACGAGGAGCTGCTGTCGAATTGGTTCTCGGACCCTCTTCCCTGGAAATCAATGATCCGCGGATCAGGGTTACCCGGGTGCAATCTGCCGAAGAAATGTATAATGCCTGCCTGGATATATTTCCTTCTGTTCAAATCGCGGTGATGTCCGCTGCGGTGGCAGACTATACCCCGGTTTCTTTTTCTTCTGAAAAAATAAAAAAGAATTCAGAAACGTTCACACTGGAATTGTCGAGGACCAAAGATATTCTCAAGGCCCTGGGCGAGAAAAAGAAGCCCGGACAGATACTGGTCGGTTTTGCGCTGGAGAATACGGATGAAGAAGCGTATGCCAGAAAGAAACTGAAATCAAAGAATGCCGATATGATCGTGCTGAATTCGTTAAATGATGAGGGGGCAGGATTTGGTTTTGATACCAACCAGGTAACCATCTTTGAAAAAGACGGCGCTGAAATTCCGTATGAACAAAAATCCAAACAACAGGTAGCCCGCGATATTGTGGACCGGATTATAAATCTTCTCTGATGCGCTCAAAAATCCTTATCCTGTTTTCTTCTGTAATCCTCCTTGTTCAACAGGCCCGGAGCCAGGAATTCCAGGCCAATGTAACGGTGCTGTCTAACCGAATTAGCACGAGTGTCAATAAGCAGATATTTACCACCCTGCAGTCTGCCTTATATAATTTTATCAATGGCCGCAAATGGACGAGTGTTGCTTTCAGCCAGAACGAAAAAATTAAATGCAGTTTTTTACTGAATCTTGCGGGAGCCACGGATAATAATACCTATACTGCTTCCTTGACGGTTCAGTTGGGCCGCCCGATTTATCAACACCGCTTACCAGAGTCCGCTGATGAATTATATGGACGAGTCTGTCACGTTTAAGTATATCCAGTACCAGGACATGGATTTTAATGAAAACCGGGTAGGGGGCACTGATCCGCTGACGGCCAACCTGACGGCAGTCTTTGCTTATTATTCTTATATCATCCTGGGTTTGAATTTTGATTCATATGGACTCCGGGGCGGAGACCCTTATTATCTGAAGGCACAGAATATAGTGAACAATGCACCGGAAGGCAATGCGCTGAACGGCTGGAAACCCTTCGACGGATTGAGGAACCGTTACTGGCTGGTGGAAAACCTGATCAATCCAAAATACAATCCCATTCACGATGCCCTTTATAATTATTACCGGCTCGGACTGGACCAGATGTTTGATCATGAAGCCGATGCGCGCATCGCGGTAATGAACGCCTTACTGGCTTTCAATACGATTAACAACGAATTTCCCAATATCATGTTTATGCAGTTTTTCTTTCAGGGAAAGGGATCGGAAATCGGGAATGTATTCAAGCACGGCACGCCCGATGAAAAAAGCACGGGCCCTGGATATCCTGGCGAAAGATCGATGTTTCCAATCTGAACCAATATAAACAGGACCTGCAGTGAAGCGCCTGATCTTTTTCTCTGTCCTGTTCATTGCCGGCTGCAGTAACCGGACCGGTATTCCAAATGATATCATTCCTCCGGATTCCATGCGTCTGATCATGAAGGATATTATCCTGGCAGGGCAATACTCAGAACAGTTTATTACCAAGGATTCTACCAGGCCGGATAAAATAAAAGCCAACCAGGAATTATTGGAAGCTATTTTCAAAGTTCATCACACCACCAGGGAAGAGGTAAAGAAAAGTCTCAGTTTTTATGAGTCGAGACCTGACTTAAATAAGAAAATATTTGACAGCCTGGCTGCGTATGCCAATCGTCGAAGGACAGAATTATATCTTCCCAAACCACTCACAAAACGCGATTCGGTTCCCGCTAATTAGTCACGGCATTTCATAACTTCAGGGTATGAATAAAGTATGGCTCAATGCCCTGGATGCAGTGAAAGACATTCCGGACGGATCGACCCTGATGCTGGGTGGATTCGGATTGTGCGGTATTCCTGAAAACAGCATCGCCGCCCTGGTAAAAACAGGTGTGAAAAACCTGACCTGCATTTCAAATAATGCCGGTGTGGATGATTTCGGACTGGGATTTTTGTTGAAGACCAGGCAGATCAAAAAAATGATCAGCTCCTATGTAGGCGAGAATGCAGAATTCGAACGGCAGCTTTTGCAGGGCGAACTGGAAGTGGACCTGGTACCGCAGGGAACCCTGGCCACCAGGATTCAAATGGCCGCCATGGGGATTCCGGCTTTTTATACTCCGGCCGGATTTGGAACAGAAATCGCCAATGGAAAAGAAACCCGGGAATTCAATAAAAAAATGCACCTCATGGAATATGCCCTGCATGCGGATTATGCACTTGTAAAAGCCTGGAAGGGCGACCGGCTGGGCAACCTGGTATTCAGAAAAACAACCCGGAATTTTTCGACATCCATGGCCAAAGCAGGAAATATCACCATTGCGGAAGTGGAGGAACTGGTAGAGCCGGGTGTATTGGATCCGGATCATGTTCATGTGGCCGGCATATATGTGCACCGGATTTTCCAGGGCGGGCCTTATGAAAAAAGGATCGAACGAAAAACCGTCCGGATCGCATCAAACAAATAATTCTGTCACACTGAATTCTTAACGCTTAATTTTTTAATCGTGTTCATTTCTGTCGGCCAGTTCGAGTATCATATGGGTGTGAATAAAACAATCGCCCGGTTTTTTGTAGATCGTAAACCACCGGAGAATAATATTTTCTGGGAAGGAAAACTTTTATATATCGGTTTTGGAAACGGGTATGTTTCGATCCCGGTTTTTTATGATATTTTATTTCGCATCGGCATACCGCTGGAAACTTTGCTGGATGAAGAACATATTCGGCTGATGGAAAGGCTGATGCATTTTGCCATCCTGCAGGAGAAAAACGAGATCAGCATTCCGGAAGAACTCAAATGCGTGCGTGCCCTTTTGAAAGGCAGAGTAAAAGATCCGGAATACTATGATGCATTGAACAGGTATCTGGACCAGCCGGTTCTGAGACCGATGGGAATCTTCGGTATGACACATCCCTCACTGAACCGGGCGGATGTTTTCCTGTACATTCTCTGCGACCTGCCCATTACAGGAAAGCAATGGGAACTCGCTACCCGGTACTGGTATGCATTGCATCCCAGTTATCTGATCGTGGATGATATCCAGGATTACGAAAAAGATCTGGCGGAAGGAGAGGAGAATGTGGTCATCAACCTGGGCGGAGGCGCGGAGGGTTTTAAAAAAACATTTGACATGCTCTATGAGAATGTGGAGATCATGAAAGAGATCAATCCACTGCTTGCACAGGCCCTGCTGGACTATGATGAATTCCTGAAAGATTTCGTTCCATTAAAATGATTATATGGCGCTTGATAAATATGGCATTGCAAAAAGAATCGCCCTGGAATTACGGGATGGCATGTATGTAAACCTGGGCATCGGCATTCCAACGCTGGTAGCGAATTATATTCCTGCCGGCATGATGATCATGATCCAGTCAGAAAACGGTATGCTGGGCATGGGCCCGTATCCGGATGAAAAAGATCTGGATCCGGACCTGATCAATGCCGGCAAGGAAACCGTTACGATCCTGCCCGGCGGTGCTTTTTTCGACAGTGCAGAAAGTTTTGGTATGATCCGCGCAGGAAAGGTTGACCTGACCGTGCTCGGCGCAATGGAAGTTTCTGAAACAGGAGATATCGCCAACTGGAAGATCCCGGGAAAAATGGTGAAGGGTATGGGCGGAGCAATGGATCTTGTTGCCAGCGCAAGAAATATAATCGTGGCCATGCAGCATACTAATCCTAAAGGAGAATCCAAACTGCTTCCGGAATGCCAGCTGCCCCTTACAGGCGTGCGCTGCGTAAGGCGCATCGTAACCGAACTCGCCGTGATCGATGTGACCGCTCAGGGATTTGTATTGATTGAACGGGCGCCCGGCGTAACGGTAGATGAGATCCGTTCAAAAACACTCGGCAAACTGATCGTACCAGGCGACGTGCCTGAAATGATTTTGCAAGGCTAATCATTCTGACCGCAGACTTTCTTCGCCAGCCCTGCCTTTTCCGCCTTTGGCGGATATGGCGGGCAAAGCGTATCTCACTCTGAGCGAAGGCTATTTACCGGATTCGCCAGCGCCGCCCGGATGGCCTGGAAACTTACGGTAGCCAGTGTGATCACGAGGGCACCAAGCCCGGCAGAAATAAAAATCCACCAGCTCATTTCCGTGCGGTATGTAAAATGTTCAAGCCAGCCATGAAGATAATACCAGGAAACCGGGACTGCGATCAGCAGGGAAATGAATACAAGAATCAGAAATTCCCGGCTTAGTAATCTCCAAAGATTAAACACTGATGCACCCAGCACTTTTCTTACGCCGATCTCGCGGGTGCGTTGTTCAGCCATGAAAGAAGCCATTCCAAATAATCCCAGGCAGCTGATAAAAATAGCCAGTATGGCAAATGAACCCGCCAGCTTGCCGATTCTTTCTTCATCTCCGAACTTCACTGCAAATTCCTGGTCGACGAATTTGTAATCGAAGGGCTGGACCGGATTATAGGATTTAAAAACGGCTTCAATTTTAGTAAGGGCATCATGGGCGTTCATCTGTGGATTGATCCGGATATTTATCCAGTGTTCCGCGTTTGCCGACAGGGGGAAGACAGTGCGGAATACCGGTTCATAAGGTGATTCCATCAGCATGTCTTTGACAACACCCACGATCTGGTAGTTTTTGTTGGTCCAGCGGATCGTTTCACCTACAGGATTTTTCAGGCCGGTAAATTTTGCAAAAGATTCATTGATGATAATGGCAGAACTGTCTGAAGGGTAGCTGACAGAAAAATCACGTCCTTCTTTCATTTGCCAACCAATTGTTTTTCCAAAATCTCTTGAAATATATACAACGCCGGCATTGCCCTGCAGGGAAGGATCCTTACCCTTCCATTCAAACCCGTCGTCCACTTCATCCACAAAAGTGGGTGCACTGGAGGATTCTGAAATTTCTGCTATCACTCCTGACTGTTTTAAATCTTCTTTTACGGCTTCAAAATGTTTATGAATATCTTCAGTGGCCATATAACTCATGATAAGTCCGTCGCGACCATATCCTACCGGCCTGTTTTTAGCATGTTGGATCTGCCGGAAAACGGTGATCGTGCCGATGATTAATATGACAGACACGGTGAACTGAACGACCACCAGCGCCTTGCGGGGTAAGGACGCGAAGCGACCTGCGCGGAGTGAACCCTTTAAAGTTTTAACTGCATCAAAAGATGATAAATAAAAAGCCGGGTAACTGCCGGCGATTGCACCCGTTAATAAACTGAAACCGAGACCGGCGAGCCAGAACATTGGCTGGTTCCAGGGGATGGTCATTTTCTTACCTGCCACATCATTGAAAAATTCAATGCCCGCCTGAACAAAAAACAGGGATAGTATAAAAGCAAGGACAACGTATAACATGGATTCTCCAAAAAACTGCACAATCAGCTGATGCCTTAGCGAGCCAATGGCTTTGCGGATGCCGACTTCCCGCGCTCTTTTTTCAGAGCGTGCCGTACTGAGATTCATAAAATTGATACAGGCCAGGAGCAGCACAAAGCAACCGATAATTCCGAACAGCCAGACATAGGTTATACGGCCGCCCACATTGAATCCATTCTTAAAATCCGAATACAAATGCCATTTGCTCATCGGGTGAAGGAATACAGCCGGTTTATGCAGGGCATCGTCAGCCTTCACCATTTTTATTTTTACATCCCTGATTTTATCCGATACTTTTTGCAAATCTGCCTGATCGGTCAGTTGTACAAATGACTGGAACATATTCGAGCGCCAGGGATCCGATTCCTTAAATGCCCATTGCAGATTTCCCAGGTACAATTTCCAGGAAGCGATAAAACGGGTTTTTCCAAAATCGGAATTGTAAGGTAGGTCTTCATAAACACCGGTTACCTTTACCTGCTGATCATTATCAATTTTTATCAGCCTGTTCATGGGTTCAGTTGTTCCGAACAAGAGATTTAGCAGTTTCCTCAGAAATCAGAATGCCGTGCATATCATGAAGGCCGGCCCTGGTTCCTTTCAGCATATGCAAGCTGAGCATGTCTGTAATCGCCGGCTCCATATATGATCCGGAAATAGTTATTTTCTTCTCCCCGGAAGAAAGGATATGGTCGAAATTCCAGGAAGACATCACGATATATTTGAAATCACTCCCGAATTCCTTTTTCAACTGGTCGCCGATTGGAAATGGCAAAGACTGCTGGGACCAGGTATCTCCATTTGCAGACTGGTTTTGCATTACCCTTGCGATATGGGGGTAGTTATCGAATTGTTTATTGAAACCAAGTTCATCCTGTATCCATAACCCGATCAGGATGGCCACGGCCATACCTATTGACAGGCCGGCCACATTTATAAATGAGAAGACCTTGTTTCGTGAAAAATTTCGCAGGGCGACTTTTAAATAATTCCTTAACATGTTGAGTGTGTTGATTAAAACACCCTTAATGTATCGAAGGAAATGCCAGTTTTGCAGTCCATTCTGAATCAACGATTTCGGACCCTGCTAAAGGGATGAACTGTGCGCTTTTGATACGAAGCTGTTCCATTATGCAGGATCAATCAAGCATACGTTCGCTCAGCCAATTGGATTTTACCAGTTGCGGACGAAAAATTATTTGCCGGCAACCAGGTCTTTTCGTGGATACTGACTGGCCAGGGTGAAAAATATTCCGCAGAATGCAAAGGCGATAAACATACTTGTTTTTTCGGCTTCTTTATGCGTGTCTGCAGCCACACGCGGGAGGTGAAGAAAAATAACCCAGAACAAATACATAAACCCAAGCAGTATGCCAGCCATCCGGGTTTTGATGTTTGTTAATATACTGATGGAGGCGGCAGCGAAAGCGACGCCGACAAAATATGCCCAGAAAAGCTTGAGCGGAATCCAGGACGGGATAAGCGTGGCAATATAATCCGCATACATAAAATGCTGAACGGAAAATACCAACAGGGAAAGAGCGAAAAATATTTTGCCGATGCGGAACAATTTCGGGATTGCCCGGGGAAATACACAGCATCTTCAGCTCTTCCCGAAATAATAAATGCACCTCCGCACAATGCGAGGTCTTCTGCGGATGTGGTCCAGGGACCGGGATTATGGATATCAGACACCAGGCTTGCAAAATGCGGATAAAAAAATAATATCAACAAGACTATTCCGATTAACAGAGCAGCCCGTCGGTTTGTGTTTTTAATGCACATGGCAACACCACCGGCTATAAATACTGTACTAATGAAATAAAGAAAAAACGTTCTGGCGGGGAGGTCTTTGGAAACGGGTAAAAAACCGCTCATGAAATCCTGGACGTTGAGTTGAATGAATACCGAAAGCTATAATGGCGAAGGCAAAAAAATACCTGCCGGATTTGTAGAGTTCCTGCATAGTTGAGATTTAGTTTTGGTAAGGAATTCTATGACAAAAATATCTTCCGGGCAACGCTTTTAGCGGTGCTTTAGTCAATCAGATTATTTTTTACTGCAAAGAAAACCAGGCCGGCAGTATTTTTCGCACCGAAACGTTCCATGAGCCGGTCTTTGATGGCTTCTACCGTGCGGGGACTGACTTCCAGTTTTTGTGCGATTTCCTGGGCAGTAAATTCCATACAGATGTATTTCACCACTTCCCGTTCACGTTCGCTCAGGGTGACTTCTGTATTCAGATTCGGGAATCACTTTGGTACGGGCATGTGATTTCTTCAGCAGGATGCGGTTTACAAAATTGTTAAGGTAATATCCTTTGGAAGAAACTTCCATGATGGCCCTTTTGATTTCGGAGGGATCAGCACTTTTCAGCAGATATCCGTTGGCCCCAATTTCCATCATATGACTCACAAAACGTTCGTCTTCATACATGGTCAGTGCAATAATATGAATCTGGGGGTATAAGTTTGGCGATGGATCTTGGTGGTTTCGATACCATCTTTCAGGGGCATGCGCAGGTCCATCAGGATCACATCGGGCTGGGATACCGCCAGGCCATCGAGCAATTCCTGTCCGTTTTCCGCTTCCTGTACGAACTTGATATTACTGTAAGCCCGAAGGGAAAGAATTACTCCTTTGCGAAATATTTTATGATCATCGGCAATGGCAACTTTGATAAATCCCATAGGTATTGTATCTTCTTACAACTAAAATTAAGCATTAATTGCTTTCATTGACCGGCTTCAAGATCATCTTCCCGGTTCATTTCAATGGTTACTTTATAATAGGTCTGTGACATATCCTTTTCAAAAAAAATTTTGCCCTGCAGCACTTTTAGACGGCTTTGAATATTTTTTAAGCCCAGCCCGACATTGCTCTTTGCCTAGTTTTTCAAAATCTGTTTGCGTAAGTCCGCGTCCGTCGTGGTGAATGTCGGATAAAAAACCGCTGTCCACTGGTATTCTGGGTAAGGTGTATAAAACTGGCGTTACTGTGTTTGAGGATATTATTGATCAGTTCCTGGATGATCCGGAAAATAATGAGCTCATTTTCTGCCTTCAGCCTTTCCCGGTAGTCATGAAAGCGGGAGCTGGCATTCATGCTGCCGGATCCGCTGATCTTCTGGAAAAGGTCATTTACTGCAGATTCAAGCCCAAAATTCTTCAGGGTCGGAGGCATCAGGCTATGGGAGATATTGCGGATCAGCTGGATGGTATCGTCGATGATCTGTTTGGCATTGTAGATACTTTGGAGCTGGGTCTGTTTGTCCAGGTTCACAAAATTCTCATTGAGATAAAGCCGTGCGGTAGCCAGCAGGGGGCCGGCATCATCGTGCAGATCGGCTGCTATGCGCTGACGTTCTTCTTCCTGCAGGCGGATGGATGCGTTTAATAAGGTCTTTTGCTGATCCTGCTCCATGCGCTGGAGCTGTTGCTGGTAGCGGATTACTTTTCGCTGGTGAAAACTGATAAAAACAATCAGCCCGATGGTAAGGGCCAGCATACCGATGGTACCGAAAAAAAGTACCGTCGAAATATTGTTATCAGAGCTTAAGACTTGCAGTAGTACCATTAGGTAAGGGTCAGGGTTTTGGGTGATGATTGCTTACCGGTCGTTCGGGCTGGTAAAATCAACAGTATGGTTTTCAGGGTGGGATTTTTATGTTTGAATCGATATAATAAGAATGCAGCGGAAAATAAAAGATTTGTTAAAATATTATTATATACAGTTATTCCACCCCAATATTTTTCCATTTCTTTTGCAGATAACTTATTTGCTATGATAAATAGAAATAATGTACAAGCCACATATAATAATAAGAGCAATTACAATAAGAAATAGAGGATTTAAAATATCTATAGGATTCGGTAGATTTGTTTCATGCTAATAAATAAATAAACAAAGCATAGAACCAAGAATAATTACTTGGCTGAAAAAACTTAAAATGGAATTAAATTGGATCTGTATTAGTTCTTAGATAATATAATAAAAAGAATAAAATATATAGTGGAAATAAGAATAATTAATGTTCTTATAAGTCGTAGATTTATAGTCAAATAGAAAAAATAAGGATAAAATTGAATATTCAATAATGGTATAAAAATTCCACAAAAGAAATCTATGATTTGATGCCCCAAGCTAGAACTAAAAAGAATATCAGAAAGCAAGGAAGACAATAGAATAAATAAAAATTACCCATAATTCTTTTATTCGTGTTCTTGTTACAAAACAATACAAAAAAGACTATGGGTAATAAGGAAGATATTAAACTAAATTATTGAACCACTTAAAATTGGGTATAACTCAAATATAGAAAGTTACATCCAAATTTACTATAGTTATATTCAATTAGTTAAACATTAAAGACTTGGCCATGTAACTGGTAACAACCTGTCACCAATCATCCCTGGAGTAACAGCAAGTTTTCCATGATCATTGACAGTAGTTAATTCAAGTATGCTTTTTCCTTTTGCATCAACGCCTACATAAACCAGGGTTTTATTACCTGATTCATTTATAGCATCCCGAAACGTAATTCCAACACAACCTGGTTGTGATAAAATTTTTTCGATAATCTCCTTTCCAATTGTATAGGAATGAGATTCCTCATAGCGTATACTTGTCATGATGATCTTTTATCATCTTGGCAGCCAATTCATGCGAAATTTCTTCACCAGCAGTCTGGAAGTTAATTTGTTCCTTAACGAGTGATTCTTTGTTCATAATCAGAGTTTTGAAGTTTTTTATCTTAATAGGCTACGTAATTAACCTCTAAAAAAAAGATTCAACAACGCTTAGAATCTAGGTAAAAAACCCTTAAATTGCCTGAGATTCAGGCTAGTAGAGCATTTGGGTAAATATACGAAGAAAATCTCCGTATAGAAGTAGAGTAAAGTTCCGGTAACCGCATCGTATTTTTACGGTCGGTTTTTTAGATTTATTAAGGAATTAAGGAAGACACCGATATGTTATCCCCATATATTCAGGATCGGTTGTGGATAAATAGAAACACTTAGAAGGATGGATGGGATTTTAAAAACGGGGAGTTTTGCGTTAGTCTGTCGGTTCAGGATTTGCGGAAATTACAATTAATCAAGGGTTTCCGCGTTTATTTGGAGATTAAAAAGAAAAAGAAGTTGACTGATACCGGACTTTATAGTTTTTCAAGGATTTGGAAGATCTTACTGGACGGTAAGTTTGGACATTGGATGGTTCTGGAAAGAATCGTTATCAATCAACTTTCTGAATCAAATGTACATTTAACAAAATATACTTAGACCAGAGCAGTATTGCTCAATTTCAATTATTCGGTAATTACCTTATCCATCGTAAAATTGCTATAGTTAAACATGTATTTTGGCATATTATAAATAAATCATTATAATCTGAACGCATAGTAACAATTTTACAACCAATCCCTTATGAGCGCGGAATTAGTAATTAAAGTGGCCATAGCAGATGATCACAAGATTTTTCGGGATGGAATAAAGATGGCATTAAAGGACAAGGATTATTTGAAGATTATTTGGGAAGCGGAAGACGGTCGGGACCTTGTACACAAAATGCTTTTGAAAAAGCCCGATGTTCTGCTGATGGATATCCGGATGCCGGAAGTTGATGGCATAAATGCAATTGGAATTTTAAGAAAAGAATATGAGGAAGTAAAGATCATCGTACTTACCATGTACGATGATCAGGAGATGATTTCCAAAATGATGGAGATGGGTGCCAATGCCTATCTGACGAAAACGACTGATCCGGAAGAAATCTACCAGGCCATTCTTGCCTGTATGAATGATGATTTTTATTTTAATGACCTGGTAAATAAAGCAGTCCTTTCGAAACTGCAGACCAAAAGACAGGTTCGTCAGTTTTATCCGGATCCGATCAAATTTTCCGAAAAAGAAGTGAAAATCCTTAGGTTACTGGCCCAGGATAAAACCACGGAAGAAATTTCCAAAGAAGTTTTTTTAAGTCCACGAACCATTGAAACGATTCGTCAGAATATGAAAACCAAAGTGGGAGCAAAAACCATTGCCGGTTTGATCATGTACGGGATGAGAAATAAATTAATTGATTAATCATTAGTAGTTGATAGTTACAATCCCGCTTTTTACAGCATACATCGCCAAACCCACGCGACTTTTCACATTGAATTTCAGGAATAGAGCATCCCGGTAATTGTCAATAGTCCGGGGACTAATTTCCATTTTTTGCGCAATTTCTTTATAGGTCAATTCCGTCGCAACCAGTTTTAAGAAGGAAATTTCATTTTCGTTTAAAATTACAGTTCCCCAAACTGAATTTTTGGAGTCCTGGGTTTTCATCAAATTGAAAAGCCTGCCGGTAATGGTTTGAGAGCAATAATTACCATTGGCTACATATACATTGAAGCGCATGTTTCAATTCTCCAGGTGGTACATCTTTTTTCAGGAAACCTCTTACGCCGAATTTTAGCAAATGGATCAGAGACTCGGCATCATACATTGTCACAATCAGGATTTTGATTTCCGGATGATTTTTGGAAATCCAATGGATTGTTTCATGTCCATCCATTTCCGGCATATTCAGATCCAGGAGCAGGATCTCAGGAATATTTACCGGATTTAATTTTTCAGTAAACTCCTTACCATTTTCCGCAACAATCGAAACAGTGAATTCATCAAATGATCTAACGACATTTGCCAGGGCATCCCTTATCAAAATATGATCGTCAACCAATCCGACTTTTACAGGCTTTACAGATGCCGGTATCATAGTATTATTTATATGGTGATTAAAATGGTGTCTTAACGGTAATGCAGGTGCCAATTCCAATTTTACTTTCCATTTGAAATTCAGCCCCAATTAAATTTGCCCTGTGTTGCATATTGTAAATGCCACTAATTTGCCTCGTCCCTGATATTTGATCATTTAAATTGAATCCTATTCCATTATCTTTTATCTGCAATTATTAACTGTTCATTTTCATAGAAGAGTGAGATGCATATGTCCGAAGCTTTAGAATGCCTGATAATATTATTTACTGCCTCCTGAACTATTCGAAATAGAAATAATTTCTTTTGTTTCATCCAGGCTAACTTGATCCCCATTCACGGTAAAATGGATATTAAATTTACCCCCTCTTTGAATATATCCTACCTGCATTTCTATGGATTTTTTCAATCCTCCTTTCTTAATTATTTGCGTATTCATTGAACGAGACATATGTCTGAGATCCTCAAGGGCTATTTCTAAAATGTCTGAAATTTCTAAAATACTTTCCTGTGATTCATCCTTTCTGTTCCAGATCAAGAGTACCGAGACCTAATTTGGCCAGTGATAAAATCTGACCGACATTATCATGAATTTCCCGGGCAATTTCCTGAAAAGTTTGTTCCTGAATTTCTAATTGAGCTTTGAACAATTC
This sequence comes from uncultured Bacteroidota bacterium, assembly GCA_963812825.1. Taxonomy (GTDB): domain Bacteria; phylum Bacteroidota; class Bacteroidia; order Chitinophagales; family Chitinophagaceae; genus Puia. Next base: position 569,839 of record CAWEWO010000002.1, read on the forward strand.
CCGTTCATAGTTTGCTTTCGCTGCTATTAGATCGTTGCGAAAATCCTTTTTGTTTTTTTTGTACAAAGAATAAAATTATGATAATGAAAGTTATCATTACCAAAATAAAAATAGTCATAAAAATGACGAATGCTATTGCTTCTGTTCTGGTAATTGGCATAAATATGCTTTCATAAATGAAATAAAATAATATATGCATAAAAAATATAATTCAAAATGCTAAGTATTTGATCAGAATCCGGTGAAATTTTTCTAATAAAGTATACCAGCTAAAATAGAATCGGGATAGATATGCTAAAATAAAATAGTATTCCGCAAATAATTATGAAGTTTGCATTTGATTTGAAATTTAATATTGAATTCGAATTCATGAATTCATAAATAAAAAAAAACATGGAATTGTAATAAGTAGATTTTCAATTCCGAAAGGTAGGGCCCTGAAAGAAGAATAAAAGATTTTTGATTAAATATAACAAATATTGAGATATAGATAATAGAATATAATGTAAATAGAATAATTAATGATATTTTAAATCCCGTTCTAGTTAAAATCTGGTAAATAAAAAAGTATAAAAGAGAGATTTCAAAAATTGAATAAATATTAATAGCACTGTGCAATTTATCATATTTGAGATACTATTCTTGGGGACTAAATCTGAAATCTTAAGAATAATATTTACAATATAGAGAGATAATTATATAAATCTGTATTGGTAATAAATTTTTTTTAATCTTGTGAAGAATGCTGATAATTAAAGCAAGATATAATTGCAGTTAATGTAAATCCAATCGCAAAGAGTATAATATAAATATCCATTTCAATTTCTTGTATTGTACCCACGAATATATAAGCGCAATTCGCCGAATGGAGGGTGAAAACACCCTTTTTTAAAAAAAATTCTATATAACGTAGTACCATCTGGATGAAAATGGGATTAACTGACAGAGAATCAGAAACCTCAGGTGATGGACAATCGCGGTGAAAGAAGACTTAGATAGCGAACAACGATAGCCGGGAGAGACATAAAAAAACCTGCTTTTCTGGAGATCCTGGATCTGACAAAAAAGCAGGTAGTCAATAGCGAACCTAACAAACGGATTTCAACGGGATTGGATCGATTGGTTTTTCATAGGCCGTTTTAATATAAACCGGGTCTTGGCGGAACACAGGTATATCGGACAAAACGGGCTATCAAAGAAAAAAAAATAAGTTGATTGACATTGGACTTCGCATGGCTTTCGGTGGATATTGGAAACTCTTTATGGACGGTAATTCTCTGGATATTGGATTTCACAGGTTGCTTATTCCCGTCAATCAACTTGTACCAAATGTATAATCTTCATTTACCCAGTCCTAGAGCAGGTTTTCTCGTTTTTCAATAGTTCGGCTTTTACGGCCGTTATCGTAGCTTTGCGGCCTGTCCGTAGTTCTTTTGCTATAGACAAAACGTAGTTTAACTACGTATAAATTGGTTTCCCGTATAATCCGAAATTCTTTAATTTCGTAGTTTCCCTATAGTAACTGTCACAAAAATTTATCATTTTGAGTGTCGGTATGCCTCAGGCAACCTAAAATTCACCGTATGAAAAAACCTGAACCAAACGGAACTATTAAAGTAATTATCGCAGATGATCATGCCTTGTTCCGGGCCGGCGTAAAAACCGCACTCTCCGTAAAAAAGGATGTCGAGTTGATTGCTGAAGCCGATAACGGCATGCAGTTACTCAATCTTTTGAAGCATATGGAGCCAGACGTTATCCTCCTGGATATCCAGATGCCGATCATGGACGGGATAGCCACGCTCCCGGAGATTCGTAAAATGTATCCTCATGTTAAAGTAATTATACTTTCCATGCACAACGACCATTCCATGATCTCCAAACTCATGGAAATCGGCGCTAATTCTTATCTGACCAAGAACACGGATTCCGAAAATATCTACAATGCCATCAAAACCTGTTATGAACAGGAGTTCTATTTCAATGAACTGACCAATAAAGCACTTTTGACAGGCTTGCGAACCAGGCGCACGGAACCCAGCCTGCCGCAGGATGCGAACCTTACAGAAAAGGAGACAACTATCCTTAAAATGATGTGTGAGGAAAAAACCACCAAGGAAATCGCTGACCTGGTTGAAATCAGTCCGCGTACCGTGGAAGCCATCCGGGATAAACTCAAAACCAAGACCGGAGCCAAGTCAATGGCCGGACTGGTTATGTATGCGGTTAAGAACGGAATTATTGAACAACCATAGAGGAAAGTGTGGAAGTGTGGAAGTGTGGGAGTATGGAAGTTGTTTGAAACTATTATTGGGGAAAAGTGATTTGTCAATTTGTGGAAATATACTTCAGCCCATTTTTATAATAGATCTTCTTAAGCACATCATCGGGTAATCCCGAGACCATACATATACCAGAAAGCATGGTATTTTCTCAGCGGGGGGAAATATTCATCATTCGTTTCCAGCATCCTGAAATAAAAGCTGTATTCGCCTACATTCCAGGTGTCTTTTCCAAAAAGAATCCTGTCCTGGTACTTAATGAAAAAATTTCCTGCTGCCTTACGGCTGTCTCCCGATTTCTTCCATGATAGCTGCAAATTCTACATATACATTTGGCAGGGTATCGAGCAGGGCTCCCAATGCCGTCAGATTATTGGCCATCCAGCCAAAATGTGCTGCTATGAAAGTAGTATTTCTGTGTTTTGAAAAAATATGATGCTGTTCGTCCATTACAACTTTCCAGCTGGGATATCTTGATGAAGGTCTTGCCCTGTCGGGATGTAGTTTCAATTCCAGCCATCGTTCATTGGTATTATCCGGCTTGTCGAAAAACGGACTGGGTTCACCGGTATGAATCAGAACAGGTATTTTTAATTCGCCACATTTCTCCCAGACAGGATCCAGGCGGGGATCGTCAACGGCGATCCTTTTTCCGTTTTTATCTTTTACTTCGAGGCCAAGATCTTTGTACACTTTTAATCCCGCCGCTCCCTGTTTCACATCTTTTTCAAGTTGTTCCACTGTATTTTTAGTCCAGGCCGGATTATCAATACCACTAAAGTCTATATTGGTAAAGACGAGTATTCTGCCTTTTGCATTATTTTTTACGTTCAGCAGGGAACGGTTCAATTTTTCGACACCCGCGTTACTCATAGCCTGGCCGCCGTAATTATCATGAAATATATCAAAGCTCCTTCCGCTCAGGTTAACCATCACGACCATATTGAGTGAACTCATCTCTGAAAGCAGTGATTTCAGATCCTGATCCGGCATACTCCATTGATGATTATGCACGTCTATAAAAGGATATTTTGCTTTCCTGATGATGTGTTCCGGTACGACCAGTGTGGATTTTGGATTATAGGATTCCATATCCATTTCCTGGGCACAAGACTGCAAATGAATCGAAAGCATCAACAGTACGCCGGTAAGAATTTTCATCCTACAATATATGATAGAATTGAAAATCCCCCTCAACCGTCCGTGGAATGGTTCTATTCTGTTTTCAGGCTCTTCACCGGATTAGCGATTGCCGATTTAATAGCCTGGTAACTCACGGTACCCAGTGCGATGAGTAAAGCCAGGAGACCTGCCAGCGCGATGATCCACCATTCAAGCCGAATGCGGTAAACAAAATCATTCAGCCAGTGATTCATTGTCCACCAGGATACCGGGGCTGCAATTACAAAGGAGATGGCCACCAGTTTCAAAAAATCTTTCGACAGCAAACGTACTATACCCTGAACACTGGCGCCGAGTACTTTCCGTATTCCGATTTCTCGGGTGCGCTGCTCGGCAACAAAAGTGGCCAGTCCAAACAAACCCAGGCAGGCAATAAGAATAGCCAGTGTAGAAAATATAATGGCGATTTTACCTACCCGTTGTTCGGAAGCATACATTTCATTAAAGGATTCATCAAGGAATTCATAATGAAATGGCATCGCCGGGCTCATTTGTTTCCAGAGTGTTTCAATTTTTCCGATAAGCCCTTTGATGTCGGTGGTGTTCACTTTAAAAGAAGCCATTGCCGATCTCGAGCCGAGAAAAAAACTCAGCGGCCCGATACCTTCCTTCAGTGATTCGAAATTAAAATTCCTGACTACTCCTATGATTGTATACACTTCGGGTTTATTACTGTCGCCCATCTGGTATATTTTTTTCCCGACCGGATCGTCATATCCCAGCAGGCGGACCGTTGTTTCATTTACGATCACGGCAGCTGAATCCCCGCCAAAGTCGGGCGAGAAAGCCCGGCCTTTGATGATCTGCATGCCCAGGGTTTTAAGATAGTCATAGTCGATGCGCCAGGTCTGCATGTCCAGGCTCTCTTTGATATCCATCGTGGGATTTTTGAAATAGGTATTGTCGTTGCGGGAGGAATTGGACACAGGCAAAAAACTGCTCAGTGTGCCGGAGACCACGCCGTTCATTTGCAGAACGCTGTTCTTAAAAGCTTTTTGCTGGTCGCCCAGTACATAGGTATTCTGAATTGAGATTACCTGTTGTTTGTTATAACCCAGGTCCTTGGAGCGGATATAGCTGAGTTGTTTATAGATGACCAGGGTGCCAACGATGAGCAGAATTGAAGTGGCAAATTGAAATACCACGAGCACGCTGCGCAGGCTGGTGCTGCTGTTGCCCATTTTCAGTTTTCCTTTCAGCACTTCGATAGGGCGGAAGGCGGAGAGAAAAAAAGCCGGATAACTACCCGCCAGCAAACCGACGATCACGGGCAGCGCAATGATCAGTGGTAACACGCGTACCGAGAGCAGGCTGCCGAATGTCATGGTCTTGCTCGCCACTTCGTTGAAGAGCGGCAGTACGAGGTAGGCGATCACCAGGGCCAGGAGCAGGCTGAAGACCGCCATCAGCGTGGATTCCGTCAGGAACTGGAAGATCAGGAAACGGCGTTCGGTACCCAGCACTTTGCGGATGCCTACTTCTTTGGCGCGGCCGGCGGAGCGCGCCGTGGTCAGGTTCATGAAATTGATGCAGGCGATCAGGAGGATGAATAGCGCCACAGCGCCGAAAATATATACATACTGGATGTTGCCGCTGGCACTCAGTTCAAATGAACGGTTGGAATGAAGGTGAATTTTCGTGAGCGGAATCAGTGTGTATTCCAGCTGGTTGCCGGCTTTCCGGAATTCATCCATGCTGTTGATCTTGATGAACTGGCGCACTGAAGGCAGCACATATTTATCAATATATTGTTCGAAATTCTTTTCGAGCTGTTTGTAGTCGGCGCCTTTTTTCAACAGCAGGTAGGTATGAAAATTATGACTGGTCAGTTGCCCCCATTCGTAATTCGCATTCTTCATGGAGAACATGAAATCAAAATGAAAATGGGAATTGGACGGGATGTCGCGGACCACGGCGGTGATTTTATAAACCGGACTTTTTTTGTCGTTGGTTTCAATGGTCTTGCCGATCACATCTGTCTTGCCGAAATATTTCCGGGCCGTGGATTCGGTGATGACAACGGTATTGGGTTCATTCAAAGCAGTATGGGTATTACCGGCAATCGCGGGAATGGTGAACACGTCGAAGAAAGTGGAATCCACATGGGCCACCCTGCGTTCATTGATGAACACATTGTCCTTTTTCACCAGCTTGCTGCCTGCAGATGCATAAATACGGGTATACTGTTCGATGGACGGATAATCTTTGATCAGGAGCTGGCCCATCATATCGGAGGTCACGGGCAAATGCAGGTCGCCACCGCCGAGCCGTATATCTGAATTGATCCGGTAGATCCGGTCGGCATTCGCGTTGAAGCGGTCGTAGCTGAGTTCGTCCAGCATATAGATGGCAATCAGCAGGAAGCTGGCCAGCCCGATGGCGAGCCCGGTGATGTTGAGGATGGAATAAATCTTGTTCTTACGGAGATTCCGCCATGCAATCGTGAAATAATTCTTAATCATTCGGTCATTTTTTATTTTTTATTTAATCCGTCATCTCGATCGTGGTGTAGATCGTGGATCGTTGATCTGAATCGTAAATCGATCATCGATACACGATCTACGATAAACGATTCTCATCAACCTCATTCTGTCTTCAGGCTCTTTACCGGATTCCTCATGGCTGCTTTGATGGCCTGGTAACTCACCGTCAGCAGTGTTATGAGCAGTGCTCCCACACAGGCAGATACAAAAATCCACCAGGATAAATCGCTGTGATAAGTATAGGAAGCGAGCCAGTTGCCCATAAAATAAAAAGAAAGAGGTACAGCAATGATCAACGACAGCATCACAAGTCCGAGAAAATCCTTTGAAAGCAGCCCCCACAGATTCAGAACGGATGCACCGAGCACTTTACGAACTCCGATTTCCTTAATTCTTTGTTCAGCCATAAAAGAAGCCATGCCAAACAGCCCCAGGCAACTGATAAATATTGCCAGCATGGAAAAGAATCCGGCAAGCTTACCGATACGTTCTTCATTCCCGAATTTTTTGGCATATTCTTCATCCACAAACTGAAAATTAAATGGCTCGGCCGGGCTATACTGTGAAAACACTTTTTTGATTTTATCCATGGCCGCTGAGGCACTGGAAGCCGGATTGATTTTTAAGATCACATAAGAATCGGGACTTGCTTCGATATGAAAAAGCTGGGGCCGGATTTCCTGGTAAGGCGATTCGATGATCATGTTTTTAATAATACCGACGACTTTGAAAGGATGATCGTCCCAGGTAATGGTTTCCCCGACGATATTTTTTATTCCGATGAATTTGGCAGCGGCTTCATTAATGATGAATGCAGCCGTATCCGGTTGAAAATGATTTGGAAAAATCTCTTCCGTCCACGAACTGCCATCCCACCGTTTTACCATAGCCATAGGTGACGCCGGTATTCGGAAAATCAACGGCCTGATTCGCGTCTTTTCCTTTCCACATGAAACCTCCGTTGGTTGACCATACAGCTGTTGTCGGACCGCCGGCTTCCGTCATTTCAACAATGGCACCTGATTGCAGGAGATCGTTGCGGACGGCTTCAAAATGATTATGGATCTCAGGTGTAAGCAGGGGAGACATGACGAGTCCGTCGCGGTTATAGCCCAGCGGCCGGTTTTTGGCATACTGCACCTGGCGGAAAACCACGATGGTACCTATAATGAGCACCACCGATACAGTGAATTGAAGAACGACCAGCACTTTGCGCGGGAGGGCCGCAAACCGTCCGGCCTGAAAAGTTCCTTTCAAAACTTTAACCGGTTGGAAAGAAGATAAATAAAGTGCCGGATAACTGCCGGCGATCAGACCGGTTAAGGCCGTAAAGGCAATGCAACTGATCCAGAACAGCGGACTGGTCCAGAGAATTCTCATTTCTTTATCAGCCACCGAATTGAATGCCGGAAGCATCAGCGCTACCAGCACCAGGGCGAATAGGAAGGCCAGAAAAGCTACTAAAATGGATTCCATATAAAATTGCCTGATGAGCTGTCCGCGGAGAGAGCCGACGGCTTTCCGGATGCCCACTTCGCGGGCTCTTTTTTGGGAACGCGCCGTACTGAGATTCATAAAATTGATGCAGGCCAGAATAAGTACAAACACACCGATGATACCAAAGAGCCAGACATATTGTATCCTTCCTCCGGTATTCACGCCGTTTTTGTATTCATCGTATAAATGCCATTTGCTCATCGGCTGCAAAAAAAGCTGCGGATGATATCGCTGTTCTTCCTTGTGCACATTGCGTAGTTTGGCATCTTTTATTTTTCTTGAAACAGTCTGCATGTCGGCGTTATCGGCAATCTGCACATAGACCTGGAATGAATTGTTTCCCCAGGGATTATCATTTTGCGTTATCCAGGTGTCTTTTGCCAGTTTAAAATTCCATGGACAGATAAAAGACATATTGGAGAACCGGGTATTCCTGGGCAGGTCGGCGTATACGCCGGTTACTTTTGCATTCAGTTTATCGTCCAGGCGAATCACTTTGTTCATGGGATCCGCATCTCCGAACAGGGCTTTGGCAGTGGAGGCCGATAACAGTATGGAAAAAGTTTCTTTCAGCCCGCCCCGGTTTCCTTTAAGCATTTTCAGATCCAGCATATCCGGAGCCTGGGGTTCGAAGAAATTTCCGTCTTTCGTGATTTTTTTGTCGCCGGAGATCAGGAAATGCGTTTCGGTCCAGGACGATATAGAGTACATATTTAAAATCACTTCCATAACTCTTGCGCAATTCGTCGCCGAGGGGACGGGGCATGGACGTCCAGGTGCCGATTTCACCGTTGAGGGTATTGTTCTGCATCACCTGTGCGATGCGGTCATAATGGGGATTGGCTTTTTCATAAGATAATTCATCCCAGATCCAGAGGCCGATGATCATCGCCACGGCCATTCCAACAGATAAACCAACGATATTAATAGACGAATGCATCTTATTTTTCACGAGGTTCCGCCAGGCGATTTTAAAATAATTCTTTATCATAATTTTTTATTTGTCATTATCTAAACTTCAAAGTCAAAACATTTTATCAACTATCTACTATCTACTATTAACTGCCAACCACCAACCTGCCTACCATCAAGCAGCGTCAACCTATTCCGATCTCAAACTCTTCACGGGGTTCATAGCCGCAGCTTTAAGAGTTTGAAAACTCACGGTACCCAGGGCAATAACAACCGCGAGCAGTCCGGCAAATGGAAAGATCCACCAGCTGATGGGAACCCGGTAGGCAAATCCTTCCAGCCAGTTGTGCATCACCATCCAGGCAACGGGTGAAGCCACCAGGAATGAAATGATGATCAGGCGGATAAAATCTTTCGACAATAAATAAACAATATTTGAAACGGATGCGCCCAACACTTTGCGCACCCCGATTTCCTTTGTCCGCTGTGCTGTTGTAAACAGGGATAAGCCCATTAAGCCCAGGCAGGCAATGAAGATGGCGAAGCCTGCAAACATGGCAAACACTTTTCCGAATAAGAGATCATTATTGTACAGCGCATTGAAACGGTCATCAATAAAATAATAGTCAAACAGGTTGCCCGGGAAAAAGGCATTGTATTTTGCCTTTATCGCCTGCAGGGTCGAACCCAGGTCCCTGGTATTCAGTTTTACCGAAATCGGATGATTAGAACCGTTGAAGGGGAAAAAGATGACGGGTTCCATTGCATAATGCAGGGACTTCTGGTGATAATCTTTGATCACTCCAATCACATTCCAGTCTTTATTAAATACGGAAATTCCTTTTCCGATCGCCTCTTCATTAGACGAATACCCCAGCGCCCTGGCAGCCGTTTCACTGATAAGAATATTATGAAGGTCCTTGAAATTTGCATTATAGTCGAGCGGTGTAAAATTTCTGCCGGCCTTTAAAGGGATACCATACAGATTTAAGAAATTATAATCCACACCCATGTTACGGATCGTTATCCGGTTCTCTGTATTCTTGTCGGTTCTGTGAACATTGAACGCGCGTCCCTGCTCATCACCCGCCACACGGTTTGAAGAACTGACGCCGGTAATGCCGGGAATCTGGTTTAATTCGGCTTTGAAACTATTTTCATGACTGATAAAACTGGAATCAAATTCGGTTAATACCGGAGGTTTGACGATCAAGACCTTCGATAAATTAATTCCGAGATCCTGACTGTTTACAAAACGGATCTGGCGATATACTACCAGCGACCCGATAATGAGTGCAACCGTAGCAGCGAATTGTACTGTTACCAGTAATTTCCTGAGAATAATTCCTTTTCCGGACTGACTGTATTTTCCTTTTAAAACAAGAATGGGTTTGAATGATGAAAGCACGAAGGCCGGGTAAAATCCGGATACCAGGATGCCTGCTATCAATCCTGCAATTACCAGCCCTTTGATATTGAGCCCGGTAATTGTCTGTGAAAATAAGTAGGAAAGGCTGAGTTGTCTTTCTACTAATATGTTGAAAGCGTCCTGAACAAGGTAGATGATCAGGCCGGCGATGAATAGTGAGATCATATTCAACAGAAGGGATTCAGTCAGGAATTGCCGGATCAGTTGCGGACGTGTTGCACCGGAAACTTTTCTGATGCCCACTTCTTTTGCGCGATTCATCGAACGGGCCGTAGTCAGGTTAATATAATTTACCCAGGCAATAACAATGATCAAAGTTGCTATGATAAGCATACCCCATACCGCGCTGGAGCTCCCGGTTTTACCAATTTCATATTCATAATCTGAATATAAATGTGACTTTAACAGGGGTTGGAGGAGAAATTTTTCATCACTGCCAGAAATTTTATCGCCCTGGAAATGACGCTTGCTGAAGCCATCAAATTTTTTCTGCAGTGCTTTATAGTCTGTGCCCGGTTTTAGCAATAAATAATGCCAGAAGTCAGAATCTGTAAAATCATATTCCGCTTCTTTCCAGGTATTTCCGCCGGAATACAGGGATACATAAGAGACCAGAAGGCCGAATTGTAAATGAGAATTTTCGGGTACATCCTGGCATATTCCCGATATCACATAATGTATGGAGTCACGGTCAATCTTCAGCGATTTACCAATCAGCGCGTTAAAGTCGTTATTGAGAACGGGGAATATTTTACGGGCAAGGGATTCGGAAAGGATGATACGGCTGGGTTCTTTCAATGCCGTCTTTGGATCTCCTGCCAGGAGCGGATAAGAAAAAACAGAAAGGAATTCGTTGTCTGCAGCCAGCCCGTTTTTTTCTTCAATTTTCTTTTCTCTGTCAGCTAAGATGACAGTTCCCAGTGGTTCAACCCTGGTATTATTCAATACTTCGGGGAAATCTGCTTTCATCGCCGGGCCCACAGCTGAATAAGTAATCGTTCCATGCTGAACCAGTTTGCCCTTCTGAAAGCGGTCGTTCGTTACCCGGTAAATTTCGGGTGCGTTTTTATTAAACCGGTCGTAACTCAACTCAAAACTCACGAATTCCAGGATCAGTAAACAGGCTGCCATTCCGATAGAAAGACCAATGATATTGATGGTCGAATCTATTTTGTTATTTACCAGATTCCGCCACGCGATCTTGAAATAATTCTTAATCATAATTTTTGTTTGAATGTATCATCACTAAAAATTCTTTTACCTCAACCGTCAACCGTCAACTGCCAACTGTCAACCTTCATTCCTCATTCACTTCGCAAACTCCTAACCGGATTTGCGTTGGCACTTTTAAGTGCCTGGAAACAAATTGTCGCCATGGCGATCAATACAGCCAGCAAACCGGACAGGCCGAATACCCACCAGGGGATTGAACTGCGATAGGCGTAACCGGAAAGCCAGTGATCCATGGCCCACCATCCGAGCGGTGCTGCAATCGCAAATGCAATAATTACGAGTACAAGAAATTCCTTCGACAATAAAGCGAACAGTGATCCAACACTCGCACCCAGCACTTTTCTGACTCCTATTTCCCTGACCCGCTGGGAAGCAGTAAAAATGGACAGACCCAGTAATCCCAGGCAGGAAATAAAAATACCCAGCACGGCAAAGATGGCGGAGAGGCTTCCGATTACTACATCACTCTTATACAGATTTGCATATTCTTCATCAGAAAATTTATAGCTGAATGGAAATGCGGGGTTGAGTTCCTTGCAGAGTTTTTTCAATCCCTCCAGGGCGATTTTAGTTTTTCCTGCTTCTGCGCGGATCAGTATTGTTGAATACCAGTTATTTTTACCCATCGCCAATGTGAGGGGCTGTATGGGATCGTGGAGAGATCGAAAATGAAAATCGCGGACAACGCCTACGATATGACCCTGTTCTTTTCCAAAAAATACAGGCTTCCCGATCGGATCCTTATAACCCATCAGGGCTACAGCGGTTTCATTAAGAATACAAGCCAGCGAGTCAAATGTACCATCAGAGGGGAATTCCTTACCTGCCACCAGTTGCAGTTTCATCGTGCGGAAAAAATCGGGTCCGACGGCATCATGAATGAACCGGACTGTTTCATTGGGATCTTTTCCCAGCCATCCAACCGAAAGAGTTCCATTGTTCATTTCAGTAGGCGCTTCTGTCAGTTCACTTACATTCTTTACTCCGGGAAGGCTGGCAGCTACTGTATTGAAAACAACCAGCTTATTGCTCAACTCACCTTCAATAGGTATGTACAAAAGATTTTCCCGGTTATACCCGATGTTCGCCTTCTGCACAAAATATATCTGGCGGGAGATTAGAATCGTTGAAATAATTAATACGATGGAAAGCACAAACTGGAACACTACGAGTCCTTTTCGAAACCAGACTGCACCGGTCCCTGATTTCAGCGTCCCTTTTAAAACCTGAATCGGATTAAACGCAGAAAGAAAAAAAGCAGGATAGCTGCCGGAAAAAATACCTGTTACCAGACACAAACCCAGAATACTTAACCAAAAGTCAGGGCGGCCGTACGGCACGATAACCTGTTTTCCCGTTAATTGATTGAAAGCCGGTAAGGCGAGGCTTGTCAGCAACAAAGCAAATGTCATGGCTATGATCGCCAGTAAAACGGCTTCGCCGATAAACTGGCGGATCAGTAATCCACGCAGCGCGCCCATTACTTTACGAACACCGATTTCCTTAGCTCTTTTTACCGAACGCGCTGTAGTCAGATTCATAAAATTGATACAGGCGATCAGCAGTATAAAAACCGCCACCAGGCTGAATAGTTGTACATATTCAATCCGGCCGCCGGCAGGGTATCCATTCTTAAATTCGGAGTGCAGATAATACTGATCAAATTTTTGGAAATCAAGTTCTATACGGTTTGTTCCTTTTTTCTCCGTGTCAAATTTATCCAGCAGAAATTTTATTTTTTTGGCTACCAGCACAGGATTTGCATCCGCCCGCAGTTGTATGACCGTCCTGGGATCCACGCTTCCCCAATCCTTTGCCCACTGTTCGTCTTCCAGGTAGGCCTTCCAGCTGATTATATAATTAAAAGGGGTTGATACACGGGAAGAAGGGTCTTCAAAGACAGCCTTGACCGTAAAATCTTTTCTATTTTCATAGCGGATGGTTTTGCCGATAGCAGCATTGGGACTTCCAAAAAAATCAATGGCCATTTTCCGCGAAATGGAAATACTGTTGGGTGAATTCAGGGCATCCACGGCACGTCCTTCGATTAACGGATAACTGAACATGGAGAAAAAGTCAGAACCCGCGCTATAACCGTTTTCTTTCAGCGCTTTGTCACCGACTGAAAATGTATTGGTTCGCGGCCAGGACATGGCCGTTGCCGATTTAATTTCCGGGAAATCTTTTTTTAATTCTTCGGCCAGTGGTCCCTGGGTCCAGTACCATGATTCGATTTTTCCCCCGAGATAATTGCGTTCATAAACATAATACAGGTTATCGCCGTTTTTGTGAAATGCATCCACCGCCCGTTCATCCTGAACCCATAACAGGATCAAGAGACTACAGCAAAGTCCCAATGCCAATCCGGCAATATTGATGACGGAAAATCCTTTCTGTTTCCACAGGTTCCTGAACGCAATTCTTATATAGTTTTTGATCATAATATTTTTTTAATCGGTCTTCCGTTCCCGCACATGCGGGATCATCCCTGTCTGCTGGCAGGCAGGCGTCATCCTCATTCCGATCTCAGGCTTTTCGATGGGTTCATCATCGCGGCCCTGACGGATTGGAAACTGACGGTGAGCATGGCGATTGAAATCGTCACAATAAAAACCAGCGGGAAAATCTCCCAGTGAATATTAATACGGTAGGAATATGATTGCAGCCAGTTGTTCATTACCCACCAGGCGACCGGTGAGGCGATGAGAAATGAAAAAACTACGAGTTTGAGAAAATCCCCTGAAAGCAGGCGCGTAATATTTATAATGGACGCGCCTAATACTTTCCTGATTCCAATTTCTTTGATCCTGTTTTCTGCCATGAAGCTGGCTAATCCGAAAAGGCCAAGACAGGAAATGAAGACCGTCAATCCCGCGAACAGACCGGCGAGTGTGCCCGTTCTTTTTTCATTCGCAAATTTCCAGGCATATTCCTCATCGACAAAATTGTATTCGAAGGGATATTGTGGATTATATTTTTTAAATATCGATTCTGCTTTTTTCAGATTATCTGTAACAGCGTTGGCCGGATTGAGTTTGATATTCAGTATGTAGAATCCATACAGGTCCGGACCCTGAATCATCATGGGCGCTACTGGTAAATAGGGTGATTCGAGAATAAAATCCTTGATCACACCAACTATGTGCCAGCTTGATCCGTTCAGCCCGACGGTTTTTCCAACGGGATCTTTCAAACGCATGATTTTCACCGCGGCTTCATTCAGCAACGCAGCAGTCGAATCCGTCGGATATTCACGGATATTGATGTCTCTTCCGGCAGACAGTGTCAAGCCCATGGTAGAAACAAAATTTTCATCTGTTCCCAGCATGATAAAATTGGTTTTTAAGTCAGCCGGCGTGGAACCTGGCCATTGCAATCCCCAGGTGTCCGCCCAGTGCCTGGTCATCGGTCCGCTTGTCCGGTTAACCGATTTGGCAATACCGTTGCCAATCAATTCATTTTTTAGCAGCGGGAAATTCTTTTGAAGATCTCCCTGCATGTAAAAGTAAACCAGCCGATCCTTTACATAGCCGGCATCCCGTGCCTGTGCAAAACGAAGTTGCTTTAATACTATAATCGTTGAGAAAATCAGGATGATCGCAAATGTAAATTGAAGCACGACCAGAAATTTACGCGGACTAGCTTCCTTTTTTCCAGCGGTAATTACACCCTTTAATACTTTTACGGGTCGGAATGATGAAAGGTAAAAAGCCGGATAGCTTCCCGCAAGAAACCCTGTTACTAAAATAAATCCGATGGTTGCGACCCAGAAATTATAATTCCTGAAATCGATAAACAATTTTTTATCGACGAGCAGATTAAATGGTCCCAGGCTAAGATGCACAATAAATAATGCAAGTATGCCCGCAATAAGACTGAATAAAAGTGATTCGGCAAGGAACTGGAAGATCAGATAGATCCTCGGTGCCCCGACTACTTTCCGGAGGCCGACTTCCTTCGCACGTTTTTCACTTCGCGCAGTGCTCAGGTTCATGAAATTGATGCAGGCGATCAGTAAAATAAATCCTGCGATGATCATAAATATCCGAACGATTTCAATTTGTCCGCCGCTGACTTTTCCGTTTTCAAACCTGGAATAGAGATGCCATTTGGATGCCGGATGTCCGAATAATTCCGATGTGGACTGTGTCTTATCCTTCTGGGTATGATCAATGACCAGGTTTTTAATTTTTGCATTAAATGCAGTACCGCTGGCTCCCGGCTTTAAAGTGTAATAGGTGCGAACAGAATTGTTTTGCCAGAAATTATTGTCCCAGCCAATTTTTTTCAGGTAGGTCCAGGGAAGCAGGTAGTCAAATTTAAACTGGGTATTATCGGGCAGGTCTTTTAAAATTCCCTTTACGGTAAACAGATCAACACTGTCAATTTTCACCTGTTTGCCGAATGCAGGCTGATTGCCAAATAATTTTTTGGCCATCGACTCGGTGATTACGATATCGTAAGGACCGCTTAATGCAGTTTTTGGATTTCCTTCCAGCAAAGGAAAGCTGAACATCGTCAGAAATCCACCATCTGTAAAATTGCCCGGTACGTTAAAATGCCGGTCGCTTACCGTAAAGAGAAAATTGATATTCTGCATGCGAACAGCATCTTCTATTTCCGGAAATTCTGCTTTCAGGGTGGGGGCCAGGATTTTCGGGGTGTAGTTGAATGCATTCACCGCACCTCCGTCATTTTCTGATCTGTAGACCAGGTATAGCCTTTTTTCTTTAGCATGAAATCGGTCAAAGCCCAATTCATTCTGTATCCACAATCCGATTAATATGGCACTCGCCATTCCAATTGCAAGGCCAAGGATATTTATGGCGGAAAAAATCCTGTTCCTCTTAATGTTTCGAAACGCCACAATGAAAAAATTCCTGATCATAATGCCCGATCCTCCAGACATGTGCCATAAAAGCATCTGACTATAAATCAACCATATATGAGGGGGCAATCCGGAGGCAACTGCACGATTCCGTACGCTATCTGTACGATAACAGTGGCTTTTCTGATAAAATAAAAACTGCTCAAATCCCTACCTTCGAAACATCAGCATGAATCTATTGAACGATCAGATCAATTTCAATGGTCAGTTAACAGAACCAAATACACCGGTGGCCACCGCTTCCAACCGCAGCCTCCGTTATGGAGATGGACTCTTCGAGACCATGTACTGGAGCGGGGAGGAGATTATAAATCTGGAATTTCACCTCGACCGTCTTTTCCATGGTCTCTCAGTTTTGCAATTCGATTTATCAGAGGGTTTTACGAAGAGCTTTATAACCGGGGAAATAAATAGGCTTTGCGAGTTTAACACTAAATCGAGCCGGGCCCGGGTGAGGATGAATATTTACAGAGAAGACGGAAGCCGGCTGCTTCCCTCTCAAAATAAGCCCGTGTTTATCATTGAATCATCCGATTTTCCGGATGAAAACGAAACACCGCTCCGGCTGACCATTTTCAGAGGCGACACAAAATCTACTGGTATACTCAGCAACCTGAAAACGAATAATTATCTTTTGAATATTGCCGCGATCCAGTCCGCAACTACTAACGGATTTGATGATTCGCTGATCCTGAACAGCCGTGGAAATATTTGCGAGGCAAGTTCGAGTAACCTGTTCCTCGTTCAGAAAGGGATTCTGTTCACGCCTGCCTTAACTCAGGGTTGTGTGGCGGGAACAAAAAGAAGAGAATTGCTGGAAATATTACCAACACTGGGCTACCAGGTCGAGGAAACGATCATTACGAAAGAAATGGTGTTTGAAATGGAAGAAATATTTCTCACAAATGCCATCCATGGGATCAGGCCGGTTATATGTATCGACAATACCTACTACTCCCGTGAACTGACGGGTACGCTTATACGACTTTTGAAGGGATTGAAGCAATGAATGTAGTTGGCGGTTGGCGGTTCAATTTTCAAATCCCCAAATTTTCATTTCCATAATTCATTTTACCCTTTTACATTTCCACACTTCCATACTTGCCACACTAACAACTCAGGCATGTATATTTTTGTAAACCTCTAACAATAAGTCAACTGCCCGCCGTCCTTCCTCCCCCAGCGAAAGGCTGAATTGATTCACATAAAGATCAATATGCTGGCGCATGACAGATTCCTGCATTTCCTGCGAATGTCTGATTACATATTCTGAAAGATCGGGATAGTAGGCTTCGGCAAAGCCGAGGCTGTCACGGATAAGACGATCTACGTCCGCCCGTTCAGCCGCCGAAAAGGTATTCCTCATCACGATTCCTCCCAATGGAATGGGTGATTTTGTTTTTTGTTCCCAAAATTCTCCCAGGTCCAGTTGCTTTATTAGTCCTTTCTGCATATAGGTGAACCGGTTTTCATGAATGATCACTCCGCAATCCACCTCCCCGTTCAGCACCGCTTCCTCTATCCGCGAGAAGATCATAAATTTTTTTCTTTTTGCCTGCGGAAAAGCCATACTGAACAGAAGATGCGCAGTGGTCTGTTCACCGGGAATCGCGACAGTCAGCTGGTTGATATCTTTAAGCAGAATATTATTTTTTGAAATCAGCAGCGGACCGACACCTTTCCCCAGGGCACCTCCGGAATCCAGCAGGGAATAATCGTTTTGCAGTCAGGGGCCATACTCCATAACTGATTTTGCTGATATCCAGTTTTTTTTCCATCGCCCAGCGGTTCAGTGTCTGCACATCTTCGAGCACGACTTCAAATTCAAAAGCGCCGGTATCTATTTTCCGGTTTACCAATGCATCAAAGATAAAAGTATCATTGGGGCAGGGGCTAAATCCTAAAGAGAGTTTCATCGGCTTGTTCTAATTTTTGAATCAGGTAAACCAGCGATTCATTCAGACTTTTTATTGCTTCTTTTATTTTCCATCGTGTTTTGTCCCGCTCTCCCATCAGATTCGAGACGGTCCGGATCTGGAGAAAGGGAATATTTTCCATGAGGCAAACATAATGCAGTGCTGCTCCTTCCATGCTTTCAACAACCGGACCCCGGGTTTCGTTGATAACCAGTAAAATTATCTGATTTGATTTCATTTACCGTAATACCTGCTGACTGGGGCAAATCCGTCCAATCCAGCAGAGTGCGGTAGGGATTTATTAGTTTTCCCTGATTGAAAGGATGGCGGTCAGGAGCGGCCAGCCCCATTTCGAAAACATTCCTGAATCCGTCTTTTTCCAGTACACCCAGGTCTGCGATTTGATCGGACACGGATCGCAAAAGTTTTGCCCAGATCTTCGTTTGAAACGGATCCGCCGATTCCCGCCTGAATAACCAGATCCGGGCGCCGGCTCTGTATCCTTTTTTGCAATGCATAGGCTGTCTGAAGCTGTCCGATTCCGCTGATCAACAATTCGGCTTCCCTGGTGTTATGTAGCTTGTGGCTGTTTTTCAGCCAGATGGCTGTTTCATTGATTTCAAATTCTGTCGCGGATACCAGGAGCGTGAGCATGTGCAAATATCCGGAAACCTGTCCAATACCTCCGAACCATTACCTTTGCAAAAATTTTCAGGAGATGGTCTTTCTCACCAGAATTGAACATTTTAATGCAGCGCATAAATTATATAATCCGGAGTGGGCGCGGGAAAAAAACGAAGCCGTTTTCGGAGCCTGTGCCAATGAAAACTGGCATGGACATAACTACGAATTGTATGTAACTATACAGGGAGAACCGGATCCGGATACCGGGTTCTTAATGGACGTCAAAAAACTGAGTGGAATCATCAAGGAACATGTCACGGAAAAACTGGATCACAAAAATCTGAATGTGGAAGTCGATTTTATGAAAGGAAAAATGTGTTCTACAGAAAACCTGATTATCGGGATCTGGCATCAGCTTGAAGGGCAGCTGCCCGCATCCGTAAAACTGCATTCTATTAAATTGTATGAAACACCACGCATCTTTGTGGAATATTTCGGTTAACCATTATGGAAAGAAAGGTAGCAATTTTCAGGAAAGAACATTTTAATGCCGCGCACCGGCTTTTTGTACCGGGCTGGACAGATGAACAAAACCTGGAGCAGTTTGGAAAATGTTCAAACCCGCATTATCACGGACACAATTATGAGCTGGTCGTGAAAGTAACGGGTACACCTGATCCCCAGACCGGTTATGTGATCAACCTGTCCATTCTTTCCTCAATTATTCAAAAACATGTTCTCGCCAGGTTTGATCATAAAAATCTGAACCTCGATACCCAGGAGTTTGCGCATTTGAATCCAACGGCTGAAAATATCGTATTTGTGATTTATGAAATCCTGCGGAAGCAACTTGATGCCTCACTGGATCTGACCGTTCGTCTATATGAAACAGAAAGGAATTTCGTGGAGTACCCGGCTTGAAATTTGAAAATAATGTATAAAAAAATAAGCAGCATCGGTTTCTAAAATAAAAAAGCATTGGGCTCCAGCCTTCAGTTTTAAGCAAGATAAAAAATGGCCTACAAAAAATCAGAGCAGTACGACGAAAAGACAACGGCTTCACTTATTCTAAATTATAAAGATATCCTGGGTCAGCTGGGAGAAGATCCCGACCGGGAAGGTCTGGATAAAACGCCCGAACGTGTTGCCAAAGCCATGCAGTTTCTCACGCAGGGATATGAGCTTGATGCGAATGCGATTCTCGATTCTGCCAAATTTCATGAACCGATGAGCGAAATGATCATCGTGAAGGATATTGAAATTTACAGTCTGTGTGAACATCATATGCTTCCTTTTTTTGGTAAGGCACATGTTGCATATATACCTAACGGATGGATAACCGGGTTGAGTAAGATAGCAAGGGTAGTTGACGTATTTGCAAGACGACTTCAGGTACAGGAAAGACTTACTACCCAGATCTTACACGCTATCAGAGATTCCCTGCATCCCCTGGGTGCTGCCGTGGTTATTGAAGCATCCCATCTCTGCATGATGATGCGCGGGGTACAAAAGCAAAATTCAGTAACCACAACCTCAGCGTTTTACGGCGAATTCCAGAAAAATGAAACAAGGACAGAATTTATAAAACTGATCTCATCTGCATCTGAATTAAGCAGGCTTAAAGATTTTCTTTGTTGAGTCGGGCCTTTGTGGCAAATTTGTTTTTTAACCTCTAAGTCGATTATGAAGCATGCTTATGTATTTCCTGGACAGGGTTCTCAATTTCCGGGCATGGGAAAGAACCATTATGATCAAAGCGCTTTTGCAAAAAAACTCTTTGAACAGGGGAATGAAATTGCAGGCTTCCGTCTTTCAGACACCATGTTTAACGGTTCAGAAGCAGATTTGAAACAGACCAATGTTACGCAGCCTGCTATTTTTCTGCATTCCGTTATTGCTTACAAAACAGTAGACAATGCAAGACCGGAAATGGTTGCCGGTCATTCGCTGGGTGAATTTTCGGCGCTGGTTGCAAACAGCGCTTTATCATTTGAAGACGGAATGCGACTGGTGATCATTCGTTCATCTGCCATGCAGAAAGCCTGTATATCCAATCCCGGTACCATGGCTGCCGTACTCGCCCTGGATGACGATAAAGTGGAAACTATCTGCCGCGAAATAACTGCAGAAACCGGTGAAGTGCTGGTTCCGGCGAATTATAATTGTCCGGGCCAGATCGTAATCAGCGGATCACTCAAAGGAATAGAACTGGGCTGTGAAAGGATGAAGGCAGCGGGAGCACGAAGAGCGGTGATACTTCCGGTAGGAGGCGCATTTCATTCACCACTGATGGAACCTGCCCGTGATGAATTAAAAGCAGCAATTGAAAAAACTACTTTTTATAATCCCTCCTGTCCTGTTTATCAGAATATCGTTGCCAAATCTGTCATGGATAAGGAAGAGATCAAGAAAAATCTTATCGACCAGCTTACAGGTCCTGTACGCTGGACTCAATCTGTTATTGCAATGATCGCCGATGGTGCCACGAATTTTCATGAAATCGGACCGGGTAAAGTACTGCAGGGGTTGATCGGTAAAATCGACAAGACAGTAAGCGCTGTAGGAGTGGAGTAGGGTTGACGCCTGCCTGCCGGCAGGCAGGATTGACGGTTGACAAGTTAAAGAAATTCAATTTCCAAATTTCCAAATTTTCAAATTGTCTTGGGCTTTACAGTTTAAAGAGCAGTTCAGCCACTCCCCGCTGATTTCGGCGCCATATTTTTTATAAAAATCTATAGCCGGCTGATTCCAGTCCAGCACCTGCCACATAACTCCGCTTACTCCCAGAACGCGGGCTTCTTCCATCGTCAAATCAAATAACATTTTTCCAATTCCCTGTCCGCGGTATGATTCAGTTACGATCAGGTCTTCCAGGTATAGCCGGAGTCCCTTCCAGGTAGAATAACGCATATAATACAGACTAATGCCGATTATTTTTTCGGATCCGGATTCGCTATGAACTGCTACCAGCGCCTGCCATACAGGATTTTTTCCAAATCCCGTTTCAATAAAATGATCAAGTGTAACGGTCACTTCGTCCGGAGCTCTTTCAAATACTGCGAGCTCCCTGATCAGTTCCATCATAGACGCGCAATCCGATGACAGAGCCTTTCGTATTTTGATTTCCATGCCTTATTGGTTAGCGGTTATAATAAAAAAGTTCAGGCGCTACATTTTCGGTTTTCTCAGGGCTTTAAACGTACCATTTGGTTGCGAGGAAGTCAGGCTGATCACTTCATTATTATCGTTCACTTCAAAACTGATGACGAAGCCAGCCAAATCTTTTATTGAAAATTTGTTTGCTTCGACCGGAACCAGTTCATATTCCGGTTGTCCAGGAACAAACAAATGCAGGGAATTATTTTGTATAAATATTCTTAAGGTGGTCGGACCGATCATAAATTCCCCTTCATATTTTTTCAAACTGTCTGTTTGAACGGCAATAGTTTTCGGAATCCTGGCAAAGACCAGTGTCTTCACGGTCGGTTCCAGTTTTGCATTTATTTCATTTATTTCTCCACCTTCGTCAGTCCGGAATTCAATGGCAAACCCATCGCTGGTATCTACTTTACCTTGTTCATCCCTTTGATAAATTTTAAACCAGTCGTATTTATCCTGTTTCAGGTATGCAATATTTTTCCCGATCCGGACAAACAAGGAATCGTGGTCCAGATAAATATCCATGGTGCCATATCCTTTATTATTAAAAAGACCGGTATAATCCCTGAGCGGATGAGACCTTGTGGAATTAATCGTGTCGGATTTCAATTTCGATTTCTCTGCATCTTTTTCTGCCTGTTTCATTTTATCATACCGGTTCCACATATACGTATTCCAGTCAAAATATTTCAGTCCGAGCATCCGGTCTGCCAGCAGATTTCTTACAATGGCCGGAATGTTGGAATTATCCTGATTGGTCAGAACTACGATACCGACCGAGTCACTGGGGAAGAAACAGGTGCTTGCGGAAAATCCATTGATATTACCGCCGTGTTCAACACGGTAATGTCCTCGGTAGGATGCCAGCATCCAGCCAAAGCCGTAGGTTGAAAACTGAATATCACGGGTATCTGCATCGGGATATCCCGGACCCGAAACCATTTGGGAACTCGTAGCTTCCCGGGCAAATCCCATCGGAAAAATTTCTTTTCCGTTAAACTTGCCATCATGAATCCAGGCATTGACCCAGTTCGACATATCCATGGCGCTGCTGTTGATGGCGCCCGCGGGTCCCATGGCATCGATATGATAATAATCCACTTTTACAGCCTGCCTGGTATTGGCTGAATCTTTCAATTCATAACCCAGGGCAGCGTCCGGATCTTTTTCCAGGTCGGGTATGGTCAGGTTCGAACGGCTCATCCCCAGGGGCTGGAAGATGCTAGTCTGGATATTGGTTTCCCAACTTTGATGCGTGAGTTTTTCGATGATCACACCCTGGGCCAGGTACATGAAATTGTTGTATTGCCATTTTAACCTCAGCTGGGCACTTGGTTCGAGATATTGGATTCGTTTGAGCAGACTGTCCCGGGACTGGGTAGAAAATAAATACCAGGAATAATCATGACGCGGCAGACCGGTCCGATGGCACATCATGTCCCGTAATGTAATCCGGTCATTCATTTCATCGTTAAAAAATTTCAGATCGGGCAGGTAATCCCTTACCGGCTTATCTATATCCAGATCTCCTTTTGCGGCGAGTGAGCCGATCAGGGAAACGGTAAAGGCTTTTGTACAGGAACCGATCGCAAAAAGGGTATTGGGCGTGACCGGTAGTTTTGTTTCATGGTTCCGGTAGCCAAATCCCTTTGCATAAACCACCTTATTTTTTTCAACCACCGCCACGGAAAATCCCGGTCCTTTCCAGACAGATAGGATACGGTTTAGTGCCGTATCCAGGCCCGCAAATCTTTTATCATTTTGCTGGATTATTCCTGAGCACTGCCAGTAATGACGGAGCCCATTGCCAGTATAAGCAGTAGTTTTTTCTTCATTTTTTAGTTTGATGAAATGGATTTTTAGTTTCCCCATCTGACCAGCGTGGCGCCCCAGGTAAATCCACCACCAAAAGCGGCCAGTACCAGCAGGTCACCCTTTTTTAACTGATTTTCCCAGTCAGAAAGGCAAAGCGGAATCGTACCCGCCGTTGTATTGCCATATCGCTGGATATTGACCATTACTTTTTCATCCGATAAACCGATCCGGCTGGCCGTAGCATCTATAATTCTTTTATTCGCCTGGTGGGGAACGAGGTAGGCGATATCTTCTCCGGTCAGCTGGTTTCTTTTCAAAAGTTCCTCGCTCACATCTGCCATCCGGGTAACCGCAAATTTGAAAACAGGCTGACCTTCCTGGTAAATATAATGTTCTTTTCGGGCAACTGTTTCAATCGTAGCCGGGCTCAGTGAACCTCCGGATTTCATGTGTAGATGTGTTTTTCCACTGCCGTCGCTTCTCAGGATGCTGTCCAGCACTCCATACCCTTCAAAATTTGGTTCCAGCAAAACGGCACCGGCACCATCGCCGAAAATAATGCAGGTGCTCCGGTCGCTGTAATCCACGATGGAACTCATTTTATCGGCCCCGACGACGACCACTTTTTTATAGCGGCCGCTTTCAATCAGGGATGCACCGGTGGTCAGGCTATATAAAAACCCACTGCAGGCAGCCAGCAGGTCAAATCCCCAGGCATTTACAGCGCCGGTTTTTTCGCAGACCAGGTTGGCCGTAGAGGGGAAGAGCATATCCGGGGTTACCGTTCCAACAATAATACAATCTATTTCAGCGGGCAGTATGCCTCTTTTCTCGCAAAGGCTCAGCACGGCCGGCACACATAGGTCGGAGGTTCCTTTATTTAAACCTTTCAGTATTCTTCTTTCGGAAATACCAGTTCTGGTGCGGATCCATTCATCGTTCGTGTCTACCATTTTCTCGAGGTCGCCATTGGATAGAATATCTTCCGGCACATAGCCGCTTACTGCTGTAATAGCGGCAGAGATCTTTTGGGTCATTCGACAAAGATCGTGGGTTTTTATAAAATATTTACGCAGTTTAAAAATACTATTTTCGCGCTCATGATAACCTTTCTCAGGGGCGATTTTGTTTATAAAACACCGGCATATATCCATATGGATGTGCAGGGTGTGGGATATGAAGTGCAGATCAGTCTGTATACTTTTTCACAGATCCAACACCTGGAAAAAGGCCTTTTGCATATTTATCACCAGGTAAAAGAAGATGATGAAATTTTGTTTGGCTTTTTTGACAAGGGCGAAAGGGAGATGTTTATACAACTACTCAGCGTCTCCGGCGTGGGTGCGTCAACGGCCCGGATGATGCTTTCTGCCATGAAACCCGAAGAACTGGCCCGGGCCATCATGAATGGGTCAAACGAAGCAGCTGGAAAGTATAAAAGGCATCGGAAAAAAATCAGCCGAAAGGATCGTCCTGGAGCTGCGCGACAAAATTGGAAAAAAATATGTCGGTTCAAATATTTCCCCATTGATAAACAATACATTGGAGCAGGATGCGTTGAATGCTCTGGTGTCTTTAGGCATCGCCCGGCCCGTGGCCGAACAAGCATTGAAAAAGCTGGCCCAGGATGCCCCGGTTCCACAAAAAGTCGAAGACATCATTAAGCAAGTTTTAAAAATCCTTTAGCCTATTGTCGGGATTTATACCTAACTAATTACTGAGGAAGTTTGACCAGGCATCTGCTTCAGATTATCATTTTCACGGTATGGATCACTGCCGTCACGGTTGTCACTTTGGCACCAACAGTCGTCTGTGCGCAGAATAAACCGGATACAACCAGACGTCCGCTTCCCGGAGACAGCCTTCATTTCCCCATACATGACCGTCGCGGGGACCAGATCAGCAATTTCGACCGGAACCCCTTCAACCTGAAAAATCCCTCAAATCTCAAGGATTCCATTGAATATGATCCGAAAACCAATCTCTATTACCTGGTTGAAAAAATCGGGAACAAATATTATCGTACACCCACATCCTACACTTATGAGGAATATCTGCAAATTAACCTCCAAGCAGTCCGAGGAAAATTATTTCCGTCAGCGTGCAGACATGCTGAGTGACTTGAATCACCGGCTGGAGCAACCCAAGCTGAATATCAACAACAATCTTTTCAACAGGCTTTTTGGAAATGGTAAGATCGATATCCGGCCACAGGGTAATGTGGATATCCTGGCCGGTTACCAGGGACAGAATGTTCAAAATCCAACCCTTCCCGAAGCGGCCAGAAAAACCGGCGGCCTGGATTTTAACATGGATGCCAATGTGAATGTGCTGGGAAATATCGGCAGCAAACTCAAACTGCCGATCTCCTATAATACCCAGGCTTCTTTCGACTGGATGAACCAGCTCAAACTGGAATATACCGGTGGACCGGATGATATCGTGAAAAAAATTGAAGTCGGGAATACTTCATTCACCACACGAAGTACCTTTATGTCTACCCAACAGTCCCTGTTTGGTATAAAAACACAACTGCAGTTCGGAAAATTATTTGTTACCGGCGTCATCGCAAGTCAGCGTTCACAAAGCCAGTCCACCACCCTGCAGGGAGGCGCTTCACTGACTACTTATCAGTTTAAAGCGGATGATTATGATGAAAACCGACATTTTCTGCTCGCCCAGTTTTTCCGGAACAATTATAACAGGGCGATGTCTAACCTGCCCGTTATCACTTCGCAGGTTCAGATTCTGCGCATGGAAGTATGGGTGACTAACCGGAATGGTACGTCCACACAGGCAAGGCAGGTGGTCGGACTGATGGACCTGGGTGAACCGAATCCCTATAATCCGAATATCAAACCCCTGACCAATCAGCCCTATCCTTTCAATGATGCCAATAGTGAATACCGTAGTATCATCAACAATCCGGGCAGCCGGATTTCCACACAGGTTATCGGTGTACTCACCGGTCTTGGACTTACCCAGGTGCAGGATTATGAACAGGTGTATGCCCGCAAACTCAATCCAACTGACTATACCTATAACCCGCAGGTCGGATTTATTTCATTGAATCAGACCTTACAGCCCAATGATGTACTGGGCGTGGCTTTTCAGTACAGTTACAATGGAAAAATTTACCAGGTGGGAGAATTTTCGCAGGATATTCCCCCGGATACAACCCTGGGCAATAACCCCGGAGCACAAAAAGTGATTTATCTGAAATTGCTGAAGGCAACTTCCCAGCGTACCACACTTCCGATCTGGGACCTGATGATGAAAAACATTTATACGCTGAAAACAGGTACCGGTACTTACCTGGCGAATATTCAGCCTGCCGGATTTCAGATGAATATTCTTTATGAACAGGCTGGCGAGGGAACAAAAAGATATTTACCTGCGGGAGATAAGTCAGGAATTCCATTGATCACCGTACTGAATCTGGACCGGCTGAATGCCCATCTGGATCCCGCAGCCGGATGGTGTATTTGATTATGTGGAAGGATTTACGGTTGTGTCGTCGCAGGCAAGGATCATTTTTCCTTTACTCGAACCTTTCGGTAAAGACCTGGATTCACTGGCATTTGCAAATTCGCCGGGAATTGAAAAGCCAGTATGTTTTTCCCCAGTTGTACGATACCATCAAGGAAGTTGCAAAAACCTTTGCCGCAGTAGACAGATATTATCTGAGCGGCGTGGCGAAGGGAACAGCCAGCTCAGATATTTCACTGGGTGCATTTAATGTTCCCCAGGGTTCGGTAAGGGTTACGGCAGGTGGTCAGATCCTGCGGGAAAATATTGATTATACGGTTGACTATACCAACGGATCGGTTAAAGTGATCAACCAGTCCATTATCAATCCGGTGTGCCGGTAAATGTGCAATATGAAAATAATGCAAGCTATGGTACGCAGCAGCAGGGATTCATGGGCTTACGTCTGGATTATCTTGCCAAGAATACGGCGCACGCAATCTCTATCCATCGGTGGAACCATCGAAAGGCTGAATGAACGGCCTTATTTTACAAAAACAAATTATGGTGAAGATCCGATCCGAAATACGATGTATGGTGTGGATGTGAATTACCGGTCGCAATGGCCCGGACTTACCAGGCTGTTAAATAAGATGCCCTGGTTTTCTTCGAAAGAAATGAGCACGATCACTGCAGTCGGTGAAGCAGCTTATCTGCAACCGGGTCATCCGCCGCAGATCGGAAAGGGGAGCAGCGGTACTATTTATATTGATGATTTTGAAGGATCCACCAGTTCTGTCGATCTCCGTTTTCCGATTACCTCCTGGGCGCTGGCTTCCACACCGGCAGGCAACGGATTATTTCCGGAAGCCACTCTGTCATGATTCTCTGCCTTACGGATATAACCGTGCAAAATTTGCCTGGTATAATATAGAACCTACACTGCAGGACAGTACCAGCAATAATAATCCGGTAAAGAACTATCAGAATTTTCAGGATCCGAGAGTTTATCCGGTAAATATCAATCAGCTTTTTCCAACCGTCACACCGGAATTCGGACAGGCGCAGCTGATCACGTTCGATGTCTCCTATTTCCCCAACCAGAAAGGCCCGTATAATTTTGATACCAGGCCGGGAAGTATGGATGCCTTCCGGAAATCTGACAAATCCGGCCAGCAGATGGGGTGGTATCATGCGCGCAATCGACCAGACGGATTTTGAAACATCCAATGTGCAGTACATCGAATTCTGGATGCAAAGTCCATTTCTGACAGGCAATAATAACGGAACCGGCGGCCAGTTATACATGGATCTGGGTTCTATTTCGGAAGACGTTTTAAAAGACGGCAGAAAATTATTTGAGAATGGTTTGAATACACCCAATATTCCGGCGGCAATCGACAATTCTTCCGTTTGGGGAAGGGTACCATTCAATGCAGTGCAGACAACGAATGCATTCAGTAATGATCCTACAGACCGGCCTTACCAGGATCAGGGTTTTGACGGTATGGATGATGTCGGCTGAACAGGTAAAATTCTCCAATTACCTCGACAGACTGGCGGTCCTTATTCGGAACCGGTTCTCCCATTTATCAGAATGCACTAACCGATCCTTCGGCAGATGATTATCTCAATTACCGCGCTCCTTCTTACGATGCTAACACAAACGAATATTATAGGCCGTTATAAGAATATCAATAATCCGCAGGGTAACTCACCCATTGCACCACCAGGTGCAACGTATGTAGATGCCAGTACGCTTTATCCTGATCAGGAAGACCTTGATCATGATAATACGATGAATGAACTGGAAGAATATTTTGAATATAAAGTTGATCTGATTCCGAGTAAGATGCGTGTCGGACAAAATTTTATTACTGATTCACGCAAATTTTTACCAGAGCGACAAAGTACACACTGGAAACCTGGTACCAGTTCCGGATTCCGATCAATGCCTATTCGCAAAAAGTGGGTAATATCCCGGATTTCAAATCGATCCGTTTTATCAGGATGTATATGAACGGATGGACGGATTCCGTTGTATGCCGTTTTGCAGAATTCCAGCTGATCCGTGATTCCTGGCGCAATTTTAATTATTTGCTGGATACCACGGGACCATATATTCCGATTCCGGCAAACAGCCCGACCACCGTGGATGTTACTGCCGTAAATATTGAACAGAATAGTACACGCACACCAATACCTTATGTTATTCCACCAGGCGTAGAAAGACAGCAGCAGTTAAGTACGAATAATGTAAACCTGCTGCTGAATGAACAGTCCATGAGTTTACAGATCTGCGATCTGTTGCCGGGTGAAGCACGAGGTGTTTATAAAAATACCAATTACGATTTACGCCGTTACGGAACGATGGAAATGTTTATTCATGCAGAAGCAAGAGGTTCCGCAGATAGTCTCCAAAATAATCAGATTGCTGCCGTAATTAGACTGGGAAGTGATTTTATCAATAATTTTTATGAGATCAGAATTCCGTTGGAAGTTACTCCCTGGGGAACCACACTCGATACCAAGATCTGGCCGGATTCCAATAGTCTCAACCTTACACTCCAGCGACTGGTCCAATTAAAAACTGACCGGAATGCCACCGGAAATACATCCGGATTTTACCAGGAGATAGATGCAGCCACCAAAAGGGTCTATTCCATGTTCGGAAATCCGAACCTGGGGCAGGTGCAGGCCATGTTTTTGGGGTGGAAAATATTTCGCCAACACCGGTTTGTACCGAAGTATGGTTTGATGAACTCAGGCTTTCAAATTTAAATGACCAGGGCGGTTATGCTGCCAATGGCCGGGTCGATATAAAACTTGCGGACCTGGGAACACTTTATCTGTCCGGCAAAACACAGTCTATTGGATTTGGAACCATCGATCAGAGTATCAATGAGCGTGCGCTGAGCAGCACAACACAGTTGGATGTGGCAACCCAGCTGGAACTTGGAAAACTGCTTCCCAAAAATCTGGGATTGTCCATTCCATTCTATGGCAGCTGGTCAAAAAGTAAAATCACGCCGGAATATGATCCCTATGACCTGGATATCACATTAGCGCAAAAAATCACTGCGGCGCCACCCTCGTCGCGGGATTCTATAGAAGAGGTCGCCGTGGATGAATCGCAAATCAAGGAGTTTCAATTTTACCAATGTGCGACGAAATAATATTACGGGTAAAAAATTAAAAATCTGGAGTATTGAAAATTTTGATTTCAGTTATTCCTATACGCATACGTCTCACCATAATCCCATTGCCCTGGAAGATGAATTAACGGTTTATAAAGGCGGACTCGGATATAATTTTGTGGGAACACCTAAATACTGGGAACCCTTTAAAAAGATGATTAAATCCAGATCGCCCTGGTATTCGCTGTTCAAGGATTTTAATCTGAATCCTGTTCCGGCTGTGCTCACTTTCCGCGGCGATGTGGTAAGGCAATATGGTGCTTACCAGGCCAGAAATGTTGGCGGCGGAAAATACCAGATTCCGGAAACCTTCAATAAATTTTTCACTATCGACCGGACCTATATCGTGCGATGGGATATTACAAGATCGTTGAATATTGATTTTGCGGCAATTAATAAAAGCTGGGTGGATGAGGACAGTGGAAGACTGGATAAGGCACAGAAAAAACAGATGTGGAAAAATTTCTGGAAAGGCGGCAGAACCATTGCCTATTCATCAGACTGCAAATTTTACGTATACGGTTCCGACAATAAAGATTCCTTTCCTTGACTGGACCACTCTGCGGCTGGGTTATGGATCTTCCTACCAGTGGACCGGCGCATCAACACTTGCTACACAGTTTGGAAATTTCATTCAGAACACGCAGAAAAAAGATGCCTCAGCTGATTTAAATCTTTCGCGCCTGTATGCGAAGTGGCGATTATTGCGCGAGCTGGATCAGCCGACCACACGCGCCTCCGCCAACTCTGCCGGGAAAAAAGAATGATAGCCTGAATCAGAAAAATCCACAACCAGACAATACCGATCAGGCGCACCTGAAAGGAGTCATGAAGGCATTGGCGAGGATTCTGACTTCGTAAAGGATATCACCATTAATTATTCTGAAATATCGGCATCCAGCTATTTATGGTTATACTGACAGCGCTCATTTCCTGGGAATGAATTTAAAATCAAATGAACCCGGATGGGGATATGTTTTTGGTGAGCAACCGGATACCAGTTATGTAAACCGGCTGGCAAAAAAAGGATTATTGACAACATGATACCCTTGTTCAATTTCCAGAACCAGGCCAGTTATAATCAGATTCTCACGATTGCTGCGCAGATACAACCCGTACGGGATTTAAATATTACGGTGAATGTCAGCAAGAGTTTCGGAAAAAATTATACTGAACTTTATAAGGATACGACTGGCAATAATTCGTTTGCACGACTCAATCCATACACAGCAGGAAGTTTCAGCGTAAGTTTTATTTCGGTAAAAACACTTTTCGAAAGTAATAATGCGAACCAGATTTCATCTACATTTCCAGACATTTGAAAATTACCGTACCATTATTTCCCAGCGCCTGGGAAAACAAAATCCATATTCCGGAGGATCAGACGGGCAGACGGTTATGCAAAAGGTTATGGAAAATATGCACAGGATGTGCTGATCCCCGCATTTATTGCAGCGTACAGTGGAAAATCTCCGAATTCTATTGCCCTGGTGCAGGAAGACAATCCCAATATCAAATTCAATCCTTTTTCCGGCTACCTGCCTAAACCAAACTGGCGGCTTACATATAACGGACTATCCCGTATTCCGGGCATGGAAAAAATATTTACCAATTTCAGTATTTCGGATGGGTACACCAGCACGCTGAGTATGAATACTTATAATTCAAATCTCAGTTATCCAGGATCCGTTTGGAGTGAGGCAGCCTGGATTTATTGATACGCTTACCGGAAATTTTGTTCCTTATTTCATGGTTCCCAATATTACGATCAGCGAACAGTTTGCGCCGCTGATCGATCTGGATATGCAGTTTGTAAATCAGTTCCAGGCAAAATTCAGTTTCAGCAAATCCAGACAACTGAGCCTGAGCCTGATCGATTACCAGATGAGTGAAACCCGTTCAACGGAATATATATTTGGTCTCGGATTCCGTAAACGCGGAGTTCCTCTTCCGTTCAAAATAAAAGTGATGGGTAAAAACGGACTGACGAACAGATTGGAAAATGATCTGACGTTGAGGCTGGATATGAGTTTCCGGGATGATGCCACCACCAACAGCTATCTGGATCAGAATGCAGCGGTGCCTGTTGGCGGACAGGAGGTGATCAGCATTTCTCCATCGATCGATTATGTGATCAATAACCGGATCAACCTGAAATTTTATTTCGATGAGCGACGAACGATTCCCAAAATTTCCAGCTCACCACCGGTAACTACGACCAGGGCGGGTATCCAGATCAGGATTTCACTGGCGGAACTGGCGGCGCAACCACCGAAACCGAGGTAAGCCTAAGGCTATGAAGGCCTAAGGCTTAAAGCATATGGACCGAGGCTTGAACCAACTGACAATTGAATTAAGCTGCTAAGTTATCCTGACCGTCAACCGTCAATCCATCACGCATGGGCTCTTTAAAAAGATAATACGCATTCGCCTGGGCCAGGCAGGTAATTTCCAGCTCATTGATACAAACATGTGCGGGCAGGGAAGCGGCATAATAAACAACGTTGGCAATGTCTTCAGCATGCAAAGGCTCATATCCTTCATAAACTTTTTTCGCTTCTTTAGCGTCCTGTTTGAGACGGACAAGTGAAAATTCGGTTTCTGCTGCGCCGGGATGAATGACGGTTACTTTTATTTTATGCGGAAGCAGGTCAATGCGCATGGATTCTGAAATGGCCTGTACTGCATGTTTGGTTGCGCAATACACATTGCCTTTCTGATAAACCTGTTTGCCGGCGGTGGATCCGATATTTATGATATGTCCAGTTTCTTGCGGAATCATAAATGGTAATACGGCTTTCGAAACATACAGAAGACCTTTCAGATTGGTATCGATCATGGTTTCCCAATCGTCGAGGGATGCTTCATCAAAATTATCCCTGCCCAGGGCGAGACCCGCATTGTTCAACAGGAGGTCAATTTTTTGCCATTCCGGGTAATGTATTGAAAGCCTTCTGCACCGCAGCCCTGTCAGAAACATCGAGGGGCAGAATATAAACCTTGTTTCGAAATTTTTCTTCGAGTGTTTTCTTTAAGCTCATTCAGTCTTTCTTCCTTCTGCCCGTAATGATCAGGTTATAATGATTTGCTGAAAATGTAAAGGCACAGGCTTCTCCAAAACCGGAACTCGCACCGGTGATGCAAATGATTTTTTTCACAAGAATATTTTTTTAGATGAAATAAGTTTAGCGGATAAGAACAACGGTTCCTTTTTTTGTAACCAGCTTCCCGGTATAGTCGGTGCCCTGGACCATCCAGACATAACCCCCCACCGTCTGTGGTTTACCGTTATAGTTTCCATCCCAGCCAGCTTCCGATCTGGCTGGTGCTGTAAATCAAGCATTCCATTGCGGTTATACACACGGAAATATTCAATTTTCGAAATACCCACCGGGATCGGCCGGAAAATATTATTGGAACTATTATTGGGTGTAAAGGCATTCGGCACAAAGATATCGGGCGCCGTTGTGAATACCTTAATGTTAATCGTATCATAGGCAAAACATCCTTCTTCCGTAAATGTCTTCATCACATAAGTCTGGTTTTGACTTAACATAAGCCACCGGATCGGAAATATCATTTCTGTCCAGGGCAAAATCCGGATACCATAAAAAGGAAGGAGCGCCGGAACCATGTAGTTGCAGAGGCTGTCCCACTACTATGGAAGTATCATTTCCGGCAAATGCCATGATCTGCGGATTTACATTGATAACTTTTGGAAATACCGGGTTTGGGGCAGCCCAGTGTATCAAACACCAGCAGCTGATAAACGGTTGTCTGCGGAGGGAAAGCAGCAGGATTCAGAATGGTCGGATCACTTAAATAGGTTGAAGGAAGCCAGTCAAAGCGATACCGTTTGCGATGGCGTTAATTTGGGCCGTATCATTATAACAGATAAAAGCATCTGTTCCGGCATTCGAAAACGGATAAGGAACGGTTTTGATATTTACGATACCCGAAGTAAAACATTTGCCGATGCTGGCCACCACCGAATAAGTTGTATTCCCGGAAGGGAAGACATGCGGATTTTTCACATTGGGATTATCAGTAGATGCAGCCGGTGTCCAGTTAAAATATAGTCCGTCACCGGAGGGATTTAAACTGATTGTATCACCGAGGCAAATGGTCGAATCATTTCCTGCAAAAAGTGTAACATGGTCCACTACACGCACCCGTAGTGAATCAGTATTCATACAACCCGACTGATCCAGGGTAGCCGTATAATAGGTGGTGGTTTTCGGATACACAAATGGGTCGGGTGTGTTGGGATTGATCATATTGGCAGACGGACTCCAGGTGAAATTCCCGAATCCCTGTGCATGTAATTGCAGGGTATCTATATTACAGATCAGCGTATCACGGAAAGGGAAAAAGATGGGTGGCTTGTCTGTCAGGTTGATAACCTGTGTTACTGTATCCCTGCATCCCTTACTATTCGCAACGATCAGGGATACATTCTTCATTCCTGTATCACTGTATTTCTAGGATGGATTCTGGATAACCGAGGTGTCTCCGGGATTATTTGATCGCCAAAATTCCATAGACCAGGATGAAACCCGTCCGTATTTTGTTGTCGTTGTATCCTTAAATACAACCGGATTAAGAAGACAGGTTCCCTGGGAAATGAAGCCGGGAAAAAATCCCGGGAAAACACTCATCTGGGTACTGGCACTGTCCGTACAGGGTTCATCTTTATTCACGATAGAACCTGACAGTGTAAACACCGGAATCCGGAAAAGTAAATATGGGTCTTGCCTGGGTGCTGGTATCTGTTGTAACACCCGGCAACACCAAAATCCCAATAATAAGTATGT
Source organism: uncultured Bacteroidota bacterium (assembly GCA_963812825.1). Classification (GTDB taxonomy): domain Bacteria; phylum Bacteroidota; class Bacteroidia; order Chitinophagales; family Chitinophagaceae; genus Puia. Next base: position 604,738 of record CAWEWO010000002.1, read on the forward strand.
ATCAGGGGTGAGAGGTACTGGCTTCATTATGAAATTTAAAATCAAATCCATTGCAGGTGATATAACTCGGATCCAGATCAGCGGAAGGGAAATCGCAACGATCATCGACTGAAATGATAAAATCTTTCCTGTGGGAAGATACCAGTAAACCGGCCCGCCATTCTTTAACCAACACGCATACCACATAATCACCGCCCGCAGGGGCAATACCTGATATCAGCCCGGTCTTCCGGTCGATGGTTACATTCGGCCCCAGGGGCTGTAATCCATTATACCCACTCCGGTAACCGAGAGCGATCCAACTGGAAGGCGGACCGGGATTGGTAACAACTGCATTATTCGATCCACCACCATAATATCCGGGTGCAAATTCATAAGTCAGGGAATCCCCGTCGGCATCTACCGCACTATAGTCAAGTTTAAATCGTTTGCCCTGGCAAATCAGAACTGTATCCTTTATCCCAAAATCCGGGTTTGAGTTGACCCGTTTGCTCCGATTGAATTGGTTCCCTGAATCTGGCAGAAATAGGACGCACCTACATTCAGATTGGGCAGAATATTCCGGATCCCGTCTATGCGGCAACATCGCTGAAAAATTACCATATAGCCACCGGGGTCTTTGGCAAGTTCTACGGTGGCTGTAAATTCCCTGATCCAGTAACAGACCGGGGAAGGATGGACAATACAGGGACTGGGAGAACTCAGGTTGATAATTTTGCTGTTTTCCCCATTCAGATTAGCCTGGACATTGTCTACGTGGAATCCATCCGAAGTCCGGTAGATGCCCATTATAACTGTGGTTTCCAGCTGACCCTCGGTGGACTGGCAGCTGATAAATAATCGGAGCCGGAGTTCATAGCGGTCATAGTCCCGGTTTGCCGGGTGTGGGTCCCAGATAAGTATAGTGAATTTCGCCGCCTTTAATATGTTTGCCGTAACCGATCAGCACAAGAAAGGAAAAAAAAGTCGACAGGAATATGATAAGAAATGATCGGCGCACGATAGGGTAACTTCTTTAGATTAAACTGGAATCTGTTCAAGGAATCGATCTAGGAAAGAATTACACAGGCTTGTATTTTCGATCATGCCCATATGGGCTGTATGGGTCAGTACATGAATATACGAAATCCGGGGTAAATGGCATTGTTCCAAAGAGTCTTTAATCGGCACAGCTTTGTCTTCTTCTCCCATAATAAATAATACTGGTTTGGTGATCGATTCCAAGACTCCGGTTGTTGCCGGTCGTTGTTTCATAGCATCCAGGTACTGTACGAGAGATTCCGGTGTAAAGTTGGCGTACCGGTCAATCAGTTTTTTGATTTCATCCGGATGATTTGCCTTTAAAGATTCAGAAAACAGCCCTGGTATGGACTGTTCCACAAAGGGTGCAGCGCCGTTTTTTTGTATAAAACGGATGTTTTTTTCCCTGGCTTCTTTTTTTTCCGCTGAATCCGGATATGAACTGGAATGAAATAGGCCCAGGGCCCGGATTTTTTCCGGTATTTTTCTGCTGAATGCCAGGGAAATATATCCTCCCATGCTATGGCCGATCAGAACAAAATCCCGGATATTTTCATTTTCCATTATGGTATAAAGGGCCTGGCAAAATCCTTAAGTCGTGCAAGCGATCCGTTAAAGACAGATTCTCCACTACCGGGAAGATCGGGAAGTATCCATTGTATTTATTTTCTATTCCGGTTAAAAGAGGATCCCAGATCTGCGGTCTTCCGTGAATCCATGAACCAGCATCACGGGTAGCCCCTGTCCTCTTACTTCATATTCCAATTTCTCACCGCTGAACTGAAGCGTTTTCTGCATGATTCCGATTTTGAAAATGATAAAGACTCCGGAATATAATTATTCCCAGTACAGGTAGTACAGCCGGATTCATTCTCTGCGGCCACCAGGGAAATCCGATGACCAGCAGGGAAGCCAGTATTGAAGTGATCAGAAAATAATATTTTATCCAGACGGCTTTTTTTCGAATGAAAAAAACTGCAACGATGTGGGTGGGCAGGGCCCAGAGAATATTCATATTATTACTGCAAACATCATCGACCCGGCCCAGCCACATGGAAGCCATCAGGATCCCTAAAAGACCCAGGAGGCTGAAAAAAATAATATCAAAAATCAATAATGTTTTTGCTGATGCCGGGAGATATCCTGAAAATAAATAAAACAATCATTACCAGAAAAAGACATTGAAAAAACTATATCCGGAGTAAGACCTGCTGAATTTTTTTTGGCAGCGGAAAAATCGAGTAAGGTTTTTTTCGAAGATACTATGGGCTTATTGTTCGATTCGGCGCTGTCCATTCCCCTGAATAAATAATCGGGAAGAAAATGGATCGCTTCGGTATTAGTCACTTTCTTATCCAGGTTTGTTCCAAGGAATAAGTCAATCCCAAATTCAGACCAGCTGGCGTTTTGCTTTGTCCAGGTATTCATGAATCATATCTCTGAAAGTCAGGCCAGCCCCGTTATGTAAACTATTTTCCGGTGAATGGTCAGCCGAACTATTTACCGGCAGAATATTTTTATAGATCAGGGAGTCCCTGGTATTGGATTCAATGATTCTGCCCGCGCGCGTGGTGCAATTATCGGTATGAAAATGATAATCATAAAAGCGGTTTTCGTCCAGCGTGTTTTTTCTCAGTGCTTCGTATAACTGATTTTTTTCTGCGCAGCTTAAATTCAGGATCTGGGCAACACACCGACCGGTGCTCATATTCATATTCCTTCATGAAACTATCATATGTTTCTGCAGAAAGGGAATAACGCATGATGCCCCGCATAAACTTGAGATAGAACAACGGATCCGAATCGTCGAAGGTGCCGTAGTTGTAAACGATATCCATGCCCCGCCTGGTGTCCCGTACGCGTATGGCGGTATGACCGAATATGGAATAGAGGTCTGTTCCCGGCGCGCAGGTTAGGAGGCTGATCTCCATGGAACAGGAATCCTTATCACTCTGTGCGATGACTGACATGCTGCATATGAACAATAAAACAAACAGGACAGTCCGCTTCATCAGTATTTTATTTTGGAAGAACAGCAGCGTTGTTCAGCGGCTGTAATTCGGTGCTTCACGGGTGATTTCAATATCATGCGCGTGGCTTTCCTGCATTCCTGCATTGGTGATTTTAATGAATTGCGCCTTTTGTAGAGCATCAATATTTTTTGCGCCGCAATAACCCATACCGGCTCGAAGTCCACCAACATATTGTTGCACCACTTCACTCAGATTTCCTTTAAATGCTACCCGTCCTTCAATTCCTTCCGGAACAAATTTTTTGATTCCGTCTTCCACATCCTGGAAATAGCGGTCGCTGCTGCCCTGCGTCATGGCACCCAGTGATCCCATGCCGCGGTATTGTTTGAATTTTCTTCCTTCGTAAATAATGGTTTCACCCGGACTTTCTTCCGTTCCGGCAAAAACACTTCCCATCATGACCACACTGGCGCCTGCTGCGAGTGCTTTCACCATATCACCGGTATAACGGATACCACCATCCGCAATCAGCGGAATACCCAGTGGATTTCAGTGCTGATGCAGCTTCCATTATGGCGGTGATCTGCGGAACGCCTGCACCGGCAACAATACGGGTGGTGCAGATCGATCCCGGACCGATGCCTACTTTTACTGCATCTGCACCTGCATCTGCCAGTGCTTTTGCACCTGCTGCTGTTCCTATATTGCCTGCAATGACCTGTAGTTTTGGAAAATTCTTTTTTACTTTTTTTAATGCTTCTATCACACCTTTGTTATGACCATGTGCACTGTCGAGGCAAACTACATCTACGCCAATCTGCTGAAGTGCTGCAGCTCTGTCCATCAGATCGGTGGTAATGCCCAATGCTGCACCTACCCGTAATCTGCCAAATTCGTCTTTTACAGCATTGGGAAAACTGGTCAATTGAAGAATATCCCGGTAGGTAATCAGTCCGATGAGTTTGCCGGATTTATTTACAACCGGAAGTTTTTCAATTTTATATTTCCGCAAAATCTTTTCTGCCATTTTCAGATCGGTTCCTTCCGGAGCGGTAATAAGATTATCCTTTGTCATCACTTCCCGATTTTTCTTTTCCGGTCGTCTTCAAAACGCAGATCACGGTTGGTGAGAATGCCTACCAGTTTTTGCTGATTATCAACGATGGGAATGCCGCCGATTTTATTTTCTTTCATCAGCGTCAATGCATCTCCGATGGTTGCTTCCGCATGAAGTGTGATGGGATCGATGATCAATCCGCTTTCACTTCTTTTTACTTTGCGCACCTGCTCCACCTGTTTTTCAATCGGCATGTTTTTATGCAGGATGCCCATACCGCCTTCCCGCGCCAGGGCAATGGCCAGGGTGGCTTCGGTAACCGTATCCATGGCCGCAGAAAGCATCGGAATATTTAAGCGTTATTTTTTTTGTGAGATTTGTCCGGATATCCGTTTCCCGCGGAAGTACCTGTGAATATGCGGGTAATAATAATACATCGTCGAACGTGAGACCTTCACCAAAAAATTTGGGGGGGAGGGACTTTTTGGAGGAATTTATTCTTGCCATGTGCAAAGATAGTGCAAGGGATAAATTGCTCCCAAATCCAATTTTTTCCGGCTTATAGTGCTTTATTCTGTGTATCTGAATGACGTTGTATGATTTTGTCTTATCCTGATCAGCAGGGTTTTAGCTTGTACAATCTCCCGGGCATACTGCGATCAGATCTTTCATTTCCAGTTCCAGCAAGGCTCGCGCGTTCAGACTATTCGGGAAAACCGCTGATGGCATTGATTACATCTATATGTATTTGTTCTCTTTCTTTAAGGATATCCAGAATTCTCTGTTCGGTTTCGTTTAAATGGATGGTAAGTTCGTGCTGATTTTCTGGAATCCGGATTTTTTATCTTCCCATCTCATCATCCTGACCAGATCCTGCCATTTTCAAGTAGGAAGGCCTGGTTGTTCCTGATCAGCCAGTTGCATCCGGTGCTTTTGAAATCGGTGGTTCTTCCCGGGCATGCAAATACTTCCCGGTGATATCCATTCGCCAGATCGGCAGTGATCATACTTCCTCCTTTCACGGCAGTTTCCATTACCAGGGTGCAATCACTGATGGACGCGACGATCCGGTTACGGATCGGAAAATGATGTTTATCTGCTTTCACATGACTGATATATTCGGTGAGCAGACCACCCTGCTTGATCATTTGTCTGGACAGCTGATTGTGTTCGGGCGGATATAGGGAAGCCAGTCCGTGTGCCAGCACAGCAATCGTTGGAGTCCGTTGTTTCAAAGCCGGTTTGTGGGCAATGGCATCGATACCGAATGCCAGTCCGCTGATGATCGTCACCTCATAAGCCGCAAGGTCCTGGATCAGTTTTTCAGTGATCTGTTTTCCATATTCCGAATTCCTCCGGGTACCGACAATTGAAATGATCGCGGGCAGGATTGAGGTTGCAGTTTCCTTTATAAAAAAGCAGGACTGGCGCATCATAAGCCGACAACAATCTTTGCGGATAATCTTGATCCTGTTGTGTGAGTGCGCGGATTCCGTATCGTTGAAGAAAAACAATTTCTTTTTCTGACTCGGCGAAATCACGAAAAGATTTTATGGAACGGGCTCTGATCTTTCCGATACCATCAATTTTTTCCAGGGCGTGGATGGAAGCTTTAAAAACCGCTTCTGCGGATCCAAAATGCTGGAGCAGGGTTTTTGCGTGAATACATCCCACATGAGAAACCTTTGTAAGACTGATCAGGTAAGGAAGGTCGGGATGCAATGATTTTTTTCAAACCTATCACGGGATGGCGAATATGAAATGATGCAATCAACCGTTATATTCCTGGGAATGGTATATGGTGTCAACCCTATACACCATTCCAGACACCAGTATACCATGGATCAGTTAGCCAGTTTTCAAAACTTTTAATTCCGTACGCCTGTTATGTGCTCGGCCTGCTTCGGTGGTATTGGGGCTTACCGGTTGTGCTTCACCATATCCTTTATAGGATAAACGTTTGGGTCAATTCCTTTTGCTTTCAGATAATTGACGACCGATTTTGCCCTGTTTTCAGAAAGCAGGAGATTGTCCGCCGGTTTTCCGACATTGTCAGTGTATCCGTTGATTTGTATTGAAACGAGCGGATTTTCTTTCAGCAGTTTAATCACCTCATCCAGCTCGATCTGCGATGCGGGTTTAAGATCATACTTGTTTACATCGAAGAAAATATTTTTCAAAATGATACTTGCATTGGCTTCGATTGGCTGAAGCGGAATATCCATCTGGTAAACAGAATCCGCGGAAGGACTGGAGAGCATAAAATTTTCTGAGAAAAATAAATAGCCTTTACGGTTTACATTAAATGCATAATCATTTCCGACCGGTAAGGTGGTCAGGTAATTTCCGGTTTCGTCGGTTTGCAGTTTACTGATAATCGTTTGTTTTTAAGATCCCCCAGTTCAACAGATGAGGGAAGTCCCTTTCCGGTTTTTTTGTCATACACTTTACCCTTTACCCAGAAGGTCTTTGCGGGTCGCACATCGTCGCGCAATTCAAAAGTATACAGATCAAGCAAACCACGGCTGTCAGCCCGGTCACTGGCATAATAAGCTGTTTTTCCATCGGCGGCAACTACCAGGCTTCCTTCATTTTCTATGGTATTGATGGGATATCCCAGATTTTCCGGAATGCCCCATTCGCCTGTCGCTGTTTTTCGCACAACAAAAAGATCAGTCTCCGCCATATCCCGGCAATGCATTCGAAGTAAAATACAATGAGCTGTTATCGGCATGAATAAAGGGAGCGCTTTCATCTCCGGCGGTATTTATGATCGGACCCATATTCTTCAGGTGGCGACCAGCGGCCGTTTTCCAAACGGTGACTCACATAAAGATCATTGCCACCATAGCCACCGGGCCGGTTGCTGGTAAAATATAAATCTCTTTTATCCGGCGAAAGTGATGGTGCCGATTCCCAGAATTCTGTATTGAAATTGGGTCCCATATTCTCAGGTGCACTCCATCCATCCGGTGTGAGATAGGAAATATACAGATCGCAACTGCCAAAACCATTCTGAAAATTACATCCGGTAAAGATCAGCCATTGACCATCCTGCGAAATATTCTGCGCGCCTTCATTATTATTACTGTTGATATTTCCGGAAGAGATTTGGCCAATGACCAGCCATTTTTCAGGCGGTCCGACTGATAAAAATCTTCGTTGATTCTATGGACCCTACGGGTAAATACCAGGTGTTTGCCGTCCAGGCTGATCGATGGAAAATATTCAGAGACCGCACTGTTAACACTGTCTCCCAGGTTACGCGGTTCGAATTTATAATCAGCATTATTTTTTTTTGCCGCATAGTCGATGGCAAACTGGTAGCACTTGCTCCGGTATGCCGCAGAACTGCAGGGAGGATTCATTGAGATTGGGAATGGATTTGAAATTCGTTTACTGCTGCAAGTGCTTCTTCAAATTTACCAAGTCCTGCCAGATTGTATGGAATAGGAAAGACTATAATCTTTGAAATAAATGCTGTCTATCGATTTCGCAATTTTATAATTGTCAACAGCAGCCTGGTAATTTTTTAGTTCGCCATACATACCAGCCATGGACAGCTATGCATCTTCGAAATGCGTGTCGATGGCGACAGCCTGTTTGAGGGATTCGATTCCTTCCAGAAAATTGTCATCCCCTGCCTGTTGCTGTGACTGCAGATAATAATTTGCAGCTTTTTTATTTACTTTAGCGGGATCATATTGTGCTCGAGCACGTGAAACATGAAGAAAAAATAGCAAACGTGCATAAAAATTTCATGGAATGCATTGACGGCAAAGATAAGGAAAAGGCAGTATGGAAGTATGAGAGTATGGGAGTGTATCGTCAACCGATCCACGATCTGTCACGACTGTCAACCGTTAGGGCAGGTGAATATATTTATGAAGCTGCAGAGAAAACTCCCATTTCGGATTGTCCATTATATATTCAGAAATCAGGGGCGTTACAGTTTCTCTTTTACTCCATTCAGGTTGCAAAAAAAGTTTACAGCCCGGTTTTACTTTTTCCGCAAGGATTCAGCCCATTCAAAATCGGAGGGATGATAAATCACTACTTTTAATTCATTTGCCTTTTCGATAGGACCAGCAAGGGGATTTTTGAATTTTTTTGGTGAAAGGCAGATCCAGTCCCATTCACCGCTGAGCGGGTATGCACCGGAGGTTTCGATATGGGTTTGAAAACCGGCCGCATAAGTAATTCGTGAGGTAACAAACAGTCATGCATCAGGGGTTCACCACCGGTAACCACCGCAATACGTGCCGGGAAATTTTTTTGCCTTCCCACCATTTCTGAAACAGCTATCGAACGGATGTGCAGAAGCATCCCAGCTTTCTTTCACATCGCACCAGACGCAGCCCACATCACAACCGCCGAGGCGGATGAAATATGCTGCTTTCCCCTGGTGAAAACCTTCACCCTGGATGGTATAGAAAGCTTCCACCAAGGGCAGTGACTGTGTAGTCGTTAATGTGGATTCGGTCATCATAATCAATGTTTTTTCTTCAAAGCTGTAAACGTATTTTTCATCAATGCGGCAATGGTCATGGGTCCTACGCCACCGGGAACGGGTGTTATATAACTGCATATGGGAGACACTTCTGCAAATGCCACATCGCCTTTAAGTGCAAATCCGCTTTTTTTGGAAGTATCAGGAACTCGTGTAATACCCACGTCAATCACGACCGCACCTTCTTTGACCATATCCGCTTTTACAAATTCCGGTTTGCCGAGAGCCGCGACAATAATATCACTGCTTCAGACAAATTTCTTTCAGGTTTCTGGTTTGGGAATGACAGAGGGTAACCGTGCAGTTGCCCGGATTGGAATTGGCACTGAGCAGGATGCTCATCGGACGTCCCACGATATTACTCCTCCCAATCACGGCGGCCTGTTTGCCGGCGGTTTCTATTTTATAATGTTCCAGCAAAAGCATAATACCGTGCGGTGTTGCCGAAATAAAACTCGGTTTTCCGAGTACCAGTTTGCCCACATTGACCGGATGAAATCCATCCACATCTTTGGAAGGATCGATGGCCAGGATTATTTTTTCGTCAGAAATATGTTTGGGTAGCGGCAGCTGTACAAGAATGCCATCTATATCCAGTCGCTATTCAGGTCCTCGATCACTGAAAGCAGTTTTGATTCACTTACGGATTCTTCAAGCCGGATCAGGGTCGATTTAAATCCGATCTCTGCGCAGGCTTTTACTTTTGCGGCCACATAGGTTTCACTCGCTCCGTTGCTACCAACCAGAACGGCTGCGAGATGCGGGATTTTTTTTCCTTCAGCCACCAGTGCGGCAACATCCAGTTTGAGTCTTTCTTTAATTGTCCGGGAAACGAGCTGACCATCTAAAATTTGCATCGTGCAAAGGTAATTCAACCCGTTTTAATACTTCCGAAATATGGTCTTTTAGCCTTGTTGTTTTTCTCCCCTGAATATAATTTACGCCCAGTTCGATGGGTATGATCTGTGGGAAATTATTTGGGATTGCATTATTGTTTTGGTTGAATGGAATGGGCCAGGCTTCACATCTGCGGTCAGGAAACGGTTATATATCTGCGGGGGCCTATAGCACGCGGTTTATTGATGCTTTTTCATTCGCTTCCAATCCCGCCTGTCTTGCCGGCATAAAAACTTTTACAGCCGGGCTGCTTGGTGAGAGAAAATGGATGTTAAAAGAACTGGACAATTTTGCGCTGTCAGTGGATTTTCCTGTGTTGAACAGCGGACTGGGTGTTGCGCTGGAACAGAGTGGGGACGCGGCTTACAGCGAGCAAAGTTTGGGACTGGCTTATGGAAAAAATCTTGGTCGTCTGCAAATCGGGATCCGGTTTATGTACCTGCATGACCGGCCTGCGGGATACAAAGAAATTGATTTTGGCAGTTCGGGAATTGGAATCCTGTTTCATGTTTCAGATAATCTGATTAGCGGCTGGGAATTATCATTGCCGGTTTTTAACAATGCCGGTAAACCGAATCCGGAGAAAGCGCCACAGTTTTTCAGGATGGGATTTGGATATGAACCGGGGCCGGGATTATTCATGGCTGTTCAGGTTGAAAAAATATCCGGTATACCATTGAATGTGATCCCATATATTGAATACCGTTATGAAGAACAATTCATTTTTTGTTTCGGAATAAACAGTCTTGGTGGCGTTCCATATTTTAAGACTGGCTGGAAAAAAAATCGTCTTAGTATTCAGTTATATACTTTGTTTACACCCATGCTGGGCTTCAGCCCGGGTCTGGTAATACTCTGGGAAGCCAAAACCGGGAACAGATGAATTGTCCCGATAAATTCTTAATAGTTTTTATGTTCACTCTTTTTGCCATCAAAGGAAATGCTCAGAATCCGGAGCTCCCGGAATTCCGGGCCAGCCAACTGGAAACGCTGTCCGGGAAAAAAGAGAATGAGCCTGAAGATGACACGTATGAAACAGATATGGAAAACTTTCGCCAGACATCCACTGAATATGAATGCTGCCACAGAACAGGATCTCATTCAACTTCATCTGCTGAATGCGGCGCAGGTAAGTAATTTTTTTGCTTACAGAAAATTGCTCGGACCCTTACTCAGCCTGCACGAACTGCAGGCCGTGCCCGGCTGGGATTTGGAAACCATCCGTCTTGTCCTTCCTTATATTCTGGTGGGCCGCGATGAATCCCTGTATTCAGCGATGAGAGATCGTTGGAAGGGAGGAGACGCCACCCTGTTAATCCGGAGCGGCCGGATCATAGAAAAGTCAGCGGGTTATGACAAACCACTTAATCCCGGAGCTGAATATTACACCGGTTCGCCTCTGAAATTATTTTTACGCTATACCTATAATTACAAGCAGCTGATGGCTTTTGGCTTTGGCGCGGAAAAAGATGCAGGAGAACCTTTTTTCAGGGGCAGCCGGCGCAATGGTTTTGATTTTTACTCCTTTCATTTTTTTATGCAGCAACTGGGAATCATCAGGGCCCTGGCCATAGGTGATTTTACGGTGAATCTGGGTCAGGGCCTGATTCAATGGCAGACCATCTCATTCACGAAAAGCAGCCAGGCATCAGCCATCAAACGGGAAGCTCCCTGTATAAGGCCATATCATTCGGCCGGAGAATTTAATTTCCACCGGGGACTGGGGATCAGTTTACAAAAAGGGAAATGGGAAGGCAGTTTTTTCATTTCTTCCAGGAAGATAAGTTCTAACCTGAAGACCGATACAGGCGGAAGAGAGGAAATATTTAGTTCCTTCGAAAACAGCGGCTATCACCGGACTCCAGCAGAAATAGCCGACCGGAATAATAACCGGCAGGTTGCCGCCGGAGGCAATATCCGTTATTCCGGTAACCGGTTTATGGTGGGTTTCAATTGCATCTATTTTCACTTTGAAAGACCTTTTCAGAAACGGGATGAGCCGTACAATATATTTAGCCTGAAAGGAAATAAACTGGCAGATTATAGTATTGATTACAGTGTCAGCCGGGGCAATCTCTATTTATTTGGTGAATTTGCCATTGATAACCGGTACAGCTTTGCCTGCGTTCATGGTGCCCTGATCAGTCTGAATGAAAAAATTGATCTGATTTTTCTTTACCGGAATATTTCACCTTCTTTTCAATCGCTGTACAGTGATGCCTTTACTGAAAATAGCCTGCCAAACAATGAAAAGGGTTTATATGCCGGACTGACCTGCAGACCTGTCGCGGGTTTGCAGCTGAATCTTTATTATGACTTATATCTCTTCCCCTGGTTGAAATACAAGGTGGACGCCCCTTCGGCGGGAAGGGAACTGATGATCCATTCCGCTTATCAGCCAACAAAAATCTGGCGTTTCTCCACGCTGTATAAATATGAAATAAAAACAGGAAATGCACAGCTGGCTAATGGCGGAACGCATGTTTTGGAAACGGTTGTAAAACAAAGATGGCGGATAGATACCGAATACCTTATTTCAAGGACGTTCAGTTTCACCAGCCGTATGGAATGCATTTGGGTGAACCTTCCCCGGCCAGTGCCAGCACAGGGTTTTCTGGGAATGGCTGGTTTCAGTTTCAGGAAATCCGGGATTTCCGGCAACATGGCGGTTGCAGTTTTTGAGACAACGGACTATGAAACGCGCATTTATGCCTATGAGAAGGATCTATTATATAATTTTTCCCTTCCGGCATATTATGGGAGGGGTGTTCATTATTATATCAACCTTCATCGGGATTTCAGCCGGATGAAGTTAAGCAGGAGGAATCATCTCAAATTACAGGGTTGGATAAAATGGGGTCAGACTTTTTATCCCGGCGTCCATTCGATTGGAAGCGGACTGGATGAAATTCCGGGAAACCGGAAATCAGAAATAAAAATGCAGGTTTTGGTTCAGTGGCAACAGTGATATCTGATATATGAAGGGGGTGTCTTATTTTTGCTGAAATCAATCGCGATGCCGGATCAGCCCAATAACCAGTTAAATATAGAAATCAGCGAAGAAGTTGCCGAAGGTGAATATGCCAACCTTGCGATCATTACGCATTCCCACGCTGAATTCGTGATAGATTTTGTGAATGTGATGCCCGGTACGCCCAAAAGTAAGGTTAAGTCGCGAATTATATTTACCCCTCAGCATGCCAAAAGGTTTATGAAAGCCCTCACCGAAAACATCCTCCGTTTTGAAGGAACCAATGGAAAAATCCAGGATCTGGAGGAAGTAGCCCTGCCAATGAACTTCGGAGGTCCTACCGCCCAAGCCTAGCCCGCTTTTTATCAAATATTAGGTATTGTTTTCTTGTTTGATATCAATATATGTATTCCTGCATATATATTGATTGACGAAATATTATTGCTTTTTATAAGGATAATATGGAATTTATTGATGTATATATTATTTTATAATGCATTAATCTCCACATTTGATAATTCAGATTTTAACGGGTTAAATTAAATATATTTTAATAAAGGGTCATTAAATTATTAATTATCAAAGTCATAGGCCAAAGCCTTGGAAAGTTTAAATATGACTATTTTTCAAGCCTCCCCCTTGGAAATTTAACATAGTATAATAACGTAAATTGTAATGAATTGATAAATACCAATTTACAATCTCCTCAAAATACAGTTCCTTTTAATGTTTTGCAGCGAATAGAGTTTTGATATTGTCTAATCATGAAAAGGGGGATATTTAACATTTTTTTTTGTTGGATATAAAACTTCCCTATTTTGCACGATCTAAATTCAAAATTCACAGTCACATGAGAAAATTTCTAACACTGTTAGCGGTGCTAGTGCTTTTGGGCTCATTAGCATTTTCGCAAACGAAAGTAGTTACCGGAAAGGTGACAGATCAGGCGGGACAAGCGGTCCCTTTTGCGACAATCAGGGTCAAGGGGACGAAGGTTGGAACGAGTGCTGATGCAGAAGGTTACTACTCAATCAAAGCAACTCCTTCACAAATTCTAGTTATTACAGGAACGGGCGTCGCCGCCAAAGAGGTGACGGTAGGAGATGCCGCTACACTGAACATCGAGGTTCAGCATCAAACCACCAGTTTATCTGAAGTTGTTGTGACTTCCTTAGGTATCCAGCGTCAGAGCAAAGAGCTTGGATATTCAACTTCTAAAGTAAATACCAGCGAACTCACCCAGGCCAAAGTTGTGAACGTAGCAACAGGACTCGCGGGTAAGGTTTCGGGTCTTCAGATCAACCTGGTTAATAACGGTGTGAAACCCGATGTGCGTGTTACACTCCGTGGTAACCGTTCTATCCTGGGTAATAACGAACCCCTGCTGGTTTTTGACGGTATCCAGCTTCCGGTTACTTACCTGTCATTATTTAATCCTGACGATGTGGCCAATGTAACCGTACTGAAAGGGGCTTCCGCATCTGCTCTCTATGGTTCAGCTGCTTCCAATGGAGTTATGATCGTTACTACCCGAAAAGGCAAACCAAAACCGGTTATTACTTTCAGTTCTACGGTGAATTTTGAATCCATCGCCTATCTGCCAAAATTCCAGAGTACTTTTGGACCTTATGGTGGTGAAGGAAATGCGAATCCGTTTTCCGCCAATCCATATGAAGGAACTGTACAGATTGGCGATAATCCCTATATCGTATATGTTCCTTACGAAAACCAGAACTATGGTCCCAGATATAATGGCCAAAAAACTTCAATAGGGCCTCCGATCCGGGTTTATGCACCCGACGGAACCTATACCATTCAGCAGGATTCTATTAATTATAGTTCTGTTAAAGACGCCAAATCCTCCTTCTTTAATACGGGTATCCAGACTCAGAACGGTCTGACCTATGCGGTGGGAGATGATAAAAATAATTTTTACGTGTCTTTCCAGGATGTATTATCCCATGGAATCATACCTAAGGACAAGAGCCGGAGAGATAATTTTCATATTAACGGAACACATTCTACCGGTATATTCACTGCCCAGTATAGTTTGAACTATACGGTAACTAACACAGATGTAACGGCAGAAGACCAGACACCATTCAGATGGGGTACTCTTCCGGTTTATGTCGGATCTTATGGCAATACTTCCGGTGGTGGTTATTTCCAGAACAGGCCTTTGTACTGGAATATCATTAACCAGCCAGCCAATATTGATTTCAAAACGTACAGAAACTGGCAGACGGATCCGTTCGCGAATCCAAACGGATACTTCAACGCTTACTATGGTAACCCCTGGTGGCAGATTGATCAGTCAAGAATGGTTGAAAATCAATCAGATCTCCTGGGTACCTTATCACTGGATCTGAAGCCCACCAGTTGGTTAGATGTAAATTATCGCGTCAGCCTCGCCAGAGATGATTACAGCAACCAGTATACCCAGGCAGGATTTACCTTTGCTCCCTGGGCAGTTGCAGATACTCTTGGATCAGGCAGTATTCCTTCTTCTGTAATTGCTTTTCAGCCTTCATCAGGAAATGCGTCCAGCTTTAACCAGACGCTCAACAGTGAATTGCTTATTGAGGGAACCAAGACATTCGGAGATTTCAACGGTAAACTGATTATCGGTGGACAGGTTATTGCCAATAATGCCCAGATCATGAGCATGTCGGCCACTGCCCTGGTTATTCCGGATTTTTATAATATCAGCAATCGTTTGGGTCACCCCAACGTTGACCAGGATATTTACCAACAGCGCGTGATCGGAGCATTCGGTGACCTGACTGTTGGTTACAAGAATTTCCTGTTTGTACACGGATCTTTACGTAATGACTGGAACTCACTTCTTTCAGAAGATAATCGGTCTTATCTCTATCCGGCGGTTGATGCGGCATTTGTATTTACCGATGGGATCAGTTCAATGTCTAACAGTAAATTCCTGAGTTTTGGTAAAATACGGGCTGCATGGGCAAGAACAGCCCAGGTGAGTATTCTTCCATACTCACTTCAGAGCACCTTCGATCCGGGAAATGGATTTCCTATGTCCGGAAATGGAAGCATTGCCGGTTATACAGTCAACGGCCAATATGCAAACCCGAACATCAAACCGGAAATCAGTGAAGACTTCGAAATCGGCTTAGATCTCGGGTTCCTGAACAACCGGATCAATTTATCCGTAGCCGCTTATAACACGAACACAAGCAATCAGACAATTCCAATTACGATTTCTGCCGCAACCGGTTTTACTTCCGCATTTGTTAACTCCGGGGAGATGCAGAACCAGGGTATTGAAGTGGACCTGAGATTCACTCCCCTGTTAAAAACAGAAAGCGGATTCCGCTGGGATGTAAGTGCAAATTTTGCGTATAATAAGAACACTGTAAAATCTCTGGGATTCGGTCTGCAACAGGTGACCATTGTAAATCCTTTTGCAACAGAAAACCAGATTGCCAATGCGACAGTTGCGGCTGTAGGAAAAGCGTACGGTCAGATTCAAACTACAGACTGGAACAGGGCGCCATCAGGACAGATCATTGTTGATCCTGCTACAGGCGCTCCTTCACTCAATAATACACCCCAACTGTTCGGAACCACTGTTCCTCCCACTAAAATCGGAATTACAACCAGTGTGAGCTATAAAGGTTTTACCCTGAATGCAGTGGCTGACGGACGTTTTGGCGCGGTGCTTTTCAACGGTATCGGACCTGCACTGGATTTTACCGGTGTTTCCGGTTACTCAGCTTCCAGTGGCAGACAACCTTTTATTATGCCAAACAGTGTTGTTTCCGACGGGGCTGGAAAATATGTTGCTAATACAAGCATAGTTTCACAAAAACCAAATATCGGAGCGAACAATTTCTGGGCTTCTACCTGGAACCAGGGCGGGGTGAACTATATTAACAGTGCTGATTTCTGGAAATTGAGAGAACTTTCTCTTGTATATAATTTCCCGGCAAAAACACTGGCTCCGCTTAAATATATCAATGCAATGACACTTGGTTTTGTTGCAAGAAATCTGATCACTATCCGCGCAGCGGATAATATCTGGGCGGATCCTGAATTTGCGAACACAAACGGCAACGCAACGGGTAATACCGACGTAAATCAGTTACCACCTACCAAATTTTTAGGTTTCAATATCACATTAACATTTTAACCTAAATCTGGAACTATATCTAAAATTGTTTAGAAATGAAAAAATTATCAGCATTAATAGGAATTATAATAGCGGGTGTTAGCCTGTCGGGTTGCGGCAAGTCTTACCTGGACATCAATACACCCAATCCGAATGCGGCTACGGGTGCTACTCCGGAATTGGTTATTACGAACGCCATGGTGGTAACTGCCAGTGGCCAGGTTGCCAATCCGAATCTGGGACCTACGAACTTTATCAGTGGCTGGATGGGATATTGGGCCCCCAGCGGAAGTTATGCTACCAATAACCAGGATGTTGCTTCCTATAATGAAACCACCGCTTTTGCAAACACATTATGGATAGGATCTTACAGAAATCTGGAAGACTATTATTATGTGGAAACTTCAGCCAAGGAACAGCTCAAGCCTTATTATGTAGCTATGGCAAAAGCCATGAAATCGGTCGTTTTCGCTCAACTGGTCGATATGTTTAATAATGTTCCTTATTCCGAAGCATTCCAGGGAACACTTATAATTCAACCGAAATATGAAAGTGGTCAGATCTATTTACGAAGACCTGGCTAAACAACTGGATACCGTTGCGAGTATCATGGCTTCTCCAGCTGCAGTCATCTCACCCGGAGCGGAGGCTTCTGATGTCATGTTTGGTGGCGATAATTCTTTATGGATCCAGTTTGCTAATACACTTAAGCTCCGCCTCCTTATGCGTCAATCGCAGATGTCAGGCCGCGATGCTTATATTAAAGACGAGATCGCAAAAATCGAGGCAAACGGGGGCGGATTCCTGGATGAAGATGCCGCTATCAATCCCCCATATGCAAATAATGACGGCCAGCAAAACCCACTGTGGGGTTATTTCAGAACAACTTCAGGTCAGCCAACCAGTGGCGGACAGGCGGATTATTGGAGAGCGGCTCAATATGCTATCACTACTCTCCAAGGCTTACAATGATACCAATCGTTTGAAACAGATTTATGCTAAAAACGATCAGGATACATATGCTGGAAGTGTATTGGGAAGCCAGTTTAATCCACCGGGACAGGGTACTTCATCCATCGGACCCGGTTTGTTAAAAACAGTTAGCCAGAATGCTGTTATCATTAGCGCAGCAGAAAGCCATTTCTTACAGGCAGAAGCAATTGTAAGGGGATTTATGGCCGGAGACGCACAGGCGGAATATGAAGCCGGTGTTACTGCATCTTTCGATTTCCTCGAAGCCGATGGTGCAGCCGCTTATCTGGCTCAGAATAACCCAAATACAAACTGGACAAAAGTTTCCGGAACGACGGCACAGATTGCATTGATCATTCGCCAGAAATGGATTGCCATGAATGGGGTTACACCTTTGGAAGCCTATGATGATTACCGCAGATTAGGTTTACCCAGTGATATTCCTATTTCTATTTCTCCGTATAAAATCCCGGCGAACGCTCAGATCCCGGTCAGGTATTTATACCCTACCAGCGAATACACAACCAATACGGAGAATGCAAACGCACAGGGTACAATTGATTATTATACTTCCAGAGTATTCTGGAACCAATAATAGCAATCATGGAGAATTATCAATTTAAAAAATTAAGTGGCATGAAACGAAATAATTATAATATGTTTTTTAAGCTTGGACTTTTAGCCCTGGTGGTTGCTTTTATTGGTAGCTCGTGTGTTAAAAGCCGCGAAGGACGTACAGATTTTGATAATCTGACGCCCAATGTTCTAATCTCTGATGGGGGGAAGCGAATTTTGCGGCGTGCAACTCTGTTGTTCCCGCCAACGGATACCGAGGATACCGCCTTTTTTCATGTAAATTATGCGGCTACGGATGTGGCTCCCCAGGATCTCACGATCACGCTTGGGCGTTGATCTGGACGCGCTGGCGGCGTACAATGCAAAAGGCGGAAATCAATATGAAGTTTTCCCCGACAGTATTTATTCTTTTACCTCCACTTCAGTGACCATTAAGAAAGGGGCTAATTATTCAGATGCAATTCCCTTGGTTTTATTTCCGGATAAAATCAATCTGCTGAATAATTACATGTTACCAATCAGTATTAAAGCTGCCCCGACAGGTTCCGCTATCGCAAGCAATTTCAAAACCATTTTTTATCACCTGATCGGAAATCCGATTGCAGGTCTTTATAACAGGCATTGGGTAAGATACAACAATGCTGCAGGAACCGGATCACCCGCGGGAGGATCGCCTACAGATGAAGATGTGCCTATTGCCGGGGTAAATGGTACAACTGCCCAGGCAGTGAGTGGCTCAGCAGGAATTACTTATATAATCACGTTTGACCAATCAGGTTCCACACTCAGCAATTTCAATGTTTCATTTCTTGCCTCCAGTGTGGCGGCATCTGGTGTTGCCATCACGGGTGGTCCCACTATTGTTACTGCTGACCCGGTTGCAGGTGTGTATGAATTCAATTACACTTATGATAACCTGGCTGGCGGTTTGAGGAATATTACGGATACTTATACCAGACAATAAATCAGTATTAAATAGCTTAATTAAGAAAGCCCCGTCAAGGGGCTTTCTTAGTTAACCAGATAACTGAATTTGTTTAAAAATAAAAAATCAAATTCTATACCGGATTCAAAAAAGGATATTATTTACTTAACGACTTAACCAGACTCAACCAGGTAAGACTCATCCATCATGCCGGGGTGTTCATTCATAAATTTCTCCGGATCAACTTGTAATTGTTGAAATGCTTTTTTAAGGCTTTTTGATTTTAGAAGAAACGGCTGACTTAACACACCGGCTTTGGCTATATAATAAATGTGCTTATCAACATATGCGTCATTTACATACCCATCTTTCACTTTCAGCATATCGGTCATATCAGCTTTAACAAACGTCGTTTTGGTATATTTAAAAAGTGATATTCCGGCTGAATCATATATAAGTACCTGGTAGAACACTTGCGGTTTTTCGTCCGTAAATAATTTTGAATTGACAAAATTGTATTGTTTATTATTTGCATCCCTTAAACTGAAAGATTGTATTTCATCTTTGTTGGTTAGAAGTATAAGCGAAGAGTCTTTACTGCGTACGAAAAGTTCCTGGCGAACCTTGTCATAAATAAATTGCAGCCCTTCATTATATACTTCCTTTCTGATTGTTACCACTTCCCCCGTGGACCATTCGGGGAAAAAAAACTGGCTCCCATCCACCTGGTTGGATGAATAGGACTGGAATGCAGCGAACCCTTTTCCTGAAAGTCCGCCATGGGCCGCTATTTCCGCGAATTCCTGTCCCATTGAAACTGCGGTTGTGCCTGACTGTGAAAACAGACTGTTAGCGGATATGAGCAATGCGGGCAGGATTATGTTTGTCGGTTTCATTATTTATCCATTTAGCTCCTTACTGGTTTAATTTCTTAATCATGGCTATCAGGTAATCTTCATCGATTTGTCCCGGATGTTCATTCAGGTATGCGTCGGGATTAATATTCAAATCAGTCAGTGTTTTTTTCACGCTTTTATTTTTCAACTGCACAGGGTGCAATTCGTTATTGCCTTTCACGATATAATATGAATAGTTGTCAACAAATGCATCTTTTGCTGCTCCCTGTTTCTGCTTCATCATATCCGTCGGATCAGCGCGGACGAAAGTGCAGCTGTTTAATTTCAGCAGGGATAATTTAGCGGAATCATAGACCAGCTCCTGGTAATAGACCTCCGGTTTTTTTGCAGTGTATATTTTGGAATTAATAAAATTGTACTGACCCTGATTTCCGTCTTTCAGGCTAAAGGATTTTATTTCCTCTTTGTTGCCGGTTAATATGTCTGAAGAGTCTTTTTTTCTGATATAGAGTTCCTGACGAACCTTATCATAGGCGAATACCAATCCGTCATAAAAGATTTGATTGTTTATGGTAGTCACTTCTCCACTCTCCCAATCCGGCAGAAAAAACTGGCTTGTTCCGTCTTCGGATGCCAGGCCGGTTTTGAATGCAGCCATACCTCCGCCACCCGCTTTCAGAAAAACATTGAATTCATTTGACTGCGTAAGGGCAGGTTGGTAGCCTTGTGAAAAACCGGCAGATGCCAAAATCAAAAAAGAAAAAAATAAGCTGTATTTCATGTGCAATTTTTCTATCATAAAGTTATCATTTTTAACGCAGCATTTCCTTGACGCGGATCTGTACTTAACATTCGATTAAAAGTATCGGTATTTCGTTACATCATTCCTTCGTCAGCGAAACTGAAATAGCCGTCATTACTCACGATGATATGATCGATCACTTTTATATCAAAAAACCGGGCTGCTTCGCGGATTTTATAGGTGAGTTCTTCATCTGCCTTACTGGGCTTCAGGTTTCCGGAAGGATGATTATGACTTAGAATAATGCTTACCGCATGGGATTCCAGGGCTTTTTTTAATATCAACCGCGGGTCTGCCACGGTACCGGTTATTCCGCCCTGGCTTACGACTTCAAAATGATTCACCCGGTTGGACTGGTTGAGGAAAATTACGGCAAAAACCTCCCGGCGCTGATCCTGCAGCATTACCCGCAGGTATCCGGCCACCTGACGGCTATCCCTGACCACCGGTTTTTCCAGGGCACCCGCACCCTGTCGCCGCCGGCCCAGTTCCAGGGCAGCCAGTATTGTGGCTGCTTTTACCTTTCCTATTCCGTTCATTTTCAACAGGTCATGAATTTCCAGCCGGCCCAGTTCGTTCAGGTTATTTTTTACCGATGAGAGGAGTTCCTTGGCCAGGTCAAGTGCGTTTTTATCCCTTGTGCCCTTGCCCAGCAGGATGGCCAGCAATTCAGAATCCGTCAGGTTGTTAGGGGTTTTACTAAGTAGTTTTTCACGGGGCCGGTCATCTTCCGGCCAGGCCTTGATAGAGTAGTTTTGCGATTGCATGGGATAATGTTAAGTACTATATTTATCCCTAACAATCCCCTGTTTGTGTAGTTTCCTGAAAAGGAAAAGGCCCAGAACAGAAACCCTAGAAAAACTAAAATAATATCCATGAAACCAAAATCTAACCTTTCTGCCATCGGTGGCTGGAACTCCTTCTTCTTTTGTGTAGGAATGTATTTCGTCGCATTATTCTTTTCAATCTTTGTTTGCTCTTCGATCTTTTATGTTGTAAACAGCAATAAAGCCGAAAAAGGAACAATTGTAGTAAAAGCAACTGCGAAAGCTGAATTGGCTTCTATTAAATAATTCTAAAGCCTAAAGCCTAAAGCCTAAAGCCTAAAGCCTAAAGCCTAAAGCCTAAAGCCTAAAGCCTAGAGTAAAATCAGGTTCATAAGTTACATATATAAAAGAGCACCCGGGGTGCTCTTTTCTCATTTAAACCTGTTCTTTAAATACTATCAATTTTCAATTTTTCAAGTTGGTTTTGGGCTTTTGCCTTTGGGCTGAAGACTTAAAAGATTATATCTTCGTCCCAACTATCAATGTATGCAAGGAATAGCCAAGATCTTCTCCGGTACGGGATCCCAATACCTGGCCGAAAAAATTTGTCGTCGTTATGGCTGTCCTTCCGGAAAAATAACCATCCAGCATTTCAGCGATGGTGAAATCCAGCCCATTTTTAATGAGAGTGTCCGTGGCGATATGGTTTTTCTGGTTCAGAGCACTTTTGCACCGACCGATAACCTTATGGAACTCCTGTTGATGATAGATGCCGCAAAAAGGGCTTCAGCCTACAAAGTGGTACCGGTGATCCCTTACTATGGATATGCCCGTCAGGATCGCAAGGATAAGCCCCGGGTGGCTATTGGTTCGAAGCTGGTAGCCAACATGTTAGTAGCGGCAGGCGCCGACCGTGTCATTACCATGGACCTGCATGCCCCGCAGATCCAGGGATATTTTGACATACCCGTGGATCACCTGGACAGTTCAGCCATTTTTATCCCTTATATAGAGAATCTTAAGCTTGAAAACCTTACCTTTGCGGCCCCTGACGTGGGAAGTGCCAACCGGATTCGGGAAATCGCTTCTTACTTCAATGCGGAAATGGTGATCTGCGATAAACACCGGAAAAGGGCAAATGAAATAGCCAGCATGGTGGTGATCGGAGAGGTGGGAGACCGGGACATAGTCCTGATCGATGATATTTGTGATACGGGCGGAACCCTGGCCAAAGCGGCGGGGTTGTTAAAGGAGAAGGGAGCAAGAAGTGTCAGAGCACTTTGTACGCACCCGGTGCTGAGTGGAAATGCATATGCAAATATTGAAAACAGTGTTCTGGAAGAACTGGTTGTTTGCGATACGATTCCGCTTAAACAGAATTCTTCCAAAATAAAAGTGCTGAGTGTGGCGGAACTTTTTGCCATCGCGATCCGGAATGCATTCGAAAACAGGAGTATCACCGGTTTGTTCATCCACTCGCAGCTCAGGAATAAATAGGTATTAATTAAACAAATATAAACATGCAAACAATTACCATCGAAGGACAACTCAGGACCGGAATCGGCAAACAAGCCGCCCGCCAACTCCGCTCTGAGGGAAAAGTGCCCGGTGTAATTTACGGGGGTGCACGCGAACTGAATTTTTCAGCGCCTGTCACGGCTTTCAAAGACCTTGTATACACACCGGATTTTCAGCTCGCAGAAATTAAACTGGATGGTACAACTTATCGTTGTATCATGAAAGATATCCAGTTTGACAAAGTCACCGACGACCTCAACCATGTGGATTTTCTGGAACTGGTAGAAGACAAAAAAGTAATCGCTACTATTCCATTGAAATTCACCGGCGCTGCCAAAGGCGTTAAAGACGGCGGAAAGCTGATTACAAAAATGAAAGCGCTGAAGGTAAAAACTTTACCAAAATACCTGCGCGAGAATATTGAAGTTGACCTGACCAATCTTGAACTCAATGGCAACGTACGGGTGGAAGATGTTAAAACAGATCATTACGAAATACTGAATTCTCCAAGGATTCCGGTAGCTTCCATTGTGTTGACCCGGGTTCTGAAACAGGAGGAAACTACTGCTGTTGCTGGTGCTGCTGCACCTGCTGCTGCCGCTCCTGCTGCGCTGCTGCTCCTGCTGCGGCCAAAGCACCGGCTGCAAAACCTGCTGCCAAGAAGTAATCAGTAAGAATTTTTTCAAAGGCTGTTTCATTTATTTGGAACAGCCTTTTTTTGTAGTTGACAGTTGACAGGTTGACGGTTGACAGATTTCATTAACTTCACTCCCATACTCCCATACTTCCATACTCCCATACTCGCAAACTATGTCATTCCTGATCGCCGGCCTTGGTAATATTGGTTCTGAATATGAAGGCACCCGCCATAATATCGGATTCGATATTGTGGAAGCCCTGGTTTCAAAATATGATGGAAGTTTTTCTACTGACCGCCTGGCCGCAAAAGCAGAGATATCATTCCGTGGAAAGACGATAACCTGTATCAAGCCCACTACCTTTATGAACCTGAGCGGAAAGGCTATCCGGTACTGGCTTGAAAAGAAAAAGATACCAATCGAACGTCTTTTGGTCATCACCGACGATATCGCCCTGCCCTTATCGAGGTTGCGGTTAAGAGGTCATGGAACAGATGCCGGGCATAACGGACTAAGAAGTGTTTTTGAGGAATTACAAACAGAAAAATACCCCCGGCTGAGATACGGTATTGGGAATGATTTTCCCCGTGGCATGCAGGTTGAATATGTATTGGGGAAATGGCCGAAGGACCTCCTTCCATTCTTAAAAATAAAAAATGAGAAGACGGTTCAAGTGGTTGAAAGCTTTGTAAATATGGGGTTGGAAAGGACCATGAATGATTACAACAAAATAGAGATAACGCTATGATTTGTAATTGGGAATCATTATTTTAGCAGTCAAATTCCAATCCTGGAGGCTATAGAGCCCATTCCATCTCCTATGTTGAAAATCGATGCCTTTCCAGGCCTTTTGAACTCATTAAATCTTCTATCTAAAACCTTAATCGGATATGAAAATATTTTGCGTTGGTCGCAACTATGTTGCGCATGCCATTGAACTGAATAACGAGGTGCCGGAAGAGCCGGTCATCTTTATGAAACCTAAAAGCGCGCTGCTGCAGGCGCATACCCCTTTTTATTATCCTGAGTTTACCAATGAGCTGCATTATGAATGTGAGCTGGTACTTCGAATTTCAAAGAACGGAAAATATATACAGGACCGTTTTGCGAATAAATATTATGATGCAGTCAGCGTAGGTATAGATTT
Organism: uncultured Bacteroidota bacterium; assembly: GCA_963812825.1. Classification (GTDB taxonomy): domain Bacteria; phylum Bacteroidota; class Bacteroidia; order Chitinophagales; family Chitinophagaceae; genus Puia. The sequence goes on from CAWEWO010000002.1 coordinate 629,503, forward strand.
CACTGCGAGAGACATTCAGAATGATCTAAAAGCAAAAGGACTTCCCTGGGAGAAAGCAAAAGCCTGGGATAATTCTGCAGCGGTGGGAAAGTGGACTCCTTTTCAGAATGTGAAAAACAAGAAGGATATCAACTTTGGCCTTTACAAAAATAAAGAACTGGTACAGCAGGGAAAGTCAAGCCTGATGCTGCATAATTTCGATCAGATCGTTGCTTATATTTCCACTTACTTTTCAATCAATATCGGGGACCTCATATTTACCGGAACACCCGCCGGAGTTGGCGAATGCGTAGTCGGAGACGAGCTCGAAGCTTTTATAGAGGATGAGAGTATGCTGTCTCTCGAGATTAAGTAGAATTTGATCCGCCAGCTGACGGATGGAAATTGAAGATTTGCAAATATGATTTCCAAATTTCAAATTTCCATCTTCTCAAATTATTATAATGGTTGATGCCGGAATATTAATTCGTGCCTTTAAGCTGATGGCCACCGCCCGCGCCATGGCGCTGACTTATGAACAGAATCGTTCTGTTTGCAAATATGTGCATTCTGCATCTTCCGGTCATGAAGCCATTCAGCTTGCTACTGCTTTCCAACTTCAGCCGCAGGATTTTGTAAGTCCTTATTATCGGGATGAAAGTCTTTTGCTCGGTCTTGGATTTTCTCCTGAAATCCTCATGCGGCAGTTGCTTGCCAAAGGCAATGATATTTTTACTGGCGGGAAAGTATATTATTCGCATCCGAATTTCAGCGGGGATGACAAACCAACTATTATCCACCAGAGCAGCGCAACGGGTATGCAGGCTATTCCTACAACAGGTATTGCACAGGGACTCGCATACAAGGAAAAAATCGGCCTGATCCAAAACCATCCCGTGGTATTATGTTCCTTAGGTGATGCCAGCATTACAGAGGGAGAAGTCAGTGAAGCCTTTCAGGTGGCTGTTCTTAAAAAACTTCCCATCATATATCTCGTCCAGGACAATGACTGGGGAATTAGTGTTTCATCGGAAGAAGCCAGAAACATGGATGCTTTTCAGTATGCCGGCGGGTTTACCGGACTGGAAAGAATCAAAATAGACGGTTCCGATTTCGAACAGTCATACAATTGTATGCAGCAGGTTTTTCAATATGTGCGACAGTTTCGCAGGCCCTATCTGGTACAGGCACGTGTTCCCCTGCTTACCCATCATACCAGCGGCGTACGGATGGAGGCTTACCGGTCGGAGGAAGATCTGGCCAGACACCGGGCTGCAGATCCCCTGGCGGTAATAAAAAGACAATTGCAACAACATGGCGTTACGCAGGAATATATCGGGGAATTGGAGCGGGAAGCTGCAGTGATGGTTGCAGAAGAATTTGGAACTGCAGTAGCTGCCCCTGAACCGGAGGCAATCACAGCCCACGAAAATATTTTTGTTGCATCAGACATAATCTCGGAAGTCGGGTGAAAGAACACCCGCCAATGCGAAAAAAATTCCGATGGTGGATGCGGTACTCTATGCGCTCCGTGAAATATTGGAAGACTATCCGGAAGCAATTATATATGGCCAGGATATCGGCAGAAGGCTGGGTGGTGTATTCCGCGAAACGGCCACGCTGGCTGCACAGTTCGGAGACGAACGCGTTTTCAATACGGCTATCCAGGAAGCCTATATCGATCGGGTCAACAGCAGGCATGTGTGCTACGGGTTTAAAACCCATCGTAGAGATTCAGTTCGGTGATTATATTTTCCCCGGCTTTAATCAGCTTGTCTCCGAGATTTCAAAGTCATGTTACCTGAGTTGTGGCAAGTTTCCCATTCAAACACTCATCCGTGTACCCGTTGGTGCATACCAGGGCGGGGGACCATATCATAGTGGTTCGATTGAAACCACCCTGCTCTCCATCAAGGGATTGAAAATTGTTTATCCTTCCAATGCTGCCGATATGAAAGGATTGATGAAAGCGGCTTTCCTCGATCCAAATCCCGTTATCATGCTGGAACATAAGGGACTTTACTGGAGTAAGGTGGCGGGTACGGAAGAAGCAAAAACAACCGAGCCTTCCCGGGATTATATTATTCCCCTGGGTAAAGCAGCTATTGCACTGGAGGCTTCTGAAGCCGCTGTTTACCGGGGTGATTCGATAGCCGTGATTACTTATGGAATGGGTGTTTACTGGGCCAGGGCGGCTGCGAAAAGCCTTCCAGGCCAGATCGAAATTATTGACCTGCGTTGTCTGTTCCCGTTAGATGAAGAGCTGGTTTTTGAAACTGTGCGACGGCATGGAAAATGTCTGGTGCTCACAGAAGAGCCACAGAATAATTCATTTGCAGAGGCATTGGCGGGAAGGATTTCCAAAGCCTGTTTCACTTCTCTGGACGCAGCGGTTGAAGTATTGGGGGCATTGAATGTGCCGGCGATCCCGATGAACATCATACTGGAGAATGAAGTATTACCCAGTGCTGCTAAGGTGGAGGCGAGGCTGAGGGAATTGCTTGCATTATAATTAAAGCATAATTAGTGTGGTGAATGTGGATTTGTGAAAATGAGAATATGTGGAAATTGAATGTGGAAATGACAATGTGAGAATGTGGGCAATATTTTCTCCATTTATCATTAAATTTCTCATAACATTTCCACATCAATTTTACTTCCCACATCAATTCTCATTTCCCACATCAATTTTCAATTCCCACATAAATTCTCACTTCTCCATATTATCATTTCCACATTTAATTTCCCCATTCCCTCATTTCTCACAATTCCACATTCACCACACTAAGATTTCTCTTCTCCCGTATTTTTTACCCTGAAAGACGGTGCCACATAATCCTTCGGTAAATTTTCTTCCGGAACCGTTGTTTTATTCCCGTCTCGGATATTACTATAGTGTGAAGACATGATTTCAACGCCTGCATCATTAAAAAAGTCCTGGATATTTTCATGCAGCTTGGAATAAATAATATGCTGCCTGTTCGGGACATGCGTATATGCGTTGATCTGGTAGCACACATAAAAATCGTTGAGGCTATCCTGGAAAACAAAGGGGGCCGGATCTTTTTCTATCAGGTCGGTTGCCAAAGCTGCATTAATGAGTAACTCATGGACCTTTCTCCAGGGTGCATCATAACCAATGGTAACACGTGTATTCAGGATTAAACCATGCTCAGATGCATCAGCACTGAAATTGGTCGAATGACTTCCCATCACGGAAGAATTGGGGATCGATACGATTTCATTCTTAATGGTTCTTAACCGGGTCACCAGCAAAGATTTTTCTACCACATCACCTGTAACCTGGCCAATCTGAACACGATCGCCGATTTTAAATGCGCGCATATAGGTCAACACGAGACCGGCAACAATATTACTCAGCGCGCCGGCAGAACCAAAAGTAAAGAGTACACCGAGGAAGACGGATACGCCTTTAAATATCGGGGAGTCTGATCCGGGCAGATAGGGAAATATAACAATCAGCATAAATGCCAGCACCAGGACCCGGATAATCTGAAATGTGGGATTTGCCCAGTCAATATAGAATCCCGGGATTTTTAGTCTTCCTTTTTCTATCTCTGTTTTAAAAAAAGCCACCATTCGAAGAAAGTACCGGAATAAAATCACGAGTACAATGATCGTTATCAGGTTCGGCAGGTAATACCAGACAGAGAGCAGTATTTTTTTAATCGGATCCAGGAAAGAGGAAATCAGTTTTCCGGAAAACCCACCCGTCCATGGGAAATATACCAAGCAGTACGGGCAGGCTCATGTACACGAGTATAAGGATAATGATCCCCTGAAAAATATTGAGTATACTGAAAATAACGTTTACCTGGCGGTTTGCATCCAGGAATTCATAGTTTCCAAACTTTATCCCTCTGAATTTTTTACCACGCTCGTTTTCAATTCTTGTTTTTGATCCATTTGAATAATCTGGTTGTAAAATAAATAATTCCAACCAGTATGGCGAGCACCAATACCGCCAGTGCGATATCCCTGGTTATCGTTTTCCAATTGTGTTCTGATTTGTACCTTTTAATAGATGAGGAAATTAAGCTTATATACTTTTTCGCCAATTCATCCCGGGTGCTGTTCTCCCAAATGGCATCCATATCCGTAACACTCTTGATCACGTTTTCTTTATAAACGATATCAGTGCTCAAATCGGCGGGAACAACTTTTAATGAATCGGGATTGAAAAAAAAGTCATCCGCCAGAATATGAATGCGATTTGAAAAGTAGTCAGCGCGTTCTTTTGGAGAGAGGCTCCCCAGTCTGGCATAAACAAAAAACAACGTGTCCTCGCCCAAAACCACCGGGAAGCCAGTCACTCGTGATCGAATAGAATCAATTTTTTGTTTCATGATTCGATAGCGAACGGAATCCCGGCTGATGAGTCTGCATGAGTTCTGCAGACAAAGCCTGTTTTTTAGCATTGTCTGCTGTCCCTAGCTCCAGTATTTCCCTTTTCAGTTCAAGCACCCGGATGGAATCTCCGTATTGGTCTGAACGGATGGCCTGAAATTGTGCTGTCTGTCTGGAGAGAATTTGTTCTTTTTCGGAATCGGCAACATTGGAAATGGATTGTTCCTGCCTGATCTTATTCGTGTCGGATTGTGCAAAAAGGGGCTTGATTCCCGCAAGGATGCAAAGCAAATAGAAAAAAGCAAAAGATAAAATCCGGTTCATTCCCCTAAACATGTTCATTATAAAGTTCGCGGATTATGGCTGATAACTAAAACTCAGTTTCTGGTCTCCGATCATCAGGTCGAAATTTCCTGGTTCCGTAACGGTTTTAAGGTTTGCATTTACAAAGGCGAGATCAGCAGCCGTTAAAGTGAATGAAACGGTTTGCGTTTCTCCGGCTTTCAGATTTATTTTTTTAAAAGCCCGCAAACGTTTCATGTTGGGTGTGATGCTGGCATATTGCTGATGGGTATACAATTCAACCGAATGTTTGCCATCTCTGGAACCGGAATTTGTTACGGTTATATTTATCTTAATACTGCCGGATCCTTTTAATACCGGTGCACTCAGGCTGATGGGTCCATATTTAAACTGCGTATAACTCAAACCCCATCCAAAAGGGAAGAGCGGATTATAACCGTCCCAGGTCATATTTGAATTAAAAATTTCGCGAACATCTTCGGTATGTTTCCGGTCGTACAAAACAATTTCGCCGGAATACCGCGGATAGGAATATGGCAGGATGCCATTGGGATTATAGTCACCAAACAAAACGTCGGCAACCGCCTCAGCCGTTTTTTTACCTGACCAGTAAGCCATCAGGATGCCCTGCATGGATGGTTCAATACCGGTAATCAGGCGGGGTCTGCCTTCTGTCAATACCAGGATCACAGGTTTACCCGTGGAAGCCGCCAGCACGGGCCAGGGCCATTTGATTTTCCGGCAAGGCCAGATCACGGATATTTCCCGGGCTCTCCGCATAGGCATTTTCACCCAGGCATAATACAATTATGTCTGCGTCTGCCGCCGCTGTCTTTAATTTCAATGTGTCGAAGTTTTGCGTGCTGTCAAATCCTTTCACACTGATAACTGTCGCTTTTCCACCCGTTTTTTCTGAAATGGTTTCACCAATTGTTTTGCTGTCGGCCGGATACCATTGTTCCTGGTTTCCCTGCCAGGTATAGGACCAGGCTCCGTTCAACGGGGCGATACTGCTTGCGGACGGACCGGCTACCAGGATCTTTTTATCTTTTGAAAGCGGAAGAATATTATTTTGATTTTTGAGCAAGGTCATTGACTTCCTGGGCAGCACTGCAAGGCTGCCAGCTGATATTCCGGCTTGCCGAAATTGGCGAGGGTACCTTCTTCAGGATAGGGATTATCAAAAAGTCCCAGACGGTATTTAAGGATCAGTATGCGGCGGACGGCATCATTGATCCGACTTACGGGAACTTCATTTTTCTGTACTGCTTCTTTCAGTAAATCAAAAAATGAATAATCAGAAGGAACCATACTCATATCTACACCTGCATTAATGGCCATTACAACAGCCTGTCGCGGACTGTTGGCTACGAGGTGCCGGGTATGCAGGCGGATGATATCTTCCCAGTCTGTAACGATTACGCCCTGGAATCCCATTTCATTTCGTAATACATTCAGTGAGCAGGTATTTGCTGGCATGAACCGGAACTCCATTGATCTCGCCGGAGTTAATCATGATGGTGGCGGCTCCTGCTTTGATGGCATCGCGGAACTGCGGCAGGAAATATTCCCTCAATTCGATTTCAGGAATATAGGAAGGACTACGGTCTTTCCCGGTCCTTGGTGCCGAATAGCCAAGATAATGTTTCATGCAGGCGGCTACTGCGGTCGGGCTGGTTAGTCCATCGGCCTGGTAAGCGCGGACGGCCGTTGCGCCCATGGTCTTTCCAATATAAACGTCTTCCCCGTAGGTTTCGGGAAACCTGGACCAGAGCGGCTGTCTTCCGCAATCCAGTACCGGTGCAAATTCCCAGCGAACGCCCGATGCGCGCAGTTCATTGGCAGTAATATGCGCAGCCTGCGCCACCAGTTCCGGATTTCGCGTCGCGGCCATGGCAATATTTTGCGGGAACAGGGTGGAGTTCAGCGTATAGGTTTGGCCATGCATTCCGTCGAGTCCGTAAATGACAGGTATTTTCAGCCTTGATTTTTTTGCTTCGTCCTGGATTTCGGTTTGCACTGATCTCCATTTTTCCACCGAAACAGCATGGGCCGTCGCATTTAAAATTGAACCGACTTTATAATCGAGTATCGCATGTCTGAGTGCCTCCGGATCAAGCGATCCGTCTTCGTTGGACCATCCTCCTTTGGCGACAACGGCAAGGGTTACCTGGGTCATCTGACCGATCTTTTCATCGAGTGTCATCTCGCTGATCAGCTTTTCCACCTTGCGGTTGATTTCCGGCGTTTGAGCATGCAGGTTAGTAAGAATGAGCAGAGATAAGAGTGCGGCAGGCAGTCGTTTTAATGGCATATGCAGTTGTTTTAGTAAGGGACACTAAGATAACGGGATTCAGATAAACAGGGAACAGATTTTATTCTTCCCCAACCAGCCTTGTATGCAGGTTTTTAAGGGTTTCGGCGGGGTCTGAGACTGAGTCCCGGATGTACTTTTGAGCACTGCAGCACCGTACTGCGGGTGGCAGTCAACCAGCGAAACCGGGAACCCATGTCCAGTTTTCCAATGGGGCCGGCTTCAGGTCCTCCTTTACAGATATTACAAAAAGCGGCAAGATGCTTTCTTATTTCATCCATTTCGATGCCGGGCGAAAGGGCGAACAGCCTTGGTTCATCCAGGGTAAATAATGCATCAAGGAAGGAGAGGGACTGGCAATAGAGGATAACACCCACATTCATGAATTCTTCCCTTTCAACTTTTGGAACAACGCGGAGTACCGCATATTCAAACGAGTGTTGCTCTTGCATGCTGCGCTTCTTTTATAAAAATTTTTGACGCGGCCAGCCGGATTTGTAAGAAGCGAAAATAAATATCTCTTGCTTCTGTTGGCGTATTCACATCATTGATCAGCCATTCCTCCGGAATCAAATCCACAATTCCTTTCAATATTCCGGAACTCAATATAGATTGAAATTGCTGATCCGTTTTGTCCAGCTGGGTGGCCCAGGGTAATAATACATGGTTTTTTACCTGGGTGAAGGGCGACTCTGCTTTTTTTTCCCAGTTCTCCGGCGAATAATGAAAATACAGGGATGCCCCGTGATCGATAAGCCAGAGTTCTTTGTTCCACACCAGCATATTGGTATTGTTGGAAGTCCGGTCTACATTAGTTAACAGACAATCCAGCCATACGATGGCAGAAGCCAGTTCAGCATCTACCGGAGTTACGATGGGATCAAAACTGATGGCCCCGGACAGATAATGAAGGCCCAGGTTCAGTCCCACACTGGCTTTAAGCAGATCCTGAATTTCCTCATCCGGCTCTGTACGTCCGAAGGCCGAATCAAGCCTTGCGAAAACAATTTCAGGAACGCGCAGACCCAAGTACGCGTGCGATTTCTCCGCCGATCAGTTCGGCAATAAGAGATCTGGGTCCCTGTCCCGCACCACGGAATTTCAATACATATAAAAAATTATCGTCGGCCTCTGCAATGGCCGGCAGGGAACCACCTTCCCGGAGGGGTGTGATATATCTGATCACTTGTACTTGTCTGATTTCCGGCTGAAAGGCAGGCATCAATATTCTTTTTGTAAAATTCCTGTCTAAATTAGTCTTTTCAATCAGCTCTGATATGAAATTGCTTTGGCCGATTTTCCACTCCGGCAGGCAGCCGTGATGAAGTAATGGACTGGCTTTAAAAAACCAGTCATGTATTTGCCGACATTGAAGATCGCATATCCGTGACCGATAGTGCTGGATTTTTTCCGCAAGCTCGCGCTCGCTCACAAATGAAAAAGCCTTCCGCAACTTATGTTCGGAAGGGCTTGCTTATGTGCGGAAGAGGAGATTCGAACTCCCACGCCAGTTACGGCGCTACCACCTCAAAGTAGTGCGTCTACCAGTTTCGCCACCTCCGCAACCGGATTCTAAAATGGGACTGCAAAAATAGCTTTTCCGGGCTAGAATTCCCATTCCCTGAAGCCAAAACAAATCAAATTTTTGGCAGGATTATCCGGAAAGTAGTTCCCTTGCCCAGATCTGACTGTTTGACAAATAATTCTCCTTTATGATAATTTCCATAATTCGTTTGGACAAGGTCAGTCCAAGGCCCCAGCCTCTTTTTTTTGTGGTAAAGCCGGGATCAAACACTCGCCGGATAATGGAGGTGGATGATGCCTTTGCCGGTATCAGATACATCAATAATTACCTGCTGCGGTTCATCTTTTATTATAATATTAATATGTCCCCTTCCCTCCATCGCATCGAGTGCATTTTTCAATAAATTTTCAATTACCCAGTCGAATAAAGGAGGAGAGATATTGGCTTCAATATGTTCCCGGCCATTCGTCTCAAAACTGAATTGCACTTTTGATGTTGTACGCCTGCGCATATAATCCACCATTTGCTGAACCTGGAATACCAGATCGGATTTTTCGAGCTGCGGTATACTGCCGATTTTACTGAACCGGTCAGAGACCAGTTTCAGCCGGTCAAGATCCTTTTGCAATTCTGATACATCGTCTCACCGGGGTGTACCCTGTTCCTTTCAGCATTTCTATCCAGCCCTGCAGTGAAGATAAGGGTGTTCCCAGCTGATGGGCTGTTTCCTTGGCCATGCCTGCCCATACCTGGTTTTGGGTAGCCGGTTTTGCAGAAGAAATTGCAATAGACAATAAAAAATATAAGAACCGCCACAATGAGCAACTGGATGAGCGGATAATAACGGACCTGGTTCAGAATACCGATATCGCCATAATAGTAGCGATTTGCAGTATAGGGTGAATCACTCCATTTAATTTCAAGCGGATGCGATTTTGCGAACTTGAAAGCTTTCAGCTGTTTGGACAAATAATTTTTGTCGCTCGCAATTTTAACGGTATCCAGGTTTAAAATGACTGGTGATACTGTCGTTTTCATTTGTTTCAATAATGGGAATAGCATGTTGTTCGTTGACGGATCAGATTGGGCAGGGTAGATGCATCGGTGATTCAGGATGGCTTTACTGGCTGCCACCCATTGTTCACTTTTTGTCTGTTCCTCTTTTGCTGATTTTCTTGGCCAGGTAATGTGAATAGAAAATGGTACCGCATAACAATGGCAATTGCCAAGAAGAGCCAGAAGCCAGCGCCAGTTAAACTGAAATCCGATCATGCAAACGTAATGTAGGCAAAGCGACATCAATTCAATATTTGGGATAATGTTTACAGGGCAAAGCCTTATTTTTGACCCAACTATTTTTAAAATCTAAGTATTAAAGAACTTGGCTAAAGTAGCTGTTGTTATTCTAAACTGGAACGGGCGTGAAATATCCTGGAAAAGTTTCTGCCTTCTGTTCTGGCAAGCACTTACGCCGAACATGGAAACTCATTATTGCGGATAATGCATCAACTGATGATTCACTGGAATTTATGTCAAGCAGAATTATCCCGCATGTCCGTATCAGTTAAGCTGAAAAGAATCATGGGTTATGCAAAGGATATAATGAAGCATTGAAACAGGTGACATGCAGATTATTATATTTTGCTGAATTCGGATGTGGAAGTAACGCCAGGCTGGATAGAACCGTGATTGAACTGATGGAAAATAATAAACAGATTGGTGCATGTCAGCCAAAAATCTTAAGCTACTGTCAAACAAGCATCAGTTTGAATATGCAGGTGCGTGCAGGCGGATGGATAGATTGTCTGGATATCCTTTTGCAAGGGGAAGGATTTTTGATATTTGTGAAGAAGACCAGGGGCAGTATAACCATGAGCGAACCTGTTTTCTGGGCAAGTGGTGCGGCCTTGTTTGTAGAGCCGAATGTATTTCATGAAGTGCGAAAGGATTTGATGAATATTTTTTTGCGCACCAGGAGGAGATTGATTTTTGCTGGCGCATGCAATGGCGGGATATATTATTTATGCTGTCCGCGCTTCCGTAGTATATCATGTAGGCGGAGGTACATTGCCAAAAGGCAATGAAAGAAAAGTATTTCTGAATTTCAGAAACAACCTGATCATGCTGGCAAAAATTTACCTTCCCAGACGACAGTCATTCTGGAAAATTCCGCTCCGGATCTGCATGGATATCATTTCTGCATTTAAAGTGCCTGTTTGCAGGTGATGCTGGTATATTTTTTGGCAGTTGCAGAAGCGCATCTGCACTTTGTTAAATGGTTATTTTTCATGCAGGGAAAAAGTGTTTTTCCAAGAGTCCAGCGAAGGGCCAGGTTATCCGGTTGGTACACTGCATTCAGTGGTATGGCAGCATTTTATAAAAAGAAAGAAAAGATTTTCATGAAATTGTTACGACAAAAGATGATTTTTTATTCAGATAACTATTATTTTTGCGCATGCAAATAACTGATATTATGAGTGAAGACACAGAAGAAGTTAAGGACCCCAAATGACAAGGATATCGCCCACAACTGGGTATCTTCTTCAGTTTTCTTTTTTATCTGCCAGGTGTTTTGTATTGTTGCGCTTCGTTTTAGGCGGCTGTTATAGCTTGTATACACACCGGTATAAGGGCAAACCAGAGGTAGAGGTTCCGGACAATACCCTGTATACACCCGCAATACAAATAGCAAAAATTTTCATACAGGAGGCTGACAATTCTTATTTTTGCAGCCCTCAATATAGTTCTTATCATAGTATGATTAGCGGAAGTAGCTCATTTGGTAGAGCACGACCTTGCCAAGGTCGGGGTGGCCGGTTCGAGCCCGGTCTTCCGCTCAGCGATTCCATCCGTACAGAGGTGGAATTTTTTTTTTGAAGGCTTACCCTGGTGGTGGAACTGGTAGACACGCAGGACTTAAAATCCTGTTTGCAGCAATGCGGGTACGGGTTCAATTCCCGTCTGGGGTACTTTTTTACTTTCTTACAAACACTTAACGAACGTTAAAAGCCGCTACTGAAGACAGTTTGGCGGTTTTTTCATTTCTGCCACATTCGGGCTATATTGGTTTTTCTTCTGTTTTTGCACGGTTTAAATTACACTTTCTGGCAATTCTTTGTGGCATTCACTTCTTATTCAGTCACAAAGGCTCGATAGTACAGATCAATACGTATTCGATCGGAAAGCTTTCTGTCAGAATGCGTATACAACGCAGCGCTCAAGCAGGTGCCGCAAAATCGGAATAAACAACACGGTTTTGCACTGACGGCAGTCAGGTATTCAATGATCCAGCTTAGTGATTCGCTGGGAACTTACGTCGGTGGTATCAGATGCTGAAATCACTGCACCTTATAACATAAATTTGAGTGGTAGGCGTCATTGTGGCGCAGACTCAGGAATATATCACAATTTTAATGACATATTTTATATGGATATAAAAACCCAAATAAAAGAATACATTAATAGTCAACCCGAACCGAAGAAGATTGAAATGCAGGAATTGCACATTCTCATTCTGCAGTTGATGCCTAAATGCAAACAATGGTATTTTGACGGTAAAAATGAAGATGGTAAACAAGTAGCTCACCCAACTATTGGTTATGGAAATTACACGATAACGTATAAAGACGGAAGCACAAGAGAATTTTTCAGAATTGGATTATTAGCCAACCCAACCGGGCTTGCGGTTCATATAATGGGTTTAGATGATAAAAAATTCTTAATAGATACGTACGGAAAAACTATTGGCAAAGCAAAAGTCGGTAGTTATGGTATCACGTTTAAGTCCATTAAGGATATTAATTTAGAAATACTGAAAGAGGCAATTCACTATAGAGCAGATCTTGAAAGTTAAAAACAAAAAAAAAAATAGAAATTGTGACCCCTGCACTATCTGCTGAGGACTTGTCATTTCCATTTTGTCCGCATGAAAGAAAAAACGCCGTAATCAATATCAGGAGTAATCTCCGTAAAATGGTAGTATTATTTTCTATTATGGCTTGCTTTAAACAGTCAAACTAAATTGCAGGAATCATTCCTGCCAAACAGCAAATGTTTGTCCTTTCAGGCGGACTTCACAAATATGGGGCTCTCTCAAAAAAAATTTACGGAGTGTAGACGTAGCCTACGTAAAATTTATTTTTTTCCCATCTTTTTTGGAAAGCTAGGACCTGGAAATGGGTCGTCTTTCAGTACTTATTCGTGTTTTGGTATTGTTTAAAACACATCTGCTTCGGGAGCGCTTCGGGGGCGCTTCGCTGACTCTTCGCTTATTTCCCGAAGCGGTCCCGAAGAAACAGCGAGGAAAACAATAATCAGATAATAAGGAAACGTGGTTAAAACAAATATTTTTTACGTAGGCTACGTCTACACTCCGTAAAAATCTTTTTCGCACCCCGGATATTTGCAGGGTCAGCTGGTTCAGGACGGCGGACATCAGGTACGCCCGACATTTTTGGATCGCAGTATGGCGCTCGTTAAGGTTACGACCTCGTCTACGGCAAGCGAACGGGTATCGATCGAGCGGCTTTCCGGATTGTAGGGTGCATATACCCGCATGTTGGTCACCTTGAACAGTGCCAGGAGCGGAACGCGGGCCGCGCTCGCCAGGTGCATAATACCGCTGTCGCCCGCAACGACGAGGGCGCAGTTCCGGAAGAAGGCCGCTACTTTACGGATATCAGGATCGAAAAAACGTGGCAGGTCTTCGTTCAGCTGTGACGAAGCGCCTACAGGCAGAACTTCCACGATATTCCAATGGGGATGAGCAGTGCGGAGTTTGTAATACGCTTCGCTCCACCAGGAAGCCGGGTAGAGTTTATCGCCCGTGGCATTGGTAAATAGGCAGATCGTCGGACGGTCGTTCCCGGTCATCTTTCGAACAGCGGCGTGCCCCGCGTTTATTTCCTGTTCGTCCAGCAACAGGTCCATGAATGGCACGGGTCCGATGGGTGATAAAATACCCGCTTTGACCATTTGAAGCCGGAATTGTTCGGCCGGGTATTTGGCCATATGCCGGTCATCCTCTTCGGGCGGTATGCCGGCTGTCTTCCGGTCTTCGATGAAGACACGGTGCCGGGCACGCGCAAATCGCGTCGACAACCTTCCCGAGGATGATCCGCCATAAGCGTTGATGACAAGATCGTATTTGCGTCCGAAACCTATGGATATCCAGCCGGCAATATAACGCAGCAGGTGGCTAAACGGTCTTCCCGGGAGCTGAATTATCCTGGATACCTGCGGGTAATTTTTGAAGATCGGCACAGCCGCTCCGCCCTGCACGAAAAGATCAACCGATGCCTCGGGGAAATAGTGGGCGATGTCCTGAACCAGCGGCGTGATCATCAGCATATTCCCCAGCCGGTGGTTGGGACGGCAGATGAGAATCCGCCGGATCAGTTCTCCTTCAAGGCGGTCGGGGTGGCCTGTCGAATTCGCGCCGATACCCCGCGTGATACCGTCCATGATACGACGCCTGAAGTTGTTGATCCTTTTTTTCAGGTTCATCTTTTTAAAGCTTTTCCAAAATTTCATTTTGCGGCGAAGCAGGAATTTCCTGCGAAAAGCGTTTGTGGCACCCCGTATGCCTTCATAGATTTTATCAAAAGGTTCGCCTGACAGGCGGGCGTATTCTTCACTGATGATCCGGACCAATCGGTCTTCCGGCGGAAGCCTTTCAAAATTTTTCAACCTCTTTTCAAGGCTCATCTCTTCGTGGAAAGCCATGCGGTTAAGGTCGACAAGGTAAAAATCGTAGCCATCTTCCCGGACCATGATCAGCACATTACCGGGCGAAAAATCCCTGAATTCAATGCCTTTTTCATGCAGGCGATATGCGAATCCGGCGAAATGCCGCAACACGTCGTCGTAGCGCGGGTCCTCAGGATTAACCACTAATTTAATAAAATGTATGTCGGGATAGATCTGCTCACTAATAAAATAGCTTTCCGTGACCGAGTAGGAATTAAAATTTTCGAAAAAGGCTATGGGTTTGGGAACCTTGATCCCACAGTCCAGGAGCTTATGGGAATGGTTAAAGGACCGGCTCGCCTTTGGCTGGCGAAAATACTTATACACAATCCTGTTTATGATATTCGGCCGGCGAAAGGATTTCACATTAACGACCTTGCCCCCGTCAAGTCGAAAGGTCTTGATTACGTTTCTGTCACCCCTGAAAAAATCTTCACCCAATGTGGTAAAATTGGCTATCAAATTACGCAGGGCGGTTTCCTGACCTGCATATTCGGGTCTGATTTTACTGTTTGTTGTCATCTTGATGATGCCTCCCAAGATGGGGCATCGTATACAACATTTTATCCAATAATTTTGTTTACGGCTCGTTAACGAATAGTTTCTTCGAACTGATCGGCGTTATTTTGAACAGATAAATGGCGTGATAATGGGAGCACCCTGATGATATTGCCGGCTGAACTCCCTGGCTGGCAGTGGCCGCTAAGGCATTTTATTTCATTGGGTTGACAAAAGAAATTCCGATACCGGCTCCGGGATACCAGTGACCGCTTGGTTCCTCGCGGAAGAAAAGAAAATTTCTCTTTGTTTCATTTGAAAAGATGGCCAGTTTGTCGGATACATGCGAATTATCGCCCAATATTACAGCATGTTCAGAAATTTTGTCTTTTACGGTTATATATTCCCGGTATTCATAGTCCGCCGAATGGTCACTGTCATTAATGAACAAATCGATTTTTTCATTGAATTGAGATAAGGTTTTAATTGAATCTCCATAGAGGATTTTTCCTACTTCACTATAGATTCCACTCAGCAGATATCCTGCTTCCGGATTAATATCGGTTCCGTAAAAAAAACCTTCAAATCCTTCTTCTTTGTTTTTTAGCAGTGCCGAACATAATAAAACAGATCCCATTCCTTTATCGACTCCTGTTTCAACGATAATTTTAGGTTTTAATACCCTGGCAAAAGCGTACCATCCCAGCCTTCTTCCAAAATCAACCCTCAGGTCAGCATATTCTTTTAAAGGTGATTTCTTTGTCTCGGAAAGGATATGTTCCTTTAACTGTGTATTATTTCGCGCCTCATTGATATATTCAACAATCTTTTTGCTGTCAATCTGAGTTACTACGGCGATGGTCTGTGCCAGGTACAGAATATTGCCTTCTGTCAGATCGTATGTATAGTTTGCGGTTTCTTTTGAATGTATGCCCCATTTGAGTATTTGAATATATTTTTTATTGTAGTAAGACATGGCATACAAAACCCTTTTCGGAATTCGCAACACCGGTAACCGATGAGATATACTATACTTTAATTTTCCCAGGTTCATTCATTTTTCATTTAGTTTATTAATAACAAAGGGCCATATACGGAGTGCCTGCGCTTTGTCTGAGAATCGATAATCAGCAAAAAGCTAAGATATGATTTTGTTAACTTGTAGGTCGATCTGCGGGATTAATCCCATTTGACGGGGAACCTGCGCCGCGGGATATTATCTGGATAAATATTTATTTTTCAGCCAGGCCCTTACCGGTTCATCATAAAATTTCAGTGCGGCCCAGGCAAGCAGCATGAAGAATACAAACAGGAAGATCGCAATCGGAATGATTTGTGCAGGAGCGGGTTTTTTTGTTGCAACCCAAATCGTATAAATATAAATGAATGGATAGTGTACTATGTATATCGGGTAAGAGATGGCGCCTGCAAAACTGCACAGCTTTGCCCAACGCCCGCTGATTTGTCCTCCTGCGCCCGCGGCTACAATGATTGGGAAGGCGATGATAATGCAGGCAGCGTCATACCATCCGCTATAGGGATAAGACGGAAGGGAAAAAAGCAGTATCAGCATGAGCGAACAAATTGTATATGCTCTTGGGATCCTGATCAGTTTCCCCATGCGGAATAAAAGTAGTCCGGCAAAAAAAGGAAACATCATGCGCACGAAGGCAATCCAAAACGTATCGTATCCCCAGCCAGTTGCCACATCGCCATGCCACACCGAAGTCTTGATCAGTGCAATCGCGCTGATGATTACTAAAATCCATAGTGCAGTTTTGCCTAACTTCCTTCCAAATAATGCATAAATCAGGTTGGCGATATATTCCTGGAACAGTGACCAGCAGGGCCCGTCCAGTGAATGCGTTTCGCCCCAGCCGCGCACATCAGGTGAAGGTAAAAGCGTAAATCCGATCAGCATGACCCCGATCAATTTTAGCAAACCAATCTGATGTCCCAGATTAGTATACGGGTCGAACCAGAAACAAACTGCACCTATGGCCACACCTAATATAACAAGGGGGTGCAGACGAATTAATCTGATCTTGAAGAATTCCTTTATGCTCATTCTGCCCCACCGGTCATCATACGCATAACCTACAACAAAACCGGAGAGCAGGTAGAAAAAATCTACGGCCAGGTAACCATGGTGCATGGGATGGTTTGCCATCACCGGATAATAAGCTTCGAGCAGATGAAATATGACGACCAGAATGGCGGCCGTGCCACGGAGTCCGTCCAGGATTGGGTAATGCGGTTTCATCAAATTTGCCGGTTAGAGTTTGGGGCCGAAGATATAGGATGAAAGCGAAGTTTATTGCTCTTCTAGGATATCTTTTGCAACTGGGTTAATTTAAGATATATACTTTCTTTCTTTAGCAGATCAAGATGATTGCCTCGTTCAATAATTTCTCCAGCCTCCATAATCAGTATTTCATCCGCATCTTTTATTGTACTGAGCCGGTGCGCTATTACTAATGTGGTTCGGCCTTCCATTAAATTGTCCAGGGCATGCTGCACCGATTGTTCGGATTCGGTATCCAAAGCGGAAGTAGCTTCATCCAGAATCAGTATTGCAGGATTTTTAAAGACAGCTCTTGCAATACTTAATCTTTGTCTTTGCCCCCCGGACAACCGGATTCCCCTGTCCCCAATTATAGTATAATATCCATTTTCTGTTTGGGTAATGAATTCGTGGGCATTAGCAATTCTGGCTGCATGAATCACATCTTCTAATTTTGCCTCGGGATGCCCGAGTGCGATATTGCTGAATACGGTATCATTGAATAAAATAATTTCCTGCGTAACAATACTCATTTGCGAGCGAAGGGATTCCATTTTAAATTCCCGGATATCTTTGTTATCTATTAATATTTGACCCTCTGTTACATCGTAAAACCGGGGTATTAAATCTGCAATAGTGGATTTTCCGACTCCTGAGGGACCGATCAATGCAACTTTTTTACCTTTTTGAATTGAAAAACTAATATTTTTTAAAATTACTGCCTCGTCATATTTAAATGAAACATTCCTGAATTCTATACTGCGTTTGAACAGAGGCATGGGGATAGCTCCGGGTTTATCCGCAACTTTTACCGGGGTCTCTAATATTTCCAGAATACGTTCTCCTGCGGCACGTCCCTGTTGAATATTTCCGGAAGCAATGACGATAGCTTTTGCCGGCCGTATGACCTGTGAAAAAATTGCAATGAAAGCAATAAATTCGCTGGCCAGGAGTCCGGTGGCTTTATTTAAAACCAGGGATCCCCCGTAAATCAAAATACAAGCAACTACAAATACCCCGGAGGCTTCCGAAAAAGCCGGGGCCAGTTCTCTTTTTTTAAATCCCTGCAAACTGGCTTTCCGGTAGAAATCGTTTTCGATGCTAAACCGTTTAATAACGAATGGTGTCGCATTAAATGCCCGGATGATTCGCATACCCAATAAGGTCTCATCTATGAGCGACAATAACCTCCCCATTGAGGCCTGCACATCTTTCGCTTCCTTTCGCAACCTTTTTGTTACCGCTGCAATACCAATAGCGGAAACAGGGATTATGATGAGCGTGAATAGCGTAAGTTTAACTGAAATGGTAAAAAGCGCAATAAAATATGCTATCAGCATATAAGGCTCCTTGAACACAACTTCCAGGGAACTTGCCGCAACACCTTCGATCCCATATACATCTGAGTTTAGCCTGGAGAGCAGATCTCCTTTGTGTTCTTTGGTAAAATATCCTAAATGCAAATGATTTATTTTTTCAAATAAAGCTTCACGAAGTCGTTTAACCAGTAATGTCCTTGCTTTAATTAAGGACTGCTGTGCCAGATATCTAAAGATATTGGTCAGAATAACTGCCAGTACAATGATGCCGGCCAGAAAGTATAGTGAATATACCGGATTAGTTAATTTGAAATGATTCACCAGGTAGTAAAAGTAATCTTTGAAGAAACCGATGGAAAATTGAAATTGAGGTATATCTGAATATTTTGCTGCATCAGCCGGATTTGTAGAATCAAATAAAAAATTAAGCAGGGGAATGATCAGGGCATACTGGAAAACACCAAAAAACACACTGAATAGAGTAAAAACAAAAAATGGTAAAATGTATTTACTATAGTTGCCGGTATATTTTAAAAGCCTTCTGTAAATTTTCATGTTTTACTATTTCATATAAAAAATTCAATACGGTTATTGAATTACCAGGCTTTCATAAATTTTTAAGTATTCCCGGGCCGCATGATCCCATGAAAATGATCGGCTATGGTCTTTGATATTCTCCTTCATGGAAAACTTCTTGTATTTTTTCATTCCCTGAATAAAATCTGTCTGCATCTGGTCGCTCTCAAAGTTTTTAAAATAGAACGCATGTTTACCGCCTATTTCCGGCAGCGATGTACCGCCGGAAAGAAATACAGGCTTTCCAACAGACATGGCTTCCGGAATTGTCAGACCAAATCCTTCTGAAAGAGAGGGGAGAAGAAATGAATAACAGTTATGGTAATACCATGATTTTTCCCCTTCAGTGATATTGAAAAGAAGATGTAAATTTTTGGCAACGCCCAAGTTTAAGGCAATGCTATTTATTTCAGTTATATAGCGTGCATCATCCGGACGGCCGGCAATCAGTAATTCCAAATATTTGTTATGCCTTAGCAACGACAATAATACATGGAAGTTTTTCTTCCGGTGAAATGTGCCAAGTGAAAAGAGAAAGGGTTTTTTCGGAGTGTAAGATGAATTCTCCAGGATGGGGTCATAAAGGCTGTTTGCCCCGTTGTGAATTACAGTCAGTTGTTTATTTTTTATATCGCAATATTTTAAAACATCGTTGCGGGTGTATTCCGAGACGCAAACTATCGCATCACTTCTGTCAATATTTTTTTGAAGATGTTTTAGGTTGATTCCTTTTTTAACATCAGGTTTATTTTGATAAATAAAATTTAAATCATGTATGGTAAGTATTACTTTAATTTTTCGATCCCGGTGCGGCAAATAATCCGAGTTTTGATAAGTGCAGTGCCAGATATCGAACCCTTTTAATGACGGCTTCCAAAATTTGTGTAGCGAATTTTGTGGAGAATAACAGGCATTCATGCCAAAGTAAGGGATCCCATTGCCTGGTGTATAAAAACTGGGGCGTATTATTGTTGGATCAAGGTTGTTTTGAATAGCTCTGCCTAAATTCAGACAATAGAAATATAGCCCCGTGTTAAAATACTTCATCCGCTCACAATCAAATAAAATATTCACCATATCGGTCTGCTTAGATCAATGAAATTTTTGCGGGAGGTTGATGAGGTCGTGGGTCGAAAAATTGCTGCTAATCAATTCAGATATTGAACTTTAGTAAGATAAATCAATTAGTTTGGATTGTCTATGAGAAAAAGCAAAGGTTTGGATGATCTTCGTCAAGCATTGTCTGGTAAAAAATGCATATTTTTCGAAGCTAAATACTGATTTTATTGATTGAATGGCGATCAAAGAGCTGGTGTACTTTGCTATCAGTTTAGGGTTTTAATATCTATTGCAGGCAAATCAACTGTTTGCAGTTTAACTTATATGGAAGGGATCATTTTGGATTGTAATCTAATGCGCTACCCCCATTCCGGGCTTTATCAATACTGCCTTAACCTGGGAGAAAGGATAAATACTGTCCTTAAAGTGCAGAACAGTCCACCATTGAGAATGTATCTGCCTTCATCCAGGATTCTGCCTTACGATCACAGATATCATATCATAGAAAGGACCTGGCATAAATATTTGAACCCATTTCTGTCAAATTGCAGGATCTGGCATGCTCCTTTTCAATCAGGTCGAATTCTGCCTGACACCAGGACCCACAAACATATTAAGGTTGTGCTGACAATTCACGATCTGAATTCATTGCACGAGGGAAAGCCAAAAAAAGAACAACAGGAAAGCCTAATTCACACACAAAGACTGATAGACAGAAGTGATGCCATTATATGTATTTCAGAATTTACACAGGCGGATGTAAAACGGCACTGTGAAGTAGGTAATAAGCCTGTGTACGTTATTCATAATGGGATTCATAAATTAGTTTCACCGGCTTTAAGCAAATCTTCGTACCGGCCTAACCGTCCTTTCATTTTCGGGATGGGGTATATTAATAGAAAAAAAAACTATCATGTATTGCTCGACTTGATAGAAAGAAATCCAGGTATGGAGCTTGTGATTGCCGGAATACTTGACGATCCGGACTACGTCGATCATATCAAAGCGAAAGCAGAAAAACTACGGATATCCGAATATATTCATTTGCTTGGGCCAGTTACCGAATCGGAAAAAGCATGGTATTTGAAACAATGTATGGCTTTTATGCAGCCCTCCCTTGCAGAAGGATTTGGCGCCCCGGTCGTTGAGGCTATGCAATTTGGAAAACCAATATTTCTGTCGAATCTTACCTCACTGCCTGAAATAGGAGGTGAAACTGCATTTTATTTTTCCAACTTTGATGCGGATCACATGCATGGAGTATTTTCAGAGGGGATGTTATGCTACAATAAGTATAATATGACAGAATCAATTATCAGTCGGGGTAAGAATTTTGAATGGGGAAAGAGTGCCCAGAAATATCTCGAGGTTTACGAATCACTATTATAATTAATAATATTTCTTTACTTCGGATCTAATTGACGGGAAATTAAGAGGTGCGTCATATTATGAATAGAATTGACACCAGAAAATCTGAATTGTGCAAAGCCAGGGATTGGCAGACCGAATGGTATTCCCGATGGTGTAAGGAGTTGAATGAACCCGCCAGGTTTCATCGTAAGCAATGGGAGTACGTTTATATTATGCAGGCCCTGTGGGAAAGGGGATGTATTGAGGAAGGGAAGAGGGGTTTGGTATTTGCAGTTGGCTCTGAGCCATTGCCCTCAATTTTTGCCAACTACGGTTGTGATATAATGGCTACTGATATTTCCCCCCAGGAAGGACTGGCCAGGGGCTGGGATTCTGGAGATCAGCTTTGTTTGGGAATCGAATCTTTAAATAAGAGAGGCTTATGCAGCCGGGATACACTGGAAAAACATGTGAATTACCAGGCAGTGGATATGAACAATATACCCCCGGATTTAAAGGGATTTGATTTTAACTGGTCCAGCTGCTCGTTTGAACATCTCGGTTCACTTGTACTAGGTGAAAATTTTTTGAAAAATCAATTGTCTACTTTAAAACCGGGAGGTTGGGCCGTACACACTACGGAATTCAATATATCGTCGAACATCCGCACACAGGAAGAAGGCGATACAGTAATATACCGGGCGAGAGATATAGAATCAATCGCAAACAAACTCCGGATTGCGGGCCATTTCGTAGAAGATCTGGATTATTCATATGGCGAGGAACCCGAAGATTTTATGGTGGATATGAGCCCACATAAGGAAACAGTTCATCTGAAATTGCAATTAAACGAATTTCTCGTAACGTCTGTGGGGATCATAATTCAAAAAAAGCAGGATTAAGATAAACCGGTTATACATTTTGCAATTTCCTGATCTTCGTAATAAGGTTACGCCTTTATAAAAGGTGTCAGAAATCGGGGATGTCATGGACACTGCAGTGATTATTTTATCAATCCCATTTCTTTTTCCACTTCTTCAGTAATATCAAGATTTGATTTGGCGTATAAAACGGTGATGCCTTCACTCTTATTCAGGACGGTTGTATATTTCAACCTGACTGCAGTAGTTTGAACAGCTGCGTTTACGCGGTCTTCCAGGGGTTTTAATAATTCCACCCTCATCTTAAATAAATCACCCTGAAATCCAAAACGCATTCTTTGCAGATCCCGCAATCCCTTTTCATGATAAAAAATCTGGTCAGTTCTTTTTTTCTTTAATTCGTCAGTGAGCATGGGTTCATCCCGTTCGAAATCGACATACATTCTGTCCAGAATGGCCTGCTGGTCGTCTATTTCTTTTTGCCATATAGCACTCTGGTAGTTTAATTTATTCAGGGAATCCTTGTACTCCGGCATTTTATTCAGGATGTACTTGGTGTCTACAAATGCGATCTGCGCATGGGAAACAGTCAAAAAACCCGTCAGGCTCAGTATGAAAAGCAGGATAATTTTCATAATAATTTTGAAGTTACAATTTTGAACTGGAACATTGTAAATTCAGGATGTGTCGGGGGTACCCCCCGCGGCGGATATATTGTTGATGGAGAGAGTAGCGATAAATAAAAAAACAGACATGAAATATTTTCTTATCCTTATTATTCCAATCATTTTATTGTCAGAAGGTTTAGTTGCGGGTCCTCCGCGCCCGACATTAAAGAATACAGAACTTCCGCGTATTGCTATTGCAGGATTATCTATAGAATCCAGTACATTTTCCCCGGCGCTGACGAATGAAGAAGCTTTTCATGCCAGATACGGCACAAGCGTATTCACGCTCTATCCTTTTTTATCTGCTGATTCGCCCATTCGAAAAAGAGCCGATTGGATTCCGGTCCTGGTGGGTAATGCCTTGCCCGGAGGCGCTGTCACGCGGCAGGCATACGAATCCCTCGTTGCCAAAACACTGGATTCGCTGAGAAAAAACGGGCCTTACGACGGATTGTTTTTCGATATCCACGGGGCGATGAGTGTGGTTGGTCTGGATGATCCGGAAGGTGATTTTATTTCCAGGATCCGTGAAGTAATTGGTAAAAAAACGATCATCTCAACATCTATGGACCTTCATGGTAACGTATCCTGGCGTCTCGCAGAGAATACTGACCTGATTACCTGTTACCGGATGGCACCCCACGAGGATGCCATGCAAACCCGGGAACGGGCAGTGGAAAATCTTCTGGACCGGATTGAAAGCGGCAAGGGAAAGCCGGCTTATAAAGTATGGATTGCCGTTCCTATTCTTTTACCCGGTGAGAAGACCAGCACCCGGATTGAACCGGGAAAAAGTCTCTATGCGCAGGTAGCGCCGGCAGCTGCACAGCCGGGAATTATTGATGCAGCAATTTGGATAGGATATGCCTGGGCGGATGAACCCCGAAATCACGCGGTAGTGATGGTTACCGGTGATGACAGGGAAAAAGTAAAAAAAACTGCTGAGCAGCTGGCCCAAACTTTTTGGAATGACAGGTTTGATTTTGCTTTCGTCGCACCTACGGCAACACTGGATGAATGCCTTGACAGCGCATTGAAAAGTCATAAGCATCCTTTTTTCATCAGTGACATGGGAGATAACCCCACCGCGGGAGGTGCTGGAGATGTGACCTGGACCCTGAAGCAAATACTTTCCCGTTCCGAATTTAAATCTGCCACCGGACCCGGGCTCATCTATGCTTCAATTCCCGGACCCGGGCTGGTTGAAAATGCGATCAGGGCCGGTGTAGGTGGAAAAGTACAAGGTTACGCAGGTGCAATGGTAGATGCAAGATATGCCCCGCCATTACTGATCTCCGGAACAGTTGAATTTATTAAAAAGGGTGATCCGGATGCAGAGGTGGAAGTCGTTGTAAGGGTTGGATCGGTACACATTATTGTAACAAAAAAACGTAAGCCCTACCATAAGGAAATTGATTTTACCAGACTGGGGCTCGATCCACGCAAAACAGATATTGTGGTTGTTAAAATTGGCTATTTACAGCCCGAACTTTATGCTATGAGAGCAGACTGGATCATGGCCCTTACGCCCGGAGGTGTGGATCAAAATCTGGAGGGCCTCAAATACAAAAGAATTCAACGCCCCATGTTTCCCTTTGACAAGGACATGAAGGATCCCGATTTATCGGCCAGAATGGTGCCGGCATCCGATTAATTTATTAAGAGGAGTACCTTCCGTTCCAGTGTAAGAGCTCATGAAAAAGTCTGCGCGTGTTCAACTCATACCGCCTGATTAACAGCATGCATGCCAGGCTGATAGGCACCTGCTTCCACCCTGAAAGCAATATTAATACGGTTGAAACTATTAATACCTACAATTGCCATCGTTAAATCTATTAGTTCTGATTCGGAGAATTGATTTTTTGCTTCTCTGTACACGTCATCCGGGACTTGTTTCCCGGCCAGCCGTGTCAAAGCTTCTGCCCAGGCCAGTGCGGCCTGCTCGCGTTCACTGTAAAAGGGAGCGTCCCGCCAGGCTTCGAGTACATACAGGCGCTGTTCCGTTTCACCCGATACCCTCAAATCTTTTGAATGCATATCCAGGCAATAAGCACAGCCATTTATCTGAGAAACCCGGAAGTAAATCAGATCCAACAGGGATTGTTCAACTGAAGATTTTGAAAGATAGGCCGCCTGGCTAAACAGACCCTGCATAGCGCGCGTCCCCTTTTCATAGGGATTCATTCTCTGTTCCATTTTATTTTTTTTTGTTTGAAAGATTGTCTTACCGGATTATATCGAATGAACAGTCGGAAATAGGACGGTCCGGGTATTTTTATTTTCCGGTGTCCTATGGGCTCCGGTTTACGTATCTTATAATGTTCAAAAAGACTGAACTTTAGCCGGTTCAGCACCTATTTCACTTTAAAAGAACCCGGATTTTCCTTGAAAGCGGTTTTACTTGCCTATCTGATAGTTCTCCCATTTTATGGATGGTCACAATCCTTTCCAGCCAAGGGTCAATTTCCCGCTACAGCATTTCCGCTATGTGGAAAAGATACGATCAGGCAACCAGCGGTTCCTTTAGGCTATTCGACTTCCATAAGGGTTTCAGGATGTGACCTGTATCCGGATACGAATCCTTTTTTTTACGCATTTACCTGTTATAAATCCGGAACCCTGGAATTTGATATCACGCCGGGTGATCCTTCAGATGATTATGACTGGATGCTTTTTGATATCACTGGTTATCTGCCAGGGGTCATTTACGTAGATACCAGCCGGCTGGTGAATGGCAACCGGTCCGCGGTACCCGGCCCCACGGGGGCCAGAAATGACGGGGTTAGTTCAGCTAATTGCAGTTCAACCACATCTGAAAATGTGTCTCCATACACTAAATCACCGGATTTGATACAAGGACACCATTATATCCTTTTGGTGAGTCACCCTGCCGACGCACAAAGCGGTTACACTTTAAGTTTTGGTGGAACGGCTATAATTAATGATCCGGCATTACCCCACTTATTATCAGTTGTTCCCCGATGTGACAAACTAACCCTGACTGTCGGCATTACAAAGTTTGTCCGGTGTAGTAGTCTGGCTGCTGACGGTTCAGATTTCACCATTTTGTCCTCTTCCGGTTCAATTACAAAAGCAGTCGGGTTAAACTGTAGTCCCCAGTTTGATTTTGATTATCTCGAACTTACCCTGAGCAATCCGCTGCCGCCGGGCAACTATACGCTGATGATTGCAAACGGGAGTGATGGCAATACGCTAGAGGATGATTGTGGTTCCCAGGCGCCTGAGGGAGACAAAATTGATTTTTTTGTCTCTACCGCTCTGCCTTCTCTGGATAGTATTGTTGCGCCCACTTGTCAACCCCTCAAGATTCAACTTGTATTTTCAACCCCGATAAAATGCAGTACAATAGCAGCTGACGGATCTGATTTTAAGATTTTGGGATATTCACCTGTGGAAATTTCTAAGGCGGAAGCCGTCTGTGCCGGTAACCTGACCAGTAGTATTATGCTTACACTTAAGTCACCCATTGTGACAGATGGCAATTACCAGGTTTTCCTGGTGCAGGGAACCGATGGAAATACAATTTCCAATGAATGTGATTCGATGGCTTTGGCAGGTTCTGCTATTTCTTTTGAAATTAAAGGCGCGGTATCTGCCGCCTTTGATTATACGATAGGTTATGGATGTACATACGATACGATCAACCTGCACTACTCGCCGGCAAACGGAGTGAATCAATGGTATTGGAATACTGACTTTTTATGGACCAGTTCTTTACCCGACACCAGCATTCTGGAAAATATTTTTGGATTGAAAAATATTCAGCATATTGTTTCAAACGGTTTTTGCAGTGACACCGTTTCAGAGATTATCAACCTCGATAATTTGCTGACTGCGGCATTTAAGGCGCCGGATAAGGTTTGTCCCAAAGGAATAATTGCATTCAATAATATCAGTGTCGGAAATATCATTTCATATTACTGGGATTTCGGTGATGGCACGTCCAGCACAGAACAAGTACCACCCGATCATGCATTCCCCGAAACAAGGCAGGGAATAACTTATCGGGTCAAACTTATCGTACAGGATAACCTGGGTTGCCAGGATACAGCAATCTCGGAGATTACCAAACTCCAGAGTTGTTATATAACTGTTCCCAATGCCTTTACCCCAAATGGCGACGGGAAGAACGACTGGCTTTATCCACTCAATGCTTTCCAGGTATCTAATTTTGAATTTCAGGTATTTAACCGTTTTGGACAGCTTGTATTCGAAAGCCGGGATCCGTCTAAAAAATGGGATGGTACAATTAACGGGCACCCGCAGGAATCCGGAACCTATATCTGGATGCTCTATTATACCGATGATGCCGGGAAAAAAACCTCCCTGAAAGGTTCCACGGTATTACTCAGGTAACCGTGAAGGAAGGGTAAGGAATGACGCAAATCTTTCCCGGTTCAAGCAATGTTTAACAATGTATTTTTCTTCGGGAAAAAATTCCACATAAATCCGGTAGTCAAGGGCAATCGTTATTGGCACTATTTTTCGATTTTTATAAGAGACGGTCATTCCCTGACAGACATTTGGTGTGGCCAGGTTTTTTCATTAAATAGAAGATTATGAATAATCTTACAATATCAAGTCCGGCTTTTTCAGAATGGGAGGAAATACCAATAAAATACAGTTGTAAAGGTGAAAATATAAATCCGCCGTTGCATATCGGATCAATCCCACCGGGTACGAAATCGCTGGCAATAATCATTGAAGACCCGGACGCGCCATCTGGAGTTTTTGATCATTGGGTTGTATGGAATATTCCTCCTGTAAAGGATATTGAAGAAAATGCAAATACGGGAACACCAGGCGGAAACAGCAAAAATCAATTAGGGTATACGGGTCCATGTCCTCCTGTAGGAACACACCGGTACCTGTTTAAGGTTTATGCTTTGGATAGTATGCTGGACATGCCGGTGGGTACGCATAAAAAGAATCTGCTTGAATCGATGAAAGAGCATGTTCTGGCTGGTGGGGAGTTGGTTGGAAGATTCAGCAGTGCAAAAATGAAGGTCTGAAGGAAATTCTAACGGTGTGGCGGGATCTTCTCAAAAGGGAATTTTCCTTTTATATTTTCATTTAGAAATTTTCCCTTTGAAAAGGAAGAACGCATTTTCTCATAGATGTTTTTGGGAACGGATTTATATTCATATATCAGTCCGGAAACAAATATCACCCTTAAAATTTCAGATTCGGGATAATAATGATAGTGATTTATTACCGTCGAAGGCATAAGGCAATTTTTTCCTTATGCCTTTAAAAAAGAATGCCAGGGATTACAATAATTTATCCCAGCTGTTTTTATCCTTCAGTAACCGTTCTCTCAAAAGTCGTATGGGAGGCATGCCGTTATCCAATAACAGGTCGTGAAATTTTAACAATGAGAAATCTGCTCCTTCCTGTTTCTGATAATCAGCCCTCAGTTTAATTATTTCCAGTTTTCCAATGGTGTAATAAAGATAACCCGGGTCAAAAGTGCCGCGCAGGGCCTCCTGTCTGGAAGGTTTGTCTCCCTGATACCAGTTAGTCATCAGGAACTTCGTGGCATCATCCAATGACATACCCTGGCAATGTGTTTTAACGGACACGCATAACCGACATAACCGGAGCAGGGCATCTCCCGACTGGGCCAGGCGGAATTTGGCAGCGCGTATTGTATCGCCGTTATTTCCATAGCCTTCATCGAGCATCATTTTTTCACAGTAATGTGCCCAACCCTCAACAAATGCATAGCTGCTGAATATTTTCTCTATCCGGGTGGCGGACGAAGCATTCAAATGCAAAAACTGCGTGTAGTGTCCCGGATAGGCTTCATGTATAGTTACCACGTCGGTAGTATAATAGTTAAATTGGCGCAGCCAGTCTTCCTGTTGGGTAGGCGTCCATCTGGGTTCTACCGGAGTGATGTAATAATACGCCTCCGTGGCTTTCGCTTCGAAGGGACCAGGCGTGTCCATAGAAGCTGTGCTTGTTTCGCGGGCATATTGAGGAGTTTCTTTCACCTGAACACGAACCTCTGAAGGCATGCTCACAATTTTCCGGTCCACAACATATTGGCGGATAGAATCCAGTGTTTTCCTGGCGTCGGGGAGCAGATTCACTGCCGTGGGGTGCTCGTTTTCCAGCTCATTGTAAACGTCTACCGGTTTTTTATTGGGATTAATAATCCGTGCGGCGGTATTGAAAGATTCCTGTTCTTTTTTTAGTTCTTCCATTCCAATTTCCAAAATACGTTCGGGCGACAGGGTAATGCCTTCATTATAAAGCAGCATTTTCCGGTAATTTTCGTTGCCGATGGCATAATGGTTATGCACTTTGGGAAGTTTTTCTTTTTCCAGCCAGCTAACAAATCCATTAAGGGCATCCATTGCTTTTTTATTCGAAGCCTGAAAGTTGGCCATCAGGGAATCATTCTTTACATCTTTCAAAGCAGTAACAAGGTCAGCTCCAAGAAATGCAACCGAACCCTTTGCTATTTGAATGGCAGTCTCCACATAGGGTTTCGCTAATGAATCTTCCAGGTTCGCCTTTGCATTGTCCAACTGCTGCGGGGCCTGATTTTCTATTGCGATGATGGCTCTGACGCGGTCTTCTATCGGAGCGAAATTGCGTTTCACATAAACGTTTACATCTATTATACCGGCATAATTCATCGGGTTTTTGGTATAGGCGCCAATATCTTCGATATCGAAAATCTCCGAACTAATTGCGTTTCTGAGAATCCGGTAGTCATAAAGCATTTTTTCCGATAAGGAACCCGTATCTATATTGGAAAGTTTTTGATCGTATTCCTTAAGACGGGCCAGTTCCCCATCGATTGATCTCTTGCTGAGATCAGTTAATTTCCCGTCATACATATGAAGTCCCAGATTTACCCCTTCCTGCGGTCTCCAGTCCAGATAACCGCTGATAAAAGATTCAGAAATCTGTTGAAATGATGAATCTGAATTTCCGGCTTTTGTTCCTGCCCCGAATTGACTACAACCTGAAAATATTAGTACAATGCTTATCAGGAGAATGATATTCTTATGCATAATGTGATGGTAATTAAAACGTCAAAATAAAATCAATTTTACCCGAACGGGATTACCGCTTATAAAGTAAGGTCTTTCATAAATTGCATCAATATTCATGAGGAGATTTATTTTATCATATGGTTTACTGTTCAGTTTTCTGATTGGTCGCACACAGAATAAGGAAAGATCAATCTTTTTCAGCGGTTATAACTGGTCAGTTCGAAATACCGAAATCAAACAGGGTCCGGGACCAAATTATTTTTCTGATGACTGTGTCCGGGTCGATTCCCGGGGATGGCTGCATCTTTGGATAAACAAAGACAGTGTAACAGGTGAGTGGAGATGCCCTGAAATTACTTCATCCTTAAAATTCGGGTATGGAAGTTATCTGTTTGTTGTGGAAGGAAAAATTGATCAGCAGGATAAAAATATCGTTTTGGGCCTTTTCAATTATTCCGGTAATGATGGTTTTGATGAAATGGATATTGAAATAGCGAGGTGGGGGAATGCAGGTTTTCCGAATCTGAATTACACCATTTGGCCAGCCGGCAGGGATAGCATTAAAAACAGTTCCACTACCCGCGAATTCACACTGAAATCAAACCTGAGCACGCATATATTCCAACGTAACGCGGATACAGTAATCTGTTCGAGTTTTGACGGGATTTCCACTAATTGGAAAGATCTGATTTTCACTTCAACCTTTGCCCGTCCCGGCAGTTCTATAAGCCGGCTCAGTATGCCTGTCCACATCAATTTCTGGTTATTCGGCGGGAGTCCGCCGGCCGATCGGAAACCGGTAGAAGTAGTAATACGCAGTTTTCAGTTTACCCCGGCAAATGGATGGTTATCGATTCCAAAAAAGACTGATCTTTAAGCCGATCCATGGCAACGTTTCTATAACACAATCTGTCATATAGTATATTGTGAAGACTGCTTTATCTGTAATATTACTGCTTGTCTGGGGTCATGCGGCGGCGCAGGTTTTTCCGGTAACGGGTCAGATGGCTTATTCGGCATTCCCGGTATGCGGGGAAGATACCTTCAAACAGGCAACCGTTCCCAAAGGCCATACCCATAGTTTGGCCGTGCCGGGTTGTACGATGGACGGGGCTCTTTATCAGGATACAAATCCTTTCTGGTATTCTTTTACCTGTTATACAGCCGGGAGTCTCGGGTTCACGATTACACCAAATAATCTCGGCGATGATTATGACTGGATGCTTTACGATATTACAGGCCACGATCCGAACGATGTCTATACCAACGCTTCATTAATTGTAACCGGAAACTGGGCAGGAACCTATGGATTAACCGGCGCCAAAGGCGGAGGAAGTCCTAAAATACAGTGCGCTTCAGTTCCGAAAGACAAACATCCTACATTCAGTACTATGCCTAACCTGAAACAGGGGCATAAATATCTGCTGCTGGTGAGCCACTATACAGAATCGCAAAGTGGCTATTCATTGACGTTTGGTGGTGGTTCGGCCGTTATAAAAGATCCGGTATTGCCGCATTTGGAGACGGCAACTGTTTTATGTGACAGGAAATCCTTAACTGTTGTTTTGAATAAACCGATGCGATGCAACAGCCTGGCATCGGATGGTTCCGATTTCTCTATTGAATCAAATCCGGTAAGCGTTATATCTGCTGTTGGAGCAAATTGCAGTAATGCATTTGATATGGACTCCCTTCGGATTACACTGAGCGCCCCGCTTGATCCCGGCACTTACTCGCTGAAGGCGAAACTTGGAAATGATGAAAATACATTATTGGATGACTGTGGCAGGTCGGTTCCGGTGGACGAAAGTATTTCTTTCACTGTACTGCCGCCCCATCCAACGCCCATGGATAGCCTAACGCCGCCTGCCTGTGCACCCAAAATTCTTCATCTGGTGTTTTCAGATCCGATGCAATGCAGTTCTATTGCGCCTGATGGCTCAGATTTTAACTTATCCGGCAGCACAAACGTTGGAATTATCGGCGCTTCGGCTAACTGCTCCGACGAGGGATTAACCAATGTGATAGATATTACGCTGAGCGACTCCATTGTTACAGAAGGAAATTACCAGGTTACACTTAAAGCGGGCAACGATGGAAATACAATCATAAATGAATGTGGCCAGGCAACAACAGCCGGTGCTGTCGTTTCCTTTAGCACAAAAGATACGGTATCGGCATTCTTCGATTATACTATTGACTATGGTTGTAAGTTTGATACAATCGAGCTGAACTATCAGCCCGCCAATGGTGTGAATCAATGGCAATGGATAATTGATAGTGCTTTCACCAGTCCGGCACAGAATCCTTCCATTATTGAAGACGTATTCGGTCCAAAACAGGTACAGCATATTGTCACCAATGGGTTTTGCAGCGATACGGTTACCCGTGTGGTCAACCTGGATAATATTTTAAAGGCATCTTTTCAGGCCCCCCAGGAAGTTTGTCCGAAAGATGTAGTAAGCTTTGGCAATACCAGTATAGGCAATATAGTTGCCTGGTATTGGGATTTCGGAGATGGAAATTCCAGTTTAGACGAAACACCCGGCGCGCATTTGTATCCCAATACTGACAGAGGAAAAACATATAACGTAACACTTGCGGTAAAAAATAATCTGGGTTGCTATGACACTGTGCGGGCGTCCATCACAAAACTACAGAGCTGTTATATTACGGTGCCCAATGCATTTACTCCCAATAATGACGGGAAAAATGATTACCTGTATCCATTGAATGCTTTTTCTGCAACCGACCTGGAATTTCTGGTTTATAACCGATACGGACAGCTTGTATTTGAAACCCGTGACTGGTCCCGGAAATGGGATGGAACCATCGGTGGTAAGCCTCAACCAACCGGCACTTTTTTATGGACCCTCCGGTATACGGACGGTGCTTCCGGTAAGAAATTCTTCCTCCGGGGAACAAGCGTGTTGATCCGGTAGTGCCTGTCTGTAACTTTAAGATCATTCGGCCGTCATACCAATTCTTTCAAAGGCCGGTGATATGAAATTATTTGTTCTTTTGTTTGCACTATTTCTCCCACAGATTATCCGGGCTCAGGCAGGCTCCATAACCGGAGTTGTCCTGGATTCCAAAACACATGAAAGCCTGGCCGGTGTGAGTATTCTTATTTTTAAGTCTTCCCAGATGAGTGGTGGTATCACCAACCGGGAAGGAGCTTTCAGTTTGTATGAAGCCGGGGAAACGGACTCCATAAAATTTTCAGCGATCGGATACAAGAGTGTGCTATTAAAACCGGCTCAGGAGAAACTTCAAAAAAATTTTACAATTTATCTTGAGCAGGAACCACAAGATCTGGAAGAAGTGGTGGTTCAGCCAATGGGTGTTTCGGAAATTCTCCACAGGGCCATCAGCAGAATTAATGATTCAAAACATTATCGGGATTTTGAGAACATGGCTTTTTACAGGGAAATCATAAAAGACAGCCAACAATATTATTCGGTTTCCGAAGCCGTTTTCAAAACACAATTCTTTCCTCAAAAAAAATCATCCAGGCTGATGCTGGTTAAAGGAAGGAGCAAGGAAGATGTGTCATACACCCGGTTATTCGAGGATTTTCATCCTGGTGGCGGTCCCCAGGATGCCGTCAGCCTGAGTTTTACGATGGGACAACCGGATTTTTTAAATGAAGACAAAATAAAATACTTCACGTATAAAAAAGTAATGGTTACCCACTTCGATGGACATCGGGTATATGTATTAGGTTTCGATCAGCGGGCTGAAATCCATGAAGCCCTGGAAAGCGGCAGAATATTTATAGACGCAGAAACCTATTCCGTTTTGAAATATGAGGCGCATAACAGCGTGGCCGGCACTCCATACATTAAAAGCCTGAAAGGAACGGATAAGATTTTCGCCGGATTGCTGCATATTGATTTCTCAATAAAAGGCTGGTCCAGAACCTCCTCCTACCGCGAGATTGGGGACCGGTTATTTCTGGACAATGCCAGTCTGGAATATCGAATAGACTTCAGGCAGACTAAAAAGGACATTAATCTTCACCTTTTTATCCAGTCTGAACTGATGGTTACAGATTTTCAACCCGGCATACGCAAAGAGATTGAAAAAGGTGAAGAATGGAAAAGAAAAGACCTGGCAGTCAATCTTCCCGCTGACTTTGATTCATTATTTTGGGGGACTACCAATATATTGAGCCCGACGGAAGAGAACAGAAATATGATGGAAGCGATTTCCAGAAGAAATGATGAGCAGGGCGCGGTAAATTCCACAGAAGGCTGGAATTTTTTACACAAAGATTATTTTTTTTCCAGCGGGAATGGGGATAGCATGAAATTGGTTGCCCTGGTAAAATCCAATTGGGAGGATAATCAATCAGGGGGAATGATTTATAAAACTATGGATGGAGATTTCAGTATAGAAGCAAAATTGACCGTGAATAAAAGAAGCAATAAGGCCGAGATGCCGGACAATGGATTTCAGCAGGCTGGAATAATTGTCAGGAGTGCATCCGGTATTGAAGAAAATAACCTGATCGTCTCTATGGGCACTGCGGGCAACGACAGACCAAAATTTTTTATAAGGAAGACTGCCAACAGCAAAACAAAGACAATGGTTGACAAAACCGATGTTTTAACCGGATGGATAAAAGTTGAAAGAACTGGCAAACGGTTGACTATTTATAAAAAATCCAATGACAATGATGCCTGGTTCAAAGCAGATGAATATGAAGCAGAATGGCTGAAAGGAACAGCACAGGCCGGATTTTCAATTTTTGCCAGATTTGCCGGGGACGGACCCAAACAACATCCGGATATAAAAGCCGTTTTTTCCAATATTAAAATGAACGGTCGGGACTAGTACGGCATGCCTGTTTAATTGGGGGAAGGGCTCCGGACCCCCCCAGTCACTCATTATTATGGGATAAACGCAACCGCGGGTCCGGCGGGTCGTATTATTTAATTAAGAATAACATGTCGCTGCCGGCGGAATACCTGGTTTCTTTGCTTCTTTTTTCGTAAATTCGGTAGACTGCTTTGAGGTCCGGTAATGAAAAAATATATTACCTGTACGTTGCTTTGTATTGCAATTTCGTATATTACTTAAATGCGCAGGGAAATGCAGTTCCGAAATTTACCAGATCAGCACTCCCTTTCCTTATGCAAATGATATATCATTCAACGGAAAGAATTTTTATTTCGACAGCAGTTGGGTCAAGGCCAGAATATTGTCTTCCAATAATACCATCATCAGCAGTGATTCATTTCTGTTCAATTTCGATAAGATAGATCACCGGCTTTTAATCACTGCGGATTTTAAACAGATATATGAGATCGACCGCCGGGAATTCAAAGCGATCTTATTTTACTGGCACGATTCGGCCTATGTTTTCAAGCATATCAATTTTATCAACGACAAGGATTTGTTCGAGGTCATCAGTAAGTGATAACAGTAAGTATTCCCTGTACAAAGTAGTCCGTACCAAATTGGTTAAGGCGTCATTATGGAGGTTCAACTTTTTCCTCCGCCAATGAAAGATCAGGAGACAAATATTTGGATGATAGCGGAATATTATATTTTCTTTCCCAACAGGGAATACAGGATAATCCATTTGTTGAAACGAGCTGCTATTGAACGTCTGTTCAAGCTGAATCCTGACAGTGATATTGTAGATGAGTACCTGAGTATGTCGGGGAATAAAGATATTTACGCTGAAAAGGAACTTGAAGCACCTGATACTATATTTAAACAAGTCGGATCTTAGAATCATCCGGCGGACAAAGAAATCAGCCTCCGATTAATTTCAGAAAGACTTCTTTTTTTCTTCGCGATACGTCTATGATATCCCCGTTGCGCATGGTAATCTGACCACCGTCACCGCGTACATATTTGGCAATAAAATTCAGGTTGACGAGGTGTGAATGATGTACCCGGTAAAACCGGTAATCCTGAAGCAGTTCTTCAAAATCTTTTAGCTGCCGGGTCACCAGCATGTGCTGGCCATTCAGTAAAATGAGTTTTGGAATAATTGGAACTGGATTCAATGCGGATAATCTGTTTTATCTGAATGAATTCGAGTCCGTCATTGGTCGGAATGGCAATATGATCTTCCTGGCTTTTCGGATTTGCCAGGTTTTTCTTTCAGTAGTTCAGCTCTTTCCCTGGTTTTTTTGACGGAAAAGTTTCCCAGCCGTTCAACGGTTTGCTGCAGGTCTTCAATGGCTACCGGTTTTACCAGGTAATCAAAGGCACTGATACGGATGGCATTGATGGCGTAGTGATTATAGGCAGTTATAAATATCACTTCAAAATCAATTTCCGGAATCTGTTCCAGCATTTTGAATCCGCTCATCCGGGGCATTTCAATATCCAGGAAAATAACATCCGGTTTATGTTGCTGGATCAGGCGGATCGCTTCTTCCGGATTTTGGGACTGGGCTACCACTTTTACCGAAGGACAGTATTCCTGTATTTTGAATTGCAGGTTTTGCAGACTGTTTAATTCATCATCTACCAGGATGGCTTTGAGGACTTGCATATGTTAAGAACTTTTATGGCAAATTCAATTCTTGTACCGACTGGATTATGCTCTTCATCAAATAAATCGATGATTTTTACACTTTCGGATGAAGCCGCGCTACTGGTTAAAAATATTTATCCGATCCTGGGTGAGTTTCATACCCACACTTTTGTGAAAGGGTTTATTCAACTGGTTATATATCCTTGACTGATCCGTGCCGATCCCATTGTCCTCTATAATATAGTGAATCATATTATTGATTCAGCTTGACTTTCAGACATATTTTCAGGTCCGTCCGGTCGCTCGGCCCGATTCCATGATTGATGGCATTTTCCAGGAAAGGTTGCACCAGCAGGGCGGGCACACGATAGTCGCCCTGCAACAAGCGAGGGATCCACCTGGCAGAAATATGTGAATTTATTATTGAATCGAAGTTGTTCCAGGTCGATATATAATTGAAGAGATTCGAGGTCTTTACTCAGTTCGATCAGGTCGTTATTGCTGCTGTCCAGGATACTGCGGATAAAGCGGGCAAATTTGTTCAGGTAGTCAGAAGCGAGTTTTTTCTCATTCTGCATGATAAAATTCTCAATACTGTTCAGGCTGTTGAAAAAGAAATGCGGATTCATCTGAGCCTGTAAGGCCTGCATTTCCGTTTCTGCTATTTTTTGTTTATACTGGGATATCATTCTTTAATTTTTTTGCCTGAAAGGATTTGTATAACAGAAAGGCAACGAATATGGCCAGCAGAAATCCGATTCCGATAAGGAAAAGCAGGATATTTGAAAATGCAATTTGTCTTTTCTGTGCGGCGGCAAGTTGTTTAAGATTATTGTTTTCCAGTTCCTTTTTCTTGATCTGTCCATTCGGATTCATTCACGATCATTTTCCGCTGGTTATTTTCAGAGAACAGGGAATCCGATACGGAACGATACATTCTGTAATAAAACAGAGAGGAATCCTTGTTGTTCAGCGCATCATATGCGGAAGACAGTTGTTCCGGCACTCTTTGCATGCCCTTCTGCATATTGTGTTTGTTCTGCCAGTTTCATGGCTTTGGAAAGAAGGCAATTTTTTCGCGTTCGGGAATATGTTTCAGATATTTTGCTTCTGCCAGATATACCTGGAATTCATTTCTCAGATCCACCTTTTGCTGGCGCAGTACTAATGGCTTTATTAAAATAATAATTGGCAGAATCATTCCGATTGTTGATCGCATGCAGTTTTCCATAACCCAGATAAAACTGCGACAGAATATAATTTTCTTGGTCTCAGATGGCATAGGGCATTCCTTTGTCGAGGTTTATTTTTGCATTGGTATATAATCCCTGTTCCAGGTCACAGCGGTGTAACAGTTCATAATTAATGGCGACGCCGCGCCAGGCTTTCAATATGCATATTGATCTCGACAGCCTGCAGGGCATATTGCGCGGCATTTATCATAATCTTTCAGGGAAGCGAAATTTTCTCCGATATTATTCAGGGCAACTGCTTCAATGCGGGGTTCATTGCATTCTTTTGCCAGTTCAATGGCTTTGATAAAGGCCTTCGTGCTGGACTTCGAAATTTCCGGAGGAAGAAAGCAGGATACCCAGGTTGATATTTCCCAGTGCCTTTCCATAGGTAAAATTCAGGGAATCACTCAGCCGGGAAACCATTCCGTAATAGGCAAATGATCTGGTTACATCGGATTCGCTCAGCAGATAGCTGATGCGATGCATCCAATGGATTTTCGTCGGAATCGTTTTTAGGATGCTCGTTCAACCAGTCGGATCAGACTGTCTACACTGGCATCTGGGACATTACAGGCCGGGTGGCCGCCAGGATTAAAAAGAAGAAAAAAAAGGGCACGGATTGGTCGGAGGCTAGGGGTTATTAATTTCTTTATCAGTAGTCTGACATTGTACAAATATTCGGCTTGTCAGCAATCATTAACAGGCTACATTTTTTCTAAGTTAATCATTTATGTATTTGCTTTTTGCATGAGTGCCTGCGGTGTATGCGCCATGATCCACATATCCATTAACAGATTTGAATTATCTGCGTAATCAATATCCAGGCCGATTCTTTCATCTGCTGACATATCTGATCTTCCTCTTTTCTGAATTTGCCAGAGACCCGTCATGCCGGCGGGTGCCAGGAATCTTTTTGCCAGTGTGTCTGGTTGTCAGATTTTCTGCTTCATATAACGGCAGGGGACGGTTACCGACCAGCGACATATCCCCAACAAGTACATTAAAAAGTTGTGGCAATTCATCGAGGCTTGCTATTCCGAAGAAACCTGCCGACCCGGGTTATGCGCGGATCGTCTTTTAATTTTGAAAAACGGGCCAATTGCGAATCCTGATATTGATTCAGGTGGGCATATTCCATTCTGCGCTTTTCAGCATCTGGATACATGGTTCTGAATTTATAAAAATTAAAAATGCGGTATCCCTTTCCGGCTCTTTTGGAAATATAAAAAACAGGTCCTCTGGATTCGATGCGTATGGCCAGTGGCGATAAGCAGAAATAACAGGAGCCAGTAAAACAAGGGCCATAAGACTGACCATAATATCAAAGGCTCTTTTTAAGAATGCTATGCATCGATCCGGAGATCTTACGTCATGGTTCTTCCTTTTGTTTCTTTCTCAAGATGCACTGCCTCGGGTTTTGTATTTCTGCAGAAAACGAATCTTCGAACTCAGATTGTTTTCGTCCCATTCCTGCAGATTCAATAATATCATCTACTGTTTTGTTACTTATAAAATGAAAATTTTCAACGGTCGTCATACGGTCTGCATCAATGATCAGCGGGATTCTTGCCAGGCGTTCGTTTTTGGAAATCAAATGCAGCCCATTGTTTAATGGCGGAAACCAAAGTCTGATTCGCAACAAATTACTTCGGGCAGAATATGTTCATTTTCTGTCAGATCTCAGTCATGCGCTGATTCAAATTGCCGGAAGCATAACCGCGCTTATAAATGTTGACAAGTTTTGTAATATTCGCCCGTTTTGTGCCGACATAGTAAAAGCCGGTCATGCTTTCCTGCAATTTCATAAGTAAGGTTTAATGGTAATGGTATTCAATTCGTGCGTCCTGAATACATATACAATTTAGACTTAGATCTTCTACTGAATAAAACGGGACTGTGTAGGTTGCCGGAATAGTCATGTAACTGGTCGGTAGGAAACCAGCCTGTCTGGCGGGAGACTGCCCAGTCCGTCAATCCCCAGTTCCACTATATCGCCGGGAGAAAGATAAACGGGCGGATTCATGCCCAGACCAACGCCGGCCGGTGTACCTGTTGAAATCAGATCACCGGGAAGCAACGTCATAAACTGACTGATATAAGAGATCAGGAAAGGAATTTTAAAAATCAGGTTGGCGGTTGTACCATCCTGCATGATCCTGCCATTCACCTTTAAGCCAAAGCCGGAGATTGTTGATATCCGCAATTTCATCAGGTGTAGCCAGGAAAGGGTCCGAGAGGAGCAAAATGGTCGCAGCCCTTTCCTTTATCCCAGGTACCGCTTCTTTCAATCTGAAATTCCCTTTCACTAACATCATTATGTAAACAGTAACCGGCGATATAAGTCCGGAGCTTCGGCAGGTTCTATATAGGATGCTTTTTTTGCGATCACGATGGCCAGTTCTACTTCCCAATCGGTTTTTTTTGAATTTTTAGGAATGATGATCGGATCAAAAGGTCCGCATAAGGCCG
The DNA here is from genome assembly GCA_963812825.1 of uncultured Bacteroidota bacterium. Taxonomy (GTDB): domain Bacteria; phylum Bacteroidota; class Bacteroidia; order Chitinophagales; family Chitinophagaceae; genus Puia. The sequence goes on from CAWEWO010000002.1 coordinate 669,609, forward strand.
TAGTGGACTTTAGAAAAATGACCGGTTCAGCAGGAGGCTGCGCCTTGGTTTCCCTGGCATGATCGGCATAATTCAATCCGATGCAAACGATTTTGGAAGGTCTCGCAATCGGGACTGTCCAATTGCACCGACTCATCAAGCTTTCTGAAGCTCCCTTTATTATTTTCCAGAAATAATTTTAACCGGTTCAGGCCGCCGGTTTCAAAAAACCGTTCATTATAATCTTCTTCCCAGGGGGAGATGTCATAATATATATCATCGATAATCAGACCCGGTAATATTTTATCTCCTTTTCTCCACCTGATGAGTTTCATATAAATGCTTTTGCAATATCCTATCAGATTCATCACCGGTACATTAAGATACCTGAGAATGTTTTAAAATTTCATATATAAATCTGGCCATGTTCCTGCTTCCTATGAAAAGGTCCGCAATTTCATAGGTAGTTAAAAAAAGCAGCGGGTAAAAATAGCTGGGATGATTTTCCGTAAAGGGTATAACTTTTTTGGCTATAAATTCTTTTACGATAGCTGAACGATTAAAGTAAATATTTATTGAAGCACCAATCAAAGCACCTCCAAGGAGGTCCGTTGGATAGTGATAGCCAAGATATAGTCTGGGAAAAAGGATAAATAATATGGTATAAATCAACGTCCACAGGCCGATCTTCCTGGATATAAAGAAAAAACCTGTTGTGAGTGAAATAAAAAGTGCTGCGTGATCACTCGGAAAGGAATTTAGTTTGTGAATATTTGAATTTACACTGTAGGGATAAGTAAAAAAAAAGCCAGTGTTTGACATGGGTCTGGATTTGAAAGGTAATAAGAGCTCCAGCCCAAGAGTAAATGCCATGACAACAAAAACTGACAACAGGGTGGCCATCAACTGAATTCGTTTTTCCAATCCTTCCCTGTTAAATCTGAACCATAAATACCAAAATATAATACTGAATAATCCTCCTTTCAACAGATTATCACCGTCAGCAAAAAATTCTATTAGCCGGAAGGTATAGTAGGAGCGGCTAACATGATTTAATACGAACTCGATAATGGTCCTGTCGAATGAGTACATGGGGTAAGCATTGATTGTTATAGGGTTAAGGGACTTTTTTGCGTATAAACTTAACAATAAAATTGCACAATAATGGTTTTTTGGTCGGCCGGTTTGGTTTGGGCTTTGTTTTTTTCATTTTTTTTTGAAAAACAACCCCATCAGGCAGTTTTCGTACGCAGTTAAGGATATTGAAATGTTGACCGGTCTTTCGTGTTTGCGTTCATAATTTGTTAATCCTGGGGTAACGATAAGTTAACCAGTCGTTAATGGATTCCCCGGAGCACTCGTATACTTTCGCGCTAGTTAAAACTAATTGACAGGTGAAAGGAACTCTGATAGCTCTATTATTAAGCTGTTTATTTTTTAGTATTAATACTTGTTATAGTCAGGCTAAATATGCAAAAATTTCAGGTAAGATAACTGATTTAGCCAATGGAAGTCCGTTGGTGGGAGCTTCTGTTTTAATTGAAAGCAGCAAAGCAGGAGTAAAGACGGATGTGGAAGGAAATTTTTTTATTAATCTGGAAGTGGGTAAGACATACAATCTTTTAATTTCCAATATTGGCTACCAGTCAAAAATTATTAATGATGTGAAGCCGTCCGCCGACGGAAATGACCCATTAAATGTTTCTCTTGAACACGGTTCTTCCACCCTTACTAGTGTAGTGGTACGGAGCACTCCCCGCCGGGAATCGATTGCTTCCCTTTATGCGGTTCAAAAGAACAGTTCCTCTATTTCAGATGGAATTTCTGCGGAATCTATCCAGACGATCACCCGACAGGAATACCGGTGAAGTGCTTGAAAAGAGTCAGCGGCACTTCCGTGCAGGACAATAAATTTGTTATCGTTCGGGGGTTGAATGAAAGGTACAATTCCTCCTTCTGAATAATTCAGTTTTACCCAGCACGGAACCGGATAAAAAAGCATTTTCTTTTGATATCATTCCGGCATCGCTGGTCGACAATGTCACCATTTATAAATCGCCGACTCCGGATTTACCCGGTGATTTTGCGGGAGGCGCGGTAAAAGTTACCACCAAGGATTATCCCACCAGGAGCCTGAGTGAGCTCACATTTATACTTGGGTACAATTCGCTTACTACATTCAAACCATTTTACAAAGCAGGACCGCCAGGAGGTTTGATGCGCTGGGTTATTTCGATAATTCCCGGTTAATGCCGGGAGGTTACTATAATAACCGGGGTGCAGAGTTTATCAATCTTACCGAGCGAACAAAAAATAGAGATTACGAAACAGTTTCCCAACAACTATGCCTATGCAGAGGCCTGCCCCAGTCAGCCCAATTTCAGTCTCTCTTATACCGGTGGCAATACAAAACTCATGGGCAATGGTAACAAGCTTGGTTATATATATACGGTGGCTTATACGGCAGGACGCAGGGTGGTAGACCGCACCCGGCAGGAATATGAGTCTTATGGACATTACTGGATTATAATTATAAGACGATCAGGACTATGATATGCGGAGCATTACTTCTGCACTGATCAATCTGAGCTATTCCTACGGAAAAAGTAAGATTTCCTTGAAAGACACTTCTTTAACAATGATTTTGCAAAAACGTTTCGCTACGGAACGGAATCAATACCAGGTAAATCCCTACATCTCCCTTTTCCTATAAAAGAGCGAGTAATGAAGCCAACGCGAAATGGGATCGGGAGTTCTGTACTTGAAGGATTACATAACCTGAACAGAACTGGACAATCGACTGGAACGCATCATTCAGTCTGACCTATCGCTGGCAGCCGGATCAGACCATTGCTGACTTTTCATACTGATCCGAACAGCCCGTCATTATTACCTGAGTTTGTCCAATGAAAATTCTCCGGATATTATCAATGCCGGCAGGGTATATTCTTATCTGACGGAATATATTTATGGTGCCAATGTTAATGCAACAAAATTGTTTAACTGGAATGGACAACCGCAAAGATTAAAAATCGGGACAGCCAATTATTTCAGGGACCGGGCTGTGGAGGTGGATGCCTTGGGCTATGCTTCCCTCGACGCAGGATTTGGAACCATCCATATTCCGAAACCAAAGGAGTTAATTTCAATACCATTTTTGACTCCGCCCAATGTTGATGCTTACCGAATGGTGGTTGCCAATATCGGAACCAATTCAACCAATTATACCGGTACAGGCTTTCTGAATGCAGGATATGTGATGATGGATAATGAGATTTCTGATAAAGTTCAAAGCTGACCTGGGGAGTGAGAGCGGAAAACTATGACACAGGAACTGAAGTTTCACCCGGCAAACCGAATATCGACCTGAAAAATCTGGATTTGCTGCCTTCTTCTTATTTTACCTATGCATTAACTAAGAAAACCAATATCCGGGCTGCCGCTTCCCAGAGTGTAAATCGTCCGGAATTCAGGGAACTGGCCACTTACCGGGTGTATGATTATGAAAATAATTTCTACGTCTAGGGAAATGATACTCTAACCGAAGCAAAAATTACAATGCAGATTTGCGATATGAATATTTTCCTGCCAGCGGGTGAAATTATTTCCGCCAGTTTGTTTTATAAATATTTCGATCAGCCCATTGAACAGACCAATCAGGGAAATGATGTGCTGAGCTTTGCGAATGCCGACGGTGCAAATGTGTACGGGGTGGAACTGGAATTCCAGAAAGAATCTGGGTTTCATAAAGGGAGAATTTCTTCGATAACCTGGTGATTCTATGCCAATGCGGCATTTATGAAAGGATCTGTTCAGTTTAACAGCGGTGAACTATAATAATCCGATGCAGGGCCAGTCACCCTACCTGGTCAACGGCGGACTGGGTTACAGTACCGATGATAATAGTCTTTCATTTAATGTTCTGTACAATATTATCGGACCCCGCCTGAAATACAGGGCGGTGACAGTGGCGGTGCGCAGGAAAAAATATTTATCGAAGCAACCCAGAAATGTGCTGGATTTCCAGGTTAGCAAAAGGTTAATGAACAGAAGACTGGAATTGAAACTGACGGTCAGTGATATTCTGGCTGAACCATATACCTGGTATATCAAGTTCCAGGCAGATCCAAAAATATAGCTATGATCCATCACAGGACCAGATCATTAATACCTATAAGTTCGGAACCACGGTATTTGTTTAGTATGCCTGGTCCCTTGGATAAATAAAATTCAGGCTAATTCAAAAGTTAAAATATCGAATAACAGACTGAATTAAAATTTTTCAACTGAAAACAAAAACAAATGAAAAAAATTGCGTTCGTAATTTCTTTGGGTTTGATCCTGGTCGTCTCTTCCTGTTCGAAGAGCGACAATCAGCCCACACCACCGCCGCCACCACCCCCGGTGACACTACAGGTACCATCGATGTCCGGGGTGTAATTATCAACAAGTCAGACCTGGATTAAGAGTCATACTTACCGGCTTCGCGGTTATGTATACGTAACTGCATGGTGCCAAAATTACCATCGAAGCAGGAACCAAAATCATTTCCAATAAGGATTCTGCCGGTGTGCTGGTTATTTACCGGGATGCAACGATTATTGCTGAAGGAACTGCTTCTGCTCCTATTGTATTTACTTCCGGTGAAACCAGCTCCCAGTCCGGGTGACCTGGGAGGCGTGATCCTGGTCGGTCAGGCGAAAGGAAATGATAACCACTCGGTGCTTGAAGGTGGTGTGGACCGGCCTTACAGTACGTTTGGAGGCACATAATGATGCACATAGTTCCGGAACTCTGAAATATGTCGAATTGAATATGCCGGTAAAGCGGTTGACTCCGGGAGATGAAGTAAATGGTTTGTCATTATACGGGGTTGGTTCGGGTACAACCATCGACTATGTTCAGATCGTAAGAGGACTCGATGATGCTTTTGAATTTTTTGGCGGCACGGTAAATTGCAAACACCTGATCGCTTACAATTGTGCTGATGATGATTTTGACATGGACGACGGTTTCAGCGGAATGATCCAGTTTGCTATTTCTGTAAAAGATCCTAAATTCACGGATAATAAGGGTACCACCGGTGATATCTCCAATAATTTTGAAGTGGACAATGTAAATCCGGCAAACGGATTTCTCTGGACCCGGGCTCCAATAACTTCTCCGACTTTATCCAATTTTACCGCAATCGGACCCAATAATGCGCCGGAACCAGTCCCGATTATGGATATGGAATGCGCTGGAGAAGAGGATCAAAATTCATTCTGGCGAATTCAATCGTTATGGGCGGACAGAGAGCCGGACTGGATATTGATGATGATTCCACTGCTTCCTTATTACAAATCAGGGAATCAGCGCTTTTTACAATAGTTTCTTGAATGCGCTTATGTTGCAAACCCTACCAGGTAGATAAACAGGTAAAGAATCCGAAAATTCTGGATTCTGCACACACTGGCTTCAATCACACAGACAACTGATTTAAGTCTGTATTATGCTGATGCATCTGCCATATTATGCTGACGGATCCTTTTAATGATGCTGCACCTAATTTGAAACCCAAAACCGGATCACCGGCACTGACAACCGCCGGTAAATTTGACAAAGGCCTTCTGACGGATGCTTTCTTTACCACAACCACCTATATCGGTGCTTTTGACGCTACAACTGACTGGACTACCGGCTGGGCTGTCTGGGGTAAGTAATAAACGCTGTTTTTTGTAATTTGATCAAAGCGGGGCCTTTCTAGGCCTCGCTTTTTTTATGCCTATATTTACCTGGAACATAAACTTATTAACAGTGGCACCAAAATCAAAAGCAGCCGTCCAGGCCGTGGAAACCAGCCCGGAACCAGTAAAATCATCGGATGCAAAGCTGCCGGTTAAACGGAAATCCCCCGCTAAAATTTCTGTGTCGAAAATATTTCCATGAAAAGGAAATTCCGATGGCCCAGATTGAAAAGACCAATGTGGACCACCATATGGCAAAAAAGTACCTGACCCAATATCTGGACAGGGATCCAACAGCGGCCGATATCGATAAAGCGACCATTATCAAAAAATCGGATTCGATCAGCTATCTGAAATATGGCGGAAAATTTCTGGGCACCATGACCAAGACCATCTACCAGACGGCTGAACAAAAAAAAGCCGGGAAAGGGATTGGTGTAAAAATGGAATTCAAACCCAAATAATCTATGCGTCTCGAACATGGGCCCATTCATATTTCTCCGGCATATTTTGCCGGTTGAATGGGTTTATTGTACAATTCTGCCCATACTTTCGTAAAGCAGGCTCCGTAGTAAAATATAAAAGAAGAATAGAAAACGAATAACAGAAGCAATACGGAAGAAGTGGATGCACCATAAATCGTTTGCATACTGCTGTAAGACAGTACCCATTGCAGTAATAATTTCCCGACCGTAAATAAAAAACCTGTAAAAGCAGCACCGGCTATCACTGTTTTCCAGGACGGACGTCCGTCCGGCAGAAATTTAAATAGCAGGGAAAACCATATCGTAACCAGGATCAGAGAAATGATTTGTCTGTATAAGGCTTTTCGCCAGAAGGCCATGTTCCGGAGACTGATCCATTTGACATTTTGCTGTATCAAATCAAGCCCCCTTCTGCCAGTATGACAACCAGAAACAAGATTCCGGCAAATAAGGATGACCAGAAAAGATTTTACCCTGTTCAGCAGGCTGAATTTGAATACCCAGATCTTGTTCCCATCCTGATATTCCATAACTGATTTAAGGAATCTTTGATTACTTTCAGCAAGGTGGTGGCTACAAAAATCAAAAAGAGAAACCCAAGTGTTGCTTCATACCAGTTTTTGAAAAGATGCCGGACATTAAAAAGTGTTTTATGTAGTTCACCGCTGTATTCTTACCCACCACTTCACCCAGATTATTAAATAGCTGCCTGGTCATAAAACGGGGACTCAGGATCAGTCCGAAAACCTGGATCAGAATGATCAGTACGGCAGGCAGGGCGAAAGTGGTAAAAAAAGCAGTGGCTCCTGCCATTCTTAACGGGATCATTCTTCCTGAATTCTTCAAAGGCTTTGCGAAGCAGGACAAAAAAATTTATCCTTTTGAGAAACGCCATTAATCTCGTGTTCAGATTAAAATATGACATATGTTAAAAAAGGGAGCCAGCGGCCCCCTAAGTATTAGTTAAGTAATTGATTATTCTGTAACGGATCCTTCGGGGGCAGATCGGCGACGGATCTTTGCACCCGAAACCGGTTTTTCAATGCCTGTTTGAAAGTTCATGTTTTTCTTCCGGTGACAAATTAAACCATTCTGTCTCATCTCTTCCATCTCACGACGATTGCGATGACCGTGACGTGCCCATCCTGGTTTGCCGGGAAACCCACCAAACAAGATCCTTGATAAAAGAAAAAGTCCCAATGCCTGCCAGAAATTTATAATGGTCATCGGAATGATTATGGGTCAGCACATTATTCCAAAGCGCCATGATTATAAAGCCCAGGGGAACAATAACGGCGAAAATAAATAACAGAAAGAAGAGAAATCGGGGAAATCTGGAATCGTTTCATTGTGTTTAATTTTAATAGTTTTTTAATGCTTCATGCAGATCAGCGAGTTTTTCTCGTAACTGAACAACTGCGTAACGTTTTCTTGAAATCAGGGTATTGACGGGAACACCGGTTTCATCGGAAATTTGCCTGAAAGGAATACCTTCCATTTCATTCAGAATAAATGCCTGTTTCTGTTCATCGGGCAGATTCATTCAACGCTTCATTTCAAAGTTTCCTGAAAAAGATTTCTCAGGTAGATGGTTTCCGGGTTAGAGGAGTCGTCCATCAGGATTTCCATCCATTCGTCCAATTCTCACATCTTCAGGATCCGAATAAGAGAACAGTCGGTATGCCAAGGGTCTGCTTTTTACGTTTTCGTCAATGATTTTATTTCGGGCTACAGTAAAAAGCCAGGCGGCGATCTGGTCGATGGGTTCCTTATTTCCCAAAAGCTGGTAGAATACATCCTGCAGAATATCTTCTGCGTCGGCCTCATTAGGTAACCCGCTTTCGGATAAATCCCAGCAACCGCCGTGCTGAAATCCTTTACTACTGGCGGTTATGGAATTTGCTTTTGATTCGGTCATCTGAACGCGTATCGTTTCTGCCTGCAACATGATATATGGGGTAGACGGATCAGCAGTCATATATATTTTAAATACCAAAAAAATATTTAAAAGTATTGGAAATGTATGACCAGTGGAACTTTTATTGATAGGGTGTAAAAAAATCCACTTTTTTCAACATCACGTTAACCGGAACTATGTCCACAGATTACTGACTTCCAGGCAGGTATACAAGGAGATTATGTATCAGGACGGCATAGTATTTGAAATATTCAGTGTATTAAATTGTTCTATTATGAAACACACAAATCAGGAAGATTCCGGCAGGAATCAGACGGAGCAGCAGATCAGTCAAAGAAAAGCAAACAAGGGCCAGAATGGTGAAGAAATGAATCCATGGATCAGCAGGATGTTCAATCCCGTGGCACCAGGGATCATTCCGGTAAACACGGAGTGGAGATGCTTCAAACTGGCAAAAGGATAAACAAGGACAATAAGAAATAGGAATATTATGAATTTCTGACATAGAAAACCTGCCCAACGGCAGGTTTTCTTTTTATTATTTATGATGAATTTCTAGAAATCGTTTAATGTATTTTTAACCCTATGACCTTCATGATTCGTGAACTTACAATTAAAACGTTTTAGAAACCTAATAATTTGAATTTCAATATATTGCGTTTTATATTATTGAGCATTTGCAACCATATTCTTATGATAGGACGCGTTAATTTCGCTCCCCGAAATAAAAAATATTTCCCGAGAAGTCGTGAATAATCACCGGAACCCTGACGGCAAATTATTGTGCTGATTGGTTTGGTTGATTAACCATCAATTTTAAACTCGAAAATGAAATCCAAAACGGATACTGGTGATGAAAAAACGCCGCAAAAACTACTGATGCATTGGCGGGTGCTGAATGAGTCTTAATCTGACAGGACCGGTTAATCAAAGAAAGAGAACTTTCGGATCTGATCATCAATAGTCTGCCGGGGATTTTTTATCTGCAGGATCATACCGGCAAATATCTGCGCTGGAATAAAAATTTTGAAAAAGCCACCGGTTATAGTACAGGAAGAAATCGAACATATGCATCCCCTGGATTTTTTTGATCCGGTCGGATCATGAACACATGAATGCAGCGACCCGGAAGGTGTATAAAGAAGGATATAATGAAACTGAGGCGGAAGTAATTACCAAAAATGGCGAGCGCTTACTTTACTCATCTGAATGGAATAGCGGTATACTACGAAGGAAAACTTTGTCTGCTTGGGTACGGGAATCGATCTGACAGCCAGGGAAAAAGCGCAGAGGGAAATCAAGGAAAACGAAAAAAAATACCGCTCTCTTTTTGAACAGGCTTCTGATCCCATCCTGGTAACAGATTTCAAAGGAAATTTTACGGATGTCAATGGCAGTTTTTGCAAACTGTTTGGTTATACCAAGAAAGGAATTTCTGCGAATGAATATTAAGTCTCTGGTCTGCCCGTTCAGCTTAAAGAGAGACCACTCCGGAATGATTTACTGATGAAGGGAAAACATCTTTTCAGTGACCGCATCATGGTTCATAAAGACGGAACCCTGATAGAAACAGAAGCCAACCTGAAAAAATTTGGTGAGGACAGAATTATGGGGATCGTCCGTGATGTAACGGAAATACGCAGGTTACAAAGGGAGCATGGAGCATGAGCGACTGGAACAAAGTATTCAGGAACAAAAAAAGATTACCCGGGCGGTGATTAAAGCGCAGGAAAGAGAAAGAAATATTATCGGAAGGGAACTGCACGACAATGTGAATCAGCTTCTGGCCAGCACCCGGATGTGCCTGAGTACAGCCAAACTGACGACCGGCAGGCAAGAAGGAATTTGTCGATAAATCCATCCGCCTGATCGATGCCACCATTTTTGAAATCCGGGTTCTGAGCAGAAAACATGTTACTCCGCTGAAAGGATTTGATTTAAAGGAACAGATTCAATCCCTGATTAAAATAATGGAAGAAGGAATTGGATTCAAGATCTCTTTTGAATACGAACTTCCGGAACAACCGGAATTGCAGAATGATTTGAAACTCAATATTTACCGGATTATCCAGGAGACAACTCAATAATGTGTACAAACATGCTTCGGCTTCCAGGGTGCAGATAAAAATGTATGCCGAGGATAAACAGATCAATATCAGTTTCGATCAACGATAATGGAATTGGATTCGAAGTTGGCATTGAAGAAAAACGGAGTCGGTATTGTAAATATTATCAACCGGGTCGAATCATTTAACGGGAAAGTAAATTTTGAAACCAATCCGGGTGTCGGCTGCAAACTGGAAATTCGGATTCCCATGGTTTCAAGTAAAGACCTTCACTTTAGTTAAAGTGAAGGCTAAAATAAAATTAACTGTTTACAGGTTTCATGAATCCCTGGGCCTGGAGTTCAGTCACCAGCATTTTTGTGTACTGTTTACTTGCTTTGGCAATATCCGGCGGATTTACCACTTTGGATTGCATGGAGATCAGCATCTTTTCGGTATTGGCATTGAATAAGTTGCTTTCTATGAAAATAAGTTTTATCTGTTGAATAATATCCGGGGGAATAAAATGCTGGGACTATAAGCATAGTATCCGCTATAATAATAGCCATAACCGCCGTACGGGCGAATATACACCGGAGGAAGTAGCCTGGCACATAATGTGTTTTCGGATCTGTCTGATCAACCACAGCTATCGTAAATATGCCATCGCAGCCGAGATCCCGGATGGCTTTTAACATAACTTCTTTTTTGGGTAATTTATCCAGGGTAAGAATCGGTCCGAATGCATCAATGCTTTTAACGGTCTAATATTCCTTTGTCTGCAGCAGCTGCTGCCAGGTCATTTTCGAGATTCACCTGGGCTTCATAATTCTGCGTCATGGCGAAAATAAAAATCTTATGCTTACCGGGTTGCGGAACTGGCATATCCTTTGGGTTTACCCAGGTGGCCATGATACGCATGGAGGAACTGGAACAGGAACCAATAGCTAATTGCAAAGAAACAAATGCCAGACTGAAAACTTTGAATTTTGCCATAAGAGTCAGAAGTTGAATGTAAATGAATTATGATGAATGTAAGCGAAATGCCTATGAGCAATCCGATATTAATACCCTGACGCCTAAGCATACGAACGTTCACGGTAAGCATGCTTTACGCTTTACGCCTTAGGCTTTTAACTACAATTCATTTTTTTTCATTTGCGAAACTGCATAATCGCAGGCCCTGGCTGTCAGCGCCATATAGGTCAGTGACGGATTTTGGGTGGAAGTAGACGTCATGCAGGCGCCATCTGTGACGAATACATTTTTACAGGCATGCAGTTGATTCCATTTATTCAGCATGGATGTTTTCGGATCTTTACCCATACGTACGCCGCCCATTTCATGAATATCCAGTCCGGGTGCCTGATGTGAATCACTGGTTTTAATATTGGTAAATCCTGCCTTTGTATACATTTCTGTCAACTGTTCAAAGAAATCTTTTACCATTTTCTCATCATTCTCATCATAATCGATGGAGAATCGGAGTTGCGGAATACCCCATTCATCTTTTTTATTGGGATCCAGGCTGAGGAAATTGGATTCTTTTGGAATGGTTTCTCCCATCATCTGGGAACCCACACGCCATGGACCCGGATCTTTTTTTGCCAGATTGTCTTTTAATGTTGTCCAAATCCTTCCGCTTTCGAGCCAGCATATCTGCCGGCACCAAAACCTGCTGCATAACCACGCAGAAAATCTGTTTCCTGTTTGTGTACATTCCTGAAACGGGGAATATAGGCACTCGTTGGGTCTTCCACCAGCCGTTGTACTGTCCGTATAGCCATCATATTCTGCAGAAATACGTGCCCGGTAATTATGAAAAGCAAAATATTTTCCCAGTACGCCACTATCATTACCCAGGCCATTGGGAAAACGGCTTGATTTGGAATTTAGGAGAATGAGATTGGTATTGATTGCAGCAGCATTTACAAAAATGATCCGCGCATAATATTCAATCACTTCTTTGGTATGTGCATCGATGACCCGAACACCGGTTGCTTTTCCTTTTTTCTCATCATAAATGATGGAATGCACAACGGAAAAAGGACGCAGGGTCATATTTCCTGTTTTCATGGCCCAGGGAATGGTGGTTGAATTGGCAGCGAAATATCCTCCAAACGGACAACCGCGCTGGCAAAGATTCCTGTTCTGACATTGGCCCCGACCCTGATCCAGATGTATTTGTTTGGGTTCGGTCAGATGTGCACAGCGGGAATAGATCACATGCCGGTCCTTATAATTTTTTGCAACAAAATCCTTAAAATAATTTTCAACACAACTCAATTCCAGCGGAGGCAGAAATTCTCCATCCGGTAAAACATCCAGTCCGTCTTTGTTTCCGGAAATACCGGCAAATTTTTCAACATAACTATACCAGGGAGCAATATCCTTATACCGGATGGGCCAGTCAACCGCAAATCCGTCTCTTGCCGGACCTTCATAATCAAAATCACTCCAGCGCTGTGTCTTCCTGGCCCATAACAATGATTTTCCACCAACCTGGTAACCACGGATCCAGTCGAATGGTTTTTCCTGTACATAAGGATGTTCGTTATCCTTTACAAAAAACTGCATGGCATCTTCCCTGAAATTATAACATTTGCTGACGACCGGATTGGCTTCCTGGATGGCATCCGGAACCTGTCCGCGGTGTTCAAATTCCCAGGGCTGCATATTGGTGGTGGGATAATCTTTCAGATGCACCACATCCCGTCCTCTTTCCAGCACCAGTGTTTTCAATCCTTTTTCACAAAATTCTTTTGCGGCCCATCCGCCACTCATACCGGAGCCGATTACAATTGCATCAAATGTTCTGGCTTTCACGCCATCATTCAGATTACCCATATCATAAATTAATGAGATTATGCAGTTTTTAATGGAATACATCCCTGGAATTTTCCGGGAATCATTTTGTATCCGCGAATTTTTGTCAGATAATATTCACAGGTTGTATAAGCCTGAATCGTTAATTTTTTCGTGGACTGGTAAAAGAAAGCCATTCCATTCTCAGCTGATTTCTGTTGATCCAGTTCTGCAACGATGGCTTGTTCTTCCGGAGGCATTGTTTTCAACAAATGATTTGCCTGTTTTTTTCATTACATAGGATTCAAAGTCCTTCATGCCCTGTATATATTTCTCCTGGTTCACTTTTGTATAGCAATCGTCCACCATTTTCAGTGCAAATAAATGAGCTGAAAGGTCTTTTGCTCCCGGAGTATCTGTTTTGGGAAGAATGGTTTCAGCCAGTTCCGCCAGCATGATTTTCATCATCCGGGTCAATCTGGATGAGTTTTAGCGGAATGGAAACTTTTTGTTCATTATGTAAGCAGGAGGGCAGCAGGGCAACCCCGGCCCAGATCAGGAGTAATTGTTGAATGGCAACGCGTCTGTTAGGCATGATGACTTGTATAAATATAAAGATAGGGGAGCAAACCCAATAACCGGCTACTACAATACTACTTCAATTCCCGCATTCATCTTCGTTTTTGATTAAGGAACCACCGCCGGTAGGAGTGAAACTGTATTCTATGTCTATGGTACCCACGGAAGTACCTCCCTTAACAGATAAACCGATCGCGGCTCCGGAATTAACAGGCAGTGTTACCTGGAAAGGCAATGTTGGAGAATTTATGGCAGAATCGGCGCCATTCGATTTTAAAACGATCTGGGTAACCTTCCCTGTTCCCGAAAGTTTTACTTCATATTTAACCGAGCCGTCGGCGCTGGCACTAATCACAGGGAGGGCAAAATTGCAGGTATGTGTGCCTCCGGAATTATTATCCGATTTGGAACAGGAAAAAATAATCAGTACAAACGCTGCCAGAATTATCCGGATAATAGATTTCATAGTTTGAATGTCTTTTAATGTTAACGGCAACCCCAGGTTTTAGGTTGCGTTCTGAATTGAAATATCATAAACTAAGGTTCACCGTTTTTCCGGTGCTGGCAGATTTATAAATTCCTTCAATTACTTTCAGGTCTTTCAGGCCTTCTTCGCCGTCTACCGGTAGAATGGGTTTTTTTCCGTCCAAAATGATCGCCGCCATTTCATCCATCTGTACGGCCTGATGAATGGTGTTGGGAAAATTTAACGGACCCTTATGGGTAAGTCCCTGCGTGGGATCATAACCTGTAGCCGGATGCAATTCTGCAAATCCATTCACGCCGTCCAGAAAAAACCGGTCCAGCCAGTTCATGGAATAGGTTGAAAGGCAGGAAGCAACGGCACCGCTGGGGAAACCCAAGTTGAAACTGAATGGTTTCATCGATACCCGGGACAAATTTTACCGGATCATTTTTTGTTTCCACGGCGTTTACCCATACGGGATCTTCACCGATCATATAACGGGAACCATTAACCGAATAAATACCAATGTCCATCAGGGAACCGCCGCCGGATAGTTTTGGATTCAGGCGCCACTGATTCGGATTGCCGATGATAAAACCGGAGAGGCCCTGAAAAAAAGTGATTTTTCCAAATTCACCGGCATTCCGCAACCGTACAATTTCCAGCGTATGCGGTTCAAAATGCATGCGGTAACCGACCAGTAATTTTACATTTGCTTTTTTGCAGGCTTCTATCATTTCTTCTCCTTCCTTTACGCTGATGGCCATCGGTTTTTCACAGATTACCTGTTTACCGGCTTTGGCGACCCGGATCACTTCTTCGGCATGCAGAGCATTGGGGGTGATTACGTATACCGCATCGATATCCGGGTTATTTTTTATGGCGTCGTAGTTTTCGTAGTTATAACAGTTTTTGTCCGGGATATTGTACCTGGCCTGCCAGGTTTTGATTTTTGCAGGTGTACCACTGATCAGCCCTGTGAGTTTGGCCCTCTTACAGGATACCATGGCTTCGGCAACCCGGGTTGCATAACCGCCAAGCCCCAGGATCGCTACCCGAAGAACAGGCCCATCGTATGCCTTATCCGGTATCGAAGTACAGGCAGCAGGCAGATGACCGGGTAATAAAGTAAGTCCGATTGCAGAACCACTGATTTTTTGCAGAAATTCCCGACGTGAGTTCATAAAAATGGTTAAAAAAGTAAAAAAAGCTTTAAGCCTCCGGTTTATAGAGAATCGTTATTTCTGTAATTTATCTAAAATCAGGGACAGATGATTCATTCCCTGAATAATTGAAGAACTATACCGCTCAATGGGGTCTGGTATGATTTTCCCTGTATTAGTTGATTCATGCGAAATGGGAAAATTATCTCCAATTACGGAATGAAAACTCCGGTAATTTACGCTTTATAAAATTTTAGACATAGATTCACTAACATTGAAAATGTTTCAACCAGGGTATTCAGAACTTTCTAATCCTTCCGTTAGAACTAAGATTGATCCGGCAATGGTCAATTATCTGCATTTTGACCAATTGCCGGATTATAGCCAGGTTTTTGCTCAGAGAACAGGATTTCTGAACTCGCAGAAGAACAACACAGACTCTCCCGTGAATTGAAATATCTCTCCTGCTGATCATTTTTCTCAATTATCCGAAGATCAGTTAATGGAAAGAGGCAGACAGGGATTAATCAAATTACTGGAAGCCCTTTCTGCAAACCAGGCATTGGAATATATTGAACACGCGGTGTCAAACTGGGTAAATAATAAAATTACCGGATCTTTCATATAACCAGATTTCACCAGAGGATATTTCCCTGATCGGATTTATCAGATGCAAAATATTCAGGGATTCACTCCCTTTTTATACGCAGGAACTCGATCTTGGTATCCGGCTGATGGAGGAGGTTAATGCTTTTAATTCAACCCTGGAATCGTTATTTGTCAGCAGGCTGTTCAGTATGCAGCAGGAACTGAATGATCAGGCGCAGCAAATTGCCCATATTGGCAACTGGTCCCTGGAAGTTTCTTCAAATACCATTACGTGGTCAAATGAACTTTTCCGGATTTATGAATTGGAACCACAAAAGAAAGTTACTTATGATCTGGCTTCATTCAATCACCCGGAGGATGCGGAATTTGTCAGGGAACAGATGCGAATTTCCAGGGAAACCGGACAGCCCCATGATTTTTATTACCGGATCATATTGAAGAATGGCAGGGAAAAATACCTGCATGCACGGGTACAAATAGTCAAAAATGAGCCTGGGCGAATACGGAAAAAATGTATGGCACACTCCAGGATGTGACTTTCCAGAAAAAAATCGAAAAAGAGCATCGGGATAATGAACATTTTATTCAGAAAGTAACCGAACTGACTCCTTGCCTTATTACTGTTTATAATACCCATACGGGTAAATACCTCTTTATCAACCAGGCCATCCGGACAATGTTGGGATATTCAGCAGAAGAAGTGTTTAAAAAGGGAATTGAATTTTTCATAGAATATTATGCATCCCGAGGACCTGCCCCGTATCATGGCAGAAAATAACCAGGCCATTGATGAACAAAATCAAAATTTCGGAAAGGCGCCGGATGATCATATCCGGGAATTCCATTATCGGATGCGACATGCGAATGGTCAATACCGATGGTTTCATACGTTCGGAACTATTTTTGAACGAAATGCAGAGAATAAAATAGAAACTGTTATTAACGTTTCCATGGATGTTTCAGACCAAATGGAATATGACCGGACGCTGAAACAAAATGCGGATGAAATCCGAAAGCAGGAAGACCGTTATTATAAAATGATTGATGAGGTGGAAGATTATGCCATCCTTCTTCTTTCTCCTGAAGGCATTATTGAAAACTGGAATAGCGGGGCAGAAAAGATAAAAGGATATAAATCAGCATGAAATCGTCGGCAAGAATTTCCGGATTTTTTATCCACCGGAGGACCGGGAAAATAAAGTTCCCGAAATGCTGATTCATGAGGCGCTCACCAATGGGAAAGCAACTCATGAAGGCTGGCGCGTACGAAAGGATAAAAGCCGATTCTGGGGAAGTATTGTCATTACCGCGCTGCATGACAAACAGGGAGAAGTAATTGGTTTTTCTAAAGTAACCCGGGATCTGACCCAGAGAAAACTGGCTGAGAATAATTTAGAAATGTACGCAGCCAGCCTGGAGAAAAAAAACCAGGAACTGAAACTAAAAAACCAGGAACTGGAATCCTTTAGTTATATAGCCAGTCATGATTTGCAGGAACCTGTACGAAAAATTCAGATATGGGCAAACAAACTGGAAGAAACAGAAGATATTTCAGATAATCTGAGAGATTCGCTTTCCCGAATTCAGAAAGCCTGTGTCAAAATGCAAAATCTGATACAGGGTATTTTGCAATATTCCCAGACAGATCAGCAACACCTGCCTCGGGAACTGACCGACCTGGACCTGATCCTGGATGAAGTGATTGAAGGATTTTCAGAAACCATCGAAGAAAAACAAATAGTCATCGACGAGGGATCATCTCCCGCAATTGTCCGTTGTCCGGATTCAGTTTTTGCAGTTATTTTCAAATATGATTTCCAATGCCATCCGGTTCAGCCGGGAAAACATTCCCCTGAAAATAAAAATCAGTTGTCATCTCGTAAAAGAAAGAGAGGATGAGAAGGAGGAATTGAAAGATTATTATCAGATCATATTTTCTGATAACGGAATTGGATTTATGCAGGAATATGCAGATAAAATGTTTGAATTATTCAGGCGGTTGGAGTCGGGCCCGCGATATTCGGGAACGGGTATTGGTCTGGCGATTTGTAAAAAAATTGTAATGAATCATCGGAGGCAGAATCAGGGCCAGAGGCATCCCGGGTAAAGGGGCGAGTTTTGACATCCTGTTACCGGCAGGATAGAATTTGCATTCAACAGTTTGAAATTTATTTATCCAGCAGGGCCTCGATATAATATCTCCACAGGATGCAGGGCTATTTTGCCGCTGCCATCCTTGATCTGATGCCGGCAGCTCGTTCCCGGCGCGGCAATGATTACATCGTCCGGTTGTTTGCGAACGGCTGGCAATAAAACCAGTTCGCCGATCTGCATGGACAGTGAATAATGTTCTTTTTCATAACCGAAAGAACCGGCCATGCCGCAACATCCGGAAGGAATGATTTCAACCCGGTAATTTTCAGGAAAGGAAAGCATGGTTGCAGAATGGGAAACGGAGGACAGTGCTTTTTGCTGGCAGTGCCCGTGCAATTTGATCAGCCGGGCTTCTTTTGTGAACAGGTTTTTATCCAGTTTGCCCGGCTTTTATTTCAGCAGCGATAAATTCATCAATCAGAAAAACATTTTTTGAAAGCGCTTTGGCATCGTCGAATTGATCATCATCTGCCAGATCAACATATTCATCCCGGAAAGTAAGGATGGCACTGGGTTCAATGCCTATCAGGGGATTTTCTTTATTGACCAGCCCTTTCAGACAGTGAAATATTTTTATTGGCAATTTTTTTTGCATCCCTGACTAATCCTTTGGACAACCAGGCACGGCCGCTTTCTTCATGTTTGGGTATGACTACTTCATATCCCAGCTTTTCCAGGAGCAGGATGGCTTTGATGCCGATTTCTGCATCATTATAGTTCGTGAATTCATCACAGAATAAATAAACCTTTCTGCCTGAATTTTTACTTTTTCCTTTTGAATTTTTATTGTACCAGTTATGCAGATTTTGTTTTGCGAGAGTCAGGCATGGACCGTTCAGTGGCAAATCCGGAAATCTGTTTAATGAGTCCGCCGGTAAATGAATTTGTCATCATGAAATTATAGAGCCCGGGTGCGATGGATCCAAGCCGGGCAGATTTAGTTAAAATTGGCGATCAGCCTGGAACGGAATGGTACACCATGCACATCGTGATATTGCTGAAGAAATTCTGCTTTTAGTTTGGCTACATCCACATTGGAAGGACATTCTGATTTGCATCCCTTGCAACTTAAACAGAGATCCATCACATCATAGATTTCCTGATGATCGAACCGGTTGAGTTTTTCAGAATTCGTCAGAAATTCCCGCAGGATATTGGCACGGGCCCGTGTTGTATCTTTTTCATTCTTGGTTGCCATAAAGGAAGGACACATGGTGCCTCCGGACAATTTTGTTTTCCGGCAGTCTCCGGATCCATTACATTGTTCAGCATGTTGCAACACATCCTGGTTATAATAACGAAAAACGGTATTGAAATACTGGTGTTTTTTGTCCGGGCGAATACCGGAGCATGGTATTCATGGGCGGTGTATCCACAATTTTATTCGGGTTGAAAATATTTTGCGGATCCCAGCTTTTTTTGATGGTCTTGAAAAGTTCATAGTTATGATCACCTACCATCTGTTTTATAAATTCACCTCGCAGTCTTCCGTCCCCATGTTCACCGCTCAGCGAGCCCTGATATTTTTTTACCAGCCCGGCAATTTCTGTTGCGATGGTGCGGAACATCTGGTTTCCTTCTTCCGTTTTGAGGTTGATAATGGGCCGCAGATGAATTTCTCCGGATCCGGCATGTGCATAATGAACGGAATGCAGACCGTGTTTCGTAAGCAGCTTATTGAATTCACGCGATATATGCCGGCAGATCCTGAACATCCACGGCAGTATCTTCCATTACGGGCACCGGTTTTTTATCGCCCGGCATATTACCCAGTAGTCCCAGTCCGGCTTTACGCAGCGATCCATATTTTATTGGTATCCTCACCAAACAGCAGCGGAAAATGATAACCCAGTCCTGCAGCTTTCAGTTCTTCAATCAGCGGAGTAACGATTTTTTCTATTTCTGCCCGGGTGTTTTTTTTGAATTCAATCACCAGTATGGCACCCGGATCTCCCTGTACAAAAAACCGGTTTTTATTTTGTTCAATATTATCTTTTGTGCATTCCAGGATATAATGATCAATCAGTTCACTGGCACTGGGCTTATATTTGAGTGCGATCAGGTTAGCCCGCAGGGATTCGTCAATGCTATTGAAATGCACACATAACAATCCGGTTTCTTTGGGAGGCAGGGGAATCAGGTTAAGTTTGATTTCTGTAATAAAAGCCAGGGTTCCTTCAGAGCCCGCGATCAGTTTGCAAAAATTAAAATCAGGTCCACCCGCGCTGAATGGTGCAGTATCCAACAGTATATCCAGTGCATAACCGGTATTTCTTCTTTCAATGGATTTTCTGGGAAATTCTTTCCGGATGCCCAGCTGGTTTTCATAATTGCCCAGCATGCTACCGGGTGGTTTTATAAATAGTTGATTCCAGGTTGTCTCCTTCACATTTTTTATGAAATGCATCCAGGTTCAGGCTTGAAAAGACACTTTCTGTTCCATCACTCAGCAGGGCTTTTATTTCCATAACATGTTCACGGGTGCTTCCATATACCACGGAATTGGAACCACAGGAATTATTTCCAACCATGCCGCCGATCATGGCGCGGTTGGCTGTAGACGTTTCAGGTCCGAAAAGTAATCCATGCGGTTTCAAAAAAAGATTCAGTTCATCACGGATCACACCGGGCTGCACACGCACCCAGGCTTCTTCCTTATTAAATTCCAGGATTTTTGTAAAATTTTTGGAAACATCCACAACGATACCTTTACCAACCACCTGTCCGGCCAGAGAAGTGCCGGCTGTGCGGGGAATGAGTGATGTATGATTTTCGCGGGCAAATACAATCAGTTTTTTCAGGTCTGCCACCGATCTGGGGTACTGCAACTGCCAGAGGCATTTCACGATAGGCGGAGGCATCCGTTGCATATAGTATCCTGGTTGTTTCGTCAGTATAATAATTCACCTTCGAGCCGGGAGGAGAGATGGAGAAGCTTTTGCGTCATGGGAAAAACTGGAATGCAAATTTATGAAACTATGGCCTTATTGCCATCAGCAGACATGTTAACAGACGATCTGCCACAGTCGCATGCGGATACTGTTCCATGCGTTATTCCGTATCATATCGTTAGCAGCTTTATCAGTAACTATGTCAAGCCGTAGAATCCTATGTACAGTTTAAAAAATAAAATAGCCATTGTCACCGGTGGCGGAAGTCGGAATCGGCAAAGCAATCTGCCTGTTGTTTGCACCGCAGGGTGCACGGGTTATATATTCTGGACATAGATGAAAAAGGATCTGCAGAAACCGTAAAGCAGATCCGAAAAGCAGGTGGTCAGGCTGAATTTTTATTCTGCTCCGTTGACCAGGAAATGTCTGTACAAAAGGCCATCAGACAGATCGTCAAAATACAGGTTCCGGATATCCTCGTAAATAATGCCGGAATTGCACATATCGGAAACGTGGAAAATACAAGTACTGCAGATTTTGAAAAATTATTTTCTGTAAACGTGAAAGGGGTTTATCCATATGGTGAAATCCTGTATTCCTCATATGAAAGCCAGGGCGGTGTGATTCTGAATATGGCTTCCATTGCAGCGCTGGTTGGACTTATCTGATCGGTTTGCTTATAGCATGAGCAAGGGTGCCGTTACTGCTATGACCTTGTCCATCGCAAAAGATTATATCAAATATAATATCCGTTGTAATTCCATTTCACCGGCACGTGTTCATACGCCGTTTGTGGACGGGTTTCATTGCAAAAAATTATCCGGGACTGGAAGAAGAAATGTTTAAGAAATTATCTGCTGAGTCAGCCGATCGGACGTATGGCAAAACCGGAAGAAGTTGCAGCGCTGGCATTATATCTCTGTTCGGATGAAGCTTCGTTTATAACGGGAACCGATTATCCGATTGACGGAGGATTTGTAAAACTGAATAGATAGACTTATCTCCTGGGACGGTATCCGCCACCACTGTTATTATCCCTGGCTGTCGCGGGGTTTTTCTTCTGCTTCACGAACAACCAGTTCCTTACCACCACGCAGCCTCGCGCCGTTCAGGGCGTCAATGGCTTCTTTTGCTTCGAGGGCAGCACTCATTTCCAAAAAACCAAAGCCCCTGCTTTTGCGGGTTTCGCGGTCGATGGCTACTTTGGCAGAAACCACTTCACCATAGAGTTCGAACATTTCTTTTAAATCTGTATCGTCAAAATCATAAGGGAGACCGGCAACAAAAAGTTTCATGTTGATCTTATAAGACCCAAATCTAGTTTATTCCTTCAGGAACCAAGAGCTTTTTTTCTGGAATTCCAATCGAAGAAATACCATCACGCAGGAAAAGAGGGCGGAATCAGTGGATTCCGGGAACAGACCCATGCCAGGCTGTCTCCTCTGAAATCATGCATGCGGTAAACTGACGAAATACCTGACCGGGATTCCACTCCGGAATTGCGGAATGCTGCAGGGAATCTTCGACCAGGGCAAAATCGTTTTTCAGAGACGGATTTGGGTGGACCGTAATAATTGGAAGGATAAATAAAATAGGCATCCGAACCCTGTTTTCAAACGGGGCCGCCGCTGATTCAGCCAGGCAAAATGATGAATATCGTTCACGGGACCGAATCGCAAGCAGATTATGATGATAGGGAATGCCAAAATAATGATCCAGATGTCCGGCGGGGAACCAGTAATCAGAAAGGATGGTCGGCATCTGGTCTTCATATGCCCGGATGGAAGATCCTGTCCGTGGTATAAGGAATCAAACTGCGCGGCAAAGGATCTGCCCAACCAGTACATATCCAGGGTGATATCTCCCTTTGCCCAGATTCTTTTCATCAGCGCTTCCAATCCGGAAAGGGAGAATAATGGATGCCGAATGACGCCAAGGACAATGACGCAACCAGTAAACCCAGGCTGCGGTTCTCAACCATTTGCTGAAGGTACCTGGTTTCTGTTTTTTCATCCAGCCAGCAGGCTGCCAGACAACATCAGAGAGAGATATGCAGGGCCTGACCAATGGGGCAGGGTTTCGCTGAAAAGTGGAAGTCCAAAACAAGACCAGGATCAAGCGGCAGACTGAGCCAGAGAAATAATGGGTAGACTACGGGCAAGCGACTTGATTTTTCCTTTGCAATGATCGCCCAGATCGTAATAATATAAATGACAAAATTTACCGGGTTGCTGTAAAAAAGGAACCCAGTACCTGTTGTAGTCATCCGGTCCAAATCACGGTTGCTTGCCCCAGAAAGCTGAATTCTGCCCTGGTGATAGCTGTAGGTTATAAAATGATTCAGCTGGTTCCACCAATAGATCGGAGAAATAATCCCCATGCTGAGGATTCCGGATATCCAAAGCATGGGAAATTTCAGCAGATCCCTTCGATGAAAATAATATATGCTCCAAACCCCAGCCAGAGAAAAATGCCATGCATTTTGCTCATGATGCATAACCCGGTGCTGATGCCCAGTAATATGAAATCAACCGGTTGTTTTTTATTCGACTCGGGTACTCCAGAATCCGTGATCATCAGATACATACTCAGCAGCCAGCAGATTACCTGCGGGGAATCGGGTAGATATAAATGTGCCCGCAATGATGGAATGTATAGAATGAAGTATTGTACAGGATGGCTGCGATCCAGCCTGTGCGTTGGCTGACCGATCCGGCTGCCGGTTATAAAAATCAACCAGGTTCCGGCAGCCGCACAAAGGATGGATCCAAGTCGGATAAAAAATTCATTTTGGAAAATATAGATTGAAAGTAAATAACCGGATCAACACGGCCACCATGGGCGGATGATCAAAATAATTCCATTGCAGATGTTGGGCATAAGTCTGATAGTACACTTCATCATTTCCCAATTCCAGGGAAGCTGCCACCCAAATGCGAAGCAGGGAACTCAAAATGATCAGTAACCAGATTTTTTTATTGAAATTCAAAACAGACATGTTACCGCAATTTAATGGATTGGCGATCCCAATCCTTCTCCTGAAATTTTTTCTCAAAGATCCTCAAAGGAATAAGCTGATAGGTAAATAGTGAAACCACCATGCCGAGTAATGAACCCGCCAGAACATCAATAGGGAAATGCTGTGATAGATAAATTCTTGAAAAACCGGTTAAACAGGCGATAATTATAAAAAAGTTACCGGCATTTCTACCTGGAAAATAAAGGGCCAGGAGGGAAGTGACGGCGAATATCGTGGCCGCATGGCCGGAAGGAAAACTGCCGTGGCCGATTCCGGTTATTCCATGAATATAGTGGATAGCACCAGATCCGAAATATAACCTGGGCCTCGGACTGGAAATCAAATGTTTCAGGATCTGTACCAAAATCCCCGATACCAGGAAGCTGACAGCTATTTGCAGTGACCATCCGAATTTTTTACGGACGAGCATAAAAATCATCAATAAGATGGCAAATATCCCATTGCCAAAATTTGTAAACAAAACGAAGAGCCCATCCAAAAGGTCGAAATGAAATTGATTGATCAGGAGAAATCCCTCGGGTTTGGTAAAAACGAAGCAATAAATGGATAATATAACAATGAAAAGAAAATATCCCGTAAAAAAAGCAGGATTGCGGGTTATCAGCCAATCTTGTTTTTTCATTTTAAGGTTGGGTTGCGTGAATCAAAGGTAAAAATGACCTCATGTAAACAGGTTAAACTCCGGTTAAGCCGTGGTTAACAGATTGTTTCCGGCTGGCACGATTTTTCAGTCTACTGATTAAAAACATGAAACAATTATTACCTTTTCTGATGGTCATGCTCGCGTTTTTTCTTGACAGCTGTTCGGTTATTGGTGGAATTTTTAAAGCGGGGGTATGGGTTGGTATTTTGATTGTTGTATTTATTATCGGAATCATAATCTGGCTGGTAACAAGGAGCGGGAAATCCTGAGATATAAAATTGTGATTGTATTTTCGCAGGATGAGAGTCTGCATTCCTGATTTTATTTATTTTTTTTGCCGGTAAGATACACTGCCAGTTTAAAACAGACTCGCTGCTTCAAAAAATTCTGCGATCCGATACCAGTTCCGCCATGCAGAAGATAATTCGGCAACCCGAAACCTATCGGGTTCAAATCATTTATACCCGGATTGACCGGGACGCTCACAATCAGCCCGTGTTCAGGAATTATTATTTTCATGTAACCCAGGATTTTTATTTTTACCCGGCTTCTACCGTGAAACTTCCCCTGGCGCTGCTTTCGCTGGAAAAACTAAACCGGATGCACAAACGGGAGTGGATAAATTTACCCGGATGGCATATGACAGCAGTTTTTCCGGGTCAGCAGATTCTGTTGAAGAGACAGCACTTCGGAAACCGGATATCCCTCCATCGCCCAGTTTATCCGGAAGGCATTTCTGATCAGTGACAATGATGCCTATAACCGGATGTATGAATTTGTCGGACAGGAGAACCCTGAACCGGCGGCTGCATGCAATGGGATATACAGGCATGCGGATCGTTCGTCAGTTCATGCCCCTGACAGAAGCAGAAAACCGGCATACCAATGCAGATTCGTTTCCTGGATCAACACGGCGAGACTTATTTACCTGCAGCCACCTGCATACAACCGGGACTCATTTCAGTTTTCACCCCGGATGCAAAAATAGGCACGGGCTTATCTGGATGCCCGGGACAGTCTGATCAATGAACCCAAGGATTTCACCCGGCATAACCGGATTCCCCTGGAAGATTTACAGCAGTTACTGCAAACCGCGCTTTTCCCCTTGTCTGTTCCGGAATCAAAACGGTTTCAGCTGAAGCCAGCTGATTATTTGTTTTTATATCAGTACCTCTCCCAGTACCCTTCGGAAACACCGTATCCAAAATATGATACTGCTGAATTTTATGACAGCTATGTGAAATTTTATTTTCAGAAAGGAGGTCACAGAGATTCCGGAAAATATCCGTGTATTTAACAAAGTCGGGTGGGCATATGGATTCCTGACCGATGTTTCTTATGTCGCTGATTTTAAAAATCACACGGAGTTCATGTTAACGTGCAACCGTGTATACCAATGAAGACGGTATTTTAAACGATGAAAAATATGAGTATGAAACCGTGGCCCTTCCTTTTCTTTACCGGCTGGGCCAGGATATTTATCAGTATGACCTGAACCGGAAGCGGAAATTCAAACCGGATTTAAAGGATTTCAGGATGAATTATGAACACCGGGATCCGGCGGATAAACGACCATCGATCCTAAGGAGTCGATAATTGGACAATCTGATAAATAAAAAAAGCCTCCCGCATTTGACGGGATGGCCTTTTTCATAGAAAAGGGTTGACTTATAAATTGGTTACTACAAAGTTTTCAGAGATCTTGCTCTTTACGGAAAACTTGCGTTCAACCTGTTCAGTTGAAGTGCGGATTACAAATGTCGGATGCATTTCAGAATCATCATTTGCAATGCGGATGTTCCTTGCGAAATGAACATCGGTGAAAGAATTCTGATAAACCACTTCACCTGCATCATTTTTAACGATCAGGAAAAATTTCTCCCCTGTTTTATTTTCAAATTCCAGATGGAATACCAAGCTGTTATCTGATACACCGACAAAGTTTACAGTTACGCTGCTTGTCAGTGGGACTGATGATTTTTTCGATGATCGGAGCTGCATGCACTTTTGCAGAACCAAGGGATAACAGCAGCGGCTGCTGCGAGAACCGATGCTGATTTCTTCAGATTGAAGTTTGTGAATACTGGTTTCATAATGTGACGATTTTAGTAGTGAAAAAAAATGATTAAAAATCTTTACGGCAAGAATCGTCAGTAATTATGGCTGTGATTATTTGTGCAAACGAAAGCGCGGAAAGCAACCTGGGAATTGATCCGGATGGATATATTATTTTCAATTCCAGAACAAATATAGCCCGGTTTCAACAGTATGGAAACCCAATATTGCTCCGTTTTATCATGGCAAAGCACTGGAATGAAATGTTAAAACCCTTGACTGGCAAGGGTTTTAAGCGATTTTTATCTATGATGACCAAGCACCGAATATGACCGGAATATTACCAGATTTTCACCCGTAAACTATCCGGTCTGTACATGGAATCTGTTGGTTGTACATCGAATGCAGCATAAAATGAAGGCATATTCGAAACCGGACCATTCACGCGCCACATGGATGCGGAATGCGGATTGGTAAGCGCCAGTGTTACTCAGTCTTTCCGGACGTGATTTTCATTTTCCATACCTGTGCATGGGAAAGGAAGAAACGCTGATCCGGTGTAAATCCGTCAATTTTTTCATTGTCCTTACCCTGTGCCGTTTTTTTGAACGCGGCATAGGCAATCAGCCAGTCCGCCGTTGTCTGCGATATTTTCTCCTTCCGTCAGTTCTCCGTTAAGGTGAAATGTGTCCACGGCAATATATCCATTATACTGGTTAATGATATTCATGGGCACGTTCTTTGAATTTTTTCGCATCTTCAGCAGACCACCAGTCTTTCAGGTTGCCATCTCGCGTCATACTGACGGCCCTGATCATCAAATCCATGGGTGATCTCGTGACCGATACCAGGCCGATTCCTCCGTAATTCACTGCATCATCTCCATGTGGAAAAATAAAAAGGAGGCTGCAGGATTCCTGCAGGGAAATTGATATTATTCTGTGTTGGATCATAATAAGCATTAATGGTCGGAGGCGTCATCTGCCATTCTGTACGGTCTACCGGTTTGCCGATTTTTGCAATGATCCCGTTTGTACCTGTAATTTGCTGTTCCGCGCAGATTGGCAACGATATCATCTCGGGTGATTACAATGGAAGAATAATCTTTCCATTTATCCGGGATACCCAACTTTTTTTACAATGGCATGTAGTTTAACCAGTGCTTTCTGCTTGGTGGAATCACTCATCCAGTCGAGCTGCTGGATTCTTTCTGCAAAGGTTGACCAGTGATATTATCTACCAGCTGGCTGATCCTTTCTTTGTCTGCGGCGGTAAAATATTTCTGTACATAAATCTGACCCAGGTTATCGCCCAGTTGCTGGTCAACCATGTTGGTCATGCGTTTCCATCTTTCCTGCATTTGTTTCTGACCGGTCAGCAATTTGGTGATAACTGAATTTTGCATCGGCAAAATCATGTGACAGGTAATCCGCATCATCGTTTACTACGTGAAAACGCAGGTAGTTTTTCAAGGTTTCCAGAGGTAAGTGCTTCTAAGAGACTGTTCAGACCCTTATAAAATCCGGGTTGTCCGACCAAGGATGGTATCGTGCTGAAATCCCGAAACCGGTCAGCAGTTTTTTCAAATCCGGATTGGCATGACAGATTAATCTTATGATAATTGGCAATCGGATCGCGTAAGTTCAACCGGTGATTTTGGAAAGCTTTGCCATGGCTGTTTCCAGGTCAAAAACTGATTTTGCTGATCGCAGCAGCCTGCTGCCGGTGATTGACCCAGTGAGGGTAAATATTTTGGTGATATAATCGATAGTAGGCTATCCCGGATATTTTTGGTGGTGGAATCATGTTTTGAAATAATAATCCCTGCTGGGTAAACCCAAGACCGCCCTGGTCAAAATGGGCTGCATTGATCAGGCTGTTCCGGTCGTCGGCATTTACATAAAAGTGAAAAGAAAGGACCATGGTTGACTGCATATTCTGTTGCGATTTCGTGCAGGAGTTCTGCTTTGTTTTTGACGGCGCCAATACTGTCCAGTTCTGCTTTTACCGGCAGAAATCCCTTTTTTTCAATGCCCGCCGAATCCATCGCACTTACAAACAGATCACCGGTTTGCTGGGCAATGGAACCTTTCGCCGCATCGGTAATGTCCGGAAAGCGAATCCAGGATGCGATGCAGGCGGATAGGTGGTACTGTCCCGCAGGGTTGTAAAATGCACCCCAGGATGACTGGGAAGGCGGGATTTCTGTTTTTTTCAACCAGCTTCCGTTGGCAAACAGATAAAAATTGGACTGTGGTTTTACCGAACTGTCCTGAGAAGAAATATCCAGCGGATCATTTGATCAGTCATTTATTGGAATCTGGCGGTGTCTGGCAGGAGGAAAATCAGTCGAAAACGCCAAAAAATCAGGACAAGCAATGGTTTCATAACAGTTATTTAATAATGGCTGAAAATACCAATAAATCAACCGTTTATGAGCGTGATTTTGACGAACGGTTACCGGCTATAAAAATATAATACCGTCTGGCATGATTATTTAAACAAACGTTTAATTAATTTTGCGGCATGAAACCATCTTTATCAACAAAACAGATCCAGTTGCTGGACACCGCGGAGATGTTATTTTCCCGAAAGGGTTTTGATGGGACTTCCGTGCGGGATATCGCGGAAGCAGCCGGGATCAATACGGCCATGATCTCCTATTATTTCGGTTCCAAGGAAAAACTGATGGAGGAGATTTTTGAACGGAAGAGCCTGAATATCAGGGAAAAAGTGGACAATCTTTTGAAGGACGACAGTCTGGATCCCCTGCAGAAAATGTACAGCCTGGTGGATGTATATATCGAAGGAATTCTGCAGCGAAAACTTTTCACCGGATTCTTTTATGTGAACAGATCATCAACCAGAATCCCTCCATTATCACAGATGATGGACAAAATGAAGGCGAAAAATTCCGGAATGTATCAATGACCTGATCCGTCTGGGCCAGAAAAAGGGCATGTTCAAAAAAAACATCGATATCCCGATGATGACCAATACCCTGATCGGTACCATATCCCATACCTTGCTAAACATGGATTTTTATAAAACCTATCATCACCTGGAAGCGCATGAAGGATGAGGAATTTGAACGCGTGTTGAAAAAGAAATTATCGGTGCACATCAAAAATATTTACAAAGCAATTTTAACTCATGAATCTTAGAACAACGTATTTACTGCAACTGCGTACTTGGTTCCGTTGTTGATTCTTATCCGTACAGGATACGGTCAGGACAGTGCGGAAGGAAGATTTCACTGGAAGAAGCCATTGATCTGAGCATCAAGAACAGCAAACCTCTGCGGGCGGCACAGGCCCGTATTCAGCAGGCTGTCTGCCAACACAACCATTTCAAAACAGAATCAATTGCCTGATTTAAAAGTAAGCGGTTCTTACCTGCGGGTAACCCAGCCGAATATTGTACAGGCACATCAAGTAACAGCGGTGGCAAACCCGGCTGAGCCCATCAAAGTCGACCAGGCGGCCTATGCAATTGCCAACCTTTCTCTTCCCGTTTATTCCGGTATTAAAATTCAATACGGAATCCGGTCTTCCGAATTTCTGGAGAAAGCTGCAACGCTCGATGCAGATCAGGATAAGGATGCCGTGATATTAAATACCATTGATGCATTCAGCAATTTATATAAAGCAAGAGCAAATCTTCGTGTGATCCAGGAGAATCTGGCCCAGTCAAGATCCCGGGATGCGGATTTCGCCAACCTGGAGAAAAACGGCCTGCTGGCCCGTAATGATAAACTAAAAGCATTATTGCAAACGGCGAATATCGAATTGACCCTGGCAGATGTGGAAAATAATCTGAAGGTGACGATGGTCAATATGAATATCATGCTGGGACTTCCGGAAGAAACGATACTGATCCCGGATTCTGCCAGCCTGGTGGAACCCGGTTCTGTTAAAAGTATGCAGGAATATGAACAGCTGGCCCTGCAAAATCGTAAGGACATGCAGGCCATCGGATACCGGAAAAAGGCTTCTGAGGTTGGAATACAATACCGCCAAAGCCGATTATTATCCTTCCCTGGCATTAACGGGCGGATATATTGCAGCTGGATATTCCCAACTTTATCACGATCACCAATGCATTTACGTTTGGTGTGGGACTTTCTTATAATGTTTCTTCATTGTGGAAAACAAATGCCCATGTCACCGAAGCAAAAGCCAAACTGGCCGAAGTGCAGGCAAATGAAGAAGGATTGTACGATAAGGTCAGGCGTCAGGTTAATCAGGCTTATGAAGCGCTGTTGACTGCCAAGAAAAAAATAGAAGTCAGCCAGGTATCCATCGAACAGGGCAGGGAAAATTATAAGATCGTAAAAAATAAATACGATAACAGTCTGCTGACGGTTACCGATCTGCTGGATGCAAACGCTGCTGATGCTGCAAAGTCAGATCAGTCTGGAACTTGCCAAGGCAGATGCCATCGTAGCTTATAATACTTTACTTGGAAAGAGCCGGTATACTGGCAACAACCCGGAATATAAAATAATCAACTTTTAATTATCAAGTTTTATGGCAACAGCAAATGAAAATGTTGGACAGGCACAAACACCCAAAAAGAAGCAAAGTATTTCTGATTATACTCATTGCCCTGGTTGTTGCTGGTATCTGGTTTGGAATAACCAAATGGCATCATGCACAATTACACGCAGAAACAGATGATGCGCAGATAGAGGCGAATATCAGTCCGATCATTCCCCGTATTTCCGGCTATGTAAAGGAAGTCCGGGTGACCGATAACCAGGTAGTAAAAAAAGGAGATACCCTGCTGATCCTGGATGACCGGGATCATGCGAATAAAAGTGGAACAGGCAGAAGCAGCGCTGGCAACGGCAGAGAGCAATCTGCTTGTCGGCAAAAGCTTCGTCAGCTGCTGCCCATTCGAATATCGGAACCAGCGAGAATGCCAGCACTCGCCATCGATGCGGAAATCGAAAAAGCAAAAGTTGCTGTCTGGCAGAGCTACGCAGGAATTTAATCGTTATGCCAACCTGATCAAGGATCATTCGGTTACCCAACAGCAATATGAAGATAAACTGGCTGCAAAAGAATCAGCCGAAAAACAATTGGTGATTCTCCAGCAGCAGAGGAAACAGGCGAGCCAGTCAGACGTTTGCCGTCAGCAGCACAGAGCCTGGCTACTTCTTCCCAGATCAGCATTGCCAATGCAACCATCAAACAACGACAGGTGGATGTGGATGATGCGAAACTGAATTTATCCTATACCGTGATTACTTCACCGGCAGATGGAATGGTTAGTAAAGTAAATGTACAGGTAGGGCAGTTTCTCAGTGCGGGACAGTCAACATTCAGCGTTGTGCTGGATCAGAATTTATGGGTCATCGCGAATTTTAAAGAAACCCAATATAGTAAAATCAAGAGTCGGACAACCGGTAGATCATTGAAGTGGATGCCATTCCGGGTCATGAATTTGAAGGCACCGTTGCTTCTTTTTCACCGGCAACCGGTGCCACGTTTTGCGCTTCTGCCGCCGGATAATGCCAGTGGAAATTTTGTAAAAGTTGTACAGCGTCTTCCGGTAAAAATTGAATTCAGCAATCCGCAGGATTCAGTTCTGAGTCGCTTGAAAGCAGGTATGAACGTAAATGTGGATGTTCATATTGGCAAATAGTTTTTATGAAAATCGTTTTATGGCAAAAGCATTCTCATCCGGATTCTCTGGTTGAATATGGTTCAAGGCGTGTGATCATTACGATTACTGCGATCATTTGTACGCTGCTGGAAATTATTGATACCACCATCGTAAATGTGGCACTCAATGATATGCGGGGAAACCTGGGTGCTACGCTAACCGAAGTTGCCTGGGTGATCACCGCCTATGCCATCGGAAATGTGATCATCATTCCGATGACCAGCTGGCTTTCCACCCAGTTTGGAAGGCGGAATTATTTTGCCGCTTCCATCATGATTTTTACGGTCTGTTCTTTTCTTTGCGGAAATGCAAATGGCATCTGGGAACTGGTAGTATTCCGTTTCTTGCAGGGACTCGGAGGCGGTGCGCTGCTGGCTACTTCACAAACCATCATTACAGAAGCCTATCCACCCGAAAAAAGAAATATGGCCCAGGCCATTTACGGTCTGGGTGTAATTGTAGGGCCGACACTTGGTCCGCCGCTGGGAGGTTATATTGTTGAAAATTATTCATGGCCCTATATATTTTATATCAATATTCCGATCGGTGTTATCGCAACCCTGCTTACACTGCAGTTTGTGCGCAATCCCAATTACGGGACAAAAAGTGCAACCAGAGATATTGACTGGCTGGGTATTGCTCTGCTGGCTGTTTCTGTCGGATCTCTTCAGTATGTTTTGGAGAAGGGACAGGATGATGACTGGTTTTCCAGCAGCGTAATAATCATACTTACCTGTACTGCTTTTCTAGGTGCATTCTTCTTTATCTGGCGGGAACTGACATTCAGAAATCCCGATTGTAAATCTGCGGGTACTCAAAAACGGGAATCTGCGGATAGGTACCGGTCTTACTTTTTTATTGGGATTCGGTTTATATGGATCAACATTTATCATTCCGGTATATACGCAGAGTACCCTGGGCTGGACGGCCTTTCAGTCCGGAATGCTGATGGTTCCTGCAGCTATTACCACGGCTTTTCTGATGCCGGTGATCGGAATGATCCTGAGTAAAGGCGTGCCCCAGCAATTCCTGGTTTCAATGGGTATGCTGTTCTTTGCCATTTTTCTGTTTCTGGGGTTATTTTATTCTGACCAACAGCACACCCGAAGAAAATTTTTTCTGGATGCTGGTTACGCGTGGAGTCGGCTTGCCATTGCTCTTTATACCCATTACGAGTTTGTCCCTGAGCACACTGAAAGGCCCGGAAATCGGCCAGGGAGTGGCTTTTACGGGCATGATGCGACAGGTCGGCGGATCTTTTGGTGTGGCCACTGATCACCACTTTTATGGCGCGCCAGAATATGTTTCATCGCAGTACGCTTGTAAGTAAACTGAGTGTGGATGATCCCGCAGTTATGGCCCGGGTGCATGCTATGCAACATGGTTTTATGGCCAAGGGAATGCCACCCAATATAGCGCTTCAGTCGGCTTATAAAGCACTCGATTATACCGTAACTCGGTCAGGCCAATGTATTATCTTATATGGATGTGTTTTATTATCTCGGCATTTTATTCCTGATCTGCATTCCTTTTGTTTTGTTTGTAAAAAGAAATAAACAGAAAGTGGATTTATCTGAGGCGATGCACTAATGAAAGATGTAGTTATACCGGATTTTTACAACCACCTGCCTTTTTTTATCGTAACAGGTTTCATTGGATTTTAATCCGTTGGCATCATACACATAAATCCAGCGCTGATAATCGGACGATCCGTTAGGAACAAAGAGCATGGAAGAAATATGCCCGGAATTATATTCAAATACATAATCTGGAAGCATCCTGCCGGCTTTCTGATTATACCGCACAATATCGGTCAGCCTTCCTTCATTGTCGTAATAATAATACACAGAAGGCAGTGATTGTCCGTTACGAACAGGTTTTTCTTCCAGTGATATTTCCTTTTTCATCCTTAACCAGATTCACCATCGTGGTATCGGTGTCTCCCTTTATCTTGATCATTTTTTTCGGACGATCCGCCTTCATAGATCCATAAATGCTTTTCCGTTGCCACGATATGATTGTCTGTTTCCACAGAATTATTCAGCATCCTGATGACCTGTCCGTTTTCATTATAAGCGTATTCCGTGGTGCTTTTATAGGTATCACTGGTATCAACTGTTTTGAGCATACGCCCGTTTCGGTCATAAAAGGCCGTGAGGGTGGAAGCGGAGATATTGGTCGATTTGGTAAAAGTGGAGATTTCACTGAAATCCGGAGTAACTGTCTGCGTACAGGTGAAACCAGGTGTCTTTCATTATTGGCATCAAGACTTTGTATACTCACTTCCTTTACCTTCTGGTCGTGGTAGGCCTTCCAGTTTTCCTGGTTTTGCCGGGCCAGGAGGATATCTTTAAAATAATACTGGGATTTGACGGAAAATCCGACCAGGAGGAAAACGATCAGAATGGGAAAACCTTACACGCATAATGCCAATATTTTAAACTGCTTCTGTAAAAACGGAAAAACCCTGTGTTAATTATTGCCAGTATCTTTATTTTTAATTAAAATACCCGGTGTCACACGGCAAGATAAGAACGGAAAAGATATGTCTTAACTGCGGAACGGAAACCCCCGGCCGGTATTGTCCCGCCTGTGGACAGCAAAATATTGAGCCAAAACAATCGGTTTGGCACCTCATTCAACATTTTTTCTCTGATATCACCCATTTTGACGGAAAGTTTTTTATAACCGTCAAAGACCTTTTTGCAAAACCCGGCTTCCTGTCCAGGGAATACATGATCGGTCGCCGGGCAAGTTACCTGGATCCCATCCGGATGTACATTTTCACATCGGCAATCTTCTTCCTGATTTTCTTTTCAATGTTTGACGTTAAAAAAATGCATTTCGGGGACGATAAGGTTCAGAATGAAGTCAAAAAAGGGTATGGCCTGAATCAGGCAATTGTCCCATGCGGAAAACAGGGAGGATTCTCTGGAGATAATCAATGCCTTCAAAGCTGCGGCTCCTTATGTAAAAATGACGCGACAGCTTGCAGAATAAAGGGGTCCTCAATGTAAAGCCGGATAGTGGCGATTACACATCCGTTGCAGCCTATGACTCCGCCCAGAAAGCCCTGCCGGCAGATCGGCGGGACAAATGGCTGAAGCGTAAGATCAATCAGAGAAAAATTGAGCTGATCCAACGCTACCAGAACGAAAACGAGAACCTGATCCGCGAATTGATCAGCAACTACGTGCACAATTGGCCCAAAGTACTGTTTATTTCCCTGCCGCTGTTCGCGCTTATCCTCAAACTGCTCTATGTCCGTCGCAAACAATTTTATTATGTGGATCATGGCATCTTTTCCATTCACCTGTACATTTTTTCATTTCTTATCCTGCTTGTCTTATTCGGACTGAACGCACTTTCAAAATGCCACCGGTTGGAAGTCTGGCAATCGACTGGTTGATTTTGGCGGGGATTCTTTATCCGTTTTTTTATTATTATAAGGCCATGCGTCGTTTCTATGGACAAAGCAGGGGAAAAACAATTTTGAAATATATCCTGCTTTTAATCCTTTCATTCTTTGTTTATCTGATCATTTTTCTGGGAGCAATCCTTTTTACCGTATTTGAAGCCTGATTATGGAATCTGAAAAACTGTCAAAGGAATTTTTACGACTGGTGAATATCATGGATGAACTCCGGGAGAAATGTCCCTGGGATCGAAAACAGACTATTCATACATTAAGAACACTGAGCATTGAAGAATTATACGAACTCACGGATGCAATTCTATCGGAGGACTGGCCCGGAATTAAAGAAGAGTTGGGTGATCTTTTCCTTCACCTCCTTTTTTATGCCACGGATTGCCAGGGAACAGGATCAGTTCAACCTGGCCGACGTATTAAATGGCATCAGTGAAAAACTCATCAGCCCGACATCCGCATATTTACGGGGATGTAAAAGTGGACTCGGATGAAGAAGTGAAACAGAACTGGGAAAAACTTAAGACTCCGGGAGGGGAAAAAATCCGTACTGAGTGGTGTACCTGCTTCACTTACCCGCCATGGTCAAGGCCATCCGCCTGCAGGAAAAATCCAAAACAGGTGGGATTTGAATGGAGTAATGCCGATGAAGGTATGGGAGAAGGTGGAAGAAGAGCAAAGAGAATTGCAGGAAGCAGTGCAATCAGGCAGACCGGGAAGATATCGAGGAGGAATTCGGCGATCTGATGTTTTCCATGATTAATTATGCACGATTTTTGAGCATAGATGCTGAAACGGCGCTGGAAAGAACCAACCGGAAGTTTATCCGCCGGTTTACGAAAATGGAAGAAGCCGTTGCAGCTATCCGGTAAACAAATGAATGAACTTTCACTCGCCGAGCTGGATGCGATCTGGAATACGGTTAAAAAACAAAAATCGACCGATTGATTTTATTTCTAAAAAACTTTTTACTCCGGAACATTTACCTCATCATCACGGGGATTTTACTGTTTATTACAGCCTTTGCCATCAATGCCTACCTGAGTGGAAATTCAACTACGCGTCACACTGCGGAATTCCATTGAGTCCTTTTTGCAGGAAAGGGAAAATGATTTTCAAAAACTAATCCGCAATGAACTCAAGCTCCGAAGGCTGTCGGATAAAAATTATTCATTGCCGGAGCTCGAAGATCTGATGGATAAACAATATGGCATCCTGATCTTTGAACGGAACCATCCCTTCAGCGAACACCTGACTTTCTGGAGCGACCAGTCTTCTGTTTTGCCGGACAGTTTCCTGTTGAAAGCCGATGGAAATTATTTTGCAAATCTGAGCAACGGACAGTTTGAAATTATCAAAGCATTCATTTAATCAGATGGTGCCTTATCCGCTTGACGGTGATTGCACTGATTCCCGTACGCTGGCAGTATTTTATTTCTCCCGAAAATCTGAAACCGGCTTTTGTTGGATTTCCCGTCTGCTGAAAACAGGGTGCGTATTACTTCCGCCGCCACACCTTTTCCGGTCAGGGACCAGGAAGGCAAAACGCTTTTTTACCTGGTCAAGACAGAATCCTACCATGCGGCAAAATATAGCCTGCTCTTGCTCCTGGTCGTTTTTACCGGAGTACTTTTGCTGCTGGTGGTTATTCATAATATGGCCCATGCATTGGTGGAGCGTTATAATCGGCTGGCGGGAATTCTTTTTCTGGTCCTCACCCTGCTCTGTCCTGCGGATCATTACTTATTATTTTCCGGGCATATTTCATTTCCGTCAATATGAACTATTCGACCCGACGATTTACAGTTCGAATTTTATACTCCGGTCGCTGGGTGATCTGCTGATCAATGCTCTGCTCTTTTGCTGGATCGTGTTATTTATCCAGCAGGAAATCGGCGATTACCATTTACCCTGTTTACCGTCGTGTTTTCAAAAAGGGCCGTGAGTGATTCTGTGCACGATTACGGTGCTGGTGCTGACCACATTTCTTTTTGCAGATATTGTTCAGAGCCTGGTGGCGGATGCGCGGATATCCTTTAACGTGACGAATTTTTTCAGTCTCACGATTTATAGTTTTATCGGATTTATCATTCTGGCCGCGCTGGCATTGAGTTATTTTATTTTTACCCAGATCCTGCTCCGGCTGATCACGGAACTATCTGGAAGGGAATGTGCTGATCATTTCAATCCTGGTAGCCACCATCGGACTAGGCGTACTCACCTTCGAAAGCAAAACCAGGCTGGTGGAACTGGATATTTATGTACTGATCTGGCTGTTGTGTTATGTATGGCTGATGATCAGAAGCCTGATTTCCGGTTTGCATTTCCGGCTGAATATTTCCGTACTCATGTTCTGGCTCTTTATTTTTTCGGGTTCCATTTCGGTGATCATCATTTTTGAAAACAGGAAAATTGAACTGGAACAGCGAAAAAGTTTTGCCGACCGGCTGGCGGAACAAATCGACCCTTCCAGCGAAAAACTGGTGAGCATGTCGCTGATTTATTTTGAGAATGACTTTTTATTGCAGCGTCAGTTCGACCGGTTCCGCAACCCTGTTGAGAATCATTATCTGAAAGACAGCCTGATCAATAACAATTTCAGTGCTTATATCAGCAAATACGATACGAAAATTTATACCTACGATTCAGCGGAAAAACCTTTGTATAACCAGGTTTCCGTTTCTTACGATACCCTGAATA
This sequence comes from uncultured Bacteroidota bacterium, assembly GCA_963812825.1. Lineage (GTDB taxonomy): Bacteria > Bacteroidota > Bacteroidia > Chitinophagales > Chitinophagaceae > Puia. The sequence continues at coordinate 707,964 of CAWEWO010000002.1, forward strand.
CGATTTTCAAACTGCAGGGCAAACCGACAACGATTCCGAACCTGATGTATTATGAAAAAGCCTATGACAAATTCAGTTATATCTATAAAAAAGTAATACAGGATGGTGCGGGCAGAATATCCGGTTATCTTTTTGTGCAGGCCGAACCGAGGAGTTATAAAAGTGAGGGCCTGGCTCCCCAGCTTACCCAGCAGCGTAAGGAATATCTGCCGGAATATTCGCCTGTGTATTCCTATGCCATCTACAGTAACAATGAACTGGTCACCTACTATAATAATTATCCGTTTCCCACCGAGCTGAATGACAGTCTGATGCCCAAAAGAGATTTTATGCAGCGAAAGAATAATGGATATGATGAACTCTGGCATACGATCTCCGATGATAAGATCATTGTAATTGCCAAAAAAGATAATCTGCTCATCGAAGCCATCACTCTTTTTTCCTATCTCTTCAGCGCATTTCTGATCCTGGTTGCCTTGTTCTGGGTGAGTTCTGTATTGATACAAACCCGTCTTCACTGGCAGCAGCTCAAAGCAATTTCTGCAGCTGAATATCCGTTCACAAATTCAGACAACGATCATTTTTGTCAGCCTCTTCCTCTTTTCTTGTAATCGGCGTTTCAACTATTTTCTTTCTGATCAACCGGTATAACCGAAACAACCAGGACCGGCTCAGTGCTTCCTTAAAAGTGATTTCCGGTGAAATCGGAACGCGATTGGTGGCTTTTCAGTCAGCAACCCAGGTTTCCAATCCGGTGAAACAAATGCCCCGGGCAAGATCTGGATAGAATCATCAATAATGTTGCCGAGATTCACAATGCAGATATCAATCTGTATGATGTGAAGGGATCACTGATTGTTTCTTCCAATCCCTTTATTTATACCAAAGGCATGCTGAGTGAACAGATGAATCCCCTGGCATTTTATTATATGAACCATTTGAATTCCATGGAATTTTTCAACCAGGAAAAAATGGGAGGTATCAGTTTCCAGAGTATCTATTGTCCGGTCAGACTGGCAAACGGAACTGCCTCAGCATATATGAATATTCCTTCATTCAATACGGAAGATGAACTGAATGATGAGATCTCCAGATTTCTGGTTACGATTATCAACCTGAATGTTTTTATTTTCCTGATTGCGGGAACCATCGCAGTATTCCTCACAAATCGCATTACCACTTCCTTTTCCCTGATCTCGGAAAAAATGCGGCAGGTGAATCTGAGTAAGACCAATGAAGTGATAGAATGGAAAAAGAATGATGAAATCGGCGGACTGATCCGGGAATACAATAAGATGGTGGCACAAGCTGGTGGAAAGTGCATCGCGCTTGGCAAAAAGTGAAAGAGAAGGAGCATGGCGCGAAATGGCCCGGCAGGTGGCACATGAAATCAAGAACCCGCTGACGCCGATGAAACTGAGTATTCAATACCTGCAGAAGGCAAATAACAGCGAAGCGCCAAATGTAAAAGAACTTACAGCCAATGTGGCAAAAACGCTGGTGGAACAAATCGATCATCTGTCGAAAATTGCTTCTGATTTCAGTCAGTTTGCACATATTGGTAATCCGCAAGAATGAAGTGTTTGATCTGCATGAAATGTTGTCATCGCTCACATCCTTGTATGAAACCATGGAAAATGTATTATTCAAATGGGTACCCGTTCATGAGAAAATATTGGTCTTTGCAGACAAAACACAACTGAACCGTCTTTTCACCAACCTGCTTCAGAATGCACTGGAAGCCTGTCATGACCAGGAAATCTGTGTGATCAGTGTAAGTGAGGAACTGAAGGAAGACCGATACTGCATCCGGATCAGCGATAACGGGGAAGGTATACCCGAACAAATGCGAATCGAAAATTTTTATTCCCAATTTCACGACCAAGTCTTCCGGCACCGGACTCGGTCTGGCGATGAGTAAAACCATTGTGGAACAGGCCAAGGGCAGGATCTGGTTTGAAACGGAAGAAGATGAAGGAACGACGTTTTTTGTGGAATTGCCAGTTTACAATGAAACTTCAGAACCCATACTTGTATAATGTGGTCCGCATGTGCGGAATTTGTGGATATGAGGGAATGTGAGAATTAAATGAGGAAATGACAGTGTGGAAATATGATTGAGGAGCCTTGTTAATTACCAAAATCTCAAGAATAAGTATAGTCTACGGATATTGAAAGGTCTGTTATCAAAATCCACATCTCCACACTGTCATTTCCTCATTTAATTCTCACATTCCCTCATATTCACAAATCCACATTCACCACATTATGCAAATGTGGTGTTCCTCTTGCTCGCAACAAACTCCTCCATCTGTTTCAGCGTAAAACTGCTTAGATTATTTTCCGCTGTAACTCCGCCTTTCTGTGCAGCCAGTACACCATAATGTATATCATGATAACCGGCGATGGAATGGGCATCAGGATCGATGGAGATCATAACATTTTTTTGCAGGGCATAATCGATCCATCTCCAGTCCATATCCAGTCGGCGCGGATGCGCATTCAGTTCGATCACCACACCATGTTCCGCACAGGCATCAATTAGTGTTTTGATGATCCACCGGATAACCGGCACGGCTTAGCAACAGACGTCCTGTAGGATGACCCAGGATGCGGGTATGCGGATTTTGAATGGCGCCAAGCAGACGACTCATCGCTTTTTCTTCAGGCTCATTTTCAGATTGGAATGAACAGATGCGATCACCAGGTCAAATGTAGAGAGGATCTGGTCGCTGTAATCCAGGCGGCCATCATTCAGGATATCGCATTCAATGCTTTTAAAAATATGAAAGGGAGCGAGCCGTTCGTTCAGTTCATCAACATACCGATGTTGTTCGCGGATTCTTTCTTCAGATAAGTCCGTTTGCATAAAAAGCGGACTTGCTGTGGTCGCTGATCACCAGATATTCAAATCCCTGTTCAATGCAGGCTTTGGCCATTTCTTCTACGGTATTGCAATCCATCGCTCCAGTTACTGTGACTATGAATAATACCTTTTATATCTGAAACACCGGATCAGCGGAGGGAGTGGGCGCTTTCTGCGCTTTGTCAATCACGGTCGGATCTTCGCGCAGCGGAGCCGGAATAAAATGAATTCCGGCCTGCTGAAAAATATTTTCTTCCGAACCAGCCGGAGCATACTGTTCCAAATTGTTGGTTCCAGTCTTCCAGGAATGCTGGACTGCAGCTGGTTTCAAAGACCCTGGAATAAAATGATTCGGCGGATACAGTATCTGAAAATGCAGTTTGATATTTTCATTGCCTGACAACGATCAGTTCATCGGAACTGTTCTTCTTCAATCATGGAATTTTTCTGCTGTAAAAAAAGCCTTGAGATCACTGATGGGGATATCGGTGATCCATTCAGCCTGATCGATGATTTCGAGTTGCCGGCGGAAAGCTCCGGTAATGGAAATTCAGTTGTCCGGGAAAATGATTCGCGGAGTTTTTTATGTAATAGTCAGTACATAACCTTCCACTTCAGCGAAGAGAAAACTTCCCTGGCTACGCAGATAGAACGTAATTGTGTCACGAATATTATTCTGGGTCTTTTCTCCGAATCCTTTGTAAAGCATCAGCCGGTTTTCGTTGCAGGCATACATCAATTCGCCGATAGATTCGATTTCCATCTCCTTCCAGACTGTTGAAATCTTTTTTGGTCCCAAACCCTTAATTCGGAGCATTTCGATGACTCCGGGGGGTGTTTTGCCGATTATTTCATGAAGCTGGGGTAGTTCACCGGTGTCGAGAATTTCGATGATTTGTTTGCCGATACTGGGTCCGATGCCCTTCACCGACAATATTTTTTCACGCGGAATCGTCGCTGAGTTCTTCCGTTAATTTTTCGATGCTGAACGACGCAGATGCATAAGATTTTATTTTAAAAGGATTCTCTCCATGGATGTCCATGAGTTTGGCCAGGAGCGAAAAACTTTCGGCAATCACTTCGTTAGAAACCGCCATGGGCTTATGTTTGAGAGGATGATAGCCACAAAGGTACGGAAAACAAAAAGTCCCCCGGAATGAACCGGAGGACTTTACTATTTTCAGCTAACGAATGAAGAAAATTATTTCTTCTTTGCAGCTTTCTTAGCAGCCTTTTTCTTTGGAGCTGCTTTCTTTTTTGGAGCTGCTTTTTTCTTAGCGGCTTTTTTTGCTGTTGCCATTGTTTGTAGAATTTAAATGGTTAGTAAAATACTTTACGTAGTAAAAATAGAAATTCTTTAGAATTATCCAAAAATTTTTTTGAATATTTCTAAAGAATCACTAATTAAACCGAAAATATGTTATTAACTAAGCGCTCGCTGTAACTTCTGCCGGAGCGTCAACAATGCTAACAAAAGTTCTGTCGCCTTTCCTTTTTTAAATTCAACAACACCATTTGTGAGTGCAAATAATGTGAAGTCTCTTCCAACACCAACATTTTTTCCGGGATGATATTCTGTACCGCGCTGACGGATGATGATGTTACCGGCAATAGCAGCCTGTCCGCCAAAAATTTTTACACCGAGTCTTTTACTCTGCGAATCACGGCCGTTCTTTACACTGCCTTCGCCTTTTTTATGTGCCATCTGGACTAATTTGAAAATTTGAAAATTTGGAAAATTGGAAATCACTGTTCACAGTTTTTTATAGCAATATCGTTACTTTGATTTTCGTGTAGTGTGTACGATGACCATGTTTTTTACGAAATCCTTTTCTTCTGTTCATTTTGAACGATATCACTTTGTCACCCTGGACATGGCCAAGGATTTCGACCTTCACTACACTCTTCACATCTTTTCCAGCGGCGAATTTATCGCCTGCGCTGGAAAGCAGCACATCGGAAAATTCCAACTTGTCACCGGCATTACCTTCAACCCGGGGAACATAAAGTGTCTGGTCTTTCTGGACCCTGAACTGGCTGCCTGCGATTTGTACAACTGCGAACATAACGATACAATATTAGGGCTGCAAAGGTAAGGGGAAATCGGGTTAATTTCGAAGGAATCCGTTAAAAATATTAGGCCCCCGGTACCCCGGGCCGGTGTTATATTGGCTTTTATTGTAGGTTTGTCACTCAATCGCCTGCCTAAAACATGAAGATTAAGTCGTTTTTAGCCAAGCCTTTCGCTTCATATATATATAGGAGTATCCGTAAAGAGATCAGCTCGGCCCTGGAGGACCAGGAAAATATCCTTAAAAGTCTGCTAAAAACAGGCTCAAAAACAGTTTTCGGGCGGGAACACCACCTGGAGAGGGTAAAAACCTATGAGGAATTCAAGGCTGCCGTACCGATCCGGGATTACGAACAGTTCAAGCCCTATATCGACCAGATCAAACAGGGCAAACACAATATATTATGGCCGGGACAGCCCATCTATTTCGCCAAGACCTCCGGCACCACCAGCGGGATCAAATACATCCCCATTTCCAAGGATTCGATTTCCAACCATATCAATACTGCCCGGAATGCCCTGCTCTGTTATATGGCCGAAACGGGCAATTCAGGCTTTGCGAATGGGAAAATGATTTTTCTTTCGGGTTCACCGGAACTGGAAAGAATTGCCAATATACCCACCGGAAGACTGAGCGGCATCGTGAATCATCATATTCCACACTATCTGCGCACCAACCAGCTGCCCAGTTATGAAACCAATTGTATCGAAGAATGGGAAACCAAACTGGATAAGATTGTGGAAGAAACCATCAACCAGGATATGACCCTGATCAGCGGCATACCACCCTGGGTGCAGATGTATTTCGACCGGCTCAATACCGTTTCAGGGAAACGGATCAAAGATCTCTTCCCGAATTTCTCCGTGCTCGTACATGGCGGCGTGAATTTTGAACCCTATAAAGACCGCCTGCTCGACAGTATCGGAAAGCCAGTTGATACCATCGAAACCTATCCGGCTTCTGAAGGATTTTTTGCATTCCAGGACAGCCGGAAGGAAGAAGGACTTTTGCTGAATACGAACAGCGGTATATTTTTTGAATTCATTCCGGCAGATGAAATTTTCAATGAAAACCCGACGCGGATTTCGCTGAAAGATGTGAAGACCGGCGTGAACTATGCACTGATCATCAACAATAATGCCGGTCTTTGGGGATACAATATCGGGGATACCATTCGTTTTTTAACCGTGGATCCTTTTCGCATAGTGGTTACCGGTCGGATCAAACATTTTATCTCCGCATTTGGGGAACATGTGATCGGGGAAGAAGTGGAATATAGTCTGATGAAAGCGGCCAAGGAAGAAGGTGTACAGATCAATGAGTTTACCGTGGCACCCTATATCAAAGGTCAGGGTGATGGCAAATCATTTCATGAATGGTTTGTGGAATTTGAAAACCGACCGGCCGATATGCATGCATTCGCCAGAAAGGTGGACAGCAACCTGCGGGCAAAAAATATTTATTACGATGATCTGATTTCCGGAAATATTCTTCAGCCACTGCAAATACATCCGGTAAAGAAAAATGGGTTTATCGATTATATGAAATCCATCGGCAAACTCGGCGGCCAGAATAAAGTGCCGAGACTCAGCAATGACCGGAGTTTTGCTGAACAACTGGAAAAATACATGGACTGAATCTGGCCGTTCTCCAGCCGGAATTCACTAGATTTACCCTTCAACGCAGTTTGTTTTCATGAATAACCAGCAGAAGAAAAGGATTGCCATTTTTGGTTCAACCGGATCGGTGGGAACACAGGCCCTGGAAGTGATTGCTGCCAACCCTGAATTATTTTCCGTAGAAATACTTACGGCCCAGCAGAATGATGAACTGCTGATTAAACAGGCGCTGAGATTTCTCCCGAATATCGTCGTGATCGGGGATGAATCCAAATATCAGAAAGTAAAACAGGCCCTCGCTGATCAGCCCATCAAAGTATTTGCCGGAGAAAAGGCACTGCTGGAAGTGGCTGCGATGGATAATTATGATGTGATGCTGGCCGCCATTGTCGGATTTGCCGGACTGATGCCTACCTTCACGGCGATCGAACAGGGCAAGACCATTGCACTGGCCAATAAGGAAACCCTGGTTGTTGCCGGCGATATCGTGATGCGCAAAGCAGTTGAAAACCGTGCGCCCATCATTCCGGTGGATTCAGAACATTCTGCCATTTTTCAATGTCTGCTGGGTGAAACCCGAAACCGGATTGAAAAAATTATTCTCACTGCTTCCGGCGGACCCTTTCTCGGAAAGAAACCGAATTTTCTGGTCAATGTAAAAAGAGATCATGCCCTGCAGCATCCGAACTGGACCATGGGTGCAAAAATATCCATTGATTCCGCCACGCTCATGAATAAGGGACTGGAGATGATCGAAGCAAAATGGCTATTCAATCTGCTGCCGAACCAGATCCAGGTGGTGATTCATCCGCAGAGTATCATTCATAGTATGGTACAGTTTGAAGACGGCAGTATCAAGGCGCAGATGGGACTTCCGGATATGAAACTGCCGATCCAGTATGCCCTCGGATTTCCACTCCGGCTTCCGAATAAATTGCCCAGATATACGTTTAATAAACCGGATAAACTAACGTTTGAAGAACCGGATATCAAGACCTTCCGCAATCTGCAACTGGCCAAAGAAGCCCTGTCCAAAGGAGGCAATGCAGGATGTGTGCTGAATGCAGCCAATGAAATTGCCGTATATGCATTTCTTAAAGAACCGGATCGGCTTCCTGGATATGACGGATCTGATTGAAAAAACGATACAAAAAATCCCATTTGTGGAACAACCCACGCTGGAAGATTATTTTGAAAGCGATGGCGAGGCGCGTAACTTTGCGGCTTCTTTAATAAAATTGTAAAATTCCCGGCAAGCATAACGTGAACACGGACTGCGGCTGATCTTTGTAAGATGAATAATACCACTCTATTGCTGGCGATCGACTGGGCAAATGCCGGCAGTCAAGGCCGCTCCAGCTCATCCTTTCCTTATCCCTGATTGTGATCGTGCATGAGTTCGGTCATTTCCTGCCTTCCAAACTTTTCAAATGCCGGGTGGAAAAATTCTATTTATTTTTTGATCCCTGGTTTTCCCTGGTTAAGAAAAAAATCGGGGATACAGTATATGGTATCGGCTGGCTTCCCCTCGGCGGATATGTAAAAATTTCCGGCATGGTGGATGAGAGTATGGACAAGGAACAGATGAGCCAGCCGCCACAACCCTGGGAATTCAGAAGCAAACCAGCCTGGCAGCGGTTGATCATCATGCTCGGCGGTGTAACTATGAATGTGTTGCTGGCCTTTGTGATTTATGCGATGATCCTTTATACCTGGGGTCAGAAAAAAGTTCCGATGGCCAGTCTGCCCTATGGAGTAGCAGTGACCGACAGCCTGATGTATAATATCGGTTTCCGGAATGGAGACAAAATTCTTTCCGTAAACGGAAAGGACAGTCGATTATTTCGATGATCTGCCCGAAAGAATTCTGATGGGTGGCGGAGGACGCGTGGATCTGATCCGTGATGGTGAACACCAGACCATTGAACTGCCTACGGCCCTGATCGGAAAACTGGTGGAAAGAAAAAAGAACAGCTCCGGTTTTATTTCTTCCCAGGATTCCGGTATTGCAGATATGGTTCCGGATACGTCCAATGCATATAAAGCGGGACTGCAAACGATTTGACCAGATTACTAGCCGTCGATGGCATTGCGACACCTTTTTATGAAGAATATAAAAAAGCCATTGACGCACATAAGGGCCAGCAGGTAGCCCTGACAGTCGAAAGAAAAGGCACTGACGGATACACTGCATGCGCAGGTGAATGCCGATGGCACACTTGGATTTGTACTGGTCGAGTAGACTCCGAAACACTGGACAGTCTGGGACTGATCCGGATCGAAAAAACACAATACAGTTTTTTTGGATCTTTTCCGGCGGGTGTGCACCTGGCGGTAGAGAAACTGAGCAGTTATATTGATCAGTTCAAAAAAATTCTTTCTCCAAAAACAGAAGCATATAAAGGAGTTGGCGGTTTTAAAGCGATGGGATCCATTTTCCCTTCCATGTGGGACTGGCAGTCGTTCTGGACCATCACCGCATTCTTCTCCATCGCACTGGCATTTATGAATATCCTGCCCGATACCGGCCCTCGATGGCGGTCATGTGCTCTTCACCGTGCTGGAAATGATCACCGGCCGCAAACCCAGCCAGAAGCTGCTGGAATACGCCCAGGTTGTCGGTATGGTGCTCTTGCTCGGCCTGATGATCTACGTAAATGGAAATGACTGGTTCGGATGGGGGAAAAGCAGATAATGCTCAAAGCTTAAAGCTCAAAGCCTGAAGCCCTGGGCCCGGGAGCAAAGATCCGGTCAGAAACGATCATTCCTGTTTTGTTTTCCGTGCAACCTTTGCGGCAGTTTTTTGGTCTATAATAAGAACAACTAAATTTCGTAATTGAAAAAGATTCTCTTTTTTTTCATATTCTCTGCATTCTTTATTTCCTGCAAAAAGAATTGCGGTTCTATGGAACCTCCGGGCTCACAGAAAATTTCCGGTACGCTGCATTATTCTGACCCCGCAGTGGATGGAGCCGGACTGACTTATGAAACGGACAAAGGGGAGAATTTTCTTTTTAAAAATGAATTTGCTGACCTGTATACCCAATATCTGAAATATAAAAATTTCGTTGGTGTCCACACCAGTCTTACCTATCAGGACAGCGGAACTACCGGATGTCCTGTCAGCATGATTCCTGAATACTGTGCACAACACCCGATGCCCGTCGTTGTGGTGATAAAATTGGAAAAGCAATAAGATCAGTAGGTTAGTTCAGGTACCGGTGGAATTTCAATTCTGTACCCTTTGAATTTTTTTACTGTTTACCCATGTCAAACGGATGAAAAAGTTAGCCCTGTTATTTCTGTTCTACCTAATATTTTTTTCCTGCAAAAAAGATAATACCCCGCCGGCTGATTTGAAACTGACTACGGGTATACTTCATTACGATCTTTTCCCTGAAGGGCATGAATTATTTTATGTGACCGATACTTTCCAGGAACTATTAATTCTAAAAAACTATTTTCCGACAAAGAGAGACCAATACCTCTATTACAAAGAGTTTGTGGGTCTGCATTCCGGCCTCTATTTTATTGATAAGGGTGAAAAAGGATGTGTGGAAGAAACCGCCACAAATTGCCCCTACCGGTTAATAGAGCCGTTGGGATTTAAAAAGGAATAGATTTTAACTTATTAGTGAACATATGGTTGTTTATTGCCTGTGGTCGCCTCTTCATTAATGAATCTTTAAGGAAAAATGATTAAATTTGCAGGTTCATTTATCGGGGGTGCCTGGTTTTGACAGCGTAGATCTTTGAAAGTATAAGCATGTCGTGCGTTGGATAATTAGCACGTAAATCTGAATATTCAAAACTCAAATGGCAATACACAGTATGCCATGGCTGCCTAATCAGTGATTAAGTAGTCATTCGGGCCGTGTGGCAGGTTCGCCTGTTACCAAGCTGCACCGCCGACTAAAAACAAAAGAGGATGCTGTTCAGAAAGGCTGTGATCTGAACTTAAGACGATTCAGCTAAGGGAAGAATTGGTTTGTTGCCGTCCGGTTCTTCTTCGACAATCAATCAGCAAATAAACATGTAGAAAGCTTTTGAAGGATATGTTTGGACAGGAGTTCGATTCTCCTCACCTCCACAAAATTTAAAGCCCTTGATTTCAGGGGCTTTTTGATTTATGCAAGAAAACCTTGTTATAAATTAGTTCAACTATACGGGTAAACGAAAATTTTCCTTACGTTTTCTGATTTCAAAATAAAGCTTATCCAAATACCGGCATATACCAGCGATCTAACTAGTTGTGTAGAAGCCTCATTTCTTACTTTTGTTAAGTCAATTGATATTTTTAGGTTATAGTAAATCAGTAAAAGTAAAAACTGCGCAACCAGGCAAACAATGACAAACCTTATAAACATATAGGGGAAAATATCTCTTTTCTTAAAGAACCAGTATAAAAGTGCAAGAGATCCGGCCATGGAAAATATGGCAACGCACATTTCCGTAACCAATAACGACTGCAAACCGGCTCCGCCAGCGACTTCCAGCTGATTCCAGACAGTACGCTGAAAATAGTGTTGATCCATGAAAATATACCCCTGATAGACAAACCTTATGCCCAGCGTAATAGCCAGAAATATAACTGCACCCTGTAAGGGTAAGGCCGGTCCCACGAATTCTTCGTCGGCACGGGATTTTCGGTTCAGGAAATTAAAGAGCATGGTTAAAATAATACCAGCAAATAAACTTATCCATAGTGTAATCCAGTTTGTATTTCCTTCGGGTTTGAAATTTTTCTGTTTTGAAGGCGGCGCCATCATGTCGCCACTTGTAAACGATACGCCCAATGAATTCGAAATCTCTTTATAGTCGTCTTTATATTGTGCAAAATCAGCCGCAGGAATATAATCCCTGAAGGATTTAAAATAGTATTTAAATAACAGATGGTTTCCATTGCCTGAAGGAGTGAAATCGAATTGAAAGGAAGCGTTCTTGATATGAACTTCTTCCATATTTACTGGCCAATCTTCTGGCATGGTCAGACGTAATGTGTATTCCAGTGTACTCGGAAAATCCAGCGCTACAGGATCTTTTGCTTTATGATCAAGAGGGTCTGGAAATTTGGAGGACATCAGTTTAGCATATGTGAAAATTTCTGTTTTCCCATCCTGATTTTTTTCCCATATTTTCGGAATCTTATAGTATTCCTGAATTTTAATCTCATTTTTCAGGCTATCGTCCTCAGTGGAAATAGTTGAATCTGATTCTATACCTTCAAATAATTTATTGTAATAACTAAGGTAGTTTTCCTGTATTTCCTTCAGGCTGGATTCTGAGAGACTATTACGTATACCATCTGCTGCACCTCCTTTGTATTCTGTGGTTACCTTAAGAAAACTGGTGTCATTCAAGGAAACAGTCAGGTCTTCAACGGCAAATGTATAGTTTAGATAACCAGGTTCCACTTGGGAAAGGTTATTACCTCCGGGTTGTATTACAAGCGCCCAGCCATAGGCTGGTATGTAATTATTGATTAGTTCGCCACGTTGCAGTGACCGGGTGGGATCGATATAAATAAAATTATTTCCTCGTCGTAATGCCACAATAGCGTGATCAAAGCCAAGCGCAGAAGGTGCGGTCTGAGAGAGATTTTCTTTTTCCTGTGAATTCGTTAATGCAACGTAAGCATCAATATTTTCATGTCTTAATATAACAGCCAGCAGAAGTGCCTTGTCCTTGCAGTCACCAAACCCCTGTTCAAAGACCATTTCTGGCGCATGCGGCTCATGCGAATTTGATCCGATTTCAAGACCGAGGTATCGGATCTGGTTCTGAACGTATCGAAGAGCAAGGTTGGCAAACATATCCTGATCGCCGTCTGAGACTTTTTTCCATGCAGCCATTTTCCCCAAAAGTTTTTCAGTCAGTTTGTGTTGATAGTTTTTAAATAGCGAAAGTGCCCAGTCATTAACTTGTTTCCAATTCTTAAACTCGCTCACTGAAACATAAGGGCTATTGGTGTACCAACTAGGGACATCGGAACTGGATGAAGAGTTTTCAATGGGAGGATTTTTCCATTGATAAATGATTTGCGACCCGACCGATTGTTGTGTGGGCGCAATGGCGCCATTGAACAATTTGAAATTTAGTTTTCTGTCCGCGGTTGTTATATAACTCAGGAAATAATTTGAGATCGCTGTGTTGTTATAGAACTAAGTGTCGCCGGAATACAGTCCGCTAAATACAGGATTGAAACCGGTTGTAGAATAAGAGATTTCAATCTGATCTCCTTTCTGAATATTTTTCAATATGATGTAGGCCCGCCTTGTCCCATTGTACAAATGGCTTGAAGCCTCTGATTCTTCATCCGCTGTTTTGATGGAGGAAGCCATCAGCTGGTTAACAGAATGGCCGTTTCGTATAACAGTCACTTTATGGAAAACGACCTGTTGATACTGGGGGGAAAAAGATACTGACACTTCCGATGCCTCCTGAACGCCGGATTCATTTACAATATGCCGGATTATATGCACATATACGGTCTGCTTTTCCAAATTTATCTGACGATCCATCAGGTCATAATAAAAGCCGCCGCTAATATTTTTTGCACCCGGGGTTCGTGTAACGTCTGCTACACTGGGCAAAATCCAGGAAGGTTCTGGTTTTATATTGATCAGACTGCCGGCAGCTGAGAATAAACTTGTAAACAGACTTAAAATCAGAAGCGAAACTCGTGGCACAATCAGTTGGTTGGGGTTTCCCAAACATAATAAATTAGTTGCATTTTTTAAATAGGGATAAATACTTAGCCTTATAGTGTATCCGATTGATAATTAAGGTCATAATCTATAATAAACATATTAATCGGACAGTAATAACCCCCGAATAGTAATAATTTCTTTTGCAATATTCAATTCATCATGCTCTATTCTGAAGGTCATAAAATCGTAAAAAAACGTAATGAGACGTAAGAAGACGTAATGAGACGTTAGAGATATTGCATATATTTATTATATTCGTTAGTACTTAAAAAGCAGATTATGGCCAGGGTTAACGGGAATATAATCCTCGAAAAACATTCGGGAGCCATTGGAAAACAGCTGGTATACAGGCAGTTTAATGGAAAAACAGTCGTTAGTAAATACCCGGATCGCAGTAAAGTGGTTTATACGCCTGATCAACTTCAATACAGGAAAATATTTGCACTAGCCTCTAAATATGCCAGTGATATAGTAAAGGACCCGGTTAAGAAAAGAGCTTATAAGGTGACTCCCGGCGCATCTGTCTACCATACCGCGCTGAGGGATTTTATGAATGCACATGTAAAAGAACAGGCGTTGAAAGAATCGAAATAAAAGCTCGTATTCTGTTCAGAAACTATATCCGAAAAGTCGCCGGCTCATTTTGCCTGTGGGCTTTGTCGATACACTCCGTTTACGAATGGAAAAATACCAGACCCAGCCAATAAGAAAAATCTGCAGTGGAATCCTGAACCATAGATATTCGGGACCCTTGCCGGAATAATCGCCCTTTTGAAGGTCAATATGATGCAATGCCTGGTAAACGTTTGCCGGAAGAATCAATATAAAAAATACAATCAATGACCATCCTGCCAGCCTGCCGAAATGAAGGAAACAATAGGGCGAGTCCCAAAATGATTTCCACCAGACCGGTTATATAAACCATTGCGGTCTTGAACGGTATGAACGGCGGAATCATCATGGACATGCCACGGACGAAAAGGATATGTCCGAGAGCAGTAAAACAAAGCATCAGGAACATGGCCAGGTTGCCTGCAAATTTCAGATTCCAGTTTCCGCTTTTTATCCTGGATATAACCGCGGAGATTGAACTTACGGCAATTAATATGATTAGAAGTTCCATAGTTTAATAATTTGTTTAAATGCAAATTTCAACCCTGGCCTGCTTCTGTAAAATGATCTATGTTAGTTTCGGGAATGGAGATTTCTGATGCGGCTTAAGCTTTCCGGCTGGATACCCAGGTAAGAAGCCAGGTGTTTGACTGATATATTCTGAATCAGGGCGGGATTACGCTGCATCAGGCCGGCATATCGTTCCTCCGCCGTGAGGGAAAGCAGGTCCATCTCCTTTCGGAGTCTTTTAATATACTGGTACTCCGCTATTAGTCTGCCAATCTTTTCGCCGTTATGGTATCTGGCATAAAATTCATTCAGAAATTTAACAGAAATGGCCACCAGTTCCGAATCCTCCAATAGTTCAATAAAGACTGAACTGGGCTCGCGGGTTATCAGGGAATAATAGGCGGTAACAAATTCATCTGTAAACTGAAAATCTACCGTATAGTCTTTACCATCTTTAATAAAAAAATTGCGTGTCGCACCTTTATTGATAAAATAAATATGGTTTTCCACCTGGCCCTCACGGATCAGGAAATCGTCCTTTTTTATTTTTTTAAGTTCGAGTTTTTCCGAAAACTCTTCCCATTCAGTTTCTTCCAAATGTTGAAATCTGTCAATAGCCTGTTTTATTTTCAGAAAATCATTTGTCATCAGATAATTACCGGAGATTTTCTAATTCATTATATACCGTAATCATCGAAATTAACCATTTTTAAAAATCCCGATATAACGGCAATCCATAACTGCGAATATGCACCGATCAGAAAAATAATTTCCGGCCCCTGCAGGTTAGTCGGATTTGCAGATTAATCTCCCCATAACACGATCTTCCGCGAAAATGAACAATTTTAAGTAACTTGGTTAACACCGAAAAGTGGTGGCTGATTCTCCCGCCCTTTAAATACGCCTGTCCCTGCCCGGAAATAAGTTTTTGACCTGAAAATTTTATTTCAGAAAGAGCGTCTTGTCAAACCTCAGAGTTTTCAATTTCTCACATTATTTTTTAAACCTCTAAATAATCGTTTATGAAATGGATTTTAAAAAGGGCCCTGCTGGCAGTTCCGGCAGTTGTTTTTTATTCTCTGTTTAGTTTTCATGTTAGTTTGATCGCGGGCTGCTCAAGCGACAGCAGCGGACGCGGAGGCGATCCCAAAAAGCTGGCCACCGGATCACCCACTTTGACCATTGGTATGTATTCGACGGACACCACAGGACGTGGCGGAGGTCCGAAATTGATGATACAGACATCGGGACAGGTGCCGGCTGGATCCCAGATTGTACTGGAATGCCTGAAACCCGACTGCACGCTGTTATCAGTCAATGGGTCCACAGATACCACGGGTACAGGCGGTGGGCCGAAACGGATATTTGTTGGAACGGTTCCGGTTACTATTCCGGACGGTACAGAAATGGTATTGAAAATTATTCCCGGAGGTGATCCTGCGACAACAGGAACCCCGAAATAATCGGTAGGCAATTAAATTATCGCTGATGAACAGGCTTAAGTACCTGCTGGCAATCGGGGTTGCCGTGTGTATTCATTTGCACTGTTCAGCCCAAAACTTTTCTCATGAACAGTTAATAAGGAACCTGTCGGAATTGGATAAAAGCCATATCCTCTCCAATCCTGAAAAGCTTCAGTTGCTATATGCCTGGAAAAAGAAATCAGAGGATTTTGGCCTGCCGCAGGATTCTGCTTATGCAAAACTTCTCCACAAAATAGGGGCCCTTGAATTTCTGGTAAACAGGAATTACAATATCGCGATCAGTTTCACTTTAAGGGCTCTCCGGATAAATACTTCGGGGAAGCAAAATACATCCCGTCTTTTGGCGATCACGGATTATTACAATATGGGATACTACTATGAAAAAATGAATTTGTTCAGCAAGGCATTTCTTTATTATGATACCGCGATCAGGAATTCAAAAGAGACAAAGGATATCGATCATGTGGCTGCAGACTCAAGACTGAATAAAGCCTATATTTTTTTCCGCATGGGTGATTATGAAAAAGCTGTTGAGGAAAGTGACCTGGTCGTAGCGGCTTCTCTCAGCAGCAATGATTCCCTGTTCTATCTTTTTTCGCTGACCCAGCGGGCCCAGGCACTGGTCTTTCAAAATAAACTGGAACCTGCCCTGGCCGATGTGATGATAGCGATTCCGCTGGCGCAATCATTAAATCAGACTTTCGACCTGGCAGGCGCCTGGAAAACAAGGGCCCTCATTTATACCCGTAAAGGCGAATTCAGGCTGGCGGAAGAATCTTACAGAACCTGTATCAGCGAACGGATAAAAACTAAGAAATACTGGCAGGTATCCAGTGATTACAATGATTTCGGGAATTTATTTAGCGATTCAGTGAAATCTTACCGGAAGGCAGCCGATTGTTTTTCAATGGCCATCCGTTATGCGGCGAAAGAGAATGACTCAACAAGAATGGCTCGAGCCTCTCTAAACCTGGGACGGTCTTATTTTTCGAATCATGATCTAAGCCGGGCGATGCAGTCTTATCTGCAGGCTACGCGCTATCTTAAGATCAGTGGTGGAAAGGATTTTGTCGATAACCCTTCATCAGAAAGTATTACCCCGATCGGCAATAAGGAACTGATACAGTTCATTTTTAATTCCAAAACGGAATTACTTCTTCAATTATATAAGGAGAAGCAGGATAAGAAATGGTTGGACGCTTGTTTAAGGACTTCCCTGCTCAATGATTCCCTGATAACGGAAATCAGGCATGAGCAGTTGGGGCAGCAAAGCAAACTTTACTGGAGGGAGCGAACAAGGAAGTTTTTTACTCATGCCATTGAAGCCAGTTTTCTTGCCAATGATCATAAACTGGCATTTTTCTTTATGGAGAGAAGCCGTTCCGTGTTGTTGCAGGATAAATTGAACGAACTCGGGGCCAGTGCCCTGCTTCCTCCGGAAAAATCTTCCGGCCTGGAAGTATTACAGATTGGGATCGTCGAACTCCAGCAAAAGCTCCTGGCATATCCGGATACTTCTTCCCAATACAGAAGTTTGCGGATAGAACTCCTGCAGGCCAAAGAAAGCCTTGAACAGCAGATCAAGTCCCTGGAAATCCAGTATCCAAACTATTACCAATATAAATACGCGGATAAGGTACGATCCCTGTCTTCTTTACAAGACTACCTCGCGAAAAGGGGTCAGCGTTTTATTGAATACTTTCTCCAGGACACAACCAGTTTTGCTTTATGTGTTACGCCGGATAAAACCAGTTTAATCAGGATAGATTACAAAGAAGGAAATATTGAAACATCTCTTACCCGATTCATCAATTTCTGTTCGGATGAAAATGCCCTCAACGGGAATTTTCCCGGGTTTTTATCTGCCTCCAATCAACTGTACAATACATTATATAGTCCCTTCCACCTGCCCGGGGGCCGGGTGATCATTTGTCAGGATAATTACCTGTTTCCGTTTGAAGCCCTGACCACGAGTTCCGCTAAACCGGATTTTCTCATTTATGATTATGCGTTTAGCTATGTGTATTCGGCCCAATACCTGATGCACCCCTATGAAGAATTAACTGGCAAAGGAGATTTCCTGGGAATAGCACCCGTCAATTTTGCTGCGTATGCAGGCTTGCCCGATCTGAGTTCGTCTGATATAGCGTTGAAAAATTGTTCTGAGCCCTATCATCAAACCAAACTGTTTTTGTATAAGGAGGCGAGTCGCGAAAATTTTATCCGGCAGATTTTCAATTACAATACCGCAACGATATTAACCCATGCAAACGCAGACAGCCTGGGCACTGAGCCCCTGCTTTTTTTAAGCGATTCAGTTATTCACTTGTCAGAATTACAAATGCTGGGGCGGCCGTCAACCAAACTCATTGTCTTGAGTGCCTGCCAGACAAATGCCGGGAAGAATCTGACGGGAGAAGGTATTTACAGTCTGGCCCGCGGATTTTCTTCTGCCGGAATCCCATCCGTTGTTGCAACACAGTGGGTGGCGGACGATAATGCCATTTATGCTATTTCCGAAAAATTCAATCAGTTGATCGCCGGTGGAATGAGCAAGGATGTCGCATTACAGAAAGCGAAGCTTTTCTATATTCAAAATGGGAATAAACGTAATTTACTTCCCTATTTCTGGGCAGACCTGATTCTTATTGGCAATTCGGATCCTGTTCACTTTTCAACGGGTATCAAAATAAACCGGATCTTCCTGACGGCTATTTTAGTTTCATTGATAGCCCTTTTATTTATTTTCAGACTAAGCTCCCGTAGAAGATTAAAAACACAGCAATAAATTCAATTTATTATATCTTCAGCATCAAATTTCTTCCTTTAGCATCATCTAAAAGTTTTTTATGAAAACAGTTTATGGGAAATATTTATTTACAATGGCCCTGATCATTTGTATGACAGTTACAACCCGTGCCCAGACCGATTCCGGCAAAGTCCGTGTTATCATGATCGGAGCACATCCTGATGATTGTGATGAAGATGGCGGCGGCACGGCTGCTCTCTATGCGAAGATGGGATATGCGGTAATGTTTTTGTCCGTGACCAACGGGGATGCCGGGCATCAGACGATGAAAGGGAAAGAGCTTGCAAAGAGAAGATATGAGGAAGCGCAGTTAGCCGGGAAGCGCCTCGGAATTACTTACGCTGTCCTCGACAATCACGATGGTCTGCTGATGCCGACACTGGATGTAAGATTGCAGATCATAAAAAAGATCCGGGAATGGAATGCCGATGTTGTTATCGCACCCCGCCCAAATGATTATCATCCCGACCATCGGTATACGGGCGTGCTTGTTCAGGATGCTGCCTACATGGTGGCCGTCCCTAATATTGCCCCGGAAACTCCGGCACTAAGGAAAAATCCGGTATTCTTATATTATGAAGATCATTTTAAAAGGCCCAATCCTTTTCGTCCCGATATATCTGTAGATATATCTTCCGTCTATGCTATAAAGATTGTTGGACTGGATGCCCATGAATCACAGATGTACGAATGGCTTCCATGGATCGGGGGATATCTGGTAGAAGTTCCCCAGGGTAAAGATGACCGGATCGGATGGCTTTCACGGCGAACTGTCAGACCCATTAATGCCGAAACCAGGGCATCACTGGTAAAATGGTATGGAAAAGAAATAGGGGATAAAGCAGAACATGCAGAATCTTTTGAAATTTGTGAATACGGTGCACAGCCTAATGATGCGGAAATAAAAAGATTATTTCCCATGCTCGGTAAATAAAAAAATGAACCGGAGAAATTAAATCTAATAAATCTTTCAGCCTTGGTAAATTTCCTGAGCCTGTGTATGGTTTTTTTTCTGCCTGTCATCGTCGTGCAGGGTCAGGTATCTGATACAACTACGTTGGTTGTTAACAAAACAACAGATTTTGAAATCAGCGGCGATGGGCAGGCATCAAACTGGCAAAATGAAAAATGGCTGTTATTGCCGAAAAGAAACAAAGGCGGAGCCGATTACCAGACAAAGATGAAGATCCTCTATTCCGACTCAGGAATTTATAACCTGTTCTATTGCGAGGACACCTTACTGACATCCACCCTGAGGGAAGATTTTTCAGACCTGTTTAATGAAGATGTGGTGGAAGCGTTTTTCTGGACGGATGAAAAGGTGACGGTATATTTTGAATATGAACTTTCCCCCTTCAATTTTGAATTGCCCATATTGGTGCCGAATACAAAGGGATATTACCTGGGCTGGCGACCCTGGCATTATGAAAACGGACGAAAAACCAGGCATGCCACCCATGTATATAAAAATAATAACAGGATTACGGGCTGGTCCGCAGAATTTTTTGTTCCATATAAATTACTTAAGCCATTGACTAATGTACCGCCCGTAAAGGGTACCCGCTGGCGGGCGAATTTTTACAGGATGGATTATGACAATAATAACCGGGTTTCGGACTGGTCCTGGCAACTCACAAGAACTGATTTTCATGACTACGAACGGTTCGGCACTTTATTATTCAATTAACCCGATAGGGGTTTCAATATTTGATCCATATGAAAGAAAAAAAACTGAGTCCTGCAGCCATCACGATTTTTGGTGCGAAGGGCGATCTCACTCATCGCAAACTGATTCCCGCCCTGTATAATCTTTTTATAGACGGACATCTGCCATCAGTATTCACTATCCTTTGTGTTGATTTCCTTTCGGTAAATGACAGTGAATTTAAGAATTACCTGCTCGGGGGTATCAATGAATTCAGTCGCACTGGTAAGGCAGATGAAAAAAAATGGCAGGAGTTTTCCGCGAAGCTTTTTTATCACCAGGGAGATTTTTTGAAAGCTGAGACTTTCAGTACCCTCAAAAGCAGACTGGATTCTTTCGACAAGCAAAACAGTCAACGGGGTATTAGAATGTTTTACTATGCAGTAGCCCCGCGTTTTATAGAAGTTATTTCTGATTCTTTGTATAAATTCAAAATTTGTCATCAGCCTAACCGGGATCGCATCGTCGTGGAGAAACCATTCGGAACAGATCTGGATTCTTCAAAAAAACTCAATCGCTTTTTGGGAAGAAGGTTTAAAGAAAATCAGATTTACAGGATCGATCATTACCTGGGAAAGGAAACTGTGCAAAATATCCTGGCTTTCAGGTTCGCCAATTATGTTTTTGAACCCTTATGGAACAATAAGTACATCGAATTTATTCAGATCAGTGTTGCGGAAGCAGTGGGCGTGGGAGCGAGGGGAGGCTACTATGACAGTAGCGGAGCATTGCGAGATATGATCCAGAATCATCTGCTGCAATTGCTCTGTATTGTCGCGATGG
Organism: uncultured Bacteroidota bacterium; assembly: GCA_963812825.1. GTDB lineage: Bacteria > Bacteroidota > Bacteroidia > Chitinophagales > Chitinophagaceae > Puia. The sequence goes on from CAWEWO010000002.1 coordinate 729,134, forward strand.
AATGTCCCGAAGCTTATAAGGCAGAGTTTATCCGCAATGCCAAGACAAAGCTCATGCAAAGTGTAAGGATCTATACAGCCGCCGATGTTTTTAAGAATACGGTACGCGGACAATATACTGCAGGCGTTGTTGACCAAAAACCAAGAAAAGGGATACAGAGAGGAAGACCAGGTGCCATCCGGTTCCACCACCGAGACATTTGTTGCGGCAAAATTTTTTATCGACAACAAGCGATGGAAGGGTGTGCCTTTTTTTCTTGGAACAGGTAAATCCCTTCCGAAACAAACTTCAGTAATTGCTATTCAGTTTAGAGATTCACCCAACAAAATTTTTAAAGATGATATTATGCCCAACCGGCTGCTCATCAGTATACAGCCTGAACTGGAAATCTGTTTGCTTTTTGAAAGTAAGGTTCCCGGATTACAGATGAAGCTACAGCCCGTGGAAATGGACTTTACTTACCAGGAAAATTATTCTCAAAGTCTTCCGGAAGCCTATGAAGCCCTCCTCCTGGATGTGCTGGAAGGCGATGCTACTTTATTCATGCGCGCTGACCAGGTGGATGCAGCATGGAAAGTCGTCATGCCTATCCTGGATGCCTGGAAAAAATTCCCCACTAAACAGTTGCACTTTTATGAAGCGGGCAGTTGGGGTCCCATTGCTGCCAGGGAACTGGTGAAGCCCTATGCAAAGGAATGGTTTCATCTGCCTGTGAAAAAAAAGCTATAGGAAAGTTTCCACTTTAAATGAGATGGCCGGTTTTTTGAATGGTTGGTGACAAACGATCAGGTTATATGAAAATCGCAACCTATAACGTAAATGGTGTCAATGGACGGCTGCCAGTGTTACTCCGGTGGCTGAAGGAATCTTCACCGGATGTGGTTTGTCTGCAGGAATTGAAAGCACCCCAGGAAAAATTTCCGGAGCAATCCATTGTGGACGCAGGATATCAGGCCATCTGGCACGGACAAAAAAGCTGGAATGGTGTCGCCATTCTTTCGCGGATCGGCAAACCTGAAGAACTAAGACGTGTACTCCCGGGTGATCCGGAGGATTTACACAGCCGCTATATAGAAGCGATGGTTGGAGGCATCCAGATCGGATGTCTGTACCTGCCGAATGGGAATCCATACCCCGGGCCGAAATTTGAATATAAGTTGGGTTGGTTTAAAAGATTAACTGCCCACGCGAAAGATCTTATTGCCGGAGACAATCCTGTAGTATTGACGGGGGATTTTAATGTGATGCCCACGGAACTGGATGTTTATAAGCCGGAACGTTGGGTGAACGACGCCTTGTTCAGGATAGAAATCCGGGAGGCATTCAAAAATCTGAAAGCCCAGGGATGGACTGATGCAATCCGGAAACTTTATCCGGATGAAATAATATATACATTCTGGGACTATTTTCGGGATGCCTATGGTCGGAATGCCGGATTGCGCATTGATCATTTTCTGCTTAACCCTCAACTACAAAGCCGCCTTAAAGCAGCTGGCGTTGATCGTCATGTAAGGGGTTGGGAAAAATCCAGCGATCATGCTCCGGTCTGGATTGAACTGGCAGAAAAAAAGCGATAATCCTTTTAAAAATACCTTATTTAAAATACGACTCCGGGATAGTCCTCCACATATCATGGGAAAGATGACCGGTTAACAATGCATAAACAAGGTAGATCGGCCAGAAAATCCAGTGAAGGATCAGGTAAAAAAAGGAATGATTATAATACCAGCTGATCATCATGGCATAAATACCCAGCAGAAAGTAAATTATCCCTGAATTTCTCATGTTGTTGAGGTTTGATATTCTACTGAAAATATCGTTCCAGCAAATATATGTCCTGATTCTGGACTCCTCATGTATTATTAAATATGCTGAAATATTTTGTCCAGGCACCCATTTCCTCCTTGTATTGTTTGGCCATAACACGGGTTATCTGAGTCAGATGACCCAGATCGTGGACCACCCAGGTGGCCAGCAGTTGTCTCAATGTCACTTCCCCTAATTCGGGATGAATACCTTTTTTATTGAGCCGCTCATCGGTCAACGTTATTTCACCCAGAATTCTAAGATTTTCGAATCTCAGTCTTTTGAATTCAGCAAGCAGTTCCGGGCATGTTTTTCCCTTTGCTGTCTTCAAATTGGGCAAACATGTCAAAAGGAGTGAACCGCTTATCCGTTCTTCACTCAGAATAATCATCATTCTCGGTACCCAGTCTGTTTTTTCTCCATGGATCAGGTGTCCAACCACATCAAATGGAGACCAGGTAGCAGCACCCTCATTATTTAAAATCCATTTTTCATTTAAACCCAATAGCAGGGTTTCCAGAATCGCGGGAGTTCTTTCAAGGATTTTAATGGATTCCTTAATATTAAATAACATATAGTTGAATTTAAATCTTAAGGCGAACGCCAATAGTTTGTATTATTCAGACTCCAAAATTATTGGATAAATTTGGAATATGGCGAATAACAGCACTACCAGGTTCAGTAACCGGGTTGATGACTATGTTAAGTACAGACCAGGTTATCCGGATATTATACTAACTTATTTAAAGGATCATTTTGAACTGAACAGCAATCAGGTGATTGCTGATATCGGTGCAGGAACAGGTATCTCCACTGCTTTATTTTTAAATGCGGGTTACCCCGTTATTGCGGTAGAGCCAAACCGGGAAATGCGGGAAAAATTAGCAGAGCTGCTGAGTCATTTCTCTAATCTTACTACAATTAATGGCACCGCAGAAAACACAACACTACCTGACTCAAGTGTTGATATGATATTGGCAGGCCAGGCATTTCACTGGTTTGACCAGTCCAAATCAAAAGAGGAATTCAAAAGGATTTTGAAAACCGGTGGCCGGGTCGCGCTCATCTGGAATGAAAGAAAAACAATTACTCCCTTTGAATCGGAATATGAAAAACTCATTTTAGACCTATGGCAAAGATTATGAGAAAATTGATCATAGAAATATCAACGACAGCGATATCGAAGCTTTCTTTTTTCCGCAGCATTGCACCCTTAAAATATTTGAAAACTTTCAGTCTTTTGATTTAGAAGGACTGACTGGCCGTTTATTGTCTTCTTCTTATATGCCTGTTAAAGGTGAAACCGGATTCAATGAGTATGATCGCAGACCTCAAAAAATTGTTTGATAAGTATAATTTGAATAACCGTATCAGAATCAATTACGATACCAAATTGTATACAGGCAGATTGAAGTAATCAATAAAGGTTATCGTCTCACACTTGCGGAACGGAATGCAGTGCTACCCGGTTTCCTTCTGTATCTATAAACACCGCCATATAACCGTAGTCCGGAGAAATCTGGGTTTTTGGCACCAGGATACGCCCGCCCGCTCCTTCGATCCTGTCAAGGACAATTTGTACATCCGGATTCGCATTCAGATAGATCAGGGGACCCTTATCTTCAGAAGGAATATGAAATCCGCCACTGGTACAAACCGCACCGCCAACCCCGTTCATCATATCAGTTGTAGGGAACATACGCATTTGGATCTGCTGCAAATCCATCGGGATCATTTGAAAATCAAAAATTGATTCATAGAATTTCTGGGCGCGATGAATGTCAATGGCCGGAATTTCAAACCAGCTGATGGCGTTTTTAAAGATCATGATATTTGAGCGAAGCTCTTTTCGCTAGCCGAAGCTCTATTACGCAGAGGCTTCAGCGGACAAGTCATTCAGAGCGTAGGCTGGTGGCCGGATTGGCCACCGCCGCTTTGATTGCCTGGAAACTGATAGTCGCCAGCGCTACTACAAAAGCAGCAAGACCCGCCAGCGCGAAAACCCACCACTGTATATTGATGCGATAGGCAAAATCCTGCAGCCAGTTATGCATAATCCACCAGGTAAGCGGCGTCGCAAGAATGAATGCTACCAATACCAGTTTTAGAAAATCTTTTGAAAGGATGAAAAGAATATTTTGTACAGATGCTCCTAATATTTTCCGTATTCCGATCTCTTTATTTCGCTGCAGAACATTAAAGGCCGACAAACCCAACAGTCCAAAACAGGCAATCAGGATTGCCAGAAATGAAAACAGGCCGAAGACCTGACCGAATTGTTTGTCTGCTTTATACTGGCTGTCAAAAAGTTCATCCAGAAAATAATAATTGAAGGGATCCGCGGGAAAATGTTTGTTCCAGGTATTTCTGATGGCATCGATGGTAGACTGAATATTTCCGGTAGCTATTTTTAAAGAATAAGCCTGTCGGTCGTTGGGCCTCAGGCGGAAAATCATCGGATCAATTGCTTTTTGCAGACCCTGATGATGATAGTCGGCGACAATACCCAGAATGCTTACCGTATCACCTATTGAAACGATTTTTTCTCTCAGGGCCTTATTGAAATCTTCAAATCCCAGTAGCCGGGCTGCCTTTTCATTGAGCAATATTCCTTTTTCATCCGTCTTGAATTCTTTGGAAAAATTTCTGCCCTGCTTTAATATCTAATCCGAAAGAAGGAATGAAATCATAGTCCACCCCGAGATTATAAAGGGTAACGGCCCCTTTATTTCCTGCACCGAGTCTGCGGGCTCCATTGGTCCAATAGATTTCCTGGCCCATGACACTCGTTGAGACGGCGACATTTTTCACATCCGAAATTTTCAGGAGATCATTTTTAAATGGCTGAAAGGCGCTTTGATACATGGAATCAACAATGGAATTAGCGCCGTCCATCACCAGTGTCTGGTTAATATTGACGCCCAGATTCTGTTTGCGCATATAACTCACCTGCTGGAAAACTATGATGGTGCCGGCTATCAATACTACTGAAGTGGCAAACTGACCTACAATAAGTCCCTTCCGGAGAGCAATGCCCGCAAAACTGCTTCTGAATAATCCTTTTAAAACATATATTGGCTGAAAACCGGACAATACAAATGCAGGATAGATGCCGGATAAAAAACTTCCGCCAAGGAACATGGCCGTAAAACCCAGCCAGTAATTTCCGGGTAAATGAAAGCCCGGATACATACCGTTTTCGGTCAGCTGATTGAACGCGGGCGTCAAAAGGTATACAATTCCCATTGACAATATGAATGCAATAAGATTCAAAATCAAGCTTTCTACCAGAAACTGCCCGATCAGATTTTTTCGCAGTGCACCCAATACTTTTCTTACACCGACTTCCTTTGCCCGTTCTACCGATCTCGCGGTAGAAAGATTAATATAATTGATCCAGGCAATGGCAATGATAAAAAATGCGATCAGGAACAGGAAGGATACCGATCTTCCGTTTCCATTCGCTTCTGCTTCCTGGTTATAATTTGAATAGAGATGAATGTCATTAAGGGGTATTACATGAATTTCCGTGCGGTGTTTATTCGTTTTTGCCCATTCTTTATTGTTCATGTATCGGTCACAATATGCCGGTAGTTTTTCTTCAAATTTTTTTAAATCAGTGCCTGGTTTCAATTGCAGATAGGTATAGAAATCATACCAGTCGAAACTTGTTTCAGTAGAGTTGGAAGTGTCGCCGTACTGGCTAACAAGATCAGCCATTGTCGCATAGGAAGCAAGGTGATTGATAATGAGGTGTGAGGTGACCGGTATTTCTTTGAATACTCCCGTTACTAAAAAAGTTCTTGAAAAAGGCGGATTGCGGAAAACCAGTTTTTTACCCAGTGCTTCTTCATTGCCGAAATATTTTTTTGCCGTTTTTTCTGACAGCAGGATTTTATCCGGTCCGTCCAGCGCATTTTTTTGATTGCCACTCAATAACTGAACATTGAACATGGAAAGAAAAGAGGCATCTGCATAGTATCCCTTCTCTTCCTTGAATTTTATATTTTTTTCGTCGTTGGATAAAACCAGGTCGGCATCATGAAGCCGGCAAAAATTTTCCACCTCGGGAAAATCTCTTTTCATGGTGGGCCCGAAAGCGGGATAAGAAGTAGCAGATTTCCATTGAAGTTCACCGGCATGGTAACTGTCCAGCCTCAACCGCACGATCTGGTTTGATTTATTTTCAAATTTATCGAAGCTTCTTTCAAATGCGACATATTGAAAGATGAGCAGGCAGCAGGTAATTCCCAGGGCCAGGCCGAATATATTCAGCAGGGAATATCCTCTGCGTTTGACCAGGTTCCGGAAGGCAAGTTTGAAATAATTCTTGATCATAGCAGCAATTGCACAATACAAATGCCACTGTGCTATCCTTATGATTATCAAAAGATAACTATCATCATTATACCTAATGGCTGTCCGGTTTTGATACAGGCGGATGTTCGCTTTTACCGAATAGTATAAACGGTAATCATTTTCACGGAAAAAGTACCAGGATCATTATTAGTTGAGCCAGTATACCAGTTTCATGGTAAAACTATAACCCTGAATGGTATAATCGGGCGTTATATAGTTGGATGAATATACCAGAAAGATGTCTGAAGCAGGCTGGAATCTCCATTGAAATTTTGTATTGATATTGAAGTTATGGATATCAGAATTGTATTGGGAGAACGTCGTCAGAAACATATTCCTGTTAAATGCCAGTTCTATCGTCGGACTGATGATCAGTGGATTTACTTTTTTCCCTTCCACTTCGATATGATTATAATTGACCATTACTCCGAAGTTTCCCCAGGGTTGAATTCGTTGCAGCACCTTGGCTGTAACAGAGAACCGGTTGCCATTAAAATATTTTCCAATCTCTGTATTCACACTCCAGGAGAATGGCTTTAAAAAGTTGGATTCATAATCCAGCTGAAAATAGCCAAACCGGTAGGGCCCTGGTTTGAAATTGTCAAGACCACTGAATATACTGGTTTCAAAAGGCAGGTTGATGAACTTCTGCACCCAGCCTAAGTAGAAGGTTCTCCGGTTGGCGAAAAGGATGGTATATTTAAATGCCAGGTCAGCTTCATTTAAACTCCCGTCTGATGAATTTATAAACACGGAGGGATTGAATTCTGCCACAAGCATATTAATAAGCGCTTTATTTTTTGGATACATATCATATTCCACATGCGTGCTGTTTTCATAGTAACCCATCCGGATGGTCTGCTTGCTGGCCGCGTCATAATTATATAATCTGGGGGTAAAGCCCATGGCGGGAATATAGTTTTTACCGATCTGATTGAATTGACTGGAAAGGTTCAGGTGTGTAGAATAATAGTCTACATTAATATTGGTGAATAAATTATCGCCGGATACAGAAGGCGCAAAGGCACCTGAAAACTTCGCCCCGATATCAAAATTTCCCTTCGGTGCAACATAGTTGAATTCGGCGCCTGCTACCCGGTTGTATTTATCCGCATGTCCGGCCTTAAAACTGGAATCTCCGAAAAATTCACTGTCAGTATAATATAAACGGACGTTGGATCTTTTCAGCACCTGCCTTTCGATTACGGTTGTAAAATAATTCTGGTAAAAACTATTTTGTTGTTTGCCCGACTGCATGTCCATAACCTCAATTCTGGTTTTTGTATTCAGATATCCGTTTAACCGGGCTCCGGCGATCAATGGTATGGGCTGACCATCGTCTGTTAAACCGATCTTCCGGGAAAAATATGGTCTTATGTTGGCGGATCCGAGATTGGTATACAGATCACTGTTCTCCAGAAAAAATAATCTTTTTTCCGGGAGTGAAATGCTATACCGGTCAAGATTGATTACCTGCTGGTCCACATCAACCTGTGAAAAATCAGGATTGATGGTAGCAGCGAGGTTGAGCGAAGAATTGACTGCTATACGGGCATCCAGGCCCGCGTGAAATTTGATACGGGTCGAACTATCATGTGTGACATTCGTATTTATATAAGGAATAAACGAGTTGTTGTTAGAAGGTTTCCGGGGCACTCCATCAAAGAGTGCATTCCCCAGGCAACCCAGGTTGGCTCCGAAATATTGAATGGGAACGCGGTTCCAGGTGGAAAAACAATTATTCCGCATATCGTTACGGATAAAATTGACGCCCCAGCCGGATCTGTCTGCCGGAAAACGCAGCGATTTAAATGGAATTGCCAGCTCAGCCGTCCAGTATTTTTCAAACCGCCGGGTTGCTGAATACCATTTGCTGTCCATTTCAAAAGACGCACTGTTGTATTGCGCTATGCCGTCAAATTGTGCACCGCTTGCATTCACTCCGAATGTAAAGCCGGATGCTTTCTGACCGGTGGGATCAAGTACAATTGAAAAACCCTCGCTATAATATGGATTTATATCCCGCTTTAAAGATTGTATCACCAGGTTGTCGTCCTGAACCTGCATGATGGCAAAAACATAGAGGAATTTTTCATCATAGAGCAGGCGAACCTGAGTCTGCAGTTTCGCCAGACCAGTATCGATCGGCCATTTATTAATGAACTGGTCTGCCTTACCTGTTTTAGCCCAACTGCCTTCCTTGTCCAGACCATCAATTGTTATCTGTTCAGTTGTCTTTGTTATCTGAAGCGTCCTGGGTGCTTCTCCCTGTGTCAAACCCGCAAGCGGAAGCAGGGTGATCAGCCATGCGGGCCATAAGCCCGGAAGAATTTTATTTTGCATACAATCGATTTTTTATCCAGCAGGCAAAAGAAAATAAAATAGAAACCCGGGAATGAGGATTTAGACCGGTGTTGAAGTAGTGTCCGGATATAACCGGTTTATTAGCGGGAATGGCTTATCCCTGGCGGTTTATGCTGTTCAGGATGAATATTCGGTTATTGGTCGAAGATGGTGATATAAAGGTTCTTATGATTTTCCGTTCATTTTAGGCTCATTTAACCGTTACATAATCAACCAAAGCCGTGATTATGAACTTTATGACCGGAATTAGACGAATTTTGGAATCCCGGTAATATTCAGATGTTTGGGTAATTCTGAAGCATTTTATGTCGCATGGGTAAAAAAGCACTAACTAATCAATTTAAAACAACATTAAAACTTCAATTATGAGAAAGCTAAGTACAGGTATTCTACTTGTCATTGTGATTGCATTCAGTTCCTGCAAAGCCAAGAAAGAGCTTGTTGTTGCAAAGGAAAGGATTGCGAAACTGGAGTCTGATTCGGCAAGTTGTAATACTAACCTGACAAACGCAACAGCCAAGATTGGCGATTTGAATGGCCAGCTAACAAAATGTACAAATCAAAATGCCGAACTAAGCAAAGATGCCATGGCATACCGGGAACTAAAAGAAGATCTGAGAGCCAGGCAGGCCCGGTTAAATGCAGCACTGGCAGAACAGGGTACATCGCTTCGGGAAATTCGTGAAAAAATCATTGCGGGTCTTTCCCAATTGACTGATTCCGGTATTGATGTTACTTTCAAAAGTGGTTTACTCTATGTGACCCTTCCGGAAGCTTTATTGTTTCCACCGGGGAGTGCCACGCTCAATGCAAAAGCCAAAAATGCATTGTCGCCGCTGGCTTCCGTTCTGAATAATTATCCGAAAGTTCAGATCTATGTTGTAGGTAACACTGATTCAGTCAAGATTCATACCGCCCGGTTCGCAGACAACTGGTCTTTAAGCACCGAAAGGGCCAACAGCATAGTACGCGTAATGCGGGATAACTACAACGTTGATCCTACCAGGTTACTCGCAAGTGGAAGAAGCAAATACAATCCGGTTGCTGACAATGGAACAAAGGAAGGCAGGGCCCTGAACCGTCGTATTCAGATCGTTCTGAATCCCGATCTGGCTAAACTATGGGACATGATGGAAAATAATTAGAATATTTGAAAGGGAAAAAACTTTAAAGAACATATTTTGAGCGCTTCCTGTCAATGCGGGAAGCGCTTTTTTTGTGCTAATATTGTTCCATCCGGATTTAAATCTGTTCTTCCAGAATTATGCGATTGAAAAGAAATATCACTGTTTTTTCTGTAATGGTATTTATCGGATTGGGGACCTTTCTGGTTCAGCAATGCAAACCCGGGGCATCCTCGAAGCCTGAAGAAACAGGTACCAATTCCTTTGTTGGAGACAATCAGTGTAAAACCTGTCATGCCAATGAATATAATGCATGGTCCGGTTCAGGACATTTTAAAGCCATGATGCCGGCGAATGATTCTTCCGTATCCGGTGACTTTAACAATAAAACCCTGGTGGCGGAAGGTGTATCCAGCCGGTTTTACAAAAAAGACGGGAAATATTTTATAAATACAGAAGGGGAGGACGGCAGAAATCATGATTTTGAAGTGAAATACACATTTGGATATTATCCTCTGCAACAATATCTCGTAGAATTTCCCGACGGCAGAATGCAGGCCACCCGGGCCAGCTGGGATCTCATAAATAAAAAATGGTATAACCAGTATGCCGGTCAGAAAATTCCAGCCCATAACTGGCTGCACTGGACGGGCAATGCACAAAACTGGAATACCATGTGTGCCAGTTGTCACAGTACCAACCTGCAAAAAAACTACAATGCAGAAACGGACAGCTATCACACCACCTATAGTTCAATTAATGTAAGCTGCGAAACCTGTCATGGGGCTGGCCAGCATCATATTGATTATATAAAAGGCGCTGACTACCGGGATGGAAAAAAAGTGGCGGGTTCATTTATGCTGAATCAAAAAAACGGTGGTCAGATTGCACAGATAAATGCATGCGCGGTTTGCCATTCGCGAAAATCAGATATCGGTCCGAATCCCATTCCCGGCGCACCAATTCTGGATAATTATATACCGGAAATTCCTACCACAGAACACTTCTATGCTGACGGACAGGCAAACGATGAAGACTATAACTATACTTCTTTTACGGAAAGTAAAATGTTCCGGCAGGGCGTGAAGTGCAGTAATTGCCACGAACCCCATACAGCTAAATTATTATTTCCGGGTAACCAGCTTTGTTCGCAATGCCATGCAAAAACTACTTACGATAATCCATCCCATACGTTCCATCCGATTGAATCGCCGGGCGCTGCCTGCAAAAACTGCCATATGCCTGGTAAATATTATATGGTCAATGATTTCCGTTATGACCATACCTTCCGCGTTCCTCGACCTGATCTTTCCGTGCAATATGGGACACCTAATGCCTGCAATAACTGCCATCAGAATAAAACACCGCAATGGGCGGCAGATGCTGTAAAAAAATGGTATGGACCCGTCAGGAAATATCATTTTGCTGAGGACCTCATTCCTGGCAGCCGGCTGGATGAAAAAAGTGAAACACATCTGATCAAATTGCTAAACGATACTTCAGTGCCGGATATGATCAAGGCTGCTTCGGCAAACTACCTGGGCAGTGTCGTAACCAACAATAGTTTGTACGCACTTCAGAACTGCCTCAATCAGCAGGATGCCAATATCCGTTACAGGGCTGTAAGGAGCCTCGCTAATTTTCCTCCTCAGCAATGGTTATATGCCGCAGCCCCGATGTTGAGGGATTCTGTCAGGGCTGTTCGCATAGCGGCCGCGGACCTGTTTCTTATCATTCCGGAAAAACAGATTCCGCCGGATTATTATAAGGATTTTATAAAGGCAAAATCTGAGCTTGAATCATATAGTCTCTATCAGGCAGATTTTGCTGTGGGAAATGTGCTGATTGGGGATTACTATTTAAAGCAAAACGACTTTAACAATGCAGAAAAATATTACCGGCGCGGATTAAGAAAGGACTCCCTGATGAATTATGCCAGACTGAATCTGTCTGTTGCCTATAATTTATCAAAACAAAATGAAGAGGCTCTCCGGGTTTTACAGGATGCCATTAAAATTGATCCGAAAAATGAGCGGACCTACTATAACATGGCCCTGTTATATAATGAAATGGGCAGGCAGACTGAAGCAGCCGGGTCGTTTGCCAAAGCAGTAGAGTTAAAATCAACAAATCCCAGGTTATATTATAATTACGCGCTACTGCTTCAGCAGCAGGGCAAGAATAAACTGGCGGCCGACATGTATTCTAAAGGGTTGGCAATTTCTCCCGAAGATGCACAGTTGAATTATGCACTGGCACTCTTATACCTGCAATCCGGTGAAACGGAAAAAGCCAGGATTCCTGCTGCAGTTCTTAAAAAATATTTCCCGGATAATCCGGATTACCAGAAAATGTTCAGGTATCTCAAATTGTAGGCATCCTGAATTCTTCGGTAAAAGCGGTGTATATTTAAGAGAAGCGATAACCATGACTAATTCATTACGACGAAACTTGCTGATGACCGTGTTGGTTGTCGTTATGATAGCCGGTCATTTAAATGCGCAGGATATGGAAGCACGCAGTTATGCTGTAGTCCCGAAAGGTCTGCATGCAGCTGCCCTTTCTTACACTTTTTCCAAGGGAAATGTGATTGCAGACGCCGCATCTCCGCTTCAGAATCTTGATATAACCACATCTATCATAAGCCTGGGTTATGTCCAGACATTTTCATTATTCAACAAACTCGCCAGGGTGGCAGTCATTCAACCGTTTGGATTTCTGGATGGCACCGCAAAACTTTATGGATCGGATACCAGTGGCCACCGGACAGGATTTTTCGACGCGCGAATTAAGTTTGGCGTAAACCTGTTGGGTTCACCGGTGTTGACTCCAAAAGAATTCAGGCAATTTCAGGAACGCACCGTACTTGGTGTAAGTATTGTTTTTTCTGTACCGGATGGTCAATATTATCCGTCCAAGCTGATAAACCTCGGAACAAATCGCTGGGGTTTTAAGCCAGAAGTCGGTTTTTCCCATAGGGAAGGCAGGTTATTTTATGAGATGTACACCGGTGTATGGATGTTTACAGAGAACAATAATTTTTATAAATCAACTACCCTGAAGCAAAGTGCTCTCTTCAGTTTCCAGGCACATGCGGATTACATTTTTAAATCAAAGATCTGGGTGGCATTGAATGGCGGATTTGCAATTGGTGGCCAAACTGCACTAAACGGACTTGACAAAAATGACGACCAGCAAAACTGGCGCCTGGGAGCAACATTATCCCTGCCCTTAAATATCCACCAGTCAATCAAGTTCATGGCAAACACAGGCGTGGCGACGCGCGCCGGACAAAATTATACAGCGCTCACACTGGTATATCAGTACAGTTGGTTTTGAAGTCAGCCATTCATCTTATTCGAATCCTACATCAAATAAGTTCCAGTAGCGCCTGATATTACTTAATTTTGTATTCGAACTCCGGCATCTTCTGCAATTTCAGGATCGATAAATTCTACCGAATGAAAATGAATGGCAGAAAAACAGGAACTGGATTTATCTGCATTGCCATATGCATCACGATATTATTATCCGGTTTGACAGCTCAGCAGAATGTAGCCATCCAGTCACTGCCAGATCCTCATAGAGATCATATAACCCCATATTTTGAGAAAGATGAAACCGTGGGCAGCACCTACCTGGCCAGAAACTGGTTGAAGGGTGTGGCTGAATTATGGAATCATCGCCGCATTCCGGAAACCGATCATCCCCTATTATTCAATTTTGATAAGATAAATAATGTGCTGTATACGATAGACCGGGAGGACAAAATCAGATTTTATCCTTCGGATTCCATATTAAGTTTTAACCTGATTGAAGACAACTCGGTTTTTTCATTTGAAAAAGTTGCATGGATCAATGATAATTTTTTTCTGATGCCGGTAGTCAAATCGGATAAGGGATATTCCCTTTATAAACGGTTATTTACAAAATTCCTGCAGGCAGATTATTCAAGTGAAGGGTATTATACGAAGGGAAGAAAATTTGACGAATATGTAGACTACTACGAATACTATGTCACATATCCCGGTAACAGCCAGTTCCGGAAATTGTATCTGAAGGAAAAAGATATTCGTAAGGCACTTAAAGAAGAATCCAAATTAGCTGGATGATTTTTTTTCTATCCACGATAATGAGATCAGCGAACAAAGTCTGATCGGAATAATCCAGTTTATCAACGACAAAAAATATCCCGACTAACCCAGACTTCGTTCATTCTGAACGCAGGCTGGTGGTCGGATTTGCCATTCCCGCCTTAATCGGCTTTAAAACTGACAGTAAACAGGGCAATAAGGATAGTAATCAGCGCTGCGAGTACAAAGATCCACCAGTGCAGGGGTGTCCGGTAAGCAAAATTATTCAGCCAGTTATTCATTGCGGTGTAACCAACCGGGATGGCGATACAGGTGGCGATCAGTACAGGTTTCAGCAGATCCTTCGAAAGGAGCATCACAATATTTTCCGTGGAGGATCCCAGCACTTTCCGTACGCCAATCTCCTTTGTTCTTTTCGTTGCCGTGAAAGATGCAAGGCCAAACAATCCCAGGCAGGCAATAAAAATGGCGAGCCCGGAAAAAATGGTCAGGATGGTTTGTTGACGGAGATCCGTTTTGTAGAGCGCATCAAATTTCTGATCCAGAAAACTATATTCAAACGGATAGATCGGAGCAGCGCGGTTATATGCCTCCTTGATTGTCTTTAAGGTCGCCGGAATATTTCCTGGTCTGATTTTAATCACGACAACCCGTCTGTCTTCACTGGGAGATATAACCAGTGCGTCCATTTTTTGTTTCAGGGAAAGAAAATGAAAATCTTCTACAACACCTACAATCAGGCGGGGTAGACTATCCCGCATGGAATTCTGAATCCATTTTCCGATCGCCTGCTCCGGCGTCCATCCCAGCAATGAAGCAGCCGTCCGGTTGATGAGTGCAGCCTTTAGCAGTGTCGGTTGGAAAAGAGGGGGAAAAATCTCTTCCGGCAATTATTTTCAGCCCCAGTGTTTTTACAAATTCAAAATCAGCAAATTCTGTTCTGAATTTCAGGGCTTCGTCATTTTTACCTTCAACCCGGAATCCAAACATATCAAAAAACCCCCCGGGCTCTCCGGACATCAGTGAAACCGATTGGATATTCGGGTGGTTTTGTAATTCATTCTTAAACATATTCCGATGTTCGTAAATGTCGTTATTGTCGATTTTTATTACCACTGTTTGTGATTCATCATAACCGAGATTCTTATTTTTTACATATTTCATCTGGGATGATGATGATCAGGGTTCCGATGATCAGGAATACGGAAATGCTGAATTGTACTACAACAAGTGCCTGTCTGAAGAAAGATCCGCCTTTACCCAGTCTGAGTTTGCCTTTTAATGCCTCGATGGGTGAAAAGGCAGAGAGAAAAAAGGCCGGATAGCTGCCGGCCAGAGAACCCCGGCTATAATGAATCACTCCAGTTAGAAAATGCATAGATCGGCCAGGAATTCCAGGAAACCGTCAGACTGTAACCCAGCAACTGAATTATACAGAGGCATGAATAATTGCAGCAGACCGATCGAAAGTGCACAGGAAATAAATGTGAGCAAAAGCGATTCACCGATAAATTGCCATACCAGGTTATTTCTTAATGCACCCATTACTTTACGCAAGTCCTACTTCCTTGGATCTTTCTACTGCCCGGATAGTGGAAAGATTCATGAAATTGATACAGGCAATGAGAAGGATCAGTATCGCAATGGACAGAAATATATAAACCACCGCCTTGTCTCCATGTTTTACATTGTCAAAAGCAGAAGCTGTTCAAAATAAATATCCTTCAGGGGCGTGAGGGAAAGATCGAAATGAAAACCATAATTCCTTCATATCCTTGCCCATATATTTTTCCATGAATGCGGGGAAACGGCTTTTCAAGAAATTCTTTGCTTCGAGGCTTATCCAGTAAAACATAAACGAAATAGGCATTATTTATCCACACATCAAATCCATCATCGTGAGTGAAGTTTGAAATGGCACTACCACATCAAAATTCAAGTGTGAATTGGAAGGCGCATTTTTGGCAATGCCGGTAACTTTCAGATGAAACCGCTTGTCCAGGTCAACCATTTTATCCATGGCTTTTTCGGCACTTCCAAAATACTTTATAGCCGTGTTTTCAGTAATGACAACACTGCCGGGATTTTTTAATGCAGTTTCCGGATTACCTCTTAACAGGGGGAAACTAAACAGCGTGAAAAAATCTTCGTCAGTCACATACAGATTTTTTTCATTGAAATGCCTGATTGCCGAATGAGATCATTCCGTTAAATGCACCTACTCGTACGGCTTTTTTTATTTGCCCGGGATAATCATTCAATAAAGCGGGTGCATACGGTCCGGACAGGTAGGGTACAGGAGGTTTACTTTTATCGTAGCCACGCATGACCCGGTAAATCAGGTTCCCGTTTCGGTGAAACTTGTCCACGCTGAATTCATTCATAATAAACAGGAAGATCATCATGCATACGGTAATTCCGATGGTCAATCCGGTAATATTGATGAATGAGAAAATCTTGTTCTTCATCAGGTTTCTCCAGGCGATCTTCAGATAACTCTTTAACATGAATGGTTGATTTAGTTTTTCCGCTAAGATGCATGCGAAGACAATGCCATCTGTTACATGTATTGGGCTGCAATAGAGTTAATTGCAGATGGTGGGAAAGAGAATGTCCGTAATCGAACAGGAGTGTACGGAAATCCACCAGGGGTGTTTTTATAATATATATTTACACAATGAACCTCCTTAAAACAATTCTGACAGTCTGCCTGAATATATTATGGCTGGCCAATGTCTAGCGCCCAAAAAAGTGAATCTGCTCTCGCGCCACTGCCACCCATGGGATGGAATACCTGGAATACATTTCAGACTAAGATCAATGAAGACATGCTGAGGGAAATGGTGGATGTGTATGTCAGCTCCGGTATGCGTGAAGCAGGTTACCGGTATTTTGTTCTGGACGACGGATGGATGTCAATGGATCGGGATCCCGCGGGTAGCCTGGTGGCTGATCCGGTAAAATTTCCCCATGGTATGAAAGCATTCGCTGATTATGTACATGCCAAAGGATTGAAATTCGGAATTTACAATTGTGCCGGATCCAAAACCTGTGCAGGTTATCCGGGTACACGCGGACATGAATATGAAGACGCCCGATCTCTATGCATCCTGGGGAGTTGATTTTTTGAAATATGACTGGTGTAATACCGACAGTCTCAATGCGCCTGAAGCATACAAAACGATGAGTGCTGCTTTGCGGGCCACCGGCAGACCCATCGTTTTCAGTATTTGCGAATGGGGCGATCACGCACCCTGGCTTTGGGCGGGTGGTGTCGGGGAATTATACCGGTACTACCGGAGATATCAGCGCCAGTTTTATTGTCCGCAAACCAATTGGTAACTGGACGCCTCAGTCGGTTACCAGTATTCTTGACTTACAGGAAGCCATTCGCAAATATAATGGACCGAATCATTGGAATGATCCCGATATGCTGGAAGTGGGGAACGGCATGAGTACCGTTGAAGACAGATCTCATTTTTCGCTCTGGTGTATGCTGGCCGCACCACTGGCCGCCGGAAATGACCTGCGAAAAATGTCACCCCAGACCCGTTGAGATACTCACCAACGGGGAAATGATTGCGATTGATCAGGATGCAAGCGGAATAGCGGCCTTCAAAATGGTTTTGCCGGACAGTGTTGAATTATGGGTTAAGCCCTTAAAGAACAATGAACTGGCTTTATGTTTTTTTAATCGTACCGGCAGTACAAGAAATATAAGCATGAACTGGAAGGACCTGATCATCACTGATAAATTCTCGGGTACAGATATTCATTTTGACAAAGAGATTTTTTCCATGCACGATGTGTGGTCGAAGAAAGCCGCGGGAGACACGAAATCGAAAATGGTGAAGCAGTTAGCTTCACACGATGTGGATTGTTCTGAGATTGAAGCCGGCAAGGGGTAGATTAGTATAAATATATGAAGAATATTGGAAAAATTGGGAAAATTGGGAGAGCAATTACCACGTGATAGATTATTGAAATCAAAATTGCACTTCTTGCACGGATCAGCTCGCATCTCCCATACTCCAATACTTCTCACAATTTTCCCCAGCTCCTTTCTTGAATCCCATTCTTCTCCGTTTCCGTATTCGCCAAAGTCCAGCGCCTGATTCAGATGTCCTGCTGCTTTGCATTGATCTATCCCCGTTATACAGGTACCCGAGCAAAACATGATACAGATGATTTTTTGTCAAACCGAGTTTCTCTGCTTCGCAATGGCGGCGGGTTTACCTTTTATTTTTGACAGGGCATAGGTGCGGTTCAGCGCACTCACAGGAGAATACAGACACATAACAACTGATTATACAGCTGCAGGATATTTTCCCATTTTTCCGCACTGTCATTTTTAATTGTATGCCAGTAAGCGATACCCGCTTCCAGATGATACCTGCTCAATTCCTTTCCCCGTGAAGCTTTATTCAGATAGATAATGCCCGGTTGAAATGAGTTCATCATTCCACAATTCAATATCCTGTTCATCGTACCGGATGATTTCGCCTTTTTCATCTGTCCTCGCATCAAAACGGGATGCATGAAAACACATCAGCGCAAGCAGGGCATCCACCCGGGGTAGATCTGTTTGCTCATTTTCGACCATCAGACCGGTTAACCGCATTGCCTCCAGGCAAAAGTCCTTCCGCAATACATGATCCCGGCTGCTGGAATAATACCCTTCATTAAACAAAAGATATAAACTGGTTAGTACCGCGTCAATTCTTTGATTGATTTCCCCGGCAGCCGGTAACCTGATTTCTATACCGGCATTTCTTAATTTTTCTTTGCCCCGGGACAGACGTTTATTGATGGTTTCCCGATTGGTCAAAAATGCATCGGCAATTTCTTCTATCCCGAATCCGCAGAGTATGCGAAGCGTAAGTGCAACCTGTGATTCCAGTGGCAGGATCGGGTTACAGAGAGCAAACATCATCTGCAGCTGGCTGTCTTTAATATTTTGCTCCGACAGATCAATATCGGTTTCGGGTTCAGAAGCAGATTCAGCTTTTAATGCAGGCTGCAGTTTTTCTTGAAATACCGCCATACGCCTCAACTGGTCGCGCGACTTATTTTTCGCCACAGTATAAAGCCAGGCCACAGGGTTTTCCGGCAAACCTTTGATACCCCAGGTTTCAGCAGCGGTTAAGAAAGTGTCACTCGCTATGTCTTCTGCAATAGAAAGCTGTTCAAATCCGTAATGCCGGGCCAGGACCGCGATAATTTTACGGTATTCCGTTCGAAATAAATGAGGGAGTAATTCCTTTTCCTGCATAATCGTCTTTCCTTCCCTTACTTTACATTTCCATTGGTACAATGGTTCGCACTTCCACATTGCCACCAATCGTCAGGAGCGGACAACCTTTGGCTAATTCAGCAGCTTCATCGAGGGATCCTGCACGAACGACAATATAACCTCCGATGGCTTCTTTTATTTCAACATAGGGTCCGTCGGTTACTACAGCGCCTGGTTTTACTACTCTGCCGTCATCAGACAACCGGTTGCCTGAACTCACCAGTTTATTCTGCGCAGCGATGTTACCCATCCAGTTTTGCCATTCCTTCATCATTTTTTGTAATTGCTCAGGAGAAGGCTGGACTCCCGAAGTTTTGAAATCCCGTCTGAAGATTAATAAGAACTCGTTCATTTTTTAAAGATTTTGTGTGTTAATACCCATGACGTTCGGACCGGAGAAAATAGGACCGAAAATATTTTATCTTGAAAGTTAACCTGAAGCCCGGGATGGTGCAACAATTTAGCCATCTCTGTGTCTTTCCCGGGGAGCCAGCCGTTTTCCGGAATGAAAACCGGACAGCCACCGTATCAAAACCGGTCAGTGTGTATTGGGAATTTATGGCTATCAATCTGATTCATAATTAGTTGTCTTACTGGCATTGGAGTGGATAGTAGCGTTCATAAGTCAAGTGCTTAAAGTCATCAGAAATATTCAATTCAGAAAAATCTATAAAATTCACCAATTAAAATTTCCAGATCATGAGAAGTATTCTAGGTTTCCTGTTCATTCTTTCAGGAATTTTTGCCCAGGCGCAGAATTCACAGCGGGGCTTTCTTTATTTAAATAAGCCGTTGTCTGCCGAGTCCATTAACCAGGTAGATGCGAAGACTTCAGGAGGAGGTATTGAAGTTGCCGGTGTCAGCCCTGCTGAAGCCCGCATCGAAGTTTATATAACTGAAAATGGTCATCGCGGTGACTATTCCAAGGAAGAGATAGAAAAGATATTAACGAGGGACTATGATTTAAATGTAACTGCGTCCGGTAACAAACTTACAGCGACTGCGAGGCCAAAAAAGAATTTCAACAACTGGAATAACCAGCTGAGTATTTCCTACCGGATTTTTGTTCCGACCGCCTGTGCGACTCATCTGAATACCAGCGGAGGTGGCATCAGTATTTCCAACCTCAGCGGTGAGCAGCATTTTAATACCAGCGGAGGGGGTCTGGAAGTAAAGGGTCTGACTGGTAAAATCGTTGGCCGTACTTCAGGCGGAGGTATTGAAGTTTCTGACTCAAAAAGCGATATCGACCTGGAGACCAGCGGCGGGGGAATTGAAGCAAGCCGTTGTTCCGGTCAGATCCGGCTGAACACTTCCGGTGGATCACTTGATTTGAAGGAACTAAGCGGAAATATCCGGGCAACCACCAGCGGAGGAAATATAGATGCTGAAAAAATTAACGGCGATCTAATTACCCATACTTCAGGTGGAAACATAGAGATGACGGCAATGAGTGGAAGCCTGGAAGCTTCCACCAGCGGTGGAAATATAGATGTCGAAATTCTCGAAACAGGAAAATATGTTAAACTAAGTAATTCCGGAGGAAGCGTTCACCTGAAGATTCCGAAGGGTAAGGGACTGAATCTGGATATTCACGGTGACCGTATCAAAACAGACGGTCTGAATAATTTCAGCGGTTCGATGGAGAAACAAAGTATTAACGGTACCGTAAACGGAGGTGGTATTCCCGTAGATATTGATGCAGGCAGCGGAGGTGTTACGCTCGCATTAAAATAATTTAGGCTTGGTTTTTACAATTCATGTAGTGAATCAGCACGGGAATTAAACCTCGTGCTGATTTTTTTTATTCCGAAGGTTTGGCTTGCGGGAATAATTTTTTTCTGGTTTTACCTCTAAAAGAAAACATTATCCAGATGGAAGGTCCTATCAAAAAATAAATGAATCCGGCCCAGCCGGCGTGTTCGTCTTTCAAAATCATGGCCGCGATTAATGCACTGAATCCCGTAAGAGTCATGATCAGGAGCCGGTACATAGTGGATTTGCAATCAAATTTTTCCAAAGCCGTCAGGCCAAGCCTTGTGGAGTTCTGGTTTGCATGCAAATACATCAGGAAGAACAAGGAGTAAATGGCCATGAACCCCAGGGAGTAAATCATCATGAGTGAAGGCACCTGGTGCTGACTGATTGTAAGCGGTGAATTTTCAGAACCGTAAATCTGATCACTAAACATCAGTGAAAAAAGAAACTTAAGGGGATAAACATAAAACAATACCAGAAATAGAAGTGTCCCGTTCAATGTCAGCGTCCATGAGTCTTCTAAACCATAACTGCGGAAAAAGCGGTGTTGTTCATTCCAGATCATTACAAGTATCAGGAAGCTGATTCCAAACGCAAAAAAGCCACGCATTGTGATCAGCAGTTCTTCAAAACTCTTGGGAACTTCCAGGGAAACAATCAGCAAGGTTACGGCAAAAGCAAAAACGCCATCACTAAATGTTTCTATACGCTGGATCTCATGATTGCGCCTGGGACTTTTCAAGCTTCCTTTTTCATGGCCGGCGGAAAAAAGTTTTCTGATCATGGCTTCAGTTTACACAATTTAAGACGGATGACAATTATAAGTATGTCTATTGTGAAATAACGTTGCTTGGCGCGGATCTGTGGTTTAATCAATCTTTAAAACCTTTTCCACTTCGTGGCGGTACATCCGGCTAATGGGTAATTCCTGCTTTCCGATGCCGACCAATTCGTTGGTAAAGAATTCGATCTTATTTATTGCGATTATATATGATCGGTGTATCCGGATAAACGCATTGGCGGGCAGGTTCTCCTCCAGCGAAGAGATGGGTTGTTTGGTCAGAAAGGTTTTTGAGCGGGTCACTACCCTGATATAATCTTTCAGACTCTCCACATACAGGATATCATCCAGGGCAATTTTCAGGATTTTACGATCCGCCCGAAAATGAATAAATGAATCAACCGGCTCTTTTTCAGTATTGTCAGGCGTTTCCAGGTAATTGGCCTGCTGTATGGAAGTGTTCATGATTTTGTTTACCGCTTTCAGAAATCTTTCGAAGGGAATGGGTTTCAGCAGATAATCCACGGCGTTCAGATCGAATCCCTCCACGGCATATTTCCGGTATGCAGTAGTAAAGATTATTTTCGGTGGATTAGCCAGGGTCCTTATGAAATCAGTTCCCAGGATCTGGGGCATTTGAATATCCAGGAATATTAAATCGATCGTTTGTTTTTGAATCACCGCCAGTGCCTCCACCGCGTTCGAACAGGATCCTGCTAATTGCAGGGAAGGGATTGATTCGATATATTTTTTCAGTACATCCAATGCCGGTGGCTCATCGTCCACGATCAGGCAGTTTATTTTTTTATTGGTCAACATGATGAGGATTGGTTGTAAGAAGGTTCTTAAATATATACTATTTTAAAATAACATAATGTTTCGGGGAATATTTTGACAGGACCACACCATTTAATTTTTATGAATTTTGCGTACTGAATATATGTCAGCCCCGTTTTCCGTTTCTGAATATTCGGTCAGGGCAATTTCCATTTGTACCGTATACATATCTTCTGTTTCTGCAAACCGGAGTTTGTGCTTTCCAGGATAAAGCAGCTCCAGTCTTTTTTTCACATTTTCCAATCCAACACCCTTTCTTTTCCCGGAGTTCGTAGCTAAAGCCGGCCTGCTGTTACTGAGTTGAAAATGAAAGATATTCCCATTCATATATATTTTCAACATGATTTTGGGTTGTTCAATGGTTTGGCTTACGCCATGCCTGAAACAATTTTCAACAAAAGGTAAAATGAGTAAAGGAGCAATCTGGTAATTTCTCCCTGGATTGATCAGTTCAGCCTGCATGCTTAGCCGATTCCCATATCGAATTCTTTCCAGGTCAATATAATTCGCAATCATATTTAACTCATTCTTGAGTGGGACATACGCATGATTGCACTCGGCCACCATATAGTGAACTGTATGCTTAAGTTTATTTACCAGATCGGCAGCTGAACTTTTCTTGTTCAGCGAATGTGAATAAATATTATTGAGGGTATTAAACAGGAAATGGGGGTGTATCTGGGATTTCAGTAATTGAAGCTCAGCGTTCGTATTAGCGACCGTTAAGGATTCATTTTCTTCCTTTTTCAGGTGCCAGTTTTTTAAACTCTTGAGCGAAAGCAGCAGGACGCAAACCAGCGGGGGATTGCCCAAAAATCTTATTATCCCGGTCACCAGCAGAGTCCGGTTGTTCATGATATCAGTTACATGGCTGAATGACTTGTTCAACTGGTAATAGTCGTACAGATAATTTATTCCAATAAGGAAAATAAACAGGATCAGCATGATCACTGAAAAACTTATATATTTTTTATGGCGGATAAATACAGGTACCAGAACATAAACAGTTATATAGCAGAAGAAAACAATCAATGAAGTCCAGTGTATCGCGTATGAAAGAAGAGAAGGGAATGATGGACCAAACAGTTCGCCCGGATATACAATACTTATGCGCAACAGGCTGCAGAAAGAAAATAGACATGCAAAAAATGCCGTGACGCAGGATACGGTATTTATTTTCCTGAGAATAAATTAATTCATGCATATTCCTGATTTTCATTTAATACTGCTTCAATTAGGCGGTCGTCTTTTGGGGAATGAATCATATTCAATTGCAATTCTATTACGATTTCATGGTTATTTGATTTTAATATGAGCTGATGATTATCCGGATAAAGAGTTTCTATTCTTTTAGTAATATCTGACCACATCGGCTGCTGATAAAATTTGGCTTCGGTAGGGTAGTCTTCGGTACAGGTAAGATTGAAATAGAGTATTCCTTCACTGGCCCTTATCCGGACATCCATTTTTTTCAAACTTGCGTCCATGACCATCAGATACTCAAAACTGGTTTCCAGAAAAGGCAACAGAATCAGCGGCGCCAGGTAGGAATCGTTGGTTTCATCCTTTATTTCCAGGCTTATCTGAATTTTATCATGATGGTTATTTTTTTGCAAGTCTATATATTCCCGGATTACCTCCAGTTCTTTCTCCAGCAAAACATAATCACCTTCACTTCCGAATAATACATAACTGAGAAGCTCAGACATTTTGAGAATCAGATTTGGCGATTCGGGTAGTTCATTCCTTAATTTATCTTCCAGTGAATTCAATGAATGAAACAAAAATCGCGGATGTATCCGGGTTTTTAAAAGTTTTAGTTCTTTTGAAATATTTTCTTTTATAAGTATTTCATTGGTAGTTTGCTGCAACATCCATTTTTTGCTTAGCAGAATACCACAGACAAGGGATAACAGGATCAAAGGAATCCAGATTCCGTTTGCAACAGCATAGTATTTATATTGACCGTATTCAACCTGGTTATTATGTATGAGTATTGTAGTGTGGATGTACAGTTTTGCCATAAGCGTGGCGACGACGAAATTGGAGATGATCAGCCCGGCAAAACTCAGCAGGAAGGGAACAAATCGCCTGGTATACAGAAATGCGGGCATGATCACATACATGAAAAAATAAGCGGAGACAACAAATGCCGGGAAAAAGAAAGCGATGTAAAGAAACAATTGAGGCAGGCTACGAAAATATCCTGTTCCTGAAGATCCGGTGATGATTATGTTTTGTACAGCATAATGTCCTAAGAACACAATCCAGAATGCCAGATGCCGGAGTAGCCGGTAAGGGAAATTATTGGAAAATATGAATGGATATCCGTTCACGCAATATTTACTGTTTAAAATTGATCAACAATAAACAGCTATACTGAAATATACGTGATAAGGTAAATAATGCCGCATTAAATCGACAAATGCCATTTATCTACATTAGATGCCTTTGATTTTTTTACAGCCTGCGAGTCCGCTGAGGAATTGTATTAAGACTAAAATTAGCCTGATTTACCGGCTTCGTAAATGCCAGGCTTTTGGGCGTACGAAGGATCGAAGGCCGGCATGTGATAAAGTGGTGCCGAATCCGGAATGATTCCTGCCACTCCAGGGTAATGCTGCCGACACCCGGTCGCAGCAATTCCAATATCCGGAACCTGCGTTGATTTGTTTTAATATTTTTTCGGCTCTTGATTTGTCTGCACTATATACAGACGCTGTAAGGCCGTATTCTGTATCTGCCATCAGACGAATTGATTCTTCATCATTTTTTACTTTCATGATGCCGATAAGGGGACCGAATGATTCTTCTTTCATGACAAGCATTTCATGAGTTGTATCCGTTAGAATAGTCGGCTCGAAATAATATCCTTTTTTATTCATTCGTTTTCCGCCCAGCAATATGCGGGCTCCTTTCAGTTTGGCATCTGCTATCTGGTTCTCCAAAACAGCCAGCTGTTCTTTTCTTGTAAGTGGGCCGAAATAAATCCCTGCTTCCGTAGGAGCACCGGTTTTCCAGGATTCCACTTGTTTCTTAAATTCAAGCAGGTACTGATCATAGATGGCTTCGTGAACATAGATTCGTTCTACCGAACAGCAACTCTGTCCATTGTTATAAAATGCCCCGTCTGCCGTTGCTGCAGCGACCTGCGGGATATCCGCAATGTCGTCTGCTACGTACAAAGGATCCTTTCCACCCATTTCGAGCTGGCACGGAACCAGTTTGGATGCGGCCTTTTCATAAATATATTTTCCCGTATTATAGGAGCCCGTAAAAAAATATCCATCGAATGGAAGTTCAAGCAAGAGTTCTCCTGTTCCTTTCCCGCCCAGTGCAACCTGAAAAACATCAGCGGGTACTCCGGATTGTTTCAGTAATTTTTCAATCTCCAGGCCGGTTAGCGTAGCATATTCCGAAGGTTTATACATCACGGAATTGCCCGCAAGCAGGGCGCTGACAAAAACATTAACGCCAACAAGCCAGGGATAATTCCAGGCTGAAATATTACATATAACCCCCAACGGCTCATATGAAATTTTTTCTTCCATTCCGGCCTCGCTGGTCATCATTTCTTCTCCAAGATATTTTTCGGCATTTTCTGCCAGCCACTTGATCCTTGTTCTGGCTCCGTTGATTTCATTCCGGCTTTGCTGAAGAGGCTTTCCAACTTCAGCAGTTAAGATGGCCGCAAGTGATTCCATATTGTTTTCCAATGAGGCTGAAAATTTCTTCAGTATTTCGACACGGTGTTTTATTCCGGCCACCGACCATTCCGGCTGTGCATTCTTTAATAATCGGAATTTTGTGGCAAGAGATGCCCGATTGTCCTCCCGGATTTCGCCGAGCAGTTCTTCAGTTGCCGGATTGATTATTTGCATGTTCTTCGAATATGTAATAGGATCTCAAAGGGCTTTTAAATACAATTTTTTAAAATCTGATCTGTTCACCGGTTTAGGATTATTAGGATGTGCAAAATCAGCCAGGGCCAGGTCAGCCAATGTTTCTATATGTTCCGGCTTTACCCCGATCGCGCTCAGATTTCGGGGGATATTTATCTTTTCATTTAAACTAAAAAGATATCTGATCACGGCTTCTCCTGATTCCTCCTCCAGTTTTAAAGCAGCTGCCATTTGTTCAAATTTTTTTTCGAATCCTTCAATATTAAATTCCAGGCCATATGGAATATTAACGGCATTGGCGAGCCCGTGATGTGTATCAAGCAGGGAAGAAAGCGGATGAGCGAGTGAATGCACCACTCCCAAACCTTTTTGAAACGCAACAGCTCCCATCAGAGAAGCAATCAGCATCTGGCTTCTCGATTCCAGGTCCGGGTGATTGACAGCTTTTTCAAGGGAGGAATGGATCAGTGAAATCGCCTGCAACGCGATACCGTCACACATCGGATGAAACATATTAACCAGGAAAGCCTCCATATTGTGTGTAAGCGCATCCATTCCGGTGGCCGCAGTAATAAATGGGGGAAGTTCCATCGTGAGTAGAGGGTCGGCAAAAACAATACGCGCCAGCAGTTTTGGTGAAAAAAGAATTTTCTTCTGATGAGTTTCATCATCCGATATTACTGCACTTCTCCCCACTTCACTGCCGGTTCCTGCGGTTGTTGGAATGGTAATGAAATAAGGAACTTCATTGGTAATAAATTCCTCTCCACCCTTGAGGTCATCGTATTTGAAAAGATCCTCCCGGTGGTTCGTCCGGAGTGTTATGGCCCTGGCCACATCAAGAGCGGCTCCGCCACCGATTCCGACAATGCAATCCCGTTCTTCTTCATCAAATATTTCTGTTCCCTTGTAAACATCGGACTTCACAGGATTTTTGTGGATATCATAAAAGGTCTCCACCGAAATATTATTCTGTTGCAGGTCGCTGGTGATTTTTTTAAAAAAATCCAGTTGCGAAACTGTAGGATCTGTTACGATCAGGGGCCGGCTTAGTCCTTTTTTTAAAAGATGCGGACTGAGTTCCCGGCTGGAACCTGCGCCGAAACGGATTATTGTCGGAAAATTGTATTGAACAATTTTATTAAAGTTCACGGCTTTTCAATTATATTATTTCAAAATATCTTTTTAACTCCCAGTCTGTTACTGTTTTCAGGTGCTGCCGCCATTCCCATTCCCGGGTCCGCGCGAAATGGTCAGTGAACCCGTTACCCAGTATTTCTGCGGCAACTACGGATTTTTTCATCAGTTTTGTGGCTTCATCCAGAGTTGCCGGCAGTCGATCGTTTGTTTGATCCTGGTATCCGTTTCCCCTGGTGGCTGCCTGTATTAACTGTAGTTTGTTTTTGATACCGTAAAGTCCAGATGCCAGTGCACCTGCCATAGCCAGGTAGGGATTTGCATCTGCACCGATTACCCGGGTTTCCAGTCTGCAGGCTGTGTGGCTGCCGGCTAAAACACGAAGCGCAACAGTGCGGTTATCAATACCCCAGGTAAGGGTCGTTGGTGCCCAGGCACCTTCTACCAATCGTTTATAACTATTGATAGTGGGTGCAAACAGGGGAAGTAACGAAGGCATTAAGAGCAATTGCCCTGCCATATATTGTTTCATGATTTCACTCATGTGCGGGGAATCTTTTTCTTCGTAAAAAAGATTTTTTCTGTGACCGGCATCCCATAAACTCTGATGCACATGGCCGCCACAACCTGGAAGTTTTTCACTCACTTTTGCCATGAACGTAGCCATAATGCCGTGTTTATAGGCAATTTCTTTGACGGCAGTTTTGAAAAGAACGGCGCGGTCTCCCGCTTCGGGCAATTCTGAATAGCAGATAGCGGCTTCGTAAGTACCCGGTCCCGTTTCTGTATGCAACCCTTCAATAGGAATTCCAAAACGGTTCAGCAATTCAAAAAGATCCTTCATAAAATCATTCTGCAGACTGCTTCGCAGAATTGAATAACCAAACATACCGGGTGTGATAGGCCGCAGGCTGCAATATTGTTTGTCATGAATGGTTTGGGGTGTCTCTGCAAAATTGTACCATTCAAATTCCTGTGAAAAGACAGGGAGAAACCCGGCAGATACCGCATCGGCCAGTACTTTTTTTAATAGCAGCCTCGGACAGGGTGGCACCGTTTCAGAATTTTGAATCAATTCACCCAGAAAAAAAGGCAGATCGTTTTCCCAGGGAATTTTTCTGAAGGTTGACAAATCCAGTCTTGCAGGAGCATCCGGATATCCTGTATGCCAGCCCGTATAAGTACCGTTATCGTAAGCCGAATCAGCACTGTCCCATCCAAAAATGACATCGCAGAAACCCGTATCGGCTTCTGTAACGGAAAGAAATTTTTCTGCAGAAATATATTTACCCCGTAAAATCCCGTCGATATCTGCGATGGCGTATTTTACTTTTCCGGAAGGATGATTTTTAACGTACTGAAGAATTTCTTTCTTATCCATACCATAAATTTTAACGGGTTACCCGCTTATCAAGCAGTTTAAAGAATCCATACGACAATACCATTACTAAAATGTAAAATAACGCTAATTTGAAATTGTAAATCGTCATCGCGATGATTGAAACAATCGCAATGACCAGTGCGGTTATGGGAAAAAAAGGATAGAACGGAACACGGAAGGGCCTGTCAAGATCAGGTTCTTTTGCCCTTAGCCTTATCATGCAAATCATGGAAATAATATAAAGGGTAAGGGCCCCGAAAACGGAAATGGTAATAATTTCAGCGGTTTTCCCGGACAATAGTGCAATCATGCCGATGAACATATTCGCCAGCAGTGCGTTGGACGGAGTTTTAAATCTGGGATGTATTTTCCCTAAGATGACGGGTGCAAATTTTACTTTGCCGAATTCATAAGTAGATCTGCCGGCAGACAAAATCAGTCCGTGAAAAGAAGCAATCAGTCCAAATAATCCTACAGTAATCAGCAGATGGTAAAGCAGGTTGTTGCTGCCGGTGACATGGGCCAGGGCCAGGGGCAGGGGAGAATCAGAAGTTGTTCCGTCCGGTTTATAAACGATCGTTTCCCATCCGTTTACCCCGACAGAACTCAAAAAAATAAGCACACATAAAATGACCAGTGTGATAATGGCGGAACCGAATCCCAATAATAATGTACGTTGGGGCCTTACCACTTCTTCTGCTGTATTGGCCACCCCTTCTATGCCCAGAAAAAACCAGATAGCAAAAGGTATCGCAGCAGGAATACCCTGCCATCCATTTGGGAAGGCATTTTTTTGAATATTATTAATATTCGAAATGAGGGAGTGTGATACCAGTAAATAACAATAATTCCCCTACCGCCAGCAGGGTAATAACCAGTTCAAATAAGGCAGCTGCCTTAACCCCGTAAATATTAAGGGCTGTAAAAACCAAATAGGCAAAAACAGCGATGGCCAGGATGGGGATCTGTGGGAAAAAGAGATTGAAATAAGCGCCAATCGCAAAGGCGATAGCGGGAGGTGCAAAAATGAATTCGATATTCTGTGCCATACCTGCAATAAATCCAAGATCCTTTCCCAGGGCACGGTAAGCATAGTCGAATGCACCTCCGGCTTTCGGAATTGCCGCAGCCAGTTCAGCATAACTGAAAGTAAAAGTGGTATACAGGATGATAATAAAAAAAGTAGCAATGGCCAGCCCGCCTGTGCCTCCCTGCTCCAGGCCCAGGTTCCAGCCGAAGTACATACCGGAAATCACATATCCCACGCCCAGTCCCCAAAGGAGAAAGGGGCTGAGTATTCTTTTAAGCGTTGGTGCCGGCAATGGTAAAATTTAAAAGAGAATATGGAAAATACCCTGAAATGGATTGTCCTTTCCAAAAATAGATTGAATTCTTCCATATAAAATGCTTTAGGTAAATTGTTGTATAAAAAACAGTATATGCAGGAAAAGGACCCCAGGGTGGATGCTTATATAGAAAAATCCGCCCCATTTGCCAGGCCAATTCTGGAAAAACTTCGCAAACTGGTTTTCCAGGCCTGCCCGGATGTGGAAGAGACCATCAAATGGAGTTTTCCGAATTATGAAATTCACGGCGCTATGTTGTGCAGCATGGCCGCATTCAAGGAACATTGTGCATTTGGATTTTGGAAAGCTTCACTTTTGAAAGACGATAAAGGAATTCTGAGATTGGCGGAAAAAAATTCCATGGGGCATCTGGACAAACTCCAATCGGTAAAAGACCTACCCGCGGATAAAATCCTGATTGACTATCTCAGGGAAGCGGCTTTGCTGAATAAGAATAAGATAAAATTAGCCCGGCCAAAATCTCCACCTAAAAAAGAATTACCCCTGCCGAAACCATTGGCAGCTGCGCTGAAGAAAAGTAAAAAAGCACTGACCGTATTTGAATCCTTTCCCCCTTCCCAACGACGTGAATATATAGAATGGATCACGGAAGCGAAAACTGCGGAGACACTGAATAAAAGACTGGCCACAACCATTGAATGGTTAGAGGAAGGGAAGACAAGGAACTGGAAATATAAAAAAGCGTGAAGCTGTTCTAACGCTGTAGATGCTAGGGAGCAATCCCCGGACATTTTCGCGAATATCGATTAGGATGAAGGTTGTTTTTAATTGATAAACTAAAAATATTGCAAGAGACTAATTCCCGATTTTACATAGACCCGGATATTTCTATTGCGAAGACATTGCACACCGATTTTTATACAGATCCGGATCTGTTTGAAGAAAGCCGCGGGAAGATATTTTCGAAAAGCTGGCAGTATATCGGGGATGAATCCCTTGTTCCTCAAACGGGGAGTTGTTTCCCGCTTACCTTATTCGAGAATTACCTGAATGAACCCCTGCTGCTGACACGGGATGGGGACCGGATATATTGTTTGTCGAATGTATGTACACATCGTGGCACCACACTGATTGGTGAACCCTGTCAGTCAGTTCATATCAGGTGCCGTTATCACGGCCGACAGTTCCGGCTTGATGGAAGTTTTTTATCCATGCCGGAATTTAAAGAAGTGAAAAATTTCCCTACCGCTGCAGATAATCTCACGAAGCTACCATTGCATCAGTGGGGGCCATTATTTTTTACTTCCCTGAACCTGAGTTCAGATACAAAAAAATATTTTGGAGCAATGCAGGAAAGACTGTCCTGGCTTCCCCTGAAAGAGTTTGTGCATAAACCAGCTTTGTCTGCAGAGTATACAGTAAAATCTCATTGGGCGCTTTATTGCGAAAATTACCTGGAGGGCTTTCATATCCCTTTTGTACATGCGGGTTTAAATGCGGTGATTGATTTCGGAACTTATTCGACGGAAATATTTGATTTTTCAAATCTTCAGCTGGGTCTTGCGAAAAGTGGTGAAGAAATATTTGACCTGCCGACTTCATCAGCTGACTACGGGAAAAAAGTGGCGGCATATTATTTCTTTGTATTCCCTAATATGATGTTCAATTTTTATCCATGGGGGCTCAGCATAAACATGGTCCGTCCGTTTTCCATGGAACTTACCAGGGTTTCATTTTATACTTATGTGTGGAAGGAGGAACTCTTCAACAAGGGTGCGGGATCCGGCCTCGATACGGTTGAAATGGAAGATGAAGAAGTGGTGGAAGCTGTGCAAAAGGGTATACGTTCCAGCTTTTATCACCAGGGCAGGTATTCGGTAACCAGGGAGCAGGGAATACATCATTTTCACAGTTTGATAGCGAAAGTTATGGGTACTCATGAGTAATAATTCCCGTCAGGTAATTGGATATGGTGCCGCAGTTTCTTTCGTAATCGGAGGAGTTATTGGGTCCGGTATTTTTATGAAACCGGCTACCATGGCGGGACAGCTGGGATCACCCGTCTGGCTGATTGCAGTATGGATAATCGGCGGGATCTTTTCTTTGATCGGCGCACTTATTTATTCTGAAATAGGTGCCATGCTTCCTAAGACGGGTGGCCTTTATGTCTATTTACGTTTTATGTATGGTGATTTTGTTGCCTTTCTTTACGGATGGGCAGCATTTACAGTCATCAATACCGCTTCTGTTTCAGCCATCGCATTTGTATGCGCAGCATATTCAAACTATTTTCTTCACTTGCCGAGATTATCTCCGGCAATGGAAAAAAGTTTTGTCTGGCATATACCCTATTTGGGAAACCTGTATCCTCTGGCAAATCTGGGTGTCAAATCACTGGCTATTGCATTGGTCATTGGAATAACCGGATTGAATTATATTACTACCAGGGGTAGCAGTGCGCTGCAATTCATCAGTACAGTAGTCAAGGTGTTTGTTATAGTAGCGCTGGTAGCAGGAATTTTCTTATCCGGAAATGGGCATGCAGAGAATTTTATACTTACATCAGCCAATCCGAAACATGGATGGTTGTTAATAGGCGGTATAATCGGGGCCATGACCAGCGCATTTATGGCCTATGACGGCTGGATAAACCTGACATTTATCGGTGGTGAATTAATAAATCCGCAAAAAAATATTCCTCGAAGCCTCATTACAGGAGTGTTTGCATGCATTGTGATTTATGTATTGCTGAACCTTGCTTTTTTATATGTTTTACCCATCGATCAGGTGGCCGCTTCGCCACTGGTTGCTTCTGATGCCATTGCCCGTGCACTGGGAAATACCAGTGGAGCCGTAATTGCTGCCATGATTGTGATATGCACATTCGGGGCAATCAATTCATGTAATATGTCGGAAGCCCGGGTTACTTACACTATGGCGAAAGACAATTTGTTTTTCTCCTGGGTGGGTAAGGAACATCCGAAGTTCCGGACACCTGCCAATGCCTTGTTGATGCATGGAATACTGGCCTGTTTATTTATACTAACCGGATCGTTTGATATGTTGGCAGACATTTTTACTTTCATTGCCTGGCTGTTTTATCTGATGGGCGCCATAGGAATTTTTATTCTGCGGAAAAAAATGCCTGACCGGCCAAGACCCTATCGTGTCTGGGGTTATCCTTTCCTGCCATTGCTCTTTATTTTGTTTGCCGCTTTTTATGTGATCAGCACAATCTGGAATGACATCAATAATTATATTTCCGGTACGACTCCGGTTATTAATTCCTTACTCGGACTGGCGATTACTGCTCTGGGTGTTCCACTCTACCTGTATTTCAAAAGACACAGAACCATC
The DNA here is from genome assembly GCA_963812825.1 of uncultured Bacteroidota bacterium. GTDB lineage: Bacteria > Bacteroidota > Bacteroidia > Chitinophagales > Chitinophagaceae > Puia. Next base: position 762,634 of record CAWEWO010000002.1, read on the forward strand.
ACCCGTCAGGACCTTAGCGAATAATGGGATTGAGTAAGGTTATCGATTTTCCAGGTGAATCCTTATAGATTCACCTACAGGCGTTTATAAGTTTATTTATATTTACTTTAAATTTATTGCCTACTAATTTGGTAGACTAATAATTGTTTTCTATATTTGTTATCCCTATCGATGGGCAGTTTATTTATTGAAATATCAACGTACTTATGAATTATTCTAAAGATCTGAACTGGTTGAGTGCCCCGGCTTTTTTTCTGATTGTCGGTATGCTTGTAATCAGTTCGAAAAAGCAACCGACCCATGTTCGCCAGCCCGAGAAATCCAAAACGGAGATCCCGGCGACCGTCCAGAAACCTTCCTGACCATTTTAAAATCAGTATATATCCTGATCGGCCCTGCTCTGGCAGGGTTTTTTAGTTTAAAACCGGGAAGAATAGATATTTGTGTAACTGAATAGTTACTCATATATTTGTAACCAAAAGGTTACACAATAATATTTCAACCCATGAGAAGGGACAGTTTCCAGGCAATAGCAGATCCTACGCGCAGGGCAATTATTCAGATGCTGGCCAGTCGGCCGATGAACCTGAATGCCGTGGCGGAGAATTTTGATATTAGTCGTCCGGCTATTTCCAAGCAGATAAAAATTCTAACTGAATGCGGACTGATTCGAATCAGGCAACAGGGACGGGAAAGGGTGTGTGAAGTACAATTTCAAAAACTGGAGGAAGTTTCAGACTGGATTGAAAAATACAGGATCTTCTGGACCCGGAAACTGGACGACCTGGAAAGATTTCTGGCGAAGGGGAAAAAAATTCGCAACAAATAAAAATTAAAAAAATGAGTAATCAGCCATTTGTAATCGAACGCGAATTCGATGCACCCGTCTCACGAGTATGGGACGCACTTACTAATAATGAACAAATGAAAAAATGGTATTTTCAACTGGCGGATTTCAAACCGGTCATCGGGTTTGAATTCCATTTTTACGGCGGAAAGGAAGGCGGTGAGCAGTACAAACATATCTGCCAGGTTACTGAAGTGGTGACCGGAAAAAAAATCACCTACAGCTGGCGTTATGACGGTTATCCTGGAATTTCTTTGGTGAGTTTTGAGCTATTTGAAAAGGGAAATAAAACAAAATTGAAACTCACCCACTCCGGGTCTGGAGTCATTTGCTGCTTCAGGTCCGGATTTCAGAAAGGAAAATTTTGCAGAGGGATGGACCCAGATACTGGATAGTTCACTGAAGGGATTTTTGGAAGGAGCGGAAGTTGAAGGGTAAATGATATAGGTGATCGTGGATCGTGTATCGTAGATCGAGGATCGTGTTTTTGTAAATATTATTCGATATTATTTAATTATTAACGGTATACGATCCACGATACACGATAAACGATTCACGATAAGTTATTTCTTCAATTGTAGAATGGAATAATCAGTCTCTTCTGCCAGGATTTGATTTTTCAGGCTGCCCAAACCTTCAATCCGCAATTCAATATCATCTCCTGCCTGCAGCCATTGTTCGGTATATGACGGATCGTTCAGCTTTCCCGTGCCATTTAATTCGAGGAAGCATCCGGTACCTACCGTCCCGGAGCCGATAATATCTCCGGGATATAATTCAACCCCGTAAGAAGCCCTGGCAATTAATTCGGCAAAAGTCCATTCCATATCGGCGAGGTTACCGCTGCTGACCATTTTTTCATTTACATAAGCCGACATTTTCAGATTCCATGATTTTCCGGTATGATTTTTTTTGCAGGGGGTTTCAAATCCTTTCAATTCTTCCAGCGTTACCAGCCAGGGACCGGTGGTGGAGATAAAATCTTTTCCTTTTGCGGGCCCCAGATTCAGCAGCATTTCTTCCATTTGTAAGCGTGCGGGCGCTGAAATCATTCAGGATCATGAGGCCGGCAATGTATTCATCGGCTTTTTCGGCCGGAATATTTTTTCCCTTTCTGCGAAATGACGATGGCAGCTTCGAGTTCGAAGTCAAGCTTTTTAAAATGATCCGGCATACAATATACAGATCCGGGTCCTCCGACTGTATGATGATTTCCAAAATAGAAAACAGGAAAAGAATCAAATACCGGAGTCATTTCCAGGCCCCGGTTTTTTCTGGCCGTTTCAACGTGCTGGCGGAAAGCATAACCATCCCGCAGTGAAGCAGGATGCGGAACCGGTGCCAGCAAATTCACTTCTTTCAAAGACAGTCCCCGGTTATTTAATCTGGAGGAATTGTTCTATTTCGTTTGATAAATTCAGCAGTACCGGGTAATTTTCATCCCAACGCTGCAGGATCTCATTCATCGTGCCCGGAAAACCCGGATGCAACATATAAATATCGATATACCTGATCACCGGAAATCAAACCGGCACATTCATTCCCGTTTTTTACAAAGCTGACCAGTTTCATATGTTCTTTACTTGTTTTACTCTACCTGACAAAAAACAAACTACCGAAATACATACTCTCATATTCATTACAATTTCATTTATAAGTTTCCTCTTTTTTCCTGTTCCCGTTCGATGGCTTCAAACAAAGCCTTGAAATTTCCCTTTCCGAAAGCTTTTTGCACCTTTACGCTGAATGATTTCAAAAAAGACAGTTGGCCGGTCCTGAACAGGTTTACTGAAAATCTGTAACAAATAACCGTCGGGATCGCGATCAACCAGAATCCCCAAATTCTTCAGTGGTTCCAGATCTTCATCAATTTTTCCAACCCGCTCTTCCAGTTCATCATAATAACTGGATGGTACTTTTAAAAATTCCACGCCACGGTGCATGAGTTCACGTGACGGTGTCTACAATATCATTTGTAGCCAGGGCCACGTGTTGAACGCCTTCTCCATTAAAAAATTCCAGGATATTCTTCCACCTGCGATTTCTTTTTTCCTTCTGCAGGTTCATTGATCGGAAATTTAACCATACCATTTCCATTGCTCATCACTTTACTCATCAGGGCCGAATATTCGGTGGAAATATCCGTATCATCGAAAGTTAGAATATTTTTGAATCCCATTACATTTTCATAAAAAGAAACCCAGCGGTTCATCTGGTTCCAGCCTACATTTCCTACACAATGATCAACATATAATAGTCCGGTGGAATCAGGCTGATAGGCGGAATCCCAGGCAATATAACCCGGCATAAAAGGCCCCATTGTATTTTCTTCTTTCAATAAAAAGATGAACCGTATCACCATAAAGTCTGATACCGCTCATGGTCACTGATTCCTTCGTGAATCAGACATGACTTTTGGTTCCATATAAGATATGGCACCCCGTTGGGTGGTTTCTTTCCAGGCTGAATCTGCATCATCCACCAGGAGGGCAATCGCTTTGACGGCATCTCCGTGTTTTGTCAATACCTGTTGTGAAATTTCGTGATCTGGTCTGAGGGCAGATGTAAAAACAAAAGTCAGTTTGTTCTGACGAACCACATAACTCGCCCTGTCCTTTAACGCCGGTTTCCGGTCCTGCATAGGCGATACCCTGGAATCCAAATGCTGTTTTATAATAATGGGCAGCCTGTTTGGCATTTCCTACATAAAACTCGATATAATCGGTGCCCAGCAAGGGCAGAAAATCATTTTCCATAAATAAAATTAAGAATACGAATGAAGAAGGCGGGTTCTATTAATGAATATTAACCAACGAATCGGTGGCCAGCGATATCAGTAAAAAGATATATCGCCTGCGCTGATCAGTAAATAATTTACAGGCATAATCCGGACGCATCGTTACTATAAAATTAATTAAAATAAAATTGATTATATAGATAAATGCACACGGAACTTTGTATAACGATTGTAAAAAGTCTTATTATGGCACACTATATCAGCCGGGGTCGTGTTCCGGAAAAAAGACATACGCAATTTCGGAGTCCCTTCCGGGAAATTATATTCTGAGGAACTGGTATCCACCGAAGGATTTTCCAGTGACTATAGTCTGTTGTATCATATTCATCCGCCAACACAGATCCTGTCAACTGATCCTCCGCTTGCCGAAAAGATCTGTATTGCACGAGGAAAAAATGCTGAAGCACAGGAGCCTGGAAGGATTCAAATTAGATCCGGAAGATGATTATCTCGATCAGCCGGAAACCCATACTGGTAAACAGTGATGTGCATATTTCCCTGGCTGCACCAAGACAATCGATGACGGATTATTTTTTTAAAAATGCAGATGCGGATGAATTGATTTTTGTGCATGAAGGCAGTGGAAAGTTAACCACGGTGTATGGTGAACTTAGTTTTTCTTATGGAGATTATATTCATATTCCCCGGGGAACGATTTACCAGATCAGATTTGAAACTGAAGCAAACCGGCTATTCATTGTTGAATCCTTCAGTCCGATCCGTTATCCTAAAAAATATATCAGCAAATACGGACAGTTGCTGGAAAATTCACCTTATTGTGAACGGGATATGCGGACGCCGGTATATTTTGAGCCAAAAGATGAAGCGGGAGATTTTCTGGTGCGTATTAAGAAAAAGGGCATGCTGTATGGCATCCATTATGCGTCATCATCCTTTTGATGTGGTGGGCTGGGATGGCTGCTGTTATCCTTATATTTTTTCTATTCATAATTTTGAACCGATCACCGGCCGGGTTCATCAGCCACCGCCGGTTCATATTACTTTTGAAGGAAATAATTTTGTTGTCTGCAGTTTTGTTCCCCGCTTATTCGATTATCATCCCTTATCCATTCCGGTTCCCTACAATCACAGTAATATCGACAGCGATGAAGTTATTGTATTATGTGGATGGTGATTTTATGAGTCGCAAAAAGGTAACGCGTGGCATGATTACCCTGCATCCGGCGGGTATTCCGCATGGACCACATCCGGGAACGGTTGAAAAAAGTCTGGGTGCAAAAGAAACAAAAGAACTGGCGGTGATGGTAGACACTTTTCATCCATTGCAATTAACTGATACTGCACTGGCGATTGAAAATCCAGGATATACGACCAGTTGGAGGAATTAAGCATTAAGAGTATCGGAGTATGGGAGTGTGAAGACTGACATCTCGGCAACTGTCAACTGTCAACGCCAACGATCAAAGATGGAATTTAAAAACAAAACAGCCATTGTTACAGGCGCAGGTCAGGGTATCGGATTTGAAATCTGCAGGAGTCTCGCAAAGGAGGGAGCGAAGGTAATTCTAAATGATATTGATCCGGTGCTTGCGAAACAGGCAGCTGATAGCATTAATCAGGGAAATACAAGATGCCTGTATAGCCATTGCCGGTGATTCCAGTGATTTGAATAATATCAAAAAATTGGTAGGCACGCGCAGTGGAAAAATTTGGAAGGCTGGATATCGTTATAGCGAATGCAGGTATTACATTGTTTGGAGATTTTCTTACTTATTCCCCTGAAGCTTCATTTTATAAAGTCATGCAGGTAAACCTGGGCGGTTCTTTTTTTCTTGCCCAGGCAGCGGCAAATCAAATGAAAAATCAGACCAAGTGGCGGATCTATTTTATTTACTTCATCAGTGACGGGACATCAGGCGCATAAAAATCTGGCTGCATATGGTATGAGCAAAGCTGCTTTGGAAATGCTCGCAAAAAATCTGGTGATCGAATTATCCGAATATAAGATCAATGTAAATGCCATCGCACCGGGTGCTACCCTTACTGAACGTACAATGCAGGATCCTGCTTATAATAAAACCTGGTCGCGGATTACCCCCATGGGCCGTCCTGCGCATTTGCAAAAGATATCGCCGATACTGCCTTATTCCTGGTTTCTGAAAAAGCCAGACATATTACCGGTCAGACGATTATTGTAGACGGGGGCTGGACTTCGGTCAGTCTGCCGCCGGATTGAATTATCGTCAAACCGCAGAGATAATCTACCAATAAAAAACCCGCAATTTTATTGCGGGTTTTTTGTGGAGGATACCGGGATCGAACCGGTCACCTCTAACATGCCATGCTAGCGCTCTACCAGATGAGCTAATCCCCCTTTTACCGCAGCTCCTGTTTGTCGGCTATTGCCTGACCGGGAGGCGGATCTTAAAGAGCTGCAAATATATCCATTCTGAACAAATCCCGGATGCTCTTGTTAATTATCTTTGATTCAAGATGGGTATACTACGCAAACTGGCGGAATATCTCTATATCAGGAAAAGGGATCCGAATGAACCAACAAACAGCTGGATCCGCTATATGAATAGGATCAACCGGATTTCGATTTTTATGTTCCTGATCGGTATTGCTGATTATCATTTTCCGGATGATTTTTAAACAAGAAACTAGAAGTAGTCCAAATTAGACGATCAGATCATTCAGGCTCGGAGACTTTCCTAGTCCCTTCACAAACTTCACAATCGATTCTGGCTGCTTTTTCAGATGCATTACCACCCTGGATAAGAAATTCCGCAACTCGTAATAATCGCTGTGAATCCGATTTCTTGTTGTCTTCATCGGAAATCAGTTTCCTCAGTTCAGCAACGATATTTTTCACATTCATTTCGTCCTGGATCAATTCCTTCACCACAGGTTTGTCCATGATCAGATTCACCAGTGAAATATATTTCACTTTGATCAGTCGTTTGGCAATCTGGTAAGAAATAGCACTTCCCTTATAACAAATCACTTCCGGAACACCGAACAAGGCAGTTTCCAGGGTGGCTGTACCGGATGTTACACAGGCGGCCCTGGCATGCAGAAGCAGTGAATAGGTTTGATTTCTGACCCTGCCTGCCTTCGGATAATTTTTTAAGACTTCATCATAAAAATCCGGATCCTGTCCCGGCGCCTCTGCCACGACAAATTGATAATCCGGAAACTGCACGACTGACTTCCAGCATGACGGGAAGTTTCTTCAAAATTTCCTGTTTGCGGCTTCCGGGTAATAAGGCGATCAGGGGAAGTGGTGAGTTGGACCTGTTTTCCGCCGGCCATAATAGATTTCGGGCGGTAATATCGGCTTCGGCAGATTTTTTATACTGTTCAATCACTTCTACCAGGGGATGACCGACATATTCAACTTCATAATTCCATCTGTGAAAAAAATCTTTTTCAAAAGGAAGGATGACCAGCATTTTATCAATATTCGCCCGAATCCTTTTGACCCGGCTTTCTTTCCAGGCCCAGACCTGGGGAGAAATATAATAGATGGTTTTAAATCCGGTTTTCCTGGCCCATTCTGCAATGCGCAGATTAAACCCGGGATAGTCAATAAATATAATGGCATCCGGTTTGAACTGACAGGATATCTTCTTTGCAGAATTTGATATTTTTCAGAATGGTGGGCAGATTGCGGATCACTTCAGTAAATCCCATAAAGGCCAGTTCCCGGTAATCTTTTACAATTTCAGCACCTGCTTCCTGCATCAGTTCGCCACCCCAGCCGCGGATCCGGGCATCCGGATCTTTATTTCTTATTTCCCGGATCAGGTTGCTGCCATGCAGATCTCCGGATGCTTCGCCTGCAATGATGTAATATTTCATGTAGGTCAAAGATAAAGAACGTTGGCGGTTGGCGAGTTGACCGGCAGTGACGGTTGACGGTTGACAGTAGGTGCGTTGCAGATATGCGTTAGGCGTTAGGCGTTACGCGTTAGGCTTTAATGAACCAGTTTGTAAACCAGCACGGCAATTCCATAAATCAGTGTTGCAACAAAAATGCCCTTGGCTGTTTTATCGCGATGGGTATTGATATAAATGGTAAAAAGAATTGCATTGGCCAGCAGGGAAATACTGCTGATGGCGGTGAGCAGTGGTTTATTTGTACGCAGAACATAAAAATATTCCGACAAGCTGAATGGTCCGGCTGAAAATTCCAGAAATAATAAAGAATCATGGCCAGCAGCGGGCCAAGAATGCCGAGAAGAATGCCGAATTTTAGGTTATCTTTTTTGAATATCAAAATTTCCAGGTTTTTTCAAGTTTGGTTTTCAAAACGTAATTTGTCAGATCAAATTGTACCGGAACCACACTCACATAATTGTGTTCTAGCGCCCATACATCCGTATCTCTTCCCTTGTCAAAATTCACAAATTCACCCGTAAGCCAGAAGTATTTTTTCCCATTGGGATCATTTCTTTCCACAAAATCTTCTTCATATTTCGCATATGCCTGTTTGCAGATCTTCACACCTTTGATCAGTTCGCAGGAACTGCCGGAATATTTACATTCAGCACCAGATGTTTATCCAGTTGGGTTTTCAGCATTTGTTCAACGACCATGCGGGCATATTTCCGGGCTCCGGTAAAATCGGCCTCCACACTGTAATCCAGCAGGGAAAATCCGACCGAAGGAATGCTTTCAATGGCAGCTTCCACGGCGGCGGACATGGTGCCGGAATAAATTACATTGATGGAATGATTGGCACCATGATTGATTCCACTCAGGCAGATATCCGGTTTACGGTGCAGTACTTTATCCACAGCCAGTTTTACACAATCCACCGGTGTACCCGAACATTGCCAGGCTTCAATCCCTTCAAAAATAGTTACCGGATGCAGCCGCAGGGGCAGGCCAATGGTAATGGCATGACCCATGCCGGACTGTGGTTTATCCGGGGCAACAACCACAACTTTTCCCAGATCTTTTACAGCTTCCACCAGGTTGCGGATACCGGGCGCCATGATACCATCATCATTGGTTATCAGGATGACAGGCAAATCTCTTTTCTTTGATTTAGCCATAGTTATAAAGGGGTTGCAAAAGGTACAATTTTTTTATTCGCCGGTATCCGGAAAATCAGGTATCCGGATTCGTTTTTTTCAAAAACTCTGACATGCTTTTTCGGGCCTGTTCCGCTACCTTTGCAGCCGGTTTAAAATACCCATATGGCAGGACAACTGAAGGAAGTTCGTAACCGGATCAAATCCATCCAAAGCACCCAGCAGATCACCAAGGCGATGAAGATGATCAGCGCCACCAAATTGCGTAAGGCCCAGGAAGCCATTCAGCAGATGCGGCCTTATGCCAAAAAACTTCAGCAGGTGCTTGAGCAATATTGTCAGCAATTCCGATGGTGATATCAGCTCGTCCTTATCCACTGCAAGACCTGTTGAAAAAGTATTGCTGATCGTGATCACCAGCGACCGCGCTTCCTGCGGTGCTTACAATTCTAACCTCATTAAACTGGCAAAGGCCACCATGCGGGAAAAATATCCCGCACAGACGGCCAAAGGCAATACGTATGATCTGGAGCATTGGTAAAAAAGGTTATGAACATTTCCTGAAGAACAACTATAAAGTAAACGGAGAATTCCGGGATATATTTCAACATCTTCAATTTTGAAACTGTGCAGCTTTGTGCCCAGGCAGCGGTAAAAGCTTTTGAAAATAAGGAATTTGATGCGGTGGAAATTGTTTACAGCGAATTCAAAAATGCTGCTACCCAGAATTTCGTGGTCGAACAATTTCTGCCGATTCCAAAAGCGAACAAAGCACCGGGCGCGACAACCAAGTGATTTTATTTTTGAACCTTCCAAAGAAGTACTTACTAGCGGAGCTGATGCCAAAAATTCTCAATACGCAATTGTTCAAGGCCGTTCTGGATGCCAATGCTTCTGAACACGGTGCCCGTATGACGGCCATGGATAAGGCAACTGAAAATGCCAATGAAATTCTGAAAAGTCTGCGTATTTCTTATAACCGTGCACGACAGGCAGCGATCACAACCGAATTGACAGAAATTGTTTCAGGAGCAGCAGCATTGCAGGGCTAGATGCAAGTATGGAGTATGAAGTGTGCGAAATGTGGAATGTCTGAATGTGTGCAATTATTTGAATCTGAATCTAATTGCCTATTTTGCAGCTGCAATGAATGTCATTGATTTCACTTCCAGACTTCCATACTTCCATACTTTCAAACTTTCATCAATGGAAATTTCAACTTAATTCCCCATATCGAAGCATTGATTTTTGCCAGCGACAAACCATTGACCGCAATGGAAATGACCGAACTGCTCAATAATGCTTTTGGATTCATGGAAGATAAACTGACCCTGGACCAGGTTCAGATCGGGCATTGAGGGTATCGTTGAAAAATATAATGCTGAATTTTATCCGTTTGAAGTAAGAGAAAGTGGCGGCGGCTGGCAGTTCCTTACCAAAAAAGAATATCATAAAACAATTGCCCAGCTGAATGGCGAAAAATTTCTGAAACGCTTATCTACAGCAGCACTGGAAACACTTGCCATCATTGCCTATAAACAACCCATCACCAAAGGAGAAATCGAATCCATCCGCGGTGTGAACAGCGATTATTCCATCCAGAAATTACTGGAAAAAGAACTGATCGTCATTATCGGCCGCAATGAAGATATGCCGGGCAAACCCTGATTTATTCAACTTCCAAAATCTTTCATGGATTATTTTGGCATCAATCAGACGGCCGATCTGCCCGCGCTGAGAGAAGTATTGGGAGAAAGCCTGGAAGAACCTTCCCTGATAAATTATACTCCCGCGACTCCTGAAATCACACCGGCGCTGGTTGTGAGCGAAGAAGGAGAATTGCTGGAAAATAATCCGACGTCAATCCGGAAGAAGAGGAATAACATGAATGTGCTTAACGCCTAACGCTCAAATCTGCGAATGCTTATGCAGAGTTGTTCTATACTTCGCATACTTCCAGACTTCCATTCTTCCATATTTGCTTTATATTCGCGAATATGTCACATCCACTTACCCACGCAGATCTTATCTCAATTGCAGAGGAATTTGGAACTCCACTGTATGTATATCATGCGGAAAAAATAAAAGAGCAATACGATAAACTGCAAAATGCATTTCAGCAATACCAATACAGTTTTTTTTTATGCCTGCAAGGCACTGACCAATATCAATATTCTCAGATATATCCGGAACCTGGGCGCCAATGTGGACTGCAGTTCCATCAATGAAGTGAAACTTGCCCTGCATGCCGGGTTTCCCGCCATCCCGAATTTTATATACCTCCAATGGTATCGACTTTGATGAAATTGAGGAAGCAAAGGAACTGGGTGTTCATATCAATATCGACAGCCTTTCCAACCTGGAAAAATTCGGGAAGAAATTCGGTTACTCATATCCGGTAGGTATCCGGCTTCGTCCGAATATCCTGGCGGGAGGCAATCTGAAAATTTCAACCGGGTCATGACAAAAGCAAATTCGGAATTCCGGTTGACCAGATCGACCAGATACTGCGAAGTTGTGGAAAAATACAATCTGCGTATCAGCGACCTGCATATTCATACCGGCAGCGAAATAAAAGATGTGGATGTTTTTGTGAAAGGAATTGAAGTATTATTTGATATCGCTCCATCATTTTGAGGACCTGGAATTTATTGACCTCGGCGGTGGATTTAAAGTGGCCAGCAGAGAAGGTGAACAGGAAACGGATATTCCATTGCTGGCAGAAAAAGTGAGACAGGCATTTGCCAATCATCCCTATAAAAATGGCAAGAAACTTGCAGGTCTGGTTTGAACCGGGAAAATTTCTGGTCAGTGCTGCCGGATATTTTATCACCAAAGTGAATGTGCTGAAAGAAACCAGCGCCGCTGATTTTGTAAGTGTGAACAGCGGATTCAATCACCTGATCCGCCCCATGTTTTATGATGCCTATCATCATATCGAAAATATCAGCAATCCCGGAAGGACCCATGAAAAATTATTCAGTGGTCGGAAATATTTGCGAAACGGATACATTCGCCTGGGACCGTCCACTAAATGAAGTGCGCGAAGGCGACTATCTGGTTTTCCGTAATGCCGGTGCTTATGGATTTGAAATGTCTTCCAATTTTAATTCCCGTTTTAAACCCGCCGAAGTAATGGTAATGGATGGGAAAGCACATCTGATCCGTCGACGGGATCAGTTTGAAGACCTGCTGCGCAACCAGCTGGAAGTGATTTAAATTTTTTCATATTCCCTCGCTTTCTTTATTTTCAAAGACCCCAGGCCTGATTACTGCATTTTTATTTCTTCATCCATAAAATTATTGCTATGCCTATACGCATGACAGATGATCCGGCAGAACCCGACGATAGTGGTGGCGGTTTTGAAGGTGGCGGTGGCGGTAGGTGGCGGTGGCGGTGGCGGCGGTGGAGTTATTCGGTTTGCTTCCCCTGATCTTTGGTCTTGATTCGCGGTCCCAAAAGCCTGCTCCTGATTATTGCACTTGGGTATCGGCGCTTATTTTTTCTTGGGCCGGGGAGGTGGATGCAATATTGGCGGCATCGTACAACAGGTTCAGCAACTGGCAACGGGTGGTATTCTGGATCCACGACAGTTTGACAAATCAAAAGTTTACGAATCCCTTTCGGATGATGACAGCAAAAATCCACTTCCGGAATCTGCCAACCTGCAAAAATTTGCACCGGCAGTCGGTGACCAGGGAAAACAGGGAAGTTGTGTTGCCTGGAGCAGTGCATATGGTGCACAGAACCATTCTGGAATCTGCACGAACAGGATCCGATCCGAATGCATTAAAATTTAGTCCTGCTTTTTTATATAACCAGATCGGCCTGGATGGATGTGAAGGATCTTATATCAACCGCGCCATGGATTTTATGAGCCAGACGGGGATCGGTTCCCTATGAAGCATTTCCTTATACCGACCAGGATTGTTCAAGACAACCCGATCAGCAATTGCTGGATCAGGCCAGGCAATTCCGGATGCGTGGTTCAAACCGGCTTACGGTTGGCGACAATACGGATAAGATTGATCTGCGTGCAATAAAAGAAAATCTTTCACAGGGTGCACCGGTGGTGATCGGTATGATGGTGGGCGGAACTTATATGCAACCCATGATGGGCCAGGATGTATGGAACCCTACACAGGATGATGCAAGCATGATGGGATTTGGCGGTCATGCACAATGTGTGGTGGGTTATGATGATGCCAAATATGGCGGTGCTTTCCTGATCATGAACAGCTGGGGTCCGCAATGGGGCAATAATGGATTTGCCTGGGTGAGATATAAACATTTTCAATATTTTGTCCGGGAGGCATATGGACTGGAATCGATGCCGGCAGTAGGTGCCGCAGCTAATAAACCTTTTGAATGTGAAGTTGGACTGGTGCAGGTAAAATTTGATGGCAAGAAAACGGTAGCCGGAGATTATATTCCATTGAAAAAAACTTCGGAAAATATTTTTGAAACAGCTGCACCGGTGAAACCAGGCACCCGTTTTAAAATGGAAATTCGGAATGAATCGGAATGTTATATTTATGTTTTCGGAAAAGAAACGGATGGAAGCAGTTATACCTTGTTTCCTTATCCCAAGTCCGATGATCCCACCAAAACAAAATATTCTCCTTTTTGCGGAATTGCCGGTTATCGTTTATTTCCAAGAGATAAAAGTATGGAACCAGACAGTATCGGAACCAAGGATCTTATGGCCGTTGTTGTTAGCAAGGACAGCCTGAACTGGAGCTGAACTCAATGAAAAAATTAGCCAGAATAAAACAGGTGATTATGCAGCCCGGCTCCGGTCGGCCCTGGGTTCATCTGCCCGATTTATCCAGGCTGATGTTTCCCCAAAAGGAAATATTCATTTCAAAGGTGATGGAACAGATAACCGGTTGGTGGCCTGCATCGTGGAGATAAATAAATAAAAAAACGACAGCCACCTTTCGGTGGCCGTCCAAATCTGTTCGTAAGAGTCATCAAAATTTAGTTTTCCGTCAAGAAAAGGTACAGATTTCAGGGTTTTTCGATACTGGATTTCATTTTTTTCATAGGATAAGGAAGGGTTCAGGGGTCGTCAACATTTTTTTCAAGGATTCGGTTTCGATTTCATAGGTTTTAATATCTTCTAAAGGTTTGATCTGTTCATCTCGGTTTTCATTGGAATCAGCTGGTTTTTTAACGGTTCGGATTTCAGGAATTAAACGTTTTCGGTTTTCACAGGATTCAGGTCGGTTTTCTTAGGATCTCGGTTTTATTTTTTTCTTAGGATTCGGTTTAGGTTCTTCTTTCGGATTTCGGCTTTCAGATCATTTGCGCGCTTCAACAATACAAAGATGCAAAGGCTTTCACGCTTCCCATAGCTTATTCGACAGAGCAGGTCAAACCTTCGATTTTCGGGATAAAAATGACGATAAACGAATTTTCTAACTACCTTTATCTAAGGGTAAACCCTTATAGCATAAGGGCTAAGGGTTCACCCAGTGTAAAAGAATAGATTCAGGTTCCAACCCATTAATCAGCTGATAAACAGATTTAGTTTAGAATTGCCTGACTGTACCGGACTAGTAGTAAATTTTCCGGTTCAGCGAATTTTAACCCGGTAAAATAAACAGAGATCCTTAAACCAACCATATGGAGAAACTATTTTTGCCCTGCTTTTTATTGATTCACATGGGATTTTTGTATGGACAAAATCCCGCTGCAGACGACTCCCGGTATAACCCGCATGATTTTTTTGCTGAAAGTTTTAATCCACCGGCAGGAAATGTTTATCGGTCAGCCAACGGAACACCGGGACCAATGTACTGGCAGAACAGTGCCAGTTATCTGATCCATGCAACCTTAAGTGAAAAAGATACCAGTATAACCGGGGATGTAACCATTTCTTACACCAATAACAGTCCCGACAAACTGGATTATCTCTGGCTTCAACTGGATCAAAATCTTTTTGATCCGCATTCCAGAGGTGCAGCAGCTACACCAGCATCCGGCGATGCGATAGGTGTACTGGGATTCAACCGGGGTGGATATCAAATTGGCTGACGTATCCATAACCTATGGCGGAAAAACCTATCAGGTGCAACCGGTGATTTCAGATACCCGGATGCAGCTTCGCTTAAACAGCCCGCTGTTACCGAAGGGAGATAAGATATCTATAAAAATGAATTACAGTTTTGCCATTCCCGCTTATGGAGCAGACCGTATGGGAAGACTGTACACCAAAAATGGTGTAGTATATACAATCGGCCAATGGTATCCGCGCATGTGTGTATATGATGATGTGGAAGGATGGAACACCTTGCCTTATATGGGCCTCGGAGAATTTTATTGCGACTATGGCAATTTCGATTATTATATTACGGCTCCTGCGGAAATGATTGTATATGGTTCAGGTGATTTGCAAAATGCCACGGAGGTATTAACTGCTGAAGAAATAAAAAGACTTGCAGCTAGCGGCCAATAGCGACAAAACGGTTTCCATTATTAATGCCGGATGAAATTGGAAAACCTGCCATGCGTCCGGCAGACACAGGAAATCTGACCTGGCATTTTACAATGAAGAATACAAGGGATGTAGCCTGGGCAGCTTCCAAAGGCACTGGTATGGGATGCGGCAAGAGTCAATCTGCCTTCGGGCCGAAAAGCGATTGCCATGTCAGCTTATCCGCCGGAAAGCATGGGAGATACAGCCTGGTCAAGATCCACGGAATACTTAAAAAACAGTATGGAAATTTATTCAAAAAATTTTTTTGAATATCCCTGGAACAATGCGTCAATATCGGTCGAATATAACCGGTATGGAATATCCCGGAATGATCTTTAATGACTATACAAGAAACCAAAGCTCCGTTATGGTTTCTGATCGCACATGAAATCGGACACAACTGGTATCCGATGATCGTTGGATCCAATGAAAGAAAATATATGTGGCAGGATGAAGGCTTCAATTCCTATATTAATTATTATGCCAACGAGATTTTTAATAATGGAGAATATGCAAATGACCCCGCGTTATTCAACAAAAATTATTTTGCTTATCTCGATCAGACTACGCTTCCTGATCTCAAAGATCCACTGATGACTGTTTCTGAAGCAATGGATCTAGATCAGCATTATCAGTATTACGGCAAAACGGCTTATGGACTGAACTTACTTCGCAATGTGGTGGTCGGTAAAGAAAGGTTTGATTATGCATTCAGAAAATATACTGAAGCCTGGGCTTTTAAACATCCGACACCTTACGACTTTTTTCATTGCATCAACAATGCAGCCGGTGAAGATTTGAACTGGTTCTGGAAAGAATGGTTTTTTACGACATGGACACTGGACCAGGCGATAACTGATGTGAAATATGTTGACAATGATCCATCCAGGGGCGTATTGATCACGATTGAGAACAAGGGCAAAATGATCATGCCGGTTATTTTAAAAGTTATTCAAGCTAATGGGAAAACAGAAACCATTCAGCTTCCGGTGGAAATCTGGCAGCGGCGGTGGACCTGGACTTTAAAATATGCTTCAACGATTAAAATTGATAAAGTAATCCTGGATCCGGAAAATGTATTACCGGATGTGGACAGAAAAAATAATGTGTGGAGCGGAGGTAAATAGCGCGGGAATCTTTTTATGAAAAAGTTTTTGACGCGGATTCCGGATCTTCAGCCTAAACTATATTCAGCCTGCGGAAAACATCGGCCTTATTGGCTTTGCTCACGGGAATTTCATTGCCCTTGATGAAAAGCAGATTTTCGCGCATATCGTCGATTTTGTGCAGGTTGACGATATAGGAGCGGTGGACTTTGAGAAAATGTTGTTTACTTACTTTTTCTTCCAGGTTTTTGATGGTATTATGGGTAATGTATTTCTTACCGTCGATGGTAACAAACTTTACATAGTCGCCCATGCTTTCAATATACAGAATGGAATCATTATTCAGCCGGATCAGTTTACCATCGGTTTTAATATAAATATGATCCGATGCACTGTTGGTGGAAATGGTTTCTTTGGAAGGCTGTATTTTCTGCAGTGCTTCCATAAAACGCTGGTAGGTAAAAGGCTTCATCAGGTAATCCGAAACGTTATACTGAAATGCATTATAGGCATATTCCGATTTGGCGGTGGTCAGAATGACTTTTGGTGAAAAGGCGATCTGGTCGAGCAGTTCAAATCCGTTGGCACCGGGCATTTCCACATCCAGAAATATCAGGTCGACCGTATTGCTGTTCAGAAAGGAAAGCGCATCAGTTACATTACTGAAATGACCCCTGACTTCCACCTGGCCGCTTTTTTCACAACAATTTTTCAGGTAATTGGCGGCTACCTGCAAATCTTCTACAATAATACAGCTGAGACTCATGAACAATTGCTATTAAATAATTCCAATTTTTTCTTTTCTTCTTCTATTAATTGTTTGCTTTGGAATATTTTATTTTTTAACGTTTCAAAATCACCCGCCAGCTGATCGGGAGAGCTGACAGTGCCGCAGATTTGTTCAAACTGCTGGCATTGTTGCTGCACAGCAGTGAGTCCTACAAATCCAAAAACGGGTTTGATTTTATGAACGGCGGATCTCAATGCGGTGAGATTGCCTGAGGAATAACTGTATTCAATATTGTCGGTCAGCGACTGATAATCTTTCAAAACGGTATCGAATACTTCCTGCAGATAACGATAATCGTCACCATAGAGGCTATTGAGGTAATTTGCATCGATTTCAGCGTTGAAAACGAATGCATTAGCGGTTTTCAGGTTATTCATGTATCTGGATTCATTTATATTAACGCTTTAAATAATAATTATTATACTCCGCCGCGTTTTAATATTCAAATTAATTCCTCTGATACCCTCCCTGAAATCCCGACTTTCGCCCGTATTATGGTCTGTTTATCAGGATATTGTTTATTCCGGATTGGATCCCAGTAATTCCATTTCCCAACGCAAGAAGATCATCCGGTTTAACCAGTTTATCTTTCTGACCCTTTGCGGTACCCTGATGTCCGTTGTCAGTTATTTTACCTTAAGTCTTTATATCAGTGCGCTGATCAATCTGTCTGCAGGGTTATATTTTTATTCTGGCCTTTCACCTCAATTCAAAAAAAAGATTTGAACTGGCGCGCATCATCGCCATCGTCAATCTCAATCTTTACCTGATCGTGATGAATTATATGGAAGGATTGCGTGCAGGTGAATACCTTCTGTATTTTCCTTATTTTCTGGTGATGACCCTGGTGATCGATGTGAAAAGAAATTTCACCGAGCTGAAGTTTGTGTACCTGATCACGATTATTTCCGTTTTGATTTGTTTGAATGTGAGCCCTTATGAAAATTATTACCAGGTGCGTATTGTCGGCATGTTTGCCCGCTTGTACAATTCTAACCTGGCCATTTCTCTGACGCTGACTACTTTCTTTTCTTATTTTATTTTCCGGGTGAACCGGGATCATGAAGAAGCGATTCTGAAGGAAAAACATTTTGTAGATACCATTTATAATACTTCACTGGATGGTGTATTGATCATGGATGCAGAAAACCGGAAGATCATCGGATGTAATAACCGGGCCTGTGAACTGCTGCATATAAAAAATAAAAAAGAAATTGAAGGAACTGCTATTGAAGACTGGTTTACCAGTGAACATATTAAATTATTTAAATCAATTGAACTAAATCTGGCAACACAGCTGGCAAAGGACTGGCAGGGTGAACTTGCTCTTACTTCTGCAGAAAGAACTTTTTTTGCATTTGTGAATATTGTTCCCTTCCTGGATCTCGGAAAGAGATTTTTGAAGATCAGTATCCTGGATATTTCAGAAATCAAAACTGCCCAGTTTGAACTGATGAAGGCAAAACAGAAAGCGGAAGTGGCTTCACAGGCAAAATCGCGTTTTCTTTCCAATATGAGCCATGAATTGCGAACACCACTGAATGGGATCATTGGTACATCCAATCTGTTATTGCAGGAAAATTATCTGCCCGACCAGAAATCGCATCTGGATATCCTGAAGTATTCTTCCGAACACATGATGATGCTGATCAATGAAATTCTGGATTTCAATAAAATCGAAGTGGGCAAATTGCAATTGGGCGAACATCCGGTTGATCTGAAAAAATTTCTGGAAAAAATCAATCTTCAGTTTGCAGCCCAGGCGCATGCCAAGGGACTGGGATTCAAAATGGAATATGACAGCCTGGATATAGAAGTGATGACGGATGAAACGAGATTGAACCAGGTATTCAGTAATCTTATTTCCAATGCTATTGAAATTTACACATTATGGTGAGATTACCGTGGTGGCGAAAAAAATATTTTCAACCAGCCAGAAAGCGACGATCCAGTTTATGGTGAAGGATACCGGAATCGGTATTCCTGCCAATAAGCAACAGGAAATATTTGAAAGTTTTACACAGGCCGATGTAAATACAACCCGCAAATACGGTGGTACGGGACTGGGACTGGCGATTACAAAAAAACTGGTAAATCTTTTTCACGGCGAACTGCAGCTGGAAAGTGAAGAAGGCAGGGGATCTACTTTTCATTTTACGCTGAAACTGGTCATCAACGAAAACAGGAAACATTATATCAATGAAGACAAAGTGAAACATCTTGTCCATGTTTCCCGGTGTAAAAGTGATGGTAGCAGAAGACAATGCCATCAATATGTCCATTGCGCGTCGTTTTCTGATGAAGTGGGGTATTGAAGTAAAAGAAGCTTATAATGGAAAACAAGCTGTTGACCTGTTCTCCCAACATACATTTGACCTGATTCTGATCGATCTTGAAATGCCCGAAATGGATGGCATTACCGCCCTGGGCGAAATCAAAAAAATTAATCCTGCTGTTCCGGCTATCGCCTTTACCGCTGCCGTATATGATAATATGCGCGCCGATCTGCTATCGAAAGGATTCATGGAATTTGTTCCCAAACCTTTCCGGCCGGAAGATCTTCATAGTAAAATCTCCATCCTATTGTCTGCAAAAAGTAATGCAGTCTAAGCGCTAACGCCAACGCTAATGCTTAACGCCAATATCACCGTCAGTTATCACCGGAACCGTCTATTCCTGTCAACGGACCGTAAATCACCATAACATACCGGGTCCCCTAACAGTTTGTTAACAAAATAAATTTAAGAATCCGTTAAACCCCTGTGAACAGATAGCCGTCTCAGTAAAAAAATAATCGTAAATATGAAAGCAAACCTCATTCGCCGGATGGCCATCGCATTTTGCCTGGTATCCTGTATCAGCATTTATTCCTGTAAAAAGGATACCTCTGCCATCGGGAGACACCACATACAGCGAATGTGAGTACCACCGGTGATGACCAGGAACAGGTTTCCAATGAAGCAGATATCATCAGTAATGATGCGAATACAGCATTAAGCGGTCAATCTGATTTTTCAGGTTCCCTGAGTAGTTCGAGTTCCCTGTCTGGCAATACGGAGGTAAACGATGTAAACGGAAGCCGGCAGTGTTTCAGGTCTGATCAATGTTCATCATGTTGATTTGTGATGCCACGGTAACTTATGATACAGCAAATGGCCAGCGCGTCATTACCATTGTTTATGATGGTACCAATTGCTGGGGTAACAGAACCAGAACCGGTACGGTTACCATTTCAATGCCTAATGGGCAACGTTGGAAAGATGTAGGCGCAACAGCAACCATTACATGTAGATGAGTTGACCATTACCCGTAAACGCGATAATAAAACCATTGTACTCAATGGAACAAAAACGATCACCAATGTGAGTGGTGGTCTACTGAAAGACCTGGCAACCCTGCATACGATTACGCATACGATTACAGGAAACCTGAAAATTGATTTTGAAAATGGAACAAACAGAACCTGGAATGTTTCAAAACAACGCGTTTTCACTTATGACAACGGGATTGTGATAACCACTACAGGAACTTATTCCGATGGAACGAATAATAATATTGCAGAATGGGGAACCAACCGTTTCGATGAAATCGTTTACAAGACTCTAATCAGTGCACCTAAAGTGATTCGTCAGGATTGTGATTTCAGACTGGTGAGCGGTCAGAATACCGTGATCATTGACTAAAGGAACAGCGGTTATCACCTACGGACTCGATGCCAATGGTGATCCAACCGGTTGTCCGGGTACCGGAACTTATTATTTCAAACTGGTATGGACCGGTGCGAATGGAAAAATTTATACCATCATCTGGCCTTATTGATCCGTACTTTCTCATAAAAAAACCTCTCGAAAGAGAGGTTTTTTTGGTTTATAGTAGATGGTTTGTGGTGTATGGTAATTATTTGCCATAACCATTCCTCATATACCATACTAATGCTTAGTGCCATTATAATACTTCAACGCTTCCGGCATCACTTTTTTCATATCATCAATTCTTTGCTGGTCGGCCGGGTGATCACTCAAAAAAACAGGTGGTTTTTCTCCTCCCATGGAAGCCATGCGCGTCCAGAATGGTATAGCCTCCTGTGGATTGTAACCAGCCATGGCCGCGAATATTAACCCGTAATGATCTGCTTCTGTTTCCTGTTTGCGGGAATAGGGAAGTAGTACCCCTATTTGCGCAGCGGGACCGTATACCTGGTTAAAAATATCAACTGTTTTGGGATTGCTTCCCAGGGCAACATTTCCCGCAACCTGTATACCCTGTGCGAGCATTTCCTGGCTCATGCGTTCCCGGCCATGACCAGCGACGGCATGGGTAATTTCATGTCCCAGCACAATAGCCAGGGCTGTTTCATTTTGGGTGATAGGTAATAGTCCCGTATAGACAACCACTTTTCCCCCCGGCATGCACCAGGCATTCACTTCTTTGCTTTCAACCAGATTGAATTCCCAGGTATATCCTTTCAATTCATCGCCGGCACCATGTTCAGTATAATATTTACTAACGGCTGTTGCGATCCGGGTTCCAACCCGGCGTACCATTTCCTGATTTGCGTTAGTAGAGGCAACGACCGGGTTTTTTGATAGAAATTCTTTGTATTGCGTGAGTGCCATTGCCTGAACCTCTGTTTCAGATACCAGGTCGAGTTGACTGCGACCGGTTATTGAATTTGTTTTGCACCCAAATAATGAGAGAGTAAGGGAAAATAATAATGCTTTAAGTAAATTATTCATGTTGTTGTATTGAGATTACTTCAGTTGTATAAATTATTATGCCATGAGGCCAAGTGCATAAAGCATTGGTCTTTAAGGCGTGGGACTGTTCCCAGGGTTCTAGTCGGCAATACCATAATTTATGAAACCTTCCTGATAACCGGTGCTACCTGGGTTCCAAATAGTTCAATGGAATGCATTATCTGGGCATGTGGCATGGTACCCACACTTACATGGAGCAGAAAACGATCCAGGCCGAATAATTCCTTTTCATAAAGAATTTTATCAATTACCTGCTGAGGAGACCCCACGAGTAGAGCGCCTTGTTTGGATCTGCCCGCTTCAAATTGAGCCCGGGTCGTGGGCGGCCATCCACGTTCCCTTCCAATATTTGACATCACATAAGCATAGGAAGGAAAGAATTCATCTGCTGCTTTCTGGGAATCTTCTGAAATATATCCGTGGGAATGAACAGCCAGCGGCAAGTCGTCCGTGACCGGCCGGGACGGAGGTTTTTCTGTACAGTTCAACCAGGGGTAGGAAATTGGCGGGATTTCCACCGATAATGGCCAGGGCCATGGGGAGACCCAGATTGCCTGCTCTGATAACAGATTCCGGTGTACCGCCTACAGCTATCCAGACAGGCAATTTCGACTGAAATGGCCGCGGATAAATCCCCAGATTCTGAATCGGGGGCCGGTGTTTTCCTTTCCAGGTTATTTTTTCAGACTCATTTAATTTCAGAAGGAGGTCAAGCTTTTCTGCGAATAAGTCATCGTAATCCCCCAGGTCATATCCAAATAATGGGAATGATTCTATAAAAGATCCACGCCCCGCCATGATTTCCGCACGCCCGCCTGAAAGCAGGTCAACGGTGGCAAAATCCTGAAAAACTCTTACCGGGTCGTCGGAACTGAGAACTGTTACGGCGCTGGAAAGTTTAATCTGGTTGGTTTTTACTGCGGCCGCTGCCAGAACTACAGCCGGGGAAGAAACAATAAAGTCAGGCCGGTGATGTTCCCCCAGTGCATATACATCCAGGCCGACCTGGTCAGCCAGTTCAATTTCTTCCATAAGATCCTGCATCCGCTGATGGCCACTGATGGTTTTTCCGGTGATTGGGTCCGGGGTCAATTCGGCAAAACTGCTTATTCCTAGTTCCATTCGGCAATTTAAAACCTAAAAACCAATTTAAGCCGAAAGCCAAAAGCTCAAAGCATAAAGCTTAAGGCGATCCGTGAACTTTTTATAAACTTCAACCGCCAACCGTGAACCGTCAACCAAAATCATTCACCTTTTTTCATTATTTTAGTCGCCCGGTTATGATCACGAAAGCTGCGATAATAGGTTTCTTCACAAAGAGCAAGATCATTTTTGCTTCCATTGCTGCCGTGGTCACTTTTTCAATTACTTTGTACAATCAGTTCAAGTCTGTTCCGAAGACAGAAATCTCCGGATTTGTTTCAGCAGACAGGAATTCCGTAGTGCCCGTGGATGCGGTTGTTAAAATCATCAGCCCCGTACAAAGTCAAACAGAAACAGATTCCAAAGGACGGTTTAAATTCAAATTGCCCAATCTTCAAAGTGATACCTTTCTGCTGATTATCCAAAATAAGAAAACCAATATCGAGACCAAACAAAATGAATATGTGGATGCTTCGGATGGCAGAAAAGACATCTATGTATTGTTCAACTCAGACCAGGATCTCGAAAAGGTTTATGCCCCCCTGGGGAAAAGTATGTCTCCCGCTTATGCAAAAAGAACACCGAATGTTTTACGGGTGATCAATCAGATTCGGTTCCCGAAAAAAAAAGCACACTGATAATGACCTGTGTGCTATAATTCCGGTCGTATATTACATGACCGCATTTTATCAAATAAGTACCCTGAATAACCATGAAAAAAGTTATGCTTTTTAATTTTCCCCTGCTTTCTGTTTTTCTCCTGTACCATGCATATTCCACTGCTGAACGGCGTATTTCATTCTGATGACGCCCATACCGGGGTTTATCTGATTTATCCGGTGGAGAACTATAAAAATTTTGGGCTCCTTACGTTGGAAATTTAAAACAGGTGGAAAAATTTTGTCTTCACCGGTTGTGCTGGACGGAATAGCGTATGTTGGCAGTGAAGACAGTAATCTTTATGCTATACATGCGGCTACCGGTGAATTCATATGGAAATTCCCGACTGGTGGAGCCGTTTCATCCACACCGGCCGTTTTTAATAATGTTGTGTATTTCACCAGCTTCGACGGGCTATTGCTATGCTGTTGATGCCATTACAGGGAAGGAAATTTGGAAATTTAAAACCGGTGGTGAGAAAAAAGTAGGTGCAAAAGGATTATGGACGATGAAACCATCAGATATGTATATGGAGGATCTCTGGGACTTTTTCCTTTCTTCACCCGTAGTGGAATTAAACGATGATCCTACGGTTTATTTTGGCAGCAGCGACGGAAATTTATATGCAGTCAACGCGAAGAATGGCGAATTAAAATGGAAATTTAAGACAAACGGAATCATTCATACCAGTCCGGCCCTATACCAGGGCACCGTTTATTTTGGAAGCTGGGATACATATTTATACGCTGTTGATGCTCGTACCGGCAAAGAAAAATGGAAATTCAAAACCCGGGAACAACCTGATATGCATGTGTTGGAGGGTATTCAGGCCTCTCCTGCCATTGCTGACAGTATCGTTTATTTTGGTGCAAGGGACGGTTTTTTTTACGCCCTCAATGCTAAAACAGGTTCCATGGTCTGGAATTTTTCAGCGGACAATTCATGGGTTCTGACTACGGCAGCAATACATGATAGTGTGGTTTACTTCGGTACTTCAGATTCTTATTTGCTTCTTGCCCTCGATGCAAAAACCGGACAGAAAAAATACAGTATGAAAGCAAAGGGATATTTGTATTCATCTCCGGCAATTGCCGGTCATACCGCTTATTTCGGGGATTTCACCGGAAATTTTTATTCCCTGGATCTGGATTCAGCCGGAAAAAGCTGGCAGATCTTTTCAACAGAAGGCAGGAAAGCAAATGCGGCCCGTGTTTTAAATCAAAAAGATGAACTTGACTTCTCATTTACGGCCGGGGCACAGGATCTTACCCTGTATGAATCCAGCGTAGATGTGATGAATGAATTCTATACTACTGGGATCCATTGTTTCGTCTCCGGCAGTTTCCGGCAATACAGTGTATTTCGGTAGTGCAGATGGGTATCTGTATGCGTTAGGGTTGAAGAACTGATACTGCGTTTAATGATGACCGGCATAGGTTAGCGGATGCCGGTCATTCCGGATCTGATAAATCATATACCTTCAATTATTAATTTCGACCGGGACATGGATAGCCTCACCCATATTGCCATTGGCGCATGTATCGGCGATCTTTTTCTGGGAAAAAGAATTGGCAGAAAAGCCATGTTATATGGTGCGATTGCAGCCAGTCTTCCTGATGTGGATTTCATCGTTTCATTCTGGTTGGACACCGGCTGACGATTTATTAGCACACCGGGGCTTTACTCATTCGTTTTTGTTTGGCATATTGGCCGTTTTAGCCCTTGCATTTATACTAAGAAAGCGGCATTTTGCAGATAAGGTTCCTGTAAAAATCTGGTTGGCATTTATGGGAACCGAAATATTCGTCCATCTTTTCCTGGATGCATTGAATGCATATGGAGTCGGCTGGTTTGAGCCATTTAGTCATTACCGGGTTTCATTCAATGTGATATTTGTTGCAGATCCTTTTTTCTCGGTTTGGCCCGGCGTTGCCGTGATTTTCCTGTTGATATTAAACCACAACGTCCGGAAAAGAAGAAGATGGGCAGTCTTTGGACTCGTTGTCAGTTTTCTGTATTTAATTTATTGTTTGTCGAATAAGTTTAGCATTGAAAATGCTGCCCGGATTGAATTGGCCCGGCAGGGAATAAATTATAATCGCTATTTTACGACTCCGACACCATTTAATAATTGGTTATGGTTTATTGTTGCAGAAACAGATTCAGGGTTTCAGATCGGATACCATTCAGTTTTTGATAAAAACAGCCAGATTGAATTCCGATATTTTCCGCGTAATGCGAATTTGCTGAATCCATTTTATAGTCAGGAGGATCTTCAGAAGCTTATCCGATTTTCGCAGGGATATTATACCGCGGATTCCTCATCGCATGGAATTGAATTCAATGACCTCCGTTTTGGTCAGATGATGGGATGGCAGAATTCGGAAGCTCATTTTGTTTTTCATTTTTATCTGCAGCAACCGGCAGCCAATCTGATGGTGGTTCAGCGGGGACGATTCGCCAACTGGAATCGGGCAACCATACGTGCTTTTATAAGAAGGATTCGGAGGAAATTGAACAATTCCACACTTCCACACTTCCACACTTCCACACTTGCCTCAATTATCCCTTTGTTTAAAATTAAAAGTAAACAGGTAAAAAAGAAACCGGACAAACCAATAACAAATCCGTTCCCATATTTTGTTCAGAATACCATTGCGCAATTGAAAATCTTCTTTCGTTATCAACACACAGTCATTTTGAATAATCTTTTCCAAAACGTTGTTTAACATACCGGCAAAATTAGAATTGTTGACATCGATATTTAATTCCAGACTGGCATAAGCGCTGATGATATTTACATTGTATGATCCGATGGTCGCCCATTTTCGGTCGTAAACTGCCACTTTTCCATGGAGAACACAGGGTTTGTATTCGTATACTTCGATATCATTTCTGAAACAACCAGTTGTACATATAACCGTTCTGCATTTTTGGCTACCATCACATCAGACATTCCGGCCAGGATCAATTTTATTTTCACTCCCCTGGCAGTGGCCTTTCTCATATTTTTGCGGATAATCGGGCCCGGCAAAAAATATCCTGACATCATGATGATTTGTTCATCGGCATTTCGGAACATTTCGATATAACTTCTGGATACCTGGTTTTTTTTCATGATCCAGTCGTTTCGCCTTACCCGTAACTGACATTCTTCCTGAGGACTGGGAACCAGGGAACTTCTTATTCTCCGGCAAAGTGAAAGTCGTTCAGCGGGAAGGTAACCCTGCCAGATTTTTTGACATATCCGGCAAAGGTCATGTACGATCTTGCCTTCCATATACAATGCGAAATCCAGCCAGCCCGGCTGATCCGGTAAGTCGTTATAATGATTGCTGATATTGATTCCGCCGACCATGGCGAAACGGTTGTCGATCACAATTACTTTGTGATGAAGTCTTCTTCCAAAATAGGAATGGCGGCTCTTGAATAAGTGGTTCAAAAAAACGAAAATGAATTCCTGCTTCTTCCAACTCACGGATAAATGCGGCGAAAGGTGTTGGGAAGCATATCCGTCTGCCATCAGAAAAACCTGCACATTTCGTTTGGCGCTGCATCGATCAGGGCTTCGTTACTTCTTTTCCTGTTTCATCATTATCATAAATATATACCTGAAGTTGTATGATTTGCTCTGCCTCGTTGAATCATTGTCAGATCTGGTCAAAATAGGGTTCTGCCCCCACGAACAAGTTTTATTTTGTTCTGCGACTGTATACCCCTCTCGGATCTTTTGCGTCTGGCCGAACGTCCCATTCCTTATCTGTTGTTTAGGGAATATTACCCCTGTAAAATAAGGCTTAAAATCGGAACGTCCCGACAGCAGAATCTATTCTATTTTTTTCGCAGGTACGTTAGATCGTAAGTTACAGAAATCGTTTTTCCGGTATCATCTGTTACATCCTGATACTGACGAACAGAATCCTTATTGATGAAATAAAATATGAAATTCCCTTTCGTTTTGTCACCGGTGGCACTTATGGATTCATAAGTAAAATGCATGGCTCCGTTTTTAAATTCACCATTATAATATCGCTGCCTGTCGCCTGGACCACCGGATCCGATCCAGTCCTGTTCCCATTTTCCTTTGATCGTGTCATAAAAATTAAAACTCTTTACCGGTGTATGCCTGGGCGGAAGTATAGTTTTCCAGAATGGCGCATCCGCCGGCCATTGCTTCAACATGACTGATATCCGGATAAAATTTGTGTTCCCGTACGATAACAGTTCCAGTCTCCGATCCAGAAATCAAAATCATGGTTCCTCGGTTCCCTGCTGCAGGGATATACGATTTCATAAACTTTTAGTCTGATCTCCCGAAAGGTTGAAGCGAGGCCCGCAGATTTTCAAATGCCGGCAGACTATCCAGATCATTCAGACTGTTATAGCCGGTAGCAGTCGCTTTCATTGTCCAGTCTGCAGCTTCAGGTATTTTATTCAGCAGTGAATACACCATGGCTGTCCTGAATTCTGCACTGCTTTTTACCAGTGGGTGCGGGATTAAGGGTCAGTGACCGGTTATAGTTTCTGATGGCCTCCGGATAATTACCGAGGTTTTGATTACAATATCCAAGCCTGTTCCAGACCAGGCTGTTGGAAGAATCATCCCCCAGATATTTCAAATATTTCTGTTTGGCAATCCCCCAGTTTTTATTCATGTATAAATGAATCGGCCATCTGCAAATCAGCTTTTGACTGTCCGTAAATGCTTTCAGCAGAAATTGTTAACAGGAGCAATCCGGAGAAAAGCAGTAGCAGTTTTTTCATGGCAGACATGTATAGATTCTGAAAAGTATTTTAAAAAAGATTCAGAATGGATAATCACATATTAATCCCCCCGCAGACGTGATTTTACCAGGGGCAAAATATTCACCGCCCGGTTGTTAATAATTTTATAATGGCAATATAAAATTCATCATGGAAGGTGCAGTGAACAGGAATTGCAGACGTGTGATCCTCAGCAAGGGAGATGAATATATTGTTTTCAGAACAATTGATATAGCCTATTTCTACCTGGAAAATAAAACCTGTTTCCTGGTAGATATCCGGAATGGAAATGAACATAAAGTATCGGGATCACTGAGGGATATCTTCGAAATGCTTGATCCTGTTGAGTTTTATCGGGTCAATAAAAATTATATCGTGAGCATCCGGGCGATCATCAGTCTGAGATGCTGGGATATAAATAAGGTTGAAGTGATTTTGAAACCGCAACCAGCGGAAAGAGTTTTTATAAGCCAGCTGAGGATAAGCAGTTTTAAGGAATGGATAGAAAGGGAAAATGCTCCCCTCTACGAACTGTAAAAGATTATTCACCCTTTTTGGGTTGCCATCTTGAAAAATTAACAATCGTTTTGTTGCGGTTTTAAAGTTGTTTAAAAATTAAGTCAGTAAAAAAATATAGTTCAGTATCAAAAAATATTGGTTGAGCGGGGATTTTTAATGGATAGAAAATATGACCATCCGGTTAGTACAGCGATTCATCTTTACAGGACTGTCTTAACAAACGGGTGATACAAATAAAAAATTTAATTCATTTCTTATCCGCATAGACCATGGGTACTATTTCAAAGGTTAAAATGTAAAAGACTGCTTATGAGAAATTTACTATTCATGTTATTGGTTTTCATTTCATTTTCTGTGTCAGCACAGAATGAAATGGCATCGGGAAAGATTACCAATCCACGCGGAGAACCGGTTTCCTTTGCAACCATTACGGTGAAAGGGACTAAAGACCACGGCTGTTGCAGAAGCGGACGGGACTTTCAGGATCAGGGCAACGACCGGGCAGACGCTGGTGATCACCGCAGCGTCTTATTCATCTCATGGACTTTCATCTGACTCAGCTTAAGCGGGAATGATGTGATATTGCAACCGGGTCAGGCTGCTATGAATGAAGTGGTGGTTGTCGCCCTCGGACAAAGTAAGAGTAAAGCCAAGGTCGGCTATTCAACGGCAACGTTTAATTCAGAAGCGATCAACAAAGTTTCACCGGTGAGTATGATGGACGGATTATCCGGTAAAGTGGCCGGTGCGGATATTTCAAATGTGAGCGGAACACCGGGCGGTTCAACCAAAGTGGTTCTTCGGGGATATGGAGTTATCGGTGGCGGAAATAACCAGCCACTGTATGTAATAGACGGAATTCCGTTGAGCGATGCCACGATTAATATCGGCGGCGCCGGAGGAAACGGACCTGCACTGCACGGATTATGGAAATGGAATGACGGATATTAATCCGAATGATATCGAAGTCAATTACTGTTCTGAAAGGTACTTCGGCATCATCTCTTTATGGTTCACGTGGCAAAAAACGGAGTCATCCTAATTACAACGAAGAAAGGGAAATCCGGAAAACTCACCGTCAATCTGGCCAGTTCATTCAATGGGTCGATTGTTGGAAAATTGCCGGATGAACAAAAGCAATTCGGACAGGGTTGGGGAGGTGTATCGGACATTACACAGAATGGAAGCTGGGGACCTGCACTCGACGGAAAAATGCATCCCTGGGGAGCAACTGTAAATAATTCCCAGCTGATAAAACCGTTTGCGTTCCAGGATAACAGCATCCGGGATTTTTATGATGTCGGAACAGAAGCAAACAATACGATGTCGTTATCCGGTGGAAATGAAAAAACGAATTTTTATTTCTCTTACGGAAATGTGACCAGCAACGGAATCCTGCCGGGCAACTATGATAAACTGCAGAGAAATAATTTCAATCTGCGTACCAGCAGTACGTTCGGAAATTTCAACATCAGTTTTTCGCTGAATTATATTAACAGGCATCTTACAACTCCGGCTAAATTTTCTTTAGTCGGACTGGGTAATGATTTATTTGTATAATATTCTTCAGATCCCGGTCGATATCCGCATCAAGGATTTAAGTCTGTATAACTAACCAGTTTTTTAATGTCGACAATTATTTTACTCCCTTTGCTGAAAATCCTTATTATGATCTGACGCAAAACGGAAGTGATCAGAACGCCGACAGGATTTTTGGTAAAGATTGACATGACCTATAAGATTACACCTGAACTCTCCGCTGAATTCAGGGTCGGCGGTGATTTTACAAATACCAATACTGAAATATGGAATGCCGTGAATGCACCTTCACCCGGTAGCTGGAATGCCGGAAATAATCCTTCCGGTTCTTCCAGGCAGCCCGATATCGGATCTTATCAGCAGCAGGCTGATTATAATGGTCTGATCGATGGGGATTTTATTGTGAAATATGCCAAGGATCTGAACACCAATTTTACATCTGGATGCCCTGGTCGGTGTGAACTATTACCAGTCAAAAGCTACCAATCAGGTAACAGCCATTCAGGGTCTGACGATTCCTTTCTTTTATAATTTATCAAATTCCAATAGTCCGCCCACAGGAGCAAATAGTTTATTTGAAAAAAGACTGATTGGTGTGTATGCACAGGCAACAGTAGGATTCAAAGAACAGGTGTATTTAACAGTCAATGCCCGTAATGACTGGTCAAGCACACTTGCCGTTGGACAATAATAGTTTTTTCTATCCCGGTGCAAATTTATCCTGGCTGGCTTCCAATACATTCGACATGAAGGAACAGTAAAATTTCTCTTCTGAAATTCAGGGCTGCCTATGGTAGAAACCGGTGCAGATGCACAGCCTTACCTGATTTATCCATACCATTCAGCAGGGTAATATTCCGCCCACTACCGGTATGCCCTATGGACACGATTACGTTCCCGATTGCCGGTATTAATGGATTTACTACAACACCCAATATCGGAAATCTGAATCTGAAACCCATTATCACCAAGGAATTGGAACTGGGTGTGGAAGCCAAATTCTTTGATAACCGGCTTGGTCTTGATGTCGACTGTATATGATAAGAAAACTGACGGACAGATATTCAATGTTCCCATTTCACCTTCCAGCGGTTATAGCGGACTGATAGAAAATGTGGGTGTGGTACAGAACAAGGGTATTGAATTAACATTCAATGCAACTCCGGTACAGTAACAGGGATTTCACCTGGAATCTGAATTATACTTTTGCCAAGAATGAAAGCGATGTGGTTAGTCTGACGAACGGTCTCGATAAAATCCAGATTGGATCCGACGGATTAACCGGTGGAATGGAATTTGATTTATTCCCGGGTAAACCGGTAGGCATATTTTACAGTCCTGCTCCGGTTTATTCACCGGATGGAAAAATTGTTGTAGATCCAAACACCGGCTTTCCGGTAGTAAATCCGGATAAGACAGATATCGGAACATCCCAAAGAGATTTTGCCATGGGCCTGGTGAATTCGTTTACATATAAAAACTGGTCATTTGAGTTTCTCACTCGATTACCGGAAGGGTGGCAGCTTCTATAGTTCCACCGCTGATATAACCATGTTTTCCGGTAATGCAGCCATAACAACTTATAACGACCGAAATCCATTCGTGATTCCGAATTCTGTGAACCAGGTTACGGGAACGGATGGCAAACCGGTATATGTCGAAAATAAAACCGTCATCGCGGAAAGTGTCTTCGACAGTTATTTTTATACCAATAACAATAAGCCACTGGCTTATCCGATGCGGCTGATCGACAAATCTTTTCTCAAACTGAGGGATATCACGATCTCTTATACATTACCTGCAAAATGGACCACTCCGATTCATGCGAGCAACCTGATGCTTTCCGTTTATGGCAGAAATTTTCTGTTGTGGCTGCCTAAAGGAAATGCATATATCGATCCGGAGGTTTCCAACCTGGGTAATGACCTGCAGAGTGAATTTGGAGAATATTCTCCAACCGGACCAACAACAGTTCAATATGGAATTTCACTAAAAGCGACATTCTGAGTTCATGATAAAATATTTTAAAATTTCAACCGGATTTCAATGAAATGGAAAAAAATTATACTGGTATTTTCACTCGCAGCAGTGTTTTGGACTTGGGTCCTGTAAAAAAGCAGCTGGATATTAATCAGGATCCAAATAATCCGTCCACGGATCAGGCAACGACACCATTATTATTTCCGGCTGCAGAAATATCCGCTGCATCTGCCATCGGCGGGGAGCTGGCCATCATCGGCATGCTTGTGGTCAGAATATACGACGCAGGACGTTTCTTCTTCGCAATACCGGAATTTCGATTCATACAATGTAGCCAGTACAGATTTGAATACCGATTATAACCAGTTATATACTGGTGCTCTGAATGACCTGGAACTGATTCTGCAAAAAACAAAGGCAGCGGAGGACTGGAATTATAATCTGCTGGCAACTGTGCTGAAAGTATATACCTATCAGGTACTGGTGGATTTATATGACCAGGTTCCTTATACGGAAGCGCTGCAGGGTGCGGCAAATCTGCAACCCAAATTTGATAATGGCCAGGATATTTATGCTGCATTGCTGGTTAAGTCTTGATTCTGCCCTGAATCAGAATTTTAACGCAGCCACGAATACACAGCCCGGTGCTGAAGATTATTTTTTTGGCGGAGATATGTCCAAATGGATGGCATTTGCCAATACACTGAAATTGAAAATGTTTTTGAGGATGGTGAATACAAAACCCGACTGATGCAGAAGCCGGCATCAAGGCCCTCTATGATGCCAATGTGGAATTTTTAACAGAAGACGCGTCCATTACACAATGGACTGACTACTCCAAACAAACAGAATCCATTTTTTGCTGCAGAATATTTTTGCTTTGAATACACCGTCCAATCTGAAAGCCAGTATCACTTTTATCAGCTGGCTGACGAAAAATAATGATCCGCGTATTGTCGACTTATTTCGGAACGACATCGCCGGTGGGAGTCGACCAGGGAAATTACCTGAGTACCAATCCGGTTTATAAAACCGCTACCACTTTTGTACAAGCTGCCACCGATCCGGTTCAGTTTATTTCGGCGCCTGAATCTTATTTTATGCAGGCCGAAGCCAGGGAAAGATATTATGGAGGTGACCAGGCTCAGACATTATACAATGCAGGCGTAACTGCTGCCTTTGATGTGTATGGATTTGATGCATCTACCTATATAGCGCCGGGCAGGTGCCTATGCATATCCGGTAGCAGGATCACTGGATGATAAAATCGATGCGATCATCACCCAGAAATGGGCTTCACTTCCCGGCTCTCATGCACTGGAAGCCTGGTTTGAAAGAAACAGAACAGGATTTCCAAAATCGAGTCCGGTATATTCCGATGACCCGGGATATGTAGCCGGACAGTTCGTGGTTTCAGCCACTTCGGTAATTGGAGATGCATTTCCAAAACGAATTGTTTTTCCGGATAATGAAAGATCCAGGAATAAAAATACACCAGCCTCAGGTTCCCATTACAACACCGGTATGGTGGGGTAAATGATTTATTTAAAAAAGATATTATGAAGAATATATTTAAGGCTTACATTCTGTTGGTTACTGATTGTTATCTGCTCCTGTAATAAGGAGACGATCGTTGATACACCGACACAGGTAGGTATTTCGAAAGTTGCCTATTATCCGTCTATTGTAATCAATCGGACCGAAATTCGTTACGCTTACTGAAGGCAATGCATATAACGATCCGGGAGCAACAGCCATGCTGAACGGAGATTCGATTCACTTATACAACCAGTATGACCATTACAGCGACCACACCTCCGGCTGTTTACACTATTAATTATACAGCAACCAGTCCTGATGGCACAAATAGTGATCAGCGGATCGTGGTAGTAGTTCCGGCTTCTGTGGTCGCGGATCCCGTTATCATCTCACATGATTATTCAGGCACTTATCTGAGGGCGGCAACCGGAGTAACAAGCACCTGGACCAAGCTTTCTACAGGAGTTTATACTGTTGAAAATCCCGGGAGGTTCTTCAGGGGTTGGACAACTGGTGGTAGCCACCAATTATTCGGCAAACAATATTCAGATACCTGAACAGGATAGTCCTTTTTTCGGGGGTGAAGTGAGCAGTACTGAAACAACCCTTGATCCGCCCGGAACGTATACCTGGATTTATTTTGCACCGGGCTATGGTGCAGGACCAAGAAGTTTTGAAAAGCAATAAAAAGCATTATATGAATAGAATGTACAGAATATTCGGCAATCATCATGATACTCTTTCCATTTCCTGCACCAAGAAACTCGAAGATCCGGGTGCTACCAATACCGTTGCGATGTCGAATGAATGGTGGGTAACGCTTAACCCTGAATGGGAATGATTTGCTGGGAAGTCATGTTCTTTTTTCAACTTACAATACTTCGCAGAACGTCTCTGATTCTCTCTGGCTGGATGACCTGGAAAATGGATATGATTTCAAATGTAAAGTGCTGGCCGATCCGAAGAATCTGACATTTGCTACGGATTCTTCACAGAATGAATATTATGATATCAGAGTGCATATTGCCAATGGAAAAATCATTCCCAATGGCGGTAAGGGCCAAACAACCGGATAGTATCGTCGATAGTATATATATGGAAGCGTCTTTCGGCGATGATCCGGGTGACACGTTATATCATCAGTGGCGTTGCCCGTTCCCGCTGGGCGCAGGATGATTA
This sequence comes from uncultured Bacteroidota bacterium, assembly GCA_963812825.1. Lineage (GTDB taxonomy): Bacteria > Bacteroidota > Bacteroidia > Chitinophagales > Chitinophagaceae > Puia. The sequence continues at coordinate 797,739 of CAWEWO010000002.1, forward strand.
TAATTAAAATTATTTTTTCCATTTCACCCTTCTTCCCGTAATCACTTTCAAAATAAAAGGATCGGTTGCGGGAGTGAGGCCAAAACCCGCTCCGATATTGAGTTCCCATTTGGCATTGTTAAGCAGGTCGTAAGCAAGGAACAAAGCATGGTTCTGCTGCGGGCCCTGATCGAATGGGTAACCGGTCCCAAATCCCCGTAATATTCAATTCCGAAACCGGCATTTTTAAATACCGCATAAGTAAAGTTTTACATTGGGTTCAAATGTCGGTACTGAATTATTGTACTGACTTTTCAGGGCAATTCCAAACGTCGGATTAAAGGAAGCATAAAAGTTACCCCATTGCTTATCGATGATCGGTCTGATTTCCAGGCTCCATTCATCATCGGCATAAGCAGGTTTCTGATAACCGATTTCCATAGAAAGGCTCAAGCCGAAAGGAATGTCCCAGTCAGCGGGCGCCATTACGCGGGGACGAAGATGAGCACCCACAATCTGATAACCGTAGCCCGGTGTATAATTGGTAAAAAGATAAACACCCGTTTCAAAAACAGGTGTAATACCGGTTGTAATTTCCACTGTTTCGTGCAAGGAATGATTGGATGGAAGCACGCCATTCACGATCTGCTGTGCTGCCGTTAAAAGTATAATTGCTGTGTAGTTCAAACATTGTGGAACCCAGGCGCCTGTGTAGGTGAAGCATATACCTGGATCTCATAATTATTTTGTGCATACATAACTGCCGGAAGCATAATGAAAATCATGCTTGTGACAGTCGATATAAGGATTAAAAAGAAGTGAATATGATTGTTGTTTTTTCCCATGAGCATATTCCCCAGGTAAATATAAATCTGATTGGGTTATGTTTCCGGAACACATTGAAAAACATTCCGGAATCTTTTTTATTATTAACTTAGTGTACACGGTAAGAATTGTAAGATTTCTCTTCCTGTGAAACATATCCACCATAAACGACTGACTGAATTTATTGATTCCGCAGATAATTCTAAGGCCAGCTTCTTAGGGTATTATTAATTTTTTCTAAATCTATAGTTATGCAAATTCAAACTGAACCCATTGGCAGTATACCACGTCCGGTTGAATTAATCTTAGGCATCCGGGCACATGCAGCCGGCCAGCTGAAAGACCGGGATCTGCAACATTTATATGATTCAGCTATTGCAGATACTATTAAAAGATTCGAGGCAACCGGTTCTCCGGTAATTTCTGATGGCGAGCAGACCAAACCGAGTTTCGCTACTTATCCTATTCATGGTTTACCAAACCTGTCTGCGGATGGAGTCGTAATCCCATTTGCAGACGGACATACCAGACAACTGCCAAAACTTACTTCCGGCCCGTTTCACTATCAGACTTTTTCTGATAGTTACCTTAAGAAAGCAAAGCGTCTAACCTCATTGCCGGTCAAACAGGCGGTCATTTCTGCATCCGCCATCAGCCTGCTATATCCTCCTGAAGGCATTGAAGGTTATTCCCGTGAACAGTTTATTAAAGATCTGATCAATGAAGCCGCAGCGGATATCAGGCGAAATCTGAACAACGACGCATACAATGTGCAAATTGATTTTACAGAGGCAAGACTTTCATTAAAACTGGATCCAAGCGGGGGTCTGTTACAATCTTTTATTGATTTGAATAATCTGGTACTCGGTCGGTTTACTGCGGAGGAAAGAAAGAAAATTGGTGTTCATTCCTGTCCTGGAGGCGATCACGATTCAACGCACAGTGCGGATATTAGCTATGCCAGTCTCCTTCCGTTGTTATTTAAATTGAATGCAGGGAATTTTTATCTTGAGTATGCCGGCGAGAAAAATAAAAGCCAGGTGTTGAATACTATTAAGCAAAATCTAAAACCGGGACAGCGGATTTTTCTGGGAGTCACCAATGTACTGGATCCCAGGATTGAAACGCCGGACGAAATACGGGACACTATCCTTGAAGCCGCCGAAACCTTACCCGTTAGTCAGTTAGGTACTACGGACGATTGCGGGTTTTCTCCTTTCGCTGACGACCTTTCAACTTCCAGGGAGATTGCCTTTGCAAAAATTAAAGCGCGGGTAGACGGTACAAATCTTGCCGTTGCGGCCATCAATCAAAGACGACATTTTTTTCAAGCCTGAAGCCGGGAAATGAATTCATGAGCGACCCCTTTTTGAACTTTCAGAAATTCTATGACAAGGAAACAGCCTCCGATATCGCCTCCCACCTGGAGTCAAATCAGATACCCATTGAATTGGAGGACGGTGAAAGGTTTTTCGATATAACATTTTCCAATAACAAAATGTTGAAGCCGATCTGGCTAAAAGTGAAAGCGACGGACATGATAAAGGCAGAAGAAACTCTTCATGCCTATTATCAGACAAAGCTTGACCTGGTTTCCCCGGAATATTACTTATTTAATTTTTCAGATCATCAGCTGATGGAGATTATCAGGGCTCCCGATGAATGGGGTTGGCTGGATTACCCGCTGGCGATTCGTATACTGTCTAACAGGGGTGTGTCCATTTCGAAAGAAGAAATCAGTAAGATAAATGCTGAACGTATTGCAGTTATTTCCACGCCGGTGAACTCGCCGGCTTCTTCTATATGGCTGGCTTACCTGGTATCTATCTTCTGGCCCGCCGGACTAATGGCAGGAGGCATTATGGCCTTCATGAAAAAAACAATTTACAATGGTGACCGGCTTTATGCATATTCAGAAAACGACCGGAAGCACGGCATCCGGATATTTCTGTTATCGACTCTTTTTTTTCTGGTATGGGTGATTCGTTTCTTTCTATAATATCAGCACAACTGATCCTTTAAATATTTGTTGTGTACCATCTGTGAATTCAATGATTGCAAGATACACGTAGGCTTGTGCACTGGCAGGCCTGCCATTTACAAGACCGTTCCAGCCAAAACCCGGATCGTTCGCAGGGAAATTACTTGCCCTATAGACTGCCTGTCCCCACCGGTTATAAACGGAGAACTCCTTCACGATCTTAATATCCTGGCTTCCTATAATATAGAAGACATCATTGCGGCCATCACCGTTCGGAGTGAACGCATTTGGAATATTTACCCGACCTCCGCTGAAGGTATTAATTTGGGCATAGGCTTTAGCCGTACATGAATATTCATTCTGTACCTCCAGCTCATATTGTATGCTATGTGGCGGTGTGACGACAGTTTCAGCACAATTTGTGCATGAAAGAAATTCCGCAGGTGTCCAGTTGAATGCACTGAGCTGACCTCCGCTTACTTCGAAGTGCAACGTCACAGGCATGAATCTTCCAACTGTTGTATCTGAGGGAAGGATGGTTGCTGAAAATGGTACTATAGCGACCGTAGAACTGTTATTGGAATAATCTGTTTCATCGAATTCTTTTTCAGGACTGCTGGAATTGTCCAACCCCTTATCATTAACAACCATAGTAAGATTGCCTGATTTCGGTGCTTTTATCGTTGTCGAGAAACTGTCACAATTCCCTGATGTTGTTTGCCTGGTAGAGAAACCGGGTTCCAGCAATTTACTTTGACCACCCCAGTTTCCATCGTAAAAAGAAACCGGTATGCCTCCTGCAAGGCTGTCAAAGCCGTTATTTGCACAAAGCTGGAATTTGACTAGCAGGCTGTCATTAGTATAACAATGTGTTTCCAGAATCTGGGCGGTGAAGTCGGGCGGAATAATGTGGATTTGGGTACTTCCCGCCAGCCGGCATCCATACTGGTTATTAGTATGCATCGTTACAGTTCCATTATTGGTTGCTGTAACCAATGGTGACATACAATCCACGCAACTTAATGTATAACCGGGACCCTGATCCCATATCGTTGAAGAAGGATCAAAAATTGTGGACTTAATCGTTATAATAAAAGACTGATTGACATGAACCGTAGTGTCCGCCGGTTGCAGAATAATCTGGCCGGGCTGATATTGGAATGAACTTATGTTATTCGAATAATCTTTTTCCAGATAAAGACTGTCAGCAGGTAAGTGAACCGGAGCTTGCAAACTATTATCATTTACCACAGCAAAAACAGATCCCGGCTGAACATTTGCGAAATTACCCCTGAAGGATAAACATTTTCCCTGGTTATCCGATGCTACTGTATAAACAGGTTGTAACAAATGCGCGCTATCGGTTGATGGATCACCGGAATAAAAAGAAACTTTCAGCCCATCGGGTACTACGCCCCGTTTGAAATCATTACATATGGTGAATGCAATTAATGCGCTGTCATTTTTTATACATTCAATGCTATCAATCTGAATTTTATAATCATCGGCTATCGGTACTTTAATCTCTGAAATCGCGCTGTCAATGCAACCGTAATTGGTGGTGGCAATCAGTTTTTCGGTAACATCTATTTTGCCTGCGATAAATACGGGATTGGCGCAGTCCGTACAGCTTAAGCCGGGTGAACTGCTCCATAAATAAGTTGAAACCACACCGGGACCTCCGGAGCCCGAAAGCTGCAACGTGTCGCCGGGTTCGAGGGTTGCAGTCGGTGGGTTCACTTTTGCCCTGAATTGGAAATTGTTGACGAAACCGGTATTGTTTTTAAAGTTGATTTCAGGTAAGGATGTATTGGGAAGCACCACGGGATTTGTACTTCCGTTGTCGTTGAATACCGCGTAAAGCTGGTTAAGACCAGGCCTTCCGATGTCAAGAATTGTGCTGTATGAAATGCAGCATTTACCAGGCACTTCCGTAGGCAGATTATAAACGGGATTTATTTTGTTCGCTTTTCCCGAAGCAGGATCGTCATCGTAAAAGGTAACCGGTGTTCCGGCAGGAACTGAAACATATCCGTTATTACAAACAGAAATAGAAACTTTTACTTTTGTATTTTCATAACAGACCACATCCTGAAAACTGACTGTGCCATCCGCAGTCGGATCAAAAACATTGAAATTGAATTTTTCAGTTGTATCAATGCAGCTGCCATTGGAAGCGACCAGCCACAGGGAGTAAGTTCCCGGAGAATGAAAGATCTGACTTAAATTAAATCCGGTGCTGATAACCTGCGGATCCATACCTGTATTGTTGCTGACCCACCATTGATAAGAAGTAGCATTGACTGAACGGTTTGTAAAAAAAATACTATCGATCATGATTTGATCTTTGGAGGCAATTGTTCTTTTATCGGGGGTGAATCTGGCCAAAACACCACAACTCACAAAAACAGAATCGGAATAACTTGCAAAACATCCCGGATTCGAGTTATATACTTTCAGTGAAACCTTATGGAATCCTTTCTGTGAAAAACTTTGCGTGAAAGTGGCGCTGTTCGAACCTGCCACAACTCCGTCGACCGACCACTGATAATTGCTACCACCGGTTGCACTGGCGGTGAAGTGGATCTGATCGCCGGGAACGGGTAACCAGTTGTCCCGTGTAAAACTGGCGGTTATGTTTTCGGAACAGGGCGGATCACATTTATTTTGTGCCAGCAAACTATTACGGGCACCGGCCAGCGTATTACGCATTTTTGTTGCCTGCCCTTCAGTGAAAGACCTTGTACAGTAGCCTTGAGCACTGAAACTCATAAAATTTGAAATCAGGTCAGGGATATCGGTTTTCAGTCCGCTGATGGTATCCGTACTGCAGGAGTTTTGAAATCCTGTGCAGGTGGTTGCAGGACCGGAAGCCGGCGGAGTATCACATATGCCGTCTCCATCGGTATCACAATTATTATTTGCGCAGCTGCCATATACAAAAGTTGGTAGCAGACCAAGGTAAGAGCCCATCAGGGCCGCCAGTGGTGAACTGAATCCAGTCGCAACGATTCCATCCAGGTAATTTCCACCCGGCAAAAAACTTGCATAAGGTCTGTTGAATTTTCTGGCCCAGTTTCCACAGCCAAAATTTGTATAATATTCATTTCTTACGCTATCAACCAACCAGATATTACAGTACTGACTGGTATTCCATGACACAAGCTTTTTTAGCTTGTCGTCTTCAATGTCCTGATCAAAATCAGTGAGTACCGATTGAGTGCGGGTGATTCCGGAACTGATGCCGCCATCCGGATCAATCCTGGCAAGGCAAAATGTTATTCCTGTGTTGGCACCGGGTGAGCCGGATGCATAGGGTCCGCCGTGAGCAAAAGCATCATTCAGATCCTGCACCGCATCTTTGATCTGTTGATCTGTTATCGCCGACGGATCGCTGCTGATTATGTGAAAAACAACGGGTATGACATAAGGTCCGGAAAATGACTGGCTGATATTTTCCTGACCCGGAATGGAAAACAAGGATTGCACATCCCCGGTTTTATATTTCCTCTCAAATATTTTTTGGGAAAAACCGGCGGCACATATGATGCTACAGAAAGCAATTAAGAGAAATTTACTGGAAATGGAATAAGGTTTTAACATCAGCCAGTTGCTGGATGGACTAACCTCCAATAATTGGGCCACCCATTCCGGTCCCTCAACAGGGGTTTGTTTATTGATTTTCCACAAATGCCCCAACCTTCTAATAAATCGTAATATGCAGAAAAACAAGGCGTTTCCGGATTTAAATGGTATTCTACTCAATCAATCCGTCAATCTTTTATGACTTGAACAGGGTAAGATTTCATCCTTCATCAGACCGGTCCTGACCAATAAATTCCTCCTGAGAAAGAGTATTCTTTACAATCGACATCGAAGTCCCTGATCCTGACAGTGCTAAATTCTTACTGACCGGCAAAAAGAACAGGAGAAATTGTATGGAATTCTGATGAAATGAAAAATAAAACTAGGTTTAAGACGATTATGAGGTGACAGTAGAGCTGAAGTCCGGAATTAAGAAAGAATTCCGACATTTGAAGTATAATTCAGCCCTGTAAAAAATCTAGCCCTTTTCGACTGATGAGACCAACGAATTTCGCCCGAACCTTAATTTATAGCTGTTTTCTGCTGTGTTTTGCCAGCAGTCTGCATGCCCAGTCTGAGGATAGCAGAAGACTCCTGGCTGTGGAGAAAAGACGTTTTGATGCAGTGATTCGCCGCGACACCACCCTGCTTTCATCTTTGTTGGACGACAGCCTCACTTATATCCATTCCAGCGGCGTGGTCGACAATAAGAAATCCTACCTGAAGGATCTTGGCTCCGGCCGGATCACATACATTTTCATCATTCCTGAAAAAGTGACGGCGACTATAGATGGAAATTACGCGTGGATCTATGGAAGGGCGAACGTCCGTTTCAAATTCGCCAGTATGACCGTTAATATTGATCAGTATATCAGTTTCGTTGAAGTATACCACCTCAGCCGGACCGGCTGGCAAATGATCTTATGTCATAATGCCCGGATAGAAAATAACGCCCCTTATTTCAACAATGCCGTACCCCAGGTGAAAGCCGGTTCGGTTCCATCCATATATTAATTCCGGAACCCGGTCAGGCAGGGGTCATGCGTTCCTGCCCCAAAAAATACATATCTACTCCGCCTTTGCTTTTAACTTCAATCTTTCCCCGGTATTTAGATTCAAATTGATCTTTGATCAGGGAATAGGTGGTGGCCGAAATATTGATCATCCCGGGTTCACCATGTTGCTCCATAAGCGACGCAATATTTACCGTATCTCCCCAGATATCGTAAGCAAATTTCCGGCTCCCTACTACACCTGCAATTACTGGTCCGGTATGGATACCGATGCGAATCTCGAATACGGGCAGATTCTGAATTTTACAGGCCAGACCAAAGCCGGTGATGAATTGCTGCATGTCAATTGCCGTACGGACAGCCTTCATCGCATTCTCACTATCTGATCTGGGAAGACCACAGGCGCACATATAGGCATCTCCGATGGTCTTTATTTTTTCCATATCGTACTTTTCTACGATATTGTCAAAAGCCCGGAACACTTCATCCAGTTCCGTAACGAGTTTTTCCGGGGAAAGGGTTTCTGCAACGAATGTAAATCCCTTGATATCGGCAAATAAAACACTGACCTGATTATGCTTTCTGGCATAAGATCTCCCGAACCGTTTTAATTCCTCGGCAATTTCATCCGGTAAAATATTCAACAGTAGTGAATCTGATTGTGCTTTGGCAGCCTGGATAAGCTCTTTCTGCCTTTCCACTTCCAGCGTCCTGTTATGCACTTTTTCTTCCAGGTGTTCATTATTGGACTGGAGTTCGCTGATCAGTTTCTTATTATTACGTCTGAGCATGACCGTTTCGACTGCATTGTCGATGGTTATCTTTAATTCTTCCTTATCCCAGGGCTTTGTAATATAACGGTATACTTTTCCCGTATTGATGGCTTCAATGATAGATTCAATATCACTGAATCCGGTCAGTATAATCCGGATATTGTCCTGATCGCCGGGAATATGCTGGAGAAACTGAACTCCGGTCATATTAGGCATACGCTGATCTGTTACGACAACGTGGATATCGTTTTTGGAAATAATGTCAATGCCTTCAGCGCCACTTTCCGCGGTAAAGACATTATAATGCCTTCTCAGGGCTGCCCGAAAAGAATTCAGATTATTAACTTCATCATCCACATACAGTACATTATATTCATGTTGCTGTTCCATAATCAGGCAGATATTTGTTGTTGAATAGGCATGGTGATCACAAATTCGGTTCCCTGACCTACATCGGAAAACACTTCTATTTTCCCATTATGTTTTTCAATTATACCATAAGAAATATACAGGCCCAGCCCGGTCCCTTTACCAACTTCTTTGGTTGTGAAAAATGGATCGTAGATTTTTTTACGGACCTCTTCGGTCATTCCTCCCCCGGTGTCTTTAACAGAAATCTTAACCATATCCCCGGCTACTTTAGTACTAATGAATATTTTTCCCGTTTCAGGTATGGCCTGGATCGCATTTGAAAGAAGGTTCATGAATACCTGGTTGATCTGACCGGGGAAACAATCCACTTCAGGAAGTTCTGCATAATTCTTTATTATTTCTATTCTGTTTTTATAAGAACTATGCAATAAGGTTAGGGTTGATTCCAGGCATTCATTCAGGTTTGTTTTCTTAAAAACGTTCTGGTCAGCCCGTGAAAAATTTCTGAGTCCCCTGACAATTTCTGAGGTTCTTCTTGCTCCGTCTTCGATACCTGTCAGTAATTTTCTTACCTCGGTAATGGTCACTTCATAGTTTGTTTCTTCTTTCAATTTACTTACTTCCAGGAAATCCTTGTCCAGGGATTTTTCCTGAATCACTTTATCATATCGTCGCAGAACCTGCAAAAGATCCGCCAGGTCTTCTTTCAAAGGGGCAATATTAGCGGATACAAAATTAATGGGATTATTGATTTCATGCGCGATACCGGCAGTCAGTTGGCCAAGGGAGGCCATTTTTTCGGCCTGGATCAAATGTTCCTGCGCTTCCCGGAGATCATCCATGGAGGCATTCAGCGCATCATTGGTGGAGGCCAGGGAAATATTTACCTGTTTCAACTCCATACGGGCTTTTCCCAGATCTTCTACCATTTTATTGAATGCTTCGGTGAGGTCCCCGATTTCATCACCTGTTGATTTCTTCACCCTTTGGGATAGATCGCCATCACCTACCTGACGGGCTGCTTCCCGAAGGGCAAGAATGGGTTTCGAAATATTCCTGGCAAGCCAGAACCCAACCAGAATAGCAATAAGAAAAACCAGGCCACTTGCAATTAAAGATACTTTTCTGAGGCGGTCTTTGATCTCAGATATTTCATCAGTCTTGAAACCCAGCTTTATGGCACCGTTACCTGTCATTAATTTCGTATTGAGGGAAGCCCTTTTTACTATCAGTTCACCATTAGACGAAATTCCGGAAGGAATGGAAACATTTTCCGGAAAAGAAGTGAGTACACTGTCATGTATAATAAACTTTCCCGGGGCGCCGGTCCATACTGTATCTTCTTCCAGCAAGGCTACAAAACTTAGTCTGGGATCATTCTTCACTATTTCAATCTCTTTTTTTATGCCTTTGAAATTCTGCTCATTAATTGCAATTTCCACACCTACTGCAACCGTTTTCGCAAGATTCTGAACCTCATTATTATAATTCTTCAGGAGGTATTCTTCTTCACGTGCAGGAAAATATAAAAATGTAAAGAAGGAAAACATCAGAATGATGGTCAGTATCGTTAGCCAGATCTTGGCCTTTAAATTAATTCGCATAATGGGAACTGAATGGTTGATACCTGATTATATTCAGAATGACTTTTTTCCTCCAATAAGTACCGTCTTTACGTCCGTGGTGGAGACAGGCTTGTTAAGAATAGCAATGGACCCGGGATTTTGTGAAACAAAAACTTCTACTTCATCTGCTGTATTAAATACGTTGGGTGGATCAAATCTACCTGCAAACGAAATTCTCGCCCAGAATCCACGCACTTCATCTCCACTCATCGAATAGATCTTTTCACTGATCAGCTTTCCCAGTGGAGTAGTTGACTTAATCATGGCAATCACCACCTTGGTTCCATCCGGCCACCGTTGTCTTTCGCCCCTGAATACCGCTTTAAGTTCTTTCATCGAAATTTCTCCGGGCACACCCTGACTGCCAATTACGACCAGTGTGGTATCTTGGGCCCGGGATAATAAGCAACAGGACAATAAAATGCCTGTGATGAAATATTTTATATGTTGACGATATTTGAAAGCGTGAATGCTCATTATTCTTTTTACTGTTTAGAACCCTAAAGCAACCTGAAACGTGACAGCATCTTTTTTTCCCTGTAGTTCTGTATCGACGTGCTGATATTCGAGTTTGAGTACCAGCAGGTAATCGACATAGTACCTGACACCTACAAGAAAAGCCTTTGTATCATTCTTTATATAGTACACTTCTCCGGAACCGTATTCAAGATTGTCCAGCCGTATATAGGGTACCAGCTTATCTGTAATTCTGAAACCGGCATATAAATAAGATGCCCAGTTATGCTGGGTTCCGGTTGAATCGGTCTTGTCCAGGGCAAGTGTGCCTTCTGTCAACAATTCGAATTTTCTCCCGAAATAAGAAATAGATGCGGTGAACAGCTGCTGGTTCACCTGGACCGGGATGAAATTACCACTGTGAGATTCTGAGCCTGCTGAGATATACGTCGTTATAATATGAACCGCCCAGTTTGAGATTGTCTGTTGGCTTGATAGTAAATGGCTGTCGTAACGGACACGCGCTGGTCGTTGTTGGCTACATCATTGGCGCCGATACCATTTCCTACCAGCACGTTATAACCGAACCTGATCTTTCCGAGGTCATGGCCTTCAGCCGCTATACCTGTGGTATGCAGTGGGATGAAGTTAGCCGGAAACAACAGAGGCCTTTCTATCGTGGGATAAAAAACCCTGCCGTGATGATAGGTATCGTTCCAGAAATTAATGGGAGTATGCTGTTTACCCAGAAGGAGGTTGTTGTTGCCGGCGTAATTATATTTGGCAATAGCCCGTTCGATACTGACAGAAAACTCCGTAGGTGTGTTTGGCGTATATTTAAATACAGTTTCCCCTAAAAATGAAAACCGGTCGTTGAGTTGGGAAGTGATGAACAAGTCCTGTTCACCGAATCCAAAATTCATTTTTTTGTCATAATAAGAAGCTTCCAGATCCATGAATCCCCGTATATGGGTGTTCTGGAGAATCGAATTCTGGCCAAAAGAATGTCCCGGCAATTCCTGATATAAGAAGAATTGATAATATCCGGAGTATCCACTTGTTTTGATTCCTCATGTTGGCGTGAATTTGAGGATCAAGAAAAATTGACTATCTAAATATAACTTTATCCTATAAAAAAAAGAAAAAATTCTGAAACGCGCGGAGTAAAAATGAAACTGGAACCCATACATATAGACGAAGATCAGTCAAAGGCAATTTATGCAAACCCGTACTGCGTTGAAATATTCAAATCGTATCCCGCTTTTTATTATAAGGTTGGGTATAATCCACCATGGATCGGATATTTTGTTGTTGAGCAAAACGAGGTATTGGGAGCCTGCGGTTTTGTGGGAAAACCAAAAGACGGACGCGTGGAAATCGCTTACGGAACCCGTAAAGAATATGAGGGAACGGGGAGTTGCTTCCTTTTCATGCAGGCAATTAATCCAAATTGCCAGGACTGCTGACCAGGGAATTATTATTTGGGCTAAAACGGCGCCGGAAAATAATGCGTCGACAAGAATTTTGAAAAGGAATGATTTTGAATTTATCGGCATCGTACAGGATGATGACATCGGTGATGCCTGGGAATGGATATATCGGGGAATAAAAAAATAGTATTAATATGGCGGACCTGCAAAAAACCTGGGAGAGCAAACACCTGATCAGGTTTCCGGATTGCGATCCTTTTAATCACCTCAACAATTCCCGGTACCTGGATTATTTTATAAATGCCCGGGAAGATCATTTGATAAAATTCCATCAGTTCAATATTTATGAGCTCGCCCGCGAAAAGGGGATCAGCTGGGTGGTGAGCAAAAACCAGATCGTTTATCTGAAACCCGCCTTATTGATGGAAATGGTTGTAATTCAAACAACACTTGCGAGAATGGATGAACGGGAAATACTCGTTGAAATGATGATGTGGAATACAGATAAAACCATTTTGAAATCTTTCCTCTGGACAAATTTCGTACATTTTAATCTGAGGACCCAGCGCAGGGAAACTCATTCGGTTGAATTAATTCAGGCATTCCAGCCTTATAATATTGTCCTTGCCTGCCGATATGCTTTTTGAGCAGAGACTGGAACAAATAAAATCATCCTGATTTAACTGTCAAAATGCGTAGCCTATACTAACCGCATAACGGAATCCCAGAAAAGGAAACTTCTGCGTTGCCTTTCCCGAAGAATAGACTTTTTTCCCGCTCGATAAATCACTTAAAAGAGGCATTCTTTCTTTCAGTGCATCAATGACAGCCTGCAGGGTTTCTCCGGGATCGCCATTAATATGCCCATTCAGTTCAGCCTGGAAATTATAATAAGTGAAGGATGGTCCGAATATTTCGCAATCGATTATGAAACGTTTAGCCAGTACAAACTGATATCCCAGTTCTACACCGACATTAATAAACTGGGTTCTTGCAATCAGGCTGGCCGTCTGGGACCCGCTGGAATCCGTATGGGTAAGCGAATTGGTAGATCCAAAATGGTAATAACTCACATAACGGAGCAAGAAAAACACCGTGTGGTGCGGGATCCTTGTTTTCTTTCGGAAGATAGAACCTGAATTCAACGCCGAAAGAATATCCGGTTTTATTTTGTGTTCCGGTTATCCTGGTGTTGGTCAAATTCAGGCTGAGAATTTTCGGGAATTCATTGTATCCGCCAAATACATAGATGCTATGGTTTTTATTTAAAACTCTCTCATATCCCAGGTGAAGTGATTTCTGATAAATGGCAAACGATGAAATGCTGAACTTGGGAATATTCGGATAGGAGATTTTCGTCACCGGACTGTCCTTCATCTGCCCCGAACTCTGTAGCGTGGCTGAAATAAGAAAAAGACTAAGAACAGAAAGGCGTAGATGACCAAAGGGCCCGCCAGATAGAATTTTCATTTTTTAGTATTTAATATTAGCAATTCAACAGATGAAAAGGAGGTTCGGATCATTTATTTTCCAAGGCAGCAATTTGGTATTGACTGGATATCGGATTTAAGTTCGGGTCGTTGAACGAAGTAAAAGTATTCAGGGAAGAGTAAAATATACTAATTAACCCGTAATTGAAAAAAAATAGTATTCAGCAACGGAAGAGAAATTGGGTGGAAATAATTTTATCAGGAAGGACAAAATTGAAGAATGTTCCTTAATTTACCCTTATGATACAATCCCGTCAGCTCGCAGCGATTATGTTCACTGACATTGTAGGGTATACTGCGCTGATGGGTAATAATGAACAAAGGGCGTTTGAGCTGCTCCGGAAAAACCGGGAAATCCAGAAACCCATCGTCGAAGAATTCGGCGGTCAATGGATTAAAGAGCTGGGCGACGGGGTTATGGCGAGCTTTCCCACGGTTTCTGACGCCGTATATGCAGCCATCAAAATCCAGCAGGTCTGCCTCGTTTCCAATGAATTTTTACTGCGTATCGGGATCCATCAGGGAGAAGTGGTTTTTGAAAACGGAGATGTTTTCGGAGATGCTGTAAATATAGCTTCACGCCTCCAGGCGCTGGCTCCGCCCGCAGGTATTTTTGTTTCCGAATCCGTTCACCGGAATATTTCCAATAAGAATGACATCCGGTCTGAATTCATCCGTATAGAAAATCTTAGAAATGTAAAGGATCCCGTTCCTGTTTATAAAATCAACTCGACTGCAGAAGAGAAGTCGGGAACAGCACATCGGAAACCTGTTTTAAGTTCCATCCTGCCAGACTACGACTGCGATATTTATGTCAGCTACCGGTTTAATGATAATAAATACGATGGCTGGGTAACGGAATTCGTGGATAAGCTGGCCCTGGAATTAAGCGCCACATTAAAAGATAAGGTTTCCATTTATTTCGATAAAAACCCGGAAGAAGATCGCAAACCGCTTTATGAAGAAAATTCTCTCATACCACGCAAGATTAAATCACTCATTTTTATACCCATAGTTTCACAGACCTATTGCGATACTTCTTCACTCGTATGGAATGAAGAGTTCAAGGGATTTCAGGCCGGTGCAAAAAATGATTCCTTTGGACCTTCCGTAAAGATGGGAAGCAGTCTGGCATCCCGCACCATACCGGTTAAAATTCATGATATTGATGCCGATGATCTGAAATTGCTGGAATCGGAACTTTCCGGAAGCATGCGTTCCGTAGATTTTATTTATCGGGAACAGGGCGTAAACAGGCCTTTGCATCCTGCTGATGATGAAAAATATGCTACTCCCTTACGACCACTTTATCGAAACCAGATAAACAAACTGGCCAATCTGGTCAAGGATATTATTACGGCAATTAAACAATTGGAGAGGGGAAACCGTCCCGAACCAGCTACATATACGCCCACTGCAAGACAAATCGTGCCCCAGGTTTTTTCCACCTCTGTTTCTCCATCCATTAAAGTGCAGGTGATTGACCGGCAAAGACCTAATATTTATCTTGCCTGGACTTCCGGTGATCTGAAGGAAAGCCGCGAAGAAATGGCGATCATTCTCAATAAGGCAGGATTTAATGTGCTGCCTTCCACCGATTGCCCGGCAGATGATGAATCATTCAGGATCAAAGCAGCCGAAGAAATCAGCAAATGCGTGTGCTCACTTCACATGCTGAGCGGCGAATTCGGAAGGCGCTTCGAAGCCGATGATGAAATTTCATTTCCGGCCTACCAGTTTTCGGAAGCAAAAAAAAGAATTGATAAACCGGGTGATGATTTTAATATTTTCGTCTGGCTCGATCCGGATCATAGTAAAACCATCAAGCCTGCCCAACAGGGATTCATTAAATACATCAGGAACAATATCACCCGGAACATGATGTTCTCTAACAGCCAGGGACCAATGCAACTGGTCGATGATATCCGGGTCGTTATGATGAAACAGGATACAAAAGTTTACGACTCCAAAGACACAGATATCTTTTTCATATTTAACCAGCAGGACGAAGCAGATGCCAGGCATATTATTGATGCCATTAGTCTTGAGTTTCCGGTAGAGACGATGAATATCCTTCCGGAAGGAGAGGAGTCCTATCGGGAAATGTCGTCTCAGCAGATACCGAAAAGTAAACTGGCTGTGGTATATTTTAAATATGCAGCGGATTGGGCACTGCCCTTTATAAAGCAAATCTGGAAACAGGTGGGTGGCGCATCTTCTCCAACCCCGATGTTTCTTGTGGGGGAAGATGATCCGCGTACCAACCTCGCACGTAATTTCAAAGCACCACGGGTGATATCTATTATAATGCCGAAGGAAACCATTCCGGCTGAAGTGAAGAAAGTTTATGGTGCCGTAGTGTAGGAATGGGCTATCATTTACAGAACAGTATCTATAAGTATAAAGGCTGCTGCAACACATGAGAAATCTTCATTCTACATTCAGTCTTACGGGCTGATCAGTCGAAAACTATGTTTGAAAACTATCAGATTTGCCCGTATACCGGCTTAAGGTCTTTTTCAGAAGAAGAGTCCCTGTATTTCAAGGGAAGGGAGGATGACATTGAGCAGGCCACCAGCCAGCTGCAGAAAAATAAATTCCTGATGCTAACCGGCGCCTCCGGTGATGGCAAATCCTCACTGGTTTATGCCGGCATCATCCCCAATGCGCGCGCCGGATTTTTGAAATCGAAATATACAAACTGGTGTATTGCCGGCTTCAGGCCGGAGCGAACGCCATTTCAGAATCTGGCCGGTTCACTTGCAAAACAGTTGGATATTCCCAATCCCTATACTGTGCAGGGCGAATTGAATCATGGTTTTTCTGCATTGGTTGATTTATATAAGAATTCAAAACGTTTTATCGATATTCATTCAGATGCCTGGCTGCGGGCCGACGAAAAGGAAAAAGGGAGGATGAAAAGAGAAGCAGCCAACCTGATTATCCTTGTGGATCAGTTTGAAGAATTATTTACCAACCCTGAAAATTATCACCAGGGAGTTCCTTCAAGGGACGCAAACCTGGTCCTCAACCTTTTGCTGGAAACCGCCAGGATTGCGCTGGAAGAAGATATTCCCATCTATGTAATTTTTACCATGCGGTCCGATTATATCGGTCAGTGTGCGGCATTCCGGGGTTTGCCGGAGTATATCGGATTTTCACAATTCTTCGTTCCGCGACTGAACCGTTCCCAGCTTCAGCAGGTGATAGAGGAACCGGCAACACTGAGTGGCAACCGTATCGCCCGAAGACTGACCGAAAGATTAATTCATGACCTCACGGAAGGTGTTGACCAGTTACCCATACTTCAGCATGCACTGAAACAAATCTGGATAGCGGCAGACAGCGGCAATGAAGAAATGGATCTTATTCATTATGCCATGGTCGGTGGTATGTCGGTAACTGAACTACCGGATGAGCAGGTGAATCGGTTTAACGACTGGTTTGCACTACTTTCCCCGGAGATCAAAGCATGTTATCATGCTCCCAACCTCCAAAATGTACTCGATACCCATACCAATAAATTATATGAGCAGGCCGCAGGATATTATCTGTCGAACACAGGTAGACCGATTTCTGACCGGGATGCAAAAATGATCATCCGTACCGCCTTTACCTGCCTGACTAAAATTGACCAGAGCAGGGCGGTTCGTAATCGTATGACGCTACAGGAGATCACGAACCTTCTGGGCAATCCTGAATTTGATCACACCAGCGTTGGTGCTTTGCTGAATATTTTCCGGGAACCGGGGAATACATTTATCAATCCATTTATTTCCGATGAAGACCCCGATAGCAGGCAATTAAACCCCGGGACGGTGCTTGACATTACGCATGAAAGCCTCATCCGAAACTGGCAATGGCTCGGTCAATGGGCTAAGGAGGAGTATGACAGCTATTCTGTTTCGCTGGATTTTGAAAAGCAATTGGATCGCTGGGTTAACAGCGGCAAGTCGAATAATTACCTGCTTTCGATCGGACCGCTGACTTATTTCGAAAACTGGTACAACAAGGCGAAGCCCAATGCCTGGTGGATTGCCCGCTATCTGCCGGAAGAAACGAATAATGAAACGAAGCTGGATAATGCAGTCGTCATTCTAAATCACTCGCGCGAATTCATAAAAAAAAGCGCGCGCAAACACGTTGTAACGCGCACGGTCATGCGCTATGGACCAAAAAGGATTGCTGCCGTTATCGGTATTGTCGCCCTGCTGGTACTCTCCTCATTTACCATCCGGAATTATTTCCAGAAACAAAATGTTTACGTTTTGGATAATATATTCCGTCAGTCGCTGAAACTGTCAGCGGATCCCAGAGTGGCCAAACTGAGTAAATCAGTCATGGCAATTGAAACACTGAAAGAAGGGGGAATAACATTGGACGAAATAATAAAATCCATACCAGATTCAGTGCAAAGGATAAACGTGATAAACGGAATTGCATCCATGCTGATTTTCCAGGGAAGGGATGAGCCGGCAGATGAAATAGCCAGATCCCTTTTTCTGACGGATAGCCTGATGGAATCCATACATTTTTCTGCAAATAACCCGGCTCAGATTGCCTCGGTGTTAAAAGAAATAAACCTGTTCCGGATCGCATTGGAAATGGCTTATTTCTATCGACCGGACGCGAAGAACGAGGCCTTGAGACAACGCAATGCCGATCGCAGCGCCCGTTGGGCCAAAAGAATTCTGGAAGAACAGCCGGCTGGTTTTCAGGATATCCAGAATTTGAACCTGGCGCTTGAAAATGCCATCAACTATCATTCATTTACAAATGATGAGCTCAGTCAGCTGGTCAAAAAATTATCCCCTTTTGAAAACGGACTACAGACCGAATGGCTGAAATCGAATTTTCAGAAAGATAAATTATTACTCCGGGGGTCCGAGTCGCAGAACTATGGATTTAAATATAATGGACTCTACCAGGAACTTGCCTATCTCTATGCAGCGTTGGGTGAAGGCGAAAAAGGAATCCGGTGCCTGGATTCACTGTTGGCTAACAGTCAGAATAATTTCCAGGGTGATTACGCGAACGGAGGGGACAATGCCGCCAATATAGCCGCGGTATTTTTCAGCTATGACAAGTCAGGTGCGCTGGACGCATTTGTAAAAGGATATTGTACGAGAAAAAAAACCACAGAGGAAGATTTTTACAACCGGCTCATTGCCCGCACCATTCATAACTATGATGCGTCCAATAATCTCAGGATCTATCCTTTTATGGACGAGACTTTGAATGTGAACCTGAAATTATGCAGCAGAAAACAACTGAGTGCATTTTTTGAGAAATACCGGGAAACCGTTCAGGCAACCATTCACGATCCTGATCAGAAAAATTATTTATTGGCTCTTTCTTACAAGAATGAGGGTATCCTTAAATCCATCAACAAAGAAAATCCTTCAGAAGGTGATCCGGATACCAATGGTTATTTCGAAAGGGCACTCGCTCTCTACCAGTCCGTGAATCCGGATTATCTCAACGCTTCCATTTCAATTACTGTAGACGCCACGGATGTAAAACTTGTTGGACGTAAATACATGTTTGTATATCCGGATATCGTTACACCTTTTCATCCATCAGAACCCAGAAGCTATTTCGTTTTTTATGTCAGTGATGTTTTTATGAATTTTATCATTAGTAAAAAACTGCTCAACTCCTTTTATCCGGGTAATGAAGAGATAGGCTACCTCAATCAATGGCTGGAAAGTAATAATATTACAAGAATAAATCCCCAGGCATTCATGGTCTTTGGGACTCGTAACCAGGTCTTTAAAGATATTGAAGAATCCTTTCATACACGGGATACTTCAAATATTGATTTTAACAGGTTGTATATCTACCTGGGCAAGGAAGCGCAGGACTCCGGCAAGCTGGATGAAATGTCGGGCTACTATGATAAAATTGATTCGTCAAAGATCTTTAATATGCTGCGGGAAAAAGATTTTTTCGGATTTGTCAGGGATCAGTCCTTCCGGATGATTGGATTCGCAGTCGAAGGATATATGAAAGCCGGGAATCCGGCCCGGGCTTACCGGCTGGTGAACCAGTTTAAGAATCCCTCTAACCGTTCATCCCTGTATGCATTTGCGGCAGTCAGTTTATTGAAAGAAAAAGGCGATGATAAACTAATCCGTCCGCTTATCGACTCGGCGCTGGCCGAAATGGACCGAAAAGAAAATCGCACAAACAACCAGCCAAATCGCGGTTTGCTTGCCTATGCCCTGGCCATGGAAAACCCATCAGAAAATACCCCGAAAGCATATACATTGATCCGGAACCTTGGGACAAAATTTGAAGCAATCCGGGATATTAGCCGCGGTGTTGCGTTTCGTAATGAGTTATATGGAGCAGTAAAGAATATACCCGCCAATATTTCAAGTAGCGATGAAGCAGATTTTATATGGGCAATCCTCTTGGGATATTCAGAAGGAAAAACAGAAACCAGGAATGAATGGAAGAAGTATATACAGGGATACCCGGCGAGATTAAAAATGAATATTGTATATGTCGATGAGAGCAACTGATGAAGTCCACGTATGTCCATATACCGGTCTCCGTTCATTTACGGAGGAAGAAAGCCTTTATTTCAAGGGTAGGGACCTGCAGGTTGATCAGATTACTGCATTGCTGGAACAGAATAAATTTCTGATGGTGACAGGCGCGTCAGGGGAAGGAAAATCATCCCTGATCTATGCCGGGCTTATTCCCAATGCGCGTGCGGGATTTTTTAAAGCAAAATATTCCAACTGGGTAGTTGCTGATTTCAGACCGGAAAGAAGCCCTGTTAGCAATATGGCTTTAGCCCTTGCTGATAAATTCGACAGTAATCCATCAACTGTCGAAACAGAATTAAGAAGAGGCTATTCCTCTCTGATCGATCTGTATACCAATTCATCTTTTTACCTCGATGAAGAAGATTCTGAAAAGGAAGTGTCGGAACAACCTACAAAAGACCAGAAACGAAAGGCTGCCAACCTGTTGATTATCGTGGATCAGTTTGAAGAGTTTTTTACCAACCCTGAAAATTTTTATAACGAAACACCGTCGAAAGATTCCCAGATTGTTGTGAATCTGATCCTGGAAACCGCGCGGATTGCAATTAAGAGAAATCTACCGGTCTATGTGGTTTGCACCATGCGGTCCGATTATATTGGCCAGTGTTCTGCATTTCGCGGATTGCCTGAATACATTGGATTTTCACAGTTTTTTGTTCCCCGGTTAAAAAGAAAAGATTTAAAACAGGTAATTGAAGAACCTGCCCTCCTGAGCGGCATCCGGATCTCCCAGCGTTTGATAGAGCGACTGGTATTTGATATCGCCGAGGGAGTTGATCAGCTGCCGATTCTCCAGCATGCACTAAGCAGGATATGGATGTCGGCCGATATGGGAAATGAAGAACTTGACCTGATTCACTACGCCATGGTGGGTGGAATGCCGCGAAGATGAATTACCTGATGAAGACGTTGCGAAATTCAGGAAATGGTTTAATGAATTACCGGTCAGTCAGCAGAATTTCTACAAACATACCGGCCTTTCAAAAATTATAGAAATTCATGCGAACCTGCTTTATGAAAATGCATGGGAATATTATAATAGCCGCCATCCGCAAAAACCGGTTACCCAACAGGAAGCCAAGAGGATTATAGCAATCAGTTTTAGCTGCCTGACGAAAATAGACAATAGCCGGGCAGTCCGCAACCGGATGAGTCTGGAAGAAATTACTGAGATCATTAATGTCCGGGAATTAAATTCAGAAATAGTCGGTGGTGTTTTGAATATTTTTCGTGAAGAAGGCAATTCTTTTGTGCGACCCTTTAAATCAGAGGATCCTGCTTCACATAATCTCCTACCCGGTACTGTGCTGGATATTACCCATGAAAGCCTGATCAGGAACTGGAACAAATTAAACCAGTGGGCCAATCGCGAATTTGAATTCTATTCCACTTTTCTTGATTTTCAAAAACAGATGGAACGATGGAAGAAAAGCGGGAAGAGCCGGGGGTATCTGCTGCCGATCGGTCCGTTGAGCTATTTTGAAAACTGGTACAGGAACTGCAGACCCAATGAGGGCTGGATCATACGTTATGCTGAATCCAGGGAGGATACGACAATGGCGCGTCGTCATGCAACTGAAACACTCCAGGATACGCGGGAATTTCTCAGGCGCAGTTCAAGAAAAGAATTTATCACAAGGGCTTTTATGAAATACGGCCCGCAGAGAATCGCCGCGATTTTCGCCATTCTTGTCATGCTGGTATTGAGCGGTTTCTATTGGTACAATGCAGATCAGAAAAAGAATGCCCGCGTCATTGACCGGGTCAGATCGGAGTCAATGACTTTGCTTAAAAGCGAGGAAGCGCAGATCGAAATAAAAGCGATTTATTTACTGATTCAGGAAAGACTCGACAGCGGTTCATTGATACCCTATCTGAATTCCCTTGACATCAGTAATCGTATAAGACTCGGGAATGCAGTTTACGGCCAAATCCTGGCATTCAATAAGCACCGGGAAGACTCTTTGAAAAGCAGTGTTCGCGAATTGCTGGTGAAAAACCTCGAAAACCGCGATAGCACAGGGACGCCCGAGTTTTTCATGAAGGAAACCAATAAGTTCTTAACACTCCTGGCCATGGATCAATATTATTCACCGAATAAAAGAGAATGAGGCGATACTGTCTAAGATGGCTGAAAAAAATTTCCATGGGGTGCTTCAGTTTTTTAAAGATAAAAGACTTTTTCATTCAGGTGTTTCCCTGGAACTGAATATGGCAATGCAAATGGGATTGACTTTTGGAAAATTGACACAGGAGAGCCTGCAGGAACTGTTGCAGACAGTTTCGCCGGCGGCAGGTACAGAATCGGAAAAAGTTTTCGATCTCTATTATGCTAAAGGCAGCTATGAGCCGGATGGGCGGCAGTCGATGGATTTCAATGGAGGATATCATACCCTGGCCTGCCTTTATGCCGCTGCCGGCGACATACAGCATGTAGTTTGGTGTTTTCAAAAATTAATGGAGAAAAATCAGCACGATTATTTTGAATTACCGAGGATTTTTAATAACCATCTAAACGTGCTTGCGTATCTGTACCAGTACGGTCATCGTGACCAGGTGCCTTTATTTCTTGACTGGCTAAAGGCTAATACTGCTGATAATCCTCCGGTTACTATTCTTCGTAATGCAATTTTGCGTGCCGGGTATATATCCCATTTGTACAGCATTAATTTGAGCGGAGCGAATTTCCGTTCAAACAGAGGATATGTTTTCCCGAACCTGTGCTTCTGCGATCGGTCAGTATTTGATGCGATGGAAGAAGATTATATAAATGCCGTCAATGGTATAAAGGATCCTTCTGCGAAGAAATTTGCACTGGCGTTGAATCAGAAGAGAATGGCTATGTTCTATTCGAAATACTGGTATGACCGTCAAATGCCGGCGGATGAACAAAAATTAAATCAATGGCTTAGTCAGTCCCTGAACCTGGAGAACCAGTTGGATAGCCTGTATCTGGAAGGAACGGAGTCCTCCACGATTGTATATAACAGCGACGGGGTAAGAACAAGGGATGTTAGACGATACGATTTATTGAGTTATCCCGATTACAGGGATGGGTGGTTTAGCTGGACTTTTCACACGGATTATTTTTTTAATTTCCTGGCCAGAAGAAATTTATTAAAGTCAGTATATAAAGATGGCAGAGACTTGCAACAACTGCACTATTGGGTCGCCAAAGCATTTGAATGGAAAACATATACTTCGCCGGAAGACTATTCCAATACATATGTTCTTCCCGATACAGTTTTGAAAAATATTTTGTCCTTTGTAGACCAGCATCCGGAAGGTGCGGCATTTGACAGGAACCTGATAAATCTGGTGCTGGCCAATCGCGCTTTCGAAAGAGGAGATACGGTGGAAGGTTTGAAATATTATCATGATCTGGACCTGAAAAATATCATACGATCGTCGGACCGATATGAATACCTGGAAAAGATTTTCTTTTTAAATATGGTCAAGGACCTGGGGGTTAACCTGGCAGTAATCGGGAAGACTAGCGACGCTTTTCAGCTGGTATCGGTTTTTCCAACTGATGAAACCCGGTTGATTTGTTATGTGAATATGACGGATAAAGTTTACAATCAAAATGCTTCTCCGTCGGCCTTTGTATTTCTTGACTCCATTTATTCCTCAGCAGGCAGGATAGATTACACCAACCTGAAACTGGAGATCGATTGCAGAGCTGATCAGATCAGGGTATTATCGAAAATCGGAAGCAGGGCCTTCAATAAAGATGCTGATCGAAATCCTTCGCGAAATTCCGCAGGACTATAAATTTGAAGGTGTGAGTGCCAGGATATCCGGTATTGCCAGCGAAGGGAACTACTATAATGCGCTCACTTCAATACCTCCGGAGCTGACGGAATCCCAGGACCTTATTTGCCGGGCAATTATTTTATTAGAAGACTGCCGGGCGAAGGAACGTGCGAGCGGAAATGGCAATTGGAAGGAATTCGACAGATACCTGGATTGGCGAAATATGTATGTAAATTTTAACCCGAACTAATGAAAAGTTACAATACACTGTATTATCTGCTCACAGTCCTTTTAATTATGGGCGCTTTTGCATCCATGGCGCAGAATAGTTATGGAATGCAAATCATAAGTGTAGTTTGTATTGCATTTGGATTGACTATTTTTAATCCAGTATATCCGTCAATTAAGCAATAAGGAGGGTGTCGCGGGATCGGGGATTGAACTTTTATCACTTTTTATACTGGCGCTTATTTTTACTTTCAGAAGTTTTCAGATTTATTTTCCATATGTTGAATGGTTGTTTGGAATTGCAGGTATAACCATTGCTATAGTTTATCTGAAAAAAGCCATTGTCCATTTCCGGTATTATCTGCCAATGAATGTTACGCTCGCATGGCTTATAGGGGTTTCTTATATCAGCATTTCTTTTTTCAGTCTGGCCATGGTTTTATTTGTTTTCAATCCGCAATTCGCACGGTTGCTGGGTATTTTATCTCTGATTTTGATTGCGGGTTTTTTTGCCGGCTCAATATTTTACAATGGCTCGTCGGTCACTGGCGAAAAATCTTCCGTTTTTAAGGTGATCGCCGGATTCCGTGACCGGTTTTTTCTACTGCTTACCTTATTTGTCCTCTTTTCTCTATACATAGGACTAACCGGTTCGGGTGTACTTCCAAAACTATATTCGGACAATTTTCCGCAGGCTTATTATAAACTGGTTGATGAGGCGGAAACGGGAAAGGAAAAACCGGTCGATGGCAAATACAAATATGAAAAATTCAAGACTGCTTACGATCAATTCCTCGAGAGAAATATAAAAACTGGTGCCAAATAGAACAAGAGTCAGATCTCATTTCAATTTACCAAGCAGCTATTTCAAATTTTTCTTTAATATCAAAAACCAAATATGAAACTTCGGGTAGTCGTGTTAGGTGCCGGTTTCGGAGGACTTGAGCTCACGTCAATTCTTTCCGAAACACTTGGAGACCGTTTGGAGCTTACTTTAATTGATCAGCATGATTCGTTTTATTTTGGCTTTTCCAAGCTGGATGTGATGTTTGGACGAACAACTCCTGAATCGGTTAAAATAGCTTATAGTAGTATTGTTAAAACCGGCGTTCGTTTCCGCCAGGAGACAATTACTGCCATAGATCCGGTATCAAGGGTTGTTACTACAGATGAAGGAAAATATGAAGCGGATATACTGGTTATCGCCCTGGGAGCTGATTATGATTTGAATGCGACGCCTGGTCTTTCGGATGGCGGCAATGAATTCTATTCTTTCGATGGCGCACTGGCTTTAAGAGAGTTGATTCCCCGTTTTTCAAAAGGGCATGCCATCGTCGGGGTTACATCAGCACCTTTTAAATGTCCCCCGGCCCCCAGCGAAGCTGCATTACTGTTGCATGATCATTTACTAAAACGAGGTGTACGGAAGGATTGTGAGATCAGTATCGTCATGCCCTTTGGTTTACCGATTCCGCCTTCACCGGATACATCCAAGGCACTGCTAGCTGCCTTTGCTGAACGCAACATACATTTTATACCGAACCATAAGGTTCGCGCTCTCGACCCTGGCCGTCGTATGGCGATACTGGATGACGATTCGGAAATGCCTTATGATTTATTCCTGGGTATACCGAAGCATTGCGCACCGGATGTGGTATTGAAAAGCGGGATGACTGAAAACGGCTGGATCCCTGTTGACAGAAAAAATCTGAAAACCAGGTTCCCGAACGTATACGCTGTTGGTGATGTGACCAGCGTGGGAACTCCTAAAGCAGGCGTTTTTGCTGAAGGCGCTGCAAGGATTGCGGCTGCATCGATTATCGCCGAACTGAACGGAATTGGCGAGTCGGGTAGTTATGGTGGCGCCGGTTCATGCTATGTGGAGTTTGGCCAGGACCTCGTCGGGCGGGTTGATGTAGATTTTTTCTCAGGCCCCAAACCAACCGGGATCTTTTTTGCTCCGTCTGATGAGCAGGTAGAAGCCAAAAAATATTTTGGTTCAAGCCGGAGAGCCCGATGGTTTGATATATAACAGAAGGAATAAAATCTGATGTCTTGAGAATTGATTAAATTTAGTACAATAGAATAATTTTCGGACCCTGTTTTTATTCACAAGCTTGAACTAACAATATGCCGGAAATAAAAGATTATGCCTTCGCATCCGGAGGAATTCTCTGGAAAGTGTTTGACCGGAGCAAGTTCGAATCCAAAACCATTCGTCAACAATTACTTTTTGTTTTTGGCCTGATCATGCTATGCTGGCTGCCGATTGCCGCCTTGTCACTCATGACGCTGGGGTGGGATAAGTTTTATCTTCTTTTTCTCAGGGACATTGCCACACATGTACGTTTCTTATTTGTAATGCCCGTTCTGATTTTTACCCGTCGGTCACTGAATAAGAGCTTCAATAATGCCATCTATTTTTTCCATGAAACAAAAATAGTTGATCAGACAAATACGAATGAATTTGAAAAAGTCATGGCCTGGCTGATGAAATGGAAGAACTCTAAACTGGTCGACATCATATTGATAATTTTAGTTTATTCTGCTTTTTATTTTCAGGAAAACCGCACCATAAATCAATCCAGCACCTATGCGCCCTGGCATTTGGTGGATGATCGCATGACTGCTGCCGGCTGGTGGTACGTGATTTTGAGCCTTCCCATTTTGCAGATGATACTCTATCGCTGGCTGTATACCATTATACTCTGGATCCTGTTCTTAAGGAAGTTATCGAAGGTTGATCTGCATCTCTCTGCATTACATCCAGACGGAGTAGGCGGCCTGGGCTTCCTTCAATATATCCAGCTTAGTTTTTTCCCCGTGGCCCTGGCATTTTCGGCTCTCACCGCAGGTGTAATGAATAACGCGATCATATTCTCGGGAGTTTCAATTATTGACTACAAGGTCACTATTGGTTCCGTGCTTGTTTTTGTACTCCTGCTATTCATCTTACCTCTTATGTTGCTTTTACCCCTGCTGGCTAAAGTGAAAAGAAAATATTTTATGTTGTATAGCCTGGAGGCGTGGCCATTTGCAAGAAAATATGAGGAAGAGCTGAAGGCCTTTTATTTGACGGAAGAAGAAAAACCCGATGCTTCCTGGCATGTGGATATGCTTGGTAGTTTTGAGAAAACCAAGGATATGAAAATAATCCTGGTTGACAAAACCGTATCTGATCGCATTTTCGGCAGCCGTTATACTGCCATTCCTTCCTGTTCTTGCGCAACAGGTACCACTCAAGGAATTATTCGTTAATCTGCTGGGAAAGATGATGGGATAAAATTTATCTTTCCCTTATCGCCTTGAACTCAGACCCGGCCTTCCATTTCGGCCAGGATGTTTCGAAGGCCAGGCGCTTCCCGATCATAAATAACAATTCCATATCCTGCATTCCTCCTTCGAAAGTCCATTTTGGATTGAATTCATCCGAAGGTGTATGATAATGATGAGACACATAGTCCTCCTGCTGTTTCTTTCCATAGTCCTGACCTTTTCCGGCAATATCAATTCCTCCTGAAACATCGAGGGCCGGTACGCCCACTTTTGCAAGGCTGAAATGATCAGACCGGAAATAATGCCCGGCTTCAGGATGTGATTCAGGCGCCAGATACCTGCCCTGTAGTTTTGCCGCATCTGCCACATAATTCTCCAGTTCATTTTGCCCAAAACCGGTGATTACAATATCATTACTTTTTTCATTGGGCCTGATACCATCCATATTCAGATCGGCCACTGTTTTACGAAGCGGATAGATGGGATGCTGGCCATAATATTCAGAACCTAACAGTCCCTGCTCTTCACCGGTTACAGAAAGAAACAAGATGGTGCGTTCGGGTTTTTCTTTCAGATTCTGAAAAGCTCTCGCCATTTCAAGTAGTGCTGCCGTCCCACTGGCATTGTCCAAAGCCCCATTGAAAATGGAATCTCCTTTGGCGTCCGGCCGCCCGATTCCCAGGTGATCCCAATGCGCCGTATAAAGAATATATTCATCCGGTCTTTTTGTTCCGGTAATTTTTGCAATCACATTTTGCGAAGTTTTATACTCTGCCTTTATCCTTATCCGGGTTGAAACTTTTTCGCCCAGCGGAATAGCTTTAAAACCATGTCGGTTAGCCTGTAGTAAAAGAGCCGTATCTTTTCCTGCGGCGGCCAGGATTTTTTTCATGGCATCTGCGCTTATCCATCCCTGTAAATCAAGATTGTGTTGATTGCTGTTTCTTTTATCCAAAAAAAGATTTGAGGATCCCCAGGAATTCTGCACCACACTGAAAGGGTAGGAAGCGGCTTTTTCATTGTGGATAACCAGACAGGCTTTTGCGCCCTGCCGGGCAGCTTCTTCATATTTATATGTCCACCTGCCGTAATATGTCATGGTATTCCCTTTGAAAATAGTTGTGTCGGATGTTCCAAAGCCCGGATCGTTTACCATGACAAGTACCACTTTTCCTTTCACGTTGATTCCTGCATAGTCATTCCAGTTATATTCAGGAGCAACTACTCCATATCCGGCAAAAATGAGTTCGTCCTTGTCGAGTGAAATGACCGAGTCAGTTTTTTCAGTGAAGAAAACGTAGTCACTTGAACGTTTCAATGCAAAATTACCTTTGGCAGACTCAACCTTCATGAGGGAATCCGGTTCCGGTGTAATCTTTACCATGGGTACCTCCTGCAAATAACTATCCCCGTTGCCGGGTTCCAGACCCATAGACCGGAATTGATTTACCAGATAGTCCAGGGTCATTTTTTCCCCGGGGGAAAAGGGTTTTCTTCCCTGGAAAGAATCAGAAGCCAAAACAATGATATGTCCTGCAAGGCTGTCGCGGTTAAAACTGAAAGCAGTTGGTTCGGATTCAGAATGAGAAAACCTGCATCCCTGGAAAAAATATATTGCAATAAAAGAAAAGTATAAAATCGATTTATTCATGGCACGGCGTTTAAATGACCATTATTTTGACAGGTTCTCCAAAATTTTGACCGCCTGTTCGCAGTCATTTTTATCTACAAATATATGATCGTGATAATAAGCCGCGATTACATTGCAACTGATCCGGGCGTCTGCGAGCGCTTTTGCAATTGCGGCAGTTAACCCCACCGCTTCAAGCGAAGAATGAACCGCTAGGGTTATCCATGACGCAATAAAATTATACGTCAGATTCAAACGGTCGGCATCGGTCTTCAGGACTACAACTGATATCCCTTCCGATTCCCTGAAATAAGAGATGATATTCAGATTCTGGATATTCAAGCCCTTCGGTAAACTGCTGAAAACATAGTCGCCTTCCATTACGGTTGGTTTCATGGTTTTTAGCAGGATATCCAAATTCTTTTCACCTGGCATTGAAACATTTTTTGTTCTGAAAATTAAAGGCAATTCTATTACTCTTTATTACTGTGCATGGGATACAGTTTGTTTTCCGCATCATCATTTTCCTTATACCTTGACCGTATTTCTTTTAGTCTTGCAGTCAGATCCTCCCGGACCTGTTTGTATGCAGGATCAGCGTAAATGTTTTTCATTTCGTCGGGATCTTTTTGCAAATCGTATAACTCCCATTCATCAATATCGTAGTAGAAGTGAATCAGGATATACCGGTCGGTACTGATGCCGTAATGCCTTTTTACACTGTGAACGGCGGGATATTCATAATAATGATAATAATGTTCTGTTCGCCAGTCTGCGGGCTTTTGTCCGCTGAGAAGGGGAACCAAAGATTTTCCCTGCATATCACCGGGAACAGTGACGCCCGCAGCATCCAAAAAGGTCTCTGCAAAATCCAGATTTGAAACAATGTCCTTATCGATACTCCCCGGGGCGACCACACCGGGCCACCTGATCAGTAATGGTGTCCGGTAGGATTGCTCATACATAAATCTTTTATCGAACCAGCCGTGTTCGCCTAAATAAAAACCCTGATCAGAGGTATATATGACGATTGTATTTTTATCCTGCCCTGTTTCTTTGAGATAGTCCAATATTCTTCCGACACTCTCATCCACAGATTTTATGCAGGTAAGATAATCGTAAAGATAACGCTGGTATTTCCATCTGACGAGTTCCTGTCCCTGTGGATTCAGACTATCCAGCAGGGTTTTGATGGGATCATAAAACTTATCCCATTCTGCACCTTGTGCACTGTCCATTCTTCCCCTGGTTCTCAAATAATTCTGATCTGATTTATTGTTCCACATTTTAAGATCTGCGTCCATCAGCATATCCTGGCTAATGGTCATTTTCTGGTCATGTGCGGCAACTCCTCTGCCGGAATAATTATCAAACAAATTGGATGGCTCCGGAAAAACTACTCCTTTGTAATATGAAAGGTATTTCAGGGCGGGCTCCCATTCCCGGTGAGGCGCTTTGTGATGAACCATCAGCATAAAAGGCTTTCCTGTTCCTCTTTCTTCTTTTAACCAGGCGAGGGCCTTGTCGGTAATTAAATCTGTAACATATCCCTTCTCCTGATAGGTTCCGCGCTGACTGATAAATTCCGGATTATAATACTGACCCTGGTCATTTAAAATTTCCCAGTTATTAAATCCGGTTGGAATTGAACCCAGGTGCCATTTACCGATGATGGCTGTGCGGTAGCCGTCCTGCTGAAGTAATTTGGGAAATGTTTGCTGCGTACCGTCGAATTTCTCTCCGCTATTGCCGAGAAAACCATTCAGATGGCTATACTTGCCGGTAAGAATAACAGCTCTTGCCGGGCCGCAAAGTGAGTTGGTCACCAGGCATCGGTCAAAACGCATTCCTTCTTTTGCTATCCTGTCAATATTGGGAGTCGGGGCAAAATTTTTGAACCGGTCATTATAAGCGCTGATGGCCTGATAGGCATGATCGTCGCTCATTATAAAAATGATATTCGGTTTTTCTTTCTTTACTGGCCTTTGTGAATTTGCCGGAATGGCCTTCAGGCAGCTGAGGATGGTAACGGCGGCAATAATTCCGGTTCTAAGTGATTTGTTCATCAAACTTTTTAATCAGCGTTCAGTAAAATTTTATTCCGGCATACCGAAATCGAACATATATGAGCTTCCGGATGAACCGTTTATTGAATTGCAAATTCCTGGGTAGCACCTTCTTTAATTGTTATTGCAGTTTTCAATTTCAGACTTCCGCCACCTTGCAGATGAATCGTTTTTAATGCGAGACTGCCATGATGAACGCTAATCAGCAACTTGTGATTACTCACGGTTACATTCCCCCAGCTGTATCCATTCGACCAGAAATAATTTCCCGGCTTGGCAGTAATGGAAAATGATTTTTCAACGGCCGGAATAGTTGAAACGGCTCAGCGCAATAATGCCGACCAGCTCGCCATGGCCCGGGCATAATGATTTCCGCATTCTTCTTCATTAAAAGGATTTCTTTTATACCCGTCATAACGGTTACGGACATCCGAAATAATTTTCAGAGCTTCTTCATGTCATGCCCTCATAGATCATGCCGGTGGCAGCAGTGTATTCAAGTCCGGTCCAGGCTTCAAACGCATAGGAAAGCGGAACGGCGGGCCTTTTGGACGGATCGGGATAGGAAGTAAGCATCAGCCCGGATTCATCACCCAGCGCATAGGAACGCATATTATTAAAATGATCACCGAATGAAACCACATGATTGTATTTCTAAATACTCTCCAGCGTTTTTTTGATATGAGCGGAATCGGCCAGATAACCCAGTCCGCAGATCCAGGCCATATTTTGTCCCACCAGCTGATCCACCAGGCAGCCTTCTCCGATCTGGAAGTCCGGATTTTTCAGATTCTGATGCACCCATGCCGGCCATTAGGCCGGTGGCAATCATATTTTTATCTGCAACCGGCCGGATTTGCTGAATATAAAATTCACCATTGAACAAATGCTGATCTGTCCATTGACTTCCTTTTTCAAACAGTGGTGAACAGGTTTGCTGAAATTTCATGGTCTTTTAGATATGCGGCCATTCTGGATGCCGCTTTCAGTGCACCGAGGTACCAGAATTCAATTTCCGGATTGGGACCAAAATATTCGATGTCCATGGTATTGTGCTGGCAGCCTTCCATCACGCCATCCTGGTCGGCATCCCATCCTCCTTGTGATCCAGGCAAAGGCCAGTGCTTTTTTTACACCCGGCCAGGTTGTTGCAGAAATTCATCATCACCGGATAATTGCCATTCGCGATACACTTTCATCACCGTGCCCATTTGTCCGTCTGCCGCCGCTATTTTCCAGTTTTCCTTTTTATTAAAAGGCAGTGAAACCCTGAAACTCATCAACCCGGAACTGTCATTCAGTCCATATTGGTATTCTACTTCCCGCATTTTCATGGCCAGACTGCCAAAAAGAAATGGTGTGGCCTGTTCATAATTCCATACATGCGTGCAGTTACCATAACAGGAACCGGTAGCAGCAAATACACCTTCCCATCCGAAAAAATATCCTTCCTTATTTCGAAAGGCGGTTTGTGAACGCAGTGTACTGCTGTTGAAAAGTGCGGCTTCTTTAATGACAGCGGGATAATCACTTTTAGCAATAAGATTTACAAAATCAATTGTCTTTGCTTCAAGTGCGGCAATTGAGGGCAGTGTTTTTTCTGCAACATCCCAGGCATCCGAATAAAAGGTGGAATAATAATTACCAATGGTTACTTTATCATTCCAGTCTTTGCGGTTCGGAAAATCCCAGGTCAGAAAAAATTCAATTTCTTTTGTTTCATGGGCGGCCAGTTGCAGTTTAACGGATAATGCCGCCCGCGGATCATTTACCTTTTTGATCAAATTGAACATCTTTGAAAATTCCATCGTCGGAAAAATCATCCCACATATCAGTGATATTGTCATTCCATCCCTTCGGACTGAACTGGGTCCGGTAACTGATATCATAACCCGTGTCTGTATTGCCGACGTGGTCAGCGCCATGGTTCCCCAGGCATTGGAATCATGGTCAACACTGTCGGAAGTCATATAGATACCGGCCAAGTCCAGTCTGATTGTCTGAAACGGTTACGGTTATTTTTTGTTCCCAGCGGGATTAATGGCCCGGTTGAAATTATTGAATTCAACCACGGAGCCATCCATGCCGATAAAATTATCCAGTGATCCGGCAACGGCGATGGTCAGTGGCTGATTCGTTTTATTTTTTATCTCATAACGGATAACCGCAACCGGAATACCACTGCTGATGGGCATCACCCGGAATAAACGGATTAAAGACTTTTGCTTTTGCGGAAACGGGCATTGCCTCATCATCCAGGTTCACTACAGCAAAGGGATAAGCCGCATCAAAACTGGCATTTGCAAATCTGGGAAATCCGTGGTTGGGTGCAACACTTCCTTCCGATCCGGTATATTCCGGGGGAGGAATCGGACCCATCAGTGCTTTAGCATGTTTTTCACCGGATGCATTCTGTGTAAACACCATAAAACAGGGTGCCTGTCTTTGGTGTTACTGATCCATAAAATCCCATGCCGGGTTTATTCATGATCTCCACATCTTTCCATTGGCCATTACCGCCAATGGATATATTTCCGGTGCCGATACCACCCACGGGCATGGCTATTTTTTCAATAAATTTTCCTTCATAATGTTTTAAAACGGGCCATGGTCCTTGCTGTGAGAGGCAGGGAATGCTGAAGAGACAAAGTAAAAAAAAGGAGAGTTTTTTCATTCATCAATGTATAGAATTTCTTTTTTTTAGTTTCCATATTGTGTAAGCCTGTGCAAGAATGACTGTCAGTAAAATGCCCACTACAAAATAAAACAGAACAAGAGAAATCGCAGTGTCATGTAGAAAGATCATATGGATGGATTTTCAGGTGATCTATAAATTTACTGAATTTTCATTATCTGCTTTTACCTCTTCTTCTTTTGGCTGATCGGGAATCGTTATTGCAAATTTATTTTTCAGCCGTTGGTAATTTTTCAGAGCGGCAAAGGAATAGAGAAGCTGTTGCCAGTATATAGAAGTATTGAATATATTTTTTGCCTTCCTGGAAATATTCCAGGGCAATAACCAGGGCGAGAAAGCCTTCAAGCAAATGAAAGATACAGTCGAGGAAAGGGAATCGGCCGGTTAATTTTTTATGGAATAGGGCGCATGAAAGAAAAATGGCGCTGGCAAGAATAAAAACAACCCCGCTATAAAAATGGTTATCCAGTCTTTCTATCCCATGCATCAGAATGACGAATCCCATTACAATATGCAGCAGGCTATCGGTTTTCCCTTTATGACCGGAGTTTGTTTTTTTCATCTTTGAATATATAACTAATATTAGTTATTCAGTTTCTTCATCAATTCGGACGACTTGATCAGCATCAGGGGTTTTTGTTCCGGATCTTTTATATTCAGATCTATCTGGAACTTTTTTTCCATTACAATATATGTGTTCAGGAAATCAAGGATTTCAGGAATATTATAAAGCATGGGAAGTACAGATACTTCATGCCCCATTCCTTCCTC
The DNA here is from genome assembly GCA_963812825.1 of uncultured Bacteroidota bacterium. Lineage (GTDB taxonomy): Bacteria > Bacteroidota > Bacteroidia > Chitinophagales > Chitinophagaceae > Puia. Next base: position 832,247 of record CAWEWO010000002.1, read on the forward strand.
ACCATACAGAAAATAAGGATAATTTTTTTCCCTGGAGATTTTGGCGATCCATGCCGAACCATAAAATCCCTTATTTAAGAAACGGATTTTCTTATAAGGGACAATATTATCGGCAGTACCATGAAACATCAGCTTGGGCGCAGGTTCCTGTTTGTATTTCAGGCTTCCGTCAAAACTCAGGATTGCTCCGGAGAAACTAATCAGTCCCGCGTACTGAAAACCGGCGGGCAGTTTATTGGTGACAGCATATTCGTTTCTTCTTTCAAATTCGGCAGTCAGCATGGTTATTGCACCCGAGCTGGAACCCGATAGCAATATCCTGGATGTGTCGATTCCAAACATGCCCGCGTGACCGATGATCCAGTTGGTTGCATCAAACAGATCATCCACGGCCATGTTAACCGCATTCCTGAATGGTTTTATATTGAATTTCGATACATGCCTGACACCCCTTAGCCCCAGTCGGTAAGAAATCGAAACGACAACGTAATTGTTCTCTGCCAGGCTGTTGAAATATTTGTTGTAAATCGAATCATCCCGTCTTCCGCCAACAAATGCCCCGCCGAAAGCAAAAATCATACATGGCTTCCTGACGGATGAATCTGACCCTTTCAGGGTATAAATATCCAGTCCCAGTGAATTGGTGTCCTTTACCGCGTAAATAAAACTTTGTTTGTTGAGGGAGGAATCGATCCGGGGCATCGGCTGGTCACGCAGGTTCTGACTAAAGCCCGTGTTGAAAAAGACAAGCAGGCTCAGTCCAAAGGCATATTTCCAAAATACCCGCCTATCCCTTGAAAAAATCTTCATTTTAGTTATATGAGCGCAAATATCGTGGGTCTTCAGTAAAAAGTCTATGTCCCCTGTTGCAATTCATGATATTATTGATTCAATATCCCTGCCATACAGGGTATAGAAAAATTTCCGCGGAGCACGGCCGGTATTGGAAATCGAACTAATCACCCGGACTCTTGTCCTTTTTTAAACCGGGCAATATAATTGCATAGATTCTGCGTACGCGATACACTAATCATTCATAAAGCCCCTGGCATTTAAAAAAAACGGAACATGGAAAGAACTAATATTTCATTCACATTTTTGGATAAGAACTACGACGCTGAAGTGGAATATTTTGAACCGCCCGGTGTTATGCCCTATTACAAAGTGAATATTACAAATCCGCAGCTTATGGAAAAATTTGGAATGGTCCATAATTTCAAAGAAACCGTGCGTAACGGATGGATCGTTCTGGAACCGGCAATCGATCCGCAGGGTAAATACCACGCTTACTTCTGGACCTGCCTGATGACAGCCATCTATATCTTATTGCTCAATAATTGAAGAGGAAATCTAACTGTCGATCAGTTTTTTGCAAATAAATTGCATGCCTTCCGGCCATAACTTAAAAGTTAAGTCTATTTTAGGTGAACAACCCTTGAAATGACCGGGTCCATAAAATTCCCTCACCGCCTGCGGGTGATGATTTTATTGTATTTTCTCATCCTGATCACATATCTGGACAGGGTTTCTATCTCCCTGGTCGGGGTTCGGATCAAATCTGCATTTCACCTGAGCAATACCCAGTTTGGCTGGGTACTCAGTGCGTTTGTTCTTGCATATGCTTTGTTCGAAATACCTTCCGGTATTATGGGCGACCGTCTGGGTCAGAGAAAAGTTATGCTGCGCATCGTGATCTGGTGGTCTGTTTTTACTGCGCTCACCGGTTGTGTCAATGGTCTGACCAGTCTTATCCTGGTGCGATTTTTATTTGGAATGGGTGAAGCCGGAGCTTATCCGAATAGCTGTGGGGTAATTTCCCGCTGGGTTCCGAAATCAGAAACATCGAGAGGCATGTCCTGGCTGGGTATGGGTGCATCTACGGGCGGGGCGCTGGCGCCGATGATCGTAGTTCCCATTGCATCAGCATTTGGCTGGCGCGCGCCATTTTTCGTAAATGCGATCCTCGGCCTGATCTGGGTTTTAGTGTGCTGGTTATGGTACCGAAACGAGCCGCGGGAAATGAAACGTATTACAAAAGAAGAAAAAGAGCTGATCGAGAATAACCGCAACTATGTGAAGCATAATCAGATGTTTCCATGGAAAAAGATTTTCAGAAATCCCATGCTCTGGGCATTATTTTTTTCTTATTTCTGTATTCAGTGGGCAAATTATTTTTTTACCGCATGGATGCCTAATTATTTGCAGGAAGGAAAACATTTTTCCGAAAAACAAATGGGAACAATCATGTCCTTTGTTTTTGCCGCTGGTTTTATTTCATCATTATTATCCGGCGTCATAAGTGACTGGCTGATCAGGATAAAAGGAAATACTTTTGCCCGCAAAACCATAGCTATGGTTTCATTCGGACTTATGGCCATGGCAATTTTTTTCTGCCCGGGCAACAAATCAAACCCTGGTCACCATCAGCTTTGTGGCTGCAGATTTTTTACTGGTAACGATCGTATTAACCTGCTTTGCCACCTGCGTAGATATTGGTGGAGACCGGGTATCTACTTAACCGGGATTATGAATTTTTGTGGACAATCAGGACTTTTCTGATGTCCATATTTTTTGGAAAGATTGTGGATATTACCCACAGTTTTGAAGCGCCCCAGTTTTTAATGGTGATCCTATTGACTATTGGTGGAATATGCTGGATTGGGATAGATGCTTCAAAAAAAATTATTATGGAACCGGAAATCCCCCTTATTCAACAGGTATTGCCCACAGTTTAAATGGATGTGCAATATTCAAAAAAATCTATTGTATTAAATAATCGGTCCCTTTTTCCGGCACGAGCCAGGCCGGAAAACTATTTCCAGGGGTTGCATTAAAAATTCGTAATTATATCTAAATATTCCATCTGCATGAGAATATGGCTTCATCTGTGCCTGGCGACGTTTGTCGGACTAACAGTCAATGGTCAGCCGAAACTTCAGCTTCTTTCTCCTGATAAAACAATACGTGTTGAAATAAAAACATCCGGCAGGTTGAGTTACTCAGTATTTGTGGATGAAAAAAAAATACTGGATGAGTCAGAAATTGACATGACGCTGGAAGACGGGCGGAACTTGTCGGGCGATATGAAAATTATCAGAAAAAATTCACGCAGGGTAAATGAAACTATTGTGGCGCAGGTGGCGGTGAGCCGGAAATATATTCCGGATGAATTCGATGAACTTACTATAGAGTTTGCCAGCGGATTTTCCATTTTCTTCCGCGCCTATAATGATGGTGTTGCCTACAGGATCAGAACATCTTTCCAGGATTCGATCGTCGTCTTAAGTGAAAAAGCATTGTTTAAATTCATGCCCGCTGCCCACGCCTATACGCCCATAGTACAGAAAAGAGAAGGTTTGGATGTTTTTCATACCAGTTTTGAGGAACTGTATCCTTATAGGAATCTCGATAGTGTATCGGTTAATGATTATATGTATTCACCCGTACTCGTTAAAACGGTTAACGATATTTATGTTGCCGTTACAGAATCTGATCTGGACGATTACCCGGGAATGTTTTTGCAGGGATCCGGGAAAGAAATGTTGGAAGGCGCTTTTGCAGCATATCCATTGGAGGAAAGAATTGTGGAAGGTGAATATCCTGAAATGGTTGTCAGTAAACGGGCGGGATATTTTGCAAAGACGAAAGGCACCAGAAACTTTCCCTGGCGGGCCATGCTGATCGCGCGCGAGGACAAAGACCTGCCTGCGAATGATCTTGTTTACCGGCTCGCATCACCGACTACAATCAAAGATGCCGGCTGGATTCATCCGGGCAAATGCACAGACGAATGGATCATTGATATTAATTTATTCAATGTTCCTTTCAGATCGGGTATTAACACGGAATCTTATAAATACTATATCGATTTCGCAAAACGGTTTGGTTTCAACCGAATCATGATGGATGCCGGATGGAGTGATACAAAAGATCTGTTTAAGATCAATCCCCGGCTTAACATGGATTCGATTGCCGCTTATGCAAGGTCGCGCGGGATCGGACTCAGCATGTGGACACTGTCCATGACGCTCGACAGGCAATTGGACAGTGCACTAAAACAATTTCAGCGATGGGGTGTGGATTTTATCATGACGGATTTTATTGACCGGGACGATCAGAAAACGGTAAACTTTTATAAGAAAATCACCGAAGCCTGTGCAAAGGCAAAGATCATGATCATGTTTCATGGTGCTTATCCGCCAAAAGGATACAACCGGACTTATCCTAACAATATTACCCGCGAAGCTGTATTGGGCAGTGAATACAATGCCTGGAGCGATAAACCAACTGCTGCTCACAATTGTACAATTCCTTTTACGCGAATGCTTGCAGGGCCGTTGGATTATGAACCCGGACTCCTTGATAATGCGAATCCGAAAATGTTCAGACCCATCTGGGGAAAGGTAATGAGCCAGACTACCCGCTGCCAACAGCTGGCGATGTTTATTGTGTATGACAATCCCATGCAGATATTTTCGGGAAATCCTTCGCAGGGATGGATGGAACCGGAGTTTATGGAACTGCTCGGTTCTTTTCCGACCGTCTGGGATACGACACTGATATTGCAGGCCAGGGTAGCGGAACAGATCGTTACAGCCAGGCGTAACGGAAACAACTGGTATATCGGTGGTATGGCGGGAGAAAAAGCGTACGACTGCAGAATTGATTTTTCATTTCTGCCTGCCGGCCGATACACGGCAACAATTTGTCGTGATGGCATCAACGCCGACCGGAATGCGATGGATTATATCATTGAAAATAACAACATTCGAATCCGGGAGCAGTATGCCCATCCACCTCGCGCCCGGCGGCGGGTTTGTAGTCAGACTTATAAAAAACTAAAAGATTTCGAATGTAATTTTTAGCCCTGGTTTACTTTATCAATTTGTACCAGCGGAATGTAGGAGGGCTGTCCACACCGGCATCTGTCATTATCTTCTTCAATTCGGGTGAAGCTGTTCTTGCTTTTGCCTTTGCCATATCGCTCACCTCGAAAAAAATAGAAACTGTGTTTGAATCGTAAAGATTACGGGCGATACCGCGTTCAATCAGTCCATTGTCTCTTCTGGTCGGCATCGCCTTCGGCTTCATAGGCCTTTAACCAGACACCATAATCTTTTACATGATGTGTTACTGCTAACCCGTCCATAAATTGAATAGGGGCATCATTTGTGCGTTCAAATTCCCCATAAGTAAGTCCGGGGAGGGTTGTTACACCTGCCTTCTTCATCAGCATCTTTGGTTGCAGGCAGGGCATAAAAGGCCTTCGCCTTGTCTACGTCTGTTATTTTATCAACAACAAAAACAACGTTGGAATCTTTTACATCCCGTCCAATCACATAGTGAGTAATGCCAAAGCTATTACGCAGTGAATCCCTGTTAAAGTATACCTCTTCTGATTTTGCGAAATCTTTAACCTTGTGCTGAACTACAACCACTTTAAACGGGGTAAATGCGGGTTTCACTTAGCAGGAGCCGGAGCAACTGCCACTGCTGTATCGGTATTTTGAGTTTCTTTTTCATTAGATCCGTTACCACAGGAAAGTAACAGGACTGACATTGAAATGACAGGCAGGAAAAAAAATCTTTTCATTGTTTATTGTTTTTGATTAAATATATACAAATACATAAATGTATTGACTCGTTTTTCCTCTGAAGTGGGGGAAAAATAGAACAGAAAGCTACCAAATAATTTGAAGCAAGCAAAGAAAAACAAAAACCGCCAGACTGTTTCCAGTGGCGGCTAAAAAGGATTGGCAGTCTCGACTTGAAACCCGAAAGTACCGCGTACGGGAATCGAACCCGTGATTCATCCGTGAAAGGGATGCGTCTTAACCCCTTGACCAACGCGGCGTTAACACTGTAAACCCAACAGGTTATTTACCGTTTAGGGTCTGCAAAGATATAGACTGGCCCGATAACTTCCCAAATGTTTTTGTTTCGTAACTTTGCATCCTAAAAATTAAACAATCAAAGCTATGAGCACAGTTAAAGTTGCGATCAATGGTTTCGGCCGGATCGGACGTTTGGTTTATCGCCAGATTTATAATATGAAAGGTATTGATGTTGTGGCGATCAATGATCTAACCAGTCCTAAAGTATTGGCGCATCTCCTCAAATACGATAGTGCCCAGGGTCGTTTTAATGAAGATGTAAAATCATACTGAAAATTCCATCTCTGTAAATGGAGATGAAATAAAAATATATGCACAGAAAAATCCGGCAGAAATTCCCTGGAAAGATCATGATGTGGATGTGGTACTGGAATGCACAGGTTTTTTTACAGATAAGGAAAAAGCAGAAGTGCATTTGAAAGGCGGTGCAAAACGTGTGGTGATTTCTGCACCTGCCACCGGTGATCTGAAAACAATTGTATTCAATGTAAACCATAATATTCTGGATGGCAAGGAAACAGTTATCAGTTGCGCATCCTGCACCACCAATTGTCTGGCACCGATGGCAGAGGTGCTGGACAAATCATTTGGCATCGAAATGGGTTTCATGACTACCGTTCATGCTTATACGAATGATCAGAATACCCAGGATGCTCCGCATCCAAAAGGTGATCTGCGCCGTGCAAGAGCAGCTGCCCAAAATATTGTTCCCAATAGTACCGGCGCTGCAAAAGCCATCGGCCTGGTTCTTCCCAGATTGAAAGGTAAACTGGATGGAAGTGCACAGCGTGTTCCGGTTCTTACCGGTTCACTGACTGAACTGACTACTATCCTAAATAAAAAAGTAACTGTTGAAGAAGTCAATGCAGCGATGAAAGCCGGCAGCAATGAAAGTTTTGGTTATACCGAAGATGAAATTGTAAGCAGCGATATGGTCGGCATTCATTTTGGTTCTTTCTTCGATGCCACACAGACCAAAGTAATGACCGTGGGCGACAAACAACTGGTAAAAACAGTCAGCTGGTACGATAATGAAATGAGTTATGTGAGCCAGCTGGTGCGCACGTGAATTATTTTGCAGGACTGATCAGCAAATAAATGACTTATATAATACAGTCCCGCGTTTCGCGGGACTTTTTTCTTCCCATCCGTAAAATAATCTCCGCATGTCAAAATTTTCCCAATACAATTTCAAAGGGAAAAAAGCCCTGATCCGGGTGGATTTCAATGTTCCGCTGAACGACAAAATGGAAATCACTGATGACACCCGAATGCGGGCCGCAGTTCCTACGATTCAGAAAATATTAAAAGATGGTGGAAGCGTTATCCTGATGTCGCATCTCGGCGTCCGAAAGATGGTCCGACGGATAAATATTCGCTGAAACACCTGGTGAAACATTTATCGGAACTGCTGGGTGGCGTTACTGTTTTTTTTGCCAATGATTGTATCGGTGAACAGGCAAAGATGACAGCCAGGCATGCTGAAACCCGGAGAAGTATCTGCTGCTGGAAAATCTTCGTTTTTATAAAGAAGAAGAAAAAGGCGATGAAGGATTTGCAGAAAAACTGGCGACACTGGGAGATGTATATGTGAATGATGCATTTGGTACCGCACACCGGGCACATGCTTCCACCGCGGTGATTGCAAAATTCTTTCCCGGCGATAAAAAAATGTTTGGCCTGCTGATGGAAGCGGAAGTAAAGAGTGCGGAAAAAGTACTTGCACCAGGCAGAAAAACCATTTGTAGCCATTATTGGCGGCGCAAAGGTTTCTGATAAAATGCTTATTCTCGAAAACCTGCTGGAAAAAGCAACAGATATTATTATCGGCGGTGGCATGGCTTATACATTTATGAAAGCCGATGGCGGAAATATCGGAAAATCACTTTGCGAAGAAGACCGGATCGCACACAGCACTAGATATTTTGAAAAAGGCTGAAGCAAAAGGTGTTTGCATTCATCTGCCTTCTGATTCTATCATTGCTGATAAATTTGATGCGCATGCGCAGACTTCTACTGCACCCAGCAATAATATTCCCGATGGATGGATGGGTCTGGATATCGGTCCGAATGCCTGTGAACAGTTTTCCAATGTGATCAAAAAATCCAAAACCATTTTATGGAACGGTCCCATGGGTGTTTTTGAAATGGAAAAATTCCAGCATGGCACAAAAGCGATTGCCGTTGCTGTGGCAGAAGCAACAAAAAACGGCGCTTTTTCACTGGTTGGCGGTGGAGATTCTGTTGCTGCAGTAAATCAGTTCGGGTTGGCAGACAAAGTAAGTTATGTATCTACCGGTGGCGGAGCGATGCTGGAATATTTTGAAGGAAAAGAACTGCCGGGTATTGCGGCAATCAATCAGGGTGCTTAAATAATTCACGGCCGAACTTCTTTCTCTGGAAATTGTTACATTTAACATCCAACAAAAAAAACACATCTTATGAGTACGCGTAATCTCTCTCTCATTATTATAGTGCTGTTATCCTGGTTTTTGGCGGATGCGCCTGCAGCGGATACAACGGTCTGGTAGCAAAGGATGAAAATGTAAAGAACAAATGGGCCAATGTGCAGAGTGATTATCAACGCAGAAGCGACCTGATACCCAATCTCGTGAATACCGTAAAAGGCGCTGCTAATTTCGAACAGACTACTTTGACCAATGTCATAGAAGCCCGAGCCAAAGCAACCCAGGTACAGATCAATGCCAATGATCTTACTCCGGAAAATCTGGCAAAATTCCAGCAGGCACAGGCCGGATTGAGTGGAGCACTGGGAAGATTACTTGCCGTAGCTGAAGCCTATCCGGATCTCAAGGCAACCCAGAATTTCAGGGATCTGCAGGCCCAACTGGAAGGAACAGAAAACCGGATCAAAGTTTCACGAAATGATTTCAATGCTGCGGTTCAGGAATATAACCAGACTGTCAGGAGTTTCCCGAATAATATTTTCGGAGGAATGTTTGGTTTCCATGCCAAAGCACCTTTCCAGTCTGATCCGGGTTCTGAAAAGGCACCGAACGTGAATTTCAGAAATAGAGTATCGCCATAATATCACCAGTTGAAAATTCCATTTTTTTCCAGAAAGGATTTTTTTTCTGAAGAAGAAAAAAAACAAATCGTCGCGGCCATCCGGGAAGCGGAACAGCAGACCAGCGGGGAAATTCGCGTGTATGTGGAAAGCCATTGCCGTTTTGTGGATCCACTGGACCGGGCGGCAGAGGTATTTGCCATTCTTGAAAATGGGTGGAACAGCGAACCATAATGCTGTGCTGATTGTACCTGGCTGTAAAAGACAGGCAACTGGCTATTTTTGGGGATCATGGCATTCATGAAAAAGTGGGCGAGGAATTCTGGAGGAAGGAAGTCGACACAAATGCTTTCCCAGTTTCAAAAAGATCATTATGCAGATGCAGTTGTCAAAAGTTGTCCATGATATCGGCGCGGCATTAAAATATCATTTTCCTTACGACCGGCAGACAGATATCAATGAACTGCCGGACGATATTGTTTTCGGCAGGTAAAAGCCCTTCCCTTCATGAAGAAATTATTATTGTTCCTGATTGTTTTCACCTGTCTGGTGCAGCAGCACAGAATATTCCCGCGCCTCCGAATCCACCCGAGGCTGGTGAATGATTTTGCCCATGTGATGACAGCGGATCAGGTGCAGGAACTGGAAGAAAAACTGGTTGCCTACGACGACAGTACATCTATCCAGATCGCCGTAGTAACGGTACAGACAACCGGCGATTATGATATCGAGGATTATGCATTGAAAATTCTTCGCGACTGGAAAGTGGGAAATAAGAAAACGAATAACGGCCTCGTTATTCTGGCAGCGATCCAGGATCACAAAGTTTATATTGCCACGGGTTACGGAATGGAAGGCGCTATTGCCGGATATTACGCCAAAGCAGATCATCGAAGACGAAATCGTTCCCAATTTTAAACAGCAAAATTATTATCGGGGATTTGATCTGGCAGCAGATGCTATCATCAAAGCATCGCGTGGAGAATATGTGGCTCCTTCAGGATATAATCAGCGCAAAAAACACGGAACAGGGGGAGGAAATATTCTGGGGATCATTATTTTCTTCGTCATTATCCTCGTGCTGATCAGTCGTGGTGGCGGAAGAGGCGGTGGAGGTGGAATGTTTAATCGTTCTGGTGTACTTCCTTTCCTGATTGGAAATATGCTCGGCGGCATGGGCCGTGGTGGCGGCGGTTGGTCCGGTGGAGGAGGTGGAGGCTGGTCAGGTGGCGGCGGGGGTGGCTTCGGCGGATTCGGTGGCGGAAGCGGCGGCGGTGGTGGTGCCGGCGGAAGTTGGTAAATAAAACAAAAGCCAAGCCTGGAACTTTCGTTCCAGGCTTCTTGTTTTAGTGTGGAAGTGTGGAAGTGTGGAAGTAGTGAAGAAGTAAGAAAGTGAAAATTAAATTTTTAATTTCATTTCCACTTTCACACGTTTGCATAGTATCCACCTTTCCACACCAATCAGTAAGTGTTTATGCTATTTCTCAGCCTATTTGATTTTCGACAAAATATAGTCCGACTGCTCTTTCATACCCGCTGCTTCCTTACGCTGGCCGATAGGTTTTAAAAAATTATTATCAATCAGCGTTGCTGAGTTCCTCTCTTTGGCCGGCAGGAATGGATTCACGAAAACGGACCAGGGCATCCACTCCTTTTTTGAACTGATCAGTATTCTGCATCTTCAATAGTAATGCAGCAAACTCAGGGAACTCGATTGAACTTCTCCTGGCTCATCGGCATTTTATCAAATCCATCAATGACCAGATCGAATTTGGATTCATCTCCTTCTTTAATAAAGATCGCAGACATCGCCGCAAGCAAATCTCCTTTGGCCGGATATTTTGAAAATTCATTGGCGAGCTGATAGGCCTGTGCTTCATCCAGCAGACTCAAGTGCCGTGAGTGCATTACCCGCTACAGAATAAGAAGAATCAGCAGTCTTTTTTACAAACAGCTCTTTATATTCAGGTTTCTTATAAGATCCCAGCAAGCCAATGGCAGTCGCCTGTACAGTCCGGTTCGGATCATTGGTTGCGAGTTCCAGCAATATGGGTTCTACCGCAGTTTTTATGGCCGGTTTATCCATATCGAGGGAATTCATGGTCAGATTCCTCAATTCAAAATAAGGATCCTTCATGCCTGCTTTAGCAGTGACTGCGCTGCAAGTTCATCCTGGTGTTCTGAACAATACTCAATGGCTTCACGACGGTCCAGGTAGAGACCGGCATGATTATACTGGTAAATAAAATTTTCCAGGGTTTTGTGATCCTGTTTCTGGCAGAGGATGATTTTATCTCCATCCACATTGATCAGGTCGGGTTTCTTATTGTAAGGGAAATAAAAACTATCGCTTTCTTTTCCCAGCCATACTTTATGCCGGTTTTTTGATCCGCCTTCATAAACATCGATGGCCAGCGGGAATTCGGAAAATTTTTCCGGTATTCTGTACCTGGTTTATTACTACGAGGGCTGTTTTTTTTGCGTCGTCGTAACTATAATTGATATCGAAAATGGGATGTCCGCTGCCAAAGTACCATTGGTTCCAGTACCAGTTCAGATCCTGGCCGGTTACCTGTTCAAATGCCATCCGCAGGTTATGCGCTTCTGCATTTTTGAATTTAAAATTATTCAGGTAAAGATTCAGCGCTTTGAAAAAAGCGCTGTCGCCCACATAGTTTCTCAGCATGTTCAGGATACGGCCTCCCTTGGAATAACGTGACCATGTCAAACATCGACTCCCGCTCAGGATAGTAAAACCGCACCAGGTTTTTGGACGGGTTGGCCGGATCTGCCAGGTATTTTTCGATATCATGATAATTGCTGGGCATCTCCGGCATCTTTTCCATGTTTGTATTCAAACCAGACTGTTTCACTGAAATTGGCAAAGGATTCATTCAGGGTGAGATTACTCCAGCTTTCAGCGGTAGCCAGGTCGCCAAACCACTGGTGAAAAAGTTCATGTGCTACATATTCTTCGTATTTATTTCCGTCTGTCAGCTGACGCGCATCCTGTTGCAGGGCATCGGTATGCAGGGTAGCCGTCGTGTTTTCCATCGCACCGCTCACATAATCGCGTGCCGTCATCTGGGAATATTTTACCCAGGGATATTCAAAACCCAGGATGCGGGAATAAAATGCCATCATTTCGGGGGTCAACCCGAAAATCTGTCGGGCAACGGGTGCATATTCTTTCTCCACATAATAATTCACTTCTTTGCCCTTATAACTATCCTGGATGATGGCATAATCACCAACACCCATAAAAACCAGATAGGGCGAATGGGGAAGGTCCATTTTCCAGGTATCGGTACGGGTTCCATCGGCATTTTTCACCTGCGAAACCAGTTTGCCGTTGGAAAGGGTTACGTATTTGGCCGGAACTGTCATGATGATTTCTTCGGTACACTTCTGGTCAGGTTTATCAATAGTGGGAAACCAGGCAGAATTTGATTCCGTTTCACCCTGTGTCCAGATTTGGGTGGGCTTATTCTTTATCAGTACCCAAGCGGATTGATAAAATATAAACCTTTGGCATCCGTTATGGCGGCGCTGCCCTGGACTTTTAACTCATTGGGTTTGGAGGTATAATCTATATAAATAGTGTAATTTTCTGTGTATCGGTACGTTTTATCCAGGTGAATACGCAGCGTGGAACCATCATAGTTATACTTCAGCGGACTGTGCTGATTCCCTTTGAGCAGGGAAACCTCTTTTAATATCCATTCCTTTGGCATCGAGTGAAAGTGAATCTGTCGGGTAAAAATGTGGTTTGAGGGTGATCCAGGCTTTTCCGTACAGGTATGACTTGGAATAATCAAAACGGACGTCGAGTTTGGTATGCACCAGGTCGTTGATATGGGGAAACATGGCCCGGTAAATCAAAAGGGCTGGATCTTTGGCGGGCTGGGTACTGTCCTGGGCTTTGAGGTTAAAGATTAAGGGAAAAGAAAAAAATAAAATCAGAAGTCGTTTCATTCGCATCGTTTTTTTGATATTAGGCTAAGACCAGTCTCATATGAATCAGCAAGAAATATAAAATAATGCAAAAGCCTGGTCTCTTTGGGATGAACGGTTTCTTTGTGTTTCTGCTTACTTGTTTGTCTGTCAGCGCCCGCGCGCAGCAGGCAGTTGGGCTTATTTTGATTGATGCAGAAAACAAACAGCCTTTTACGGTTCGAATTGGTGATCAGATTTATTCTTCTTCCGTTCACGGCCATCTTACCCTATCCCATTTGAAAGACAGTGCATACAGGCTCGGTTTGCGGTTTCCAAAAAATAATCTGGCTGAACAGATTTTTCCGGTGAATGTACGGAAGAAGGACCTCGGTTTTCAATTAAAAGGAGCGGACAGCAGCTGGGTTCTCTATAACTGGCAGACAAAAGAAACCATCCATCCGGTATATGATACTGGATAGCAGCCGGATCCTTGAAATGGGGGTAAAAAGAGATGATGGGTTCTCCAAATTGATGGCCTCTGTAGTGAATGATACCTCGGTGATGTATAATACATATAGAGGACACGGATTCGACCTGAAAGACTCTTCTGTGATTGGCCACCGGGTTTTTGCGATAGGTGAAAAGCCCGCGACCGTCAATCCATCCTCTTCAGCAAAGGTGGAGTCTGGCGCGCAAAACCAGAAACCTTCTGCGGCTGTTAATCCTCCACCTCCCGCCGCCGGCAAACTGCCGCCTGCGAAAGACAGCCTTAACCCGTCAACCGCCCAACGCCCACCGCCAACCACTAATATACCCAACTCTGCTGCTGTCGCAGTCGCTACCGGACCGGCAAAAAAGACCGATAAGGACAGTCTCATTGAAGCCCGCAGGCAGCAAAATCATATTAAGGACAGCCTTCAGGCGGCCCGAAAAGCTGTGATTAAAGACAGCCTGGCAATGGTAAAGATGGCAAAAGCCTCAAGCGATAGTCTGAAAGCAGTAAGGAAGGCCTTTTTAAGAGATAGCCTGCTGAAAGCCAAAAGGTTTACTAAGGACAGCCTGGCAGCCGTGAAAGCCAGAAACGACAGTCTGAAAAGGGAAGAAAAGAATCTGTCAGCCGTCAAGCCTCGGCCGGCAAACCCAGTCCCGCCTCCTGTTGATGCCGGTGGCGAAAGCAGGCTGGTGCCAAACGGCCAACCATCAGCAGCTAGTGATTTACCATCGTCCCCGGCCCGGTCAGCGTCGCTGAAACCCGTTATACCCCCTAAAAAGATCAGGGAGGTTTCGTTGAAAATTTCCAGAAAAATTGTGTTCCTGGATATTGGAAGCGACGGACATACCGATACGGTAACCTTATTTGTTTACTTTGAAAGCAAGGATTCATTGCTCAAAAAACCAGCAGTCGCTAAAACTCAGGGGGCAAAAAAACTGAATGTTCCCGATACTGCCTTGCAAAATTTATCGACAGTAAAGGCTAAATCACCGGATACGGCATCGGCGAATAAACTGCCTGTCAGGAATAAACCGGATACTTCAGCGGCAAACAAGGCCCTGGCAAAGGCCAAAGCCGGAAAACCCGGGCAACCGGCATGTCCGGACCAGGCTACGGATGCGGATGTATTATTTATCCGGTCCGCCATGCTGAAAGCCAATACCGACCAGGAAAAAATTGCCGTTTCTTCAGGCGCTTTTGCCCTGAAATGCTTTACTGTTGCTCAGGTCCGCCAGCTTGCCTCCTTATTTGTATCCGATAAATCCCGGTATCGTTTGATGGATGCAGCTCATATGCATATCGCAGACTGGGAGCATTTTCCTGAACTGGCTGATATGTACACTGACAAGAATTTCCAGCGCAAATTCCTGGCGATGGCCGAAAAACGGTCCTGATTCCCCGGTATCTTTGGGCATGTCCCGTTATTTTTTAGAAGTTGCTTATAAAGGCACGGCCTACAGTGGATTCCAGGTTCAGGCCAATGCGGGATCCATACAGGAAGAAATTGAAAAAGCCTTTGCGGTTTTTTTCCGGAAAGAAGTAATGATGACCGGTGCATCGCGCACGGATACCGGCGTTCATGCCCACCAGAATTATTTTCATTTTGATTTTGATGAACCCGTTGTGGGGGAGATGGTTTACCGTCTGAATGCCATACTGCCGGGGGATATATACTATCCGGGGTATATTCCTGATGCCCGAAGGAGCCCATTGCCGGTTTGACGCCGAAAGCAGGGAATACCGGTATTATATATATGGGAGAAAGGAGCCCTTTCTGGCGGACCGGGCTTATTTCTACCCTTATCCACTGGACTGGGTGGTTTTGGAAGAGGTCGCCTGCCGGTTAAAGGACTTTACAGATTTTACGAGTTTTTCCAAACGAAATACGCAGGTAAATCACTTCCGTTGCAGCATAATAGAGAGCCATTGGGTAAGGGAAGATGGGGAATGTTACTACCGGATCCGGGCGAACCGGTTTTTAAGGGGCATGGTCAGGGGGCTGACGGGAACCATGTTACTGGTCGGAAGGGGTATTATAACTCCGGGTCAGTTTGAAGAAATATTGAACGGCAGGGACCCATCCCGGGTGAATTTTAATGTGCCGGCGAAGGGCTTGTTTTTGGAGCGGGTGCGTTATCCACAGCGCTTCGGGTTAGGAGAATAAAAAAGAGTGTGAAA
>CAWEWO010000003.1:0-930265 GCA_963812825.1 uncultured Bacteroidota bacterium
CTTTTCAAGCGGCAACCTGATGGAAAAACCCGTGCTTTTCCGCCTGGATAGAACTGTGCGCGGGTGCTTCTTTAGCAGATGGATTGATAATTCCGGTGAATGGTCCACCGACAGAAGTGGCACATCTGCTAAAAAGAACAGTTTTCGGTGTTAAAGTCGACAATCTGAATTATTTTCTCAGCCTGTCTATGTCGCAGGCGGTGGATAATTACTCACACCTGCCCACCACCTTCAACAGTTCCACTCAATTCATATAGTTCCGACGGTTATACTGATCCAACCGGTGTTGCTGCCTGGGCTACCTGGATAGATACCGGAATAGGATTATCCTGATCCGATCTGAATGAAAGGCGACTGGATTCACTGAAATGCTGGTGGATTGGTCAGATGCTTAATGAAAACCGTAATATTCACGAAAAGCTTACACTCTTCTGGCATAATCATTTTGCGATCGACTCACGGGCTCATTTGGAAGATACCGCCCGTCCCTGGTACGACTATTATCTCATTTTGCGCGAATGCATCGGGAAGCCTGAAGCAAATGGTAAAGGCAATCACCCTAGTTCCGCCATGCTTTGTCTTTCTGAATGGCAATACCAATAAAAAAACTTCTCCCAATGAGAATTATGGGCGGGATTGCAGGAATTATATACTATCGGAAAGGGTCCGGATCACATTACCCGAAGGAGACGTGCACACAGCAACCCAAGTTCTTACCGGACACACGGTGGATAGTTATTTCAATTATTATTTCGATGTGGCAGGCCACGATGACCAAAATAAATCCTTTTCCAATTTTTACGGCAGTACCATCATCACCGGGCGTTCAGGATCTGCGGGTGCAAGTGAACTGGATGATCTGCTGAACATGATTTTCAATAACCCGAAGTCTGCCAAATTCATCTGCCGGAAGATTTACAGTTTTTTCATTTATATAATCGATGATACCATCGAAGCCAATATCATTACACCGCTGGCAAATGTATTCCGGAACAGTGGCTATGATATTACCACTGTGATGTCCGTTCTTTGAAGAGTGATCATTTTTATAATATGGCGTATTCAAGCGCCTGTATTATCAAGAGTCCGCTGGATTTTGTACTCGGGCTGATGCGCGAATATGATGTGAAAATGCCGGATCCTTCAGATGAGGATCCTGTTACAGTGCCTGGGAAATTCTTCTTTTCAGACAACCTCCCTGTTGCAACGGAAATTTTGGTATTCCGAAGTGGCCGGATGGTATGCATATTAGAAGGCACGGCCTACCATGAACTATGGATCAATTCAGTCACTTATACCGAGCGTAATGCATTCACGGATCAGATGATCACGAGCGGAGCCATGATGAATATGGTGCCTTTATTAATTGACCCGCTCGCATTTGCCAGTTCTCTGGCAAACCCTGCCGATCCGAATTTACTCATCAGTGAATCGCTGGATATTTTATATCGTGTTCCGCTATCGGCAGAAACCATTTTGAGCCTGAAACAAAATATTTTACTCGGCGGCCTCACAACAGATTATTACTGGACCGACGCCTGGAATGCCTATATAGCCAATCCGGCAGATATGGCTGAAGGAACTGTTTTTACCAGGTTGCAGACATTTTATAAATATCTGATGAACCTCCGGAATATCATCTTTCATAATCCGAATCCACTCCTATGAAAAGACGTCATTTTTTAAGAAGCGTGATTCCGGCATCGGCCATTTTTCCTTCGCTTGTGAATGGTTTTACGGTGAAGGCATTTGGCGCTCCGGCTTTTTTGAAACGCTGGCGGGCGCAGCGATAATGATCATGTATTTGTCATGATCCAACTGGCCGGTGGTAATGACGGATTGAATACTGTGGTGCCCATTGTAAACTATGGAGACTATGTGAATCTCCGTAAGAATATTGCGATACCGCTCGACAAAGTGCTTCCACTGAGTGGTTATTCGAAAGCCGGTTTACATCCGATTAAGTGGAATGCAGAAAATGTATAATGAAGATAAGCTGGCTATTCTTTATTCTGTGGATACCCGGAACCGAATCAGTCTCATTTTCGTTCCACGGATATCTGGCTCACCGGTGCAGATTCCGATCAGTACCTGACAACCGGATGGACCGGCCATTCCTGAGTTCCAGTTATGAAAATTTCCCGGTCGGTATCCAAATGCCGGAACTATGCCGATCCGCTGGCCATCCAGATGGTTCCGTCATTTCAACTACGTTCATGGGCCCTGGTGGGTTTACCGCTATGGCCGTGCCGACAGATATTGATTTCTACAATCTGATTAACGGGATCCTCGTCCTGTTCCTGATTCCCCGATGGGCACGAGATTACTTACCTGCGAACAGTTGCCCGGCAAACAAATAAATATGCGGATGTATTGTGAGCGCAGCCAAGCAGGTGCCCAGGCAGCTTATCCTGCAAACAACTATCTCGCAGCCCAGTTGAAGACTGTTCGAGACTAATTTCCGGCGGTCTGAAAACTAAAGTCTATATGGTAAGTATGGGTGGTTTTGATACCCATGGTGGTCAGGTACAGGCGGGAAATACAATCACCGGAAATCATGCCCAGTTATTGAAACAGGTATCCGAGGCCATTTCAGCTTTCCAGACGGACTACCCAGCTAGGTGTAAGCAAACGGGTTATTGGAATGACTTTTTCTGAATTTGGAAGAAGAATCAAATCCAATGGCAGCGCGGGAACCGATCATGGCGCGGCCCAACCTGTGTTTTTGTTTGGTGAACCGGTGAAACAGGGCGTGCTTGGAAATCCTCCCGACCTTCCTTCTTCGCTGGATTCAGGATCAAGCTTACCAATGCAATACGATTTCAGATCTGTATATGCGACTGTTTTGCGCGACTGGTTCTGTGTGGACCCCACGGATGTGAGCAACATGCTGTATAAAAATTATCAATACCTGCCACTGGTAGAAGCCTCGGCCTGTTCAATAGAGCAGCCTCCGAATAATCTGGGAGACAAATTGATCCGGAACGATCCCAATCCATTTGTTATTTCAACAACGATCACGTTCAAGACTGAAGGTGGTTATACCCTGATTCAGATTTTTGACGTATCCGGTAAGTTGATTGCAATACCGGTGAGTGCGACTTATGTGAAAGGAGAATATACAGTTGTTTTTAATGGCAGCTCACTGGCGTCCGGTGTTTATTACGCAAGATTACAAAACGGATCGACACAGCAGGTAAGAACGATGATAAAAGCACCCAATTGATAAAAAGGATTAAATATAATTTACTAACACGTTACCATTAGTTGCTTATTCTTCTTCAGGCCTGGCCCAGAAAGACAGTATAACTTTTAATTCCACTTGTGTGAATTATAAGATTGCTTTGGTTCATCCATTTTCGATCGCATTGATTTCCCCCAAAAAGTTGCCTGGAATTTTGGAGACCCCGCTTCAGGTATTTACAATACGGCCGGATCCAAATCCCCGTTACATTTATTTGCAAGCGCGGGAGTTACCCGGTATCCCTGCTGGTAGTATCGGCAGGAGACTCACTCCGGCTTTTTGATACAATACATGTCATTACCCCGGTTTCTTATAATTTCGGTCCTGATATTTATCTGTGTGCAAAAGACGATACCAGTCTTTCTGCGCCTGTGATATCGGGCGCTGTTTACGAATGGAACGACGACAGCCTGACCGCAACACCGGATCTGAAAATAACCAAGACTGGCGTGTATACAGTAAAAATTGACGGATGTGCCGTAACGGATTCTATAGGAATATTCTTTAGCAACCTGCCCAAAATAAAACTGGGAGATGATCATGTAATGTGTGCAGGGGATACACTCACACTGAATGCATCGACGCAGAATGGAAATTATTCCTGGGAACTGAACGGTTCGGTGATCCCCGGAGCAAACGAGGGGCAACTTTTAACGCAGGCACCAGGCGGACAATATATTGAAATGTTTCGGTACCGGGATGCGGAACATCATGGATACCGCGAATATTACCTTTTCAGCTTTTCCCGCTCCTCCATTTTCGCTGGGACCTGATACGTTACTATGCCCGAAAGAAATATTTCCGATTACAGCCAGTGCAGCCGGCGCTTCTGCATATATGTGGAATACAAAAGAAACAACACAAACTATACAGGTAAATAGCGCGGGTAATTATTGGGCCTTTGTAAATATTTCAGGACAGTGTGAAGTCGTGGATACAGTTGAAATTATGTACCGGGGAAATAAAAACCT
Organism: uncultured Bacteroidota bacterium; assembly: GCA_963812825.1. Classification (GTDB taxonomy): domain Bacteria; phylum Bacteroidota; class Bacteroidia; order Chitinophagales; family Chitinophagaceae; genus Puia. The sequence goes on from CAWEWO010000003.1 coordinate 4,216, forward strand.
GGATTTTCATGATACTGCGATTTGCAAAGGCAGCACCCTGATCCTCGATGCTGATTTTGGAAATGGAACTTATAACTGGGTTTCCGATCCGCCACAAAGTGATGACCAGAACCAGACGAAGCAATCTACCTATTATGTTTATGAACCGGGCATGTATAGTGTGGTGGCCCAGGTGGGACAATGTATTTATAAGGATAGTCTGCAGGTCACATTCAACGACAGTCTGGATTTGAATATTGGAAGAGATACAACACTTTGCATCGGAGAAGAATTTATACTGCATGTAAAAACTAATGCAAATGAATTTGCCTGGCAGGATGGAAATACGGCCCTTAATTACGTTGTTGGTGACTCAGGTATCTACAGAGTAATCGCCCATAACGGTTGTGGATATGATACGGCTGCGGTACATATTGCAAGAAAGACCTGTGCCTGTGAACTTACTTTACCCAATGCATTTACACCCGATAATGACGGGCGCAACGATGTGTTCCGACCCCTGCATCCTTGTAGTATGTCAGAATACCGGATGCAGATCTTTGACCGTTATGGGAAGATTATTTTCCTGACATATGATTTCGGTAAAGGCTGGAACGGGACTTATAATGGCACACCCGCACAAACCGGTACTTATATCTGGATGGCAACTTACCGGAACACAGATACCAAGGCCATGCAATTCAGAAAAGGATTTGTGATAGTACTTCATTGAAAACTCTTGCGATCGAATTTATCTCCTTGATTTTTTACCATTTCATTCCTGTATTTAACTGTTAACTGAGGCTATTTTGAAGGCTACAATTCTCGGTCAACACCAGTAACTTTATATCTCTTCCCCGCTAGTCGGAATCAGGAATTGAAAAAGAATTCACAAAAAAATTCTCATGAAAAAGCTAATCCATTTTATCATATTGGTTCTGGGATCCGTTGCCGGTTCTTTTGCACAGGATCCGGGGTGGCCCAGACAACTGACAAATAATGGATCCATACTCGTGTTGTATACTCCACAGGTAGAAGACTGGCCCGAGTATCAGACCTTGAATTTCAGGATGGCATTTTCCCTGACGCCCTACCAGGCCAAAGAGGTCGTTGGCGTCCTTTATATGAGTGCCACAACTACCGTGGACACCTATACCCACATGGTTACGATTTTTAATATGAATGTCACGGATGTGCACTTCCCGTCACTGGATGAAACCACGGCAGCCTCCATGGGACAAATAGTACGTGGTTTTATTGATGTAAGTAAAACGGTAAATATTTCCATGGAAAGGATCATCGCCAGTACGCCGAAAAAGATGGATGCCAGCAAGGCGGTAACAGTACAAAATGATCCACCCACCATTTTTGTAAGTGATAAACCGGCCATTCTTCTCCAACTGGAGGGAGAACCGGCACTCACAGATGCCACCAAGGGCGGCATTCAATATGTGTTCAATGCAAACTGGCCCTTTTTTTTGATAAGGCGAGTTCGACCTATTATCTTTTTGATGACAAAGAATGGCAGAAAACCAGTCAGCTTCCCGGCCCCTGGACTTTCACATCCAAGCTTCCTTCTTCTCTCACTAAATTATCCAGTGATTCCAACTGGAAAAATCTGTTGAAGGGCGCTGTTCCGGCACCGAAAACGGCGAGTAGCCCGTTACCCATGGTATTTTATTCAACCGGTCCGGCGGAGATTATTCTTTTCAAGGGAACGCCTTCCTTTACTGCGATCGAGGGTACTTCGCTCAGATATGCCACGAATACAAATAATAGTATATTCATTTCGAAAATCACGAATTTATACTATTACCTGGCTGCCGGGAAGATGGTTTAGCGCCCCGGGCCTGGAGTGGTCCCTGGACATATGCTACACCGAATTTGCCGGCGGATTTTGCAAAAATTCCAACGAGTAGTCCGGCTTCGCGCGTACTTGGCTTCTGTTCCGGGAACAGACGAGGCAGCAGATGCAGTAATGATTGCCCAGATACCGACGAAGATTGACTTAGATCCCAAAGCAGCTCCGCCGGTAACCATCACGTATTCCGGTCCGCCTAAATTTGTTTCGATTGAGGGAACCAGCCTTTCTTATGTTGAGAATACAACAGAAAAAGTGATCATGGTGAGTGATAATTCATATTATGCGTGTGTTTCAGGATTATGGTATACTGCAGCAACGCCGCAGGGTCCCTGGAGTCTGGCAACTTCTGTTCCACAGGTGATTTATACGATACCTTCCAGTTCGCCGGTATATAATGTCACTTATGTAACACAAACGGTCACTTCAACAGGTACGGTTCAGGCCAGTTATACCGCCGGATATATGGGTGCTTTTGTAGTGGGTGTCGGGGTCGGCATGATCATAGCCTCGGGTACCGGATATTATTACCCGCCCTATATGTATTATCCGCCTTATGGTTTTCCGATTTGTTATGCAGGTGCGATGACCTATGGGGCTTATGCTTATCACCCTTATGGATACTATGGTGGTGTTACCTACCGTGCTTCTTATAATCCTTATACGGGTACATATGCACGCAGTGCTACAGCGTATGGTCCTTATGGATCTGCAAGTCGCCGGACGAGCTTATAATCCATATACCGGTACGGCTGCAAGGGGAGCATCTGTATCGACTCCTTATGGTACAAGAAGTGCGGGCCAGGCTTACAATCCATATACAGGAGCTGCTGCAGCCACCCGTCAGGGATCAGGCGCCTATGGCCAGGCCGGTACATCAGTATATAATAATGGTCGCGGAACAACAACCCAGACAGCACATGCAACCAATAATTATGGCCAGACAGTTGCCGGAGCAAGGAACTACTAACGGCGGGAGCGCGATTGCGAGCCAGTGGTCCGAACAGCAGTGGTGGTGTAGCGAAAGCGGCTAACGGGGATATGTATGCGGCAAAGGACGGAAATGTTTACAAAAATACCGGCAACGGCTGGAATCAATATAAAGGGAATGGGAACTGGTCGCCTACATCTGCCAACCGTCCCACAACCTCATCAAGACAAAGTGGTGGCGGAGGTGTCACCCTCACCGGAAATTTCCAGTGCTGCCCAGGATCGTTCAAGGGGAAATGCAGCTTCTGGCGGCTGGGGTGGCGGCGGTCACAGCGGCGGATTCGGTGGCGGCGGCGGCTGGGGCGGAGGTGGCGGAGGATTCGGTGGTGGCGGTTTTGGCGGCCGCGGTGGTGGTGGCTTTGGAGGAAGAAGATAGAATTATTCTCCTTTCGATTTATTTCCGGGCAATCGTTTTCTGATTGCGGTCATCTGACCGCGGTGATTGGCTTCATGCTCGCAAACATGAAACCATTTACAGAAATTATTTGTCGGTCCGCCGAAGAAATCGGGATCGACTTCTGCAAACCATTTATCATCTCTTTTCTTAAGTTCCTTCAAAGTGTTCTCCCGCACTTCCGTCATGATGGCAATATAATATTCCAGGTCATGGCCTTTAATTTGTTTTCTGCCTTCTTCACCCAGTTCCATTGCCACACCGAATTTCGTTTTGTTGACAGGACTAAAATCCTTCAGACCATAAAAAGTCAGGTCCTGGTAAATGGCATCTGTTGCTGCCAGATGCATGAGTAGCGCACCAATGGAATTGGATTGAGCATCCACCAGAAAATCAAGTTCGGGTCTCGGTTAGACCTTTTGTCGCACCGATCACACTGGCCCTGACCCAGTCCATTTGGGAAACCAGTATTCCGATCTGTAACGAATACCCTTCCCTCGGGCCAATTATATTGATATTCGGATCGGCTGCCTGAGGTTGGGCAAAATCATTTAATGGGATCAAACCAAGCGCGCCGGCACCTGCTGCAGTCAGTGCAGCATTCCGCAGGAATTTTCTGCGGTTCATATCAGGAATTGGATGTTTCATATAAAAGGTTTAATAATTTCTTTGCTAAAACCACCCCGACTTCTTCTTGTACTGCTGCTGCTTCGTCCTCCCAGACCCAGCGCACCCTAGAAGGCTTCGGGTAATTATACTTGGCTGCTGTTCTTTCCACCTGTTTGGCTGCTCCGCTGTTCAGGATTTTTTCCAGCGTGGAGGGTTCAGGTTTAGCGCCGGGTTTCGCCGGAACAGGTTGATTTTTATCTGCAGCATCCTGCAATTTTTGAGTCAGCATTTCATAGGCACTTTCACTGTCAATAACCTGGTTGTATTTTGGAATCAGTTTGGATTTGGCGGTGATGGCATCAATTTCTGCAGGAGTTAGAATATCCATCCGGCTTTTTGGCGGTGCCATCATACAATGCACCAGCGGTGTGGGGACTCCTTTTTCATCCAGCATGGTAACCAGTGCTTCACCGATCCCGAGTTGGGTGATCAGGTCTTCTGTTTTATAAAATGTGCTGGTCGGGATAATTTTCCGCGGTTTGTTTGATTGCTTTGCGGTCATTGGCTGTAAATGCTCGTAGTGCATGCTGCACTTTTAATCCCAGTTGCGCCAGTACGCCGGAAGGAACATCCATCGGATTTTGTGTGCAGAAGAAAATACCGATGCCTTTGGAACGGATCAGTTTTACGATGGTTTCTATTTGCTTCAGCAGGGCATCACTGGCTTCCTGGAAAACCAGGTGGGCTTCATCAATAAATAAAACCAGTTTGGGTTTTTCCACGTCACCTTCTTCCGGACAGGAAGCATATAATTCAGCCAGCAGTTGCAGCATGAAAGTTGAAAACAATTTGGGTTTATCCTGCAGATCAGTGACGCGCAAAACATTGATCATTCCCCGCCCATCGTCGCTGATGCGCATCAGGTCATCCACTTCAAAACTTTTTTCTCCAAAAAAAACATCGGCACCCTGTTGTTGCAATTCGATTACTTTCCGCAGAATGGTACCGGTAGAGGTTGTTGCAATCTTTCCATAAGCCTGTTCGATTTCTGCTTTGCCTTCATTGCAGATATACTGAAGTACCTTGATAAAATCTTTCAGGTCCAGCAAAGGCAGTTTATTATCGTCACAATATTTAAAGATCATAGCCACCAGACCTTCCTGTGTATCATTCAATTCAAGTATTCGTGATAATAGTATCGGTCCGAATTCACTAACGGTGGCCCGTAACCGAACTCCTTTTTCATTACTCAGGGTCAGGAATTCAACCGGGAAAGCGCTGGGGTTCATATTTAATCCCGATTCTGGCACAACGGTCTTTTATTTTATCATTTACTGTTCCGGCGGCACCGATCCCGCTCAGATCACCTTTGATATCCATCACCAGTACCGGCACACTTGCATCACTCAGCGCTTCGCTGATCATCTGCAGGGTTTTTGTTTTACCTGTTCCGGTTGCACCGGCAATCAATCCGTGACGGTTCATGGTTTTTAAAGGGAGATTGATATCAGCCCCTGTTACCGGTTTCCCATCCAGCATGCCGATGCCGATTTTTACGGACTCTGATTTGAAACTATACCCGTTTTTTACTGTATTGAGAAAGGCTGATTGGTCGGCCATACTTTTTTATTTATTATTTACAGTTCAGGAGTAGATCGGATATCGGGAGCGTTCAAATTTGGGAATAAGAAAAATTGAAAGTATTAATTCAGAATTGCCTAAACTTTTTCCGCCAGCAATTGCTGAATGAGTTTCTCCAGTTCTATGATTCTTTTTTCAAAAGCCGGCAGTTTCCGGCTGCAGCCTGTGCCCGGAGAGCGCTCGTATATTCAAAAGCAGGACTTCCGGTAACTGCACTGTTGGGGGTTTTCAGGGATTTGGTCACGCCACTTTGCGCATTGATCTTGCTGCCATCGGCAATCTGAATATGACCAACGATTCCGACCTGTCCGCCTACCATAACATTCTTGCCGAGTTTGGTACTGTCCTGAAACCCCGCTCTGGGCGGCAATTACAGTATTGTTGCCGATTTCCACATTGTGGGCGATCTGGATAAGATTGTCCAGTTTGGCGCCTTTTTTTATCAGCGTGGAACCAATGGTTGCGCGGTCTATCGTGGCATTGGAACCGATTTCAACAAAATCCTCAATTACCACATTCCCCATCTGCGGAATTTTTTTGAAACTGCCGTCTGCCTGAGGCGCAAAACCGAAACCATCTGCGCCCATGACCGAACCGGCATGAATAGTTACCTGATTTCCGACCACACAGCGGTGATAAATCTTAACACCCGGGATAAATGACGGTATTATCGCCGATAGATACATCATCTCCGATATAAACCTGCGGATATATTTTTACATTTTTTCCTATCCTTACATTGTTGCCGATAAAAGCAAAAGCGCCAACATAAACATTTTCACCCAGTGATGGCCGTATTGGCAATATAACCGGCTCCTGAATTCCGGAGAGCTGCTGATTCACCATTTCCTGGTATTTGGAAAGAAGGGATGCAAATGCGAGATAGGCATCCGGAACACGCAACAGAGTGGCATTGATTTTCTCTTTCAGTACCTGGCTGTCATTGATAATAATGATGGATGCTTTCGTGCTGTATAGAAACTCTTCATATTTCGGATTTGCGAGAAAAGCCAGCTGGCCGGACTGTGCTTCTTCGATTTTTCCGAAATTGTTCACAGTCACATCCGGGTTTCCTTCCAGCTTACCATCGATCAATGCTGCGATCTGGGCGGCTGAAAATTGCATAGAAATGAATTTGAAATGAAAGTCGATAAATTATTCTTCCGTCACATAACAAATATAGAATTTTTTAACCTCGGATGACGAGGCTCCGGTGAATCAGTGCGTTGTCAACCTGGGAGATATCCCGTACGGTGCCGTCTTTGAAGAGAATATTAATTTTTTCATCTGTCGGATTATACGTGGTATTGGTATGTTCACCGGTAAAAACAAAATAGCTGGCATCCTGTTTTGAAATATTTAAACTGCTAACAGCCATTTGCAAATATTTATCCACTGTTTCCTCACTGAACGGCTGTGCCTGTAATTTAGCTTTAAGTAATTTCCTGTTGATCAGTCTGGCGCTTAGTCCGGACAACACCGGATCCCGGTGTCTCATCCAATTCTTTAGTGCGCTCAGAATATCATTGTCATCCATCAGACTGAATATTTCCAGGTAATCGGGCATGTTTTGCGGCGTATGGGATGAGAAAGAAATCCAGTGATGCGGAGCCGGAAAATAATTGTTCTCCTCTTCCTACCATCTCCCGCGCGCGCTGGATAATTTTTACCAGCATGCTTTCGGCGCTCACGACGGTTTTATGCAGATATACCTGCCAGTACATCAGTCGTCGGGCTACCAGAAATTTTTCGATTGAATAAATTCCTTTTTCCTGTACCATCAGTTCACCTTCATGTACAGTAAGCATTTTGATGATTCGGTCGTAGCCGATCACACCTTCTGAAACACCCGTAAAAAAGCTGTCGCGGTTGAGATAGTCCATTCGATCTACATCGAGCTGACCCGATACCAGCTGATGCAGGAATTTTTTCGGATATTCATTTGTAAATATGGCGATAGCCGTGCTAAGTGCTCCCTGCACCTGACTGTTCAGTAAATTCATGATCTGAAGCGAAACCGATTCATGGTCCAGGTTTTCAATCAGGTTATTTTCCAGGGCATGGGAAAACGGACCATGACCGACATCGTGCAGGAGAATGGCCATTTTAGCGCCCAGTTCTTCTTCTTCTGAAATGGGAATTCCTTTTCCTTTGAGAACGGAGAGCGCATTGCACATCAGGTGATAGGCACCCAGGGAATGATGAAGACGCGTATGAACGGCACCGGGATATACCAGATTGGCAAACCCCATCTGCTGAATTCGGCGCAGGCGCTGATAAAATGGATTCCGGATTACTTCGAGTATCAATGGATGGTCGATGGTTATAAATCCATAAACCGGGTCATTGATGATTTTCTGAGAACCTGCACCCATTTTGATTTTGTTAAAAGAATTCAAATTCCCGGCTTCAAATTTAGGAATGACTGACTGATAAACTATCTTTAGAAATACGAAATAGAGTATTTATGGCACTTGGAACGATACTTTGGGTAGATGATGAAATTGACAGCCTGCATTCCCATATTCTTTTTTTACAGAACAAAGGATATGAAGTGAATGCGATGACAAACGGACTGGATGCAATTGATTTTGTGAAGGAAAATCCGGTGGATGTAGTGTTGCTGGATGAAACTATGCCGGGTATCAGCGGACTGGAAACACTGGCAAAAATAAAAGAAGTAAATCAGCAGGTGCCCGTTGTACTGATTACAAAAAATGAAACGGAGAATCTGATGGATGAAGCCATTGGCAGGCAGATTACCGATTACCTGATCAAACCGGTGAATCCCAACCAGGTATTACTCAGTCTCAAAAAAATTATCGACAATAAACGTCTGGTGGCAGAGACCACCACGTCGGCATATCAGCAGCAATTCCGCAATTGTTCACGACGCTGAACAGTAATCCGGATTATACCGAATGGATGGATCTTTATAAAAAACTGGTTTATTGGGAACTGGAAATGGAGAAAAGCAATAGTCCTGAAATGCAGGAGGTATTCCAGACTCAGAAACAGGAAGCTAATACGGAGTTTTTTAAGTTTGTTTCGAAAAATTATACCAAATGGGTTTCACCCAAAGCAACGGGTGCACCGGTAATGAGCCATAGCCTTTTGCGGAACAAGGTTTTTCCCAGTCTCGAAAAAGGAGTCCCGCTTTTCTTTGTTCTGATCGATAATCTCCGCTTCGATCAGTGGAAAGCGATCCAGCCCGTATTCGCACAGAGTTTCAGGATTCAGTCTGAAGAAACTTTTTACAGCATACTGCCGACGGCCACCCAGTATTGCCGCAATGCGATTTTTGCCGGGTTGATGCCGCTCAGAAATAAATGCAATGTTTCCCAGTCTCTGGAAAAATGATGAAGAAGAAGGAGGAAAGAATATGGCTGAGGAGGAATTTTTCCGTGCCCAGCTGAAGCGTATGAAGATGGAACATCTAAAGACTTCTTACACTAAAGTGCTGAATCACCAGGCCGGTCAGGACCTGGTAAACAATATCCTGAATCTAATGAACAATGATCTGAATGTGATCGTATATAATTTTGTGGATATGCTCAGTCACGCGCGCACTGAGATGGAAGTACTCAAGGAACTGGCCAGCGATGAAGCGAGTTACCGGAGCATTACAGCCAGTTGGTTCGAGCATTCACCCCTGCACCAGGCACTGAAAAAAATTTCCGATAAAAAAATAACCATCGTACTGGCCACTGATCATGGAAGCGTGCGCGTGAAAACTCCTTACAAAGTGATCGGAGACAAACAAACGACCACCAACCTCCGGTATAAGCATGGACGCAACCTGAATTATGAACCGAAAGAAGTGCTGGCCTTCCGGGATCCGAAAGAGGCCGGTCTTCCGGTCCCCACCATCAATTCATCTTTTATCTTCGCAAAGGGTGATGGCTTTCTTTGTTATCCCAATAATTATAATTATTTCGCCAATTATTACCGCAACAGTTTCCAGCATGGTGGCGTAAGTATGGAAGAAATGATTGTGCCGGTGATAAAGATGGTTAGGGTAAAGGTGTGAAGCTAAGTTGTTATCCGTCAACTTCTTGTGGATAAATGAATCTCTTCAATTGTCCGCCTTTTATCAACTTTGAATGATGAAATATACCGCTCACCTCACTTGAAAAAATCGAAAAACTCCTGCATGAAACAGGCTATGTGATCCGGTACGAACGGGGAAATTTTCAAAGCGGATATTGTATTCTGGAAGAAAAAAAAGTGTTGGTACTCAATAAATTTCTTGCACTGGAAGGTCGCATCAATACATTGATTGATATTCTTCCCCAGCTCAGGCTGGAACCAGAATCCCTGGCACCGGAAAGCCGGAAAGTACTGGAGAATCTGCTCAAACCCCAGAGCTGATCGGTGCTTTTCAATTATTTTTGACCGTGGAATTTCCTTCAATAAAAATCAGTTTTCTTGGTTCCGGCACCAGTGGCGGCGTGCCGATGATTGCCTGTCCCTGTCCGGTTTGTCACTCCACGGATAAAAAGGACAAACGGCTTCGCTCCAGTATCATGGTTGAATCCGCCACCACCCGGATCGTTGTAGACACCACCCCGGATTTCCGTTACCAGATGTTGCGGGCACAGGTGACCAGGCTCGATGCCATTCTCTTTACCCATCCGCATAAGGATCATATTGCGGGTCTCGATGACATCCGCGCTTTCAATTTTTTTACCGGAAAACCCATGCCTGTTTTTGCCAATGAGATGACGCAGGAAGTTATAATCCGTGAATTTCCATATGCGTTTACTGATTTCCGTTATCCGGGAGTACCGGAAATTCAGTTAAATACCATTGCCATGGATCCCTTTATGATCGGAGATATCCGGGTCATACCGGTCCAGGTATGGCATCTCAAAATGCCGGTTCTCGGTTTCCGTTTCGGGAATTTCACCTATATCACCGATGCCAACCGGATCGATGAATTGGAAAAACAAAAAATCCGCGGTACGGAAATCCTGGTTTTAAATGCACTCAGACAGGAAAAACATATTTCCCATTTCAATCTCGAAGAAGCTATCGCAATGGCCCGGGAACTGGGTGTTTCCACTGCGTATTTTACACATATCAGTCACCAGATGGGCAAACATGCCGATGTGATGGCAACGCTTCCCCCGGGCATTGAACTTGCATATGATGGCTTAACCTTTAAAGCTGAAAGCCTAAAGCTTAAAGCTTAAAGCTGATTTAAAATGGTTTTTGCCTCCCGTAATTGGAACTGAAAATAAAATCAGGAAAGCCGGCGTTTCACAACTGAGCTTTAAGCTTTGGGCTTTAAGCTTTAGGCTTAATTAGCAAGTATTTAACAGCCCGGCTCGGAATGGCATTAAACCTATTCATAGAAGACACGTCTTAAGAGATAAGTAAAACTATACTGTATGAAAAAACTGATCTTATTGTCTGGTTTGCTTTGTGGGTTGTTGGCTACCGGTTACTCCCAATCCTCGATTGAATTTATTCCCCAGGGAGGATATACGTTTGGTGATAAACTCGATTTTGCCGGTAGTTTTGGGAAGGTGGATGCAGGATTTAATTATGGAGGTTCATTTCAGTTTAATTTCAACAGGAGACTGGGTCTGGAAATAATGTATAATCGCATGCAGGTTCCTGCAAAATTGTACAATTACGGTGCTGTACCCGGCGATGTTCCCATCTATCAGACCAGTGCCGGTATTAATTATATCATGGCTGGCCCCGTATCCCGGTTTCCACTTCCTGATTCTCCGGTTTCTTTATTCATGGGCGCTGATCTCGGAGCTGCGATTTTTACCCCGTCTCCTAATAGTTTTTCAAGCAATGCGGCTTTTGCCTATGGATTTCAGGCAGGTGCAGATATTTTTGTTGATCCCCGGTTCGGCATTCGCCTGAGTGGTCGCCTGCTTGGAACAGCACCCACGAGTTCAGGATATTATTTTGGTGATTGGGGAGATCCGGGTGGATACTACATTATCGAATCCCGGACTCGTTCAGTTTGCATTTAACGTAGGTATCATCATCGGACTGGGTAAAGAGCTTCCGGAATATCAAAAGCAGGCCAGGCCTCCACACGGCCCCAGACCTCCACGTAAATATTATTATTACTAAAACTATAAATGATTTTTGGACGGTAAGATGTAGAGTCAGGTTTTCCACTTTAAGGGTATAGTCTTCTCTGTTTACTGGAATTATCTTTAATAAAAAAGGTATGTGGGAAACGATCCGTGGATATTTGACCTTTACCAGGAAAGAACGCTTTGGCGTTCTTTTTCTGCTTCTGGTCATCATTGTGCTGTTTGTATTACCTTATTTTTTCAGACCTGCTCCGGGCGATCCCGAACCTGCAGTCTACGAAAAAGTTAAAGAAGCTATCCGTGAATTGGATTCCAGGCAAAAAGATTCTTCTCAGGGATCGGTTGCACATAACCGTTATCACGAGCCGAAAAATTTTACAGCCGGCAATAAACAAGGGTAGTGATGGACATACCGACCCGGCAGAAATGTTTTATTTTGATCCCAATAATATTACTGCAGATGACTGGCGGCGGCTTGGACTAACGGAACGTCTCACCCAAACCATTCTTCATTATACTGACAAGGGAGGCCGTTTCCATCAGGCGGAGGACCTTAAGAAAATATATGGCCTTCGGCCGGCTGAATATGCGCGGCTACTGCCCTTTGTACGCATTTCAAAACCGAAGCAGGATTTTCATCGTCAAGCCACGAATTCCGAAAAAAGATCATTCGCTAAGGATAGTGTAAACAATAAGCAATTACTTATCCGGGAGAGGCCTTTGTTAACGGGAACTGGATTTCAGCGAACCGAAAAGAGATTTGAAATCACAGATATCAATGATGCGGATTCTGCAGCCTGGTCCAGGTTTCCGGGCATAGGCAGCAATCTCGCGTCAAGGATCGTACATTTTCGGGAAAGTCTGGGAGGCTTTTACCAGATCGACCAGGTAGGCGAGACATATGGATTGCCGGATTCCAGCTTTCAAAAAATTAAATCTTTTCTGCGATTGAATGTGGCGTCAGTATTACAGTTAGATTTAAACGAAGCAAGCCGGGAAGATTTGCAGTCCCATCCCTATATCCGATGGCAGTTGGCCAAAGCCATCGTTGATTATCGTATGCAGCATGGAAGGTTTCAATCAGTCGATGAATTGTTGCAGCTGGCCCGGATGGATCATCAGAAGTTTGAGAAATTAAAACCTTATTTAACGGTGAATCGGTGACAGCGTATTTCCGTTTCCCAGTCCGGTCATACGGATAAAAGCTTCAGCTGCTTTCACGCCCAGTTCCCGGCCACGAAAATCTTCCATAGCGGCATGCCCGCATTGGTAAATACCAGGTGGATCCTGGCTGACATGGCAATACAGTGCTTTTCTTTTCTGTTCCTGAACGTTGGAGATATTTACATAGTCAGTAGGTTTGAATATCATGGTTTGTTCACCGGTACATACTTCAAAAAAATAAAGATCAAATTTAGTTTGAGCCCTGACCCAGCATTGAATGGTGAGCAGACTGGCAATCTGATGATCTTTGTGGGAATCTACTGGCCAGTGGGTAAAAACGATATCGGGTTTTTCATCATTCAGTAATCCCTGTATTTTTTGAACCCATGCATTATCCATGAAAGTATCACCGTCAATTTGCCCTGCAAATACAGGCTTTGTACCAAGAATTTTGCAGGCTTCCAGGGCCTCTTTCGTTCTTGTGCTTGCAGCCTCTTCATGGGATTTGCCGGTAATTCCCGCTTCTCCCCGGGTAAGATAAATGATGGTTACAGCATTTCCTCCCGCAGCAAACAGGGCCAGTGTACCACCACAACCGCTTTCCGGATCATCGGGATGCCCGCCCACACAAACAATTTTCAATTTTTTATCCGATTTAGAATTTGCGGACAGGAGAGCGGGCAATGAGAGAAGGCCGATTCCTGCAGCGGCATTCTTTACGAAACGGCGGCGGGAGGTTGAATTTTTCATATAATGGCAGTTCTGGTAATCAGCGTAAATTAGCGGATATTTCAAATCCCGGAAACGTAAAAAATCAAAATGAAAAAAACGTTTATCGTTATAATCCTGATCCTGGCTGTTTTTTTCACTCAGGCCCAAAGATTTTTTTATGTGGAATCCAATCCGGTAACAGACAGAATACTCCATAGGGGCCTTCTCAAAGGCAACCAGTTCGTATCGAATTCACCATTGGGATCAGACTATATAATAAAAACGGATGTGGGTGTACAAACGGAATCCAATTCCCTGCAATTAAAAATTACTTTGCAGGATTCTATTACTCTGAAAACGATATTCCAGAGCAGAGAGGAATACGGAATCGATTTACGGAATAAAAACTCCAGGCTATATCTGCGAATGCTCGTCCAGACATTCATTGAAAAAAATATCGGCCAGATTATTGTTTCCGCAAAAGATGATCACTATGACGGACAGGCAAAATATCTTAAAGCCAGGAAGGATAAAACCTGAACGGCTTTAATAAAGAAGGAGAGGCCAGGAGTATCTGTAAGACGAGGCTAAAATTCCATTAAATCCACCCATTCTGACAGGCATTCAGGTACACGCAAAAAAATACTAACAATCGTTAGTTTTTTTCAAATATTTATGTAACTTGCTTATGGTTTAACGAGCCTTGGTTTAGCAATTCTAGCGATTGTTTGCTATTCGGGGCAGCAACCCATGGTTGTTGCCCTTTTATTTTACAGAACCTATCATATGGATTTTGAATTAGATGAAGTTTCCCGGCAGGTAGCCACCACAGCCCGGGATTTTGCCAATCAGTATATCAGACCTCATGTAATGGAATGGGATGAATCCCAGCATTTCCCCGTTGAAATTATGCGTGCCATGGGCCGTCTTGGTCTTATGGGTGTTTTTGTTCCGGAGGAATACGGCGGCGCTGGTATGGGTTATATCGAATATATCCTGGTCATTGAAGAAATAGCCAAAGTCTGCGGTTCTATCGGCCTCAGTCTGGCAGCCCATAATTCCCTTTGTACCGGCCATATCCTGGCTTTTGGAAATGAGGAACAAAAAAAAGCCTATCTACCCAAACTGGCTACCGGGGAATGGATAGGTTCCTGGGGCTTAACAGAAGCCAATACCGGCAGTGATGCAGCCAATATGCAATGTACGGCTATAAAAGACGGGGAGGACTGGATTATCAATGGCACCAAAAACTGGATAACCCATGGCATCAGCAGTGATATTACGGTCGTGATTGCCCGAACCGGCGAACCGAGGGAAAAAAATAATGCAACGCTTTTGTTGTGCCCCGAAGGAACTCCTGGATTTAAGGGTGGAAAAAAAGAAAATAAACTCGGTATGCGGGCCAGTGAAACCGCCGAAATGATATTTGATAATTGCCGGATTCCGGATAGTTACCGCCTGGGCAAAGTGGGAGAAGGTTTTAAACAATCTCTCAAAGTGCTGGATGGAGGTAGGATTTCCATTGCTGCGCTTGGTGTTGGGCATTGCCAAAGGTGCATATGAAGCCGCGGTGCAAGTATTCAAAAGAAAGACACCAGTTCGATAAACCCATTTCTTCTTTCCAGGGAATTTCTTTTAAACTGGCCGATATGGCAACTGAAATTATGGCGGCGGAATTGCTGACGCTCCAGGCCGGCGATCGGAAAAACAAAGGTCTGCCAATGACCAAAGAATCTGCCATGGCTAAATATTATTCCAGCGAAGTTGCAGTGAAAACTGCCACCGAAGCGGTTCAGATTTTTGGCGGTTATGGATATACCAAAGATTTTCCGGTTGAAAAATTTTATCGCGACAGCAAACTCTGCACGATTGGAGAAGGCACTTCAGAAATTCAGAAAATTGTTATTGCCGGGAAGTTTTGCGTTGAACGATCAGTGAAATGCGAATGACAAACGTTAAGCTTTGCATTAGCTTTTAAGGCATAAAATCTTCTTCCTGCGGCTTGCTGTATTTATCAAATAATTTATCGATCGCACCGCCAAATAAGGGGAATTTTGATTTCGCAAAATTTTTCATGATTTCAACGGCTTTGATAGCCTGTGCTTCGGTCAGTCCTTCGCCTTCAGTTTCTCGAGAAGTTCTTTCATATATCTAAAATTGGAAATTTCTTTAAATTAATCTTGGATGCATTAAGCTGTTAAGCCACTTTGAGCAGGCTCATCTTGCTGGTATCAAATTTCTTCCGGGCATATTCCAGGTTCAGATGGAATTTATTTTCTTTTGAAGAAGGCAGTTCAAACATGGCATCGGTAAGAATGCTTTCACAGATACTGCGCAGTCCGCGCGCACCCAGTTTATATTCCACCGCCTTTGTCACCATAAAATCCAGCACGTCATCTTCAATGCTCAGCTGAATACCTTCCAGTTCAAACAATCTTTTGTATTGTCTGATCAGTGAATTCTTCGGTTCAGTAAGAATCGAACGGAGTGTAATGCTATCGAGCGGATTCAGATGGGTTACCACCGGCAAACGACCCAGCAATTCGGGAATCAGTCCAAATGATTTCAGGTCCGGTGCATTCACATATTGCAATAAATTCTTTCGGGTAAATTCCTGCTGTTCTTTATTTACATTGAATCCAATTGCATTGGTATTGATCCTGCGGGCGATGATTTTATCCACACCGTCAAATGCACCACCGCAAATAAACAGAATATTCTGCGTATTGATCTTGATCAGTTTTTGTTCCGGATGTTTTCGTCCACCCTGCGGTGGAACCAGTACATCGGTTCCTTCCAGCAGTTTCAGACAGTCCCTGCTGAACACCTTCACCGCTTACATCACGGGTAATGGAAGGATTATCGCCTTTGCGCGCAATCTTATCAATTTCATCAATATATACAATTCCTCTTTCCGCACTCACTACATCATAATTGCAAACCTGTAACAGACGGGTAAGAATGCTTTCCACATCTTCACCTACATAACCGGCTTCTGTAAATACGGTAGCATCCACAATGGCAAAAGGAACATTCAGCAATTTGGCAATGGTTTTAGCCAGCAGGGTTTTTCCCGTACCGGTTTCACCCACCATGATGATATTGCTTTTTTCAATTTCAACATCATTCTCAGTTACTTTTTGTTGCAGTCTTTTGTAATGATTATAAACTGCTACGGCCAGTACTTTTTTTGCATCATCCTGACCGATTACATATTCATCCAGAAATCGTTTGATCTCAATCGGTTTTTTAACCGTGAGTTTAAACTGGGAAGATGGAGAAGCATCATCCCGGACAATCAGTTCCTGCTGAATAATTTCCTGGGCATGTTCTACACAGTTTTCACAAATATGTCCTTCCTGACCCGCAATGAGGATTTTCACCTCATCCCGGCTCCGGCCACAAAAAGAACAATGAAGGGTATTTTTTGCCATCTCTTTATTAATAAATGCAAAATTAGTCAATTATACGCCAAATACCAACTTATAAGGCTTAAAGCCTAACGCTCAATGGATAACGCTATAGTCGGAACGGCTAGTTTGTAATCTATCCGGGAACTGTTAAACGATACGAATTAACGTATCGGAAAGGCCTGATAAAGCTTAACATGCGCTTGCTAAGTTATAATTCGGTACTGATTGCGTCAACAATGCCATATTCAACGGACTCTTTGGCATCCATCCAGTAATCACGGTCAAAATCTTTCATGATCTGATCGAATTTTTTTCCACAGTTTTCAGCCAGTATTTTAGCAGCGATTTCTTTTACCCTCTTGGTTTGTTTGGCCTGGATTTCCAGGTCAACACTTACACCCTGGATATATCCACCCAGACTGGGCTGATGGATCATCACTTCACCATGAGGATAAATAAATCTTCTTCCTTTTGCACCACCACTCAGCAATATGGAACCCATGGAAGCCGCCAGTCCGATACAAACTGTACTTACCGGACTTTTCATCATTTTCATGATATCATAGATGGCCATACCGCTGGTTACCACTCCACCCGGGACTATTGATCAGAAAACTTGATTTCCTTCCCGGTTTATCCGCATCGAGCAGAAAAAATTTATTGATGATATCTTTGGCTGAACGGTCATCCACCGGTCCCCAGAGCTGTACGGTACGGGTTTCAAAAAAATATTTTTCCAGCTTTTTCATCAGCATGCCCGGATCCGTTTGCGGCTTTGTCTTCTTTCTCTTCTGCTGGTTCATCATCCAGGCGAAAAGGTTGTACAGGGTATTTAGAATATTTCATTGTATTCGTTTAAGTTATTATTAATTTTCTTTTTTCTCTTTCCTGTGGATTGATTACGAGTACTTCATCCACCAGGCCATATTCTTTTGCTTCAATGGCAGTTAGCCAGTAATCACGGTCTGAATCTTTTTCAATCTGCTTGGCAGTTTTGCCGGTATGAAATGCATAGATTTCATACAGTTCTTTTTTCAGTTTCCTGATTTCATTCACCGTGATTTCAATATCGCTGGCCTGACCGCCAATACTGCCACTGGGCTGGTGCATCATCACACGACTGTGTTTAAGCGCTGTTCTTTTTCCCTTGGTGCCTGCACACATCAGGGTTGCGCCCATGGAAGCGGCCATACCGATACAGATGGTGGCTACATCCGGTGTAACATATTGCATGGTATCATACACACCCAGTCCGGAATAAACAGATCCCCCGGGACTGTTGATATACATCTGTATATCGCGGTGACGGTCTGTACTGTCCAGGAAAAGCAATTGGGCGGTGATGATATTGGCCACTTCATCATTGATGGGATAACCCAGGAAGATGATCCGGTCCATCATCAGACGGCTGTATACATCCATAACGGCCACGTTCATGGGACGTTCTTCGATGATATTCGGTGTAAGTCCGGTAACCAGGTATTTTTCATAACCATTTAATGTATTGCTGGAAAGGCCAAGATGCTTAACGGCGTATTTTTCAAATTCGGAACCAAGGTGCATAATAGAATTATTTTTTCTTGAGGATGGATTGACAGAACAGGAGTTTACCTTTCAAATCTCCGTCCAAACTTTTAAACTTCCAAAAAACTGACAGAGTTGCAGATATAAAAGAAAATCCCGCCTTTAGGCGGGATTTTCATAATTATTCGTGATGATGATGCTGATGTTCTTCGTTGAGTTTATTAAACTCTTCTGCCGTGATGTCCTTATCAACAGGTTTTACCTGTGTTTCGACCCAGTGCAGCATTTTGTTGGTGCGCTGGTTCTGATAGGTTTCTTCAACAAATCTCCTGTCCTGCATCATTTTGTTCACATAATCTTCCACCCAGGGTTGTTCATCACCCTGTGGCAGTCCGCCAAGATAGGAGAATAATTGTTTACGGGCGGCTTCTTTGATATCTTCCGGATTTACTTCTATTTTATTTTCTGTTACGATTTTGTCAGTGATCAGATTCCATTTCAATGCATTGGCGAAAGCCGGAAATTCTTTTTCCACTTCTTCCGGCGTTTTTGGTTTTTCACCACCGTTCAGCAACCAGCGTTTCAGAAAAGATTCAGGAAATTCAATCTGTGTTTTATCGAGCAGCTCATGATAAAGCGTATGCTGAAGATTATTGCTGGTCTGTGCTTTCCATTGATCCGACATATCCTTTCTGACTGCTTCCCGGAATGCAGCTTCTGATTCGATCGTTTTGCCGGGATAAACTTTTTTAAAAAATGCTTCATTCAATGTCTGCTTTTTCCAGCAGGCCAACTTTGGTGATCACCAGTCTTGAAATATTTTTCTGCATCTGCAGCACTTTCTTTGTTCAGGCCGAGATCCTGCAGGATCCAGGCTCTTTCCTTTTCTTCAAATGCAGTTAGGAGCTGAATGGTGAATTCATCTCCGGCTTTTTTACCCAGGAGTTCTGTGCGGAAAGCCGGTGCAAAATATTTTACGAGCAGGGAATTGTCTTTCGGCTGGCTTCCTTCTATGAGTTGTCCAGCTGCATCGGTTTCCTGGAAACTTACATTCAGTACATTTTCGTCACCGGTCAACAGATTCCGGGTTCCGTCATGTTTCCGTTTTTCTGACGAAGTCTTTCGATTTCTTCATTCAGCATTTCATCCGTAACGATGATCTGGTAACGGGTAGGTGTAAGTGAAGAAAGTTCAGGCAACTGGAATGCCGGTTTCAGACCCACTTCAAACGCAAAGGAATAATCCTGTGGCTGGGTCATATTGATCTGGCTGGCATCGTTTTCCGGCAGCGGAAGGGGCTGGGCAAAAATTTCCAGCTGTTCAGTGCGTCAAATAATCCGTGAGTTTTTTTTCAACACTTTTCAGTACTTCATCCGTAAAAACGGAATTGCCATACATTTTTTTGATCAGGCTGGTCGGCACCATTCCCTTCCGGAATCCCGGAATATTGGCTTTTTTACCATATTCCTTCAATGATTTTTCAAATGAAGGGAGGTAATCGCTTTTTTCAATTTTTACGATGATCTTGTCATTCAGCAAACCGATATTCTCTCTGGTAACCGTACTCATATTATTATTTTTAAGCCCGTCCTGACCGGATGGCGCAGGACGCCTTCTGCAAACGGGCTGCAAAACTACGGAAAAAGCCTTAAAAAGCTTAAGGCTGAAGGCTCAAAGCTGAAGGCGTTTTGATTCAGATTACAGGTTTTATTTAATACTCTCCGTCAGTCCTTAACAACGAGATAACCAGTTCAATCCCGATATTTCTAGACAGGCAAGGAACAAAACGGACTTCACATACTGTTAAGGATCAGTCTAAACTGCACCAATAAAATCAAAATGAATATATGATTCAAACGAAAGGATATGCGGCCCAGACTCCAGAAAGCTGATATGGCTCCCTGGAAATTTGAAAGAAGGGATGTGGGCCCGCACGATGTTCAGCTGGAAATAAAATATTGCGGCGTATGCCATTCGGACCTGCATCAGATCCGGAACGACTGGTTTCCCGGCATCTTTCCCATGGTTCCCGGTCATGAAATCGTCGGAAAAGTGATTCAGACCGGCGCCCATGTAAAAAAATTTAAAAAAGGTGACCTGGCCGGGGTAGGCTGCCTGGTGGATTCCTGCAGAACCTGCAAAAACTGTAAGGCAGGGTCTGGAACAATACTGTCTAAACGGATGCAGATGCCACTTATAATGGAAGGGGAAAAGATGGCAGTCCGACTTATGGCGGTTATTCAGATAATATCGTTGTTCATGAGGATTTTGTATTGCATGTTTCAGAGAAATTATCGCTGGCCGGCCGTGGCGCCGCTGCTCTGTGCAGGTATTACCACCTATTCCCCGCTTCGGTACTGGAAAGTGGGAAAAGGACATAAACTGGCTGTTCTGGGATTGGGCGGACTGGGTCATATGGGGGTAAAATTCGGGGTTGCTTTCGGCGCGGAAGTGACCGTGCTGAGCACTTCACCGTCGAAAGAAAAGGATGCCAGGAAGCTTGGGGGCGCATAAATTTGTGGTAACTTCCGATCCCAAGCAGGTGGAAGCCGTGAAAGGAATCTTTCGATTTCATCCTCGATACGGTTTCTGCCAAACACGATATGTCCTTGTATCTTTCCCTGCTGGCTACGAACGGAATACATATTTGTGTGGGCGCGCCGCCGGAGCCGCATCTGATTCCCGCTTTTGCGCTGATGGGAGGCAGAAAAAGTGTATCAGGTTCAGGTATTGGCGGATTGCCGGAAACCCAGGAAATGCTCGATTACTGTGCTGAAAAAGGAATTGTTTCAGATATTGAAATCATCGATATCAAGGACATTCAGTCTGCCTACGAACGAATGGTCAAAGGAGATGTGCGTTACCGGTTTGTAATTGATATGGCCACTTTGTAAGTACGACAAGCATAAAGCTAAAGCCTAGAAGTTATGCACTTGGACGTATGAACCAGTCTCGGGTCAATTGTGTAACGGTCTCGTGTGCGGGTGAGACTCGAACCCAGACCTCGCGGCAAAATAAAAAGACCGGTCTTACAGACCGGTCTTTTTTGTGCGGGTGAAGGGACTCGAACCCACATGCCTCACGGCGTCAGATCCTAAGTCTGATACGTCTGCCAATTTCGCCACACCCGCTTTTAAGCTTAACGCCTAACGCTTAACGCTTAACGCTTAACGCTAATGCTAACGATCAAGTAAGATAACGTCAACGTATGATAATGAGACGCTTAACGGTATTTTTTGTAAGTGTATCCGCACACCGATCAAATGACTTGATTTCAGAAACTCACACTTCAGGCTTCAAACGTTACGCATTAGGCGTTACAGCTTTAGGCCTTGCGCTTTTTGTCGTAAATTCGTAAGAATGGAGACTGTAGCGGCAATTCCGAAATATAATTTAACGGAGGATCAGGAAAAAAGGTTGATTTTGAGGGAGTACCGGGCCCTTTTGCGCTCTTTGAAACCGAAATTAAAAGCCGGCGATAAGGAGCATGTCCGGGATGCTTTTGAAATGGCCGCTGAAGCGCATAAAACCATGCGCCGGAAAAGCGGCGAACCCTATATCCTGCATCCCCTGGCAGTCAGCCAGATCTGTGTGGAAGAGATCGGGCTCGGCGTCCGGTCAACCATTTGTGCCCTGCTCCATGATGTGGTGGAAGATACGGATATCACCCTGGAAGATATCGAACGGGATTTTGGCAGCGAAATCTCCCGTATCGTGGACGGACTCACCAAAATTTCCAACGTCATCGACGTCAACGCCTCCCAGCAGGCGGAAAATTTCAAAAAAATCCTGCTTACACTTACCGATGACCCCCGGGTGATCCTGATCAAACTGGCAGACCGACTGCATAATATGCGTACCCTGGACTAGTATGAAGCGCGACAAACAATTCAAGATCGCTTCAGAAACCGTATATGTTTTTGCACCGCTGGCACATCGGATGGGTCTTTACAATATCAAAACGGAACTCGAGGACCTGGCCATGAAATACCTCGAGCCGGAAGAATATAAAGAGATCGCCCGGAAACTGGCGGAAACCAAACGCGAACGTTCCCGCTATATCAATGAATTCATCAAACCCCTGCGTGAACAAATGGAAAAGGCGCAGTTTGATTTCGAAATTTATGGCCGCCCCAAAAGCATTCATTCCATCTGGACCAAAATGCGCAAGAAAGGCGTTTCCTTTGAAGAAGTATATGACCTCTTTGCCATCCGCATCATTATCAATTCACCACCGGAAAGAGAAAAAGCCGATTGCTGGAAAGTATATTCCATCATTACGGATGAATATACACCTTCGCCGGAACGACTGCGTGACTGGCTGAGTAATCCCAAATCGAATGGATACGAAGCCCTGCATACCACCGTGATGGGTCCGCAGGGTAAATGGGTGGAAATCCAGATCCGCTCCAAACGAATGAATGAAATTGCGGAAAAAGGTCTGGCTGCACACTGGAAATATAAGGAAGGTGCCAATGATGAAAGCCGCTTCGACAAATGGTTCCAGCAGATCCGGGAAGTGCTGACCATGGAAGACAATGATTCCATCAATTTCCTGCAGGATTTTAAAACCAGTTTCCTGGCAGAAGAAATTTATGTGTACACACCCAAAGGCGATGTGAAAATGCTTCCGCTCGGATCCACGGCCCTCGACTTTGCTTTTTCCATTCACAGTAAAATCGGTGAACAATGTATCGGTGCCAAAGTAAATCACAAACTGGTTCCGATCAGTCATAAACTTCGCAGCGGTGACCAGGTGGAAATCATCACTTCCAGCAAACAAAGGCCAACGGAAGACTGGATCAATTATGTGGTAACCGCCAAAGCCAAGAGTAAGGTAAAAGATGCACTCAAAGAAGAAAAGCGAAAAATTGCCGATGAAGGAAAATATATGGTTCAGAAAAAACTGGAAAATTTCGGGGCCGCCTACAACCAGCACAATACGGAAACCCTGGTTAATTTTTACAAACTGAATTCGTCACTCGATTTTTTTTACCAGGTTGCCGTAAAAACTATCGACCTGAAAGAGCTGAAAGAATTTCAACTTGCTGGGTGACCGGCTGGAACCACCCAGACCACCCAAACCCCAGATCGAAACAAAACCCGAAACCAATTTCACACCCAGTCCAGCGAAAGGATACCGAACTCATCATTTTTGGTGAAAGCAGTGATAAAATTGTTTATACCCTGGCCAATTGCTGTAAACCCATTCCGGGAGATGACGTGTTTGGATTTGTTACTACCGGAAAGGGTCTGACCATTCATCGCACGAATTGTCCGAATGCCACAAGACTGCTTTCCAATTACGGTCACCGGGTGGTAAAAACCAAATGGGCAAAGAATAAGGAAATTTCATTCCTCACCGGGGTACGTATCATCGGCCTGGATGATGTAGGCGTGATTAATAAAATCACTAACCTGATTTCAGGGGAATTGCGGATCAATATCAATGCCCTCACGGTAGAAGCCAAAGAAGGATTGTTTGAAGGAAGCATCAAAGTATATGTACATGACAAGGAAGAACTTGAAGAACTGGTAAGACGACTAAAACAACTTAACGGCATTCATTCGGTAGACCGGTTTGATACGGAAGTTGTAGAATCTGTGAAATAAAGTAAATATCAATTATTAATTGATTAATTGTCAACAGTTTGTGGAGCAATTGACTAAATTAATCAATTAACAATTGACAATTAACAATTAACCACTTATTTTTGCCCCTTTCTATAAATTCTGCAAACAGACAAGATGGTTGATGTTATTCTCGGACTGCAATGGGGCGATGAAGGAAAGGGTAAAATTGTAGATTATTTTGCTCCCCGCTATGATATGATTGCGCGTTTCCAGGGAGGACCGAATGCCGGTCATACATTATATGTAAACGATAAAAAAGTTGTTCTTCACCAGATTCCTTCCGGTATTTTTCACGAGAAAGCTATCAACCTCATTGGTAACGGCGTGGTACTGGATCCGGTTACACTAAAAAGAGAATGTGAAACCGTAAAATCTTTCGGGATTGATTTTCGCAAAAATCTTTATATCGCCCAGCGGGCACATCTTATTCTTCCTACACACCGTGCACTGGATAAAGCATCTGAACTTTCGAAAGGAAATGAAAAGATCGGTTCCACACTTAAAGGGAATCGGACCGACATATATGGATAAAACCGGCCGTAATGGTCTGCGGGTCGGCGATCTGCTGGACAAGGATTTTAACACCCAGTATAAACGGCTGCGGGCAAAACACCAGATCATTCTGGACGGGCTGCATTTTCAGGAAGATATTTCTGCCATGGAAGAAGAATTTTTTGAAGCCCTGGAATTTCTGCGTCAGTTTAAAATTGTACAGGGTGAATATTTCATCAATGAAAAACTCAGCCAGGGTAAAAAAGTGCTGGCAGAAGGCGCGCAGGGCAGTATGCTCGATGTGGATTTCGGAACTTTTCCTTTTGTCACTTCATCCAATACCATTTCTGCCGGTGTTTGTACCGGACTCGGGATTGCTCCACAGAAAATCCGCGAAGTGATCGGCGTTACCAAAGCTTATTGCACCCGTGTGGGCAGCGGACCCTTTCCGACTGAACTGGAAAATGAAACCGGCGACCTGCTGCGTAAAGCCGGCAGTGAATTCGGGGCAACAACAGGAAGACCACGCCGTTGTGGCTGGATCGACCTGGTGGCACTTCGTTATGCCTGTATGATCAATGGCGTCACCAAACTGGTGATGACCAAGGCTGATGTACTGGATGATTTTGAAAAACTGAATATGTGCACCCAATACCGGATCGGCAGGAAAAGAAACAGAAGAAATGCCCTTTCAGATGTTGCAGCAGGCGATTGAACCGGTACTTTCCACTTTTAAAGGCTGGAAAAAGGATATTACGACAATAAAAGACTTTCAATCGCTGCCTGAAGAAATGAAAACGTATATTTCTTTTATAGATAGTTACCTGAAAGTTAAGGTTTCATATATTTCGAACGGACCCGGACGGGATCAATTGATAGAAAAACAATAGTCTGCCGGCCGAATCGAAAATTCTTACTAAAAAAATTTGGAGGTTTAAAAACTTCGCTGAAATTTTACAATCTAATCTTATTGGAATATGGCACCAAAATCTGATAAGGAGAATAAGGATTCAAAAAAATCCGGACCTGCTTCATCGAAACCCATTGCAAAACCTTCTTCCAAGAAAGCGAAGGAAGAAGATGATGATGATGACGATGATGATGAGGTAGATACTCCAAAATCCACTGCTAAGAAAAGCGCCAAGGCAACTGCGTCCAAAACGAAAAAGAAATCGGATGAGGATGAAGATGACGACGATGACGGAAGTGGAAGATGAAGTAGATGAATGGGATAAAGTAGAAGAAGAAGAGGAATGGGATCCTGATTTCGACGAATTCGATGTTCCGAAATCCAAAACCAAAAAAGCGCACCCGGCGGAAAGAAAGCTGCCAAAGGCAGAGGAAGATGATCTGGGTCTGGATGATGAATATAAAAATATGGATCTCTTCAACGATAATGGTTTTGATGAGGAAGAAGAAGATTTCTAATAAGGCTAACCGGCATGGCCAAGCGCCAATTTGTTTCTTTTCCTTTTTCTGATCTGTATAAAATAAAACAACAGGTATTAAACTGGTCAGCCCGGTTTGATACCTGTTGTTTTTTGGATAACCAGCAATACCCTTCGGCGAATAACAGTTATGAATGCCTGGTGGCTGCAGGTGAAAGGTCCCGGCTGCAGAGCTGCTGCCGGACATGCATTTGAGCAATTGAAAAAATTTTCACTAGAGCAGGATGACTGGCTTTCGGTCATTTTTCATTCGACCTGAAATCAGAAACCGAAGATTCGCCATCCTCGACTTCCGGATTTTATCCGGTTTCCTGATCTGTTCTTTTTTGTTCCCGAAATAATTGTACTAATTAATCAACAGGAAATTCAGATTGGTTTATTCGGAGATCATCATCAGGCAAGTATTGGATGAAATCAGAGAACGGTCATCCGTCATCGGTCATCGGTAATCGACAAACGAAGATTCGAATCCCGATCATTCAACAACGGATTTCCAAGGAAGAATATATTCAGACTATAGAACAACTCCAGCCAGCATATTCTACGGGGAGATTGTTATGAAATTAATTTCTGTCAGGAATTTTTTGTGGAGAATGCCGATCTGGATCCGTTCGATCTTATTCCAGGCCCTGAACCGGATTTCACCCAGTCCTTTTTCTGCTTTTTATTCCGTGGATAAAAAATACCTGCTCTGTGCCAGCCCGGAAAGATATCTGAAGAAAAAGGGCGACAGTATTCTTGTCGCAACCCATCAAGGGAACATCTGCGAGGGACCTGGAAGACGCCGGTACATGGATGAAGAACTAAAAGCAGGACTGGCAGCCAGTGAAAAAGACCGGGCGGAAAATGTGATGGTGGTAGACCTGGTACGTAATGATCTTTCTAAAATTTGTGAAACGGATTCTGTGCGGGTAGCGGAATTATTTGGCATTTACAGTTTTGCACAGGTGCACCAGATGATTTCAACGGTTGCCGGAAAACCTCAACGCAGATCTGCACTGGAGCGAAATGATTGCCAACGAACATTTCCCTATGGGATCCATGACCGGTGCACCCAAAAAACGTGTACTGGAACTGATCGAACAATATGAAAAAACAAAACGGGGATTATTTTCCGGTGCACTGGGCTATGTAAAGCCCGATCAGGATTTTGATTTCAATGTGGTGATCCGAAGCTTGCTGTACAACCAGCGCAGACCATTACCTTGCTTATTTCGCAGGTTCAGGAATTACAGTTAACAGCGATCCGGAAAAAGAATATGAAGAATGTCTGATGAAAGTAGCCGCATTTGAAAAAATAATAAAAAACCCATCCCGCTAGAATGAGAGGACGGGTTTGCATGTCTGACGAAAAATTCAATATTATTTCTTGCAACGATGTCCGGCTATCGATTTGATTTCAGCTGGCTATTCGTCTTCCTGCAGCAGACGCTGAACAGATTCATTCAGAATCTGGTATTTGTTGGAAACAAACAGATCCATTTTATCGGCAGGAAGTTTCAGGTCATAACTGTTATTTGCGCTGGCCATCACTTTATCAAAATCCGGATTATACCGGTTGAATTCTGCCGCATCCATCAGGATATATTTGGAGATAACGGTCGAAAAATATTTACCGGAAATATTCAGTGGTTTTGCAGCACTTGCCAGTTCTTCTTTACTCAGTTTCCGGTTGAAAACATACATGGATGAACCGGAAAGCTGGTCAGTCGCTTCATCCTTGGTAAGGGTGGTTACACTGCCCTGTCCTTCAAAAGTATACTGGGTGCCAATGAATTTCTTTACATGGTTCCTGGATTCAGTCGGCAGATAATACTGCAGGTTCCAGAAATCCTTGCTATGGCTTTTTTTCATGGCTTTGTACACGTTGCCGGTTCCGCCGTTATAAGCAGCGATAACCAGCAGCCAGTCACCCAGTTCGGCATAAAGGTCCCGCAGGTACATGCGCGGCTGCCTTGGTGCTCTTATAGTAATTCTTTCTTTCGTCCACTTTATGGGTCACTTTCAGACCCAGTAAACGGGCGGTAGCCGGCATCAGCTGCCATGGACCTACGGCACCAGCCCAGGAAAGGGCGGTTGGTTTCAGGTTTGATTCAATCACGGCCAGGTATTTCAGCTGGGAAGGCAGGCCATATTGGCTCAGAATACCGTCAATCAGGTTAAAATAAGGACGTCCCCAGGATTTCATGTCATCCATTTCCTCTTGGTTCCGGATCATAAAATCCTGAACATAATTGATTGCCCGGGGATTCAGTCTGGCTCCGTTGGTACCGCTCACAGAGGCCAGGAAAAGGTTATTAAACCCATTTTTAACATCACTTGTATCTATCGGGATATTCAGGGCGACAAAAGTCTTGTCTACTTTCAGGGCATTTGCACGGGTCTGCAGACCAAAAATCCAACGAATAGCAATGCCCAACAATAAAAGTCTTTTCATCTTTTAATGCTTAAAGATTTATAAACCGGGAAATCCGGATTATAAATTTTTCAAGGGATGGATTGCGGATGGATAACTACCGGATGATGGTCAGAATGATCCGGTTTTCATAAAGTCGGAATTTCGTAGGACTTATATTGCTGCATGAGATCGTTAGAGAACTGCAGTAAAGATAATTCACGAAATTGGTTTGTCATAGCCTGAACACCAAAAGGCATGCCGTTTGTATGGGTAAAAAGGGGGAGAGAAATGCCCGGAATACCAACCAGATTTGCATAAACTGTATATAAATCAGCGAGATACATGGCAACCGGGTCAGCGGATTTTTCGCCGGCCTTAAAAGCCGTGGTGGGAACTGTGGGAGTGAGAATTATGTCAAATTCATTGAAAATCAGCTTGGTGCGTTCTGTTAAAATTTTACGCACTTTTTGGGCCTTGGCTGAAATAGGCATCATAGTACCCTGCACTTAGGACAAAAGTCCCCAACAGGATCCTTCTTTTTACTTCCTTTCCGAAGCCCTCCGAACGGGATTTCTGGTAGAATTCCGGGAAATCCGGCTTCCGGATCGGCTGTCCGGTGGCCATATCTAACCCCGTCAAAACGGGATAGGTTGGAAGAAGCTTCTGCAGTGGTTAATATATAATAGGCCGGAACGATAAAATCCAGCAGGTCAAAGGAGATTTCTTCCACATAATGTCCCTTTAGTCCGAAGCTCTGCCAAGAAATCCATCAGATTTTGACCCGGATTTCCGGATCCAGGGAGGGATGTTCGAGGGCCTCTTTAAAGACGGCTATACGGTAGGTTGACGGTTGACGGTTGACGGTTGACCGTTGACCGTCTGGCTTTGAGTCTTGAGCTTTAAGCTTTAAGCCTTCAGCATAAGAAGGTACCGGTCTTTGGAGGAAGTGGCATCCCGTGGATCAAATCCGGAGATCACTTCAAGCAACAACGGCGATATCGGGTATGTTTCTGCCAAAAATCCCGATCTGGTCAAAGGAGGAAGCATAGGCAATCAGGCCATACCGGGAAATCCGTCCATAGGTCGGTTTAAGGCCGATTACGCCACAAAAATCTGCCGGCTGACGAACGGATCCACCGGTATCACTGCCCAGGGAAAGCATACACAAGGGAGGCCTGAACGGCAACGCAGATCCTCCGGAGGAACCTCCCGGTACTCTTTCCGGATCCAGGGCATTTTTTACCCTCCCATAAACGGAATTTTCGTTACTGGAGCCCATCGCAAATTCATCGCAATTCAGATGTCCAATAATAATGGCTCCTTCATTCAGTAGATGTTTGAACGGCAGTTGCATGATAAAGTAGAACGAAATCCTTCCAGAATTGCGGATCCTGCAGTTACCGGATGATCTTTATAACAAATCACATCTTTGATGCCTATAACAACACCATGTAGACTGCCCGGATTTCTTTCCGGCCTTTCGTTCCCGGTCCAGCCTGTCCGCAGTTTCCAGAGCTTCTTTTTCATAAACCTGTACGTAAAAGCATTGAGATGATTGAAGCCGGTCAATGCGTTCCAGATAATACAATACGTATCCCGGCAGGACAAGGAGCCCTCATTCAGGGCTTCCTGATAATCTTGTATGGATGTAAAGGAAAACAATAAATAATGACGGACTCTGCAATCAGGATTGCAGATTCCTAAGGGTTGTTAGTAGTGGTTGTGGTAGAAGTTGGTGCATTTGATTTTGGCGGTTCATTCATACCTTCTTCAAATTCCTTCTTCACATTATTTTTGGCATCATTGAATTCACGCATGCCTTTACCCAGACCACGCATGAATTCCGGAATTTTTCTACCTCCAAAAAGAATCAAAACAGCCAGAATAATCAGTATCCATTCTGAACCACCCGGTGCGGACAGCAGAAAAAAACATTGCAGAAAATAACTGAACATATACTTAATCTTTTAAGGCCTAAAGGTAATCTATTGCAAATAAAAAAAGCGGAAGGTTACCCATCCGCTTTATCTATTAACAGTTGATTTATTTCAGGAAACAATTCTCTTTTCTTTGATACGTGCACTCTTACCGCTGCGTTCGCGCTGGAAGTAAAGTTTAGCCCGGCGAACCCGGCCTACTTTATTGACTGCAATAGATTCGATATTTGGAGAAAATGCGGGAAAGGTTCTTTCCACACCAATAGCATCAGAAATTTTTCGAACCGTGAAAGTGGCTGTATGGCCAACTCCCTGGCGTTTGATCACATCTCCTTTAAAACTCTGGATACGTTCTTTATTTCCTTCCAGGATTTTATAGTTCACGGTCATATTGTCTCCGCTTTAAACTTTGGGAGTTCTTTCTTCGTACTTAACTGTTCGTGTACAAATGCTAAGCCGCGTTCATAACATGATTTTTGGGGAGGCAAAAGTAACAAGCTTTCCGGTAAATTCAAAAACTAATGTTTCATTCACTTACCTGGCTACATTCACCGCTCTTTTTTCCCGGATCACGGTTACTTTTATCTGACCGGGATAAGTCATTTCGGTTTGAATTTTCTGGGCTATTTCAAAACTGAGTTTATCGCTGTCACCATCAGTTACCTTATCTGCTTCCACAATTACCCGCAATTCACGGCCGGCCTGGATGGCATAGGCTTTTTCAACACCCGGATAGGTCAGGGCCAGGTTTTCAAGGTCCTTGATCCGCTGGAGATATTGCTGCATGATTTCCCGGCGGGCACCCGGCCTGGCACCGCTGATGGCATCACAGGCCTGGATAATCGGGGAAATCACATATTGCATTTCCACTTCATCATGGTGGGCACCGATGGCATTTACAACTGCCGGATTTTCACCATATTTTTCAGCCAGCTTCATACCCAGCAGGGCATGGCTCAATTCAGTTTCTTCATCGGGCACTTTACCGATATCATGCAGTAAGCCGGCACGTTTTGGCCAGTTTGGGATTCAGTCCCAGTTCAGCAGCCATGATGGCGCAAAGATTAGCTACTTCGCGGCTATGCATCAAGCAGGTTCTGACCATAAGAAGAGCGGAAACGCATTTTACCAACAATTCTGACCAGTTCTTTGTGCAAACCATGAATACCCAGTTCGATAACGGTTCTTTCACCGATTTCCATTACCTGTTCTTCAATCTGTCTTTCGTGTTTTTTCCACTACTTCTTCAATACGGGCCGGATGAATACGTCCATCGGCAACCAGTCGTTGTAGGGAAAGACGGGCAATTTCCCGGCGCAGCGGATCAAAAGAAGAAAGCACAATGGCTTCGGGAGTATCATCTACAATCAGGTCCACACCGGTTGCAGCTTCAATGGCCCGGATATTTCGTCCTTCCCGGCCAATGATCTGTCCTTTGATTTCATCACTTTCCAGGTTAAAAACGGTAATGGAATTTTCAATGGCCTGTTCTGCAGCTGTTCGCTGTATGGTTTGAATAATGATTTTACGGGCTTCTTTATTGGCTTTCTGGCTTGGCATCATCAATGATTTCCTGCTGAATGGCCAGGGCCTGGGTTTGGGCTTCCTGTTTCAGGCTTTCGATCAGTTGAGCTTTGGCTTCTTCAGCGGTTAGACCGGCTATTTTTTCCAGCCGGCGGATATGTTCTTCCTGGTGTTTTTCCAGTTCGGTTCGTTTGTGATTTACCACTTCAATCTGGCGGTTCAGGTTTTCTTTGATGGCATCATTTTCCTTTGATCTGCTTGTCCAGCGATTCCAGTCTTTGATTGATGCTTTGTTCTTTTTGTTTGGTCCTGATTTCAGTATCTGCCAGTCTGTCGGTTTCTTTCCAAAACTTCCTTTTCGTGCTCTGCTTTTAGTTGAACAAATCTTTCTTTGGCTTCAAGCAGTTTTTCTTTTTTTAAGGTTTCTGCTGAAAGTTGGGCATCTGAAAGAATTTTTTGGGACTGCTGGTTGGCTTCTTCAATTTGTTTTCGGGTGTTTTTCGCAAAAATAAATTTACCCGCCAGCACACCAATGGCAAGGCATATGACAGCAATTATTATGTATAGCACGGTTGAATCCATGGAAACTTGAGTTTAGAATGTTCAGAATCATATTTTTATCATCCATGAAGCGAAAGGGATGGGTAGCGAAGATAAGGTTTTTTAAGCCGGGCATAGCCCTGATCTAGGTCAGGATCTTATCCAGTTGTTCCTCCAGTTTATCGAGGGTGGCATGTAAATTCGGGAGAGCCGTCATTCCCGGATTGGGCCTGGGTCTGGGTGGCATACCAGAGGATGACCATGGAAACGTAGTCCTGCATGTCCTTACCGGCAAACTGGGTCTTAAATTCGATGATTTTGTCGTTGATGGTCTTTAAAGTTCCCCTGACCGTGCCTTCATCCTCCGGTTTTATCCTGATCCGGTAAGACCGGTCACCGATTACGATATTTATTGGGATAAGCTCTTGCATGTCTCGGATTCTTGTTTTAACTTTAAAAATACCAGCTGGCTGACGATTGTCCGAAGTTAAGTTAAGTTCTTCTGAAGAATCCAACCCGCTGAGTAAAGTTTCATATATCTTAATCCAAATCCAGTACCTATGTTCCTAAAAATCAAATCTCCGAATTTTATTGATCGCCTTAGCCTCGAGATCAATCAGACACAAAAATCATTATTGAAAGCAGTTTTAAAAGACGACAGCGGCGCTATCTGCAGCATTATGCAGAAAGAGCTCGGTTTTGGCCAGCAGTTTCTGGACTGGGAAGGCCTTGAGCGAACTTGCCTTATGGCGTTTACACGCCTGGAAGTATCCCAGGGTGCGGATGAAATGAAAATGCGTCTGGTAAAGCGAATCTGAAAATAGGTTTATTCCTGCAGCAGGGCGATACATTTGTCAATCTCCCTGACGTATTGATTTAATCTTTTCTCAAGCATTTTTTTATCCGATTCATCCAAACCCCTGCCCGACAACTTTCAGTACTTCAGCCTGCTGGCGGAATTTTTCCGCATCGCGGGAAAGGACTTCACCTCGTACCTGCATTTTTTTCAGGTCTTCCTTGAGCCTTTCATTTTCTTTTTGTAATGACTGATGCTGTTTTAGCAATAGCAGGATTTTTTCATGCACTCTTTTCAATTGAATTTCCGGTTGGGTCATGAAAAAGGTTTTTAGATGAGTTGATAGTTCTATTTCCTGATTTCAGCTTCAATTCTTCTTCAGCAGTTTTCATAATCCGGTTCATCATTCCGTCAATTTCCTTGTCGGTCAGTGTTTTTTCATTATCCAGAAAGGTAAAACTGATGGCCATGGACTTTTTATCCTTTCCCAGTTTTTCACTTTCAAAAATATCGAATAATTGAACCCCGCGCAATTTCTCCAGTCCGATTCCCGCGAACGGCTTTTTCTATGGTTTCGAAGGGAAGCGATTTCTCTACAATCAGCGCCAGGTCACGGTTTACCGGATTTTGCCTGGGCAATTCCGAAAATACAATGCTGTTTTCAGCCGATTGCCAGCAGGAGATTATCCCAATAAATATCCGCAAAAAATACCGGTTGCCGGATATCAAATTTCTGCAAAATGCGAGCTTTCTACTTCACCTGCGCTCAAAATAATCTGTTCCCCCTGCTTTATTTCCATACCGCCTGATAATTTCGGATGGTTTAAGCGGGAAACTTTCACTCCCGACACCCCGCCAGGCTGCAAATCGCCGAACAGATGCCCTTCAGGTAAAAAAAATCCACCGGCACGGGTTTTCCCTTCCAGCTTTCCGGACGAAGGTTTCCGGTCAGGTATAAACAACAATGATTGATTTCTGCATACTGACCTGGCTGACTGCTTTCATAGGTCTTTCCAAATTCAAAAAAACGCAGGTTGCTGTTTTTCCGGTTCAGGTTCCAGGAAATGCTTTCCAGTCCTGTTTCCAGCAGGGAAGGCCGCATGATATTCAGGTCAGCACTCAGGTTATTGATCATCTTTACCGCTGTTTCCAGTTCCCATTCACTGAAATACGCGCTGTTGGTAATGGAATTCGTAAAGATTTCATGAAAGCCGCTGCCCACCAGGAAACCGGCGATTTTTTCCTGCATGGCGCAGCTGCTCACGACCTGTTTCAACCGAAGGAGAGATATGGATATTTGCGGGAATTTCTATATGATCATATCCGTCGATGCGCATGATTTCTTCCACAAGGTCGGCCGGAAGCTGTATATCCGGTTTGTGAAAGGGGACCGCAATCAACAGATCGTCCAATCCTTCCCGTAAAATATCAAATCCAAGTGCCAGCAGAATATTTTTTACAGCAACGGAATGATAATTTTTACCACTGAGTTTTTTCAGGTAATGATATTTCAGCAGGATCTGTGTTTTCGGAAATGGCTCGGGATACTGATCTGCTATTGGAGAACTGATTTTTCCTCCGGCATATTCACGGATCAGGCTGGCTGCTCTTTTCAGGGCATACACGGTTCCGGAAATATCCATTCCTTTTTCAAAATGTATGGCAGCATCCGTGCGCAAACCGTGACGGAAAGATGTTCTGCGAATGGCTGACGGATTAAACCAGGCAGATTCCAGAAATAAATCTGTACTCGTGTTTTTGATTCCGCTGTTTAATCCGCCGAAATACACCGGCAATGCACAAAGGACCTTCTGCATCACAAATCATCAGGTCTTCGGCATCCAGTTTTCTTTCTTTTTCATCCAGGGTAATAAAAGTTGTTCCGGCAGGCAGATTTTTTACGATGATTTTATTTCCTTTAATTTCATCGGCATCATAAGCATGCAGGGGCTGACCGGTTTCCTGCAGAACAAAATTGGTGATGTCAACGACATTATTGATGGGCCGGATGCCAATGGACTTTAAGTTTATCCTGCATCCATTTCGGCGATTCTGCAATGCGTATACCGGTCATCGTTATACCGGAATAACGGCCGCAGTCCTGTCTGATTTTCCAGCACCACTTTTATTTCCAGACCTTTCAGGTCCGGTGCGAATGCAGGAATAACGGGCATCTTCAACCGGTAATCTTTTTTGTCCTGATGTGATAACCAGGCACAGACATCACGGGCCACTCCCATATGACTCATCGCATCCATATGGTTGGGAGTGAGTCCGATTTCAAAAATAAAATCTGTATATGGCTTGAAATATTCTGCAACAGGCATGCCCGGTCCGCAGGTTTGCCGGTAATACCAGGATGCCCGTCATGATCTTTTCCGAGTCCGATTTCATCTTCGGCGCAGATCATTCCCTGGCTTTCCACACCCCTGATTTTTGCTGCTTTGATCTGCAGGGGTTCGCCGGATTCAGGATAGAGTGTAGTTCCCACAGGGGCGACAACCACTTTCTGTCCGTGCCGCTACATTGTCAGCACCACAAACGATTTGAAGGATTTTCTCCGGAGCCGATATTCACCTGGGTAATTTTCAGTTTGTCCGCATTGGGATGTGGTTCAACGGAAATCACTTCACCCACTACCAGCCCTTCGAGACCTCCCGGTTACAGAAGAATAAGGATGCAGGGTTTCTACTTCGAGTCCTATGGAAGTCAGCATTCGGGAAACCTGGTCAGGATTGGGTTTTTGCAAAAGATTATCCGGGAAATAGTCGCAGAGCCAGTTGTAACTGATGGTCATGAAGAGAAAACTTTAGGGGCAAAGATAGTTTTTTAGGTCTAACGTTAACGCCTGAGCTAAGTAATGGAGAAGTATGGTAGTATGGAAGTATGGGATGTGTGGAACATGAAATGGACTAATTAATTACAGGATTCAATTATTTGAGAAAGCTGTTAGGCTTTAGGCTTTAGGCTTTAGGCCTTTGAGCTGGCATGATTTTAGCAATTAACAGACTATAAATAAATGTTAATCGTTTACTAATGGATATACTTTCAACTGTTATTTCATTCCAAGAGAGGAGAAATAACTAATGAAATTTGAACACATGAAAAACATCTACATTTTATTGTCCGTCAGCCTGCTGATAGCTTCCTGCGGACCTACCACCGTGGTTCAGTCAGACAATTATCAGCCTGCTCCTGCACCTGCTCCGGTAGAAGAAGTTTCTTACCAGTCTTTTTATGATCAGTTATCTCCTTATGGTAACTGGGTTAATTATCCCGGATACGGTTATGTCTGGATGCCGAATGCCGGTCCGGATTTCAGACCTTACTCCACCAATGGGAACTGGATTTATACAGATGCCGGATGGACCTGGGCTTCCAACTATAACTGGGGATGGGCACCCTTTCACTATGGTCGTTGGTTTTTTGAAAATGGGTATGGCTGGATCTGGGTTCCCGGAAATGAATGGGCTCCGGCCTGGGTAAGCTGGAGAGGCGGTGGAGATTATTATGGATGGGCACCCTTAGGACCAAGAGTTTCTGTGGATATGGCGCTGCATAACTATAATCCTCCTGCATATTATTGGAATTTTGTTCCGCGTCAGTATATCGGAAATCCCGGTTGGCATAATTACTATGTTAATCAAAACCGGAATGTGACCATTATCAACAATACGACCATCATCAACAATTATAGCGGTACAAACCGTACCCGGTATGCCTATGCGCCGGGTCCTGATCCTGTTGAAGTGACGCAGGGCGAGTGGTAATAATTTTACACCGGTACAGATTCGCGAAACCAATTCCCCGGGCGAAAGAATTTCAGGAAATCAGTATATGATCTATCAACCACGGGTAAGTAGTACAACCACTTCACGCGGTAATACTCCCGGAAGACCGTCAGTTGCTGCTCCGGCCAGGTATGAGTCATTTAACAATGTCCGTCCTTCTAACCAATACCGGATAAATGAAAATACCGGTAACAGTCAACCGAACAATAACCCGCAACCGGCTTATAATCCGAGACCGGCAACGCAGAATCCGGTGAATAATCAGCCGGTAAATAATCCGCAACCTGCTAATAATCCGAGACCGGCAACGCAGAATCCGGAGAATAATCAGCCGGTAAACAACCCGCAACCAGCCAATAATCCGAGACCGGCAAGCAATCCAACCGGCAATGCAGCCGGCAAATAATCAGCCGGCAAGTAATCCGAGACCTGCGACCCAGGCTCCGGCAAACAATCAGCCGGCAAACAATCCCGTACCCCAGAACCGGAATACGACAGCCTCTCCCGGCACAGCGGCACGGCCCGCAAGCAGATGGATCTGCAATAAAGCAAGGGCAGACCGTTATATTCAGACCAGACCCAGACTCAAGATAATACCAGGCCGGTTCCGCCTCCGGCTGCTACAGCAAACCCTGTACAAACCACGGGACGCGCGGCAACTGTGCGTAATCCTAATAACGGACATCCGGTTCAAAGAACCGCCACACCTGATAATAAACCGGTGCCTAACAAACCCGATCAGAAACCTGTAGAACAACCGAAAACCAGGTCAGCAAATGACGACTGATTAATATTCATCTGAAAATAGAAATTTTCATTCCTCCCGCACATACCGGGAGGAATTTTTTTAACTGCCGGTGAAAGTTTTCTTTTTTACTTAACAAAATATTTGCGAACAATTCTTTGTACACAACCCGTGTGTATTTCTTTGACGGGAAAGCGAAAAACTTTTTTAAATTGTGGATAGCCCCTCAAATTTGGTGAATAAGCCCGGGATAACCTGTTAATAAACCTGTGCATAGGCGCTGAATAAAATAAAAAAATGAAAACACAATTTACGCGAATGAATGGGCTTTATATTCGCCCTCCCGATATCGATTAGTAACATTTGGGTCATAAGCGTAACAATTTCTTAATTAAGGCTGGCTGTCGAAAGGCGGCAAACAAATTCAAGCGGATACATGGAGCTCACCAATTTAAACAAAGACCGGAAACTGAGACGCAAATCACCTATCGATATCAGTACCATGATGTATGGCAAAGTGCCCCCTCAGGCCAGGGAACTGGAAGAAGCGGTACTGGGTGCCATCATGCTGGAAAAAACGGCTTTTGATACCGTCGTTGAAATACTAAAACCGGAATGTTTTTATGTAGAAAGCCATCAGCGCATTTATCAGGCCATGCAATCCCTGGCACAGAAAAGCCAGCCGATCGATATGCTCACGGTGGTGGAAGAACTACGTTTCCGGGAAGAACTGGAAATGACTGGCGGCCCCTATTATATCACCAGGCTGACCAATGCCGTTGTATCTGCCGCAAATATCGACGCACATGCCCGCATCATCCTGCAAAAATTCATTCAGCGCGAACTGATCCGTATCACCGGAGAAATCATCGGCGATTCCTATGAAGACAGTACCGATGTATTCGACCTGCTGGATGATGCAGAATCCAAACTGTTTGAAATTACCAATAACCATCTTCGCAAAAATTTCGACAGTATTGATACGGTGTTGGTGAAAACCATTCAGCGAATCGAAGATCTGCGTCATAAAAATGACGATATTTCCGGTGTGCCTACCGGATTCAGCTCCCTGGACCGGATTACGTACGGCTGGCAACCCACTGATCTGATCATCCTGGCTGCCCGTCCTTCGGTCGGTAAAACAGCTTTCGCCCTGAATCTCGCGCGAAATGCGGCGCTTCATCCGACCAAATCCACACCCGTCGCTTTTTTCAGCCTGGAAATGAGTGCCAGCCAGTTGGTACAGCGTATTCTTTCTGCCGAAAGTGAAATCTGGCTTGAAAAAATTTCACGCGGAAAACTGGAAGAACATGAAATGAAACAACTCTATGCCAAGGGAATCCAGCGACTGGCACAGGCACCCATCTTCATCGATGATACCGCGGCACTGAATATTTTTGAATTGCGCGCCAAATGCCGCCGGCTGAAAAATAAACATAATGTCGGACTGATCATCATCGACTACCTGCAGCTGATGAGCGGAACCGGTGACAACCGGAACGGAAACCGTGAACAGGAGATCAGCAAAATTTCCCGCGACCTGAAAGGACTGGCCAAGGAATTACAGGTGCCGATCATTGCTCTTTCACAGTTGAGCCGTGA
This sequence comes from uncultured Bacteroidota bacterium, assembly GCA_963812825.1. GTDB lineage: Bacteria > Bacteroidota > Bacteroidia > Chitinophagales > Chitinophagaceae > Puia. The sequence continues at coordinate 43,474 of CAWEWO010000003.1, forward strand.
AGTGGAAAAAAGAAAAGAAGGCAATAAGATGCCGCAGTTGAGTGATCTGCGCGAATCCGGTGCCATCGAGCAGGATGCCGATATGGTTATGTTTCTATATCGTCCCGAATACTATGATATCACGGCCAATGAATTTGGAGAAAGCAATAAAGGAGAAACCCATGTTCGGATTGCCAAACATAGAAATGGTTCACTGGAAACCATCAAACTACGCGCATTGCTGCATATCCAGAAATTTATAGATGATGAAGGATCTGATTTTAATGGCTTACCTCCCGGAGGTAACTGGAAACCCGTTCCGCCCGACGAACAGGGAGGTCCTAAACTCTATATTCAGGCGGGTAGCAAGATGAATGATATTCCATTTAACGACGAGGATCCTTTCTAAACTGTGCAGCTTTTTATTATCTTTCTGGATGGCCATTCCATATTTCTATTTCGGCTCTCTGGCAAAGCAGGTTGATGAATTCATTCTGGATGAAAATTCTTCACGCCATATTGTGCAGGTATTACGCATGCAACAAGGCGAATCTCTCAGGCTAACAGATGGAAAAGGACTTTCAGCGCTGGCAACTATTCGCGAACCGAATAAAAAGCGTTGCATTGTAAATATTACAGAAAAACAAATACAGGCACTACCCGCGCGCCGCGTCCTGATTGCATTGTCCCTCCTAAAAAATGCAAGCCGTTTTGAATGGTTCCTGGAAAAAGCAACGGAGCTTGGAATCACTGAGATTATTCCATTAAAAACTGCAAGGACGGAAAAACAACAATTCCGGATGGAGCGTATGAAGGGAATTTTGGAAAGCGCCCTGATACAATCCCACCAGGTGTGGCTGCCTGTTTTGCATGAACCGCAGGATTTTATTCCCTGGATTCAAAAAGTTTATGCGGATCAGAAATTCATTGCGCATTGTGAACCGGGTGCAAAAAGACGATTAAGTGAAATGATCAATACTCATCTTTCATCCCAACTCATTCTGATCGGACCCGAAGGAGATTTTTCAGAAGAAGAAATTAAACAGTCCCTCGATGCCCATTTTATCGCAGTGGAACTGGGTGACAATCGCCTGCGTTCTGAAACAGCGGCTGTTGCTGCGGCAGCAGTGTTGAAGTTGCTTTGAGTACCACAATTGACGATTGACAGTTGCTGGTAATTTTAAATTTCATTTCCACCTTCCCTCATATTCACAAATCCACATTTCCACACTTACTCTATCCGCCTTTAAGAATTTTTTTCACAATCATCGGTCCTTCATAAATAAATCCTGTCCAGACCTGGACCAGTCCCGCACCTGCCTGCATCTTTTCTTTCGCATCTGCCTGGCTGAAAATTCCGCCGGAACCGATAATTGGAATGCGATGATTTGTTTTTTCGGCGACATATCGGATGAATTCAGTTGATTTTTTTTGCAGTGGTTTTCCGCTTAATCCGCCGGCACCAATACGTTTCAAATCCTCTGCAGATGTTTCTAATCCTTCTCTCGATATACTGGTATTACTTACAACCAGTCCGTCCAATTTAATTTCCAGCGCCAGATCAATCACTCCGTTTAGTTGGGAGATTTCCAGATCGGGCGCAATTTTCAGCATCAGTGGTTTTAGCTGATCATGCTTCCTGTTGAGATCCTGCAGGCCGGTGAGAATTTTCCGGAGTGATTCCTTCTCCTGTAGTTCCCTTAATCCGGGTGTATTCGGTGAGCTCACGTTTACCACAAAATAATCCACCCAGGGAAATAATTTTTCGAAACAGATAGCATAATCCTGTAAAGCATTTTCGTTGGGGGTGTTTTTATTCTTCCCGATATTTCCGCCGATGCGCAGCTGCCCATTGCCCGATTCCGCAGGTTTCTCCCTCCATTTTTTCAGACGTTCCGCTACGATGTCCGCGCCATGATTGTTGAATCCCATCCGGTTAATGAGAGCGCTATCTTTTTTTAAACGGAACAGCCTGGGTTTTGTATTTCCAGCTTGTGCCAGAGGTGTCACAGTTCCGATTTCAATAAACCCAAATCCAAGGGTTTCCAGGCTTTGCAGGTAAAGCGCGTTTTTATCAAAACCGGCTGCAAGTCCGATATGATTTTTGAAAGAGAGACCGGCAAAGGTCTGCCTCAATGAAGGGTCGTTCCGGGAAAAAGCCTTTCGAATGAATTGCCGGCCGGGACGGGTAGCAGAAATCAAATGGAGAATAAACATGGAGAAATGATGTACGGATTCCGGGGGAAAGAGAAATAATAAAGAACGGAGCCATTTATACATAAGCGCTGCAAAGATAAAACACTTTAACAGTTGGGATAGGGAGATACTGATTGAAGAATTTTACCTTTGAAAGGCAATACCCAAGTTTTATGCAGGAAGCCTATATCATTGCCGGTTATCGTACAGCAGTTGCCAAATCAAAACGGGGCGGTTTTCGATTTTACCGGCCCGACGACCTGGCCATTACAGTCATCAAAGGATTGCTGGCCAGTGTACCCCAGCTCGATCCCAAACAGGTGGATGATGTGATTGTGGGGAACGCGGTACCGGAAGCGGAACAGGGACTACAGGTTGGCCGCATCATAGCGGCAAGGGCTGTGGGAATTGGTGTTCCGGGTATGACGGTTAACCGGTATTGTGCGAGCGGACTTGAAACCATTTCTATTGCAACAGCCAAGATCCGGAGCGGGATGGCAGAATGTATCATTGCCGGTGGAACGGAAAGCATGACCATGGTTCCGACTTCAGGATGGAAAGTTGTCCCGGCTTTTTCGATTGCCTCAGACGATCCGGACTATTACCTGAATATGGGCCTTACGGCAGAAGCGGTGGCGAAAGAATACCAGGTGAGCCGTGAAGATCAGGACCAGTTTTCTTACCAGTCGCATATGAAAGCACTCCATGCGATCCAGGAGGGATATTTTAAACCGGGCATTCTTCCCGTTAAAGTGGAAGAAGTGTACCTGGATAAAAGCGGTAAGAAACAAAATCGCGAATTTATTGTAGACACGGATGAAGGTCCGCGTAAGGATACTTCACTGGATGCTTTGGCTAAATTAAAACCCGTTTTTGCGATGGGCGGCAGTGTCACTGCGGGTAATTCTTCCCAGACCAGCGACGGTGCGGCTTTCGTGATTGTGATGGGAGAAAATATGATCAGCAGGCTGGGTTTAAAACCCATTGCCCGTCTGGTGAGTTGTGCCAGTGCCGGCGTGCATCCCCGCGTGATGGGTATAGGACCGGTGGAGGCTGTTCCCCGGGCCCTGAAACAGGCTAATATGCAGTTATCCCAGATCGATATGGTGGAGTTGAATGAAGCATTCGCCAGCCAGGCAATCGCAGTAATCCGTAAACTGGATATGAATCCGGATATCGTGAATATGAACGGTGGTGCCATTGCATTGGGACATCCCCTCGGATGTACCGGCGCTAAATTAACCATCCAGATCACCCATGAAATGAAAAGGCTGAATAAAAAATATGGTCTCGTAACGGCTTGTGTGGGCGGAGGTCAGGGCATCGCGGGAATTATTGAGAATATAGGTTGATCGTTGACCGTTGACCGTTGACGTTGACGATAAGATAAATGAAATGCAAAATACGAATGCTTTAGGCTTTAGGCCTTGAGCTTTGGGCTTACAAAAATGAATTATTCACTCACGATAAAGCGTTCACTGGCGGCATTTTTTCTGCTGTTATTTTCATTTTGTGTAACGCCGAAAAGATTTTTGCATGACCTGCTGGCAAACCACAGGGATGCACAAACGATATACAGCATCCCACAGCAACAGGTTTCAGCATCCGGATTTCATTGCCATATTGACGACCTCGTGGTCGTAGCACCATTTCTTCCCGTCGTTCAACCCATTGCGCCTATTAACATAGATAATGGTCCGGTACATTTTTCTGAACCGGCCACCACTTTTATTTTAGCCGAACTTTCGCTGGCTGACAGCCGCGGTCCTCCTGCTTCCTTCTGTTCATAGTTGAGTAAATAAATTGTATAGGAAAGCCTATAGCGAACAGAAACAGCAGATTCCATGAAACTTTTTTACTTATTTATTTTATTCAGTACTTATTTTATTGCTGATGCACAAACGAGTGTGAACCTGCATTACACCGAATACGGTGGTTCACTTTCCGGAAAAGTGATCGACAGCGCTACCGGTAAGCCCCTACCCGGCGCTTCGGTTTACATCTCAGATCTTAAACTGGGTGTTGTTGCAGACGGATCCGGAAATTATCTCTTCGCCAATCTTCCCTCAGGCACCTACCTGGTCGAAGCTCATTCAATCGGCCACTCAACACAGGTGAAAAATATTACCATTTCTGTCAAAGCTTTGCTGGATTTCAGTTTGGGCCTGCAGTATACGGAACAGAATGCAGTGGTTGTAACCGGCCAGTCCAAAGCGATGCAAATCAAAAGGAGTCCCGTGCCCATAGTAACCATGAGTCATGCAGATATCGTGGGAAATCTTAGTACAAATATTATTGATGCGATAGCTAAACTGCCCGGAGTAGCGCAGCTGACAACAGGCCCCAATGTTTCAAAACCTTTTATCCGCGGTCTCGGGTTTAACAGGATACTTACTTTATACGATGGGGTAAGACAGGAGGGCCAGCAATGGGGAGATGAACACGGGATCGAAGTGGACCAGTATGGGGTGGAGCGCGCAGAAGTGATCAAGGGTCCTGCCAGCCTCACCTACGGATCGGATGCCCTGGCCGGTGTGGTTAACCTGATACCGACTCCGCCCGCTCCGGAAGGCAAAATACAGGGAGATGTGCTTGCAGAATTCCAATCCAATAATGGAATGTTCGGTGGGTCGGGTATGTTGGAAGGAACAAAAAACGGATTTGAATGGATGGGACGACTTTCCCACAAACAGGCTAGTAATTATTCTGATCCCATAGACGGACGTGTGTACAATACGGCTTTTAATGAAACGGATGCAACCCTTTCCCTGGGCCTCCACCGGTCCTTCGGTTACTCACACCTGAACATTTCAGTGTTTGATGACCTGCAGGAAATTCCTGACGGGAGTCGTGATTCAGTTACCAGGCAATTCACCAAACAGATCACGGACTCAGACACTTACCGGCCGGTTGTCAGCGATAAGGAACTGCATAGTTACGCCATTACCACGTTGCATCAGCATGTACAATTGTACCATATTTATTCAACCAATAATTTCACACTCGGGAACGGCAGACTGACTGTCAACCTCGGATATGAACGAAGCGTACGGCGGGAATTCAGTCATCCGCAGCAGGCAGAAGTGCCGGGGCTGTATCTCCAATTGAATTCTTATGTATACGATGTGAAATATTTTTTTCCTTCTTATAATGGCTGGGATATTACAACAGGTTTAAATGGCATGTACCAGCAAAATACAGCAACGAACGGAACTGAATTTATCATTCCTTCATTCACGCAATTCGACATCGGTCCTTTCGCGATGGTGAAAAAAACCTTCGATAAACTCGATATCGCCGGAGGAATCCGTTTCGACAGACGGGCGTTCACCAATGATCAGATGTATACAGCCACCAATCCTGCCACCGGCTTTGATGAACCGGTGTATGGAAAGGATACCGCAGGCGCATACCAGCCATTTCCATATTATCATAAAATATTCTCGGGTTATTCGGGAAGTTTTGGTCTTACCTATTCTTTTTCTAATCACTGGTCAGCCAAAGCCAATATTGCCAGGGGATACCGGGCGCCCAATATTGCTGAAATATCCGCTAACGGGGTTCATCCGGGAACAGGTATTTTCCAGGTCGGCAATCCGGATTTTAATCCGGAATTTAATTTGCAGGAAGACGTAAGCGTGAATTTCACTTCGCAATATGCAGTCATAAACCTCAGCGGATTTTATAATGCGATTTCGAATTATATTTTCAATGAAAAAATATTGAATGCGTCCGGCACAGATTCCATCCGTGACGATAATATGGTGTATCAGTATCGCCAGGGAAGGGCAGCATTGTACGGAGGGGAATTCAGTATCGACATACATCCGGTAAAGAATATTCATTTTTACAACACCTTATCACTGGTGTATGGAAACTTACTTTCTTCCCCTGGGAAACCGGTAACGGATTCTACACGTTACCTGCCAAATATTCCACCGCTTCATGGTATTTCCGAGTTGCAGTATGATTTTACGAATAAGGGATTGAATCTCGTGAATGGATTTGTAAAAGTTGCAGCGGCATTTTCAGGCCCGCAAAACCGTGCCTACCTGGCGGACAATACAGAAACGCCGACACCGGGCTATACCCTGATCAACGCAGGTTTGGGTGCCGGGTTTACCAATAAGGAAAATAAAATAATATTTAATATTTACCTGTTCGCTGAAAATATTTTTGATGTGGTTTATCAGGATCACCTGAGCCGCCTGAAGTATTTTGAACCCTATCCCACCAGCCCGATCGCGCATCATGGTATTTACAATATGGGAAGAAATTTTAGTATTAAAATGGACTTTCCATTTTAACAGTAAGCTTAAAACAAAGTGGGCCCACCTTGTGACGCCGGTTTTTTTCCCAAATGCTCATAAGCCTTGGGAGTCGCTTCTCTTCCACGCGGTGTGCGCATAAGAAATCCTTCCTGGATTAAGAATGGTTCGTAAACATCTTCAATTGTACCGGCTTCTTCGCCGACTGCTGTGGAAATCGTATTGAGGCCTACAGGACCGCCCTTGAATTTTTCGACAATGGTCGAAAGAATTCGGTTATCCATTTCATCCAACCCGTGTTCATCCACATGCAGGGCGCGCAAAGCATGTTTTGTAATGCCCATGTCGATGATACCATTACCCAGCACCTGTGCAAAATCCCTTACCCTTCTCAGCAGGCCATTGGCGATACGAGGTGTTCCCCGGCTGCGCCGGGAAATTTCTTCCGCTGCATCAGAAGTGATTTTTGTAGTCAGGATGGAAGCAGAACGTGAAATTATTTTCTGAAGCGTAGCGTGGTCGTAATATTCGAGCCGGGATTTAATACCAAAACGTGATAACAGGGGAGCTGTCAGCAAACCACTCCGCGTGGTGGCACCAATCAGCGTAAAAGGATTCAGACTGAGCTGAATGCTTCTTGCGTTTGGACCTGTGTCAATCATAATATCAAGCCGGTAGTCTTCCATCGCAGAATAAAGATATTCTTCCACGACCGTGCTGAGCCGGTGAATTTCATCAATAAACAAAACATCATTGGGTTCAAGATTGGTCAGCAGTCCGGCCAGGTCGCCGGGTTTTTCTATAACGGGACCTGATGTTTCTCTTATCTGAACCCCGAGTTCATTTGCGACGATCCGGCTTAGCGTTGTTTTTCCAAGACCCGGCGGTCCATGAAAAAGAATATGATCCAGGGCTTCACCCCTTTGTTTTGCAGCTTTAATAAAAATGAGCAGATTCTCAATGAGTTGGGGCTGACCGGAAAAATCGCGGATAGCCGCGGGTCTAATGCTGTTCTCAAACTCTTTATCGGGTGTTCCGGCAGCAGATGAAGAAGCCTGCAGGTTGGGATTTGCCATGAAGTAAAAATAAAGAATAAGCCGTTAACAGGACCGGCTTTTCGTTTTTTGTACATTACTGGTATTGGAATTGATGGTCTCACTTAAATCAGTCACAATGAAAATAGGCATAATCGGATCTGGTATCGTCGCCCAGGTATTGGGCAAGGCATTTATTTCAGAAGGCAATGAAGTGATGATGGGAAGCCGTGACCCCAAAAAAGAAGCTATGATAAAATGGAAGGCGGCTAATCCTTCCGCAAAAATCGGAAGTTTTTCTGATGCCGCTGTGTTTGGTGATATGCTTGTGCTCGCAACTGCCGGACACGCGGCAGCCCAGGCTCTTCAGTCAGCCGGATTAAAAAATCTGGAGGGGAAGATCATCATTGATGTGACTAACCCGATTGCGCAGGCACCTCCCGTGAACGGCGTGTTGAAATTCAGCACAAGCCTGGAACATTCACTGATGGAAGATTTACAGAATCTGGCTCCCAGGGCGAAATTTGTAAAAGCTTTCAATAGTGTCGGGAATGGCCAGATGTATAAACCGGCTTTTAAAGAGGGCAAACCATCTATGTTTATTTGTGGAAACGATACCTCCGCGAAAAAAAAGGTTACTGAAATTCTCGACCGGTTCGGATGGGAGACTGAAGATATGGGAATGGTCGAAGCCGCCCGCGCCATCGAACCCCTTTGTATTCTCTGGTGTATTCCCGGGTTCCTGAGGAATCAATGGAACCATGCATTTAAATTATTGAAATAATCCGTCATCTGACAGCTGAAATGCCGTGCTTGAAATGAATATGACATATTACCCCCGGCGGAATTTCAATTTAACTCTTCATATGATCACTCCGATCTGATAAAATCCGCTAGCAGTTTCATACGATAATACAGGTTACTCATCATAAGTGATATATTGTTCCTGACATCCTTTACGGAACCGCCATTCATTTTTTTTATATTCTTCAGCTCAACGATTTTCTCATCAATTTTGTCCACCAGTTTTTCGGAAGTCCATCCTTCATATTTTTTATTCCTGTCATCGTAGATAACTGATGCATGAATAGTTCCTGCACGCAGTTTTTTGAAAGAAAAATTTTCGCTGATCGCAGACTGGATTGCTTCCCGCGATAACAGGTCAATGATGGTATCGTTGGGTGACTGATTAAAAAAACCATTTTTAAAAACATTCAGGTTATCGCGAAGTTCGATGATGACCTTTTTTTTGTGTACATCGTTGGTCTTCGACTTTTTATATAAAAAAGCGAGTAAATCTTTAAGCGGGGCAATGCCGGTATTTAACCATTCCATCTGATAAATATAAAAATTACAGTTCCAATCCTTTTGAAAATATCGGGACCAGGATGATTCCAAATTACTAATAAAATTAGTATAAACCTTTTTTTAATACGGGTAATCTGCTGTTGTTATTCAATGATTTATGCATTGTAACTTTTAAATAAAAGATAAAGTCTACTTAATTAATAGAGAAAGAATATATTTGCACTCTTCGATTGAATTTTCTAATCATTAAACTGTTCAAAAATGAGTTTACGTTTAGGGGATATTGCTCCCAACTTTAAAGCCAGAACATCCGCTGGTGAAATTGATTTTTACGAATACCTTGGTAACTCCTGGGGAATATTATTTTCGCACCCCGCCGATTATACTCCTGTCTGTACTACTGAACTGGGAAAAACAGCAAACTTGAAAGAAGAATTTGCTAAGCGCGATGTAAAAGTGCTGGCGTTGAGTGTGGATACCCTGGAACGCCATCACGGATGGATCAATGATATTAATGAAACACAACAGTGTAACGTGGATTTCCCGATCATCTCTGATGACGACAGAAATGTGAGCACATTGTATGACTTCATTCACCCGAATGCTTCTGCAACGGCTACTGTCCGCTCGCTGGTTGTGATCGGTCCTGATAAAGCCGTCAAACTCATCATCACCTATCCGGCTTCTACCGGAAGGAATTTCACCGAGGTTTTACGGGTTGTAGATTCTCTGCAACTTACAGCCAACTATAGTGTAGCTACACCGGTTGACTGGAAACAGGGTGAAGACGTGATCGTTGTTCCGGCGATAACTACTGAAGACGCGATTAAGAAATTTCCAAAAGGCATTAAGGTTGTAAAACCTTATCTCCGGTATACGCCGCAGCCAAATAAATAGAAATTTAAAAACTATTCCTTTAAATGCACCTGTTACCGGGTGCTTTTTTTATTAGTGTAAATCCTAACTTCATTCCATACTTAACAGAACCCATATGAAGAGGATTTATTATCTACCGGCCTTTCTTATTTTATTTTTTTCGCAGTCGCTTTTTGCACAGCATACAATCATTTATTGTGGTAAACTGATTGATACAAAATCAATGCAGGTCTTGTCGGAAATGACCATCATTGTGGAAGGCAATACTATTCTGAATGTGCAAAAAGGATATACATCTTCCACGACCAGTGACCAGATTATCGATTTGAAAAGCCGTACTGTAATGCCCGGTCTCATTGACTGTCATGTGCATCTGGAAGGGGAAACCACTGCGGACCAGGTAAAAGAATTCAGACAAAATATTGCTGACATTGCTTTTGAGTCGGTGGGGTTTGCAAAGATCACGCTGATGGCCGGATTCACTACCGTTCGTGATGTGGGTGGTGTGGGTGTTAATGTTGCGTTGCGTAATGCAATCAGGAATGGAATTGTAATCGGTCCCCGGATGTATACGGCCGGAAAAATTATTTCTTCCACCGGTGGACACGGGGATCCGACTGTGGGATACAGAAAAGACCTGATGGGCGATCCGGGTCCTATCGACGGTGTAGCCAATGGCCGGGAAGAATGTATCAAAGCAGTGAGGGAACGTTACAAAGAAGGTGCGGACCTGATCAAGATCACAGCTTCCGGTGGCGTACTGAGCATGGAAAAAGATGGTTCAGGTCCGCAATTTTCAGAAGAAGAAATCCGGGTGATTGTAGAAACCGCAAAAGATTATGGAATGAAAGTAGCTGCGCATGCTCACGGAGCAGAGGCAATGAAAAGAGCCATCCGCGCAGGAGTTGCATCAATTGAACATGGTACATATATGGATGAGGAAGCGATTGCCCTTTTTAAAAAATACGGCGTCTGGTATGTGCCAACGATCATAGCAGGAAAATCTGTTTCTGATTCTGCGGCGAAGCCCGGATATTTTCCCCCGGTGATCGCTTCAAAGGCAATTACGATCGGTCCGAAAATTCAGGCAAATTTCTCAAAAGCGTACAAGGCCGGGGTAAAAATTGCATTTGGTACTGATGGGGGTGTTTACGCGCACGGCAAGAACTGGATGGAGATGATATACATGACGGAAGCGGGAATGCCACCATTGGAAGTTTTACAATCTGCCACCGTGAGTGCTGCCGACCTGATCGGGATCGCTGATAAGGCAGGCAACATTGAAAAAGGAAAATGGGCGGATATTATTGCCGTTGATGGTGACCCGTCAAAAGACTTACACGTTATGGGCAATGTGAAATTTGTGATGAAGGGCGGGGTGGTGTATAAGAATGAATAGTTGATAGTTGATGGTTGGCGGTTGGCGGTTGGCGGCCATCAAGTTCCGAATTCTTAAATTTTCGAATTGCTTTAAGCCTTAGGCTTTAAGCTTTCGGCTTTAAGGCTTTTTTCATCTGACTGAGCAGGGCGCGCAAATCCTTGGGCATTTCGGCTTCGAAGGAAAAAAAACTTCCATGCGAATCTGTAAATGAAAGTTTAGCGGCGTGCAGGGCGAGGCGGCTGAGTATGGGCTTCTCTTCTTCGAACCCCGAATGATTGTAATTTTTTTTGAGGGAAGAAACAAAAACCGGTTTACCATCCCCGTACAACGGATCACACAAAATCGGATGGCCCGTTTCTTTCATATGCACCCGGATCTGATGGGTACGGCCGGTATAGAGGTCGAATTTCAGCAGTGCATATCTCCCCAGATTTTCCAACAGTTCATATCCCGTGGAAGCAGCTTTTCCTTTCCGGTGAACGATCATGGTGCCGTTTTTTGCCGGATGTTCAAGCATCGGCAGATCAATGATCGCTTTTGAAGACGGCGGGACCCCCCAAACGATTCCGTAATATGTTTTTTCTACCTGGCGCTCCTGGAAAATAACACTGAGGAATTGGTGAATTTCAGCTGTTTTTGCAAATATAATTACACCACTGGTTTCACGGTCGAGGCGATGCACGGTAAAAATCTCACCGATATTTTTCTATAAGCAAATCTTTGAGCGAGGGTGCGGATTGCGTTCTGTCAGGCACACTGAGTAATCCGGCCGGTTTATTGAGGACAATGAATTCGTCGTTTTCAAAAAGTATTTCGGGAAACTTCATTGGTTGATGGTTGTTGCTCTCGCCTTACGACTTAAGATACTTCAATGCACGGATTTCTTTTTCTGTAAGAAAGCGCCAGTTTCCTCTTTGGACATTTTTTTTTGTAAGGCCGGCATACATCACCCGGTCCAGGGTTTTTACATCGTATCCAAGTGAAGCGAATATCCGGCGTACGATCCGGTTTTTGCCGCTGTGAATTTCCAGGCCGATCTGTGTTTTATCTTTCGGATCGGCATAGGCCATTTCATCTACTTTGGCCAACCCATCTTCCAGTTCAACGCCACCCATGATTTTTTCAAAATGTTGTTTGGTCAGCGGTTTGTCGAGACCTACATGATAGACCTTCTTCATTTCATTTTTCGGATGGGATAATTTCTGCGCAAGATCTCCGTCATTGGTGAAAAGTAAAACGCCTGAAGTATTGCGGTCCAGCCTGCCAATCGGATAAACTCTTTCTTCCGTCGCTTTGCTGATCAGCTGCTGGACGGTCTTTCTTCCCTGGGGATCTGTAGTAGTGGTCAGAAAATCCTTTGGTTTATTCAGTAAGATGTAAACGAAATGACTGGAGACCGTCACTTTTTTTCCACCCACTTTTACCGTATCCGTATACAAAACTTTTGTTCCGGGGTCGGTGATCACCGTACCGTTAACCGTCACTTTGCCTTCTTTCACGAGCGTTGCCGCCGCACGACGCGAACTGACTCCGGCATGCGCTACATATTTATTCAGTGGCAGCGTGGCACCCGGTCAAGGGTTCCCTGGCTGGTTGTTCATTCACGGTTTTAGCATGATGAACCGGCTTGGACAGGGGCACCTGATTTAACCGATGCAGCAATTGCACGTTTATTTCTTTTCTCCTCAAAATGCCGGTCTACTGCTTCACGCCTTTCTTTCTTAATAAGTTTTTTTTCCTGCCGGATTTCTTCCTTAACTGCGCCGGTGCTTTTGCGGTTTATGAATTTGGAGAAATTATCTGTTTTGCGTTTCATGGCATTTGGGGTGAAGCGTTTTTATTGGCAAGCTGACCGCAGGCAGCATCAATATCTTTTCCCCTGCTTCTGCGTAGTCTGGCATTGACTTTATTTTTCTCCAGGTGTTTCATGAAAATATTCACCACAGATTCATCCGGTTTGGCAAATATGGCATTTGCAATTGGATTGTATTCGATGATATTTACGAGATCAGCCGGTACCTGGCGGTAGATTTTGATGAGTTCATCGGCATCCTTTGAGACTGTCGTTGAAATCCTGGAACAGGATATATTCAAAAGTGATTTCATTGCCGGTTTCTTTGTAAAAATAATTCAGGGCATCTATCAGTGATCGGATATTATTGGTGTCGTTGATCGGCATGATCTCATGCCTTTTTGCGTCATTGGCAGCATGCAGGGAAAGGGCCAGTTTGAATTTCACTTTGTCATCTCCCAGCTGGCGGATCATTTTTGCCACGCCGGCCGTCGATACGGTAATTCTCCGGGGACTCATACCCAGGCCTTCTGCCGAGCTGATCTTGTCAATGGCTTTCAGCACATTTTTATAATTGAGCAGGGGTTCGCCCATGCCCATGAAAACGATATTGCTGAGTCTTTTCTCATATGTTTTTTCCGCCTGCTGGTTGATCAAAACCACCTGGTCGTAAATTTCATCGAAATCAAGATTTCTCTCTCTCTCCATATAGCCCGTCGCACAAAACTTGCAGCTCAGTGAGCATCCGATCTGCGATGAAACGCAGGCCGTTCTGCGTTCATCTGTCGGGATCAGTACGCCTTCAACAAAATGATTATCAAAGGTTTTGAACCGTGTCTTGACGGTGCCGTCTGCACTATGTTGGGTAGTATCTATCCGGAGGGAAGGGAAAGAAAAATCCTTCGCCAGTTTAGCACGTAAAGGTTTGCTGAGGTTGGTCATGTCCTCAAATTGAAAAGCATGTTTTTGCCAGATCCATTCATACACCTGTCCGGCCCTGAACTTCGGTTCACCCAGATCCTCAAAATATTCTGATATCTCGGCGCGCGAAAGCGTGCGGATATTTGTTTTTTCTGTTTTCATGAAGCGGCAAAGATAGTTTTTTAGGCTGAAGGCTGCTAAGGCTAAGTGCGTTAAATGGATTCATGGTATGGCGATGTTTATGGTATAGTAATTGATAAAAAGTCTCTGGATTTACCGACTTACACCATTAAGCCATTATGCCAATCCTGGGCTTTCAGCTTAAATTGCCTGATATTTGGACACTTATCTGAAAAAATGAAGAATGTTTATGTTATTGATGCTGTTCGCACACCGATCGGCAAATATGGTGGCGCACTGGCTGCCGTAAGACCGGATGATCTCTTGGCTTATGTGATCAGGACGCTCCTGGTCACGGAATGAAAATATCGATCCCGAAGCGATTGAAGATGTAATTGCCGGTGACGCAAACCAGGCAGGAGAAGATAATCGCAATGTCGCACGTATGGCGGCCCTGATGGCGGGTCTGTCGGTTTCTGTAGCCGGAACGACTGTAAACAGACTTTGTGCTTCCGGTCTGCAGGCAATTATGGATGCGTCCCGTGCAATTATGTGCGGCGAAGGTGATCTCTATATCGCAGCGGGTGTGGAAAGTATGTCGCGGGCGCCCTTTGTAATGGCAAAACCGACTTCTGCCTATAGCCGCAAACTGGATATGGTGGACACAACCATTGGCTGGCGTTTTCCAAATAAAAAACTCACGGATCAGTATTATCCCTATTCGATGGGTGAAACCGCAGAAAATGTTGCGCAACGCTGGAAAATTTCAAGAATCGCGCAGGATGAATTTGCCCTCGAATCCCAGTTAAAATATTTCGCTGCACTGGCTGCAGAAAAATGGGATGATGAAATGGTGGCGGTGGAACTGATACAGGATCAGCTGATTAGCTGGGTTACAAAAGACGAACATCCCCGCGAAACTTCACTGGAGAAATTGTCCAGACTCAAACCGGCTTTTATAAAGGATGGAACAGTTACTGCAGGAAATTCAGCCGGACTTAATGACGGGGCCGCTGCCATGTTGCTGGCCAGCGAAGAAGCGGTAAAAAATTATAATCTTCAGCCCATGGCCAGAATTGTTTCCATGGGTGTGGCGGGAGTTGATCCTGCCATCATGGGCTTGGGTCCGGTGCCCGCTTCACAGAAAGCTATTTACCGGGCAGGTTTAAACACTGGACGAAATAGATCTGATCGAACTGAATGAAGCTTTTGCTTCCCAGTCCATCGCCTGTATTCATGACCTGGGGCTGGATCTGCAAAAAATTAATGTAAATGGCGGCTCGATCGCACTCGGACATCCGCTCGGCTGCAGTGGTGTGCGCATTTCCACCACTTTGCTTCACGAAATGAGAAGACGCGGCTCCCAATACGGACTTGCCACCATGTGTGTCGGCGTGGGTCAGGGTGCGGCGGTTATTTATGAGGGGATTCGTTAGTTGACTGTTGATAGTTGTCAGTTGTCAGTTGGTCAATGATGTAACGTATGATTCTCATTCCCGTACTTCAATTTTCTCATTCAATTTCCACATCCCCTCATTTCCACACATTCACACCTTCACACTAAACGCCAGTTCTTCAAATTTCACCTCAGACTGAATACCCGAACGAAGATCTTTTACTTTGGCATTGCCGGAAAGAAGTTCATCTTCTCCGATTATAACTACCCTGGGAATGTTTTTTTTCTCAGCATATTTAAACTGCTTGTCCAATTTCGCCTGTTCATGGTAGAGTTCGCAACGTATACCTTCCCGGCGTAGTAGTTGCATCAGTTCGAAACTTTTTAATGCCGCGGACACACCCAGATTAAAAAACAAAACCTGTGTGGATCGCTGAACAGCTGGCGGAAATAAGTTTCAATTCTTCCATCACATCATAAATTCTGTCCACGCCAAAAGAAATCCCGACACCCGGAATACCCGGAACACCAAATAACCCGGTCAGATCATCGTAACGGCCACCGCCTCCGATACTGCCTATTTGTACCCCTTTTGCACGCACTTCATAAATGATCCCTGTATAATAATTCAGGCCCCTGGCGAGCGAAAAATCGAGAACTACTTTTCCGGAAACAGAAAGATTGCTACCGGAGGAGAAAGATTGCTATTCATATTCGAACCGCGTTCACCACCGGTTCCTTTAAGCTGATGGGCTTCACCTCCGTTGCTCTCAAAAAAATCGAGAATGTATTTTAAATCGGAAATGCCCGACTCTGTATTTTTATTCGGTACCAGCTCTGTAAGTTCATGGAGCATTTCCGCATTGCTGCCCGATATGTGCAGGTATTTTTCAATGAGTTCCACCTGGCTCCGCAGAAAGTTTTTTTTCTAACAGTTCGGTTTTTACTTTTTCGATACCGATTTTATCCAGTTTGTCAATGGCCGTTGTTATGTCAGTTGTTTTTTCAACACCGCCACAGGATTCTGCCAGGCCGGAAAGAATTTTCCGGTGGTTTATGCGTACTTCCACATCAATGCCTAATTTTTCAAAAACGGTCAGGTAGATCTGTGTGAGTTCCACTTCATTCATCAGCGAACGGCTACCTACGACGTCGGCATCACACTGCCAGAACTCGCGGTAACGGCCTTTTTGCGGACGGTCTGCCCTCCAGACCGGTTGCAGCTGGTAACGGCGGAAAGGGAAACTGAGTTCATGCTGGTGCATGGCTACATAACGGGCAAAGGGAATCGTGAGGTCGTATCTCAAAGCGCGCTCCGTGATTCCTTTATCATTTTTTCCGGCCAGAATAT
Organism: uncultured Bacteroidota bacterium; assembly: GCA_963812825.1. Taxonomy (GTDB): domain Bacteria; phylum Bacteroidota; class Bacteroidia; order Chitinophagales; family Chitinophagaceae; genus Puia. Next base: position 60,096 of record CAWEWO010000003.1, read on the forward strand.
TTTCGAAAGCGATCACGCGCTCCTTCTTTTTTTGAATCCTGATCCAGCCCGTTATTGAGAATTTTAAAAATCAGTTTATCGCCCTCTTCACCGTATTTACCCAGCAGGGTGTCCAGGTTTTCCATCGCCGGCGTTTCCAGGGGTTCATATCCATAGAGTTCGAAAACCGAACGGATGGTTTGAAAAATAAAATTGCGTTTGTACACGGTTTCCGGTCCGAAGTCCCGCGTGCCCTGAGGTAATCCGGGTTTACTCATGATCAGGCCGTTTTTAGGTATCCGTATTTTTCAATAATCTTGTCGCAGGCCTTATCAATCATCTCATAAACATCATGATAATCCGGCTCCTCGCCATACCAGGGATCCGGGACGTCCAGATTTTCACCCGGATATATTTCATTCAATAAGAGGTCTGTTTTTTCCGGTTTGAATTTTTTTCTGGCAATATTTTTTCATGCCCACCAGGATGTCGCCCGACATCGCATAAATTTTATCGAAACGGTCGAAATCATCCGCAACAAATGCGCGGGCGCATTGGCTGCTGATATCCAGCTGCGTGGAGTTTTGCAACTTTCTGGGACAGGGGATGGGGAGCTTCGCCGATATGATAACTATTATTGGTTCCCGCGCTGTCAACTTCCCAGGGCAAGACCCAGTTTTTTCGCCTTTGATTCCAATATTCCTTCAGCCAGGGGACTACGGCAGATATTTCCCAGACAAACCATTAAAATTTTCATGCTTGCAAAAGTAAGTAAAGCGTTCCGCTTTAGTATGGAAGTATGGAAGTATGAGCGTATGGCATGCAGCCGTCAACTGCCAACCGCCAACTGTCAACCGCCAACTGCCAACCTTTATGGAATCCTACAGCCCCGGCATCTCATAACCACTGCGCAGGTTCTATTTTATTCTATCATCTTTAAACAGATTATATGGAACCCTTTGCCATGCTCCAGGCAGATCCCCTGGACCTCTTATTTGAAAACAGGAATAAAATGTACGGTGCTTATCCCCTGCGAAAATATTACCCCCGCCGATTGCTGATTTCTATGGGAATTACTTTTTCCATGGTCGTAATTATGTTGCCTGGCCTATTTTATATTTCAGTCCACACCTGTCATGACCAGTGATATACACCATCCCGGATACGAATATTGATCCCATTTACTATCCTACCCGCTGAAAAACCCATTCCCTCCGCCGTCCCGCCCGGCAGCTCCGAAACCGCTGGCAGCGATTCAGAATACTACACCACTGATTGTGCGCTGATAATCTTGTTTTGAAACCCATCGCCACAATTGACGCAGTTGAGTGAGACAGCCATCGGGCCAAAAGATGCATCGGGAGATGCGGGGAATGCCAAACAAATAATAATGGAAGTCAGGGTACGGCAGTTACTGCCGTGAAAGAAGTTCCGATGAAAACAAGGACCTGATCCTGGACAGGGCCGAAATAATGCCTGAGTTTCCGGGAGGGATGGAGGCACTGAAACGGTTTCTGCTAAAAAATTTGCGGATGCCGGAAAACAGCCTGGATGCCGGAGAACAGGTCAAGGTAATTGCCCGCTTTGTTGTGGGAGCCGACGGCCGGGTCCGGGATATTGAAATCACCCAGGGGGCGGAGGCCGTTTTTGAAAAAGAAGTAAAGCGGGTTATTGACAGAATGCCCGATTGGAAACCCGGTTCGCAGAATCATCGTAACGTGGCGGTCTATTTTACTCTGCCGGTGAATTTTGTAGCTGCGGAATAACGGAGTTGATAGCAGTTGACAGCGAATGATGCCGTTAAGCCATCCAAGAAAACACAAAGCTTTCCGCCTTTTTTGTATATTGCCCACCGCTTATAAACGAATGCTCATGCCCGAAGAAAAGGATCTGGACAGACGCGCCAAAAGTTACCGGTTGAGAAGATCCATTATGGACTACGGTATGGGTACTGATAATTTTTTGTCTGGGTATTTTTTTCCTCCTGGCACCCCGGTTCGGGATCGCCTTCGGTATCGATGATCAGTTTCGCTATTTATTCGCCGGACTTTGTATTCTTTACGGCTCTTTTCCGGATTTACCGGGGGTATAAGAAAAACTATTTTAACTAATATTTAAAGGGGATGAACTTTTTGTCCAGATGTTTTCCATGCATCTTATTGGCCCTTGGAGGAGTCTTGATTACGGGATGTCATTCCGGCCCAACGGCACAACAGGAGACCCCTCTTTCCGGTACGATTCATATAAGTGTTGACGAATCCTTTAAACCTGTGATCGATTCTCAACTCAAAGTATTTGAAAGTTCTTTTCCAAATGCTCATGTGCTGGTGGACTATAAATCGGAGGCCGCCTGTTTAAGGGACTTGTCAAACGACAGCGTAAGGATGGTGATCGTAACCCGGGGACTGAGCCTGGCTGAGGAAAGATTTTTCCGGGATACGGCGAAAACGCCGGCCATTTCCGGAATTCTCGCCTACGATGCCGTTGCCCTGGTCGTAAATAATCATTCCAAGGACACGGTAATGAGCATGGATGATGTCCGGGCACTGCTGGAGGGAAATGACAAAAAGAAAAGGGAAGCAGTAATGGACGGGGTTTCGGCTACCAGTACAGTGCGTTATGTATTGGATTCCATTCTGAGGGGCAGGCCATTAGGAAAGAATGTGGTTGCCGCCCGATCCAGTCCGCAGGTCATATCATATGTAGGCGGATCATGAAGGGGCGGTTGGATTTATCGGAGCTGAACTGGATCGGAGACCAGGAAGATTCGCTGGAACTGGCCTTTCTGAAAGAAGTGAAAGTGGTGGCCATCCGTTGCGACCGTTGTACGGACAAACCCTTTGTTTACCCTTTTCAGGCGAATATCGTATATGGTAAATATCCCATGGTACGCGGATTGTATTATATATTGAAGGAGAATTGGAGCGGCGTGGGGAATAATTTTGTAAATTTTTTGGTGAATGAAAGAGGGCAGTTGATTTTCAAAAGATCCTACCTGGTGCCGGCAAGAATGAATTTTGATGTTCGGGATATGCAGATACAGGAATAATCATTTTTTGGATATATTTATACACAATAAACGGAGATTCAGAATGAGAAAAACAAGCATCAGCCTGTTACTGGCGTTCACCTGCATCGGCAGTACAGTTATGGCCCAGACTTTAGAGCAGGGGAAACAGTTTTTATATTATGAAAGGTTTGCGAGTGCTCAGGGAGCTTTTGAAAAAGTCCTGAACGCGAACCCGAATAATATAGACGCAGTATACTGGTTGGGTCAAACCATGATTCATCGAAGAGATACCCGCGATACCGCAGGAGCTAAGGCACTTTACCAGAAAATGCTTGCTACCAACGGGAATGCACCCCTGCTTTTAGCCGGCATGGGCCATGTGGAACTATTGTATGGCAATAAAACAGATTCGCGCCAGCGATTTGAAACGGCCATCAGTCTCACGAAAGAAAAAGACATCAATGTGCTTAACGCGGTTGCCTATGCGAATATTGATGCAAAGGCAGGAGATTTGAATTACGCTCTTCAGAAATTAACGACGGCTACCCAGATTAAAAGATTTAATGATCCCCAGACCTATGTATTAATGGGTGATGCTTACCGTAAACAACTCGATGGCGGTGGTGCGGTAACCAATTATCAGAAGGCACTGACCACTGATCCGAAACTGGCAGAAGCCCAGATGAAAATCGGTATTATTTACCTTACGCAAAATAACCGGGAATATTTTCTGCCGGCATTTGAATCGGCTGTTACCATCGATCCGGCTTATGCACCTGCCTATGAACAACTTTTTCTCTACTGGTTCCTGCGGGATGTAAATAAAGCAGCCACATACCTCGATAAATATGCTGCAAATTCAGACCAGGGTCCGGAACTGGAATATATGAAGGCAGGTATGTTGTATGTTACGGGCAAAGTGCCTGAAGCCCGCACCCGGGCGCAGCAACTCATCGGTCAATATGGTCCGAATGTAAATATCCGTATGTACAGGCTGGTTGCCTATGCATCGGATTCACTCGGAGACTACACTGCTGCAAAAGAAGCCATGGCAAATCTGCTGGCAAAAGCAGACTCATCCCAGCTATTAGCTACGGATTATGAAGAATACGGTAAGATTTACGGCAAAATGCCGGATTCTGCTCAGAAAAGCCAGGCATTTCAATGGTATGCCAAGGCAATTGCAATGGATACCCTGGATTCAGACAAGCAAAAATTTGCTACTGCAGCATTGGATCTCGCTAAACAAATTAAAGATAAACAGGCGGCAGCCGTTATCTCCGGTGCCATGTATAATTCTTTAAAAAATCCTACCAATTCAGACTTGTATAAATATGGTATGGCAAACTACTCAGCGGGAAATTATAAAACGGCTGATAGTATTTTCTGTGGTGTATATGAATCCAAGTACCCCAACTGAAATTTTCGGATATCTCTGGTGTGCCAAAAGTAAACAGGCGCAGGATGACAGTTCCAATTCGCAGGGACTGGCAGTTGCAGCATATGAGAAACTGGCCCAGTTTGCCCGGTCAATACCGGACTCAAATAAATACAAGAGTCAGGTGGTCGGCGCTTATTTTTATCTGGCGAGTTATTATAACGACATAAAAAAAGATAAGGCAAAAGCGGTGGAATATATGAGGAAAGTGCTGGAAGTGGATCCCACCAATGCAACAGCACTGAATGTAATTGATATGCTGACCAAACCACCAAAACAACCGGCAACAAAACCGAAAGGTGGTCCCAATCAGTCTGCCGGGAAATAGTTGATATTAAATTTTTTTGCAGCCCCTGAAGCATCTGCTCAGGGGTTTTTTTTATTATATGTTATTGACCAAAACAATCCCATGAAATCTGAACCCTCCTGCATTACTTTTGTCACGCAACGGAACGATTCTTATGATTCCTTTTCTCCTGCAGACAACTAACCTGATTTCAGGACCGGATAGTGCAAGTGATTATTTGCCGATTGCCATTCAGTTACTCTTTGCCGGTGCCTTTGTTTTTTTAGTGCTGGGGGTTACGCATCTCCTGGGTCCCAAGACGGAATACGGACGAAAAATTAAAAAATTTCGAAAGTGGTATTGAATCCGTAGGAAATGCCCGTCAGCCCATGGCCATTAAATATTTTTTAATTGCCATACTGTTTGTGCTTTTTGATGTGGAAGTGATTTTCTTCTATCCTTATGCAGTCAATTTCCGTGCACTGGGATGGGTTGGTTTTGCTGAAGTGTTGTTATTTGTATTTTTCTTCCTGGTCGGATTTGTATATATAATAAAAAAGGGCGCTTTACGATGGGAAGATTGACATTTTACTGAGAACCCCGGAGCTTCCACGATTGTTATGATAAAGAGCCATCCGACAGCTTTTGTTGGATGTTAAAAAGTTTATAACATGTCAAGACCAGTAAGATTTAATGTGAACACGGTACCGGCTGATACAAAAAATCATATCAGTCTCGCAGATGCGCCGCCCGGGCATACCGGAGATGGTTTTTTTGCAACCAAACTCAGTGATGCCGTTGGTCTGGCCCGTAAAAATTCCATGTGGCCCCTGCCTTTCGCTACTTCCTGTTGCGGGATAGAATTTATGGCTACCATGGCTTCCCACTATGACCTGGCCCGGTTTGGAGCGGAACGTCTTGGATTTTCACCAAGACAGTGCGACCTGCTGATGGTGATGGGAACCATTGCCAAAAAAATGGGTCCCATTTTAAAACAGGTCTATCTCCAGATGGCCGAACCCCGGTGGGTGATGGCTGTAGGTGCCTGCGCTTCATCAGGAGGAATTTTTGATTCTTATTCTGTATTACAGGGAATTGATCAGATCATTCCCGTGGATGTATATGTACCCGGCTGTCCGCCAAGACCGGAAGGCATACTCGATGGATTTATGCGGATCCAGGACCTGGTTGGTGAAGAATCATTCCGGAGAAGAAACGGTGAACAGTATAAGGAGCTGATGCAGAGTTACGGTATTAAATAATTTGAGAATTTGAAAATTTGGAAATTTGAAGATGTTTTTGCTGAAGGCGAGAATAGATTTAACGCCAGGTAACGCATTTTCTAATTTATGTAATTTCTATTTTCAAATCTCCAAATTTCCAAATCTCCAAATTTTGATAGACAACGCTTACATAAAACAAAAACTTCAACAGCAATTCGGCGAATCGGTCACCGGATTTGAAGAGCCTTATGGCATGCTCAGTTTCGAATCGCCGAAGGACATGAACCTCAAACTGCTTCAGTTTCTATATGATGATCCGGAATTAAAATTTACAGTTTTTAACCGATCTGACAGCTGTCCATTATCCCGAACTTTAAAGGAAGAGAACTCGCAGTTGTTTATCACCTGCATAACCTGGTAGATAATATCCGTATCCGGTATAAAGTATTTACTGATATCGAAAAGCCGGATGTATTTACAGCAACCAAATTATTTTCATCAGCCAACTGGATGGAAAGGGAGACCTATGATTTTTACGGGATCAATTTTGTCGGTCATCCCAATCTGAAGCGGATCCTGAATGTGGATGAAATGAATTATTTTCCAATGCGAAAAGAATATCCCCTGGAAGACCAGACACGCATTGATAAAGACGATGCGATGTTTGGAAGATAGAGGAAAGTGTGGGAGTGTGGGAGTATGGGAGTGTGAGAGTGGGAGTGAATAGTATAATAAATATGAGTTCATTAAAATAATAAAATGAGGTTGGACATGTTCGGGAATAGGTGTAAATGTGAATACACTCCCATACTCCCATACTCCCATACTCTCACACTTGTTTCATGAGTGAACAACATATAAAACTTCCGGAAGGAAGCATAGAAAAGACCACTACCACGCTGAACCTGGGTCCTACACACCCGGCAACACATGGCGTATTCCAGAATATCCTCGAACTGGATGGGGAAAGAATTGTTTCCGCGGAACAAACCGTCGGATACATTCACCGGGCATTTGAAAAAATCGCTGAGAGAAGACCGCTCTACCAGATCACGCCGCTCACTGACCGTTTAAATTATTGTTCTTCTCCCATCAACAATATGGGCTGGCACCTGGTCTGCGAAAAACTGCTTCGTATCAAAACACCGAAACGGGTTGATTACATGCGGGTCATTATCATGGAACTGGCGCGTATTTCAGATCACCTGATCTGCAATTCCGTGGTCGGCGTGGATTCAGGCGCTTTTACCGGCTTTCTCTATGTGATGCAATACCGGGAACTGATCTATGAAATTTATGAAGAGATCTGCGGATCACGACTCACTACTAATATGGGCCGGATCGGCGGTTTTGAAAGAAATTTCAATACCACCGTTTTTGAAAAACTGGAAAAATTTCTGAAAGAATATCCGGACGTGCTAAGAGAATTTGAAAATCTATTTAACCGCAACCGCATATTTATGGACCGTACCATCGGTACCGGCGGGATCAGTGCGGAAAGAGCATTGAATTACGGATTTACCGGACCCAATCTCCGTGCAGCCGGTGTGGATTATGACGTTCGGGTGCACACACCTTATTCCAGCTATGAGGATTTTGATTTTGTTATCCCGGTGGGTAAAACAGGAGACACACTATGATCGATTCCTGGTGCGTAACCAGGAAATGTGGGAATCTCTAAAAATAATCGAACAGGCTTACCGGAAAGTACAGGAATTTAAAGGGGCCGATGCAGAAGTATATCATGCAGATGTACCTGAATATTTTCTTCCGAAAAAATCCGACGTGTATACTAAGATGGAAGCCCTGATCTGGCATTTCAAAATTGTGATGGGAGAAACAGAAATTCCACCCGGCGAAGTATACAATAGCGTGGAAGGCGGAAACGGAGAACTCGGATTTTACCTGATCAGTGATGGCGGACGTGCTCCTTACGATTGCATTTCCGCCGGCCCTGCTTTATTTATTACCAGGCTTATTCAGAAATGACACAGGGATCCATGCTGAGTGATGCAGTACTTACTATGAGCAGCCTGAATCTGATTGCAGGAGAGATGGATGCATAGTATGAAAGTGTGGAAATGTGGAGTATGGGAGTATGTAGGAATTGATAATGGAATTAATAATTATTAAATAAAAAATGGAGAAGCCATGAGTTCACTGTCGTTTCCGCCAGACAAGTTGGCTAAAGTAAAAGAACTGATTTCAAGGTATCCGGAGGGCAAACAGAAAAGCTGCCATCCTGCCCGTACTGCATTTGGCGCAGGATCATTTTGGCGGCTGGCTGAGTACGGAAACCATGGACTATGTAGCGCAACTGCTCAGCATTCTGCCGATAGAAGTATATGAAGTGGCTACTTTTTATTCCATGTACAATCTGAAACCGGTCGGGAAATATGTGTTTGAAGTTTGCCAGACCGGTCCCTGTATGATTAACGGAAGCGATGAGATCATTGATTATATCAAAGACAACATTAAATATCAATGTAGGGGAAACAACACATGATGGCATGTTCACATTGAAAACGGTAGAGTGCCTCGGTGCCTGTGGTTACGCACCCATGATGCAGTTGGGAAAATCTTACCGCGAACACCTGACAAAGGAAAAAGTAGATTCCATTATTGCGGAATGCCGGAAATTTGCTTCCGTCAATAACTAAATGAATGAGAATGCAAAAGCATTGTTACTCTATATTTCATTTGCGATGGGAGGTGCCGGTTTTTTTCAGGGTATATTATTCCTGGTAAAGCCGAAAGTATTTAAAAAAAACAGGAAAGAATAATTCCTGAACAGTCAGCTTGAAGAATTAATATTGATAGCAGCATGGCAAGAAAATTATTACTGGAAAAAATAGGTGTCGAAGGGATCCGCGGATATGATGTATACCGCCGTGAAGGAGGTTACCAGGCGGCAGAAAAAGCCATCAAACAAATGACGCCGGACGCAGTTACCGACGAAGTGAAGAAGAGCGGATTGCGCGGTCGTGGCGGCGCCGGATTTCCGGCAGGTATGAAATGGAGTTTCATTGCAAAGCCTGAAGGCGTGCCCCGTCACCTGGTTTGCAATGCGGATGAAAGTGAGCCGGGCACGTTTAAGGACCGATACCTGATGGAATTTCTTCCTCACCTGCTCATCGAAGGACTGATCATTTCTTCCTATGCCTTAGGCAGTCATGTTACTTATATATATATCCGGGGCGAATACGCCTGGATCATCGACATTCTGGAAACAGCCATCAACGAAGCAAAGGCAAATGGATTTCTGGGAAAAAATATCCTGGGTTCCGGATTTGACCTGGAGATTTATGTGCATCGCGGAGCCGGTGCCTATATCTGCGGAGAAGAAACAGCCCTGCTTGAAAGTCTTGAAGGTAAACGGGGCAATCCGCGGATCAAACCTCCCTTTCCGGCAGTAAAAGGCGCCTGGGACCGGCCGACCGTAGTGAATAATGTGGAGACCCTTGCAGCTGTTGTACCCATCATCATTCTCGGCGGCGAAGAATATGCAAAAATCGGGATCGGAAAATCCACTGGTACCAAACTGATTTCTGCCTGTGGCAATATCAATAAACCGGGTGTGTATGAAATCGACATGACGATTTCCGTGGAGGATTTTATTTACAGCGACGAATATTGCGGAGGTATCGCCAAAGGAAAAAAATTGAAAGCCTGCATTCCCGGCGGTTCATCCGTGCCGATCCTTCCGGCCAATCTTTTACTCAGAACGGTTAAAGGGGAGAAAAGACTGATGAATTATGAAAGCCTGTCCGATGGCGGTTTTGCTAAGGGATCCATGCTGGGATCCGGCGGATTTATTGTACTGGATGAAGACCAGTGTGTCGTAAAAAATACGCTGACCCTGGCGAGATTCTACCGCCATGAAAGCTGCGGACAATGTTCACCCTGCCGCGAAGGAACCGGATGGATGGAAAAAATCCTGATGAACATAGAGAAGGGAAAAGGGAAGATGAGTGATATTGATCTGCTCTGGGATATTCAGCGTAAAATTGAAGGAAATACGATTTGTCCCCTGGGAGATGCCGCTGCCTGGCCGGTGGCTGCAGCGATCCGTCATTTCCGGGATGAATTCGAATGGCATATTAAGAATCCGGAGGAAAGTCAGGTAAGAAATTTTGGTCTTGCACACTACGCAGATCCGTTGGAACCTGCGTGGCAGCCGTTTAGAATTGAAAAGAATATGTATGGCTGAAGAAAAAAAAATGTTTAAGGTCACGATCGATAATATCAATATCGAAGTGGAACCCGGCACTTCCATCCTGAATGCCGCCCGTAAAATCGGCGGGGATGTGGCGCCGCCTGCGATGTGTTATTATTCAACATTGAAAGACAGCGGAGGAAAATGCCGCACCTGTCTGGTGGAAGTCGCAGCCGGATCAACTGCCGATCCGCGGCCCATGCCCAAACTCGTGGCGAGCTGCCGTACAAACGTAATGGATGGCATGGTGGTGAAAAATATCACGAGTGAAAAAGTATTGGATGCCCGTAAAGGTGTGGTGGAATTTTTATTGATCAATCATCCGCTGGATTGCCCGATCTGCGACCAGGCCGGGGAATGTTCACTGCAGGACCTGAGTTATCAGCATGGCGCAGAAGCCACGCGCTATGAATTCAAAAGAAGGACTTTCGAAAAACATGATATCGGTCCCTATATCCAGCTGCACATGACGCGCTGCATACTCTGCTTTCGCTGTGTATTTGTGGCAGACCAGCTTACGAAAAAACGCGAACACGGAATCCTGGATCGCGGCGATCATTCTGAAATCGCCACCTATATTCATAAAGCATTGGAAAGCGATTTCATTGGCAACGTGATTGATGTTTGCCCCGTAGGAGCACTGACCGACAAAACTTTCCGTTTCAAAAACCGCGTTTGGTTTTTAAAACCACAGGACGCCCACCGCGACTGTCCGAAATGTTCCGGCAAAGTGACCCTTTGGAACCGGGGAGAAGAAGTGTATCGGGTTACCGCAAGAAAAGATCAGTGGGGTGAAGTAAAAGATTTTATCTGCAACGAATGCCGTTTTGAAAAAAAGAAAACCAGCGACTGGGTAATTGAAGGCCCGACAAAAATCAGCCGTCAGTCTGTGATATCTGCGGGGCACTATGTGGGAACTGTGAAACCGCAGGAGGTGATGCCTGAAGTGATGGATGGAAGACAGCCGAAATTACTGATGGATATCCATAGTGTGAGTGAAGTGAACAGGCCGGAAATTGATTTGTCCGAAATAGAGGGTCCGGCTCATTCGACGGATTTTAAAACTGATCATTTTCATTTTAATCCAAAGGCCGGCTCATGATTTTTCACAATAAACTTTTTTGGATCGATATGATCCTGGTGGTTTCTGTACTGAGCCTGATATTCGTGAAGCCGGGGAAAATAAGTGATATATTAACAGGATTTATCGGGATCGTATTTGTTATTTCATTTTGGAATCATATTAAGTACTATATATTATATAAGAAATTCTATTAGTTCACATGCATGTATTCCTGACGATAGACTGGTTCCTGATCATTGAGAAAGCAATTCTGATTTCCATCATCATTGCTGTTTCCCTGATCGTGGCCATGTATGAAACCTGGGCTGAAAGAAAAGTCGCTGCTGTTATCCAGGACCGTCGCGGACCAAACCGCGCGGGTCCGATCGGTATCCTGCAGCCACTGGCCGACGGGTTGAAATTATTCATGAAGGAAGAGATCGTTCCTAACCTGTCCAATAAATTTTTATTTATTCTCGGTCCCGGGATTGCTATGCTCACGGCGATGATGACCAGCGCCGTGGTTCCCTGGGGCGGGCATATTCATGCATTCGGCCGTGATATTTCTTTGCAGATCGCAGATGTGAACATCGGTATACTGTATATTTTCGGTGTCGTGAGCATGGGGGTATATGGCGTGATGATCGGCGGATGGGCATCCAATAATAAATTTTCTTTGCTGGCCGCTATACGCGGTGCATCGCAGATTATATCCTACGAGCTGGCCATGGGGCTGACATTGATCGCCGTGCTTATGCTGACCGGCTCACTGAGCCTGAATACGATTGTGCAACAGCAGCTGGATCATAAATACTATGTGTTCTATCAGCCGGTCGGGTTTCTCATTTTCCTGGTATGTGCTTTTGCTGAATGTAACCGCACTCCTTTTGACTTGTCAGAAGCGGAAAGCGAACTGAACATGGGCTATCACCAGGAATATTCTTCCATGAAACTCGGATTTTATTTATTTGCGGAATACGTGAATATGTTTATCAGTTCGGCGGTGATGGCCACCATATTCTGGGGCGGTTACGATATTCCTTTTATTAATGATACCAGTTTCGGTCTGAACCACGGACAGAATCTGCTGGCGGGTCTGGAAGTGCTGAGTTTATTTTTAAAGATTTGTGTTTTTATATTCTTTTTCATGTGGGTGAGATGGACAATCCCGCGTTTTCGTTACGACCAGTTGATGAACCTCGGCTGGAAGGCGCTGATTCCGCTGGCGATATTGAATATGCTCGTAACGGGATTTGTGGTATTGTATCGTCAGTATGGTTTTTAGTCGTATATCGTTAATCGTGGATCGTGAATCGATTTAAGATCGCGATCAACGCGATTATCGATTTGGCAGGATGAAGCGATAAAAATATTTTTGCCTCGTCCACCGAAGCCATGGCGAAGGCGGATGGGAGCGTAAAAAATAAAATTTATGCAGGCACTTACTTCAAAAGCAAAGCAGGTCGAGCGAAAGCCGATGACGATCTGGGAGAAATTATATATCCCGGCGATTGCCAAGGGTATGGCCATCACATTCAAACATATATTCAGAAAGAAACCAACGATCAATTACCCCGAGCAGACCAGGCCATTCAGTCCGGTATTCAGGGGTGTACAGGTTTTGAACCGCGATGAAGAAGGGCGGGAACGTTGCACGGCCTGTGGTTTATGCGCAGTCGCTTGTCCGGCGGAAGCCATTACCATGGAAGCTGCTGAACGTTTACCGGGTGAAGAACATTTATACCGGGAAGAAAAATATGCCGTCAAGTACGAAATCAATATGCTTCGCTGTATTTTCTGCGGATTGTGTGAAGAAGCATGTCCCAAAGACGCCGTTTATTTGTCGGAAACCATGGTGCCCTCCAATTATAACAGGAAGACATTTATATATGGCAAACAGGAATTGCTGATACCTAACCCATTGACGGATCCCGAAGCTTTCGCAAAAGCCAGGGGAAAAAGACCTGAAAAACACGATTGATGAGCGCCACCCAAATTTTATTCTGGTTTCTAAGTATACTGGCCATATTCTGCGCCATCATGATGGTGGTGAGTAAAAATCCCGTGCATAGCATTCTCTGGCTGATTGTTGTGTTCTTCGCAATCTCCGGACATTATGTATTACTCAACGCCCAGTTTCTGGCCATTGTGAATCTTATCGTATATGCCGGCGCCATTATGGTACTTTTTCTTTTTGTGATCATGCTCATGAACCTCAATTCAGAAACGGAACCCCAGAAAAATAAATGGCTGAAGATTGCGGGTGTGATCGGCGGCGGCGCCTTGCTGCTGGTACTGGTGGCAGCGTTAAAAGACGCCGACATCCACAACCGGATGGCGGAAACAGGCAGTGGTGATATCGGCCTGATCCGTAACCTGGGTATGGTGCTTTTCAAGGATTATGTGATTCCCTTTGAGATAAGCAGTGTGTTGTTCTTAAGTGCAATGGTAGGAACGGTTGTGATAGGGAAGAAGGAGTAGTAGGAAGTGTGGAGAGTGTGGAAGTATGGAAGTATGGAAGTATTGGGATATAGAAATGCATTTTAATGAAATAAATTGAGTTTAAGAATAAATGATAAAATGATTTATAATTATGAAATCAATTTCCATACTCCCATACTCCCATACTCCCATACTAATAAAAGTTATGCCCATCAACTATTACATATTTCTGAGTATCGCGCTTTTCTGCATCGGCGTGGCCGGTGTACTAACCCGCAGGAATGCCATCATCATTTTCATGTGCATCGAACTGATGCTGAACGCGGTGAATCTGTTGCTGATCGCTTTTTCGAAAATGCATCACGCGACAGCCGTACTCACGGATCCCAACGCAGGCATCAACGGGCAGATTTTTGTTTTTTTCATCATGGTGGTCGCTGCAGCGGAAGTGAGTGTGGGACTGGCTATCATAGCCATGATGTACCGGAATACGCATTCTGTTGATATTAATTTTTTGAACAGGCTCAAACATTAGCCTAAAGCTCAAAGCCTAAGGCTCAAAGCCTAAGGCTTAAAGCAAGTGTGAAAATGTGCAGAGTGTGAGATAATAGTAAAGCGTACTGTAACATTAACCATTAATAACAATTATATATACAGCTTTAAGCTTTAGGCTTTGAGCTTTATATATAAGCTTTAAGCTTTAGGCTTTAAGCTTTAGGCCCCAAAAAAATGACCAAATACATATATCTCGTTCCACTTTTTCCTTTGATCGGATTTCTGATCAATGGGCTTTTCAGAAAATCGATACCCAAATCGATGGCGGGTTTGATCGGTTCCGTCACGATCCTGGCTTCTTTCATCGTAAGCGCCGCTATTTTCTTCGAAGTAAAACAGGCGGCATTTCAGCCGGTCACCGTAACACTTTTCCAGTTTATCCATGCAGGAAAACTTTCCATCCCTTTTTCTTTCCTCGTTGATCCGTTGTCCACTTTATTCCTGCTCATCATCACCGGTGTCGGATTCCTGATCCATGTATATTCCACTGCCTATATGAAGGAAGAAAACAGCGCGGATTATGCCAAGTATTTCTGCTACCTGAACCTTTTTGTTTTTTCCATGCTGCTCCTGGTGCTGGGTGCGAATTTTGTCATCCTCTTCATCGGCTGGGAAGGCGTGGGTCTCTGTTCTTACCTGCTGATCGGTTACTGGTTTAAAAATCTCGACTACGGAAATGCCGCGAAAAAAGCATTTGTAATGAACCGTATCGGGGACCTGGGTTTCCTGATTGCGATTTTTGCCATCATTCAACAGTTCGGCTCCGTTTCTTTTGAAGAAGTATTCAAACAGGCACCGGCGGCATCAACCGGATTCATCACCTGTGTTACTCTTTTATTATTTATCGGTGCAACGGGAAAATCTGCCCAGATCCCTCTATATACCTGGCTGCCGGATGCGATGGCAGGTCCAACTCCCGTATCCGCCCTGATCCATGCAGCGACCATGGTAACGGCCGGTATCTATATGATTGCCCGCAGTCATGTATTATATGATATGGCACCCGTCAGTCAGACCGTTGTGGCCATCACCGGTCTGGCGACCATCATCCTTGCTGCCCTGATCGCCGTTAAACAAAACGATATTAAAAAAGTGCTGGCCTATTCAACAGTCAGCCAGCTGGGCTATATGTTTCTCGGCCTGGGTGTGGGTGCTTATACCGAAGCCGTCTTCCATGTACTCACACACGCTTTTTTCAAAGCACTTTTATTTCTCTGTGCAGGATCCGTTATCCATGCCATGAGCGGGGAACAGGATATCCGCAGTATGGGCGGATTAAAAAAATGGCTGCCCATTACCCATATTACTTTTTTAATGGGCTGTCTGGCCATTGCCGGTATTCCGCCTTTTTCAGGATTTTTCTCCAAGGATGAAATTCTGACAGCGGCCTATGGCAAAAGCCCTGTCTATTATATTATTGGTTTGGTGGGGGCAATGATAACAGCCTTTTATATGTTCCGCTTATATGCGACAACATTCCTGGGAAATTTCAGGGGAACGGAAAACCAGCAGCATCACCTGCATGAAAGTCCCCGGGCGATAACGATTCCCCTGGTTATCCTGGCGTTCCTGGCCGTGGTTGGCGGCTTCTTAGGGATACCGGAATTATTTGCAAAAAATTCAAACTGGATCGGAAATTTCCTGCATCCTGTTTTTGCCGGCGGAGAACATGGCGCTGAATCTATTCCGGCGTCAACAGAATGGATGCTGATGGGCCTGTCTACTGTGCTTGTAATTATAGTTGTGCTGTATTCCCTGCCCCGCTTCAGTAAGAAACCTGAACTCGGTGAACCTGTCGGATTCGCCAAATGGATGGCGGACAAATTTTATGTGGATGAATTTTATGACGCACTGATTGTAAGACCGATCAATGCGCTGGCGGATTTCTTCAACCGTATAATTGAAAAAAATGTAATTGACGGACTGGTGAATGGTACGGGTCGGCTGGTGCAATATAGCAGCAGGCAGCTGCGCTATTTGCAGAGCGGACAGGTTGGTGGTTATGTGCTGCTCATGGTGATCGGTATGGTAGTTTTATTTGTTGTGCAATTGTTTTTGCGTAAATAAATCTTATGGTTCCTGTTTTACTCATCGGGATTCCGCTGCTCGCGGGTCTGATCGGATTCTCGCTGAAGGATGTCGCTGCCAAAAAATGGGCTTTGTTTGCCTCCCTGCTTGTATTGGGCGTAAGTATTACAGGAATCTGCCTTCCGCCATCCAGCAAAGCACTTCTCTTCAATACACCCTGGATGATGAATTCCCTGGGTACTCATTTTGCCCTCGGAATGGATGGAACGGGCCAGATACTCTGTCTGCTCACTGCATTGTCGTTTCCGATTATTTTTATTTCAACCTGGAAAGAACAGTATAAAAATGCGAAGAATTTTTTCAGCCTCATGTTATTATCCCTGGCAGGTCTTCTCGGTGTGTTCCTTGCCATGGATGCCCTTGTATTTTATTTCTTCTGGGAACTGGCCCTGATTCCTGTTTATTTCCTGGCATCACAGTGGGGCGGGGAACGCCGGATTGCAGCCACTTTCAAATTCTTTATTTATACTTTCCTCGGATCACTGATGATGCTTATCGGTATCATCTATATTTTTTTCCAAACTACTAATCATTCATTTTCCCTGGCTGCATTTTATGATGCCCACATGCATATTAACTCCGGCACGCAGGCCTGGCTGTTCTGGTTAATCTTCATCGCCTTCGCAGTGAAAATGCCGATCTTTCCCTTTCATACCTGGCAACCCGACACGTATGAACAGGCACCCACCGCAGTTACGATGGTACTCAGCGGACTCATGGTAAAAATGGGTGTGTTTGGTCTTTTACGCTGGCTCGCCCCTGTGCTACCGATGGGTACATATATGTGGGGAGATACGGTTTCTGCTCTTTGTATTATCGGGATGATCTATGCATCACTGATCGCCATGCGGCAGGATGATCTCAAGAGACTGGTGGCTTATTCTTCGATCGCCCATATGGGTCTGATGTGCCTCGCCGTTTTTGCGACTACAGATGCGGGTATACAGGGCGTGCTAATCCAGATGTTCAATCACGGGATCAATATCATCGGCTTATGGGTTATTGTATTCCTCATCGAAAAGCAGTTCAAAACCCGCAAGATCAGTGAACTCGGTGGACTGGCAGGTAAAGCACCAGTGCTCACAACAATGCTGGTGATCATCACCCTGGCCAATATTGCTTTACCCCTGACCAATGCATTCATCGGGGAATTTTTAATGTTCAGCGGAATATATTCTTCCAAAGCAACAACTTATAACGTGGTGTTTACTGTAACAGCAGCCATTACCATTATATTATCGGCTGTATATATGCTGAATATGGTGCAACGTGTTTTTTATGGACCGGCAAATGCACGCACGGAAAATGCGGTGGACATCGGGCTGAATGAAAAAGTAGTGCTGGGGTTCATCGTGTTGGTGATTTTGATTTTAGGTGTGTATCCGGAACCGGCGATCCGTCTCACACAGACAGCAGTTGAATCGCTGCTGTCTAAAATGTACGTTAAACCCTAAATGAAGAACCAGTAAGATATGAATTCGATCATAACATCGGCTGTTTTGGGAGTGATCATGATGTTCAGCGGAATTTTTCTGAAGAAGAATTCTTCCATTGTTGCGTTGGCCATTCTAAGCATCCTTTTACTCCTGGTGATGGCAGCCCTGGATCTGAGCGGTTACCATTTTTTCCCTGTGGACACCCACAACATGCTCGATTTCGAACCCTTCGGTTTATTATTTAACTGTATTGCTTTTTCCTGCACCCTCGCCTATTTCCTGCTGAACGGCCGGGATATCGCAGCTATCGGAAATAATCCCGGGGAATATTTTGCTCTTATCTTTTTTGTCCTTTGCGGAATATCCATTGCCAGTTCCTTCAGCAGCCTGCTCATGTTATTTATCGGGATAGAAATCATTTCGATTCCCCTCTACATACTAACAGGCAGCGACAAGCGAAATCTAAAAAGTAATGAAGCTTCGCTGAAATATTTGCTGATGGGTGCCTTCAGCACCGGGCTCATGCTGCTGGGGATCGCTTTTTTATATGGCGCCAGCGATAAGGGAAGTTTTTTCCTGGAAGACCTGGCCCTGGGTAAGGCTGCAGGTTCGCCGATGATGATGACGGGCCTGATCCTGCTTACGTCTTCCATGGCCTTTAAGGTGTCGGCAGCGCCCTTTCATTTCTGGACGCCGGATGTATATGATGGGGCTCCTACCGTAGTAACTTCTTTCATGGCCACGATTGTAAAAGCCGGGGCCTTTATTGCGTTCATCCGTTTATTCGCGAATGCATTTGGCGATATAAAACCAGACTGGCGAATTTTTATTGCCATCATAGCGGCCTGTACCCTCTTAATAGGAAATATTACGGCCGTATTTCAGCAAAGCGTAAAACGTATGCTGGCTTATTCCAGCATTGCCCAGGTCGGCTTCATGCTCCTGGCCCTGCTTACCCTGAATACCTATGCCAGTGAAGGCATCATCCTCTATACCGCCGTTTATAGTATTTCCACCATTGGGATTTTTGCCATCCTGGTAAGAATGAAGGATTTCAGTTTTGAGGGCTTCAACGGTATGGCCCGGCAATATCCCGTTGTCGCATTCACAGCGACGATCTTTCTGTTATCCCTCGCAGGGATCCCGCTCACCGGCGGCTTTCTGGCTAAATACTATATGATTGCATCCGTTATGCAAATTGGCAGCTGGCTCTGGCTGGTAATTTTTGCCCTGCTTTGCGCGGCTATCAGTGTGTATTATTATTTCCGGGTGATACAAGCCATGTATTTTAAAGAAGGGGTGGCACAACATTTGGAAATCAGTCCCGGATTCCAGGCCATGCTCATCCTCCTTGCCCTGATCATCGTCCTGTTGGGCATTTTTCCAGAGTTGCTGATCAACCGTTTATATATTATTTACGTCTGACCGGAAATAGCCTGGTGGAAGTCAGCAAAGAATCTTTAAATTAGCATGCATTCCACCGTTCAATGAGATTAGTCGATGTACTTTCACTTGCCTTTCGCACGGTCAGGAGCAATAAACTCCGGACGGGTATTACTGTAGCCATTATTGCATTCGGTATCATGGCCCTGGTGGGCATCAATACCGCCATCGATGCCATGAAGCAAAAATTCACTGAAAGTTTTGCATCGATGGGAGCAAACGGATTTACCATCCACTACAAGGATTATAATTTTTTCGGAAATAATAATCAGGTAACGAAGGAAAAAAAGGGCGCCAAAAAAGATAAGGTCTCCAATGCCAAAAGACCCATCACCAAGGAACAGGCAGAACTGTTCAAAAAATCTTATCATTTCCCCTCCAAAGTGTCCATCAACGTCCGGGGTGGTTCAAGCAGTAAAATTGTTTCTCTGGGCAATGCCAAAACCAATCCCACCGTGCAGGTAAACGGTGGTGACGAGTTTTATGCAGAGCTCAATGGATATAATCTGAATGCGGGCCGCTCGCTGAACGACCTGGATGTAAAAACCGGCCGCAATGTTTGTATCATTGGCAATGACCTGGTCACAAAATTTTTCGGAGGAAATCCCGATCGCGCGATTGAAAAAATTATTAAAGTCAACGGAATCCCCTTCAGGATAATCGGGACCATGGAATCCAAGGGTTCCAGTATCGGTCGTAGTTGGGACAATGTGATTATCACCTCTTATAATACTGTTCGACGGTTTTTCCTGAACGAACCCACCGCTCCGTGGAATCCCACCCCTTCATTTAATATACAGGTAAAAGTGCCGGACGTTAAGCAGATGGATCTCGCCATCGGCGAAGCGGAAGGTGTGTTCCGTACCATCCGTCGGGTGAATACGGTGGATGCCAGCAACTTTGTAATCGACAAGAGCGACCGGTTTGTTGAAGAACTTCTGTCTAACCTGGCCCTGATCACCATGTGTGCCGTGATCATCGGATGTATTACGCTCGGCGGGGCAGCGGTCGGCCTGATGAATATTATGTTGGTGGCTGTTACCGAAAGGACGAAGGAAATCGGATTGGTTAAAGCCATCGGCGGACAGAAAAAAGCCATTCGTATGCAATTCTTATACGAGTCCATTATCATCAGTCTGATGGGTGCCGTCTTCGGAAGCATACTGGGTATCCTTGTCGGCAATTCTTTTTCCCTGGTATTGAATACCGGTTTTGTATTTCCATGGGTCTGGCTATTCTGGGGTATGCTGATCTGCACGATCGTTGGCATACTGGCAGGATTGTATCCTTCACTGAAAGCTTCCCGGATGAATCCGATTCAGGCACTCCGTTATGAATAATTAAATTGAATAGCAGAATGAATGCAGGCAAGGGTTTGCTTGCAAGTGATTAAATTTGAAAGAATAACTATTTTCCATTTGGCATTCCGGAAATTTACTATATTGTGTTCCCTACGAAAAATCGGCTACACCGGATTTCCTATTGAAAGGTTTTAAAATCGTCCAGTTCTCTCAAAAAAATAATAACCATATTATTTCAAATTTTTTTTAAACACTAAAAACAAACGATCATGGCTGAAACAAGACCGACTGCAACGGCAGCAGCGAAACCTACTACTAGCGTACAAGCTGCTAAGAAAGGCAATTCCATTTCCTGGCTCGCCCCCTTTTGTGTATAATTATTGGTTATGTCATCTGGAGGTTTTTAATTGGTAGCGGATGGCAATTTTACGAAACCCGATCCTGCCGGCGGTTTCTGGCCCAACCACGAAGGTGCAAAATCTGCCCTTGCGCGTATGTACCTGGGAGGAATCATCGTACCCATCCTTATTGGCCTGCTGCTTACCGTACTTACTTTCGTGGTTGAACGTTTTTTGACCGTCAGCAAAGCCACCGGAAGCGGAAATATCAATGAATTCATCCGCAAGGTTCAATATCACCTGGCCAATAAGAATGTTGACAGCGCCATTGCAGAATGCGACCGCCAGAAAGGAAGTGTAGGTAATGTAATGAAAGCCGGTCTGCGCAAATACAAAGAAATGATCACTAGTGCCTGAACTGGATACTGAACAGAAAGTACTGGCCATTCAGAAGGAAGTGGAAGAAGCCACGGCCCTGGAATTGCCGATGCTGGAAAAGAACCTGGTATTTCTTTCAACCATTGCCTCGGTAGCAACCCTGATCGGACTGCTGGGTACGGTAATCGGAATGATCCGCTCATTTGCTGCCCTGGGTGACAGTGGTGGCGGTGAAGCAGCTGCCAGCAACTTTCAGCAGGGTATCTCTGAAGCCTTGTATAATACGGCCCTGGGTATCGGTACTTCAGCGGTTGCCATCATCATGTATAATGTGTTTACTACCAAGATCGATGGTATCACTTATGGTATCGACGAAAGCGGATTTACTCTGACACAGAGCTTTGCTTCTCTGTACAAATAACCGTGTATGTTAACGTTTACGTATTTCGAACATTACGACCAGTTTTATGGAATCTGAAAAGTAAATGAATCTAATAAATAAGTAATAAAATGGGAAGAGCAAAATTACCCAGGAAAAGCACAAATATCGATATGACGGCGATGTGTGATGTGGCCTTTCTATTGCTTTCATTCTTTATCCTGGCCACCAAATTCAAACCGCCGGAAGCCTTGACCGTGATCACACCCAGTTCGGTGTCGACCAAGATAGCCCCGGAAAAGGATGTGGTTACTGGTAACCATCGATAAGGACGGAAAAGTGTATTTATCTGTTTCTGAGGCCAATATGGCAGAGAAAAAAGATATGATTGAGGCCATCAATACTTCCAAGAATCTCGGGCTGACGCGATGCGGAAAAAAATAATTTCGTACAGATACCCAATGCCTATATCGGGGCTCCCTTCAGCCAGCTGAAATCCTACCTGGATAAAACATCCGGAAGAATTGAAAAATGTGGTTAAACCGGGTATACCGGCTGTGGACAGTACAAACAATGAAATGAACGACTGGTTCAAGGTAGCTGCTAGCGCGCATTCGAAGGTAAAAGAATGAATGTACTCGTGAAAGGCGACGATGCGGCGAAATATCCTGCTTTCCAGGGTGTGATTATATGCATTAAAAAAGAATGATCTGATGAAATTCCAGATGGTAACCAGTCCGGTTGCTCCTCCCTTGGGTTCAGAATTGTATAATGCGCAACAGCAAACCGGATCACGAAGTCATCAGTAGAATAATTAACCAACTAAAAAAATGAGACATGGCAGAAATGGATACCTCGGGCGGCGGCGGTCATAAAAAAGGCCCCGGCGTCAAAAAAGGAAAAAAGCTTTCCACCAGGGTGGATCTGACACCGATGGTGGATCTCGGTTTCCTGCTCATCACTTTTTTCATCTTCACCACCACCATGAGCCAGCCAACGGCCATGCGATTATTCCTGCCAAAGGACGTAGAAAATCCCGATGAGCAGAATAAGGTGAAAGAACTCAGCGGTCATTACACTGATGCTGGGAAAAAATGATGTGATTTATTATTATGAAGGGGACAGTGCCCCAACCCTGAAACCGACCAACTTTAAAGAAGATCCGGGATATCATCGTAGATAAAAAGAGAAGGACGGATCCCAAGGATTTCGTGGTCGTTATAAAACCTACGGTAGATGCTACATATAAGAATACGGTCAATATTCTGGATGAAATGACCATAGATGGCGTGAAACGCTATGCCATGGTGGATATTTCGCCGGTGAATATAAGTTGATCAAGGCGACGGAAACTGCCAACGGAAGTAAATAGAGCAGAAATTTGTGGAAATTTTATTAAATTGAATCTACAAGAAATAATCCATCATGGAAATAAATAAAATTTTAACCGCGGATATTCTCGACATCATCTTCGATGGGCAGGAACAAGGATTACGGGGCTTACGAACTGCGAAAGAGTTATAACAAACGCCTGCGCATTGCCCTTCTGGTGATGGTTGGCGTGGTCTGTCGCGCTGGTTGCCGGATACTGTGATCAGCAATATTCAGGACGAGCAATAAAAAACAGGCCGTGGTTGTCCAGGATGTTCAGCTGGAAGATATCAAGGAAGAAAAGAAGAACGAACCGCCACCGCCACCGCCACCCCCAAAGAACCACCAAAAGTGGAAATGGCTAAATTCACACCTCCGAAAATTGTAAAGGATGAGGAAGTGAAAGAAGAAGAAAAACCACCTGAAGTGGAAAAACTGGAAGATACCAAGATCGGTACCGCCAACCAGGAAGGTATCAAGGATGATAACCTGACTGCACCTCCCGCCGAAACCAAAGGCGTTGTGGAAGCACCCAAGGATAATACAGATTACGATAAAACTTTTACTAAAGTGGAAATCGAATCTGACTACCCGGGTGGAGCAGCGGCCTGGATGCGTTACCTCCAGAAAAACCTGCAATACCCCGAAGAAGCACAGAATAATGAAGTGCAGGGTCAGGTGGTTGTAAAATTCATCGTGGATAAAGAAGGAAAAGTGAGTGATGTGGAAGCCATCAGCGGTCCTAATGAATTACGCGAAGAAGCTATGCGCGTAATTCGTAAAAGCGGTGCATGGACACCGGCTGTGCAGAACGGCCGTAAGGTGAAATCCTACAAACAACAGCCCATCAATTTCAGACTCGAGTCTCAATAAAAAATTTATAAAACCATCCATTTTAAGTAACTGCCCGGTCATCCGGGCAGTTTTCGTTTATTTGTTATCATGAAAGGATCGCTCACCTGGGATATAATCTATGTGCTGGTCATCACAGTAGTGTGTTTACGCATACTATATGACACCCGCAGCACGACCAAGTCACTGGCCTATATTCTGCTCGTCATTTTCCTTCCCATTGCCGGCATCATCCTGTATTTCTCTTTCGGCATCAATTATCGTAAACGGAAAATGTACAGCAAGAAACTGGTGGATGATGGTGCGATGGCAGCTCTTCTGAACGAGAATACATTGTTGCATTCAATGCAGGTTCTGGAGAAGAACCGGCTCATGGAAAGTAACCGGGAACTGGCTTATATGCTGGCCAGAAATAATAAGAGCCCGCTTACCGACGGAAATACCGTGGAGCTGCTGGTAAACGGCGAGAATAAATTTCCCGGAGTAATGGAAGTGCTGGAGAAAGCGGAACACCATATTCATATAGAATACTATATCTATGACGATGATGAGATCGGACGAGCCATCGAAAAAATTCTGGTCAGAAAAGCGAAACAGGGTGTGGATGTCCGTTTTATTTATGACGATTTCGGCAGCTGGCCGATCCGTAAAGCCATGGCCGGGCGCCTTCGCGATGGGGGAGTAAAAATTTTTCCCTTTCATGAGATCCGTTATATCGCCCTGGCGAATAGTCTGAATTACCGCAATCACCGCAAGATCATTATCGTGGATGGTGAATATGGATTTGTCGGCGGAATTAATGTCAGCGACCGGTATATCAATTCCTCCAACGGAAAAAATAAACTGTTCTGGCGTGATACGCATTTGATGATCCGCGGACCTGGCGTGCATTACCTGCAGTATATCTTTCTCTGTGATTGGAATTTTTGCGCGAATGATCATCTGAAAGGAGATATTAAATTCTTTCCACCCTGGCATAAAATGGCTTCGCGCGATGACCAGCTCGTGCAGATCGCAGCCAGCGGACCGGATTCAGATACGCCGGTTATCCTGTTTTCACTACTACAGGCAATCAACCTGGCCAGTGAAGAGATACTGATCACGACGCCCTATTTTATTCCCGGTGAAAGCATCATGGATGCATTGGTCGTTGCCGCGCTGGGCGGCGTAAAAGTGAAGGTCCTCCTGCCTGCCGTTTCTGATTCGGCTCTGGTGAATCTGGCTGCGCGTTCTTATTATGAAGACCTGCTGGAAGCCGGTGCGGAAATTTATTTATATAAGAAAGGATTTGTACACGCCAAAACCCTGGTGACAGACAAGAAAATTGCCATCGTCGGAACGGCCAATATGGACTACCGGAGTTTTGATCTCAACTTTGAAGTGAATGCCATCGTGTATGATGCCGGCATCGCGGGTGAGCTGCGCGATATATTCTTTGATGATCTGAAACATGCGGAAATGCTCGATGCCAAAGCCTGGCTAAAACGCCCATGGTATAAGATCATGCCGGAGAAATGTGCGCGGCTGATTTCACCATTATTATAGACGATGACCGTTGACCGTTAACCGTTGACCGCTGACCGCCAACCGCCAACGATCTGCCAACTGCCAACTGCCAACTATATTTGCAATATGATAGGTAAATTAGCAGGCTGGGACGACACCATTGTAGCACTTGCTACTGCGCCTGGCATTGGTGCTCTCGGCGTGATCCGCCTCAGCGGGCCAAAGGCGATTGAAATCGTGAACAGTTTATTTCACTCCAAAGATTTATCGAAACAAGCGCCATTTACCCTGCATGTCGGGATGCTGAGAAACGGAGAAGAGGTATTGGATGAAGTGGTAGTTTCTCTTTACCATGCACCGAAATCCTATACGGGGGAAGACGTGGTGGAAATCAGTTGTCATGGTTCAACTCATATCGAAGAAAAAATTATTGCCGCCTGTATGCAAAAGGGAGCCAGACTGGCGCGGGCGGGAGAATTTACACAGCGCGCTTTTCTGAAAGGTAAGATGGACCTCACACAGGCGGAAGCCGTGGCGGATCTGATCGCGAGTCATTCTGAAGCTGCAAGGGTTTCTGCACTGCATACCATGCGCGGCGGATTTGCCGATGATCTGAAATCACTTCGTGAACAGTTGCTCGGATTTTCTGCACTGATGGAACTGGAACTCGACTTCTCCCAGGAGGATGTGGAATTTGCTGACAGGAAAAAATTTAATGCGTTGATTGAGGAAGCGCAACACGTCACTTCAGAACTGATTGAATCTTTCAAATACGGAAACGTAATTCGTAATGGTGTGCAGGTGGCCATTGTGGGAAAGCCGAATGCAGGCAAATCTACTTTGCTGAATAGTTTACTGAATGAACAGCGCGCTATCGTAAGTGAAATCGCAGGCACCACACGCGATACGATTGAAGAAGTGTTGGTAATCGGGGGAATTGAATTCAGATTGATTGATACGGCTGGCATCCGGGCGCACACTGCCGACCGGATTGAACAGCTGGGCATGAATAAGACACACGAAAAAATTGAACAGGCGGATATCGTTCTGGAGATTCTGGATGCGGAAAATCCGATGGAGGAAAATCTTGATATTGATAAAGAAAAACTGATCCGTGTACTGAACAAAACGGATCTTTTTTCGGAGAGGTGTTTCGCATTTGCATGCTTCTCTGGAAAAAGCCGGTCTTCATAATACAGAGACGGCATTTATGTACGATGCATCCAGGCGAAAGGAATCTTCCCTGCACGCCAGATTTCCGGATCCCGACCTGATATTTATTTCTGCGAGGACCACCGCGGGTATTGATCAGCTCAAACACGCGCTGGTGGACCGTGTGCTGCAGGGAAAAAAACTCCGCGAAGGAACCGTGGTTACCAATGCGCGCCATTATGATGCATTGAAACAGGTTGCTGAAGCTTTACAGGATATTCGTCGGGACTCGACAATGGATTACCCGGTGATCTGCTCACACTCGATATCCGCCGCGCGCTCCACTATCTCGGAGAAATCACCGGCGAAGTCACCAGCGAAGAACAGCTCTCCTGGATTTTCGGGAAGTTTTGTATCGGGAAGTGACCTCTCCACGATAGATGCACGTTCCCTGCGGAGTACATTCATTCACATGGATTTCATTTGCCTTTAGTTGCTTTTTTTCGCCTTTAGTCGCCTTTTATTCGCTCCTAATCTGTTACTAAATCCTGTTTTTGAGATTCTCTATTTTGGTGGCCAGATTATGGGTCACAATGATACGGTATGATACCTAATGATACGCAATGATATTCACAGGAACCATTTTTGTAAAAACCTTTAAATCCACTTTACTCTAATGGCTCGCCGACATGCAATTGCGAAACTCTAATAAACGCGACTATTACCAATGCGCATATAT
This sequence comes from uncultured Bacteroidota bacterium, assembly GCA_963812825.1. Lineage (GTDB taxonomy): Bacteria > Bacteroidota > Bacteroidia > Chitinophagales > Chitinophagaceae > Puia. The sequence continues at coordinate 87,291 of CAWEWO010000003.1, forward strand.
TATCTGCATCTGTACCTGACAAGGACAGCATGTGTAGAGCAACTGTAATTGTAAATCACTCGCCAGCAAATGATAGTGTAGTCGTTTTGGTGACTTTACAATACCCCAGGTCAAGTTGAATCAAATCAAAGCAGGAAAATTTTATTCCTCCGCATAAACAACATTGCCCGCGGCATCTACACATACGGTCTTTCCTACTTTGTAATTGTCCTTCTTCACAGCTCTTACAACATAAAATTCTCTAACCTTATCATATTCCGTTTCTTTCCAGTAGTTTTTTGAAACGATCATGTAACCTTTATATTTTTCGGAGCCCAATTTTTTTAGCGTTGCTACCACAGGAGCAGGCAAAGCAACATCCACCTGCTGGAATTCGGATCTTACTAAAGATCCATTGGCTCTGAAAAGGGCAAAGTATTGAAAGTCCTTCCTTTTGAACTTGATGGTATAATAACTTGCCTCAGCATTTTCCTCCAACAGGTTGTCATCAGTTGTAACTGACCAACCTTTCGCCGTTGCAGCGTTGGTTTGATAATAGTGAACTGCGTCAGCATTAGGGAAGTGGGCTTTCAGTGAGTCTATTACCTGCTGGGGAGTCTGCGCTTTGGTGATCTCCTTGGAGCCCTTGATTGTGCGTGAACCCGCATTATAGTCTTGCCCAAAAGAAAAGTTAGCAATGGCTACAACAATTGCCAACAGAAGAATCTTTTTCATGTGTCGTTTTTTAGATGAAGGAATAATGATTAGCTAATTCTGCAATTCCGAAATCTACGGATTTTGCTTCAAAAAAATCATAAAAAATGCCTTGTCCGAAAAGTCTTATCTGTTCATTCGGTCTTGCGAAATGCCTAATTTCCTCAACCTGTCATCATAAGGCTCGGGATACGAAATGGTTATGCAACTAAAGATAATTGATTTCTGGAGCAAATCTCCAACAAATAATAAAACATTTTTGATAACATTCAGTAGGTTACACTAAGAGCGTTTTTGCGTCCTCTCTGGCACTAAGTAAGATGCGAATTCTGATTTCTTACATGGAGTATTACATTTTTACTTATCATCATCTTAGTCAGATTTCTATTATTAGATTAAACAGAGAAACCAAAAAATATTAAAGCATGGACAATTGAAAACATCGTATTTTTTTGAGTTGTTATTTCTTTATATTTGGGAATTCGATATCAAGTTTATAATCAGTCAGGATTTATCGATAGTATTCCGCTACCCATCTCAGCTACACCTATACCCATGTACCTCATTGCTCTGTACCGAAAAAGATTTTATACTGATTGGTAGCATCATTTTCGATTTGCGGTGTATGGATTCTTTAATTAATCCTATTCCCTCGTCGTATAAAGTCGACACATGAACAGCATCCGCTAACCCGTCAGGTAAACATATACACTGAATATCAAGCTCTTAATTAGCACCAATAACAATCACTGGTAATAATCTTTTAATTACCTATTGGGTGGTAGTCTCTGAACTCATTAGGTAGTGGGGGGGAATCGGAGTGGATATTTTTTTTCTAATGATTGATATTGGTTACAATTATGGAACACAAAGCCTGATGAAGAATTCTACCAGCAGTACGAATCCAGGCCAAGCATATGTGAATTTGGGATTCAGGTTTTGAGGAATTAAGGTTAGTTCTCAAATAATATAAAGTGAAACGGGATTTACTAATTTCCCGAAACTAAAACCTGTGTCTTTTAAGAAGTAGTCTGAAAGCCTTATGGACTCGACACCAATCCCACCCGAAATCCGTTACCAATCCGTCACTAAATCCGCTGAAACCCACTAGAATCACGAGATGGTACTTTTTGTATCGGGAAGTGACCACTCTGCGTTAGATGCGTATTTCTTGCAGCGTACATTCATTTTCACGTCAATTCATTTGCCGCTGTTGCTTTTATTCGGCAATGAGCACACCTGTGTAATCACTTAATAATTGTATCCAACAGCTTTTTAAGATGGCGGCAATGGCATGCCGATATGATTCTCTTTAAATACCCGGTCAATTTCCTGTATCACATCGCTTCGGAAATATTCCCACTCCTTTACCTGTACCAGCCAGAAATATATGTGTAAATCTACGATGCTGTATTTTATCTCCGCAAACTCAACAATAGGTGCGGGCTGTTTTAAAATGCGTTCATCCGAGTTTAATGACTCCAGTAAAATCTTTCTTACATTATCGAGGTCAGCACCATATAGCACCTGCATTTCAACATCCACCCTTCTTTTTTCATCACTCATTGTCCAGTTAATAAGATTTGAACTGAGCAATGTATTATTGGGTATAATTACATCTGCCCCATCCAGGTTGGTAATTACACTGCTTCTGAAACCGATCGACTTCATGGTACCTGATTGTTCGGCCACTTCCACAATATCTCCCACATTTACCGGCTTTTCAAATGCTATAATAATCCCGCTAACCAGGCTGCTGGTAAGGTCCTGCAGGCCAAAGCCAATACCCACACCCAATGCACCCAGCACGAGGGTAATGCGATCCAGGGGAATACCGGCTGTTGCGGTAGCTAAAAATAGTCCGCCACAAATAATGGTAATCCGGATGAGTAAAATCCAGCTTCCCATTTTTGACTTCAGACTGTTTTTATCGGGAATTATTCCGGGCTTATGGGAAGCAAAAAATGAAACGATCTCGGATAAAATAGTCGAAAGCATAATAATGCCTGCGAATACCAGCACGTTGCTGACTGTGAAAGTATAATTGGCGATGGTATGCTCCTCTACCAGCATACGGGCAAGCGGATCCGTTATCAGCCCCCTGAAGGAATAAAAATTACGGGCAAACAAAACAAACCAGCCCACAAAAAGCAGCAGGTAAAAAGTGGTTGGTACTTTGTGACCGCTTTTTTCAAAATTTATATAAGATAAAATTTTCTCCGACTGGCCAAAGTACTTCGAGGTGACCAACAGCATTTCATGCAGCAATCTGGCAGTCCAGAGTAACTCGATGCCAATAATCACGTTGATATACCCACTGGTGAGTAATGTTTTTGATAAATTATATCTTCCGGTTACATTGAATAACAGGGCAAATATTTCCAGCAATACCATAAAACTTATAAAGTAAAGAGTGCCTTTTTCCTTAAGCCGGGCTCTCCTTCCGGATAAAAGAAAGTACATCCCGACTAATGCACCGGCTGCCGCAAGCACCAGTATCCACCGGCTTTCCTGTCGGGATGCCTGCAGAACTAGGTTATCGACACATGCCTGCAGGAAAAGTATACTCATAATAAGCCAAAACCAATTCCAGAGCCTGGTGATATATCCCCAAAATATGATCGTAAGACAAAAGGCAGACATGATCCAGAATATCATACTGAATATGAATGGAGGGTCGTTGAAGAGGAACTGTAAGAGATTGAGCCCAATGAAGATTGCTGAACAGATGGGATATCTGAATACTAACTGCCCTGCATAATCCGGCCTTAACTCATTGTCCTTTGAAAGCTTGCGTTTTAGGATCCTCAGAAAAATGCTTAGCGCAATAATCACCAGTAGACTAAATACGAGTTCCCCACGATTATTTTCTATATAATAATTTAAGGCAAGCAGGTTTTTTTGCTTCGAAAATTTCATGATTTCCTTCTGGGGCCTTGTATAAGTTATAGAGTTCCCTGTATGCACAATCTCTCTTTTAAAGCCATTCGCAGAAAGCGCTGCGTGGCTGGCGTCAATTTTTTCCAGCGCCTTGCTTAGCCTGTTTACCTGCAGGGCTAATTGTAAATGCAGGCCCTGCACATGCTCAATGGATCTTTGAATGGCACTATCTGCCGGAGCTATTTCGGCCGATGTCGTAAAAAGGGTGTTCAGATATTCGACAAAACTGACAGAATCGGCCGGAAATTCATATAGCACTGAATCGGCGCTTAATGAATCAAGCCGTAACTTATAACCTGCCAGAAGTTTTCTATAGTCATCCAGCTCCTCTTTTCTTTGACTTGATTTGTCCAGCAATACGCTGATGATCCTATAGGAAATGGTAAGATTCCTGTGCGTTTGTATTGCGCCGGCATTCGTAAATATACCATCACCTGCCAGGTCGAAGAGTGAATCTATATTATGAAGGTCATTCCAGATGGTGGCTGTGTCTATACTGCTCCTGGCAAAATCACTGGCCTGCAGGGTTATCCGTTTTATCTGATCAATAATGTCTGCCTGCCGTATGGCATTACTGCTTTCTTTATACCGCTGAATATTATTGCCTCTTGCTCTTTCGCCCAGGTCCTCCATTGCTTTACGCAACTTTTTAGGCTTGTTCAACGTGGAGTCGGCGCCTATTTCCGTTAACGTTGTGCCGGTGTCTTTTTGGCCTGCAGCAGGCAGATAGCAGCCACAAACAATGGCAGCAACACAAAGCGTAAATCGTAAAAACCGACTTCGTAATGACGCACTTCTTGAATGGGACATTATAGATAATGCTTTAAAAACCGGCCTGATCACTAATGGTTATCTATTGAAAATATTGGAATTATAATTACATTTTCGGACGTGGGTACAGATACTTTCCTTAAAATTATTGTTTATTGTTATCCCGACCGTGCAACTTTCTTGCTGGCATAGCTTTTTCTTTGCTACTAATCCGTCACCAATCCTGCGCAAACCCACTGGAACCGGGGGACTGTACTTTTTGTATTGGGAAGTAACTACTCCACGATTGATGCACTTTTCCCGCAGTTGACGCATGTCCTGAAATTACTGTCAACTTCACACAAATCCTTCCTTCAGGTGTTTATTACGCCACGTTCACTCCAGGAAGTTTTCCACCGCAAAATGTTTTTTAGTAGCTCATTAATGGAGATGATCTCCATTATCAACAGCACGAGCAGACATTTTATGGATATGATTCATGGCCTGATAGTTGTATAATTTTCTTATTGGCTGACAAATGGGCAGAAAAAAATGATGTAAACAGTGCTGAGCAAAACATTATATCTGAACAATAATAGTGTGGGCTGTTTTTAATTGGGGAAAAATAACCTCAATAGCTTTAAGGCGGGCCCCTTTAAAAATTAATAGATACTTTTCCTATGTAATAATAGATACTTTTCCTGCGTAATAAATTATTTCTGCTACGAAAAGATTTATGACATCTGGAAGGAATAAAAATCCAGTTCCATCTTCTCCATATTCTTTCTGAAATTGAATCAGAAATCCAATTCTTAGTGACCAATTATTTTTTGCGACTAAACATTACACTAGTCTCATTTGACCAGTCTACCTATTAAGAAGATCGCGATTCAAATGAAAGGTTCTTTCATAATTGTATTTCTATTGGTGGAGTTTATCGCACTTTTAAATGGTTCTGCCTTACGGGCCCAGGAAAGCCGTCGCCAGATGTCGGTTATAAAAAATAACTTTACCAGCTTCACAAGAAAATATACAAACCGGGGAAAATTATGGGTGGCAAGAAATAAGGCTTACCTGCGCCATCCCGACGCAAACTTTGGTGATGAATACAGTCCCAACAGCAATGCGGTTGAACTTTTTAAAAAAAGAACGATTGATTCCAAATTCTTCATAAATAAAGATACTCCGTCGATTTTTTATTCTCAACGGTCATCAGGCCCCATGCACTTCAAAAAGAACGGACAATGGATTACAATTGACACCCGGCTTAGTCCTAAAGGCCAATTAGTCTATGAAGCATCGAACCAGGAAGATCCGTTGGGTTTTGATATTAAAAGAAAATCATCCTATATCATTACTCCTGATGGCAGAACTTATTTCAACGATTGGAAATTGTATGGAGAAAATGGGAGCACTGAAACTTTATTAGCCACCGCTGATTGGACACATTATACAGCCGGAGATGATGGAATCGTTATTAAAAATATTTTTCCCGGTATCGACGCAGAAATGAAAGTGTCGAGAGGTTCAATTAAAACCAATTTTATAGTACACGCCAACAAATTTTCCAACTATAAAACACTTCTGTTCAGAGATTCTTTTTTGAACGGCCATAACGGCAATCTCAGTTTCTCAAATGGAGTTCCTGGAAATGGTTTGATCTCTTCTGCAGATTTTCGTGTGGGTAAAGGGTCCGTTTTTCACATAAAAGAAGGTATTATGTACCAGAAGGAAAATCCTTCTTCAGGCTACCAATTCATTCCATATTATCTTGACCATAACAAATTGACACTTGCCATCAACAGCGATTTCCTAAATGATCAGGTTAAGATTGGCGATGTGGTAATAGATCCCCAGGTGCAGGACATGGGAGTGCTGAAGAAGAACATGATCGATGGATCGCATTCGAATCAGAATTGTAGCTTCGACACTGCCTGCAAATATGATTTTACGGTGCCCGCACCGGCCGGGGCAACTCTTATTGATGCATTGTTTTCATTTGAATTTACTGCAAACGCACCTTGTGTTGGCCAGGACGGGGCTTTCTCATTTTCGATAAACGGTCGGTGTGCCTCTCAAATGTGGGTGGGCACAAGTTCCGGTACCGGGAAGCAAAAATTTTCAAAACAAAACATATTATTGAATAGCGGGGGCAGCCTGGCTGGCTGTTTTCCCAACCCGGTTTGCGGTCCCCAAAATATTCCTTTTACTTTTAATTTCTTTAGAAAGTGCCATGGCCCTGATGGTTGTGATGGAGCATGCATTGAAGCCTCCCAGGATTTAACGATAACCTTAGAGGGACGAACATTTGACTCTGCTTCCCTGAGTGCATCGCCGCTAAGTAGTTGTGCAGGCGCTCCGGTGACCTTAACAGCAAGAGGGTACTATGGTGTACCTCCTTACAACTTCACATGGCAGGGACTACCGCAATTCAATGGTGATTCCGTAATCCAGGTTAACCCTAATGCCAATACGGTATACACAGTTCAAATTAGTGGTGCTTGTCCGAATCCGGGTCCAATAACAAAATCAATAAATGTGAATGTGCTCTCTAAACTGCCTGCCCCGGCATTCACATCAAACAGTCCCGTATGTACCGGGGGTCAACTTATTTTATCCGCACCAGCCATAGCTGGTACAACATATTTTATACAAAATCCCAGCGCAGGTTTGGGAGGCGGCCAGTACGCCAGTACGGCTGCTTTTAACAATGTTACGGCTGCATATTCCGGCACCTGGATCGCGGTAGCCACGAATGCAAATGGTTGTACTTCAGACACGGCAAGGACAACTGTTGTTATCAATCCCGCTATTTCTCCGACAGTAACGATCACTTCTTCGGCAACAAATATTTGCACAGGTGCCCAGGTCAGCTTTACTGCAACAGCTGCGAACGCCGGGAGTTCACCCACTTACCAATGGCTGTTAAATGGCCAAAAAGTAGGTACGAATAGCCCGGTATACAGCAGCAGCAGTTTTGTCAACAACGATGCAGTAAGCTGTGTCGTTACCGCCAGCGGGCCTTGTGCCGGCGGCTCCGCCACATCAAATAGCATTGTACTGAATGTAAGCGCCGCGCTTACACCAACATTTGATGCAATCGGACCGCTTTGTCAAAATTCGACGGCTCCGGCACTGCCACTCACATCTAAGGAGGGAATTGCCGGCACATGGAGTCCGGCCAGCATCAATACATCTATCATCGGGACTTCAGCCTACAAATTTACACCATCATCCGCGGGCACTTGCGGGACTCCGACCTCTTTAAACATTACTATCGTTGGTACCCTCGCGCCAACTTTTCCAACAATTGCAAAGTCATATTGCCAGGATGCCATATCGCCTCCGCTACCGACGACCTCGATTGAAGGAATAACCGGAACATGGAGCCCGGCCGTCGTCAATACATCTACTCCCGGAACTACGACTTACCTGTTTACGCCATCAAAGGCAGGAACTTGCGCAACTCCGGTTTCTTTAAACATTACAATCGTTGGCAGCATCACGCCAACCTTTCCAACAATTACAAACTCATATTGCCAGAATGCCACAGCGCCGGCGCTACCGTCAACTTCGAAGGAAGGAATAACCGGAACATGGAGTCCGGCCAGCATCAATACATCTGCGCTTGGAACCGCGACTTACCTGTTTACACCATCAACCGCGGGCACTTGCTCAACTCCGGTTTCTTTAAATATTGCAATCGTTAGCAGCATCACGCCAACTTTTCCAACAATTGCAAACACATATTGCAAGAATGCGACAGCTCCGGCTCTGCCACTTACATCGAAAGAAGGAATTGCCGGCACATGGACTCCGGCCAGCATCAATACATCTGCGTTGGGAACTATGACTTACAAATTTACGCCTTCTCCCGCGGCCAGTTGCGCAACCCCGGCTTCCCTGAACATTACGATTGCCAACAGCCTCACACCAACTTTTCCGGCATTACCCAATTCATATTGCCAGAACGAAACAGCGCCGGCGCTGCCACTGACATCGAAAGAAGGAATTAATGGAACCTGGAGTCCTTCTTCGATCAACACCACAAATGCCGGCAGTACAGAATATACCTTTACTCCTGCTGCGGGTCAGTGTGGAACAGCTTCGCAGATCACCATAGAGGTCAACCCTCCTCCCGTCGTTGACCATGGGTCCGGATTTAACCATTGATCCAGGAGCAGGCACTACGCTGAACCCCTCGGTGACGGGTAATATAGTTTCCTTTGAATGGAAGCCAACCGACGGACTGAGTGATCCGACTATTAAGGATCCCGTTGCAAGCCCATCTGTTACGACGGTTTATACGCTCGATGTTACGGATGACAATAAATGTGAAACCAGTGGGAATATTAAGATTACCGTAGGAGGGAATACATCAAAAGTATCAGTGCCCAATGCTTTTTCGCCAAATGGTGACGGCATCAACGATACATGGGTCATCCCCAATCTTTCAGCGTACCCCGGGGCAACCGTAGATGTGTTCAACCGGTATGGCCAGCTTGTTTTTCATTCAGAAAATAACAACAAACCGTGGGATGGAACTTTTAATGGGAAGCCTCTTCCGCTGGCAACATATTACTATATCATCGATCTGAAAAATAATGAAAAGAAAATTAGCGGGTTCCGTCACGATATTTAAGTAACGCATGATTTTAAAATGATGATGTTGGGAAAGAAATTTGTAATCAATTGCGTGTGTGTTTTAATAGTGGGTTGCGCGAGTGCACAGCAACAACCTTATTACACGCAATATATTTTGAACAATTTCATCCTGAATCCTGCGCTTGCAGGAATAGAAAATTACTGGGACTTTAAAGTCAGTTACCGCAATCAGTGGGTCGGTTTACAGGGTAGCACCTACAACATTGTATCTTACGGTAAACGCTCCTCTTGGAAAAACAGAATATGATTACGAAACGCCTACCACGGTCCCGGATCTTCAGGCTAAGAGTCTGGGTGCAAAACAATTCTTGATGGAGTATACCGCACCACCGGCCCATTCCGGAGTTGGCTTTACGATTCTCAATGATAAAACAGGTCCCCTTAGCCGGATTGCAGCATATGGCTCCTACGCATATCACGTTCCTGTGGGCGTCAAAACCACTTTGAGTTTTGGTCTGTCTCTTGGTGTACAGGAAGTAAATGTTGACGTAAACGCGGTAGATTTCGGACAGGCTAATCCCGTCGATCCGGCTGCTTTGGGAAGCGGGTATCTGAATAAGCTGGAGCCGGATGTTAATGCCGGTCTTTGGTTATCGAATACAAGTTTTTTTGTGGGATTGTCTGCCCAGCAAATTGTTCCCGTTCCGATTAATTCGGCCAATGAAACCACGCGCCAACGGGGTTACGTTGCTCGAAGGAAAACTGATTCCGCATACGTTTTTGACTGCGGGGTATAAGATATTCAGTAAGTGATGACGTCAACATTCTGCCCTCCGTCATGATCAGTTATGTACAACCGCTGCCCGTGGGTGTCGATGTGAACGCCAAAGTCCAGTACCAGGATTTACTCTGGGTGGGATTTTCATATCGCTATCAACACGGATATGCAGCGTATGTTGGGAGTCAATATCAGCAGTACCTTTAATCTCGGTTATTCTTATGATTATACCACAACCCCACTGAATACCGTTAGCAGTGGTACACATGAAATAGTACTTGGATTTTTATGGAGAAAAAATAAAAATAATTCTTATCCAAAATAGATTTGTTGAAAGTATTGGAAGGGAATTAACAACAAAAAAATATAATTTATATGCGAGATTTTTTGATCCGGCAAACCACCAAACTGCGAATATGTAATGCGATCTGCGCGTTCTTTAGGTCTTCATGATTCTTTTATTGATTTCGCTGGTTTTAAACTCTTTCGACAAAATACATGCGTATTCCGGACCGGTTCATGCCAGTGATGTAGTTACTGATTATGCAAAAAATAAGGATACTGTAAAGCCTGCATCCGAAGCTTTGCCGGGCAATGTTTCAAAAGATGAATTTAAGAAAAAGGCACTTGCTAAAATAAAAGAGTTTCAAGGCTGTCTGTATATTCTATGCGATAAAAAGTCAGGAAATGATGCACAGGATAACGCAGTGGATCAGGCTACCAGTTTATTTGTTGACGGGGCAATTATAGAAGTTTCATCTGTACACAGCGATGAAAAGAAACACTTAAGAGTTCGGGATTTTCTGGAGAAATTAAGAAACCTTCGCTACGACCGCGTTGTCATCACTTTCTCCCACGTGGATTACGTCAGCAATATTCGTAAAGGAGCCGACGGCAAGTATTATGGATTGGTCAGCTTTGAACAAACTTTCCGCGCCTACAGTGATGGACGTTTGGTTTATGAAGATGAAACAAAAAAAACGACCGAGGTTCAACTGATTGTTTACGAAAGAAATCTGCGTGGTAATGCCATCCAGCAGTGGGATGTGATGTTATCAGATGTTGAGGTATTGGGCACGAAAACCCCAAAACAGTAATCGCATTTTAATATGGCAAAAACTTATGTTTTAAAATTTTGGATTTTTATTTCCTTTTTTATTTGCCAACATCGTCTCTTCAGCCAGGTGTATTCAAATAATGAGCGGTGCTAAAGAGAAACATTTTATTTACGAGGTTAAGGAAATAGATGAATTTTTTGAGCGATTTAATGACGACCCGGGTTCATTCATAAGGACCGTTTACAAAGACCATCATATCAAATTCAATATTAGCAGGCAACGATTGATCAGGAGTTTGTTCAACTATGAAAACATGTCATGGGACAGCGTTATGATGAATAGGTTTATTTCGGAAGTTACAAACAAGAAAAAACCAATTTATCTCGATTTTTACGGAAACAACTGGTACGCTGAACTGACATGCAAATTCAAATACAATTCTTCTGTCTATTGTAATTCCTATCATAATGAAAATTGAAATGACCCAAAACAAAGGATCTAAATGGATGATTGTCGCCGTCGGATCCAGCACCTTAAAATCAAAGATAGTTGTAACGGAAATGGCTCAAAGCAAAATAAAAACAAAATTCATCAGCCCGACCAGCCACGGTACAAATTTTGTTTCATTAAAGAGAGCTTTTGAAGACAAGGAGAATTTATCCAGTTACTTTGAAAACTTTTATTTTAAAAGGTCCAATATGTTGGAATTTTACAACGCTATTTTGAATCGTGAAATTGAATTTTTGGATGTAATCAAAATAAAATATCATTTTTTGCTGGCTGACAAATGGATATTTACTGTGGAGAATTTTCCCCGGGAGGCGCTAAATTCAGGATGGCTTATTAATGATATTCAAAGAGTTTCTTCGTCCGAAATGGAAAATTATAGAAACAAATTATTAAGTGGTAACTAATTTCAGAAATCCTGACCTAACGATAAACCGTTATTTGATGTATAGGGTAATTCTTTTCTTTGTTGGATTTCAATTGCCTGGTTCATATCTGCTGTGCCCAGGATACTATAACTATGAACGACGCAAAGGTTATTAAAGCAAGGTCAGAAATTACAATAGGAAGATACTTTAATAACCTGCTAAATACTATTTCTTATACGGGCGCTGAAAATACCGATATTAAGGAATTGATCAACCACAGTTTTGAAGAGGGTGACAAACAAATTATTTCTGAATAGCCAGATCGCCATTGCTGATGATATCAGCGATCCGGATTACTCAAATTCTTCGAATTCGCCCGAGGTTCCCGTTATCCAGATATCTGAATGCTTTTAATACCTTTTATGGAAAGAGTGATACAAATTCAGTATACTTCACTGATATCAGATCTTCTCGTGTTAAAAAAGGCAAAAAGAATATTTACATAAATGTCTATTTCACTTCTTTTTTTAAGAATAAATGCCTGTCAAAACCGTCTACCCCGTACAAGCCTGCAAAACGGGTAGCAGAGATTTTTGTAAGAAGAAGCACTAACAACAAATGGCTTTTATATATTTCAAGAATTGGTTTCTTCAATCCGGCCGATACCCTAAATGATTTTTCAGACAATATCGTGATAGCAGACGCAATAAAGCAAACCAATTCGTCCGGGCCGCATCGATGAAACAATGGACCCGGCCGAGCAAATTCAGCCAATATATTGATCAGGCCCGTTTGGAGGAGAAAAGAAGAAATTACCAGGCAGCCATTAATTTATACTCCAGGGCAATAGACCTCGCGCCAGAGAAAGGGGAAATTTATAGAAGCCCGGATAAAAGATCTCAATACTTCATTGCAGGATACTTGCTGATCTGGACGAGAAATACAGGGCAGGATATTATAAGGTCGCTATTAAGGGATATTCAGAACTGCTCAAAAAGCCCGCATTGAATTCTGATTACTCCAATTCAGACTATTATTTGGGAAGGGCCAAATGCTTTGACAAAATGGGACAGTTGACAAAATCTTATAACGAGCAGGTCAGGTATTACCATGAAGCGCTGGACGACTACAGTAAATCGTACGAATATGACAATGATAATATGGAAACAATCCGGTGCCGGGCAGATCTGTATAGGCGCATGAATCGAAATGTTGAAGCGCTTACCGAATAATGGTTCACTATCTATTATGGCCTGGTCCGGATTTTTAAATGACTAACCGATGGAGGTATCAGAAATGCTCGCCTCCGAAATTTCATTCTTTCTCCTGTTTTTCTTGTGTTCCTGCAACAACAATAACACAGGTACATCCACCCAAGACGAATCAAATACAACTCCTGAATTGAAGGCTGTTTTTATTGCTGGAGAAGCTTTAGGGAAGTATGTGAGTATCGAAGTGCAGGAACGTAATGGTGCGGTTGTGGATTGAAAACAATCACGCCACCACACTTTAAAGATCTGCCGATCGGAAGAGGAAAATAGCCTAAAGGAAATTCAGGCAACCGCGACTTTTTAAAGCCCCCTACCTTTTTCCCCGAAAAGAGTAACTGGATTATCCGGATTCGCAAATTACAAGTCACCACTGTAAGAACTATGTATAACAAGCTTCAACAATCCCTTGTAAGTGGAATTCTAGCCACCATTGCGATGACCGTTTTGACGGTAATAGGCGGGGCATTGGGCATGCCTAAAATTAGCCCACCTGAGAGGCTAGCCAGGACGATGAATATACCGGTTGCCGCAGGCTGGGTCATGCACTTTATGATTGGGATCATTTTTGCGACTGCCTATGTTTTGTTCTTTAATTACTGGTTAAGGAGAATAACCAGTAAATTATTAAAAGGCGTTGTATATGGTATTATTGCCTTCTTAGTGGGACATTTCAGCGTAGCCATTTTAGGTGCCGTTTTCGGAGATGCCGGAACGCCTCAACCCCAGGGTTCTCCAGTTTTAAGGATGATTGGACTTATCGTGGCGCATATTGTTTTTGGGATTACCATAGCCCTTGTGGTAAAGCCAGTTACTCCGGTAACTAAATAGATTTTAAAATGAAAGGATGTTCAACTCTGAATTATTAGAGGCAAAAGCCCAATGCCCCGCGAAAACATTTTGGACATTCTGCAACCTGAAATCCATTTTGGTATTGAGTATCATCATTTATTGGTTAGTGAATATATTTATGATTACCGATTCATTGTTTTATGCTGAGAAAAAGCCAATTAAAAAGGTAGCATTACTATTTATCATTCCTATGCAATATTATCCATTATGATCGCAACGGCGGGGCTGATGAGCACCCCATTCACCCCTTTGTTTTTTAAGCTTGACTTTATACTTTTTGCAGGTGCGTACTTCTTATATATCTATGGTTTATTCCTGTCTTGATAATTGCATGGTAAAGGGTTTCCATTCTTGAAGAGAGTTTGGAAGAAATAAAATATAGACGTAATGCAGGTTTAAAACCTATGAGAGAATATTTATCCTTATTGGTTTTTTTATTTGTAAGATATATTTCTATGTTTTTCAATTTTTTAACTATGATATATTTAAGATAACAGTAATAGACCACTTGTCGCTATTCATGACTGCAAATGAATATTGGATTGTTCCGGCAATATAAATGCTTTGGGCTTCTCCAAGAATCGACGATTAACTCGTTCCTATTCTGTTACTAAATCTTGTTTTTGTTCATACGTGAATTTAGGTAGCCGGATTATGGGGAACAATGAAATGGTATGATACCTGATGATACCGTATGATACGGTGAAAATCCAGGGCTCCTAAAGTAAAATATGTATTACAACTGCCGGAATATTACGAGTAGAGGAAACTTGATTTATTTATAGTGGGTTTAAGTATATGATGGAAATAGATGAAGCACGAAATCAATGAGCTACCCCAGTTTTAAGCATTTGTTTCCATTTTCATCAAAACCGGATTTTCCTAACGACAATTCAAAATGCATAACGATAAACAACAGTTTATCAGGGTAAATATCTTTACACACGAAGCGCCTTATATCATAAATTTGAGTGTTAGCGGTCATTGTAGAAACGACAATCAGAAAAGAATGATAACAATAGACAATTACTTAGACAGCCATTACATACACAGAAGCAACTGGTTAAGAGCCGCAGTTTTGGGAGCAAATGATGGTATTATCTCTATCGCAAGTCTAGCTATTGGTGTCGCGACAGCAAGTTCAACCAGAGAACCTATCTTATTGGCGACTATTGCAGGACTTGTTGCCGGTGCTTTATCTATGGCTGCCGGAGAGTATGTTTCTGTTAGTTCTCAATCAGACCTTGAAAAGTCTGATATTGATAGGGAAAGACAGGAACTGATGGAAATGCCTGAAAATGAATTGAAAATTTTAGGCGAGATTTACGAAAGAAGGGGTCTAAAAAAGGAGACGGCACACCAAGTAGCTAAAGAATTGACTGAAGCGGATGCTTTGGGAACACATACCAGGGATGAATTAGGTATCAATGAAGTAAGTCAGGCAAAACCTTTCCAGGCAGCTTTTGCTTCAGCCGCTGCTTTTATCGCAGGTGGACTTTTACCCCTTATCGTTGTAATATTTGCACCCGTAATGAATATGGAGTACTTCCTTTATGGGGTTACCATAATTTCTCTAATAATACTGGGTGCAGTATCAGGAAAATCCGGGGGCACCGGCATGATGAAACCAATTATTAGAATTCTGATTTGGGGGATTATTGCAATGGCATTATCTACTCTTGTAGGATATCTCTTTAGTGTTAATGTCTAAAAAAATAAAAATCGTGGAATTCAAAACACCCGCCATTCTTCATGCCGAGCATGAAGAACTTCACAAAATGCTCAAAAATGCAACGCAACTTCCCGGTAAAACCGGTGAAGCCGCAAAAGCAGTTGCTAATGTGCTGCACCCGCATTTTATAAAGGAAGAAGAATATGCACTACCGCCTTTGGGATTACTACCCATGCTTGCAGAAGGGAAAATATTACCCGAGATGAAGCCGGTCATTGCGATGACCGACAAACTAAAATCAGAACTTACTAAAATGCTTACAGAACATAAACAAATAGAAGCAGCCTTGTTGGAATTGTTGAAAGCATCAAAGGCAGAAAATCATCCTGAAGCAACTTTATTTGCAGAGCAACTTTTGGAACATGCCAAAATGGAGGAAGTAGTTTCTTATCCGACAGCAATTTTGATTGGGGAATATTTAAAGTTGAAACTGTAATAAGCCTTAAACTTTACCTAATTCATTCGATTATCAATGGGATTGGTGAAGATATAAGAAGTGGGAAAGAAATTCAGACACATCAACCAGTTTTGGGGAATACTCAATGATTAATTTTATAATGGATTGGTATATGAAAACTCTGGCCAACTTATCACCTGTTTTGAGAATATCCTTCTTGACGATTTTGAGTTTTTCAGATGTATTTGGCAGCGAAACACTTTATTTTCGGTTGTCGAATCCCTGGAACACGATAAAAGACCAGGGAGAGATCAGATCGGTTAACCTAGCCATAACATAGTACCTTCAATTAAAAAGTTTAAATCGATTAGGGCAATGAAAATAACTATTTTGGGCGAAGCAAAATTTGAATCTCCAATAGGTTATAGTATAAGTGATAGTCTTCACATTCCTGAAAATATTGTAACTGATCCGACATCAACTGAAAAAGAAGAGTTGGAATTCGAATTGGCAGGACCCGTGCAAAATTATTTTTTGATCCAAAGCACACATGCGCTGGCATTGTTACTTGTGGTGGCCTTTGTCCCGGCTTAAATAATGTTATACGATCGATATTTCTGGAACTTCATTACGCCTATGGAGTGAAAAAGGTGCTTGGTTTTCGTGGAGGTTACCAGGGTTTGGATCCTTTAAAAGGGAAAGAGCCTGTTGTGCTTACTCCTGAATTTGTTAATAAAATTCATAAAGAAGGTGGAACAGTTTTGGGTACTTCGAGAGGCCCGGTGGATATTAGTATCGCAGTTGACAACCTTATTCGACGGGGAGTAAATATGATCTTTACCGTAGGTGGTGATGGAACCCAGCGAGGCGGTAATGAATTGTTCCAGGAAGCCAGGAAGCGAGACTATCCCCTGGCGGTAGTCGGCATTCCAAAAACAATTGATAATGACGTGGCTTTTGTTACCAGGACCTTCGGCTACCTTACTGCGGTATCGGAAGCAAGCAAAGTCTTGAGTAATGCACATAACGAGGCACAAAGTGTTGAGAATGGCATTGCGATTGTAAAACTCATGGGGAGGCATGCAGGATTTGTGGCTGCCGGTGCAACTGTTGCCAGCCAGGACGTAAACTTTGCTCTTCTTCCTGAGGTGCTTTTTAAACTGGAAGGTCCAAATGGATTTCTTGCTGCTTTAAAAGAGCGTATTATTAATCGTTCACATGCACTAATCGTAGTAGCCGAAGGGGCCGGCCAGAATCTGTTTACGGTAGATGAATTGAAAAAAGACGACTCCGGAAACATAAAAGCCAAAGACATAGGATTATTTATGCGGGATTGTATTGAAAAATATTTCAGAAGTGAAAATATTCCTGTAGTGATGCGCTACATTGATCCAAGTTATATAGTACGCAGCAGTGCGGCCAATTCAGCAGATGCTATACTCTGCGATATGTTTGCCCGTAACGCTGTTCACGCAGCAATGGCCGGAAAAACAGGGTTGGTTATTGGATATATGCACGACAGATTTATACACGTACCTATTGAACTATTAACCAGCCGCAAAAAATCTATGGACCCTCATAGTTTTCAATGGAAAGCAGTACATGCAACTACTGGTCAAATCAATCAATTTGAATAGGCTACTACTGACGACATACAATGAATGGGCCTTATGTCGCTGGATATTTCGCAAGTTGTATAGGGAAGTAACAATGTCATGACAGATGCACGTTTCCAGGAGTATATTTTTCCACCTTCCTTATTTGTCGAATATCCGATAATCAAGGCTTTTTGTTCCCGGACCTGTAAAGAAGATATAGAGCGCCAATATTGCAAACAGAAACGGGTACTGGTCCTCATACCAGAATTTACCGTTACCGACAAAAAAAGTAATATAGGACATCGTTCCAATAATTAAAATGCAGGCCAGTCTTGTGAATAATCCGAGGACCAGTTGAAGCCCCCCAATAAATTCAGCTGTCTTGCCGACGTGAACCATAAAGGAAGCGTGAGAATGATTTTTAAAAATATCCCAACCGGTATACTCTTTCATTTTGGCTGCATCAAACAATTCCAGGCCGTGATATATCAGGAATAATCCGATAACAATCCGAATGACAGTAACTCCTTCATCGGGATAAATACTTTTGGAGGAAAACATTTTATTCATGTAAAATTATTTCATTGTTACCGGTGAATTTGAATAAGACCAAGATCATCATTCAATATGAACGTTTTCTCAGGAGCGATGGTTTCTTTTTCCCTTAAAGAAAGATAATAATTTTTGTCATCCAAACCTTCTGGGTTTTCCAGGGCACGAGAAAAGGCAGATTGGTACGATCCAATGATTGAGAAAGAAGATAAGTGGCTAGATGGTTTTGACCGGATGACCTTGAAAATGACCAAAATTCTGAAATTCAATGGAGAAAATACTATCAGGTAACGGACAATCGACGATCTTTAGTAAATTGACAAATTCCCCATTTAATTTTAACTATTCACCAATTCAGTAAAAGACAAATAAAATATGAAAGATTCATCAAGAAGACGTTTTCTTAAAAATCTCACCGGCTCCGCCGCTGCAGTTGCAGCAGGCTCGTCAGTATTTGGAGCGGACAGGCCTGATCGCTATTTTGAGATTTTGAAGAGCCGCAAGGGCATCAGCGCAGGCGACAATATCAACATCGCTCTCATAGGCGCGGGCGGCATGGGTACGCAGGATACCATTACCGCCTTAACTGTTCCCGGTATAAAACTCGTAGCCGTATGCGATCTGTATGACGGTCGACTGAGAGATGCCAAAACAAAATGGGGTGCGGATATCGCTACTACCAGAGTGTATAAAGAAATTTTAAACCGAAAAGACGTAGATGCGGTGATTATTGCCACACCCGACTTCTGGCATCAGAGAATTTCAATTGATGCGATGCGCGCAGGGAAAAACGTGTATTGCGAAAAGCCAATGGTGCATGACATTACGGAAGGGGCAGCAGTGATCGCAGCCCAGAAGGAGGCCGGAAAGGTTTTCCAGGTAGGCAGCCAGGGCGTTTCCTCCCTCGGCAATGAAAAAGCAAGACAATTACTGAAAGATGGAGCAATAGGAGAGTTGAATTATGCAGAGGGCTTCTGGGCACGTCACTCTCCGATAGGAGCATGGCAGTATCCCATTCCTGCGGATGCATCGCCTTCAACAGTAGACTGGGATACGTATGTGAGCATTACAAAAAATCGGCCGTTTGATGCAAAACGTTTTTTCCGCTGGAGAAATTACACTGATTACGGTACAGGTATGGCTGGAGATCTGTTTGTACATTTGTTTTCCAGCCTGCATTTTATCACCAACTCAATCGGTCCGACTAAAATTTATTCATCAGGGGGATTGCGCTATTGGAAAGACGGAAGGGAAGTGCCTGATGTATTGCTGGGCACATTCGATTATCCCCAAACCGTTGCACACCCTGCATTCAATCTTTCGCTACGCTGCAATTTTGTTGATGGAACGAGCGGCACTACTTATCTGAAGCTTGTTGGTAGTGAAGGTTCTATGGATATCACCTGGGATAGCGTTACGCTGAAAAGAAACAAAACCATGGAATCGGATGATCCTTTCTACATAGAACAAATGAGAAAGGCCGGAACTCCGGTTACGTCACGCAAAAAGATACTTCCTCCTGAAGAGTATACTTTCTCAGCAGAAAAAGGCTATCTCGGTGGCCCATACGACCACTTTAACAATTTCTTCAATGCCATTAAAAGCGGGAGCAACGTCGCTGAAGATGCAACTTTCGCATTCAGAGCTGCCGCGCCTGCTTTGTTGTGCAATGACAGTTATAACAAAGACATGGCCATGTTGTGGGATCCTGAAAAAATGCAATTAATAAAGAAATAAGATGTAATCATTCCGGTGAAATTGTAACAAATTAAACGGGGGGATGCATCAGCCGGATTCGGATAGAGGTAGTTGTATTTGATGGATTTCCAAAAGCGTTCGATCCAAATATTATCTAATGCTCTTCCATTTTCTTTCACTTCCTGTTTGGTTAGATTCTTCCGACAGTAAATGACTTTGGCGACCCATAATCTTGAGTAGTCTATGGATACGTTTTGGCCCTGCCGGATGATGCCCGGAGATAGTTAAATTACGAAAATTATTATCTACTCTCTGGTCTCAAATTCGGGGAGTATTATAGAACGTCCTGAAAAGAACATTGGTAATTAAAACCGATCCAGGAGAACCATAAATATTGTTTGGATTACCAGCTGTGATGATGGAGTTAGTCTTCCTGAAAAATTTCCTCTTATATGTCCCTGACTGTGATTATGCGGAAGGAAACATTCTTAAATGGAAAATTATGGAAAACCGGAAAGAATATTTATTGAAAGGAACCAAGTGTTTACAAATAGTGGCCCTGGTCATTTTATTTGCTTTTACCTGGCCTGTTGATAAAAGCGAATGGATCCGGATTAATCAGCTTGGCTATATTCCCAGCGGATCAAAGTGGCTGTTTGGGTAAGTAAAGGAGACAGCCTGCCAGCGACATTTCAATTAATAGATTCCGCCAGCAGTAACACTGTTTTTTCCGCACCGGTGGGTAAGACATTCGGCGCTTACGGCCCTTTCACCAGGTCGCTGCGTCTGAATTTTTCAACATATAATCGTCCGGGTAGCTATTACCTGAAATGCGGAACAGCAACTTCACCCGTCTTCAGGATAAATGAAAAAGTATATGCCGGTACGGCTGATTTCGGACTTCATTATCTCCGTCAGCAGCGGAGCGGATTCAATCCCTTTTTGAAAGATTCCTGTCATATACATGATGGCTACACTATGTATGGGCCGATGCCGGACTCCACCCGGATCAACGTCTGGGGAGGCTGGCATGATGCAACTGACTATTTGCAATATGTGACTACTTCAGCCACTGCAACCTATCATCTCCTTGCGGCTTACCGCGATTTCCCTTCTGTTTTTACGGATGAATATCTGGCAAACGGGCTTGAAGGAAAAAATGGTAAGGCAGACGTATTCGATGAAGCTACCTGGGGACTGGAATGGCTGATAAAAATGCATCCCCGCAAGGACTGGATGTTTAACCAACTCGCAGATGACCGCGATCACCATGGCTTCAGATTGCCAAACATGGATTCTGTTGATTACGGAGTGGCCCCGGGAAACGGACGTCCTGTTTATTTTGCAACGGGAAAACAACAGGGACTGGGCAATTACAAAAATCACTCCACCGGCGTCCGCCTCCACGGCTGGAAAATTTACCAGTGCTTTTGCACTCGGGTCTTATTTGTATAAAGATTCTGATAAAAACTTCTCAGATCTTTTGAAAGAAAAATCCCTGTCGGCTTATCAACTGGGCCTTGAAAAACCCGGTGTCTGCCAGACTGCACCAAATCGCGAGCCGTACTATTATGAAGAGGATAACTGGACCGACGACATGGAACTCGGTGCGGCGTCCTTGTATGAACTGACGGGAGATAAAAAGTATTTCGATCAGTCGATCCTTTATGGTAAAGAAGAAAAAGTAACACCCTGGATGGGGCGTGATACCGCTAAGCATTATCAGTTCTATCCGTTTCATAATTTCGGACATTTCGAACTGGCTATGAACAGCGCAGTCGCAGATAGAGACGCGCTGATCAGTTACCTATAAGGAAGGGATCAGGCGCGTGTGGAAAAAAGCGGAAGGAAATGCTTTTTATCGTGGCGTACCATTTATCTGGTGCTCCAATAATCTGAATACTTCTTTTGCCATTCAGTGCTATTTGTACCGGCGCCTCAGTAAAGACGATCAATATGCGGAGCTCGAAACAGCGTGTTTTGATTGGTTATTTGGCTGTAATCCCTGGGGCGTAAGTATGGTGTACGGATTGCCTTCCGGGGAACCACCCCGAAAGATCCCCATTCTTCCTTTTCCGTTTTAAACCATTATCCACTGGATGGCGCGTTGGTGGACGGACCGGTGTATGGCAGCATCTATAGAAATTTACGCGGTCTGAAATTAGTACACGAAGATGCTTATGCGGAATTCCAATCCGATTACGTTGTATACCATGACGATTCTGGCGACTACAGTACCGATGAGCCGACCATGGATGGCACCGCATCCCTGGTTTATCTGATGGCGGCCAAAGAGTCAGAAGCAAATTCACTCAATGATACATCGCATATCATGCGCAGTCATGGTGCGATCATCCGGGGAGATACGGCGACAAAACAAATTGCCCTGGTATTTTACGGGCGATAGTTTTGCGGACGGCGGAGAATACATTGCGAACATATTACAGGAGCAGAAAATAAATGGTTCGTTTTTCCTGACCGGGAATTTTATAACAACAAGAGCTTCGAACCCATCGTACGGCGTCTAATCAGAAACGGCAATTATCTGGGATCGCATTCTGACAAGCACCTGCTGTACTGTGACTGGAATAAACGGGATAGCCTGCTCGTTACGCGCGAACAATTCACGGAGGACCTGGATCAGGCGTATCAGGGTCTTCGGAAGTGGGGGATCGATAAAAAAGACGCGCGCTATTTTTTACCACCCTACGAATGGTATAATGATTCCATAGCAGTCTGGACAAGTGAACAGGGTCTGACGCTTATTAATTTTTCACCTGGAACCCGCAGTAATGCCGATTACACATATCCGGCTATGGGGGCCAAATACGTATCTGCCGACACGATCTTGAAATCCATCTATGCATACGAAAAAAAATCCGAGCAGGGACTCAACGGATTCATCCTGCTTACGCATATAGGTACCGATCCCGGACGGACGGATAAATATATTATCATTTGTCAGATCTGATTGTTAATCTGAAAACAAAGGGCTACCATTTTGTGAAAATTAATGAGCTGCTGGATTAGAAAAACTGCCCGATGAAAAAATAATATTTTTCCTTTTGCCGGAAAACTGAGACACAGAGATAAAATTTGTCTTCTTATCACAGGTCTCAAATTCCAGGCATCCGGACATTTCCTAAATCAATACATCGTTGGTGTATCTGTTGAAATATCACTTTTGGCAAATTATCGGGTATGGGTGGCAAGTCCAATGTTTGTGGGGTGAACCAAGCTCTTTAAATACTTTATCAATAATAAAAGACGGATTTTTTTACCTGGTGCCTTATCAAGGTGTCAAAAGATAACAGGCAATAGAGCCGGGACTATCACTACCTTTGAAGTTCTCGCTTTTTAGTCTGATACAATTAAATATCAAAATCCGGTGTGAACCTATTCTTTCAAATTATATAAAAAGCATGCGCAGTTATCTTTTTTTCTTTGTTGGAATGATTATTTTATTCTCTTCCTGTCAGCAAAACAATAAGACAGATAATACTGAAAAAGTGTATGGCTCACCGGGTTCCATTGTAACTAATCAACCTAATGGCGACACAGGCATTAAGGGGCCTCTTGCCTATGCCCCGGAAGTCCCAAAAACACAGGAGGGGGACACCGTTGATGTAAAATTTGATGTAAAGCACAAATTATTCCAAATTTCAAATACTGTTTCGCATACAGCATGGATGTTTGGAGATGCTGTGCCGGGCCCTGTGCTAAAGTGCGCGTTGGACAGACCATCCGATTTTCCATGACTGACCGTTCCAATGATACCATGTCCAATATGTCCATGCATTTAAATATGATGCCCATGCAGCATTCCATAGATTTTCATGCAGCGATGGTAAATCCGGAAGATAAATATAAAAGTATTCAACCCGGGGAAATCATACATTTTACCTGGACGGCAAATTATCCCGGGGTGTTCATGTATCATTGTGGAACACCTATGGTATTGATGCACATGATATATGGCATGGTGGGAATGGTGATCGTAGAACCCAAAAATGGCTACCCGGGGAAGGTTGATCGTGAATTCTCAATTATTCAAAATGAATACTATCTTAAAAAGCAGGGAGATGTATTTGTCCCTGATACAGCCATTGCAAGATTAAAACAACCCAGTTTTGTAACGTTTAACGGAAAAGTGGGCCGGCATATCATTCACCCGCTAAAGGTAAAGGCCGGTGAACGAATTCGTTTGTATGTACTAAATGTTGGACCAAACAACGCTTCTAGCTTTCATGTCATTGGAACTATCCTGGATAAGGTCTGGCTTGATGGTAACCCAAAAAATGAGTTGGTGGGAATGCAATCTGTTTATCTTGGACAGCAGCGGAGCCATTATTGAATTCGTAATTCCTGAAAAAGGACGATATACTTTTGTAGACCATTCGTTTGCTGACGCTGAAATGGGTGCCATGGGGTCTTTTGAGCGCAAAAATCATTACAGTGAAAATAATATAAATAATCAGATGGAGTAATGAAACTGATTAGTGTTCTCATGACTGAAACTGAAATCATTCAAATAGGAAAAAGCTTTGCAACAATACAATATGGGTTTGATCAAGGCAAACTTTCATAGCTGACAGCAGGACAGCTGGATTTGATTTTAATTTTGATCCCACCATGAGTACACAATCCTTTAAATTAGAAGTTTCCCCTTCGGTGGGCATAGTTTCAGCTAAATATATAGTTCCTGACAAACCTAAGTGCATCTTCACGCTGGCACATGGAGCAGGGGCGGGTATGGACCATTCATTTATGGAGACGATGGCGGACTCTCTTTCAAAAGTGGGCATTGCCACCTTACGATTTAATTTTCCCTTTGCGGAACACAAAAAGGGCAGACCTGATTCTCCGGCAATTGCTCACATGACAATAGAAGCGGCTATTACGAAGGCACGTGAATTAAATCCCAAACTGCCACTATTTGCTTCCGGCAAATCTTTCGGGGGAAGAATGAGCTCACAATATCTGGCAGGCCATCCGGATAGTTCCGTTAAGGGCATTATTTTCTATGGTTTTCCACTTCATCCTTCCGGTAAACCCTCCACCGAGCGTGCCGACCATCTAAAAGCGCTGAAAATACCCATGCTTTTTTTGCAGGGTACTAAAGACACTCTGGCTACCTGGGAACTCATTAAAACAGTATGCGAATCTTTGCGGAAAGCCACCTTGATAAAACTTGAAGGAGCAGATCATTCTTTTAAGGCAGGTAAAAATGATGTTATGTCATTGTTGGTAACAGAAACAAAGAAATGGGTGGAGAAAATACTTAAATAGTTTGAGATATATATGTCAGCCGAATTAAATCATCTTTACACGAATGATATTCTTTGCCGCAAATTAAATCCGCATTATGTCGAAAAATGTTTTTATAGCCACATCGGAACCTTATAGCGGTAAATCAATTATTGCGCTGGGGTTGGTAAATATGCTGTTGGGAAAAACCAAAAAGGTAGGCTATTTCAAACCCATTATCAATGCCGATCCGAAAGAAAAAAAAGATGATCATATTGCTACTGTTACTGAATATTTTGGTCTTTCCGTAAACTATGAGGATACGTTTGCATTTACCCGCGCCCAGGCCCTGCAGATGATACAAAACAAAAGCCAGGGAGAAATGATCGATATCATTATCAGTAAATTTAAAAAACTGGAAGAAGCCTATGATTTTACCGTCATTGAAGGAAGTGATTTTGTAGGAGAGGGAATTGCTTTTGAATTTGATGCAAATATTTCCATTGCAAAAAACCTGGCTGCTCCCGTAATCATTGTTATTTCAGGTGAAAATAAAACGACGGCCCAGGTTGTAACATCTGCGATGACCGTCTTTCATAATTTCCAGGCACGTGAAGTACAGGTGCTGGCAGTTGTAGTTAACAGGGTAAATCCTGAACAGGCGGAAGATGTGAAACAACTTCTGGCAACGCAATTGCCGAAAAACATGGTTATTGCCGTAATTCCATTTGAGAAGAGTTTGAACAGTCCTACCATGCAGGAGATAAACGAACACCTGGGCGGAAAACTCCTTTTTGGAGAAGATCAGCTTAGCAACCAGGCTGATCATTTTGTTACGGGTGCCATGCAGGTTCGGCAATTTTCTGAATCATTTAAAAGAAAATGTTCTGATCGTTACGCCGGGTGACCGGGGAGATATTATTATCAGTGCACTGCAGGCAAATCTTTCTACCAGTTATCCAAAGATTTCAGGCATTGTACTTTCAGCAGGTTTTGAACCGGAAGAACCGGTGATGCGGCTTATCCAGGGTTCGCCATCTATTATGCCCATCATTTCCGTAAAGACAGGCACATTCGAAACAACAGCAAGGATTGGAGCAATACAATCAAGAATGACACCCGGCAACAAGAATAAAATTCAACTCGCTATTGATGTTTTTGAAAAATATGTGGATGTGAAGTCATTGGATGAAAAGATGATAACATTTAAACCGGAAGGAATTACGCCGCATATGTTTCAATACCAGTTGACGAAATGGGCAAAGAGTGAGATCAAACATATTGTGCTTCCCGAAGGAAATGAAGACAGGATATTAAAAGCTGCAACCCGGCTGATCGATCAAAAGATTGTAGAGCTTACATTACTTGGTGATCCGGCTGAAATAGCAGCATCTGTAAAACGGCTTGGCTTAACACTTGATTTGAACAGCATCAGGATAATCGATCCTGTCAAATCAGAATATTATGAGGATTATGTGCAAACATTCTATGAATTGAGGAAGCATAAAAATGTTGAGCTTGAAATGGCAAGAGATACTATGACCGATGTTTCATATTTCGGTACCATGATGGTTTATAAAGGTCATGCGGATGGAATGGTGTCGGGTGCAGTTCATACAACGCAGCATACCATCAGGCCGGCACTTCAGTTTGTAAAAACAAAGCCTGGTATTTCTGTTGTTTCATCCGTCTTTTTTATGTGCCTGCCGGACCGTGTTTGTGTATTTGGAGATTGCGCTGTTAATCCCAATCCCACCGCTGAACAACTTGCAGAGATTGCGATCTCATCTGCAGAAAGCAGCCAGCGATTCGGCATTGAGCCGAAAATTGCGATGCTCTCTTATTCCTCCGGTACTTCTGGAGAAGGTGAAGAGGTTGAGAAAGTGCGCAGGGCAACAGAGATCGTGAAACAAAAGCGACCTGATCTGAAAGTGGAAGGACCTATCCAATACGATGCTGCCGTTGATCCGGTGGTTGGCAGTCAAAAATTGCCCGATTCTGAAGTGGCAGGCAAGGCAACCGTGCTGATTTTTCCGGATCTTAATACAGGCAACAATACCTACAAAGCCGTACAGCGTGAAACAGGTGCACTGGCGATTGGCCCCATGTTGCAGGGATTAAATAAACCCGTAAATGATCTGAGCCGCGGCTGCACTGTAGATGATATTTTCAATACGGTTATTATTACTGCCATTCAAAGCCAGCAGAAATAAAATGAACATCTTTGTCGTAAACTCAGGCAGTAGTTCCATCAAATACCAGCTTTTCAAAATGCCGGTGGAAAAACCGGTTTGCAGTGGGCTGGTAGAAAGAATCGGCCTGGAAAATTCGATCATCACGCATAAAATATTTTTAAATGGCGACGAAAAAATAATAAAAAAGACAATTGATCTCGCCGGTCATGAAGAGGGATTAAAAGAAGTAGCAGCTTTATTGACGGATGCTGAAATCGGGGTCATAAAAAAACCTGGTGAAATTGAAGCGGTTGGTCACCGGGTAGTGCATGGAGGTGAAACTTTTGCTGCTACAACGATCATTACAAAGAAAGTAAAAGAAAAAATTCAGAAACTATTTCCACTTGCACCATTACACAACCCGGCAAATTATCTGGGTATCGAGGTGGCTGAAAAAATTTTCACCAAAGCAAAACAGGTTGCGGTATTCGATACGGCATTCCATCAAACACTACCGCCCAGGGCTTTTACTTATGCGATTCCCAAATCTTTTTATACTGACCACCATATAAGGGCATATGGTTTTCATGGTACGAGTCATAAATATGTAAGCGGGAAGGCAATGGAATATTTAAACAAACGGGATGCAAAACTGATCACTATTCATCTTGGAAACGGGTGCAGTATGGCAGCGGTAAAAAATGGAAATTCGATTGATACCAGTATGGGCTTTAGTCCTTTGAGCGGATTGGTGATGGGAACCCGTTCAGGTGATATTGATCCTTCTATAATTTTTCATTTGATCAATCAATTGGGTTATGACCCGGAACAGGTGAACGTATTGCTTAATAAACGAAGTGGGATGCTGGGACTTACAGGTTTTAGTGATATGCGTGATATTGGTAAAGCCGTGCAGGAAGGAAACAGTGATGCAGTATTGGCGCTCGAAATATATGCATACCGGATAAAAAAATATATCGGCTCTTATGCTGCTGTACTGAACGGCCTGGATGCGATTGTATTCACGGCAGGCGTAGGAGAAAATGATGTGCATACCAGGCAACTTATCTGCAACGAGATGCAATTCCTGGGAATTCACCTTGATGAAGAGAAAAATAAAATAACTTCAACAATAACCAGGGAAATAAACAGTGCTGCTTCCCCGGTAAAGATTCTGGTTGTTCCCACCAATGAAGAGCTTGAAATTGCGAAGCAATGCTACGGGCTTTTGGAGGGGAAGTAGTACTAACTGTAAATAATTTTGTAAATTGATATTTGCGATGACGTAAAATCTGATTACATGATAACAGAAGCGACCGGTTCCAAAAGCGACAATAAAGCGCTTGTTATAAATACCAATCCTGCAAGCGTGGCAAATCAGGTGGCCGTATTGGAAAAAGATATCCTGGAGAACCTGTATTACATCCAGGGTAAATCCAAGGAACTGGCAACGATCAATGACTGGTATATGGCAGTCGCTTATACGGTCAGGAGCCGGATGATGAAAAACTGGATCGATACACTTCATGATCTGATGGAGAGAAAAACCAAAATAGTAGGATATCTCTCCGCTGAATTTCTGGTGGGCCCGCATCTGGGAAATGCCATGATCAACCTGGGTATCTATGACGAAGTGAAGGAGGCTACGCACCGGCTGGGTCTTGACCTGCGGCAGTTGATGGATACAGAGGAAGAACCGGGATTGGGAAATGGCGGACTTGGAAGGCTTGCGGCATGCTTTCTCGACTCTATGACTACATTGAAAGTACCGGCCATAGGGTACGGGATCAGGTATGAATTTGGACTTTTTGAACAACAGATCAGGGACGGCTGGCAGTTTGAAGTCACCGATAAATGGCTGAGATTAGGAAATCCCTGGGAGATCGCGAGACCTGAACTTACGTTCAGGGTAAAATTGGGTGGACACACAGAACATTACCTTGATGATAATGGAAAAAACCGCGTAAGGTGGATACCCGGAACAGAAGCAAAAGGTGTTGCTTATGACACACCCGTGCCCGGTTACCTGAATGATAAAATAAACCTGCTTCGTCTTTGGAAATCTGAAGCCGTAGAGTCTTTTGATTTCGAAGCTTTTAACCGCGGCGACTATCAGAAGGCGGTGGATGATAAAGTTTATTCGGAAAATATTGGTAAAGTACTGTATCCAAACGACGAACCTCTTGTCGGGAAAAGGCTGCGACTTACCCAGCAATATTTTTTTGTGTCCTGCTCACTGCAGGATATCCTGCGCCTGTTTCGCACTGCGCGGACTTTCATTTGATGAATTACCTGATTAACCTGGCTTTGCAGTTGAATGACACCCATCCTTCCATCGGTGTGGCAGAACTTATGCGGATCCTGGTAGATGAAAAGGAGGTAGACTGGGACCGGGCCTGGCGAATTACCCAAAATACGTTTGCTTATACCAATCATACGCTGCTGCCGGAAGCACTTGAAAAATGGCCCATCAGCCTGTTTGGATCACTTTTGCCAAGGCATCTTGAAATTATTTATGAGATCAATAGCCGGTTTCTTGCTGAAGTGCAGCATCTGTATCCGGGCGATGACAGGTTGACCAGGAGTCTTTCACTTATTGATGAAGAAGGCGAAAGATATGTAAGGATGGCCCACCTTGCCTGTGTAGGAAGTCACATGGTGAACGGAGTATCCGACCTGCATGCTGAATTGATAAAAACGGACTTACTGCGCGACTTTTACAAAATCAGTCCTGAAAAATTCATTGGTATTACCAACGGTGTTACGCCACGCAGGTGGCTGAAATTATACTCCCCTGAACTTTCTTCTTTGATTTCCGGGAAGATCGGTGATGGTTGGCTTACCCGTATGGAAGATGAATTGATTAAGCTTGAACCGTTGTCGGATGATTCTGCATTCCAGGAGAAATGGCAGGAATATCAAACAGGGCTACAAGAATGAACTTTCTAATCAGATCAGCAGGATTTCAGGTGTGCGCATAAATCCTGAATCCATGTTTGACATCATGGTGAAAAGAATCCATGAATATAAACGCCAGCAACTGAATATTTTTCATATCGTTCATCTGTATAACCGGATTAAGAAGGATCCGGGAATGGAAATAGCACCAAGAACATTCATTTTCGGAGGCAAAGCAGCCCCGGGCTACCATATGGCCAAGCTGATCATTAAGCTGATCCATTCTGTAGGTGAAGTCGTAAACACGGATACAGATGTGAACGGCCGGTTGAAAGTAATTTTCTTTCCGGATTTTAGTGTAAAAAGCAGTGAATGGGTATACCGGTCGGCAGATCTTTCCGAACAAATATCCACAGCGGGAAAAGAAGCTTCAGGAACGGGCAATATGAAATTTGCAATGAACGGGGCCCTGACCGTGGGAACTATGGATGGTGCAAATATTGAAATTATGGAGGAAGTCGGAAGAGAAAACTTTTTCCTGTTCGGGTTAACCGTTGAGGAGATCCATGCTTTGCAAAAAAATGGTTACCGTCCAATAGATCTTTATCATAACGATGAAGATCTTAAGGAAATTATTGATCGCCTTCGATCCGGGGAATTTTCACGGGGTGATAAGGATTTATTCAAACCCCTTATCGATTCCATGTTATACCATGATCCTTACTTTGTGTTGCAGGATTTCCGGTCTTATGTCAATTGCCAGCAGCATATTTCAGACACCTTCCTGGATCGTCCCCGCTGGACAAAAATGTCGATACTGAATGTCGCCCGGATGGGGAAATTTTCTTCAGACCGTTCGATTCGTGATTATTGCGAATAAAATTTGGAAAGTAACCCCAAGCCGTTAAATATGGTGCCGTGCTGAAAAAAAATTCCGGTATTCCAGGTAACCGGCCTGATGAAAGTGGAGAGCCTTTTCCACTTGGCCCAACCTTATATCCTACAGGTGTGAATTTTTCCATTTTTT
This sequence comes from uncultured Bacteroidota bacterium, assembly GCA_963812825.1. Taxonomy (GTDB): domain Bacteria; phylum Bacteroidota; class Bacteroidia; order Chitinophagales; family Chitinophagaceae; genus Puia. Next base: position 118,433 of record CAWEWO010000003.1, read on the forward strand.
GCAGAAATGGTACAGCCGTAGATCTTCTTTTTTTTGATCAGCAGGATGATCTGAATCCACAGTCGTGAAATCTCACTTGACGTCAACCGCAACAAAACGTATCATTACTGGCACATCTTTGTTCCGGGTGTGGAGGCCGGCCAACTCTATGGATATCGTGTCCATGGCCCATATGAACCATCCAAAGGTCATTGGTATGATCCCGGACAAAATTCTTTTGGATCCTTATGCGAAGGCCGTCGCTGTGCCCGATGGTTTTAATCATGTTGCCTTGACGGGCCCGGGGAAACCTGGTTGCCCTTCTATGAAATCTGTTGTCGTGGATTGCTCCACGTATAATTGGGAGGATGACAAACATTTACACCGGCCATTTTCCCAAACGATTATTTATGAATTGCACGTGCGGGGGTTTACTAAACATCCCAGTGCAGGAATCGAAGAATCTAAAAGAGGAACCTATGCCGGGCTTATAGAAAAGATCCCTTACCTCGTGGATCTTGGCATCACGGCAGTTGAACTGATGCCCGTTTTTCAATTTGATGTCCAGGACGGGCCTGCCGGTATGGTAAACTATTGGGGGTACAGTCCCATTTCCCTTTTTGCACCTCATCAGGGATATAGTTCATCCAAAAATCCCCAGGGCGTGCTGGATGAATTCCGGGATATGGTGAAAGCCCTGCATCGCGCCGGTATAGAAGTTATTCTGGATGTGGTTTACAATCATTCCGCAGAGGGTGGTCAGGGCGGACCCACCTTTAGTTTCCGGGGAATTGATAATACTGTCTATTACCTGCTGGAAAATGAAAATTGCTCTTATTCGAATTATTCCGGATGCGGAAATACATTGAATGCAAATCAATCGACCGTGCGAAGAATGATACTCGACAGTCTTCATTTCTGGGTTACAGAAATGCATGTGGATGGATTCCGCTTCGACCTGGCATCTATTCTGTCCCGCGATGAAAATGGGGCACCGCTGCAAAATCCTCCAATACTCTGGGATATTGAATCAGATCCCGTCCTTGCAGGTGTCAAACTGATCGCGGAAGCCTGGGACGCCGCCGGATTATATCAGGTGGGAAGTTTTATCGGTGACAGTTGGAAAGAATGGAACGGTAGATTCAGGGATGATATTCGCCGTTTTCTGAAGGGAGACGAAGGAATGTTGTCCCATGCGGTGACGAGGCTGATCGGAAGCCCGGATATCTATGGCCACAAAGGACAGAGAACCGGAGCAGAGCATCAATTTTGTAACCTGTCACGATGGTTTTACACTCAATGATCTGGTTAGCTTTCAGCAGAAACACAATGAAGAAAACAGGGAAGAAAACCGGGATGGGAATAATGACAACCATAGCTGGAATGGTGGCGTCGAAGGACCAACGGATGATCCCGTTATATTGGCATTTCGCAAAAAGCAAATCAAAAATTTCTTTGTTCTTACCCTGCTTTCCGTTGGTACGCCGATGATTTATATGGGTGATGAGTTGCTCAGGACCCAGGGAGGAAATAATAATGCCTATTGCCAGGACAATGAGATAAGCTGGTTTGACTGGGGTCTGTTGCAAAAGAATCAAGACATCTTTCGCTTTGTGAAACTGTTGATACATGCCCGTTTATTGCGGGACATGACGAAAGCCGAATTCAGCATGACCCTGAATATGCTTATGCAGACGGCTGAAGTCAGGTGGCATGGTGTCCGGCTGAACCAGCCAGACTGGTCGGATCATTCCCATTCCATCTCGTTTACGATACGCTCTTTAAGCGGGAATTTGGAATCACATTTTATTATTAACGCGTTCCGCGAATCGCTTTGCTTCGAATTACCGATGCTGGAACCCGGCAGAAAATGGAGACGATGGATCGATACATCCCTGGCATCACCAGACGATAATCAGTATTGGAACGAGGCTCCATTTATCGACGCGCAGGAATATCAGGTTGAAGCGCACACGATCGTAGCGCTGATCAGCCCAATTATTTAAATGAAAATACATGGAAAATTCACAGGACATTTATTAAAAGCAAAATGTACCAACCGAAATATCAATAAATTCGACCCTGCTCACCTTTGAAAAAGGAAGTCATATAAACCGCTAATGGATCTCTGCGTCAGAATTATAAAAAAAACAGAACAAACAATTCTGCAGCGATAATTCTTGCAATCATAACGAGGGGGTAGACGGTTGCATAAGTGAAATATGGTTAATTTATGGGCAATAGTATATTTATATACGTCGAGCAACTTGAGATGCTGGCATTTTTTTCCGGTTATCCGCTGGTATATTATCTCGTACGGTTTCTCACCCGTAATACATCATTTAAAAATATAAGGGGAGCAGTACTTGTTTCGATTTTACCTTTTGCTTATGCATTGATAGGTACATTATACCTTGGCCTCCAGTTAAAAAATTTATATCCTGATTATACCATTGAAAATGTCAGACACCGGATTCAACAACCCTATTTGGTTATTTGGGCATTATTGTCCATACTATTCTGGATTCCCTCCTTGCCCAAAAGACAGATACTAAGCGTTCTTCATAGCCTGGTTTTTTTCTTCATTATAGTAAAGGATTTATTTTTTCAACTCACGGGAATTACTTCGGATCGTGATATTATCAGAAATGATATGAAAATCTATACGGTAAGTATTTTCTTAAACCTGGCAGCTTTCATCCTCATCTTATTGTCCTTTCTGATACCCTTCCGCAAAAAATACACTAAATCCTGACCCTGCGATAATCTGTTGAATATTCCAGGTCTTATTCAGATTTTATTATGCTATTCCGATCAGCTTGAACTTTGAAGTCACCTGTCCATATGATAACTATCAGGAACATCGATGAAATTTAAGAATTAGTTTTCGGTAGTATTTATTGGTAATTTTGTATACCCTCTCTTTTTGTAAATGAATCTATTCATTGATAAAATTTTTTTTTATGAAACTGCTTAACGAAAAAATACTCCTGGCTTTGTTGGTGCTAATAAGTATTGGCGGGTATGTTACCAGCTGTACACATGAGAATGAAGTGCTGCCACCGCCTTCAACAAGCACGCCGGATATCAAACGAGGTGATGGTGTTTTCCTGCCCGGTAACCTGACAGCCGGTGACACTAGTTCCTGGAAGTTCGATCAGGCACACAGCAGTGTATTATGGTCATCTAATTATCTTGGAGCACCCGGTTTGCTTACAGGAAGGTTTAACGAATTTGGCATTGCTTCCATTTCCCAGGCACAAAAAACACAATACCCGGGTACAGGTCAGCCATTGAAAGATAGCTCATGGGCTTTTTACGAAAACGATCCCGCAAAAACTTATTTTAACGGGTATGTTCAAATGAATACCTCGAATACCGGGCAACCGGGGCGGGACGGCGGATGTTATTTAGGTTATGTAGGTGCACCCAAGATTATAGCCAGTACTCAAAACCTGATCGACTCCAATATAGCCCTGATCAAAACGACCAAGGTAGAATTGGATCCAAATAGTGCCGGATATATTTGTACAATGACAATGACCTGGAAAGGTTTGCTTTCAGCACCCAAAGACACTACTGTCAACGGAATTCTCTCATTTACTAAAAGGACAACTACCGGAGCGGGCACTTCCAGCGCATATGATCTATTTGGTTTGCAATTGATATTCAGCTTTAACTGCCGGACTTTTGGCATGACCACAGAGGAAGTTGGAGATGTCATTACCATTCAGTGTGACATGAATTTCAATAATAAATAATCACCCATAAAAATTATTATTATGAAACGAATATTAATTTATGGAGGATTGTTACTCTTCATGGGTATTGGTATGGTCAGCTGTTACCAGGATGTAATTATTCCCACGGTAGCCCAGGAAAAACCCCCGCAGTTTGTAAGTTATAGTGGCGACCTCCAGCCGTTATGGAATACCAATTGCGCGTTATCAGGTTGCCATGTCCCCGGAGGGCAGGTACCTTATCTGACGGAAGATATATCCTATGATCAACTGGTGGGGGGAGGCTATGTCAATACAGTAAAACCGGAAGACAGTAAACTGTGGATAGCCCTCAATGGAGTTATGAGGACCCATCTTCCATCGGAAGATGACAGGCAGAAAGTTTTCGACTGGATAAGAAATGGTGCGCCGAATAATTAAGCGACTCTTAAAACTAATCAAATGAAAAATTTTATATATAAAACAAGGAGGCCGCTTTTATCCGGTGTTTGTCTTCTGTTTGCACTGTTCATATTGAGTAATGCAGGATACGCCAACAGGACAGCACGGCTGCAGCTACCCATCATGACAGTACCGCTGCACCTGTCGAACCCGAGGCACCTGCTAAACCCAGGCCGGTAAAAAATACTTTTGCGTCCGGTCAGGTTATTGATGCGACAAACGGTAATGGTTCCGGTCAAGGGGACTCTTGAAGCAGATATTCAGCACAGGTTTGGATCTGTTCAAAACGGGTATCAGGATTTATGGGGAATTTACGGAATCGCCAATATTCGTTTTGGCTTTCTTTATACACCCATTGATAATCTTGAAATTGGTTTCGGCCTGGCCAAGGTAAATATGCTCTGGGACGGAAGTGCCAAATATGCTATTTGGAAACAAACTTCGGAATTTCCGGTCAGCCTGACCTACTACGGTAATGTTGCTGTTAAGACAGTAAAGAATCCGGATAATGTTCTTTTTAAGTACGAATCCGAACGCTGGTCTTTTTTCAATGAATTGATGATTGCCAGAAAGATCAATGAAAAACTATCCGTACAGATTGGCTTTAGCATATCTCATCAGAATTCCGTTCCGGGATATTACACAAAAGTTGATACTTCTAATGTTGATTTTTAAGGAACAGAAATTTAACATGTACTCCTTCAGCTTTGTGCATGAGGTATAAATTAACTGAAGGAACCTCGTTTATATTTGATTACGAACAGCCACTAACGGCATGGGCAACAGATAATCCGCATCCTAATTTTGGCTTCGGGCTTGGAATTTAATACCAGCGGCCACACTTTCCAGTTGTTCGCGGACAATTTTACATTTCTGAACACGCAGCAGAACGCCATGTACAACGCCAACAATCCATTCGGATATACGGACAATGGTGTGAAATATCCGGGTGGTCAGTTTCACATTGGTTTTAACATCACCAGGTTATGGAATTTTTGACGGGGGTGGATGATATAATTTGACGGTCAATCCGTCTTCATGTCCATTTTATGAACGCTAAAATCCGGTATTACCCAGAATGGTCAGTTGTTATACCTGGAATGATGTCAATAGTCCTGCTGGCCTGCTCCTGTTCGCAGATCACCTGAAAAAAATAATAGTCAGGTGAAAAAAGATCAGGCCCCAAAACCCCTGGTCATCAAAAAGCCGCCTTCCAGTTTTGGAGATACGGTTATCATTGACCGTGAGTCCGCTGTTTTTTATAACCCTGATTCCCTGCAGATGGAGAAAATAAAGTCGGTGAATGAAGAAAAGGGTTTATGCAACTCATAACCCATGACTGTTATTACATGATGCAAAATGCGCGGAATGTAATCAGGCAACACTGGCCGCGGATCCGGATTGTTGAAGTGATCAAGGCCAGGTACCTGCTGTTTGTAAAAAAGGATAAGAGTAAAACGATTATTGACCTGAATGCTAAAAACGATATCTGTGGTTTGTTTCTTTTTGATCCGAAAAAAGATCCCGAGCTGGCCGATATGCCGAATATAGATACATCCCTGGGATTTTATTTTGGGCAATAGTTGGCTGATCTAAGGAAAAAACGGCTTGTAGGAGTTATTTGTTGGTAATTTTTTTACACAAAACAGAAAAATATACTTCAGCATTGAACAGTTAAACGCAGATCGGCAACCGGAATTGGGAAATATTAGATAACTTAGGTAGGAAATTGAATTCATTTTACATAATCAAAAGTTCTTACCATGAAAGTCCTTCTCATTTGCCTGGTTGCAGGATTATTTATACTTACTGCTGGATTTAGTGTTAATCACCAACCCAAGCCCTGGCCGGTTCCTGATGCAGCCGCCAAAAAAGCCAATCCGGTCAAGTCATCTTCCGAATCTATTTCCTCAGGTAAGGCTTTATGGAACCAGCATTGTGCCTCCTGTCATGGTAAAACAGGAAAGGGAGACGGAACCAAGGCGGCCCAGCTAAAAACGCAGCCTGAAGATTTATCATCTGCTACAATTCAATCCCAGTCGGATGGAGCTTTGTTTTATAAAACCTCGGAAGGCAGGGGTGATATGCCCAGTTTCAAAAAGAAAATTCCTGATCCGAATGAAATCTGGGACCTGGTGAATTTTATGCGGACGTTTAAAAAATAGTTTGCGGAATAGTTCAATAATTTTTTATGAAAAAAATTGAAACAATCCCACCGGAAATAAAAACCAGGAGAAAATTATTGGCGGGAATCGGGTTATTATCCTTTTTTCCCTTCATCAAATTATTCTCAAAAAAGAATCCGGTCATTTCCTGCGCTCCTCCCCCCGAAAAAGAGGAAACCATGAAGGTCTTATCCCAGGACGGGCGGCTGATTGAAGTGGATGTTTCAAAAATAAAACGATTAAAGGAAAAAATTTCTGATGAGGAATTAAAGAACTGGATAAGGAAAGGATAAACTTTTAATTTTAAAAAAATGGAATACCAACGATTCATCCAGAAGGGATTTTTTACTCACCGGTTTACTCGCGGGAGCCACACTTACCGGATGTTCAGACAAGCCGAACCCGTTTGAGGATAAGGTTACCGATATGATAAAACCCTCCGGTAAAATGGTAAAATTGCTTTCCGTAGACGGGGAAGTGATTGAAGTGGATGAAGCTTTCCTGAAACCGGTTGATCTTCCACCCGTATCTAACCTGGAAGCCCGGAAAGGAATACCCGGTAAGAAATTCGTGATGGTCATTGACCTTTCCAGGTGTAAGAGTGTAAAAGCATGCCAGTCGGCTTGCAACCACGCACATGAACTGAATCCGGGTGACAACTGGATAAAGATTTATCCCATGCAGGATGCCCCACATACAGCACCTTACTGGGAACCTTCAACCTGTATGCATTGCGACGAACCTCCCTGTGTTAAGGTCTGCCCGGTAGATGCGACTTTCAAAAGGGAAGATGGAATAGTGCTTATTGATAGTGACCGTTGTATCGGGTGCCGCTTTTGTATGGCTGCCTGTCCTTACTCCACCCGGGTATTTAACTGGGGAGAACCGGATATTCCCAAGGAAATTGCAGCAAAACCTTATTCCTGTGAAACCAGTATTCCCCAGAAAAAAGGCACCGTTGGTAAATGTGATTTTTGCGCTGACATGACCCGCAAGGGTGAACTACCGCACTGCGTTTCCGCCTGTCCAAATGGCGTTTTCTTTTTCGGAGATATGATTGAAGACACAGTAACCAACGGAGCGGAAACATTCCGGTTCAGCGATCTGATCAGAGATAAAGCTGGTTACCGGATGATGGAAGACCTCGGTACCAAACCCAGTGTCTATTACCTGCCACCTGTGAACAGGAACTTTCCTTTTGAAGATGTCGAAGATTCCGTGGAAGCAAAAAAAGAAAATGCAAAATCATAAACCGTGGAGATTTCAGCCAGGCAAAAAATAATTGACGATCTGCTGCCTAAGAAATTTGGCGCAAAAGGAAGGATCTGGGCTGTAGTCCTGGTTATTATTTGTATTATCGGTATGGTGGCTTATTACCGGCAGCTGTCGAAAGGACTGATCGTTACAGACATGCGGGATTATGCAACCTGGGGGATTTATATATCCAATTTTGTTTTCTTTGTGGCCATCAGCCTGGTCGGATCATTGATTACTGCGGTACTCAGAATCGTTCATGTTAACTGGAGCACGCCTTTAACCAGAATAGCCGAGATTATTGCCGTTTCTGCGATTACATTTGCCTCGCTGATTATTATTGTTGATATGGGCCGCCCCGACCGGTTTTATAACCTCTTCATTCATGGGCGCCTGCAGTCTCCAATCCTCTGGGATGTGATCGTCATAACAACTTATTTTTTTATCAGCCTGTTGCTCCTCTATCTTCCACTTTTACCGGATTTTGAAATCATGCTGAATGCTAAGAAACAGGGTGGGAAATTTCTCAGGGGTCTATATAAATTTTTAGGGTCTTTCTGGAAGAACACACCCGAGCAAATAAAAATCAGCGAAAAATCCATTCGTATATTATCTATCACCATAATACCGGTCGCTTTTGCTATTCATACGGTCACATCCTGGCTATTTGCTACTACTTACAGGCCTGGCTGGGACAGCACCAATTTTGGCGCTTATTTTATTTCGGGCGCTTTCCTCGTTGGCTCAGGCGCAGTTTTGGTTGCGATGTATATATTCCGTTACATGTATGATTTGGAAAAATATATTACAGTAACACATTTTGACAAGATGGGTAAAATCGTAGTGCTGCTTGCCTTTGTGTATCTCTATTTTAATTTAAACGAATTTCTGGTACCGGCATTTAAAATGAAAAAGACCGATGCAGATCATTTGCTTGGGTTATTCACGGGAGAGTTTGCAAGGGTTTTCTGGTTTGCCATAATAACGTCGATGTTTTTACCTATTCTGATCCTGATGACAAGGAGGGGGAGAAAACCAATCCCCGCGTTTATAGCGGGAATATTAGTGGTTGTAGGATCATGGTTTAAAAGGTACGTGATTGTTACGCCAACACTGTTGCATCCTTTTTTACCGATGTACGATGTACCAGAATCATACAAACATTATTTTCCCAGCTGGGAAGAATGGGCCATTGCGATGGGTTCCCTGGCGGGCATGTTACTTATTATTACGCTGTTCGCCAGAATATTCCCCATTATTCCAATCCAGGAAACCATCTCAGAAATTGAAGAGCATGAAAAAGTTTAAATATTCTGCACTTACAATTGCATTTACTCTTTTAATTACCGGGATTTGCATAGCCCAGGTGGAAAAAACTGAGTTAATCCTTGGACTCAGTTATTATAACGATAATAACCACGTACAGTATTTAAAAGCGAATACAAAAGCAAAAATCGACGGAAAGTTTAAACAGATCAGTGGAATTCCGGTAAGTTTTTACATTAGTTCAGAAAGTCCGGCTAATTTACTTGGCAAGGGAACAACGAACGACAATGGGATGGTTGGATTGTCTATACCGGCTACCGCTAAAGACGAATGGAACAAATCACCGAAACAAAGTTTTCTCGCGGTTGCTGATTCCTCCGGGTTATATAGTGGCGTTACGACCACCCTCGACCTGACAAAAGCAAGAATCAAACTGGATACTGCGGGAGATAAAAAAATAATCGCCGTATTGGTAGAACAGAATGGCACCGAATGGATTCCGGTTAAAGGAGTCGATATGAAAATCGCCGTTAAGAGACTGGGTGGTGATTTAAATGTAACTGAAACACCAACTGTTACAACGGATTCGCTGGGTGAGGCAAGCGCGGATTTTAAACTACTAAACCTTCCCGGGGATGTGTCGGGAAACCTGGTTTTGATCGCCAGGGTAGAGGACAATGACTTGTTTGGAAATTTGTCAACAGAACGAACAGTTCCCTGGGGAACTCCTTCCAATTATGTTTCAGACTATAATAATCGTTCATTATTTGCGAGAGCCGGCCGCTCCCCGCTCTGGTTGCTCTGGATGGCTTCCGCCATTACGCTTTCGGTCTGGCTTGTGATATTCTATCTTTTTTTCCAAATTCGGAAACTGAAAAAACTCGGGGTTTAGATTACACAGTCTTCATCTACTTTTCACTGAAGTAAGATTGCAGAAACTTCTGCATCGGAAAGTCACCAAGCAAAATATTTAGTGTTAACTGAATTATGAGGATGCAAAAAATTTACAACACTTCTTTTCTTATTGCTCTTCACATTTGCTTTTGCCCATGGTCAGGATTCAACCGCATCCAGAAAACAAAAGAACGGTATTGCAGCCATTCCCATGATTAATTACAACCGCACACAGGGAATTGTTGTTGGGAGCCATCGTATCGAATTACTTTAAAATAAATAAGAAGGATACCATTTCTCCGTCTTCCAATATAGGCATCGCTGGCATTTACACTGAGCAGAAAAGCTATGCGCTGTTTCTCTATTCACAACTCTTTTTTGCCGAAGACCGCTGGCGCATCCGGCAGCAGCAGGCACTATGGATATAAACTTTCAGTTCTACCTCGAAGATCCGGTTACTTCGACCGGCAATTTTTCTGACTATTCAACAAAAGCAAACCTTGTAGTGCTGCAGTTACAACGCAATATATTCAAACGTATTTACTTCGGTCCCACAGGCTCATTTATCAAAGCAACCACAACCTTTGGTTTTCCGGGTGTATCAGGCCAGGATTCGGTAACCAAAAGCATCCTGAACAATATTGGTTATATTATCAGCAACGATACGCGCGACCATGTTCAATATCCTACACACGGTATGTTCCTGAATTTTAAAAACCAGTTTTACAGAAACTGGATTGGCAGCGATTATGAATTTGTAAGATATATAGTTACCTATAATCAATTCTTTAAGCTTAGCAAAACAAATGATAAGCATGTGTTGGTCGCGCGCGCCACCTTCAACATTGCCACCGGTGATGTGCCTTTTGAAGGACAAACCGTTGTAGGCGGCGATGACATTCGCGGATATTCGCAGGGAAAATACCGCAACGACCAGGTATATACGTTGCAGGCAGAGTATCGCTGGAATTTTTATAAACAATGGGGCATGGTGGCCTTTGCAGGCGTTGCCACTGCAGTTGCAAAATTTTCCGACATTCCCGATAGTGAGCTCCTGCCCGGAGTGGGTGCAGGTCTGCGTTTCAGAATGCTTCCCTCCGAAAAAATAAATATCGGTATTGATGGTGGTGTGGGCAAAGGTGACTACAGTATTACGTTTCGCATAGGCGAAGCATTCGGGAGGTAAAGGGTATTTTTAAAAATAATTTAGATAGTCGCATTAAATGAGACGATATTTATTTGTACTTTTTTTCTGGCAGGCGGTTTGATAATCAGTATCTTTATAGAAGTATCCCAACCTTACCAATCCCACTCTATTCCAAAGGCATTAATCCGCAGACTAGTTCAGAAGACATAGATCCGCATGCGAACTGAGTCATTGAAGCGAACGTTTGAAGATCTGTAAAAATCTGGTGGCTTAATGCGCGATGGCGATCCTGAGACCCATACTTTAGGCAGTCTTTATTTTTTAACCTTAAATATTATAGAAATGAAAAAACAAATGTTTTTACTTGTATTGATGACCAGTATTTCAATCGTATCACGGTGAGGAAAAGCATCGTAAATTTACTCTGTATGTAACCGCTAAATTACAAAAGGCACAGGGATAAGGTGGCAGTTTTATTATTCCTGCGAATGGTCACTGAGTCTAGGCCGGAGTTGTAAAGATTCCGGGCCTGACTATTTGGTAACCTGTACCGAAATAGCTGCTACTGAAGGGAAATCCCTTATTTCAGTTTTTAAACAAATTTTTTTTGAAAGGTTATTTATTTTATATTTAACGACCGTGACCTCTTAAATTTTGATCCGATAGGATTAATCCAAAAGTACTCCAAATAGAAAGCTGGTGAGGTTAGCAAAGCAGCGGCTTAGCTTTCAAACAACGCAATTATTTATTCAATCCTACTACCTTTTTGAAGATTACAGGGTAGCCTGACTCCAATCCTGAAAACCTGTTTTTTTGAGGTCCCCGAATAACGACGAGGCCTGTTGCCGATATGACCAGCTACATTTAATAACAGTATAAAACAATCACATCTAAATCTAAAAAAAATGAAAGCAAAATTTTATCTGATTTCCTGTGGAATGCTGGTTCTGGCGTCCGCATGTAACAACGCCGGTGAATCGAAAACGACTGACACGGCAAAGGCTGTGGCAACGGATACGGTAGCCGCTGTAGCACCGGCTGAACCGCCCGCTCCGGTTATTGACAGTGCTGCTATTACCAAAGAATATCTGGCAGCCAGGAAATCTTCGAAGACCACCGTCAAAGCAAAAAAACAAGGCACAAATGAGGTAGTAATGTACAGCGAAGCACCCATGCCAACGCATGAAGCTTATGAACAACCCCCGGCAACGGCAAGTGCACCCGTAGTGATACATACAAAGGAGTATGTATATTTTACGCCTTCTCAAAAGCCCAATTTTCCCGGTGGCGTTCCAGCTTTAACGGAGTTTATAAATAAAAATTTAGTATACCCTGAAGAAGCACTAAGATACCGTGTAGAAGGCACCGTGTTTGCTGAAGTCTTCCTGGACAGTTTAGGCAATGTTACAAAAGTTGAAGTCCCGGGAACACATTTTGGAAGTGGTTTGGAAGAAGAAACAATTTCTGTTCTAATGCGGTCTCCAAGATGGCATCCGGCCAAAGAAAATGGTGCGTATGTCAGATCAAAGATTACCGTTCCGGTTACATATAAAATTCAGCATTAGAATTTACTTAGAAAGCGAACAAACGCAATTGATTCATAGGCGGCCCTCCCCAATCGCGGAGGGCCGCCTTTTTAGTTAATTACTTATTGCTCCCTGGCATTCTTATACCGTTACCTATTTTGGTGGGTTTTTCTTTTCTTTCAGGTCTTTATAACGCTGTAAAGCCTGGTAGGACCGATAGTACATATAAATATTACTCACATACTGGATTGTTTCCCGCCCGATATGGTGGGCCGCTAATATTTCTACATTATTAAACCACACATTTGGATCCAGCCCTCTTTCCATGGTTTTCCGTCGCAATTTTCTCATATTGCCGGGTCCGCAATTATAGGCCGCCAGGGCAAAAAGTTGTTCGTTCAGGAAATCAATGTTTTCCCCGGCAAAATACTGATCAATTAGATATCGCATGTATTTTGAACCGGCATGAACATTATCATCGGCATTTCTAACATTGGGGATATTGATTGGAGGATGTGAGGCAGTGGAAGGCAGCAATTGCATGACACCAACCGCACCCATATGACTCACGGCTTGCTGCTTAAGCTGAGATTCCTGAAATGCCTGCGCTGACAACAATAGCCAATCCAGGGAATATTGTTTTCCATATTTTTGAAACAGGGTTCTAAACCGATCCAAATCTGCCAGTGCCTGCTTGCTATTGGCGTTCCGTAACCGCTTTTTATCTTTCAGGAATTTATCATAGATCCTGTTTCCGGTCGTAGTTCCTTTTTTTATTGTACCCACAAACCGGTCGACCGCGGATTTCAATTTTGGGGAATTTTTCCTGACTGCCCATCCATAAGACTGGTTACTATCCACTGCAATATTTGTATATACTTTTAGGTTGGTATAAGCATTCTTCCAAAGCGTTCCAAGATCCTCGGGAACAACAGTGAAAGGAATCATTCCTTCATTTACCATGGCGAGAATATCTTCTGATTCAAGATAAGGATCCGTGAAGTCAATAATCATAGGTTTGCGACCGGCTCTTTGAAGTGAGTCATTGATCCTGATCAGGGAAGACTGAAAACTGGTGTTTTCGCGCACAAATACATGTTGACCCGCGAGATCCGCAATGGAGCTAATGGCCGGCGCTGCCGGCCCGCCTACTACAATATCCTTTACACCGGTTATCGTGGGAGATGAAAAGTCGACCAGCTTCTCCCGGTCTGGCGTTATCGTAAAACCTGAGGCGATCATGTCTGCATGTCCCCCCGTTAATAAACTCAGGATATGTTTGCGGCTGACAGGTATGAATATGACACGAATTTTTGGGGGGTTAAATTTCAATTGTTTGTTCAGCTCCGCTTCAAACAGATTGACCAGTTCAAAAGCAAGACCATATCTTTTCATCCCTTCTACATAGTAATAGGTTTTTGAATAAGGGACAAGTACCCGGATATATCCCCGGGCGACAATACTATCCAGATCGCCAAAGGCGGTATTTGCCAATCCCAATATCTCATCATCAGCGGCCCAATGAAAATAAGGAACTTTGTCCCCGCTTGCATTTACCTCATATGACTCGACACTGTCCGCATCTCCCTGGGTTTTAGATTTTGCGATAGCCGCTGAATCGGAATTTGATTTATCAGTTGCATGCCCACAAGCAAAATGGCTGGCAATTGCCATCAATAATAAAGGAAAATAAATAATGGGTCTCATAGCACTGAAATTGAGATATGACTGACATAAATACAAGTATCGGATTATTCCTTGAATGTCCAATAAATACCAATATTAAATACAGGACCCAGTGAATTCACATTCAGGCCAAAATTGCTGACAGAGTTTTTGGTATTGGTATTATCGAATTTTACAGATTCATAAGAGTAGCCGAACAAACCGTATTGTCCCACCAATGTAAAGGTTTTGCTTATGCCATATGCTGCTCCAAGCGAAAGGTTTAGTCCCCATCCGCTGAGCGTCCCATCCTGATTACCTGTTTTTGTACTGCCAGTCGTGAAATTGCCGACAATGCCGGTAAACAGGGAAAACTTATCTCCCATCGGATAGAATTTTCTCAGGTAGATGACCGGAGACCAAGTCGTTTGGTCCGCGTTGTCTGAATTGGATCCACCCAGGTTTACTGCAAAACCGAGTTGCAGGGTGTTCTGAAGAAAAGTACCTACTTCCGGCGCTACGCTCCATGTGGTGGTAGTGACATCGGCAGACCCGGTATTTGTTTCGGTCCTGGAATTGAATCCGAGCTGACCACCCACATACCAACTGTTTTTTTGCGCATAAGTAACTGAGGAAGCAATAAGAAAAACCAAAAGGATAAATACAGATTTGTTAATCATGGCTAAAGTTTTAATGGTGTTTTGGAGAATATTTAATGTTTGATAGTCCAATTAAGAAAATATTCTAGAGACCCCTGTTTCATTTACCTGATTTAACCGGGATTTTATTTGCTGAAAGATGTGTATTTGAATTTCTGTCCGCCTACCGACGCTTCATACATTAAACCCCCTTTCTGTTGGGTGAATATGAGGACACCGTTGGTAAATTTTACATTTCCGGATGCACCGGCTTTGGCCGCCACAGCAGAAACCTGTGCTGAAAATTCAAACTCGTCTCCTTTGAAATGATCAAGAGTCTCTTTATTCTCGAAAAAGACCACTTCCCGGTAAGCCTGACCGCCAAACTGGAATCCAACGGTGACCTGGGTCATCTGGGACTTGCCTATAATTACACCTTTTTCATAGACAATTCCCCCACCTGAAGCGCCGCCTATGCCGACAGCACCTTTGCCAACGTTCGGGAATATAACATATCCATAGGCAGTCTTAAAGAGGTGTTTCATCAGGGAATCTGTATGAATAAAATCCTTGATGCCTTTCTTGCCGTCTTCCACCAGTTGCTTATCCTTTTTATCCGTCTGACCTGCCGAAGCGGTCCATACGGAGGCGAAGACAAATACCAAAGCTGATTTAAGAATTAAGTGAATCAGATGTTTTTTCATATTTCAGGTTTTATAAATGAATAAACTGGTTATAAATCGGATTGAACGAACACCTTCTAATTACCTGCACATTACATATTAAAATGCATGAATGTCTTTCATGGGGGGATTAAAGGACAGTTTTCGTGGGGGATGTGCAGGACTGAGTGTAACAATTCGGCTAATACATGCATACTTGAGAGTACGGAAGAAACGCGTGAACTGCAGGGACGTTAAACGTCAATTGACTTTCAAATAATTTCCGGTAGTACAAAAAAAATCCACGGAGTCGGGATTACTCGCCTTGTTGTTTTAAATAAATTCCGGTTTACTGATCAGGCGCCTGAAATAACATAAAAACCTGCGTAAGCCAGTATCTTAACTTAAAGCAGGAATTGAACAGTAAGTTAGCATTTTTATACTTAAAAAAATACCATTTCAGAAAAGATGGTGACGCCTTTTTACTGCGCTAAGAAAATATTACTAAATCCTGGTTCGCCCTCGTACTTTGTGAATAGGGGGAGATTTGCGGGCATTTATGACCGGTATGAAACTGTAGCTAAAAGGTGGGATATATTACAGATCTCAAATCCCGGGCATCCAGACATTTCCTAATTCAATACATCGTTGGTGTATCTGTTGAAATAATTCTTTGGGCAGATTATCGGGTATGGGGGGCAGGTCCAATGTTTGTGCGGGCGAACCAAACTCTTTAAATACTGTTTCAAAACCCGCGGGTGTTATCAGCAATAAAGCTTTTGCTGTATCGCTTACGAGGTTAAAACTATGAGGTACTTCTTTAGGCAATACAATCAGCTCGCCGGCTCCGGCCCTGAACTTTTTATCACCAGCCTGGAAATCTATTATACCTTCCAGTACATAAAACGATTCATCTTCATACTTATGAAAATGCGGTGGCGGTGTAAAGCCTTTTCTGAAAAAACAATGGATGAGCGTATAGGCATTATCTGTATCCTGGCCTGTAGCTAAAAAAGAAAAAGTATGTGCCAGGTAATGAACAGAATTTTCCAGTGTTGGTTTTTGACTGAGCGATAAACGCGATAATGTTTCCGGCATAAAATAAGATTTTAATAAAGGTAGCAGCACCCAATACCTTTTTTCTCTACCAAATGGTAGATTTTAAACTATCCATCCCAGTTCCACTGCTTTTAAAATAGCAGAACTCCTGTTGCCTACATCCATCTTCTGGTAAATATGAAGTGTATGTGTTTTAACCGTACCAGCCGATACAAACAATTTTTCTGCAATCACTTTATTGGGCAGGCCGGTTACCAGTAAAAAAAGAACTTCCTTTTCTCTTTCAGTAAGTAGTTGTAATGTTTTTTTTGATCTGGCAGGCAGTTCTTCCATGCTGTTCCACCGCCATTCCTTTGTCCTTCCTTTTCCCTGTACAAACGGCGCTGCGGATATCCTGGCTAGTTCCAATGCCCTTACCACAAAATTTCCTACTGTTTTTAATATATAGAGATGATGAGGTTGGTATACATTCTTATGGATTGTTCGTACCACTACCAGCCCCACTATTTTATCATTTAATTTTAAGGGAGTATACAAAGCCGCTTTGGGTTGTATGCCAGCCAGTGGCTGTGGTTTTACAGGAAGGTACCTGCTGTATTCCCTGTCAAAATCATTCATAAAAATATCCTGTTCATGCCGGATACACCAGGAAGCGAGACGGCCATCATCTGACGCATCAAAAGAAAAATCAGGAAGTGGTTTGCCCTCTTCTATCATTCCCGTGTAATGAATCAATCCTTCTTTTTCATCATAAATACCAACACAAAACTGGTAGGCATCAATCAATTGATTTACATTCTGATAAATGACAGCAATAATTTCCCTGAGCGAAAGCCGGGGCGTTATAAGATCGGTTATTTCATTCAAAATACGGAGCTGCCCGGTCCAATCAACATCAGCATCGTTTGAAATGCTATTGGTCCAGGAAGAGAACTGATCTTTAAAAGATTTATTCAAAATTTACCCATAGATTAATTGGGAGTATCTAAATTTAGTCAATTGGCAACGTAATAGGTTATGGTTTGGCGGTTCATCCGGATCACATCAATAAATCGCAGGAAATAGCAGGAATTTACGAGGCTATTGAATATTTTTCATAATTTACTCAGGCAAGTGAACGGCCCGATGCCAATTGAAGGAAATTACTTTTCCTTGATCGCTGGAGCTTACCCTGAAAAACTAACGTTCCCTGCGGAATCTCCTAAATCATCTATTAATGCGATTCAGATCTCTCTGTATCCTGTCAGGAATTTTTGTTTTGAATACATTTTGCCCCCTGGGAACAATCGGGCAAAGCCTGGCAGAAAAAGGTCTTCCGTTTATCAGGAATTACCAGGCCAGGGATTACAACGGTAATCCCCAGAATTGGTGTATCATCGAAGATAACAGCGGCTTAATGTATTTTGGGAACCAGGGTTATCTGTTACAATATGATGGGGTAAAATGGAAAAAGATATTTTTCCCGGGTGCGATTGCCGTTGCCATCCGCTCCCTGGATAAGGACGAAAAAGGGCAGATATATTATGGATCCACCGGTGACTTCGGATACCTTGCACAGGATAGCCTGGGGCATACCCAGCAATATTCCCTGAAGAAATTTCTTCCGGATTCGTTAAAGGATTTTTTTGATGTCTGGTCAACCTATGTAACAGATAAAGGGATTTATTTTCAGTCGAGAGAACGCATATTCAGGGTTCCTAAAGACAAGTCAGGTAACTTCCGGGAGAATGAAATAAAAATTTGGGAACCAACTACCAAATTCATGTACGCCTTCTATCTGGATGGTGTATACTATGTTCACCAGCGGGGACTCGGACTTTTTAAGATGATCAACGATTCTCTGGAATTGATACCGGGGAGTGAATTTGTGGGCAAGGAGCGCATGCAGGTTATGTTACCCTTTTCCCCCGCTGAGGGAAATAACGTCGGCAAAGGAGAAAAGCAATACCTCGTTGGCCTGTTCTATTCCGGATTATACATCTACGATGGAAAATCATTCAGGCCTTTTAAAACGGAAGCTGATCCGGTTATAAAAAAAGCAACGCTCTACAAGGGTGTTAAATTAAATGATGGATCTTTTGCGCTGTCCACAACAGGCAAGGGCGTAGTGATAATAGACCGCATGGGTAAGATCCTCAAGGTGATCAACCGCGATGTGGGGCTCCAGGATGAGTCTGTATATGGAATGTATTTTGATCGTAAAGGATCTTTATGGCTGGCGCTGGACAATGGGATCTCAAGGGTCGAAACATCTTCCCCGCTTACCACATTTGGTATTCAATCGGGTATCAATACAGCTGCACTTTCCATAAAACGTTTCGAGGGTACCTTATATCTGGGAACTACAAATGGTCTGTTACGCCTCAACCAGTCCAATGGGAAATTTGAGGAAGTCCCCGGAATTCCGCTGAACCAGATTTTTGTTATGGCAGTGAATGATAACAAGCTGCTGGTACCCGATGACGGCCTTTTTTATGTGAAAGATAAAAAGACGAATACTATCCGGGCTTCTTCCAGCGGGGACCTGCAAATGTCCGGGATTAAGGTACTTTCCAGCCATCCTGATATAATGCTCGGAGGCGCCACGTTTGGATTGGCTGTTTTTACAAAGGGCAAAAAGGTTTCAGGTAGAATTGATAGTTCCCAACATTGGATTTACAGGGGAAATATACCGGGAATTGAGGAGGGCATTTGGACTTTTACAGAAGATTCCAGCGGCCGGATATGGGCCGGCACACAGAATTCGACGGTATTCCGCTTAACTCTGGCATTTGATGACAATGGAGATCCGGATATTAATAAGACAGGGGTTCAAAAATTTTCGATCACAGATGGATTGGGTACCGGTGGTGGACCCGTCTATATGGTTAAAGGGAAAACTTATTTTGTCGCTGATTCAGCTCTTTACAGTTTTGATGAAACAAATAAGCATTTTATCATTGATACGACCTTTGGAAGATTCCCAAATGCTGGCGGCAAAGATGAAAGTTATATGGTTGAAGATCAATCCGGGCGGGTTTGGATGAGAATGGGAAAGGAAATATTGTTTGCCACACCGGGCGCAAACGGAAAGTATTCCATAGATAAAACCCCATTTCTGCCCATTGCCGGCGGGACGATCTCCCAGTTCTATCCGGAAGCAAATGGAATCGTCTGGATTTGTACCACGGATGGTCTGGTGAGGTACGATGAAAATCTTAAAAAAAATTATGGAGAATCTTATAAAACTTTATTGCGTCATATCACAGCTGGTCAGGAAACATTAAATCTTTCACTGCCTGATAGTGCAGGAAAGGGCATCGATATTTCTTATAAAAACAATACCCTTCGTTTCGAGTATGCGGCCCCGTTTTTTGAACAGGAAGAAAAAACAAAATATGAAACCTGGCTGGAAGGATTTGAGACTGGCTGGTCAGGCTGGGATAATAATTCATATAAAGAATATACCAATCTTCCCGCCGGAGATTATGTTTTTCATGTCAGGGCCAAAAACATTTACGGGAAAATAAGTGAAGAAGCGAATTATCATTATACTGTCAGCCCTCCGTGGTCGCGAAGCTGGTGGGCCTATTTACTTTATATTCTGGCTGCCATTTCCCTGGTCTATATTATTACCCGGTATCGCACAGCAAAACTTCACAGGGAAAGGGCAGAACTGGAGAAGAAAGTGCTCGAGCGTACACACGAGGTTCAGGTACAAACGGAAGAACTTACTACGGTAAATCAGATCAGCCAGGCATTGGCATCGCAACTGGATCTGGACGATCTGATCAAACTGGTCGGCGAAGAAATGCGCCAGGTATTCAAAGCAGAAATCGTTTACCTGGCGATGCTGGACAAAAAGACCAACATGATCCATTTTCCTTACCAGCATGGTGAAGTACTGCCACCTATAAAACTGGGAGAGGGACTTGCGTCTAAAATCATTTCCACCAGAAAACCTCTGCTGATTAATGAAGACTTTAAGAAACAAATAAAACAACTCGGGATCAGCCCGCTTGGGATTCCTCCTGCGTCCTATCTGGGAGTTCCCATTCCCATCGATGATGAAATTATCGGTGTGTTGAGCGTTCAAAGCACGGAAAAAGAAGATTATTTTGATGAAAAAGACCAGCGTTTATTGTCAACGATTGCTGCAAATGTTGGCGTGGCATTAAAAAAAGCCAGGCTGTTTGAAGAAGTGAAATCGGCGAAACTGGAAGCTGAAGAAGCCAGCAAGAATGCAGAGCGGGCCAATGAAGCAAAAAGCGCATTTCTTTCCACGGTCAGTCATGAATTAAGAACACCGCTTACCTCTGTGCTCGGCTTTGCCAAGATCATCAAAAAAAGACTGGAAGAAAAAATATTTCCTGAAACAGATAAAACCAATCCGAAAACAGAAAAAACAATTAGCCAGATTTCTGAAAACCTGGAGGTGGTTATTTCTGAAGGCGAGCGGCTGACCCATCTTATCAATGACGTATTGGACCTGGCAAAAATAGAAGCGGGCAAAATGGAATGGAATATTGGAATCATTTCAATTCCGGATATGGTTGAACGAGCAATTGCTGCCACTTCCTCTTTATTTTATAACAAAAATATTGTGCTGCGGAAATTCATGGAACCCGGCCTGCCGGATATTTCCGGTGATCCGGATAAAATGATCCAGGTAGTTGTTAATCTCATTTCAAATGCCGTAAAATTTACGTAGAAGGAGAGATTGATTGCCGTGTTATCCATAAGGGAGATGAGATTATTATCAGTATTAAAGACACGGGTATCGGAATTGCCAAAGAGGATTATGAAGCGGTATTTGAACAGTTTAAACAGGTAGGCGGTGATACACTGACGGACAAACCGAAGGGAACCGGCCTGGGTCTTCCCATCTGCAAGGAAATCGTCGAACATCATGGCGGCCGTATCTGGCTGGAAAGTGAGCAGGGAAAGGGCAGTACATTTTTCTTTGCTCTGCCGGTAAGTAAAAAGGGAGCTGTTAATAAAACCATTCATCTGGATGACTTGGTTAAGCAGTTGAAAGAACAGGTGGCCCAATCCAATTTCAGACTTAAGGAGGGAAATGCAACTATACTTGATTGTGGATGATGATGATTCCATCCGCTCGCTGCTTCAGCAGGAATTAAGGGATGCAGGTTATTTAATTGAAGAAGCAACAAATGGAAAAGAAGCACTGGACAGCATTCGCAATCATCAGCCTGATCTGATCATCCTGGATGTGATGATGCCTGAAATGAATGGATTTGATGTAGCAGCCATTCTTAAGAATGATCCGAAAACAATGGATATCCCGATCATCATCCTTTCCATAGTACAGGATAAATCCCGGGGATACCGGATCGGCGTAGACCGGTATCTGACCAAACCGATTGATACCAATCAGTTATTTACTGAAGTTGGTGTTTTGCTGGAACAGGGTAAATCAAGGAAAAAAGTGATGATCGTGGATGAAGACAGGCTGCCGTAAAAACATTGACCGATGTATTGCAGGCAAAGGGATACCAGGTGGTGGAATCCGATGGAAATGAACTGGTTGAAAAAGCCATTGCAACACAACCGGATATTATTATCCTCAATTCTGTATTTTCGGACAAACAGGAGATTGTGCAGACACTTCGTTTTGAAAAAGGACTGGAGAATGTCTTGTTTCTTATTTACCAGTAATAGAAACGGGGATTCCCGCAATTGAATGAACTTAAATCAACATAATGAACCAAAAACTTTTAATTGTAGACGACGAAGCGCATATCCGGATGCTGATCGAGCAGACGCTGGAAGAACTGGAAGATGACGGGGTAGATTTTTTTACCGCAGAAAATGGGGAACAGGCACTGGAAATTATTAAAAAAGAAAAACCGCAGCTGGTTTTTCTGGATGTGATGATGCCTAAAATGAATGGCATGGAAGTTTGCCGGCGGGTGAAAAAAGAACTTAATATGGATGATGTATATATTGTTTTGCTCACCGCCAAAGGCCAGGAGCTGGATCGGCAAAAAGGACAGGAAGTGGGCGCCGATGTATATATGACCAAACCATTTGACCCCGAATCATTACTGCAAAAAGCCAAGGAAGTCCTGGGTATAACGGCCGGCTAAACACATTCTAAACATCAATCCTCCTGGTTATTTCCAAAATTATATTCGTATAAAATCAATATGGCTGCACCGAACCTGAAAAATATTATCGGAAGAAAAAAAGATGCGGGTTCCCTGATGATTTCTTTTGTCGAGCAGTACAAGTCGGATGTATCCATCCTCGATGAAACCGGAAACTGGTTAGCCGGCAAACCACCGGATGATGCCTGGGGTTTTCGGGTCGGTGTTTTTTGTGACGAAAAAATCAGTGGATGGGTAACCGGTAATGAAAAAGCAGTATTCGTGGCGGAATTCCTAAGTTTCCTGTTGAAAAAAGAAAACGATAAGAAAAATCTGGGAACGGAAGTCCTGCATCTGTATAAGGAAATAAACCTGATCTTCAATTTCTCAGAAAAACTGGCCAGGTCGATCGAAGCCTCCTCCATTGCACAGATTACACTGGAAGAAAGCATGCGGGTAATCAGGTCAACCAATGGGGTGGTTATTTTATGGGACGAAAGCAGTAAACATCTCAGCGTGATTGCTTCTGCGGGTAATTCATTTTTTAATGAGGAGAAAGTAAATGACCAGCGGGAAATCCTGTTGAAAATAGCATTGCATGGACAGTCGGATATTATCAGCGATACCAGGTCGCTTGCAGAAGCCGGCCTGGTTTCTCCGGATATCAACTCTGTCATATACGCAGCACTGAAAGTAAATCAGCGGGTAATGGGTGCCGTTATACTTGGAAGTAATGAACCAGGTCAATACGTGGCTGCGGATCTTAAATTACTTATTACGCTCGCCCTTCAGTCCTCTTCCACAATAGAAACTGCCTTGCTGTATGAAAAAAACTTACGGGAAGTAAATGAACGGGAGGAAGCGATGCGCCTGGTGTATGAAGTGACCGGTAAATTTGTTCCCTATGAATTTATCGGGGCACTTGGTCACCGGGTTATTACAGATGTCAGGCTGGGAGACCAGGTGGAGAAAATAGTCACCGTTCTTTTTTCCGATATCAGGGATTATACCACCATTTCAGAACAATTGACGCCTGAGGAAAATTTTAATTTCGTCAGTTCTTTTAATGAACGAATGGGTCCGATTATCCGAAAAAATCAGGGGTTTATAAATCAATACCTCGGAGATGCGATCATGGCGATTTTCCCCGGTAATGCAACCCACGCATTGACAGCGGCTATCGAAATGCAAAAAGCCGTGCAAACATTAAATGAAAACAGGTCATTATTAAATAAAACACCCATTAAAATCGGAGTTGGCATTCATACAGGTCCGCTGATTATGGGTATTACCGGCGATCATGAAAGACTGGATGCTACTACGATTTCTGATACCGTAAATATTGCCTCCCGTCTGGAAAATCTGACGAAACATTATAAGGGGAATATAATATTAAGTGAAGCGAGCCTGAAAAATATAACCGACCTGGAGAATTTCCATTACCGGCACCTGGGATTGGTTAAACTAAAGGGCAAGGAAAACCCTTTGAGTATTTATGAATGTTTCAGTGGTACTGAAAATCCTGAATTTCAAAAAAAGATAGCCACACTTCCTATTTTTAAAAGGGGGATGACCGGATATTTAAATAAGTCTTTTGAAGAAGCATATGATGAATTTCACCAGGTATTGCAAATTCACCCGGAAGATCTGACCACCAGATTATTTGTCGATAATATTAAACATTTCATCAACCAGGGAGTACCGGAAAATTGGACAGGGATAAATGAAATGCACAGTAAATAGGAGCACTGATATTACGGCGTGACCTTCCTGGTTTTTCCTTTGCTATTTGTAATTTCTATGGAAGAAATGGTATTATCAACAGTGATAAACCTCCCGGACTGAGATAAGAAAGAATTTCCATATCCGGTTTCGCGTTTTTGATGTCTTCCATCTTTGTATGCAATTATTGCGTAGACATCGTCTGAATTTAGCGGTAAGAAACCACAGCTTTTATTTAATTGAAAAACTTTCAAAGGGCCTTTATTCTGGCTGGCTGCTATTAAATATTTTCCATCACTGCTTCGAAGCTTAACCAGCGCTTTGCCATTTTCAGGAATAAAAATCCCGCTTTGTAAAATAGTTAGTGGCGTAAATTTTCCTTTGCCATCCCCTTTTAGAATTAATCCATTCAATGCATCATATCGTCCGTACGAAGGTTCGGTTCCATAGTCATTTGTGTTCATACAAATATCAAGATTGCCGTCGCCATCAAAATCGTCGGTTATCATTCCATTGATTGCGGAATACTGAGCCATATCGGGCAAAGGTTCCATCGTAAAAGTTCCGTTACCATTATTTTTTATAAAGGAACTTTTAAAATTATTTGCCGAGTATTTAATAGAATTCTCCAATTCCTGTGGCGTGAATAATTGATCAAAGGTTGCCTCGCCAAAATTTTTATAAGACAGAAATCTTTTTTTCAGAAAAGGTAATTGTGAAATGACATCATCACGCGCATCGGTTGCAAACTCTTTTAGCTCGCCGCCCTGCTTATCTTTTATGAATGAAGTGAGCATGCATTGTACGATTCCCCTGGTTATAAAAATCCTTTGCGTAGATAGATACAGGATATTTATCACTCGCTTTGTAGAAAGAATTTTCTCCAAGATTGCTCACTACATAATCAATATCACCATCATTGTCGAAATCGCCGGCGGTGATACTGTTCCACCAGCCAATTTGATTGGCAATTTGAGAGGATGGTGTAATATCCCTGAATTGTCCATGATCGTTTTTCAAAAATTTTATCGGCATCCATTCTCCTGCCAATACCAGGTCCTGCCAGCCATCATTGTCAAAGTCGGTCCAGATGGCATCACACACCATTCCGATATTCAGCAATGGTCTTGCCACCGTAGATGTTACGTCAGTAAATTTCACTTTACCATCTTTTGTGTCATTGCGATAGATGACACTTGAAACCGGGTTTAGGATAGTTCCATGGAAACACGCGTCCGGCGATAAATAAATCCAGATCACCATCATTGTCATAATCGATTGCACGAACACAGGATTTGCTGGTCAGATTCCGTGGAAGCGCTGTGGTATTGATGGTGAAATTTCCTTTGCCATCATTGATATATAATTTATCCTCGTAGGCCGGGCCATTGGGAACATTTTCATAACCACCGCTCGCTATATAAAGATCCAGGTCGCCATCGTTATCGGCA
The DNA here is from genome assembly GCA_963812825.1 of uncultured Bacteroidota bacterium. GTDB lineage: Bacteria > Bacteroidota > Bacteroidia > Chitinophagales > Chitinophagaceae > Puia. The sequence goes on from CAWEWO010000003.1 coordinate 144,131, forward strand.
TCAAACAAAACAAGACCCATATCATCCCAATTCTTTTCATTTTGTCCGGGAAGAATATTCTTGTTGATAAATGTTCCATCTTTTTGTTGTAATAATAATGTAGTGCGATTGGAACCAGACCCGCCAATGAAAATATCATCGAGACCGTCATTATTTACATCACCTACAGCCATGGCAGGTCCGTATTCGGAAAATTTATGTGGTAATAATTTTTGAATACTGAAATCTATAAAATCTGTTTTCCTATGCTGATAGTGTATTCTCGCCGAATCATTGATTGGTTGAAACCATGCATGATTGGCTATTGCAGGATTTTCCCAGTTATATGATTCTTTGGCAGTTTCATGAGTGACTGTCATTCTTTGATTGGCTTCAACATTTAAAAAAACCTGTTTTTTTCCATCCGGCCATTTCACGATCATGGAGTCGATCCTGGATGTTTTTCCCAGGCCGAAATGCGGATCCATTTGCATGGTGGAAAGGTAACCGCGATAAGGTGTTTGCTCATACACCTGCTGCTTTCCACCATAATATAATTCGATCCATGTGCCGAGGCCATTTCGATTCAATGAATCACCGATTAATTTTATGGTGAGATAATTTGATGTATCCGCGGAATTATTCTTGTAAATAAAAGCCTCATCATTGATATTATTTATGACGAGATCCATATCGCCATCATTATCCAGGTCCGCATAGGCTGCACCGTTAGCGAAAGACGGTGTTATCAAACCCCAATTGTCTGTGACATCGCTAAATGTTGCATCGCCTTTATTGTGAAAGGCATAATGTTTCAGTTTGACCTGTGGTATTTTACTCAATACTTCCTTCTTTGTAGTATACCCGAATGATTTTTCGCGGAAAGCAATAAAATCATGATCCGTTAGGTCTTTTGGAAAACCATTGGTAACAATGATATCGCGAAATCCATCATTATCGAAATCCTGAACGAGCGGCGCCCAGCTCCAGTCCGTTGAGGAAATGCCGGACCAATAACCAATATCACCGAATATCGGATCACCGGCAGAATCATTTTTTTCAATACGCGGCCCCATATTCAGTTGCAGCGTATTGCGCACATATTGATATTGATAACCGAAAGAATCATTGTTGCGATAATTTTGATAATTGTATCCCGACATCAGCAATTTCTTCCTGTAATTATCTTCCGGATCCATATCCATTTCTACCACATCCGAAAGGCCATCGTTATTGATGTCGATTACATCCTGTCCCATACCATTGGCAGAAGTATGTTTGAAATATGTCGCTGCTTTGTCGGTAAAAGTGCCATCGTGGTTATTGATGTACAGGAGATCATTCGAAAGAAAATCATTGGCTACAAAAATATCTTTCCAGCCATCTTTGTTGAAATCGGCAATGGTTGCACTATGGCCATATCCTTCAATCGTTACACCAGCTTGTTTGGTAACATTCGTGAACACGGGATGATTTAATGTTGCGTTCCAGTCATTGCGATATAAACGACCGGTACTTGGCGAAGAGCCATCTTTTATTTTTGGCCGATAGACAGAAGGGTTTCTATCCTGGTCCATTTCATTTACGGTGATGTATACATCAAGATCGCCATCATTATCATAATCAAAAAAAGACGCCATGGTCGAAAATGATTCATCATTCAAACCATATTCTTTTGCCATCTCTTTAAAAACAGGAATACCCTCTTTATTTACTCCCTGGTTTATATAGAGCAGGTTTTGTCTTTTCTCAGCTTCCGGTAATATTGTAGCACAAACATACATATCCAGCAATCCGTCGTTATTGATATCAACAACTGCAACACCGCGGCACCACCTGTTGTTGCCATTTACATTCGCGATTTCTGTAACATCATCAAATTTAAAATCTCCTTTGTTTAAATAAAGTTTACACGGAACCTGGTTGCCTGTAAAATAAATATCCTGAAGACCGTCATTATTAAAATCACCGATACCTACACCGCCGCCATTATACATATTCGGAAGATCGAATGGATTGATGGTATCGTTCTCAACAATATGATTGTTGAAATGTATATTGGAATGATCGGAAGAAACGAGTTGAAATAAAGTTTTATTTCTATTGCATGAAATGATCAGAAAACATGAAAAGATAAAAACAAAAAGTGGATTGAATTTTCATTTAAAATCTTTACGGGCAGTATCACGCATTGACCAAATTTACAAAAAAATAGCGTGCATGTTCAATAGCTATGAATAAATGGCATAGATTTGCGTACTATTAAAACTAAAAAACATACATCATGAAAAAACTATTGTTGATAGCGGCAATTGCTGGTTTTACATTCGCATGTAATGATGGCTCCAAGTCGTCAACAACTTCTACCGACACAGCCACTGCAACGCCTGCACTGTCGATACTGCGTCTGCTGCAACTAAGCCGGCATTGAAAGATGGATTGATGACAATGAAAGATGGCAAAATGATGATCGTAAAAGATGGCGCATGGGTAGCTATGGATGCACCGGTAACATGCACCAATGGTCGTAAGGTTGCTGTTAACTGGAGAAGTATCAAAAGGAGATAAGAAAAGAAAATTGGAAGAAGGAATGATGATTGACAAAGACGGCCAGATAATGGATAAAGACGGAAAACTAATGGATACCAGCGGTTGGGATTAATAAAAATGATATGCAAAAAATAAAGCCATTCGCCAGGCCAGCGGATGGCTTTTTTTATTTTATCACCGTATAGTTGCCTACATAGATTTTTGCATTTTTGTGAAAGGTTTGCCAGGAATGCCAGAATTCATTGTATGATTGCACCGGCAAAAGCTTTTTACCCTTTAGCAATCCGTCGATGCATACTCCGTCCATATTCCAGCTCGAATGTGTCTTTTCATCAACCAGTAAATCATTGTTGCCCGCGATTTGAAAACTGAGCACTGAATCATTTACCCGGCGATCAAATACATGAAAAGAAGTCGTAGTCATTTTCGATGGTCAATAAGATCGGCAATCTATCCACCGAATCCTGGATAATTTTTTTTTGCACCAGTTCATTCCAGTCATATGCCTTTGAAGAAAAATTATTCTTCACACCAACAATCCATGAATTGGGTTGCCATGAAACAGTATCTCTTCTCACCAGGCTACTCTGCATCGTGCCCCTGTCATAATCTTCCAGCTTGAAATAATTATCCATAAATATTGTATCCGGTTTCATCACAAGAGATTTTGGATATTGCCTGAGCCATGCATCCCATGTCAATTGCGTTGATGGAAATTCTTTTAATGTATATCCTTTCAGCGGACCCGCAATCGCCGTTCCCGTTGCCTGCTGCCACCAGCTTTTTGTTGTGGCATCTTCAAATACTGCATTGAAATGATCCATACCGACAAGACGGAAAGATTCTAGTTTTCCATTCACAATCGGACTGTATACGCGACCCGATCTGCAAACTGTACAGTAAGTGATCATCACCGGAGTTTTTCCAATCGTGTCCGTCACCTGGTGATGATATCCGATCAATTGTATGGGATAAGCTTTTGCCTGTCCGTCGATCACTACGCCAATAATCAATTTTGATTTATCCATTTCGCTATTGGTTGCAACGGTGAAGGATTTATTTACCGGTTGATGAAAAATTTTATCCGCCTGCAATCGAAAATTGAAAAAGAAAAATACGACGGCATATGATACCAGGATCAATGATAAAAATATTTTCTCCCAGATTCTGCCATTTTTAAAAACAATGATCAATGCAAAACATATCAGAAGCAATGCAAGGATCCGGATCCATACAATCGATTGATCCAGCCAGTATGCATAGGAAACAGTATTGCTGACCTGGCTACCCGGAAAAGGCATTACAAAATAAACGCGTAATATTTCTGCAGAAAATAGAAGAAGGAGCGCCATGAAAAGAATCAGGCGTTTCACATAAAAAGGAAGTTTTTCAGAAAATAAAAAAGCAGGTTTAAGCACTCATGGCAGCAGCAATTCGTTTCACAGTTGTTTGGCTAATTATGGCAGGTAAGTTAAGACAAATCGGTAAGGAAACCAAGGGGTGCAGGTTTTGTAAAACCGGTAAAAATGGAAGCTGTATCGGGCCCGATACAGCTTCCCGGTTAAAGCATTACAACACCAGTTCCAATGTTCCTTCATTACCCGGAACATCGGTTGCAATGGCTTTGATCTTCGTACCGGTCAACGGGGTGTTCTCCTGCGTGGCCGTGTAAGACCAGTCAACGCCATTGACATGTTGTTCAGCTTTGCCTTTTTCCAGCAGCATGCCGTTAACAGCATAGATTTCCACCTGTACGGAGGTTACGCGGAAGTCATCTATAGCCCGGACCTTGATCCTGCTGCCGATGACACCGGTATAATTGCCGGTATCGATGATTTTGACCACCGGTGGCGAAAGAAAATCTTCCATCGCCCGGCTGTACAGGTTTTGCCTGGGTCTCAACGCTTCGGTATAAGCGTCTTTAATACCCTGGTCCTGCCCCTTGATCACCGCCTTGGCATATCGTGAGGCGATCAGGAATCTGTCCTGTAATTCCGCCTGTGCAGGGGAGGCGTCTCCCACCCTTGCTCCAGGTGCTTTAGCTACAACTGTTTTGCCCTCCCACTCGCGAAATACGAGCTCTTTTCCGAGGGCTCCTCTGAATTTACCAGTAATGACACTGTTGTTTGAATTGGCCATCTTGTTTGGTTTTTTAAGGTTATTGAATTTGGTTTTCTCTACCAATCCCTGACGGAGAGAGGGTTTCCCGGGTCTGCGTTCCCGGTCGCCCTACGCAGAAAACACCCCATCAGTGACCGATAAAGCAAATTTATATCGGCCCAGGACCCATTTGTTCAAAAAAGGGATGAATCAGAATTGTATTGTTACGGTCTTTTGAAAACCGTGTGACGAAACCATGGTTCTTCCCGGGAATACCCTGATTCCTCCTCTTTGGGTCCTCTTTGGTTCCTCTTTGGGTCCCCGGAATCCGGGGTAGCAATGAGGTGGCAACAGCGTGCATCAGCGGTGGCATCGGGATCCATCCGGCAGAAATCGGGGAACAGGATGGTCTCTAAGGAATATTTTTTAAATTAGGATAATGTAAACCCTAAAACTCATTCCATCATGCTGACTCCTTTTTTTATCTGGCAAAAAACTAAAATATTGCAAAAAATTGATCCCGCGATGGTCATGTGCCTCTACACAACAAAAAACTATACCAAGATATTTCTTTCAAACAAAAAATTTTACGAGGTACGAACCAGCCAGGCGGCCGCGCTAAAAAAACTTCCTAAGGGCATGTTCATTAAAACAGATCGTAAGACTGTTGTTTCCATTTTTTATATCGATTATATAGCGAAAGATCATTTTATCCTTGGCGAAGAGTCTTTACCTATTAGCCTGCAATTTTATAAGTCGGCCATCACGAAGCTAAATATTATCGGGTAAGCGGTGCGGTTGGCGGTTGACGGTTGGCGGTTGACGGTTGATGATAGACGGTTTTTACCGGAGTCAAACAACGGCTAATATTCGTCTTTTTCTTTTGATGACTCTTCGGGTTGTTCTTATTTTAAAGCGGGATAATCTGCATAGAGGGCTTCGACGAGATCTTTTCGATATCCCGGCGTTTGGATATAAACATTAATCGCTTCATTGGCTTGTACCAGTTCATTATTGACAACCTTACAGGCCACGAGTTTTTCGGTGTTCTGCCAGATACCCGGATCATAATCAAATGCTTCCTGATAGAAATGTGAAGCTCCGCGCAAATCACCCAGTTTCATGATAACATTTCCCCTGAAATAATTCAGGAAGGGATCGATATGGAGCAGGGTATCCAGTTTATCGATCGCCCTGCCATAATCTCCATAGTTTTTAGTATTGGCATATGCTTTCATCATGAGCAGATAGGGCGTGGGCTCGTCCGGAAATAAGGAGATATAACGGTCTGCGGATTTCCTGAATGATTTTTCACCCAGGTGTTCGCAGGCCAGCATATACTGAACGGAGAGATGCTTGTCGTTCTGGGTTTTTTCGTCGAATTTTTCGAAGGCCGATCTGGCCGCACTATAATTTTTATTACTCAATGCATTGTCGAAAATTATCCCGTATTTATCTCTGGATGTCAGCGAGGAATGAGCATCAGTCGTTCCTGTATCCGGGATCATATATGAAAACATTCTGGCATAGGATTCTCCGAGCTGATAGGAAAAAATATCGGCCGCCCGGAGAGAGTCTTTTACTTTTATAACTGTGATCTCCTGATAATTAATTCCGCCATCACCAAAGGCCCTGAACAGAAGGTGCATTTCTTCATTCTTCACAAAACCGCGGACCAGTTTGAAACTTCCGTTTTTTGTAATCTGCAGGGTGCTGTTGCCAATATTGAACAGGCCAAAGTCATTGGCGATCTTGGTCAGCGTATCCACATTATCGATGAAAGGACTTTTTGATTCGGTCCTTATATGAATTCGGGAAAATAGATCAGGTGGTTGAGGATTTCCGGATCTCCATTATTCATTGACAGCTCCAGCCGCATGGATAATTTTTCTGCTTCTGCGGTGGTAACCGGAGAATTCTGTGCAGACAGGGTTTGAAGGTTCATGGCGCCGGCCAGTCAGTAAAGGCCAGGCCAAGGGTTTTAAGGATAGGGCGCATCCGCTTAAATTAGGTACAATTTTCTGTATCAATAAGCACGGTATCGGAGGAAAATTATTGTGTCAGGACGAATTTTTTTTAAACGGACATTTTCCATGGCAAAAGTCCATTAAAAGCGATCTGTCTGGTTGCCCGTACGGCAGCCTTATCTCATCGTTTAGCAGTGAGGGGGATACTTCTGGGAGTCAATCAAACAGGGAATATAAAATGACCACACCGGCGGGAAGGCGGGCAGAGGCATCTGAAGAGTAAGAGACAGTAGTTATTCCGGATATCGGTGGGCTTTCGGGTGGCATGATTTTTTCGGGAAAATAAATAAAAACAGCATGTCAAACAACAGCGTTTCCTTACACAGAGTTCTTAAAGCATCTCCTGAAAAAGTTTATCGTGCATTTACTGAGGCCAACGCACTGGCATCCTGGTTACCTCCATATGGTTTCCTTTGTACCGTACAGGAAATAAATGTGAGAGTGGGCGGAACTTATAAAATGTCATTTCATAATTTTTCTACTGGTAATAGTCACTCATTCGGTGGAAAATATGTCGAGATTAAACCCAATGAGTTTTTAAAATACACAGATAAATTTGATGACCCCAACCTTCCTGGTGAAATGACTACTTCAGTCTGGCTTAAAAAAGTTTTGGTTGGTACGGAATTAAAAGTTTTGCAGGAAGGTATTCCTTCTGTTATACCCGCAGAAATGTGTTATTTAGGCTGGCAGGAATCTTTGGAGAAATTGACAAAGTTGGTCGAGCCGGAAATTCCGGACGCCTGATTGCTAAAGAAATCAAAGTGACTGGCCCTGTTTCTTATTGATGGGTTTTATCAACTTATATCCCAGTTGTCTTAACCAGTCAGCTTCATTATAAAATACCCTGCTTTTCAGGATTTTTCCATTTTCAATTTTGTAAACAGAATTTACCCAAATATATATTGGCCCTCTTCCGTCTTTGTATTTTATGGAACAATAAGCCCAGTTTGAAACCCATTCTCCCGGCTTCGGCATCATTGTTTTCCGTAACAGCAGAAGCAAGAAGCTGCTGACGGAGATATTTAATCGTGCCGTAGTAGTGGTCAAAATTATATTTCCAGTTTTCAAGAATCTCCGATTTAGGCAGGGAATCGCCGATAGAAGGACCATAACCTTTGTAATTATCCGCCATCAGGGAAGACATCGCTGCCGTATCAAGGTTTTCAATAGCCGTTAAAAATTTAGTAACCAGCGCAAGATTTTCATCTGACTGTTTATGTGCAGGAGGAGTTTTATCAGCGGTAGAAGTCGTGTCAGCAGGAGGAGTTTTGTCAGCAGAAGAATTGCAGGAAATCAGGCAGGCAGCGATTAATGTGAACAGGATAAATTGCTTCATAAATGACCGGGTTTTTAAAGTGTCCTCCAGTGTAAAATGTATCACGAAAGTAATTGTTTTTAGTTTCATGAATACTAGAACCAGTTTCCGGGACATACGAGCAGATAAATTTATTCTAATTTAATCTAGCCCGTATCAAATCGACTACCTCATTGGATCCCAGATTGATGGCGATGATTTTACCTGAACTGTCAACAAGAAAATTGCTGGGATAGTAGTATATACGAAGGTTATCAATGGTTTTTTGATTTGCTCTGTATTGACTCCAGTGTAGTTGCTTCTTTTTAATAATCTCCTTCCATGCCTGGATATCGGAGGGGCTGGAATCTGTGGATATCCCAACGATAGAGAATCCTTTTTTATGATATTTATTATAGAGATCAATATAAGTAGGAAACTCACTGTTACAGGCTCCGCAGTGGGCAAACCAAAAATCAATCAGAGTATATTTTGAGGAAGGTCTCCTGAAAGAAATATTCACCGGGTTTCCCTTTAAATCAATCAAAGGCAATTGGGGGAACAATTTTCCGGTGTCAGTTAATTCCAATTTTTTCAGGTCTTCCCCGATCAACATACCTGTCTCCGTATTTTTAATTTCATTTGACAGAACAGCATATGCAGAATCAAGGTATCTGTTATATCCATCTGTCAAATATCTGGAGATCTGCCAAAGGGCAATATAGGAGTCAGGATGGTTTTGAGCATAGCGGTATACATATATTTTTTTTAACGCTAATCTTATGTAGTAATCACTAACTGTATCTATCAATTGATATTCTTTCGAACTATATTCTGTATTGAATTCTGACATAGCAGAATTTTGTAAACTGACTATTTCTCTTAAAGAATCCGCATGGCATTCTATATGCTGAGTTCCGGAGTCAAGATAAAACCTGTCGGTAATATATAGTTGAGCGCCTGAAGAAAACTTCAGAAATACATAAATGGGATATTTGAGCCGTTCCCGGATAATAAATTTCCCGTGCTTTACCGAAACGGGTTTAAAATTCAGCAGTTCCGGATAGTCCCGATCATATCCGCCCGAATAGAGCGTTACCAACCCGCTATCCCGATTTATATTACCTGTTAAAGTAAAGGAATCAACATTTTGTCCTTTGCTCGCTAAACAAAAAATTGTTGTGAAGATCAAAACAGGTATTTTCAATATATGAAGCTTATATTTTATAGCGGACTTTCTAATGAGATATTAAAGATATGCATTTGAGGTGAGCGATCTTAGCTAAATGAAAACCTCACCAGCTACCAGTTCTTCCCCTGAATTCTTTTTTTCGTACTTTATGGTATAATACCTCAATGATTGTTTGTAATAAATGATTATGACTAATTCATTTAAAAGTATATGTGCATTCACCATAATGATATCCTGTGTTGCTGTGTGCGCATCTCAGAATCTGTCCAAAAGCAATCGGGAGAAAACGATTGAGCAGAAAGTTGATTCTGTTCTGAAATTGATGACGCTGGATGAAAAGATCGGGCAGATGAATCAATACAATGGTGATTGGGAAGCAACCGGTCCAATAACCAAAGATGGTGACAAACAAAACCAGATCAGGAAAGGAATGCTGGGCTCTATGTTGAATGTAACCGGCGTGGAGCATACAAGGCAGTTGCAGGAAATGGCCATGCAGTCGAGATTGAAAATTCCCTTGTTTTTTGGACAGGATATTATTCATGGTTACCGAACGATCTTTCCGATTCCATTGGCAGAAGCAGCAAGCTGGGATCTGAATGCAATAAAATTATCGGCACGAATAGCTGCGACGGAATCTGCTGCAGCCGGCGTGCACTGGACTTTTGCGCCCATGGTGGATATTGCCCGTGACCCGCGCTGGGGAAGAGTTATGGAAGGCGCCGGTGAAGATCCTTATCTGGGTTCTCTGATTGCAAAAGCAAGAGTAGAAGGGTTTCCAGGGAAATGGATTGGGAAATATGGATGCCCTGATGGCCTGCGCCAAACATTTTGCGGCCTATGGTGCAGCTATCGGCGGAAGAGATTATAATTCGGTTGACATGAGTCAGAGAACACTTTGGGAAATTTATTTTCCTCCTTTCAAAGCTGCAGCGGATGCCGGCGCGGCAACCTTTATGAATTCATTCAATGACCTGAACGGAATACCTGCAACCGGAAATAAATATTTGCAAAGAGATATTCTGAAAGGCAAATGGAATTTCAAAGGTTTTGTGGTGAGTGACTGGGGATTCAGTCGGCGAAATGATCAATCATGGTTATGCAAAAGATAATTATGAAGCAGCCCTGGAAGCCGTTACTGCCGGCAGCGATATGGATATGGAAAGCCGCAGTTATATCAATAATCTTTCAAAGCTGGTGAAAGATGGAAAAGTAAATCCCGAATTGATTGATGATGCAGTAAAAAGAATTCTGATCAAAAAATTTGAAATGGGTTTGTTTGATGATCCATTTCAGATTCTGCAATAAAGAAAGAGAGAAACAGCAATGGAACAATAAGGCTAATCTGGAAAGCAGAAAAACAGATGGCAGAAAAAAGTATTGTGCTGCTGAAAAATGAAAATCAGCTATTGCCATTATCCAGACAAACAAAAACAATTGCATTGATTGGTCCCTTCATCAAAGCAGTGAGAGATAATCTTGGTTTCTGGTCTTATATCTGGCCGGATGATTCAGCAAGGATCATAACTCCCTGGAAGGGCATACAAGAATAAAATAGGTAAAGATACAAAATTGTTGTATGCAAAAGGCTGCAATATCAATGATTCCTCCACAGCCGGTTTTGCAGAAGCCATTGAAATTGCCAGGCAGGCAGATGTTGTTATCATGAGTGTGGGAGAAGCACCTGATATGAGTGGTGAAGCAAAGAGCCGGAGCAATATTCATTTGCCGGGTATGCAGGAAGAATTGGTAAAAGCCATTTATGCAACAGGAAAACCGGTTGTTGTAATGATCAATGCAGGAAGACCATTGATATTTAACTGGACGGCGGATCATGTTCCTGCTATTTTATATACCTGGTGGCTGGGAACAGAAGCCGGGATGCAATTGCTGATGTCTTGTTTGGCGATTATAATCCATCAGCAAAATTGCCGATAAGTTTTCCAAGATCAGAAGGACAGATCCCAGTTTACTACAATCATTACAATACCGGCCGGCCCGCAAAAAATGACAACGACCTGAATTATGTTTCTGCTTATACGGATTTTCCCAACGACCCCAAATTTCCTTTTGGTTATGGATTGAGTTATACATCATTTTCCTATAGTGATATTAGATATGAGCGGAAAATCTTTTAAAGCAGGAGATTCAATAACAGTCTCCGTCAATATTAACCAATACGGGAAAATTCGATGGAACAGAAACGGTTCAGCTCTATGTGCAGGATCTGGTCGGATCGGTGGTCAGGCCGGTGAAAGAATTAAAAGGCTTTCAACAGGTAGTATTAAAAGCAGGTGAATCGAAGAAAATTTCATTTACTATTACTGCTGATATGTTGCGCTTTTACAATGATAAACTCGAGTACATATTTGAGCCGGGAGATTTTAAAGTCTTTATTGGCAGCAATTCAAGAGATGTGAAAGAAGCATCGTTCACGCTGACAAAGTAAGTGGATCCTGGATGAAATGATTAACCCGTTATTTTTTGGCCAACATTATAAAAATAATGCTCCTGATAATATGGAATCACTACGGACTTAATGCATCGCTCAATCCTGCTATGATCATTCTTCCATTATCCAAATCCGCCACAATTTTGTCCGTCTTAAAATCATGCTCGGAGATGAGTGATTGCAAGAGCAGGTTCAGTTCTTCCAATAATTTTTTTACTTTTTTATCTGATGACTTTGCCGCGAGTTGTTTAAGTATCCTGATCTTCTCATAGTCGGTAATACCTTCCCTTAGTTTCTCCATACGCAGGGAACTGTTGCCACCGGGGTACACTAAAAAGCAATCACCCGCGGGCCATAGTGTATGCCTTGCATCCCTCGACGGGTCTGCAGGCCAGGCATCATAAGCCCAGCGTAAAAAGCCATCGTACCCGCGGGCGGCGGAATACCAGCTTAACCAGCGTCCTTCTGCCGGCGGGGAGAAAAGAAAATCATTTGGCTTTGGCGGGTTGCAGCAAATATAATAAGTGGATGTAGCGCCTCTGTCTTCCCTTGCTTTTAATGTATCCGCCGAAGGTTCAAAACCGTATAAAAAACTATAATCATTTAACAACCCGTCAAGTTCTTTATGCCAGTTGCCTGCATAGGTAATTCTCCATTTTGGTGAATGTTCTTTTATCACTTTTATGGCGGCCAGGGTTTCTTCCAGGGTAGTTTCATTTATGCCCAGATATGTTTTTTCAAGCCACCCTTTTTTCTGCAGGTGTATTCTTAAATCACTTAGAAAAACATTCCACATTTTTTTATATTCGGCTGAACCGGGCGGCCAGACGCCATATATATAATTACCTGTTTTTTCATCCAGATACCTGAAGCGGTTTCCCCAGGGCACAGGCGTATAAATGGTGATTGCTTTGTCAATACCTGTTTCCATGGCAAGCTGAACATACTGGTCAAAAATATCGTATTCAAATTTCCACTGACCGTTTTTCAGTTTTATCCATTCAATCATCGTTTCTTCCAAACTGTATGAATTTTCCGACCAGGGGGAATGGACCGCATAGGTTGTTATATATTTTCCGCCGGCATCAGCATATAATTTCAGGTGTTGCTTCAATAGCGTTTTATGCTCGTTCGACCAGGGCTTTACATGATTGTACCGGGCAATAACCCATGGGTTCTGCCATAGGTCAAGACGATATTGCCACTCATGCGGTTTAGGCAATAACTGGTTTTGTATTTTAATATCTACCTGTAATACGGTATGATATTTTTCCGTATTCACATCTATGGTTCCATGGTAAATACCCGGCTCAGTACCGGCAGGCACATTAACAGACAGCCATACCGGCCTTACCGTGCGTCCCGGCAGATCAAAGCGTTCAAAATTTTCAAACCTGTCGGGCATCAGATAACCATTTTTATTGGGCGATACATCACAGGTGGTGTTGGTGGCATTATAAGGGTAGTTCGATAATACATAGCGTACCATGTTTAACTGCATGGCATTTTTTGGTAAAATGCCGCCTTTGCTGTTTACCAGATTATGCAATGTTAACCTTACCTGGGTTAGCGTGTCGGGCGACCATACCAGTATCATGGCATTCAGACGTTCGCCCTTCCAGCCCGTTATCTGCCAGTTTGTGGTTTCATTTACGGCCGGTGTCTCGGTCCTGAAATAATGCCTGTCAGAACTCACGAATGATACGTGCATTCCGGCTGTTACCGTGAGCCATTGCGCGCTTTCAGTCGGTTGATCGAAAGTGTATTCGGGTAGATAATGGTCTTTTGCAACGGGTAATTGGGTTATGTCAATCTCCCCTTTTTGAAGCTGTGCTGAAGCAGTCAAAAAAAACACATTTAATATGCAGAAGAGGGCAGCAATCTTTTTCATCAACGTAAATCAGCGGCGATTTGTTGGGCACCCGGAGTGGACAAAGGTACTGTCTTCGATGTTCTCAATTTTCTCGTAATTTTATCTTCATTGAGTATATGTTAAGGACCTGAATTCAGGCTGATACGAAGAACAACAGGAACAAGGGAAATATCAATGACAACCGGGTAGGGCGATCCGGCCAACTCTCTTGAAGGCGCGCCAATTCTTACCCGATAATTACGACTTAAAGAACGGTATTCATCTATCTTTTATGAAACGATTTGTTGCGCTGTTAATTGCCGTTAATTCAATCTTAATGGTATCGGGCCAGAGTAGAGATTCCCTGTTAAAGCAGCTTTCGCTGGTAACAGAAGACACCAGTAAGGTAAATATTTTGATTGCATTGGGATTCAGCTATGCATGGTCGGATTCAGATACCAGTCTCATGTATGCACAGCAGGCAATGGATTTAGCGCAAGTGTTACATTTTGAGAAAGGTGTTGCCAGGGGCCAGCTTATTATGTGTGCGGCATTAACCACCATTGGAAATTATTTCCGTGCTCTGGACAATGGGTTTAAAGCACTCTCATATCTGGAAAAAACAAATGACAATTTCAATATTGTATTTGCCTATCAATTGATTGCCGGCTGCTACAGGGATATGGGAGACTATGGTAATAGTTTGCGGTATTACTATAAAGCCTTACAAATTTCTGAAAATTTCCCACTGAGGTTTGCTATGGTATCTGGTTTAATCGGCGCAGTCTATCAAAGAAATAATCAACCGGATTCTGCCATTTACTTTCTGGAAAAGGGGTATGAGAAACTTAGTAGTCAGACTTTCATTCAGGTTGAACTTGGGAATGCCTATAACAAAAAGGGCAATTACGATTCAGCTATGTATTACTACAGGAAATCCATTCCGCTTGCAACACAAAACCACACAGAGATAGATCTGATTGACATTTATTACGGAATTGCCATCGTGTTTAATAAAAGAGGGAATTTGGATTCTGCTGCCTGGTATGCCAAAAAAGCACTGGCAGAAAAAAGCGGAAAAACATATCCTATCGGGTTGCTCAGGGCTGCTACCATACTGGCGGATTTATATGAAACACAAAAAAATCCGGATAGCGCTTTCAAATATATGAAGACCTCATTAGGTCTCAGGGACAGCTTGTTTAACCGGGAAAAAACAACTGCATTTCAAAATCTTGCATTTAAGGAACAGGAGAAGCAAAAAGAAATTGAAGCATCGAAACTGCAATATCAGAACCAGCTTAAATTGAATGCGGTGTTGGGGATCTTATTTACTGTATTGGCCATAGTCGGGATTTTATTCAGGAATAACCGGCAGAGAAAAAAAGCGTTTATGCTTCTTCAAAAGCAAAAAGAGCAAACTGATTTGCAAAAGACTAAAGTTGAACAGGCACTGGAAGACCTTAAAGTGACACAGACCCAGCTTATTCAGTCTGAAAAGATGGCTTCCCTGGGTGAGCTCACTGCCGGTATTGCCCATGAAATTCAGAATCCTTTAAACTTTGTCAATAATTTTTCAGAAATAAACAAAGAATTATTGGTGGAATTGAATGAAGAAATCGGCAAGCGAAATTTTAATGAAGTAACTATCCTGTCAAGGGATGTAACAGAGAATGAGGAAAAAATTAATTACCATGGTAAACGGGCTGGTGCCATTGTTAAAGGTATGCTGCAGCATTCGCAGATCAGTACGGGGCAGAAAGAACCCACTGATCTTAATTCCCTTGTGGCCGAATACCTACGGCTCTCATACTACGGCCTGCGCGCTAAAGACAATTCATCGGATATTTTAAGGAAAACTTATTTTGATGAGCATATTGGAGATGTAAAAATCGTTTCGCAGGATATCGGAAGAGTGCTTCTCAACCTGTATAACAATGCATTTTACGCTTTAGTGGAAAAAAAGAAACAGCATCCGGGAAATTTTGAACCGATTATTTCTGTGACCACAAAAAAGACAGATGACAAAATTGAAATCAGGGTAAAAGACAATGGCAGCGGAATTCCCCAAAAAGTGATTGACAAAATATTTCAGCCGTTCTTTACAACCAAGCCTCCGGGGCAGGGCACAGGATTGGGTTTATCCCTGAGCTATGATATCATAAAAGCCCACGGAGGAGAATTAAAGGTTGAATCGACAGAAGGACTCGGTACTGAATTTATAATCCTGATTCCAACTGTCTAGCCTATCTTATTAATGGTACACTTCGCAGGAAAAACATTCTCCCTGTTACAGCGCCTTATACTTAAATTTCTGCCCGGCAACTGAAGCCTCCGCCATCAGGCCACTGAGGTCCTGGGTAAATACAGCAACACCGTCTGCATACTTGGCATTCGCTGATGCGCCGGATTTTGCAGCAACTGCGGAAATCTGACTGGTGAATTCTACCTTTTCTGATTTAAACCGGTCCAGGGCTTCTTTATTTTCAAGAAATATGACTTCACGATAAGATTCGCCACCGACTTGTGCACCTACACTAATCTGTCCGATTTTTGCTGTGCCGATTGTTTTTCCTTTTTCATACACAACGCCGTTACCACCCGATCCGCCAATTATCAATGCACCCTTACCTATTTTTGGAAATATGACATACCCATATGAGCTAGCTAAACAGTTTACTCATAGAAGGATCCGTTTTAATAAAGTCTGCTTTTGCGTCCTTGCTATCAGCTAATAATTTTTCTTTTTCCTTCTCGTCCTGTGCATTCATGGAATGAGGCAGAAGAAAAACGGCCAAAGCAAGTAATACCAGTCTAATGAAGTTGTTCTTTCTCATATTTTTATTTTTATATGAAGCATCACAGCAATTACCGTTCCTTTAAGAGCCATTTCCCGCGCAGGCGCCAGGGGCGTGGATCTGTTAACTTTTTGTTTTGGTCTTAGACAAACAACGGACTGTCTGCGCAAAAGATTGAAAATCAACGAGAGATAAAGGCCGGCAAAACTCTCCTGCGTTGAAGGGCAAAAAGGAATTCCTGTATAAAACTTCAGTAATTTCAAGATTGTAGTTAGACGACCTTGTAAAACCGCCCGCATGCGGGCGGGCTCATTCAGTTCACAAAATTTAACCTGATATTAAATATGAAAGTAATTCTTGCGCCTGTTGATTTCTCTGATGCGTCGACTAACTCCGTTGCATTCGCGGCAGAATTGTCTAAGCGGTCCTCTGCCCGTCTTGTTATAGTTAATATACTTCAGAAAGTAGAAGATGAGGAGGAAACAAAGAATAAGCTGAAATCTTTAGAATCAGATCTGAAAAAAACTTTCGGTTCGGATTTGAACTGCGAGACGTCTTTTGCTCACGGGAATCTTATCACCACGCTTAAAAAAATAATAGCGGTTCAGCACCCCGATCTTATTGTGATGGGCACAAAAGGAGCAAGTGGATTGAAAAAGATTTTAATCGGGAGCAATACAGTAAAAGTGATAGCGAACACCAGGGTGCCGGTGCTGGTCATTCCGGAAGTAGCGAGGTTTGAAAATTTTCTGAAGAAAGGAAAAAACAGGATTATTTTGGCCACTGATCTTGATGCGTTGGAAAATGAAGGCGCCATTAATATTCTTAAGGAAATCGCCATGTTAATTATAGAACCCAAACTAAGGGTATTAAGCGTCAGAAAGAAAAAAACCAGGCTTTCCGGTGATAAACAAATGGAGCGTAAATTTCTTCTTTCATTTTTTAGCCCGGAGGTCGAAAGCGAACGCGTTACCGTATTCTCTGATAATGTGATCGGCGGAATTAATTACTATCTAAGTGAAAAAAACGAAGACACGGGGTTGGTAGCGATGATTGCCCGGGATTCAGGTCATCTTATTCAAAAACACTTCACAAGAGAAATGGCCTCGCATACCCATTTGCCGTTGTTGGTTTTGCATGATGCTTAAATTTGATTACGGAAACCAGGCAGTCGTATTCTTACCAATTCGCGTGACTGCATTGCGGGCAGTTTTCTCATTTCAATTAAACCAAACGGCGTAACCCTGTCTTCTCAGATCCAGGGCAAGTTTTTTTTCCATGATCAGCGCTTTTTCTCTTGTCATCGGTTTTAGATTGATATGATCATAAAGACTGGGACGTAAATAAATTCCGTATTTCTGAACAATATTGGCAGACAGCTTGTGACCCTTCTTATTTACATACCCGGTTTTATGTTGCTTAAATCGTTCCGCTGGCGATTTACTGGACATCCCCACATAAAGACACTCCAGTGTCCCATTGAATTGTGGGTTGGCAGTTCGGAATTTTGTATTTTCTGTAAAGACCCGTTTTGAAAGCTCTATAACATAAACCTGATATTTCATTATTCTACAGGTTGCCTTTTTTGAATTTACGGTATAAAATGACAGAGAAAAAAGCAGCGGACCACAGATTACCGACGGACTGCAGACTCTTCTGAGAAACCGTACATCGATAGTTCAAATCCGGACAGTCCTTAGTTCAGCTGCGCAGTCACATATCATTGACGTATAGGACTTTTATGAAACTGGCACTTTCTTAGTTCATAGACATGCCTTACCAGACCTTTCCAATCAATAAATCATTCGGTAATGTTTAGAAACTATTTAAAAATCGCCTGGAGAAATCTGTTGAAAAGCAAGACATACTCCTTTATCAATATCGCAGGACTCGCAGCAGGTATGGCCGTGGCCATGATCATCGGCTTGTGGATTTCTGATGAAGTCTCCGCAAACAGGCAGTTTAAAAACTACGAATCGATTTACCAGGTCATGATGCATCAGACCTTTGATGGGAAAAGGGGTACACAGACTGCCCTTCCGTATCCCATAGGTGAAGAACTGAAAACCAAGTATCCGGATTTGAAAGGGGTGGCTATGTGCGATTGGGGATCAGAATCATTCGCTGGTATACGGCGATAAAAAGATCAGCAAATATCGGACATTTTATCGGAGAAGACGCGGTGAATATGTTTTCCCTGAACATCCTGAGCGGAGATAAAAATCCGCTGCATGACCCGCATTCCATTGTGCTGACCGAAGAAACAGCCAAAGCTCTTTTTGGAAATGAAAATCCCCTGAATAAAATAGTAAGGCTGGACAATACGGTCGACCTGAAAGTCACCGCCGTGGTAACCAAACTGCCTAAAAACAGTTCCCTCAGTTTTGATTACCTGATGCCCTTTCAGCTGCAGGAGTCGATCTATTCCTGGATCAAACAATATCATAAAACGAACTGGGGAAATAATTCCTGGCAGGTTTTTGTTCAGCTGAATGATCATGCCACGGAAAAAAGCGTGAATGCGAAAATTAAAAATGTAGTGATTTCTCATTTTACGGATGAGAATACACTGAAAAGCATTAAACCCGAAGTCATCATTCAGCCGATGTCCAAATGGCGTTTGTATAGCGATTTTGAAAATGGCAGTAAACACCGGCGGGTTTATCAAATACGTGAGAATGTTTGGCATTTTGGGACTTGTCGTGTTGCTCATTGCCTGTATCAATTTCATGAACCTGAGTACGGCCCGGTCTGAAAAAAGGGCTAAAGAAGTGGGCGTACGTAAGGCTGTTGGTTCAAATCGCAAACAACTCATCCGCCAGTTTCTCAGTGAGTCCCTGTTTATTTCCATACTGGCTTTTCTTTTCGCCCTGGCTATTGTAGCCCTTGCCCTGCCTTATTTCAACAAGCTGACCGAGAAGGAAATGAGCCTGCAAATAACCAACCCGTTGTTCTGGATCATCATGATCGCATTTACCTTGCTCACCGGATTACTGGCGGGCAGTTATCCGGCATTTTATCTTTCATCCTTTAATCCGGTCAACGTACTGAAAGGAAATTTGAAGTTGGGCAGATCCGATGCATTACCACGGAAAATTCTTGTGGTCATTCAATTCGCCAGTTCCGTCATATTGATGATTGGCACCACGATTATTTACCAGGAAATCCAGCATGGCAAAAACCGGCCGATTGGTTTTGACAACCGGGGACTGATTTCGGTAGACTGGTCGAACGATATCGGTAAAAATTACGAAGCGTTGCGCGCGGATCTGCTGCAGTTCGGGGGCTGTAGTTTCCATCTGTAAAAGCAATTCCCCACCCTCCGATATATACAGCAACAACAACGGCTGGGAATGGAAAAACAGCCAGCCGGTGGAAAAAACCGTCATCTTCTCCACCATTGCTACCGACTACGACTATACGAAAACCATCGGGAATTAAATTACTTGCCGGCAGAGATTTCTCCAGGGATTTTGCTGATTCCAATTCCGTCATTCTGAACGAGGCTGCGGTTAAAAGGATGGGACTTAAAAATCCTGTGGGAGAATCGTTGAAATGGAATGATAAAAAAATGACCGTGGTCGGTGTGGTTCCGGATATCCAGATGGAGTCACCCTTCCGTCCGATTTCACCGCTGACCATTATTTTCAGTAAGGACTGGGTCGGGTTCGTGAACATCAGAATAAATCCAAAGATGTCGGCATCCGACAGCCATCAAACGGATTCAGCCCATTTTTGACAGGTACAATCCGGCTTTTCCCTTTCTTTATCAATTTGCCGATACAGAATATGCGAAGAAATTCAATTACGAAGAACTGGTAGGCAACCTGGCAGCCATTATCGCCGTGATCGCCATTTTCATTTCCTGCCTGGGACTTTTTGGCCTGGCTTCTTTTACGGCAGAACAACGTGTCAAGGAGATTGGTGTACGGAAAGTTTTGGGTGCCAGCGTACTCAATCTCTGGCAATTGCTTTCCAAAGATTTTGTAAAACTGGTATTGATTTCCTGCGTCATTGCCATTCCGGTCGCATATTATTTTATGAACGAATGGCTTAAAGGTTATGACTACAAAATAAATATCGGCGTCGGAGTTTTTGTGATAGTGATTGCATTGTCCATCATCATTACCCTGGTTACGGTGAGTTTCCAGGCTATACGGGCAGCTATGGCCAACCCGACAAAAAGTTTAAGAACAGAATAAAACTTATTACTCATCATCCATCTCGAGTAATAAATTAACGATGAGTGCCGTCCACCCGGTTTGGTGTGAAGCGCCCAAACCCTGGCCTTTGATCTGGGATGGCAGGCTGATTAAGCGGCAGGCAGCTAATTTATGGAATTAGTTATCTTATGAATCATACCCTGCTACCGGGTCAAATTTCTAAAAGATTGTTGCCATGAAGAACAAATTTCTCTTATTCGCCGCTATGGTGATGCTTTTCTTCTCGCAGGTTATAGCCCAAACCTCTGGAAATCACTTAAGGGACAGCCTGGAAAAGTCTGCGCTGACTCAATTAGTAAGTTATATATCTGCGGATACACAGGATATAAGACTGGAGGAAACAGAAAAGAACTCAATAAACCACACCGGTGAAGAACATAGGCTGGTAGCGCCCACCGCCCGTGGTGTCGCTGCTGAAGGGCCGGAGTCGGGTAGTTGGGATAAATTCCTGCCAAGTGTATATAATAAAGAAGCAACTGTTGGTTCCCCGTTTTTGCTTTTTTTATACGTCCCTGGCCTTGTTGTGAATGATTCCTATACTATCGTCCATAAACCGGATTACCGGTACAACTATGATAAGATGAGTGGAAACCTGTTGTTAATAAGAAACGGTGATTCCCCTATCGCTGTAAACAAGAGCCAGGTTAGAATGTTTTGCCTGAAAACTGACAAAGGCGGTTTTATTTTCATGCGTGTGCCACTGATAAATGACGGCGAATTTTTTCAGGTCATTTATGAAGGGTCGAAATATTCGGTCTATAAACTTTATAAGAACAAGTTCATAAAATCAGACCAGACGACGAATGGTTATACGGCTAACGGAAAAAATTATGATGAATACGAGGATATTGTCACCTATTATCTTTTGGATGAAAATAAAGAGGTCTCACATATTTTTGAACTGAAAAAAAAATCTGTCAAAAATGTTTTTGGATCAGTTAACTCCGCTACTGAAAAGTATCTGGCAGACCATAAAAATGAAGACATCACAGAAAACCTGGTAGCAGGTCTCACTGCTGAATTAAATAAATAATTCTTTCTCCGTATTCAGACTCTTCACCGGATTCGCCATCGCCGTGCAGATGGTCTGCACACTTAGAGTGATCAGCGCGATAACGATCACACCGAGTCCACTGACTAAAAAGATCCACCAGCTCACGGAACTGCGGTGTTCGTCCGGGAGATGAAGATAATGCTGTGCGGTTTTGATACAAGGTATTAGCATGCTTTACATAGTTATTACTACTTTTCCTTTGTGGTCGCCTTTACCAAAAAGCCTGAATGCTTTAAGAAACTCATCCAGCCTGTAAGGTCCGTCTATTACAGGTTTGACTTTGCCGGCTTCGAAAAGCTTGTTCATATAAACTAAATCCTTGTTTGGTTTCAGGGCAACGATACATATCCGTTTTTTATAGATCATGGAAATCCATGGTCCCAGGACTAAAGCCTGGAGAAGCCGAGACATGGAACCTCCGACTGTAACATACATTCCATTAGGACTTAATGCACGGACATAATCGAACATCGAACGATTTGTCTTAACGTCAAGGATCAGATCATAACACTGGCCGCTTTTTGTGAAATCTTCTTTTGTATAATCAATGACATGATCAAAGCCAATTGAGCGCAGCATATCCAATTTACCTGTGCTGTCAACACCGGTTATTTCAACCCCGTATGATTTGGCAATCTGCACGGCAAAAGTACCAACACCTCCGCCTGCACCATTAATCAATAGCTTTTGGCCCGGCTGAATTTTCCCTTTATCAATAAGACCCTGTACAGCCAGCATTGCCGCCTGCGGTATTGCCGCTGCTTCTTCGAAACTCATGGCTGTAGGTTTCAGCGCTAATGCTTTTTCCCGGGCACAGGTATACTCAGCGAAACCTCCCCAGTCGACCGCTCAAATCACCATACACATCATCACCTGTTTTAAACCGGGTTACATTTTTACCAACTGCTTCAATTCGTCCTGCAATATCGGAGCCGAGTATTTTTCTCTTCGGTTTCAGAAGACCGTTTAGCAGGCGATTTATGAAGTCACCATGAAGAAGGCCATAATCCCAATCATTTATTGATACCGCATGAACTTTTATCAGGACTTCGTCGTCCTTCGGATAAGGTTTTTCTATTTCTTTGATCTGCAGAACTTCAGGCCCGCCAGTATGTTGTGTAGACAATTGCTTTCAATTTTAAGATTCAATTTTTATGATGGCGAAAAAGCTGGAATTAAAGTTAGAGGATATATGCGGGGGACCAGTTGGGAGAAAGTAGCCGACTATGTTTTGGACTGGTACGAAAATCTGTAGTCCAGCGTCATTTTAAAAAGCCCGGGAGACGAGATACAAAAGGATCTTTGTTTAATTATTAATTTAATGTTAACTTATCATTAATAATTAACCAAAAATCCTTTCCCAATGCCTGTCATACGTCCTTTTGGTCAAGACCCGGAGATTTTTTTACGGGGATTACTTTCCTTTCTTTTGCTTTTATTCATTGAAATAAGTGCCTTTAAGTCGAATTTCAGCCCACACCAGCTATGCCTACCTGCGAATGAATGACGTTAATATTCACGCCGTCAGGCATTTTTTAAATAATTTTTCCCTGGCCACCGGGGTAATATGGAGTAAGGAGCAAGATTATTTTGTCGCCAGCTTTACTTCAGGTCATATGAGGGACAAAGCTTCTATTATAAAGACAATGGCAGTTTTGCCTTTTGCGTAAAATATTACCTGGCAGATGCCCTGGACAGGAATGTAAAAACGTCTATTTTAGAAAAATTCCCCGGATGAAAATAATGCTGGTTACCGAACTGACCGATCTGGATAGTCAGACTTTTATTGTCAATATCAAAACTGGCATTTATATCAAAACCCTGCGATGCGATGAAGATGGTATTGAGATAACAGAGAGTATTGTAGACGCAGGCATTTGAAGTGAAACCGGCACACTCTCTGCAAGTGGGCATCTTGTTTTAACGATGTCCATTTTTGATCAGTGCAAATTGAAGGACTTTAGAAAAAGTCATACAGTTTCTTTTCTATCAAGTTTGGCTTCTATCCAACAAATTGAGCTGGAACAGACCGATTCTCAACGGAAACGTTACGTTAAACCTTTGCATTCAGGTTTCAACCCACATCTTCAGCAAGGGACACGACCAAAGGCTCGACCTTACCGGGAAAATTGCAATCGTTACCGGTGGTGATGCAGGAATTCGAACCGCCCGATACTGGGCAGTTAACAATATCTTTGCATTTCTGATCGATCACCTGAAATGCGACAGGATTTTCACCTTTAATAGACAAGTAGAACACTAAAGACTTACAAGTGCAAAAGCCAATTCATTGCCTGATTATTGATGATGATCCGGATGACAGGAAATATTCCTGATGTGCGTTCAGGAAATTAATAGTAGACATTCATTGTTTGACTTGTAATACCGGTGTTGACGCCATTTCAATGTTTGAGTCAGATCATAGTTATATACCCGAATATATCTTTATTGATGTGAATATGCCAAAAATGGATGGTATTACCTGTTTGAGGAATATTGAAAAAAGATGAACGTTTAAGGCACTCTAAATTTTTTATGTACTCTACGAGTGTGCGGATCGATCGGCTCTGGAAGATAGCCGGAAATTAGGAGCAAATGACAATTTTATCATCAAGCCAGTCAGAAAAGCGGAGTGAAAGAAAGGTTGTCCGGGATATTTTCGGATGCAACCACGGATTATACAAAATAAAGTATAGTAATGAAACATCATGATGGTGTGAGTAACGACTTAACTGGCAGCGATCGTCTTTACCAGAGGATGATTAGGGAGATACAGGATTATGCCATTATACTTTTGGACGAGGATGGAATTATTCGTAGCTGGAACAAAGGAGCCCAGAGAATCAAGCTTTACAGCCAGGAAGAAATTTTGGGCAGGCATTTTAGCATATTTTATTCACAGGAAGATCTGGCTTATAATTTACCTCAAATATTAATAGATGAGGCAAAAAAGAATGGAAGAGCCGCGCAGGAAGGTTGGCGAATCAGAAAAGATGGATCTAAATTTTGGGGAAGTATCACTATTACTGCATTACATGATGACAACGAAAATGTAGTTGGTTTCAGCAAAGTGACAAGAGACCTTACGGACAAAAAAATCGCAGAGGACAATTTAAAAATGAGTGAGGAACGCTATCACAAAATGATCGCCGAAGTACAGGATTACGCGATTATCCTGTTAGACGCAAATGGAGTGATTGAAAATTGGAATGCCGGAGCTGAGTTCATCAAAGGATACAAGAGTGAGGAAATTGTCGGGCGGAGATTCGATATCTTCTATACTGCGAAGGATCGTGAAAATGGGCTGCCTGATAAGCTATTGAATCAGGCCAGGGAAACCGGCAAAGCAACTCATGAAGGCTGGCGTGTAAGAAAAGATGGCACAAGATTTTGGGGAATGATCGTAATCACCGCACTACATAATAAAGAGAAGGACGTAATCGGGTTTTCAAAAGTAACGCGCGATCTTACGCAGAAAAAAATTGCTGAGGATAAACTTGCCAGCTATACCAGGGAACTTGAAATACAAAATAGCGAATTAGAACAATTTGCTTATGTGGCTTCTCATGACCTTCAGGAACCACTTCGAAAAATACAGACATTTTCAGAATTGATCAGGGAGAACTTTCACGACGAGGAATTTGTAACAAAGTATATTGGAAAATTGGATTTTTCCGCGAAACGAATGTCAGAACTTATTAAATCGTTACTGAATTATAGTCGTCTTACCAAAGACAAAGAAAATCTGAATATTGGTGAAGTAAATCTGAATACCGTGGTACATGAAATTAGTCAGGATTTTGAGCTATTAATTGAAGAGAAAAACGCAACTATCAAATGCGAACCTCTGCCGGTTGTATTTGGTGATCATATACAGCTGGGACAATTATTTTCGAATATTATTAGTAATTCTTTAAAATACTCTGTTGAGTCTCCTGTAATTAAAATAAGCGCGGAGCTGGTAAGCAAGAGATAGAAATTCCGAATTCGCCGAGTCTCACTTTTGGAGGACAACTATTTCAAAATGAGTTTTCAGGATAACGGAATTGGATTTGAACAGCAGTACAATAAACTGATTTTTTCGTTGTTTCAACGACTGCACAGCAAGCATGAATATACCGGAGCAGGGATTGGTTTGGCACTGTGTAAAAAAATAATGGAAAATCATGGTGGCTTTATAACCGGAGAGAGCGAATTGGGTAAGGGTGCAACTTTTACTATTTATCTGCCACAATTGTTAAAGGGATGAGTTCATAATTTCCGGATTTCGATGGTTTTGATCTCTTTGTATACAGGATCTTCTTTCATACTTGCGAATTTAGATTTCGATAATGTATCCGGACTTAGTGGGCTATATTCCTGTCCTTCAAATAGTCCGACACCATTGGTTAATTGGGAAAATTGCAGTCCCGCCCCGGCATAAAAGTTTTGAAAGGGGCTGTAGTTAATGCTCAGCGGTATATTAAAATAGAAAAGCTTATTGATATATACTGAATTGTTTTCGGTTATCTGGCCCGGCCTGGACGTGTCATTTATGATTTCATGTTTGGCCAGTAACTGTTTGGTGTATTGGGGGGTATTGATCTGCCCTTCTATCTGCAGGTACAGTTTTTTACTGATATACCAGCGTATGAATGGAACCGGTATATAATCAGAAAGTGCACCGACCGTACCGCCCGAGTTATAACTTGAATGTTGCTGACTGCCAAGGGTAAAAAACTGGTTGAACCCCAAACCGGCTGCCAATGCGATTCTTTTGTTCTCTTTTTCTTCCCGGGGGGTAGCGGGAGGCTATGGATTTCCTTTATCGGTATTGTTTGGTTTTACCGTTTTATTTTTTAAACTGTCACTGTTTTTGGATTGACTGGTATCCGGTTTTTGATTTACGCTTATTGTCAGCAGAATTATTTTCAGCGGTTATGTCGATGCTGTTTTCTGTAATTCTTTCTGTTATTATCAATTATGGCTTCGGTGTTTTTTGAATTCGTTGTACGGATGGGCCAGGTTGCTGATTCGGCTTATCTTATGTTGGACCATGACTGCGGGTCGCTAATTCTTGTACAACCCGCTTAGCATTATTTCTGGACTGTCTGGATGTCGTCCGAAGCAGGATGATGGTCTTTGGCAGCATTTTTTGTAGAATCATTTTCCCTGAAATTTCGTTCCGAGGCCTTAGGTTGATTATTTTCTTTTTTATTAATCACATTTTCAGAATGAGCTTTATTGTAAACCTGCCCCTGTTTATCCCAAATCAAATAACAGAAAATACCGGTTATGAATAACAGGAGCAGGCCATATTTCCAATTATTATTGTCGCGATTGGGCGGATTGGAGAGGGGCGGGCGGGGCGAAAGCTTTTGATCATGTCTTCGTCCAGGAGTTTGCGCATTTCTTCCCAGGCCAGGTCCTCGGGTATATCCGGGGAAGGATATGGCTCGTTTAAGCCAGTAGTAATATGTAAAAATTTCTCATTCACGTTCGTTTAGATTTGGTTGGGCAATCATTTTTAATTTTTTCCTGCTTTCGTTCAGATGCCATTTTACGGTTGGCTCTTTCATCTCCAGCGCAGCAGATATTTCCTGGATGGGAAATCCTTCCATATAATACAGGCTGCAGATAGCACGGGTAGTATGGGGTAACTTTCCCAAGAAACAGATAGATATCATGCCATTCCTTTTCCCGGAAGGGATTGTAGATCGCTTTTTCCGCTAAATCATCTGTGAACAGTTCCAGCCGTGTTTCAGTTTTTTTGTCTCTCACCAAGGTTAAAGCAGCGTTTCTTACTATGGTATATACCCAGTTGAAAAGGGTTCCTTTATTAGGATCAAATCGTTCAATATTTTTATAAACCCGCAACATGCCATTGTTTAATGCGGTTAGTATATCGTGGTTATTTTCAAAAAAGGTTTTGCATAAAGTATAAAGGGCCGGGTAAAATTGACGGTACAATTTTTCCTGGCTCAACCGGTCCTGCTTTTTACAACCTTCTATTATATGTGTGATTTCTTCCAAACCGAAAAAAGAGCCGTTCTGATTTTAATTCAAAACGGCTCTGGTAAATTTTATTTTTAAATTATTGTATACTGGTTGGAGAAATAATCACTCCGGTTGTATCAGGCCAGTTGATGGTGTAACTATCACCCGATTTGGTAATGGTTCCTGAATAAGTTTTTCCGCCAACGATAATCGTAATCGTACTGGTGCCGACTGGAAATGGAAACAAAAAACCAAACCCGCCCGCTTTTGCATTACTACCCGTACACCCGCCAGGTACGTTCACACCGGTATATTGTATGGTATAACCGCCTGCATCGGAACTGGTTTCAGAAATCAGGTAATTGCCGATACAAGGATAGCTATGCGTGGTTTGTGCGATGAATAATAATCCGGTTATGGAATTGGAATCAACCCGGGATACTGAAATATTTATTGATTCGCCGGTTACAAGCGGTAAAATTGTAGGCGGTATCGGGGCGTCCCCGCCGGTATAAACAGAATCTGTAACGGAAACACTACTGGTAGCTATCGTGGTTCCGGATTCGGCAGTTACCGTATAAGTTCCTTTGGCACCAAATAAAACGGAAGCGATATTGCCGCTGGTATTGAGTTGTGTATTGGCGTTCGGACTAACGCGCCAGTTTACCGAACTGCCTGCACATAGTTTGTGGAAGTGTAAATACGACGGGTTCTCCTTTTTTTATGGAGTTGGTTTTAGACGCTTCCAAAGTCGGGTTGCTGGTGTCGGTTGCTTCTTTTTTACAGGCTGAAATACAGATGGTTAACAGAAAACTTAAAATCAGGATGGCCGATTTTTTCATGGTAAGAGTATTTGAGAAAGGAAAATGGTTGTATACATAGGTATATACTCCGCCATGATGCGGTAAAAGGTTGGGTTTTTTGTTTAAAATATTTTTATGGCAGGTTAATTACTCCTAAATTAAAAAAAAAAAAAAAAAAAAAAAAAAAAAAAAAAAAAAAAAAAAAAAAAAAAAAAAAAAAAAAAAAAAAAAAAAAAAAAAAAAAAAAAAAAAAAAAAAAAAAAAAAGATTAAACTTCGGGGATTAAAACAAGAAATGGGAAAGTTATGGCACGCTGCATAATTATATTTTTCATCGTACACTGTGTAGTGCCCGGAATTGCACAAAAGACTGATTCTATAAAATATAAGAATGGATTTCTTTATTATCATGAATACGGAAAAGGGGAAGCGATAGTTTTATTGACAGGTGGTCCGGGCAATAGTTGCTCGCAGCTTGCTGATATGGCCGCGAAAATAAGTTCTAACAACCGGGTAATCTTATTAGAAGAACGGGGAACAGGGCTTTCCATACCCGATCCACTGGATTCAAACACCATTAATTTACAAACTGCGGTTTCTGACTTAAACCTGTTATTAGATCATTTGGGTTTAAATGAAGTAATTATATGTGGTCATTCCTGGGGCGCAACATTAGCGATGTATTTCGCTTCCGTTTTTCCGGAAAGAGTGAAGGCCTTAATTGTAATATCACCGAGTTCAATGCTGATGGGCAAGGAACTGCGTCAGACCCTCCAGTTTAACAGAATAGCGAAATGGAGTGAAACGGAAAATAAACGAATGGAAATTTTAACCCGGAAAATGAATGATGGTAAGCTTACAGAAGATGAATCCAGGGAGTACAGGTATCTGATATTATCAGGCTTTGTTGCTAATATAGCAAGGATGGACAGCCTGATGCCTTATATGGATGTTCCGCAAAACCGGAAAACACAACAATTGATTTTTAAAGATGTAGCAAAGTCAACAGTTGATTTAAGAAAATCACTGGTTGCATTCAAAAAGCCCGTTTACATTATTGATGGCAGACAGGATATTCTGAGTTTCGCTGACTATGAATATAAAATGGTGTTTCCTTCCTATGAGTTACACTGGATTCAGGACTGCGGGCACTATCCCATGTTTGAACAACCGGAAGCATTTTATTATATTATGTTTAACATTCTTACAAAGCAACGCTAATCTGTCGGTCGAAAGAGTTATCGCCCGGAGGTTATTTGTCATTTTTTCCCTTGAAAATCGAAGAAGATTAGTTGATTTATAAAGATTCATTATGGACGAGTAAATGATCTTTGCACCTCTATAATGAAACCCGTTTTTAATCCAATATTTGGTGAAGTATTATTCCCGGTCCGATTAATGACCGGGATTTTTTTTGCCATCCTCGATGCTGTCGGCATTTTCCATTTTTAGTTTGGCTTTCTTGCAAATGTTTTTCACATTTACTGATCTTTTCCCCTTAAAGGAAATTAAACCAGTTGTATAATGATTGACGAATTTCCAATATTAAAAACGGACAGATTATTGTTGCGGCAGTTTGTTGAAAATGATCTGGAAAATGTGTTCAGGGGTCTTTCGGATCCTGATGTAATAAAGTATTACGGAGTTAATTTCACCAGCCTGGAGGCAACAAAAAAACAAATGGCCTGGTTTGCAGAGCTTGAGAAAAAGGGAACAGGTATCTGGTGGGCAATTTGCTCCATAGACAATACAAGATTTTATGGCGCGGCCGGTCTGTACTATTTGGCCAAAGAACATAGAAAAGCTGAAATCGGATTCTGGATGTTGCCGGAATTTTGGGGTAAGGGAATGATAACAGAAGCAATACCGCTAATAGTCGGTTACGGCTTTAATGATATGGATCTGCATAGAATTGAGGGGTTTGTGGAAACGGAAAACTTCAATTGCAAAAAAGTAATGGCCAAATTGAACTTTATCCTGGAAGGCACATTGAAAGACTGTGAAATCAAGAACGGCACATATATTAGCCTTGATCTGTATGCCAGGCTAAAGCAAACTGATTGGTAACAGAGCCAGCAAGGTTTACCAATCCAATACTCCGGGATTTTGACATTCTGTTATATTTGCTTATGATGAAAAGCAAAGGATTTAAAAACCCTGTTTTAAATAAAAAGATATTTGTATTTCTATTTTTGATGGCTTTGTCGGTTTGTCAAATCAGACTATGTGCCCAAAAGAGTGATATTGGCAGCTGGTATCTTTATTTCGGCAATCAGCAAATAAACAAACGATGGAACTGGTGGAATGAAATGCAGTATCGGAATTATAATTTTATGGGAGACCTGGAACAATTGATATTCCGAACCGGAATCGGATATAATCTGACAGAAAATAACAATAATGTTCTTTTGGGGTACGCTTTCGTATATTCTGAGCCCTATATTTCCGGCACTGATGCGAAGACCAGCACGACAGAAAACAGAATTTATCAGCAGTTTATCACCAGGCAAAACTTTGGCCGTGTATTCATTCAGCATCGGTACAGAATAGAAGAGCGTTTTATTGCCTCGGATGTCAGGATGCGTTTCAGGTATTTCCTTTCATTTAATATTCCGATTAATCAGGAAGTGATAAAAAAAGATGTGTTTTATTTTTCAGCTTATAATGAAATATTCCTGCGCACGAACACACCCGTGTTTGACCAGGACAGAATATATGGGGCAGTCGGATATGCCATCAATAATTATTTAAGAGTGGAAACCGGCCTGATGTACCAGATATATGAGGATGGAAACAAACTTCAGTTTCAGTTTGTATTTATGAATAATATTCCTTTCAGACATTAGTATCAAAACAATTTATTAATACTATTTTCAATCTTATCATACTCAATTTATAATTTCGTGTTGATCCGGGGAGTTCAGCATTACATTTTAATACCGGCGCATCAAATTTTTTTATACCTTTCCTTCCGTCAATCATTATTCCATTAAACATATTATCATGAGAAAGGAAATTGAAGTTCCACAAAGGCAGGGAGTTAAAGCGATCGCAGTTGCGGTACTGATTACTCTATTCAGCTTAACGAATGCACAGGCACAGGAAGTTAAAGGACAGTCAGTGACGGCTTCCGAGACGGTGACGGCAACGGTTACAAAGATCAACCAGAAAACACGGGAAGTGACCATCAAAACGGAAGATGGTCAGGAACACAGTTTCATTGCCGGTGATCATGTAAAAAACCTTGCGCAGGTAAAGGTAGGCGATAAAATTACTGCAGTATATACCGAGGAAGTAGCTTACGAGGTCCTGTCTCACAGCAAAGCTTCCGGAGTGCAGACTACTGAAGCAGCTGCCAGAGCCAAACCCGGAGAGACGCCTGCAGCCGCTATGGCAAAACAAGTTGTCGTAACGGTCGAAGTGGTAGCGATCGACCCGGCTATTCCTTCCGTAACATTCAAGGGCCCCGAGGGTAACACCAAAACGATTAAAGTGAAAGATCCGAAAAAACTCAATGGCGTAAAAGTCGGAGATATGGTAGACATTACCTATACCGAATCTCTCGCTATAAAGGTCGACAAAGCGCCCAAATAAATAAACCCGTGGTTGTGCCTATGAAAAAATGGTTTTGGTTTCCGGCAATCCTGGTCGCACTCTTTGCCTTCCGAAGCATTAATCCCGCTTCGGGGGAATGGGTATCCCTGTTCGACGGCCATTCGCTGAACGGATGGAAAGTAGGGGAAAATGCCAGCACGTTTTCAGTAAAAGACGGCCAGATCGTGGTCCATGGCCCCACGGCCCATTTGTTTTATGCAGGAGACTATAAAAATCACAACTTCAAAAATTTCGAGCTGAAAGTGGACGTAATGACCTGGCCCGGTGCGAATTCAGGTATTTATTTTCATACCCAATATCAGGAAAGCAGCTGGCCGAAGTATGGATTCGAAGTACAGGTAAATAATTCACATACTGACTGGAAACGCACCGGCAGCCTCTACGACGTGGTCAATATAAAGGAAGTATATGTGAAGGACATGGAATGGTTCACGGAATACATCAAAGTGGAGGGGAAACATATCACCGTAAAAATCAACGACAAAACGGTGGTGGATTACACCGAACCAAATGATTTCAAACCAGCCCCCGGACAGACGGACCATTTTCTCTCCAGCGGTACTTTCGCTTTACAGGGACACGATCCGAACAGCGAAGTGCATTTCAAAAATATCATGGTGAAGGTGGCCGACTAGATGAGACATCAGCTCAAGGAACTCCGGCCGGCAAAAGAATTGGCAAAGCACCGCCGAAATCTTACATTTAGTAAGTCCCGATGCAAACCAGAATTCTTCATGTCGCCCTGGCCCTGCTGCTTGCCATTCCAGCGACCGGGCAGATTTCCCCTTACCGGAAATTATATGCTGATCCCAGGCGGCCGGGCATTTTGCTGGATTCCACCCAGATCAAAATCGCGAATGCGAGACAGGCTTTTGCACAGAATGAAATCGCGCGGCGACAGCATCTCCAGGAAACCGCATCACAATCAATCCCGCACATGCGGGATCAACAGTCATCGGTAAGTCCCGCACATGCGGGATCAACAGTCAACCCTCAACCGTCAACCATCCTTTCTGGTGGCTGTAATGTAAAAGCGGCTTTCACCCCAGGCAACGACACCACACTTTATACAGGCCAGGGCATCACCTTTACCAATACCAGTCAGAATGCCGACTCCTACGAATGGATCGTGGACAGTTATTTCAAATACACGACGACCGACCTGGTAAATTATGTCCCGGCTGTCGGCATCACGCCCGTCCTGCTCGTGGCGCACCAGGGTAATTGCACCGATACCGCTACCACCTATATCGTCCGCAACGGAACCCCGCCCGCGGATATTAAACAGATGAGCACCGCTTATGGCCTGCCTGGCTCAAACGAATGGGGCTCGGCGATCGTTAATGCCAAAAGTGACGGTTACCTGATGGCAGGGATTTCGGGAACCTCAACCCAGTCGGGTGCTGTCTCACCATATTTTGTACGGATCTCCGAGAGCGGTTGCATTCTGTGGTCCCGGCTTCTTCCCCAGGGCAATGAGATTCAGGTACGCGCACTGATTACAACTTTTGATTCCGGTTTTGTGGCGATCGTAGCCCTGCGCGATGAACTCGACAAATCCTACCTGCTTAAACTCGATAAGAACGGTAACATATTGTGGACGCGCAGCTATCATGGCAATTATGACCTGAACTGGTTCGGCTCCCTGAAAGAAATGCCGGATCATTCGCTGATGCTGCTGGCAGGGAACTATGGCGGCAAATATTATCTGCTTTCTAAGCTCGACCCTCAGGGATCTTTTCTTTGGCAGAAAAAATATCTTATCGATGACGCCGACTATGGTTCGTTCACCGATCTCATAGAAAAGGATGGCTTCGCCTACCTGACAGGCTATTACTACAAGGCGGTGAACCCTATAGCCAACCAATGGATCGAACTTCCTATGTTGTTCAAGTTGGATGCAGCCACGGGCAATTTGATCTGGTCGAAGGCCTATTCGGGTACCAATAAATTTTTGTCTTTTCTTGGAATTCACATATATAAAAACGGACTGATCATAAATGGCTTCGCCGATTCGCTGATAAATCCCAATAATAATGAGTGGACCAACTCGCTGGCATTGGTGGAAATCGATTTCGATGGAAATATCCAGGGGCGGAACGGAGATCAATAATCTGCCTTCGGAACTCAATACGGTTAATGCTACTAACCTGATCGTGGATGAAAACAATGCCCTCGAAATTTTTTATTCCGGCGCACAAACAATTGCACTACAGCCCGGCTTTGTAGACCTGAATTATTACCTCCGGCTCGATCCGGCAATGAATATTCTCTGGCAGCAAACTTATTATGGTTATACACTGGGTTACTTTGATCAGGCAGTCCCTGCGCCGGCGAAGGGTCTGGCGATGATCGGACAAAGAATAACGCCATTGTTCAGTGCCGTTGCGGGATTAGCGGAAAATCTGGTCCTGCAAAAAGTGGATTCGAATGGAGTCGGGCCCGGTCCGCTCTGCGATCAATATCCGTCGCAATCGGTGTTGACTTTTCTGCAGGTGGATCCTTATACCCTGGGTAATCCGGTGGTGACGGACCAATCAATGCAGGTATTGAATCTGTCGGTCATCGCCACCAATCCCAATTCCGAACTGCGGCACCTCTGTCCCGAATATGTGCCCTTATGTTCTTTCATGAAACTATCGGGCAGTAATTTTATTTGTAACCTGAAGGATACGCTCGAGTTCATTGCACATAAAGATCCATCCTGTGCCGATCCCGTAATCTGGACTTATGACGCAGTGAATATTAAAACCGTTTTCCAGGATGGGGGAAAAGCGCGACTGCTTTTCAAAACACCCGGCGTATATAAAATCCGCGCAGAAAAACCGGCTCCCTGTAATGATATCGCCGATTCTATCATGGTAACAGTAGCTCCGGCGCTTGTCGACTTCAATCTGGGCACCGATACCACGCTTTGTTCCGGAGATTCACTATTGTTGAAACCACAGGGAAAATATGTACAGTACCAATGGCAGGACAATTCCTCCAATGATTCCTTAATGGTGAAAACGTCCGGACAATATTGGCTGATGGTAACGGATTCCTGCGGCAACACGAAGGCAGATACGATCAATGTGAACTTTAAAACATCTTTTACAATCGATCTCGGCCCGCCGCGAACGATCTGCGCCTCCGACTCTATACAAGTGAACGCACCAACGGGATTCATACAATATAACTGGGCTCCGGACTTCCATTTGCTGACACTGCCTGACGGGCAAGCCGTTTTCTTTCCGGATGCCGATACAACATACCAGCTCAGTGTTCTGGATGCCGGTGGATGCCAGGGAATTGGTGAATTGCAG
The DNA here is from genome assembly GCA_963812825.1 of uncultured Bacteroidota bacterium. Classification (GTDB taxonomy): domain Bacteria; phylum Bacteroidota; class Bacteroidia; order Chitinophagales; family Chitinophagaceae; genus Puia. Next base: position 179,353 of record CAWEWO010000003.1, read on the forward strand.
TTCAAAGTATATTCAAAGGCCACGGCTACACTGGGAAAGGATACGGCCATCTGCGCCGGTGCGCACGCGGTATTTTCTGCCGCCGGAAATTTTGTATCCTATTCGTGGAGCGATGGCGAAACCTCGGCCTCCATTGATGTACAGGTGGCGGGAGAATATTCGGTGGTGGCTGTTGATCAAAATAATTGTAAGATATCAGATACCGTGACGCTTATCGTTTATCCGCCACCTGCACTGCGGATTACGGGCGGTGAAGTCCTATGCAGGGATCAGACCCTGGTACTGGATGCCGGTGCCGGCTATGTGAATTATGTATGGCAGAACGGAAGCAACAGCGAGCGTTTCACTGTCCCTGATACCGGTTACTACCGGGTGCAGGTGGTGGATCAACATCAATGTATGGCGGCCGATTCGATTCATATTGCAGATTATGCACAATCGCCTGTCGGATTTCTGCCATCGGATACAACGGTGTGCTCCGTTGGCAACGCCACAATCCGGCCCCGTGGTGAATTTGCAGCATATAGCTGGTCTACCGGTGAAACGGGTCCTTCCATTCAGGCGAAGGCTGCAGGTAAATATATATTACAAGTAGTAGATCAACAGGGTTGCCTGGGAACCGATTCCGTCGTTGTGGGGATGAAGGATTGTGCGGCTGTAATGGTATTTCCGAATGCCTTTACGCCAAATGGCGATGGATTGAATGATGTATTTCGATTGCGCTATCCCGGGTTGGTGAATGGTTACCAGTTACAGATCTTCAACCGTTGGGGACAGTTGCTCTTTCACAGTTCCGATCCTTTCGGAGGCTGGGATGGTACTTTATCCGGCACTCCGCAGCCCACGGGTACCTATATATGGATGGCGCGCTTTACAGACAGTAACGGTAAAGAACAAACGCTGAGAGGATCCATGGTGTTGATCCGGTAAAAAAAGGTCCTGACCATTCCCCATCCTGAATTATCATTGACCTTATTGTGTTGTTGGTTTACCACAAGCAGTTGTTTATTGACGGAGCTATTCAGGTCATTCTTTATTCGCTTTTCTTGCACTCACATACATTTTAAAAAAGGACTTCGCGCAATTGAAGTTTGATTTTAGAAAGGTATCAGTGGACAGTAGCGGGTTGGCATGATCTGAAGACATATACACTATAATAAAGTATACATATGACAAATCTTAAGATTGAAACTTCCCGGCAACTTTACGCAAGGCTCGCCGGCTTCACTTTCCTTTTTTATATAGCAGCCGGTCTCACCGCCCTGTTCCTGATGAACCGGGCAACTGATGCCGAAGGGACAAATGCGATTCTTCTGCGCATCGCCGGACACACGTCGGATGTGCGCATTGCCATCCTGCTTGAGCTGTGTGAATCCTTCTCGGCCCTTGTGCTCGCGGTGACTCTGTACGGAATAACGCGCGACGTTAATCACGAATTCGCGATGCTCGGACTGGCCTGTCGCGTTTCCGAAGGCTTGCTGGGTGTTATCGGCCTCCGTAATACACTGGGACTGCTGTGGCTTGCGAAATCAAGAGCAGGTACAGGTGGTCCTGCCACAGCAGATGTGTTAGGTGACTTTTTACTGATGCCAACCCAGAGTGCGATGACTGGTGCGATCTTCTTCGCCGTGGGGAGCATGATCTTCTCGTATCTCCTGCTGCGCGGACGGATAGTCCCTGCTCCACTCGCATGGATTGGCCTGATTGCGTCGGTACTACTCGTATTGGGCCTGCCGTTGCAGATCATCGGTTTACTAAAAGGATCGATAACTGGTTATATATGGCTGCCGATGGTCGCGTTTGAAATCCCGGTCGCGCTGTGGCTGCTCATTAAAGGCGTTCCCACGCTTTCACGGAGACAACCGGCATGATCGGGTTAACTAATTAAGTCGTCCATTAAACTGTTGGAAAAATCAAATGACAATCGGCACCATCGAAGAATCACAACGCAAAGCAGCGAAAGTTGTTGGATTCACTTATTTGTTTGCACTCGTCCCGGCGGTCTTCGCCGAGTTCTATGCCCGGGGTCAACTGATCGTCTTCAACAATGCCGCGCAAACTGCGCAGAACATTATGGAGCACGAAAGGCTTTTTCGCCTTGGTATCGCCAGTAATCTCACCGTCTTCGCAATCGATATTGCGCTGATCACTGCTCTCTATATAGTCCTGAGGCCGGTCAACAGAATCCTTGCCCTGATGGCTGCTGGTTGGGGGCTAATAGAGACTGCAATCCTGGTCTTCGTTACTCTGAATGACTTCGATACACTTCGAATATTGAGCGGCGCCGATTATTTGAAGGCATTCGAATCAAGTCAATTATATGCACTGGCGAGGATGTCGGTCAGTGCGCATGATGCTACATATAATGTTGGTTTGGTATTCGCCGGGGTTCGGAGCTTCACTTTCTGTTATTTGTGGTTCAGGTCCGGCTTCATCCCAAGACTTTTGGCAGTCTGGGGAATGATTGCTTCCTTATTGATGGGAGCATGCGCCTTCTCCTTCATCATATTTCCTGAGCTAAGGAAAGTAATTCCTCTGGAAATTTACGGTGGTCTTATTTTTGTTTTCGAACTTGCAATAGGATTTTGGCTTCTGTTTAAAGGACTACGACCATTCGGGATAGCTGAGCCGGACAAAGCAGTCGGATGAACAAGAACCGGTGACGGGACCTGACGTATTTCAAAAAGCAATATGATAAAATGAAAATAGGAATTATTGGAGCCGGCCAGATTGGAGGAACTTTGATTCGACAATACTCTAAGGCGGGCCACAGAATAAAAATGACCAATTCCAGTGGAATCGACAAGCTCACGAATTTAGCTTTAGAAACAGGAGCTTCGGCAGTTGAACTGGAAGAAGTCGTTGCTGATGTTGATGTAATTGTTGTGACAATCCCATTGATAGCAATACTTAAATTGCCAAAACAACTGTTTAAAAATGTTTCAGCGAAGACTACGATTATCGATACCTGTAACTATTATCCTATCAGAGACGGTATAATTGAAGACATTGAGAATGGGATGACCGAAAGTGTTTGGGTGTCAAAACAACTTCAACGACCAGTTATAAAGGTTTACAACAGTATTCTTTCGGGTTCCCTGGTGGCTTCAGGTCTTCCTAAAGATGCTCCCTCGCGTATAGCACTTCCTGTTGCCGGAGATGATAAACGATCAAAAGACCTGGTATCGATTCTTGTAAATGATAGTGGCTTTGATTCTTTAGATTGTGGATCACTTCAGGATTCATGGAAACAACAGCCCGGAAGCCCTGTATATTGTACCGACCTGACTTTAGCTCAACTGAAAAAATCCATTGAAAAGGCGAGAAAGGAATTATTGCCTGGAAGACGCGAACTCGGCTTAAGTTTTATTTTGACGCATGACCATGAACTCTGGATGGATTGCGTCAACCATAATAGAAAAATTTATGAAAGTGATTTAGATATTTCGGATGGTCGTAATATCAAGAATGGAAAATAACATGGGAGATCCTAAAGATTCATCGTTTAATATAAATAGTAATCGGAATGCAGGCCAGACTTATGATGCCATTGTTATCGGTTCTGGCATATCAGGAGGTTGGGCGGCAAAAGAACTATGTGAAAAGGGATTAAAAACATTAGTGCTGGAACGTGGCCGCAATGTGGAGCACATTAAAGATTATACAACGGCAAACACGCCTCCATGGGGCTTCCCACACCGGGGGGAGTTATCGCTGAACATTCACGAGCAAAATCCGATTGTCTCGAGGTGTTATGCTTTTACTGAAGAAACGCAGCATTTTTTTGTAAAGGACGCGGAACATCCTTATATACAAACCCAACCGTTCGACTGGATAAGAGGTTACCAGGTAGGCGGAAAATCTTTAATGTGGGCGCGATGGACACAGCGCTGGAGCGATATGGATTTTCAGGCAAACGCTAAAGATGGCGTTGGCATTGACTGGCCAATACGCTACAAGGATATTGAACCATGGTACAGCTATGCTGAAAAATTTGCGGGCATAAGCGGCAACCGGGACGGGTTGCCACAGGTACCGGATGGTGAATTTTTGCCTCCGATGGAAATGAACTGTATAGAGAAACACTTCAAAGCGAGTATCGAGAAAAATTATCCGGGCAGGAATTTAATTATATCAAGGACCGCAAATCTTTCCAGGGGGATCAATGGACGGGGTCCCTGTCAGTATCGTGATTTGTGTTATCGCGGGTGTCCTTTTGGCGGATATTTTAGCAGTAACTCCGCCACGCTGCCGGCGGCAATAGCTACGGGCAATTTAACGCTCAGGCCATTTTCTGTGGTGCATTCCATCATCTATGATGAACAAAAGCCAAAAAGCAAAAGGCGTGCGGGTTATTGATACTAATACATTGCAGGACACTGAATATTTTGCAAAAATAATTTTTGTCAATGCTGGTACACTAAATTCCACACTGATACTGCTGAACTCAACTTCTTCCCGGTTTCCTGAAGGGATGGGTAATGACAGCGGGGCATTAGGGCATTACCTGATGGATCACAACTATCGCGGAAGAGTATATGGGGAACATCCTGGTTTCGCCGATCTCTATTATTACGGCAGAAGGCCTACAGGAGTATACCTGCCACGCTTTAGAAATTTAAAAGATTCATCAGAAGTGGATTTTATACGGGGTTATGCTTTTGCCTGCGGTGGATCGAGGCAGCAGGGAAATTCAACTGCAGATATTGACTATCGGCAAGGACTTCAAAGAAAGTTTAACGCTGCCCGGTAACTGGCAAATGAACATGACCGGCATGGGAGAATGCCTGCCCGATGTGAAAAATAAAGTCGCTCTGGATAAAAATAAAAAAGATAAATGGGGTATGCCCCTGCTAAATATCGACTGCCAGTTTCGTGACAATGAAATTCGGATGACCAGAGATATTTTGAATACCGGCGCAGAGATGCTGGACAAAGCCGGATTTAAGAAATATCACCCAAACGGATACTCATCAGGCTCCGGGATTAGGCATTCATGAAATGGGTACTGCCAGAATGGGTAAGGATGCCAGGTCATCTGTTTTGAATGCGCATAACCAGGTCTGGGGTGCATCCAATGTATTTGTGACTGATGGCGCCTGTATGACCTCCGGCGCCTGTCAAAATCCTTCATTAACTTATATGGCAATTACCGCACGTGCGGCAGACTATGCTGTTAATGAATTAAAAAAGGGAAATCTTAAATAGCAAAAAGCTAGGCATGTGCTTCTGCCCATCGCATGTGATAAGACTGGATGGCTGTGCGGCCCAGTTTTTTAATTAGCCTGTAATTGACAACCGCACCAACCGGCGCGCCGATAACTGGTATCAGTTGCGCTAATTTTGCAAGATCGATATAGTCGCGGTATTCCTGCTGAAAACTTCGCCAGTCAAATTGCCTTATATCTTCGGGTAAATTCCTGGATACGATTTTCCAGTTCTGCATTCCCAGAAATACATTTCTCCTATGTTTTGCACTTGAAAAAGCCAATTGAAAAATATGGAGTAAAAAAACGCGTTCTTTGTAATCGTCTACAGAATGTCCGTATATCGATGCGATCTCAAAAAGCAATTTTAATTTAATTGCTATAAGCAATGGAAAGTCGGCTAATCCCAGGAGCAAACCTCCTGCACCTGTTACGGCCCCTTCTGCTGCTGCCGTGTGTTGGTAAAATTTTATTTTTTCTTCCACTGCCTTATCGCTTTCTTCCAGGCTTGAAACGTCCTTTCTACCTGTTGTCCATCTGGCACCGAACAATACACCGCGAATCATTTGTTTAATCGTCTCTGTAATTGCTTTATGCACTTTATCCGGTATCCAGCTGTTTATTTTATCCTGCCAGGCTTTTGACAGCTTGTTAAAATAACCCGGCTTCTGAATCATTTTCCGCTGCCAGGATTTTAATTCACGCATCATTCTTTGTTCATATCCTGTCATGAAACGAAGTTAACTAAGGGGAGTGACTGCGTCTGTTGTTAGTGGTCAAATTATATTTTAAGAAAAGTTACGGACATGGAACTTGTATTAACCAAAAAATAACATCCATATATTTTAGATTCGGATTTTCATAGGATAAGGTTTATGGTTAATGGTATTTGACTAGTGCAGCCCCTCACAGAGGGGTTTTTTTATTTGTCAATCGGAGTTTGTATCCCGATCAAACTCCTGGTTAGCTGTCTACCCGGAATAACTCCGGCCTGGCAAAACGCATTCAAAGAGTATAAAATCAGCAGGACCATGTTTATCTTTTAACGGGAACCCGTACACGATTGCGTAAAGTGATTCTGCAGGGTTTTATTTTGATGGAAATCATCTGAATATCCCCCTTTAGGGGGTAAATATCAAATATATATACATAAATTTACCCTGAAACATAACGAACCAAAATTAAGTCCTGTGCTTTGAAAATCAGTTGTGTTAGGGTTGTCGGATTATTGATATTACCTGTACTTTTTACCCGGGGCTATGCCCAGCTACCGGCAGATTCTCTGTACAAAGAATCCATTGTTTCCTTCCGGAAAATTTACTTCGACGAAATTAAAGGCAATGCCCAGATTTATCATGGCAGCAAATATGCCGTGGAGAAAAAGATTGTTGATGGATTTCCCTTTTTTGATGCGGATATGAACCGTCCGGGCAGCATTAGTTACCAGGGAACCACTTATCAGCCGGTTAAATTGTACTATGATCTGACCACAGATATTGTGGTCACCATGAACTATCTGCAGGATGATCTGGTCACTCTTTCTTCGGATAAAATAGATTCTTTCTCCATCGGTCCGCACCGGTTTATAAAATTTCCCAAAACGAATGGTTTGCCTAAGAGAGGATTTTATGAACAGCTTCATGTCGGGGAACCCGGTCTCTATGCAAGAAAGGAAAAAAAGGTTTATTACGGCACCGGGCATCAGGCAACCAGGTACGTCGAAAAAGATGCTTATTTCATCCGGTATAAGGGTAATTTTTATCCGGCAGACAGCAAGGACGAGATAGTCGATGCATTCAGAGACCAGGCAAGTGCCGTGAACAAATTTATTCGCAGTAATAAAATCATTTTCAAGAAAGATTTCGAACAGGCTTTACTTAATACAGTCGTTTTTTATTCCGGATTAAAACACGAATGAAGAAATTAATCTTCTATAGCGTTCTTTGTTTCTTATGCTCCGGGTTCAACGCCTCGGCCCAGGATAAACAGCTGATCAGCGGCGATTTTTCCGGCTTCAGTTTTCAGCAGGTTGTCAGGGAGATCGAATCGCAAACGGATTATTTTTTCTTTTATGATTCTGCGGAAACAGACAGCCTGGAAATCAGCCTCCGGGCGGATCACCTTACCCTGAAGCAGGTGCTCGATAAAATATTCCAGTACACTGATTTTCATTTTGCGGTGAGGAATGGCAACCAGGTTTATGTCAGCAAAAATTATCAGATACAAACATCTCTTCCAAAGGATTTCTTCGTGCCCGAATCAGCCGATGCGGACAGCTTGCAGAAAGTTAAATTTAATTCAGAGGAAATATCACTGCAGAAATCAGGTCTCAAATCATTTTCGGAAAACAAGGTCTTTGATATCGGTAAAAAAACAGTCAGACCCCTTGTGGAAAAGGCCGTGATTTCCGGTTATGTCCGGGATGCTGAAACAGGCGAACCGGTGATGGGTGCCAATATTTCAATCGATACAATTCGTTCTTTTAAAAGCACCGATCCCTTCGGTTATTATAACCTGACCATCCCGACAGGCCGTCATACTATTCATATCAGCAGTGCAGGAATGAAAGATACCCGGAGGCAGCTGATGGTTTATGGCGATGGAAATTTCAATATTGAACTGGAAGAATTTATTGCGAGCCTTCGGACCGTGATCGTATCTGCGGAAAAAACATCCAATACCCGTGGCGTGGAGATGGGTGTAAGCAAATTAAAGATCCAGACCATTAAGCAGGTGCCCGTCGTGTTTGGAGAAGTGGATGTATTGAAAGTGCTGCTTACCCTGCCCGGTGTTACCTCGGTCGGTGAAGGGAGTAATGGATTTAATGTGCGCGGGGGCGCTGCTGACCAGAACCTGGTATTATATAATGGTGCGACGGTATACAATCCCAGTCACCTTTTTGGATTTTTCTCAGCCTTCGACGCTGACCTGGTCAAGAGTGTGGAGTTATATAAAAGCGCCATTCCCGAAAAATATGGCGGGAGACTTTCATCCGTTCTGGATGTCGATCTTAAAGACGGCAACAATAAAAAATGGACTGGCTCGGCAGGGATCAGTCCGCTCACCAGCAGCTTTAGTATCGGCGGTCCTATTATAAAAGACAAGACTTCCGTTATCGCGGGTTTCCGCACAACTTATTCCGACTGGCTGCTCAACCAGCTTCCGGCTTCAACCTATAATAACAGCAAGGCAGCATTTTATGATGGAAGCGTTCATATCACCCATTCGATCAACGCCCGGAATACTATTTACCTGATGGGTTATATGAGCAGCGACAAATTCACCTTTGATGCGGATACCAGTTATGCCTATTCAAATGCCAATGCAAACATCCGGTGGAAACATAATTTCAGTAGTTCGTCATACGCTGTGTTTACAGGAGGCATTGATCATTACCAATACAGTGTTGCAAGCACCAAGGTTCCGGTGAATGCGTATAAACTGGATTTTGATATCAACCAGCTTTATTTTCGCGCGGATTTCAGTTATACTCCAAATAATAAACACAGCATAACCTATGGCCTGAATACAGTTTATTACCGGTTACATCCCGGCTCACTATCGCCGGACGGTTCAAAATCATTGGTAATTCCTGTTACACTTCAGCAGGAACAGGCTCTGGAATCGGCGTTGTATATAGGCGACAACTATACCGTTTCGGAAAAGTTCTCCATCAGTGCGGGTCTCCGGTACAACATTTATAATTATCTGGGGCCATCAACGGTTTACCAATATGAACCGGGACTTCCGAGAACGACCTACCGGATCATCGACTCGGTCAGTTATCCGAAAGGAAAAATCATCAATACTTATACTACGCCGGATATCAGGATATCTGCGAGGTATTCGATTGACGCAGCCAGTTCGGTCAAATTCAGTTTCAATACAATGTCGCAGTATATCCATGTGATTTCAAATACTACCAATATATCACCTACGGATATCTGGAAATTGAGTGATCCCAATATCCAGCCTCAGCGTGGTCAGCAGGTATCGCTGGGATATTATAGAAATTTCAGATCAAACAGTATTGAAACTTCTGTTGAAATATATTATAAAAGAATGCAGGATTATCTGGATTATAAAAATGGCGCCAACCTTTTGCTGAATCCTCACCTGGAAACCGCTGTGATCGAAACACAGGGCAAGGCCTACGGAATAGAACTTCTGATTAAAAAAACCACGGGAAAAATAAACGGATGGATCAGCTATACCTATTCAAGAACTTTTCTGAAACAGGACGATCCGCTGGCGGGACAACTGATCAATGGCGGAAATTATTATCCTGCAAGTTTTGATAAACCCAACATGGTTAATCTGATCGGGAACTATCGTTTCTCTCACCGTTACAGTGCATCACTGAATATTGTTTACAGCACCGGAAGACCTATAACACTCCCGATCGGTGTCATTCACGAAGGAGGCAGTTCGGCGCCCATCTATTCTGAAAGGAACCAGTACCGGATCCCGGATTATTTCAGAACGGATATCTCCATTAATATGGAAGGCAATTCGAAGAAAAACCAGACTTTTCATAACTCCTGGTCCGTCGGTGTATACAATCTCACCGGCAGGCAGAATGTTTACTCTGTTTATTTCGTGCAGGAGAGTGGAAAAATCAAAGGCTACCAGCTGTCCATTTTCGGAACGCTGATACCCTTTATTACTTATAATATCAGATTTTAATATGCTGAAAGCGGGACTCAAATATTGGTTTCTGGTGCTGATCGTTTTCAGCAATTATCATTGTAAAAAATCCTATGCACCGCCGGAGACTAATGCGAATAATCTTTTTCTTTCTGTTGACGGAATGATCAATACCGGTGCAAACAGCGTGAGCAGTTTCAAACTAACGCGATCCCAGAACCTTTCAGATACCGTGCCTGAAATTCCGGAACCAGGCGCCACAGTTGCGATTCAAACCACTGCGGGTAGCAGTTATCCGCTTACTGATACGGGCTCCAATGGCGTATATGTAAGTAATGCATTAACACTTGATCCAACCCAACAATATATATTGAAGATCACGACTGCAGACGGAAGACATTATGTTTCTGACCCGGTAACGCCTAAGGCAACTCCTCCTATTGACAGCCTGAGCTGGACGCTCGGTTTCGATGCTGTGGCTAATACGGAAGCGGTTAATATTTATCTGAATACCCATGATCCGTCTAACAATACCCGGTTTTACCGCTGGGATATTATAGACACCTGGGAACACCAGCCTCAAAAAAGAACATTTTATGCGGTGGTGAATAAAACGATCACCTATATATCAGATACCACACAGCACAACTGGCATTGCTGGTCCAATGGTCATTCAACGGATATCCTGCTGGGCACCTCCAGTGGATTGAGTGAAGATGTGATCTCCCAGGCACCTATTGCCCGGATATACAAGAATGATCTAAGGATGGATGTGAAATACAGTGCGCTGGTCAGGCAATATGCACTGGATGCACCCGGTTATGATTACTGGAAACTTTTGCAGCAGATTTCCCAGTCGCTGGGTGGCTTGTTTGATATTCAGCCTGCCCAACTCATGGGGAATATTCATAATCCTGATGCGCCGGCTGAACCCGTATATGGATTTGTATCGGCTTCCAATGTACAGGAGAAGAGAATTTTTATCAGTAATTCAGATCTGCCGGGATGGAAATCTGCTTCAACCCTGGTCTGTTCTCTTGTTATAAATCGGTACGATTCAAATGTGAGTATATTTCATTTTGACCTGTTTGATCCGAAATATTCATTTTTTGGTTTCGATGAAAACCTTCCGCCCAACCAGCTGATCATACCTACCGAATGTATCGACTGTACTTTTCAGGGAGGTACCACTGTTAAACCATCATTCTGGCAATAATATTCACTCATGCTAAAACTGATTTGTTTCGGGTTGGTTTTTCTCCATGTCAATTGGCTGTTTGCGCAGGACAGTGATATTGATACACTCCGGAAGCAATTCCAGGATTACCAGCTTCACAGTCCGCAGGAAAAGTTATTTATCCATACTGACAAAACATTTTACCTGACCGGAGAAACGATCTGGTTCAAAGTATATCTCGTCGATGCTTCGTTTCATAAAGCAACTGGCGTGAGTAGTATCAGTTATGTAGAAGTGCTGAATAATGATCTTAAGCCGGTTATGCAGGTGAAAGTCTCTATGAATACAGGAACGGGATCGGGTTTCCTGATCATCCCCGGATTCCTGCATTCCGGAAATTATGTATTGCGCGGGTATACCAACTGGATGAAAAACTTTTCTCCCGAATTTTATTTTGAACAGCCCATCACGATTGTCAATACACTGAAGCGTCTGACTACAACTGCCACAGTGAAACACAGCGCCACCATTCAGTTTTTTCCTGAAGGCGGGACCCTCCTGGCCGGCTTTTCCTCCCTGGTAGCATTTAAGGCAGTTGACAGCAATGGGAACGGATTAAATTGCCAGGGCTTTATCGTGAATCAGTTCAACGATACCGTTGTTTCGTTCAAAACTCTGCATAATGGAATGGGCAGCTTTCAATTCAAACCCCAAAAAAATACTGCATACTATGCCCTCGTGCGACTCAGCGACAGTCTGTTCAAACAGAAACTTCCTTCCGCAGAAAATTCAGGATACTGCATGGATCTGCAGACGGTGGATTCTGATTTCGTGAAAGTCAGGGTTCGTTCCTCCCCGGAATTTAATAACACGACGATTTATCTTTTCGCGCAGACAAGGCAAATGGTAAAAAGCGTTCAGATGAATGAACTGGAAAATGGCGAAGCCGAATTCACCATAAGAAAAAAAGGAATGGGCGATGGCGTTTCGACCATCACGGTTTTTGATGCGAACCGCCGGCCGGTTTGTGAGCGCCTGTTTTTTAAAAGACCGGAAAAAAACTGTCCATAAATGCATCTGACTGACCAGGCTGTTTATAATAAAAGGACCGCCGTGCATATTGAACTGAACACCCGGTCTGGTAGTCAGTTTGTTCCGGGTAATCTCTCTGCTGCTGTATTTATGACCGATGCATTACAGAAGATACCGGAACAGGATATTGTTTCTTATCTCTGGCTGGCTTCTGATCTGAAAGGCAATATTGAATCACCGGATTATTATTTTGCAAGCACCGATAAGTCGGCCGATGACGCGCTGGATCTTTTACTGCTCACACAGGGGTGGAGGCGTTTTAAGTGGGGAGATGTGTTATCGGGAAACAAGCCGGGGTTTGAATTTCTTCCGGAACTGGAAGGCCCTGTAGTAATGGGAAAGATGATCAATAAAACCAACGGAGCGACGGTTACCGACGCAGATGCTTACGTCAGTGTTCCGGGGGCTGACTATGCATTAAATATCACGACAAGTGATGTTCATGGTCTGGTCCGGTTTTCCATGAAGGATATATTCAGAAATAATGTGGTCGTTATGCAGCCGGCTTTAAAGAAGGATTCTAATTTTCACTTCAACATATCGAGTGCCTGGTCGGATCAATTTTCAACCCGGTGGATCCCGTCCCTCTCACTCTCGAAAAACCAGCAGAATGAATTATTAAACCGAAGCCTGGACAACCAGATTGAAAATTCATATGCGGTAGACAGAAAACATTTATATGCAGGCGTTATCCCGGACAGCAGCAGTTTCTACGGAAAGGCCGATAAAGTTTATTTTCTCGACAACTATACCCGCTACCAGACCATGGAAGAAGTATTACGGGAGTATGTATATGATGTGCGGGTGAGAAAGGACGGAGACAATTTCAATTTAAAAGTAAAAAACGGGGAGACCGACCTTTATTTCGACGGCCTTCCGCTGATCATGCTGGACGGGATTCCGGTGCAGGATGCATCGGTAATCGTGGGGCTGGATCCTTTGAAAATAAAAAAAATAGAACTTGTCGCGCGTAAATATTACATCGGGTCCTTTGTGTTTGAAGGTATCATCAACGTAAAATCCTATGGCGGGGATGTTGGAGCCACGCAGATTGATCCCAACGCAACGGTGATGGAATATGAAGGCATACAGATGCACCGCGAATTTTATTCACCCACCTATCCAACGGAATCTGCCAGGGGAAGTCGTCTGCCCGACAACCGGAATGTTTTATACTGGGCTCCGCAGGTTATCACCGGCCCGGATGGGAAGTCAGATCTTTCCTTTTATACCTCTGACCTGAGCGGTCGCTTCCTGGTATTTATACAGGGAATCAGTGCTGACGGTGTCCCCGGAAAATCGGTGATACAATTTGAAGTGCGGGATTCAAAATAAAGGAGAACCGTTCAAAGTCCTTTGCATTTAAGCAATCAGATCAGATTCTATAAAGAAGTTAAATTATTCAAGCGGGATAAACGAGGGGTAATAGGCGAATTCCTGGCTGGCATTATTCTTATTTTTGAATTATTAATTCCTAAAACAAATCGGTGAATCAGGTAAGATTGTGTGCAAGACTTAAATTGAAACATGGGCTTCTGACTGTGTTTACATTCTGTTGCCTGAACCTCCAGGCTCAACATGTCGATTTACTAACCTTAAATCAGTTATATGAAAGGGTAAATCAACGGTCATGATACTACTTTTATTATTAATTTTTGGGCGACCTGGTGTGTTCCCTGCGTAAAGGAATTACCGAACTTTGAGAAATTAAATGATGAGTACAAAAATGAAAACCTGAAAGTTCTGCTCGTAAATTTGGATTATAAATCAAAACTAAATTCTTCTGTTTTGCCATTTATTAAGAAGAACGGAATAAAGAACGAAGTTTTTATGTTAAACGAACCAGATCCGGAGGTTTACATTAACAGAATTGATTCATCATGGTCCGGGGCGCTTCCTGCAACCCTGATGCTAAAAGACAAGAAGCGCAAATTTTTTGAGAAGGATTTTACTTATTCAGAATTACTCGGTGAGTACAAAAACTTTAAAAAAATATGAAAACACTATTAACATTCAGCCTTCTCGTATTGAGTACAATTGGGATTGCGCAATCAGGCAACTTAAAACCCGGGACAGCTGCTCCGGATTTTAGTTTAAAAAATGTGACTGGTGAAACCATATCATTTGCGACATTTCAGGATGTCAGGGGTTATATAGTTGTTTTTACCTGCAATACCTGCCCGGTTGCAAAAGCATATGAACAGAGAATTATTGACTTGAATACTAAGTATGCGCCTATGGGTTACCCGGTAATCGCCATAAACACCAATGACCCGCAGGTTTCACCCGGAGATAGTTTTGAACTGATGATGGAAAGGGCAAAAGCAAAAAAGTATGAATTCCCTTATCTGTTTGATGAAGGCCAGAAAATTACAACGGAATATGGGGCAAGGAACACACCTACTGTTTTTCTGGTTAAACATGCCAAAGACGGGAATGTTATTGTTTACACAGGAGCAATTGACAATGATCCGGAAGAGGATAAATCCGATCGGACTAAATATCTCGAAATGGCTGTCTCAGCAGTACAACAGGGCAAAGACCCGGAAGTAGCTTCAACTAAAGCAATCGGATGTTCTGTAAAGAGAAAAAGAACAAGCTAAACGGCGTAGTTATTTTCTCTCCAGTACAGAGCCCTGTAAATATTTCAACTTCACAAACGATGCAATTTCTGTAAACCCGGCATCCAGCCATTGCTGTTTGCATTGGGGATTAGCGTAAAGTATTTTCAAGGGGCCGGTCTTTCCGGGAAAGGCTTTCAAATACTTTTTGAATGAATTCGTCCATAACGACTGCATCAAAAGGATTAAATAAAAATATAACGCCTACTGTGTCCGGAATACAATAACTGCGGGCATCCCCACATTCAATTGTAAAGGATATATCCGCATATTTGGTTTTTATACCATTGCAAACACGGGTAGCGGCATCACATAACTTCCTGGATAAATCTATTCCGATGAGATCCGAAAATCCGTAAGCAGCACCCATAGCCAGCAAACGGCCTTTACCGCATCCTACATCCAACAGGGTTGTTGTAAAATCCGCCGGCTGCAAATAACCAAATAACCGGCTGGAAGTGTAATAGTTAACCGGCTCATACGCACTAAAATGTTTGCGGTCTTCAGCAGATACAGCACCCGGCAGATTATCAACACCAATAGTGCGGATACCGTATTTCTTTTCACCGCTGATTTCATGTCGTATAATAAAATGAGCCAGGCGGAAGCCAAAATACCATTCGAGATAAAAAAAATACAACAGGTACCTCATCATTAAGTTTATTATGCGCGAGGTTGTGTTAAACAGGGATTTCTACGAATTGGTAAAGCGCGGAATCAAAGCGCGGCAGGGGTGCGTAAAGTTAACCTATTTTAATTTTGTGGAAAATAACCGTCAATTTTTGCCCGACAACTCATTAAATAAATTTAGCTGCGCTGTTGTCCGATGGGTACAAATTTTGCAGTTATAAAAGTTCTAAACCGTGATGCCATGAAAAAACACACCAGGTATCTTGTCGAATCCAATGATGAATATTTTGTAACAATACTCGATGGCAAGGTCACTCTATTTACCCATGGCAATTACATCTGTCTTACCAGCCCGGTTATTTTGGATAATGGTATCGTAGTGGGTACGGATGGAAATGTACATCTTCCGGACGGCAGCACACGTATGCTCCGGGAAGGTGAACATATCTGAAGAAGGGCAAGCTCCGGCAGACGGGATTATTTTTTTTGTTTACCCGCATTCATATAACTGTCTTTTAACTTCCTGTCAAGTTTTTCTATTGAATAACTCAGTGTTATCCGGGGCATTACAGGCGCAAACTTGTCTAAAAAACCAAGTAGTTTTTGTTTATCCCGTTTTCCTGCTTCGCGAACCCAACTACCCACCGCTTTATTTATCAGATCGTGTTTGTCATGGACTAAAATTTCCGCAATTTTAAATGTGTCCTCTACATCGTTTTGCCTTATGAAATAATAGGTTGCGACTATTGCCGTTCTGCGTTCCCAGACATTTTTTGATTTAGCGAGCTTATAAAGTATTTTCCTGGGTTTATCAGACAAATAGCCTCCGACAACATAAGGGGCTCCGCGGTCAACCAGGTCCCAGTTGTTTATGCAGTTATGTTTTGAAATGTACAGGTCAAAAAGTTTCTTTTTTTCTTCTGATGTAGTTTTTTTGTCTCTTGCCTGAAAATCCATAATACTGATCGCCCCCATTCTCGCCTCGTAAAATTTGTCTTCAAGCAATTTCCCGATTTCATTTAAGGGCATCTGTGCGAACTTTTTTGCGAGAAGAAATATGTTCCTCATGGGAACACCTAAAAATCTGGTTTCAACACCTTCGTCCCTAAAATATCTTTGAACATTTTCCAGTTGGGACTTTGTTTGAAAAGCAGAAAGTTCTGAAAGAAATAGTTTCGCTGTCATGGTTAATTCCTGTTTCATCCATTAATCGGGAATCGTGGGCGGCGACTGCTTATTTTATGACGGTAATTTTTTTTGCTGCTCAATATTCAGGAATGGCTTTAACAGGTCTATCGGGACGGGGAAAATAGTTGTTGAATTATTTTCTGTGGCGATCTCCCTGAGGGTTTGGAGATAACGCAGCGTAATCGCGCTGGGTTGCTCGGCTAAAACCTTTGCTGCGTCCGACAAACGTTGGGATGCCTGGAATTCGCCTTCTGCCGCGATTACTTTTGAGCGGCGCTCTCTTTCGGCCTCTGCCTGTTTGGCCATTGCCCGTTGCATTTCCTGCGGCAGATCGATCTGTTTTACTTCCACATTAGACACTTTGATCCCCCAGGGTTCCGTATGAGAATCGATAATCTGCTGCAAACGCTGGTTGATTTTCTCCCTTTGCGACAGGAGATCGTCCAGCTCGGACTGCCCCAATACACTCCTTAAGGTTGTTTGTGAAAATTGAGAAGTGGCCACCAGGTAGTTTTCCACTTCAACGATGGCTTTATACGGTTGCAGCACGCGGAAATAGATCACGGCATTCACTTTGATCGAAACATTGTCCTGGGTGATTACATCCTGGGGAGGTACATCCATCACCACCGTCCGCAAACTCACTTTCACCATCCTGTCTACAATGGGAATCAGAAAGATCAGGCCGGGTCCCTTTTCCCCACCCGATATCAGCCTTCCCAATCGGAAAATGACACCCCGTTCATATTCACGGAGCACGCGGATGGAATTGGCCAGAATAAAGAGGGCGAAAAGAAAGACAACCAGAGAAAATACGGGAATTGTTTGCATGGACTTTTTTTTATTTATAAAGTATTCAGATGTTCAACGTAAAGGGTCAGGTTTTTAACTTCCTTCACACGCACAGTCTCTCCGGTATTTACCATTCCGGAAATGGATACGGCATTCCAGATCTCTCCATTCATCCTGACTCTCCCCGAAGGATTAAGTTCATCCAATGTTAAAGCGGTTTCACCCACCATGGCTTTAATGCCGGTAACCGGTTTACTGCGCTGTGCTTTTAATCCCATACCGATCACAAAAAGGAAAAAGCCGGAGGTGATTGCAACAGTGGAAAAAATCAGGATTCGGGATATTCTCATCAGTTCCAGTCCTGAGCCGGGCCGAATCAACATCAGCGAACCAGTCAGGAGCGCCGCAATGCCACCGATGGCCAGCATGCCATGACTCACTACTTTGATCTCCAGCAACAACAGGGTGACTCCAAATACAATTAAGGCAAGTCCGGCATAATTCACAGGCAGGGTGTTTAATGCATAAAAGGCAAGTACAAGGGAAATAAAACCAATAATACCCGGGAAGATGATTCCCGGATTGAATAATTCGAAGAGAAGGCCCAATAATCCCAGCATCAAAAGAATATAAGCGATATCCGGATCGCTGATGATATTCAGCAGTTTCTCTGTAAACCCCATATCCAGCAATTGAATCACTGCACCCCGGGTATGTAAAGTGAAACCGGTAGAATCATGCCTGATCAGTTTGCCGTCGATCTGGTTTAACAATTCGCGGTCATTTGACGCGATCAGATCAATAATGTTTTTTTGCAGGGCTTCATTTGCGGTGATGGCAACACTTTGCCGCACGGCATCTTCAGCCCATTGCAGATTGCGCTTTCTATATTCAGCTATAGTCCG
Organism: uncultured Bacteroidota bacterium; assembly: GCA_963812825.1. GTDB lineage: Bacteria > Bacteroidota > Bacteroidia > Chitinophagales > Chitinophagaceae > Puia. The sequence goes on from CAWEWO010000003.1 coordinate 197,612, forward strand.
GATAAATGCAGCCGCATCATTGGTGGATTTACTGGTCATGATGGAATCGGCTGTTCCCTGCATGGTGACAGGATGTGCCGCACCGATATTCGTGCCGGGAGCCATGGCAGCGATATCCGCCGCCATGGTTATGAATACGCCTGCCGATCCTGCGTGCGCTCCGGCAGGTGAAACATATACGATCACCGGAATGGGAGACTCAAGGATATCACCGACGATAATACGGGTTGATTTCAAAAGCCCGCCGGGCGTGTTGAGGTGGATCAGCAAACAGGCTGCATTCTCATTGGCGGCTTTTTCTATACTGCGGTGAATATAAGTTGCCACAACAGGATTAATCGGACCGTCAATCTTAATCGAGATAACCGTTTGCGCCGAAAGCAGCAAAGGCATTGAAATGACAATGTATAAACAAATACGCTTCATAATATTATACCCATAGGGTATGAAGCTTTGTATAAATGAAAGACCTGGAATGTAATTTACTCAAATCCGGTGGAAATAAGGTTTTATTCACGCAATCATAATCGCCTTATCGGCAACATATTACTGATATGACCACGGTGCGGTATATTTACAATATCAAATTCGTGAAATATGAAATCGTTATTTTTTACTCTTCTGTTTACTCCTATATTGTTTTTCGTAAATGCCCAACCCGGTACTCCCGACACCATACGGACAACCATGGGACCGCTTCTGATACAGCCTATTCAGCATGCCAGTCTGATTTTCACAGTAAAGGGTTTAACCATTTACGCTGATCCTTCGAATCCCGATAATTATAAAGGACTTAAACCTCCGGATATTATCCTGGTTACTGATATCCACGGTGACCACTTTGATTTAAAAACTATTGATGCGGTTAAAAAGCCCAATACCGTTCTGGTAGTCCCACAGATAGTAGCGGATAAATTACCGGCTACGGATAAATCCCGGGTAATTGTGCTGAAAAATGGCGATCAGACAACGCAAGCCGGTATTTCCATTCTTGCTATTCCCATGTACAACCTGCCAGAGAGTCCGACTGCAATGCATACAAAAGGGCGGGGCAACGGGTATGTACTGACCATTGGAGACCAGCGTATTTATCTTTCAGGGGATACACAGGGGATTCCGGAAATGCGTTCATTAAAAAATATAGACATAGCATTCATCTGCATGAACCTTCCCTATACCATGGATATTAAAGAGGCCGCAGACGCGGTGCTGGAATTTAAACCCCGGATTGTTTATCCTTACCACTATCGCGGATATAACGGAATGAGTGATATCAACGGATTTAAAGCGCTTGTGGAAGCAGGCGATAAAAATATAGACGTACGGCTAAGGAACTGGTACGCGGGAAAGTAACAAGCTGTGCGCAATAATCTATTTTATTTTTTGCAGCTGGCGATTGGATCTTTCCAGTGATTCTTCCGACTCTTTCAGTATCCGGTTATACCTTTCTTCAGAGGTCTCTGACTTTTTCAGAGCCGATTTGTTTTCAGTGAATTTTACCGGCTGAACGTCAGTAAAAGATTTGGGCGAATTCAGGTACGGAAGATTATAGTTTTTTGACAATAGAAGCAGGACTATAGGCGCCTTCAAAATAGAAGCAGGTAGCAATAAATTTATTTACATAATCCCGGGTTTCTTCGGGAAGATAGCGGCGTAAGTGTCCAGAAATTTTTGGCTCCCGACTTTTTGATGGCTGAGTTAACAGCACCCTCTCCACTATTATATGCGGCGAAGACAAGCAGCCAGTCACCGTATTGTTCGTGCAGGTCTTTCAGATATCTTGCGGCGGCCCGGGTACTTTTATAATAATCTTTTCGCTCATCATGGCGTGAATTGACTTTAAGGCCCAGTATACGGGCAGTTGCGGGCATTAACTGCCAGGGTCCGGCAGCGCCTACTTTGGAAACGGCCCTTGTTTTCAATTCAGATTCAACAACGGCGAGATATTTTAACTGAACAGGAAGACCATAACGTTTAAATACAGAATCTATAATTACGAAAGGTGAACTGCTTCGCTTTTCTATTTTGCTAAGATTTTTCCTGTTAGCATGAATATAAGTTTTCACAAACTGCTTTACATGTCTGTTCATTGGCGCTTTATCCTTTCCTTCAAAATCAATCTTGTTCGTTCCGCCATCGACCGCAGGAATTACCAGAAACAAAAATGCACAGGCAGTGAGAACATATTTTAAAGAAGCTGTGTACAACATGGTTTTACATTTTAGTACACCCTTATAAGCCAATCCGGATGCCGCTTTATAAGTCAATGAAAAACAGCATTTTATGCAGGATTTGAGGTTGGGATATTTTCCCCCCGCTGGAAGAATTTATGCGTTTGGGAAAGCCGAAAAACGGCTATTTATACAGTAACAGATGTCATGATTTTTGAATGGACAGGGTCAACAACTATTGTAGTAACTTGATAGGCCATTATTTAAAAAGAATGATATGAAAGAACTAAGAAAAGAAGACATCAAACAGGAAGTGTTTGATCTGTATGACGATTACGCTCATAGTCGCATAGAAAGACGCGAGTTCATGCAAAAATTATCCGCCTATGCGGTGGGTGGTATTACAGTGGCATCTCTGTCAAGTTTTCTGATGCCCGCTTATGCAAGTTCGATCCAGGTAATGCCGGATGATCCGGGCTTGAAATCAGAATATGTATATTATGAGTCGCCCAAAGGAGGTGGTAAGATCAAAGCATTATTGTCCATGCCCGTCGATGCAAAACAGAAACTGGGAGGCATCGTCGTCGTGCACGAAAACAGGGGCCTGAATCCCTATATCGAAGATGTGGCCAGGAGAGCTGCGCTGGCAGGATTCATAACACTGGCTCCTGATGCGCTGACGCCCCTCGGCGGCTATCCCGGAAATGATGACCAGGGTCGGGAAATGCAAAGCAAGCGCGACAGAAATGAAATACTGGAAGATTTTATTGCTGCGTATGGATATTTAAAAGAAAATAAAGATTGTAATGGAAAAATTGGCGTAGTCGGTTTTTGTTTTGGCGGCTGGGTAGCCAATATGATGGCAGTTCGCATTTCGGATTTATCGGCCTCTGTTCCTTTTTACGGTGGCCAGCCGGCAAAAGAAGATGTTCCAAAAATTCAGGCACCACTCTTATTGCAATATGCCGGCCTCGATACACGGGTGAACGAAGGATGGCCGGCTTACGAACTTGCATTAAAAGAAAATAAGAAAGTCTATACTGTATATATATATCCAGACGTAAACCATGGCTTTCATAATGATACTACACCACGATACGATAAGGCCGCTGCAGAACTTGCCTGGAAACGCACCATTGATTTTTTCAATGAAAAATTGAAGTAAGCATCCGGCTACTTCTTACGATGCCGTCCATCCGCCGTCGATCATCAGGGTAGTGCCCGTGATTAGTGAGGCGGCCGGCGAAGCCAGAAACAAAACGGCATTGGCGACATCTTTGGGATCACCAATTCTGCCTAATACAATTTTGGAAAGCACCATTTTTTTCGTTTCCTCGTTGGCGAGGTATTCTTCCGTGCCGGGCGTATAAATAAATGTTGGCGCCACGGCGTTGACGGTGATATTATATTTGGCCCATTCCACTGCAAAACACTTGGTCAGGTGTGAGATCCCCGCTTTGGTCATGCAATAAACGGATTCTGTAGGAAGCGCGATAAAACCTGCCTGGGAACTGATATTGATGATCCGTCCGAATTGTTGTCTGATCATCAGGAGTCCTACCTGCTGGCTCGTAAAAAAAGTGCCTTTCAAATTGACGGACAGCGTATAATCAAAATCCGTTTCAGTGACGTTTTCAATATTGTTCTCGGGGGCGATGCCGGCGTTGTTTATTAATATATCGATGCGGCCAAAATGTTCGGCTGCTTTCTTTACGGCCGCTTTTATTTCATCCATCCTGCTGACGTCCATCTGGAGTGGAAGGACCTTTCTGCCCATCGCTTCTATTTTCTTCACCAATCCACTATCTGACTGAATATTTTTAAGTCCCAGGGCAATATCTGCTCCGGCTTCCGCCAGCGCAAGGGCGCAGGCCCTGCCGATGCCACGGGCTGCACCGGTCACTAATGCAATTTTCCCCGGAACTTTTACTTCATCTGAATTTTGGTTTGCCATAATTGATTATCGTTCTCCCTAAAGATATTAACAACATTTATTTCAATGGTTGGATCGCTCAAAAGAATTTGATATCAATTTCGATGACCCCGGACAGCAAAAAAACATTTTGTCCCATTGTGCCCTGCTATTCGAAGAAACACCGGTTCAAAAAGCATTAACGGGTATTAAACCAATCAACCAGGTCGCGGGTGTTAATTATGGTTGGTGTTAGACCATTATGAGATTTTACGGTTAAATACGGGTGATAACAGAAATTAATAAGTCCTTCGCCTTTATATTATACAGCGTTTTCCTTCAACCTAAAAAATACCTTTCCATGAAATTGAAAATCTTATTAACTGCCTGTTTACTTTTATTATTTTGGACAAACGTTATTATAGCCCAGCAGTCTTTTGTTACACCCGCCTCGCTCAGTATTCCCAACAAACTGGAAACACCGATCGGGACGCTGGAGTTCAAGGATGGCGCACCCAGCGCTGCCACTGCACAGAAATTATATGATAATCTGGATTTCCTGCATGCGCAAAATGTTTTCCTGAACACTTTTCAGGGTGCATCGACCTATGTAATGGGAGAAGGACTTCACAGTGTCGGGGCTGAGGATAACAGCTTTGTCATTTTCTCCAATCTGATGGATTCAAAATCCCTCTTTCTCACCGCAAATGCCGACTGTATTTATTATATCACCATCATGGATTTAACAAAGGGTCCGATGGTCCTGGAAGTACCACCCATGTCATTGGGGTCTTTTAATGATATGTGGTTCCGCTGGATAATAGATGCGGGTGCTCCCGGCCCCGATAGGGGATTGGGTGGTAAATATCTTATTGTGCCCCCGGGATACACCGGCACGCTCCCTGAAAGCGGATATAGTATAGGGCATTCCAAAACGGTAAGGGTTCTATATTTTGGCCGTTCTTTCATGGAGAACAATGATCCGAAACCTGTTGTGGCAAAAATCAAAGAGACACTGAAAATTTATCCCTATACGCCTGGTGGCGTAGGAACCAGTATCGCGATGGCGCTTACCGGTAGATACCCTTTGGCCGTTGACCCTCCCATTCCGGCCACTAAATTTATTGAATGCAGTGGCAAGGCTTTCAATACCATTCCTCCAAGCGACTATACATTTTATGAAAAAATCAATGCACTGGTGCAGGAAGAACCAGCAGATGTACTTGACCCTGAACTGATGGGTCAAATAGCAGCCATCGGAATCGTCAAAGGCAAACCATTTGCCCCTGATGCAAGAATGAAAAAGATTCTAACTGACGCAGCAAATGTTGCCAGCGCCACCGCCCGGACACTGAATATGAACCCACGCCCGTCGGAAGGCTTCGCGTATTATCCCGGATCTAATTGGTTCAACTGGTTGTGGGTGGGAGGATATAATTTCGAAACTCCACCTCCTATGGTTACCAAAGAAGGTATCAAACCTTTTCCATCCTCCGGAGCACGCACACTTAATTCGAGAACAACGATGTTCATCGGCTATACTGGAATAACCCCAGCTATGTGTATGCGCATACCGGGTGTAGGCTCCCAATACCTGGTGGCAACCAAGGATGCTGCCAATAATTATTTTGACGGAGCAAAAACGTATAAGATTATACTGCCGGCAGGCATTCCGGAGAAAAATTTTTGGTCCGTGATTTTATATGATAATCAGACCCGCTCTATGCTGCAAACAGGTCAGCCTGGTCCGAAAGTAGGAAGTCTGAATTATCCGAGACCGGCTGCCAAGGCAAACCCGGACGGCTCCACGACAATTTATATCGGACCTAAATTGCCCAACGGAATCCAGGACGGTAACTGGATACAGTCCATGCCTGATAAAGGTTATTTTGTCTGCCTGCGTTTATATAGTCCGCTGGAACCGTTTTTCGACAAGAGCTGGCGGATCAGCGAAATTGAACTGGTAAAATAGAAAAACCCATTTAAGACAAAGCCGGCCTTTTCGCTAAGGCCGGTTTTGTTATTTCTGTCAATGACTATTTATGGGAGAAAAAGTTGTACCGCGGTTCAGACGGACAAATCTTCATTGATAATCATAAACGCTCACCTGCTGTATGGAAAACTCCCTGACCGGAATTCTGATATGGCGGCCCTGATGATCCTGATCTCCATTCATTCTTCTTCCGGGTTTCCATTGATCGTTTATATATTCTCCTTCATCCGCCCGGAGAATACCAACGGACTGATTCGCATTTATTGAAGAGAAAGTAACGACGATTCCGGTTCCTGCAATGATGAATTCATTATTACCGGTTTGAATGATCAACCCGCCTGATTCGGGCCATCCCGGATCTCTTGAACCCGGTGACCATCCAAGGGTGTATTCATGACTTACCGTCAACTTGTAATTTCCCATTGTAATTTCCTGTTTCTGAAATGTTGAATCCAATAGTACGCCTTCTATTTTTCCTTTTACCTGGTTTTCGAGGATAATAGGCGCCAATTGCTGTAACAGGGCGTAACTTTTTGCAACCGGTTCCTCCAATGGTGCATTAACGGATTCAATTGAAAATGGAGAAAAACCCATGCCTTTGTAATGCCCGACAGCCAGGAAAACTTTAGCTGCATTATCAGGTTCAGAACGGATCTCCGGAATAAAGAAAGGATTATTTCTTCGAGTGTATAAATCGGAATATTGCCTGAAATATGGATTGTAAAAATCGGGTGACAGGATATCGATTGCCGGTGCGCCCGCCTGCCAGACATCCATAAGATGTGGCAAAGGCCCCGCACTGGGATACTGTCCCGGGTTTACATTTTTGTAGTTAAGTGCCGCATTAACATACATGGGTATATTATATTCTTTTTTACCTGCTGCGGCAACAGCGTTGGTATATACAGCATATTGCCAGGCCTGAAATATTTCGTCTGTTGATAAACCCTTGCCAAATATTTCTTCCCAGGTGCCGGTCGTAAGAAAGCCATTTTTCTGCCAGAGCGTTAAAAATTCAGGAACCAGTGCATGTTTATTTTTTTTCAGATAGTTCATGAGTTCATCGGGTACTTTCTGGTTGAACGCATGATTGGCGGCAGAAGTATATTCGCGAGCTTCAGTAAGCATGCCGATTTCATTTTCCACCTGCACCATGATAACGGTGTTCTCTATTGAATCAACCTTCGCGATATGTTTCATTAAAGCGGCAAAAGCATCAATATCTGCGTTCAAATTAATTTTATTAAAGGCGGATAATATTTCCAGGCCATTGCCTTTGCTGTTTTTCGCCCGTTCAAATTTTTGCTGATTTAATTTGATCCATTCCGGAGCATAACAACTCATGCTGTTTTTCCAGGACCCAAACCACAGCAGGACCAGTTTTAAGTGCTGTTTTCTGGCTCCTGCGATCAGGCTGTCTACCAGTGTAAAGTCAAACTTCCCTTCAAGCGGTTCCAGCAATTCCCAATATACCGGTGCAAGTACAGTATTCAGATGCATCGACTTAAGTTTCGGCCATACCGGCCGCATATAATCGATATTGGAGGCCGTTGAATTGCCTAATTCCCCGCCGAGAATCAAAAACGGTTTTCCGCCTACATATAATTGAGTGATACCATTTGTTTTAATCAGCCGCGGGATAGTGTTATTTGACTGGGCATTGGCGTCCCGGATGCCCGCTGTGAATAGAATAAATAATAATAAAGAAGCTAATTTGAAGTTTTGCATCGAAAAAGCAGTCGGATGGTTGGTAAAAAAACAAAGCCTTCTTTATCAGGAAGGCTTTAGCTAAACGATAGTATTCTAATTTTTGGGGAAGTTAGGATCAGCTTTGACCTCTTCAATCTGTTGCGTGTGTCTGTAACTGTGAGCGGCCATGAACAGGACCATCTGGTAACAATCAAACGACCCGACTTTATCGAGGGTAACTACATGATCTCTCAAATTATCATTCGTTGTCTTTACAAATTCAATTAGTTTTTTCCGGCTGTCAAAAAAAGAAGCCAGTGCATCCGGTGTTGATTTGTAGGAAGTGTTCTGTGGCTCAAGAGTAGTAAAGGTTTTTACTTTCTGTGCACGGCTTTCAACCATTTGCACCAGCTGTTCGTCGGTAGCTTTTACTTCACTTCGTTTTTCCGGATTGGCGGGTTGTTTCAAAGCTGCATCTGTCATTTGCCACAAAGCCATCTCTGTCACGGCAATATGTTTTACACATTCAGCAATGCTCCACCTGTCCGGAGCCGGTTTAAAATTCAGTTGTGCATCATTCAATCCCAGCAAAGAATTAAAAACTCCCTGTTCGGTTTTGGATAACAGATCAACGGCATCGTTCCGTTCTTTGTCCGTCAGCGTAGGACCTATAGACGTAAAAGAAGACAAAAATAAAATTGTAAAAAAAAGGAATGACTTTCTCATAAAAAATAATTTTAATGTGGCGAAAGGTTATTGAGCCTGGATAGGGGCGGGAGAAAAGAGGCAAATAAAATTAGGATAGTTTATTTTGATTAAACAAAATAACTATCTAAAAACCAGGGTTAGTTGTAAACTACAGACGGATCTTCTGCAGGTTTCAAAAAGGGTTTGCCTTTGCCAGTTGTCAGGTAGGCCTTTAAACTCGCGAGAAATTCATTCCAGCCGACCTCACACATATCATAACACTCGAAATCCGGATTTAAGCCTTCGTGTAAAAAGTTTAGAGTTGTAACCTGTCCGGTAGCGCTTATTGTCCAGATCAGCCTGGTGCCAACCCATTCCGCTTTATTTTTCAGCGAGGGCATATCGATATGGGCTTTAACACATTTCCAAATGACCTGCTTACCGGGAGTCGCCTCCAGGATATTAAATGTTTTTCTGGTTTTACCAAACGAGATGGTAAAACTGTCGCCGGTGTGTGCCGCAGTTCCGGTAAGATCATTGCTCCACCAGTTCGGAATATGTTCGGTAATGGCAGCATAAACTGCACTCACAGGTTTGTTTATGATTATGCTTTTATTATAATCCTTCATACGGAGCTTTTGGTTTTAATATAATCTTGATTCAATTGTCACTAGCTGGTAACAGACCGAAGGTTCTTTTCGTTGTCCGTTCTGGGCTTGTCCTTGCCGTTAGGCTGGCCTTTGCCTGTGGTGATCAGGTTGCGCAAACTATTTTGAATATAATTGGTCCATGCATCTCTGCAAATTTCGAAACATTCATATTGCGGAACCAGGCCAAGATGGGTCATGCGGAGCTGTGTTTTGTTATCCTTTTCAGAGATTTCAAAAACGATTTTTGTGCCTTTCCATTCTCTTTCGTCTTTAATGAAATTGAAATAGTTGTCCAGAACAAGCCAAACGACTTTTTCGTCAGGGACAAATTCTATAATTTTCATTTGGCAGCGATGTACGTCTTCGATAATGATATTTAAACTCTTCATTGAGTTTATCCGTTCTGCCTTCAATTTCTTCCGACCACCATCCGCGAACATTATTAACGGCATCGAAAACTTCTTTCGGAGTCTGGTCTACCAGAAGGGTAGTACTGAAATCTGATGTTTTCATTTTCTTTATGATTTTGTATTTTTAGAAATATTATGAGATAACCCGCGATTTGAATCATACAAATTTACTGTCTTAATATGGAAGTAGTCAGGTGTGAAATGGACATTCTATAGGGTTGATTTGGACAGGATAATCCTGTAATTTTGTCCAAATATTTTTCTATGAAGCAGGTGACGATCCTTGTCCCAAAGGGGAGTGCGCATATGAGCAGCATCGCAGGTTCCTTTGAAATCCTGACCCGGGCAAATACCTATTGGGAAAGAATGGGAAACAAACCCATGATGGAAATACGTCTTGCCGGATTTGTGAATGATCGGAAACCGGGATACCGGCTTCTTTTCAGTTTACCCGGTAGATATTCAGGAAATAGAAATAACCGACCTGCTGATTATTCCTTCCCTTTCTCACGATTATGAAAATGTAATTAAAAAGAATGCAGAGCTTGATTAACTGGATCAGGGAACAATATAAAACCGGTGCTGAAATTGCAAGTATCTGCACCGGTGCATTTTTGCTGGCTGCTACCGGCTTGCTGGAAGGAAGGAGCTGTTCCACGCATTGGAATGCCGCATCCGATTTCAGACGTCTGTTTCCAAATATTAATCTTCAAACCGATAAACTGATTACTGCAGCACGATGGAATATATACCAACGGTGGCGCATATTCATTTTTGAACCTGATGCTTTTTCTGGTTGAGAAATATTTTGACCGGCAGACGGCTATTCTCTGTTCGAAAGTTTTTCAAATTGATATAGATCGAACATCGCAATCTCCTTTTTTCATTTTTCAATCGCAGAAGAACCATGGAGATGAATCTGATTTGTCAGGCTCAAACTTATATTGAAGAAAATCTGAGTGAAAGAATTTCATTCGAGGAGCTGGCTTCCAGACTTGCGATCAGCAGGCGAAATTTTGACCGGCGTTTTATCAAAGCTACCGGTAATACGCCGGTGGAATATTTGCAGCGTGTAAAAGTCGAAGTTGCCAAAAGCAGTTTGGAAAAAGGAAGGAAAAGCATTTTTGAAGTGATGAATGAAGTGGGCTATTCAGATGATAAAGCATTCAGGGAAGTTTTTAAAAAAATCGCCGGACTATCTCCTTTGGATTACAAATCGAAGTATAATCGTGAAGCTGTTTTGGTTTAAAATGTCTAAATTTAGTCAGTCCTTCCTGTAATTGCAGGAAGGACTGACTAATCAGAATGCTAATGGACAACAAGGAACGGTCTACCAGTATGGGCACTGTGATTGCCTTTGGGTTTATTCTTCTGGGAGTCCTGAATTTATTTGCAATGCGGCACTATCACAAAACAACATTTGCTACTATCATTCCGGGCATTTTATTTATTTCAATTGGTGTTATTATTCTAATAATAAGAGCGATTCGAAATACCGGGGAATGACCGGTGAAAAGGTTGCGGGTAATCCAAAGTATGATCAAAGGTTAATTCTGCCGATGATCGGTAAACACTCAATTGAAGACACTTTAATTTATTGTTGTAAAGGACTGGAGTATAATTCAAATAAAAGTTTGAGGAAAGAGGAATTGTTTTAAAATCATAGTTAATCATTTGAAAACGGTTATAAATGACTGATTAATTCCTGTTGCTTTGTAGATTGCAATATCAAATCAACAAAGCGGATGTTTTATAATCATATTCTGGATTTCCCCGGGGAAGTAAAATATTCCTCTCGTAAAATATCTTCACTTTCTATATTTCTATTTCTTCTTTTAGGGAGTCAGGCCAATAGTCAGACCCTGACGTTAAAGGAAGCAGTGAACTCTGCACTAACCAATTATGGTACAATTAAAGCCAAAGGCAGTTATCTCAAAGCATCAGAGGCTTCAGTAAAACAGGCGTCTTCAGTTTATTTGCCCAATCTGAATCTCGCTGCCCAGCAGGCTTATGGAACGGCAAACGGGCAGTTCGGTCCGGTCATTCCCATCGGCGGATTAACTGCGGCATCTTCAGGACCGCCTTTTCTGTCACAGAACTGGAATGCGGCATTCGGAGGTTTATACCTGGCGAATATCAGCTGGGATTTTTTCACGTTTGGAAGAGTGCGGGAGAATGTGAAAGTGGCTGAAGCCCAGGTGCTTCAGGATGCCAGTGACCTGGATCAGGAAAAATTTCAACAGCAGGTGAGGGTTGCCGGCGCCTATCTCAGTCTGCTGGCTGCGCAAAGAATAAAAATTTCCCAGCAGAAAAATCTGGAGCGGGCCGACGCGCTGCGTGTGGTTGTTCTCGCCCGGACAAAAAATGGATTGAATCCCGGTGTGGATTCTTCGCAGGCAAATGCCGAAGTATCCAGTGCAAAAATAGCGCTGACCAATGCCATCAATTACGAGGCGGAACAGGCCAGCCAGCTGGCACAGCTGATGGGTATACCTTATCAGGAATTTATGCTGGATACTGTTTTTATAAATCGTATTCCGGCTTCTTTATATGCTTCAGTTCCTGACAAACGAAGACCAACATCCGATATTGAAGTTTTATCAAAGTCGTATCGATGTAAGCCGGCAACAGGAAAAATATTTTGACCGGTTTAAATATCCGGTGTTCTCCCTGGTGGGTGTAATGCAGAGCAGGGGATCGGGTTTTGATCCCAATTACAGCCAGGTTTATCCGGACGACTTTACACATAATTATTGGGACGGCGTCAAACCTACGAACAGCAATTACCTGCTCGGTATTGGTGTTACCTGGAATCTAACCAACCCCATCCGGGTGCATCAGCAGGTTACTGCACAGGAATGGACATCAAAGGGTTTGCAAAATGAATATGAACTGGTCAGCCAGCAAATTAAAACGCAACTTGCCCTGGCAGATCAAAAAATAAAATATGCGGTTGCTAATTACCAGGAAGCACCGATACAGATGAAAGCTGCGTCGGATGCCTATTTGCAAAAATCGGTATTATACAAAAATGGCCTTACGAATATTGTGGATGTCACGCAGGCCTTGTATATACTTAACCGTGCGGAGACTGACCGGGATATTTCCAATAACAATGTATGGCAGGCCCTGCTGCTCAAAGCAGCAGCCAGCGGGGATTTTGGTTTGTTTGAAAATGAAATTCAATAGCAGATCGATGTCATAGCATACAAAACTTCTTCTCATGGGATTAATCAGAAGTGCACTCAGAAAACCAATATCCATTTTGGTGATTGTAATGGGTTTATTCTTTTTCGGAATCAATGCGGTGCGCAATATCAAGATTGATATTTTCCCCGAGCTGAATCTTCCGGTCATTTATATTTCTCATCCTTATGGCGGTTTCACACCCACACAAATGGAAGCTTATTTTGCAAAACATTATGTCAATCTGCTGTTGTATGTATCCGGCGTAAAAAGTATTGAAACAAGAAATATCCAGGGACTTACGCTAATGAAACTTACTTTTTACCAGGGTACAAATATGGCCCAGGCAGCAGCCGAAGTAACTGCTTTTACCAATCGGGCGCAGACTGCCTTTCCACCGGGTTCACAGCCACCTTTTATTTTACGTTTTGATGCTTCCACACTGCCCTATCGGACAATTGGTATTAAGCAGTAAAATACGTTCGAACAACGAACTGATGGACCTGGCCAATGTGTATGTGCGTTCTTCTTTTACTTCCATACCCGGTCTGGTATCGCCGGCTCCATTTGGCGGTAACGTCAGGACCGTAGTGATAAAAGTAGATCCGGAATTACTAAGGGTTCACCATCTTACGCCCGACCAGGTGGTAGAAGCACTGAGAAACAATAACCAGGCAACGCCTGCCGGAAATGTACGAATTGGGAATTACAATTATTTTACACCGGCCAATACGACCATTAAAAATATCAAAGACTTTGGAGATATTCCGCTTTTTAAAGGCGGTGTTGAAAATGTTTATCTGCGGGATATTGCGGCGGTAGAAGATGGTGCAGATATTACCAGCAGTTATGCACTGGTAAATGGGAAACGTTCCATCTACCTGCCCGTCACCAAATCGGCTGATGCTTCCACCTGGGAAGTGGTTCAGAATCTGAAAAAAGCACTTCCCCGTTTTCAGAGCCAGTTGCCGGAAGATGTAGCAGTTGTCTTACGAATTCGATCAGTCTGTTTATGTGATCAATGCAGTGAAAAGTCTAATTACTGAAGGAGCAATCGGTGCCATACTTACCGGTCTGATGGTACTTGTTATTTTTAGGTGACAGGCGCGGTGCCTTAATTGTAGTTTTAACCATACCCACTTCCATTATTTCGGGTGTATTGTTTCTTTATCTTTTTGATCAGACCATCAATATCATGACGCTGAGCGGACTGGCTCTGGCCATTGGAATATTGGTGGATGAATCCACGGTGACGATTGAAAATATTCACCAGCATCTGGCCCTGGGAAAACCCAAAGCCCTGGCCATCTGGGATGCCTGTAAGGAAATTGCTTTTCCCAAACTGCTGATCCTGCTTTGTATCCTGGCAGTATTTGCACCTGCTTTTACCATGACCGGAATTCCCGGTTCTTTATTTCTGCCACTGGCCATGGCCATTGCTTTCTCCATGATCACTTCTTATTTCCTGGCGCAGACCTTTGTTCCGATCATGGCCAACTGGCTGATGAAAGGACATCATCATAAATCAGCAAAAGACGGACATGAACTGACGGATGAAGAAGAATATGCAGCCCTGGGACTTTCAGCAGCAGAAGAACAGGATACCTGGGATCAGAAAAAGAAATTGCTGGAAAAACAATTGAATAATGGAAATGGGAAACTGACCCGCTTTGAAAAATTCCGGAATCGCTTCCTGCGTTTTCTGGATCGTCTTTTTCCTTATCAAAAACCGGTTGTTATTTTATATACCGTGCTGACCTGCGGATTGCTGGTCCTTCTGTTTATGAAGATTGGCCGTGATGTATTGCCGAAAGTAAATGGCGGTCAGTTCCAGGTGCGGCTGCGTGCACCGGATGGCACCCGGATGGAAAGAACAGAAGAAAAAACAATTAGGGCCCTGCATATCCTGGAGGATCTGGTTGGGAAAGAAAATATTGCCGTGACATCGGCATTTGTCGGCCAGCACCCGGGACAATTTTCAACCAGTCCGATTTATCTTTTTATGAGCGGACCGCAGGAAGCCGTATTGCAGGTGGCATTGAAAGAGATTATAAAGAAAAGCTGGATGATCTGAAAGAAAGATTTCGCCAGAAGATGAAGGCAGACATGCCCGATGTGCAACTTTCTTTTGAACCGATTGAACTGACCGATAAAGTACTGAGCCAGGGTTCACCAACACCCATTGAAGTAAGGATAACCGGCAAAGACAAAAAGCTAAATGAACAATATGCAGATAAGGTAATTGAAAAACTTAAGCAGATTGCATTATTTGCGGGATGTTCAACTGGCACAGCCCATAAAATATCCACCCTGGATATTGATATTGACAGAATCAGGGCAGCACAAATGGGTGTGACTCTTTCTGATATTTCCCGTTCACTCGTCGCTGCAACTTCTTCATCCCGTTATACGGAAAAAAATATTATGGATCGATCCGAAAAGCAATATCAGTTATGGTGTGCAGGTGGAGATACCCGAGAATCAGATGACCAGTATGAATGATATCAATGAAATTCCGGTATTAAGTAATGAATCCCGTCCTGTATTGGGTGATGTGGCGACAGTCAAACAGGATACCAGCTTATGGAGAAAACGACAATCTGGGTGCGCTTCCGTTTTTATCAGTAACCGCCAACCTAAACAACAAAGACCTGGGAACAGCAACAAAAGATGTTAAAGCGGCCATTCAATCCTTAGGAGAAATTGCCGCGCGGACTGACTATTGAAACAAAAGGATTGAGTGAAGTATTATCGGATACCTTAAATAGTTTGCAATTGGGATTGATCACGGCTATTGCAGTAATTTTTCTGATGCTGGCAGCCAATTTTCAATCCTTCAAAGTTTCACTGGTGGTATTGTCGACTGTACCTGCCGTGCTTCTTGGATCACTGGTAGTGCTGCTGCTCACCGGTTCTACACTCAATCTGCAATCCTATATGGGTATTATTATGTCGGTGGGTGTATCCATTGCCAATTCTGTTTTATTAATTACCAATGCGGAACATTTGCGCCTTCATACCGGAAATGCTTTACTCAGTGCCAAGGAATCAGCAGCACTGCGTATGCGGCCAATTTTAATGACCAGTGTGGCCATGGTGGTGGGTATGCTACCGATGGCATCCGGCATCGGGTGAAGGAGGAGATCAGGCTGCGCCGTTGGGTCGCGCGGTGATGGGCGGATTGATCGCTTCTACTTTTGCTGCTTTATTCATATTGCCCCTGGTATTTTCCTGGGTGCAGGGTAAAACATCCACAGCTTCTGTATCACTGGATCCGGAAGACAAAGAAAGTACACATTATATTCCTGAATTGAATCCTTCGGGGAAATAAATATTAATAGTCCAAAAACACAGTAATGAATCATCGTTTAATCAGATTATCCCGATTTAGAAACAGGTTTTTCATATGGCTTGTCGATCATGATTTTTATTTGCAGTTGCCAATCGGCAGACAGTTCCGAAAAGAAAAAATCAGAAACACCACCGGCAGAGACTCCGGTAACCCAGGTTTTTTCTCTGAAGAAAGGAAGATTGTCTTCTTCATTGCAGATTCCCGGTGAACTGATTGCTTATCAGCAGGTGGATCTCTATGCCAAGGTAAGCAGCTTTGTGAAAAAACTTTATGTTGATGTGGGTTCTGAAGTAAAAGAAGGCGAACTACTGGTTACCATGGAAGCACCCGAACTGGGTTCTCAACTGGCCGGTGCGCAGTCTGCCATTAAGTCCCGTGAAGCCATCTACCTGGCAAGCAAAGCCAATTATGATCGATTGCTGGAAACAAGTAAGACACCGGGCACAATATCACCAAATGATCTGGAACAGGCAGCTGCCCGTAAAAATTCTGACTTCGCCCAATTTCAGGCCGCACAGTCTGCCTATAAAGAAATTACGGAAACACAGAATTATCTGCAAATCCGGGCTCCCTTCAGTGGAGTGATCACTGCCAGAAATGTAAATCCGGGAGCCTATGTAGGACCTGCCGGAAAAGGTTCCGAACTTCCTTTGTTCAACCTGCAGGAACAGAAAAGACTTCGACTGGTTCTCTCTGTTCCCGAAGCATACACGCAGTTCCTGAATCATAAAGATGAAGTGAGCTTTACCGTCAAGTCACTGCCGGGCCGGCCATTCAAAGCAGCCATCAAACGCTTGTCCGGATCCATTGATAACAGGCTGCGTTCCCAACGGGTGGAAATGGATGTGATCAACAATGACAAAAAATTATTACCGGGTATGGTGGCTGAAGTTAATCTTCCGCTGCCTGCAGCCGACAGTACTTTTGTTGTACCCAAATCGGCAGTCGTCAATTCAACCGAAAGTGTTTTTGTTATTCGGGTCGTCAATAACCAGTCCCAGCGGGTAGACGTAAAGACGGGCAGGGATGCCAATGGATTTGTTGAAATCTATGGTAATCTGAATGACGGCGATATATTATTGAGTAGCTGCGACCGATGAAATAAAAAATGGAACGGTTTTGCAAAATGTAAAAACTGTAAACCCTTAAAAAAGGAATATGATCTATATAACCCAACTGATTTATATTAAAGAGGGGCAGGAGACTGTATTTCATCAGTTTGAAGACATTGCTATTCCGGCCATTTCAAAATACAATGGGCGACTTTTACTTCGTGTCCGCCCTGACGATCAATCGATGATTGAAGGTAATATCGGCAAGCCGTATGAAATCCACCTGGTTGAATTTGATTCTGAATCTGATTTTGAAAATTTCAAACAGGATGAAGAACGAAAGAAATTCCTTCATTTAAAAGATCAGTCAGTGGAATCTATCTTGCTGATAAAGGGGACAAAACTGTGATGACTCCGCCGCCAGATTATTTCACATCCATATAAAAATCACAGACCTCTCCGCCAATCGGACTTGGACCGACGATTTCCGGCGTAAAAGTGAAAGTGCCGATCGCGACGGGCGTTCCGGAACCTACCAGGGTCACTTTTTGTGCACCAAGGGAGTTAAATGTACCGGTATAATAAAATGTCATACCGTTAACCATCCCCGTGGAAATCGTAAAATTGCCGGTAGCTGTTACATAAACCGAAAGCGTATAGGTGTTCGAATCGGTAAGGGCGGTACCCGCGGTAAAAGGACCGACGAGGTTGCCGATACAAAAATTACTGCCGGATTCGATGACATAGGTTGCCGGATTTCCAAAATTCTCTATGGTCAGCGAAAATGAACAGGAATTACCATTACCCTGCACGGTAAACCGGAGATTCTGCGGGCCTAACCGGATTGCCGGTGGCCATTAAGGTTACCGACTGATCCCCCGCCTGGGTAAAATGACCGGAGGCAGAAAAGCTGATTCCGTCAAGGGTATCAGTATGGATTGTATAATCTCCGGGGCTGATTACATGCACACTGACCGTCGCCGTGTTGGCCTGGTCAATTGGTTTATTTTGCTGATAGTCGCCCAACACCTGGACATTGGTGCAGGAATTCGGCGCTCCCGCAATGGTGTAGTCGGCCTGAATCACCTGCTGTCCGGTAACCTCTACCTCGAACCCACAACTTGATGCGATTTCCGGAATGAAAATGAAATTACCGGCGGAATCGGGTCTGCCTGTTGCCGTAAGGATAATCGTTTGTACGCCGGTATCTGAAAATGTACCCGATGTTGAATATAGAAATCCGCTTCGGCTATTGGTTTGAAGGCTGAATTTTCCCGGTGTTGTCACATTTACCTTCAGCTGTACTGTATTGGAAGAACCGAGCGTGGTACCCGTCATATAGTTTCCGGATACAACCGGGTCCGAACAGGAACCGTTCACATTCAGTAAACTGAATACCGCCGTTTTTCCTTCATAACTGTATTCTTTTTTGCAGGTCGTGAACAGAAACAGGAAGAACAATAACCCGGCTTTCTCTGCTGCACTCTTAATAATCTTCATATGATTCTGCGTTACCCCAGATAACAAATGAAGATAATAAAATCGTGTTACAACAACGAAAGGATCTTGTATACGGCTATGTTAAAATAAACCGGTGATAAGCTGTTATGGCTTAGTTATATTTTCTATGACGTCCACCCAATAGTTATTAGACAGATATCCGTTATCCGGCACGGCTGGTGTACTGGTATATTTATATAATCCGTTTCTTCCCTCCGTACTATCCGCCAAAGCGGTTAACGGAGCATTGATTATTGCTGTTTTTAATCCGTAATTGGTCCCAATATAATATCCCAGACTACTATGATATGCTGCTATATAAGTTGTGTTTGCGGTAATTGGAACAGGAGTAGCAAAAAGTACGGACTGCCAGCCGCTATCCGTTTCGTTTTTGAACTCTTCGGATGCGAGCAATGATCCAGTGCTTGAGTAAAGTTGTCCTACATGCGTACCGGTATTGAGAGGGGATTTATAGAATTTTACTCCGGCAATAGTTCCTGCTATTGTTGTCTGAAATTTTACACCAACTTCAATGCCGTCTGTATTATCTCTCTGTGTAAAACCCCCAGGTACTTGGTCATTAGAAAATAAGCTGACCTGTACCGTAACAAGGGAGTCTTTGGGAGGGGGAGGAGGTGGTGGCGGTGGTGGAGTTAACCGGTGTAGTATGTTCCTTCGAGCATGCAATTATCAGGATGAATAAAGTCAATAATGTGAGCAACGCTTTGCTGACATTGGTGTTCGGGTAACGATTATTCTTTTTCATTTTCTTTTAATTTTTTTTTGATCAACTAATTCTTATTTGGTATCCGGTCCTGGGTTTATTCATCGCACAAATGCCTACCTATTTGATATAAGTAGTTATCCGCGGCTATTTAATTATAGATAAAAAGCCGCCCCTTCCCGCATTATTGCGAAAAAGTAATTTACACAGAAATATTGGAGGAATTTTCTACAGCACTTACGCCGGAATCCGGAGGTCAGGAATTATTCAGTTTTCACTAGTGCGTAGGTATTTGCAGAAAGATAATAACCGATATTGTTAAATCAAAGGGGTTTTTACGATGAAAAACTACTATGTATCCACAAGCATTGATTTATTTATACGATATCATGCATTTTCAATGTTTACTTGCTGCAAAATGCCCTGATTCCTGTGTCTTAGTTAACCCATTTACCTTTGGGATATCTCCAAATTGACAATCCGGTTGTAGCGCAAGTCATTCCTGGAATTTCTTATTTACAGAAGGTCAAAAAAATTACAGTTGATTTTATCTATTTGCTGGTAGTCGGATCAAATAAGTGTTTACACTTAGGCTGAATTAATTTCCAAACGGAATCAGAACACTTGTCATGATTGTAGTGTTGGTATATTTTATAATTCAGTAAAAAAAACTTAACTTATTAGTGAAAATGGAATTCATCATGCCGGATGATCAATTCAGAATAAGTGAGTTTAAGAAAGTGTTACGGCAAAATGCGGGTGAAGGGGTGGTTGATTTGGACAAAAATTATCTGCATAAATTTAATGTCCAGATTCACCGGTTCGAAGACGTATTACGTAATTCAAAAAGGAATGAGCCGCCAAACCGGTGGTCATACCATCGTATAGGTTTAATTACAGCAGGTGAAGGAGACCTTAAGACGGGTATTTTTAGATTCAAGGCACAAAAAAATACACTGGTAGTTGTTCCTTCCCGCGTCATTTCTTCCAGCAAAAACTGGAGTTCCGATTCCAAAGGATATATCCTCCTGTTTAACATGGATTTTTTTCTGGAAAATAATTTTTCCCATCAGTTAATTGGAAACAAAAGGATTTTAACTACTTCCATCCGGCCTTATATACAGCTGACTGACGATCAGGCGGAGGAAGTGAGCAGGCTTTTTGAAAGCATTTTATTTGAAAAAAAGAAGCAGGATATTATCAATAATGAATTGATCGCTGTTAAAATAATCGAGCTCCTGATTCTGGGAGAACGATTATTTGAGCAGGGACAAAGTCTGTCAGGCAAACAACCTTTTACCGACATTATTAAGACGATTTGTGGATTTGCTGGATGTCTATTTTTCGAAAGAACATTCAGTTAAATTTTATGCTGAAAAATTGGCGATGCATCCCAATCACCTGAATGCGTTAATAAAAAAACATACCGGTTTATCGGCGAAAGAATCTATCCAAAACAGGATTTTGCTTGAAATAAAATACCTTCTTCATTCAACGAGATTATCCATCAAGCAGATTTCAGATCAGATGGGTTTTAACGATCCAAATTATTTTACAACATTCTTTAAACGGGCTGAAAACCAGTCGCCAGGAAATTACCGGTCAGCATTTGGTTGATAATCGAAGAAGAACAGTTGATTAATAAAGATTCGCTATTTATGGGTGCATGATCTTTGCGACCCAATTATGAAACCAATCACTATACTTTTTGTGGATGACCACCCTTTGATCAGAAAGGCATGGGCATTTATATTAAATAATGACCCCCGCTTCGAATTGGTTGCAACCTGTGAGAGCGGCGAAGAAGCAATTGAAAAGTCATATCAGTTATGTCCCGATATTGTTATAATGGATATCCGGTTGCGCGGGATAAGCGGCATTCAGGCTACACAATTGATTCGTGAAAATTGCCCGGACAGTAAGATTATTGGTTTGTCTTTTCACAGCCAACCGGAACATGCGCAGGAAATCATTGAGAAAGGGGCCAGAGGATATTTAACCAAGCTTTCTCATCCGGAAGAAATTTTCAGAGCTATCATCGAGGTTCACAATGGGAAAAGCTATATCTGCAGGGATATGGCGGGTAAACTTGTTATTTCTTAGGACTAATCTTCTCCTCCAGTCTTAATACAATTTTATCCAGCCATCCACCTTCAAAACCGGCCCGGCGAAGCCCATTGATTATGTACGGGCATTTTTTCATTGTATTCCAAATTAACTGCGACTGGAAATTTTCAATCATTAAAATGATCGGCCCTTCATCCAGTCCAAATTTCCAGGCTGAAACCCAACCATTCGGATTGCTACCGCTGACAGGAAAGATCGGGTTAAAGCTTCCATCAAAACCAATATTTATAATGCCGTTTTCTTTTAATCTTTTAATTGCATGACGAACAGTATTTAATACAATTTCAGGAGCAAAGGGCAGTGAAGCAACCACGGCCCAGGGTGAGATTGTACCATCATCAGGACCAAAAGGAGCGCCCCTTGCCATATAATCATAAAATATTCTTTGCACACCATCAATCTTTAATTTTGCGGGCCCGGGCCCGTCACTGGCCGTAAAGCCCCAGTTATTTTGGCTATAGTGTTTAAACCCCAGAGGGTTCCTGATCGCATATTGCTGGTGAATATAAGTCGCCCTACTGCTATTTATAAAATAGTCAATTCCGGTTTTTTTATTGTGATCATCCTGTATTCCCTGAAAATCAATCCAGAGATGCGACATCTGATGAATAAAAAGGGGACCGGCATAGATATATTCTGTATCATATATTTTTTTCCATTTAAATGTTGAAATCCACTCTTTGTATCCGGCAGGCTCAATGGGGAAAGTCGGTGACCCAAGTGCAAGGGCATAAAGGATAATTGCCTCGCTATAACCCTTATCCCAACGGTATTTAAGGAAACCGGTTTTTGGTTTCCACCCGTGCGACAGCGTAGTGCCGCCATTCAATGCCCATTGCCAGTCTACCCGTTTGTAAAGACTATCGGCAAGCCGTCGAATTTCCATTTCTTCATTGCTATCACCTGTAAAATAGTGAGCGGCGACCAGTGCTCCCGAAATAAGTATGGATTTGATACAGCAAGACACCTATTTTATATCCATCCAAATCTGATGGCCTTACCAATCAGTTCGCCGGTGTTGTTGAGATGATTTTTATGAAGCATATTTTTTCGGTGGGTGTCAACAGTCTGCTTACTGATTTTTAAAATATTGCTGATCTCCTTGCTTAATTTTCCTTCAATCAAAAGACTGAGAACCTGTTTTTCACGCTTCGTTAATTCATCCTTACTTTCTATATATATATTGTTTGATGCTACATTATAGTAGGATGGTTCACCATCCATACCGATAAAAGATAACACGGGTATACCATCATGTTTTAAATATGATATATCCGAGTGAATATTCAGGGTTCTTAAAAATCCACCACTGCCGTCATGTTCAAGTAATATTCCCTGGTAGAGAATCCGGGCAAAGTCTCCTTTTGATTTCCTTAAGCGGATATCATATCTCACCCGGTATTTCATCCATTTTTCGATGGCCAGATGCGAATAAAAATTCACTACAGATTTACCGAAGGTCAAAAACCAGGCACGGTCGTCCGGATGAATTTTATCGTTCATAAACTGCATATCGAATTCATTAGGATGATATCCAAGTACATTTTCCACTTCTTTACTCACAAATTCGATCGAAAAACTTTGGTGGTTAATAATGAAATAATAAGAATCTCCCAGGAGAAAATAATTCAACAGCTTTTTATAAAAGTCCTGCTCAAATTTCAGGAGGCTTGGAGAGGATTCATTGGTAAACCCCTTAAGTATCTTATTGAACTCAAGATTGAAAGGTTCCGTTTTCATGATTGATTCGTTAAAAGGTCAGTGAGTTTTCAACAACTCAATTAAAGCCAGTCAATAAAATAAATTAAACGAGAGTATGCGGGATATCTGCAGTTCTATTATTTCATAAAATATGGACCAGGATGGGTCAGAGGAGAACGATCCGGAAATCTGCGACTACCTATAAATCGGTATTTTTTCAGGACAAAATCAAAGTTACATTTAAATAGAATTAATAGAAATTAAATTGGTTGGTGTTTCCCTCCCCTAATGTAAACCAATTGTTAATACGGTTATAGAGACCTGAATGTCATAGCCCTTGCTTCCAGAGGCAGTATTCACTATTCTTATTCACTCAGTTCAATATAAATTTTATGACACAATTTTTACCCAAGCCACCGGCACGGTCGATAAAAAATATCCTTTTATTCCTTATTGTCGCAACTATTGGTTTTACGGGTTGCCGGAAGGAACCGGGTTTCCATAATGAATTACCGGCGGCTTTTTATCCATCCGATGTAATTGATAAATGGATGACGCTGGAAATAAGATTGTATACCAATGCAACGGGCATTTTTAATGGCGGATTTGCGCGGCCTTTTGCTTATTCCGGTATTTGCGCTTATGAATCCATTGATCCCGGATTTGCATCCTGGAAAGGGAAATTAAACGGGTTGGAAGGATTGCCTGAAACTGAGAATTTTAGAAAATACCACTGGTCTGCCAGTGTAAATGCAACCCTGGGTGAATTCAACAGACTGTTTTTCACCTCTGCCAATTCAAAAGCCGCCGATATAGCTGCCATTGATTCACTTGAAAATGCAATCAATGCAGGATTCAACCAGGTGAATTCCGACATATTAGACCGCTCCAATGCTTTCGGAAAAGCCATTGCCGACGCAGTTTTTGCATGGTCTCAAACTGATCATTATAACGAAAATAATGTCCTTCCCTATACTCCGCCTGTTGGTCCGGGCCTATGGGAGGCCACACCACCTGGTTTTGCCAAACCCCAGGGGCCATTTTGGAGTAACGACAGGCCCATCATTGCCGGAAGTGATGAAAATGCCCAGCCGGGACCACCTACTCCGTATTCTGAAGATCCGGGATCTGCATTTTATAAAATGGTAAATGATTTATACAGTGCCTCGAAAACACTGACTGTCGATCAGCAGAATTGGGCATTATTCTGGAGAGATATACCCGGTGTTACTACCCCGGGTCACTGGATGAGTATCGTTCAGCAGGTAATCAGGCAAACTCATAGTCATCTGGACAAGGCTGCTTTGGCCTATGCCCTGGTGGGCATTTGCCTGAATGACGGGGTTATCAGTGTATTCAAAACCAAATACGTATATAACCTGGTAAGGCCGATAACTTATATAAGAAAAGTAATCGGAGATACTGCCTGGCTATCTTTCCTCACTACTCCGGCACATCCTGAATATCCATCGGCCCATTCCACCGTTTCTGCAGCAGCTTCTGAAGCACTAACTGCTATATACGGTAATATCGGACCCTTCACGGATCATACCTGGGACTACCTGGGATTCCCGCCACGTACCTTTAATACATTCCGGGATATCGGTACGGATGCGGGTAACTCAAGGTTTTATGGTGGGATTCATTACCAGCCTTCCATCGATGACGGGCTGAAGCAGGGAAGAACTGTTGGAAAAAATATCGTCAAAATATTGAAATCGGGTTCAGATTTTAAAAAATAATCGCTCTCATTTCCTAAAACCAATATCTGCAGATATGGCGAACATTAAATAATTGTAAAATACCCAGGACAACTGTCTTCTAACCAGGGCTGCTGCAAGGCGGCCCTTTATATTTGTTTTTCTCTCCAAATTTTAAAAAGTCTTTGTACTTTATTGAGCAAAAGGCGACACGGACAAATGAAAAAGAATCTACCTGAAATCATATTAGCCGTATCCTTGGTACTGTTCAGCATTTCCTTACCGGCTCAGACAAGACTTGACAGTTTACTGCCGGTGCGTGGATTTTGCATAGATGCACCGAGGCCGGTCGGTTTGGATTCCTTTATTCGTTTTATTGATCTTGAACTGGCGCCACGCAAAGTGAATACGCTGATTGTACAGATCGAATATCACTATCAATTTAAATCACACCCGGAACTCATTGATAGTTTTGCGCTTTCAAAATCGGAGATTAGAAAAATTGTTTCTGTTTGTAAGAAACATAATATCCGCGTTATTCCGCAAATCGACCTGCTTGGCCATCAATCGTGGGCAAACCATCCGGGGAAATTATTAAAGATTTACCCCGAATTCGATGAGACACCCAGATATCAAAATGCCGGAAATATATGTATGGCCCAATGCGGATAATCTTTACTGCAAGAGTTATTGTCCCCTGCATCCGGATTTGCATCCCGTACTTTTTGATGTGATTGATGAAATCTGTGATGTTTTTGAAAGCGATGCTTTTCATGCGGGGATGGATGAAGTTTTTTTCATCGGAGATGACAAATGCCCGCGTTGCGGTGGAAGGGATAAAGCAGAATTATTTGCAGGAGAAGTGTGGACCATTCATGATCACCTGCATCAAAAAGGAAGGGAGATGTGGATATGGGGCGATCGCCTGCTGGATGGAAAAACAACCGGTATCGGCGAATGGGAAGCCAGTTTCAACAATACTTACCGCGCCGTAGACATGATACCAAAAGATGTCGTGATATGCGACTGGCATTATAATCGTGCCGACAAGACCGCCATATATTTTGCGATGAAAGGACTCAGGGTGGTGACCTGCCCCTGGAGGCAACCTTCAACAGCTGTTACACAGATCAACGACATGATTGCATTCAGACGTGAATCAACTCCTGAGATGAATACACGTTTTCTTGGAATCATGGAGACTACCTGGACGCGAACCAGTTTATTTCTGTTTAATTATTATTCAGCCCAGTCTTCTGTAACGGCCGATAAAAATGAAAATACATCCTGGAATTGTTTCCAAATCATGTTTGATACCATTGGCAAACTCCAATAATTCTTCGCCGGCCGGGAATCAGCCATGCAACAAATAATATTTTACGGTGTCTCTTTTTTTAAACCCTGGGTTTAAAAAATATTTTTATGCTAAAGAACTCCCTGAAAATCATATGGCGTAAACTTCGCCGGGACAGTCAGTTCTCATTTTTGAACCTGATTGGCCTTTCTTCGGGATTGGCCTGCGCCATACTTATTTTATTATGGGTTAATGATGAAGAGCGTGTCGGCAAATTCAACCGCAAAGACAGCCAGCTTTACCAGGTAATGGTGAACACCGAAACTCCACATGGTGTTGAAACCGGAGAAAATACACCCGGACTTTTAGCCGCTACACTGGCCAGAGAGCTGCCTGAGGTTGAATACACGGTGCCCGTTATTCCCGTTTCCTGGTTCGACAGGAAGGGCATTCTCAGTTATGGGGGAAATCATATTGAAGCCAGTGAACAATTTGTCGGCAGGGACTATTTCAATGTTTTCACTTATCCACTTTTGCATGGTGAAATCAAAACTATTCTTGCAGACAAACATTTCGTGCTAATATCGGATGATCTGGCGAACAAATTGTTCCATACAACCGAAAATATTATTGGAAAAACAGTTGACTGGAATCAACAGGATTACAGCGGGGTATATCAGATTTCCGGTATTTTTCAAAAGTCTCCGCAAAATGCTACGGAACGGTTTGATATTCTGTTTAACTATGAATTATTCCTGGATAAGAATCCGAAAATGACAGACTGGCGAAATAACGATCCTGCTACTTATTTAATTTTAAAAAAGGGAGTAGACGTTTCGGCATTCAATAATAAAATAAAGGATTTCATTAAAACCCGGGATGACAAGTCAAAGCGATCCTTATTTATTCAGAAATATTCAGACCGGTATCTCTATGGTCGCTATGAAAATGGGACTGTGTCGGGGGGAAGAATAGAATATGTCAGGCTGTTTTCCATCATTGCTGTTTTCATACTCATTATTGCCTGTGTCAATTTTATGAATTTATCTACGGCGAAAGCGACAGGGAGATTGAAGGAAACGGGCATAAAAAAAGTGATGGGTGCCCGTCGTGTTTCCCTGGTCTTTCAATTTCTTGGTGAATCCACTATGATGTCTTTCCTGGCATTGATAACTGCTGTCTTATGGGTTTTTCTTTTGCTTCCAAAGTTCAATGAGATTACCGGAAAACATTTAATCATCCCCTTTGACCTCAAAATAATTTTAATAATAATAGGCATCACCCTGGTTACCGGTATTATTGCAGGCAGTTATCCTGCATTCTATCTTTCCCGATTCAACCCATCGGAGACATTAAGGGGAAGACTCAAAAATTCCGTGAGTGAATTGCTTGTAAGAAAAGGCCTGGTGATATTTCAGTTTGCGCTCTCCGGAATATTTATTATTTCGGTTCTGGTCATTTACAGACAAATGCGATTGATTCAAACCAGAAACCTGGGTTATAACAGGGAGCATGTCATTTACTTTGACAAAGGGGGGATCCTTTCGGAAAAAAAGGAAGATTATGCCGAGGGTGGAAAATATCAAACGAATCTTAAAAATTTTATAGAAAGGATTCGCGCGATACCTGGTGTAGTCAATGCAAGTAATTTCAGACATAGCATCGTAGACAGGAACGGGGGTACAAGTGACATTTCATGGCCTGGTAAAGACCCGCAAGCTAAGATGGATATTACAGACCTGGGCGTGGGCTACGATTTTATTGAAACCATGGGGATTGTGATGAAAGAGGGAAGAACATATAACCAGGCTTTTGGTGCGGAAAAATCGAAGATCATATTTAATGAACTGGCTATTGAGCGGATGGGACTTAAAAATCCAATTGGGAAAAAAATCCATTTATGGGGAGAGGACAGGGAGATTATTGGCGTTGCTAAAAACTTTAATTTTCAATCCTTATATGAAAATCTTAAACCCTGTTTCTTTGATCTGACTTTCAATCAACGGGCTTCAAAAATCCTGGTCCGCATACAGGCCGGCCAGGAAACAAAGGTTATTGACAATATTGAGAAATTATATAAGGAAGATAACCAGGGACTTTCCTTTGAGTACAAATTCCTGGATGAAGATTACCAGTCTTTATACGCATCGGAAAAAAGGGTTGCGACCCTGGCGAAATATTTTGCAGGTCTTGCCATTATTATATCCTGCCTGGGCTTGTTTGGGCTTGCTGCATTTACCGCGCAAAAAAGGCAAAAGGAAATCGGGATCCGTAAAGTGATCGGGGCCTCGGTTAACAATATTATTGTAATGCTTTCTACCAACTTTATAAAAATGGTATTGGTGGCTTTGCTGATTGCTTTTCCCCTTTCATGGTGGGCGATGAGCCGATGGCTTCATGATTTTGCCTATCATATTGATATCGGTGTTGCTGTTTTTCTGATTGCAGGCGCTGCAACCATATTGATTACCCTATTGACAATAAGTTTTCAGGCAATAAAAGCGGCAACGGCTAATCCGGTAAGGAGCCTACGTTCAGAATGACTTTATGGTCTTTTCGAATTTGTCCTTTCAGGTGGTGGATGAGGATAAACCGGATAATCATATCGGTCTATTCCGATACTTCCCGATATGGAAAAGGTTTTTGCATCGTTTATATACATCAAACCCATTTCCACTCTCGAATTCAGGCCAAAAGTATAAGGATTATATCCCATCATTCCCGGATATGACTTATTGTAAGCCGGGTTTGTGAATGTATTGCTGAAGCTATAAAAAGTCGGTGCAACGGAAATACCGGCGAAAGCAATCAGGTTATTATTCAGTTGCCGGTTTAATTGCACACCGACCGGAGCAGACAAAAATGTAGCGCTGCCTCCATTGAAAAAACTAAAACCGGTCGAGATGGCGGCATACTTACTGAAATACCATTTTTGATTTAGATGATTACTGTCTGCAGTGAAATTGTAACCGGGGAATGGTTGCCAGATTGTATTAATCATGCCATTTACGGGCAAATGTGTCTGAGCCATCGGCGAAAGAAAAGATATAAGCGCCAGCATTAATAAAACTACCCGCATCACATTTCAATTATATTCAAAAATACTGGTTCTATCCGGGTTTCGGATGAATACCGGAGGCCAGTAATTTTTCCAGTTTTAAAAAGCAACTTTGCCACCCTACCAGATAATCATGGCTGGATTTACTTCCCACACGGGAATGAGTGAATTCCATCCGCGTCAGATTATCCCCGGCTATCAATGTTATCAAAACAAATGATACTACTCCCGGTTCACTTTTCCATTCCCAGCTGAATCCCAGCCGGCTGAATTTTTCAATCTCTGAGTAAACTCCAAGGCAGGTATGTTCAGTCTTGTCACCATCCTGAAAACTAATTTCAAAGCTTCCTCCAGGCCGGAGGTCGAGGTTGGCTTTCAGCACTTTTCCTTTTGGATCAGATCCAAACCAGCGCATAATAATGGCCGGTTCTGTCCACGCATCCCAAACTGATTGTACGGGTGAATAGAAGACTTTTTGTATGGTTATCGAATCGTTGTCGTAAGCATTCGTCATGGCTGAATTAATGTAAGGTTCGCTATAAGGCTAGATATATAGTTTATTTAATATATAAGATTGTTTTAACCTATCTTAAATTTACAGAGCAAAACTGGGGAAAAAACAATCAATTTTTAGCCTTACCACTAAAATTAATACCCAATAGCTATTTTTTACTGTATATTTATGGTGTCATCCAAACAAGGTCCGGAATAAATAAATTATCGTAAAATGAATACTGCCTTCAACAGAATTACGAAGATACTTTTAGGATCGGCTATTTATTGGGTTGGTTACGTTGGTTTTTGCACCCATCAACAAAATTTTGGATACGCGTCACTGTGCTTTTTCCTGATAATATCCGGTCTCCTGTTCGCCGGATGGAATTCCTCTAATCTGTACAGAGGGAGATAACAAATTACAAATCTCTTCTTCACGGCATCGAAGCAATTACAAATTGGCATGCGGAATCGTATTTCAGCCAAATTCAATCATATTTGCTTAAAAAACCCGCATGAGATATTGTCTGCTGTCCCTTTGCATGATGTATACGATCGTTGCTTTTGCGCAGGATTCGGTCACCCGTTCACAGATTGACGGTGCCGAAAAAATGTTCGGCCTTTCTTTTACGGAGGCAAAGAAAGATTCCATGACAGGGATGTTAACGGATAATTTGAAAACCTACAATTACATTCATTCGCAGGAACTGGCCAATGAAGTTCCGCTTCCGCTTTGGTTTAATCCTTTGCTGCCCACTATGACCGTGCCCGTAAAACAAAATCCTGTTCAATTCAATATCCCTGAGCAGGTGTCGCTGCCAAAGGATAAAAATCAACTTGCCTTTTACAGCATTCCACAACTCGCTTCGCTGATAAAACATAAAAAAATCAGCTCCGAGGAACTGACTATTTTTTTTATCAGCCAGACTTAAGAAATATGCTCCGGTTTTGCATTGCGTTATAGAGATCACTGAAGATCTTGCCATCCGGCAGGCCAAAAAAGCCGATGCAGAGATCGCAAGGGGATTATATCGTGGACCACTTCATGGTATCCCTTACGGAATCAAAGATCTTTTTGCTGTGGAAGGCACACATACCACCTGGGGAACACCGCCGTACAAGAACCAGATGATAAACCAGACTGCTTTTGTAGCCATGAAATTGCAGCAGGCAGGTGCAGTACTGATTGCCAAATTATCTCTGGGTGAATTAGCAATGGATGATATCTGGTTCGGTGGAATAACCCGGAATCCCTGGGACACGGCAAAGGGATCCGGTGGTTCATCTGCAGGATCGGCTTCCGCAACAGCGGCTGGACTTGTCCCTTTTTCAATTGGCACAGAAACTTATGGTTCCATCGTGGACCCATCTATGCGTTGTGGAGTTACCGGACTTAGACCCACTTACGGGTCTGTGGCCAGAACCGGTGCTATGACTCTGAGCTGGAGTTCGGATAAAATAGGACCGATTTGCAGGTCAGCCGAAGATGCCGCCATTGTGTTTTATTATATCCACGGGGCGGATAAACAGGACGCTTCTTCAATCCAGGCAGCTTTCAATTATACAGGGTTGACAAATATTAAAAAACTGAAAATTGCCTATATCAGCAATTATATAGATACACTGCCTGACAATAGTACGGATAAGCAAACTCTGAAAACGATACAGGCAATGGGCGCCCAATTGATTCCCATCCGGTTTCCCGACAGTCTGCACGGAAATGAAATTCTTTCGTTGATCATTGGTGCAGAATCAGCTGCAGCTTTTGACCAGCTTACCCGCTCATCGAAGGATGACGAAATGGTACAACAGAACAGGGACAGGTGGCCCAATATATTCAGGACTTCGCAGTTTGTTCCGGCTGTAGATTACATTAACGCCTGCAGGTTGCGGTACAGGATCATGCAAAAAATGGATCCATTCATCGATGAATACGATATCATCATTGCACCACCCGAAACCGGTGACCAGCTTGCCCTGACGAATTTAACCGGCAATCCGTCCGTCACTCTGCCGAATGGGTTTTTGCCGGGTGGCCTGCCTTCAGGTATAACCTTTATTGGAAAACATTTTGGAGAAGCGACACTGCTCGCTTTTTCGAAAGCTTATCAGGATCAAACCGGGTTTCAACTAAAACACCCTTCAGGCTTTTTACAATAACATATTATTAACTCAGGAGCTACGCCAGATACCTTTAGTTATCTCGCAAACTCTGTCCTTCTGGTCATACTCTAATTGGAGTATTTTTCATAACTTTTTTAAATGAAAAACGGTGAAGCTACATTAGATACTGTTTATTCAACAGTATTTGAATCGGCCTTGCTAAAAGAGTTGGAGGAAAAGTCGATGCTGATTAATGCAAGTCCGGGGCAATTGCTTATAAACATGGGCCAGACAATTAAAATGGTTCCCATGGTTCTGGACGGAACACTCAAAGTGAGTCGCGAAAACGAAGAAGGCCAGGAATTGGTTTTGTACTATGTAAGATCAGGCGAAGGTTGTGCGATGACCTTTTCCTGTGGTATGATGTCAAGGACCAGCCTGGTGAAAGGAATGGCTGAAGATGATCTTGCGATGCTCTGCGTTCCGGTGGGTGTGATGGAAGAATGGATGCAGAAATATCCCAGCTGGAAAAAATATGTCATGTCAACCATCGTCAACGAATTCATTGACGTAATAAAAAGTGTTGATGACGTCACATTCAAAAAAATGGATGACCGCCTGATCAGTTACCTTAAGGAAAAATCAAAGATATCCGGATCTGCTCTGGTAAATCTTTCCCACCAACAGATTGCAGATGAAATGGGAACCAATCGTGTGGTTATTTCGCGTCTGCTGAAAAAGCTTGAGAACGAAAAGCGGCTTCTGCTGTTTCGCAATCAGATAAAACTCCTGAAGGAATTGTAACATTTGTTACACAGAAATGTAACATTGTTACCTTTTTTCTCCTTCTCCTCTTTGCATATTTGTGTGGTCGAAATAAGATGTTCGACACGGGGATGCCGAAAAACGAACAGAGTAGGCGATAAAATTCAAATTTCAGGTTATGCCAAAGTATATCATTGAAAGGGAAATTCCAGGAGCAGGAAAAATGAACGCCGGCCAATTGAAATCTATTTCGCAATCATCCTGTGCCGTGTTGAATAAATTGGGAACACAAATCCAGTGGGTTCAAAGTTATGTAACAGCCGATAAAATTTATTGTGTTTACATTTCGCCCAACGAGGAAATGGTTCGTGAACATGGAAGGATGGGAGAGTTCCCGATTAATAGTTTAAACAGAATTGCCACAATCATCGACCCGGTAACCGCTGAGTAGTCAGCGCATTGGCTGTGATCAGCAGGGAAATTATCAAAACGGCATTGGTAAATCCGGTAACCAGCCTTCGCTCAGAATGACTTGTCCGCTGAAGCCTCGGCGTAAGCGGAGCTACGGCTGGCGAAGAAAGCCTGAGAACGGAATAAGGATAAAACTTTTGTATTTACGATTTCCTTACGCGCACGGTAAAAGCCCTGGCGGGGTTGACAATAAAAAGACCATTGATTTCATCTTTAGTGAAACCATTTTGCTGAAGCGCCGGTATGAGTTGGGTAAATATCGTTGTATAATTTTTATAATTTCCTCCCTTCGGTTCGCCTACATTGTACCATCCTGAATCCTGGGAAACCAAAACCCGTGGCGAGGAGATTTTCAGTTTTCATGGTTTTCAGAAAACCAATATTGTCCTGAATAGTTTTTGGATTCACCCCATCAAAAGATACCCAGCTTCCTCTTTTTGCTGCATTTATATGGAAACTTGAATCCGTTTCATTCTGTGCGTGGATCCATATTCTGGCTTCAGGGGAAACTCCCCTGGCATTTAATATCTCCAACTGTTCATTGGCTGCTTTTCCATCGCCTGTGTGTACGCCAATCGTGAGTCCCGTTGCCAGATGAGTAATGGCTGCCGCATCAATGATTTTACGAAGAGTAGGAGACAGCGGGGCTTTGTCCACACTGGTTTTGAGAAACCCGGGCTTTATATTGGTGTCTTCAATACCGTCGGTCCATTCTTTGATCCATCGGGTCGCAATCTGCTCCTGAGTTTCATGATAAACAAATCTGGGAAGGAATTTTTCTCCCACTGCTCCATAATATCCGGTGTTGGTTATGATATTTAGTCCGCTCGATTCTGATAATCGCTTCAGCAATTTGACGTCCCGCCCCAGGTAGGCGGGTGAGCAATCGACAAAACTGGAACAGCCAGTATTTTCTGACTTCTGTCAGAAATGGCAATGCAACCGAATATACTTCTTCGGGATTGTAGCGACTCTTACTGTAATTGTCTGCACCGATAAAGTCAGCAAGAACGTGTTCATGCGTTAACGTAAAATGCATGGCATCGGGGTTTATCGGACCAGCCACTGTCATAACCATTCCATCTGCGCTCTCCGGTTTCCACTTAAATGCCTGCAATTGGAGGGCAGCTGCCGCCAGCGCCGTTTGTTGGAGGAAATGTCTTCTGGTATGCATCGTTCTGTAAATTAATTAAAGTCGTCCATTTGTATTGCAATTCAGGAATTCCTGTTTCTTATTTGTTTCCCTACCCTTTGGGAATACGATCAATAGATTGAACAGCTTTCCGGGCGGCACCAGAAAGTGCTCCCGGTTTCCTATATATCCCGTTCACCCTTAAACCCTGTTAAAATGAAAAAGGCTTATTTCTCACTCACCTTAGCCATCTGTTGCGCTATAGTGTTCAGCATCCATGTTGATGCACAGAACGGCGGAAATTCCTTTGAACCAAATTTCCGGAAAAACTTCATGCCCTCTGTTCGTAATCTGGCTTCGTTGGCGAATCCCGATTTATCAGGTGCCCGACTGCTAAACAGAAATGAAATTAATATCTGGGCAGTGAGAGATTTTCTGGAAAGATTTGAAAAAGTGGAGAATGCATTGTGGTTTGCGACACCTAAAGGAGGTTTCGAGGTTTATTTTGTTCAGGACGGTTATGGGGAACGGGTAATTTATGATAAAAGCGGAGGCTGGCAAATGTCATTGATAACTTACAATGAGGATAAACTTGCGAGGGATATCAGGGCAGAAGTCAAATCCACTTATTATGATTTTCAAATCGTGATGGTAGAAGAAGTGCGTACCAACGAAGGGTATGAATATATTATTTACCTGGAAGACAAATCAGGTTTCAGGATTGTAAAGGTGAGCAAGGAAGGTGAAATGGAGCTTTTGCAGGATCTGGAAAAGTGAGCGTCTGGTAATTGAGGCATGCCTCGAAAAAAATAATTTATATTATTAATGTTCTCGCTGTAGGATAAGAGTGCGATCTCCGTAATTTCAATGGATTAAACTCTATTATTCATTGAATATGAAAAGAACCGGCATTCTTCTTTCCTGTTTTCTGTATTTCTTTTTGATCGCTACCGGCGTCAGGAGTATGGATAGAAAGTTTCAAAATCCACCCGACAGCACAGGACAGGTTAGTTTGAATATCATCCCGCGTCCGTTTATGGTAAAACAGACCGGAGGTTCTTTTCATTTCTACTAAAGAGACCGTTTTGCTTTCAGGAAAAGGTACAGGCAATGCGGAAATTCAGGTTTTCCGGCGCTGTTTTAGCCTGGTCACACCAATTGATATTCCGACTAAGCAAAAAGCAAAGTCAAATTATATCAGCCTGGTCTTAGACTCTGCAAGAGTGCCTTTCAAAGAAGGCTATATACTGCAGGTAAATCAAAATCATATATCTGTTACGGGTCATGATGAAGCGGGACTGTTCTATGGTTTGCAATCCCTGATCCAGTTGGCGGCGCAGACCGGAACCAATTCCATTCCCGGTTGTGTAGATTGAAGATCATCCACGCTTTGCTTACCGGGGTATGCATCTGGATGTATGCCGTCATTTTTTTTCGGCTTCGTCCATCAAAAAATGGATAGACATACTTGCTTTATATAAGATCAACACGTTTCACTGGCATTTAACGGACGATCAGGGCTGGCGTATAGAAATAAAAGCTTTTCCTGAACTGCAAACTATTTCGGCTTACCGTAATGAAACGCTGATTGGTCATAAAAAAGAAATTCCCCATGTATTTGACGGGAAACGATATGGTGGATATTATACGCAGGATGAAGTAAGGGAAATTGTGCAATATGCCGCCGCAAGGCATATTACGATCATACCTGAAATCGAAATGCCCGGACATGCAATGGCGGCCCTGGCTGCATATCCTGCCCTGGGTTGCACCGGCGGCCCTTACCAGACTGCCACTTTCTGGGGAATTTTTTCTGATGTTTACTGCGCGGGTAACGAGGAGACTTTTATTTTTTTGGAGAAGGTGCTCAACGAAGTTTTAGCTCTTTTCCCTTCCCGATACATTCATATCGGCGGGGATGAATGTCCGAAGCAGCGATGGCATGATTGTCCTAAATGCCGTAAACGCATGTCCGAAGAAAATTTAAAGGATGAAAATGAATTGCAGAGTTATTTCATAAAACGAATTGAAAAATATCTGAACAGTCACGGCAGGCAAATCATTGGCTGGGACGAAATACTGGAAGGCGGCTTAAGTCCCGGCGCTACCGTCATGAGCTGGACGGGTGAGCAGGGCGGAATAACGGCTGCGATGCAGAACCACCAGGTTGTGATGACGCCCGAAAAATATGTTTACCTGGATTATTATCAGTCTTTATATGACGATGAACCCCTTGCCGGCGGCGGATACCTGCCTTTGAAAAAGATATACGATTATAACCCGATACCGCCAGTGCTCAATGACGCTCAGGCTAAATTTATTATCGGCGTGCAGGCGAATGTCTGGACGGAGTATATGGATAGTGAACAAAAAGCTGAATACATGATGTTTCCGAGAATGATGGCACTGGCCGAGATAGCCTGGTCGGTAAAGGAAAACAGGGATTATTCCAATTTTTTGATCAGATTACGAAACCAGGCAATCCTTTTAAAAAATCTGAATATACATGCAGCCAATACTTTTGATGAGATCACATACCGGATCGAAAAACGTGAAGACGGTAAAACGGCGGTTGGCCTGTACACTAACATTGCCAAAGTCAATTATCCGATATACAACAGACGGGAGCGATCCAGGTAAAACTTCGGCGATTTATCAGGATATCCTGGTAATTAACAATGATCAAATGATAAAAGCTGCCGTATTTCAAAATGGAATGCAGTACGGGCGGATTTTCCGCAAAAAGTTTTTGTTCCATAAAGCAGTGGGTAAATCAGTTCAGCTCAGTTTTCAACCTATGGAAAATTTTAATCCCGGAGATCCATCAGCATTGGTAAATGGTATTGAAGGGAGTAACCGTGTATAATGATGGCCAGTGGTTTGGTTTCAGTGGCGTTAATCTGGAAGCCGTGATTGATCTGGGTAGTTCGCAAACCATCCATTTGATAGGAATGAATATTCTTAAGTATCACTGGCAAAGGATGTGGGAACCGGTAGATCTGAGTTTTTGGGTATCCGCAGATGGCAAGGATTACAAACAGGTGTACAACCAAAAAGATTTTCCTGTTAACGGTATAAATTCGATCAGGGCAGAAATAAAAGATACTAACGCCAGGTACATAAAGGTTATCGCTGTAAATAAGGGCATAATTCCTCAGGGGGAATATATCGCCGGGGCTAAGGCCCAGCTTCTGGTGGATGAAATATTTGTCTATTGATTCGGAAACAAGTTTGGCGGAACCAATACGGCCGCCCGGACAACGTCCTGCACAATGTAAAGTATATCAGAGTTTTAACTTCGAGGAAACAAGTGCTATGGGATTCTGTTGCGGGCCATTAAGATTTTACTATTGTGGAATGAATTATTAGTTTTGTGTATTGTTATGAATTCATAAACTAATTTTTTATGAGCATAACCAATAAAATATCTGTTTGGGAAGATAGCCATCCGGTGGCTTTCCTGGGACTCAGGGTAGCACTTGGAATGATTCTCGCGATCCGCGGTATTTATTTTCTCACTTCTATCCAGCCTTTATTTTCTGTAATCAAGGAAAGCAAGCTCGGTGAGCTTAACATGAATATGACGCTGGCCCTGGTTATTTGTTGGGTCCATACGCTGGGAGGAACGTTTATTATTCTGGGTCTTCTGACAAGGATATCAGCCTGGGCTCAAATTCCCATTGTACTGGGAGCCATCCTGTTTATTAATCTGAGTAGTAGTTTGCCGCACACTTTCCAGGATTTGCTGTTATCAATTTTTGTTTTAGCTCTATCGGTAATATTTGCCCTTGCTGGCGGCGGCAAATTTTCAATGGATAGTTACGCAAAAGAACATCTGCTTTAGAAATCTCCCCGTTTTTTTTGCCGCCTGTATTGATATTTATGAATATTGCTTTATCTCCCGGAATGCGTTCAGGTATTTTTCGATATAGACCTGGCTGTGTTTATTTTTATACTGCATAATAAACCGGGGATGTTCCAAGCCGATGATTTTTTTAAAAAAAGAATATTCCCGGTTAAGTTGCTTTAAAAACTTTTCATTTTTACCCGTTCCAAAACAAAAGCAAATGTCTGTCTTCACCCCCATGCTGATCAGAGTATGGATATTTCCAACAATGAATGCATGAACCGCCTGCAGGAGTTCACTGCTGTCGTAGTAATTATAATTTTTTTCCTTTCCCTGAGTGGTTGATGAAGTAAAACCCAACGGACAAACGGAATTGATATAGAAATCCCTATAGAATGCCTCCGTTCCACCATAAGCGTGAATCATTTCATAAATGAAAACCGAAGAAGGTTCATGGGCAGATTTCCCGGAGTAATCGATTTGACATTCATTCATCAAACGTTTCGGATCGGTAAAAGGGATACCAGTTAAACCTGCGCCAAATCGTCCGGGATTTATTCCCAGAATAAGATGCCTCGGTGCCAGATCATTATAATATTTCTGATAAAAAGTTTTAGCGATGCGAAGTGGTTGATCAGATTCCTTAAATGGATTCATCATCCGGATGCCATTAGGAAGCGGATCGCCGTTATATTGAAGCTCCTCATTAAATCGTATGGCTTTATGAGCAAAACTTTCTACCACAGTTGCAGTTCAAATTTTTCAAATTTAAGGATTCCATCCGCGGCTCCTGAGAAATTCGGTCAGACGCGGATCTTCGGCAGATAAAGCGGGTAACCAGTCGCCAATACGTTCCCGTTTCCAAGTAAGACCTTCTGGGATTCCCGGGCTGGGCAAAACTATAGCGATAGAGTTCAGCCCGTATAAAGCGCGGTGGTTTGGTGGGGAAGGGATTGCCGGCGAAAAGATTAATCGCGCCAATATCATTGTGAAGAAGTTTCGAAATAAGGTTTAATGTCCACGGATATTCTTCTGGTGACGACATAGAGGCGAACCAGATCTGCCAGTCTAAACGCAGTTGGTACGGGGCGATCTGTGGCGGTTGTTTGTCAAGGGCAACGGGAAGACCCTTGTAAGGATATGGTATCCATTTCGCCTTTTCATCGGGTACTTCATCCATGGTGCCTTCAAAAACAAGGTTCAGTCTTTCCTGTCCCACAGACCCGAATGCACCATAGGTATTCACGAGATCAAAAGGATCGAATGAAGTGTTCATGATCTGTCGGGGAGACAGCATATTAAAAACGGGCTGGATGCTGAGGAGGGCAATAATACCGGTGACGATCCATGAGGTGATCCTCATTGGTTTTGAAGGCTCAGACACCATGTATGGCTGTTTCCGCGCGGCGGACAAATGAACGGGGAAGAATTTTGGACCAGAAGCCATCGTCGAAACATGCAAGAGCTGGTACGACGGTCAGCCAGTTGAGAAAAGAAAGGTTGCCACTCAGTACAAGGATGATCTGCAAGAACAGAATCACGCATCCCGCGATGTGCCGTGCGAGTCGCGGCCGGAAGATGAACCAGGGCGCAACGAGTTCCGCCAGGAAATTATACCAGACGCCAATTTTTAATACAAAGCGTGGCAGAAAATGAAACCAACGGCTCAGCGGACCGGGCAACGGTTGTGTTTCAAAATGATAATAGAGCGCGGTTCCATTGCGCCACACTTCGTCGCCGCGGATCTTGATCAGTCCGGCTCCCAGCATGATTCGGAAAATCAGCCAGCGGAATAATTGGATGACCGGCATAGGTGGTGCGTGCTTTGGAAACGGACGCATATCAAGCAGGGGACAAAGAAAGATAGCAAGAAATCCGGTTTCGAGAAGTTGGATCTCCCACCCGTAACCATACCAGTCCTGTCCCACATGAACGAAAGACATATAAAGTAGCCAGAGCACCGCAAGCAGCACGGCGTTGGCGTAGCCTGAGATCACAACACAGGAAAGCACAAATCCGATCCACGCCGCAGTCAGGAGAAAAGTATCTGAATGATTGAACCAAAAAAAAGAGGGCAGGCGCATAAAGCCGGCGCCTGTTGATCCAAGCATTTCGCCTACACGTCTCAGAAAAATTCCCACAGGAAGCAAGCCATTTGATCCGATTAAAGGAATGATCTGATTTATGGCTACGAGAAATGCTACTGCGTAGATAGCTCCAAGCAGACGGAGAATAATGAAGCGGGTGAGCCAATAAGTTGGCCTTGTATCCGTCGTAACTGGCTCAGTTTGGAATAAATTGTCCATCTTTTTTCCAATGATCCGGAACTAAAGGTATATCAACCGGTGCTGAAAATCGCAACGTAGATTTGTATATTTAATGGATGCTCAACCTTGGGGTACGCGGATAAATCAGAGACACACTAAATGATAAATAATAATGATTTACATATAGAAGATGAAATTCTACCCTTGTTTGATTTCACTTATAATTTGAATTCCGGAAAGGAGGTACGCGATATATTAATGGTACCGGTTGGCTCAGAGTCTGAAATATCGTTCAGACAACAGGTGCTGAAAGGTTTTATTGCTAACCGGGAAATACTAAAAGATTATTCCTATTCACAGTTTAATTTATCAGACGTATATAATTTTTTTGAATCATTTTCTGCGGGATCTTTTTTAGGATTACACCTGAGGAGAAGACTTATGTTTTCTGAAAAAGAAAGACATCACAAAAGAGGAAAGCTCATTATACTCATCCTGCTTTTTAATAAAATTCATTCTACTTATTTAAGTAAAATAGATACAAATCTTTTTCCTAAGGAGTATGCTACCGAACTGGAACGGATCAATGGTTTTTTTATTGATTTTGACCTGGAGCGTTATGAATCTATCTATCGTAAAAAAAAGAAAATCCGGATCAGTCATATTGTTGAACTGACGAAGATCATAACTGAAAAAGTGACCAACGGACAGGCGGCCTCTTTCTGGAAACGCTGGTATTTATTTGAAGCCTATCTGTCTGTCAGCGAAGGCATCATCAGGCATGGCTTTATCTTTCCGACATTTGAAGAAAAGATTTTTTCAATTGAAGGAGTTTATCATCCGCTTATAAAAGATCCCGTCAGGAACGATCTCACTGCAGGCAGAAATGTTATTCTGTTAACGGGACCGAACATGTCGGGTAAATCTACCTTGCTGAAAGCTGTTAGCTTGTGTGTTTATCTTGGTCATCAGGGTCTTGCAGTACCGGCCTCAAAAGCGACAATGCCATTTTTTACTACCATTTCTGTAGCTATTAACCTTACGGATAGCATTGTAAGCGGTTACAGTCATTTTATGTCGGAAATAATCACTTTAAAAAATGTTCTTTCGGACGCCGTGGAAAACAAAAAATGTTTCGCGGTTTTTGATGAATTATTCAGGGGAACAAATATTGAAGACGCGCTCGAAATCAGTACTGCAACTATTAAGGGACTGACTAAATTTACCAACTGCCTGTTTTTAATTTCCACCCACCTGCATCAGCTGAAGAATATGGAGGAAATCAAAAAAGGTCAGGTAGCAACCTTTTTTATCGAGTGTGGACTAACCAACAATATTCCGGCATTTACATATAAGCTTGAGGCCGGTTGGTCAGACCTGAAAATCGGCCGCATACTATTTGAGAAAGAAGGGTTGAATCATCTTCTGGGTTAATATGCTGTTGTTTTGATTAATATTGATGCCTGCCCTGATTTAGCCGGACAGTCAGCTCGTCTTTTTTGATCGTCACCTGCTTGCCTACTGGTTTGCCATTCCTGAATGTATTGGCAGTAATCTGTGTAGCGCCTACAGGAAAATTGATCAGCTCGCCGGTATATTTGGGATAGTATGGATCGGGGTTGGTTCCATCGAAAGTGTAATAAATATCCAGTCCTTTAATCTCTGTAGATATCTTCAGTGAAACTCCTCTTCCATCTTTATTTCTTACCGGTGTATAAATGACGTTATATGCACTTCTTGCATATTTTATTCCTCCGGCGTCCAGCCTGGGAAATTGTGCTTCCATCTTTTCTATGAAATGATCCCAGTTGCGGCTTGACTTCGGGCTCCAGTATACTTCTGCCAAAGCAAGTCCCCGGGGCCAGGTCATATATTCCACCTGGCGGAAATTCGGCACTCTTTCCGTCCAGAGATTTCCCTGCCCCCCAAGAATATATTTTTCATCCACGCTGTCCGGCACCGGATCATAAGTATAAGAATCGGTAAGTCTGCAAATGCCATAAGTGGGTGGTTCCACACTGGCTTCACCCTGGTAAAGATCGAGATAACAATAATCCCAGGGTGTCATCACCACGTGGTGATTCATCTTGGCTGCTTCAATTCCTCCTTTCATTCCTCTCCAGCTCATCACGGTTGCTTCAGGAGCCAGGCCACCTTCCAGTATTTCGTCCCAGCCAATCAGTTTTTTGCCTTTGCTTTTCAGTATGGCTTCCGTTCTTTTTACAAAATAACTCTGGAGTTCATCCACATTTTTGAGATGTTCATCCGTCATGCGTTTCTGACATTTCGGACAGTCGGTCCAGAAACCTTTGTAAGCTTCATCACCACCTATATGAATATATTCACTGGGAAAAAGTGCGGCCAGTTCTGTAAATATTTTATCCAGCATAGTGAAAACGGAATCGTTGCCAATGCACAGGGCATTATCATCCCTGACCGGGCTTCGGAATCCCGCGTTTACACTGTATGACAATTGCGTACAGGAAAGATTGGGGAATGAAGCAATGAGGGCCAGGCTATGTGCCGGCACATCAATTTCAGGAAGGATGGTGATGTTCCTGTCCTTTGCATAACTGATCATTTCGCGCATGTCTTCCTGAGTATAAAATCCTCCATCTGTAGCTGGTTCATACGCAAGCGCAGGCAAAAACTCTCCCCATAAACCGGAGCGTTTCACGCGCCAGGCTCCAACACTTGTCAACTGAGGCAGACTTTTGATCTCGATCCGCCAGCCCTGGTCATCACTCAAATGCAGGTGCAGCACATTATATTTATATGCCGACATCTGATCCATATATCTCTTCACTTCTTTCTTTGTAAAAAAATGACGGCTTACATCCAGCATGAGTCCCCGCCAGCCAAAACGCGGATAGTCTGTAACAGATACGCAGGGAGCGTTCCAGGTTACATTCTTTACCAGGGAATCACTGGCAATTGCTGCAGGCAGCAATTGTAAAAAACTTTGCACGCCATAAAAAATACCTGCGGGCTGGTTGGCAGTGATCGTAACTTTTTTAGGGGTTACCGACAATTGATAACCTTCATTGCCGAGTTCAGGATCTGCATTTTTATTCAGGCTGATGCGGATAACGGCAGAAGAGCTGTTACTCACTTCGACATGATAACCGGTGGGGATTGTAAGACGATTGGTTAAATCCGCCAGCGCCTGTTTCAACTCCGGGTTTTTGTCAGCGCTGATGCTGATTTTCGATGGCAGCATAAAATATCCTGCGTTTCTCGTTAGTTTAACCGGTTGCGGTATGATGGAAATATTTTCCTGAGCGAATCCTGAATACAGACTGAATAGACCTGCTAATAAGAGCAAAACTTGTTTCATGTGGAAGAAATATGTTTAAATATAGTTGAATGACATTAATAATTTAAACTAAAATGTTATAACCGGTCGACCGACTACCTAACGAATCCTGCATTTAAATGCCGATAATACGTTTGATCATATTCCATTTCCATTTTGTATAAGGATAGTATTTGAATGGAAATTCAAACCAGGTTGGCTTTAACAGGACACCTTTATAATGGGAGAATGATTTGAAACCGGCTTCACCATGATAACTGCCCATACCACTGAACCCGACACCGCCAAAGGGAAGTTTCGTATTGGCGAAATGAAACAGTACTTCATTTACTGCGCCTCCGCCAAAAGAAATTTCGTTAAATAGCTTTTTACGGAGCGAACTGCTTTCGGAAAATAAATAAAAGGCCAGGGGTTTGGGTCTTGATTTTATGTAAGCGATCACGCTGTCGATACTCTTCATAAGCGAGCACAGGTAAAATAGGACCGAAGATTTCTTCCTGCATCACGGCATCATCGGGCGAAATATTTGTCAGCACCGTCGGTTGACAGGAAACGGTTTGCACGATCATAATTCGCCGCCCAGGAAAATATTTTCCGGTTTGATCATGGTTACCAGGCGATCCAGGTTTCTTTCATTGATCACCTGAGCGAAATTCTGATTGGCCAGAGAAATTTGAGAAGCTTCGATTTCTTTTTTCAGCGCTCAAGAAATGGCTGTTCAATGCTTTTATGAACGAATGCATAATCGGGTGCAATGCAGGTCTGTCCCGCATTCAGCGAATTTACCCCAGACCAACCCGCTTGGCGCAGAATTTAAGATTTGCATCCGCTGCAACGATCAGCGGACTCTTTCCGCCCAGCTCCAACGTAACGGGTGTTAGATTTTTTGCAGCGGCCTCGTATACGATCCGGCCAACCTCGGGACTTCCGGTAAAAAAGATCTTATCAAATTTCTGAGCGAGCAATTCAGTGGTGGGTTCGACGCC
This sequence comes from uncultured Bacteroidota bacterium, assembly GCA_963812825.1. Lineage (GTDB taxonomy): Bacteria > Bacteroidota > Bacteroidia > Chitinophagales > Chitinophagaceae > Puia. The sequence goes on from CAWEWO010000003.1 coordinate 242,200, forward strand.
GCCTTCTACCACGGTGAGAAAAGCACGGATCAAAATATTCTGCTGATCATCTTGGCCAGTCGTTGCGCTGGTATGTCGGCGTCATCTCACTGGGTTTTAGTACTGCGGTATTACCCGCGGCAATCGCGCGAGATTACGGGTGTAGGGTCAGATTAATGGGATAATTCCAGGCACCGATCACCAGGCAAACACCCAGTGGTTCAGGAATGATATAACTCCTGCCCGGAAAATTCAGCATATTGTTTTCAACTCGTTTTATCGAAGCCCAGCTCCTGAGATTTTTTGATGGATGCATCCAGGTCCACATAGATGCCAGAAACTCGGTGAGGTAGGCATTGAAGACACCCTTCTGAAAATCCTTATAAATCGCCTCAGTCAGTGCTGGTTCCCATGCTTTCAATGAACGGACTTCAATTTTTTTAACTGCTCAATCCGGAATTCGATGGGTTTGGTCGCATTGCTGTTAGAAAAATGCTTTCTGATTATTAACGATTGATTCCATGGAAAGGGTTTTATCTGCAAAAAATTCCGATGCAACGGAATCGTAGAAGGGCTACTAAAGTTTTCAATTACAAAAGGGTAGGATTTACTTCAGCAGATTGTCCCAAAATTGGCGCATCGATACCAGATATGGCAAAAAAAACTCCCGTCTTTACGGGAGATGAGACCAGCGACACCCTTCGGTTAGTTCGTCACACATTGGGGGATAGATTCACCTTACACATTCTGTGCTCTGAATTAAACAGTCATTACAGATCTATGCACTTATTAAAAAGGTTTAGTTGTTTTCGCAGTAACATTAGGTTTGTGATAGGAGCCAACATTTTTGCAACAGGTCGGTTATCCAATATCCGCTATATTCCTTCTCGAGGCTGGTAAATGAGGTTGATAGCGCCACATTGCCTGAGTAAAATATTTCGTACTACAGAGAGCATTTCAGTGTTTCCATATTGTACTGGGATGCTAATCGAATCAGGATTCACCTGGGCATTTAGCTCGTGAATGTAAGGATGTTCATAACGGCGCTCTCTGATTTCCAGGCAGGTTCAATGACGTGAGCAACGTGCGCTGAAATTTTCCGATATCAAAGGGTACACTTCTTACGTTCTGAAGAACGGTTTTAATCACCGCGCATGTTATAGTAAGAATGGACACTGGTTTATTCACTGTTGTAGGTATTGAATAAAATCTTCCGAAAGATTATCCGGTTCGTTGTGAAGTCTTTTACTACGATTGGAATTTGTTATTATAAGATGCAGATTTTCAAGAAGGCCAGGGTTATGTTGTTTACCTGGCATCCTGCAACACAGTTCAAGGTGCATCACAGTGAATTCGAAAAAGAGATCGAAACGATTTTGGATTTGAATAAGCAATAGGTTAAGCAGTGTTTTTTATGGTCGGTGAAACGCCCAACGGGGCGTCTTTTTTTTTGGGTAGTCTGACCGTGGGATTCTTTCAAAAAAAAATCAGAAAGGGCGATCAGGAGTTTTTTAATATCCGCGCTGCACCGGCAAAGGGTACGGGTTGAATCGTACCATCCGCTCCGGGCATACCGTATTGAATGCCGGCTGCGGATACGAAAATCATTTCATTTCCCAGATCATATGGCGTCTTAGGAACCAATTGAACAGGAAGCTGCCGGCTGTGAAACCTTTGCGATCGCCCATTCTGATTGTACACGTATATATGTTGGGCATGGATAATTCAGCTGGTGATATTCTTCGCTGTTTTCAAAACAGGCATAATCACTTAAACCTGTGCAGTCCAGGATGAGCCGGTAATAAGCGTATCGGGGATTGGGGAAGAAATTAATTAAAGGTTGTAATGGCGGAATGGTGAAATCAATCACTGCGGATGTTTTGTCAATCTTCACTTCCAGAAATGGCTGACGAATAATCGTGTCGAATAAAGTCTGCCGGTTGAACTGGAAGCTGCTGAGTGCATCGGGTTGTTGTGAAAAAAGAATCGACCGTTTCCCTTTTGGATTCACCGTATCTGCTATCTGTATTTTTTTTACCAGGGCATTCAGGGGTCCGGATATATTATAATCTGCCAGGGGTTTCAATGCAGTCAAGTCCTGATTCCGGATTTCCAGGCTGGCCTACAAACCGCTTTCCATTCATTATTCAGATTTCGCGTTGACTCAAAAGCGGGATCCTTTTGAATACGGATTTTCTTGGCGCCGCCCTTTGTACGTAGAATAATCTTGTCGGATCCGCGCATGGTATAAGCGGAGAGACCACCGATACTGCCGGTGAAATTTAGACCAGAGAGATTGCGAAGAAATGCCATTATGTATTTATATGGGTTTAACTCTAAATTAGAAAAATAGTCAGAAAAAAATCAAAGTTAACCCAGAGTTAAGCCTGTATTTTTATAATCAGGGATATCTCAGACTTAACACTGGCTTATCTCCGGATTAATTCTGGCTTAAATCTTAATTCAAAATTATATCAAACCCTCCTCCGGAGGCGGTCTACCTAAATCAATTTTACTCTCCGAACCCACGGACAACATGAAATTTTTTCAGCTTTACTTCCGTGTCCAGCTGCCACCGATATTTATGGCCAGGAAAAAGAATAATAAATTTATCGTATGGAAAAATTCAAAGCCTCGGGCCATGCCCCGGTAAATGGATTGAACATGTATTATGAGATATCATGGTCGAAGGCCGGATGCCGCTGGTACTTATCCACGGTGGCGGTTCAACGATTGATTCCACATTCGGCCAGTTGTTACCACTGCTTTCATCCCGTAATAAAGTGATTGCGGTTGAATTGCAGGCTCATGGCCGAACCAGCGACAGGGAAACGCCCGAATCCTTTGAACAGGACGCAGATGATGTGACCGGCCTGCTCAAATATCTCAACGTGAGCAAAGCCAATATTTTGGGTTTTAGCAATGGCGGGACGACTACCCTTCAGATGGCTATCCGGCATCCGGACATGGTGAACAAAATAATTGTGATTTCTTCCAATTATAAAAGAGAGGGAATGATCCCCGGCTTTTTTGAAGGCATGAAAAATGCCACCCTCGATAATATGCCGGGACCTTTAAAGACTGCATATTTAAGTGTGGCTCCCGATAAAAGCCGATTACCGGTGATGTTTGAAAAAGACAAATCAAGGATGGAAAACTTCAAAGACATGGCTGACCGGGATTTGGAATCGATAAAAGCAGAGACCCTACTCATGACTGCTCAGCACGATGTGGTAACCCCCGAACATGTATTAAAAATGTCTAAATTAATACCCGGTGCGCGATTGGTTATTTTACCCGGCACACACGGTGCCTTTATTGGCGAAATATGTACTGCAAAAAAAGACAGCAGGATGCCTGAAATGACCGCTGTTCTGGTTGAAGAATTTTTGGACGAATAATAATGTGCCGCATAAGAGGCTTTTAACCACATCAATACTACAACACACCCGGAATATAGTCCTGCTTACAGGATTTCGCTGCATTTTGTTTGTAACTTTTTGCCTGACTAAATCAACAAAAACACGAACATCATGCATCCTACTGACTTATTTATCCGGAAATCACATCCTGCCGGCAGATTTATACGGGCCATCATATATAGCAGCTTCCCCATTTTATTTTCAACTCTCATATTCTGCACTATTTCGTATAAGGTATCTGCACAGGCAGCACCGGCCAACGTGGTAGTCCCTGACTGGGCATTGCCCGGATCGGATACTCATACCCAGGTACCGCCACCAGCGGATTTTCACCGGGCTACCAAAACGGAAAATGTCAGGATCGGCATATTCGAAGGTCAGAGTGATGTGGGTGCTGCGCTGGTTCCGGGATCATCCACTTATAATTCTGCGACAAAACAATATACTGTTGTCTCCGCCGGATATAATGTCTGGTATCAGCGGGATGAATTCCGCTTTCTCTGGGAGAAAATCTCAGGCGATGTTTCCCTGGCGGCTGATATTGATTTCCCGGATACGGCAGGATACGGTGACCGCAAGGCATTCGTTATCATTCGCCAGAGCCTGGATGATGATTCCAAAGAAGCGATGGTTGCCATTCATGGTGCCGGACTAATGCACATGGCATGGCGCGCGGAAAAAGGACAAATGATGAAGGAAGTCCGGGTTAACGAACGAAATAAGGGCCTGCCCGACCTGATCAGCGGAAAGGTCACACGTATCGGTATAGAAAAACACGGAGACAGTTTTTCCCTGTATGTGGGTTTAAATGGCGGACCCATGCACCAGGTAGGGGAGTCCATTAAACTGCATTTTGATGCGCCTTTCTATGCAGGCATCGGCTTTTGTTCACACCTGCCTGCTAAGACGGATGCGGCCATTTTTTCTAAGGTGGTGATGGAGAACACTGCGGGTAAGGTGCAATAACAGATCAGGGTAAAATTAAATAAAAAACCACCGGCGATTGCCGGTGGTTTTTCTGGTTTTTCAGTTCAGGACAGTGCTGTTCAATTCTTAAACATAACTGCATCAACCGAATGGATGACTCCATTAGCCGCCTGCACGTCATGGTCCAGGATTTTAACACCATCAATCGTTGTCTGGCCATCTTTCACATGAACCATTAATTGTTTTCCGTTCATTGTTTTCAGCTTTTCGCCATCTTTCAGTTCTTTAAAATTTATTTTTCCCTCTACCACATGACGATTGATCAGATCGGCCAGTTTGGTTTTATTTTCGGGCTTCAATAAGTTGTCCAGTATGCCTTTGTCGAGCTTCCCAAAAGCGATATCTGTTGGTGCAAAAACTGTAAAGGGTCCCTTACCACTGAGTACCTCGTTCAGTCCTGATGCATGAACACTCTTTTTCAATGTTGTCATGTTCTTTTCTTCATTAACTAACTGTGCAATGTTTGACATCTTGTTTTCATTTATCTGCCGGTAGAATAACCGGCAACAGTGTAATGTAACAGTATGCCTAACCACCCCGTTGTTAATGTTTGCCGTATATACCTAACTGACAACTTTATGCTGTTAAAACAAAATGTTGGGGAATGTTACGGACTATATGGGTATAGAAATCCTTTTATTTCTGCTGGGTTATTTTTGCTTCTGCGTACTTCTTAAAGTTATCGAGAATGGCCTGCCATCCACTCTTCTGCATTTCCATCGAATTGACCTCTTCGGCCTCAAAGGTTGAAACGATCCGGGTCTGATTGCCCACAGGTGTAAAAAGAACTTCCACTTTTCTGCCGTCATCAATATTATATTTTAAATACTGGTTAGGCTTTACATCAGTATAAGTGCCGCTAAAATCAAAACTGAAGCTGCCGTCTTTGGCAGCCATTTTAGACAGGAATCTGCCACCCGTGCGGACATCATTTTCAGCATGTGGTGTATGCCAGTCGTCGGATGCGTTATTCCATTGAGTTATATGCTCGGGTCTGGTCCACAGTTCCCAAACTTTTTGGACCGGCGCATTGACGGTATTTTCTATTGTAATTGATTTTCTCGCTACTGTTTCCATGATCCTGAATTTTATTGGTGAAGAAATATATCAATAGGTTATTAACTGGTTTACTAATTCTCCGATAATGCTTTGAGTTTATCCAGTGCCTTAGGCCATGTCTGCAAAAAGTAATCCTCGAATTCTTTGGGAATATCCAAACCACTCAATTCGACATGCAGGACCGTTTTCCCGCCGGATTCAAGAAGCGTATAGTTTTCAAGAGCTCCTGCCCACTGTTTATTTTCTTCGCTGTCCAGGTCCTCGACACCGTTTTTGATTGTACCCAGATGTTTGATGGACATGAACTCATTGGGTTTGTTTTCTACAATGGTGGAAACCATACCCGAACCTTTCCCGTCCGTGAACAAAACCCGGCTTCCTTTTTCCCAATCCGTCTCAGCCCGTGAACCCTCAGCAAAGGCAGACGTCCATTCCCGGTAAGTCTGATCGTTCCAAAGTGTTTTCCACACTTTTTCCTTTGATGCTTCGATGTTAATATTGAATTCCATAGTTAATTTTTTTAGAACATAAATTTCGTAAAGTTTCTTTTTGTTACACTGTATTAAAACGTCATATTAGGGGTTCAATGCGACCTGAGCAGATCATTTAACCAAAATACCAATCCCATGCTTTCAAAAATATTCTCTCTTGCTTTATTTCTTGTACCCCTGATCATCTGCGCCCAGCCGGCTATTCCCACTGATACGGGTATGGTGAATGCCCGGGTGGATGAAACGGGGAAACTGCAAATCACGGCCGCCGGTTCATCCGGCTTACATGATTTTGATTTTTTCTACGGCAGCTGGAAAGTGAATGGAACAAGGCTAAAGACAAGGCTGCATAATTCCACGGAATGGATTCCCTTCACGGCCAAATTAAAATGTTCTAAAATTATGCAGGGTACCGGTAATATCGAACCCTTCTTTATGAGCCGCGACGGGCAGGATTTTGAAGCATTCACCCTTCGTTTGTTCGATGCTAAAACCAAATGCTGGAGTATCTATTATGCATGGCCCGGTGATGTGAGCATGCAGAACCCGCAGGTCGGTTCCTTTCAAAATGATATCGGCTGGTTTTATTCACGCGACACCTGGGAAGACAAACCAATCATCATTGTATACCGGTGGGATCGCAGAAATCCGAACAAACCGACCATGTGCCAGGCTTTTTCTACAGATGACGGAAGGACCTGGGAATGGAATTATCTGCAGAGCTTTGAAAGGATCGGAGATTTTTGAAATTTCCAGGATTCTGTCGATGTGACGGAAAGGCTAAATTGCACTCATAAATGAAAAAGCCGTCTAAGTCATCCCTACAGGTGGAAAATGAGAAACTGAAAAAAAGCCTGGAAAGGAAAACAGATTCCCTGACGCTGATGAAACGCAGTCTTGAAATTGAGTCATCGCTGGAACGGGTACGGTCAGTGACCATGAGTATGAGAAAACAGGAGGATTCTCTCGGCATTTGCGAGGTCCTTTTTACCGAACTGAAAAAATTTGGGTTTACGGAATTAAGGAATACACAGATCGTTATCCTTAATAATGATAACGCGTCGTTCCTGAATTATGATTTTTCAGATTATGCAGGAGGAAGTATTGCCAAAATATATTTTGGGGGTCACGCCAAGACCAGGGAATTTATTGACCAGATAAAGAAAACGGACGATGGGTTTGCCGAGTTCAGTATATCCGGTGAAGAGCTGGACGAATGGAGAAGATGGAGAATGGGAAACGGGGAAGCGGATGATCCGAAAATGGAAAATATTAATTCGCTCCATTATTATTTTTACTCCATTGCATCGGGGGCGATTGGAATCTCGGCGTTCAAACCGATTACCGTCAAGGAACTGGATATTCTAAAACGGTTCCGTAATGTCTTTGGCCTCGCTTACCGAAGATATATGGATGTAAGCCTGGCGGAATCGCAGGCGAGAGAATCGCAAATAGAAGCCGCACTGGAAAGAGTAAGAGCCAGGGCTATGGCGATGCAGAAAAGTGATGACCTGGGAAATTCGGTTGCAATAGTATTTGAAGAATTGCACAAACTGAATCTTGGAATTATACGGTGCGGTATTGGAATCATTAACCTCGAAAAGCGTAGCGCCGACGTCTGGTCAACTACGATAACTGATGGTAACAGAGTGATGCAGGTATCCGGCGATGAGTCTATGGATATACATCCGCTCCTGGCGGGTATTTATGATGCCTGGCTGAAACAGGAGGATTTTGAATATATTTTAAAGGGAAAAGATCTGAATGATTATTATAAAGCTCTTACCCGTGTTAATTACAAGCTGCCTGATTCCCAATCCCTGGTGTCGGGAAATGAAGAAATAAAGCAATATTTTTTTAATACCCTTTTCCCCGCCGGTGGATTATTTGCTTTTAGTGATATCGCTTTTTCCGATGAAACCAGAAATGTGATGAGGCGCTTCGCCCATGTATTCGATCTTACCTACACCCGTTTCAACGACCTGAAATTGGCAGAACAACAGACAGAGCAGGCAAAACTCGATTTGATTAAGCTGCAAGCGGAGAAAAAACGGGCGGAAGAAGCTTTGAAAGAATTGAGATCCGCTCAGGCCCTGCTCATACAATCAGAGAAAATGGCTTCGCTCGGAGAACTCACGGCCGGTATTGCCCATGAAATACAAAACCCCCTCAACTTCGTGAATAATTTTTCAGAAGTGAGCTATGAGCTTCTGGATGAGATGAATGCCGAAATCACAAAAGGAGATATGATCGCAGCAAAAGCAATCGCATCAGACATCCAGCAAAATCTGGAAAAAATATGCCACTCATGGCAAGAGAGCCGATGCCATTGTGAAGAGCATGTTACAGCACAGCAGCAGCAGCAGTGGTATAAAGGAACCCACCAATATCAATGACCTGGCAGATGAGTACCTGCGGCTGGCTTATCACGGATTAAGGGCAAAAGATATCTCCTTCAATGCATCTATGAAAACTGACTTTGACGAAACGATCGGCAGTATTAGATATCATTTCACAGGATATTGGCCGGGTGATACTGAATTTAATTACCAATGCATTTTATGCCGTGGCAGAAAAAAGAAAATTGAGATTGGACGCATATGAACCCACCGTTACAGTAAGCACGAAAAAGTTAAAAAGATCATGTCGAAGTCAGGGTTTCAGATAATGGCAAAGGCATTCCTCCAGGACTGGTGGATAAGATCTTCCAACCTTTCTTTACGACCAAGCCAACGGGCCAGGGAACGGGTCTGGGATTGTCGTTGAGTTATGATATTGTAAAAGCACATGGCGGTGAGCTGAAAGTCGAATCCAAAGAAGGAGAAGGTGCCATATTTGTCATTCAGATCCCGGCAGAATAACTGCAACTAATTAATTAACTTACAACAGCCTGAAGGAATCAGACTCAGTGAAATTTTTATCGGGGAGGCCAAATGAAAAAAATAGTATTCGTAATAACGATTCTTGCGCTGGCTATGTTGATTTTTATGATCAGCACCCGCCGGAAACCAATTGATTTTACCAGCCAGGTAAAACCGATTCTCAATAAGAACTGTATCACCTGCCATGGCGGAGTAAGGCAAAAGGGTGGATTCAGTTTATTGTTTCGCGATGAAGCCCTTGCCAAATTAAAGTCCGGAAAATTTGCCATCATTCCCGGAGATCCGGACCATAGTGAAATGATCAGACGGATCGGTCTCCGCGATCCGGAAGAACGGATGCCTTACAAACATGATCCGTTGAGCGAAGAAGATATCTCCATACTCAGGCGCTGGATAAAGGAAGGTGCACCCTGGGGTGAACACTGGGCCTATGTTCCGGTAAAACCCGTGCCCTTGCCCCGGCTCAGTACTTTTTTTGGATTGCTGGATAAGAAAAGCAGCTGGGCAAAAAATGAAGTGGATCATTTTATCGAACAAAAATTTAAAGAGCAGATCTGAAACCTTCCACCCAGGCGGACAAACAAACATTGTTACGCAGAGTAAGCCTGGATATTATTGGAATGCCTGCACCGGATGATATCGCCCAAAAATTTTTAAAGGACAACAGCGATCATGCCTATGCAGATTTGGTTGATTCCTTACTTGCTTCGCCACACTATGGTGAAAAATGGACTTCCATGTGGCTCGATCTTGCCCGTTATGCCGATACAAAAGGATATGAACGTGATGACAGCCGTACGATCTGGAAATACCGCGACTGGCTGATCAATGCATTTAATGATGATAAACCTTATGACCAGTTCTTAACCGAACAGATAGCCGGTGACCTCTTGCCTGCTGCAACCGATGAACAATTTATTGCTACGGCCTTTCACCGCAACACCATGACGAATGATGAAGGAGGAACGGACAATGAAGAATTCAGAACTGCTGCCGTTCTTGACCGGGTGAATACAACCTGGCAGGCCCTGATGGGAACCACATTTGGCTGTGTGCAATGTCATAGTCATCCTTATGATCCTTTCAAGCATGATGAATATTATAAATTCATGGCTTTTTTTAATGACACCCGTGATGAAGATACCGAAGCCGATTATCCTTTGCTGCGCAGCTATAATGATTCTATGCAACAGCAATTGACAACGGTTGTGAACTGGCTGAAAAAAAATGTTTCGACTGCAAAAGCGCAATGAAGTGTATACGTTTTTAAAAACATGGCAGCCTGCCTACAATTCACTAACCTGTGATAGTTTTATCAATAGTGAATTAGCGGATACCAAATGGCTTGCCTTTCGTAATCATGCACAATGCCGTTTAAAAAAGGTGGACCTGCAACAATAAAAATCAGCTGATCTTTCGTTATTCAGGCTTATATTCCTGGCGGTATCTGGAAAATTCATATGGATACTCCTGACGGCATGGTGATTGCCGACGACGCCACTGATGCAAACAAAAGACAAATGGGTAATCAGCCAGATCGAAATTCCCGTTGTGAATGGAATACATGATCTGTATTTTACTTACACCAATCCCAATTTGAAAAAACCCGAAGACAATGGTGCACTGTTCGACTGGTTTTATTTTACAGAAGAATTCCCGGGTAAAGACAAACCAGGATATGCAGAAATAAAAAAGAAATACGAGACTATTATATAAAGCAGATGTTCCCACCACACCGGTGATGATGGATAATCCGTCGGATATGCACCGTGCCTCCCATGTTTTTGAACGAGGCAACTGGCTGGTGAAAGGAGAGGAAGTAAAACCGGATGTTCCCCATTCATTGAATCCATTTCCGGCAAATGCACCGCATAACCGGTTGGGACTTGGCGATCTGGTTAACCTCCAAACAAAATCCACTGACAGCAAGAACGATGGTGAACCGTGTATGGGAACAGACTTTTCGGAACAGGTCTGGTGGAAACATTGGAGGATCTGGGCACACAGGGTACACCACCAACACATCCGGAATTGCTGGACTGGTTAAGTTATCAGTTTATGAATGAAGACAACTGGAGCATAAAAAAATTAATCCGAACCATTGTAATGAGTGCAACTTATCAGCAGGATTCCAAAGTGACTCCCGAGTTACTGGAAAAAGATCCTACCAATAAATTTTATGCACGCGGCGCAAGGGTACGCTTATCCGCAGAACAGGTGCGTGACCAGGCACTATGCATCAGTGGTGAATTGTTGTGATTCAATGTATGGCCCCAGTGTATATCCCTGGCAGCCAAAAGGCATCTGGCTCTCGCCCTGGAATAGCAAAGACTGGGAACAAAGTAAGGGTGAACAGCAATACCGGCGTGCACTGTATACTTACTGGAAACGTTCAGCTGCTTATCCTTCGATGATCACATTCGATGGAGTATTCACGGGAAGTATGTACAGCACGGCGTATCCGCACCAATACACCATTGCAGGCGCTCACCACATTGAATGATTCTGCTTATATTGATATGGCAAGGCATTTTGCGTACCGAATGCAAACAGGATCCGGTAATGATCTGCAGCAGCAAATCAAAGAAGGATATAAATGGGCAACTTTTCATACAATCGATGAGAAAAGTTTACAGGCATTGATGAAATTATATAATACCGCATACAATCAATTCAAAAATGATCCCGAAAAGACCTGTGAAATGATGGGTGGAATGAATAAAGATAATAATCCGGAGACAGCAGCATTGATAGTTGTAGCAAATGCAATGTTGAATCTGGATGAAGTGGTGACGAAAAACTAATGCTCCATGATACAAAAAGAATTACATAATCAGCGGTTGCTGCGTGAAGCAGAGCAGGCCGCCATGCAAATGCACACCCGCCGTCATTTTCTTAAAGAAAGTGCGATGGGATTGGGTGCACTGGCATTGGGTTCATTCCTTGGAAGTTGCGGGACGCACGTCATCGGGTAACAGCATCGTATTTGATCCGGCACATCCGCTCACTGCCCAAGTTGCCGCCATTTCCGGGCAAGGCAAAAAGTGTAATTTATCTGCACATGGCCGGTGCACCATCTCAACTGGAATTGTTCGATTATAAACCGGAGCTGATGAAAATGGACGGACAGGATTGTCCGCCATCATTGCTGGAAGGAAAACGATTTGCATTTATTCGTGGTGTGCCGAAAATGCTGGGACCGCAGGCAAAATTTGCCCAGCATGGTCAGAGTGGTGCATGGGTTAGTGAGAACATGCCACATCTCGCAACGATTGTTGATGAAGTTAGTTTTTTAAAAGCAGTCACAACCGATCAGTTCAATCATGCACCGGCGCAATTGCTGGTACATACAGGTTCACCAAGATTGGGCAGACCAAGTTTGGGTTCATGGGTAACTTATGGATTGGGAACAGAGAATCAAAACCTGCCGGGATTTGTTGTGCTGACAAGCGGCGGAAAAATTCCTGATGCCGGTAAAAGTGTTTGGGGAAGCGGATTTCTGCCCAGTGTTTACCAGGGTGTGCAATGCCGAAGCGAAGGAGATCCTGTTTTGTTTATCAAAGATCCGGACGGAATGGACCGGGATTTGCGCAAAGCTTCTATTGATGCGATCAATGAAGTAAATCAGCAGGAATATGCAGAATATAAAGATCCTGAAATTTTATCACGCATTTCGCAATACGAAATGGCTTATAAGATGCAGATATCTGTTCCTGAAGTAATGAACATTAATGATGAACCGGAATATATTCATGAAATGTATGGTACCAAACCCGGAGAAGCCTGCTTTGCAAATAATGTTTTGCTCGCAAGAAAACTGGTGGAAAAAGGTGTTCGCTTTGTTCAGTTATTCGATTGGGGTTGGGATAGTCATGGCACCGATGCGAGTCTCGCGATTGATATTGGCTTCATCAATAAATGCAGGCAGGTAGATAAATCTATGACTGCTTTGATACTGGATCTGAAACAAAGAGGATTATTGGAAGAAACATTGGTGGTTTGGGGTGGAGAATTTGGCAGCACACCGATGCTGGAAAACCGGGAAGGAAAGAAAATGCCTTTTAAAGGAAGGGATCATCATACGGAAGCATTTACGATCTGGATGGCAGGTGCAGGTATTAAGAAAGGATTCAGTTATGGCGAAACAGATGAGATCGGTTATAGTACCATCAGCGGAAAAGTAGAGCCTTTTGATATACAGGCAACCATTTTAAATCAGCTTGGATTTGATCATGAAAAATTTACTTATCAATTCCAGGGAAGACCATTCAGGCTAACGGATATAAGAGGAAAAGTGATTGAAGAAATTCTGATTTGATGGGGCGGAACAATTTCACCATAAATAAAAACTAAAATTGAATCGCAGAAATTTTTTACAAACCTCCGGATCTGCAACAACGGCCATTCTTCTTTCATCCCTGGAGGCAATTGCATCTTCAAATCTGCCAAAATCAACTATGAACAATAATTTTAAATTGAAACTGCTGGCTACCAACTGGGGCTTTAACGGGTACATTGGATGAATATTGCGCCAAAGTAAAAAAAGAAGGTTATGATGGAATCGAAATTTGGTGGCCGCTGGAAAAAAAGGAACAGGATGAATTGTTTTCAACATTAAAAAAACATGAACTGGAAGTCGGTTTCTTATGTGCCGGATCAGACAGCAATTATCAGAAACATTTCGACCAGTTTGTTCAAATGATTGATGGCGCCGCTAATCAATCCATTCAGCGACCGCTGTATATCAACTGTCATTCGGGAAGAGATTATTTTACTTATGAACAGGGTAAAACATTTATCGATCATACGACTGCGCTTACAAAATCAACCGGCATTAAAATCTGTCATGAAACACATCGTTCCAGAATATTGTATGCAGCACCCGTTGCAAGGACATTATATGGAGAAAATTCCTGAACTGCGAATCACGTTTGATGTATCACATTGGTGCAATGTGCATGAAAGTTTACTGGAGGATCAGCCGGAAACAGTAGATATGACCTTGCAACGAGTGGATCATATTCATGCACGTATCGGTCATCCGGAAGGCCCGCAGGTGAATGATCCACGTGCACCGGAATGGGAAACATGCGGTAAAAGCACATTTTGCCTGGTGGGATAAAATTGTCGATTTAAAAAAACAAAAGGGAGACACACTCACGATACTGACAGAATTCGGACCGCCGGATTATATGCCTACCCTGCCTTATACACGTCAGCCCCTGGCAGATCAATGGGCAATTAATGTTTATATGATGCACTTATTGAGAAATCGTTACCCCTCTTAAAACAGATTTCGTGCTTTTATCCGTCCTGGAATTTATTGGCCATTTTCATCCTCTGCTGGTGCACCTGCCAATCGGAATTTTGTTGACGGGTCTGTTTCTGCAATGGCTATCACGAAAGGAAAAATATAAAGTTCTGTATCCTGCTGTCCCGGTTATTCTGCTATGTGGCGTCATTGCAGCACTTGTATCCTGTTTAACGGGATGTCTCTTATCTATCAGTGATGACTATGATAAAACGCTGTTGGGCTGGCATCAGTGGATGGGGATAAGCGTTGCATTTTCTTCCCTGCTGCTATATGTGAAAGTAAGGAATCCGGGCGCTCCGTATAATGAAAAAATGCTGGCTGGCCTGGTATTGGTTCTCATATTTATTACCGGCCATCTCGGCGGCTCATTAACGCATGGCTCAGATTATCTCACCAAACCGCTGGCTGATGTTTTTGGAAAAGATTCAGTTCCGAATACCATCATCAAGCCGCTGGCCAATGTGCAGGAAGCAGATGTTTATCTTGATGTCGTAAGACCCATATTACAAACCAGATGTTATGGTTGTCACGGTGCAAACAAACAAAAAGGAAAACTTCGCATGGATGATTCCGTGCTGCTGATGAAAGGCGGAAAGGATGGTAAAGTAATTGAACGGGGTAAATGCGGAAGAAAGCGAAATGATAAAAAGATTATTGCTCCCGGTAGATAATGAAGATCACATGCCGCCCAAAGAAAAGCCGCAGCCCTCAGAAAATCAGATCGCGTTATTGCAATGGTGGATCAGCCAGGGCGCGGAATTTGGGAAAAAAGTAAAGGATATCAATCAGCCGGAAAAAATTGGTCCGTTTGTTGCTTGCGCTGCAAAAACCAATTATTACGGAAAAGACCGCCATGGATATTCCCAATGAAGTTGTTGAAAAAGCAGATGGATCAGTGATTGAACAAATGAAACAACGGGGGATCACTGTTCTGCCTCTTGCCCAAAACAATAACTGGTTATCGGTTAATTTTGTAATTGATAAAAAGGTGAATGCTGAGGTCCTTCAATGGCTGCCGGCTTTAAAAAAGCAATTGATCTGGCTGAAGATGGGCGATACCGATATCAGCGACTCATCTATGCGGGTGATCGGACAATTGGGAAATCTACGGTGGCTGAGTCTGGAGAATACCAACATTACTGACAAGGGTATAGAAGCTATACAATCACTTCAGAACCTTCGCTACCTGAATCTGGTAGGAACTAAAGTTACCACGAAGGGAATAATGCAACTAAAGGATCTGAAGTTCTTACATTCTTTATATCTCTACCGGACAAGTATCAGTAAGTCGGACTGGCCGGAATTGCAAAAGGCCTTTCCAAAAACCCGAATTGACTCCGGTGGCTATCTGGTTCCCTTACTGCCGACGGACACCGTTATCGTGAAGGTGAAAAAGGAATATTAGATCATAAGATGGTTATGAAGCAAACCAATACGCTGATTATCGGCGCCAGTATTTCCGGCCTGGCCACTGCTGCTTCCCTGCAAAAGAAAAATATTGAATTTATTATTATTGAAAAACAAAATCAACCGGCCGCATCCTGGCATCGGCATTATGACCGCCTGCATCTGCACACGAACAAAAGAAATTCCCATTTGCCCTATATAAAGTTTCGACCCGCCATCCCCCGTTATCCGGACAGGCAGCAGGTAATTGATTACCTGCGGGATTATCAAAAAGAATTTAATATTATTCCGCTGGTCAATGTTGAAGCATTGTCGGTAAAACGTGATGGCGCCTTTTGGATGACTGATACAAACGACGGACAGTTCAGATCAAAGTATCTGGTGATGGCAACAGGTGCTTATGGAAAACCCAAATCCATTCATATTAAGGGAATGGAGACTTTTCCGGGAAGAATCCTGCACAGTTGCGAATACAAAACCGGTAGTTTGTTCAAAGGGCAAAATGTTTTGGTGATTGGTTTCGGAAATTCGGCCTGTGAGATTGCGATTGATTTGTATGAACAGGGTTGCATGCCTTCGATGTCAGTCCGCTCGCCGGTAAATGTAGTTCCACGGGATCTGTTGGGGATTCCGATTCTGGAACTCAGTTTAATATTGAACATTCTTCCTCCACGTGTAGCCGATATCATCGGTGCGCCGCTGATCAGATCTTCGATTGGAAATCTGACCAAACTGGGTCTGAGGAAATTGCCTTACGGTCCGCTGGAGCAAATTCACCGGGACGGGACTGCGCCTGTATTGGATATCGGAACCATAAAGCATATCCGGGAAGGACATATAAAAATTTATGGCGAAATAGATTTTATTGAAGGCCGGACTATTTATTTTAAAGATGGTATGAAAAGGGAATTTGATTCCATCGTTGCCGGCATCGGATATCACCGGGACTATCCCGGAATAATGGAAGTGGATAAGAGCCGTTTCGAAGATTTGGAATTACCCGTGGATAAGCAGAAATATTTTGGTAAAGATGGTTTGTATTTCTGCGGATTCTGGATCAGTCCGACAGGTCAGATCCGCGAAATTGCCTCAGATGCGCAAAAGATAGCCAAGGATATTGCACGGGCGGAGCAGCCGGGTGTTCAGTGATTATTTAACCGGCCAAATGTATTCGTTGTTTTTTTTGTCTACATCCGGAACATATAAGCTTCCGAGTTGCATCCTGACGACTTTTTTATCAGTGGAAAAATTCACTTTAATTTGCCGGTTGCCTTTTTCCCAACATGAAATATCCCGGTGGATCAACTGCGTTGAATGATCTTCGAAAAAAATGGTCAGATCCACGGGGACAGGTTTGGTTCCCAAACTTTCAATTTCCACTTCGTATTCGGTTCCGGTTTTTTTTACCGGACCGATAGCCAGGTCGGGATAGCCATCATCATAAAACCAGCGCTTCCAGAACCAGTCCATATTTTTTCCGGAACCATTGTTCATGGAGTAAAAAAAGTCAAGTGGTGCAGGATGCTTGCCATTCCACAGTTTAATATAATTATGCAGGCCATTAAAAAAAACGCTGTCTCCCAGCATATCTTTTACAAAGAGATAGCCAAGAGCCGGCTTGGGATATGAATTCAGGAACAAAGGGGTGCCATTAAGCTGGGTGGATAGTGTCATGACGGGCAGGTCCAATTCCTTACCGGCAGTGCTATTGTACGGTTCCATTCCATATTCATCTTTAATGGAAGAATCAATCATCGGGGATAAAAGCCATTCTCCGATGGTTGCCCAGCCTTCATCCATCCATCCGTATTTTGTTTCGTTTGTGCCCATGTAAAAAGGAAACATCGTGTGAAATATCTCATGATCTGTGAGGGTAATAGTCGCCGAACGGTCTGCGAGCGGATTGTCATTTACCATCATGGGATATTCCATCTGGTCCAGTCCTTCAAAAACTGTTTCATGGGGGTAAGGGAAGGGCCATTTCGGGAAACGGAAACTCATCAGGTCGACAGTTTTGCGCGCAAAATCAATGACCTCGTAAAAATCCTTATGCGCAGGATTAAATGCAGCATCCACTCTTGTTCTTCGCCTGGTGGCATGATCTACTTCCACGCTGGTGGAATTCCACAGATAGTGGTTACTCGTTGCAAAAACAAAATCTGTTACATTGGCTGCTTCAAATTTCCATGTATTGAAAGGATTGTGACGGGTGATATTCTGAGCAGCCAAATCGCTGCTGTCAATAATCTTCACGACAGCGTCGGTTTTTTCCGCTTCGGCAATCCGATCTATATATTTCTGACCAATTACTTCTTCTTTATTTTTCAAATCTCCTGTTGCCCACACAACATAGTTATCAGGAACGGTGATAGCAACTGAAAATTCGCAGAAATCATTATAGAATTCCTGGGAACCTATATATGGATTATTGTTCCATCCATCGATGTCATCATATACTGCGATCCTCGGGAAAAAATAGGCGATAAAAAAAGCTGTACTGTCAACGGCGCCGGTGCGGTTGTGGCTGGTCTTGTTTAACGTATAAGAGAAACCCAATGAAACAGCGAGGGAATGTCCGGGCAATAAATTAGGAATAGACACCGGCATATCTGTTCCTTCAGGAAATCCTTTGATTGGATGGGTTTTCTGGTCTATTGTCAGGTTGGTTACTGAGACACCGTCTGTAATATCGGGTGGACTAACAGGCGTAGCACGTATGGCACCTTTTTGATAAATATTCGGATATAGTTTAAATAAAAGAGTTCGGAGCGTATCAGGACTGTTATTAATATAGGTGATCTGTTCGGTTCCACTAACCAGGCGGGTAGTCGGATTGAAATTTACCTGGATATTATATTTTCCGGTATTTTGCCAGTACCGGTTTCCCGGAACTCCATTTGTCGTGCGGCTGCCATGCTCAATTGCCTGCCGGATATTTAAAGGAACGGGAAGTAAGTTTTGGGAATATCCCGAACCGGCTACCAATAATAATATCAATGAAAGCAGCAAGCGGAAGTGATGCATTTCCAAATCTACCATGTTTTCCCTTTCTCCCCGAATGAGGAGATGAACAGAATGAATTATTTTTTGAGAAGGGGTGCCTTATCTTCCATTTGCCCGCAGGACCGTTATATCTTTTTTGAGGTCGTCATCATAGGTCTTTTTGACAATATAATGCCACTGACGGTCTGAAACGTCCACAAAGAAAATATCTCCCGTCTTATGTTTGGACACTGCTTCCTGGAATTCCTTAGGCATCATTTCTATACCGAAGAACCAGCCGGTATCGCCATGCGTGGTATTACCATCCATAGTATATTGATCAGAGAGCTGATCGACTGGTGCGCCGGTTGATAGTTTTTGGACAATTAGTTTTTTAAGGCTGTCGATCTCAGGCGTGGATAAGGTAGACCCATCAAGGAAAATATAGCTCGCCCGGTAGTTCACTGTTTCGGTGGCTTCGAGAACCTTATAAGTAACATAACCTACTGAAAAAACATCGCCTTTATTCTGGCGCAATAAGCGCTTTGCAATGAGGGTGGTGTCCTTCCCATAGCTCAGATGAAGCAATACGGGTTTGAGTGCCGCATTGGCATCAATGAATTGCTGTGCCTGCTGGACGGTTGTAATCTTTTGAAACTGTTCGGTAACGGTTAATTGTGCGAAAACAGGTGCTGAAAAAAGCAGGAATAAGCCCGCGAGGCTATTTTTCATATTATTATTTTTAGTCGGCTGTAGTGGAAGCAGGACCTTTATTTTCGGGTTTTTAAAGTACCAGCCACAGCTTTATGAAGATACTGTTTTTATGGTATTGCGGTTGCCATTGCAGGCTGGATAGGCAAATTAATAAAGAGAGAACAGCTCTACATTCAATTGTTTATATTTAAATAAATAAATCTTCGTTAAAATTAAAGTGAAGCACTATGAGCGGATGTTCCAGCCAGTTATGCAGGGTGAATTATTCCTTTATCATTTGAGCTATCGTTTTTATTAGATGGATGAAGGCCCGGTCTTCATTCAGGAAAAATGAATTATCTTACTTTACAGAAGAAATAATCCTTTAAAAAACCAGTCATGGCCAAAAAAACAGTTGTATTTATTCACGGGTTATGGATACATGCCAGCTCCTGGAAGTCCTGGATAGAATTTTTTAACCAGCATGGCTACCAGACGTTGAATCCGGGATGGCCAGGCGATTCTTCAACTGTTGCAGAAAGCCGCTCTCATCCCGAATCAATTGCGAACCGTGGTGTGGCGGAAATTGCTGATAGTTATGCCAAGATCATAGCATCTTTGACTGAATCTCCCATTGTTATCGGGCATTCATTTGGCGGCCTGCTTACCCAGATATTATTGAGCCGCGGTATCGCGTCAGCCGGTGTGGCTATTGACCCCGCTCCTATGAAGGGGGTATGGCAACTACCCGTTTCAGCACTCAGGGCTTCCCTTCCTGTATTGGGTAATCCGTTCAATTTAAAAAAAGCCATTTCCCTTACATTTAATCAGTTCCGGTACGGTTTTGCCAATGCGGTTCCTATGGATGAAGCAAAGGAATTATACGAACGCTGGACAATACCCGCTCCTGCGCGTCCGCTTTTCCAGGCTGCCACAGCTACCTTCGCCGGTTCAGAAACAAAAGTAGATACGGCAAACAGTACGCGGGGTCCACTGCTTATTACCGGCGGTGAAAGAGATCATATTGCGCCTCCCATACTTGGTCAGGCTTCAGCAAAAAAATATGACAGATCTGTTGTCACCGATTTCAAATTATTTAAGGGACGCGGGCACTCACTGATTGTAGATCATGGCTGGCGGGAAGTTGCCGAGTATTCTCTTGCCTGGCTGAATAAGAATGGACTCTGAATTTAAAATCGGTTCTTAGTATTCATTCTCCATATCCTTTATGTTTTCCTGCAATGCTTTCAGGTGATTGCCAAAGCTGGCTTTAAATAGTTTCTTCGACAGGAAATAACCGGCTGGTACAAGTACGATGATTGTTATGATCAATGTGGGAATGGCAAGCGGTTTTTGCATAAATGTTTCGAGTGTATTTCCTGATCCCGTCATACCCCCAACCATAAAGCCGCCAGCTGCACAAAAGGGATATATCAATATCCAGGCCCTTTGCTGGGCCTGCATCCATCTGGTTATGGATTGCTGGTGCCTTTTTAGTTCGGTCAATAAAGGATCGATGGGAGAGATATCTGTATTAATTTTTTTATACTCTTTGTACGTCTTAGACAGGGTCCATAATGATAATATTAAAATAATCGAAAATATGGTCCGTATCTGCCAGACGTTGAAATAAAATATAATAAAAAGATACATCGAACAAATAATAACTGCCCAGATCATATTTTTAAACAGATTCTTTTTAATTATCAGTAGTGGGTTTTTTGAAGATAATCTTGTCAATCCGGCGGGTGTCAGTAAGGAAGACAAATCTTCATCTGTCTGTTCAATGGTCCGGTCGCGGTTTTGATCTGAATTCATAATTCTTTATTTAAAAAATTTGCCAGTTGTTTTTTTATGCGGTGGAGTTTGACAGAAACCAGATTATCCGAAATTCCCATCATGTCGGCAATTTCAGGATTTTCGTATCCGTCCAAATGCATGGTAATGATGGCCCGGTCAATTTCTGATAATTGCCGGATAGCCAGTTTCAATCTGCCGGCTTCTTCATTCTGTAAGGATACGTTTTGTACCGGAGTAGAAAAATCATCCATTGACTCCCGGTAATTAATCCTGTGCTTTTTCCTTTTCTGTGTAAAAATGGTGTTCAGGCTGATCCGGTAAAGCCAGGTGCTAAACCGCGCATCGCCCCTGAACGTAGGCCAGCCCCGCCAGGCCTGCAACAGGATTTCCTGGTAGAGATCTTTTTTTCTTCGGTATTGTTAACATACAGACCAACCAGTTTGTAAATGATGCCCTGGTTTATCCTGACCAGCTCTAAAAACTCTGATTCACTCATGCATGTTTTTTATCCCAGTAACGAACGTTCTCATTTTCAAATTAACCAAATACATCCAACTTAATCCTATTAGTTGCAGAAGAAAGACCCGAATTACAAGGACCTGAAAATATATTTCCGGTTTATAATTTGCGCACATATGTGCCATCGGCGACCAGAAATACATTAAATTTGGTAAAACCGATTACTATCTCATTCAACGGGATGGAAAAGACATGTACGAAATGGTCACAGTGGAAAAAGATTATGATGCGATTTGAAATGCGCGAAGTCGATTCTGAACTAAACCTTTTTTTATGAAATTAATTGCATCGTTTTTTTCCCTTTCCATGATTCTTTACAAATAGTTATGCGCAGGATTCGACCAGTATTCCTGTGAAGGATACAACCAGCCAGCCAACAGATCAAAAAGTCGCTCCCTGGTATGTAGACAGGTTCAGATTGTCGGCCGGATTTTTTGTACCTATTACCAATACGGATTTACAGGTAGGGATAAAAGGACAAGCTGCCGGCACGCCGGTTAATCTGGAGAAAGACCTGGGTTATACCGGTGGCCAGTTAACTTTTTTGGCCAATTTTCAATGGCGTATCTCGCGTAAATCCCGCATCAACCTGAACTACTACAATATTCCACGGAGTTCAACGCATACTTTAAAAAAGGATATTACTTTTAAAGACAGTACATATCATGTTAATTCCACTGTAGATACTTATTTTAATACGGCCATCTACCAGGTATCTTATGGATATGCGATCATCTCTAAACCCAGGTATGAGGTGGGCGTAATGATTGGTGCACATATTGTTGGTGCCAAAGCGGGTATATCGGTGGCCGGTGTCAGTGGCAGTGCATCCAGAGCAACTGATTTTAAAGTCACCGCACCCTTGCCGGATTTAGGACTCTGGGGTGGATACACTTTCAGTGACCGTTTCGCCGTAAACCTGGATATCGACTATCTTTCATTAACCGTGAATAATATAACCGGAAGCATTTTTGCCTATAATCTCTTATTTATGTACAGGGCGATGGATAAACTCGATATATCGCTGGGTTATTCGGGCTTGAATTTTAAGCTGGACGCCGAAAAGAAAGGTGCAGTAGCAACTTTCAAATGGGGTTATAACGGACCCGCCCTGGGAGTCACTTATGCTTTCGGAAAAACTAGCTGGAAGCATTGAGACTGCAGCAAGTTGTAAACTTATATCAAACCATTCTTCAGGTGCTTGCGAACCAGTAGTTCTGAAAATTTCGTAAATTGTATATTCGATTTATAATCATTAAAACCTGTTATATGAAAAAGTATTTAATCCTTCTCGGCTTGTTCTTATCTGTCGCTGCATTTGCTGACAAAGGCACCTGGACCGGATATATTAGTGATGCACATTGCGGCGCCAAGGGAAATAATGACGGACATGCTTCCTGCGCGAAGAAATGTGTCAAAGACGGTTACGCACCGGTTTTTGTGGTAGGAGATAAAGTGTATGCCATCAGTGATCCTAAAAAAGTTTCAAAATATATTGGAGACAAAGTGACTATTACCGGAACCATTACCGGGGATACGGTCGATATTGAAAAAGTCAGCAAGTAAATTCCGAAAGATATCTGGAGGAAACGGGACCGGGAAGGATTTTATTCTTTCCCGGTTTATTTTTTGCCGAAAAGAATTATATTCTGTAACCGGCATCTATGTAAGACTCATTAATAAAACTGCATATCTTCCCTTAGGATCCGGATTGTAAATTCTAATAGTTTTATTGATTGAATCTGATTCAAATCCCATATCGATTTCGTGTACTCATCATGCTTTGCTCACTGACTACGCTCACCTACCTCGACCGTATCTGTATATCTATTGTGGGTGTTCGTTTAAAATCGGATCTGCACCTGAGTAATGAACAATTTGGGTGGGTGTTGGCGGCTTTTGCTTTGGCCTATGCCGTGTTTGAGATTCCTTCCGGCATGCTTGGAGACCGTATAGGGCCGCGTAAAGTATTTATACGGATTGTATTATGGTGGTCACTCTTCACTGCAGTTACCGGACTGGTCAACGGTCTCATAGCCCTGCTCATTGTCCGTTTCCTTTTTGGTGTGGGAGAATCCGGCACTTATCCTAACAGCATACTGGTAGTATCCAGGTGGTTTCCGCTCGTGGAAACAGGGAAAGCTTTATCCTGGGTAGGGATTGGTTCGCAGCTGGGTTCAGCGATTGCGCCATTGATCATCGTGCCCATCGCAGCAGTATACGGATGGAGAATGCCGTTTTTTGTAATCGGTTCTATCGGTATTTTCTGGGTTTGGATTTGTTGGACCTGGTTCCGTGACTTCCCGGCACAGATGCCATCCATTTCTGTTCAGGAAAAAAATCTGATAGAAGCCTCCTGTCGTCACAAAAATGAACAGCGACTGGTACCCTGGAAATTGATTTTTCGCAATAGTACTTTATGGCCCTTAATGCTAATGTATTTCTGTTGTCAGTGGGCCAATTATTTTTTTGTGGCGTGGATGCCGGTATATCTTCAGGAGGGTAGGGGATTTTCGGAGAATTCAATGAAGGTGATCACTTCTGTTCTTTTTATTGCAGGCGTGGCTGGTTTCCTGGTCGGAGGTGCAGCCGGCGACTGGTTCTTAAAACGAAATGGATTAAGAAGAGGCAGGCGACAGACCGGGATGATTGGCTTGGGCGCCTGTGGATTTTTTTTGCTGGTAGCTGCGATTTCTCCCAATAAAAATATCACAGCTTCCTGCCTGATCGCGGCCAATTTTTCTTTTTCCTTTGGCGTGATGGTATCTTATGCCGTCTGTGCTGACATTGGGAGGAACAATGCAGGTACGGTTACGGGGGCCATGAATTTTTTCGGGCAGATGGGCGCATTTTTTCTTGCCCTTATTTTCGGAAAGATTGTACAGGTCACACATCATTTCGATTACCCGCTTTACCTGGTGGCTTTCGTGCTTTTTTCCGGATGCCTGCTCTGGCTTGCGATTGATGCGGAAAAGCCGCTTCCTGTTATGGAAACAAATTCCTGATCCGGCAATTTCTCAAGATCCAAATGGTGCAAGAATTGAAAGGGCAGGTTGTGAAAACCATTTCGGACCTGCATCGGTCATGTAAACGCAATCTTCCATGCGAACACCAAATTCACCGGGTATGGAGATCGTGGGTTCAATACTGAAGCACATGCCAGTTTGCAATGGCTGTTGATTTCCTTTTACCATATTACCCCATTCATGACCATCCATCCCAATGCCATGTCCTGTACGATGTGGTAATCCGGGAAGTTGATATCCCGGTCCAAAACCCGCATCGGTTATCACTTTACGCGCAGCTGCATCGACCTGTTCACAGGGAACGCCAATACGGGCGGCAGCAAATCCTGCAGCCTGCGATTTTTGTTCGAGATTCCAGATATCGAGTTGTCGTTTTGTAGGCTCCGCGCCAAATACGATTGTCCTTGTGATGTCTGAACAATAGCCCTGCACTTTACATCCACAATCCATCAACACGATGTCACCTTTTTTTAAATATTGTGGTTTGATACTGCCATGCGGCAGGGAAGAGGCTACTCCAAAAAGAACCAGGGCAAAGTCCGGTGTGCCTCCCATTTCCTGATGAGCCTTATTAATGATTGAAGAGATCTGATCCGCCGATATCCCTTCTTTAAGATTTTTGATTCCTATTTTCATCGCGGCAACTGTAATATCACTCGCCTTTTGAAGCAAAGCGATTTCTGCAGGAGATTTAATCATCCTGCAGGGAATGGTTATAGGATCACCGCTTACATAATCCATCTGCGGTGCGGAATTTCTGATTCCGTCAAAAATAAAATAACGAACTTCTTCTTCGACACCGATTTTACCTGCATTAATCCCGGCTTCATGAAAAGCCTGTGCAATTTGGGCGTAAGGACTTTCATCTTCCTGCCATACATAAACTTTTTTACCGACAAATATTAATTCCCTGAGGCGTGCTTCTTCAAATCCCGGACATATATAAAATATTTCCCCGATTGCCGGAATCACAGCTACCATGGTTCGTTCACTGGGCCACCAGGAAATACCGGTAAAATACTCCAATGAGGTTCCGCTTTCCAGAACAAGCGCTTCCATTTTATTTTGTAAAAGGAGGCGCTGCGCTTTGGCAATCCTTTCTTTTCTTTCACTCAGTGAGATGGGTTCAAAATCGCTGGTCATTCCATCCAGAGGTTCCGGTTTTCTCATATACACATCTGCTTTGCGGAAGGATTGAATACAAGCAGACAAAGTAGTTCCGGCTGCCAGTGTAGAGAGCTGGATGAAATGTCGCCTTTTCAGGTTCAAGGATTAAATTTTAATGTGAAAACCTTAGATAACCTGAAGTTAATAAAATTTCACACAGGGCCTGGCAGCTTGTTTCTGAAATGGTGCAATGGTGATCTTACCAAAGATTATTTAAATGAATACTGCACCAGTTTGAAAGTTTCCCCTCCTTTAAATAACTCGAGATGCCAGGAATATCCCACATTTTCAATCGTATATAAAAATCCTACTTCCATGGTTGAAGTATCATTTCCCGGTACTAATTTCTCAATAATTATCCGGTGGGCGGAATCCGGGATATCTTCAATTTTCATTGTTGCCAGCGAGGAATCGAAAACAGGCCTTGGGGTATTTCCCATATGTATCGTGAATTGAATATTTCCCTTATCCCCGGCAAAATTTTCATTGGTGAAAAGCTCAAAGCGGACTTTCCTCTGCGGATAGGTAACCGTATTGGTACCAGGCGGATATATTTGATATTTATTGCAGGACGCAATTGCGAAGACCCCGGCAATTGTAAGAATTAAAAATGTTTTCAAGATTCTAAGTTTATTAATATGTTTCTGAAAAAAAAACAACCCGTTCGAAAACCTTCCGGACGGGTATTCAGCCAATAAAACTAATCCTGAAATATGTTGTAGCGCCTGTCGTCTTTCCGAATGGCGAGGATGATCTTACTAACGGTGCTTTTTAGCCGAATCGGATTGGAAATATTTCAGCCGCCAGTATTGGTGTTCTGGTTAAGTCGGTCCGTTTTTTCCGGAAATCCTAATTTTGTTTGGATTAATCTTTACAGTTGCTGAAGATCGATTTCTATTCCTTTAATTGTAGAATTTTTTAAAACTATAGGAGAGTCAGTTATGGGCGAACAGGATTATATCGTAAGAAATGCCGAGCCATTTGAGTTTTCTGAAATTGGAAACCTGATGGTCCGTGTTTTTTCACAAGTGGAGGGGTTTCCAAAGGAAACCGAACAACCCGATTATTATAAAACGCTTGCTAATATTGGTGAGATAACTAAAAAGCCGGGAGCAGAACTGTTGGTTGCTGTTGATGCGGAAAACAAGATTACAGGAGCGGTTGTTTATTTTAGTGAAATGGAGTATTATGGATCCGGTGGAAGCGCCACCAAAGAACATAATACTTCGGGATTCAGGTTGCTGACAGTGGATCCCATAGTCAGGGGATCGGGTATTGGTAAACGTCTGGTGCGTGAGTGTATTCGTAAAGCCGACGATAACCGGCATGACTATTTGATTTTACATACGACCGTGGCAATGCAGACTGCCTGGAGGTTGTACGAGAAGCAGGGTTTTGAAAGATCGGAAGAATTTGATTTTATGCAGGGTGAACTCCCTGTTTTAGGATTCAGATTAATTCTTAGGAATAATAAATCACTGCACCGGTGATGGGGAAACAAATACTCAACCTGGGATTACCGGTAGTTTTATAAAGCGATAATCTGCCATTACTTTTTTTTGCCTTTACCGTTATATATTCCAACAACCCATCTGCGTGGGAGGAACCGGATCACGCTGGAGCTGAGTTTGGCCAGTTTTCCAGGTACAATAATCAATCTTTTATTGAATGTTTTTTTAACGGCATATTCTCCGACATATCCGGGGTCGAGAGCCATTTTATTGCCGAACCCTCCAAGTTTTGCCTTGGTATCTTTTACAATTTCCGGTTTAGTGTAAACAGGTCCCGGGCAAAGGCAGCTTACACTGATATTTTTATCCTCCAGCTGATACCTAAGCGAATAACTGAAAAAGATAACCGCTGATTTCGTAGCTGAGTATATATTCTTAACGGGGATAGGAGCAAAGCCGGCCATGCTGGCAACATTAAGAATATAGGAAGGCGCATTCTTTTCCAGGAGAGGCAGCAGGATCAGGGAAAGGGCCATGCAGGATTCAATATTAAGGCGGACCATGTAGCGCAACGAATCCAGGGGATAAGATAAATAATCGTTTGCTCCCCCAAGACCAGCCACATTGCATAATACTTTCAGTCGGATATTTCTTTCCGTGCACCATTTGCCGATTTCGGCAGCAGAATTTTCATAGGCAAGATCGAAGGCCAGCACTTCCACGTGTATGGGATAAGCAGATTCCAGTTTATTTTTTGCTGCCAGCAGGGTGTCCATATGCCTCGCAATCAGGATCAGATTATATCCTCTTTTAGCCAGAGCAAGCGCAATCCCGTAACCAATTCCCTTGCTGCCACCGGCGACCAGTGCATACGGTTTTGTAGTGTCCACAGGCAGTTCATTTGGGACGACAGGCTGGGCAAAGCTTACCAGACTGTTCAATCCGATAATACAAAGAATAATCAAATGTTTCATAATTGGTTATTTGGTTTCTGGTTAAATTGGGTTTCACCCATTTTATTTGAATCTTAGTTTTCCGGTCTATATAAAATACGAGCGAGGAACCGCCGGGGAAGCATCCGTAAGAGAAAAGAAATAAATCGGGCGAGTTTGCCAGGAACAATGATCAATTTCCGTCTTAACATACAACGAACTGCATATTCTCCGACCATGCCGGGCATAACGGCCATTTGCCTGCCAATCATACCGAGTTTTTTTATGGTTTCTTTTTCAATTGATGGTTTCGAGTAAACAGGTCCGGGACATAAACAACTGACAGAAATATTATCTTTCTTCAGAAGGTTTCTCAGAGAATAACTAAAGAAGAGTAAGGCAGACTTGGTTGCCGAATAAATATTTTTAATGGGAATCGGAGCGAATCCGGCCATGCTTCCAACATTCAGGATATAGGAGGGGGCAGCCATTTTCAAAAGGGGAATAAAACGGTGACTTAATGAGACGGCCGATTCCAGATTTAGCCGTATCATCGTCCGGGTGTCGTTTAATGACAATTCCGGAAAATCACTGGAGCCGCCCATGCCTGCGGCGTTACATAGTATTTTTAATTCGGGGGTTTTTTTTATACACCAGGCATAAATAGTCTCCGGAGAATCCGGTTGCGACAAATCACAGGATAAAATTTCGACTTGTACGCGGAACTCATTTTCAAGTCTGTCTTTTGCGCCGGCCAGATCATCAGCGTTTCGTGCAACTAAAAATAAATTATAACTTCTCTTCGCTAATGCTTCAGCGATACCCAGGCCGATGCCTTTGCTGCCTCCTGCTATTAATGCCCAACTCATTCCGGATTGAGTTTTTGAGAATATTACTCAATGTTTCAATAATAGTGCCCGGGGAACACTTTTTCGATGATGCTTTTCATGGAATATTTGTATTCCGGATGCGGGGTATGACTGAACCGGCTGAGTTTAGTAATTTTTGCAACCGGTCAGGTTGGATTTTGCATTATTTGAAATTCCACCGGGATCTCCTAGGGTTTTTTGCAAGGAATGGATAGCAATTTGATATTTTAGATACTATTGGCGAATCCTGCGGTAGACGGGATACTCCGCCTTAATTGTCGATTAGGATTCACCTGACTGCCTGGATACTTTTATCCCGACAATCAAGCAATCATGAACCCCGCCCCAGTTTTATGCTGCCTTAACTGCGACAGTTCACGCATCAGGCGCAGAATATCTCTAACAACAGTATTTATTTTGTACGTGGTGACTGGCCTTTTTGCTCAGACAAAGCCCATTCTGGGCTCAGTGATCAGCAGGGTTTCCGGAGAAAAAATATCTTTTGCCAGTGTTTCCTGGAAGAAAGCAGGATTCGGCATGGTGACAGATACTGCCGGCGGTTTTAGCCTCAGTCCCCGTTATGCACTGGATACGCTAATCGTAAGTCATGTAGGATACAATACGATATACCTTCCCATACACCGGGGTCAGGAATATGGGTCGCTAATTCTGCGACTGACTGAAAAGACAACCAGCGAAGTGGTGGTAAACAAAAAATATAATCGGGGACTTTTATGGTGGAAAAAAATAGTCCAGCACAAAGCACGCAATAACCCTTATCAATTCAGGGATTTCAGCTGTGATCGATATACTAAACTGGAAATGGATCTGACGAATATCACAAAAGAAGGTTTTGAAAAAATAAAACTTCTGAAACCATTCCGGTTCTTACTGGAAAACATGGACAGCGTTTCAGAAAAAAAGGAGTTCCTGCCGGTATTTTTGATGGAAAAGATTTCAAAATTCTGGCTCCGGAATAATCCTTCCGAAAAAAAAGAACTTGTTGAGGCCTGCCGGACAAGTGGTATCAAAAATGAAGTTGTGCTTCATTTCATAGATGGCCTGAACCAGGGGATCGATGTATATGAAAACAGTTTGATTCTGTTTGGAAAGGAATTCATCAGCCCTTTAAGTGATGACGCATCGTCTTACTACAATTTTAAAGCGGCAGATACGATGTATATCAATGGACAAAGATTTATTCATTTATTTTTCAGTCCCAGCCGCCAGGGAGAAAACGGATTTTCCGGAGATTGCTGGATTCACTATTCGACCTGGGCGATATCAACTATTACCCTGGAGATCTCACCAACGGCGAATATCAATTATGTAAACCGGCTCTTGATAAAACAGGAATTTGCCCAGCTCAAAGACAGTATCTGGGTTTTCTCAAAAAATCATTTTGTAGCAGAAATTGCTCCACTCACCAAAAATAAAATAGCAGTTATTGCCAGGCAAACGAGCATCTTTCAGCATGTCAGGGTCAACTCGGTCGAAACATCCATGATTAAAGTAAAAAACAGCGATGACGAACAGGTGATCGTGGACGACAGCGCCCGCGAACGTTCGGAGGAATATTGGGAAAGCAATCGCCCTGAACCGCTCTCAGTCAATGAGCAGAAGGTTTATAAGATGATGGATACACTGAATAATATGCCGTTGTTTAAAAAATATAGTAATACGGTAAATTTCATTCTGGATGGAAGAAAAAAACTGGGCAAGGTAGAAATTGGTCCATGGTATAAATGGATAAGTACAAACCATCTGGAAAAAGTCAGACTTCGGTTTGACCTGGCGACAACTGAAGAATTCAGCAAACTGCTTCGTTTACATGGTTATCTCGCATATGGTACCGGAGATAACCAGTTCAACGGGGGAGTAGATCTTAAATATCAGTTTCCCGGCAAGAATGGATATTTCTTCCGGACATTTTATGTGCATGATCTCGACAATGGTGGTACCAGAAACGGAGGTGTGGGCATTACGATGGACAATATATTCAGCCAGCTTATCCGTAAACCAGGTGTGGTACAGAAATTTTATCAGGTAGATGAATTCCACCTCGGCTTTGGAAAGGAATGGTCCAATAAATTTTCTGCATATGCTTATATGACCCGGGGGAGCTATAAAACCTATACTCCCCTTCCCCCTCAGAAATTAATTTCTGCCAACCAGGAAGATATATTTAATACAGAAGTCGGAATAAATCTGCGGTACGCTCCGGGTGAAAAGAAAATTGCGACTTATCGTAAAGACTATCGGGTAAAAGGAAATAATCCGGTTTTTGAATTAAACTGGGCCCACGGGATTCCCGGCGTCTTCGGAAGCATGTATCGGTATGATAAGTTTTTCGCACAGGTTTCACAAGTGTTCCGGATTCCCCGTTGGGGTACTGTCAATTACCGAGTATACACAGGTAAGGTACTGGGGAAAGCCTTACCGTTTATGCTGCTTGAAGTTCATCCGGGAAATGATGTATACTACTATTCAAAACAATCTTTCAATCTGATGAACCGTTTCGCTTACTTAAGCGATCAGTATGCGGGATTTACCATTGAACATGATTTCGAAAAAAAGCTGATCAGCCTGATACCCTTCCTGCGCAAAATTAACGTCAGACAATTCTGGAATATGAAAGCGGTCTGGGGCAATCTCTCTGCGTCGAATCGTTTGTTAAATTGTATGGAATATAGCGGCTATGCTATGCAATCGCTCAATGGGAAACCTTACCTGGAATTCGGAACCGGCCTGGATAATATTTTCCGTTATTTCAGGCTGGACCTGGTATGGCGCTTATCGCCAAACACGCTCTCTCCGGTCAATTCATCATCCGGAAATTATCAAAAGCCAGCGGCCCAATTCGGAGTTTTCGGCAGCTTCAGAATTCAATTTTGAATTTAATACCACTGTCACAGTTTTCGATACATGATATAAGTATCGACAAATCCCAGCTGCCGATGCTTAAACCCATTTGGAGTGGTGCCGATTATTTCAAATCCCATTTTTTTCCAGAGATGAATGGCCGGCTTATTCGTACTGACTACAATATTGAATTGTATACCCAGGTATCCGGCTTTTTTTGCTTCGATGATGGAATGATCACATAACTTTTTTCCAATGCCCTTACCCTGGTGCAAAGGGTTAACGATGTAGGAAGCGTTCGCAATATGGGCAGCCCAGGCCCGGTTGATTGTTCCTGAGAACATAGGAACCAAAGATCTCATTCCCATTCCCGATCACAAAACATTGCTGTTTTGGTGCAAACCAGAATTTATTAAATGTTTTAAATGAGGTATCCGGCGGATACGCATAGGTATCCCCTGACTGAATAACCTGGCGAAAAATATTCCAGATTTTCTCCCTGTCGACCATTTTTGCCCTGCGTATAATTTCCATGGTCAGTGAGCTAAGAAACTGGCCACCAGATTTGCCCATTCCTCATCCAGACTGACCCCCGGCATTTTGGAACCGGCTCTGTTATACCAGTAGTGCGCATTGGAAATATCGCCTTCCTTCCTGTGCAGGAATGCATGTATAAGTGCTGCAGGCTGGTCGTTCATATCCTGAACGATATTGTGCGCTCTTTCCCATTCACCTTTCCCGGCCCACCATAAAGCTTTTTCATGTGCCGATATATTGTCGGGTGGATCCGATAAGGACAGTGAATCTTTGAATTCTCCAGACGTTTTCATTTTCATGCTCCTAAAATTAATTATTAATCCATTTTGGACAAGAATCAGACCTTTGAAATGAAATATCTTTTATGAAGTAGTGAAGATGTAACGGGGATTCGGGATATAGATTGGCTTCACTCTATATTTATATTTAAATAAGACAACATGAAACCAACACTTCTTAAAACACTGGTTCTGGTCATCCTGATTTGCATGACGGACGGATCATTGGAAAAAGCCTGGGGCCAGAACAGAACCCGAGGGTCCCTGGTGGCCGAGCAAATTATGGGGTGCTGATGATCAGTCGGGTGCTTCCAACTGGATAACTCCGGAAAAAGTTTTGAAAGCCGTGACTCTCGTAAAAACCGGACAGATGTTTGACCTTGGCCATGTTTATGAACGGGAAATGCCCATGGTCGGACAAAGAAGTTATAACCTGTTTATTCCGTCCTTTCCGACTTATTCACCGGCCGGGAAAGACAGTATTGTTTTCAACGATGAATATGTAACAGCCCAGATCGGACAGGTAGGGACCCAGTTTGACGGTCCGGGGCATCCGGGAAAAAAGATAAAAATGGCTGACGGCAATTTCGCGAATGTTTTTTACAATGGATTTACCGGAGATGAAATGCGGGATCCTTATGGTTTGAAGAAACTCGGTGTTGAACATGTAAAACCAATCGTTACCCGTGGCATACTGATCAATCTGGCAGGGTATAAAGGAGTTAGCACTTTACCTGAAAAATATGAGATTACCCTGGCCGATGTTCGGGGAGCACTGGTCAGACAGAACATGAAGGAATCCGATATCGAACCCGGAGATGCTTTGTTATTTGATTTGGGATGGTGGAGAATCTGGCCCGATAAAAAAACTGTAGAAGCGGCTCCTCCCTATGCCAATCAGGAACTCATTAACTGGATCGTTTCTATGAAACCTTGCATGGTAGGCTCAGATCTAAGCCTGGATACGGGACCGGATTATCTTCTACATGAA
This sequence comes from uncultured Bacteroidota bacterium, assembly GCA_963812825.1. Taxonomy (GTDB): domain Bacteria; phylum Bacteroidota; class Bacteroidia; order Chitinophagales; family Chitinophagaceae; genus Puia. The sequence goes on from CAWEWO010000003.1 coordinate 275,848, forward strand.
AACCTGATATTGGAAAATGGGATTTTCAATCTGGAGTTTATGAACTTCGAGTCTCTTCCAACTGATAATAAAAAATATACTTTCCTGTTTATATTCACGCCGCTGAGATTAAAAGGCGCAACCGGATCACCAGGGAGGCCATTGGCAATATTCTGAGTAGAGATGCAATTAATGGTAGATTAGCCAGGATCAACAGTTATCATGGTGACCAGATTATTTTTCCTTTCAAATCTTCTCAAGCCCTGATTGCCCACAATGACAGCCTCATGGGCTAATTTGTAAAAGAGTGATATGTCAACCACGCCGGTAATGTTTTTACAATAGGATTGTAGTATTTCCAATTCCGGCAGAACAGGAAATCTGCAATCTATCAGGTAGTTTCCATAACGAGTGATCACCAGAGTTTTGTTGTCTTCAGTAGTGCGGGTAGAAAGAATTGTATCCGGGAACATTGATTTTATTTTCCTCATCACAAAAAAACTTGCCTGAGGAATAACTTCAAGTACAAGAGGATATTTATTCTCCAGCGTATCAACAAATTTTGAATCTTCCGCCAAAAGAATGAATTTCTTAGCCATGGAAGCCAGGATTTTTTCAGTGGTATGAATTCCTGCCCCGCTTTTAAATGCGTTCAACTGACTATCGACCTGGTCACAGCCATCGAAATACTGATCCAGTTCGTCGGTCAGTGAGAAATCGTTTACGGTGATTCCCCCTTCCTGTAAAAAAATTTGAGTCTGCCTTGAAGATGTATAAACGCGGAGGGTTAACCCTTTTTTAATTTCGTCTATGATATATTCTGCCAGGAAACGAATCGTTGATCCGTCTCCCAGTCCCACCACACTGTTATTTCTAATTAGTTTAAAAGCTATCCGTGCTGCTTCTTTCTTAAAATCCATTAGGGGGATTCATTTTGCAATAAAAAATCATTCACTAAAAATTCAATAAAGTAAAATTAGCCTTTCCTCCGCCCATATCCGCCGGTTATCACATTTATCGAATATTTAAACTACGAAAAATTTCTTTCTTCAATCTTACGATATATATTCAGTCTGTCTTTGTCCTGAAGGGTACCCTTCGCGCCATAATCAACCATACCAAAGCTGTTCATGAAAACCTTATCCTTAACCGCCCTGCTTTCCTGCATGCTATCCCTTGCATGGGCAAAGACTGATCAGTCTTCATTCACTTTGAAGGGAATCGTGATCGATTCCACTACCGGCAAACCACTGGCTTTTGCTACTTTGGTTCTCCAGAATTCAAAAACAAAAGATCCGGTAAAAAATTTTCTTTCCAATGAAGACGGAAGTTTTGAAATTTCGTTAAGTGACAGTCTCGACTACCTGCTTGTTTTCGCATTTACCGGATATGACAATAAAACCATTCCTGTCAGCCACGACCGCTCTGTTGATCTGGGCCGGATATCACTGAGCCCTTCCGGCAAACAGTTAAAAGAGGTTTCCGTGGTTGTCGTAAAACCACTTATAAAACGAGATCTTGACGGAATTAGTTATGATGTAAGTGCGGATCCTGAAACACCGGTACTGAGCGCTCTGGACATGATGCGTAAAGTACCGCTGCTGTCTGTGGATGCAACTGACAATATCAAATTAAAAGGGAAGGACAATTATAAAATTCTTATTAATGGAAAAGAATCTGCGCTCATGGTGAAGAATCCATCGGATGTACTTCGTTCCATGCCTGCTACGAATATCGAAAGGATTGAGGTGATCACGACTCCACCCGCCAAGTATGATGCAGAAGGATTGGCCGGTATTATTAATATAATAACCAAAAAGAAGATAGATGAAGGATATAATATTGGTCTGAACGGCCGGTTAAATACAGTATGGGGACCCGGGATAAATCTAAATGGAACATATAAAAAGGGAAAATTCGGGTTTTCCGGATATGTGGGTCACGGGGTCCGTCACCAGCAAACCAATGGTATCGGTGGTGAGCAACTTTTTTTCTTTGATAATTCCAGTTTGTACCAGCAGGGCACCAGCACGGTATCAGCACACAATACCTATGGGAATGCAGAATTGAGTTTTGAGATTGACAGCCTGAACCTGCTAACGGGTTCGCTGGAATTCTATACGGGTAATTATGATCAGGATAACAACCAGCTTTCAGATTCTTATGACGGTAGTCATAACTTGATCCAGGCATACCGCCTGATTACGGATGCCAGCAATGGTTTTGGAGGACTCGATGCATCTCTGAATTACCAGCTGGGATTTAAAAAGGATAAAAACCGTTTGCTGACGGTTTCATACAAATACAGTTATTCACCCAACACCCAGGATATAGGCAACACCATCTACAGACACATTTAATTTTTATCTGCCCAACTATAAACAATATAATCAATGCCGGGAACAGAGAACATACGATACAGGTGGATTATGTGCATCCTTTTAAAGATGTCAATCTGGAAGCCGGGGCCAAAACCATTCTCCGGAATAATTTCAGCAATTTCGAAACCAGCAATTATAATGAGATTACCAAGGATTATGTGGTGAATCCCAATCAGACAAATGATTTTAATTATGACCAGGATATTTACAGCGTTTACAATTCCTATTCAGCAAAATGGGACAAGTGGAATGCCAAGGCCGGATTGCGACTGGAACATACTACAGTTCGTGCAGATTTTGTTTCTACTTCAAGCACGGTTAATCAGGACTATAATAACCTGATCCCTTCTCTATCCCTTCAGTTGACTTTAAAGGGCAGTAGTATTTCACTCGGATATACCGACCGGATCAGCCGGCCAGGTATTTACCAGCTGAATCCTTTTGTAGACTATTCCAATCCGAATTTTATCAATACCGGAAATCCTGATCTGCAGCCGGAGGTAAATCACAGTTTTGAACTTAACTATAGTATATTTTCGAAGAATTCCCTGACTGCGGGACTCAGTTATACCTTTTCAAATAATTCCATTCAGACTGTAACCTCTCTTCAGGCCGTGAGTTCCGGAGGTTTAACTGATACTGTATCCGTAACTACTTTTCAAAACCTGGGAAGCAACAAAAACCTTGGATTGAATTTGAATTTAAATTTTACGAGCTGTAAAAAATCTGAGCATCAGCCTCAATGCCCAGATTTCCCATGTATGGCTCAAGGGCACTTACAATGGGCAGTTTTACAAAAACGACGGATATACGGGCAATGCTTTTTTAAATGCGGGATATAAATTCGGGAAGGGTTTCCGAATCGGATTTGATGCGGGATATTTTAGCGGGGATGTAAATCTGCAGGGCAATACAAGTCCGTTTATTTACAACTCCTATGTGTTTTCCAAAACCTTCCTGAATAAGAGACTCACTTTATCAGCGGTAATGAACAATCCTTATAGCCAGTATTATACATTCAAATCAACCACTACCACTCCAGATTTTTATCAGCAGACCTATAATGAGATCTTCTACCGTTCCTTTGCTTTGCGATTCAATTTCAAATTCGGAAAATTGAATAGTGAAATCAAAAGGAATCAGCGTGGTATCAATAACGATGATAAGAAAGCGGGTAAAGCGGCTACTCCCGGAACTTAGGATTGGTTCCATCAAGCCCGGTAAGTTTCAACCCGATCGCCCTTAATTTCTTTCTTGCATCAGCGTCATAAGCCTGTGCAATGGCCCGCGCTTCTTTTTTAATATTGAAATATTTACCGGAAGTATTTTCCAGATCCGGCGAAGTCGCAAGGTACACTAGTGCGTCCGCACCGCTTTCAGCAGTTCCCTGCGGATCTATACCGGCTTCTCTCACCATATTGGTATCCAGATATGTTCCGGGATGCAAGCAGTTTACCAGGATATGCTCCTGCTTCAGTTGTTCTGCAAGATCAAAGGTAAACATGACCAATGCCAGCTTACTCTGTGTATAAGCGGTTACACCATCGAATTTTTTTTCCAGCATAATGTCGTTAAAGTTAATTGGGGATTGTCCCGCGGAAGCAACATTCACAATTCGGGAAGGAGCAGCTTTTATCAGTGCGGGAAGCAACAGATGCGTGAGTAAAAATGGGGCCAGGTAATTAACAGTAAGCCGGGTTTCCATGCCATCCTTTCCAGATCGCGGCGCGGCAAACCCGGCACCGGCATTATTGATGAGGACATCTATTGAATCATGTTTAGACAAAATTTCTCTTGAGAGGAGTCGAACTTCGTCCAGGGATGAAAAATCTGCCAGGAAGGATTCAATGTTGCTGTTGCCGCTCAGCTTTTGAATTTCACTAACTGTTTTCCCGAGTTTAGCCTGATTTCTTCCGTGGATCAGGATCGTTGCCTCTGGCTGCCGGGCGGCCAGTTCGGTTGCAGCTATCCTGCCAATGCCGTCTGTTGCTCCGGTAATAAATAAAACTTTTCTTTTCATACCTGGGAAATTTAAATATCAGGCGGCTGTTGCATGAGCCTTTGAATATACATAACAGCAAAACTTAATTCCTGTTTAGAAACGATGATGATCCCCCTTCCGGGGTGTATTATTAAAAATACTTAAAAGTTATGGACATGTGAAAGTCGAGTCCGATAGTGCCGTTTATCATAAATAATTTTTTTTCTGATAAAAATTGATAGAACTTAATATGGACGGGACAGTGCAAAATCTTCAGATTTATTACTCCATAGTTAAAACATTTAACCATGTTCCGGAATTATCTGCTCATTACTCTTCGTAATTTCAAAAATCAGAAATTCTTTTCACTGCTGAATATTTTTGGTCTTGCCCTGGGTCTGGCGAGTGCGATACTTATTTTTTTGTATGTAAGTGATGAGTTACGGTATGATACCATGCAACCATACTACAAAAATGCTTACCGCGTTGGCACAACCTTTATCGATCCAGACGGCCAGCGGTTTGACAATACATCTGCGCCCGGTTTTTTTCTGCGCTACCTGAAAGATAATCGCAGCGAAGTGCTCCATACAACCCGGGTCGATTATATTGGTTATCCGACTTCACTGAACTATAAACCGGCAGATAAGATTGTACTTACAGAAGAGATTAAGTGGGTTGAACCTGATTTTTATAAAGTGATTTACTTCGACCTGCTGCGGGGTAATAAGGAAAAGATGTTTCAAAGTTTTAACAGCATAGTATTAAGTGAAACCGGAGCGAGAAGGATATTTGGAGATACAGATCCTGTGGGGAAAGTCATCACGTTGAAACATTTCTGGGCGACCAATGACAAGGAAATTGATCTGGTGGTTACCGGTATTTACAAAGATTACCCTTCCAATTCGCATTTTAAACCCGAGTACCTGGTAAATATAAATGCGATGCACAGTGTTCAGGGCGAACATTACAATGAATACCTGGAAGGAACACGCTTCAGCCGGTATACTGAATTTTTTGAAAGCTATATAGTTTTGAAACCTGGCGCGGATATCAAACCCGTGAATGCAGATCTGAATAAACTGGCTTACCAGATGATTCAGTCTGATTCGGGTGCAAGGGCCAGCGGAGCCAAGTTTGAAGGTTTTACAATTAAACTGGCAGATATACATTTCGATTCAAAAAATCAATGGGAAAACAATACACACGGAAATAAAATATATCTCACCATTTTTAGTGTAATTGCTGTAATGATCATGGTCATTGCCGGTATCAATTATACAAACCTTGCAACAGCGCGGTCAGTAAAAAGAGCTAAGGAGGTAGGCTTGCGGAAATCTTTCGGCAGTTACCGGTATGAAATTGCCATTCAGTTTTTTCTCGAATCCCTGCTGATGACATTATGTGCTCTGGTGATGGCGGTCATCCTGGTATTGATATTCCTTGGTCCTTTTAACCAGCTGGCTCATAAATCATTTACCATAGGCTCTCTGGTTGATCCTTACATGATTGGAATTGTAGGAACGGTGGTGCTTTTCATGGCTTTTATAGCCGGTATTTACCCTGCGTTTTACTTGTCCGCGTTTCAACCGGTAAGAGTATTAAAGGGGCAATTAGTGAAAGGAAAAGGAGCGGAGTTGTTTAGAAAAAGCCTGGTTACTATACAGTACACTGTAGCGCATGGGACTGATTATCTATACGTTTGTGGTGATACAGCAAATGGATCAGCTGAAAAATACGAAACTAAATGAACAGGGTAGTCAGTTGCTTGCGATTCGCTTTGGTGGAATTGCACAACAGGACCGGTTTGCCGTTTTCAAAAGGTCGGTGCTGGAAGATCCACAAATTGAGAGCGTGACCATGGCGAATCATTTGCCAAGACTCGATTATTTTGGATGGATTGGTACACGAGTAAAGTTTCCTGAATTTGGAGATAAGGAATTGCAATGGAATCAGCTTAACGTCGAATTTGATTTCCCTAAAACATTCCGGTTGGAATTTATTGCCGGGCGGGATTTTCAACTCGGAAATATAAATGACAGCAGCAATGTCATTTTGAATGAAGCGGCCATACAGGCGCTTAATAAACCTATTGATAAAGTGATCGGTTCAACGGTCAAAGACCTGAGAGACAGCAACCGGCTTTACCGGGTTATCGGTGTGGTAAAAAATTTCCCATTCCGTTCCATGCACCAGCCTATTGAACCACTTATCCTGAACCCGCATCTTCATTTTATTGATAAGATTACGTATGTAAAATTACCCGTCGGAAAGTTTCAGGAAAAAATAGCAGCGATAGAAAAGAAATGGAAAGCTGCTTTTCCCGGTGCCGGTTTTGATCATTGGTTTTTGAACGACGAGTTTAACCGAATGTATTTATCTGAGCGGACGGTTTCATCTCTTGCAAAAGTTTTTGCTGTCCTGGCCATTTTGATTACGATCCTGGGCGTGTTTAGTCTGGCTACTTATACGGCCGAACAAAGAACCAAGGAAATTGGCATCCGGAAAGTGCTGGGAGCCGGTGAAAAGCAGGTGATCACACTATTTGCATCAGTATTTCTTAAGATCTTTTTTATAGCCAGCCTGGTTGCTATCCCGGTATCCTGGTTTGTTGCGTATAAATGGCTACAGGGTTTTGCATACCGTGTTTCAATAAGTCCGATGATCTTTATTTTGAGTCTGGCTGGTTTATTAACGATCACATTTATGACGGTGAGTTACGAGATCTGGAAATCTGCCAAGGCAAACCCGGTTAAGGCACTGAGGACTGAATAATGTCCGGCATGGAGACCCCGGATCATTTGACTAATTATTTAAGTCATTCCATACCTTTGGCAGAACCCGCCAACCATGAAATGGATTTTATTTACCATCGGGCTGCTTAGCCTATTGGTTAGGACCCCCGCTTATAGCCAGTCCACTTCTATTGACCCCATTGCTTTTTTTAACGATTCGTCCGTCCTGCAGGCAACACTGGTTACCAACCTGGATAAGATTCTCAGCAGCCACAGGAAAAAGCATTCACCGGTACCGGGTGTTTTTAAAACCACTCTTTCGGACGGGCAAACACTAACTGGTCCCGTGGTTCTCCGGGTGAGAGGAAATTTCAGACTGGACTTTTGTTATGTTCCGCCCATTAAAATCAAATTCAGCACCACTGATAGTTCGGTTCTCCGTTCGCTTAAAATCCCTGGATCTGATCACTGCCTGTAAGTCCTCCCAGGATTTTGAACAATATTTACTGAAGGAGTATCTTATTTATAAAATATACAATGTACTAACCGAAAAAAGTTTTCGTGTCAGACTGCTGAATCTGAATTTGCAGGACAGCGCAGGGAAGAAAAAACCACTAAATATTTATGCGTTTTTACAGGAAGATGTGAAAGATCTGGCAAAAAGGAATGGCTATCGGGAAATGGGAAAAGGCAATGTCAAATCACCTCCATTTGACCGGCAACAGGTGACGATGGTATCTATTTTTGAATATATGATTGGTAATTTGGATTGGGGTCTGTCACCTAATCACAATGTAAAACTAATTTTATCCTCCAGGGATTCTGCCGGTGGTCTGGAAATTATTCCATACGATTTCGATTATGCCGGTTTTGTAAATGCACATTATTCAGTTTCAAACGACCCTGAATTGGAAAATGTGAAACAGCGCAAGTATATCGGAGTATCCAGAACTATGGCGCAACTGGAGGAAGTACTTTCCATATTCAGACAAAGGAAGGCACGCATATATGACCTGATCAATCATTTTGAATTGCTGACGGTTAAAAACAGGAAGGAAATAATCGATTATCTGGACGAGTTTTATGGAATGATCGGACATCCGGCCCAGGTGAAATCGAATTTCACTCCTGATGCCGCGCAATAGCTGTTCGGATATATGTTTCGCAGTGAATCACTTTCTCCTCGAACTCCAATAATATTCCCTCGTCTTCCGGATAATATTTGGCTTTTTCATAATCTTCCCCGGCAAACCTTTTAATAGATTCGATATCCGTCCATTCGGTAACCGTCCAGAAATGACAGCAATCCTCTTCTTTTCGCGCCCATATTTTTACCGAGAGTATGCCTTTTGTTTGCCAATATTCCTTTGTACCATCATTTAACAGGAACTGCAGATAGTTCTCTGCATTTTCAGGACTCGTTTTCCCATGCCAGATTCTCGTTATCATGAATATTTTTTTTGTGAAGACAAATTTCCAAATTCGTATCGGGTGCACCAAACTTTGAAAAAGATCATATAAATAGTCTTAGGTTAAGATGCATATGTTCTTCGGTATCAAAACAATTGCCATCAGATATAATTTAGTTAGTTTTAAATCAGGGTTCCAGTTATTTGCAAACGACAATCCGATATACAATGAATAAAATATTTTTCTGCCTCTTGTTTTTAAATATGCTCCTCTCTGTTTCATGCAGTGATACCGGGTCAAAAAAAGCAACTGAAGAACAGCCCGTTTCATTCAGGGAAGGCGAATTCGGTTATGATCTGGCATTTTTGGAAAAACAGGATTCAACACTCATTGTATTGAAGGCCGGAGAAGCCCGGTTGATTGTTTCCCCCCGGTATCAGGCAAAAGTGTTTACCTCCACCGCTCTCGGGGACCATGGCATCAGTTTCGGGTGGATTAACTATAGGGCTTTTGGGAATAAAGTGGATTCGCATATGAATGCCTATGGCGGGGAGAACCGGCTTTGGCTTGGACCGGAAGGCGGAAAATATTCGCTGTTTTTTAAACCCGGCAGTAAAATGATTTTTGAAAACTGGAAGACGCCGGCAGCATTTGATATGGAAGGATGGAACCTGAGGACGAAGGATAGTGTAACTGCTATTCTATATAAAGAAATGACTCTGGAAAATTATGCAGGTACCAGGCTTAAATTAATTGTTGAACGTTCAATCAGGATATTGGACAATCCGGAAATTTTAAGACGGACGGGTATTACAACATTGGATTCCTTACACGCAGTAGGCTATGAAACAGACAATGTGCTAACCAATCAGGGCGACCAGGAATGGACTGCCGGTACAGGAATGCCATGTATCTGGATACTAGATATGCTGAAACCTTCTCCATCCACTGTGATCGTAGTTCCGTTCCGGCAGGGAGCCGATAATTTCAAACAAATCGCGACCACTAATTATTTTGGAGAAATTGCGGCAGACCGGATAAAACATAACGACAGCCTCCTGCTTTTTAAAGCAGACGGAAAAAGCAGGGGAAAACTGGGAATTGTGGCAAGGCATGCATCAGAGATTGCAGGAAGTTATGACAGTGAGCATCGTGTATTGACAATAATTCTATTTGATGTGGATGGTCAGGCTCAGTACCTGAATCAGGAGTGGAATATCACGAAACCTTCTTTTTCCGGGGATGCGGCCAATGCCTATAACGACGGACCCCTTGCCGATGGAACACAGATGGGTCCATTCTACGAAATCGAAAGTGTGTCTCCCGCTGCTTTTTTAAAACCGGGTGCTTCCCTCCGGCATAGACATTCCGTTATTCATTTTACCGGCAGTGAAAAGGAATTAGATAAAATTTCTACCAGGCTCCTGGGTGTTTCATTGGAGAGAATACGGGAATCATTTCCCAATTAGAAATCCAATTAAAAACAGAAGATATATTTTTTTATTTCAGTAAAATATAAAGAAGTAATGAATTTAATTCTGTTCAAATATTGATGGCGGGCAGCAAACCGGCTGGCATATTCTGGTAGCATACAGGTCTTGTAAATCTGTAAATGGATGTTGTACCAACTGACGTTACCCGGCTGTCGGTAGTTGCCGGATAAGGTCCGCCGTGCACCATGGCATGACAGACTTCCACACCCGTGGGAAAACCGTTCATTACCAGCCTTCCTGCTTTTTGGGTTAGCAGGTCTATTAATTCCACTGCATCCTGATAATCATTTTCTGCGGCGTGGATAGTAGCCGTAAGCTGACCGGGCATCGATTCGATCAATTGCTTCATTTCATCATAACTATCGGCCAGAATTGCAACTGTGGAAGGACCAAATACTTCTTCATAATACTCCTGATTCTGTAGAACGTCCTTTGCGGCAACCCATAAAATATGCGGTTCAACGGGGGCTGTCAATTTTTAAGTCAAATCCACTGGCGCCGGGTAATTTTTTTTGTTTTTGCAGGCCTGACTTATATGCATCTGCAATTCCTTTTGTAAGTAGCGGATGCAAGGAAGATGCCCGCATGGCTTCCGCCGTTTGTTGAAGGAATGCCATGCTTTCTTCGTTATTTATAAAAACACTCAATCCCGGATTCGTGCAAAATTGTCCCGAGCCCAGCGTTACCGATTGGGCAAACTGGCGGGCCAGCGTTTCACCTCCCAGCTTTACTGCCTCCGGCATAAAGAAAACCGGGTTCACACTTCCCATTTCAGCATATACCGGTATCGGTTCCTTTCTGCGCACCGCCTGATCATATAATGCTTTTCCGCCTTTAAAGGATCCGGTAAATGCAACCGCTTTTATCAGCGGATGTGTAACCAGTCTTCCTCCTGTTTCATGAGAAAATCCATGTAACATGGAAAATACGCCTTCTGGCATGCCGGTATCTTTTGCCGCTTTACTAATTGCATTCCCAATCAGCTGGCAGCTGGCCGGGTGTGCAGGATGTGCTTTGAAAACAACAGGACAACCAGCTGCAAGGGCCGCAGTCGTGTCACCACCGGCAACTGAGAATGCCAATGGAAAATTGCTGGCACCGAAAACGGCTACTACGCCGATTGGTGTCTGCAGTTGTATCATCTCTGGTCGGGGCAGTGGCTTTCTGTCGGGTAGCGCTTCGTCAATAATTTTCTTATTCCAGTTTCCGTCTCTTAATAATTGCGCAAACAATTTTAGTTGCCCGGTAGTCCGGGATCTTTCGCCTGTAAGCCTTGCTAACGGCAGGGCAGTTTCTTCATGTATTGTCTGGAGAAGGTCATCACCCAGCGATTCGATATTGGTGGCTATGGTTTCCAGGAATATGCTTCTTTGTTCAGGACTGGTTTTCCGGTAAGCGGCAAATGCTTTATACGCCAATTCCACACCCTCCCTGATTTCAGATTCGGTAGCTTCCCGGAAGGCGGTGGTCAATCTCTTCGCGGTATTTGGATTATATCCATAAAAAGTTTCTCCATTACCTTGTGTAAAACGGAATCCAATAATTTGGGATGGAATGATTTCCATTATTCAACAAAATTTTGAAGTTCACCAATATGATCGATTCGGATAATAATCTCATCTGCACTTTGCAGAGTGAAATCATTTGGCGGTACGAGACAGGTTCCGGTCATCAGCAAACAACCCTGTGGAAATGAGCATTCACGGAATAAAAATTCTGTCAGTTCAGTATGGCCGCGTTTCATTTTGCTGATACCTACTTCATCTGCATATAAAACCACTCCTTTTCTTTTAATCTGCATGCCGATTTTTGTATCGGGAGAAATGGGACTGTCCGATACATAAACGCAGGGACCAATGGCGGCTGAGCCGTCATACGTTTTGGCCTGCGGCAGGTACAATGGATTTTCTCCTTCAATACTCCGGCTGCTCATATCATTTCCGGCCGTATAGCCTATTATCTCTCCCCTGCGGTTGACCACCAGGGTCAATTCCGGTTCGGGCACATTCCATGTTGAGTCCTTCCGTATTCTCACCTTCCCGCCAGGTCCGATACAACGGTGGGGTGTGGCTTTAAAAAATAATTCGGGTCGCAGGGCATCATATACTTTATCATAGAAACTGCCACCGCCCGTATCTTTCGATTCTTCCATCCGGGCATCCCTGCTCCTGGTATAGGTAACGCCTGCCGCCCATATTTCCTGGTTTTGAATTGGAGCCTGGATGATTTTATGCTTTAATACTTCTATGCCGCCCAGGGATGTTGATCCCGCGAGTTCTGCCTCCAGATTCTTATATAAATTATCCTGGTTAATAAAAGAATCCCAGGAATCATGTCTGGAAACATATATGTTCCCATTGGATTCTATTAATATTCCGGTTGTTGATTTATAAATTTTCATATTGAGATTTCCGCTTAGCGCGAATTACGAAAGTAGGGAAGTTTTATACGCCTTAAAGTTATAGAATGTTCAAATACCACATCTTCACTACATCAGTTGCGGGATTCGATCATTTTACCTGTTTTTCAATTGCTAATTTGTAACTTTTCACAGGATCTAGCCGCCGCGATGAATTCCTAAACATAAAACTTCTTATTATATGTATCTGGAAAATTTATTTGGATTAAAAGGGAAAGTAGTCATTGTAACCGGCGGCAGCCGGGGTATTGGCCAGGTGGTTGCCATTGGTCTGGCAAAAGCAGGAGCCGAAGTTGCGATCTTCAGCCGTTCTAAGGCGACAGAAACGGTGAATGATATTTTGAAAGAGGGGGGAAAAGCCTATAGCATTCAGGTGGACGTAACGGATGAAGCCGGGGTGGAAACCGCCGTGAATGAAGTGCTCAGGCGTTCAGGATCGGTTGATATTGTTTTTAATAACGCGGGGGCATGTATCCATAAAGATACCCTGAGTGCCAGCCTTGCTGAATGGAATGAAATCATAAATGTCAACCTCACCGGAGTATATATTGTTGCCCGCGCCGCAGGGAAAGTAATGATTGAAAAAGGAATTCCTGGCAGCATTATTAATATGGCTTCGATGTCGGGCAACATTGTGAACATCCCCCAATGGCAGGCTTCTTATAATGCATCGAAGGCCGGCGTGATCCACCTGACCAGGTCTTTGGCCGTGGAATGGGCGGATGCGCATATCCGGGTTAATAGTCTGAGCCCGGGTTATATTGCCACTCCCATGTCTGTGGATACTCCGCAGGAATTAAAGGATGCCTGGATGCCATTGATCCCGCTGCATCGGATGGGAGATCCGGAAGAACTGGTTCCGGCTGTATTGTATCTTGCAACGAATGCTTCCGGATATACGACGGGAAGCGACGTAATTGTAGACGGGGCTTATAGTTGTCTTTGAATTAATTTGTCTTTTCGTAAATATGGTTGCATGAATGAAAAAAAAATCCACCGGAGAGAAATGATAAAGGTCAGCTCCCTGGCTGGCCTGTCGAACTTAATTTTACCATCCATCGTCTCCGGTAAAATATTACCTCGTAAAATTAATGTGCACCCCGATTTGAAAATTCCGGGATCGGACACAGATATCTGTTATTTAAGCGCTTTGGAAATGTCTTCTTTGTTGCGCGCAAAAAAAATATCTGCGCGGGAATTAATGAAGGTCCAGCTCAAACAGATAGCCAAAGTAAATAGCAAAGTAAATGCTATCATTACAATGGTGCCCGAGGATGAATTGATGGCCAAGGCACTTGCAGCCGATGAATTGCTGGCAAAGGGAAACCCGATAGGTCCAATGCACGGATTGCCTTTTGTTGTTAAAGATCTAATAGAAACAAAAGGAATCCGCACTACCTATGGTTCGCCCCTGTGGAAAGATTTTATTCCAACACAGGATACGCTTGTAGTTGAGAGAGAAATAAAAGCCGGAGTTATCGTTATCGGTAAATCCAATGTACCGGAGCTGGGATTGGGGTCTCAAACTTTTAATCCCCTGTTCGGACCTACTCTAAACCCTTATGATCTTTCAAAAACATGTGGTGGCAGTACGGGCGGTGGCGCTGTTGCGTTGGCCTGCGGTTTGGTTCCGTTGACTGATGGCAGCGATATGGGTGGATCTTTGCGTAACCCGGCAAGTTTCTGTAACGTGGTTGGTCTAAGACCTTCACCGGGAAGAGTTCCCATTGTTCAGTCAAAACTTGCCTGGCAGTCGTTGAGTGTACAGGGTCCTATGGCACGCAGCGTTTCGGATTGTGCATTTCTACTTAGCCAGCAGGCCGGACCTGATCCGCGCTCGCCGATCTCCATTATGCAAAGCCCTGTTGAATTCCTGGCGCCGCTTCAGCGTAGTTTCAAAGGTGTGAATATCGCATTTATCAAAGACCTGGGCCTGCCTTGGGAAAAGGAAGTAAAAGAAGCTGTTGATTCACAAAAAAAGGTGTTTGAATCTTTGGGCTGCATCGTAGAAGAGAATGAACCCGACATGACGGATGCAAACGAATGCTTTGTAGGTTTTCGTCACTGGCAAACAGAGGCGCAGTATGGTGACCTGCTTGAAGGCAACGGCGATAAATTGAATGCATACACCAAATGGCATATTGCCGAAGGAAGAAAATTGTCTGGAACCTATCTTTCCCGGTTGGAAATAAAGCGGTCTGCGTTATACAGACGCTTTCAGCAGTTCCTCGAAAAATATGAATTTTTGATCCTGCCGGTTAGCCAGGTTTTACCTTTTGATGTACACGAGCCTTACCCCAAAGAAATAGACGGGGTAAAAATGCTGACCTATATCGATTGGATGAAATCTGCATATTATATATCAGTAGTAGGAAACCCGGCTTTATCCCTGCCCTGTGCTTTTTCGAAAAAAGGACTGCCAATTGGAATGCAGATAGTAGGCAGACATAATGCCGACCTGAGCGTATTGCAACTGGGATTTGCCTTTGAACAGGTGACGAAAATAGGTGAGCGGAGACCAGCCATCGCAGTTTCCTAGAATTTTATTAGTGTGATTGGCATCTGCACTATCAAGCGATCGAAATTTTTCTCCCCGTCCTTGCCGCCTCATAAATTGCTTCTAATATCCGCATGTCTTTCAATCCTTCTTCGCCAGAGATATGAACGGGAAGTTGGCGATTATCCAACAATACTTTTCCGATTTCATCGCATTGAACAGCCTGCTGATTGATGGTTGGGAAAACCAATTCCCCATTGGTTGTTTTTCCTTTGTATGGACCATATCCAAGAGCCGGACTAAGCTCGAAGCTGCCTTCATCCGCTGAAGAAAAAAACCGGTCGAACTGACAATTATAAGAGCTCGTGGAATTGCAAATCGCACCGCTTGGAAATTCGAACTGCCAGGTGATGGATTCTTCCACTTCTGAAAATAATTTTTGGTCAGTAACCGGACCAAATTGCGCGGTAACATAAGCAGGTTCTTCCCCAAGTGTGTAACGGCTGCTTTGAACACAATAAATGCCAATATCCATTAACGGACCACCGCCGGAGAAAGCTTTTTTTAATCGCCATTCAGACGGATCGCCCGATTTGTAACCCAGTGAAGCTTCTATCAAACGGACCTGTCCAAAAACTTTTTCCTGCCCCAGCCTTTTTATTTCAAGGTGATAGGGTTCAGTATGTAAACGATAACCTACGGCCAGTTGTACGCCTGCCTTTTTGCACGCTTCTATCATTTGCTGACAATCACTGACTGAAGTAGCCATTGGTTTTTCCACGATAACGTGCTTGCCGGCTTTTGCGGCCCGGATAGTGTATTCCTTGTGCATTGAATTTGGCAAAACCACATACACTACATCGATGTCTTTGTTATTTGCAATCGCGTCGAAATTTTTATAATTGTAAATATTTTTTTGAGGAATATTATATCGTTTTTTCCAGTTGTCTGCTTTACCTGATGTTCCCGTAACGATTCCAGCAATGCGACAATGTTGACTGATTTCTAAACCACGGGATAGAATTTCAGCGTAGCGACCCAAACCACAAAGAGCGATATTCAGTTTTTTACCTCCAAAAAACATTCCTTCTGATTCAAGGGCATTCATGAATGGCGGTATTGTCATAGCCAGTGCCGTTGTGCCTGCAGCTCCGATTCCTAATTTTTGAAGGAAAGTCCGGCGGGATAAAGCGTTCATTTAATAATTATTGGTCTGAAATTAAGAAGTGCAGGCTGCTTCTAAAAAGCCATTCTCCTAAAGGCGGTGTATAATTTGCCACCGGAACAATCGCCGGATACAACCCGCTACAGTGGCCGCTTCCGATAGTAAAGGAATATTAACCGTTAGGAAACTCCGCATATGGAAGGCGAATCATTTTTCTACTTTGCAGCCCGGATTTATGAATCGGGAGGAATTTTATGCGAAATATATTCAATATTCTACGTTTTGGCGGGTTACTGGTTTTATGGATTTTCATTGCAATCAATGGATCTGCCCAAAACGGTACTATTCAGGGTACTGTTAAAGATTCCAGTGAAAGACCGGTACAGTACGTAAACGTGTTATTATTGAATTCATTCGATTCCACCCTGGTGAAAGGCATGATTTCCGATTCTTTAGGTAAATATTTATTTGAAAATATTTCCGCCGGAAAATATTATATAGTGGCATCCCTGTCTGGAATGGAACAGGGACTTACCCGAATATTTGAAGTTCAACCGGGAAATAGCGAGACGAACATGGGAACTCTTTATCTGGCCTATGCTGATAAAAAGTTAGGCGCGGTGACGGTAATGGCTAAAAAACCAATGTTTGAACAAAAGATTGACAGGACGGTGATCAATGTCAAAAACAGTATCACCAGTGCAGGAGGTACTGCTTTGGAAGTTCTCGAGAAATCACCTGGTGTAAGTATTAACCGGCAGAACAATAGTATTGCCTTAAATGGTAAAAACGGTGTAGGCGTTATGCTAAATGGGAAAATAACATACATGCCGTCAGATGCCCTGGTTCAGTTACTTTCAGGGATCAGCGCCGGAAATATAGAAAAAATTGAACTCATCACTACTCCGCCTTCAAAATACGATGCTGGAGGTAATGGTGGTTATATTAATATCGTACTCATAAACAATCCCTATGAAGGTCTTAACGGTTCTTATTTTCTTACGGCGGGATATGGAGAAAGGCCATTGGGTGGAGCGGGATTCAATTTTAACTACCGGACTACCAAAATTAATTTATTCGGTGACTACTCATTTAATTATGAACACACCCTGCAACCCACGACAGCTTTTTCACAATATATAAAAGATGGAATTCTTAGTTGCAAATAGTTCTTTCTCGGATCGTGATGCAGTCAGAACGATACAGAATGCCCGGATTGGAATGGATTACCAGTTAAATACGTCTTCAATTATCGGTGTTCTGGTAAGCGGATATATCAGCCGCTGGACAATGGTTGCCAGGAACGGGGCAACTGTCAGCCATAATAATTTGCCTGACACTACCATAAAATCTGTAGATGATCCTGAAGTGAATCTTTGGCAGAATTTGTCCGCGAACCTTAATTTCCAACATACATTCAGACCAGGTAAAGTACTTTATTTCGATGCAAATTATATTTATTATAAAGACAATAATCCGAACAATTATTCAACCGATTATTATAATAGTGCAAAAGATTTTATATTTCACCAGGATATGATCGGAGAGAAAATTACGCCCATTCATATCAGTGTTTTTTCTTCTGACTACCGTACAACCCTCGGGTAAAAAGATAACCCTGGAAGCAGGTTTAAAATTATCCTTGTCTGATTTCACCAATGATGTAGCCGTGAAATATTTAACCGGTGGAGTATATATTCCTGATACCGGACTTTCAGCAAAATACTTATTGAAGGAAAATATAGGTGCCGCCTATTCTTCATTCACTTTCAACCTGAGTTCAAAAACTACTCTGACTGCGGGACTTACGGTATGAATACACGGTATCAGATTTAGGAACAGTAAAGATTTCCAATATAGTCAACCGGAAATACGGGGAATTATTTCCGACATTCTATATATCCAGGAAAATAAATGAAACGAATAATATCAACTTTTCATACAGCCGGCGTATAACCCGTCCGGCTTTTAACGACCTGGCACCTTTTACAATATTTTTTGATCCTAAAACATATTATTCGGGAAACCCTGCACTGGTGCCGGCGATCGCCAATGCATTACAACTGGGGTATAATTTATAAAAATTATAATTTCACTTTAATTTACACGCACGAGGTGAATACGATTGACAATTTTTATTTTCAAACGCGTACAATCGATACCATTAACAATATCGTTTATCTTTCATCAAGAAATTTTAAATATCAGCAATATCTGACAGCCGCTTTTTCGATTCCCTTCAATGTGAATAAATGGTGGAGTATGCAAAATAATTTAATCGGGAACTGGCGGCAGGTAAGTACGGCTTATGATCAAATACCGGTTTTGCTTGAAAATTTTGACTTTACTATCAACACGATACAACACTTTAACCTGCCGAAGGATTTTTCCATTGAATTAACCGGTATGTATTCTTCTTCCGCTTATGTGGGCACTGCAAAAAGGAAACCCCTGTATCAGCTGGGTGGTGGAGTACAGAAAAAAATCGGAAAGGGAAAGGATGTTTTGCGGTTTGCAGCAAACGACGTATTCAATTCCGGTAGCAATTACCGGTTTGTCGAAAATTTGCCATTCTCCAGTGCGAGCGTGGGCCGGGATTTTAATTTCAGGCTTGTTTCCTATAAGCTTACATACACACACAGTTTCGGCAACAAGGCGCTAAAGGCTAAAAGAGAAAGAACAACCGGTGCGGAGGAAGAATCAAACAGGGTTAAAAATTAAAGCCGTCAGGACGCCTATGAAAGTATGGGAGTGTGAGTTTTATTTTGAGTGCTCTGATCAGAAAGGTGCTGGTCTGGGATTTGGAGAAGTTGTTTGATATACAATGATTTGTGGGGAATGGTCTCGATGTATTCCAATCCTGTACTTTTGTCTATTCATTCTCATTTTAATTTCATTATTTTTTTAACCTTAAAAAGCATGTTGTATGAGAAAATATCTTCTTTGTATCAGCACAGTCCTGCTGATGTCTTCCTTTGTTAACGCACAAGTAAAAGATTATAAAGTTGTATTTGATATGTCCAGCAGGGATACGATCAATCAGCAGGCCATTGTCCGTGAAATAGGACTTATTACCGGGGCCAGCCCGGATGCAAAACTTGAAGTTGTGATTTATGGTCAGGGGTTGGATCTTGCCGTAAAAGATCGTTCCACCCAGCAGGCTGCAGTTCAGAAATTAATTGCCGATAAAAAAGCCTCTTTTAAAGTGTGCGCCATGACTTTGAAAAGGAATAATATTGACCCATCCCAGCTGGTGCCGGGTGTGGAAGTCGTGCCTGATGGAATTTACGAAATCATTTCAAAGCAACAGGAAGGCTGGGGTTATATAAAAGTGGCGCACTAGATAAATATAACGGTTAAATAGCTAACTTTCATTGGTTTTCCGAACGTCACTTAAACCATATGAAATGAAAGCAGCCAAACTTTTTGTCCTGGTCCAGATCTTCTTTAGTTTTATGGTACAGGCACAGCAGAAACAATTTAAAGCGCTTATTGTAACCACTACCCGGGGATGGCACCACGAATCGCTGCATGCGGGAGTACTGGCTATTCAGGAATTAGGCAAAAGAAACTTTTTTGATGCCGTTCTGTATGAAGATCCCAAAGGATTTACAGATAAATATTTGTCGCAGTTTCAGGTAGTTATTTTTCTAAATACTACTGGTGATATTTTTGATACAGCCCAGCAGAAAGTAATGGAGCGCTTTATTCAATCAGGGAAAGGATTTGTAGGAATTCATAGTGCATCGGATACGGAGTATGACTGGGACTGGTATACCAAACTGGTGGGAAGGATGTTCCATATCCACCCGGTAATTCAAACGGCCAGGTTAACTGTTCTCGATCCGGGTTTTCCGGGTCTGCAGGGATTTACCGGCAATAAGCTCTGGACGGATGAATGGTATGAATTCGGGGAGGAAAAAATATCGGGCCTGAATTATATCATGGCAGTAGATGAAACCAGTTACAATCCTGTTGTACAATGGGGAGATAAGAAAGGTGCCGGGATGGGCAAAATGCATCCCGTTGCCTGGTATCACAACTATGATGGTGGCCGCTCTTTCTATACTGCCCTGGGTCATATGCCCGACATTTTCTCTGATCCATCTTTCCTTAATTTTTTATATGCCGGTATTTTCTGGGCTGCAACCGGAAAAAAATGATATCCTGATAAAATGCAGGAAATCCGACGCTTTTTCAAATTGGCGGTTTTTACTAATCATAAAGATAGCAAATAAGCATTTTGTATTGGGTAGTAGTTATACCTTCTGATCGCTTTGTTTGCTTTTCCATTCAACCCTACTTCTAATTAATCTTTAAAACAGCCATCATGAAAAAGTCCACGAGACTCATTTCCGCCTTTATTTATTGCATTACAGTTCTCGTATTCATTCTCGGATTCCAGGTCACGCTTCAGGCCCAGGATGGGGCAATCACGGTCTATCAGTACCGACGTGTTCCCGGTGATAAAATTGAAGAATTCATCAAAAGAGAAACCACCTATTGGAGCAAAGTGGCTCAAAAGGCAGTCGACAACAAGACCATGTCTTTCTGGGCTCTGTTAGAAAAAGTCGGCGGGTATGATCTGCCGAATTCGTCAAACTACTTGTTCATAAACACCTTCCCGGATATTAATAAAGCCGATGGAGTATTCAGCGATGTGGAATCTGCGGCGGGGGTTAAGATTGCAGATATGGAAACCAATTCCTTTACTACCGTTACCAGCGAGTTTTTTTTACATGAACGCGAATGGGCACAGGCCACGAAGGCTGTACCACCAAAGGATTTTAACTATGTGGTATTGAATTATCAGAACACCGATTACCCGGACAGCCTGATCAATCTGGAAAAAAAATACTGGGAGCCCTTTATCAAAGCGACCATGGACAAGGGACAAACACCCCAGGTTGCCTGGGGAAATGCCATTGTACTGGCTCCCAGGGGTGAAAGTATCAAGTTCACTCGGTTTCATACGATCTTTACAAAACATTGGGTGATGCGTTGATGCCCAGAGTGGGATCCGAAAGTTGTTTATCCGGCAAAATTATTTCCCCTGCTCAGCAAAATACAAATGAACAGACCCGGAATCGCGGTATACCGGGTAGTAAAGGTAGTAGCTGCTCCCTGAATACGTCCCGTTAAATAAATTTAAATCGTATCGATTCCATGACCTCCCGAATATCCGGGAGGTCTTTTTTTTAATGCATGATCTGGTCAGTACCCGGATTAGTTTATAAAATGTATATTCATGATTTATGGATTATACTGCGCACTCAGAAATCGGTAAAATAAAATCGGTATTCGTTAAACCTGTAATACAAGCTTTCATTGGTGATTCCCATCTGGCCAAAAACTGGAAAGGATTAAATTATCTCGGAAAGCCCGATTTCAATTTGTCATTCGATGAATATGAAAATTTTCTTTCCTCTTTAAAGGCGCAGGGTGCTGAGATTTACACGCTACCGGAAGATGAAACCGTTAATATGGACTCCATTTATTGCAGGGATGCTTCCATTGCAACCAATAAAGGAATGATCATCTGCAATATGGGAAAGGCGGGGAGGATGAATGAACCCGCTGCTGAAAAAAGAGCATTTGATGCGGAAGGAATTCCGGTACTCGCCATCATTACAGCCCCAGGTACGGTTGAAGGTGGCGATGTGGCCTGGCTCGACGAACTTACGCTGGCTGTCGGCCTTACGTACCGTACCAATGAAGAAGGTATCAGGCAGTTGACGGAGATTCTGAAGCCATTGAATGTTGAAATAATTACCGTTCCCCTCCCGCATTATAAGGGACCGTCTGATGTTTTTCACCTAATGTCTATATTAAGCCCGGTCAATACAAAACTGGCGGTTGTATATTCTCCTTTGATGCCAGTGATATTCCGAAACTTTCTGCTGAACCGTGGCTATCGGCTGGTGGAAGTGCCGGATGAAGAATTCGAAACAATGGGATGCAATGTGCTGGCACTTGCTCCCGGGAAATGTCTCATGGTTGAAGGAAATCCAAAGACTAAGAATTCATTGGAAAAAGCCGGTTGCAAAGTGACTGCATATAAGGGTGAAGAGATCAGTATTAAGGGTGGTGGTGGTCCTACATGTCTTACAAGACCCATTTACAGGTACAAATAGAAAGGCGTTATTGTAAGATTGACGGACTATACCCTCTGGCAACCACAAATACAGCGGGCACTTCATATCCTTCTCCTTTCCTGTACGGTTTCAGCGAACTCAGATAAGCTGCATGAACATCCTGTTTTGCCGAATCACTGAATTTATTATACGCCAGTGCAACCGGTCCCCCGATGAATGCGGCACCCAGTGCTTCCTGATCGTCTTCATAGTAAAGGACAGTACGGATTCGCTGAATGCTGATATGTTTGAATCCGGCTGCTTTGAAATGGAGTTCCAGCATATGTGGTCTTCCCAGATTAAAAAACATCGGACAAACTTCGGAAGCGACCTTCTGATCCACGATGTCAAAAATTTCCGACCAGCCACATTTTTCCCTGGGTCCCCAAACTGCTGCTACTGCGCGACCTCCCGGCTTCAGTACCCGGTTCATTTCTTCCAGGGCTTTTCGGGGATCGGGCATATACATAAGACCCAGTGAACAAAGCGCCACATCAAATGAATTGTTTTCCAGCTCAAGTTCCTCCGCATCCATCCACTCGAATTGTGCACGTTTTTCCTTTTTCAATAATGCTATGGAAGAAGCTATTTCAACCATCTTATCCGAAATATCCGTACCGAGCAGACGCCCCTGATCGCCGATTTTTTTGACTGCCTGAAAACTTACCAGTCCTGTTCCGCAAGCCACATCGAGAACGGCTTCCCCCCGCTGTAAAGCGGCCAGGTCCAGCAACAGATTCTGTGCCGGCCTCAACTGATCCTGCCAGAAAGCCTCATAATAAGAGGAAGCTTTGTCCCAGCCATATCGCTGAACCCTTCTTTGTAATGCTGGTTCCATTTTAGAATTGTTTTTGAGAGATTATATTTACTTCCGGGGTCCATTCCCCTTCACGGATTTCGCATGTGAGCCCGTTCTTAATAGTTGCTTTGGAAATAACTGTCGCGTGACCGAAGGAGGGTCTCTTTGAAAGTGTTTCGGTAATTCGGGTGTACCCGGATTTTACTTTCTCATTTACTTGCATGGGTTTCTAATTGCGCTTCGCGGCGAGAGATCCTGCTCCGGCGAAAAGCTGTTTTAAGTGTTATTAAAGGCCACAAAAATAGAATGCAGGGATCTCACCCGGACCTTCGTTTTCCGAACGGTGAGTGCCGGTTTTCTTCCGGGAGGAAAAAAATATCTGAGTTGGTAATCGGAAATAAGAATAACCCTGAATAAGAGTTGTTGCTGTTTAGTTAAAAAGGTGCAACGCTGTTTCCAACGATCCGGGTATTACGATGAATCAAATGACAACCCATTTTTTCACCCTAAAACCTACCGAATATGAAACCGCTATTTTACATTCCCGTTATAACCCTATTCCTCATTACAACTTCCTGTAAGAAGGATACAATAACTACAGACAGGCCGCACTGCGATACCTGCCATCTGACATTGACTACACTGTTTGTAAAGGACAGTATCTGGCAAAGGCAGCCAGATGGCACATTCACAAGTGATATCACTTCGTTAATCATCCAGGGCGGTGGAACTGTGAGTGAAGTGTATTCATTGGAAATACTGAGTGAAGGCACTTTGTATCAGATCTATCCGAATTATCAGGTTCATTTATTTGGTGGTACTTTATATGGTGTTGTAAAGACCAACTATGATAATGAAACCTGCAAGATCATTTACAATAATTCAAACCAGGATAATTATTCAGGAGAATTACCCGGTGGAGGAATACTCAACTTATATTCTATGGAACTCAGAATTATGCTTGCGAAATAGGCTGATATTTTTCAGGTATTTTCCAGGTTTAGTGCGGTCCTTTTTATTGATTTTTGACCGGGTTCCTTTATAGCAATTATTCCGAGGGCAGCTGAAAGCAGTAGTGCAACGGCCATAAAAATATAGGATGAACTGAATCCTCCGGTAGAACCATTTAGATAGCCAACCAGATAAGAACCGGCGAAAGCACCCAAAGCACCAAAGCTGTTGATCAGCGCAATGGCTCCGCCCGCCACATTTGTTGGTAAGATCTCTGTGAGATGGGCAAAGAATGGTCCGTAAGGAACATACATGGTCATACCGGCGATGATGAGAAGTATGAATGTTAGCCAGAAGTTATCCATGCCAACTAAGTAAGAACAATAGAAAGCAAGAGCACCGATAAGGAAGCATGGCCAGATAAAAATTTTTCTTTTCAGCGCTTTGTCTGAAAAATATGATACGATGATCATGGCGATAATCGCTGCCAGATAAGGAACTGCGGAAAGCCATCCTGTTTTTACTATTCCGACGCCAGGCGCAGCATGAATAATAGTAGGCAGCCAGATTACAAATCCATAGACGCCGAAACTCCACATTAAATATAAAATGCAAAGCAATATGACCTGCTTCGATTTAAAAGCCGTGATGTAATTTTTAACCGGTTTGATGGTTTGTTGCTCTTTTAGGCAGTGTTTCTTCCAGTGATTTCTTTTCAAAATCCGATAACCAGTCAGCCTCTCCAGGCCTGTCGTTTACCAATTTCCACCAGAAGAAAGCCCATACAATCGCTGGAAATCCTTCCCAGATAAACATCCATCTCCAACCGAGCGAATGAACCAAATATCCGGATATAATAGACATCCAAAGAATGGTTACCGGGTTGCCAAACATCAGTAGCGTATTGGCCCTCGACCTTTCCTCCCGGGTAAACCAACGGCTAATTAGAGACCAGCATCGAGGGGAATACTGCGCTTTCAAACACACCCAGCATAAACCGGATGACGAGCAATATTTTTACATTATTTATGGATCCTGTGGCCATTGCGGCAAGTCCCCAAAATATCAACGACCAGAAAATTAATTTCTTAGCGCTTTTATTGGAAGCGTAAATCGTTCCCGGGATCTGGAAAAAAAAATATCCAAGAAAAAAAAGCGATCCCAGCAGGGAAGACATGTTTGAGGAAATGTGCAGGTCTTTCGCCATTCCGCCTGCAGCACCAAATCCGAAATTAGCCCGGTCCAGATAGGCCAGGCTATACGTAACAAAAATAACCGGTATCAGCCGGTACCAGCGGGAAGCAGCGATCGAATTTTTATTGGTCATTTAGATTGCGGGAGTGGCTATGCTAAAAATAAAGAAACTTAATGGGTTTCTTTATTAAACATACAGGTAAATCCCGGGGAGTCCGGGAAGCTAAATAACCAATATCTTTGCGAAATGCAAATCTGGAAAAATATCATCGGCCGCCCATCCTGATGGATTACCCTTTCTTCTCTCTTATTTTCTAAAAATTTCTGTCTTAATAAAATCATTGTTGAATGAAAACAATTATCGAACCATTCAGGATAAAATCTGTTGAGCCTATTTATTTCAATACACCGGAAGAACGAAAAATAATTTTAGAGAAAGCTTTCTATAACCCCTTTCTTATACATTCCACCAATGTGCTGATAGATCTGCTTACCGACAGTGGCACGAGTGCCATGAGCAGTAGTCAATGGGCCGGTATCATGCATGGGGATGAGTCCTATGCCGGAAGTCCGAGTTTTTTTCGATTCGAAGCTACCATCCAGGAAATTACCGGTATGCCGTTGGTTATCCCAACACATCAGGGAAGGGCAGCGGAAAAGATATTATTCAGCATACTCGGAGGAAAGGGGAAATATTTTGTGAGTAATACCTTGTTCGATACAACCCGGGCCAACATTGAATTTTCCGGTGCAGAAGGTGTTGACCTGATTTGTGAGGAAGGAAAACATCCGGAAATTCCTGCTCCCTTCAAAGGCAATATCGATCTGATTGCTCTGGAAAAATTTATTAAGGAAAAAGGAGCTTCAAATATTCCCTTGTGCATCATCACGGTCACCAATAATTCTGGCGGTGGCCAGCCGGTCAGCATGCAAAACATCAGGGAAGTGAAAAATATTTGTCGTGCAAACAGGATCCCCCTTTTTATTGATGCCTGCCGGTTTGCGGAAAATTCTTATTTTATCAAATTGCGTGAAGCAGGTTATCATGACAAACCGGTGTCAGCCATTGCGCGGGAACTATTTTCATACGCGGATGGGTGTACAATGAGTGCGAAAAAAGATGCATTCGCAAATATTGGGGGTTTCCTGGCGATGCATGATGAAGAACTTGCGCTGAAATGCCGGAATCTTCTTGTAATCACGGAAGGATTTCCCACCTACGGGGGACTTGCGGGAAGGGACCTGGAAGCCATCGCCATCGGTTTGAAAGAAGTGATGGACGAAAGTTACCTGCAATACCGAATCCGGAGTATAGAATATCTGGCTAATAAACTGATCGCCGCAGGTGTGCCCATTATGCAGCCCGCAGGCGGACATGCAGTTTATCTCGATGCCAGGAAATTTCTTTCTCATATTCCCGTGTCCCAATATCCCGGTCAGGCCCTGGTAGGCGCCTTATATCTGCATGGAGGCATTCGGAGCGTCGAAATCGGGTCACTCATGTTTGGAAAATATGATGACAATAAAAATCTGATTCCAGCCACCCTGGAACTCGTGCGGTTAGCCATACCAAGACGGGTATACACCCAAAGCCATATTGACTATGTTGCCGAAGTAATCATTGAGGTGTTTAATGAAAGAGATAAAATAAGGGGTCTTGATATTGTAGAAGAAGCTCCGATTCTCCGGCATTTCACGGCGAAACTTAAACCCGTTGAATTTACGCCATCATCTTATTAATACGACAGTTCCTAATTGTTTGATCAGCTTTTTCAGGATTGGTTCCTGATATTCAATCTGCCATACATGGGTTCCCGGGGTTGTGCCGGTTGCAGGCCAACCCTGGTTTTCGATCGTCGCGGCATCCTTTTAAGGCATATGTTTTGAACTGTAGATTTATTATTCAGTCAATCATAAATGCCGGTTCATGAAATTTTGGGGAATCAATTATGATGTGGGTACAAAAACAGTAACAGGCGGACTAACAAGGGAAAGTTTTCTTGCGGAGGATGTAAAGACTGAAATGGATGTCATTAAGAATACGCTTCATTGTACCGCCGTCCGGATTTCAGGACTGGATATTCCCCGTTTGGTCCTCGCTTCCGAAATAGCTCTGGGACTCGGCTTGACGGTTTGGTTTTCGCCGGCACTACAATACGCAGACCAGGTGGATACACTGTATCATATTAGCAGGAGTGCCGCTGCCGCGGAAAAGCTGAGGCTTCAATACGGTAAAATAATTTTTGTAACAGGTTGTGAATTTACGCTGTTTACCGAAGGATTTGTTCCGGGAGATACCGGTGAAAAACGAATGAAAAATTTATTCAGTCCCCTGAGCATCCTGAAGAATATGATCGGTATCAGTAGGAGATACAACCTGCGACTGAACCGGTTCTTAATTAAGGCCTCAACTATGGCAAAGGAGCATTTCCATGGCCAAATTACATATGCTTCGGGAACCTGGGAAAAAATAGATTGGGAACATTTTGATATTATCGGGATTGATCATTACCGGTCAGTGTATAACAAATCCACATACCGGCAGGAACTTAAAAAGTATGCAGGAATGGGTAAACCAGTTAGTATTATGGAATTTGGTTGTTGTACATATCAGGGTGCAGCTGATAAAGGCGCCTTGGGTTGGGCAATTGTAGACTGGACGAAAGCAAGACCGGAATTGAAGGGCAGTTTTATCAGGGATGAAAAAGAGCAGGCTGACTACCTGGTTGATCTATTGGATATATTTCAAGCGGAACATATTTTTGCTGCTTTTGTATTTACTTTCATGACGGGAAATTATATTTATAATGAAGATCCAAGATTTGATCTTGACATGGCTTCATTTGGTGTCGTAAAAGTAGTGTCAGACCGGCTTAAGGGCTTTGAACAGAAGATGCCCTGGGCACCTAAGCTTTCTTTTTACCGACTGGGAAATTTATACGAAAGTCTGGCGAAAAAATAATTCCGTTACCAATTGATGCTGCCATTCGGATTCGTCATCATATAATAAATGAGGATGCCCGCTTATTCCAAGACGCCACTGGCAAAAAAACTGGGGATCAGGGAAAATTTCAGGATCCGGCTGATCAATATTCCCGATTATTATTCAGATCTTTTTACTGACTGGCCGCCAAATGTAAACATCACTCGCAATCATCGGATCAGGAAAAATTTAATCCATTTCTTTATAAAAAAAGCAGACGAACTATATGCAGTCCTTCCGGATTTAAAATCGGAAATTGAAGAGGATGGGATGATTTGGGTTTCCTGGCCAAAAAAAGCGTCAAAGATCCAATCGGATCTGACTGAAAATATAATTAGAAACTTTGCTTTGGAAATCGGACTGGTGGATATTAAGGTTTGTTCGATTGATGATATTTGGTCGGGGTTAAAACTGGTCATCCCCGTGAAGTCAAGGGGCTAAAATAGTTGAGATAGAGAAATTTACTGTATACATTACCAAAAAAATCTAAACCGGAATAAATGCAACTCGGTAAGCAAGTTTTATTCGCCCTGGGACTTAGCCTGGTTTTTCTTATCATTCATATATTGATCGCTTCCTTTAAGCCAGGCGACCTGAGTATGCTTATTTTCACGCTTGCAGTAATGGTATTTATGGAGGTTTTTGCTTACGGCATCTTAAAGCGGAACGCCAGGGGCAGACCACTAAAATTTACAGATATATTCTTTTTTCTTAGTTTAACGATGGGGTTTTCCGTGTTATTGCTGGCTATTAATTCGGCTTATAATCCTTATGTAGAACAGAAACCATTGAATATTTCTGAGATCCTGATTTCGCTATTGATTTTTCCGGGAATTTTTACCGGGATTGTTACATCGGTTATCTGGTTTGCTGTAGCAAGGAAAAAAAGGGTCAGACCCTGATTCAAAAACTGATTCTATGCATAAATATTTGTTTTTATCTATTCTTTTGACGGTTAGTACAGGAGTAAGCGCCCAGCGTGCGGACTCGGTTAGAATTGCGGCTATTCCGCGGGGATTATTCTGGGAGAATTCACCCCTCAGTTTTTCAATTAACAAGAATCAGATAATTATTGTTGCCGGTGAGAAAACAGATATGTTCAGGGATCCGAATGTGACCTACAACACGGATAATGCGCCAAAACTTTTATTTGAAGGAGATGAAAATTTTGTACTTACTGCATCTATTGAGCATGCTTTTGCCAGCAAATGGGATGGAGGCGCTATAATAATCCGGGAAGACAGTCTGCACTGGATTAAATTTTGTTTCGAAAAGGACTATACGGGTGCAAAAAGAGTTGTCAGCGTGGTCACAAAGGACATTTCAGATGATTGTAATTCGGAAAAGATGATTTCCGATAAGGTATTTTATAAAGTGGCAAAAGCAGGCAACGTTATTACTCTTTATAGTTCAGCAAATGGTAAGAACTGGTTCCTGGTCAGGCATCTTCAGTTTGATGCTAACAAAGGATTTAAACTGGGTTTCCTCGCGCAATCACCGACTGGCTCCCGTTGCGAGGTGAAATTTTCAGACATTCATTACAAAGTCGAAAAGATAAAAGATCCCTATGCCGGCGAATGATGTTCTATTTCTCTTTTGTCACAAACTCTTCCATCACGGCCTGTTTTATCAGGGCCGGAGGTAAAATTCCCTGCGACAGGACAAAATCGTGGAAACGCAGCTGGTTAAATTTTGTACCCAGGGCCAGCTCTGTATCCTTTCGAAGAGAGATCATTTTGGTGAAACCATAAAAATAACTATTTGCCTGACCCGGAGCACGAAGGTTGTAACGCTCCACTTCCTGCTGTGCGAAGGCATGGGAAGCAACAACATCTCAATATATCCATCGCCTGCGACTGTGAAATCATAACAGCCTGCAACTCAGAATCCAGAAATGCACGTGCTGCGCGCGGCAGTATTAATCCAGCGGGAATTATGAGCAGCTGCATGGTTTTCCTGAACATATAAATTGTATTCTGTTAGATTAAATATATAGTAATTTAAAGGTCAATTCGGAAATTTGAAGCAGATTCTGAAAGATATATTTAAAATTCTCCGCCCAGAGGAGAAACAAAAACTATGGAAACTCGCGGTGGCAGATTTTTGTATCAGCGTACTGGATATTATTTTTCTCATAGCGCTTTTATGGCTGGTGAATTATTATACCCTTCCTGTTCGTACCGGGTTACCGGCAATTATTTCCTATCCGGTATTTGATAAGCACCCACTGTTGCCAATTGGCATTTTTACCGGCCTTTTCATAATTAAAAATGTGTTGGGATTCCTGGTTTCAAAAGGAACCTACAATTTTGTTTATGGGGTTGCATCCAGGATATCCAGGGATGGTTTATTGCAATACCTGAACGGTCCCTATTCCGATTATGTACATGTTGATTCATCTGTAATGAACCGGAAGATCAATCAGCAACCTATTGAATTCTGCCATTATGTATTAAACGGGGTTCAGCAGATATTCAGTCAGGCGGCTCTGATCCTTATTACAGTGGCTGCCATATTTTTATTTAACCCTTTATTATTACCATTATTAATACTAATTCTCGCACCCCCGGTTTTTCTTATTTCCTTTTTTATGAAACGCAGGCTGCATACCAGCCGCCTTCTCGGACAAAAGACAAGTGAAAAATCTATCCAGCATTTGCAGGAGGCATTATCGGGTTATATCGAAAGCAATATTTATTTAAAAAATGATTTTTTTACCAACCGATACCATCGCTTTCAGTCACAGCTCAATCATTATCTTGCCGAACGGCTGATCATTCAAAGTATGCCTCCGCGGTTCATTGAAATATTTGCTGTTTTTGGTTTGTTTATCCTGCTCGCGGTAAATTACTATACTTCTCATGACAGTACAATCCAGCTGTTAACGATCGGCGCACTCATTGTAGCTGCTTACAAAATCATTCCGGGTATCGTGAAAATCACCAATACCATGGGCCAGGTGAAGACCTATTCCTATACTACAGCAGGTTTGACTAACCAGGACGGAATGTATTTTAATAAAGATCCTGGAAAACCATCCTTGTATCTTCGGTCAGGTTTGAAAAAATTAATTTCAGCTACAAGGACAAAAGAATTCTGAATGATTTTTCCCTGAGTATGGAAAAGGGCGAGTTGGTGGGACTGACAGGAAATTCCGGTAAGGGGAAAACAACTTTCGTAAATATTTTACTTGGATTTCTGGAGCCGGAATCGGGCAATATATTTATCAATGAAATGCCGGCAGACAGAGAAATGAGGAAAAAGCTTTGGAACAGGATCTCTTATATCAAGCAACAACATTTTTTTCTTCATGCATCCATATTGGAAAATATAACATTTCAGGAGGGAGCATATGATAAAGAAAAAATGGGAAAAATATTGACTATAACAGGTATCGATGAAATGGTAAGAGCATTTCCACAAGGACTGAATACCTTAATAACGGAAAATGGAAAAAATTTCAGTGGAGGTCAAAGACAACGTTTCATTTTTGCGCGTGCTTTGTACAGGGATTTTGACCTGTTGATTTTGGATGAACCATTTAATGAGCTGGACGAACCATCTGAAAAGAAAATGTTAATCGAGTTGCAAAAAATCGCCGCCGAAGGAAAGATGATTCTACTGATTACCCACAATATGGCAGCTATGTCATATTGTAACAGAAAAATTATAATGGATGAAGCCGGATAAAAAAACTTTGGTCATCCTGATTCCGGGCTTTCCGGAAAATGAGCTGGACAGTACCTGTGTGCCGTTTCCGCAGTCATTTGTTAAGAACCTGAAGCAGATAAATCCTTTGTTGCATATAACCGTATTGGCTTTTCAATATCCTTTTTCCCCGGGAACTTATGACTGGCATGGAGTAGAGGTTCATGCATTCAGTGGAAAAAACCGCGGAAAATTTAACCGGCTGTTGCTTTGGAAAACTATTTGGAACCGGCTCGGGAAAATCATGAAAGGGGAAAATGTTATCGGCATTTTGAGTTTTTGGATGGGTGAATGTGGACTAATCGCTAAATACGCTGCAAGAAAACATCGGCTCCGGTCATTTATTTGGATTATGGGACAGGATGCGAAAAAGAACAACCGTTATGTTTCACTGATAAAACCGGCTAAAGAATCCCTTATCGCTTTGTCAGATTTTATATCGGAGGAATTTTTCAGAAATTACAAAATTACAGCCCGCTCATACTATTGCACCAGGATTAGATATATCTCTGTTTCCGCCTGAAACCAGGCAGAGGGATATTGATATCATGGGTGCGGGATCTCTGATCCCATTAAAGCGGTATGATCAGTTTGTAAAACTGGTTGCGAGTATAGCTCCATCAAGACCGGATATCAGGGCGGTCATTTGTGGTGATGGCCCGGAAAGGACAACGCTGGAACAGCAAATCCGTAAATATAAATTGAATGATCATATTGAATTAACCGGAGAATTAGATCACACGCAGGTATTGTCTTACATGCAACGTTCTAAAATATTTTTACATCCTTCTTCGTACGAAGGTTTTGGAATGGTCTGCGCTGAAGCGCTTTATGCCGGGGCAAGGGTTGTGAGTTATTGCAAACCGATGAATTCCGGTTTTAATCATCAATATAATGTAAAGACAGAGGAAGAAATGGAAAAGAAAGTGAAAGAATTACTGGAAATTGAAAATCTGAACCAGGAAAGGGTGCTGACATACCCGATAGAGGAATGTTGCAGACAGGTAATTATCCCTTTATTCCTGAGTGAGTGCCTTTTCGAGGCTGTCAGCAATACTTTTAAAACTTAGGTTTTCCCGGAACCAGGCTTCTACTTTTTCCCGGTAAGGTTCTATATCGAGGGTTTTAATATTCTCCAGTTGCAGTGCAAGCGCATTGTCATCACCGGGAGGGAATAAAAAGCCATATTTGCCAATGGAAGTTATTTTTTCAAATGACGGAATCGCCGTAACAACCGGGATACAGCCACAGGCCATGGCTTCAAGCAGGGCGTAACCGCTTCCCTCTTTATGACTTCCGGAGATGTAAAAATTGACGGCGCTGTACCAGTATACCAATTCAGAATGATTTACTCTTCCCACCAGTTTAACTGCATCTTCCAGCACAATACTTTGCCGGACTTTTTTAGTTATTTCATCCAGTAAGTCCTCTTCCTGGTAGATCATATAAAGTTTCGCGTTCGGGTGATAAAGACCGAATTTTCTGAATGCGTTCAACACAGTAATCGGATCCTTATTACTGTTTAACCTGCCCACCCATAAAAAATTGTAATTGCCCGTTATACCCAGCCTGGCCTGACATCTGGATCTGTCCAATCGTTTGAAATGGGTAGAGGCTTCCAGTACTTCCGTGCATTTGTAAGGGTTTTTAATAATTTTTTTATTGATCCATTCTGTAGCATTTTTCAAGGAGGTGAACAGGTAACTGCTGATACTTTCATCAGCCATTATCTGTAAGAATCTTTTAATACCGGTGAATGGTCTTTCGCCATGATGCTGCATGAAAATCCGGCAGTTCTTACCCAATTTCCATTTCAAAAATATCACCTGCAGAGGAAATCCAAGTCCTTCCACAATTACGATATCCGGCTTTTGATTTTTTATATAACGATGTGTTTTGAATGGAATATGCCAAAAGCGGTTCCGTCCTTTGAAAAAAGTATATGATTTCCCTCTGATCTTTTCAAAGCCTTCATAGTTCATATGCATTATAAACTCCATCCGGATTTCGTCCCGTAAAAAATCTGCAAATCCGAGTGAAGGAGAATGCTTTTCCAGGACCAGAAGGGGGTCAGTGACATCAGTATGCGAATAATAGACAATATCTATAACCTTAATCATAAACGGGGTGAATCATGGGTTCAAAAACCCCCACAGGGAATTGCGCCGCCGGATGATAACTCTGGATAGCTGAAATCAGTTCCGGCAGGTTGCCTTCTGTAAATTTTACTGATCCGTTTATACTTATCTGGCTGAACTGGAAAAGGTTGATAGGAAGAGTGTTTAACTGGTCAAGCAGTGATTTATCAAAAAGTCTGATATTTCCCTGATGTATTACCATCAGGATGTCTTCGGGATTAGACTTAATTATTTCGCTCCAGTTCGTGCTGCTGTTTTTATTTTTTAATGATGACAATATCGGCGTCTTTTTTTGGCTGCAATCTGCCTTTATTCAGGTTCCACAATTCAGCCGGTGAACTGGTGATCATCCCGAATAGTTCGGGATCACTCACCTGCTGTAATGACCTCGCCAGGCGTAAATGCTTCCAGATATTCCAGTTGCCGGTTAGTGTGGAATCAGTACCGAAAACGATCCGGGTAACTTTCTTCAAACTGGCAACAGGTGCATGCGTATTTAACATTATCCGGTTTGATTCGGGGCACCATACAAGCGCTTTAAAATTTTTCGCCTGTTCAATATTCATCGCTACACCATGTACGCCGACCAGACTTCGTTTTAGCAGGTTATACTTAATCAGTTTGTCAATTTCCAGAGATGACTGTTCATCCGAACCCTCCCCGGTATGAATGACGCAATCCTGGGCCTTATGCAGAGGATTGTTCAGCTTCCATTTCCAGTTCTTTTCAAAATGAACGGAATGGATATTTTGTGGTTCCTGGTAAATATTGATCAAAGGATTTTCAATATTCAGAACCAGTCCATGATTGACTACTGTAGTCACGCCCGCAAGTAAATTTTTATACATTCCCCAGGCCGCCCGAAGGTTCTGCGGGATATTCATTATGGCACTGATCTGGTCTTTATAATTTTCATGAATAGACTTTCCCCATTCTGTATAATTATTATAGATTTTTTCGCCATAAACCGGAAAGCAGTTGAAATCGAGATGATCGTGGGAATTAATAAGACCGGGGATGGCAGTGGCACCGGAGAACTGTATTTGAAACGGCTCCGCCTCTTCAGGGTTGTCTACAGGCCTGACAGCCTTGATCCTTTCGCCATAAACTGCAATATTTACAGGCTGGCGTTCATTTACCAGAAACAAATTATTCAGCTGCACGATATTTCTTTAAATGAAGTCCATAAATTATAGGGACGCCGATAAACCGTTCATACACTGGCAGAGCCTGCTGGGTTTCATAATAGCCCTTTACTCTTTCATCCACTTTCCTTTCTACCAGCTTCAATACTGCAAATCCATAATTTGCAAAAATCTTTTTCAATTTTTCAACCGGGTGAACATGGTTAATTACCGAAAGACTCCTGCTCCCGTGACGGAAACTTCTTTTGCCGCCGCGGGCAAGCATTTCGGGATGAAAGTCCGTAATAACAAGATCTCCACCAGGTTTCAATACCCTCGACCAGGCAGCAATGGCTTCATTGATATTTTCAATATGGGCAATGGTAAGGGTTGTAATCATGCAATCTATGAAGGCATCGGGCACCTGTTTCAATAAATTATCGTTTGTGTGCTGGGTTAATGCGGATGGGAACTTCCGCATAAGCTGTTTAAGCATTCCAGGGGAAACATCGAATCCCATAACAAATGCGGGCTGCTTTTCATATAGTTTGTCCCAATGTCTTCCGGTCCCGCATCCGATATCTGCGACCCCCTTATTTTTAAGGTCGATATCTGCAATCAGGTCGGCAAAGATTTTTTCGTCCAGGTCAAGCATCAGATTGCCGGACTGATTGTCGTAGTTTTCCGACCAGATTTCATAAGCCTGCACTGAATTTTTAACAAATCCCGAAAAAAAGGTTTTTTGCAGGAGATTTTTTATGGTTGTAAGCATATTCTATTGCACTGAAACAAAATTAGACCTTCTCTAAAGGTATACGGGATCGGATCAGAATAGGTTGTATTTCTGTCATTTATTCAGCTTTTGCAACCGGTTCGGGTCAATGGACGTATCAAGGAGAGGGGCTCAAAGGCTCCGTGAAATTCTATGAACAGGATTTTATTATTCAATCCAAGATCCGCCAACGCCAAATTCCGCGTTCCCAATTCCGTTTTAAATATTGCCGCTTCCGTTGAGGGTAAATACCCATGGGTAATAGTGGACGGAAACCGGGAACTGGATCCGATGCTCAGAATTGCCGAATACCTGGAGACGGATCAGTTTAAATATGTCGGTATTACGGTTATGCCGGGTCCGCAATTGAAACAAGCGATTCCATTCTCCAAAATGATCAGGGAATATTTTCCGGAAATTATCATTATCTGGGGTGGTTATTTTCCTACGAATCAATACAAGGTTGTGCTTAATTCCGGGTATGTGGATTTTGTGATTAACGGTCCCGGGGATCATAGTTTCCCTGCCCTGATAGACGCACTTGAAAATAACAAGCCTTATGAGATGATCAATAACCTGATTTATAAATCAGGAGGTCAGGTCATTAAAACCAGGAAGGAAGAGTTGATCGAACAGGACAGTTTACCGGCGCTGCCCTATAATAAGCTGAATGAATTTTATTCAATGGAAAAAT
This sequence comes from uncultured Bacteroidota bacterium, assembly GCA_963812825.1. Lineage (GTDB taxonomy): Bacteria > Bacteroidota > Bacteroidia > Chitinophagales > Chitinophagaceae > Puia. The sequence goes on from CAWEWO010000003.1 coordinate 312,405, forward strand.
ACCTCGGTAAAACCTACCTGGGTCAAAAAACACTGGCTTATCATTCAAGCATTGGCTGCCCCTTTACCTGTTCATTCTGCGCTGTCGTTCCAACCTATGAGGCGCGGTGGAAAGCAAAATCGGCCAAAAAAATATATAACGATATCCGGTATATCAAGTATAAATGGGGGGCTGATGCGATTGAATTTCATGACAATAATTTTTTCGTATCGGAGAAACGCACGGTGGAATTTGCAAACCTGATCCTGCCTGAAAATATGAGCTGGTGGGGTATGGCCCGCATTGATACCATGCATAAATTCAAGGATGAATCCCTTGCCCTGATCAGAGAAGCCGGGTGCAAAATCATATTTTTTGGGGCTGAAAGTGGAAATAACGCAGTTCTTAAGCAGATGGATAAGGGGGGAACACAATCAGGAGATCAGATACTTGCATTTGCCGAACGATTGAAAAAATTTGACATCATACCTGAATATTCATTTGTATTGGGAACTCCTGCCCCGACGCCTGAAGAAGTGGAATCCCAGATTGATTTTGAAATCAGCTTTATCAAGAAAATTAAAAAGATAAATCCCGGAACAGAAATTGTGCTGTATACCTATAGTCCGGTGGCTACTGAAGGTTCTGATCTTTACAACCAGGCCCTCGATAAGGGGTTCAGATTTCCTGAAAAACTGGAAGACTGGATTAGCCCGGCCTGGGAGAATTTTGACCTTCGCAAGAATCCGCTTACACCCTGGCTCACACCCGCTATGATAGATAAAATTAAAAATTTTGAGACTGTGTTAAACGGATATTATCCAACTGTAACAGACATCCGTCTGAGCAACTTTAAAAGAAAATTCATGCGCCTGATAGCCGGGATCCGTTATAATATCAATTTGCATCAATATCCATATGAGATTAAACTCCTGCACCGTATGTGGAAATACCGGCAACCGGAGATTCAGGGGTTCTAACCGACCATGACCATTCAATCATTATACCAGACTTATAACCGATACCGGACACTGCAAACGGATACGATAAGCAGCCTGCCGGTTGTGATTTTGATGCCACACAGCTCCTGTAACTGCCGTTGTGTGATGTGCGATATCTGGAAGGGAAATCATAACCTCAGGCAACTGGAAGAAAAGGATATCCGGGGAATCCTGACAACCCTAAAAAAATTCCGTACCCAACAGTTGGTTATGTCGGGCGGAGAAGCACTGCTGAATCCAAACTTTTTCCGCTTTTGTGAAATTATTAAAGAGCAGAAAATAAAAATCAGTTTGCTTTCCACAGGACTTACGATTAAAAAGAACGCCGGGCAGATAGTAAAATGGGTTGATGATGTTATCGTATCTCTTGACGGGGATGAAAAGACACATGACCAGATCCGGAATATCCCGGGCGCATTTAATAAATTGAAGGAGGGAATTGAAGCCGTACGCGCAATCAGTCCGAATTTCAGGATCACCGGCAGAACAGTAATACACCGGCTGAATTTCCGATCCTGGCCCCGCATTATTCAAGCGGCGAAGGAAATAGGTCTGGATTCAATTAGTTTTTTACCCGCTGATACGAGCAGCACAGCTTTTAACCGTGAAAATGGCTGGCCGGAAGAAAGGCAGCTTGAAATCCTCCCGTCATTACCGGAGCTGGGCGAAATGAAAAAGACTATGAGCGAAATACTGGATCTGTACAGCCAGGAATTTACCCGTGGCTTTATCGCAGAATCCCCACAGAAATTTCAGAAGATTTACTACTATTACGCTGCCTGTTGGGGGCTTAATCCTTTTCCATATAAAAAATGCAATGCGCCCTGGGTATCTGCGGTGATTGAAGCGGATGGTTCCGTACGCCCCTGTTTTTTCCATGCATCCTACGGAAATATAAAATCAAAATCTCTTGAATCCATTCTGAATGGTCCGGAAGCCATCCGGTTCAGGAAAAGTCTCGATATGGAAAAAAATGAGACCTGTTTGAAATGTGTTTGTTACCTGAACTTAACACCGGCGGCAAAAATATAAACAGTTCTTTATGCAGGGATTCAATGCAAAAAATAAAGCCATTCGCATAAAGCCGCTGCAAATAATTGCCGTCCTTGCGTTTCTCCAGCTGATCATTGCATTTCTTACTGAACCGATGATATTTACTCATGAAGAAGCAATGTGGCAGTATATAGGGAGAAATTGGATCAGGAATAGTCTGGTGCCATATACCGGGGGTATCGACAATAAATCACCCCTGATATTTTTTATTTTTGGTTTCTCAGACCGGCTGTTAGGGGTAAACTTCTGGTTCCCCCGTTTACTGGGCATTCTGGTTCAATCGGCGGGGATATTCTTCCTTTTTCGAATTGCAGAAAAAACCATCAGTCGTCAGGCAGGAATTTTTGCAATCAGTTTCTATGGCCTGTCGCTACTCTGGCGATCTACCGGGGGTAAATATGTGTCTTTTACAGAAACCTATTCTATTACCTGCATAATTATTGCGATCTATTATAGTATTGTCTGCAATAATAATTACCGGTATGCTTTCAGGGCCGGACTTTTCGCTGGTTTGGGACTGGCATTCAGGTTTTCGGCAGTGTTTGGAATCATTCCTGCCATCCTGTTTGTATTCCGGCAAAACCGAAAATCGGGATTAAGGTTTTTTTTGGGTTTGTTGACCAGTATTGGGTTACTTGTTTTTCTTGCGGTCATGGCCGGTATCCGGATAAATGAATTCTTATTTTACGGGTTTGCAGACAATTTTGGAGCCGGAAGTCCAACAGGTCATTCCCTGGCCTGGAAAGCTCAGGCATTCGCTGATGGTTTTTTTTATTCAGAACTGATTTTATTCTATCCGGCCCTGGTGGCATATTTTATTTTGAACAGGAAGATGAATTTTCTAAAGACCTGGCTGATCTGTGAATTTTTGGGCATTATTATTTTAGGTATCTATGCCAGGAATCATTTTAAGGAAGTTCTGCCTCCTCTGTCGTTGATGAGCGCCTATGTTGTTGACTGGCTGGCAGAAAACCATCAGGCATCTTTAAAACAAATTTTGCTGGGAATATGGATTGTATTTTTTCCGAAAACTATTGAGCCACTGTTTGCCATTAAACGAATTTTCGTATCGAAAAGCAGTCATCCGGTGACGGGCGACAAGCCGATGGCTGTTGAAGATGAAAACCTGAAAAAACAAATCGGATTATGGATTCGTGACAATACAGCTCCCGGCGAGAAAGTTTTTATTGCCGGATATGGCGCCCAGATCCAGGCTTATTCGGAAAGGATTTCACCCAGCATCTATTTTAATGTGACCCAGACAGCCTTTGCCAAGAACCGGTTATATGCCGATCTTTCTTCAAATAAAGCCAGACCTGCTCGTGATACCTTTGCAGGAAAGATATTTGACTACGGTGGGCGCTGATATTCGTTCGTATATCAGCGGGCTGGCTCTAAGAAATTATAAGTTGGATACCTGTTTATATAATTATGACATTTTTAGAATCGTCAAGGCGAAAATTCCGAATTAACGGGCCTCCCCGGATGAATACCAGGACATGAAAAAAATACTGATTACTCATTCTTATTTTCTGCGCTTTGATCCAAAACAATGGGCCGGTGGAAAACCTTATGCTCCGCTGGGAACTCTATATGCCGTTTCCGTTTTGAAAGAGCATGGATATGATGTTTCTTTTTTTGATACCATGTTTTCGACCGGACCGGAAGAAATCCTCCCTTTTATCCAGTCCGCCAATCCGGATATTTTCATTATTTATGATGATGGATTTAATTACCTGACAAAAATGTGCCTTGAAAATATGCGGGAAGCGGCTTTTGCCATGATTCGGTTCAGCCAAGGACAAGGGTTGTACAGTAATCGTATCCAGTTCTGATTCTACTGACCGTTATGAAATGTATCTCAATGAAGGCGCAGATTTTGTTATTCTTGGTGAAGCGGAACTGACGCTTCTGGAGTTAATTAATACACTTGACACTTGATAAAAGTAGATTTTTTTTCAGTTGAGGGACTTGCTTTCAGGCAAAGTGGAGCAATCGTAAAAACAAAGCACCGGAATGTTATTAAAGATCTTGATTCACTTCCTTTTCCAGCCTGGGATATGATCAATATGGAACCATACCGGAACAGCTGGATAAAACATGCCGGATATTTTTCAATGAATATGGCCACTACCAGGGGTTGTCCTTTTAAATGTAACTGGTGTGCAAAACCAATTTATGGTAACCGTTATAATACGAGGAGCCCTCAAAATGTGGTCAATGAATTGAAAATGCTGAAACAAAAATTCGGATTTGATCATATCTGGTTTTGCGACGATATTTTTGGCTTAAAACCCGGCTGGGTAAATGAATTTGCCGATCTGTTGGAAAAGGAGAAATTGGATTTCAGGTTTAAAATGCAGGGTCGGGTAGATCTGTTGTTACAGGAAAATAATATCCGGGACCTGGCAAGAGCGGGTTGTGAAAATATCTGGATGGGTGCGGAAAGCGGCTCACAGAAGATACTGGATGCCATGGACAAAGGAACAACAGTTCAACAAATCGTAGAGGCCACGCATTTATTGAAAAAGTGCGGGATCAAGCCTTCATTCTTTATTCAGTTTGGCTACCTGACAGAAACAAAAGAGGATATTGAAAAAACAATATCCATGATCAATGAATTACTGCCATATGAAATCGGGATATCTGTGTCTTATCCTTTACCCGGTACGGTATTCTTCGAAAAAGTAAAAAATGAATTGGTAAACAAAACAAACTGGACAGATTCTGATGAAATGGCGCTGATGTTCAGAAATACTTACCAACCTGCTTTTTATAAACAACTGCACCGATATGTTCATAAAAGTTACCGGAAACACCTGGCTTTTGAAGATGTAAAACTTTTATTCGCACACCCTTTAAAATTAAATTTTCACCGTTTGAAGAGAGCGTTATCGGTATTCTATTATTTGCCGGCCGCATTTATTGATAAACAAAAACTCAGGTTTTTTGAAAATCCGGCTCATGGATATGCCAGTTAATTATAGTAATGAACAGCAGGTAGCGGCTGCTTTTAACGCGCAGTCGCAAATATTTGATGATCTATATGGAGGCAATCAGATCATTCAGTATAAACGGAAACGGGTAAGGGAACATCTCCTGAAATGGCTGGACCCTGGCGCCACCATCCTTGAATTAAATGCAGGAACAGGAGAAGATGCCATATTCCTTGCGCAACAGGGCTTTCATATTCATGCAACAGATATTTCTTCGGGCATGCAGGACAAATTAAAGGAAAAGATGGCTAATCAGCGTCTGGTTGGATCTGTAAGTCAGGAGATTTGTTCATTTACTGATTTGGAGAACTTAAAAAATAAAGGTCCCTATGACTGCATATTTTCCAATTTTGCAGGACTGAACTGTACGGATCAGCTGGACCAGGTGTTGGGAAGCTTTGACAGATTATTAAAACCCGGAGGTATTGTTGTACTGGTCATACTTCCCAGATTTTGTTTATGGGAGACATTACTGATATTTAAAGGAAAATTCAAAACGGCCGGCCGCCGGTTTTTTAGTGCGAAGGGGAGGCAGGCAAAAATTGACGGGGCTCCATTTACCTGCTGGTATTATCCTCCGCGATTTATCAAACGTTCGCTCAAAGACAAATTCAAATTATTGGAAATTGAGGGACTGTGTACGATCGTTCCTCCTTCCTATATCGAGCGATTCCCGGAAAATCATCCATTTATTTATTCATACCTGTGTAAGGCGGAGAACAGGTTTAAAAGGAGCTGGCCCTGGAAATATATAGGTGACTATTATATTATTTCGTTCAGGAAAAAATAAATTATTTATTCCTTGCCAAATACGAACGGGAGAGCTCATAATACCTGAAGATTTCCGAGAGGCTTTTATCATAGCGTTGTAATAACTTTTTCTGAAAAAAGCCCGGATTCGCTTTTGAAAAATGCTTTCCTGCGTGCATACTGAGCGGGATGCCCTTGCTATCTATTTTGCCGGTCCTGGTTTTTTTATTCCAGCTACGGGCAGTCAGATTCATTAGGTAGCTGTCCAGTAAATCACCCAACCTGTTGTTAAATATTTTTTCGATGAAATACCCGAGCCATGTTTTCAGGGGTCGTGGCAGAGGTGGATTACTGATATTTTTGTTAGGGAAAAATGTCCGGGTCCAGTTATTTGTCTTAAAGAAGTTGTTGAAAACCTGATCCCCGTATAAAGGCAGGAGTGTGACAGTCTCTGCTGCCGTATAAATATTTTTTTCGAGTATGCCGAACTCCGCTTCGTCTATGAAATAATTCATGCAAAAATAATGCTGTCTGTTAAAGAGGAACGTGAGCTTTTTGAAAATATGCAGGAAGGTTCTTGCGATCCAAAGCCGGTTTGCAGCGGTTATGATAAAATAGTCTATATCGCTGTTTTCATCTGCATATTGTTTGGATAAAGACCCGGAAATACCAACCGCCCGAACGAAGGGAAATGCGGCAATAATGGAAGCCCCCCATTTTGCCTTTCTCAGCATAATTCGGGCGGTTTCATTGCCCCTGTACCGCCGGGTTGCCAGTTTTATATTATTATGGAGTGAATAAAAATCCCCGATCTTAAATACCATGGAATCCTCCAGAAGATTTTTCAAACCGCCCTCAAATTCCCTGTAATCGTCGCAATGACCGAGGAAACCGAATATTTCATTTTTTCTCAATGGATATTCGAACAAATTGAAATAAGCAAGTGTGGCCAGTATATCTTTTTTGATAGCAAAATATTTCATGCAGTTACTCCTTGAAATGCATTGACAGGTACTTTTATTGGCAGGAAACTGATCCAGGAAGCCGAAAGTCCTAACTGCCAGCTATATAGATTGTACGTGAATAGCCGGGACGGGTTGCGTAAGGCACAGGTGCCGATGGAATAAAGACGGGAATATGCAAGGCATATTTGCCTGTGTACGAAATTCCCGCCTTTCATTCAGAAGTTTTTCTACCGGAGTGCTGTAAGAATTATTATCTTTTTTTAAAGTTGTGGTGTTGTTTGGCGCAACTCACGTCAATTTGTAAAATTTCTCCCATACCCGGTGATCCCCCATAACCCCAGTTCGAAACATATAATTTATTATCCGGGCCAAATGTCATCGCAGTAGGCAGATTAAGGCCGGACGCGATAGTTAAACGATTTCCTGAAGGATCAATACGGATGATGTCGCCAGTGCCGGGGGTTGGGAATGGATTGCCGGTTGTATTTTCAAGCACATACAGACCACCCAGTTCGTCAAATGTTACACCCAGGATGGTTGAAAACCCAGAGTCAACCACACTGATCTCCCCACCGGGGGTTATTTTAAATATCTTGGAATTACCAGCTATCGGAAACACGTTTAGATTGCCGACATAAAAATTGCCATGATGAAATACCTGGGCTGTTGGCACGATATGGCCCTGACTCGCAGAAATGTCAATGATACGCTTGATATCTCCTTTTGGTGTTACCCTGTCCAGTTCACCATGGTTGGGTTCCACAACAAAAAGATTGTCATTCACGTTGATCATGCTATAAGCAGTTCCATCCGGTTCAAAATCTTCGTCTTCCGGATTGGCTACCGGATTATTCATATAATAGTTACTCAGGTTGGCAATAAAGTTCCAGGATCCGTTATGATCGACTTTAATAATTCCGTTCGGAATATCGGGCACACCGTGAGAACAACCGGCTCCTGAAATGAGCGCATAGAGGGTATGATCGATAAAAGCCACATCTGCAACACCGCTTATTAACGGTTGTGGAATAGGAGCAGTCTGACTGGATGGTAGATTGTCCACAAAAGTGCTGCGGTTTCCGTTGCGGTCGACTCTCGAAATCCTTGCACCTGTATTACTGCCCAGGTAAGGACCGGCTCCCGGAACCTGCGTACATTGACCAATAGTCGAATCGGTGCCACCTACACCTCCTTCTGCGACATAGAGGTTTCCATCTGGTCCCCATTTCAACCCTCTTGGGTTATTAAAACCATTGGAAAAAACCTGTATGTCAACCACCAGGTTGTCAGGATTGCAATTGCAAATACCTGGTGCGTTTTTCACACAGGAAGTAAATGAAAGAGCGATAACGATCAGCTGCTCCGATGTTTAAGTACAATCTTCGTTTCATAAAATGGTTATTTAAATGTAAAAAATGATTTACGCGGCTTTTTATTCGGATACCGGTTCGGTTCATTCACATATATGCGAATGACAAGTGAATGCTTGATTGTAGTTGTCAGAATAGAAATTCAGTACAGTGAGTCTTCCATAGTAAGAAGGAAAGCAGCTCAATTCTTAAGAATCTGGGAAATTCAGGGTTGCAAATTATTTTAATTTCTATTCAGAAAATTGTATAAATGTGACAAAAATGGAGGTTTTTTCACAATTCACTTGGGTATCTGACAGAGATTTTTCCGAAAGAATTCGCGGGCTGAAGCTTGTGAAAATTACTGACGCCAATTGTATTCCCATATCGAATTTAAAATTCACTTATTGTCGTATAGAATACCAGAGATTTGCCGCGACTTAAATTGTATACATTTGATCTAACTTGTCTGGTATGAAAAAACTGATCTTCCTGTCTTTTTTTATTAGTTTCTGTACTTATTTAATAGCGCAAAATGCGGAGGCTCTTGTAAAAGCCGAGAAAGATTTTGAAAAATCATGCCTTGAAAAAGGGATCCGGGACGGATTCCTTGCCCATGTTGACAGCAACGGTATCCAGTTTACGAACGCCGGACCCGTGGATGCAAAAAAATTCTGGCGTTCCCTGCCGGTTTTTGATGGTGTTTTTTCCTGGACGCCCACGTTTGCGGAAATGTCAATTTCCGACAATTGGGGATATACAACCGGAAATTATGAACACCGGCCAAAGACATTAAAAGATACAGTGGAAGAATCCGGCCAATACACTACAGTCTGGCATAAACTTGAGACCGGTCAATGGAAATACCTGATGGATATCGGTAACAGCCATTCCCCGCAGGCATTGGAAAATAATCCAATTGTTATTGACCTGAAAAAATATGGGGCGGGAAAAAACACGGGTGAAACAACTTTGCTGGACCAGGAGAATATGTTTATTCAGTCATTTGAAAAAAGCATCCGGCGTGCCTACAGCGAAAGCGGAAGTAGTAAATATATTTTGAATATAACTGGCAGGTTGCCGCTGACCTCTACAGACAGTACTGTTGCTATACTCGATAAACTGCCTGCCCTTCGTTATCATCCTGTTGGCGTTCAAATCTCACCAGGGACTGATATGGCTGCCGTTTATGGGACTTTCATCCAGGCCGGAAAAACGGGAAGTTACCTTCGTATCTGGCGGCATGAAAAAAGCGGATGGAAAGTAGCCCTCGAAGTGATCAGAATATAATTTGATTTAAAATAGCCACACTCAACTCATTGCAAAATCAGTGGTGTTTCCGGCATGGGGCAGAAGTCCGATTTTTCTGAGTTTTTGCATAGGATGTTTTGTAATAGCCATCCTTAGCAATCCGGGGAAAAATCTTTTGATCAGCACGCTATATTTTTCTATGGCTCCGACCAGGACCTCAGATTTACCCCGGACCACTCCATGTATTATTTCCTGAGCACAGGTTTCAGGCGATATACCTGCACCTACTGATTCCTGCATTTTGCCATAATGGCTTCCATTGCCTTTTAATGCATTCATGGTAATAGGCGTACGAACCAGTCCGACAGTGATCATGGTTACTTTTATTCCGTCCTTTTCATATTCGGCGCGCAGCGATTCGTAAAAACCGTGAAGCGCATGTTTTGAGGCAGAATATGCACCTAATTTTGGCACCCCGAATTTCCCACAGAGGCTGCTGGTTACAACAAAACATCCATGTCCCCTGAGCCGCATTGGAGGTAACAAGGCTTTAGTCAAAGCCACATTACTGAAAAAATTTATGTTCATCACTTTTTGAATCATCTTCATATCAGTCTGAATAATCATGTCCCTGACGGCCATCCCCGCGTTTAGAAAAACATAGTCTATTCCGCCAAATAGAGTCCATGCCTGTTGAGCGATCCGGGGAAGAGAATCTATTTCCTCCAGATCGCAGGGAAGTATCGCTATTTTATCCGGCCGTGCAGATTCTGCTTTTACCATGTCCAGTTTGTCCTTGTTTCGTGGCGGAGAGAATCAGGGTTGCGCCCATCGCATTCAGACAGGATGCCAGTGCGGCACCGATTCCACTGGATGCTCCGGTAATCCAGCAGACCTTATCGCTAAAATGAGTTGATTTCATATGATATGTTTTGAAGAGAATTAAAAATAATTTGGGTTTTAACCGTGATTTAGTTTTGATAAACGAGTTGACTTGGGCCAAGAGGCTGACAATATTCCTGAGAATAATTTTTCCGGAATCCATCATCCATTATTTTCAAATCTCTCCGCCTGCCGGTAAAAAATAAATGAATCCAGTCTGTTATTTCCTGCCACATGATTTTTTTGGATGGCATAAAATACTGGAAGAAAAACCACCGGCTTATCCATGCTGTCCATCCTGTAAACTGGATACCATACAATTCCCCGATTCCTTTACCAATTCCCAGACTGGCACATTGTCCAAGACCTTTAAAAGCAAATGGCTTTAAGGATTGTGAGAGGATAGCGCGGCAAATATTTTTTCCTGCATGTTCGCCCTGTTTGATTGCCCAGAGTGCATTCGAAGGGCAGGGCTTATTTGCTGATGGATGAGAAACATGCACCGCATCCCCTGCACCCCATATCTCACCGTGATTATTTACCTGCAGGAAAGAATTGATAATAATCCTTTTTGAATCATCCATTTCCATTGCATCGGTACCTTTTAATGGGATTCGGTGCTGGCCGATAGTAGAAATGACCATCCTGCTTTCCAGAAAACTACCGTCATTCAGGTAGGCTCCCTGGCTCGTGACCCTGCTTATTTTTTTCTGATGCAGAATTTCGATCCCGTATTTGCAAAGGATTTTCTCAGCATAAACGCGCATGCGGTTCATTCCACTTTTAAGCTCCGGCAGAATTTCATTTCTGCTGTTGATTAAATAAATCGTTGGTTTGATATTTTGGAGTGTGGCATATTCTTTTCTGAGCACTTCAATCGTTTCTGCAAGATTTGCCGCTATTTCAACACCGGTAAACCCACTTCCTGCGATCACGAAGCGTAGAATTTTTGAGGCAGTCGGAGCATCTGCTTCAGCAGCCTGATTCAACAGAAACCGGATCCGTAGTTTTGTGTTCAGGTAAGCATTGTGTGATTTCAGTTGGTATGCATATTCGGCCAGACCATCTACAGCATAGCTATCCGTTGAACCCATGCCCAATAGCATATGATGATAGGACAGGGCTCTTTTCGTACCGTCATTTAAATCCACATATACTGTGCGGGTCTGAACATCTACACGGCTGGCTTTTCCTTTAACTATTTCCGCATATTTGAAAATTTCGTGCAGCGGACTCATTCTGTTCTGATCCCGGAGGATTCCGCCTAAACATTCGGCTGTCCAGCCATGGAAATAATGATAATCTTCCGGGCATATCACCCTGATCTTAACCTGACCTGTCATCATTTCAATCATTAACTCATTTACGATCGACCGGTACGCCCAGACAGACGCGTATCCGCCACCGATCAGTACGATTTCCGTGTGTATTGTTTTCCATGATGGTGCTTTTAAGTGATTCAGGTGTTGTACGTTTTCTGATATCAAAGCTATCTTGCGAAAAAGGCGATTCATAATTGATCCCCGGGCAGCATGAATACCGGTTGGCAAAGAATGCCGGGACAGCAATTCCCCCGAAAGAGAGACGGGTTTATTTTTGCAAAATCTGTTGACTCTCTTATGTGAATAAGCAAAAAGTGCAAATGAACGGTTCCTGTTAAATTGGATTTCGCCAAATAAAACAGCGGGAAATGTCTGTTTTGTGGATATTCCCGGGGAGATTAATTAAAAAAGCACCGTTTTATCGGTGCTTGGAGTCAAGTTGACGGTTGACGGATGATAGTTGGCGGATTGTGAATTCCAATTACTGGCAATTTCAAGATTTGAGCCCTTTTATTGACTTATTGGGAATTTTTTAAACATGATAGGTACGATTTCATTGACAGTTGGTCTAACGCCCTGTCTGTCTCTTTCATCCACTTTGCCTGAAGCACTGGTTCGCCAGATGATTTTATTTTCTTTTCTGTCTATCATATCAATTACAAGCGCGCCATCGCGGAAAGTAGTCACTTTCATACTTCCCTGGTAAAGGTCGGGATTGTAATAAGCTGTTGAAGCGGGGACATAATAATACATGCCATACTGGCCCGGAGCGTCTCCGGGTTGTGTTTGCGGCGCATATACAGGTGGTGGAGTTTCACCGTATTGATAAGTCTTATTCAGGACAAGTGTATAGGTAAATAAACAATCAGGATTAAGGGTATCCAAGGTCATTCCTCTCTTACTCAACTGCTGGATGACAGCAGCTGCCAAAGCAGCTTCCACCTGTTTTTTTGCAGCCAGTTTTGTATAGGCAGTATCCTTGGTAGCCATCCAGGCATAGGTTTTATACTTCTTATAATCTATGTCTTTTGTTTTTTCCGATTGATAAATATTGGCAGTAGGGGAAAAGCATGCTACCATGGAAAAAATTACTGCGATGCTCAAAAGATTTGCACTTTTCATATCTGAATATGGTTTTTTACCGGAAATGGAAACGCTGAATAAATACAGTTTTGCAAAGCCCTCCTCCGTCAAACCGCTGTGAAAATAAGGAAATTGCTGTATTCGGATAAAAGATTAAGCTTCCTATGGTTTTAGTGTCGTTTGAAATTTGTTCGAAAATTTAAGCTAAACAGATAACCTGCGGATCATTCGGATTTATATACAGCGATGCCGCTATTATTTATTCCTGGTTTTTTTGCGATCGCTTTTACGGTCTGTCCTTGCTTTACCGCAAATGGTGCGTGATAAAGATTGGAGGGGATGAAGGAAGGAATGGAATCATTAACTGTATAGTAAATGACTGCGCCCGGCGTTTTGCAGGTGATGGTAATTTTCCCCTGAGTTTTAGCGAATGCAGGCCGGCTGATCGTAGTTCACATAGGTTGCCGTCCGATTATCCCGGATGGGCCCTTTCCAATTCAACCCGAATCCAAAATCATAGGTATTGCCCTGTTCATCGGTATACGCGAGCATATCATGGGGAAGATCCTCATACTGTGCCTCAACGGTATTCATATCCGCCGGCATTTGAACAGGTAATAATCCGTAAGGTTCAGCTGCACCGGTCAGAATATCCAGTATGGCCTGGGTTTGAATACCGAAACCTGCTACAATTGCATCGACCTGTGGTTCAAATTCCGCTACCACAGCGGGTTTGGACAATGACATTGAAACAATCACCGGTTTGCCATTCATAACTTTTTTCGCATCCAGGATGGCTTCCAGATCTTTCAGGTTGGAAGCAGTGATGGATTTGTTTTTATAAGAACGGTTTTTTACATCAGGCTCCACCGGATCTCCGGAGGCCATGCTTTGCGCGCGCGCGTTGCTGGCGGTATAGCTTTTATACTGCAGGGAAATCGGCGTATAACCGTTTCCCTGATCCTTAATATCATTTCTATCATATCCGGGTCCTCCATCGGGACTGCTTACAAAAACAATAGCAGCATCTGCTTTCTCCGGATCGGTGGTGGTCTTGAAATATTTTTTTAATAATTCCGGGTTTACTGCATCTTCCCATTTTTCCTGGCTTACGTTTCCAAAAAAATCCCTTACCGGAGGGGTATAACGTTTGGGCAGATAAACCGTGATACCTTTTTTCAGTGGCAGTACATTTTTTTTATTTTTAAGAACAACCACTGATTTCAACTGGGCTTCATATCCGGCCTTCATAAATTGTGGATTGCCCACGGTATGCATAGATTCTTCCACATTGAGATAAGGGTTTTCGAAAAGACCCGGGCGGAATATATTGCGCAAAAGCCTTACAGCAGATTGTTCAAACCGGGCACGCATGAATTTTTCGCCATGTTCTTTCACACCGATCTGGTATGCTTCCATCACCGGCCCGGCAACATTATTTCCGCCAAACTGATCGGCGCCCGCCATCAGTACTTTATAATGACGCTCTGCAAGGTTTTTGTTTTCCATACCCCAGCTTTTCCCGGCAAAAATATCCGGAGTCTTACCTTCATCGGCCGTTACAAGCCAGTCTGTACATACCACGCCATCGTAGTGATATTTACCTCTTAATAAATCTTTGATCAGATAACTGCTGTATCCGTTTCCTACATTTTCAAAATTTTTCTGATCCTGGTTATAGGAAATAGTATAATAAGGCATTACTGATGCAGCCGTTTTTGTTTTGCCTGAGAGGTTTAAAGCGCCATTGACAAAAGGAACCAGTTGTTCATCCAGGTTATTGGCCGGGTAAACGGCAAATTTTCCATAAGCGTAGTGCGCATCGCGTCCTCCTTCTTCCGGACCGCCTCCCGGCCAGTGTTTGATCATCGCGTTTACACTCTGATAACCCCACCCATCTTTGATTTCTGCTGCTCCAAGAGAAGTCTGGAATCCGTCTACATAAGCCCGGGCAAGGTCCGCGCTGAGTTTAGGATCTTCGCCAAAAGTACCGTTGATTCTCACCCATCGGGGTTCAGTACCTAAATCAATTTGCGGAGAAAGAGCTGTGGTAATACCCAGCGCTCTGTATTCCTTTGCCGCGATATTCCCAAACTGCTGAACAATTTTCGGATCAAACGTAGCTGCGAGCCCCAATTGGTCGGGCCATAGAGAGATTTTGCCTCCGGAACCCGCATTATATTCAGTAGTCGCCGATGCTGTGTTGCGGGGGTCGGTACTGTTGTTGGCCGGAATTCCAAATCCGATACCTTCCACCAGGGCCTGTACATGGTTATTCCATTTGGCGGCTATTTCCGGAGAGGCTACGGTGGTGAGCAGAATATGCCGGAGATTATCCTTGGTCAAAAATTCCAACTGCGCATCGGAAAGATCTGATGCCAAAGCACCGCTTTCAGCAAAAGGTTTTCCATTGTACGTTCCGGCGCCAAGGCCTTTTGAACTGGCTGGAATAGCCTGGTGTCGGCTATATAACATTAGACCTGCGATCTGGTCGATAGTCATTAAAGAAGCCAGATTTTTTGCCCGGGTGTCAACTGGTAAACGCCAGTCTTCATATGGATCCAGTTTACCGTTTTTGTTCATGTCCTTGAAGAAAAATCCGCCCGATTCAATAATTTTTACCCCGGATCCCGAAGAATATCCCAACAGAGGTCCTCCTTTCGGATTTTTTACATACTGAATATTTTCATCAGGGGTGCCGGGATGTCTTTTGCCTTTACCAGGAATTTTAAAACCAGCAATGCACAAACCGGAAAGGACAAAACAAATAAATAATATCCGGGGGTTGAGTCGGAAAAATGTCTTTCTCTGTATCATATGACCGGTTTGACTCCATTTATTTTATGGGCCATTAAGGTAAAGAATATTTCAGGAATTTGACGTCAATTCACTCCTGTCTGCGAACTTTGCTGAGTCAATAGGTATGAAATATGTTTAATCTTCAAATACAGGCTGCCAAAGCCTCTCTGTTCAGGAATCAGCATCACGCCGAGAAACTATTGGTATTACCGAATATCTGGGATGCTCTGGGTGCAAGGCTGATTAAAAAAATAGGTTTTCCGTCTGTCGCTACTGCCAGTGTTTCGACAGCGCTTTCCAATGGGTACAGGGACGGAGAAAATATTCCTTTTCGCCAATTGTTGAACACGGTAAATAAAATTGCTGTTGCTGTTGATTTGCCACTGACAGTGGATATTGAAAGGGGGTTCGCAGACACCATTTCCCAACTAAAGGAGAATATCCGCTTGCTGATAGAAAACGGTGCGATTGGAATAAATATCGAAGATTCCCTGGCTGACCGGACTGGATTAAATTCAATATCAGAACAATGCAAAAAAATTGAAGCCATCCGTGAAACAGGAATTCAGTACGGTGTACCCATTGTAATCAATGCAAGAACAGATGTATTTGTTTTAAAAATGAATGATGCACTCTCCCTCGCGATCGAAAGAGGATTGGCCTTCAAAAAGGCCGGCGCAGACTGTATCTATCCCATATTGATGAATGATTATGATGATATTTCGAGGTTTCTGGAACAGGTCGCCTCTCCGGTCAATGTCCTTCTTCAAAAACAGGTATCGGATCTGAAACGTTTAGAGAAAACAGGCGTGTCAAGGGTCAGTCTTGGGCCCCATTTTCTGAATCACGCCCTGACAGCTATGAAGCAGGTTGCGGAAGGACTGATGCAATATGATACGACGGCTTTTTTTGAACGGGAATTATTGCCCCGCGATTTCCTGGATCAATTGGTATAGGTCTTACCCTGCGACCCTGATCATTATACCGCCTGCATGATGATGGCAACGGCAATGAATGACTGGATGAGAAATGCAAGAGTCCGGATCCAGTTGGTAGAAATCAATAACAGAATTTTTATTTCATCATATCCTGTTTCTGCCATATCCCCCTGGAGTTTTCTTTGCCAGGTAATGGTGGAGATAAATGCAATTACATTTAGCACAAAGGTCAGGATGGCGATGGATCTGGGCAAAAAGGCTGGCCTGGAGAAAATAAGTATGATGTTAACCAGCATGAGTAACATCGCCGGAACTATGGAAGGCACCAGGGCCGATTTGTTATTGGCCCTCATATAATTTTTGAAATTCTCTTCCCCTACGGACGGATAAATACCATAGTGCTGAATTTGTAAAGTAAGCATGTTACCAGCGTTGTAAACGGCAAGAAAAAGATAAACTCCATACAGGATGATTGGCATGACTTATTTTTTGTGATCTTTCAGACACGCACCATCTTTTCTTTTCAAAGCCCACCTGATTTGGAAAGGAATGTCAGAATAAGAAAGAAGAATCGACCTGTATGTAATGAAGGAAGCCTTTGTAGTCTTACAATGTAATCTTATTATGATAGACGCCGAAATTTAGTTTATACAGAATTTCATCTGATTCTCCCCAAATTCCACTTTGGTTATTGACCCGAATTGCCAAAATTATAATAAGTGTAGAAAATGATCTGGCATTGTCAGTTGTTAACATCTCTATAACGGTTTATCTGAGCAGTTTCGCGGAT
This sequence comes from uncultured Bacteroidota bacterium, assembly GCA_963812825.1. Classification (GTDB taxonomy): domain Bacteria; phylum Bacteroidota; class Bacteroidia; order Chitinophagales; family Chitinophagaceae; genus Puia. The sequence continues at coordinate 329,563 of CAWEWO010000003.1, forward strand.
TCCAGTTCCTGTAAAAACTATATGGAGTGGAACTGAATAATCCTGCCTTAGCGTAGAAACTGTTCAGCTTCGGACTTCAGGAGTCCGGCTAGCAACGGAGGGGCCGCGGAATATTATTAATAATTAGCCTTAAAAAACATTTTAACGCAGTAGAGAATTTTTTTGAAAGCGTTTTTCTTTTTTATCGCCAGTAGTGTATTCCGGTACTTTAAAAAGAACATACTCCTCGCCAGACTAGGTTTTGATGAATAACGTTCTAGCATTTCCCGGAGTAATTTCTTCGTTTCCGGATCCCTGATTGGTGCTTTTTCGCATGCTCTTAGTTCAAGCAGTTTTGTGTGGAATTTTTCTTTTTTTGTTTTTCGATGTGTTTTATTCGGGGCTTTACCAACGCCAAAGCTATTTGTATCATGTTGACGATATTTTACCAGCGGCAGATTAATATATTTAATACCATTATTTGCTGCTGCACAAAAACTGATCCACCTGTCGTACATGATTATCCGGGGAATAGGCAGGATATACCTTGCGAAGTCGCCCTGCAACAACAGGGTATGACCGGGCAAACACAAGCCCATCAGAAAAGGGGCGCCTGAATAAAATGATTTCAAGTTTACCAATGAGCTGATCAGTTTGTTCAACGATTGGCCGTTTTTATCTACCAACTCTGAATCCGAGTAAACAGCATCCTCTGTTCCGATGGCATTCAACAGAATTTCAATTTTATTCGGTTCCCAGATATCGTCCTGGTCGGAAATGGCAATATATTCTCCCCGGCAATTTTTTATTGAATGCTCAAAAGTAGCCGTGATACCCAGATTGACGGGATTACAGAATATTTTTATCTGAGGATATTTGGTTTTAAAACCTTCAAGTATAGTAACGGTGGCATCGGATGACGCATCGTCTGTAATGATGATTTCCAGGTTCAGATAGGATTGCTGGAGAATGCTTCTGATCTGATGACTGATATAATTTGCCCCATTACAGGTGGCCATCGCAATAGAAACAAGTGGTTTTTTATTCATATTCACCGCGTTTTAATTCGCTAAATAATTCCCGCATTACCTGAAAAGATGGAAGTTTCTCTAAACACCGGAATCACTTTTCTAAAAGCTTTACTCCTGCGTGACAATAAGGAAGTTTCCGACTGATGCATATCTTCCAACTTTAGATACTTTACAAAATGATAAAATGACATGAGCACAGACCAATAAAAACCGTTTAATCCGTTGAGCATATTCCTGTCTGCCAGATAATATTTAAAGAAGTAGTAGGGAATTGAAATAATAATTATGGACTTTGACTTCCTTTTGCTCAATTTGAAATAATTCTCCGCGCACCATTCAGTATAGAGGTCGAATTTTGTGAAGTATTGGGTGATATCCCGGTAACTATAGTGAAGAACTGGGTTTTTCAGCCTGATTATCGTTCCTCTTACTTCAATTTTTTCATGTATACGGTCATTGTTCACTTCTCCGAACCGGCGGTTGAACATTTTTATGACCTGGCGGTTGCTTTCCCGTCCGAACCTGAACCGTTGTTTCCTGAATACCAAACTGGAGGGGAAAGACAAAGCATGTTTTTCTTCCGGTGATCGAAGTTCCCTCCATATTTCTGTTATTAGTTCATTGGTCAGAACCTCATCGGCATCCAGGCACAGAATCCATTCATGTTTGCATTGAGAAACGGCGAATCGCTTCTGGTCCCCGAATCCATGAAATGCCCGTTGTATAAGCTTGCAGTTTTCTTCCCTGGCGATTAAATCCGTTCCGTCTGTACTAAAACTATCCACTATGATAATTTCACTACACCAGTACAACTGGGAAACCGTTCTTCGCAGATTGGCAGATTCGTTATAAGTTATTATGACAGCACTCACGGGCGGCATTGGGGTATCTCTATCCGGTTTCATTCGATACGTTTTTTATGATAGTGAGACAGGGGTTCATTCACAAAATAGGACCAGATTGAAGGATCCTTTCTAATTTCATTTTCAAAAAATCCGAGCATTTTTTGCATTGTCTGGCCCACTTCGGTTTCCAGAACCGGGGGCGCATATAAGGGGCCGGAATAAATATTTATTTTTCTGTTCAGGAGCCGGGGGACAGCGGCCAGCATAGGTACACCCGCAATCCTGGCCAGACGGGCAGGTAATTGAGACAGATTACCGGATTTGCCAAGCAACTCGGCAGGATGGTCATTCAGCTTGTTAAATGTATCGGCAGCGATGATTATTCTTCCGCCGAATTGCAGATGTCTGATCACATGTCTTAGCTCATTGTATCCCGTGCGATGGTTTTTCAGCCGGGCCCGCCGTTTAACTGAACGCCCGGTATCAATAATGAGCGCATAGTGATTTTCAAAAAACCAATTCACCAATAATCTTTTCCAGGGTGTATGACAGGTAACAAATATCAATCCGCGGTCAACCGGGATTTTAAAATCGAAATTTACAAGCCTGAATACTACGTTACGAAAGGGAGTTCTTACCCATAAGGATACCTGTTTCTTTAATAATCTTGCAAACCAGATTTTTCGGAGATTCTTATACAGTCCGCCGGGGGCTTCACCGATGGGTTGGGGTATATCCAGTCCGACAAGATACACTGCCAGATAATGCAGGACAGCCAGGGGAATAGAGAAAATCCAGCAAAGCATAATAAAGAAATTTACACTGATCGGTTGTGGGGTTTTCATGGCATTTGTTTTAAAAATGTTCTTTCCTAAAAATATCTTTCACCAGAGGGGAATCCTAATTGGTTTCTTCGGGCTGGGAGGTGGTTTCAGCAGGATTACACAAAAACAAATATTCCGGAGAATATCCCGGGGAAATTTGCAAAAAGCCGGAATATTTATGGGATTATCCGCGGAAATTGCAAAAGGCGCGGTGACAGATTGCAGGATTTGCTAATAATAAATTTTGATATCTAACCCATTCAGGACCAGCTCTTGAATTGAGGGCAGCTGGGTCAATTTATCGTTCAAACTGGTAATACCTTTTTTGAAAAATACCTATTGATGAGAGAAATAGAAAAAAACACAGAACCGGGATGGAAACCGTAAGGACGCAAAAATAAATGAGTAAGAAAATGCAGAGAATGATTTTTAGGTAGTCCTTTATTCTGAAAAACTGAATAAACAACAAACTGTTTAAAAATAATAATAAGCTATAACTGAAGAGGATAAACAAGATAGCATCGCTGAAGTGCAGATAAAAAGGTATCAAAATGAGAATCGTAATGAATTCCGGAACCAGCAGAATCAGGTAAATGAGGGCATATTGTAAAAATCTGTTCAGCAAAGATCTGGGAACCGTGCGGTAAAAAGTCAGCCGGGTTTCTTCCATGTTCCTAAGCTGATAAATTAAGAGCCCGTGGCTTAGGATTCCAAAACTAAAGAACAACCAAATCATGGAAAGATCGTATTCAACCTTTGTCTGGTTAATGACCATCTCGTATAATATCACGCAACTATAAATTTTCATTCCTGCGAAAAGAAGTTTTTTTTCCTTCCATATATAACGGATAACCAGACTCCAATAAGATGTTTCACGAGGCCTGAAAGTGATTATTTCCTTTTTTATTATTCCTGATTGGCCGGGATGCTTAATCTGATATACATTCCACCATGCGCAGACTAGTATTAACGCAACAAGGAAAAAAAGTGCTGGCAGGCAATTTAGCCATATATGAAGATAAATGCCGGCTGCAAATATGATGACTAAATAGACGGTGACAGGAAGGAACATAAGGAACTGTATCCATACCATCTGCCAGAAAAGTTTTCTGCTTTCAATTTGCGAGAGCATATGCAGAAATAAATAATCGGGCCGCCGCAGGATATTTCCGATGTACTGTTCTGTTTTTTTTGCATAGAGGCTCCAGATAAAAAAAACAAGCAGCAGGAAATATATATTTTTCAACATACCCTGCACTAGGGATAAGTGAAATGCCATTAATCCTGCACCATCTACCATACCTACTGCTCCAAACAGAATTATGAAAAGAAATACGAACAGTCCGGCATGCTGTCGGTAAAATGGTTTTACAAATATCTTTATCAGGATCTTCCGGGTAATACTCATGTGATTAACTGCAATGACTGGTCGGAAATCAATATTTTTTGAATGGCCAGGGAATAGGATTTGAAGGGTTGATGAGAACTGAATATAAAACAGGTATTGAATTCCTTATGATAGGCCTTGATCAATTCAGGCAGGATATGAATGGATCCTTCGTCGAGTGTGGCCAATGGTTCATCCAGCAGTATTAGTGCAGGTTTACCTATGAATGCAAGCATCAATGATAATTTTTTGATCATTCCACTCGAATAAGTTCCGATTGGCTGGGATATAAAACGATGCATTTTAAAAATATTGATCAACAGGTCTGTTTGAATAAGAGCGGCATTCCGAATTTCCTGGAAGAAACTTATTAATTCCGTGCCGGTAAGAAAGTCCGGATACTGGGGTTCTGCTTCAGCAAAGTTTACGAGCCGCCGGTATGGCAGTGGATTTTGACGGAGATTTATTCCATCCAGCAAAATATCACCTGTGAATGGGATCCGCCCTGCAAGCATGCTGAGAAAAGTGGTTTTCCCCGAACCATTGATACCCTGCAGCCAGTAGATGTTTCTACCGAGTTCCAGTTTACTGATCTCAAGCACCTGTTGCCGGTCGTAGTTTTTGGTAACATGATCAAATTGGAGCATTGCGATACGGGTGTTACGGCCCAATTTATAGGAGCTTATGCAATGCCTGTCTCTTAATTATATGAATGGCATGTTATAGACAGTTAACGGTGGATTTATAAAGCAACTTTTTTTCCTTCACGCGCCGATTTTAAGGCAGATTCCAAAATGCGCACGACGATGAGGTTATTCTCAAGCGACGAGAGGTCATTCCCCGGTTCCAGTTTCCCGCTGAGCACATCGGAGAGGTATTGAATATTATTCTGGTAGACCGCTGCCTTCAGAGGAACGTTTTCGTAATTATCTTTTAATCTTTGCTGAAGAGTATTGCCGTTCAGCGCATGGAGGTAGCCCTGCGTTCCAAAAACCTCCAGATCCTTAATACCAAAGGGCCAGTCCCAGGAAGCTTCGATGATTCCCGTTGCATCGGGGTATTCCAGTAATATCGTTGCATCGTCGTCTACATTGGGATAGATGAGGGGTTTGAGATGATGAGTAACAGCCGTTACGGATACCGGGGCCTTACCATTCATCAGCCATACCATCAGGTTGGCTCCGTAGCACCCGAAATCCATCAGTGCCCCGCCGCCGTTTTTTACCGGGTCAGTAAGCCAGTTCAGAAAATCCGGACTGCATCCGATTTCGCGGGGACCATTATGGCCGTCATGCACGGTCATTTTTCTAATTGTACCTATTGTATGCGTTGAATTGACCATTTCATTCAATTGCTGGTTGCTGTTATACCAGGTCGTTTCATAATTTGTTAACACCCGTATATGAAATTGTTTTGACAGGAAAGCCATCCGTTCTGCGTCTTTAATAGTAGTGGCTAATGGTTTTTCAACCATAACTGAAATTCCTTTGGGAGCACAAATTTCTACAACGCCAATATGTTCAGAAATGGGAGTATAGGCTAGTACCACATCCGGTTTCGCATGAGTAAGAAGGGAGGGCAGATCAGGGTAAAAGAGAGAATCGGGCAATTGATAGGATTTCTTATATCGCTGTACCAATTGCTTATCGATCTCTGCGATGCCAATTATGATTACTTCGCCTTTTTTATACTGATTTAATATTCCATGAACATGGTCATGGGCAAGACCTGCGATGCCGACATGTAAAATATTCTGTGCCTGACCATCCATGATACTAAACAGTATAATTAGCATAGAGAATATTTTCCGGAAGCTTAAACCGCGGTTGTCAATTGAACGCATTTTTATAAATTTTAAAACTTAAATGTAGGATTTAACGAATTTAACCCAGCAAAATCAACTGAATTTGCGGGATAAAATAGAACTTTTAAACTTTAGACCTCAATAACAGTCAAAATGGGCTGCATTAAACGACTATAGACGATGAATTGGAATTTCGGTCCTAACAATAAGATATCTCATCGGGCGGCGGCCAGTTTGCTGGTATTCATATTAAGTTTTGTAAGTATCGGCCGGGCCCAGTCTCGTTTTGCGAAATTGGACGAATGGATGGAAACAAATGCAAAAGATATGGGCGGACGTATCATACTCGTGATTTATAAGGATGAAAACTTAATATATGAAAAGTCAGTTAATGTGATGACCCGCCGGCAAAAATCTATGAATAATTATATCCAGAAAAGGATAGGGGGAGAATCGGAAGCCAATGATTATACATTGACTACAAGGCAGCCCATCGCCAGTTGTAGTAAGTGGCTGAGCGCGGCATTGGTCATGAGTTTTGTTGATGATGGAAAACTTCATTTGTCTGATACCGTTGGAAGCTGGCTGCCGGTGCTATCCAGTCACGGGAAAGGGGGTATAACGATCAGCGAATGTCTATCGCACCTGACCGGCATCAAGACGCCGCCGCTAAAGGAAAGTCTTAAGGGAATGAAGAATATAAGAAGCATGGATCAGGCAATTGAAGAGATAGCGAACATGCCCATGGAAGGCGAGCCCGGAAAGGTCTTTCATTACAGTAATGCCGGACTACAGATTGCAGGCGCGGTGATCGAAAAAATAGCAGGAAAAACTTTTGAAGAGTTATTTTCTGAACGGATAGCCAGACCGCTGGGTCTGAGAAATACTGATTTTGGGAGAAAAAAAGTTGCATTCCCGGCGGGAGGTGCATACAGCACACCGGAAGATTACCTTATTTTCCTGAACATGATTCTTCATAAAGGAAATTTTAATGGTAAACAGATCTTAACTGAGAAAAGCGTGTCAGAAATGGAAATCAACCGTATCGGGTCTGAAGTCAGGATTGCCTATTCACCAGCAGATGCCGAAGGATTTGGATATGGATTTGGCGAATGGCTGGGGAAAAATACAGCGGCAGACAAACCTGCTGAGTGGGCAACCAGCCCCGGACTTTTTGGAAGTTATCCCTGGATAGACAATCAAAATCAGTATTGTGCATTTTTAATGTGTTTTTACCTTAACAATAAGGGCAGGATCGCCCGATACCTGGAATTAAAAAGATTGGTGGATGCAATTGTCCAAAAGGATTGAAAGGCATAGCCTCCGATGAATACTATCCTGTTTAAATGCAGCTATTTACTGGCTAATCATGACTGAATACAAGTTGGCGTTATTATATAATGACTTTGTTTGATGAAGTTTATCAATCCGGGAATATCCCAATTCAGTAAAAAGATTTTTTAAAGTAGGAAAGCTCAAAGGATAAGGAACCCATGGATTCGGATTATCCGTATCATATTCGACGATCAAAAAAACAGGTTTTTCTCTGAACCAGGCTCTTGTTTTATTCAGAAAGGTTTTTTTTTCAAATACAAAGTGAAGAGCATTTGCCATGAGTACTCCCTCAAGGTCTTTCAGATGAAAAGAATCTGATGTGAAATCGGATTTGCGGATTTCTACGTTTACCGAATTAATCGAGTCAGGTATTTTTAATGTCCCCACATTTTTATCAACTGCATAAATAAGGCTTCCCGGATAAAGTAGGCTCGCCAATGCCCGGGTGAACAACCCTGAACCACAGCCGAGGTCTGCCCATTTTGTTTTGGTGTCCTCAAAGAATTCTTCTGTCTTAATCAGCGAAATAGCATCCTGTATTTGCATTGGGATCAATAATCAGCTTGTCCGATTTCAGTATTCATAATTTTTAAACGGGTCTGGTTTTTAACGGGTATTGGAGATATATAATGACCAGTGACAGAAGCAGAAATGGGAGTTCGGTCAGTGCGCCTTTGATGTTTTTATCCATCAGGTGCAAACAAATTATTAAAAGTATCGCGGCTCCCATCAGAAAATTCCCCCACAAAAATGTCCTGGGAAATAAGATCATCACGGCACTCAGCAGTGTAAATAAACCCATGCTCAAAACGCCCTGCTTACTGATATTCCATCTGCCAAACATGTCCAGCATTTCAGGTTTTCCCGTAACCATGGCCCAACCCTGCTTTATGCCCATATAGAAAGCAAAAAGTATCAGCACGGCATTGACGAATTTTATTATCATGTAGCATCAAATATTAAATAAAATACGAAAAAATTCCGGTTATGCCTGAAACAAAATTTGTAGAAAAGATGTCTCCTTTCTTGTCATTTGCCAAGAAGAAGGGCTGTTAATTCCATTTCCTTTGCACCTGCATTGATCCATAAGGATTAATTAGATCAAAACTTAAAATCAAACAGCATGGAATATTGCAAAAACTGTGGTCTTCCCGTTAAAGATTTATACTGCAGTCATTGCGGACAGAAAGCAAATCCTGATAAAATCGACTTTTCCTTTCTCTGCCGAGAAGTATTTTATTTTTTTACCCACCTGAAAAAGGGATTTTTGTTCACTTCTTACCAGATGGTGATCCGGCCGGGGGAAACGGCTAAAAACTTTATTGACGGAAGGAGAAAAAACTATCAGTCACCCATTTCATATTTTTTAATCTGGACAACGCTTTTTATTCTCTTTCTCTATGGGATGGAAAGAATATTTGGTGGACAATACTGTTATCAGATACAGGAATTATTTTGGGCCTGCCGGGGCAACCAGGTTGGCGATCAGTAACCTGAGCATCGTTTTAATGGTAATCGTTCCCTTTCAGGCCCTGTATCTTTTCCTACTCGTCACGCATAGATCCTATAATTATTTTGAAACAATGGTAGCTACTATTTATAGTTTGGGTACGATTATCCAGTTTCAGTTTGTTTTTGCATTTTTCTCAATGATTTATTATTTGTCTGTGCACAAATCGGTGGACTTGCAGATTTCTGATTCATTAAAAATATTATATTTATCCTGGTTCATCACAGACACGGTCCGTTTTTATTCTGTAAAGCATAGGGTAATTAGGGCCATTAGTTTTTTGTATTCTGGCTTTTGGTACTTTCACGGTCTGGAGACTTTATGGGTTACCGGTGTTTATCAGGATCTTTATATAAATCATTTATTGGATGCGGAAAAATCAAATCAGGATTTTCGTTTGGGGGATATTCTTTCTGCAGATGATTATTATTTCAAAAGGGTATTCTCAAAATACCAGCAAGACCCTGGCAGGGATCGGCATGATTAAAGGTCATCCCGCCTGGATCATGCAGGGAAATATTTACGAAGTGAATGTTCGCCAGTACACCCGGGAAGGAACGTTAAAGGCTTTTGCAAGACATCTTGACCGCTTAAAATCGATGGGCGTACAGACTCTTTGGTTTATGCCCTTGAGTCCAATCAGTAAGGAAGGGACGGAAAGGTAGCCTGGGGAGTTATTATGCTGTTTCTGATTATACAGCAGTAAATCCGGAGTTTGGTACAATGAGTGACTGGATACTGCTTGTTCAGCAAATTCATGCAAAGGGAATGAAAGTAATTATTGACTGGGTTCCGAATCATACAGGAGCAGACAACCGCTGGCTCACGCAACATCCGGATTTTTTTGTGAAAGACAGTACAGGAAAAGCTGCCATGGCAAAGGACTGGTCTGACACCCGGCAACTGAATTACAAGAATCCTGTAATGGAAGACAGTATGATCGCGGCCATGAAATTCTGGATTGTTCGGTCAGATATCGATGGTTTCCGATGTGATGTGGCCTGGAATGTTCCCGGCTGCATTCTGGAAAAAATGTATTCCCGAGCTAAGAACGGTTAAAAAAATTTTTATGCTGGCAGAGGGTGACAGTACCTACCTGCCTGAATCCGGATTCGATGCTGTTTATCCCTGGCATATGTTTCATATGATGGAAAAAATTGCAAAAGGCGACCGGCCGGCTTTTGCATTGGACAGTGTGCAAAAGTTAAATGCCATGATTTATCCTGCCAATACAATTCAAATGTATTTCACCAGTAATCATGATGAAAACAGCTGGAACAAGGCGGACTATGGAAGTTTTCCCGGAAAGGTACATGCTCCCTTTGCTGTTTTTACGCAGACGATGGTTAGTGGTGTACCCCTGATTTACAGCGGGCAGGAGGAACCTGTACTCAGGCCACTCCAATTTTTCGAAAAAGATCCGATTGTTTTTGGAAAATTTGGAAGAGCCGGATTTTATAAAACCCTGCTCGATCTGAGGAAAAAGAATCCGGCACTTTCTGCGGATGCTTCATTCCATAAAACATCTGCCGGTGATGAAACTGCGGTTTACGCATTTGTAAGACAAAAAGGAAATAACAGGATATTGGTCATTCTGAATTTATCTGACAAGGAACAAGACGATTACCATAAAAGATAAAACACTGCTTGGAAATCCCTTCAATGTTTTTATGGGCAAAAAGGAACCACTGACTATAAATCCCTGGAAAATTGAACCCTGGGGATATGCTGTATATGTTTACAGGTAAGAATTGAACCCAAGGCATGACGCCGGTATTTGCAAAAAATTAGTCCTGCTGGAATGATCATTCAATTATTTCTGAACTCCTGTCAGGGTTGTTTTTTTCTTTCCAAAGTCAAAACTCTTTCGATATCAACAGTTAATTGATTTTCCATCAATATGGCAAGTGAATATCTCAGTATGCGGACTCTCTATATATCGCATCTCCAAAACAAGGGTCTGATCATCTTTCCAATAAAAATTGCCGGCTACTTTATAGGGCGAAAGCAGCGCCCAGTTTTCTTTGGAAGCAGAAGCCGAATAAGGACCAGGTTTATTTGTCTGGCCGGTTTTCCAGAAACCTGCACCATATAATAAATTGTAAGTATCCGTTCCGGTATTCAAACTGAAATGACAGATACTGTCTTTTATCTCCAGAGTAATATTGATGATATGGTTGTCATTGGGTTCCAGAACAAAATACTTATTCAGGGATTTATTTGCCGTATAAGCCGAATAGCTGCCCTGAGGAGGAGTCAGTGCCAAGCGAGGATAATTTTACTTTTAATGCATACTCGGATTTTGGATCAGCGGGCATTTTTTCCTTTTTCATGGCCGGCAATAAATATTCCCAAACCAGATTTAGCTCATTTTGCATATCCGGTGTTTCTGACTGTATGGCAATAACTGCATCCATGATCGGGAAATACGAGAATATACTGGCCGAATGCTCCATCGGCCCGGTAAGCTATGATGACGGGATCGCCAGATCTGGTAACCATAACCCTGTTCCCAGTCGCTCGAATCTTTGGCAACCTGCGACAGCTCCGGATGCCGGAAAATTTTTGCTGTCGTTGCTTCTTCAATCCAGGAAGCGCGGCAATATCTGGCTGCCATTCCACTGGCCTTTTTGCAGATAGAGTTGCCCGAGTTTGGCCATGTCTTCCGTTTTAACCCGAAGACCCCAGCCACCCGTATTGATACTCATCATATTTTCTTCCCAGTCCATGCCCGAGATTCCAAGTGGGTCAAACAATCTGGGTTTGAGATATTCAATTAATTTTTGCCCGGTTACTTTTTGTATGATGGCAGATAAGCATAAATGTTCCAAGGGAATTGTAAAGAAAAACAGTCCCGGGTTTATATTTGATCGGTGTTGCGAGAAAACCCTTCACCCAGTTCCTGGATACTTCTCTAACGTAAGAGGGATCCGGATCCATTCCGTCTGACATAATCAACACATCTCTTACCGTGAGTGCGGCAAGGTAAGGTGATACGGTATCCGGCAAATCGTTGGGGAAAAATGAAATGACCTTATCGGATAATTTGAGTCGGTTTTCGCTCACTGCAAATCCGATAGCTGTGGAAGTAAAAGTTTTACTGGCTGAATAAAGTGAATGCCGGAGGGCAGGTTTATAAGGGTTCCACCAACCTTCCGCGATTACTTTTCCATGGCGCAGAAAAATAAAACTATGCAGTTCATTGCTACTTTTTTCTGCGGCTTCCAGGAAACGGAGGATGCCGGCAGATGATACCATTTCCGCTTCGGGAACACTGTGTGCCAGAGAGCTACCGGTTTGAGATAATGAAGTAAAGGAAGCAAGGAGGAAAATCAGGGATAATAAAAGGGTATTATATTTTCTGAACATATATTGTAAACTTAAAAATTAATTGTAATCAATAGTAATATTAAGGAATATGATAATCGAATGCCCGTTGCTGGAATTGTTTATCATAAATTTATGCACGCAGGATGTTGAAAACAGATCTTAAATATAAACCCTAATTTTCCTATTTTTAAACCGATGTTCGATGACTGCTCGTTTACCCCATCGGAAAAAATGGACCCGAATTTACGTGCCAATCCTATTTTCAGGGATTACTTCAATATTCATCCAGACTACGGTGAATTAATTGGTGAAGACGGGAAAGTCCGACCCCACTGGGAAACTTTTTTTGAATCCTATGGCAGATTGGGTGAAGAAGAAATGAACAACCGGTATGCCGATACTTTACGCCTGCTTAAGGAAAACGGTGTTACCTATAATATCTATGGTGATCCGAATGGCCTGAACCGCCCCTGGAAGCTGGATAATATACCATTTCTGATCAGCCAGGAAGACTGGACATCCATCGAGACCGGTCTTTCACAAAGAGCGCAGTTACTAAATCTTATACTGGAAGATATCTATGGAGAAAGAAACCTGATTAAAAAGGGTATTTTACCCATGGAACTTATTTATAATCATCTTGGTTTTCTCCGGCCATGCAGTGGAATTAGACAACCCGGACAACATCAGCTGGTTTTGTATTCTGCTGATATCGCAAAAAGCACTGAAGGAAAGTTATGGGTGGTGAATGATCGTACACAGGCTCCTTCAGGATCCGGCTATGCACTGGAAAACAGAACAACGATGACAAAGGTCATTCCTGAATTGTTCAATGGGTTAAAAGTCCGTCATCTTTCACCTTACTTTACCGCCCTCCGGAATGGATTAAATGAAATTGCACCTCACCGGAATCTGAATCCACGTATTGTTATCCTGACACCGGGTTCAAAAAATGAAACCTATTTTGAACATTCATACCTGTCTTCCTATCTCGGATTTACACTGGTACAGGGGAATGACCTGATTGTAAAGGACAATTTTGTATGGCTTAAAACAATGGGCGGACTGGAAAGGGTAGACGTGATACTGCGTCGTGTGGATGATATTTATTGCGATCCCCTGGAATTAAAAGCGGATTCGCAGCTTGGCATTCCTGGTATTTTGCAATGCGTACGAAGCGGGAATGTGAGTCTGGCAAACCCATTGGGCAGCAGTGTTCTTGAAAACCCCGGACTGATGCCCTTCCTGCAACGGATTGCGCGATATTTTTTATCGGAGGACCTGATTCTGCCGACCATTGCTTCCTGGTGGTGCGGACAACCCAGAGAACTTCAATATGTGCTGGACAATATTCAGACACTGGTGATAAAAAAAATACATCGTAATCCGACGGGTAGTTCCTCCATCGATGGGGCCTCTTTGTCGGCGGACCAGTTGGAAACCTGCAAACAGCAGATCCGGGCAAACCCCGCCTTATATGTCGGACAGGAGAAAGTTGAAATTTCATTTAGTCCATCTTTAATAGAAGGAAAAATTATTCCACAGAAAGTTTTGTTCCGCAGTTTTCTTGTCAGCAACCAGAATGAATATATGGCTATGGCCGGCGGATTGGTTCGTTCATCTGCTGATGCCGGAAATTTTTTAATATCCAGCCAGTCGGGTGGATTTAGTAAGGACGCCTGGATAATTTCACCTGAACCGGGCCGGGTGATCAATGTGCTAAAAGAAACGTCGGAAACAATTGCAGAAACCTATAATGATATGTTGCCCAGCCATGCTGCAGAAAATCTGTTTTGGGTGGGAAGGTATACCGAGCGTCTGTTGGGTAATGCCAGGTTCATGAGAACGGTGATGCAGTTTTTAGCAGAAGGAAATAAACTGATAACTGAAAATAACCGGCAGACAGAAAGAAATTTGCTGGAAGCTTTCACCCGTTACAGTTATTCACTGCCAGGATTTATTGGTGAAAATGCGGAAGATATATTTGAAGATCCATGGAAAGAATTAAAGGACGTTCTATTCAATGAAAAACGGGTGGGAGGAATTAAATATAATTTCATACAGTTTCATAAATCCATTCATGAAGTTCGGGACCACTGGTCAACTGATACATGGCGTGTGATACGGGGCATGGAAGAAGGGCTGCAGAACGGTATTCCGCTTTCTCATCACGGGCATCTTCAGATGATTCATACACTGGATAATCTGATAACTTCCATGGTGGCCTTTATCGGATTAAACCGGGAAAGCATTTCACGGGAACAGGGTTGGATCATGCTGGATGTCGGAAGGAAAATAGAACAAAGTCTATTGGTGATTACCATGTTAAGGACTACCCTTATAAAAAAATATAATGAGCAGGTGGAATACAATCTCCATCAATCCGTTTTAATGAGTAATGAAGGTCTCGTGAATTACCGGTATAAATACAGGAGGCCTTTACAAAACCTGCTGGTCATCGATCTTCTTCTGTTTGATCCCAATAATCCCCGGTCACTGACTTATCAGGTGGTGAGATTGAAAAGTTATCTGCAGAATCTTCCCAGAAATAACACAGATAAAACCCATCCTGAATATGAAAGGCTGATTCTCGAAGCTGACGCGTTGTTAAAAAAGGCAGATAAAAACGAACTGGCCAAATCGGATGGTGAGGAATACAATGGGCTGGAATCTTTTTTATCTACCTTATATCATCAACTTTCTGCTATTCCCGGTTGTATTTCAAAGGCTTTTTTCAAACATGAACTCACACCCAAAACTATTATACTCCGGTAACGCAGAATATCCATCCGATTATGAAATATACCATACAGCATAAAACAGCATACTCTTATCTTGAACCGGTAAGTTTATGTCATAATATCGCACGTCTGGTACCCCGCAATACGAGCGGACAAACCTGTAAAAATACCAGGATCCGTATTACACCTGAACCTGACCGGATTAATGAGTACGAAGACTTCTTCGGAAATAAAATCATTTATTTCTCTATTGAGAAAGAACACTGGGAACTCACTGTAGATGTGACATCAGAAGTGGAAAGACAACATTCAGGTCTCATAGAAAAACAGGAGCACAGAAGTGCCAGTCCGCAGGAAATTAAGCTTGAATTGGTAAACCTGCAGGAGGATGCGATGGACATTAGACAATATACTTTGGAGACTGCCATGACAGCGTCAAACGAAAGCGTATTAAATTTTGCCTTGCAATCCTTTCTGCCCGGAAGATCCGTATTTGATGCTGCTGAAGATCTGACACGGCGCATATATGAGGAATTTGAGTACAAACCGGGGCATACCACTATCGCCACGCCGCTATCCGTGGTGATGCAGGAACGAAAAGGTGTATGCCAGGATTTCGCGCACCTGGCCATTTCCTGTATTCGGGCTATTGGTTTACCGGCCCGCTATGTGAGCGGATATATTGAAACATTTTCTCCTGAAGGTGTTGAGAAATTAATCGGTGCAGATGCTTCTCACGCCTGGTTCAGTGTTTATATACCTCCGCTGGGTTGGGTGGATTTTGATCCGACAAATAATTGCCTTGTCTCTGACCAGCATATAACAATTGGCTGGGGGAGGGATTATGCGGATATTGCTCCGCTGGAAGGTATTATACTCAGCAGTGGTTCTCACGAGTTAACAGTTTCTGTAGATGTGAAAAGAGAGTACTGAAAAAATTTTCCATGGTATAGTTATTGAACACCATATGGTCCAATTTTATTTATGAAACTTTACACCTGCAGTAACTGTCATAGCCTGATCTACTTTGAAAACAATATCTGCCTTCATTGCGGGTTTAAACTGGGCTTTGACGGGAATTCATTATCCCTGGTTACTCTCGTATCAGAAGGCGAAAATAATTATTCGAATATTCAGAATAAACAGGAGAAATTCCGGTTTTGTAAAAATGCGGAATATGGAACCTGCAACTGGCTGATTCACTCCAATCAACCTGGCGAATATTGCCATGCCTGTGAACTTAACCGGGTAATACCGGCACTTACCAGTGATGAAAATCTGAAAAGATGGAAAAGTATTGAAACAGCCAAACATCGCCTGGTATATTCGCTACTTCGCCTCCGCCTCCCGGTTCAGAAAAAAATGGGCAATGAAGAAACGGGAATCGCCTTTGATTTCCTGGCCGACACTTCATCTAAGGACAAAGTAATCACCGGTCATGAAAATGGTGTGATTACGTTGAATATTGAAGAAGCAGATGAGGCTGCCCGTACGCGTCATAAGTTGGATCTCGGGGAAAGGTACAGGACCCTGCTGGGGCATTTCCGCCACGAGATCGGTCATTATTACTGGGAAGTGCTTCTAAAGAATTCAGATGCACTGGAAAGATACCGGTCAATTTTCGGGAACGAAGAAATAGATTATGCCGCGGCTTTGGAAGAGTATTATAAAAATAGTGCGCCGCCTGATTGGAGCGAGCGTTTTATCAGTCCTTATGCCACATCGCATCCCTGGGAGGATTGGGCGGAAACCTGGGCGCATTATCTTCATATGATGGATACACTGGAGACTGCTTTTTCCTTTGGTATTCGTATACAGCCGGATATGGTCCAGGATACAAAACAAATACAGGCGAGCATCCAGCAGGATCCATATGATATGACAGACTTTAACCAGATCATCAAATGGTGGCTGCCGCTGACATTTGCGGTTAATAGTTTAAACCGCAGCATGGGTCATTCAGATTTTTATCCTTTTGTGATTTCCGAACCAGTTGTCGGAAAGCTTCAATTCATCCACGAATTATGTTTGCGAAATGCGGGCAATACGAATTATCCGCGCTGGTGAATTTGAGCCTTAAGCCTTTTTATGCGTTCTCCTGAGATCAAGCGTATAGGGATATGCTTTATTCGTTTCTTCCTGAGGCGGATCTATGGCAAAAGAAATTCTGTTCTGTTCAATATAATGCGCTACCACCGCGAGATAAGGTGCAGGTCTCAACACATCCTGGGTATGGGAAGTATCGCCAAAGCGGCTTACCCGTCGAGACTCGGCTTCATACGCGTTGATCGGGAATGTATCATAACTTCTTCCTCCAGGGTGTGAAACATAATAGGTACAACCTCCGATGGAACGGTTGTTCCAGCTGTCTACAATATCAAATACCAGGGGCGTATCTACCCCGATTGTCGGATGAAGAGCTGAAGGTGGTTGCCAGGCACGATAGCGGATTCCACAAACATATTCTTCCATTATTCCGGTTTCTCTTAGAGGAACCCGGTTGCCATTGCAAAGTAAAATGTACCGGCTGTCGTTCAGTCCTTTTAGTCTCACCTGCACTTTTTCCAATGAAGAATCTACAAAGCGTGCGGTACCGGAACTTGACATTTCTTCCCCCAACACATGCCAGGGTTCAATCCCCATACGGATTTCCATTTCGATATCGCCAATCCTTACAGTTCCATAATGCGGGAAGCGGAATTCGAAAAATGGTTCAAACCAGCTCATCTGAAAAGGATAACCGGCGTCATTCAGATCATTTACCACATCCTGGATATCCTGGTGTACATAATGAGGGAGCATAAATTTATCATGCAGTTCTGTACCCCAGCGTACCAATTCATGGGTGTAGGGTTTGTGCCAGAATTTGGCAATCAATCCGCGGATGAGCAGCATCTGCAAAAGGCTCATCTGCCGGTGCGGAGGCATATCAAAGGCACGGAATTCCAGTATGCCGAGGCGTCCCGCAGATGTATCGGGAGAATATAATTTATCTATACAGAATTCTGAACGGTGCGTATTACCAGTTATATCGGTTAACAAATGCCGGAAAATCCGATCTACAAGCCAGAAGGGAACAAATCCGTTCATCGGAACCTGGCTGAAGGCGATTTCCATTTCATATAATTTTTCATCCCGGCCTTCATCAATTCGCGGCGCCTGGCTGGTAGGGCCGATAAAGGCACTCGAAAATAAATATGATAATCCCGGATGATGCTGCCAATAGGTAACCAGACTCCTCAACAGATCAGGTCTTCGCAATAAGGGGCTGTCGGAAGGTTTTGCTCCTCCAATTGTAATATGGTTTCCGCCGCCGGTACCGGTATGCCTTCCATCCAGCATAAATTTTTCCGTTCCCAGACGCGACAAAAATGCCTGTTCGTATAATGTGTCGATATTATGAACAAGTTCCTTCCAGCTGGATGATGGATGAATATTCACTTCAATCACTCCCGGATCGGGGGAAACCACCAAACGTTCCATCCTGTAATCCCGGGGCGGCTCATAACCTTCAATCCGAACCGGCATGTCTAATGCGCTGGCCGCAGCTTCAATGGAAGCAACGAGGTCAAGATAATGTTCGAGGTAATCCATCGGGGGAAGAAAAATATAAATGATTCCTTCCCGGGCTTCTACGCAGAGAGCCGTCTTGATCACAGGCACTTCGTACAATGGCTCGTTGTCTTCGGTTTCTTTGTTTGTCTTTTTCTTTTTATCTTTTTCATCCGGAGGTTTATCCTGATATTTTATTTTTTGCTTTGGTGCCGGATGTTCATAGACCAATCCATACCGGGATGTGATGGTTTCGTGGAAATTTGCGAGAACCGGCAATTCTTCAAAAAGACTGCGCTCTACTTTTTGCGGTTCATTCTCTTTTGCAATGGCGGGAAGTGAATCGAGCGGTAGCCGGAGGCCAATGGGAGAGTTGCCTGGAATCAGGAACAGATTATCGCGGTTTAACAACCATTTGCAACTCTGCCATTTGCTGTTATCATAATTCCATTTTAATGGCAAAGTAAATCCTGCAGGATTTCCGAGTCCGGTATTCAATAGTTGTGAAAGTGTCCTGCGCTCTGATGAATCTTTTAAATTGGATTTAAGCGGATCCACGTTCACCGGTAATTTTCCTTCCGTCCACAGAAAATAAAATACATCTTCATAAGCTGAACTTACATTCTCTTCGCTTACTGCCAGGCGCTTCGCC
The DNA here is from genome assembly GCA_963812825.1 of uncultured Bacteroidota bacterium. GTDB lineage: Bacteria > Bacteroidota > Bacteroidia > Chitinophagales > Chitinophagaceae > Puia. The sequence goes on from CAWEWO010000003.1 coordinate 348,553, forward strand.
AGCTCTTTTGCGAATCGTTCTGCATCGGACCAGTTGAATATCCGTTCAGTTTTTTCATTCGCAGTCAGACAGAGATTCTTCCAGATGGGATAGTGATCCTTTCTCCAGAAAAGTCCATATTGCCAGCGGGGAAGGGGCTCGCCGGGATACCATTTTCCCTGTCCGAAATGGATCATGCCATCGGGGCCGAATTTCGAACGTAGTCTGAAAATCAGATCCTGGGCCCTGACTCTTTTTTCTTCACCATCGGCGGCTGTATTCCATTGGGCAGACTCCATATCATCGATGGAAACAAAAGTAGGTTCACCGCCCATGGTCATCCGCAGATCACCTCTCTCCAGATCCTCATCTATTTTGTATCCGGTTGCATTAATTGCCGCCCATTGTTCCTCCGAATAAGGTTTTGTAACCCTGGGATCCTCATGAATACGGGTGACAGTATTGGAAAACGAAAAAACAGTTTCACAGGGATCCGAGGCTCCGACTACCGGGGCAGCGCTCACATAATCGGGTGTGCATGCCAGTGGGATATGTCCCTCTCCTGCAAATAGTCCGGATGTGGGATCCAATCCAATCCATCCTGCTCCGGGAATATATACTTCAGTCCATGCGTGCAGGTCGGTAAAATCTTTTTCCGGGCCGGAAGGACCATCGAGTGATTTGATGTCTGCTGTCAATTGCACCAGGTAACCGGAAACAAAACGCGCTGCCAAACCGAGTTTTCGGAAAATCTGCACCAGCAGCCAGGCGGAATCCCGGCAAGAGCCCAGAGCAAGGGCTAAAGTTTCTTCGCATGTCTGGACCCCCGCCTCCATTCGAATATTATATTTGATATCCCGGTTAAGTTTTTGATTAATATAAACCAGAAAATCATTGATATTTTTTGATCCCGTGTCAATCCCTTCCAGCCATTGATTCAGCAGTGGTCCGTTTTCTTTTATTTCGAGATAAGGAATCAATTCTCCTTTCAGCTGATCTTTATAAACAAAAGGAAATTTTTCGGCATAATCTTCCACGAAAAAATCGAATGGATTGATGACGGTCATATTGGCAATCACTTCCACTTCAATACTTAATTCATTTGTTTTTTCCGGGAAAACCACGCGGGCCTGGTAATTTCCAAAGGGATCCTGTTGCCAGTTGATGAAATGATTTTGTGGAATTACTTTAAATGAATACGCTTCAATATGCGTGCGTGAATGTACGGCTGGCCTCAGGCGGAAAATATGGGGTGAAAGAGAAACAAACCGGTCGTACTGATATGTGGTTTTATGATTTATTGCTACGCGTATGGCCATATTGAAAAATTGACACGTGAATAGCAAGACAATCGTTGAATCCGTATAGTCGCATCGTCGTTTGAAGATAACTAATTTACGGTTTTGATGGAAATTAAGATTTCGGGGATCGTCGAATGGATGAGGGCCCGGTCTGCGAAATCGGGCCAGTTTTTTATTTATTTGAAGGCCGCCATGTCGACGGATAAAATAATCTGCTTACCTTAATTGAATGGCGGGAAATATATTTTTCAAATTCCTGGTAGCGGCTGATTTTTTTTAACTCCTGTTTTCCGCTGACAGGAATTTCACAACCGGATATTCCAATGGATGCGGATTTGAAGTCGAATTATGAATCCTGGCATGTGAAGATTAAACAAAACGGAATATGGGGCACGCGGCCGGCCAGGTAAATTTTGGCCCCTTAAAAACAATAACAACAGAGTCCGGTAAGTCCATAGAACTGTCCCGCGAAGTGGACAGGGAACTATTCCTGAAAAGTATTCATTCTCTTAACGCTAAGGAAAGCAGACTGGATCTGGTATTGAATGATCATGATACGGTACAAATACGGATGCTGACATTGGAAGAAGAGGAAATAAAAAAACGAAACGTTGCCGGCACCTTCTCAAATGCGGAACCGGGAGAAAGTGAAATGTACCGGGCTTCTTCCTGGGTCAGTCACATGATATTGCAATTTCCGGCAGATAGTAGTGTGTGGTTATATTTTAGTCCCGGGGCAGATTCCTCTTTCGCTATGCTGGAAAATTTGCCGGACTCAACAATAAAAATCGAATTATTCAGATTAAATAACCTGGAAGGGAAGAAATCCAAAGAGATTATGTTCACCCAACCTGCTTTGGGATTTGGTTTTCGATATCAGGGGAAAGAGGTAGCTGCGTTCCAAACGATATTAAAACAGATGGTGTGGGTCTCTAAAACACTGGATCCGAAACTCAGATCTGCAATCCTAGCGACAGCAGCTGCTTTATTGGCAACCATTAAATCCGGAAACGCAAATGGTTTTTAATGTTTTTCAAATGCCTGGTTAGTTACAGGAGGTGAATCCGGTATCGTTATTATATTGAACTCGTGTTTTGTTACCTGGTGACAATTATTACAACCAGTCGTTAAAAAATTAAAGCTCTTTTTAAACGCAACCAGATTTTTCGCTGCGATAGCGGTTTTTACACTGTCCAGCGGTCCAAGAATTATTGGCAGGTCTTTGATTTCCGGTCGGTCCCTGTTGTATTTTTGAATATCATCCAATGTTTCCTGAATTTCTTCCATTTCGAAATTCGCCAGATCCCAGTTTCCGTTCGTTCCGGCAAACCAGAGTTTGGCGTGGTGCAGCTGGATGGAAGTCATGAATTCTCCCAGACCGGGAACATATATATTTTCCAGGCGGCTGTTCAAGCTGTCTACCTGACGCTGCAGATCTGCATGATCATTTTTGGAATGATTGCAAGCGTTAAGAAAAATCAACAGGGTGAAGCTAATTATGAATCTTACAGTGTTAAGCATGATGATTTTATTTCAGGTGGCTGGCCACTCATTTCGGATTTCTGACAAAGATATTAATCACTTCCACCAGGATAAGGATGATGATGACCCACTCCAGGGTGAGGCTGTTTCGGTTCTGCAGCAGGTCTTTGAATAATTCCATGTTTTCTTTTACAATACTGAGGCCTTCCTGGATCGTGCGGAATCTTGCCTGCAGGTCGAAGGTTTTTTTTAAGTCCGATATCGAGTTTATTCAGGTTTTCATTTTCCCAGGTTTCTTCCGGTGAATCGAAAATATAGAGGTTGGCAGAAATCCTGTTTTTCAGGTTCAGTGTGCGCCCGATATACTTTTTCAGTTTGATCCCACCCATATTGATCCTTCCTTTTCGTTCCAGCAACTGGGTATGGGAATTGGTTTCCTCCAACAGTGAATTGGTTTGCTGGTTATAGTAATCCAGGGCGACACTCTGGGAAACATTCAGCATGATCAATCGCAATTCTTCCGTGTCCGGAGAAGGGATTTCAATTTTGTTATAGCCATAATTGATGGCGGGCGATTCGGTTTCAATATCGAATTCATCACTGAGACGATGATCAAATAAATTTTTACAGTAGGGTCCGATCACCTGAAAAAAAGCAGCCATCTCAATTTCTGAATACCCCAGAAAACAGACAATCCCGTACTTGAAAACGTATAGATATTTGTGATTATCCATAAAGTAAAACAATTCATCAGTATCAGCATAATGTGTAGTTGCAGGGAAAGAGGACTTAAACGGTTTGATATCGATGCTGTCTGCAATTTGAAAGGAAATGACTTTTAAATTCATACATACATATTTGCATCCATATAAAGGTAATGAATGCAAATATGTATGGAATTACATCAGTTATTTGTAGCGACAGTCTGGCTTCTCAATAATTCATTTTGCCTTTTCCTGTACCTGAGTACATTAAGATAGTTCAATGCGAGTCGGATATTATAGTCTTCGTAGGATTTCTGGGCCCAGAGAATTGCGCCGTCGAGGTCACCGTTAATTTCATAGATAATGGCCATATTATAACATGCCCTGCCGGCCAGTGTGCCATCAGGATTTTTTGTTTCATCCCGCCATATCTCCGCTGCCCCGTCCCAGTTTCCGGATCTTGCCTTGCGGGTGGCTGTCTGCGAAATTTTCGTCACCCTTTACAAAATAGTCACGCGAAACGCGGATCCAGTAAGGAAGGATCCGGGAAGCGTAAGCCTGCCCTGCCTGAGTGCTGACATCTTTAACCGCTTCTATGCGTCCGGCCAGGGCGGAAGCAGCAACTGCCGGGTTTATACCGGAACCGGAAGAAGAAATGTCCTTTCCAAGAACATATTCATCCAGAATTGTTCGGCTGGACGGGTCATATATTCTCCAGCCGGTTTTTACGGTGGTTGTCATGTTCACGTGGTGTTCAATTGCGGGAATATTTGCAATACCCACATTGATATTAGTCGGTGTGGCGCCGTACAACACTTTCGATTCTGCATCAAAAAGTTCCAGGGAGAAAAGCGCATCAGTATTACTTTCCCTGCATATTTTCTCAACACTATCCCATTGTAATGCCGAAGGAAATACGCCAGCTCCATATGACCTCAGGTCAATAGTCAGAGGCTTTACTTCGGTAAACCGTTCATTTTTCATGAGTTCGTCTGAAAGACCGTGGAGGCTGGACTGGGCTCCGGCTTTCTGCAAATCGTTTGATTCCAGTGATAGCACTTTATGTACTGCATCGATTCCCTGGGTTGACTGGGATGCCTGACTTCTGTTTACAACGGCAACTGATTTAATGTTGGAAGGAATTGAAACAGGCGCCGGTTCTTTAACACTAAGCGACATCAGGTTCGTTGAACTGCAGGAATAGCAGGTGAGTATAATAATGGAATAGAAAAGAGGTTTTTTCATGATCATTGGATTTTAAGGGTCTGAGGACCTTGCTTAAAACGGTATTTCCGTTTTATTTAGTATCAGAAATGGCGAAAACATTCACCTGGAGGGGATTTTGTAATTGGTTGACAATCTGGTTCGTAGGTAAGGCAGGCCGAACTGTTAAAGATAATAGTCCCATTCCCTGAAATGGCGCCTGGGCGATACGAATTTTAAGAAATTTTCAGGTTAAGTTCATCCCATTCACGACTCAACATTGCAAACTGGTATTCGCTACCCCACTTCCCCTTGAAAAAAATATTTTCAATGAAATGCGCTTCCTCCCGGAAGGAAAGACTTTTCAGCATTTGAATGGACGCGACATTTTCCGCATCCACGGTTTCAACGATCCGGTGAATTCCTTTTTCGCCGAATAAAAAGTTCATCATTCCAAGCATCGTTTCTCTGGCATATCCCTGCCTTTGATGTAAATGCGAAATGGTAATTCCTATTTCAGCAATCCGGGAATCGGATTGATGCAGATAGATGGCACAGTCACCAACGAGTTGTCGATTGGCTGAAATTTTCAATACCATATTGTACCCATTCGCCCGGAATGATGAGTAATTTTTTTTGATTTTCCATGATAAAATCCATTGCCTCGTTCGTTGCGTAAATGTATCGAATCCCTGGTATTTTGTTATTTCCGGATTGGACCGGTATAAATAAAAGGCATCCAGATCTGATTCCCTGAGATTTCTTATTTTTAATCGGGTGGTTTTAAATAATACTTTTTCCAAGATGTGCCATTGAAAGCCTAATTTACAGATTTATCAATTCAAGATCCATTCCAAAATGATCAATAAATCCGGCAAGTACGGCTGTCGGAATTATACATCGGAAATTTTCAGTTTCACTTATGCACTGCGGCCATGACCAAAGAAATGATTTTCAGAGAAGCGTGTATCCAGGATATTCCACAAATTCAGATCGTTCGTCATGCTGTTAAGGAAAATGTGTTATCAGATCCCGGGATTGGTAACAGATGAAGATTGTGCAGAATATCTGGTTAATCGGGGCAGGGGCTGGGTTTGTGAATCGAATGGGGAAATTGTTGGATTTGCGATTGCAGATCTCGATGAAGATAATATCTGGGCTCTATTTGTCAAGCCTGATTTTGAAGGGCTGGGGATCGGAAGAAAATTGCACGATACTCATGCTGGACTGGTATTTCTCGCAGGTCAAAAGAAATGGTCTGGCTGGGCACTTCCCCCAACACGCGGGCCGCTTCATTTTATCGGAAAGCCGGCTGGAAAGAAAACGGCATGCATGGTAAGGGTGAAATAAAATTTGAAATGAAGCGGGACTGTGGATTGGCTCGCCAGTGAAACGGTCAAAAAAATGCAAACCATTAATTATTTAGCTGCGACAACTTTTTTATATCGGGCAATCGGCCCAAAGGTCCATATTTATGCTGAATGGAAGGAAAGGAATCCGGGAAAGGACCATCTGGCATGTCAACAGGTTTTAATAAAATATTTGGCCAGTCCTGTTTGAATTTTTTAACCGGTCTCGGCTGGCTGTTTACAAATGCGGCCAGATCCCAGGCTTCTTCATTGCTGAGCTGTTCATTTGACATAATTGCTCCCATACGGCATATTGTCTTTGATAAAACCTGCAAATTTAGACAGGCGGTATAGCCCGGCGGCTGTATTATAACTATGATCTCCCCAAAGAGGCGGATATTGATATCCTGCAGGCTGAATCCGGTTGTCCCTCCCCGTTTAGGTCCGTGGCAGCGCTGGCATTTCTGCTGATAAACATGATTCTTCCTTTTCCGGAATCTGCCGGTCGTTCAATATAGTGAGGGTATTCCAGACCCGGCTCCGGCTGGTTTTTTTCCTTTCTCAACATCTTTTCCCAGCCATACTATATATGCATTCATGGCCTTCATCTCCCGGCTGTTGCTGTCCGGCGCTCTGCCATTCATGCTTCTTTCAAAACAATCCGTAATTCGCTGGTTGATGGTTTCATGTCGCAGTCCCTACGGTCACTGAATCGGGGATATAGTGCAGCAACGCCTCCGAAATTTCCGGCCCAGGCTTTTGTGCCGGCTTCCAGATGGCAGTTCTGGCAATTCATGCCATTGGAATATATGACTAACAGATCACCCGTGGGCCCCAGATATCTGAGCTGTATTACTGATCAGTTTTTTTCCATAACGGATAAGTTCTCCGGATTCATCATGGGGAATTGCATTGAGAATCCGGTGCCATCCAAAGGATTTTCCCGGGAGAGCTTAACGGCCGCCTGCTAAATTTTCATTTGCAGGCGGTTGTGTATTTTCCCTGCGTTCAAGCCAGACAGAATGACCGTCAGCAGCAGTACAGAAACCAGCATCCATTTACGTGTCATAGGAAGCGATTATTTGCGAAGGCTAACTATATATCAGACATTACAATAACCACAACCGTGTTCCTGTGCCCGACCCACAGCCCAAACGCCGGAAGGCATAGCCGGAATACCCGGGATCAGATTATCCATCCATTCTTTTTTAACGGCGGCATTGTTCCTGCTTTGTCATTCCGGCCACAACGGCACTGTAAACAGTCATGGCCATGCCACAGGCACAAAACATAATGCCTACAGTCTGAAGTTCGGGAATACCCAATGAACAACACCGATACCGGGAGCAGAAAAATCATCCGGTTTGGGTTTCCAGAAAGGATTTCTGAAAGCCGATGCTTTTGTTTGCGGATCATTGATTTTAAACATTTCCCCGAATTTGTATTTTGCCCACAGACTATCCTGCATTGCAAATGGGATGGCATCGTGTCGTAATACAACCACCGCGCTGCAATCATTCTCGGCGCTCCGGTTGCCACATTGGTCATCATATATATTTTGGGCCAGGCAAAGGGAAATATTTCCTTTGGTTCAGTACAGTCAAATACCAGGCGATGTTTGCCCTTAACACCCTTAAACCATTCTTCCGGATCAGTCTGGCATTTCCGGAAAAATGCCTGATAGTATCATTGGCTTTGGCAGGGTTTACCAGGGAAGCCACACCCATCAGGGCTGCGGCTCCTGTAACTTTTCCTATGAAATCACGTCTGTTGGCATGATTGTTATTGAAGCCATTTGAAAAGTTTTAATGGTTTAATTCCGGTCAGTTTAATCTAGATTTTCCGGTTAGCAAACCTAGCTTTCCCGCGGGAATGATTATTTATTGGAAAAAAGTGACAAAATTCAAACCTGCAGGATTTTTTCAAAAGTTAGCTTTAGCGAAAAATAATCCTGTGGGCAGCCCACCGGTCAGTGTTTTAAACTCGTGAATGAAATGACTTTGGTCATAATACCCGAAGAGATCTGCCAGCTGCCGCCATTTCACATTCAGGTTGGATTCTACATAATCGGATGACCCCATTAAATCGCACAAGTCGGGAAAAAGTCTTCGGATGTAAACCCACCTGTTCCAGAAAATGCCTTTCCAATGTACGCTTTGTGGTAAACGTAGCCACTTCCAATTCCCGCAGTGAAATATTTCCGCTGGATCCGTTCAATCAGACGGATGGCTTCATCAATATTTCGATCCGCTTTTTTTGGCTTGCCAAATGCCTTGATCAGCCAGTTATCCACTATGTCAATTTTTCCGGATAGATGTGTTTCTCTTAGCTGTCTGCCGATTTCGTATCATCTGTTCTCCCAGAAATTCTACCGCATCCCGGCTGCGGTTGTTAAACTGATTGGGCAGGCTAGATGAAAAATTTTATAAAGCCCACCAGGTTTGAAGTTGATGATCATTTTCTTCATCCCGGCATACAATCTCACGCGACAGACTTCATCATTCGGGCCTACAATAAAATGAGGTGCACTGAATTCCGAATGGGTACAATCATATACCGTTTCTCCTCCGATCGAGTCCAAAAACCAGACTTTGTGTAATGTGGGGAAAGAAAGTTGTTTTCAATAAAACCCATCCGCTGATCCGCGGAAACGATCAGATAGGATTCAACACAATGCCGCAGCAATGGATGAGGGTTAAATGCATGCACATGAAACATATCCCCTTTTTTAATGGACGTGAGGAAATACTTTCATGCTCGTGGATGCAGGCACTATGAAGCTACTAATTAGAACAGAATTAAAAATCCACCAGGACATAAATATTTTGCATTAATTCATAAAACACTGGTTAACTTGTTAAAACAGAATTGCTTAATATTTTTTATGCGCAGATATTTTCTTTTCATTCCGGTTTATTTTCCTGGACGTGGGAATTTGCCAGGCGCAGGTACCCGTCAGCCAGGAGCCACGACACCATAAAGTCCTGGATAACGGTCATGTGCGGCTCCTGGATGTACATATTGAGGCTGGAGATACAACCCTGTTTCATATACATGCCACTCCTTCGGTATTTCTGCTTTTAACGGAGGCCAACACCGGTTCCCAGGTTATCAGTGAAGAAAACCGGTCGAATACGCCAATCCCACATTATGGAAATATTTGGTTTGAAGGATTTTATATCAAACCCAGGATTCATCGGGTTTATAACCGCGATAACCATGAATATCGGGTAATGGATATCGAGTTGACGAACAAAAATTATATAGTGCTTGATTCTCCCATAAATATGACTGGTTTTACTTTTTTATTTGAAGAAAAACCGGTGCGTGCCTACCGGTTAACAATGAGCGCAGACGGAAAGATTTCCTTATCACCGCGAAAAGGCGATATACTGATGATCATGCTGACGGATTCCGCGGTTGCTGTCCGGGTTAATGAAAAATCAGTTCATCTAAAAGGGGAATTCCTTTACATCAGCTCGGGTACAACAAGTAGATATAAGAAACGAGGGAACCGCGAAAGCCGAATTTGCTTTTTTTGAATTGAAGTAACTATTCCGGCGTCGCGATTTTTTTTATCCTGATATTCCGGTACCATACTTCCTCCCCGTGATCCTGTAAAGCCAAATGACCCGAATGAAAAACTCCGAATCCGGGCATATCCTTAAACTTGCTGGATGCTATCAGCTTTTTCCAGTGTTTCATTCCAGAGACCAGAAGAAATTATGTGCACATCATTGAGATAGAGGTCCAGCCGCTGGTTATTACTTACAATCTCCACCTGGTTCCATTCCATGGCGGGCTTTGCTGCCATTGTTCTGGAAGTTATCAAATCATACAGGTCGCCTGCTTCATGTTTAAAGCTGTGAGCGTCTTCATTGCTATCCTTATCACATACCTGTATTTCGGGGCCCGTGTTCCAGGTTTCCTTATACCGACTCGTGTCCTCCTGTACGAAGATCATGATACCACTATTAGCTTTCCGGGCAATTTTCCATTCCAGTTTAAGATCGAAATTGCTAAATGTATCATTCGATACCAGATCGCCGCCACCCAGTGTCTGGTAACCGTTTTTAGCTCCGGCATTTAAATGGATCGAACCGCTGTCAATGTTCCAGGCAGCACCGGCAGTTTTTCTTCCGTATGTATGCCAGTTGCTGATTGTGTTCCCACCAGATAAAGAAGTCCAGCCACTGTCTGATAAAACAACCGCCGGGATAAATATAGAATCTCCTCCACCCACAACTGGCGGAGAAAAACTGAGGCTGTTGCCATGTTTATTTTTACATGCTGCCAGCATCAGAATAAATGAAGCCAGTAGATAAATTTTTTTCAAAATTATTTCTTAAGAAGAAAGCAAAAAGAATGACAAATGGTCATAATTGGCTGACTTACCTTGCATAAAGTAAGTAATTATTGTGGAACCTTATGTTGTTAAATCAGGATAAAACTTCATTGACGAATTTTTATGACGTAAGTCAGATGGAATGGCTGGAGACCAACGGACTTGGAGGTTGGTCGGGCAGCAGTTTGTCCGGATGTAATACCCGTCGTTATCACGGTCTGCTTATGGCGGCCATTCACCCGCCTGCCGAAAGAATGCTCCTGGTTTCAAAACTGGATGAAACCATTTTACTGGACGGAAACCGCTACGAATTAGGAACCAATGATTACGGAGATGTCATTTTCCCTAAAGGTTTTCTTTATCTGAGTTCATTCAGGAAGGATATTTTTCCGGAATGGATATACGAAGTTGCCGGCATCCGCATCAGGAAGACCATTACGATGGTAAAAGATGAAAATACCACCCTGATACGGTATGAAATATTAAAGTCTGAAAAGAAATTTACCCTGCAACTTCGTCCGTTAATAGCAGCCCGGGGATATCACCAGCTACAGCATGCACAAACCAATATTTTTTGGAATGTTGATTTTCATAAGGGGCTTTTCCATAATCAACCTTTTGAAGGGGCTCCAAATATATATATTTCTGTACCCGGGTCCAGCTGGCAGCCCGTGCTATAAATGGTATTATAAATTTAATTATCTGCAGGAAAAATATCGCGGACTTGATTTTGAGGAAGACCTTTTCAACCATGGGTTTTTCAGTGTGCGAGCTGAAGGACGGAGATGCATTGGATATCATGATTTCTACAGAAGACCCGTCCGGGAAAAACCCAGAGACATTATTTGAAATTGAAAAGGACCGGAAAATGTCTCTTATTACAGGCATTCCCGGAAATATTCTCCGAAATTTGGTATTGGCGGCAGATCAGTTTATCGTAAATCGGGAAACACCTCCGGAAAAAGCTGGTGGGAGCACCCATAGCTTTGAAAACTGTTATTGCAGGTTATCATTGGTTTACTGACTGGAGCCGGGATACCATGATCTCTTTGCCCGGTCTTTGTCTGCAGACCGGCAGGCATGAAGATGCAAAAAAAATCCTTGCTGTTTTTGCCAAATCCGTGAGCATGGGTATGTTGCCGAATCGATTCCGGGATAACAACGAACCGCCTGAGTATAATAACGCAGATGGTACGCTCTGGTATTTTAATGCCGTTTATTCCTACTTACAAAAAACCAATGACCAGGATTTCGTCCTGAATGAAATTCTTCCGGTGTTGAAAGATATTATTGAATGGCATTTTAAAGGCACGCGTTATAATATTCATGTTGACCAGGATGGTTTACTGTATGCCGGGGAAACCGGACAACAACTTACCTGGATGGATGCACGGATTGGTGACTGGGTGGTTACTCCGCGCATGGGGAAGCCTGTAGAAATAGAAGCCCTCTGGTATAACGCTTTGAAAATATTTGAACAATTGCTGACCCTGCATGGGGAAGCAGATTTAGCAGAAGAAATACGGGTAAAATCGGAACTCGCTAAAAAAAGTTTTGAAGAAAAATTCTGGTATGCAGAGGGCAACTATTTATGTGACAATATAGATGAACACGGAAATCCGGATCAAACGCTACGTCCTAACCAGGTCTTTGCAATTTCTCTGCCTTTTCATCTTTTAGACGGAGATAAGGCGCGGGGGGTATTGGAAATCCTTCAGACGAAATTGTATACTCCGGTAGGCCTCCGGTCCATTTCACCTGACGATCCCCGTTATAAAGGGCATTATGGAGGAAGTCTGTTTGAACGGGATTCTGCATATCACCAGGGACCGGTTTGGAGCTGGCTCCTGGGTCCTTTTATCGAAGCTAAAATTAAGATACTAGGTGACACATTCAGGCCGGAAGCGCTTGCGATGATCGATCATTTCGCTTATCACCTGAATGAAGGTTGTATCGGAAGTGTTGCCGAGATCTTCGATGGGGATGCGCCTCATCATCCGAGAGGATGCGTGGCCCAGGCCTGGGGGGTGGCGGAAATACTAAGGGTTATTAAAACTTATTCCTTACTACATGCGGGCAGTTGACATCAGAATTAAAAAGGTGTCGGGAGGATTCACCATGCTTCGAGACTGCTTCAGAAATAATCTGAAGTTCTATTCGCAGGAAGCACTGGGGCTGGGAATTTTTATGGTTTCCGCCTGTTTTTTCAGCGGTGTATTATTTGGTGAAAATGGTTATCTGGTTACAATTTTACCGGCTAACTATCGTCAAATTCTGCTCGGGATGATGATGGGATTAACGGCCTTATATATTTTTTATTCACCCCTTACCAATCCTTCCGGTTCTCATATTAATCCAGCTGTGACCCTCTCGTTTTTCAGGTTGGGGAAAATCGGGTTCCTGGATACCATATTCTATATTGCTTTTCAATTCGCCGGCGCAACGCTGACCGTATATCTGATGGCAGCTTTGATGAAGGAAAATTTAAGTAATGCCCCCGTGTATGACGTGGTAACCGTACCAGGAAAATACGGGACGACCGCAGCTGCCTTCACGGAATTACTGATTGCATTTATCATGATGGGAATGGTATTATTTACAGCAGACCACCGGGTGCTGAAAAAATATTCACGAATTTTTGCCGCCATGCTGGTTTGTTTGTTTGTGATAGTAGCCGGACCGGTTTCAGGATTTGGTATGAACCCTGCGAGGAGTTTCGCCAGTGCATTGCCGGCAAATATCTGGACTTCATTCTGGATTTATCTGTTCATGCCCCTTATAGGAATGCTGGGTGCGACAGAGTTTTATATTTTTGTCCGAAGAAGAAAATCAGGTGACAGTTGATTATTTTATGCCTTAAACGTTGTTATACATTTTCAGCACCGTTTCCCTGAGCGCACTGGATTTATCGGAGACCAGGAATTCCAGTGTTTCTGCAATATCTCCGGGCTTTACCCAATTGTCGGGATTGATATCCGGCATCGACTTGCGATTCAAGGCTGTATCCAGCGTACTTGGAACAACCACGGAAACAGTCAGCTTTGTTCCCCGGGCCGCCTCGTTGAGAAATTCGGCGAGTTTAAATAAAAGTGATTTGCTAAGGCCGTATGCGATCAGACCTTTTCCCTGCACCGCGTTTATAGCCGGACGCGCACCGATAAATACAATCCTTCCTTTTTTATTAACCAGCATATGGGCAAACAGTGGACGGGTTACATAATAAGCAGTTTCAAAATTCAGGCTGATCTGTTTATGCAGATCATCGCCCGAAGTAGACGCCAGGTCACCCATTGCGAATCCACCGACCAGTAATAAAGCGGCATCAATAACCTGATATTTTTGTATGATGTTTTCAACGAAACCCGTTGTTTCATTTTCGTTTGTCAGGTTAACTACTGAGAGTTCAAGATTAGGATGCGCCTGGAATTCTGATCTCGCATTTTCGCCAGTGATCGTTGCTATAACCCGGTAATTTTTATCCAGGAATTCTTTGGTAACCGCCTTGCCCAAATTTCCATTGGCACCTGTTATGATAACTGTTTTCATTGGAATATATTTTTTATCTGTTGCCTTTCCCGAGCCAGATCAGGGCATTCAGTATGAGTTGATTTTGATCAGGACTGCTAAAAGTCGATGAAAGTTCTTTATTGGTATGGTGTTCATAGTCGATATCATTATGTCCCATATTAAAATATACCATCCGGTAATTTTTGTTTGTCCAGACTACCGGATAAAATCCGCTATGCCAGATCTCATGCAGTTTGGGCCCGGTACCAAGTGGGAAACTGCTGCTGTCGATCGCTAATAGTATATCAATGTCGGAATTCCTGCGAAGATCATTCGACCAACGGTACCATTCGCTGGCCGCTGACCGAAACGTGTCCGGCAGATTCCGGGTAACGGGGTTATTTTTATCCATCACACGCAGCACGGCGGGTGTTGGTCTCCAGGTATTGCTCACATAAGATCCCGCGCCAAGGAATTCATTATGATACCAGTCCCAGTTTTGTGGAAATGCTGAAGGCGTTAAAGCGAAGCCGGAAAAATGAAAACCCATCCATGCGCCACCCTTTTTCATATATTCTTCAAAGGCCTTTCTCTGGACCGGACTGTCCGGTCTGTGTATCCAGAAAAATAACCACCTGATAATGGGAAAGAAAATCTGCATTCAGGTTATTCCAGTCACTTGTTGAATCATAGGTAAAATGATTGGCTGCACCCATTGCCGGGAACCAACGATTAGCTTCGTGCACAAAGCTTATATGTGCCTGATCTTCCCGGCCAGTATAGAAAGCGATTACCTTGAAAACGGATGTTTTGTTTTGAGCAATTCCTGTAAAAGACAGAAGGCAGATAAGGCAAATGTTAATTACTGAAACTAAAATCGGACGGTTTTTTAATTTCAATATGGGGGTAAAATGGTTCATTGAAGCAGGAGTTTTACAAAGAGAAAGTATGTTCATCTCTACAAGTTAAGAACTGTTTGAACGTTTTTTTCCACCGATATCAGGAAGAAAGCCGGTAAGCAAACCAATCAAAGGCAGAAATGCGCATACCTGGTAGACATAAATAATTCCTTTGTGGTCGGCCAGCACACCGAGCAGGGCAGATCCGAGTCCACCCATGCCAAAGGCAAAACCAAAAAAAAGACCGGAAATCATGCCTACTTTTCCGGGTAATAATTCCTGTGCATAAACCAGGATGGCGGAAAATGCAGAAGCAAGTATAAAACCAATCACTACTGTCAATACTGCTGTCCAGAAAAGATTTGCATGAGGCAATAGCAGGGTGAACGGGGCCACACCTAAAATTGAAAACCAGATTACGTATTTTCTTCCAAAACGGTCTCCGATCGGACCGCCCATAAGCGTGCCCGCAGCAACAGAAAATAAAAATATGAAAAGAAAAATCTGGGCGTGCTGGACGGAGACCTGGAATTTGGCAATCATATAGAATGTGAGATAGCTCACCATGGAAGCCAGATAGAAATATTTTGAAAAAATCAAGACTACCAAAATCAACATTGACCAGATTATTTTATTTTTTGAAAGAAGTGGGTTTTCCGTATCCCTGGATTTTATTTTTTGTTTTATAGAAGGCAGGTGTATTTTATACCAGCGGCCAACAAAAATTAGTACACCCATGGCGATTAAAGGAAGTATAGCAAACCAGCCGATGCTGCTTTGTCCCAGGGGAACAATGATCAGGGCTGCAAGCAAGGGACCCAGTGAAGACCCTGCATTACCGCCCACCTGGAAAATAGATTGCGCCAGACCTCTTTTTCCGCCGGAAGCCATATAAGCAACTTTGGATGCTTCGGGATGAAAAATCGATGAACCAATACCAATGAGGGCAACGGAAAAAAGTAATACATGAAAATGACCGGCTACCGACATACATATTAGTCCTATCAATGTAATTCCCATGCCTGTCACCAGCGAAAAAGGTTGTGGTCTGTGATCTGTATATAAACCGACCAGTGGCTGAAGCAGTGAAGCGGCGAGCTGAAACGTGAGTGTAATTAATCCTATCTGGGCAAAACTTAAATGAAAATTCGTTTTTACTAACGGGTAAATGGAAGGAATCAGTGACTGAATGGTATCGTTCAGTAAATGGGAAATACTGATCATCAGTAATATCGGATAAGCCGTAGTCGTAAGCAGTGCAGGTGACGGGGTATGGGAGATTTGTTTTTCAATAATCTGTTGCATCAGCCGGTAATTTTCAGCCTTGCAAGTTAATTCAGTTGATGGATTTTATCATCCTCTAATTTGCTGCTCTGTTCCTTCATTCCTTATTTTTGTTCATACCCAAAATGATCAGATGAAAAAATTGTACTTCCTGCCGATCATCTTCCTGTTTTTTTCGGCCACCGCGCAAAAAATTGACAAGGACCTACAGAACCAAATCGAAATCCTGGTAAAAGGTTTCCGGGGAGTGGTGGGTATTTACGTTCATGACCTGAAAAAAGACCGGATCGCTGCTGTCAATGCCGATACCATTTTTCCGACAGCCAGTGTGGTAAAAATTCCAATCATGATCGGCATTATGGATAAAATCTATCTGAACGAACTGGATTTTCATGAAGTGATGATCTATAAGGATACCCTGAAATATGATCCGGGAGAAGATGTACTTGCTTCTTTCAAACCGGATGAAAAAATTTTGTTGAGCAAATTGATGCTTCTTTCCATTTCACTCAGTGATAACACGGCCAGCTTGATGTTACAGGGATTGGCAGGCGGAGGAATTCGCATAAACCAGATCATGGATAGTCTCGGCTATGTATATACCCGTGTAAACAGTCGTACCCCCGGGCGCGAAAAAGATAGGGAACAATATGGCTGGGGTCAGACAACTCCCCGTGAAATTGCCCGCCTTATGGAGCAGATTGAGACCGGGAAAGTGCTGAGCCGGCGCAGTAGCGATCGCATGCTGAGAATCCTCGGAAGGCAGTATTGGGATGAAGTGGCGATTTCACAGATTCCTCCGAATGTTTTTGTTGCTTCGAAAAGTGGTGCTGTAGATGAGAGCCGGAATGAAATTCTTTATGTGAATGCACCACATCCTTATATCTTCAGCATTTTTACAAAAAATAATATTGATCAGAGCTGGGAATATAATAATGAGGCCTGGGTACTCACCCGAAAATTATCCGCACTTTTATTTAAATATTATAACCCTGATATTACCTGGGTCTCAGAAGGAGTGAAGAGATAGAGGACGGATGACAGTTGACGGATGATGCTTAAGCCTTGTGCCTTTACTTTCAGCTTAAATGGTAATTTCCCTGTTCCTTGCAATGATTTTCCAATACCCATTCACACGATTGTTTTCCACCAAATACGCCTTCTCGTATAAGGCTACCGTGGGACAGATATGCAAGGGGATTCCATATAATACATCCCCGGTCTTGAATGTTGTGGCATCCTGAACTTTAAGTACCAGGTGTTCTTCACTCTGCGAAACAGGCACAGCACCGGGAGCGTTTAAAAAGAATACTCGAGGCTGTGGATTTTCTGCGGCTACGGATTTGTGTCCAAGATCCACGCAAATCATGTCCGGAGCGGGAATTGAAATTACGCGACTGATCACGACGGCTGCCCATTCAAAATTTTGTTCCGGCAATAGATCGGCATATCCCTTATCCCAAAAAATAAATGTGCCCGGACTGCTTTCCCTGTCGCCCTCAGCGGCATGAATGAGGCCGGTAGGCGTTCCTCCCGCAATCAGTGTCATGGGATGCCCTTCAAGTTTTTCCAGCTCTCGTTTTAAAACAAGAACAGGTGCAAAAGCCTGTTCAACTTTTTTCCTGCGTTCTTCTACTTCCCGATCCCTGATATGTCCGTCATAAGAATGCAGTCCCATTAGTTGTATTGCAGGAAGTGATTTCATTTTTTGATACAGGGCAATAGCATTTTCCGGTAAGATACCGGTGCGGTTCATGCCAAGGTTAAGATCCATGTAAACAGCAGCCTTCAGATTTGCGTCAGTAAATAAATCTGAAATTGCCTTTACCCCGTCGGCATGATCTACCAGGCAGGAAAATCGGGTGTCCGGATATTTTTCAATCAGCCTGATTAGCCTTTTTATTTTTGGAATCGTGACCGGGTAAGCAAGCAATACGTCGGGTGCCTTTATCATGGCGAGCATTTCTGCTTCGGCAATCGTGGCTGCTTTAAACTTTTTGATCCCGGCGGCTAACATCATCTCGCATACTTCGGCTATTTTATTTGTTTTCACGTGCGGCCGAAAATCAACTGCCTTTCCTTTTTCGAGCAGGGTGCGGATATTATACTTTATTCGGTCGGGATAAATAAAAAGTGCAGGCGAATCGTATTCGTCAACATTAACTGCTTCATACCAGGGTTTATCCATTATAAAAAGTTTTTGCTTATTATAATTTTTTCTATCGTCCATGAAAGATTCTCAATGACATAATACTCAGCAAACCCACAACTCCCATACTCTCAGACTATCTCAAACATCGCTTCAATTTCCACCGGTATATTATCCGGCAGAGAACCCATGCCCACAGAGGATCTTACCCCTATTCCGTTCTCTCTTCCCCAGACTGCAGCGAATAATTCACTGCACCCGTTAATCACAAAGGGATGTTTTTCGAAAGAAGGATTTGCGTTCACCATGCCCAGCACCTTGATTACCCGTTTTACCTTATCCAGACTTCCCAGGTGGTGTCTCAGGGTGGAGAGTATCGCGAGACCAACCTGGCGCGCTGCCAGTTTTCCCTGTTCTGCATCGATTTCTTCCCCGACACGGCCCCGGATTAATGTTTTATCTGGTAACAGGGGACCATGGCCCGATACATATGCATGTTTGCCTTCGATCACGAATGGCACATATACACCGACAGGTATTGGTGCAGGAGGTAATTCCAGATTCAGTTTTTTGAAATTTTCTTCGGCTGACATAAAGTTATTTTAATGGGGGGTGACAAGATAAATCAGAAGAACCATCAGCAACCCAACGACAGATATGATGGATTCCATTATGCTCCAGGTTTTAATGGTCTCCTTGACGGTTAAATTAAAATATTCCTTGAACAGCCAGAAGCCGGAATCGTTCACATGAGAAAACATGAGACTTCCGGCACCTGTTGCCAATACGATCAGGCTTGGATTGATGGTCGTACCCACCAGCATGGGCGCAATCATTCCCGCCGCGGTAAGTCCGGCAACGGTCGCAGATCCCAGGCAGACACGGATAAAAGCGGCAATAATCCAGGCAGCGAGGAGGGGATGCAGGTGCATTCCGCGCATTAGCGTTGTCAACTGGGCAGCAGTGCCACTTTCGGTAAGAACCTGTTTGAGGGCACCAGCTCCCGCGATGATGAGCAGTATCAGGGATATATCTTTTATGGCTTCTCCCATGGTAATCATACAGGCATCCAGTTTTTTCCCTCTTTTTAAAACCAGGGCATACACCGCATATCCCAGTGTAAGCAATAAAGCGATGGAAGGGTCTCCCAACACGGTAAAAATTTTCACCGGCAATGAATTAACGGGCATGACCATGCGAAGAATCGTGTCCGTACCGATCAGCACGACAGGCAGGAGTGCAGTAATAAAACTGTCGGCCAGACCCGGTAGTTCATCATCCGGAATACTCTTCCCGGCAAAAGTAGCCAGCGGTTTCCGGGTATATTTTTTTAGTGTCGTTGCGAACAGCGGACCGGCGATGATCACACAGGGAATGGAAATAATGAAACCGTAAAGAAGGGTAAGGCCCAGGTCAGCATGGTATTGCTGGATCAGCGCAACAGGAGCCGGATGGGGTGGCAGGAAACCAAAAGTAACTGAAAGTGAGGCCAGCATGGGAACGCCAATATATACCGCAGGAATATCATACTTATAAGAAAGCGTGATGATCAGCGGTACCATCAGCACAAACCCGATACCGTAGAAAAGCGGAATGCCTACTATGAACGCTGTAATCAGGAGCGCCCAGACCAGGTACTTCTTTCCGAACCAGTTCATGAATGCCGATATAATCCGTTGTGCTGCGCCATAGTCGGCAATCAATTTTCCGATCATCGCACCGACCACCAGTATGACAACCAATGAACCCAACAGATCGCCCATACCGGTCTGCACCGCATGGGTTACTGATCCGATATTCATTCCATTGGCCAGACCAATACCCATGGACACCAGCAAAAAAGAAAGGAACGCATTTAATTTTGCCCAGGTAGTTAATAGAATCAGGACCAGAATACCTGTCAGCAAAATCAAAAAAGACATGGCCAGCTTTTACAGATGAAGAAGAAGGTCAAATTAAAGCATTTCGGGAAACTGAAAACGGTTTTTTGAATACTGACCGAAATTGTATGAATAAGCCGCTAATTTGCAACCATGTTTATTATAGATGCCCACCTGGACCTCGCGATGAATGCGATGGAATGGAATCGCGATCTGAAACTCCCGGTTTCCCAATTGCGTGAGCGTGAAAAAGGTCTGAATGACAAACCCGACCGGGGAAGAAATACAGTTTCACTTCCGGCACTCCGCGAAGGTAAAATAGGTCTTGTAGTCGCAACCCAGATTGCCAGATATGTAAGGAAGGGCAGCATACTTCCGGGCTGGCATTCCCCGGAGCAGGCCTGGGCACAGACTCAGGCCCAGCTTGCCTGGTACCAGGCTATGGTGGAGGAGGGAGAGATGGTTCCCGTTACCGGCCGGGAATCACTAGAAACACATATTAAAATATGGGACGGATGATTCAGTTCCGGATAATTCCAAAGCGGTAGGCTATATTTTAAGTTTGGAAGGTGCTGATTCATTTGTTCAATTATCCTATCTGGAAAAAGCATACGGATATGGATTGAGGGCGCTGGGACCTGCGCATTATGGTGAAGGGCGTTATGCCGGGGGTACCGGTACGGAAGAGGGACTGAGCCCTGCGGGAAAAAATTTATTGAAAGAAATGGATTCTCTGCATATGATTTTGGATATAACCCATCTAACGGATTTGGGATTCAGCCAGGCAATGGAAATTTATAAAGGGCCGGTCTGGGCCAGTCATCACAATTGCCGTACCCTGGTAAAAAACCAACGACAACTCACCGACAGCCAGATCAGGATTTTGATAGAACGGGGGGCGGTAATAGGCGGGGTAATGGATGCCTGGATGCTGGTGGACGGCTGGATACGGGGGGTCTCGCTGCCCAGGGCCATGGGCGCGGGTCTGAACCGACTTATTGACCATTATGATCATATCTGCCAGATAGCCGGAAATGCGGATCATATCGCCATTGGCAGTGACCTGGATGGTGCATTCGGAACAGAACAATCCCCCTACGACCTGGATACTATTGCCGATTTACAAAAATTGCCGGAACTGCTTAGCCCGCCGGGGATATTCTCGATGCAGATATCGGCAAGGTTTTGCATGGTAATTGGCTGCGCTTTTTGAGAGAAGCCTGGAAGTGAAATATTAGACCCCAGTCATGACCGTTAGCCGTTCATAATATTTTAACCACTCTGAACGGGTATTTTATTCCACGGAACTTGGTACATCGTTACATTTGCAATTCTTGCCTGTTAACCGGAAGTTAACCTTCTAACAAAAACCTCTTATGAGAAAATACCTGTACTCAGGAATGCCGGTTTTATCGGTTCTGTTTTTTTTACAATCCTGTCATAGTCCTGAAACAGGTTCTGCCGCATACGGTGGAGGGCCACAGCCACCCCGTGCCCTTCCTGTAGTAACCATTACAGAACGCCCTTTTACTACCTACCGGGAATATACCGCCTCCCTGGAAGGGAGTAATGATATTGAGATCAGACCACAGGTAAGCGGTTATATCGAGAAGATTTATGTGGATGAAGGAGCTTTCGTAAAAAAGGGGCAGCCCATATTTAAAATAAACGACCAGCCTTATCAGGAAGCACTTAATAATGCCAGTGCAGCCCTGGCGGTTGCCAGGGCAAACCAGGCCAGTGCGGAAATTAACATGAATAAACTGGAGCCGTTGGTGCAGAATCAGGTAATTTCTCCGATCCAGCTTAAAACCGCAAAAGCCGCTTATGATGCCAGTACAGCCTATGTTTCACAGGCAGAAGCACAGGTTGCCAATGCGAAAATCAATATTGGCTATTCGATAATCAAAGCTCCGGTGGACGGCTTTATCGGCAGAATTCATGTTAAGATCGGAAGCCTGGCGGGCGGAACAAGCCAGGATGCACTGACGAATATTTCAGAAGTTAAAGATGTGCGTGCTTATTTTTCAGTGAGCGAAACCGCTTTTCTCCACTTTAAGGATGAATACCCGGGAAAAACAATGGAAGATAAAATCAAAAATCTGCCGCCCGTGGAACTGATTCTCTCCGACAATACCATATATCCTATAAAAGGGAAAGTGGAAATCGTGGCGGGGCAGTTCGCAACCGGCGCGGGCTCCATTCCTTTCCGCGCCAGCTTCCCCAATCCGAATGGGGTTTTGCGTTCAGGCGGTACCGGCCGGGTTAGGATTGCTATCAGTTTACCGGCTGGACTCGTCATTCCTCAGGAAGCCACTTACGAACTCCAGGATAAGGTATTTGTGTTTTTAATCGCCGACAGTAATAAAGTGAATAGTGTGCCCGTCCAGGTAAGTGGTAAGGCAGGGAATTATTATCTCGTGGATAAAGGATTAAAATCAGGTGACCGGATTGTATATGGGGTTGAATCCATCAATGACGGAACCGTCATTAGTCCCATTCCCATGTCAATGGATAGTCTTTTGAAAGTCCGACCGATGCAGTAGCAGGATTCATCACAAAAAATGTAAGATGTTAAGAAAATTTATTGAGAGGCCTGTTTTATCCACGGTGATTTCCATCATTCTTACGCTGTTGGGTTTAATCTCCATGGTCAATCTGCCGATCACCCAGTTCCCGGATATCGCGCCACCCACTGTAAGTGTGTCTGCTTTTTACCCAGGCGCCAATGCCGAAGTCGTAGCCCGTGCAGTGGCGACGCCATTGGAAGAAGCGATCAACGGAGTGGAGAACATGACTTACATGACTTCCTCGTCTGCGCAACGACGGGTCCATGAATATCAATGTTTTTTTCAAACAGGGTACGAATCCCGATCTCGACGCTGTAAATGTTCAAAATCGTGTAGCCAGGGCCGTTAGCCAGATTCCACAGGAAGTAGTTCAGGCGGGAATTTCCACACAGAAGCAGCAGAATGGATTTATTAATGCTACCCTGTTTTACAGCACTGACACGGCATATGATGAAAAATTTCTTCAGAATTATACCAAGATCAATATCCTTCCGGAAATACAGCGTGTACCCGGAGTCGGACAGGCTTTTGTATTTGGAGCGAAGGATTATTCCATGCGCATCTGGCTTCTGCCGGACCGCCTGACTGCTAACAGGATTTCGGTGCAGGAGGTTATGGATGCTATCCACGATCAAAATGTGGAGTCGGCACCCGGGAGATTCGGAGAAGGGAGCAGTTCATCATTTGAATATATTATTAAGTACAAAGGCAAACTGACTGAGAATAGAGACTATGAGGATATTGTTGTAAAAACCGGCGCGGACGGATCTGTGATCCGTCTTAAAGATATTGCCCGTGTGGAATTCGGCTCTTTTTCCTATAGTTCCAACGCCATTATTCAGGGACATCCGGGAACTGCTATTGGAATTGTTCAGACTTCCGGATCGAATGCAAACGATATCCTGATAGCCATCGATGCGGTATTGGAAAAAGCTGCGGCCAGTTTCCCTAAAGGAATGCACTATTCCAGAATGTTCAGTGCGAAGGATTTTCTGGATGCATCTATCGACCAGGTAAAAACAACGCTGCTCGAAGCATTTGTTCTGGTATTCCTGGTCGTATTTATTTTCCTGCAGGATTTCAGGTCCACCCTTATTCCTGCCATTGCAGTTCCGGTGGCAATCATCGGTACTTTCTTTTTTATGCAGCTTTTCGGGTTTACAATTAACCTGCTTACTCTGTTTGCGCTGGTACTTGCCATCGGCATCGTAGTAGATGATGCAATCGTGGTGGTGGAGGCTGCGCATTCAAAAATGGAACGAACCGGTTTAAACGCGCATGATGCCACCGTTGAATCCATGAGTGAGATATCCGGAGCCATCATATCCATTACGCTGGTAATGGCGGCCGTGTTTATACCGGTGGGATTTATGCAGGGCAGTAGTGGTATATTTTACCGGCAGTTTGCATTTACTCTGGCAATAGCTATTTTAATTTCTGCGCTTAATGCGCTGACACTTAGTCCCGCACTTTGTGCATTATTTTTAAAAAGTGACAATCATGCCGAGAGTGGAGAACGTCAAAAGCGAGGTTTTGGAAGAAGATTTGGAGACGCTTTTAACGCTGGATTCAAAGCAACTACCAACCGGTACGTGAACGTGGTTAAGTTTCTTATCAATCATAAATGGGTAGGAATTCTCGGGCTGGCCATTATAATTGGCCTCACCATTTGGGAAGTATACAGAACGCCTTCCGGTTTTATCCCAGCCGAAGATCAGAACTTCGTTATGATAAGTGTCAACCTACCGCCGGCTTCATCACTGGACCGGACCACGGCTGTAGTCAAAAAAGTGGATAGTCTTTTAAATGATGTGCAGGCAGTTGACCGAAGAGGTTCAATCAGCGGTTTAAATCTGTTTGGCGGGTTCATTAATACTTCAAATTTTGCCATTTCATTTGTAAAGTTGAAGGAGCAAAAAGACAGAAAACCTGCGCAGAGCATCGATCAGGTTATAGGGACGCTTTATCAGAAATTATCTGTTATAAAGGAAGCAGGAGTATTTATTATTAGTCCGCCAACTGTTCAGGGTTTTGGAAATACCAGCGGGTTTGAAGTCATCATTCAGGATCGGTCCGGAGGATCTATTGAGAAACTGAACCAGGTCACCAATAACTTCTCTGCGGCCCTGATGAAGAGAAAAGAAATTGCCTTCGCTGCATCATTTTATTATACAGGTAACCCGCAGTTCCAGCTTGACGTGGATAATGAAAAAGCGAAACAACTGAATGTCAGCGTTGGTGACATTCTGAATACGATGCAGGTTTTTTATGGAAGCAGTTTTGCCTCTGACTTTAACCGTTTTGGAAAATATTACCGCGTGATCGTGCAGGCGGATATTCCGTTTCGCAGGGATCCATCCACCATAGATGGAATCTTTGTTAAAAATAGTCTCGGACAAATGATTCCTATCAACACACTGGTTCAATTACGCCGGGTATATGGTCCGGAAACAGTAAACCGTACAAACCTTTTTAATTCTGTAACTATCAATGGTTCTGTAAAGCCAGGATTCAGTTCAGGAGATGCTATTCGGATTATACGTGAAGAGGCCGCTACCAGTCTTCCGCGCGGTTATTCCTATGAGTGGTCAGGGATTTCCCGCGAAGAAACCAACGCCGGTTCGCAAGCCAAGTTAATTTTCATATTGAGCATTGTCTTTGTATATTTTTTACTTTCTGCACAATATGAAAGTTATATCCTCCCACTGGCCGTTTTACTATCCATTCCTACGGGACTACTCGGCGTTTTCCTGTTTATAAATATGGCTGGTATTGAAAATAATATTTATGTGCAGGTAGGAATTATCATGTTGATCGGTCTCCTGGCGAAAAATGCCATTTTAATTGTTCAGTATGCTGTAGCCCGAAGGCGATCAGGAATGGATCTCGTGGCAGCGGCCCTTGAAGGAAGCCGTCTGCGTTTGCGCCCGATACTGATGACGTCATTTGCATTTGTTGTCGGTTTGCTTCCACTAACCTGGGCTACCGGTGGATCGGCGCTGGGTAACCGTTCCATTGGAACGGGTGCTGTCGGGGGAATGCTGATAGGCGTGTTGCTGGGAGTATTTATTATTCCTGTTTTGTTTGTGATCTTCCAGGCCCTGCAGGAAAAAGTTGTAGGCAAACCGAAACATATAAAAGATCGTTATGAACTCAGGTCAGAATAAACCGTACTGATCCAACTATAGAAAATGAAAAAGTTAATTCAGTACAGTCATCTTATCATCCTTACATTATTGCTGCTTCTTTTTTCCTGTCGGACAGGGAAAAATTACCAGCGTCCTTCTGCGCCGTTGCCTGCGAGTTTTGATCAGACGGGCTCGGCTTCTGCAGCAGACACCAACAGTATGGCAGATATTTCCTGGAGGAATTATTTTTCCGACCAGGTGTTGAGAGAATTGATTGACAGTGGAATCGCCCGGAATTATGATCTGCAGTTCGCTTTGAGAAATATAAGTATTGCACAATCACAGGTAAAACAGTCTAACTGGTTATGGATTCCCCAACTCAGTGCGGGGTTTTCCGGTTATTATTACAGAAACTCGGATAATGGTCCACTGGGGGTAAAGAATGGTGCACAGAGCAATCATTCTTTCGACTATCTGGCTTCATTAAATATGAACTGGGAGATTGATATCTGGGGAAAGATCAGCCGGCAACAGGAAAGTGCCATGGCTAATTATCTTCAGACTTATGAAGCAGCCAAAGCCGTACAGACAAGACTGGTGGCAGATATTGCCCAGGGATATTTCAGTTTGCTCATGCTTGATCAGCAGTTGATCGAGACAAAAAAAACACTGGCATTGACTGGTGATTTTGTAAAATTGACCCGCCTGCTTTATGACGCGGGTGAAGTAACTTACCTGGCTATTCAACAGGCCGAATCGCAAAGGCTTAATACAGCTACACTTGTTCCCCTGATTGAACAGAATATCCGTCTCCAGGAAAACAGTTTGCAACTGCTTACCGGTAACCTGCCCGGAGCCGTCCGGCGGGATGTCACGTTAACTGAAATTCATTTTGACGACGAGCTGGCAACGGGTCTGCCTGTTTCGATACTAAACCGGAGGCCTGATGTCAGGGCCAATGAACTTGCGTTGGTGAAAGCAAATGCTCAGGTAGGCATTAGCCAGGCAAATATGTATCCGGCATTAACCATTACAGCCGGTACCGGTTTCGAATCAATAAAAACCAGTAACTGGTTTAATATACCCGGCTCTTTATTTGGGCTCGCCGGGGCTTCCCTGGTGCAGCCTGTGTTACAGGGGAGACAATTAAAAACTCAATTCGAGATCGCAAAACAGCAAAGGGAGCAGGCAGTGATTCAATTCAGGGAATCGGTTTTAACCGCAGGCACAGAAGTTTCCAATGCGCTGGTACAGGTGAGTAAACTAAAAGAACAGGAAATCTTTGCCAAACAAAGAACCGATACACTGGCGGCAGCGGTTAGTAACTCACAATTACTGTTCAGAAATGATATGGCCAATTACCTCGAAGTGATCACTGCGCAACAAACTGCGCTGGATGCGCAATTGAGCCTGGCATTTATTCAAAGGGCTGAACTGAATGCCCATGTTGAACTCTACAGGGCCCTGGGTGGTGGATGGAAATAAATTCCGGGTATACTTTTTCAAAAAAAATTAAGGGTATGGACAGGAGAAAATTTCTTCGCAACGGATCTTTGACTACTGTTGGCGGTTGGCAGTTGGCAGTTGACGGTTTATCATTGTTGAATGCCGAACCTGAAGACAGTCCGGTTAGATCTTCGCCCGAGCGTACTTCAAACGAGAGTCCTAGTTTCAATCTGGAAGAAATCACAGTCTCTGTTCTGCAGGAAAAAATGCAAAGCGGAGAGCAGACTTCGGTCTCCATAACAAAAGCATATCTGGCCCGTATAAAGGAAATTGATAAGGGCGGCCCTGAATTGAATTCAATCATTGAAATGAATCCCGATGCCCTGAGCATCGCCGCCGGATTGGATAAAGAAAGAAAGCAGGGAAAGATACGCGGGCCTTTACATGGTATTCCAATCCTGGTTAAGGATAATATAAATACTGGCGACAAGATGCTAACCACTGCCGGTTCACTCGCGCTGGCCGGCAACCGCGCTAAGGACGATGCTTTCATTATGAAACAACTTCGCAGTGCCGGTGTGGTGCTGCTGGGAAAAACTAACCTGAGTGAATGGGCGAATTTCCGTTCTTCACATTCCTGTAGTGGATGGAGCAGCCGCGGGGGACAATCCAAATGTCCATATATCCTGGACCGGAATCCCTCAGGTTCAAGTGCCGGGTCTGGTTCGGCTGCAGCAGCCAGCCTGAGTGCAATATGTGTTGGAACCGAAACAGACGGATCTATTGTTTCTCCCGCTTCTGTTAATGCACTTGTAGGTATTAAACCAACAGTCGGATTATGGAGCCGCAGCGGTATCATCCCCATATCTGCGACGCAGGATACAGCCGGACCCATGACACGCACTGTTCAGGATGCCGCAATATTGCTGGCAGCAGGAATTGGAGCGGACGAAGCTGACGCCGTTACTAAGTCAAGTACTGGTAAATCATTCAGCGACTATACTCCTTTTTTGAAGAAAGACGGACTTCAGGGAAAACGTATAGGTATCGAAAAGAGCCATTTGACCGGAAATCCTGGTCTGGTCGCGTTGCTTCGCACAGCTATAACTACTATGGAGGCGCAGGGTGCGACGATAGTGGAAGTAGACGTGATGGGTCCATTAAAGCTTTTAGGCAACGCAGAATACCAGGTTCTTTTATATGAATTTAAAGATGGACTGAATAAATATCTGGCTTCGGCAAATGGTAAGGTTAAATCATTAAAGGAACTGATTGCTTATGATCTGCAGAATGAAAAATCCGTAATGCCGTTTTTCAAACAGGAGATCCTGATTGAAAGCGAAGGCAAAGGCGGTCTGGACAGTAAAGAATATCTGGACGCTCTGGAAAAAACCACCGGCTTCCGTAAAACGATATTGGATCTGATGGCCGCAGAGAACCTGGACGCACTTTCAGGAATCACTAATGGACCCGCTTGTTGTATAGATCTTGTAAATGGGGATTATGATAACGGACCATCTCTTTCCACTCCGGCTGCCATTACAGGGTTTCCGCATATAACGGTTCCCATGGGGCAATTGCATGGGTTACCCATTGGTGTTTCATTTTACGGAAGACCTTATGCTGAAGGCGCCCTCATATCCTTTGCTTACGCTTATGAACAGGCATCTTTAAAGAGAGTTAAACCGGTTTATCGCAGAGATTTGATTTCATAGTGTGGAAATGTGCAGTGCTCGGAAACAAACTTTTTCAATTCAAACATTAAATAAAATAATTAAAATGGTTGTCACTAAAGAACTGAAAGGGTTTATTATTATCGGCATTTCTGTAAGGACTACAAATTCAAATGGGAAATCGCTAAAAGATATCGGAGAAATTTTTAGCCGGTTTGTCAGTCAAAAATTAATGGATCAAATTCGGGATAAAAACAGCAGTGACATTTATTGTGTGTATACTGATTATGAATCAGATTTTAATGCACCCTATACGACAATAGTAGGCTGCAGAGTAAGTTCTATGGAACATATACCTCCCGGCATGGTTGCCAAAATAATTCCGGATTCAAAATATCAGGTTTATCAGTCGACAGGTAAACTTTCTGAGTGTCTCACTAAAACCTGGGTAACAATTTGGGAATCCGATATTGACAGGAAGTATATGGCTGATTTTGACATTTACGGAGAGAGGGGGCTGGATCCGGAAAATGCCGAGATTGAAACCTTCGTTTCTGTCAATTGAACATTGTCCTGGATCATGACCAGTCGAAATCAATCCTTTTACCATTCAATAGCCATTCCTGGGGTCTGGGATTGTTCATCCAGTCGAGTGGTTCTGCCAGGGTTTGAACAGTTGATGCAACGGCAAAACTTTTCTTGATATATTTTTTTTGTTCATCCTCCATAGCTTCCGGCTGTGCCGAAATAAAAAGTGGTGCACTGCTTTCTGCGAGCAACCGGAGCCATTGTTTATTTTTATCCCAGGGAATTTTTGTTGTGAGACCTACACAGTCCCCGTCAGCTGCATAAAAAGTATTGTGTTGCGGAAGGCGGAAACCCAGTGTGTTGACACCCATTTTTAATGTGCGGGCCCATTCATTTCCGCTGGTATCATCTCCAATCCGGTTGAGTTCAAAAATCCCGGCAGACAAATGACTGAATGTATTACAGCCGATCAGGTACATATCCAGCGAAGCCGCCCGGATGGTCCGGTAGAGAAACAGAATGATTTCAGCATTCGTTATGGACCTGTCCTGGAAATGCCAGCCGGGTGCCGTCATGGTCTCATTCATTTCGAATCCCCATCTTCCGAAAAAATCATAACTGGTATAATCATGTTTTACCAGATGATAGCCCCAGGTTTTATACAGCCGGATCGTATGTGCTGATCCGTTGCAGGTTTTCGGGAATGGTCGGATCGAGATATCTTTCTTTCTGATCTTTCTGGTCCGGGCGGATTGGAATTAGAAAGGAAGGTTTATCATTTGCATTGGCGAGGAGCGGACGGGTCCAGATACCGGGGCGCATGCCCATGTTGTTTTATCTGGTGATGCCACAGTGGACATATCCCCGAAATTTTCATTTCCCGGTGAAATCGTCTCCCCAACAACAATCACCGGATTCGTTTTCAACGGTTTTACTGACCAGCCCATATCAATCACGGAAAATGGCGGATTATCCCAATTGGTCACCAGATCCGCCATCATAGCTGGTAT
Organism: uncultured Bacteroidota bacterium; assembly: GCA_963812825.1. Lineage (GTDB taxonomy): Bacteria > Bacteroidota > Bacteroidia > Chitinophagales > Chitinophagaceae > Puia. The sequence goes on from CAWEWO010000003.1 coordinate 378,990, forward strand.
GTTCCAGGATGAGGTCCACGGGAATTATTTCCATAAGCAAAATACCAGTCGTTGATTCCATACACCGGTTTTTCCGGAAGTTTGGGTTTGTCGCACATCATTTTGCAAAACCGGATATCTGTATGATAGGGATTTTCCCCTGGCAGGTTTTCAGTAGTTACGATATCTGCAGCATGCAAGGTACGCTCTCCTAATAGTACTCCCGATCCTCCGGAATTAGTATCGAGTACAAGTTCCAGTGTATCAGTGGAAGCCTGCCAGGAGCAAATGCTGTTCGCGCCGGTTTTTACTCCAAATGCCTGGGTTTGTATTCCGTCAGAGATCAGCATATACCAGGGTGATCGTCGGTTTGAATGAAAGAGATTCCCAGCTCAGATCGCCATAAGACCTTTCCCAATGATCGTGCAGGTATTTAGAAGAAGTGGAAGAATTTTCCTTCCAGCTGCATTGAATAAATTCCAATTCACGATGGGGAGCGCTGACGATAAACAGAAACAACGTCACCGGTCACTCGCAGAAATGACCTGTATATCCTCGAATGATCCAGTTTTCGTCTGTGCCCTGCAGTGAGTACCATTCGCCACCACAGCGAACAGAAACCGTATCCGGGAATCCGGATTGCTTTGTATGGTATTCCGGTTAGAGGATCTGTATACGTAAATAAAAAGGAGGCGGCAGATAACCCGGAGATCTGTATAAACCTTCTTCTTTGCACAGAGTCAATTATTGAATGTGCTATAGGCCACGTTAAATATATGACTATTTAAATTGAAAATAAATCAATACGCCGGCAGCCAGGGTCATGATGATAAATGTAATTATTCCAAGTGTATTGGAAAGACGGTTATTGGTAATTCACTCATGATTTTTTTATTATTACCGATATGCAGAATGACAGCAATCATGACCGGTGAAGTAACACCGTAAAGTATGGCCGTAAAAATCAGTGCCTTCATCGGACTGATTCCCAACAATATTGATCAGGAGTCCAATAATCAGGGAAACGATAATCACAATATAAAATGCCCGGGCTTCATTAAATTTTTTATCCAGCCCTTCCTCCCAGCCAAATGATTCTGCCAGCATATAGGAAAGGGAACCGGTCAGTACCGGAATGGCCAGAAATCCGGTACCGATTACACCCAGGGCAAAACAGACATAAGAAAATTTTCCTGCCAGGGGTGCCAGGGCTTTGGCTGCCTGGTCTACCGTATTCGATTTCGCGGATGCCGGCATTAAAAAGAACAACACCGGTGGTAAGTATGATAAACAACATTACCAGGTTGGAAGCAAACATGCCGGTATTTACATCGGCCGTCATATTCCGGAGAATCCTGTTTATCAACGACAATCTGTGTCTTGTTATGTTCCTGATCTTCTGCTTCCATGGTGGCCTGCCAGAAAAAAAGATAGGGAGAGATGGTAGTTCCTAAAATGGCCACGATCATTTCAATAAAATCCTTATTCAATTCAATATGGGGAATAAAAGTTGAAACAGAGTACTTCTTTCCAGTCAACCTTCACCAAAAAAGGAACGATCAGGTAAAGCAGGATGGACAGGCAAAGCCATTTCAGTATGCTGGCAATTTTCTGATAGGGAAAAGAATAATAGCGGCCATCAGGATGACGGTAAACACCAGACTGAAAACAAAGGAAGGAATGGAAGGGAACAGCAGGTTGGTTACTGCACCCATGCCGGCAATATCGGCTCCGATATTTAAAATGATTGCCGGTACACTGAAAATCAGCATCAGGTAAAGGATTACCGGAGGATAATGTTTTTTCAGTGTATGGGTCAGACCCCTGGCAGGTAACCAGGCCGATCCGTGGCGCACATTCCCTGTATTGCTGCCATAAGCGGAAATGTAAATGGTGCCATCCAGAGCAGGCTGAGTCCGAAACCCGCACCGGCCTGGGAATAGGTGGCAATTCCGGAAGGATCGTCATCACTTGCACCGGTTATCAAACCGGGGCCCAGATATTTTCAGATATTTCCGCAGCCTTCCTTCTTCCCTTCATAAAAAAAAGTCATCCCGCCTCAACGTGACGGGATGACTTTAAGATACACATTCTTTACTTAAATAGAATATACTGTTGAATGCGGGCCTGAAATTTTCCTTCTGTAAAAAATCAAGCACGATTGCTGGAAATGGCATCATATTCCAGCAGAAATCCGTCATGACCATAGGAAGAAGGAATCATGTTGAATGAGGCGCCGGGAATATTTTCCGCAAGAAACACCTGTTCTTTTTCTGTAAAAATAAATCGGACCGAATACCGATAAGATGTGTTTTTGCTTTTATTTTTTTCAGTGCGGCCGATATACCTGGTCTTGACCACGGCCAACCTGATGGGAGTCCATACTTTGCGACAAACAATAATAACTGAATGCATTGAAACGGGCTGCCAGTTTTTCTCCCTGATAACTTTGATAGGATTCACTTTTATAAGGTCCCAGTGAATTTAAATCGGTATCGGCCTGGTAAAAATTATACGTTTCCTGGTTCCGATAGGAAATCAGCGCAAGACCCCGCGCTACTTTCATTCCATTTATTCCGGCTTCGGGATCATTTTGTTTCCAGGTGGGATCCAGTTCAATACAATGTCTTTGCGAAGCATTAAATGCCCGGGCCCAGGGTGAATGAAATGCATTGGTCGCAATGGGAACGATATGTTCAAAAAGATCCGGTTCTTCAATGGCCCATTCCAGCAATTGCTGACCACCCATGGATCCACCGATACCGATTTTTATTTTATGAATTCCCAGAAATTCTTTCAGTGGCCGGTAGGCCCTGATCATATCCCGGGTAGTAAAAAAAGGGAAACTGTGCAAATAGGGTTATGCCGGTAACCGGATTATCGGAAAGTGGTCCGAGGCTGCCATAACAGCTGCCCGGCATATTCACGCATACAATAAAATACTTTTCCGGATCTATCAGATGACCGTTCCCGACCAGGCCCGGCCACCAGTCAACGGGATTGCTGTTGGCCGTTAGGGCATGAAATACCCAGACCACATTCGATTTATCTGCATTCAGTTTGCCGAGGGTATGATAGCCGAGATGGTAGCCGGGTAAAACGAAACCGGACTCCAGTTCAAAGGGAGCTGAGAGATAAATGTTTTGAGTGACAATCAGCTGTTTTTAATTATGAAACAGCCACCGCTTTTTTTGATGACACTTTTTCAAATGCCTGCTGGAAGTCTGCTTTAATATCTTCAATATGTTCAATGCCCACACTGATGCGTACCTGGTTTGGTCTTACACCTGCTGCCAGTTGTTCATCGATGCTCAGTTGTTCGTGCGTGGTGGACGCAGGATGAATCACCAGTGTTTTGGCATCGCCCACATTGGCCAGATGACTGGCCAGTTTCAGGTGATCGATGAACTGGCTGGCATTTTCTTTTTCACCCAACAATCCGAAATTCAGAATACCGCCAAAGCCATTCTTCAGATATTTTTTTGCCAGTTCATGATAGGGACTGGAAGCCAGTCCGGGATATTCCACGAATTCAACCTGCGGATGTTTTTCCAGCCATTGTGCCAGCGCCAGGGCATTGTCTACATGCCGTTGTACACGCAGGGAAATAGTTTCAAGACCCTGCAGTAAAAGGAATGAATTGAACGGACTAAGAGAGGATCCGAAATCACGCAGTCCTTCCACGCGGGCGCGGATGGCAAAGGCAATATTCGGAAGACCCAATGGATTTCCTTCTCCGAAAATATCCCAGAATTTCAATCCATGGTATCCTTCTGAAGGTTCAGTAAATCCGGGGAATTTTCCATTGCCCCAGTTGTAATTTCCTCCGTCTACAATTACACCGCCGATACTGGTTCCATGTCCTCCGATCCATTTGGTGGCAGATTCCACAACTACATTTGCGCCATGTTCCAATGGACGGAACAAATATCCAGCAGTGCCGAAATGTATTGTCGACGATCAGCGGCAGATCGTGTTTTCTGGCGAGCGCTGCAATTTTTTCAAAATCGGGAATATTGAGCCGGGGATTGCCAATGGTTTCCAGGTAAATGGCCTTGGTTTTTTTATCAATCTGTGTTTCAAAACTTTCGGGATCATCACCATCTGCAAAACGGGCTTCGATTCCCAGTTTTTTAAGCGTTACTTTAAACTGGTTGTAGGTTCCTCCATAGAGATAGGAAGTAGACACGAAATTGTCTCCGGATTCAAGAATATTCGCCAGCGCAAGGAACTGGGCCGCCTGACCGGAACTGGTCGCGACAGCTGCCACTCCGCCTTCGAGTGCTGCGATACGTTGTTCAAAAACATCGGTGGTCGGATTCATGATCCGGGTATAGATATTTCCGAATTGTTTCAGGCCGAAAAGATTGGCTGCATGTTCTGCATTGTCAAATACATAGGAAGTGGTCTGATAAATAGGTACTGCACGGGCTTTGGTAGTTGGATCTGCCTGCTGGCCCGCATGCAGTTGCAGAGTTTCGAAACGAAGAGGTGCACTCATAAAATTTCTTTTAGTAGTTTGAAATAAATCTTGATTGGAATGGAATAATAATGGGATAGTCAGAAAGGATAACACTAAATAGTCAACAACATCGCTGCGATGTTGCCGGATAATAAGGGTGGCAAGCCGGTTGAATATTTCATATACCTACAAATGTAATAGAGTATAATCAATATCCAAAAATATTATCTTACTGGTTTTCAGCTTTTAACATTTCCGGATGTTTACAAATTCCATTATACTTACCAACTTTCACCGGTTTAATCGGCCGCCAAGATAGAACCACAATTTGCTGAGCATATTGGTTCTTACCATCCGGTGATTTTCGATTTCCCAACGGCAGGTTTTGGGAAATAGATCATTTGCCGGGACAAAAAAATTGCCGTAACCGCTTAAGATTGCGAACCACAGGCTATTTGTACATTATTTCAATGCGGTCGAAAACAATTCCTGCATTGCTTTCCAGGATGCAGAATCGGCAGCGGCATTGTAAGCAATAGGAAGTTTGAATTTTTCTCCCAGGGCAGTCGCATTCGGATTACTGAATGCATGCATGGCTCCCGGATATGACAATAAATGTATAGTGAGCACCGACCGAATCCATACTTTTCTTAAATGCGGCCTGTTCGCTTCAGGAACGAACGGATCGGCTCCTCCCTGACAAACCAGTATATCTGCCTTAATCATTCCTTTTTTAGGTTGAACACCGACCAGACCGCCATGAAAACTGACAACGCCTTTCAGAGGTGCTCCCAGCTTGGCAGCATTCAACACAACAAAACCTCCAAAGCAATATCCAATGGCGGCAACGCGGCTCGTATCTGCCTGGGTAAAGGTGGCGGCTTTGGCAAATCGCGTCATTCACTGCTGGCAGCGTGAGTTGCCGGATTCAAATTATAGGGTCTGGTAAAGGCCATGGCTTCCTGTGGATTCTCGGCTGTTTTGCCGTCACCAATAAGATCAGCAGCAATGGCAAAATATCCCAGTTCGGCTAATTGTCTGGCACGGGATTTTACATAATCAACCAATCCCCACCATTCCGGAATGATCACGACAACCGGGAGTTTTCCTTGACGGTTTTCATCATAGGCAACAAACCCTCTTGACTGATGTCCGTTAAAAGTATAGGACACTACTTCCGTTTTAATTGACGGGACAGCCGATTGGGTTGAATCCACAGACCGTGATTTAGAGCTGTCAGCTGATGTCTGATCGCCGGCCTGCTGATTGTTCCCGCAAGACGCAAGAACCATGTAAAAGCCAATCGATATAATTGTACGAAAGCAAAATGGTTTCATATTATTTCAAAATAAATATTGAAAAGAAGGACTGAAATGTTTTGGATACTAAAGTTACGTATATCTGAACGATTTCCAAATTGTACCATGCTCAAATGCTCAAAGTTTCTCCAGCAGTTCCACCACTTTTTCCCTTTCCAGGATCAGGTATCCCAGCCGGTCGTTGCTGATTCCGTCTTTGAGCTGGTACGGAAACTCAAGCTGGCCGTCATGGATACGGGTTTCAAAATATTTGAAACAGATATTCGGATATTGTTTTAATTCCTCTCCGATTTCATATAAATGGGTGGACAAAATAAACAGGGAAGTTTTTATTTTAATCAGTCCTTTGATTACGGTTGATGAACATTTCATGGCATCCTGTACATTGGTGCCTTTGAACAGTTCATCAATCAGGACCAGCCATTTTTTTTGATCACTGATCTGAATAATGGTATTCCGGATCCTTTGTACTTCATTAAAAAAATAACTTTCACCCTTCACTAAATTGTCAACTACGTTTATATTGCTGAGTATACCGTCGAACAGGCTGATCCTCATCTGTATCTGCCGGGACGCCCATACCCAGATGCGCAAGGAAAAGCGCTGCACCTACGGATTTGATAAAAGTGCTTTTGCCGGCCATATTGGCTCCTGTGAGAAAAAAAAAATTACTTTTCGGATCCATATGCACATCATAGGAAACGGCTTCGGGCAGCAGAAGATGATGGAGCGATTTCACTTCAATAAAAGGGAATTCTGAATCCAGGATTTCCGGCATCACCAGATTGAATTCCTTTCCGGCCATAGCCATGGAATACCAGGCATCGAGTTTTCCATAAATTTCGATCAGGGTCAAGGGCTGCCGGTTTAAAATGATTCCGGATATAATTTCCATATTCAACGACTTCTGCGGCTGGAGTTTATCGCCCGATTTTTTTTTGCCAGTGCATGAATGATAGCCGGAGCTGAGTAACTTTCCGGCCCGTTCCAAAAGCAGATTCAACATCGAAGGGCAGGCTATTTTTTTCCCGATGGCCATAATAGATAATATCCCACGGATAAAATCTGCAAAATGACCAATGGAATATCGGGTCAGCGAATAGTCCGGAGCATGTAATAACTGATACATCCGGGCACTGACCGGATCATGGGAAGCTGGAATTTTATCCAGCGGCGTTTCATAAAATCTTTCCATCACCATGATGGTTCCGTTGGAAATGGACGGCCCCCATTCTTTTTCATATTTCGAATAGATACCGAGAATCTCCTGTGTCTGCCGGATATTTTTCCAGCTCACTGAATGGATGATTGAAAAACTCCAGGAGTTGTATTCTGCCGCCAACGGTACGGGTGCGGTCCAGTTTGCTGAAGAGGGAAGAATCATCCGTCGTTTGAAAAATAGAAAGGTCTGCATAGGTTGTGTTGTCAATTTGCATAATGGAATAATAGCTGCTTATCGTTGGAATTCCAAACGTTTTCCCATCTGTGATTCATCGAACCCTCCATTTCCATAAACCAGGTGGCCGTTTACAAAAGTATGTATAATGGAAGCAGGGAAGACCGACCCTTCCAGCGGGCTCCAGCCACATTTATACAGTATATTACGGGCATGCACATCCGAACTCCGGTTCAGGTCTACCATAACCAGGTCGGCAAAATATCCTTCCCGGATAAAACCCCGTTCCCGGATCTGAAAACAAACAGCCACGGCATGGGACATTTTTTCAACCATTTTTTCCAGGGATAATTTTCCCCTGTTTTACATAGTATAGCATCAGGAGCAGCGAATGTTGTACCAGGGGAAGACCGGCATGGGCCTGCAGGTAAGCCACCTTGCTTCACCAGGGATCTTGTTCCAGCAAACCGACTTTCATTCCTGAAAAATCCTTTTTCTTCCAGCGTATGCGGTGCATGATCCGTGGCAATCAGGTCCAGCCGGTCATCCAGCAATGCTTTCCAGAGGGCTTCCCGGTTTTCCGGTGCTTTGATGGCCGGATTACATTTGATCTGGTTTCCCAGACTGCGCATAGTCGTCGGAACTGAAATGCAGATGATGAACACAAACTTCCGCTGTAATCCGTTTTTCGGCCAGGGGAATCATATTGGTAAAAAGACTGAGTTCCTTTTCAGTGGAAAGATGAAAAATATGCAGTCGGGAGCCATGTTTTTTTGCGAACTGTATGGCGGTTAGAGAGGATTCAAAACAGGCTTCCACCGATCCTGATCAGCGGATGATCTGCGGCAGTTAGTGTCCTGTTTTTGCAAAAGTGCATTTTCCAGATTTTCCCGAATGATCTTTTCGGATTCACAATGGGTGGCAATCAGTACTTCGCTTTCTGCAAATAATTTATCCAGCGTCAGATAATTGTCAACCAGCAGATTTCCGGTTGAGGAACCCATGAATATTTTTATTCCGCAGATATCATTTTTCTTTTCATTGGTCCGGAGGGCTTCTTCCGCATTGTCATTGGAAGTGCCCATATAAAAGGAATAATTCGCCAGGGAATTTTTGCTCGCAATGGCATATTTTTCTTCCAGTAATTCCTGGGTGAATGCCGGCGGAATGGTATTGGGCATTTCCATAAAGGAAGTAATTCCACCGGCTACCGCTGCCCTTGATTCTGTAAATATGGTAGCCTTGTGCGTTAGTCCCGGTTCGCGGAAATGTACCTGGTCATCAATGCAACCCGGCAATAAATGAAGGTTTTCACCGTTGATTTCCTGAACCGGAAAGGACGCTGAAATATTATTCGCTAATTTTTTCAATGCGACCATTTTTGATCAGCAGATCACTGGTGAAAATGCGTCCTTCATTAACGATGGAAATATTCTTTATCAGGTAATTTTGCATATCTTGAATCGGAATCGTAACCACTTAATGATGCAATTTATTAAAACCGTTGCAAGGCATATTATAATTCTAATCCTGCCCTTCTTCGGCTTCTCCCAGTCCACCTATCTTCCCCAGGGATCCCAATATGAACATTTTCTGGACCGGATCGGAATCAAAATGCAGACCAATCCCGACCTGAATATTTTTACCGTGCAAACCCCTTAGCCGTAAGGTGGCAGTCGAGGTTACGGAACAGGCGGATTCGCTTAGTCAGATTTATCCGATGGAGATGTCTTACACCTCGGGAAAACAGATCAGGACCAATGCCCATAGCCTGTTGATGAATAATAGTGAATGGGTGAGTGGAAGTCAGGAATCTTTTCAGAGTAAACACCCGATCTGGAATACTATTTATAAAACACAGGCAAATTTTTTTGAAGTAAATGAAAAAGATTTTTTTCTTGCTGTCAATCCGGTTCTGCAGTTTCAGATATTCCAACCAAACCGGAAATGATGAACAGGTATATCTGAATACCAAGGGACTCACTTTTCGCGGCAAAATTGCAGATCATGTGGGTTTTTCCAGTTATATCACCGATAACCAGGAAAGAGGGCCCGGATTTTTTCACCCAACGGGTATATGGAACCGCACGATATCCGGCTGTTCCGGGGGTAGGTTATTTTAAAACATTTCAAGTCATCGCTCACCGCTTTTGATTACTGGGATGCGAGGGGATCAATCGATTTTGATTTCTGGAAATATTTTACTCTTCAGTTCGGCTATGATAAAAATTTTATCGGTGACGGATACCGCACACTTTTTTTAAGTGACTATGCTTCGCCCTATTTATTCCTGAAACTGGACCTGCGGATCTGGAAATTAAACTATACCAATATCCTGATGGAACTGATCAGCCAGCATCATGCCGGGAGATTACTATTATCCAAAAAAATATGCGGTCGTTCATCACCTGAGTGTGAATGCAACCAAATGGCTGAATGTTGGATTATACAGTAATATCGCTTTCGGCGGGGTCAACCATTTTGAATTTTCTTACCTGAACCCGGTGATTTTTTTGCCTGCAGCGCAACAGGAAAATGGAAGCCCGGATAAAACCACAGTCGGATTTGATTTCAAGGCCAATATTGCCCATTCGGTTCAGTTATACGGGCAACTGCTTTTCAATGAATTTGTCTGGAATCAGATCACGCATTATTCTGATGGCTGGTGGGGAAATAAGCAGGGATTGCAATTCGGAGTCAAGTACATTGATATGTTCAAAGTAAAGAATCTCGATTTTCAGGCTGAAATGAATGTAATGCGTCCCTATACTTATTCCCACAATGATACGGTGGCAAACTGGTCGCATTATAACCAGTCGCTTGCTCATCCTTTCGGTGCAAACTTTGTTGAACTGATCGGCATACTCCGCTATCAGCCGGCTTACCGATGGAATATCGAACTGAAATGCATTTATAACAAACAGGGCCTGGATTCAGCTGGTGAAAATTTTGGAAGTAATGTTCTGCTCAATTATAATACCCGTCCCCGGGATTATGGTTTCTATATCGGTTCCGGTATTCCGGCGGTCGTAGTCAATACCACCGCCTATCTTTCTTACCAATGGAAGGAAAATTTATTCCTGGAAGGGACCATTATGTATCGGACTTATACCGTGCATGATCCAACCGCCGGTACTACAAAAACAAGCTCTACGATGTACACATTCGGGCTTCGGGTAAACATGTTTCGGAGGCAATACGATTATTAGTGTAGAGTATGGTGTGAATTAGTGGTAATTATGCTCATACTCCACACTCTGCACACTGGCTTTATCCTTCAAAAATCAGCGAGAATACGATCATCCGCGATCTGAGTTTGTCGATCGTATTGGAGTAAATCAGGTTGGGATCACGGTGATGTACGTTTATGATCCCATTGCTGATTTTCAATTCCGGGGAAAGAATAAATACCGGGAAAAAGAACTGGAAACCGATACCGGCCTCAATACTCCAGTCATAAGGATTGAGTTTTACCAGGTCGTCTGCTTTTCTCGCCGTTGCATTGGAAGCAAGATCATACTGATAGTTCACGCCCCCCAGGATATAAAACCGGAAATTCTCCATCCGATCCGACAGGAATTTTACCTGTAACGGAAATCCAAGTAAAATGGACTCTACCTGTTTGGTAGCGGTTGTCTGTTCACCCGATGGAAAAGTGGTGCTATAGGTTAGATTTTTATAGGAGAACATCAGTTGGGGAAAAACGATCCTGAATTCAAGATGGCGGTTAATATTAAAAGTATGCATTCCGGCCAGTCCAAAACCACCGGTATTTTCGGGATTTACGGAAAGTACACTGTCGCTTAAAAGTAAGTTGGGATGTGGTGTTACCTGGAAATGGGAATTATTGATAAATCAGAGCAATGCCGAGGTGATAAAATTTATCATCATGGTCTGGCAGGTTGATGTTATCCCTCATCTGGGCCCTGGATTGTAAAGACAAGACCACGAGGATAAATACAAACCGATATTTCGGAAATACCCTGTTTTGCGCTGCCGTAAAATTTTAGAACTCATAAGTAACAGTCAATCAATAACTTATCGTTTTACTGGTTTGTGCAATTCACAAGGGTGATAAAGCCGGAGTGCCTGATCCGGTTTTGAATCAAAATAACGACCAAAAACAGGAATAATTGCTGTTTGAACAGTTAATAACATTCTATTGAGGATTTGATTTATTTCGTGCCACAATAAATCGTGCAAATTCCCATACTTAGTTTTCTTAAATAAGTATCCCTGAAACCTGTTTTTTTCAGAATATCAATAAAAGCATCTCCTTCGGGAAATGCATTTACCGAATCATTCAGGTATTTGTATGCATCGTGGTTTCCGGAAACAATTTTGCCAATCCGCGGCGCGATAACCCGAAGATATATTTTATAGAAAGGAAAGAAAATATCCTTTTGCCGGTTTTGAAAATTCGAGGATAACCAGCTTGCCATCCGGTTTGAGAATCCGGTACATTTCATTCAGTCCTTTTTCCAGGTGTTGAAAATTGCGTACACCAAAAGCCACCGTAACTGCATAAAAAAGAAGCATTGGAGAAATAAATATTTTCTGCATCACCTGTTTGAAGATTAATTTTTTGGGAGAGGTTCAGTTTGTCAATCTTTTTTCTGCCCAGCTCCAGCATGGCTTCGGAAATATCGATGCCGATAACTTTATCCGGCGATAATATTTTTATCAGCATTACAGGCATATCTGCCGTTCCGGTCGCGACATCGAGAATGGTTTTTGGTTTTAAATCCTTTAGTTCGGCAATTGCTTTTTTCCGCCAGCTCTTGTCAATTCCCCCGCTTAGAATACGGTTGAGAAAATCGTAGCGGAAGGCAATTTTATTGAACATTTCTGCTACCTGCTCTTTCTTGGAAACAGCAGAATCTTTAAACGGGACAATTGTATCGTGCTGGTATTCCGGCATAGCCACAAAATTAACCCGTTCGGATCAGGTTAGTCAAAAAAAAACCGCAGCAAATTACTTTGCTACGGTTTTTTTAGGCAGAAAAGATTATGGTTGATCCCACCAAAGATGGTCAGTCAGTTCGACTGTTGGAATATTCTTTCCATTTGTGGAAATTTCTACGGAAGGATAGTCAATGCGCCGGATAAATGTCTGCAGCTGGGCATTGGCGGGCAATGAAAATTGTTTATAAGAATAATCCTGGCGACGCATATCGTCCCAGGTTACCGGCATAAGAAAACAGCCGATATATTTTTCCTTCATAATAAGTGCGAGAGTCAGGTTTGCTGAGCCTACGGCGACAGCGGGCAGGGTTGTATAACGGGTAATAGCAGTATCCGGTAAATTCAATTTTTGCATATTCGCTTTTATCCCATCCAGGTAGGCGGTATAAGCTTCCGGTTTATGACCCGACCTGAACTGGGCTTCAGATTCCATGAATTTTGCTTCCACGTAAGTTGCAATCTGAAGTGGGGCACCCGGAGTGGAATACCATTTATCTTCCGACAAATAAGTTTCTTCCTGTTTCGTTCCTGAACCCACTCTGCCGGCGCCGTTTTGTGTTCCCCGGTAGTCGCCGAATTTAGTAGTATCGGTTATTGCGGGAAGACGCGGATCATAATAACCGTACAACGAATCGTTGGTGGTTCCCACAAAATAACTGGATAACCAGCCATCCAGATTAAGGTTGGCATTATCAATGGCCACTTGTACCCAGGGTCCGGGACCATCGAATAAAGTAACCTGTGCATCGTCGTTGTTAGACGTATAGGAATTTCCAAGTGCCGCGAGAACGGCAGCCGGATCATAGGCAGCTTGTTTTGTGATTTCATTCAGCAGTCTCGCTTTTAATAACCATGCAGTTTTTATCCACGCCGCATTGTCTCCGCCATGAATAAAATCAGAACTTTCGCTGAGTTGTCCCTTTACAGCAGGATCACTTAATATGGTTATGCCACTGCTCAGCAGCGCGAGACAGGTATCATACAATGCTTTCTGGTCGTCCAGCTTGGGTGTAAAATTCGTTGCACCCTGGAAAGCCTCGGAGTAAGGAAGGTCTCCCCATAAATTGAGCGACAACTGAAGATTGTAGGCTGTCAGAATATCCGCAACGCCTACATACGCACCCAGATTTTTACTCAGTGCAATATTCCGCATAGCGTGCATATCTGACAGAACATCATAAATATATGTCCATTCAGTTGAGGGGTCAATACTGTTATAGGTATCGAGGTCACTGCCTATGCTGGGCGAAGCCAGGTATTGAACATAATAGGAAGTAATATTGCTGACCTTAAAGGTAGAAATAGCGGAAGCATTCGTTCCATGTGCAAGCAAACCGGCAATGGGAGGTTCTGATGCTGCATTTGGATTCTCATTAATATCCAGGTATTTTTCGCAACTGCTGAAACCCAGGATCAATAATATGAATGCGCTGATTTTTTGTGTTCGTTTTTTCATGGTCAGCATTTAAAATGTAACATTTAAATTAAACATATAACTTTTTAATGCCGGGTAGGTGAAACCGGCCAGGCCGTTGAGATTACTGTTTGCGGGTGAAGAACTGGATTCCGGATCAAAGCCCTGGTATTTGGTATGCATCCAAAGATTTATTCCGGTAAATCCGACACTGGCTGCTTTGATAAATGATTTCTGAAGCCATTTTGGATTAAGGTTATACGTGAGGCTAACGGTCCGGAGTTTTATAAATGAAGCATCCTCTACAAAATTTTCACTCACCCCGCGATAAACATTCCGGTAATAACCGTTGCCATAGTCAACACCGTCAGGACCTACGCCCTGGCCAAGCCAAACCTGTTTGGTGTTCTTTGTTCCATCTGCCAGAACACCATTGAAAACCGTTGTTTGATTCCTGTTTTCCGTATACTTCGCGATGCCAAAAGCAGCCATGAAATTATTCAGCTGATCGTACTTCTCCACATCAAAATGCCCGTCAAAAAGAAAGTACAGACTGAAACTTTTATAAGAAAGGGTATTGGCTATACCAGCAACCCATTTGGGATAAGCATTGCCAAGAATTTTCTGGTTGGTGGCGGGTTCAAGAACAGGAAATCCGTTAGCTCCGATCTGCTGAGGGAGACTTTTATTTACATGCAGCGGGTCTGCATCCGGTTTGGCATAGTACCGGCTGATAGGTGTTCCAAAAATATCTCCCACGGATTCTCCCGGAATATATTTCATGGTCACCGTTGCCCGTGAGTAACCGAATTGGGATCCGACTATGATTTCCTGAAGTCCCTCATACAGGCTGATAACTTCATTGGTATTGTGCGAGAAATTTAGACCCAGATTCCAGTTGAAATCCTTCGTCATAACCGGCTTCGCATTCAGGGTCACTTCTATACCGCTGTTTTGAATTTCTCCGGCATTTAAAGTCAGGCTGGTGAACCCGGAAGTCGGGCTGGTACTAACCGGAATGATCTGATCCTGACTTTTCGATTTATACCAGGTAAAATTTAAACTAAGTCGATTGTTGAAAAAACTCAGGTCCGTTCCCAGTTCAAAAGTAGTCGTGTATTCAGGTTTCAGGTTGGCGATACCTCCCCGGTTGTCGAGCGTCCACTGAATAACCCCATTAATGGGACCGGTCGGATTGACGGGATCGCCGGACATCGGAATATAAACGGTACTGGTGCTGTAAGGCGCGGCATCTTTTCCGATTCCTGCCAGCGAGGTTCTGAATTTACCATAGGTAAACCAGCTGGGCAGGTTTTTAATTTGTTGCGTGAAAATATAACCCAGACTTACTGAACTGTAGAAAAAGGATCTGTTGTCTGCTTCCAGGGTGGAAGTCCAGTCGTTTCTGCCTGTAACTGAGAGGTAAAGGAAATTATCATAGTTCAAGGCAAGTTCACCATACAATCCAACAATACGGTATTGTGTTAACTGATTACTTGCAGTTATTTTTTTGGCATTAGAAAGGTTGAATAAATTATAGACATCGAGTGTATCACCTTTGGTGCTGGTAGTAGTGGTCTGCTGGTCCAGCACATCGTTTCCAAGTCTAAGTGTCGTTTGTAATTTCCCCCAGCTATGATCGAAGGTCAGCAGCAGATTGGAATTTACAGAGCGGTTGTTGATATTGTATTTACCGACAAATCCATATCCGTTATCCTCATCTACATATTCGTCCGGCAGTCCCTGTGGGCCAGGTGCAGTAGCGGTGCGGTTGTCGGAAAACTGGTCAACTCCGAACCGGTAGGTCGCGGCAAACCAGCTCACGGGTTTATAAGTGGCATATCCACTGGCAATGGTATGATATACATCCGATATAAACTGATTGGTTTTGGCTTTATACCAGGCATTTCCATTCAGGTTCGGCTGAGGTAATTCAGTACCGTCGGGTTTTAAATAATCACGCACATTGTAACGCGGGGACCAATAACTCATTTCTTCATTGAATCGGTCAGCATCATAAAAATTTCCATTGGTATGGGTAAACAACACATCCGCACCGGCACTTACCTGATCACTGAATATCCAGCGTCCACTTAACCGGGCAGATATATTTTTATAATAAGTGAAGGGCAGAACACCATTTTGATTGAAATAGGAAACAGATCCCGAAAGGGAAGCTTTATCATTCCCTCCCTGCAGAGATAAAGTGTTTCTGAACTGATTGCCGGTCACATAAGCGTTTTCATACTGATCGTACAACTTATCCGGGTGGGTGGGGTCGATGGCTTTGGCATCTGCAATCGTCGGTCCCCAGGTCGGGAAAAACTGTGTGGTATCATACTCACCCAGATATCCGATTGTATAATTGCCCTGAACATCGGGAAACTTATCTCCTTTGTCAATACTGTAGCTGGCATTGTAATTAACGACCAGTTTGCCGGCCTTAGCATATTTTGTAGTTATCACGATAACGCCGTTGGCTCCGCGCAGACCATACAGAGCTGTGGCCGCACCGCCACGCAAAATATTTACACTTTCCACATCCTCCGGATTGATATCAGATACCCGGTTTGCCATTTGCGCTCCCCGATTGCCTTCAGTACCCAGGGTCATGGTCGACGAACCATTATCTACCGGAATACCATCCACCACATATAATGGTTCATTCGATTTACCGGGATTCAGGGAATTGACACCGCGTATCACTACACTTACACCCTGGCCAGGACCTCCTCCGGCACTGGAAATGGTAAGTCCTGCTACCCGGCCCTGTAAGGAATTCAGGAAATTATTCTGATGGGCTTCG
Source organism: uncultured Bacteroidota bacterium (assembly GCA_963812825.1). Taxonomy (GTDB): domain Bacteria; phylum Bacteroidota; class Bacteroidia; order Chitinophagales; family Chitinophagaceae; genus Puia. The sequence goes on from CAWEWO010000003.1 coordinate 395,331, forward strand.
GTCAGTTCCTTTCCGCTGACTTCTTGTGACGAGTATCCCAGACTTCTAACGGAACGTTGAATGCCGAGAGCCGTGACCACCACATCGTTCAGTTCATTGGTAGATGCCTTAAGCTGAAAAGTAATTTCTGTCATTTTATCTTCTGCTACAGTAACCACCTGGCTTTCCGTAGCATATCCAACAGCAGAGACCCTGATCTGATAACTTCCGGCTTTCAGTGCGTGAAGTGTGAATTCGCCAGCTGCATCAGCGGCGACGCCCTTGTTTTGTCCTTCAATAGAAATGGAAGCGCCGGGTACGGGTTCACCTTTTTCATTCGTTACTTTACCATGTATGCCTGCATCAAAAGCGGAAATTGAAAAATTCGGGCTTTTGGCCTGAGGCGGATCAATACGTACACTGGTTTTCTTAATGATGATATTATTATCCAGTTGTTGATAGCCAAGTTCGGTTCCGGACAAGAGTGTATTTAGTAATTTATCTACTGAAATAGCAGGTGAACTGAAATTGAGATCTGTATACCGAAGTACATCTTCTGTTTTGAATGTAAATGACAGGTGAGTTTCAGATTCAATTTTTTTAAATGCCTGTTTCAGGGTGCCATGACTGATCTCAAAAGGAATAACCGTTTTGCTAAGATCCTGTGTGGGCCCGTTTGCCGAAACTATTAAATTGCTGAACATTAGTCCGAGGGATAAAATTGCGAATTTTACTACCCGCGATTTGATAATTTTCTGCATGCTATTCTTTTTGCGGTTACTGAATTAAATAGGTTCCGTTTTTTTGTTCTGAATGCGTATCTGTAAGCTTACATAGGATTTCAAGAGCGTGACCGATTCCAAGTTCTCTCCGAAAACGGGTGGTTACCTGAAGGGAACTCATCCTGCCCACAGAAATCTGGATATTCACATTATAGACTCTTTCCAGATCGGCAATGATTTCACCCAGTGTTTCATCTTCATAAACCATATTACCCTGTTGCCAGGCAGCGACTGAATTGGTGCTCAGCACTTTTTGTGGTGTCTGGTTTTCAGACTTGCTCACCTTAATTTCCTGATCTTTATATAGCGTGGCCAACACCTGGTTTCCAAGACTAACTTTAACCTTACCCCGGCTGACGGAGACTTTTATATTTGTCCGGTCGGCATAGGCATTAATATTAAATGCTGTTCCCATGACTGTTGTTATCACTTTTCCGGTATGTATAATAAATGGATGTTCTGCCGCATGTTTCACATCGAAGTAGGCCTCACCCAACAAGGTTACCTCTCTGACAGTCTTATCAAAATTTTCCGGGTATTCCAACGTACTGCCGGCATTCAGCCATACCTGGGTGCTGTCCGGCAGGAGGATATATTTGTATTCGGCTCTTTCGGTGCTGGTTTTTTTCATTATTGTCAGAGCCGCTAATCGTTTTGACCGGATGATGCATATTTTTGATATATACCCCGCTGGTAATTATCAGCCCGACAATGCAGACAATTGCCACACCCACCAGCCCTTTGAATCGCCTTCCCTTCTTAACAGGACTGACAAAGGGTTTGGAATTTCCCGGGATGATCAGATCCCCGGATTTATTCACGTAGGTATCCGATGCATTCAGGATGGATTCATAGGTTTCCTGCAAAATCTCCCTGAGGGCTGCATCGTGGTCTGATAGTCGGATACAATTAAAAAATTCCTCCAACTCTTCTGCTGTACAAGTATTTGACAAATATTTCCTGAATAGATGTTTGATTCTTTGTTCCATAAGCTTCGCAATCCCTGCATAGACGAAGCAGAAAAGAGGAGTTCCTATCCGGGAGGAATTTTTTTTTAAAAGAAGCGGAGACTTTTCAGGCGCTCTCTTAAGTTTTGAAGCGCGGAGGAAATTTGATTTTTTACGGTATGCCTGGAAATGCGCAACGCCCGGGCTATCTCATCATAACTAAGATACTGCTCGCGATTAAGCCTGTATATTATTTTGCGTTGTGCCGGCAATGTTTCAATGGCCTGTGAAATAATATGTTCTGATTCTTTTGCTGACAGCGTCATTTCCGTTTCATTGCTGGACTCCCGGATGCGGTTCCATGTTTTGTGGCGTAAACGCTTATCAGCGGCCATTTTGCGTAAGTGGTCAATCAGTTTATTTTCTGTCACCCGGTATAACCAGGCTTTTATGTTCTCGATCTGATGAAACTGGTCGCGATGCTCCCATAATTTGAGGAAAACTTCCTGTACCACGTCTTTGGCGAGCTGTTCACATTTGGTAACCCGGTATGCAAAGACCCGCAGGTTATGTTCGTGCTCTTTTAACAGAAGGGCAAATTCAGCCTCAAAACCATCCCTGCTGTTGGTATAGATCATGAGTCAGTTGTTTTGGTCATTCCAAATTAACTAAAAACCAAATATGCACCTATAATTTTTTTAGCAGTTGATACCGGTCAACTAAATCGGGAATTGAAATACTACCTTGCAGTATGGAGATTCGATCCGCGAAATATGTTATCAGCAGTCCCTCATATCAGTCCTGTCCGGTCACCGATCTGCCGGAATATGCATTTATTGGAAGAAGTAATGTGGGCAAGTCATCCCTGATCAATATGCTTACCGATATAGACAGACTGGCCAAAACATCAGCTGCGCCGGGCAAGACCCAGCTCATCAATCATTTTTCAGTTGAAAGCATCGATGAGAAAAAAGTCGTATCCAAATGGTGGCTGGTTGATTTACCCGGCTATGGTTTTGCCAAGGTTTCGATTTCCCAGCGTAAGCAATGGGAAATCATGATTGGCGACTTTCTCAAAAAAAGGGAAACACTTGCTCACGTGTTTTTATTAATAGACAGTCGCCATGAACCCCAGAAACTGGATCTCGACTTCGTAAACAAATTGGGGGAATGGGAAATTCCTTTCACGCTGGTGTTTACAAAATCTGATAAGGAAAATCAACGAACGGTTGCGGCAAATGTGAACGGATTCCTGGAAAAAATGCGCGCCACCTGGCAGTTCCTGCCTCGTCATTTTATTACAAGCGCAGAAAAGAAATCTGGCAGGCGGGACATTCTCCGGTTAATCGGAGAGATGAACGAAGACTGGAAGAAAACCGCTCCCTGATCAGTTCACAACTTTGTTTGCGCAACTACTACTTGCAAAAGCTTCAGGTTTGGCCTTGAATGCAAAGCCCATACCAAGGATATATCCCATGGCTTCCTTCAGTGCATCGTTACTTTTGAAATGTGGATTGGTATTGATGTCTGCGTGAACTTCCATGTCCACATCATAAAGGGTGAACAAAGGACAAAGTTCATAGGCAATTTCAATACTTTTTGCCACTTCCACCAGCATACGTTCCTTGATGCTGTAACGGGTTTTTGTTTTTTCGTTGTGAATAAACATGAATCCGCCGTGACCTTCACGTAAGAAAACAATCACGGTGGCAAATTCGGTTTCAGCTCCCTTTACCTGGGAGTCAGTACCAATGCAAACTTTGAGGTGAAATCCATTTTTTGTTTCACGCCGGATGGCGTTTTCAACTTCGCGGGCAATTGGTAATTCAATAAGGTCGCCATTAAATTTTCGCCATAGCATATGGAAATAGGTTTTTCGAATTTAGCGAAAAAACATGTCAGCAAAAAAAATATATGTTACTAATGTATTATCTTCTGTGAACCTGAACCGAATTCTCCCGACCACTGGAGTACCAATACCCCCGTTGAAGCAGGATTGGTGCGGATTTCATTGAATCCGGGTTTAAGCATACCCTGCGTGAGTAAACGCCCGCTGATGTCGAACAGCCGAAATGAATAATCTCCTGAACTGATCAGCGAAATATAACTGCGATCCTGTCTTTCGATCTTTATCCCATTTTCTGTTGATATATCTGTATCGGTCGTTTTCCGGTATCCGATATAGTTAGGTGCGCCTGCTATGGCGGCGGTGTCACTTTGGATATTCCGGGCACCGGTTGAAGGATGTCCGTCTTTCCAGACAGCCTGCTTATAAAATGGGATGCCCATCAGGGGTGCCTGATTGGAGAATATATTACTTTCTCCTCCGCTCAGTTCGGTTATCATAGCTCCGTAAGAATCATAAACGCTCTGGTGCTGCAGTCCCAATGTATGACCGATCTGGTGTGTCGCCGCGGCTGCGATAAACGATGGATTATCTGTCAGAGCATTCGTAAAAACAAAAGCCGGTGTATCGTCGCCCCAAACAAATGAGCCAATGGCTGAAACACCGGTTGCAGGCCCCCACCAGCTTCCATCAGGTGTGATGATGATGCGGGTGCGCTGATGAACAGGTGCTCTTTGGTAAACGGCCGGATCTGTTGTGATATTCAGGTTGAATAATTTGAAATGATCTGCAATAATTTTATAGATCCAGGTAATAGACGCAGGACCAAGTCCCGAGGGGGCGGCATCGATTTTCCCCTGTTCATTCCAGATGGTTCCTTCCACTTCAGCACCGTCAAAATCGAGATACACCGTGGCTTCAGCCGGCGAATAGCTGTTTAATACAGGAACCTGGGCAGCAACATTTAAATTCATTCCGACCGTCAGCAAAAGGATAATATATAGAGAGTATTTTTTCATTCGGCTACAAGGAATCTTTGTTGGGTTTCAATGAAATAATAATGTTGGTCCCTTTCGACTAGCATCATGCCTTCGGTTTCATGTAATTTCAGCAGGTGTCCCGCATAAAAAATATTTCCTTTTGGATCTTTATAACGGGAAATGCTCAGCATACCACCCGGATGGCTATCCACTTTGACCAGCAGGGAAATCACCGAATTGCCATGATCCGTTTTGTTCTGGATTTTTCCTTCCAGAAAGAAGCCTGGCGCGAGTTGAATAGATATATGTCCTGATGCCTGAAATAATGATTCCAGGGCCTGGTTACTCAGTTCAATTTTATTTGAATAGGGAAGATCTGACGGCGCATCTTTTTGCTGGGCCGACAGCAAGAGACTAAACAGCAGGCAAATGCTACTTAAAAATGTTTTCAGGATATGCATCGGATTAGGGAGCAAACTTTGGACGTCTGCTATTATAAAAACGAATTAATTAGCCTGGAATTGTTCCCATCCTGGGAAATGCACAGTAGCAATATCATACTACCACACTTTCAATATTGGCCTGTCGACAACAATACAAGCGTACAGGCTTCCATCGTCTGAATGCCCTTATCGTTGAGCATTTTCTCAAATTCCGGATTTTCGGCTCCCGGATTGAAAATGACCCGGCGGGGATGCTGGGAAATTATATAATCATAGTAATTCTTCTGATTTTCGGTATTCAGATACATGGTCACCGTGTCGAGATCCCGAACCGGCCTTGGTTCTGATTCTACAGTTACATCGGCTACCCGGGAGGTTTTTTTTCCGATCGCAACGACCGGGTGATGATGTTCCCGTAACTTGTTGACCGCAAGAAAACTATATCGTGACGGGTTGGAAGAGGCACCGAGAACAAGCGTTTTTTTAGTGGCCATAGTGTAATAACAAAGCGGTAGAGCGAAAGTTTAAATTCTAGTGAGATTCCAGCCTGTAGTTAAATGGTTGAACCTTATACGAGTTTATCGCCGTACCATTTTTTTGCGCGGGATCCCATCTTCCGGAGTTTTTAATTATACGGAGAGCTTCCTGATCCAGTGAATATTCAACAGATTTCTGAATATATGGATCAATAATATTGCCTTCCCTGTCAACCATAAAATAAATTCGAACCTGCCCCTGTATTTCTTTAGTAACCGCTCTTTCAGGATAGTTCAGATTCTTTGACAGGTACAGCTGCCATTGAGCTACTCCGCCGGGAAATTCAGATTCCTTTTCCCCGGCTGTGTCTATTTGTTTATTTTTTGAATCTTCTGAAAGAAAATCAATGGATTTAACCAGGCTATCCAAAATCCAATCGGTCTGCCTGAACATCACGATACTATCGGGTGAAAAAGTTTTCAGTTTATAGAAACTGCCATTTTTTTTGCCGTGATCAAATATGCCGGTAGAATCAAGGTTTCCCTGGTATATTATAAATACAGAATCTGCCATCCGGTACAGTACCGTCATGATCTGCGTACCTGGTGGATTTGACCAAGGGTCCCCAGGTATAATAATAATCCCACTGCCATCTGCTGTTTTCAGTTTCGTGTATCCACAAAATATATTTGGAAGAGTCCAGTACAGTCTGGTTCATTTTGGCATCCAGGGCATAAAACTGGTTCTTATCCTGGGCGGCGGCTGTCAAAAATAATGAAGTAAGTAAAAAAGGCAGAAAACGTTTCATGCGACAATTTAAAAATTTCTTGGCAAGTTTTAGGTCCCAAATCGATTACCGCTTTATGAATTGATAAAAATAAATGGTTACACTTATTATAAGACAATGCGCGTCAGATCAGAATTTTTCGCCGTGGGTCTGACGGATTAATGCTCTGGTTAGAAAGGGGAGGGGTTTCATAATACGGATCAATAAAATGGACCAGAAAGGATTTCCGAAAAAGCGCTGGATAAGCCGCCCGGTTTTTAACCTTTTCGCAAACAGTCGGTTCCAGTTATTCTTATAGGCATTTTCCATCTCTTCACGGGTAATTTTGTTGGCCAGAAAACTATTAATTGCCTCTGCGGCAATTTTTGATCCATGTAGGGCCATGCTCATTCCATTTCCGCATAAGGGAGTAATCATACCGGCAGCATCACCGATGCAGAGCACATGATCTTCGACCTGTGTTTTTTTTGCAAAGCTGATTTGCGAAATCGTGACCGGTTCATCAAATAAAAATTCCACTTCATCCAGTAGTTTGCGGAGGGAAGGATTTTGCTTTAGAATTTTTTCCTCCATGAGCGTAATGGATTGTCCGTTATTCTTCAAATTTTCAGATTGGGTAAGATAACATAAGCAGTATCGATTTTCTTCAATTTTTGAAATCCCGCAATAACCGCCTGGAAAGTTATGCAGAGAAATCTGATGCTCCGGCAGGTTGGTTTTTACATGATATTTTACACCGACATAATTTCTATTGCTACCGCGCCGGAGAAACCGTCTTCTCCATTTCACATCCAGGTTGCTTTTTTTGCCGTAGCAGGCACAGGCTATGCTGGATGTAAACCGGCCGGCGCTGCTATCAATCCGGTGAATGCCTTCTTCAAAATGGATATCATATACTTTGGTGTTTTGGTAAACCTCCACTCCTTTTGATCTGGCGATCTCTGCAAGGGCCGCATCCAGTTTAAACCGGCTGACACCAAAACCACCCAGAGGAAGATCAGCACGAAGCATCTGACCATTCGGGGCCGTAATATTTAATTCACGGATTTTAGGCAGCTCCCATTTTTCAAGTGGAAGACCCAGCCCAACGAGGAAATCCCAGCTTTCCATACTGATATATTCCCCGCACACTTTATGGAAAGGATATATTTCTTTTTCGAGGAGACATATCCGCCAGCCCAATTGTGCGAGTAAAATAGAAAGTGAGATCCCGGCAAGGCCGCCGCCGGTGATGGCAATATCATATGTTGAGTTTTTTATCGCCATAATACAAAACATTTTTTAATTCAGCGACTGGCGATCACCAGCCAGCGGAAAGCCCATTTCCATTCTATGGTGTAGTGAACAATACCTGCTCTTTGTAGCAGGTTGTTCAGTTCTTTCTTTTTGAAACCCCTTAAAACAGATATGGGCGCATCATTTTTTACCAGGTATGATCGTGAAAACAGGGAAGTAAGGAAACGGATAGAATGATAAGCCATTGGATGACGATGCAGGTCATTGATAAAAAATCCGTAGTTGGCATTGTCATGCATCCAGCGAAACATTTCAATGAGCTCTGCTTCCTTAAAATGATGACAGAACAGGGAACAGAAAATAATATCAGGTTTAACTTCAAAATGGATTTTTTTATAGTCGCTGATCAGGAATCGAATTTTGGATCTCCATTTTATATTTTCTGCCACCCGGATACAGTCCGGGTTGATATCTATGCCTGTGAAACTAAGCATTACATCTTTACCGGTGAAACTATTCTCAATGACTTTCAGATTATCGCCTCCTCCGCAGCCGATTTCACACACATCTATCTGATTTTTGTTTTTTAATTTTAATAATTTAGAAAATCCACGGAGTGTGATTGCATGTCCGCCCAAACGGCGATTAATAATTTCCAGCTCATACATATTCCGATGAATATCTTCTGCCGGAATATTCGGCATATCCAGTAATTCAGTCTGGCAGGAACGAATAGAAAAATCCATATATTCGATAAAAAAAGTTAAGCATAAAAGTAAACCAGGATAATCGGGGTACTAATTTAAATTGTCAGTTGTCCGTACCGACAATAAAGGTTTCCATCGTTAGCCCCGGACCAAAAGCTGCACCAAATACAATCTGGCTTTTCGATCTGTCCAGGCCGGATAAAATGTCTTTTAAAACAAATAATATAGTAGGGGAAGACATGTTTCCATAATCCCTGAGCACTTTATAAGAAGCATCCAGCTTTTCTTTCGGAAGAGAAAGACTTTTTTCGATAGCTTCCAGGATTTTTCTTCCACCGGGATGAATGGACCAATGGGTTATTTGATCCCGTGAAATATTATTTTTAACCAGGGCCTCATTAACCAGTTTTTCGAAATCTTCTTCAATCAGCGATGGAATATAACTGCTCAGCGTCATCGCAAAGCCGGTGGATGATAATTCCCAGGACATATCCTGCTTCCCTTTCGGCATCACTTCTCCATAAAATCCCATCAGTGGAAAGCCTGCTGTTTTATCACCCGATCACCTGTTACCAACACTGCTGCCGAACCATCACCGAAGAGCAAACTGGAAGTAATATTGTCATTGGTGGCCTGTTGCTGAAAATGCAATGTGCACAGTTCCGTGCAAACAATCAGTACTTTGGCGAATGGATCCGTATGGCACAATGATTCTGCGAGTTTGAGTGCATGAATGGCTGCATAACAACCCATAAAATTTACCGAGGTCCTGAAAATGTTTTTTGGCAGATCCAGCATTTCCATCAACTGCAAGTCCAGACCAGGCGCACTTAACCCGGTACAGGTCACTGTGATCAGGTGGGTAATATCCCTGAGTTTCCATCTGGTTCTCTAAACAGTTCCGGATAGCCGAAGCAGATAGGCCGACAGCATGCCGGTTAAAAATCTTCATTCTTAGTTCAAGGGAAGGAAAAGGTTCCAGGTTTTCCGCGGGAGGATAAAATGTCCACGCCGCTGGTTCCCTGCTGTAGTCTGATAAAACAGAATAACGACTTTCAATACCACTTTGGTGATAAAGAAATTTTAAGGTTCTTCTTTCTTTTTCATTAAATGCATAGATACGACTCATGAAATGCAGGATTTCATCCTGTTCATGTTTGTACTCGGGTACGGCTGTACCAATGGATTTAATCTGCGCCAAGATGTTATTTTAATTTGTGAACCGATACTGCATCAGAAATACAAGAATAAAGCCAATGCTGGTAAGGCAGGAGGCAATTATATTCATCCGCATCGTATGTTTGAAATCGGCCCTGGAAGGATCCCGCCAAACCTGTACGGCCCATACTATAAAGTATACGAGAATCGGAAGCATACAGGTTGTCAAAATCAAAAATTCTTTTATTTCCAGCGATACAAGCATAAAATAAGACAACACAATGAATGCAAAACAATACACGATAGCGCAGAATTTAAATGTACCACGGATACCCAACAGCGCGCTGAGCGTCCTGACACCGTCTCTTGCGTCCGCCTCATGCTGGTAGATCTGCGTGAGCGGATAAAATCCGCCTATCAGGAGGGATGCAGAAATCATACCCAGCATGGGTACATTCAACGATAATTGTGAATTAGATCCATGATAAACCATAAAAAAAATCAGGGCACCCTGGCAAACCACCACGGTAAGGAATCCGATGACCGGGTACTTCTTCAATCGAATAGATCTTGCGCTATAAGCCCTGGAAGCCAAAATATATAGTCCTGTTGCCAGCACAAAATAATTGCTGATTAAAAATCCGAGAATAATCGCCAGACCGTCCATAGTGAGCGTTGCATAGAGCAGTTGTCTCGTCGGCTGCAGCGGTGTTTTAAGCCCCCCTATACTTCCCTCATCCTGGTCCATATAACTATTAAATCCATTGCTGGATGGATATATTAACAGATGTATGATAAGAAAAATGAGTAGGGCCCTGCCGGGATCCGGCCTTACCACCTGACTCAGTGCAAACCAATAAACAGGCATGAGAAAGAAAGAGAAATGAAACCGGAGTAACTGAATCGTGGATCGCTGAAGCATTATAATTAAGAGTACGGCAACTTACAGAAAAGAGTTGAGTGACCCCTGTGAGATCCGGATCCGGACTTCCTGGAAACCCTTATTTTTCTTTTACCTAAGGAAATTTCTCCCGAAGTAGGAAAGATTTTCAATTTTAACTATCTGTATAACAATAGCTTGTATTTGGTACACCTTTCTTCCCAATAGTCCGAAACCCGTGTGTATGAAAACCAGCTTTCTTAAGAAAATATTTTTCTTTTTTCCCGTACTCGGGCTGTTATTTTTTTTGAAGAATGGTCCGGTAGTGTTTAAATTCTTACAAGTGACGGTGATTAAACTAGCATTCGCAGGGGCTCCTCCAGGAGGCCTTTTAGCGTTTGCAGAAACGCAGCACCAGTGGCTCCGTCAACTACGCGGTGATCACATGTCATTGTCAGTTTCATCACATTGCCAACTACAATTGCGCCATTTTTCACAACAGGAATCTGTTGAATTGAACTGATTGCGAGAATACAGGAATCAGGTGGATTAATAATGGCAGTGAACTCATCCATACCGAACATACCAAGATTGGAAATCGTAAACGTACTTCCTTCCCAGTCTGACGGTTGTAATTTTTTATTTTTTGCCTTTGCAGCAAATTCTTTTACTTCAGTGGAAATCTGCGACAACGATTTTGTATCTGCAAAACGCACAACAGGTACCAGCAATCCATCTTCAACTGCGACCGCCACGCCAATATTTACATGGTGGTTTACCCGTATTTTGTCTCCCATCCAGCTGCTGTTAACCGCCGGGTGTTTCTTCAATGCTAATGCTGTGGCTTTTAAAACGAAATCATTAAAAGATATTTTTACCGGAGCCGTTTCATTTATTTTCGCCCGGCTGCTTACGGCCTGATCCATATCCACCGTGATCGTCAGGTAAAACTCCGGTGCAGAAAATTTGGCTTCTGACAGGCGTTTCGCGATGGTTTTTCGCATTTGTGAGACCGGCACATCATCGAAGCTTACCTGGCCTGCGGGTGCGGATGGAGACAGCAGCTGCCTTTTGTGTCTGAGCAACCGGAGCAGATGCAGCAGGTGTATATTCAGCGACATCTTTTTTGATAATTCTTCCAAAATCCCCGCTGCCATGCAGTTTGGAAAGATCAATGCCTTTTTCTGAAGCGAGTTTTTTAGCCAGAGGAGAAGCCTTGATGCGGCCGTCCCCGTTCAAGTGCATGGGTTTCTGTTGTAACAGGCGCCGGTGCTGTCTTTGAATCAACCGGTTCAGCAACTGGTTCTTTATCGGCGACCGGTGCAGTGCCCTTATTTTTTGATGCATCAACAATTTGTTGCACATTCACTTTTCCTTCTTCACCGATAATTGCCAGCAAATCATTTACTGCGATTTTTTGCCCTTTTTCTGCGCCGGTAAATAATAATTTTCCTTCCTTATAACTTTCCAGTTCCATGGTCGCTTTATCGGTTTCGATATCAGCGAGGATATCACCTTTTTTCACCATGTCACCAACTTTCTTATGCCATTCAGCAATAACACCTTCCGTCATCGTATCGCTAAGCCGGGGCATCAGGATCACTTCCTGCATGGATGACAAGTCAAGTGCGGGTGCTGCCTGGGCTGATGGTTGACGGTTGGCAGTTGACGGAGTTTCCTGTTTAGCTGGTGTGGCAGTTGATGCCGCTGGGGCCGCAGGTAGCAGCAGAAGCCGTAGGAGCAGTGGCAGCGCCCGATTTCACCAATTTGCTAATATCTTCCCCGGGTTTTCCGATGATGGCCAGCAAATCATTTACCTGAATCTTACCGCCTTTTTCGGTGCCTGTAAACAGCAATGTACCATCTTTATAACTTTCCAGATCCATGGTTGCTTTATCCGTTTCCACTTCCGCGAGCAGGTCACCCTTTTTGACATTGTCACCTACCTTTTTATGCCAGGCAGCGATCACACCTTCCGTCATCGTATCACTTAGCCGCGGCATTAAAATAACTTCAGCCATAAAACTGGATAATTTTAAATTTTGGAACTTCGAAATTAAGGCAAAAACGTGAAACGAAGTGGTCGTACAGGATCATACACTTTGAAGTGTTGGTATTTCTTTTACGTTACCGGTACGCTTGAGCACCCCCCAGTGTTGAAGTTCTCCTTTGATAGCCCTCCTGAACGACTTGAACAATACAAACCACATGAGCCAGCGCCAGACCAAACGCTGGGGAATCAGCCATACAAGCTTGGCCAGGTTTTCCTTTTCAAAGCTGAAAGCGAGAATGGCTACGCCCAGGTCCACGATCATAAATACCAGATAGTAGGTTCCGATTCGGGCTGCATTTCCCGTTAACAATCCGACCAGCATAAAAAAATCTGCCAGCGGGATGATTGAAGGAATGATATATTGGAAGAGCAGGATATTCGGCAAGGCAATCCAGCCAAGCGATTTATTGCGGGTGCTGAATAGCATATCCCTGTTTTTCCAGAATGTCTGCATAACTCCGAAACTCCAGCGAAACCTTTGTTTGATAAACATTTTGATTGTTTCGGGCGCTTCCGTCATCGCGATGGCATTGTTTTCATTTTCGATGATATAGTTGCAGCGGAGCATCCGGATGGTGACGTCACAGTCCTCGGCCAGGGTATCGGAAGTAAATCCACCTGCTTCCTGCAGAGCTAGCTTTGCGAAAAGCGCCAATAGCTCCCGGCACCACCGTTATTGCATTCACATAGGCAAAAGCCTTCCGGTCAAAATTCTGGCTGCTGATATATTCAATGGATTGCCACCGGGTGAGCAGGTTCACGGTATTGCCCACTTTTACATTTCCGGCTACTGCCCCCACTTTTTTTCCGTTGTGATACCGGGTATCACCAAAATGGATCATGAGTTTCGATACAGCATCGGACAGCAATTTGGTGTCTGCATCAATACAAATCACGAAATCTGCGGCTGACTGCTGTATCCCGAAGTTCAGAGCTGACGCTTTACCACCATTGGCTTTTGTAAATACACGCACATTGGGATATCCTTCAAAGGCGTTGCTAACCTTGTCGAATGTACCATCTCTGCTACCATCGTCAACGAAGATGATTTCGAACCGGGGATAATCTGTTTTCAGTAAATTTTCTATCGAACTCACCGCATTGACCTCTTCGTTATAAGCGGGAACAATGATGCTGACCAGGGGTGCATCCCTTACCATCCGCTTTCCAGAATGGTTTCAGGCCGTAAGCTTTTTCCCACCGGTGCTGTTTTGTGGCAATGACAGCCATAAAGAGTATGCGCAACAGTGAGAGAATAATAAATACAATGAAAACGGATGTCAGGAAATGACTGCCGAGATAAGCCGACATGGCCAGTACATAATTTAATTGAAGAAGGTAATACCCGCTGCCTTTTGGAACAGAAGGCATGAGGTCATCTTTTTTCTTTCCCAGTAAGTCGGCAATGGTCGTGAACTGGTAGCCTCTTTCTTTGAAATAATGTATAATCCGCGGAAGCGCATCTACGGTGGCCTGGCGGCTGTCTCCTCCTGCATCGTGTAAAAGGATAATATTCCCGCTCAGGTTTTGATTGGTCATATTTTGCTTACGGGCAATAACGCGGGCTACAATGGAATCAACAGATGTGCCCGGTTCCCAATCGAGGGGGTCAATGGATTCGCCGATATCCAGGTAGTTTTTTTCACGCGCGATGGCAACCGGAATCAGTTCTTCCGCTTTCTGGGGTTCGAAATCTGCATTGAATGGTGCGCGGAATAAAACGGTTGAATGCCCCGTTATGCATTCGATTAGCAGTCGCGTAGCATCCATTTCGATAACTGCCCTTTTCTTACTGACCTTGGCAATATTGGGATGGGTAAATGTGTGGTTACCGATTTCGTGTCCTTCCCGGTAAATTCGTTTTACGATGGGAATATTATTTTCTGCATTGATACCTACCAGGAAAAAAGCGGCCGGAACATTTTCCCTGCTCAGTATATCAAGAATTTGTGGCGTATAAAGCGGGTCTGGTCCGTCGTCGAAAGTAAGTACCAGTTTTTTCTTGTCGCGCGTACCGTATTTTTTTGCCAGCCATTTGGAGGGAAGATCAACATAGACTTCTTCACTGATCAGCAATTCGGCTGTATCCAGTTCGGGAGCAATTTTCCCACTGGTCGGTCCCCCAATCACATCGAGTACTTCACCTTCACCGGAATAGGCGGGTGTTTCATCCAGGCTCATGGTCTTTACGGTGGTGAATAAATGAAAATCAAAATTCTTCAGGCTGTCCTTACTCATGTCGTGATCATAGAAATCCCACATCCGGGTGTCCTCATTTCCAAGACGCCAGAGTGCCACACCGCCGAGTCCGGATTCTTCCGCAAATCGCAGGGAGTTGAATGTAGTGGCTGCATCGGTGAATTGCACCTTATGAGGTGCACCATCATCCCCGTCGTAAGTGAAATGCAGGTTATAGGAATCGTTATCAAAAATTATTTTGCCATCATAACTATGAGCAAGTGTCAGCGCATCCTGGTAACTGATCGGGGCAGCGGAAATTACCTTATCATTTTCATCCAGTTTCCAGTCGTATCCAAATCCGGCGACCGCGAGGATAAGTTTGTCGGCGGGAATTTTTTTGATCGCTTCATCTACGGCTCCTTCGATCCATTTCTGGTGACAAATGGGACCGGGACCTGTTCCATCTGAAAACTGATCATATGCCATCAGTATTATATAGTCGTTGTAGTTTGACAATTCCTTAAAATTATAGTCCTGGTTAAAAGGCTGCACATCCTGGGATACCAGCAGACCCCGGCGTGCATTTTTTCGTAAAGTGTTTCTGGAACTGCACCAGCACTTCATTCTTTTTTTCCACGAGGTCTTCAAAATCTATATTGATCCCGTCGAGTTTATTGGTGGTCGAGATACCGGATGATATCATCAATGAGGCGGTCTCTTTTGCCCGGGTCATTCAGAATCCGGTGCACCACATCGCCCCGGAAAACACCCGCGATATTATTGGTGAGCAGGGGAAGCACTTTCACACCGGCCTTGGCCATGATATCCATTGCTTTCTGCTGGTTGATCATAAGTCTGGGATCCGTATGGGTAATGAGTGTATCGGCACCTGCATCGAGGAACAACCATTCCGGCAGCACCATATTCAACCGGGATATATTCTGCTCCAGGGAAACGAAAGAAGAAGGGGACCAGTTTACATAAAATCCCGCACGAACGCCGGCTGAGAATTTTTTAAAAGAATAAAAACTGGAGTCTGCCTGCACAATAATCCCGTTCTTTTTCTTGAATCTTTTGGGTATCGGATATCCTCCGGCTTTGTAGGCAACTTTTTCATTGATGTATTTCCGGAATCCGCCATATTGCTTGCCTATTTTACTTTTATTAAAGAGCCATGACGGAACTGTCGAATAAGGCCTCTTTTTCCTGGGTTCCGATCATATTCGGAAGTGAAGGCGTATATACCCGGGTTAAAGTAATGATAATAGTAATAACGCCTAGAACAACAAAAAGAGCGATCAGGCGGCTGCTCCAAACAAAACGTGACCAACGGGATGAAGAGCTGGTTTGAAAAACCTGGGTCGTAGAGTTTCCTGCCATAAGAATATGTAAAGATCCTGCGAATCAACGGCTAAGCAAAATCGGGGAATTCAAATTAGAGGATTTTTAGCATTTGATTGTAAATGAATTGTTATTAAAGGACAGCTGACATCCAGGGGGAAATGGTGACATTGATTTAATAGTCAAGTTCCAGTTTCAGTTTGTCCTTTAATTCTTTTACAAGCGGGTACATTTCAGCAATTTGTTGAAACTGATCTCTTTTACTCAATGTTTTTTCCCTTTGCACCAAAACAGTAGTTTGTTCACGAATAATGACTGAAAAGGAAATATTCTTGTTGCCGAACTGTTCCTGCAGCAAGATCGGAAAGTCTTCTTTTTTCCTGTTCCACAAAACGTTGTTCAAGGTTATTGTTCGTTAATATTTCAAATCGCTGCTCATCCAGGATGCGGAGTTCGGCACCTTCAAAACTCTGTGCAGCGGAATTTTTATTTTTCTTCAGGTCAGCCGTAAACAGGTTCCATACTTCGGTTAACAGGGTCAGATCGAGTGGTTTTGCATGCAGGAGAAGCAGTTGCTGATTTTACGATTCACCACTTCCTGACGAATTTTCGAAAGGGCACCAAAACTCGTGGTGCGGAGCAGGCTTCGATTCTTCAATAATCAGTTTGGGTGCCTGAACGGATATGGTGTCCGGGTCTGGATTTTACAGGGATTTTTTCTGATGACATGAGTTAGCGGATTCTTTTTTCTTTTATTTCAAGCGGGGCGATCACGCCGGTACGCCACCGGTTTCACGGCTCTGCCGTTCCCTTTTTTTTATCGGCAAACCCTTCCGACTAAATGAAGGGCTTGATTCAGGTAGGCGAGTTTGATCAGTGCCAGTTCAACATGCAAGTCTTTTATTCCTGGCCGCCTTATAATGAAATTCAGATTCGCTCAGAATGTTCAGCGCGCTGATCAGCCATGATCCTTCCACACCCTTTGGCTTCCTCCAGATATTTTTGTTTGAAGTCTTCCACCACTTCAAGCAGGCGGGCTGCTTTTTCATCTTTGCAAATGAGCAGGTTCCGGATGAATTCTGCAAATCCATTCAGTAGCAAGATCTCCTTCGAATCCTTTACGGTTTATTTCATCAAAGATCAGCAGGGCTTCGGACAGTTGCTGTTCCCGGATTGCATTCAGTAATTTGAAATAATAACCGTCGTCCAGGATATTCAGATGTTCCAGGGTATCTGCATAGGTGATTTTTCCATCCGAAAAACTCACCATTTTATCCATGATGCTCAGCGCATCACGCATACAGCCTTCACTTTTCTGCGCAATAATTTCCAGGTGAAGATTTATCGGCAGGTATATTTTCCTTTTCACAGATCTCCAGGAGGTGATCTATGATATCCTGGTTGGTGATCCTTTTAAAATCAAACACCTGGCAGCGACTCAGTATGGTAGGAAGTATTTTATGTTTCTCAGTGGTTGCCAGAATGAAAATGGCATAAGGTGGTGGTTCTTCCAGGGTTTTCAGAAATGCATTGAAATGCTGAAGAACTGAGCATGTGCACTTCATCAATGATATAGACTTTATATTTTCCCGGCTGAGGGGCAAATCGCACCTGATCAACCAGGGACCGGATATCATCTACCGAATTATTGCTGGCAGCATCCAGTTCATGAATATTCAGGGAACTGCCTTCATTAAACGAAATGCAGGATTGGCAGGCGTTACAGGCTTCTCCATCCGCGGCCGGGTTTTCGCAGTTTATGGCTTTTGCCAGGATGCGCGCACAGGTTGTTTTTCCCACACCGCGCGGACCGCAGAATAAAAAAGCATGGGCAAGTTGTTTGTTGCGGATGGCATTTTTTAGCGTCGTCGTGATATGCGACTGTCCAACGACGGTTGAAAAAAGCTGTGGTCTGTATTTTCTGGCAGAAACGATGAATTTATTCATATACCACTGCCTCCGGAATCTTTACGCTGCAATAATAATAATAAAGTTTTAGAAGATGGGATGTCTTTTAAATTCGACTGTCCGGTCGAAAATATACCGGTAAGTTTTTAGTTTTCTGCTTGGATAAGTATCTGCCATAGTTCGGATCATATTAATCATTTTCGGATTGAAATCACCTACCCATTGCATTTCATATTCCGTATACGGAAGTATAAGTACCATTTTCCCGGTTTCTGCAATCATGATAAGCATCAATACCCTTTCCCTGGTATTCCGGGATGATTCCAAATACAAGGCCGGTAAATTTTTTATTCTTCTTGAGTTTTCAGCAGCCATAAAAATTTCAGTTTTTGAAGAATACCGAATTTTCCATTCAGGTATTTGAACCATTGATTCAGATCGGGAATATTCACAAACATGGCAATCGGTTGTTCATTGTGATAAACAAACCAGATCAGCCTTTCTTCCATAAATGGTTTCATCTGATGAAACAGATGTTTCACCTGGTCTAGTTTCAACTGCTTCATGCCTCCGTGACCGGCCCAGGCTTTATTATATACTTCCGTAAAATATCCGGCATAGAGATCCAGTTTTTTGATGTCGATATGAGCTGCCCGGTAATGCAGGATCTGCAGCTACTATGGCATGACGGTCCATGAGTTTTTCGCTGAACGGTTTTTTGGGATCCATTCCAAAACAGATCTGTTCAAAAAACATCTTAAAACCATAGTTTTCAAATAAGGTCTGATAATAGGGCGCATTGAAATTCATCCGGTACAGAGGCTCATGAAATCCTTCCGTTACAAGCCCCCACCAGGTGTCCCTTTCGCCGAAATTGATCGGACCGTCCATGGCTGCCATTCCCCGCTGGATCAGCCAGTGTCTGGCGACATCAAAGAGCATGTCCGCAGCTTCCTGATTATTGATACAGTCGAAAAAACCAATTCCGCCCACCGGAAATTCATCCCCTTTGATTCTTGTACCTTTTATTTACAAAAGCGGCAATCCGTCCCAGGAGACGGCCCCTCTTCATCCTTCAGATTATCCACCGGGCAGCTTCCCCTTGGCGGAAAGCCTTATTTTTTTTGGGGTCGAAAACCTGATTAATATCCTTGTCCAGCGGCCGTATATAACCCGGCATATTACCCAGGATATCCACATTCACCTGGATGAAATCCTGTGCATCCTGACTGATCCTGAACTTGTATTAATTGCATGTATAAGATGGTTGACAGCGGTAAAAATACTTGGTTTTTCATTTCGTAATTCCGGGTCCGGACACTTACCTTTGCAGCCGATTTTGAAGTAACATTTTTAAATACGTTATATGCCAAATGCAGGCAAGATTAAACAAATTATCGGAGCCGTTGTAGATGTTCAGTTTCAGGGCAAACTTCCTGAGATTTATAATGCCCTGGAATTGAAAAAACCGGGCGGGGATACCCTGGTAATGGAAGTACAACAGCATCTGGGAGAAGACAGTGTTCGTTGTATTGCCATGGATGGTACAGAAGGATCTGATTCGGGGACTGGAAGTACTGGATACCGGCATTGCCATTTCCATGCCCGTTGGTGACAGCCATCAAAGGGCGTTTGTTCAATGTTACCGGTGATCCGATCGATGGATTGCCACCGGTATCAAAAGCTGAATGGAAGACCGATACACAGCAAACCCCCTGCTTTTGAAAACCTCAGTGTAAGTACCGAGATCTTGTTTACCGGAATTAAAGTTATTGACCTGATTGAACCATATGCAAAAGGCGGAAAAATCGGTCTGTTTGGCGGTGCCGGAGTTGGAAAAACAGTTTTGATTCAGGAACTCATTAATAATATTGCCAAAGCATATGCGGGCGTATCCGTATTTGCCGGTGTGGGAGAACGTACCCGTGAAGGAAATGACCTGATGCGTGAAATGATTGAAGCCGGAATTATGAAATATGGTGACAATTTCAAACACAGCATGGAAAACGGCGGATGGGATCTTTCCAAAGTAGACATGAAGGAACTGTCTGAGTCTAAAGCAACCTTTGTATTCGGACAAATGAATGAACCTCCCGGCGCCCGTGCCCGTGTAGCACTGAGTGGTCTGACCATTGCGGAATATTATCGTGACGGAGATGGAAAAGGACAGGGACGCGATATTTTGTTTTTTGTTGATAATATCTTCCGTTTCACACAGGCCGGATCTGAAGTATCGGCCCTGCTGGGACGTATGCCATCCGCGGTGGGTTATCAGCCAACACTGGCGACTGAAATGGGCCTGATGCAGGAAAGAATTACTTCTACCAAGAATGGTTCCATTACTTCTGTACAGGCGGTTTATGTACCTGCCGATGACTTAACTGATCCGGCCCCGGCAACTACTTTTGCTCATCTGGATGCGACAACCGTTTTGGATCGTAAAGATTGCGGATCTGGGAATTTATCCGGCTGTGAATCCGCTGGATTCCACTTCCCGCATCCTTACTCCGAAAATCGTCGGTGATGCTCATTACGATTGCGCCAACCGGGTAAAACTGGTATTGCAGCGCTATAAAGAATTACAGGACATTATTGCCATTCTCGGACTGGATGAATTGAGCGACGAAGATAAATTAACCGTTTGCCGCGCACGAAAAGTGCAGCGTTTCCTTTCACAGCCCTTCCATGTGGCCGAAGCCTTTACCGGCCTGAAAGGGGTACTGGTGCCCATCGAAGAAACCATTCGCGGATTCAATATGATCATGGATGGCGAAGTGGATGACTATCCGGAAGCAGCATTTAACCTTGTCGGAACAATAGATGATGCAATTGAAAAAGGTAAGAAACTGATGGCGCAGGCACAGGGATAATTGTCGATCAAATTCCATTCAAATTTTCAAGTTATTGAATCTCGAAATACTTACACCGGAACAAAAATTCTTCAGCGACGAAGTTTATGGCGTTCAACTACCCGGTGTATCCGGATCCTTTGAAGTGCTGGATAAACATGCTCCACTGGTAAGTGCTTTGAAAAGCGGCCGGATAAAAGTATTAAACGACAAAACCCATACAAGTTTTTTTGAAATCCGAAGTGGATTTGTAGAAGTGATCAATAACCGGGTTACTGTTTTGGTGGAAGGAGCGAAAGCGGTTTAGGAGATGACAGTTGACAGTTGACGAGTCAATTTCGGATCTTTAAGTTTACGCTTTATGTCTTATGTCTTGCACTAATTAAGTTGTGGATCAATAGGAAAATTGATCATCATCAGATAATTTCCACCCAGATGCCGGATGGCATCTTTCCAGATTTCTTCTGTTTTTTTGTGAAAGATGAGCTTCTGGTCTGCGGCTTGGCAGGTAACCATGATTTTTCCTTCATTTCATCCTCAAGCTGGCCGCCCGCCCAGCCGGAATACCCGATATAGAACCGGATTTTAGAAGTCTTAATCTTTCCTGTCGCGGATAAGTTCCAGTGCTTTTTCAAAATTTCCACCCCAGTAAATCCCATCGATCACCTGGTAGCCACCCTGAATCAGGTCGGGATACTGATGAAGAAAATGAATCGTATCTGTTTGTACCGGTCCGCCGAAATAAACCGGAATTTCCAGGTCATCCGCGTTATTAACCAGGTCTTTCAGACTGTATTCGTAGGTTTTATTGAGCAGAAAGCCAAAACTTCCCTCACTTTGATGTTCGCAAAGGAAAATGACCGATCTTTTAAAATTGGGATCTTTCAGAAACGGGTCAGCGATCAGTAAGATACCAGCCGCGGGACTGTCCATATCGTAAATTAACTAATCTGAAGGATAATTGTTTAATAAATTTGCCCGCGAATTAAGACCGGCCTGATTTCCATTGCAGTTTAAATTCCTGATTCTTGAAGAAAAATTTTACTATCATTTTTATCCTGATCAGTCTATCCCTTGTGGGTATTATTTATATCCAGTGGAACTGGATTACCACCATGGTGGAAAACAAGGAAGAAGAACTGACACATAAACTGGTTGACGTTACCACCGATGTCGCACGCGAACTGATTGAATATAAACAGACGGCTCTTTCGGGCAGTCAGTTGCTTCAGGTCACCTCAGGGATTTGGATTCAGGCCTTCTGAACAGTTTATGCAGGAACTAATGAATCCACCCCTGATCTCCCAGCGGTTCAGCTTACCAGGAAATGTCGGACCTGCTGCAAGAAAGGCATTTATTTACCGCGGACTTAAAGGATACAAAATTTGAATTTTGTATTTTTTCGGAAGGAATCAATTCTTCCATATTTTCAAATACTTATGAATTAAAATCGCCTAATTTTTATTCTGCATTGACAGGATTCCGTGCACAATAAACGCACCCTGCTCCCTCTGGTGCTCAACGGATCAGCGCTGCCCGATTCATTTGAAACCCTTTCTATTGTGATACCGGACTATAAATCGGTTGTCATGAAACAAATGCGACTGGATGATTTTCGGTGTAATATTTTTTACCCTGATTATTATCAGCGCATTTTATGTAACGGTGAGCACCTTGTTGCGTCAGAAAAAACTGAGTGAGATAAAGAATGATTTCATCAATAACATGACGCATGAATTTAAAACACCACTGGCCACCATTTCACTGGCGGTGGATGCCATGCGAAATGAAAAAGTGGTGCAGGATCGTGAAAAATCAGCTTATTTCAGTGGCATCATCAAAGAAGAAAACCGCCGGATGAACAAACAGGTGGAAACCATTCTACAGGCCGCACTGATCGACCGGCAGGAACTACAGCTTAAACTCCAGCCCCTGCATGTCAATGAAGTGATCCGCACGGGTTATGGATAATTTCAAACTGCAGCTCGAAGAAATTCATGCCACAGTCGTTCTTCAACTGGAAGAAGGCTATGACATGGCTGAAGCAGACGAAGTACATTTTACCAACCTGATTTCGAACCTGATAGACAATGCGATTAAATATTCCCGGGAGAAACTGATGATCCGGATTCAAACCCACGGGAACGGGAAAAAATATTTCCATCCGAATTGAGGACAATGGTATCGGTATGACCAAAGAAACCCAGCGCCGGATATTTGAAAAATTTTACCGGGCCCATACCGGCAATGTACATAATGTAAAAGGATTCGGACTGGGACTGAGTTATGTAAAGTCTGTGGTTGATGCCCACAACGGTCGCATCAAAGTGGACAGTACGGTTGGAAAAGGTACTAGTTTTACGCTGGAGATTCCGCTGATCACGCCAGGGAAAGGGGTTGGCGCTGAATGTATGATTTACTTTTCTCAGGGAAGAAAAAGACACCCGTCACCATAACTCAGAAACCGGTAGTCATGTATCTAACGCCCAAGTCGATAAACGCTTTTCCATGAGGGCCCGATCAAGAGCAGCAACGAGCAGCAATAAAGTGGAATGGGGCTGGTGAAAATTGGTGATCAGCCCGCGCACTATTTTAAAGCGATATCCGGGCACTATAAATAATTGTGTTTTTGTAACTAGTTTTTTTCCGGGTAATAGCCGTATCCATTCAAGTAAACAATCCAGTGCTTCTGCAGCTGGAATGGTCGGCGTCTGACGATAAGGAAACCACTGATCGAGAACAAGATCCTCAGCCGAAATATTTTTATCCTGGCTTACCTTCAAACCAAGCCAGTAAAGGGTTTCAAGAGTTCTTAGCGAAGTGGTGCCAACGGCGATCACCGGGTCATGCAATTTTTCAATCAGGCATTTCCACGGCGGCTTCCGTTACTTCTATAAATTCCTCATGCATTTGATGATCAGAAATTTTTTCAGTTTTCACCGGCATAAATGTTCCTGCCCCGACATGCAGCGTGAGGTATAATGGAACTGATATTTTTGTCAGTAAGAGATTGCAGTAAATGTTCACTGAAATGCAATCCGGCAGTAGGAGCGGCTACTGATCCGGATTCCCTTGCATAAACGGTTTGATATCGCTCTGCGTCCTGAATCATCGGCTGTTCTTTTCAGATAAGGGGGCAGAGGAATCGATCCCAGCTCATGCAACAGGCTCTGCAAAAGAGATATGAGTCGGCATCCAGGAAAATTCAACGATAAAATCATCGGTCCTTTTTTCTATGAAGCGGGCTGTCAGCCTGGTTTCACCGATTTGTTTCATCAAGCACCTGGCCGCGTTTCCATTTGGAGGCACCGCCGATCAAACAGATCCATAAAACTTTTCCGGTTTGGGCCATGGCTTCCGAAATGACTATAGGTGGAATGCGGTCTCCAGGCAGAAAATTTCTATCTGACCCCCACTGGGTTTCTGAAATAGAATCCGGGCTTCCACCACACGGCTGTTATTAAATACCAGCAGAGGAGGAGAAGGTAAGAATAATCAGCAAGATCTGAATAGAGTCCTTCCTCTATACGGCCTGCTTTCCAAACCAGCAATTTGGACGGAATCTCTTTTCTCGCAGCGGATACCGGGCAATCCGGTCTTCGGGTAAATCATAACCGAAGTCAGACAAGGAAAGATCGTGGAAAGGGGGTGGAATATGCCATCAGACTGGAGTTATACACAGCTATTCACATTGATTAACAGGTTATACACAGGGTTACAGGATGATTGAGCTAAATATAATAGCCTCAAAGCCTGTGCCTGCCGGGCATCCTAATGTCAATAAATTCTGTGGAAAAATTAAAATCTTCCAAAATGTTTGTAAAGTGGGAAAAAGTGTTATTTTGTGTCAATTATTTAAAACATTGTTTCAAGTCCTTATAAATGAATGGTTTTCTTGGAGAATACGAGGTAACGCTCGACGCAAAAGGGCGGTTTCTCCTGCCGGCTTCGCTCAAAAAGCAAACCGGAGAGGAAGCGGGTTCCTTTGTCATAAACAGGGGGTTTGAAAAATGTTTGGGGTTGTATCCCATGAAAAGCTGGGAGCCCATTTTTGAACAGATCAGCAAGTTGAATGATTTTGACCCGAAGGTAAGGTCATTCCGGAGATATTTTTTGAACGGGGCTACGATGATGGAACTGGATTCGGCAGGCAGACTGCTGATACCCACAGAATCTGAAGGAATATGCAGGGCTGGAAAAAGACATCGTACTGGTTACAGCGGTAAACAAGATAGAAATCTGGGATAAAGTTAAGTACCAACAGTTCTTTGAAACCTTTTCACCGGATGATTTCAGCGGCCTGGCCAATGAAGTGATGAATGGCAAACCCGATAAATGAATTATATGAGGGATTCAAATCCCGCATATCATATACCCGTATTGCTTTCAGAAGCGATGGACGGTTTGAATATCAGGGCAAGCGGGGTCTTTGTTGATTGCACTTTTGGCGGAGGTGGACATTCAACAGAGATCCTGGCTCACCTGAATCAGGATGGCCGCCTTTATGGATTTGACCAGGATGCAGATGCAAAAAGGAACAGTCTGCAGGATGAAAGGTTTGTTTTCATCCCGCATAATTTCCGGCATCTGCAACGATTTCTGCGACTTCATGGAGTAACAGAAGTGGATGGCATTCTGGCGGATCTGGGTGTGAGCAGTCACCAGTTTGATGAAGCCGGCGCGTGGTTTTTCCACTCGTTCGGAGGCATCACCTGGATATGCGGATGGACAAACGGCAGTCGCTGACGGCGGAAACCATCCTGAATACCTACGGCGAACAGAAACTGCAGGAGATGTTCAGTGATGTACGGAGAAGTGACGAATGCAAAAACACTGGCCAAAGCCATCGTAGCGCTGCGGAACAAGACGCCCTTTCGCACGGTCAATGGATTTAAGCAGGCAATTGCAGATCTGGTAAAAGGTAATCCCAACAGGTACTTCGCACAGGTATTCCAGGCTTTGCGTATTGAAGTAAATGATGAAACCGGCGCGCTGCGTGATTTACTGGAACAGGCTCCGGCTTTATTGAAACCGGGAGGCCGTATCGCCATCATCAGCTTTCATTCGCTGGAAGACAGGATGGTAAAACAGTTTTTCAGAAACGGCCATTTCGAAGAAAAAGACGAACAGGATCCTTTCGGATCCTCCCCATCCCAACTCCCCATTCCGGACACTTACTAAAAAACCGATTACGCCTTCCGAAAAAGAGCTCAGCCTGAATCCGCGTGCCAGAAGTGCCAAACTACGAATCGCAGAAAAAATATAAAAGATCTAATCCCGAACCTAAGAAATCTCAGTATGATAATCGTACCCTACTTTTTTTATTCATCACACTGGCATTATGAAAGTATTCGGAAGCAAAAAAAATAAGGTCAGCAATCTGATCCGCTATCAGTGGATGGTACGCAACCTTCCTTTTTTTCTTTTCCTCGCCTTCCTGGCAGTGGTTTATATATACAATGGTCATTACGCAGACCGTGTTGTGCGTGATATCGGAAAAACAGGCAGGGAACTGCAGGAGCTGCAATACGAATTCAAGAGTCTGAAAAGTGAAGTGATGTTTCGCAGCAAACAAAGTGAACTGGCCAAAGCGGTTGAGCCATTTGGATTAAAACCTCTGTCTTCACCCCCCCTGGTCCTCAGCGACAGTATAAACAAATGAAATAATATTTATCACCCATATCCCCGATACCCGGTGGAACTAAGAAGAGATATACTTTGGAGAGTTTACCTGTGTTTCCTGGGAATGGTGCTGATCTGTGTGGCCGTACTGGGAAGGGCATTTTTTATCCAGCATGTACAGGGAAATTACTGGAGAGCGCTGAGTGATAGTCTGCATCAGAAATATGTTGACCTCAGCGCTGAAAGAGGAACGATTTACAGTGAAGACGGAAATATGCTAAGCACCTCGGTTCCCTTATTTTAATATTTATATTGATTTCGATGCCGACGGGCTTCGGGAGAAAAACGGAAAACGTTTCAAGGAAAATCTAGACTCACTCTCTCTTTGTCTTGCGAATCTTTTCAGAGACCAGTCCACTGCCGCTTACAAAAAACAATTACTCCAGGGATATAAGGCCGAAGACCGCTACTACCTTCTCCAACGGAATCTCAGTTTCGACCAGTATAAACAACTCAGAAATTTTCCACTGGTTCGCCAGGGCAGGAATAAAAGCGGCTTTATCATCGATGCTTCCAGTAAAAGACTGAATCCATTCGGATTGCTGGCCAACCGGACCATCGGTTTGTCGCGCAACAATGCCCAGAATGTCGGACTGGAAAGAACCTACGACAGTCTGCTGCGCGGTGAGAATGGCCGGAGACTGGTCCGTTACCTGAATGCAGGAACCTATATTCCGGTGGAAGGATATGAGATTGATCCGGAAAACGGGAAAGATATTCTTACAACCATCGATGTGAATACCCAGGACATAGCCGAAAATGCATTGCTTTCCATGATGATTGAAAATGAGTGTGAACACGGAACCTGTATTGTGATGGAAACAGCCACAGGAAAAATAAAAGCCATGGCCAATCTGGGCAGGCAACCCGATGGCAGTTACTGGGAAGATCTGAATTATGCGATCCGTGCTTCAGAACCGGGATCTACATTCAAACTCGCCACCCTTTTATCGCTGCTGGAAGATCACGAGGTAAATTTGACGGATCATCTGAATATTGAAGGCGGCACCTGGAAAATCGGCACCCGTACTGTACATGATGCAGAAAAACAGGAAGTCAGTGATGTGACTGTGGAAGAGGCTTTTGAACACAGTTCCAATGTGGGTATGGCTAAACTGGTTGTGGCCCATTATTCCCAGCATCCGCAGCAGTTTGTTGATCACCTTAAAAAATTAAAACTTAACCAGGTTACGGGTGTTGACCTGGCAGGAGAAACTTCGCCCATTATCAAATCCCCCAAATCCCGCACCTGGAGTGCCAGTACACTTCCCTGGATGGCTTTCGGATATGAAGTGCTGATCAGCCCTTTGCAAACACTCACTTTATATAATGCAGTCGCCAATAACGGCAGGATGATGAAACCATATCTGGTTAATTCTGTGCAGTATGCCGGTGGTATTGACCGGGAGAACCAGCCCGTTGTGATGATGGATAAAATTTGCAGCGATGAAACCCTTGCTGAATTGAGAACCTGTCTGGAAGGAGTCTGTATCAAGGGTACAGCGAGGAATGCATTCAAAAATACTTTTTACACGGTGGCCGGTAAAACCGGAACAGCCCTGGTGGCCAATGGCAACCGTGGTTATGCCGATCATATTTACCAGTCTTCCTTCGCCGGTTATTTTCCGGCTGACCATCCCCGTTATACCTGCATTGTGGTGATCAAAAATAAAGCCCATCGCAAAAAAATATCTGGGGGCGTTAGTGGCCGGTCCGGTTTTCCGCGAAGTGGCAGATAAACTGATGAGCGTGGAAGCATTGACACCCGATAGTATCCAGCTTGCCTCCTATACCAGCCTCCTGAAAAAAGACAGCACGGCCTATTATTATGCCGGTTCCACAGATGAAATAAAAAATGTATTGGTCAGACCTGCAAATGCCTTATGCGGATTCTTCCCGTAATAAAAAATGGGCCGGTGTATATCGTGAAAACAATCAGCCGGTCGTAAAAGCAAAAAATGAAGATGCCAAACAGGTGCCCGATGTAAAAGGTATGGGCCTGAAAGATGCATTGTATTTGCTGGAATGCAGGGATATCAGGGTCGCCACAAGGGGAACAGGCAAAGTAAGACAGCAAAGCATACCAGCCGGAACCATTGTTTCAAAAAATCAAAAACTCATCCTGGATCTGAACGAATGAATCTACAGGAAATATTATATAAAGTACGAATTCGCTCCGTTCACGGCAAATTGGACGTGGACGTTAGCAATCTGCAACTTGATTCGCGTAAAGTCAGCCAGCGGTTCAGCTTTCATTGCAGTAAAAGGTACTCACGCCGACGGCCATCAGTTCATTGATGGTGTTGCTGCAGCAGGGCCATCTGCCATTATTTGTGAACAAATGCCTGGTCAAATCTGATAGAAGGAATTACATATATCCAGGTCGAAGACAGCGCTGCCGCATCGGGATTACTGGCTCATAATTTTTTTGGCCAGCCTTCAGAAAAAATGAAACTGGTTGGTGTTACGGGCACCAATGGAAAAACCACCATCGTCACCCTGTTGTATAAATTGTTTACTTCACTGGGGTATACCTGCGGAATGCTGAGTACGGTTCAAAATCATATCGGCAATAAGGTATTACCCGCAACCCATACCACTCCGGATCCGATTTCACTGAACCAGCTACTGCATGAAATGCTGGAAGCAGGATGCACTCATGTTTTCATGGAAACCAGTTCGCATGCCATTCACCAGCACCGCATCGCCGGACTGTATTATACCGGTGGTATATTCAGCAATATCACCCACGATCATCTGGACTATCATAAGACATTTGATGAATATATCCGGGTCAAGAAATTATTTTTTGATGGACTTTCATCCGCGGCTTTTGCATTGACGAATGCCGATGACAAAAGGGGAGAAGTGATGTTACAGAATACAGCAGCAGCGAAATATTCCTACAGCTTAAAAACTACGGCTGATTTCAAGGGAAAGATCCTCGAAAATAATCTGACGGGTCTGGTGATGCTGGTGAATGACCAGGAAGTGCATTTCCGGCTGATCGGAGAATTCAATGCCTATAATCTGCTGGCGGTTTTTGGGGCAGCCGTTTGTCTGGGTGAAGAAAAAGCAGAGATTCTCCGGAACCTCAGTGTACTGAGTGGTGCAGAAGGCAGATTTGACTATATGATTTCACCCAGGGAAAAAATTGTCGGCATTGTTGATTATGCCCATACACCGGATGCTCTGGAAAATGTGCTCAGCACCCTGCGCAAACTGCGCCGGAATGATGAACGCATCATCACGGTGGTGGGTTGTGGCGGCGACCGGGATAAAACCAAAAGACCGATCATGGGAGAAGTGGCCTGCCAGCTGAGTGACCAGGTAGTTTTCACTTCCGACAACCCAAGATCGGAAGATGCCGGAGACATTCTGAAAGACATGGAATCGGGACTTAACACGGCAGCCAGAAGAAAAATTATTTCGATCAGCGACCGTAAGGAAGCCATTAAAACGGCAGTACATCTTACACATCCCTCCGACATCGTTTTGGTTGCGGGAAAAGGACACGAGAAATACCAGGAGATAAAAGGAGTTAAATATCCTTTCGACGATAAAGCCGTACTCAGGGAAATATTTGAAATACTTAAAAAATAGGATTGGGACTCGCATCCCGTAATAAGTGTAAACAGCCGGATCAGTAACATGTTGTATCACCTTTTCGATTGGCTCAGGCAAACAGGCATAAAAGTACCGGGTGGAGCGCTGTTCCAGTTTATCACTTTTCGTGTATTGCTGGCCGTTATCCTTTCACTGGTGATCACGATGTTATTTGGAAGAAGGCTGATCAACTACCTGCGCACACTGCAGGTTGGTGAAAGCGTGCGTGAACTGGGCCTGGAAGGAGAACAGCAGAAAAAAGGAACGCCGACAATGGGAGGAATTATCATTATCCTGGCGATCCTGATTCCCACCCTGCTGCTCGCCAACCTGAATAAAGCCTATATCCGTCTCATGATATTCAGTACGCTTTGGATGGGTATGATCGGGTTCATCGACGATTATCTGAAACTGCGCGCCAAAAGAATGGCCCAGAAGCAGGGAGTTCACTATAAAAAAGGAGACAAGGACGGACTGGCAGGCTGGTTTAAAGTACTCGGGCAGGTGGTACTGGGATTTGTTGTAGCAGCAACCCTGTATTTTAACAGCAATACCAAAGTCTGGCGGGAATTTGTTGGTGACAATAAACCCACAGATACGGTTGGTCTCAAAAGAGTTGTTCTGGATGGCAAGGAAAAACTTTTTGTAGAAGCCAGGGAACCCATTACGACCATTCCCTTTGTAAAGAATCATGAATTCAATTATTCCAAACTTTTACCTGCCGCACTGCGTGGGGCAACCTGGATTTTATATATAGTGATTGTGATTTTCATTATTACCTCAGTATCAAACGGTGCCAATATTACGGATGGGATCGACGGACTGGCGACGGGAGTAAGTGCGGTGATCGGTACCTGCCTGGGTGTATTTGCTTATGCCAGCGGCAATCTCCGTTTTGCCGAATACCTGAATATCATGTATATCCCGAACCTCGGTGAGTTGTCCATTTTTATCGGGGCTCTGATCGGTGCCTGTCTCGGGATTCCTCTGGTACAATGCCTATCCGGCAACGGTCTTCATGGGAGATACGGGCAGTCTGACACTGGGTGGAATCATCGCTGCACTGGCAGTAATCGTACGCAAGGAATTGCTGATCCCGATTTTCTGTGGTGTATTTCTGGTAGAAAATATCAGTGTGGTGTTGCAGGTGAGTTATTTTAAATATACCAGGCGAAAGTTTGGTGAAGGCAGGCGGATTTTTCTGATGAGCCCACTGCATCATCATTACCAGAAACTTGGATATAATGAAAGTAAAATCGTAACCAGATTCTGGATTGTAACGATTCTTTGTGTGGTATTTGCGATTGTTACGCTGAAAATAAGGTGAGGCAGAAAATAACATATGGTGAAAGGTGAATGGTATATGGATTTCCATAAAGCATTTACCCTAAACCCTAGATCCACGAAATCCAAATTTATGAAAACCATTTTTTAAATCATTGTGGTGCAGTATTTATTCTATGCTTTTGAAGAACCTAATCCTTCCCTTGTTAAAGAGTTGACCGTTTGTCAGTTATCAGTTGAGCAATAAACGATTGGCAGTGAATAAGCGTTATGCGTTAAGCTTGAAACGTATGTCGACAAAACTGATCATACTGGGTGCCGGTGAAAGCGGCGTGGGGGCAGCCATCCTGGCAGCTAAGGAAGGGTATCTGGTATTTGTTTCGGATGCGGGTAAAATCGCGGAAAAATACAAATCGGTTTTATCTGAAAAAGGAATTGAATTTGAAGAAGGGAAACATAGTGAAGAAAGAATTTTTGAAGCGGATGAAGTGATGAAAAGTCCGGGTATACCGGATAAAAGTTCTTTGGTAATACAAATCAGAAACCGCGGAATTCCGGTGATCAGCGAAATCGAGCTGGCTTATCGCCACAAGGGGAAGCAGCCGTATTCTGGGTATCACGGGAAGTAATGGTAAAACAACCACTACTTCCATGGCTTACCATATCTGTAAACACGGTGGATTGGATTGCGCACTGGTAGGAAATATCGGTGTATCCATTGCCAAACAGGTAGCAGAGGATCCGAAGGAATGGTATATCGCGGAGATCAGCAGTTTTCAGCTGGATGATATCAGCGAATTTCAGACCGGACATCGCTATCCTGACCAATATTACAGAAGATCATCTGGACAGGTACGAATACAAGTTTGAAAATTATATCAGTAGCAAATTCAGTATTGTAAAAAACCAGACGAAAGCAGATTTTTTTATTTACTGCGCAGACGATCCGGTGATCGCCAGTCATATAAAAGAATTTCCGTTTCAATCTAACCCATTACCATATACCATGCAACAGGAACCAAGTCAGGGAGGTTTTATCAGAAACGGGCAAATGAATGTGCAGGCAGGGAATGAAACCCTGCGTATGAGTATTTATGATTTTGCCCTGAAAGGGATCCATAACCAATACAATACTATGGCAGCCGGCCTTGCAGCGGTAACCATTGGTATCCGAAAAGATAAAATACGGGAAGCCGTCCAGAGTTTTGAATCCCTGGAACACCGTATGGAATACGTTAGCACGGTACGCGGGGTGGATTTTATCAACGACAGCAAAGCGACCAATGTCAATTCTACCTGGTATGCATTGGAAAGTATGCAAAAACCGGTTATCCTGATCCTGGGCGGAATCGACAAAGGAAATGATTATTCCCTGATGCGCGAACTGGTGAAGGAAAAAGTGAAAGCCATTGTCTGTATGGGTCTTGACAATCGCAAAATTCATGAAGCATTTCAAAATGATGTGCCGGTGATCGTCAATACCGGATCCGCCAGGGAGGCAGTAAAAAGCAGTTTTCATCTGGCAAACAAGGGTGATGTTGTTTTGCTCAGTCCGGCCTGTGCCAGTTTTGATCTTTTTAAAAATTATGAAGACAGAGGGAAGCAGTTTAAAGAAGCAGTGCGGGACCTGTAGAAAGTGTGGAGTGTGAGAGTATGAGAGTGTGAAAATGAAAATTAAAAAACGTCAATGATAAATTAAGTCAATGCAGGATAACAGTACCATAGAAATTCGCGCTTTCAGACATCTGGGTTCAAGAACCAAGGGTGATAAAGTGATCTGGGCAGTGGTCGTATTGCTGGCCCTCATGTCCCTTCTTGCCGTTTACAGTTCTACCGGATTGCTGGCCTATAAAATGTATAAGGGCAATACTGAAATCTATCTGTTCAAACAATTTGCTTTTATTATCGCCGGGGTAATGATCATCTATTTTG
The DNA here is from genome assembly GCA_963812825.1 of uncultured Bacteroidota bacterium. Taxonomy (GTDB): domain Bacteria; phylum Bacteroidota; class Bacteroidia; order Chitinophagales; family Chitinophagaceae; genus Puia. Next base: position 428,389 of record CAWEWO010000003.1, read on the forward strand.
CCCACATGGTCAACTATATTATTTATGCGAGGGTCGCCAAGATTTTGTTTCTGATTTCTATCCCGCTTTTATTTTACACATTATTTTTTGGTGTTAAACTGAATGAAGGCAGTCGTTGGATCCGGCTTCCGATTGTTAATATGACATTTCAGACTTCCGACCTGGCAAAGCTCGCCCTGATCATGTATATCAGCCGCCTGCTTAGCAGGAAACAGGATCAGATAAAAGATTTTAAAAAAGGATTTTTGCCCGTGATCCTTCCGGTGGCGGTGGTTTGCCTGTTGATCGCACCTGCCAATCTTTCCACTGCACTGCTCATTGGGGCGACCTGTATGATGCTGATGTTCATCGGAAGGGTCAGCGGCAAACATCTTTTGCTTACCATGGGTATCATCATGATACCAATAGTCCTACTGATCATGACGGCCGTGATCCGACATAAAACATCCGAACCACCAACCGTCGTCCGTCATCCGTCATCCCATTCCGGTTTATTCGTACGCGTAGACACCTGGATTAACCGGGTTGAAAATTTTATCTATGGTGCCAAGTCGGATAAGATGGATGACAACTACCAGGTGAACCAGGCAAAAATTGCTGTTGCCAATGGTGGGTGGATTGGGCTAGGGCCCTGGAAACAGCCGGCAGCGAAATTTTCTGCCGCATCCTTATTCTGATTTTATTTACGCCATCATCATCGAAGAATACGGACTGATCGGTGGGGCCATTATCATGTTTATTTATCTGGTTTTTCTTTTTCGGAGTATACGCATATTTAAGAAATGTCCATTTGCCTTTGGTGCTTTCCTGGCTCTCGGGTTGAGTTTTACACTCATGATCCAGGCGATCGCGAATATGGCTGTAAACGTAAACCTGTTTCCGGTAACCGGTGTTACCCTGCCGCTCATTAGCATGGGAGGCAGCTCTTTTTTGTTTACCTGCCTGGCGATCGGAATTATTTTGAGTGTAGCACGTAATGCTGAAAGGATAGAGGGAGAGGTAAAGGAAGCAGCAGTGGCGGAGGAGAATTCATCAAATTTTCAAATTGGGTAAACGAATTATCATAGCAGGTGGCGGAACAGGCGGTCATATTTTCCCCGCGCTTGCCATTGCAAATGCACTGAAAACAAAAGAACCGGATATGGATATTCTTTTTGTTGGAGCCATTGGAAAAATGGAAATGGAAAAAATTCCGGAAGCCGGCTTCCCGATTAAAGGAATTGATATTGCCGGATATAACAGGAGTTCGATGTTTAAAAATTTCTCTCTGCCTTATAAACTGGTCAAAAGTTTTTTGCAGGTAAGGAATATTTTCAAATCCTTCGAACCCCAGGCAGCCATTGGTGTGGGAGGATACAGTACTTACCCGGTACTTCGTTATGCACAGTCCAGGGGAATTCCCACATTTATCCACGAATCAAATTCCTTTGCGGGAAAATCCAATATTCTGCTCGGGAAAAAAGCAACCCGCATTTTTACAGCCAGCGATGGCATGGAGAAGTTTTTTCCTTCCGCCAGATTACTGCATACCGGAAATCCTCTTCGAAAAAATATAGTGGCTGGTAAGGTAACCCGGGATGAAGGGCTGGCCTTTTTCGGATTGGATCCAAAATATACCACCGTATTTATTACCGGAGGAAGCCTCGGTGCCCGGTCTATGAATGAAGCCATCGATGCAGGTATTCCTCTGCTGGTCAAAAATCAGATTCAACTCATCTGGCAGACGGGCAAGACATTTACGGCACAGGCGGCAGCCCATGCAGTGGAATCCAAACTGATCTGGACGGGTGAATTCGTATTCAAAATGGAATATGCTTATGCGGCTGCGGACATTGTTGTATCCCGGTCGGGGTCTACACTATATGAATTATGTGCAATCAGGAAACCGGTGATATTCATTCCCTATCCGCACGCAGCAGAAGATCATCAGACTGTGAACGCAGAAAACCTGGTGAGCAAAAAAGCAGCCCTCATGATATCCGATAGGGATGCCCGTGATAAACTGGTGCCGGAAATCCTGCGGCTGGCAGAAAATAAACCTGAACAGGAAATATTGAGGGAGAATATAGGGAAACTGGCGATTACAGATGCAGATGAAAAAATTGCAACGGAAATTTTGAAAACACTCAATGGCTGATTTGAAACATATCCATAATATTTATTTCATCGGAATCGGTGGAATCGGCATGAGTGCCCTGGCACGCTATTTCCGCCTTCATGGAAAAACGGTTAGTGGATATGATAAAACAGAAACAACGCTGACCAAAGAACTGGTGAAAGAAGGTATACCGGTTTCCTACAAAGACGATCCGGATTCGATTCCAAAAGACGTGCAGTTGGTTGTGTATACTCCGGCTATACCAAAAGATCATAAGGGTCTGAGTTATTACCGGAACCATGGATTTGAACTGATGAAACGCAGTGAAGTACTGGGGCTGATTACAGCAGATTCCCTGAATGTTTGCGTTGCCGGCACGCATGGCAAAACAACGATCAGTACGATGATTGCGCATATCCTGCGGGACAGTGGTATGGGATCCAATGCATTCCTCGGTGGAATATCATCCAACTACAATACCAATTTCTGGAGTCATAAAAATAATATCTGTGTGGTGGAAGCAGATGAATACGACAGGAGCTTTCTGAAACTGCATCCGGATATTGCGGTTATCAGTTCGATGGACGCCGATCACCTCGATATCTATGGTACGGGGGAAGCAGTGAACGAAGCCTTTATCGCTTTCAGCCGTAAAATAAAATCCGGTGGGACACTGGTACAAAAACATGGACTGCCGGTGCCAAAACCCACAGCAGATATCCAGCAACTCAGTTACCACCTGACAGATCAACGGGCAGATGTTTATACAAAGAACCTGCGGATTCTCTCAGGAAATTATGTTTTTGATGTGCAGGGAACGGATGATATCATGAAAGACGTGCGGCTCAATGTTGGAGGATGGCATAATGTAGAGAATGCCCTGGCAGCCATCACGGCATGCCGCAAACTGGGTCTGAGCGGGGAAAAAATTATTCCTGCACTGAATAATTTCAGGGGCGTCAAAAGAAGATTTGAATATCATGTTCAGGGCAGTGGTCCTATATATATTGATGACTATGCGCACCATCCCCGTGAACTGGAAGTTCTGATCAGCAGTGCCAGGGAACTATTTCCGGACAGAATAATACGGATCGTTTTTCAACCGCATTTATTTAGCCGGACAAGAGACTTTGCAGATGGATTTGCTGCCGCGCTGGACAAAGCCGACGAAGTGATATTGTTACCGGTTTACCCGGCCAGGGAATTGCCCATCGAAGGGATCAGCAGTGCAACTATTGCAGATAAAATGGTAAAAGTGAAAGGACAGATTATGAGTAAACAGGAAGTGCTTGAACGGTGCCGGAAAGATAGAACAGGGAAAAAAAATGTTGTTGATCACAGCGGGTGCCGGTGATATTGATGAATTGGTAAAGCCACTTACAGATCTATTGAAAACGAAATGAATATAAAAGGTCCACTGAAGAAAGTTTTTGCGGTGCTGCTTTGGTGCCTGGTTGGCGGCTCTGTGCTGGCCCTGCTGGTTGCTGCCATCAATTCAAAAAACAGCAGCCTCTGCAATGGCGTTGAAGTGGAAATCAATGGAGGCGGAAAAGCGTTCTTCCTGAATAAAAAAGATGTGGTAGCGATGTTGGAAGATGAAGGCATAAAGGATTTACGTAACCGGAAAACCGCATCCTTCGATCTGCTGAAAATGGAAACTGTGCTTCGCAGAAATACATGGATAAAAGATGCCCAGCTGTATTTTGATAATAATCAGGTTTTAAAACTGCGTATACAGGAACGACAACCTGTTGCAAGGTTGATCACCGCATCAGGTAATAGTTATCTGATAGACAGCAACGGAGTTCAAATGACATTACCCGATAAGAATGTATTCAGACTTCCCGTGTTCACCGGATATCCCGGAGAACGATTCGGATTACGACGGGACAGTGCCTTGAACCGGCAGCTCCGGGACCTGGCTGTTTTCCTGAATGATGACCCGTTCTGGTCAAACCAGGTACAGGAAATAAATATCAGCTCAGCAAAAACATTCCGGATGACACCGTTGATCGGAAACCAAATGATTGAATTTGGAGACGGGAATGATTTTGAGAATAAATTTCACCGCCTGTTTATTTTTTACAAAGAGGTGATTTCTAAAACCGGATTTGAAAAATATACCGGTATCAATATCGCTTATGCAAATCAGGTGATTGCCACACGGAAACAGGGCATGATCTCCAGAGCGGATTCCATACAGGCGCGGAAAAATGTACTGGAAATGATCAGAATGGCAAAGAAGATGGAAACGGACTCCGTCAAATATCCGGGAAGTGAAACCGCTCGAGAGAAATACCCTTACGGAACAAAGCCTCCGGAGTTATGACTTTCCGGAAGAAACGGAAAATGATCAACAAACCGGCCATAAAATTCAACAACAACAATAAATCAAACTAAACCATGAACCAGGAACAACCCATTATTGTAGGACTCGATATAGGCACGACAAAAATAGCCGCTATTGCAGGACGTAAAAATGAGTACGGTAAGCTCGAAATCCTCGGTTTTGGCCGGGCGAATTCAAACGGTGTTAAACACGGACAGGTATTGAATATTGATGAAACCATCAAGGCCATCAGAATGGCATTGGATAATTGTTATGCATCCAATCCCAATCTCAGTATCTCGGAAGTATACGTCGGCATTGCGGGCCATCATATTAAAAGCCTCCAAACCCGCGGAGATATTGTCAGGCAAAGTACTGAAGATGAAATTACCCAGAAGGAAATCGACCAGTTGGTTGCTGACCAGTACAAAACATATATACCGGCAGGCGATCAGATCATCGATGTTATTCCTCAGGAATTCGCGGTCGACAATTTTCAGAATATCATAAGTCCGATCGGATATGGAGGTGTGAAAGTGGGTGCAAATTTCCATATCATCACCGGTGATAAAAATGCCATTAAGAATATCAGCCGGGCAGTTGAGAAAAGCGGATTGCAAACCAAAGACCTGGTATTGCAGCCGTTGGCATCAGCCGCAGCAGTAATGGGTCAGGAAGATCTGGAAGCTGGTGTTGCCATCGTCGACATTGGTGGTGGTACCACGGACTTAGCAGTATTTTATGAAGGAATTCTCAAGCATACTGCCGTGATACCCTTTGGAGGAGAAAATATAACCAATGATATTAAGACCGGTCTTGGAGTATTAAAAACCCAGGCCGAACAGATGAAGGTTCAGTTTGGATCCGCGCTATCGAATGAAGCGAAGGGAAATGCCTTCATCACTATTCCTGGACTAAGAGGTATGCCCGCAAAAGAAATCAGTGTAAAAAATCTGGCAAATATTATCCAGGCACGTATGAGTGAAATCATGGATTTTGTTTCTTATCATCTCAAACAAGTGGGACTTGACAACAAAATGCTGAATGGGGGTGTCGTGTTAACCGGTGGAGGAGCCCAGTTAAAACACCTCATTCAGTTAACGGAATATGTAACCGGACTCAACGCACGCATCGGATATCCCAATGAGCATCTGGCATCCGGACAAATTGAAGAACTCGCAAGACCTACTTATTCTACCTGTATCGGATTAATATTGAAAGGGTACAGCGATTATGAACATAACCGGAAGCAGTTCGAAAAGACACATGTGCAGGTGGAGGTACCCAGCAATTTGAAAACCCAGGAACCCGTAAAAGTTGATCCGCTAGTTACTGAAGAAGAAAAACAGGTGAGGCGCATTTCAAACCGGAAAGGAATAAAAGATTTCTGGGGAAAATTCAAGGACGGTATTATTGATCTGTTCAAGGAAGAAGAAGATCACGCACTTTAAACTAACTATACTAACCATATAATTCTATTTTATGATCCAGTTTGATTTGCCTAAAGAAAGATCGTCCATCATTAAAGTGATCGGCGTAGGTGGAGGCGGAAGCAATGCTGTCAACCATATGTTTGGCCAGAATATCGAAGGTTGCAATTTTATTATTTGCAATACCGATGCACAGGCACTTGCCCAAAGCCGCGTTTCCAATAAAATCCAGCTCGGTCCTCTTTTAACGCAGGGTCTGGGAGCCGGTGCGAATCCGGATATTGGCCGGCAGGCAACAGAAGAGAGTCTGGAGGAAATTAAATCCATCCTGGAAGTGAATACCAAGATGGCATTTATCACCGCGGGTATGGGCGGTGGAACTGGAACGGGCGGAGCACCTATCCTGGCGAAAATCTGCAAGGATCTCGGCATCCTCACAGTCGGCATTGTGACTACGCCGTTTTCTTACGAAGGCAAGAAAAAGACAGTTACAGGCCGAAGAAGGAATTTCCTTATTGAAGGACTATGTAGACACATTGCTGGTTATCAGCAATGATAAACTGCGTCATCAGTTTGGAAATCTGAAAATGAAAGAGGCTTTTTCAAGAGCTGATAATGTTTTGGCAACAGCCGCCAAATGTATCACTGATGTAATCAACAGTACTGGTCAGATCAATGTGGATTTTGCAGATGTATGCACGGTTATGCGTAACGGCGGTGTGGCCATTCTGGGAAGTTCGGCTGCATCCGGTAATAATCGCGCACAACAGGCGATTGAAGAGGCATTGAATTCACCATTGCTGAATGATAATGATATTCGTGGAGCCAAATGGATTCTTATAAATATCAATTCTTCTGAAGGTGATCATGAATTTACCATGGATGAAGTGGAAATAATCCAGCATCATCTGATCGGCCAGGCTGGTGAGGATACCGATGTGATTCTGGGATTGGGATATGACGCATCACTCGGTGACAAGATCGGAATAACGATCATCGCCACCGGATTTGAATATAAGGATCCATTCAAACGTGAAGAAAAACCGGCGGCTCCGAAAAAGGAAGAAAAAATTGTAATGCCTTTACAAATGCCGGTCCAGGAAGCATATGAAACAACAGGAGAGCCGGGTTGCCGATTTGTGACTAATGAAAAACCCTTAGTCGGAGATCGTCAGCTAAAAATAAAACCGAGATCCCGATCCCGGATCGCTCAGTAGAGCTGGAACCCAGACTGGTTGAGGTTCCGCAGCCGGTTGGCCAGGTTAAAAAAACCGGGCCGATGGTAGTCATGCCGGCGAAAAGCCAAAGCCGGTTACCAGACGAACATCACGTGGATAAAAAGATCACGGAGGAACCAATAGAATGGATATTTTCGCAAGACACTGTTCCCGCACCCAGTTCGGGTGGTTATCTTACCAGACCTTCCAATATTTACGACGAAGAACCATCAGAATCGAAACCCCTTTCAGAAGAAGCTTCCTTTGAAGGACCATATGATCTTTACTGCGTCTGCAAAAAATCCGGTAAAGGATGAAATTCCTTCCGCAGATATGCAGCTCGTATTTAAAGATGAAATTCCAGCGGCGGATGTGCCTGGGGCCCATCAAACACAACCGGTATCTATAGCGGATCAGCCTGCAGAGGAGCCTGCCGCGCAGGACGAAGCAGAAGGCCTGAGACGCCGAGCAGCAGATCGGATCAACAAATTGCGCAACTTGTCGTTCAATATGAATGCTGCGGATCCGAACAATGAGTTTGAAACTGTGCCGGCCTACATCCGCCGAAATCTGGAATTGTATAATACGGTAACGAGTGTGGAGAGTTTTTACAGCCAGTATGAAGTCAAATCTGATAACAACAGTCAGGGTGAAATCAGTACCATCAATAGTTTTCTGGATGGGAAAAAACCTGATTAGGCACTCTCATATTGTTTGTTTTTAGTTGTTTAATCCCTTCCCGCCACTGGCGGGAGGGGATTTTTCTTACATAATGCAATTGGATATCATGGATACAGTGATCATAACAGGCGGTACAGGCATGATCGGAACAGCTCTTATCAAAATTCCTGGAATCCCGGGGATATCCAGGTTATTATTTTTACCAGAAATCCGAACAGCATACAGAAGTGCATCACCGGGCATTTCTTATGCGGCCTGGAATATTGATAAACAGTCCGTCAATGAGGAGTGCAATCAGAAAAGCAAAATATATTATTCATCTGGCAGGAGCAGGTGTAGCTGATAAACCCTGGACAGAAAAAAGGAAAAAGGAAATAGTAGAAAGCCGGACAAAAAGCAGCGAATTGCTGGTAAAAGCACTGAGCAGTATTCCCAACGAAATTGTATCTGTGGTAGTGCATCTGCCATCGGCTGGTATAAGCAAAATCAATTTCCCAGTCAGTGGAAACAGATCCTCCGGATTCAGGATTTCTTGGTGAGACCTGCCAGGCCTGGGAAAATTCCATACAACCGGTTACGGAACTCGGCAAAAGACTGGTCATTCTTCGAACCGGTATTGTGCTGAGCAATGACGGTGGTGCATTTCCGGAATTTGCAAGGCCTGTCAGATATGGTATTGCAGGTATTCTGGGAGACGGGCAAACAAATGATCAGCTGGATCCATATCGAAGATCTCTGCCGCCTGTATATGGAAGCCATGATGAATCCAACACTGGTCAGGAGTTTATAATGCGGTTTCACCAAATCCTGTAAATAACAGGAATTTTATCATGGAACTGGCAAAAAAAATGAAGGGAAGTTTTTTTATTCCAGATGCCGGTGCCCAATTTCATACTCCGGTTAATGCTGGGAGAGCGGCAGTGAAGAGGTCCTGAAAAGCAGCAACATCAGTTCAAACAAAGTAAAACAACAGGGTTTCCAATTTATTTACCCGACGATTGATGCTGCTTTCAGGGATCTCATTCTCGCTAATTAATTTTTATTTTCATTCTTCAATTTTACTTTCCGGCAATTTTGAATTGGCAGCGGCATTGCAGTATACAAGGCAGGATTTACTTTACTGGTATCTCCCTGATATACCCAGGTAATATCTTTCACATATTTGTTGAAGGCTTTATTTACATCATCCACATTTACTTTTTTCAGATCCTCATTAATACGAAGTGACCGGTGCCAGTCATTAAATAATATTTCATTGGCAGCCAGGGATGCCGCCTGGGCGGCATTGGTTTCCATTTTGTGAATAAAATCCGGTAACATATCCCGTTTTGGAATTTTTCACTTCTTCCGGTGTAAATCCTTCGGAATGTGTTTTGACCAATCAGATTGATCTATAACACTGATGTATTTATCCGGATTTGTTGTCGAGACCCTGAATATGGTATAGGGAGACAGTCCGCCGCTGAATCCCGTTTGCGGTGCATAGGATAAACCATTATTGGTTCTGACTTCCAGGAATTGCCGGTCATAAAAAATGTCCATGGCAATAGTGTATGCATTGAAATCTGCAGAACCCGGCTGCGGACCGCTGGTGATTCCCTGAATATAATTGGTAGCAACTGCTTTCTTTTGTTCGTCAAAAGTATTTTTCGCCGGTACATAACTGTACCGATTCAATTTTACTTCTTTGCCTTCAGGAATACTTGCTGTTAGTTCTTTTATCTTTTTTTCAATTGCTGGCTCGGTCCAGTTCAGCCACAACTACAATCAGCATTCTGGAACGGGTCAGGATGGAAGTATAATATGCCTTTGTTTCGGGGGCAGACAGTTTTCTTACAATGTCTTCCTCTCCGGTCGGTGATTTTGCATAATCCTTTCCTTTAAATGCGGTTTCCTTTGCCAATTTTGAAATGGCAAAATCAGGTTTTGAAGCCCTGGGATTTCAAACTGCTGATGGCATCCTGTTTGCATGCGGTCAAATTCAGCACTGTCAAATAACGGAATGGTGAGCGCGTCCACATACAATGGCCAAACCTGATCCAGGTCGCTCTTGATACAATTCAGTCGTAACGATAGAAAAATCCATTCCTGCAGTTCCACTTATTTCTGCACTCACTTTATCGAGTTTGTCCTTGAAACTGTTTTTGGAATCTTTTTTTGTTCCACATTCGGTAAGCGCGGTAATGGCCAGGCTTTCAATGCCGGCTTTATCCGCCGGATAGTTCTGAACGCCCCCTTTAAAAACGGTCAGCACTTCCACGATTTCATTTCCGCTCGGTTGAACGATCACTTTTAACGCCATTTACCGTCATCTCATAAGCCGGTTTGTTCTGGGCCAAAGACGGTAATAAAAGAAGCTGGCCAGCAGGATGGCGCCGGAAATTATTTTTATAAATGATTGCATGTGCATAATTATGTTTTTTAAAATTAAAAACCGGGTTTGAAATTTTCGGAGGCATTTAAATTTTTATTCATCTCCGGATTGATGATCATTCCGGCAACATAGGGTTTACCCGCAATATATTTGCTGACAAATCTTTTAATATCTTCCTGGTTATTTTCTGCAATTTTTTTCATAGTCAGTCATATAATCCAGTGACTGGTGCTACACCAGGCTGTGGTAACATAACTGGCCTGTGCGGATGGTTTTTCTTTTTGACGGATTGCGTTACGTCGTATAATTTCCTTTGCATCCCTCAGTTGTTCATCTGTAAAATAATCATCATTACCCCATTGCTTAATCTGATTTAATACTTCATCATTGCAGGCTTTTAGTTTATCGGGGTTTGGCATCAGCATCGATATTCACCGGACCCACATATTTTTCAGTCTGGTACTGTTGCATCGGCAGAATGAAGCAAGTCCCTTGTCAACCAGTGCCTGCTGCCATTTGGAGGAGTTCATCCCGAGGATCGTAAAAAATACATCTGCGGCAATGGTAGCTGCTGAATCATTCCGGGTATCCGGTCCCTGCCACATAGAACATTGCAATGGGGGTTTGGGCCAGCGTGGATTCCATTACAAAATAATCGGTGGAGACCAGTGGCAGAAATTCCGGTATCGGATATTTTGTTATCGGATCAAAGCCACTGCTTTCCCAGCTGCCGAAAATACTTTTTGGCTTTGGCAAATGCCTCTTCGTGTTTCACATCACCGCAGATCACCAGGATGGAATTATTGGGATAATAATATTTGTTTTTGATGACCATCATTTTTTCCGGCGTAGCGGTGTTGATCACTTCATGAATGCCAATGCCGTTTTTTCGGGTGAACAGATTTCCCCAGAGTTTTTTCTGACAGGCAAAATATAACAGGTACCCGGGATCACTTTCTGCACGCTGAAATTCCCCGTCTACCACCGGATCTTTCTTTTTGCATATCCTCTTTTCTGTAAATGGGAAAACGAATCGCCGCATTCATAAATTCCAGTCCTGCTGTCAGACTGTCTTTATCAAAAGTGAAATAGTAATTCACCCGTTCATCCCCGGTCGACCCGTTATATATGGCACCGAGTTCCTGTGTACGTTTCAGGAATTTTTCCTGGTCTGGATAATCCTGGTTCGCTTTAAAGAACATATGTTCAAAAAGATGAGAAAGTCCGTTATAATCCGAGTCTTCTGTAAATGCACCGTTTTTTACGGCAATTTCAATAGTTGCCAGGGGTACTTTATCATTTTCAATAACGACAACCTGAAGTCCGTTGGCTAAGTTGTTCCCAGTAATAATGTTCGGGGAGCCGGGGCTGGGCAAAACTGGCCATTGACAGAAATCCTAGGCCAGGGTAACACAGATCATTTTTTTCATTAATCGAAATTTTAATTTACCGAATACTGTTAGAAAAATACTGCTCAGAGATCTGCTTTCCGGAACCTCCAGCTGATAAAAAATATATAAAGGATAATATATAAGAACTGCTATTGAAAGATACAAAGGAACATGTTTTTCCCAAAGGGCATTATTGTCAGGCGCTAAAATTCTGCGGGCAAACGGTTGTGGGATCAGCCGGTCGGAAACTTCTTCGGGCAAATAATCCACCCAGGCTTGTTTATATTTATTCCTGCCCAGCGACACCACAAATTGTTCTATGATCATATATAGAAAAAAAATACCCATGGCCAGTCCGGCCCGCCGGATCAACATGGCGAATAAGCACGGCGATCAGATGAATAATCGAGCATTTCAACAAAAAAGAATAAAATAAATCGATATTGTTCCCATCCGGCTTTTGGCTGCACTGCTGTTTGAGTAATGAATCCAAAATACAGACAGGTTAAAACAACAATGACCGTTACAAACAGGTTTAATAAGAATACTTCAGTTAGTTTAATCCGAATAAAACGCGATCGGCTCCAGCCGTCAATAACATTCTGCCGGTGCGTCCGGTAGGAATATTCATTTGTGAACAAGGTGATGATCAGTATGGCGGGTATGAATATCAGAATGCCCGCATTATAAGGAACCGTGCTCCATACATTGGGAAATGAAAATGGATTACCCAACAGATTTTGTCCGTTTATTTTCGGAAAACTATTGTCTGTGACATCGTAGATCACATAATTAAAAGCGGGTATACATACGGCAATAACAACCAGCAAAATCCAGAATGTTCTGTAATATTTCAGTTTCAGCCATTCAACCCGAAGTGTATTGAAGAAAATCGCTCATGATCAGTTGCTTACGTTATTGGTGAGTTCAATAAATGCAGATTCCAGGCTTTTTTTCACGACCTGAAGAAAATTCAAAACGATCCCCTGTTCAAAACAATGGCGATTCATCCAGTCGGAGTCAGGTATGGTATCGATTAAAATAAACCTGGAAATGATTTCCCTGCCTGACAATATTTTTCATACCCGGCAAGCGATCCAAAATCTCTTTCAATTTGTCCATTTCTGCAGAACCCAGTTCAAGCCATTCTTCCTGGCTTAATGCCGACAAAACATCACCGGATTTTATCAATACACCCTGTTGCAGAATGGCTACATGGGTACAAACTTTTTCCACTTCTGCCAGCAGATGACTGGCCAGGATGATGGTTTTCCCGGCTGCAGCCAGGTCGATGATCAATTGCCGGATTTCAGCAATACCTGAAGGATCGAGTCCGTTGGTTGGTTCATCAAAAACCAGAACAGAAGGATCTCCCAGCAGGCAGGCGGCAATGGCCAGCCGTTGTTTCATGCCGAGGGAATAGGTTTGAAATTTGGAATCCCTTCTTTCATAAAGCCTGACCAGTTTCAAAACCCGTTCAATATCACCAGCTGGTTTATGCTTTATAGCAGCTGCAATTTCGAGATTGTGTTGCGCGGACAGATAATGATAAAAATTGGGTGTTTCCAGCAGGGTTCCGATTTCTCTTCTTTGTTTTTCGGATGGGGGATTTCCAAACCAGGTATAAGTTCCCGCCACTGGCTGTCAGCACATCCATTACAATGCCAAGTAAGGTGGTTTTTCCACTTCCGTTTGGACCGAGAATGCCAAATACAGAGCCGCCCGGAACATCAAATGAAACGTTCTGCAATGCCTTTATCCGGCCATAAGTTTTACTGATATTTTTTAAAGAAAGAATCGACGCCATAGAGAGTGACTAAATTAGCGATTATTGACTGCGCACTGCTGATCTATGGGGAGGGTGTTGTTTCTCGTGATAGATGCTGGAAAAATCTCCAAGAACGGCAAATCCCTGATTGTTCCAGTTCAATTTATGCAGGCGGAGATGATCGATATCTGATCTGTAAAACTTTTCGTGTATATGGATTGATCGTGCCCCCGGCTTTCAGTGGTTCTGCTGTCGGATCATATTGATACAGAGGATCGCATATCGTTCCTCTCGGATACATGATACCTGGTTGACCCATTCCCCGGATATCCAGCTGTTCCGGATGATCCAGGCCGATCGTATGGCCATATTCATGCGCCGCAGTGGTGGAATTATTTAATCAGATTGTCCAATTTGAAATATCCGGTATTACACTGAATGCCATCCACGAATGATACATGTACGGGAGAAACTTCCTCTATCCGGAAATAATTATTCCTGGGATTGGTATTGAACCAGACAGTTTCCGGAGCCAGATCTTTTTCATAAAATCCCCGGATAATAAATTCAATACTATACATGAATATTTTTAAGTACCACGGTTGCAGCCGGCTCATTCCAATGATCAGCAATATCTGTTGCAATGGTTTCAGCCAGTATCGCGGAAGCTGCTTCTCCATAAAAATAAAAATCCGAATGTATGCGGATGACTGATTCAGATTTTCAATCCATTCGGCTTCACCCATTATGGTAATCAGTGAATTACATGAAGTTAATGCAAAATTTCAAGTAATTTATTTTCAAGTTCTTCTCCACGCAATCCTTTGGCTACGATGATTCCATTTTTATCGATCAGGTAATTCATGGGAATACCCTTTATACCATAAAGCGCTGCTGCATCGGCATTTCCATCCCTTCAAATCAGAAACCTGCGTCCAGTTCAGTCCGTCTTTTTTAATCGCTGCTAACCAGTCATGCCCGGGTATCATCGAGTGAAACTCCAAAAATGTCAAATCCCTTGTTGTGAAATTGTATGATAAGCCTTTACAATATTTGGATTTTCCAGGCGACAGGGACCGCACCAGCTGGCCCAGAAATCCAAGTAGTACATAATTTCCTTTTAAAGAAGACAGGGATAATCGGTTTCCCGTTTACATCATTGGCAGAAAAATCAGGAGCAGATTTCCAACAGAAGTCAGTTTTGTTTTTTCAATTATATTACTGAAGCTGTTTTCCAAAATAGGTGTCCTGCGCGGCTGGTATCCAGTTGCTGATATAGGCTGTCGAGTTGACCCAGCCGGGGATTATAGGAAAAATTCGCATAAATCTCAAAGGCAGAAACAACGGAAGCAGGATGGGATTTGGTAAAATCCATAACCAGTTGTTTTTGTTCCAGGTCAAGGGCATTATATCGTTTATCCAGGCTGTCCATGACTCTTTGATTCTTTTTACTTTGGCGCTACATCATATGCCTTATCAACGTTTCATCCATCCGATCGGTCACCGGCTTGCTGAGTTGGTCTTGAAAATAATTAAATTCATCCTGAGATTTCGGTTCCGGTAATCTGCGCGTAACGAAGAGAATCTTTTTTTATAAGCATGGATATTTTTCCATTTTCCAGGAAAAAACTTTTGATCTGGTCATTCAGACTGATGCGTACATAGTTCAGGCAGTATCTGCCTTGCCGCTGAATTTAAAAAAGCCATGATCCAACGCGAACTGAATCTGTTTCTCCCGATTTGCCGGTGAATGAGATAAATCATGCCGGTGTCCTGTCCTGTCACTTTCCCTATGATCGCAAAGGAGCTATCTGTTTTTTCCTGATTCACATGGGAAGATTCATTTCCATGACAAGCCGCAAGAAATAACAGGGCTGCAGAAACGGCAGCAAATAAATATTCTTTTCATAATGAATTAATTTCTAACCGGTTTGCCGGACTTTATTACGCTTTGTAATCTTTCGAGCGTTTTCTTTTCGCCACAGAGAGAAAGGAAGGCCTGCCTTTCCAGATCCAGCAGGTATTGTTCAGAAACCTGCGCCGGTTCACTCAGATCGCCACCACACATCACATAGGCAAGTTTTCTGGCAACCAGGACATCATGATCCGTTGCATAGTTTCCCCGCCACATGCCGTGTATTCCTGCATACAATGCGCCCAATGCCGAACGACCCAATACTTTAATATCCGTTCTTTGTACGGTGCCGTATATCCATCCTGATACAATTCCAGTCACTGCATTTTTCGCGTCTGCAATCCTCCGGTCGGGATTAATGGAAATAAAATCCCTTCCTTTTTTCAAAATACCAAGATCAAAGGCTTCCAGGGCGGATGTCGAAACTTTTGCAGTTGCAATCGTAAAAAACCGGTTTTTCAATGTGATGGTTTCCGGTTCATCCGCATGCAGTTCGTCTGATGCCCGCAAGGTAAATTCCTTTGTTCCCCCGCCACCGGGAATCAGGCCGACACCCAGTTCTACCAAACCAATATAGGATTCAGCAGCCGGTACCACTTTGTCTGCATGTAAACTCAGTTCACAGGCTCCTCCCAGCGTAAGTCCCTGCGGAGCTACCACCACCGGAATGGCAGAATACCTGGCCCGCATCATGGTATTCTGAAATAAACGAACAGCCATATCCAGTTCTTCAAATTCCTGGTCAACAGCCAGCATAAATATCATACCCACATTCGCACCTGCAGAAAAATTTGCAGCTTCATTGGCAATCACAAGACCTTTGTATTTTTCTTCGGCAATGCCGATGGACCGCTGAATTCCTTCCAGCACTTCGCCCCCGATCGTTCCAAATTTGGTATACCATTCCAGACCCAAGCACTTCATCTCCAATATGATATAAACGTGCTGCAGAATTTTTCCAGATCGTCTGGTTTTCAAAATTCCGCATAACGATAAATGCACGCGGGATCACCGGTAACAGCGGAGACATATTTCTTTTTTCCTGGAGAATAAGCCAGCTTCTCTCCATTCTCCACTTTATAAAAACTGGTAAATACCGGCTGCAATCATTTCTTTTACCCAGGCGGCCACTGTATATCCGGCTGCTTCCATTTTCTTGACCGTCTCTTCCACGCCAAACAGATCCCAGGTTTCAAAAGCACCAATCTCCCATCCAAAACCTGCCCGCATCGCATCATCAACCCGGTATATTTCGTCACTGATTTCAGGAATCCGGTGAGATATATAAGCAGAAAAGTTGCATAATGAAACTGCCGGTAAAAATCACCGGATATATCTTTGCCTCTTGATTAATATTTTTAATCTTTCTTTCAGATCGTCGATGGGTCTTGGCGGTTTCCACTCCGGGAAATGAAATTTTCTGCCTGGGTTTGTATTCAAATGTCTTCAGGTCGAGCGTGAATATTTCACGTTCACCGGTTGCAGATTTTCTTTTTAGAAAAAAATCCCTGCCCGGTTTTATCACCGAGCCAGTTATTGGATATCATTTTATCCAGCCATGCCGGGTATTTGAAAAATATCCCTTGCCTCATCTTCGAGGACAATTTTCATAAACGCCATTCGCAACTTTCACGAGTGTATCCAGCCCGACAACATCTGCAGTGCGGAAAGTGGCCGATTTGGGACTACCAATAATGGGACCGGTCAGCGTTTCTATCTGGTCGATATTCAGATCCCAGTTTATCCATGAGTTTAAAAATGGCCATGATGCTGAAAACACCCACGCGGTTGGCGATAAAAGCCGGACTGTCTTTGCATAGAACGGTCGTCTTACCTAAATGGAGATCGCCATATTCCAGTAGGAATTGAATCACTTCAGGATCTGTATAAGGAGTCGGAATAATTTCGAGCAGGCGCAGATACCGTGGAGGGTTAAAAAAATGAGTTCCGCAAAAATGTTTTTTAAAATCTTCTGACCTGTCCTTCATTCATCAGATGAATCGGAATACCGGATGTGTTGGAACTGATCAGGGTTCCGGGTTTGCGCAATTTTTCCACTTCACTGAAAATGCTCTGTTTGATATCCAGCCGTTCCACCACCACTTCAATGATCCAGTCGCAGGAGGAAATATCTTTCATATTATCTGTGAAATTGCCCGTCTGGATTCTTTTCACAACATGCTGAATTATAAACCGGCGATGGATTTGATTTAATGGCAGCAGCCAGCGCTTCATTTACAATCCGGTTTTTAACCGCTGGATGATCCAGAGACAGTTTTTTTGCCTTTTCCGCTTCAGTCAGTTCATCAGGTACCCGGTCCAATAATAATACCTGAACCCCGGTACCTGCAAAATGACAGGCAATGCGGGAACCCATTACACCACTTCCCAGTACGGCCACTTTTCGTATGATTCTTTTCATAATGGATTCGTTTTAATTATTCAAATTCCTGACAGGGATTCCGCAGATATAACTTACCTGACTTCAGATCCGGCCGTCAATTTTTTCTCGCGGGCTTACAAAAATGTAGTTTCCCTGTTGCATCTTCAGCCATCAGGATCATGCCATTGCTTTCAATGCCCTTCATTTTTCGGGGAGCCAGGTTGGCAACCACCACCACCTGCTTGCCAATAATATCTTCAGGTTTAAAATGCAAGGCGATGCCGGACACGATGGTCCTTTTTTCAAAACCCAGATCCACTTCCAGTTTCAGCAGTTTATCGGCCTTGGCAACTTTTTCGGCAGCCAGTATAATACCTGTACGAAGTTCCAGCTTTTCAAAATCCGGAAACTGTATTTCCTGTTTTATTCCTGGAGACTGTGACGACACAGAGTTCTGAACCGTGTTTGGTTTCAATGGCATTCTGATGCAACTTTTCCATTTGCTTTTCTATTTCTTCGTCTTCAATTTTTCTGAACAATAATTCCGGAGCGCGCAGGCTGTATCCGGTTTTCAGCAAATCAATTTTACCGGCATTCTCCCATTCCAGCATTCTGTCCACCACTTTCATCATGTGAAGCATTTTTTTGCCGTGGACGGAAGAAATGGATTGATCAGGATGGCAAGATTAGCCGTTAGTTGCAGACAGAGAAACAGACAGTTATCAATTTTTTCCTGGTCCTCGGTGAAGTGTCGTTTCTTTGCCTGCTTTTTTCCAGGGTTCTTTATCCTGCAGATATTTATTTCCTTTTCTGGCCAGGTCAATCACTGTATATAGCGCATCTCTGAATTTATAGGTTTCAAGCAGCGTTTCTAACTGTGATTTTTGTTTGATCTATCTGGCGGATCAGTTCTGTATCTGCTTCATCTTTTATTTTCTCATGCCATACCGGAACTTTTCCTTTGCACAGTTTATGCATCAGGACAAAGGTCCGGTTTACAAAATTTCCGAAGATGGAAACAAGTTCGCTGATTATTCCTGTCCTGGAAATCTTTCCAGGTAAAATCATTGTCCTTTGTTTCCGGGTGCATTGGCGCAAAGCACATATCGGAGCACATCTTCGCATCCGGGAAAATCTTCCAGGTACTCATGTACCCATACCGCCCAGTTACGGCTGGTGGACACTTTCTCTCCTTCAATATTCAGAAATTCATTGGCCGGCACATTATCAGGCAAAACATAATGACCATGCGCTTTGAGCATGGCCGGGAAAATGATACAATGAAAAACGATATTATCCTTACCGATAAAATGAACCAGTTTGGTGTCGGCCTGTTGCCAGTAATCCGCCCATTTCGGTGTGAGTTCCTTCGTGGCGGAAATATAACCAATCGGTGCATCGAACCATACATATAATACTTTTCCTTCGGCATCCGGCAGAGGTACTTTAATTCCCCAGTTGCTGTCACGTGTCATCGCCCGGGGCTGCAGGCCGTTGTCGAGCCAGCTTTTGCATTGACCGTACACATTATTCTTCCATTCGGTATGGCCGTTGAGGATCCATTCTTTCAGAAACAATTCATAATGCTGCAGCGGAAAATACCAGTGTTTGGTTTTTCTTTTCACCGGCACTGCGTCACTGAGTGTGCTGCGCGGATTGATCAGCATTTCAGGACTCAGCGAAGAACCGCAGCGTTCACACTGGTCGCCGAATGCATTGGGATTACCGCAGATCGGACAGGTTCCTGTGATATACCGGTCGGCAAGAAATGTTTTGGCTGCTTCATCATAATATTGTTCGGTTTCTTTTTCTTCAAAAATATTTTCGTCATATAATTTTTTAAAGAATCCGACAGCTGTTTCATGATGTACGGGATTGGATGTTCTTGAATAGATGTCGAACGATATAAACATCTGCTCAAAACTCTTTTTTAATCTGGGCATGGTATTTATCTACGACCTGTTGCGGTGTGATGCCTTCTTTCATGGCGCGGATGGTAATCGGCACACCGTGTTCATCACTTCCGCCGACAAAAAGGATGTCTTTTTTGCGGGCTCTTTCAAAACGCACGTAAATATCTGCAGGAATATAACAGCCTGCCAGATGACCGATATGAACAGGGCCATTGGCATAGGGAAGAGCGGCAGTAACCAGGATTCGATTGTATTCTTTCATAATTGATAGCGGATCTGACTCCGCAAGGATTGCAAAAATACGTTAAACAAGTTTAAGCCTAAAGCGTAAAGCTCAAAGCACGAGCTGAAGTACAGGATTGGCACATAATCCATGATCCATAAACTATCCGTAACTTAAATCCACTTCATCCTTTAACTTTAATTGATGAAGCGAAAGCGATTTTTAGGATCCCTGATGGGCAGCCCGCTGCTGGCGACGAATCCATGGCATCCGGCCGGCCGGGGTCAAATACAGAGAATTTCGGATGACTTACCCTGGCGCATTCCACCCTACCTGAAACCCGGAGATACCATCGGCATTACCTGTCCGGCCGGTTTTATGACGCCGGCAGAAATCCAGCCGGCTGTAGAAATCATGAGAGGCTGGGGATTTAATCTGCGTATAGGCAAGACCGTGGGAGTAACGGGATTTTACTTTTGGTGGAACCGATGCAGAAAGACTTGTCAGATCTGCAGCAAATGCTGGACGATCCCTCTATCCAGGCCATTATGTGTGCCCGGGGTGGATATGGCATGTGTGCGAATCATCGACCAGCTTGACTTCCGGAAATTTACAGAGAAGCCAAAATGGATCATCGGATTTAGCGATATCACCGTCTTTCATGCCCAGCTCAACCATCAATTTCATATTGCTTCGATTCATTCAAAAATGTGTAATAGTTTTCCGGACCATCCGGAACAGGCGGAAAAAGGACAATGGGAAAGTATTCTATCCATTCAACAGGCGCTGACCGGTAAACCAATTGAGTATCCCGTTAGTTTATGATCCGGCTAACCGTCCGGGATCGGGCAGGGTATTCTGGCCGGCGGAAATCTGTAAAACGATTGAAACCCTGGCCGGTTCTGCGTCAGACCTGCGCACAGACGGAATGATTCTTTTCCTGGAAGATACAGGAGAATACCTTTATAGTATTGACCGGATGTTTTATAACCTGAAGCGTACCGGAAAACTGGACGAACCTGAATGGATTACTGATTGGCGGATTCCGGGTGAAGCCGGATGATCCCGGGAGATGAATTTGGAAAAAGTATTTATAATATTGTGCATGGATCAGGTGGCTGCTTATAATTATCCGGTTTGTTTTAATTTTCCGGTAGGTCACCAGAAAATAAATTATGCTTTGAAATGCGGTGTGCAATATGAATTGAATATTAGTGAGGACAGGTTATTTTCAAAGAAACGCATAACTGCCTAAAGCTTAACGCTTATACGCTGAGCGCTAATATTTAACAATAACAATTAACCACATAACCATTATATCCATGGCGCAAATCCTTTCCTCCTTATCTGAAAAACGGTGATACGATTGGTATTGTTTGTCCAGCTGGATATATGGCTGCAGAAAAAATCCTCCCCTGCGTCAATACTCTGAAATCCTGGGGATTTCGGGTTAAAATCGGAAAAACGTCGGCGGAGATTTCTTCTAATTATTTTTCCGGTACGGATGCAGAACGACTGGATGACCTGCAGGAAATGCTGGATGATGAAGAAATATCGGCAATTTTATTCGGACGGGGCGGTTATGGAATGAGCCGGATCATCGACCAGATCAGTTTTAAGAAATTCCGTAAATCACCGAAATGGATCCTGGGATACAGTGATATTAGTTTATTGCATGCTCATATTTATGCCAACTATGAAATTGCTACTGCACATACACCTATGGCCGGCGCTTTCCAGGACGCTGCGCCTGGAAGATCCATTTACATAATCCGTCCGGGATCTTTTAATAGGAGAAAAAATGAGTTATACCTGTGAGCCACATCCGTTCAACCGGAAAGGAGAAGCGGAAGGTATGCTGATGGGTGGCAATCTCACTTTGCTGGCACATGCGGTTGGCAGTTCTTCGGATTTTAAAACCAAGGGACTTGATTTTATTTATTGAGGATATTGGAGAGTATCTGTATAATATGGACCGGATGTTATACCAGTTGAAACGGGCCGGTAAATTTCAATAAACCGGCGGCCCTCATTATTGGAAGTTTTACAGATCTGAAGGATACAGAACGGCCATTTGGAAAAGATGCCTATGAAATTATCCGGGATATTCTTGTCCGAATTATGATTTTCCGGTTTGTTATGGATTCCCTGTCGGTCATGTAAAAGAAAACTATGCATTGAAATGCGGCGTGGACTGCATTTTGAAAGTAGGAAAGGAGCGGGTTGTGCTTGAGGAAGCTTAACTACTCACCCTATATTGTACCTTTGCAGATATCTATTTGCATGAGCCGTATCAGAAAAATGCTTGTTGTATTCCCTTGGTGAAAAACGTTATCTCCGCCTGCTCGCCGGCTCATTCCAGAAATTATATAAGACAGGACGCCTGGGCGTGGATTACCAGGACATATATTTTTTAAAGAACCTGATCAGGCCGGGAGATTATTGTATTGACATCGGGGCACACCTGGGTTATTTTACTTTTGAATTGAGCCGGCTGGCCGGGATTAACGGACATGTGTATGCGATAGAACCCATGTCAAAATTTTTCAACACCCTTAAACACATGGTATCGCATACCAGAAACTTAAAAATATTACCCTCTATCAGAATGCCATGGGAGCGGACACAGAATTTGTTGAAATGGGTATTCCAAAATTAAACAATGTTAAAAAATTCGCATATGCCCGCGTGAAAAGCACGCATAATTACCTGGATTATGTTGAATCCGAAAAAGTAAAAAATGTGACTGGTGATGAGTTATTCAGCAATATTAACAAAACTGGATTTTATTAAATGTGATGTGGAAGGTCTGGAACTTCGGTTTTCCAGTCATTTCTGGAAACAGTCGGCAAATTCAGACCGGTGATTTTATGTGAGCTGGAAGATCCGCGAAAAAGAGAAACGCTGCTGGATTTGCTCTCTCCTTATTCTTATGCAATTTATTACCTCGAAAACAAAAGATTAAAGCCTCTTCCGGCCGACAGCGCCGTTGACCCGGTTTCGCATAATCATTATTTTATTCCTGCAAGCCGGTTGGAAAGTCTGGCACACTTATTTCATAGTGTGGAAGTGTGGAAGTATGGGAGTGTGAGAAGAGTGAAAATGAGAATATACATTAAATATTGAAGTTAAGTGAAATTCTTCTCTTCACTTCCATACTTCCACACTTCCACACTTCCATACTTGCTCTAGCCTATCCTTCCCCAATCCGCTTCAGACTCAGATCAGGCATAGGGGAGACAATAAGCGGGAATTTTTCTATCAGCACATTGGAAGGATCCAGTCCGAAACCCCTTTCTTCTGAAAGACTGGCTTCTTTCAGCCAGAAATATAATTTCATGATCACTCGTTCGAAAAAAGAAAGTTCATTATCCTGACTCAGGTATTTTTCCATTACGACGACCTGGAAATCACCGACCACATTATTTCTTTCCAGTGATTCATACCGGCTGGTGATATTTACTTCCCGGTTTTTTACCAGGTCTTCCACCACTTTCCGGATCATCAGATTAATACGTGGTTCAATCCTGAAACCAAGCCTGAATTCCACGCGGATGATATCATTGGGAATGATATGATCCACCGAATATTCTGAGATATACGGTTCATCCAGTGTGTCGATGTGCACGAACCAGTAGATATCTGCGCGTTTGGGCTTTTTATTCAGGATGGAATAAATGATCTTATGTTCAATTTCCTTGGGATTGTTCGCACTCGTCATGTACATCAGATGGGTGGCGAATTTTGGTACAGTACGGTCTGTACTCAGTTCCTGAATCTGCGGTATATAGTTTTCCAGACGCACAAATTCAACATAGCGGTTCTTGATTTTCCGTGAACGATACCATACATACATGATGGTGAACAAACCACCGCCAACGATCAGGGTAACAAAACCGCCATGCGGAAATTTCTCCAGGTTGGCAAAAAGAAAACTGAATTCTATGATCAGGTAAACGGCCAGGTAGAGGTAAATCAAGTATTGATGGTGCCCGGCGTGATATCAGGTAATTGGCAAATAGTATGGAAGTAGCCAGCATACATAATGTGATGGCCAGTCCATAGGCCGCTTCCATATGGGAAGAGGATCTGAAATAGATTGTGATTCCGCAGCATCCGACAAACAGGAGAAAATTGATGGCCGGAATATATAACTGGCCCTTTTGTTCGGTAGGATAACTGATTCGGAATTTTGGCCAGAGATTTAGACGCATGCTTTCACTGATCAGGGTAAAAGATCCGCTGATCAGGGCCTGGCTGGCGATGATGGCGGCAGCAGTGGCAATCAGAATGCCCGGGATCAGGAACCATTCAGGCATGATACTATAAAAAACACTGTTATGCGAAGTGTCGAAAACTTTGCCCATCTGATTATGCAGGAGCCAGGCTCCCTGTCCCAGGTAATTCAGGATCAGGCAGGTTTTTACATAGATCCAGGAAATGCGGATATTCCTTTTACCACAATGTCCCAGGTCGGAATAAAGTGCTTCGGCTCCCGTGGTGCAAAGAAAAACGGCCCCCAGTATCCAAAATCCTTTGGGATAGATGGTCAATAGTTCAATGGCATAAACAGGATTCAGTGCTTTAAAAATATGCAGGTCGTCCAGCAAATGAGTGGAACCCAGATACCGCCATCATACCGAACCAGATAAACATAATCGGTCCGAAAAGTTTTCCGATATAATCACTCCCAAATTGCTGCAGGAAAAAAAGAACGACCATGATACCGAGTACGATATAAACAATAGTGTCCTGGGGAATATAATTAAGGTTGGTAATTGTCTTAACCCTTCGATGGCTGATGTAACTGAAATCGGCGGCGTGATCATCCCGTCGGCGAGCAGCGCTGCACCTCCGATCATGGCGGGAAGAACCAGCCATCGGCGCTGGCGGCGGACAAGCGCATAGAGGGAGAATATACCACCTTCCCCTTTGTTATCTGCCTTGAGCGTTAGCCATACATATTTAACGGTAGTTTGAAGTGTGAGCGTCCAGATAATACAGGAAAGGCTTCCAATAATTAACAATTCGCTAATGACGCGACCGTTGATGATGGCATTTAGTACATAGAGCGGAGACGTTCCGATATCTCCGTAAATAATACCTAAAGCAATAACCAGGTTGCCGAGTGTAACCTTGTCAATTTGTTTGCTCACTACTGTGCAAGTTATATTGGTTTTGTACCGGGTCCGAATTTTTCAATGGCAACCAATGGCAATCGTAAAATAGCAATCGGCACAAAGATATAGGGAATAGGATGAAATTAACAGATTCTCACAGGAGTTTTGAGTAACTTGGCTTTTGAACCAATCCCTATAAGCGATTTTTTGTATGAATTTAAGATTACTTGGTCTGCTGCTTCTTCCTCCCCGTTTTTATGCAGGCCCAGCGCATTGTATATTCCGAACCTGAACAGGATGATACCCGGAAAACAGATTTCGAAATTATCGGCACGGGTTTCAGGCAATATCCTGGTTTTTAAAAATAACCGCTCAGAAAATGCCATTTCTATCTATAACCCGGAAATGAACTGGTACAGCGGGTCGTCCTGCCTTTCCTGCCGGATAAGTTTACCAATGTTGATTTTGTACAGTATCCCGATTTCTTCTATTTATTTGCGAATACCAGAAGAAGAATATCGTTCACCTGACTGCCTTTAAAATGGATGGAATGGCCCAGGTAATCGGCGGCGCAGTTGAACTGGATACGACCCTGGTAAGCGGATCGAATAATGGTAAGATATATACCAATATCATCAGTGAAGATAAACAGCACCTGATGGCGTTAAAAATCAATACCAGGAACCCCAAAACCTTTACTTTTACCAGCTTCCTGTTCGATAAGAACCTGGAATTAGCAGGACCGGCACCATGATTCCCATGCTGGTGCAGGATCATGCCGAGTTATTTCACCAATTTTGAGCTGGATAATGACGGGCAGCTGGTTTTTACCCGGTTTGCACGAACCGGGAGCGGAGATTATCTGTCTCATGTTTCATTTGTAACCAAGGGTCCCCAGGCTGATACATTCGCCATCCGTGACATCGGTTCCGGCGACAGGATCCTGGATGAATTGAAACTGAAAGTGGATAATTACAATAAACGTTACCTTCTTTCTGCTTTTTATTATAAACAAAGAAGAGGAAATATTGAAGGACTTTATACTGTGATCTGGGATAAAACCTCCGATACCAAATTCAAGGAAGCCGTAACGATATTAAGTGACGATTTACGCGCACTGGCTAAAAGCTCAGAGTCCAATGACAAAATGGCCTTTAATGATTATTTTATTAAAAGGATAGTGGTCAAAAAAGACGGCGGATACCTGCTGATCAGTGAAGCGGAATTTACCACAACCCGGGGAACCACCTTTAACCGGATGGATTATATGTACGGACCCATGAATCCCATTGATTATTATTCTTCTCCTTATTCACCCTATTCACCCTATTCTCCCTATAACCGCTACGGACCGTCTACGATTAATCGTTACAATGCCGAAAATATCATGGTACTTTCTTTCGACAAGAACAGTAATCTGGAATGGAGTAATGTAATTCCAAAAAGCCAGTTTGATGACGAAGGGATCAAATCAGCTTTCTTATCAGACGGTGAATACAGGAGGTGAATTGCATTTCCTTTATAACCAATTTGAAAAAAGGACCCTGCTGCTGATGGATCAAAGTATATCTGCAGACGGGAAAGTTACGAGGCTGCCTACTTTTCATAACCTGGATAAGGGATATGTATTTATGCCCCGGATCGGAAAACAGGTATCCAGTAATCAAATTGTGATACCTTGCCAGTTCAAGAATTATCTTTGCTTCGCAAAAATAGATTTTTAAAACCCCTCAGGTGATCGGTATTTTCAAACAAAAGGCATCTGCCAATGCTTTACTACTGTTCATATATGCTTTAGTACTGAAGTTTCCTCTTTTCCTTCATCCCTTTCCTCCTGTTTTACATGCAGAGGACAATTATTTATACCGTTTTGTTTTGACGGTACTAAATTCATTGTTTGGGCATGCGGCACTTCCTTATGCGATACTGAGTTTTACCATTTTATTTGCACAGGCCACTCTGCTGAACAGTATTTGTAATTACCATAAAATACTGCCACGGGCCAATTATCTGCCGGCGATGTGTTATATCCTGGTCACCTCACTGCTGCCGGACTGGGGTCATTTTTCAGCCCCCCTGCTTATTAATTCCATCATGATCTGGTGCTGGTATCGGATGGTTGCCCTGTATAATAACCCTTCGCCGGTTACGGCTATTTTTAATATCGGACTTTTTCTCGGACTTGCCACCCTGCTTTATATGCCGGCCATTGCATTTCTTATTACTGCTCTTGTTTGCCCTGCTGATCATGCGGCCTTTCAGAATCCAGGAATGGTTTGTAGGATTTCGTCGGTTTTACTTCTCCCTATTATTTCCTTATACTGATTTTATATTTTATTCACCAGCTGAATTGGAGTAACCTTGTTCCTCATATTCGTTTTACATTTCCGGCTATACCAACATCCATTTGGATTATCGTATCAATCAGCCTGCTGGTGATCCCGTTTATTATAGGCGGATTTTATGTTCAGAATAATCTGAACAAAATGCTGATCCAGGTACGGAAAAGCTGGAGCCTGTTGCTGGTTTTCCTGATTGCGGCCATCCTGGTGATCATTATTAATAAAGCCGGATCTTATGAAAACTGGATCGTAACTGCAATGCCCTTTGCCGTATTTCATTCAGCCGCCTATTATTATCCGGTTAACCGGGTCCTGGTCAATCTACTTGCATTGGGTTAGCTTTGGGGTGGCGATTGTGATTAATTATCTTGTTTAGTTTATTATCAATTGACCGATTGACCGATTGACCGCAGTCAATGTCCGTCAACTGTCAACCGCCAACCTTCATCGATTCAATCCATATCCCCTGAAACAATTATCTTTACACCTCAATTCCAGCACATGAAATTTGGCGTTATCGTCTTTCCAGGTTCCAATTGCGACAGGGATATGCAGGTCGCTTTACAGGACGAACTGGGTTATGAAGTGATCATGTTATGGCATAAGGACAAGGACCTGAGTATGTTTTCCACTCAGGATTGTATTGTTCTTCCGGGTGGTTTTTCATACGGCGATTATCTGCGATGTGGTGCGATTGCCCGTTTCAGTCCGCTGATGCAACCCCTTATCCGCTTTGCTGAGAAAGGAGGAATGGTGCTTGGAGTTTGCAACGGATTCCAGGTGTTATGTGAGTCCCACCTGCTACCTGGTGTATTATTAAGAAATGCCAACCGGCAGTTTATCGGCAAAAATATTTACATGAAGGCGGAGAACGGCCAGGTCCTGAAAATTCCTATTGCTCATGGAGAAGGAAGATATTATGCCGATGAGAAAGTATTGGATGAAATGGAACAGAACGGACAGCTGCTTTGGAAGTATTGTGATGAAATGGGAAATATCAATGCAATCTCTAATCCTAACGGCTCAACCCGCAATATCGTGGGGATTTGTAATAAAGAACGAAATGTTATAGGCCTGATGCCTCATCCTGAAAGAGCAGTATCCGAACAGTCTGGGAAATACCGATGGCCGCCAATTGTTTCAGCAAATATTTAACAACAGTAAAAACTTTCAGTCTGCTGCGCGACAATCCGCAATGGCAATTCCTTAGTATCTTCATCGGCCATGCGAATCAGATCCGGGATTTTATTTTTTCTATTTTATTTTATCTTTCTTTACAGGCAGAAGCCAGGACAGCAGTGCGGTTACCTGGGAAGTCCATACTGCTAAATCATCCAACGGTGGTTACACACCTGATATTCAATGCACATGTAAAACCGGGATGGCAGTTATATGCGCCGAACCAGGATCTGAGCGGAACAACTTCAATGGAACTGAATTTTGCAGACAGTTCATTTTCGGCTAAATCATCTTTTCAGAGCGGATGGAAAAACAGAGAAACATTCCGTTGCACTATTCGATAATGCTTCCTTTGTTCTATTTCCGACGGATGCAAAAATTTCGATTCCACTATCTATCAGGGGTACCGTTCCAGCCCGTCTGTTCGGAGCCCTGAGTTATTATTATGGGAAGGAAGATTCCTTTTATTCGGGAAATTTTGCCTTTAATACCACACTGGAGGGCGGTGTACAATACTACCTCAAGAATCCGGATCAATAGTTTTGATCTGAAACATCCGGTCAGTCCCTGCGGAGATACCGGTACCGCAGGAAAAGGTCTGGTCAGTATTTTTTTACTGGGACTGCTGGGCGGATTTATCGCTCTGCTGACTCCCTGTGTTTTTCCGCTGATCCCACTTACGGTTTCATTTTTTACAAAGACCGGTAATCATGGAAGTGGGAAAGCACATGCATTTTTGTATGGGTTTTTTATTTTTCTGATTTATGTTTTGCTAAGCCTGCCTTTTCACCTGCTGGATCATACCGACCCGGAGATACTTAAATAATATTTCGACCAACGTTTGGCTGAACCTGTTCTTTTTTGTGATATTCGTTGTTTTTGCCATTTCTTTTTTTGGATATTTTGAAATCACCCTGCCGG
The DNA here is from genome assembly GCA_963812825.1 of uncultured Bacteroidota bacterium. Lineage (GTDB taxonomy): Bacteria > Bacteroidota > Bacteroidia > Chitinophagales > Chitinophagaceae > Puia. The sequence goes on from CAWEWO010000003.1 coordinate 457,673, forward strand.
GCAGTGTCGCAAATTCGGTGAATAGTAAGTCGGGGGGATCAAGTCTGGTTGGTATATTTTTCATGGCACTTACCCTGGCCATCGTTTCATTTTCCTGTACCGGACCTATCCTGGGTTCTCTCTTGGCAGGAGCACTTTCCAATCATGGCGGCGCTATCCAGCTGAGTTTTGGTATGGGCGGATTCGGACTCGGCCTGGCCCTTCCCTTTGCGTTGTTTGCCTTATTTCCCCGGCTGGCTGGGATCCCTGCCCAAATCAGGCGGCTGGCTGGGCTCAGTAAAGGTGGTTCTGGGGTTTCTGGAACTGGCCATGGCTATCAAATTTCTTTCTAATGCCGATCTGGTGGAACAATGGGGACTGGTGAAAACGGGAAGTTTTTATCGGATTCTGGGTACTGATCGGGCTACTTGATCACCCTTTATCTGACTGGGTAAAATCCGTTTTCCGCATGACAGCCCGGTAAAAAAATTTAGTGGAGCCCGTATCGGATTTCTTCTGTTTTTTGGCTTTGTCAACTGTTTATCTCATACCCGGACTAACGAATACTCCGGCGGCCAACCTGACCCTGATCAGCGGTTTTCCGCCACCACTTTGTTATTCGGTTTACAAAAACCCGGTTAACTGTGCCAGGGGAGTGGAGCCTCTTAAGAGATTATGAAGAGGCCCTGGCCCTGGCTAAGAAATTGAATAAGCCTGTGCTGATCGACTTTACCGGCTGGGCTTGTGTGAATTGCAGGCGGATGGAGGAAAATGTCTGGACGGATCCGGAAGTGAAAAGACGTATGCTGGATTCTTTTGTGGTGGTTTCTCTGTATGTGGATGAACGCCGGCTTCTACCTGCCGCTGCCCAAATGGTATACCAAACCAAAGACGGGGCTCAGAAGAATATCATCACGGTAGGGGATAAATGGGCCACATTCCAGTCGGAAAATTTTAATGCGGTTTCCCAGCCCCAATATGCCCTGATCAGCCCTGACGAGAAAATACTTACATATACAAAGGGTTATACTCCCAAAGCTGCGGAATTTGCCAAATGGCTGGATTGTGGACTGGCTGCGTTTCAGCAGGTAGTCACAACACGGAATTGATATAAGGATAACGAGGTTTATTCATGCCATGTATGTTCGTATATGCGTTCGTAGTTTGTTCAGTATAACACTGTTCGCATCTGTTCCTGAAACGGATATACGAATACCAGCTGCGGTAGGGTATACATGTCGAAAGGCAGAATGATTCTGGGATGAAAATAAAGTAAAAGGGCTGCTCCGGTTCAGGAACAGCCTCTTCTTTAATAGTGTAAAGTTTTGCTTAGAGGGCAATTCTTTTTTCCACCATCATTTTACGCAGGTTGATCAAACCGTACCGCATGCGGCCCAGGGCCGTGTTGATACTGCAGTTGGTCAGGGAAGCGATCTCTTTAAAGCTCAGATCGGCATAATGACGCAGAATGATGACTTCGCGCTGATCTTCAGGAAGCAGGTCCAGCATCCGTCGTACACGGTCGTGGCTTTGCCTTTTCATGATTTTTACATCAGCACCGTCTTCTGTAAAATTGATGACTTCGAAAATGTCCCGGTCATCGCTGGTTTTGATGGCGGGGGTTCTTTTCACCTTGCGGAAATGGTCTACGCAGAGGTTGTGAGCAATGCGCATTGCCCAGGGAAGGAATTTACCTTCTTCTGTATACCGCCCACCGCGAATGGTGTCGATAATCTTAATCAGAACATCCTGGAAAATGTCCTCAGCCAGATACTTGTCTTTGACGAGGAAGAGAATGGAAGTGTACAGCTTGTCCTTGTGGCGGATTACGAGCGCTTCAAGCGCCAGTAAATCGCCGTCGCGAAATGAATGGATTAATTCATGGTCGGTCTTCGTGCGTAGCGAATTCATAAACTTCTACGGTTTTTAAAGGTGATAGGATATATGTTGGATTTAAATAAAACGCTTGGCTTTTCGGTGTAGAAGTGCTTACTCTATAAAAAAATTATTTTATTGTGTTGTAAAATGTTAATCAGCATTTAAAGATATACAATTTTTGGAAAAAACAACATTTTGGGAAAATAATTTGTTCTAAGGGTTCCAGCCGGGTTTCCCCCTATGGGAAACCGCCATCTAATTGTTTCACTTCCAATATATTTGTTTTTCCAATTTATGTCAACTATCACAAAAGCCAAAAAGGCTTCTTCCATATCCCGTCCCTGTTTCCACCCGAAATTCCATCCAAATTAAAGGAGCAAGGGTGCATAATCTGAAGAATATTTCAGTCGACTTTCCGCGCAATAAATTTATTGTGGTCACCGGTGTATCAGGTTCAGGGAAATCTTCGTTGACGATTGATACCCTTTTTGCGGAGGGCCAGCGCCGTTATGCCGAAAGTCTGAGTGCCTATGCGCGCCAGTTCATGGCCAGGATGGATAAACCCGATGTGGATTATATAAAAGGACTGTGCCCGGCTATCGCCATAGAGCAGAAAGTAACAACCCGGACACCACGTTCTACGGTGGGCTCCATGACCGAACTCTATGATTATCTCCGTTTACTTTTTGCCAGGATAGGGGTCACTTATTCACCGGTATCAGGACGGGAAGTAAAGAAGAATGATGTTCAGGATGTAATTAAGGCCATGCAGGAACGACCTCATGGTGATAAAATTTTAATCCTGGTTCCATTTAAGCAGCATACCAACCGCAATATAACCGAGGAGCTGAATATCCTGTTGCAGAAAGGCTTCAGCAGGCTTTATGTTAACCGGGAAACCAGTCCGGATAGAAGATCTTCTATGCACCGCCGGCGGACAATAAGGCAAAAAAACAAGACCCCAAACTTCCGAAATCAGGTTCCTTTCTCCTTATTGACCGCATCGTGTCAAAGGATTTTGACGAGGATGATCACCACAGGCTGGCAGATTCCATCGGAACTGCTTTTTATGAGGGCGAGGGACAAATGCTGCTTGAGATTAACGGGGAGGAAAAACTGACCTTCACTAATAAGTTTGAAATGGACGGCATTCGTTTTGAAGAGCCGGTGCCCAACCTGTTTTCCTTCAACAATCCATACGGTGCCTGTCCTACCTGCGAAGGATTCGGACAGGTGCTGGGTATTGATGCTGATCTCGTGATACCCGACAAGAGGCTCAGTTTATATGAAGGCGCCGTTGCACCCTGGAAAGGTGAAAAGCTCAGTGCATGGAAAGATCATTTTATTAAGACTTCGAAGAAATATGATTTTCCGATCCACAAACCCATTATCGATCTTACCAAAGCACAATACCAGCTTCTTTGGGAAGGCAACAAAGATGTAAACGGGATTGATGATTTTTTCAAGGAAGTGGAGAGGAATTTATATAAAGTTCAGTACAGGGTATTGCTTTCCCGTTACCGGGGTCGGACAAACTGCCCGGATTGCAAGGGCTACCGCCTGCGTCCGGAAGCTTTATATGTTAAGATTGGTGGTATGCATATTGGTGAACTTTGTGAGATGCCTGTGGAGAAACTGGACGATTGGTTTAACAGCCTTTCAATCTCCAATTTTCAGCAGCAGGTGGCAAAACGAATTTTGATTGAAATTCATAACCGGCTGAAAACCTTGCTGGACGTGGGTCTTGGGCTATCTCACCCTGAACCGGCTCGCCAATACACTCAGCGGGGGAGAGAGTCAGCGCATTCAGCTGACCAGGTCCCTGGGAAGCAATCTCACGAACTCGCTTTATATATTGGACGAACCCTCCATTGGACTGCACTCGCGTGATACCCGGCGACTGATCAGTGTGTTAAAGGAATTGCGCGATCTGGGCAATACGGTTGTTGTAGTAGAACATGATGAGATGATGATGCGTGAAGCGGATTATATTATTGACATGGGTCCGCTCGCCAGCCACCTCGGAGGTGAAGTGGTAGCGGCGGGAAATTATGACACGATCATAAATAGTGAAAGCAGCCTTACAGGAAAATACCTGCGCGGTGATCTGAAAATCGAGCCGCCTAAAACGATCCGGAAACCCCGTCATTTTATTGTAGTCAATGGTGCACGGCAGCATAACCTGAAAAATATCAAGGTATCTTTTCCTTTGAATGTTCTTTGTGTGGTAAGTGGTGTTAGTGGAAGTGGAAAAACAACCCTGGTTAAGCAGATACTTTACCCGGCCCTTCAAAAAATGAAAGGTGAGTTTGCCGATAAAGTTGGGATGCATTTGTCTGTTACCGGCGATATTGATTCTATCAGCCAGATTGAACTGGTAGATCAAAACCCCATTGGCAAATCTTCCCGTAGTAACCCGGTTACATATGTGAAAGCTTATGATGAGATAAGGGAATTATTTTCGAAACAGCCGCTGAGTAAATTGCGCGGTTTTCAACCCAAACATTTTTCCTTTAATGTGGATGGCGGCCGTTGTGACACCTGTAAGGGCGAAGGCGAGCAGGTCGTGGAGATGCAATTTCTGGCCGATGTGCACCTGACCTGTGAGGTGTGCGGCGGAAAAAGATTTAAAGATGAGGTTCTGGAAGTGCATTACCACAACAAAAGCATTCATGATGTTTTGGAAATGAGCGTGGATGAAGCACTGGAATTTTTTAAAGAGGAGAAAGATATCCTGCAGAAATTGAAGCCACTCAGCAATGTTGGTCTCGGATATATAAAGTTGGGTCAGTCATCGGATACCTTATCCGGCGGAGAGGCTCAACGTGTAAAACTGGCGTCCTTCCTGGGTAAGGGAAAGAGCCTGGGACATATCCTTTTTATTTTTGATGAACCGACCACCGGACTTCATTTCCATGATATCAAAAAACTGCTGACTTCTTTCAGCGCATTAATTGATCAGGGACATTCTGTACTTGTGGTGGAACATAATACCGATGTGATACATTCTGCCGACTGGGTCATTGACCTGGGTCCGGAAGCCGGTGATGCCGGTGGAAACCTGGTATACGAAGGCATACCGGCCGGACTAAAGAAAGTGAAAGAGAGTTATACCGGAATGTATTTATAGCAATTTGGAAATTTGGAAATTTGGAAGTCGGTATATAACTTCCCGGTGCTGTGTGTTTGCATTAAAAAAATAACACGTGGTCGAATTCAAAAGTGAAGCTCATACAATAACTATCCAACAATTTGCGGCGATCCTTCCTTCAATTAATCAGATAATAATTTTCATCCACCCTGCAGGTTATTTTTCTCCACCAGTTGCGGATTGAATCGATCAGAATGCTTGCCCAGTCAGGCTTTGAATTAATAATAGTTAATTCCATGTACCATAACTCTATTTTTTTAATGCCTCAAAAATAGAGTTACTGGTACAGGTTCACAAAGGCTGTTAGGTAAGATTCCCGAGACCGAGCCGGTGAATAGCTGATTTACAACGGTAAAAAATTTTACCGTTGCCGGGATGAATAATGATTGGAAATTTTAACAGGAATATTATTTCACATGCTTATTTAGTGCGCCTGCCATTTCGAACATGGAAATCTGATCCTTTACGAAAATTGGTTTCAGATTCGCATCTGCATTGATCATGCGTCTGTTTACTTTGTCCTGAAGATTGTTTTTCTTGATGTATACCCAGATCTTCTTTATTATTTCTGTTCTGGGCAGGGATTTGCTTCCAACTACTTTCGACAGTGCGTCGCTCAATGTCAGAGGTGCCATGAATGCAGCGTTTGGTTTACGTGCTGATTTTTTCTTGGCTGCTTTTTTCGGAGCGGCTTTTTTCTTAGCTGCTTTTTTAGGTGCTGCTTTTTTAGCGGCTTTCTTTGCAGGTTTCTTTGCAACTTTTTTTGCTGCTTTTTTAGCGGCTTTCTTTGCAGGTTTCTTTGCTGACTTTGCCATATAGCATTTTATTTAATGGGTTAACAAAAGGTTAGTCTTTCAAATTTAGGATTTTTATATAAGTATAACCTAAAGATCAGTATTTAGTAACAGAAAAGATTAATATTCAAAATCCCCCTTTTGCCAAATGGCAGACTGATTTCTCAGACTATCTCAGACGGTCCAGGCTCTTAACCAGTTTCTGATCCCTGTATATCCCCCTGAAAGCAAGAAAAAACAACACCGGGATCAGGATGGCGAGTACGGCCGTCAGGTCATAATTGCCAACTGTGAATTTCTGGGTCTGCTTATAATAGAGGAATATATTCAGCAAAGACAACAAAATACCCAGGAGGGCCAGGCGACCCTGGAGTTTCCTGTTTTTATAAAGGAAAATATCGATTGCAGCAATACAAACGAGGGCGACGGTGAGTATCAGGATCCAGATATTGAAACCGGCGTTTAAAAATTGAAAACTAGCGGGTTGTCCCGGGGTTTCTATATTTCCACTGTAAAAGGATAAGCGGATAGTCAGGAAAGCGCAGATGGCAGCAAGCAGGAGCCAAATGGATTGTATTCTTTGCAGCATAAGATCATTTTTTTGTCAGTCAATGATAAATACCATGCTAAAAAATCCGGGTTGATTTACCAGTTTACGACCGGGTTACCTACCATTCAGGGTAAAGAGGAAAATCTTTCATTTGGGAATTGACTTTTTTGCGGATTTCTTCTAAAACCGCTTCATCATCCGCATGCCGGATGGCTTCATCTATGAAATCCACTATAATGCTCATGTGTTCTGCTGCCATGCCCCGGGTCGTTATGGCTGGTACACCGATACGGATTCCGGAGGTTACAAAAGCGCTTTTGTCATCGAAGGGAACCATATTTTTATTCACCGTAATATCGGCCTTTCCCAGGGCGATTTCTGCTTTTTTACCACTGATATTCTTATTTCGAAGATCGATTAGCAAAAGATGGTTATCTGTTCCTCCTGACACAATATGATATCCCTTTTTGGTGAAGCAGGCGCTCATGGCCTGGGCATTCACAATGATCTGCTTTGCATAAACGGTAAATTCATCCGAAAGTATTTCTCCAAAAGCAATCGCTTTGGCAGCGATTACGTGTTCCAGTGGACCTCCCTGAGTGCCGGGAAAGACTCCCATATCCATCAGGTTGCTCATAGGTCTGATATTGCCCTTATTATCTTTTAGTCCAAACGGGTTATCAAAGTCCTTTTTCATCATGATGATGCCTCCCCTCGGACCACGCAGGGTTTTATGTGTTGTAGAAGTTACAATATGGCAATCTTCGAATGGTGAATTTAAAAGCTTTTTTGCAATGAGGCCGGCCGGATGGGCCATATCACACATCACCAGCGCGCCCACCTGATCTGCAATCTGCCGGATGCGCGGATAGTCCCAGTCACGGCTATACGCAGATGCGCCGCAGATGATGAGTTTGGGCTTTTCCTGTCTGGCGACTCTTTCCATGCTGTCATAATCTACGCGTCCGTCTTCTTTCTTTACTCCATAAAAATGCGGCTGGTAAAGTTTTCCCGAAAAATTCACTGCTGAACCATGCGTAAGATGGCCTCCCATGCTCAGGTCCAGGCCGAGTATCTTATCGCCGGGTTGCAGAACGGCCAGGCAGACGGCCGCGTTAGCCTGTGCACCGCTATGTGGCTGTACATTGGCATATTCGCAGTCAAATATTTTTTTCAGGCGGTCAATGGCGAGTTGTTCGGTCTGGTCAACGATTTCGCAGCCCCCATAATATCGGCGACCCGGATATCCTTCCGCGTATTTGTTGGTCATTACATTTCCCATGGCCTGCATGACCTGAATAGAAGTAAAATTTTCGGAAGCGATCAGTTCAATACCATGTCTTTGGCGTTCAAGTTCCTTCTGAATAAGGTCGAAAACGAGCTGGTCTCTTTGCATGGCGCAAATTTAGGCCAACTATGAATAAAAGATTCAAGCGGTCCCGATTTGATAAAAGAATTATCGGGTATGTTGAGGATCTGATTGATCCGGGAAACGAGATCCTCCAGGTCAATGTCTCCCCGGTTGGAAAAAATACTGATGCAGTAATCCAGTGAAGGAATCATAAAGACAACCGTGCGGAAGCCGCCGTTAAATCCGGTATGGTATACAGCTTTGGGTCCATCTGTCGTTTGCCGTATAAACCACCCGTTTCCGTACCATAGTCCATGCAGGCTGTCGACGGCAGTCTGACCTTCCCAGGCTTTGTGGATCATTGGTGTGTGGGAAAATTTACCGGATTCCAATGCCGTGCACCATTTCATGTAGTTGTTCATGGAAATATATATTCCGCCATCCGCTTCCGTAGAAAAGAAAATGGATTCCTCGGCATCAGCCTTGATAAATTTTCCATCTTTTGAAAGTTCATAACCGATCACCCGATTGGTAATGGGCATGGTCGATGCGGAAAACCGTAGCATCTTTGATTCCCAGTGGTCCAAAGATTTTTTGACTGAGATATGCTGCATAGGAGATGCCACTGAGTTTTTCTATCAGCATACCCAGCAGGCAATAGGCCGTATTGCTATAACGGTAATGGGTACCCGGAATAAAGTAAGTAGAGTCTGCCTTCCGGATAGCTGCCAGCACATCTTTGTCTGTCGCATGTTTTATCTGGCTGGTATCTGTAAAACCGTAGTGATCGGGTATTCCGGAGGAATGATTCAGCAGCTCCAGGATACGGATCGAACCAAGGGCAACAGGTAGTTTGAAATATTTGCCAATCGAATCAGTCAGGGAAATCCTTCCTTCATAAAAAAGATCCAATACGGCAAAAGCAGTAAATTGTTTGGTGAGGGATCCGATATTGAAATTCTCATCCGCCGTAACCGGTTGTCCGGGAACGCAGATCCGCCAGCCCATAGCTTTTTTTAAAAATAGTCTTTTGGTTTTGCTGAATTGCGATGACGGCACCGGGCATTGAAGATGGAAAGGATGACGTCATTAGTGAATCGATACGGCTTGACGCTGGCTGACTCCATACATTCATAAAGAAAAAATGAAATATCAAAAACAGCAAGCCGGATTTCATATTTAAAAATTGACTTAGAACATTTAATTTATGATGGAAAATAGAATTTTCGTTAGTTTGATGGTTTTTTCCTGAACTTTACCGCAACAGGATCAGCCATAACAGCAAGACGGAAAAGTTTTGTTTCAGCTGAGTGGCAAATACTGAATATGAAAGCAATCATTCCCGTAGCAGGCGCCGGTACAAAATTAAGGCCCCATACTTATACCCAACCAAAGGCGCTTATTCCGCTCGCCGGAAAGACGATTTTAAGCATTATCGTTGACCAGTTATCAGAAGGCGGTATTTCAGAATTTATTTTTATTGTAGGTTATCTCGGTACAAAAATTCAGGATTATGTAAAGGATAAATATCCACAGCTGAAAACAAGTTTTGTTTTTCAAACAGAAAGGCATGGTATCGGTCAGGCGATTTTGCTGACCAAGGAGATGGTGGAACAGGATGAAATTTTCATCGTGCTGGGAGATACGATTTGCGAATATGATATCAAGCCCATTCTGGAAAATCCGGGTTCATCACTTGGGTGTGAAAAGAGTAGATGATCCCCGGGATTTCGGTGTGGCCGAAATTGAAGATGACGGATTCATCAGCCGGGTGGTTGAAAAACCACAGATCCCCAAATCAAATATGGCGCTGGTCGGAATTTACAAGATCCGTGAAACCGAAGCACTTTTTTCCTGTCTTGAAAATAATATCCGCAACCAGCTTACCAGTTATGGAGAATACAATTTGACGGACGCCATTGAATGTATGATCCGCAACGGGGTGAAATTTGAATCTTTTAAAGTCCAGAACTGGTTTGACTGCGGAAAGAAGGAAACCCTGCTGGAGTCCAATGCCAAACTGCTGAAAAAATTCGGAAGTAATATTGCACCCGACCATCGTACTGGAAAATACGATTGTGATTCATCCGGTTAATATCGCTTCCGGCTGCACCATCAAAAATTCAATCATCGGACCCAATGTTGCCATCGGGGAAAAAACGATGATCAATTATTCAATCCTGAAAGATTCCATCATCGGTTCATTCGCCAATCTCTATGATATTGTTCTCACCCATTCGCTGATCGGCAGCGATACGGAAGTGAAGGGAGAGAGCCGGAGTCTGAACATAGGAGATAATACGGAAATAGATCTTGGGGAGAGTTAATGTAGTAAGTGTGGAATTGCGGAGTATGGTGAGAAATGGGAGAATGGAAAGTGGGAATGATAATTTGGAGATGTGGAAGTTCAATACGCCATTGGCAACTGTCAGCTATAGATTATTTCATCCCCAGAATACGCAGCAGAGGATATTCCGAATCATCAGGCAGGAGTTCTGAACCACCGTCCGGTAAAACTTCAACATTCACCTTTACGGTTTTTTTATCCTGAATCTCGATCACTTCCTGGTATTTGAATTTCTGATAACCCTTCTTTTCAAACCGGAGGTTAACATGACAGGCAGGAAGTTGTTTGAAATAATAGTAACCATCCACATCCGTTATCACTTCTTTGAAAGCAGGATCTCCCGGAACGACGGCTGAAACAACTACACCTGAAACGGGTTTTTTCGTAACGGCATCCACAACCTGTCCTTTGATCAAACAGGGATCTGTTTTTCCATCACTGGCATAGAGCCCGCAGGAAACCAGGCAGGTAAAAACGAAAAATACAAGGTAAAAAGAGATTTTCATGTTATTTGCAATTTACAAGGTAAAGGTTCGGCCCAGCTTTTCCTAAATTCTGACCATAAATTTTCTATAATATCAGCTGCCGGAAGGATGTTCCGGATCAGGGCACTCACCTGGCCGATTTCCAATTCACCTTCTTCCAGGTCTCCTTCAAACATGCCCTTTTTCGCCCTTCCTTTTCCCAGCAGTATTTTCAGATTTTCTGCTGAAGCACCGGCCTGTTCGGCAGCAGCCACCTGTTTGAAAAAAAGAGTTCTTCAAAATCCTGACCGGCATCAGGGATTTCATGGTCAGCATCGTATCACCCTCTCCCGCTTTCAATACATAATTTTTAAAATCCGGGTGTGAAGATGCTTCCTCACTCAGCACAAAACGGGTACCGATCTGAACGCCCGACGGCACCCAGTGCCATGGCAGCAAACATTTGACGGCCGGTTCCAATACCGCCAGCGGCAATTACCGGGATCTTTACTGCTTCCGCGACAGCCGGTATCAGCACCATCGAAGTGGTTTCTTCCCGACCGTTATGACCACCTGCTTCAAATCCTTCCGCAACAACGGCATCGCAGCCTGCCTCTTCAGCTTTCCGTGGCAAAACGACTGCTGCTTACCACATGAACCACTTTGATTCCCTTTTCTTTTAAGACGCCGGTCCAGGTCTGCGGGTTACCGGCAGATGTAAAAACAATGGGAATTTTTTCTTCCATCACAATGTCGAATATGCTTTTGAATATCCGGATAGATCAGAGGGATATTCACCCCAAACGGCATGAGTCGGTGGCCGACCTGCATTTCCTGATATGTTCCCTTAACATATCAGGGTACATGCTGCCACTGCCGATCAGACCAAGACCGCCGGCATTACTGACAGCCGACGCCAGACGCCAGCCGCTGGTCCAGACCATTCCGGCCTGAATGATGGGATAGCGTATTCCGAACAAACTGGTTATTGAATTGGAAAATTCCATCCGGTTAAAGGTAAGAAGGGTGCATAGTTTGTTTTTTTTAATTCTTCATAAAAAACTATATTTATGGATACAACTACAAGCCTTACGGCATGCAAAAACCTTTGCTGCTTCTTTTTGGTGCAGGTTGTTTGATTTCCTGCCATAAAGATGCTTCAAATCCGGTTAATAAGTGGACCTGGTTCGGTACGCAGAACAGTGCTGTTTACAATTATGTTTTGATTAATGCCAACCAGGTGCTCAGTAAAAGCGACAGCGGAAGAATTACACGTCGGGGTGAGTGCTGCTTTTATTGACAGCAATAACAACCAGATAACGATTGTCAGGGCACTGTCTGTCAATAACCTCCTCATTGAACCGGGACAGGGATTTCACTTATAATTATAATTATTCGCAACGGATGAATCGAATAAAGGATTTCAGCTTTTTGGAACCAAAGTCTTGGTTACCATTCGTGGGTCAGGATGAAGCAGATACCGTGAGCAGTTCCATCTATGTGCCCAAACAACTCTCACACCAGTCATTGAAAACTATCCCGATACTGTTTCATTGAGTCAAGGGCATGCAGCTTACAATGGACACCGGATGCAGACAATACCTGGGGAAATGTGATGATCCAGTTATTTTATTACAGCAGCTTGAGCAGGAAAGCAGATTCTACGATGCCCGATAAAATTTCAACCGTTAACATTACGGTCCCGGATAATGGCAGTTATTATCTTGTCAAAAGCAGATCTGAGTACATTTCCAAAAAATGCATTTATCGGAATTACCATTGCGCGGGGAACACAGAATGAAGCTATCCTTCCACTTTCCCGCAAAAGAGTTTATTATTTCTCCAGTGCATCTGTCAGCACACCGCCTGTGCGATTAACGCAATAAAGCGTAATAGCCAATTGCCTAATTAGCTTAAAGCATAAAATCTCAGCTTGAATTTATTAGGGCGTATTAATGAAATGAATTTTGCTGCCGGCGAATAAAAATAACCGGTGTGGCCGACGGAAATTAATTTTCAAATTATCCAAATTGCTTTAAGCTTAAGCTTTAGGCTTTAAGCCTTGAACGCCCACTTCCACATCGTTTTCCAGGTTGGTTTTTTCCCGTAGAGCAGATATGCCGGTTCGGTAAATTCTGCCAGCCATCCATACCGTAAATAAAAATCCGCCTGCCAGCAATGCCATGCTTAACAAGAGCTGCCAGATACGGAACGGTAGTCGGAACACCATAAGGAATCCGGGCCATCATCACGATCGGTGAACTGAATGGTATCATACTGGACCAAACCGCCAGTGATCCGCCCGGATCCTGGATTGCGATGGACATGATGAGAAAGGAAAAAATGATTGGCATGCTGATGGGCAATAGAAGTGACTGTGCTTCCTGCGGATCTTCATTCACTACGGAACCAACGGCAGCAAACAGGGAGGCATAGAATAGATAGCCACCGATAAAATAATATACAAAGCATCCGATGATGAGCAACCAGTTCGTATTCTGAATAGATTGCTTAACGGCAAAGATCTGTCTCGCTGCCTCACTGGCCTGGGCTACCTGGGCATTGCCCATGGCATTGGCCTTTTGAATATTATTCACTTCCTGCAATAATTCATGCGGAATGAATGCCTGGGCAACCAGAATCAGAATAACAATCAGTCCGATCCATAAAAGGAACTGAGTTAGGCCGACGGCTCCGATACCAATAATTTTTCCCAGCATCAGCGGAAAGGGTTTTACAGAACTTACGATCACTTCTGCTACACGGCTGGTTTTTTCTTCCATTACCCCGCGCATCACCATGGCACCATAAATAAATGTGAGCAGGTAGATCAAGAAAGCCGCAGACATAACCAATGGCATAGGAAAGTCCCTGGCTGGAAGCCTGTGATTTTTTTCCTTCATCAGAAAAAGTCTGCAGTTCGCCGATATCAGAAGCTGCCCGGATGGAATCGAGCCGGCTGCGTGTAATATTTGTTTTGGTAAAAATGAGGTGATCCGTGATGGCTGAATTGATACGTTTTTCCAGATCATCTATATTGGCAAGACCCAGTTGTTTTTTGTATTTCAGCCGGTAGATCGTTTTCTGTCCTTCTTTCAGTACCGGTATGATCAGGACCGCACTGCAATTTTTTTCAGCATAGTTGAGTGTATCGATACCCGGGCGAAAAATCAAAGTAAAATGGTAGAATCGCTTTTCAGATAGTCTTTGAAATAACCGTTCTGGTCTACTACCGCAATCCGGTGGTTGGTTCTGCCTTTCATGGCAAGGAAAACAGTTACCGGCAATAAAAAGAACAATTACCAGCGGGTAGAAGAAAGGTGGAGATCAGAAAGGTTTTGTTTCTGATGCGGGTCAGGTATTCCCGGCGGATGATCAGTCCGATCTTATTCATAGATTAAGATTGAATGGGTTGAAACTGTCGGGAAAGCGATGTGCCTTCCACCAGTTTGATAAAAATTTCATTTAAGGAAGGGAGTAATTCGTGAAAAAGCGGATATGCTCGATTGCTGGTCAATAAAATATCTCAGCACGTCATTGGGCCAATGACCGTTTTTGATCCGGATGGTGAGGGTCTGTTCATTTTTTGCAAGCACTTCAAAAAGTGTTTCCGGATAATGCGATGGCAGGGGAGATGCTGAGATCCGAAAAAGATTTTCCTTGAATTCCTGTTTTACATTTGAAACCGTTCCATCCAGGATTTTCTTTCCTTTGTTGATCAGGATAATATGATTACAGATTTCTTCCACCTGTTCCATGCGATGAGTACTGAAGATGATGGATGCGCCATTCGGCTGCCAGGCGGAATATTTCATCCTTGATCAGGTTGGCATTTACCGGATCCAGTCCACTGAATGGTTCATCCAGAATGATGAGTTCAGGACGGTGTAAAACCGTTGTGACAAACTGAAGTTTTTGCGCCATCCCCTTACTCAGGTCTTCAATTTTTTTATTCCACCAGGTCTGCATTTCAAAACGGGCGAACCAGTCTTTCACCTGACTGAAGCGCATCTGACGAAGACAGGCCTTTCAATCGGGCAAGGTAGATGGCCTGTTCGCCGATTTTCATTTTTTTGTACAGGCCCCTTTCTTCCGGCATATAACCAATCCGTGAAGAATCTTCGTCGGCATTGAAATTTTTTGCCATTGAGAAGGATGGTGCCCTCATCGGGATAAAAAATCCCCGTGATCATACGGATCAGGGTTGTCTTACCTGCACCATTCGGTCCGAGCAATCCGAAAATGGTTCCTTTCTCCACCTGGAAAGCTGATATCATCCACCGCTTTCTGGGTCGTAAAATATTTTTTCAGGTGGGCTACTTCAAGCATTGACATGAATCATCGGTTTAGTTGAAAAAATTTCTGCGATTTTTTCGGCAACCCGTTCGCCATCCATGGCGGCACTCATGATACCGCCGGCATATCCTGCACCTTCGCCGCAGGGAAACAGATTTTTAATTTGCGGATGTGCCAGAGTTTTATCGTCTCGCGGAATTCGTACGGGTGATGAAGTTCTGGATTCTGTTGCAACTACAATTGCCTCTTGTGTAAAATATCCTTTCATTTTTTTATCGAAATGCCGGAAATGCCTTTTGCAGACTGCGCGCAATATCTCTTGGAAAAACTTCCGGAACATTGGCGGAATGAAGTCCGGGAATATAGGAACAGGCGGGCAGGGATCCGGAAATAATTCCCCTGCAAAAATCAGTCAGTCTTTGTGCCGGTGCCTTAAATAATCCGCCACCCTGATCAAATGCCTTTTGTTCAATCGCGGATTGAAAATACATGGCCGCAAGGGGTCCGTGCTTTAGTAAATGCCTGCCAGTCTTTTTCTTCAATGTTTACGACAATGCCGGAATTTGCAAATGGATTATTTCGTTTTGAAGGGGACCATCCATTTACCACCAGTTCCCGATGATTGGTGGATGCCGGAGCAATAATTCCTCCGGGGCACATGCAAAAAGAAAACACAGAGCGGTTGTTTTCGGTATGAACCAGCTGGTAGGCTGCCGGTGGCAGTCCCGTTACCCGGGGACCTTCTTCCCTGATATAGCGATATTGAATGGAATTGATGAGTTCCTGCGGATGTTCCACGCGCAGACCGAGTGCAAATGGTTTGGCATGAATTTCCTTTTTTTTCTCATGGAACAATTGAAATATATCGCGGGCCGAATGACCGGTGGCCAGTATGATCGCATCAGCATGTAAGCGGTCGCCGTCTGCCGTTCTGATTTCAGTAATTGTATTCCCTGAATTCTGACCAGTCTATGAGTTTTTTGTTGAAATGTATTTCACCTCCGCATTCAATAATATAATCGCGTATCGCACTGATGATAGCCGGCAAGTTTATTGGTGCCGATATGGGGATGGGCTTCGTAGAGAATATTTTCTTCCGCGCCGAATCGAACAAACAGATCGAGAATACGTTGGATATTACCCCTTTTATTACTTCGGGTATAAAGTTTACCATCACTGTAGGTGCCAGCACCGCCTTCTCCAAAACAATAATTACTTTCGGGGTTGATGATACCTTCTTTATTCAGAATCGCCAGGTCCCGGCGACGTGCCCGGATATCTTTTCCTCTTTCCACTATGATGGGCCGGATACCTGAACGAATCAGGCTGAGTGCGGCAAATAATCCTGCAGGTCCTGCACCTATAATCAGTACCGATTTGGCAGATTGCTTTACATCCCGCAGGGGTTGTTGATCTGAATCATGTTTCCGCGACTGAAAGGTTCATTAATAAATACGGATGCGGTGAGTAAGATATGCGGATATTTAGAACGCGCATCCAGCGATTTTTTCAGCAGATGAAATCCTGTGATATTTCTCGAAGAATGACCTGATTCCTTCGCCAGCAGGTTCCTGATCATTTGTTCATTGGACGCATCGGCAACCGGAACCTTTATCTGAATTTTTTTTTGCATCCGGAAGAAGGAGCTAGCAGAAAGTACTAAATTTTTTTGTGGTTGGTAAAACTATGCTAAGTATATTTCAAAAAAAATTATCAGTGTAATTTTTAATCAGGTAGTTTCCCTGAACTGGCTGGTATCACCGTGCTTTACTCTATGGTTAATATAGAGGTCTTCATAAGGCCGAAATTTTTTTTTAAAAAAACTTTGGTTAAAACAAATTGCTGTCAAAATATCTGTATCTTCAATCGCGTCTCAATCACATCATATGGAGAAATATTTTAAATCATCAATATTCAGTTTTTCGCCTCTCCATTCTCATATCTTTCTAAACCTGCGTCCTTATTGTGTTTTGTTGATCCTTCTCTTTTTATCTGCAATCGTGATGAAGGCGGTTTACCGATAGTCTGCCTCGAAGTGCAGACGGACGAAGTACAGGTTAATTAGACTACTGCAATTTTTACAGCCAATTGATTCATTTTGAATTTCTGAAGAAATTTTTTTTATGTCTTTGCCATGCTTCTGAAGGCTACCTGAAATTACCAATTAATAAAAAATTTTTTATTCCCGAATTAATATTGATATTCGTCCCCCTGCAAAAAATCCATCCTCGAAAATCCACTGAAAAACTTAACCTAAAACAATTTTTAAACCAGCTTTAAACTGCTTTTTTTGTAATGCCGAAAACCTTTGAAAAAGTCTGGGCCAATTGTCTTGAGATCATAAAAGATATCGTTGAATGGCAGCATTATAAAACCTGGTTTGAACCCATTCATCCGGTTGAGTTGAAAGTGAACGTTTTGGTTATCCAGGTACCCAGTCAGTTTTTTTATGAGTACCTGGAAGAGCACTACGTAAATTTATTGGCAAAAACTTTGCGTAGGATATTGGGAAAAGATGCAAGGCTTGAATACCGGATTATGGTAGACAGTGGCAATCAGCAAAACAAACCTTTGACAATGGATGTTCCCGCACATACTTATAAGACGATTTCCAATAATGAAATGGATTTTCCCCTGATCATCAACAATCCGGTGAAAAATCCTTTTGTAATACCCGGGTCTGAAGAAGATGCAGATCGATTCCCAGCTGAACCCGGTTTATACCTTTGATGTATTTATAGAAGGTGATTGTAACCGGGTAGCCCGTCGGGCTGGTAAAACGGTCGCCGAAAAACCGGGTGCCAATTCATTTAATCCTCTGGTTATTTATGGTGGGGTGGGTCTTGGGTAAAACCCATCTGGCCCAGGCGATCGGCAATGAAGTGCGGAGAACCCACCATAATAAAGTGGTTTTGTATGTCAGTTCCGAGAAATTCATCAATCAGTTCATCGACCACAGCCGTAATAATGCCATCAATGATTTCATTCATTTTTACCAGCTGGTGGACGTATTGATCATTGATGATGTACAGTTCTTCAACCGGGCTGAAAAATCGCAGGATGCATTTTTTGCCATCTTCAATCACCTGCATCAGAGCGGCAAACAACTGATTCTCACTTCTGATAAGCCCCCGAAGGACCTTGAAGGGGTGCAGGAAAGACTTGCTGAGCCGTTTCCGCTGGGGTCTGAGTGCCGATCTCCAGGTTCCGGACTATGAAACCCGGATTGAGATTCTCGAACGCAAAATGAAGAATGACGGCCTGGAAATGCCTAAAGAAGTGGTAAAATATCTGGCATACAATATTAACAGCAATGTCCGGGAACTGGAAGGAGCATTGATATCCCTTCTGGCACAGTCTTCGCTTAACAAGAGGGAAATTGACCTGGAATTGTCGAAGAAAGTGCTGAGAAATTTTGTCAAAACGAGCAGTAAGGAAATAACGATTGAAACCATACAACGTATGGTTTGCGAATACTTCGACCTTCCTTATGATAAATTACTCCAGAAAACGAGGAAACGGGAGATTGTACAGGCGCGTCAGATCACCATGTACCTGGCAAAAGCATTCACCAAGAATTCATTAAAAACCATCGGTGAACATTTTGGTGGCAGGGATCATACTACGGTTATTCATTCCTGCCAGACCGTAAAAGATCTGATGGATACTGACAGTCTGTTCCGTGAAAATGTTACCGAATTACAACAGAAAGTGCAGCTCGCGGCGATGTAAGCTTAAAAATATTTTTATCGTAACCCACCTTGTACGGTGGGTTTTTTTATGCGATAATTTACGGATTAGCATAAAAAGTTCCACTGACCTTTTCTGGTCTCTTATGAATAATAATATTTAAAGCCCGGAAGAATTTCATAGTCCTTGGAAAATTGTATCCAGAAAGTGGTGGACCTGGGGACCGTAGAATTTAAAGAATATAATGGCCAGGCAATAGCCTGATATAAAGCAGGCAAAGAGCAGTTTCGGGGATAATGGTTGGGTCTGTTCAATCACAGCCAACAGGAATTTCTTCATTTTCGGTTTTTCGGTTCATTGGATAGAATTAGAACTCCGGGGAAGCGGGATTATTGTATTAAGACAGGCGTTTTTGTTTAAGGTCAGAAAATGCGGAAGGTTTGCGAATTAATCTTTATTTTTGCAGCCCCGTATGAAGGGTTGACCGTTGACGGTTGACGGTTGACCGTTAAGCCTGACGCGGAGATAGATTATTGGAGAGGTGCCTGAGTGGCCGAAAGGGCCGGTTTGCTAAACCGTTATACGAGCTTAAACTTGTATCGAGGGTTCGAATCCCTCCCTCTCCGCAAAAGAAAATAGATGCCCCGTAAGGGGCATTTTTGTTTTCACGAGCGTTGACAAGCTTGCTTGTCAAAAGCGAGTGGAAATAAAAATGGAAGGCGCGAAGCGCCGGCATCTGGTTTCTTCTGCAGCCCCTCCTTAAGGGATCACCGCAGGTAATCCCTCCCTCGGCCTGATCAGGTCTCAGATCAGTTTTTTATCAGTCCGGTAGGCTGTTCCTTTAAACAAAGACACGAGTTCCCCGTTTTCATTGGTAGTCCGGATATCGTAAATGCCAATTTTGTTTCCTAAAAATACCTCAGCGGCTTCTACCGTTAACAGATCGCCTGATTTTGCCGGCCTTGTGAAACTGATGGAAACATCCAGTGCAACGGTAATATAGCCGTAGGCATTGCAGGCAAATGCAAAAGCAGAGTCAGCAGCCCCAAATAAAACACCGCCATGAATATTGTTGAATCCATTCAGCATTTCATCGCTTACCCGGAAGTGTAGTTTGCAATATCCTTTTTTATGCTCATCAATCTCAAGTCCCAGCCATTCCGTAAACCGGTCCTTTTTTAACATGGTCATTAATATTTCCCCGGGAGACAGGATTTGTTCAGTCATAGTAGTTTCTTGTAATTATGGATCCCCTGGCATCTGACATCCAAACGATCAAAACAAGGCACAAGCAGAGCCGCGGCGGAATATTTTTTACCTTGATCTGGAATCCGGGATGACAGCCTGGAAAAATTAATTATCAAAACTACCATAAAATGAAAAAGATATTGAGCCTGATAAGCATCATTATTTTTTTTCTGTCCTGTAATACCGCGAATAATTCAGAAATCGGAAAAGATGAAGGCAAAAAGACAGATACGCTGACATATGCCTATAAAGCAACTTATTCCTCCGATATCACTGTTCCATCCAAACCTGAAATAGGACAAATGGTACTAACGGTTTGGAAAATGTTCGAGAACAGGCAGATTGATTCACTCAAAAAATTTTATGCAGACACGGTAACGTATGATAACTCGGACGGTTACCATTTCTATGGCAGTTCCGGTGCGCTGTTGGATTTTGCGCGCAAAGATGTGGAAGGCCTGGATTCGCTGCGGTTTGATATTTCTATGTGGCAAAGCCTTCATCTGAACGACAGGAACGAAGACTGGGTATACATCTGGGCTGCTGAAAGAAGATATCCAAAGGGAGGCAAGGCCGATACTTCTCTGATTCATGAACAATGGAAGGTGGAAAATGGGAAAGTTTCTTATTTCAATCAATATAAAGCGAAACCTGCCGGAAAGTGAACCTGACTCTCGGGTTTCTTGGCTTTTTCATAAGAGATAAATAAGGAAATTTAATTTTCTGACATCTTTATTCTCATGCCTCTTATTTCCTGATAATATTTCCGGTGATTCAGAGGTGTTCTGCCTGCAATATATTTAAAATGCCGGTTAAAATTTGAGAAATTATTGAAGCCGCTTTCATAACAAATGTCCGCCACCGTTTTGTCCGATTCAGCAAGTAGTTTGCAGGCATGCCCAACACGTACTTCGATCAGGAAATGTGAAAATGTTTTTTTGATCCTGGATTTAAAATACCGGCAAAAACCATTCGGGGTAAGATGGGCAACTTTTGCGATCTGCTCCAGGCTTATCTCCCGGGTGAAATTATTCAGGATATACTGATATATCGTATTCAGTCTTTCCGCTTCCGCCAGACTGTATTGAAAAGTCAATCCTTCACTGCAAATTGTTTTTGTTTCTGTCCGGACTGGGCAATGATATCCAGTATCTGCAAAAGCAAAATGATCCGTTCACTATTTCTTGCTGTTACCAGTTTCCGCATCAATTCACTAACTGATATCCCTCGACTGATCTTTTATCCGGATCCCCATCTGCGCTCTTTGAAATAACTGCAGGAGGGCTTTATTCTCCGGCAGTTTAAAAAATCCCGGTCCAAAACAATCCGGAAGAAAATGAATGATGATGGCTTCCACTTTCAATTTGGATCCCTTCACCAGAAATTTTTCATCACATCGCCATAGATGCGGCAGGTTGGATCCGATCAGGATCAGATCGTTGTTTTTAAAATGATGAATACTGTCACCGATAAACTGTCTGCCCGATGCTTCAATAATATATACGAGTTCCAGTTCGGGATGATAATGCCATTTATTGTAAAAAAAGGAAACGATATCATATCGCACACTGAAAGAATGCTCGTCTTCTTTGGGAATCTTTAACAAATGCGGTTTCATGGCTGAAACATTATTTATGTATTTATTACATGTATTAGTATACACATATATGGCATCAAATATAGGTTAAGATAGTACAAAAACCGGCCAAATGCGAGCCAGGGCTTGGCAGACGGCTTCTTATACTTTTGAAAAAATATTTTAAACCTTATATATGGAAAATAAATTTATTCTGGGTCTGCAGGAAGCAGGCATCCGTGATATCGAGAGGGTGGGCGGCAAGAATGCTTCGCTCGGAGAAATGATCCAGCATCTCAGCAAACTGGGCATCCGGATTCCGGCAGGTTTTATCATTACCGTGGAAGCATACCAGGTCTTTTATTTCTTACAATCAGCTGGCGGATAAAATCAGCGCACTGATTGCGGAAATAGATTATGAAAATATGGAATCTCTGCGTCGGGCCGGATTGCAGATCCGGAATATGATCCGGAATACCAAATTTCCACCGGAGCTCAGTAAAATGATCATTGAAGCCTATTATCAGTTGTCAGCAGAATACGGTCAGGAAATAACCGATGTTGCTGTCAGGTCTTCTGCAACTGCTGAAGATCTTCCGGATGCAAGTTTTGCGGGTCAGCAGGAAACTTATCTGAATGTGCGCGGTCCGGCCGCTATTATGGATGCCGTTCGCAATTGTTTTGCATCATTGTTTACAGACCGGGCCATCAGTTACCGGCAGAATTTCGGATTTGATCATTTTGCCATCGGCATTTCTGTTTGTATTCAGAAGATGGTGCGTTCAGATCTGGGTAGTTCCGGAGTGGCTTTTTCTCTGGATACGGAATCGGGTTTTAAAGATGCCGTTGTGATCAACGGAATTTTTGGTTTGGGAGAACTGATCGTGCAGGGAAGTATTTCTCCGGATGAATTCATTGTTTTTAAACCCGTGCTGGACGGGAATTTCGTTCCGATCATCGAAAAAAAACTGGGTCTGAAGGATCAGATGATGGTGTACGGGGATGATCCGGATGAACGCGTAAAAATTATTCCGGTGGATAAAACGACGTCAGAATAAATTTTGCCTGGACGATGAAAAAATTTTGCAGCTGGCCAAATGGGTCACGATCATTGAAAAATATTATTCAAAACTGAAAGGTCACTGGTGCCCGATGGATATTGAATGGGCGGTTGACGGAATGACACAGCAGTTATTTATTGTGCAGGCAAGACCGGAAACCATTCATTCCCGGAAAGATCATAACAAACTAACGGAATATCGTGATGCAGCCCGCATCAGCAGACCCCAATTCTAAAAGGAATTGCGGTAGGAGATCAGATCGGTAGCGGTCGGGTGAAGATCATGTATTCACTGGACAAGCGACTGACAGACGGAAATGAATTCAAAGCAGGTGATGTGCTGGTAACCGATATGACGGATCCCGATTGGGAGCCCATCATGAAAAAAGCTTCTGCCATCATTACAAACAAAGGAGGAAGAACCTGTCATGCGGCCATCATAGCCCGGGAAATGGGTGTGCCGGCCATTGTAGGTTGCAGAAATGCAACCAACTGCTGGCGGATGGTATGGAAGTAACTGCCAGCTGCAGTGAAGGTGATGAAGGATTCTTATATAATGGAAAACTTGCTTTTGATATCATTGAAACCAGACTGGATGAACTTCCGCAAATAGATACCAAACTGATGCTGAATGTGGCATCTCCTTCCCTGGCTTTCCGTTTCTCGCCATATACCCAATGCCGGTGTTGGCCTGGCCCGGGAAGAGTTCATTATCAATAATTATATCGGTATCCATCCCATGGCACTGCTTAAACATAAGAAACTTAAGGATGATAGCCCTGTCGGCTCATATTAAATCAGCTATCCGGGGTTTTGAAAATGAAGAACAGTTTTTTATTCAGAAACTTTCCTTTGGCATTGCAAAAATTGCTGCGGCATTTTATCCCAATACGGTAATCGTGCGCTTTTCTGATTTTAAAACCAATGAATACCGTAACCTGATCGGCGGAGAACATTTTGAACCGCTGGAAGAAAATCCCATGATCGGATGGCGCGGGTGCTTCCCGGTACTATTCAGAATCCTATCGCGAAGCATTCGGTCTTGAATGTAAGGCCATTCCCCATGTTCGGGAAAAAATGGGTCTGACCAATGTGGCTGTAATGATTCCATTCTGCCGTACGGTGGAAGAACTGATAAAAGTAACAGGTATCATGTCGGAATATGGATTGGAGAAAGATAAGGCAGGACTTGAATTGTATCTCATGGCTGAACTGCCTTCAAATATCATGATGGCAAAAGAATTTGCAGAACATATTACCGGATTTTCCATCGGCTCCAATGACCTGACACAACTTACACTGGGACTTGGATCGGGACTCTGCACTCGTTGCTCATTTATATGATGAAAGAAATCCTTCCGTCAAACGCATGTTGAAAATGCTGATCCGCCAGGCAAAAGAAGTCAGGAGTGAAAGTGGGTATCTGCGGCCAGGGACCTTCGGATCATCCCGATTTTGCCCAGTTCCTGGTGGAAGCAGGTATCGATTCTATTTCCGTTACGCCGGATTCTGTAATTAAAACGATCCGGGCCATTCATGCCATTGAACAAAATCAGATTTGTGAGAGCTAAAGCTAAAGCTTAAGCTAAAGCATGTCGTGCGATTAAAGTTTGAAGAACTTATTGAATACTAAATTAAGCCTAAATGAATATCAACAGAAGCATATTAACCCTGGAGGAATTCAGGAAACAGGAACTCCGGTTTCTTCCGCAGGCCACCGGAGAACTGAGTAATCTCCTGCGTGATATTGCACTGGCGGCCAAACGCGTAAATGTGGAAGTGAACAAGGCCGGACTGGTGGATATACTTGGGAGAAACCGGAAAAACGAATGTTCAGGGCGAAGGTGTGAAGCAGTTGGATGATTTTGCGAATGACGACATTCATGGCTGTACTGCAACGGGGAATCAGTTGCGCGGGTATTGCATCTGAAGAGCTGGATGATTTCGCCTGTTTTGATGAAGAGCTTTGCAACCAGTCCAAATATGTGGTGGTGCTGGATCCACTGGACGGCAGCAGTAATATTGATGTGAATATTTCTATCGGAACCATTTTTGGCGTTTACCGTCGTATAACGGAAACAGGATACTCCCTGCCGCCGGGAAGATTTTTTGCAGAAGGGAGAAAAACCTGGTTGCTGCCGGATATATTATTTATGGATCATCGACGATGCTCGTATATGCAACACGGAGGGGAGTAAATGGATTTACCCTGGATCCTTCAGTTGGAGAATTTACGATCAGTCATCCGGATATCAAATGTCCGCCAGCCGGGAATATTTATTCTGTAAACCAGGGAAATTATTACGGTTATAATGAAAAAGTACAGACAATATATTTATGATTGTCAGTTAAAGACCAATGAGAATGGCGGACCATATACCCACCGGTACACCGGCACTATGGTCGCGGATATGCATCGTAACCTATTAAAAGGAGGAATATTTTTATACCCTGCCACAGCTGATCGCTTAAACGGTAAACTCAGGCTCGTTTATGAATGCAATCCCTTTGCATTCATCCTGGAAATGGCTGGTGCGAAAGCAACAGACGGAGTAAATAATATTCTTGAGCCTGCAGCCTGAATCCCTTCATCAGCGCTCCGCATTCTTTGCCGGCAGCAGGGATATGATGAAACCCTTTTTGCCTTTTTAATATTCCTCCGGATAAATAACGTTTATATCAACAATGATCGTTCTGCGTACTCTGAATATTTAATACATTTACTAACCCCTCCTGCATTAAATATTAACTATTCAAAACTCAATCGATCATGCCTAAAATTGACAAGCTCATATTGAGCGTTAAGTCCGTGTTGCAGGAAAAATACGGATCAGATTTTTCCAGAGTACTGTCTTTGTTACAAAAACTTATCAGCTCGGACCTTGAAAAAGGATTAAATACGGCACTGATTTTTCTGGATGACAGGAAAAAACTTGCACCCCTGCGTTTGAAAGCAATACAGGCAAAACGTGCGAAAGATCGGGACTATAAGGACATAGTTGATTCATTGTATAATCGCTATAATCCTGATTATATTCTCATTTTTGGTGCAATAGATGTCTTCCCGCATCAGAAACTGAAAAACCTTCTTTATCTGACGGATCATGAAGACGATCAGTGGGTCGCCAGCGATCTTCCGTATGCATGCAATACGCCTTACAGTACTGACATAAATACGTTCCTTTCTCCGGTAAGGGTGGTTGGCAGGCTGGCAGATATTAACGGGCACCCTGATATAGATTTAATATCCGGCATGATCAACAATATCATTGATTTCAGGCCCCGTAAGGAGGAGGATTATAAACCTTATTTTGCAGCCAGCACGGTAGTTTGGCGCCGCTCGTCGGAAGAAAGTATGGGAAATGTTTTCTCCGGACGGCCCCATGTAAATCTCGTTCCTCCGAAAAAGTATCAGTGGACCGGATCCCAATTATATCCACTCAGTCATTTTTTTAATTGTCATGGAGATTTTGCAGATCCAAACTGGTATGGTCAGCGGGGAGGCCGGTATCCGAAAGCCATGACCTCTTCTTCGCTTACAGGAAAGATTCAGAGAAACACGATTGTTGCGGCTGAATGCTGTTATGGTGCCCAGCTGTACAAGCCGGCTGCAGGAAACTTTCCTGCTTCCATGCCCATATGCAACGCCTATTTTAAAAATGGTGCCATTGCATTTCTGGGAAGCAGCACAATTGCATACGGTCCTTCAACAACTAACGACCAGGCGGACCTGGTTACTCAATATTTTATGATGAATATCCTGGGCGGAGCATCCACCGGAAGGGCTTTGCTCGAAGCCAGACAGAAATATATTCTCAATCACGGACCGGATTTATCTCCAACTGATCTGAAGACTATTTCACAATTCAATTTACTCGGAGATCCCTCTTTGCAGTTAGTTGCAGGTAAATCTGATGCATTCAAAAAATCTGTCGGGATTGTTCAAAAAAAGAAAATATTTCAGGACCCCTCCAGGAAAGAAAGAAGAAAATATCTTGAATCCAAAGGAACTGCCCTCGCTGATTTTGTTAATCATCTGCAACCGGCGGGAAAACTAAATACAGGGAAAAAAAATAAAACTTACCTGAAGAAGCTGGTTTCCGATTTTGATATGCTGGAATCGGCGTGGAAAACATATGGCATAAAGCAAAATCCAACGAATAGAAAGACGTTCAGGTCGAAGGGAATGCTTTCTTCGAAGTATCATATTTTACTGGAAAGAAAACAAGCTGGTGTGTTTAACCAAAAATTACTGAGCGTGAAAGAGCTGGATGGGAAAATCGTGAATGTGCGGATATATGCCAGAAAATGAGACCCTGTCAGTAGTAAGTTGGGAGTACAAAGATTATTCAAACAAGAGATAGGCAGGATTGGTTTCATTTAAATTTTCGAACAGCTGAATGGTGTTATCGTTCAGAGTCAGACTGATAATGTCGTCATCCTCAACCGGCGTATACCAGGACTCGTTCCTTCGTTCCCGGATGTATTTTACTTTATAATAAAATATTTTAAACCCGCTGAATTCGTAGAATTTACTGAATTTGTTCCTGCAAAACCCGATCGCTTCTATATTCCTCGATTTTAAATTTCCTGAAACATATCCCAGCAGTTCTTTGCCATAACCTTTGAGTATTTCGGTCGCTACAAAGCCTACCAGCTCTGCGATCGGGTAGACGATTTCATTAATTTGTACTTTAAAATGGAAATTGATCCTTGCTATGCAGAGTATATTTAAACCGGAATCGGTCAGCAGATGGAATTCAGATTTCTCAAATTTTTTTTTGAAATCTCCGGGTTCCAATCTCTTCCATTCTTCCACATCCCAGTTTTCAAGAATTGTTTTTATTTCTGCTTCCGTTAATTCGGATGAATTTTTAATTATGTATTCATTCATAATTTCACCTTTACTGAGTCGCGGCAATATCACGCCCTGCTAAAATAATCCTATTTTTTATTTTCCCACAATGCCCATCGTCCTTTCAATTTCAATATTGGCAGATAAATAATCATACACCGCTTCCAGATAATTCGATTGCGCCTGCGTATAGGCCAGTTCCGCATCGGTCAGTTCCAGGCGGGAAGCCACCGCTTTGGCATACCGGTATTGGGTGATCTCATAACTTAGTTTGGCGGTTTCTTTCACATTGGCACTTGTTTGAATTCGGGCAGCGGTTTCACGAACATTTGCCACAGCCTGTTTCACGGCTGATGCGTAGTTCCTCATAAGCCTGCTGGCGAACGAATCACGGACTGATCCTTTTCAATCTGGGCTTTTTTCACTTTGGCTTTATTGCTGTTACCATTGAAGACGGGTACTGTAAACTGTGCACCAACAAAAGGCGTGGATGGATAAAAGGCATTGAAGTAATCGAATTTGTTGGTTTGTGTCTGAATCAGGTATTGTGCGGTCAGCGTAACGGATGGTTTCATCGCGGCAGCGGCAATCCTGATTTGCTGGTCCGCCTGCTGTTGCTGCAGATCGAGGGATTGCAGATCTGCCCGGTGAAGTCTGGCTTCATTATAAACTTCTTCTTCCGAAGAATACGGGTACGTTGCTTCAGGCAGTGACCAGTGAATCGGTTAATTCAATTTCCTGCAGGCTGTCCAGACCTGTCAGTGTTCTGAGTTGTTGTTTGCCCACCTCGATCGCATAGGACAGTTTCAGCAGATCAGGTTCCAGGTTTTTTACAGAAGTATATGCCCGCAAAGTATCTACCCGCAATGCCCTTCCCTGTGCCAGTAAGGATTTGGCATCCTGCAGTGCTTTTTCATTTCTCGCCAGACTTTCATTTTGAAGTTTGATTCGCTCGTGCAAGAACCAGGATCCGGATATAGGTTTGTTTAAGCAAGGCGGCGATATCGGTTTGTTTATCTGATTACAGATAAACGGCTCTGGCGTTCCTGCAGTTTGGCCTGAATGATTCCGGGTTTCGTAGCAGCATTGTAGACGGGTTGTGTTATCCAGGCAGTGGCAGCTGCCTGGTCCTTTCCTCCAAACCGGTCATAGTGAATTTTGTCACTGCCGCCTCCATTATTGCCGATTCCAAAAAATGGTGCTTCATAAAAATAATGTGATACCTGTGCACTGATACCAGCGGAAGGCAGAGCGATGCACTTTTTGCAACCTGAACCTGTTGTTGCGACCGGTCCACATCCAGTGAGCTGATTCTGATTTCGCGGTTGTTGGCTAGCGTCAGACTGATAGTGCTTCTTTAAGGGATAAGTTGCCTGGGTTGTGCATTGGCCATATAGGATAACAGGGTGATGAGTCCAAAAACGAGTGATGTATAAATAAATGCTTTCTTGAGTGTCATATAATATTTTTATTATATATTATGCCGGAACAATGGTTCCTGGAATGGTTAATATGCCGGGCTTTGATTCGGCTTTTGCTTTGTATGGTCTGGAGAAATAGGAATACACCGCCGGGATCACATACAGGGTCAGGATACCCGCAAATAATAATCCACCAACTACTACAATACCCAGTGATGTCCGGCTTCCGGAAGAAGTACCCAGGGACAAGGCAATCGGCAATGTTCCGAAAATCATGGCCAGGGTTGTCATCAGGATGGGACGGAACCGGGATGCGGCTGCAGCCAAATACGGCGTCGCGCACATTCATCCCTTCTGCTTTCCGCTGGTTGGCGAATTCAACAATCAGGATTCCGTTCTTGGTGATCAGTCCGATGAGCATGATGATGCCGATCTCACTGAATACATTGATCGACTGATGCGTGATCCAGAGACTGAGCAGGGCACCTGTTACAGCCATGGGAACAGTGAGCAGAATAATGAAAGGATCAATCAGACTTTCAAACTGTGCGGCCAGCACCAGATAGATTAGCAGGATGGCAAAGATGAAAGCGAAAATCAGACTGGAACTGCTTTCAGCAAAATCACGGCTCTGACCTGCCAGTGCCGTTCTGAATCCTGGCAGGCAATACTTTTGCTGTAATGCTGTTCATTTCCTTGATCGCATCTCCCAGACTCACACCAGGTGCCGGTGTAGCGGAAATGGTCGCACTGTAGGACTGGTTATAACGGTATAATGCAGGTGGACTCACTGTTTCATTCATTTTTACCAGATTGTCCAGCGAAATCATTTCACCGTTGCCTGATTTCAGAAAAAGAGAACGCAGGTCATCGGGTGCTGAACGTTCCTGCCTGTCCAGTTGACCGATCACTTCATACTGACGGTCGTTATAAATAAAATATCCGTATCGTCTTCCGCTCAGTGCCAGTTGTAAAGTGCGGCCGATCTCCTGTGTTGAAATGCCCAATTGGGCAGCGCGTTGCCGGTCGATACTGATACCGATTTCAGGTCGGTCGATTTTAAAATCAGGATTCTGAAATACGAGCTTCTTGCTTTTATATACTTCACCCATCAGTTTCGGCATAACGTCTTCCAGACTTTTCAGATCCGGAGCCTGTACTACATATTCCAGGGGCTGGTTCGCTGGAGAAACCACCGATGGTCGGAATCTGAATCGGGATTACGATCACATTCCGGAATTTCTGTGATGCGGCAATCAGTTTCTGATATACCTGCGCTTGTGTTAATCCGCTTTTTCTGATCCTTTGGTTCTTTCAGAAAGATCCATTGAAATCCGCCATTCACCGGTTGCACCAAGTGTTCCGATGGATGCAGCAATACCGGCATAGGTTCTGTTTTCATTCAGGTCGGGAATGGAATCGGAAACATAATTGCTGATGGCCTTCATGGTTTCTTCCATGCTTTCATAAGAAGTTCCTTCCGGTGCGATCACCGCCAGACCCACCATGGAACGGTCTTCCAGCGGTGCGAGTTCGGAAGGCAAGTTTGGGAGCGAGCAGGCCAGGCGATTGCCAAATGAAATAATCAGGAGCGCCAAATGCCGACCCATCTGGCTTTGAAAAAAATATCGCAGTGATTTTTCATAACCGTTATTCAGCTTTACAAAAAATGGTTCTGTTTTTTTATAGAGCCAGTTATGATGCGAACCTGCTTTCAACAGGTAGGCGCTCATCATCGGAGAAAGGGTCAGGGCCACAAAGGCTGAAATCAAAACGGATCCGGAAACCACGATGGCAAATTCCCGGAATAATCTTCCGGTAATACCTCCCAGAAACAGAATCGGCAGGAATACGGCTGCCAGTGTTATGGTGGTGGAAATAACTGCAAAATAAATTTCATCCGATCCTTTTCGTGCCGCCTGTATCGGCGTCATGCCCTGTTCTACTTTACTGTAAATATTTTCCAGCACCACGATGGCATCATCCACGACCAGACCGATTGCCAGCACCAGTCCCAGTAAGGTTAATACGTTGATGGAAAAATTTCCGATATACATGATGAAGAAGGCCGAGATGATCGAAACCGGAATGGCCACCAGTGGAATGATCGTACTTCTCCAGTCACGCAAAAAGATAAAGATGATCAGTGCTACCAGCACAAAGGCCAGCAATAAGGTTTCTCCCACTTCGGACAAAGAATTACGTACAGGAACGGTAAAATCTTTTCCCAGTGAAATGATATAATCTTTGGGTGCAGTTTTCTGAATATCGGCAAACCGTTTTTTAAATTCATCCACGATCGCCAGGGAATTGGCGCCCCGTTGCGGTTGCACACCGGTGCCCACACCATAACGGGCGGTATTGCCTTCACTAACGATCATGGCTGTACGTTCATTTTGAGAAGACATGATGGCCGTGCCGATATCTTTGAAACGTACGATGGCTCCGTCCTGCTGACGCAGGATCATATTGTTGAAATCTTCTTCGGTAACCAGTCTGCCTTCCGTACGCAGGGTGACTTCAGTATTCTGTCCTTCAATTCGTCCGCTGGGCAGATCCACATTTTCTTTTTGCAGGGCTGCCTGAACATCGGCAGGAGTCAGCTGATAGGCAGCAAGCTTTACCGGATCCATCCGCAGACGCATGGATCTTTTACGACCGGCATAGGAATCCACGAGTCGTACACCGGGAATGGATTGCAGTCTTTCCTTGATATTGATGTTGACAAAATCGGTGATGTCTTCCAGGCTTTTTGTATCACTTTGTACGGTTAGGAAAACCAGGAAATCAGGAGGACCTGATTTTTCAACAATGGTGGGTTCAATATCTGCCGGCAGCTGCTGCCGGGATTTTGAAACTTTATCGCGGACATCATTCGCCGCAGCTTCCAGATCAGCATTCAGGTTGAATTCTACGGTGATCACACTCACCTGTTCACGGGAAACGGATGACATGGCCCGGATACCATTGGCTTCAGCCACGGCTTCTTCCAGTGGTTTGGTAACCTGCGATGCAATGATATCTGCACTGGCACCGGGATATACCGTCGTGATGGTCACGATGGGTGAATCGGTAACCGGGTATTCGCGGGTTCCCAGAAATGTATAACCTACGATGCCGAAAAGAATCAGCAGAACCGACATTACGCCGGCCAATACCGGCCGGGATATACTTACTTGGGATATAGCGCTCATATAATTATTAGTTGATTAATTGTTAGTTATTAACGTGGCATGTAATCGTTGATCGATGACGATTAGCGTTAAGCGTTCAGACGTTATCAGCTTATTTCAGACTCGCAAACTGCACAGCCGCACCCGGCATTAACCGCAATAAATTGCTGGTCACAACCGTATCTCCTTTGTTCAAACCGTGTAAAACTTCTACGGTATAAGGCTCCGCGTTGTCCGATTTCTACCGGATGTCAGTTGAACCTGGTTATTCTTTACAGTGTATACACTGTATCCCTGTGAAGAAGGAATCAGTGCCTGGGAGGAAACCATCAGTGCGTCGGCAGATGAATGCAGGGATAGCTGCATTCTGGCACTTTGTCCGGCGAGTAAAACCCTGCCGGGATTCTGGCTTACTGCCCTGACCAGAAGAGTTCTGGTATTCTGATCCACACCGGCTTCCCGTGCAATTACTTTGGCATTGTATTGTCTGGTATCGGAGGCGACGGTAAATTTCTGCAGGCTGCCTGTAGTAATGGTCTGTGCATATTTTTCCGGCACATGGAAATCCAGTTTCACCTGGCTGTTATCCTGGATATGTGTGAGCACGGTATTGGCCGAAACCACCGCGCCGGGATATACATGAATGATACCCAATTGACCGCTGAATGGTGCCCTGATCCGTGTCTTGTTCAGCAATACCTGCAATTCGGCGATCTGTGCCTGTAGTACTTTCAGGTTGGTAAATGACTGGTCATAATCCTGTTGAACTACTGCTTCGTGTTGAATCAGATCGCGCAGGCGTTCTTCATTCAGTTTGGCCAGTTTTTCCTGCTGATGCAGTTTTTCCAGCTGGGCGAGCAGGTCGGCATTGTCCATTTCAAAAAGCAATTGACCGGCCTGTACCGTTGCTCCGTCTTTTACGTTGATCCGGATGATCTTCCGGGGGAGTTCGCTGACGATATCCACTTCCTGGTTGGGTTCCAGGGTTCCGGTGATTTCCAGTTCATCTTTTAACACGGCCGGTTTAACGATATATCCGTCTACCGGATACCCGGGATGCTTGTGACAGCGGCAATGGCGGGTTTGCCTTTATCTTCTGCCTTGGCATAACAGCCGCCAATAAACATGATGGTGAAATAAGCAAGCAGCGGCCAACAGGGGGCTGTTGATGAGATTTCTGGTGATGGTTTGTGTTGACATGGTGATTGATTATTAATAGATATATTCAAATAATTCGATATAATAAAGCAGAGCTTTCCGTAGGATTAACAAAAAAGAGGAAACAAAGTTATAGATTTATTTAAGTATTTCGATAAATAAAATAAAAAAATTTTAAATCTTCAGTCCTTCAATGAAACGGATATACTCATCCATCAGTTTATTGTTCAGGTAATAACGCACATTCCGGCCTTCTTTATCAGAAGTAACCAGTTCACTTTCAATTAATAATTTCAGGTGATGGGCAATCGAAGGCTGGGCCAGGTTTATCGTTTTCGTTCAGGTCCACACAATAGAGGCATTGTTTGCTCTTCTTGATTTCCTTCAGGATGGTCAGCCGGTTGGGGTCGGCCAGGGCTTTAGAAATCTTTTCTGCTTTTTTCGCATCCATATAAAATGAATTACAATGCAAATATAATAATTTATTTATTGAAATACTTCAATAAATGAAAAATCCTAACATTTTCTTATGACCTCATTTTTCTGCTCATTGATCGACGAATGCAACTAGTCGATAAAATCATATCATTCAACGTTTAATTTCTTAAACGGGCAGTAATTGTGAAGATTTCAGTAAATTCAGTTTACTGTTTTGGACAATTCATGTTCGAAATATGGTAACAACCCTTAGCCATTGCGTCAGCCCTCAGGTAAGAAACGGGAAATTCATTTGACTCTGATTCTTTTCCTGTTCCTGCAACTTCAAACCAGCTTTGCGCAAAAAAATCCCATAACTTTTTATGATCTGGATAGCATAAATGGTTCACCGCTGGGTAAAATCACCGGTATCACTCAGGATCCAAACGGATATATGTGGTTTTGCGGACAGGGACAGACCCGACTATATCGTTATGATGGCAGCAGTATCACCAGTTATAAACATGACAACAAAAACGAGAACTCTCTTGGATTCAGTTTTCTGTTATCGTTGTATGCGGACGATGACGGAAACATCTGGATAGGAGGCGGAGGGCTGGATCGATTCAATCCGGTGACCGGAACCTTTACTCACTATCGTCACAATGCCAAGGACAGCAACAGCCTGCATATTGATTATGTAGCTGCGATTTTGAAGGATCATAAAGGATTTATCTGGGTTGGTACGGCGGATGGCCTCGACCGGCTTGATCCGAATACAGGTAAGTTTACCCATTACCGGAATGATTCCGGAAATCCGAAAAGCCTCAGCAATAATATAGTCACTTCATTGTATGAAGACAGGAAGGGAGTGCTTTGGGTAGGAACGGGAAGTCCTTTTATTGATGAAAGCAATCCCGCCACTTGGGAAGAGGGCGGCTTAAACCGGATGGAAGCCGACGGCACATTTACCCGTTACCGGCATGATCCGAAAAATCCGCATTCCCTCATAAATAATCAAATTGGAGCCATCTTTGAAGACAGCAGGGGAAATTTCTGGATTGGGACAGCCGGTGACGGTCTTCAAACCATGGATCGTGAAAGGGGAATTATTTGAACGGCACCTTTTTGATCCTTTACATCCCGAACAGTTAAGCCGTCCTGAAATTAAACAGGGTGATCTTTGGGATCATATCACATTTATTTGTGAGGATAGCATGCATAATATCTGGATTGGTACTTATAATCAGGGAATTTCCCGTTATGATCCGCTTACAAAAAAAATCAGCCGCTATAAGTCCGGCAATGGATTTCCGGACAGTACAACCTGGACAGGAATGAT
This sequence comes from uncultured Bacteroidota bacterium, assembly GCA_963812825.1. Classification (GTDB taxonomy): domain Bacteria; phylum Bacteroidota; class Bacteroidia; order Chitinophagales; family Chitinophagaceae; genus Puia. The sequence goes on from CAWEWO010000003.1 coordinate 492,423, forward strand.
TTCAAGGGATAATAATCTATGGGTAGGTACAGAAGGAAGTCATAAACTATTCCGGGCAGATCCCGGTTCAAAACCAATTCCTTTTGTAAAATCAGGTAATGTGCATGGGTTACTGGATGACATGAATGGATCGATCTGGGTTGGTACTGATGGTGGTCTTTTACAATACGATGAAAATAACAACCTCGTTCATCGATTCACACATTCATCCGCTCGATACTAACAGTATATTATGTGATACAATTTTTTGTCTGTACAAAAATCCCAGAGAGGATACGATCTGGTTAGGTACTCAACACGGGGTGTGTATTTTTAATGTATCGACAAAAAAATTTTCCAGGCTTGAATACAAGGGAAAACAACCTGGATGGTTCGATTATAAAATTATCCAGATCACGAGAAGACTGGCGGCGGTATGCTATGGATCGGTGCAATAGACGGGGGACTCCTGACTTATGACATGAAAACGGGCCAGTCGAAGCAATGGATTTCCGATCCAAAAGATTCCACTTCTATTGGTTCAGATCTTATTGTAAATGTTTTTGAAGATAGGGAAAAGAATATATGGGTGGGTACCATCACAGGGCCGGGTGGCATCTGCAAACTGGACAGCAAAACAGGAAAATTCCGGCAATACCTGCCAGGTGTTGCGGGAGTTTATTTGTATGAAGATCGGGAGGGGGATCTATGGGCAGGTATGGAGACCAGTTTGTTTCGTTATAATAGAAAAGAAGACTCGTTTTCACCATTTTTTGATTCGCAGTCTGAAATCAGTAGCAAAAGGATATATGGGATAACCGAAGATGCAGATAGAAATTTATGGCTGAGTTCCCCTTCGTCCATTGTAAAAATAGAAGCCGGGAGGAATGGATTTTTTATCTATGATAACCGGTTTGGGATTGAACCGGAATCTATAAATCCGAAATCTTTTTGTAAAACTTCCAGGGGTCAGATTCTGGTCGGAAGTGCCACGGGATTTTTTGCGTTTTTTCCACAGGAACTCATTTCCGCCATAAAGCCTTTGAAGCTCCTTATTACAGAAGTCTTTTTTAACAGGGCTGCCCATAATGCCGGGGAAGACAGCAGCTTATTAAGATCTATCCAGATAGAAAACAGCCTGTCGCTGGCTTATAATCAAAATAGTGTCGGGTTTAAATTTATCGCATTTGACTATAGCTCAACGAAAGCTATCAGATATTATACCATGCTGGAAAATTTTGATCCCGACTGGCATGAAACAGGAATAGAAAAATCCGTCTATTATTTTAATCTCGCCCCGGGTGATTATGTATTACATATTAAAGCGTATAGCAGCAATGAGTCAAAAGGGGAAAGACAAATTAAGATTCACATCAGCCCGCCCTGGTGGAAGACCTGGTGGGCATATAGTTTATACGGGTTATTGGTATTGGCTGGTCTCTTTATGATTATTCGTATACAAAAGCGACGGGTGATCGAGGCGGAAAGGCAGAGGACACAGGCGAAGGAACTTGCCCAGGCAAAAGAAATTGAAAGAGCATATACCGAACTTAAAGCAACACAGACCCAGCTCATCCAATCGGAAAAAATGGCTTCGCTCGGAGAACTTACTGCCGGCATTGCGCATGAAATACAAAACCCTTTGAATTTTGTAAATAATTTTTCGGAAGTAAATTCGGAACTTAATTGATGAAATGCAAGCAGGAGTTAAAAACCGGCAACAATAATGAAGCGTTCGCCATTTCAAAGATATAAAATCCAGACCTGAGAAAAAATAAATCAGCATGGCAAAAGGGCAGATGCCATTGTAAAAAGTATGTTGAGCATAGCCGGACCAGTAGTGGTATAAAGGAGCCTGTCGACATCAATGCTTTGGTGGATGAATACTTACGCCTGGCATATCATGGTTTAGCGGGCAAAGGACAAATCATTCAATGCAACTTTAAAAACTGATTATGACAAAAATATTGGAGAAATAAATATTGTTCCGCAGGATATCGGAAGGGTCATTCTGAATTTAGTCCTCTAACGCATTTTATGCGGTAAATGAGAAAGACAAGGCAACACGGGAAAAGGTTATGAACCGCGTTTCGGTGAGCACGAAAAAAACTCGGCGATAAAATATGAAATCAAAGTAAAAGATAACGGGAATGGCATTCCTCAAAAAAGTCTTGAATAAAATTTTTCAGCCTTTCTTCACAACCAAAGCCAACAGGACAGGGAACGGGTTTGGGTCTGTCATTGGCTTACGATATTATCAAGGCGCATGGCGGGGAAATAAAAGTGGACACGGTGGAAGGACATTATACTGCATTTGTTATTTGTTTGCCGGCATAGAAAATTCTCGTAATCGGGTCATTAACAATTACCTGATTGATAATTTATGACTAGTAAAATCAGGATTGCTTTTTTTATTTTCTTTCAAATTGCGGGTTATTCAGTTGATGCGCAAAGCAATATTCCATTTTATAAACTGGACAGCTTAAACGGAACGCAATTAGGAAGGATAACGGGAATTACACAGGACCCGGGTGGTACCATGTGGTTCTCAGGTGCGGATCAGCACTGTTTTTACCGTTACGATGGAAACATGCTAACCAGTTTCCGACGCGATGCTAAGAACCCCAATTCATTTGGATTGGATTTCCCGGAGACGATTTATGCTGATGATCAGGGATTAATCTGGATTGGAGCTGACGGTTTAGACCAGTATAATCCGGGTACAGGGGTGTTTAAGCATTTTAAACATGATGACAAAGACAATAGTAGTATAACGAATGGTGCCGTATTCGCAATTTTAAGAGATCATACAGGCAACATTTGGGTTGGCACTGATAAAGGACTTGACCGCCTGGATGAAAGAACTGGGAAATTTATTCACTACCGATATGATTCCTCCAATCGAAAAGCCTTAGCAATAATGTGGTCGAAGCGATTTACGAAGACAAAAAAGGGGTGCTTTGGATTGGAAACGGCTTTCCCTGGACCGGAATTAATGGGGATGGCGGGTTGAACCGGATGAACCCGGACGGCAGTTTTACTCGTTATGTACACGATCCTAAAAATCCGAACAGTCTTTTAAGTAACAAAGTCAGGGCGATTTTTGAAGACAGCAGGGGCAATTTCTGGGTCGGAACAACGGCGACGGACTCCACACCATGGACCGGGAAAGAGGAACATTTGAACGGCATTTGTATAATCCAACACATCCAAACCAATTGAGCGGTCCGCTTTTACACCCTGGTCCCAGGGCAGGGGCAGGGGGAATTGCTTATATCTATGAAGATAAAATCGGTGCTATCTGGATCGGCAGTTATCTGGAAGGTCTTAGTCGTTATGACCCGGTCACAAAGCAAATGACCCGTTACAAAATGGGGAATGGATTTCCAGATAGCATAACTTATAAAGGTTTTATTAGTAAAGATGGCACTTTATGGGTCGCTGCGGACGATAGCAAATTATTATACAGAGCTGATCCCGGGTCAAAAACAATTACTAATGTCAATACGGGGTATTGGGTATGGGGAATACTTGAGGATAATGGACAAATCTGGGCTGCCACCTGGGGAGGGCTATATCAATATGATGAAAACAAAAACCTCATTCACCGGTTCAAACATGATCCCAAAGATCCATCGAGCATTCCAAACGATTCGGTCTTTCGACTGTCAAAATTTTCGCGGGATTCTTTCTGGGTAAATACAATTCATGGTTATACTTTATTAAATATTATTTCTGGTAAATTTTCCAAATTATCTTTTGGGAAAAATATAGACTCCTTAGGCAATCCCGTGATTATTATTCAGGATGTAAAAAGAGATTTTTGGATTGGAATACAAGATGGACTTATTTATTACAACCACAGTAATGGTTCTGTAAGAAAATGGGTAAAGGACCCGAATGATTCAACCAGTATCGGCTCCAGTTTTTTTTCATTTATATTTTTAGACAAAGAACAGAATTTGTGGCTGGGAACATGGAATGAGAAACTGGGGATCTGGAAGTTAAACAACAGGACAGGAAAATTCCGATGGTATCTTCACGGAATAGCTGGTAGATCCTTATATGAAGATCGGGAAGGGGATCTTTGGGCGGGTACTGCGAACGGGTTATATCGTTACAATAAAAAAGAAGATAATTTTTTTACGTTTTTTGATGCGGAGTCAAAAATTTGTAATGAACCTACATCTGGTATCGTAGAAGATGATAAAGGAAATTTATGGCTTTGTACCAGTAATGGCATTGTAAAAGTAAACCGTGAAAGAGATCGTTTTTTTGTATTTGGAAAAAAGTTTGGCATTTCACCTCAGGAAGAATATGCTTACTGGGTATGTGACCAAGACTACTAAGGGACAGATCCTGGTTGGTAATGAGAGCGGTTTTTATGCATTTTTTCCTAAAGAACTGGATGTCGACATGAAACCATTGAAATTAGTCATTACTGATTTCTTTTTCAATAAAGGTTCTGGTTTGACCGGAAATGATAGTTCCCTGCTGAGATCAGTGGAAAATAAAAATGAAATTTCCCTGGCACATAACCAGAATAATTTTGGTTTTAAGTTTACGGTGAATGATTACCGTTCTCCGGCAGCGATAAGATATTATACCTTGCTGGAAAATTATGATCCGGTGTGGCGGCAGTCGGGAATGGATAAAACTGTTTATTACTTTAATCTCGCTCCGGGCGATTATATTTTCAGGGTAAAGACTTACAATAGCGACGAAACGAAAGGGAGAAAGGGAAATCAGGATACATATTAGTCCACCCTGGTGGAAAACGGGGTGGGCATATTCAGTGTATGGATTGTTGCTGGTTATTGCGATATTTATCGTTTGCCAGAAAAGAAGCAGAAGACGACCCGGGTAGAAGGAGAATAAACGGAAAGCTTCGAACTTGCCCAGGCCAGGGAAATTGAAAAAGCATATACAGAATTGAAAGCCACGCAGGCACAACTTATACAATCAGAGAAAATGGCATCGCTGGGAGAACTCACGGCAGGCATCGCCCACGAAATACAAAACCCGTTGAATTTTGTAAATAATTTTTCTGAAGTTAATATGGAGTTGACAGCTGAGTTGAAAGAAAGCCTGGCAAAACTAAATGTAGGCGACAAGGAAAAAGTGAGTTGGAAGAAATAGCGAACAGCATCAACGAGAATGAAGAAAAAATAAGTCATCATGGCAAACGGGCCGATGCGATCGTAAAAGGAATGCTTCAGCATTCCCGGGTCAGTTCAGGCTTTAAAGAACCTACAGATATAAATCAGCTGGTAGATGAATATCTGCGTCTTGCATACCACGGTTTAAGGGCGAAGGATAAGACTTTTAATTCAGCTATGCAGACAGAATATGACTCCGGTAATTATTAAAATAAATATTGTTCCACAGGATATCGGCAGGGTGTTGTTGAATTTGTATAATAATGCATTCTATGCAGTTGCGGAAAAAAGCCGACAGGGAAATGAAGGCTATAAACCGTTGGTTGAAGTAAGTACAAAAAGAGCCGCGAAGAATATTGAAATTTATGTAAAAGACAATGGGAATGGCATTCCGAAAAAAATATTGGATAAGGTCTTTCAGCCATTCTTCACTACAAAGCCTACCGGTCAGGGGACAGGATTGGGTTTGTCCCTGAGTTTTGATATTGTGAAAGCACATGGTGGAGAAATAAAAGTGGATACGGTGGAAGGTCATTATACTGCATTTGTTATTTGTTTGCCGGCATAGAAAATTCTAGTAATCGGGTCATTAACAATTACCTGGGATTGATAATTTATGATAGTAATAATCAGGATTGCTTTCTTTTATTCCTTCAAATTGCGGGTTATTCAGTTGCTGCGCAAAGCAATATTCCATTTTATAAAACTGGATAGCCTGAACGGAAAGCCACTGGGTAAAATAACCGGAATTACGCAGGATCCCATCGGAACCATGTGGTTTTGCGGACAGAATGAACATTGCTTTTACCGTTACGACGGAAATAAGTTGACCAGTTTCAAACATGATAACAATGATCCAAATTCACTTGGATTTAAAGATTTGGAGACGGTTTATGCAGATGCGCAAGGCCTGATCTGGATTGGTGGAGCGGGTCTGGATAGATATAATCCCAGAACAGGAGTTTTTACACACTACAGAAATCTGACCGGTGTCACAACTATCTTAAAAGATCATAAAGGAAGGGTTTGGATAGGTACGTTTAACGGACTTAATCTCCTGGATGAAAAAACCGGTAATCTCATTCAATTCAAAAATGATTCAACGAATCCGGGAAGTATTAGCAACGATGTAATCGAAGTGATTTATGAAGACAAAAAATCTGTTATATGGATTGGTACCGGCCTTCCATGGAATAACTTTAATGAGGGCGGACTCAACAGGATAAATCCAGACGGCAGCTTTACCCGGTATTTGCGCGACCCGAAAAATCCCAGCTCTCTGTCCAACAATAAAATCAGGGCAATTTTGGAGGATAGGCAAGGGAATTTCTGGGTCGGTACATCAGGAGAAGGTTTGCATATCATGAACCGGGACAAGGGAACATTTGAAAGATATCCATATCAATCCGGACATCCGAATCAGTTGAGTGCTCCCAAAATGAATCCGGTTAACACGTTTGACGGTGTAACTTTTATTTGTGAGGACAAAAAAGGCGCCATCTGGTTAGGAAGTTACCTTGACGGGCTAAGCCGCTATGATCCTGTAACAAAGAAAATGAATCGCTATAGAGGTGGAAATGGATTTCCCGACAGCACAACTTTTAAAGGATTTATTAGCCGTGATGGTATACTATGGGTTGCAACAGAGCAAAGTGAATTATTGTACAGAGGCGATCCGGGTACAAAAGTAATATCGGACATAAATATCGGCTTTCAGACTATGAAAATGTTGGTGAGCGATAAACAGACCTGGCTAAGTACTACTGGAGGCGGCTTATGCAATATGATCAAAATAATGTGCTCATTCACCAATTCAAACATATCCCCGGCGATCCGTCAAGCATTGTGATTGATACACTCGCTGCATTATTTAAGAATCCAGGAGAGGATTCGATCTGGATTGGAACGCCGCACGGAATTGTTATATTAAATACGATTTCAAAAAAAATATCAGGATTTTATTTCGGTAATAATGCTGACTCACATGATTTTCCTGTTTTTCATATTATTCAGGACAATGAGTCTAATATTTGGGTGGGAACGCTGGGCAGTGGACTGATTCAATATAACCGGATTACCGGCTACTACAAACAATTTCTTCCGGACACCAGGGACTCAGCCTCCATCGGCTCACAAAATATTGCAACATTATACTTAGACAAAGATCAGCATTTGTGGTTGGGTACATGGGGTGAGAAGGAAGGGATCTGGAAGATAAACAGAACAACCGGAAAATTCAGCTGGTATCTCCCAGGCATTACTGGCAGAAAGTTCTATGAAGATCAGGAAGGTGTTCTTTGGGCAACCACGAATAGCGGATTGTTTAAATACGATAAAAAGGAAGACAGGTTTTTGCCATTTTTTGATTCCCAATCTGCGATCAGCAATGAAATGATGGTAGGAATCACGGAAGATAAAAAAAGGAATTTATGGATCAACTCGCCATCGGCCATTATTAAAATAGACCGGGAAAGGAATCATTTTTTTGTGTTTGGAAGAAAATTTGGGATTTCACCGAGTGAGGGTATTTTTCTCGGACCCATTTGCGAGAATGCACAAGGACAGATCCTGGCAGGTAATGAGCATGGAATCTATGCATTTTCCCCGGACGAACTGGACGTAGACATGAAGCCTTTGCAACTGTCCATTACAGATTTCTTTTTTAATCAGGATTCGAAATTAACGGGGAAAGACAATGTACTTTTAAACTCTGCCGAGAATAAAGGAGAGATTTCATTATCATACGACCAGAATAATTTTGGTTTTAAATATTCTCTAAATGATTACAGGTCACCAGAAGGAGTCAGATATTATACTATGCTTGAAAATTATGATCCGGTATGGCGTCAGTCGGGATTAGAAAAAATGGCTTACTATTTTAATCTCGCGCCGGGTGATTATGTTTTTAGATTGAAGGCTTTTAACAGCGATGAAACCAAAGGAGAAAAGCAGGTCCGGATTCATATCAGTCCGCCCTGGTGGAAAACATGGTGGGCGTATTCATTGTATGGTATTTTATTGGCTGGCGGAATATTTGGTTTCGTTCGGTTCCAGAAACAGCAGATCATCCATCAGGAAAGGCTAAGAACACAAACAAAAGAACTGGCCCAGGCCAGGGAAATTGAAAAGGCGTATACAGAACTCAAGTCCACGCAGGCCCAACTTATTCAATCCGAGAAAATGGCGTCTCTGGGAGAACTCACCGCAGGTATCGCCCACGAAATACAAAACCCGTTGAATTTTGTAAATAATTTTTCTGAAGTTAACATGGAATTGACTGCTGAGTTGAAAGAAAGCCTGGCAAAACTAAATGTAGGCGATAAGGAAAAAAGCGAATTGGAAGAAATTGCGAACAGCATCAACGAGAATGAAGAAAAGATAAGTCATCATGGTAAACGGGCAGATGCGATCGTAAAAGGAATGCTTCAGCATTCCCGGGTTAGTTCAGGCTTTAAAGAACCTACAGATATAAATCAACTGGCAGATGAATATCTAAGACTTGCATACCACGGACTGAGGGCGAAGGATAAGACTTTTAATTCAGCTATGCAGACTGAATATGACTCCGGTATTAATAAAATAAATATTATTCCACAGGATATCGGCAGAGTGTTGTTGAATTTGTACAATAACGCATTCTATGCAGTTGCGGAAAAAAGCCGACAGGAAATCGAAGGGTATAAACCGTTGGTTGAAGTAAGTACAAAAAGGGCCGCGAAGAGTATTGAAATTTGTGTAAAGGACAACGGAAATGGCATTCCGAAAAAAATATTGGATAAGGTTTTTCAGCCGTTCTTCACTACCAAACCCGCCGGCCAGGGAACGGGATTGGGTTTATCCCTGAGTTTTGATATTATAAAAGCACATGGCGGAGAAATAAAGGTAGATACCGGGGAAGACCAATATACAATTTTCTCAATCGTCCTGCCAGTCTAATCTATTAATTGTAGACTGGATATTGAAACATGAGCTTCTATTTGCGCAGTTCGTTAAAATGAATTTTCTTAATTATAACCAGGGTTCTGTAGTAAATACGGATTGACGGCTAATTGTTGATTTGGGATAGGAAATATAAGATAGTGTGGGTCGCTTTGATAAGCCTTCTCTTCAAACGGGTTAAGAAATTTTTGAAAGCGAATCATATTCTGCCTTCGCCAATTTTCCCACCACAATTCTCTTCCTCTTTCATCCAACAGATTATCGGCGTTTAAAGAAGTAAACGCGGATACACCCCTGGACGGATCGGTACGTATCGCGTTCACAATATGCAGGGCCGTTGAACCGTAAGGGCCCACATTAGTCCCCGTGCCGCCGCGAAAAATTGCTTCGGCTTTCATCAGCAGCACATCGGCGAAGCGCAGATATACAAACTCATTCGTCGCCGGACCAAAATAATTCACGAAGTCCGGTGCATATTTCAACGGCCGGATACCAGGGTCGAGCAGGTCCGGCCCGGGTAATTGGTTTTCTACTTCCGGGGTGAAAATGACTGGGAGCACCGATCCGGGCCAATACAAAGAATCATCTGACGATAAATCATATTGCTGCCCAATTAAAAAACCCAGGTTGACCCGGCGACCGGGATTGGGGGGCGCATTCGCATAGTCATATACGGCCTGCCGGCGTTTGTCCGTTGAATCAAACCTGTCGTAGAAATCTGACAGGGTGGTAAAGCCATTGGCCCCGAGTTGCGGATACGGGTAACTGTACACGGCTATCCATGCCAGAGCCAGATTGTAGTTACCATCATGACTACTCCTCTGCGTAAAAATATTTTCCGTGCCTATGGACTGGTTCTCCGGTGAAAAATTATCAAAATAATTTGGAGTGAACGAAAATGGTCCGCTGCTAATGATCTCGTCTGCCAGGCTGATCACCTGGTTCATATCGGCAGGATCAAACACGGGGTTGGCACGATTTGCATAAACGCCCTTGTTCAAATAACATTTCATCAGCAGTCCTCGCACAGCATTTTGATTGGCGACGTTCGCCGGTCCGGCAGGCAGGTCTTTTTGAATCGTCGTCAATTCGCTAATGATAAAATCCAAGGCTTCCGTTCCTGTGAGCACTTTAGCGGGATTTACCACGCTATCCCCTGGATTACGATAAGGCACCTGGTTAAAAAGATCCAGGAACCAGTACATGGCCCATGCTCTCAAAAATCTGGCTTCGGCTTTTTGCTGCGTGTTTGCATGATACTGAAGTACATCCGTGGCGGCAAAAACAATTCCTCCCAGGCTATTAAAAGTGAGATTTATCCGTTCGTTGTTTGCGTCCCATTTCTGCTGATGCAAAACTCGCCATATTCCGTTATCATCCCAGTTATTGCCCCGGGTCGGTGCTATAGCTTCATCAGTGGTCAGTTCAGACAATGCAAATACCTGCAGGAAATCGCAGTATGCAAACTCCATGGAACCATACACTCCATTCATAAGCGAATTGACATTAGTGTCGGCAGCAACCTGCGCGGGCGTCAGGTTGCCACCCAGGCCTTCATTGAGTTTAGTGCAACCCAGTATGCAGGAAGTCAAAAAAACAATACTGTATAAAAGAATCATTCTTTTCATATGCCAACCAGATTTATCATAAGGAAAAGTTTATTCCAAACAGGAATGTTTTGGCAGTAGGGTATCGGGAATTATCAATGCCCAGGGATGGAACTCCATTGATATTTGCATCCTTATTCACTTCCGGATCAAATCCGGGGTAGCTGGTAATAAGAATGAGATTTTGCGCTGTGATATAGACATTGAACCCTTTAAAGGAATTCCCGATATTACCAATATTGTAAGACAGGGTCAGATTTGACATCCGTAGATAGTCCCCTTTTTGAACATACCTGGACGAAGGTGACTGCGCAGGATTGGCAAGAGATTCTTTGACCGGGCTCTGGTAAACAGACAAAGCCATATTGCCTCCCTGAATTCCGGTCACGTTGAGCGGGCCCATCAATGTGGCGTTGTACAAATCCTGTCCAAAACTTCCATACCAGTTTGTAACGAGGAAAAATTTCTTGTACCTGAAACTGGAGCCGAATCCCAGGAGCGTGCTCGGATTGGGATTGCCAACAAAATAGGAAGTATTTCCATTGTCTTCGTAGTCTGAAAACCCGGTGGATTTATTGAGTCCGAGAAATTTCCTTGTATAAAAAGCATCCATGGGATGTCCGTTTTCAATGATCTGCACCGGTCCGCTGACAAAACCCGTGACAATCGGTGCAGACAACCCGGAAACATTGTTATTTAGAAAACTTGCATTGACCGAAAGGTCCCAACTGAAATCCCTGGTTTTAACAACAGCCCCGTTGATCGCCATCTCAAACCCCTGGTTCACAATTTCACCATCCAGGTTGATCCACCGGACCGTTGAACTCGGTGGCGCCGGCTGAATCGGCTGGCTCGGAAACAACAAATGAGTCGTCGTTTTATAGTAATAGTCAAATGTTCCGGAGATCCGTCCATTCAGCAAGGAAAAGTCCAGGCCGATATCCCATTGCCGGTCGGCCTGCCATTGCAAATTCGCGTTCGGGCTGTTTACCTGCACTATATTCCCGCTATTTCCAAAAGCGTACAGCGCCTGTGCAGAACCGGGGGAAATTCCTGGTTGCCAGTCTCACCCCATCCTGCACGGAGTTTTATTGAATTTATCCAGTCAACATGAAAGAAATTTTCCCGGCTGATGATCCAGGCCAGGGCGAAGGATGGGAAATATCCATATTTGTTGTTTGCACCAAATTTAGAAGAACCATCTGCTCTGAAAGTGGTCGTCAGCAAATACCGGTCGTTATAATTTAAAATCGCCCTTCCAAAGAAAGACTGTAATTCATAGCCAGGATCTATATAAGAGGAAATGCTCCTTGTCGTGGCATTCGAATATTGAATATAGTTCGTATAGTCCAGTCCGTAATTCCCAAATCCAATACCGTCCGGTCCATAACCATTTTCCCCAAATCCCTGGTTGACGAATTTCATATATTCATATCCCAGGAAAGCATTCAGGTGCAGACCTCGGGCAATATCCTTGTTAAAGCTCAGCGTTTGCGTAAGTTGAGTCGTCGTTAGTTGGGTATTGTTAATACCGGCATAACCATAAGGTGGAAAATAATTCGGATAGTCTTCCCACAAAACCTGGTTGACGGAAAAACGATCAGTTCCGGCACTGTAGTTCACACTCACCAGCAATTTATATTCGAGCCAGTCATTGAATTTAAAATAGGGTGCGAAAGATCCCAGGATCGTGGTGGTCTTTAAATTATCTTTTACATATTGAGATTGAAGTAACGGATTCACATTACTGCCGGGTTTATATTTTGGTGTTTTGTCGGGATTTGTCAGCGAATCAGTAGGGTTCCAGGTCAGTGCATTATAAATAATTGCGTCATTTCCAGTAGTGAGCAAGGCTCCGTTTTGTATGTACTGACTCGCATTCAGGTGAAAATCCAGGCCCAGCCTTTTGGAATTCAGATATTTCAAATTGGTGGTTACATCGGCACTGTATTTTTTGAATCCCGTATTGATGACAATTCCCTGCTGGTCCAGGTAACCCAGGGAATACCTGTAATTGCCATTCTCATTTCCTCCACTGCCTGCAATCAAATAATTCTGCTGCAATCCTTTTTGTGTAATGGCTTCCATGCCATCGGCATTTGCACCCTTGTCGAAACTGGGATCCACTCCGTAATAAGGAATGGCCTGGCGGTACTCCGATGAATTGAGTACCCGGATATTTTTTAAGATTGAAGACACACCTATAGAAGCAACGCCTTCCAGCCGGGGCGGCCCCGTCTGACCCTTTTTAGTATTGATGATGACCACTCCATAAGCGGCTCTAGATCCATAAATCGCAGACGCAGATGCATCTTTCAAAACGTCTATCGAAGCGATATCCAGCGGATTCAGAAAATTCAACGGGTTGGAGCCTGCCTGCACAGAACGGCCATCCAGAGGCACACCGTCTACAACATATAAAGGCTGGCCGGTGCCCGAAAGCGCAGAGTTTCCACGAATTTTGACAGTCGTCTCGCCTCCGGGCGAACCATTGTCTGCCGTAATCTGTACCCCCGAAACCTTGCCCTGTATCAACATATCCGGCGAGGCATATAATCCCTGGTTGAAATTCTTATCCATCACCGATCCCACGGCACCCGTCAGGTCTATTTTCCTGACAGAACCATACCCGATGACCACCACATCATTAAGGTTTGAATATACGGCCACCAGGGAAATTTGAACATGTGTAAGCTGGCGGATATCCACGTCCTGGGAAACATAATTTACCCTTGATATTTTTAGACTCCTCACAGAGTCGGGAATGCTGATACTGAAATTTCCACTTGAATCCGTTAGCCCGCCTTTCGATGTGCCGGTTGCAAGAATTGAAACATTCAGCAAAGGCGATCCATCCGTTTTATCTGTGATGATACCAGTGATTACTTTATTCTGTGCACACGCCAGTTGTGTTAAAATCAAAAAACCAAGGGAAAAGAGAATTTGTGCAAGCTGTCTTTTCAGGGTCATAAAGGAGTTTGTCTTAGCGGGTTTTCCTTGAAGCTTCTTTCGGTTCTTTAAGTTAGGTGAATTTTACTTCTATTTCTTTCACCACTTTTCATTTTAGTCGTAACTCACCCCCTTTTAGGACCAATTTTCCAATTTATTCGGCCAATGCAATTAATCGTCGACAAATGGTAAGAATTTCTCTGCACTATTGACTACCACTAAGGGTGCTGTTACTGCTCTAAGCTTAGCTGCCAGTACAGGGAAATCACCAGCCTGGTGAATGCTCCTGTAAATGAATCGGCGAACTGAAAATTTCACCCTCCGCAACGTCTTCTGATCGTGATTTTGAATGGGAATGGAACTATCTTAAAGTTTTGAAAGAACAAAAGATTAAGGATACAGATGAACTACTATGCAGTCTATCGTCTATATATAGCCGTCTTTTACATTAGATAAAGACGTCAAAAGACGTAAAAAGACGTAAGATCAGCTAACCTGCCTGCAGATCCTGCGAAAAGATTTGAATATTTACGAAGTTTGATGACCAGATCAGAATATTCCGCAAAAACCGTCCCAACTCCTGTAAGAACAAAAGGTTTTTAACCCCCAAATCGTTGACTGGGAAATCTTTCTGTCAAATGTCAATCGGACGGTAAACAAACGGTAAATGCCGTATAATTTCCCTCCTCGGTCTCAACTTTCAATTCACCTCCATGACCCTTGGTAACAATATCAAATGAGAGAGAGAGCTCCAACCCTGTTCCCTCACCTGTTGGTTTAGTTGTGAAAAATGGCTGGAATATTTTATTCAGTGATTTTTTCGGAATGCCACTACCATTGTCTTTTACCCTGATTTCTATCTTATTTCCGATCTTACTGGTACTTACTTCAACGGTGGGTTCATAACCTGCTACACCAGCTTTGTCCCGTTCTGCGACTGCGTAAAAAGCATTATTGTACAAATTCAACAGGACCCTGCCGATATCCTGCGGGATGATATTAATTTTATCAATCTTCAGGTCAAAATCGGTTTTCATGGCCGTGTTAAAAGTTTTGTCCTTTGCCCTTAAGCCGTGATAGGCAAGCCGGAGATATTCATCTGCCAGTTTGTTGATATCCGTTACTTCTTTTTGTCCCATACTACTCCGGGAATGCAAAAGCATGGATTTTACAATTGAATCTGCTCTCTTACCATGGAACACTATTTTCTGCTCATTGTCCACGATATTATTTGCAATCGAAATGGCTTCTCCTGTATTTCCATCCTGCAGTTCAGATTTAAGCTCCTCCAGGAGTTCTGTATTAATCTCCGAAAAATTATTGACGAAATTTAAAGGGTTTTGTATTTCATGTGCGATGCCTGCTGTAAGCTCTCCCATGGAGGCCATTTTCTCTGATTGTATAAGCTGTGTTTGGGTGATTTTTAATTCCGATAAGGTGCGCTCAACAATTTCCTTTTCTTCTTTTAATTCCTTTGTTCGCACAGCAACTTTCCCTTCAAGAATTGTTTTTTCTTCCTGTAATGCCTTTGTACGCCACCGGATATAAGCCCACACAGATAAAACCACTGTTAGTATATACAGAATATAGGCCCACCAGGTTCTCCACCAGGGCGGATTGATCCGAATATGAATTATTTTTTCTGCCTTTGTTCCTTCGTTGTTATACGCTTTTACATGATAGACATATTTGCCCTGCGGCAGGTTGAAATAGTAAGAATTCTTTTCCTTGTCTTTGGCTTCCCGCCATTCATTATCAAACCCCTCAAGCATATAATAGTACCGGACATTATCCGGGTCACGGTAGTCAATCGCAGAAAAGTTGAAAGTGATATTATTCTGGTTATATTTTAAGTCCAGATCTGTCATCGCTTCCACCGGTAGTTGTATCGGACTTTCCCTGCCTGGTAAGACATGCAGTGTATTGATAAAAAAATCAGTGATGAGGATCGTAAAATTTGTTTTAACCGATAGATTTTCCGGAGAAAAAGTATACAAACAATTTTCGCCGGGAATGAATACGCGGCCGTTCCGGCCTTTTCCCATTTTTGCCCAGAGCACCGGGTGTAATGGAATCCTTTTCTCGTAATTAAAAACTTCTTTTGTTGCCGGGTTCATCCATATGATACCGTTTTCTGTAGTGAGCCATAGGTTACCAGCCTTGTCGTCAACAATGCCGCCAATAGAGATATGATTCATTTCCTGCTGGGGATCAAAAAAACTTGAAAATTTATCATCTTTTGGATCATAACGGAAAAGGCCTTTTTGTGTTCCTGCCCATAGATTTCCCCGGAAATCTTCAAGTAATTGGTTTGACCAGGTATTTTGCTGGTAACGTTTGAACCGCCCGGTCTCAGGGATGAAACGGTTAATTCCGTTGGAGGTGGCTATCCAAATTTCACCCGCTTTATTTTCTAAAATTTTCAATATTTGATTATCACTGAGTGACGTGGAGTCTTTTTCATCGGAAAGAAATTGTTTAAAACTGTGATCTGCGGGGTTGTGCCGGGTAAGTCCAAGGCCCCACCTGCCAAACCACATCACCCCTTGTTTATCTTGTATAATATTAGTTATCCCCATTCCGGTAGAATCCTTCAAATTTCCATCATCGGGAAACTCTGAAAATTGCTGTGTTAAAGTATTCAGTAGCCTTAGCCCGTCTGTTCCTACCCAAAGTATATTGTCTTTATTTTGAAACAATCCGGGTACAATATTATCCGGAAGGCTGTTCGAATTCAGGGAATCATGTTTAAACTGGTGGACTAACTTATTTTTCGGATCAAATTTCAGTAGGCCCTGTCCCAACGTGCCCACCCATAAATAACCATCTTTGTCCTCGAGGAAATTAATGGGAACGACGCCGGCCGTAATTATACTATCAATGGATTTGTGAAAGGGATCAAGACGGAATAAATTATCCCGTTCTGTGGTTATCCAGAGTTCGCCATCACGTGATGTAAAAGCATTCCAACTGGTACTATCGGGATAACCATGACTATTTTCATAATGAGTAATTTTTTTTGTTGTCGTATCATACCGGTTCAATCCGGAATACATCGTCCCGATCCAGATCGCACCAATAGTATCCTCAATGATAAAAGTTATTTTATCATTCTCTCCACCTTCACCCGGATATAAGGATGGCCTGCTCAGCTGGCCAGGCTTTTTTGGATCATATGGGAGTCGTTCAAACCGGCCGGTTTTACGGTCCATAATATGCAGCCCGTCTCCTCCGGTACCCACCCAAAAATTACCGCGACTGTCTTCAAACATCGTCGCCACTTTGTTATTGATCAGACTGTGCGGGTCTGATGAATCATGCAGGAAGCGGGTGAATGTACCATCAGAATTTAAACGGTTCAGACCACCGTCTGCAGGATTACTATTATACCATGGGAAACCGGTAGCAATCCAGATTACACCCTGATGGTCCTCATAGATATACCAGACTACATTACTGCTTAAACTTTTTGGATTCCCCGGTTCATGCCGGTAATGAGTAAATTTTCCTGTCTTTTCATCAAGCCGGTCCAGGCCATTATTTTCTGTACCAACCCAAATCCTGCCCTGACGATCTTTTAGTACCGGAGTTACACTGAGACCACCACCCAAACTGCCGGGGTCATTAGGCAAATGGCGGTAGTGTTTAAATATCGCGGTTGTCGGGTCAAATTCATCCAACCCCTCGCTCATGCCAATCCAGATCTTTCCCGTATTATCAGCATATACCGAACCAATATTGACACCTCCCAATGAGTTTGGATTGTTGTCTTCATGCCTGAAAACTGCATACCGGTTGCCATCATACTTGTAAATACATTTTGCTCCTTGTGCAGCAAACCACATATATCCGTAAGGATCCTGGCTCATGTTCCTGACACCGCCAAGTGATTTTCCATTCGGGCCTTCTACGAGGTTAAACTTTAATCCACCGGTTTGCGCAATACCAACATGGAATAATAGCTGGGAAAGAATAATAAATATAGTCTGAATTTTTCCGCTCATTGGTTGTTATCTGTTTCAAATATTGTTCGTATTAACTAATGTATCATTCTTAGCTGATAAACTGGGTTTCACAGGCAGGCGGATAATAAATTCAGCAAATTCGTTTTCCCTGGATTCAACCCCTATGTCACCTCCATGTGCTTTAATAATGTCAAAACTTAAGGATAGTCCAAGCCCTGTACCCTGTCCGGTTGGTTTGGTTGTGAAGAAAGGCTGAAAAATTTTTTCCTTTATCTTCTCTGGTATTCCCAGTCCATTGTCCCGGATCCTGATTTCAATATTATCATTGAGTTTGCGTGTTGACACTTTTATTGTGGGATTATAACCTGGAAGTCCTCTCCTTGCTTTTTCAGACAGGGAATAAAAGGTATTGTTATAAAGGTTCAAAAATACCCTGCTTATATCCTGACCAACCATTTCCATTTTCCCAATAGACTCATCAAAATCTGTTTTAATCGTAGCATTGAAAGCATTGTTTTTAGCCCTCATTCCGTGATATGCTAACCGGAGGTATTCATCTGCCAGACTATTTATGTCTGTCGGTTCCTTCCTGCCTGCACTGGCGCGTGAATGCTGCAGCATTCCCTTTACGATGGCATCGGCCCTTTTGCCATGATGGTTGATCTTCTGTTCATTTTCAGTTATGTTTTCTGCAATTTCCTCCAGCAGGTTTTTGTCTTTCTCTTTTAAATCCATTTTTGAAAGCTCGCTATTCAATTCTGCGGCAAGCTCCATATTAACTTCCGAAAAATTATTCACGAAATTCAAAGGGTTTTGAATTTCATGTGCTATTCCTGCCGTGAGTTCTCCCAGGGAGGCCATTTTCTCACGCTGGATCAGCTGTGCCTGCGTTTCTTTTAATTCTTCAAGTGAATGTTTGAGTTCCTTTGTACGGTGTAAAACTTTTTCTTCGAGGTCTCTGTTCTTTATTTTTAACCGCCTTGACCTGTATTGAATAAATGTCCAAAGGATAATGGCCGCTATCATGACCATTGAACCGTAACTCCACCAGGTCTTCCACCAGGGTGGACTAACTTGTATAAGGATTGTTTTTTCCGGACCGTTGAAATCATTGAATGCATTGGATGCCTGAATAGAAACTTTATAATTTCCGGGTGCTACGCCATCCAGACTAACCGGATTATCGGGTGGACTGTACTGCCAGTTTTCATTGACTCCACCGATCTTATACCGTATTGCGGAACCCGTTGAAAAAAAGTCCAGGACCCTTAATTCTAAATTTATATTGTTTTGAAAATGTTTAAGAGTCAGGTCTGAAATATGATTGAGGCCTGTGGGTAGTAATAAGGGCACGCTATTAACTTCAAGCGAATGCAGATAAACAAAAGATGGAGGATAAGTTTCCTGCAATTTCGAGGGACTGATCCGGTCGATTCCAGTATTTCCTGCGAAATATAAATCACCTTGCGCGTCCCGGACATGCGGGCTGTTCCAGTCATATCTTTGATTTAGTAAACCATCTTTTGCCGAGAGCGTAATGATTTTCCCATTGTTTGCCGAAAGTCTTGATATATCTCCCTGTGAATTATTAAACCATATATTCCCGGCAAAATCTTCCAGAATGCAAAGCGCCGAAATGCTGGGAAAGCCTTCTTTTTCACCGTAAACATGTAAGATTTGCAGTTGATTATTGTATTGAATCAATTTTTTTATTCCGCCCACCCAATAGGTATGATCTGATTGCTTATAATAAATGGAAAACCAGTCCAGACTATCTAACACACTTGAGGTGCGGGTCCATTCTCCACCACGATTAATATAAGTCCGGTTAAATGGAGTGCCATATAAGCGAAGAAATAAACGTCCATCGGATGAAGCAAAAGCATAAGTTACATTTTCCTGTCTCAGTGCGATAACCTGGCGGGCTACTATGCTGTCTTTCTTTAAATAAAAAATGCCCTGATTTTTCAGATAAATAAGCCATCCTTCCTTGACAGGAACTATAATATTGATAAAATCATAGAAATTTTCATAGACATCCTGGTTAAGAGAATCCCTGAAAATGATTTTATTAGATTTTCTTAAGTCAAGGTTGAGTTTAATCAGTACGTTAGGTGGCCCGGTACGGATCAGTGCCTGATGTGTAATAGTATCAATGAACATGGGTGAAATATCCGGACCCCTGATTTCCGGATAATCTGTAAAAGTGTAGTTCTTGAACTGGCTTGTATTCGGGTCAAATATCTTCAGGCCTTTATCTGTCCCAATCCAAATTTTATTACCCATACTATTGACTAGTTCGCCAATGGTGTATGGTGTATTTTTATCTTCGCTTTCTATCGCATAACGCCTTACAGCGGGTTTGTATGGATTCAATTGATAAACACCTTTCAAAGCCCAGTTGCCCGTCCAGGTGATTCCCAACCGGTCGCAATAGATGCACATATTTGATTGGGAAACCAGTTGTTGTTTTTCAGGATTTAAAAAAGGCTGACTGACAGAATTGTCTTTGGGGTTGTAGATTAAAATGCCTTTTTTAACAGTCGCCGCCCAAACCCTTCCTTCGAAATCAATGCTGAGACCGGGGTATGGTTCATAGTCTTTTGCTGTCATGGACTCAATGGAATGGAATTTTTTATCATTGATTGTAAAACTTAACAGCCCGCCAGTGGAATTTATCCATATCAGTTTTCTATTCAGGTCATAGCGCATTACTGGGGCATCACCATAATTCCCGGAATGAAAAATCTGCTGGCGTGTAGAGAGGGAGATTTCCATCAGGCCTCCTTTCGCAAGCATCCAGATACAATGATTGTTAGTGTCCAGAACAGAAAAAGAAAATCGAGGATAATCCTTGTTTTCATCGTTATCAAAATGATTTACCAACACGCGCCTGGCCAGGGTATGAACATCATAAGCTGTGATGCGGGAGGCAGACTCAACGCAGTACACTTCATCCCTTGTAGCCCAGAACGGCACTACAAATGTATTGGTGAGGGCCATGCTGTCATGTGCCGTATAGTTCGTGAAGCTGTCAGCCTTTATATCATATCTGGACAAACCGCTGTGGGTACCGATCCAGATATTATGAAGACTGTCTTCAGTAAGGCCAACAATACCACCCGCTAAGATTGTATTTTTGTTTCCTGGTGTGGGGAAATAATTCAGGAATTTACTTCCATCGAAACGATCCAGTCCGGCTACGGTTCCCATCCAGACGAAACCCAGTTGATCCTTTATCATGCAGTTTACCATTCCAAATGACAGACCCTGTTCCAGGTCCCAGTGGATAATGCGATAATTATCCTGGGAGATTGCCGTGATTGAAAAGAATATAGTAGCGAATAACGCCAAGATATGTTTCCTGAACTGCGATAGGAAGCTGGAATGCAAGCAGAGTTGGTTTTGTAAGTAAAAGATAATGTATTTATGAAAAAAGCCGGCATCGCTAGTTTACTTATTTGGAGTTCGTAATAATGAATAGACGGAATGATTCTTTCTGTCGATGGATGCCATTCATCGACAAACTCGTTAATTTGGCCGGCTTAATGGCATTTTAATTAAATTACGATAGTTAATATCGACAGTTGTTGTGTCGCGATTTATTCCATACTACCTTCGAAATATTAGAATTGTTTCGTTCACAAGACGAAAAATTTCAAAACTGCGAAGCGTTTGTTAACTGCTAAATATAATCCGATTGCAAAATTATTTCTGCATTGTTCAATCAAAATTTATCCTGCTGCCGGTTTTCTTTTTCTGTGTTCGTATTAATCTTTTTTCTGGAAAGGCGATTGGAAAATATCTCTTTCAATTACAAATAATACCAAAACAACCTAAACCTTAATTACATGAAAATACTAGTTGTAGATGACGAACGGGATGTCAGGGCACTGTTCGAGCAACGCTTCCGGAAAGAGATCAGGGACGGGGAAATGGAATTTGCTTTTGCTTATTCCGGAGAAGAAGCACTGGGATATCTCAGAGGTCTGAATCATGAAGCAGTACTGATCCTGTCAGATATCAATATGCCGGGTATGAGCGGACTGGAGCTTCTAAAACATATAAAAGAGAAATTTGAAAAGCCTCCGCCGGTCGTAATGATGATCACCGCTTTCGGAGATGATGAGAACTATACTCACGCTATGAAGTTGGGCGCCGATGATTTCTTAACTAAACCCCTTAATTTTAATCATTTAAGGGAAAAGCTCAAAATGGTAAAGTGATTTTGAGCAGCGCCTCTATATTTCACCGATGCCTGAAGATAATATCAAATCCGGACGACAACCTTCGTTTTTCAGCCTGATGATTTGGGCGGTGGGTCTCTCCCGGCCTTATCGTAAATGGGTGGTTTTCATTCTCATCGCCATGCTGATCGAGGCCGTGATGAGTGTTGCCACGCCGTGGCCCCTTAAAATTATTATTGACGATGTGGTTGGCCACGGCAGCCTGCCGCTACGGCTTCAATGGCTGAATTACCTTTTTCCATTAAACAGCAAGGTCGCTATGGCAGCTGTTGTGGCAATTGGATTTGTTTTAATCAACGCCCTTGGATCCTTTGCAGGATATGTAAATAGCTATTACAACGAAAATGTCGCGCAGCATGTGGCCAATGATCTGCGGAGGAAAATATATCATCATCTTCAACACCTGTCCCTGGCCTACTACGATACCCATCAGACCGGCAAATTGCTTAGTACAATTACGGCTGATGTTGCAACCATACAGGATTTTGCTTCATCAACTCTTTTAACCATTCTGGTGGATGCAATGACGATTTTCGGAATGCTGGTACTGATGTTTTATCTGGATGCCGGTTTTACACTGGTAGCTCTGGCCGTCACTCCTTTTTTACTCCTCTTTGTGGCCCGCTTCAAAAGAATCATGAAGAAAGCAACCCGGGAAGTGAGAAAGGATCAGAGTAATATGCTCGTCATACTGCAGCAGGGCCTGGAATCTATCCGCGCGGTAAATGCCTTTGGCCGGCAGGATTTTGAGGAGGACAAATTAAAACAGATCAGTCAGGAAACCATGGATGCCGCACTAAAAGCACGAAGGGTAAAATCAGTCCTTACGCCGGTGGTGACGATCATGGTTTCTCTGTGCATCGGGCTTGTTCTTTGGCGGGGCACGGATCTGATCTTTGCAAAACTGATGACGGTAGGAGAACTGACCGTCTTCATCTGGTATATGACCAGATTCTTCAGCCCGGTGCAGGATCTTGCAAAAATGACCAGCACGATTGCCCAGGCTACCGTTGCCCTGGAAAGGATCCAGGCTATATTAGATACGAAACCATTAATTCTATATTCATTAGGACGGGATCCCGGCAAATTCAGGGGCGATATTTCTTTTGAAAATATTTCTTTTGCCTATGAATCCGGAACACCGGTTCTGAATAATATCAATTTCAACATACGGTGCGGACAGCGGATCGGTATTGTCGGACCTACCGGCGGCGGCAAGTCAACCATCGTAGGTCTGATCGCGCGATTTTATGATCCGACCAGCGGACGGGTACTGATAGACGGGACAGATATTACTGAATTCAGACTCGACGCATTACGCGGACAGATTGGATTTGTTTTGCAGGATACGGCCCTTTTTTATGGATCCATCCGGGACAATATCGCTTACGGCAGGCCGGAAGCTTCAGAAGAAGAAATCATTGAAGCTGCAAAACTTTCCAACGCGCACGAATTCATTTCGTCGATGCCCCATGGATATGATACTATCGTCGGTGAACGGGGAATAACGCTTTCAGGCGGACAACGGCAACGGATTGGGATAGCCAGGGCCGTAGTGAGAAATTCCCCCATCCTCATCCTGGATGAACCAACAGCTTCCCTGGACACAGAGTCTGAAAAAATAGTAATGGAAGCGTTGGAGAATCTTATGGTCGGTCGCACCGTAATTATCATAGCCCACCGGCTTACGACTATCCGGGACGCGGACAAAATAATTGTTTTACATAAAGGTTCCGTTATAGAAGAAGGGACACATGATGAACTGATTGCGAAGGGTAAAATGTATCGTGACCTTTATAAGGTGCAGGCCTGGTCAGACCATTCAGCGAACAAAATCGAATTGTAATTATTTTAAAAAAAGAAGGATATGATATAACCAATCACCGTACAAGCCATACCATACATGAATATATTATAGGAATATCGTAAAAGACGAAACTTCCTTCCAAGCGTTCTGGCCTGTAAATAAATATCCTTGATGATGGTGCCATATAGAAAATCACTGTCGTCCATCATTTTCATCATCCCGGATTTATATTCTTCCAAAGGCATTTTGTAAAAACTGCCAAAAAATAACAGGTCAACTGTTTTGTTATCCAATTCCTCCCGGGTAAATGTGCCTTTCATTGCGCCTGGCCTGGTCGCCAATACTGAATAAATAATTGTAACAACATTTATCGTGAGCAGCATGACTGTGGGGATGAAGACTTTGTTTATCAAAACAAATTTTCCAATGATCAATCCAATGCCAACTGAGATGAGAATGGAGTTTACAGAAATCATGATGAAAGCCTTATTGTCGGCCATCACACTGAGCCGCATATGGTTCGAGGAGGAATTCCTGAACATGGTTTCCACACCCCTCAAATGATGCTTGGTTTTAACGGGATGGCCCACAGTTTCATGAATGGTCTTGTTATGACGATGACTTTCATTCACCGGGATTCTTGGCATATGCTTCTCTTCCTGTTGTCTGATCAGAGCCTGCAGGTTTTCGTCCTTGGTTTTGTTCAACATCGACTGGCAATACTCTGTATGATAGTGGTGGTTTTCAAGCATCGAAATCGTTCTGTTTCTCCAGTCATTGCCATGAAATTCAGCATGGTTGAACGCTTCTAGTTCTTTGCGCATCAGTTTGTTGTGAACATTGAATTGTCCGGATCCGAAATAGAAACTGTTCGCATCACAAATAATTTTTTCGTTCAGTGAAGCCGGTATTCCACCATTGGAAGTAGCCAACAGGCAATTTTTGATTTCTTCGATCAGGTCCTTGTCAATTCCCTGGTTTTGTAAAATATTTTCAGTGAGTGAAGTGTTCTTTATTTCACTGGATGCAGAGCCGGAACTGATTATTTCCAGGTCGTGCAGCCACGCCGAGGCACAAACGATAAAATAGTTTTTGTCGTCTAACTGATACTGGGAATGAATTCTGTTTACTGCGTCAAGAAGCCGGGTCGTATGGCCGAGATTGTGATAAAAAAGGCGATCATCTGCTTTGTTCATATAAAGCCGGATGGCATGATCTGCGACCATCTTTAAGGATTCCTGATAATTCATATGTTGTGTTTCAAGGAACAGAAATGTCCGTCTTACCTTATACGAGTACCTGATATACAAGTATTTAAAAACGTGAGGACAATTCATCGAAATTTATGTCATTTCTTTTTCTTTTCCAATTCTTAGAATTATTTGATGTAATTTAAATGGGTGATTACTGATTTCAGAACCCGCCTTGAATATTCATAATTCCCTGCCATGATTAAGTTCATTTTCTCCCTGTATTTGCTGATCATTTCATTAACCGGCATTTCGCAGACAAACAATGCGGGCGGTATAAAGCAAAATAACCTGCAGAGGCCGAAGCTGATTGTCGGTATCGTAATAGACCAGATGCGATGGGATTTCCTCTACCGATATTATGACAGGTACCAGGCAGACGGCGGTTTTAAACAAATGCTAAGCCAGGGATTCTCCTGCGAGAATACCCTGATTCCTTATACGCCCACAACGACTGCCTGCGGACATACCTGTATCTATACAGGATCTGTTCCCGCCATAAATGGTATTGTCGGCAATGATTGGTGGGATTATAACAGTTCAAAAATGATGTACTGCACGGAAGATATGAATACCAAGACTGTTGGTGACGTATCAACTGCCGGACAGATGAGCCCAAACAATTTGTTGGTTACTACAATCGGGGATGAAATGCGCCTTGCGTGTAATTTTCGCAATAAAGTTATCGGTATTGCACTCAAGGACCGCGCAGCTATCCTGCCTGCCGGTCATAGTGCGAATGGTGCTTATTGGTATGATGATAAAACCGGTGGCTGGATAAGCTCTTCTTACTATATAAGTGATTTACCTGATTGGGTTAAAGAACTGAATGCAAAAAAAATGGTTGATCAGTATTATGCCCAGGACTGGAAGACACTGTACCCGATTGAAAGCTATGTGCAAAGCACGCCTGATGATGTTCCCTATGAAAATAAACCCTTTGGCAAGGGCTTTCCCTATTTGCTAACCCCCTTCGTTGGAAAGAATTATGGCTTGTTGCACGTGACTCCATACGGCAATAGTTTCACTTTTGAAATGGCAAAGGCGGCTGTGCAGGGAGAACAGTTAGGTGCGGGAAGTTTTACCGATCTGCTCGCCATCAGTTTATCAACGCCTGATTATATCGGACATACGTTCGGACCAAATTCCATAGAAGCAGAAGATGATTTTTTAAGACTGGATAAGGATTTTGGTGATTTCCTCCGGTTCCTGGACAAACAGGTTGGAAAGGGCAATTACCTTCTGTTTCTTTCGGCTGATCACGGTGTAGCGCAGGTACCGGGATTTTTGAAAGATCATAAAATTCCTGCCGGAAGCGTTGACGAAGCATCGGTCACTGACCAGCTGAATAAACAATTGAAAGATAAATTTAAAAGCGACAAGCTGGTTATTGGTATCATTAATTACCAGGTGTATTTTGACCACAACAAAATGAATGAGGACCGTCTCAACAGGGACGCCGTATTTAAGGAAGCGATTAGCTTTTTATCTGCACAGCCGGGCATTTCCCGGGCGATTGCACTTGATGCCTTAAGCGCTTCCACATTGAATATGGATGTAAAAAATTCGTTGGCGAATGGATACAATGCATCCCGTAGTGGTGATATTCAACTGATTTACCTGCCTCAATGGATTGCGGGATTTGAGGCCAAAGGAACTACCCATGGAGCATGGAATCCCTATGACGCGCATATTCCCCTGCTTTGGTATGGATGGAATATTCAGCCAGGACAGTCGGGCAGAAGGGTTTATATGTCGGATATCGCACCAACAATTGCTGCGATGCTGCATATCCAGATGCCAAGCGGATCGGTGGGCCGGCCGATTGAAGAAATTGTAAAATAATTTCAATAAAAATTTAGTAGCTGATTATCGTCCTGTCAATTCATAAAAACAACCAAATGAAACTGTTATTTTTTGCAGCCTGGCTGTTCATCGTAGCAGCTTTTCAAAATTCATATGGCCAAATTCCGCCTGTTGACAGAGCGGGTTTTTTTAAAGACACCTCTCTATTAAATGCAACTCTCGTAACCGATCTGGTGAAGATTCTAAACCACGGCAAAAAAAAGGGCTATAATACGGCCGGAATCTTTATAACCACGCTTCCTGACGGAACGAAAGTGAATGACCTGGTCCTGATTGAAAAAAGAGGACATTTCAGAAGCGATTTTTGTTACGTACCACCGATAAAAGTGGTTTTCAATTACAAGGACTCTGGCAGGTTATTTAATCTGAAATCCATGAAACTGGTTAGTGAATGCAAAGTGTCTTCAGATCACGAACAGTTTTTATTTAAGGAATTCCTTGCATATAAGATATATAATTTAATCAGTGACCGGAGTTTCCAGGTAAGGTTATTGAAAGTCAGGTGGGAAGATAGTGCTGCCCGGAAAAAGCCTCTTGTCGAATATGGATTCTTTTTGGAAGACTTAAAAGATGTGGCCGCCAGAAATAATTGTACAGTATGGAAAAAAGGTAATCTCAATACGGAACAAACGGACAGAAGACAAATGACCACCGTGGCGCTTTTCGAATATATGATCGGTAATACGGACTGGGCCGTTACTGTGTCCCATAATACCAGGCTAATGCTTTCCAAAGATGATACGCTGTCAAAACCTTATGTGGTTCCCTATGACTTTGACTATTCAGGCCTCGTAAACACGTATTATTCAATTCCGGATGAAAAACTCGAAATTGAAACTGTAACGCAACGTATATATCGGGGTTATCCCCGAACGATGCCGGAACTGCAGCAGGCACTTGGATACATTCAGGGCGCAGAAAAAAAATATCTACGATCTGATCAATAATTTCGGTTACCTGACACCCAGAAGCAAAAGGGAGATGACAGGATTTCTGGACGGGTTTTATGACGAAATCGATAATCCGAAATTGGTAAAAGTCAATTTCATCGATAAGGCGCGGTTGGAATGACTCAGGCATTCTCCAGCTCCGCGATACTGAATTTTTTCGTTTTCTGAATAACCTGCATCACACGCGGCGCTTTCTTTGGATCCGACATGAGTTTGCCCAGAATAGCAGGAACTATCTGCCAGCTCATACCGAATTTATCCCTTAACCAGCCACATTCAATCTCGCTGCCCCCGGCAGTCAGCTTGGCCCAATAGTCATCTATTTCTTCCTGACTCTGACATTCCACTACATAGGAAATAGCTTCTGTAAATTTATAATGGGGACCTCCATTCAATCCCATAAATATTGCACCATTAAGTTCAAATTTCACGACCATTGGATTTTCTGACAGAATTCTGGAATTTTTGAAAATACTGCAATAAAATTCTGCAGCTTCCTTGGCCTGGCCATCGTACCAGAGACATGGATAAATGGAATTGTTCATGGTATTTATTTTTTATTGTTAATTACTTTCCTGTACAGTTGAACATCCATTGTACGCCGAATTTGTCTGTACAGCTCCCAAAATAGGCGCCCCAGAACATATCCTGCAGATCCATAGATATTTTTCCTCCTTGTGAAAGAGCGTCAAATAATTTTTTTGTTTCCGCTTTCGTATCCGGTTCCAGGTTGATATGAACGTTGTTTCCAAAATTCACATGAAAACCCATGGATTCAGGTGCATCCGTGCCCATGATGGAATGTCCGCCGATGGTAGCCAGCTCTATGTGCATGACCAGATTTTTATCTTTTTCTGCCAAAGGAGGTACACCTTCCTGGGGTGGTATGTCACCAAATCGTGCAATTCCCGTTCCACCAAAATCACCGCCAAATACAGTTTTATAAAAGTTAAAAGCCTCCTCCGTATTACGGGGAAAATTCAGGTAAGTACTTACTCTGGCCATTTTTTTAGTTTTAGTGATTCAAATTTAATATTAGTTCGCCGTCCGGATTTTTAAATAATAGCCGGATACTCTATTCGATCTAGTGAATTCAAAATTAGTACCTGTATTAATTAACTGACGGGGTGAAAACGACCACATAGGGGAGTTTTACGACTTATATTTTTTGGTCTGGTGAATTCGATCCGTTTATCAAGCGGTTTATTTTCTATCAGGCAGGCAGGAGACGAGCTGTTTTCCTGATAAACTCATCTTCAGTTAATTGCCTTAACATAAATGCAGCAGTATCGGCCCGCGACAAACTGACCGCAAAGGATTTTGATTTTAGGAATTCACCGCTGATATATTTCCCGGTCGATCTTCCATTAGTTAGTTTTGGCGCCTGAACAATGGTATAGTCCAGCTGACTTTCCTTTATCATTAGTTCCCGGGCTTCATGACCTGCGATTTCATTTTTCAATAGTACCGGAGCGATATGCCGTACGAAGAATCCAAAATCTTCCCGGTTTTCTTTTCCTCCGATTGTAGACAGGTAAATAATTCGCATTACGTGAGCGTAGTTCATGGCTTTAATAATATTCGCCATTCCATCTACCAACACCTGGTCAAATTTAAAGGGACTTTCTGCACCCAATGCCGATAATACAGCATCCTGTCCCGTGACCGCACCGATTACCGATTCATAGTCCCTGATATTTCCCTGGAACAGCCGGAGATTTTCATGTTTGATTACAAGTTTGGCCGGGTCGCGAACAAAAGCCGTTACACGATAATTTTTTTCCAATGCCTGGTTCACCAGATTTTTTCCTGTGGCTCCTGAAGCTCCGAAAATAAGTATCTGCATTTTGATATTTGATTCAGCCTTGGATTCCATATAAACAAAATTGAAGGATTTTTCGATCTTACCGGAATCTAAACATACATTTAAAATGTATAACACTGCGGAACTATCCAATATATACCTTTAGTAAACCGGATTATTATGAAGAGAAACGCAGAAGAAATAAAAAAAACCATTCTGGAAAAAGCGCAAGGCCGACGACAGGATACGGGCTGTGTTACTGAATGGGTCCCGCGCAAATACAAGATTGAAACCCGATTCACTGCAGGATTTTGACATTGTTTACCTGGTGAACGATTTGGAAAGTTTTGTTTCAGATCATCATTGGACTTCTATTTTCGGGGAAAAGCTCGTCTGGCAATTACCCGATGAAATGCAATCAGTCGATGAGGATACCGGTCATCAGTCGGTTTCATTTTCCTATCTGATGCTTTTTAAGGATGGAAACAGAATTGACCTGACTTTGTTTCCCAGGAACAGGTTCGATCAGATTTTAAAATGGATAGTCTGACCAGGGTATGGCTTGACAAAGACAGTCTGTTTTCAAATCTTCCTGAACCTGATGAAAAAGATTATTTGATTAAAAGACCAACAGAAAGGCAGTTCAGGGATGTCTGCAATGAATTCTGGTGGGTATGCACCTATGTTTCCAAGGGATTATTACGTAATGAAATTACTTATGCGAAAGCGATGATGGAAAATCCCGTCAGGCAGATGTTTATGAAAATAATCGGATGGCATATAGGTGTAAATACAAATTTTTCAGTTTCACTTGGAAAGGATGGGAAATATATGCGGCAATATTTGTCCGAAAAGGAATACAAGAGCATATTGAAAACATACGCTGATTATAAAACTGAAAATATATGGAAGTCGCTTTTTCTGATGACTGAGCTTTTTTCAGCCTTCGCTAAAGACGTAAGTGAGAATTTAAGTTTTAAATATAACCAGGAGGAGCAACTGAATACAGTTGCCTGGCTGAGGGAACAATACAAAAAAGGGCTGTGATGATTACTTATTTAATGCGTCCGCCAGATTTGCCACAAAAACTTCATTAATATCTTCGTATTTGTGATCTTTAAAAAACTGTTCAGCAGCGGGACTTGCAGAACCGAAAATCATTTTAACAGACTTTCTCGTTAGTTCAAAAATATTGTATTCTCCCTTTTTTTCATCAACCAGATAATACGTGATGACATCTTCATATTCATCATAGTCCTTGCCATCCGTTGTATAACCGTTGGTTTTTTGATTTGCATTAACGAACCTGTTCTTGTACAGTTTATACGATGAAAATTTTGAACCCTTATAAATAACCTGGAAAAACTCGTTGTTATTGATCAGCGGAACCCGCATAAAAATCAACCCACCCTTGTCTGTCTTTAAGCAAAACTGCTTTACCTGCCACCTGTTCACTGCTATAGGTGACTCGTTATTTCTTTTCAATAGTAGATTCCCGCTCATTTTATCATAATTATATAAATAGTCGGGTTTGTTAATGACAGTATAGGAGTCATTGACAACTAAACCGGGTACATACAAGAAAAGCAAAAATGGGGATCCCTGGGTAGGTTCTTTATGATAAATAGTGGGTAGGCTCTTATCCCAACTGCCATTCTCGGTAGGTTCCCGGGATGCACCTCTTGCAAGTGGTACATATACAGAATGCTCTTCACCGTAATGGTGTACGGTATTTTTTTCAGTTTCAGCAAGTTTTAAATCAAATGTATCTGCAGATATATAACTCACCAGCTGCATGAATGCGAGTAATTCCAGGCTGTCTGAGGAATGATGCCCCGAATTATTATTTATCTGTGCAACTGCCGGAATAATAAAAAGCAAACCGGCAACCAGCGGAAGAATAAGTAGCTTTTTCATATGCAATCAATTAACTAAAGTTAATCTTTATTTCAAGGATTAGTTAACGAAACAAATGAATAAAAGCATAAAAAATCTTAGAGACGTTGATATCCAGAGGCTAACCACTTATCTGAGCCTTCTATTTGTCCCATAGTCTTACAAAACCGACTTAATGAACCGGTAACAGGGTCCAAGTGTACTGCTTTTCAGCTAATTCGGCGCCTGAAGGATCTCTGGGCTGAGTAAGGCCATTGAGACAGGTTCTCGCGTTAGTTGGCAATAAACGGATATTCAAAATGGAAAGTCCGATCAGGATTCCATTTTGGATTTTTCCCTGATTACCGTGAATGAATATTTTTTTCCGGTTGAAGCTGCTGCATGAGCGACTGCTGAAGTTGTGTCAAGTAAACTCTTGTGCCTGGTAGAGTCAAAAGTATAGGTTGAATTGTTTCCCCCTGATTTCTTTGATTTCAAATCACTGACCGGGCTAAAAAAGTATTTTTTCAATTCCCGGGAAAGGACGTCATAATCTTTTTCACTGGCTTCCTGAAGACTGATGGATGTGATGAATTTTGGCATATGATAGGTTTTATGGAGATGAAATTGGCTTTCAAAGATAGGCGGAGTTTGTAACCAGAAGATGAACATTGTGCAAATTATTTGTGAATCCCCTACGCCGAATTGCGTCTTTAATATCTATCCAGACATTAAAATTTTATTACCGGCAGGAGGGTATAGTATGTTTAAATCCGGTTTGAAAATCCTTCGGTCAATGGTCGAAATAAGCTTGTTCGACCTATTCCTCGGTAATTCGTTATTTTGGTATACTGAAACCGGTTCTTTATGCCAGTAGAAACCTTTCAATTCAGACATGTAAGTTATTTATGGGATGAACAGGAGGCTGCAGCCCTTGCGGGGGATGAAGTGGCCTTGCTGATTTACCGTTCCAATTTGCTGGGTGCCGATCTTCGCCTCACCAATTATGGAGGTGGCAATACTTCCTGCAAAACAATTGCGCCTGATCCGCTTACCGGTGACGCTACGGAAGTGATGTGGGTTAAAGGTTCCGGTGGAGACCTGGGAACCCTGAAGAAGAAAGACCTGGCTGCTCTATATCTAAGCAGGCTTCGAAGTCTGAAAAATGTTTATCAAGGATTGGCAGATGAAGACCGGATGGTGGGATTGTTCAATTATTGCCTGTTTGATCTGGAATCCAAACCACCTTCCATCGATACGGCCCTGCATGGTTTTCTTCCTTTCGCCCATATTGACCACCTGCATCCCGGATGCGGCCATTGCCATTGCTGCTGCAAAAGATGGAAAGAAAATCACCGACTGAATTATTTGGTGGAAAGATCGGCTGGGTCGAATGGCAAAGGCCGGGTTTTGATCTTGGTTTGAAATTAAAAGAATGTCTTGATGCAAATCCCGGTATCCGCGGTATCATGCTGGGTTCACACGGATTATTTACCTGGGGGAATACGGCTTATGACAGTTATATCAATACGCTGGAAGTGATAGAAACCTGTGCCCGTTACCTGGAAGATCAAACCAGGAAACAAAAAAATATTTTCGGTGGTCCGCGCATGAAAGCTGTTGCGAAAAACGAGCGACTTCAGCAAGCCTGCGGCCCTGGCACCATTGTTTACGGGGATTCTGTTCTTCCCAAACGTAAAATGATTGGCCATTTTACTGATGATGACCGGGTACTTGAATTTATCAATTCGAATGATCTGGAAACGACTGGCGCCGATGGGAACCAGTTGTCCTGATCATTTTCTCCGAACCAAGATCAGTCCGCTGGTATTGGAACTTGCCATCAACTGAAGATCTTTCTGACTCCAGATAGTTCGCGAAAAACTAAAGACCCAGTTTGAAGCCTACCGTAAAATGTATGCGGAATATTATCAATCCTGTAAAAAAGCAGAACAGTCCGCCGATGCGCGATTCGAATCCGGTTGTGATTCTGTATCCGGGTGTAGGTATGTTCACCTTTGCAAAAGACAAACAGACAGCCCGGGTAGCCGCAGAATTTTATATCAATGCCATCAATGTGATGAAGGGAGCGGAAGCCATTTCTTCCTATACTTCCCTGCCGAGGCAGGAAGCATTCAATATTGAATACTGGTTGCTGGAAGAAGCGAAATTACAAAGGATGCCCAAGCCGAAACCACTATCCGGGCAGGATTGCCCTGGTAACCGGCAGTGCAGGTGGAATTGGCAAAGCCATTGCCCAATTATTTGCTGGATGAAGGAGCCTGTGTGGTCATCAATGATAATGACAACAGCGTCTGGAATAAGGCAGGTAAGGAATTTCAGGAGCTGTTTGGAAAGGACAGATTCATTACTGAAATGCTGGATGTAACGGATCTGCGAACCATTCAAAAATGCATTTCAGTCAGCCGTACTGGCTTTTGGAGGTGTGGATATTGTCGTGAACTGTGCAGGTCTTTCCATTTCCAAACCCATCGAAGACCATACGGAAAAAGACTGGGATCTTTTGTATGATGTACTGGTGAAGGGACAATTCCTGGTTACGCAGGCGGGTGTGGAGATCATGCGCAAACAGGCTATGGGCGGCGATATCATTGAATATCGTAAGCAAGAATGCCCTGGTCTCCGGACCGAATAATGCGGCATATGGTTCTGCCAAAGCTGCCCAGTTGCATCTTAGCCGTTTGAATGCAGCTGAACTCGGCGCTGATAAGATCCGGGTGAATGTGGTGAATCCGGATGCGGTGATTTCCGACAGTAAGATCTGGGAAGGTGCCTGGGCGGAAGGACGGGCAAAAGCTTATGGGATATCAGTTGATCAGGAACTGCCGGCTTATTATGCAAAACGAACCCTGCTGAATGAAATTATTTTACCGGAAGATATTGCCCATGCCTGTTTCGCCTTTGTAGGCGGGACTATTAAAAAAATCTACCGGCAATGTGCTGAATGTAGATGGTGGGGTGGCCATGGCTTTTGTACGTTAAACTTTAAAAGTATCATGCAGCTGGAAAAAAACAAGATTGAAGCGCATAATCAGATCTCCTGATAAAATCACATCGTCAGAAATTTGAATTCCTGTGTCAGCAGACATTCCGGACGCAGAAAATATTCTGAAGAAATTGATTGACTTCCAGGTGGCCATTCCCAGCTGGGCACTGGGTACCGGGGGAACACGATTTGGACGGTTTTCACGGAGGCGGAGAACCACGAAGTCTGGAAGAAAAAATAGAAGACATCGGATTGCTACACGCGCTGAACGATTCCAGCGGCGCGATTTCCCTGCATATTCCCTGGGATATTCCGGAAAATCCAGCTGCAATCAGAAAGCTGGCTGCTCAATACGGAATTCGTTTTGACGCCATGAATTCCAATACTTTTCAGGATCAGCCCGGTCAGAAATACAGTTATAAATTCGGTTCCCTGCAGCATGTGAAAAAAGAAGTACGGCAACAGGCCATCCAACATAATATTGAGGTGATCCGGCATGGCATTGAACTCGGTTCAAAATCACTTACCGTCTGGCTGGCAGACGGCTCCTGTTTTCCCGGCCAGCTGAATTTTCGCGAAGCATTTCAGAATACGCTGGAGGGTCTTCGGGAAATTTATGCTGCTTTGCCGGCAGACTGGAAAATATTTGTTGAATACAAAGCATTCGAACCCAATTTTTATTCCACCACTGTCGGTGACTGGGGTCAGTCTCTGCTTTATGCCACTAAACTGGGCCCAAAAGCATATACCCTGGTTGACCTGGGCCATCATCTGCCCAATGCCAATATTGAACAGATTGTTGCTCTTCTGCTGATGGAAGGAAAACTGGGCGGGTTTCATTTTAATGATTCCAAATACGGGGATGATGATCTGACCGTCGGAAGTATAAAACCATATCAGCTGTTTCTGATTTTCAATGAACTGGTGGAAGGAATGGATGCCAGGGGAATGGATCATACAAAGGATCTGGGATGGATGATCGATGCATCACATAATGTAAAGGATCCGCTGGAAGATCTGTTGCAATCTGTGGAAGCCATCCTTCTTTCCTATGCACAGGCCTTGCTGGTGGACCGGAAAAAACTCCGGGAAGCACAACAATCCAATGATGTTGTAGTGGCCCAGGAAGTTTTGCAGAATAGTTTTCGTACGGACTGACGGCCACTCGTTGCCGAATCGCGTTGCGGGCAGGAGCTGCGCTCGATCCGCTTGACCTTGTACCGTAGTGGGAAGGTCAGGGAAGAATTAATAAAAACAGGGGGTCTAAATACAGTTAGCTCCGGACTTTAGACTGTTATATATTCACGATTTATTTAACGAGTGCATGCCACCAACTCCTGTTATTGCCATTTTGGATGTGGGAAAGACCAACAAAAAATTATTCCTTTTTGATGAATCCTATAATATTGTTTGGGAAGATAGTGCAGGTGTTCCGGAAATAAAAGATGAAGACGGAGATCCTTGTGAGGATCTGGACCTTTTAAACAGCTGGATTCGCGAGATCACTGATCAGATGCAGGAAAGGCAGGTGATATTTAGCAATCAGGGCAATCAATTTTTCTGCCTATGGCGCCAGCTTTGTACTATATCGGCGAAGACGAAAAGCCGGTTACACCCCTCTATAATTATTTGAAACCATATCCTGAAAAATTAAAAAAAGAATTTTATGATCAGTATGGAGGGGAAGTGACTTTTTCCATGCTGACGGCTTCACCGGTATTGGGCAGTCTGAATTCCGGCATGCAGCTTTACCGATTGAAATATGAAAAGCCGGAAAAATTTTCACGAATAAAATATTCATTGCATCTGCCCCAATACCTGAGTTGGTTGATAACCGGTAAAGCCTGTTCCGATATAACCAGTATCGGATGTCATACCAATCTCTGGAATTTTTCCCGGAATTATTATCATGAATGGGTTTATCGGGAAGGGATCATGGATAAACTGGCACCCATTCAATCTTCAGGAATGGTCCATCCGTATTTCAGACAAAAATTCGTATCCCGTGGAATCCGATTGTCTGGCCGGAATTGGATTACATGATAGTTCGGCAGCGATGATTCCTTACCTGGAAAATTTTAGGGAACCTTTTGTTTTGATTTCCACCGGAACCTGGTGTATCAGTATGAATCCATTCAATGCGATCCCCTTACCATCGCGAATTACAAAACGATTGTTTGTGTTACCTGACTTTAAAGGGCATCCGATGAAAGCTTCCCGATTATTTGCCGGGTATGAACATGACACTACAGGTTGGAAGACTGGCGGCATACTTTCAAAAAGACAAAGACTATTTCCAGACGTTGAGTTTTAATCCCGGAGACCGTGAACGCCATTGCAGATCAAAAACGATACGTCTTCAGTCAATCGGCCGATTTCATTATTGCACCCCTTCTGCTTTTTCAGACAAGGGAACTTTCCGGATTTCAAAATTTTGAGGAAGCCTATCACAGACTGATGATGGATATTATGGATCAACAAAAGCGATTCAACCAAACTGCATTATGACCGGAGATTCCGTAAAAAGAATTTTTGTTGATGGTGGTTTCGGCAGGAATCCTGTTTATATGCATTTGCTGGCTGCGGCATTTCCGTCATATCGAAGTATATGCCGCAACGATTGCCCAGGCCAGTGCAATAGGCGCTGCCATGGCCATTCATGAACACTGGAATGAAAATCCGGTTCCCGAAAGATATGATCGAACTGAAACATTATCCAAACCTAAACGCGAGAATGAAGAGATCTTGGCCAGTCTTGTATTCAGTAGTAAAAAAATAAATATCAAAAGTAGCATGGGTGTATTACTAGGCGTTTTTCTGCATTTTGTCGGTGGCTTTGCATCAGGAAGTTTTTATATTCCGTATAAAAAAGTAAAATCCTGGCATTGGGAAAGTTACTGGCTGGTAGGCGGACTTTTTTCCTGGCTGATCGCTCCGATCTTCGCGGCCTGGCTGATCGTTCCGGGATTTTGGGATATTATCGGATCAGTTGCCAGAGATCAACCATTTTCTGGACTTATTTCATGGGCGTTTTATGGGGAATTGGCGGACTCACTTTCGGTTTGAGCATGCGTTATCTCGGCATGAGCCTGGGTATGGCGATTGCACTGGGTTATTGCGCAGCCTTCGGAACCCTGATCCCGCCACTATATTATGACATCATGGGAAACCCCGAAGGACAAACAACCATCTCATCTCTCTGGCATTCGGGTTCCGGACAGAATTATACTGGGCGGTGTTCTGCTCTGCCTCATCGGAATTGCTATCTGCGGCAAGGCTGGCGTGATGAAGGAAAAAGATCTGGGTGATTCTAAAAATACCGGAACCATTGTCGAATTTAACTTACGTAAAGGGATCGCTGGTGGCAACCGTCTCAGGTATTCTCAGTTCCTGTTTTTCATTCGGACTTGCATTTCGGAAAGCCGATTGCTGCATTCACGGAGCAAAGCGGGAGTAAATCCGATTTTTCAGAATCTCCCTTCCCTGGTGGTTGTTTTACTCGGTGGACTCACTACTAATCTGATCTGGTGTATGGTCCTGAATCTGAAAAATAAATCCTATGGTGATTATGTAGATGCAAAAACACCGCTCGCCAGAAATTATCTGTTTTGCATTATTGCCGGCATCACCTGGTACCTTCAGTTTTTCTTCTATGGAATGGGCAGCAGCAAAATGGGAAAATATGATTTCAGCAGCTGGACTTTCCATATGGCATTTATCATTATTGTCAGTAATGCCTGGGGAATCTATTTCAAGGAATGGAAGGGATCCGGGACACAAACCATGCGTGTTATCAGGCTCGGAATTTTGACCGTCATTCTTTCCACCGTCGTAGTAGGGCTTGGAAATTATATGGCCTCAATAAAGTAATCATTCATATAATAAGTCGTTATGAAAAAATTTTTCCTGTTTACTGAATCATTTTTATACTCCTGGCAAGTATAGGATTTGCCCAGCTCAAAGTAAAAAATCTGCTTTGCGAAAACCGGGTGAACCCATCCGGCCTGGACCTTCCTTTTCCGCGATTCAGCTGGCAGTTGTTATCGGATCAAAAAAACCATATGCAAACTGCATATGAGATCCGCGTCGGAATCAAATCCGGAAATAATGAATTCATGGAACAGCGGGAAACAAATTAAGTGATCAATCTGTATTTGTTCCCTATACCGGAGCAGCACTACAATCTGCAGCGACCTATTTCTGGCAGGTCAGGGTTTGGGATAATAAGGGAAAAGTCTTCTGACTGGAGTGAAAAGGCTTTTGGCAAATGGGATTATTGCAGACCTGCAGACTGGAAAGCAAAATGGATTGAATCACGGATCTGCAGCAGATTCCGTAAACGGTCCGGCACTTTTGTTTCGGAAAGCAATTTTCCGCAGGAAAAGAAAATAATTGTCCGCCACAGCTTTTATCACCGCACATGGAATGTATGAAGCATTCATTAATGGGAAAACGAATCGGAGATGCTTATCTGACACCGGGTTGGACCAGTTATAACAAGACGACTTCAATACCAGGTTTATGATGTAGGATCCTGCTGAATAATGGAGAAAATGTAATTGGTGTTAACATCGGAAGTGGTTGGTATCGCACGCACCTGGCATGGAACAATAACAGAAATTTATATGGAAAAAAATGGGCTTGCTTCTTCAGCTTGAAATAAATTATGCTGATGGAAGCCATGAAACCATTGTTCTCTGATGGAAGCTGGAAAACATCGGACGCAGGTCCCGTTCGGAATTCTGAAATTTATAATGGGGAAACCTATGATGCACAGAATGGAAAAACCGGATGGAATGCACCTGGCTATGACGATCATGACTGGCAGCCAGTAGTTGAAAAGGATTATTCCAAAAAATAATTTGATCGCAACCTACAATGAACCGGTAAAAACATGAAATATTTCATCCGGTAAGAATATTTAAAACACCCAAAGGGAGAACAGGTAATCGATTTTGGACAAAACCTGGTGGGATGGGCACCAATTTAAGGTTGAAGGGAAAGCCAGGAGATACAATTAATTGTTGATCATGCAGAAGTGCTGGATAAAGAGGGGAATTTTTATACAGAAAATCTGCGCGCCGCCAAAGCCCGGGATATTTATATCTTGAAAGGGGAAGGTGAGGAATTTTTTGAGCCGCATTTTACTTTTCAGGGATTTCGATATATCAGGCTGAAAGGTTTTCCGGGTGAAGTCAAACCTGAAAATATTTCTGCTGTTACTCTTATATTCCGATATGAATCCGACGGGACAGTTTACTTGTTCAAATCCCATGCTGAATCAGTTGCAGCATAATATTCAGTGGGGACAAAAAGGAAATTTCCTGGATGTGCCGACCGATTGTCCGCAACGCGATGAACGACTGGGATGGACGGGAGACGCACAGGCTTTTTCCAGAACCGCCAGTTACAATATGGATGTTCACAATTTTTTTTCCAAATGGCTGAAGGATGTGGCAGCTGATCAGTCTGAAGATGGAAGGGTTCCTTTCGTGGTACCCAATGTACTTGGCCCGATGGCCGGAGGTTCTGCAGGCTGGGCTGATGTGGCAACAATTATTCCATGGAATATGTGGCTTGCTTACGGTGATCCTAAAATTCTGGAAGACCAGTATGCCAGTATGAAAGCCTGGGTTGGTTTTATGCAAAATCACAGCAGGGATTATTTATGGAATACCGGGTTTCATTTCGGGGACTGGCTATTTTATCGCCCCGTCGGATGACAATGACGGAAGAGTCTGCCGTCACAGATAAATATCTGATCGCACAATGTTTTTTTGCGCATTCCACCCAATTGCTTATCAATGCAGCAAAGGTTTTAAATAAACCGGAAGATGTACAACAGTATACTGATTCTGTTGAAGCATGTGAAAGATGCTTTTTTAAAAGAATATGTGACGCCTTCCGGCAGACTGGTATCCAGTACACAGACCGCTTATGTACTGGCGCTTCAGTTTGATATGCTGCCGGAAAACCTTAGAATGCAGGCAGCCGCGTCGACTGGTGACAAATATTCAGGACTATGACAATCACCTTACCACCGGTTTTCTGGGAACTCCCTATCTCTGTCATGTACTTAGCCGTTTTGGTTATGATACAGTTGCCTATAAACTATTATTGCAGGAAACTTATCCTTCCTGGTTGTATCCGGTAAAAATGGGTGCCACCACCATCTGGGAAAGATGGGATGGACAAAAACCGGACAGCAGTTTTCAAACTCCGGGTATGAATTCATTTAATCACTATGCCTATGGCGCGATCGGGGACTGGATGTACCGGAATATTTCCGGGATAGATACTTATGAAGAAGGACCAGGGTATAAAAAAATCACGGATACAGCCGCATCCTGGGTGGAGGTCTCAGTTTTGCCAATGCCGATTTGGAAACCGGATATGGAAAACTAAGTGTGCATTGGAAAATGGGCGATGGCAAATTAATGCTGGATATTGAAATTCCCGCAAATACAACTGCCAGCATTTTTGTCCCCGCAACAACAGCGGAATCGATCATGGAAAACGGGAAACTGCTTTCGGAACAAAAAGAAATAAAGGTTAAAGAAAAGGACGGAAATTATATCCAACTGCAAACCGGATCAGGAATCTATCATTTTTCACGCCAATGGTAAAGGGATTAATTGACTAAGTATTTGGGTGCTGGCATATTTTCCAGTATTCAAATATTATTCTCAGTTGATTTTTTATATCCCGTATACTATCTGCTTTCCTGAAATAACCCTGTACGGTTAAAGATCAGATAGGCGGTCGGTAATGTATTTTTTTTCTGCAGACGTGCTATAAAAAATGAAAGGGATGGATTTTTTCCGCAGGTTTTCATTCGCATCCAGTTTATTTTTGAATTCCAGTCCGCTCATTCCGGGCAGATTAACATCGCTCACAATTATAAAAGGCTGTTCGGTACTTTTGTCGAGGAAATGATAAGCGTCATCCGGATTTGTAAAAGATACCAGTTTGTTGGGAATATTTAACTCTTTCAACACTTCGTTAAATATCTCTACGTCATCTTCATCATCTTCGACCAGAACAATCGGACCTATAATCATCTTGTTTAAGCAAATGCAAATCCTGTGCCGATTGAAATAGCTCATGGTCTTAGTCCTTCAGTACTGAAGAGTTTAATAACGGTAGGATACGGCATTAATATTCATCCCGGCACCCACTGAGGCAAAGAGGATAATATCTCCGGAAGACAATTCATGTTCCGGAAATTCATGTTTTCTAACCAGATCGAGTAAAGTGGGAATCGTGGCGACCGAACTGTTTCCCAGCCAGCTGATGCTCATCGGCATGATATTGACTGGTGGGTT
The DNA here is from genome assembly GCA_963812825.1 of uncultured Bacteroidota bacterium. Taxonomy (GTDB): domain Bacteria; phylum Bacteroidota; class Bacteroidia; order Chitinophagales; family Chitinophagaceae; genus Puia. The sequence continues at coordinate 534,152 of CAWEWO010000003.1, forward strand.
TTCAATCCGTAGAGCTGGTATAATTTTTTGATGATGGCCTCATCCATTTTCTCATTCGCCTGGTGGATGAATATTTTTTTCAAATCACGAATGGATATTCCGGATTTATCAATACAGGCTTTCATTGCTTCGGGTACATGTTTCAAAGCATATTCATAAACTTTCCTTCCCTTCATTTTCAGATAACGGATTCGCGGATTACTACCCGGATAAAATGAAACACCCATATTGATATAATCAAATTCTTCGATACTATGGGTCTGGGCAGTAAAGGCCATTAAACCGGCTGAATTATTCATCACCTTCTTTTCTTTCCAATACCACTGCACCGGCACCATCACTGAATATCATACTGTCGCGGTCGTACATATCAATAACCCTGCTCAGTGTTTCTGTTCCGATGATCAGAGCTTTTTCTGCCATACCTGCCTTGAAAAAAGCGTCTGCCTGGATAAGTCCCTGCACCCAGCCCGGGACAGCCAAATAAAATATCGTAAGCGATACAGTTTGGATTGCGAATGCCCAGTGCATGTTTCATCTGACTGGCCAGGGACGGGACTGCTGCAGTTTGTATGGTGTCTTTTATGACATTTCCAAAATTATGGGCTACTATGATCTGGTCGAGTGTTTCCGGATCCACACCACTGTCTTCGATGGCATTTTTAGCCGCTTCATATCCTATATTGGAAGCATTCAGGTCATCGGTCGTATATCGCCTTTCTTCTATTCCGGTTATTTTTTTGAATTTGCTGACTACTTCAGCGGGATCCACAGGAAGAGGCAGGCCCTCAGCAGTAAAAAATTCGTGTTGGGCAAAGTCCCGGTTGGTTTGTATAAATGGAGGAATGTATGATCCTGTACCTGTAATAACAGATCGAAACATATAAAAATGTCATTGAGTAGTCTGGTGCAATCTTGCCATCGCGCGAACAGGAAAGGTCCCAACACCCTTAAATTTAGGTGGTATTGCACTAAAAATAAAATCCTGATCGGGAATGGCGGAAAGATTGCACAAATGTTCAACAATTAGGATATCCCGGATCCCAGCAGTATGGTATGGACGGGCCGGCTATTTCCCCGCGTATCATCGATATTATGGGAATCAATTCCGACCAGCTGTGCTCTCCGTTCTCTTAAATAAACCGCTGCATCTTCAGTGAGAAAAGGATGATCATTATAATAGCTATTCTGTATTCCAGTGTTGATCCCAGCCGGTGTGGACAAGAACTGCTTTACCACGCAGTTCAATTTCCTTGAAAAATCCGCTGTCGATACTGAGACGTATCCTGGTAAAGGGCACTGCGAACAACAATTCCTTTTAATTCAGCAAAATGTTCCAGGGGAGTGTCATTCAGATCATTACCATGTTCATACCGGTGAAACGGACAATCAATATAGGTACCTGTATTGCTCACCATTTCAATTTTTCCGATCTGGAAACTTGTTCCTTCAGCATAGAATTTTTTAGAATCTTCCCGGCTCAGGTAATCGCAAATGACCGGTGCAGGCAATCCTTTATAGGTGACAGCCCATTTTCAATCGTATGGCTCAGATCAATTAACCGGAATGCGTGCATATGCAATTTATTAATTCGGGCTATCTTGAAATGGCTACACCTACATAGGAATCAGCAGTTCCATAATATAAATACCACTTTCCTTTATAGTAAACGAGCCCTTCTGCAAAGGTAGTTCCTGCGGCATATTGTCCGCTGATTTCGTGTGGCAAAGTGGGTTTCAGAAATGGTGTATCCGGCCGGCTGAGTATCGGTTTCCATATCTTTCGAATCAAACAAAACACGTCCTACAGAATAAGTTCCCTGTGGGCAGGGAAGGATCGGCATTTTTTCCATTGGCATTTTTACCGTTATAAATAAGCAGGATGCCTTTATCGGTTATAAGGGCCGGTGGACCACATTCATCCAGATCGCTGTCAAAAAGATTTGGCCTGGTTATCATGGTTTTCTTGAGAAATCCGGCCGAATCAACCAGCGGATACCAGTCGTACAGGTTCTCCGACCAGGCAAGGTTTACAAACCGTTCTCCCCAGTACATCCAGTATTTTCCATTTATTTTGGCAAGAACCGGTTTGTTGTTAACCATTTTTGTAATCATGGAAGCCGACTTGCTGGCTGTATCAAGAAACCGTTGGTTATAGGCTTTTGCAAAGGCTGGTCCTTTTTTCTCCCAGTGAAATAGATCATTGGAGAAATGCAATAGATAAGCCGGGGTACTTTATAGTTCCAGGATGTATAGGCCAGCACGTAACGGCCGTCTTCTGTTTGTACTAATACGGGGATCTTCGCAACCACCGGGAGAGTCATACTCCTGAAATTGATCCGTGGCCGGATATAGATACGGGCTTGTCAAATGAAGTAAAATGTACACCGTCCAGACTATCGGAAATTCCTATTCGGGAAGTACGGCCACCCAGGATAGCTGCAGGATTGTCTTCACAACGGGATAATACATAAATCGTATCATTTCTTACGATGGCGGCGGGATTGAATACATCAGCTTTTTTCCAACGCACATTTTCTTTTTTCAGAGAATCATAAAAAAAAACAGTGGAATCGTGTTTTAAAATGGGTGAATCAACCGGTTTATAAAATGATGACAAGAGAATCATAGATAGTTGTAGTTGTTTTCTCTTTACAGGCAGCAAAAAACAGGAGGGCGGCGAGGTATATGTATCTTTGGTTCATAATATTCCGGGTATGGTAAGGATGGGTGAATATAATACGCTTAAAGTTATTAAAGTAAAAGATATGGGCGTCTTCATGGATAATGGAGAAGAAGGAATACTGATGCCCAAGCGTTTTGTTCCGCCTGCTACCAAAATCGGGGATGAATTGAAGGTTTTCCTATATCATGACGGAGAGGGAAGACCCATCGCCACTACCCAGAAACCCTTCGGCGTATTAGGCGATATTGTCAGACTAAAATGCGTTAGTGTGACTCCCCAGGGTGCATTCCTCGATTGGGGACTGATGAAGGATCTGTTCATTCCGAAATCCGGTATGATCAGTTTTATGCGACCCTCGGGTGAATACCTGGTGAAAATAGTGATGGATGAACAAACCGGTCGAATTGCCGCAACAGAAAAACTGGAACGTTATTTATCAAATGAGGAATTGACCGTAAAGGAAAAAGAAGAAGTTGATTTGCTGGTTTACCGTAAAACGGAGATAGGCTATGAGGTGATCATCAATAACCGCCATAAAGGGATGCTTCATGCCAATGAAATATTCCGTCCCATAGAAATCGGGGACCGTTTTCCCGGATTTATAAAAAATATATCTGCCTGAAAATAAAATTGATGTGGTGGCGGGAAAGGCCGGTTATCAGCGGGTTGAAGATGAGGCGGGAAAAATCCTTCGTCTGTTACAGGAAAATAATGGATACCTGCCTTATCACGATAAATCGATCGCCGGAAGAAATTTATGAATTCTTTCATATCAGCAAGAAGACCTTCAAAATGACAACCGGCAATTTATATAAACAACATAAAATTCTGTTTACCAAAACGGGTATTCAAGCTCGTTGATTGACTCAGGCTCTGCGTTAGATATTGTGTATAGACATAACCTTCCTTGCCTTTATCGGTGCGGATCAGACTCCATTGTTCATTTGCTTTGCTAATAACGGATACAATTTCATTGTGCGCAGCTTTTCCGATAATTTCCTGGTCCGTACCAGGACCCTTTCTAATATTCAGATTGGATGATTCTGTGGTAACCTTTGCTTTTGTACCTGCAGCTGCTGAAGCATCTATATTCAAAATCAGATCGCCGGCCCGGAAATCCGGATCGATTTTATTATAGATATTCCAAAGATTGTCTTTTGTCTGGCCATCTGATACGGTTCCATTTACATATAAGACATTATCGGACTCCGTAACTGTTAAATTGCGTAACGCTGGCGCGCTGGGCAGCGTTTATCAGCTCTTTGTATTTTTCCTGAAGTGCCATAACCATTGATTATTTAATAGTTAGTTTATTGTTTACTTTTTTCGGATGAAGGGCATTTACCGACATCATCAGCTTGGGCAATTTTTCACGGGTAATGTTCCCGGTTAAAGTGACTACGCCCTGATCGGTTGTTGCTGTTACACCTGGATAGTCTTTGATCGCATCAGTGAGCATGTTTCTCAACGAATCGTCCGCGGAGATAACCACGACAGCCGTATCCGGGTTCTTATTTGTAGTATTGTCGGCTGGCGCAGTAATTGTTGTTGATGTGTCAGCGTTGGTTGTCTCAGAAGAACGACCCTTACAGGAACCGAGGTATATAGAAAGTATTAGAAATACAATAGGCCAGCCCGAGTTGATTTTTATTTTCATATAAGATGGTTTTGAAGATGTTACGATTATCCCGCCTTCATCATATTAGTTAAAAAATCGTGCCATCCGGGCTGACAAATGGATCACTGGCAATAATTATTGCGGCAACTGCCTGATTAGTATTTTTCCAGTACAGATTATTACAATTCATTAATTGCTATAAGTTTCAGGCATTTAAACATCGGACTCAATAGATTGTTCCGTTAATAAAGTCGTTGCGGAATTTTCCTGTTGGATCATAGTGTGCCGCGAGTTTTTTGAATTCTGAAAGTTTTTCATACCGGGATTCCAATACCGGCGCCGGCATCGTAAATAATTTACCCCAGTGAGGCCTCGCCTGGAATGGATCAAGTTCTTTTTCAATCAGCGGTAATAATTTTTTTACTTCATTCCATTCCTGTTTCCAGGTAAAATGAATCGTAACAGAATCCTGGTTTCTGCAGGGACTCAGCCAAAGTTGATCAGCTGCAATAGTCCGGATTTCAGTTATAAACAAATGGGGACTGATTTGTTTACCCATTTTCTGAATGGCCAGGATAGCTTCCACAGCATGTTTCCGTGGTATGAAATATTCTGATTGCAATTCCTTCCCGCTGCTGGGTGTGAAACCCATTTTAAAGTGAGGAAGTCTTTCATACCAGGGCCCTGGTTTACCCATTTGCGGCGTACAGTTTTCCGCAGACAATTCTATAATCGGATGGAGATCTTTTTCAGCCGCTTTGGCACCATAAAATTCTTTTATTCCCCGGTATTCAATTTCAGGATTTGCGATGTCTTTTATCCAGACTTCATTAATGGATTCCGACCGCCAGTCTGTAAATAAACTCACACTATATCCTGCAGAAACAATCTCTGTAAAATGTTCTTTCAATTGATCCAAAGGCATCTTCACAAAAACCTGCTGACGCACCTGGTATGTGGGCTGCACAGCCAGTGTAACCTTGGTAATAACCCCCAGGGATCCCAGTCCAACTACGACAGCATCAAAATTATCTCCATCTTTTTTTCTGGAAAATTGCACAACAGAGCCGTCAGCAATTACAATTTCCAGCCCGCGAACCTGAGTGGACAGATTGCCGTTCTTGACTCCGGAACCATGGGTAGCCGTTGTTATGCTGCCTGCGACAGAAATATGCGGGAGCGAAGCAAGGTTATAAAGGGCATATCCTTTTTTATCCAGGTAAGGACTTAGTTCACCATATTTTATTCCGCCCTCCACCGTTACTGGTGTTTGCTATGGTGTCCAGAGATAAAATATTATTCAGGTTATTTGAGGAAATCAGGTTATTGCGGCTGTCTGCTATTGCATTAAAGCAATGTCTGGTGCCGAGTGCCCGAAGCTTATTGCATTTCTTTACAAGAGACTGAACTTCAGACAGAGTCTTTGGATAAAATACGTTATTCGTGCTGTAGGTGAGATTTCCTGCCCAGTTTTGCAGTTTGTTCTTTCTGTGCCGCACCGGGAATTGAGGAGAATAGAGGGGCGGCAGCAAAAGCTGACGACAGTTTGATGAATGCTTTTCTTTTCATGTCTCTGATTTGAAGGTTGTTTTTTCCAATTAGCTTCACAGGATCAGGGAGCCCGACGGACTTCAACACGCCAGTCGCTTCCACTTCCTACAGAATATGTTTTTGCAAAATCACCCTGGTTTAGCGCAAACGACAATTGAAGCAGGCTGTTCAGATAAGCCAGAGGCCTGCCCTTACCGACTGCACCAAAGGTCTGACTATAAGGCATATCCCCAGTATAAACTTTTTTCGCACCGTGGAAAATTTCCAAATGCAGTTTATTCCCATAGGCAAGTTGAAGCTGGTTGAATAAATTCGTTCCGATATTGGTCCAAATATTTCCATATTGAACATCCAGGATCGCAATGGTTCCTTTTAATTTGTTCCCATCTTTTATGGCTGCCTGGTAGGGTATTTGGATTAGGGAATCAGGAAGTTTCATACCGACCTGTTCAAAGGTTATGACGCCGGCAGCCAGCCTCGCAGCGGTATATGCATACACATCGCGGCCGTGAAAAGTATAAGATTCCCCGGAATTCTGGCGCCGGTTCAATACTTCGTCTATTTGGCGGATTTCCGCAATACCCTGCGAAGCCGCTATTAATGTAAGCGTGCCATTATCAGGAGTAACAATATATTGTCCGGTTTTTGTTTTAAGTACCACCGATTTTCGCAAAGTTCCGACGCCGGGATCAACAACGGAGACAAACACGGTACCGGATGGCCAGTAAGGAACGGTTTGTTCCAGCCGGTAGGCAGCTTCCCAAATATTATAAGCAGGAATTTCATGCGTGAGGTCGAATAATTTCAGTTCTGTTGAAACTCCCATCGCTACGCCCTTCATTGCTGAAACAGCACCGTCTTTGAGACCGAAATCCGACTGAAAAACAACTATTTTATTTTGTCCGTATCCGGTACCTAAAATCAGTAGTGAAATTATCAGGACTGCGGAAAAACGACGCATGAGGTATATTTTTATCCAATTTACAATAAGAATTCTTCTGGATAAAGATTACCCGGAAATTAAGGAGTTCCCATTTAAACTAATGGAAGAAATTTTGAAACCATTCTGTAAAGGATCCTTAAAACATACTCTTCATTTCCAATCCCTCCTCTTTTTTTGAAAAGCAGATTAGTCGCTAAACTAAATAAAAGAGGTTCGTCTGTTTGCGTCGAATTGACAAATAGACGAACCCCGATCTTTCTAAAAAGCTAGATCTACATGAAAAATTGTTCGGAGACTATTTTACCGTCTTTGACATTATATACGCAAAGTTCGGTCATATCCTCCCGCTTCCCGTTCTTCATGGTCACATCCATGCGCATTGTAAGCGCAAAAGTATTTCCGGCAACGATGGGTTCGGAAACTTCCAGTGCATGGGTTTTAGTAACCATTTCTTCCCATTTTTTTCCTTTTTTCAGAATAGCATCGAGTCCGTGAACTTCTTTAGCAAAAGCTTCAGATGCCATGGGCTCGATACTTACAGCATCATTAGCAAAAAGCTCTTTTTGAGCTGTTTCGAAATCACCCTGTTCGCAAAGTTTTTTTAATTTCTTTGCGATTTCTTTTGTGGACATAGTGGCTGTTGCAGTCGTAGGCATAATGATAAATTTTAAATGAAATAATAAGCAGTTACTGCAAAAATTGTACTAGCGAGCTTCGGACGGAATACGGTTTAACAGTAAGACAATGTGCATAGTGTAAGTAGAGACCCCTTCGAAAAGTTAAGAAGGAGTCAAAATTTCATTGACCATTACTGTTCAGCCTATTTCCATTGTCCAGCTAATTTTAAATAGGAATTTAAAAGCCCTATGTATTAATCCTTAAATCTTAAGATTATTTTTTGGGAACGAGTAAGGCATAAATAACGTAAAACCATCCGAGAATGCCATGGATAATAGCCCAAAGGATAGATTTATTCCTGCTCCAGGATACCACAACTGCTACGATCGTACCCAATCCTATTCCTGGACCTACATAAACGGGAGTAAAATACCCGCCATCATTAGGACCCCCGTAACATGATGAAATAAATATCAGGGGAATTAACAAGAAGAAGCAAAAAAGTTTGTGCACAAATATCTATTTGCTGGTATCTGAATCGCTTGTCAAAAGAGTTAAGAGGCCACTTCTTTTTCTCTTTCCTGAACTTTCTTTTCTTTTTTAGAATTCTCTACTTTTTCCTTATGGACAACCTTAATCTGTTTCATGGTTAAGGATTTGGAAAGAATTTTCCCGGCTTTGTGGATTTTCTTTTCCAGTTTTTTATCACTTATTTTTTTATGGAAATCCTTAACAGCTTCTGCCAGTTTATTTTCAATATCTTTTAACAGCGATTTTTTTCCGGATTTCTGCGTAGGCTGTTTACTTTTCTTTGCCATAATTTTTTGATAACAATTTGATAAACTAAGTTAGCATGTTTTTCAAAAAATTCAGCGTTAAGATTTGGAATTTGCAAAAAACATAAACAACCATGAATCAGGAATGTGAGTTCTCAGATATCAAAGAATAATGTTCTACCACCGGGAATGGGGAATAATAATGATGAAGGTTTTTTTTCCACGCCAAATAGCCCGGAGATTCTCTGAAACCAACTGTATGATCTTCCAGATTTTCCCATCTCACCAATAAAATGTATCGGTTTGGCACCTCCAAACACTTTTGTAACTGATGGCCCAACCAGCCTTTCATAGAGGAAATAATTTCTGAAGAATCCCGGAAACTGTCTTCAAACTCGGCTCTTTTCCCCGGAATAACGTTTAATATGGCAACTTCCAGAATCATAGATTATTATTCAATATTAGCTTGAAAGTGAAGCCCACGCCCTGTTTGCGAGGATTATTGGAAAATGTGTATAACATATTAACAGGATATTTGAGCAATTTAGAAACTATACCGGGATATTTAGCGTACATTGTTCATAGTCTGATGGTTACAGGCGACCGTGAAAAACCAAATATTCATAACTTTTCGATTAACTGTTCTTTTTTTATGGCTTTTATTGATGAAATCCTCCAAAAACCATCGTATGGCTGGATGGATGCTAAAGGGTTGTTTCTTAAACCCACCATTCGCCAACTTTTCACAGAAGCTTTTTCCCGAATCAACATATTCAAAACAAGGAAAAACTGGATCGCACTCATAAGCTGGTTCATGGCAGCCTGTATGTTTCCTCTTTTCATCATTTTCCTCATTTATTTTCTATCCTGGAAATCAGCGATTGTCCTGGTTGTATATGCCATGGTTATTATGAGTACACACGGAACCATTTGGTTTCATCGCTACTGTACTCATAAATCCTACAGGTTTAGTCACCCGATCTGGCGTTTGATAACACAGAATCTGGTAATTAAAACATTTCCGGAAGAAATTTATGTGATCTCACATCATGTTCATCATGTTAAATCTGATGAACCGGGAGATCCCTATAATCCGATGGGTGGTTTCATGTATTGCATGCTTTCGGATGTAAATCATCAGAGTATTTCAAAAGATCTTGACAGGGAAAAATATCAACGTGTCCGGAATTTTCTAAAACATACCGGAGTAGGCCTCAATTCCTTTGAACAATATCAATCCTGGGGTTCTGTATCCAAACCGGCCTATGTAGTCGCACTTTGGCTGTTAAACTGGACTTTTTGGTATAGTGTACTTTGGCTGCTCGGTGGAAATGCCCTGGCACTGGCTTGTTTCAGTGGAGCTTTTTTATGGTTTTTGCTGGTAAGGGCATTTAATTATACCGGACATGGTAAAGGGAAAGATAAACATGTAGATGGAATTGATTTCGACCGGTCCAACCTTTCAATCAATCAAACAAGACCCGGTATGCTTTCCGGTGAGTGGCATAACAATCATCATCTGTTTCCCGGCAGTGCGAGGGCTGGCTTTCTACCTTATCAGCTCGATCTGGCCTGGGTATATATTTTCAGTCTCTTTAAACTGGGCATGGTGTCTAGTTATAAAGATTCAAAAAAAGAATTTTTAAACAGGTATGCGAAACCTCCGCAAGAGAAACTCATGAATAATCCGGAATAGCACTGTACAGGATTTTCTGGCCTCACCAGTCAATTGAATAATCAGAACTTTTTTTATTATACATTTAATGAAAACCTGACCATTGAATGTTATGTTTAAGCGAACTTTCTTCCTGATTAGCCTTTCATTTATTTATGTCAGCACGGTTCGGCCGCAAAGCCCCTACACCGCGACCAACTATCCGCTCAGTGTGATTTTTGATACAGACTTCGGTCCCGACTATGACGATGTAGGTGCCATCACCTTACTGCACTCTTTTGCCGATAGCGGCTATATAAGAATCCTGGCCACCATAGCCAGTTCAAAACATAAAAACGCGGCTTCTGCATTGAACGTTTTCAATACTTATTTCAATAAGCCGGAAATTCCAATCGGTGTAGTGAGGGGAAATGCAGTTGAATTGGGCGATAAACAACATTGGACAGATTCAGTGATCAGCCGGTATCCGCATCATATTCAAAACAATCAGGAAGTGCCAGATGCCCTGGACCTGTACCGGAGAATACTCGCCGTGCAGCCGGATCATTCTGTAACGATTATTACTGTCGGCTTTCTTACCAATCTTGCAAACCTATTGTTGTCTGGACCGGATTCCAATTCCAACCTGACAGGAATTGAATTGGTAAGAAAAAAAGTAAGTAATCTTGTTTGCATGGCAGGTCGCTTTCCCTCTGGTAAAGAATTCAACCTTGATCAGGACGTACCTTCTTCAAAAAAAGTACTCGCGGACTGGCCCGGAAACATCTTGTTCAGTGGATTTGAAATCGGCCAGAAAATAAAAACAGGCCTCCCGCTAATTCAAAATCAAAAAATTCAGCACAGCCCGGTAAAGGATGTATTTGCTATTTGCATTCCAATGGCTGCGGAAGACAGCGCAGGGAGAATGAGCTGGGATGAAACCGCTGTTTTTGTCGCTATAAAAGGCTGGAAAAATTATTATGACCTGCAAACAGGAACATGTGAAATCAATACTGAAGGACTTAATTCCTGGACTTCGGGCGAAACCACAAGAGCACGACTCATTGAAAAGCTACCTCCGGAGGAAATGAGCGTAATAATCAATCAGCTCATGATGCACCAGCCGGTAAAATAGAAGACCTAGCTTTTGACGGTTTTCTTTTTTGCGGTCTTTTTCCTTGTAGCCGCCTTTTTCCTGGGCGGCGGTACCTTACTGCCCTGCTTTCTGGCTTCTGAAAGACCTATTGCAATAGCCTGCTTGCGGCTCGTAACTTTTTTTCCGCTCCGTCCGCTTTTAAGTTTGCCTTCTTTCATTTCGTCCATCACTTTTTTCACTTTTTCCTGACTTCCTTTTGAATACCTGGCCATAAAATGATTTTTGATTTATTCACGGAATCAATTTTTTTGCCAGGGATCTACAAGGCAATTGTAGGCAAGGAAGAAGACTTGCGGGCAGGATTTTCCACAAATTCAAACTACCATACATAACAAATCGATAGCAGAGGCAATATTTTTGCAATGGCATTAGCCTATGGACTTCATAACGGATTTATTTGGGCATGGCAGAAACCTGAACATCCTTCAGATGATTATGCGAGGTCTGGTTATTTTCTTCATTTCGTTAGTCTTGATTCGCATCGCTGGCAGGAGATCTTTCGGGATCAGGACACCGTTAGACATCATTATCAATATACTGTTGGGGGCGATATTAAGCAGAGCTGTTGTGGGTGCGTCTCCATTTTTATCCGTGGTGCTTACCTGTGCTGCTATCGTGGCACTCCATCGTCTGATGGAATGGGTCATTGCCAATCACAGGAAATCTTCGGGAGTTCTGGAAGGAAAAAAAATAGTGCTTTTTTCAAATGGGGCATTTGACGATGACAATATGAAAAAGGCACTTGTTTGTGAGGAAGATGTGTTGCAGGGTGTGCGCAAGACAGCCCTGACCGAAGACCTTTCAAAAATAGAAAAAGTATATATGGAACGTAATGGAGAAATTACGGCAATCAAAAAACAGGCAGAATGACACTCTGACTATCTTCCCTTCTTTCCACCTGGCCTGCTATCAGTTTTTAATTGCTTTAAAAAATGGGAATAACTCTTACTTAACAGTTGGCTGTAGGAGCTATGTTCAAAACTGTAAAGTTGTCCGGTAATTTTATCTACCAGGGTTAGTTTGAGTAGATTTTCTTCTTCCATGCACAGCGCCAGATCGTATTTTAATAAAATCTGTTTTAATTTAGTTGTATTCCTCATCTGATAATAAAGATCAGTATTTCGATGGGAAATCTGATTTTTAAGAATGATCTATGATGTAACCATATTCCGAACACCCCTTGCATCAAAAACGAACAGTCTGAATCCAAAAACCAATTTTAAAATGCTGAGTATGAATGGTATAACTCATGGCATTTTATTGGGACTGGAAAATCAATTCGCGCTCATTAAAATTCCAGCACATGCTTAAAAATTATATCCTGATCGCATTCAGACAATTCAGTCGTCATAAGATGTTTTCTGCACTGAATGTTTTTTGTCTGGCCATCGGTATCAGTTTTTGCCTTCTGATGGGGCAATATATTTTACACGAATCAGGAGTAAATAAAAATCTCAGAAATTCACACCGTCAATATTTTGTCACCAGCAGATGGAAAATAAAAAATACGGGACCGGAGTTCACGACGATTGGACCATTGGTAAAAGCATTAAAAAATTCATATCCTGATCTGGTTTCAAATTATTATCGGTTTAACCCGGTTACAAATGTTGTTTCCGCCGGGGATAAGCACTTCAAAGAAGATGTTTCAATCGGGGATACCAACATGGTTGCCATGTATGGTTATCCGCTTCTCTATGGAGATCCGGCACATGCTTTCAATAATAACAGTTCCGCAGTAATTACTGAAGAACTGGCAACCAAACTATTTGGTGAACCGAATGCGATCAACAAAACCGTTACGTTTACCAATACGAACGGAACTACACAAGATTACAAAGTCAGTGCGGTTTTGAAATCCATGCCTTTTAATTCCATTGCTAATTTACTGGCTGACAAAGGGTATGCTATGTATATTCCTTTTGAAGGAAATAATTATTATCCCGGGGGAACTGGCGAAGACACATGGACGGGTTTTTTTACTGTAGGTTATATAGAACTGCAACCGGGTGTAAAACCGGATCGCCTGGCAGGCCCTGTAAAGAAATTGCTGAAACTAAATTCTCCGGAAAACATTTATAAAAACCTGGAGGTAATCCTGAAGCCTATGGATTCCTATTACCTGGATGCCAATAACGGAGCTATTACTAAAACACTGTCTATCCTTTCTCTGGTAGCTTTATGTATCCTGTTACTGGCGGTAATCAATTTTGTAAATATCATGATCGGTACTTCATCTTACCGCATAAAGGAAATCGGTTTGAGAAAAGTGTTTGGAGGCCGCAGAGCTGAGCTGGTATTTCAGTACCTGATTGAATCTATGGTATTAACTCTGTTCGCGGCTATCCTATCGGTTGTATTTTATGGGTTGTTCCGTCCGGTATTTAACGAGATTCTCAATACTTCTTTACCAACCTTAAATGAGTTTCATTTGAAGGAATTGATATTTCTTTCCGGCGTGGTAATAATTGTGGGCATTCTGGCCGGAATATATCCGGCGGTAATCCTTAGTGGATCTGAGGTGGTTGCTTCTGTAAAAGGAAAACTGGAGTCGGTCGAAAAGGGTTTGTGGATGCGAAAGTCACTTCTTCTGCTTCAGTTTACAATTGCAATCGGTGTTTTTATCTTCTCCATGACGATTTCCAGACAGGTCAAATTCTTTTTCGATACCGACCTTGGTTATAACAAGGAACAGCTCATGGTGATTACCGCCTTTCCGAAGCAATGGGATTCAGCGGGTGTTGAAAAAATGGAATCAATCCGGAATTCCCTCGAGGGCTTAAGTGCGGTGAAAAATGCCTCTGTTTCTTTCGAAATTCCGGAACGGACGCCACCTTCTGTATTCCAGGTGATACCGGAAGGTTCAAAAGAAAATCAATTGGTCAGTCTTCAATCCATCGGTGTTGATGAAAATTTCGGGGCCACATTTGGATTGCAATTACTGGAAGGAAGATTTTTCAGGAATCAAATCGGTGGATTTGTATCCGGCGAGACGGTCATTAATGAGTCTGCCCTGAAAAGTTTTGGATGGCAATCTGCCGTGGGAAAGCGTCTCCGGTTTGCAAACGGAGGCGAATTGACTGTGGCAGGAGTGGTGAAAGATTTTCACCTGACCTCCCTTCATGAAGCCATCGCCCCTTTGTGTTTTATTCATGTAAAGGATAACCGGTCATACCGTTACCTGACGGTCAAATTGAAAGCTGGAAACCTGTCGACTTCGATTGCCCAGGTAAAAGCAAAATGGAAGGAATTATCTCCGACTGCACCATTTGAATTTTTCTTTATGGACGAGAAACTACAGTCCATGTACCAGTCAGAATTGCAGCTAAAAAAAGCAGCAGCTATTGCAACAGGCTTAATGTTACTCATCGTTTTGCTGGGAATATTTGGTGTGCTTACGCTGGCACTTACCAAAAGAATGAAGGAAATTGCGGTGCGGAAAGGTACTTGGGGCGGAAGTTCACCACATACTTTCCTTGTTTATCCGGCAATATGCGGCACTACTGGTAATTGCAAATCTGATCGCCTGGCCGCTTACATATTATCTCAGCAACCGATGGCTTCAGCAATATCCTTACCGGATCGGGCAACCGCTGGGCATCTATTTTGCGGCAGGAATTTTTGTTACCGTAATCGCTTTCTTACTGATATCACTTCAATGCCTGAAGGTTGCGCTGGCAAATCCTGTTTCCAGTTTAAAAACGGAATAACAATGTTGAAAGAGTTCTAAACAGATAAATTTTATTTAGAAACCTTTGGATGGGTAAGCGCATAATTGATCGCATTGACCAACGCATGATATTCATAAGGTCCGTAGTGTTGAAAGCCATTGATGTAAAAAGAAGGTGTACCATTCACCCCGCTGAGAATTCCACTTTCAAAATTGGATTCCACTTTTTCAAAAAGTTGTTGATCCTGAATATCATGCTGAAAAGCCTTCATATTCAGTTTCAATGTCCCGGCAATTAAAAGGAGGGTTGCCGGACTAAGATTTTCCTGGTTTTCATAAATCATGTCATGCATTTCCCAGAATTTCCCCTGATTTGAAGCGGCTTCTGATGCGACAGCCGCTGCCTGAGCAAAAGGATGTGATTCCGATAAGGGGAAGTGCCGGAATATAAAGCAAAGTTTGTCGCCGAAATGTTTTTCTACTTCTTTAATAATCGGGTGTGCTGCGCCACAATGAGGACACTGAAAATCGCCATACTCCACTAGTTGCGCTGAGGCTCCTGGATTTCCTTTGATATGATCCAGTTCACTAACCGGAGGTTTCAAATTGGCCATGACTATTTATTTTTTGGTTATCATTTCCAGTGCTTCCAGAATACCGTCGGCACCCGGATTGATTCCAACAGGAGAAAGATAACTCCAGCGTATAATGCCCTGATCATCCAGTACAAAAAGAGCCCGTTCGGAGCGACCTTCTTTTTCATTATATACTCCGTATTGTTTTGCGATTGCCCCCTTTGGTTCAAAGTCAGCCAACAATGTAAAATGTAGTTTCCTGGCTTCCCGGAAAGCGGCGTGACACCATTTGCCGTCAACGGAAATGCCCAGGATTTCCGCATTATATTTTCCGAAATACCGATGCATCTCATTATATAACGACATCTGATCGCCACATACCGGACTCCAGTCTGCCGGATAAAAAGCAATGATTACATTTTTCCCCCTCAACTCACTTAAGGAGAATTTTTGATCGGGTGTGGCAAGTAATTCAAATTCCGGCGCAGCGATATTAATACCCAACATAAAAACTTTTTTTGAATGGAGATTTTTTCCAGAATGTATGGAAATAGCAAAGGTAGTATAATCTCCCTTCGGGAAATTCCGACTCGGCCTGACTGTCTTCAACCTTCGTAAATCCACCGGTAACAAATGAAATCTTATCCGCCGGTCGGTTTCAATGAAGCCTTCAGAGTGAATCGTTTTATTCCGAACGTAAACCTTGGGCGGGCAGATTATTTTCTGATCATTATTTTTCTGGTTTCGTTCAAACCATCATGACGAATCTGGACAAAGTAGATGCCGCTTTTCATGGTCGAAACACTCAGCCTCACGCTGTTTCCAATTACCAGGATCGGGTTATTCATTAATTGACCATTACCGTTGATGAGGGCTACATCATATTTTCCATAAACCGGAAATTTGATATTGACAAAGTCGGATGCGGGATTGGGATAAACCTGTATTTCAACGGATTTATCAACAATCTTTATGGGTACAACTGCGGAATAGGAAAATTTTCCATCAATGTCTGTCTGCATAAGCCTGTAATAGGATATTCCGGAATAAGGTTCTGTATCCCTTGTCGAATAAAATTTCTCCGTACTGCTGTTTCCCCCACCGGGTATTTTCTCCAGACTTTCCCAGATGTTTCCATCTTTTGATCTTTGGATGGTGAAATAATCATTATTTACTTCCGCAGATGTCGACCATTTGAGCAGTACATTCCTGTCCGTTGCGGATGCTGTAAAAGAAATAAGCGTAATTGGTAATGGTGTATTTACAAGGTTTATGGATCCGACAAAAAATGTACTTGCCAGGTTGGCACGGCTTAGTCCGGTCCGATTTATCTGGGGATTGACAGTAGTTCCCGCGTTAACGCCCGGCAAGCCAACCACCGAATTCGCGAGTGTAATTCTTAAATCAGAAACAGCGCCGATCAAACCGAAGCCTGTACCCTGTATGTCCAGGTCGTAAGTTCCGCCGGCTAACCCGTTTCCCGTGGTAACCGCCCAGTTCAAATCTTTTCTTACCCTTATCGTGGATGCCCCATCGGTGTATGTCGGTAGATAGGTATTCGTCGTGGCGTCATGGTATCCAACAGTAATAGTACCTCCCGTTATAGGGCCTGTAACGGGTGCAGCTACAAATAAAGGCCTGTAATTGACTGCCGTTCCTATAGGAAAAAGTCCGGCAACGGAACCATTGGGTATCGCTCCGGTTTTAAACCATCTCACAAAAGTACCCGCTCCAAATATAGTTCCGTTAGTATAGGTTAAAGTCCCGTTGTTTGCAACCGATAGTCCTAACGTTAAGACATTTCCGTTCAGGTTAATATTTCCCTGAGTCAATTTCAAAACAGTTGCTACAGTCACGTTATTATTGAATTGAATGCCCGGCCCGGTATTAATGCTGGTCAGGTTTGTAAAATTTTCCCCGCCGGGTGAATTAATAGTTTGTGAAGAAGAGCCATTGAAATTTACAGTACTGGTGGCCTCGGTAAATCCGGCTTGTCCGAAGTTGGTCCAGTTACCGGCAATATTGATGGTGTTGGCCCCTGGTGCCAAACGACCACTGGTAATTACAAGTGCATTGTTTAAAGTAAGGTTGTTGATCAGTGTAATGGTGTTGCCTGTGACGGTCAGGTTATGAAAGCTCATTCCGTTACTGGAAATATTCAGGTTGTTGCCACCAAATGCAACCGTGGAAGTAAAGCTGCTTGCATCAACAGTTCCGCTGGTATAGGTCCATGCCCTGCTGACTGAAATAATCCCTTTCAGCGTCAATGTGCCAGCGGGCTTGTTGATATTAATAAAGGGTAAAATATTCCGGTTAATGGCTACAGAGGTTCCGTCGAAGATTTCACTACCGGCACCGACGATATTTATCCTCGCTGTACCACCACCGTTTGCTGACGTGTTAGTCAGAATGATATTACCGTTTACATTGATATTTCCGGTATTCAACGTGATCCTGGTTGGTTCCAGCCATAGTCAAATTACCATTCGCAGTAAGGGTGGTTGCTGCGGGGATCGTATAAGCCTGATTTGTTATGGCTAGAAATTCGATATTATTAAGTACCAGACTACCGCTGATTATGTAAGGAGTGGTTGTCCCATCTACATAACAATATGTCGAGCTACCTGCATTTACAATGCCCGCGGTATAGGTAAAATCATTAGAAGAAGCAGGAAAATTGGACAAATTCAATGTGCCGGAAGTTTTATTAATCGTTAACCGGGGCAAAGCACCGAGACCAGCGGCACTGCTTCCACTGAAGTTTTGAATTCCGGCACCATTAATATTTACCAGGGTTGAACCACTGCAACCCGGTGCGGTATTCGTGACATTTATATTGCCCCTTGCATCGATGGTACCGTTATTCAGGTTATAAAATAAATTTCCTGTAAGGTTAAGGCTGTTCGTGACCGTAAGGTTTCCTGCAGAATTGATCGTGTAATTAAAACCGGTTCCCGCGAATTCCAGATTGTAAAATGACGTAGCCACCCCTGAAATAGTAGTTGTTCCTCCTGTTGCGCTGAACCGGACCGTTCCATTGTTCGGGAAAAAAGTGGCTGAATTAAAAGAAGCGTCACTGTCAAATTCCAACTGACCGGTGGTAGACGTAAAAGCAGTTCCATTCAGAGTAAAGGTCCCGCCAATCAGGATAATGCCTGTACCACCTGCAAAAAGTCCGCCGGTAAAATTCGCATTTCCATTAATCGTGATATTCCCGGAGCCGCCAGTGAAATTGCCCCCGGAAAAAGTTAGATTTCCACCAACCGTGAGACCTGCTGTTCCGGCGAGAAAGCTTCCTCCGGCGATACTGAAGTTATTGACCGTCGACAAAGTATTCACACCCTTGGAAATAATTCCTGTATACCCTGCGTTTACGGTAATACTTAAAACGTTTACCGGAATATTTATTATGCAGCTTCCTACACGAACATTAGTGAAGGTTACATTATCACCTGCTCCCGGCACGCTGAAGCCGCCTGCACCGCCTGAAACATTTGACCAGTTAGCGGCAATATTCCAGTTGGACGCTACTGAAGCAACCCAGAAACGGTTCGCAGCTTTTGCATTGAGCGACAGCAATACTGACAGGCCCAGTAGTAAAAATGGTAAAGTTAATTTCATGAATATGGAATTTTTTAGATAGGGCGGGATTTTGGCGAATGTAAAGAATATAGTCATAAGGTGGCGCAGCCAGCAGGATTGGTTGTTCGACGGTTTGCCTTTCCGTAGTAAAATGAAGTCTAAAACAACGAAGGGCAACTACGAATTTATCCCGAAACGTAAATTAAAAAAGCCCGTAATCAGTGAGATTACGGGCTTTTGACGTCAAAGTCGGGGCGGCAAGATTCGAACTTGCGACCTCCTGGTCCCAAACCAGGCGCGATGACCGGGCTACGCTACGCCCCGAACGGTCGGTTACCGGGTTGCAAAAGTAAGGGTTCAGGGTCCAATTAATGAAACCTGTTGACAATTAATGCTGTTACCTGATAGCATGAAGCATTCGGACATTTTAAGGGTTATGACCGGACCTTTCATGTTTTAACCTGAAGGTCTTCAGCTTCAATCCAGGAAACTTTTTGATCTGAAACATGCGTTTTTCCAATAATTTCCCTGTAAAGTTCCGGTCGCCTGGCTTTTATATACCGGTATCCGCCGGCGAGCGTCAGTTTATCTGCGGTATATGGTGGCGATCACAAATTCATCTGCAAAACTTCTGCATTCCGCCAGGATATCCCCATAAGGATCCAGGATCATTGAACAACCGTTTTTCAGCTGGTCATCATCCATTCCAATCGGATTGGAAAATATCGCATATAGTGCATTATCGTAAGCTCGGGCCGGAAGCCATTTCATCAGCCAGGCCCTTCCTTTCAGCGAATCAAATTCTATTCTCAGGGAAGTAGGATCCAGTTTCCCGGTTTTCCCAAAGTGTGGGATCTACAAATCCGGCTCCCGGCCGGGTAGAGGGCGTACACATGGTCACATGAGGCATGAATAATAATATCTGCACCCAGCAATTTGGTTGCCCGAACATTTTCAATGATATTATTATCATAACAAATCAGTATGCCGCATTTCCAGCCGAAAAGATCGAAAACAGTATACGAATTTCCTGGTAGAATATATTTATTCACAAAAGGATGGAGTTTTCGGTGTTTGGCAAGCACCCCGGTTTTGTCCACACATACATAGGCTTTATAAATATCTCCGCGATCATCTTTTTCAAAAAGTCCCGCCAGCAGGGTAATTTTATTTTTTTCTGCGATGGATTGCAACTTTCTGATGCTTTCACCATCCGGAATGAATTCACAGAGATCCAAACATTTCTTCGCGCGATAAGTTTTCTGTGCAAACTATATCCTGTTATTGAACATTCGTGGAAGGCGATCGCATCGGCTCCTGCTATCGCCGCTTTTTTTGAAAGCCGGTCAATCACGGATAAATTATAGTCCTTATCACCGGATTTATTTTCAAACTGGGCAGTGGCAATTTTTATATTTTCGCATATGTATTTGTTTATCAGTCAAAAATTATTTTCCAGCAAAGCTTCCAGGGCATTGGCCAGGTATACCAGCGGTGCATTCCAGTTGATGGCTATTTCATTGGAAGCATAGGCACAGTCTGAATCCGAATAAGCTGTTTCCGGTTCATGGAAATCATAATGACAATGATCCTGCTCCCCGGGATTCGGCCCACCGGCCAGCAAACCCGGGTACGGGATCGTCAATGCCATCTGCAACAGATGGCCGGTGATGCGGATGCCGGGTGGAAAAACTACCCATTCCGGTAACAAAACAATACCCGGTGGCATTTCTCCCGCATATATAATCCAGGTTACCCAGTGCAGCATCCAGGTATTTCTGATTTTTTGTAATCAGATAAACCTGTATCAGCAGGATGCCCTGGTTGGCCGCATTGGCATTACTTCCCCAGATGAAATCCGATTTTCGGCCACCCATGACCGTTAGAAAAGCATTTTTCGGCGGATTCCAGGATATAATTATCGGCCATCTCTTATCAACCGGGTTTTGATGGAATCCTCTTTCACTGCGGAAATAGATAGTTATCCCTTCCTGGATAAACTATAATATCCCAGCAGCCCGGTTTCGGACCAGGATGGCAGGGCCAAAAGGTTCATCGATTAATGTCTTAAGCAGGCTGTCCCGGTATATTTTTTTACCGGTGGTGATGAATAATTCACTGGCAGCCCAGAACCATTCATCCGAAAACTTTTTATCACCGTAGCCTCCGGTAGTGATCTTCGGTTCATACGTTGGTTCATCGAATTCTGATCATAAACCATTTCCGGATGTTGTGTGCCCAGTTCCAGGCTTTTTCTGCAGCCCGAAGGCAACTGTCGCCAAGACCCGGGTAATTCTTTTTATACAAATTGAAAATATTCTGGCTGCCTGGGCCGCAACTGCAGCCAAATCCAGGGTGGCAGCAGTTCCTTTCTGAACAACATAGCGAGGCTGCTGGCGTGCATCGCGGCATGACCATCGGATCAAAAGCCGCGTTGGTGCATTTATTATACACACCGCCGTCTTCGGGATCCTGCATGCTTAGCATCCATCTGAGATTATATAAGATTTCATTCAGAATATCCGGTACTGGGTTTTCGGCAGCGACGGAATATTTGTATGAAGGGTATCAAAATAGGATTTGAAATCTTCATATGCAGAAAGAAGTGTACCCATACTGATACCTGAATTCACGATATATTTATTATAGTCCCCGGCATCATACCAGCCACCGGGAGTTGAAATTACAGATCCGGACTTTCGATTGTCCGAAGCCGCAGATGGATGGATGATGACGGAATCATCCGGATGACCTGCTGCTGCGGCTCCATTTTCCGGCATATTCGGGTTCCAGTGCCATGGATGCACGCTGATAATAAAAAGCTTTCAGGGATGCCACTGCCGCCGGCCGGTGTACTTTTTCTCTGTATCCGGAAGGCATAGGAATGTACAGCAACCCTATACCGCAATACGGAAGGTTCCGGTACTTGCCAATGCGCTGAAATCGGCGACTCTGGTTTGCAGGGAGGAATTGGCGGACTGAATCGGATACCCGACAAGTTCACCACGGAAAACGGTATCCGGAGCTATTTTCCCGGATGATATAAAAAGACGTTTTGTCGCGTGGAAATTCAGATGGATTTCCCGGCGGAGCCCGACAACGACGGCTATTTTGGGTGCTTTCGGATAATATCCTTCCTGGTCAAGGCAGATTTATGTCTTATAGTCTGCGCCTGTAACCATTGTGAAAAGCAGATCAGGCAGGAAAGCAGGATTAAATGCCATTTCATATGAAGTAAAATTCAGTGCATTACAAATATAGTTTTTAAAACTATGGGCTTTGCTTCCGTAAATTTGGGCTGGTCTGCGAATCATCCGGGAGATTATTGTATGAAAAGCAGCATACTGAAAATACATCCGTCAGATACCATTCTGGTTGCTTTAAAAAATTTACAGGCGGGGAAGACCGTTGATTATAACGGCAAGCAATACACGCTTAAGGAAAATATTCCGGCCAAGCATAAATTTTATATGGAGGATGCTGCCAGCCGGCACGGATGTAATCATGTATGGGGTGCTGGTTGGTAAAACAGACATGAACGTGACGGGCGGGCAGCCGGGTATCTACCGAAAATCTGAAACATGCTTCCGGTAAATATGATTACCGAAATGCGGGATATCAGATGGACACCTCCGGACATTATCGAAATTCAGGGATGCCCATTTCAATGGATATCATCGACACGACGGAAGGGTGGGAACAGCCAATTATTGGCTATTCATTCCTACAGTATTCTGCGAGAACCGGAATCTCGACGTGATCCGGGAAGTGCTCCAGGATGAACTTGGTTATTCAGTAACGGAAAAATATAAATCATTTACCCGGGAACTCATCCTTGCCCGGCAAGAGGGCAAAAAACTTGACCGATCCGGATATTTCTTCTTTCGCGGCAACCCATATCCCGTTCAAGCGTTTTTAAAAATGTGGATGGCATCCGTTTTCTCAATCACGAAGGGGGATGCGGGGGAATCCGGCAGGATTCTGCACGTGCTGGGAAAATTATTGGCAGCCTATGCCAATCATCCCAATGTTGGCGGTATTACGATCCTGAGTCTGGGTTGCCAGCATCTGCAATCCGGAGAGTTACTGGAAGATATCAAAAATTCAGAACCCTGGTTTCGATAAGCCGATTTATATTTTTGAACAGCAACAGTCGCAAAGCGAAGAACAGCTTAATCCAGGAAGCCATACGAAAAACTTTTGAAGGACTTATTGAAATCAACAAACTGGAAAGAAAACCGGCCTCACTGGATAAACTTTGCATTGGTGTTAAATGTGGCGGTAGTGATGGATTCAGCGGTATCACTGCCAATCCGGCGGTCGGTTATTGTGCAGATCTGCTGGTGGCGCTTGGTGGTAAAAGTATTGCTGGCAGAATTTCCCGAACTCTGCGGGGTGGAACAGGAACTGGTTGATCGCTCAGTAAATGAAACCGTAGCCAGGAAATTTATCGGGCTGATGAAGGATTATGAAGCTGCCGCTGAACGGGCCGGCTCCGGATTCCATATGAATCCTTCACCCGGAAATATCAGAGACGGTCTGATTACCGATGCTATGAAATCTGCAGGAGCTGCAAAAAAAGGAGGCAATGCACCGGTGGTCGATGTGCTTGATTATACAGAACCCGCCACCAAGGCCGGCCTTAGCCTGGTTTGTACGCCCGGAAATGATGTGGAAGCCACTACCGGACAGGCAGCATCCGGAGCTACCCTGATTTTATTTACTACCGGACTGGGAACACCAACCGGCAATCCGGTTTGCCCAACAATTAAAATTTCAACCAATACAGCCCTTGCCCGGCGCATGCCGGATATCATTGATATTGATACCGGCGCCATCATCGAAGGAGAAAAAACCCTGCAGGAAATGGGTGAAGAAATATTATTTTATTGTATTCAGGCCGCGAGTGGTGAAGTAACACCCAAAGCGGTAGTACTGAATCAGGATGATTTTATTCCCTGGAAAAGAGGTGTTTCCCTTTAAATCCTTTATGGCATGAAGAAATTTCTATCCGCCGATTTTTTACTGGATACAGAAACCGGCAGACGATTATACCATGACTATGCCGCAGAACTGCCTATCATCGATTATCATTGTCACCTGCCTCCAGAACAGATTGCCGAAAATCATCAATTCGAAAATCTTACAGAAATCTGGCTGCAGGGGGATCACTATAAATGGAGAGCCATGCGCATCAACGGTATTGATGAATCTTTTATTACCGGCGATAAAAATGATTGGGAAAAATTTCAAAAATGGGCGGAGACAGTTCCCTATACTTTACGCAATCCACTTTATCACTGGACGCATCTCGAATTGCAACGATATTTCGGTATTGATAAAATTTTGAATGGCGGGTCAGCCCGGGAAATATATGATGAGTCCAATCAAAAATTACTATCCTCCGGACTTCAGGGTCCAGGAATTGTTGAAAAAAATGAGAGTTGAAGTGATATGCACGACGGATGATCCTGCTGATTCTCTTGAATTCCATCAGGCACTAATGAATCAGCCCATTAACATCAAGGTATTACCTGCTTTCAGACCCGACCAGGCCATGGCCCTGCATAACCCGGCTGATTTTCAGTCTTACCTGGAAAAACTGGGCAGGCAGCCAATATTTCCATCGATGATTTCACCGCGATTTTTGGATGCACTAAAAAATCGTCATGATTTTTTTCATTCCCTGGGTTGCCGTATTTCAGATCACGGACTGGAACAATTTTATGATAGCGGAATGGACGCAAAAGGAGCTGAAAAATATTTTTGATAAAGTCAGATCTGGTAAACAGGCGGACCGGATTGAAACAGAAAAATTTCAATCGGCTATGCTGCTTCAGTTCGCGGAATGGGATTTTGAAAAAAAATGGGTTCAACAATTTCACCTTGGAGCATTACGTAATAATAACAGCCGCATGCTCGGCAGGCTGGGCCCTGATACAGGATGGGATTCCATTGGAGATTTCCCTCAGGCCCACGCTCTTTCTTCTTTCCTGAATTCACTGGATAAAAACAACCGGCTTGCCCGGACGATATTATATAATAATAATCCGGCTGACAATGAAATGATGGCCACCATGATTGGTAACTTTAATGACGGAAGTGTGGCGGGGAAGGTACAATGGGGGTCTGCCTGGTGGTTTCTGGACCAGAAAGAAGGTATGACGAAACAATTGAACGCTTTATCCAATATGGGCCTGATCAGCCGTTTTGTTGGCATGATCACCGATTCCCGTAGTTTTCTTTCTTATCCGAGGCATGAATATTTCAGGCGTATTCTTTGCGGGTTATTCGGGAAAGAAATAGAAAACGGGGAGATGCCGGACGATATGGAATGGACCGGCCGACTGATCCGGGATATTAGTTACTATAATGCACGCAATTTTTTTGGCTGGAATAATAGGATCTCATTTAAAATAAATCGCCATGGGAAAAATTCTTTGTTTTGGCGAAATTCTGCTGAGGTTTTCACCATCTGTGGATGGTCAGTGGTTAAAGAAAAATGAAATGCCGGTTTATCTGGGCGGTGCTGAATTAAATGTTGCCACGGCCCTCGCCAGTTGGGGACTTCCTGTATCTTATTGTACTGCGATGCCGGGAAATTTTTTATCAGACAATTTACTCGCAGGTCCTTAAGGAGAGAAAAATAGAGACGGATACTATTTTGATTTCTGGTGAACGAATCGGAACTTATTTTCTCGCCCAGGGTCAGGACCTGAAAAATCATGCGGTCATTTACGACCGTGAGAATTCTGCTTTCGGGGAATTGAAAAAGGGAATGATCAACTGGGATCAGGTTCTGCACGATGTTTCCTGGTTACATTTCAGCGCAATAAGTCCCGCATTAAATGAGGCTGTAACCGGTGTTTGCCTGGAAGCGGTTCAGGCAGCTTCCAAAAGAAATATCACGATTTCAATTGACCTCAACCATCGTCCGAAGTTGTGGAAGAACAGGAATCCGCATGATGTGATGGCATTATTGCTTCCTTATTGTGATGTTGTAATGGGTAATATATGGTCGGCACACGACCTGCTGGGCATTCCGCTGGATTTGCACCTGATTGAAAGCAAAAAGAAAACAGCATATCTTCAGCATGCACATCAGACGGCCACTAAAATTTTAAAACGTTTTGCCCGGGTTAAAACGGTGGCCTGTACATTCAGATTTGAAAAAGGCGAAAAGGGAATATTATATTATGGTTCACTGTATTCTGCGCATCAATGGGCGGATTCAGCGGAATTTGAAAGCGACCGGGTTCTTGATAAAGTGGGGACGGGAGACTGTTTTATGGCCGGGCTTATTTATGGATTATTTAATCATCTACCTGAACAGGAAATCGTTCAATTTGCTACAGCAGCAGGATTTGGAAAATTTTTTGAGATAGGAGATACTACCAATCAGGATCTAAATACCATCCGGGAAAGAATTAAGCAGTATGAATAAGGAAAAAATCGTTCAGGCAATTATTAAACAGGGCATTCTGCCATTATATTTTCACCCGGATGAAAAAATCAGTATGGCGATCCTCCGGTCGCTATATGATTCGGGTATCCGGGTTATTGAATACACAAACCGTGGTAAACAGGCTTTGAAAAATTTCAGGACCCTGGTGAAAGAGAGCTATAACCAGTTTCCGGATTTGATATTGGGCCTTGGAACCGTTATGGACCTGAAAACGGGTGCGAAAGGAATTCAGAATGGTGCTGACTTTCTGGTCAGCCCGGGATATACTAAAGAACTGTCAAAATTTTCGGAGAATGAAAATATTTTATGGATTCCCGGATGTATGACGCCGACAGAACTGGTCCAGGCACAGGGTGACAGTATCAATCTTATTAAAATATTTCCGGCCAACATACTCGGCGCCGGATTTATTAAGTCTGCAAAGGAAGTTTTTCCCGAGCTTTTATTTATGCCCACGGGAGGCGTGGATCATGAAAATATGGGATCCTGGTTTCAGGCTGGGGCATCAGCTGTTGGCATCGGTGGAAGCCTGGTCAGTAAGTCCATTATGGAGAATCAGGATTGGGGGCTGTTAAAAGCCAATACGAGCGCACTTATGAAACAGGTAGCCGCGATCCGTTCTTCATTTGTATAAATTCTTATTATGCGGCAGCCAGCAGGGAAATACCGGTGGGTGGTGGTCACCCTCCTTTTTTTTGCAACGACGATTAATTACCTTGACCGACAGGTGATCGGATTATTAAAAGATAATCTGGCAAAGGATTTCAATTGGTCTGAAAAAGATTACAGCCGTATCGTCATGGCTTTTTCAACTGCTTATGCAATTGCCTTACTCATATTCGGACGTTTGATAGACAGGATAGGAACCCGGCTGGGATATGCAATATCTATCATCATATGGAGTATAGCTGCGATGTGTCATGCGCTGGCAACCGGGACACTTGGTTTCGCTTTTGCCAGAACGGCGCTGGGGCTGGGCGAAGCCGGAAATTTTCCGGCTGCAGTTAAATCGGTTGCAGAATGGTTCCCGAAAAAAGACCGTGCTTTCGCAACCGGAATTTTCAACAGCGGAACTAATGTAGCTGCCATTGCCGGACCACCACTGATCGCCTGGATCTTCTCCATGTACGGATGGCAGAAAGCTTTTTTGTGGACAGGTGCCCTCGGATTTATCTGGCTGATCTTTTGGTGGTGGCTCTACGACATCCCAACCCGGCAAAAAAGGCTATCCGCAGGGGAATTCGCCTATATACACAGTGATCCAGGAAGAAATAACCGGCGGTCAGGAACAGCCGTCAGGGTGGTCTGATTTATTCCGGCTTCGGCAAACCTGGGCCATTATCCTGGGAAAATTTCTGACAGATCCCGTATGGTGGTTTTATCTTTTTTGGATACCCTCCTATTTTAATACAATTTATCATCTGAATCTGACCAAGTCTGCCATTCATGTTTCTACGGTATATGTAGTCGCCAGTTTTGGAAGTATTCTGGGTGGTTATTTATCCGGCTGGCTTATTAACAAAGGCTTACCGATTTATAAGGCGAGAAAAATTTCCATGTTCATATTTGCCTGCTGCGTCGTTCCGATTTTTTTTGTACGATACACCGTTAGTATCTGGCCTGCTGTCTGGCTGATCAGCCTCGCTGCAGCCGCTCATCAGGCCTGGAGTGCTACGATCTATACGCTGGCCGGGGATATGTTCCCAAAACAGAAAATCAGCTCAGTAATCGGTATCGGTGGAATGGCTGGTTCGG
Source organism: uncultured Bacteroidota bacterium (assembly GCA_963812825.1). Lineage (GTDB taxonomy): Bacteria > Bacteroidota > Bacteroidia > Chitinophagales > Chitinophagaceae > Puia. The sequence continues at coordinate 562,200 of CAWEWO010000003.1, forward strand.
TAGGTGGAATTCTTTTTCCCTTACTGATAGGGATTCTCCTGGATCATTTTAAATTGATAGGGCTATTGAGTACAGGCTACAATATCATCTTTGGCATCTGCGCCATAGCTTACCTCATCGCGTGGATATTTATGCAGGTACTTTCGCCGAAGATGCTTGTATGTTGGCAAAGCCTGAGATTCTTCGGTAATCCCTGCCTGCCGGCAGGCAAGCGTCATCGGTCATCTAATTCTTATCTTAGTATTGTTATGAATGATTTTTTAGCCGCCCGTTCGCAAATGGCGCTTTCGTTGGCGTTTCATATCATTTTTTCCTGTATTGGCATGGTCATGCCATTCTTTATGGCTGTGTCCCACTATTATTATCTGCGAACAGGATAAAATTATATTTCGCAATATCACCACGCGCATGGAGCAAAGGGGTTGCAATTTTCTTTGCAACAGGCGCTGTTTCCGGCACTGTACTCTCATTCGAACTCGGGTTGCTATGGCCGGAATTTATGAAACACGCGGGGCCAATATTCGGACTTCCATTTTCACTGGAAGGGACAGCATTTTTTATCGAAGCTATAGCGCTTGGTTTTTTTATGTATGGATGGGGGAAATTTAACAAGTGGTTTCATTGGTTTACCGGCGTGGTGGTGGGGCTTACCGGATTGATTTCTGGTATACTTGTGGTCGCGGCAAATGCATGGATGAACAGCCCCGCAGGATTTGATTTTAAGGATGGTATATATTTCAATATCGATCCGGTGAAAGCGATGTTCAATGATGCATGGTTCTCGCAGGCACTGCATATGAGTCTCGCTGCATTTGCAGCAACAGGTTTTGCTGTAGCGGGAGTTCACGCATGGATGGTCGTTCGAAAAAAAAATATTGAATTTCACACGAAAGCATTCCGGATTGCGGCGATTTTCGCCTGCACAGCTGCTGTTTTTCAACCATTGAGCGGGGATTATTCAGCGAAAGATGTGGCCCATCGACAGCCCGCAAAACTTGCGGCCATGGAAGGTCTGTTTCATGGTGGCACCCATGTGCCCCTTCTCATTGGCGGTATTCCCGATCCAAAAACGCAGACGGTTTCATACGGGTTTGAGGTTCCCGGCATGCTAAGTTTTATGATCGGGCACAACACGAATACGGCAGTGAAAGGGTTGGACCAGTTCCCGGTGGAAGACCAGCCACCAGTATTGATTACACATCTGGCATTCCAAATCATGGTAGGCCTGGGCATGTTTATGTTTTGCATTAGTATCTTATATTTTTTTGTGCTATGGAGGAAACGGTCCTTTGAAAAGAACCGCTGGCTGCTTAAATTATTTGCTTTTGCAACACCACTCGGTTTTATGGCGGTGGAAGCTGGCTGGACAGTCACCGAAACCGGACGGCAGCCATGGATCCTGCATGGTATTATGCGGACGAAAGATGCATTGACACCCATGCCCGGCATCCAGTATACTTTTTATCTTATTTACTGCGGTTTATATTTCATTGGCGTTCTTTGTAGTTCTGCTATTATACCGGCAGATTAAAATGGTTCCCGTTTTATACGATATACCCGGTTAATATGGTTTATGTAATAATGATTTTTCTATGGATGGCCATTTTACTCTACCTGCTTTTAGGCGGAGCCGATTTTGGTGCGGGTATTATCGAAATGTTCACGTCAGAAAATAATAAAGACAAAACTTCAGTGACCATGTCACGCACATTGGGACCAATCTGGGAAGCCAATCATATGTGGCTTATCATTGTAATCGTAATTCTCTTTGTGGGATTTCCTGAAATATATTCGGTCGTTTCTACTTACCTGCATATTCCACTCCTCCTGCTTCTGCTTGGTATTATTGGCAGGGGAACGGCATTTGCCTTCCGGCATTATGACGCCGTGGATGACAGATTGCAAAAAGTTTATAATAAAGTTTTCCGGTACTCCTGTTTTGTGAGTCCTTTTTTTCTGGGCGTTATTGGAGCCAGCGCAGTTTCGGGAACGATTAATCCCCGGGCAGACAATTTTATGGATGCATACATATTTTCCTGGCTGCATTTTTTTTCGGTGGCTGTGGGATTATTCACGGTTTGTCTTTGTGGTTATTTGGCAGCTATTTTCCTGATTGGTGAAACGGAAGGGGAGTCGGAAAGAAGACGCTATATCATAAAGGCCCGTTCAATGAATATCGCGACGATTGTTTCAGGTGCATTGGTATTCGCTGCAGCTGGATTCGATCATATACCGCTTTCACATTGGTTGTTTGGGAATGCCGTCGGTATTTTAGCGATTCTGGCAGGGTTTTTCTCTTTGATTTTACAATGGCGGCTGATCAGTCAAGGTAAAATAATAATCATCCGGTTTCTTGCTGGCTTTCAGGTGACCATGATTCTAGTGGCAACTACTTTTTTCCATTATCCCCGCATCGTTATACTTACCGGTGAGGAATACCTTTCGTTATTGGAACATCGTGGACAGGAAAAAACGATAGAATCCCTTGCCGTTGCATTATTGGTCGGAAGCGCCTTTATTTTACCGGCGCTGTTTTATCTGATTTATAGTTTTCAGAAAAAGAAAGCGGAGGAAATTTGAATAGGTGGAAGTCAGCTGCATCAACAAATTGCAGGATTTTTATTCTTCTTTAACCGGTTTTTTCTTTTTCTTTTCCTTGTGATAAATCTTTTTAGCTTTTTCGATCAGGAGCAGGTATTCACTTTGTGAGACATTATTCGGATCATAACTTGCTTTGGCAATAAGCGCCAAATCATCCCAGGTCGCTTTCTGGGTGTAGGGAGATTTTTTCAGCAACCCGCCGAATAGGGCTACAGACGCGGAAAAACGGTAGTAATCCGGAAGCTCCTGAAAAGGTTGAAAATGATAGGGAATATTGTACTCTTCCAAAATGATCTTGTTTTCTCCCGGAACCTGGAAATGCATTCTCAGGCTGGCAAATGATGCGGGATGAATTGCAGTACCTGATTCTCCCGAAACGGGATCAATTTCTATAAGTGCCATCAGGGAATGGCCAGATCCGATTTCACCACCCTGGATTTCATTGGCGCTGTCTTGTAGAGCACTTAGTTTATTATCAAATCCAATTAGCCGGTAGTTTTTTACAAGGGTCGGATCAAAGCGGATATCGATATAGGCATCATTGGCAACAGAATATATGGTTTGTGAAAACTCTTCCATCAGCACTTTTTCTGCTTCTTTTTCATTATCCAGATAAGCAAAATTTCCCTTACCGCGATTAGCAAGTACTTCGAGTTTTGAATCTTTATAATTTCCCATACCCACTCCCAGGCAGGTTAGGTAAATTCCGGAAGAACGATAGCTGTTAATGAGATTATTCAGTTCATCTTCTGATTGTTGTCCCACATTAAAATCACCATCAGTGGCCAGGATCACCCGGTTGGTGCCGCCTATTATAAATGTACTTTTGGCCAGCCGGTATGCTGCCCGGATACCCCCTTCACCCGGTGTAGCACCGCCGGCTTCCAGCTGGCTTATGGATTCCAGAATTTTCTTTTTTTCTGTTCCACCGGTCGGCGTAAGCCATACCCCGTTCACCCCACCATATACAACGATAGAAACGGTATCAATTTCCCGCAGGTTACTAATCATAAGGCTAAATGCAGATTTTAGCAGAGGAAGGCGGTTGGGCAGGTCCATCGATCCCGAAACATCAATCAGAAAAACCAGGTTCGCCGGCGGAATATTATTCAGGGCTGCTTTTTTAGCACAAATATTCAGGAACAATAATTCATGTTCGGCATTCCAGGGACATGTTGAAATAACAGACTGATAATTAAAAACACTGTCTCCGCCGGGTTGGGTATAATGAATATTGAAATAGTTCATCATTTCTTCCGGACGGATAGCATCCGGCGGTACGACATTTTCCATATTGATGAACCGACGGATATTGCTGTACGAAGCTTTATTGATATTCACTGCAAATCCGGTTTCGGGAGATTCTTCCGCCGGGATGAATGGGTTTTCAATTAGTGAACTATAGGTTTCTGCACCAACTGTCCACCGATTGCGCATCTCCTCAGGAAAGATTTTTGGTTAGCGACATCAAGTGGTTTGTTGGTTTGGGCAGGGGAGCAAAACGCGCTTTGAGGATGATAGTCTGGTATTGGTCAGCATTCACAGCAACTGTATTGCTGTAAAAACCATCAGCCGTAATCGTCATAGTGTCTGTGGAGTGCGGAATCGAAATGCCGAATCCGCCCATTGTGCCGGAATAATATTGAAAATCACTTGATCGGAGTTTAATCCTGACATTACTCAGTGGATTTTTTTGTTCATCCCTGATTTCACCCCGTAAATAATATTGGCCGCTTCCCGGAATACAAAAACACAGGGCGATCCATATGATAAGCAGGATTTTCAAGTAGAATATTTTGGTTACGGCGCGGTATGGTTTACTAAAATGATTTTTATTCTAAAAGCTGATAAATAGCTGCAGTATTTCTACCCAGGCCATTAAAGTCAAGTCCATATCCTACCACAAATTTATCCGGTATTTCAAATCCCGTGTAATCCACATTCAGCGGGAACACCTTTGCTTCCGGCTTGTGAAGAAGCGCAACAATTTTAAGGGATGCAGGCTGTTGGTGCCAAAGCTGCGGAAGAAATTCATGCAGTGTTTTACCGGTATCCACGATATCTTCCAGGATAACCACGTGCCGGTTGAATAACTCGATATCCAATCCGATGGCTGTAATCACCTGTCCCGAAGATTTCATGCCTTTATAGGAGGCCAGCTTGATAAAGGAAATCTCTGCGTCTATTGTGAGAGATTTAAAAAGGTCCGCCGCAAATATGAAAGCTCCATTCAGGATTGCAATAAAAATGGGCTTTTTGTCCTGGTAATCCTTGTTCAGCGCGACAGCCAGTTCTTTAACTTTCTCCCGGATGGCTTCTTCGGAAATATAAGGTCTGAATGTCTTGTCATGTATTCGAAGGGTGGTCATATCGTTTATTAGGAAGAAGGGATGGCAGTTCTTGCACTGGCCGCGTTTCTCAGTGCCGGTTTGGTTCCGGCCATAACCTGAAGGTATATCTTTTCCCCGGCTGCCGGTTCTTCTCCCGGTTTCAGGCGATTATATTCAAGGATACTTTCATACCGGATACCTTCCTTCTGACAGATACTATACATGGATTCACCCGGTTGCACAATATGAATTGTAGAAAGACCGACCTTCCGTTTGCGCTGAAGGAAAATCAGCTGGTCATTACCCAGCACATTTTCCTGGTTCATATCGTTGAATTCAAGCAGGTGCGCGAGTGGAATATCGTATTGTGTCGAAAGGGAAAGCAGCGAAACACCCGCTTTTGCATAAATCACTTTAGCTGCGTTGATAGAAAAATGTGCCCTCAGGGTAAGAATCAGCAGGAGTCGGTTTTTGCAATAAAGAATCTGTAAAACCTTCCAGCATTTCGCGGTTCGGTTCCTTCGAATTTACTCCGGCTAGCGGTTGCTCCGGTGGCAGTTTGCCCATTGCAATCAGACTGTATTTCTCCAGGTCGTAATCACGGATTAATTTAATCAGTATTTGTGCATATTTAATATTGGTTGCATAACCAGCCTTTCTCAGTCCATAAGCCCAGGATTCATAATCTTCAGGATTTAATTTAAAGAGAAATGCATATCGTGGGGTCTTACTAAGATAATCGGAATGATCCCGGTAGGAATCTTCTGCTGCTGCATAACTCCGGAAACATTCTCCCCGGGCGTCATCATCATGATATACCACCTGACCGGTCCAGTTAGCTTTACATTTAATTCCGAAATGATTGTTGGAAGCGACTACCAGTTCGCTGGTTCCGGCGCTTGTTTCGTGGATACCCTGTGCCAGTATGATAGAAGCTGGAACGCCGGACCGCTGCATTTCTGCAATGGCCAAAAATTTATAGGTATTGATATAATTATTAATCTGATCAGGATTCTGCGCACATAAAATACGCGTCAGCATCGTCATGAAAACCGTTATCCGAAGTTTTAAACTCATCAGTCCATTTTATTTTTTCCGGATCAGATAGATGCCATCCCTTATTGTCAGCATCATTTTTTCCACTCTTATGTCCGCTTCTACCATATCATTAAAATCCTGAATGGCTTTTGCGCTTTTTCCTTTCACGTTCTTCTCAAGAACCTGACCATGAAACAAAACATTATCAGCCATGATCAGACTGCCGGATTTTAGTTTTGGTATCAGGGCCTGGTAATACGCCGCATATCCCGTTTTGTCGGCATCAATAAATACCAGATCCCAGGGTTTATCCAAGGTTTCGAGCAGCTTTAACGCGTTTCCGGTGTGCAAAATTATTTGATTCGATGTTTTAGATTTCTTAAAGTTTTCACCGGCCAAGGATGAGGTTCCCTGGTCAATCTCCACTGTATGCAGCTCGCCCCCTGTTTTCAGACCTTTCGCTAGACATAAAGCACTGTAACCCAAGAAAGTACCAATTTCCAGAATATATGTCGGGGACAATATAACACTAATCATTTCAAGGAATTTTCCCTGCAAGGCACCACTAAGCATATGGGCTTCCGGATGATTAATCCGAGTACTTGTTTCAATATCATTGAGCAGGGCATCATCCTGCCTGGAATATTTTTCGGCATATGCCTGTGCAAGTGGGTTGATAAGATCCATTTAGCAAAAGTACGGCTAAATGAAAGTGGAGTTGCAGGGGAAAATCGAACAGTCAATGCTCAATGGTCTGCAGATATTCTCGCGGGTCTTTCGCTGACCAGGAATAATCCCAGGAATGTAAAAGCACCATTGATCAGCAGCAGTTCCAGGCCGATATGAAAACTGCCGAAAATATACTCCTGATATTTATCCAGAAAGAAACAGAGGATTGGCGATAAAATACATACCCATGGAACCCATTGATTCCGAAGCTGGCGACGGGTAAGAATGGAAAATGAAAAGAGCCCGAGAAGCGGACCGTAAGTATAAGCAGCAACTTTTAGAATGATGCCAATCATACTGTCGCTGGAGATCCATTTGTATATCAAGACAAATATGAGAAATACCAAAATGAATACCAGGTGAACACGCTGACGAATTTTTTTTCTGTGTTTTTCGTCCAGGTTCTGATTTCGGTTGATACCCAGTATATCTATACAGAAAGAAGAAGTGAGTGCGGTTATTGCACCATCCGAACTGGGAAACAAGGCAGAGATCAGCGCTATGATAAATATTATGGAAATGACATGCGGCATATGGTGCAGGGCAAGACCGGGAAATAAATGATCCCCGGATAACGGGATATTTTCAGCACCGGCAAACAGGTATAACAGTCCTCCGAGGAAAAGAAATAGAAAAATCACGACCAGCATGATAAATCCCAGCACCACCATATTTTTTTGTGAGTCTTTGAGGGTTTTTACGGAAATACTTTTCTGCATCATTTCCTGATCCATACCAGTCATAGTAACCGTAATAAACATACCCGCGATGATCTGTTTAAGAAAAAACAATTTGCTGTCGGGATCCGTAAAGAAAATTTTGGAATATCCTTTTTCCTGCATGGCCTGTAATGCACCGGAGAGATTCAGGTTTAGCTGATGCAAAATGAAAAACACGCAGATCAACATTCCGCCCAGCATACAGGTCGTTTGCAGGGTATCGGTCCACACAATGGTTTTTACTCCACCTTCATACGTATATAAAAGGATCATTAGCAGGATGATCAGCGTGGTAAGCCAGAATGGAATATGGAAACCGGAAAGGATGGCATCCTGTAAAATATTTACAACGAGGTAAAGCCGGGCCGTAGCGCCAAGTACCCGGGAAAGGATAAAAAAAGCGGCCCCTGTTTTATATGAACTAAAACCCAGTCTTTCATTCAGGTAATTATAAATGGATGTGAGATGGAGCCGGTAATACAGAGGCAATAACACATAAGCTATCAGCAGGTAACCCAGAAAATAGCCCAGGGTTATCTGGAAATAGGAAAAGGAATCTCTTGCCACTGCACCCGGGACACTAACAAAAGTGACACCGGAAAGAGAAGTGCCGATCATTCCAAACGCCACCAGCATCCAGTTGGAATTCCGGTTTCCGATAAAAAATGATTCGTTATCGGAGCCTCTCGACGTCCAATAAGCCACTACAAGCAGCAGTATAAAATAAGCAACAACGAAGGAAAATAATAATAGGGGAGACATGCCTGAATGTGAAATTAGCGATTGAAAATTAGGAAATACAATATTAAAATTTCAATTTTAGTCCCCTGAAAAGACAACATTCTATGAATATTGAATCCGTGGCTGTTTTTTGTGGTTCTCATAGTGGAAAAAATCCGTTGTTCACCCAACATGTAAAGGAGCTGGGCAAACTGCTGGCCATGCTGAAAGTAAAACTGGTTTATGGTGGTGGACATAAAGGTCTGATGGGAACCCTGGCCGATTCGGTACTGAAACACGAAGGCCAGATCATGGGCATTATTCCTGAATTACTCATCGAATGGGAAGTGCAGCACAAAGGGCTCACTGAACTGGCAGTTGTACCGGATATGCATACCCGGAAGAAAATGATTTACGATCGTTGCGATGCGGTGATTGTGTTGCCGGGGGGATTTGGCACATTGGATGAATTATTTGAAATACTTACCTGGAACCAGCTGAAGATCCATGATAAAAAAATCTATATCCTCAATTCAGACGGTTTTTATAACCATCTTCAAAAACATATCAGCCTGATGCAGAAAGAAGGATTTCTGCAGAATGAAATGATGGAATCCATTGTTTTTTGTACCAGCCCGGTCGAGCTTTTCAATAAAATTTCTTAGGATGAAATGTTGGATCCTTGACCGAGGGTTTCGATAGAGACAAGGATTGCCTTAAAATCCGACACTATACCCAAACCCGTAAACTGCCTGATGATAATAAGGCGAATAGGGGATTTTGAATAACGTCATACATCACACTGATGGTGATGGCACCATTGGGTCCGGTCGGGATAGCCGCTCCGCCACCTAGTAATAGGGAAGGAACAAACTGATTTACCTTACTGTATTCGTATTGATTGATACTCGGAAAATAACCACTTCCCCATACATAATTTAATTCCGGTTGTACCTGAATAAAGAATTGCTGTAGCGGGTATACCCTGCCAAACAGACTCATCCCCAGGTAGGTCTCTCTGAAATAATTGTTATACCCGTCATCATAATTATAGTAGGAATAGTTGAGTCCGACACCTGCAGCAAACATTCGGTGAAAAATGATATCCTACCTGTGGGGCCACATTGATAATGGTGGCGTAACCGAAGGCAAGTCCCAGGTTTCCTCCAACAAATAATTTCGACTTATCAAATCCGCCGCCTTCTGAATCCTGCGCCAGGCCATATTGCATCAAAGCCATTCCGATAATAATCCCACCAAAGATTTTCTTCATAAACTGGAATGAATAATAGATAATTTAGTTTCTAAAGGTAGGGCATAGAGACTGATTACGATTACCGTTGTAATCTGAATAGTAACCCGGGCGCATAACCGCAAATTCCCATGCACCATTCCCATTATTATATTGTTTAAGGGAAGACGTGGTCACATCGAAAGTAAACATCAGGCGGATGTTTTTATAAACAAAACCAACCATGGGGATGATTGCGTCACCCGGCCGGTAATACAATCCGCCAACAAGCTGCTGATCTCCGTCTCCCGACAAGTTATATTGTACATTTAATCCGGCAACCATTTCATGTGCGTCGGCCTGTACTGAATAATATGCCATCGGATTTATGATGACCATATCACTCGTTTTGAAACTGCCGTTGATGAATCCGATAAAACGGGCAGGTATTTTATTACTGGATCCTACAGGATCGGTATTGAAAAAAGTCTCCTGTGGGGAATTGATATGCTGCACAGAAAAGCCTGCATTCATATAAGTTTTTTTATTCGGGAAATAGGCATAATTCATGCCCACCTGCATATCGAAATAATTGATATTGGGATTATCAATTACTACACGCTGTTGGCACATTGGTATCAAAAAATTTTCCGTCGAACTGATCCGGGAATTTCAGGTTGGTGCTGTTGATGCTTTTGTTAACCCATCCGGTATTAAAGCCGACGGATAAGAGACTGGAATAACCCAGCATCTGGTGATAGGCAATAGAGCCGTATACTTGGGTGGTACTGAGACTTCCGGCACCGGCGACATCATGCAGAATTGCACCACCAAGGCCCAGCCATCCGGATTGGATCCGGCTGCGAAAAACCTGGGCATCACCCCATATACTCATGGTTTTATATGGTTGGGACATAACGGAAGACCATTGATTCCGGTAATTCGCTCCAATCCGGTAATCGGCATCAGGTATAAAACCGGTATTGGCGGGATTGGTTAGTAAAGGTTCGTTGAACCACTGGGAAAAATGAAGATCCTGAGCCTCCAGCGATAACCCGGTTGCAACCTGGAAAAGAATAAATATTAAAGATTTACGCATCCGTATCATCGGCACAGAATTTCTGAGAAGGCTATATAAAGATACATTTTACCTAATTAACGTTATATCTCCTTTCCTGGTTGTTTTGGTGCCATCATCAAAAGTGGCATCCAGTGTATAGGCATAGACATCCATCGGCTGGGCTATTCCGTTAAAAGTCCCGTCCCATCCCTGTGACGGAGTATTGGATTGAAATACCAGTTGTCCCCAGCGGTTGTAGATCTTCCAGGTCATGGCAATGATCCCAAATCCCTGAACTCTGATTATACTGTTTGCTCCAAACCGGCCTGGCGTAAAGGCATTAGGAACATCCAGTAAGGGATTGATCAGGGACTGGACATCCTGGCAAGTCGTATCTGAACATTCAAACTGGTTATAAGCGACCAGGCAGGCATTAAAAGTCCCCGTAAACTGGTACTGATGTATAACCGTATCCATTCTGCTTGTCGGTTGAGTCATTATCTCCAAAAAACCAGGTATAATGGGTGGCTCCAGGGAATTATTGTGGAATACGGTTGGCACGTTATAATCTGCCGGCTGCGGAGTAGTCGTAAAAGCAGCCGTAGGTCTTTCATGTACCTGTATGGTTTGGGTAGTCGAATCTCTTATATTACAGGTTCCGGGATCCACAGCCAGTAAATGAATGGTATAAGTTCCTGTATCGGCATATAAATGTGTCGGGTTTGTATCAGTTGAAGTGGATCCATCCCCAAAATCCCAGAAAAACTGTTGGCCCGCCAGGGAAGTATTGTTGAAATATGCATTATAGGGTGCACAACCATTGGTGATTTCAAACTGGGCTTTTACTAAAGGAGAAACACTTAAAGTGTCTGTAAGACTGTCAGGATAATTGCAATAACTCGTATCATTTAGCACCAAGCGTACCATATAGGTTCCGGTACCGCATAAGAATGGGTAACAGTGCCCGGTGGATTTGCAGCCGGTATACGGTCCCCATCTCCAAAATCCCAAGTGAAATCACCTGGCTTGAAAGGTTTTGCTGGCGGAGCAATGGAAGTATTTGTGAACATATAATTCAGGGATTCACAGGGAGGCAATTTGGTAACATCAAAATCCACTATTGCCCGGTCAGTCCGGACCCGAATATTCAGATATCCCGTATCTGCGACATTGCAACTGTTTGAATCAATTGCGATAAGCCGGACACGAAAGGTTCCGACATTATTATAAGTATGCCATACCTGAAATCCGGTAACGGCAGTATCGGGTGATCCGTCTCCAAAATTCCAGATATATTTTTTTGCATTATGTGCGGTATCAGTAAACAAGACCTGCAGCGGAACACATCCTGAACTGTCGTATCGGCCATTGATTATGGACCTCGGATCTGCAGAAACACCGGCAAAATTAAAAGCTATTTTCACGGCAGCCAGGTTACAACCTGCACCACCGGTTCCATTTCTGGGCGACCATACACCGGGCGTTGTGGGGAAAGGTGTAACACTATGATCCCCACAATTGGCACATATGGCCTGGTAAATAATTCCATTTCGGTCGTAGCGGCTTGTTCCGCCATCCACATGTTCACTGATGCTTTGCGGTCCATCATTCTGACCAAAAAAGGTTGCATACAACAATGCGGAAGCATTTTTCTGAATTACAATAAAATAAAAATCCCTGTTATCGGTAATTTTTTTAAGGGCATTGGAAGAAACCGGCATACCGACGGTGCCTGATAGTCCATATGGATCTGAATCCGCATATAACCAGCCGCCCCATCCGGATACATACACATTTTCACACCGGTCTACCAGGAATGCAACCGGAGAAATATTGGGATTTGGTGCCGCTGATCCAAATGTGGTGGAATATACATATGCGGAAAGATCTGGTTGCAGTTTGGCTACAAATTGTTTTGCACCAGGATTTATAAATCCCACACCTGGTGTTGTTTGCCAGTTACCGGTGGTCGAACCCATCACATAAGGAAAACCTTTTTTGTCAAATTCAATTCCATATATGGCATCAAAACCAGTTGTGCCCAGATAAGTTGTTTTCTTTAATGTGCTGCCGTCATTGCTGATGATGGAGATATATCCGTCACAAACCCCACCTGCATAGGAAGGCTGAATTACACCGGCTTTGTTGCCATTCATATTGGTGCTGGTTGTGGCGCCCGGCCACATAGATATCTCCGTTTGACGGATTCAGTTTCAGAACAAAACAGGCATCTTCTCCCGAGCCACCGAGGAAACTGGCAAAAATCAGTGTTTTGCAATCCGGAGATAACTTTTACGATTACGCCATCCTGCTTACCACCACCGAAAGTTGTTTGAAATGCACCCGGTGTAACGGGAAATGTAGTATCAGAACGAGAAGCAGGATGCCACATAAATATTATTAGCGGCATCCAGGATCACTTCACTACGGGAATCGTCCCCATAATTTTTGATCAGCACATTGGAAACTTCATGGGGGCCATTCTCCTGGTTTAGCTGATCTTCCATATTTACGGCATCATACTTTGAACCGGCAACACAGGCTGATCCGATAATATTTGTTCCAGTTGAATTCAGCTTAACTACAAACATATCGCATCCACCCCTGGTGCCGAATATATTCAGGAACGGAAAATCAGTTGAATAGGTGCGTCCCATCACAACCAGATTTCCCTGTGGATCGCTATACATACTATGCGGGCATTCCACATCTGCACCCCCTATATAGGTGGCATACAAACGGTTCCGGCCGTTACTGCTGAATTTTATGATACCCACATCATTCAGGCCTCCCTGAAAATTGGATTGGAATGCACCGGTTTTAACGGGAAATCCATCACCGAAAACAATGCCGCCGGCAAAAAAAGTTCCGTCAGGTCCGGGAGTTGCCGTAAATCCCCAGTTGGAAGCCTTGCTGCCTGAAAAAGTCGAAAATACAAGTGTTGGATCTATTACCAGAACACGAGTGCTGTTATAGTGACGGATATCAAATCGTACTATCCTGTCTTTTGAAACCCGGTACTTTACCGGAACGGATTCTCTTCCGTTGTCACCAGCCTGATATGAATAAGGTTCCATTTCATTTACATCACCCACGGAAGTCTTTAAGATAAGGCGGTTATTGGTCACCGTTAGTCCATCAAGCCCTTCATACTGCATGGCGATATTTTCGGGATTTGCACCGGGATGAACAATGAGATCGTATTTCAGTTTCCCGTTGTCGGTATAATATCGGAGATCAATTCCGGGATAAATATTTTTATATGTGAGGCCCTGATAAATCCGGCAGTTACGCGCCCATTTCGAGGAATCATTACCGATAAAATAATTATTATAAGTATCAAGTGGTTTGTCCGGGATAATTTCAGTAGCATCATTCATATTCAGGAAGTTCACGGCATATGCATGTGAGCGAAGCGCCGATGGCCTTCCTGTAAACTTTCTTTGCGGTCCTTTAATAACTGATGAATCTCCTCGCAGCATTCCAGCATGTGTACCAGTCATAACAGCCATTTCCTGTTCATTATGCAGAACGACCCGGATTCCCTTTCTGTGAAAAAATAAACTTCCGTTTCCGATATCGGCTTTCAATAAAGCATGTGAATCCCATTGCCCCTTGTTTTCAATGAATTCCAGATTAGTGGATTCGGATTGGGCGGAAGCCTGCAGGCAGACAATCATGAAAACTATAAAGATTAATAAACGCTCTTTGAACAAACTGCTTTTTTTAAAAATTAGAAATGCAAAGATGTAATGGTCATTTAGATTTTAATTGTTAAAGATTTGCCATAAAGGCCAAAATCCGGATGCGTAAAGCTTATCTGGCAACTACCTATCCGAAATGTCTAACCGCTATTAATGAATTCAAAGTTCAAATGGCTTATCCGACTAACGAATCAGCGTAATATCTCCATTCTTTCGCGTCTTCGTACCGTCAAAAAATGTTGCATCGAGGGTATAGGCATATACATCCATTGGTTGGGCAGTACCCTTGTAAGTGCCGTCCCATCCAATAAACGGATTATTTGATTCAAATACAATCTGTCCCCATCGATTATAAATTTTCCAGTCCATCTTTTCAATTCCAAAACCTTTTACCATAATGATGCTGTTCTGCCCGAATCGTCCCAGGCGTGAATGCATTGGGAACGTCCAGCAATGGATTGATCAGACTTTCCACCGGATGGCAGATCGTATCTGCACACCCAAATTGATTGATAGCAACGAGGCAGGCATTAAAAGTATTCGTTTCCTGGTATTGGTGGATTACGGTATCAGTCGAATTTTTAAGCGTGGAATCACCGTCACCAAAATGCCATACAAAATGAATAGCATCGGTGGAATTATTAACAAATACCGTGGGCGTATTATATTGAGCGGGAAGGGGCTGGGTGGTAAAATCAGCAGAAGGTTTTGGATATACATGGATGGTATGTTTTGTTGAATCACGCATGTTACAGGTATTCGGATCTAGCGCGAGAAGTGAAATGGTGTAGGTTCCTGTGTCGGTATAAAGATGTGCAGGATTCATATCGTTTGATACGGGAGATCCGTCACCAAAATCCCAAAGAAAGTTCTGTCCCGCAAGGGATGGTATTATTAAAAAATGCATCATAAGGGGCGCAACCGTCAGCTGATTTCAAACTGAGCTTTCACAATGGGAGAAACACGCAAAGTATGGGATATGCGTATCGGGATAATTGCAATAATTGGTATCG
The DNA here is from genome assembly GCA_963812825.1 of uncultured Bacteroidota bacterium. Classification (GTDB taxonomy): domain Bacteria; phylum Bacteroidota; class Bacteroidia; order Chitinophagales; family Chitinophagaceae; genus Puia. The sequence continues at coordinate 577,345 of CAWEWO010000003.1, forward strand.
GACAAAATCAACTGCACCTGGTAGGTACCCGAAGCCGCATAAGCATGTGTGATAGGACTGGTTCCGGGATGATTTGATTCCATCACCAAAATCCCATGTGAATGATCCTGGCTGGAAAGGTTTTCCAGCAGGCGGAATGGAGATATTTGTAAAAAGATAATTTAGTGATTCGCAAGGCGGAAGTTTGCTGATATCAAAATCCAGGTTGGCTTTGTCTGTCCGTACACGGATTCTCAGATAGGCCGTATCACTGATATTACATGTAGTGGAATCTATGGCGATCAGTCTTACTATATAATTTCCAATATTCGTATAGGTATGCAGTACCTGAAATGATGTAGTAGCTGTATCCGGTGTACCGTCTCCGAAATTCCAGATATATAATTTGGCATTGTGTACGGTATCCTTAAAAAGTACATCCAGGGGAACACATCCTGAGCTGTCATAACGGCCATTAATAATCGATCTGGGGTCGGCGGCCACACCTGCAAAATTGAAGGCAATCTTAACCGCGGCCAGATTACAACCGTTTACACCGGTTCCGTTTCTGGGCGACCACACATTCAGGGTAGTTGGAAAAGTTCCCAGACCATAACAATTGGCACAAATCGCCTCATAAATAATACCCTGTTTATCGAACCGGCTGGTACCACCGTCTACATGATCTCCCAGACCACCCGTTCTGTCCAAAAAAACTTCCGTAAAGCTGGCTTGCTGCATTTTTTTTCAAAACGAAAAAATAGAAATCATCACCATCTGTGGTTTTCTTGATCGCATTGCGGTGTAACCGTTAATCCGGTTGTTTTGGAATTATTATACACCGCAGATCCGTTTCCTTCTACTTCAATTCCTCCGCCCCAGCCGGCTACATAAACATTTTCGCAACGGTCAACCAGAAAGGCGGTGGGAGAAATATCCGGGTAGGTAGCACCCTTTTCCAAAAACGGTGGAATAGATATACGCTGAAATATCAGGCTGTAACTTGGCGATAAATTGTTTACCCTTTGCCTGACTAAAAGCTGCATTGATAACAGGCCATGCGCCTGTAGTCGTCCCCATGATATAGGGATAACCTTTATTGTCAAATTGAACTCCGTATAAAACTTCTGTTCCAGTGGTTCCGAAATAGGAGGTTTTGATCAAGTGTTCCGCCATCATTACTGACAATGGACAAAAACCCATCGATGCCTCCTTTATTTGTGGTTGAAATAACAGCTCCGTTGCCAGTTCCTGGGAGATTTGTACTTGAAGTGCCACCAACAATATAAACTATCATTGGTGATTGGATTTAGCGCCAGGGCAAATGCTGCATCATCTTCACTTCCTCCCAGATAAGTACTCGCAAGAATAGTTGCTGAGATCCGGGGATTGTCTTAATAAATACCCCATCCTGTTTTCCTCCGATTGTTTTCTGAAAGGCATTAGCAGAAACAGGAAAATCTGTTGAAGCTGTACAGGATGCCAGGTAAACATTTCCCGACTTTATCCACGATCACTTCACTTCTTCCGTCGTCACCATAATTCAATCGAAGGGAACTCTGACCCATCGGCACAATATTAGTTGAATATTTGGGTGCAATATTAACGCCGTCATTGGCACTGCCTCCTATAATGCGTGAACCCATCAGCGCTGTATCCGTTTGCATTCAGCTTGGTTAAGATGATATCGTATCCTCCCTTTAAAACATCCTTTGCTCCGGTGCTGTTTACATTTGGAAAATCAGATGAACTGGTTCGGCCTGCAATAACCAGGTTTCCTGCCTGGTCTGCTACCAGACTATGTGGTTGTTCATTGCCGACTCCGCCCAGGTAAGTGGCATATCGTCGGTTTACGCCATTGCTGCTGAATTTTAAAATCGTAATATCATAGTGATAGCTGCCATCGTTATTATCACCACCCTTAAATTTGGTCTGATAAGCACCCGGACTAACTGGAAATCCGTTTCCCGCATCATTGGGTATCGAATTCAGTGTGATGCTTCCTGAATAAAAATTACCGCTTTCATCATAAGTTGCCGTATAGCCCCAGTTATCCGAACGTGATCCGGTGAAACTGGAGAATACCAGCGTGGGATCTATGATGAGGGTGGCAGAAGGAGAATAATTTCTCACATGAAATCCGACTGTATTATCAGTGCCTGCCCGGTATTCACATTCCAGATCTTTATTGCCATCCTTTGAAAATTGGTAGGTTCGCGGAATTATTTCTTTTACATCACCCACTGAGGTCTGAACAGTAATTTGTCCGTTTTTGACAATCAGTTTATCAGCACCTTTATATTTCAGAATAATATTATCCGGATTGCCTCCGGGATGTACAACCAGATCATATTTCAACTGGTCATTTTCAGTATAATATCGGAGATCTATATTGGGATAAATATTTTTATATATGACTGCCTGGTAAACTTTACAGTTGGATTGCCATTTGGAAGGATCATTTCCGATAAAATAATTATTATAGGTGTCCAGAGATTTATCACCGCGGATCTCCACCTGCTTCAGAGCTGTTCACGAATTCCACCTGATAAAAATGGGAATGCATCGTCAGGTCGATGGAAGATCCATTCAGGTTTCCCGGTCCCTCGCCCGTTGGATTTTCGGCTTACTGGTGGTAGTGAGGCAGCATCGATGGTATTTCCAGCTTTGTTTACAGGATTGGAGGAAGCGTCTTTTTTCCCGAAGGCTTGCTCCCGGTGGTTATGCCGTGCATTGCGTCCCGGAGAGCTTCCATATCATGCAGGACTTTGCAACAGGACAGAAAATCCGTGTTTCTGTAAAAAGAAAATCGTATTCGGCATATCTGCCCTGAAGCGAACCGCATTATCCCACTGTCCCTTATTCTCAATAAATTCCAGGTTACCCAGTCCGGTTTGTGCGTGGAGTCCGGAAAAACAGGCAATCAACAGGGCGAAAAGTAATAAATATCTTCTGTTTCAATGTCTGGTATTTATTCACTTCTTTAAGAAATCCGGCTCCAGGGCGTTTTACCTTTTTCCTGCATAATCTGTTTACGAAGTGCAGTATGATCCGGCATGTCCAATTCCGGATCCGTCTCCAATAATTCTTTTGCTGACTGAACTGCCTGTTGGAGTATTTCACGGTCCTGTACAATATCAGCCAGTTTAAAATCCAATAAACCGCTCTGCCGGGTACCTGCGATATCTCCCGGCCCACGGAGCTCCATATCTTTTTCCGCAATCCGGAATCCATCCGTTGTTTGGCACATGATCTTCATCCTTTCTCTTGCTTCGACGCCGAGTTTACTGCCGGTAATAAGAATACAAAAACTTTGATCAGCGCCTCTACCTACCCGACCGCGTAATTGGTGAAGCTGGGAAAGACCGAATTTTTCTGCACTTTCAATTACCATGACAGTTGCATTCGAAATATGTACCCCCACTTCTATAACGGTGGTTGCAACCATGATCTGCGTGTCACCAGAAACAAATCTTTTCATATTGGTTTGCCTGACTGTCAGGTTTCTGTCTTCCATGTACCATACTAATATAATAAGCCGGTTCCGGAAAATAGGCTTTGACATTTTCATAGCCCTTCATCAGATTCTCATAATCGAGCTTTTCTGACTCTTCAATCAGGGGAAAAATGATATAGGCCTGCCTGCCTTTTTTTATCTCTGCTTTAATGAAATCCATCACGTTAGGCCTGTTATATTCATAACGCTGCACCGTTCTGACAGGTTGCCTGCCAGGAGGTAACTCATCAATTACGCTATAATCCAGATCGTTATAGGCGGTCATGGCCAGGGTTCTGGGAATCGGCGTAGCTGTCATGACGAGAACATGTGGAGGTATCGCAGCTTTTTTCCAGATCCTGGCCCGTTGGGCTACCCCGAAACGATGTTGTTCGTCAATTATGGCCAAGTCCCAGATTCTTAAATATAACCGGATCTTCCAGAATGGCATGGGTGCCGATCAGAATATTGACAGAACCGCATTAGCCAGTTCATCCAGAATTTTCCTTCTGGCTCCTGATTTTACGGAGCCGGTCAGCAGTTTTACCGAAACCGGCAAATCCTGTCAACATTTCTGGAAAATTGGCAAAGTGCTGATTACTCAGGATTTCTGTGGGCGCAACCAGACAACTCTGAAATCCATTGTCGGCTGCCAGCAACATGGTCAGGAGGGCCACCATGGTCTTGCCGCTTCCTACATCACCTTGCAAAAGGCGGTTCATCTGATGTCCCGTAGACTGTATCCTGTCGGATTTCTCTGATTACCCGTTTTTGGGCAGCCGTTAGTTCAAATGGCAGTGATTTCGAATAAAAATCATTGAAACAGCCGGCCAACCTGGCTGAAAAGGACACCCTGAGATTGTTTTTGCCGTTGGGTTTTTATCATACCAGTTCTGACCTGATGCAAAAATAATTCTTCAAATTTCAACCGGTAAAGAGCCCGTTGGTAAGCCTGGGGACTCGCAGGAAAATGGATGGACTGAAAAGCCTGAAAACGGGAAATTAATTCAAGTTTCCCCAGGATATCCGGGTGGTATGAATTCGGGCAAATCTCTTTCCACTATCTGAGAAAGCAGTTGCCGGGTAAGTTTGGCAATTTGCCGGCCACCAAGGGATCTGGCTTTTAATTTTTCCGTACTGGGATAAATGGGTTGCAGGGGCGAAACATCCCCTTTTATTTCATCGAATCCTTCAATTTCAGGATGGGTCAACTGAGCTTCCCCATTATAAAATCCGACTCTGCCATATACCCGGTATCTGAAATCCCGGATTCAGATTTTTTTCCATCCAGTTGATTCCCTGAAACCAGACCAGCTGAAGCGTACCGGTTGCATCCTTGAGGGTAGTAACCAGTCTTTTGGATTTTCCCGTTCCCACTATCTGCAATGATCCCAGCCAGCCTGCCACCTGGATAAATTCGGTTGCCGCATTAATTTCTGATATGGAAGCTACATGGGATTTATCTATATGCCGGTAAGGATATAATTCAAGCAGATCACGGAACTGTGTCAATACCAAGTTCTTTGCGTAAAATGCATTGCCCTGATGGGGACCTACGCCCTTCAGGTACTCAATCGGGCTCGCTAATATCTCCGGGGAAGTCCTGTTCATGAAGGAAAACAAATTTAGACCAATTCTGCTTTCCAGTTTCATCCGCATCTTTGCTGAAAACGGATTATGGTTGTATATTAACATCAGTTTATCCCCGAATGAAATATTACATAAAGCTTGTTAAGGCCAAGAGACTGGGCCAAAAATCTTTTTTTATTCGTTCCCTCTTTTTTTGCAGGACAGTTTTTTGTTTCAGCCCAGTTGCTGCAGTATACTTGACGGTTTAGTTGCCTTTTGTTTTTTTGCTTCGAGCATTTATATCATTAATGATTACCGGGATATAGAAGACGACCGAAACATCCGGTAAAAAAAAGCCGACCTCTGGCAGCGGGGCATCGTTAAAAAGTCCGATTGCTGGTCTTGATTTGTATCTTCTCACTGACTTGGGATGTCTTCTGGGTTATCTGGCCGATCCCCATGGCTTTTCCTGTTTATTCTGGCCATATATTTTATTATCAACCTGTTTTATTCGTTCGGACTCAAAAATATTGCCATCCTCGATATACTGATACTGTCTACAGGATTCGTGCTCAGGGTCAAGGGCGGCGCGGTTATTTCCAAAGTGGATACTTCCGAATGGCTGATCATCATGACTTTTCTATTGTCTCTTTTTATGGCTATTGCCAAAAGAAGGGATGATCTGCTTGCTGAAAAGTACTAACGGGTACAGACATGCGTAAATCCATGAGCGGTTATAACCTGGATTTTTTAAATACCCTGCTTGGTTTGTCAAGTGCAATCATCATTGTGGCCTATATTAATTATACGGTTTCGCCCGTGACCATTCAGCGGCTGGGGACCTAGGCGTTTGTATTATTCCAGTCTGTTTGTAATTGCCGGTCTGATGCGTTACCTTCAGATTACTTTTGTGCTTAAAAAATCCGGCTCCCCGACAGAAATCCTGTATAAAGACATCTTCATGCAGATTACGCTTGTTTTATGGGTTTTAGTATTTATGTGATTTTATATTTACGTGACGTAACCATTTTTACAAATGAAGAAGCAAATCGCCAACTGGGGAAATTATCCGGTAATAGAATGCCAATCGAAGAATCTTTTGCTTTTCCCGAACAGCTGCGGGAACTGCTTTCCAGGGATGAGCATTTTATCCCCCGAGGTAATGGCCGATGTTATGGAGATGCATCCCTGGCAGACCGACCATTTCCACTTTGAAATTCGACAAGATTATTTCGTTTGACAAATCCGAAGGTATTTTCGAATGTCAGAGCGGTCTTACCCTGGATCAGATACTGGAAGTGATTGTTCCCGCCGGATGGTTTCTTCCGGTTACACCAGGGACTAAATTCATTACGGTCGGAGGAGCGGTGGCCAGTGATGTACACGGAAAAAATCATCATGTTGACGGATCCTTTTCCAATCATATCCTGGAAATGGATATTGTGCTGTCATCTGGAGAGACCATTACCTGTTCACCCGCAAATAAACATGCGATTTATTTGAAGCCACTTGTGGCGGAATGGGATTAACCGGAGTCATCAGCCGGGTAAAATTCCAGTTTAAAAAAAATAGAGACTTCTTTTATCCGGCAGAAGACAAATCAAAGCCGAAAACCTGGAAGAATTGATTGGGCTTTTTGATGAATAAGCAACGCGATTATACTTATTCAGTTGCCTGGATCGATTGCCTGAAAAAAGGACCGCATTTTGGGAGAAGTATTCTGATGCTCGGTGAACATGCAGGAGTCAGATGATCTGGACGAAACGACAAAAGACAAATCCACTACAGATGCCCGCAAAAAAGCAAATCAATTTTCCATTTAACCTGCCATTCCTGGGTGTTGAATGTATTTACCGTAAAAGCTTTTAATTTTCTTTTTTATGCAAAAATCTCTTAAAAAGGAAATCAATAAGGTGATCGGCTACGAACCTTTTTTCTTATCCGCTGGATGCCATGCTGCACTGGAACCGGGGTTATGGTAAAAACGGGTTTGTGCAGTACCAGTTTGTGCTTCCGCTGGAAGCGAAACAGGGATTGATTGAAATTCTGAATCACAGTCAGTCGGAAAAGGACATGGGTATCTTTCCTGGCTGTTCTTGAAAGTATTCGGAAAACAGGAAAGTATCATTTCATTTCCCCGGGAAGGTTATACACTTGCTCTTGACTTTCCCGTTAAAGCCGGCCTGCTGGAATTCCTGGATGAGCTCGACCAGATCGTCCTCAGATATGGCGGACGTTTGTATATGTCGAAGGATGCCCGTATGAAACCTGAAATTCTCCAGTCAGGTTATCCCGGACTTGAACAAATTCAAGGAGATTGTCAGGAAATATAATCCCGGAGGAAAGATCCATTCAATCCAGTCAGACAGGTTATTTTTAACAACTAACTGATTTTCATGGCAACTGTACTCATTCTTGGCGCCACTTCAGATATCGGGATTGCTATTGCAAAAAAATTTGCGTCTGAAAAATTCGATGTCATACTGGCTGCCAGGAAACCCGAACTGCTGATGCCTCTGGAATCGGATATTCGTATTCGTTATGGTGTAAACTGTACCTCCAGGCATTTGATGCCCTTGCAATATGATTCCCATACCGGCATTTTTTAATTCACTTCAGCCCAAACCGGATGTCAGCATTTGTGTATTTGGAATCCTGGACGATGAAGACCAGGCATTTGACGACTGGCATTTAACGGAAAGGATGATTAATACCAATTTTACAGGTGCTGTTTCCATATTGAATGTTATTGCCAAACATATATATCTACCAAAAAAAAGGAACAATCATCGGGATCAGCTCGGTTGCCGGTGACCGGGGTCGCGCCAGCAAACTCATATATGCCAGTTCCAAAGCCGCATTTACTGTTTATCTTAGTCCGGACTAAGGAATAAATGTTTTAGAGAACAAGTACATGTCATGACCGTACAGCCCGGGTTTGTGTATACAAAAATGACTGAGAACCAACCATTACCCAAATTTCTAACTTCTACTCCCGCGGCAGGTTGCAGACATTATCTTTAATGCGTACCTTAAAAAAAAGAATATTATCTATGTAAAATGGTTCTGGAGGTATATTATGCTGATAATTCAAAGTATTCCGGAGTTTCAGTTTAAAAAAATGAAATTGTGAGTGGAAAGAAAATTGCTTTTTTTGATTTTGACGGAACCATTACTACAAAAGACACTTTGCTGGAAATTATCAAATTTCAAAAGGGTAAAGCTGCTTTTTATACAGGGTTCCTTTTACAACCTGCACCTGGCTTGTTGCTATTTAAGATTAAAATCTGATACCGAATGATCAGGCAAAGCAAAAAATACTGACTTATTTTTTTGGCGGCATCGAACAGAATCTGCTTTCAGGAGAAATGTGATTTGTTTGTCAGAAAATATTACTTCCGGACTGATCCGGCCGGCGCACTGGCCGAAATAGACAGGCTCCGTCACCATGGTTTTGAAATTGTAGTGGTATCCGCATCTGCGGAAAACTGGATCATGAAATGGACAAACATCTTTCCCTACAATTAATAGCAACCCGACTGGAAGTGAAAAACGGGCAAGATTACAGGAAGAATTGAAGGTAAAAATTGCCATGGTGAACAAAAAGTAATTTGTATATCAGAACAGTGGAACCTTCGAGGAATACGAAGAGATATATGCTTATGGAGATTCACCGGGTGATAAACCCATGCTGGCTCTGGCAACAAAATCTTTTTATAAGCCATTCAGAAACACATGAATACGTTTATTATTTATTACATATTTTCAGCTGGGCGGTTTTTATTTATTTCGCTGCGAATACGCTTGTATCTTTTTGTGATAGCACTTTGCGGTCGCTTAATAAAGGGCTAAGAAATATCAGCAGACAAAGAGTAAATGCCAGGATTGCCGTTCTTATTCCATGCATTCGGGAAGACCGGATCATCGTGGATACTGCCATGCAGGCCAGAGACACATGATTATCCCGATATCCCGGTTTACCGTAACCGTTATAGCCGATAAATTGAAACCTGAATCCATTAGTGAACTTAAGAGAAATACCGGTGGATGTTATGGAAGTAAATCTGAGTATGAAATCACGATCACTCCATGTTGCACTTGAATCTCCAAACGGTAACCAATTCGGATATTGTTATGATCCTGGATGCAGATAATATTATGGCTCCCGGTTGTCTTGAAAAAGTAAATGCAGCATTTCACGCAGGATTCGAAGCGGTTCAATGTCACCGTACGGCAAAAAATAAAAATACTGCTGTGGCGCTGCTCGATGCGATGAGTGAGGAGATCAATATCAATCTCTTCCGGCGCGGACCTTCGTTGGCCGGGTTGTCTGCTGCTCCAATCGGTTCCGGCATGGCCTTTAAGACGGCGTTGATCCGGGAGATATTCTCAACGCAGAGGATACTTGAAAATCCAGGAGAAGACAGGGAAATTGATATGCAACTGATGCGGCGACAAATCAAGATGGAATTCCTGGACGATGCACTGGTATATGATGAAAAAGTAGCCAGTGCGGTAGTATTTGAAAAACAACGGGTACGCTGGCTGGAAGCACAGGTAAATCATGTAAGACGTTTTTTTGATGCGGACATGAAAAAAGCGCAGAAAACATTTCTTTTCTACAATAAGTTCTTTCAGAATTTACTACTGCCGCGGGTTCTTACCCTCGTTAGTATTTTGTTTTTCTGATCGTTTCGATTATTATTCAGAATATATTTCAGCCTGCCACTACTGGAACCCACCCCTGCCGTCTGGATCGGCATGATGGGCCTGTATTTCCTGACTCTACTTATATCAATTCCGCGCAGCTTTTATAGCATGCAAACCATGGCTGCACTGAGCCGGGTGCCCTTGCTTATGTTTTCCATGATTCGTGCTGTACTTCAAATGAAAAAAAAGCGAAGAGAATTTATACACACGCCCAAATCATTTACTTCGGAAAAGGGAAGTAGCAGTAAATGTTTATTGATGCCTGATTTACTGGAACTGAATGAGGTTATAGCCAATACCTTTCAGAAACCATTTCAATTGGGAAAATCTGATGATTTTTCAGATAACTGAAAATTGCTTTGGGTAAACTGAAAAAACTAAAGAAAAACATAAAGATAGCAAGGTGAAAAGAGTCGCTGTTTCGACGCATATATAGAATCCGGTTTCTGGTATGGTAATAGGCCTTCATGTTATTTTCCTTGCCGACTGTTTTTGATTCCTTGTGGTAGATGATCGCTTGCGATTGATACCAAATCAAAAATCCGGCTTTTTGTATACGCGCTGACCAGTCCCACTCTTCATAATAAAGAAAAAATTTTTCAGGGAACATTCCTGTTTTTTCAATTATTTCCTTTTTTACCATCATTGCACAACCATGTGCACCATAAGTGATGCCTGACTTATCATACTGACCGTTATCCATCTGCAGGTCACCGATGGAAGATGTCCTGCCCGTCAATCGATTCATGGGACGGAAGCCGGCATACTGTATGATCGCGCGGATCCTCGAAATATTTAATCTTGGGACATACAACACCATATGGCAGGATTGTCAAAAAATGGAGCAATGAGGTCATCTATAATGGTCGGAGTAAGTTCGGTGTCGTTATTAACTATAAAAATGAAATCACCTTTTGATTGGCGCATTCCCCAATTATTTCCTCCGGCAAATCCCAGGTTTTTGCTACTTAACAGCAATTGCGTATTAGGGTAGGCCCCGGGGTCAAATACCGTGGATGGATTTACCCGTGATCCCATATCACAAACCAGAATTTCGTAGTGCGGGTAAATGAGTTTTTTACTGGACTCCAGAAATGAAACAGTTACCGAAGCCTGATCATAATTCAGCGTAATTATGGAAACCAAGGGAAGTTTATCTCCGAAAGCTTTCATTTCGGGAAGATAATACGGAAACGGGACCTTTGTATGCTATGCGCTTGATTTTTGAATGATCGCAGAAGGCGTATTGGCCATGATCCAGAGATCGTAAATGAAGTTATAATTATTGGCATAGTCGATGTCCAGGCTTATCCGTTCTTCAACTGACATATCCTCGCGGCCTCGTTTCTTAATCTGCCACAAACCGGTCATGCCGGCAGGTGCGAGAAAACGTTGGGCACACTGGTCAGTTGTAAGCTTAGCTGCTTCATAAAGCGGTAGCGGACGATTTCCCACGAGGGACATATCGCCCAATAATACATTCAGCAGCTGTGGCAGCTCATCCAGGCTAGTATTTCGCAGGAATTCTCCGATCCGCGTAATGCGGGGATCGTTGTTAATTTTAAAGAAGGAAGGATCGTTCGACTCAGATTCGGCATATTGATTCAGATGAGAAAGCTCCTTTATGCGATTGTCTGCACCGGCAAGCATCGTCCTGAATTTGTAGAAATTAAATATTTTATAACCCCGTCCGGCCCTTTTGGAAATATATAAAATAGGTCCTTTGGATTCGACCCGGATCGCAATGGCAATCAGTATAAAAACAGGGACTTAAAAGTAATAGTGCTGTCAGCGAAACCAAAATATCAAAACTGCGTTTTAATATACTGTGGAAATTAACGGAGGGAACTACCTGCGACTCGTCTTCTTTGAGAGTAGCGTTCATTTCAAGAGCTTTCGACTTTACTTTATTTAAAAAACGCACTTTGTTTATCAGAGAATTTTGATCGGCATCATCTATTTGCAAGATATCGTCGGCCAACATATGTTTCTTATAGAGACCCATTTCCATTTCACTAAGATTAGTGGAATCCATGATGAACGGAATTGTGGCAAAGAGCGGATTTCCCTTAAGAAACTGTACAAAGCTTTTTACAGCCGCAAAATCAAAACTCGATTCACAGAAAATTATTTCCGGGTAATGTATTTTTTTCCTGTTCTGTTGTGCGTTTTAATTCGGCTCTTGCATTGGCTATACTGTCGGAAGCATAACCACGTTTGAAAAGTCGTACCAGCTTTTCAATATTAGCGGGATTTTTGCCCAGGTAATAAAATCCGCTATGAATAACCGCAGAACTTGCGCTTTCTTCTTTTGAACGAATGCTATACCTAACAAAGGTTCTCGCTTTGTAGGCTGTTTTAGGTAAAAATGTAAAATCCATAGTTAGGTTAAGGTTTATTTTCAAGAATACACAACATGATTAAACTGCTTTCATTGGGTAATAGGTATCGAACGATTTATTATCTATTAACTGTTGCACGGCATTGACCAAATCCACCGGGTTGAATGGCTTCATAAAATAATTCTGAACCTGGAAGGACTCTGCACTTTTCTTCCGTTTCAGTAACGCCTAGTCCTGATAAAACCATCACCGGAATATTTTTATAGATTCCACTTGTTTTCAATTGCTGTATCAACTCCCAGTTCTCCAGGTCAGGTAACTGTGGATCTGCGATGATCAGATTGGGAAAATTTCTCCTCGATAACCAGTGCATCGCCGAACAACCGTCTGGCACTGTAATCACCTGATAAGTCTTTCCGAGTACCGTCTGAAGCAAAAACCTAATCGCTTTACTATCATCTACCGCTAAAATTTGCTTTTTCATGGGGAAAAGTCGTTGATTAATTTGACTCGGTTCCTCAGCGGGTTGGGATTCTGGTTATACAAAGGAATTGGTATCAAAGGTTAGACCTCAGATATGGATGAAATATTAAAATTAAAAAGTATTGAATCAGCAATCGAGGGGATTTCAAGGATAGATGGCTGATTGTCGCCTAACAGATTGGGATTGGAGGGATTCAGAGGAATTGAACGAGTGGCTAGAAATTCTACGATAAAAGTAAGTATTTTTTCCAAAGATCCAAATTATGAATCTTTTTTTTTGGACAAAATGGATTACCAAATTGTGAATTTAACCGGTTTTGGAGCCTGGGCTATCGCTTAGCCTTTTCCCAGACCGAGGATTGTTTGTTTCTGAGGAACCTGTAAAAGCCCAGAAACACTGACAAATTCATGAATAAGAAGTAATAAGGAACATAGAGAAGTTTCATTCTCTGATGCATATTTGCAAAAACCCAGCCGTAAAAAGCCATTGCATAAAATACGGTCTGGCACAGGAAAACTACGGTGTAAAATCTCCCTGTATGGTCATATACAAGGACCGCATTTGTGAAGAAACAGATAATCAGACAAAGTGGACAAAAAGTCCACCGAAGAATTCTGTGTGAGATAAACTGAAAGGCCAAAACGGGGAAACGAAAAACATTAAAAAGGCCTTTTAATATTTGCATCGCCTGAAAGGCTCCTGCAGCGATCCGAACCTTACGTTTTTGCTCTTCCTGCATGGAAATTGAAGCCGATTCGAGTGCATACGCCTTTGGCTCGTATCTGATAACGAACCCTGCCATACAGATTTGTAAAGACAGAACAAAATCCTCGATGATGGTATCTTCAGCTGCTTCCTGATACAATGAAGTCCTTAAAGAAAATAATTCTCCGGCCGCACCTACCACCGAATAGAATGCCGAATCCAGCTTTTTAAGCTGGGATTCATATCGCCAGTAAAAGCCCTCCCCGGATGCAGCTGCGTTTTCCGCACTTTTTTTCACAATCTTTTTCTCTCCGGCAACTCCCCCTACCCGTGCATCTGTATAATGCTTTACAATCTCCTGTACGGCTTCAGGATTTAGCTGCGTATTGGAATCACTGAAGATCACAAAAGGAGTTTCCACAAATTTCATAGCCCGGTTCAAGGCTCCTGCTTTTCCCTTTCGTTCCGGCTGATGGAGCAAACGAATTTGACTAAATCTGCTAACAATTTCCGGCGTTTCATCTGTTGAGCCATCTGTGACAAATATCCAATGGAGCTTGCCGGAAGGGTATTTGAGATTCAGACTGTTCGCGATTTTATTTTCGATGAGACCGGCTTCGTTATAAGCCGCAACGATCAATGTGATTTCGGGTTCAAATGCCACTGGTTGATGGATATCCTTCCGACGGGAAAATAGATGTTTTAATGTCACCAGCAAATAAATGACTATTCCATATCCGACATAACTGTAGAAAACAATAAATAAACTGAAAAAGAATAAAATTTTCACCATATTCAGTCCTTGGCAGGCCGCTAATTTAGAAGATTCGGCGGAAGGGCAGCTACTTAAAAAATCAAATTCCTGGAATTTCATTTCCGGATTACATATACAGAATGAGACTTCCCAAGCAGTTTTGATTTCTGGAATATATTATTATTTTAGTCATTTTGGCTATCATAACCAACTGATTGCCTGAGTACAAAAGCTTTGTCCGGTCACTACGGATTTGTAACCTGCATAAATTTGTTTTTCAGGTAACCAGGAATCCTTACTAAAACTAATAGATTGCGGGCGGGAAATCATGGTTTTGAAAAAAAAGAGAATAGTCCGGATACCGGATCCTTCCAAGTATGACCGCACACCGATTTATCAAAAACAGGGATATCATCTTATTCAGTCTCCAGCCCTGGAATTCGCAAATAGCGTTTAATCTGAAGGATTTGGCGTATGAGCTTGCCCGTTATAACAGGGTATTATTCATCGACCGGGCAAATGACCGGAAAACAGTACTAAAGTCCAGGTTCTCCGCTAAAACAGTTTGATCCCGAGATGCCGAATGTCTCTGGAATCCGTCGGTAATGATTTCTGGGTACTTCATCCCAAGTCCCTGATGGAATCGGGTAACTGGTCACCCAACTACAAACTTTTTGATTTTTTCAACCGGATCAATAACAAGAGACTGGCCCTGGAGATTAAATCTGTGATTCAAAAACTGGCATTCAACGATATTTTATTTATAAATGATAATGATTTTTTCCGGGGACTATATTTGAAAGCTCTTCTTCCCATCAGTGCATATATTTTTTACCTCCGGGATTTTTTAACGACGCAGCCCTATTTTATAAAGTTCGGGCCGCGCTGTGAAAAAGAGATAATTGCCAAGGCCGACCTGGTGGTAGCTAATTCACTCTGGCTCGCTGAATATGCAGGCAGGTGGAATCAACGGACTGCGTATATCGGCCAGGGTTGTAATCTGAGCTCCTTTAATCGGAATCTGCTCCAGGAACCATCGGATCTGAAGTCTGTCCCGAAGCCTGTTATAGGCTATTTCGGGGCAATTACAGGTATGCGCCTGGACGAAGCCCTACTTTTGCATATTGCAGCCTCAATGCCTGAAATGAGCCTGGTACTCGTTGGTCCGGTAGACGAACAATTCGAAAAAAGCAGACTTCGGTTACTGAACAATGTATTTTTTCTAGGAGTTAAAAATCCGGAACAGTCAGCAGATTATATAAGGCATTTTACTGTTTGCATAAATCCGCAGCTGGTCAATCAACTAACGATTGGTAATTATCCTCGAAAAATTGATGAATATCTGGCAGCAGGTAAGCCGGTTATTGCGACAGCGACTGAGGCAATGGATATGTTTCGTAATCAAGTGATGCTGTGTAGTACAATGACGGAATATGTAACGGCTATCCGCAAGGCAATTGAAGACCCGTTTTTTACATCTGAAGAAGCAAACAGAAGGAGGGTGGAATTTGCGTCTACTCATAGCTGGGAGAATGTAGCAGGAGTCCTGGGAGAAGCCTGCTTTAGAATGATAAAAAATAATAAAGCGGGATCTTGAACTGATTTTGGACAGTGAGGGTACATTTCTGATAAATCTGTCTAAATCTGATAAATTTGTCTAATTTTTTAAACCATATACCCGGAGTACGTACTTAGTTTACCGATTTGCTCGTTAATTTGGAAAGAGGTTTTCTGATGTATGCAGAGCGAAGATTAACAAGATTGAACTAAGCGGGGTAAATCACGAAATTGAGAGTCTAAGTCCAGGAAATGGTCTTAAAATGGCTTCCAGGGGCAAATGCCGGGCTTTTTGTACCTTTGGAAAAATTTGGTATATTGTATCTCTGGAACCTTATCCAGTAAACTATGAGGCTTTTTTACCTTGTCCTACTTATGGTGATTTTTTCAACGGCTGGCGTTAGTGCCCAAAGCCGCCTTGGGGTTTTTTCGGATAACGGAAATACCGCAACAGTTCGGTTTTATCCAAACCCCGCCACTTCCTTCATCACATTTGAAGATTTCGCAAAAAAATACGATAAGAATTACACGATCCAACTTTTTAACTTCCTCGGGAAAAAAGTATATGAATTCTCCCTGGCTGATCAGAAAAATATCGTAAACCTTTCTGATTTTTTCCGGGGTATTTACATTTTCCAACTCCGCGACCCAAGCGGAAAAATTGTTGAAAGCGGGAAGTTTCAGGTGAACAAATAATGTAGAAAAACTAGGAGATATAACGGATTCCGGAATTATAAAAAATTTACAGGTCGGTATATTTTATTGTTGATGCAAGCGACTTCCTCATTGAGTGATTATTTTTCAATAAATTATAAATGATCTATATCAGGCTTAATTTATTATAATGAAGGAAAATGTAATTGTAAAAAACCAGTAAAACGCCGCGTCAAACGATCCTATTCAGGTATAGACAGTTGAAGCATTTACATTTCTAACACTTATTACATTTCCCAAATTCACTACTTTAATCGGAAACTTCCGCAATCAAAAACTTCAGATAGTGGGTGTTCTCCAGTCCCCAGGCGATGGGATGATCAGAGGACTGTGCCTGGTATACAACCTGCCTTATTTTCTTGCCGGCATCCTGGGCAGCGGATCGGATCGTATCGAGAAATGCATCCGATGAAACCAGGTTGGTACAGCTGGACGTAACCAGAAATCCACCGGAGCGAAGCAGTTTCATGCCCCGGAGATTGATTTCCTTATATCCGCTTAGCGCCCTACCGATATTTTCCCGACTCTTGGTAAAAGCAGGTGGGTCCAGCATAACAACATCGAATTTTTTGTTTTCACGGCTCCATTTTTTCAACACATCAAAGGCATTCACCGCTTCAAACCGGACCCTGTCTTCAAGTCCGTTAAGTTTCGCATTCCGTTGCGCCTGCAGAACAGCATTTTCTGAAATGTCCAGTCCCAGAACGGATTTAGCCCCATAGTAGCCGGCATGCAATTCGAAGCTTCCGGTATAGCTGAAAGCACCAAGAACTTCAGCTTCTTTTACAATATGCTGAATCGCCCGCCTGTTATCCTGCTGATCAAGAAAATAGCCGGTTTTCTGACCGTTTTCCAAATCGACCTCTAAACGGATTCCATTTTCCTGAATAATAATTTTCGGGTCAAAGGGTTTAGACAAAAAACCCTTTTGCTGCACCATTCCTTCCAATTCCCGTACTGGAACATCGTTTCGCTCATAAATTTTTTCACTTTTGAAAATATCTTCCAGAGCAGAAACGATGGCAGGTTTCCATACATCCATTCCCAGGGCAAGGGTCTGAATGACAAAATGTTCACCAAATTTATCGATGATGAGCGCCGGTAATCCGTCTGCCTCCCCAAATACAAGCCTGCAGTTTTCACGGTAGCCCAATTTTTTGCGGTATTCCCAAGCGTTCTCTATTCGGTGATGGAAAAACCGGGCATCGATGACT
Organism: uncultured Bacteroidota bacterium; assembly: GCA_963812825.1. GTDB lineage: Bacteria > Bacteroidota > Bacteroidia > Chitinophagales > Chitinophagaceae > Puia. The sequence goes on from CAWEWO010000003.1 coordinate 594,869, forward strand.
TCCTCCTCCTTTCTTGTGAGCAGTCGGATTGCAATCTGTGATTTTGGATTAATAAAACCCTTGCCGATGAATTTTTTATTACTGTTAAAAACAGTTACAATTTCTCCAGGTCTCACCGTTTCCTCTGTTTCAGCTATTTCATTTCCGAAAATCCACGGATGTCCATTTTCAATACGTAGTCCAATTCGTTTCTTCAGAATTACAGGAATCATGGCGTAAAAGTAGCGAGGCAAGGCCAGTCGAAAGGGAGACAATTTGTCTCAAATCAGCAGTTGGCAAAATAATTGACAAGCTTACCTTTGCCAGAATTTCCAGTATATGCACATGAATACAGAAAATATTTCAGAAGAAAACGGCTTTGAAGCTGTAAGTGGCAGAGAATCAACGGTTGACATTAATACCGATGAAAATGTTGCAGGCACGAACAATTTAAGCCAGACATTGGAAGAGGATGACCTGGTGGAGAAGCTGAATGCAGATTTACAGGAGCAGAAAGACAAATACTTGCGTTTGTTGGCGGAATTTGAAAATTACAAACGACGCAGTGCCAGGGAACGCGTTGAATTGAGTCAAACTGCCGGAAAAGAAATCATTATATCCTTGCTGGATGTGCTGGATGACTGTGACCGGGCTGAGAAACAACTTCAGGAAGGTAAATCCAATAAGGACCTGAGCGGTGTGCACCTGGTATTTAATAAATTGCGTAACGTTCTGCAAAACAGGGGATTAAAACCAATGGAAAGCCTGCATTCAGAATTTGATGTAGAAAAACATGAAGCGATCAGTGAAGTGCCGGCACCTTCAGCCGATCTCAGGGGTAAAGTTGTGGCTGAAGTAATGAAAGGCTACTATTTGAATGATAAAATTATCCGGTTCGCGAAAGTGATCGTGGGAAAATGAATAAAATCTGAATGAAAAGGGACTATTACGAAATACTGGGCATTGCTAAAACTGCTTCCGGAGATGAAATAAAAAAATCCTACCGCAAAGTGGCCATGCAGTATCATCCCGATCGCAATCCGGGTGACAAATCAGCGGAAGAAAAATTTAAAGAAGCGGCCGAAGCGTATGAAGTTTTGAGCGATGGCGACAAACGCGCCCAATATGATCGTTATGGGCATGCAGCAGTAAATAACGGCCGTGGCGGGTTCAGTGGCGGTGGCATGAACATGGAAGACATTTTCAGCCAGTTTGGTGATGTTTTCGGTGAAGATATTTTCGGAAGCTTTTTCGGAGGACGTAGGGGCGGTGGCGGGAACTCCCGTTCACACGGTATTCGTGGATCAAATCTGCGGATAAAAATCAAACTCAGTTATGAAGAGATCGCCAAAGGCGTCAATAAAAACATCAAGGTAAAAAAACATGTAACCTGTTCAACTTGTCATGGCAGTGGTGCTAAAGATAAAGCCAGTGTGCAAACCTGTGGTACCTGTGGAGGAAGCGGACAGGTAAGGAGGGTTAGCAATACCTTCCTGGGTCAAATGCAGACTGTTACTACCTGCCCCAATTGTAATGGGGAGGGAACTACCATCACGGCTAAATGCGTTTCCTGTAAGGGTGAAGGGCGGGTATTTGGGGAAGAGGTTGTAAGTATCGATATTCCGGCCGGTGTGCAGGAAGGAATGCAGTTAAGTGTTTCTGGAAAAGGAAACGCCGGAGAAAGAGGAGGGTCGCCCGGTGATCTGATCATTTTGATTGAAGAAGAAACCCATCCGGAATTGCAGCGGGACGGACTAAACGTGGCTTTTGATTTACATATCTCTTTTACTGACGCAGTATTTGGGATCCATGTGGAAGTTCCCACGATCGATGGAAAAGCTAAGATCCGCATTCCTACCGGTACACAGAGTGGAAAAATTTTCCGGCTGAAGGGGAAAGGATTTCCTTCGGTTAATTCTTATGAAAAAGGCGATCAGCTGATTCATGTAAATGTATGGACCCCACAACAGGTTTCTGCTGAAGAAAAAGCAGCGTTGGAAAAATTGGGAGTTTCTCCCAACTTTCAACCAAAGCCTGATAAAAACGAGAAAAGTTTTTTTGATAAGGTAAAAGAAATGTTCAGCTAATCGGAAATCTTAAAGCGGTTAGAAGGCAGGCCAGTTCCCATTCGTCGCTTAATATTTAATAAAATCATTTTTTAAAAACGGGGGCAGAGAATTCTGTTCTTGGCCGAATTTTCCCTGTCAAGAAACCCTGTATAAGAAATTGAAATTTCAAATCCTCCCTGACCCTGGCTCACGGTATTCAGCGTAGAAATATTTACATCATAACTAAGAGCCATTGAAAGGGGAAGCATATCCAGTTTTAGTACGGGGATAAAAGCATCATTTACTCTTAAATAGGCACCGATTCCCAGCATATACCTGGGGTCATCTGTAAATTCACCCAGATTGTAGCCATACATAATACCGCCGATGATTTCTCGAGCTACACCCTGGTTGGAAAAATCTCCCTGTACAGTAATCGATGATTTTTCGTCCAGGATAAATTTTGCACCTCCTGAATATACCCACTTAGGTTGTAACTCGACCGCTGTATTCTGATAAAAAGAATTCATCGGCCGGTTCAAATGATGGTATGCCACACCAAGATAAAGACTGTTTTGCTGGTTCTGTCCGAAACTACTGTTGTAGCTTACACCCACACTGGCATCCCAATAATGAATATCGGGCGAGGGAAAAGTTTCACCCGTAGCCAGGGAAGGATTAAATGCTGCCCCATCGAACTGGCTATTCGTAGTAATTTTTGAAACATCAATTCTTTTTTCGACATAGCCACCCATAAATCCCAGTGAAATATAACTGGAATGGGTATTCGAAAGTGATTTATTGTAATTGAGCACAGGCATAACCTGCGTAGATGTGAGTCCGGCAGTCCCCGCCTTATCGTAGAGAATTTGCATTCCCATAGTAAGGAAATCATTTGTTTGCCCTACCGGTAATTTATATTCTCCATTGAAAGAGCCTGTTCTATACGCGTTGGTAAAACTATTCCATTGATCACGATATACACCCTGGATTCGATAGTCCCCGGTAAATATTCCCGCAAGGGCCGGATTTCTTAACAATGGCGTTTCAAAGAATTGCGAAAAATGCAGGTCCTGTGCAACTGCAGTCGCGACACTGACAGCCATTACTGTCAGGGTGAAACAAATTTTTTTTATAGGGGTCAGGTTTGTCATTTTCTGGTATTATCTGATCAGGGTTACGTTTCCGTGATAGGGAATAAGGGTTGCATTATCGCACAGTATCTGAATCGTATACACATAAACATCCGAGGGTGCAGGCTGTCCGTTAAAGGTTCCATCCCAGGCATCCGCACTCGAATTAGGTGCAAAATTGCTTTTCTGGAATACGATCTGTCCCCAGCGGTTATATATGGTAATGGATGGAATCACATTCAAACCAATACCATTTATAATAAAATGGTCATTCACACCATCCCCGTTTGGAGAGAATGAATTCGGAACAAAGAAGTTCGCTCCATTACAGATAACCTGAATCCGGATGCTGTCTGTTGTGGCACAACCGCCATCATTGGTGGCCGTTAGCGAATACTTTGTTGTGATCGTCGGCTTAGCCACGGGTGTTAAACAATTTGAGCAACTGAGTGTGTTGGAAGGATTCCAATCCAGCGAAACTATATTGCTGGAGGCAGTTGCATTGATCAGGTAGGTATTGCCTACATTGATCGTTGCATTCGGTATCATGTCAATTACAGGATAATTAAATACTGTAATATCGACCGATTTGGTGTCGGAGAAACATTTTTTACTGTCATAGCCGGTCACCTGGTAATTGACGATGGCACTATTACCAGTTCCCGCTTGCGACACATCCGGAGTTGCCTTTGGATTGGCAATATTCGGATTATCCAATCCCTGAGCCGGCGTCCAGCTGTATATGGCGCCACCGGATGCAACCAGTTGCGTGCTTTGGCCCAGGCAAACTGAATCGGGACCGCTAATATTGACGGTTACCGGTGTGTTTACCGTAACCTGAATCGTATCTTTTGCTGAGCAAAACTGTGGACTGGTGCCCTGTACAATAAAATAGGTGCTGGTTGGAACCGGGTCTGCAACCGGGTTGGGACAATTCAGACAACTCAGGGATGAACCGTTCACCGGAGGAAGCCAATTATAGAGTGTTGCAGTTCCGCTGGCGTTCAACTGAAGCGGTGTACCCAGGCATATCGTCGTATCTGCTCCCGCAAATACGGAGGGAATTGGATAGATGAACAAATGAGAAGGAGGTGTTGTATCGGTTGTATCCTTGCACCCTTTCGTGTTGGTTGCAATAAGCTGAACAACATATTCGCCCGCCTTCGGATAACTAACAGGAGCGGGATTCTGGCCGGATCCTGCCTGACCGTTTCCGAAATCCCACGACCAGGTAAGTGGACCATATGGATCGGGGACGATTTCGGTTCCGGAGAAAGTTAAGACCGCTGGTTCGCATTGGGATAACATTCCGTTGATTGCTACCTGCGGTGATGCAGCTACGGTAATCGGTGTAGTGTATGAACCGGTACACAGACCAAGTGTCGTTATATTCAGTGACGCTGTATATACACCCGGTGTTGCATAGAAATGTGATGGTGCCGCGTTCATACCACTGACGGTAGGCGACCCGTCGCCAAAATCCCAGGTATAATTTGTAATGGCTGTTCCCGTAGATACCAGTGATGTGTTGGTGAACTGGACTGTGCCGTTATCACAGAGAATTGGATTGTCCACTATAAAAGCCGTGCTGGTGATATGATCTATTTCAATCTGATCGGTACCGAAATGATTTACATGACAGCCGGCAGCATCAACAAGAGTAACAATCGGTATATATGCACCGGGTATCGAGTAATGATGCGTGATAGTCGGAACAGAAGTTGTATCTACAAATCCATCATTATAGTTCCAGATGAAAGTAATCACATTGGACGTTGTAACCTGGAAATTGACATCCAAAGCATCGCAGGCAGTGAGCGGAGAATAGGTAAGGGAACCGATCGGACCATCAATATGAATATGCTGGGTGGCCGTTGCAAAACATCCTCCCGGACTTTTAATGGTCAGTTTGGGATCATAATCTCCGGGTAATGTGTATATACTGCTGGGATCCGATATAATGGCCGATCCGCCATTATCAAAATTCCAGGTATAGGATTGTGCATAATGGCCGGTAAATGTAAATTGCTCATTCAGCGGGGGGCAGGCCGAATAACTTGAGCTCATAGTAAAAGAAGCAACCGGCACATCAATATTAATCGGTGTCGGATTAGAATAAGTGCTGGTGCAATTATAAGCGTCCTTTATGCTGAGACTAACGGGATAAACACCTACTACAGGATAATTGTGTAATGGCGGATTGGCGACCAACATAGGTTGTACCGTCCTGGAAATCCCATGTATACACGGGAGTGAAGCCTCCACTGGATGTATTTGTGAATTTGATATTGGATGCAGGGCAATAATTCGAGTCATCCGTAATATACTTTGCAACCGGAATGGATACGGTAATATAATTGGATTTGACCAGGCTGTCTGAGCATCCGTTGTTATCAGTTACTTTAAGTTTGACCGGAAAAATTCCCTGAAAAATATAGTTATGCGCTGCAGGCGTCTGACCTGTTGCTACTGAGCCATCACCATAATCCCAGGACCAGGTTGTAAGTGTTGTTCCGGGAGATGGTGTGCTCTGATCCTGGAATGCTGCAGTCAGGGCTCCGCAGGAAATCAGGGTAGGTGTAGTGAATTGGACGGTCGGTCCGCTGACATGCATGAGATATGTAGCAGCGGCTTCCGTACAACCATTATTATCGGTTGTAGTTAACGTAATAGTATAATCACCTGGTGTGGTATAGGTGTGGGAAGTTGCGCCGCTGCCGGATCCCGCCGGCGGACTGCCATCTCCGAAATCAAATAAATAACTTACAACATAAGCCGGTGCTGATGTTGAAATGGGAATCACTGTATTAATACAAACCGGATTTATGGCGATATTAATCGTAGTCGTTTGATTTACGATTATTTGTTTTGTAACGGTATTGGTGCACCCGCCATTTGTTACTTTCAAAGTTACATTATAGGTCGTCGGCGGTCCGCTAGGATAAATATGAACGGGAGGATTCGGTCCCGTAGTATAATGGGCACTCCCATCACCAAAATCCCAATCCCATGTTAGAGCACCGGTAGAATTATCGGTGAACGTATAACTTGTTTTATTTCCGCAGGCAAAGGAATATTTGAAATCTGCCAGTGGCGGGTTAATTGTGATATAAGCGGTTTTTTTCAGGATCTGCAGACATCCGTTATTATATGCTGTAAGTGTAACATCGTATGTGCCGGGTTTAGTATAAGAATGGATTGGATTCTGGGCCGTATCACTTCCTCCATCTCCAAAATCCCATGTCCACTGATTGGCCCCACCGGTGGATTGGTCAGTAAATTGAATTGGCTGGCCAACGCACTGTGACGTTGGAACAGCAATAAACTGCGGAACGGGTTGTGTGGATCCCACTTTAACGACTCCGGTTGCTGTGGCCTGACATCCGCCGTTGGTCGTGATCGTAAGTGAGATATTGTATACGCCTGCAGCATAGGTTTGCGGAGGCGGGGTTAATCCATTAAACGTAACACCATTTCCAAAATCCCACATGTAATTTGCCACACCGTCAACCGTAGTTACTACAATGGTAGGTGTATAAATAAAAGGAGCACAACCATAAGCCGGCGCATTTGAAAAAGTTACAGCTGGTTTAACAATATTTACAAACGAAGATTGTGCAAGTGTATTTAAACAACCGCCAGCTGAACTCGTTGTCAGGGTTACCTGAAAACTTCCGTAAGTAGTGTATTGATGGGAGGGGTTTTTAATTGTAGACGTAGTACCATCGCCGAAATTCCACAGCCAGGATGTTGCCCCGGCGGTAAGGTCATTGAACTGGCTGGTTAGCGGCGGAGTGCAGCCATTCAGGTTTGTCCCGTTAAAACTTGTGGCGGGAGGACCCACGACGGTCACTGTTTTAGTTACAATACCACTACATCCGGAAAAACTATTATTGAGAGTAACCGTGTAGGTTCCCGGTGTGGTATAACTATGCTGACCGTCTCTCCTGATTTCCGTCGGAGAACCATCCCCATAGTCCCAGGTTGAGCTGGTCGGAGCAGGAGACGATGTGTTCGGAAAATTTACAAGCGTATTGATACAGACATTTCCTGCCCCGGTAAAATCAGACAGGTTTCCACTGGCAGAAATATTCACTGTATTACTCAGGGTATCAGTACAACCCAGGCTACTGGTAGCGGCCAGTTTTACAATGTAATTTCCCGGAGTTGAAAAATTATGATTTGGAGAAGTAGTAACATCTGTCCAAGGGGGTGTGCCATCGCCGAAATCCCAGGCATAACTCAGGGTTGGAGGACCAGTTGTCTGATTTGTAAAGGTAGCTGCGACCGGCAAAGTACAGCTGCTGTTTAATACTGTATTGAAATCAGGTAAAACGCCGTTTGAAAGTGTAATGGCGCCAGCAACATTTTTAACGGAAGCCTTGCCGGAACATCCGAAATTATTTTTTACCGCGAGTATTACCGGGAAAGTACCTCCATATTGATAAATATGACTGGTATTATAATTCGTTGAATCCAAGATACCATCTCCAAAATCCCAGATCCATTTTACTACATCAGGGGAAGAAGTATTTGTAAAATTTATCGTAGTGGGAAAACAACCCGTGGATTTATCCACCGTAAAATCGGCTGATGGGTACAGCATAAACCGTAATGGTTTTTGTTACCGGAACACTGGTACCACTGGCATTTGAAGCTGTTAGTGTAATTGTATATGTGCCGGGTACATTATATTGAACCGCCGTATTTTGAATTGTTGGATTTCCGCCCGTTACGGCAGGGGGCACACCACCGAAATTCCAACTCCATGTACTGGGAGAATTCGTGGCGGAACCATTTAATGAAACAGCGAGTGGGGCACAACCGGAAAGGGGGGTGGCATTAATAGAGACTACCGGCACCTGCGCATAACCGCTATAAACAGCGGCCAGCAGGAAAATCGATAATAAACGTAGTTTTCTGAACAACGGATAGTGATTTAAGGTTGATTTACATCATAGTTTACAAGGGGTAAAGGATATTTTATTCAGCCTAAGGCTGAAAAAAATATCGCTGGGTATCCGGATTTGCAGAAGATATTCAGATGCTAGGTAATATCTTTTCTACGAATTGCATAACGTGACAGGAGGTTCAAAATTGTTTTATAAGCTAAACTGGCGTGAAATTACCGGATTTCATGGCTATTAAATAAGTGTTTACCACTAGCTCAGGGGATCAAATAACTGATATTTCAGTTTTTATGGAGATTCAGGATATTAAAAGATGAGTCGACGGCTGTTTTCGCCGCAACAGAATCCGTGTAACTGTCTGTTATTGTCCAGGTATAGTTCAACAGGATAATCGGATAGGCAGCATTATGAAAAAGTGGAAGTTATGGACTTATTGCCGACATCTACCGACCAGGTTCCGTTTGTTTGCTGGCCATAACGGGTACCATAAACGGTATTATTTTCGTTAAACTGAAAAGAGTATCCGGCAAAGCTGTCAGTAAGGTTTTTGGTCTTATGATCATAGTATCCGGTAATCCTCCAGGTGCCCTTGGTAACCAGAGATCACGATATAGTTTTGTTCCTGCTTCTCAATAAATTTTTTACAGGAGAATGGAATAACAAGCAATACGAGAAAAAGGGCTATTAGCGGGGGTGATCTTTTCATGGGCTTCTCTGGATATAACTTTAAAATTCGTAAATCTTTCCATATTTGTCAAGCAAATAGTCCAGAAAATACTGCACATTCAGGGTTTCCCCCGTGGCAAATTTACAGATTTCTTCACTATTCCAGATACGTCCGGATCCATGAATTCGTTGCCTTAGCCATTGTAATAATCCGCTGGTATGCTCCTTTTTCCATTTTGTCGTTCAGCAGCGGGATCACTCTTAGCGGCACTGGCAAAAAACTGGGCAGCATAAAAACTTCCCAGGCTATAGGTTGGGAAATATCCGAAACTGCCATGACTCCAGTGCACATCCTGAAGGCATCCCCGACGGTCGTCCGGTACATCCACATCCAGCCATTTTTTATATTGCTCATTCCAGCAGGCCGGAATATCTGCCGATTTTAAATCTCCCTGTATCAGCATTTTTTCTATTTCATACCGGATCATCACATGAAAATGATAGGTGAGTTCGTCAGATTCTGTACGGATCAGGGAAGGTTTAATTTTATTTACTGCCCGGTAAAACTTTTCTTCCGTGATTCCCTGAAATGCTTCCGGAAATATCTGCAACACCCGGGGGTAATGAAATTTCCAGAATGACCTGCTTCTGCCGACATGATTTTCCCATAAGCGCGATTGGGATTCATGAATACCCAGGGAAGCATATTCACCAGAAGGAAGTCCATATTCCGATTCCGGTAATCCCTGTTCATATAGTGCGTGGCCGGTTTCATGGATACAACTGAATAACATGCTGCTGAAATCATTTTCATCAATTCGTGTGGTTATTCGAACATCATATTTATTAAAACTGGTACTGAACGGATGAGTTGAAAGATCCTGTCGTCCTGCTTCAAAATCAAATCCGAGTTCGGCAATGACTTCCATACCGAAATCCCATTGCTTTTTTTTGTCGAAGGATTTAAAGAGAAAGCTATCGTCCGGAGGGGTTTTCTGTTGAATTTTTTCCAGAATTTTCCGCAGTTTGGGCAGCATATTTCCGAAAACTTTATCAATCAGATCGACGGTGCAGCCTTTTTCAAATTCATCCATCAGTGCGTCATATGGATGCTTCTGATATCCAAGTAGTTCAGTTTCTTCTTTTTTCAATATGACCAGTTCAGCCAGTTCATTTTCAAAAAGGTCAAACCGGCTTTCCTTTTTTGCCTGGTTCCAGGCATTGAAACTTCTGGATACGGTTTCACTCATTTTTCGGACAAAGGCCGGCGGATATTTTTTCTGTTTTCAATAATCTTCCCGGTTAAGTGAAATATTTTTCTTTTCGGTTTCACTCAGACCACTGCTACCTTCCAGAGATTCCAGCAAGGATCCAAGTTTTTCTGCCGTAGCCATTTCGTGAGCCATTTCGGAAAGAGTTGCAACCTGCTGGGCGCGGAATTCCGTTCCCTTTGCAGGCAGATAGGTTTCCTGATCCCATTGCATCAGGGCCAGGGCAGCTTTTACATCGGCCAGTTTGCGCATATGCTCCCGGTAATTTTCATAAAGTTCTTTGACTGGCCGCGTATCTTTATCATCTTCAAAAAATCTTAACTAAAAATTCTGTTTTATTTCTTACGGCAAGATAACAGAGATTTGTCCTAATTTTTACCATATGAACCGGAAATTTCAGTTCCTTGTTTTGTTGATCACTTTTTATTTTTCTCCCTTGTTCAGCTCCGCACAGATGATCGATTCCATGATGAAAGTGTATGCTGAAAAATATCCGCAGGAGAAATTATATCTGCAGTTCGATAAAAAAGCATATAACCCCGGCGATCGCATCTGGTATAAAGCTTATTTGTTTTCCGGATTTGATCCTTCACCATACAGTAAAAATTTCTATGCAGAATTATATGACGCCAGTGGAAATCTTATTCTGCGCAATACCGCGCCCATTATTGAATCCACCGCCGTAGGTAGTTTTGACCTGCCTGCATCTTTTGAGGGAACCCGAATTCATATACGAGCATATACCACCTGGATGCTGAATTTCGATACCAGTTTTGTTTTCACCAAAGATCTCCGAATCATCGGGAGCTCAGAAGGATTCCTCGGCACATACGGATACCTCACCGGTCAGTCTTCATTTTTTTCCGGAAGGGGGTGATATGGTTGCCGGCATGGAAAACAATATTGCTTTCAAAGCAGAAGACGCTTATGGTCAGCCGCGTAAAAGTTACTGGCATATTATATGATCAGACCGGGAAAGCCTTATTCAATTTTAATACAACCCATAACGGAATGGGTAAATTTCTGCTGGTTCCGGATAAACAGGATGTTTTTATGCAGTCTGGAAGGATGAAAAAGGAATTGAACACCGAACGGATCTGCCACCGGTCAAATCTTCCGGAATAGCATTGCGGGTATTGAATGCGAATCAGAAATTGATTTTTTCTGTGCTCGAGGCCTGCGGAAAGTCTGGCCAATCAACAGGTTATTGTTATCGCACACATGAACCAGCAGATGGTTTACAAAGCCATTGTAAATCTGAAAGATGTTACTATGAGTGGCGGAAGTATTCCTACCCAGTGATCTTCCCACCGGAATTCTGCAGGTTACTGTTTTTGATATGAACCAGGTGCCGCTGGCGGAACGGGTTTGTTTTATCAATAATCATGATTATGGTTTTGAAGGTAAATTGACATCTGAGTGCGAAGAGTTTAAAGAAAAGGGGAAGGAATGTGGTGGATATTGAATTGCCTGGACACTCTGAAATCCAATCTTTCCCTCGCTATTACGGATGCGGAAGTAGATGGAAACAGACCATGGGATGATAATATCATTACCAGTCTGCTGCTTAACCGGAGATCTGCATGGATATGTAAAAAATCCGTATTATTATTTTCAGAATAATGCAGGATTCCCTGGTTCAGCAACTCGACCTGGTAATGCTGACGCATGGATGGCGAAGGTTCAAATGGGAAGACCTCGCAAAGGGGAAAACACCGGTAATCAAATATCCGATTGAAAATTATCTTTCCTTAAATGCTGAAGTGCTGGGCGTTGATGAATTCAAGAATTCCCAAAGATGAAAGCCTGAATGTTATTTTTCAGAATAAGGATTCGGCGACCAATATGCTCACGGTGCCCTACAGCAAATAATGGAAAATTCAGCATTCCGGACTGGTTTTTTATGATACCGCAAAAGCGTATTATCAATTTAATACAAACCGAAATCTTTCCAACGAAGCTGCCGTTATATTTAAAAATGGCTTGTATCCCGGCGTCAAAAAAACTCAGAGCCTTTTAATATGACCATGCCAGCCTGGTCTGCCGATGATAGTTCACTGATCAGAAAAAGCCGGCAGGTATATGTACGAAATAGCCCGTTTACACGACCAGGATAAAAAAGTGCAGAACCTGGATGCAGTGACTGTAAGGGCAAGAATAAAATCTGATAAAGGAAAAACTGGATGAGGAATATGCTCCGGGCTATTCAGCGGTGGAAATGCGACAATTTTTGACCTGACGAATGAGTGATCGCTTTTGCCGTCCATGAATATATTCACCTATCTGCAGGGTAAAGTTGCCGGTTTACAGATTATGACTGCCGGTCCGACACCCTTCCCTGTCCTGGAGGGGAGGTACACCAACGCTATATACTTGAATGAAATGCAGAGCGGATCCCGGCACAGATGAATAATATCAAGGTGAGCTGATATCGCCATGGTAAAAGTATTTTCACCGGGATCAGCAGCCGTGAATCAGTGGAGGAGGAGGTGGTGTGATTTCGGTATATACCAAAAAGGGCAGGGACAGAAAACCGGATCCTTCTATTAAAGGACTGGATATGGCGCGGATTCCGGGATATACTGCGGTACGGGAATTTTATTCACCTGATTATCTGATCAACCCCGAACCGGAAACAGATGATATTCGGACTACCCTTTACTGGAATCCCAATTTACATGGGGAGTAAAAGAGAAAGGAAATTCAATATTCCTTTTTACAATAGTGATGTCACCCACCGTATCCGGATCATTCTGGAAGGATATTGATGAAAACGGGAAAACTTCTTCATATTGAGAAATTGGTGGAATAGTTATTGGTAATTTGTGCTCAAGTCCGGAAATTACTTATCCGGAATCGAATGCCTGATGTCCACACGTTAATTCTTCGGAAATCCCGGACTGGCTTTCACTTCTTCCAGTTGCAGGGTATGTCTTTTGCTATGCGCAACCATAAAAAGAATAACCTGGTAGTCATCAACAGTCCCAACCCCCGGAAATACCCAATAATGATCTCTGAGATCATCCTGGGTGGTTTTTACAAATTCGATATTTCGGTTTCTTCTGACAACAAAGGAATCCAGCGATGCCTGGAAAGAACCAAATGTTCCGACTGGTCTCAAGCATTTCAGGTGCCTGGAATTTTCTGCTCCGGTCAGTTAGAAAATGTATGATTTGCTGATCGGTATATTTGATGGAATCTCTTTTGGAGGGATCAGCCGGTGATGCTAGAGCTCTGCTGATAAGCCAATGTCAGCGCTGTCTTCAGCCATCGCTATATGTTCCACACACTGGGCAATACTCCATCGGGAGGAATCCGCTTTGAAATTGAGTTGGGCCTTGTCAGTCCTTTTACGTCCATCAGTAGTGTATCCCGGGTTGTTCGTCATAAACTGAATAGCAAATTCTCTTTCCTGGGGCGTCAGGGTTTTATCTATGGGCTTTAATCCGAAAATGACAATGGCAGTAATTAAGAAGTAGTCTTTTTTTCATATGACTAAGTTTTAGGAAAGTTAAATTCTTTCAGGATAGAAAAACTGAAAAGACTTAATTTGACACCATGAAAATCAGGGAAATTATTCAGGTCTGGAATCGATTGCACCACCGGATTATCAGGAAGATTATGACAACAGCGGATTGATTACAGGTGATATATCCGATGCGGAATGTACCGGTGTTTTGGTGAGCCTTGATTGCACGGAGGAGGTCATTCAGGAAGCTATAGAAAAAAAATGCAATCTCATCGTTTCACATCACCCGTTGATTTTCCGTCCCATCACGCCGATAACGCCTGAAACGGGACAGGCCAAAGCCCTGATTGCAGCCATCAAGACAGAATATTACGATTTACGCCATTCATACCAACCTGGATAATATTCTTTCCGGAGTAAATGCACCATGGCGGATAAACTTGGCCTGACAAACCGTCAAATTCTGCTTACCCAGAAACGGATCTGCCCGGCAGTTGGATCGGGGTTGATCGGGGATCTGAAAAAAGCCCGTTTCGGAAAACCAGTTCCTGAAGCAGATTAAAAGAAGCTTTTGGGATACCGGTGATACGCCATAGCCCTCTGACCGGAAAACCCGTCTCCCGGGTAGCCCTTTGTGGCGGAGCAGGTAGTTTTTTGATTTCCAATGCATTACAGCAAGGTGCAGGATTTTTTCATCAGTGCAGATATTAAATATCATGAGTTTTTTGGCGGTGAGGAGCAAATGGTAATTGCCGATATCGGTCACTTTGAAAGTGAGCAATTTACGATCGATCTGCTGCATGACGGTTATCCTCGAAAAATTTCCTAACTTTGCCGTCCTTAAATCGGGTACAATTACAAACCCGGTCAATTATTATATCTAAACTATGGCCAACGTCAAAGAATTTTCAGTAGAAGAAAAATTAGCCTCTCTGATCAGTCTTCAGAAGATAGAATCCAAATTAGACGAATATAAAGTATTGAAAGGCGAACTTCCAATGGAAGTAAGTGATCTGGAAGATGAGATCCAGGGGCTGAATGCACGACAGACACGTATCGAAGAAGAAATCAACGGAATCCAGGAATTCATCAGCCAGAAGAAACAGGCCATGAAGGATTCGGAAGAGCTGATTAAAAAATACGAAAAGCAAAGTGAGAATGTAAAGAACAGCCGCGAATTCGAAGCCATCAACAAGGAAATTGAAATGCAGCAGCTGGAAGTAAAACTTTCAGAAAAGCATATCAAGGATGCGCAGGAAGAAGTCGCTGAAAAAGTATTGCTGCTGGACAAGGCGAAAAAGACCCTTGTCCACCAAGGATTCCGTTTTGAAAAATAAAAAAGAAGAACTCGATAAGATCATCGCAGCAACTGAAAAAGAAGAACGTCATTTTTCCAAATTATCAGCAGAAGCCCGCGAAAAAATAGAACCCCGTTTATTGCATTCTTACGATCGTATCCGGACCAATTACCGGAACGGTCTGGCCGTAGTACCGGTTGTCCGGGATGCCTGTGGAGGTTGTTTCAATGCCATTCCTCCCCAACGGCAGAGTGAAATCCGCCAGCACAAAAAAATTATCGTTTGTGAAAATTGCGGACGTATCCTGGTCGACAATGACCTGAATGACGGTGTAGATGTGAAATAAGATTTCACCGGATGCATGCGTCGATTAACTTGCATCATGAACCGTCCGGCTCATCTCGTATTTTTTATTGCATTTTTATTTTCTTTTCTTTCGTTCCTGCCCGCCGGCCGGGCACAGGATTCATTATCAGTTTGATTTTAATGCAGACTGCCGTAAGGCCTATGAGGAAATTATTAAATTAAGACTCAACACCGGGAAACTAATCCTGGAGGCGGAAAAAAAAGCACATCCGGATAATCTCATTCCTTATTTTCTTGATAATTATATCGATTTTTTTACTCTTTATTTTAATGAGGATCCGGAAGAATTCAAGCGCAGAAAACCTTCTGCTCGATCAGCGGCTGGCCCTGATGAAAAAGGGCAGATCCCTTCTTCTCCTTTTTATCTGTATACCCGATCAGTTATTTATTTTCAATGGGCCGCAGTGGATATAAAATTCGGTGAACGCTGGGATGCTGCCTGGTCATTTCCGGAAGATCCTTTCTGACTGGAAAAGAAAATCTGGAAAAATTTCCGGAATTTCAACCTTCCCGGATGTTGCAGGGTTCCATGCAGGTGGCGGCCGGAACCATTCCGCCCGGATACCAGTGGCTGAGCAGTCTGCTGGGTATTCATGGCACGATTGACGCGGGTATGAAAACTCTGGAAAACATGCTGAACAGCCAGGATCCCTATGCACTGATCTTTCATGATGAAGCGGCTTTTTATTATCTGTACCTGAAATTTTATATCCTCAACCAGCGGGAACAGGTATTTCAATATATCCAGAAAGCAGAACTGGAATATCCGGAACAATTATCTGTTTGCTTACCTCGTGGCAAATCTTTCACTCAATAACCAGGATGCATCCGTTACGGAAGAAATTATCAGCCAGCTAAACCGGGATCCCGGATATCTGGATATGCCCGTTTGGGATATGCAAATGGGTTATGCTAAGGCCGATCGTCTCGATCCGGA
Source organism: uncultured Bacteroidota bacterium (assembly GCA_963812825.1). GTDB lineage: Bacteria > Bacteroidota > Bacteroidia > Chitinophagales > Chitinophagaceae > Puia. Next base: position 610,946 of record CAWEWO010000003.1, read on the forward strand.
ATCCATCGTCTATATGGAGCGTTATCTCAAACGGTTTCAAAGGGAAATTCTATGTAAAAGATGTGCTTGCAAAAAATCAGCTGGATTTATTATCTGCAGACATGAACCGGAGAAAGCGCAGGCTGCCCGGGCAAGGATCCTGGTTTCGGGGAATACGGAAACAGATGCAGACAAACAGGCATTAAAAGAAGCCGAATCGGGTCGCTGGCCTAATGAGGTTCTGCTCAAGGCGCGGTTGCTCGATGATGGCGGGTATTATAGCCAGGCACTCCAGGTGCTTGTCCGGTAATCAGTTGTCCATCCTTTCCGGATCCTGCAGGATCAGCTGGAATACAGTTACCGCATCGGCAGGATTTATGATGCCCTGGGTAGAAAATCAGAAGCCATGGCAGCCTATCAGGAAGCCATGAAACTGGGCGAAAACCGACGTGAATATTATGGTGCCCGGGCCGCTCTACAAATGGGCTATATTTATGAAAACCGCGGAGACAAAAAAAATGCGCTGATCTATTTTAAAAAGGTATTGGCTATGAAATCGCACGATTATAAAAATGCACTCGATCAAAAAGCAAAAGCGGGTATGGAACGTTGTACAGAAGGTTAGTATTTTCGTTATAATTTCAGACAAGTAATTATATGTTGCTCCATTTACATATTCAGAACTATGCGATCATCGAAGAGATTCGAATTGATTTTTCTGATGGCCTTCAGGTGATTACCGGAGAAACCGGTGCAGGTAAATCTATTATTGCCGGAGCCCTTTCCCTGGTGCTGGGCGAAAGAGCGGATACTTCCATCCTTCAGACGACGTGACCGAAAAGCCGTGGTGGAAGCCAGTTTCCGGGTTCATCATGTAAAGGAAGTCGAGACAATTTCTGCAGGAAGAAGAACTGGACAGGGAACAGGAGCTGGTTTTGCGTCGTGAAATCAGTCCCAATGGAAAATCCAGGGCATTTGTAAATGATACGCCGGTTAACCTGGATCAGCTCCGGCGGTTATGCATCCTGCTGGTAGACCTGCATCAGCAGTTCGATATACTTGCACTGGGCGAAGCGGGATTCCAGCTGGCTGTGGTTGATGCCCTGGCCGTCCAACGCCGGATTACTTGACCAGTATCAGACAGATTTTTCAACAGGTACAAGATGCCCGACAACAGCTGGAACAATTAAAATTAAAACAGGCAACCGCAGACCGGGAAAGTGATTATCATAAATTTTTATTCAATGAACTGGAAGAAGCCGGGCTGAAAGAAAATGAATTTGAGGAAGCAGAACATATTATTAAAACGCCAGACGCATTCGGAAGCCATCAAAACTGTTCTTACAGGAATTCATTATAGCCTCGGAATATGTCGGATCAACCGCTGGTTCAACAACTTCGGATATTCAGCCAGCAACTTGAACCGTTCCGCGATTATCATGAAAAATTTCCCGAAATACTAAAAAGACTTGCCTCCCTGCATATTGAAATGCAGGATCTGGCCGGTGAAATTGAATCGGTGAATGAAGATATACAGTATGATGCGGCGCAGATCGAGAAATTGAACGAACGCATTCATACCGGGTATAAACTTTTTAAAAAGCATAATGTTCATTACGACTGCTGACCTCATCAGCCTACGTGATCAGCTTAAGAATAAATTGACTGAATCCCTGAATATTGCGGAAGAAATTAACATCCGGGAAAAGACAGTGGAATCGCTGGTGAGAGAAGCAACGCTGGTCGCCCAGACAATTATCGGCCGAAGCGAAAAGAACAAACCGGCGGCCTGGAAGAAAAAGTAAACGCGCTTCTGAAAAAAGTAGGTATGCCCAATGCTCGTATCCGCGTGGTCTGCAGTGCAACTGCATTAAACGATCATGGTATGGATTATATAGAATTCTTATTTGATGCAAATAAGAGTGACCGCTTTGAGCCTCTGAAAAAAGTGGCGTCCGGCGGAGAACTCAGTCGTCTCATGTTATGTATTAAATCGCTGGTGGCCCAATCCATGGATATGCCAACCTTATTGTTTGATGAAATAGATTCGGGTATATCCGGTGAAGCTGCCAGGCAGGTCGGAATCATCCTAAAGGAACTTTCGCGGAAAAGACAGGTGATCTGCATTACCCATCAGCCGCAGATAGCAGGAAAGGGAGATGCCCATCTTTATGTTTATAAAGAAATACAGGGCGACGCCGTCAAAACAAAAATCCGACTGCTGGATAAAGAATCCAGGATTATTGCCATTGCCAAAATGCTTTCGGGTGAAAAGCCAACAGCGGCTGCTATGGAAAATGCCCGCGAACTGGTTAACTGATTCACATGCGGTCCTTCACACGGATATTATTTAAACGTCTTCTTACTTCGATGTTCATCGCGGGAATTTCTTTAATCCTGTTTTTCGGAATACTCTGCCTTTTTTTCCCTTTGCCGGATAAAATAGAATATTCAACCTGTATACGGGATGGCCAGGGCGAAGTGATTCATGCATTTTTGACAAAAGATCAGCAATGGAGAATGAAAATAGATGTTGCGGAGTTGACACCGCTGTTGAAAAAGACCATTATCTGGAAAGAGGATAAATATTTCTATTATCACCCCGGGATAAATCCGATCGCTATCTGCAAATCATTTCTTGGGAATATCCTGCATGGCAAAATCAGGTCCGGGGCCTCCACGATCACGATGCAGGTAGCACGGGCACTGGAACCCAAGAAACGAACTTATTTCAATAAGCTGCGGGAAATATTCCGTGCGGGACAACTGGAGTTAAAATATTCTAAGGAAGAAATTTTGGAACTCTACTTCAGCCTGGTTCCCTATGGCGGAAATATTCAGGGCGTACAGGCAGCATCGCTTTTTTATTTTAGAAAAAATCCGGATCACCTTTCACTGGCAGAGATAGTTGCATTGTCCATAATTCCCAACCATCCTTCCACGCTGGTAATGGGAAAAGCAAATGATCGGATTATTACCGCCAGGAATTACTGGCTGAAAAAATTTGCGCGCGAAAAACTTTTTACTGCGAAAGAAATCGAAGATGCCCTCGGTGAACCCCTGACAGCGACCCGAAAGACCGCTCCCGCATGGATTCCGCAGCTGAGTCAGATGTTAAAAAAATCCGGCGACGAGAATATCACAACGTTCATAGATATGAACAAACAGTTTAAACTGGAAAAACTGGTGGCGGATTATATTCAGGCGAGCCGTCTGAAAAATATTCAAAACGCAGCGGTAGTGGTAATAAACAATCATACTCACCGGGTGGAGGCTTACGTGGGTTCAGCTGATTTCCATGATACAGTCGACGCGGGTGAAGTAAATGGTGCTTCCGCTATCCGACAGCCGGGATCAACACTTAAACCCCTGCTCTATGGCCTTTGCATGGATGAAGGACTGATCACTCCGCGACAGGTAATCAATGATGTGGCGGTAAACTACCAGGGATATGCACCCGAAAATTTTGACCGTAAATTCAATGGGTACGTGAGTATGGAATATGCCCTTGAACATTCACTGAATATCCCCGCCGTAAGAAGTCTGAAACTACTCGGGAAAGACCGTCTTGTACAGGCATTGGCAGCATGCGGATTTGAATCAGTAAAAAAGAATCAGCCTAAATTGGGCCTTTCAATGATCCTTGGCGGATGCGGTGCCAGCCTGGAACAGCTGACTGCATTGTACAGCATCTTTGCCTGTCAGGGACTTTATTATAAGCCTTCATTTCAACAAAATGAAAGGCCTGTCTGCGCCTAAACAGGTGCTGAGTTCCGCCTCGGCATATATGATTAATGATATACTGAGCAAAATAAACCGACCGGATTTTCCACTCAACTGGCAGAGCACGGCTCATCTGCCTAAAATAGCCTGGAAAACGGGCACCTCTTATGGCAGAAGAGACGCGTGGAGTATCGGGTATAACCCGGATTATACTATCGGCGTATGGTGCGGAAATTTTTCTGCACAGGGTGTTCCTGAATTGAGCGGGGCCAATACAGCTACACCATTGCTTTTTAAAATATTCAATTCGATCGACTATGATGCCGATGAACAATGGTTTGTAAAGCCCGGGACGCTGGACAGTCGTATGATTTGTGCCGAAACCGGTCTCCTGCCCGGTGAATTTTGCGATAATCTCGTTACAGGATTTTTTATTCCTGGCGTTTCTTCGTCTAAGACCTGCACGCATCTTCAGGAAGTCATTATCTCTGCAAACGAAAAAATATCCTATTGCCGGATATGCATGCCAGTGAACGGGTATAAGAAAAAATTATACCGTAGCATTCCTTCCGAAATCCAGCGTTATTATGAAGAAAACCACATTGGATACCAGAAAATTCCACCACACAATCCCGACTGCGAAAAAATATTCCGAGATGAAGGTCCTGTTATCACTTCTCTTTCTTCCGGTTTTGAATACCTGATCAGCAGAAAAGATCCGGAGCCGCTACAATTAAGTTGTCACAGCAGCAATGACGTAAATAAAATTTTCTGGTATATTAATAACCGGTTCTATAAATCAGCCGACGCCGGTACCAGACAGTTTTTTATTCCTGAAGAAGGTCCGGTTAAAGTTTCCTGTACTGATGACAAGGGTCGTAACCGGGATATCTGGATCCGGGTCCGTTATGTGGATCTTTAATTAATCCGTTTTTTTAACACTGCCTGCACCAGAAATTTGCTGGGATACACTGGCATTTCCCTTATAATTGATATTGCCCGCACCGCTCACAGAGGCGTCAAGTTTTACACTTGCATACACGTCGGCACTGCCGGCCCCGGAGATATCAATTTTGGTATTTTCAGCCAGCAAATCGTAGCAATATGCGTGACCGGCACCTGAAAGATCAATATCCAGATCTTTTGCCTGGCCCTTGAGATTGATCGAACCACTGCCTGAGATACCTGCCATGATTTTTGGCGCGTCCACTTCCATTTTTATATCACCAGCACCGCTTGCCTGCAGCGAAAGCTCATCGGGACTGGTAATCTTATTCTGACCAATGATGTCACTGGATCCGGATACATCAATACTCTTAAATGCAGGAGACGTAACATATACATTCAGATCGCCGGAAGGTTGGAGGCTAACGCCCTGTTTTGTTTGTATCGTGATCCGGTCCCCTTCCTGTATTACTTCAATATAGCGGAGGATGTTCTCATCGCATTCAATTTTAACCGGTTTCAGGTCTCCCTGGGCAACGTAAAGTTTGATCTCCCCGCTGGCTTCCACTTCCTTAAAAGCCGTTACTGGCCTTTCCTCTGTTTTTATAACTCCGTTTCCATGAACGCGTTTTCCGAGAAAACGACAGGAAGTCATGCCTAAAATCGCTATAAAAACCAGGAAAGATAACTTTCTCATAAAAGATTTTTTTTGATTTGAAAAGTTCGGTTTTTATCCCGGTAAGAAAAAAACATTTCATCTGGGACGCCATGTTCCGAAAAAATGTTACGCGATAAGACCCAAATCAACGAATTACGGCAAAAAAAAGGCCGATCCTTTCTTTATCTTTGCGGCTCATGAATGAAAAGATTCTCATCCTCGATTTTGGTTCCCAGTACACCCAGTTGATTGCCCGCTCCGTGAGAGAAGCCAGCGTGTATTGCGAAATCATCCCCTATCATCAGAAAATTAAACCGGATCCTTCCCTGAAAGGCATTATTCTCTCCGGATCCCCGTTCTCGGTAAATGATTCCCGGGCGCCGTTGATTAACGTGAAAGCTTTGCACCAGGAGTTCCCTATACTCGGGATCTGTTATGGTGCACAGCTTACAGCTAAGGAATTTGGTGGCCGGGTAGCCAACAGCAGTAAGAGGGAATATGGACGGGCACTTCTAAGCAAGGTCAAGGACGATCGTATCCTGACCGGGGTAAGCAATCTCTCTCAGGTATGGATGAGTCATGCAGATACTATTCTTGAGCTACCTGCCGGATTTGACGTCCTGGCAACTACTGATTCAATCCCTTATGCCGCTTTCAGAAATAACGGGGAGGGGTTTCCCTTGTACTGTCTGCAGTTTCATCCTGAAGTATACCATTCCATAGAAGGCAAGAAAATTATCCACAATTTCCTGGTCGATGTCTGCGGATGTAAACAGGACTGGACAGCAGCCCATTTCGTCAGTGATACTGTGGCTTCTCTCAGGAAATCCATCGGTAATAAAAAAGTGATTATGGCGCTGAGCGGAGGGGTGGATTCTACCGTAGCAGCAACCCTGATTCATCAGGCAATCGGCAAACGCCTCTTTGGCATTTTTGTGGATAATGGAGTTCTGCGGAAAGATGAGTTCACTCAAGTGCTTGAAACATACAAAAGCATTGGCCTGAATGTGAAGGGTGTTGATGCCAGGAAACAATTCTATAAAAAATTAAAAGGAAAAACGGAGCCTGAAGCAAAGCGAAAAGCAATCGGAAAACAGTTTATTAAAGTATTTCTGGAAGAAGCGTCGAAAATGAAAGATATCGATCTGCTGGGCCAGGGTACTATCTATCCTGATGTGATTGAAAGTATTTCTGTTCATGGTCCATCGCAAACGATAAAATCACACCACAATGTGGGTGGCCTGCCCAAAAAAATGAAACTGGGACTGGTGGAACCATTGCGTTTTTTATTTAAAGATGAAGTGAGAAAGGTTGGCAAAGAGCTTGGAATTCCGGATGGTCTGTTGCAAAGGCATCCCTTTCCAGGACCGGGTCTTGCCATACGAATACTTGGGGAAGTAAATACTGAACGGGTAGACCTGTTACAGAAAGCCGACCAGGTATTTATTCAGTCTCTGAAGGATCATAAACTCTACGACGCGGTTTGGCAGGCGGGCGCCATCCTGTTGCCGGTTAAAAGTGTAGGCGTTATGGGTGATGAACGTACTTATGAATTTACGGTAGCGCTAAGAGCGGTTACTTCTGTTGACGGCATGACGGCAGACTGGGCCCATCTGCCTTATGATTTTCTCGCGCAGGTTTCGAACGACATAATTAACCAGGTAAAAGGAATCAACCGCGTTGTTTACGACATCAGCAGTAAACCACCTGCAACTATAGAATGGGAATAAACCGACATATGAAAACAGCAAGTCGTTTGATTGTTTGTGTAATTTTAATATTCACCGGTATCAACCGGGGTTATTCGCAAACAGCCGACAGCGTCCGGTACCATATTGCCGTTTTCCTTCCCTTATACCTCGATTCTGCCTATGATGCCTCGGGCGCCTACCGTTTTGACCAGGGATTCCCGAAATACCTGAACCCGGGCCTTGAGTTTTATGAAGGATTGGAACTCGCCATGGATTCGCTACGAAAAAAAAATGAGTCGGTAGATATAACGGTTTATGATACCCGAAGTATTACCAAATCTTTGCAGCAAATGCTGGAAGAGCCTGCATTCTCGAAAATGCAGTTGATCATCGGGCATGTTAATGTCTCGGAACTGCGTATTCTGGCCAATGCAGCCAAGAACAGGGAAATACCATTTATAAATGTGAATTTTCCAAACGATGGCGGGATTACCAATAACCCCGAGTTTGTTATCCTGAACTCTACTCTGCTTGCTCACTGTGAAGCAATCTATAAGTTCATGCAACGCAACTGGGCCACGGCTGACATTTTCTATGTTCGAAGGGCGACACAGGACGATGACCGCCTGAGATCTTACTTTGCGGAAATAGAAAAAAATACACCGTCTGCTTCCTTGCACATGAAGTATATCAATTTCGATAATAACCGGGATTTTAACGGGATGATTTCTTCGATGGATAGTAACCGGAAGACGGTGATTCTGGTCGGCAGCCTGGATGAGAATTTCGGTAAAGCGGTTTGCGCAAAGCTCGCCCCATTCAACAAATCTTACCAGATGAAAATAATCGGTATGCCAACCTGGGATGCCATTACGGATTTCAATGCACCTGTTTATGCGGAAGAGCAAATTTATTATACCACACCATTTTATATCAATCCGGCAGATAGTCTGGTGATCTCTATTCAGCAATATTTTAAAACCCGCTTCTACTCCCGTCCTTCAGATATGGTATATCGGGGGTATGAAACCGTTCTTCATTTCGGACAGTTGCTGGCTGCACATCAGGGCAGGCTCGATGGAAGTATTGGTGAAAGAAGATTCCGGGTCTTTAATGATTTTGACATACAGCCAGTATTTACAAATACCGGCACGCAGGTGGCACCTGCAATCACCCTGCAATACCTCGAAAACAAAAAACTCTATTTCATCAAGAAGGTGAATGGCAACGTTGTTGCAGTATATTAAATCTGATACCCGTATGGGCCGCATTTAATGATGCTGTATAATCACGAATCATGAATCTTTTGAGTTTTACAGAAAATGGTATTTATTGCCGTGCAGGTGATTTTTATATAGATCCCTGGAAGCCTGTAAAACGGGCCGTTATCACACATGCACACAGTGATCACGCACGGCCGGGAAACGAATCCTATTTATGTCATCATTTTACAAAACCATTATTGGCATTACGTCTTGGGGAAGTTTCGGTTCAATCAGTTGAATGGAATGAACCAGTCATTATAAACGGGGTGAGGTTATCGCTTCATCCTGCGGGTCATATCATTGGTTCTTCCCAGATCCGTATTGAATACCACGGTGAAGTATGGGTTGTCAGCGGCGATTATAAAACCGAGAATGACGGGATAAGCGGCCAGTTGGAAATTGTACCCTGTGATGTATTTATTACAGAATCCACATTTGGATTGCCTATTTATGAATGGGAACCCCAGCGGGTATTATTTTATAATATGCAAAACTGGATTCTTGCAAACCGCGATAAAGGAAAGAATTCAATTTTGATTGCCTATAGCCTTGGTAAGGCCCAGAGGCTTTTAAAAGGAATTGAAGAAATTTCAACATCAGTGTATGTACATGGTGCCATTTGGAATACGCAGGTAGCCCTTGTAGGTGCCGGCTTCGAACTGCCTCCGGTTATAAGAGTTGATCCTGGTATGTCAAGGGAATCTTTTCATTCTGATATCATCATTGCACCGCCGTCGGCAGAAAATTCTCCCTGGTTGAATCGTTTTCATCCTTATTCCATAGGGGTTTGCAGTGGATGGATGCAGGTACGCGGGAATGCCCGCCGCCGAAATGTAGATGCCGGGTTTGCAATAAGTGATCACGCGGATTGGAAAGGGTTACTTAAAGTCGTAAAGGCAAGCGGGGCAAAAAAAGTATTGGTCACTCACGGTTTTCAGTCTTCATTCAGCCGTTACCTGAATGAAATGGGAATTGAATCGGCTGAAGTTAAAACTGAATTTGGGGATGATGCCGAACTCGAGACAGAAAAAAAACAGGCAGCTGCGGAAAATGAAAAAACATGAGAGTATTTGCAGATTTGGTGCAGACCCTGGGAAGGGTTACCAAAACAAATGAGAAGTTGGATGTACTGGTTGAGTATTTTGAAAAGGCGCCTGACCGCGATAAAGTATGGGTAATTGCAATTTTCAGCGGTAGGAGACCCAAGCGAATTGTTTCTTCTGCATTTCTCATAGATTGTTGTATTGAACTTACCGGGATACCGCCCTGGCTTTTTGAAGAATGTTATCACACCGTAGGCGACTTGGCTGAAACCCTCGCCTTGTTGTTACCTGAAGAAAAAAAAGAAGAAACGGGACTTCCTCTTCACGCTTATATCTGGAAAAATTTATCAGTCTGGGTAAATCGGATGAAGGAGAAAGAAAAAAATTTATTCTTGAATCCTGGAAAGGCATGACCCGGAATGAAATGTTTGTATTTAATAAACTGATTACTGGAAATTTCCGGATCGGTGTTTCACAGAAAATGATTGTGAATGCCCTGGCAAAAACTGTTCAATTGGATGCGTCTGTCATAGCCCATCGCATCAGCGGTAACTGGGATCCGCAGACCTTTCCCTTCGGTGAACTAAAGGGAAGACAGTCTTCTGTGCAGGATTATTCCAGGCCCTATCCGTTTTACCTGGCTTATGCGCTGGAGGAAGATCTGGCATCCCTGGGAGATCCGGCTGAATGGTTTGCCGAATGGAAATGGGATGGAATAAGAGGCGAAATCATCAAAGCGGGACGGATCAGTTATTTGTCTGGAGTCGCGGAGAGGAATTGATGACGGATAAATTTCCTGAGTATCAGCCGGTCACTGCTCTACTGCCGGAAGGTACAGTCCTTGATGGAGAGATTATTTGCCTCTCGCCACGGACTTCAGACGGCAGTGGATTTTGTACCCCTGCCTTTTGCATTATTACAAACCCGAATTGGTAGAAAAAATATTACACGCAAACAACTGACCGAAGCACCGGTGGGATTTATTGCATATGACCTGCTTGAATATCAGGGTGAAGATTTTCGCGAACATCCGCAGTGGGAGAGAAGGGCAATATTGGAGAAATTGGTGAAGGATATTCACCTGTCCGTTCTGCGGCTTTCCCCGCTAATACCTTTTCATACTGGGATGAACTCGGTGGGATAAGGGTCAAAGGCAAGGGAAATCGGTAGTGAAGGGATGATGCTGAAAAGGAAACAGGCTGTTTACCAGACCGGACGTAAACGCGGGGACTGGTGGAAATGGAAAATTGATCCGCTGGTAATAGACGCCGTAATGGTATATGCCCAGAAAGGACATGGCAGAAGGAGTAATTTATATACTGATTATACTTTTGCTGTTCAGAAAAGGAGATCAACTGGTAACTTTTACAAAGGCCTATTCCGGTCTTAACGGATAAAGAATTTAGTGAAGTGGATTATTTTGTTAAGAAGAAATTCCCTGGAAAAATTCGGACCGGTCCGAACTGTCAAACCGGAACTGGTTTTTGAAATTGCATTTGAAGGAATCGCTGAATCAAAACGGCATAAATCAGGTGTGGCGTTGCGATTTCCGCGAATCAGCCGATGGCGAAAAGACAAAAAACCGGAAGAAATCAATACACTCGATGAACTGCAAATGATGCTGAAGTTGTACGGTAAATAATTCTTGCTTTTGTTACTGATAACTGACTTCCTAATGAATTGATTTTTAAATTCCTATTAACTAATAAAAAGTTAAACTATTATTTTTAATCTGCGCGGTCTTCGATATTCCGAAGCCGGTCATCTGCAAAATTGGTAACTCCGTCTTTCAGGGCTAAATTTAATGCTATGAAGAAATTGTTAGCGGTCATTGTTATTGCGGGTATTTGTTTTTCTTTCAATTCTTCGATTTTATTGACGGCCGGCGATGAGCCGGTGCAAATTCCGGCGAGCCGACAAAGAACCGGAGATGTCAAGGCAGGCTTTAAATACCTGACAACCGGCGACTATCTGAGGAGCGGAATTCCATTGTCTTATTTTAAAATGGGATTTGGGAAAAGCTCAATGAATTATTTAAACCGTGAAGGGGATAATAGTGATATTCCGTACGATTATACAGTTGTCAATGCTCCAAATGGTGAACTGGTTGTTGCACCGAATTGCATGCAATGTCATGCACAGGTTTTTAATGGCAAACTCATCATAGGATTGGGAAATAGTACTATCGATTTTACGCACAATCAGAAACTCGATCCCAAAAATGCTGAGGCTGCTGAAAAACTTTTAAAAAATCTTGATCCTAAAAAATATGAAGCCGCTGAACCTTTTCTTCGGGTGGTGAAAGGCATCGGTAATCAATTGCATACGGCAGTACGCGGCGTGAATACGGCGGACCGACTGGCTGCGCTTTTGGCCAGTCATCGGGATCCAAAAACTTTTCGATGGAGTGATCAGCCAATGCTTGAAGTTCCCGACCGAAGTAATTCCGACGGATGTGCCGGCCTGGTGGATGCTGAAAAAGAAAAACGCCATGTTTTATAATGGATTTGGCCGGGGCGATTTCAGCCGTTTCCTGATGGCTAGTAATTTACTTACCGTGAATGATACTGCCGAATCCCGGGAAGTGGATGCCCATTTCAATGATGTGCTGGCTTATATTAATTCAATCAAGCCACCGCCTTATCCGAAACCGGTAAATAAATCACTGGTCAAAACAGGGCGGAATGCTTTTTGTACAAAATTGTTCGAAATGTCATGGCAGTTATGGGAATGCTGGAAAATTTCCCAACCTGCTGATTCCGGAATCCGAAATTCAAACTGATTCATTTTTATATAAGAGCAATTACCAGAGTTATCAGTTTGTAGAATGGTTTAATAATTCCTGGTTTGCCACAGGTGATCATCCGGCCAGGCTGGAACCATTTGACGGCTATATCGCTCCGCCCCTGGATGGAATCTGGATTACGGCACCTTATCTGCACAATGGATCTGTTCCGGATCTGGAAACCCTGCTGAACAGCAAGGAGCGGCCGCGCTACTGGTCACGGGATTTTGATAATCCGGAATATGATTATAAAAAACTGGGCTGGAAATATATGGTACAGGATAGCGTGCAGAGATACCAACGTCTACAATACGGATTTGCCGGGATATGGAAATTATGGACATCGATATGGTGATAAACTCACCGATCAGAGAAAGAAAGGCGATTATTGAATATTTGAAGACACTTTAAGTTAAAGCTTAAAGTCAGACGATTAACATCCGGTCATCCCTGTCATGACAGACAATCAGGCGTCATCGTCAACCAACTTCTATGTCACTGAAAGAAAGCAAAGGTTATCAGGTGATCCTGTCCTGGTTTCAATCCAGGGGAATTACGCCTTTTGCCTTTCAGGAAGAAACCTGGAAGCATATCCTGCAGTGCCATTCAGGCCTGGTGAATGCACCGACAGGTTGCGGTAAAACTTTTTCTGTATTTCTGGGAGCTCTTATTGATTTCATTAATGAAAATCCGGATGACTATCAAAACCAAATCCCACAATCATCTGCGTCTGCTCTGGATAACACCACTACGGGCGCTGGCAAAAGATATTGGCCGTGCCATGGAAGAAGTGATTGAGGAATTGGGCATGCAATGGCAGGTGGGTATCCGAAATGGCGATACGGAAATAAATGAACGACAAAAACAAAAAAGGCAGATGCCGGAAGTGCTTATCATTACACCGGAAAGTCTTCATCTGTTACTGGCACAAAAAAATTATCCGGATATTTTTAAATCACTACGAATTCTTGCAGTAGATGAATGGCATGAATTGCTGGGAACCAAACGCGGGGTACAGGTAGAACTGGCCATTTCCCGGATAGCAAACATTCTTGAAACGGACGCACCCATACGCATTTTTCTCTTTGGGGTATTTCAGCAACTATCGGAAACCTGGAACAGGCGCAGGAAGTATTGCTTTCGCCAATACCTGCAAAAAATGAATCATCCGCCGGTAATCGTAAAAGCAAAAATCGATAAGCGGATCGAAATAGAATCCAGTTATTCCGGATGAAATTGAAAAATATCCCTGGGCCGGTCATCTCGGAATTAAACTGGTTCATAAAGTAATTCCCATCATTGAAAAAAGCAGAACTACGCTCATCTTTATCAATACCCGGGGCATGAGTGAACGCTGGTACCAGGAAATACTGAATGCAGGCTCCTGAACTGGCAGGAGCCATCGCCCTGCATCATGGATCCATTGATATGGAACTTCGCTTATGGGTGGAAGATGCATTGCATAGCGGCAAACTTAAAGCCGTGGTCTGTACAGCCAGCCTGGACCTGGGTGTGGATTTCCGGCCAGTCGAAACCGTTATACAGGTTGGTTCTCCCAAAGGTGTTGCCCGGTTTTTACAACGGGCGGGAAGAAGCGGACATCAACCGGGTGAGTTGAGTAAAATTTATTTTCTGCCAACCCATTCTCTGGAACTGGTGGAAGCAGCAGCATTGAAATCTGCCATGAAAGAAAATTTTATTGAAAGCCGCGAACCCGATGTTGCTTTGTTTTGATGTTCTGATCCAATACCTCGGAACACTGGCTATCGGAGAAGGTTTCTATCCGGATAACTATTTTCAACGAAATATCATCCACCTATTGTTTTCGGGAAATAAAAAAAGAGGAATGGCATCAGATCCTTCATTTCATTACCGAAGGGTGGAGATGCCTTCAGCAATATGATGAATTCAGAAAAGTGGAAATCATCAATGGCTTATATAAAATCACCGGACAGGCGGATCGCCATGCGGCATCGCCTGCATATCGGAACCATTGTAAGCGATGCCATGATGAAAGTAAAATTCCTGAGTGGCGGTTATGTGGGTGTAATTGAAGAATATTTTATTTCCCGGCTTAATCCGGGTGATGTATTTACACTGGCCGGCAGAAATCTGGAATTTGTCATGATAAAGGATATGACGGCAATTGTAAAAAAATCCAATGCAAAAAAATCCATTGTACCAAGCTGGAATGGTGGACGGATGCCACTGTCTGCTAACCTGGGACTGATGCTGCAGGAAAAAATTCAATGAGGTCCATCTGCTTCTGGATAATAAATTGAAGCCAGCCCGAAGAAAATGGATATCGAATTGCGGGTACTTAAACCCCTTTTTGAATTGCAGCAATCACTGTCACATATTCCCAGGGAGAATGAATTGCTGATTGAACAGATTGAAACCAGAGGATGGATTTCACTTATTTGTTTATCCCTTTGAAGGCAGACTGGTACATGAAGCCATGGCTGCCCTGCTGGCTTTCCGGATCAGCCGGATTATGCCCATTAGTTTTTCATTTGCCATGAATGATTACGGATTTGAATTGCTGAGTGATCAGCCGATTCCGGTGGATGATAGCAATGTGTATGAACTTTTTTCCGATGAAGGATCTGACAGCCGATATACAACGAAGTGTAAATAGTGCCGAAATGGCAAGACGAAAATTCAGGGATGTTGCCGTTATCGGCGGACTGATTTTCCAGGGATATCCGGGTGAATATAAAAAAACACGACATCTGCAGTCTTCTGCCGGTCTATTATTTAATGTATTCAGCGAATATGATCCCCATAATCTGTTATTGCGACAGGCTTATCACGAAGTGATGGAACAACAGATGGAAGAAGCCAGGCTTCGGAATATGCTGGAGACGGATTGCAAAAAGCAAAATCATTCTCAGTTTTCCGGAAAAACTTACACCATTTTGTTTTCCCTTAAAGGTGGACAGTATGCGGGAAGATCTTTCTTCTGAAAAACTGGAAGACCGTGTGAAAAAAATGCAGCAGCAATTATCCCGTGACCTGGAGAAAAAACGGGTCAGATAAAATATCTTTGCGCACTGGATGCAATCACCCGTTTCCCATAAAATTCTGAATCAGCAATTCTGGCTCACCACCGACCGGACCATGTTTTGGGAAGAAGAAAAAGCACTTGATTGTTTCGGATCTGCATTTCGGAAAGACCGGTCATTTCAGAAAATCGGGCATTGCTGTGCCTGCAGCCGTTTATAAAGAAGATCTGCAAAGACTGATTAGTCCAGATCCAATATTTCCAACCGCGGCGAATTGATCATTGTCGGGGATATGTTTCACAGCTCCGCAAACAAGGAACTGGAATTATTTTTAAAATGGCGATCTGATCTCTCCGGGATATAATATCCGCCTGATCAGGGGAAATCATGATATCCTGAAGGAGGACTGGTACGCAGGAGCCGGCATTCAACTCAGCCTGCAAACACATTCCAGACGGCAATTTCATTTTATACATGATATCAGCGACCAGCTGGAAAAAAAGGAAGGGTATATTGCTAATGAACGAGGTAAGTCTTCATATTTTTTTTCCGGTCATATGCATCCGGGTATCCGGATTCAGGGTGCCGGCAGGCAGTCCCTTTGTTTTCCCTGTTTTTATTTTGGAAAAAAATATGCTGTACTCCCGGCTTTCAGCCGTTTTACCGGAGTAGCCATGATCTATCCCGACGCAGAAGAACAGGTCTTTGCGATTGTAAATCAGGAACTCATCCGTTTTCAATAAATTTCAGTTCATTTTCCTTTTCAGCGTTGTCACCTGATCCTGCAGATTACTCACAAGACTGGCCAGCTGGTTTACATCCCAGCGCTGTTCGGTATTGGCTTTGCTTACCACCATTTCCGCTTTCCAGATTTCGAGGATATCTTCAGTATTCACGGTATAGGGTTGGAAGACTGTATTGTCGCTGATCAGGGTGAGTTTATTTTTCAATTTATTATTCTTCATTACCCGTTTGTACACGATTCCTTCATTGCGTGAAACGACGATATAGGTCAGGTTGCTTTTCACATTTTCCAGACCGTCAATTTTTTCGGCAACTATTACGGAACCGCTAGGCGTGGGTAGCATGGAATCGCCGACAATTTCAAAAGCGCGATAATTGCCAGGTGCGAGCATCGGAAGGGTAAATGTATTTAATTCGTCCAGAAATTCAGGGTCCCCGTAACCAGCAAGATAACCTGCCGCCGCTTTGACCGGAACCAGCTGGATCAGAATTCGGGATGGCTGCCATTTTCTGTGCCCTTCGTTTGGCGAGATAATTACTGCCTTTTGCATCCTGCATTTTTTTCCGGAGTAGTTCGTCCAGGGACAAACGGAACATATCGCTCACAAGTTCCAGTACTTCCAGTCTGGGTTCTGCACGTTCTTCTTCGTAGGCCCCGAGCAGGGAACGCTTAATTTTCAGCTTACTGGCAAATTCTTCCTGCGTCCATCCTCTTAACTTCCGCAGGTATTTAAGGTTTTGAGCTGCTATTGACATCGCTAATTGTTTTAGCGAAAATACTAAAATATTTAACAAAATAGTGAAAATATCAGATTTTACCAGATTTTCTTCATATCAGATCCACTCTTCATCCTTCCCCACCTGATTCCGTAACTTTGCAAACTGTCAATTTGACCCCAAATCGGGGGTAGCATCAAATTTGACTTGTTATTCAATTCATACTCAACCCCTGTTTATATGATAGGTTTTATATCGAAGTTATTTGGTGGGAATAAGTCGGAAAAAGATATTAAAGGTATCATGCCCCGGGTGGATCAGATCAACCAGTATGTGACCGCCTATGCATCCCTATCCAATGATGCATTAAGGGCAAAAACAGACGAATTCAAACAAAGAATAAGAGAGCATCTCAATGAAATGGATGCCTCCATTGCAGACCTGGGCAAAAAGGCGGAGGAACTTCCTTTCAATGATATTACCGGCAAAGATGCGCTGTATATTGAAATGGATGACCTGAAGAAAAAACGGGACGATTTGATAGAAGAGGTCCTCGATACCATTCTACCGGAGGCATTTGCAGTAGTTAAGGAAACCGCACGCCGGTTTAAGGAAAATCTACAGATCATCACAACTGCAAATGATCGCGACCGGGATCTCAGTATCGTAAAAGATTATGTCAAAATTGATGGTGATAAAGCGATATACAGTAATAGCTGGACAGCGGCCGGTGGTGCCATCACATGGAATATGGTGCACTACGATGTGCAGCTTATCGGAGGTGCTGTATTACATAGCGGTAAAATTGCGGAAATGGCTACAGGAGAAGGAAAGACCCTGGTTTCCACGCTGCCTGCATATCTCAATGCACTGGCAGGAGAAGGGGTTCACCTGGTTACGGTAAATGATTATCTCGCGCGTCGTGACTCTGAATGGAACGGCCCAATTTTCGAATGGCTGGGTATTTCGGTTGACTGTATCGACAAACACGAACCAAACAGTGAAGCCCGTCGCAAAGCTTACCTGGCGGATATTACTTATGGTACCAATAATGAATTCGGGTTTGATTACCTGCGTGATAATATGGTGCACACCCCGGATGAAATGGTACAGCGCAAACATCATTTTGCGATGGTGGATGAAGTGGATAGTGTGTTGATCGACGATGCCCGGACACCTCTGATTATTTCCGGTCCGGTTGCCAAAGGAGACGACCAGCAGTATCATCTGCTGAAAAGCCGGGTGGAACGACTGGTGGAAGCACAGAAAAAAGTGACCAACCATTATCTGAATGAAGCCAAGAAAAAATTTGCAGAAAATAATGATGATCCCAAAGATGGTGGCTTGGCGCTTATGCGTGCCCACCGCGGTCTTCCGAAAACCGGCGCCCTGATTAAATTTCTGAGCGAGCCGGGAATACGGGTGAAATTACAGAAATCAGAAAATTATTACCTGGCAGACCAGCAAAAGGAAATGCCCAAGGTAGACAGTGAACTTTATTTCAGTATTGATGAAAAAAACAATTCCGTCGACCTGACGGATAAGGGTATTCAGACTATTACCCGGGAAGGAGAGGACCCGGAATTCTTTGTTCTTCCGGATATCGGAATCAAACTCGCCGACATTGAAAAAAGTGACATGACTGCCGAAGAAAAATTCCAGCAGAAAGAAGCACTGTTAAATGAATATTCAATCAAAGCGGATCGGATTCACACCGTTCAGCAGTTGCTTGAAAGCCTATACTTTATTCGATAAGGACGTGGAATATGTAGTGCTCGACGGTCAGGTTAAAATTGTGGATGAACAAACCGGACGTATCCTGGAAGGGCGTCGCTACAGTGACGGGTTACACCAGGCGATAGAAGCAAAGGAAAATGTAAAGATTGAAGCGGCTACTCAAACCTATGCAACAGTTACCCTGCAAAATTATTTCCGCATGTATCATAAGCTGGCCGGTATGACCGGTACGGCAGAAACCGAAGCGGCAGAATTATGGGATATCTATAAACTTGACGTGGTAACAATTCCTACCAATGTGCAGGTGATCCGTAAGGATTCGCAGGACCTGGTTTATAAAACTAAAAGAGAAAAATACAAAGCGGTCATTGACGATATAGAAAGATTGCGATGCGGAAGGCAGACCTTCCCTGGTGGGTACTACTTCGGTGGAAGTGAGCGAACTGCTGAGTAAAATGCTGTCAGTAAAAAAGATTCCGCACAATGTATTGAATGCAAAACAACATGCGCGTGAAGCACAGGTGGTAGCGGAAGCGGGATTAACCGGTGCAGTAACCATAGCCACCAATATGGCTGGCCGCGGTACGGATATCAAACTGGGACCCGGTGTAAAAGAGGCCGGAGGTCTTGCCATCATTGGCACGGAACGACATGAGAGCCGCCGGGTGGACCGCCAGTTACGTGGACGTGCAGGAAGACAGGGTGATCCTGGCACTACGCAGTTTTATTCAGCACTGGAAGATGACCTCATGCGCATGTTCGGCAGCGAGCGAATTGCTTCCCTGATGGATAAGATGGGATATAAGGAAGGTGAAGTGATCCAGCACAGCATGGTCACCAAAAGTATTGAGAGAGCACAGAAAAAAGTGGAGGAAAATAATTTTGGCATACGGAAGAGACTGCTTGAATATGACGATGTCATGAACAAGCAACGAAATGTGGTTTATAAAAAAAGAAATCACGCACTTGTTTGGTGAACGTCTTGCACTTGATCTCGACAATGCATTTTATTCAGTTGCGGAAGGCATGGTAGGCACTTATCGCGATGCGGAAGATTTTGAAGGATTTAAGGTGGCTGTAATCCTGTCAATTTCGGTGTGTCAACCGCTATTACTGAAGAAGAATTTCTAAAAGATAATCTGGAACACCTCGTAGAAAGATTATATACTGAAGGAACACTCAACTATGAACGCAAAATGGCGGAAGTTCAGAAGGACGCGGTGCCCGTTTTCAAAAATATCTTACTGAACCAGGGTCGCCATATTGAAAATGTGGTTGTGCCTTTTTCAGATGGTAAGAAAATAATCAACGTTCTGGCCAATCTTGCAAAAAACCCTGGATACCCAGGGTCGTGAACTGATGAATGCGGTGGAAAGACAGATCACGCTTTCTATTATTGACGACGCCTGGAAGGAACATTTACGGGCGATGGATGATCTGAAACAAAGTGTGCAGACAGCCTACCTGGAACAAAAAGATCCGCTGGTCATTTATAAAATGGAAGCATTTGAGCTGTTCAGGGCAATGGATAATAATATGAATAAGGAAATTGTCAGTTTTCTTTGTCATTGTGCTATTCCGGTTGAGCAGCAGGCGCCAATCCGTGAAGGACGGGAACAGAAAACAGATATGAGCAAGATGAAAGTACGGAAGGATGAATTGGTTACGGCCGGTGCGGGACCGGGGCCAATCATGGATGAAGGCAGGGACTATTATGAGCCTTCAGAACCCGTCAAACAGGAACCTATTAAAGTAGGTCCAAAAGTGGGAAGAAATGATCCTTGTCCCTGCGGAAGCGGAAAGAAATATAAACAGTGCCACGGAAAGGAAAATTAGTACCTAAAAAAGTAAAATGGTAAATTAAAAAGGCACCCTCGCGGAGTGCCTTTTATCCTTTTAGAATAATTTGAGTGATATTTTACTTTGCCTTTTTAACTTTACTTAGCAACAACCAGCTTGTTCACATTCCGTGTCAGCTTGCTCTTCAGGTTCGCGGCTTTATTTTTATGGATGACGCCTTTTTTTGCCAGGCGGTCAATTAGTGAGGCAATTTCAGGCAGTTTTTCGCCTGCGGCTTTCGGTTCTTTGATGGCCTTCAGATCACGGATCGCATTCCGGGTTGTTTTGCCATAGTAACGGTTGCTGTCCCGGCGTTTGGAAGCTTTTCGAACATCTTTTTTCGTTGCGCGGTGATTGGCCATGAATTCAGAATTTTGGACGGCAAAGGTAGGAAAAATGGGCAAATATTGAAAAATAATCCGGAAGTTTCTTTTGCCGATATTTGTAATGCGATTAATGTCAAAAAATGAAAGACTTACAATTCATCACGAATTCCTCCCCTTCGTTTATAGAAAGTTTATACCAGGATTTTGTAAAAGACCCGCAAAGCGTTGACCCTGAGTTCAAAAAATTTTTTGAAGGCTTTGATTTTGCCGTCACCCAGGGTAAAAATGGCAACGGGCAGGCTGCTGGTTTCCAAAGAAACAGCCTTTAAAACCACCGACGGAGTGGATTGGAAAAAAGAACTGGGCGCTTACCGGCTGATCCTTGGTTACCGGAACAAGGGTCATTTGATTGCTAAAACCAATCCCATCCGACCGCGAAAGGACCGTGGTGCCAATCTGGATCTGGGTTTTTTTGGTTTTACTGAAGAAGATCTTGATAAGTCCTTCTTTGCCGGTAATCTGATCGGACTCGGAACAACCACCCTCCGGAATATTCTGGGTCATCTCCAGAAATGCTATGCCAATCATGTAGGTATTGAATTTAAATATATCAGTGATCAGAAAAAGATTGACTGGCTGACAACTGAAATGGAAAAGAAATTCATTGAGCCCCTTCCGCTTGAAAAGAAAAAGCGAATCCTGGAAAAATTGAATGAGGGCGTAATGTTTGAAAAATTTCTGCACACAAAATATATCGGTCAGAAAAGATTTTCACTGGAAGGAGGAGAAACGACCATTGCTGCCTGGATGCAATCATCAATATGGCAGCAGAATATGATGTACAGGAAGTGGTGATTGGTATGGCACACCGGGGACGACTGAATATTCTGGCCAATATCCTGGGTAAAACCTATGAACAGATATTCAGTGAATTTGAAGGAACTGCCAAACTTGATCAGACCATGGGTAGTGGGGATGTAAAATATCATCTGGGTTTCGGAAGTGAACTGACCACACCGACCAATAAGAACGATTCATCTAAAACTCATGCCCAATCCTTCTCATCTCGAAGCAGTTGATCCGGTGGTGGTGGGTTCTGCCCGAGCAAAAGCAGATGTGATGTACAACAGTGATTTTGATAAAATTCTTCCCATACTCATTCATGGCGATGCTTCTGTTGCAGGCCAGGGAATTGTATATGAAGTATTGCAGATGTGTGATCTGAAAGGATATTATACAGGTGGTACAATTCATTTTGTGATCAATAACCAGATTGGTTTTACAACAGATTTTGATGATGCCAGAAGTTCTGATTATTGTACTTCACTGGCAGCTGCAATGCAGGCACCGGTATTGCATGTAAATGGCGATGATCCTGAAGCGACCGTAAAATGCGCTGAGATTGCAACCCGGTACCGGCAGGAATTTAATGCAGATATTTTTGTTGATATGGTTTGTTATCGCCGGCACGGACATAATGAAGGCGATGATCCGAAATTTACCCAGCCACATCTGTATGCATTGATTGATAAACATCCCAATCCCCGTGAAGTATATACACAGTTTCTTATGGAAAATGGTGAAGCTGATGCCAGGGATCTGGCTAAGGAAATGGAAAAAAAATTCTGGAACGACCTGCAGGAACGGCTGGATGAAGTAAAACAAAATCCACTGCCTTATACATACCAGCAACCGGAAATGTGGTGGAGAAGTCTGCGTCGTGCAACGCCTGAAGATTTTGACAAGTCACCGGTTACGGCTATTTCTGAAAGCGATCTTCAAGAAAATTTTTGATGCAATGATGACATGGCCGGAAGATTTTACCCCACTTAAGAAAGTAGAAAAAATTCTTCAGGATAAACAAAAATTATTTAACGACGAACAAAAACTCGATTGGGCAACAGGCGAATTGCTGGCTTATGGAAGTATTTTACTCGATGGAAAAGATGTACGTATGAGCGGGCAGGATGTACGACGTGGCACTTTTTCTCATCGTCATGCTGTTCTACGGGATGAAAAAACCGATGAGTCCTATAACCGGCTTGAGCCGGATCCCGGATGCCAAAGGGCAATTCAGAATTTACAATTCCTTGCTGAGCGAATATGGTGTGCTGGGTTTTGAATATGGTTATGCAATGGCCAATCCGAATGCATTGGTTATTTGGGAAGCACAGTTTGGTGATTTTTGTAATGGTGCACAAACCATGATCGACCAGTTTATTGCTGCCGGAGAACAAAAATGGCAACGTATGAATGGCCTGGTATTGTTGCTGCCACATGGTTATGAAGGCCAGGGTCCTGAACATAGCAGTGCCCGGATGGAACGATTTTTACAAATGTGTGCGGAATTGAATATGGTTGTTACCAATATTACTACTTCAGCAAATTTTTTTCATGCCATGCGACGCCAGCTGGCCTGGCCTTTCAGAAAACCCTGGTCAATTTTTCTCCAAAGGCCAATCTTCGTCACCCGGGCAGTTATTCTAAAATATCTGAATTTACCAGCGGCGGATTTCAGGAAGTAATTGATGACCGTTTTGCAGGCGATGCTGCTCAGGTGAAGAAAGTATTATTCTGCACCGGTAAAATTTATTTTGAACTGGCAGAAAGACAAGAAAAGGATAACCGTAAAGATATTGCGATTATCCGCCTTGAACAACTCTATCCTTTGCCGACGAACCAACTGGATGAGTTATATAAAAAATATAATAAAGCCACCTGGTTCTGGATCCAGGAAGAACCTTTGAATATGGGCGCTGCCTCTTTTCTGCAAATGAATCTGAAGACTATTAATTATGGTTTTATCAGCCGTCAGCCGGGGGCTTCACCAGCTACCGGTTACGCAAAAGTGCATGCGCAGGAACAGGCTGAAATCATTGAGACGGCATTCAGCATTTGATTGGAAAATTAATCGTCTTAGACTAATTAAATTATCTTCGTGCATGTAAATTCAAAAGCAGATGATTGATATTAAAGTTCCGACTGTTGGTGAATCCATCAGCGAGGTAACCCTGGTGAAATGGCTGAAACAGGACGGAGATTATGTCGACCGTGATGAGGTGATTGCCGAACTCGAAAGCGAAAAGGCAACTTTTGAAGTAAATGCGGAAAAAGCCGGATCTCTGAAGACGCATGGAAAGGAAGGAGATACACTGAAAATCGGCGACGTGCTGGCAAGTATTGATGAATCTGCTGTTAAGCCTGCTGCAAAGACCGCTGAAAAAGCAAATGCCACGAATGGAACTCCACAAAAGACAACCGAACCGGTTGCGAAATTAGCTACCGAAAAAGTAGCTGTTTCACAGGCTGCCGAAAAAAAGGATTCAGGAGCGGAACCGAAAGCTACTCCCGTTGCCGCGGCTATTATTTCTGATAAAAAAGTTGACAAGGGTACTATCATTCCATCCGGCGCTAACGGAAAAATTGTAAAACACGACGTACTGGATGCTTTAAATAATCCTGGACGTCTTCCGGGAAAAGCATTGTTTGGCCGCGACCTTCGAAAGGAGAAAATGAGTAATCTGCGTAAAACGGTTTCCCGCCGGTTGGTAGAAGCAAAAAATACAACGGCGATGCTCACCACTTTTAATGAGGTGGATATGAGCCAGGTAATGGCACTACGTACAAAATACAAGGATAAATTCAAGGAAAAACATGGGGTTAACCTTGGCTTCATGAGTTTTTTCACCAAAGCATGTTGTTACGCACTACAGGAATGGCCTGCTGTAAATGCATATATTGACGGAGAAGAAATTGTTTATCATGATTATTGCGATATTTCAATTGCCGTCTCTGCACCGAAAGGATTGGTCGTGCCGGTAATTCGAAATGCGGAAAGCCTTAGCATGGCTGAGATTGAAAAAAAAGTTGTTGAACTCGCCGGCAAGGCAAGGGATAATAAACTGAGCATGGAAGAAATGCAGGGCGGGACGTTTACAATCACCAACGGAGGAGTTTTTGGTTCTCTCATGTCTACACCCATCATTAATATTCCGCAGTCAGCTATCCTGGGAATGCACAAAATAGAAGAAAGAGCTGTTGTGCTTAACGGACAAATCGTGATCCGCCCTATGATGTATCTGGCTGTCAGTTATGATCACCGAATTATTGACGGACGTGAATCTGTTAGTTTTCTGGTCAGAGTAAAAGAATTGCTCGAAAATCCCGACCAGCTGCTATTTGGAAAAGATCCGGTGAAAGCCCTGCTTGAATTATGATACCTTCAACCGCCTGATACCGCCATAGCGAATTATAAATTTCATGAGATATAAGAAGACTTTTCTTCCGGATTCACCCATGACTTATCCTCATAAACAGACAGGTGAATTTAATTCATGAGAATTGACAACCTTCTCCGGTATGCCGTTCGAATTCTATCCGCTTATTCCGGAGAAATACCCCTGCAAAGCTTTCTCAAAAACTATTTCCGTGAAAATCCGCAAATGGGCTCGCGTGACAGGAAACAGGTAAGTGAAATGATTTATTGCTTTTTCAGACTGGGTCATACACTTAAAAATATCTCCATAGAAGAAAGAATTCTGACTGGCCTGTTTCTTTGTAATCATCAAAAAGAACAGATCCTGGAATGGTTGAGGCCCGAATGGCATGAACAGATTGAAAAGACATTATTGGAAAAACTCGCTATCGTCCGCCATAAATTTCCTGAGTTTAATGAGCTTGAAATATTTCCATGGAAAAACTTATTGAGTGCGGGTATTAACCACGGCTTATTTTGCTTATCCTTCCTGGAGAAACCCCGGTTGTTTATTCGGGTCCGACCCGGATATGAACAATCTTTAAGTACAAAACTGCAGGAGCACCATATTGATTTCCGGGACGCTGACCCAGTATCGGAACTGCCATTTAAAACATTTTCATTTGCCGCAGGTACAAAGCTGGACGATATAATCATCATTAACCGTGAAGCCGTGATCCAGGATCTGAATTCGCAACGGACGGCGCTTTATTTAAAACCGGACAATAAGAAAGAATTTGAAGCCTGGGACTGTTGCACGGGAAGTGGAGGAAAATCCATTTTGATGGCCGACCTCTTTCCCGGCTGCAAACTAACCGTTTCGGATATACGCGAATCAATTTTAAAGAATTGCGTGAAGCGGTTTAAGGAAGCAGGAGTTAATCCGTATCGATTGTTTAAGGCAGATCTTACTGACTTGCACGACATCCCCCGCCGATCCTTCCATTACATCGTGGCAGACCTGCCCTGTACCGGGAGCGGCACCTGGAGCCGTACACCAGAAGCACTTTATTATTTCAATCCCGATGTAGTGTCAAATTATCGACAACGTCAGGAAAAAATTCTCTCTAATATTGCGAGCCGC
Organism: uncultured Bacteroidota bacterium; assembly: GCA_963812825.1. Lineage (GTDB taxonomy): Bacteria > Bacteroidota > Bacteroidia > Chitinophagales > Chitinophagaceae > Puia. The sequence goes on from CAWEWO010000003.1 coordinate 636,742, forward strand.
CTGAAGTCTGGCGGTGTCTTAGTATACATTACCTGTTCTGTCTTTTCCGGTGAAAATGAAATTGTATCTGCCGCACTCGAAGGATCCGGTGTATTGCGCAAGGACAAAGACGAGTTGATGGTAGGCTATAGCGATTCAGCAGATTCTATGTATGCTGCACGGTTTACAAAAATTCGCTAAACATCCTTCTATTGTTTCTGTTGGACAATCGGAAAAAAAACAGATCGCGTAAATTCTTGCCGGATCGGAAGGCATTAAAAAATAAGTAATTTGGACTATGAGAGTCACTTCATAAATAATTCAGAACAAAAAAAAATAGATAATGACCAGGCAATCAATAAGGAAATTTTTTAATCCATTATACCCCTTATTGGATGTTATTCTGTCTCCATTCACATTGCTCGCTTCCCTGCTTTTATTCAGTATCAGGAAAATAAGGATCGCCAATATGCCTGTAAGCAAGGCCATTTTTAATAAAGTGGGCGTTTTTCCTATTATCAACCACTATAACGAACCATTATTTGACAACCGGCTACTAAAACTTCCATTTGATCGGGATCGTTTTTTACCTGGTATCAAATGGAACGACCAGGAACAGCTTGGATTGTTGGAAAAATTTCAATTTCAGGAGGAACTGGCTGAAATTCCTTTTAGAAAAGAAAAGGAGGACTCAAATTTCGATTATGATAACCCTTCTTTCCCCCCGGGTGATGCAGAATACCTGTATAGTATGATACGTTATTTCAAACCCGCGAGGATTATTGAAATTAGGAGCGGTTATTCGACGCTGATGGTTCAAAGAGCGATCAACAGTAATCGTCAACGGGATCCTGGCTGCCAGACGGAGCATATCTGTATCGAACCGGATAAAAAGCCTTGGCTGGAGAAAACGGGGGCTCGCATTATAACGCAACGTGTGGAAGACGTCCAACCGGATTTTTTTAAGAGTTTAGAAGAGAATGATTTTTTATTTATTGATTCCTCCCATGTGGTGCGCTCCCAGGGAGACGTGCTGTATGAATTTCTGGAAATACTTCCCGGGCTTCGAAAAGGAGTTATCATTTATGTGCATGATATTTACTCACCCAAAGATTACCCTGAAAAGTTGCTTGTTGCAGACGGAATGTTTTGGAATGAACAGTATATTCTGGAAGCTTTTCTAACCTGCAATCAGGATTTCGAAATAATAGGTTCTTTGAATTACCTTAAGTCTCACTATCCACAGCAAATGTTCTCCAAATTACCCGGTCTTGGAAAGATGAAAGACGAAGTCCCGGGATCATTCTGGATGAGAAAAGTGAATTAATCAGACCATCACTTCCATCCCTTCCCTGGCAAATAAAGAGTTGGGAAAAATAGCCTGGCACTCTCTTTCCATATTGTCCAGAAAATCGTCATTGTGATCGGGATCATGGTGTGTGATGATAAGGCGTTTCACACGGGCCTCGATAGCTACTTTGACAGCCTGTTCAAAGGAACTATGTCCCCAGCCTTTATATTTTTTATATTCCGTGGTCGTATACTGTCCATCATGAATTAAAAGGTCGGCATCCCGGGCAAGTTCAACGATATTTGGATCTATTCCATCAATATGCTCCGCATCGGTACATACAACCAGCGACACAGACTCGTCTTCAATCCGGAAACCATAGGAGCCACCTGCATGAAGATGATGTTGAGCAGCCGCTTTAATAACGGCTCCAAAAATGGTTTCTTTACTTCCATACGTTAAAAACTCGAACTGCGCGCCCATTGTTTCCAGGTTTACTGGAAAATATTCATCCTGCATTTGTGTGGAGAATATTTCTTTTAGATTCTTAATTTTTCCTTTTCTGCCCATAGCAAGAATACCGATTCTCTGCTTCTTATTATAAGCAGGAGCGAAGAACGGAAGCCCCTGTATATGATCCCAATGAAAATGTGAAAAAAGAATATTTATAATATTCTGGGAAACACCCTCGTTGATAATTTCTTTTCCCAGATTTCTAATCCCGGTGCCGGCATCGATAATTGCAATTCTGTTAACCAATTCGCGAAATATCCTTATGCAGGTTGTGTTTCCGCCATAGCGTTCAAATTCTTTCCCGCAAACTGGCAAGGAGCCCCTCACTCCATAAAACTTGACTTTCATATGTTCAAAGTTTTATTTAATAGCCCTGTATTCCTGCCAACTGCAAAGTTTCCTTTTTGAAGTTAAAAAATAATATCGATTTTACAGTGAACACTTTTCTGCCCGCAAATCAACTGATGATATGACCGTCTTTTGCCGACTTGATGAATATTAATCAATTGAATGGCAGGTCAATAGGAACGGCCAGAGAGGTACATATTGAATTTGTCTTTTTCCCGGTTTTCTCTATAATTTTGATTTGTCATTTCTAATCCGGTTCAGAAACAGATTTATTATCTCATCCCTTCCTGACAAATACATCCTACCCGGCACTTTTCGGTTTAATCATTTAAATTTCTAACCATGTCTGAAAATTCAAAAAAATCCGTATTGGTTGTTGGCGCTACAGGTTTTTTGGGAACGGAAATCTGCCGCCAGCTGATAATCACCGGTAAAAACGTAATAGCATTGGTCAGGAATTCTTCTGATCCTGCAAAACTCAGTTTTCTTCAGCAGCTTGGAGTAGAAACAAGGGAGGGCGATTTAAAGGATATTGCTTCCATTAGGAAAGCTATTGAGGGTGTGCAAACAATCATTTCTACCGCTTCTTCCACATTGTCCCGCCAGGAAGGGGATTCAATTGAGAGTGTCGACTATAATGGTCAGATAAATCTTATTCGTACTGCCAAAGGTAGCGGTGTGAATCAGTTTATTTTCATTTCATTCTGTCCAATGTCCCAGCAATTTCCATTACAAACAGCAAAACGTAAAGTTGAAAGCGAGCTTAAGGAAAGTAAAATGAACTATACTATTCTCCAAGCAGGATTTTTTATGGAAGTATGGCTCAGCCCGGCAGTAGGATTTGATTTTCCAAACTCAAAAGCAACAATCTATGGGGAAGGGAATAATAAAATTAATTGGATCAGCCTGCAGGATGTTGCAGCAATAGCGGTGGCATCCGTAGATAATGATGCATTCAGAAATTCTATATTCCAGCTTGGAGGACCAGAAGCACTGAGTCCTTTGGAAGCAGTAGGAATTTTCGAAAAGCATTCAGGAAATTTGTTTGAATTACAGCATGTTCCGGTTGCAGCTCTGATTGACCAGAAAAATTCGGCTACCGATTCCCTGAGTGAATCTTTTGCAGCATTGATGCTTATTTATGCTGCTGGAGACGATATTGACATGCATGAAACCCGTAAGGTCTATCCATTCAGGCTGACTTCCGTAACTGATTATGTTCAGCGGGTTGTTATAAAGCATGAAGTTTAACAATCCGTCCCGCCTTGTTTTTAGCAGTTAATTAATTTTCATTTTCAGAAATTTAACCCCGATAATTATCAGCCAGATCAACCAAAGTGTGCTTCCCAGAAATCCAGCCGGATTCCAAACCGGAAAACCTGGAATGACAGTTGCAAATAATTCCGCCTGAGCTGTCAGGTAAATGAATGAACTAATATACCCAAGCGTTGTCACCCAGATTGGAACCAACTTCAATTTTTTGAATGCATCAGTTATCAAAATTGTCCAGGCAATCGTGAATAACTGGCCGAGATGCTCACCAATATGACTCCTGCAAACTGGTGCATGGTTTTAAAAGCAACAATTGCTGCAGCTTTTGTTTCTCCATCGTTTGAATTTAAAAATGTTTCTGCCAGAACAGGAACTACAAATGTCCAGCGGAGCAGTCCGATAATTTGGACGATCAATCCGATAACGCCAATTGTTGTAGCCACCCTTACCAGGCTTGATTTATTTTCCAGCGCTTGCCCAATCAGGATATAAGCAGGTATTAAGGGGAATGCCAGTTACGGCGAAAGCAAACCATACCCATATCAGCGTACTGCCGCCTTCGTGAAATTTGGTTAATATGACAGTTGTGTCCTGCCGCAAAATGGCGGGATATTCAAATATGATTGTCAGAATGGTGTATGGGATAAACAAAGCAATGGCTCCCATAAGGAGAAGGATGCCAATCTTCTTTTCCACTTGCATATTAATAATTTAAGTTTCTATCCTGTCATATTCATTCTTCCCGTCATGAATCACCCACCCTCAATTGAAAGAATAAATTAGTCCCCGGTCTTCTTTAAGAAATCTCCATCCACAATCAGCAATTTCACTTTTTCCCCGGTTTTAGACCGGTGTGAGCTGAGTTCATCTGAAACCACATAACCCATACCCGGTCTTAAAACAATGGTTTCACCATTCTCCTGTTCATTAGTAACCTCACCTTCTAGACAATAAACGACATGACCCTTTTGGCACCAGTGGTCTGATTGATACCCCTTGGAATATTCCACTATTCTGATTCTAAGACCCGGGTATTGCAATGTCTGCCAGGTGGCAGTTCCACTTTCGCCGGCATGGACAGTTTTTGGAATTGTATTCCAGTCAATAATTGTAAAAGGGATATTATTCATAAGAATAAATTAATTAAATGGTGTATAACCGGGAAGCATGAGATCATAAAATGGGGAATATTTCCGAATTTAAGTTAATTGTCAGGAAAACAATCTGTTACAGCGGATAAAATCTATTCATGGTATTTTTTTGAATTTTATTTACCTTTTATCATCCCAAAACATAAAACAAAAGTTATGAAACAGTTGCTTGTTTTAACTGGTATAGCTGTTTTTATTATTTCGTGCAATAATAGCAACAGCGCTACACCAACCAACGGAATGGATTCTATTATGTCTGCCATGACTGCGAAAGACAGTCTGCTGGAAAAAAATAAAGCTACCGCGCTAGCTAGCGTAGAGGCCTTCAGTAATGGAAAAATGGATGAGGTATTTAAAGATGTTACTCCGGACGCAGTCGATTATGGTGACGGATTGATGGCACCGGTAAAGAGTCTGGATTCAATAAAGTCCATGGTTAAAAGTTTTATGGCTGCCTTTCCGGATTACAAGGGTGAAAATTTTCTCGTTATAGGTGATGGGAATCATGTAGCCGTTTTTGGTGACTATAGCGGAACTTTTAAAAATCCTTTTATGGGAATGAAACCAACCGGTAAATCCTTTAAGGTTAAGGATGTTGATTTGTTTACATTTAATGATGCAGGTAAAATAACCGAACATCGTTCCGTTCAGTCCGGTAATACAATGATGGAAATGGTTGGAGCAAAAATGAAGAAGTAGTTTCTTTTCGTAATTTATTGCTATCAATATTTCAGGACCTTCATCGTTTTCGATTGCTTCTGGTCGACATACCGGATGAGATATACTCCTGCGGGCAAGGGTGTTTTAATGTTAAGTTCTATAATCTGATCTTCATTAGTAGCCACAGTAAATGATTGTGTCTGAATTTTTTTTCCTGATACGTCCAGCAGTTCGATATTACTTGTACCGGTAACAGCCGGACGGAAAAAGATAGTGATAGTTTTGTTAAAGGGATTGGGGTAAATGTGTATCCAGTCACTGGCCGTTAACTGGACTGTAACACCGAGCCGTTTAATTTGAAGGGCGTGATAAGCCTTTTCAAAATCCGGCGAACCGTATCCGTAGCGGCCATCTGGATTTTTATACTGGTCACTGGACTGTCGGACGGCTTGTAATATATCGTGGCAGTTAAATTCGGGAAATGCCTGCCAGAGACAGGTAATCAAACCGGCCAGGTTGGGTGTCGAGTAAGATGTACCATCCCCGGAATACAGGTTACCATCAGTACCTATCAGTGAGGTTCCGGAACCAACAGACACCCCGTCGGGTTTTATCTGTCCGGAACTGTTGGGGCCCCAGCTCGAAAAAGACGCCAGCAAGACCATTGTAATTTCACTGCCCCAACGGCGTAAACACTGTCGCCATCTGCAGGACAGCCAACATATATTTTATCTCCGATATCATTACCACTGTTGCCCATACTTGCGGTAACAATCATTCCTTTACCTACCGCAAGATTGGCAGCCCGACTCACCAGGGCTGTATGTCCATTTCTTTTTCCATAGTTCAGGTTATAGGCTGTATCATCAAAATATCCGTAACCAAGCGAAGTCGTTATCAGATCGACTCCTACACTGTCGGCAAATTCAGCAGCTGCAACCCAGTTCTGTTCTTCAACAGGGGTTTCTGACTTATCATCTTCTGTTTTAAAAAGCCAGTAGTTCGCAGCCGGGGCCGAACCGATCATTACAGTAGGTATATTGGATGCTATAATGGAAAAACAATTAGCGCCATGAGCAGCTTCTTCATTTACACTCACTTTTCCGTTTACAAAATCATAAGTTCCCAGGATGTGTTGCTCATTGCGAAGAATTTCGAAAGCCGGATTATACAGATAATTGTTAAACCCATCATCCAGTATGGCTATCGTCATCGCCTCTCCCCGAAATCCCATCTCATGCAGAAAATCACCATGATGTATATTAATCTGGTTAAAAGAAGAACCATAATAGTATGGAGACAAAATGCCTGAAGGATTATTCTTGCTTTCTATTGTTGAGGAAGCAGAAATATTTTCCTTATAATTAATTGAAATCCTGTCCTGAATTTTTATTGCATGTCCATTGTTGACTGGTTCCAAAGAGAGGACAAAAGAAAATGAACGGATCCTCCCGAGTATGGTCGTATCTGTGGTGCCGATCAATAATTGATTGAACCATCGGGATTTATTTATAATACGGGTGTACGCAACCGCGGAAATGCTGTCAATATATGCTTGTGTGAGCGGCAGGTCGGTGAACTCAAAACCTATATTTTGTTTCGTACGTCGCTGGATGGATTTCTCTGAAAGGAAGGCGGATGGATTAGCAAGGTCATACCCGTTATTTATTTTATCTTTTAGACGGATCAGGTATTTATACTCCTGGGCTGAAGCCTGCCTGGATACAAAGATTAAAATAAATAAAAATAAACGCAAAGCGATTAATTATGGGAAACCATATTAAATGTAAGACCATAGCCGATTGTTGCTCCGGATGGATATTCCACATTGGGTGATTGATATACTGAATACAGGAATTTTTTATAAATGCATCCGATATTTTTCCCGTACACTTCCGCGCTATATACTGTTTGAGTATAGGATCCGTCTCCTAAGCCGGTCACTTCATCCGCTTCATTTACTGTAACAGTAACCGGAATGGTTCCCGCCAGCACATCGTAAGGCAGGCCGGTGTTGGCATAAGTATAGTTCCATCCATCCATATACGGCACCGTTGAATTGTCTGATTTGGTATCTATGTAAGCATTACCCTGCCAGGAAATGCCGTCCTGGACGGGCGTAACCAGCTTTATAAAACGCAGGTTATTTTCCAGTCACTTCTACCGAGTTTTTCAATGGGGTGACCATATAAGCAATAGATGGCACCCATTCGGAAGTCTCTGTCGTATCACTTAAATAACGGATAACCCGGTAACTGGGCCTTCCCAGGTTGTCCACTATACTGTCTGTAACAACTTCTTTAGCATGGTAACTGATTACCGTATCCTGCGAACCTACATTTACAAATTTTAATGAATCCATCCTGTAAATGATATAATTACCTACTACCATGGGGTAATAATCAGCCGGTCCGTCGGTTACTAGCGGATTACTTTCTTTTTTGCAGCTGCAAATGACTAAGATCAATAAAATCAGTAAATAGTGATTATGAAATCTGGATCTCATTGCGGATTTAATAACAAATGATAACGCAATCTACTATGAATTATTGCTATATCTTTGACTTTTTCTAAGTGAAAAATCTTTTACCTGCACTTTTTTATTATTTCTGCCTTCCCTTTATTTATCTCTTAGCCATATTGCCTTTTCCCCTATTGTATTTGTTCTCCGACGGGGTCTATCTGCTCCTGTATTACCTGCTTCGCTATCGTCGCGGGGTTGTCCGCGGTAACCTGAAAAAATCATTTCCTGAAAAAACTGAAAAAGAGATTAAGGAAATTGAAAAAAAATTCTACCGTTATTTCTGTGACCTTTTCCTGGAAACTTTTAAAACACTTACCATTTCCAAAGAAGATATGGTGAAACATTGTGAATTTGCCCCGGAAACGCTGGCTATATTCGGGAAACTTGCCAATGAAAACCAGAGTTTCATGGTTGTGATGGGTCATTTTGGAAACTGGGAATGGGGTGGCAATACATTTAGCATCTGTTGTAAACACCAGTTATATGTAATTTATCATCCCCTGGCTAACAAATATTTTAACGGTTTGATATACAGAATGCGAACCCGTTTTGGTACCCGCCTGATTGCCATGAAAGACACATTGCGGGATATGCTCAATAACCGCAAACAACTTACTGCCACTGCATTTATTGCTGATCAGTCGCCTCTTCCGGATCGTGCATACTGGATGGATTTCCTCAATCAGGATACGCCCGTGTTTCTGGGAATAGAAAAAATAGCGTTAAAGATCCGTTATCCCATTGTTTATATTAGCATAAGAAGAGTTAAAAGGGGCTACTACAAAGTGTTTGCCGAAAAAATTGAACTACCTTTGATGCTTCAGAAAACCGGGACGATTACCGAAATACATACCAGAAGGCTGGAAGCTGATATCCGGAGTCAACCAGAAAACTGGTTATGGACTCACCGGAGATGGAAACACGTTCGACCTCAAATTTAAAAGTAAGTCATGCTTTCCGGTAAAGATCTCATTTTAGCAACCAAACCATTCGCCAAGGAAATTAGATTTAAAAGCTGGACTTATGCGCTAACGACCCTGTTATTCCTTGGCCTGGCGTTAGCAGGTACTTTCCTGATCCCCATTTTCCCTGTCAGACTTGCCTTTAGTATTCTTGCCGGATTATTAATGGTACGTATGTTTATTATCTATCATGATCACCAGCATCATTCTATTCTGACTCATTCCAAACTTGCCAATGTAATCATGACAGTTTTTGGATTTTTTATTCTTTCTCCCACCAGTATATGGAAAAGATCGCATGATCACCATCACAATAACAATTCTAAATTATTCAGCGCCAGCATTGGATCTTATCCGATTGCGACCCGGAAAAAATATCAGGAAATGACCAGCCGCCAGAAATTTGAATACCTGGCTATCCGTCATCCGATGACAATTGCCCTCGGATATTTTTCCATGTTCATTTTTGGAATGTGCATTGCCTCCTTTGTGAGTAGTCCACGCAAACATTATGATTCCCTGGTGGCTCTCGTACTTCATGTTACGGTATCAATACTGTTGTTTATTTTTCTGGGATGGCAGATCTGGTTTTGTTTATTTTTTCTTCCTTTTATGATTGCATTTGCCATGGGCGCATACCTTTTTTATGCCCAGCACAACTTTCCTGGTGTGACATTTTCTGAAAACAACGAATGGGCCTATGAGAAAGCAGCTATGGAGTCTTCCAGTTACATGGTGATGAGTCCGGTCATGGCCTGGCTGACCGGCAATATCGGTTATCATCATATCCATCACCTGAATTCCAAAATACCTTTTTATCGTCTTCCCGAAGTGATGGCAAAATTCAAGGAATTACAATCCTGCAAACGTACTTCACTGAATATAAAGGAAATTTATGCCTGTCTCCGCTTAAAAATCTGGGACCAGGATAAAAAGAAAATGGTGGGATTAAGGGATATCCGCTGATATTTTTCCAGAAAGGAACCCGGAATACCACTTACCCGAGGCTTTCACAATTCTCTCCTGATTTTCAAAATTTACATGTACCAGCCCGAATTTCGGATGGAATCCTTCGGCCCATTCAAAATTATCCAGGAAAGTCCAAACAAAGTATCCCTTTACTTTCGTGCCGGCGAGTTTCGATAAATATACCTGTGCGATATGATTTTGGATATATTCCAGTCTTTTTGAATCATGTACGTTTCCTTCAATGCATTCGTCTTCAAAAGCGGCCCCATTTTCCGTTACAATAATATCCTTAAGATTTTTGTATCTGCTCCAGCGGGTGAGGGCCTGAAATATTGCGGGTGGATACACTTCCCAGTCCATTTGGGTTTTCTCTACCTTTCTTTTACTGGCTTTAATAATCTTTGCTTTTATGAATGGCATAAAAGGAGCATGCCGCACTATTTCCCGTGTGTAATTCTGTAAGCCGACAAAATCCATATCAAAGGCAAGTTTTGCACTGTCGCCATTTTTATAGAAACCTTCCAGTCTTTGTAATATTTTCAGATCATGCAATGGATATCCCAGACCCAGAAGGGGTTCAATGAAAAGGCGATTCAGTAGGGCATCTGTTTTTTTGACCGCTTTGTGGTCCTTTTCAATATCCCTGAACGGCTCCAAATGTGAGTAGGAGAATGTTGTTCCCACCAATGCATCCTTATCTAAGCTCTTTACGATCCTTCCGCCTTCCGCCTGGCAAAGGGCTGCATGATGTACCGCAGAAAGAAAATTTGAAAGACCTTTTCTGCCAGGCGCATGCACTCCGAGAAAGTAGCCGGCACCGGTGAATACCATGGGTTCATTCAAAATCATCCAGCGCTTCACCCGGTCACCAAATTGTTTTATACAATATTCAACATAAGTTTCAAACCAGCCGATTATATCCCGGTTCGTCCATCCGCCTTTTTCTTCCAGTGTCTCCGGAAGATCCCAATGATATAAAGTCACCCATGGCTCAATATCATTCCGCAGACATTCATCTATCACGCGGTTATAAAAATCTACTCCGGAATGGTTAACCGGTCCGATTCCCTGTGGAAAAATTCTGCTCCATGCGATGGAAAAGCGATAATTAGGGATATGTAACTGACTTAATAAAGAGATATCTTCCCGGTACCGGTTATAAAAATCACAGGCAATATTTCCATGATGACCGTCCAGGATTTTTTTCTTCTGCCGGGTGAACCGGTCCCAGATGGAAACTCCCTTACCATCCGAATCATGTGCTCCTTCGATCTGGTAAGCCGCCGTTGATACGCCCCAGTAAAAATCATCGCCGAACGCTTCCCGGTTCAACTGCATGTTATTCGGTCGATTGTTTTAGGATACGTTCAAGACTTTTTTCTTTCAATATTTTAACGGAACGGATTCCTTCATCAAGTGATCGGACCAAACCATTTTCTTCCATAATATTTTCCCGGATTACCTGGTCAATAATTTTTTCTGTAATGTCCGGATAGCTAACCGGTATTGATTGTGGATGCAGCAACCAGGATTTTATTTTGTCCAGATGTTTTTCTTTCAGGGATTTTAAAACCGGTACTCCGATGGCCGCAAGAGCAGCCGCATTACATTGTTGTTCATACTGGCCCTTCATCGGAATTACCAATAGCTTTTTTTTCAGAAACAGGGCTTCCGCAGGTGTCTCGAAGCCTGCACCGCAGAGAATTCCGGTGCAGCTGATCAGACTTTCTATAAAGCTATTATTTTCGATCGGACGTATGAAAAGTTTTCCTTCCCGGTATGTAGTCTTACTGTGTTTGCTGAACACCTCCCATTGAATATCTTTTATGGCAGATAAGATTCGGATGATCCTTTTATCAGAGTAAGAAGGAAGATATACTGTGTAGTGAGGTTTTTTTTCGGTTGAAGGAGTTCTGATCTCACTTCGGATTACCGGAGTAAAAATTTCATCATCATAGTTTTCAAAATGAAATCCGTATGCAACAGTTACGGGAGCATAATTGAGCAGGATAGCTTTTCCGATCAGGTCATTTTTTTCCGGCTTGGGGGCCTTCTTATGAATAACGGCGGCCTGATGGCTTAGCCCGACACAGTGTTTATGTTTTCTTTTGCAGGCCCAGGCACTTACGGGTTCAAAATCACTTATTACCAGATCATATTCTTCTACGGGCAGGCTCTTTATTTCTTCATATAGCCGTTTCAGGTTGCTCTTTCTGTAAGTAGCCATTACATCTATGCCACCCTTTTTACCAAAAATGAAACATAATCCTTTGAAACGATATCGTACAGCATAAGGAAGTTCAACATCGGCCTGGGTTCCGCTGATGAGCAGGTCGAGGTCTCCTTTTTTCTGAAGTATGGGAATAATTTCTCGCGCACGGCTCAGGTGACCGTTTCCAGTGCCCTGTATGGCATACAATATTTTCATCCGGGATATTGTTTTACAAAATCCATTAATGGATTTTATAACACCTGAATGCCGGGTAAAAAGCGGATAGCCTGGCTAAAAAAAGCCGGATACCGATCCTGGTAAAAAAATAACTGAGCTGCTTCATGGGTGTCATCTTGATGTAAAATAACAACCCGCATATGAATCCAGGATGAAGCCAATGTTAGGGAATTATTAATAAAGGGTTCAGGGTTTGAGTCTCAGCACCAAACCTCCAAATGTGGAAGCCCAGCCGGTATTCATATCCAGGAAATGCATTCCGGAAAAATCATCTTTAGCCAAATGACAACTTACAGTCCATTGATTGCCCCCATCGGTTGTTTTATAGATAGTATTGGCTGCCAGACAGAACCCATTATCCTTATCTAAAAAATAAGGTACCATAAAAGTTGTTTCCCGTGCAAGCTTATTTTGCCAGGTTTTTCCTCCATCAGTTGTTTTAAACAGACCCTGCGGCGAGGCGCAATAGCCATTAAGCGAATCAGTGAATTGCATTTTATAGTAACTCGGGAAACTGGGGTTTGTAATATTGGAAGCTACCAGGTTCCACGTGTTCCCACCATTCACCGTATTACTGAAATTTGCATTCACCATCACAAATCCCGCACTCGTATCAAGAAAATTGAAAATAAAATTTGAGTCGGTGACTGCCCCGGTGAAAATTGATTTCCAGGTATTCCCGGTGTCCACTGTTTTATAAATCCCCTTTTTATAGTCACTATAATAGCCTGAGGAACCGGTGATGAATTGAAAGGTAAATGCATTGCTGGTGGGTAATGACTTTTGTTTCCAGGTTTTACCGCCATCAACAGATACCGCCATCTGCGAGAGTCCCTGAACAAAGCCATGGAGATTGTCTGTGAACTGCATATTGAAAACGCGGAATCCACTGGTACCCGCAATGCCCGACCAGGTATTACCACTGTCCGTAGATGCGTACAATCCGTTAGCGCCTGCCACAAATCCATTTTTTACATCGGTAAACCAAATATCCTCCAGCTCAATGCCGGAATTACTTTGTTTGTACCAGCTATTCAACGTGTCTTCCTGTGACGGCGGTGGCGGTGTGGGATCAGGCGTACTGCTTTTTTTGCAGGAAATATAAACACCAATTATCAGGGCAAATAATAATATCCTTCTCATAAGTCCGGCTTCATTTTTAATAATTGGTAAAAATATTGCATTTGCATATCATATTAAAAATTGAAATATTAATAACCTGCGAGGCAACCTGCATGACTTTATCACGTAGCACCAGACAAAATTGGTTTCAGTTTACACACTTATAGGCCAGGTCAGGGGAAAATAATAAATTTAATAGACTGTATCATAGTCCATTCGAATGCTGTGGGTTGAATTGCTTGACAGAGCTATGTAAACTTATTCATTATGTCAATAGATTTTCGAAAAGAAAAATTCCTGTTGTCTTTCCTAATATTTTTATTAAATAGCCTGGCCGTTTTTTCACAGAGAATAATCGAAGTGAAGTATGAAACGGATTCGAAAGGCGCCTATGTCTTTTCCTGCATCAACCATGCTTATTGCAATTATATTTTGGCAGTGGGTTTTACTTCTTTTGAAAATGTAAAATCTGATCAGCCGCTTCCCTTCCACGCAGAGGTCAAACCAGGATATAATAAATTATTTACAATTTCTGCTATCAACGCACAGGAAGCAGTGCAATTCAAATTTAACAGCAGTTATCAGAAAGGTTGCATGCACCCCGCAGTAACCAGAGATTTTACCTATCTGCTTCCCATTTCGCCCGGTATGAATGCACAGGTCTATGAAATGTCGCCCGATAAATCTTCGGATTCTGCATCCTGGTATGTGCTTCGGCTGAAAATGAAACCGGGCGACACGATTTATGCGGCAAGAAAGGGTATCATAAATATTGTACAGGATCAGAACGGTGCAAATGATGCTGGTCAGTCAAGTATCGGTCAGGAAAATTATATCGAAATTGCACAGGCAGATTGTTCATTTGCACGATACGGGATCCTGAAAAAAAATTCAGCACTGGTAAAACCCGGTCAGTCGGTTAAGACAGGACAACCCATCGGTCTTGTGGGCGGGGATGCTTTTGGCAGGGGTTCGGATATCCGTTTCAGTGTTTATTATTACCAGGAAGAAGCAGGTTCTCCAAATCAGTCTGCTATTTCACATTATATCATCACGCAGATCTGGACAAAGAATAATGGTAAGGGAAGACTTAAACATGGCGCAGTTTATATAAGCGAATTCCCGGCAGCGGTCCTCAACCAGGAATCCCCTGTCAAACCGATACCTAAAAAAAAGAAAAAATAATAGCCTGAGTTGTATGCCGGCAGTTACTGGCTGCTAAGCTGGTAAGCCACAATTCTCCGGTCGAAAAATGTTGGAACATAAACAATTTTTTTTGCCGGATCATAGCCAATATCAGCGGTATTCTTTTTTTGTTCATGAGTATCCAATAGCAATTCAGTTTGGCCATTGGCATAAACATAAAAAATATAACCTGCCCAGGAGGTAACCAGAAAATCACCGTTTCCAATAGGTTCGATGCCGTCAATCCCTTGTCCGACGTCTGCAATTCGGGTGATTTGTTTTTTTGAATCAACTTTCATCAATGCCGAGCCCTGGGCATAGTAGAGATCATCTTTAACCGCCTTCAGCCCATTGGCACCTTTGACACTGTCCAGATATAGCGTTGGTTTATCATCCCTCAGTTTCCAGATCTTGGAGGTTTTCGAATCAGAAACATAGACGTCCCCACCATCCGTCACCGTAATATCATTCAGCCCACTGGCTCCCTCCACCGGTATTTTCCGTACCAATTTTGCAGTATGATACATCGATCACAACAACATCGGAAATATCTGCTGCGTACATTTTATTCCGGTAATAACCCAGGCCTTTGGGCGCATTTAATCCTGTAAACCAGAGTGAATCGTATTGGGTACCCATATCTGTCAGACGCCCGATACCGCCCTTGCCATCCGCATCCCAGGGTCCGCCATCAATCAGCGAAATATAGAGTTTATGATCTTTTGTGTCCGGAAGCACAGATTCAGGGGTGGCTACCACCGCGTCGGTAGACCATAGCTGAACCAGTTTGTGCTTTTGTGCATTCGCTACCAGGAATCCGGGAACTAACAAACAGGTCAGAATTTTTTTCATATTGCTGTTTTTAAATGGGTAATAAAATTATTATTCTTTAACAATACCTGGAATTTTATTTGATGAAAATGGAAGATTTCGTAAATTCAGGAAATTGCCTGCTATGTCAAATCTGAAAACTTTTACGCAAACGGAAATCGCACCCCTAAGCAGCCTTGATGAATGGGAAGAAGATGTATTAAAAAGATATCCCGAGCAGGATGCGCCTGCGAAAGCAAAAGACGAATTCCGGAATTATGAAGCCCCGGCCAGGGATACCGTTCGTGAATTCTACCGGTTGAATCATACCTACCAGACCTACGATTTTGTGCAGGCAAAAAGAAACGAATACCTGCAGTTCAACAAGAAAGAAATGCCCGTGTGGGACGCCTTCCAGTTCCTGAACCAGCTGGTGGATGATTCAGATCCGGATACCGACCTGGACCAGTTTCAGCATCTTCTGCAGACCGCGGAAGCTATCCGGGCAGATGGCCATCCGGACTGGATGGTTATGGTCGGTCTGATGCATGATATGGGGAAAGTGCTCTGTTTGTTTGGTGAACCGCAATGGGCTGTTGTCGGGGATACATTCCCGGTAGGTTGTGCACATTCCGATAAGATTGTTTATCCTGAATTCTTTGCGCTTAATCCGGATACAAATGATCCGGCGCTTAATACAGAATTGGGTATTTATAAATCCCATTGTGGATTGCGTAATGTGAATATGTCCTGGGGACATGATGAATATGTTTATCAGATGATGAAAGATTCCTTCCGGAACCGGCTTTATACATGCTTCGCTATCATTCATTTTATGCCTGGCACCGGGAGGGCGCTTATGATTACCTACTGGATGAACATGACCGGGATATGCTTAAATGGGTAAAGCTCTTCAATCCCTACGATCTTTATTCAAAAAACCCGGTACCACCGGATTGGAATAAACTTAAACCTTACTATGAAGGACTGGTTAATAAATACCTTCCTTCAACCTTGAAATTTTAATCACTCCGAACATACTGAAACAGGAGAATTTTTCCCCGTGCACAAATTACAGCGAGCGGACTACCTTGTATTTTTTATCTATTTTATAGTCGTTTCCGCCTATGGATACTATGTGTACCATAAGAAAAAATCTACTACGTACCGATTCCAAAGGATTTTTTCCTGGCTGAAGGATCACTCACCTGGTGGGCCATTGGAGCATCACTCATCGCATCCAATATTTCTGCAGAACATTTTATAGGCATGTCGGGCTCGGGTTATGCTCTGGGGCTGGCTATCTCAACTTATGAATGGATGGCGGCTGCGACCCTGATCATTGTGGCCGTATTTATTCTGCCCATCTACCTGCGAAATAAGATTTTCACTATGCCGCAGTTCCTGGCCAGGCGATATAGTCAGCAGGTGAGTACAATCATGGCAGTGTTCTGGTTGCTGGTATATGTTTTTGTGAATCTCACTTCCATCATTTACCTGGGTGCCCTGGCCATCACTTCAATTTCTGATATTTCTTTCGGGTGGAGTATCGCGGGACTCGCCATGTTCTCCGTAATTGTAACCCTTGGGGGAATGAAAGTAATTGGATATACTGATGTGATTCAGGTACTGGTGCTTCTTGTTGGCGGACTGGTGACCACATATCTGGCGCTCACTCTGCTTTCCGATCATTTTGGATTCGGCAGCAATCTGTTGAAAGGATTATCTATTCTACGCAAGGAAGCCCCCGATCATTTTCACATGATTTTTCACAAAGGGGATCCTTATTATAAAGATCTCCCCGGGACTTCGGTCATCATCGGAGGTATGTTGATCAATAACCTGGCTTACTGGGGATGTAATCAGTATATTATCCAGCGCGCACTGGGTGCCAATCTGAAAACAGCCAGAAGTGGATTGCTCTTCGCAGCATTTTTAAAATTGCTGGTGCCCGTTATTGTCGTATTGCCCGGTATTACCATGTTTGTTTTGCACAAAAACGGAATGTTCCAGCAGGAGATGATGCCGGAGGGAGTGATAAAACCCGATCATGCTTATCCTACTCTGATGAATTTATTACCTCCCGGATTGAAAGGAGTGGCATTTGCGGCATTGACAGCCGCCGTTGTCGCCTCCCTGGCCGGGAAAGCAAATAGCATTTCAACCATTTTTTCACTGGATATTTATAAGAAGTATTTTAATCGGAGATGCTTCCGAAAAACAATTGGTTGGTATTGGCAAATGGGTTGTAATCGTTTCAATGGGCATCGCAGCGCTTATTGCACCGGCGCTGAAAAACCTTGATCAGGCTTACCAGTTCATTCAGGAGTATGTCGGATTTATTTCCCCGGGTGTACTCGCAATCTTTCTGCTGGGATTTTTCTGGAAGCGTACTACAGCAACTGCAGCGCTTGCTGGAAGTCTGCTTACAATCCCGGTATCGACAATCTTAAAGTTCCTACCCACATGGACTGGAGGGGTTTTTCCCGATTTTCCTTTTCTGGACCGGATGACGATTGATTTTGTAATTATCGTTTTGATCATGATCGGAATCAGTTTAGCCAAACCCGCTGCCGATCAGGCTGCCCATACAATTGTCATAGATAAAAATGACTTCAGGGTTTCGAAAGTTTTTGTTCTGGGTTCCGTTATTATTATGGGTATACTGGCCGGATTATATACGGTTTTCTGGTAAAGGAGTCAGGGTAAATTTGAAAAACGGGAATTTGGAAAATTGTAAATAATGCAGATTTCCAAATTTCCAATTTTCAAAATTTTCAAATTCTAATAGTATCTCCCGATAGCTGGATTTTCCACAATTGCCTTTTTTAGTTCGGCGGGATCAATAATGCCTTCTTTTGCATATACTATTTTACCTCCCGGTTCTACGAGCATTGTATAAGGCAGAGCGCCAGGCCATTTTGGATCTATGGCTTCAATCAGTTTGTATTTACTTTCTCCGGAAAAAATATAATTTCTGGTAGAAGCTTCCTGTTTTTGCAAAAACTGGAGGGCCTTGTTTTGTTTTGACATTTCATCGGCGCTGATGCTGATGAATTCAAAATCTCTTTTGCGGTACATTCGGTTCATGGTAATAAATTCCGGAAATTCTGTTACGCAGGGACCGCACCAGGTGGCCCAGACATTGATCAGCCGCAGTTTATCAGAATGATTTTGGACGAGGTCCCTGATTCCCTGTTCACTGATCGTATCCAGTGTGACCGGTTCATTCGCCCAGCTGGCTTTTGCTTTTTCGATCCAGTTACTTTTTTCGGCCCACTTGATACTGCATCCAAATACTTTGGTGGTGGGAACAGAAACCGGTTTCCCGGCCAATAATTCATCTATAGCATTTCGTGCATTCTGTTCAGTAGGTGTCTTGGTCGGTTTTTCCATATCGTCAATCCGGCCGCTGTAACGCAGGATTCGGTTTTTATCAAAAATAAAAACATGGGGGGTCGCGACTGGTCCGTAGGCAATCGATACTTTTTCATTCTCACCGTCGTAGAGATACGGAAAATTGAATTTCTTCTTCTTTGGCCCGCAATTTCATTTCTTCAAATGAATCTCCCATATCCGTGTATCCCAGCTCGTCGAGGTTGATAGAACTGGGATCATTGGGCATAATGGCAACTACTGCCACGTTTTTAGACTGCATAATCCTGGGTAAGCTGAATCATCCGGTCCTCATAAGCCTGTGCCGTCGGACAATGATTGCAGGTAAAAATGATTACTAGTACATCTGCTTTACTGAAAGAAGCCAGGGAATAGGTTTTTCCATCTGTTGCCGGAAGCGAGAAGGCTGGCGCTGGCGATCCGATCGGCAAACTCGGATGATCGCTAGTAAACGGGTATGTGGCGCAGTATGTCCATTTTCCTTACCCATTGCGGACAACCAGGATCAGGCTAAAAATAAGAAGCAGGAAGGCTTTCATTCTTTAATATTTACAGATTTTCAATATGGCGAACTGGTAAAAGGTAATAATTTTTAAAAAAGGTTGAACAATATATGGCAATTTAATACTTGTTGTAGTAGGATTGATGTAGTACTGCATCGGGATCAATCGATTGATTTTCAGGATGATGTAGTACAGATGTAGTTTAAAAAATGAAATTTGTTTTAAAGATCATACATTTATAAAACAAAAACCGATTGCTCAGCTTAAAATTCATTTTATGACATCCAGAAGAGTTTTTATTAAATCTGCCTCTGCATTATCTGCTGCTGTATTTGTAAAAGGTCCCCTGAGTGCACTTGCCGCTGCACCTGTTATCGGACTTCAATTATATACCGTTCGGGATGCCATGGCAAAGGATCCGTTGGGAACTCTTGCAAAAGTAGCCCAGATCGGATATAATTCCGTCGAAAATGCCACATATACGGGCACGGAAAAATTTTATGGAATGGATGCAGCAACGTATAAAAAAGTTTTGGCCGAATAATGGATTAAAAGCAAATAGCGGACACTACAGGCTGGGAGAAGAGCAGGAGAAGGGAGCCGATGTGCAGGGTACCATTTTGCACGACTGGCAAAGGGCTGTGGACGATGCCTCTGCAGTTGGGTTAAAATATATGGTCTGCGCTTATTTGTCAGCCAAGGAACGGGGCGACCTGGATCATTATAAAAAACTGGCGGATATTTTTAATAAGGCGGCAGAGACCTGTAAGAAATCGGGTATCCAGTTCTGTTATCATAATCATGATTTCGAATTCCAGGTACAAAACGGAGTCTTTCCTTATGATATCCTCCTGGAAAAAACAGATAAGGACCTGGTAAAAATGGAAGTCGATCTGTACTGGGTTAAAAAAGCAGGCCAGGATCCTCTGGCTTTATTTCAGAAACATCCCGGCCGATTCCCGCTCTGGCACGTTAAGGATATGTCGAAGGAAGCAGATCAGAGTTTTGCAGAGGTCGGCAGCGGCATCATTGATTTCAAAACCATTTTCCAGCATAAAAACGAGGCCGGAATGAAATTTTTCTTTGTTGAACAGGATAAATGCCCCGGTTCACCATTCGACAGCATCACGCATAGTTACAAATTCATTAAAGAAAACCTGGTTTAAATCATACCAGCGGTCTTACCATCAAATCTTCTGCTTTACATCAGGCGATGAAAAATTCAGCAGAAAATCAAACAGATTGGTTTCTGTACTGATTTTCAGTTTTTTCCTCAGCCTGTATCTTCCGATTTCGACACCCCGCACAGAAATACTTTCCAGCTGGGCAATTTCCTTGCTGGATAAATTCATTCTTAAATAAGCACAGAGCTTAAGTTCATGCGGACTGAGCGTGGAATACTGCGCTTTGATATTGCTGAGAAAATCACTGTGTACATGATCGAAATGCTGGGCAAATTGCTCCCAGTCCTTATCCATCTTATTTTCTTCACTGAGGATGCGCATAATTTTTTTAAACTCATCAGGCGCTGCATGCCCGTTTGCATTTTTCTTGATCCGGCTCATTTCTTCCTTGATATTACCCAGTAGTTCACCTTTCTGAACCAGATGCATGGCCGTGGAAGCCAGTTCTGTATTTTTAAATGCGATTTCGGCTTCCAGTTTTTCGTTCCGGAGTTTTACAATTTCTTTTTCCGATTTTTCCAGTTCCAGTTCATGCAGATAGGTCAGTCGTTTTTGTTCTTCTTCGTATTTCAGCTGCTGCTCCCTGAATATTTGTTTCTGCCACCTGAATATCAGGTAGATGATTCCCAATAATCATAAGTGTATAGGTCAGGTAGGCCCAGGAGGTCTGGTACCAGGGTGGCAGCACCACGAACCTGTAAGTTTTTACAGTGGATTCATTGCCCAGGTTATTTTTTGCTTTCACCTGGAATTCATATTTGCCTGGTGTCAGATTGGTATATTCCTTTTCCGATTTTTTTGACCATGTCTGACCAGTAAGTATCAAATCCTTTCAGCAAATAACTGTACTGAACATTTGATTGCTGGGCATAAACCGGCGCTGAGTATTCGAAATGTAGGGAATTCATATTACTGCTTACACTCGGGATGGCCGATTCCGGCTGTATCAGAGGCTGATTGATTTGGTCAAAATATCCGCCAAACAGCAGGCTGTCGCCATTACCAAAAGCTTTTACGGAACGGATCATTACATCCAGTCCGTAGCGGTTCTTTTTATATGATTCATAATTAATATGATAGAATCCTTTTTCAGAGCCCACGAGTATATTCGAATTGTTATAGGGATAAACATTTTCCCAGCCGCTGACCATTTTATCGTTCAGTTCCGGGAAAGTAGATGATCTTGGGAACCTTCCAGGAATTATCAATTACGCCAAGATTTTTATCTTCCACGAACCAGATATTGCCCGATGCGTCTTCTTTCAGATAGCGGATATTCCGGTTTCCGAAAAATCCGGCGAAATAGGGAGATTGTTCAAAACGGTCGGTTTTCGGATTATATTCATAAATGCCTTTTTCAGTCGCTACCACAATCCTGTTAAGTACTTTAAAAAGTTGATTTTTTACGGAAGAAGGAAGTCCCTGTTCTTCGGTATATAACCTAACTCCTGCAGATTGGCCGGGATGGGGATCAATTTTATAAACACCGCGATATGGGTGACCGACCCAGATCGTATTATTATTATCAATCGCCACAAACTGTGAATATTCATTAAATCCGGGAATATTTCCTTTTGAAATAAACCGGTTGTTTTCCCATTCTAATACATCCAGTCCGGATTCATTCCCGGCTAATACCAGTTTGGATGGAAGTACGTTGAAAAAGGGAAGGAATGTATACGTGGGTCTTATCAAACCTAAAGGGACCGGTTGACCGGAACGCATGGCATATGCTCCGTCATGATGCCCAAATAGCAATTCGCCATTGATATTGGTAAGGGACCAGGATGATCCCTTGGTATAGGTTAGCGGCGTAAAATCTCCGTCAACAAAACTCAGGTCAGATTTTCCTTCGAGGGGCACTTTATAAAAACCGTTTGAAGTGCCTACATAAAGCGCATCCTGGTATACCAGGGCAGTATATCCCTTTCCTTCATTGAGTCTTTCAGGATAAATATGTTTGATGGCATTGTTATACGCAATAAAGTCAATGCCATCGTCAAGCCCAAGCCAGAGGTTATTGTCCTTATCCAGGAACAGAGTAAGAATATTATTGAGCTGCAAACCTTCTTTCCGGGATAGGTTCTGGATCACTTCCCCTTTTTTGTTGATCACATAACACCCATTCATATTGGTGCCAATGGCTATCCAGTCGCTGTTTACGGGAATCGCCGTCAGTATGCGCTGGTTTTGCATGGGATTCAAACCTGAAAAACGGAAGGGTGTAATCTTGTCTTTGTACAAAATATAAAAACCGGATGTGATCGTGGTCAGAAAACTGCTGTCTCCGCCAATGGAAAACATGGAAGAAATTTCATAACCGGCTGGAAACGGGGTATCCTCCAGATAGCTTGTCCAAAGTCCGTTGTTGAATTTCATCAGGCCGGTTTTCAGGTCCTGGGCGATCAGGGTATTATTACCCATTCCAAGAAATACCCATGCGCTCGGAGCAGGATAAGTTGTAATCGAAACACCGTTGTATTGAAATATTTTTTCCTTTGTGCGAAAAAAAACATCATTTCCCACAACAACTATGTTCCAGATATTGTAAAGAAAAGTCTTTTTTGGATAACAGGGTTTTAAGGGAGGTGAAGAAGAGTTTGCCATTCCTGTCGGGACTGAAATATCCGAAATCACCCTGACCGCCTGCATAAATCCGGTTGTCTTTTCCCATGGCAATGGAACGAACTATGGACTTATTCGGAAGGGAATACAATTTCCAGGAGGATCCGTCAAAACTGAGCAGACCTTCCAGGTTCGCAAAATACATTACCCCATTCTGGTCTTCTGCAATGCTTCTGTTTTCTGTACCGGCTCCGTAACTGCTGTTGTGGTAGTTGATAATGTCAGGAATGCCGATGGGATTCTGGGCCCGTACAACTGCGGTACTACAAATCAGGAAAATGAGGTACACCGGTTTCATTCGCAATCAATCTGAATCAAAAGTAAGGGGAAACTGTATTAAAAATATCAGCCTGGCAGCCCGGGCCATGGTGGTTAGCCATTCTCCCGTTTAAAAATTTTGACTGAAGTAGTGATGATGTAGTGGTAACAGGGGATATTCGTTTAATTTTTGGTCTGAAGTAGTATTGAAGTAGCTTGAAAAACTTTCTTAGAACCATTCGAATATAATTTCACCACGCCAGCATTTATTCACTTTTTTAATCACTTTACATGAAACAGCTGCTTGCCATAACCCTTATCTTATTTTCATTGGGCGCTTATTGTCAGCAAAATCCGGTAGGTATTTTTGAAGGGCATTCGGATGTCGGAACTAATGTAAAACCGGGCACGGCGACTTATATTCCGCAGACAGGTCAATACGTTATTTCAGGTGCCGGATACAATGTTTGGGCCGATCACGATGAATTCCAATTTGCCTGGAAAAAGATTAAGGGGGATTTCATCATTTCAACGAGGGCTGAATTTCTCGGGGGATGGGTAAATTACCATCGAAAAGTAGGGCTGATGGCCCGGAAGTCATTGGATGGCAATTCCCCGCATGTAAATACAGTGGAACATGGAGATGGGCTGACTTCCCTTCAATTTCGCAGAACAGCCGGGGCTCAAACGGAAGAAATCAAGGCAAAATTAACTAAGGCCAATATAATCGAACTGGAGCGCAGGGGAAATCAGTATATCATGCGGGCAGCGGTTTATGGGGAACCATTTGTCAGCGATACGATTAATAATATCGATCTGGGAGAAGAAGTATATGTTGGCCTGTTCGTAGGTTCTCATAATTCAGATATTGTCGAAACAGGGGTCTTCAGCAATCTGCGTTTAACCGTACCCTTCAATGGTGTATCGGATCAGAATACGGATATGACACTGGGAAGCAATATGGAAATACTTGAAGTCGCTTCAGGTAAAAGAGATATTGTTTATACTGTTCCTTATTCGATACAGGCACCAAACTGGACGGTAGACGGTAAAAGCCTCATTTTTAATGACTACAAAGGTTTGATCTACGGTTTTGACCTGGCATCAAAACAGGTCTCTGCGATCAATACCGGGTCGGTTACCAAAAATAATAACGACCATGTTTTATCTTTCGACGGCAAAATGCTTGGTTTAAGCAGCAATGTGGAATCATTGGGAGGGTCAATAATCTATACGGTTCCCCTGTCTGGTGGTAATCCAAAACAAATTACGCCCAAGGGACCATCCTACCTGCACGGGTGGTCGCCCGATGGAAACTTCCTCGTTTTTTGTGGGGAACGTAAAGGCGAGTTTGATGTTTATAAAATTCCATCCGCTGGCGGACAGGAAATCCGGCTTACTGATACAAAGGGCCTGGATGATGGACCCGAATACACCCCTGATGGGAAGTATATTTATTTTAACTCGGTGCGTTCTGGTTCCATGCAGATATGGCGTATGAAACCTGACGGGAAAGATCCCGAACAGGTAACCAACGATGAATTCAATAACTGGTTTGCCCATATTTCACCGGATGGAAAGTGGATCGTTTTTATTAGTTTCCTGAAAGAAGAAGTGCAACCCGGCATACACCCTCCATATAAACATGTTTATATCCGGCTGATGCCATTTGCCGGAGGGCCTGCAAAAGTGATTGCTTATCTGTATGGCGGACAAGGTTCCATCAACACACCTTCCTGGTCGCCCGATAGTAAGAAAGTGGCATTTATCAGCAATTCGATCATCCATTAAAATTAAGTATTCAATTTTCATTCTTCATTTATAGAAAGAACAACATGACATCAAGACGTTTATTTTTGAAAGATGCTGCCTTAGCGTGTGCCGGTGGACTAATCCTCCCGGATTTCTTAAAATTCAATGGTGTTAAACCTAAACTTAAACACGTTGGAGTCCAGCTGTATTCAGTCAGAAAAGAAATGCTGGCCGATGCTGTTAGTACACTGAATAAACTCGGACAAATCGGTTACCAGGAAATTGAATCGGCTCAAAGTGAAAAAGGAAATTATTACGGACTTGCGCCGAAGGAAATAAAAAAAATATTGAAAGACCAGGGTATGACCCTACGGAGTGGTCATACCCATATTGACAAAAACTGGCAAAGATCCATCGATCAGGCTGCGGAAGCAGGACAGGAATATATTATTTGTTCCGTCCTTCCTTCCCCCGGACAAACAGTCGCGAACTATCAGAAAAGTGCTGATATGTTTAACCAGGCAGGTGAACAATGTAAAAAAAGCGGGGTGTTGTTCGGATATCATAATCACGAGTCTGAATTTGAAACGGTGGACGGTCAGGTACTTTATGATGTATTATTAGACAGGTCCGATCCTGCACTGGTGCACATGGAAATGGACCTGGGATGGGTGATTGCCGCAGGAAAAGACCCCTTACTTTATTTTCAAAAATATCCGGGTCGTTTTCCGTTGTGGCATCTTAAGGATATGAATGTCAGTGAAAAAAAGAGTGTGGAATTCGGCAAGGGATCGGTTGATATTATTAATCTGCTCAAACAGGGCAAGGAGGCCGGAATGAAATATTATTTTGTGGAACAGGAAGAGTATGCGGTTAACGCTTTTGACAGCCTGGAATACGATTATAACTGGCTGGCCGATCGGTGGAAAGACTGATGTACTGTTTTTTTCATTTTGCCGGGAAATAAATTCTGAAAGCCTCTTTTGAAGGGGCTTTTTTAATAATCATTAATTGAAATAGAAAGTTTTACGTTTTAGGTTTTAGGCCTCATTCATTCAATGATGTATTAATGAAGTATCATTTCAGGCTGATAAACCGGATTTTGAGAAATTGATGTGGTATTGATGTAGTAAAATATATTGGAAAAGTTTGATAGCAGAATAGATTTGGTGAAACGATTCTGCTCATGAAATTGATTCTTCTGCTTTCTCTACTTTCGATATTTATTTTTCCTTGCCAGGCACAAAATAGCGCGATAGGCATTTTTGACAATCAACAGGACATCGGTTATGTGAAACATGCCGGATCTACTGCCTATGACCCTATAACACAGTCTTATACCATTAAGGGTTCAGGTGCAAACATCTGGTTTAATGACGATCAGTTTCATTTTGCATACAACAAAATCTCCGGAGATTTTATCCTGACTGCCGATTTTGCATTTACCGGTGACACAGTAGGTGCCGTCGGACATCGCAAACTGGGATGGATGGTCAGAGAATCAGTTGCACCTGACGCCGTGAGCATGAATGGCTGCTACCATATCGACGGCCTGATCGCTTTGCAGTGGAGGGAAATGAAAGGTGCATTCATGCAGGATCCGCAAGGCGAGATATTTTCTGCAAAAAGAGGTTTGCAAACTATGCAGCTGGAGCGCAAGGGTAAAACTTTGATCATGCGCATGGCCAACCCCGGGGAACCACTGCAATTAGTTGGCAAGCACGATCTCAAAGAGTTAAGTGATACTGTGCTTGCCGGAGTATACATATTGTCACATGATTCCAATGCGCTTGCTTCCGGTCGTGTATGGAATGTGCGCATTGACCATCCTGTTGAGAATCCATATCAGCCTAACCCATTGGAAGTAAAACCCCCGCCTAAAGAAGTCATGGGAAGCCGTCTGGAAATTGTGGATATGGCTGATGGTAACCGCAAAGTGATTTACGAATCAAAAGGTAGGTTTGAAGCGCCCAACTGGATGCCGGACGGGAAAAAATTGTTGTTCAATGATCACGGATTATTGTATACCATTCCGATAGACGGTGGAACACCGGAGAAATTGAATACCGGCTCGGCAACCAAAATTAATAATGACCATGGTATTTCATTCGACGGTAAAACGCTCGCCATCAGTAATTCAAGGGATGGCATGCCCGGCGGAGGTTCTACTGTTTATATTCTTCCTCTCACAGGCGGCGAACCGAAACTGCTGACTGAACAAACACCTTCATACTGGCATGGATGGAATCCGAATAACAAGGAAGTTTGTTTTGTGGCGCAGCGCGGCAGCAGAATTTACAATCTCTACAAGCAGGATATTAACGGAGGCAAAGAAATTCAGTTAACATTCAATACCAGAGGGCATGTGGACGGTCCGGAATATTCTCCGGACGGGAAATATATTTATTACAATGCGAATCCCACCGGTACCATGCAGATCTGGCGTATGAAACCAGATGGTTCGGGAAAAGAACAGATAACATTTGATCAATACGATAACTGGTTTCCGCATATTTCACCGGATGGGAAATGGATTGTATTTATTTCCTTCCCGCCGGATATTGATCCCAATTCGCATCCAACTTATCAACGGGTTATGCTGCGGTTAATGCCTGCAGCGGGTGGGGCGCCAAGAGTAATGGCATATTTATTTGGCGGACAGGGAACCCTAAATGCGCCGTCCTGGTCGCCCGACAGTAAGCGAGATTGCTTTTGTAAGTAATTCGGACAAGTGATTTATAAATAGAATCGGTAAATAAATATAAAAAGTTAAGCAGGTAGTGGTTTACGGTTTAACAATAAGAACAGGCCCTCCTGTTCAACAGGAGGCGCCTTTCTTAAAAATAAAATCTAGATAACCAGATGTTAACAGGTCTAAATAAAATTCGTTTCATTAACAACTAAAACAATAATTGCTTATGCCAAAGAAAAACACCGGGCTATACAAAATGAGCTGCATGCTCGTGGGGTTTCTCCTGTTTTGCATGCTCTGCATTTGCCCAAAGAACAATTACTGGAAAAGTGATTAGCAAAACTACTCAGCTGCCGGTTGCCAGTGCAACCGTGCAGGTAAGAGGAACTATGATTGCGACTCAAACTGATTCCTCCGGAGTTTTCAGTATTGCAGTTCCGAACAACAAATCTGAGCTCGAAATTACATCTGTTGGATTTGAGAATGCGATTATACCCGTCGCGGATAAGACGACTGTCGGCGATGTTCAGCTTAGCGTCACAGTCGGTAAGCCTGAATGAAGTTTTTGTAACCGGATATACTTCCCAGAAAAAGAAAGATATCACAGGTGCGGTCGCCATTGTGAATGTAGCGGATATGAAGGCAACACCATCAGGAAGTACGGAAGCTTTGTTGCAGGGACAGGCTTCGGGAGTAACCGTTAATACAACCGGTGCACCCGGTGGAGCTTCGGTGGTCAATATCCGGGGTATCACGTCATCCGGAAATTCGGCGCCCCTGGTACTTGATTGATGGAGTGCCCGGAAGTATGCATGATATCAATCCAAATGATATTCAATCCACTCCAGGTCTTAAAAGATGCGGGCGGTGCAGCTATCTATGGTGTGCGCGGTTCCAACGGAATCATTGTAATCACTACAAAAAGAGGCGTACCCGGCAGTGTAAAGATTTCCTATGACGGTTTTATCGGAAGTCAGCAACCATTGAGCAAGAGCTGGGATCTGGCTAACCCAACCCAGACCGGCGTAGCGAAATGGGCACAGTTTTTTAATGACGGTCTTACTCCTACAGATCCCGCAATATGGGAGCGGACCAACACCGGTTGTGCCATATTATATAACACCGACAGGCGCTCCCCAGGGTGCGCCCAATACCAGCCTGGCTGACTATAATCTTGTATAATAACCATATTACGGTGGCTGCACCAAAATGGCAATAACTGGTTTGATGATATATTCAAACCGGCACTTATCATGAATCACAATCTTTCTTTAAGCGGCGGTTACGGTAAATCAACCTATTATTTTTCTTTTAATTATATGGACCAGCAGGGTACATTGATTGAAACCAGTTTACAGCGGTATTCTGTACGGATCAATACTAATTTTAGTCTTGCCGATGATCATATGCATGTCGGGGAAAATGCTTTTATTTTTTACAAGACCAATCCCGGTTATCTGAATGCACCCGGCGTAAACAGCACGAATTCCATCAATGCTGCCTATCAGCTTCCCAATATTATTCCGGTATATGATATTACAGGTAATTATGCCGGCGGTATTTCACAGGGCCTTGGAAATGCATCCAATCCGGTAGCAATCCAGGACCGCCAGGCAAACAATCAGAACCGGGACTACCAGGTCATCGGAAATGTATTTGCGGAAGTTGATTTCCTGAAGCACTTTACAATACGCACCAGTGCAGGCGGAACTTTTGATAATTACTATTATAACGGATTTGCCACAACGCCATATGAAAATGCTGAAAATAATCATGCTGCCAACCTGTACACAGAAACTTATGGTCAGAACTCCAGCCTGATCTGGACCAATACTTTAAATTATAGCTAACACAATCGACAAACACAGTTTCACTGTTCTTGCCGGTACTGAATATATTTATAATACCGGCCAGGGAAGTAATGCTACAAGGGGTAATTATTATATTACTGATTCAAGCAACCTGACGGTTTCGCCAAATCTTTGGACGCTGAATTTCGGACAGGCTTCCACCCAAACCAATAATTCAACTATCCTTGGGAATAATGGTATTTATACTCCCTATCAGCTCGCCATATTTTCAGTATTTGGCAGGATTGATTATAATTACGATCAGAGATATTATATGAGTGCCACCCTTCGCAGTGATAATTCTTCCGTATTTGTTCCTGAACAACGAAATGGAATTTTCCCATCCGTTTCTGCGGGCTGGATGCTTTCCCAGGAATCTTTTATGAGAGATGTGACCTGGTTAAATGAATTTAAGATCCGTGGAAGCTGGGGAAAATTAGGATCTATCAGCAATATCAATCCAACCAATGCCTACACTTTATACGGACAGCAGATCAACCAGTCTTATTATGATATCAATGGTACCAGCAATAATCCGGTAGCAGGTCTTTATGTAAGCCAGTATGGTAACCCAACTACCACCTGGGAACAGGATATCATCACCGATGTTGGGTTTGATGCGAGTATTATGAACAATAAATTTGATCTTAGTTTTGACTGGTATAAAAAACTGATCAGCGGATTATTGTTTGTTCCGGCCGTTCCTGGAACGAACGGAGGAACACTGGATCCTTTTCTCAATTCAGGTGACGTTCAAAATACGGGTATTGATTTATCACTTACTTATCATGGGAGAGTCAATAAAGATCTAAGATTTGATATCACGGGTACATTTACTTCTTATACATAATAAGGTCGTTAGCCTTCCTGCCGGAACCTTATATATCAATCAACCTATCGGTGCACAAACGATCACTTCCAGAATACAACCCGGACATCCTCTTGGTGCATTCTTTGGTTACCAGGTGATCGGTTTGTTCCAGAGTTATGATGATGTTACTAAATCTCCAACGCAACAGGATGCTGCCCCGGGCCGATTTAAATATGCTGATGTAAATCACGACGGGGCGATTACCAGTGATGACCGGACTTTCTTTGGCAATCCGAATCCATCATTTACTGCAGGTTTGAATATTACGGTGAATTATAAAAACTTTGATTTCTACACATTCTTTTATGCACAGGTTGGAAACGATATTATCAATAATGTGAAATCGTCAACCGATTTCCCTCAGGGATTTCAGTAACCAGATCAGTACGAATGTGGCACTTAATTCAGCAAGGCTGATTGATGCCAACGGTCAGCCAACCAATATAAATGATCCGACAGCCCATGTTGCTAATCCCGGAACAAATGTTCCGATGCTTGAAAAAAGTGCCAATTTCAGTAATTCAGGTGCCTTTAATTCCTATACCATGGAAAGCGGATCTTTTCTCCGGTGCAGAAACCTGACAATTGGATACACGATTTATTTCCAATTCGCTGAAGCGTCTTCATTTTGACCGTTTCAGGGTCTATGTACAGGCTCTGAATCTGTTTACGGTCAACAGACTATTCAGGTCTGGATCCGGAATTGAATCCGGGCACCAATACCGTATTTGGTTATGATAATGGGGTATACCCGAATAATCAGAAATCATATAATGTAGGGGTAAATATTACAATTCATTAATTCATTTTCTAAATCAGATTTATATGAAAAAATTATTTAAATGGATATTACCCGCTGCAACGGTACTTCTTGCGGTTATTATTTATGCGTGTAATAAACAATTGGATCTTCAGCCGCAGGGATCCCTGCTGGCTTCAAATGTCAATAATAATTCCGGGGTTCAGGGTCTTTTAATCGGAGCCTATGTACTTATTGTCCGGTGAAAATGTGCCCGGCCAGAACCTGGGAAATGGAAGTGCCGCTTCCAATTATGTGTATGGCAGTGAAGCCGCAGATGATTCCTATAAAGGTTCTTCTCCATCTGATCAGCCTGATGCCATACCCCTATTAACCTGGTCATTGGCCCAGGCAGGCACCACCAATTACCTCGATCAGAGATGGGTGGTTCTTTATACCGGCATTCAAAGGGCAAATGATGTTATCCGCACGCTTCGTCTTGTCCGAAGGAATTACACCCGCAGACACAGTGGAATATACGGCTGAAGCCAGGTTCCTGCGTGGTTTTTATCATTTTGAAGGAAAAAAAATGTGGAACAATTTTCCTTATGTGGATGAAAATATTTCCTACGTAAATGGTAATCTGAACGTTCCCAATTATGCCAGCGGACAATATATAGATATATGGCCGAATATCGTAGCAGATTTGAAATATGCTGTGGACAATTTGCCGAATACACAACCCAATATCGGACGTGTAAATAAATGGGCAGCCATGGCTTTTCTGGCAAAAGCATATTTGTACCAGCACGATTACGCGAATGCAAAACCATTATTGGACCAGGTTATTGCAAATGGTACCACTTCAGATGGTACAAAATATGCGCTTAATCCGATTTTTCAAACCAATTTTAATCCTGCCCAAAAAAATAGTCCGGAAAGTGTTTTTGCCTGCCAGACTTCTGTAAACGATGGGTCGGCCATTGCAACCAATGGTGGAAATGGTAATACAGGTGATGAACTGAATTTTCCTTATAACCATGGTCCGGGATGTTGCGGATTTAACAATCCTTCATGGAACCTGGTTCAGGCTTATAAAACCGATGCAAACGGACTTCCTTTTTTGGATGGAAGTTATAATAATGCCGCCCCTGGTAAGTGATCCTACCAATCCCTGGACCGGTAACGGTGGATCCACGGCTTGACTGGACCGCCGGCAGACCGGGCAAGCCTTAGTTTGACTGGGGAATTATTGATACGTACCTGGATTCGTGATCGTACCGAACGACGGAGTTTTTGTTCCTAAGAAGAATGGTTATGCTCAGAGTCAGCAAGGGATTTATTCCTCAACTGAAACTGTATTCTGGGGTGCCGCTGAAGTCGCTGCGAATAATGTAACTCTTTGCCGTTATGCCGATGTTTTACTTTGGGATGCAGAATGTGAAGCGCAAATAGGCAGCCTTGATCAGGCTCAGACTTATGTAAATATGGTTCGGGCAAGAGCTGCTAATCCAACCGGTTTTGTGTATTTGAATGCTACCTATAATGCCGATAACAGCACTTACTCGCCGCAAACCACTCCGGCTGATAATATACAAGGTAAGTCCATATCCAGCCGGAGCTTTTACTGCAATGGGACAGGCTAAGGCATTAGACGCCATTTATTTTGAAAGAAGGTTGGAACTTGCGATGGAAGGCCAGCGTTTCTTCGACCTCGCCAGATATGACAATGGCACCGGCTCTATGGCGGCAACTTTGAATGCCTATGTAGCTGTGGAAAAAACCAGAAGTTCATTTTACCTGGTTAACAATACAGCCGTATTTACAAAAGGGGTTAATGAATATTTTGCCATACCCCAGAAAGAAATAGATGCAGAAAATTCAACCGGTACAATTTATCTGAAACAAAATCCCGGGTATCAATAAGATTAAATTCAGTTTTTCAAAATTTTCAGTAGTTAGTGGTTTTAGGTTAAGCAATGAGAATGGGCCCGCTTCTGCGGGCCTTTCTTATGGGAAAGTAACCGTTACCCGGCATCTTTGTTTTTTCCCAGCCTTTACTTCAAAAGCAGGCCCTGAGCGGATAAGCCGTTCAACTTCAGCATCATGCGACGCGGATAAGGATTTCTCCACTTTGAAGGAAGATAATTTCCCATCCGGATGAACCAAAAACGAAATAATTACTTCGCCCCTCAATAAAGAGTCTGAGGTTAGAATTTTCTTATTGACATTGATATACCGGTAGAATGTTTCCCATCCGGCTAGGGGCGAAGCCAGGGAGCTGGTTCCGGCTTTTGAGGAATCTGCGGCGAAAGCTCGTTTTTCATAACCTTCAGATTGCTTGCGGGATCTTTGAACTTCTACCCCGGAAGCCTTTCCCTCTGGCTGCTCTTCAGCTATGGACGGTGCAACGGGTGTGGGTTCTTTCGCTTTTGCATTTGCGGAAGCTAAAGCCGGTTCGGATATAATATCTTTTTCTTTTTTGGCCAAGGGCAGGGGCTTTGCTTCTTCAGTTTTATCTGCTGAAATATCTTCATTTTCAGCCGCGGTATTTTCTTTCTTCCTTGGGGCTTTGTTTTTCCCGGATGGTTTTTCTTTTAGTGATCTGCTTTCTTCGTCTAAGGGGTTAATTAAAATGGCGGATGAAGTATCAGCCTTTATTATCGACGGAGAAGGGACGGTTTTCGTATTCCCGCTGTCTTTTTTCTGGGTATTTGCAATATCTGACCGTCGGCTGCTTTGGTTTATCTGGATAACTATAAAAGTAGCTGTGCTCATAACCAGCAAAATGCCTGCGGCAACCTGCCATTTTGCAAGCCGGAAAACCAACGCCTTTTTCTGTTTGTTTTGACTGATTCGATCGGCCAGTCTTTTTTGCAGATCTGAAATTCCGGACTCAAAGGACAAACTATATTTCCGGCTTTCTTCAAATCCTTCCATCGCATCAGAAAGAAACGGGTCTTCGAGAGCAGCTTTTTCGATGGCCTGCATTTCAGCATTGGTTAGCTGACCTTCCAGGTATTTCCGGATATCGTCCGCTGAATAATGTATGTTGCTTTTTCCTTCCATTTATTTTATACGATCAGAATTTTCTGAGAGCTGATTTTTTTCCATGCAATTTTTCAGATTCCTCCGGGCATTTTGAATCTGGCTCCGCACCTGGTTCCAGTCCGTATTGGTTAAACCTGCAATCTCTTTATAGGATTTTTCCTGCAGATAAAACAGTTGAACTGATTGTTTCTGCTCAGCGGATAAAGATTCCATACATCCTGCAAGCTGATTCAGGTTTTCCTCCTTTTCCAGGACTCCATTCAGATGCAGGTTTTCTGCCGATTGCATAAATTCAATATCGAGGGCGACAGCGTGATGTTTTTGTGCACGCAAATACATCAGGCAGTGGTTTTTGGCGAGCGTATAAAGCCACCCTTTAAAATTACTGACTTCGTGTTTTAATAATTTAGGTATCAGTTCTTCAAAAATATTCATCACAGCATCCTTCGCAGTTTCCGGATTCCTCAGGTATTTGATGCAAACGGCGTATAAAAGATCCATATAGCGCTGATACAATTCAGCAAGCACCTGGATATCATTATCCTGTTTATAAAGCAGGACCAGCTCCTGATCCGACAGAGATGATTGTTTGATATTTTTTAGAAAAGACAATCCTAATGTTTTAACCTGTTCTACCAGGCCTTCGGAAAAATAAATAAAAAATCCCGTCAAACGGTATGTAATACTGAAATGGGATGCATCTGCAAATAAAACTTACCACTATGCGATACTTATTAACAGTTTGTTTTGCCTTAACTATCCTGCTGTTGGCGTTTAGACCATCCCAGGATATCAGGGTATCAGGATTTGTAAAAGATGAAAATGGATTTGGGCTTGCCAATGTTTCAGTCAGCGAAGCCCATAGCAGGAACAAAACATTTACAGATGCGGATGGTAGTTTTACCCTAAAAATTTCTTCCCGACATGCTTTGTTGACTTTTCAATTGGCGGGATATGAGAAGGCTGAATTTTTACTCAGTGACATTCAAAAGCCCATCCAAATGGAACTTAAATCGGCCGTCCAGCCCATGGAAGACACACTATCGGACCAGAAATTCAAAAGCATCGAAAAGGAGGAGATGCTTTCCGAACCATTACCCGTTCCCTCAGTCCATTCTTCCCGGACAGCTGGTGTCGATTCCAGACGTGCGGGATATTATAGAGACAAGGCTCCAATGGAAAAAAAATATTTTCAACCCTCTGCGAAGCAGGAAGACTTTAATACGGAAGAGTATGACGCTATTGTGGAAAACAGATTCCTGACCGCTGTGGAAAACCCATTGTCCACTTTTTCAATCGATGTAGATGGCGGATCATACAGCAATGTGCGGCGATACCTGCAAAAAGGGCAGATGCCTCCGTCAGGTGCGGTACGCGTTGAAGAAATGATCAATTATTTCCATTATGATTATCCGCAACCAAAAGGTGATGTTCCATTTTCCATCAAAACGGAAACAGGAATTTGTGCCTGGAACCCCCATCACCGGTTGATAATGATTGGCCTTCAGGGAAGAAAAATTCCCGTGGAAAACCTGCCCGCTTCAAATCTGGTTTTCCTTATTGATGTTTCAGGATCCATGATGCAGCCCGAAAAACTACCGCTGGTTCAGCGTTCACTCAAAATGCTGGTGGACCAGCTTAGGGAACAAGACCGGGTTTCACTGGTCGTTTATGCCGGCAATGCGGGGTTGGTGCTGCCTTCTACTTCGGGTGCTGAAAAAACAAAAATAAAAAATGCAATTGACCACCTGGAAGCGGGCGGATCAACCGCCGGCGGTGCCGGAATCCGGCTTGCTTATAAGGTAGCGGGGCAGCATTTTATTACCGGCGGGAATAATCGGGTTATTCTTTGCACGGACGGAGATTTCAACATCGGGCCCAGCAGTGATTCCGATCTGATGGATATTATAGAAAAGGAAAGGCAATCCGGTGTGTTTCTGACCGTACTTGGTTACGGAATGGGGAACTATAAAGATAGCAAAATGGAAAAGCTGGCTGACAAAGGCAACGGGAACCATTCTTATATCGACAATGAAAAGGAAGCGAAAAAAGTCCTGGTGAATGAATTCGGGGGAACATTGTTTACCATCGCAAAAGATGTAAAACTGCAAATAGAATTTAACCCTGAAAAAGTGCAGGCCTACAGGCTGGTCGGATATGAAAACCGGATGCTGAATAAGGAAGATTTTAATAACGACCAAAAGGATGCTGGTGAACTGGGAAGCGGGCACACGGTCACAGCTCTGTATGAAATTATTCCTGTCGGAGAAAAAAACGAATTTTTGGAAAGTGTGGATCCTCTGAAATATCAGCGAAGGCTAACTCCTGATAAACGGAAAGAAGGAGATGATCTCATGACTATAAAATTCAGGTATAAGACTCCGGATGGTGATAAAAGTATGATGATAGTGCATGCGGTTGCTGACAAATCTAATGACCTAACCGAAACGTCAGTGAATTTCCGTTTTGTTTCGGCCGTGGCCCAGTTTGGTATGCTCTTGAGAAATTCCGAGTTTAAACAACAGGCTTCTTATGAAAAAACCTATTCGCTGGCAAAAAATGCAATTGGACAGGATACTGAAGGCTACCGCGCAGAATTTCTTCAGTTGGTACGGGGAGCAGGAAAGATGGCAAAAAACTCCGGAATAATTCCTGAAGACGAAGTTTACGGAATAAAATAAAATAAAATCCGTCACGCCCGGCGCGTGACGGATTTTTCTATATAATTAACTGATATTATTGCAATTTAAAAACGACACCGACCTGGAAGTTTGTTATATCAAACCCGGCTTCGGCATTAAAACCGAAATTGGGCTTGATAAAATAGGAGCCGCCAACAAAACCGCCGAAAGCGGGTATCACCTGACTGGATCCGTCATGCCCGTAATAGGTGTAATGATGAAATCCAAAACCGGCTGAAAATCCACCATAAGTATCAAGACCCGGAACCTCCCACCCATAATGCCAGGCGCCCCTGCCAGCAATAACGAAGGTGTTGGACGTGTAGTCATCGTTGTAATTATTATAAGTACCTGTTGAAAAGGATCCTCCTAATTCAGGTCCGAGGGTAATCACCCCGGGTCCCGCCTGCCAAAGGCCGAATTCAGCAGCGACTTTAAACCCAAATGGTGTTCCATAACTTTCTCCCTTATAATTTGCTCCTACGCCGATTCCCATGTTTAGGAAGACACTGCCTACCTGCATAGGGGTGGTTTCACCCATGGTTCCGGAATGACCTTTTGATTGTGAACGCGCATTTTGTGAACAAAGAATACTAAACAAAGCAATTCCAAGGATGCTGATTTTTTTCATGTGTGTATTAAATTATGGCGCAAAATTAATTCTTGTTCGATTAAATAAATAAAAAAAGGGCCAGGATAGAAATCCAGCCCATTTTAAAATCCAATATCCTATGAAAAACCATGATAATATTTACAATTGACATACCAATTATATCCAGCAACCGGATTGGTAAAAAGCTGAGATCGTTTAATAGGTAAGGATCAACAACTTATGTGGGTAAGTGTATTTTTCAGCAGGTCTCATTGGGGAAATAAGATTTAAAATTGACCCGCTCGTTTCCTGTTTGTGGAATTTTACTCCCAATTCTGGCCTATTTCAGAAAAATGAAGGCACGGTTTTTTGTTCTAACTTCAATGCAGACTTAATTGTTATCTAATGGACACAAAATTAAACGAGAAAGAACAGCTGTTTGAAAAAGATAATTTATCAGGAGAAAACCAGGGACCGTTGCTTCCTAATCAACGGGGTCGTTACTTGACCGCCTCATCCCTGCAAGGAGACAAAGTGGTCAATCCTGCTGAAGAGCATCTGGGAGAGATTAAAGAAATTATGCTGGATCTGGAAACTGGGAAAATTGATTATTATGTAATTGAATTCGGAGGTTTTTTAGGTTTAGGCATAAAATATTTCGCCATCCCTTTCAGGTTGCTTAAACTGGACCCTGCTAATAAGCGATTTATTTTTGAACAGAGTCGTGAGGTTCTGGAAAAAGCGCCCGGATTCGATATGGATCACTGGCCAGACACCAACCTTCATTTTGACGACGTGCATAGTTACTGGCGATTTATTTAAATAATATGTGGGAAGAAAAAGACAATACTTTATACAGGAAATTTACTTTTAAGAATTTCTCTGAAGCGTTTGCGTTTATGACGCGGATAGCGCTGGAAGCAGAAAAAATGGATCATCATCCCAAGTGGACAAATGTTTACAACCAGGTCGAAATCTGGTTGTCCACCCACGACGCAGGCGATATTGTGACGGACAAAGACCGGAAACTGGCCAGGCAGATTGACCTTATTAAGGCGTGATGGGTTAAGCCGTAACGTAATTCTCGTTTAATGAAATTATGCCTTACGCTCAGTCCATCTGACTTAAGCCTTTTGAACTTTAAGAACTTCAAGTAAACCGTTCTTAATATTAAATTCGATAATCTTCACCTTGCCCTTGTAACCGTAATATAGCACGGTGGGTACTTCAATCCAAACGCTCCTGCCGGTTTTTCCGTTCAATGTACAGCTGGCAATCATCTGAACTTTGTCGTCTGTTGTTTTTCTGCCTTTAAAAACGGCTTCTACGTCGGTATAAACAGGTATATCGGGGTTTTCTTCCATGAGTCAGGGTTTATTGCGGTCCACGACACGCCATTTTTTAAAAAATTACTGAGGTCAACGTTTCAGGTTACAGGCCATGAGCCCTGGTTAATTAATGCAAAATTCTTTCCATCTCTTCAATAAGTGCTTTCACTAAAGTGGGCTCAGGTTTTGAATTTTTTGAATTACCCGGGTCAGCTTCCAGAACCCTTAATGTACCTTCATCGTCTTTTTCAATAATCAGGTCGGAGCCGGACACCCTGCATAGAAACTGATAGGTGTATGTGCTCACCCGAAGGGTGCAGTCAGCCTCTTTCGGAACGCCCCCTACTGAAAATTGAATAGTAAAGGAATCAGCCATGGGCGAAGATAATCATTTGGCCACGGCTAAAGGAAGAGGAATTGAATTTGCCTATTATCCGGCAGAACCTGAACTTTATCATTAAATAGATTTTTTCGGGCAAATCAAAATTTTAAAAATAAAAAATGAAAACAGCTATTGGTATTTCAGAGGGAAACAGGAAAACAGTTTCCGAACAACTGGGCAAGCTACTTGCAGACGAATTTGTATTGTATACTAAAACACTCAATGCACACTGGAACCTCGAAGGCCCCGATTTCCATTCTGTTCACCTGTATTTTGAAGACCTGTATAATCAATCACAGGAAATAGTGGATTCAGTGGCTGAACGTATCCGCCAGTTGGGTCATTATGCCCCGGCGACCTTAAAGGATTTTGTCCGCCTTACACACCTGACCGAACAGCTTAAAGGCGGAAACAATAGTACTGATCTGATCAAAAACCTGCTGGGTGATCATGAAAGTATTATCGAATTTATCCGGTCTAATATTAAAGAGTTTGATGAAGCGCATAAAGATGCCGGGACCAGCGATTTTGTGACTTCACTCATGGAAAAGCATGAAAAAATCGCCTGGATGCTGCGCGCGCACCTCAAATAAAACTTAAGTTTAATGCCTAAAGCTTAAAGCCCAAAGCCAATAAAGCCTAAGGCTTAAAGCTTAATGCATATGTGATAAATAGAAGTTGAATAAATAATTTAAAAATCTTCGTTTTTTCTTAGTCAAATAAAAAGCTTTAGGCTTTGAGCTTTAGGCTTAATAAAAAGCTTTAGGCTTTAAGCTTTGAGCTTTAGGCTTAAAAACGTAGTTCTACGAGTCAGATTGAGTGGTAATGCGCTTGGGCGGAGTCATTTTAAGGATTATTTTTAATATCCAATATCACTGAAAAAACCGAATATCCCTGAAAAACCAGCTTGATTTACCGTCCTGAAGAAAAACCTTAAATTCAAGTTCTTTGAAAAACCCCCGATTAATGCTTGGGGGTTTTTTCGTTTTATCCCCCATCCATTTCCCTGTTTTGTAAAAAGCAATCCCCCTTCCTGCCATATAAACCTGTTATTAACTTCCGGATAGCTATTTTCTCCCCCTCCCGACGGCATTTTAATTCATTTTATTTTTTCCTAACAGTTCCTTTCTAATTTTATTCAGCATTCAATTTGCTGCTTTGATGACTACGAATCCGAATAATAACCTGTACCGAAGAATTATCATCCGCCGTGCGAATGAATATGTGTTATTTAAAACGGATGATATTGCTTATTTTTTTCTGGAGAATAAAACCTGCTACATGGTTGACCGGCTCCAGGGAATGAAATACCTGATTCCCAAGACCCTCAGAGACCTGACGATGGCTTTGGATCCGGCGGATTTTTACAGGATAAACAAAAAATATCTGGTTCACATCGAGTCGGTTAAGAAATTCAAATTATGTGTGGCAGGGAGAATTGAAGTAGAGCTTTATCCCGCGACCCGGGAAAAGGTTTTTATCAACCAGGTGAGAATGCAGGATTTCAGGAAATGGGTAACACAAGGCAGTAACGAACAGTCCAGTCCGTTATTTGAAGATATGTTGGAAAGCCCACTGGGGATTTCCGAATACTAGTTTTATTTTCTCATGTGACCGCGGGTGGTTTCCACCACCTGCTTTTTTTTTAAATTAATTTGTTCTCCTTTGCAGTCCTTATGGCATCTGCTTTGGAATGAACATTCAGTTTTGCATATATATTCTTGATATGGCTTTTGACGGTTTCATTGTCTATAAATAACTCGTCTGCAATAACCCTTCTGTTTTTCCCCTTGGCAATTTCTTCCAGAATCTGCGTCTCCCGCCTCGAAAGAGGTGAATGTGAATTTCTCTGAAACGACCGGATCACCAATTGAGCTACATTGGCACTCATTGAAGCACCGCCCTGCATAATTTCCCGGATGGATTCCATGATTTTGACGGCTGAACTGTTTTTTGTCAGGTAACCTGATGCTCCATTGGTCAAGGCGCGGAAGATGATGTCTTCTGTATCATGTACGGTACAGATCAGAATGAGTACCTGGGGAAGTATGCTCTTAATCCTGGGTATAGCCTCAATTCCGGAAATGCCGGGTAAACCGACATCCAGCATAACCAGATCCGGTGCATCTTCCGTGAGTTTTTTTATCGCCTGCTCTGCCGTTGAATAGGTGTTTACAACCTGGTATCCCTGTTTTTCGCCGATCAGAAAACGATAACCCTCCCGGATGACTTTGTCGTCTTCCACAATCACTATCCGGACGTTGGTCTCTTCCATGTCAGTTTAATATTTTATAAATTTCCATGAATTCCCGGACATGGGGCTCCCCCCTTATGGGGGATTTATTCAGAACGCTCAGGCTCTAAAGTTAATTTATCTGTTCATTTTTTGGAGCTTGCGACTTATTCTGTTTCTGAATGAATATTTTTATAGTTCAAACGGCATTATTGCAAACTTTTAAAAAGATACTGTATTTCCTTTTCTTCCTGCCGGTATTCACTACTGCACAAAAATTTCATTTTCAAAATTATAATGTACAACAAGGCCTGATCCAGTCACAGGTCATTGCGATTACGCAGGATCATTATGACAACCTATGGTTCTGTACGCTGGGTGGTATTTCCCGGTTCGATGGGAAAGTTTTTACCAACTATAGTGAAACGGACGGACTGATTAGTAATTTTTCAAATTCCATCCTCTCTGATCATGAATCTAATATATGGATCGGAACAGCCTTTGGTGTTTCCCGGTTTAACGGAACGTCATTCAAAAATTTCCGGTTTTCAGAAAACCCTTCGGGAAATGTGGTCAAAACCATTCAGGAAGATTCTCTACACAGGATTTGGGCTCTGGCTGGCGGGACTTTATACCGGCTTAACCTGGAACAAAAACCGCTTCATACCGTCGTATCCGGTTTGTATGAAAGAGTGACGGCGCTGAATGTGGACAGGCAGGGATTACTTTGGGCAGCCGTGATGAATAAGGGAATATTCCGGCTCGAAAAAGACGGATGGAAATTACAGGCACCGCTTCCCGAAAACAATCAGAGGGGTATATGCCATAAAATTGTTTTTGATGCCTATGATAAAAACAAATACTATCTGCTGACCAACAGTGAAATATTATTTGTGGAACGGGGAAATATCA
The DNA here is from genome assembly GCA_963812825.1 of uncultured Bacteroidota bacterium. Classification (GTDB taxonomy): domain Bacteria; phylum Bacteroidota; class Bacteroidia; order Chitinophagales; family Chitinophagaceae; genus Puia. The sequence goes on from CAWEWO010000003.1 coordinate 679,026, forward strand.
GTTCTTTAATTAGCTCAGAAGGTCTCGGAAAATTTTCAAATTTATTTCAGGACAGGTCCAATAAACTATGGCTGACCAGTACGCAGGGACTCTTCCAATATGCAGATTCGGGACTGATTGCATACAATGCTGCCAACGGATATGAAGGCAGTAATACCGTATCAGTTTTTGAAGATCGTGAAGATAATCTCTGGTTTGGAACTAATGGCACGGGAGTGTTCCGGTATTCCTTTCAGCCATTTCTGATTTTTGACCAGTTCAGCGCGGCAAAAAATATGGGTGTAATGCCAATGCTGGAATATCATGGCCAAATGTTCATTGGCACAGTAGGATCGGGATTATTCGTTTACGATGGCAAAAATATTAGCCGCGTAAAAGGACAGTCGGATGATCCGGGCGACCAGAATGTTACCGGTCTTTTTAAGGCAGAAGGAGACGGGATTTACGTTTTGACCAGCAGCGGTTTATTTTTAAAATATGAAAAGGGCAGGTTTTCTAAAATTCCTCTGGGCGATATAAAAATGTGTATTAACAGCGTAGCTCCGGACGAACGCGGTGGGTTTTGGGTAACCACCTGTTTTGGACTATTACACGTTAATACAGAAGGGAAGGCAAGCCGTATCCTCAATTTATTTTCCGGAAAAATTCTTTCTGTTTCGAAAGATTCCCTTCTGGTGGCGACGGACAATGGTCTTTATATGGTCAGCAATAATTTTCAATACAGGAAAATTAATGACTCGCTATTGAACTCGGCGAGTTATATGTCTATTGCTGTCCTGGGATCTTATTATTTACTGGCTTCATCTAATAAAGGATTCATTCTTTATAATCATCTGACAGGCAAACACAGGCAGTTTACGACAAAAGACGGATTGAATGCCGATTTTATTTATAGTGTGATAACAGATCAAAAAAATCAGATATGGCTGGGTACGGGCAGGGGAGTTAACAAAATTATTCTTGACACAGCTTCGGGAAATGTGAAAATATCAAGCCTTTCCATTGCCGGTGATATTTCTTCTGCAGAATGTAACCAGGGTGCAGCTATCTACGATGACAAAAATAATTTATGGTTCGGAACGGTATCCGGGCTTTTTAAATATGTGCCGGATTCTGCCAGGAAGAAGGACTATCTGCCGCCGGTGGTCCTGCAACAGGTGCAGGTTTTTTCCAAAGAAATTTCCGCCGATCATTTTGCCGGACTTCTCAATGAGTGGTATGACATACCCAAAAATCTTTCGCTTCCCCACAATGAGAATCACCTGACTTTCTCTTTTAGATGTCCGAGTTATCTGAACAGTGAATCCGTGCTGTATCAGTATCAGCTGGAGGGAATGGAAAAATCATATTCTGCGCTCTCCGCCAATCATTTTGTTGTTTATCCTGCCTTGCCACCTGGCCACTATACTTTCAGGGCCCGGGCTTTCATGGAAGGGGTCGGATATTCAAAAGAAAATGTTGAATTCTCCTTTGATATACGGGCTGCTTTTTATCAAACTATATACTTTAAATTTCTTCTTCTGGTCCTGGTCATGGGACTCATTTTATGGATACAGTGGGTTCGCATGCGCATGCGCGTTAGACAGATCAATAAGATTGAAGCGGTAAAAAGAGAAGAAAATATAAAAGTGCGGCAAACGGCATCCGAGGACTTTCATGATGAAGTGGGTAATAGCCTTACGCGCATTCAGGTATTAACGGATGTACTGCATTCCAAACTCGGTAACGGACACGAAGAAGAAAAAAGGATTATCGGACAGATAAAAGAAAATGTGAGTGGGTTATACCAGGGCACCCGGGATATACTCTGGGCCCTGAATCCGGAGAGTGATATCGTGAAAGAAATCGGACAGCGACTTCAAAGTTTGGGAATTGATCTATTCCAGGATACCGGAATTTGTTTTTGCTATGAAAATTTATTGGGCGAGTCCGAAAATCTAAAACTACCCGGTAATTACAACCGGAATATCATGATGATTTTCAAAGAAGCCATGAGCAACTGCCTGAAACATGCGCAGGCACACCGGGTAAAACTGAAAATTCAAAAAAACGGGGGCCATGAAATATTGATTGAACTGGCAGATGACGGGATCGGGTTTAATCCGCTTTTTATTAAAAAAGGTCATGGATTTCAAAACATGCAGAAGAGGGCCAACCGGATAAAATCTGTTTTCTCAAGTGCCAGTATTCCTGGTGAGGGAACCCGGTATGATCTCAGGATCCCTATTACACCGGTTTGATCCCGAAGGCATATTTTATTAAAGTGCAGGGGATGGCTTTCGTGAAAACAGGCTTTTTGACTCAAAATGAACGCCTGAAACCCTTATAACTGCCTTATTTTGAAGAAATCAGGCCTTTATTCCAAAAAAAACTAGGCAATAAACCACTGAACTAAACTAATGTGGTATCTTGTCGGCTATTAAATAGTATTGGAATGAAAATCTTTGTAGCCGGTCTGCCTTTCGCCGTTAGTGATCAAGAATTGCAAGAATTGTTTGAACCATACGGTTCCGTTGGTTCAGCAAAAGTTATTTTAGACAGAGAAACCCATAAGAGTCGTGGTTTCGGATTTGTTGAATTTTCAAGTAATGAAGAAGCGGAGAAAGCCATTAAGGCCCTCGACGGCACTAGCCTGGAAGGAAGAACGCTTACTGTAAAAGTTGCTGAAGATAAAAACCCCGGCGGCGGTGGATCCCGTGGTGGTGGTGGTGGAAGCCGTGGCGGTGGTGGTGGATATAATCGTGACCGTAATCGTTATTAAGCCTAAGCTTATTCCGATTTTCGCGTAACACTGAATGCTCAACGCCTTTTTGGTGGATGGTTTTAGTTAATAGAAAATGGTTAATTCATTTTAATCAATTTCTATGTGCTATCGCCATCCATCATTTTTTTGCCTGTACCAGAATTTACTGAGTATAAAAAGTTCAGATGATGCGTTCTGTGACACTGATTTTTAGCTTGTTAATTATTTCCATTTCAGCTTTTTCTCAGGGAGCTCTTAAATCCGATTCGGTATTTCAGAAAACCCAGAAACCCTTGCGGTTTATGGTTTTTGGCGACTGGGGAAGAAACGGGGAAGACAGGCAAAAGGAAGTCGCCCTGGAAATGGGCAAGGTGGCTAAAAAATTCAAACCCGAATTCATTGTATCTACAGGCGATAATTTTTATCCCAACGGGGTTCAAAGTACGCGGGATCATAACTGGCTGGCATCTTATGAAGATATTTACACCGCCCATTCCCTGCAATCCGACTGGTATGTTGTCTTGGGAAACCATGATTACCGGGGAGATCCCCAGGCAGAAATAGATTATACACAGATCGACAGGAAGTGGCATATGCCGGCTCGTTATTATTCCAGGATCATATTTATAGGAGAGGACAGCACCCAGGGGGTGCTCCTCGTTTTTATCGACACCACGCCTTTTTTATCTGAATCATATAATGGGGATCAACATCATGTAAAGGGTCAGGACACGGCTGGGCAGCGGATATGGTTGGAAAAAACATTGGGTGAAGCTCCTCCGTATATAAAATGGAAATTTGTTTTTGGTCATCACCCCGTTTACACCGGGGGAGGAAGAATGAAAGCAAAAGAAACGGTTGAAATGAAAAATCTGTTTAAACCCATTTTTGATAAGTATCGTGTGAACGCCTATATATGCGGTCATGATCACAATCTCCAATACATCAAACCGCCTGGTTATACTTCCTATTTTGTTTCCGGAGCCGGATCAGAACTCTCAAAAACCGTTGTTCATCCGGAAGGCGGAATATATGCCCGGGCTGAAAACGGGTTCATGAATTTCATCGTTTACAGTAACCTGATGCAGATAACGATGATCAGTTACACCGGAGAACATTTATTTACTGCTAAGATTCCTGTGGAATAACGTGAATCGAATGTCGTGTATCGTATATCGATCCACGATCCACGATCCACGTCCCTCGATCCCCGACTCCCGAACCCACAGTCCCCGTCAACGCCTTTGGACGCAAAATCGTAAATTGCATACTCAAGCATGGTTCAAAATCTACGTAAACCAGGCTGGAGAGAGCGGCTTAACGCCCTTCGAAACCTCCCTGCATTTTTTAAGCTGGTCTGGGCATCAAGTCCCTGGATGACCACTGTGAATGCCGGTCTCCGTCTGTTAAGATCAGCTATTCCGGTTTCTGTTTTATACGTTGGTAAGGGAATTATAGATGAAGTGATTTTGCTGAATCGCGATCAGGGTCAACATTCATCCCATCATTTGTGGACGCTGATTGCAATAGAATTCATGCTTGCGCTATTAAATGATGCGCTGGGCCGGTGCATTTCCCTGCTGGACAGCCTTCTCGGAGACCTGTTCGGAAAACTCAGTTCGGTCCGTATCATGAAACATGCCGCGGCCCTGGACCTCGAGCAATTTGAGGATCCGGTTTTTTATGACAAACTCGAAAGAGCCAGGCAGCAAACCACCGGACGCACCATTTTACTATCACAGGTACTAAGTCAGGTGCAGGATCTCATTACTATGGGTTTCCTTGCAGCGGGACTTCTTATTTTTAATCCGTGGCTGATAGTAATTTTATTTATCACCATACTACCTTCATTTATCGGTGAATCATATTTCAACGACCAGACTTATGCATTGAGCCGTCGTCAAACACCGGAGCGGCGGGAACTGGATTATCTCCGTTTTCTTGGAGCGAGTGACGAAACTGCCAAAGAAGTTAAGATATTCGATCTCTCTGCATTCATTATTGAAAAATTTGAAGCATTAGCGAATAAATTTTATATCAGCAACCGACGGATATCCATTAACAGGTCACTCTGGGGAACAGGTTTCACTCTGCTTGGAAGCCTCGGTTACTATGGTGCCTATGTCTATATTATCCTCGAAGCTATTTCCGGAAGGATAAGCATTGGAAAGCTCACTTTCCTGGCTGGTTCATTTCGCCAGTTAAAATCCCTGATGGAATCTGTACTCACACGGTTTTCTGCAGTGAGCCAGGGAGCGATCTATCTCAGCGATTTTTTTGAATTTTTTGATATCCGGCCCGCTATTATAACCACCCATAACCCACTTCCATTCCCTGACCCGATTCGGACTGGTTTTGAATTCCGTGATGTGGGTTTCCGCTATCAGCACGGAGAAAAATGGGCAGCCCGGCATCTGAATTTTACATTAAAAGCCGGTGAAAAAATTGCCCTGGTAGGAGAAAACGGAGCAGGAAAAACAACTCTGGTTAAATTATTGGCCAGGCTCTATGATCCGACAGAAGGAATGATTTTGCTGGACGGGGTGGATTTGCGGTTATACGACATCGTTAGCCTGAGGCGGCATATTGGAATTATTTTCCAGGATTACCTGAGATACCAGATGCGGGTATCAGATAATATTGCTGTGGGCAATATACTCCAGAAAGAAAATAAATCTCTTATAGAATCAGCAGCCGAACAGAGTCTTGCTTCTGACCTGGTGAGCCGGTTACCTGCAGGATATGAGCAAATGCTTGGAAAAAGGTTTCAGGAAGGGATCGAATTGTCGGGCGGCGAGTGGCAGAAAGTGGCCCTGGCAAGGGCTTATATGCGGCAGGCAGAGGTTCTGATCCTTGATGAACCGACGTCTGCATTGGATGCCCGGGCTGAATATGAAGTGTTCCAGCGATTTGCCGCACTCACCAGGGGGAAAACAGCTGTCCTGATATCTCACCGGTTTTCTACCGTGCGAATGGCCGACAGGATACTGGTTTTACAGCAAGGGGAACTGATTGAAAGTGGAACGCACCAGGAACTCCTGGACAGAAAAGGGAAATATGCTGAATTGTTTACACTCCAGGCAAAAGGATATCTATAATATGGGAGGTAAAATAAAAATATGTCCGAGGTGTAAAAAAGAATTCACCTGCCTTTCAGAAAATATTTCTGCCTGTGCCTGTTCTGAAGTATCTCTAAGCAATGAGACAAAAACCTTTCTGACCGCTACTTTTTTTAATTGCCTTTGCAATAATTGCCTGATCGAAATAAACCGACTGGTCGCGCAGGAAAAACAATACCCCTTCCCGGGCAGGGGCGGAGATTTAATTGAAGGCGTTCATTACTATAACGAGGGAGAATACCGCGTATTTACGGAATTCTATCTCATGTCCCGTGGTAATTGCTGTCGCAGCGGCTGTCGGCACTGCCCTTACGGATTTAAGAAAAGGTGGGCGGAATAACTTTATTGATAAAATCCGCTTCCGGAACAGTTCTAAGGGTTTATACTTAGATCCGGGACTTATTAGCAAAAGTTATTTAAATTTTGTTCCTTGTGTAATCATTTGACCCCTAATTAAACCAAGTTTATGAGACTGCTGAAATTTCTCCCCGGCCTGGCTCTTCTTTATTGTGTTGTCCTGGTTTCAACTGTTCCTCTTGTTGGCTGTTCAAAAACTGAAACCGTCCATGATACTACCCGGATCATAATTAAGGATACCATTAATACGGTTGATACCCTGAGAATCAGGGACACGGTTGTTTCCTGTAATTGTAATCTGAGAGACGGGTTGGTAGCCTACTATAACTTTAATGGCGGGAATCTGAACGACAGCAGTGGTTTTCATAATAATATATTCTTTAATAGTGCGACGATGACGACTGATCGTTTCGGGAAGGCAAACAATGCTTATTTATTTAATGGTACGTCCAGTTATATGCAAATCAAGAACAGTCAGTCGCTGAATCCGGACAGTATCACGATGTATGCAATTGTAAAGGCTAATGGATTTTATACCGGGCCCTGTGCTGATAATCAGATCATCACTAAGGGAGATAATTTTCATGTGAATGGTTTTTATGCTTTGGGCTTTTACGATTTTGCTGCCAATTGCGGAACGCCGAATTTGAATCATGAGTCCTTTGGCGGAAGTTTTGGCGATAACCCAACTGATGGAGCGGCACCTTACGCAGGAACCGACACAGTACTAATAAAAACAAATCAATGGTATTTCGTGGCGTTCACCTACGATGGACATACGGCCAAAATGTACATTAATGGATATTTGAAAGACAGCAAGACCAGGTCCGGGCCTTTTACGCCCAGTACTTATGATGTGTATTTGGGGGCTACGCATGACAGCAACTTTCCCTATTATCTAAATGGTGTAATTGACGAAATCAGAATATATAACCGGCCCCTCTGTGCCGAAGCAATTCTTCAACTATACAATTTGAAAGAATAGTTTTTATAAGCAGCCGAAAATAACACCGGCTTCACTGGTTTTATGTTCAGGGATTGATGATTTAACTGGCCCAAGAACTATTTTTGCTGCAAAATATTCCAATGCTCAGAGTGCTGGCGAAGGGAACAAATTATCTGTTTGGCAGATTATTAAAAAGAAAATCAATCTTCATCGGCAGTTCCCTGGTTTATCTGAAACGGGACAGGGTCATTGACAGGAATTACTTTGACTATATCCGTCTCGCTACGCTGGAACTGATAAGCCATGAAATTAAACGAAAAGATTTATCGGGAAATGTTGCTGAACTCGGCGTTTATAAGGGGAAATTCTCCCGGTATATAAACCAGTATTTTCCGGACCGGTTATTATACCTGTTCGATACATTTGAAGGATTTGACAAACGGGATATTGCAAGTGATACCACACAGAAATTATCTTCGGGCGACCAGGATTTTACCGACACCTCCATAGAATCTGTAATCAGATTGATGCCATTTCCGGAAAAATGCAGGCCCGTGAAGGGTTACTTCCCTGAATCCGCAAGGGACATTGATGACCGGTTTGTTTTTGTTAGTTTGGATACCGATTTATTTGACCCGATTTACAATGGTCTTTGTTTTTTTTATCCAAAACTGGTGGCCGGTGGATATATTTTCGTCCATGATTTTAACAGTGACGCATATAAAGGAGTGCGCGTGGCCGTTGAGCAGTTCTGTACAGAACAACACATCAACTATCTGCCACTGCCCGACCTGGGCGGCTCAGTCATAATATTGAAATAAACCTGGGGCGACCAATTAATCAGGAATAATATTTCAGACGGTCTTCTTCGGTGGCAGGGCGAATGCGACGGCATTGTGTTCAAAATGGTTTTTATGCGATCCATCGCAAAAAGGTTTGTTCTGCGAACGTCCACACCGGCAAACAGAGACCAGTTCCCTTCCTCCCAGATCATACCGTGCCCCGGTTTTATCGACGATTTCAAAATCTCCTTCGATCCTCAAAGAGCCATTATCATTTACCGTAATTTTTGTGCTGGACATTCATTTCAGATTTAAATATGAAAGTAAGTAATTGTGTCCATTTATGGGTTCCTTCTTTAACTTTAAAAGACGAACGGACTTTGTTGGAATCAGCAGGATACCATCTCAGGGTAAAAAAATTTGTACAAAAAATCAGTGAGTATGAAAAAAAAGATATTTACCGCCATTCTTATTTCATCATTAATCAACCTTTCATTTATGCCGGTAAAAAAATAAGAGTTATCTTTTTCGGGGACTCAATTACCGAAGCTGCCGTCAAACCTAATGGATTTATTACCATCGACGACAGTCTGCTCAATTCCGGCGGTTTAGGCAACTATGAATTGATGGGCGAAGGAATAAGCGGTAATAAAGTATATGATCTTTATTTAAGGATGGAGGAAGATGTAATCAGCAAGTCACCCGACATCGTGGTGATCTGGGTAGGTGTGAACGATGTCTGGCATAAGAAAATGGGCACCGGTACAGACGCGGACAAATTTGAAAAATTTTATCTGGCCCTGGTTAGAAAGTTTAAAGCCGCCAATATTAAAGTCATTGCCTGTACGCCGGCAACCATCGGTGAAAAATATGATAACACAAACGAGCAGGACGGGGATATGAATAAATATTCCGAAATCATCCGGAAAATAGCTGACTGAACAACAACTCACCCTGGTGGATATGCGCGCGGCATTTGAAGACGTATGAAAAAACAAATAATCCCCGTAACCTGGAAAAAGGGATTTTAACGGCCGACGGGGTGCACCTGAATGATGCGGGTAATCAGTTTGTTGCAAAATTAATGGCCGAAGGCATACGCAAGGTCCGTTGAACGGCCGGTCAATTTCAATTATCTTTGCCGCATGCACTATGTATCTGCTGAGGGACTTGGGAAGTCTTATGGAATTAAACCACTTTTCGACAATATTTCCTTTCATATCGAATCCGGCGATAAAATCGCTCTGATTGCTAAGAATGGTACCGGAAAAACTACGCTGCTTAAAATTCTCGCCGGAAAAGAAAATGCAGAATCAGGTAAACTCTGGATTTCCAAAGACGTAAATGTTGTTTTTTTTGAACAGGACCCACAATTCCAGGAGGAACTTTCCCTGCTGGATAATATTTTTCATCACCCCAACCCGGTCACAACGGCGATCAAATCATTTGAAGCTGCCAGTGAAACAGAAGATACCGATGCCCTGATGGTTAGTATTGAACAGATGGATCATCTGAATGCCTGGGACTTTGATGCAAAGGTGAAACAGATCTTCAGCCGGCTCAATATTGACCACCTGGTTCAGCCCGTAAAATCGCTCAGCGGAGGGCAGAGGAAAAGGGTGGCTCTGGCCCGTACCCTGATAGACATTCAGTTTGGCAGTAAAGAAGCTTTGCTCATCATGGATGAACCAACCAATCACCTGGATATTGAAATGGTTGAATGGCTGGAAAATTATCTGAACCAGCAGAATATAACCCTCCTGGTGGTTTCCCATGATCGTTATTTTCTGGATCATGTATGCAATGAAATCTGGGAGATGGACCGGAGTGAATTATTCACATATAAAGGAGATTACGAAAACTATCTGGAAAAAAAATCGGCACGGATCGAATCAGATTTGGCGAGTATCGATAAGGCAAAAAATCTTTACCGGAAGGAACTGGAGTGGATGCGTAAACAACCAAAGGCCCGGACGACCAAATCCAAAAGCCGTCAGGATGCATTTTATGTGGTGGAATCCAAGGCAAAGCAAAACATGGATGAGCAACGGCTTTCCCTGGAAATGAAAATGAGCAGGCTGGGAGGCAAAGTAGCTGAACTGAAAAAAGTGAATAAGCGTTTTGGTGATAAAATAATCCTCAGGGGATTTGACTATACTTTCAAACGGGGAGACCGGATCGGAGTAATCGGAAAAAATGGTTCCGGCAAAACCACTTTTCTGAATATGCTGCAGGGAATTGAGCCACCTGACAGTGGGAAAGTAAATATCGGTGAAACGGTGGTATTTGGCAATTACTCTCAAACCGGACTTGTGATCAAGGAAGATATGCGGGTGATTGAATATGTAAAAAATATAGCCGAACATTTTCCACTTGCGGATGGCAGTTCGCTGAGCGCAGCCCAGTTCCTGAATCTTTTTTTATTCCCTCCGGATAAACAATACACTTATTTATCTTCTTTAAGCGGAGGAGAAAAAAAAGACTGTTCTTATTGTCAATCCTGTTCCGAAATCCCAATTTTCTGATCCTTGATGAACCGACAAACGACCTGGATCTGCCTACACTGGCAGTACTCGAAAACTTTTTGCTCGATTTTCAGGGTTGTCTGGTGATGGTTTCGCATGACCGTTATTTCATGGACAGGATGGTGGAACACCTTTTTGTTTTTGAGGGTGATGGGGTGATCCGGGATTTTCCGGGGAATTACGGATTATACCAGCAGTGGCTGAAAATTAAAGACAACGAAGAATCAGAAAGTTTAAAACCTGTTCCTGTAGCGATTGTCAAAGAACCGGCAACTGCAGTAGCCATTAAACCCAGGTTATCTTATAAAGAAAAGCGGGAATTGGAAATCCTTGAAAAGGAAATAGGGGAGCTTAACAGGGAAAAGGAACGGATAACTGAAAAACTGCATGATGCTTCTATAAACTTTGATTCCATTCAGCAATTGTCCGAGCGGTTTACTGCTGTTACGGTCTCTCTGGAGTCAAAGGAATTGCGCTGGTTGGAATTGAGTGAACTGGTTTAAATTATTAACAGTGTGTGCTCCTAAGAACCTGCATTGCATCTGAGGCGGTATGTATTTCAGTCTTTCCGGCCCCTGGCTATAATATATGTTCATGGTTTCTTACGGGTTTTTATCTTATTTTAGTGTGCAACAATAACCTTAAAGCTGCCATATGCCTGCCGAACTCTCCCCGGTTGTATTTAAAGACAATCTAGCCAATCCTGCACCTCTTGGATTATTTGGATTTGGAATGACCACGGTTTTACTTAACCTGCACAATGCCGGACTCTATGAAATGAATTCCATGATACTGGCGATGGGACTCTTTTATGGAGGAACAGCACAGGTTATCGCGGGTATTCTGGAATATAAAAAGAATAACACTTTCGGGATGACTGCATTTATTTCTTATGGCTTTTTCTGGATTTCTCTGGTGGGACTCATTTTTATGGCTAAATGGGGCTGGATTTCGCCAACTCCCGGATCTGCACTGGTGGCTTATCTCATCGTGTGGGGCATTTTTACCTTGTTATTATTTTTTGGCACGCTGAGAATAAATAAAGCGCTTCAGCTTGTATTTGGATCACTCACAATTTTATTTTTTCTGCTTGCTATCGGTGATGCAACCAAAATAGAATCCATTACCCGGCTTGCCGGATATGAGGGTATTGTTTGCGGAGGATTGGCCATTTACACTGGAATTGCCAACCTGCTTAATGAAGTTTATGGTTACACCATTTTACCATTAGGCCCGGTGCGTAAATAATTCCACATAGCTTTCTTCCTGACAAATCCGGTGAGCCCCTGACTAAATCAAAAAAACGCCCCGACACCAACTGAATTGAATGCAGGAGATGAGTTAATTTTGCAACATGGTTGATATGCAGGATAAACTAAACTTGGCTAAGAAACTGGTGATCGTGGGAGGTGGGTTTGGTGGTGTTAATCTTGCGCTGCGCTTAAAAAATAATCCCGGATTTCTTATCACACTGGTAGACAAAAACAATTACAATTTTTTCCCTCCTTTAATTTACCAGGTTGCCACGGGCTTTCTGGAAAACTCGAATATCAGTTATCCCTTCAGGAAATTATTCAGGAAATATTCCAATATTCAATTTCGTTTGGGTGAACTTATCCGGGTAGATCCGGCTACTCACACCATTGAACTGAATAATGGTAAACTGACATATGATTATCTGGTGTTTGCAACGGGCGCGGAATCAAATTATTTCGGTATGGAAAATATCCGCCTCCATGCTATCCCGATGAAAAATGTCAATGACGCACTGAATATGCGAAACACTCTTCTGCAGCGGCTGGAGCTGGCCACTATTACCAAGGATCCGGCCGAAAGAAAAAAATTGCTGAATATCGTGGTTGCCGGTGGCGGCCCGACAGGAGTGGAGGTTTCCGGAATGCTGGCGGATCTTCGGATACACAGTTTTCCCAAAGATTATCCGGAACTGCAGGGAACGGGTGCGGAAATTTACCTGGTGGACGGGGGAGATCATTTGCTCGCGCCCATGAGTGCTGCTTCGCAGAATGACACCTATGCTGCGTTGGAAAAAATGGGGGTGAAAATAAAATTACAGGCAAGGGTAAAGGATTTTGCTGACGACAAAGTATTCTTGTCCACCGGCGAAATCATTGAGACCAGAAACCTGATCTGGACTGCAGGCGTAACCGCCATGATGTTTGACGGAATTCCGCCCATCAGTTATGGTAAAGCCAGACGAATGCTCACTGACCCATTCAACAAAGTAGTCGGTCTGGAAGACATATACGCCATTGGAGATACCTGCATGCAGACCCATGAATCCGCTTACCCCGACGGACATCCGCAGCTGGCGCAGGTTTCCATTCAGCAGGCAAGATTACTGGCTGAAAATTTCAAATCCCTACAGCAGGGAAAAGAACTTAGACCATTTCATTATCATGATAAAGGCACCCTGGCTATTATAGGAAGAAATAAAGCGGTCGCCGATCTTCCGCACCATGTGCATTTTAAAGGATTTATAGCCTGGTTTATCTGGTTGTTTGTCCATCTTTTTTCACTGATCGATTATCGCAACCGGCTCAAAACTTTCTTTAACTGGATGGTTGCTTATATTTATAAAGATCAGTCCTCTGAGATTTATCGTTAGGCCCAGTTCGGAGGAACAGCCCTGATTTTTTTACTCGGAACCTTTTTCAGATGCAAAAACAAAGTTTCACCAACCACGTCCGGTATTATACGGCACATCATTTTATTTATTATCCCCTGCTATTACTGGCGCATTTCCGCTTCCGTATATGCTTATCATCATCATCCCGAGCAAAAAGAAGTCTGGATAGCGATTATTGCCATATTTATTTTTATTGGCTGGACCTCTTTTATGGTGCGGCAGCATTATGCACTGGGCAATCAAAACCGGATTGTCAGATTGGAATTGCGTTTCAGGTATTTTCTCATTACCGGCAAAAGATTGGAACCGCTTGAATCCAGTCTCCGGTTTTCACAGCTTGCTGCCCTGCGTTTTGCATCGGATGAGGAATTGCCCGGATTGGTTGAACGGGCAATAAAGGAAAATCTTGGAGCCGGTCAAATAAAAAAATCCATCCGAACACTGGTTGCCGGATCATATGCGGGTATAAACAGCGTGGTATGATAATTTATACCTCTGCATGGTTAACCAAATCATGATTGTAAATTTTGCAAGTATATGGCATTTCATTCAAAACATTTGTATGTCAGAAAATCATCACTTCCTTCCGGCGGGAAAGGATTGTTCACACGTAAAGCGATCAGAAAAGGATCCCGTATCATAGAATACAAAGGAAAGTTGACCAGCTGGAAAGAAGCCAGTCATCTTAACGGAGCCAATGGATACATATTTTATATCAGCCGCAAACATGTACTTGACGCTGCTACTTATCCAAAAGCCCTGGGAAGATATGCCAATGATGCTAGGGGACTAAACCGAAAAAAAGGATTGTCAAATAATGCCAGTTATAAACCCGTCGGTGTTCAGGTATTTATCGATGCCGTAAAGGACATTCCGGCCGGGTCTGAAATTCTTGTGGGATATGGAAAGGAATACTGGGATGCGATCAGGCATAACAATAAAATCTCGGGTGAAAAATGATTTTCCATATTGTGATTCTGCGAGTTCCGGTACTTCCGATCCTTAAAACCGGACTGGTAAAGGGTTTACAGACAAATGGGAGATCAACCGCATATAGATAGTTCTATTATCCGAAATAACTACGGAATCTTATTATTGAAATCAGATGAAAATTATTTTGATTTCATGAAATAATTTTTACTTTTATGCAAAGCGACCCGCTTTCTACCCGCACTTTCCCTATAAGCATTATTCGGCTAATGTTTTAACGGTCCTGCGATCTGTGATCCATACCTATGAATTGATTTACATATGTATTAAACAGATCAACCGATGCAGTTAACGAGCAAGACGCCTGGCCTGGATGAGAAATTAGACGGATTACTTTCCCTTTTGATGCATGAATTTGAAGACAAGCCGACTATTCCCCTGGATGGCTTTTATGACCGCTATGGTGAATTTTTCGGGGAAGAACTGCATAACCTGCAGGAAATCCTGTTGGAAGATGGTCTGGTCCGGTGTTTTGTGGGTCCACGGGGACTTGAACTGGAAATTACCGATAAAGGCATCGATTTTATGGCCAAAGGAGGATATTCCAGTGAAATCAGGGAGGAAATGATCTGCCACGATGATGCCCTGCGTGCCCAGAAAAATAACCGCCTCTGGAATACCCTGGTTACCATTGGATTTATAGCAGCTATCGCAGTTTGTTTTTATCTTCGCCACAGGTCCGTCTGATCTGTCATTTATGCAACCTGACTATCCAAAAAAACTTTTCCCGGACCAGCGTAAACATTTTGTTTTCCTGCTGGAAATGCTGGCTTCCTTTCCGGATTGAAGTTTTGCAGGTCTTCTGCAGATATTTATGAATTTATTTTAATCCTGTTTTCTGCATCCATAAACTGAAACTGTACATTTGAATATGAAACGAATTCTTACACTGATTCTGCCCATATTTGTTACTTTTGCAACACAGGCACAGGGTACTCCCTATAGCTGGACCTATTCCGCAAAAAAAATATCGGATAATGTTTATGAACTCCATTTTCATGTGGATCTGAATAGTCCCTGGCATACCTATTCCCAGTTTACACCGGATGGGGGACCGGTCCCCACCAAATTCAGTTTTGCAAAAAATCCGCTTTATACCCTGGACGGGAAAGTGAAGGAAAATGGGAAACTCGTGCAAAAACATGAGGCCGTTTTCGGTGTGGATGTCAAATATTTTAGCGGGAAAGTGGATTTTGTACAGGTGGTTAAATTAAAAACCAAGGCAAAAACGAATTTTTCCGGATCTGTGGAATTTATGGTATGTAATGATCAGCAGTGCCTTCCGCCGGCTACCCAGCATTTTTCCATTGCATTGAACTACGACATTGAAACTAACCCTATCAACTTGAATAAAATATTGGTATCGGAGCATCCGGGCAGATCGGCACGGAACTTACACTGGCACTCCGGCAGCGGTTTGGAGGGGAAATGGTTATTGCCGCAGACCTGAAAAGAGAAGCCGATCTGCTCAAAGGAACCGGGCCCTTTCTTCCACTGGATATTATGGACAAAGAAATTCTACGGGTGCAGGTTCGCCGCCATGAAATAAAAACTATTTACCTGCTGGTGGCGATGCTTTCGGCAGCAGGTGAAAAAAATCCCATGCTGGCCTGGCATCTGAATATGCAGAGCCTGATCAATACGCTGGAAGTAGCCCGGGAAGAAGGGGTAAAAAAAGTATTCTGGCCAAGCAGTATTGCGGTATTCGGCGCAGATGCCCCGAAAGAACAATTGTCCGCAGGATGCTTATGCAGCACCATCCACTGTTTATGGTATCAGCAAACTTACCGGTGAACAATGGTGTCATTATTATTTTCACCGTTACGGAGTGGACGTACGCAGCCTTCGTTATCCCGGACTGATCAGTTATAAAACCCTGCCAGGCGGGGGAACGACTGACTATGCCATTGAAATTTTTCATTCTGCCATCCGCGGGGAAACTTATTCCTGCTTTTTGCGCCCAGACAAACGATTGCCGATGATGTATATGGATGATGCGGTTCGGGCGACCATTGAACTGATGGAAGCACCGGAATCAACTATTTCGGTACGGACTTCATATAACCTGGCCGGTATCAGTTTTACGCCGGCTGAAATCGCCGCAGGAAATTAAACAACTGATTCCGGGTTTCCGGATCGAATATGAACCCGATTTCCGGCAGGCCATTGCAGACAGCTGGCCGGAATCCATTGACGACCGGATCGCGACCAGGGATTGGGGTTGGAAACCCGAATTTCAACCTGAAAAAAATGACGGAAGAAATGATCCATCATATCAGCCCGGCGTTGGCTGTATCCACGAAAAGATAGAAAACGTTGACGGACGACGGATCGATGCCATGAATTTAGCAAAGAGGTTCAGGCTTTTGCTAGACATCGGAATCAAAACAAAAAACGATTACTTTTGCAGCCCGCTGGCGAGGTAGCTCAGCTGGTTAGAGCATCGGATTCATAACCCGAAGGTCGGCAGTTCAAGTCTGCTCCTCGCTACATTAAAGAGGTTCCCGGATGGAGCCTCTTCTGCTTTTAAGGATTGACGGTTTACAATAACCTACCAGCTGAAAATTTCGAAACGCGCTTAGGTTGTTCCTCCAAGAGTTGCAACAACATTCTATGATGTAAAATTGAAATTTTTTACAGTGTCCGGTTGTTGGTTTTGTCCCAATTCCCGACTATTAGCTATTTTAGACAATCTTCTTTTTTATTAAAGTTTAATCTATGGGGTCATCTCAATTTTATGACGATTTCATTTCCTATCAAATTGACTCTGGTATAAACGATAGAATATATGGTCTTTATAAAAAAGTGTGCATTTCAGGCTTATCCCCCGATAAGAGTATTTTAGAAATTGGATGCGGAATTGGGGCATTGACTTATTTATTAAGTAAAAGGGTTAAAAGGGGGAAAATTGAGGCGATGGATATAAGCCCAAAATCTATTGAATATGCAAAAAAACATCTTCAAAGGAAGAATATAATGTTTACGGCAGCTGATATATTGGATTTTGAACCAGAAAATTTAAAATTTGATAAAATTTTATTATTTGATGTATTGGAACATATTCCCGAAGAAAACCATGTCTTGATCTTCGATAAAATCGAAAAATGGATGGATGATGATTCTATGTTGCTGATTAACCTCCCAAATCCAAATTATATACTGTTTAACATAAAGAATAACCCCGAAACTCTGCAGGAAATTGACAACCCTGTGTTTCTTAATAAACTCTCCAATGTATTGGATGTTACGTCACTTAATATAGCTTATTTCGAAACGTACAGTGTATGGGTTAAAGACGATTACGAGTTTTTGATTGTAAAAAAGAAAACGGTATTTGTTAAGCGAGAACTAAGTCAACATCAAAATATCCTGGAAAAACTTTATGTTCGGTTGGGGAGAGAATTTAGAAAGATTGTTTACAACTATCCCATGAAATAAAACTGTCTCCATCTTAGCTCACTTTCCGATTTATGTCCTTGTTCGATACCTTAAAGGCCCTTTCTACATTAACAGAAAATTCCGGAAGTGGTGTTGCTTGTAAGGTCTCCCTGAAACTTAAAAAAAACCCCCTGTGGAAACAGGGGGTGTCTAACGATTGCTTGCTATATAAAAAATTTACTATATAATTTTCCATATGGTTTCCGTACAAACTTATAGAACAAATCACAAAAAACATTGATTTATTAGCAAATTAATATAATTTTTTTATATATTTATTTAATAATGTGTAGTTAGTTCGGATTGATTTTTGTCAGGAATCCTGTCGGGGTAGGCGAGCAAGGCCTCCTGCAGGCAATCCATGGCTGCATCATGGATTCCTGGTTAAGTACATAAGCCAGCCGCACCTCGTTCCAGCCCAGACCCGGCATTCCATAGAAGCCGGAGGCCGGTGCCAGCATCACGGTTTCTCCCTGGTAGGAAAAGGATTCCAGCAGCCACTGGCAAAATACATCTGCATCAGGCACCGGAAGACTGGCCATCGCATAAAAAGCACCTCCCGGATTCGGACAGAAGACACCTGGCATGTCATTCAGCCTTTTCACCAGCAGGTTACGGCGCTGACGGTATTCTTCCCGGGTAGTATCAAAATAATCATCCGGCAGGTCTACCGCGGCTTCCCCAAGAATCTGGGAAAAAGAAGGCGGACTCAGCCTGGCCTGGGCAAATTTCATAACGGTATCCAGCACCTGCTGATTCCGGGTGATCAATGCTCCGATACGGCCTCCGCAGGCACTGTATCGTTTGGAGATCGTGTCCATCAGGACGACATTATTTTCCAGACCTTCCAGATGCATGGCACTGATATGTTCTCCTTCATAACAGAATTCACGATAGGCTTCGTCACTGAAAAGGTAGAGGTTATATTTCAGTGCAAGATTTTTCAGTGTATTCCATTCCTACCGGCTGTATAAATAACCGGTTGGATTATTCGGATTACAGATCACAATGGCCCTGGTTCTTTTTGTAATGGCTTTTTCAAAAGCTTCCGGGGAGGGAAGGGCAAAGCCGGTTTCGATACTGGAAGTGACCGGAACGACTTTTACACCGGCTTCCACGGCAAATCCATTATAATTCGCATAAAAAGGCTCGGGAATAATCACTTCATCGCCGGCGTCGAGACAGGCCAGAAATCCAAATAAAATGGCTTCGGAGCCACCGGTGGTAATAATGATCTGGTGGTAATTGATATCAATATCCTTTGCTCGGCATAATATTTTACCAGTTTACGGCGATAGCTTTCATTCCCGCCGCTATGACTGTATTCCAAAACCTTGAATGGAAAGTTTCGTACCGCATCCAGAGCGGCCGGAGGGGTTTCGATGTCTGGCTGACCAATATTCAGGTGATAAACTTTGGTTCCTCTTTTTTTTGCTGCTTCAGCAAAAGGAACCAGTTTGCGAATAGGCGAAGCGGGCATTTCCTGTCCGCGATTGGAGATGGATGGCATAAATGATGATATTATCCAAAGGTAATTAAAAGCGTACAAGCCGCAATGAGCATTGCGGCTTTGCGCATACAAAAAAGCCGTTGGGCGTTGCTGAAAACCCGTTTCCGGAACTCCCTTTCTCCACTAGATGAAAATAGGGAAAGAAACTTGATGGATCTTCAGCAAACGGCCAACGGCCGGCTAAGAATTTTTATCCTAAGATTTAGCTGTTGTCTTTTCGGAAACGAGCTGGTGTTGCCAGCAGGAACCACTTCCCCGGTAATACGAAGATGAATCGGGTCATCCGGCACCGGCTACTGTTACGGTAATGGTTTTATTAAACGGACCCGGATTGGATGCATTGAACCCGGCATTAATTTTATTTTCTTTTCCTTTTGGAACAGCACCTTCCGGTTTTACCGGTGTAGTGCAGCCACAGGAAGCAACAGCGTTATCAATCACAATCGGATGCCACTATAATATTTGTAAAAACAAAATCGTGATTCACCGGAACATTCTGTTTGATCTTACCGAAGTCATAACTCAGTTCATTAAACTTAATGTATTCGGAGGCAGGCTTAAGTGCGGAGCAGCCGGTGTGGTTGTACTCTGCTGGGCAAATAAGGAGAAGGATAAAATAAAAGCACTGAAAAACAATACTGCTTTTTTCATTTTTACTGGTTTGTTTGTTTTAAAAATTGTACAGAAGCGTTTTCAGGCGCGGCGGTATCTGGTAATTTATATACCTCACCGGATATGGTTAACGCTTTCGTTTGTCCGTTGTTGTAAAAAATTGTAACTGTTTTGTTAAAATGACCTTCCCCATAGGCATTATATCCCACTTTGATGGGTGCTGAGCTGCCCGGGGCGATGGCTTCACGACTCCATTCCGGTGTGGTACATCCGCAGGAAGCCAGCACATTTTCCAGCATAAGGGGCTTCGTTGCCGGTATTGACTAATTTCAAATACATGAATAACCGGCCTTCCCTGTGGAATTTTTCCGAAATTATATCCGGTTTCTTTTAACTGAAGGATATCCGGTTTGAGTGCTGCGGGCAGGGCAGCGGCGGTGCGGTCCCGGACTGTGCCTGTACACTGCAAAGCAATAAAAAAGCCAGAAATGAGGAACAAAAAAGCCTTTTTCATAGATTATACAGAAATCTTCATAAAATTACATAGTAAACGTCACCTTTGCCAATAAATTTTAACCCATTAACTAACCCTTTCCCAGGCCATCCACCCATTAAACGGATGAATTATGGAAAATCTTGTCAACAACGATCAACTGGTAATGGAAAATCTGTCTTTCGACCTTTTCCGTAGGGAAGTGTTGAAAGATTACCGGCTGGTTTGCGAAAGCCGGGAAGCCAGCCTGCTGGGACGAAAGGAAGTACTCACGGGTAAGGCCAAATTCGGCATTTTCGGAGACGGAAAGGAAGTTCCCCAGGTAGCCATGGCGAAATATTTTCAAACCGGGTGACTTTTATGCCGGGTATTATCGGGATCAGACCCTTGGTTTTGCACTGGGAACGTCTACAGTTGAAGAATTTTTTTCCCAGTTATATGCAGATCCCGATGTCCAGCATGATCCGCACAGTGCAGGCCGAAATATGAATGCCCATTTTGCCTCCCACTTGTTGATAAAGACGGGGAATTCCTGGACCTGATTGACAGAAAAAATTTTACTGCGGGGCTCGCTCCCACGGCCGCCCATATGCCCCGGTCGCTTGGACTCGCTTATGCTTCCAAAGCCTTTCGGCAGATCAGGGAACTGAGCGATCTGAAAGACCTTTCCATCAACGGCAATGAAATTTGTTTTTGCACCATCGGTGATGCATCAACCAGTGAAGGTCATTTTTGGGAAACCATGAATGCCGCCGGCGTATTGCAGATTCCACTCGCTGTTTTTGTATGGGACGACGGATATGGTATTTCTGTTCCCATAAATATCAAACCACCAAAGGATCCATTTCTGAAGCGATGGAAGGTTTTCAGAAAAAAGAAGGTACCAATGGAATAGATATTTATAAAGTAAAAGCATGGGATTATGCCGGTATGTGCGAAATCTTTGAAGCCGGACTTCATAAAATACGGGATACCCATACACCGGCACTTTTTCATGTGGAAGAACTAACGCAGCCCCAGGGTCATTCTACTTCGGGTAGCCATGAACGTTATAAATCGCCTGAACGACTGGAATGGGAACGTGACTGGGATGCCATGAAGAAAATGAAAGAATGGATCATCGAAAATGCATTGGGCAGTGAAGAAGAACTGGAAGAAATTCATACCAGGGCAAAGGAACTGGTCCGGAATAGTAAGAACAGCGCCTGGGAAAAATATATGGCGCCTATTTTGGAACAGGTAGCGTCATGCGGTGACCGGAATCCAGGAACTGATGGATGCTGTTCCGGAAAAACAGGAAAAACTGGAACCCTTTGTCCGCCAGCTTACCGCCATCCGGGAGCCTAACCGCCGGGATGTGATGCATGGCCTGCATCAGGTGTTGACTTCATTCGGATAATCATCCGGCTGCCGCTTCCTTACAGTCTTATTACCAGGAATTAAGACGGGAGAATGTCCGCTTATACAATTCTCATCTTTACCAGGAAGGCGCGAAGAGTATTGAAAATATTGTATCTGTTCCAGCCCGCTATGCGAAGATGCACCACTGATAAACGGGTATGAAATTCTCAATAAATATTTTGATGAGCTTTTTGCGCACAATCCGAAAGTGCTGGCCTTCGGGGAAGACCTTGGCCAGATCGGTGATGTGAACCAGGGATTTGCCGGATTGCAGGCCAAATATGGCAAGGAACGGATTTCGATACCGGTATCCGGGAAGTAACGATTATCGGTCAGGGTATCGGACTCGCCATGCGCGGCCTGCGGCCCATTGCCGAAATCCAGTACCTGGATTATATGCTTTATGCATTACAACCACTGAGTGATGATCTGGCCACTCTGCATTACCGTACCGCCGGCAGCCAGTCTGCCCCGCTGATCGTGCGCACCCGCGGTCACCGGCTGGAAGGCATCTGGCACAGCGGTTCTCCCATGGGTATGATCATGCATGCCCTTCGGGGTATGCATATCTGTGTACCGAGGAATATGGTGCAGGCGGTCGGAATGTATAATACCCTGCTGGAAGGAGTGGATCCCGGGCATGGTGATTGAATGCCTGAATGGATATCGTCTGAAAGAAAAATTACCTTCCAATCTCTCGGAATACCGGGTTGCGTCTGGGTATTCCGGAAGTTATTCGGGAAGGAGAGGATATTACCATTGTTTCATACGGTTCCACCCTGCGCATTATCGCCGAAGCTGCCGACCATTCTGGATGATACGGGCATTGACTGCGAAATTATTGATGTACAAACCCTGCTTCCTTTCGATATCGGCAACCTGATTCTGGCTTCACTTAAAAAAACCAACCGCATTATTTTTATCGATGAAGATGTTCCGGGCGGCTGCAGCGGCCTATATGTTTAATAAAGTGATGGAAGAACAGGGAGGATATCGCTGGCTGGATGTTGCTCCACGAACCCTTACCGCCAAAGCTCACCGTCCGGCTTATGCCAGCGACGGGGATTATTTCAGTAAACCCAATCTGGAAGACATTATTGAATCCATCCGGGAAATGATGCTGAATAAGCTGAAAGAATAAGGCATAAAGCATAAGGCGTGGAGTATTAGCATAAAGCATGAAAGCCTCGCCATGGCCTTATGCCATTATGCCTTACGCTTTAAGCTTTTAAGTGTAAATTTGCAATCCTAAAAATGCTATAATCGTTATGGGCAGGATTTTCGAAGTGCGTAAAGCCACCATGTTTGCCAGGTGGGACAAAATGGCAAAACAATTTACCCGGATCGGCAAAGAAATAGCCCTGGCAGTGAAAGCCGGCGGACCCGATCAGAATACCAATGCAGCCCTGCGCCGTTGTTTTCAGAATGCCAAGCATGTGAATATGCCCAAGGACAGGGTGGAAGCTGCCATCAAAAGGGCGATGGGTAAGGAGATGGATAATATGGAAGAAATTCTGTACGAAGGATATGCTCCGCACGGGGTGGCGGTGCTGGTGGAAACGGCAACCGATAATCCCACACGCACGGTTGCTAATGTCCGGTCTTATTTCAATAAAGGAAGCGGCAACCTGGGTACCAGCGGAAGTGTGAGTTTCCAGTTTAAAAAAACCGGGGTATTTAAATTGAAACCGGAAGGTCTGAATATAGAAGACCTGGAACTGGAACTGATTGATTACGGACTGGAAGACCTGGGAGAAGGAGCAGGGGAACATGGTGAACCACTGCTCGTCCTGCATGCTGCATTTAACGATTTCGGAAATATGCAAAAAGTTCTTGAATCAAAAAATATTATTCCGGTAAGTGCTGAAGTGGAATGGATTCCAACCACAACGGTTAACTCTCTCAGAAGAATATGCGCAGGAAGTTTTAAAACTGGTCGACAAACTCGAACAGGATGAAGATGTGCAGAAAGTTTTTCACAACCTGGTTTAACGCTTAATGCCTAACGCTTAACGCCTAACGCCTAACGCGAATGCTTAACATTAACGCACGTGTAATAATACTAATGCGGATGCAGGTATTCCGGATGTCTTTGGAATTACCGAAATCGATTAATTCATTCATGCCGGTTTTTCTGCGGCAAATAAAAGCCCTTCGCGAATTACGAAGGACTTTTTTATTTATTAAACTTAAGCGTTCAGCGTTAGACGTTAGGCGTTCTAGCGTTAAGCTTACTGTGCTTTCTTACTGTAACTGAAATAAATCATCAGTCCGATCACCATCCAGATAAAAGCAACCAGCAAGGTTCTGTTGTCCAGAGAAAGAATCATGGCCAAACAGAGTCCGGCACCCAGAATAGGGACCAGGGGAACCAGCGGAGTTCTGAATGGCCGTGGGATGGTTCGGGATCTTTTTTTCTCATAATAACGATTCCCACACAAACCAGCACGAATGCCAGCAGGGTGCCGATGCTGGTTAAATCACCGGTGATATCACCGGGCAGGAGTGTAGCAATCAGCTCCGACAAAAATAAACAAGAGGATATTTGATTTATACGGCGTTCTGATATTTTGGATGCAGTACTGAAAATATCTTGGGCAGCAGGCCATCGTTGGCCATGGAATAAAATACCCGGCTTTGTCCCAGCAGCATCACCAGGATGACGGAAGAGAAACCGAGCAAGGATTCCCACAGTGATCCATTTGGCAAGCCAGTGGTAATTGGTCATATAGGTTTCGATCGCATACGCAACAGAAGCCTCCTTTCCTGAACGCACGAAATCGGTATAAGGAGCAACTCCGGTGAGCACCCAGGAAAAAAGCACATATAAAAGCGTACAGATTACCAGGGAACCCAAGATACCCATGGGCATATCTTTTTGCGGATTTTTTGCTTCCTGTGCAGCTGTGGACACGGCATCGAATCCGATAAAGGCAAAAAATACAATGGCTGCACCCGCGCAACACACCACCCCATCCATGCCTGAAAAAATTGGTATAGTATATTCAGTGCCGTCCGGAAGCAGGGTCTGGCTTAGCATCAGCCGGGATCAATATAAGGATGATGATTGGCCGGATTGATAAACTGCCATCCGATGGCGATAAATAATAAAACGATCGCCACCTTTATGACGACAATGATACTGAATTTACTACGGCAGATTGCTGTGTACCCCGGATGAGCAACAGTCGAAAGAATAAGCAGAATAAATAATGCAGGTACGTTTAAAATTCCATGATGCATGACATCGCTTGCGTCCAGAAATTTGTCAAGTGGTGAATGACACCACTCATACGGTATCCGGTTATCGAACAACTTTATTCAGGAATTCACTCGCCAGGCAATGGAAACCGTGGCGGCTCCCAGTGCATATTCCAGCACCAGGGCCCATCCGATGATCCAGGCCACGAGTTCACCCATGGTAGTATAGGCGTAAGTATACGCACTGCCCGCAATCGGAATCATGGAAGCGAATTCGGCATAACAGAGTCCGGCAAAAGCACAACCAATACGCTGCAACGAGAAATGAAATGGTAACAGCAGCTCCGGCATGACCACCAGCTGCTGCAGCTGTCCTGACAAATAATCCGGCACCGATAATGGCTCCGATACCCAGGGCGATCAGGTTCCATTTTCCCAGTGTCCTCTTCAGACTTTTATTCTGAATCTGCGGCCTGGGCTAAAAGAGAACTCAAGAGTTTTCTTCTGAACAAGCTCTAAACGGGTTGCTTTAATTTAAAATCGGAATAATAAAGCTTGTAAAGTAAACAAATAATCAATTCGGGCTTCATTTTTTACATCTAATGCGATCCGGGTAGATTTTGCGGTCCGGATAATATTTGATTCTTTGCAGACTAATCAACAACATGAAAAAACCCGGGTTAACAGGTTGGATCATTATAGCGATGATCGCAGGAATTGTAGTGGGCCTGCTGGTTCATTATCCTTACCGGGGATCTTTTTAAAGACCAGTTTTCTTCCGGCATGTCCATTCTTACGGAAATTTTCCTGCGGCTGATCAAAATGATCATTGCTCCGCTTGATTTTCTCAACCCTTGTTACCGGAATTGCCAAACTGGGGGATATCCGAGCTGTTGGAAGGATCGGGGGGAAAACCCTGTTATGGTTTCTGGGAGCCTCTTTCATCTCGCTGCTGCTGGGACTGGTGATCATGAATATCGTGCAACTGGGTCACAATCTTCATCTTCCCATTCCCGAAGCTGCCGCAAACGATAAACTCGCATCAGGTTCCCTTTCTTTCAAGAATTTTATTACCCATGTTTTTCCACAGAGTTTTGCGGAAGCCATGGCCACCAATGAAATTCTGCAGATCGTGGTATTTTCTGTTTTGTTCGGAATTGCAACTGCGGCAGTTGGTGAAAAGGGAAAAATTATTATTCGTGCACTGGAATCCCTGGCTGAAATTATATTGAAAGTAACCGGCTACATCATGCATTTTGCGCCGGTGGCTGCATTCGCGGCAGTTGCCGCCATCCTGGCGTTGAAGGGACCTGAAATTTTATATACCTATGGAAAATTCATACTGGCATTTTATCTGAGCATCCTGTTGTTATGGATGATTTTAATCGGAGTCAGTTCGATCTGGATAGGCAAAAAGATCATTGGCAGATTCTGGGAAATGTAAAAGATCTCAGTCTTGCTGGCCTTTACTACCGCGAGTTCTGAAGCGGCATTTCCCAGGCTGATTGAAGAACTGGAACAATCGGGCTGTCCGAAAAAAATTGTAAGTTTTGTTTTGCCCCTCGGATATTCTTTTAATCTGGACGGGAGTATGCTGTATATGGGATTTTGCTTCACTTTTTATTGCACAGGCTTATGATGATGCATCTTTCTCTTTGCACCCAGTTCACCATGCTGCTGGTACTGATGCTAACCAGCAAGGGCATTGCAGGTGTGCCGAGGGCTTCCCTGGTGGTGATTGCAGGAACCTTATCCATGTTTCATATTCCGCAACAGGGCCTGTTGCTGCTGCTCGGAATCGATCAGATCCTGGACATGGCCAGAAGTGCAACGAATGTGGTTGGAAACAGTCTCGCTTCGGCCGTAATCTGCAAAATGGAAGGGGTGCTCGAAAACTCAGCCTGCTTCTTCATTTCGATTTAAATCTTAATTTGGCCACCGGTACTGTTGAACAACATCGATCCGGGCTAAAGTATTAATATGGAAACTTTTCTGGCAATCACTTTCAGGGACCTG
Organism: uncultured Bacteroidota bacterium; assembly: GCA_963812825.1. GTDB lineage: Bacteria > Bacteroidota > Bacteroidia > Chitinophagales > Chitinophagaceae > Puia. The sequence continues at coordinate 705,806 of CAWEWO010000003.1, forward strand.
CTCAATCCTGAATTTTATATCAATAATGGCGGTCTCTGGGTTATGCTTTTTATTGTATTTGCCGAAACCGGACTGATGGTCGGCTTTTTTCTGCCGGGCGACAGTCTTCTTTTTGTGGCCGGAATCTATAGCCAGAAACTTATTGACAAACTGATTCCGGGCGGTACGGGCAGCGATTTCGCGAACCTGATCATTCTCTGGATCCTGGTTTCCGTCTGCGGAATCCTCGGAAATATGGTCGGATACTGGTTTGGCAAAAAAAGTGGTACCTATCTGTTTCAGCGAAAGGACAATTTCTTTTTTAAGAAAAAACACCTGTACGATGCAAAGGCTTTTTATGAAAAACATGGTGGTCAGGCCATTGTATTTGCGCGCTTTCTGCCCATTATCCGGACTTTTGCTCCCATCGTTGCGGGCATTGTGCAGATGGAAAAGAAAAAATTCATTTATTACAATGTGATCGGTTGCGTTTCCTGGGTTTTTCTTGATGTTATTCGCCGGCCATTACCTGGATAAATTTTTCATGGACAGATTTAATTTTGATCTTAAAAAACACCTGGAAGTATTGGTAATCGGGATCGTGCTGATTACTACCCTTCCTGTTTTGTATAAAATGTTTTTTGGTAAAAAACCCAGTTCACATCCGGAACGATATCCAGCCATGAGCCTGCCTGTAGCTAAGCGTACTACCCGGAATTTTTAATCTGTCGTGATTGTTGCCGCCCTGGGATATTTTGTAGATATCTATGATCTGCTTCTGTTTACAATTGTAAAAAAAGAATCCATCCTGGCGGTGGGTGTCTACTGAAGCCAGCCTGCTGGCAGACAGCAGCCGGGTAATCAACTGGCAGATGATCGGACTCCTGCTTGGCGGTGATCTGCTGGGGTATGCTGGCGAGATAAAAAAGGAAGGCTTTCTGTTTTGTTCGGATCCATTATTCTCTATTCTGTGGCTAATTTTCTAACGGCATTTGTTCATACCGTTGACCAGTATGCGCTTTGCCGTTTTATTGCCGGACTTGGACTGGCCGGAGAACTGGGTGCAGGTATTACACTGGTGAGCGAATTGTTGCCAAAAGAGAAAAGGGGTATCGGTACATCCATTGTTGCAGGCATCGGGCTATTGGGTGCAGTGGGAGCTTATTTTACTTATCAGTTTACAAAAGACTGGAGGTTATGTTATAAAATCGGTGGTATCCTGGGTATGGTGTTTGCTCATTTTACGGATCAGTGTGGTGGAATCCGGAATGTTTATCCAGACCAAACATGAAGCCGGTTCAGCGGGGTAATTTTTTTATGTTTTTTACCAACGCCGGCCGCTTCCGTAAATATATGAATGCCATTCTGATCGGTCTGCCTACCTGGTTTGTCATCGGTATCCTGGTTAACCAGAGCGACCGGTTTGCAAAATTCATGTATGGCAGTACCAGCCTGGATTCCGGCAGGTCAGTCATGTTTGCCTATATCGCGCTTTCGGTCGGAGATATCTTTGGTGGTTTTCTTTGCCAGTGGTTTAAAAGCCGGAAAAAAGGACTTCTGTTTTTTTATTTATTGGGCATAGTCATCATGTTTTTGTTTTTTTCCGGATTTCAACAACAGCGATTCCACCATGTATTTCCTTTGTGCCATGCTGGGTTTTTCCAATGGGTACTGGGCCATTTTTGTAACCATGGGTGCAGAACAGTTTGGAACCAATCTGCGGGCCACTGCTGCCACCACCATACCGAATATGGTGAGGGGAGCCCTGCCCTTGCTGAATCTGCTTTTTCTGGACCTGTTTCAGAAAAGCTGGGGCTGGACGCTGATTCACAGCGGCATGATTACGGGAATTATCGTTACAGCTCATTAGTTTTATTGCTTTTTATTTTACAGAAGAAACCTACCATAAAGACCTGAATTATATTGAACAATAGTCGCTGCGTGACTACAGAGTACTGAATCCCTATCTTCGCGCCTGATTTTTTCTGCAAATACTTATCTGATGAAATTTCTGATTATTCGTTTTTCCTCCATCGGTGACATCGTTCTGACCACGCCGGTCATCCGATGTCTTAAAAAACAGGTTCCGGATGCGGAAATTCATTTCCTCACGAAATCGACCTACCTGCAGATCCTTTCTTCGAATCCCTATATCGATAAAGTTCATTACCTGGAACAAAGCCTGCAGGCCGTGATCACGTGAATTGAAAAGAGAAAATTTCGATTATGTCATCGACCTGCACCATAATCTCCGTTCGATGAAAGTAAAGGATGCCTTAAAGTCAAATCTTTTTCATTCGATAAACTCAACGTCAAAAAATGGATTTATACGAGTTTTAAATGGAATACTGCTTCCGGATATTCATATTGTGGACAGGTATATGGAAACCGTTGCGAATCATTCGGTGTAAAGAATGACGGGGCAGGACTGGATTATTTTATTGCAAAGGAAGATGTCGATCAATGAATCAGATCTGCCCACTCCCATCCGGCGGGATATATTGGCATCGTGATCGGAGCAGCACTCAATACCAAAAAATATCCGTTTCATCACCTGAAAAAAGCTCTGTGAATTGCTGGATCATCCGATTATTTTACTCGGAGGTCTGGAAGATGCAGATGAAGGAGACCGGATTGCAGCGTCAGACAAGATAAAGATTTATAATGCCTGCGGAAAATTCGGCCTGAATGAATCTGCCGACCTGGTTCGCCGGGCAAAACTGGTCGTTACCAATGATACCGGTCTGATGCATATCGCTGCGGCATATAAAAGACCCGTCATTTCCTTATGGGGAAATACTGTTCCGGAATTTGGTATGTATCCTTACTATGGGAGCAATTTTCTGCGCGCCGGAGGGACCGGTGAATTGCCTTATGATATCATGGAAATAAAAAAACTCCGATGCAGACCCTGTTCAAAAATCGGCTATGATACCTGTCCGCTCGGACATTTCAAATGCATGGAAAAAATTGATCCTGCCAGTGTGGTGGCAGCAGATCCGCGGCAAGGCTGTACGTCTATTTGATATGCTGGCCGGTCCAGGTGCCGTCTTTATCAAAAATATTATAACCGACAACGGAATCAAAGCACAAATATTTTCCGTCCCAGATTCCTTTCACATCAAAATGATTATAGATCCCGGGTGCAGCTTTTACATAAAAACCGGTCCATTCACCCGCGAATCAAAAGTCAACATCAGTTGCTGGGTGGCAACGGAAACATAACCGATCAGATTCGTCGGTATTATTGAAAATATATAACCCTTTCCAGGAAGGATTTTTAGGATGATATTCATTGTGATACATCGGATTCAGCGTCTTGTTGACATCCGGATTCAATTCAAAATGATTCAGCGGGATTGATGGTGCTGTTGAATTCCGGATTCACATCGTTGTTGTGCATCGGATTGATATTCCAGTTGTATTTCGGATTGATATTGGAATTTTTTTCCGGATTCATGGTGCTGTTAAAAGTCGGACTGAGATTGATATCAACTTTCGGATCATGCCGGTTTTCGAGGGCCTGGCGAAAAAACGAGTTGCTTGTAACAATGAGTAACAGCAGGAGGTAGAGGAGTAGAATTCTTTTCATTCGGTTTTTTTTGGTTCAAGTGAGTTCGCGTTTATGCAGGTTAAAATCTAATCTATATTATTTTTAAGAATTCTATTTAACATGAATATGGGTCCATTTGCCGGTTTTATCAAACAGGTTGTAGCCAGACTGGTTGTCGTAACAAAGAAACATGCCGGTCCATACTCCGAACAGGGTAAAATAATTATACATCGACCTGCCTGCTTTCACATAATAGCCGTTCCAGGTACCGCTGTTATCAAAAGAAAGCATCACATTCTGGGTGGCTACTGAAATATAGCCAAAGAGCTGGTTTGAATCATTAAACAGGAACAACCTTTCCACGCCAGTTTTCGGATGAAGGCCGCAGGCTTTTCATGATAACCGGATTCAGTACATCGTTTGACTGTGGATTCAGCTGCAGGTTGATCATGGGATTGATGGTCGAATTTTGCGTAGGATTCACTGAATTTTCCTTGATGGGATTCATATTCCAATTCATCGAGGGATTGATGGAAAGGTTGCTGTCGGGATTGATTTCCCTGTTTATAAAGGGATTCAGATTCGGATCCTTTTTGGGATCATGTCCCTTAAAAGCCAAATCAGCTCTTGCCTGCTGAGGTGAAATTTCATTGCGGACATATTGCTTAGAACTGTCGTTCCGGGTTAACAGCATGGAACTGTCTGTCTGTGCAGAAAGCACAGAACACAAAGAAAGTGAAACCAACAAAATCAGTAATCCTCGCATACGAATAAAGAGCTTAATAAGACGTTGGATTCAACGCGACTTTTCGCTCGGATACGAGGATAAATAGAGGGAAATTCTGGATAGAAAGACTAAAGGTAATATAGGGGGATGGTATTGTCAAGTCCCGCGGGGCTAAAATGGGGGCGGAAGTTATTCGGGGTGTTAATGTGGCGAATGTGGAATTGTGGAAAATGTGTAATGAGGTGCAGATGAAATATGGAAATGATCAATGTGAGAAAGTATCCTTTCCATATTGTCATTTCCAAACTTAATTTTCACTTCTTCTCATATCCACAAATCCATCCGCATATCGGACCACATTAAGTCCGCCCGTTTACGCTTTAAGCGTAGCCAACACATCGTTCATGCTCCTCACAGCTTCGGCGCTCTTTGGCAAAAAGTGCTTTTTCATCGGCATTCAGATCGAAAGGAATGATTTTTTCCCAGCCTTTTTTGCCAATAGTTACCGGAACACCCAGGCAGATATCCTTCTGACCATATTCTCCTTCAGGGATACGCAGCAGGTAAACAGTTTTTTCTCATCCCTGACAATGCTTTCCACCAGGGCTGCACCGGCAGCTCCGGGTGCATACCAGGCGGATGTGCCGATGAGTTTGGTGAGTGTTGCGCCTCCTACCATGGTATCTGCCACAATTTGTTTTTGTTTTTCTTCCGAAAGCAAACTGGTAACCGGAATACTGTTCCAGGTGGCAAAACGGATCAGGGGGATCATGGTGGTATCTCCATGTCCGCCAATCACCAGTGCGTTCAGGTCGGCAGGACTGCATCCGAGATGCTGGCTCAGCTGGTATTTAAATCTGGCACTGTCCAGGGTGCCGCCCATTCCGATGATCCTTTCTTTGGGAAGACCCGATTCCTTCAGCGTGAGGTAGGTCATGGTATCCATCGGATTGCTGATGATGATCAGGATGGCATCCGGTGAATATTTCAGGATATTGTCTGACACCGTTTTCACGATGCCGGCATTGGTGCCGATGAGTTCTTCGCGGGTCATTCCGGGTTTGCGGGGTAAACCCGGAAGTAATCACCACCACATCGCTGCCGGCAGTTTTGGAATAGTCATTTGTGCTGCCGGTTATCCGGGTATCAAAGCCCAGCAGGGTGGCTGATTGCATAATATCCTGCGCCTTGCCTTCGGCAAGTCCTTCTTTGATATCCAGCAAAACGAGTTCTTCAGCGAGTTCTTTGCGGGCAATATTATCGGCACAGGTTGCACCAACGGCACCTGCGCCTACTACGGTAACTTTCATCAGAATATTATTTAAAATGATAGATTATGATTTTTGCAAGAGGCCAAAGTTAAATGGCGGCATCTTATTATTCCAGCCGCAGGACTTTATTTATCTTTTCCATCGAAAGCCATTCAGGATCGTATCAACTTTCTGGTTGCCTTCGAAATGTGGTGATAAACTGTCCTTTTTTATCATAGAGTGCCAGATACGGAAGGCTCTGCATTCTGTAATATGGCGGAAGCATATATTTTTCGTCTCTGCCCATCATGATATTGGGATGATCCGCGATCCTGAAATAATTGTAAAAGGATTTCATTTCTTCAAATGGCTGAAAAGTAGCCATCACGATTTCGATATCTTTAAATTTATTGAAATCTGCCAGAATATCCTTCATCTGATGTTTGCAGTGTTCACATTCCGGACTGAAAAACATAATCAGGACTTTATGGTTTTTTTTAAGATCATCTTTTGTTATGAAATGTACACTGTCTACTTCCAGAAGCTTGAAAGGAGGGATACCGGGATTTTTCAGATAAGGGGGGTCCGGGACATTAGCGGGTGTTTGTGCCTTGCACAAAACAGGAAAAATAAACCCAGAATCGCAATCAACACATCTCTTCATAGTGGATATTTTCATAAAAATAATGGAAAATACGGGATGCTCATAATTTCAAAAAGAGCCCACTTTGCGCATAAGTTTAAAAACCATTAGTTTTGTCGCCCTTTAAGGCAAACATTTAATTATTATTCATGGCAAATACAGCAGACATCAGCCGCGGACTGATTATCAAACTGGATGGCAGCCTTTATTCTGTGGTGGACTTTGGCGAAAATAAAACAGCCCGGGCAGCAGCAAAAGTATGGGCCAAGCTGAAAGGCGTTGATAATAACCGTAGTATTGAAAAAACCTGGAACAGCGGAGACACTATTTATCCGGTACGTGTGGAAAGAAAGGATTATCAGTTTCTGTACAAAGACGATTCGGGATATAATTTCATGGATACAGAAACTTTTGAACAGATTGCGCTGCAGGAAAATATGGTGGATGCGCCACAGTTTCTGAAAGACGGCCAGGAAGTTTCTGTGTTGATGAATACGGAAACAGAAATACCCATGGGTGTTGAACTTCCCGACAAAATTGTATTGAAAGTTACTTATTCCGAACCCGGAATGAAAGGAGATACGGCAACCCGTACACTAAAACCAGCCAAAGTGGAAACAGGTGCAACCGTAAATGTTCCGCTTTTTGTGAATGAAGGGGAATTGATCCGGGTCAATACAAAAACCGGTGAATATGTGGAAAGGGTGAAAGAATAACTCTTATCTTAGTCTTCCTTTTTAAACAGTAAAACGCCATAACTGATGGATTTTAAACAGATTCAGGAGTTGATCAAACTGATCAACAAATCGAATATCGGTGAAGTAACGATTGAAGAAAAAGGATTTAAAATTACTGTAAAACAAAAAGAGGAACATATCCAGCAGGTGATTGCTGCTCCGTTCCAGCAACAACCCGGCCCTTCGTATGCCCCGCACCGGCTAGTTTCAACCTCTCCAGCCGGCGGTACCCCGGCAGCGGTAAATGGCGGAAAACCAAAACCGGCAGAAGCGGCCGCAGATAACCTGATTACTATAAAAAGTCCGATGATCGGAACTTTTTACCGCAGTTCCGCACCGGATAAACCCTCTTTTGTAAACGTGGGTGATGAAACTGAACCCGGAAAAGTGGTTTGTATCATTGAAGCCATGAAATTATTTAATGAGATCGAAAGTGAAGTAAAAGGGAAGATTGTGAAAGTGCTGGTAGAAGATGCTTCTCCGGTAGAATTCGATCAGCCATTATTCCTGGTAGATCCAAGTTAATTTGAAGATGGCAAATGTAAAAATCGGAAATGTATCAAAGATCATTTTCCAATTTTTATATGTCCGGATTACAATCCCGCTTTAGCAGCGCAAATTTCCAAATTCTAAAAGTTTAAATGTTCAAAAAAATATTAATTGCCAACCGTGGAGAAATTGCTCTTACGGGTAATCAGAACCTGTCGCGAGATGGGTATTAAAACCATTGCCGTTTATTCCACTGCCGATAAGGACAGTCTACATGTGAAGATTTGCGGATGAAGCGGTTTGTATCGGAAAACCAGCCAGTGCGGATTCCTATCTGAATATTCCCCATATCATGGCAGCTGCAGAAATTACCAATGCAGATGCTATCCATCCGGGTTATGGCTTTCTGGCAGAAAATGCACGGTTTGCAGAAATCTGTGGTGAACATGGCATCAAATTTATCGGACCCACACCCTCCATGATCAATTCCATGGGTGATAAGATCACAGCCAAGGAAACCATGATCAAAGCCGGTGTTCCGGTTGTTCCGGGAGGTGGTGGTTTGCTGGAAAGTCTTGAACAGGCCAAAGCCATGGCCTACGAAATCGGATATCCGGTTATTCTGAAAGCAACAGCCGGTGGCGGAGGAAAAGGTATGCGTGTTGTTTGGCATGAGGCTGAAATGGAAAAAGCTTTCGATTCCGCCAAAGCAGAAGCCGGGGCCTCTTTCAAGAACGACGGCATTTACATGGAGAAATTTGTAGAAGAACCGCGACATATTGAAATCCAGGTTGCCGGTGATCAGTATGGAACGGTTTGTCACCTGAGTGAAAGAGATTGCTCCATCCAGCGCCGGCATCAGAAACTGGTGGAAGAATCACCTTCTCCCTTTATGACGCGCGAACTCCGGTATAAAATGGGTGAAGCAGCCATCAAAGCAGCTTCTGCCATTAATTATGAAAGCGTGGGAACGATTGAATTCCTGGTTGACAAACACCGGAATTTTTATTTCATGGAAATGAATACGCGTATCCAGGTGGAACATTGTGTTACGGAAGAAGTGGTGAATTTCGACCTGATCAAGGAACAAATAAAAATTGCGGCCGGTGAAACCATCAGCGGTGTAAACTATGAACCCCAGGGCCATGCCATCGAATGCCGTATCAATGCAGAAGATCCGTATAATGATTTCCGGCCTTCTCCGGGAAGAATTACCACACTGCATCAACCCGGTGGTCATGGTATACGCGTCGATTCGCATGTTTATGCCGGTTATACCATTCCTCCTTATTATGATTCCATGATTGCCAAAATCATTGCCGTGGCCAGAACCCGCAGTGAAGCCATCGATACCATGCACCGCGCGCTCAGCGAATATGTAATCGAAGGAATAAAAACAACCATTCCTTTTCATCTGCAACTGATGAAGGATGAAAATTTCCGCAGCGGGAATTTCAATACGAAATTTCTGGAAGGATTCAAGATGAAGTGAATTACACTGGCATCTATCTGAATGCTATATAATCTTACGCCTTAAGAATTCTGCATTAAATGGAATTTTGTCAATAAGATCTGATGGTCTTTTTGCTTCCTGTTATAAAACTACAAAGTCTTGCTGATTACCGATTCAACGATTGCATCCGGGCAGGATGCACCACTGGTAATCAGTATGCGTAAAGGGTTTTTATCCGGCAGATAATCCTGGGTTAATTTTTCCCGGTGTTCATGCAGATCAAAATGCCGGATATCATTTTCGGAAATCAGTTTTTCCTGGCCGTTCAATAAAATAAGTGGGCAATTGCTGTTCACACAATTCTACCAGATGAGATGTATTGGAAGAATTATACCCACCTACAACGATGGCCAATGTCTGCAGCAGTTTCCAGCATGCCCGATACGGCAGACTGGTTATCGTTTGTTGCATAACAAAGAGTGTCCCGGGTATCGGCGAAATTGTCGGCCGGATTTTCGTTTACTGACCGATTGATCTTTCCTGAATGGCTTGTTTTAGGAAATCTGCGATCTGCTGTGTTTCTGATGCCAGCATGGTTGTCTGATTTACCACTCCGATCCGCTCCAGATCTTTCAGCCGGATCAAATCCTCTGCTGAACCGATCCTTGAAAAGTTTAAAAAATTCCTTCGCAGGCTTTTCCTTCTTGATAAAATCGGCTCAGTAGAATGGCTTCTTCCATATCACGGATCACGAGAGCCGGACCAGCGGCCGCTGCATGGGAAAATGTGGCGCGTGTTTCTTCATGACCGGGTTTGCCATGTATGATAACAGTAAATTTTTTTTCCGCAATCTGACTGCTGCGGTTCCATACTTTCTCCACAAAAGGACAGGTCGTATTATAGTTTTCTGTATGAATGCCTTTTGATTTTAATATGCGCGTCAATTTCGAGACTGGTTCCAAATGCCGGTGTAATTACGATATCGTCTGGATGCAGGTCTTCAAAAGGGATCAGTTGTTTGCCTTTGGTATCCTGCAGAAAACGGATCCCCTGTTTTGCAGGTCGCTATTTACCTGCGGATTGTGAATCATTTCACTGAGCAGGAAAATATTTTTACCGGGATTTTCTTCCACGGTCCGGAACGCAATGTCAATGGCATTTTCAACACCATAACAAAATCCGAAATGACGTGCCAGATAAATATGCAGGGGTCCAAAATCAAGCAGGGTAGGTGAAAAATCTTTTTTCATCTTATCCTCAGCACGCCGTTTATTCTTTATAGCGGTGATCAGCGGACTACGGTATGCGACGGAACCTGGAAAGTTTTCATTACGTGCGCAAAATTAACGGTTAATTAGCCAATGGTAAATTGCTAACGGTGGATAAGGAAGTGCTCCGTGAAGGCATGGCTTTGGATCTTTAGCCTTCGGCCTAAATCGTATCTTCCAGTTTTAAATACTGGAGTAATGATTTCTGAATTTCACCCGGTCAGCTGGGCCTCCGATTCGAATATTTATGAAGTAAATCTTCGGCAATATACCCCCGAAGGCAGTTTCCGGGCTTTGCAAAACATCTACCGAGGCTACGGGATATGGGAATGGAAATTCTCTGGTTCATGCCCATTACGCCCATCAGCAAAGATGGCAGGCTGGGCACACTGGGAAGTTATTATGCCTGTTCAGATTATATGAATACCAATCCGGAATTTGGTACAATGGAGGATTTTCAATGGCTGGTGGATCAGGCACATGAATTGGGATTTAAAGTGCTGATCGACTGGGTGGCCAATCATACTGGCTGGGATCATGTATGGACAACCGAACATCCTGAATTTTACCGGAAAAATACGGATGGACATTTTTATGATGCGCATGGATGGGCAGATGTGATTGACCTGAATTATGATTCACCCGAATTAAGATCGGCCATGATCGAGCCATGCAGTTCTGGGTGGAAACATGCCAGGATCGATGGATTTCGTTGCGATATGGCCATGCTGGTTCCGCTGGATTTCTGGAGAGAAGCGAGAACCGCCCTGGATCAGCATCAAACCATTATTCTGGCTGGCGGAATGTGAAGAGATTATGTATCATGAAGTTTTTGATGCCAGTTATACCTGGAAATGGCTGCACGTGATGGAAGCCTACTGGAAGAAAACACAGCGATATGCAGGGACTGATCCAGGTTTTGTATTATTATCAGCACCAGTTTCCGGATAAAGCCCTGCGGGCTTTTTTTACAAGTAATCATGACGAGAATTCCCATAGCGGAACTGAATATGAAAGGATGGGTGATGCTGCCCTTCCCTTTGCTGTTTTTTGTTGTCTATATGATGGCCTGCCGCTGATCTACAGCGGACAGGAATTACCCAATAAAAAAAGACTCCTGTTTTTTGATAAAGATGAGATTGACTGGAATCAGCCCTGTCAGTTATCATGATTTTTATAAAACCCTGCTTCACCTGCGCAAAACAAATCCGGCTTTGAAAGGCAGGGATCTTCGGTAGAAAGCCGACGATCCTTTCCAATACAGTCCCGGAACAGCATTTTGAGTTTTATCCGGCGTTACGAACAGGATGAAGTATTGGTTATTATTAAATTTTTCTCCAGAAACGCAATCTGTTATTATTACCGGACAGACCATTGCCGGTTCATACAAAGATGTCTTCAATTCGTCAGGTCCGGATTTTATTTCGGGACAGCCGCTCCGGTTAAATGCCTGGGACTACCGGGTATATACAAAATAAAAATGCGCCTCCGCTAAAGGAAACGCATTTTTATTTTACTTGCTTTAAGCTTTAAGCTTTACGCTTTAAGCTGTTTATTCGTCATTTAATTTCAGCGGATAGGTAAAGGATCCGTCATAACCGGGATAAACACCTTCCAGTTTCAACGATCCATTGCCGGCCTGTTCCACAATCTTGCGGAATTCTTCCACTGAACTTACTTCCTGACCATTTACTTTCAGGATTACAAATCCTTCTTCCATCCTGGTTCTGCTGAACAAACCTTTTTCGCTGATGGAAGTAACCACAACACCGCCTTTTACATGCAGTGTTGTCTGCATCTTTTTTCTGCAGCGGCTGGAATTCTGCACCCAGTTTATCGAATGCTGAATTCTTTACCACATCCATATTGCCGCTATTGTTCATCAGGGTAACCGTAGCTTCATGTTCTGTACCATTTCTCATGATAGGTGATCTTTAATTTTATCACCAGGACGATAAATGGCGATCTGTCCAACCAGTTCAGAACCGGAATTAACCGGAATGTCATTCAGTTTGGTGATCAGGTCTCCTTTTTGAAGGCCGGCTTTGGCTGCGGCACCTTTTTCACGGACATTCATTACATATACACCTTCTTCATCCTTGATACCATTTTCTTTTTTTGCGTCATCACTCAGGTTATCACGGGCATATTCAATGCCCAGATAAGCTCTTTGCGTGGTACCATATTTAATCAGATCAGTAACCACTTTTTTTACAATATTTACCGGAATGGTAAAAGAATATCCGGCATAAGATCCGGTCGGGGAGGCAATGGCTGAATTAATACCGATCAGCTGACCCTGCGGATTGATCAGCGGACCGCCACTGTTGCCCGGATTTACGGCAGCATCTGTCTGAATAAATGATTCAACCGGTGCCTGGCTTTGACGGCTGTTGATGTCAATGGATCTTCCTTTTGCACTCACGATACCTGCGGTAACCGTTGTTTCCAGGGAAAGCGGATAACCCACAGCCAGTACCCACTGACCCACTTTTACATCGTCGGAATTTCCGTAGAGCAGGAAGGGCAGTCCTTTGGCTTCTACTTTTACGACGGCCAGATCGGTGCTGGGATCGGTTGCCACTACTTTTGCTTTAAAAGATTTTTTATTACTCAGCGTAACAGTTACTTCATCCGCTCCGTCAACCACGTGATTATTGGTTACGATATATCCGTCTTCACTGATGATTACACCTGATCCGGATCCCATTTCCGGCATGGAACGGGAGCGGTCACCAAAGAAATCATTGGGATCAATTCCAAAAAGATCAGAGAATGGATTTTTTTTCGGCAGGTTATTGCTTGCGGTACGCACCGTTTTTGTTTTGATATGTACGGTGGCAGGAATCGCAGCACTGGCAGCATCTACGAAGTCCGCCGGTCCGGCAGATTTTTCATTGTCAAAAAATTTTGCGTAGTTCGACAGGAATCTTGGTAGAATCCTGTGCGTAGAAATAAGTTACTCCGCTCTGGTTAAAATGATTGTAGCCCCATAAACTGCCGAGGGTGGTAGCTGCACTGATAAAAACAATGCCGGCAACTTGTTTCAATTTCATTATGATAATTTTTTTAAACTTTTATTAGACCATTATCTGCTGTCAAACGATATGCCTAATGAACTTCAAAGTAACGCACTGAAAGAATTTACGTTGTTACCACCTGTTCAGTTTAACAAATAATTTACTAAGACCTTCGTAGATGGCAGTTCTCCAAATTTACAAAAGAAATTTTAGCATGCAAACACTGACATTCATTCAGGTAGGACCTAAGAAATTTCATGGTATCTGTTCCGTCGGCATAGTCCATCAGTCCCGGGCTCCTGGCTTTTTCCGAAGGGAGAGATAATTCCGGCCCACAACACATTGCAGGTTTTCCGTTTCCGCTGGCGGTACCGAGCCCTTCTGTCCTGTTATAAAATGCATAGTGCAACACGGAAATGGGTGAAAAGGGGGATTCATTTTCTACCAGCAGGACAGGCAGTCATTCGTCATATAATACAGTTTATTGAGGATGGCCAGCGACAGCCGGTAGTCGTAATTATTTTTATATTTATTATGGTCGGCCATCCACTGGTATTTTCTGAAGACCTGGAGGAGGGGAATGAAATCATAGTTTTCCGGAACATGGATCTGCGTTACATTCCGGCAACCCAGACCAAAATACAGAAATACATCATCTGCCAGTTTATCCAGTTCCTCTGCTGTTTCGTTTCCATCCAGAACTGCAATTGACGTTCTGTTGCGGCGGATCAGGCTGGGATATTTGCCAAAATAATAATCAAAATAACGCGCCGAATTATTACTGCCTGTTGCAATATAAGCATCCATACCGCGCAAGCGTGGAATGCAGTTTGACATTTCCGCAGATACCGATGGGTTTTTGCTTTGTCAGAAATTCAAGAATCACCGGAAACAGCCAGGGATCTTTGGAAGAAAGTTTTATGACTGGCTGGTGACCACAGATAAAACAACAAAGAAAATCATGAAATCCGACCAGGGGAATATTTCCGGCCATAACGAACCCGACTTTTTTGGGGATTAGGTTCCCTGGCCAGGCATCCGATAATCCTTTACCCATTTTTCCAGCAAGTCCCGCTGCAGGAATTGTTCTGTGATCTGGTGTACTGCCAGATTCAATAAAATCCGGAATAAACCAGGCATTGTGCTGAAAAGCCCGGGTTTTTGCCGCCATCCAGGATGTATCGTCCGACTGCATAAATTCCCCCAGTTCCACCAGTAAGCCGATCCGGTTCTCCAAATCCATATTTCAGATTATCTTTGAGTCGCGAAATTAATTCTATTCAACTCCTTAATACACTAAATAATGGCGATTAAGATTACAGATGAATGTATCAATTGCGGAGCCTGCGAACCTGAATGTCCCAATAATGCAATTTATGAAGGCGGAGTGGAATGGGCGATTGCAGACGGTTCTTCCGTAAAAGGCGCTTTTACCCTGATGGATGGTACGGTAATCGATGCCAACCAGCGCAATGCCCCGGTAGCTGTAGATGTCTATTATATCGTTCCGAATAAATGTACAGAATGCCAGGGTTTTCATGAAGAACCCCAGTGTGCTTCTGTTTGTCCTGTGGATGTTTGCATTCCCGATGAAATGTACCGGGAAACGGTAGAAGAATTGCTGGCAAAAAAAGAAAAACTGCATCTCTGATTCCGGTACCCAATTAAAACCAATACATGAAAAGGGTCATTGCTTTCGTTACCGGCGGCTATTCCGGTGAAGCAGAAGTCTCGTATAAAAGCGCCATCACCATGGAGGCCGAAGTGGATAAATCGATTTATGACGTTTACCGCATAGATATTACACCCGACAGCATGGTTTCACCCCACTGAAGAAGGAATAAAAATTCCAGGTGGACAAAAACGATTTTTCCCTGCTGATCAATGGGAAAAAAATCCTGTTCGATGCCGTTCTGATCGGCATTCACGGAACTCCGGGAGAAGACGGAAAACTGCAGGGTTATTTCGATCTGATGAATCTTCCGTATACGACCTGTGATGCAGCTACATCCGCACTCACTTTTAACAAACGATATACCGTTGCAGTGGCGGCATTTGCCGGTATCAATGTCTCCCACTCGGTACATCTTTTCAAACAGGATAATCCTGATGCAGCGGATCTGGCGAAACGTCTTAGCATGCCGGTATTTGTAAAACCCAATAACGGAGGTTCCAGTATTGGTATGTCGAAAGTGAACCGAACAGGAAGATCCTGGCGGCAGCCCTGTCAAAAAGCCTTTCAGGAAGATGACCAGGTGCTGGTGGAAGAATTCATCAGTCGGAAGGGAATTTACGGTTGGTGTATTCCGAACCGGAAAAGAAATTATCATTCTTCCGATAACCGAAGTAAAAACGACGAAGGATTTTTTTGATTTTGAAGCCAAGTATTCTCCGGGATTTACGGAAGAAACCACACCGGCGGAATTGGTCGATGAATCCATGGCAGACGAAAATCCGGCAGACAGCAAAAAAAATTTACCAGGTTTTTAACTGCAGTGGGGTAGTGCGGATCGATATGATTTATAATGAAGCGAAAGGAGAGCCCTTTATGCTGGAGATCAATACGGTGCCGGGTCAGACAGCAGCTTCCGTAGTTCCCCAGCAGGTAAGGGCTATGGGATGGACACTAAAACAATTCTATTCAGCGTTGATTGAAGACGCTTTGAGCCAGGGCTAAAAAATCCTGATCCGGATTAATTATCTTTCCATTTAAATCCACATCTGTGTTCCGATTTCTGACCAGCAAACCTTTATGGATAAATATCCTGGCCGGATTTGTACTCCTGGTCGTTTTGCTGCTCCTGTTCCTGGGTTCGCTCGACCTGATCACCCATCATGGGAAAACGATGAAAATTCCTGCAGTCGTCGGGCCAGTCCATCGATCAGGCCAGGAAAACACTGGAATCACAGGGTTTTGAAATCGTAGATTCAGGATTCAATTTATAACGATACCGTTCCGCCCCTTCAGGTGATCAAACAATTTCCGGAAGCCGATAACCTGGTGAAAGTAAACCGGACGGTTTATCTGACCATTAACCGGGCCGTTGCGCCCGAAATGGATATGCCAAACCTGCTCAGCATGACTTTTCGCAATGCAGAAATGGTGCTTACGCCGATATGGCCTCAAACTGGGTGATACGGTATTCAGACCGGATTTTGCACGCAATTCTGTTCTCGACCAGGAATACAAAGGAGAAAGTATCAAACCGGGTACCAAAATTCAGCAGGGAAGTCAGAAATTACTCTGATTCTGGGAAATGGTGTTGGTACAGAATTTGTTGTTCCGGATCTTTTTGGTCTTACTTACCGGGAGGCCCGGGCAGCGTTAAGTCGAAGCCGGACTGATCGTCGGTTCCGTGGTACCTGACGCAGATGTAAAGGATACGCTGGGTGCATTTGTTTACCGGCAGAATCCCGACCGGTTTGACTATAACAGACAGCTTAATCATATCCGTCAGGGTCAGATTATTGATATCTGGCTTTCGGCATTAAAAAAGAAACGCATAGTAGATAGCAGCGCTGTTCAGAAAGTAACGAATTACTGATCAAATCAATTTATATGCAATTGATAACCGTTTCTGAATTGAAGGAACCGCCTTGCAAATGGAGAAAAATTAAATCTGGTGGATGTTCGTGAACCCGCCGAACACGATGAATTCAATATTGGCGGTGAACTGATTCCTCTTGGAAAAATTCAATCCATGGAAGTAGATCAGCTGGAAGAGTTGAAAAATCAGGAGAACTCATTCTGTTATTGCCGCAGCGGCAACCGCAGCGGACAGGCCTGCCAGATCCTGGAAATGCTGGGATTTACCAATACAAAAAACTTACAGGGCGGAATGCTTGCCTGGAAACAAAGCAATTGTTAATTAATTGTAACTAATTAAATTCTTCACAATTCAACTGATAATTACAATTACATTGAAAAAATAAAATTTGTTCCTGCCTGAGGGAAAAGAAAAGTTTTCATTGACCAGTGCACCGCCGGAATAATACCCATAGGTATATCCGGTAGACTCATATTTTTTATTGAATACATTATTCAGGTAAAAAGCAAAATTGACTTCGCGGTGGATTTGATTTTTGGGGAATAAATGATACGCAATTGCTGCACATAATAATTCGTAATTTTTTTTTGACTGCTCTGGGTATTGTCCAGATAGGCGTCTGCCCACATATTTCGCAGGCAGACTGATTTCCAAAACAGGAACAGGATAAAAACTAATCATTGCAGCCGCAATAATATCCGGGTGAAAGTGCCATATCGGTTTTTTGATATGTTGTGGCTACCTGTCCGCCGTTATCATAGTCATCCACATAAGCAGTATAATTGGAAATTTTATTCTGACTGATGGTCAGATTCCCTGAAGCCTGTAACCAGCTGACAAGGTTTAATGCTTCCCTGCAATTCAATTCCCAGTCGCCAGCTGCGCGGTGTATTTGTTCTTGTATATTCTCCCACATCATTAATTTTTCCGGTTAGCACCAGTTCGTTTTTGTACAACATATAATAGGCCGTTACGCCCCAGCTTATAAATAGGAGTTTTCTTATTCAGTCCCATTTCAAAATCATTTACGGTTTCCGGTTACAGGTTGTTCAGTTCATGCCGGTTTCAAAATCATCCCGGTTGGGTTCATGGGTAGCACGGGCAAAAGAAAAATAAGCCTGTATGGGCCCCTGGTATAGGTTATTCCGGCTTTCGGATTAATAAAATTGTAACGATTGAATAAAATGATGGAAGGATTGTTGTCAAACCCATTGATCCAGTAATTTACCTGACGCCATTGGAGATCAGCAAAACTGGTGAACCATTTACCCGAGTCTGCTGCTGCCATTTCGTATAAATATTAAAATCTGTTTTTTTGGCCGGCACATTATAGTACTCGATAATCCGGAGCAACGCCGCCCTCTGAAGCCCATATGACGTTCCCGTAATGATTATCCGTCATATTCTGTCCATCCTCCGCCCAGCGTGAGGTCGGTAATTTTATTTGTTATACTGGAGAGAATAAATTCCACCGTAGAAATAATTACTGAGCCAGCGTTGCCGGATCAGATTTGTACTGTTGAGTGTGGTATCTCCGATATTCCGGATCTGGAATGCCATAGTCAGCTGTAAGAAGCATTGTTTTCAAATTCTTCATAATAGCCCTTTCCTCTGTGTAAGAAAAGCTGCAAGGTTGGCGGTCAGCAATGGAGAAATTTCCTGGTTAAAAAATAACTGATAGTGATCCTGCCGGTAATTATCGGTCTGGTTTGCATAAGTAAAATAATTATACGTGCGGCGTTTCGAATTAAAGAGGTTCACTGAATCCGCCGGTGTGCTATACAGCGCACCGGGATATCCGCTGTTATCCAGATATTCCTGTTGCAGAGCGGCACTGTCGCCATATAGTTTTGCACCGGGTACGCCATTCCAGGCCTGGTAAGTTTTTTCAGAACCGGTGATGATATTGAAACGCAGAGAAGTTTTTTCTGGAAATATAGGCCGTGGAGAAATAAGCTGATTTCAAATCGCTGCTGGCCCGGTCAATAAATCCGTTACTGCTGATGCGCGACAGGCGCATATCTACGGTGAAATGTCCACCGATCAGACCGGATCCTGCTTTCAGTGTATTTTTCCAGGAATTAAAGGAACCAAAACTATTATTGAATTCGGCATAGGCTACTGGCACAAATGTATTGGTGGAAAAATTCATACTGGCTCCAAAGGCTCCGGCACCGTTGGAAGATGTGCCTACTCCGCGCTGAATCTGAACGCTACTGGGTTGAAGAAGCGAAATCGGGAAGATCCACAAAATAGATTGCCTGCGATTCGGCATCATTGTAGGGGAGACCGTTCAGGGTCATATTGATCCGGGAAGCGTCTGTACCCCGGATGGAAATACCGGTATAACCAATACCGTTTCCTGCATCCGAGCTTGCTACCACAGAGGGTGTCTGATCCAGTATATAGGGAAGGTCCTGACCGTTGTTCATTTTCGCAATCTGGGCGGCTCCCAGGGTAACCTTGGTAAATGGTGATTTTTCGCCGGCCCGTATGGCTGTTATTTCCACAGGCTCCAAAAAAAGCCCCTGATTTTTTAGCCGGACGTGTCAGCGGAATCAGATATATTTATGCTGCTGTCATTCCGCAGATTGCTCTGAGCGGTATAAACACATGGCAAGGAAGGTAAGGCCCAGAGAAGTAATAATGATTTCATAATCCAACTTTATTAGAATGAGTGACCCGGCGGAAAAAGTTGGAAAATGCACGAACAG
The DNA here is from genome assembly GCA_963812825.1 of uncultured Bacteroidota bacterium. Classification (GTDB taxonomy): domain Bacteria; phylum Bacteroidota; class Bacteroidia; order Chitinophagales; family Chitinophagaceae; genus Puia. The sequence goes on from CAWEWO010000003.1 coordinate 725,187, forward strand.
AAGAGGAAAAAATCAGCCACCTTCCCTGCGCAGGCATTATCCTGTTCAGGTTCTACGGGTATCATCTCAGCCTCTCCCCATTCCTGCCGGGCGGTACGAGGGTCAGCACCCCGGGAACTTTAGAAAACCGGTTTTCCGCCGGCAGCACAAAGATATGTAACCTATGACTTCTTGACGCGTCAAATAAAAATTAACCCGTGCAACATCTGGCCGATCTATTTGTCTTTAATTATCACACTCATCATTAAAATAATCAGAAATGAAAAAAATTATTCTTACCAGTTTTGCGCATGCTTATCCATGCTTACCGGTTTTAGCCAGGCAGACGATAAAAACCAGCAAACCCGCAAGGTATCCGGCTTTCATGGTGTTGAAGTTTCCGGCGGAATAGATCTTTACCTGAGCAGCGGCCCTGAATCAGTATCTGTCAGTGCTTCATCAGTTCTACTGTTCGGGATCATATCATAACCGAAGTGATCAACGGAATACTACGAATACATCTGGAGAATAACTGGAACCGCGGTTTTGGAAATCCAAAAATGAAAGCTTATGTATCGCTGACCAATCTGAGAAACTTGACGCGTCCGGCGGCGGAGATATTGTTTTGCAAAATCAAATTACTGCCGGTGATCTCGATATTTCACTTTCCGGTGGCAGCGACTTAAAAGGAAAACTAAATGCAAATCATCTAATTATAAATCAATCCGGTGGTTCAGACGTGGATACTTTCCGGAAATGTGCAGAAGACCTGAATGTGGATGCCAGTGGGGGCAGTGATCTGGAAGGATATGGTTTGATTACCGACTACGTGCATTTAAATGCAAGTGGCGGTAGTGATAGCGAGATCACTGTAAATAAGGAACTGAGCATAGTAGCCAGTGGCGGAAGTGATGTATCCTATAAAGGCAGCGCATCCGTAAAGGAGATTAAATCCAGCGGAGCCAGTAGCTGTTACCCACAAAGACTAAGATCCCCCTATCTTTGCACTCCCTAAATGGAGCGTAAAATGGGTATGGATCGCAATACGATTATCGGATTTGTTTTATTGGGTGTTTTATTGTTCACGTATTTGTTTACGGCCACAAAAAGTAACCAGCAGCTGGAAAAACAGCGGCTGCAGCAGGCTGATTCGCTGGCATTTGTGAAAAAACAACAGGAAGCCCGGCAGGTAAAACAGGATTCTGTAAAAGTCAAAGTAGCTATCCGGCGACTCCCTGACCGGCTTCAATAAGGCGATCGGAGGAACTGAAAAACTGCTGACGGTAGAAAATGATTTGTTAAAGATTGTTTTCAGCAATAAAGGGGGACAGCCGAGGGAAGTCGTTTTAAAGAAGTTTAAATTATACGACAGCAGTCTCCTGCAGCTGGTGGATTCGAATCTGGCCAACCGGCTCACTTATCCGATTGTTACCGGACCAATCAGACAGCCCAGATTTCCGACTTGTATTTTGATGAGGGTCAGATGGAAAAATCTGCTGATGGCACGCAGACGATCACTTATACACTTCCAACGCCTTCCGGCATCTCCATACGAACATCAGTATGTGATTCACCCGGACAGTTATCTGGTGGACTGGAATCTGATTACAACAGGAACGAATCAGTTGTTTTCCCAAAACAATCTGAATATTGACTGGCATTCGGAAATGGAGAAAACACAAACCTATGTCTACTATGAAAAAAGACTGACCAATGTTTGTTTTTCCACGGATAATGAATTCGATTATATTTCTTCCAAAACAGAAAAAACTTTTGAAAAACCTGTGCAATGGGTTTCCGTGGTTCAGCAGTTCTTTAACAGGACGCTGATTGCAAAAATAATTTTGAAGGTGGTAATATTCAATGGCACCGTCGAGGTATCTGATACTTCCAATATGCTGGGAACTGCAGATGTGCATCTGCAGACTAAATTAGCCGGCACCGCAGCCACATTGAATTTCCAGTGGTATTACGGTCCGAATGATTATTATATTCTGAAAAAAACCGGTCCGCATATGGACCGCATCGTTGATCTCGGCCGGGATATGTATTCATTTGTCCGTCCGATCAACACCTATATCATCATGCCGGTTTTTAATTTCTTCAAAAATTTTGTTTCCAGCTACGGCATCGTGATTTTACTGCTCACGTTGTTTATCCGCCTGCTCACTTCACCGCTGGTATACAGCAGTTATCTGAGTGGTGCAAAGATGAAAGCCCTTCGTCCCGAAATTGATATTCTAAAGAAAAAGACGAACGGAGATCAGCAGCAGATGGGTGTGGAGCAGATGAAATTATTCCGGGAAGCCGGTGTAAATCCGCTTGGAGGTTGTATTCCGGCCTTATTGCAGATTCCGATATTTTTTGCCTTGTTCAGTTTCTTCAATTCCAATGTAGACCTACGCGGACAGCCATTTTTATGGGCCCATGATCTTGTCCATTTACGATGTGGTGGTGAAACTCGGCTTTTACTATTCCGGCTTATGGTGATCATATCAGCCTTTTTGCCACGCTGGCAGTAATTACGAGTTTCCTGATTTCACTATATGGTATGAGCATGACACCTGATCAGAGCAATCCGGCAATGAAATACATGCCTTATATCATGCCGGTGATGCTGCTACTTTTCTTCAACCGCTTGCCCGCGGCCCTTACCTGGTACTATACTGTTTCCAATGTGATTACCCTGATCCTGCAGTTTGTAATTCAGAATTATATTATCGACCATGATAAAATTCTTGCCAAATTGCAGGCAAACCGAACCAAACCCAAAACAAAACCCAAATGGCAGGAACGGTTTGAACAGATGCAGGAAGCTCAGAAAAAAGATACAGCAGTCAAAGGGCAAACGCTGACCTGGATGTCCAGGGGCATGATTTAAGCATTAAACTCTTGACGGAAAAATCACTCTAACAGATATGAATAATATGATAAACATAATGGGTGTTCGCAGGTTTCATCCTCTTGCCTTTTCTGGGGCTGGCCCAGAAACGGGTGGGGGATCTTACTCTCGTGTATAATTCAGTTATTACCAATGCACAGGATTCCAGTAAAAAAATCAACTCTACGACCGGTTATTTTCTGAAAGGAAATTTAAGTCGTGCTGAAGTGAACAGTAATCTTTTTTCTTCTGTAACCATTTATGATTCCAAAGCAGGTTCCGGCGTAATACTCAAGGAAGTAAACGGGCAGAAATTGCTGATCCGGATGAATGAAGAAAACTGGAATCAGAAAAACAGGCGTTATTTAAATCTGAATTTTACAAAATCGAATGAAACCAAAACCATTGCCGGTTATGCCTGCAGCCAGGCAAAAGCTTCCACCTCCGGATGGATTTGAGATAACGGTCTTCTATACACGCGATTTGATTCCTGAAAATAAAGCCTACGATCCGCCCTTTAAAAATCTGGACGGATTACCGCTGGAATATGAATTCACCAGAAGGGAGACCTGCATATCAGGTATACACTTGCATCCATCAACCTCAATCCGGTGCCGGCCTCAAAATTTGATATTCCAACCAGCGGATACAGGGAATTGACCTATGACGAAAGTCTGAAGATGAAGAATCAGTGATTATGGCTTAAAGCGTAACGCAGTAGGCTAACGTTGTATTGCAGAATGCATAAATGAGTAATTGCAAGGAAATTGCGAAGTCAAATTAAAAAATAAGAGTAGATTGAAAAAGTTAAGCGTTAAGCTTGAGCTTAAGCTTATTTAGGCATTTGTATACGAACTCCGAGGAACTGAAGATTTGACTTGCGGTGTGTAGTTGTTTGAAGGTCCGATATTCACCTTGTACTGATAAGGAAGTATAAAAGTTGTATTACCCCGCTGGTATGTAATCATGGCATTCATGGATATCCGGTTATCTGCCTGAGGACGAAATGACAACCATGCTGCCGCTGTAAAGAGGTGATTTCTTCAAAGAAAATGAAGAAGCTGCATTGATCGGTGTAAAACTATTTTCAAATTCACGATGTTTTTTCTTTTCTCCGCCTCCCTTACTGGCAAATCCAAGCACCGTAACTGCAAAAAGCAGTAGACTCACCGCTGTGAGACGGAGTGCACTTGAAAACGAAGGTTTATAATTGTGATAAACATCATGAACAAAGATAAGACTAAATTTTTAGTATTTTTTAACCTAATTCAGGGAGTTATCCCGATATTTTAACACAATCTGTGCCGATTTTGTGGAAAACCCCCCTATATAAGCTTTATACGCAAAATTATGACCCTGCGTTGCCTGACATAATTAATTTGTCGATTAAGGGATTATGAATTAATTTAGTATAACCTCCTTAAATGAAAGAAAATCCATACCAACCCGAGCAGGAAGAGATAAGGGAATTGCTGAAACAATACAGTGCTCTAAAAAATGGCCGGAAACACAGCTTTCTGGATGAAGATTGTTTCGAAAAAATCATAGACTATTACGACGGAAAGGAAGAATTTCTCCACGCCCTGGAGGCCGCGGAAATCGGTATTGAACAATACCCTTTTTCTTCCATTCTGCTGATCCGGAAAGCCGATTTACTCATTGCAACCCGAAAATATGCCGATGCACTCCAGGTTCTTGGAACGGGTGGAACTGCTGGATTCCAATGATATCAATCTCTATATTCTGAAAACAGATGCCTACCTGGCCCTGGATCAGCAGGAAAAAGCCGTTGTCTTGTTGCAGGAAGCGCTCAACCATTTTGAAGGCAGGGAAAGGATCGAACTCCTCTTTGAACTGGCCGATGTATATGACGATTATGAGGAATTTGATAAAATATTTGATTGTCTCCGATGGATCCTGGAACAGGATTGTGAAAATGAAGAGGCGCTCTACAAGATCTGTTTCTGGACGGATTTTACCGGCCGCAATGAAGAAAGTATCCGCCTTCATCAGAACATCATAGAGGAAAATCCTTATTCCGAACTGGCCTGGTTTAACCTGGCGGCTGCCTACCAGGGTTTGAAATTATATGAGAAGGCAGTGGATGCCTATAAATATGCGGTGGCCATTGATGAAAAATTCGATTATGCCTACCGGAATATGGGCGATGCCTTTATCCGTCTGCGTAAATACAGGGATGCGATTGAAAGCCTGGAAAGAGTGCTGGAATTTTCCAAACCGGAAGACGTTATTTATGAAGCGATCGGTCATTGTTATGATAAGCAAAGACAATTTGCACAGGCCCGTTTTTATTACCGCAAAGCTTCACATCTCAATCAGGACGACAGCAAACTCATTTATAAAATTGCCTGCACCTATCTCAATGAGGGACAGTGGACGAATGCCGTTAAACAGCTGGAATCAGGCCATCCGCCTACAGGGCAAACATCCGGAATACCATCTGGCGCTGGGAGAATGTAAAGTGCAGCTGATGGAATTCAGGGAAGCCATCCAGGCTTTTGGAACTGTTGTGCGTTTGAGGCAAAAAAATATTTCCGGATGGGAAGCACTGGTACGCTGTCTTTATCTGGCTGAAATGTATAAAGAAGCCCTGGAACAGGTGCAGCAGGCCATCCGGGTAATCGGAGAAAAACCACTACTCACTTTTTATATGAGCGCCATTTATTTTGCCATGGGCAAATCGAAGGAAGGCCTGATCCACCTGGACAAAGCGCTCGGCCGTTCTCCGAAATTATTAAAGAAAATGATTGCCCTCAATCCATCATTACTTCAATCGCAATCTATCGTGGATGTGATTGCGCGTTACCGGAAAAGGTAAGGTTTCCTTATTTTTGCGCCTCCAGAATTCACTTAACGAAATTATTTGTCGATGAATTTTTCACTCAGTCAGATGCCGGAAAGAGTTAAAAAACCCCGGAACCATGGTATTACCATGGTGATGGATAAAGGATTAAGTATTGAAGAAACAAAGAATTTTCTGAGTATTGCCGAGCCCTATGTGGATGTTGTCAAACTGGGCTTCGGAACTTCCTACGTAACTCCGAACCTGCGATAAAAAACTGGAAGTTTACCGCGAAGCCAACATTCCGATTTATTTTGGAGGAACACTTTTCGAAGCTTTTCTGATCCGCGACCAGCTGGAAGATTATATCCGCATCTGCAAGGATTATGGAGTGGGTTATATGGAAGTAAGTGATGGATCGATTGATATTGATCATAAGGAAAAATGCAAACTGATTGAACGTCTCACCCAGTATGGAACTGTACTCAGTGAGGTGGGCAGCAAGGATGCAGCACATATCATTCCGCCCTATAAATGGATTGAACTCATGCGGGCCGAATTAAATGCCGGAGCGACTTATGTGATTGCCGAAGCCAGGGAAGCCGGAAATGTCGGGATTTACCGGGGTACCGGAGAAGTGCGGGAAGGACTGGTACAGGAAATCCTGACTCAGATACCGGCTGAAAAAATTCTCTGGGAAGCACCCCAGAAATCCCAGCAGTTATATTTTATCGAACTGGTCGGCGCCAATGTGAACCTGGGAAATATTGCTCCCAACGAAATGATTGCCCTGGAAGCCATGCGCATCGGACTTACGCGGCGATACCTTTGATCTTTTCCTGGATAAAAAAGAAAAGAAATGAGAAAGTTTGGCCTGATCGGTTATCCGCTGGGCCATTCTTTTTCCGGAAAATATTTCAGGGAGAAATTCCAACGCGAATCCATTACAGATTGTCAGTATATCCAATTTTGAAATCGCTGCCATTTCAGCACTTACCGGATATCCTGAAGGACCCGGACCTGTCAGGGCTGAATGTAACCATTCCATATAAGGAATCGGTGATTCCCTTTCTGCACAAAAAAGATCCGGTAGTGGAAGAAATCGGCGCCTGTAATTGCATTCGGATCGAAAAGGGGCATGCTCACCGGTTATAATACGGATGTAAAGGGATTTGAAGAATCCCTTGCACGGAAAAACTAACGGAAAGGGATAACCGCGCACTGATACTGGGAACGGGTGGTTCTTCAAAAGCTGTTGCCTGGGTACTTGAAAAAAAGAGGAATAAGATTTTAATTTGTTTCGAGAAATAAAACAGGTGTTGACAGATCAGATTACGTTATGAGGACCTGGACCGGGATATCATAGGAACGCACTCGCTGATCATCAATTGTACGCCTTTAGGCATGTCTCCGAATACCGAAGCTTTGCCCGCCGATTCCATATGAATGGCATCGGTCCGGACCATTATCTTTTTGACCTGGTATATAATCCCGCAAAAACTGTTTTCCTTGAAAAGGGTGAAGCCGCCGGAGCACGGATAAAAAACGGAGCGGATATGCTGGTGATCCAGGCTGAAGCCAGTTGGGAGATCTGGAATCAGTTGATCAGGAGAATAATTTATTCTTTGCGGCTTCCGGCAGTGCCAGTTACTTTTTTTAAACTATAGTCAAAACAAATCATTGCCGTTTTTGCCATTGCGACGATCGATCTGTTGTCATCCACTGTTTTTTTTTCAATTTTATAGATCAGGTCGAAACCTACGCGGCTGCACTCTGCCGGTTGCAGGCTGATCAGAAGTTCATCTCCATAGTAAGATTTCATTTTTGAAAACAAGTGCTGCATCGGCCATGATCAGTGCCCACTCCTTCCAGATTGAGTTCTGAATAACCGAGGGATTGCAGAAAGCGCACCCGGGCTTCATGCAGAAACGAAAGTACTTTGTCGTTTCCGACATGGGCACCATAATTCAGATCGGTGATGCGTACAGCAAAAGAAGTGCTGAATGAAAAAGAATCAGGCAGTTCGATTTTAATTCGGGGCATAGCTATGATTGAATAGATATGTGTTTTTAAAAAAGCAATCAGCAGGTCAGCTGGCTTTCCGGCGATGGCTGAAAACATTTTTTTCTTCGGGATTCATTTCTGCAAAACTTTTTGGGAACCATCGGGCAGGAAAACGGGATCATATCCGAAACCTGCCTCCCCGGTAGCCGAACGCAGGATCTGTCCTTCACAACGGCCTTCAAAAAAATATTTCTGTCCATCCAGGATCAGGCAGATTACCGTAATAAAACGGGCCCGCCGGTTTGTCGGAATCAGCCAGCGCCCGGAGCAGTTTGCGGGTATTATTGGAATAGGAAACCGGCTCACCGGCATAACGTGCACTGTGCACGCCCGGTTCACCTCCCAGGGCATCCACTTCCAGTCCGGTGTCTTCACTGAAACAGTTTACTCCACCGCTTAATTGGTGAATGGTTTGCAGCCTTTATCTGTGCATTTTCTTTCAGAGTATCGAAGGGTTCCGGAATCTCCTGTTGAATGCCGGCATCCGTACAGCGAAATGATCTCCACTTCGGATCCGATAGCAAAACGGATCTCTTCGAGTTTATGGCGGTTATTGGTAGCGAAAATCAGTTTCACAGGTTGAATAATTTTTTCAGGGAAACCCATAAATTCCGTTTCAGCGCAAGACGCCTCCGGATTATCCCTGCTCATTAGTTCTGCCTGGCTAACCGGAACGAATGAAATGATTCTCCAGGTGGAAATGGTCATATCCGGAAATTCCTGATTGATACCATCTGACAATCGGGTATCAACACCCCATAAAAAAATGATCCGGGGATTGAACTGGCTTTTCAGGTTGTTCATTTCTACCGGATAGTTTTTTCGTATTTACCAGGGCAATATCATCCAGACCTGCATTTACAGGCCTGAAGGATTTTCAGGAGAAAAATGAGTTGTTCCCCGGGTATAAATTCATCATCCGGATAAGAAACCAAAAAACAAATCGACCGAAGGTTTTTCCCCAAAAAAGGATAACGGGTCAACAGTTTCGCAGAGGTAATGCTGGTTTCACCGGATTTTTTCTGCCGGGGCCGGACGTCTTTGCCAACCAGGGTTTCCGGGTAAAGAGCAGCGATCATCTCATCGGAAAGCTGGAGATCATTGATTCCCATATATTCTGAAAATTAAGATGAGTGGTTTTGTGTGCTCCGGGAATGTTTTGTTTCTTTGTAATATCAAAAATAGCATTTATGATGGAGACGACTGGATATACAGGTAACGAGGGTTAAAAGAAGCAGGCTGCATGAAATGGATTTCAACGATCTGCCTTTTGGCAAATATTTTAGCGACCATATGCTGGAAGCGGATTATGCAGATGGTGAATGGCAGACTGGTCTCCATCAAACCGTATCAGCCGATTTCATTTGAACCATCCCTGATGGCGCTGCATTATGGTCAGTCTATTTTTGAAGGCATCAAGGCCTACCGGAACTAAAAACGGTGAAGCCTTTATTTTCCGTCCCTACGATAACCTGAAACGATTTAATATTTCTGCAGACCGGATGGAAATGCCCGCTGTTCCGGAAGAAATTTTTATTGAAGGCATGCGCCAGCTGATTGCCATTGATAAAGATTGGATTCCGGCCAAAGATGAATATTCACTGTATATCCGTCCGTTTATGTTTGCTACGGATGCGGCCCTGGGCGTTAAAGCCTTCCGAGACCTATAAATTCATGATCCTGCTGAGCCCGACCGGTCCTTATTATGCTGCACCGATGAAAATATATGTGGAAGAAAAATATACCCGTGCAGCACCCGGTGGAGTGGGATTTGCAAAAAATGCCGGTAATTACGGCGGAAGCCTGAAAGCCGCTTCAGAAGCCCGGGCACAGGGTTATGACCAGGTGCTGTGGACCGATGCTTTTGAACACAAATGGCTGCAGGAAGTGGGTACCATGAATGTATTTTTTGTTTTCGGAAAGACGGTGGTTACCCCATCCCTGGAAGAAGGAACCATACTGGAAGGCGTTACCCGGGACAGTGTGATTCAGGTGCTTGAGAGAACAGGGATTTGCAGGTGGAAGAAAGAAAGATCAATATTGATGAAGTGGTGGAAGGATCACCGGAGTGGAAAACTGACTGAAATTTTTGGATCCGGAACAGCGGCAACCATTTCATCCATCAAAGAACTGCGATATAAGGATTACAGCATGCATTTTGATGTTTCCGGCTATGCAGACGGCCCCGTCAGTCAAAGAAAATCCTTACTGAAATCCGGGAAGGGAAAAGACCGGATACCCACAGCTGGCTGGTAAAAGTATAAGATCAACATTAATTTGGAGATTCCCGGCATCGGCCGTTACCTTTGCCGTCCCAAAATTCAAACAGGTTCCGAATGCCTACAATACAACAATTAGTTAGAAAAGGAAGAGAGATCATCAGGGCGAAAAGCAAATCCAGGGCACTGGATAGCTGTCCGCAGCGCCGTGGTGTTTGTACCCGTGTGTATACCACCACTCCTAAAAAACCAAATTCAGCTCTCCGTAAGGTGGCCAAAGTGCGTTTGACCAATAAAATCGAGGTGATTGCCTATATTCCGGGTGAAGGTCATAACCTGCAGGAACACTCTATCGTACTGATCCGCGGAGGTCGTGTAAAGGATCTTCCGGGTGTACGTTACCATATCGTTCGTGGTATCCCTGGATACTGCCGGTGTAAAGGATCGTAAAAAAAGCCGTTCTAAATACGGAACCAAGAAAGAAAAAGCAGGTGCAAAACCAGCAGCCAAGAAATAATCAAAATTTAATTAATCAAGATAACTCATGAGGAAAACACAAGCCAAAAAATTACCACTCGCTCCGGATGCAAAATATAATGATAACCTGGTTACGCGTTTTGTAAACAACCTGATGTGGCAGGGTAAAAAGAATACGGCTTTCAGTATTTTTTACGATGCCATCGACAGAGTTTCCAAACAAACCAATGAAAACGGATACGAAATTTGGAGAAGGGCGCTGAACAATGTTACACCGGCTGTTGAAGTGCGAAGCCGCCGTATCGGTGGTGCTACTTTCCAGATTCCTGCTGAAGTTCGTGCCGACCGTAAAATTTCCCTGAGCATCAAATGGCTGATCCGCTATAGCCGGGAAAGAAATGGTAAGAGCATGGCCGATAAACTGGCTAACGAAATCGTTGCAGCAAGCAAAGGAGAAGGTGGTGCTTTCAAGAAGAAAGAAGATACACACCGTATGGCTGAAGCCAATAAGGCATTTGCTCATTTCAGGATCTAACTGAATATTTATTTATCATATTATGCTCCCCCGGCCAACCGCGGGGGATTTTTTTTTGGTCACCGTATCCGGAAACGCTTATAAAGCATAAATGCGACCTGGACCGGCGAATTATCGATGATAGTTAGAGGATAACTCAATGGATACATGGCAGATATTAATAGATATGATAGAGCCTATGTAAACCACGATAACAGTGGAGCATAAATAGCCGTCTACAGCATCCAATTTTCACATTTCCACATTTCCACATTGCATATTTATTCAGAGAATATTGGTACCTTTGCGCACCTAATTGGAAAATACATTTAATTAATAATAATGGCAGACTTAAAATTTCAAAGAAACTTCGGTATTGCGGCTCATATCGATGCCGGTAAAACCACTACTACCGAACGTATCCTCGTTATACCGGGATGATCCATAAAATCGGGGAAGTGCATGATGGTGCTGCAACAACCGACTGGATGGACCAGGAAAAGGAAAGAGGTATTACCATTACTTCTGCTGCAGTAAGCTGCCAGTGGAATTTTCCTACCGATAAGGGAAAAGTAGATGCCAATACCAAAAAATATAATTTCAATATCATTGATACTCCGGGTCACGTGGATTTTACCGTTGAAGTAGAACGTTCCCTGCGTGTGCTGGATGGATTGATTGCCTTGTTTTCTGCTGTTGATGGTGTTGAACCACAGTCTGAAACCGTTTGGCGCCAGGCTAACCGTTATAAAGTTCCCCGTATTGGTTTTGTAAATAAAATGGACCGTGCCGGTGCTGATTTCCTGAAGGTGGTAAACCAGGTAAAGGAAATGCTGGGTGCCAAAGCTGTTCCTCTGCAGTTACCAATCGGTGCTGAAGATGATTTCAAAGGCGTGGTGGATCTGATCAAAATGAAAGGATTATTTGGGATATGGAAACAGAAGGTATGACCTTCAATGAAATTCCAATTCCTGATGATATGCTGGAAGAAGCTAAAGAATGGAGAGCGAAACTGGTTGAAGCCGTTGCTGAATATGATGATAAACTATTGGAAAAATTCTTTGATGATCCAAACACCATTACCGAAGATGAAATGCATGAAGCAATCCGTAAAGCAACGATCGATCTGAGTATCGTTCCGATGATGTGTGGTTCTTCATTCAAAAATAAAGGTGTACAAACTGCACTGGATGCGGTTTGCGTTACCTGCCTGGTCCCCATTGATATTGAAGCGATACAAGGGAACCGATCCAAATACCGGTGAAGACATTACCCGTAAGCCGGATCCAAAAGAACCATTTGCAGCACTGGCATTTAAGATCATGACCGATCCTTTTGTGGGTCGTCTGGCATTCTTCCGGTGCTATAGCGGACATCTGGATTCAGGTTCTTATGTGTTGAATATACGTAGTGGAAAGAAAGAACGTATCAGCCGTATCATGAAGATGTTTGCCAACAAACAAAACCCGATCGATTTTATCGAAGCAGGTGATATTGGTGCAGCAGTTGGTTTTAAAGAAATAAAAACAGGAGATACACTTTGTGATGAAGATCATCCGATCATTCTGGAAAATATGTTTATCCCTGAACCGGTTATCTCTGTTGCGGTTGAGCCAAAAACACAGGCGGATGTTGATAAAATGGGTATGGCCATTTCCAAACTGGTGGAAGAAGATCCAACCCTACGTGTAAATACAGATGAAGAAACCGGTCAGACGATTCTGAGTGGAATGGGTGAGCTGCATCTGGAAATCATCATCGACCGTATGAGTCGTGAATTTAAAGTAGAAGTTAACCAGGGTGCACCCCAGGTTGCTTATAAAGAAGCATTCAATACAACGATTGAACACCGTGAAGTACTGAAGAAACAAACCGGTGGTCGTGGTAAATTTGCCGATATCCTGTTTGAAATCGGACCTGCTGATGAAGAATGGATCAAGGAAAATGAAGGAAAACATTTCCAGTTTGTAAATGATATTTTCGGAGGATCTATTCCCAAGGAATTTGTTCCTGCTATTCAAAAAGGTTTTGAAGAATCCATGACAACCGGTGTACTGGCAGGTTACCCGTTGACGAATATGAAAGTGCGTGTGTTTGATGGAAGCTTTCACGCAGGTGGATTCTGATGCTATGACTTTTGAACTTTGTGCCAAATCAGGGATTCCGTGAAGCCGGCACGAAAAGCAAAACCTGTCTTGCTGGAACCGATCATGAAAGTGGAAGTGCTTACACCAGATCAATACATGGGTGATGTAACGGGAGACCTTAACCGTCGTCGTGGTATGCTGGAAGGAATGGATAGCCGGGCAAATGCTCCAGGTGATCAAAGCCAAAGTGCCATTGAGTGAAATGTTTGGTTATGTAACCCAGTTACGTTCCCTGAGTTCCGGCCGTGCCACTTCTACCATGGAATTTTCTCATTATGCTCCTGCACCAAATAATATCGCAGAAGAAGTAATTGCAAAAGTAAAAGGTAAGAGCAAAGTAACTGCCTGATCCTGCTATAATAAAATACAAGTCCCGCTCCTGCGCCTGATCGGCGGGGCTTTTTTTTGAACGGCAATGGAGCTCACACATCCATTTGATTATTTTTCCGGATAAATTATTTATATGATGAACCGATTTCTTCCTATTAGAATATTGCCTGTATGTTTTGTTCTGGTAACTTTATCGGTTTTCAGCAGTAACGCCCAACTTATACAACCGGCTTACCTGGAGCAGGGACGGAAACAGTTTTTTTATTAACTGATGAAGGTGCCATTGCTGGAATTCAGTCTGGCAGACAGAAACCAGCATATTTTGGTAACACCACGAACAACTTACCTCCGGCAGGCGCAAAGCAGCCACTGGAAATCAAGAATTTTTTCTTCTCCGCCGATTTCAAAAAACTACTGATTTATACCAACGCCAAAAAAGTATGGCGTTATGAAACCCGGGGAGATTACTGGGTATATAATTTTTCTGCAGTTCCTCATTCAACAACTGGGAAAATCACTTGCCTGCTTCTTCACTCATGTTTGCAAAATTTTCTCCGGATGGTACCAAAGCGGCTTATGTAAGCGGTCATAATATTTATGTGGAGGATCTTGTCAACGCATATTATTAAACCACTTACCCGGAACGGTTCCCGCAAAATGATCAACGGCACATTCGACTGGGTTTATGAAGAGGAATTTAATTGCCGGGATGGATTCCGATGGAGTCCGGACAGCAAGTCGATTGCGTTCTGGCAGATCAACGACAGCAGTACGCGGGATTATTATATGCTGAATACAACGGATTCTGTTTATTCCCGTGTTATACCTGTGGAATACCCTGTTGCCGGTCAGATGCCTTCTCCTTTTAAAATTGGGGTTGTTCAGATAAATGATGCGCAAATCCAGCTGGATGAAGATTCCGGCTGATCCGAAAAACGGAACTTACCTGCCCCGGATGGAATGGGCGGCCAACAGCAGCGAACTGATTGTGCAGCGTTTGAACCGAAATCAAAATCAGATCGGATCTGATGATTTGTAATGCAAAAACCGGGAATAGCCAGTACCATTTATCAGTGAAAAGGACAATGCCTGGATTGATGTTCTTGCGGAATGGGATGAAGACTATAAAATGGGTGGCTGGGATTGGTTGAATAAGGGAACAGAATTTTTATGGGCAAGTGAAAAAGACGGCTGGCGTCATTTATACCGGATCAGCCGGGATGGGAAAAATCAGGTGCTGATTACCAAGGGAAATTATGATGTGATGCATATTACCCTGGTTGATGAAAAAAACAATCTGCTTTATTTTATGGCTTCACCGGATAATGCCACCCAGGCTTATCTCTATCGCTGCTCTCTGGATGGAAAGGGTCCGGCGGAACGAGTCACACCCGCCAATGAACCGGGCACTCATGGGTATGAAATATCTCCCAATGGAAAATATGCCAAGCCATCAATTTTCCAATTATTATACACCGACGGACGGAGAATGGATAACCCTGCCGGACCATCAGTCGCTAAGGGCAGTCAGGCGTGTAAAACCATGCTGAATCCGTGCCGACAGTGCAGCTTCCAATATTTCATTTTTTAAAATCACGACAGCGGACGGGGTGAGATATGGATGGCTGGATGCAGAAGCCCGTTCCATTTCGACACGCACAAAAAAATATCCTGTATTATTTTTTGTATATACCGAACCCTGGTTCAGCAACGGTAAAAGATCGATTATGGAGTTACGCACTGTATCGTATTTATCCGGGAGACCTGGCCAAGGACGGATATATCTATATTTCTCTGGATAACCGGGGAACACCTGCTCCCAAGGGAGCGGCCTGGAGAAAATCCATTTACCGGAAAATCGGACAGGTGAATATCCACGACCAGGCCCAGGCAGCCGCCAGAAATCTGCAATGGCCTTTTGTGGATACTTCCCGGATCGCAGTATGGGGCTGGAGCGGGGGTGGATCAGCCACCCTGAACCTGATGTTCCAGCATCCGGAGATCTATAAAACCGGGATTGCGGTTTCGGCCGTTGGATAATCTGCAAACCTATGATAATATCTACCAGGAACGATATATGGGTAATCCATTGGAAACCAAGGCAGATTATATAAAGGGTTCACCAATTACCTATGCCAGGCCAATCTGCAGGGAAACCTGCTGTATATCCATGGAAGCGGAGATGACAATGTGCATTACAACAATGCCGAAATGCTGCTCAATGAGCTGATCAAGTACAATAAGACCTTTCAGTTTATGGAATATCCAAACCGTACCCATGCCATTAATGAAGGGCCCGGCACCACGGAACACCTGCATAATTTATTTAAAAACTATCTGAATGCACATTGCCCGGGCGGAGCTAAATAATTCTCTAAAAAACCTGTATAATTCTTTGACAGTTTATCCCTTAACCCATACCTTTGCATCCCGTTCAAAAAACGGGAATTGACATATGTCTCAACGAATCAGAATCAAATTACAGTCTTACGATCACAATCTGGTGGATAAATCCGCTGAGAAGATCGTGAAAACAGTTCGTAGTACAGGTGCCGTGGTAACCGGTCCGATTCCTTTACCTACAAGGAAGAAGGTTTTTACCGTTCTGCGTTCGCCACATGTCAACAAAAAAGCGCGTGAACAATTCCAGCTGCATACGCATAAGCGTTTGCTGGATATTTACACGTCTACTTCAAGAACCGTGGATGCCTTATCCAAACTGGATCTGCCATCAGGTGTTGATGTTGAAATTAAAGCCTGAGTAAAAGTTCCATCTGCCAAACCTTGGTCGTAACAGACGGGCCAAAGCAGCGCTGGATGATTTGAAAAGAAATATGAACAAGCCGTTCGGGGTTTGTTTACAACCGGTACTTCTATCATCCGCCGAAGCTTTAGCGAGGTAGCATATGAACAAGCCGTACGAGGTTTGCTGACACGGGCTACTGCCACCTACGCTAAAGCTTCGGTGGACTAAAGGAAAAGGTCGGTTGCAAACGGGGGATTGAAATCAGTATCTGCTTTTGTAAAGCTTAGCGGACACGCTGATTGTCCTTAGACTCCAGGCACAAACCAATAAAAAAATGAAAGGTATTAATTGGAAAGAAAATTGGAATGACCTCAGTCTTCACCCCCGATGGAAAGCAGGTTGCCTGCACCATTATTGAAGCAGGTCCCTGTGTCGTTACGCAGGTGAAAACCACCGAGATCCGACGGTTACAATGCCCACCAGATCGCCTTCGGCGAAAAGAAAGAAAAGCAGGTTCTCGCATCTGAAAAGAACCACTTCGCCAAATCAAATACTCACCGCAAAACAATTTGTCAGGGAATTCCGCAATTTTTCTTTAGAAAAAAATCTTGGGTGAAGCTCTTACTGTTGACATTTTCACCGAAGGTGAAACTGTTGACGTAGTAGGTACTTCCAAGGGAAAGGGATTCCAGGGTGTTGTAAAACGTCATAATTTTCACGGTGTCGGTGGACAGAGCCATGGTCAGCATGACCGTAGCCGTGCACCGGGATCACTGGGTAACTCTTCTGATGCTGCCCGTGTAATGAAGGGTATGAAAATGGCCGGCCGTATGGGTGGTGACCGCGTAAAACTGAAAGGTCTGAAAGTGGTTAAAATATTTCCGGAAAAAAATTACCTGCTGATTAGCGGATCTGTTCCGGGTCACAATGGTTCCATTGTTTACATTCAGAAGTAATAACCAATTAAACAGATTCACATGCAAGTAGATGTTTTAAATATAAAGGGAACAAAAACGGGCCGTACAGCTGGAACTGCCTGCAGATATCTTCGAAGTGGAACCGAATGATCACGTGATTTATCTGGCGGTAAAACAATACCTGGCTGCACAGCGGCAGGGTACGCATAAAGTGAAGACCCGTATGGAAGTGAAGGGATCTTCCAAAAAACTGCACAAGCAAAAAGGAACCGGTGGATCCCGTAAAGGAAATATCCGTAACCCATTGTATAAAGGTGGTGGTACCATTTTCGGACCAAAACCGCACGGATATGATTTCAAGCTGAACCGGAAAGTAAAGGACCTGGCTAAAATTTCTGCGCTTGTCTTATAAGGCAAAAGCAAATGCCATCGTGGTGGTGGAAGACCTTGAATTCAAAGCACCGAAAACCAGTGAAATGGTCAGATGTACTCGAACGGATTGAAACTTGACAGGTAAAAAAGCCCTGTTTGTAATTCCTGAATATAATGACAACCTGCACCTGAGCCTGCGGAATATTCCGAACCTGAAGAGCAGTCAGCTGGCGATGTGAATACCTATGATATTGTAAATGCAGAAGTGTTGGTGCTGACGAGAGTCTGCAGCAAAAATGTTTGCGGAAGAAGAAGGAAGTGAACGCATAATTGATAAATTTTGAAATTTTAAAATTGGTACAGATGAAATCAACTGAAGTTTTAATACAGCCCGATACTGACTGAAAAAGCAAATGCACAGCAGGAAAAACTCCGTCGTTATGCTTTCAAGGTGAACACCAGGGCCAACAAACTGGAGATCAAAAAAGCAGTGGAAGAATTTTACGGCATTACCGTAGTGGATGTGAATACAGTAATCGTTCCGGGCAAAGCCAAATCCAGGTCTACCAAAGCCGGACTTATTGTCAGGACGCAAGCCGGGATACAAGAAAGCGCTGATTACTGTGGCAGAAGGAGAATCAATTGATTTGTATTCGAATATTTAAGTATAATAAGAATGGCAATCAGCTGCCGCGAAAGCTGAAATTTTCGATCAATAAATATTCTGGAAATTCAATATGGCACTTAAAAAATTTAAACCAGTCACAGCAGGAACCCGTTGGAGAATTGGTAATGCATACGCAGAGATCACTACCGATACGCCTGAAAAATCTTGCTGGAAGTGATCACCCGTACCGGTGGCCGTAATTCCCAGGGAAGAAGGGCGATGCGTTATATCGGTGGCGGACATAAGAAAATGTACCGTGTGATCGATTTCAAAAGAGATAAAAAAGAAATCGTAGGAACAGTTGTTTCTATTGAATATGATCCGAACCGAACATCTTTCATCGCGCTGATTAATTATAGTGATGGAGAAAAAAGATATATCCTGGCTCCGCAGGGGCTTCAGGTAGGTGGTAACGTTCAGGCTGGTGATGCAGTTGCTCCGGAAATCGGGAATGCACTGCAGATGAAGAACATACCCCTGGGTACCAATGTGCATAATATTGAAATGCAGCCCGGACAGGGAGGCAAACTGATCCGCAGTGCAGGTACAACAGCCCAGCTGACCAACAAGGAAGATAAATATGCAGTATTGAAAATGCCTTCCGGTGAACTGAGGAAAGATCCTGATCAATTGTTATGCAACTGTAGGTGTGGTTTCGAACAGCGACCACAGTCTTCAGAGCATGGGTAAGGCCGGTCGTAACCGCTGGAGAGGTATCCGTCCGCGCGTTCGTGGTGTTGCGATGAACCCGGTAGATCATCCGATGGGTGGTGGTGAAGGAAAGGCATCCGGTGGACAGCCGCGTTCAAGGAATGGCCAGTATTCAAGAGGTCTGAAGACAAGGACCAAAGGAAAGGGAAGCGATAAGCTGATTATTCAGACAAAAAAAGGAAAGAAAATAGGTAAATAATTAAGAATAGGAACTGTTAAAATGAAATCATTTTCACACTCCCACAATTTCACATTTACACAATTGTATTATGGGTCGTTCAATAAAAAAAGGTCCTTACGTAGATGCCAACCTGGAAACAAAAGTTCTCAGCATCAATGAAGGAAAGGGAAAGAAAGGAGTGATCAAAACCTGGAGCCGCCGTTCAACCATTACACCGGATTTCGTGGGACATACTTTTGCCGTACACAATGGCAATAAATTTATCCCGGTGTATGTAACGGAATTTATGGTGGGTCATAAGCTGGGTGAATTTGCACCGACAAGAAATTTCAAAGGACACTCCAGCAAAAAGATTGCTGAATAATACAAGTAACAGCCGATAGCTTTAAGCGTTGAGCTTCAGGCTCAGGCAAAAATAGATAAAATGGAAGCATTAGCTAAACTGAAAAATTACCCGACTTCACCCCGAAAAATGCGATTGCTGGCTGATGAGATTAGAGGACTGCAGGTTGAAAAAGCCCTGGCATTGCTGGAGCATCATCCGCAGCATTCTTCCACACCACTGTACAAATTGCTTTGGTCTGCAGTGAAGAACTGGGAAGCGAAGAATGAAGGAAAAAGTGCAGCCGATGCCAGCCTGGTGGTGAAGACAATTTTTGTAGATGGAGCCAGGGTGTTGAAACGGATGCGTCCGGCTCCACAGGGTCGTGGTTACCGGGTTCGCAAACGCAGCAATCATGTAACGCTTATTGTAGATGAAAAAAATAAGAAATAACAGTAAAAAATTGGAGTTTATAATATGGTTTCCATTTTCAAATTTTCAAATTATCAAATTTTCAAATCAATCAGATAAATGGGTCAGAAAACAAATCCTATAGGTGCGAGGCTGGGAATTATCCGCGGCTGGGAGTCCAACTGGTTCGGTAACAAAAAAGATTATTCTGTCAAGCTGATAGAAGATAACAAGATCAGGACCTACCTCAACGCGCGTATCAACAAAGGCGGTATTGCCAAGATCGTGATTGAGCGAACGCTCAACAAGCTCATCGTAACGATCCACACTTCCAAGCCCGGTATCATTATCGGTAAGGGTGGTGGTGAAGTGGACCGTATCAAGGAAGAGTTGAAGAAACTGACCGGCAAGGAAGATGTTCAGATCAATATCCTGGAAATCAGAAGACCCGAACTGGATGCCAATATTGTGGCAGATACCATTGCCACGCCAGATTGAAAACCGTATCAACTATAAAAGAGCCATTAAAATGGCCATCGCTTCTGCACTTCGTATGGGTGCTGAAGGGATCAAAGTAAAAGT
Source organism: uncultured Bacteroidota bacterium (assembly GCA_963812825.1). Lineage (GTDB taxonomy): Bacteria > Bacteroidota > Bacteroidia > Chitinophagales > Chitinophagaceae > Puia. The sequence goes on from CAWEWO010000003.1 coordinate 745,510, forward strand.
GGGCGGTCGTTTGGGTGGTTCTGAAATTGCCCGTACTGAAGAAATTAAATCACGGTCGTACGCCTTTGCATACGCTCCGCATGGATATTGATTATGCCAATGTATTTGCACTGACAGTATATGGTAAAATCGGTGTTAAGGTATGGATCTGTAAAGGTGAAGTACTCACCAAGCGTGATCTGAATCCGAATTTTGTCGGTGGTAAAACAGATGTCAGCGACAGAAGGGAGAGAAGGGATGAAATCCGGGATCGCGAAGACCGCGGACGGGGTGGTGAAAGAAGAGCCAGGTGGGCCGGTGGTGGAGAACGCAGAGGTGGCGGAGGCGGTGGAAGGAAGATAGTAGTCAATTATCAAAATTTTCAAATTGAACTAACATGTTACAGCCCAAAAGGAGTAAACATAGGAAAGCACAAAAAGGCAGAATACGCGAAGTTGCTAAAAGAGGAACTGATATTTCTTTTGGTTCTTACGGTCTGAAAGCCCTTGAAGGGATCTGGTTAACGAATCGTCAGCTGGAAGCTGCCCGTCAGGCACTGACCCGTTCGATGAAAAGAGAAGGTAATGTGTGGATCCGCGTATTTCCCGGATAAGCCGATCACCAAGAAGCCACAGGAAGTGAGAATGGGTAAGGGTAAGGGTAATCCGGAGTATTGGGCTGCCGTGGTGGAACCAGGACGTATGCTTTTTGAAGCAGATGGTGTTACGGAAGCAGTGGCAAAAGAAGCCTTATTGCTGGCTGCACAGAAGCTGCCGATTAAAACCAAATTCGTGGTTCGCCATGATGTGATTGCGTTATAATTCAAATTTATCAAGATGTCAAAGAGAAATGATTTTGTAAACAGCCTGAAAGACCTGAGTGAAACAGACCTCACGTCCAGGATCCGGGAAGATGAACAACGTTTGAAGAAACTGGAATTTGCGCACGCCATATCACCGCTGGAAAGCCCGGTGAACATCCGCATGCTCAGAAAGGATATTGCCCGGCTGAAAACAGAATTAACGAAAAGAAAAATCGGGAAACCGGCCGCTGTAAAAGCGTAAAGATTTCCAATCAAGTCGCAGACTGATTTACAAAATATCAAATTAGTATTATGCCAGTAGATAGAAATTTAAGGAAAACGAGAATCGGGGTTGTCAGCAGCAACAAGATGGACAAGACCGTGGTTGTTGCCGTGGAAAGAAAAGTACAGCATCCGATTTATGGAAAGTTCCTGAAAAAAACGACCAAGTTTCATGCCCATGATGAAAAGAACGAGTGCAGCATCGGGGATACCGTGCGGATCATGGAAAGCCGTCCATTGAGCAAGACCAAGCGCTGGCGCCTGGTGGAGATCGTGGAAAAAGCGAAATAAAATTCATTTTAAAAAAAGTATTAAATGATACAGCAGGAAAGCAGACTAAACGTTGCAGATAATAGCGGAGCCAAAGAAGTATTGTGCATCCGTGTATTGGGAAACAGCGGCCAGGATTATGCTAAAATCGGAGATAAGATTGTGGTAACTGTAAAAGATGCATTGCCTGCTGGTGGTATCAAGAAAGGAACCGTTACCAAGGCCGTGATCGTACGCACAAAGAATAAGCTCCGCCGTAAAGATGGTTCTTATATCCGTTTCGATGACAATGCCGTGGTATTACTGAATCCAAGTGATGAACCAAGGGGTACGCGTATTTTCGGACCGGTTGCCCGTGAACTGCGTGACAAGGGATATATGAAGATTATATCTCTGGCACCGGAAGTGTTATAAGCTGAAGGCTTAAGGCGTAACGCCTAAGGCCTGACAAGTTTCAGACTGTAGAATAAAATGTTAGTTGTTTAAATATAAGGAAGAGCGTTAAGCGTTAGGCTTTAAGCCTTCAGCATAAAAAGAAAGAAATGGATAACAGATTCAGACCCAAATTCAATATTAAGAAGGGTGACAAAGTGGTGGTGATAACTGGAGACGACAAGGACCTCAAGAAATCGCGCAAGGTACTGGAAGTATTTCCGGACGAAGCCAAAGTGCTGGTGGAAGGTGTCAATATCGTTACCAAACACACCAAACCTTCAGCCCAGAATACCAAGGGAGGTATCGTGAAGCTGGAAGCGCCCATCCATATATCGAATGTGCTGCTTTGGGATGCCAAAACCGGCGGACCTTCAAAAGCCAAACGCACCCGGGAAAACGGAAAACTTATTCGCATCGCTAAAAAATCAGGGGAGGTAATTAAATAATGAGCACAACGAAATACACTGCCCGCCTGGCAGACAAATACAAAAAGGAAGTGGTTCCGGCATTGATGAAGAAATTCGGGTACACTACCGTTATGCAGGCACCCAAACTGGAAAAAATCTGTCTGAACCGCGGGATCAACGGTGCAGTTTCAGATAAGAAACTGGTGGATATCACGATTGAAGAGCTGACGACCATTACTGGTCAGAAAGCTGTTTCAACCATTTCCAAAAAAGATATTTCCAATTTCAAACTGCGTAAGGGAATTCCAATCGGCGCCCGGGTAACGCTGCGTGGTATAAAAATGTATGAATTTCTGGACCGCCTGGTGGCATCTGCCCTTCCCCGCGTTCGTGATTTCAAAGGGGTGAGTGAAAAAGCATTTGATGGTCGCGGAAATTATACCATGGGTATTACCGAACAGATCATTTTCCCGGAAGTGGATATTGATAAAGTGAATAAGATCACGGGAATGGACATCACTTTCGTGACAACGGCAAAGACCAATGAAGAAGCATATGAATTGCTGAAGGAACTGGGAATGCCTTTCAAAAATGCGAAGAAAGAAGATTCCAATTAATAATAACTGAGTTCAAATAAATTAATACATATTCATGGCCAAAGAATCAGTCAAAGCCAGACAAAGAAAACGGGAAGTGCTGGTTGCAAGATATGCTGAAAAACGTGCTGCATTAAAAGCAGCAGGCGATTATAAAGCACTTGACCTGCTTCCAAAGAATGCATCTCCGGTACGTTTGAAGAACCGTTGCCAGCTAACGGGCAGACCCCGTGGTTATATCCGTTACTTCGGTGTATCCAGGAATATGTTCCGGGATATGGCGCTGCAGGGTAAGATTCCGGGTGTAAGAAAAGCGAGCTGGTAAAGCGTATATCGTTAATCGTTTATCGTGGATCGTAAGATTCTTTCAAAAACGATACACGATAAACGATGCACGATAAACGAACAATTTATAAAGTATTTAATAGAAATAAAATGGTAACAGATCCTATAGCAGATTTTCTCACCAGAATCCGTAATGCGCAGATGGCGAATCACCGGATCGTGGAAATTCCTGCTTCGAACCTGAAAAAGCGGATGACAGAAATCCTGTACGACAAGGGCTATATCCTCAAATACAAATTTGAGGATGATTCCAAACAGGGTGTGATCAAGATCGCCCTGAAGTACGATCCCGACAACCAAGGAACCGGCGATCCGGAGCCTGGAGAGGGTAAGCCGTCCCGGTTTGCGTCAGTATGCAAGTCCGGTGGAATTCAAACGCGTAAAAAACGGACTTGGGAATTGCCATCGTGTCTACTTCAAAAGGTGTAATGACCGACAAAGATGCAAAAGCCCAGAATGTGGGCGGTGAAGTGCTTTGTCATGTTTATTAGCAGAGTGTGGAAGTGTGGAGTGTGAGCGATGAAATAATGTTTCCTAATTCTCAAATTTCAAATTCTCAAATTAGAAAATATGTCCAGGATAGGAAAAAAACCGGTTGTCATTCCCAGCGGAATCACAGTTACTGTGGGAACTGACAATATCGATAACCGTAAAGGGCCCGAAAGGGGAACTGAAACAGGCGATTGATCGTGATATCAAAGTGGAAGTGAAAGACAGCAAGATTGAAATTTCACGTCCTACCGATCAGATCCGTCATCGTGCCTTGCATGGTTTATACCGTTCGCTGTTATCGAATATGGTAAAAGGTGTTGCCGAAGGATATAAGAGACAGCTGGAACTGATCGGTGTGGGATTTAAAGCGTCCAACCAGGGAAACCTGCTGGACCTGGCGCTGGGATATTCCCATAATATCATTTTCGAAATTCCGAAGGAACTGAAACTGGCTACGGCCCAGGAAAAAGGGGAAAATCCGAAGATCATGCTGGAAGGAACCGATAAACAACTGATCGGACAGGTAGCTGCCAAGATCCGTGGATTGCGTAAACCTGAACCATACAAGGGTAAAGGTGTACGTTATACTGGTGAAGTGGTGCGTAAGAAAGCTGGTAAGGCAGCGGGAAAATAATGTGGGAAGTATGGGAGTGTGAGAATGTGAAAATGTTCATTTCCGAATTCTCCGAATTGTCAAATTTTCAAATTTTAAGAGATGGATAAGTTAATCAAGAGACAGAAAATCAGATACCGCATCCGTAAAAAAGTTGTCGGAAGTCCTGATCAACCCCGGTTGTCAGTCTTCAGAAGCAATACGGAAATCTATGCGCAGCTGATTGACGATACAAGTGGTAAAACACTTGCTGCTGCTTCTTCCCGGGACAAGGATATTGCGGCACAGAAAGTGACCAAAACGGAAAAAAGCAAACTGGTTGGTTCAACGATCGCACGTAAAGCCATCGAGTTGGGAGTTAAGAAAGTAACTTTTGACCGTGGTGGTAATCTGTATCATGGACGGGTAAAAGCCATTGCTGAAGCAGCCCGTGAAGGCGGTCTTCAATTTTAATTATTAAATAGTTATTCGTAAATATTAATCATGGCAACAACTAGTATATCTAAAGATCAAAGCCGGCGACCTGGAACTGAAAGAAAAAGTGGTATCCATCAACCGTGTGGTAAAGACAACCAAGGGTGGACGTGCTTTCAGTTTTTCTGCACTCGTGGTAGTTGGAAATGAAAACGGCGTGGTTGGTCATGGTTTGGGAAAGGCCAAAGAAGTACAGGAAGCCATTACCAAGGGTATTGAAGATGCCAAGAAAAACCTGATCAAGGTTCCGGTAATGCATGGCACTATCCCGCACGACCAGCTGGCCAAGGAAGGTGCAGCTAAAGTGTTGATCAAGCCGGCTGCTCATGGTACCGGTGTAATCGCCGGAGGCAGTATGCGTGCAGTATTGGAAAGTGCAGGTATTACCGACGTACTGGCTAAATCGCTGGGTTCTGCCAATCCGCACAATGTGGTAAAAGCAACTTTCAAAGCCCTGGGCTTGCTGAGAGAACCTATTCAGGTGTCAAGAACAAGAAACCTGTCATTGAAGAAAGTATTCAACGGATAAACCGGAATAAACCAGAAGGAAATGAAAAAGTTACGAATTACACAGATAAAAAGCGGTATCGACCGCTCGGAAAGACAGAAATTAACCCTGCAGGCACTGGGTCTGAAAAAACTGCATAACCCCAGGGAAATAGAAGCCACTCCACAGATTCTGGGTATGATCCGGGCAGTTGAACATTTACTTAAGGTGGAAGAAGTAATACAAGTTGGGATTTCAAATGCGAGGGGAGATTCCCGTTAGTCAAAATCAAAGACAATGAACTTACACAATATCAAGCCTGCAAAAGGCGCAACACATAAGGAAAAAAGACTTGGTCGCGGTGAAGCTTCCGGTAAAGGGGGAACATCCACCAAGGGTAATAAAGGCGGACAAAGCCGTGCGGGTTATCAGCGTAAAATGGCGCATGAAGGTGGACAGATGCCCATCCAGCGCCGATTGCCAAAACGGGGTTTCAAAAACCCACACCGGGTATCCTATGTGGTATTCAACCTTTCCCAGATAGAACAACTCGCTGAAAAATATGATATTAAGGAAATATCAGCAGCCAATCTTTATGCAAGCGGACTGATTGCCCGCACTGACCTGGTGAAAATCCTGGGTAATGGTGAATTGAAAAGCAAGCTGAATTTCAAGGTAAATGCAGTGAGCGAAAAGGCCAAAAAAGCCATCGAAGGATCCGGCGGTTCATTGGAAATCCTGAAAGTGAAGGAAGTCGTGATGGGCACAAAATCCTAAAATAGTCATTAACTTGCACAGACGATTCCGGTCGTCTTTTTTGATTGCAGCAGTTCCTAAATAATTAAGAACAACGTGAAGAAATTCCTAGATACGTTAAAAAATATCTGGAGTATTCCAGAATTGAAAAGCAAGATCATGGTGACTCTTGTTTTACTCCTGGTATACCGGTTCTGTACCTATATTGTTTTACCTGGTATTGATCCCAATAAATTAAGCAGTCTGAGTGGAGCCAAAACCGGTGCTCTCGGGCTGATTGACGCTTTTTCCGGCGGTGCCTTTTCACAGGCATCGATTCTGGCATTGGGTATCATGCCCTATATCTCCGCTTCTATCTTTATGCAGCTGATGAGCATCCTGGTTCCGCAGATGCAGAAGGTCCAGAAAGATGGTGAAAGTGGCCGAAAAAAAATTAATCAGTGGACACGTTACCTTACTGTGGTGGTGACTTTTGCACAGGCTTATGCTTATGTGGGTTATCTTAAAACCATGGGTCGTGATGCGATCATAGACAGCTTCAGCACATATTTCTGGTTTACCACACCGATCCTGCTTACAGCAGGAACATTGTTCGTTATGTGGATCGGTGAAAAAATTACAGATAAGGGATTAGGTAATGGTACTTCTATCATTATCATGATTGGTATCCTCGCCCGTTTTCCGGGTGCTGTTTACCAGTGAATTCCTGGCGAAATCTGTTATGGGCAGTGGCGGGATACTTATTTTTGTTCTTGAAATCGCCATTCTGGTTGCTGTAATCATGGGACTGATTGTACTGATCCAGGGAGTACGAAAAGTGCCGGTAAACTATGCGAAACAGATAGTCGGAAACCGCCAGTTTGGTGGTGCCCGTCAGTTTCTTCCTCTGAAAGTAAACAGTGCCGGTGTAATGCCCATCATCTTTGCACAGGCTATCATGTTCCTTCCCACACTGATTTCGTATACGAGTTTTGAAAATAGGGAAGGCATCTCCAGAATATTCTCCGATCCGCGCGATTATGTACATATGATTTTCTATGGCATTATCGTGATTGGGTTTACATTCCTCTATACTTCCCTGATCTTTAATCCGAAGCAGGTAGCTGATGATCTGAAACGTAATAATGGATTTGTTCCGGGTGTAAAACCGGGTCAGCCAACAGCCGATTTCATTGGCTCTGTGATGGATAAAATCACTCTTCCCGGTGCCGTTCTGCTGGCATTGGTGGGTATTCTTCCTGGGTTTGCACAACGCGCAGGCGTGACGCAGGGATTTGCATCATTTTACGGAGGTACTTCTCTCCTGATCATGGTTGCGGTTATCCTTGATACCCTGCAGCAGATCGAAACCCAGTTGCTGATGCGTCAGTACGACGGGTTGATGAAGTCCGGCCGCATCCAGGGTCGTCAGTCGGTTACCAATGCAGTGATCTAGGATGATCTATCATAAAACGAAAGCAGAAATTGAACTGGCAAGGGAAAGTGCTTTACTCGTCAGTAAGACCCTTGCAGAAACCGCCAAATTACTCAAGCCGGGTATCACTACTCTTTCTCTGGATAAGTTTATCGGAAGTTTTATCCGGGATCATGGTGCAAGTCCTTCCTTTTTAAATTATCACGGGTTTCCTTTTAATTCCTGCATGTCAGTCAATGATGTCGTGGTGCATGGATTTTCCAATGAAAACCAATTGAAAGAAGGAGATATTATTTCCATAGATGTCGGTGTATACAAAAACGGATTTCACGGAGACCATGCTTATACTTTCGCGATCGGCAATCCCGGAGCGTCTACTGCCCAGCTCATTCGTGTTACCAAGGAAGCGCTGTATAAGGGCATTGAAAAAGCAGTTGCGGGTAATCGCATAGGTGATATTTCTTTCGCCATTCAGGAGCACACAGAAAAAAAATATGGATATGGTGTGGTGCGGGAACTGGTAGGACATGGGTTAGGCAGAAGCATGCATGAAGATCCGCAGGTGGCAAATTATGGAAAGCGCGGTTCCGGTATAAAAATGCGGGAGGGACTGATATTGGCTATTGAGCCGATGATCAATCTGGGTAAACGGGATGTATATACCGAACCAGACGGATGGACCGTCCGCACATTCGATCATAGTGTGTCCGTGCATTTCGAACATGATGTATGCGTCAGTAAAAACAAGGCCGATATACTTTCGGACTATACAGAAATCGAAATCGCGGAGAGAAATAATCCAAATTTGTTTTCCTCCAACTAATGTAACACACTTACATACTTCTAAACTTCTATACTTCCATACTTTCCTTTTATCCCGAAACAGCAAAATCCCTCAACGCATCATTCAAACTTGTTTTCAGATCTGTCGAAGCTTTCCGCTGGCCGATGATCAATGCGCAACCAACCGAATAGTCACCGGCAGGAAATTTTTTTGTATATGATCCGGGTATCACAACGCTGCGGGCCGGAACACGTCCTTTATATTCAACCGGCTCAGATCCGCTCACATCAATGATCTTGGTACTTTGGGTCAGTACTACGTTGGCACCGAGCACAGCTTCCTTTTCAACACGTACTCCTTCTACCACGATACATCTTGATCCGATAAAACATCCGTCTTCGATAATTACTGGTGCAGCCTGTAAGTGGTTCCAGTACACCTCCGATACCCACACCTCCGCTCAAATGAACCCCCTTGCCGATTTGCGCACAACTGCCTACCGTTGCCCAGGTATCGACCATTGTTCCTTCATCCACAAAAGCACCAATATTTACATAGCTGGGCATCAGTACAACGGATTTTGCCAGGTAAGCTCCATAACGGGCAATGGCATGCGGAACGGCCCGTACGCCCAGCGCAGCATAATCTTTTTTCAACGCCATTTTATCATAAAATTCCATGGGACCGACGGTCCATGTATTCATTTTCTGTATTCCAAAATACAGAAGTATGGCCTGCTTTACCCATTCATTCACTTTCCAGTTATTCCCATCAGGTTCCGCAACCCTTAACCTTCCTTTATCCGTTTCTTCAATTACTGCCCGAACAGCCTCCGTATATTCCTGATCTTTCAGGAGATCGCGGTTCTTCCAGATTTCTTCAATCCTAAATTTCAGGTCCATCAGGTATATTTTTTGCAAACATAAGCCAAGGACGCAAACAGGCCTGATTGATCTTACTGAATTTTGAATCATTCGGTATTTTTACCCAAAACATTCCTTTGGAATTTGAAGATGATATTTTGCGTTGCCTGGAGATCCTGCGGCAGGGGGGCATTATTCTTTACCCAACGGATACGATCTGGGGTATCGGATGCGATGCCACCAATGCAGATGCAGTGAAAAAAATATTCCTGCTCAAAAAAAGACCGGAAACCAGATCCATGATCGTTTTGCTTGCGGATCCAAGGGATATTAACCGGTATGTGAGCCGTCCTCAACCTTATATTGCCCAATACCTCGAAAAAACTACCCGTCCGACCACCGTGATTTATGAAGGTGCTTTAATACTGGCTGAAAACCTGATAAGTGAAGATGGATCTGTTGCGATCCGGATTGTGCAGGAAGATTTTTGCAGGCATTTGATCAAACGATTCAAAAGGCCGCTGGTTTCCACTTCCGCAAATATTTCAGGACAGGAATCTCCGCAGAATTTTGCCGGTATTGCAAATGAAATTATTCAGGGAGTAGATTATGTGGTGAAGTACCGGCAACGGGAAGATGTCCCGGCAAAAGCATCCACCCTGATACGATTTACGCAATCTGGTGAACCGGTTGTTTTGAGATCCTGATTAAAGTCTGAATTCTTTTTAATTTCCCATAAATTTAATCGCTATGCCTGCTTATGTAATTGTAGAGGTTTCGATTCATGACCCGGAAGCTTATGAAGAATATAAAAAGCTAACCCCTGCAGCCATTGCGGCTTATAATGGGCGCTTCATTGTCCGGGGCGGTGCAACTTCCACGCTCGAAGGTGACTGGAATCCGGAACGGATCGTAGTTTTGGAATTCCCAACCATTGAGCAAGCCAATATATGGTGGAATTCAGAAATTTATTCGAACGCTAAAGTAATCAGACAGCGTGCGGCAAAAACTAAAATGATCATTGTTGAAGGGATATAGGAAAGTGTGGGAGTGTGGGAGTGTGGGAATTGTTTTCAGTTGTCTGCAATGATATTCAAATAAAAAAATCTTGAACAAATTTCTCATTATTCAAACGGCATTTATCGGCGATGTGGTACTGGCGACTCCGCTTATTGAAAAACTTCATGCTTTTTTCCCGGAGGCTGAAATTGATTTTCTTCTGCGAAAGGGAAATGAAAAACTGCTTGAAGGACATCCTTATATTCATCAGCTACTGATCTGGGACAAGAAAAAAAACAAGCAGAAAAATCTTCTTCGCATTCTTAAGCAAATCCGTAAAAACAGGTATGATAAAGTAATTAACCTGCAGAGGTTTTTAGCCACCGGACTGCTTACGGCTTTTTCGGGAGCACATGAGACTATTGGATTTGACAAGAACCCGCTGAGTTTTCTATTTACAAAAAAAATAAAACACCGGGTAGGGGGTGAACTGGCTGTTCATGAAACAGTCAGAAACCAGGAGCTGATCCGGCATTTTACAGATGACTCGACATACAAACCGGCACTTTACCCCTCACCGGCTGACTATGCTACTGCATATGCATTGTCGGGTGTACCATTTATCACTGTGAGTCCTGCATCCGTTTGGTTTACAAAACAATTTCCCGCTTCCCAATGGATTTCATTCATTCATCAGGTTCCCGCGGGAATTGGAATATACCTTCTGGGGGCACCGGGAGACAGACCGCTTTGTGAAGTTATTCGTACAAGCTGCAACAGGAGTGAAATAAATGTATTGGCTGGCTCTTTGTCATTTCTGCAATCGGCAGCCCTGATGAGCCGGGCAACTATGAATTATGTAAACGATTCAGCGCCGATGCATTTTGCTTCTGCCATGAATGCGCCTGTTACGGCTGTATATTGTTCAACTATCCCGGAGTTTGGATTCGGGCCGACATCTCAAAACAGTCATATTGTGGAAATAGAGGAAAATTTATACTGCCGTCCCTGTGGACTTCATGGTTACAAGGCCTGCCCCGAAAAGCATTTCCGGTGTGCCATGGATATCAGGCAGGAGCAACTGCTAAAGACGCTGCCGGTATAATTTGAAAATTTGGAAATTTGCAAATTTAAAAATGAACTAACGTTAATCATTGTTCTTGTGAATTTCTACGCCTTATTTCTAAATTTCCAAATTTCCAAATTCCCAAATTTTCTTGATTTACCTTTGAAGAAATGGAAATTGCCTGTACTGATAGTGAATTGATTTTGTTTGAGCGAATTGCAGAAGCAGCTGCGCGTATGCAAATGGAGGCCTATGTCATTGGCGGATTTGTTCGTGATAAAATTATCAAACGACCTACCAACGACGCCGATATTGTTTGTGTAGGTAATGCCATCGAACTTGCTAATGAAGTTGCTTCCAGTTACAGTCCCAGGCCAACCGTTTCTTTTTTTAAAAATTTCGGAACCGCTCATTTTAAAATTCAGGAAAGCGACGGACAGTGGCTGGATGTGGAATTCGTGGGCGCGAGAAGAGAGAGTTACCGGTCTTCTTCCCGCAAACCTGATATTGTTCCAGGAACACTGGAAGACGATCAGAACCGACGCGATTTTACAATCAATGCACTGGCCATCAGCCTGAATAAAATCAATTATGGCCGACTCCTGGATCCTTTTGACGGTCTCCGGGACCTGGAAGAAAAAAGAATTCATACTCCACTGGAACCGCTGACGACATTCAGTGATGATCCTTTGCGAATGTTACGGGCGATTCGTTTTGCCTCCCAGCTGGGATTTCAGATCGATCCCCACACATTCAGTGCGATCATTCAGGATGCAGAACGGATCCGTATTATTTCCAGGGAAAGAATCACCGAAGAGATCAACAAAATCATTGCGTCCTCCAAACCTTCTGTGGGATTTGACCTTTTGTTTAAATCCGGGCTACTGCAAATCATTTTTCCGAAAATGGCCGATCTGGCAGGCGCCGAATATATTGACGGACTGGGACATAAGGATAATTTTTATCATACCCTGCAGGTACTCGACAATCTTGCTGATAAATCAAATGATCTCTGGCTTCGCTGGGCCGCAATTTTGCATGATATTGGCAAACCGGCCACTAAAAAATTTGAACAGGGACATGGGTGGACCTTCCATGGTCATGAAGTGGTGGGCGGCCGGATGGTTCCAAAAATTTTCGACCAGTTGAAATTGCCCATGAATGAGAAAATGCGATTCGTTCGTAAAATGGTTGAACTGCACCTGCGGCCGATCAGCCTGACAAAAGAAAATATAACGGATTCTGCTATTCGCAGATTGTTATTTGATGCAGGAGAAGATATCGACTCTCTCATGATGCTCTGTGAGGCAGATATTACTTCCAAAAACAAGCAGAAAGTAAAACGATACCTCGAAAATTTTGAACTCGTGCGAAAGCGCCTTTCTGAAGTCGAAGAAAAGGACCGTATTCGTAACTGGCAGCCCCCGGTTTCAGGGGAAATGATCATGGAAATCTTCGGGATCGGGCCTTCCAAAAAAGTGGGGGACCTGAAAAACATGATCCGCGAAGCGATTCTTGAAGGAGAAATAGAGAATTCATTTGAAGCTGCTTACCCGTTTATGCTGGAAAAAGCCGCCGGCATGGATCTGAAACCAGTAAGACAAATATTTGGAGGGGGTTCGTCGATAAAATAAGCTGGCTGATATTTTGATGGTTTCATTTATTTTTGAGCTTTCTAACCAGTAACATTATGGCAGTATTAAAATTCAGGGTTTATTTCGAGGAAGATGATAGTGTTTACCGGGACGTTGTAGTCAGGCATAATCAGCATTTCCTGGAATTACACCAGGTGATTCTGAAGGCATACGAGTTTGACAATAAACACCAGGCCACATTTTTCCGTAGCAATGATCACTGGCAGAGAGGCAGGGAAATTTCCCTGGAGAAATATGATAAGGAATACAAAGTAGCTCCTTTGCTAATGGCAGAAACAACGATCGGTTCTGAAATCAAGGATCCCAACCAGAAATTTGTTTATCTATATGATTTTGTTAAAAACTGGTATTTTTTGGTTGAACTTATCCATGTTTCCAAAGAAGAAAACAGCAAACTGGAATATCCGGCCGTTGTGAAATCGGAAAGTATCGGACCTTCTCAATATGGAACCCGCGGACTGATTGGCGATAAACTGGCTGAAGTGGAGGAGAAGTATGATCTAAACCGAAGTGCAGAAGGTTTCAGCGAAGTAGGAGAAGAAACCGGAGACCTGGATATAGAAGAAGAACTTGGGCCGGAAGAGGATACCACACTCGAATAATGTTCCCCAAGACAGTTATTATTATAACGGGCCCAACTGCTTCGGGTAAAACGGACCTGGCCATTCAGGTTGCGAGTCATTTTAATACCTCCATTATTTCGGCAGACAGCCGCCAGTGTTTCCGGGAATTGAATATCGGTGTTGCCAAACCCACCAGAACACAGCTCGAACAGGTGAAACATGAATTCATCAATTCCCATTCTATACATGATGAAGTGAATGCAGCTGTTTTTGAATCGCTGGCAATGAAATGGTGCGATGAAATATTTTCAAACCGTGATGTGGTGGTGATGTGCGGTGGAACAGGATTATATATTAAAGCTTTTTGCGAAGGACTGGATGAAATACCAGCTGTCAGACGAAGAAATCAGAAAAGATATCATCAACCTGTATGCTGAACAGGGAATAGCCGGATTACAGGAATCGATTAAAGAACAAGATCCTTTGTATTTTTCATCGGGTGAAATATCCAATCCGCAACGTATGATGCGTGCCCTGGAAGTTGTGAAAACTACCGGGCGATCCATTCTTAGCTTCCGAAATAAGGAAAAAAAACAAAGACCTTTCCGCATCCTTGAATTCGCGATAAACATTCCAAGGAAAGAGCTATATCAGCGCATTAATAAGCGGGTGGATCAGATGATGGAAGACGGGCTACTGGATGAGGTTAAATCGCTGCTTCCCTATCAGGGACTTAATGCACTACAGACTGTCGGATATACAGAGTTATTTGACTATCTGCAGGGAAGATCCGGTCTGGAAGAAAGCCTTTCCCTCATTAAGCAGAATACCAGGCAATATGCCAAACGTCAGATTACCTGGCTGAATAAGAATGAAGATCTGCTCTGGCTGGAGGAAGATTATTTAAAGAATATATTCTCTGTATATGAGGGAATCAAAATTTAATTCCAAATGTCAGAAGCAGATTGCCGGTATATTCTTTCACAGTGGAATAAACATTGTCTTTTCCACTAAGGCGATAAGGGAAGTTGACATCATTCAGGATTGTTTCCACATAAGTGAGATCTACAAAAATTCCTTTTTTTCGGTAGCCCAGTCCTCCGCCAACGGTAAATCTATTGGCTTTTAAATCCGGCGATGTATAAGGATTCATAGAATAGGAACCGCCAATCCGGAATGCCAGTGGATCCATCTTATATTCTCCACCCAGTCTGAAATTAAATGTATTCTTATAGTAGGATCGAATTACACTGTTAACACCATCGAAATAACTGTTATCAACCTGGTTGCCGTAGTCGTCAAGCGGAAAACTGAATTTGGTACTGGTATTGAGTGTATATTCAATATCGGCGGTGATAAACCCCATTTTACCTTCCGTAACTGAACCCGGGAAAATATAGGATCCGCTGGCAACAAAATGCCAGGGAGACCGCAGATCATATTCCAGGCTGTTGCTCACACCGGCCGCCTGATCCAGTGTATCCGAATGTATGGTTTGAACACCTGCATAGGCTTCCGTATTGGAGATCATGCTGGCAGAAAGATAATCTGTGATGGAATAGAAACTTGGAGTATGAACGGCAAGCCCGATGCGCCAATTAAGATTCGGTCTGAAAATCGCTCCCAGCCTGGCATTCACGCCTACCCCTTTAGCGGAATAGTTTTCCGTATAAGTGTACGAATCAAAATCATTATTGGTATTACCGCTCAGATCTGTTTCAGTATATTGAACGGTGCGCTGATAGTTTACAATCGGAACACCGATGGATGCCCCGATATACCATTTATCGTTGGTGTTACCAGCAAATCCAAGTGCGATTTCTGTTATACCTCCTGAAGTAAGGATATCGGTGGACTGGCCAAGTTCGCCATTCGCCGCGAGTACATTGCCGGGTTGAACGACTGTAGGTCCGAAACCACCCTGTGATGTGTCAATAAGATATGTATACAGCGCCATCCGGGTACCATAGGATATGCCGGAATTCGAAAGAGCGTCATCGATGGAGAGACCGGATGCATTGAACTCTTCGGCATACGCTTCTGCCGCGGAAGAATAATTATTTTTTCCCTGGTAAGTAATATGGCCATTAAAGTCAGCGCTACGGGTTACAGCCAGGCTAATGGCTGTACTCTTTCGTGGATCGTACGAGTCGCTCCAGCCATAGACCACGCCGGATGTGCCAATTATAAAATTGTTAAAGGAAGGACTCTTGGTATTATTGGAAAGATAACCCGTCTGGACATTTCCAAAAGACCATCCGGGACTGAATACCACTTCGCCGGTCTTGTAAAATCCGAGTCCCGCCGGGTTAACATAGTTTGCAGTAATATCTCCACCCAGGGAGCCCATGGCACCACCGATAGCCTGTTCACGGGCTGTTCCGTATGGCCGGGTATAAGACATGCGCAAAGCATCTTCCGGAAGCTGTGCCTGAAGAAAACCGTAAAACAAAAGAAAGGGGCACAGAATTAAAATTCGTTTCATCTTCAGTCAAGGATTACCTGTGCGGACGAGAAAATCCACCGCCGCCACCTGAACCTCCGCTACTTCCACCGCCACTACTGAAATTTGAAGGGGATGAACGCGTGGGTGTTGAATTGGTATTGTTGTTATTATATGAAGGACGGCCATTGGTTGACCGGTTGAAATTGCTGTTTGAATTGGTATTATAGTAATTCTGTGCACTGCGGGTGGAACCAGTGTTTGTTAAATGTGTCGTAGTGGGTCTGGCATTATAATATTTACCCTCGTACGCAGTAGGATTGAAATTACTCATGCGGGTATAACTCGGAGTAGTATTATTTTTACCGTTTACAATCACAACTCCTCCATAATACGGATTATAGCAATTATTCCAGGCATAGTAACTGTTATAATAACTCAACGGACTGTAGTAGCCAAAGCCTCCATAATAGGGACTATAATAACCGGTACTAAAACCTACACTCAATCCCACACTTGAACCAGTATACCATAGGGTGAATAAGCACTACCGTAATAATCATAATTGTAGTCATCAAAATATGACCACTTTTCCGGGTTCTGCACACGCATTTTTACATAATTCTCATTGGGAGTGGAATAGTAATCAGAATTGTTATTCTGCGTGATAGCGGCCGGGGTAGCCGGTTTACCCGGGGAATAATAAACATCATCCGGCGTAGGGCTGTTTCTATATACCGAACAACTGCTGATTGAAAACACCAGGAGGACAGCGAAAATGAATATATAGGAAGTTTTCATGGCGAAAGCTTTTAGAAGATTCAATCTTAAGTTACTACTTTTGAGCGTTTTAACAAAATTACAAAATATATATACTGACTTCCATAAAATACCGGGCGAAACTGTTAAAATGAGCTTAATCAAGTCCGGTTCGAATACACTTATATGAGCAAAGAAATTACAAGCCGGCAGGAAGATTATTCGCAATGGTATAATGATCTGGTGATAAAGGGAGGACTGGCTGATTATTCAGCCGTCAGGGGATGTATGGTTATCAAACCTTATGGATTTGCACTTTGGGAAAAAATGCGGGATCCGCTGGATAAGATGTTTAAGGATACCGGTCATGAAAATGCCTATTTTCCTCTCTTCATTCCCAAAAGTTTTTTAAGCAGGGAAGCTGCCCACGTGGAAGGATTTGCAAAAGAATGTGCAGTGGTTACGCATTACCGTCTTAAAAATGATCCGAATGGCGGAGGCATTATCGTTGATCCGGAAGCAAAACTGGAAGAAGAACTGATTGTACGACCGACCAGTGAAACAATTATCTGGAATACTTATAAAACCTGGATCCAGTCTTACCGCGATCTTCCCTTCTCATTAATCAATGGGCCAATGTGGTACGATGGGAAATGCGCACACGGCTTTTTTTGCGTACAACAGAATTTTTATGGCAGGAAGGACATACTGCCCATGCAACGCAGAAGAAGCCATTGCAGAAACAAGGCTAATGCTGAGTATATATGCGGATTTTGCGGAAAAATATATGGCAATGCCGGTGATCAAAGGTGTAAAAACAGCCAGCGAACGATTTGCAGGCGCAATAGATACTTATTGTATCGAAGCACTGATGCAGGATGGAAAAGCATTGCAGGCAGGTACTTCACATTTCCTCGGACAAAATTTTGCAAAAGCATTTGATGTAAAATTTTCCGATAAGGAAAATAAACTGGATTATGTTTGGGCCACCAGCTGGGGTGTGAGTACCAGACTGATTGGTGCCTGGTAATGGCACATAGTGATGATGATGGTTTGATACTGCCTCCACGCATTGCACCTATACAGGTAGTGATTGTTCCGATTTATAAAGGAGATGAAAAAAAGGAATTACTCGATGCTAAAGGAAAAGAAATTGCTGCCGGTCTGAAGAAAGCAGGCATCCGGGTAAAATTTGATAACAATGATAATAACCGGCCGGGATGGAAATTTGCAGAATATGAAATAAAAGGAGTGCCGGTCCGGATCGCTATGGGCCTCCGGGATCTGGAAAATAATACCGTGGAAATTGCACGTCGGGATACCAAGGAAAAAATGAGTTTCCCCGAAGTCGGACTTATTGAAAGAATTGAGAAACTACTTTTGGAAATTCAGGACACGATGTATCAGAAAGCATTGGTATACCGGGATGCACATATAACCAAGGCAGATACCTGGGAAGAATTTGAAAAACTGCTCGACGAAAAAGGCGGATTTATTTCTGCGCACTGGGATGGAACTGCAGAAACAGAAGAAACAATCAAAGAAAAACTAAAAGCTACCATTCGTTGTATTCCGCTGAATAATCCGGAAGAGGAAGGAGAATGCATTTACAGTGGTAGGCCCAGCCATGAACGGGTTCTTTTTGCCAGAGCCTATTAAAATAATGAAGGGTATTATTCTTTGAATACTGGTGGATTTTTCTTTTATTTATAAGCAAATTAACTCCTTAAAACAAACAGAATCCATGGAACAACCAACAAATCTTTTTGAACTTCAAATCGATCAGCCGACATTAATTTATCTTAATGAATCAGCCCGATGGGCAAGATTCCTTTCCATTATGGGTTTTATTTGTTGCGGACTGATCGTGTTGGGCGGCCTGTTTTATGGAACCATGTTTTCAAGTCTGATGAAGAATGTGGATCCGGAAACAGCCAGTGTATCGGGCGGCCTGGTTTCTACATTTTCAGTTTTTGGTGCAATCCTCGGTTCATTATTGCTTTTTTTCCCTTCCTTGTATTTATTCCGATTTTCATCTAAAATGCGTGTCGCCTCCAATAATAATGATCAGCCGGCATTGACGGAATCCTTAAAAAATTTAAAATCTTTTTTTAAGTTTTACGGTATCATGACGATCATCGTGCTGAGCTTTTATGCACTTGTAATTGTAGCTGCTGTTATCGGAGCTATTGCCGGACGTCATTAGCTATTGACGGCTTGAATAAAAATTATAATCCTTGAGCAGGGTTTCGAGAAAATCCAGCGCATCCTGATCTCCCTGCATATTCAGTTTCCACTTGATTCTTTCGGCTATGCGGAAAGCGAGTTCATGATTATTATTTTTCTTTACGGTTTCTATAATCATTTTAAGCGAATTGAGGTCCTTGTCACTCATTTGCATGACCTGGGGATAGCGCGGTTTATAACCGGCTTCCACTTCGGTAAAAACCGTATCCTGCCAGGAAGTTTTAGATCTGGTGAAAATAACGATTGTACCGGCCACGATATCTCCGATCCGCTGGGATTTATCAGAAATAATGACAGAGGCGATTCCGGAAAAAACCAAAATGCTGCTGTACCAGGGCAGTTCGCCGCTCCAGATGGCAACAAAAATCCAGAGGGGGAAATCAACCGACCTGAACATCCAGCGCAGCAAGATACTGACTGACCGATGCCTGACCACCTTCCAGCGTAATCACCCGGATTCCCATAATTTTTTTTCCGATCGTTTGTCCGTTGGTAAGGATTTCCATCAGCAGGATAATAAGCCAGAACAGGCAGACTCCTCAACACGGTTCTCCAGTCAAATTGCGGATAAGTTCCGGTGTGTCATCCATTCAATCAGTCTTCCTGATAATAGCCAGTATAAATAAAGTACCAGTGCATCAATGCAATAGGCAAACATGCGGCGGTGAAAAGGACTGATTGGAAAATCAATTTCTATATTAAAACCGGTATCTAGTTTAACGCTTAGCATATAATTCGGAAGATGTTCCCTTTAAGGAATCTTCCGTTGACAATGATTTTATATTTTTTATATTTATCAATAAATGTACTGTATTTGTGCGTGAAGGTCAATTCATCCAGCAGAATATTGAGAAGTGGAAAATTTATCAGTATGAACCGACGACGGATCCTGATGAAATGGCGGACCGGTTTACCGAACTCGTGAATGATCTGGGCTATGCCAAGACTTTTTATCCGCAGAGTAAGGTTACGTTATACCTCAACAAACTCGCTTCCGGATTTTATCTCGGGATTTACAAAAATAAAAAAGAGGAATCTTCGCGGATTGTCAGGTTCTGGAAAATGGAACTTCCGCTTGATCATCCGTAAATATCATCGCGAATTGCTGTACTCCTTTCTTATATTTTTATTTTTTGCCGTAATGGCTGCTTTCTCTGCAGCGAATGACCAGACTTTCGTTCGTGGAGTGCTCGGGAATGGATATGTGGAAATGACGGAACAGAATATTGCCAAAGGCGATCCGTTTGGCGTATACAAAGATCAGAGTCAGCTCTCGATGTTTTTGTGGATTGCTGTTCATAATGTTCAGGTTTCATTTATGATTTTTATTTCAGGCATCCTGGCCGGACTCGGTACGATATGGTTGCTTTTTAATAATGGAGTCATGTTGGGAGCTTTTCAATATTATTTCTTTTCCAAGGGACTGGGATGGAAATCGGTGCTCGTGATCTGGATACACGGAACCCTTGAAATCTCTTCCATCATCATTGCAGGTGCAGCTGGTATTGTACTGGCAAAAAGTCTGTTGTTTCCAGGTACTTTTAAACGACTTCCTTCACTGAAAAGAGGAGCAAGGGATGGCATCAAAATGATGATAGGCCTGGTGCCGGTATTTATTGTGGCCGCCTTTCTGGAAGGATTTGTAACCCGTTACTCCGGTATGCCGGTCTGGCTCAGCCTTTTTATCCTGATTTCTTCAGCTTGTTTTATTATCTGGTATTTTATTATCTATCCAATTCGACTGGGTAGAAAAGAAAATATGGAACAACCCGGTAAATCCTGACAGACCTCCTATGTTCAAAACAACGTTCTGTTTCCTGATTATTTTTTTATTGACGGTCCGTCAATCTGTCCATTCCCAGTCGGGAAAAGAGGCCACCGATTCGACGATCGATTCCGTTCAGACCACCGATGATTCCTCTGTGTATATTGAAGAGGCGAATACCGACAGTCTTCTCCTGCCTGTTGCAGACAGTATTTATATGCCTGCGGAAATTATCCGCGAAGTGCCCGCAGGCCAGCTCAGCAAATATTTAAAGGACAGGGACTACGCGTATGCGAATGATCCGGAATACTGGAAAAAACAACCGCCGCCAAAACCCGGACTGTATCAATCAGTTCTTAAATAGTCCGGTATTCCGCTGGCTTATTTTTGTCTGCGTTATCGGCGTTGTGTTATTTGGAATTTATCAATTGGCAAAGGAAAACAATTTCACCTGGTTCTCCCGGAAAGGAACACAGCAAAAAGACGGACCGGCGGAGATTTCGCCCGATGAAGAAACGGACTATGAAGCGGCTATCCGGAAATATCAGTCCGAAGGAAACTATCGCATGGCAGTCCGTTATCTGTATCTACGTCTGATCCGTTCGGTAAAAGACCAGGGCGGAATCAGTTTTCGCGATTCTTCCACGAATGCCGAGATCCTCCGCGCTTTTGGGAATCATGCACAGGCGGGTGATTTCAGATATCTGGCCAGCGCATATGAATATATTTTTTATGGCGATTTTAATCCGCGACCTGATTTATTTGAGATGCTGAAAAATAAATTCGAATTGTTTCAACAGAAAATCTCCAATTGAAAAATATTTTGCGATATGGTATCTTATTGACCTGTTTAATACTGACAGGATGTTCCGGAAACCGGCAAAAAAAACTGGATAGGCGGGTGAGCCTCTGGCGGATGGATAAGATCCCCTATGGTACGAAATACGCCTACGATAATCTGTCCTACATTTTCCCGCATGCCAGGATCCAAACCGGAAATAAGTTCCCGGCACTACTACATAACCCGAATGATGACGATACCATCAGAACCCTGATCATTATCAGCCCGCAGTTCATACCGGAAGATGATGAGATGAAATCAATCATCCGGTTTGCAGCAGCGGGCAATCAGGTCTTTATTTCTGCTCTATACTTTGCAGATACTGTAATGAATATGCTCCATCTGAACGAGGGGGAAAATGCATACGCAGAAGGCGATAGTACGGACATGAATTTGCTGGATTCTTCCGGGAATGAATGGACAAAGTTTAGTTATCCGGGCTTTTCAATGGACCCCTATTTTGATGCTATCGATACCGGGCATACAACGATTCTTGGAAAAGATATTACGCGGAAAGCCTGACTTCATTAAGATTCATTACGCACACGGCGGAGCTATTTTTATACATCTGAATGCGCTTGCATTCAGTAATTTCTTTTTGCTCCATGGCAGGAATAAATCTTTTTACGATCTGCGCTCTTTCGCGGCTGCCTGCCAATACCGGAGTGGTGGAATGGTCTGATTATTTCAGGTATTCCAGAAATACAGAGAATTTTTCAGCTCTGCATTTCATTCTGAGCAAGCGGCCATTGCGCTGGGCATTCTGGCTTACAATATTATTGTTCCTGTTGATGTTCCTGGTAGAATCCAAACGGAAACAACGTCCGATTACAGAAATACCGCCTCTGCGAAATGCTTCTGAGGATTTTGTAAAAACCGTTGGCCGATTATATTTTCAGCAGAAGAATAATCAGAATCTGGCGGAGAAAATGGTGGCAGCTTTTCTGGAATATATCAGATCGACCTATAACCTGCCTACTTCCGTACTTAATGAAGAATTTGCTCATAAGCTGGCTTTTCGAACAGGCCGGCCAACCAATGAAATCGTGACAACTGATTCAGGTCTATACATGAAGCCAGGCTGAAAGCGGACTTATCTGACCAGGAATTAATGGACCTTCACCAACAAATCAATCAATTCTCATAAACCCGCAATATGATGGAAGAAAATTTATTTGGCGAAAGAACACTCCCTGCAGGAATTCCGAGAGACCCTCGGACATTTTAAAATCGGAAATCGGAAAAGTAATCGTTGGCCAGGATCAGATGATTGAATTGCTAATAGCAGGTATTCTGGCAGATGGGCATATCCTGATTGAAGGTGTTCCCGGTGTGGCCAAAACACTTACAGCCAAACTGCTCAGCCGTACTATTGATGTGGGTTTTTCAAGAATCCAGTTTACACCGGATCTGATGCCCGGAGATGTGATTGGCTCTTCCATTTTTAATCCGCGGGAAATGTTGTTTCAATTCAGGCCCGGTCCCATTTTCAGCAATATCGTTTTGATCGATGAAATAAACCGCGCACCTGCCAAAACACAGGCGGCTTTGTTCGAAGTAATGGAAGAAAGACAAATAACAGTAGACGGTCAAACCATGATGATGCAACAGCCTTTTCTGGTTATCGCCACACAAAATCCGATTGAACAGGAAGGTACATATCATTTGCCGGAAGCTCAACTGGATCGTTTTCTGTTTAAGATCAAAGTTGATTATCCCAAGTGAAGCGGATGAAGTAATTGTAGTTACCAAACATCACAATCATATCGGAACACTGATGAGCGATATGGTTCAGCCTGTATTAAATGCTCATGCCATTGAATCTCTCCGGCGTCAGGTTTGCCGTATTCATGTGGAAGAAAAACTGATTCGTTATATTGTATCTGTAGTCGCTTCAACCAGGCAGCACAAGTCAATTTACCTCGGTGCTTCTCCCCGGGCTTCTATTGGCATCCTGCAGGCATCAAAAGCCATTGCTGCAATGAATGGACGAGATTTTGTAATACCGGAAGATATTTTATACGTCATACCGGCTGTTTTACGTCACCGGCTGGTCTTGTCCCCTGAAAAAGAAATGGAAGGCGGAACAACAGACGATGTGATCAAACAAATTATTCAGTCTTCAGAAATTCCAAGATAAGATGGGCGTTTTGAATCAATTGTGGCTGTCGCTTTTTTTTGGAAAACGGTTTTACCGCTTAATGACTGCGTTATTTTTCTATTTGTTCTGTCTTATGGATTTTCATTTCTTTTCAATTTCGCCGTCATGGCCCTGGCACTTGTTTTTTTGGGGCTGGTGCTGGATTATCAGGTACTGTTTTCAAAACGCAATCCGGTCTTTGTACAAAGGATTCTTCCGGACAGGTTGAGTAATGGAGAAGAAAACACCATGTACTGGGAGCTACAAAATCATTATCCTTTCAGGGCCCGTATGCAATTGATTGATGAATTTCCGGAAGCCTGGCAGCTTCGTGATTTCAAGTTGAAAACCATACTGGAGCCGGTGATAAAAAAATTAATTTCATTCATCATCAGTCCAAAAGAAAGGGGGGAATTTTTCTTTGGCAATTTGCATATTTACTTCAAAACACCGCTCCAGTTGATCCAGCGCCGTAAAACTTTTCTTCTCAGGGAACCGGTAAAAGTTTATCCTGGTTTTCTCAGGTTACGTCAGTTTGAATTCATGGCCCATATCACAGATCCTGGAAATATCGGTTATAAACAGGTGCGCAAAACCGGCCACAGCCTCGAGTTTGAACAAATAAGGGAATATGTCAGCGGAGATGATATCCGTAGTATAAACTGGAAGGCTACGGGAAGAACGGGCGGACAGCTGATGATCAATAATTATACGGATGAGAAAAGCCAGCAGGTATATTGTATTATTGATAAAGGCAGGACAATGAAAATGGCTTTTGAAGGACTTAGTTTACTGGACTACGCCGTGAATGCGACCCTTGCGATGAGTTCTGTTGCTATTACCCGGCAGGACAGGGCAGGATTCATCAGTTTCGGAGACAAGGCAGGCGATTTTCTGCCGGCCAGTCACCGGGCTACCCAAATGTCGGGCATCGTAAATGCTCTCTATAATTTGAAAACGCAGTTTCCTGGAATCTGATTTTGCATTTTTGCATAAACTAATCAAAACGCGTATTACACAACGAAGTCTGCTAATCCTTTTTACAAATTTTGAATCGCTCACTGCACTGAACAGGCAATTGCCCTACCTGCGGAATATTTCACAGAAGCACTTGTTGCTGGTAGTTTTTTTTGAAAATACTTCGCTCCAGGCTCTGGCTTCCGGGGAAGCCAAGACATATTGAAGGCCTTTATGAAAAAGTGATAGCCGAAAAATTCGTACTTGAAAAAAAACTGATCGTTAAGGAACTTCAACGATATGGAATTGCAGCCTTGTTAACAGCACCGGAAAAATTAAGTGTGGATGTGGTAAATAAATATCTCCAGATAAAAGCGAGACGGGAAATTTAATTTTTGAAAATTGAAAGATGATGAATCCATTTGAAGAAGGGCAGGTGATCCTGGTTAATAAACCCTTGCGATGGACATCAGCAGATGTGGTCAAGAAAATCCGAAACCGGATACACGCGAAAGTGGGTCATGCTGGAACCCTGGATCCGCTGGCTACCGGCCTGCTGATTCTGTGCACGGGAAAATTTACCAAGAAGATCAATGAGTATATGTCGAAGGAAAAGGAGTATACCGGAACTTTTACGCTGGGCGCAACCACGGCTTCCTACGATCTGGAAACTGAACCGGAAAATCATAAAAGACTATTCGACATATAACGGCGAAGCTGTACCTGGAAGCGTTGCCAAACAATTTACCGGGGAAATTATTCAGGTGCCGCCGATCTATTCAGCCATTAAAAAAAACGGGCAACGTTCATATGACCTGGCAAGACAGGGAAAAGCCGTTGCGCTGGAAGGACGAAAAGTAACGATCCGGGAATTTGAAATGAAAATACAAGCAATTGCCACTCGTTTCGTTCCGGGTGGTTTGTTCAACGGGAACCTATATACGAAGTCTGGCTAATGATGTCGGACAGTCCTGGGATGCGGAGCCTACCTCAGTTCACTTTGCCGCACCAGAATAGGAGATTACCGTGCTGGAAGATGCGATAGATCCGGAAACTGCTGAAATAACATTTAAAACGGATAATTAATTCCCAGCTGGAGTTGACCGCTTCCCAGATTTTTTAACTTATAAAACCAGGTATCCGATCCGTCAGGTGCTTGCGGATCACGAATTTTATAGGACCAGTCCAGGCGGATCAGGAAATAATTGAAATCCATTCTCAGTCCTGTTCCTGCCCCGTAAGCCAGTTCCTTATAGAAACTATTCAGATGAAAATCACTTCCTACGCCCTCCGGGTCATTGGTAATCGGTTTCCAGGCCCAGATATTTCCAATATCCGTAAAAATGGCGCTTTTGAATTTAATCCCAAACAGGGTACCCAGCAAAAACCGGTATTCGACATTAAATTCCAGTTTTATATCTCCAAAACGAAGGTCGTAGTTCGGTCACTGAATCGGTATAGTAGGTTGAAGAGCCCAGTCCCAGGTTTCGAACCTGCCAGGCCCGCATACTGTTGGGTCCTCCGGAATAAAATGCTTTGAAAAAAGGCAGGGTATGTTCGTATCCCGTCGCTGTTAAGTCCATATGCATAACCCGTTCCGGCATACGTTCGGAAAACCAGTTGATTCTTTCCATAGTCAATATTATGACGGAATTCCACTTCTCCACGGATATAGCGCAGGAGAGTACCTTTGTCCAGAGATTTTAATAAATCCCAGCAAAGCACCGCTTTCTTCTAAACTTACCAGGAAAGTAATTGATCTTATTTCCTTTGGGCCTCACAATATTATATGCGAATTGCTGGCCAATAACCAGACCTGTCCGAAACGAAAGCTGTAGGGGCGGATTATCTATCAGTATGGTTATCAAAGCTGTCAGTAGTGTATGCGGCAGGCTAGTATTTTCAATATTGAGGGGTTTCCAGAGATAACTCTTGGTTACCGAATAAACTCTGTCTTTTCTGTTCGGGGCGTTGTTTTAGACCATTGATATCCAAATGATCCGTTCAGGCTTACAAAAGTGAAGAAGTTATACGTCTGGTATAGTTGGCATTGACATTAATCAGCGTCTGCGTACGAAATCCTTTTTGTTCCAGGTTGGCGGGGAAATTAAGGAAGGGCAATATCTTAATGATGTGAGGGATGGTGATGGTATGGGAGAGACTGCCAAGAATGGTCTGAATATTCAATCCATTGGATGTGCTGCCATCAGGATTGGTGGAATCGAGCCGATTTCAATCCCGCCAGATAAATTTGTATTGGTGAGAATTGACTGTTTGAAGGCATTACGGTTTTGCAAACCCAGGATCACGCTGGTTCCAAGAACATTTGAGGTCGTAACTATATCATTGGTATTGTAACTGGTTTCCAGCGATACGGACATTTTTTGTTTTTTTGCAGGATACATGCGAATGGTTACATCCAGAAGACTGTCATTAAAGGGGATCGTTGAAATTCAATATTGTTATATTCCCAGGCAGAAAACTGGCTGAGCCGGTTGGATGTTCTGAAATAATTTTGCTGTTTATAATAGCTCACCCGGATACATATAAATATTATTAGCAATGAAAGGAAGTTTGAATTTGTTTGTCTGGCTGATAAAACGGATCTGATTATGACCGTTGTATCTGCATGGAATGAAATGGTATCTGCTCCAATCTGACCAGATCAGGGTATACGGTTACCTCTCCGATATAATATTTTTGCAGATGTGTAGAATCCCGGAGCGGTCTTTGCTTGAATACCACTGTGACCGTTGGATTTTCTTTTTTCTGTTTTAATTTTTCCAGCAGTTCAGCCTGTTCAATGCGGATCCAGGGAAGGATCAATCAAAGCTGCAAATACGGTGTCGTGTTCTACATAAAGATCTTCTTTGGAAAACCGGTAATAGCCATTATTCCGGAAACTATCCACCAGTCGGTTGATTTCATTGGACAGCAATTGTCTTGAATAGGGCTGGCCCACTTTAATCAGGGATTGTTTCCTGGAATCCATGGCGATTTGCTGGAATTCAGGTGTTGTGAGACTAAACCCCACGGAATCAAATACCATCTGTTTTCCCGGTTTTACGGTAAACCGGATAGTAACTCTTTGTTCCTTTAAACTATCATCCTTGTACTTATGGATTTTGTAAATAACGGTATCCCTGATTTGCGGGGCATAATATCCGTTGGACGTTAGCAGGGCATTCATGAATACGATGGAACGGCCGACATTAGCAGAATCAAAAACAGGTGGGTTAGGCAGTTTTTTATAAATGAATGCGGCCAGGGGCAGTAAAAGCGGTAACCGTTTTTGTCTGCAGACTGTCATCCATTTGATTTTCCAGTCTTTGGAGCAAATCCTGTTTTTCATCGCCTTGATATTGCCTTCTACTTTTATGGTTGTTTTGTAAACAAACGGTTTACCCTGTTGGAAGTTAACAGGAACCCGGCAGGAAAAGAGGGAAAAAATCAGAATCGCCGGAACGATTGCAGGTCTGACCAGTGATGATGTAACTTGCCGGCAATATGACATATTATTAAAACGGGGAATCCATGCTTGTAAAGTCGCAGGTCAAATATATCCAAAGTTTAGGCCATAAAAAATTCCGCGATGCAGACGGGGTCTTTGTTGCAGAAGGTCCGAAAATCGTCGGGGAATTCTTGCAATCTGATAAACTCCGCCTGGTGACAATGTTTTGCTACAGAGAAATGGTTGTTGGAGAACGAAAGATTATTGAATGATAAGGAACATTTGATCGTAAAATCGGACGATAAAGATCTGGAAAGAATTTCCTTCCATCCGGCACCCAATCAGGTGCTTGCTGTTTTCACCAAACCTGTTTTTGAAACCCCGCGACTAACGACGGGACTTACCCTTTTGCTGGATACCATTCAGGATCCGGGAAATCTGGGCACTATTGTTGCGAACTGCAGACTGGTTTGGTGTTAAACGTATTGTATGCAGTCCGGATACCGCAGATGTTTTCAATCCGAAAGTAGTTCAATCTGCAATGGGAAGCCTGATCCGTGTAGAAGTGATATATATCCGATCTGGATGAATATATCAGGTCACAATGCAGGTATTCCGGTATATGCCAGTTCTCTGGATGGAGACGATCTGCATGAAAATTTTCCTCTGCCTGGAGTCATGCTTCTGATGGGCAATGAATCCAGAGGAATTAGTCCGGCATTGGAAGCCCTTGCAGCAAAACGAATTCGTATTCCGCGGAAGAGGCGGTGCTGAATCCTTGAATGTAGCCGTCGCAACCGGTATAATATTATCCCGAATTGAATGTTTAGTTAAAAGAGATTGCTTTAACAGGATTCAGTTTGCGGATGATGAAAAAACTGGGCAGGAGCAGTACGATAAAACAAATCACGAAAGTGCCGGCGTTCACCATGCATACCTGCAGCCAGCTGATTTTTACTGCAGCAGTTGCGATATAATAGGTTTCTTCCGGCAATGTAATAAAGCCGTATTGATTCTGGAGCCAGTAGATCAGCAGACCGAGTATGTTTCCGGTAATGATGCCGCCAAAAGTGATGAGCGCCCCATGATAAAGAAAGACCTGCTGTATAGTACTGTCCCTTGAACCCAGGGATTTCAGTAGACCGATCATATGGGTTCTTTCGAGTAGTAAAATGATGAGGCAGGTAACCAGGTTCAAAATGGCCACAAGCACCATGATTACGATAACAATAACAATGGTGGTATCCTGCAGGTTCAGCCAGTCAAAAATATTTCCATAAATTTCTGTAATGGACCGGCTGTTCCATCTTTGCGGAAGTTTGTCGAATATGCGGTTGCTCACGGAATCAGCCATTGTATAATCCCTGATAAAAATTTCATATCCGCCGATTTCTCCGGGTGTCCAGTTATTGAGCCGCTGGATCAGCCTGATATCCACCAGCGCATTAACCCGGTCATAATTTTCAATACCGGTTTTAAATATACCGGCAACTACCATGGGCCGTACGCGTTTTGTACCATCCGGCTGAATGAAATATGTGAAAAGTTTATCGCCCGTTTTCAGTTTCAGCTGATTGGCTGTATAGGCAGACAGATTGATTTCGTTACTGTATCCGCTATCCGGAAACTGAATCCATCTGCCTGATTTCAGAAAGTCCCGCAAGCTGGACAAAAGAATAAGCCGGTTCAACACCTTTTAATTTCAGTCCTTCAAAACTTTCAGGACCTTTTAGAATGGCATCTTTGGTAGCAAAAGCATAAACGGATTTCACATCCGGATCTGATCGCAGAATAATTTAAAACCGTATCATTTACTAATACAGGTTTTTCTTCGGCGATCTCTGATTTTTCCGGTTCAAAATGCATTATCCGGATATGCCCGGAAAAACTGTACATTTTGTCAGAAATGGCCTGTTTGAAATCCCTGGGTGAAGGCAATGGTAAGGATCATGGCCATAACACTGATGGCTGTTGCTGCAATAGCGAGCCGGATGATAAACCTGGAAAAGGAATGCTGGCTGTTAAATGCAATGCGCCGGGCAATAAACCGTGAAAGATTCAATAGGAAATTTTTAACACTCAAAAATAGACTTCCATCTGCTGCCAGAAAAGTTTTTTCCGGAATTGAACTAACATTGCATCTATCAAATCATATGAAATACCTGATATTAATTCGTTCTGATTGGTATGGGAGCGAATGTGAAAGCACAGACACCGGATTCTGTGTATATGCCCAATATTTACAGCGCAAAGTTGTATCTGAAAGGCAATCAGCTGGCATATCCGATCATTACTCTGAACGGCAATGATCAGCTGGAACTATCCTTTGATGATCTGGATGCAGATGTAAAAACCTATTATTACACTTATCAGTTGTGCAACGCAGACTGGACTCCGGTTCAGGTAAGCACGTTTTGATTATATCCGTGGATTTGCACAAAGTCAGATTACCGACTATCGTTATTCTTCCGTTGCCCTGATCCGCTATACGCATTACCATATTTTTCTTCCGGAAAATAATTCGCGTATTACTTTGTCGGGCAATTATCTGCTCAAAGTGTATCTGAACAACGATACCTCCAGACTTGCATTTACTAAAAGACTGCTGGTAGTGCAGAATGCCGTTGCGTATCACGGCCCAGATTCTGCCGCCCATGAATCCGCAGTTTTCATATACACACCAGAAACTGGAGTTTACTGTGAACAGCAAAGCGCTGCCTATTTCCAATCCTTTCCAGCAGATACACGTGGTGATATTGCAAAATAATCGCTGGGACAATGCAATATTTATGGGAAATCCTTCTTTTTATTCGGGAACCAAATTTGAATATAACAGTGATGAAATGCCGGTGTTTCCAGGGTGGAAACCAGTGGCGATGGATCGACCTGCAGAGTTTTCGTTTTCAGAGTGACCGGATTGCGAAAGTGGACTATCTGAAAAACGGAACGTTGTTTAGGCGAAACCTGACAAGGACAGGTCGGGCCATGCCTTATTATTTTTATGCAGACAATAACGGCAAATATTTTATCCAGACGACAGACCTGATCGATGCCGAACTGGCAGGGGGATTATGGCACGTGTACGGTTTGCTTTTGTGCCCCCGGACAATACTCCTTTCGAAGGAAAGGATCTTTATCTGCTGGGAGAATTTACGGGATATAAACTGAATGAATGCGACCCGGATGGTATTTAATCCGTCAAGCGGCGCCTATGAAGGATCCGCACTTTATGAAAATGGGATTTTATAATTATGCCTATGTAACGGTGAATAACAGGGATCCGGATAACCACCTTCCTTTGAATTTACAGAAGGGAATCATTTCGAAACTGAAAACAATTATGATATCCTGGTTTATTACCGCACTCTTGGCGGACGCTCCGATCAGCTGGTCGGGATTTATTCCTCTCAATACGCTGAATAATACTCGATAAGTCTGACACTATCCGCACTTTCATTCTTCCACACTTGCTTTAGCCTTTAGGCCTTATCTTTGCACCGGCAAGTCTTATACGGCCAGCTCCTGCTGAATCCCCCAGGGCCGGAAGGCAGCAAGGGTAGGTGGTTGAGCGGTGCGATATAAGTAACTTGCCATTTTTTTTGAACTTATTTTAAACTTGATTATATGAAATTTTTTATTGACACCGCCAATCTGGACCAGATCAAGGAAGCCAATGATCTGGGTATCCTGGATGGGGTTACTACCAATCCTTCCCTGATGGCCAAAGAAGGAATCCGCGGCGAAGAAAATATCACCAAACATTACAAAACTATTTCTGACCTGGTAAAAGGTGATGTAAGCGCTGAAGTAATTTCTACCGATTTTGACGGAATTATTGCAGAAGGGAAAAAACTGGCGACGATTAATCCGAATATTATTGTGAAAGTGCCGATGATTAAAGAAGGCGTAAAGGCAATGAAATGGTTTACTGATAATAATATTGCAACCAATTGTACCCTGGTTTTTTCTGCCGGTCAGGCAATTCTGGCAGCCAAAGCGGGTGCCAAATATGTTTCTCCCTTTATCGGCCGTATTGATGATTCGAGCTGGGATGGTGTAGAACTGATTGCACAGATTGCCAATATTTATGCAATCCAGGGTTATGAAACTGAAATCCTGGCTGCCTCTATCCGCAGTTCCCTGCATATTGTCCGTTGTGCTGAAGCCGGTGCGAATGTAATTACCAGTCCGCTGGAACCTATTCTGGGATTGTTGAAACATCCGTTGACGGATATCGGTCTTGCGAAATTTCTTGCCGATGCCAAAGGAACTAAATAAGAATAATTTTGGATTGTGCGCCAGTCCGATTATTTTTGCGCCATTAAATCATGAATATACGTTTCACCATACACCATCATCATTTCTTACCCCGCCGGTAGGCTGCTGATGTTTTGTGTAAACAATATAGTTGCAGGGGCTTATCGAAAGATAAGCCCCTTTTTTTTGAACAGCATCTGGAAAGATCTCTTTATTATTTTATAAATTGTAAATCAACCATATGCCCACCCGGCTGAAAATTGCAATACAGAAATCCGGAAGGCTCTACGACGATTCGCTGAAATTGTTGAAGGACTGCGGTATTGATCTGAAAAATGGAATCAACAAACTGAAAACGGAAGCAGATAATTTTCCGATGGAAGTATTTTTTCTGCGTGATGATGATATTCCGCAATATGTTGAAGACGCCGTGGCAGATATTGGTATCGTCGGGGAAAATGTGATATACGAAAAAAATAAAAAGGTGATCGTTTCTGAAAAACTTGGATTTGGGAAATGCCGGTTGTCCGTTGCCGTTGGAAGGAATGAACCATATACGGATTGCCAATTTCTGGAGAATAAAAAAATTGCAACCACCTATCCGGTACTGGTAGGAAAGTTCCTGAAAGAAAAAAAAATCCGCGCTGAAATTCATGAGATCAGCGGATCGGTGGAAATTGCTCCCGGAATCGGCCTGGCAGATGCGATCGTGGACCTGGTGAGCAGCGGATCTACTTTATTTATGAATGGCCTCAAGGAAGTGGAAACGATTTTGCATTCGGAAGCCGTGCTGATCCGTCATCCCTTACTTGGAAATGAACAGCAGGAGATACTGGAAAAATTATTATTCCGAATCCGCTCCGTACGAAAAGCCAGGCATACAAAATATATCCTGCTCAATGCACCCAATGAAAATCTCAGAGAAATCATTTCACTTGCTTCCGGGAATGAAAAGTCCGACAGTTTTGCCGCTTGCAGAACCAGGCTGGAGCAGTGTACACAGTGTGGTGAATGAAAATGATTTCTGGGAGATCATTGAAAAATTAAAAGCTAGCCGGCGCACAGGGAATTCTTGTTGTGCCAATTGAAAAAATGATTTTATAATGTCCACGTTTACCAATCATAGAAAATCCTGCGAAACAAAACTGGGCAGCACTTACTCGCCAGGCCTGTTCATCAGTCTGAAAATCTGGATGCAGCCAGTAAGAAAAATTTTGGATCGGAGGTAAAAAGCAGGGGAGACAAGGCGGTGGATGAATATTCTCTTCAATTTGATCAGGTAACTGTTTTGAACCGGACGATGTGTACAGCGGAGATGAATTTAGCCGAGGCTGAAAACATGCTGGAGACAGGATTGAAAAACGCAATCCGCCAGGCAAAGGAAAATATTTTGACATTTCACCGCAACCAGCATGTGGCCGAGCCGGTTGTGGAAATCCAGACCAGGAATCAGATGCTGGCGCAAAGCCGGTGGCCATAGAAAAAGTCGGATTATATATTCCTGGTGGTACAGCACCCCTGTTTTCGACGCTGCTTATGCTGGGAGTTCCGGCAGTACTTGCCGGATGCCCTGAAATCATAATTTGTACACCTCCGCAAAAAGACGGTACCATTCATCCGGCCATTTTGTATGCTGCGCAAGTAACCGGTATTCAGAAAATATTCAGAGTGGGTGGTGTACAGGCCATTGCAGCAATGGCTTATGGAACGGAAACAATTCCGAGCGTATATAAAATTTTTGGACCGGGAAATCAATGGGTAACCCAGGCAAAAAAAATAATCCAGCAGGAAGGTATTGCGATTGATATGCCGGCGGGACCCAGTGAACTTGCCGTGTATGCAGATGAAACTGCTGTTCCGGAATTTGTGGCAGCCGATCTCTTGTCCCAGTGCGAACATGGGACGGACAGCCAGGTAATTCTGGTTACCGACAGCCGCGATTTTGCAGAAAAAGTAAATGCGGCACTGGAAACACAAATTGAAAAACTGCCCCGAAAATCCATTGCAGAAAAATCCCTGGCAAACAGTAAAATTTTCATTATACCGGATCCGCATGGTATGCATGGAGCTGCTCAATGACATATGCACCGGAACATTTGATTCTTGCCTGCAGAAATGCAGAAGAACTGGCCGATAGAGTACGAAATGCAGGTTCTGTTTTTATTGGAAATTATGCACCGGAAACTGCCGGTGATTATGCAAGTGGAACCAATCACACTTGCCAACAAATGGTTTTGCCCGGGCTGTATAGCGGAGTAAGTATGGACAGTTTTGTAAAGAAGATAAGTTTTCAGCAGCTGACTCCGGAAGGTCTTCAGGCAATCGGAAATACAGTTATTGAAATGGCCCGTGCAGAAGGCCTGCAGGCACATGCTGCTGCCATTGAAATACGCTTTCAAAGCCTGACCAAAACCTAAGGCTAATTTAATTATTGATAATTGATAACTATTAATTGTATGACCGATATCAATCTTTTATTGCGCGAAAATATCAAAAAGCTGGTTCCTTATGCTTCGGCACGGGATGAATTCAGCGGCTCTGCACATATTTTCCTGGACGCCAATGAAAACAGCCTCGGTTCTCCGGTAACACCGGCTTATAACCGTTATCCGGATCCGCACCAGATTAAAATAAAGGAACAGCTTACTCAAATAAAGGGACTCCCGCCGCCAGAATATTTTTCTCGGGAAATGGAAGTGATGAATGTATCGATCTGCTTTACCGGGCTTTTTGTAATCCGGGAAAAGACAATGTAATTATTCATCCGCCTACTTATGGCATGTATGAAGTGAGTGCCCATATTCATGATGTGGAAGTACGCCGGGCTCCCCTGACGGAAAATTTTGAACTGGATCTGGCTGCTATTGAAGACCTGATGGATGAGCAAACAAAAATCATCTGGATTTGTTCTCCCAATAATCCAACCGGAAATGCCTTTGACCGCCAGCGATATTGAAATGATCCTGAATAATTTTGACGGACTGGTCGTAATTGATGAAGCATATATTAATTTTTCCCGGCAACAGAGTTTTATCAGGGAACTGACTGAATATCCGAACCTGGTCATTCTGCAAACCCTGAGTAAGGCCTGGGGACTGGCGGGACTTCGGCTGGGTATGGCATTTGCAAGTGAAATTGTCATTGATGTAATGAACAAAATAAAACCGCCTTATAATATCGGGCAGGCAACGCAGGAGCTTGTTCTGGAAGCCCTGAAGGAAACAGCAGCGGTGAATGAAATGATCAGGGAAATTGTAGCAATGCGAAATGAACTGGCAGAAAAAATCAGCCGTTTATCATCTGTTTTGAACGTCTACCCCAGTGAGGCAAATTTTTTACTTGTTAAAATAAAAGAAGCAAGAAATGGTTTATGAAAATTTGCTTAGTCAGTGGAATTGTTGTACGGGACAGGAGTTCAGCCCCTGGCTGTGCAGATTGTCTGCGGATTACGGTGGGAACAAAAGAACAAAATGATCAAACTGCTTGATATATTAAGTCAGATTTGAATAAGCCTAAATTCATATTTTTATTATCCCGATAAATTAAAATTCTTATGAAACAGATTGGAAATTACTTTCATTTTTTGCTGCTTGTATCTACTGCCTGTCATGGTTCGAATTCTTCAAGCGCAGCGCTGACAGATACGGGAAAAATAATGCAACTGACTCCGCCCAAACCGGATGTGACCCTGACGCTTCCGGCTGGGTTTACAGCAACCGTATTTGCTGATGGTCTCGGGAAAGCACGTCATATTACGGTTACGTCTCAGGCGGATTATGTGTATGTTAAACTGGATAGCGATAAAAAGGGAAGTACTATCGTGCGGCTTAAGGATACAAACGGTGACGGTGTTGCTGATCAGGAAATTGATTTCGGAAGTTTTAAAGGAACCGGAATCGGTATTAAAAATGGATATTTATATGCTTCTTCAGATGTGGATGTTTATCAGATTTAAACTGAATGATGATGGGACGGTGGTAAATCCGGCACAGCCTGAAAAAATTATTACCGGATTAATTTCCCGCGGTGAGCACGAAGCAAAAGCATTTACACTGGATAATGATGGGAATATTTATGTGAATATTGGAGCGTTTTCCAATTCCTGTCAGATTTCCGACAGAAAAACCGGTTCACTGGGCATGAAACCCTGTCCTATTCTGGATTCTGCAGCAGGTATCTGGCAGTTCAGAGCAGATAAATTAAATCAGACTTATGCGGATGGTACACGATATGCAACCGGTTTACGGAATGTAGTCGGATTGGACTGGAATACTACAACCAATACTTTATTTGTTATGCAACATGGTCGCGATCAGCTGCATTCCATGTTTCCGCAATATGTTTACATGATAAACAAAATGCTGAATTGCCGGCCGAATGTATGTATGAAATTGCACAAGGGGTCCAATGCAGGCTGGCCTTATATTTATTATGATCCGTTACAAAACAAAAAAATACTTGCTCCGGAATATGGTGGAGACGGGAAAAAAACAGCCGGGGAAGATGCCATTGATCCGGTAGTTGCATTTCCCGCACATACTCGCACCCAATGGACTTTTGTTTTATACAGGCAGCCAGTTTCCGGAAAAATATAAAAACGGTGCATTTGTGGCATTTCATGGTTCATGGAACAGGGCACCTGAACCACAGGAAGGATTTTATGTAGCTTTCGTACCTTTCAGCAATGGCAAACCTTCAGGCAAATGGGAAATTTTTGCGAATGGATTTTCCGGCGGTGCAGACAAAACAGCTTCCGGCAGAGCAATACATCGTCCCTGCGGACTGGCCCAGGGTCCGGATGGTTCACTTTATGTTACCGACGACAGTAAAGGAACCGTCTGGAAAATAACGTATAAGTAAAATGAAATTTAACTTTTGTCTCATTTCCCGGATCTTTATTTTTTTTCTGATAGCTATACCGGCGTTTTTAAACGCCCAGGATAATCATTGCGTCGTGAAGAAATCTCCTTTCCGGCTTTCGATGGATTCCGGAAAAAAGGTGTATACGCTGCAATGTCTCGCCTGTCACCAGGCCGACGGCCTTGGTGCTCCTCCAATGAATCCGCCATTGACGGGAAAACAAATCCTGGGCGATAAAAAAAAGCTAATCGTGAATAGTGATCAAAGGACTGGATACTCATGAAGAAATAGATGGAGTGAAATATCAGAATGTGATGCCGCCGCATCCGGAAATGAAAGATCAGGAGATTGCGGATGTACTAACTTATATCCGCAATAGTTTTGGGAATAAAGCAGTGTCGGTAAAAGCTTCAGAAGTAAAATCGGTGCGCAGCAAGCTGAAATAAGTTGAATGAAAAGAATTCTGTTTATAGACCGGGATGGAACCCTGATCAAAGAATCTCCGCCAACCTACCAGATTGATGATTTCAGTAAACTGGAATTTTATCCGGGTGTATTTGAATTTATGGGAAGAATAGCCCGCGAAATGGATTATGAACTTGTGATGGTAACCAATCAGGATGGTCTGGGAACTCCGCTTTTCCGGAAAATAAATTCTGGCCTATGCAGGATTTTGTTATGCAATGTCTTTCCAGATGAAGGTATACATTTCAGTTCCGTGCATATTGACAAATCATTTCCTGCTGATAACATTCCCCATCCCGAAAACCCGGAACAGGCATGCTCACAGGATATCTGAATAATGTCCACTATGATATTGCAGGGTCTTTTGTGATCGGCGACCGTATTACGGATGTGCAGCTCGCCAAAAACCTGGGATGCCGGGCTATCTGGTTAAAACAGGATGCAGACCTGGGTGGAAAAGAAATTAAGGATACGACGTCAGCACTGGAATCCGTCGTTGCACTCGAAACCCTTCACTGGGCTGATATTTATTCATTTTTAAAATCCGGGCTTCGCGAAGTGGTTCATGAACGGAATACCAGGGAAACCAAAATCCGGATTGAATTAAATGCAGATGGAAACGGAAAGTCGGAAATACATACCGGCCTGGGTTTTTTTGACCATATGCTGGATCAGATCGCCCGGCATGGAAAAATGGATCTGAAAATTGATGTACAGGGTGACCTGCATATTGATGAACACCATACCATAGAAGATACTGGCATTGCTCTGGGTGAAGCCATGGCAAAAGCGCTGGCAGACAAGAGGGGAATGGAAAGATATGGATTTGCCCTGCCCATGGATGATGCTGATGCCCAGGTGTTGCTGGATTTTGGCGGAAGAAACTGGATCGTATGGAATGCTCATTTTCCGCGGGAAAAAGTAGGGGATATGCCCACAGAAATGTTTTTTCATTTCTTTAAATCCTTTTCAGATGCAGCACGTTGTAATCTGAATATTACCTGTCACGGCGAGAATGAACATCATAAAATCGAAGCCATATTCAAGGCATTTGCCAAGGCCATCCGGATGGCTGTAAAGCGGGATCCGCTTAGTGATGACCTGCCAACAACCAAGGGAATTATTTGAAAATCCGGAAATTTGGAAATTTCGAAATTTGCACCCATATTTGCAAGGCATGAATAACAGTACATTCAATAATGCATGGTGGTGGCATACAAACTCCGATCGGGGCGCGTAATGCGATTGCTATGTTATAAACATATCTGGCCCCGGTTATTCCCGGGGCTTTTTTTTTGCTGATCCATGACGATAAATAAATTTAAACAGGGCGCATGAAAAAAATAAAGATCAGTACCACTTACAAAAAAATGCTTTCGGATATCTATACTCCGGTTGGAATTTACCTGCGTGTGCGTGACCGTTTCCGGGATACCGTATTGCTGGAAAGTACCGATTATCATGCAGCGGAAAACAGTTATTCATTTATCTGTATTAATGCTATCGGCGGGGTTGAAATTTCTGATTCGGAACAAATGGAATTTAAATTACCCGGGCGTCAGACCGAAAAATATCCTTTGAAATCGGCCCATGTACCTTCCCTGCTCTGGGATTTTATGGAACATTTTGATGTGCAGACGGCTGAAGAAAAACCGGTGAGGACTGCACAGAGTCTATTTGGATATACCACGTATGATGCAGTACGTTTTTTTGACCGCATACAGCTGGAGAATCAAACCGGAACCCCCCTTGATTCCGCTGATGCGTTACCGGTTATACCAGTATGTAATTGCGATTAATCATTTTAAGGATGAACTGTATATCTGTGAAAATCATGTAGAGGGAATTGACAGTGATCTGCCATTGGTGGAATCCCTGATCCGATCCAAAGATGTTCCTGTATTTCCCTTTCCAGGTTAAAGGGAGAAGAATCAAGCAATATGACGGATGCCGATTATCGGGAAATGGTAGAAAAAGGAATTAAAAGCTGTTTGCGCGGGAGATGTTTTTCAGATTGTATTGAGCCGCCGGTTCAAACAGGGATTTACCGGTGATGAATTCAATGTATACCGGGCACTGCGAAATGTGAATCCAAGTCCTTATTTATTTTATTTTGACTATGGCGATTACCGCCTGATGGGTTCTTCACCCGAATCCCAGGTTTTGATAAAGGAAGGAAAAGCCATCATGCATCCTATTGCCGGCACCTGTAAAAGAACCGGCGATGATGAGATGGACAAGGAAAATGCAGATGCGCTTGTTGGAAGATGCCAAGGAAAATGCCGAGCATGTGATGCTGGTTGATCTTGCCCGCAATGACCTGAGCCGGAAATGTTCGCGATGTTTCGGTTGTTCATTTCCGGGAGGTTCAATATTATTCTCATGTAATTCACCTGGTAAGCGAAGTGAAAGGCAAGATTGAATAAAGGACAGTAATCCTTTTGAACTGCTGGCAGTGACTTTTCCTGCAGGTACCCTGAGCGGTGCGCCGAAAATCAGGGCCATGGAACTGATCAGCGGGTATGAACCTACTGCCCGAAGTTATTATGGCGGATGTATCGGTTTTATCGGTTTTGATGGCAGCTGTACCCAGGCCATTATGATTCGCAGTCTGCTGAGCCGGCGTAATACACTTACTTACCAGGCAGGTGCCGGTATTGTGGCAGCCAGTAAGCCGCAATCAGAACTGGAAGAAGTAAATCATAAACTGGGCGCTTTAAAAAGAGCTATTGGCCTGGCCGAAACTATTTAAATCTGATTATGAAAATTCTTGTTTTCGATAATTACGATTCATTTACCTATAACCTGGTTCACCTGGTGGAAAAAATCATTGGGGAAAAAGTGGATGTATTCCGGAATGACCAGATTCCTTTGGAAAATGTAAAGGCCTATGATAAAATTATTTTATCACCTGGCCCGGGAATACCTTCCGAAGCCGGACTGCTGCTTCCCCTGATAAAGGAATATGCTGCCACCAAATCTATACTGGGTGTTTGTCTGGGTCACCAGGCCATCGGGGAAGCTTTTGGTGGAAAGCTGGTAAACCTTTCGACAGTGTATCATGGTGTGGCCAGTCCGGTTAATATAATGACGTCAGAATCCGCGGAATGACAGGTCAATGCAGATCTTTTTGAAGGATTGCCAGATGGATTTATGGCCGGCCGTTATCACAGCTGGGTGATCGATCCGACAGGATTTCCCGAAGTCGCTGGAAATTACGGCCACGGATGCCAACGGACATATCATGGCTTGCGTCATAAAACCCTATGATGTTCTGGGTGTACAGTTTCATCCGGAAAGTGTACTGACGCCTGATGGAGAGAAAATTATGAGAAACTGGCTTGGTAAAGCTTAAGGAATCTAAAGCTTTCAATAATTTAAGGCCAACGTCAATGATAACGAAAGAACTAATGAAAAAAATATTACAGATATTATTTGAATACAAAACACTATCAGCCGGGAACAGGCCAGGGAAGTACTGTCTAATATTTCCCGGGGTCAGTACAATGAATCAGAGATAACTTCTTTCATCACGGTATTCCTTATGCGCAGTATTACCATTGACGAACTGCAGGGTTTCCGGGATGCACTGCTGGAACTGGCGGTGAAAGCTGATCTGGAAGGACTATGAAACGATTGATATTGTAGGTACCGGCGGCGATGGAAAAAATACATTTAATATTTCCACCCTTGCCTGTTTTATTGTAGCGGGAACCGGCCAGAAAGTTGCCAAACATGGCAATTACGGTGCAACCAGCATCAGCGGAGCATCCAATGTAATGGAACAATTGGGATACAAACTCAGCAATGATCCGGGTAAACTAAAAAAGGAAGTGGAAAAAGCAAATATCTGTTTTTTGCATGCACCACTTTTTCACCCTGCCTTAAAAGCAGTTGGCGGGATTCGTAAGAATCTGGGCATCCGTACTTTTTTTAATATGCTGGGACCACTGGTGAATCCGGCTTCTCCAAAATTTCAGCTGATCGGTGTATACAATCTGGAAATGGCCCGTATATATACCTATCTGTTGCAGAAAACCGAACTCGTCATTTGCTATTATCCACAGCCTGGATGGATATGATGAACTTTCTCTGACCGGAGATGCACGCGTTATTACCAATGAAGGTGAACAAGTGATGACACCGGAACAGTTGGGTAAACGAATGGTATCCCCATCCGATATTTATGGCGGTAATAGTCCGGAGGAAGCAGCAAAAATTTTTCTGGATATTTTAAAAGGGAAGGGGATCCTGGGCGCAGAATGCGGTAGTATTTGCCAATGCAGCAATGGCATTATATTGCACAGGGGCCTATTCCAGTTATGATCTGGCTTTTGCAGGCAGCCGTCGAAAGCCTGGAGAGTGGTAAAGCCCTGTCCTGTATTGAATAACCTGATTTCACTGCAATAAAAACCCGGGACTAAGCTATATGCCTAGCATGAAAAACATATTGGAACAGATAGTTTCTTATAAAAAGGAAGAAGATCAAAAATCGAAAAGTGATCAGTCCTGTTCATCTTCTGGAAAAGCTACCGGAATTCAGTCAGGGAAATTCTTTCAATGAAGAAATTATCTGACTTGATCCGGAAAAAACGGGAATCATTGCAGAATTCAAAAAAAAATCGCCTTCAAAGGGAATTATCAATGCAGAGGCATCGGTTGAATCGGTTACTGCTGCATATGCCGGTTACGGTGCATCGATGATTTCGGTGCTGACAGATCAGCCTTCATTTGGTGGTTCTTCCAGATGATCTGCAACGTGCCAGGTTTAACGATTTACCCATACTTCGCAAAGATTTTATCCTGGATCCCTATCAGCTGGTGGAATCACGGGCGATGGGTGCAGATGCGATATTGCTGATTGCCGCCTGTCTCAAGCCGGCCGAAACAAAGTCCCTTGCAGCAGCCGCTCGCCAACTGGGTCTGGAAGTGCTGCTGGAAATACATGAGGAGAGTGAACTCGATCATCTTTGTGAGGAAGTAGATGTGGTTGGAATTAATAACCGTGACCTGAAAACATTTTCTGTGGATATCGACCGGTCTATCCGGCTGGCCGAACGCCTGCCTGTAGATAAACTGCGGATTGCGGAAAGCGGCATCCGGGATGTTGAAACCATTCTACAATTGAAGACGGCCGGATTCAACGGATTTCTGATCGGTGAACAATTTATGAAAGCGCCCGATCCTGCGATTGCTTTTGCCTCATTTGTTGATCAATTAAAAAAGAAACTCAATGAGAGTAAAAGTTTGCGGAATGACGCAACTCGATCAGGTAAGGAAGCTTGAAGAGATGGGTATTGATTTCGCCGGGTTTATTTTTTATCCGAAGTCGCCCCGTTATGCGGGAAAACATATTTCCGGGGAACAGATGCGAAAGGCAAAACTCCGGATCGGCAAAGTCGGGGTATTTGTAAATACGCCCTATGAACAGATGATGCGTACAGTGGATGAATACGGACTCGATATGGTGCAGCTTCATGGAGATGAAACGCCCCGGACCTGTGAGCAGATTGCCAATTATGTAACGGTGATTAAAGTTTTCCGGCTGGGCGAAAATGATCCGATTTCCTGGATCATCAAATCTTATGAGGAATCCTGCGACATGTTTCTTTTCGACACACTGGGAGTTGGATATGGCGGAACGGGAAAGAAATTCAATTGGGATCTGCTGAAACCTGCGGGAATCGATAAACTTTTTTTTCTGAGCGGCGGCATTGAACCGGAAGACACGGAAAAGCTCAGGTCTTTTTTTAAAGAAGAAGTGTCTAAGAAACTCTTTTCTGTAGATATCAATAGCCGCTTTGAAGTCCAGAGTGGAATCAAGGATATGGAAAAAATTAAAGTCTTTTTATGAATCGCTGAATGCAAAATAGATTTTGATATGGATGATATAACCAATTTTCAACAACCTTCCGAACAGGGCTATTACGGAGAATTTGGCGGTGCTTTTATTCCTGAAATGCTGTATGGAAATGTAGAAGAACTCCGGTCGCGATATCTGGGGATTATAGATGATCCTTCATTCCGGCAGGAATTTGATTTGCTCCTGAGAGATTATGCGGGCAGGCCAACTCCGCTATATTTTGCAGGCAGGTTAAGCGAAAAATACGGGACAAATATTTTTCTGAAGAGGGAAGATCTATGTCATACCGGAGCTCATAAAATAAATAATACGATTGGCCAGATCCTGCTGGCTCAAAAGACTCGGCAAAAAAAGAATTATTGCTGAAACAGGGGCAGGGCAGCATGGTGTGGCTACCGCAACAGTCTGCGCTTTGAAAGGACTGGAATGTATCGTTTATATGGGTGAAAAAGATATTCAGCGTCAGGCTCCCAATGTGGCCCGTATGA
Organism: uncultured Bacteroidota bacterium; assembly: GCA_963812825.1. GTDB lineage: Bacteria > Bacteroidota > Bacteroidia > Chitinophagales > Chitinophagaceae > Puia. Next base: position 789,328 of record CAWEWO010000003.1, read on the forward strand.
AAATGCTGGGAGCAACAGTAGTTCCCGCCACGAGCGGAAGCAAAACCCTGAAAGATGCAACCAATGAAGCGATCCGGGACTGGATCAATCATCCGAACGATACACATTATATTATCGGCAGTGTAGTCGGTCCGCATCCTTATCCTGATATGGTGGCCAGGTTTCAAAGTGTAATCAGTAAAGAAATAAAATGGCAGTTGAAGGAAAAAACAGATAGTGAAAATCCACAGGCCGTTATTGCCTGCGTTGGTGGCGGCAGCAATGCTGCCGGTGCTTTTTTTCATTTTCTAGATGAAAAAAAGGTTCGCCTGATTGCTGTGGAAGCAGCCGGTGAAGGCATAGACACCGGGAGGTCAGCAGCAACGACTAGTCTCGGGTACGCCGGGTATCCTCCATGGCAGTCGTAGCCTGGTCATGCAGACAGACGACGGACAGGTCGTGGAACCACATAGCATTTCAGCCGGACTGGATTATCCGGGTATTGGCCCGCTTCATGCGCATCTTATTTAATTCCGGAAGAGCATCTTTTCACAGTGCAACCGACGGGGAGGCTTTGAAAGCCGCTTTTCTCCTCGCCAAAATGGAAGGTATTATTCCGGCATTGGAATCTGCCCATGCTTTGGCGATCCTGGAAAAAATTCATTTTCGTAAAGAAGAAAATATTGTGATTTGTTTGAGTGGGAGAGGAGATAAGGATATGAATACGTATATGAATTATATGGAGGAAAATGTGTAAATGTGCAAATGAAAGGCATTAAACCATCAACGAATAAGAAATGACTCGCATTGAGGAATTGTTCGAAAGAAAGAAGCAAAACGTGCTGAGCATGTATTTCACTGCGGGATTTCCTGCATTGGATAGTACCTTGCCCATTATGAAATCTCTCCAGGATGCGGGAGTAGATATGATAGAATTGGGAATTCCCTACAGCGACCCGCTGGCCGATGGCCCTGTAATACAATCCAGCGGAAGCATTGCTCTGGCAAACGGAATGACTATCCGCAGACTTTTTGAGCAATTGAAAAATTTTAGAAATAAAATTCATCTGCCGGTTTTGCTGATGGGATATATGAATCCGGTTATTCAATACGGTTTTGAAAATTTTTGCCGGGATGCCACAGAAGCAGGCGTGGATGGATTGATACTGCCCGACCTTCCGATGTATGAATTCGAAAAGGAGTTTGGAACCATCATTAAGAAATATAATCTCGATTTTGTTTTCCTGGTTACCCCGGAGACCGAAGAATCGCGTGTGCGCATGTTGGACCGGAACAGCAGTGGTTTTCTATATGCCGTTTCATCCTCTTCAACAACAGGAAAAAATGCGTCACTGGACGAACAGAAAAATTATTTCAAAAGACTTCAGTCCATGAAACTGAAAAATCCGGTTCTGATCGGCTTTGGTATCAAAGACAGATCCAGTTTTTCAAAAGCCTGTTCATATGCCAGCGGGGCCATCATCGGAACAGCATTTATTAAAGTCCTCGAAAACGCGTCCGGATCAGAGATTCCTGATCGTATTCGGGATTTCGTCAATTCTCTGAAATGAAGATTGTTATTATTAAATATAATGCTGGCAATATCCGGTCCGTTTTATTTGCTCTCGAACGGATTGGTGAAGAAGCGTTGGTAACTGATGATCCCTCCTTAATCCGGTCAGCGGATAAAATTATTTTTCCAGGCGTCGGAGAGGCAAGTTCTGCCATGCATTATCTCCGGGAAAGAAATCTTGATCGCCTGATACAAAATCTCGAACAGCCGGTACTCGGTGTATGTCTCGGAATGCAGTTACTTTGTGCACACTCTGAAGAAAATGATACCATCTGCCTGGGGGTTTTTAATGAAACCGTTAAAAAATTCATTCCTTATCAGGATCAACCGCTCAAAGTACCGCAGATGGGCTGGAACAATATATATGATTTGAAATCGCCGCTCTTTGCAGGAGTTCAGGAAAATAGTTATTGTTATTTTGTACATGGGTATTATGCAGGACTGGGGGAAACAACTATCGCAAAAACAGATTATGTCCAACCTTATAGTTCTGCTTTACATAAAAAAAATTTTTACGGAGTACAGTTTCATCCGGAGAAAAGTGCAGGAGCGGGCGAACGCATCCTGGAAAATTTTATTCATTTATAGTTCGATCTTATGTCTATTGAAATAATTCCTGCCATTGATATCCTGCATGGGAAGTGCGTGCGACTGACGCAGGGAGAATATGCAAGCCAGAAGGTTTATAATGAGCATCCGCTGGAAGTTGCCCGGCAGTTTGAAGGAGCCGGACTAAAAAGATTACATCTCGTGGATCTCGATGGGGCGAAAGAAGGACGTGTCAGGAATTGGAATGTACTGGAACTCATCGCAGGAAAAACCGACCTTGTCGTGGATTTCGGGGGCGGTATCGGAACTGCCAAGGACCTCCAGATTGTTTTTGACTCCGGTGCAGCATTCGCTACGGTTGGAAGCATCGCCGTTAAGAATGAAAATCTCCTGCGGGAATGGATGTTGCTTTATGGACCGGATAAATTTCTACTGGGTGCCGACGTGCGGGATGAAAAAATAGCTATTACGGGCTGGACGGTTGATACGGAGATCCGGATTTACGATTTCATAGAAAAATATCGTGAAGCAGGAATCAAGCAGATTTTTTGTACGGATATAAAAATGGACGGGGCGATGAAAGGCCCTTCACTGGAATTGTACATTAAAATTTTACATCAATTCTCGGATCTTCATTTTATTGCCAGCGGCGGAATCCGGTCACTGGATGATATCTACCGTTTGGAGGAAGCCGGATGCAGGGGAGCAATTGTCGGCAAAGCAATTTATGAAGGGTTGATCACACTAAAAGATCTTGCCAGTGTTAGCTAAGAGAATCATACCCTGTCTTGATATCCAGAATGGAAGAACCGTGAAGGGAACTAACTTTCTCGACTTGCGGGATGCCGGCGATCCCGTGGAATTAGGTGCACGTTACGCTGCGGAAGGCGCAGACGAACTGGTTTTCCTGGATATCACGGCGACGCATGAAAAGCGAAAAACACTCAGCGAACTGGCCCGTCGTATTGCCGGCCATATCAATATTCCTTTTACAGTAGGAGGTGGTATTACCTCGGTTGAAGATGTAAGCGTATTATTGGAAAATGGTGCGGATAAAATTTCGGTAAACACAGCAGCTTTCAAAAATCCGGAATTGATTACCGAACTCGCGCGTGCTTTCGGAAGTCAGTGTGTTGTGCTGGCAATCGATGCAAAAAAAGCAGCAGATGGAGAATATTATGTTTACCTGAATGGCGGTCGTATGGCAACAGAAACGACTTGCCTCGATTGGGCAAAAAAGGGTGTGGACATGGGCGCAGGAGAAATCCTGCTGACATCGATGGATCATGACGGAACAAAAACAGGTTTTGCAGTTGAATTGACCCGGATGCTGGCTGAATCTCTCCCTGTACCCGTGATTGCCTCCGGGGGTGGTGGGACGATGTCACATTTTTCGCAAATATTTAAGGATGGGAAAGCAGATGCAGCGCTGGCGGCGAGTATCTTTCATTTCAGGGAGATCCCGATTGCAGCGTTGAAAGATTATCTGATGAATGAAGGTATCAGTATTAGAATCTAATTTTGATTTATGGATATTAATTTTTCAAAATACGCAGATGGACTTGTGCCTGCCATTGTACAGGATAATCAGACAGGCAAAGTACTAATGCTTGGTTTCATGAACCGGGAGGCGTTGGATAAAAGCCTGGAACTCGGGAAAGCTCACATTTTACAGCCGATCGAAAAACAGACTATGGACAAAGGGTGAAGAGAGTGGAAATTATCTGGTACTAAAAGATATTAAACTGGATTGCGACCAGGACACACTATTGATTCAGGCCAGCCCTACAGGACCGGTTTGTCATACAGGAGCTGATACCTGTTGGAATGAGAAAAATGAGAATCCGGATTTTTTAGATAAATTGGAAAATATCATCCGGGACAGGAAAAATAGCCCGGAAGAAAACTCTTATGTCTCCGGATTGTTTAAAAAAGGAATTAATAAGATTGCCCAAAAGGTTGGGGAAGAAGCCGTGGAAATGGTGATCGAAGCCAAGGACGGGAACGATCAGCTGTTCCTGAATGAAGCTGCGGACCTGCTTTTTCATTATCTGATTTTACTGGAAGCAAAGGGACATAATTTAAAGGAGGTAACTAACGTTCTTCAGGTCAGACACGATAAAAAAAATTCATGAAAAAATATATTTTCATTCTCTGCGTACTTTTCGGAACTGCACAGGCTCAGCAGGCTAAAACGGCCGGATTCCGCATAGAAGGTCATGTTAAGGGTATTGGCGAAAAGTCCGGGGTAACGTTAACAGACGCCAATAAACCGACTGACACGCTGGCCCGGGGGGTTGTTAAAGGAGGAGTCTTTATTTTATCCGGTCATCTCAATGAGCCGAATCTGGTCGTTCTGAATTTTACGGCGGCTCAAAAGAAAACCACTCTTTTTATCGGTAATGAAGTCATTACACTAAATGCGGACATCGAAAATCTTGCTGCAATGCAGGTGAAAGGTTCTCCCAGTGAAACAGATTTTCTTGCTTTTGAACAGGTCTTCAACCCGTATTTTGCTCAGATGAATCAGCTTAGTCAACTGGCGAATGCTCCGGAAATGGCTTCTAAAAGAGATTCGATTGGTGAAGCTTATCGGGATGTCGCCATGGCGATACAGGTAAAAGTGGACAGCTTCATACAAAAGAAAAATTCTCTTATGTAAGTCCTTTTTTGCTGGTGGTGGTAAATCAGTTATCGGATGATATTTTTTTACTGGAACGCAGGTATAATAGTCTTTCACCCGAAGTGCAGCAGAGTATGTATGGGAGTTATATCCGGGAACAGATTAACAATGGCAAAGTCGGTGCTATCGGAAGCGAAGCCATGGATTTTACCCAGACTGATACAGCAGGAAAACCGGTAAGTCTTTCTTCATTTAAAGGGAAATATGTGCTGGTCGATTTCTGGGCCAGCTGGTGTAAGCCCTGCAGGATGGAGAATCCTAATGTGGTTGCTGCCTATGAAAGATTCAAGGCGAAAAATTTTACGGTGCTGGGCGTTTCTCTGGACCGAAGCCGGGAAGCCTGGATCACAGGCGATACAGGGATGATAAACTGGTTTGGTCACAGGTTAGCGACTTAAAATTCTGGAATAATTCTGTCGCGCATGCAATACCGCATACAATCAGATCCCACAGAACTTCCTGATTGATCCAAATGGAAAAATTGTTGGCAAAAATCTTCGTGGTGCAGACCTGGATTCAAGGCTTTGTGCGTTACTGGGATGCAATTAAGGTAAATTCAATATTACGATATACCAAACACCAATAACCATTAATGCTCTCCCAGTTGTCTTTTATAGAGTTGCACTGCATTTTCATAGCCCAGGTAAAGTGCGTCGCTGATTAGCGCATGGCCGATAGATACTTCATCCAGCCAGGGAATATTTTCGGCAAAATATTTTAGATTGTCCAGGTCCAGGTCGTGACCTGCATTGACACCCAGCCCCAGTTCCTTTGCCTTGGCAGCCGCTTTCATATAAGGTCTAATGGCTTCTTCTTTATTCTGACGAAATTTTTTGGCATAGGCTTCAGTATATAATTCAATCCGGTCTGTACCGGTTTCAGCAGCGCCTGCAATCATCGGAATTACCGGATCTACAAATATGGATACCCGGATACCGGCATTTTTAAAAACAGGGATAATTTTTTTCAGATATTCAACATGGCGGATAGTATCCCAGCCATGATTTGAAGTAATCTGGCCCAGGGCATCCGGAACCAGGGTTACCTGGTCAGGTTTTACGGCCAGTACCAGTTCAATAAATTTTTGTTCCTGACAATTTCCTTCAATATTAAATTCTGTTGTAATGATTTTTTTAATGTCGAATACATCCTGGTATCGGATATGCCGCTCATCAGGTCTTGGATGAACGGTTACGCCATCCGCTCCAAAACGCTGAGCATCTATTGCAGCCTTCACAACATCTGGATTATTACCTCCTCGGCTGTTGCGGAGGGTTGCGAATTTGTTTATGTTGACCGATAGCCTGGTCATATCGCAAAGGTAAATGAACAGGCGGACGCTAAATGTGGAAACGTCAGGGTGAATTTGAAATCTGCATCAATCTTCAGCAGTCATGCATCAACCGCCAACAAAAAAAGGACCCGGAAAGGTCCCTTTTTAATTCCTATAAAAGTGCAGTTATAAAAACCTGGTAACGGTGTTTAGAACTTTGTAAGTATTGAACTATATAAAATATTAGAATTTCGTATTTTTTACACTGAGCTGGTAAATGCCGGCATCCAGGATAACTACATTGTCCACATGAATCTGGTTTTTCCCCTGGTTCACATTCACTCCCATCATTCGCAGGATCCGACCCATCTGATTCGAAAGAACGATGATACAATGATCTTCCGAATCGGCACTGATTTCGACCGTAATGTCGTCAGAGAATTTTTCGGGGTAGGTTGCAATTTCCATATAGGTATTGGATTTGCCAGCAAGCTCATCTTCTGAGAAATACACTACTGGTTATTATTATTGTTAGGTAATTTCCTTTCCTGAGTTTTTCACAGGCAACGGGATCAGTCGCATATTTTCATACCCCGACCGGTTTTGAGTCGCTTCCGAAATCAGTTCTTTCAGGGTTTCAAGTAAGTTCTGTATCGATTTCATAAGGTTGATTTGTATAGTATATATCGATTTGCCTGCCAGAACATAAGTATTTATAATCAATAGTTTAAATGTCAGCCAATGAATCAGAAAATCCCGGATTGGGAAAATGAATATCTTATTTGGACATTTTCTTAAAAACGGGTAATCAGCTTCAGGTTGAGAAGCCGCGGAGTGAGCCTTTGCGGCATGGCATAGACAATATTGTTGAAAGTCTTTTACGAAGAGATAGGAAATGGTATTTTCCCGATCGATTACATTGAAAATTTCCAGGGTGGCCCAGATATTTTCCAGTTTGCGAAAGGGATTATGACTTCTCCGGTTGGATTTGTCATTATCCAGCAGCAGGGCACTGAAACCAATATCGGCACGTATATAAGGTTCAATGATCAGTGCATTCCGGTATTTCACACTGCCCGGAACACTATAAGGCAGGTTAGCTTCCGTAAATCAGATTCAGGTATACCTTGAAATTTTTATTGGTTGAAAGATAATCCTGGATAAACATACCCAGTGTAAAAAGCCGGTCGGTAGGCCGCCTGATCCATCCCTGCTGAACCAGGGTACTGTCCAGCGGTTTGTTCAGGGAGTCCAGTGTGTAATCATAATAACTGGCGCCCCTGATTTTTTCCTTTGTCTGCATAAAGCCAATACTTACCCAGCTTTCGGCATCTTTTACCAGGTTTGCAAATAACCTGCCTTCCACACCGACAGCATATGCTTTTGCATTGTTGGTTGCAAAATACTGAATGCTGACATTATTGATATTATACGGATTTACATTCCATAGGTTTTTATAATAGGCTTCTACAGAAAGTCGAAATGGTTTATCATTACGATGAAAATTAATATCAAATCCGGCAGTCGCCTGAAAACTCTGTTGTGCTTTCACTGCATGGATTAATGTTTCCATCCGGCGCTCGCAATTCACGGTAAAAAGGTGGCTGATCATAAATGCCAATGGCAGCTTTATAAATAATATCCTGGTTGCTATCCGACAGGTTTCCAGGAAATACCTATCCGTGGGAGAAAACAATAGCTGATGGGTGAACGTATTATAATTTAATCGGGCACCCGCCTGCAGGGTAAATGCAGGATTTTTTTGAAAGCTGAAATTATCCTGAATAAACCCGGTGAATCGTCCGATTTGCAGATTATTATTTCCATTCACCACATAATTTAAGATTAAGTGAACCGGTTGATAGGGAAGGGAATAGCCAACAGAATCTTCATATACCCATTCATGCAGCTGATCCTGGATGGTTTGCAATTCGGCAGTCAATACCCCATTGCAGGAATTGATTTTCTTATTGAGATATCCTTTATGGGCAAAACTATATAAATGGATATTCAGATTATCGCGTGCAAAGTTCTGATTGCTTCCAATACCCAGCGGATTTATAATCTTGCCAAAATCAGGACTGCTTTTATCAAAATCCCTTTCACCAAATAAATAATCTCCGGTGATATCGTAGTTCTGACTTTCATATCACTGAACGCGGAAATCATCCATTTCAATTTCAGATTTTTATTCACCTGTTGGTTCCAGGTAAGTCCGACCAGTCCGGTTTTGTATTTATCTTTTTCCTGTCCGCTGAAAAATATATCCAACCCCAGGTTAGCTGAGAAATAAGGAGAGAAAACGGCCGTACTCAGCTGGGCCGACAACGGAATCAGGTTGAAGGAAGTCTGGGAATAAACAGTAAATAATTCCAGTGAATTTTTTGTATTCAGCTGATAGGTAAACAAGCCCTGGATATCGGAAGAAGAAGGGATATAATTTCCTTTTGTTTCCTGGGCACTCAGGATGTTTGTAAAGTTTCGGTTTCGGGCACCAATGATATAACTGAATTTATTGTTTTTTGATGATGCCTTCGAGTTCGAGCCCCTGTTCCAGGAGACTGATATAAGCGGATCCTCCAAATTCAGCTGGTTTTTTGTACTGGATATCCAGGACGGAAGAAATTTTGTCGCCATATTTTGCCTGGAATCCGCCGTTATAAAAATTGACATTCCGGGTCATTTCAGGATTTATAAAACTCAATCCTTCCTGCTGTGCATTGCTCACCAGATAAGGTCTGAAAATTTCATAGTCGTTTACATAAATCAGGTTTTCATCATAATTGCCACCACGTACAGAATACTGGGAGGTTAGTTCATTGTTAGACCCCACATAAACCTTTATCAGGCTTTCAATGCCACCGACGGGTGTGGGAATATTAATGGCGTCTTTGGGGTTGATCCGTATCAGCCCGGCTTCTTTCCTGTTCCCGTTCATCCGTGACCGTTACATTGCTGGAGATTGGATGACCACTCTTTCCATCCGGATTACGATCCGCTCTTCTTCTTTATCATTCAGGATAAAATTCTGTTGGAGATTTTTATATCCGGTATAAGAAAAGACCAGAGCAAATGCTTTATCAGCCGGTACATGCATTCGAAACGTGCCGGAATCAGAACTGATCAGTCCGGACTCTTTCCCCAAGCATAACTGATGGAAACTTTTGCCAGGGGTTTTTCATTTTCATCCAAAATTTTTCCGGAAATAACTGCACCGGATTTTTGGGCAAGCAGGGGTATGAGAGGGAAGAAAAAAAGGAATATGAAAATAAGGCTCCTCATGCGATCCGCTTCAGCAGCCGGATGGTTTCTTTTGGATCCTTTGACTGGAATATGCTGCTGCCCGCCACCAGAATATCTGCACCGGCCTGCAACCAGCGCTGGTGCATTTTCCAGTGTAATCCCTCCGTCTACTTCTATTAGAATATCCTTGCCGGTTTTGAATGATCATTTTTTTCAATTCACGTACTTTTTCCAGCGAATGAGGAATAAAAGACTGACCTCCAAAACCCGGATTTACCGTCATAATCAGTACATGGTACAGGTCTTCCAGAATATCTTTCAGCAATTCTACCGGTGTATGCGGATTGATGGCGACAGCTGGTTTCATGCCCAGGGATCGGATCTGCTGAATATTACTATGCAGGTTTCTGCAGGTTTCCAGATGTACGATCAGGATATCTGCACCTGCTTTTTTAAAAGCGGGCGTTAGTTTTTCCGGCTCTTCAATCATCAGATGTACATCGCAGATTTTTGGAGTTGCCTTCCGGATGTGTTCTATCACCGGAATTCCGAAACTGATATTGGGTACAAATCGTCCGTCCATCACGTCCAGATGAAGCCAGTCGGCTTCGCTTTCATTAATCAGATTACAGACATCATCCAGATGAAGAAAATCGGAAGCAAGAGAGAAGGAGCGATCAGGCTCATGTAGGCTTGTTTTTAATTCGGCCAGTTAAACAAATGTACTGTTAGTGTGAAGGATGAGCAAATCCCGTGTCGAGGTTTTCCAGTCTTTGCCTCGCTTCAGTAAAATCCTTATCCAAAGAAATTGCTTTCACGGTAATTGCTGACGGCTTCTATTTTACGGTGCAATGCTTCATAACAGCGTCCAAGCCAGAAATAGGCATCCGGATCCGTATTGGTAACGGTAATAGCCATGTTAAAAGTCTGCATGGCTGAATTAAAATTTTCCATATGAAAATAGGCTCTTCCTTTTTCCAGATAAGCATCTGTTGTTTTCCAGTCCCGGAGAATGCAGGAATCAAACTCTGTAATGGCTTTCTGATATTGTTTTATGTTGGCATAATAAATTCCTTTTATAAAGAAAGGATCAATCAGTATTCTGGCGGAATCCCGTTTTATGATGAAATTGCATATTTCCAGCGCCCTGGGATTTTTTTGTTCTGCATAGAGATGTGCCAGTTCCAGGCCATAGGTGTCCACACCTTGTATAGCATATGCCTTTTGCAGGGCTGCGATTGCCCGCGCCGGTATCTTTTAATTGTTCCAGCAGGAGGGCCTTTTCATATAGGGTTTCGGGATCAAGGGAATCTGCAGAGATCATATCGTTATATATCTGGAGAGCCTTGGCAGGCATTCCCAGGTTAGCATAAGAATCCGCAAGCAATCGGTTCACCTGAGTATTGCCGGGATAACTGCTGGTTAACGGACTCCAGGAGGCTGAGGCGTTCCTGGTGTTTTCCCAGTATTTCCAGATTCGCTGCAAAGGGAAGAGCATTTTCCAGACTGGGCTGCAAAGACCAGGCTTTTTGAAAATCAGCTATAGCCAGTTCATGGGCATTCTCCTGTGTGAGACGAATGGCCCTGCGGAGATATAGTGAAGCATCTTCGGGGAATTGTCGAATACTGTCGTTCAGGTTTTTATATGCCGGGATTGACCGGAGCAGTTCAGAAGCCTGTTCATCTGACCGATTGTTTTTGTTTCTGCAGGCAGGGACTGCCAATCACAACCGGTATCATAAAAAACAGGGCATATTTTAACAAGGGCATCCGCAAATTTAAATCATTTCCCTCCCCGCGATTACCTTTCGGATATCTAAATGCTTTAATTTCATGCCAACTAACTGCCTAAACCAAATTTTATGTTTGCTGTTCTACTACAGGTTCATAGTATATTACGCTGGGTCATTTTACTGTTGTTATTACTTTCCATTATACAAAGTTTTATAGGCTGGCTTAAACACCGGGAACTGCGGGAGGGAGATACAAAACTCTGGCTATTCACCATGATTAGTGCACATACTACACTTCTGATCGGGCTGATCCTGCTATTTTTCGGCCGTTTCGGAATACTCAGCAGCGGATTACCGGAGGGCGTGGAACTGATGAAAGATAAGTTTTATCGTTTTTTCTGGGTTGAACATCCAACAGGTATGCTGGTAGCCACAATCCTGATTACACTGGGTCGGGGGATCGTAAAAAAACAAATTACTGATCCGCTGAAATACAAAAGAGCATTTTGGTATTTCCTGGTGGCCCTGGTGATTATCCTGGCTACCGTACCCTGGCCGGGGAGGGAAATTGTAGGTCGCGGGCTTTAAAAAAATCAGAACGTGAACTTAAACGCGAATCACATAATTTTTTTATATTCATACCCTTAAAAAAGGCCATATGATCAGATTTCAGGATATCAAGGCAGGGGATATTATCCAGGCAGATTTCGGGGGCCAGCGCTTTGAAGGGGAAGTAACTGAAGTAAACCATGAAGACAAGCAGGTTCTGTGTTCATAATGGGGATCAGGATGACTGGTTCGATGCCAATGATCTATATGCTATTCCAGTGGATGAAGTTCAGCTGCAGAAACTGGGCTTTGAAAAACAGGTAAATGCGGACAATACTGTTAAATATATGCGGGGCCCCTTCCGGGTCCTGATACCGGCAGCAGGTCAGTTTAATGAATTTGAGATCTGGTACCGGGAAGACCGACGCCATATACATCATCCAATCGGAGTTCATGAACTTCAGAATTTCTACCACCAGATGACCAAAGTGGACCTTACCCGGGTCTAAATCCGGTCTTTTTCGGTGTTTTTGACCCGCCCGACTCCCTATTTAGCCGGAGATGGATATTTATTTGATGAAATTTTATTCTTTCGCTGAGTAATATTATCTTTGCGCTCCCAAAATCTATGGCTAAACAAGCGCTCATTAAACAGGATGGATCTATTGTCGAAGCACTTTCCAATGCCATGTTTAAGGTGAAGCTGGAAAACGGGCATGAAATCCTGGCTACTATTTCAGGTAAAATGAGAATGCATTATATCAGGATTCTGCCTGGCGATAAAGTGGGTGTGGAAATGAGTCCCTATGATTTAACCAGGGGCAGGATCATTTTCAGGTACAAATAATAGTAAGGCTTAAGTTAAAGCAAGGAAAGTTAAAAGTAAGAGATTGTATGAAAGTTAGGGCATCCATTAAAAAGCGCAGTGTTGATTGTAAGATCGTGCGCCGTAAAGGCAAGTTGTACATCATCAACAAGAAAAATCCCCGTTTTAAACAACGTCAGGGTTAATGTGACTTCATTGAGAATGGAATTACGAATCAGCAATTAAACTTTAAGCCTTCAGCTAAAAAGTAAAAAATGGCGCGTATTGCCGGTGTAGACTTACCAAAAAATAAAAGAGGCGAAATCGGCCTTACCTATATCTTCGGAATAGGTCCTTCAACTGCCAAGTATATTCTTACCAAAGCCGGAATCAGCTTTGACAAGAAAGTAAACCAGTGGAATGATGAGGAACTGAATTCAATCCGTAACATCATTACCAACGAACTGAAGGTAGAAGGTGCTCTGCGTTCTGAAGTGCAGATGAGCATTAAACGTCTTTTGGATATTGCCTGTTACCGGGGTGTACGCCATCGTAAAGGATTGCCGGTTCGCGGACAACGTACCCGTACCAACAGCCGTACGAGAAAAGGAAAACGCAGAACAGTTGCCGGTAAAAAGAAAGCGCCTAAAAAGTAGTTCAGACATGGTGCCGTCTGATGACGTGCACTGTTTTACATAGCACCATTTGAGAATCAATACCGGATACGGGGTGCACGGGGAGGATTGATTCGCTAACCCGCCTAAGGCGGAAGTAAAATTTATAACCAGATTACCTAATTCGAACAATGGCAAAAGCACAACAGGCTACCAGCGCGAAAGCAGCATCTAAAAAAAGAGTGGTTAAGGTGGATGCTTACGGAGACGCCCATATTTCTGCAAGTTTCAACAACATCATCATCAGTATTACGAATAAAAACGGCCAGCTCATTTCCTGGAGCAGTGCCGGTAAAATGGGTTTTAAGGGCTCCAAAAAAAATACACCCTATGCAGCACAGATGGCTTCTGCCGATGCAGCGAAAACAGCACTGGATGCCGGCCTGAAAAGGGTGGATGTATATGTTAAAGGTCCCGGATCCGGAAGAGAAAGCGCAATTCGCTCTCTGGCTAATAACGGGATCGAAGTGGTCATGATCAAAGATGTTACGCCGTTGCCACACAATGGTTGTCGTCCGCCAAAAAAGAGAAGAGTTTAAAATAATTTGAAAATTTGAAAATTTGGGATTCTGAAAATTGATTCCCAAATCTTCAGATAATCAATGTGCAAATTTCATAACAAGCTGGGCAGGATTTCATTTTAAGATTTTTTATAATTCTGTCCGGGTACTCAAAAATCTAAAACAAACTATGGCACGTTACACAGGTCCAAAGACCAAAATCTCCCGCAAATTCGGAGAACCTATTTTAGGAAATGGAAAATGGCTCAACAAAAACAGCAATCCTCCCGGTCAGCATGGAGCTACCAAAAAGCGAAAGACCCTGGGTGAATATGCACTCCAGTTAAAGGAAAAGCAAAAAGCGAAATATACTTACGGCGTTCTGGAACGCCAGTTCCGTAAAACTTTCGAAGAAGCTTCCCGTAAAAAGGGTGTAACCGGTGAAAACCTGATTCGCTTGCTCGAATCCAGACTGGACAATACGATTTATCGTTTGGGTATTTCCCCTTCCCGTCCGGGTGCCCGTCAGTTGGTTTCCCATAAACACGTCACTGTTAACGGAGAAGTCGTAAATGTGCCTTCTTTCCAGCTTAAACCAGGAGATGTAATAGGTCTCAAAGCAACTTCCCAGGGAAATGCCGGCATTACCAGCGCTGTAAAAGGCAAGGGTAACCGGATCAACTGGCTTGACTGGAATGAAACAGAAATGAAAGGAACTTTCATTGCTTATCCGGAGAGAGAAAGTATCCCTGAAAATATCAAGGAACAACTGATCGTGGAATTGTATAGTAAATAATCGCAAGCATTCATCATTCGTAAATCGAAAATTTAAATATGGCCATTTTAAATTTCCAGAAACCAGACAAAATCATACTTCAAAAAGCTACTGATTTCGAAGCCCAGTTCGAATTCCGTCCTTTGGAGCCAGGTTACGGAGTAACCATCGGGAATGCCCTTCGCAGGGTATTGCTCAACTCTTTGGAAGGATACGCAATCATCGGTGTAAAAATCGAAGGAGCTGATCACGAATTCGCCACCCTCAAGGGTGTTACGGAAGACGTGGTTGAAATTATCCTGAATCTCAAACAGGTGCGTTTCAAAAAGAAAGTGGACCATGAAGTGGCTCAGGAAAAAATTACCCTTAGCCTCAAAAACAAAACCGAATTCACTGCAGCAACCATTGGGGATGCTTTACCGAGTTTTGAAGTGATGAATCCTGGCCTGCTCATCTGCACGATGGATGCTTCAGCCCGGGTTGATATAGAGATCACCATCGGCAAAGGGCGCGGTTATGTACCGGCTGAAGACAACAAACCGAAAGATGCACCATTTGGATATATTCCGACAGATGCCATATTTACTCCCATTAAAAACGTACGGTATTCTATTGAAAATACCCGTGTGGAACAGAGAACGGATTTCGAAAAACTGTTAATGGAAGTTTCTACAGATGGTACCATCCACCCGGAAGAAGCAGTAAAACAGGCTTCCCGTATCCTGATCCAGCATCTGATGATCATTACCGACGAAAACATCACTTTCGATAATAAGGAAGAAAAGAAAGAAGACCTCGTTGATGAACAAACCCTGCAGTTGCGTAAAGTACTGAAGACTCCGCTGGAAGACCTGGATCTTTCCGTCAGGGCTTTTAATTGCCTCAAAGCTGCTAAAATTAATAGCCTGAGCGAACTGGTTACTTACGAACAGGAAGACCTCATGAAATTCCGGAATTTTGGTCAGAAATCTCTGGCGGAAATCGAACAGGTATTGCATGAAAGGGGACTTCACTTCGGTATGGACCTTTCTAAACTTAAATTGGACGACGAATAATATCAAGTGTGAGAGATATGGGAATGTGAGAATTATTCGCACACCCACATCTTTCACAATCTCATAATTTTCATAATCACGCTTTGCAATTCCTGACACGGTACAAGGCTAAAACAACAAGTCATGCGTCACGGAGACAAAATCAACAACCTTGGCAGGAAAGCAGCTCACCGGAGTGCCCTGCTCAGTAACCTGGCCAGCCAGCTGATCTCTCACAAGAGAATCGTAACAACCCTTGCGAAGGCAAAAGTGCTCAGAACTTATATTGAACCACTGATCACCAAAGCAAAAGAAAATACTACCCACCAGCGCCGGGTGGTTTTCAGTTATCTGCAGGATAAGGAAGCAATCACCGAACTCTTCAGCACAGTCGCTGAAAAAGTTGGCGGTCGTCCGGGTGGTTATACCCGTATCATCAAATTGGGACAAAGAACCGGTGACGCTGCTGAAACGGCCATGATCGAACTGGTGGATTTCAATGAAATCTACGGCAAAGGCAAAGGCGAAGCCAAGGAAGCCGCCAAAAAAACCCGTCGTGCCGGTGGCAAAAAGAAATCCGCAGAAAAAACTGAACCGGTTGAAAAAACGGAAGCTAAAGAAGAAAAAGCAGAAAAATAAATTGGAACGAATTCATATATCACAAAGCAGAACCGAACTGGTTCTGCTTTTTTATTGAGTGAAGAGCATTGTTGGAATGTGAAGTGTGGAGGTAATGGAAAGTGGAAGTTGAATGGGTAAATTTAAATGTGAATGTAACGGATTGTTAACAAAATTCATACTCCCATACTCCCATACTTCCAGACTTTCACACTAATATTCGTTTTCTTTGCAAAATTATTCGAAAACTATGGCCATCTCACCAGTTCAAAAACCCGCCTTACTTATTCTTCAGGACGGATCAGTTCATTACGGACAGGCTTTCGGTAAAACAGGAACTACATCCGGAGAGATCTGTTTTAATACCGGAATGACCGGATACCAGGAGGTTTTTACTGACCCAAGCTATTACGGACAGGTTCTGATCATGAACAGTGTCCATATCGGGAATTATGGGGTTAAAGATGCAGATGTGGAATCGGACAGTGTAAAGATCCGCGGGCTGATCGGCCGAAACCTTGAAGAACAATTTTCCCGGATACAGGCCAAGGGCTCTCTGAACGACTATCTGAAAGCGAACCAGATCGTTTGTATTGAAGGCGTCGATACACGGGCCCTGGTTACCCATGTGCGGCAGAAAGGGGCTATGAACTGCATCATTTC
The DNA here is from genome assembly GCA_963812825.1 of uncultured Bacteroidota bacterium. GTDB lineage: Bacteria > Bacteroidota > Bacteroidia > Chitinophagales > Chitinophagaceae > Puia. The sequence goes on from CAWEWO010000003.1 coordinate 805,979, forward strand.
CTCCGAAATTCTGGACGTGAATGAATTAAAAAAACAATTGCTTTCCGTGCCTGACATGGATGGACTGGAACTGGCATCTGCTGTTTCCACCGAAAATACCTATGAAGCAGGTGATCCCGCATCTGGTGTAAGGATTGCGGTGCTTGATTATGGGGTTAAAAGAAATATTGTACAGTGTATGATTGACCGGGGTGCCTATGTAAAAGTATTTCCGGCTAAAACCGCACTTAGTACCCTTAAGGAATTCAAACCCTCGGGTTATTTTCTTTCTAATGGACCGGGCGATCCGGCGGCAATGGATTATGCGGTGGAAACCGTTCGTGATATTCTCAAAGAAGAAAAACCCTTATTCGGTATATGTCTGGGTCACCAGCTACTGGCCCTGGCCAAGGGAATACCTACTTTTAAAATGCATCATGGACACCGCGGCCTCAATCATCCGGTAAAAAATCTGATCACCGGAAAATGTGAGATTACAACCCAGAATCATGGATTTGGAGTGGACCCAGTTTCCGTTCGAAAAAATCCTGATGTGGAAGTGACCCATATAAACCTCAATGACGATTCCATTGAAGGTATCCGGCTCAGGAACCGACCGGTTTTCTCAGTACAATATCATCCAGAGGCAACTCCGGGTCCACACGACAGTCGTTATCTTTTTGATGAATTCATAGACCTCATAAAAAAAGTCTAAATCCATTTGTTTACCTGCTCCTGCAACTCCAAATTCTCGTGTCAGGTTTAGGTTCTACACGTTAAGCTTTAGGCTTAAAACCGTATTTTTGCACTCTATTAAACCTCATCTGCGTGGCATTGATAAAGAGTATTTCTGGTATCCGGGGAACTATTGGCGGAAAACCCAATGAGAATCTCACACCACTGGATATCGTTCGTTTTTCGGCTGCTTTTGGAACCTGGATTAAAGAATCGGTTGCCCATTCAAAAAAAATTGTAATTGGAAGAGATGGCCGCATAAGCGGAGAAATGGTGCGTAACCTCGTCGTAAGCACCCTGACTGGCCTGGGGCTGGATGTGCACGATCTGGGATTGTCCACTACACCGACGGTGGAAATGGCAGTTATCGGGGAAAAAGCAGCTGGAGGAATTATCATTACTGCAAGTCATAATGCTCAGGAATGGAACGCACTTAAACTGCTCAATAGTGCGGGCGAATTTATCAGTTCGGAAAATGGTCTTTGGATCCTGGATAAGGCAGCCAAAGAGGCCTATTCCTTTGCAACGACTGATAAACTGGGAACTTATTCGGTGGACAACAGTTATTTGTATAAGCATATCCAGGCGGTTTTGGACTATCCCCTTATTGACCTCGCGGCCATCAGGAGCAAGCATTTTAAGGTGGTGGTGGATTGCATCAATTCGAGTGGAGCATTATTCATTCCTCCTCTGCTAAAAGAATTGGGAGTAGAAAATATTCGCTTACTGAATGAAGAAGTTAACGGCAGGTTCGCTCATAACCCGGAGCCTCTTCCGGAAAATCTGGCCGGCCTGAGTGCTGAGGTAAAAAAATCAGGGGCCGACCTGGGAATCGCGGTCGATCCGGATGTAGACCGGTTATGTTTTGTTTGTGAAGACGGCACCATGTTCGGAGAAGAGTTTACACTGGTAGCTGTGGCAGACTATGTCCTTTCACAAAAACCGGGAAATGCCGTAAGCAATATGAGCAGTACGAAGGCGCTCAAGGAAATCACCCTGAAACATGGCGGCCAGTACTTTCCTTCTGCTGTCGGGGAAGTCAATGTGGTAAATAAGATGAAAGAAGTGAAGGCAGTAATTGGAGGAGAAGGGAACGGGGGAATTATCGTACCCGACCTGCATTATGGAAGGGATGCTCTGATCGGGATTGGATTATTTCTGAGTGCTTTGGCCCGGCACAAAAACGGAATGCGTTCCTTCCGGTCAAAATACCCGGATTATTTTATTTCAAAAAATAAAATTGAACTGGAAAAGGGTATCAACGTAAATAAAATCTTTGACCAGATCAAAACAAAATATAAAAATCATCCGGCAAATACAGAAGATGGTTTGAAAATTGAATTTGATGAAGATTGGGTGCATCTCCGCACATCCAATACAGAACCGATCATCCGCATATATGCGGAAAGTAATTTTGAAACGACTGCGAACAATATCGCCAGGCGCCTCATGAAAGATATCCAGGAGTTTATTTAAATCCGAAAATTTTTGTTCCGATGGAAAGAATTTATTTTGATAACGCGGCGACAACACCGCTGGATCCGGTAGTCCTGGAAACGATGATGCCCTACCTGACTGAGAAGTTCGGAAACCCTTCTTCTATTTATTCCTACGGAAGGGAGAGTCGCATGGCCATAGAACAGGCAAGAAAATCAGTCGCACAAATGCTTCATGCACATCCGGCTGAGATTTTTTTTACCAGTGGAGGAACAGAAAGCAGTAATGCAGCCATTCGTGCTGCCGTGCAGGATCTGGGTTGCAGACATATCATCAGTTCACCACTGGAACACCACGCCACCCTGCACACAATTACCTATTATCAGGATCGGGGCGAAGCCAAAGTCCATTTATTGAATGTGCTTCCTGATGGTCACCTGGATCTTGATCATCTGGAACGGATACTGGACGGATTGGAGGAAAAAGCACTGGTTAGCCTTATGCATGCCAATAATGAAATTGGGAATCTTCTTGATATTTCAAGAGTTTCTGAAATCTGTAAAAAATATGGAGCGATTTTTCATTCCGATACCGTACAAACGCTGGGTCATTATTCATTTGACTTGAGTAAACTGACTATACATTTTATCACTGGGGCATCCCATAAATTTCATGGGCCGAAGGGAACCGGGATCTTATATATCAATGAACAGTTAAAAGTAAAGCCAAATATTCATGGTGGTGCACAGGAAAGAAATATGCGGGCCGGTACAGAGAATGTTTATGGCATTGTTGGATTTGCCAAAGCTCTCGAACTGGCAAGTCAGAGAATGGACGAAGAATGCAAATATATCAACGGGTTGAGAATTTATATGGCGGATGAATTACAGAAAGCAATCCCGGAAGTAACTTTTAACGGGGATTCTTTTGGTAAATGCCTCTATACAATTTTAAGTGTGAGCTTTCCCAAATCCGAAAAATCCGAAATGTTATTGTTTAATCTGGACATCAATCATATTTGCGCTTCCGGTGGAAGCGCGTGTACCAGCGGCGCGCAGCTTGGCTCACATGTAATTCAGGCTATCTATCCCGGCTCAGACCGGACTACAGTCCGATTCTCTTTCAGCCGTCAAAATACAAGAAATGAAGTGGATGAAGTTGTTAGTAAACTGAAGACACTTGTTTAATGGAAGGCATAAAAAAATCCAGTCACTACGCTGGATCTTTTTATGTGTGTTCTAGTATAAATCTTCGAAGGGATCAGATGGATCTTGGACCAAAAACGGGCTCTTTCAGCGGCAAATTTACGTCTATTCTGATTCGGTTTTTCAATTCATTTTCAAAACTTTTTCACAGTTCGCCGAATTTTGAAATGTTAACATTTTTTTTCAGTAACTGTTAATGACTTTGTACAATTACAAGTTGGTTTTTAACATTCTGGCCATTTGCAGTCAGTCTGACAACATAGGTTCCGGTAGGCAGAACTCCTGATTTAGATACCTGTACATTTTGACGACCCGATAATGTATTCCAATTTGTTTCACTGATTTTATTACCGGAAAGGTCAAAAAATTCCATTTTTGCACCGCGCAAATTTTTATCTGATTCAATAAAAATCATATTGTTCTGTATCACGGTAGGGTAGATCCGGGTACCTTCAAAAGGATTGTTAACAATCTGTACTACGGGAGTTTGATTGATATTTCCTTTCTTTCCAATTACTTTAATCCGATAATATGAAGTTCCAATCAGGGGGTGGATATCTGTGTAGCTATAATGCAACTGATAATCACTGGTAGATATTTTCATCTTTGATTCAACACTGTCAATATCCTGGAAATTTAATCCGTCACCACTACGCTGGATTTCAAAATGATCCACACCGGATTCCATCATGGTCAACCAATTTAGTTCAACTACCTGTTGATCAGTAAATACGCCCTTAAAATTGGTCAGGGTTAAACTGCCAAAGCTGGGATCAGCATAGCTGAATGTGCTGGCAAAAATCAGGGCGATAAAGAGAAATGTTGTTTTCATAAAATTAGTTACAACCTATATAGCCAACCCCTGTGCCATACTGATAATATAATGATATTCAATTAGTTATGTGCTAATTTGTGACTCTGGTTTTTTCCCGGAACGGGAATCAATTACGAAAATGAGTCAGGCTCCTGGGAAAGTTCATTAATTTGTTCGGGATCATTATAACTTGTGCGCTTTTAACAAAACATGCAAAGAACTGCTGAAGCTGTCCGGAGAATTTATTCGATTGATGTCTTAAGGGGGGTCGTCATGATCATTATGGCCCTTGATCATGTAAGAGACTATTTTCACTATGCTGCGTTTACCGATAGTCCGACAAATCTGATGACCACCACGCCTTTATTGTTTTTTACCCGTTGGATAACCCATTTTTGTGCACCGACATTTTTATTACTGTCTGGCGTTTCGGCATATCTGATGGGCCAGAAGAAAACAAAAAAAGAATTAAGCATTTTTCTGGTAAAAAGAGGCTGCTGGCTCGTGCTGATGGAACTTTTCATTGTAACCCTTGCCTGGACCTTTGATCCATTATATCACGTTTTTATCCTGCAGGTGATCTGGGCTATTGGTGTAAGCATGATTATACTGGGTTTACTAATTTGGCTTACCCCTCAATGCTATCCTGCTTTGCGGTTTGTTGATCATTGGACTGCACAATTTGCTGGATATTCCGGAAAGCAGTAAAGATGCACAGTTTGGTCTTTTGTGGAATCTGGCGCATCATGGAAAATTTACAGAAATTCATTTGTGGCCACACCATATCGGCATTATCGTATATGCGTTTCTACCCTGGACAGGGATTATGATACTGGGTTATGGAATCGGAAAAATATTTACGCCCGCATTTAATAGGGAGAGAAAGAAAATTCTATTTATTTCAGGGTCTTTCGCGATCCTGCTTTTCCTGATCTTACGTTCTTACAATCATTACGGCGATCCTGAACACTGGCATTTTATTCGCAGTCGCCTTTTCTCCTGGCTTTCTTTTTTTAATCTCTCCAAATATCCACCTTCCCTGGATTATATTTCCCTTACGTTAGGTATTGCACTGATCGTACTCGGTTTCCTCGATCGAATTTCGAAAGATTCATTTTCTTTTTTGCGCATATTCGGGCGTGTTCCATTTTTTTTCTATGTCTTGCATCTTTACCTTATTCATACACTCACGGTAATTTTGTTTTTTATACAGGGATATCAGTCAAAAGATATCCCTCCCCAACATAGTCCATTTATGTTCCGTCCGGATAATTTTGGATTTGGTTTAGCCGGAGTATATCTGATTTGGATCGCTGTTATATTAATTTTATATCCTCTCTGCCGATGGTACGATAATTATAAAACTACCCACAAAAAATGGTGGCTGAGCTATCTGTAATAACTGACAGCTAATGTTCGATGTCTTAGGCGCCTACTGCAGCAATCCTCTTGATCTCATTTAGTTTAAGCAAGGCTTCGACGGGAGTAAGGCGGTTAATATCCAGCTCCTGAAGCATTTTTCGTATTTGTTCAAAGGTCTGGGTATGAGCGTCAAAAATGGATAACTGCAGCCTTGGTCCTGTAATTTTTTTCATCTCTTCCTTAAGCGCTGTGTTTTCACCGCCTCGGCTTTCTTCCAATTGTTTCAGAATTTCATTGGCACGGTTAATCAGGGTGGCGGGCATACCGGCCATCTTGGCCACATGAATGCCAAAACTATGAGTGGATCCGCCAGGTGCCAGCTTGCGCAGGAAGATGATTTTATTTCCCAGCTCGCGGCTTGTAATATGATAATTTTTTACGCCTGCAAATTTGTTTTCGAGTTCGTTCAATTCATGATAATGCGTGGCGAAAAGAGTTTTCGGTTTAAAGGGTGACTGATGCAGGTATTCCGCAATGCTCCAGGCAATCGAGATTCCGTCGTATGTTGAGGTGCCCCTTCCGATCTCATCCAGAATAATAAGACTTCGGGCTGTTATATTATTAAGAATACTGGCTGTTTCATTCATTTCTACAAGGAAAGTGGATTCACCGCCACTTACATTGTCAGACGCACCCACGCGAGTGAAAATTTTATCTGTTAACGGAATATTCGCCAGTGTTGCAGGCACAAAGCTTCCCATATGACTCATGAGTGTAATCAGGGCTACCTGACGGAGCAGGGCCGATTTACCACTCATATTAGGACCGGTTAATATAATTATCTGCTGATCTGCCGGATCCAGTATCAGGTCATTGGCAATATATTCCTCGCCCGGTGGTAAATTTTTTTCAATCACCGGATGACGACTTTCTTTTAATTCAAGTATGGATTCTTCCTGAATAACCGGCTTTTTGTAATTGAATCGAAGAGCGTTACCGGCGAAACAAAGCAGGCAGTCAAGAGTTGCGAGTACTGAACAATTTACCTGGACGGGAGCAATATAATCCCGGAGTGAAAGCATAAGCGTATCATAAATGCGTGCTTCAATCAGCTGAATTTTTTCTTCAGCACCCATTATTTTTTCTTCATAAACTTTTAATTCAGGGGTGATATATCTTTCCGCGTTGGCGAGTGTCTGCTTGCGTGTCCATGATTCAGGAACTTTATGCTTATGAGAATTTGTCACTTCTAAATAGTAGCCAAAAACATTATTGAAACTGATTTTTAATGACGAAATACCGGTTTCCTGCGATTCTTTCTGTTGTAAACCCGCCAGCCATTGTTTTCCGCCCGACGATATCTCGCGAAGTTCATCTAATTCAGTATCTATGCCCGGTCGGATCAGATTTCCCTTGTGAGCCAGAGCGGGTGGATTTTCAACCAGCTCGGCCAGAATTCGGTCTGCCATCGGCAGACAGGGGTTCAATAAATTGATAAGCTTTTGTAAAAAGGGTTCTGCAGTATCTGCGCAAAGTTTTTGAATATGCAATATTTCATAGAGTCCGCGTCCGAGTTGCAGGATTTCTCGGGGACTAATTTTTTTTGAGGGTATGCGGGAAAGCATTCTTTCCATGTCGCCGCAAATTTTTATATGATGGATCAACTGTGTACGCAGTTCCGGTTCACGGATCAGAAATTCCACGAGATCAAGCCTTTCCCTGATGGGCAACAAATCTTTAAGTGGCATAAGCATCCATCTTTTCATCAGTCGGGCGCCCATGGGTGAAACAGTATTGTCCAGTGTGTGTAGTAAGGAATAGCGGTGATCTCCACCGGGCAGGAGCTCCAGGTTACGAACTGTAAACTGGTCCATCCATAAGATAATTTTCACGATCCAGCCTTTGGATTGTAGTGATATGCTGCAGGTTGGGATGTTCCGTGTCTTTTAGATAATGAATTATTGCTCCCGCTGCGATGATGCCCAGTGGAAGGGCCTCGATGCCAAATCCCTTCAGGGAATGGGTTTGAAAATGTTTCAGCAGGATCTCACGCGCATAAGCTTCGTCGAAAACCCAGCTTTCCAGTGAGTAAGTATAAAAACTGTCCCCATAATTTTCCTTGAAAATTTTCTGATAGTTGCGCGGGAAGATCACTTCAGCAGGTCTTAGAGTCTGCAATAACTGATCAATATATTCCGTCCCTCCTTCCGTGGTGAAAAACTCCCCGGTAGAAATATCCAGGAATGCAATGCCCTGTACGTCTTCTCCGTAATGTAAGGCAGCCAGAAAATTGTTGCTTCGGTGTTCAAGAAGTTTATCCTGAATGGCAGTTCCGGGAGTAACCATTTCTGTGACGCCTCGTTTAACAATGCCTTTGGCAAGTTTAGGATCTTCGAGTTGATCGCAGATCGCCACCCGGAACCCTGCTTTTACCAATTTATGAAGGTAGGTGTCGAGGGCATGATGAGGGAAACCAGCCAGCTCGCTGGAAGAGGCAGCGCCATTGTTTCTTTTGGTAAGTGTTATTCCAAGGATCCGCGATGCATGGATAGCATCCTCCCCGAAGGTTTCATAAAAATCCCCCACCCGGAATAATAGGATGGCATCCGGGTATTTTTGTTTAATCGCCCGGTGTTGCTGCATCAGGGGGGTGTCTGCTGAAAGTTTCGACATGAGGAGGTTCCGGTATGATAAACAGCGGGATTAGCACCGGATGCGGCAAATGTAAGGAAGCGATCTCCAAAAATTACAGGGTTTTCCCCGTTGTGAACAACTTAAAAAGGCTTATAGCCAGGACAAATTGAGAATTTGAAATTTTGTCAACTTCAACCTCCGGACCTCAGCCATTAGCCATCAACTGTCAACCATCAACCTACTGATTTCCGGGGCTTCAGTATCTTTGCGCCATGCGAAAACTTCGGATGGATGAGCTTCCGCGTAAGAACAAGGCTGAATTCCAGGACGCTGAAAAGCTTCCCGTGATCCTTCTGCTGGAAAACATCCGGAGTATGCATAATGTGGGAAGTGTATTCAGAACGGCGGATGCCTTTCTGACAGAAGCCATTTACCTCTGCGGCTACACACCCCGCCCCCCTCACAGAGATATTCATAAAACTGCACTGGGAGCTACCGAGACTGTGGAATGGAAATATGTGGAAAAAGCAAAGGAAGCAGTAAAATATGTTAAAGGAAGCGGGATACCGGATTATTGGTGTGGAACAGGTGGCTGAAAGCATCCCCCTGCATGAATTTATACAGACGGATGATGAAAAAATAGTGATCATTTTTGGAAATGAAGTGGAGGGGGTGAGCGAGGAAGTACTCGCCTGCTGCGATGCATGTATTGAAATTCCCCAGTTCGGTATGAAACATTCACTCAATGTTTCAGTCGCTGCAGGAATGGTTTTGTGGGAACTTGTCAGATCGATTCAAAAAGTTAATACCGCCGGCTAAACGAATGGGCAGCCTGGTTTAATTCTTTATATTCTATATTCAAATATGTCGCATTTCAGAAATTATCTCAGCCTCGTAAAATTTTCACACACATTATTTGCATTGCCATTCGCGATGATCGGATTTTTTCTCGGAATATTCGGTACACGGTTAATTCATGAAGGGGATATTCCGGCAACTCGGGTTTTGATAATTCGATTTTTTCTGGTTTTGATTTGTATGATTACAGCCCGGAGTGCAGCCATGGCATTTAACCGCTATCTGGACAGACATTTCGATTCCCGTAATCCAAGAACTGCAATCCGCGAAATTCCCCGCGGCATTATTGCGCCAAACAGCGCCCTCCGGTTTGTGATTGTTTGCTGTCTTTTTTTTATGATCAGCTGCTGGTTTATAAACCCGCTTTGTTTTTATTTATCTCCGGTCGCTTTATTCGTAATTCTATTTTATAGTTATACCAAACGTTTTACTGCATTGTGTCATTTGGTACTGGGCATCGGTTTATCCCTGGCGCCCATAGGAGCTTTCCTGGCAGTGACCGGGCGCTTCGAACTACTCCCACTCTTATTTTCCGGAGCTGTCATCTGCTGGGTCAGCGGCTTTGATATCATTTATGCCATGCAGGATGAGGATTTCGACAAGTCGGAAAAACTCCATTCCATTCCAGCGGCCTTTGGAAAAAAAAGATCCCTGCGTGTATCTGTTTTTTTACACCTGCTCAGTGCTTTATTTGTAATTGTGGCCGGTTTGGCGGGAGGCTTTGGAGCCTGGTACTGGACCGGGATGATTTTGTTTGCCGGTATGTTGATTTACCAGCATGCAATTGTAAAGCCCGACGATTTGAGCCGTGTCAATATTGCATTTATGACCGCCAACGGAATTGCGAGTGTGGTTTTTGCCTTTTTTGTAATTGCAGATATGTTCATCACCCATAAACATTAACCGGTATGGCGAGGATCATGGCGATTGATTATGGTAATGAAAAGAACCGGTATCGCAGTAACCGATCCGTTAAAGATTATTGCTTCGGCACTTACCACCATAGAATCTGCCCGGATTTTTACTTTCCTCGAAGAATACCTGAAAAAGGAAAATGTCGAATTGATCCTGATTGGTGATCCCCGCAACCTGGATGACAGCCCGACGGACCTGACGGCCGATGTGAAACGAATAATGGGAATACTTCAAACTAAATTTCCTGCAATTCCACTAAAACCGATAGATGAACGATACAGCTCTATAATGGCGTCCCGCGCGATGGTAGAAATGGGCTTAAAAAAAAGCCGGAGACGAGAAAAAGGCGTTGTGGATCAGGTGGCTGCGACCATGATGTTACAGGAATACCTGGCCAAAATATGAGGGTGGCTTATATGTGGTTTTATTTTCAATTTTTCAAATTTCCCAATGGTCACTGGCATTAAGCTTTAAGCTTAAAAATGTATTTTTGCAACATGATTTTACCGATCGTTGCCTATGGCGCGCAGGTTTTAAGAACAAAGGGAAAAGTGATCCAGGCGGATTATCCGCAACTGGACAAACTGATTGAAGATATGTGGGAAACCATGTATGAAAGCAGCGGAGTGGGCCTTGCCGCACCTCAGGTAAACAGACCGATCCGCTTGTTTGTAATCGACAGTACCCAAATATTTACCAATCTGGAAGATGAAGAGCAGGGTAAATATCCGGATGCTCCCGGAATGAAAGAAGTTTTTATCAATGCCCAAATCGTTAAACTCAACGGCGAACCCTGGGGTTATACCGAAGGATGTCTGAGTATTCCAAAAATCCGGGAAGAAATCATGCGTAATGAGGAAGTTGAAATTGAATACGACGACCAGCAATTTCAACATCACCGGAAAAAATTCAATGGTTTAACAGCCCGTGTAATTCTGCACGAATACGATCATATTGAAGGAAAATTATTTATCGACTATCTCAAGCCCCTTAAACGCAAATTGCTGAAAAGTAAACTGGCCGATATTTCGAAAGGAAAAATCAGCGTGGACTACAAAATGAGTTTTACCAACTAGGGTCAACATCAATACAGTCTCTTATCCTGATAATGCCAATTGGAAGTCAGCCGCCGGACGAATTTGTTTTGGGCCTTTGCAGATAATTTCTCCACTTCGTAATCACTTCCTGCATATCCTCCGGCAATTCGCTGTCAAACAACATTTCGTCCCCTGTGACAGGATGCATGAAACCAATCGTTTTGGCATGTAGTGCCTGTCGCTGGCAGATAGTAAAACAGTTTTCCACAAATTGTTTATACTTACTGAAAATCGTTCCCTTTAATATTTTATCGCCGCCGTACGTTTCATCGTTGAATAATGGATGACCAATAAATTTCATATGCACGCGTATCTGGTGCGTACGGCCGGTTTCCAACACGCATCTGACCAGGGTTACATAACCAAAACGTTCAATCACTTCATAATGTGTAATGGCTTCTTTTCCATGATCCCCTTCCGGATAGGCTTCAAATAATTTACGAAAACGCTGGTGGCGGCCAACATGTGCATAGATGGTTCCGCTGTCTTCTTTTAAATCGCCCCATACAAGGGCTATATATTGACGTTTTACGGTATGTTCAAAGAATTGTTTGGCCAGGCTGGCAACCGCCCGGCTGGTTTTAGCCAATACCAATAATCCACTTGTATTTTTATCTATCCGGTGTACCAAACCAAAGCGCGGCAGTGTTTCTTCTGTGATCGCCTGATTTTTCTCATGAAGATAATAAGCCACTCCATTAATTAGGGTGCCGCTGTAATTACCGGATGCCGGATGAACAACGAGCCCGGGTGGCTTATTGATAATAAGTACTTCATCATCCTCAAAGAAAATATTTAAGTCCATTTTCTCCGGTATGATTTCCTCACCGACCACCTGGCGGTCAGAAAAACAGATAATATTATCTCCTGGCCTGATCTTATAATTGGCAGAAGCCGCCTTATTGTTTACCAGTACCCGGCCGCCTTCAATGGCCTGTTGCACTTTATTTCGCGAAATATTTTCTATACGTGCTGTCAGGAATTTATCCAGGCGTACGGCTTCCTGACCTTTGTCAACAACCAGGTTCATTCGTTCATACAAGGTTTCGGAGTAATCCTCCCCTTCGTCTCCATTACGCAAAATTGTTCGATCGTTCATCCCATTGAGTGGCGGTCTGGAAATTGGCAGGCTTTTGTTTTCAGATCCGTCTGATTTGTTGGACATCTGCGAAATTACATTTTTTAGATTGAAGGCTTAACCGTATAGGATTATGTGTGAACCTGTGCGCGTGATATTTTCACGGTTCGCAGGGCTCCGAGTCAAATATGAGATTTTAACAGTCTCCTGTTGTATTCCCGGTAAATAAGGACAGCGAAGTGCCTGAAAATTCGGGATTTAATTACGAAACAGGCAAGATCACTTTGGATTTTTGATTAAGCCCTTCAGCCGAAAAGCATAATTTTGTAAAATGCAAAAGCAGCCGGTTTTTTTCAGGGACCTAGGTGTGATGGGATATTCAGATGCCTGGAACTACCAGGAAACCTTACTGAAACAAAATGTGGATATCAAAACCCGTTATCATTCTGCCCAACAGAAGCAATTAAAGAATTCCACAACCAACTATCTGTTGTTTGTGGAACACCCACCGGTGTACACGCTGGGTAAAACAGGACATGAGGAAAATGTTTTGCTGGATGAATCGGAATTACAGGAGCGGGGTATTCTGTTTGTAAGGACAAATCGTGGTGGTGATATAACATTTCACGGACCGGAACAAATTGTGGGTTATCCAATTCTGGACCTGGAAAAGTTCGGAACGGATATCGGTAAATACCTTCGCAACCTGGAAGAAATTATCATCAGAACACTTTCTGATTATGGTATCCAGGGTGAACGTTCCAGTGGAGAAACCGGTGTCTGGCTGGAACCAGGTGATAGTGGGTAAAGAAAGAAAAATTGCCGCTTTCGGTGTCCGTTGCAGCCGTTGGATCACGATGCATGGATTTGCATTTAACGTAAATACTGACTTGCAATATTTTGATGGTATTATTCCATGTGGGATTAAAAATAAACAGGTTAGTTCCCTGGCCCGCGAGCTGGGTCGAAACGTCGATCTGGGAGAAGTGAAGGAGAAATTAAAAATTCATTTCGAAGAAGTCTTTGACGCTGAACTCATTGGAATGGAAGAATCGGTGGGGGTGTGAGCGTCATCTTTTTTTATTATCACAACCTTATACCCGCTCACTATTCTCTTGGTATTAATAATTTATTCTTTTCTTTTAGCTTCCCGTCTTCATAGAATTCAAATCGGAACCAGCCGGAATGTCCGAAATTGGTTTTATCTATAATAAGCTCCGGATCTTTGATATCTTTTACTTCCAGCACCAGTGTGCTATCCGTTTCATAGAACGCTACAAAATATTTTTTATGGCTATAATCTGCCAGGGCAATCATCACGTTTCCGTCTTTGGACGTAAATACCCATGGTGAAATTTTGTAAACTTCCTTAGGTTCTTTATATATTTCGATATAAGGTTTGATCTGAAGTGTATCTGCATTCACAAATAACAAAGTGTCCTTGGTTTGCTTAATCAGGGAATCACTGAAACGCCTGACCTGGTTGCCTGCCAGCTGCATTATCACGGAATCTCTTCTTTTTACAAATAGTATTTTTTCCACTTCTATCGTGGTACTTTTAATTTTCCCCGGATTGCTTACGGAAGGTTTTTTCGTGTTCGTGGTTTCCATCATATAGTAGATTCTTGAATTATCTATTTTAGGCAGGATCAGATATTTTTCTTCTTCCTCCGCGGGCTTGACAGCCTTAGCTTTTTCCGGCTCTGCCGGCCGTCGAATTTTGTTTTTGCTGAACCGGCTGGATCGCCGATTTTGGTTTTTCATTAGAAACCAATTTCAGAACAAGATTGGGTTGACCGGCTGTCTCCAGGATCGCCCGTCTGGATTTGGTAAACATATATTTGCTGTTCGGAAATAAAATAAAAATCCGATAGTACATTTTTGCTCCGTTGGCTTTACTGTCTACAAAGCCATTTTCCGGAATTCGGGGATCCGGTACTGTTATCAGTGTGGTAAAATTGCGGAGGCTGTCGGAAGATCTTTGAATGCTGATCTGGTTTATAGTCGGATAGCTGTTTCTCCAGCTGATCAGTACTTTCCCATTGGATTTCAGCGAAGCCGTAAAACCAGGCAATGTATCCTGTGCTTTTGCATGGGGCAGGATAATAACGGAAATTAAAACCAGTGCAAAAAGAAGACGCATGGCACGAACTTATCTTTAATTTGGATCCCGGCAAAGATAAGGGAAGCACCCTTTTCAGCCAGCTTAAAACTGGAGTAACTCCGGGCGGCAATGACCGGTTTCCCTGGATTCCTCCTGTATGTAAAATTAGGATCTTGCCCCCGGCGGGAAAAAGTTGTCTCCTGCCATACGGACTATGGAATAAAAAAGTTTCCCGGTATATACAAAATCAGTCGGAATTCCCGATTTGGTAAATATGTCGTTCATGAAATCCAGGAGCAGCAGATTATATTTGGCATATCCCCCAAAATGATCCTGATGGATTATGCTGACATTGGTCAAGCTTCGATTTATTATTTATCCAGGAAGGATCCAGGGGGTTCAGATCCCGGGTTCCTTTCAATACGGATACTCCGATAATTTTCTGGTTCCTTTCAGAACGATTAATCAGGCCAGCGAGTGTTGTTCCAGTACCCACTGCACAACAAATATGGGAATACCCGGTGAAAGGAATAACGGACAAAATTTCTTCAGCACCCCGGATACCCTCGTTGCCGGCACCTCCTTCCGGAATCAAAAGTGTATCCGGTGTAAATAAATCAGGATTATTTTTTGCCTCCGAATTTTTACGATCATTATATTCCGTGCGCGACAGAAATTGCAGTTTCATTCCAAATTCTCTTGCGGAAGCCATACGTATGAGAAAGCGGACGCGACTCTTCACCCCGGATTAACCCCATGGATGCAAACCCATTCATAGCTGCAGCTGCAGCAAGTGCCAGTAAATGATTTGAGTAAGCGCCACCAAAACTGATAAGTGTATGTTTATTCTCTTCTTTTGCTTTCCTGAGATAATATTTTAATTTAAACCATTTATTGCCGGAAATTTCAGGATGGATCTTATCCAGCCTGAGAATGTCTACATGCAGTTCATGCTCCCGGAAAACAGGATGATCCCAATGTTCCAGGCTGATATTATTCAAATCAGGTATTAAATCAACCACGATAAATCTGATTCTCTTTTGCGTTTATTAATTAATTTCACCTCGCATTAAAATTACGGTAATGAAACCAACCTTATTGATTCTTGCGGCAGGTATGGCATCACGTTATGGAAGTATGAAACAGGTCCAGTCTTTCGGACCTTCCGGAGAAACAATCATGGACTACTCTATTTATGATGCTATCCGAAGCGGGTTCAAAAAAATCGTGTTTATCATCCGTAAAGATTTTGCTGATGATTTCAAAAATATATTCGAACCGAAATGGGGTAAACAGGTGGAGACTGAATATGTGTACCAGGAAATGGAATCCTATCTCGATGGATATACAGCCCCGGCGGATCGTTCAAAGCCCTGGGGAACAGCGCATGCCGTTCTTTGTGCACAATCTGCCATCCAGGATCCTTTTGCGGTTATCAATGCGGACGATTTTTATGGCAGGGATGCATTTGAAAAAGCTTACCATTTTCTGACTTCTGACGTAAATGCAACTACTTACTCTATAATCGGATATGATCTCGCTAAAACACTATCTGAAAATGGTTCTGTAAGCCGTGGTGTTTGTGCAGTTGATGCCGATAATAACCTGGTATCCATCCACGAAAGAACCAAGATATATAGAAATGAAAACGGGAAAATTACTTATGAAGAAGGAGGTAAAACATTTCAGGTTCCCGATGATTCCAAAGTATCAATGAATTTCTGGTGTTTCGATCCGGCTGTCTTTTACATTTATTGAAAAAATATTCGTGCAGTTCCTTGAAAAAGACGGACAGAATCCAAAATCGGAATTTTTTATTCCCATCATCGGTGACCGGTTTATTCAGGAAGGTCGGGGACAGGATAAAAATCATTCCAACAGCCGCCAGTTGGTTTGGAGTTACTTATAAAGAGGATGCACCTTCAGTGCAGGATAGTATTAATAAATTGATTGCATCCGGCGTATATCCGGATAAACTTTATTAAGTCCTGGTTTTTGATTAATTCAGTTATAACCTAGTAGCTCTTCACCAAATAAATAAACTCCTGAATTTTCTTAATCTGTTGCACTCTGTCCAGGGATTTGACGGTAGAATTTTGGGGCAAATGGATCGAGGCCAGGCTGGTGTCTGATTTCATTTCTTCCAGCGCTGATAAAATATTTTTTGAACGGATGGCAAATACGGCACCCTGTGCATGGGTCTGGCGGTTGCTTAGCACACCAATCACTTCACCGTTTTTATCAAGAACAGGTCCGCCACTGTTTCCGGGATTCGTTGCTACTGCTATCTGGCAGGCCAGTGTATCTCCTCCATAGCCGGTTTTTGCACTCAGGTACCCTTCTCCGTAAACTATTTCATCCCTCGGATAACCCAGTGTGAAAATGGCTTCACCCAGTTCTAAATTACCTTTGCTGATGGCATAGGGTATAACCGTGGGGGCTTTATAATCACTGTCCATAATTTTCAGAAAAGCCAGGTCGGCCGTAGGGCTGACATAAACAATTTTAGTTTTGAACTCCTGTCCCTTATAATTTTGTACAATTACAACGGTTGAATTTTCGATCACATGGGCATTGGTAATAATATACCCCCTGGGATCGATCATAAATCCAGTACCTCCGAGTTTGAATTCAGCTTCCACCGGCACTTTGGTTGCAGGCCGGCTTTCAATTTTTTTATCCAGGGATTTTGTCTTCTGTTCAAGTAACGAAACTTTACGGCTAAGTAATTCCAGGCTTTGATTAGGTGCTTTCGGTGCCACATAGGAAGTAATTCCACTGATCGCCAGCGCAGTAATACCGGCAATGGAAGCCGCTACCGCAACAACTTTTCGGTATTTCAAGCCAGAGTCTCACAATGCGCGTTTCCTTTGTTTGTTTGATCTGTCCGGTTTCAAACAGTTCATTATGCACATCCTGCAGGGTGGATTTTACATTTTTCCGGTCACCATATTTTTCCATCAGGTGAAGGAAAACGGTATGTTCAACCACCATCTGGTCAATTCCGGGATTGGATTTCCTGAGATCTTCAAAAAATTTTCTTTCTTCCGGCAAGCATTTCACCGCGGATATACCTTTCAATCGATTCCAAAATCAGCCGCTCGTCCATTTCTCTAATTTATGAGTTGTTATTGTTATAATGACCGAAGAATATTTTTTTCAAACGCATCAGGCACTTATACTTCTGATTCTTCGCATTGTCTGCATTCGTGTATCCAAATTCCTGCGCGATTTCTGACATATTTTTTTTCCGGAGATAATAACTTTCCAGAAGTTCCTTACAGGGTTCCCCGAGATGCTGCAGTGCCTGTTCCATCAGTTCAAAATCCTGGGTCCGGTGTTCATACATTTCTACATCGTCATCTGTCGCAATCGTTTCCGGTGCATTGGCCAGATCTCCGGAAAAACGCTGATAAGCTAGCAAGTTTTTTCAGCCATAAGCGCCGACAAACGGCGTATATATAAGTTTTAAGCTGCGCATGCAGTTCAAAACTCCCGGATTTTGCCTTTTCGTATAAAACGATGATGGCTTCCTGAAAAATATCCCGCGCGTCGTCCGAAGTGCCACTATTGTTTATGACCAGGGTCTGAATCATGCTGTAATGATGTCCGGTAAATGGTCTCAATAGATTTCCGGTCATTTGCTGCCAATCCCTTCAATAACGCTTGCTCATTGCTGTCCGTGGTCACGCCGTGCATTATTTAATACTGAAAGTAAAGAATCGTAACCCAATTGAAAATGGAAAAGCCAAAAAAACAACCCGGGATTTCTATGTTAAACCTTTCAGCATCCGGTTATTGTCTGTATTATTTTGTATAAATTACTTATAATCAATATTATATAGAGAGTTAAAAAAATATTTAATATTTTGGCATACTTGGGGGTTACTTTTTTTCAATCCGTGTATTAACATTAAATCATTCACAAACAAACAAATAACAATGAAAAAACTTTTTGTCGTTTTAGCAATTGGCGCTTTTGCAGCCTGTAACGGTTCTTCAGCACGGAAGCTAAGGTAGATTCTGCAGCTACTGCAGCTAAAGATAGCGTAACTGCTATTGCTGATTCAGCTAAGACTGCAATTGATTCAACTGCATACTGCTGCTAAAGACAGCCTGAAAGCTAAGGTTGATTCAGTTAAGAAATAGTTTATATTCTTAGGTAAGCAATCGTTAGAGGAAGGCCATCTCTTCTTGTATTTCCGTTTATACCGGGATACCAAAAAGAGGTGGCTTTTTCTTTTAACCGATTTTCTTCCTGAGGTTCTGGTCAATGGCATCCAGGAATTCTTCCGTATTCAGGTAGTCTTTTCCTGCGGTCACTTTATTTCCATGCAGGCAAACGGCCAGGTCTTTGGTCATTTTACCGCTTTCCACGGTTTCAATACATACCTGTTCCAGGTTTTCACAAAACCGAATCAGTTCTGCATTGCCATCCAGTTTACCCCGAAAAGCCAGACCACGGGTCCAGGCAAAAATGGAAGCAATCGGATTGGTGGATGTTGGTTTACCGGCCTGGTGGTCCCGGTAGTGCCGGGTAACTGTTCCATGAGCAGCTTCTGCCTCCATAATCTTGCCATCCGGTGTAATTAGTACGGAAGTCATAAGTCCCAGTGAACCAAAACCCTGCGCAACCGTATCACTTTGCACGTCACCATCATAGTTTTTACAGGCCCAGACAAAATTGCCATTCCATTTCAACGCACTTGCTACCATATCATCGATCAGCCGGTGTTCGTAGATAATATTTGCTTCTTTAAATTTCTGTTTGAATTCCTGCTGATAGATTTCTTCAAAAATATCTTTAAATCGGCCATCGTATTTTTTAAGGATTGTATTCTTGGTTGAAAGATATAGAGGCCATTTTTTACTTAGCGCCATATTGAAACAGCTTCGCGCAAATCCACGGATACTTTCATCCGTATTGTACATGGAGAGCGCTACACCGTCACCTTTGAAATCATATACTTCAAAAACCTGTGGCTGACTGCCATCCGCCGGGGTGAACGTCATGGTTAGTTTTCCTTTTCCTTTGATCACCGTATCAGTAGCGCGGTATTGGTCACCGAATGCATGCCTGCCTACAATGATGGGAGCAGTCCAGTTTGTAACGAGCCGGGGAATATTTTTTATTACGATAGGTTCCCGGAAAACAGTTCCATCCAGGATATTACGAATGGTTCCATTCGGGCTCTTCCACATTTGTTTTAAATGAAATTCTTCCACGCGGGCTTCGTCCGGAGTAATGGTAGCACATTTGATACCTACACCGATTTGTTTGATGGCATTAGCTGCATCAATAGTAACCTGGTCATTGGTCTGATCACTGATGCTCTATACCCAGGTCAAAATATTTTATATCCAGATCCAGGTAAGGAAGGATCAGTTTGTCTTTAATGAATTTCCAGATAATCCGGGTCATTTCATCTCCATCCAGTTCCACTACCGGATTTGCAACTTTAATTTTATTTGCCATGAAAATTAAATTTTTAAGGAAAAGTCAGCAAACCTACATGAATTGAAGCAATTCACAAAGCGAGCTATGTCTGGGACCCCGACCCAATGCCTGAGCAAATTATGAAATTTGATCTCGGTTTTGACAGGAAACAAATTCTAACGATGCATGAAATGATAAGCTGTCAGCGAATCTTTCTACCGTCAACCACCAACCGTCAATTGTCATTTGGTTTCAGCCACCGCATTTATAAAAATTTGTCCTGTCCCTAACAACTTGGTAACTTGGGCAACCAAACTTCTTTCCATGGATTTAATTGATATCGTAAAGTCTTACATATCAAATTTTGTCTCACTGAGCGAACCGGAATTCAATTTCATGGCGGGTTTGTTTGAATTGCGTCATTTTGAAAAAAGAGAAAAACTGGTAGAAGAGGGGGAAGTAGAAAAATATTTGAATTTTATTCTTCAGGGTCTGGCACGAAAATTTTTCATCCGGAAAAATGAGGAGATGGTCATGCAGTTTTCCCGGGAAAATGAAATCATTTGTTGTTATGATTCATTTATGTCGGGGGAACCTTCCAATTTTTCCGTTGAAGCACTGGAAGCCGATGGTTGTGGTATCCATCACGCTGGAGAATGTAGAAAAGCTTTATGAATTCAGTCCCAAAATGGAAAGGCTGGGCAGGCTGATTGCCACCCAGGAATATCTCAAAAAAGAAAGTTTTGAATACAACCGGGTGCGGCTGTCTTCGCAGGAACGATTTATCAATTTTATCCGGAACAACGGATATCTTTTGCAGCGGGTTCCCCAGAAATACCTGGCTTCTTATCTGAATATGAAACCGGAAACATTCAGCCGGCTTAAACACCTGATGAAAAGGCCTTCATAAATTCACGATCAGTACCGGAATTTTCAGTTCATGTCGCACAGTATTAACCGTTTCTCCATAAATAAAATCTTTTAGACCGGTGTGACCATGTGCACCGATAACCAGGATTTCGGCTTCTTCTTCTTTCACAATGCGTACAATTTCTTTTGTGCGGTTAATATAACCAAGCCGCGTAACTGCTTTATAATTGTTTTTTTCCAGTGACGACTGATAACTGTTTAATCGCTCCTGATCGGTTCTTGTTTCCAGGTCATCACTTTGTTTTCCCAGCATGCGGGCAGATGCACTTTCCACCACATGAATCAGTATATACTGGCTGTCTGTACCGCCCTGTCCGATGGCAAAAGCCAGCAGTTTTTCATCTTTTGGACTGAAATCCAGGGCAACGGCAATTTTCCTGAATTTCGGAATTTCCAGTTTTGTGATGATATTGCCTTCCCCATGCACGGTGATATCTTTGAATTTCCTTTTTACTTATCCAGGGATGAATTAAAATATAGACCAACAGTGCCAGGGCACCCAGCAAAACGATGACGGAAAATATTTTCCAGATCCAGATATCCCGGCAGATTGAAAAGATGCATGCCTTCTTCCAGAACCAGTTTCAGATTCAGATAAAGCAGCAGGGCTGCAATGGACCAGGCGAAAAACCGGGTTATTTTTTTAATCCGGAAAATACCCATCTTTTTTTTGTCGCTCACAAAATGAATCAGGGGAATTACCGCAAATCCCAGTTGAAGGCTAAGCACAACCTGACTGAAAACCAGTAGCTGGTCAACCTGGTTTTCACCTGAAATACCGATAACCAATCACGGCCGGAATAATCGCCAGCAGGCGGGTGATCAGTCTGCGCAGTAGAGGATTGATCCGGAGACGCAGGTGACCTTCCATTACTATTTGTCCGGCAAGGGTACCGGTAATCGTTGAACTCTGACCGGCGGCGATCAGGGCGACGGCGAAAAGAATGGAAGGCAATTTTAGATCCGAGTAAGTCGGGAAAGCAGTTTATAGGCTTCCGGATGGAAGCTACTTCGGTACGTCCGGATTTAAAAAAAACAGCTCCTGCCAGGATCAGGATGGCAGCATTAACGAAGAAAGCCAGGTTCAGGGCAATGGTTGAATCCAGGAGGTTTAGCTTTAGGGCCTGTTTGATGAGACGGATTCTCCCTTTTTATTTTCCGGGTTTGCACAAGGGCTGAATGCAGGTAAAGATTATGCGGCATTACGGTAGCTCCGATAATACCGATGGCTACATATAGTGCGGCGGACCCAGGCAGGGAAGGAACCAGTCCACGGCTGATTTCCCCCAGGCTTGGTTTTGCCATGAAAGATTTCTATGAAAAAAGAAATACCCACGATAGCAATCAGGCTTAGAATAAAAACTTCCATTCTGCGCATGCCCAGCCGCTGCAGAAAAAGCAGAAGAAAGGTATCCAGGGCCGTAATGGCCACACCATAAACCAGGGGCAGACCGGTAAGCAGCTGAATGCCGATGGCCATACCCAGTACTTCCGCCAGGTCGCAGGCAGTAATGGCAATTTCAGCCAGAATATACAGGCAGAAATTGATTAGCCTGGGATAGGCTTCCCGGTTTGCCTGGGCCAGGTCCCGGCCCCGCACGATGCCCAGCCTGGCAGACAGACTTTGAAGGACCAGGGCCATGAGATTACTCATCAGCAGTACCCATAGCAGACGATATCCAAACTGACTGCCACCTGCGATATCGGTTGCCCAGTTACCCGGATCCATATAACCCGACGCTGACCAGGTATGCAGGTCCGAAAAAAGAAAAAAGTTGTTTCCAGCGGGGATCCGCGGATGATTTACTTCAACGGTTCCGTGTACTTCACTAAGGGAAAGATCACTGTAGTGGATTTGCTTCATTGGTCTGAACAGGTATTGTCCGGCTTTTGCAGATGGCCTGTTGGGAACAAATCTAAAATTTGTTCACCAATAATCCGGGGAAAATAATAGACGGCGGGGTAATTGATGAATCTTTACTTTTGAATTTTAATCGGGTGGCATGCGCATTATTGAAAATGATGCTGGTTTTTGTGTTGGTGACCGTTTGGTTTTGATGCCTGCAGGCATAAATCCGCAGAGAATGCGGACAAGCGAAAAAAATAGAACCGGAAGATTTTCTGGCCATGTTTCATGCGCTTAAGCCTGCCCGTAAATTTCGCCGATAGTTCCCTTCCGCGAAAACCGCCTGATTCTCCACTAACCTGGACAGTTTACAGTCAGTTTATTCCGGATACCCTGATCCAGAAAAATTTTGGGAAGATCCGTCAAACCCAGGCTATTTGCATCTGGCAAGCTGGTGGTGAAAAATGCCGAGACCTATCTTTTTATTAAAGCCCTTAGTCCCGTCAAAAAAAATACTCTATCTGGTTTGTCTGGACAAGGACGGGAAATTTCGGACCGGTATGCCCCTGTTAATCCGGGAGGATGATTCTGAGATCCGATATGCAGCCACCATCGATAATAAGTATGCCATTTCAGTCAGCCGGATTCATAAGGATGCGGATGGAAGATCAGTTTTTTGTTCGTACCGTGTATGTATATAATGACAGAAGGCGTATTTACACTGATTATGCGGGAATCCAATGAAGGAAAACCGAGAACGGCCCAGATTTATAATCCGATTGATACCCTCGCCCATAAACATAAATTCACTGGTGACTATATTCAGGACAAAAGAAATTTTATTTCGTTCCGGGATGGAAAAAATAGTTCAGTTACTTCGTTTTTTTGTGCACTTTGAAAAAGACAATGGGAATTGCAAAGGAGAACTAAAGGGGGAGGCCCGTTTTGTTTCTTCCACGGTATAGCCCGCTATATTGCGAACGGAGACCCCTGTTCCCTGGAATTTAATTTTACGGAGAAAAATGTTCGGATGAAGGAATTGGAAGGTTGTGGAAATCACCGGGATATCCGCTGTTATTTCGAAGGTGTATATAACAAACATAAAGAGACCGAATACTAAGCCGGTAAAACCCAAACGATCATAAATCATAAAATAAATCAAACCCGTATCCGTTTACTCAATCAATTATGAATTTTACAAATTTTTCAGTTCCTTACGCAGTTGATCCCCAGTTTTCGAAAAAAGTAGCTTATTTCTCCATGGAATTTGCAGTTCACCAGCCGCTGAAAATTTACAGCGGCGGTCTGGGATTTCTCGCCGGTTCACATGTGCGCAGCGCGTATGAATTTCGACAGAATTCGATTTTTATCGGCATTTTCTGGAAGTATGGATATTATGATCAGGCCAGGAACCAGGATCAGAGTCTGCAGGTAACCTGGGTTGAAAAACAATATCCTTTTCTGCAGGATACGGGAATCAAATTCCAGATTAATATTCATGATCATCCGGTATGGGTGAAAGCCTGGTACCTGGCACCGGAAACATTTAACGGGGCACCGCTTTTCCTGCTAAGTACGGATCTTCACTGAAAATGATTATGTTTCCCAGACCATCTGTCATCGTTTGTATGATGCCAATCTGGCTACCAAAGTGGCGCAGTTTATCCTGCTCGGGGTTGGCGGTGCCAAACTGGTGGATCAGCTGAATTTTCAACCCGAACTTTATCATCTGAATGAAGCACATGGCATCAGCGCGGCCTTTTATCTCTACCAGAAATACAATAAGAATATTGCAGAAGTACAGAAAAGACTGGTCTTTACCACACATACTCCTGAAGAAGCAGGCAATGAAAAACATGATATGAAACTCTGTTTCGACATGAGTTATTTCTGCGGATTATCTATTGAAGAAGCGGCAGCACTTGACCGGAATGGAAGACCATTTGTTTAATCATTCCCTGGCAGCTCTGCGCTTCGCCCATCTTGCCAATGGAGTTTCGCGGTTACACGGCCAGGTTTCCCAGAGCCATGTGGAGTAAGTATTCCGGTATCTGTCCGATCATTTATATTACCAATGCACAGAACTGGACCTACTGGGCCGATAAACAGTTGTATAAAAAACTGGAAGACGGAGATAATTTCTGGTGGGACGACCGAAAACGTTTTTTAAAGAAAAGATCATTTGAAATTGTTGCCGACCAGACCGGCCGACTATTCAATCCGGACATATTCACTATCGTATGGGCACGACGTTTTGCCGGTTATAAACGGGCAGACCTGATTGCAAGGGATAAAAAAAGATTTAACGACCTGCTCAATAATAAAAAATATCCGGTACAGATCATCTGGGCCGGCAAACCTTATCCGATGGACTATCCGGCCATCAACGATTTTAATTACCTGGTGCAACTGAGCAAGGAATATCCTCAGGTAGCCGTGCTGACGGGTTATGAACTTCATTTATCCAAGAAGACTGAAACAGGCAGCGGACTGCTGGCTGAATAATCCACGTGTTCCCCGTGAAGCATCCGGTACCAGCGGAATGACAGCGGCCATGAATGGTGCCCTGAATTTTTCAACCGATGATGGATGGATTCCTGAATTCATCAATCATGGCAATAACGGATTTCTGATCGGAAAATCAGATTACAGCGACATGACTGTACCTGAACAGGATGAATTTGATCTGAATTCGCTCTATGATGTTTTGCAAAACCAGATACTTCCGCTGTACTATGAACAGCGGGATACCTGGCGCCAAGTGGTTAAAAACGGCATGGCCGATGTCCGTTTCCAGTTTGATTCAAGCCGGATGGTCAGGGAGTATTACGAGAAACTGTATAAATAAATTTGGGAATAACAGATATCTCAAATTCCATCCGTCTTAGAAACCAATTCTCAAAACTACTTTACGATTTCGATCAGCTCAACATCAAAAATCAGGGTGGATCCCGGTTTGATATCCGGACCCATCTGCTGATCTCCGTAAGCCAGATCTGGAAGGAATGAAAAGGCGCCATTTGCTGCCGGTATTCATCAATTGCAAGGCTTCAGTCCATCCCGGAATCACGCCATTTACGGCAAATTCAATGGGTTTACCTTGTTTAATGGAACTGTCGAATACAGTTCCGTCAAGCAGCTTTCCTTCGTAATCGCATTTTACTTTGTCGGTCGCGGCTGGTTTGGGACCGGTACCTTCTTTCAGAACAATATATTGTAAACCTGAGGCAGTCGTTACCACACCGGGTTTTGTTTTATTTTCAGCCAGGAATGCCGCTCCCTGTTTTTTGGCGACAGAGGCTTTTTCAGCCTTGGCTTTTTCAATAAAACTCATTACTACCTGGTTGCACTGTTGTTCGGTCAGCAGTGTATTGTCGCCCTTCATTTTGTCCTGATGGCCTTGTTTACCAGGGCATTCATTGATTTTCGTTATGCCCTGTTGTTTATAAAAACTTGCCACCATAATACCGATACTGTAACTCAGGGAATCCGTCTGGTTGGCCAGGCTGGCTGTTGAAAGAACAGGCGTTTCCTTGGAGCACGGGCTTTTTCTTTGACTGGGCAAATAATTGAAAACAAGCAGGAAGATAGAAAAAAGAAGGATGTATTTTTTCATGCATTATTTTTTAGAAGCCGCAAAAATAGGAAAACTCTGCAACCAGTACCGGAATGCTTTTTCCACAGGGGTCAGGACTTAACATTTCCTTTGTTTTTTTGTCAATACTTTTAGCCCGTTCCGTTGTAATATAGTTGGCGTTGGAACGTTTTAGCGACAGGGGCGGATGACTGCCTATAAAATTCAAATCAATGAAAAAATTACTTACAGTCTTATTTCTTATTTCAGGTATGGCGGCAATGGGCCAGACCAGTGATCTGTTTGGTACGATCAAAAAGACAGTCAGCGGGAGTAAAGGCTCTTCATCCCTTGAGTTCTCGGATATTGTAGCCGGTCTGAAGCAGGCTCTTACACTCGGCGCCCAGAAAAGTGCGGATAGACTATCCGTTGTAAATGGGTTTTTGGGTAATAAAGCCGTTGAAATTTTAATGCCTGAACAGGCTCAGAAAGTTGAAAAGACTTTGAGAAGTATGGGCATGGGCAAACTGGTGGATGATGCCATTGCCAGTATGAATCATGCAGCAGAAGACGCTTCCAAATCAGCAGCCCCGATTTTTGTGAATGCCATTAAGAATATGACAGTGACCGATGGGGTAAATATTCTGAAAGGCCCTGACACCGCTGCGACTGCTTACCTGCGCCACAGTGCAACTCCTGAACTGACGAAAGCCTATACTCCGGTAATCGATTCTGCCCTGCAAAAGACAGGGGCTACCAAATACTGGAAAGATGTTTTTGATACTTATAATAAAATCCCGCTGGTTACCAAGGTAGATCCGGATTTGTCGTCATACGTAACCCAAAAAGCGATCAATGGAATTTTTTACTATGTGGCGCAGGAAGAAATCCAAATTCGCAAAGACCCGGCAGCCCAGGTTACCGAGTTGTTGAAAAAAGTATTCGGAGGGAAGTCCTGATTATTCAAGTTTAAGAATACGGAATAAAATACCCGTAATTGCGCAGATAACGGCTGTAGATCCACCATAGACTGTTAAAACCCCAGTGGCCGGCAACCCAGGTGCCGCCGGTTGGACCCAATAACCTGGGCAAGCGACCAGGCCATGGTATAATATCCGGCATACTGACCCCGGTTATGGGATGATGCCCTTCCTGTCCAGTAATTATTCATAAAGGGCATGGCCCAGATCTCACCGAGGGTAACTAAGACTACGGAAATCAGAGCAGTGACAGGATGGAGGGGAAGGAATATATATACGAGGAAAGAAAGGGATGTGAGCATCAGGCCGTTTGAAATCATGATCATGGTCTTGTTCTTCGATTCCAGGTGAAAGATCAGGACCATTTCAATTACGACAATTATCAGTCCGTTCAATCCCATCAACATGCCGATATAAAATTCCGACATATGATATACATCCTTGTAATAAACCGGGATAGTGGAAAATAGCTGGAAAAAGCAAACGGCGAATAAAATGGAGAGCAGGATGAAAGTTGTAAACTTTTTGTCTTTAAGCGGAGTGATTTTTTCATGGGTCTTCCTTTTGCGGAATAATTTCCTTTTCAAGCTGGGGTGCGGGCTTTAGTAAATAATACAGTAGTATGGCAGCCACAATATTCGTAAAGCCATCAATCCAGAATAAAAGATGGTAATCGAAAGAAGCGATAAATCCACCGAGTGTACCGCCAATTGCCCAACCCAGATTTATTGCCAGCCGATTAAGGGAAAAAGAGCGGGTCCTGTTTTCCGGCCTGCTGTATATGGCAATTGCGGTATTATTTGCGGGACGAAAAGCTTCATTTACCAGACTGAGTATAAAGGTGAACAGACAAATCAGTGCATAACTTTTCATCAGTCCCAACAGAATAAACAGGCAGCCACCTCCAATCAGGGTGATCAGCTGAATTCGGTAAAAACCGATTTTATCTGTGAGTTTGCCCCCGATATAGCCCCCGCAAATCGCACCAGCACCAAACATACCTACAACAATCCCGGCCTGAAAAAGCGAAAATCCAATTCCTGTAAGATAAATTGTCATGAATGGCAGCACCATGGTACCGCTTCGATTTACGAGCATCACTAGAGATAACAACCAGGTGTTACGGGATAAACCGCTATACGCATTTATATAGAGCGATCGGGTAGTGGTAAAAGGTTTGAGCAGGTTCATCCTAAATTTAGAACTGACAGGAATGAGGGGTAACTCAATATTGTATAAATTGCCAGCTGGCAAAAATACGGAAGCCAAAAATTTAATTAATGAAAAGAAAGAAGAGAATTTTATATGGATTGATGGTGTCAATAACTGTTTTTTTCTCTTCAATACATTTAACATTTGGGCAGTCCAGCATCTATAATGCCCATGGCTGGCAATTGCTTGACTACCGCACAGACAGTGTTTTCGGAGCCGGCATTAACAGGGCATACAATGAATTACTAGCCGGTAAAAAAGCTATTCCGGTAATCGTGGCTGTCATCGACATGGGTGTGGATACTGCCCATGAAGACCTGGCCGGTCATATCTGGACCAATACGAAAGAAATTCCCGGAAACGGGATCGATGATGACGGGAATGGTTACGTGGATGATATTCATGGCTGGAATTTTCTGGGCGGCAAAAACGGGAAGAATATCGTTATTGAGAGTTACGAATCTTACCGGGAATATTACAGATTAAAGAGTCTTCCACCCGACACGAAGGGTGATAGTCTTTATCAGAAAAAGGTAAAGAAATATTTCCTGAAAGATTCCCTGCAACAGGCGAAAACAGTTTCGTTACTTACTCAGGTGATTCCACAAATGACGCTGCCGACAGCATGTTAAAAATCAGCCTGCATAAGGACTCAATTTATGTACATGATGTGATGGATTTCCAACCCACGGACTCTGTTTTTGCCCAGGTAAAGAAGAATAGCCTGATGTATTTCAGGAAATACTGGATCACTTCCGATATGTCTCTCGGACAGCTTCATACAGGAAGCAGAAAAATATCTGCAGAGTGCGCGATTAAAGTAAATGATTTTTCCAAAGATCCGAATGCACAGCGAAGGGAGATAGTAGGGGACGACTTTGATAATATCAGATGATAAGAGTTATGGGAATAATAATGTTTCTGCCGGAAACACCGCTCATGGAACCCATGTAGCGGGTATTATCGCAGCGTCGCGTAACAATGGAAACGGAATGGACGGGATTGACGACCAGGTTTATATTATGGTCCTGCGGGCTGTTCCGGACGGGGATGAGCGGGACAAAGATGTTGCGCTGGCAATTCGGTACGCAGTGGACAATGGTGCCCGGATAATTAATATGAGTTTTGGAAAATATTTTTCACCGGGAAAGAAATGGGTGGATGAGGCGGTTCGGTATGCTGAAATCATGATGTACTGATCATTCATGCAGCGGGAAATGAAAATGTCAATCTGGACTCGGTCGATCATTATCCAATGCCCGATTATGAAAAGACGGGTCGTAACAGTTGTTGTTTTATTACGGTTGGCGCATCTGCCGGCGGTCCGGACAGCCTGGTTCTGGCGAGATTTTCCAATTATGGGAAAAAAGAAGTTGATCTTTTTGCGCCAGGTGTAAAAGTTTATTCCACATTGCCTGCAAACCATTATGCGACCTACAGCGGGACAAGTATGGCTGCTCCGGTGGTGACTGGTGTTGCAGCCCTCCTGCTGGAATATTATCCCGATCTAAGTGCCCGGCAGTTAAAATATATACTTCTTCAATCTTCGATGAAATTGCCTGAGAACCAGGTAAAATGGATCGCCACGGGTAAATCAGTTGATTTTAATCAGCTTTCGCTTACCGGTGGAATTGTAAATGCTTATAATGCACTTCGGCTGGCCAGTACGGTGAAAGGTGAGCGAAAAAATCACCCATAAGTAGAAACCAGCGGTTTTAATTCATCACTCTTAAAGAGATTGCGTACCTTTTCTGGGGATAAAGGACAATTTTTTAAAGGCAGATTTCGTTTATAATCCATCAACCTTTGAAAAACCAAAATCTGATCCCTATGTCCCCGAACATCGACAATCAGCAGGATCGTCTTGCCGAGATTTTCCGCCAGCATGGATAACCAGATTATCCAGGAAAGTAAAGTTGCCTTTCTGAAAATTCAAAGCTGGCAGTTTGCCGTACGTACACCGGAAATCGGTGCAACCTATTTGCGTGAAGCAGCATCCATGATTACGCAATCGCTTCTTTCATTCGTTCCGAACAGTTTTGTACTGAGCGAAGAAGGATATTATATGAATCCTCTTGAGAATTAAATATCAGGAGAAACTGATACATTCTTTCAGTTCTTTTTCTGAATAGGCCAGATTGTATTGTTTCAATACATCTTCCGGCACACCATTCCATTGATTGGGAACATTACCTATATATCCAACATCTTTTACGCCGATTTCTGAAGTATAAAATCCGGTGGCCATCAGGTTTCGCATGAGGTTGAAAAAAGCAACCCCCTGAGTCATTTCCGGTTTGGCTTTTTTGGGCCAGGCAATTTCATCTACCATTTCCATCTGTTGTTGTATGCTCGCAGTCTTTAAAACATTTTCCATAGCGGTTCAGGCATTGAATATCCAGCCAGCGCAAACCACCACGCATGGGCAGTTTGATGTTCCGGCATATCTTTTACAATAAATTCAATAAAGTCAGGTACTTTCGCATCCGAAGCACTTCCGCTCACTTCATCCTTCGGAATAATGATATCTCCCAGCAGGGTAATGGTAGCCATTTCCTCCGGTAGTAAAAAATGCAGGTTCTGCATCAATCTTTTTTTCATGAGCAATTTCTTCCTTCATCCGGTTAATCCCGGAAACAATTGCTTCCTTTTCTTTTTCTGAAGGAGCTACCGGACTGTTTTCACTGCCGGTTACAGGCTTCTGCTAACACGCCAATGGAAATCCGCCAATTACAAGGGTCTTTATCGATTTTCGTCTGTCCATGACTGTTATTTAAATATTTTGTTTTTTCATCTGGTCCACAATGTATTCGCTGGTTCTCATGGAAAGTGCAAGAATGGTCCAGGTAATATTTTTATCAGCCTGGGATACAAACGGTCCGCCATCCACACAAAACAGATTTTTGCAATCATGTGCCTGGCTCTATTTATTCAACGGTGAATTTTTGGGATCATTGCCCATGCGTACCGTACCGGCTTCATGAATAATATTTCCCGGAGCATGCAGACCATAATTATTATGTTTGTCCATCATCCCTGCCCCAGGTAACAACTGCACCCATGCTGTGCAGGATTTCAGCAAATGTTTCCTTCATGTGTTTGGCCTGATTGATTTCATAATCAGTATAAGTTGTATTGAAACCGCAAAACCGGAATACCATATTTATCAACAACACGTCGGATCAATTTCACAATAGCTGTCTTTTCTGGCAATGGCTTCACCGCGACCGGCCATACCCACATGAGCACCAAAAAAATAACGGTAATCTTCTTTGAGTGAAGCGCCATAACCACCGGCTTCTTTTTGTTTTCCTTTTATTTTATAAGTGCCATTCAGATTTTCAATACCCCAGTTAAATCCATACAAGCGGCATACCAAATCCACCACCATATTCAATATGATAACCGCGGGGGAAATCAAGTTTTTTATTATCCAGCCACCAGGGAGTATATACATGCATGCCGCCAACACCATCTTCATTATATCTTTTCCGGTCAAACAATTCAGGAATGATTCCACCCATATCTGCACCGGTGGAATCATGCAGATATTTTCCAACTACATCACTGCTGTTGGCCAGGCCATTTGGATGCCGGGTCGATTTTGAATTCAGCAATAACCTTGCACTTTCGCAGGCACTTGCAGCCAGAATAACCGTCCGGCCGCTTACCTGGTATTCCTGCATATCTTCTTTATTGACATAAGAAACACCGGTTGCCAGACCGTCTTTATCGGTCAGTACTTCGCGGGCCATTGCATTGGTAACAAGATCGACATTTCCGGTTTCCAGAGCAGGAATTACCAGGCAGGAAGAAGCAGAAAAATCTCCATATACTTTACAACTGCGTCCGCATTGTGCACAGAAAAAACAGGCACCTCGCTCTTTATTTATTTGTTTGGTAAGAATAGAAAGCGGGAAGGAATTACCGGAACGCCAACATTGTTTCCCGGCTTTCTTTATAAATAATTCATGCAGCCTTGGTTTTGGCGGTGGAAGAAAAATTCCATCCGGATCATTGTACAAACCTTCATTGGTTCCAAACACACCGAGCATCTGGTCAATTTTATCATAGTATGGTTTTACATCTTCATATCCAATCGGCCAGTCATCACCCAGTCCGTCAATACTTTTTCTTTTAAAATCTATCGGACCGAATCGAAGGGAAATTCTTCCCCAGTGATTGGTTCTTCCGCCCAGCATACGTGCACGCCACCATTCCCATTTGGTATCGCCTACATGGGTATATGGTTCACCATCAATTTCCCATCCCCAATAGCATCCGTCAAAATCACCAAAGGGTCGGAATTTTGTACTGGCACCGCGCCGCGGTGATTCCCATGGATTTTTTAACTGGTTGGAATCTTTTTTCGGATCAAACATCGGACCGGCTTCAAGCAGGCAAACTTTTAAACCTGCATTGGCCAGTACATAGGCGGCCATACCACCTCCTGCACCGGAACCAACAATTACTGCATCATATTTTTTTGGCTGTTTGTGAATCTGAAGATCTCCCATGGCAACGTTATCTGGTTATAAAATCTTTATGAAAGAATAAATTTAAAGGATAAAAAATGAAGGTGAAATTTTTTTATTGACCGCCAATCCCTGTTCACTTACCAAATAATCATCGCATTGATGTGACAAATATGAAACAAACCGTAAGAAACATTTCACAGTGCGATCCCAAGCTGTGAAAGATTTATTCTTTAAATGTTCTAAAATTTTTACAATTGATTCAGATTCAAAAGGGAAGAATATTGAAGGAACTAAATCATCTTTTGCAAAGGCGGATTTCTTTGAAGTCCTGGCATATTGGTTCGATATTAATTCGCCCTTTCTAAGGAGGTTCTTGGGGAGTTCTTCGGGAGTTCTTCGGGAAATCTTGCTCATTTCAGGGGGAATTCCCGAAGAAATCCCGAAGAAACCCTGAAGGAATACCAAAGAAACCCCGAATAAATGCCGAAGCAATAAGGAAGAATATAAGTCTTTCACAGCTTGGGATCGCAGGGTGAAATTTACCTTTTTTGAAACTTCCTATTTGCGTTGTTGTCAATGGGTTGAATTAACTTGCTTAAAATTGCTGGTATGAAATCATCTGCTGTTTATATTGTGTCTGCTGTGCGCACGCCGATTGGAAGTTTTGGAGGATCACTGAAAGATATTTCGGCTACTCACCTGGGAGCCTTGGCTATCCGTGAAGCTCTGTCGAAAATCACGTATTGACCATTCAGAAGTAAATGATGTGCTGATGGGTTCTGTATTACAGGCCAACCTGGGTCAGGCTCCTGCCAGGCAGGCTGCAAAATTTGCTGGACTGCCCGATTTTGTGAATTGCACAACCGTGAATAAAGTATGTGCCAGTGGTATGAAATCCATCGCTATCGGTGCACAAGCATATTTTGCTGGGGGACTCCCAGGTGGTTGTCGCCGGCGGAATGGAAAATATGAGTAGTGTTCCTTTTTATGCCGAACAAGATGCGCTGGGGAAATAAATATGGAAACAGTATGCTGATTGACGGTCTGGCCAAGGATGGACTCACCGATGTATACGATGGAAAAGCCATGGGTCATGCTGCAGAACTCTGTGCTTCCACCTGCGGAATCACCCGCGAAGACACAGGATGCATTTGCTATAGAAAGTTATCGACGTGCACAGGAAGCCTGGAAGACGGGAAAATTCAGGGATGAAGTGGTGGCTGTGGAAATAAAGAAAAAGGGCGAAACTTTGCGGATGGAACAGGATGAAGAACCCTTCAATGTAAAATTTGAAAAAATTCCTACGCTGAAACCGGCTTTTCTGAAAGACGGAACTGTAACTGCAGCCAATGCAAGCACTATGAACGACGGAGCAGCAGCAATGGTATTGGTAAGTGAAGAAAAATTAAAAGAACTGAACTTAACACCGCTGGCCAGGATCCTTTCCTATGCTGATGCCGAACAGGCACCGGAATGGTTTACCACGTCTCCTGCCATTGCTGTTCCCCGCGCGGTGGAAAAAGCCGGCCTGAAAATGGAGGACATTGATTACTGGGAACTCAATGAAGCATTTGCGGTGGTCGGAATTGAAAATAGTAAACGTATGCAACTGGATCCGGCAAAAGTAAATCTGCATGGAGGCGCCGTTTCCCTGGGTCATCCGCTGGGATGCAGTGGTGCCCGTATCCTGGTGACCCTGCTTCATATTCTGAAACAGCAAAAAGCGCGTTATGGTGCGGCCGGAATTTGTAACGGGGGAGGTGGTGCCAGTGCCATGGTGATTGAAAATCTTTTATAGGCCATACAAAAACTGTTCGTGGATATAATCGACCACTTTCACCAGGCTTTTGCTTTCTTCAAATACTTTTAACTGCCGGTCAGCACCGGTGCCGTTTTCAAACATTTTCGGGATAATTCCTACGGCTTCGCGGCTGCCGAGTGGATCGAGTACATCGTCAATAAAATCCAGCAGTTCATAAATCAGTACCCGGGTATTCACTTCTTCTTCCTTGCCAAAATCGATCAGGTGGCCATCAATACCATAGCGGCTGGCCCGCCATTTATTTTCATTGATCAGTGCACGCTGATAGATAATAAAATTCAGGTTCTGCATTCGGAGTTTATAAATTTTCGCACATATAGCCTGGAATAAAGCAGCAATACAAATGGTTTCTTCCACCGTCATCGGCACATCGCAGATGCGGAATTCAACGGTATTAAAGAAAGGATGTACGCGCAGGTCCCACCATATCTTTTTTGCATTGTCGATGCAGTTGGTTTTGACCAGCAGCTTGATAAAATTTTCATATGCTTCAATGCTTTCAAAATATTCCGGAATGCCGGTGCGTGGAAATTTATCAAATACTTTTGTGCGGAAAGATTTATACCCGGTACTTCTGCCTTCCCAAAAAGGAGAATTGGTACTGAGCGCATAAATATGCGGCAGAAAATAACGGGTTGAATTGGCAATATGATTGGCCATTTCCCGGCTTTCCATTCCAACATGTACATGAAGTCCGAAAATCAGGTTACTGCGTGCAGCTTCCTGCAATTCATTTACGATTTCATTATAGCGGGCATGATCGGTAATCAGCTGGCTTTCCCAATGACTGAAAGGATGTGTTCCGGATGCGCCTACCCAGAGACCCTGGTCAGCGGCAATCTGCGAAATGGTTTTTCGCAATGTGGATACATCCTGGTATGCTTCTGTAATGTCTCGGCAAATATCTGTACCCACTTCCACAACAGCCTGGTGCATTTCCGCTTTTACTTTATCGCGGATCATCTTTCTGTCCTTCAATGACAATTTTTTGTTCATGGCTTTTGAGTTCCCGGCTCGCCGGATCAATCACCATGTATTCTTCTTCTATTCCCAGTGTAAAATTCTGATAATTGATGTTCGCCATAAGGGAAAGTTATTTCATAATGTAGCAAGGTGGAAATGCAAAGAATTATTAATGAAATGAGGAAATGATAATGTGAAGATCAAATATGAAAATCATTCATTTAAAATTTTTCACATTATCATTTCCATATTAATTTCCACAATGCTACAATTCCACAATTCCACATTCCTCACATTACGCAGTTATCCCATCAGTGGTTTTTGAACCGCACTTCTTTTTACGTATTCTCCCCAGGTCAGGTTATCCAGACCTTCTTTCGCATCCAGTGCCCTTTCAATGGCATAGATCGCAGCCGTTTCAACCACCCAGTTAAAATTATCTTCACCGACACTGGTTTTTTCTGCATCCGGTGCAGGATTGCAGAAATCGATGGCATAAGGAATACCGTCTTTCACAGCAAGTTCAACGGTATTGAAATCATATCCCAGAAAATGATTGATGCGCAAAACAATCTGTTCCATCTGCCGAAGTCTTTCTTCAGAAGGATTGAAATCTGCTACATATCGCAGGTGATGCGGATTGCGTGGTTCATACGGCATGATGCGTACATATTTTCCGCCGATACAATAGCAGCGGTAATATTCTTCAAATACAATTTCTTCCTGCAGCAGCATAACCAGTCGTCCGGTTTCAGCAGTGTTTCTGATAAAAATCTTCAGCATTCTGAAGCCGGTATACATTTTTCCAGCCACCGCCAGCAAATGGTTTCATGTATGCAGGAAAGCCAACATATTTAAAAATAGATTCCCAGTCGAGCGGATAAGCGAGATTGGAAAAAGATAAATCCGTTGTGTCTTCCGGAAGATCGCGGGAAGGAAGAATTACTGTTTTGGGAACCGGCACACCGATTTTGGTTGCCAGCGCATTATTAAAAAATTTTTCATCCGCACTCCACCAGAATGGATTATTGATTACGGCTGTGCCGCTGATGGCAGCATTTTTCAGGTAAGCCCGGTAAAAAGGTACATCCTGCGAAATGCGGTCAATAATTACACTGTATCCCGCTGGGATGACCCTGGATCACTTTATCGATCAAAACCGATTCGGCCTGAATACCACGAACATTCTTTCCATTCACGGCTTCAATAAATGCCATAGGAAAACTTCTTTCTTTGCCATACAGAACGCCGATTTTTTTCATGCAGTTGATTTATTTCAGGAAGTTAATTGATTAAGGAGAGATAATGGGGAAACATTTCACGCCATACCGGCCAGTCATGATTGGCATTCGGCCGCATATCGAGCCAGTGCCGGATATTTTTTTGCTGAAGAATGAGCATCCATTCGTTCATTGTCCGGTTTACAGATATCAAATTCGCTCGTACCCAGAATAATGCCCATTTTCCAGAGATTCGGATTATTATCATTCGGTATATAATCCACCGGGTTATTGAAATAAATGGTATCATCATAATATCCGTCTGTAAATTGTTTAATATCAAATGCGCCGCTCATGGAAAAACAATAACTGGCCAGGTTTGGATGACGAAAAGCTGTATTCACGGCATGATAACCTCCAAAACTGCAACCGGCAAAAGCCATTCTTTCAAAACCTGTTTCGTGCTGGGCCCAGGGAACCAGTTCGGTAGAAATCATCCGGTCGAATTTTTCCTGGTTCCAGGCCCTCGCATGGGGTGGAATGGATTTATTGTACCAGCTGTCCGCATCTATACTGTCCGGGCAGTATATTTTTACCCTTCCGTTTTCAAGAAACCATTGAGCTGCTTCAATCATTCCCTGATCCTTGTTTTGATAATAGGCACCTTTGGATGTAGGAAATAATATAACAGGCTGACCGGCATGTCCAAATACCAGCATTTCTATATCACGGTCAAGAGACGGCGAATGCCATTTATAATATTCTTCCTTAATATTCATGCTAAAAAAGGTTGGTGGGCATCCAAATTTATTTTTAAAATGCTATAAAAACAAATGAACTCCTTATTCTTCCCTATTTTTGAAAATATGCCATCCGTAAACCCGGAAATAAAAACACTTGAAACCCTTTCTTTTCCTTCGGAAATACTGGAAAGAAACCTGCGTATCGATTTTTACCTTCCCCCGGACATGGGCAGGGGTGCCGGTGCCATCGATGTATTACTCGATCAATGACGGACAGGACCTCCAGACCATGGACTTTGACTCCATCCTCGGCAAGTTATACCGTGCAAATGCCATCCGGCCCCTGCTTTGTATTGGTATACATGCCGGACCTCTTCGGAAATTTGAATATGGAACAGCTATTACGGCTGATTACAAGGGGAGAGGCAATCTGGCCACGCGTTATATGCAATTTATCACAGAAGAACTGAGTGCCAGCCATTCATCTGCTTTTTCCCGGCAAACTGAATGACAGCTGGGCATTTGCTGGTTTTTCACTCGGCGGTTTGAGCGCTCTGGATATCTCCTGGAAGCATGGGCAGCATTTTCAACCTGGCCGGCGTCT
Organism: uncultured Bacteroidota bacterium; assembly: GCA_963812825.1. Taxonomy (GTDB): domain Bacteria; phylum Bacteroidota; class Bacteroidia; order Chitinophagales; family Chitinophagaceae; genus Puia. The sequence goes on from CAWEWO010000003.1 coordinate 844,006, forward strand.
TTTCCGGTTCTCTCTGGTGGCGGACACTGGATAAGGATGATCCTGATTATCAGGATGAACAACACCGGATCATGCACAACCAGATCCGGGACGGTCATTATCTGCCGGGTATGAAATTCTTTTTTGAATGTGGAACAGAAGATGAAACGGAAGACCGGAACGGAAACGGAATAATTGATTCCATTGATGATACGAAGGATCTTATTTCAGTATTAACCCATAAAGGTTACGATCCGTCACAACGATATCTGCTACCATGAAATTGAAGGTGGCAAACACGATGTTTCTACCTGGTCATCTGCTTTTCCGGTTTTTCTTAAATGGGGTTTTGGGAGAAAGTAAGAGGGAAAAGTAAAAAAGATTTTCTTCTACTTTCCCCTCTAACTTTTCCATTTGTCAATTGAATAAATACCTGATCCCGAATTGCATCTGCCAGCGGGAAGCGAGGCTGGTATCGTCTTTCCAGGATCTTGTATACGGAACGCCTGGCGAAGTAGCGGTTGGTGCAATCTGGTAAGGGAATCTATAAACCGGAACATTGCCCGCCCCTACTTTGGCGGAAATCAGTCCGACGTTGATTACGTTGGGAACACCGCTGGTCAGAATACTGGAACCGGTTCCTGCACTTGGCAGATGGTACACACCCCAGTCACTGTTGATCAGGTTCCCCACATTCACGATATCGACAGACAAGACGCAGGGTATGTGTATTCTTTCCCGCTTTTACGTAAAAATCCTGGCTCACATTTGCATCCAGTCGTTTATACCAGGGAAAAATCAGCGCATTTCTTTCTGCATATTTACCGCGACGTGAATTCAGGTATTTGTCCTGGCTGATATAAGCATTGATCTGATACCACACCTGCTCCGGTGTCCGGGTATCTAGTCCGCCGCCGTTTGCTGTAACATATTTTCCCGATGTATGATCTCCACGGTCGGAATATACATCAGGTCATTGGAGGTTTGTGCATCACCGTTGAGATCCCCATTATATACATATGAGCCAACACCCGAAAGGGCGGCTTCGAATATAAGACCTACGGTAGTCGCGAAATTTTTTCCGTAAATGAATTTATAAGAAGCAGACGCGATGAAACGTTGGGGCATATAAGCATTGGAATATACCGACTCAAGGCACATTCGGATCTCCGAAACTGGTTTTGATCCCCACATGGTTGCCGCTGTAGAACCACCTACCATGACATCTTTCGCCTGGCTGTAAGTATAGGAAGCATTCACATACAGATTCTTAAACTTCTTCTGAATTTGCAGGGTAGCGGTATAGGCATAACCTCCATTTACATTCGTCATATAAATCGCATTTCCGATATTCGGATTTGAGACTGTCGCGGCAGCAGCCCCACCAACAGGATATATCTGGCTCGATGCATAACGTATACGATTATCTGCACCTACTAAAGGAGTTCCGGTGGAAGGCAGATTAACATTCTGGAAAAATGCAGCATTTACATCTTTTGCATAGGTGAGTTCCAGTGTGACAATCCAGTTGTGCGGAAGTTTCTGATCCACGGCAAGGCTGGATTTCAACGCCTGGGGAAATTTAAATGATGGATCGGTTACATTAAGGCTGTATGATTTGCTCAGTGCTTTTGTTGCATTGGCAGGCCAGTTTGGATTGGGATTTACTTCCGGGCTGAAGGAAGTGGTTGTCGAATTACTCACGGATCCAAATAGTGCCACACCACTGTTGCTGGCCTGGTTGCTGATCCAGACAAAGGGCGGAGGACCGGCAAATAATCCGACTCCGCCACGGACCTGTGTTTTCTGATCTCCGTTCACATCCCAGTTAAATCCAAGTCTTGGACCAAACAGAGGATTTACATCCGGCGCCTGTCCTGTATTCAGGTGAATGCCATTGTAAAAAGTAAGTGCGGCAGCAGAATCATTCTACAGGAAAGTATTCTGGAAGATCGGGATGTCAACACGTAAACCATAGATAAGAGTGAAGTTCGGTTTGACTCTCCATTTATCCTGTACAAAGAATCCAAGTTCCAGATCCTCTGGTCCCACCAGTGGGAAAGGGCCGTTCGGCGGCAGCGTATAGGAAAGATCATAGCGCAGAGCCTTTACCGAAGGGCTTGCAGCGGCCGCATAAAATGAACCCAGACTGCTGAAACGATAAACACCTTCATAGGCAGGAGAAAATCCATTCGAATATTTTTTGAAAGAATTCTGTGTACCAATGGTTATTTCATGCGCACCTTTATACATGGTAAAAATATCATTCAGCTGGAAAACATCAGTATTCAGCAGATTGCCATAAGTAAATTGTTCATATCCAAATGAAGTATAGGGATTGCCGCTTCCATCCAGGATATCCACCAGTGGAAACGGGCTGGAAGTCAGTGGTGAACGAAAATCCCTCAGTGCAGTATATCCGATCTGTAATTTATTGGATGCTTTATTGCTCAACCGGGTATTCAATTCAGCAATGAAGATGTCAAAATTATTATTGATGGTATAACCGCTTCCATAAAAAGGCATAGCATATTGTCCGGGTGTTCTGCCATAGGAAGAATTGACAGATCCGCTGTTGCTTGCCTGAATCTGTCGGGAAGATTTCAGGAAATTATATTTGACAGTCAGCGTATTGTTCTGATTCAGGTTCCAGTCGACTTTAATCGTTATTTTCTGACTTTGTGTTTTATAACTGTAACCCTGAAATGCTCCCGGATCATAGCCATAAGTATTTTTCAAAAAAGCAGCCAACGCATTTAGTGTGTCTGCATTGGCATTGGAAACTGAAACTCCATTAGGTGCATGACTTGCATCTGAGGCGATAAAAGAAGTTCCCGGGTCAGTTCTTTTTTCCTGTTCCGCACTTACAAAAAAGAATAATTTATTTTCGATGATCGGACCGCCTACGCTGAATCCGGTCAGGTTATAAGAGAAATCCTGATGGGGAATGGTAATGTCTTCCACATTGTATCCCTGCGTACCCGGTCCTTTGATATAAGTATAAACAGAACCGCGGAATTGGTTGGTTCCGCTACGGGTAACTGAATTGATGCTGGCTCCGGAAAAACCACCCTGTCTTACATCATAGGGCGAAACATTTACCTGTACCTGCTCAAGGGCGTCCGTACTTATGGGTTGGGAATTGGTTTGTCCTCCCAGTGTACCTGAAAGACCGAATGAGTTATTGAAATTCGCACCATCTACCGTGATATTATTATATTGATTACTCTGACCTCCGAATGAAAATCCATTAGCCCCCGGCGTGAGACGGGTGAAATCCAGCAAACTTCTGTTAACTGTAGGTAGTCTTTCCAATTGCTGGCGGGTAATGATTTCCTGATTTCCGGTATGGCTGGTATTAAATACTTTTCCCTGGCTGCCAGCAGAAGTAACTGTTACTTCAGTAAGTTGTTTGGTTTCCGGTAACAGCTTGAAATCGGCTTTATATTCCTGACCAAGGGTTAGCATGATATTATCCTGGCTGGCTGTTTGGTACCCAACATAAGTAACCGTAATAGTGTAGGGACCGCCGATCCGAACATTGGGTAGGTTAAACCGGCCATCGGAACGGGAGGTGGTTTTGTAACTTGAACCGGTAGGGATATGCACGGCGCTTACCGTGGCACCACCCAAAGGAGTTTTATCTCCCGTAATCACCTGACCCGCAATATCTGAAGTTGTTTCCTGGGCGCTAACCGATAAAAAAGTGAAAATAGCCGTTACCAAAATCAACAGTCGTTTTCTCATAACGAAATTCATTTAGGTTGTAAAATAAAAGCACATAAAAAAGAAAATTCCGGATACCGGATTAATTAAACATTAATAAAAAATGACATCAGTGTCATTTTTCATAATAAGGCAATAATCGTGGATGTCAGCAGCAATCGAAGGAGGGAAATCGCTAATAAAGAAAGTAAAAAATTAAATGTTAAAATTTTTAAAAAGCGATTTTTTATCAACATCCTGCCCGGAATTGTATACATTCTGATTTTTAATCAATTGCTAATTGTAAATCAATGATTTATGGATCCTATGTAAAGGCCCGGGGAAATTGTAACTTTGTGTATAATTTTTTTTCATGTTAGACAGAATAGAAGATGCCATTGAAGTCCATCCGGCAGGGCAGGCTGGTTATTGTAGTGGACGATGAGGATCGTGAAAATGAAGGTGATTTTATTACAGCTGCGCGCAATGCAACACCGGAAGTTATCAATTTCATGAGTAAACACGGAAGAGGCCTGATCTGTGCTCCGCTTATTGAAGAACGTTGCGATGAACTAGGACTTGAACTCATGGTCAATAATAATACGGCATTGCATGAAACGGCTTTTACCGTTTCAGTTGATTTGTTGGGTCATGGTTGCACAACCGGCATTTCAGCACATGACCGCGCACTAACCATTCAGGCACTTGATAAATCCTTCAACAAAACCAGGTGACCTTGGAAGACCGGGTCATATTTTCCCTCTTCGTGCAAAAAAAGGTGGTGTGCTGAGAAGAGCAGGTCATACAGAAGCGACCATTGATCTGGCCAGACTCGCTGGTTTTGAGCCAGCTGGCATACTGGTCGAAATTATGAATGAGGACGGCAGTATGGCCCGGCTTCCCGAATTGAAAGAGATCGCCAAAAGATTTGATTTCAAATTGATTTCCATACGCGACCTCATTGAATACCGATTGAAAACTGATTCCCTGATTGAAGAGATTGTACGTGTGGATATGCCAACCAAGTACGGCCATTTTAAACTCATTGCATTCCAGGAAAAAAATACTTCCAACGAACACCTGGCGCTGATCAAAGGCGAATGGAAAGAAGATGAACCGGTGATGGTTAGGGTACATTCCTCCTGTTTTACAGGCGATATTCTGGGATCTCTCCGATGTGATTGCGGAGACCAGCTGCATAAAGCCATGCAAATGGTGGAAGCCAATAAAACCGGAATTATTTTATATATGAACCAGGAAGGCCGCGGTATTGGCCTGGTAAATAAATTAAAAGCTTATAAACTGCAGGAAGACGGGATGGATACAGTGGAAGCGAATTTACATCTGGGATTTCCGATGGATAAAAGAGATTATGGAGTTGGCGCGCAGATTCTTACGATACCTGGGCGTAAGCCGGATTAAACTAATCAGCAACAATCCAAAAAAACGTACCGGTCTTTCAGGTTATGGTCTTGAAATCGTGGAAACAATTCCGATCCAGATTCCTTCCAATCCGCACAATGAAAAATATCTCAATACAAAAAGAGATAAGTTGGGACATACACTCCGGGAACAAAATTGAAAAATTGGCTTCTATTCTTTTTAATTCTTGGTAGAGGAACTGTCCTTCGTCTCCGGTTTTTTCTTTTTCTTAAAAAGTTCATCCAGCCGGTCGAAGTCCCGACGATAGGAAATGCTGGTCCCTGAACTGTTCATGATGTGGTTGCCAATAGAGAGATAATTATATGAATCCCGATAAAAGAAGGTAAGTACCACGCGCCCGTTCTCAGTCAGTTTATATTCTGCTGTAACATTAGGAAGAAACTGAACGGAAGCATTGGCTGCCTGTTGTGCAGTAAGCCCGATATCGAAGGCACTCCCAACCGTGAAGGTGAGCCGGTCGTTCAAAAAACTTTTTATTACGGAAAGGTTCAGGTTGGTGCGATCATAAGAATATGAAGTGGCTGAGGCATTCGGATCGAGTGCCGTACCCGTTGTAAACTGCGGTATTGAAATTCACCCGCAGACTTTTATCCTTAAATACCTGCTGAAACTTGGTCGAAAAACAAACTGCTCATTGCGCCGGATATATAACTGGAAATACTGGATACAAAAATTCCACTCACTGCTTCATTGGCAGTAAAGGCTGTTGTATTTGCGCTGTTGAGGGGACCAAAACTATTAAACACCAGAAGGAAGGCCACCTGCTTATTTAATTCACCCGGATCCGAGTTGATCTGTTCGAGTTTTCCCTGCGCATATGGATCATTTCTAAGTTCACTGTTAGGCGGTAACTGTATCTCAAAACTGATTGTAGGATGCATAAGCTTATCCTTTAAGTGTAGCAACCACCCATATCGGACCCAGATAGTTTTTTGCTTTTCCGTAATAAGAACCTGTCTTTTCTTCCAAGTCGCTGAATTGAATATTTTCAGCCTCGATAAATGGCTTGAATATTTATATCGGCATCGTAGGGGTCACCGGTCCAGCGAATATTATTTTCCCGGCCCTGCATAAAGACGAATGGTTTTTTGATGAATGACTGAAAAGAGAAATTATAATTTCCCCTGTCGATCACGTAGAGTCCGCGGATTGTCATGTCCTCATTAGTTCCCACACGCATTTGAAGATTTCCGTGTCCGGTTGCCTTAATAATATCTTTGGTAAGCGGATCGATAATCAGGGAGACATTAGCATAATTATTCGCATTTATATCAAGACTTACAGTGAAATTGCTTTCGGAAGAAGTAAGTTTCTGGACCTTCATTTCCTTGCCGTATACTTTCCATACAATGAAATCAGCGTCGGCACTTTCGCGGCTTGTGTTCGTAGGAATAAAGATATTTGAGCTGTCAGTCGGTTCTCCTTTTATTTCCATGAACAGATCTTCCTGTGGACCATATAGTTTCAGGTTTGCCCTTCCGATCATTGTTCCGTAAAACTGGTTATTATCGGTAATATGGGTATTGAGCAATAATAGTTTATTGGTATTGATGGCAAAATCATAACTCATATCCCGGAAGGAATGGTGATATAATTTTCCTTTTGAAACTTCAGCTTTGTTGCCAAGCGAATCTATGATCTGAAAAGATCCGAAATCAATTTGGTCGGCACGCATATGCACCATTGCCGATGGGATACGGTAAGTACAACGGGTGTATTTTACATGCAGTTTGCCATCTGTCAGTTGTATATCACCTATATAGTCCAGGTTGCTGCCAGTTCCAACGATCTGGAGGGAGCCGGTCGCATACCCGGTTACATTGCTAAAAATGGTTCCGATATATTTTTCCAGCAAATCAATTTTTGTATTCACCATATTCTGGATCATAATATTGATCGGCTTTGCAGCACTGTCACTGGTATTGAATATTCCTTTAAGATCAAAATGATAATCCTGATTGTCTGAATTAACCGTTCCATTAACAATGCCGGATTGTTTGCTGTAATCGGCTGTAAGATTTATTTTCCCTACAGAGTCGTTGGAGAAACGGAAATATTCAGCTGTTCCGCTGAAGCGGGCATAGGTATGATTGAAGGGGTCAGTTATGTCTGCTTTACCGGTCAATACACCCTCCAGCCTTTCGTCTTTTATTAAAAATGGAGAAAAGTCGCCGATATTTATCTTATGCAAATCCAGATGAATGTCATTCCAGTTTCCTTCTCCAGAGGGAGTTGTACTTACCAGGAACTGCTGGTCCCCGCTATATATTCTGACTGCTTCCGCACCAACTGTATTTCTGCTGAATAATAATTCGCTGTTTTTGTCAATCGTCCAGGTTTTACTGTTGATGTCAAAAGTGGAAGGACTGAATTTTATCCTGACGCCATCTGCTAGTGTTTCAACCTGTGCAGAAATATTGGCAGCATTTAGGGTATGATTCGCACTGGTACTGATTCTTACTTCGGAAATATCGTTAAATGAACGGATATGAATATGGGTTAATGGAAAGTGCAGGCTATCGTTTACGTACACTTCACCAATATTGTTTTCTACGGTAAGACTGTCGTAGTTCCCGTTTCCTTTTAGATCGACTTTGTAAAAAGAGATGTTTTTGTAGTTAAACTGCGGAACATCAACATTTACATTCAGCAGGTTTTCATCACTGTTGATACGTCCGTTGATGTTGGCATGGTTGAACCCCCGGAAATCTTTCGTAATAAAATCGAGGTAGGGATCGACTTCGCGAGTGGTGATCACGAAACTGAATTTTTCTTTGCTCAGTTTTACTGTATTGGGTTTGATATAATTCGGATAATACCTGTGCAGGAATTCCTGGAAGGCTGCCGGCAGTTTTTTGATGGAAAATTCACCCACGATTGCGGCTTCGAATTCGTTGCTCATCACTGTGATCGTCTTGCTACTGTCGATAATATTGGACTCAACCACCAGCGAATCAAATGACATTCGCTGCCCTCTTTTAAAAATGGAGGCATCAAAAATTCTGGCCTTACCCAAAAAATGATCTATATCGTTTCCGGTAAAATTAAATCGAAGCTTACCGTTAAAACTGATACTGTCACGGGTAAAATGCAGGGTATGGAGGTTTGCGTTGTCGATTACGGCATTAAAATCGAATTTGGGAACATCCCTGCTGTAATCTATCAAACCAATCAGCGTCGCATGGAGGTTAGAGTCGTTAGAAATGATCTTCCCGTCAAACCTTTTTTTTCTAACCTGACCATTGATAAAAATATCTTCGTATACGTAACCCTGGTAACTGAATTCACGAATATTTCCGTCCAGACTCGCGTTGATGGTATTCAACGCCAGTCCGGTTCCCTTAACTTTTCCTTTAAACGATATTTTACCCAGGCTGCTGTCTTCCAAAAAACGACCCAACTGAAAATCATTTGTCAATATATTTCCTGAATAAGAGGCTGGCCGGTCGGGAGGAATCTGCATGCTCACATTAGTAACAAGAGTGCCCAGGTTGGTCTCAATGGTACCGGAAGTGACAAAATTTTGAACAGTTCCCTGAAAATTCCCTACGAAACGAAGTTTTTCCACCCGGTCTATCCTCGGGTTCTTTATTAATTTGAGCGAAGGCATGAAAGTGATAATATCCTGGTATGTGGTTCGGAAATCATTCGATCTGAAATCGATAAAAGTCCTGTTTATGTCTGGTAGACCTATTAAATGGATATCTCCTTTCAATTCGGTATGCAGGCCGGCATTTATTTTTATATTTTTACCCGCGAGGTCGGATAGAGATCCTTTTATTTTACCGGTGATGAGTATATTCTTCTTCCAGGATTTCAAATCTGATGCGAAAAAAGCAATATCATCGCTGTCGACCGTAGCGTTAGCGAAGTCAGCTTCCATTTTCACCTTGGTGTTAAAATCAGACAGGTCATCAAAGCTTTTAAATCGCATCGCAAAAAAATTCCGGATATGACTTTTTCCAGTCATCAATTCGAAATTGTGAAATTCCATGCCCTCAGGATAAAATTTGATGTTGGCATTTAGCTCCCGGACCGATAAACCGGATTTTTCCTTTGTAGAGAGATGCATTTTACCCTGTAAGCTGTCTTTCACCAAAGTAAAATCCTTAAAGTCTGCCTGTATATCCGAAAAATGCATATGGTAGCTGTCGAATACGCTAGAAATCGTTGTATCCTGCATTTTATCGTCGCGAAATGAACCGCTTTTGAATTAGCGCATGTCTTATCAGGATGTTCCAGTTTGCGGGATTCCATCGAAGATGCAGGGGATCATTTACCACTACGCTACTGTCCGGAGCAGGTTCCGGACGGTTGCCCGTTATAACTCCGGATGGCGAAGTCGGGTTTTGTAAACCGCAATAAATGGATTACGGCAATCTTGCGGCTTACATCCAGCTGTTCGGCATCCAGGCTTAGACCATCCAAATTAAGTTCCATATCTTCTCCCCTCCAGCCGTCCTGTTTCAACAGGTGCAGCCGGGAAATTTCCAAATCGCGCAATTGCAGTTGAATGGCTTTTTTGGGCGTGGTATCTGAAGATGCGAAATAGTCTGCCAAAAACTGGTAATTCCACACTGAATCTCGGCGGTGAAGATGCAGGTATGTATCAGTTAGTCCGATGTACTTTAACTCAATTTTATCCTTCAAAAAGAACCAGTCGGTGATGTTCACCCGCACCTGTCCCGAATATAAAATGGTGTCTCCCTTCTGATCCCTGACCAGCACACTGTTCAATTTCATTTTATTGAAAAAGGAAAAGTCGATATCCCGGATGGATATTTCCGCGTGCAAATTTTTGGATAAGCGTGGTTGTAACCCTTGTCAGAAGCCAATTCTGGACAGGATGGGTATGGATAATTGCCCACAGAAAAACGAGGAGAAGGAGTAGGGTGAGCAGCGTCCTGCGAACTATTTTACCGGCTTTTTTCAGATGGGTATATTAGATCGGCTAAAAGTACAAAAAGCATGCTGCATATTCAAGCCCCGGAAGGCCTTTTAGGACTTAAATGTGTAGAATATAGGCAATGCGGGGATGCATGAAATAAGCCGGTTAAGGGAATTTGTTATGGCCAATCATCAGGCACTCTTACAATAATTGCGCATTTCGTTGAAATTATTGTCAATTCTATGTATTCTCAATATTGACTTTAATTTTCTTTACATCTTCTCCATTTATGTGAATGCCTTTAATAGCCCGATGCGCTGTCATCTCCCCTCCAGTCCGCCACGGCTTCTATTTCTCCTGACTGGGAAATGCGGATCACTTCTGTTCGGCCGATGGCTTCTCTTTGCTTTATTTTGTATCCCATCTGTTCCAATTGAACCGAGACAGCGGAGGGAAATCCTTTTTCGACATAGAGTGTATCAGGAAACCACTGGTGATGGAATTTAGGTTTATTCACGGCATCGGAAACAGACATTTCAAATTCAATGATATCGACCAGGGTTTGAAAAACTGAAGTTGTTATTGTCGTTCCGCCCGGTGTTCCCAATATCAGATAAGGTTTACCCTTGAATAAAACAATCGTTGGAGTCATTGAACTCAGCATTCTTTTTCCGGGAACTATTGCATTGGCTTCCCCGCCTACAGCCCCATACATATTCGGTACGCCCGGTTTGATACTGAAATCATCCATTTCATCGTTCAGTAAAAATCCGGCACCAGCTACCACTGTACGGCTTCCATAACCGCCATTAAGGGTAGTGGTGATCGAAACACAGTTACCCGATTTGTCATAAGTATCAAAATGAGTGGTCTCGGAGCTTTCAGGAATCAAGCCCGCCTGAATGATTTCACTGTTTCCTGATGAATCCGGGTTGAAATTTTTCATCCTTTCCCGGAGATAGGATTCACTGGTCAGGGTTTTTACAGGAACTTTAATAAAATCAGGATCTCCGAGATATTTGGCACGGTCTGCATATGCCCGTCTTTCCACCTCGGCCATGAGGTGTACAGACTGAACGGATTCGAAACCATATTCGTTCAGCTTTTTGTTTTCAACCATGCCCATCATCTGTGGAAGCAGGATGCCGCCGGCGCTGGGGAGGGGCATCGTGATCAGCGTGTAGTTTTTTTTATAAGAAAAAATTACCGGCACTCTTTCCTGGGCAGAATAATTTTTCAGGTCTTCGTAGCTGATAAGTCCCTTTCCGCGTTTCATCTCTTCTACGATGAGCCTGGCTGTTTCTCCTTCATAAAATCCCTTGGCACCATGATCCCGGATGCGCCGGAGCGTTTTTGCAAGATCTTTTTGAATGAGTATGTCTCCCCCTTTCCACGGAACAGCTTTTACAAATACGGGCAGTATAGAGTTGAATTTTTTAAAATCTTCCCGATTATCATTCAGATCGGATGCTTCGGCCTCTGTAATGGCGAATCCTTTTTCCGCCAGATCAATAGCCGGTTGTATTAATTTGTTAAAAGGCAGTTTCGCATATTTATAATAGGCGAATATGCCTGCGACAGTTCCCGGCACACCTGCCGACAAATGTCCATTCTCACTTATGCCCGGAATAACATTTTCATAAGCTGTCGAGATACATATTCCTGCCCGCAGAGGCAGGTGCTTTTTCGCGAAAATCAATGGCCAGGTTTTTTTGATTTGAGAGATGGGCAACCATAAATCCGCCGCCACCGAGATTCCCGGCTCCGGGATATACTACCGCCAGAGCCAGCTGTGTCGCAATAGCTGCGTCAATTGCATTTCCACCGGCTATCAGCATTTGAAGGCCTGCCTGGCTGGCAAGGGAATTGGCAGATACGACTGCCCCATTCCTGCACACGACCCGTTTTGCAACCCGGTATTTATTACCCTGGCTGGGCGTAACAGGACATAGAAAAAATAACACAGTAAATAAAAAGGGATATTGAAAAGGCCCGCCGACCTGGGGGTAATTGCATGCAATGAATTTGAGTAAAATTAACGAAGACATCCATTCGTATTGCCGTCAATATAATAACATGCGGTGTTTATCCGGGATTCATTAATTTGGCCATTACTAAAAATGAATATTCCGGATGAAATTATTCCTTTCCTGCCTGTTTGCTCTTTTTATATTTACCGAATATTCTGCTGCGCAAACTCCTGAAACTTCCAATGCCTCAGATATTCTGCTCAGCATGAAAAAATTAAATGTGCTGGGATCCGTATTATATATCGCTGCCCATCCTGACGATGAAAATACAAGGTTACTGGCCTGGCTTTCAAAAGATAAATTATACCGGACCGGATATCTTTCATTGACCCGGGGAGACGGGGGCCAAAATCTGATCGGCGATGAACAGGGCATTGAGTTGGGACTGATCCGAACCCAGGAATTGCTTGCGGCCCGGCGCGTGGATGGCGCTGATCAGTTTTTTTCCCGGGCCTATGATTTTGGATTTTCTAAAACTACAGAGGAAGCACTTAAGATCTGGAACGAACAAAAAATATTAAGTGATGTGGTCTGGATCATCCGGAAATTTCAACCCGATATCATTATCACCCGATTTCCGGAAGATAAAAGGGCAGGTCACGGACAACATTCTGCTTCTGCTGTACTTGCCCGGCTTGCATTTAGTGCTGCTGCTGATCCCGGGAAATTTCCGGAGCAATTCATTTATGGGGTTCAGCCCTGGCAGGCACGTCGATTGTTCCTGAATACATTTAGATTCGGATCTGTCAATACCACCAGTGAGGACCAGATGAAGGTCGATGTCGGTGGTTACAATCCGCTTACCGGAAAAAGTTATGGCGAAATTGCTGCCGACAGCCGCAGCCAGCACCGGTCCCAGGGTTTTGGCGTTGCCCATACGAGAGGAAATTTTCTGGAATATTTTTTATTGACTGAAGGAGAGAAGGCGGATTCTTCCCTTATGCAAAATATCAACTGCGGATGGACCAGAATTCCCGGAGGAAAATCCATCGGGAAACTGATTGACAAAATGATTAACCGGTATAATCCAGCGGCTCCGTACAAGTCACTGCAGGACCTCACAAAAATTTACCAAAATATATACGCCCTGCCACCCGGTTACTGGCGTGAAGAAAAGCTGAAAGAAACAATCAGTCTCATCCAGGACTGCAGTGGCTTATGGCTCGAAGCGACGGTACCAAAAGGATATGCTTTGCAGAATCAAACCATCCCGGTCACTCTGAGGCTGGTAAACCGTGCGCCGGTTTCCATCCATTTGAATTCCGTCAGCCTGAACCAGCAGGACACAACCTGGAGTCAGGATCTTCAAACCAGTATAAATTATTCGCTGGTCCGCCAGATTTCCTTGCGTAACCTGCCCATTTCCCAACCGTACTGGCTGATCCAACCCATGTCGCCCGGATCTTATAACGTATATGATCAGACGATGATCGGCAGGCCACAGAACCCACCGGTGCTGGAAGCTGATTTTAATATCACTCTTTTAAATCAGACTTTCACGATCAAACAAAGGGTATACTATAAATATACAGATGCTGTAAAGGGCGAAATATTTGAGCCTCTTACTATCGTCCCTCAGGATATGGCCTATTGTGATCCCGATCTGATGGTATTCAGGCAGGGTCAGGAAAAACAACTGCTGGTAAAAAAGCAGGAGAAAGTCAGCCAGCCGGATCCGGAAGGCAACGCGGTAATACATCCGGCTTCTCTTTCAATCGAAAAAAAATCAGGTGTTATCCCGTCCCCCATATCTGTCACTTCGATTCCCGGTTTTGAAACCAGCAAACCTACCGTTTCAGAAAATTCGTATGATTTTATGTTGAAATCTGAAACGGACAAGGATCAGAATACGGCAGCCTGGGTGACCGGTGTTAAAAACGGGATGCCTGACACATTGTTTCAATGCAGGACGATTTCATATGAACATATTCCCCGGATAGATTATTTCAGACAGGCCAAATCCACTGTCGTATCAGTTAATTTAACCAAACTGGGAAACCGGATAGGATATATTGAAGGTGCCGGAGACCGGGTTCCGGAAGCGCTTACTGCCATGGGTTATACGGTCGTACCCCTGAATGAGAATACAGTCAACGCCGCCGCTCTCAAAAACCTGGACGCAGTAATTACCGGTTTGCGCGCCTATGATGTACATGACTGGCTGGCTGGTAAATACGGGGTCCTGATGGACTATATAAAAAACGGAGGGAACCTGATTGTTCAATATAATCGAAACCGGGGTAATGATACCACCGGAATCGGACCTTATCCCTTTGCCATATCCAATATCCGGGTTACGGAAGAAGATGCGCCGGTACAATTTCTCCAGCCGGAAAATTCGGTATTACGTTTTCCAAATAAAATAAGTTCACAGGATTTTGAAGGATGGGTTCAGGAAAGAGGCATTTATTTCGCGACACGCATCGATCCGAAGTATCAGAAAGTTTTTTCCATGCATGATGCCGGTGAACCGGAACAGGACGGCAGCCTGATTGTAGCGCATTATGGAAACGGAACATTTTGCCTATACAGGACTCGTTTTCTTCCGCGAACTCCCGGCGGGTGTTCCTGGCGCATACCGTTTACTCGCAAATCTCATTGCACTCAATCAACCCAGGGATTAATATATGCTGAAACGAAGGGAAATCGCTTTTATCGTTGCTATCGTGACCGGGATTGTAGTCGGCAGGCTAATAAAAAAAGTGACCGTTGGAATGTTGATCGGCCTAATACTGGGAATAATCGCCGCCATGCTGATGGCCAACCGTGGGAATTCAAAAAAATGATATGAATTTATTGCCCGACGAAAAGCCTCCATTTTTTAAATCCTGGTCCGCCTGGTACGCGATGGTGATAGGATTTCTGATATTGCTGATTTTTTTATTCTTCCTTTTTACCAAACATTTTTCATGAGCACTATCGACTGGATCGTACTCATAGTGACGCTGGTCGGTATTATCCTCTATGGATTGTACAAGAGCAAGGCGGAAAAAAATCTGGAAAATTATTTTCTCCTGAACCGCAGTTCTTCCTGGTACCTGATACTGTTCAGTATCATAGGTACGCAGGCAAGCGCTGTTACTTTTCTTACCGCACCCGGCCAGGCATACACTGACGGTATGCGATTCGTTCAATATTATTTTGGATTGCCTCTCGCTATGGTGGTGCTCTGTATCACCTTCGTTCCGGTTTTTCACAAATTAAAACTGTTTACCGCATATGAATTTCTGGAAAAAAGGTTTGATGGTAAAACAAGGGCTTTTACCTCACTTATGTTTTTATTTCAGCGTGGCATTTCTACCGGTATAAGTATTTCAGCACCATCGATTATTCTTTCTTCACTGCTGGGGTGGAATATTCTTTGGACCAACGTTCTGATGGGTGGCCTTCTGATAATATATACGTTTACCGGGGGCGCCAAAGCGGTTGCCTATACCCAGCAAATACAAATCATTATCATTTTTGCCGGCATGCTTACTGTTGGATATATGGTAGTTCATCTGCTTCCTGGTAATTTGGGTTTGTCGGATGCACTTCATATTGGCGGTAAAGCAGGGAAACTGAATGTAATCACTTCAGGGAGAAATGAAAATGGATTTCAATGGAACGACAGATATAATATATGGAGCGGTATTATAGGAGGGTTTTTTTTGGCGTTATCTTATTTTGGTACAGACCAGAGTCAGGTTGGGCGATACCTCACGGCGAAATCGACCAGGGAAAGCAGACTAAGTTTACTACTCAACGGTCTGGTTAAGATTCCGATGCAGTTTGGAATACTTCTCTTGGGTGTATTGGTTTTTTCTTTTTACCAGTTTGCGCGGGAACCCCTGTTTTTTAATCAGACCCAATTGGATTTGCTGGCGAAAACAAAGTATGCAGATTCCCTGCAAATAATATTGAAGGAATACGATGCCCTGCAAAATCAAAAAATTGCACAGATGGATCCCACTCTGGAAACCCAGGTGGAGAACAGGATGCGCCAGGGGCTTACCATGCAGTATGCACAGAAAAAACAATTTGAACTCAGGACAACCATCAAACGCTGGTTAAACGATAAAGACGTAAAGGGGGACGCCAATGATACGAACTATATTTTCCTAAGATTTGTAATTGATAACCTGCCCAAGGGATTAATAGGTTTATTGATTGCGGTAATATTTTTATCTGCCTGGGGATCTATTGCTGCTTCCCTGAATTCACTTTCTTCCGCAACCATGAATGATCTGCATAAACGATGGATAAAAAAACCCCTGAGTCAGGAAATGGAATTTCACTACTCACAGTTGTATACGTTATTGTGGGGGATTTTTTGTGTAGTTATTGCGCAACTCCTGTATAATATCGGGAACAGTCTGATTGAAGCTGTAAATGTGCTTGGTTCTCTGTTTTACGGAGTTACTCTTGGAATATTTCTGGTTGCTTTTTATTTTAGAAAAATTGGAGCCACTGCAGTTTTTATAAGTGCGGTAATAGTAGAGATCTTTATATTAAGCACGCCATACCTAAACCAAGCGGGCATTATCAACATAAGTTTCCTTTGGCTTAACGGGATAGGTGCGTTGGGCGTTATCCTGCTGAGCCTGGCTCTCCAGAGTTTTATGTCTGGGAGCTTATTCAAGGAAACGTTGCCAGTCAAGACAACGCTTCGGACTTTACATGATTGTAGCCTTTCTTGCTCACTTCAATAAGGCGAAGCACTTTTTCGCGGATATCTTCCCGTAAGCCACTCACTTCATGCTCAAATACCTGATGAAGTTCTTCCAGTTCTTCGTTCGTCGTGCCTCTTATGCGCCGGATTTTATCCTTTATATTGTCGACCGTATCAGTCAGTTTTCTCCTTGTATCAGAACCTTTAGCCGGAGCAATTAATATTCCGATCACGATCCCGGAAAGTGTCGCTGTAAATAGTCTTTGTAAGCTCATATAAAATGATTTTAGACAATAGTAATTTACCCAATATTTTCAACAACCGGGCCAGAATGTCATATAGTGGATGGCTATATGATGTATTTCCCCTGACCTTAAGACTGAAACGCCGGGTGAAATTTTTGCAGCGTTTCACGCAGGTAAGCGCGGTCCAGATGGGTATATATTTCCGTAGTAGTGATACTTTCATGCCCCAGCATTTCCTGAACCGCCCTGAGGTCGGCACCGCCTTCCACCAGATGGGTTGCAAATGAATGACGAAAGGTATGGGGTGAAACGGTTTTCTTTATCCCGGCTTCACGAACGAGATCTTTCAGCAAAATAAAAATCATTTGCCGGGATAAGCCTGATCCACGCCGGTTCAGGAACAGGATATCTTCATAACCTTTTTTTATCCGGGAATGAACCCGTACATGCGTTCGGTAAATTCCAATAAATTTTAGTGCGGTATTACCAATGGGTATCAGTCTTTCTTTATCTCCCTTACCAATCACTTTTATAAATCCAAGATCCGGATAAAGCGATGATAAACGCAGGTTGACAAGTTCCGATACACGCAGGCCGCAACTGTACATGGTTTCCAGGATCGCCCGGTTTCTTTCACCTTCCGGTTTACTCAGATCGATGGCCTCTACAATCCGGTTAATTTCTTCCACACTAAGAAAATCCGGGAGGGATTTCCGGAGCCTGGGTGTCTCAAGAAGCAGCGTGGGGTCTTGTTTAACGAGACTCTCCTGCAGGCAGTATTTAAAAAAAGAACGGATTCCGGAAATTATTCGGGACTGGGAACTTGCTGTCATGCCAAGAGATCCGATCCATTTCAGAAATGCCTGTAGATCGGTCAGGTGAATAGCTTCAATAGCTAAATTTGGACGTTGAATAGTAAAAAACTGGGTTAGTTTTTCAATATCCCTGAGATATGCTTCCACGGAGTGGTCAGAAAGTGATTTTTCCAACTGAAGCCAGGCCTTAAATCCTTTCTTTTCAGCAGCCCACATGAGTATTATTTTAACTCCCACTTGCCCGCGGAAATCCCTTCCTGCATGATTTCCACGAGGCGGTAAGTGGCTGGACAAAATTCGACGTTTTGCTTAAACACATGTCCGTAGTCTTTCATCTTTTTTGTACCGTGATAGGGAAATCCGGCACAGTCCCGCGGTCTCACATCATAAATATTACACATATTGGTTTTCAGGTCGAGAAACTGACAGGGCTGTTTCCTGTTAATCCAATCACCGGTTCTGTCTTTGTACAGCCATTTTTCTGTGAATGACTTTTTCGTCATTCCCAGGTATTTCGAAATCCGGTTAATGTCCATTTGTGAATAGGTGGGTGACATGGATTTACAACAGTTTGCACAGTCCAGGCAGTCGGTCTTTGCCCACGAAAGCTCGTTGGCTTCCAGGACTACTAGCTGTACACGATCGGAAGGTTTTTTCTCTATCCTTGCAAGAAAGGTTCGTAATCGTTTTTTATTACGAGAAACAAGGTTTCTGAAGGTCCGGAGGTTAACTGTGGATGGAGACATGGGATAAGGTGATTAATTCAACACGATGGATGGCGTAAATATATTAATCCTGAAAATGAATACCTATTTTTTTCATGAGGGTGGTGGCGTTCAGGCTTTCACATATTCCTTTTTTGATTCTATAATCGAAAAAAAGTTCGTCATCGATGATCCGGCCTTCGAAATGGTAGTTGGAAACAGACTTATCCGCCATTTCTTCGGATTGAGCGAGTTCTGTATCATGGGTTGCCATAATTGCTACGGTTTCGCTTTGCAGTAACTGCCTGACCAGGGCCTGCGCTCCTTTATGTCTGTCAGTTGAATTGGTACCCCGCAATACTTCGTCGAGCAGGATGAAAACTCTTTCCTTTCGATTTACGGATTCTATGATGGTTTGTAGTTTTTTCAATTCCGCATAAAAAGTGGAAGTGTTTTCCGCCAGATTATCAGCAACCCGCATACTGCTGATCAGTTTTACCGTACTCAAACTCATTTGCCGGCCACATATGGGGGCACCCATCAACGCCAATACCGTATTCACCCCGAGCGAACGAAGAAAGGTACTCTTCCCCGCCATATTGGAACCCGTGACCAGGGCTATCACACCCCGACCTTCAAGCATGAAATCATTGTTTATCCTTTTATCGGGCGGGATGAGCGGATGGCCGATTTCTTCCGCTTTGAAATGAAAATAATTTTCATCAACTTCCGGAAAACACCAATCCGGGATTATTATGGACCAGAGATCCGAGGCTGATGAGAACCTCTGATTGAGCAATAACTTTTATCCATTCCGGTAGTTGATCTTCGTTTTTCTTTTTCCAAGATTTCAGTAAAATGATCAGCCGTAGATCCCAGAATAAAAATAATTGAAGGAGGGCGTTTATCAGAAGATTTGAACGCCAGTTAATTTTTTTCAGGATCAGATTAAAATCTTTTATCGAAGCTGAAGCAGACGTATATTGATCCGGCTTTAATCTTGCCTGCAGGGATCGCATTGTACCGGATTCAAAATTTTCCTTTTCTATCAGTTGCAGTTGTTTGTATAGAGTACCCATTTCCGGTTCTACATTTAACAACATCATAAATTCACCGGTAATATATCTCCCGAGCAGGTAATGAAAGATATTCAAAGCAACCAGAAAAAGTAAAAAACTGTTTGCGGTAATTATATCCAGAATATAAACCGAAACCAGAATCACCGGGATAATCGGATAAATATTTTGAAACCATTTCCAGAAGGGACCATCGTAACCGGGGGAGGGTGAAGATATCCAGTTTTCAAGTTTTTTTTCAGTTTCCGTCGTTAGGGGATCTGCCATGGCGGTGGCTTGAAACTGCTGAGCGCTTTCCCATTTATCGGCCAGTTCCCTGCCCGCCTCCTGGTTGCCCTTGATTTCCATTGGCGAAAGGGGAGTTTTTAAGTAGTCAGAAAGCATTTTTCGGGATTGATCAGCATGGCAACGGCTTAACCATTGAAATAAGGAGGATTCAC
Source organism: uncultured Bacteroidota bacterium (assembly GCA_963812825.1). GTDB lineage: Bacteria > Bacteroidota > Bacteroidia > Chitinophagales > Chitinophagaceae > Puia. The sequence goes on from CAWEWO010000003.1 coordinate 863,982, forward strand.
CGAAAAGATCAAGGTCTGATGAATAGTTATGAGCAGGATCTGAGAAATCACTTCCGCTATCATATCCTTTAAGGGTATATTGGATAGCGTCCATTTCGTGTTTGTTCACCTTGATCAGCCTTTCAAGCCTGGCAATGAGCGCGGAATAATCCGAATCCCGGAAAATTAAAAAAATCAAAACGGCAGAAAACAGGATAAGTCCTGAAATAACGACTGCCGGACTAGTCCAGAAAAACCAGGTGAATAATGAGCCGGCAAGAACGGTAGCCAGTCTGCCGACAGCAATCCATCTTTTTAATTTTTTTAATTGTTGAATGGTGAAACCGTGGTTCCGGATATTCTGCTGGTACAGGGAAAAAATATCCTTCTGTAATTCGGATGGCTGGCTCATTACCACCAATATACATCTTCTATAAAAAAGAAGTCTTTTTTGCCATCTGGTGTTAACAGAATAGAAAGGATATCATATTGAACCTGGACCCATTCCGGATATTTATTTTGAAAAGCCTCACCAGCAGTCAATAAATGATTGCCTTTCTTCCAGTTTACCCAGTCTTCCGGTTTCCCAAACTGGTCGTCATGCCTTGATTTGACTTCGATGAAATGCAATACCTCTCCGTGGCTGGCAACGATATCCAACTCAAAACGGCCGGATTTCCAATTGCGGGAAATCAGCCGGAAACCCCGCTGCTCCAGCCATTCAACGGCCATTTGTTCACCTGCTTTTCCAAATTCATTATGTGCGGCCATTTTTGCTTTACTTTGAGCCACTAATGAAAAATATGGAACTGAGTAAAGATCGGGTGTTGCCGATAACAGGGAAAGTACAGCACTATGCCTGGGGTGGTTATTATTATCTGCCGAAACTGTTGAATATACCCGTAAAAAAGGGTGAAACGTATGCGGAATTCTGGTTGGGTACCCATGATCGCGGAAGTGCTGAATTTAAAAACGGGTCTGAGAATCCGGTGACACTAAAGGATTATGTGGAAGCTTTTCCGGTTCAAACACTTGGCGAAAAAGCATCCAAGACTTTCGGTCGTCTTCCATTCCTGCTGAAGGTGCTGGATGTAAAGGATATGTTGTCCATTCAGGTGCATCCGACCAAACAAAATGCACAAATCGCCTTTGACGCAGAAAATGAGCAGGGCATTGATCTGTATTCCGCCGAACGAAATTTCAAGGATAATAATCATAAACCTGAACTGATGTTGGCCGTGAGTGAATTCTGGCTTCTGCATGGTTTTAAGACTCCAAAAATCCTGCAACAGATTCTTCGTGAAATACCGGAACTTCATTTCCTTGTTCCAATATTCGGCGGAGACAATTATAAAAAACTTTACCGGCACGTAATGGAAATGCCCCAGGTTCAGGTAGACAGGCACCTGAAAACCCTGCTCGATCGGATCATTCCGCATTATCAGGCTGGAAAACTGAATAAGGACAAAGAAGATTTCTGGGCAGCCCGTGCAGCCATAACCTATTCGCCGGAAGGACATATTGACCGGGGCATTTTTTCAATTTATTTTTTCAACCTCCTGCACCTGCAACCTGGACAGGCAGTTTTCCAGGATGCCGGTCTTCCGCATGCATATCTGGAAGGTCAGAACGTAGAGATTATGTCAAATTCGGATAATGTGCTCCGCGGCGGACTTACACCAAAACACGTTGATGTTCCCGAATTGCTTAAGCATGTTCGGTTTGAGCCGACTATTCCGAATATTTTAACCGGTAAACCGACAGAATCTCAAAGACTGGTTTACCCGACGCCGGCACCTGACTTTGAACTGAGTCGCCTCCAGATTGATAAGGGTCAAACGGTTAGCCTGATGTCAAATTCCATGGAAATTTTCCTCATATTCAGCGGATCAGCAGAAGTGAAGGAAAATAATTCGGAAGCTTTTAAGAGAAATAAAGGCGAAGCATGGGTAAGTTTTGACGGAGCTGGTTTTGAAGTCAGGGCACTGGATGATACCGTGATATTTCAGGCTTCTATACCGGGCATGAATTAGCGCGTATTAGACATTGTTTGTAAGTTCCCGCTATATGATTTCCGGATTTTTTTAAAATCAGTTATTTTTACATTTCTAAATTATTGCGATGAAGTCGTCAAAAAATATTATCTGGTCTTTTTTACTCCTGGTTTTCATTGCAGCCTTGTACCGAATCCTGCCCGGACGCCCTTTCGGATTTGCGCCCCAATGGGCAATGGCCGTGTTTGCAGGAGCCGTCATTAAAGATAAAAGATGGGCATTTATCATACCCGTATTGTCGATGTTTGTGTCAGATCTCCTGTACCAGGGTCTGTATCTGGGTGGACTGACCAACATGCCGGGATTTTATGAAGGCCAATGGCAGAATTATTTACTCTTTACTTTATTGGTATTCGTAGGTCTTGCCATCAAGAAATTAAATTTTTTCCAGATTGTAACTGCCTCAGTTGCTGCCCCGACACTTTATTTCCTGGTATCTAATTTCCTGGTATGGGCCAGTAATGGAACCACCCGGGGCCTGGACAGGCCAAAAACTTTCGACGGCCTCCTGCTTTGTTATTCTGATGGTATTCCCTTCTATAGAATGAGCATTCTGGCCACCCTTGTTTTTTCTGGCTATTCTGTTTGGTAGTTATTTCTTCATCCGGAATTACCAGACTGTCGGTCGGAATGTGAAAGCTTAGCCTTCGTAGCCCTCGTCTTCCTGGAGATGACCGCTATCTGCAGCCATCGTGGCCAGTTCGTCGCAACGATTATTGTAAGGGTTGGAAGCGTGACCTTTTACCCAGTGAAATTTTAAATGGTGCTTACGGGCCAGTTCATCAAAACGAAGCCAGAGGTCCTTGTTTTTTTTACCCCCTTTAAAGTCTGTTGAGATCCAGTTTTTCAGCCAGCCCTTTTCGATGCTGTTTACAACGTATTGACTGTCGGAATAAATTTTTAGACTGACACGATCTTTTTTTATCGCTTCGAGTCCGACAATTACTGCCATCAGTTCCATCCTGTTATTGGTGGTTCGGCGAAATCCGGCGGATAGTTCTTTTATATTTCCCTTCCACATCAGGATAGTTCCATATCCGCCCGGACCGGGATTTCCCCGGGAAGCACCATCTGTATACATGATAATTGGTTCCTGCAAAACTGCTTTTTATCTTCCTGAAAAATGTGTAAAAACTAACATGTGCGTACAATAGCTCAAACCTTGAAAAACGCCGGTTTTAAAAGTCAGAAATTTCCGGATTCTGGTTGGCTGCCTTGATGCCCTCAGAAATAAATTTCCTGGTTTCCAACGGATCAATAATTGCATCTACCCACAAGCGGGCTGCCGCATAATAGGGACTGGTCTGTCTTTCATACCGTCCACGAATTTCATCCAGTAATTTTTTTTCTTCCGCCGGATCAATCACCTGGCCTTTCGATTTCAGGGAAGCAACCTGGATTTGTAATAATGTTTTTGCGGCCTGTTCGCCGCCCATGACCGCAATTTTTGCCGTCGGCCATGCAAGTATCAATCTCGGATCATAGGCTTTACCACACATCGCATAATTACCTGCTCCATATGAATTGCCGACGATGATGGTGAATTTTGGAACAACGGAATTGGCAACGGCATTCACCATTTTTGCACCGTCCTTAATTATACCTGCATGTTCACTTCGCGTGCCTACCATAAATCCGGTTACATCCTGTAAAAAAAGCAAGGGGAATTTTTTTCTGATTGCAATTCATGATAAACCGGGCAGCTTTGTCTGCACTGTCATTATAAATTACACCCGCCCAGTTGCACTTCTCCTTTTTTTGTTTTAACCATCTTGCGCTGGTTGGCTACAATTCCAACCGCCCATCCGTCAATCCTCGCATAACCGCAGATAATTGTTTTTCCATAATCTTCCTTGTATTGCTGAATTCCGGGTGCATCCACAATACGTTCAATGATTTCCAGCATATCGTAGGGTTTCGTCGGCATCGGAAGGGAATAATCCATAAAGTTCATCCAGGATTTTTGACCGGCGACAGTGGATTCAATCCGGTCAAAACCTGCCGATGGCAGGATGTCCAAGCGTTGACATGATTTTTTTCACCTGATCAAGGCATTCTTCTTCGGTTTTGAATTTATAATCTGCAATTCCGGAAATGGAAGTATGGGTAACCGCACCACCCAGGGTTTCATTATCCGTAGTTTCACCAATAGCAGCTTTTACCAGATAGGGTCCGGCTAAAAAAATCGAACCATTGCCTTCTACCATCAGTGTTTCATCGCTCATGATGGGCAGGTATGCGCCGCCGGCAACACAGGGACCCATTACTGCGGACAATTGTGAAATTCCCATCGCACTCATGCGCGCATTGTTTCTGAAAATTCTTCCGAAATGTTCTTTGTCGGGAAAAATTTCATCCTGCAGAGGAAGGAAAACACCGGCACTGTCTACGATATAAATAATGGGCAGATGATTTTCCATGGCGATCTCCTGCATGCGGAGATTTTTTTTTCCGGTAATCGGAAACCAGGCACCGGCTTTTACGGTCTGATCATTGGCAAGAATAATGCACTGCCGGCCGCTTACATAACCAATACCCGCAACCGTTCCGCCGGCCGGGCATCCTCCATATTCTTCATACATTTCATAACCGGCAAAGGCACCGATTTCATAAAAGGACGTATCCTGCATCCAATAGATAAGCAATTCTTTCACGAGCGGTCAGTTTATTTTTTTCATGCTGTTTTTCAATCGATTTCATTCCACCTCCGACTGCAATTTTCTGAAAGCGATTGCGTAGCTGGCTCAGGGCCTGCTTCATGTTATCTTCATTCTTGTTAAAATCAAGATTCATGACAATTGTATAAGCTGCAATATAGGATGGATGCTTTAATAATATGTATTTTTAAGGGTATGCATTGGAAACGTATCAGGCCATGGGTGATTCCGTTTATACTGGCGGTATGTATAAAAATCTTTTCCTTTTTTCCGGATGCTGTTGAGAAATATTATTCAACAGGAATTTATCCGGTGATCTCCCGTCTGCAGCGATTGCTATTCGGCTGGATTCCTTTCAGTGTGGGAGATATTCTGTATGCCGCCTGTTTTACGTACCTGGTGTTTTCCCTGGTTAATTTTTTTGTGCGGGCATTCAGGCGGAAACTACACCGGCAGTACCTGACCCTCTCAGATAAAGAGATGCATTGCCATTACTCTGTGGGTCTATCTGGCTTTTAATATATTATGGGGATTGAATTATGACCGGCTGCCCTCTTGCCAGGCAGATGAAACTGGATACCGCCATCTATTCCAAAGACGATCTCAAAACACTCGTTGGACTTTTGGTAACCCGGATGAATAATATTGATTCAGTTTCACGGATTGCCAGAAAAGACCTGTTAAACAACGACAGTATATTTTCGCATTCTGTGGAGGCGTATCGCAGACTGGGCCGCGAGTACCCGGCACTTTACTATCCCGATCCTTCTGTAAAATTTTCATTCTACGGATACCTGGCGAATTATATGGGATTCAGTGGTTATTATAATCCATTCAGCGGGGAATCCCAGGTGAATACTACAGTTCCCCGATTTGTACAGCCATTTACAACCTGCCATGAAATCGGTCACCAGCTGGGATATGCAAAGGAGGAGGAAGCGAATTTTTGCGGATTTCTGGCAACCAAGACTTCCTCTGATCCGGCCGTCCGGTATTCTGTATATGTGGATCTCTATCTTTATTCTGCGTCGGCACTTTACATGCTGGATTCGACTGCGTTTATCCCTTACCGTGAGTCGCTAAACCCGGATGTAAGGCAGGACATACGGGATCTGAAAGAATTTTATAGAAAATATGAGAATCCATTTGAACCGGTTATTCACCGGATTTATGGAAATTACCTGAAGGCTAACCGCCAGCCCCAGGGAATTTTATCTTATGATAATGTCGTGGGCCTGGCAATTGCTTACTACCGGAAATACGGGGATGCTGCATTTTAAAAGATATTCTTCCACATCATGCTCTCCACCGGTTTGTTTGTCTGGCCGCTGTATTTGGCATCTTTTTTCTGGTTGTATTTCACTTCTATTTCTCCGTCTACCGGGAAATAAATCAGTTGCCCGATTGGCATGCCTTTATATATGCGGACAGGTTGTTTGACGGAAATTTCGAGTGTCCAGTTTCCGCAAAATCCAACATCGCCCTTTCCTGCCGTGGCGTGGATGTCGATACCAAGCCGGCCGGTAGAAGACTTACCTTCCAGGAATGGTACATGTTCATGCGTTTCCGTATATTCATCCGTTACACCCAGATAAAATATATGCGGATAAAGAACGAAACCTTCATCGGGTATTTCGAAGGATTCAATTTCATTATGTTTTTTAGCATCCAGGATATGTTCCCGGTATGTAGCAAGCCAGGGACCAAGGTGTACATCATAGGAATTGCTGCCCAGGCAAGCCCGGTCATAGGGTAGAATTTTAATCGTCCCTTTATCCATCTCCTCCATGATACGTTTATCAGATAAAATCATTCTTTTGGTGGTTTATTTGTTTATTTGTTTACCCTCAGCCGTTAAACGGAGCGAATTTCGCATTAAGCTTTTTTGTGATGCCCTTATTTTATCAACATAATATCAACGATTCCACCCGTCTGGCGATCTGGCACATCATAGAGGGGGAAGATTTTTTTCTGAAACAGGTACCCCTCAAACGGGATGTGTCCCATGCACAGAAGAGACTACAGCACCTGGCCGGCCGTTACCTTCTTAAAGAATTATTTTCTGATTTTCCGCTGGAAGAAATCCTGATCGCAGACACCAGGAAACCTTACCTGGAAGATGAACAATATCATTTTTCAATCTCTCATTTCGGTCATTATGCGGCGGCCATCGTAAGCAGTACAAAACGGGTGGGTGTAGACGTTGAAAAAGCAGGACCAACGATTGAAAAAATAAGGAATAAATTTTTATCCGATAAAGAATCGGCCATCGCTTTTGAAGGCATTGAAAAATCTGGTCACCGGCTTCGCCAGCTTACATTGCTATGGAGCGCCAAAGAATCCATTTTCAAATGGTATAGCCTGGGGAAAGTAAATTTCAAAGAACATATATGCTGGACCGAACCGTATTTTGTGCGAACTAACGGCTTAGGCGAATTGTGTTTTGAATTCAGAAAGGAAGGTTCTATACCGCTTTCCGTTTACTTTAAATTCTTCGAAGATCTTGTGTTAACATTTGTATATACTTAAGAAAATCCAAAGCTGAGGCTTTACATCTTTTCAACAACTGCATCTCAACGTGTATTCATTGTTTACAGTAAACTTCCAGGCATCAGCCTTTATTCTATACCCAAAATCTCATCCGAATCGTCAATCAGGTTCATGTTGAAATCATTCTGTCCGGAAATACCTTCCATGGAACCCTTGATATGAGCGGCATTGAGCAGTACTTTTTCCAATTGTTTTTCACGGGACTTCCATAATTTCTCCATCACATCCCGTTCCCGCTGAATCGACATTTTCATCGATGTAAATCCTTCCCGGATCGCTTTCCACTGTTCGCTGAATTCACTGCTGGTCAGGTAGTCATATAAAAGCTGCATTTTGTCACCCTTATTCTGTTGGTTCCGGGAAGCCTGAAAAATCCGGATTACCCCGTCGCGCAGGGCTTCTGTGAGCGCTTTTACTTCTGAAAAATTGCAGATCCAGATACCGTTTTTTTCTCCGAAACAGCTCATTTCCTTTGGCATAACCCGGGTTACCAGGATGGCAACCTGTGCGCCCTGCTGCCGCATATCACTTTTGAGTTTGTCTATCCAGTCTACTTCGAAATTTTTAGTACGCTTACTTTCATAAATAATTTTTCCGCATTCCTGACCGGTAGCATTCCTAACGGTCAGCGTGCAATCAGCACCCCGGATTCCTTTACCTACAGGCTCGACAAGGTCGAAAGGAAATGCATCCTGCAGTAATTTTTCCAGGGCAAGTTCCTGCACTTCTCCCTGCAGTTGCATGGAACCCTGATCGGCCCTGCGTTTCATTTCTTCTGCAAGTTTTTTCTGGTCTTCCAGCTGTTTTTCCAGTTCCTTTAACCTGAGCTGAAAGTCTGTTTCTTTCGCCTGGTTTTTCTGTAATTCCAGACTGCGTATTTCATCTCCGATCCGGGTACGTTCATCCTGCAGTCTCCGTTGCAATGAGATTTCGAGTTCCTCCTCCCTGGTTTTTAAAGCCTGTTCCTTTTGCAAAAATTCCAGTTCTTTTTGGCGGGCGGTTTTCAATTTTTCCTGGTGCTCGTCATTTGTTTGCTGAAGAATGGACAGTCGGTTTTCGAAATCACTATGAATGGATTTGCGCAGATTTTCCTCCAGCGATTGCTGAATGATTTTTTTTTCTTCAACTATTTTTTTCTGAAATAACTCTTCCTGGTCCAGTAATTGTTTTGAAAGTTCCCGGGTTTTTTTTTGGAATTCTTCTTCTTTCTTCCGGGTGAATTCAATCATTTGTTCACGCAGATCTTTTTTATATTGTTCTGAAACAGCTTCTTCCATCGCAAACTCGTGACGGCAATTCGGACATTTGATGGTCGTAGACATGCATTTTTCTTGTGAAGATAATTCATAAATTTTAAGGGTTAATACCTCATACGGAAGTACTGAAATCGCTTTTATTCTCCGATCGTTTTTCATTTTTCAACTGGCCTCCAAACAATTCCCGAATCCGCTAACTTTAAGAAACAATTGATGTTATGAAATACCTTCTTATTGTTTCTATGCTTATTGGATTTGGTAATACGCAGGCACAAAAAACTGAAAAACCGCCATTGCATGGAAAACACTGGATGGCAATAACCGGTAAGCCATTAGGTGCCGAATCGGGTGCACAGATTTTTCAGCAGGGTGGCAATGCAGTAGATGCAGCCTGTGCGATGCTGGCATCTATGTGTACGCAATGGGCGGTATTGAGCTGGGGTGGTGAAACGCAGGCCATCATTTATAATCCGAAAACAAAAAAAGTAATTTCCATCGACGCGCTGGGATTCGCACCGGGTAAAGCCACGGCGGCTTATTACCGCTCGAAAGGATATTATTTTCCTCCCGAATACGGACCCCTGGCTGCAGTAACGCCTGGTACACCCGGTGGGCTTTGCTATATGCTCGCCGAATACGGAACCATGAGCCTGAAACAGGTTTTGGCACCGGCTATGCAACTGGCCGCGGGTTATCCCATTGAAGCTATGGCTGCAAATAATATGCAGAAGTATATGTCCTGGATAAAACAATGGCCTTATAGCAGCAAGGTTTTTATTACCCATCCGGGAGAAAAAAGAGAAGCTCCTGAACCGGGAGAAATATTTGTACAAAAGGATCTTTTATCCACCCTGACTAAGATGGTGGAAGCGGAGGACCAGGCATTGAAACAAAAGAAAACACGCAAGGAGGCAATCTATGCGGCATTTGACCGGTTTTACAAAGGTGATATTGCGAGGGAATTTGTCCGCGGATGTCAGGAACAGGGCGGACTAATCAGCATGGACGACCTGGCCAGATGGAAGCCATTGGAAGAAGAACCCCTGCATGTAAATTATAAGGGCATTGAAGTTTATAAACTGCAGCAATGGTCGCAGGGACCTGTACTACTTCAATCGCTGAATATCCTGGAAAATATCGACCTGCGATCAATGGGGTATAATAGTACAAAATATATCCATACCATATATCAGGCGATGAATCTTGCGTTTGCGGACCGTGATTTTTATTATGGGGATCCTTATTTTTCGCCACAGGAACCTATTCGGGGATTACTAAGTAAGGACTATGCAAAACAAAGAGCAACCAAGATTCAATATAGTTACAACGATAGTGTATGTGCACCTGGTGATCCATATTCTTTCGAAGGGAGAACCAATCCATATGCGACCATACTGAAATCAAGATTTGGAAATGACTGGCCGGAAAATCAAAAAAAAGCAATAAGTGTTGAAGGTTTTAGGTTCACTCAGGATGATCAGGTTCATTGGTGTTCAGCGTTACGGGTCAGATGCCGGAGAATATAATTCGCGTTTTTTGCCTTCTATATTAAATCAGGAATCGGAAGCTCTTTACCAGGACAGATTATGGAGCGGGACAACTTCTATAGAAGCCTGTGATGAAGAGGGGTGGGTGGTTTCTGTTACTCCAAGCGGTGGATGGCTGCCAGCCTGCATTGCGGGTAATACCGGAGTGGGAATGAGTCAGAGAATGCAAAGCTTTGTGCTGGATTCCATGTTGAACCCTTTCAATGTACTTGAACCTTATAAAAAACCCCGCGTTACATTAACACCTTCTCTGGCAATGAAAGATGGTAAACCATTTATTTCCTTCGCTGTTCAGGGTGGAGACACACAGGATCAAAATCTGCTGCAATTTTTTTTGAATATGGTGGAATTCAATATGACCGTTCAACAGGCGACGGAAGCAGCCAATATCAATACAGAACAGCTCTGGCTTTCATTAGGCGGGGACAAAAAAGAAGACCGGCAACCCAGACCCGGATATATATTATTGAATAATAAAATCGATTCAACGATTAGAAAAGATTTAAAAGGTATGGGTTACACCCTCCGTTTTGCGGACCGGACCAGCGGTCCTGTCAATGCCATTTACTATGATTGGAAGCATGGAAGTTTCTGGGGCGGCAGCAGTAATTATGGTGAGGATTATGGGATTGGATGGTAACAGCCATCCGATGTCACACAGAAAGCCATCTGCATAGGTTCCAATTACAAATCCACGGTTCCAACCCGTTAGCGGATCAGTGTGCTGGTTCCCCGGAGAAAAACATTTTTACCCGTGTCAGGGTCTATGTAATTCAGCGTCCATATATAGGTGCCGGTTGCCTGGGCTTTTCCATTAACTGTACCATCCCATTTCCGGCTCCATTCCCGCGTTTCGAAAACGAGCTGACCGTCGCGATTATAAACATTGAATTTTAAACCGGACAGTTGATATGCATTCAACGGGTATAGATAATCGTTTTTTCCATCGCCGTTTGGGGTAAATGCGTTGGGAACGGTAATGATAACAGCTTTGTTTTTTCGTTATAGAAGTAGTGGTCGTATCATAACAACCCAGATCATTTTTTACTACCAGACGCACCGTATATGTTTTCCCTGTCCGGGTATCCGGGAAAAGGTGTGCATCCGGAGTTTCCTGTGAACTGGAAGATCCGTCACCGAAATCCCAATTCCATTCAACAATATTGCCTGTACTGAGGTTAATGAAAGAGACAGGGATCTTTAGGACATACTTCGATTGAGCCTGGAAACCGGCTGTTAGTATATTATCCAGGTTCAAAACTTTTTCCACCGTATCGCTGCAACTGCTATTTGAAACAATATGCTGAATGAATTTCGGTCCGAAATCTTTTTCAATGATGAATGGCGCTACTGAGGTACTGGTGAATACCGAATCAATTTTCCATTGCCAATCGGTCGCTCCGCCCGGCAGATAGTGGAGTGCGATCGTATCATAAACACAACCCCAACCAATATCATAACTGAAAAGAGCCGACACGGTGTCTTTTGCATTGAAATCAACCGTAGCACCAGCCGGCGTCTCTACCCCACATTCATTTGCGAGTGTATTTCCGTCGCTGCCATTCACGAGGCTAACCTGATAATTTCCTCCTTTTACAAGTGGTGAATCGAAGGAAATATCAATCCTTTGGGTGAATCCATTGTCACAATAACCTTCCGCTTTGGTAATGCCGACTACCTGGGGGCCTGAAATTTTAAAATCTGAACCATCTGCTGCGATAGAACCGCAGCTAATCGGATCAGAAAATACAAGTTGAATCTTTTTGGGTGCGCAGGATACCGGGCTGAGACTGTCCAGCGGAGTAGGAACAGGAGGCAATATGGTAACAACAACGCTTTCGCCGACAGGAATCTGATTTGAGTTCTCATCAACCAGGGTATTATTATCTGTGCCGTTCTTGATGGTTACATGTGTAATCTCCTGGAGGTAATACTTCACTCATCGTGATCCAGACGGTATCAATATCTGTGGTATACACGCAACTATTGGCGGAAGTCGTTAAAATTGATCCAACAAGCGGTGATATGGTGAAGTCTGATCCGTTAATAGAGAGGCTGAAGCATTTTACGCTTTTAGTTCAGAACGACTATTAGAACTTTACTGTTGCATTCTGCGACAACTGACTTGATATGGGGCAATTCAGGGCCGGTTAAAACAGATGTAGACTCCGGAAGGAGAACCTGGCAGTTTCCATACCCGGCGAGCAATACCAGCAATGAAGTCATCACATATTTCACTATAAGCAGTTAAATGCACGTTACGGTAAAAAGCAATACGATAAACTTCAAGGCATTACATTTAGGGAGATCAGAATATCTATTTTAATGGGCTAATTCATAATCTTTCAATATATGCAAGGTTTGCTTATGGGAGTATACGAACCCCTGAAAAAAAAGTTGCGCATGCAGGGCTGGCAGGTATAAAGAGTACCGCTTCTATTTGGTAAAGGGGATTCCCGGCATTTGATAAGGGCTCAATTTTTCAATTTAAAATTGAAAATCAACGTGCCGGTGGATTCATCAGAGCCGCTGTTGAATTTGACTAAGCGGGCTTTACGGATGGCGATTGCTTTCAGACTGGCGTCTGCCGTGGTGGAACCCTTAGCCTGGTATTCAGCACTGGTCACATTTCCGGCTGCATCTACATGAATATCCACGGCTACTTTGGCATTTTCATTGAATTCATCTGTGAACGAAGGAGTGCTGCTGATCCGTCTTCCCTGTAAACCGCGAGCGATGGCAATTCCATTGCCATGACCGCCGCCGGTATAATTGGTTGAATTTGGATCGCCACCTGGTGCGCCCTGGTCACCTTTTCCGCCGGCAATTCCCTGATTTCCGCCCGGTTTAAAATGATCAGCATCGTTGCCTCCGCTTCCATCTCCTTTAACCCCATTAAAAACGGCCTTGGGTTTTGGAGGGGCCGGAGTTGGATTGACTGCAGGTTGAACGGTTTTACGGGGTGTTTTTACTGCAAGGTCTTTATCCGGAATCTTTGTTGCATCCGGTTTGGTTACCGGTGGTTTTTTTACTGCAGGAGCCGGATCTGGATCCTTGTCATCCGTTTCCACATCTTTTAAGGCTTCTTTGGTTGCGGCCACTGTTTTTGGCGGTGTATATTTTTGCTGCTCCTGCCGGGAAGATTCATTGGGGTAGAAAAGGCTGGTCATTTCCTAAACCCTGATCACTGTTTCCGAGGTTTACTTCCAATCCTTCTTCTACGGGTGCGGGCGGATTGAACGGCAGGTTCCAGGAAATCAGGAAGCAGTAATGCCAAAAGACTTCCGCAGATCAGCAGAGTATAGAAACCGGCTTTCCGGTTTTTCCTGGCTTCAAATTCATGTTCTTTGATATTCACAAAATAAAGTTAGGTTAAAAGCCGAAAGCCCAAAGCTTACAGCTATTAAATAATGTAACAATTAAAAAGTCAGGCGCGTAAGCATAAAGTTCGATCATGAATTCAATATTAAAATTATCGCTTAAGCTTTAGGCTTTAGTGCTTAGCTTAAGATGCAAAATCTTTCTCAAATTTCCCGCGGATACGTTCCATGGGAGGATTGAAATAACCAAATTTTAACAAGGGAAATTCTTCCGTCAAAAGCTCCATCACAGTTTTCACACCCATGGCATTGCCGGTTTCCGTAACACCGATTTTCCCGAGGTACCAGTCCGGATCAATATTAAAATTCCGCCACTGGATCATATTCAAGACCGGTTTCTGAAATCATTTTTCGCAGTGCTTCATATTCTTCCTCACTGTCAGTCATACCCGGGAAAACAAAATAATTGATAGAAGTCCATCCCCCCGCTGCTTTCACCACACGAAGACTTTCTACAATATCTTCAAATACATAATTATTGGGCCGGTAATAAGCTTCATAAATATTTTTACGGGCGGAATTCATACTTACACGAATTGAGTTTAAACCTGCATCACATAAGGCTTTAACAGCATCCGGTTTGGAGCCGTTCGTATTGATATTGATACTTCCACGACCCGTATGTTTCCTGATTTCAAGGATAGCTTCCCGGATGGTTTCCCACATCAGCAGGGGTTCTCCTTCACAACCCTGTCCGAAACTTATGATCGGAAAGGGTGCTGTTTGCAAATGCGGAACTGTAAATTCAACGATCTCTTCCGCAGTTGGCCGGAATGTAAGTCTGTCCTGTGTTGAGTGAATTGTTTCTTCCTGCGGTTGGAATGAAATACATCCGATACAATTGGCATTACAGGCGGGAGAAACCGGAACCGGACATTCCCAACGACCCAGCGAAAGATTTCTTGCTGCCGGGCAATGATAAGTATTACAGCAATTTTCCATCAGGTGTTTTACCAGGCGGTTATGCGGATACGCGATGTAATAAATTTTTTGAACCCGCCTGAATACTGCCTTGCATCATAACCCCGGGATTCCTGCCGGATATCGGGTTCAATGCGCACTGCCGGCACATAAAATTTTTCATTGAACCATCCGGCTGCGGTATAACAAAACAACGGCAGGGTAGGTGCATCGGCGCCGGTTTCATAAGCAGCCAGGTAAAGACCGGTATGTGCAGGTGGAATAAATGCCGCAACAGCCCATCCTTTTTCACAAAGACGCATTTCACCTGTTTTTACATCGATGCCGATTCCACGCCGGCCTGGTAGTTCATAAAGTGAACCGCCTTCCGGAAGACCCATCCATTCTGATTCATCGATGGGTAAAGCGTCCCAGCCACTACGTCCACAGGCATAGAGTGAGTTGTCTTCGAAAATATTTCCTTTTCCGTCTGAATATAAAATGAAGGGCGACATCATCACAAATTTACGAGTTTGCTACGGCAGTAATCATTAAATTCATCTTCCTCCGCATCTGGCTCATCATCATCCAGCACTTCTTTCTGAAATATTTTATTGTTTCTGAAATCAAGGGTGAGCAAACCATCTTTCAAAATCACGGACTGAAATGAATTCCAGGGGAATTTTTTTTTGAACAGAGAATTGAGCACGACTCCTTCCGCATGGAAACCTATTTCAAGCGGATATTTTGCCTGCGCTTCCAATAAAGCCGAAGAACAGAAATGGAATGAACATCCATTGAAAAAAAGGCATGCCCAGCCAGAAAAGGGCAGCAGCAAATAACCAGTTCCTGAACCGCATTTCCTTTCCCTTTCGAAGTGCATAAAAGTTCATCCCCAGGCCGGTGAGCAGAATGATTGCAGCAATACTCATAAAACCATTCATTCCCTGACTGATTTGTACATAAATGAAAAGCCAGGATGGAAAAAATCAATAGCAGTATACTGACCAGATCGGTTTTACGTGCATTTTCCCGTTTCAGGGTGACTACATAGTCGTAGTGCATTCTGGTTCTTTGATCAGGGAGGGCAGGGGATTGGCCGCAACGAGCATATTACAAAGCTTCCATAAGAATGCGGGCTCCCACGTTCGCATCGTAGTTGCTTTCACCAATGGCAATTTCATCCAGGTCCATGCCGATGAATTTACGTCCGCTTTCAATCATTTTTTTTATCAGGTAAATGATTTGTTCAATTTCAAATCCGCCATTTACCGGTGTTCCGGTATGTGGGCATAGTTTTGGATCCAGGCCGTCAATATCAAAACTAACGTATACACAGGCAGGTAACTGTTGTATGATCTCATCTACAAGAGAACGCCAGGTGCTGCCTTCAAATATTTTTTCCTTGATATCCTTGTCGAAATAAGTAACGATTCGCTGTTGGCTGTTCTGGATAAAATTGAATTCTTCTTCGCTGTAATCCCGCACGCCTAACTGAACCAGTTTGGTAATCTGCGGAATTTCATTGAGCGCATTATACATAATGCTTGCGTGACTGAAATCAAAATTTTCGTAAGATTTGCGCAGATCACAGTGGGCATCTATCTGCAGGATGCCAAAGTCGCCGTATTTCTCAGCGATGGCTTTCATGTACCCCAGAGGTACACTGTGGTCGCCGCCCAGAAGAACAACCAGTTTATTTTCCCGAAGCATGCCGCTGGTCTGATCATACACCCATTTGTTCAGATTAACGCTTCCTTCGTTGATCTCCTTCAGGGATTTGCACATGAAACTGTTCTTCTCAATTTCCTCACCTTTGGAAATATAATTGATATACAGTTCAGCTTCCTTCCGGAGATAGTCGCTTTTCATAAGGACTTTGCGATCAGGTTGACGCATGAAAATCCCCTGTTTCCAGGCATTGTTTGATTCTGCATCAAAAACATCCACCTGCATACTGGCATTGAAAATATGCTCTCCGGCCCTGGAAGTACCGGAACCGGAACTGACGGTCACCTCCCAGGGAACGGTCAGGATTATTAGTCTGGCATCTTCTTCTGTGAAAGGGAGTCCAAAAATGGTATTTTTCGGATTACTTGCGATGTTCGAATCGAAGTGAGATAAGTCTGTCATTTTTTGCTGTCTGGCATTGGAACGGTTGGCAAAGCTAATATAGTATGTGTTAATACCCAAAAGCCTTCCTTTAACAAGTCGTTCTAGTACCTACAATCCGAACTGTGAAATGTAGATAATGAAGGAATTACGATGCAGGGGCTACATTTCATACATTTCTATATTTTTTACATGGCCGCAGGTGTTACCTTTGCAAATCATGAAGCGCACCCATATTATTCTCCTGGTTTTCATTGCTATCAGTATTGGTTTGCTGGTCAGTTTTATGGGGAATTTATCCACCTATGAAACGATTGCCTCTGCCCGGCAGAAAGAAGGCAAAAATGTTACCATTATCGCCAGACTGGACAATAGCCGTCCCATGGACTACAATCCTGTAAAAGATCCCAACTACCTTAGTTTTTACATACTCGATACACTGGGCAGCAGTGCCAAAGTGATTTACCATTATGGTAAACCTTATGATATGGAAAAAGCCGAACGCATCGTCTTGAAAGGAAAAATGAACGGAGACGTTTTTGAGATCACACAAAAGGAAGGAATCCTGATCAAATGCCCATCCAAATACAAAGATGATCCTGAAACTGCGAAAAAGAATCTCAATAAAACCGAATAGTTACTATGGATTATGTTGGTGAACATTTGATGCCCGGAAAGCTGGGCCAGTTCTTTGTGGTACTTTCTTTTGCCGGTTCACTGGTTGCTACAATTTCTTATTTCAAAACATCCAGCTTCAAAATCCATCGAAGAAACGGCCTCCTGGAAAAGGATGGCGCGGTTTGCATTTCTCCTGAATGCCGTTTCAGTCTTCATCGTTTTTGGTATCATATATTATATTATCCGCCGGCATTACTTCGAATACAACTTTGCCTGGGAACATTCCAGCAGAAATCTGGATCCCAAATACATGCTTAGTTGTATCTGGGAAGCACAGGAAGGTAGTTTTTTGTTATGGATGATGTGGAACGGTGTTTTGGGCACGATTCTGATGTTTCGTGCCAGGAAATGGGAGGCCCCGGTTCTGACTATTATCAGCTTTGCCCAGTTCTGCCTTACCACCATGATCCTGGGAGTATATGTTTTTTCTTTCCAGGTTGGGCATAGTCCATTTATGCTGGTTCGTCAACTCTTCCAGGATGCGCCGATTTTTCAGCGTGCAGATTATCTGTCCATTCCGCAAATGCAGGATGGACAAAGTCTCAATGCACTCTTGCAGAATTACTGGATGGTAATTCATCCACCCGTATTATTCCTGGGATTTTCATCTACGCTCATTCCTTTTGCATTTGCTGTTTCAGGACTCTGGAAAAAAGAATATGGATCCTGGACAAAAACAGCTCTGCCATGGACGCTTTTTACCTGCTGTGTTCTTGGAACCGGTATCATGATGGGTGCCGCCTGGGCTTATGAATCTCTGACCTTCGGAGGCTACTGGGCCTGGGATCCGGTGGAAAATGCGTCGCTGGTTCCCTGGCTGGTGTTGATTGCCGGTCTGCATACGCAGGTAGTTTATAACTCCACCGGCCATTCCCTGCGTGCCACCTATCTTTTTTTAATACTGGGCTTTTCTCTGATTCTCTATTCTACTTTTCTCACAAGAAGCGGCATACTCGGAGATACTTCCGTGCATGCATTTGTGGGTTCGGGTTTGAACCTGCAATTGATATTATTAATTTGCTGTTTTCCTGATTCCGGCACTTGTTTTATTTTTTATTCGATTCAGGGATATTCCGCATGTGGCAAAGGAAGAAAACACCTGGTCCCGCGAATTCTGGATGTTCATCGGATCACTGGTGATTTTTTTATCGGCAATATTTATTATGGTCTTTACTTCACTTCCGGTAATCAATGATATTTTCGGAACCAAATGGTCGTAACTGGTGATGACCCAAAATTTGCTTACAACCGTATTGAAATTTTTGTCGCGGTCATTCTGGGTTTACTAACAGCCTCCGTCCAATATCTCAAATACAAAAACAGTTCTCCTTCCCAGGTAATTAGAAAACTCTGGCCGGTAACCGCGCTGGCGCTGATCGTATCAGTTTGCGTAAGTGTATTCGGAAATGTACAGTATTCCGAATATGGCAGTGGCTACCAGGCAGCTATTCATCTGGCGCTATTTGCAGGCATTTACTCTATCCTCGGAAATGCCGGCTATATTTTCAGCTCCATGAAGGGTAAATTTAAATTAGCAGGCGCATCAGTAGCTCATGCGGGTTTCGGGTTGCTGCTGGTCGGCATATTGATTTCTTCATCTAAAAAAGAAGTCCTTTCCCACAATATGACGGGCATTAACTTACCCTTCGATCCGAAAACAAAAGAAAATCCGCTGGAAAACCTTACCCTGCTCAAAAATGTAAAAACGGACATGGGTAAGTATTATGCAACTTATCTGAGTAGCGATTCTGTAAACCCTGCGGGCAATATCATTTATTTCAGGGTAAATTTTACAGACAAGAAAACGGGCGAGTCCTTTGATCTATGGCCCAACCTGATCAAAAATACCAAGGGAATGGAAAATTTTTCCAACAATCCTGATAAGCAACATTATCTGGACCGGGATATATTCACCTATATCAGCTATGCCAATATCCTCGAAAAACAGCGTGACACGACAACCGGATTTAAAGTTTACCCGGCTGCCCTGCACGATACGATTTTTTATTCCCATGGAATGCTGATTCTCGATACGGTACTGGTTAATCCTTCCACGGACAAATACCATTTTACCAAATCAGATACGGCCCTTCTGGCTCAAATACGGGTGATTAGCAAGGACAGTCAGCAGTACACAATGGCTCCGCTGTTATTCATAAAGGACAATATGATCCACCGCGTTACAGACACTTTATTTGCCCAGAATCTGGCCGTGCAGCTCGGTTCTGTGATGAACAATAAAAAAATACAGCTTCTGATAAAAGAATCAACCGATATGGTGCCTTTTGTTTCGCTGAAAGTTTATATGTTTCCGCAGATAAACCTGGTCTGGATCGGCGTATTGATTATGATGACAGGTTTTGTAATGAGTATCATAAACAGACGAAAAATTCTGGTAAAAAAACCCGCCTCACCTCATAGCCAACAGGCCCTGTGATGATTTGAAAGAAACGGAATTAGTATTAACTTTAATCACCGGATGCCCCTTTTTCGCCCACGATACTGCAATCTTTTCTTACCGCTTATCTTATTGATGACTGTTCAAACAGTTATTGCTCAGCAGCCGGTCAATCCGCCGCCCGTAAACCAGCAACCAGCGGTACAAAAAAAGCAAACGTATCTGCAACAATTTAATAACCGTTTTGGTAAAAACGATACGATCTGGAGCCAGGTTGTTATTTATGAAGGGGATACCCTTCCTGCCAAAACTCTGGTTGCCGTGGACGTATATCATGAAATGTCTCGGGCCATGCGCCGCCGGATTGACGCGATGACCCGTCTGCGAAATGCCGTGTATGTTACTTATCCCTATGCACGAAAAGCGGGCATGATTCTGAATGATATGAATACGCACCTGGCAGCCATGAATTCAGAATCAGAAAAAAAAGAATATATACGGAGCAAGGAAAAAGAATTAAAAAAAGAATTTACCGATCCCATGGAAAAACTATCGGTTTACCAGGGGAAAGTATTGATGAAACTCATCAACCGACAGACCGGCAATAATTGTTATGAAATCATAAAGGAATACCGTGGCAGTTTCTCTGCCCGTCTCTGGCAAACTGTAGCATTTTTTTTCGGTAGCAGCCTCAAGCAGCCTTATGACGCTTCAGGAGATGATCATGATATTGAAGTGATAGTTCAGGAGGTAGAGAGAATGTACCGAGGATAATGGAAATAACGTGGTGAATGTGGATTTGTGGTAAATGTGTGCAGGTGAAAATTGAATACGGGAATGATAATATGGGAATTAAGAATTGGTGGGAGAAAATATATGCTTAGCTATTCTACACTTTCGAACTAACATTAATTATTCCATTCCCATATCTCCACCTTTCTCTCAAACCCACATTTACCGCATTTACAACGCTCTTATCTTCCCAATAATCCCAGTGGTTGAAAATCCAGCAACGATCGGATTGATCACAACCCTGCCACCGGCTGCTATCACTTCTTTAGCGCCAACTATCTGCTCAAGTGTATAGTCTCCGCCCTTTACAAGCACATCCGGGAGGATCAGTTCGATCAGGTCAAGGGGAGTATCTTCATCGAAAATAACAACAGCATCAACTATTACCAGTGAAGCCAGCATAAGAGCCCGTGATTGTTCGTCCATGACCGGACGGCCGGCACCCTTCAGACGGTTGGCAGATTTATCTGAATTCAAGCCTACTACCAGGAAATCTGATTCTCGGGCTGCATCGGAAAGAGAAGCAATATGACCGGGATGCAGTATATCGAAACATCCGTTTGTAAATGAGATCGTTTTGCTGAGTAACTTCCAGCGGTTGACCTGGAATACAATTTCTTTTGAAGAGTAAATTTTATGCTGGATAAACTGGGGATGCTTCATCCGATTTTATTTTTTTACGGTTCACGCGCGGCAGGAGAATAAAACTGACCACGCCAAATAGTATAAAACTTAAGAACTGCCCGAGCCAGAGCAACCATCCAAGCGCCTGCCCGTACGGCTCTTTAGGAATATGGTACAACGCAACGGTTTCCATGACAAGCAATGCATACGCGCCAATCCCTCCGGGAGAAACAATCATACCCACACTACCCATCACGAGCACCGTCAGGGCATCTGCCATCGTGAGATGACTGGTGGCATCAATGGCAAAAAACCCTACCCATGTACTTAACAAGTACATAATCCAGATACCAATGGTATAAAAGAAAAAAAGCGGTTTGTTTTTTAATGCCCGAACGCTGATCAGACCATGCCATACGCCGATGAGAATGTCTTTTACTTTCTGTATAATATTGATATGACCAAAACGGGCGAATATTATTTTTAAAACAAAGAGGAAAAGAATCAATCCGGCGACCAGGATAAAAATTTTCTGATAAGCCGTTTGCCCGTTTTTATTTTGAAATGCAGGATAAACGTAGTCGTGCAGGAGGGAGGAAATGATATCGAATTGAAAAACAAATGTCAGTCCGAAGGCAATCATCAGACAGATCACATCGAATGCCCTTTCGGCCACGATGGTACCCACAAGCTTTTGTGCGGGCACTTTTTCGTAACGGGCCAGGATGGTGCATTTGATAACTTCGCCCAGACGCGGCGCACCCAGGTTTACAAAATAACCGATCATAACAGCAAAGAATGCATTGAGACGCGACGGGTGGTACCCCATGGGTTCCATCAGTTGTCTCCATCGAAGGGCGCGAAGCCAGTGGGAGACCAACAGCAAACTGAAAACCGGAATCAGTAACCAGTAGTGCGCATGGTCCATCGCCCTCTTAAGTTGCTCCCATTTCTCTGCGTCCATTCCCCGTAAGCTCAACCAAACAAAAAATACTGCCAGTAATGCGAAAAATGCATATTGAAGAGTCGCTAAAAAAGTCTTCTTCATAGAGGCAGGTAAGGTACAATTTTAAAGGGATCTGGCAAGACCTGCAAGGAGGCCAGTAGTATGCGAGATTATAATAAATTCCCTTCTTTGGGAAATGCTACCCAGGGTTTAAATTTTTTCGCTTCTTCAAAACTCATTCGTGCATATGAAATAACAATCACCACATCGCCGACAGATCCACTCCTTGCAGCAGGACCATTAAGACAACAAATTCCGGAGCCTCTTTTACCCGTAATAATATAGGTCTCAATCCGGGCGCCATTATTTACATTCACGACCTGCACTTTCTCATTCGCGATCAATTGCGCCGCATCCATCAGGTCTTCATCAAGCGTAAGACTGCCGATGTAATTCAGATTAGCCTCAGTGATTACAACGCGGTGAACCTTTGATTTTAGTATTTCAATTTCCATGGGCTTTTTTCAACTGAGCCGCAAAATTAATCTAATTGAGCAGTATATTATCTATCAGTCTGACCTCTCCCTGAAAAGCAGCGATCAGGGCCACGACCTTCTCTTTCCCATCCCAATTTTCGATAGGTTGCAGATCACTGGCCCGGGCAATGGAAATATAATCGGTTTTAAAATGTGCCTCTTCCAGTTTTTCCCGCGCAAGTTCCAAAACCGGGGCCGCGTCTCCGGAGACCAGTTTCCCATGAATCTCATTAAGCGCTTCGGAGATAGCCACAGCGTTTTTCCGCTGATCGGCTGTTAAACGCCGGTTCCGGCTGCTTTGAGCTAGCCCGTCGGCTTCCCGTATGGTAGGAACGATATGAAAATCGACCGGAATTTGTAGAATTTGGATCAACCGCTGAACCACCAGGCACTGCTGGTAGTCTTTCTGTCCCATAAAAAGGTCATTAGGTTGAACCAGACCAAGCAGCCGGCTCATCACCTGGCAGACACCCTGGAAATGGCCCGGCCGGTAATGGCCTTCAAGATACCAACTCAAGAGTACCCAGATCATAGGTTTCTAAGCCGTTTTTCCCCTGAGGATAGATTTCCTGTACCGAAGGTAAAAAAACCAGCTCCGTGCCTTCTTTTTCGAGCATTTCAATATCTTTTTCGATACTGACCGGGTATTTTTCAAAATCCGCCGTGTTATTGAACTGGACAGGATTTACGAAAATGCTGCAGATACAGATATCGGAAAGGGACCGGCAGGTTTTAATCAATTGTATATGACCTTCGTGAAGGGCACCCATGGTTGGGACAAACCCAATTTTCAATCCTTGGTTTTTTCGTTCAAGCAGCCACTGGCGCAGATCTGCGGAGCGTTTAAATAGAATCATTTTCAGCGTTTTAACATTAGTAGACCATTCTGCCAGCCCTTTTTGGTGAATTAACCTTACCTTTGCAAACTGATTTTCAGGTATTCTCCTGGTCACCAATTCTCCTTCCTAATGGTAGCAAAGAAAAGAATTTTATTTATTGCCAATGAAATGTCTCCCTATCTGGAACTCACAGAATTTGCGGAAACGGTCAATAAGTTAGCAATAAAGTCCAATGATAATGGTTTTGAGGTTCGTTGCATTATGCCCAGGTTTGGCGTGATAAATGAGAGGAGGCACCGCCTCCACGAAGTGGTAAGACTTTCAGGAATCAACGTTTCGGTTGAAAACGACGATTATCCCCTGCAGATTAAGGTTGCTTCTCTTCCAAATGCCCGTTTACAGGTTTATTTCCTGGAGAACGAGGACCTTTTCAAACGCAAGTATATTTTTCACGATGAAAAGGAGAAATGGTTTGAAGATAACGGACTGCGTACGGTATTCTTTTGCAAAGGGGCGCTCGAAACCGTTAAAAAATTCGGATGGCCGCCTGATATCATCCATTGCAGTGGCTGGATGACCGGTTTGATTCCCTTCTACCTGAAAACGGTATATAAAAAAGAACCCGTATTTGCCCATAGTAAAGTGGTTTATACAATCGGTCAGAATACATTTAAGGAAAAACTGGGCGCAAATTTTATCAAGACCGCCAATATTCATGCTACTATAAAGGAGAAAGATCTGGAACCTTTCAGCGAAGCCACCAATACAGCTTTATTCAGGGCTGGGGCGAGCTATGCGGATGCCATCACATTCGGAGCCGAAAAAACAGATAAAAAACTCATTGAGGAATTCAGTAAGGTCAGGGGGAAAAAAGTGCTTCCTTACAATACAGAGTCCGACCTGAGTGATTACCTGCAGCTCTATACGGATTTGTCACAATAATTAGTTTCTGCGATTTATAAGTAATAATGCATCATCTATTATCTTTGCGTCGCCATCCATTAATTACTTCTTGTAGTTAGTGGTTTTTTATTTTCATTCGTCCAAATCAAACAGTAAAAATGTCTTATTTATTCACTTCCGAAAGTGTTTCTGAAGGTCACCCGGATAAAGTGGCTGACCAGATATCTGATGCCCTGATCGATCATTTTCTTGCTTTTGATCCACAATCCAAAGTTGCCTGTGAAACCCTGGTGACAACCGGCCAGGTTGTGCTGGCAGGAGAAGTGAAATCCAGGGCATACCTGGATGTGCAGGAAATTACCCGTTCAGTGATCCGCCGGATCGGATACACGAAAAGTGAATATATGTTTGAAGCGAATTCCTGCGGTATATTTTCTGCCATTCACGAACAGTCAGCCGATATCAATCAGGGTGTCGACCGCACTAAAAAAGAAGAGCAGGGCGCTGGCGACCAGGGCATGATGTTTGGCTATGCCACCTATGAAACTGATGATTATATGCCGCTGGCACTCGATCTGGCGCACAAGCTTCTGATAGAACTGGCAGCATTACGCAGGGAGAACAAGGAAATCAAATATCTCCGTCCGGATGCGAAAAGCCAGGTAACCCTGGAATATGACGACAATAATAATCCGGTCCGGATAGACGCGATTGTGATTTCCACCCAGCATGATGATTTTGATACAGAAGCCAAAATGCTGACTAAAATCAAGAAGGATATCATTTCCATATTGATTCCCCGGGTAAAATCCAGGTATAAAAAATACGGCCATTTATTCAACGAAAAAATTACCTACCATATCAATCCCACTGGTAAGTTTGTAATCGGCGGCCCGCATGGTGACACGGGGCTGACCGGCCGCAAAATCATCGTGGACACATATGGTGGAAAAGGCGCCCATGGCGGCGGTGCTTTCAGTGGAAAAGATCCTTCCAAAGTGGATCGCAGCGCCGCTTATGCCACCCGGCATATCGCCAAGAATCTCGTTGCTGCCGGTGTAGCCACGGAAGTACTTGTGCAGGTTTCATATGCCATCGGTGTCGCTAAGCCGACATCTATTAATGTTAAAACATTTGGAACCGCTAAAGTAAAAATGACTGATGGTGAAATCGGAAACCGGGTCGCCGAGATATTCGACATGCGCCCATACTTTATTGAACAACGTCTGAAACTACGCAATCCAATATACAGTGAAACCGCAGCGTACGGCCATATGGGCCGCAAACCGGAAACGGTGGAGAAGGTATTTGTGTCTCCGGATGGAAAAACCGTTAAGAAAAAAGTGGAATTGTTTACCTGGGAGAAACTGGACTATGTGAAGAAAGTAAAGCAGGCATTTAAAATAAAATAGGACGATTAAAATTCTGAAGGGTCAGCAGTTTGCTGACCCTTTTTTGTTTCAGCCGATGACTATTGCTGGTTGATGATCGGCAGTTGCAGGGAATTCAATTTCCAATACCCCTATTTTCAAATTTTCAATTTAGTTTTAGGTTGCCGTCTTTAGGCATTAAACTTAATTTCGATCCATGAACGAAGACCGTAACCCCTGGATAGTCCTTGATCAAAAAATGATTTATGAAAATCCCTGGATAGAGCTTAGGGAATTTCAGGTAATCAATCCATCCGGCGGTAAAGGGATTTATGGCAAGGTTCATTTCAAACATCTTGCTGTAGGTGTGATTCCACTGGATGAAGAATGGAATATCTGGCTTGTGGGGCAGTTCCGATTTACATTGGATCAGTATAGCTGGGAAATACCGGAGGGAGGTGGCAGGATGGATGAAGAACCTTTGGAAGCGGCTAAAAGAGAATTGATAGAGGAGACGGGCCTTACTGCCGGAAGCTGGATGAAAATACTAACCATGCACCTCTCTAATTCAGTTACTGACGAACGGGCGATAATTTACCTTGCCCGCAATCTTAAACTTCAAAAAGCGATGCCCGAGGAAACAGAAGAACTGTTAACAAGGAAATTGCCTTTTGATGAAGCAGTAAGGATGGTGGAATCGGGTCAGATTACCGATGCTATGTCAGTAGCCGCTATTCAGCAGATCAGGCTGATGATTTACCAGGGCAAGCTAAAAAAATAAAGATTGAAATCCTCAGACATTATAATTGGCCGGCAACCACTGATTGAAGCCATGCAGGCAGGAAGGGCCATCGATAAAATTTTATTTCAACGGAATGTCAGTGGTGAATCAATTGGCGAGATTCGTAAGCTGGCGGAAAAACGCGGGATTCCTATACAACAGGTGCCTGCTGAAAAACTAATGTCTATTACCCGCGCAAACCACCAGGGTGTTATTGCGCTGGCCGCACTGGTAGCGTACATGGACCTGCAGGCCGTAATCGACCAAGTGGTTTCTGGTGGTCAGGTCCCCTTATTTGTATTGTTAGACGGTATAACCGATGTGCGAAATATCGGGGCTATTGCCCGGACCGCGGTTTGCTGCGGTGCCCAGGCATTGATCATTCCCGACAAGGGTATTGCTGCATTAAATGAAGAAGCCCTGAAATCGTCTGCCGGCGCATTGGAGAAAATCCATATCTGCCGGGTGAACAGCCTGCTGAAAGCCGTTGACAGTCTGCACCTGAACGGTATACTTGCTTATGCCAGTTCCATGCACAGCGATAAGAAAGTGTATGAACTAGATCTCGGCCTGCCCTGTTGCCTTATGATGGGCAGTGAGGATAAGGGCCTGCAACCCTATCTGAATAAAGCTGCCGACGAACTTTTTACCATACCCATGGCCGGAAATTTTGACTCCCTGAATGTCTCGGTCGCTGCCGGGATCATCCTTTACGAAGCAATGAAAAAACGAATGGCCGTATAAACGCCGGATGCCAGTTACTAACTCCTGTTTTTTTTGATAAATAATTTAGGTTATATTTATTTGACACCACAGATTTTGCCGACCGACGGGAATTCAGTAACAACACCTAAACAATCAATCAATGGATCAGCCCGGTGTACAACAGGTTTTCTTTCAGCATGTGAAGTCTAACCTGGCCGCCCACCTTTCCCTGGTGGACGAGGTTGCTGATCTTTTAAATATAAGTAACGACAGCGCATACCGGAGGATTCGTGGAGAGAAACCCCTGTCATTTGAAGAGTTAAAATCTTTGTGTTCACATTATAGGATTTCCCTGGATCAGCTTTTTCAGCTCAACAATGATTCTTTTTTATTTAGTGGACCGCTCGCTAACAATAATAATTTTGGTATTGAATCATACTTACAACATCTCCTGAACCAGGTGAATTATTTTAATTCTTTTGAACACCGGGAATTGTATTTTAATGGGAAAGACATGTTTCTTTTTCACTGTTTCGGTTTTCATGAACTGACTGTTTTCAAGATTTTTTTCTGGATGAAAACAATACTCCAATACCCCATTGAAGGAAAGGAAATTGCTTTGATGGATACTATAAGAGAAAACGTATTTAGAATCACATCTAAAATGATTGAAGCGTTTAATAAGCTTCCTTTGTTGGAAATATGGCATGACGATAGCCTGAATGCAACACTCCGACAGGTTGATTATTACAGGCAAAGCAAGATTTTTCCTTCGGACGAATATGCGTTGACGGTTTATAAAAATATGCTGGAAATGGTAAATCATATCGAAAAACAAGCCGAAGAAGGATGTAAGTTTCCGGTAGGTGGAAAACCAACTGCAGCCAGTCCATCCTATAAATTCTATGTTAATGAATTTATCCTGGGGGATAATTGTACTATGGCAGTATTGAATAATTCTAAAATAGTTTATGTAAATCACTCAGGACTTAATATCATTATGACAAAAGATCCAGTATTTACTGAATATATTTATCAGCATTTTCATAATATGATGCGTAAATCAACATTGATCAGCAATACAGGAGAAAAGGAAAGGTCCAGATTTTTTCATTCAATGCGGGAAAAGGTTGAAAGCCGCATTAGGACCTTTTGACTTCTTTAAATCCGGATTTGAACTAGTTTTGTGAAATGATTTCGGAGGAAACCAAATCGAATATGGTGAAGCTGATTGAATGTCCCCGGGACGCGATGCAGGGCTGGTCTCATTTTATACCTACAGAAAAAAAAATTGAATACCTGAATGCCCTGCTGCAGGTAGGATTCGACAGTCTTGATTTCGGGAGTTTTGTTTCTCCCAAAGCCATTCCCCAGATGGCTGACACAAAAGAAGTAATAAGCAGGATCAATCCGGGCAATTCAAAAACCAGGCTGCTGGCCATCGTTGCCAATACTCGCGGGGCAGAAGATGCTGCTCTTTATCCTGCAATACGGGATTTGGGATTTCCCTTTTCCATATCCGAAACTTTCCAACAGAGAAATACCAATGCTTCCATTCAGAAATCAGTGGAAACAGTCGCCGCCATTCAGGAAATTTGTTTTCTGAGCGGAAAGACGATTGGTAGTTTATATTTCCATGGCTTTTGGAAATCCCTACGGAGACCCCTGGTCTGCCGGTATCGCCTTGTTATGGATCCGTCAGCTGGTGGAAATGGGAGTGGAAGTAATTTCACTGGCAGATACCGTCGGACTTGCGGACCCTGCATTGGTTCATGAACTGACCCGATTACTGTCACTGAATTTCCGGATATCGAATCGGGTGTCCACCTCCATTCCAGAAGGGAATACAGTATCGAAAAGCTGGAGGCTGCTTTCAGCGCAGGATGTCGCCGCTTTGATGGTGCCCTGAATGGCATTGGCGGTTGCCCCATGGCGGGTGATGAACTGGTCGGGAATATGGACAGCCTGCTGATGATTGATTATTTTAAGAAAAAACAGGTTCTGCCTCCGCTCGATGAACCCGCCCTCGAAAAAAGCAGCCTGCTGGCTGCGGAAATATTTTAAATTATTTAAGTGGATCCTTTTTTCTTACCAATCCAGATTAGTGCTCCTGCAGAGCGGATCAGTTATCCGCAGAAAATACTCCTTACCGGCTCCTGTTTTACCGAACACATCGGCCATCATCTGAATGACATGAAATTTGATGTGCTTCAAAATCCTAATGGGATACTATTCGACCCACTGAGCGTAGCGGGCAGCCTGATATCATGGCTGGCTCCGGAAATTTATAAACCGGAAGATCTTTTTTTTCATAATGAACTTTGGCAAAGTTGGAAACACCACGGTGTTTTTTCCGGAACATCCCAGCAGACCGTTCTCAGTAATATTAATTTTTCACAGCAGTCAGCACATTCTTTTTTAAAACAGGCGGACTGGCTTATCATTACCCTGGGTTCCGCGTTTTCGTATTATCTGAAAGAACATCAGAAACCTGTGGCGAATTGTCATCGGGCACCAGCCGGTTGGTTCACCAAAAAACTTCTTCCTGTGGAAGATATGCTGGCTGTTATGGATGAAGCTATCCACCGGCTTTTTGATTTTAACCCGCATATACAAATTGTTTTTACAATTAGCCCCGTCCGTCATATCCGGGATGGCGTAATTGAAAACAACCGGAGTAAGGCCCGCCTGATTGAAGTTGCCCATCAGCTGGTTAACAAGTTCAACCGGACATATTACTTCCCGGCTTATGAACTGGTGATCGATGTATTGAGGGATTATCGTTTCTATGATAAGGACCTTGTTCATCCCAACTATATGGCGACAAACTATGTGGTGGAGAGTTTTGTTGAACACTATATGCAACCCGAGTCCAGGTTGTTGGCGGAGGAAATCCGAAAATTACAGGTATCGCGCAAACACCGGGCACTGCACCCGGACACAGATGCGCATCGCCGTTTTCTTGAAGAGCAGTATGCCAGGACGATCGAACTTGCTGGTAAATATCCGTTCCTAAATTTTACGAAAGAACTGGAGCATTTCGCCGGGAAAGGGGAATAGAACCTGGTAGTATAGCGGGTGATAATTTTCAGTGTATCCTGTCTCCGCGGACTTCCATTTTTTTCATCAGTCCGGCTTCATAGGTTAGCCATTCCGCCCAGCGTTTTTTTGTTTTTTCTTTGCCCAGGTAAGTCTCGGCAAGCTCTATGAAAAGATGGTAGTGCCCGGCTTCGCTTTCCATAAATCGCCGGTAGAATTTTCGCAGGTATTCATCCGCAAGCCCTTCGCTCAGTCTTTTAAATCGCTCGCAACTGCGGGCTTCGATCATAGCCATGGTAAGCAGCTGATCCAAAAATCTTTCTTCGAAATCACCTCCTTTCCGTTGAAAGGTGATCAGGTGATTGACATATTCGTCCTTTCTTTGTTTGCCTAGTTTGAGACCGCGTTTTTCCAACTCTGCCAATACCATCCGAAAATGCCCCCATTCTTCAGTGACAATGGGCGCCAGTTCTGATACGAGTCTTATCCGGTCAGAATATTTCGTGATCAGGGATATGCAGGTGGTGGCTGCCTTTTGCTCGCAGAAGGCATGATCTGTCAGAATTTCTTCGATAGAAATACTAGCCAGGTCCACCCAGCGGGGATCGGTGGCCAGTTGAAGTCCCAGGATATTTTTGGTTGTTTTCATGTGTTTTGCAAATGTCTGAATTAAAGGGATATTTGATCAATTAAATTATGCGTGAAGATTTTCTGACCCAGAGATTGCAGGAAAGAGCGGCTACCGGTGCATTACGCACACTCCGGCTGGCTGGTGGCCAGGCAGATTATTTTTCAAATGATTACCTGGGAATAACAAAAGGCAGGCTGATAGAGGAGCAGCTTAGGGGAAAAGAGTATCTGCATGGATCAACGGGCTCCCGTCTGCTTGCAGGCAATTATAACCTTCTTGAAAAGGTTGAAAACGAAATTGCCGTTTTTCATGATGCGACTGCTGCGCTGATTTTTAATTCGGGATATGACGCCAATTTTGGACTGTTGGCCTGCATTGCCCAACGGGGAAACCTGATACTCTATGATAAGCTTAGTCATGCGTCTATCCGTGATGGGATCCGCCAGTCCTTTGCCGATTCATTTTCTTTTGTACATAATGATCTTGATGACCTGGAAAAAAAATTGAAAAACCACAAAGGAAATTGTTTCGTGGTTACGGAGTCGGTTTTTTCGATGGATGGTGATATGGCGCCTCTTCAGGAGATGGCTTCTCTGTGTGAACAGTATGAAGCAAACCTGATCGTGGACGAAGCCCATGCTACAGGTGTGATCGGCGAAAGAGGAGAGGGGGTGGTACAGTTACTGGGATTGCAGCGTCGTTGTTTTGCCCGCATTCACACATTTGGAAAAGCGCTTGGCTGTCATGGGGCAGTAATACTGGGATCGCACAAGCTCCGGGACTATCTCATTAATTTTTGCCGCCCGTTTATTTATAGTACGGCCATCCCGCCTGCTTCGGTAGCGGCTATTCAGGCTTCCTATTCTATTTTTCCCGCAATGAAAAAAGAGCGGGAAAGCATTAACAGGCTGGTCGCACTTTTTGAAAATCCCGGATTTAAGAAATCAGATACACCGATACAATGTTTTATTATTCCGGGAAATGTAAAAGTAAAACTGGTTGCTCAAATGCTTTTGGAAGAAAATATAGATGTTCGCCCAATTTTGTACCCGACTGTCCCTTCGGGTGAAGAAAGATTGCGTGTCGCCTTGCATAGTTTTAATAAGGAAGAAGAAACCAGAAAACTTATTTCAATTCTGACTAAATGAAAGACGGGGTTAAACTAATCATTCTATAAACAACATTATCACACTATCACACTTCCACACTTTCCGTTTACCTGTTCCTCGGTCTCGCACTCGGATTCTTTAAGGCATTCCCGATAGCTGTTCCGAATAATCCGTCAAATCCAACGCGCACGCCCACCTGGCCGGGATATCCGTTCAGATAGGACCCTATAACATCCACTCGCAAAAGTTTGAAAATATTTTCCAGTCCGGCGAAGATTTCGACATAATTATTTGACTGGTTCACATAAAACGCATTAGAACCCACTACAAGGTTCCATTGGAGATTACGCAGTAAGGGCAATTTATTTGTCAGCATACCATTGAAGTGATGCTCGATATGGCCCACACCGTATAGTGAAGCGGTAGTGCTGTTCTGATAATATGGTGCCAGTTGGAAGCTGTTTAAGTAGGGGCTTGCATAGAAAGTCTGATTACCATTAAATTGCTGATAATCCATTACATAAAGGGCCCTGGTGTTTAAAAATCCGCCGATACCAAACCTGTATTTAAATACCCCTTTAAGTTTAAAATTGATATCATCCCAGAAAGAGAACTGCCATTTTTCATAATTCACATCGGACCCGAGCAGATCGGGAATACCAGCCCGGATGGAAATGGCGAGGGTTGGATATTTTGACCCTAAAGCAAGGCGATTATCGGGGAATTCTATATAGCGCTGACCCGGTTTGAACTGAATGTCAAATCCTGCGATGAGCGCCTGGTTAGGTGTAAAATTCTCGCTGATCAATTCATACGGGTAATTCGGTGTGAATTGTTTTTCAGGGTTTCCAAAGAAGGAATAATCAGTTGTGTTATTCAATGGCAGGCGATCTTCATACAGCAGGGATGCAGTAATACGCAGACCGTTATCGAAGCGTTTCCGGTATTGAATGCTGCCAAAATAATTTTCATAAATTTTCATGTAGTTATCCCGGAAGAACAAGGTATATAGTTCATTCATGAAAGGTCCGATCGGGTTTTCCGGATTAAACTGGCTCACTCTCTTGCCACCGCTGAAAATCCATGAACTGCGACTGAAACTTTCACCGGTCATGTCCTGCATATAGGTTTTATTACTGAACGTAAGGTTTGCCCAGGCATTCAGATGACCGTTACTGAATCCATACCGGATATGGGGAGAAAATTCAATACTGTTACCGGTTTTTTTATATTCTTTGAGGAAACTGGCTCCCCCCTGAATGACCAATCCTTCTACGGTATTATATTCTACTTTGGGAAGCAATGCATCAATGTAAACACTGAATGGGATGATCCGGGTCATAATCTGATCTTTTTATGCCGTTAATGAAGATATTCATGACCGTTATACGACCCTGTTTTTTTCTCAGCGAATCGGCTATTCTTATCCTGTTGGCCGAATCATTGTGACTCCTGAATGTGCTATCCTTGACCCTGTAATTCTCCAGTTCCTCCGGTGAAAGAGGTACAGGACGAAGGGAATCCCAATAGGCAAATCCTTTATTGGTTACTCCCGTATCGTATTTAACAACCACATTGTTGAAATATTTTTTCCGGAAACGCGGCTCCAGATCATAGTTACTGTATACGTTCAGGAAATTCCCGTTTACGTCAATGCCGAATTTCCGGAATGAAAAATTTACCACCTGGTTTTGGGTTCGCCAGACAGTGGGAGTTACCGGAACATGAATCTGCCTGATCAGGAGTGTGTCCACAACTTCAAGTTGATATTCTTTGGTCAGTAGCAGGTCCAGACTGTGAATACGCCAGTCGCTGTCGGTGATATTGATAGTCCCGGAAAAGAGTGGTTCAAATCTCCGTTTCGGAGTTACAAGAATCTGATTGACTTCCTTACCGTCTTCAACAAATGAACCGAGAAATTTATACTTGTAATAATTCAGGGCTCCGTCTGCTATCGGAGAAACATATCCGCGGGGACTCAGCTGCGTAATAAATATGTTTACGTTATTATTATAGAAATTGATGAAAGTCGGAAAATTAAAACCGTATCCGTTCGACCCGCTTTCCCGCCCGGAAATGACTTCCAGTTTTACCTTATCCGGTTTTTTAAATGCAATCCGGGTAAACGATTCAGAGAGGTAAATAATGCCGCGGCCAACAGAATCAACACCAAGTTCTTTGCGATCTTCATCAGAAAAAGTTTTTCCCAGTATTTTGGAAGGCAGGCTGCGGCTGCGGATCAGCGTTTTGATATAAGCTTCACAGGTAAAAGAATCCAGGGGATTCTCATAATATTTTCTTTTTTTGATGGCCTGCCTGATTATTTCATAGGCAGGATCTTCTCCTCCGGGTTTAATAACAACTTCTTTCAGATTTGTACGCTGAATGGATAACTGGAAATCCAGGATAATGGATTCCGAAACCAGTTTCACGATTTTTTCCTGCCTGCCATAGCCCACATACTGGCAAACGATGGTATAATTGCCTGCAGGCAGATCCAGGAAATATTTTCCCCGGTCATTACTCGTGGTTCCCATCGAACTGCCCTTGACAAAAACAGAGGCGAATGGTAGGATATTCCCTTTATCGTCGGTGATGACACCGCTGACTTTTACTGCATGGGCTCCATGGTACAGAAATATAAAGGATAAGAATAAAAAAAATGTCCTCATGACGGATAGATAATGTATTAACCTTCATGTGGCAGGCGTTAAGGGGTTTCCGCTCGGGGAACAGGATAGATCAGCCTTCTCAGGTATGAACCAGCAAGAGCGCCAAATCCGGCTACCAGTGCACCGATGATCGATGTAATTACAATCAGTAAAACTGAGGAGCCGCCCATTCCGAATAAGACAGACACTTTCTGTGAAAGAATGCCATTATTTTTATTGTCTATCCACCAGGCCAGCACTTCCCACAAAAGAAAAACGCCGAGGAATCCGGAAAGAAAAGAAAAAGCCGGTCGTTGGGGGATGGCAGCACTGACCAGGAAAGACGCAACAGCAATTCCCCACCAGGGCATATATAATCCTGATACAAATGCCAGTAGCGCAGTTACAAGGATAGATAAAATATATTTCGACATGATCTCCTATAATTTGGTTACCCGGATAATGGCCTTCACCCGTTTATCGGTTTCTTCATTTTTTTCCATCATCCATAAGGGATAATATTTACCATTCGCCCAATTATCAACAAAATTATCATAATAAACGCTTCCCGGGTTACCACTTTGTCCTCCGGGATAAATGCCATAGGCTTCTGTATTTTTCGTAAGCTGGACAATCATGCGCCAGCTGGGGCCATGGTCATTTCTTACGGCATTAATGGCGTATCCGCCGCCACTGTTATTGATGTCCAGTCTGCTGAATGGATCCAGTTTTGCCAGGTGCTCAATTCGGGTTGCCTTTAATTTGCCCCAGGTCAGTTTGCCTTCCCGGTCGAGATTTTTGCAAGTCTGTACTGCTTTTTTAAATGCTTTATTTACATCCTGCTGCAAAGTTTCTATTTCCGGTGTATTAATGTCATCCACGAATTCGTATACACTGTCCCTGAGTAATCCCTCGAGTAAAGTACTATTCACCGGGTAGAATCCATACTCGCCGGCCTTTGCAAGTTCATCATCCCATACAATCGCTTTCAGGCTGTCCCAGGTGATTTTAAAAACCGAAGCTCCTTTTGCATCCGCTTCATAGTGCAGATCCCAGTCTTTTAAAATTTCGAAATATTTCAATTCCTCTGTATTCAAACCAGTGGAGTCTATGTTTTTCAATAAAATGGGTCTGGCCATTCCGGCAAATGGATTGTAGGTATCCAACTGCAGTTTCATCATGTCTTCGATACCAATTTCGTTCTCCTGGCTGAGGTAACGGTTGATCATCAGTCCGCGGTAATTATGGTATTCGCCGCCCAGATAATAGGGATAAGTGAGCGGATTGACAGGATACTGGTTTGCACTGCTTACAAATCCCCGTTCCGGGTTGTACATGAAGGGCGTTTCTGCTTGCGGAATCATTCCCTGCCAAAGATAACTGCTGTCAGTACCGGGCATTACAAAATCGCCCTGCCTGGTCCATTTGGCGGGAAAATCGCCCTGGGCCGTGATGGCAATGTCCCCGTTCTTACTGGCAAAAATGGCATTCTGACCAGGTGTGTGCAGCCATTTGACGGACTCTCTGGTAATCGGCATAGTTTTTCGCATGATCAAGGCCGTTAAAAATCATGAGCTCATTACCGGCATCGTGCGCTTTCCACCTGACCGCATAATATTTATTGTTTATCCGTTTACTGCCGGAGAATGATTTGTCATACATCACAGGTCCGAAAACGGTATAGGCGACGGTATCGATAAACTCCGTTGTGTCTTTGCAGATAATATGTTCAAAGCGGAAATCGGTGGGCATCCATTTGCCGTTATACCAGTATTCCCGGCGGCTGTCATCCCGAAACCGGATTTCATAGTAATCCCGAACATCCCGCATGGCGTTGGTGAATCCAAAAGCGCAACTGTCGTTAAAACCGATAATTACACCCGGTGCACCAGGAAATGTTACACCATAGGCTCGGAATGCAGGGCAGGAGAGTTGCATTTCATACCAGAGTGAAGGAAGGTTTAATCCAAGATGAGGGTCGTTGCAAAGGATTGGCGATCCGCTTTTTGTTTTTATGCCACTGACAGCCCAGTTATTACTGCCGTTGTCCCTGTTGGGTTTTTTAACTTCCTCCACATTCGCAGTATCTCTGTTTTGAAGGTAGATAGAATCACTGCCGGGAGGAGCTTTTACTGATACGCCCGGAATGCGGCTTAAAGTATCAAGCGGTACAATAGGATCCAGTGAATCCTGGGTTATGGGAAACATTTTGTTGAAAGTCGCATAACCGAGTATGGAGCGCAGGTTGGTATATTCAAAATCCGATTCAAATCCCGCGAGATCGAGCGACATAAATTTAAGGAAAAGGGCTGTTTTCAGGTTGGTCCAGAGTTCAGGCTGGTAACCGAGCAATTTATATTCGATGGGCAATTCACTTTCTTTCAGGCTTGTGATATAGGCATTGACGCCGGCGGTGTAGGCATCGGCTTCTGCTTTGGAAACAGAATCTTTTTCCAATTTCGCCAACCGTTTTTTCCGCAGCCTAGACCATACCCAGTCTTCTTTTCTCACGGTCATAATTCAATCCTTTTGGCCCGATCAGTTCGCTGATACGACCGGCCGCCGCATAAGTCTGAAATTCCATTTGCCAGAGTCTGAATTTTGCATGTAAATACCCCTGTAGGTAATATGCATCTGATTCATTGCCGGCAAACACATGGGGCACGAGCCGGTCGTCGAGGTAAATTTCTGCCGGATCTTTAAGACCCGGCAACTGAAGGTCCTGTCCAAAGTCCTTTTCAACCGGTTCCGCGTTCTGCCAGAATCCATGCTGGGGACTCAGAAACTCACCAACCGCAGGAGCGGGACCCCAGCGTGTATTGAAAACTATGATTAAAAGTATGGTGACAGCCGAAGAAATGAGAAGCGGAACAAATTTCATGGAGCGGTTTTCTGCGTTGAAAATCATTTAAAAGTAAAAAATTTTTAGCCAACTTGGAAGGGTTTCCATGAAATAGACAGAGGTTTCATAAAACGTTAATCCTTTTGTAAATTTGCACTGTGGCGATTTTACATAACCGGATATCACAAAAGGAGCTCAAACAAAGGCTTCTGGAAGAAAATATTCCACGCAGAACCCTTTCTTTTTACCGATATTTTCCAAATTCCGGATCCCCGAGTCATTCCGGGATGAACTCTAGCTTCGTTTGTCGGAACTGGAGGTATTTGGAAGAATTTACCTCGCACATGAGGGGATCAATGCGCAGGTGAGTGTACCCGTTAGCCGGATCGAAGAATTCCGGCCTTACCTGGAGTCCATCGAACCGCTGCGGGATCTCCGCCTAAACACAGCATTTGCAGACGATGGAAAATCTTTCTGGGTATTAAAAATTAAAGTTCGTGAAAAAATTGTGGCAGATGGTATAAGTGATCCTGAATTCAGCATGGAAAAAAAGGGACAGTATCTGGATGCCGAAACCTTTAACAGACTGACAGACGATCCGGAAACCCTGGTGGTGGACATGCGTAATCATTACGAATATGAAGTGGGTCATTTTGACGGGGCCATTGAAATTCCCAGTGATACATTCCGGGACCAGCTTCCGCAGGCCGTAGAATTATTAAAGGATCAGAAAGACAAACCGGTGATCATGTATTGCACGGGTGGAATACGCTGCGAAAAAGCCAGTGCCTACCTGCTGCATCGCGGATTTAAAAAAGTGTTCCACCTGGAAGGCGGAATCATTCACTATGCCAATACGGTGAAGGAACAGGGCCTGGAAAATAAATTTCACGGGAAAAATTTTGTTTTCGACGAGCGGCTGGGTGAATCCATTTCAGGAGAAATCATCGCTCATTGCCACCAGTGCGGCAAGCCGGCTGATACACATACCAATTGTAAAAACAGCGCCTGCCACCTGCTTTTTATTCAGTGCAAAGCATGTGCTGTAAAATATGATGGCTGCTGCAGTCTCGAACCTGTATGGAAATATATCATCTGCCGGAAGAAGAGCAAAAGGAATTAAGAAAAGGAAAACAGAATGATCAAAAGATCTTTAATAAATCGAGAAGAAGGCTAAGGCTTAAAGCATAAAGCTAAAGTCTAATAGCTCCCATACTCCAGACTCCCATACTTCACACTTTCTGAGGCTTTCCATAATGAGCAGAAAAGTTTCATCTTCTGTATAAGTCAACGGAACAAATTCTTCGCCGATTACTTTTTCATACAATTCAATATACCGGTTCGAAATGGTTTGAATCCATTCATCAGACATGGCAGGAACCTGTTGACCGGATTTTCCCATAAACCCATTTGCAATCAGCCATTCCCTGACAAATTCCTTGCTGAGTTGTTTTTGTTTTTCACCTTTCCCCTGCCTTTCTTCAAAACCATCCGCATAAAAATAACGGGAAGAATCGGGCGTATGGATCTCGTCCATCAGGTAAACGGTATCCCCGATTTTTCCAAACTCATATTTGGTATCAACCAGGATCAATCCCCTTTTTGCCGCCAGTTGTTTCCCTCGTTCAAAAAGTGCAAGGTATATTCTTCAAGCAGGGCATAATCTTTTGCATTCACCAGTCCCCTGGATATAATTTCCTCTTTTGAAATATCTTCATCATGGCCGGCTTCTGCTTTGGTGTGAAGGTGTGATAATGGGATTGAGGAAAGTAATCATTTTCCTTTAATCCTTCCGGCATCGCAACACCACATAAGATTCTTTGTCCGGAGGAATAAGTTCTCCAGGCATGACCGGTTAAATTTCCCCTTATTACCATTTCCACCCGGAAAGGATCACATCGTTTTCCGATACTTACCTTGGGCGCCGGAGTGTGCCAGAAGCCAGTTCGGACAAATATCCTGAGTAGCTTCCAGCATATAGGCAGCAATCTGATTCAGTACCTGTCCTTTAAATGGGATGAGCCGGGGCAGGATGACATCAAATGCAGAAATACGGTCTGAAGCAACCATCACCAGCAATTGATCTTTGATACTGTATACATCGCGGACTTTTCCTTTGTAAAAAGCGGTTTGATCCGGGAAATGATAAAGAGCCATATTTCTAAATTGTGTGCAAAGGTTAGCGAAAAATCCTGAAGCCTGAGTCAAAACCAAAGCAGAAAGTTCGAATAATATTGGCGATATAATACAGGAATTATTTCATTTTGTTTTTTATTTGTTAAAGGCATTTTTAAAATCTGTATTTGCTCATCCGGGATCAAATACTTTTGAGTTTTGGACTTAAGCTTTAGTCTTTAATTATGTACTTTTCCTATCGGGAAAATTCAATGATCTAAAATGCTTGCCATGAAAACCATAACACGTCATCCGCTTTTTGCGTATTCCTGCTTTTTTTATTATTTCAGAATAACATTTTTGCCCAATCAGTCACTATTACCGGTAAGATTAGTAACGGAGAAAATAAGGAAGCCGTTCCTGCGGCTTCAGTCGTTCTGAAAGGCGGGACCGCCGGAACTTATTCTGATAGTCAGGGGAATTTCAAACTCACCATTAACCAAGCTTTCCCTTTTACGCTAGTTATTTCTTCGGTGGGGTATGAAACAAAGGAAGTTCGTAGTCGAGTCTGGATCCACGGCCATTGGATATCGATCTGAAACCGGCTTCAGTGATGGGAACTGAAGTGGTTGTTTCTGCTACACGGTCCCAGATCAGAAGTCTGGAATCACCGGTTTCTATTGAAAGAATGAGCAGTTCGGCAATCCGGGAAGTGCCTGCTGCCAATTTTTATGACGCCATTGGTAATCTGAAAGGTGTTGACGTGGTTACTTCATCTATTCTCTTTAAAACCATGGGCACGCGCGGATTTAACGGTAGTGGTAATCTCCGTATGAATCAGCTGGTTGATGGGATGGATAACCAGGCGCCCGGATTGAATTTTTCGGTCGGAAATATTGTCGGAATAAATGAACTGGATATTGATAATGTCGAACTGTTACCCGGTGCATCATCCGCATTGTATGGCTCAGGTGGAATGACAGGAACCATTCTGATGACGAGCAAGGATCCCGTATAAATATCAGGGTCTGAGTGCGATTGTCAAAACGGGTGTGAATCATATCAGCGATCCCAGTATGGGTGCTGCTCCTTATTACGACTGTGATCGCCCGTTACGCACAGGCCTTTAATAAATTTGCCTTTCATGTTTCTGCTGAATATCTGCAGGCCAAAGACTGGACAGCTACCAATTATAGTAATTACAGTCCGCTGCAGGGACAACCAATCCCCGGAAACAGAACGCTGCCGGATTATAATGGAGTGAATGTTTACGGGGATGAAAATGCTTATTTTAATGTTAAGCAACAACTGACATTAGCTGCGCAGGCAGAAACAGATCCTATAAAGAAAGCGCAACTGACAGCATTGGCTGGCGCATACCCCTGCAAATTCCGGAGTGTCGAGAACAGGATATAACGAAAGTACTCTTACTGATTATAAAGCCTATAATTTCAAAGCTTCTGCAGGCCTGTTTTATAAATTATCAGACAATACAACCGCCAGCCTGACTGGAAATTTTGGAACGACCAATACCATTTATACCGGAACAGACCGATATAATCTACAAGAGGTTCAAATTGGTCAGTATAAGGCGGAAGTAGCAGGAAAGAATTTTTATGTGCGGGCATATACAACCCAGGAAAATGCCGGCAGTTCTTCCGACATGGTGGTAACAGCGACCTATATCAATGAGGCCTATGCACCAACCGCCTCCGTTTGGGCGCCGACTTATATCAGACGCCTATGCACTTGCATTTGGAACTTTAATAGGAACAGGAACATCTCCGGCAAATGCATACATACCGGCCAGCACTGCAGCAAGGGCTGCTGCCGATCAAAACAGATTTCTGCCAGGAAGTACCGCTTTCAACAATGCCCTGAATTCGATCAAGAAGACACCAATTCCCCAGGGCGGTGAATTTGTTGACAAGACAAATCTGTATGTAGGAGAGGGTATGTATAATTTTTCAGACATGATCAAATGGGCCGATATTACCGTGGGTGCATCTACCAAGGAATACAGTTTAAATTCTCACGGAACCATTTTTGCAGATACGACCGGAAGAATTAATATTAATGAGACCGGTGGATTTGCCCAGATCCAAAAAGGGTTTTTCAATGATATCTTAAAAATAACCCTGGCAGGCCGGTATGATAAAAGCACCAATTTTGCCGGAAGATTTACACCACGGGTTACTGCTGTTTTCCAGGTGGCAAAGGATAATTTTATCCGGGCTTCCTATCAGACAGCTTATCGCTTTCCTTCCAATCAGAATCAATATATCGATCTGCAAACCGGTTCAGCTCACCTGATTGGTGGACTTCCACAGTTTATTTCATATTATGGATTAAATGAGGGAAATACTTATGATACTGCATCACTTGGTAATTATTTGAGAACCGGTCAGCCGCCTACACAATATCAGTTCAAGGAATTCAAACCGGAAACTGTGGCATCCTGGGAATTGGGCTATAAGGGAATTATTGGTAACAAGTTGTTCATAGATATCTACGGCTTTTATGCGCAGTATACCAATTTTATCGGACTGACAGTTCTTATAAAAAATCCATTGGTGGACGGAATATCCATCCGACAAATACATTTGGCATCTACACAAACAGCAGTAATAAAGTAAATACGGTAGGAGCGGCTCTGGGGCTTCAGTATACGTTTCCCAAAGGATTTTTTGCCGGAGGAAATATTGCGTATAACGATTTGTCAAATGCCGATGCCAATGTGTTGACACAGTTCAATACCCCAAAAATCAAATACAATATTTCAGTCGGGAATTATTCCATTAAAAAAGTGTTCGGATTTAATATTACCTATCGCTGGCAGGATAGTTATGAATATGAATCTTCGTTCATATCCGGTACTACTGCATCTTTTGGCGTAGTGGATGCGCAGATCAGTATGAAGCTTCCCAAATTGCATAACAGCATGATCAAGATCGGCGCAAGCAATCTGCTGAATAAATATTATACCGATGCGATCGGAAATTCCCAGGTAGGCGGGCTGTATTACGTGAGTTTGGGATATAATGTTTTTTAGTGTGGAAGTATGGAAGTATGAGAGTGTAAGAATATTAGCGCGCACTTTTAATACTTTACTCCCATACTTTCTTCTTAGACATTAAACCGGAAATGCATCACATCTCCGTCTTTCACGAGATATTCTTTTCCTTCAATCCGGAGTTTTCCTGCTTCGCGGCAGGCGGCTTCGGATTTATATTTTATGAAATCATCGTAAGCGATTACTTCGGCTTTAATAAAACCTTTTTCAAAATCAGTATGAATAACAGATGCTGCCTGTGGTGCTTTCCATCCGGCATGAATCGTCCAGGCCCTTACTTCCTGCACGCCGGCTGTGAAATACGTCTGTAGGCTAAGCAGGGAATAAGTGCTGCGGATCAGTTTATTCAGGGCAGGTTCTTTCATTTTATATTCTTCCATGAACATAGCTTTATCGTCGGCATTCTCCAGTTCCGCAATCTGTTGTTCAATGGAATTATTCATGACGATCATCTGAGCTCCTTCGGCTTCAGCCGCTTTTTTCAGCTGCATCAGAAAATTTATTTCCGGTATGCATGGATGCTTCGTCCACATTGGCCACATATAAAACGGGTTTATCCGTAAGCAGAAAAAGATCCGCAATAGCCGTTTTTTCATTTTTATCCAGGTTCATTTCCCGGATATTTTTTCCTTTTTCCAGATGTTCCTTACAATGTTTGAGCACTTCAAATTCTGCTTTCTGTTTGGCATCTGCCGTCCTCAGCAATTTTTCTGCCTTCTGGAATTTTCTTTCCACGCCATCCAGGTCTTTCAGCTGAAGTTCAGTATCGATGATTTCCTTGTCACTCACCGGATTGATCGCACCTTCATCGCGCAGAATATTTTCATCTTCGAAACAACGGATCACATGTACGATGGCATCCACTTCCCGGATATTGGCCAGGAATTTATTTCCCAATCCTTCTCCTTTGCTGGCACCTTTTACGAGTCCGGCAATATCCACAATTTCAATCTGTGTCGGTACGATACGGTCAGGATGAACAAGCTCTGCGAGTTTATTCAGACGCTGATCCGGTACATCTACCAGCCCGATATTGGGCTCAATGGTACAAAACCGGTAATTGCTGGCCTGGGCCTTTGCACTGGTACTGACTGCATTAAACAACGTTGATTTTCCTACATTCGGTAGTCCAACGATGCCTGCCTTTAATGCCATGTTATATACTGTTTATGATGCTGAAAAAAGATCGTTTTTGCGCCCGCAAAGATAGATGTACTTGAGGGATCGTTGTTTATTTACTTATATTCAACCCATAATTCCGGATATGGCCCTCAATCTGCTTTGGATCATTTTTTTTCTGCTGGCTTTTGTGACTGCATTGGTGCGGTTGATTTTTTTCGGGGATACGGAAATATTTAAAACTATGGTAGATGGCGTTTTTGAATCTGCCGGATCCAGCGTGCAGATTGCCATCGGTTTGATTGGTGTGATGGCCCTGTTTCTGGGATTTTTAAATATTGGTGAAAAGGCAGGAGCCATCAATTTTCTTTCCCGGATTATCGGCCCCTTTTTTAATAAACTTTTCCCGGAAGTGCCCAAGAATCATCCGTCCATGGGACATATGGTCATGAATTTTTCTGCCAACCTGCTTGGTCTGGATAATGCCGCAACGCCGTTCGGACTTAAAGCCATGAAAAGCCTGCAG
Source organism: uncultured Bacteroidota bacterium (assembly GCA_963812825.1). GTDB lineage: Bacteria > Bacteroidota > Bacteroidia > Chitinophagales > Chitinophagaceae > Puia. The sequence goes on from CAWEWO010000003.1 coordinate 908,094, forward strand.
GAACTCAATCCCAGCCAGGACACGGCTTCCAATGCCCAGATCATGTTCATGGTGCTTCATGCATCCGGACTAACGATCATTCCGGTCAGTATAATTGCCCAGCGGGCAATTCTTAAATCACATGACCCCAATAGCATTTTTATTCCCTGTATGATTGCCACATTCGCAGCAACCGTTGTAGCACTTACAGTAGTTGCGATAAAACAGAAGATAAATCTATTTCAGCCGGTAATACTTATGTGGGTGCTGGGCATTTCTGCGTTGATTGCAGGGCTGGTCTATTTTCTGCATCTGCACAATGAATATATCGATCCCTTTTCAAAGATTTTCAGCAACGGACTGATTCTGTTGTTGTTTGTTGTTTTTATTATCGGTGGAATGATCAGGCGTGTAAATGTATATGAGACATTTATTGAGGGGGCCAAACAGGGGTTTCAGGTGGCGGTGACTATTATCCCTTACCTGGTTGCCATGCTGGTGGCCATCAGCGTATTGCGCAGTTGTGGTGTACTGGATTATATTATTCAGGCGATCGGATCATTTTTCCACCTGCTGGGAGTGAATACCGATTTTGTTCCGGCACTTCCTACTGCACTGATGCGTCCTCTGAGCGGTGCTGCCGGCAGAGGAATGATGATTTCAACCATGACACAGTACGGACCGGATTCCTTTGTAGGAAAACTTGCCTGTGTTTTCCAGGGAACTGCAGATTCCACTTTTTATATTGCTGCCTTATATTTCGGATCCGTGGGTATCAACAAAATCCGGTATGCTATTCCGGCCGCGCTGATTGCAGATCTGGCGGCGATTGTTACTGCTATTCTCGTTTCTTATTTTTTCTTTGCACACTGATGATAGCAGGCGGTTGATGGTCCATAAACCAATTTAGTTTTCAAACAACTCATACTTCGTCTTCGGTCTCCGCTCTTCCAGCCATTTGAAGTTCCGGAGTTTCATCTCATCGGGGTTTACTTTTCTGATCGGATACATGATACCGTCGGCGTCCTGCCGGAGTACCACTTTATTCAATTGTTTGTCCAGAAAGATCAAATCGATGATATCTGCCTTATTCACACGGTTTACGCCCACCAGGGCCATGCTGTCATCCTTAATATAATAGACAGCTTCGGCACTGCCTTGGGTGCGCATATAATCAATTACACCGTCTTTAAAATAGCCGTTCAGTGTATTTCCCTTGATCTGGTTATACATATTGGTATATGTTTTTCCGACAACCAGACTGTTTTCAAAAACATAGAGCCGGTCAGGTTTTTTATTTTTTGTATATAAAAACATCGTATCGCCGGTAACCTGGTAACCGCCGGCCCAGGCAACCGGATTAGTAAACAATCGGAATATTGAATCCAGTCCTGAATAATAACAGCTGTCCGCCACGGCCTGCAGGGAGTCGGAAAATATTCTTACATGGTGATAAATCTGCAGATAACGCAGGCTGCTGTCATTTGGATTTTTTGCGGTACGGACAATAGGCATGCCCTGAACGGAATCAGGCTTGTTTAAAACAGAATCCGGGATATTGGAAGAATAAACCGTGTCCCCGGTTATATATATGGAGTCCTTATCCTGTTTCAGAATGATCAGTGGCTTCTGGGTTGCCAGGAAAGAATTCGTTTTTTTGTTGGCGATCATCAGGTTGGAAATCAGGGTCAGATTTTGGACAGTATCCCTGAAAACAGCATTACCCTGGGCTGTGCTGATACCCGTGCTATCGTCGAAATGAATATTATCGGCGGTAATAGTTTCCCCTTTATCGGTTATGGTTGGCCGTTTGCCAAACTGTGCCCGATGATTTTTCAGATCATAAAACCCGTCCCGTGTTTCGATGGTACGGCCACTGCTGTCACGAATAAAAGTGTTCGTAATAAAAGTGGCCAGTTGCTGTTCGGAATTATAGAGCAGCGAATCTGCGGTTAGATCATAGGCCGGATCTTTCAGTTTGACATTTTTTTTGAAATAAACATCTTTGGTATCCGCATAGTAAGTGCCTTCCCGACTGGTAACGGTCGTATTTTTGTTTACAACTTTACCACCATTATAATAGTTGCCGATATGCATATTCATATCATAGTGCAATTCATCGGTGGATAAAGTTCCTTTACCGTCTTTCAGCTCTACATTTTTCTGGAAAATGATATTTTTGGTATCCACAAAATATTTCATGTAATCCGAATAGATATCGGTCGAATCTTTGTCGTTGATATGCACATGACCAAAGGCCTCAATGTAATTGTCCTTATGGTTCATAGCAAGACTGTCAGTGTAAAAAAAGGTCTTTTCGCTTTGTAGTTTTACATGACCGAAAAGCGACTGTATGGCGATTGAATCCTTATGCAATTCTCGCAGCGTATCTGAATGCCAGATATAGACTGTTTGTGTGCTGTCGCCGGTTTTTGATTTAAAAGGAACAGCAATCTGGGCAAAGGAGTTAAATCCTGACATGCAAAATATCAGGATGGCCAGTAAAAGGGCCAGTTTTTTCATCACTTATTTTTTGGCGGATTGGCGGTAGAAGTATCATTCAGGGGAGCCATCAGCGGATCCCTTTATCCTTTTTCCCAAAAACAGAAATGTTCACATATCGTTTTGGATGCATTCGCAGGTCGTCCAGTAAAATATTCAGACTTCGGGTAGTATTTTCCAGGTTCAGATAAAGTTTTTTGTCGTTCAGCAATAAACCCAGTGTGCCATTTGTACTGTTCACTTTATTGATAGCATCCTTTAAAGAATTCATGGCAGCCTGTGCACTCTGCAGGGTTTCATCAATTTTTGCATTGGCGAGTTTGCCGGTTGTCTTCTCCAGGTTATCAAGGGTTCCGGTGATTCTCTGGTTATTGCTGGCCAGGTTATTGGTAAAACTGTCCAGATGAATCATGGAATGAGCCAGGGAACTGGTTCTGTCGTTCAGCATGATCTGAAGCGAAGCGGAGGAGCGGGCAAGATTGGCGATGATAGCAGTGAAGTTGTTTTTAACAGCCGGATTGAACATGCTTCCCACCACCTGGATCAGTGAATCCAGGGAACCCAGGGTTCAATTCAGGGTTTTGATAACAGGATTCAGGCTGGCCTGGAATTCAGTCAGAATACTTCCTTTGTCGATGGTGGACAGGGTGTCTCCGTCCTGAATATATTCAGACGCATCTCCTTTGTTTATGACAATAGTGGAAGAATTGATGAGACCGGAATTAATGCTACGCAATCGAATTTTTTGGAATATTTACATCCTGTTTCATACTGATGGTTACCAGGATACCATCGATATTTTTATCGGTTGCCTTGATGGCATACACATTTCCTACGTTCAATCCTTTGATGCTTACCGAATTTGAAAGTTCCAAGCCCGTCTACATTTTTGAAAACTGCATAAATTTTCTTACTGTGGGAAAACAGATCCTTGCCTTTCAGGAAATTAAATCCGAGAATGAGCAGTACAATGGCTATAGATGTCAGCGCTCCAATTTTTGTTTCGTTTGTAATTTTCATTCTCAATTTTTATTTAGAATCCTTGCTGCCAACATCTTTTATTCATTACAAACCTAAGGAAAAAGATCATTCCTGTTCCGGTTCTCGAACTCCTTTATTTGCCAATGGTATCTGCTTGCGTTTGCGGGAGGGAAGTGCCACCTTCAACCTGATTTTTATACCGGTCCAGGGCGTCAATGATATTTTGTACGACTTCATCCTGACCTTTTTCGCTGTTCAGATATTCTTCTTCTTCCTTATTGCTCAGAAAACCAACTTCGATCAGTACACTGGGCATACCGGTGGCCTGGAGAACCTGTATTCCTTTATCCCGCTGTTTGACACCATAACTCTGTCTGCCGGCTGCTGCAAACGATTCTTCCACCATGGTCGCAAAGAGTGCACTGTTGTCAAAATATTTTTTTTCATATAAATGGGCGCGCATCCTGGCTTCCGGAGAAGACAGATCGAAGGCTTCCTCAGCAGCGCCGGTGCTGTCTGTAACGTCTTCACCACTTTCCTCTCGTTCATTGATGGCGTCATTCTTATTTTCCTGTTTCTGGCCTTCCAGATATAAGTTTCGGTACCGACGCGCGTATTCTTCACCCAGTATGATTCATAAATCGGAGCATTCACCCATTTTTTTCTTTTCTTGGATCCTTTGCCAACGTACACCAGTTTTTTCTTATGACCGACCACTCTTTTTTCATAATAGCCACCGGGTGGATGTGGTGTGGCATTACAGTGGATACTGATAAACAAATCACCCTTTGCCTGGTTGGCAATCTGTGCGCGGCCATGCAGGTCGTCGCTGCAGGTTGTCTGCATTATTTGCGCAGGCATCAGTTGTTCTGGTAAAAACCACTTTCGTATTGGGAAAATTTGCTTTTATCGCTTCGCCCAGTTTGAGTGAGATTTCAAGCGTAACGTCTTTTTCAGCAGAGACCAATCCCCGGGTGCCGGGAATAAACCACCATGTCCCGGATCGATCACAATCGTCCGGAGTTTGATTGCGGCCGGAACCTTACCTGAATGAAAAGATGAAAAAGTGAAAAAAACAAAAATGGAAATCAACAGGCCCAATAACGCTCTCAGCATAGTTTTCTTTTGACTGTCAAGATGTTAATCTTCACAATTTCTTAGATAGATACCCCTATTTTTGTACCATTGTAATGTATGAACAACGGGGGCAAAATTAGTTTAAAATACGTTTCCACGCTGATTTTAACCTTGCTATTCTTTTGTATAACTGTTAACAGTTCAGCCCGTTACTTCAAAAATCCCGTCTTTCATGGTTCCGTCAACGCAGGATACCATTCCAAAAAAAAATATTCCGGTTACAAAAGATACCGTCATCATGGATTCTGCCCTGTTGGATACGCTTCCGTTTCATTCAGACAGCCTGCGACAGCAGATCGATACAATGCATGTACCAATGTCCAAGGATTCGCTGGATGCACCTATTTCCTATAGTGCGCAGGATTCAGTAGTGCTGGATGTGCCGACAAAAAATATCACCCTTTATAATAAGGCGAACACCAAATACAAGGACATTGACCTGAATGCCTATAATATTCGGATGGACCAGGCCCATAGCCTGCTGTTGGCGACCTATAGCCGGGATACGACCGGAGCCATGATCGGTAGACCGAAAATGATACAGGCCGAGTCCAAAATGGAATCGGATTCCATGGTATTTAATATGAAAACACAGAAGGGAATCACGGTCAATACCTTTACGCAAAGTGGTGAAATGTTTGTAATGGGAGAGAAAATGAAGAAAATATCCAAGGATGATTACTATGCATACCGTGGACGGTTTACAACCTGTAATCTGGATACGCCCCATTTTGCTTTCCGCACAAATAAGATGAAACTAATCAACAAGAAGATGGCTATTACGGGACCTGTACATCCGGAATTTGAAGGGGTGCCCATTCCGATTTATATTCCCTTCGGATATTTCCCTATTTCTGCGGGCCGGCATTCAGGTTTCCTGGCGCCCACTTTCGACGTGAGTTCACAATATGGACTGGGACTGACAGGGAATCGGTTATTACAAAGTAATAAATGATAATTTCGATGTTGCCGTTCGGGCAAATATATATTCCTATGGGGGATATAATCTGTATCTCACGCCGGAATACCGTGTCCGGTACCGTTTCAGCGGCAGGATGAATTTAGTATACCAGAATACCAGGATCCTCGATAATTCCGGCAAAGCTGCTTATACCACAACGAAAACGTATAATTTTCAATGGGCACATACGGTTGACAGCAAGGCGCACCCGGGTCAGAATTTTTCGGCAAATGTAAACCTGATGTCCGCCAAATTCAATAATGCCAATATTACGAACCCGACTGCAGTATATAATAATCAGATCAATTCATCCATTGCGTTCTCGAAAACATTTGATGACGGGAAATACAATCTGACCGTCAACGCCAACCATAACCAGGATAACGTTTCCGGCCTGGTAAATATCAATGCACCTTCGATCGGATTTACCGCCATTACAATTTATCCCTTCGCACCAAAGGAATTGGTCGGAACACCCAAATGGTATCAGAAACTGGGAATCGGACTGAATTCCAATATCTCGGGCATGACCAGCTTCTACGATTCCCTGTCCAGCTTCAGTCATATGTTGGATACTTTTAAATGGGGCGCTCAAAACAATATTCCGATTTCCCTGGCCCTTCCGCAGTTGGGTTTTCTGCAGATTACACCGGGTGTGAGTTTTCAAAACAGGATTTTCAATACGAAATATCGTTATAACTGGAATAATCTGAAGCAAAAAGTGGATACCTCATTTCCCCCGACAAAGGTGTTTATTTTGCCAACTCCCTGTCATTTTCTCTAGGCCTGACCACCGCTATATTCGGAACCTTCCAGAATTTCGGCAAGAACAGCAGGATTCTCGGTATCCGGCATACCGTAAGGCCGACCATCAGTTTTTCCTATTCGCCGGATCTTTCATCGGGTTATTATCAGAATATTCAGTATACCAAAGAAGGCAATTTCCAGAACATGAACCTGTTCGCAGGAAATGTATATAATGCTTTTTCACCCGGAACTTTTGGCGGGATCAGCTTTGGCGTAGACAATAATATTGAAATGAAAGTCCGTTCGAAAACAGATACGAGCGCGGGAGCAAACGAAAAAATAAAAATGATCGACGGGTTTGGTTTTAATGGTAGTTTCAATTACCTGGCGGATTCATTTAAACTGAGTCCCATTTATATTTACCTGAGAAGCACACTCTTTAAAAACTTGAATATTTCTGCGACAACCACCCTGAATCCATACCAGCATGATACTTTGGGTATCAAATAAATAAATATGCGTGGGAGGGCGGGGGATTTAACCTCGGACGGATCGTGGGCGGAAATATTTCCGTAACCACTTCATTCAGGAGTAAACCCAAGGATCCGAAAAAAGAGTGAAGAGGATAAACAGAACCTGGAAGGATACCAGATGCCCATGACGATCGATGAACAACAGGCGGAGTTAGATTATATCCGGAATAATCCGGCGGAATTTGTGGACTTCAATGTCAGCTGGTCCGTAAATGTCTCCTTTGCGTTGAGCTTCAGCAATACTTTTGTTTCCAGTGAAAAAGATATGAAACCAGGCTCAATTCCTCTCTGATTTTGAACGGGGATTTTAACCTGACTGAAAAATGGAAAATGGGATTTAATTGCTATTACGATATTAAGAATACCCAAATGCAAAACCTGACTACTTTTCTTTCACGGGATATGCATTGCTGGCAGCTGACGATCAACGTTACACCGGTGGGCTATTATCGTTCTTTTAATATTACCATTAATCCGAAATCGAGTATTTTACGGGACCTGCATATCAACCGCACCGTACTTTCTATTGATGCTGCAGGATATAATTTTTCATCAGTTCAAATACCCTCGTTTTTAACTCTGCTCACCTGTTCATCCGGTTTGGGTGCGACTTCGGGAAGAAATGCATTTAAAGTCTTACCGGCAGAAGATAGAATCCTTTGTCGGGAGGATTGGCTTTCCGGCTGTTGAATATGATCATGGGTATGATGGAATGACCGCTGGTGATGGCAAGCCGGAAAGCGCCGTCATGAAAGGGTTTGATCGGTTCAGAAGAAGTATTACTGGTTCCTTCCGGGTATATGCACATATGAAGACCCATTTCCAGCACTTCCCTCATTTTGGTAAAACTTTCCCGTCTGCTTTTTTCATCTTTCCGGTCCACCAGTATACTGCCGGTTTTATAGATCAGACCGAAGAGCGGAATTTTTGCCATTTCCGCTTTTGCAATGGTTTTATTTCCTCCCGGAATTCCCGGTGAAGAAACGGGAACATCAATCAGTGCATTATGATTGCAGACGACGATATAGGTTTTCCCTTTTTTGAAATATTCACGACCCCGGATCTGCAGTGGACATCCGACCAGTCCGAGGAAGATATCCATCCATACTCTTGAATATTTTATAAACCTTCGTGTTTTCGCCGGTTCATTCTGAAAATAAACAAAAAGGAAAAAAGGGATCAGAAAAATCAGCATGGTCAGGATAAAACACAAGGCACCCCAGGCCGCCCAGATTCTTCCGAAAATATTTTTTAAAATTCCGCACGCTGTGTTTTGATTTATGGTTTATAGTTTCCAGTCTATCGGATCCAGTGCCTTTTTTCATCAGCCATTCATTCGTTTTTGAAAAATGCCTGCATCCGAAAAAACCTTTATCTGCTGAAAAAGGGGACGGATGGGCGGATTTCAGCACCAGGTGTTTTGTTTCATCAATCAGCAGCTTGTTTTTCCTGCGCAAATTTCCCCCAGAGCAGAAATACGAGGTTCTCTTTCAGATCGGAAAATTTTTGTATTACGGTATTGGTAAATTCTCCCCAGCCGGATTGGGAATGACTGCAGGTGAGTTTGCGCTTGAACCGTCAGATAGGCATTAAGCAGCAATACACCCTGTTTGGCCCAGGGTGTAAGATTGCCTGTTTGCGGAATAGGCATTCCGATATCCATATTCAATTCCTTAAATATATTCTGCAGGGAAGGCGGCGGCCTTACTCCATCCGGAACTGAAAAACTGAGCCCGTGCGCCTGTCCGGGCCCGTGATAGGGATCCTGTCCGAGTAATACATTACTTTAGTTTTTGAAAACGGACTCATCTCGAAAGCGTTAAAAATCAGGCTTCCCGGAGGATAATATCATTTTGCCATTATTTTTTTCCGTTTTCAGAAAATGTACAATCTGCAAAAAATAAGGTTTTTTGAATTCGCCTGCCAGAACTTTTTTCCAGCCGGCTCTATCTGTACATCCATAGTGCAATTTAAGTTTAGTTGGCAGTTGACAGTCTTTTTGAATCATTTTTAAAGATTGAATTTTAATTAAGAAATAATTCGCCGGAGTCCGCCAGCTGCCAGCTGCCAACTACAAACAAATAAGTACATTTAATATTCAAACATTTAATATGTCAAACTACAGATATTGACATGATGCCCTATCTGACATTTCAGGGAAACTGTGAAGAGGCCCTTCAATTTTATAAAGATATTTTGGACGGGCGGATTGAAATTATATCCCGGTATGATAATCCGGCAATGAATGCACCGGAAGCATATCAAAAATAAAATCCTTCATGCCAGTATTTCAATTCGGAAATCATATGCTTGTTTGCGAGTGATTCACTGCCAAAAAAGTGGATGAACCGATGTCTAGCCAATATTGCTTTATCCCTTGGACTGCATGATGAAAAACAGGCAAAAGAAATTTTCGACCGGCTCAGTGCCGGCGGGAAAGTAAATGTTCCTTTTAAAAAGCAATTCTGGGGAGACTGGCACGGCAATTTTACTGACCGTTTTGGAATCCGCTGGATGGTAAACTGTTCAAAATAAAAAAACAGATAAATAATGAAATTGATGAACTTGGTATTACCGTTTTATTTTTAGTGCCTGCATTTTTCATTGGCCAGACAGCACGGTGGTGCTCCGTTCACCGAGATCCAAAATACATGATCAACAAAAATATTTATGGTCATTTTGCCGAACATCTCGGTCATTGTATTTATGATGGTTTCTATGTAGGAGATTCCAACCAGTATTATTCCCAATACAGCGAAGGTGTGCGGAATGATGTTATTGCGGCATTGAAAAAATTAAAAGTACCTGTTCTTCGCTGGCCGGGTGGTTGTTTTGCGGATACCTATCACTGGAAGGATGGGGTTGGTCCCGAAGAAGGACCGGCCAACCATGATCAATAAATGGTGGGGAGGCGTAACGGAAGACAACAGTTTCGGCACGAATGATTTTTTGAATATGTGTGAACGTATCGGTGCTGATCCTTATCTGGCGGGAAATGTGGGAAGCGGAACGTTACAGGAATTGTCACAATGGGTGGAATACGTAAATGGCGAGGGTAGTCAGTCCCATGTCGTCCTGGAGAAAAGCCAATGGCCGGGACAAACCCTGGAACGTAAAATATTTTGGTGTGGGAAATGAAGCCTGGGGTTGCGGCGGGAATATGACGCCGGAATATTATAGCAATATCTTTAAACAGTATGCCACTTTCATGACCGACTGGAGTAACAGTGACCATATGTTCCGGGTTGCTTCCGGAGCCAATGCGAGATGATTATCACTGGACAGAAGTGATGATGCGTGATATTCCAAAAAACCTGATCGAAGGTGTGTCTCTTCATTATTATTCTGTGATTGACTGGAATGCAAAAGGACCGGCTACGGCATTCAGCACGCAGCAATATTTTGCAACCATGAAGCAGGCGATCCGGATGGAAGAGCTGATATCCAGACATGAGGCGATCATGGATAAATATGATCCGCAGAAAAAACTTGCACTGGTGGTGGATGAATGGGGTGGATGGTATGATGTGGAACCAGGCACCAATCCGGCTTTCTTATTTCAGCAAAATACAATGCGGGATGCGATGATGGCAGGAGTTACCCTGAATATTTTCAATAATCATTGCGACCGGGTACGAATGGCCAATCTCGCTCAGATGGTAAATGTATTGCAGTCCGTAATACTGACCAATAAACAGAAAATTATTCTTACCCCGACCTACCATGTGATGGAAATGTATAATGTGCATCAGGATGCAACGCTGATTCCGTTAGCCTGCAGAATGTTTATTATAAAGATGGAAATGACAGCCTGCCCGCCATTTCTGTGTCTGCTTCCCGGGACAAGGCTGGAATTACGCATATTACGCTGGTCAATATTGATCCGCGAGAAGGCAAATAAGGTGCGAATACAATGGCAGGGATCCGTTTTGAAAATGGATTCAGGAAGAATACTGCAAGTCTGACAGGATCCAGGATCATAACAGTTTTGATGAACCGGATAAAATCAAGCCGATCTTGTATTTCAGGCGCGGCAATTAAAAATGGTGAAATCATAGTTGATATGCCGCCGGCTTCTGTCGTTGTGTTAACACTTCATGATTAGGCAAACCGTTTAAAATTGATTATGAATCACGGATTAAGAGATTTTGCCTCTGTCCTGTGCTGCCTGCTGCTTTGCAGTGACAAGTTTTGCCTTTCAGGGCTTTCCCATTCGTTTACTCAGTCCGGATAAAAAGTTATTGTATGAATTTGAAATCCGGAAGGGAATGCCTGGATACGGTATTTCCTTTGAAGGGAAAAAACTGATGGATTTTTCGGCTTTAAACCTGGTGTTTGAAAGAAGATTCCCTGATTACAGGGAATACGCCTGATAAAAGCCATCCGGATGGATTCTGTCGAAAGATATACTCTCTGAGAACAGGCAGGTCATCGGCAGTGGAAGATTCTTTCAGACAAATTTCATTATATCTAAAGGAAACAAATCCTCCCGGCAGGGCTGTAATCCTGACGGTTCGTGCATTTGACGATGGAATAGCTTTTCGCTACGAATTCCCGGGATCATATGGTGATTCTTTAAGAATCAGAGCAGGAAAAATCAGCATTTCAAATCACAGGAAATCCATTTGTTCATGCACTTGTTCTGGACGGTTTCAAATCTTCCCATGAAGGAAAATATCTGCACCGGTCATTCAGCGATCTTCCCCGCAGACAGCCTGATGGATATGCCTATGTTATTTTCATTTCCGGATAGCATTTATATGGCCATTACAGAAGCTGCTTTACTGGATTATGCCGGCATGTACTCTGATTAAAACAAAATCGGGTCTCGTTTCAAAACTTTCTCCGGGTTTTTCACAAAATGAATTTGCAGTGATTGCCGGCCTTACCACACAATAGTCCCTGGAGGGTTCTGCTGATCAGTAAACGTGCCGGAAGATTTCTTGAGACCAATTTGATTACAGATCTTGCTCCTCCCTGACCGGATAGGTGATTTCAGTTGGTTAAAACCTGGTAAAACTACTTTTCCCTGGTGGAATGGAAATGTAACAACAGATACGCTGAATGCACCTGGAAATAATTTTGTTACGCAGCAGTACTACATTGATTTCTGTGCACGTAATAAAATAGATTATCATTCAGTTGTTGAATACGGATTCCATCAATGGTACCAGGATGACGGAATAAGTTTTATGCCGGGACCGAATAGCAATGTGCTAAAACCCGTGCCAGGCCTGGATATGAAGGAAGTTTGTGATTATGCACATAGCAAGGGCGTGGGTATCCGTGTATGGGTTCACTGGAAGGCACTTTATCCAAAACTGGATAGGGCATTCGCATTATTTGAACGGTGGGGAATTTCCGGGATGATGGTGGATTTCATGGATCGGGATGATCAGGAAATGGTAAATATTCAAACAGAAATTCTTCAAAAAGCTGCTTTGCATCATTTGCATATCCAGTTTCACGGTGCCTACAAACCAACCGGTCTCAGCCGGACTTTTCCAAACGAATTTACCAGAGAAGGCACTTTAAATTATGAAGCAGACAAATGGGATCCGAAAGGTGTTACACCGGATCACGACCTGGATATTATTTTCACCCGTCTGATAGCAGGCAGTACCGACTATCACCTCGGCGGATTCCGTGCGGTACTGCCTGAAAAATTCAGGGCCCAGTACACCAGACCTCTCGTTCTTGGAACAAGGGCCCATATGCTTGCCATGTATGTGGTTCTGGACAATGCCAACGCCATGGTTTGTGATTACCCCGAAGCATATGAGGATCAGCCGGGATTCGAATTTATTCAGCAGGTTCCGGTAACCTGGGATAAAACAATTGTTCTCGGCTGCATGCCCGATCAATTTATTAATATTGCCAGGAGAAAAGAACAAGTATGGTGGCTGGGTGGTGTTACGGGGAATTCAGCGAAGGAAATAAAAATGAACCCCTTATCCCTTTTGAATGAACGGGGCAATTGGCGGGCCACCATTTACCAGGATGATTTGAAACTACCATTCAACCCCAATGGCTTACTCAATCAGGACGATCCAAATTAACCCATCAAGTGTACTGGATATTCCAGTGGCTGCAGGAGGCGGATTTGTTATAAAATTGGAAAGGCAGTAAATAAGGCAAAAAATTTGCAATCTCACATTTAGAAAATACGGGATGAAAGTTTTTATCAGCAGAAAAATTTCTGAAGCCGGCTTAACGTACTTACGGGACGCAGGTGTCAGCATTTCAGAATGGACATTAAAAAGAGACCTGACTCCGGAGGAATTGATAGCCAGATGCAGGGAAGTTGATGCTTTGCTCAGCGCGGGTTCCAATCGGATTGACAGGGCTTTCCTGGAGGCTGTCACACACCTGAAAGTGATCAGTCTGCACAGTGCGGGTTACGACAACGTGGATGTGGCTGCAGCGACTGAGTTAAAAATGCCGATTGGCAATACACCGGGCGTATTAAGCGACGCAACAGCGGATATTGCTTTTTTATTAATGCTTGCTGCATCGAGGAAGGCGTTTTATATGCACAAAACCATCCTGCGGGGAGAATGGGGTTTTTTTGAGCCAACGGCCAATCTCGGTATTGATATCCGGGGTAAAATCCTCGGCATTTACGGGTTGGGAAAAATTGGTTTTGAGCTGGCTAAAAGATCAGTTGCATTTGGCATGAAAATCATTTATCACAATCGTGGCCGTCACGCCGAAGCTGAAAAGACATTGAAGGCAAGATGGGTCAGTTTTGAGGAATTACTGGAGAAAAGCGATGTTTTGTCGGTCAATACATCACTAACTCCGGAGACTAAAGGAAAATTTGATAAATCTGTTTTTGCCGCAATGAAAAGAACCGCCATTTTTATTAATGCAGCGCGTGGATTAATTCATAACGAAACCGACCTGACTGAAGCCCTGGAAAAAGGAATTATCTGGGGGGCTGGTCTTGATGTAACGAATCCTGAGCCCATGCGGCCTGATCATCCTTTGCTTTCCATGCCGAATGTTTCTGTTTTGCCGCATATCGGTTCCGCCACGGAAGAAACAAGGGCAGCCATGGCATTGATCGCTGCTAAAAATGTCGTCGCCGGATTGAAAGGTGAACGGCTTCCTTTTATTGTCAATCCGGAAGTGTATTCTTAGAAAGCTTGAAGCTTAACGCCTAACGCCTAAATAAAGCGGTCATAAGTTAGAATAGATATCATTTACCTGAGGGTTATTTAGTAGGTAAATTTTTAAGATAGGTGTGATTGAAGTTTAAGTATCTGCAAATAGCTTTAGGCTTTGAGCTTTAAGTTTTAGGCTTATCATGTGGCTTCAAATTAAAATTGCGCGAAATATTGAAGCCGAAATAAATATATCCCTTACCCCAGGTACCGACGGTTTGTCCAATATATTGGGATTCAACCATACTCTGTGAATTGGTAAAAACCAGTTGAAATACATGACCACCGGTTTCAATATCCCATCCCAATGAAAGTGAATTAGCTCCGCGGCGGGTCATTCGTTGAAACAAGCTGGTTGGGGAATAAATAATCGTATTCAACGTTAATGCTCATGCGTTTGGTGATTTTCATCCTTGCTCCGCCGCAAAGTGCAAAAACATTGTTTTGATCATGCAGATGATTCAACCAGGTTATAGTGAATGAAAGTCGGTGTGAGTTCAATGGACAGCGAACTGTTGAATTTCCGTGCAATCAGCATTTGGGCTGTGTAGTTAAACCGGTATTTATTACTCAGGGCTGATTCGCTCTGGTCAAAATGTAATGTATAATAGCTGGTGGTTCCCAGCAGGCTAACAGTCACGGGCATCCGACCCGACTGGGCAGTTTGCCTTAGCAATTTGTATTTTAAATAGCCATCAAAGGTTTTCAGGTATGAGCTTCTGCCAATACCTATGGAGAGACGGTCACTGATCCCATAGTCGGCTCCCAGCCGGAACGTGGCAAAGTCGAGTCCGAATAAATTATATGCGCCACTGTTTACCGTGCCGAAGCGGTGCTGAAATTCTACATTCAGGGCGCCTGCTGCAGGCGCTTCAACAGTTTTCATATTCACAATATACAAAGCCTTAAAAGTGCCGGTAACATACTCAGTCTGGGCTCCGGCGGACAAGGAATCACTTACAGATTCGAGTAGTTTGTCCTGTGCTATAACCTGAAAACAGGTAATAAAAAATGCCAGGGTGAAAAAGGTCTTTTTCATATATTTTTAATTTAAGTACGCATCCAGGTTATCTGTACCCGCACATCGATTTCTTTTGCAATTTTATCCCTTACTATGCCGGGAATACGAATTTGAAAATCTTCCGGTTTTAATCGGAAGGAAGACGTTCCCAGGATCTGTCCGTTTTTCACTTCAAGCGCGGCCGTTGTCTCCAGAGGCTGGGTTACACCATGCAGGGTAAGGTTCCCTTTGATCACAACCTGGTAGATGCCTTCTTTGGCCAGATCCATATCTCCTGAACACACACCGGTAAATGTTGCTTTTGGATATTTATCACTTTCCACATAGTTCTCATTAAAATGTGTTTGCATTAGTTCCCTGGGGAAAATAAATCCCTTCAGCAGAAGCGCAAAGGCGATTTGGTGGTTTCCCGGGTCAAGTATTGCATACACCTGGTTGTTTTCAGCCTTGATATCCTCCAAAGGGGTCTTTGAATAAAAACCAATAAAGCCGGTCTTCGATATATAGTTCTGGCATATCCCGTTTATTGAAAAACCAAAAACCAGAAAAAAAACAGCACAGATTCGAAAGCGCATAGTATTTTAATTATTAGGTGCACCCTGGTTTATCCAGTCAAGTATTTTATTTATCAGACAGTCGTCCATTTTGGGTAGTCCATATGGCATGGCAACATAACCGGGCGCATGCGAAATATTTCCATATAACTGTCCATTGTCCGCGTATCCTTTTAATGTGGTATAATTTTGAAGGTTGATACCTCCGCTACCTCCCGTATTCCCATTTCCATGGCAGCCATAACAATTAGACTCCAGAATAGGAACGATATCGGCCGCATATTTCATATTTACTGTGTCGCAGGTAGCAGGTATCAATAGTTCTTTGCTGTCGCTGGTACAGGAACTCACAAAAAGGGTCAGTAGGAAAAGAATCCCGAGAACAATGCCAAACTGTTTTATCATTGTAATTATTTTGAGATGACTGGATTATTATTATTTACAACACAATCAACCAGGTTAACATCCATCAGGAAACCTGTACATTTTCCCTTAATTGTGATCGAATCCCCTTTATTGGGCTTTAATCCCGGAGGCAAATCTTTTTTCAGGAAGCTGCAATTAACGCCTCCTTCCGGAGCACCTTCCAGGTTGATTGAAAAATAGCTGTCGCCCTCACCCACGGCTGATATGATACCGGTTACCTCAACTACTTTCCCAACCCATTTTTTGCTGGCGGCAATTTCACTATGCAGGAATTCATTGTATAAAACTTTTGCAGATATAGTAGCGACAGCCTGATCTCCTTTCACATTATGATGCGGTTTATATATTGTATAAATTCCCAAAACGACCAGGCATAGCAAAACGATGCTAATACCGAAAAAAAATTTTTTTCGCATACTTTAGAATCAAAGGTTTAGCATTAGCGGAATGAATGAGTGATCCCGAAATAAATTCCCACACTCGATATTGGCATACTGCCTGTACCAACACCCCGTAAAGGAATTTTCACATAGGGTTCAACCTGTACATTGATTTTTGAACTAATCGCACGTTCATATCCGGCACTCAAATGCAGGATAGAAAAAATATTACTGGGCGCATTGTATGATTTATATACGGGATAATTGTTCGGTGATACCCAACTATAATTATCTTTCATCGCGACATAAGATGATAATCCGGCCTTTGCAAAAAAACTGTGATTTTTTTCGGATGCAAAATCATAGCGGATATTAACTGGGATTTCCAACATATTACAATTGCCATCAATATTGATGTTTGCTGGAATATAGATTTGCGGATTTTTAAAATATTCCCCCTTTGTATGGTAATATTTTTTATCCCAGAGAAGGCCCGTTTCAACGGCCAGATGTTTATTAAACCGGTATCCGACAATTGCACCCAGGCTAAAGCCCAGCTGATTAACAGATTGAAATTTTACTGTGCTCCAATCCGGACCAATCAGTAAGCCAGCATAAAATCCTTTAAAAGATTTTGAATCCGTACCGGATGTTTTCTTTTTCAATGAATTTTCCTGGACAACTGGTTTTGATTTTTCCGGTGCAGCAGATTCACTGTTTGTTGCAGAATCCCTCTTGGCCGGCGCCGTTTCGTTTGAGCTGATAAAGGGTGCGGCAACAATACCTGCTGTAGTTTCATTAGCAGATTCTGTATTGGACAGATTGTCTGTATTCGACGAATAGTTAGTATCAGATGGATTTTTTCCGGGTTTTTCGCGGTTATCAAAGGCAACCGGGTTGCGTGTGCGGTCTAAATTTTTGACATCACCGGTTTTACTCTTTGCATAGGCTGGTTGCCCCGGTCTTTCGCTATTCAATTTTTTATCCTCTTTAATCGTTTTATTTTCCGTTGAAGGTTTTACCGGCGCACTGTTTGTCTGTTCCTCATTAACGGCAGGATTTGATTTTATTTCTTCAGCCCTTCCTGCTGGGTTGATTTTCGATGTATTGGTTTCGGAACTGCCCGGATGTCTGTTTAATTTTCCGGTAGTGAATACCAATCCGGCAAGACCAAGCGGGATAAGGAGTAACAGCAGGCGCCATCTACGCTTATTACCAGTTCCATTAGCAGACAGACCGGTTACGGCATTCAGGTCTTCAAAATTTTGATCCTGGAGTTTCGCGGCCACGGTTTCCCAGTCCGACCCTGAAATTTTGAGCGGATATAGTTCGCCTGCTTTTTGGAACAGGTCGTCCATATCGTTATCTAAATGCTCCATGATTTGGCTTCCTCCTTTTCTTTAATAATCTTTTGCAATATGCCCCTGGCACGGGATAAATTTGATTTTGATGTGCCAACGGAAATACCCAGGGTATCTGCAATTTCAAAGTGTGTACAGCCGTCGATTACGAACATGTTAAAGACAATCCGGTACATAGGCGGAAGGTTCTTAACATAACTGATCAATTCCTTATATAATAAGAGCTGATCTGCCCGTTGGCTATTATCGGGTTCTTCCCATACATATTCCGGTATTCCTCCGATTTCCGGTGTCATATTATTTTTCCGCAGCTCATCGATGGAAGTATTGATGATAATTCTTTTCATCCAGGCCATCATGAGTCTTTCCGGAAACTCTTCCTCCTCATACCTGAATCTTTCAATATGCCGGAATATTTTAACGAAACCGTCATTGGTAATATTTACTGCAATGTCATACCGGTACACATACCGGAAGGCTATTTTTAACGCATACCCATAGAATCGCTCGTAGAGCATCTTCTGGCTACGCGCATCCTGCTTTTTACAGCCCTCTATGATATGAATGATATTCTCCAAGGTTTTCTGCCGTCTATCGGATAAAATATTTAGATATTATAATGGTGCCACCTCACTGAATTGATTCATTACCGGCCAACTACCCGGAGGAGAAACACTAATTCCCTTTGTATTACCCCTTGTAAGTGCGTCCGGACCGAACCGGTATACCGGCCATCCTTTATACGTAAGTTGTGGCTTGCCAAAAACAGTAATACTTGAAAACGCTGTTTTATCCAATGACGAAGGTACGTTTTGTACTGAACTGAGTTGAACGATTGGCCAGAAACTGTCATTACTGAAATCTGACAAAGTATAATTATTTTTCCCCGATTTGTCGACGGTAAAAGAGTATAATGTAACTCCGCGGTCGTCAGTCATATACAATGTGGCGCCAGTTCCGGCTTTGTACGTACTGTCATATTTTATTCCATCGTCGCCAACCAACTGTCCAACCGCCAGCATCACCGTATAATCGGGCTTGGCAACAAACCAGACCCTGTCTACGCCATCTCCGTTGATGTTACCTGCTGTTGCATCTCCTGCATATCTATATAGAGGCCAGCCTTTGTAAGTGGTCTGTTTGGATCCGTCAGATCGTGAAATGCTTGCAAAATCACTTGCATTTAATCCTGTGCCCAAAGTCGGGCTGGCATTGTAAACGATCGGCCAGGTGGCCAGGCAACCGCCGGCGGTAGTGCAGGCGGAACTCCCATTGGCATCCAGGGAAAAGAAATATAGTGTATTCCCACTCCCATCGGTAATTACTGAACCAAAATGAGCGTCATTCTTTATTTGAAAAGAAACGGATGGAGTTGTTACAGGTGGTGGATTCGTTGTGTTCCCGTATCCACCGGAACTTTTTGAACATGAATAGAGGCAGGCCAGGAGAATGAAGATTAATGCCTGTCTGTATATATATTTTAACTGCATTTTATGAATTATTGAAAGATAAATTTGAGTGAAAATAAGCGCTTAGTAGTGAGTACGATTTTTTGCAAACCGGGTTGCGTGCCAGTTAAATTGATTGAGATTACACTCCGGAATGCCATATTTTCATTATGTTTGATAAACCCCAACTAACTGACGTGCGTCGGATTTTTATTCTGCTTTTTTTCCTGTCTTTTTTTGTTGTCTCATTAGCGAATAAAGGAGATGAGCTGCAAACGGAAAACAAAATTAACTGGATCACTGTCTGGTTAAGTTTTTTCTTTGGACTGATATTTACAGTCTTGTTCCGTTTTCTGAATAAGATTTCAAAAAAGGTTGATCAACGCAGGGATGCGGGTCAGCCAATTGGCGGATGGATCATTTTTTTGGGAATCAATCTGATCGTCCGGATAATAGCCCAGGCATATTTTTTCTGGATGTCTGATTATTTTCTGAAAGAAACCTGGATCCACCTGGAGCAGTCCGGCGGTATAAAATTTCAATCACTTTTTATTTTTGAATTCTTCCTGTCGATGTTTGCGTTGTCTGCAACTGGGGCATTGCTGTATTGGTATTTTGGGAAAAGGGATATTTTTCCGGCTATGTTTGTTTATTACGTGGCAATATACCTGGTAGCCAGTTTTACGAAGATGATTATTTATCCGAACATCGGCCTGCCGTCCAATTTAATCGAGATCTACCATAATATTTATTTTCAGTTGTTCCGGATCTTATATGCTTCAGCCTGGTTAATTTATGTATTAAAGTCACAACGAATAAAACAAACTTTTATATATCCGCCGAACTAATGTCAAATGGTTGGCTGTTTAAAAAGCCGAAAGATATCCCGCGAGTTTATTAATTGAGGTGGCGGCGCGTTTGATTTCTGTTTCGGCCTGGAGAAAATTTCTCTGTTCAATGGATTCCCTGATGCCGGGTAAGGTTTTTACAGAATAGCCGGTATAATATCCCGGAGCATACAAAACATGTTTATACCATGGTCTGAGAGGCAATCCTTTTTCCAGCAGCAGTTCCTGCTCTGCATGGAAAAGCCGGCGGTTCAGACTGTCAGCCTGTTGGTCGTTTAGTCCTTTGTTCTTCATGATTTCAAATGCATGATCAGCCGATCTGCCCAGGCTGGTAATTGCATTTTCCAATGGAGAGAAATCAATATAAGGAACTTCCTGCCTGATCACAGCAGGGAAAAATGGTTTTGCCGTGTCGGCTGCGAGTATCAGATATTTTTTTCGAATGATTTCATTGTTTATTGAAGTTGTTTCCCGCAGAGTCGTAATTAACGTTTGGAGTTCAGTCGTATATTTTTTTATTTGCTTATAGAGTAATCTGTAATCAAAAGGCAGTCTGTCTGCGCCAAGCATCCGCAATGAAACGTGACCTGCCATTTTGGAAAGTGTTGCCCCGTAGTAAAAACCAGGATCAATAAACCGGGTAAAATTATCATAGGAATCGTAGATGGAATGATAAACCCCGCTCTGATCTTCTCCGGAAAAGCCAAGATTAAGCGAAGGAATTCCGAGGTGCTGAAGGAAAGGAGAAAAATCAGACCCCGTACCCAATGCACTGAGGGTAAGGTTGGTTTTGTCCATCATTTCTTTTGCCAGCTGCGGACTGGCAGCTGTCGCTATTTCGTGGGCTTTCAGTCTTTCATATACACTTACATTGGTTTGCGGATCAGTTACTGATTTGGCAACTTCGTCCACAAGACCTTCCAACGCATGTGAGCCGCCTGCTTCCAGGAAACCCCTTCCGTTTCCATCAGAATTAATATATACAACGGTATTTTGTTGCAATAGCGTAGCATGGTCTTCGACCCACTCGGTAGATCCTACCAGGGCGGGCTCTTCTGCGTCCCAGGCGCAATAAACAATTGTTCTCCTGGGTTTCCATCCGTTTTTTACCATTGTACCGATAGCTTTTGCTTCCTCCAGCATGGCAGCCTGTCCGCTAATGGGATCCTGTGCCCCATTTACCCAGGCATCGTGATGGTTACCACGGATCACCCATTCATCCGGAAATTCGGAACCCTTTATCGTCGCCACGACGTCATAGCAGGGAACCATTTTCCAGTCAAACAACAGTTCGAGATGCACGGTCGATTTGCCGGGCCCGACGTGATAAGTAATCGGCAGTGCCCCCCGCCAGCCTTCAGGAGCTACGGGCCCTGAAAGTCCCTCCAACAATGGTTTGGCGTCATGGTAACTGATGGGTAATACCGGAATCTTGATCAGGTTTGGTGCTTCCTGATGCGTGGCAAACCGCTTAGCATCTTTGGTGGCCCCGACTCCTGGTGTTAGTGGATCGCCGGGATAAATTACCATATCCATCACGCTGCCCCGCTGTACTCCATATTCATTTTTGAAAGAACCTTTAGGATATACTTCACCCTGGTAGTAGCCGTCATCTTTCGGATCGGAATAAATAATACAGCCAATGGCGCCGTGTTCCTGGGCGATTTTCGGTTTGATGCCCCTCCAGCTTTGCCCATAGCGGGCCAGTACAATTTTTCCTTTTACATCTATACCCATTTTGGCCAGTTCTTCATAATCTGCGTTCAGTCCATAATTCACGTAAACAAGTATTGCGGTTACATTTCCGTCGGCACTCCAGGCATTGTAGGTGGGTAGCTGGTCTTTTTGACCACTAGTGGCGTCTTCCTTCAGAGCCGGTTCTTTTAATAATGCATGATAAGACTGCGGCGATGTCATTTCCAGGATCCGGACCCTGGGTTCAGGAAATAAAACCTGGTAAACATCCATACGGGTATCGAAACCATAATCACGGAATTTCTGCTGAATTTTTTCAGCAGTTCTTTTGCTTCCTTCTGAACCTACATGATGTGGCTCAGACGACATATCCCGGATGGTGAGGCCTATATTTTCCCGGCTTATCAGTGAATCAAAGGTCTTTTCCATTTTC
>CAWEWO010000004.1:0-154698 GCA_963812825.1 uncultured Bacteroidota bacterium
GATGCCAGGCAACTTTTTGTTCACTATGATGCGGCTCACCGAGAATATCCTTGTATAAATCAGGCCTCCGGGCTTTCATATATCTGTAACCGCCGGCATTAGATAATTTGTCCGGTGTGAGTTCAGCCATCGTAAAAGAATTTCTCAGATCCCTGCATTCTGCTATAATGTCTCCGTAAGGATCGATGATCATGGAACGGCCGTTTTTTAATTGATCATCATCCATTCCAATCACGTTGGAGAAAACGGCATAGACGGCATTGTCGTAAGCCCGGGCTGGCAGCCATTTCATGAGCCATTCCCTCCCTTTCAGTCCGTCAAATTCCTGGTTCAGAATGTCCCGGTTTGCCTCCCTGTCTTTCCACAATTCGGGATCAACAAATCCTGCGCCGGGACGGGGTGAGGGCGTGCACATCGTAACATGCGGCATGAATATGATATCCGCGCCAAGCAGGGCAGTTGCCCTTACATTTTCAATAATATTATTATCATAGCAAATCAGAATCCCACATTTCCATCCGTATAAATCAAACACAGTATAACGATTGCCCGGAGTGAGAAAAGGATTGATGAAAGGATGAAGTTTCCTGTGACTCGCGACCAGGCCGTTTTTATCAACGCATACTTGTGCTTTGTATATATTGCCGTAATCGCCCTTCTCAAATAATCCGGCTAATATAACCATATCATACTCCCGTGCATATTCAACCAGCTTCGCAATAGCCGGACCATCAGGTATTGATTCTGCAAGGGACAGCATTTGCTCCCTGGAAAGCCGGCGGGCAAAACTGTATCCCGTGATTGAACACTCATGGAAGGCAATAACATGCGCCCCCTGTCTGGCAGCCTTTTCCGTCAACGCCCTGATAATTGACAAATTATAGGATTTGTCGCTGCTTCTATGTTCAAACTGGGCGGTGGCGATTTTTAGATTTTCCATTTGCAACTTCCAGGATTTTATCCGCCTGAAACCTGGCAAAGCTATTCACCGGGGAAAAGGAAAAATAGGAAAAAACCGACAATTATGCTTTTGCGGAGAGCTGCATAAAATTAACGGCCAACAGTTGATGTTCAAGTTTATATTGCAAGGGCGTGAGTCCTGTAGTCTTCTTAAAATAATTATTTAAATGCGACTGATCATAATATCCACTGTCATATACGGCATCTGTCATTTTTCTATCTGCGTGGTGACGCTGCAGAAGTTTTAAGAAATGTTGAAATTTTATGATATCGGAAAACTTCTTTGGCCCGGTGCCGATATATTTATTGTATTTACGTTCCAGTTGTCTTTCGGTTACGGGTATTTTTTTCAATAATTCTTCAATCCTGAGAACGCCTTTGTGTTGGTAAATCAAATGTAGGGATTCTTCGAAAACAGGATCGTTATGCTTTGCAGGTGTTCCTTTTTTCAGCAGAAATTGCTCAACAGAATTGATTATTAGAGACAGATTATTTGCATTTGAAACCCGGTCTTCCAGGGCCAGCGCCTCCTGGCCAAATAAGTCGGCCAGGGGGATCATACTATTATTTATTTCACAGGCAGCGATACTTCAAGTAAGTTAAATATTCCGTAGGGCTGCATAACGACCACCACCATACCCAGTTCTCCAACAGACTTTAAATCGTTGTAATGGCTTATCTGACCATAGATAAAACTTCTTGGCTGAATAATTCCAGTCTGCTGATTTCCCCCGTATTGTATCAGTGGATATTTAAAATGAAAAACAAGACCGGGATTGCCATCAGAAAATAACCGGTAATTCAAATTCATATCCTCCTCACGTTCCAATACCAGGTAGTGTTTTACAATGTGTGACAGAGATGGGGAAGGAGCCAGTTGCATTTCGCTACGCCGTTGAACCGGCAAATTAGAATAAATTGAGGAAAGCCTGGATGGCGGATCTTTTAGTTGATAGCATTCACTTTTGTTTCACTTTATCAGTTTCCCTATGTCGCCGCTGCGTAAAATTTATCCTTTACGGGTGATTTCAAAAGATCGAATGGAGATTCTGCACCGATAAAGAAATGAAAAGTTAAAAATCTATGAGGAAACACGCTTTTTAGGCAAATGTTTACCGGACTTCTTCTTTTTCCTGGGGAGCCCGACTCTTCGGGAGTACTTTCTCTTTCGCTTTGTCAACTTTGTCCTGGAATAATGACCGGTCTTTGAATTTTCCAGGGGATTTGTCAATTGTAACAATTGGATTCTTTTTGTGATTGAGTTCCTTGGTCGTCATAATATAAATTTACAGTTATTTTCTTTGAACCAAAAACGCTTTATCTGTAAATGCGTAAACTGTTGAAACAACAGTTGCAAGAACTATATCGCTGTCTGCGTTATTGGAAATTCTCTTGTCGTCAATATCTCCGGTTGCCTGGTCTTTATCGCCAAAACCAAGGATATAAAGATCCTTTAGATTGGTCTCGCTGTATTTTACAATCTTTGAAATATGCCCATGTGGACCCTCGCTCATAAATTCGAAAACCATCAACGATTTTTCAGCTTTTAAAGAATATTTCCGGAGTTTCATTTCTCTAAAATAGCCAGGCGATACATCACTAAGTGAGTATTTACACGGGTAGTTTGGGGAGCTTTTCCTTATTAAAAGTGGAGAATAAACTAAGTAGTTTCAAATACCGATTAATTTAATGCCAAAATATCCGTAAAATTTATCCTTTCCGGGTGATTTCAAATCCCTCTGGCGTGTATAGTTTCCGGAATCCAATAATAATTTTGTTGTTTAGAACTCAATATTAATTTTAAAAACGAATGATTATGGATGCACGAATAAACTTAAGGGACGCAGATCCCGGGGCTGAGAAAGCGATTTACGCGCTGGAGAAATATGTAGAGCAGACGGGCATTCCGCCCCTGCATCTTCACCTGATTAAGATTAGGGCTTCACAGATTAATGGTTGTGCCTTTTGTATTAAAATGCATACCCGGGATGCGCGAAAATTGGGTGAAACGGAAGAAAGAATATACCTTCTGGATGCATGGAAGGAGGTGAAGGGCCTGTATTCCAATGAAGAAAGGATCATACTTGCGCTTACGGAAGAAATAACCCTGATTTCCGAACATGGTCTTACGGAAGAAACATATCAGCAGGCAATCAAACAATTCGGGCCCGTAAAGTTGTCGCAATTGATTACGGCAGTTATTGCCATTAATTCATGGAACCGGATTTGTATAAGCCTCCAGATTCAACCGGAAATTAAGTTGCCAGAATCATCAGTAAAGAAAAATGCCGGTCTCGTTGGTGAATTGAGTTAAGACCTTTTAATATGCCTGTTATCGAAGGCATGCGATTGCATGCCTTCTTTATTACTTTATTAGAGTTCCTGGCAATATGCCAAATCTTTTCCTGAAGGCAGTGGAGAAATGGTGGGGATGCTGATAACCCACTTCACCGGATACACCGGTTACAGAATCTTTTTCTGCGAGCAGTAATTTCTTCGCTTTCAACATACGCAGCTCACGCAAATACCCGAAGACCGTAAATCCAAATAGTTCTTTGAATCCCCTCTTCAATTTGAAGTCATTCAGACCTACTTTATGCGCCAGGTTTTTTAGAGAATACGGTTTTGCCAGATTATCTTCAACGATCGATTTTGCTTCCTGAAGTTTTGCGACATCATAAGATTTAACAGTTTTTAAAGGCTTCCTGGCTGCCTCTGTTTCTCTGGCCTGTAAGAGTATTAATTCAAGAATTTTAGATGTCTGGAAAATTTGCCTCATTTTGTCTGAAGGATTGCACACTGATAATTCTTTGATGGCTTGTTTCATAGATCGTGTAAGACGTTCATTCATTTCGCCGGAGTCAGTAAATCCCTCGAAGTTTAAATTGAAACGGATATCAACCTTACCCTTGCGGGAATCCGGAACATCAGAAAATGAAATAGTTCCCGTTAACCCGTGGCAATTCAAATGGGATATCGATTGTTGAGGAAAAATAGTTTTCATGATTAAATTTTAGCATTTTATTTAATCAGGTGATCAGGGGCGATAATTTTTATGCGCGCTTACAGGATATGACCTGGCGGCACTATCACTGATTGGCTATAAAGGGGTAAGAATAAAAGGAAACAATCATGCCAAACGCTTCTGATTGGCTCAGTTTATGTCGCCCATTTTGTTCCGGCAACTTTTATTTCCATGGGCCGAAATATTACATACATTTTTTTGTGCTTGCAATTTGCAGGGTTGGGTGTGTTCAACGCCTACGGCCAATCTTCCGGAGAAAATTCAAACTTCAACTCCGCTGAGCAGTTCAACTCCATCGATCAATATATTGAGGAGAGAATGCGCACGGCGCATATTCCCGGATTAGCCCTTGCCATAGTGAAAGGCGACCAATCCGTCTACCTGAAAGGATATGGCCGCGCCGATCCTTCCGGCACTCCGGTTACTCCGCAGACTTCTTTCATTATCGGCTCTGTTACGAAGGCCTTCACGGCACTTGCCGTGATGCAATTGATAGAGGTGGGCAGAGTTGAACTGGATGCTCCGGTTCAACGATACATTCCCTGGTTTCATACCGCCGACGCTGAGGCATCGGCGAAAATAACGGTGAACCAACTGCTCCATCAAACCAGCGGACTGCCCATGATGCGCGTGCCGCAACTATGGACCGATCAGGATGATCGGACGCTCGAAAGAACGGTTCGTTTGCTGCAGACAACAAAAACAGAATTTCGACCGGGACAGTCATTCGGATATTCCAATGCAAACTTTGAAGCGCTGGGTCTGATTGTGCAGTCTGCATCCGGACTTTCCTATGAAGAATATATCCGGCAGCATATCTTCAAACCGCTCGACATGCAGCATAGTTTCGTTTCGCAGGAAGAAGCGATGCAACACGGTATGGCTACGGGATATCGCTGGTGGTTCGGCTTTCCCTTCCCGGTTTATTTTCCCTACAACCGTTCCGAATTGCCCGCCGGATATCTGATCAGCAGTGCGGAGGATATGGCGAATTTCCTGGTAGCGCAAATGAATGGTGGACGTTACCGGGCCGGCGCCATTCTTTCACCAAATGGCATTGCGTTAACGCATACCCGTTCGGCTGTTGGCACTTATTGCATGGGTTGGGAATCAGTTGTGATCAACGGCCGAATAGTGATTACGCATGATGGCGGCACAGCGAACTTTCAGAGCTCCGTGTTTTTCGATCCTGAACAAAGGGTAGGCGTTTTCATTGCAGCCAATACAATGTGCGCGTTGGATGCTTTTTCATCGCCCCCGGGTTCAGGGCCTTTGGATGGAACTACCGTTCGTGCCATGGCGCAATCTGTTTTGAACCTGGCAACCAGGCAGCCACTTCCCAATCAAGGTCGCGGCATCAGAAACTCGTATATTATTTTCGACCTGATCATACTAATACTGACAGCAATACTCATTATTTCAATCATGCGAATTACCCGGCGATACAAAAAATTAAAAGATCAGGGAATTGCGAGTCAGTCAGACTTCCTTTCGCGTATCAGCCGGATCGCAGTCCTGCATTTTACGTGGCCATTAATTTTGCTCTATGCGGCGTTCGGGATTCTTCTCTGGAAAGTATTCGCCATGTTTCAGCCCGATCTGGTTTACTGGCTCGAGGCTACAGCTGTCATCATATTTCTTAAAGGCCTGCTCGAAATATTCCTGACATGGCGGGTGTACAGAGATACAGGAAGGACGCTTACATAGCTGATAGATTCTTCATTGAACTCATATTAGCTGATAAAAAGAAGACTGCCCTATACGGTACCAGTGTGAGAGGACAATAGAAATCTAGCAGCTGTTGATGCTTGCTCATCTAAAGACTGCCTACCCATTCTATTTTTTTGCGGGCTCCTGGCTTCCGCCTAATCCAAATTTAAGCAAAAGAGGTACTATCGTGGACAGTCCGGTAATCAAAGCGACTATTTTCCCAGAGACTTCCTGCTGTGTTAAGAACAGGAAAACCAGGATGGATAATATCACAATGAAGAATATGTTTTTCATGGAGCCCCAGGATCCGCCGGCCTTCATCTTAGCTATGAATTCCATTTCTTCTTTTGTTCCTTTCTTCGAAATGATATATAATCTGAAACTATAACTGATCAGCCTGACCCTTTCATTGTGGACGATGAGTAATTTATCGAGGAATAGTTTATAGATGAGCGCTTCGTTTTTGTAGTTCAGCATCCCATCCTCTGCAAGTCCGGTTAATAGAAATTTTTCCTGATTCGTGCATTTTTTCCAGACACAATCAAAAATGGGCTTGAGGTCAACCGCTCTTTTTGAAAATTCGATTTCTTCATCAAATAGAAATTTGTCCTTAAATATATCCAGCTTTTTATTTTCGCTGATCAGTTTATTCTTTAACTGTAAAGAATCGTCAAAAGCATTGTGTATAGCAGGAATTGCTTTGGTCATATTGAAACATTTTTTCCAGACACCGGTATCATCCTTAGCACCCATTTCAATTTGGTCATCAATTTCACCCACCACATTCAACATGAAAACACGTTTGGCCAGATTTTGGATAAGCCAGAAAAGACCAAATACAATGGCAATCAGTATCAGAAGAGCAATCGGAAAAATATGGTTTACTGCTGTGGGAAACGTCGATTTTATCTTAATATAAACAGGCGGTTTCGTAACATCTGCTGACTTAGGGGGTATCCTCCATCGGGGAGGAGAATATTCAAAACTGCTGTTATCTTCTGTAAAATTCCAATGCCATAAATTATCTTCCGTGTTGGAAGTAGTAAGAATCTGGAAGCCGGTTTGATCATAGTAGTTTAAGCCAATTGTGTTGACTATGTCGTTATAAAATGATTCAGATTGGTAGCTATAGCCTCGTGAAGGCGGGCTTGTTGAATTGTTTTTCTCATTATCAGAGATGCTGTCATCGTAAATGGAATAAATTCCTTTTTGATATTGGATCATTTTGAAAAGTCCGCTATCCAGGTTATATCCTTTATGACCGATCCGCAGAAACTTTTTTATACCCGGTTCCCTGCTGTAAATACTTCTGGCCATATTCAGCTGTTCCCTCTTTACTGACTGTACGATTTCGTGTCCATAGCCAAACCAGCTGTAAATAAAGGCCGGCGTGATGGCAATACCTGCAATGAGCAGCGATATAAAGCAACTGTAAGCATACAGCTTTCTGGTTGTTCCCGTGTATTTTTTCCATTTGCTATTTTCCTGTATCCGGTATTTTAATTTATCACTTTTATCTAACCAGTATTTGCCGTTGTGCCAGGCGGCACTGTAGATAAAGAGTATGATTATCCCTTCCAGAATCCAGAACGAATAATGTATTTGCCTGTTATAAATTTTGCTGAGTATATAGATGATCAGGCAGACAGCGGGAGGTATTATGATATTAAGAACCGCGTTTCTGGTACTGTTATATCTGATAGTTCTTCGTAAAAGTTTTAACCCGAACAGAAGGTTAAAGGGGGTGATGAGAGCCACTATCAGGAAACTGTAGTCCAGATTATTTAGATTTCTTTTAATGATCAGTGAATAGATGAAAAGGACAAACAGATATACAACTATAAACAGGCTGCCGTTGAAATAAAATCTTTCCTGGTCTTTTTTGGGAACCAGCCAGCTGAAATGATCAGTGGAGGAAAAAAGAAAACTTCGGGTTCGTCGGGGATAAATAAAAAGCGTTATGATAAATAATAAAATATAACCCAGCATACAGCAAAACAAAGAGAAGGAGAGAATACGAAGATTGACTGGCCCGATATTGCTGTTATCGTAGAAGGTGACCAGGAAAAGAGGAGTCTGCTTCAGTGGCTGGATACGCAGGGAATAATTTTTTCCGTACAAGGGCACGCCGAATGAATAATCTGACTGCCTGGTCGTTATTGCTTCATTGATCCACGCAGGGCGCAGCGTTTCATCCAGAAAATTCTCCCTGAGATTCTTTAAAGTGTCGGAATGAATCAGCACTCTTCCATCTGCCCGGATCAGGCAGAAACCATAACCCGCAGATATCGCTGTATTTACCAGGGAATAAAGTCTCGTTTGCAATAGTTCTAAGAACATCCCCTGCAGTTTTGTTTTCCTGCAGATATTCACCATGAATTCACGGTTTGCCCAGCTATACACCGGAGCGAGATAAACCAGTGAATTCGACAGCGAATCGATTTCATTCAGTCTTTTCAGGTATTTGTAATAATCCCTGGAATTCACATCAACGAAATTTTTTGGTTTCTCACGACATGGATCGTAGAGGGCCAGGTTGTCGGAACCGATAAATTCAGCCCTTATGCTTTCTTTCCCCTCGTTGCTTATCCAGGCTGCATGGTCGAAGTATTGATAGTCGGGTTCGGAGTAAAGCAGTCTATTGTGAATTTCATCCCTGAAATCATAGCAACTGGAATCCAGGTAAAATTCCGGATGACGGCCGGTAAGAAAGCCGGTATATCCCTCGCCGGTCGTGATATGAAACAGCACTGTATCGCGGGAAGTTAGTTTTTCCTCTATGTTAATACCGGTGTCTTGCCTGTGGTTAAGAGGTATTTCTGTGGCATCCTTAAAACGTTTTAGTATTAAAGGATCGATTTGATCGCGGTAATTCTCAGATGCGATGTATTGAATTAATAGAGAGTCAAATTGATTTAGTTGTTGTACGCCCAGCTTTAATTCATTCGACAGGGAGTCGCTCATCTTTTCCCCTATGTTTCTTAGATTGTATTGCACATCGTAATGGCTTTTCGCCAGAAGAAATAGCTGGACCATCACCAGGGTGAGAAATGTAGCCAGGGCGAAAAGAAAACGGCTTCCGCTTATCAAATCGGATTTAAGCAGGTGATCCTGGTCGTTCATCATAAATATTTTCAGAAAGGGCAGACTGAGGATGAACAGGACGATGCAGATGAGCAGTCCATAAACCACGGAAACCGGCATTACATGAATACGTGCGCGGTATAAAGATGTTTTGATCAGGCTGCACAATATCAAATGATGGCGGCTGATGGTAAAGGGGTAGGAAAAAAGTTTATATTCTATGCCCTGAATAGTCAGATCTATGATAGCCGGCGCCCGCATGCCCTGTGAACGCGGAATAAGGCTGTCAATATTTACTTCCGTTTCCAAACCGGTTGCTGAATCCTGGAAAATGATAATGCCAGTGGAATCATTCCGATGACCGCCTAAATCTTTATTGCAAAAATCAACGATAAACCGGGTCTGGAACAGTTCTTTTGACGAAGCTATACTTGGGTCTATCAGGGTAGTAAACAGGACGTTGGCATTGTAAATGAATTTTTTATTTTTTGCTGTATCAAATAGATAAATAATATGCCAGCCATCGTTATTGTCAAATTTAAAAAAAATGGAATCCTGTATATCTTTTGAAGTATCGTGTCTGCATCCAAGATCTTTAATATTTATTTTATCATCGGGTAAGCTATCCCTTCGGAGGTTTTTTAGATAGTTTCGGGTATCTGTATTTCTGTTTATGATATTTACAGTTGCCTGTTTGAGTTTTAAAAATGCCTGTTGTTGAAGAGAGGATTCATTGGCTGGTATGAAGAAAAAGACATAGGGGAGAAGGAAGCAGCTGAGAATGACCAGTACGATGATTAGAAAAATAATCGTGCGTTTGCTGGGAAGACTGGTTTTAAGGGAGGCCATAGGAAAAATTATACGATGTTCGGTAATTCAGTTCTTATCCGATTGCCTTAAATGATTTCTCAGGTGCTCACCAAAATTTTCCAGGGCCGGAGACATTACAGAGGGATAGGTAGGACTAGTTGCCAGGACTTCTATTAACCTGGTATTTTTTCAGAAGGAGGGGAGGCACAGCTACTCCCGAAATCTGATTTCCTAAAGTGGAAACGGCTTCCCCTCGTTAAGGAATTCCCGCTTGATCCCGTCCCTGACATCAGACAAATAAATAATGAATTGTGGTAATGGATTGCAGGGATCTTCGTCTTCTGTGTCAACGGTTGAATCATCAGATCCTGAAATTGCCAATGCTGATTTCTTTCTTTCTAAAATGGCATTGTTATACCGTTCCACGGCTTTTAATCCGGCATAATGAACAACATTCATAATACCTCCTCCCGTTAGTTCATATTTCTTCATAGCCGATGGAATGTCAACATCAATTTCAGTGGTTTTAATATTGCAGGCCTCGTTGTACCTGTCCGGGAACGGGTCCATACCCGGTTTTTCACGGTAAACGAT
The DNA here is from genome assembly GCA_963812825.1 of uncultured Bacteroidota bacterium. Taxonomy (GTDB): domain Bacteria; phylum Bacteroidota; class Bacteroidia; order Chitinophagales; family Chitinophagaceae; genus Puia. Next base: position 10,184 of record CAWEWO010000004.1, read on the forward strand.
TTTTCTTATATTTTTTTCGCCTGTCGGCAGGAAAATGGCCCAGATCTTAGCCCTGGATTCAGGATCGGGAAAAGGAAAATTCAGAATGGAATTAAACCGGCGGATAAATGCCGGGTCAATATTATTCTTCATATTGGTGGCCAGGATCACAAGACCGTTATAATCTTCAATACGCTGGAGGAGATAGGAAACCTCCTGGTTGGCGTATTTATCATGGGCGTCCCGTACATTGGTCCTTTTACCAAATAACGCATCCGCTTCATCAAAAAATAAAATCCATCCCTTATCTTCCGCCCTGGCGAAAAGCAACTCCAGGTTTTTTTCTGTCTCCCCGATATATTTTGATACCACCATGGAGAGGTCTATTTTATATACCTCTTTCTTCAATTCATTACCCAGGATTTTGGCCGTAAATGTCTTTCCGGTGCCCGGCGGGCCATAGAACAGGGCCCTGTATCCTTTTCTCAGCATGTCCAGTTTACCCATGAGCTGGTCATTGTATTTCAGCCATATTTTAAGTTCCTTAATCTGATCCATCAGATCAGGCGGAATAACTAATTGGTCAAATGACGGAGCCTTAGGAATATTTTCAGGATGATTGATGTCTATTGTTTTCGCCTTTTCCGGTGCAATCTTTTTTGCGGGAAAACTGATGCTGAACTGGGGTGACTTATGATTTCCATAGGTCAGCAAATCCACATAGTCTGGTGAAATTATCAGTCGCCCATGCATTGCCGGCTCCCCGTTTTGCATATCCTCAAGCCACAAAATTTTCTTTTCCCAGAATATATGTTCAGCACCGAAATACTGTTGCACCTGAAATCTTTTTTTACTATTTTCCCCTGCGATCAGAAATAAAGCGGTTTCCCCGGTGGGAAGAAAAAAACGGCAGTTCTTCCCGCGTACCCCGCCGATCCGGGGAAAGTCAGTATAAAACTGGTGATCCTCGGGAAGGACGCTCTCTATCACCCGGTCATAGAGATCCGGCTGGATATGCGGTGCTATGGCAATCAACAGCAAAGTGATTTCATCCTGCTTCATGTCGGGGTTAGTCCTTTTTACGAACTCCCCCCAGGGCAGGCTCCATGTTTTCAGATCGGGGAAAACCACTATGGGATCCTCTACCCGGTCGGGAAAATATTTATGCAGGCGATGCCTGATCAGATTTTCCAGGTATTCGAATTCCGGGTAAGTATTTTTTTCCTGTGTATTCATGACTTTGGTATTTTTAGTCGGTTCACTCGTTTTTGTTATTCCTGTTGACAGATCCTCGTCTTCAGTGAAATCTACAACTACCTGATCGTCGTCGTTATCATTAAATTTGTCAATATCATTTCCTTTCGTATCTGATATATTACTTTCTGGCTGCGCAATATTTTCAGGTGGTTTTCCAAAAAAGAACTCTCTGATTTTTTTAAAGTACATGCCTTATTCTTTTAATAGATCTGACAGGTTTTAGGTGCACAAAAACTATTTTTCCTTCTCCCGTTCATTCGCTTGTTCCTCATTTGATTTGACAACTCCCTTTTGCTGAATAACATGGGTAAGTTCATGTACCAACAGCAGCCTGCCCTCAGTATTATCAGGATTAAATTTCCCCGCATTAAAATAAATGTCACATCCATGGGTAAAAGCCTGTGCACGCAATTCCATACACATAGTGGCAGATTCCGCATCATCGTGTATCCTGACCCGGCTGAAATCCATGCCGAATTGGGCGTTCACTTCCATTAGTGTTTTCCCTGGCAGGGGCCTGCCCTTGCCTGCTGATTGGGATATGCGCGAGGGAATATCAGTCTGACCATCAAATGAATTCCCTTCGGGTTTTTTCTGAACGGGCATTGATTTTTTCCTCTCGTCTTCTTCTTTCTTCGGTTCATCCTTCTTTTGTATGCCCTTTTTCTTTTCTTTATCCATACCGCCGCCCATTTGCATCGACTTTTCCTGGATCTCCTTATCCTTAGCCATACGGGCATCGTTGGTGGCCTGCTTTTCGTCTTCGGCTGAAGTGGATAAGCGTTGAATACTATTTATTTTTTTTCGCTGTACTGATTTGTTTTTGGAACCCGGACTATTTACCACGGTATTGGCTACAGAATCTGCTTCCTTTTCATAAGCATCACCGGGTTTATTTATTTTCAGTTTGGGTTGGAAAAAGCCGGACTTTTTTGATGGGCTTTCTGCATCTGCATTTTTTTTAAAAAACCCCTCTTTTTTTCCTTCTTCGTGGGTATGTGCATTTCGCTGGCGGTAAACCCGGGATGAGTATGACATAATTGAAATATTTAATTTTATCTGATATTTATTTACATTTTATAGTTTAGACAGAAATTCTGTTGAAAACTCATGATAGTCCTGCGCCCCATGCGAACTCTTATCAAAACTGAAAATATCAGTACCTGCTTCCTGCGCTTTTGCCAGCTGGATATTGCTGCGGATATGGGTATGAAATACTTTACCCGCATAATCATGCTCCAGTTCATTGGAGACCTGTCTGTTCATGGTTTTTCTCTCATCATATTTGGTTAGTACAAATCCCAGCACTTCCAGTTTCTTATTTATTCGCTTGATGGCTTTGAAATGGTGCATAAAGCTGTGTACGCCCTTCATGGGCAGAAATTCCGCCTGAAGGGGCATGATCACAAAATCGCTGGCCACCAGGGCATTGACCGTCAACATGCCGATGGCCGGCGGGCAGTCAATAATGACAAACTCAAATCGCCAGCTCATTTTTTCGAGCATCCAGTTCAGAATTTGTTCTCTTCCGTATACACTAACCAATTCCAGTTCTGCGCCGGCGAGTTCAATGGAAGACGCTATCAGCGGCAATCCGGATTTTGTAAAAAGGATCGCTTCCGAAATGTCACCCGATTCCCCTTTTATTTCTTTCAGCAATTCGGTATAGAGATTTAAATTCGGTTCTTCTAAGATGCCAAGCGACTGTGTCAGGCTTGCCTGTGGATCTGCATCGATCAGCAAAACCTTTCTTCCTTCCTTATGAAGGGCCGCCGCCAGGTTGATGGCCGTGGTGGTTTTACCGGAACCTCCCTTTTGTATGGCGATGGATATGACGGTCATATACTGCTTATTTGAATTATTTTCATTTAAATATTTTTTTAATGCTCATTTTTCAGTCCATAAATTCTTATTCTTATCATTGAGTATGGCTTTGATCTCATCTTCCTTAAAGACGGCAAGATATCCAGGTGGAAGCGCCAGCACCCGCATTATGGAAGGACGGATCTGAAAAATTTCAAAAATATAATGGGATTCGAAGTCATCCAGGGTATGCTCTTTCCCATTATCCGAAGTTTCTCCGATATACCATCCGGAATCATTTTTCTCCGTCTGCTTTGATCTCTCCAGATAAATATCCGGCTTGTTCAGACATCCTTTTGCCGTGACAACCTTTTCCAAGTAGGAACAATCCAATCCAGTTACGCCGATTTCGTTTAACAGTTTCGATTGTTCCTTCAATACCTGAAGGGTTATGGTAACCTGATGAAGGAAATCCTGCTTCGGGTTTTTGCTGAAATCCGGTTCATAAAGGGCGAGTTCATCCTTTTGTTGAACCAGCTTCAGATCTGACCAACCAAATCTGATGATTGTACCATCGCGAAGCTGGGGACCTGTCTTATTCAATTCTGACAATTTATTAAATAATGAATTGGCCTGTTCAGCCAGTGTGGGCGAACAAAATGTAGTAATTAAATAACCTCCTATTTTCTTCTGAAATTTCATGATTACTTTTTGTTTAATGGATCCAATGCAAAAATCGCGTCCTTTATCGCTTTTCTTGCTGTAGCTTCACGCTTAAGCAGTTCCTCTCTCTTTACTTTGGGTATTTCTTTAAATTCCGGATGTCCTTCCCATTTCGAAAACGAACGGTCCCCTTTTGAACTATTGACCCTCTTGTCCAGAGCCATAAAGTTTTCCGGATTATTCAACACGGCTACCTGTTCATCAAATGTAAGGCGGTTAAATCCTTCCATCTGGGTAATTTCATTCATAGAAACAATGTGATCCGCTTCAGGCGTTCCTTTTATATTCGTTTCATACACTTCATCAACTGTATGCTTTTGAATTTCTTTACGAATTTCATCACTCGGAGTTTTTGACCTGAGATCTGCGTAAAGTTTGTCTGTGATTCCGAGTGCGGCTCTCTGTTCTGCCTGCAGGGCTTCAATTCTTTTTAAAGTTTCCTTTTGAAGTTTTGCCAATTCTTCACCATGCTTTCTCATGATGCTTTCCTGAGTAGCTTCCTGTTTGGATAAAGTTTTTAGTTGATCCTGGTTGTCCTTAATATCCTTTAGAACTTCTTGGACCTTCTCTTCAGTTTGCATGGTACCAAGACTATCCCTGAGCCTGTCAATTTCTTTATTTATTCTTTTTCTTTCAGCCTTTTTATTGTTAAGTTTTTTTCTTGCTTCATTGATCTTTGCACGTACCGGGTTCTCCAAAGCACGGGCGGCTTCAACATGTTGTGATAATTTATCCTGTCTTAGTTTCGTCGCCCTGTCATTATGAAAAGCTTCATCCCTTCTGGCCAGATCAAGCATTTCCTTTGCTTCTGCAGCTGCCTTTACGGCTTCGTCTTTGCCTTTACCTTTAGCTTCTTTTGCTTTCTTATCGGCTTTCTCCTTTTCTTCTTCAAAATGTTTGGTGACCTCCCTTGCTTTTTTAGCATCCTCCTCTGCTTTTCGAATATCTTTTGTTAATTCATTTTCTTCCACCAATGGTTTTTCCTTTGCAGTTTCATCCGGAGACTTATCCGCCTCAGCTTCGGCTTTCGGCTTTTGAACCTCGGGCTCGGTGGGTGGTTTTTCTATTTCAGGGGTTTTCGTTGGTTTATCCGGTTCTTTATCTGGTACCGGCTTTTGTGGTTCTGTTTCCGGAACTGGCTTGATCGGTTCTTTATCTGGTACCGGTTTTTGTGGTTCTGTTTCCGGAACTGGCTTGACCGGTTCTTTATCTGGTACCGGTTTTTGTGGTTCTGTTTCCGGAACTGGCTTGACCGGTTCTTTATCTGGTACCGGTTTTTGTGGTTCTGTTTCCGGAACCGGCTTGACCGGTTCTTTATCTGGTACCGGCTTTTGTGGTTCTGTTTCCGGAACTGGCTTGATCGGTTCTTTATCTGGTACCGGTTTTTGTGGTTCTGTTTCCGGGATTTTTTTAACAGGCTCCTGAACAGGCGGAGTTACTTTTGGTGCAGCCGGTTCTGTGCCTGTTGTGGGTTTAACGGGTTCCTGAACAGGCGGAGTTACTTTTGGTGCAGCTGGTTCTGTACCCGGTGTTGGTTTTACCGGTCCGGTTTCAGGAATAGTTGTTTTTGCATGAGGCTGACCAGGTTCCGTAGTTATAGCAGTTTTCTTAGCTTCAAATTCGCCAGTCCTTTTAATGGTTTCTGCGGATTCCACCATTTTTGTACCTACAGCCATTCCGACGGCTTGTAGTTGTTTTCCCACTGCAGACATGATCATTGCCTTTCTCGCTCCGGGTGAAAGGTTGGTGTTTGCTGAAATGGATTGAATTTCCTCCAGTGTCTTGGCTCCTCCGACCACGAAACCCAGACCGTCCAGTCCCAGGCCTACGATGGCAAATCCTTTCCCGACACGAAGCCATTTTAATCTGCCTGCCATTTTTCCTCCCAGTCCGGTAGCCGTGGATAAAACATTGATCATGTCCATTGCCGTACCAAAGTCCAAATAGAAACTATCTCCCTGGGCACGGTCATAAAGGCGGTATGCAGAAGGTATCGCGCCGACAACGCCAATGGGCATCAGCAGTGCAAGAGTCGCTCCGCCCGTGAATGGCGCTGCAGCTATTAGTATAACCGAAAGAGCCGAAGTGATATTTTCTACAGAATCCAATACTATCCCTGCAGCATTGGACTTTACCCTGAAAGTCCTGTGCACAGAAGTTCCCTTTTCTCCTTTTCGAGGTGGTATACTTATAGAACAATAGCCTCTTCCATATCGGTTAGGTTCACTCAGGTATTTTTCTATTGCAGACTGGATTGCGTTTTCCCGAGTGTCTCTTACGGGGCCCGTACCGGAACTTGCCTTTGAGGAACTTAAGTCCGAAACGAAATAGTGGAAACTCTTTCCCTGCATGGGCTTCTGAATCAACTCAAGTAATAATTGTTGCTTATGACCTTCATCGCTTACAAAAACGCAAGGCAATGTGAAAGGGCTTTCAAGAGAAATATCATCAGATTTGTTTTCTACAAGCCGCGTATGCTGTTCATTGATCAGCCTGTCTACTTCCTTGATACCTGATTGGATGTTTTCAATTTCTTTGGGGTCAGTCGTCAGGGCTTTTGATTCTTCCAGGGTTTTCTTTTGGTATTTCAACTTCTCTTCAACAGATCCTTCAAGAAATATGGTATATGCTTCCTGCTTTTTCTTAAGTGCTGTCATCTGGTCCGGAGTCAAGCCAGGCTGAAGCATTTCTTTTTTTGTATTTTCCAGGTCCAGTGCTGAAATTTCCCGACCTGCATCTATTTGTTCAACAACCTTAAGAGATGTATCCTCCGCAGTGCGCAACCAAACCGGCATCCAGGCAACACTTGGAGCGCGCACAAAAGTTGCATCTGCGGGTATATCACTTTGATACGCTATTGCACGAACAACGTACAGACCGGGTTTTTCGATTGGGATTTCCTTTTCCCAGCGGTTTCCGTTAATCTTCATCCAGAAGCTCGAGATTACATCGCCAAATACGCCTAGTGCTGATCCGATCGTATCCAGTGCAAGAATTCCTGCGCCTGCATCTGCTCCAAAATCCTTACCGACACCATCAAATACAGTTTCTATATCTTCAGATAAATAATCTACCCTCCGATTGTATTTTTGATGGATTACATCGGTCACACCAGTTTTTTTTCCTTTGACCTTTGGATCCTCAGCGGTTTTCTGTACCTCCTTCATTTCCTCTTCAGACTGGGTGAGATTAGCTTCGGATGCCTCACCTTCCTTCAATTTTTTTGACGCCTTAATCTTCGCATCATCAATTCTTATTAATTCAAATCCATAAGTGCCTGCAAATGCAAATCCCAGGGCTTCATAAAAATTACCCCACTCTACACTCATTGAAAATGTCGGAGAGGTATTGGAGATTAATTCAAAAAGCGGGGCTTCCAGGGGTGGGTAGCTGGTAAGAGAGGAGGGAGTTGGAGCAGCATTGTACCTGTTTATGGTGTCGGAAAGTGTCGTGTCAGCCGGTTTTTCACTCTTAACACCGGGAATGGTCAGGGTATCATGCAGTAGTTTTTTACGGGCTTTCTGACCTGCTTCTCCTTTATTGGTTGCATTTCTTGCGCTTGCCTGATCTGTATTGCATTGCTGAATCAATTTGAATGCTTCGGCAACATCAATCTGCGCATCGTCCGGGGCTGTTACCATTTGTATTTTTATCCTGGCCTTCGGATCGCTATAAGGCAGGTCCCACATTACCCTGTATTGAGGATCGTCGGCCAGATTATTATCTTTCCGGATTGCTTCTATAATATCTATATAGTACTGGATGTACCCGTCAATTTTCTGAAAATAAGATGCTGTTTTTTTGACCGCATCGGAAGTCTTCAGGTCTTCCTCTGATTTTTTCAGCTTCGAAAATTCCTTTAACCAGGTTCTTTTGCTTAACATCAGGAAAGCAAGAATATTTATCGTAAACCATTTCGGGATATGAGGTTTTGTTTTTTTGACGTATTCATAAAGAACATCCTTGTCATAATAAGCGTCCAGAATTTCTAACTGGTCGGTACTTATTTGCAGCTGAATATTCTTATTACGCAAGAAGTCAATTAGACTTTTTGGCAATTCCTCCAAAATGTGAGTTTCAAGCACCGGTTCATTTTCACCGGCTACCTGATCACCAATTCCGAAAACTTTAAGCGTGTTATCACCCGAGGTTTGATTCTTAATAAATTCAGACACAAGCGCTGGTGAATAATTGGGTCCGGTCAGTGCTTTGATTACTGCAGCCATAGCCTGTATATAAATTACTCCACCCTGTTTATATACCGGATCCTTCCCCGTCGGACTGAAGACGATTCCTGCAAAAATGGAAGTATGCACTTCCCCGGGTATCGGCTCTTCGATCAATTCTAAATCGGTGGGGGTGGGCATCGGTTGTCTCTGTATAAATGGCAGGCTTCCGGATAAATTATTCTGAGTCTGCCTTGAAACCTGATTCCCGCCATCGTTCGAACCGGATTTATTTTGCTGTATTGTATGTGTCAGTTCATGAGCCAACAGATGATTTCCTTCCCTGGTTCCCGGATCAAATCTGCCTGAATTGAAATAAATATCATTCCCTGAAGTAAATGCCTGTGCTCGCAGATCTTTACTCATTTGCACAGCAGATGAATCCCGATGGATACGAACATTTGAAAAATCAGACCCAAAAGAAGATTCCATTTGTCTTTGCGTTTCCACAGGCAAGGCCGTGCCTGATGATCTGGAAGAAGTTAATTGATCTTCAATGGATGAATCCTCATCTGTAGAAGAAGGATCCTCGCTTTTTCTCTGAACCGCTGCTTCTCCTTCTTGAACTGTATTTCCGGGATGACTTTCACCCTGGTCAAATTCTTTTCGCTGAACTGGCGGCTGCTTTTTTTCAACTTTCTTTTTTGCGGGACCTTTTTTCGCGGGCTTTTTCGTTGCTACCCAGCTTTTTAAATTAACCCTTTCCGTTTCGCCAAGTGTTGGCCTGTACGACATGAAATCATCGATCAACAATAGTTTGGAGTTGTCGTCGAAATCTTTAGCTTTTTCGAGGAATTCGCCAAAAGCTTCATATTCTTCAAATTCATATTGGATTATCTCGTTCTTAAAGGTTTGGATCATTTTAGGATCAAGATTTTGGAGACCTACTATCGTATACCAAATGTTCGCCCTTTCTTCAAAATATTTTGGATCCAATGAAGAATTAAATGCAAAAACCATAGCACTATACGGCCCCCGGTATACTTCTTTGATTTGTTTCTTTAACCCTTCTAAGGCTTCCTGATCTTTCTCAGCCTGGGTAGGACCTTCATCGTTTATGCCTTTACGTGCACCACGTTCATACATCGATTTGTCTTCTGCTTTGGATTCAATCCCCGATTTCAGACCCTGGGTAACATTTTCCAGTGTCAGACTATTATTTTCACCGAATTTTAATGGAACAATAATGTCGCCATTAAACCAGGTGAAACTCCTTTCACCTTGTAGAGAATCAGGTTCCCACTCATGTGACCAAAGCGTAACTTTGGTCAATAACAAGTCGAGGTATACAGATACACCCAGAACAATCTTAAACCCGATTTTTGATTCAACTCCAAACTTAAGATTAGCTTCTCTGAATTGCAGGCCTTTGTCAACTGAAAAATCAGATTGTACATCCGCCTGTGCAGTTGCTTTAATAGCAGTAATTCGAATGTCAATGGTACCAGTTCCCTCTATCCCAGCAATTAATACCTCCAATCCTGCTTTTGCTCCAATATAGGCATCCACACCTGCTTTTATTCCTGTACTTACCTTGATGCCTGAATGGAGAGAAGCTTTGGACAGGTCCTTCAGGCTAACCTCATCCATCCCAATATTTGAACCTTTGTCAACTTTTAAGCCGTCAAAAACATAGAATAGTCCAACCCCGCATTTCAGTCCCAGCACAAGGGATGCTACGCCACAGGATGCCACAGGAATGGATCTTTCAAATTCCGGGATAATATTGAGACTTTTATTAGTTTTTGCGCTGTCTTCCTTTTTATCGATAATATATTTGTCTTCCTTTAATTCCAGCTTTCCACCTATGAGGATATCGCCGTCCTGCTTTATCCGCACTTTCAATTCAATTTCAACGCCCTTGGTTATTTCCATTTTCAAAACACCATCAGCATAAAAATTGAGTTCCTTTCCAGGACTATCGCCCTTCTTTCCATCAGGCGTAATAGTAGCGTTCGTGACGCCGGCGCCAATATCACCATTTAATTTTCCCTTTTGAAAATGTGCTTTTGCGGATACATCAAAAACACCTTTAATAAAGGAAATATTAACTTCTTTTATTTGGAAACCCGCTACGTCAATATTTGGTTTCAGACTTCCGGAAAATCCGATTTCCCAATCACCAGCTTTCCGGGATATCACGAGTTTTGCCTTTGCTTCACCGGTTTGCAGTTTTTTGATATTTCCAAATTCCACGTCACCCGCCAGTGTAAAATCCCCTTCTGGAGTTACCGCCACATTAATGACAATCTCCTTTACTCCGGGAATAGATAACTTGGCCCGCCCGGTACCACTTAAACCTGTTTTGCTATAGGAAACATTGAAATTGAGCAGGTCGACACCTTTTAATTTTCCTTTAGAAAGGGTTGCATCTCCCTCAAACGAAAATTTCTCATTTATATACGACGCCGTTATTTTCGATTTAAATAGAGTGGAATCGAACTCAAAACTTCCGCTTATTCCAAATCCTTCCCCGGTTGAAGCAAGTCCGGTCATTCTACCCTTACCTATACGCGGAATTTCAAAATCGAGATTTCCTTCTGCTCCAAGACCCTTGGAAGTACTTGCGAATACTTTTAGACTAACGTCCGTTACCTTAAAAGGACCGGGCAAACCTTTAACTTCCCCTAAATTGAAGTCCTTACTGAGCATGAAATTTTTGCCCTCGACACTTAGATCAATTTCAGCTCCTTTTATAAGAGGAACATCAGTTTTAATTTTTCCATTGAATACGATTCCCTTCTTTTCATCAAGCCTGAATTCGTCGATAATAATTGGACTCAGTCCGATAAAACGGATAAGGCCGCTTAAGGCCTGCTGGGGTTTAGTGAAAGTGAGATAACCAGCATTGATAAGTCCGGGTGTTTTGTTAAAAGAAATAGGAAATGATTCTAAATTCTGTAATTTATCAGAAAAGTCCTTCTTCAATTGAATATTCACCGTCCCCATTGGTTTCCCATCAATCGGAGTAGGATTAAGCGTCATCGCAATAAGGTCGATACCGGGCAACCAATCGCTGATGGGCCCTGCAAAAGGCAGTTTTATTTTAAGCGGCCTGCCGGCATGTTCATTAACGTATAAAACCAATTCCTGCGCCGAGCCTTGTGCTTCTGCTATTTCCTGACCTGTCATCTCCCTCAAATGCTGCAGATGTATCCCTTTATGAATTTCATCACCCGACCAATATGCTTTGCCATTGCCGTCGTAAGGGAGATCCCAGGACGCAATTTTAAAATAAGAGGTGATATATTTTGTATTGACTTCTTCATAATTAGGCATATTTGGGACGCCGGCTTCTGTAAAGTTTTCTAAAGCCTTTTCAACTTTTCTCTTTCTTTCTCTTTTGATGGCATTGCCCGAGTTTGTATTTGCATGATCATCCGTGAGTTCGTAGTTTGAAGCAATATCACTACCTCCCAATTGATATTCAACAATATGATCCACCTGGTGAAGGTTGGGCTTGCCAAATCTGTTCCATTTGGGCAAATAACATTCATCCTGGATATCTTTTTCCTTACCAAAAATCATAAAGTCAGAATCCTTTGACTTCAAAAAATATAATCCCTGAACAGTTTTGTCAACATTAGCCAGAAATCCACCTAATTTTTTATTTACATCGGGCTTAACATCGTATATCCAGTTTTCTACCTGCTTGGTTTTTCTTTCCTCCTCTTTCGTATTCTGTACAGTTGTCAATGGAATTTTGAATTTATCAATATTCCTCTTTTTAAAATCCGGCAACGAGATTACTCCGATATTCAGTGTTTTGGGATTTACTGACGGATCGATTTTATTGCTTTTGACAACATAGGGAGGGCCTGGGACCGGTGTCTTACCATCAAGTTGTATAAGTTTCCGGTTTATGGTGCTTCCCTGCTGAACGGTATGGGTCAGTTCGTGTGCGAGTAAGTGCTTGCCTTCTTTACTGGAAGTATCATATTTCCCTTTATTAAAATAAATTTCATTTTCATGTGCAAAAGCCTGGGCATTCAGCCTTTCACTCATCTGATGCGCCTGCTCATCATTATGAATCCTGACCTTAGAAATATAATTACCAAATGAAGGCCCCATTTGTCTCCTGGTTTCCTCGGGCAACGGAAAACCACTTCCTTTAGAGCGATCAAGATCAGATTCTATATTTTGGTCACTAGAAGAATCAGTTGAATTGGGTTTTTTTTGCAACTCCCCTGATTCATCATTACTTTCAAAGATTGGTTTTCTTTGCGCATAATCTTCTTTCATGGACACAGTTTCCTGCCCACATTCAGCACAACTTGTTCTTAAGACCGGAATTACTGGTCTTGGGGTATGAACAGATTTTGTATGAAAAGTAGTTAAACCATTGTCATTATTCCTGTCAAAACTTAATCGTTGAACAACGGAGTCGGCAACAGAATCCGCCTCCTTTTCGTATTTATCATTCGGTCTTCCGATATTTAATTTCGCCTGAACAGAGAAGGGAGATTTCGTGAAAAAAGTTTGTCTGGGATTATTCTGCTTAAAAAAATCCCCTTCCCCGCTTTTCGAAAAAAACGGCGAGCCGGATTTGGCTGGAGTTGCCGTGGTTCTGGTATCTGCAGATTTCAATATTACATGCTTGACTGCGCCTGTTATTTTATAGTAATGTTATAAACGACTCCTGGACATCAGATCATCAGCCATCTGTCTCCTGAGCTGGCTGAAAATAACTCTTGCTTCTTCATAGTCTTCGCCGATATTTTGCAGCCTCGCCTCTTTCCCCTTGTCTCCGATGATGAACTCAATATGCCGTTGTACTTTAAAGTATTTGTTCCGGGTCTTGGTGGAAAGAAGCAGCCCGCCTTCTGTAAAAAACCAGTCCCGCATGGCCTCACTTCTTTTAAAAAGGTCTTCATAAGTTACTTCCGCCTTATGAGGGTATTGGGGTAGAATTCCCGTAAGCGAAAACAGGTTTTTATAGGTTTCATATCTTTTTGTCCAGAGTTCTTTGTGCACCATACCCTTGTAGTCATACAAATATTTGAGCAGCACGCCCAGGACGGCTCCCAGTATTACAGGAAAAAGATCGTTGATTAGTTTGTTCATATTTTGCCCGTTTATCTAAAGTGAGGTTGTTAGACTTTTAGAGAATAATCATATTCCATCGATCATCCATATTTTTACTTTTCAGATGCTTAACTCCAATCCACCCTGATCAATTCTTTTTTCCAGGGAAGTTGTATCAATCCCAGGTTCCAGGGCAGGTCGTCGAGTAAAATATCGATCCCCATCCGTTCAATTAATATGACCTGCTTTTCATTTTCTACACTGAGCCTGCCGTTTCTTTGCAGAAAGCCCTCCCGAAGCCCTTCCGCGGAAGTATCTTTCAGGATATTCCAATATTGGATGACGACATCCAGTAATTCATCTGCCTCCGATCTTTCCTTTTCTGATAAGGTGATCTCTTCGTATACCGGCATCTGCAAAGGATAATCACAGAGTAATTTGGGAATTACCAATTCATGCTCTGCAGCTTCCGTCGTTCCGGTTGCGAGATAATATAAAAGGAACAGGGCTTTCTGCTTCGATTCCCGGTTGGTAAATGCATTCTTTTCCAATAGATTTAATTTCCTGAAGAAATCGGCGAGAAACGGGTGCAACAATACCAATCCGGCAAAAGGCGCGTAAATAGATTCTTCGCCGATTTTTTTGGGAAAGACTTTTTCTTCTGACGACAGTGTTTCCCCATCCAACCGTTCTTCCTGCTCTTCGGTCTTTTTTTTCTTCCTTTCCGGTTTTAGATTTTCTGTGGAGTCTCCTGAATTTTTATTTTTTAGCTGATAATCCTCACCGGAGTTTTTATCTCTTATTTCCACCGCGCTGTCCTGTTTTCCAATCCGGTTTACCAACTCCCGGATCAGGGTTCCCGTAAGCCTGGAGGGAGCCAGAAATTTGACTGGTATATCCGGGGACAATCTTTTTCGGATATGAACCAGGTTCAGCAGGTATTCAGTTATTTTTTCCGGAACGGAATCAGGTTCATTTTTCGCAGCATAAAGGATCACCAACCGCCAAATCTGCCTGCGCAACATTTTCTCTTTTGTTTTCCTGCTTTTCCTGTTCCAGCCATTTAAATGAACTATCAATTCTGTCAATTCATTTAGGATAACCGGAATTTTTATCTGTGTTTTTGCCGTCAGAACTTCCAGTAACGATACCAGAAATTTTTCACCGTGCTGAATAACGATTCGTTCTGCCATGCCCGGTGAGTTTTGAATCCGTTTTCTTAAGGTCCGGATAGCGGTTATATCCGTCGCAAAAGCCTGCAAAACATTTTCCAGCCAAAGAGGATCAATCTCCAACATATTCCAGGGCAGTCTTCCTTCCTGCATATAAAAAAGCCACTGATCGGAATTATTCAGGATGACCGGCCTGATGATCATTTCCATATCAGTCGCCGGCATATGTTTGAGTAGTCTTAGTTTTTCCTTCAGCTGATTGAACAGGGTCTCCGCCCAGGCTCTCTTTTGAAAATCATTTTCCCGGAGCAGGCCGAGGTCTATGACCAGCTTGTCAATTTTCAGTATATCTTTTTCGTTGGATATTTCATTAAAAGCACGGTCAATAACAGGCACCATTTCTTTTCGATACAGGTCGCTTACCAGTTGCTGCAGGCGATAGGCATCCTTTTTACTGGTTACCCGGAGATTGATGACCTGTTTTTTTATATGGTGTTGCATGTGTTTTTATTACTATCCCATCATGATCCTTCTGATTTCATTGTAGTCCACATTCGGTTCAAATGCGGCAACTTTTTTACCGCCCCATTTTTTATACACCGATTGCATATCCAAATCATATTCACGTAACAGCCAAAAGGTTTCCGTCAATGAATTCATCAATTTCATATCCTTATTACTGAGGCAATACAGGTCCAGATATTTCCAGGTGATATTTCCCGCGAGTTCCAGCATGGCTTCTTTATTCAGCGCATGCTTTCCCTTACTATCATAATTTTTTAGAATTGCAAATACCAGGTCAATAAATCGTTTGGGCTCGGGCTTGGAACTCAGTAGAAAAGTGTCCGCGTTGATTACTGCTTTGTTGTCCGGGTATATCTCTTTGATCTTTTTAACATTTTCCCTGTAGACATTTAACCTGGTCCGAAACAGGCTTGATTTTTCCTCAGACTTAGTTGGTGCCTCGGTTTCCTGCGGAAGGTCCGTCTCCCGGATTGCAGGAGGTTCGGCCAATAAATCCACTTCGCCGGCTTCAATAAAGCCATTGTCAGTTCCTTTAGACGGTAAATTTTCTTCCTCCACTATTTTAGCACTGCAGGGTTCACAGTTTTTATATTTCACCAGGTCCGCTTTGTCCCATGCCGTGGCCGACCAGCAAAAAAGCTGGTTTACCTGAACATTCATGTCGAAATCGGCACAGGGAATTTTTTCGTCTTCAAAGCAATCCGGTTCCGGAACAGTGGAATCAGCACAGGACTGGCATTCTGTACAGGGTAAGAATGGGTCCAATTTCTTTTTAAATAATATGTCCAGAAAATTGCAGTTGGAATAATACGGATTGCAACGCCGGTTAGCCAGCCATTCATTCCACTCTTTGAAGTAGTATTCAAAACAACAAAAATCCCTGGGACCCATCCACAATATCCTGAGCATGATATGTGCAGGCGTCTCGCGTCTTAACATTCTTTCAATGATCTGCCTGCCCGCCAGACTGCGAAACCGTTCCGGCCAGGCGGGTAAAACGACCGTGGCTATAAATGAATAGGGATCACATCCCGGTGTGAAGCAAATGGTTTTTTCCACTTTTTTCCCGTTTTTCAGGGGTAGGAAAAGTTCACAAGGATCAGGATCACCGCCGGGTGTCCATGTAAAATGACAGACAGTATCTTCATCCCCCCTGCCGGGAACACAGGGCCGGGGCAAAGCCTCGCATTCGCATTCGAGATATTCACCTTTATCATTTTTGCATCTCGGACGAAGGAGAATATGTTCCACCAGGTGAAGCCCTTCACTATTTATCAGTTTCCTTGACCGTTCCACCGCTTCGCAGGCCATATTTTCGTTGGAGTAGTGTTGTGGATTGATGGCCACGATTTCGCTAAAGCATTTAAATTCCCTGGGTTGTTTTCTATTATATTCTTTTCGGAGATTTCCAAACATGGGACAAATCAAACGGTATTGTTTGATCCATTTGGTGATGCTCTTTTTAATCCAGGCATTCGTTTCATCATTTAATTCCGGGTGTAATTCTATCCGGTATGATCCGCATTCGCAATCATATACCGGTTTGTAGTGTTCATGTGCCTGAAGAAGAATAAAAGCATAGGCATAAAATTCCAGTGCTTCACAACAGGTTTCGAAACAGCATTCACTTTTCCATGCGGTATAACAGGATATTTTGCAAGGAACTTCCCCTTCCTCATTCCCACAGTTACTAACCGGAGATATGATATTGCCGCCCGATTCAAATTCCGGTAATTTAATATCCACATAGTATTTCCCGTCTTTTTTAACCAGGGGGAAATAGTAGATGATCTTTCTCAGTTCTTCCTTCCATTCCTCCAGACTCGAATAAGTTCCTACCGATTCAGCAACTGTAAAATACACGGGTTTGTTATTTACTTTGTTATCGGTTAAAATTCTTACAATAAATCCGCCTGCCTCCTCCGCAAAATTTTTGTTATCCCTTACCAGGTCAGCAAACTGTACCAGCCAGTCGCAGGGATCTACACCGAATCCTTTCGGTCCTGTAATATTTATTCTGGCGATTTCATTTGTCCCGCCTGTACCAGGTTTCAGATATTTTTTAAGTATCAGCCAGTCAGCGCCGGCCGGTTCGAACAATTCAAAAAAATTAAATTTTGCGGCATGGTACAGCCGGGACAATACGGCATCCCTTCGCCTGGGTGTTTCATAAGCGCAGGGATGTACGAGGCCCGTATTGCCACAGGCTACATAAAAACTGTAATAACATCCGATCCGGTTCCAGTAATTGTGAAAGCCGTCAATACTTTGGGATTCACAAATGAATTTCTCGACACCCTCCAATCCCCAGGCCGTCTCCGGATCCTTAAATCCTCGTGCGCTGACGGCTAATACTTCCCGGATATATATATGATACCGGCAATCCTTTTCATCTTTTTCCATAAATAAATTCCCGGTATATTCCAGAAGCATCAACAGATAGAAGAACTGATTCATGGCTTCTGACGGCGTCTTATAGGTTTTGGTACTGCACCAATCTATAATTATTGTCTTAGCTGCTTCATCAACATAGCCCAAAACGAAACGGTATTTCTCCTTACTGATCATTCGTACCGGATAGCTTTTTACCAGGGGAATGATATCCCGTTGAATTTCATAACCGCCAAAATTGGCAGCAGTTTTTTTTGGTACGAAAACAACTGCTACCGTGCGATTGCAGGGATCCACATCATATCTGAGCATTTCCACGAGACTGATCGTTTTATTGACACCATAATTAATTGCAAGCCTGGCTTTTTTCAGCAACGGCAGGTAATTCTCATCAAATGCTTTTTGCGCTTCCTCTTTGCTTCCATAACCCAGGATACTTTCGAAAAGGACCAGCCTGATCTTGCCCTTCGATTCATCCTTATAGTACCAGTTATTGCATTTGATCAGGTAATGATATCGTTTGGCCCTGGTTTTTGGATCGTTCCTTTCGTGGAGAATCTCATCCCCGGACAGGCAGATATCAATATAATTATATCCCGGGCCGGCCCTGTTGATTAATTCTTTTCTTTTATTTTCACCATCTGCCAGCGTGGTTAATAAACGTGAACAGGGATAATAGGCAGGCAGATTATCCCTGTCAACCAATTTGTAAACATAATTTTCCTCCTTATTAATTCTTGACCGGCGGAGTATTTCGGTGAAATCATTTTTTGACGCTTTTTGTATATCCTCAAAAATTAATGCAAGCCCCTTTGTAGTTGCTTCCTCCCTGGCGATTACTTTTTCTTTGTCCTTACCTGGGGAAGCAAACAGACGGATACCGGAACCTTTCGTTCTTAATACCAATTCTTCTTTTTCGTTTTTTAGTTCAATGAGGTTAATGTGTTCGAATAAATTCTGCACAGCTTCCCATGCCGTTTCTTCTGAAGGGTAGGTGGACCTGCTTTGATAAACCAATCCTTCTCCCTCGGGATTGACCGGATGATACCTGATTTCCCAGGTTTCCTCGATTGGTGGAGAAACGGTAAGCTGATAACTCTGCGAATCAACCCAGGCGATGATCTCATCCACCTTTTTCCAGGCCTGCTTATCGGTGGGATAGGTTTCAAAATATATTGCCCGCTTCTGCCCGTCTTCCAGGATATATATTTTCTCCACTTCTTCATCCTTGTCCCTTTCCACTAAGTAGTTTGCCCTGTCGTGCATACGGATCAGGAGCTTGTAGAAATCAACTCTGGCTGAATCGTCATTTTCATAATCTGCGAGGGAATCAAATTGCCAGGTGGCTTCTTTATTAATGATCGATAATTTGCGCTTCACCAGGTTCAACCGGTATACATCGGCTGTTTTGTGCTGAAATTCATCCTCGCTAATAAAATAGGTGACTTCCGGATTCTTTGAGCGAAGAATTAATTTACCCGGAATATTTTTATGCCTGTCTGCAGGAAATTCTTTGTGATTTTTCAGGTGTGCCGACAAATCGGCTTCTATTTCTCCCCGGAAAATTTCCGCTTTTTCCTTATCGTCGAACTTTTTGATGTTCTCCGTAATTATTTTTTCCCCGCTTATATCCAGCAACCGCAGTTTGAAAATATATTTAACCACCTGGACATTTTCGTCCCTGGATGGTTTGAAGTTAAGGGCAGCTTCCAGGTTGGCCCTCCGTTCTAGGGCTTTCTCCTTTGCCTGGTAAGGCTCTGTCAATGTGTATTTATTATCGTATTTATCCCGTAAATAAATCTGCCAGTTGGTTTCATCCCTGGCTGGCTCAATTTCAAATTGCGGCTTATTCCCAATTTTTTCATAAATAGATTTCAGGGAACTGATAGCAGCTTCTTTGCCAAATATTTTATCTTCTTCCTTAAATATCCTGTCAAATAATTCGATGAGCAACCGGTATTGTTCATCCACCGGCTCAATCACAAAATTGCACAGATAATGACGGTCCCAGTTCTTAATTCCGGCCAATGCTTTAAAACGCTTTTCAAAACCGGAAGTATTATCAAGATTCCAACCATCGACCGCATAATCATAGGCTTTGCCACGGCTGCTGCTGATTTCGGTATAGTGTGTCAGAAATTTTTCTTCTGCGCGGATCTGTCCGGTTTTAAGTTTTTGCGGTGTAAGGAAGCCGGAATTTAACAGGGCATAATCTGTAAAACGCTCGGCAAACCGGGACAATAAATGATTTAGAAATCCCTGCCTCCGGGCAAGGTACAATTCCTCTTCCTCTACAATTTGCTGCAGGTAAATGGCATAAGTATTTACGTTCAGTTCAATATCAAAGGAAAAACATTCTTTACCATTTGCACAGTTTTCCAAAATGAACCTTCGGTAATTCTTATCAATCGTACCCGCATATTTCAGTGAAGCCGCTGCATTCTTCGCTGTTTTTTCATCCGGGTAGAAATCTTTGCTGATCATGGCAAAATCGGCTGAAGTAGAAAAGAAATAAAAAAAATAACATTCGTCTGCATTAGAGACGATAACGGGCTCAATATTACTGTTCAGGAGATCGCCCTGCAGCTGGAGAACTGCCTGATCACGCTCTGTGGCAAAGCAAAATTTATACTCCGGGAAATCTTTATCCCCGGCACAGCTGCAATTTTCCACCCGTCTGGCATTTTTCAATTTCCCCTGGTCAATAAAATCCTGCAGAATATTCCCGGGTGTGGGATAAGCTAGAATATTACCTTCATTGCCAACAAGTCCTTCCTCCGTATTGAACCGGGACAGTTCTTTAAAACCCGGAGCGTCCGTGAGCTGATTGATAAAATAAGTATGATTCTTCGTTTTATCTTCTGAAGAATTCAAAGCAAAAAGAGTCCGTATATTTTTAAGCTGGGTAAGGTAATTAGCCAGCAGTTGGTCGAAGAATAATAAAAATCCCTGCAATTGCCTGGCCTGGGCTTTCCGGTGCACAGTCGAGTCACTGGGCAATCCGCCTTCACTGATTCCATATACTTTGGGGAGCTCATTCTGAATCGAGTAATATTGCGCCAGGTCTGCCCTGTAGTTTGCTTTCGGTAGTTCGGGTTCCAGGTAGGGCGACGGGAATTTATATAAACCTTTTGGGTGAACCGGAAGATTCATATTAAGCAATAAATCAAATTGGCTTAAGTCTGTCCTGACCGGTGAACCCAGTTTTAAGAATTTGAATCCTGAGCATTTAGTCGAAAATGCCGGAATATGATCTGGCGGCAAACGAAATAACCAGTCGGAAACGGCTTTTTTTTGTCCGTTGTCACAACAGGTGAGCCAACCCAGGTTTCTGACATTCCTGACTCCCTTCAGATCAAATAAAACATGATAAACATCTGACAGGTGGAGCTCTTTTCGGAGTTCCAGTTTTTCAAATTCCTCCGTATCAATAAAACCATTGCTTTCGGTGATGTCAAAGGGTCGCCCGGCATAGATTTCATCCACTGTTTTCCCTTTGTCCAGTAATTGCTGGAAGGTGTAGAAATGAGGGGTCGGCGAAAAAAATTCCTTCAGGGTGGAAACGATAAGCAAATACACTTCTTCAACATCCGCATCTGCTTCAAGTTCAATGTCGGCACAAAGGCCGATTTCCAGTTTACATAACACTTTAATATCAATATAATCCTCGCACAGATTACGATGTGCCATTAGTGATTTACGGATCTTGCCAATAACTTCCTGGTAATTTTTTTTCTGTTCCACTTCGTCCGCACCCGGAATTTCTTCCAGCTGGACGTAAACATGATAAAGCCCGTTGATATTTTCACATGCGCATAAGTCTATCGTGTCGTTGCGGTTATCCGTATCA
The DNA here is from genome assembly GCA_963812825.1 of uncultured Bacteroidota bacterium. Classification (GTDB taxonomy): domain Bacteria; phylum Bacteroidota; class Bacteroidia; order Chitinophagales; family Chitinophagaceae; genus Puia. The sequence continues at coordinate 31,135 of CAWEWO010000004.1, forward strand.
TTATAATTATCCCGGTAAGATGGCCTCCGGGCTGTCTTGCAAAAATCTACGGGAGTACTCTCATCCACTTCAAGCCATGCATTGATCACTTCCCTGATTTCGATCAGCATTTTGCGGAGATCGATCATCGTGAGCGGATTATTTCCCAGTATTTGCGTAGGGGAAAAGAAATTATTGTCGGCGGATTTGTCCTGTGGGTCCCTGGTCAGTAAATCTGCTACAGGAAGACTGGTCCGGTAACCGAGATCCATCATAGCATAAATAAGTGTTTCCAGGATCGTGATACCGGGATCATGTACATTATGATCGGTCCATATCTTACCAGAAAGTTTACCGATCCGGTCAATGGCCAGGCTTCTCAATTTTTCAAAATCAAGATAATCCGGAAACCCGGTATTGGTTTTGCTGATCACTTTATTGTCAGTGGTTTCCGCCATTCCGGGTATCTTTTTTTATAGGCTTGCAATAATCCATCACCAGTTCCGGTTGATTTAAACAAACTGCTATTATCGTATTCGGTTCGCAACCGGGATATGTTCTGTTCCAGTCCACGCACTGGGGTTTGACGATACAGACTTCAATATCCCCGGCAATGAGTATAGAACGGGGCGTATCCGGACAAATGACCGAAACATCCGAGGGAGTGAGTTCGGCCTTACTCATTTTTAATTCTGCAATAAAGTCAATATAATTCCGGGTTTCCAAAAACCGGATGATGGCAGAACGATAGACACATTCCCCGAATGTCAGTTTATGGTATTCTCCTACTGACCAGGGAGCCAGGAATTCCCTCAGGTCCTCCTGTAATTTTTCCCGGTAATAGTTTTCATCATACCCTTTGAATAATTCTACCTTGATGCAGAAATTTATTTTTTCAAAAATCGGGTTCACTGATCTGAACCTGACGAAAGGGGATGTGCGTTTTCTGATAAAGCTGTCTATTTTTTCCAGGATACTTACAGGCGTTTTGGGCTCAAAGGAATTGCCGGCCTTCAACTGAAACAGATCGGGAATGACAGCCAGGATAACATAACCGGGCGCGTAAGGAAAATCATTGATGTACTTGTTAGCGTCCAGGGCAAAACTGTGACTGATACATTTCGCCTTGAAGATCTGCGGGAATTCCTGCAGGGTAAGCCGTTCGTAATCCCATGGCTGAATGGCCCGGCCCTTATGTCTTAATATCTCACTCACCCTGACATAAAACTGCCCTTCTGATTCCGGTACCCTGCCTCCAGAAGATTCATAAGGTTGTTTAACACTTTTAACGGAAGCATCCGCCTGGTTCAGTTTTGAAATGCTTTCTTTTTCAAGCGGCTTTGACAATCGCAGCAGATCATTGGCATCATCCGGAGTAAAAACAGCCAGCATTGCCTGGGGATGAATACCGGTTGTTTCACTGACGGCCCGGCTGTTTTTGGCAATACCTGCTTTTATCCAATGCAGGTTTTTGGGCATGACCGTATTTTCGCTGGTCATGTTCTCAGGGAGTGCAAATTTGATGATCCCCGATGTGGTCAGGTTATCTGTAGCATCGTCCACCACTTCAAATCCTTTACGCAGTGGTTTCCAGACATTGTTATCGAGGTAATGCCATCGTACCGGCTCCTTGTCGGATTCGGAATCGGATGTTGCTTCTGCGAGCTGAAATAATATATTGAGATTATTGCCCGGAACCAGTCCGCTCAGGCCCAGGAAAAGCGTTCCCTCATCGCAAAATGTCGGGAAAAGCATTGGATTTAATGTGATCTCTTCAGATTTATACGTATCCTTAAAAGGATACAGATGATACAAATCGATTTCATTCAACCCCGCAATGGCGGTATAATCTATGGACAGCAGTTTGAAGGTGGGAGTATAGGGCTCTTTGGGCAGACCGCCTTTGGCTGCCTGGTTGACGATCAGTTTTCCCTTTACAAATGCGATTTTTTGAATTAATGCATCAATCATTTGGCTAATGCCTCCCAATGTGGGATCCGGATCAATGTCATTTAGAAGAAAGTCTATCTGAGTCAATTCAGCATCTTCATGGGTGCTTTCATTTACCAAAGTACCAGCTGTAAAAGCATCACCAATAATTGCATCAATTTGCGTAAGTAAGTTTATTGCATTAACCACATCAGCGGCTGTGCCCGCATTTACCGGTATTGCACTATTCAATGCGATAAGTGCCAGCCCTAATTTGTTATCTATATCGCCCAATTGATTGAGAACATTAGTATTTTCAGCAACCATTATGTTTGTGATAATTGGTATTATCGCCAGGACCTTTATTCTAATATTAGTTGCTAATACATTTGCTTCATCAAGTGCTATTCTTGCCGGTTCTATATTCAATGGATCTACCAGATCGGCAAGTGCGATCATATGTCTCGCCAGCACAAATCCATACCGTGAGTGCTGAAAGCTGACTCCATTTAATGTAAACCTCAGAAACCCATAGTCTGAATCTATGTTCACCGGCAGTAAAGGAGATTTATTGAGTTTGATGGGTTCATAGGCAGCCAGCCCGAAATCACCCGGGATAAAATGGTAAACATCCTCACTCACCAGCAGGGGATGGTTATGATCGCAAAATACGGCTGGTACTTCCGCTAAATGATCAAATAAACGCCTGACTCCATTGTCATTCCAAAGACGATTTTCAAGAAGAGCAGCCCTGAAGAAAAAGCTGGCTTCTGTAATTACGAGGCTGCCGTCTTCGAAGGGTTCATAATCGTAATTTACATATTGCGCGGTCAGATCCGGTTTGTCCTTCCATTCCACATTTACCCATACATCCAACCAGTTTTTACTGAATACTTCCTTACTTCCCAGGAAAAAAGTGGATCCGAGTTTCGGTTGGGTACCGAAAGGCAAAACGGGTGCATTGACATCCATAATGGTTTCGCCATTTTGTACCACGAGTTTTTTTAAGTTACATACATCCACCCTGATCTCATTCAGATTGGAATCACTGTTTATCCGGATATTTCTAAAATAATGATAGAACGAAATGATTTGCGGCGGAGGCGCTTCTGGTTTGAGCAAACAACAATTATCAGATTGCACGCAACAATCCTTTGTATTGCCACCCGGATTATACATTTTTAAAATTTCATATTCCAACTTGAAATGGTCATTCATTTCAACCTTCATCACCGGCGGTTCAATATCATAGTCCTCTTTAAGAAGCTCTTTATTATAGTAAGTCACCGGGCCTTTCCCAGGTTCCAGGGTCGTCTTAATTGTAATGGTGAACTCATTACCGGCAATCAGGGGGCTGATTGTTAAGGTATATTCATCCGGCTTGGGTATGATCCACTCTTTTTCTCCGCTGAAATAGATTTTTAAAATTTTAGATGGCTCGAATATCTCTTTCAGGATTTCGATTTCCGTTGCCGCAATTCCTTCCAAAACAAGAAAATCGTTCCAGTCTTCAAGGAAGACCGATATTTCGGGTTTATATTTTTTTACATCGCAGTAACAGGAATCAAAAGCATCTTCTATGATCAGGAATTCATCTTTCAGTAATTGAACGGTTTCCTTCTTAATTCCTTTCTTCAGTGCCTCTCTGAGCAGTGCTTCATTCAAATAAACAAATTGCTCATCAGCCACCGTCCTGATATCATCGTGGATTTCAGCTGTATTTAAGAATTGCGGGTAGAGTGAATCTTCTCCAGGATTCATACCGGCTGCAGATAAGTCCTTGTCGTCACAGCAGCTTTTGTTATCCTGCTGAAATTGTTCGGAGAGGTCACCACATACCGAACCCAATAACCGGGCAGCGATGTTAACGGTAATCGTTCTTGTTCCACCTTCAAGGAATAAAACCGGCGATGCCAATATAAATCCGGTCTTGCCGTTTGCATAGGGTTTGATGATTTTAGTTTCCGGATCCCGGTATTTGCTGTTTTTGGCTCCAAGTGTGGGGAAATTACTTATCTCATCCTGGAATTCTTTATCTATGCCATCTGCTTTCGTAGCATCCTGCGCCATATAAATCCCTTCCACATAAGTTTGCTGATGAGCTTCCTGATTATTCAGGAAGAAGGTTCTTTTTTCCAGGATCTCCGTTTTATTTACTACGATTTCACCATCCAGCCCGAAAAGCATTTCCTGCTTTTTATCATCCTTTCCACCCTTTACCAGCAGGCCTTTTTCAAGCATATAATTCTTCAGCTGCTTCTGAATTTCAAATAAAACATGTACGCGGTCGGGAATGGCCGGACCGGCACTGAAACGAAGAATATCTTTATAAAAAAAATCCAGGTGGCGGCGGGTGAATTGATTGAGGTCATCCTGGAGAAACCGGAAGATGTTTAGAAATGCAAAGAGCAGGGCCAGATGAGGCTGGTGTTTTTTCTGAAATTCCTCTTTGCTATGAACCAGGCTTAGCTCCAGGTTATTCTTTGCTTCGAGTGAGACGGACTTCACTACTTCCAGGAACACAGGGAAAAGGGAATAAAACTGATCGTTCAGTTTGTTAATCCCATCTAGGTTATTGACTACGGGCCGACCGGTCGCAGTCCCCAGTTCATTCATGTTGATGTTCCAGATTGCATTATTATAGATTGGGCTGAAATCGGCTCCCCGGATGCCAAAGACCTGCACCGCCTGATGCGTATAGCTGATATAATTCAGGACCGGTCCCCTGAGCTTGTCTTTGATCAGGTTTTCCAGTACGGGCTCGATCGGAAGTTTACTGTCCTTCAGCGAAAGATGCCAGTTATTTATCCGGAGGATAAAATAATAATACAATGCAAAAGCATTCAGCTGTAAACCGGTAGGACCGGGCTGTTTTTTAAAAAGCGCTTTATAATGATTAAATTTTGCCGTGATATCTGTTACCGGATTATTGATTATCGCGGCGATACCAAATGGAAGACTGTTCTTGAAAAATGGACGCCAGTCATCCACATTCAGATCCAGGTCGTAATAATTGATATGGGGAGCCAGCTTTACAAAATATTCAAGCAGGTCAGGTAAAGTACGTGCATCTATCCTGGTTACTCCCGACAAAAGTTCCTCCATGATACGCTGATTCTGGCTCGTACCGGGGTCATTTTGAAAAGGATGAATAAGACATTTGCAATCAAACATGACATTTATATCGGCTTGTTATGTACACTATTGTTTCACTTACACTTTTGCGGCGGCCTCATTCAGGTAAAAATCATACACGAAATTGTATCTCGAATTGGTCTTAGGAATCAGGTATTCCACAGTAATCGTGAACCTTCCTTCAATGAGATCGAAAGAGTCAGCCGTGGTTACCTGGATTTTATCTGCGACAATCCGGGGTTCATAGAACAATATGGAATTTTCAACATGGTGTTTGATCGTCCCGATCAGGTCACTGCTCAGCGATTCAAACATATAATCGTTAAGGTTGCATCCATAGTCCGGCTGCATCACGCGTTCTCCGAGGCTGGTGGATAACAGTATATGAAGACTTTGATTGATATCCTCAACATCGCTTACCATTTCGACGCTTCCATTATTTCCGTTAAACTCGGGTGGAAAAGACCAGCCCGTTCCCAGAAATGAATTCAATACATTTTCCATCTGCTGTTTTTTTAACCCCCGATTTGAACTGTTGGCAATCCGACCACAATGGTTCCCCCATGTGCCGTACTATCTCCCTGTCTTGCAGCCGGCATACTTGCAATGAAAACGGTTGCAGACCCCCGCACAATAATATCAGGAGGGCCAACGCAGACCAGCATGTCTCCAACACGTGCAGCAGGAAGACCACCGATAATTACTGTAGCTGCACCCGGACCACTAACGGGTCCGCCAACATGTGGAACTACGCCATTCACCATGGGACAAACATGGAAATCAGTTAATCTGGCTGCTGAAGGCATCTGAATAAATTATTTTATAAATATTTCAAAAGACTCAATTGATTTTTACTATTGACCCGCTGATCTCGGTGATCCCCGTTGCTTTTAATTTTGCCAATGCCCCTTCCAGGCCGATATCTGCGTCCGCTTTTACCGAAATGGATGGCGCTGCTATGGAGAGGGTAGTCCCTGCTTTTAATGTCATCGCCTTACCGGCTTTGATATCAATATTGTTCGGACTCTCCATATTTATCCCGGACTTATCCATCACCACCTTATTTTTATTCTGATCCACGATTTCGATTTTTGTTCCCTTTTCATCCAGTAAAACATAATTCCCCGCCGGAGTATCTATGCGGATCGTTTTGGTATCATCATTAAAACTGATATGCATTTTACTCCTTGTGGTGAATCCTTTTTCGTGATTCACGTCTTTTGCGGTGAGTGGGGCGGGTTTATTACTGCTATGCAGCATACCCAGTACAACGGCGTCCCGCGGATCGTCATTAATAAATCCAACAATCACTTCATCATGAATTTCAGGCCGGAAGAACGCACCCCGGTTTTCTCCTGCATCCAGGCTGGCTACTCTTGTCCAGATCCCCTGCGCCTTGTCATCAATAACCGGGATCTTCACCAATATCCGGTCCTGTCCGTCCGGATCACTTTCCAGCTTTTCCACTTTTCCGATTTGAAGACCATGTATTGCACCGACCAGTCCTGAAGATCCTGCGTCATCCATGTCCGGATGATGATATGCATACCGGCATGGATCCAGTCCGAATTGAATCTGGGTTTCCCATATGCCTGCACCCATGTCCTGCCGCACTGCCGTAACATAGGCTTTGCCATTGAACCGCGTTCCGACGCCCGTAATTTTTACCGTGTCTCCCGGTTTAATTGCAGCGAATCCGATGAACCTGGCCCGTCCCCGGATTTTGGAAAGCCGGCTCCGGATCATAATGCCATCCACCCAATCCTGTAATTCCTGTTCCAGTTTATGACCGCTGTGATGCATTTCATATTCTTTGGGACTTATGTTTTCTGAAAGATCTGCTCCTGAAATATTTCCCAACTCTGAAAATGAAGTGGAAGAAGTATCCGCTTTGAACAAGGATTGATTTTGGTAATCCCAGGATGCAGCATTCACACTTTTAAACTGCGAACGGGCATCCATCTCTGCTTCAAACTCCATGATGGATGAACCATAATTTATCTGGAGTGCTTCCGTGGATTGAATTTTCGGCCTGGCAATTGTGATCTTGCCATCATCAGCAATAACCAGCATGCCATTAGCTTCTGCCCGTAGTAAAACAAAATCCCAGTCGCTGATATGATGCTGGACCAGCTCCTTATGTTCCAGCCTGGTGGATTCGGGATCCGCTTCGAGACCGTATTTTGTAATCAATTCATCACATACTTTACTGTCCTTCATCTTTTCAAAATAATGGCTATGCCTTCCGATGGTCATTTTCACACAGGCGTCCTGGCATTCGATCATCAGGTGGGTATTGCCATTCGCTTTTACTTTAACGCCATGACGAATGATCAATCCCTTAAATGCCTGTTTATTCTTGCCATCCCTGCCGATATTGATCTGGATTTTTTTTCCCGGCATGAAATCATCCTTATCGCTGATCTCAAATTTTCTCAGGGATGCATCGCCGTCTCTGAATACCAGATTTGCGATAGGAACCCGGTTTACTTCCTTGGAAATGGAAAGGGATAATAACTGAAACGCAGAGTCCACTGCTTTTCCTTCAACCAAAATATTGAAGGACGCCACATCGTATTTGGCAGGATTAGGAATAATCAGCTCTTCCATCAGGGTTCGTTTTTATTGATCGGAGGGAAATAAAGATTCAGGCCGGGTGTAATTCTCCGGATGGTGCCCAGGTTATTCGCGCGACCCACCTGCAAAAAGAAACCGGAATCGCTATATATGTCAAAGGTGAGCAGATCCAGTCTGTCCCCCTGACGGCTGGTTCTGATATGGGTAAGGTCGGGTGAACTGATGCGGTTTGCCTGTGTGATAGCCTGCTGGGTTTCGTATTTCACAAATGTTGCGCTGACCTTGGCACGTAGCGGGTTACCGTTTGATTTAAATAAGGAATAGCTGATATCCAGGTGCGACAAAACGCATGGGAATCTCAATTCCTCTCCCCATTTTACAATCAGGAACCTGGGCCGGTGCTCATCCCCCTGGTATTTATAAACACAGTCGGTAAATGCCTTGATCTGATCATGCACTTCCATTTTGTTATAACTGTCTACATATCCTTCCAGGGTATTGGTTCCATCCAGGATAAATTCAATTTTTAATTCTTCTGGTTTGGTTGATTTGTATCTGGGAGTGGCACCGGGTTGTCCGTGCGCCCTGCCCATATCCAATTCTATGAAGCTTGTCTTCGTAAAGGTTTCAGGATTGATGGGAGTAGTGAACGTAAGACTTTTATCCTCTTTGATGAAATCGTTTTTCTCAAAAGAGTGTATAACGAGTTTGGTAAGGGGGCCTCTTTTCTTTTTCTTATCTATCATTTTTCGCCTTTAGAATTTCCAAAATTTTTTCTACACAAGTGGCTATCATTTCCTCATTGGGGGATACATCGTTATTGGATCCCTGTTTGGGCGACCGCCCCGGTGAATTGTCTTCATCGCGCGCAACCGTAGCCATGATTACCAGTTCCCGAACTTCTACAGCCATAACATTTATTTTAAGAATCTTCAAATACCAGCCTGTTATAATTCAGTTCCAAAGTTTCAATCAGGACCGCTCCCTGCTCCGCATTGAGTTCACCCAGCTTCCAGCTTCTTGGCCAAACGTTGGTGACCGTCCAGTGCATGAGTGATTGATGGTTTTCATTAAGTAAAGAGATCACGACTGATTCGATGGGTTCTATCATTTCACATTCCAGGTCGTCATCAAATGAACCCTTGAGCCATTTGGTCAATGTTGAATCCGCGAGCCTCAGGGTACCCCGCTTCAAAATCAACGGACCGTATTTTCTCCTGACGGGAAGCGCATGTTCATATCGATTCTCGCCACCTTCCTTTAAAGGTTCTGTTTCCATAGTGGAATCCAGTCCGCTGACAGATTGAAACCGTATATCATCAATCCTGGTCTTGTGATTGAACAGTACCTGGAAATGAAAATTGACCGTTTGATGAGAGAATTCAGGCATAACCAATGAATTTCAAATCCCGTTTACGCTTTTGCCATGACCAATCCTTCATGAACCAGAGTCATTGTTTCTATAGCCACTTCATTTGCATCGGCCTTCAAATCGGTTGACTGAATCTTGGAAGGCCAGGCCTTTGAAAGTGTCCAGATGATGATCGCCTTGTGTTCCTCATTCAACAGCTTGATCGTAACCGTTCTCCTGTACTGTTCCTTTTTCTCCTGGAACATCGCTGTCTTAATCCATTGTTCATAATATTCCAGGTTGTCCAGCACGATGCCACGTTTCAGGGTTACATCGGTAAACTTGGTCATTCCCGGCTGCTTGGTCTTGTTATAGGTTGGCAGGTTTCCTTCCCGGTATTCAATAACTTCAGTTTCGAAATCTAATCCGCTTACTTCGGTAAAACCCATTCGGACACCGCCCCATTCCAATTCAAAATGGAATTTTGGAAGTGGATATTTGAATTCGCCATTTTTCATAATTTCTTTTTTAATGATGATGAATACATTTCATGATCTCTATTTGCATCGTTCTTTAGGGTTCACTTCATTAACAGCCTTGGTCAGACTATCCTTACATGCCTGCAGAGATTCTTTGAGCTTCGATTTTTCCATTACCTGCTGGGCTAGTTTTTTGACTGTTTTTTCATCCTCTGTCAGCCATGTCTTAACCGACTTTTTATATGTATCGTTGCAGATAGGAAATTCAAAAACCGGTTCCAGCTTACAGGTTTCAGGCAGCTGTGGCGGTACCTGTGTTTCATCGCAATCCTTTTTGGGGGGTGCCGGTGTGGGTGTTTGTTGCTTATTGGGATCCGGCGGACAGGGATCTTCTTCAATACATTCAACCTTGCATTTAAATTCATTGTACCATTCACAAATAACTGCCTTGAACCCGTAGTATCTGTTCTTATCATCACAACAATCCGGACATAACTCATCGGTTGGATTGCAGGGATCATATTTCGGTGGATCGGTCGATTTGGGATCCTTTGGTATTGGGGCCGGGCATTCCCTGGTGGAAATTGAATTGCGGATCAGGTTAGCCAGCTTAATGGCTTCCAGTGCCGGTTTCACAATGTCATCCCGTGTTTTGATCACGGCTTCCAGTTTCTGAAGATATTCATCTGCATATTTCAGAATGCCGGTTCCTTTGCCAATGGCCGGATCATGGTTATTGTTTACGCAGGTAACCAGGGCATCATATTCTTTTCTCAGGCCATCCACCTGGAAATAAAAATCCGTGATCATACAATACAATATTTCTATCGCCTGCACGGCCCTGCAGGTATTGTACCATATTTTTACCGATTGGGAAGCAATGATTTCCAGCTGATGGCAGATTTGCCTGGCATTGTCTTCTGCTAAATCCAGTTCGGAAACCCATGTTTTATAACGGTCACGACGGTCCGTGTACAGGACAAGCTTTTTTTTCAACTGGTCTGCTTCTTCAGTAGCTGCTTTATATTTCTGATTTACATCATCCAGTTGCATCTGCCAGGAATCATAACAACAGTCTCCTCCACCGGTATCACCGGGATCAGGCTTTCCACAGCATTTTATGATGGTCATTTTGCCCTGGGGGTCCCTCGGATTATCCCAACAGGGATCAATAATTTTATAACAATGTTTGGTGAGCATATTATTCCGTTTTTAATATGTGATGTTTAATTTCATTTCAGATTATGGACATCCGCAGGGTTTCGGTTTCGGCTTATTGGGATCATCAGGAATACAACAGAAAGCCGTTTCAACATCATTGCAGATTTTGCAGATCCGATCTTCACAATCTTTCAATCGGGGCTGGCAATCGCAATAACAATCCCGGGTATCTGTGTTAGGGTTCTTGTCTGGTGGACAATCATTGGGGTTTGGCGTTGGTTTAACCGGTTCAACCACACAATCGCAGCAGGGGCAACACATGTAGGAGACTGCATCAAAATGTCCTTCAAATTCACTGCGCAGTGTATTCCTGTCAATCGCCGATTTCGTAAGATCCTTCACCGATTTCACCAGGTCATTCTGCAGATTCTTAAGATCTGTCTCCCTGGTTTTCATGGTATCTGCAATTTGCTTTTCAAAGGCCTTGGCAAAAGTATCCAGGTCTTTCTGAAGCGGCTCCAGCGTATCTATATTCGAGAAAACCTGGATGCCGACAACGTCTGCTGAAGATTGGAAAAGAGAATCTATATCCACGATAAGACCTTTTGGAATGCAGATCAGATCTTCAATCACTTTAGACGTGTTGGCACAGTCCGGGTGTGGGTTTGTTGGCTTTTCAGAACATTTTTCCGAAGATTTACCGGTCAGCGCTTTCCATTGCGCAGTAAAACATTTATCGCGGATGCTGGATTCCAGTTTACAACCCGCATCCTTCAGATCACTGAACTTTGCCTTTACATCCTTTACACTCTTATTCAGTTTTTTCAGCAGGGCATACAAGTCACCATTCCATTTCTTTAGTTTGTCCACATTCCCTTTTATTGCCTCTGAAGTAGTCGTCATTTCCGTGCCTATCGTGATCTCAAAATTCCTGTACCGCCGGTAATTGTCTTCTGTGCGGACAAACATGCACTTCCTGTCATCATAAATGCCATATTCACCTACATATTTTGTCTCTTGCTGCGAGGCATTACCTTTTGCTGTATATAAATCCGTACAATATTTTTTTCGCTCCGTATTGATCACAATCTGGGTTGGATTCGAATCATCCGATTTACAATCACAGGGAGATGGAGCAGGCTGGTTGCCATAGCTTTTATTGTCTTGCGTAGTCATTTCTATAATTTTAAGAAATTAATAAATTGAAGGGATTTATGATTCTCCCAGCATTTTGTGCATGAATTTCAGGATGATGAATTCTGCAGGACGCACAACCGCCATTCCGATTTCAACGATCATTCTACCCTCCAGGATATCCTGGTAGATCATCGTTTCATCCAGGCCCACATGAACATAAAATGCTTCCTTGGTAGATGCTCCCTGTAATGCTCCAGCCTTCCATTGCTGCGTCAGGTAGTTGGCGATCATGGATTTTACCCTGACCCAGGTGTTGATGTCGTTGGGCTCAAACACAAATTGTTCCGTTGCGTTTTTGGTGCTTTCCTCAACCATATTGAAATAGCGCCGCACAGAAATATATCGCCATTCATTGTCGTTTCCGGCCAGCGTCCGGGCACCCCACACGATGGCAGCGCCCCTGCCGGTGAACGTACGGATCACATTTACGGATTTCCCTGAATTGGCATCCACATTCAGGTCCCTCTGGTTTTCACTGGTGATCAAATATTGCGGGCGTGAAGTATTGTCAATATTCACATTAGCCGGGGCCTTCCATACTCCTCTGGAAGAATCCACCCTGGCATAAATACCGGCCATGGAAGATGATGGAGGCAATAACATTTCCAGGTCGGCAATGGCTCCCTTTGCCATAAAATAGTAAGCATTACTGTTCGCTTTCAATTCTGCCAGCGTGGGCGGCAAAGGCGCCGGAACCGATTTCCCGGTTATTTTAATTAATGCTTCCGCACCGGCAATATAAAAATCCGTGAGGGTAAATATTTTTGGGAAATAAGCGGCTCCGTACTTCAGTCTCTCCGTTTCCGAGGGCGTATTGTTTCTAAGAAATTCAATGTCTGCCGACCAGATTTCGGCGTTGGCGATATCATGGTATACATCCATGATCGCGAACCTGTCCTGAAGTTTCACGCATTGGTCAATGGCTTCCGTATATAAGGCATAATAATTAGCGGCAGCAGCCAGGTTGATCGCATCGGGGAAAAGCAGCAGGGTTACTTCATTGATCTGCTCTATCTTGCCCAGACCCAATTTCAAATCGGCATCGCTTATAACTCCCCCCGTACTGTAATCTCCAACGGAAACGATCCAGCAGGGCCCGCCTCCATTTATAAAAAACATCTGCATGGAATAGTACATGAGATATTTAGACCTTAGGTCTTCATTTATTTTTGCTTTAACATCCAGCCTCGGTCCTGAATTATCAAAAATCACTTCAATCCCCTTTTCAGGATCAGCAAATCCGAAATATGTCTCATATTCCAGCATGGACGTGATCCTCCATGGTTTGTTGCGCAGATCATCGGGCTCTTTCCACTGGGCCTTGTCTGTATACCCGATAAACGCAGGAATTGCGGTGTCAACGGACGCTATGGACGGGGGTAATTTTGGGATCTCCTCAATATATACGCCCGGGGTCTTGTATTCTGCCATTTTGTATTATTTTAATGATTAGGATTTGATTTCATTTTATTTTAGTTGTTACAGTTAAACCGGCTTAAAAAGGTCTGATCTGGGTACCATCACATCTAACAATAACCTGCCCTGCTCATCCATTTTTATGTCGTAGTCATCCGGGGTAGGCAGTAATTTCAGTTCCCCGGTTCCCTCCCTTTTGAACTGACTATAGATTTTGGAAATTGTTTTCGGCCTGGCACTGATTAATTTACCGCTCTCATCAAGCAGGTAACCCGTCAGGTCGAGCGTCAACATTAATTTCTTTCCCGAGTCATTGATAAATCTCCAGTATGCATATCTGGATTTGACCGGAATTTCAAACATGCGTGGACCTACTTTTCCCGAAGTTGTAGTTCGCATGATGAGATAGCCATCCTGATCCAGCAGCCTGAAATCGGCATTTTCAGGTGATGGTATACATTGGGCAACCGCCCAAACATTCTTCTGGTATAAAACCCCGCTGAATATGATGGGATGCGTTCTGGTATATCCGTTGTTTCCATTTACTTCGAGAGAAAATAATCCTGGTCTGTATATCAACGGATCCGGTTGAATCAATGCATCCTGTTTATCTGAAAAATCAAGTTCGGTTTTACTGATCCTTGTCCCATTTCCCCTGAGAATTGTCTTTACCGGATCACCATTTCCGGATCTTAAAATAAATTCAACCTGGGTTACATTACTGACCGGGGGGAATGCATAATTGAATTTAACCGGGAGCAGGAGACGATCATTTTCACTCGCAAAACCGGCGCCTGGGAATGGATTCCATTGATCCCCTGAAGGATCCAGGTAATAACCCCGGATATCATTATTTCCAAAAGAGACCAGTTCCCCCTGTTCATAATAATAATTCAGGTTGAATGCAGAAATGGAATTGGTAAGGAAAGGAGAAGTCTTGTCACTCAGAATTTTTTCATTGGAAAAATAATACAATGCGGGAAGCGGATTATTAATCTTCGAGCTGGTATAACTATCAATCGTCCTGCTTTTTTTGGAGAAAAGAATGTTTATACAAAATTGATCGGGGAATGTTACCAGGGGTTTATAAACCAGCGATCCGTCTTCCAATTTTACCGGGTTAACCCTGACGGCCACTTTAAATCCGGAATAAGTGGGAAGCAGTTTCAGATTGTATCCCCCATAGGCTGCCAGCAATTCCGGGGGGAATTCAAATTCCAGATCTTCATTAACCGACACTGCCCCCAGTTCGTATTGCCGGGTTAAATAGTTATTCCTTTCCTCCTGGGTGGCGGATTCAAATATGGTTTTTCCGTCTGTCCCGGTGAGGAAATATTCGTGTTGCAATTTCACTTCAAATAATGTTTTATAAATCACCGCCATATCCGGATGTTTTCATTTAACTATTTTACTCCACGTAGTTCTGTTTCTATTTCTTCAATCAGTTGCACTTCCCGAAGAACCGCACGTTCTGTTATAGCGACAAGTCTCAGTTTATACATGGCAAACGGTATCTGCCTCCCGCCCAATGACCCCCACAAATGATTGATCTGTTCGAATGTGAGTGTATATAGTTCCAGTGTGAATTTGAGATTGAGAACATCCTCGTTTCCTAAATCAAATCCACTTCCACTTGCCGAAGAAATGGTCGAAAAGGAATTTTTGCTTTGCATAAACCGTATAAGCAGCGCGAGCCTGTTTAAAGCCAGCAGATAATCCCTTCCGGAATAATTACAGGTAAACAGGAGATAGAGATTCAGACATACAGGCGGATTCATGTAAAACGCCGCATTGGTAAAAGGTCTTTTCAGTGCCGGCTGATTCTTCAGCGTACTTTCTTCCTCAATATTTACCAGGGTGATGATGACGTTGTTTGTCAGGCTGTCTCCGCCAGGTGTTTCTAAAAGGCTGACGTTATCAACGGTCACATTTACTGATGGATCTATATTTCTGATATAGGCTTGCAGTTCCGTTCTCAATAATGATATAGCGATATCAATCATTATCCTGTATTTTAATTTTAATCAGGATCCCGAGCAGGACCATGTTACGATCTCATTTTCTTTACATTCCTGTTCAATCCTTCCAGTTTCACAAGCGTCGGCAGAATATGCATATTGAATAATCCCCGGTCGATATGACGCCAGCCGGGAGAACCATTCCCGGAACAATTTGAACAGTGTGGATCACCACCCCAGCATTTACTGCAGCTTCCAAATGCACCGGCAACTGAATTATTCAGGTTAGTCTGCCTGGTCAGCTGGATTTCAATTTCTTTCTTTTCCGATTTTAAAGCTCGAAGCTGAATTTTCAACAGTGAAACCTGTTCCAGCAATTTCTTATTTTGGATTTTCAGTCGCCTGGTTATCTCTCTGGAAAGACCTTTTTGTTTCTGTCTTTTATAGCCATCACCGCTTTTCTGCTCGTTATCTGAATTTAGGGCCATCTAATTTGGTATGGTTTAACTTCGTTCACGAGTCAATTTCCATTTCCTTTGTCCACTCAGTCAGCTGTGATTAATTTCCTAAAGGATTCTCCCGCAATGAAAAAATAAAATCCTCTGTCAATTTTTTTGTGATTTGAAAAATCTTCCAAATCTATACGCATAAAAAAAAACAGGCAATCCCCATTTCTAACTAAATTTCCCTGACTACTGTATTTTTACTAAGTAAAAACACTTACCCCCATATCCCCATTTATGAGTATTTATCTAAAATAGCAGCTACTATTACAGCTGATTATCCTAAATTAGATTCAGCAAGTCTGCCAGAATACTCCTTAAATATCTTACCCGATAGAAATCTCCGCTAAGGCCCTGAATCTGTTGAGCATTTTTTATTTGTAAACCTTATCACTATGTTCACGGACAAATCCATTTTGATCGAGCGGATAAACGTGGCGATAAATAAAAAATGGTGTCAGAGAAGTACCGATACCTTTGGTCTTACTCATGAGCCCGGAACAAAAAATGCTTATTCAGATCTGATCGATAAAAACTATTCGACACATTGCCAGAATGCCGAATCCATTGAAATACTCAGGCATCGTATTGAAGACCTTGAACACCAAAATGATCAGCTCCTGTGCTTTGTTAATTTCCTCCTGGAAAACCTGCCCGACCTGGTATCAAACATTTTAATAGCCAACCGGGAAGAGATGATCCTGCCTAAACAGCCCCCTGTACTTGCCGAAAACATTAAAACAAACTTCTTCAGCGAAAAAAATAACGCATGTCCCACGCGGAGAGAAAAGGATATTCTCGATCTTTTGATTAAAGGACTATGCGCTAAGGAAATTGCCAACCGGCTCTATATCAGTGAGACAACTGTTATCACCCACAAAAAAAATCTGAAGGAGAAATTTCACGCAAGAAATACAGCCGAACTCATTTCAAAAGCCCAGCCCTTTCTTTCGAATAAAAGCAATAAATAGCCATAACGAACTTAAAAACGCTTTCTGGTGAGCCCGCATCAACATTTGTATTGCGCAATGACCTGTTATATGACGAACGAAGTAATTGAACAATGTTAATATGGAAAACGAAAAGACTGATCTTAAAAGAATCGCCAGTCGCAATAGGAAAACGATCCTTCGTTTTTTTGATGAGGTTTGCAATCAGAGAAATACAGACATCATAAAAGATGTTTTCGCTGAAGAAGTTAATTTTAATGGACAGCAGCATTCTTACGAGAAGGTAAAGAGCGATTTAACGGAGATATGGGGCTCATTTAGTAAACTAAGTGTGAAAGTAGATAAGTCGTCTCAAATGGCTGTCGATGATATGGTTTCTACCAGGAGAACATGGAGAGGGGTTCTTAAGGAAGATTTTCGTGGCATGAGTCCCGGTGGTAAGGAAGTAGAATGGTCTGAAATCAGTATTGTACGTTTCAGGAATGGAAAAGTTGTTGACGACTGGATAATACAGGGCCCTATGGCGGAGGTGCTTGATCTGGTTAAAAGAAGCGGTATCAGGAAATTAAATAGCGTGGCGATCGCCATCGTTGTTCTTTTAATTTTGGGGATTTTAATATATATATTTTTCCCAACTGACTATCAGGATCAGTATGCGCTGAGACTTGAATTTGTGAAACTCCTTATTCAACTATTACTGATTGGCGTTCTTGGCAGTGTCCTTATTCAGGAATTTAATCGCAGCCGTCAGAAGATTATGAAGAAAAACGAATTCAGAAAAGCGCTTTTTGACAATATGACCAGGGCTTATTTTAAAGCCAAGAAAGTACGCCGGATTTTGAAAGCGGGTTATATTAAGGAAGAACCCGATAAGTTTGGTATTTCATATGCCACAATTGAAAATCAAATGAAAGACCTTATTGATGCGCAACTGGAGTTAGAATTTATAAATCGCCAGGTGAAGGTGTTTTCACATGTATTTAAGAATCGGAACGTGTGGGTTAGTTTATGTAATGAGACAAAACATTTAGAATCATATCTAAACGATATTATAGAGAGGTATGAAAAATTAAACCCTTCCATTGGCACAATTAATATTTCTGCTACGAAAGAATTTAATGAGTTCATCGATAAAGATAAATTCAAAAAGAATTTTTCAGAGCACCTGAGTAATTGCCTTGAGGAGTTGCAACAGGAGATCCTGGATATTTAGAGAAATTATCTTTTTAATGCTAATGATACTATACCTGCACCTAATAAACAGGACAGTTTTTTAATGAAAGTTTGTTTGGTTTAGCTTACAGGTGCTTTTTTTTGACAAACACTTGTGATACGAAATGATAAATGGCAAATTGCTTTTGCCGATCGGCCCGGGTAATATTGACATCGTCTGGAATTGACGGCTAAGGGCGGGATTCGAAATTTATTTTCTTATGGATATTTTCAACCACGAGTTTTTTTTAATTCTGCGGTACCGGGATAGGAATCAAAATCAGGCCTGTTGGATGTCGATATTCCGATTGGGTAAAACTGTTTAATGGCTTCATATATCGGCCAGAAATCAAATATCTCGGCGTTGAAGCTTAGCATTTACCAGCGTTACGTAAAAATGGTAAATGTTGCCCCGATTGAAAATCGAACCGGGCTGGTGTTATTAAATGTTTCTACTTCCGGCATTAAAATCCAAAAATTTTATCTAACTCAATGACGTGCTTTCCGGCTGTAAGAACTTTGGGCGACCTGGCAAGTTTTTCGGCAAGTATAGAAGTAGGCAATGGTCTGAATTTCTTTAACAATCCCAAACGACTCAGGAAGTTTAGCATACCCGCCATGAAACGCTCCGCAGGTCTGTTTGTATCTTTCCTTAACAACATCCCGGGCTTGAAAATAATATACTGGTCAAATTTCAGGGCGGCTATCGATTCCTCCAGAGACCCTTTCATCCTGGAGTAAAATACTTTGCTCTTGGGCGACGCCCCGTAGGCAGACAATAGAACCGCCCGGGAAATCCCGTTCCTCTTTGCCGTCTCTGCAAATTTCAGCGGAATCTCAAAGTCGATATGCCATTGTTTATCTTTTGATCCTGCCAATTTCAGGGTTGTTCCCATACAGTTGAACCATATATCTCCTCTGATCTGTTCTGATACAGCTTCCAGCTTATCAAAATCAGTAAGGATCTCGCGCAATTTTGAATGACTCATTCCACTGGAGCGTCGAACAAATGTTACTACTTCGGTATAGTCCGGGTCCTGCAGCAATACATTCACCAGATCTTTTCCTGTTGCTCCTGTAGCTCCGATAATTAATGCTTTCATCTTTTATCCTTTTCAGGTTGCCGGTTATTCCGATGTTCTTCAACTTAATGAAAGTCTGGTCAATCAGATATTCATTGGCCGGACTTATCGTTTCCATACCCGGGGAATTTTATTACTTCGTGGCATCATTTTTTTAGGGATCTACAAAAAGGGTTATGAAAAAGTATATTCTGTCGGCCCTCCTTTTCGCGGCTATTGGGAGTTTCAGTTGTAATAATCCGGATAATAAGACCATCAATAATACAGACAGCGTCCGCGGAAATACAGATTCAGCGGGTAGCAGCCTGTTCATCCTGTTCCCGCGGCAGCAAATGAAGGACACTCAACAGACACCATTGTGCCGCTAAGGACAGATTCGGTCATCAAACACTAGCGACTTTGAAATAGTTCTGAACTCCACAGCCTGTCATGCGAACGTTTATCATTCCATTCCGGCGTTGGCGCGAAATAAGTTTTATCGGAAGGATCAAATGTTTTTTACATTCTTCATCAACTAATTCAATTCCCAATCCCGGTGCTGTCAGCGGAACATTCGCAAAACCTTTTTCAAATAATTTTCTTCCATCGGTTGTTTTTACAAGACTTTCCCACCAGGGCTATCAAGCGAATGATGTTCCAGTGCCAGGAAATTTTGTGTAGCTGCTGCACAATGCACACTCGCCATAAATGAAACCGGTGTACCCGCCAGGTGCATCGCCATTGCTACACCATGTTCTTCTGCATAGTCACCAATTCTTTTTGTTTCCAGCAGTCCACCTGATGTTGCAAGATCAGGATGAATAATATCTACTGCATGAATATCGATCAGTGGTTTAAAGCTTTTCAGCAGGTAAATATCTTCACCGGTAAGTAAAGGTGTTTCCAATGCATCGGATATTGTTTTCTATTGATCAGTATATTCCCAGGGAACCATATCTTCCAGCCAGGCAAGGCGGTATTGTTCTACTTTTTTCCCAAACCGAATGCCATTGTTCAAATCAAAATGTCCGTAATGATCGGAAGAAAGTGGAATTTCATATCCCACCACAGAACGCACTTCACTGATCATATTTTGCCATTCCATCCAGACCTTTATCGGTGATCTGAATTGCTGTAAAAGGATGTTTTGTATTTCCATAATCCATATAACCACCATTCCATTGGCCCAGGTTTCTATCCCCAGAATTTACTATTGTTCAATGCGCCCGGTATACCTTTTACTTCACCGATGGAAATATCCATTTTCAACCAGGTATACCCTGTTCTTCGAGGCGGTGTTTTATTTTTGCTTTAAATTCATCCAGGGTTGGTGCTTCCGGCGTATCTGCATACATTCTTACTTTGTCACGATACCTGCCGCCCAGTAATTGCCATGCAGGAACATTGTATGCTTTACCACAAAGATCCCACAGCGCCATTTCCACTCCACATACACCACCACCCTGCCGTGCTTGGCCACCAAATTGTTTTATGGATTTAAAAATCATTTCCACATTACAGGGATTCTGTCCAAGTATCCGGCTTTTCAGCATCAGTGCATATCGTTCATCAGCGCCGTCTCTTACTTCACCCAAACCATAAATACCCTGGTTGGTATCAATGCGGATGATGGCAGTACGGCCTACATTTTGAATAACACAATAACGCATATCTGTTATTTTCAAATCAGAAGGAGCCGGAATATCGATTTACTTTTTGCGTGCTTTGTGCAATCAGTTCTTCAACGGGCGAAAACATAAAAGCACCGCCCAATGCAATGCCGCCTAATGCAGATTTTTTAAAAAAGAACGACGACTATTTTCATTGTTTCATAATTTTTTTGTTCTTAGTTTCATATCGATGTATCAGGATCTTTCAAACCAATTTTTTTTAAATATTTTTGTGAAGGAGTCATGATCATATTTTTGAATTTTATTATTAATTCAATTAACGACAGTACTCCGCAATCTCATTCCTAATTTCTTACTGATGTCTAATGCTTTCTCTACCAGTTTCTTTCCTTCATATAACTCATCCAGTTCCTTTCTTGTCATCGGAAGATTTTTCCGGGTGTTCATCGAGCCATTGCAAAAAATCTTTTTTTATCTCATCGGTCCATTGCTGGTCTATTTGTCCCGGTGTGTATTTGCCTTCACGCAAACGCTGATGACCAAATGCATCTCTCAACTCAACAAATTCTGAATTCAATACAAGGTCTTCACCAGGTATTGTGCAGGAATAAATACCACGCCGCCTTTTTTTGCCAAGCACCACATCACCGGGTAATACAGTTGCCCGGCCAATGCGTATCGGCACATTGATGCCTGCCAGCATCATCTGTTGTATATAAGAAGGATCATATCCTTTTACCCAGCCATTGAAACCCTTGATTTCTTCAAGCCCTTCAATATCACTTACCGAACCATAAAATATTACACCGCTATGCGATTTTGCATAAATGGCATTGCCCAGGTTATCACCGATCAATGTGCCGTCAACAATTTTTCCATAACTGTCGGCAACATATATATCGCCGTTTTAATACATCAATCGGCCATGAGTTGGTGCCGCCAATGCGTCCTTCTGTTTTGCCTTTGTCTTTTATTAGCTTGTCATAATCCGGTCGCATCGGCATGTATTGTGCCGTTACTACGCGGCCTGTCATTACAGAATCGGGACGAATGATCGTCCAGTCGCCTTCAAACTGGTTTTGATAACCTTTATTGCGCAGGTAGCCCCAGGCTTCTTCGAGCGAAACATTTTTTAACCGGGTCAGCAGCGGTCCGCTGTCTTTGGTCGCCCGTCGGCAAATCGTTCGCCTGTTCCAGTCGGCGGCGACCTTAATCTGTTCCGCGGTTAAGGTAACTTTTTGTGCTTTTCGGAAGTAAGGTGAGTAAGTAAGACGACCAGCAGGGGTATTCTTTTGTTCATATGGCGTGTTTTAATAGTCAGTCAATCTCAAAGATAAATTAAAAGCTGACATAAATTCTACGATATCCAGACTACCCCGCATCTCCCGGTTTATCCTGTAAATTAACTGACCAATACGCCTCAACCCACTAAAAAATGTGAACTTAAATAGGCAGCAATGAAATCCCTATCGAGATTCATCTGGTTAATGCTGGCTGTTCTTTCGACAGCGTGCAACAAATCAAAACTTGAGAATCTTGTGCCGGATAAAAACAACGGCGGCATTACCCTTCCGGATAAGTTCGGAGCAGTGGTTGTCGTTGACTCGATTGGAAGGGGAAGACACATGGCGATCGCTTCCAACGGAGACATCTATCTGCATATGAGCCGGCCCGTGCTTGACGGAAAAGGAATCGTTGCCTTGCGCGACACATCAGGCGATGGCCGTGCCGATGTCATTAAGGGATTCTCCAGCATTACAGGTACGGGTATTGAACTACACAACGGCTATCTGTATTACGCGGATGAAACGCACGTATTGCGTAGCAAGATGACTGATGGACAATTGTTACCCGCCGAAGCGCTTGATACGATCGTGACTATGGTGAAAGGCGTTGGTCATATGGCCAAGACATTCACATTCGATGACAAAGGTGGCCTGTATGTGAACATCGGATCAAAGAGTAATTGCTGCGAAGAACTACTGCGAATGCCACACACACCCGGTGACGATCCGTGCGTTGAGCTGGAGACGCGTGCCGGCATCTGGAAGTTTAATGACAACACCCTGGGGCAAAAACAAGATCTCAAATTCCGATATGCAACCGGCATACGAAATGCCGTTGCCATCAACTGGAATCCGAACGTCGGTCGGCTGTATGCGCTTCAACACGGAAGAGATGATCTTCATCGTTACTGGCCGGAGTATTACACCGAAGATCAAAATACAGAGCTCCCTTCTGAAATATTCTTCGACCTCGAAGAAGGTGACGATATGGGTTGGCCCTACTGCTATTACGACCACGTTCAAGGAAAGAAACTCATGAACCCTGAGTATGGTGGCGATGGTGAAAAGAGTGAACGTTGTGAAAAAGCCAAGACACCTCTGTTGGGTTTCCCGGGACACTGGGCTCCCAACGATGTCCTCTTTTATAAAGGCGATCTGTTCCCGGAAAAATATAAGCAGGGAGCTTTTATTGCTTTCCACGGAAGTTGGAATCGACTTAACCATGAGCAGACAAGGTTACAAAGTAGTTTTCGTTCCCATGAAGGATGGAAAACCATCGGGCGAGTATGAAGTCTTTGCAGATGGATTCATCGGGCCTGAACCGATTACCAATCCGAACAATGCGTTCTTCAGGCCTTGTGGTTTGGCTGAAGGTCCTGATGGATCGCTTTACATTTCTGATTCACAACACGGCCGCATTTGGCGCATAGTATATTATAAAGATGGAATTGCGAAAACAGCAGACCGCACGTTGTATCAGCCTGAAGTAAAGAAAGAGGAACAACCGGTCGCTGATGAACTCATTGCGGGCCAAACGGTTTACAATACGTACTTGCGCGGCTGTCATCAACGAGACGGTAAGGGAGCACCTGGGATGAATCCACCACTGGCGGGAATTAAGATTGTCACCGGAAATAAGACGGAGCTTATCAATATTGTTCTGAAGGGATACGATAAGCCAGATCAATGGTGAAACCTACCAGAATGTTATGCCGCCCACAGCTGGTCTAACGGATCAGCAGATCTCGGACGTGCTCACGTTACATTCGTCACTCGTGGGGAAATAAGGCGGATGTTGTGAAGACTGACGAAGTAAAAAAGGTCCGGGGCCAGGTAGCGAAATAACATATTACCCGGCGAACGCTGTTTTATTTATAATTTGCTATTTCCACCAGTCTGTTTACATTCAAAATGATAATTTTTCGCCCCTTTGTTTTTAAAATCTCTTCCTGTTTAAATTCGGTGAGTATCCGTACAACATTTTCCCGGACTGTTCCTACCAGGCCGGCTAAATCATCCCTCGACATATTAATTACTACAGGCATTCCAGGTTGAAAATCAATTTTATATTTTTCCCTAAGTACAACCAACTGGAGCGCCAATCGTTCCCGGACAGAACGCTGGCCAAATAACGTTAAGCCATTGATCAATACGGCAAATTCATGACTAAGCGTTTTTAACAATCGTTTACTTAATGTATCCGATTGTTGGAGAACCATTAAAAAATCATCTTTTGGAATAAAACTAATGGTGCTTTCCTCTAAAGCAGCAGCTGAATCCGGATAACGATCCTCAGACAATATGGCGTGATAACCGATGAGTTCACCCGTATTGGCTACATAAATGATTTGCTCTTTTCCCTCGCCATCAATTTTATATTTTTTTGCTTTCCCACTGGTCAGGTAAAAGATTCCGGATGGATAAGCACCTTCCCGAAAAATAATTTCTCCTTTTCTATAGACTTGCTCGGTTTGATTTAGGGTCAGCAGGTCAAAATCTTCCGGTGAAAGAGCAGCTAGTATGGATTCACTTTTAAAATCCCATTTTTCAATTGGAAAAATACCAGATATACTCATGGGCGATCCAATTTAGTACTCTATAAAAATTGATAAAAGTCACTTTTAAAAGTGATAAAGTTCACAGCATAGGGGATATCGACAGGGTAATTTTGCAAAATGGTAAAAATCGAAACAATCAAACGAATACTTCTCTCGTACCACAACGCATGTAATCTCGTTTCCAAATTTAACTCAATAGTTTCACACTGATGCTCAATGCATTAAATATACCCAGTCCATGCTCAGGTACTGGCCTGTATACGTTTGAAAAAAATACCATATTGAATGAAGCTCTCCCAGTTCGCATTTGACCTGCCTCTTAATTTGATCGCTCAGCATCCTACCAAAATAAGAGATGACAGCCGCATGATGGTGGTTCATCGCAAGACTGGTCAAATCGAAGACAGGCATTTCAGGGATGTCATGGAATATTTTGATGATCAGGATGTTTTTGTCGTCAACAATACTAAAGTATTTCCCGCCAGGATGTACGGCCGGAAGGAAAAAACGGGCGCAAAGATTGAAGTCTTTTTGCTGAGGGAACTCGACAAGACCAACAAACTTTGGGATGTAATAGTGGATCCTGCCAGAAAAATACGTGTTGGCAATAAACTTTATTTCGGGGACAGTGACGAACTGGTTGCCGAAGTGGTAGATAATACGACGAGCCGCGGTCGTACCATCAAGTTTTTATGGGATGGCACAGATGATGAATTTCGCAAGATGCTTGAAATCTTAGGTGAAACACCTCTTCCAAGATATATCAAACGCAAGCCTGACGAAGACGACAAAGAAAGATTCCAAACTGTATATGCTAAACATGAAGGAGCCGTTGCGGCACCGACAGCAGGTTTCCATTTTAGTAAGACGCTCATTAAAAGACTTGAAATAAAAGGTATTCATTTTGCGGAAGTAACCTTGCATACCGGATTGGGCACTTTTCGACCGATGGAAGTGGAAGACCTGAACAAGAATAAAATGGATGCGGAGTATTACCGGGTGGAAAACGAGGCCTGCATGATCGTCAATAAAGCACGTTTGGGAAAACATCGAATTTGTTCTGTAGGTACTACAACCATGCGCGCCCTGGAGTCTTCTTATACAGCCGAGAAGTTATTGAAACCTGCTGAAGGGTGGACGAATACATTCATCCATCCGCCATATCAATTCAATATTGCTGATTCTCTGATTACAAATTTTCATCTTCCGAAAACCAGTCTTTTGATTTTGGTTTGCGCATTCGCCGGATATGATCTTATTATGGAAGCCTATAAAAAGGCGATTAAAGACAAATACCGGTTTTTCAACTATGGTGATGCCATGTTGTTATTTAGAATCTAATCTCACTCTAATTAAGCGCCGATGAATTGTGAAGTTGGTAAACAGAAGATATCTCATTTGCAATCATACAGGTTTCTGATGTTCTAAAATTGATAAAAATCACTTTTAAAAGTGAAAAGGTTTACAGCAGCGTGGTTATGGGCTAAGGTAATTTTGCTGTATGGGTAATTCCAAACCTGTTATGAGAGACCTCTATTACACCCATAATCATGAATGGATAGACTTCCAGGGTACAGTAGC
Source organism: uncultured Bacteroidota bacterium (assembly GCA_963812825.1). Classification (GTDB taxonomy): domain Bacteria; phylum Bacteroidota; class Bacteroidia; order Chitinophagales; family Chitinophagaceae; genus Puia. The sequence goes on from CAWEWO010000004.1 coordinate 57,099, forward strand.
ATATATCGGTGTTTGTAATTTCAGGTTATTGGGGATTAAACAGATTAAGAAAATTGTGTTTTCAAGGAAAATCGGGATTTAAAAATCAGGGTGAAGTGATAGCCATTATTCATGGCAAGAGATTGTAAGGTCCCGGTTCACATGCCGGTCGATGGAAAGATTATAAGCCTGAATGACGGTAAACCGCTGGTTGACCAAAATACTCTGCAAATGCAACCCGAAAATGACGGATGGCTGGCTTTAATTGGACTCGCAAAACCTTACGAGAGAAAAGGACTGATGCAGTTTGAACAATACAGGCTTTTTACGAAGAGAAGATCTTAATACCGAACCATGACAACACTGACTACTTCATCCTCAAACCTGGATAAATGGTTTCTTTCAGACGCCCAGTTGCATTACTTATACCCTGAATCCATTCAATTATTGGCCCGCAGGCATTGGACTCCATTACGTATTACTCAAATGGTCGTGCAATTCCTAACTCCAACTAAAGGTGCTAAGGTATTGGATATTGGTAGCGGGGTAGGAAAATTTTGCCTGGCAGGAGCCTATTATAAACCTGCAGCATCTTTTTTCGGTGTTGAGCAACGAAAGGATTTGACAGATCATGCCGAATTTGCCAGGGCGATGCTTGGCTTGAAAAATGCGTATTTTATAAATACCAACTTTACTCAGCTGGACTTTAAGCAGTACGATCATTTTTATTTTTATAATTCATTTTACGAAAACCTGGTTGATACTGATAAGATAGATGAAAGCATATCATACTCCTGGGAATTATATAATCTCTATAACCGGTTTCTCTATAAAAAACTGGATGAAATGCCTCCCGGTACAAGGCTGGCCACCTTTCATTGCCTGGAAGATAAAATTCCTGCAAGTTATCATTTGGTCGAAACAAAAGTTGACTGTTTATTAAAGTTCTGGTTAAAAATATGAGTTTGTTCCTGTTGCTAAATGAAATTACTTGAACGAGAAAGAAGTCTGAAAAAATCATTTGAAATTTAATTTATAAACCGCCTGATTTTTTATGACGAGTGAAGAATATAAAAAAACAATTCTTCATCAACTTCGGGAAGCAGATGACTGCGAAGAAGCGGAACAAATCATCATTCGTTTTATTAAGCAAATGCAGGATAAACATGTCTATCCGGGACTGATTGTCTATTACCTGCACAAATTACGTGACGGACTGGAAGAATTATCTCCTAATGATTTTGATTCTGTCCATTGGTGTAATATCCGGTGCGCCATGATTAATTTAAAAAAAATAACGGGTAAAAGCGATCGGTTAAACGACTAAATCGATTGCCGTCATTATTATGCTTCACCCTGACTTAACCATATCATATGTTATTTAAACTCCCCAATAAATCGGAGGATGTTGAGAATTGGTTTGAAACTGATGTTAAGTTTCATCAGTTGTATCCTCCTTTTATCCAGGAATTGGCGGGTATGCATTGGACGCCGTTAAAAATTGCGCGGAAGGTGGTTCAATTCCTTGCACCAGATGAATGTGTTAAGATTTTGGATATAGGAAGTGGTGTAGGTAAGTTTTGTTTGGCTGCTGCTCACTATAGACCATATGCACAAATTTATGGTATAGAACAGAGAGAAAGTTTAGTTGAATATGCAAATGAGGCAAAAAATATTCTGGGCCTTTCAAATGTTTCTTTCCATTACGGAAATTTTACACAGCTGAACCTGAAACTGTATGATCATTTTTATTTATACAATCCTTTTTTTGAAAACATTGACAGGACAGTAAGAATAGACAACAGCATTTTATATTCGGAATCTTTATATAATTATTATAATCAATATCTCTATAAACAATTAGAAGTAATGCCAGCGGGTACGAGGGTAGCAACATATTGCAGTTGGGATGAAGAAATACCACCGGGGTATCATTTAATAGATACGGATTTTCAAAACCTGGTTAAATTTTGGATTAAGGAATAATCTTAGAAGTCCAAATTATCTTTTCTATCCGGGATGATCATATTAATTTTCATTAGTAATACGAATCCTTTTTATTAAGATTGATATTTGTCACTTTTATTAGTGAAAATGTTTACCGTAGGCGCATATTTTTCTCTCTAAATTTATATTATAATTGTTGCGAAAATGTATTACACAATTGATCACGAATGGATTGAATTTCAGGGAACTGACGCTCTTATTGGAGTCAGCGAATTCAAGTTATCAGGATTTCGGGAAATACATGCGGTAACTTTTATTCCACCTGTGGGTTATAGGCAGAAAGGATCTGTTTTGGGATTCTTAAAATATGAAGATTATCAGGTTGCATTTCACATGCCGGTCAATGGCACTATCGATCATGTAAATCAGATATTTCTAACTGACAACTTTTCGGAAATTTACTTGCATTTAAAATTTAATGGTTGGATCTATTCAATTATTCCTTCAGATCCAACCGATCGGAATGACTTAATTACAGGAAAGGAGTATTTATCGTTAACAAAACCATAAGAGCTATAAGGGGTGATGAGTACGAACTCAGATATTACAGAGCGTCGATCAGGCATAGAAGAAATGCCAGCGGGTAAACCAATTACTCGCTTCCACGCAAAATCTTTTCCATCTTCCTGCCCTTCGCCAACTCATCCACCAGCTTATCCAGATACCGGACCTGCTGCGTTAAAGGATTTTCAATTTCCTCCACACGATACCCGCAGATTACTCCGGTGATAAGTTTCGCATTGGTGTTTAGTGAAGCCTGTTGGAAGAATGTTTCGAACGTTACTTTTTCTTTTATCAGTTCATGCAGCTTCTTGTTATCGAAGCCGGTTAGCCACTCTATGACCTGATTCAATTCTTCTTTTGTTCTGCCTTTCTTCTCCACTTTTGCGAGATACAGGGGATAGACTGATGCAAAGGTCATTTTTGCGAAACGTTCGTTATGTGAGTTTGAATTGTTCATGCCTGATATTTCTAAATCAATCTAAATAGTTTGGCGGATAAAACTCCTGGCCATATTTTTCGCCTAGAGATTTTAATTTGACCAACTCTTCCGGGCTTAAAGGTGACGGAGGTAAAAAAGTCCCGCTCTCAACTGGCTTTCCAATTTCCTGAAAGAAGCTGTCTAAGCCTGATGGAACAACCGTGCACAATAAATGTGCAAGTTTGTCTGTCGTATTTTTAAAACTATGAACAGCTCCGCCCAAAGGGATATTTACAAATGAACCTTTTTTGGCTAAGTATTTTCCGCCTTCTCTTTTAAATTCAACTTCGCCATCCACAACATAAAACATTTCCTGAAAATGTTTGTGTGCATGAGGACCGGGTCCGCCACCTGGCGGCACAAGCATGTCAATAACGGCATAACTCCCGCCTGTCTGTTCTCCGGAAATCAAAATTCGATAGGAGCTGCCACCAATTGAAAGACTTTGGCCTTGTCCGTAGTCGACTGTTCTAATGTTGTTGTCTGCTGTCATTATTATAGAATTATTTTTGTTACAGTTTTAAATTATCATTCTCATCAAATTCCCAAAATGGATTGAAGGCAACTTCGAATAAATGTCCGTCGAGGTCCTTAAAATATCCACTGTAACCGCCCCAGAATACTTTTTGAGCAGGTTTAATGATTGTCGCGCCCAATTGTTTTACTTGTATTAATATTTCGTCGACTTCTTTTTCAGATTTTGCGTTGTACGAAAAACTCAGTCCCGGAAACTGGGATGGCTGATATTCTAGTGTCGCATCTTCAGCAAGTGCCTGTCTCGGATACAGGGCCAGGGTCATTCCGCCCAGGGGAAATAGGGCCAGGTCGTCCATACTCTTATCTGACTTTTTCCACCCGAGTCCTTTCTCATAAAACTCCAGTGATTTTTTGAAGTCGTCAACACCCAGGGTTATTAAGTTTAATTTCTGTCTCATTTTTCCTGCTTTTTGTTCGTACCGGTTATTTGTTAAACTGACGGAGATGATGGTCCGTATGTTTATAAACGAAATATCCGACCTGCTCTTTGGTCATCTTTCCAAAAAACCAATGTTCAAATTCATTGTTTGAATAGTGTGCATATTCATCCATCAGGGACATCCATTTCCTTTTTTCGGAAGAAATATCGCCTTTCGCTTCCTTTATCCTGAAAGAAGGACTTGTCGGGGCATTTCGTTTCAGTGGTTTTTCGTCTTTGAGTACATTATTTAATCCGATTTTGCCAAAAATTCGGCCGATGAATGCCCTTTTATACTTAGTCTTCCCCAAATACATCTCCTCACATATTGTGCAATGTTTCAGCATTTGATAAATGTTCATCTTACCCCACTGCGCTGTACTGTTTTCACTGAGCGAATTAATTCTATGGATCAATTCATCTCTCGTCGCTTTGTCAAATACTGATTTCATATTTATCTTCTTTAAATTCTGCTCAATACTGCGCTATTTACTGCTAGTTTTCATTTTCGCTCATTGATAGTCGTCTGCTTATATTTCATTGCTGCAAGCCAGCCCCGTGGGAATAACGCATGTCCATTCTTCATCATCAGTTCCATTTTTTGTTCAATGGCAGTTTGCAGTGACTCGGGCAAGTCATAAAACGCCTCATCAACTTTTGTTTCACGAAGAAGATCGAGATCGCTATTCTGGTGCCGGATCGCAATCTTTTGTCCCATATAGAAAATCAAAATTATTATTCTGCCATCATAAAACCCGTTTGCAGCCGAAGTCCCATAAATGACTACCGGTTCTATTAAACCATCGCCATCAAAATCCTTAAAGTCTGCATACTTTGTCCAAAACCAAATTGAATTTTCATTGCTTTCATCTTTTACTATGTTGTCATTAAATTCCCAAACCTTAATACAGGAGTCGTTGACAGCTTTAACATTTACCGCTTTGATTTTATTATAGAGACTATCTTTTTCGGGTGAAATATCATATCCGTCTTCCGTCAATATACAAAAATATTTACCAGACTGGTCGTCGAACTTATATACTCTAAAGATTGGATAGTCAATGTGGAGAGACTTGAGAATTGAGTCAGGAAACAGTTCCGCTATTTGATTTGACGATAGCACATAGGCGGTGTCTGCTTCCTTTTGAGAATAAGTATTTGAGAAGTAAACAAGAAAAATGAGAAGAGTAAATGCGTGTCGCAAACTATTATGAATTTCAGTGTTTGAATTAGTGAGCACTCATCCCGAAACAAACCTGCACCGAATGAAGTTTAATTCAATAGGATATACGGGGCGGCGCATTTTTTACTTGAAACCCTAATTAAGTGGGATAGCGAAAGCGCAAATGTTCGCTGAAACTTTAAGTATAAAGAGTATAGTAAATACCGGAGACTGCAAAACTTATACCAATCAGGGCAACAAATATTCTGCCCATAAGTTCGGATTGCTTTGTATCTACAAAAAAATAGCCGGGATTGTCCTTGTCGTAATAGACCTTAACTTTTTCACCATTCTTATACTGCCAGGTGTAAAACATTTGAAAAGGCTGGTCAATTAAACCAGAAATCCATTCTTTCTTTTCAGTAACAAAGCGAACGGTAATGGCGTCATTTACATTATTTGAATTGAGAAGCCGGAAGATTTTATAGTCACGATCCTGAGTGAAGATTATTCCAATCGTTTCGAGACCGGTTTCTTTGAGCTTACTTTTCGGTGAATCCTTAAAAAAAGCATAAGCCATGGCACCAAGTCCAAACGCTATGAAAGCATAATAAGCAACCTCATTATATAAGCCGGAGCTCATGCCATTCGTTTTATTTAAAGAAACAAACCTAACCCGAATCAAGGATTATTTCAATAACCATTTATTGGACGCATTTATTTAGTGGCGGAAAGCCGAAGGCAAAAACGCGTTCCATTTACTGCAACCTAAAATTAATCGGTTGCCTTTTGTAGGACTTCACGTTATGGCCGTTTTGATATGCGGGTACCCATTTTCCCGACTTCTTAATGATTCTAAGCGCTTCCTCATCCAGTGAATATTCTACCGAGGCGAAAATATATGGATCGATCACATTGCCTTCCTTATCTATAATGAAGACAACACCCACTTGTCCCTGCATATCGCCATTTATAGCCCGCTCGGGATATTTTAGATTTTTAATCATATAACGCTGCCAACCCGGCAGACCGCCTGGAAAAGTGGATTCCTTTTCATCATCCTTATAAAGCAGAACCGAATCCTTCTTTTGTTTTTCAAGATCAATTACTTCAATAAGTGAGTCGTCCCGATATATATATTCCCACTTATATTTTAGGGGATCGCCAACCAGTTTAAAAAATTCTCCATTTCTCTTACCATGCTGAAAGTTGCCTATAGAATCGATCACGCCCTTATCGTTATAATGACGAGATATACCATTGATCTGACTACCCTCCTTATCCCGGTATTGTTCCGTTTTGATTAGTGGTCCAAGAAATTTATAAAAGTCAAATTGCCAGCAGGTATCATTTACCCGAAATGTGTGCAGTAAAAAATGTGCTGATTCTATCTTGGTGGGTTTCCAGTTGGCGTCAAAAACATAGAAGGATTCTTCCTTCTGTGATTTGGCTGTTATGGAAAGGGTTAACAGGAGGGCCAGGGGCAGGCATTTCATGTAAGCAAAATAATAAAAAACTTCAGTCAGCAGAATTTTTTCAGAATAAGAAAGCGTACTAGGTGTTTACTCTTAGCATGTTTCAATACAGAGGAGAAGCAGGTTTCATCTTCCCGGAGCGATATATTCGAAATGCACCGATTGCAACCATTCAGCCAGCCCGGCTATATGATCGGTATTGATATAATCAACCTGCAGATTGACGAGCCGGGTCCAGGCATTGCTCACATCAGGGGCATTCCAGAGACGAACGCGAATACCCTGCTTATGCGCTTTGACAATTGGGGATTTGATCTTTTCAAAGTCTTCAACAGAAATTAGTCCAACGCCAGTCCAATCAGAGTACTGCTTAAAATCATCACTAAGCATTTTTATTCTGGATAATTGGTCCTGCGTATAGGATCTGGACAAAACCCCGTCAAACCAGATATAATCCGGGTAATGGGAAAAAGAATTTGGATCCGGTCTGTTTCCTGTGATAACGAGAAAGATATGACGGTTATGGATAATCGCTGGAAATTGCTCCAGCAAAGAAATAAGTTTATTCAGTGTTTCGACAGAGTCCGATTTGATGTCTATCAACAACTGGAGGTTACGGGAACTGTCCTTATATGGATAGTCCCCGTTTTTCTTCAAGCAGGAATCAATATTTTCCAGATAGAGCTTCCTGAATGATCGCTTGGATTGTAGTTCTTTCTCGTCATGGGCCACGATCAGTTCCGAATCTCGGAGAAATATATCCGCTTCGATAGAACCGAATCCCTGGTCATAAGCCATCCAATATGGGATCTTCTGCTCATAGTCATTGTGGGAATGTGCATTTTGTGTTGTATAGTAGATTATCTGGCCTTTAGTACCTGAGGCTAACAGGCATGCGGGTATGAGAAGAAATGCACGGATTAATATGGAGAGATATACAGGATGTTTCATGGTCGCTGTCCTGGTTAGCCTGCACAAAGATAATCTGCCCGGGAACTTAAACCCATCAAAAATTAATCATCCGGTTTGAGAACTGCAGGAGATTTTACCGGTCAATCAGCAAAAAAGTAATTTATATATTATCTTTATTTATAAGCATTGAATATTAAAGATTGAAAATATTTAGACATATATTCATCATAAAGCTTACAATTCTCTTCACTTGCATGGGGGTGCAGTCACTACATGCACAGAACCTGGACGGAAAAGCGCTTGCCGATTCTTTAATAAGAGAACTTCCGAAAACTATAATTGATACAAACAGGGTTAAACTAATGATCAGGGCGGGCAGGATATTGACAACTGTAGATACATCAGCTGCAATACGGTATGCTGATAGCGCTATGAGCCTTTCAGAAAAGCATCAGTGGAAGAAAGGAATCGGCATGGCATTTTTTAACAGAGCGAAGATAAATACCCAGAATGCTGACTATTCTTTGAGTATAGAAAATGCAACCAAAGCTTACGAAACATTCCTGTCGGCAAACCTTAGACCGGGTATGGGGGACGCGTTGGCACTCATTGCGAACAATTTTGACAAACTTGGTGAATATACTAAAGCCATTGAGAATAATTTTAAAGCGCTAAGTATTTATGAGAGCCTGTCTATGGAAGCACCAATCGCATGGATTTACAATAACATGGGCGCCAGCTACTACCAACTCCATGATTATGACAGAGCAATTGAAAATTATAGCAAGGCGCTTACTCTTCAGAAAAAATTAGGAAATAAGTTTGGAATTGGATCAGCTCTGGATAATATGGCAAGCGTTTACGAGGAGAAAGGCGACCTTAAAATGGTGGATGAATACAATTCCCAGGCGATCCAACTCTTTAAAGAGATTGACGATCAGCCTGCATTGGGGAGGATATATATTAACCGCGGTAATTTTTTTAAGAATCAAAATAAATTTGATTCAGCATCGATCTATTTTAATAAGGCAATAAGGATTGCATTGAAACTTGACATTAAAAGAACGCTCGCTTTCGGCTATGGCGGTATCGGAGATATTTATTTTTATTTAGCGAAGAATGGACTGGTACGATATAATATTCCGGATTCTTTGAGGATGGATAGAACAATGCTTTTAAAAACGGCAGATCGTTACTATTCAATGGCCCTGGCAAATAGTGAAAAGCTGGGTGATCTTTATTTGATCATGCTGTTTTCGCAATCATTATCAGATGCGGAGGTTTTACAGGGTAACTATAAAAGTGCACTTAATCTGTACAAACAATATGCTCAATACAAAGACTCTATTTTCAATGATGATAATAAATCAAAATTAGCGGCACTTGAAAAAAGCAGGGTTGAGGAAGTTAAAGACAAGGAGATTCAATTACTTAATAAAGAAAAAGCACTGCAGGCTTCGAATCAGGAGAAAAAGGATGCTGATTCGAAACGGGTCAGGAATATTCAGTATTTCACTATTATAACACTTGGAATTGGGGTGCTGGCTGTTGTGATTATTGTTTTTTTGCAATCCAAAAATATCAGGCACAGGCGGGAGGCAAACGCCTTACTTCAGCATCAGAAGGATAAACTGGAGGATACTTTAAATGAGTTAAAGACTACGCAGAATCTGCTGATACATGCGGAAAAAATGGCTTCCTTGGGTGAACTCACGGCCGGTATTGCACATGAAATTCAGAACCCTTTGAATTTCATGAATAATTTTTCTGAATTGAATATGGAATTGATTGAGGAAATGGGTCAGGAGATCAGTACGGGGAAGCTGGAAAATATAAAAAGTTTTGCAGGAAATATCAGGGAAAATGAGAATAAAATAATCTATCATGGTAAGAGAGCCGATGCCATTATCAAAGGAATGCTTCAACATTCAAGAACCAGCGTAGGTCATAAAGAAATAACGAACCTTAATTCACTGGTGACTGAATACCTCGATTTGGCCTGGCAGGGTTTCCTGACGAAGCACAAGAATTTTACTGCCACTATAAAAACTGATTTTGATTCGGCGATTGGAGGAATAAATATTATACCTCAGGATATAGGGCGTGTACTTTTAAATTTATACAATAATGCATTTTTCGCGGTTTTTGAAAAGAAGAATCAGCAACAGGAGGGTTATGAGGCAGTAGTGTCTGTTAGCACTGAAATGGTTAATGACAAAGTCGAAATCAGGGTAAAAGACAATGGGAATGGTATCCCGCCCCAATTGAGAGATAAGATATTTCAGCCTTTTTTTACTACCAAGGCCCCCGGACAGGGAACCGGATTAGGACTTAGTCTAAGCTATGATATCATTAAAGTTCATAGCGGTACGATAAAAGTAGAAACGCAGGAAGGGGAGTTTACTGAATTTCTGGTTCAAATCCCCGTAGCTTAAAAGTTTATTTGTTCTACCTTAGATATCCCGTCTAACGTATTACTTTATGAAATCATTCCTCTTCATCTTATTCCTCGTCGTTGCAGCAAATGCTGTTGGGCAGACTGACAAAAGAGATACGGTGACATTTTGCTATATCAAATACCCTGTTCCCGCGGGTTGCACATCGGAACCCAATTCCAGTGTAAAATGTGATGGCTGGAAGTTGTCCTGGATTTACTTGTCTGCGGAAATGTTACAAACCGTTCCTGAACAGCTGGTAAATCAGATGGCTGGACAATTGAAGAAATTTAAGAAAGAAGCTATTACTTGTTATCTACTGTATAATCCTGCGAAAGGGTATAGATTAAGTTACAAAACGGGAGATGGAACTGCCTACCAAATGATTGCATACGGTATCGCCAATGAGCAGCCGGTCATCTTACAACTTTCCCTGACTAAAGAGCCCAAATCAAACGAAGATATTCCGGAGTTTGCGAGACAAATGATCAGGCTGACCAAATAGAGCCCATGCCCCGTAAAGTTGCCACCCGTGTTTATACAGTTAACCCGAACGGGATTGTAGTCGTTGTCATTTTTATTATTGTTCTATGCATTTTCCTTTTACATCTGCTTACGATGTCGAACTTAAAAGCAGGTATCGAAGGGGCCATATTGTTAACGATTTACCTATATGTGCGCAATACTGATAGCCCGAAATGGCGGATGCGGGTCTGGGACGAACGAAGACTTATTTTTTCAAGCGATGTCATCAGTTTTGGAGAAGATCAATATCCGGTCAACGAGCTGGAAACTGCTGCTATTTTCCTTGATTCTTTTGATGGTTTTGAATTTCGCGGATTAAGAACTGCCCCCAACGTGGGGTATAATGCTAGTTTGTTAATAGACCGGAAAGCAGACGGGGATAATAATAAGATTTCATTTCGTCACAATGGGCAGGTGGAGGATTTTACTTTTTACCTTGCGAATTATGCACAGTTTGCGATGTTTCAGTCAGTGCTCAACGACTGGTCTGCTGTAGGAGTCAATATAGTTGTAAAGCAAACCTATGATGATGATTTTATCCGGACAGAGATGAGACACTATAATACACAACCGGGTGAGTCGGGTTAGATGGTATTTAGTCCTTTCTCTCTATTTATAATGGTATCCTTTATGACGAGAAGTTCATCATCTTCTAATTGTATTTTGCCTTCATAGTCTGTAAACCATTCTCCGTTTACAAATCTAAAAAGACAGTATTCTTTGCTGCTTTCATGATCAGAAACAGTAACAATGTACTGAAACGCTTTAAACGTATATACCGGTTCAGAACTCGATTCCACTACTGCTGATTTGCGTTCGATTCTGAGGATATCGGTAACCCGGGCGTTAATCACATCAAAACGATTTACATCGCAATTCTTATTTTCTGGAAGTTCAATGGTAAAATGAGCCATACGGTGAAGTTTATTAAATCGCACGAATCTATTTATCTCTAAAATCCCGGCTCTTTTGAATATCCTGGCTGGTCAACATATTATGTAAATCCGGTCTCAGGAATTCAGGGAGAAGATCTAATAAAGATTTTATTGGATCCGGGCCAGGCACTGGTCCGTTGGGACCGATTAATTGTATTCCGGGTCCATCGGATACGATACCAAAAATAATGTGCCAGAATAAATGAGGAATATGAATTATTCTAAATGATGGTTGAATTAAAAAAGCACGTTGCACCCCGTTAAGTAATCCGATGCCGGCGATCTGCCCGGCATTGTTGATACAATTTGCTTCAGTCAGGACCCAACCTGATAAAGGATCAATCAGGTTATTCAGATCCGTGATAACGGGCCCGGTCCAGAGCGTTGCACGATGCCCGCTTCCATTGTCGAGCCAACCCACAACCTGGCCGATGTTATTGATACCGAACGCGTCACCCTGCAAACTACCGGGGAACATGCCTAGCGTTCCTTTGCCTGCGGCATTCCAATAGAATGGTTGCAGGATGGAAAAATTAAATGTGGAACCGACTGCCACACCGGAATCATTAGCCGCCCTCACAATACTGTCTCTTCCCCTGCTTCCGATTTTATCGAGGTTATTGGGGAAATCCAGATCATACACATTGCCTGCAATATCCCATTTGGTGGCGGTTTCATAGGGGTAAAGCGCACCGGTCGATTGCAGGCAACTGCCAAACACCTCGCCGTTGGAAATAATTGCAACGACTCCGCTATTATTAGTAGGCGCTCCATGATATTTATTATGGGCCATTAATTTAGCAGCTCCGCCAATCCACGTACAGGCGGTTGAACCCGCTTTATAAATCATACCGGCAATGTCTCCATTATTATTTATCGCTCTTGCTTCTGACTCCATGCCGGGATTGATATTGTTTGCAATCCCACCTTTCCAGTGCGTCGCATAGGAACCATACCATGCAGGAGCAGCTGCAGCATTGTGGATGGCGCAGGAACCGGCGATTTCACCATGATCGTTTATATCATAAGCCGTCGATAAATCGGCGCCTGGCACAAGGGGCAATGCTTTTATCCCTGCGGCACTGGTCCAGATAAATCCTAATTGATACGTGATGCCGTTCCCAAATCCTACGATATATCCCTGGTTATTGATGGCGCGCGGATAAGTAAAATCACCTCCCGGTAATACCCCCAGATCCTGAACTGAATATGGATACATGGTGAAGGAATTAATTGTTGGGCAGGATGCTTGTTCAGAGGGCGGAGGCTGTTCTATCTAAAGTTATTAAATTAATTACTTTCCTCAGTTATTACTCATGCTAAATGATGCTATTCATTCCCTTTTAAACCTTAATCTATACATTAAACTCTGAACAGAATCATTTTTAAGGCTTAAAAACTTTAATTTATTACTCCCAATAAAAACTACTTTACTTTTTCCTATTCCACTGAGGACTATCACATTGCTATCCAAAAAATAGCAATTTGAATGTGAGGAGATGGCACCGATTGAACCTGAAACTGTTTCAATAAATGTGCTGTCTTTATTAAAAACATATTTCAATATCGGGACTCTATGATATGATTTCGTAGAGCGCCATGTACCTATTATTTTATCCATTGTAGTAGACTGACCAAAAACGTGATTCAAAAAACAATGAAGAATTGCGATAGTTAATAGTCTGCTCATATTTGTAAGTTAGTAAATTGGGAGGCGAAGAATATTAAATCTAAATATTCCAATTAGTTGAGGAATAGTGGGATGAATGGCAGTTGAATAGTAAGTGTTTCCACTTAGTGTCTAACAAAACCGGAAGATAAAAAAAGAATTAGGGCAATAAAGTTGATACCCCGGGAGTTGATTATTGATCGGTTAACTAATCCCAAATAACTTTCAATCCTTGAAACCAAACCGTTTTATCAGAAATTGCATTTTAGGTCTTATTTTCTTTTTGTTTGTTGCCACATCAAAGGCCCAAAATAAAAATGCGCCACTGAAGCCTGATAAATTTAATCCCTTCAAGATACTTTCAGTTTTGAGCGGTAGATGAAAAAGCTAACATTTTATAACAGAACCTCAATTCTTTTATTCAGTTTTCTTCTGACAGGTATCGTGGGTGTGTTGATGATGGGATACAATTTATGGAAAGCAGGAAAGCGAAACATTGTAATTCCTATGATGCTTATCATCATAGTGGTCTACACTATGATCGGATCCGGATTAAAAGCTCATAGGAATCAACAATGGAGCCTGAACAAGGCAGTCGGATGGGATAAAGACATCACTAATTTTTCATCGTGGATTGTCATCTCGTATCAATTTTTCTTAACTAATCTTGTGATCGGCTTGTTATTGATTTTCCCGGTATGGAATATAGAATTATCTTATTTTCCGAAACAGGAAACCAAAAAGCCATGGATTCCTTTGATCATTGCTCTTATTTTGTATGGCAGCTTGTTAGTAACCCTATTCGCGGAGTAGCCGGCAGATTCTAATAAGTATAAGTCTTTATCGCTATCGCATCGACACCGGTCACTGAAGCACTGTCCTGAATCAGACGGTTGCTGCTATCGAAGCTGTAAAAATGCGTGGCTGTTTGTGGGCTGCCACTGCCTGTACTGGTTGCCGTCTTTATAAAATATTTGGGTTGTGGTTGAAAATTCAAACCTATATTCAGCGTATAGGGAAGATCCGTATAATAAGTGTAAGTGACAGAACTACCCCGGCTATTATTTTCCTGAGTGACATTTCCGCTATTGTCGTAAGTATAATCAATCGTATAGTCCTCGGTTGTTCCCAGTGAATTGTACATGAAATTCTTTTCTTTTACCAGTTGACCAGATGAATTATAAATATATTTTTCAGTCGTGCTGTCACCCTCATCGTTATACTGAAAAGTGCTGTCCAGATGGGAAGCGGAGTTGAGCCAGAAATTCTCGTGTATACTGAGTGTATTGGAATTATATAAATCCAGGGAAAGTGTATTGCCGGACGTATAGTTGTAAACAAATTTTACAATGGCTGGTTCCGGTATGGCTGTCATACTTATTAAACGGTTATTTCCATCATACACCAAATTAAAGGTAGCCTTGGCATTGTATGCCGACGAGCGGACATCTTCCGTGTAAGTTTTAGGTAGTGAGACAGCTTGCCGCGGGAGTATCATTATTTTTTTTACAGGCTGAAAAAAGAGACAATACAATCAGGGTCGCTAAAAGGGAAGGGTTTTTCAACATGGAGTCTGCTTTTCGTTAGTTAAGGATACAAAATTTGATGCGGTAAAATACTTATAAATGCTATATGGTCCAACTGGTTTAAGAGAATATTCTAACGTATACGACTAAGTGAAAACACTTATTATCTGAACAACACAACCGTACCTTTCGCCAGCACCGCGCCTTTTTCATTTCTTCCTTTGATTATATACACATAGGTATCCGCATCGACCGGCATGCCATTGATCGTGCCGTTCCAGCCTTCACTGATCGTATGCGTAGTGAATACCCGCACACCCCAGCGGTTAAAGACAGAAAATTCATCCAGCTGCATCGCAACACCCGGCGGAATCCGGAACAGGTCGTTCGTGCCGTCATTATTCGGACTGAATGCATTGGGCATTAGCAGCGGCCGGCCCACTTTCACCAGCACGGATGCACTGGTTTCGCAACCTTTATTACTGATCGCAGTGAGCTGATATGTTGTGTTATCTATTAAATGAATCGTGGAAGGCGTCATCGTAAACGGATCTTCCAGGTACTCTGCGGGAGTCCAGTGGTAGGAATCCAAAGTTCCCGTGATCGTTGCTTTCAACTGCACCTGCTGTCCGGTCGTGATGATGGTATCTTTTGGTACGATCGAAATAACAGGCGGCGGTTCTATCACGGCGATGATTGTATTGGAAGAAAGTGGAAAGGTAGAACAGGCACCGGCTCCCGGCGTCATGGAACAATATACCCGGTCGCCGTCGGATAAGCTCCTGGTATCAAAGACGGCCGCATGGTTATTTACTGGCGCATTGTTTACCATCCATTGATAGGAGGGCGGAGTTCCGGCGTTCAGGGCGTCGGCTGTAAAATTGATCAGTGCACCCGCGCATACATCGTTTACATCCGGACTGATCGTAACAGAAGGCGGCGGCTGGGCTATAACGGTTATCTGTATACTATTTGAGCTGGCATTGTTAGCCAGGGCGCAGGTAAAGGAAGGATCTGTCGTGATCGCACAGGTTACTGCATCCGCATTCACCAGGTTATAAGGAGTAAATGTTTTTGAATTGGTTCCCGCGTTGACACCATTAACTTTCCATTGATAGGAGGGATTGGATCCCGCAGTCGCCGTGCTTGCATTAAATGTCACGCCGGTACCGCTGCAAATAGTTGTGGCGGTAGCGGAAATATTTACCGAAGGCAGGGCCTTGCTGTATATTGTTACCGCGAGCGGATTGGAAGTTGCTTTACCCGAACCGGCACAGGCATAACCCGGATCGGGTGTGAGTATACAGGTAACAATATCTCCGTTAGCGAGTGAAGAACTGGAGAAAACCTTATTGTTGGTTCCCGCATTGACTCCGTTCACCTGCCACTGATAAACCGGAACGGATCCTGCGTTCACGGGACTGGCCGTAAATGTGATCATTGATCCTGCACATACAGTATCCGGAAATGCCGCGATGGTTACGAATGGTGTACTACTCGTACCACGCAGTAAGCTGGATGGCATTGGAAACAACTGCGCCATTGGGAATGCAGCTTGCCTTATCAGTCAGCACACAGGTGATAATGTCGCCCTGGTTCAATGTATTACTTACAAAATAGTCGGTAATGATTCCTGTCGCTTTTCCATTCACCTTCCACATATAGGCGGGTGAAGAACCGCCATTCACCAGGGCAGATTTAAATGAGATCGTCGCGCATCCGCAGATGACGGTATTGTCGGCCGTGATGGTGATTTTCGGATTGGCAGTATTATTGTTGATCGTGATCGTTGCGGTATTGCTGGCAAGTGCAGATCCAATTTCGCAGGCTGTGCCACCACTGGTAATACTGCAGCCGATCAGGTCTCCGTTGGCAAATCCGGCGGCAGTATAGGAAGAACTGTTGGTGCCGACCGGCGCACCATTTTTTGTCCAGTGATAAGTTGGATTCAATCCACCATACAATGTGGATGCTGTGATCGTGGCCGGAGTTCCGGCGCAAATATTAACCGTAGCAGGATTGATCGTGACGGCGGGATTAGGTTGAACGGCCAGGGGCGCTGATAATTTCACCAGCCAGAAATCTCGCAGGTTCCCATATTGGTAGGCACATGATAACCGCTTACGTCTTTGGAGCAGGTACTACCGATGATGATAAAAGACCCATCCGCGAGTTCTTTGATATTGTGCGGCTCGTCGTAAGAATTTCCACCGATTTCCTTCTGCCATTGTATCGTACCAGTGCCCGAGATTTTTACGATCCACATATCAATGACACCGCCCGCATTACAGTTTACATCTCCGTCTTTCGATTCGGAACTGCCTGCCACTACATAGCCACCATCCTGGGTGGACTGAATATTATATGCTATTTCATTGAAGTTACCCCCGAAACATTTCTGCCATTGCAGCACGCCGGCACTGTTCAGTTTTACGACCCAGTAATCCTGGTTATATGGTCCGTATGCGTGATGATTGCCGGATACATCACCATCATTGTCGGAAGTAGAATAACCTGCAATCACGTAACCACCGTCGTTGCTGAGTGTAACCGACCAGGCTTCCTCGAATGCAGATCCGCCTAGTGCTTTCTGCCACTGTATATTTCCGGTATTGCCGAGTTTGACAACCCAGTAATCTCTTTGTCCGTGATTGCCTGTCACATCACCATCGTTGGATTCGGTATAACCCGCCACCACGCAGCCACCGTCCGGGGTCGCCTGAATGCCGTATGATTCATCGGTGCCGGAGCCGCCCAGGCTTTTCTGCCATTCCATATTTCCGGCAGCATCCACTTTCACAACCCAGTAGTCGCGAATACCATGGTTCACGGTGATGTCTCCATTAGAGGATTCGGTTTCTCCTGTCATGATATATCCGCCATCAGGCGCGAGTACCATATTCCAGCAATATTCATTGATGCTTCCGCCGTACCATTTCTTCCAGAGCACATCGCCCTTACTGTTCATTTTTACCAGCAGATAATCCGTGCCGCCGTGGCTGCCCGTGAAATCGCAGTTGACAGAACTGGCAGTTCCAGCGAGCACATAACCACCGTCGGCTGTCTGGTGTATCCAGGCACCGGTTTCAAAAGAATTTCCCCCGATACATTTCTGCCATTGGATATTGCCGTTGTTGTCTGTCTTCACCACCCATATATCGCCCAGGGCGAGGTTACCGTGATAGCCGATCACATCGGCGTTGTCCTGCCCTTCGGTATAGCCGGCCGTGATAAAACCACCGTCTGTGGTTTGTTCAACTGACCATCCATAGTCACCATTGTTGCCGCCCAGGCATTTCTGCCAGGCCACAGCAGGGGTTTGTGCAAATAATGAGTTCACCGCGAAGAGGAGAGGAAGTAAGCCTACGGCAAGTCGGTTCATTTACAAGGGATTGATCAGGTTCCCATTGGATGAAATGGGATATGGGTTACCGTTATTAACGGTTACACTTGATGAACGTAAAACCAGGGGATTTAATATGCAAAATTTAAAATCCTGCGCGTCTTTTTATTGGTGGAAGGCGACTGTTTTTCCTGCTGGTTGATTAAGGGTTTACTCTTATTGATGCAGATCATTTTTTTCTCTGTTTTATACCGGGATGAATACAGCCGGTTAATTTTCTACATTCAGGAGATCGAAACCCGGTAAGGATCTATAGCTTTAAATGCCGGTTACTAAATCTAAAACGTGAAATATATTTCACTACAGGCAACGTTTTAATATGCTCACCGATCTAAGCTTTAGCAGATTTATAAACTTCAGGGGTTGAACGAAAACGAACTCATCCGGGGCTGTCAGAAAATGGATGGAACTGCCCAGCACAGGCTCTTTCAGGTCTATGCAGGCAGACTGATGACTGTTTGCCGTCGCTATGCCCATGATGGTCATGAAGCGGAAGACATGTTGCAGGAGGCATTTTTGAAAATATTCAAACATATTAATCAGTATAAGTTCATTGGATCATTTGAAGGATGGATGCGGCGGATTACGGTAAATGCGGCCTTACAGGTTCTCCAGAGAAGGAAAATAAAGTATACTGAAATAGAGCATGTTCAATATGAGCCGGAATCGCCTGACCCCTCTGTGCTTTCAGGGCTTGACGCCGAAGATCTGCTAAAACTTATCAGCCAGCTGCCGGATGGTTACCGGACGGTTTTCAACCTGTACGCGGTGGAGGGCTATTCCCATGAGGAAATATCGGTGATGCTGAAAATTGGAATTGCGACAAGCAGGAGTCAGCTGTCAAAAGCCAGGGCGATGCTGAGAGAAAAAATTAATTCATTACAACAAATCCGGGTTAACGATGTCCGATAGTCAATTTGATGAAATATTTAAAAACCGGCTTCCCGGCCATGAGTCACCCGTGCCGGATGATATGTGGGAACGAATTGTCCGAAAGAAGGATAAGGACAGGAAGGGCTTCTTCTTTTTCTTCAAACTTTCCGGATTATTCCTCCTGGGATTTGGGATCGGATATATTCTTTTATTCGGTATAAATAAAAAAACTCCCGAAGGGCAGAAGAATTCAGTTGCTAAAGAAATAACAGTTCCCGCAACAGTTGATGCTAAGTCAATCGAAGCGAATCCTAAAGAGACAGCTGTTCCGGCAACCACCGGTGCTAAATCAATCGATCCGGGCCCAGCAAAAGCTCCTTCCGTCAGAAATGAAACGGCGCAGGAATCAATGTATTCTGTTCAGAAAAAATACAAATCTTACGCGAACAGTACTGAATCTAAGAAAAATAATCCTACTGGAATCCCGTCAGCGAAATCGAAAAAGAATTCAGTTGCTCAGATACCGGAGGAAGCCGCGACAGCGGAAATTATTGACCAGGCTGATCAGAAGGCAAATTCAACTTCATCCTCAAATTCAGAATCGCTAAACGCAGACACCGCGAATAAGGCGGCTTTAAAAAAAGCAGAACCCTCATTAGCTGCTGACACTGCAGTAAAGCCGCTGGCGAAAAAATCAGAACCATTGTTAGCGGCCGACACGGCGACAAAGCCGTCTGTGAAAAAACAGGACACGGCGAAGAAAACCGCAGGTAAAATGGTCACTGGATCTTTATGCCTCACCTGATTATCCCATTGTATACGGAGAACCATGGATAACAACAAAACTGTCCTATACCGCCGGACTAAGAGTCAACCGTTCTTTTGGAACTCATTTTTCGGGCAGGATCGGGATTCAGTTTTCTCAAATAAATTTCAATTTCACTGACAGTAATGATGTTCTCACGCTCTTATCATCTGAAGAGTTTGGACCTTCCGGTTCTCGCAGGTTATTCATGGGGAAATGAAACACTTGGCATGACCATCAATGCCGGTGTGGTGGTTAATTTATATACCTGGCCTCCGGAAGATCAGATCAATTATTTTAAAACGAATACAGGGTTGAGTTTATACCTGGGCTTCAATGTAAAAAAACAGATAAACGACCGGTTAGACATCTTTACGGAGCCATACTACCGGTACCGGCTTAGTTCAATGACGGTCAGTACTGTTTATTATGCAAAGTTTATTGACGTGGCTGGTTTATCCTTTGGCGTGCGGTATCATTTTAAGAAATAGTCAGGGCTGGCTTGCATTGGTTTTTCTATCTCACCTTGACAACAACTTTTCCTTTTGTACGACCCGTTTCTACATAAGACATAGCTTCATTAGTTTGTTCAAATGGAAACACTTTATCCATAACAGGTTTTATGACACCCGACTCTATTAGTTTTGTAATTTGACTTAATTGTTCGCCTTGTGCTCTCATAAAAAGAAAAGAAAAGCTTACACCAAGACGTTTTGCTTTTTTCCTGATCCCGGCACTCAGAAATTTCAGTACGATTTTCAAAAACCAGTTCGCATTAATTTCCTGCCCAAAATCAGGGTCGGGCGGACCAGAAATAGAAATAACTTTTCCACCGGTCTTTAATACTTTCAGTGATTTTTCGAGTGTCTTTCTGTCCTGACTATTCAGCACCACATCGTAATCTTTTAGTATTGTTTCAAAATCCTCTTTTTTGTAGTCAATTATAATATCTGCACCCAAACTTTTTACCAAATCAATATTTGCGGTACTTGTTGTTGTAGCTACAGTCGCACCCAAATGTTTCGCCAACTGAATTGCAAATGTACCGACACCACCCGAACCTGCCTGAATGAAAACTTTTTGCCCTTTTTTCAGATTCGCTTTTTCAACAAGTGCCTGCCAGGCTGTCAAACCAACCAGGGGTATAGAAGCAGCTTCTTCCATAGAAAGGTTTTTAGGCTTAATGGCAACATCATTTTCATTTATAGAAATAAATTCTGCAAAAGTTCCAATTCGATAGTCGGCAGGTCTTGCATAAACCTCATCGCCAACTTTAAATTTGCTAACATTTGAACCAACTTTTGTTACAACACCTGATACATCATGTCCCAGGGTAAATGGAGTTTTATAAGGCAAAATCATTTTGAATTCGCCATTTCTGATCTTTGAATCCAAAAGGTTCACACCTGCTGAATGTACCTGAACCAAGACATCAGTTTTCTTTTACAACTGGTTCTGCTATTTCAGTTAGTTGTAATTTTTCTTTTTTGCCGTAGCGGTTAACAATAAATGCTTTCATTTTCTGATTTATTTCTTACTTATTTAGTGTCTTAAAACAGTAATGCTATTTTGCGGCCATTACACTTTTTAAAATTGAATTTTCGAAAACGTTATAGGCAAAACGTTGCAATGTAAGAATTATTGATGCCCGTTTGCCTACAGGATAACTGAATTTAGGTTTTTCTTCTTTGACAATTTTCAGCACCGTATTTATAACAGGTTCGGGTCTGCTGCTTAGCAAATTCGTTTTTTGTAAACGCGAGCTATTTTTTGTCGAAAATTATCATAATCTCTTATTTTCCTTTTGCTGCAACTGCACTTGTACCGATATTGGTTTTAAAACCCATTGGTTCAACCATACTTACTTTGATATTGAATTGATTTAATTCAAAACGGAGTGCTTTGAAATAACCTTCCAGAGCATGTTTTGAAGCAGCATAGTAAGCAACACCAGGAAGACTGATTAACCCAACAATAGAACCGACGGTAATTATTTTGCCAAATCGTTTCTTTCTAAAATAAGGTAGTAACTCATTGGTAAGTTTAACGGTTCCCCAAAAGTTTGTTTCCAATTGCTGCCTTCCCAGTTCAATCAGAAGTTTCTTCTGCAAGACCTGTTACTAGTAACCTGCATTGTTTATCAGTACATCAAGTTGCTTTACCTGCTGAAAAGCTCTTTGCCAAAAGATTCAATTGAATCATCATCGGCAATATCCAATGCCAATAATTTAAAAGGCAGTTTGGCCTGATATTTTTCCGGGTCACGGCTTGTGCCAATTACATGGTAACCGCTTTGGTGAAGCTTGTTGGCGATAAGAAGACCAAAGCCTGAAGAGGCCCCGGTTACTAAAATTGTTTGTTTCATTTAAATTGTTTTTGTAATTTTACTTGCAAATTGCAAGTGCAAATATATAACTTACTTGCAAAATGCAAGTGGAAATTGAAAGTATTTTTTTATGAACAACAAAAAAAAGGTCAGATTGCCCTGTTAGTAATTCGCTTGATATATGGGGAGACAAGTGGTCTCTGTTGATTATCAGGGACTTAATGTTTGCAAAAGAGTGCACCTATGGCGATTTTCTAAAAGCTCCGGAAGGATATAGCAACGAATATTTTGGCTTCAAGGTTACAGGCACTTGAGGAAAACAAGATTATTGAAAAATTAGCTCACCCGGAGAGCAAAGCAAAAGTGCTATATAGGTTAACCAAAAAAGGAATTGACTTACTTCCTGTAATGATTGAAATAAATTTATGGGCTGAAAAATATTTTCCTATCCCGGCAGACAGAAAAGCGATGTTGAAAGAAGTGAAAAAGGATAAAGCAGGATTTATTAAAACAATGATGAAAGAATTGATGGGTCAGCGTTAATAAAGTTCTATCTCAGACACAGCAACCTGCCCGTTTTCGTGCTTAAAATCTATTCTTAGCCGCGAAGTATTTATTTTGTTAAAGAGAATCCTGTTTACTGTATTGCCAATATACCGTGTGGGCTTTTGTTCCCGCTCTATGACGGGTAGCCATTGCCCGTCTTTTTGATATTCAATGGAAATATAGTCAGGCGGAGAAAAGTCTTTGTTATCGGAGACTAAATAAATAGCCGCTTCGGAAATTTCGCGTGGCTTACCGAAATCGATCGCCCACCAGTCTGTCTTTGAAGTAGAGCCACTGGGTTGTCCACCGATTCGTGATTTCAGGAAAATACCATATTCGTCCATCAATGGTCTGATACAAAGAAGTATCCGGACTGGCATTTACAGATCCCGTTGGTACGGGATAACCCTGGTGTGAAATATTCAGGGCATAATTTTCAGCGCTTTTTATTGGTTTAGGGAGAATGGGCGCTCCAACAACAACTTTATTCCTGCCCTGCTCCTGGAACAACGCTGCTTTTTTTCCATCCACAAAAACTGTAAGGCCCTTTCCCAAATGATATCGCTCGCCATCCTGATCATATACTACCGAAAGACGATGGCCATGATAGGAGACGTCATCCATGCAGAAATACCGGATGGAAGAATCCACCAATGGATTTACAGTAAGCGTGTCACCCGCTGAGGGTCGTATACCGCAAAGACCGGAAATAACGAGGTTGCAGAAGGAAGAATGGTTATAATGATTGCTCCAGTAATAGTACACGATGGGACCGCCCAGGTTTGGATCATAGTCTTCAACCAGATTTATTTTACCATCGGGCAGGATATGTTGTTTGGCAAACTTCCTGAGAAGACTCGTATAGTCGGATGATGTGATGACATCTTGTTTATAGTTATTGAGGAAATTGGCCATGGCCGTAATGGCCTGGCTCGACTGGTAGGGCCAGCTGGGTCCGTTCCACTGGCTGCCGCGCTGGCCTTCAAAATATACAAATTGTTTAAAATAATATTGATAAGAAGGTTCATTGGTCCGCAGTCCGAATGCACCCAGCAGTTGACTGGTGTCCGTAATATGTTTCCAGGCTTGATTGAAAACCGGTGAATCGGCAGGGAGATCAAAATACCAGGGGATAATCCCTGCCAGCTCACGGCCCCGGATAAAATCCCAGTAGTGCACATATTTATTATTTACTTTGAACCGGTCAGTAAAATGCTGTAATGAATCATTCCATAAATATTTTTCTACATTCAGTTTCAGGGCTGCTGCTTTTTGAAAATATTCCTTTGCAGTCGTCTCGTCGCCTTTCAGTCTGGCTATTCTTGCAATGGCCATGGCATTGCCATACATATAACTATTGATCGTTGGCCGGAAGGCTTCGCCATCTTCAAAACCGGCTGTCCCGCCGGATGCATCAATGGAAGCAATCGTATATTCTGTTGCATCGGGCATCGCCGGAATATAATAAAGTTGTTTAGACGAATCCCAATGATCCTGCCACTGCGCATAGATGTATTTCATGGAATCCAGTTGCCGGCAGATAAATGCCGAATCTGCATTCACCAGCCATCGCGCATAAGCGGCGTCTGCAACACTTTCACTGTACCTGCGATTGTTTCCCCCGTTTTGGAAAAGGTAATCGATATATCCATCCATGTAGCGGGGATCTTTCAGCCAGCGCCCTTCATATATATGATGCATGGACGCCGCATTGATTGTACAGTAGGGCTCCCGGTCCCAGGGCACATGATTGATGAATTCGGTGATGACATAACTGTTAGTGCCCGTATTTCTGATATGGGCCTTATACATTTTCCAGCGATAATAATATACCTGCTCTATTTCCTTATCGGAACATTCAAAAAAAGGTATGTTATCCAGATACCATGTTGAATCCTCCTCGTAATATTCCTTTGCCAGTTTATGCTGGTCGAGTATGGGATAGGGAATTTCTTCCCGGCATCCCATCAGGAACAGGGATATCCAAATGAAAATTGAAACCTTTATGAGTTTTAGATATTTCATCATCCGTAAAACAAGTTAATAATTATTCCTTCATACTACCGGTCTGGCGGTAAACATGCCGCGATAATATTTCCGGTAAGCCCATCCCAGGAAGAGGTTTGGGACTATCAGGAAAACGCCCATCAGCCAGCCGGATGGCACAAGGATGGTGTGAAATAGCAATACATTCAGGCTGGTCGGGAAAAGTACCACTGCTGCAAATGGAGCATACCGGTCAAAGAGTAAACACAAACCGCCCAGGATCTGGATTGATTTCATCATGGGATAGATATAGCCCGTGCCTTTTAGTCCGGCGACAAGCGCTCCCGGTTTTCCCGTATGTAGCGGTTGATAGGGTATGAAATGAAAAAAATAATCGAGCCCGAACACCAGATAAATAAAACCGAGCAGGCAGCGGGCAATCAATACCCAGGTTTTCATTTTCATCTTTTTTGTTTTAATCAATCAGTGTGAGACGGGGAATAAGCAAAAACACCTATTCGTATAACCGTTCACTTAATGATTTATTGATCTGCGTTAATTTTTGTCGTTGTTGCAACGTACAGCTTCGAAAAAAAACAATTTAATTATTTGATGATCGTTCATTGGGTAATTAAAAACTAACTGATACGACTATGCGCAATAATTTACTTTTTACAGGAGTATTTATTTTGGTCTTGTCATCCTGCGGACCGACGATCTATAAGGCCAGTAATTTTGAGAACTCCAGAAACTCAATTAAAACTGTTGCAATCCTTCCTTTTCTCGTTTCCATCGACAGCAAAAGATTGCCCAAAGGTATGACGATAGAAACTTTGAAAGAGTCTGAACAAAAGACCGGATATGATATGCAGAATGCCGCCTATACCTGGCTTCTCCATCGGCAAGACGAATACTCGGCCACTTTTCAGGATGTGGATAAAACGAACGCCTTGTTGAAGAAAGCAAATATTTCTTTTGAAAGTTTATCTCTGCAGGACAAGGGAGAAATATGCAGGTTGTTGAATGTGGATGCGGTCATATCCGGAAAGGCTATTTCTTCAAAGCCGATGTCAGAAGGCGTTGCTGTCACGATGACTCTGTTAGTCGGAGCCGCCGGCCCAACCAACAAGACTGCTGTTACTTTAACTATTCATAACAGCAGCAGTGAACTTCTTTGGAAATATGACTATGACGCGACCGGTGGATTGGGAAGCAGTCCACAGCAGCTGACTAAAGCGCTCATGAAAAACGCATCAAGAAAATTCCCCTACAAAACAAGTTAGGATATAGAAGGACGGCCGTATAACAGGAAAAGATCGCTGAAAAATTGAACTAAAATCGGCGGGTTTATGCTGATTAAATTTTGGAAAATCTCCCATTACGGGAAGAGTAAAATATGCATTCTTAATGCGTTGAAATTGAATGGTGAAATCCTGAGACATATTCCATTTTATTAAAATAATAATCAGCTGTAGTCGTTTTTATATATCCAATTTAGCCTTAATAAATCCGTTGGGCTAAAATTTTGAAACTTTAAAATCACCTTATGAAAAAGTTAGTTGTTTTGTTTTTATCAGCAGGAGCATTTTTTACGGCGAATGCCCAGGTTCAATTCGGAGTTAAAGCGGGAGCGAATTTTGCTACCCTTGCAGGTTCCGGGGCGGATGGGGCAAAAACGAAAGTAGATTTTCACGGCGGTGCGTTTGCACACATTCCATTGATGAATTCATTTTTTCTGCAGCCGGAGCTTGTCTATTCAAGACAAGGTGCAAAAGCCGCATCGGACGGAATGGATTTCACAGTAAATCAGTCCTACCTGAATATTCCGGTACTTGCTAAGTATCACCACAGCTCAGGTTTTTTTGGCGAAACGGGTCCGCAGCTTGGATTCCTTCTTGCAGCTAATGTTAAGGCAGGTGATATGACCGAGAATGTTAAGTCTTCTTACAAATCAACTGATTTTAGCTGGGCATTCGGTTTAGGCTATACCTGTTCTTCGATAGGTGCAGGTATTGATGCCCGTTATAACCTTGGTCTGACAAATATAGCAGCTCAGGAGGTTTCAGGTTATTCAGTTAAGAACAGTGTGTTCCAGATTGGTGTATTTTACCTGATCGGAGGCAAATAATAATTTAGTTTTTAACCATATGAAGAGTAGCTGCCCAAATGGGCAGCTTTTTTTTTAATACCAGGAGATTATCATCAGCGTGGATTATTAAGCCGGTCCACGCAATTACTCAGCGACCTGTAATTGTGATAGGTGGCTTTCCAGATCTGACTCTTTAATGCGGTTTTGCGTTCGGGGGATTTGTCGAGACCTTCGTCGTACCAGTCGCCCCACTGATGATCGATCAGGTAGGTCTGTGTATAGGTCCAGAGGGTTTTAAATTTTTCAAAATAATGATGCGGGTCATTGGGAAAATAATCTGACATCAGCAGCAGACTGTTCAGACCTTCGGCCTGTGCCCACCAGTTTTTGCTTTCTTTCAGAATGGTAATTACTGTATCGCCTTTGAAATAAAATCCTTCATCATAAAATCCGCCGACCTTTTTGTCCCAGCCGTTTTTTAATGCGTGATCGACCAGCTTTTTGCCAGTCATCAAGGTGATGGAATCATTTTTAAATCCCAGTGCCTGTGAAGCTTCCAGCATGAGATAGGCTGTTTCCACATCGTGGCCGAATGAAACATAATCCAGGTTATGATGGTGCAGAATAAAATCGCGGCTGGAATCTTTTACAGAAACCGGTGTCCAGTCCGATTGAAAAAAAAGTGTCAGGTTTCCCCTGGGAGTGATGATGGTATCGCGGATCAGGAAAAGCATTTCCTGCAGGCGTTCCCGCACCAGCGGATCCTTCCATACTTCATACAATGCGGTCAGCGCTTCCAGCAGATGGATGGAACTGTTCTGATCCTTATATCCTGTTTCGGCAGTAACAGGTGTATTCATTGTTCGTCTGATGGGTTCGCCATCCCGCTTCATGTGCTGGAAATATCCTTTGTGCAGGGGATCGTGACTATGCGCTTCCAGCCAGTAGAAAGTTTTTTTGGCCAGTGCGAGTGCAGCAGTATCATGGGTTAACTGGTAATAGGCAACCAGGGCATATATGCCAAACGCGTTTCCATAAGCATCTTTGTTGGCTGGATCACCCGGCGGGAGTTCTCCCTTGCGGGTCACCAGGGTATAGAACCCGCCATATTGTTTATCCCACATCTTGTCGGCAAGAAAATGAAATCCGGCGGTGGCATCCTTGCGATAGTATAATTTTTCGGGATATCGTAATGCGGCTTTTGCATTTGTCCAGGTGTGGCGGCTCTGCGTAACGATCATTTTCTCCTGGCTGCCCGTGGGCTTAAAATCGTAGGTGAAGGTGGAAAGAAAACCGCCGTATATGGTATCCAGTGATCGCGGATAGTAAATATCGAGCAATTCATGTTTGAGGGATTGTTCCATGGCGATGGCAATCTGTCTCCGCTCAGTACTGTCTGCTTCTGTTTTTTGAAACAGATTGTGCGAAGCTGAATTGGCATCCGATGAATGCGAATAGCAATATTTTTATCTTCATGCTGTTTAGGCATTATTTTCTGGCGGTGAATCGGGATTCAAGGTAATTTATTTTAAATAAGATCATACTAGTCAGGTGTCTTTTCCCTTTCTAAGTGTAAATGCTTATTGCGCAGAAGACTGTCCATTTTTAGAACTTTTAATGATTTATAAATACTGTTTGAACATGCTTCCCGTTATATATATTCAGAACCTGGAACGAATGAAGACATCTACCGGAGTAATTAGGATTTTAGTTTTATTTGGTTTTTTGATCAGTGCCTTCCATGCTAATGGGCAAGAAACATTTCTATCCCGCATTGACAGCGGGAAATTTTACGGCATTTTTCCCGTCGTTGAAAATCACATTGTATATTCAGATACGGTCATTTTGAATGGATCCGCAGATGAAGAAAGTCTGTTTGACAGAGCCAGGGTTTTTTTTGATAGAAAAGAAGACGCCAAATATTACTTCGAATCCGAGGATAAGGGCTCCGGCGAATTAGTATACCAGGGTGAATTGGATAAATCCCTGATGTCTCAGAAACCAGCCGTACATTTTAGTTTAATACTTCAGTTTAAAGATTCAGCCTGCCTGTTTAAGTTATTTGAAGTTGTTATTACCTCTCCGAGAGCCCAATATATGCCGTCTTTAGGTTATGGCACGGGTGGTCACGTGACAGCGGGTGTAGTAAAGACCGATCCGGTTGAAACTGCCATCTCACTAGAAAATATAACAATCGATAAAGGTGAATTTTCGAGGCGATATTGCCAGAAATTAGACAAGCGATTTGCCACAATTATGGAGGGTTTGAGAGCAGCATTGCTCTAGTCTGGTCATCGGTGACCACGGATGTTGTTCTCTATTCCGTTCTCAGGCTGTCTTCGCAGCCCCGCCTTCTCTGCCTTTGGCAGATACAGCAGACGAAGCGGAGCTCCGCTTACGCTGACGTTTCAGATGCCTGCGCTATCCCGGATTGTCCGGGACAGCGTCGGCGCACGGACAAGTCATTCAGAGCGAAGGCTATTAACCGGATTTGTCAGCGCTGCTTTGAGCGCCTGCATGCTGATCGTGAGTATCGTAATCAGGAATACAGAAGCCCCGGTGACCAAAAAAACTTCTGATCCGATATTTACGCGGTAGGCAAATTCCTGCAGCCATTGATGCATCATCCACCAGGCCAGCGGAAAGGCAATGATCAGGGAGATCAGTACCAGCTTCAGGAAATCCTTCGACAGCATAACCACAATACCATTTACCGAAGCGCCGATTACTTTGCGGATGCCAATTTCCTTCCGTCTTTTTTGTGCTGTAAAAGTGGCGAGTCCGAACAGGCCCAGGCAGGAAATCAGAATGGCGAGTCCTGCAAAATACCTGGAGAGGATGCCAACCCTGGTCTCTGTGATATATTGTTTCTGATAGGCTTCATCCAGAAAATTATATTCAAAAGGGAAACCCGGGATTATAGGATTCATACAGATGTCTGATCGCCTGGAGGGTTGCCGCTTCGTCCCTGCCCTTTATTCTCACCATCATCTTATGCCATATATTGCCCGGTCCGTCCAGCGTGATATAACAGGGCTTTACCAGCTCATGCAGGGATTCAAAATGGAAATCTTTTATCACACCGATGATCTGCCTGGCCTGATTTCCATACCGCACCGTTTTACCTACGGGGTCTTTTATTTGCATCAGTTTAACGGCGGCTTCATTCAATATAATTTTCGATCCTTCGTCGCCATAAGACTTTGAATATCCTCTGCCGGCAGCCAATTGCATACCCATCGTTTCAATAAAGCCGTATCCTGCTCC
The DNA here is from genome assembly GCA_963812825.1 of uncultured Bacteroidota bacterium. Taxonomy (GTDB): domain Bacteria; phylum Bacteroidota; class Bacteroidia; order Chitinophagales; family Chitinophagaceae; genus Puia. The sequence goes on from CAWEWO010000004.1 coordinate 86,956, forward strand.
AAATCCTTCTATGTAAATCGCTTCATTGGGATTCTTCCCGTCCCAGCTGAGGTTGTAATCACCATAATTCCTTCCGATCATTTCATGCCAGGTATAACAGGCATTGACAACACCGGGAATTTTCTTCACCTCATCCACAAAAGCATCTTCGTTGCTCAATACTTTTCCTTCCGAATTGAAGCGAACAATATTTTCTTTGTTATATCCCGGATTGGTCTGCTGCACAAACTGCACCTGGCGGTAAACGACTATTACAGAAACGATCAGCAGGGCGGAGAGCGTAAATTGAAATACCACCAGTCCCTTGCGGGAGAATACTTCTGCAAATGAAGTCCGAAGACTTCCTTTTAAAATGGGGATCGGGTTGAAGCCGGAAAGATATAATGCAGGATAGCTGCCCGACAACAATCCCGTGATCAGGGTAATTCCTGTAAGCGTAAGAATTAGTTTAGGATCCAGGCTCAAAACAATTTCCTTTCCGGTAAGATTATTAAATGCAGGGAGGAGAAGCCAGACAATTCCAAGCGCCAGGACCATGGCGAGGCTGGCATAGATCACAGACTCGGAAAGAAACTGGAAGATCAGCTGCTTTCTGCCGGCCCCCAATACTTTTTTGATGCCCACTTCCTTCATACGCCTGGAGGCCTTGGCGGTTGAAAGATTCATGAAATTGATGCAGGCAATGGCAAGAATAAAAATCGCGATTAGTGAAAATAATTTTACATAACCCATTTTATTGCCCGTCTGCGAACCATGGCTGAACGTATAGAGCAGGTAGTTGTCTGCAAAAGGCATAGCAATTGCCGTACGGGTACTGTCCTTGCTATTGGCCGCGACGATGCCGGCGATTCTCTTATTGAACGATTGGATATCCGTGCCTTTTTTCAAAAGCACAAAATTATGCGGGCCGGTATTGTTCCATGAAGTCACCCAGGGGTAAACCTCCTTCATATATTCAAAAGATAGCACGAAGTCGAATTGCTGTGAAGAATGGAGTCCCGGTTTTTCAAATACACCGGAAATAAAAAAATCGCGGTCATGCTGGAATCGTATGGCTTTGCCGATCAGGTTTTCGGTTGTGCCAAACAGTTTGACCGCCAGTTCATCGGATATAGCGATTGAATTTTTGGTTGCGAGCATCTGGTCTTTCTTTCCATCCAGCAGGCGGAAGGAGAAAATATTGAAATAGTCCTTTCCGGCATACTGGCCAAAGGCCTTGATATTTTTTTCGCCGGCGGATAAAGTAAATTTCTGGAACCATTCGTGCGGAGCCAATGCAGCGGCATATTCCACTTCGGGCATTTGTGCAGCCACCGTTTCGCCCAGCATGCCGGAGGATTCATCAGAAACAGGACTCTGTCCCGGCACCCTGCGCTGTTCCATCAGCTGATAAATCTGGCTGTTTTTTTCGAATGACTTGTCGATATTCAGCTCATCGTTTACCCAGAACCAGATCAGGAGCGTGCAGGCCAGTCCTGCCGCCAGGCCGAATACATTGAGAAATGTAAATTGTCTGTCGCGGAGCATATTGCGCCATGCAATCCGGAAGTAATTTCTAAGCATGCCTGGATTCTTTAATTGTAATTAATCCGAGCAAACGGGATGCCGCCTGCTAAAGCAATGCAAGCCAATGGGCTTTGAAAATCCGAAGTGAAGGGAGCGTTCGCTTTTGATACAGTCAGTGTCCTGCTTATTTCATTACGTTAAACATCCAGCGGATGCCAAAACGGTCTTTGCAGGTTCCCCAGTATCCCCAGAATTCATCATGGGGTACGACTTCATCTGAAGCGCCCGCGCTGAGTCCTTTATATAATCTGTCGGCTTCCTCCTTGGTGTCGGGGTTCAGACTGATGGTAAAATTATTTCCTTCAACAAGTTTTTGTCCCATGCTTGCCAGCATATCGGTTGCCATAATCTGTATTCCGCCCAAAATGGGCAGGGCCATGTGCATTATTTTGTTTTTGTCGGCTTCCGCTATGACTGGCGCTCCTTCTCTCGGCGGCATATCTTTCATCCGCATGGGCGGCGTCGAAAATTCTGTTCCGAAAACTTTTTTATAGAGGTTGAATGCCTCTTCGGCATTGCCCATGAAGTTTAGGTAGATGGATACACTTGCCATGGTTTATTAGTTTTTATGGTTTCGCTAACAGTCTAATTTAAGAAATTTATTGAACTAAATAATTATTGAACCGTTCTGGCAATCGTTTTGCAGGCTATTTATTACATTCTCTTAACATTTAATTAATCTATCATTAAACGCAATTGATCATGAAAACGAAAATGCTTCTTTTCCGGCTTTCCCTGGTTTTGGCCTTTTTTATTATTGCCTTTCAGGCTAATGCGCAAAAGCAAAGACAAAGCCCGCATGATACGGTTACCGCAAAAATCGAAGGAGCCAATATTCGTGTCACATTTGGATCTCCGGCAGTAAAAGGACGTACCATATGGGGCGGGCTCGTTCCGTACGACAAACCATGGCGGGGTGGAGCAGATGAAGCAACTCTTTTCACCACTGACAAGGATATCAAGATTGATGGGAAAAAATTAGCGGCGGGCACCTATAGTCTGTTTGTAAATCCGGGCAAGGATAAATGGACATATATTTTTAATTCTCAAACCGGGCAATGGGGAATTAAAATGGGTGGCGCAGCCAATTTCGATGAGTCAAAGAATGTGCTGACCGTTACGGCCGATGCCAAGACCGTTCCTGTGCAGGAAAATTTGAAATATGTATTCAAGGGCAAGGAGTTCGGCCTGAACTGGGCTGGGCGCGAGGCGCTGGTTAAGATAGAATAGAAGGAGAAGAAATATAGAATAGCGGGATAAGAATTCTTATCCCGCTTTTTTATTGAGGCTGACCTGAATGCAATTTCTCATTCGTCGCGATGAATTTTTATATCGGAAAAGAATCCCTCCGTTCCGGTTTCAACCCAAAGTCCGATGGTACCCGATAAATCTTTTCCATGTTTCAGATCGCTTACGATAAGTGACGGTTGCTGATTATTATCCAGGAAAAGTTTTGCCTGCATGTCTTTTACTTCAATCCGCATGGTGATCCATTTGTTCATCTCCATATCCGTGTAGGATTCATATTTCTCCGGCGATTCTTTTCTGAACCGGTCGAATTTATAATCGGGATAAGAATAATATTGAATGGAATGATTCCGCCGCACCTGGTCTTCTACCCTGGCGTTGACCGGTCGGAGATAGATACATTCAAACCTGGTATTGCTGTCGTTTATACGAAACGCTACACCGATAAACCCTCTTGCATAATCCGGCGCGTTTTTCAACAGGCGGCTAAGCACTTTAACCTCAATGGTGCCGTTTTTAAAATCTATTCCTTTGATCTTTACATAAGTCGGTTCATCGGCTTTCTGCACATTTGAATCCTTGACCGCCCTGATCGCGCTTTTCCCCATGATATTTTCCATCGACATCGAAACGTTGACTGCTTCGAAGTTCTTTTTATCCATGCTGATGGCTTGCGCATAACTATTATTTGCAAACAGGGCGGAGCAAAATATTATTGCTATTAAAACTTTTTTCATAAATAAATTTTCTGAACAGAAATGAAAATCTATTTAAAGTTAATTAATCAAAACATCTTTCAGTCGTTGTTATACTACTGCTTATGAAAGTTGACCGGAATACAATTTGCCTTTTGCTTCAGCTAAACTAACGGTTTTACCCAGCGCACCAAATTCATGCAGATCACCAAATACTTCTATGCGGCCAGACTGATCAATTCCACCTACACGAAAGGGTTCAAAGCCGGCATCATGGATCAACTGATCAATATCTTTATTGATGCTGGTATCATCCGTAGCATAAAATAAAACGGCGGATTCGGGTTTTTTAAAAGCGGCCCCCGCAAGAGAAGCAGCACTCAATGTACCCAACGCTTTTGCCAATTTCGCTCCTTCAGGAAGCAGTGATGAAAGAATTTCTCCGGCAGATTCATCTGCACCGATTATTTTTTTGAATCCGCCTTTATCATCCGGCGCGATCGGATTAGAAGGGTCCACAATTATTTTACCATTCAGCTCTGACGCATACTTGTTTAGCAATTCTTTGATGGCATCAAACCAGACGGCAAATACGACGATATCTGCGGCTTTAATGGCAGCCGGAATTTCCAGGGGCTGTGCAAGTCTGCCCAGTTTTTGAGCAAGCTCATTTGCTTTTTCAATTTTTCTGTCGGCAATAATTACCGGGCGATTACCATTTACCAGGTTGCCGGCTACAACTTTGCCGATATTGCCAAGGCCGATTACTGCAATTTTCTTCGTGTTTGATTTTACCTGTGTCATACAATTTATTTTGAATTAATTAATGATTTGTAATGACAAATGTCCGACGAATGAGTACCCTCATCCAATGACCTGGGATAAGAAAAAGTATTGATCCAGTTTAAGACTTTGGCTTATTGAGCTTGCTTCGTAAACGACTCAAAAACTCGGGCGTAATGCCCAGATAGGAGGCTATCTGTGTCTGGGGCAGGCGGTTCACCAGGTGAGGATAGGTGTCCAGAAAGGATTGATATCTTTCTTCGGCTGATGAGCTTATATTTTGCAGTAAGCGTTTCTGCAGGCCGATATAGGTGTTTTCCATCAGTACCCTGAATATGCGATCAAATTTTGGCGCCTGCTGGTATAATTGTATAAGATCGGTTCTGTTGATCTGCAATACCATCGTGTCTTCCAAAGCATCAACATTTAATTCCGATGTTTTTTCAGTATGAAAGCTGCCAAGATCCGTGATCCAATAATTCTCAACGGCAAATTGAAGAATATGAACTGCGCCCTGTTCATCAATCTTATACATGCGCAGGCAACCCCTGACGACGAAGTTGAGCTGGGTGCATACATTACCTTCCTGCAATGCATACTGTCTTTTACGGTAGAGGCGGGGATGAAAGTATTGCGTAACGAGTTCCTTTTTCCTCTTTGTTCAAAAGGATCAGTTCCTCAAAATAGTTGAGCAATGGTTCAATAGAGGCCTGCGACAAATTTTCCTTCATACGATTTATCAATATCCTGGATAAGTGTCATAATAATATAAAAGTATTGAAATGTTTGAACCGGATTGTCAAATAAAAATGCGTGAAGTGGCGATACCGTATCAATGGGACACCCTATGTTCCTATAAGAAGCTAACTTATCTGTACTTTCACGTATGCGTCAACTTGCTGCAATAATGTTTTCCGACATGGTTGGATATACGGCCCTTATGCATCAAAACGAGCAATTGGCCATAGAAAAGCGGCGAAGGGTGAAGGAGGTTTTGGAAACTTCTGTTGCTGCTCACCATGGAAAAATTCTTCAATACTATGGTGATGGTGCCTTAAGCATTTTCAGCAGCGCTATTGATGGCGTGCATTGTGCCGTGGAAATCCAGCAATCATTACAGCAGAAACCGAAAGTGGATCTGCGAATTGGCATTCATACCGGAGATATTTCAATAGAAGATGAATCTATTTATGGCGATGGGGTTAACCTTGCATCACGGATTGAATCCCTTGCTGTTCCCGGGTTCAGTTTTTATTTCAGAAAAAGTATATGATGAAATAAAAAACCAGGAAAATATTACAACCCGTGAAATGGGTTATTTTGAATTAAAGAATGTAACAAAGCCTGTCCGCATATTTGCTATAGACAATACTGGCCTGGTGGTTCCTGCCCGTGATGAACTGAGAGGAAAAACTAAACAGCCTATTAATCGGCTTGCTGTGCTGCCGTTTGTAAATATGAGCGCCGATCCTGAAAATGAATATTTCAGCGACGGCATTACCGAAGAATTATTAAATGCATTGACCAAAGTAGATGGCCTGCAGGTTACATCCAGAACTTCGGCCTTTGCTTTTAAAGGAAAGAATACTGACATACGTGAAATTGGCATTCAGCTAAACGTAGACAGAATATTGGAAGGAAGTGTACGTAAAGCCGGCAACCGGGTACGCATTACGGCACAGTTGATCAATGCGGCCGACGGATATCATATCTGGAGTGAAAATTATGACCGTGACCTTACTGATATTTTTGAAGTGCAGGATGAGATCAGCAATATTATAACAAATAAGTGTCGTGAGAATTTGACTGCGAAAAACAGAGGAAAAGCTTGTAAATATCCCCACTAAAAATATTGAAGCTTACACACTTTTTTTGAAAGGCTTGCATTTTCATAATAAGATTACTCCCAAGAATACTAAAAAAGCTATAGAATGTTTTGAAAAAGCCATAGCACTTGAACCCGGTTATGCCCATGCTTACGCCATGGCTGCAACAGGTTATGCCTATCTTGGAGCAACAGGGAATATGCATCCGGCTGTAGCGTTTGAGATTGTACACAGGTACAGCGATAAAGCATTAGAACTTGACAGTTCACTCGCAGCAGGATATTCGGCAAAGGGTGCGGCGTATTTGCTTTACGACTGGAAATGGGACCAGGCTTACGAATCTTTGATAAAAGCTGTAGAGCTGCATCCTGCTACAACAGAGGCCCACCAGTTACTTTCTTTATATTATCTAAGCACAGGCAGGAAGCTTGATGCGGTTGAAATAATGGAAAAAGCATTGGAGGTAGACCCAATATCCCCGATGGTTAACCAGTACCTTGCAGACGCCTACCTTAATGCCGGCAAAACGGATGATGCAATAAAACAGCTGGATCATTTATTAGACCTTAATCCGAAAATGCGTGTGGCATTGGAAGCAAAAGGCTGGTGCTTTGGAATAAAGGGAGACTGGAAGAAGGCAGCAGAAATATTTGAAGAAATTCACCTGTTAATAAAGAATCCATTAAAAGGTCTTGCACCTTTAGGATGTGCTTATGGGCGTTCCGGAGAATCCGAAAAAGCACTGGAATGTATTCGTAAGATAGAGCAGAGGCAGGTGGAAGAACCGGAAACTGTACTGGATATAGACCTGGCCATGATCTGGTGGTCATTAGGAGAAAAGGACAAAACATTTCACCATTTATTTAAATGTGTTGAAAAAAAGATGGGGGTGGTTGCTATCCTTATTGATCACCCCATGTTTAAAGGAATATCTGATGACCCCAGGTATCAGGTATTAAAAGAGAAACTGAACCTGGTTGAATATACCTAGATTAATTCTTTAAATATTTATTGGGAATATTTTTTGGAATGTAATCGATTCCATAAGCGTTTTTAAGCAAAAGTGAAACAACTTTTGAAATTGTTTTTTCATCCCGGTGCATTTGAGGAAGAAGACCCATCATGGAATAACTGATCGGATTAACCGCAGGAATTAAAGTTTCCCAGTCATAACCTTTTCCCCAAATCAGTCCCGCGACTGTTATTTGCAGATCAACTGATTTTGCAAGCAGATAGTGCAATACGTCAATGGAATGATTTAGAATTTGATTAACCGTGTGAAAAATTGGTGACTGTCCGCCAAAGCCATTTTCGTCGATCCCTGCTTTGGCGTTTATGTCGGCTCCCTGATTGATCAGAACCCGGACACAGGAAAGATGGTTGAATTCAGCGCAGATATGGAGCAGTGTTGCTTCATATAGAGGGGTAAAAGCACAGCGAAGCGTATAACGTTTGCCTATTGCGCCGGGACTGGTTTTTAACTGATTTTCGAGAGATTGCGCATCGTCCAGCAAAACAGCCAGTAACAGTTTGTCGTCGAAAATCAATCCATGATCCAAAAATACTTTTACGCAATCCTTAAATCTGGAGCTTCGGAGGTATTCACTGGTTAATTCGTAAATCAGTGGTTCACTATTGAAATGATCATTGGGGTTTACCCCATGCTCAAAACATTCTGTTATACCTTCAACTGAATGTATTTCAATATCACCAATAAGCTTTTTCAAATAGTCCATAGTTTGAACAGCCACAATTGTTCAATAAAATTCGCTAAAAAACGGGATTAAACCAGCAACAGGGATTCGGCCCATTTATCTCAGTTAAATGGAATGACACCCATTTTATTTTGCCTTTGGAAGAGACATTCTTAAAATCACCTGCCAGTGGCCATTTCGTTTTACCCAGATATCGGTAACATCGAAATCGGAATTAACCCTTGGTTTTCCGTCGTAAGACGCTTTCCAGAAAAAGCTGCCCTCACATTTGACGGCATTACCGTAGAATGTGATAACCGGGGTATTTATATTCTTCAGGGTATCAGTATTAAAATGATGCAGTGTATTGTTCATCCAGATCTCACGGTTAACTATACCATTCAAAGAATATTCAGGCCCTAGTATTTTATCAAGGGATAAAGAATCGCGATCTACAATTGCATTGTTCCAGTCATTGGTTAGTTGCAGGATTTCTTTTTGGGCAGAATCTTTTGCCCCCTGGGGAAATTGGGCTTTCCCCGGGCGATTAATTAAAATCAATAGCAAGCCGGTTATGATTGTGATTTTCATTGTTTGAAGTTGTTTTGGTGTGAATTCGGTTATAAGATAACACAACCCGGTCACCCGTTAAAAATTTATACTTCCCCGATTGGCTAATATGAAAGTTTTACTTATAATTTTATTCTTTCTCCCGATCAGGCATAAAACCATTTAATCTTTATGGGGAAACTGTCTGCCATAGGCCGCATTTTTTATGGGATAGTTATCGCCGGTATGGGCCTCCTGACAATTCATTATAATGAGTTTCCTTATATGCTATTGCCTCCGGAAAATTATGTGATCCCCGGTTTTGTTATGTTGATGTTCGGAACTCTGCTTATTTTGATCGGAGCTTGCATTGTTTTTCAATTTAAAACGAGTCCGGTTTCTTTCTTGCTGGGTTGTATACTTTTATTGATATTTCTTTTTTTCCATATCCCATATGAGTTTATGGTGAACTCGAATTATAAACATCTGGTGGAATGGGAGAATGCAGAAAAAGAATTAGCGTTAGCCGGTGACGCGTTTTTAATTGCGGGCTGCTTTTCAACACAAAATGAGAATCCTTTTGAACGGATTTGGCAGAGGCTGATGCCCTTCGGCGCTATTTTGTTTTCTATACCAATTATCAGTTTTGGTATTCTTCATTTTCTATATACAAAAGAGGCGTCAACCCTGGTCCCGTCATGGATACCCGGGCCAATCTTCTGGACTTATTTTGCCGGCGTAGCATTAATTGGTTCAGGTATCGCAATTATTTTGAAAATCAGGACCGGATTAATTGCTGCACTGCTGGGCACAATGATTTTTATCTGGTTTGTGATTATTCACATTCCCCGAGTGATAGCCGCTCCGGTAACTGATCTGTCGGGTGAAATTGCCAGCGCATTTTTAGCGCTTGCCTATAGCGGAATTGCTTTTGTAATTGCAGGGGCTGCTAAGAAGGTAGTAATTTAAATATGCTGGCAGCTATGTTAATGGTGAAATTCATTCGGTGTCGTCATGGATAATAAAAAACTAATCGGTACCCAAAGGAAAGTGACCCATATGATAAAAAAGATGAGTCTGCCTGCAGTAAACAGTGAATTAGCTTTTAGAAGTTTGATATTAATATATATCTGAGATAAGTAAAGAACAAAAAATACCGGTGTGCCGGCGTAGTGCCCCAATAAAAGATAGAGCCATAGCAGGATAATGCCGATTAGAATATTGAGTATTGACAGAATTAGAAAGTCCTTACGGGTCACGGCGTAAAATATACCATTATATGCGACGCTTCAAGTAATCGGTCAATGAATGCGTTGATCTAAATCATATTTCTGCCGGTCTCTGGCTGATATACTTTTTTAACTGGTCAATTGAACCGATAAAAATCTAAACAAGGCGCTTAATCTTTCGAGTTCTAAAAAATTGGTGTCATAATCTTCATCTACCAGACTATTCAAAAAATCAATATCATCTTTTAGTGAGCCGACTTCTAAATCCGGTTGAACGGACAGGTTTATTAGCGAATCTTCTGGCACAATCCAATACCAATCATCTTCAAAAGTCAAATTAATTTCGTTTTTGATCTTCAATTTATTTAATATATTATCTGTAATTATTTTTATTGTCTCTATATTAATCTGTACCATAGTAAATGTTTTTCTCAATGGAGAGATAAACCTACCGCAATTTACCGTTAGGAAGACCAAAAACCCGGTTCATGAGCCTGTTTCCGCAGTTCAACTATTTCCACCTAAATATAACCGGAAGGCGGCTTATTTTTACTCAAAAAAAATGTCTCTGCAGCCTGGCCGGGTTTTTCGAATATTGGTGCTTGTGATGCTCCTCAGCTCCTGTAAAAAGGAATATTCGGTCAAAACCAATCCTCCTCCACCACCACCGCCGGCTGAACCTGTCAAGAAAGTCCTTCTTAAGGATATTACGATACCCCGCCTGCCTTCACCCTACTACCATTTTGAATATAATGCGGATAGTACAGTCAGCAAAGTTGACTTCGCCTCCGGATTTTCTATGTATAATGTTATCTATGACGGGAATAAGATCGGCGAGATGCGAAACAATATCATCGTCAATCACGACACATTGCGGTATTTGTATGATCCTACGGGAAAATTATTCATGATTAAATTTATAAACGATGAAAATATTAATTACCGGCATGTCGCTTTTACTTACGAGGCTGCTCAGGTTAAAGAAATAGAATGGGACCACCGCCTGGATGATGGAAGTTTTTTGATTGACCGTACCTTGACTTTCACCTACCATCCGGATGGTAATCTGAAAACAATTACTGAACATCGTCCTGCCATCAGCGGTTCGCCCGAATCTACCACTACCAGGCTGTATGAACAGTATGACGACAAAATCAATGTGGAGGATTTTGATGTAATTCATGACACCTATCATGACCACCTTTTTCTATTACAGGGATTTCGGTTGCAAAAAAATAATCCGGGGAAAGAGAGCTTTTCCGCGGCACCCGGCCAGACTGCTTACACCATAGATTATACCTATACCTATAATAATGATTCTACACCCATATCAAAGTTGGGTGATCTCCTTTTTACTGATGGAACTGATAAAGGAAAAAGATTCCAGAGCAGTGAATTCTATTCTTACTATTGATTCTTTTTAACCGAATCTTCAACAATCCATCCCGTCTTTTTGAATACAGCAATAATCATATCAGCGATAACCTGATTACCCTTGTCCGAAGGATGCAGTCCGTCGTAAGTATATCCAATGGCATCAACAGGGTATGGATATTCATCTGTTCCGGGATTAAAGGGTATTCCGATATAGTCGGGATATGTATAATTGCGGTATTCGCCGCTAACCGGATCCTTCAGTCTTTTAAATTTAACTACGTTTTCCTCTGTTATGCCGCTTTTATAGTAGAGGTCAATTAACTCAAAATGCTCATAGTTAGCAATCTCCTTCACCGCATCAGCAAATTGTGAAAGCCTCTGTCCGTTTTTGGATTTATAGCCATCGTACGCGTTGTTCTTAGCGTCGGCTACATAAACAAAATCACTGCGTTGCATAGGCGTTATCAAAATAACACGGGCATTAGGGTTAAGATTTTTGATTTTGTTGATGATGATACGGTATGCGCCATAAGTTGTACCGAGCCTGGTGTTATTTATATAATCGCTCATTGAGCCTAAGGGCAGACCTCCCCACCAATCGTTTGTACCCAGTAAAACAGAATAAATATCTGTTTTTGTCAGGCCCAGATTTTCAATTTCTTTGGCGATACCTACCGTGGTCCATCCGTTGTGACCCTGGTTAATGTATTTGATACCGGAATACTGATTTGTTACCCTGGTCAGGTATCCGCTAGTCACCCTGTTGCCTGTTTCATCCAGATGATCATTCAAATAAGTAATGGAATCACCAATGGCCGTCCATTCCTTAGGATGCGGAGCACAGGATATCAGTTGGCAGAAAAGCACAAGACCCATTAATCTGATTTTCATTGCCGGCTCTTTTTTTATTTTAAGGTATAGATTTATGATCAGCTCCGCACGTTAACTGTAGCATTTACGGACAGTTTCGTAAATGATCGATACGCAACCACTTGCAAATCATATTCTTCCACGATTGGCATTTTTTGTGGGAATAAATTACAACAGACTAAAAACTCCATCCATGTTTAAGAATTATCTGAAAACCGCTGTCAGAAATCTCTGGAAAAACAAGACATTCTCGCTGATCAATATCATGGGGCTGGCATTGGGATTAGCCTGCAGTCTGCTGATCATGCTCTGGGTGAATGAAGAGTATAAGGTAGATGCATTTCACAAGAATGGTTCACAATTATTCAGTGTATTTGAAAGACAATACCATGAAGGGGGAGTAAATGCTTTTCATGGCGGCCCCGGCATCATGGCGGATGAAATGAAAAGAGTATTGCCGGAAGTGCAATATGCAACCAATCATGGCTGGAATGAACTCTGCACTTTTGAAGCGAACAATAAGATAATTAAGGAGAATAGGAAATCATGCCGGGCAGGATTTCTTTAAAATGTTTAGCTATCCTTTGTTGCAGGGAAATGCCGAATCCGCATTAAAAACGCCTTCGGATATTGCTATTTCAAAAAAGATGGCGGAAGATTTTTTTGGTTCGCCTGCAAAAGCCATTGGCAAAACAATTCGTTACCAGAACAGAAAAGATCTGAAGATCACCGCAGTCTTTGCCGACGTTCCGAAAAACAGTACGGACCGCTTCGATTATATGTTAAACTGGCAGAGTTTCCTGGAGGATTATGAATGGGCAAAGGACTGGACCAATAACGGACCTACAACCTATATCATGCTGCGAAAGGGAACGAATGCGCAGGCCTTTCAAAATAAAATCACCCGCTTTCTGGATAATTACAATAAAGAACAGACTTCGCACTCTTATATACGGCTGGGTATTCAACGCTTATGGAGATATATACCTTCATTCGAATTTCGATAAACGCGGAGAATTATCGGGCGGAAGAATTCAATATGTACAACTCTTTAGTATCGTCGCCATTTTTATTTTACTGATTGCCTGCATCAATTTCATGAACCTCACTACGGCAAGATCTGTAAAACGTGCCAGGGAGATTGGTGTAAGAAAAGTTGTTGGCGCCTTGCGGTTCGCGCTGATCAGACAATTTATCGGTGAAGCGATGCTGATCGTATTAATAGCCGTGATCATCTCACTGGCACTTGTAGTGTTTCATTCTGCCCCAGTTCAATCAGCTTACTGCAAAAGAAATTGTGATTCCGTTCAATGATTCAGGATTCTGGTGGGTGATTGCAGGACTGATTATGGTAACCGGATTTATTTCGGGAAGTTATCCTGCTTTATATCTGTCCTCGTTCAGGCCGGTGCTGGTATTAAAAGGCACACTGAAATTTTCAAGAAGTGCATTGTGGTTTCGCAAAGGGCTTGTTGTTTTTCAATTCGTGCTTTCGATCATACTGATCATCGGGACGATTGTTGTAAGCAGGCAGGTAGATTATATACAACACACAAACCTGGGCTACGACCGGGAAAACCTTGTATATATCCCACTGGAAGGTGATCTCACCGGCAAATATGAGTTGTTTAAAGACCAGGCGATAAAGATGCCTGGAATTAAGGACATCACCCGCATGACAGATGCGCCGACAGCAATTACATAACGGAACAAGCGGCGTAGACTGGGAGGGAAAGGATCCCAATACTGATATTAATTTTAGCTATTCAACGGTGGGATACGATTTCATAAAAACAATGCATCTTGCAAATGCTTACAGGGTCGTGATTTCTCAAAGGATTTTGCGACAGATTCTGTAGGCTATATTGTCAATGAATCGGCATTAAAAATTATCGGCTATAAGGATCCTGTTGGCAAACCACTCTACATTCTGGCGAAAGAAGGGAACGATCATTGGTGTACTGAAAGATTTTCATTTGAATTCCCTGCATGACAAAAATAAACCCGATGGTGCTGCGGCTTGATGAGAATATAGATTACGGAACGCATTAGTAAGAACAGCACCGGGCAAAACAAAAGAAGCCCTGACCAGTCTTGAAAAATTATGCAAAGGGCTTAATCCGAAATTTCCTTTTACTTATCAGTTTTCGGATGAAGAATATCAAAAACTTTATATCAGTGAACAGGTGGTGAGCCGGCTTACCAACTATTTTTCTTTCCTCGGCATATTTATTTCCTGCCTGGGTTTATTGGGTCTCGTATTATTTACATCTGAACAACGCACACATGAATTCGGCATCAGGAAAGTATTGGGCGCCAGCCCAGCTTCTTTATTCAATTTACTTTCCAGAGAATTTCTATGGCTGGTGCTGATTGCCCTGGTGATTGCATCACCGCTTGCCTGGCTCGCCATGAACAAATGGCTGGAGAATTATGAGTACCGGGTTCCTGTTTCCTGGTGGATGTTTGTTATGGCCGGCTTACTCGCCATTTTGATTGCACTGATAACGGTAAGTTTCCAGGCAATCAAATCGGCGCGTGCAAATCCGGTAAATAGCCTGCGCTCAGAATGACCTGCTGGCTGAAGCGTTAGCATAAACGGAGCTACGGCTGGCGAAGGCAGTTTCATCAATAATAATTAATGGTCAGTTATATTTGTACTGACAGCCATTAAAATATGAGTCTTCGATTTTCAATCCTTTTTTGTTACCTCCTTTCGAACTGTTTGACATCTGTCGGTCAGGCATCCAATAGAGATAGTGCACGGATCAGACAAACAATTGAAAAGATAAATTCAGACGGACACCTGAAAAACCTGGTACTGACAGCTGAAGACTTTCTTGAAAACATACCAGATGGGGGAGCAACTTTGGGAGGATTTTTCGCAAAAGATAAACTCGTGAAAATTTCCGAAAATATAGGCCTTTCCTATGGAATAAGGCAGCGGGACTTCTACTACGACAGTGCCATGCTTATTTTCTGTTTTGTTGCAGAGAAGCACTTTCTAACAACAGATACGGGTTTGATCTATGATAAGACCAAACTTGTAATGGAAGCTCACTACTATTTTAAAAATGGTCATTTAATCAAAAGGCAAAAGTACGGTACTGGCTTTTGGGATAAAGAGGATGAAGCAACTATTCTTCCGGATTCAAAGGAATATTCAAAATTACTTATTGGAAAAATGGGAAAGGGCAAATAGCGATACCAACAGTATTATTTCCTTCGGTAGATACTGACAATAAATTGATCATGCCTGGCTAAATCCGTAAATTAGTTAGCCCCAATGCATAAACGCTGATCGCCGAAAGTCGTGGTGCTGATCAGATAAGACTCAAAAACGACTACCTTACTATAAATTACTCCTGTCACGCAGCGAACCGGAACTTCCACATTCGAAAATCGACATGAAAAGGAATTCAATCGGGATATTAATTTTTTTCACTTTCATCTCTATCGGCGATCCAACCTGCTACTGCTCAATCCAAAGTCTGACTCAAGGCCTAATATTTTATTGATTGTAGCTGACGACATGGGTTATACAGATCTCGGCTGCTTTGGCGGTGATATAAAAACACCGAATATAGATCAGCTCGCGAAACAGGGAATCCGGTTTACTCATTTTCATACTTCTCCGCTTTGTGCTCCTACCAGGAGTATGCTCATGTCAGGAAATGATAACCATGTTGCGGGCATGGGATCCATGTTTTCTGTTGAAGGAACGCCGCGGGCCGGGAAGCCGGGATACGAAGGACATCTCACAGACCGCATAGTAACCATCGCGCAGCTATTGAAAGATGGCGGATACCAGACATTCATGACGGGCAAATGGCACCTGGGCTCTGAGGATAATTATATTCCATATACCAAAGGATTTGAGAAAAGTTTCGCGCTGATGAATGGAGGAGCCAATCATTTTAATAGCAACAGGATTGTTCCGGCAGACTCGCCTCAATACCGTGAGGATCAGCAAATCGTTCCCTATCCTTTAGGAAGTTATTCAACCGATGTCTATACGGATAAGATGATGGGTTTTCTTGAGCAGGCGAAAAAGGATAAGCCATTTTTTGCCTACATCGCTTATACAGCGCCTCACTGGCCGCTGCAGGTTCCGGCAGACTATATCGACAGATACAAGGGAAAGTATGATATGGGTTATGATTCCCTGCGCGTGCTAAGATTTAATTCACAAAAAGCCGCGGGCATCATACCAAAAAATGCTGTTTTAAGAGACCGGGACTCCACCGTTAAGTTGTGGACAAAACTCAGTCCCGAAGAAAAAAAGACAGAGTCCAGGAAGATGGAGATCTATGCTGCCATGGTGGAAAACATGGATGAACATATCGGAAAGATTATTCAGTTCTTAAAGAAAACCGGGCAATATGAAAATACGGTGATTGTTTTTATGTCAGACAATGGCGCGGCAGGGGAAGATTTTTTTAATGATCCCAAGGGACGCGGACCATTTATCCGGGCGCATTATAATAATAGTTATGATAATATGGGGAAGGCGGGTTCATTCGTTTCCTATGGCCCGCAATGGGCGCAGGCCGGCGCAGCTCCTTTTGAATTGTATAAGGGATATGCATCGGAAGGCGGAGTCGTTACTCCGCTGATCATCACGGGTAAATTTGTAAAAAGAAAGCCCGGGATCGATAACAGTTTCATAAACGTGATGGATCTGGCGCCGGGATTTCTGGACCTGGCAAATCTGACTTACCCTGTTGTTCTGAATAATACAAAACTGGTCCCCATGGCAGGAGCATCATTTGTTCCTTACCTGGAAATGAAAAGCAATACGGTTCATGTGAAGGATTATATTTTCGGACTTGAACATACCGGTCAGTGTCTGTTGATCAAAGGGAACTGGAAAATCACCAATATCAGTGAACCCTTTGATGAAACTGCTTTTGCGCTATATGATCTCTCCAATGATATGGCCGAAACCCATGATCTGTCAAAATCCAACCCGGAGAAATACAAGGAGATGCTGGAGGAATGGGTGATCTTCAAAAAGAAAACCGGTGTGATTCCCCTGGAGAAAGGGGAGTAATTTGCCGGTGCTATCCCATTCCTAAAATAGTTGGCCTGATGTATTGCGTTGGGCACGGCACTCTAGGATTGTCCATGAGTTATGATATTGTAAAAGCGCACGGTGGCGAGTTGAAAGTGAATTCAAAAGAAGGAGAAGGTGCGGAGTTCGTGGTACAGATTCCATTGATGTAACAGAATAGAAAAATCAATCCATACCCCCGTTAAGGAGGTGTGGGCAGGTTCGTACTCCTTCAATCGTTAATAAAATTCCTATAAGGAAGTAACCAGCTTACTCTCCGCGATATTATAGGTTTTCAGGATTGGTTTGCTTCTGTACATGGCTTTGATCTTATCAACCAGGTTGCGGTAGGTTCCGCTGGAATCATAGGCTTCAGCATCTGCTGCAGACCGCCATTCGGTTAATGAAATGTACTCAGTAGTCATATCAGTTGGTTCCAATAACCAAATCCCGATATTACCTTTTTGATTTCTTACAACAGGAATGACTTCCTCATTAAAAATCTTTCTGAGTTCTTCCTGGTGTTCCGGTAAAATGTCGATGAAAGTTAAACGGGCAAACATAAGACCTCCTTTTTTTTGAGCGTGAAAGGTTAATCCGAAAAGAAAAAAATCCGTTTTTGTAGGCGGGCGGAATAGATGTTGCTTTCAAAGTGGTCATTAAAGGTATAATTTAGTTAGATAAACAGACTTATAAAATTTAGATTTAATCTCAGGGTTTCATCCTTGGAATTTAGCGATTGCATTTTGATACACTTAAAAATATAATTGATAATGACTTAGCGATGAAACCTAAACCCAGGATAGACCTGGAATTGGATGTTAATGTCAGCTATAATTTGTTAAGGGGCGTTAGCAATCGTAAAAAATCATTTATTTTCAGACCTCATAATCTTTAAATATTAATGAAAGCAGTTTTGGTTCTTGGCGCCCTCGTGATATTTTTCTCTTTTACCACTGTGGGGCAAAACCAGGATATCGAAACCATAAAACAACTAAATCAGGACTGGCTCAATGCGTTGCCAAAAAGGGACAGTTCAACCCTGAGCAAAATCTTAGCGGATGATTTTGTAATGACAGCAGCAAATGGATCGATTCAGACAAAAAAAGACAATTTAATGAATCTGATGTCGCCCAGCATTGAGACAAAATCTGTGGGGATTGACAGTGTGAAAGTCCGGTTGTTGACTCCTGATGTTGGAATAGTAACTGCATGGACAAGTTTTTTGCTTAGCATTAACGGCAGGGAGATGACCGGGAAAAATTGTTATCAGGACGTATACATGAAGAGAAAAAATAAATGGGTTGCCGTTTCCGCGCATGTTACTTTACTGGATATGCATTATTAAGTAAAATTCATATGTCACAATATAATCTTGATCTGGGCAGAACAGAATTTGGCGATCCCGCCAATGCCGGCCATTTGATGAGTATAAAAGAAGCTCATCAGCTGCTTGAAGAATGGGTAGGCAATGAAAGATTGCGACTGCACATGAAACAGGTTGCTGCGATGATGAAGGCATGGGCGATCGAAAGAGAAGGGGCGGACCCGGAGACAGCGCAGGCCTGGGAACTAGCGGGACTGCTTCATGATGCGGACTGGGAAAAATATCCCGACTTACATGGCAAAATAATCATTGAAGAATTGGAGCGACGTAATATTGACCCGGCCGTTATCCATTGCATCGCTTCCCATGGCCCGAAATATTTTGGCGTGGAGCCGGTATCAACGATGGACAAGATGATCTATGTGTTTGATGAACTGTCCGGGTTTGTTCACGCGTCAGCGCTGATCAGGCCAACCGGATATGAAGGGATGGATGTGAAATCGGTGCTCAAGAAACTGAAGACTGCTTCTTTTGCCGCACAGGTGAACCGGGAAGATATTACGGATGCAATCAGCCGTATCGACCAGAGCCTGGATGAAATCATCCAGTTTATTCTGGATCATCAGAAGGGGGTGCAATAAAATATTCTTTTTATTAGATGCAAAAAAGCCCACCACATTCCGTGGTGGGCAACGCTTTCATCAAACGTTTTTATTATGCGGGCATCTGTGAGCAGCCTGTTTTTGGACAGGGGCGCGGACAGGATGTCGGGCATTCTTTCTTAGCTGCCTGCTTTTTTGCGGACTTGCCTTTTTTCGCTTCTGCAGCGGTGGTGGCAAGCAAAGCAATGGCTAAGATGGAAAAAAATGCTTTTTTCATCTTGATATTTTTACAATTAAATAATAAGGTGAGACTGAATAGACTTTAAATCGCTTCAGGCGGATGCCAGCAATCGGATGAGCGGGAAAACAACCGGTTGTCGTTGATTAGAGAAATTTTTTGATCGGCTGGGGCTATTGTTTTTATAATGGCCATTTCCTTAGCCCTGGTGAATAAGTTACAAAGAGCACAGGCCATGAAAGGATTGCAATTGTCGCATTCCTTCTTTTTACCCTGATCCTTCTTCTTCTTATGACATTGCGTGCTGGCGCATTCCTTTTTAGCTCCACTCGTCTCATTATTCAGCAAGGGCTGGAATAATAAAAATGCGAGGGGAAAAAGAAATATAGAGGCAATGATTTTCACATCCTTAAATTAATAAATATTTTCCCGGAATGAAATATTTATGGATGGACGGTAAGTCATCGGGATCTGATCCTGGATTTTATCATTTAGTCATAAATTGCCGCACGATTTAATCGTTGGGAATAACCGATCATGCCAATTCGGATGAATCTATGGATGAAACTAATCAAGAGGATGCCAACAAACCACCCGATGCGAATCCACCGGAAGAATTGAAGGCACCCGAAGAGATAGAAACCGGGGAAAAGGAAATAGCCGATACGATCCCGGTTATTAATGAGACAAATAAAGAAAACACATCACCAGATACAGCAATGGAAGTACACCATCATCCGCAACTGGAGCACAAACCCAAGGCCTGGAAAGAATATATTTTGGAAGGCCTGATGATTTTCGTTGCCGTTATGATGGGTTTTATCGCTGAAAACATCCGTGAAGGCATTACAAACCGGGCACATGCAAGGGAACTTATTTCGCAACTTTCTCATGATCTCAGGAATGATACCGCCCAGTTAAACGACGTGTATCAGGCTGAGTTGAATATACTAAACGCTAATGATTCACTGATAGTACATCTCCAATATCCGGTAGACAATAGAAATAGTGTGATGCTACAGCAATGGATCATTCGTTCGCATGACTTCTGGCCTTTTCATCCATCAACAGGTGCTATTGCTGCAATTAAGAACGAACTGCACCTGAAACAGTTTTCAAGCTCTAAAATAATCGGTTTAATTGCGGAGTATGAAAAGCATATTGATCTTTTGCGCACCGTTCAGGCGATCACCCTGCAGTACCAACGGAGCTATTTAGATCCGTTTTTGCTTAAACATTTTACGGCGGCCAATCTGACTGCCGCTTTCAAAAATTCTCGGGACTCCAATGCAGCGTTTCGGAATTTGTCAGCGGAGGATCTCACCCAATTGGGTGTGGATATGGTGTTAATCAGAATTAATACCGCGGAGCTTTTAACCAACAACAGAAGACTACTCACTGATGCGGTTAATCTGCTTCAGTATATAAAGGAAGAATACCATCCTGCTGATGAGTGAAGGCTCTTACGATTTACCAGCAGCAGCAGGGATTTTCTATTTGGTTTCTAGCAATTTAAAAAACTGGTCCAGTTGCGGTAAAATGACGATCCGCGTGCGACGGTTTTTGGCGCGGCCTTCTTCGGTGTCATTGGAAGCCACGGGTTGATACTGGCTGCGTCCCGCTGCGGTAATATGATAAGGCGGTAGCCCGTATTCATTTTGAAGGACCCGCACCACGGCGGTTGCGCGTTTTACACTGAGATCCCAGTTGTCAAGAAGAGGACCTCTTTTATAAGAAATACTGTCCGTATGACCTTCTACCATGAATTCCAGGTCCGGCTGATTTTTCAGTACAACGGCTACCTTCCCCAGTACTTCCTTCGCTCTTGTTGTGATATCATAGCTTCCGCTCTTAAACAATAATTTATCAGAAATATCAATAAACACGACGCCTTTGTCCACCTTGATATTGATGTCTTCATCCGCCATATTACCGATAGCGCCCTTCAGATTCATAACCAGCACCATATTCAGTGAATCCTTTCTCTGCATTTCTTTTTGCAGATCCATGATATACATGTCCTTCACACCGATATTATCCAATGATTTTTTAATGCTTTCGGCCTGGGTACTGGTAATCACGGACATATCCTGTAACTGTTTTAGGGCTTGTGTATTATTTTGTCTGAGTAAAGCATTTTGATTTTGCAGATCAGCCAGCCGTCTGTCTTTTGCAATGACTGAATCTTTACAGGTAGTTAATTCTGACGACAAATTTGAATTTATACCTGTGAGTGAATCCCGTTCAGCACGGGCTGCCTTTTGAGCCTGATCAAATTTTTTATTACTGACACAGGAGAAAAAAACAATCGAGGAAAACAATGCTGAACATAAAATTGGGAATTTCATAATTGACATTTTTTTCAGAAAATTAAATTAAGGATTTAATGGCATTCAAATTAACGGTAACGGATAACCGGATATGCAACAGCCATTTCATTGTTGTACCAGTGATTATTTCCGAACAATAATATAAAATTTTTACCGACTCTCTTACACAATTCCGACTTTATTTTTACCGGTAAATGATTTAACAAATTGCAAATCAATAACTATCATTTAACCTCGGCCTATCTCAAACAGGTCTTAAATTTGGCTCAGTTTTGGAATAGAAAGAAATACCAAAAGCCTATCAGTTATGGAAACAATAGAATTACAGCCGGAAATTAACTCTCTCAGGAACCAGTTGCTTTCATTAACAGAGAAATTCGATGATGCGCTGACAAATAATGTAAACCTGGGGGATGCAAAAAAATTATTCCACGAGATGAGAATACTGCAGGCCCGGATAGAAGTGCTGAGTAACGAAAAAAGCGATAATACATAATATTTGCCATCCATCATAATTGAACTATAGAACCATGGATTTGCTTTTCATTTTCCCAGATGCAAATCAGTTCCTGGTCGCTCATTACTTTCACCAGAGGTAAAGTTCCCTTACCGAGATTTATTTTCAGGCCATCCGGTTTCATCAGCATCAGATTTCCATTTTCTGACCAGGCGTAAAAATTCCTGTTGTTTGTTGTTGCCATTGTGCATCCGCGGCCTTCACCAATTTCCTTTTCCGGCATACCGGGAGTAAATGCATAGATCTTTTCTTCCCTTCGCCAGACTGTTTCAGGATTTCCATTCTGGTCGACTACCAATCCGCCGCCATCCATCGGGCAGCCACTTAATTTCCAGCTTCCTGTTCCCAGTTTGGTTGCCTGGCCAAAAGACTTGCCGCCATCCTCAGATTTTATTAAATACATATCCCTGTTTCCGTCGATCAGGTTTCGAAACATAACATACAGGTTTTTCCCCTTCACCACTACGGAAGGTTTGCAGCATTCGCAGACCGATCCGTCCGGGAGCCGCGTAGACCAGGATATTTTTGGTCCAGGTCCGGCCACCATCGGCAGAGTTTGCGCCATATATAGCCTGACCTTTCGGTCCACTAACGCCGAGCCATACCGCATAAACATTTAATCCATCGGCGCTCAAGGCCATCAGTGCTTCTTTGGCTATTCCATTGACTTCATTAACCCGTATGGATTTGGTCCAATTTCCCGAGACGTCCTTGGTATAAGAAAAAATATTTCCCTGCTTATCGCAGGCCGTTATCACGAGTCCGTTGCCGGTTGCAGCTATCTGGGGCCCCCGCATGGAAGAAGCCGCTAATCCGGGTAAAACAGCCACCAGGGAAGGGAAACTGTATGACCTGCCGTCTTTTGAAGAAATGTACATGATACTGTCACCACGACCGTATACGATATGAAGCGCATTGTTTTTGTCCAGGGTAAGATAAGGCATCTGGCCCTTTGTGATCGTCAGGCCTATTGTTTTTTGAGCAGGGGCTGCAGAAAAAATCAGCATAGCAACTGTGCAATACAAAAAGAGTCCGTATCATAATATAAAGTTCGCATTTTTAAGTCTCCACTATATGACTTTCTGTGTAATTATTTTCCCAATTTATCCCTGATATTCAGTTGTTTCCGCTTTAAAATCGATCTGAAGTAATTATTGGAACGGGGTCCGATTTTAGTATAAATACTATGGAACAATGACTCTTAACAAACAACAAAATGGCAAATAAATCGACCGTGACATCCCGTGCTAAAACGAATGAGAAGGGCATATTCCGGCAGGCTGGCGAGATAATCGGCAGTATCGGGTTCCATATAGTAAATGGAAAAGATAAAGTAGTAGGGGCGGTTTCTGATGAATTTAATATTGTCAAAAGGGCGATCAAAAAAAAACTGGCGAAAAAGAAAACGACATCAGGATCAAAAACTAAAAAGATTTCAAAAAAAGCATCCCCTAAGAAGACTGCAAAAAAGGTCGTCAATAGGGTAAAAAAGAGCGCGAAGAAAAAAGTGAGTCCTGTGAAGAAGAAAGGATAGGTTTAATCATCCGTAACCCGTTTTAATAGAAAAAGTCTCCCGTTAAAGGAGACTTTTTCTATTGAGTATGTGTTCATTTTCCGGATCTGATAAAAGCCATTATATTTAATCAGGCTTATCCTAACTAAACGGTGATGCAGGAAACCCAGGAAGACATTTTAACCGATATTGTTCTCCAGTACAATACTGTAAAAAGAAAACAGTTACTGCCCTGGTGGATAAAACTATTCATGTGGATTTTCCTGCTGGCCGGCGTCTCCGTTCCTTTCGGAATAATCTTCGGAATTTTTGGATACAGGTTTTCAATGGCTTTATACGGAATGGCGACAAATGAATTCCTGTCTGTAGTTGGGATTACTATCGCATCGATATTTCTGCTCAAGGGAATTGTTTCCTATGGTCTTCTGATGGAAAAAGACTGGGCCATCAAACTGGGTATCCTGGATGCGAGCCTGGGCATTTTGATCTGCATGCTGGTGATGGTATATTCCTTACTCAAATTCAGGGGCGGATATATTTCATTCAGGATCGAATTACTGTTGCTTATCCCATACCTGATCAGACTGTTCAAAATCAAACCTGACTGGGAGAAAGCGGTACAGATAGAATGATAGAGCTCTATAAAATATTATTATGTTCCTGATCAGGTCGAAGAGTATAAAAATGAAGGTTTTATTTTTCCTGATTGTATTAATCTGTAATACCAGTACGGTAAAGGCCATCCTCGCTGACACGCCTGCCTTCCACGTGCTGGTGCTGACCGAACGCGGTGGGATTCACGAAGGTTTTGTGGCGGGTGCGTTGAACTGGCTGGAATATTTTTCTAAAGAAAATAATTTTGATTTTACTGTCATTAACAAAGCTGATTCTCTTACAGAAAAATATTTATCAGGGTACCAGGTATTTCTTCAGCTGAACTATCCACCCTATATGTGGAGTGATTCTTCCAAATCTGCATTTATAAAATATATGGAAGAAGGGCGGGGCGGATGGGTTGGCCTGCATCATGCTTCACTGTTGGGTGAATTCGACGGGTATCCCATGTGGGACTGGTATTCTCAATTCATGGGCGGCATTCGCTGGAAAAATTATATCGCGCCGAGAGCAAAGGGGACCGTGCATGTGGAAGATCCCAAGCATCCTGTAATGAAGGGCCTGCCGGAAAAATTTGACATCCCTGATGATGAGTGGTATACATATGATAAAGATCCCCGTCCCAATGTGCATGTCCTTGCCGATGTGGATGAGAACAGCTATCAGCCCCCCTCCGATATTAAAATGGGGGACCATCCGGTGATCTGGACAAATGAGAAAATTAAATCGCGTAACGTCTACTTCCAGATGGGCCACCATGTGAACATATTTCAATCCTCCGAATTCAAAAAAATGTTCGGCAACGCGATTCTCTGGGCGGCGGGGGTTCAAAACTGATATAGGCATTACTTAAAGGAGTTGTGGACTCAAATCCGGCTCAGCATATTAAAAATTCACATACGTTTTTGCATGACACGGATGATGCCTAAAGAATCTTAACTTAACATCCCGATCTGTCGAAACGTGAAGAGGATTAATCTATCCAGACTTAAAATTACCAGTGGCATTTTTGGTTCATTCGACAGGGCAAAATATGAGCATGCGTGCGATATTTTCTTTAACCCTTTTCACCGGATTCCTCTGTTTTCATCTATCGGTTTTTGCACAGGATTTTCAATTGAAACCAGTTACCCGCCCTGCGGAAAACATCAATGGTATTGTGCTGGGGATGGTACAGGATTTCCAGGGATATTTGTGGATGGCCACATCGAACGGCTTATATAAATATGACGGGTATCAATACAGTTACTATCTGCGCCAGGCGTTGAATCAGAATTCACCTGCCTCAAATTATATCGAATGCATTAATATAGATAAGGCCGGTAAGCTCTGGCTGGGGACAAGGGGTGCAGGTCTTGATCGTCTGGATCCGCTGACCGGCAATTATACTCATTTCCGACACCGGCAAAATGATCCCGCCAGTTTAGTCAATGATACCGTAGATGTAATTACGGTAGACCGGGAGGGATCCATCTGGATAGGGACGCCAAACGGATTAGACAGGTTTGATCCCGGCACAAATCAATTCAGACACTATAAACATAGCATTTCCGATCCTTCATCAATCAGCTGCAATAGTATCCGGGCAATCTATGAGGACAGGAAGGGTGAACTATGGGTGGGAACCGGAAATGCATTTCTCGAAGAAGGTCCTGGCAATGAAGGCGGACTCAATAGACTGAATAAGAAAAAAGACGGATTCATCATTTACAAACACGATGAAAAAAATCCCCGGACACTCACAAATAATTTGGTTCGGGCAATATTTGAGGATAGTCGCGGCAACTTTTGGATTGGAACCGCGGGGGATGGATTACATACGATGAACAGACAGGAAGGTTCGTTTGAACGACACCTCTATGATCCGCTGCATCCTGACCAGTTCAGCCGCCCGCCCCTTAAAAAAGTTATTCCTTACGGAGCCGATCATATCACTTTTATTACGGAAGATGCCAGGGGAAGAATCTGGATCGGAACTTTCGAAGGGGGGATCAATGTGTATGATCCCGGCACGCAGAAAGTTTCACACTTGGGTAAGGATAAAAACAGTAAAGAAATACTGGCAGATGATAACTTCTGGACAACTTATAAAACAAAGGACAATATTACCTGGATCAGTACCTGGGAAGGAGCTTTGTTTAAAGTAAATCCATTTTTGAATGTGCTGCCCCATACTAAAACCGGCAAACAGTTTTTTTATTTTGCCGAAGACGATGCGCAGACATTGTGGATTGGAACTTCGAGAGGATTTGATACATCAGAATCGGAACGGCGCTGAGGAAGTTTTTTTAATTGATAAGGATACAAATTCACAATTAAATAATATTTTTTATATCGAAAAAGACGGTCAGAAATTCTGGATTGCGTCTCCTGCCGGCCTATACCTCTTTGACCCCGCTACGAAATCTTTTTCTGCCTATCAACACGACGAGGGAAATCCAAATAGTCCGTCATCAAATTCCCTCCGAATGTTGAAAATAACAAAGGATAATAAGTTGTGGATTACCACATCGGACAAAGGCCTAAACATGCTGGATACGAAATCGGGCCAATGGCGACGTTTCCAAAATAACCCGAAGGATTCACAGAGCCTGAGCAGTAATAATTGCACCATGCTCGGAACAGACAAAAATCAAATTATCTGGGTAGGAACTGAAGCTGGTTTAAACCGTCTGGATGAGAAAACAGGAAAGTTTAAAAGATACCTCAGGGAATTTATTATTTTCCGAAGCATGGCAGACAGGGAAGGGAATTTTTGGGTCTGTACGGATGCGGGCCTTTATAAATATGATGAAAAAACAGATAATTTTTTGAATTTCAGGGATGATCTATCCGGACTGAGCTCCATGTTATTATTTTGGATGATGGAAGACCGGGAGGGGAATTTATGGTTTATGACGCCAAAGGGTATCGCAAAATTGAATAGGGAAAGAACCAGTACCGTATTATACGGGAGTAACCAGGGCATAAATGGCCAGGCCATTACGGGTATTCTATATATCCGTCACAATGGTGAAATCCTGTTGGGAGATTCTACGGGTTATTTTCAATTTCAACCCAAACTGTTACAACAAAACTCATCAGCGCCAGAAGTCGTTTTAACTGGTTTTTTGCTCAATAATAAACCCGTACAGCCCTCGCGCGATGGCGTACTTCCGGAACCTTTAATGCAAACCAGAGAGATCCGTTTGAACCATAATCAGAATACTTTTTCTTTTGAATTCTCCAATATCGATTTCAGCAGTGAACATGCAGATACCCGGCTGATCTATAAGTTGGAGAATTACGACGATAACTGGCGTTCTGCCGGCGAAGAGAGAAGAGCCTATTATTTTAACCTGCCTCCCGGGAAATATATTTTCAAAGTAAAAACACTTAATGCGGTCGGTCTCGAAACAGAAAAAGATATTGACCTGGTTATTACACCGCCCTGGTGGAGCACATGGTGGGCATATACTATATTTGCTTTAACATTTGCTGCCCTGATATGGGCGTTTATTGCATACCGTTCCCGGAAGCTAAAGGAGCAGAATAAAATACTGGAAGAAAAGGTAGAACAACGTACTCATCAGTTGAACCTGTCCCTGCAAAACCTGAAAGACACTCAGGCCCAACTGGTACAGTCTGAAAAAATGGCCTCCCTGGGAGAACTCACAGCCGGCATCGCGCATGAAATCCAGAACCCACTGAACTTCGTCAATAATTTTTCTGAAGTGAATACGGAACTGATTGACGAAGCCGAACGGGAAATCAGTAACGGTAATATGGCAGAGTTGAAATCAATTTTTAACCATATCAGGGAAAATGAAAAGAAAATTTCCAACCACGGCAGGCGTGCAGACTCTATCGTAAAAGGGATGTTGCTGCATAGTCGCAGTGGCGGTGGAATGAAAGAACCTACTGATATCAATTCACTCGCGGACGAATACCTAAGACTGAGTTATCATGGACTTCGTGCAAAGGATAAATCCTTTAATGCAACGCTGAAAACGGACTTTGACAAAAGCATTTCAAAAATAAATATCATACCCCAGGACATCAGCCGCGTTTTAGTTAATCTCTATAATAATGCCTGGTATGCAGTAGCTGAAAAAAGCAGGCTTCAGAAGCAGGGTTACGAGCCAACCGTTACGGTGAGTACAAAAAACGCAGGCAGCTATATTGAAATACATGTCGCGGATAACGGAAATGGTATTCCGCAGAAAGTGGTGGACAAGATATTCCAGCCCTTTTTCACCACCAAGCCAACGGGTCAGGGAACAGGGCTCGGACTTTCCCTGAGTTATGATATTGTAAAAGCACACGGAGGAGAATTGAAAGTGGTGACCAAGGAAGGAGAAGGGTCTGAGTTTATCGTACAGATTCCTTCCGGCCTGGTTTAGTAACGATACCATGAATACTTTAATGAGTTACTTTGTTTTGTATTTTATAACCCTAAAATATAAATTTATGAGAAAGTACATCACTGAGTTTATCGGGACATTCTTTCTTGTATTTACTATCGGCATGACGGTGATCGGCGGGAAGGGTGATTTTGCGCCCCTGGCCATTGGTGCTGCATTGATGGTAATGGTTTTTGCAGGCGGACATATTTCGGGAGCGCATTATAACCCGGCAGTCACGCTGGCTGTTTTGATACGCGGTAAAATACAGATGGCAGATGCCATTCCTTATTGGATCTCGCAGGTCCTGGGTGCCTGTGCAGCCGCCGGTGTGGTTACTTTCTTGATGGGTGATCAAATGCCTGCCGTACCGCACGATATGGTTAGTGCATCGAAGGGGTTGGTAGCGGAATTCCTGGGAACCTTCGCACTGGCCTTTGTTGTACTGAATGTGGCTACGGCTAAAGGTTCAGTTGGAAACAGTTTTTACGGATTATCCATTGGGTTCACTGTTTTAGCAATGGCCTATGCAACTGGAGCATTCTCGGCTGCCTTTAATCCCGCTGTTGCGATTGGTGCCGGTCTGATGAAAATGGGCTCCTGGAGTTATTTGTGGGTTTACCTGGTCGGTTGTTTCGGAGGTGCTGCGTTGGCTGCTGTGGTTTTTAAAATCTGCAATCCTGATGATAAATGAACCTTTTCAGTAAAATTCTTTCTCGCGGATAATTTTTATGGGATTTCCCGTTTCAATAGTCTTGCCGATTTCAGTAGGAGGGATAAGGCAGTTAACCGTCAGATAATAATGGTGCCCGTATTCTTCCAGGTTGGACCATTCGGGAAGCGTTGACGCGCGATGTCTGGAAAAGGATTTAGGGAAGGCATGTGTTATTACACCTGTTTCAGGATTGCGCGTCGGCACTACACATCTGGCACGCGGACTATTTCCGTACAGGGTCACGTCACCCACTGTAAATTCAATCGCCCTGTCCTCATGGGAGAATAAATGATCTTCCCAAAAAGCAGGTACCCCGTCTATTTCCAAAGTTGCGCGAAAACGTTTCCTGGTTTCGTCCAGATTCATGTGATCAAACCAGGTGGAAACTTCCTGCAGGCTGGCCGTGGAAAGAATGGTTGCTCCGCTGATGTCGGGAATATCCATAAAGCGCCCCGTATCATTCTGAATTAATTTTGTTTTTATTCCGAAATGACCTGTCAGGAAAGATTCAATTTCTGTTTTTTCCTTTTTCAGATGAAAATGACTCCATGCTGTGTCTGTGTCCGGTCTGAATGAAATGGTTTCGTTTTCAAAATCAACGGCAGAACGCAGGGTATGAACCAGGGTATTTGATTTTCCAATTGATGAAATTCCCTTTTTCGTCAATGAGTGCAAATTCCCTGTCATGTAAAAGACAGCCACCCTTTGTAATGGTTGATTTTTGCAGCGTGATACCATCCAGCGATTTAACCGGAAAGATGGTAATTCTGCTCAGAACAGGTTCAATATTCATTATCAGCGTCAGGATTATTTGCCCGGGAGTATTTCAAGGTAGCCACTTTAACGCAGAAGTTAAAAAGGCAGATAGCAGTTTAATGCGTGGAACCAATAAATTTCGCCACATTATCATGCAGTAGTTTCAATGATTCCGGGTGCAGGTAAACCATATGTCCCGAAAAATATAATTTGTATTCTATATTTTTCTGCAGCGCAGCCGGCATAGGAAGATGATGCATTTCGTAGATGCCCTGAAAATACGGAGTGCCCAGATCGAAATAGCCGCTGTTCAGCATGACTTTTAAATTCGGATCATAGCTCATGGCATGGCCCAACGCTGTCATGGTATTGGGATAAATATTTTCCTGCGGATCCCTAAAGTCCGGTATCTCATGCCGGTAATCCCATTGACCATAAACGCCGGGTCCGCTGGGATTAAAGGTTAGTCCGTTTCCATACTTTAACTCAGCGCGGACATAATGATTGAATGCAGCTACAAATGGTGCACCAATATAGGAATCCATCGGATCGTAATCACTTATCTCCGCGAGGCGATTCATAGCATAACCACTGAAACGTGCGTCAAGTCTGCCTGTAACCAGACCTTCATTGCCCAGTAATTCATGCTGGAATTGCTGGTCTTCCACCCGGAGGTTGGCTTTTTTGATATATTCAACCGACAACCCCGTATAATTATGCAGCTTCACGGCGATCTCGTTGAATGAAACGGAGTCCAGCGTGCTTCCTTTCTTCAATGCAAGATCATAATCTGTCATGGCGAATCGTTCCACTTCACTTAACAGCGTTTCCAGTTTTGCATATTGACCGGGAAGTTTATGATGATACCATGCAACGGCTGCATAAGTTGGTAAAACCAATTGATAAGCGTTGTCATCCCCCGGCACTGCATGTGGATTATCGGGCGAATTTCCGAGATTCAGAATTTGTGAGAGGAGAATGATACCATTTAAACTGATGTGCTTGCGGGTAACAAGAATTTCGGCCAGCGCCGCTGAACGAAATGTGCCGTAGCTTTCTCCGAATAAATATTTGGGGGAAGTCCAGCGATCAAAATCGGAAAGAAACTGGCTGATAAAAGAGGCAAACGCATTCGCATCCGGATCGGTGCCAAAAAAATCAGAAGGCTTTCCTGCACCGCCCATTTCCTTTGTGATGATCCTGCTGAAACCGGTTCCCGGGGCGTCGATAAATACCAGGTCGCTGGCATCTAAGAGACTATAGTCGTTATTGACGGTTTTATACGGAGCTTTTGTGCGGGCGGTATCTTCCAGGTAAGCCCGCTGGGGCCCGAAGGCACCCATGTGCAGCCAGATGGTAGAACTGCCCGGACCACCATTGTACAGAAATGTTATTGGCCGCTGGGACGCATCTTTTTCACCTTCCTTAAAATAGGCAGCGTAAAAAATACTGGCCGTGGGACTGTCGTTAGCATTTTTCAGAATGATCGTTCCGGTTACTGCTTTATAGTTAATGCGGTTGCCCGCTACCGTTACTGCGTTATAGGTGATGGATTTTTGCGGCTTCCTGAAATTTATAATACTGTCGGACGGGAAATCAGCAACGGGAAGATTTGTTTTTGGGGCCTGTGCATTGGATGATGTTGTGATAAGGGACAAAACGCCGATCACCAGGCAGATTGCTTTCATAATTTAATTTTAGAATCTTCTTTGGCAGTGTCCAAGTTAAAGTTATTTAGCTGCCTGCTTTGCTTTCTTCAACCCCGTTACGGAAATATAATTGTTCGGACTGTAGGTAAGATCCTTTAGAAATACTTTTTCGGCTTCCTTATATTTTTTTTCTTTCAGCAATGCATTGCCTAAATAATGTCTTGCCGGAACCAGCCAGTCGCGCGGCTCCTGGTAGACCAGTGAATCTTCTGTTATTACTCCCTTTGTATAATACTGAATGGCATCTTTCATTTTACCCTGCTTCTCTGCAATGTTGCCCAATAAAATATATTTCGCAACGGTGCCGCCGGTTGATGCTGCGTTAAAGGGAGTCATTACAACCGACATACCATCCAGTTTTAAAATAGAATCCATGATTGAAAGCGAATATTTTGCCTTCGTCAGATTTCCCTTGTGTGCCCAGGCCATGCCCCTGGCAAATTCCTGAATCAGCCTTCCATAGTGGTACCGGTCCGGAATGGCAGGTTCACTGAGAATTTCATCCCATTTTTGAAATGTTATCCGGGTAAACGCCGGTGTCATATATATGTACTGCATATAATCACCGACCGGGGCTTCTGCAGACAGGTTTGACGTATCCATAGCATCGCGACATTCCATAGCATCTTTTATCGCCTTGCTGTAGCCGTTAGTATTCATTGAACAGGCTGCCTGCATGTGCCGGTTGTGGTAGTCATATATAAAAACATTATTCACCACGAGGGGAAATAATTTTTTATAATTATCATAATTATTTACCGCTGCTTCGTTCACTTTGATGCCCTTTGCATATTCACCGGTTCTGATATAAATATGCGAGGGCATGTGCACCATATGGGAAAGTCCCGGTGTTAAACTGCCCAGGCGGTCTGCACTGGCATTTGCCTTCGAAGCAAATGGAGAAGCTTCCATGGTATGTATATAATAATGATTGGCGCCCGGATGTACCGGGTCAATTTGTAGCGTTTTCTCCAGTACGCTTATTAATTCAGGCGTCCAGGGTTTTGGCTTTCCGTCATGCTGCCACAAATCCCAGGGATGCAGATTCATCAGTGCATCGGCATAAAGAGTGGCTATTTCAGGATTGGATGGATATTTTGAATAGACGATTTTCATTTTATCAGCATAGTCCTGGTTCAGTGTGGCCCTTGAGCGGGTGGAATCTGCGGAATAATGGGAATCCATGGCATTGATCAGGTCCATTACTTCCGGAGAAGAGTTATTCATAAACTCCTTTGCTTTCGAAACCATCAGCAAAGCATCCGGCGATTGCGCATAGCCATAGTCGTTGATATTTGGCCCGTATGCCAGGGCTACGGCCCAATAGAGCATGGCGCTGGTTGAATCGAAGCCCAATGCTTTTTTAAAAGAAGGCAATGCCTCGATAATATGAAAGCCATAATACAGATTGATTCCCTGGTTGAAATAAAACTGGGCGCTGTCGCTGGTGGTGTTGATCTTCCATGCATGCGAGCCGGTTCCCGGCAGGGGCGTCATGGCCTGAACTTCCTCCGGACTAATGGTATATGCTGACCAGTCGGGTGAACATCGTAGGGAGGTCAGTTTAATTTTTTGTTTCGCAGCAACAAAAGCTTCCTGATCGATCCGTGAAGTATTGGAGGGATTGATCGGAATATATCCCATCAATATCAGGATGATCGTCCCGGAGTAAAGAAAGAGGAGTTTCAACGCTGATTGCTTTAACGCGTGAGAAAATAATTCAGAGATGGAAATTAGGATATTGTAACGATCACCGGAATGGAGCTGGTAAAAAATTTTATCGGCGACATATTATTGTAATGCCAGCGACCGGTCTGCATTATTCGTGCGGGGATGGTCGTACTGATGCGTCTTTTCCTGCTGGAATATTCTGGCCGAATTAGCTTTTGCCGTCAGATAAAGGGCGCAGGTACCGTAGCTGATGAAGGACGAAACCATTACGCAGCCGATGATTGTTTTCAAAGTGACGAAGGGAAAGATGCGTGTCATAAAGAGAAGTTTTTAGTTCTGCTTAAACTCATTTCATATTAGTAACCGTGTGGGTGTGATTTGTAACCACGCCCATAAAAGTTGATTTGCAGCTAATTAAGATTGAGCCTAAATAATGAGGTTGTTTTCAAATTTGAGAAAACTGCCTTTATTCGTCATACGGTGTTTCCGCGGGAAAGGGGAATATGCTTATATTTAAAAAGGATAACATTCCCATGTTTCGCAGCCATTAGAGAGAATAACCAGTGAAAGGATGTTGACTGAATAACCCTTAATTCAATTCTAAACCGCATGAAGGTTTACCTGCCTTTTATGAAAGTCCTTATTAGCATATCCCTGTTCATTTGTCTTTCTTTTACGACAAGTCATGCGCAAACGCGTGAGGTCAAATTTATTCCTGTCTCCGGCACCAACGGCGTTTCACTGGGGAAGATCAATGCAATCACGCAGGACAAGTATGGTTTTGTCTGGTTCTCCGATCAGTCAAACCGTTGTATCATCCGCTATGATGGCAGCCATATGACGAGGTACCAGAATGATCCAAAGAATCCAAACTCTCTGGGTGGGTATTATCCCGAGTGTTTATTTCCGGATTCAAGCCGGAAATATCTGGATTGGTTTTTATGGTATGGGACTCGACAAATTTGATCCGGTAACCAAACAATTTACTCATTATCGTCATAATAAAAATGATGCGGGAAGCCTGAGCAATGATTCTGTAAGTGCGTTGCTGGTAGATCACCTGGGAAATATCTGGGTGGGTAATTTTGGCGGTCTTGATTTATTGAATGAAAAAACCGGAACGTTTACGCATTACCGGTATAAAGCAGATGATTCTTCCAGTCTGAGTTCCAATACGGTCCGGGCAATTTATGAAGACAGGGAAGGCGTGATTTGGGTGGGAACCGGTTTTGCGTTTGATCCGGAAATTGACGAGGGAGGTCTTAACCGTTTCGACCGGAGCACCGGTAATTTTATCACGATATCTGCATGATCCGGGTAATCCAAATTCGCTAATCAATAATAAGGTCAGGGCTGTCTTCGAAGACAGTTATGGAAATTTCTGGGTCGGGACGGCGGGAGATGGTCTGCATACGATGGACCGGAAAACGGGTCGGTTCACCCGCCATACCTATGACCCTGCCCGGCCGGATCAGCTGAGCCGGACACCCGTATTCTTGAATTTCGATCATATTACTTTTATCACAGAAGATGTGGACAGGAAGATCTGGATTGGCACCCTCTTGAATGGCCTCATCCGGTATGATCCGGTTTCAAAAAAAATCAATCACTACGGCAGCCGGGATGATAAATCCGGGATTTATAAGGACTCAACAAGCTGGTGGGCGCATGCATCGCCGGATGGCAATATCTGGGTGAGTAGTCAGGACGCGAATTTATACCGGATTGATGTTAACTATACTATTATTCCTCATGTCGGAGATGAAGACCGGGATGCTACGCTTGCCATTTTCCAGGAAAATGATTCTATATGCTGGTTTGGAACTGTGGGTGGCCTGGTTCGGGAAAATATAAAAAATAAGACGAAACGCCGGTTTTGTAGTCGAACCGGGTAACACGAATAGTTTAGATGATAGACGTAGTTATTTCCATCCTGAAGAGTAGGCGGGGAGATTTTTGGATTGGCACTCCTAACGGTCTGTATCAGTTCGATCCAAAAACCGAGTCAGTTTACCAGGTATCACAGTAAGAATGATAAAAACACGACTAATGCCGTAGTCTGTATTTGGGAAGATCCTGATTCCAATATTTGGGTAGGAATGTGGTCTAATGACATAAACGGCGGCGGCATTGCAAATGCTGAATCCTGCGACCGGAAAATTAACTACATATAAGAATGATCCTGCTGATGGCAGTTCGATCAGCAGTGACCTGGTTTCAGTCATTCTGGGTGACCAGGGATCTGATCTTTGGCTGGGGTCGGTTAATAATGGGGGACCTGAACAAAATGAACCGTCATACCGGAAAGTTTACCCATTATCTTACCGGGACTTAGTCTGTAACCTGTATATACAGGGACGCTGCCGGAGTAATCTGGGTCGGCGGTGCGGGCGGGCTTTACCATTATGACCCGAAGTCGGACAATTTCATTAATATTTCCGAGGAGAATGCCGGAATTAATATCGTTCAGGTTGCATCTATGACCGGCGATAGGGAGGACAATCTTTGGCTGGCTACGACGACGGGATTTTATAAGCTGAACAAAAAAAGGGACCAAATTATTCGTTTTGGAAAAGACAATGGCCTAAATGCAGCAGATAATTTTTTTACCAGGAGGGCTTCTGAAACTATGAGAGACGGACAACTGATTTTCGGGAATGAAAAAGGATATTTTGCTTTCTATCCGGAGAAGTTAACCAGTGCGGCGGTTCAGACGCTATTTATATTTTACCGGATTCTGGCTCGACAACAAAGAGCTTATAGCCAGGGAAAACAGGAATATTAAAAAATTCCCTGAACGATACCAAAGAGATCAGGCTGGATCATGATCAGAATGTGTTTTCTTTCAGCGCTACATATGTCGATTTCAGAAATGCCGGGGAGAATAAAATTTATTATCTGCTGGAAGGTTTTGATCAGGACTGGCATACCGCCAGTCCGGAAGAAAGAATACAATATTTTAAGATTCCACCTGGCAAATATAATTTCCGGATAAAGCTGCCAATCCCGGAATCGGCGGATGGACAGAAAAAAATATGCTGGTCATCGTATCTCCGCCCTGGTGGAGCAGCTGGTGGGCCTATTGCATTTATGGGGCATTATTTCTTGCCGCTGCCTTCTCCATTCACCGCTATCAAAGGAACCGGCGTCATCCAGGCAGAGCGGGAAAGAACCCGTACCAAAGAACTTGCGCAGGCGAAAGAAATTGAAAAAGCATACAACGAACTTAAGGTTACACAGCGCCAGCTCATCCAATCCGAAAAAATGGCTTCGCTCGGCGAACTTACTGCGGGAATTGCACACGAGATTCAAAACCCGTTGAATTTTATGAATAACTTCTCCGAGGTGAATACAGAACTCATTGAAGAGATGAAGGAAGAAATGAGAGAAGGGAAATAATAACGAAGCATTTGCCATCGCGGATGATATTGCAGAAAACGAGCGTAAGATAAATGTCCACGGCAAGCGGGCGGACGCCATCGTAAAAGGAATGCTGCTGCATTCAAGAAGCAATGCAGGGCAAAAAGAGCCTACAGATATCAATGCGCTGGCAGACGAATACTTCAGACTTTCTTACCATGGCCTCCGCGCGAGGGACAGTTCATTCAATGCCACTATGAAGACAGATTTTGACCAGGCGGTGGGCGATGTGAATGTGATACCACAGGATATCGGCAGGGTACTTTTGAATTTATACAACAATGCCTTCTATACCGTTTTTGAAAAGAAAAAACAACTTTCTAATGGGTATGAGCCGACCGTGTCGGTGAGTACCAGGAAAGTAAATGACAAAGTGGAAATCCGGGTAAGAGACAATGGCAATGGAATACCGCAAAAAGTGCGTGACAAAATCTTTCAGCCGTTCTTCACCACCAAGCCAACCGGACAGGGAACAGGATTGGGATTATCAATGAGCTATGATATTATCAAAGTACATGCGGGAGAAATTAAAGTGGACAGCAGGGAAGGCGAAGGTTCCGATTTTGTTATTCAACTTCCGGTGTCATAAGATAGCAACCCCTAAAACATCAGCATATGAAATCAGTTATCATCACAGGCGCCAACCGGGGCATAGGCCTCAACACAGCGACAGCCTTCGCAAGAGCCGGCTACCAGGTATTCGCAACCATGCGCAATCCGGACAAAGCAATAGAGTTAAAGAAAAGAATTTCGGAAGAATCTTTGAATATATCCTTGTCGGCCATGGATGTGAATTCGGATGAATCCGTTAGCCGGTGCATGGAAGCGATATTAAAAGAGAATGGTCAGGTGGATGTGCTGGTAAATAATGCAGGCATTGAGGTGCACGGTTCTGTGGAAGAGTTGGAGATGGCCGATTTCAAATCGGTGATGGAGACGAATTATTTCGGCGTTCTTCGTTGCATAAAAAAAATCCTGCCGTTGATGCGCACTCAACGCAGTGGCTGCATTATCAATATAAGTTCTGTCGCCGGCAGGGTTTCCAATTCGCCGCTGGGTGCATATATGGCGAGCAAGTTTGCTTTGGAAGCGATCAGCGAAACACTGGCAGGAGAAGTAAAGCCTTTCAATATACATGTAGCCATCGTAGAGCCGGGTATTATTGATACAGATATGGCCAGGAGTATCAGCTATGGCGGAAATTCCATCTATCCAGCGGTAAACCGCTTTGGGGGCTTATTTGTAGAATCCCTGAAATCCCCGAGACCTTCCACGATGGTCTCCGATAAGATCCTGGAAATAGCCGAAAGCGGAACCTGGATACTTCGTCATCCGGTTGGTCCGGATGCCAAACCATTTATTGACTGGCGCGCATCCATGAGCGACGAACAATGGGTCGACCACAATGCAGCCAGTGATGAAGAATGGTACGCCGCGACAGAGAGGGATTTTGGGATGGATTTAAGAGTAAAGTAAAAAGTAAACACCTTAAAACAATCACGATGAACCATCTTGAAGGTACAGCCTGGCTAAAAATTCATGACGGAAAGAAGGCTGAGTTTAAAAAAATCTTCGCACAATGTGTTGAAACCGTAAAAGCAAATGACCCCGGCACTTTACGATACGATTTTTTCTACAATCCGGATGAAACTGTATGTGTAGTGAAAGAAAAATATGCGGACTCAGCAGCTTTATTTGCGCATCTCGGCAACCTGGGGCCACTACTCGGGCAAGTTCTTGCGGTCGCTGACATGGATCTGGAGTTATATGGTAATCCTTCTCCGGAACTCAGAGCCGCGCTTGCGGGAGCGAATCCGAAAATATATTCCTTTCAAGGGGGATTGTGAACTGCCCCCGCACATGCGGGACTCCCGCACGTGCGGGATCAACCGCCAACTGCCAACCGCTATTGCCTCCTCAATAAAGACAAAGTTGTTTTCTTTATCTTGGCAACCACTTCTGTTTGCGGATCGGTGATTTCAGGAATCTGATATTCCAGGGAACTGCCCATCACCTGCGCAGCTTCCACATCGGAGAGACCATATTCTTTTTGCAGGAAACTGAGCATGCCGGCATTGGCGATTTTGAATGCATCGTCGAGGTGTTCGGCGAGACCGACCGTCATGATATAAGTTGAATCTTCCACACGCGGATAAGCAAGCTGCATTTGTTTGAGCAGATCCACGGTAAATTCAAATTCCATGGAAATCTCCAAAGCGGCCATATTGAGTTCTCCGTCTCCCTGCATGGCATGTGCATCTCCCATAAATAATAAGCCACCCGGATGATAAACCGGCAGATAAACGGTAGCGCCTGTCGTGATAAGACTGAAATCCATATTACCGCCGAAGGGACCCGCATCGATCGTTGAAATTTCTTTTCCTTCCGGAGCGAGTCCAACACATCCCAGCATGGGCTTTACCGGCACACTGAAATTCTTCATGTGTTCGCGGGGCGAATCAGGCCAGGCTTTTCCGGTTACAGGATCCACTTTCCATTTCACGGTCATCTGCCAATCGATACTATGGGCCCTGGGTAATTTTTTCAGGACAGAATCGGGTAAGCTGCGTGGCACGAAGAATTCGGCGCCTGTTGCCCAGGAGCGGTTGATATGCATTTTTGTGATATGGACAGCTATCACATCGCCCGGCATTGCACCTTCAATATAAAATGGTCCGGTCAGCGGATTGACTCCCTTTGAAAGTTTCGCGCCATTTTTATCCTCGCCATCCGCATCAATACTTTCAGTTTGTATTGTATCTCCGGGTAAAATATGAAGCACGGCCGGAGTTTTGGAAGAGAACTCGCTGTAAAAGTTTTTGGGTTCAAATATTATTCTCTTCCCTGTCTTTGATACAGCTGTTGATTCCGCAGTTTGTTCGGTAGTGTTTGTATTCTGATTGCAGGACTGCACAAACACAATACCCGTTGCAAGAAGAGATATCGGGAGGAACTTATATTTCATTTAAGCTGGTTGAAGGGATGACAGCAATGAATATAAGAATAAACCTGCACCGGAAGATTTGAAAGTGCAGTTTATTTACATTCCCCATCCGGAGTACAAATTGCACCGTCGGAATCCATTATATCCGCTTGCGGATTATCCTTTCTCCACTCTTCAAAAGATTGTTTCAGCGCCTGTAAAAAATATTCCGGAGGCTGGGCGCCGGATACCGCATACTTGCGGTCGAATACAAAAAACGGAACACCGCGAATGCCTATTTCAGCCGCTTCCTGAATATCCCGTTCTACTTTCATTGCGTATTCATCGCTGGTCAGTGCTTCCCTGATGTCAGTTTCAGCAAGACCTATTTCCTTTCCGATCGCAATCAGGGTATCATGTTCTCCAAAGTCCCTTCCTTCCGTAAAATAGGCAAGGAATAATTTTTCTTCGGCAGCATCACCAAGGCCTTTCGATTTTGCCAGCTGAATCAACCGGTGTGCATCAAATGAATTGGCGACGATCGCTTTTTCAAAATGGTAATCCAGTCCTGCTTTTTTTGCAGTCTGAACTAAACTTTCATGCATTTTGGATGACTGCTCATAACTGATGCCCTTGATATTAGCCAGGTATTGATAAACATTTTCTTTGGTCATCCTGTTTTTCGGAATTGTCGGATCAAGCTGGAAACTATGCCATTCAATTTCCACCCGGTTATTATCAGGGAATTGCTGCAGGGCTGATTCATAATTGCGTTTGCCGATATAACAAAAAGGGCACATGATATCGCTCCATACTTCCACTTTCATTTTGGGCTGATCGATGCGTACCGTTTTAAATGCGTTCATATTATTCACCAATTCATTTGTGAAATAGATTCAGCGTTAGGACAATACAATTACACGCTAAACCCGAAAAAGTTGAGTTTTTCGATCTACCCGCATATCTATCATGGGGTAAGACCCTGCACCCAATAAAAAACCCCTCCCGCCTCAGGCGGAAAGGGTCTTGATAAGTAAAGGAGTAATTTAACGACGCGGTATCAGCGAATGTGTTGGATGGATTTGGATCAGGTGACCTGGAATACTTCCCTTGAGCCCGTTAAATACATGTCCTGGTATCCCGCCATGGCATCTTCCATTTTCTTCATTTCCGGGGATTTCTGCATGTACTTTTCGAAGCTTTTCTCGTAGGCGGTCAGGTTTTCATATTTGGTCACCATGATCACCCGGTTGTACTGACCGGTCATATCGGTCATAACATTAACCAGTTCAGGTTGTCCGGACATTCCTTCCTTAAACTTTTTTGCGAGTTTTGAAGCGTTGCCCGGTTTACAGACGAAAGTATCATGTACAATAATCATAACCCTGATTTTTATTTGTTATTGAATATATCGCTGTACAAAATTACATTATTCAGAAGATCCATACTTTTTTATCAATTCCAGCAATACGCCATTCGTCCAGCCAAACCCATCCTGTCCCGGGTATTCGCCGCCACCTGCTTCCAGTTGAGTATCCACTACATTATATTTTTCCATCAGCTTACCGGTTCTTCTGAAAACGTCTGTATTCAGCCGGATCCATCTTTTTGCGATCCTGCCGGCGAGTTCCCCCAAACCATAATTTTCCAACCCAACTATCGCCAGCCATTGCAAAGGAGCCCATCCATTCGGGGCATCCCATTGCTGGCCTGTTGTTTCTAAAGTGCTGATCAGTCCCCCGGATTTGAGAAATTTATCTTCGATAACGCCTGCAATCCTTTTTGCCTGCTGATCGGTCGCCATATTAAAAAACAGCGGAACAACGCCTGCGAGCGTCAACGAAGTTTTTTGTTTGTGTTCTACCGCGTCATAGTCGAAATAGAATCCCCGGTTTTCATCCCAGCAATATTTTTGAACAGCTTCTTTCCGTTTTGCAGCCAGTTTATGAAATTCTACCGCCTTATTATTATCCCCTTTCAATTGATAGGTTTCTGCAATGGTCTGCTCCAGATGAAACAAAAGACAGTTCAGGTCCACGGGCACGATATCCGTGGTGTGTATAGTGGCAAAAGAATTATTCTCTTTGAACCAGCGGGACGAATAATCCCATCCGGATTCTGCACCTGCCCTTAAATGACGAAATAATATTTCCGGATCCTGATGGGACTGGTGGGACAGCTCAACATCTTCCCGGTATGATTCAGCTCTTGGAGTATTATTTTCATCCCAGTAACGGTTCAGGAGTTCGCCATCGGGCATTCTCCATGTATGATATTCTGCGGTTTTTGTTTTGTTCAAGTTTTCAGATCCCTTCATCCAAAAGCTGTATTCCTTTGTTAATTGCGGAAAGCGGGATTTGAGTGCATCTTTCCCTTTTATTCCGGACAGTAATTTCACCATAGATGAATAAAAGGGAGGTTGGGAACGGCCGATAAAATAAGCCCGGTTGCCATTTGGAATATATCCAACGGTGTCTATCAGAAAGGAAAAGTTATTGACCATATTTTCGATCATCTCATTTTTCCCGGAAACCAGTAATCCCAGCATCGTAAAATAACTATCCCAATAATAAATTTCTCCAAATCTTCCACCGGGAACGATATAAGAATAGGGAAGGGGAATAAGCGTGCCACCGCTTTCTGCATCCGGCTTTCTTGTGAGAAGTTCCCAGAGCTTTTCAATATTTTCTTCTACGGGTTTGTTTGTATCGCTTGTATAAGTATTTGTATTCTGAACAGGCAGTCTGAAATTTTCGGCTACAAAATCTTTCAGGTCAAAACCCGGCTGGTCTTTTTGCTGAATATATTTTTTGCTGATTTCTTCAGGATTACCAATGGGCAGGCAGTCTGGAAAAGTTTTCCCATCCGGGAAAATCCTGTCCATTTGCACATCCCTGAGCAAAATCTCGCTGTCCGTGTTTTCAACTTTAGTCATTGTCGAATTAAATTTTCTGATTTAGTGTCCTGCTGAGCTAAATTCAACAGGGACATTTGATTTCTTTTGGATTCTTGCAAATAAAAAGATACAGACCAATAGTATTGACATGGGTACGAGGGCGAAATAAAATGCTTTCTGACCGCCGATGTTTTTAAAGAGATAGCCCACCAGCCGGGATCCCAATGTACCCCCAACAGCAGAAAAGAAAACCAGTAACGATGCCATCGGGCTATGATATATTTTTTCGGTAGAGCTCAGCACGAATGAGTTTACCAGCGGGTAAATCGGCGCAAGGAAAAATCCGATCAGCGGGAAGACATAGGCGATGACCGGTACATCACTCATGGAATTAATTTGTATCTGCGACATGTTTTGTGTCTGGGGCAGTACGAATAATACCATTAAGGCCGCACCTACCAGGCATGAGTTTAATATGATTATCCAGGATATTCTCTTAACCAGCAAGGAACATACATAACGGCCAAGCGCAATGGACAGCATCAATATCACCGCCATAAATACGCTTATTTTTTCCGGGAGAAGAAGCACTTTCTGATTGAAAGTCGGGAGCCAGCTCATGATACCCTGTTCGGTCATCACATACATAAAAGCGGCTACGGCGAATATTAACACCAGTGGTCTCTTCAGTAATTTTATCATTTCGACGAAGTCATCTTTTATATTGGTACCGGGAATCTGGTATGGTATATCGAATTTTGAAAATAGCAGGAACAGAAAAGAAGCAGCCACCAGTCCGGATAACAGTAAATAGATATTCAGCCATGCGTCGGGGTTGGTATCACTGTAAAATAAGGGGAATGCGATGAAGCCGGCAGCTATCCCGATCATAAAACAACTTTCGATTGAGCTTAATACACTTTTATGCTCTCTGTCATTGTTTGTGATCAGGCCGATCATAGAATAAACAGATACTTTAATGATGGCGAAGGATATTCCCACGCAGGCAAACAGGATTCTTACAGAAGTAAAGGAATTACCCCAGTACATACCCAGGCAGCCGAAAAAAACAAGCGCCAGTGCAATCAGCATTCCCTTTTTATATCCCAGCCTGGGGAGGAATGAACCGACGAAGAATGAAACAAATGCAATGGAAAGGTCTTTAAAGGCTTCCAGGGAGCTGGCGGCGACTTCATCTACATGATAACGGTTTTGAGATTTCTGTATGAGAATACCCACGCTGTTCAGTAAAATGGCAAAAACAAAATAATTGAGGTATAGGGAGAACTTGATCTTAAAATGGGACATAGACAATCGTTTAGCGGTTACCTACTAAAGATAATTTAATTCCCGCGAGTGAGGTGATAGCGATTTTTTAGCCCGCTGCTCAGACCGGCTTCCGGCTGTACCGGGCAATAAAATACCAGGTTATAATTATTTGAAAGAGAATAAAGGTTGGCAATAAGGCGGGATGATCGATTAAAGGTTTTAATACGGCCCCCGAGGCCAGCATGATTGGCAGGTCAAGTATATTAAAAACAATAATGACTAGCAGCAAAGCCCTGTTGCCCTTGAAGTACCACCAGCAAAAGATTCCATAAATGAGTTCCAGTATGAAATTCAGAACCGGATATGCAATAATCCCGAGACCCCAGGATGGCGTATCTGAAAAGGGGGATAACCGGATATCACTTTCATGAAAAAGCAGATCCAGTACAACATGGGATAGTACACCCACTGCAAAAACCGGTGCCAGCTTAGGATTTTTGAATCCCCACCGGATGATTGCATAGGAAAGAAAAGCGACCAGGATGGCTGAGAATATCGAATGCGAATAAGGGAGGAAATCCAGGTGCAGGTGACCATCTGTCACGGAGAAATACTCCACACCCGTATAATTGAAAAAAACCCACAGCAATTCCAAAACCTGGGTGGAAATCAGCAGGGGCCAGATGGGCAAAGCCGGACTCTTCTTTTTTAGCAGCAGTGCGGTAGCGGCATGATTAATTGCGTACATAACTCACATTTTACAATTATGAAGCTCAATTTTCATTCCA
Source organism: uncultured Bacteroidota bacterium (assembly GCA_963812825.1). Taxonomy (GTDB): domain Bacteria; phylum Bacteroidota; class Bacteroidia; order Chitinophagales; family Chitinophagaceae; genus Puia. The sequence continues at coordinate 131,517 of CAWEWO010000004.1, forward strand.
GTAATCCGACTGGCCCGTTAACAATTCGTATCCTATGCGTCACCACAATAAGTAAAAACCCTTAGTATTTTTAGCGCTGTCTCATTGCCGTTATAACGGGCTTATTATTATATTTGATGGTCCTTAAACCATCGACCCTTGCGAAACGCCTGCCTGCTAATTATAAGCATATTTTTTATATCCTGCGGTCCCCAATTCTATCCCCTGGATGGAAAATATCCGAAATCACCTGTCATTGGATATTGCGATCAGCCGGTCGATGTAATCTGGAACCAGATCATAGATTTTCTATCGAAAAGAGAAATGGAAATCAAGCTTGACAGCAGTGCCGGGCTGATTATTTCCAGGAAATCAAAACTCCCCGCTACTTATGAAGATGCGGAAGGGAATTTATATTTTCCCGATTCCTATGTGGTGGTACAACAGGAATCAGTTTATGCCGGTAATCACGCAAAGAGACCAGAATTAAGTTTCATGGGACAATGGTTCATTTTTATTGAACGCAAGGACGGAAGAACATCCGTTAAAATCAGTTTGATGAATATCAGGGCGACGCGTCATGCGGGCGGGGACTGGAAAGATCTAAGCTATGCACCTACGCCGATCCCGCCGATGAAAACTACGGGAGTTTTTGAAAAAGAAATATTTGCGGCCATTCAGGTTCAGAGCCGCCATCGGAATTTACTTCAAAGTGATATGATGACTGCCGCCATCAATAGTACAATTATACCATTGTCCCGCTGACGGCTATTTCCCAAGTTTGCATCATTAATCATTTTAAATCTGATGCAGATGAAGTTAATGTTGATGGGTATCCTGGTGACTCTTTTCGCCGGTAAGGGTAACGACGAGCTGACCGGAAGCTGGGAAACGAAACCGTCTCCTAAGGGCAATATTACCCGGGTTGTGTTCAAACCGGATCACAGTTTTGAGGGCTTTATCAATAAGAAGCCCTTCACTTCCGGAAAATATAATTATGAAAACGGCCTTCTTTATTTTACAGACAATGGCTGCGGTGGTAAATCCGCCCGGTATAAAATTGTCTTTTTCAGCAACTCCGATTCCCTGCGCTTTGAGGCTGTGAACGATAGTTGTGAAGAAAGAAGAAAGGGAATGGTACGCACTATTTTGGGAAGAATTAAATAATGGGCCGTCGTATTGTGAGACGCTCTGTAGTATTTTCTGTATTTCTCCTTGGCGGATTCAGTCTGCTGACGGCATTTATCGGAAAGGAAGTCAGGCTGTATAAGATCAGCCTGGGTAAGAAATTATTTTTTGATCCGATTCTTTCCTCTGACCGCACAATCAGCTGCGCAAGCTGCCATAAACCTGCTTTCGCTTTTTCAGATTCTTCAGCAACCAGTTTGGGAGTCCATAACAGGAAGGGAAAACGGAACACGCCATCCTCGATGAATCTATCCCTGCAGAATTTTTTCTTCTGGGATGGTAGGGCGAAAAGCCTGGAGGAACAGGCCCTGGCGCCAATAGCTAATCCGGATGAAATGAATCTGCCTATTGACCGGGCGCTGATCAGGCTGCGAAATAATACTTCGTACCGGGCGGCTTTCAGGAATATCTATCACCGCGACCCGGCAAGCGCCGACCTGGCTGATGCGATCGCGGCTTTTGAAAGAACACTGGAAACGAGTGACAGTCCTTTCGACAACTGGAAATTTGATAACAGGGAAGATGCCGTTTCTGAATCTGTAAAAAAGGGTTTTATTGTTTTCAATGGGAAGGGCAAGTGTATTGAATGTCATTTTGGAGCCGATTTCACTAAAAATGAATTCCGGAATATTGGTTTATTTAATGGAATCAATTTGAATGATAGTGGAAGGGCTGTCATTTCGAATAGTCCGGAGGACTTGGGAAAGTTCAAAATACCTTCATTGCGAAATATCGCTGTTACGGCACCTTATATGCATAACGGGATGCTTAAATCGCTCAGGGAAGTGATTGATTTTTATAACGAACCCGCCAAAATTGTTCCGGATGCATTGAACAGGGACAGCTTACTCGTCAAGCCACTGGGCCTTGATGCGCAGGAGAAACTTGATCTTGAGGCATTCCTCAATTCATTAACAGATAAAAAATTCAAACAAACTAATTAGGAATTATCCTGCCATATTCAATAGCTCAATGCTGCTATTCACATTGAACTTTTCAAAGAGTTTGCTTTTTATATTGCGAACCGTATTGTGACTGATTTTAAGTTTATCCGCGATTTCTTTGGTGCGAAATCCTTTTTTAATCAGTGTGACGAGCTCCTGTTCTCTTTTTGAAAGTGCTTTCACAGAGGATGGTTTGAACTCACGGACCTTAACCATCTTTTCCTGTTGCCTGAATACTTCCACTTTCACGCCGCAAAAAGTCTTTTCTTCACTGATATCCTTAAACAAAGCATAGTACAGGTTACCGGTGCCCCGGAGATTCAGTGCTGCTTTTTCATCCTGCAAATAAATGTATTCGGTTTCAGACTTTCTGAAGCGGTAATGAAATGCTGTGCGATAATTGATATGGTCTTCGGGAGGGATTGATGCGAAATAGTCATGCATAAAACTATAACACTTGTAGAGATCCTGCTGGTCATCTTCATGTATGAAGTGGATATATTTTTCCAGCGGGCTGTTGTCGATCAGGTATTCAGCAGTACAGCCAAATACATGAGGACAGTTCTGGCTTATATAATGAATCTCCGGATGCATCATGGGGCAGGTTGAAATCACCCAGTGCGGGAAGAAGCGGTACATCTGATCAAAAAGAGCCAGCAACTCATCCCGGTTTGCCGGATCAGCCAGGGTTACATATTTGCTGATATAGGAATTCACTTTATCAGCCTCCCTCAGTAGTGCAGATTCTTTTACCATGATTTGTCCGTTAATATGGTTTGGAAAGGGGACTGTAGATCAAAAATTATACCGCTTTCAGGAGGCAAATCCCTGAAAACCTTTACAAATCAAAGGTCCCGGAAGTATGCAATCCGTTACTTTGCGTCGTACCATAAGTTCCGGTACAACCGGCCATTAACGGCTGTATTGCTGGCGTCTCTTAAATTCGTACAATAATTCTCAGTTGATGGCTCATACCAGAAGAAAGTTTATCCGTAACAGTAGTCTGTCGGCTGTCGGTTTCATTTTTGCTTCGCGTGAATTCGAAAAATATATCCCATATGGACAGGCGGTTTATGCGATTCCGGAAAAGCTCTCTGAAGTGAGGGAGCAACGGTGAACGGATTTATTGGAAAGAAACTGGATCTCAGTTACCACAACAGGATCATGGTTCAATCGTCGGAAGAATTGGTTCAGCCTTTCAGGCAAAGAACAGAAACCCATTTGTGGCAGTCGGAATTCTGGGGCAAGTGGTTTACATCGGCGGTTTTGGCTTATCGATACAAACCAGATCCCGCGTTAATGAAAATTTTACAGGCATCTGTAACTGCGCTCATCGCGACTCAGACAGCAGACGGCTATATCGGAAATTACAAAAATGAAAACCGGCTGGAGCAATGGGATATCTGGGGTATGAAGTATTGCCTGTTGGGATTGTTGGATTATTATGATCTGACAAAGGATAAAAAAGCGCTGCAGGCCGCGGTCAGGTTGGCTGATTATCTGATCGGTGAAATCAAAAGCCGCGATGGCCTGATCGTGAATAAAGGAAATTACCGGGGCATGGCGGCTTCATCTGTTCTGGAAGCCATCGGACGCCTGTATATACAAACGGGGGATAAAAAATATTTATCTTTTGCTGAAGAGATTGTCAGGCAATGGGAGACACCCGGCGGTCCGAACCTGATCAGTAAGTCTGCTGTCAACGTGCGTGAACGTTTTCCAAAAACTTCAAACTGGTATAGCTGGGAACAGGGACAGAAAGCTTATGAGATGATGTCGTGTTATGAAGGTCTGCTTGAATTGTATCGGATTACCGGTAATGAATTATATAAAAAAGCGGTGGAAGAAACCTGGCAAAATATCCGCGATACGGAAATTAATATCGCGGGATCAGGAGCATCAGCCGAAATGTGGTTTGGCGGTGCTGCGTTGCAAACTACCCCTGTTTATCATTTCCAGGAAACCTGTGTTACGGTTACCTGGATCCGATTCAACCAGCGGCTTCTGAAGCTGACCGGTGATGCGAAATATGCGCAGGCCATCGAAGAATCTTATTATAATGCCCTGCTGGGTGCTTTAAATGCAGACGGATCGGAATGGCAAAAATACACACCACTGAACGGTCAGCGATTGCCGGGAACGGGACAATGCGGAATGAAACTGAATTGTTGTAATGCCAATGGCCCAAGGGCACAGTTCACCCTTCCGTTGACGACGGTAATGGGCACGAAAGATGGGCTATGCATTAATTTTTTCGTTCCGGGTTCCTATGTTTTGAAAACGCCATCGGGGAAAAAGCTTAGCGTAATTCAGCAAACAGATTATCCTGTAACGGGGAAAATAGAAATCGGTTTCGAAATGGTTTCGCCGGAAATGATGACCGTGAAGATCCGAATCCCCCATTGGAGCAAAGAAAATATACTGACAATTAATAATGAGCCCGTCAGTGAAATCATACCGGGTAACTATACAGAAATAAAACGGAACTGGTCGGCAAAAGATAAAATCAGTCTGCAGCCTGATATGCGGGCAAGGCTGGTCATGACAGAAACTGATAAATTTCATGCAGCCATTCAAAGAGGTCCCATCGTGCTCGCGCGTGACACGCGTTTGCATGATACGGATCTGGGAGTCACGCTGACTCCGGTCCTCAATACAGCGGGGTATATTGAACTTTCTCCGGCAGATCCAGTCGAAGACAATATATGGATGAGCTATACCGCAGCCTTCTTACCTGAATCTTATTCAGAAATTCCCGCAGGCCCTGTGCCTGCTTACCTTTGTGATTATGCATCAGCAGGAAATGGAAAGGAACGATCAACCTATGCTGTTTGGATGCCTCAGTTATTTGACGCGCAGAAACATTAGTCCTTTTTCCGGCCAGGTTAATTTGGAATCTTACCGCTCTCAGCGTCCTTTTTCATTTCATTATTTGCGATCACGGCGACTTCCACCCGGCGGTTTAATTTGCGATTGGCGTCGGTGTCATTGGGATATTTTGGCTGATCTTCTCCGTACCATTTAATATCAAAACGGTTCTTGGCGACACCCTGGGCCATCAGGTAATCGCTGACTGCATAGGCTCTTTTCTTCGACAGGTCTACATTGTATTCGACTGTGCCGGTATTATCCGTATGTCCTTCCACCAGAATGATCGTCTCCGGGTACTTGTTGAATACAACGGCGACTTTCTGAAGGTTAATTTTTGCGGAATCACTTAAATCGCTGGAGTTGATCTTAAAAAGCAAGCCGGAAGTAAAAGTCATATTGATACCTTCTCCTACACGTTCGACCTGTGCATCCGGAACTGCCTGTTTAATTTCTTTTGCCTGTTTGTCCATATGATTTCCGATCAGGTAGCCCGCGCTGCCACCAACGGCAGCACCGATCAGTGCTCCGATCACAGAACTTTTGCCACCACCACCTATGATGGCTCCGGCAGCAGCTCCTGCGCCAACGCCTACCGCAGTTCCTTTTTGTGTATTGTTAAGACTCTTGCAGGCCGGAAAAATCATGAGCGCTATCAATGGAATAAATAATAAGTATTTCATTTCTCTATTTTAATAATTATTTGCAAATGGCTGTTTGGGTTAATTCAATATTCATATTCTTCATTCCCTGGGCGAGCCCGGTCTGAATGGCATCACATAAATTCTTTTTATCGGATGCATTCATTTTAGCTGACAATGTGCTGGCATTATTGGTTCCGTATTTGGCCTGGTTCATCTTGATGATAGATTCCACTTTTGCCTGCCAGGCTGCACCATCATTTTTTCCTTTTGAAATAGCCAGGTTATAACTGTCAAGCGCAGACGAATAGTTGCCTGCAGCGGTATAGATATCTCCCTGAAGAATCAGCAGATCAAGATTATTCGGATCCAGGCTGATGGCCTGCCGGATATTATTTTGTGCATCACTGTATTGTTTTTGGCGGCTGTCGAGTGCAGCCATTTTTGCATAGATCGTAGCTCTTTGAGCAGTGTTCCTGTTTTTTTCTGTCAGGGAAACAACCGTTTGGAGATCTGCTTTTGCCTGAGCATCCATGCCCAGTCCCAATTCGGCACTGGCTTTTTCAAACAGATTGGTAATACTGTTTTTATCAATCTTAAGTCCCTCGTTAGCTGCTGCAAGTGCTTCACTATACTGATGCAGACCATTCAGTGCTTCAGCCTTGCCTGCGTAGCCGGGTAGCTTGGCATCATAGGAATCACATTTTTTAAGGATTTCATTAAAATTGGCCAGGGCGCTGGAATAGTCTCCCGCCCGGTTCTGGGCCTGGGAAGACGCGATCAGGTTATAACAGGCGTTGGACGTGGTTACCAGTCCGCTTTTGCAGTAAACTGTTAATAATGAGATGCATAGTAATAATACTAACTGGTTTATTTTTTTCATGTGTTTGGTATGAATTACCTTTTTAGGTTGTAACACGTACAGGTAAATAATCGTGCCAGAAGAAGAGAAAAAAAGTTGTTTTTTGTGAGATTTTACTTAAAGTGATTTCGTAAGTTGACCGCCTTAATTCAAAGATGAATTACAATTACCGTAGAATATGAGATTTATTTCCGCGCTGTTAATGCTGCTGTGTCTGGAATCCTGCGGGCAGCAGAAAGAAGATTTTTCAATCGGGAAAAAGCAAATTTTGCATTCCGGACTATTAAATGAAGACAGGTCGATATGGATTTACCTCCCGCGTAATATCAGTAGCGCCTTAGCGGCCGGCAGGAAATATCCGGTTTTGTATCTGCTGGATGGAGAATCACATTTCACTTCAGTTGCGGGTCTCGTGCAGCAATTCTCTGAAGTAAATGGAAATACACTTTGTCCGGAAATGATTGTGGTGGGAATACCCAATACAAACAGGCAAAGGGATCTGACGCCAACGCATTCCGGCGTAAATACATCAGGGGGAGGAGAAATCTTCACTTCGTTTATTGAAAAAGAACTCATTCCTCATATCGATTCTTTATATCCGACTGCACCTTACCGGATATTTGTAGGGCATTCCCTGGGCGGTCTGCTGGTGGTCAATGCGCTTCTGCATCATTCCCAATTATTCAATGCATACCTGGCCATTGATCCGAGCATGTGGTGGGACAATCGCACGATATTAAAACAGGCCGACACCCTTTTGACCCGGGAGCGTTTTAAAGGCAGAACGCTTTACCTCGCTGTTGCCAATACGCTGCCTCCCGAACTGGACACAGTTACAGTAAGAAAAGATTCAGACGAGAATACAAATCACATCCGTTCCATCCTGCTTCTGGCCGACAGGCTAAAAAAAGCCAATGGAAACGGGCTTCGCTGGGATTACAAATATTACAGTGAGGAAACCCATAGTTCTGTTCCACTCATCAGTGAGTATGACGGACTGAGATTCATTTTTAATTTCTATAATTATAAGTATGATAATAAACTTTATGACAGTAGTTTCAGCGCTATACTCGCTATTGCCTCTATAAACGAACATTATAAAAATATTTCAGCGAAAATGGGATATCAGGTGCTTCCGCCGGAAACATACATAAACGATCTGGGCCAATATTTTCTTCAGAAAAAATGGTACGACAAAGCTTATGCTTTTTTTAAACTGAATGTTGACAATTATCCCAGGAGCGCACGGGTGTTCGAGAGTATGGGAGATTATTATGTTGTCACGAATGACAAAGAAAAGGCGATTAACAATTTCAAAACGTCTTTAATGCTAAATGAAACTTCCGGTTCAGGACCTAAGTTGAAAAAATTGGAATAAAACCGGTTGTATTAACGAGGATAAGATCACAGGCGATTGTTACCTCCGCTGATGCCAACCAACTGATTGTAGTAGTGCCGGCTGGTTTGCAGGACGGACCAATTACGGTTTGTTGTTCAGTAAAACAGATTAAGGTCTGCTGTGTGCAAGCCTGAAAATAGTAAACATATGGTGAGCTTCGTGCAGCAGAAAAAACTCAGTCCAGTCCAGTACAGTCAGACTGCCAAATTTTGAATGCACACCGGTTCTCTCCAGTTCCTTTGCGGTGAGGTTTGTCAGCTGGTCTATAATTATTTCTCTGTCGGTATTTATTTCCGCTAACAATTGGACATGGTCTTTCTTAAGCCATTTTTCAAATTCCGGATCTTTTTCGGCCTGATACGCTTCAAAAACCGGATTATCCGTATTTAATATTTTTTTGAGTCTTTCAAGAAAAAGAACCTGGTATCTCGCCAAATGAGCGATATTTTCCCTGATACTCCATTTATCGGAAACCACGCGATTCGATATATGTTCATTTCCCAGCCCGGCAATGATCGTTTGCAGGGATAAATGTTGCGTAATCAGTCTTTCGACGATTGAAACGGGGATATTCATTTGATTTTCGAATTTATAGTGAAGTTACGCAAAGGAAAAAAGTACGAAAGTCCTACTAAGGATCAGATTTCTAGACCTAATTTCGTAATGAATTACAGATTCGTACTATGCAAGCTCCTGACAACGTTAAGATATACGAAGGTGAACTGGCTGATTTCTGGTTTGATGATTTTGGAATCCTTTGCGCGGTTTCCAAAAAAGTGCCCCGAACCATAGAAAAACAAAAAGCGAACTATGCATTGATACGGGAAATTACAGGCAATAAAAGAGTATGCCTGCTTGCCGACAATACCGTTACTTATATCCAGGATGACAAGACCCGTGAATTCTCTGCAAGGGAAATGCCGGAATTGTTCAAGGCAATGGCTGTTATTTCCCATACAGTTATGGGAAAAGCGGCAGCACACTTATTTCAATATTTCCATGGACAACCGATACCAATCAGGTCATTTGACAATGAAACAGAAGCAAAAGAATGGTTAAAGCAGTATTTGAATGAATAGGACGGGAATAATAACTAATGCAATTATAAAAGGGGCATTACTTGTTCTTATATTTCTTTCCTCATACGGAACTGTAATAGCCCAGCAAAGAAAAGAAGCGGAAAACCTGGTGAAAGAGGGAGTGGCCCTGGAAGACAGCGGCAAATCCGAACAGGCAATTTCAAAATATCAGCAGGCTATTTCACTGGACAAGAACAATCTCCTGGCCCTGGCAGAAATGTCTTACAGCCTGCTCTCACTGAAAAATTTTGACGATGCAATCAAATATTGCAAGCTCGCGATAAAGACACATCCGGGAGAAACCCCACTCAGGATGGTCTATGTAACCTACGGCACGGCATACGATGGACTCAACAAGACCGGCAAATCAATAGATATTTACGATGAAGGATTAAAAATATTTCCGGACTATTATTATCTCTATTTCAATAAAGGGGTGTCTCTATGGGGCATGGATAAACTGGATGAAGCATTAATATGCTTCGAAAGATCCGCAGCATTAGAGCCGGCGCATGCCGGTTCACATAATGCCATCGGAAAAATGTGCATGAATCAAAATAAAAAGATTCCGGCATTGATGGCTTATGGCAGATTATTGGTGCTGGAGCCGGAAAGTAAGCGCTCGGATATTGCGCTGGAAAATATTCAGAAAATTATGAAGAGTAATATAAAAGCGTCCGGGGATAAGGACGTTACAATTAATATTAGTCCGGATATGCTGGATACTGAAAATATAAAGCAAAAACCGAATAATTTTTCAAGGGTGGAATTTATGCTGACTATAGCTTCAGTCGTTGACTATGACAGCTCTGTGATCAACAAACCGGAGGTTCAAAAATTCCTGGCAAAATTCAACGCCGTTTGTTCTTCTTTAAAAGCGTCTGAAAAAAATAACTATGGCTTCTATTGGGACTATTATGTTCCATATTATATAGAAATGAAAGACAAAGACCTTACCGAGACCTTTGCTTATATCGCATTTTCATCTTCAGGCGATCCCGGTGTTACATCGTGGCTGGACCTGCATAAAACTGAAGTGGATAATTTCTATAAATGGTCGGAGAAATTCGCGTGGAAAATAAATTGATGAACTTAAGTGGTGAGATCCAGTTTATTGATCATGTTTTGAATAAATTCTTTTTCCCTGCCGGCCTGGGTTTGATCATAAGCCTTTTCAAAAAACTGCTTCGCCAAGTGGTCGTCCCCTTCGAGATGGTTGAACTTACCAAGGGTCATATTGAATAGATAATATTGATTTAAGAAACTATGGCGTTCCAGTTCCTTTAAGATTTTGAAGGCGGTTTCGCTGTCGCCCGAATAATAAAGAGCGATGGCATAATTCAGTTCTACAAAGGGATTGGGATTGCCCTGCAGCAACCTTGCATATAGCGCAGCAATTGTTTTCCAATCCGTCGATTCGAAACTTTTTGAAAAACAGTGGATGCAGGCGATAGCTGCTTCCAGGTGATAACTCGAAACGGGTTCCCCTTGAGATCGGTTAAAGAAATGGTGTGCCAGCGAGATCAGATCCCGGTTCCAGCGTGACCTGTCCTGATTCTCGAGGTCCAGCAGCTCGCCTGAATCTGCGAATCTCGATTTAAGCCGGGCACTGTTAAACAGCATCAGCGCATAGAGAGCCATGGTTTCTTTATTGCCCAGGTTACTATCCATCAGGGCTTTTGTTAATAGCAGCGCTTCTTCGCAAAGGTCCTCGCGGAGAATTTCATTTCCTCCGGATGATTTGTATCCTTCGTTAAATGTGAGGTAAATGATTTTGTGAACAATCGGCAGTCTGGGTTTTAGCGCCTCCTGGTGTGGTTCTTCCAAAATGATCTTTTCATCCTTTATTTTTTGTCTTGCTCGAAAGAGAAGTTTATCGACGCCGTCTATCGTCATTCCAAATACTTTGGCTATCGCTTCCACTTTCAGGTTCAGCACATATTTCAGGGTAATGGCAACCTGTGATTTTGGAGAGAGGTCGGGATGGGCGCAGGCAAACAGCAATTTCAATTGATGATCGTCCAGCACAGATTCACTGAATCTGAATTCAACGGATCCCGGATCTGTTTTATCAGAAAGGGATTCCTGGTGTTTGTCTTTTTTTATTTTATTGAGTGCCTTGTTCCTGCAGACTTTGTATAACCAGCCGACCGTGTTGAATGGAATTCCACGCAGCCTCCAGTTCGTGAGCGCGGAAGAAAAAGCATCCTGCACGATGTCTTCAGCAGTTTGAGGATCAATGTCAGCGGAAGAATAAAGCAGGCAGGCAACCATTTTACCAAAATGCTGCTTATAGAGTTTGTCTGCTTCCTGCTGTACATTATCCATTGTTCATGAATCGGTATTGAAACCATCAGGAATTATTTACCGGGTTCGCTGCCGGGGAAGGGCTGGATGGGTCTGACTTCGCGGATTGCAAAGCCCGTCATGACCATGGGACAGGTTTGTGCTATGGCAACAGCCTGTTCGAGATTCTCGGCCAGGATAATATCATAGCCGCTTATTCCTTCTTTTGCTTCGATAAACGGGCCGTCAGAAAGCACGGCGTTTTGCGTTACATACCTGCCTTTTACGGCCAGTGGTTCTCCGCCAATATAGTTTCCTGATTCGGCCAGCGATTTTATCCAGCCAAACATATCGGGGCCTTCTGCAAAACGTTCTTCAGTAGTAAGGCGACCGATTCTTTTCAGGTCTTCCCTTACAATCAGCATAAATCTTTCCATGTCGAGAATGATTTTAATTACTTGAAATTAGAAAAAATGGTGTGAATAATAACAGACGCATATAGTATAGACAGTCTCCCTCGGGAAATCCGTACATCCGCCGCCTGATTTTTTTTTAAAATGTAGAAGCCGGGGTTTCATTCCTCTATGGCCACCAGGAGGTTCCTGATATAATCCCGAAAATTACCGGTCGCTACCCCCGGTCCTCCGGTTTTGTTATTGAGTTGCTGAAATAGTTCTTCATGCTCATCTGACTCTTCCCGCCAGTTACGCAGCATGTCCATTTCGTTTTGGTTCAATACATAACCGGCGTAGTAATTAGATAGTGCATCTATAATGGGTTCGATGTCGATCATGGCTTTATATGATTGATTTCACGAAACTATCCTGAGAAACGGCTCAAAGGACGTGCCAGCCTGATAAGGCGATTATGACGCTGAATACGCCTATTGTCTTCAGCGGCATATTTATTGCATTCAATATTCCATGGCAGATCCCGGACATATTAATATTATAAATCAGATACAAAAAGAACTGGACCAGCTGAATGAAGAATGGGTAGACGCTGAACATGGTCGTTTAAAGGCCAACAGTTGCTATCATTTTGAAACAGATCCGCCCCATATTCTCTTCAATCTCAATTGTCCGCCGGATTTACAGGACCGGCTCAAAAATATCCTCTCAAAATATACCGGCGATTATGAAAGCCATTCATTCCGCGATTGAAAAAAAGAGTCTGCATCTTGTTGAATGGCTGAATGAGGCAAAGCACCTCGAGGAAGAAGACAAACCAGCGGCCGTAAAGGAGTATAAAAGAATAGCCCTGGCCTATCCGGTCAGCGAAAAAGCATATGACCGCCTGATGATATTATTCAGACAACTAAAATTACCGAAGGACGAAATTTACTGGATAGATAAAGCCATCGGAAATTTCCATAAAAAATTCAACAAGCCAAAGGTCCGTTCCAATTCAAAAATTGCAACCCTCAGTAAATCCCTTTTGAAATCCACCGGTCTTTCAGATAAGCATGGAAACGCGGTATACCAGCCGGCACCGATTGGCAGATGGCAGAAACGTAAAGATCTTCTGATCAAACGAACGAAAAAAGGATAGACCGGTTTCTTATTTAAATAATCTTCCGATAAACGGGTCATTGAATATCATTCTTCTCAGGGCCTCAGCATCCACTGCGCCCTGTTTCGAAAAAACGATTTTTCCTCCGGGCTCGACTAAAACGGTATAAGGCAGTTTTTTGTCCCACCCATGGTCTGTCAGGATACTATCCGCATTTTTCTTTGGGTAGAGCTAGTTATCTCCCGCGGATTGTTGTGTTTTGAGAAAATCCAGCGCCCTGGTTGCATTCCCGGGATCATCAATACAAATACTCACAAACTCAAAATCCCGTTCCTGGTATATCCGGCTAAGTTTTATATAATCGGGAAAACCGGAATCGCAGGCAGTACAGGCTGTTGACCAGAAGTAGAACATTTTTAATTTATCGGTCCCTTCATTTTTGAGGAGCGTCCCGATTCCCTGCGCATCAATATTTTTCAGCGATACCGGCTGTTTGGCCCATTTGGCTTTTGAATTGGATATCCACTCGCTCTTGGATTTCCATTTCACCGAACATCCGAATACCTTAGTCGTTTCAACAGGTACCGGTTTATTGGCGAGCAATGCGTCTATGGCATTCCGCGTATCCTGGCTGTGAACCGGTTTCCGGAAATTTTCTTCATCGTCAATGCGGCCGGTGTATCGCAGTATTCTTTCCTGGTCAAAAATAAAAACATGCGGAGTGGAAACGGGTCCATATTTTAAAGAAGCTTCCTCTGTATCTCCATCATACAGATAGGGGAAATTAAATGCCTTGTCTTTTGCTCTTGCCTTCATGCCTTCATAATCATCGGGTTCATCCGACCAGCCAAGCTCATCATACCGGAGAGCCGCTGCATAATTAGGCATGATGGCCACGACACTCACACCCAGGTTTTCGTAGTCACCGGTTAATTTTTTTATCCGTTCTTCATAAGCCTGCGCCGTCGGACAATGGTTACAGGTAAAAATGATCACCAGAATTTTTGCCTGGCTGAAAGACTGCAGGGAATAGTTTTTTCCGTCTGTTCCTTTCAAATTAAAGTCAGGAGCTTTTGATCCGATGGCCAGTGTTTTTGGATTTTCTGAATGAAACGCGGTTAAAAATGTAAATAGCAGGCAACAAATCGTACTCAGTATTAGAAGACGGGATCGTTTTTGCTTTTTTCCTGACATATGAATGATGATCGACCGGGTTTATAGATTACCTTTGCTGGTGTTTGAAACCAATGATCGCTGATTTCAAATTTAGACAGAAATGAACTGGGTTAATTAAAAACATAACCATCTCCCTCTGCATTATTCATAAAGAAGTTGTAGTCGATCCAGGCTTCCCCGCGATCCGCCCACCCGGTACTCCAGGAATTGAGTACGCGAAAACTTCCCTTGCTGTCGTCATACCCGATAATAACCATGGCATGTCCTTCCCCCGCATCGCTTGTACGATCCTTCCAGATAAAGGGTGAGTCGAGATGTTTGAATCCGTCATCCACCGTGATTGCAAATACGACCGGCTTTTTTTCTGTCAGCGCCCTTTTAATGAGTGATAAATTGTGCAGATCAACCCTCGAGAAACCGGTTATCCGGTTATTCAGGGCATTTTGCTTTTGCGGACTATCCGGCTGAAGGATACATTCAGTAGGATCGTATGGCATTGACCCGAGGGAAGCCGCACCTTCTTCCCGCAGGAGATAGAGATTATCAATCAGGGATGTACAACCGCAATTCCCCTTTGCGATCTGGTTATACGTGAATTTGGAACTGAGATTGCCGGTATCACTATAGGCCTTTCCGGAATTGGTATGAACATAATAAGTTCCCAGTCCATAGACAACCGCCCAGGCGGCACAGGATCCCTGGCTTCCCTGGTTGCCACTGGCCGGCATGTCCAGTAATACGGATGCTGTCAGGGATACTGTAGTATCAGGCTGGTAGTTTGAAATATCACCTACGGAAATGCCAAGGGTTGAAGGGGTACAAAGCCCGGTGGCAAATGGATAATTTGCCGGAAGGGAATCCCGCATGACTGTTCCGTCATTCCGTTTACCCTCATTTGAATATTCTTTCCGGCAGGATGTATTCAGAAGAAAAATGGTTGAGACCAAAGCAAAAAGAAATGTTAATCGCATGATCGTAATTTTCTGTACATGATGAAATATCTATTCCACACCGGTGTAACGATAAACTGTGGTTTACTGCTACAGATGAATCGTTAAGGGATTCATAAGTTTCATTATCTTATGAAGTAATCAGGAACAACCCGTCTTTAAAAACCCCTTCATGAAATTGAAAAAATTTTTACTTCTTCTAATAATATCATTTCCCGGATTTGAGAAAGCCAATTGCCAGATAATTGACATGCATATGCATAGTTACACGGAGAAAGACTTCAGGCCAGGGAAGGCGCGGAATGGATTTGAGTCGCCTAAGACGGCCAGGGAACAAATGGAACAGACCATACAGGAAATGAATAAAAATAAAATTGATCATGCTGTGATATGCGGTAGCCTGGAAAGCGTGGCTATATATACGAAAGCGGATAAGCGATTCATACCGGGTTACCAGGATTATGAAGAAGAACTGATTCCCATCAGCCAGTTCGAGGAATACGTAATCTCCGGAAAAATTAAAGTCTTCGGCGAAGTAATGGCTGTTTACAAGGGAAGAACGCTGGCTGATTCCGTCTATCAGCCTTATCTGGCCATCTGCGAAAAATATGGTGTTCCGGTGGCCTATCATTCAGGAGGAAGTTTTCCCAACGCCCAACAACTCGGCTGGCCAAAATATAGAATATCCTTGGGCGATCCTTTTTTAATTGAGGATGTCCTCGTAAAATATCCAAAATTGAAACTGTACCTAATGCATGCGGGTGAGAATTTCTATGAGAACACGCTCCGGATGATGGATGGTTATCCAAATTTGTATGCAGATCTGGGTGACGAACTCTGGCTTCACCCGATGACAGAAGATTTTGCCGTAAAATTTTTGAAGTCGGCCAAATTATATGGAGTGCTTAACAGGGTGATGTTTGGTTCTGACCAGATGATTTGGCCCATGGCTATTAGCAGCTCAATCGAATTTTTTAATTCGCTTGATTTCCTGACGGAATCAGAAAAAGAAATGATTCTCTATAAAAACGCAAGAGTTTTTCTCGGGATCAATAATTAGAAACCGGTTCCGATACTATCAAGGCGAACCGGTTGCAGAGCTATCTATGAAAAACCGGGCGACAAACAGATATTCATTAAATTATTGATGAAATTCGTTGGGTTAAATTACAGAGTGGCTTCTAAACACTAAGACAATGCTTTCTCCACAAATCAGAATTACCATCAGCCGGATTATTCCTTTCGGACTGATCTGGTTGTTATTTAGTGTGATTTATTCTTTACTCGAAAGAGGGCTTTTGGGAAATTTAAATTATTACCCTTCCACCGGCAATCCATACAATTTCAGTATTACCTTTTTCATTACCGCCTTTATTGCACTCATCATTGGATTACTGATCGGTTCAATTGAAATATTATATTTCCACAGCCTGTTTAACAGGATGAGCTTTTTCAGAAAAATTATTTACAAGACAACAATCTATATCGCAATCATAATTGGATTTCTCTTATTGATCGGAGCAGTCTATAATGCCATCGAGCTTAAAAAAGGTATTTTTCACAAGGAAGTATTGAATAATGTCTGGATATTTTTCTCCAGTCTGTCCTTTTGGAGTGTTACCGTTTATGTTGCAGCCATTATCGGTTTTTCTCTTTTTTATACTGAAGTGAGTGAGAATCTTGGCCAGGGAGTACTCAATAATTTTTTTGCAGGAAAGTATCACTCCCCGGTAGAAGAGGAAAGGATTTTTATGTTTTTAGATATGAAGTCATCCACTACCATCGCGGAAAGTATGGGTCATGCCAGGTATTTTGAAATGCTTAAGGAATATTTCTCGGATCTGACAAACCCGATTATAAAACATGCCGGGGAGATTTATCAATACGTGGGTGATGAAATAGTGGTGACCTGGAAGCTAAAAAACGGATTGCTGAAAAATAACTGCATTGAATGTTTTTTTGCAATGAAAAGGGCGCTCAAAATCCAAATGGATAAGTACATGGATAAATTTGGATTATTACCCGAATTTAAAGCGGGTTTTCACTTTGGGAAAGTGATCACGGGAGAAATTGGAAAAATTAAAAAGGAAATCATTTTCACGGGCGACGTGCTGAATACGGCAGCCCGTATTCAGGGACTTTGCAATGAGTATAATGTCGATATCCTGATTTCAGGTCAATTAATAAAAAAGCTTGACCTTCATTCGGAATTTCAGATCCGGGCCCTGGGAGAAAGTGAGCTGAGAGGCAGGGGAGAAAAGATTAGTTTGTTTACCGTTCTGCCTGTATAATATTTGGATTTCCATGGTGTAATCTCCTATTTTCTGAGCCAGGGAAAAGCATGTTTGTATGGAATCTGCCAATAATGATCTGTTTTATTCCAGACTACCGGTAAATGAAATTCCGCTTAGTGACCTCTTGCTGGAAGAGCATCTTTTTTATAGAATTCCCGCCAACTGGCATGTGGTAATAACGGATGTAAAAAATTCCACGGCGGCAGTTCATAACGGCTTGCATGAAACCATCAATCTCGTTGCCACGGCCAGTATTGTTGCGGTGCTGAATATTATCTATAAGGCCAACCTTACTGTTCCTTTCTTTTTTGGTGGCGACGGAGCTTCATTCATAGTACCGCCCACTTACCTGGAAATGATTTTGCATGCTTTGATTAAGCATCAGGAAAATACAAAGACCAACTTCAATCTATACCTGCGTATAGGTCATGTTCCGGTGGCAACGATCTACGAAGCGGGACATGATCTCAATATCACCAAATTAAGGACCAATGAACATTTTGCTATCCCTATACTGTTAGGCGAAGGACTTATGTATGCCGAGAGAAGGATCAAGGGCCCTGACTATATGCTTGCAACTAATCCATCTCCTGAAGACACGCTTGATTTAAGTGGCATGCAATGTCGTTGGGACAGAATAAAACCGCCGGAAAAATTTGATGAAGTGGTCAGTTTACTGGCGATAGCCCGCGACGGCTTAAAACAATCTATTGTATTTAAGAAGGTGATGGATATAGTGGATGCAGCTTATGGGAACCCTCAAAGAAGAAGCCCGATCACGGTGGCCAAACTTAAATTAAACACTGCGCTCGCGAAAATGGGATTGGAGGTGAGGACAAGAATGGGAGGATTCAGACTTTTTAGTGTAATGAATACATGGATAAGAACCACTGTTGGTTATTTTTATTTTAAAACAAAAAAAGGAAAACTCTACCTGCATAACCTGGTCGATATGTCGGATACGCTGGTTATTGACGGAAGAATCAATACAGTAATCTCAGGTACATCCCGGCAACGGGAGCTATTGCAGGCCGAATTGGATAAAATGGAACAGGACGGAGAAATTCTTTACGGATTGTATGTAAGCGGGGAATCAGTGATGTCATGCTATGTTCGTAACCTGAATGAACGGCATGTTCATTTTGTAGACGGTGCAGAAGGCGGATATACCAACGCAGCCCGGGTGATAAAACAAAAATATTCTTTGCGCCGGGATCTGACCTGACACGATCCGGGCTATTTCTTTCCTACATTCGCAGAAAAAAATGGGTATCGCAGACAAATTATTTCAAATGAAAAATGAAAAGTCGTCAGCCAACCTGAAAGCAGGGCAGGAATTTTTAGAAGCCAATAAGAAAAAGCCTGGTATAACCACCCTGCCAAGCGGTTTGCAGTACGAGGTGATTACAGAAGGTACTGGTATAAAGCCGACGGCCAGGAATAAGGTAACCTGTCATTATCATGGTACCCTGATAGATGGTACAGTATTCGACAGTTCGGTAAAGCGCGGCCAGCCGGCCACCTTCCCGCTGAATATGGTCATTAAAGGCTGGACGGAAGGTCTGCAGCTGATGTCAGTCGGCAGCAAATGGCGTTTTTTCATCCCGCCACAACTTGCTTATGGAGACAGGCAGACCGGCTCAGATATCGGCCCGAACAGCACACTGATTTTCGAAGTAGAATTGCTTGGGGTGGGTTAACGGGAGTTATACTCACATTTTTGAATTGGTCTTATCGAGGGCCGCTTTTAAGCCAACCGCCAGTTTTGCCGGGTCGCCTACTGCCCAGAAATGCATCATGAATAAGCGGGGATTGTCATATAACATGTGATTGTGAACGGCCGTTACAATAATGCCATTTTCGGTAAGCGCTTTTACGACGGGATTTACTTCATCGGCCAGCAAAACAAAGTCACCCGTAGTGGCGGCCATGACTCCGTCCATCTGTAAATTGATTGCAGTAGCCATACCAATAGATGGCGGCATTTCCATTCCACTTTCCAAAAGCTTTTCTTTTCTTGGGAATGCATATGATAATATCTGGCCATTATGCTTTCCGGTATTTCCGAGAACGGCCTCAACTTTTGACCAGTCCGGGGAAGGGGCGGGTTGTTGGGCGGCCGGTGGTGTGAGTGGCGTACCGGTATTTGCAAGGACTGATTTGATGGCTGCCGCCAATTTTAAAGGGTCGCCACTGCCGGAAAAATGAATGTACTTGATCGCTGGTTTTTCATTCGTCAAATGATTATGAATAGCGGTAATTGACAGGCCTGAAGAAACCAGGTTTGAAACTGCAGCAGCTTCTTCCGTATCCAAAAGCACTAAATCACCCATCATCATGGATTCTTTTCCCATGAATAAGATACCAATCCAGGACGTCAGGGCCAGTCCCGGCGCTACTGAAAATTCATTTACCCTGACTTTCAGGTCTGATCTGGGATAGGTGATTTTGTAAACCATTCCCTGTACGGTTCCTTTTTTCCCAAATACATTATTCAGACCCGTAGAATCTACCTGGGCATTGGAGAAAAAACCCAGGGATAAAAGAATAATTGAAAGAAGCGGGAATTTGATTTTCATATTACCAGTTTTATTATGATACCAATTATTGCAGCCAGAAGAATGAGTACCGGCTCCTTTATTTTTTTTATATAAATAAGCGTTAGCAAACTCGCCAGCGCGATCAGAAAAGTCGGGATATCTTTTATACTTCTTGTAGCTATTACAAATACCGATCCCATTAGTGCTCCGACGACCGCGGCAGTTATGCCATCTACAAAAGCTTTTATAGAACCTTTTTTAGCAATTTTATTAAAATAGGGAGCGGGTATTACTGTAAACAGATAACAGGGGAGGAAGGTTGCAATACTGGCTACTGTCGCTCCGGGGAAACCTGCAATCAGATATCCGATAAACCCAACAGTTATCACGACCGGCCCGGGTGTGATCATGGCAACGGCTACCGCATCCACAAACTGTGATTCCGTGAGCCAATGGTTTTCATTTACTACTCCGCCGTGGAGGAAGGGAACGATGGCAAGACCGCTCCCGAACACAAAAGCTCCCGCTTTCAAAAAAAACAATCCAATCTTACTCAATATCTCCGGCTCATAATCCCAAAGACCCATTCCAGCGAATAAAAAAATTGACTTCGGTGACTTCAAAAAAGATAACCCGGCCGGAGGAGTTTTGACGAACATATATAACAAACCCGCAAGGATAAAGAACAATACTTCCTCGGACTGGGTGATAACAGTTAAGATAAGCCCGATTAAGAATAAAACCCAGAGTAACCAGTTAGCCTGAATGCTTTTAACATCTGGTTTACTAACTGATTTCAACGTCAGCTTATATGCACTCAGCAAAATGATGCCTATTACGGATGCCCCGACTCCGTAAAAAACTGCCTGCATCCAGGGAAGTCCTCCGTATAATTTATAAGCAATTCCAAGACCAACCACCATTAGAAAGGAAGGAATGATGAAGGCAATTCCTGCAAGTGTTGCGCCCAGCACCCGGTAATGAATGAAGCCGATATAAATTCCGAGCTGAGCCGCAAGGGGTCCCGGCGCTAATTGGGCCAGGGCCAGACCTTCTTTGTATTCATCTTCCGTGATCCAACCTCTTTTTACTACCAGGTCACGGTGCATATAACCAACCAGTGCTACCGGTCCTCCAAAGCCACTATAACCTAATTTGAAAAAATAACCTGTCAATTCCCGCAGACTGTAAGCGGGTGACCCGTGAGCCGTTTTTTTATCCATTTTCGCAAACCTAGTCCATCTGGAAATCATCAAATAGAATAAAACTGACTATTTGTATAAGAATTACTTTTTGGGTAATTAGTTGTAGACAGCTTTTAGTACGGCTGTCTCATTTTTTTAATAAAGTCTTCCGGTATGAAGATGGATTTTGGCCGGTATGCTTTTTGAAAATGCGCGTAAAGTGGCTTTGATCAGAAAATCCGGTCAGGTAGGCGATTTCTGTCAGCGAGTAGGAAGCGGATTTCATCAGCTCTGTTGCTTTTTCGATCCGGTGTTTTCGAATATAGTCGCCAAAACTTAAGTCTTCAAAATATTTAGAAAATTCTCTCGATAAATAAGATGGATTTATAGAAAGATCCCTGGAAATTCCACTTAGACTTAAATTAGTATCAACATGATCCTGTATAATTTCTTTGAGTTCCCGGACCCATGCAGGTATTTTCTTTTTCGAACCCGGCTTATTTTTCAAATATGTATTAAAGACATCCAGTAGCTGGCTTTCAAAAGGCTGCTGCGTATGTTTTTCTTTCTGCAGAAATTTTGCCCAGCTATATAAAGCATCATACAGAATCATCCCCTGCTTTAACAGCTCCTGATCATCTTTAATATTGTAACTGAGTCCGGCTGAGATTGCCCAAAGGCCATTGGATTGCGATGCCAGTTCGTGATGATCCGTATCGGCTCCCCTGATTATCGGAGCCATGGCAAGGACAGCCTTATCTTTTATTTTATATTTTTTAATAAAGTAATCGAATGTGCAATCCTTTCCATGATGGGTAAATTCTACATCCGGTATATCAAAAGGAATTGCATCCAGCTTTTTGGATAATTTAAGAACCTGGTCAAAAGGAGTGTATATTATTTCCGCTTTCTCATCTATAAATCGTTTGATGAGCCAGGGACAGGCGAGCCGGTCTATTTTAGGTCGTTCGCGGGTAATCCATTTCATGAAGTAAAGATAATGTGCGGAGCGAACTTGTTCATGGTATCAATATGTTCTGATTTGGATCATTTTTACTCCTATTTTTGACGAATATTCCCATGGTAACGAAATCAAGGATACTATTGGCAGAAGACGATCTTTCGCTCGGCTATGTAATCAAAGACAGCCTGGTGGACGCCGGTTATGAAGTATTGCTTTGCCCGGACGGACAGACGACTATTGACAAATTCAACGAAGCGAATTTTGATATTTGTCTTTTGGATGTCATGATGCCCAATAAAGACGGGTTTACCGTATTGAAATGGATACGTCAGCAATCCGATCAGATCCCCATTCTGATGATCACGGCAAAATCAATGGAAGAGGACCGGATACATGGTTTTGAATACGGGGCTGATGACTACATCTGCAAACCTTTCAGTATGCAGGAACTGGTTAAGCGTATTGAAGTTTTTTTACGAAGAACAAAAAAATTACATTCCGACAGGCCACGGCGATTCGCGATAGGGAAAATGAATTTTTCGTATATCGATCTTACGCTGACCCTGGGTGATGAAGCTCATAGTATGACACAAAAAGAAGCCGACCTGCTTCTTTTCCTTTGTGAACATCCCAACCAGGTGCTGAGAAGAGAAGAGATCCTTCAGGAGGTTTGGGGAAAAAACGATTTTTACCTGGGAAGAAGTATGGATGTATTCATTACCAAACTCCGTAATTATTTCAGGGCAGATGATTCCATTCGCATCGAAACCATTCATGGTACCGGGTTTCGTTTCCATGCCGAGATCAGATAAATCGGAAATCCAACCATAGCGTTAAAATTCTTAAAGTACTTGTTAATGCAACCCGTTGTGATGAATGTACGAGCCCAGACAGAAGATCGGGGCAGTATTTTTGATCTGTATTCCTGCCGGGTCTTTTTCTGTACCAGGTTACAAAGAAGAATCCCCAACATAAGTTGGGGATTCTTTTTCTGTGAGTCGAGTGTGATTAAAAGTTAAAATACAATTATATGCTGGCATGTGCTTCTTCATACGCGAGCGAAGTTGACAATTCACGATAAGCGTTAATTTGATCCTGTAACTCAGCGACCATCTGGTCGGCCATAGCAATGGCATCGGCACCAGCGATGAAGCGGCGTGGAGGCTGCTCCTGATTCGCAAGCTTGATCAGCGCCTGAGCAAGTTTGGCAGGGTCACCAATCTGTTGACCGTTCTGGGCGCTCCACCATTGCACCTGTCCTTCTCTGCGATCGTTGTAGTCTTTCACGGAAGGATCGGCGTAAGTTGTCGAATCCT
>CAWEWO010000005.1:0-453296 GCA_963812825.1 uncultured Bacteroidota bacterium
TACCTGGACCGGTATGACCCGGATATCTCCGATCATAAAGGGATCCATGGCAATGGTATTTAACTGAATTTCCGGAACTCCCGGATAACGGAAATCAGTAAACGCATATGGAAATTCACGGATAATCACTTCCTGTGTCATCTCATTGGCAAAAACAGGCATGGGTTTTCCGGTAAAAAAATTGAATGCGCGGATGTCATCGAGCCCCGCGATATGATCCTTATGCGGATGGGTAAAGAGAATAGCATCCAGCCTGGTCACCTGTTCCCGCAACATCTGGTAACGGAAATCCGGGGTGGTGTCTACAACGATCCGGGTGGTGGCGGATTCAACCATGATACTGGAGCGAAGCCGTTTGTCCTTTTTATCCGTGGAGTGACAAACCGGACATGGACATGCAATCATCGGCACGCCGGCACTTGTGCCGGAACCAAGAAAACTGATTTTTATTGAAGGAAATTCCACGGTCAAAAATAATTGAAAAGCACCGATCAGCTCTGGGGTTTGAGCAGATTCTCCAGTACTTTCCGGCTTTCCGGTGCCAGGGATTCTGTTTCCAGGCTGAGCTGGGGAAGAATATCAATCAATGTGTTGATGCGACCTTCCAGGGCAAGAAATTTATTGAGTACCAACACTTTTTTTTCTTCCAGAATACAGTATCCGCTTTGAAAATTTCCCCGTTCGTACCGGATCACATAGCCTGTTTCATGCAGGAGTTTTTCGATTTTTTCAAGTGAGGCGAGGGTATATTTCATTATTCAAAGTTGATAAAAGACGGACAATTGAAGCATTCATTTATCCACAAGAAGTTGACGGTAATTTAATTTCCACACTTCCACTTACTTCCACACTTCCACACTTTATTAGCTTCCCTTACCAACCATCTTTATCACCGGCACGATCATTTCTTCCAGGCTTACTCCTCCATGCTGAAAAGTATTGCGGTAATAATTTACATAATAATTATAATTATTGGGATAACAAAGAAACCCATCCCCTTTGGCAAAAATAAAAGATGAATTGACGGTGGGTACCGGCAAGCCCTGCTTCTCTCGGATCGCGGAATGCCAGCACTTCTTTTGGTTCATAATTCAGATTGCGGCCATGTTTATAGCGAAGATTGGTAGTGGTTTGTTTATCACCAACTACTTTATAAGGTGTTTTTACTCTTACACTTCCATGATCGGTTGCCAGTACGATCTTTATTTTTTTATCAGCAATTTTTTTTAATGCCTGGTGCAAGGGTGAATGTTCAAACCAGCTGGCTGTAATGCTGCGGTAACTCATTTCATCACCCGCCAGTTCTTTCAGTACTTCCATTTCTGTACGGGCATGACTCAGCATATCCACAAAATTGTATACGATAATATTGATATCATTGTTCAGCAGGTTATGAATATTATTTACCAGGTCCTGGCCAGCCTGGTTATTCAGTACTTTTGTATAGGAAATCTTTAGATTATCCTTTTCCAGTCGTTTTAATTGTGCCCTGAAAAATTCTTCTTCATACAAATTCTTTCCTCCTTCTTCATCATCATTTTTCCATTGACTGGGAAATTGTTTTTCAATATCTAACCGGCAGCAATCCGGCAAAAATGGCATTGCGGCAATATTGCGTAGCAGTAGGCAGAATGCTGTAAAAAGTTTCTTCTTCAAGTATCCGGAAACTTTCTGCAAAAATGGGTTGAATCGCTTTCCATTGATCAAAACGCAGATTATCAATCAATACAAAAAAAAATGGTCGTTCCTTTTTCAACATGCGGAAATACTTTAAACTGCAAAAGGTATGGCTCATTACCGGTGCATCGCGCTGCTTTGGGTTCACCCATTAGGCATAATTTCTTGAAATAAATTTAAAAAATTCTGTATTGGCTTCCTGTTTCTGGATCTGAAAAACTTCCTGCATTTCAGGGCTATCACTTTTTTCCATTTCCAGTTCCCAATACACCAGTTTTTTATAAATATCCATCCATTCATTATAATCGGGATTATCTGTTCAGCGCCATAAACAAATCACGGAATTGCTGCTGGTAAGCAGTAGTTGTTTTTTCTGCAACCAGTCTTTTATTGTCAATGATTTTTTTCAGACTCAGCCAAACCTGGTTGGGATTTACCGGTTTGATCAGGTAATCGCTGATCTGGCTGCCGATGGCTTCATCCATCAGATTCTCCGTTTCATTTTTTGTAATCAGAACAATCGGCATCTGCTGATTCACTTCTTTTATTTTTGCCAGTGTTTCCAGTCCGGTGATACCCGGCATGGTTTCATCGAGCAATACCACATCCACCGGATTTTCTTTTACAAAATCAATGGCATCAAACCCATTGGTCAACGTATGTACTTCATATCCTTTATTCTCTAAAAAAAGAATTTGCGATTGCAGGCTTTCAATTTCATCATCTACCCAAAGTATTTTTGCTAATGCCATAGAATTTACTGCATTTCGTATTTCGGTTTAAAGATTAGTTTATCGAAGTACCAGTCGATTCCTAAATTTGAAGTTTATCCCTCTAAGTACTGTGAACTTTGACTTATGTCGTTTTAACAAAATTTCAAAAATGGCTGCAGCTTCTCAGCAAGATAATCAATGATCCGGTTTATGGTTTTATTACTATTGATCATCCGTTGATACTTGCAGGTAATTGCACATCCCTATTACCAGCGTCTGCGCCGCATTCACCAAATGGCATTTGCCATCTGGTATATCCCGGTGCTGTTCATACACGACTGCATCATTCACTGGGAGCTTATCATCTAATGTGCAATGCACTCACTGAATTAAAGAGTAAAGGAATTGCAATTTCAGCAGAAGAAGAACTGGGTGCAAAAATTGCCATTCTTCTGCACGATATTGGCCATGGACCTTTTTCCCATGCCTGGAAAATGAACTGATCGAAAATGTGCATCATGAAGCCAATTTCGCTGCTGATCATGCAAACACTGAATGAAGAATTAAAGGGACAACTGCAAACGGCTATCGATATTTTTACCAATCAATATCCCAAAAAATTTCTACACCAGCTGGTATCGGGCCAGCTGGATGTTGACCGGATGGATTATCTCAACCGCGATAGTTTTTTTACCGGTGTATCTGAAGGTGTGATCGGTTATGATCGTATTATAAAAATGCTTACCGTACATGATGGTGAACTGATGGTGGAGGAAAAAGCGAATTTATTCTATTGAAAAATTTCTGGTATCCCGACGGCTGATGTACTGGCAGGTGTACCTGCATAAAACCGTGGTGAGTGCCGAAAAAATGCTGGTGAAAATTATCCAGCGCGCGCGGGAGATGGTAGGGAGAGGAGAGCAATTATTTTCCGGCTCCGCGTCGCTGGATTTTTTCTTATCCCATAGGCCGCAGCATCCGGCCGAATACCTGGAAAAATTTAGTCTGCTGGATGATTATGATGTTATGAGCGCAGTAAAGAACTGGATGAGACACCGATCAGGTATTGTCCGGACTAAGCTGCCATGACTGATCAACCGGCGATTACTAAAAGTCAAACTACAGGCAGAACCGTTCAGTGAGGAGACAGTGGATAAAAATTTGCAAGATGGCTGTTAGCGATTTTAAATATTTCAGAAACAGAATGCCGCCTATTTTGTTTTTACCGGCGAACATACCAATACCACGTATAATCCCGACTGATGAACAAATAAATATTCTGTTTAAAGACGGTACCGTAAGGGATATCTCCCAGGTCGACAATGCACTGATCCACCGGACCTTGTCCAGCCCGGTGAAAAAATTTTATATTTGTTATTTGACGGGAGAATAATTTATCGACTTTCATTCCAAATTCAAATTCTATGCAATTTTCAGCCGCCCAGATCGCTACATTGATCGATGGTAAACTGGAGGGAAACCCGGATGTGGCCGTGCATACTTTCGGAAAAATCGAAGAAGCACAGGCAGGCCAGCTGGCATTTCTCGCCAATCCCAAATATGAAGAATATTCTATACAGCACGAAAGCTTCCATCATTATTATCAATGAAAGCCAGGTACTGAAAGAGAAAATCAATGCCACCTGATCCGTGTTCCGGATGCCTATCTCGCATTTGCAGCCTTGCTTTCCAAATACCAGGAAATGATGAATCAGCAGCTGTCGGCATTCAGGAGCCTTCTTATATTTCCAATACAGCCATACTGGGAGAAAATATTTTTGTCGGCGCATTTGCTTATATCGGCGAACAATGTAAGGATTGGAAACAATGTAAAAATTTATCCGCAGGTTTATATCGGCGATAATGTTACTATCGGCGACAATTCCATCATTTATCCCGGTGTAAAAATTTATCACCACTGTGTGATCGGAGAACATGTAACTATACATGCAGGCATCGTAATCGGCAGCTGATGGATTCGGATTTGCTCCGCAGGCAGACGGCAGTTTTAAAAAAGTTCCGCAGATGGGAAATGTGGTGATAGAAGACAATGTGGAAATCGGATCGAATGCCACGATTGACCGAGCGACGATTGGTTCCACCATTATAAAAACAGGTGCCAAACTGGATAATCTTATCCAGATCGCGCATAATGTGGAAATCGGCAGCAATACTGTAATTGCCGCCCAGAGCGGTGTTTCGGGAAGTACCAAAATCGGCAAGAATGTAATGATCGGCGGACAGGCCGGTATTGTTGGTCATATTCAGATTGCCGACGGAAGCAAGATCAATGCGCAAAGTGGTGTGAGCAAATCCATGAAAACTCCCAACACCGCAGTTACCGGAACTCCTGCTTTCGAATATACGAGTGCTCTCCGAGCCAGGCAGCAGCCGGAAACTTCCGGAATTTGAAAAACGAATCAAAGAACTGGAGAAACTAATAAAGCAATTGCTGGCGGAAAGAGTTTAGGCAATTTTGCAATTTGAGTTTCAAATTTCTTTTATTCAAATTTTCAAATTTTAAAAGATTCCCAATATCCGATCTACTACTGCCCTGAAATAATAAATAAAATCGTATGCCCGATCAGTCAGCCTTTCTCAATGCTGTAAAAAACGGTTATACTTTCAAATCTGAATCCGTAAAAATCGGAATCGGTATGCTGGATGGGAAACCGGTAACCGGAGCGGATATCAATCTTCCTTTAAAAACGATGAATCGTCATGGACTGATTGCAGGTGCAACCGGAACGGGAAAAACAAAAACGCTGCAAATGATCAGTGAAGCGCTGAGTGATGCAAGCGTTCCGGTGCTGGTGATGGATATCAAGGGTGATCTCAGCGGTATTGGCGCCGCCGGATCAGTAAATGATAAAATAAAAGACCGTTGCGCAAATATCGGAATCAAATATGAACCCCGCGCTTTCCCGGTGGAATTCATGACCCTGAGCAATGAGAAAGGGGTACGGTTACGGGCTACCGTTAGTGAGTTCGGACCGATCTTATTTTCAAAAATACTTGAATTGAATGATACGCAGGAAGGACTGGTGGCCATGATCTTTAAATATTGTGACGATAATAAACTGCCGCTGCTGGATCTGAAAGATTTTATCAAAGTACTTCAGTATATCTGCAATGAAGGCAAAGCAGAGATAGAACAGGCTTATGGAAAGATTGCCACTACTTCTACCGGCACAATTCTGCGTAAAGTGATCGAATTGCAACAGCAGGGCGCCGATGTTTTTTTCGGAGAGAAAAGTTTTGAAGTAGCTGATCTCATGCGCATCTCTGATGATGGACGGGGCATGGTGAATGTTTTGCGCGTTACGGATCTGCAGGATAGACCCAAATTATTTTCAACTTTCATGCTGCAACTGCTGGCTGAATTATATGCTTCCTGTCCGGAAGAAGGTGATGTGGAAAAACCAAAACTGGTTATGTTTATTGATGAAGCCCATCTTGTTTTCCAGGAAGCCAGTGATGCTCTGCTGAAACAAATTGAAACTATTGTAAAACTGATCCGTTCCAAAGGAATTGGAATTTTCTTCTGCACACAAAATCCGATGGATGTTCCTCCCGGCGTGCTGGCGCAACTGGGATTAAAAGTGCAGCATGCCCTGCGTGCTTTTACCGCCGATGACCGCAAAGCAATTAAACAAACCGCGGAAAATTATCCCGAACCAGCACATTTTATAAAACGGAAGACCTGATCACCCAGCTCGGGATCGGTGAAGCACTGGTAACGATGCTGGATGAAAAAGGAGTACCCACACCGCTGGTACATTGTATGATGGCACCGCCAAAAAGCCGGATGGATATTCTAACTGCCTGCAGAAATCGATGCCATCACCGGCAAATCCAAACTCGTTGCAAAATACAACCAGGTTATCGACAGTGAAAGTGCTTATGAGATGCTCACTCAAAAATTGCAGGATGCTGCAAATAAAAACCAACCAGTTCCCGGTGAAACCCGGCGCTAAACCTGAACCCTCGACCCTGGAAAAAATTCTGAACAGCGGAGCCGCAAAACAGGTGGAAAGAACTGCAGCCAGTATGATCACCCGAAGCTTTTCGGTGCGCTGGGCCTGGGAGGACGAAGCAGCAGCAGCAAGAAGAAGTCGGGATGGTTTTAGAAAAAAAATTATAAAACCTTTTATATGAAACATCCAATTCCCGATATGAACCGCAGAAAGTTCCTGCGGAACGCTGCACTGACTGCAGCGGGTGCCGGCGCGCTTGGTTTAGTCCCATTAAATGATTTTGCCCAACCTCAGGCCGCCGATCCGAATATCAATATAATTGGCCCGAGGGAAGGGTATTCGTTACAGATCGGAATACTGGTTTCCCAAATGGACTGGGTCAGGGCCAGTGTGATCGGTGCGACTAAAGGTCTTACTGAGACCCAACTTGATTTTCTGGTGGATGCCCAATCCAATTCCATTGGTGCGTTACTTATGCATCTGGCAGCAACAGATGCCATTTACCAGGACCTGACTTTTTATGGTCTGAAGGATTTTAGTCCTGTCAACAAAACGAAATTCGGTGTGGCTATGGAACTAGGAGAAGAAGGCAGAAAACAAATTAAAGGCCATAATCTGGAATATTATATTGCCATTATGACGGAAGTGCGGGAGAACACTTTGAAGGAACTTAAGAAAAGAGATGATAAATGGTTTGCGGAAGTCGATCCCGATTTCTTCGGCGGGCCGACAAATAATTTTTGTAAATGGTTTCATGTTTGCGAGCATGAAGCCAATCACCGCGGTCAGATGACCGCAATCAGAAAACGATTACCCGGAAATAAATCGAAAGGAGAATAATTCTATCTTCTTCCTCCAAAGCCACCACCACCGCGGCCGCCAAAACCGCCACCACCGAATCCGCCACCTCCGCCCCAGCCGCCGCCACCACCGAATCCACCGCTGTGACCGCCGCCACCCCAGCCGCCAGAGGCTGCATTTCCCCTTGAACGATCCTGGGCAGCACTGGAAATTTCCGGTGAGGGTACGCCTCCGCCACCACTTTGTCTTGATGAGGTTGTTGGGACTGGACTGGCACGAAGTAGGCGACCAGTTCCCATTCCCTTTATATTGATTCCAGCCGTTCCCGGTATTTTTGTATACATTTCCGTCCTTTGCCGCATACATATCCCCGTTAGCCGCTTTCGCTACACCGCCACTGCCGTTCGGACCACTGGCTGCAATCGCGCTCCCGCCGTTAGTGTTCCTTGCTCCGGCAACCGTCTGGCCATAATTATTGGTTGCGTGTGCTGTCTGGGTTGTTGTTCCGCGACCATTATTATATACTGATGTACCGGCCTGGCCATAGGCGCCTGATCCCTGACGGGTGGCTGCAGCAGCCCCTGTATAGGGATTGTAAGCCTGGCCCGCACTTCTCGTGCCATAAGGAGTGGATACAGATGCACCCCTTGCAGCCGTTCCGGTATATGGATTATAAGCTCGTCCGGCACTTGCAGATCCATAAGGACCATACGCAGTAGCACTGCGTGCATATGTACCCGTATATGGATTATAAGAAGCCCGGTAGGTGACACCACCGTAGTATCCGTAAGGATGATAAGCATAAGCTCCATAGGTCATCGCACCTGCATAACAAATGGGAAACCCATAAGGCGGATAATACATATAGGGCGGGTAATACTATCCGGTACCCGATGCTATGATCATTCCGACACCGACACCCACTACAAAAGCACCCATATATCCGGCGGTATAACTGGCCTGAACGGTACCTGTTGATGGTGACCGTTTGTGTTACATAAGTCACATTATACACCGGCGAACTGGAAGGTATGGTATAAATCACCTGTGGAACAGAAGTTGCCAGACGTCCAGGGACCCTGCGGTGTTGCTGCAGTATACCATAACCCTGAAACACAGGCATAATATGAATTATCACTCACCATGATCACTTTTTCTGTTGTATTCTCAACATAAGAAAGGCTGGTTCCTTCAATCGACAACAAATTTAGGCGGACCGGAATATGTGATGGTTACCGGCGGAGCTGCTTTGGGATCCACAGTCAATCTTGGTCGGTATCTGTGCAATCATTACTGCATCGGCTGCTTCATCTGTTCCCGGAACAGAAGTCAGCACGCGGGCAGCCGGACTGCTGGTAGGAATATTTGGCAAAATCAGCCGGTAGATTCGGTGTAGCATATGTCCAGGGACCATTCAGGCCCGGGGCACTGAACCATCTCCCGGCAGCCAGGTAATAGTATAAATTCGTGGTTTTCGAAAAGAATATATTATTATTTGTATTCGTGGCATATCTGAGCGCTGGTACCCGTCAATCGCAGTCAAGGAAGGTGTTCCCTTGAACAGAATCATTTCTGCAGGACTGGTGGAATAAAATACCATCGGAAAGGGCTGCTGCCGATTTCGGTGCCGGAATCGCATCCTTCAGCAAAGTTTTCCAATTGGAATCACTGACAATTTAGTGAGGGAAGAAGGAAGCTTGGATGTGAAGGTCCAGGGGCCTTGCAGCTGGGTGGTTTTCTGCCATTCCTCATCATCAAAAAGATAATAGGTCGAGCTCGCCTTATCAAAGAAAAGCGGCCAGTTTGCATTGAACACATATTGTATACCTCCCTTGGTGGCATCGGTCAGTGCCGGTTCTCCCTCCAGCTGAAGAAGGATGGCTGGTTTGTTACTTACAAAAATGGTTGGGGGATCATTTTGACAGTTTCTGTTGCTGGCAGTCTATCTTTTTGGGCGTACTGGCTACGATTCTCTCCATGGAAACGGTTACCGTTTTGGTTACGTCAATAAAACGACGCACTATTTGTCCCATGGAGGCCGCCGTGGTTTCATCCAGTGACGGAAAATGAACATCCGTGACATTCATATTAAAAATCGTAACCATGTGGGTATAGGTGTCCACGGTTGTTGTGGCGCTCGATATAAAGGACGCCAACGACCTCTTTGCCCTGATAGGGTGTCAGCGAAAATGCCATCCTGAAATTCAATGTCTTATATTCCGGCCAGTCTTCCACCTGTGGTGTATACATTACCAGTACGGATCCGTTATTTGTCAGTTGCCTGGGCCATCCGGGATCCTGTGCAAAAAGCCGACAACGGATCCCAGAACCAATATGATTAAATGGATTAGCTTTTTCATAAAATCTTTTTTTCAAAATTTTAAATATATTCATACCGGGAAGAGGTCATAAAGTTACTGGTGTTGACCGAGAATCAGTAGCTTCAAAATAGCCGTCAGTTAACAGTTAAATACAGGACTATAAAGTTAATGAAATTCAATTAAAAATTTTCGCAGGAATATTAAGTGATTTTGCAGCACGGGAGCTGCGCAGTTTGTTACAATTGATTGTCAGGATGGAAATTTTAGTGAAGTACAATCACAAATCCTTTCCGGAATTGCATGGCCTTGGTATCTGTATTCCGGTAAGACGCCATCCAGATATAGGTGCCGTCTCGTGCGGGCATGCCATTATAGGTCCCGTTCCATCCTTTGGCGAAATCACATGTCAGATAAATAATGGTTTCCCGTACCGGTCAAAGATCTGAATCATGTATTCCGACATATTGCAGGGATGCAGGGGACGGAATATATCATTGCCCCCGTCAAAATTGGGTGTGAATGCATTGGGTAAAGTAAGTTCACAGGTACAGGTTTTTCTGGCAATATGTACGGTAGCCGTATCATATCCACAACCGTTCTGGGCAATCACCTGATAAATATCCGGAGTCACCCACAACGTAGGTTTTAGGGCCGTGCTTCCATCCTGCCATACAAAAGCATTGGCATTGGTTTTTACATGCAGAATAAAATTCTTCCCCGACACAAAGTGTCGTATCCCGTCCAATATTCAGATCCAGGCTGTCGTTGAAAGTAACCTGCAGACTGTCTTTATAAATACATTGTCCCACCTGGGCCACTACACTATACATGCCCGGTTCATAAACATAATAGGTGGATTGTTTTGTCTGATTCTGATCATCCCGTTGCGGCGGATCGGCAACCCAGTTATAAATACCAGTTCCAAAATCCGCATCCAGGATCAGGGTGCTGCCCTTACAGATCGCCGTATCCCGAAAATCCAGTTTTTTATCTCCCGCGGTACATAATTTCAACCGTATCCACCACTTCACACTGGCTCGCAATGGTTACAAAGGCCCAGTAATGATCCGGCAGAATTTACCTGAATGGTTTGGGTTTGTTCTTTGGTACTCCACATATATGCAGAAGCTCCGGTTACACTGGCTGTAATCGGAAATATTTCTTTCGGACATAATAATGTATCCGGACCCAGGGAAAAAGGAGGTGCAGCGAAATGTGGAATAAGTGATATTCGCCGTATCCCTGATATGTTCCGCATCCGGGAACGGTTACCGTGGCAATATATTGTCCCCCGGGAGCCTTCGTTAAAAGTTGTCCCAGCGCTTCTCCGGGAATCACCGCCCCATTCAGTTCCCAGGTATAATTTCCATTCTGCGTAGATGCATTCAGGGTCAGTGTATCTCCGGCACACATAACGTGATCATCACCCAGTTTAATTTCGGGCAGGTTGCTATAAGAATATTCCTATGGAATCTGTAACGGCACATCCGTTAATTTTCACCGTGTACACGCCGGTTTTAGTTATTTGGAGAACCGGTGTGGTGGTCAGGCTGTCGTCGTTCCATTCATAAACAGCGCCGGGAATAACCGGCGCAGAAATGCTGGTGTCGCCTTTTCACAGAGATAAATATCCGCACCAAAATTATAAGGAGTTGGGGTGATCACCTGAATCGTATCAGATAAAGTTGTAGGTGAACCCCGGCACTCACCACCACCAGGGAAATCGGGTAAACACCCGGTGTCGCATATAAATGTGTTGGTGCTTGGAGGCGGCACTGTCATAGTATCCTGAACCGGGATCTCCGAAATGCCATTTTACTTTTTCCGGAAAAGCAATCTGGTCAAAAATGGATGAGCCAAATGCGATCTTGTAATTTACGCAGGTGGAATTATAAGTGATGCTGTCTTTCTGCGCCATTCCCGAAAAGAAGTAATGAAGCAGGTAGCCATCACCGTTAGTAAATAATATTTGAATCCTTTTTACTCAATGGGCAAGTTTTATCATGGTCCTTACCTGCTGGGTTGTATCCGTTTTGCAATCTTGCATAATACACTCCGGCAGCCAGTGCGCTGCCATCAAAAACAACTTGTATTCACCTTTTGAATAACTGGCACTTACCGGTATACCCACAAGCCTGCCGGATACATCAAATACCTGTACCAGGGTATATCCGCCATCTGTTTTAAACGTAATGGTGGTGGTACTGTTAAATGGATTTGGCGAGTTGCGTAATCAGTTGTCTCCCAGACATCAGACGGAGGTTTCTCAATCGAACAGGCCGATGTTTCTACCAGTGGCAGGTACTGATAATTTTTAGGAGCATGGTATCTCACATCGTTGGGATCCACGCAAAACCAGTCCCGCAAAACGGTGGCATATACAGATCTGAAATCGTATTGCATCGGCAGACTGGATTCGGAGTCGAGTGAAGAAGGAAGATCAGGCGGATTACCCAAGTACACCCTGCTTAACCGGTTCACCGAATAAAAACACCGGTTGAGCAGCACCATGATCGGTTCCGGCACTGCCATTGGATTTAATTCTTCGTCCAAATTCAGAAAAAGTCATTCCGATAACCCGTTTGCCCAGTCCCAGCTGCGTGATATCAGCCTGGAAAGCAGAAATGGCTTCAGAAACCTGTTTCAATAAGTTGGCATGATTTCCGGTGGTGGTATTCCCTGCCTGAACCTGTCCGCCATGCGTATCAAAACCACCCATACTCACCATATAGACTTTTGTTTTCAGTCCGCCGGAGATCAGTCTCGCAACGGTTTTAAGCTGGGCGGCCAGATAGTTGTTTCCCGGATACGGCTGACTGGGTACCTGCTTTGGCGGCAGCACTTACAATAACATCTGCATATTTATTGGTTTGCCGGGCAACTGTTCTGAGATAGGTCAGTTCTGTTCCCATTGGAGAATCCGGAACCGGATCCGTGGTGGCGTTGATGAGATTATAAAAATCAATATCGGTTGGAACAGCCATGGCGGTAAATCCACCCGGTCCCATAAACGTGGTTGAAATCACAGATCCGATCTGAATGGCCAGCGGATCGGGCATGGTGGCATTGGGATATCCGTTCGGGAAATTTTCATAGGTGGAACTTAAAAAACGTCCCGTCCATCCGGTGGTGAGATACTGATCGGAATCTGCACCGGTCAGCCAGATATCCGTAGAACGGAAATGCGACTGGTTCGGTTGTGGATAACCGACAGAATACAGAACGGCCAGTTTGTCTTCATTATACAGTTGCTGCATTCCCTTCATGGAAGGATGCAATCCTGATTTTGAATATCCGCTTAAAGGCAGCACTTTGTCCAGCGGAATCGCAATATTCTGCCGCAGACTCAGGTAATCCCCGTAATTAATAATGGGTACCACCGTATTCAATCCATCATTTCCGCCGGATAACTGGATCATGACAAATACATGATCATTGTCTGCTGCGCCGGAAAGGCTTTCAAAAAAGCCGGCTGCCCCAAATGCCTTCACCGTAAAACCATTCACAAGGGAAGGAAAGATGGCGGAAGCCGGAATCATGTTTCTTAAAAAATGACGTCTTTTCATAGCTATGGATTCAGGTTATGACAAGATGATATTCCGGAAGATTCATCAGGTATTTATACAGGGTCTGCAACCTGCTGAATACGGTTCCTTTCGCAACCATATCTGTCGGATTGGCGATATATGCATTCCAGGCGCTTGTCCAGTAATAGTCGTTGGTCTGATTGCTGAGCAGGATGGTTTGTTTCAGGGTGCTGATGGTTTCTGCCGACAGCGGTACCCGGTACAAAATATCCAGTGATTCACTGATCAGGAAATTCGGATCCTCCGGATTGGTCAGTGAAGCCGCAAATGCGAGCGGGTCAATAATCAGGGGAACCATATTCATCATGGCACCACTCGTGATCATTTCATCCGTGAATGCATTTCGCAGCGTATAGGTAACAGAATTGATCCAGAGTTCATGATAGGCCGTGCCTTCATAATATGCATACCAGCCCGCCACTTCCGGGATTCTCAGAATTTCCTGCTGAAGAGTGGCAGTAGTCTGAAGAATAATTTCCCAGGCACTATAGCTGGATCCATAATCAGAAGGATCCGGCATTACTACTCCGATATTCACGCATCAGTCCAATAGCGAAATCAAGCGGACTCTTGATAATACAGGCGCTGGAATACGCCATATTATAAAAATGATCGCTTTTTAACAGCACAGACATCACGGCAGTAATATCATATCCGCTGCTGCGGAATACCTGCGCGAGTGGTGTAATGATATTGGCTTCAATAGTGTGCATCGATCTTATAGTAAACAAAAAAACTATAAATTTTGCGGCATATGAATTTGGCAGATTCCGGATTGCTGAAAATCATATTCAGCAGGTCGTCCAGTTCACCGGCACCTGCAGCTCCGGATCTGCCGGTAATGATCGTACTTCCGTAAAATGTGGAAAAGGATTTGTTCTGGTCATCATGACCGGCCAGATCAAAACTATAGTTGAAATTACTATCTACCGTATGACCGGTCAGCACCCGGGCAGCGGCCCGCACATCATCTTCAGTGTAATGTGAATCAACCCCTTTACCGATGGTATATAATTCCTGCAATTCCCTTCCGTAGTTTTCATTGGGAGAAGTTTTTTTATTGGTGTTTCCATTCAGGTAACAAAGCATCGCCGGACTCAGCGTCATTTCTTTCACCATCTGTTTCAGGTTCCCCAGTGCGTTGGCCCGCAGAATCAGATAATAGTCATACCAGGGACGGGCCGGAATATCTTCAATATGGGCCAGGGAGTCGATGGCAAAATGGTTGTGCCAGAAAAGGGTAAGTTTTTCGTGGATACTTCTTTTCTCATTCAGCAGCTGACCAATCCACCAGCACTTCAGTGAATCCAGTCTTTTTTCATTCATTTCCGGATCCGCGATAATCAATCCCGGTATTTATCCAGGTATCCCAGGCAGCAACACCGGTGGGATCAGAATATCCATTGGAACTATATGAATTTAAAGGAACCGTTGCAGGAGCTGCTGTGGGAGTGAGTAATTCATCCACCGCCTCCGACATGGTTTTGGCAAGAAAATAATTGAGATCGTTTTTGGTTACTCCGAAAAGTGTTCTTTTCAGAAGATGAACCACTTCTGTTGTGGACCATTCACCGGTATATTCATCTAATCCATCCGCTAAGGCAATGGATCTGCGCACAGTTTTAGCCAGGCGGGCAAGCGCTGGTCTTTCCATGATATTGGTTGTTTTAAATGGATTTGGATTACAACGCTTGAAATAGCAATTAGTGTTCCAAAAAGGGATTAATTTTGCATCCTACAAAGAAAATTAATATGGAGTTCCGGATCGAAAAAGATACCATGGGGGAAGTAAAAGTACCCGCCGATGCTTATTACGGAGCACAAACCCAACGCAGCATCGATAATTTCAAAATTGCGCAGGATATCAACCGCATGCCAAAAGAAATCATCCGTGCATTTGCTTACCTGAAAAAAGCAGCTGCGCTGACCAATCATGGATGCCGGAATTCTTTCCGCCGAAAAATCAAAGTCTGATTGGAAAGAGTTTGTGATGAAATCCTGGAAGGCAGACTGGACGCGTATTTCCCGCTGGTTGTTTGGCAAACCGGCAGTGGCACACAAAGCAATATGAATGTAAATGAAGTGATCGCTTACCGGGGTCATGTACTGAATGGAGGTTCTCTGACTGACAAAGAAAAATTCCTGCATCCCAATGATGATGTAAACAAATCACAATCATCCAATGATACTTTTCCTACGGCCATGCATATTGCTGCGTATAAAATACTGGTGGAAACAACAATACCCGGTATCGAAAAACTACGGGATACACTGGCCGCGAAATCAAAGGAATTTATGCAGGTGGTAAAGATCGGCCGTACCCATTTTATGGATGCAACACCATTAACCGTGGGACAGGAATTCAGCGGTTATGTTTCACAGTTGAATCATGGACTCTGAAAGCAATGAAAAATACCCTGCCTCATCTGGCTGAACTGGCGCTGGGCGGAACAGCTGTTGGAACCGGAATCAATACACCGGAAAATTATTCAGAAAATGTAGCAGCAGCATATTGCCAAACTCACCGGTCTTCCATTTATAACTGCAGAAAATAAATTTGAAGCCCTGGCTGCACATGATGCCATTGTGGAATCACATGGTGCATTGAAAACAGTGGCCGTCAGCCTGATGAAAATCGCCAATGATATCCGCATGCTGTCTTCCGGTCCGCGCAGCGGTATCGGCGAATTATTTATTCCGGATAATGAACCAGGTTCATCCATCATGCCGGGCAAAGTGAATCCTACACAATGTGAAGCACTGACCATGATCTGTGCACAGGTGATGGGAAATGATGTGGCCATCAATATCGGCGGTGCCATGGGTCATTTTGAATTGAATGTTTTTAAACCGGTGATGATTTATAATTTCCTGCACAGCGCCCGGTTGATCGGTGATGGTTGTGTCAGCTTCAATGATAAATGTGCTGTTGGTATCGAACCGATTGAAGCCAATATTAAAAAACATGTTGATAATTCACTGATGCTGGTAACCGCCCTCAATACAAAAATCGGTTATTATAAAGCCGCGGAGATTGCACAAAAAGCACATAAGGAAGGAACAACTTTAAAAGAAATGGCCGTTAAACTCGGTTATGTAACACCGGAAGAATTTGATGAATGGGTAGACTAGATCCGAAGAAAATGGTAGGAAAGCTTAAGGCCTAAAGCTTAAAGCAATTCGTGGATCGTTAATCGTATATCGATCTCGATCCACGAACAACGATCTGCGATCTGCTGTCTAGTGTTTCAGTACTAATATTTTTTGCGTGGTCACGAGAGTGCCCCTGCCATCTAGCATTTTAAAAATATATAGTCCGGGCGGAATATTTTCCAACGGCACAATAAAATGACTGCTGGTGAAAGTTTCTGTTAATACATTTCTTCCCGAAATATCATACAGCGAAACATTAAATGGTTGCACTAACAGATCACGACATAGTACTTCCAGGTGATCCGTTGCCGGATTCGGGAAAACGATCGTTGTATTTATTTTTTCTTTCTTCTGGGAATGGGATGGCGTCTGCTGGGCTTCGAGCGGGCCCGGTATATAAACCATCCGCAGAATATGACCCGGTGTTTTCGTTGCTACCGTAGCTCCGGAAAATCCACCGGTTGGTCCTGATGTGGATCCGCTGCTGTCAATTGCAAGAAACAATGTGTCACCGGTTGGTGCAATGGCCAGGTCGCGAATCCTGTATTCATGTAAATAAGGAATCGTATCCGTAATCTGCGCGGTGCTTGAGCTATCTACGGACGATCCGTCTGATTTGAGTTTCAGCCGGTACATGCCCAGTTTCAATGAAGTGACGAGCAGTGAATTTGTCCATCCGGGGATATAGATTTGTCATAATAATCAATACTTGACGGTGCAATCGTCGGCCAGGTATAGTTGGAAGCGCCGCTGGATGGAATACTGTTTCCACTCACATTAAAAAAATCAAACATCGGCTCTTTCACATTATTGGCCATGCAAAAAGGTTTTTCAGTAAGTTATGGTTTGATTGGCCAGCTTATCGTTATTCGGATTGGCATCTGATGTGGTATAATTATCATCACACATACCGGCTACTTTGGGCCATCCATAATTTTCTCCGGCCGTTATGATATTGACTTCATCATCCGATTTATCGCCATGTTCGGAATTGTATAAAATATATTGCGCGCCGACATGTGCCCATACGAGGCCCTGCGCATTCCGGTGACCGAAAGAATATACAGCATTCACTTTGCCGGAAACAGAATTGGTGAACGGATTGTCATTGGGTATCCATGGACTATAGGCACCGTCATCCAGGTCTCCATCGTTCTCTGTGTTCAGGCGGAGGATCTTTCCCTTCATAAATATCCTTGTTCTGGGCATTATTGGTCCGGAATCCATTATTGAATTGTCCGGCACCCTGGTCGCCGATCGTATAATAAAGATGGTATTCCCCATCACTTTCCGGAACCGGACTCATTTTGAGTCTTCCGGAATTATGGTCGTTGCTTCCCATCAGATCATCTATCACAATCGTTGGAGAACCCAGTGAATGGGTGACCGTATTGTAGGTGTAACGGAGAATTTTTGTTTTATAAAAACAGGGCTGGTTAGTTACTGATCCACTTCCCGCACAATTGTTGTTGTTGGGAGAACCGGTGGTTGGATACACATCATAAACGAGGGCCACATAAACAAAGGGCTTCCCACTGAGCAATTGCGGGTGCAGCGCAAGTCCCATCAGCCCGCCCTGGGGCGACGGATAACTATTCGGCATATCATAATAGTTAAAAGAAGCGAGACCGTTGAGGTCGAGT
The DNA here is from genome assembly GCA_963812825.1 of uncultured Bacteroidota bacterium. Classification (GTDB taxonomy): domain Bacteria; phylum Bacteroidota; class Bacteroidia; order Chitinophagales; family Chitinophagaceae; genus Puia. The sequence continues at coordinate 17,873 of CAWEWO010000005.1, forward strand.
AAAACACGGTTGCCTTTATTACCGGGATGAATTTTCCAGATCCGGTACCGGTGTGCTTCGGTGATCCAGAGTGAATCGTCCGGACCGTATGTAATTTCCCAGGGGAAACTGAGTCCTTTATTATGGGATGGAATATCGTAGAGGGGATATAAAGTGTCTATTTTAAAAAACTGACCGTTGTATGAAACAACCTGACTGTATCCGATAGTTGACAATACAAGACATGAAAGAACCAGCAGGAACTTTTTCATCGGTATCGGATTTGACAGTTCAGTTTAGGGTGAACTATCCCTAAACTTACAAAATTCCGATGCCATATGAAATAGGAAAAGCCCCCTGGTTAAGAGGCGTAAAAGCACGATTTAAGGCTTAAAATCAGGCGTTTAGGGTTAAGCGTTCTGTATTGTCCGCTTCTATCCCGGTATTCTCCGGATGTTTTTTTACAAATCGTTTCTGAAAAAGAAACAACGCAATCACACCGATTGAAATGGATGCGTCGGCGATATTAAAGACCGGACTGAAAAATTCAAATTCGTCTCCGCCGACAATAGGAAACCAGGCCGGGTAATGTGTTTTGATAAGCGGGAAATAAAGCATGTCCACGACACGTCCGTGCAGGAAACCCGCATAACCATGAGCCGGAAATATTTTTGCCACATGATCATATGTACTTTCTTCAAAGATCAGTCCGTAAAACATGCTGTCGATCAGGTTACCCAGTGCGCCGGCGAAAATTAGTCCTGCGCAAATATGTAACCGTTGTGATAATTTTTTCGGATCAGGGTGCGTATATAATAAACACCAAAGATCACGGCAGCCAGGCGGAACAGGGTCAGGAACATCTTGCCGAAATTGCCGCCGAATTTCCAGCCCCAGGCCATGCCTTCATTCTCAACAAAAAACAACTGAAATTTTTTTCCCAACACATGAATGCCGTTGTCATAGGGAGAAACCGGTGAGCGGTAAAATGAATCCCAGGTATGACTCAGGGGCATATGTGTTTTTATCCAGATTTTGAGGGCCTGGTCGGCCACAATGATCAGTAATACGATAAAATGATCTTTCTTTCTTTCATAATGAGCCGCAAAGATAATAAGTTAAGAAAAGACGAATCCCTTCCAATTTGTGAAAGGTTTATTCAAAATAAACCCGTTTTACCCGCTGGGAAATGCCTGCCAGGATATCATAGGCATTGGTGCCTGCCCATCCTGGCCAGTTTTGCCACGGAAAGTTCGCTGCCGAAAACAATCACCTCGTCGCCTTCCCTGGCGTCTGTTACTTCTGTGATATCAATCATTGTCATATCCATACAGATACTGCCGATGGTGGGCACCAGTTTGCCCTTATACCATACTTTTCCGACCCCATTACCCAGGGTGATCGGGATAACCATCTGCATAGCCCAACCGCAGGGTGCCGGTCTTCATGGGTTGTTCTGCCACACCCCGACGGTTATAACCCACGGTTTCACCCGCAGCTTCAGATCCTTGATCTGAGCAATTGTCGTTTTCAAAGTGCCCACTTCTTTCAGTTCCAGCAGTGTTGAAGCGGCCGGATCAATGCCATATAGTCCGATACCCAGTCTCACCATATCCAGTTGCAGATCCGGGTTACGAACCACAGCAGCGGAGTTGGAGATATGCCGTATAAACGCATATCCCAGCGATTCCTGCAACACGCTCCGCCATGGACTGGTAGTTCTCAAATTGTTTTTGGGTGAAGGCATCCTGCTGGGCTTCCTCGCTGGCTGCCAGGTGGCTGAAGACAGACTGGACACGAAATGCAGTTTCCGGTCAACTGTTCAATCAGTTCCGGAATCTGTGCGGAAGCAAATCCCAGACGGTTCATACCGGTTTCCAGCTCAATATGAACAGGGAAAAGGCAGAATGGCTTCCTGCTTCAATAATTTCTGCATGGCTGTTAAACCCCGAAAGGAGAAAATAACCGGCTCCAAGCTGCCATTCAATCAGAGGCGACAGAGCATTTTCCTCCGTGTTCATAACGACGATGGGCAACCGAATTCCCGCTTTCCGCAGGGAGACTCCTTCGTCCACATAGGCCACTGCCAGGTAATCCACTTTATGAAATTCCAAGCAGGCGGGCAATTTCAAATCCCCCGGTGCCATAAGAGAATGCCTTGACCATCGCCATGATTTTGGTTGCATGGCCGCAGGATCTGCTGGTATTGCTTCAGGTTATGGGCCATGGCTTCCAGGTTTATTTCCAGCAGGGTTTCATGTACCTGCAGGGAAAGAACCTGGTCGATCCGTTCAAAACCGAATATCCTTGCTCCTTTCAGCAGGATGGTTTCGTCTCTGAATACGAGGGCAGGGTATGGCTTCCAGCAATGCTTCCGTGCTGCCGAAAAAAAGCCGCTCCTTTAATTCTCCGATCACCGAATAACAGGTCGCTGAAGCAGACATTTGTTCGCCTACCCCGATTAAACGGTCGACCGGATATTTCTTAAGCAGATGCCGGCAATCTCTTTGTATAACGCCTGGCCGGCTTTCTGCCGGTTTCCAGGATATCTGATAGAATCAGGGTTCGTTTGGGATGCTGTTTTTGCTGAGATAAAAAATCCAGCGCCATTTTCAGGGAACTGATATCGGCGCTATAACTGTCATTAATAACCGAAGAATGATTGATCCCGGTTTTCAGTTCCATGCGCATGGGAAGCGGATTGAGCCGGTTCAGCCGGTCCTGCAATTCATTCACCGGGATATCCGAGCCACAGCATCACCCCGACGCAGGTCAGGGCATTCTGAATCGCCGCATCATTTTCAAATCCAATTCCCAGTTCGATAGATTGCCATTATACAAAAGATGGAGAAGCCGTTTGACCCGAATGCTTTGATTATTTTTTTTACCCGGATCGTACAATCTTCCTGACGTCCAATGGAAATCAGGCCCGGCGCGGGATACAGGACATGCCAGGCGAGGATGGCTTTTTTCAGTTCCGTATGATCAGCACGGAAATATCAGGCACCGTGAATGCTTGAACAGTTCCAGTTTTTCACGGATTTTATCTTCCGTATTTTTAAAACCCTGATCGTGTGCTTCACCGATATTGGTAAATACACCTATCGTCGGCTTAATCATTTCTTCCAGCACCTGCATTTCTCCCGACCTGTGAAATACCCGCTTCGATCAGGGCCAGTTCATGGTTCTTCACTGATTTGCCATATACTCAGGGGTACGCCAATCTGGGAATTATAACTGCGCGGACTTCGGACAATCTGATACCGGTCTTCCAGCAATTGATTCAGCCATTCCTTTACGATGGTCTTGCCATTACTCCCGGTAATACCCATTACAGGCAGGTCAAATTGCTGACGGTGAAAGGCAGCCAGAGCCTGCAGGGCCTGCAGACTATCTTTCACCAGAATAAAATTCGCTCCCTGGAAATCCTTCAGTTCTATCTCCTGCATATACGATAAAATTTCTTACTCCACGGAGATAGAGATCAGGAATAAATGCATGCCCATTCCGCCGGGGACCGTATAGTGCGAAAAATAAACTGGTTTCGGGAAAAACCAGCCTTCGGCTGTCTGTCAGCAGCTGTTCTACCATGTCATCCTGATGGAATTGCAGGAAGGATCCTGAAATGATCGAAGCAATATGCCGAATAGAATGCCCCAGGAAAATTATTTTTAGGAGAACATTTGTTTTTTACTGGAGATCATGGATATCAAAATGGAACTGCCGATACAAACCACGATAACGATCAGTGAAATTACTGTGGATACTTTAATGTGAATGAGTTCACTGGTCATTTTCAGTCCTACAAAAATCAATACCGTGGCGATACCTTTTTGCAGGTACCGGAATTTATCTACTGCTCCCCGTAAAAGGAAGAACAGGGAACGCAGACCAAGCACCGCAAAAATATTCGAAGTATAAATCACCAGCCGGTCCTGCGTAATCCCAAATACGGCCGGAATGGAATCCAGGGCAAAGACGATATCGGTTGTAGCCAGCAGCACGATGACCACAAAAATGGTTGTATAATATTTTTTACCGTCCCGGCGTACTGTGAGTTTTCCATTGCCGTCTTCTGCTATCAGTGGCAGGAAACGTTTCAAAAAACGGTACACTTTATTTTTTTCCAGGTCACCGGTTTCTTCCTTTTTTGCAAAAAACATGGTAAGACCCGTATAAATCAGGATGGCTCCAAAAATATAAAGCAACCAGGTAAATCGGCTTACCAGTTCAATACCGGCAGTAATAAAAATAATACGGAATAAAACCGCCAGCAGGATTCCGATCAGCAGAACCCGTCCGAAAAATTTTTCCCGGATTGACAGGAAAGAAAAGATCAGAATGAAAACGAAGATATTATCAATACTCAGGCTCCATTCCATCAGGTAGGCACTCAGGTATTCAAGTGCTTTCTGCTGGCCATCATATAAATAAATAAATACACCGAATGCCAAGGCCAGCGACACCCAGAAAATGGTCTGCAGCAGGGCTTTCTTCATCGTAACAACTGATCCTTTCTTGCTGAGCAGGCCAAGATCAAATACCAGTGCGAGGATCAGCGCAGCACCAAAAATGATATAAGTAGTAAGCAAATGATTCAAACGGGATGTATTTAAAAATCTTAAAATGTTCCGGCATTATATTTTCTCTTCCTGATATACTGAAAAATCAGGCCACATAAAATAATAACCAATAATGGCAGGGCAATGTTGATGAGTTGCCAGAAACTCCGTGTCGTCTTCCGTTTTTTCCGGATCCAGCAGCCTGAGGGAATAATCCTTTGACCTGGCTTCCAGTATACCGGATGGATTTACACAATATTCCAGGACAGTTACTCAGAAATTCCGCATTGGCAAATGTATAATTGATGTCTTTACTGAATCCGAGTGGAAGCGGTCCCTGTTTTCATTCAGCTCATTCATTACCAGATCACCGTCTGCACAAACAATAATACGTGCATTTTTCTCGCCTGATTTCAGAAAAGGTTGCTTGTATACATGTGCAAAGACTGTCTGCTATGGCAGCCGACATCCGGTTGGCATACAGGGATTGAAACTTCCCTTCCAGCAGAACAGCGACCGGAATATTCGATTGCCGGAAATACTTGCGGATCACTGGCTGTTTTAACCGTCTCCAGTGAAATCAGGGCCGGTGTGGCAACAGTCCGGGCATTGGGAGAAGTCTGCAATAAAATTGTTTTAGTGATATCCGGTGCTTTCACCGTATCAATGGAATTGGTAAACTTTGAAAATACCGGATCAAGATTTTTCGTGATCAGTGATGCCGGGACTTCCGTCGAGCAATGGATAATAGGGCCAGGGCAGCAAGCTGAAACTGTGGTTTACCGCCCTGCATGCCAACGACCAGATTGATACTGGCACATTGCATGTCTTCCACCAGATCCTGATTTATACGTACGCCATAGTGAAACAAGAGATCATCCAGGTTCAGTCCCCGGTCATAGGCAACGGTTTCCCGGCCGAGTCGCAGACTATCCATTTCAGCATACAAATTATCAATCATGCAAATCAGGCTTCCACCGCGCATGACAAACTGATCCAGTTTGCGTTTTTCATCATCGGAAAATTTCATCGCCGGTTTCACCATCATCAGCGCATTCAGCTCGTGGAGGAATAACCGGTACACTATCCAGCTCTACGATCCCGAAACGAAAATTTTCACGCAGGTATCTGAATCAGGTTATATACCCGGAAATCCAGGGGTTCTCCATTGCCCAGCAGGTAACCGATAGCCGGCAGGGTATCGGTGATCAGTTTATCAATGGCACTGGCGAATTTATATTCCAGCAGGTTTTCCGCATTTACATACAGTTGTTCCGGTGATTGTCCTTCGCGGCTTCTCTGCACCCCTTTCAGCAGGTCAACTGGCAATTCACGGTCCTTAAATTTCACAATGGCTGCGGGAATCACAATGCGCTGACTTTGTTCTTCCCCTTTTTTTGACTGGGCGATCTGCGTCATGGGCTGAATACCCATTTTGGCCAGTGAATCCAGCAGGATGGCCCGGCTGGTATCGTCTCCGCCTGCAACCGGATCGATCAGCCGGTAATGAATATTTCCGTCTGCATATTCATTAAATTCCTGCAGGAGGGCTTCGGTGCTGTTCCGGAGTTTTCGAAATCCGGATTTCAGATTTCCTTCCAGCAGAATATCGATATTCACCTGTTCATGTACGCGACCCAGCATTTTTTTCACCGGTGTGGTGAGTGTAAATCTTTTTTCGCTGGTCATATCATAACGGGCATTGACGCAAGATGCGAGAATATTTATCCCGATGATCCCGATCAGAAGATAAAACCAGCCGAATCTTGAATTGAATAGTTTCTGCATGACCCGTTTATCTTTTTAACAGGTTGTTCCTGGTAAGGGTTAGAAAAAAAATGATCACGCTGATGAAATAAACGAGGTCACGCACGGTAATCACACCGCGGCTCATATTCCGGTAATGAAAATCAATGCCGATCATGTCAATATAATAGTCTGCTCCGGCCGGAAAAGTCTTTAATCGTGCTGATGGCATGAAAACCGGTATAAATCAAAAAACAGGCGAAAGCAGCCGCAATAAAAGCCACAATGGCATTACTGGTAAAGCTGCTGCAACAGAGTGGCAATGGAAGCAAATACAGCTGTCAGAAAAAATAATCCGATATAAGAAGCCATGGTGGCGCCCAGATCCATACCCGACTCCGGCGGCAAGCTGCTGTACGGAAAAAAAATAAATCCAGGTTGGCAGCAGGGCGATTGCGATAACCAGCGAGGGCAGCCAGGTATTTACCATTTACGATCTGCCAGTAAGTGAGCGGTCTGGATTGAAGGATTTCAAAAGTTCCGCTGCGGAATTCTTCAGAAAAGGAACGCATGCTGATTGCCGGTATCAGCAGCAGAAGAACCCAGGGAGCCAGGTCAAAAAATTTTTCCAGACTCGCATATCCAAAATCCAGGATGCTGGTATCGGGAAAAACAAACAACAGGAGGCCGGTCAGGAGTAAAAAAACGATGATGGCTATGTAGCCTGTTAAACTGCTGAAAAACTGTCGGAATTCCTTTTTACAAACGGCCCACATAGACGCGAAAATAAAGATATAATTGCTTGCAGCATCTATACGGTTAAAATCACCGGAGATGACCACAGGTCAAAAAATTTTTTTTCAGATCATTTTTCTTCTATATTCGCCGCGCGTTTACTACCCTGCATTACGGGCAACATTTTGAATTTACATACCACTGCTACTTGCTTAACTCTTCCCGCTTCGGCGGGATTTTTTTTAGTTGACAGTTGAAAGTTATATCGCAGTATCGATCACGTTCCATACGTCCGGATACTCTTAATTAACTCTCTTAATAATCTGCCTTGTAATCATCTGATCACTGTAAAGCACCTGCAGTACATACATCCCGGATTGCAGACCGGCGGGTTCATTGCAATTCAATATGATTGATTCCTTTGTAGGCGGATTCTGACTGCTGGTCATCAGCCTTCTTCCATAAGTATCATATAATGCCAAGCTGTACATGTCTGGTCTTCCGGAACGGTCATGTTAAAAGAAATCCGATTGTATGAATGGATTCACCAGCCCGTGAAATATTCAAGCGCAATTTCCTGTATTACTCAGCAATATAATTTTACTGTAATTGTGATATTCATGATCGATCATCTGGATACGGTAAAAGACCTGACCTGTAACCGGTACTGCGATCATTATAAGTATAACTGTCACCCATACCCGGAGAGGCTGTTCCTGACTACGTGTAGCCAGCGACTGGTAATGCGCACCGGCATCATCACTTCTTTCCACCACATAATGTATTATTGCCGGTTTCATCATGGCTCGTCCATTGAATTCTGGCCATTGCCGCCATCCTGCAGATCACCCCGCAAACGTAAGTCTGTGTGGGTAGGACCGATATTACAGTTTGCCGTTCGCACAATTTTGGGTGAAGAGGTAATAAAATTACAACCGGGATTGTATGAGATTACCTGAGGTGGATGCAATCGTAAGACGGTAAATAACGGTTGTATCCACATTGTTCAGCCGATAATACCGGGTAACCAGGTATTCATATAATCCGGATACCGGATTAAAAACCGGAGTGGCGGAACCGTTAGGCGCCATTACCCAGTGTATCGATACCCGGAGAAATCCAGGTGGCTCCGCCGTCGATACTTTTCTCCAGTTTCCATTCAGTATAGTTATTAAAGAAAGCAGTCACTTTAAAACGAACGGTATCATCTGCACCGCGGCAAAGTGTATCCGGTTTATTCGGAGTGAGTGAAATATTCGGTACACAGGACGCAACGCTGATATCATCGAGCGCCCAGTCATTACCACCACCACCCGGTGCATTATTTCGAACATAAATGATCATACTGGTCTGTGTTGGACCGGTTAAATAGGTAAATCCTTTGTGGATCCACTGTCCGGTATAGGGCATATCTCCTGTTGTATAATAGTCATATCCGTTTACATTAAAAGTCAGGTTGGGATGAACACCGGAAGAGTCACCGGGACCGGTAGGAATATAACCCGCACTACTGGGTGCTTTACCATTGGAGTCACAGGCACAACGGGAACAGATATTCCTGAACCAGGCTGAATACTGATAATAGGTATTCGGACATAAATTATTAATCGTATCCAGAAAGGTGATATCCGGTTTTATAAGAAGAGTTGATCACAGCCATATATCCACCGGTACTGTTTACCGTATCCGTTGCCGGATTACCCAGTAAGGGATTGGTGGCACCGGTATGGTCACCGATGATATCCCAGAGTGAAAATACCCGGTGAGTGCAGGCATCAGGAATCGGCCAGGTATTCAAGGTTGTATAACCGGCTCCCCCGTACTGGTATTATTCGAAATATTATAATAATAGTCATTCGGCGTATTGGGGCCGAAAACATTATAGGTATAGTTGTTTGAAATATTTGATGAAGGCGACTCTGTTTTTTGCCTTTCCTGAACCAAAAGTTCCTCCAAATTCAGAAGTGATGGTATTGCTGGATGAATTCGGACAAATTGCAAGATTCTTGGAAGATCATGACCGAGTCCTGTCGGAAACGTAATGGATGGTAAGGCAAGACCCCGGGCAAATAGGAAATAATTCCACCACCCAGGCTCACTTTGGTTCCATAGCCACCGGTTACCTGCACATGAAAAGTGGCGATCAGGATACAGGTAGAACCATAAAAGGATGGTTTATCGTTGTAGGTTATCCGTCCCCTCTGAGTAGCAGTAGCAGTCGGCGCATTTTTATACCCCAGGTTGATCCGCACATTGGTTCCGTTAATTCCTCCGGCATCATCACCGGGAGCATCCGTAAAAGTTTTGTATACCTTTCCTTCATTGGTCAGAATAGCCAGGGAACCCGGGATATAGGTTGTATTGGCCGGAATAACATCAAAATAGGCACAGCTGTCGGCATAGTCATTGATACCGCTACCACCCACAACAAAAGTTGCCCTGACTTCCAGGATGTCTCCGGGTTCAATAGTTCCCCCAGTGGCGCCCTTTGTCAGGTTCACATAACTTTTACCGTAGTCGATTTTTAGTTGGGCAACGGCCGGATCAGCACAAATTGCAGATAATCAGCAGGGTGTAAATGATCCGCAAAAGGGTAAAATTGCGCTTATAGGTTTTCATTTGGTTCGGACTTTTCTGAGTGAATCGTTCACCAGAATAGGATTAGACTACTTAAATGTAATACCCGATCCAACCAATATCAAATAGTAAATGTACTTCGTAGAGTTAGGCTATTGATAATGAATGATTATACAAGCTCTATGCGTGGAAATGGCCAGCTGAATATAATTCTGTATCCAAGAATTATAAAATGCAGATAATAAGCAGTTACGAAAAACTCAAGGAAGTGAAATATTTTCGATCAAAGAATGATTCAGGCGCTAACAGGACTGTTTTTAGCGTTCAACCGGGTTATCAATGAAAATCAGGCACAGAATTAGCCCGAGATACGAATACCATGATCGTTAAGTCCGGATAAGCTTATACAGCAAAACTTTCCCCGCAGGCGCAGGTTCTGCTGGCGTTCGGATTATTAAAATAAAAGCCCTTTCCCATTCAGGCCCTCAGAAAATTCCAGGGTTGTATTCACGAGGTATAAAAAGCTTTTCAGATCGGTAACCACTTTAACTCCATTGTCCTCAAACTCCTGATCCATGGGTTTTTTCTGGTTATCGAAATCCATTTTATAACTCAGTCCGGAACAACCTCCGCCGATTACGGAAACCCGCAGGAACAGATCGGATTTATCTGCAATGGGAGACTCTTCCATCAAACGCATTACTTTTTCTTTTGCTTTATCTGAAACAAAAATCATGTTTGATATTTTTAACTGCGAAAATTACATTATTAAAATTCAGGATTCCGGAATAATTTTCATTGCCCGGTTCACGGATCCTTCAACGAATTTACTCACTTTTTCTATTACAAAATCCACTTCTTCTTCGGTGTTATATTTCCCCAGACTGAACCGGATGGCATGATAGGCAGCTTCATCCGTCCAAACCCATTGCTTTTAATACATGACTGGGTTCCGGAGAAGCGGAACTGACAGGCTGAACCGGAGGAAACAGCAACATCTTTCAGAAGACTTCCAGTAACCGGTTTCCTGATACCCGGGTCCAAAGGAAATATTGGATACCGTAGGCAAGTCTTGCCCCGGAATTGCCGTTCAAGACTGCTCCCTCCAGCTGCAGAAGAGCCCTTTCCAGCCTGTTTCGCAGTGACGGATCCGTTTTATGTTTTCATCCATTTCCAGTCGCTGCAAGGCTGGCAGCCTTTCCCGAAGCCGACAATACCCGGTACATTCAGGGTACCACTTCGAAAACCGCGTTCCTGTCCGCCTCCGTCCAATCTGGGCCGTTAAACGAACCCTCGGATTTTTTCTGCGGATATAAAGTGCTCCGACTCCTTTCGGTCCATATATTTTATGGGCAGAACAGGCAAGCAGGTCAATTTCATCACGAGATCACATCTACGGGGATTTTCCCGAGCGCCTGGGTGGCGTCCGTAAAAAAAAGGATCCCGTGTTCCCTGGCAATTTCTCCGATGGCTCTTATCGGTTGTAAAACGCCGGTTTCATTGTTGGCGATACATTACGGCAATCAGAATTGTTTTGGCCGGATGACTAGCCTCAACAGGTCCAGATCAATCAAGCCATCAGGCAGTACGGGCAGATAACTGACTTAAGCCCCCAATTTTTCCAAATGAGCACAGGTATCCAGAACGGCACGGTGTTCCGTCGAAACGGTAATAATATGATTTCCTTTTGCCGGCAAGCAGTTCAAATACCCCCTTCAGAGCCAGGTTCACTGATTCTGTGGCCCCGGAAGTAAATATTATTTCAGAATGGATCTGCATGAATCAGGGAGGCCAGTTGTTCCCTTGCTATCTGTACAGCTTCGGCATGCCTGCCAGCCAAATAAATGACCCCTGCTGGACGCATTGCCAAAATGATCGCTGAAATATGGCATCATCGCTTCCACCACCCGCGGGTCGCAGGGCGTTGTGGCATGATAGTCCATATAAACCGGGTGCTGAAGCATATGCAAAGTTAAGCCTAAAGCTTAAAGCCTAAAGCCGAAAGCTTTTATTCAAAGCTTCCGGGAGTGGCGATATCTTATGATAACGCCGCCAGAACTGAATAGTTTTCAAACCGGTAACAGAGTCAGCTTTTAAAACCCGATTTAATAGCGTTTTAACCGCTTGCACTAATATTTCATTGGATGAGTGCCTTATGCTTTAAGCTTTCGGCCTTGGGCTTTAGGCTTTAGGCTTTAAGGCTTAATCCTTACTTTTATTATATGATAAAACTGGAGCATATCGGAATCGCCGTAAAAAATCTTTCCCATTCCATTCCCCTTTTTGAAGCCCTGTTGAATACCGTTTGCTATAAGGAAGAACTGGTGGAATCAGAATCGGTAAGAACTGCATTTTTTGCGACCGGCGAACAAAAAATTGAGTTGCTGGAAAGCACTGATCCGAATGGAATTATTGCAAAATTCATTGAAAGAAAAGGAGAAGGCATTCACCATATTGCATTTTCTGTATCCGATTTAGAAGCTGAAATAAAAAGACTTACTGCTGCAGGTTTTGTAATGCTGAATGAAAAGCCAAAGCCCGGCGCCGACAATAAACTGGTCTGTTTTTTACATCCGAAAAATACCAACGGGGTATTGGTCGAATTGTGTATGGAGAAACAAGTGAACAGTATGAAAGTATGAAAGTATGGAAGTATGGAAGTGAGAAGTCTTGTCTACCTGCATACTTCCATACTTCCACACTACAAAGCTTCCTCTTCTCCTTCTATTTTGTTCAGCCCGAGTTTTTCCATCGCCAGCTGGGCAGCAATCTGGCTGGCATCTTTTTTATTATAAGCCCGGCCCTGTGCTATCAGTTCGCCATTTACCACCGCACCAACGGTGAACAGTCTGCGGCCGCCTTCCATATGTTCATCGAGGGTTTCAAATTCCAGGTTCTTACCATTTTTATTGGCCCATCCGTATAGTTTATTTTTATGGTTGATCTCCAGGTTTTCGAGGTCTTCCATAAACAGGTAGGGTTGAATAATTCTTTCCATCACCCACTGTCTGGCCTTGTCGTAACCTTTATCCAGGTAAATCGCACCCACTACGGCTTCCAGGGTGTTGCCGAAGATCTGACTCATTTTCAGTGAGCCGTCGAATTTATTGAAATAGGAAATTTTACGCAGTCCCATTTTTACTGCAATATCATTTAGCTGAACGCGGTTTACCATTTTGCTCCGCATTTCCGTAAGAAATCCTTCTTCCTTATATGGATATTTTTTAAAAAGAAAATCGGCGATGATGGCACTCAGAATGGCATCTCCCAGGTATTCGAGTCTTTCATTATTCTGGTCAGAACTTTCTTTTACGGAGCGGTGGGTAAGTGCGGTTTTATACAAGACAGCATTTCCGGGTACAAAACCCAGCACATTCCGCAATTGTTTACGGAAAGAAACAATCGATGAGTCAGTTTTAAAAATCCTGTCTAAAAATCCCACAACACAAGTATAATTTGAAAATTTGGAAAATTGGAAAATTGAAAATTGCAATTAGAAATTAAAAGCATAAAAGTTTGAAAATCTGACAGGGAAACATGGTCTATTGATTCAAATCAACACTTGATTATTCAATTTTCCAAATTTTCAATTTTTCAAATTACGCTTTATATTTTTTTACGATCACGCAGGCATTATGTCCTCCAAAGCCAAATGTATTGCTGAGTGCAGCATTCACGATTCTTTTCTGCGGTTTATGGAAAGTAAAATTGAGACGGGGATCGAGTTCAGGATCGTCTTCGAAATGATTGATGGTGGGCGGAACGATATCATGCACAACACTCATGATGCAGGCAATGGCTTCAACTACACCGGCTGCACCCAGGCAATGGCCGGTCATGGATTTGGTGGAACTGATATTTGCCTTAAATGCATTTTCACCAAAAACATCCATGATGGCTTTTACTTCTGAAACATCACCCAGTGGAGTGGATGTGCCATGTGTATTGATATAGTCAATATCTGCGGGCTTCAGCTGTGCATCTCGCAGGGCGGCATTCATTACATTTTTGGCACCCCTTCCTTCCGGATGCGGAGCAGTAATATGATGCGCATCTCCGGTAGCGCCGGCACCGGCAATTTCACAATAAATTCTGGCACCCCTGGCCTTGGCATGTTCCAGTTCTTCCAGGATCAGGACTCCGGCTCCTTCACCCATCACAAATCCATCGCGACCCTTGTCATAGGGACGGCTGGCGGTTTTCGGACTGTCATTCCGTTCACTCAGCGCTTTCATGGCATTGAATCCACCTACACCGGCTTCACTGATCACACTTTCTGATCCACCGGCTAAGAATGATATCTGCCATGCCCAACCGGATCAGGTTAAAGGATTCCATAATGGCATTGGTGGAAGAAGCACAGGCACTGACAACGGCAAAATTGGGACCCCGGAAACCATGACGCATGGAAATATGACCCGCAGCAATGTCCAGGATCATTTTGGGAATGAAAAAAGGATTGTACCGGGGAGTACCGTCACCCTTGGCAAATTGGACCACTTCTTCCTGGAAAGTGATCAGATCCGCCAATACCGCTGGCAAAAACAACACCTACGCGGTCATTGTCCACATTGTCTTTGGTAATTCCGGCATCCGCAACCGCCTGGTCACTTACACCCAGGGCGGTTTGTGCAAAACGGTCCAGCTTCCGGGCTTCTTTTCTGTCCAGGAAACTGAGCGGATCATAATTTTTCAATTCGCAGGCAAAACGGGTCTTGAATTTTGAAGCATCAAACAGCGTAATCAAGTCTGCACCGGAAACACCGCCTAACAGATTTTTCCAATAATCCTGCAGATTATTACCGATGGGTGTAAGCGCACCAATACCTGTTACAACAACTCTTTTCAGTTCCATATGACCAATTGCGCGGATAATAAATAATGTGATAAATCCGCTTTCTCAGCCCGAAGGCTTTCGAAAAGCGGATCAACGAAGATTAGCGCAGCACAAGAAACCCCTTATTTGGCGTGTTCTTCCAGGTATCCGATAGCCTGACCTACAGTCGTAATGGTTTCAGCCTGCTCATCGGGAATTGAAATATTGAATTCCTTTTCGAATTCCATAATCAATTCAACTGTGTCAAGTGAATCGGCACCCAGATCGTTCGTAAAAGACGCCTCATTTGTTACTTCGGCTTCTTCTACTCCTAACTTATCCACTATAATTTTTTTGACTCGTGTTGCGATGTCTGACATTTTTGTAAATTTTAGTTTCGGCTGCAAAAATATAATTTTTGAACTTAAACACAACCAACAAGCTATTTCAATTTTATTTTTTGATTTGGATTATATACCGGAATTTGCGATTTCCACTCCTCGATTTCATAAAATCAACCCTTCTAGGCATGGCACTTAAGCAGATAGATTACGGATCACCGGAGTATGAGAAAATGCTGCGTTTGCGGAATGATCTCCTGAGAAAGCCGCTGGGATTGAGTTTTGACCCCCAGGAACTCGAAAAAGAGAAGGATGATGTGCTGATGGGTGCTTTTGAAGACGACCGGATGCTGGGATGCTGCCTCCTGACCCGGGTGGATGACAAAACCATCCGTCTCCGACAGATGGCCGTTCCGAATAATCTGCAGGGAAAGGGTATCGGCCGGGCTTTGATGATTTTTGCCGAAAATATCGCCCGGGACATGGGTTATCAGACCCTTATGATGCACGCCCGCGTAACGGCAACCGGTTTTTATGAAAAAATGGGATATGTGAAAAAAGACGGCCAGTTCATAGAAATTACCATCCCCCATGTGATTATGGAGAAAAGACTACGCTAAAAGCCAGTAACGCTTAACGCCTAAAGCCTAACAGCTCTTATACTCCCATACTCTCACACTTACCCTCACACTTTCACACTCTCCTGCATAACCGCCCCGTACATCCGCTGCATGAATTCCAGCAACTTCTTCATGGAATCCATCTCACTCAGCACCAGCATGAATAATTTTCCATTTTGCCTGCAGCCTGGCCTGCCTGGTCTGCTTTTGAATATAATCCAGGATATTTTTGAAAATATCAGATCTCGAAATATTTTGAATCGGGCCGGTTGATAAAATAAAATTTCACCTGGCCGTTTTTAAAAATCAGTTTTTCAAAACCCAGTTCAACCGCCATCCGCCTGATTCTTACCGTATCAAACAAATCATTGCACTTCTACCGGCACCGGTCCAAAACGGTCTTCCATTTCTTTATGAAATGCCTGCAGTTCTTCTTCAGTTTCACAATTATCCAGTCGCGTATATAGACGATAATCTTTCTGTAATACTTTCCACATACTCATCGGGAATCAGTATTTCCAGATCGGTATCAATGGTGCAGTCTGCCACTTCCTGTTCCTGTTTGGCAATTTCTTCCTTGAACAAATCTTTGAAAGCAGTTCGTTTTAATTCCCGGATGGCTTCATCCAGAATTTTCTGATACATTTCAAAACCCATCTCTGCCATAAAACCGCTTTGTTCACCACCCAGCATATTTCCGGCACCCCGAATATCCAGGTCACGCATGGCAATCTGGAAACCACTTCCCAGGTCACTGTGTTGTTCCAGTGTTTGCAGTCTTTTACGTGCATCTGCTGGCAGGGTAGCCAGGGAAGGAGCCAGCAAATAACAAAATGCTTTTTTATTGCTTCTTCCCACCCGTCCGCGCAACTGGTGCAGATCACTCAATCCAAACTGATGGGCATTTTTTACAATGATGGTATTTACATTCGGAATATCAACACCGCTTTCCACGATATTGGTACAAACCAGCACATCATATTTCTTGTCGATAAAATCCAGAATTCTTTCTTCCAGTTCATGACCTTCCATTTGCCCATGCGCATATCCGATACTGAGATCGGGACAAAGTTCCTGTAGCAATACCGTCATTTCCCTAAGTCCCTGAACCCGGTTATGAATAAAAAATACCTGTCCGCCTCGTTCCGCTTCATAATAAATCGCATCCCGGATAAAATCTTCATTGAATACCTGCACTTCAGTTTGTATCGGTTGCCGGTTGGGCGGTGGTGTATTCATGATACTCAGATCCCTTGCACCCATCAGACTGAATTGAAGTGTTCTTGGAATAGGCGTTGCAGTTAGTGTGAGGCAATCCACATTTGTTCGCAGCGTTTTAATTTTTTCTTTATGCGCCACACCAAATTTTTGTTCTTCATCAATCACCAGTAATCCCAGGTCTTTAAACTTTACTTCTTTTCCCAGAATGGAATGCGTGCCGATGATGATATCAATTTTTCCTTCTTCCAAGTTTTTTATAGGTTTCTTTTTTTTCTTTGGATGATTTGAAACGGTTTACATAATCCACCGTAACCGGAAAATCTTTTAGTCTTTCTCCAAAAGTTTTATAATGCTGAAAAGCCAGGATGGTTGTAGGAACCAGTACGGCAGCCTGTTTGCCGTCCAGGCAGGCTTTAAATGCAGCCCGGATGGCCACTTCTGTTTTGCCAAATCCCACATCACCGCAAACCAGCCGGTCCATCGGTGAAGCAGATTCCATATCTTTTTTTACATCCGCAGTTGCCTTGCTCTGGTCGGGCGTGTCTTCATAAATAAAAGAAGCTTCCAGTTCTGTTTGCATATAATTATCGGGCGAAAATGCAAATCCTTCCTGCGCCTTGCGGGCTGCATAAAGTTTAATCAGGTCAAAGGCAATTTCCTTTACCCTGTGTTTTTGTTTTTTCTTTTAGTTTTTGCCAGACATCACTTCCCAGTTTATTCACTTTGGGAATACTTCCTTCCTTACCGGTGTATTTTGAAATCTTATGCAGTGAATTGATATTGACATACAGAATATCACTGTCTTTATAAAAAATACGCACGGCTTCCTGCAATCTTCCGTTCACTTCTATTTTCTGCAAACCGCTGAACACACCTACACCATGATCAATATGCGTTACATAATCTCCGGGCTGCAATTCACGCAGGGTACGCAGGGTGAGGGCCTTACTCTTATTATATGCCTGTTTGACTTTATACTTATGATAACGCTGAAATATCTCATGATCGGTATAACAAACGATCTTCAGGTCTTCATCAATAAATCCTTCATGAATGGAGCTGGCTACGGGTGTAAACCGGATCTCAGACTTCAGGTCTTCAAAAATGGTATGCAGCCTTTCGAGTTGTTTTGGATTTTCAGCAAAAAGATAGATCTCGAATTTTTTCGCTTCCCAGTTTTCAGATCCGCAATCAGTCTTTCAAACTGCCGGTTAAATGCAGGTTGGGCGCGGGTATGAAATTCAATGGTAAAAGCATCTGTCTTTCTGAACTGGTCCAAATTCAACCATATGCCTGTTTTCCGAAAGTTTCATCAACAGCTTCTGCCCGGATAAAATCTTCGGCTGAAATTATTTTTTTTAATGCGCCTTCTCCATACTCAATTTCTTTTGTTTGCCCCGGTTTCCAGAAATTCTTCCAGTTCATTCTCCAGGATCTTCATTTTTTCCCTGATGAATTGCTGGTCATGCATCCAGATGACGGTATTTTCGGGAAGAAAATCAAAAAGGGATACTTTTTTTTCCGCTGCAAAATGGGTTTCAATATTCGGAATGATATTTACCTGTAACAGTTTTCTTTCACTGAGCTGGGATTCGGGATCAAAAATGCGGATGGAATCCACTTCATTCCCAAACAATTCTACCCGGTAAGGTTTTTCATTCCCGAAGGAATAAATATCCAGGATACCTCCACGCAGGGCAAACTGACCGGGTTCATACACAAAATCCGTTCTTTCAAAACCAAAACCCACCAGTGATTCCATCAGTTCCTCCGGCTGGATCGTTTCGCCGGATTTCAGGCGGATCATATTTCCTGCGAGGGTTTCCGGCAAGTACCACTTTTTCAAAAAGGGCTTCCGGATAGGTGACGATGATTTTTTTATTCCCACCTCCGCTCCAGCGGGTCAGCGCTTCTGTGCGCAGCATCACATGGCTGCTGTTGAGCTCCTGGTAGGTTTTTTTATTCTTAAAAGAAGAAGGAAAATAAAAAATATCCAGGGCCCTGGTAAGATTTTCCAGGGAATTGTGAAAATAGGCAGCTGTTTCCGCATCTTCGCATACCACCAGGTGGTTGAGCTGGCTGGTGGCCGGCAGATTGAAAATGGCTGCGATAACAAAAGCCGGAGACGATCCCTGCAGGTTTTTGAGCAGAATATGCTGGGGCTGGGACATGGTAAGCCTGTCCGCCAGTTGAAAAAGGCGGGATGAATGTTCGATACTGACTCAGTAAACACCTCATTACTCATTCCGTGCGGCAAAGTTACGAATTAGGCTTAAGAAGCATTAGGAACAATGTGGTAAATGTGGAATTGTGGAGATGTGTAAATGAGGGAATGAAATGTGCAAATTGAATTTGACGTATTAGAAATCCGAGCATTTCATTTACAAATTGTCATTTTCACATTAATTCCTCATTTACACATCTCCACAATTCCACATTTACCACATTAATCAGTACACTGCATCATAATCGATATTCACATTTACCTGGGTAACTTTATGCGGCAGGACTTTTACCGGGGCAATATGGTTATCCCCGTCGAAATTATTCGCATAGAACAAAGCATCCTTTTTGGTAAAAAGGGAGTATTCACCAGGAGGCAGGGACAGCGTAAAAATAACCGCTGTCGTCAGAGCTGACGCTTTGGACAAGTCTGGTGCGGATGCTACTGTAAAAAGCAGATTCCCCTACTTTGGTCACCTGACTGAAACTGGTGAGTTCATAGATATATAAAACGGCTTTTATTCCTTTGGGAGGACTTAATTTTGCATCGGGTGAAGGCATCCGGTTTCCGGAAATCCGGAAGATATAACCCTCAATGCCTGTTTTTTTACCCTGACCGAATGCAGAATTCAACAGAAAGGGAAGACTGAGAACCAATATCAGTATCGTTTTTTTATATTGCATTTTATTAAAGCGTAACCTCCGGGTAAGTTATGATCAAAAAAGACTGCGCTGTTCAAAAATGTGTATTTTTAAAAGCTCTTTATCATTTAAGAAAATACATGATACTCAAGAAATTTGTACCCTTGGTCCTGCTGGCATTTTCCCTTTTTTCGACGGTCCGGTGCTCAGGTGAAAACGAATGTAAATGCTCTCCGCGAAGCGGCAGTTCATTCCGAACTCCAGTATCAGGAAATGAGTGCCCGTCTAACCCGTTTAGCCAAACAAAGGGGCTGGCCACTTTTCATTACCCTGAAAAACGGAAACCGCGCCAGTCATTATACGGTCTTAGCGCAAAGGGCATGCCACTCTATGTTTCGACCAATAACAATATCATTTCCGCTGCTACTATCGGAACCAACCAGTTATGGCCCGGTGGGAGCACCGGCCTGGGCCTGAGTGGGTCCAATGCAGCACTTAAAGGGAAAATCGCCATTTGGGATGGAGGAAGGGTTCTGGGAACCCACCAGGAACTCACTGGCAGGGTCCTTCAAAAGGATAATCCGCCTTCCCTGAGTGATCATTCCACCCATGTATCAGGAACGCTGATCGCTGCCGGCGTAAATCCGGTAGCCAAGGGAATGTCCTTCGGTGCCCAACAGTTCCTGGCATATGATTTCAATAATCACCTGACCGAAATGTATGCTGCGGCACCCAACCTACTGATTTCCAATCATTCCTATGGTGACGCTGGCAGGCTGGAATTTTGATACGGACAAGAACCGTTGGGAATTTCTCGGTGATCCGGGAGATACAGTTGATTATAAATTCGGTTATTATGACGACCAGACCCAGGTATGGGATTCCATTGCATATAATGCACCGTTCTACCTGATTGTAAAATCGGTGGGCAATAACCGGGATATTAACGGACCGGCTGTCGGTCAGCCTTATTATCGCTATAATGCTACCGGTGATATGGTATCAGCCGGTAAACGGCCAGCCGGCATCAGCAATAACGACGGCTATGATATCGTACCTACCTATGGAACGGCCAAAAATATTATTTCAATCGGAGCCGTAAATCCGATTCCCGGAGGTTATAATTCTCCGTCGGATGTGGTTCTGGCTGAATTTCAGCAGCTGGGGACCAACGGATGACGGCCGGATTAAACCCGATCTGGTCGCAGACGGAATCAATGTATTGTCCTCCATCAGTACTTCCAATAATGCATATGCAATTTATAGTGGCACTTCCATGTCTTCCCCGGCTGCAGCCGGGTCCGGTTTTCTGTTGCAGGAATATTATTACCGGCTCCATAACAGTTTTATGCGTTCTGCCACATTAAAGGGAATTCTGATTCATACAGCAGATGAAGCCGGCCCTGCAGACGGTCCGGATTATCAGTACGGTTATGGCCTGATCGATATGCCTAAAGCCGCATCGGTAATTAGCTCCAACAATACTGATCAGCTGATACAGGAAAATATACTCACTACTGCTGCCGGAGTTTATACATTACCAGTTATCGCATCAGGAAAAGGACCTCTTACGGCAACGATTTGCTGGACGGATCCGGCCGCTTCTGTGGATGAAGTAAATACCCTCAACAATCCCGCTCGCAAGCTGGTAAATGACCTGGATCTGCGGGTTGCGGGCAACAGCACGACATATATGCCCTGGGTCCTGAACCGGTTGAATCCTGGAAGCCCGGCTACTCATGGCGATGATAGTCTCAATAACATGGAAAAAATACTGATCCCGAATACCGTTCCGGGAAAAACCTATACCATGACTGTGACCCATAAAGGAAGTCTTCGCACCGGGGCACAGGCCTATTCGCTGATCGTAAGTGGTGTAGGGAAGTCCAGGTTATTGCAGTTCTGCTGCTTCATCCGGTGCGGGTACCCGGATTGATCAGGTTACTATCAGTAACGTGGATGTGACCAATCCGGCAGGTTGCACTACTTATACTGATAATACGAGCCAGACGATCAATCTGCAGTCGAATCAGACCACTCCTTTTACTATAAAACTCAGCAGCTGCGATGCCACAACCGCATCCAGGGTAGTAAAGATTTTTATCGATTATAATAACAATGGAACGTTTACCGATCCCGGCGAAACTGTAGCTGTCAGTCCGGTATTATGCCGGAGGCGTGGTAACCTATTCCGGAAATCTGAATGTGGCCGGCCGGTATGACGATTGGCAACAGTACCCTGATGCGGATCGTGGCCGAAGAAACCACCGACACTTCGGTTGTGCATCCCTGTGGTACTTATCCAAATGGGGAAACCCAGGATTATACGGTTCGTTTTGTGTCACTGACAAATGATATTGGTATCAGTGCCGTTGTAGATCCGCTTCCCGGCACCTGTCAGACCGATTCCCAGAGAATTTCCGTAAGAATAAAAAATACCGGAACAACTGCCCAGATAAATGTTCCTATTCATCTCAAAGTAATTTCCGGTAATGCAACCCTGGTTGACATCACTACGGTTTATCCGGATACTGTTGCCGCACTGGGTTCTGCGATTTATACCTTTCAATCGGCTTTCACGGTCAGTTTCCGGATACAACCTATATTATCCAGGCCGGCACGACGCTTTCCGGTGACCAGGATCCATCCAATGATGCCATTTCAGATACCCTGAACATTAGCGCAGGATCAGATACAGTAAGCGGCGAAGCAGAAATATGCAGCACCAACCCGCCAAATGCAGGACTTAAAGCAAATACGAGATGACCAGAGTGATGCGGCACTTTGGTTTGACAGTCCGACTTCAACCACTCCTATTGCTTCCGGTATCCAGGCCAACACAAACAAGATCCCATCTGATAAAACCTATTATCTCGGCCTGAATGAAATGACCGGATCCATCGGACCGAAAAACAAAAAAGCATTTTCCAGTGGTGGCTATAATTATTTCCAGGGAAATTTTGTGAAGTTTCATAATGATGTACCCCTGACTATTGCGACATCACGCTTATATGTCGGAGCCGGCGGGAAGGTAAATTTTATTGTGGCCGACCTCGCAGATTATGATTCCTGTACAGGGGCATTCAGTTATTTCCCGATCTCCAGCAATACCATCAATGTTTATCCGACAACGCCGAATCCTTCCAGGGTCGCATCCGAGTATCAATTCATCCCTGGATACCGGTGCGGTATTCTTATTGGATCTGCCCGTACCCACACCCGGCGACCACGTGCTGATTGTACTTGCGGAGGACAGCGCATTTTTATTCCGAAACAATAATATTACGAACGAATCCTTACCCAATGGGCATGCCGGGAATATTCACCATAACCGGTAACAGTGCGATCAATACGTCAGATTGTAAGGACACCACATTCTACCAGGATTATTATTATTTCCTTTATGATATGCGGATGACCCTGGATAAATGCGCATCTCCCCGGGTTGCGGTACAGGCTAAAACACCGGCACCGGCTCTCATCACCAGGGTTGGCAATGTTTTATCGAGCAATTATGCCTCGGGTAACCAATGGTATTATAATGATACCCTGATCGCCGGAAGTACTGCGCAGACAGATTCCCTGAAGGGTCCTGGTACATATAAAGAAGTCGTTACCGACAGTGTCGGTTGCACCCTGGTATCTAACGAATATGTGTATACGCCGGGTAACGATATTGGCCTGGTGATTACACCGAATCCGAATCACGGAAGATTCAATGTGCAATTCTATCAGACCAAATACGGCCAATGCCGATCTGCGGATCTGGATATAAATGGACAATTGCTTTATGAATCGAAGTAATCCGAATTTCAAAGGTTCATTCAGCAGAACCATCAACCTTGGCGTTGTCAGCTCCGGCATGTATGTTTTGCAACTTGAAATCGGGTCAAAGAAATATGTACAGAAGATTATGGTGTATTAAAAATTAAGCCACTGGCTTAATTTTTTATGGCGAGAGCTGAAAGCCTAAAGCTGAAAGCATTTTAATTGTAAATTGTAAATTATTAGTCACAAATACTGTCAGGAGAAGGATCCTGTCATTGACAATTAACAACTAATAATTTATAATTAATGGCCCAACCCTGGCAAACCGGAAAAGTAATACGTATAGAAAATGCCACTGCCATTCACCCGCAGGTTCTGGATTGAATTTGATTCCGGAATTCCTTTTGATTTTAAACCCGGACAATTTGTAACTCTGGATCTTCCCATCCACGAGAAGCCTTCCAAACGATGGCGCAGTTATTCCATTGCTTCCTGGCCCGATGGCAGTCCCCGGTAATTGAACTGGTGATCGTTTTACTCGAAGGCGGAGCAGGTACCACTTATCTTTTTGAAGAAATCGAGGTAGGCAGCGAACTGACCCTGCGGGGACCGCAGGGGTCTTTTACGCTTCCGGAGCCGATGGAAAAAGATTTATTTCTTATCTGTACCGGAACCGGGATCGCCCCCTTCCGCTCCATGGCACATCATATCTTAAATCACAACCTGCCGCACCAGGATATTTACCTGATTTTCGGATGCAGACTCTTCGGTGATGCCCTCTATCAGAAAGAAATGGAAGAGCTGGAAAGAAATCTCCCGGGATTTCATTACCTCCCTGTTTTTTCCAGGCAATTAGCGGAGAACCCGAACAACTGATCCGCACAGGCTATGTGCATGGCGTTTACGAAGAAATATGTAAAAAGAAAATAGAGTGCGATGAATCCCGACGCGCAGAATTCCGCTTCATCCGGCCTCAGTTTTATTTATGCGGCTGGAAGGTTATGATTGATGAAGCAAGAAAACGAATTGTGGAATCTGGGATATGACCGGAAGGCGATCCATCTTGAATTGTATGGTAAGCTAGAGCTCTAAAGCCTAAAGCCAGCTAAAACTACGCTTACAGATAACTGATTGGCGATGAAAAAAATGCTGAATTTCAATAAATGGGTGTTGAATTCAGACCTTGAGCTTGAGCTTTCGGCTTTAGCTTTAAAGGCCCGAAGCTGACTGTGTCCGAGATTCTTCTTGGCCAGCAGTTGTTTGCGCAAGGTGATATCGGGAACTTTTTTACTGCGGACTTCTATTTCCTTGGCAGGTGTTTTCATGGTTATCACCGGACTCTTTACATCCTGGATACGGGATTCCATATTCAGGGTTTCACGTTCCAGTTCAAGGATATGTTCATAATTATTCAGGATTTCCCTTTCGAGTTCCTCAATTTTTGCCTGTAGCCTTCAAAATCATTTTTGCCCGGAAAGCGAATCCAGTAAAAACCGATAAACCAAGAATAAATAGCAAGCAGATAGATATTGAGCGTAACCTCGTTGGTAAGCATGGTAGTAGTTAAATTAAAGAATCAATCAAAGGATCTTCAACAGGTACAACGCTGGGCAGGGCATTATGCTTTCCAACGGGGGTTAATCATGCAATTGGAGGTAATTCCCAAAAGTAAGGTTTCCCTTTCAATTAAGTTTTATAATATTTGTTTTTCCACAATTTCCCGGATAGCGTGTATGGGTATGCGTTCCTGTTGCATACTGTCGCGATATCGGATGGTTACCGTCTGGTCCTCTTTGGTCTGGTAATCTACAGTAACTGAAAACGGAGTACCGATGGCATCCATGCGGCGATACCGTTTACCTATTGTATCTTTTTCTTCATAAAAGCAACGGAAACTGCCACGGCAGCCTGCCAGTATTTCTTTGGCGATTTCGGGAAGACCGTCTTTTTTTACCAGGGGAAGGATGGCCAGTTTAACCGGCGCCAGTTTCGGCGGGAATTTCAATACTACCCGGCTGTCTTTTTTATCTGCCGTACTCAGGTCTTCTTCCTGGTATGCTTCACTCAAAATCATCAGTACCGTACGGTCCAGACCAATGGAAGTTTCGATCACATAAGGAATATAATGCTGGTTGAGTTCGGTATCGAAATAGGTAAGTTTTTTTCTGCTGTATTCCTGATGATTCTTCAAATCGAAATCAGTCCGGGAATGAATGCCTTCCACTTCTTTAAATCCCATCGGGAACATCATATTCGATATCACAGGCAGCATCGGCATAATGCGCGAGTTTAACATGGTCATGAAATCGGTATTTATCCGGCGAAATTCCCAGACTCAGATGCCATTTCATTCGGTTTTCTTTCCAGTATTCATACCATTCCTTCTGTGTACCGGGACGGATAAAAAACTGCATTTCCATTTGTTCGAATTCCCGCATGCGGAAAATAAACTGACGGGCCACAATTTCATTACGGAAAGCCTTACCCGTCTGCGCTATCCCAAAAGGAATTTTCAAACGGCCTGTTTTCTGTACATTCAGGAAATTCACAAAAATCCCCTGGGCGGTTTCCGGTCTGAGATATATTTCACTGGCTTCTTCAGAAAGACTTCCCAGCTGGGTGGAGAACATAAGATTAAATTGTCGGACCTCACTCCAGTTTGCCGTGCCGCTGACACCACATTTGATCTTTTTTTCTTCAATTAGTTTTTTCAGTCCGTCAAAATCACTTTTGGCCAGCAGGCTGTCCATCGATGCAAGCAATTCATCAGCCTCGGTCCTTTTTACCCGCCGCCTCCAATTCATCTGCATAGGCTTCGATCAGATGATCTACCCGGTA
Organism: uncultured Bacteroidota bacterium; assembly: GCA_963812825.1. Classification (GTDB taxonomy): domain Bacteria; phylum Bacteroidota; class Bacteroidia; order Chitinophagales; family Chitinophagaceae; genus Puia. The sequence continues at coordinate 43,941 of CAWEWO010000005.1, forward strand.
CCGTTTCTGGCTGTCTTTGTTATCAATCATCGGATCGCTGAAATTATCCACATGTCCGGAAGCTTTCCAGGTGGTCGGATGCATAAAAATAGCTGCATCAATCCCTACAATATTGTCATGGAGCTGGGTCATGCTCTTCCACCAGTAATCCCGGATATTCTTTTTTAATTCGCTGCCATACTGCCCGTAATCATAGACAGCACTGAGACCGTCGTAGATTTCACTGGAAGGAAAAATAAAACCGTATTCCTTGCAATGAGAAATTATCGCCTGAAGTTTTAACGTATCATTTGCCATAACGGCTGCAAAAGTAAGGAGAATGAACAACCGGAAGCAACTCCATACGTCTCATTGTAGTATTTTTGAGGATTATGTGGGCATTGAAAAAATGTCAGTCTTTTCTAAGTCTCCTGTTTTTTCTCTTCGTATCCTTCGGTGCACAAGCCCAGACCAAAGGTTCTGAGCGGTGTTATCCTGGATTTGCAAAGCGGGGAACGTGTGCCCTTTGCTTCTATGCACCTGGACAAAAGCGGCTATGGCAAGACTCAGTGATTCCGCGGGCGGTTTTACTTTTCATTTCGAACAATGGCCCCGGGATACCCTGGAGATTTCCTATGTCGGCTTTCAGACCTATTTGCTTCCCCTGAATGATTCAATCCTCAGACAGGGCTACCAGCGATACCAGCCTGTTTTTGGTTATCAACCTGCTGCGGGGGAAATATATCAATGAAGTGGTCGTAAGCCGGAAAGTGGATTTCGGACTGCTACTCTGGCGAAAAATTGTGAAGCACAAAGAATCGAACGACCGGTACCGTTTTCATAATTTTTCTTATGAACTCTATAATAAACTGGAACTGGATCTGAACCAGGTAAACCGGGAAAAACTGGAAACGGTTAAACTGCTAAAACCTTTTGCGTTCATCCTGAACAATATCGACAGCAGTGAAGCGGACCCTTTTCTTCCCATTTATATTACCGAGACACTTTCCGATTATTATTATGAGCGCGAGCCCAAACAAAAGGCGTGAAGTGATCAAGGGAAGTAAAACCGTCGGCCTGAATAATGAAAGCGTGAGTCAAGTATCTGGGAGGCATGGAACAGAATATTGACTTCTATAACAATTTCATTCCGGTTTTTGATAAACGTTTCGTCAGTCCGCTGAGCGATAATGGTGATTATTATTACCGGTATAAAATTGTAGATACCCAGTATGTCAACTCCCGGAGACTGCTCCATCTAATATTCACCCCAAAAAGAAAAGGTGAAAATACATTTGAGGGTGATTGCTGGGTGCACGATTCGAGTTTTGCTATCCAGAAAATGACCCTCCGGCTCGGATCCGACGGCCAACGTAAATTTTGTTGACGGACTGACCCTCATTGAGGAATTCACCCATATCAACGACAGCACCTGGTTTCTGTCGAAAGATAAATTCGTGGTTACACTTTCAGCTATCGGCAAAAACCGTATGGGAATGATCGGTCGAAAAACCACCACCTATAAAAATATTCTTTACAACGATTCTTCGATTACCCGGGAACTGGAGAAAAATAAGATTCCGCAGGAAGTAATATTCGCCGCGAATTCGCGGGAACGAACTGATTCATTCTGGGTTGAATACCGGCACGAAAAACTGACCAAGGATGAGAAGGCGGTCTACAAAATGATGGACACTCTTTTGAAGTATGCCCGCATTCCATACTTATGCCAATGTATTGAACTTTATTGCAACGGGTTACCTCAACATCGGCAACTACCAGATCGGTCCCTGGTACAACTGGATTTACAGTAATGAACTGCAGGGCCTGCGCCTACGTTTTGATCTGGGCACCAATAAAGGATTCAATAAAAACCTGACCCTGCATGGTTATCTCGCATACGGATTCGGGGATCAGGTATGGCATTGGGAAGCTGATGCATTATATATTTTTAACCGAAATCCGCAGCATGTACCCTGTATGCCATGTTCCGGCAGGACCTGGATTATGGACAGCAATACTATGATGAAATCATCATCCGATAATATATTCGCGATTGCAGTCAGAAAACCCCATGTCCCAATTAAATTCATCAATCTGACCGAACAGAAAATTCAATGTTTCAAGGAATGGCTGAACGGATTTTCCATAATGCTGACAGCCGATCATAAAGTATATAATCCCGAATTAAACCTGGCCCCGCTGAGTGATTTTGAAAAAGGGAATGGCAACCCGATGAATGGATTCGAATTATCCGTCAACCTTCGTTTTGCTTTCCTGGAGAAATTTTTTGAAACTACTTTTTACCGAACCAGCCTGGGAAGCCAGTATCCGATCATTGATGTAAGGTACACACGCGGTATTCCCGAATGTACTGGGCAGCACACTTACCTATAATAAATTGTTCGTGAGCTTATCCGACGTGATTAAACTTCCGCCTATCGGCCAGATATATTACAATGTGTTTGGCGGGAAAACTTCCGGGGTTCAGACCCTATCCCTTCCTGAATATTGCGCCGGGTAATGAAACCTATTATTACAATAAGTATGCATTCAGTTTAATGAATAAGTACCAGTACCTGCATGACCAGTACCTCGGTTTCAATTTTGAACATAATATCGGCAGTGGTCTTATTTCGTTTTCACCCGCATTACCCGGAAATTAAAATGGCGTCAGTTCTATAATGTAAAATTATTATGGGGGCATCTTTCACCTGAAAATGCGGCTTACAATAATAATTCGGATTATTCATTCGAATCCCTCGACGGAAAAACCTATATGGAAATCGGTACAGGCGTGGATAATATCTTTCGATTTATGCCGGGTGGATTTCATCTGGCATGTTTTGCCCAGCAATGTGGGATTGGCCTACTACCAGAAGTTTGGGGTATTTGGAAGTTTCCGGGTACAGTTTTAAGAGTTTTTATCTTACCGGGTATGACGCCAACTATAAAACTCAATATACGAAGGCCATTCATAGCCTTATCTGGGTTTTTTCAATGGAGTAATATTCTATTTGTATTATGCAGTTATTACAAACCGAATTGACAAATGGGTCTGGATTTGTATTGGTATCATATTACTGGAAGGGGCCGTCCTGCTTATTTTTAAACGATCCTGCCCGATCACATTAATTGCCCGTAAATATTCCGATTCAGCAAAAGACAATTTCGACATCTTTCTTCCCAACTGGATAGCCAGATATAATAAACTCATTTACACCACACTTTTTGCTATCGCGCTTATAATCCTTGCTTTCCGTTTACTATAAAACCCTTCCATATACCAAATGGAATTGCATACTAACCGCCATCGAGGCAATTTTTCAGGTAAGTCTTTCCACTACTCCGGCCTGCAGGATTTTCAACCGGTCCCTGATTCCGACTGCTTCAAAACTTCTTTCCAGGTCATTTGCATTTTGGGTAAAATGTTTCCATCCTTCATAATGCAATGGAATAATTATCGAGTCAGGGAAAGCAAAGGCTGTGTCAATGGCATCATTCGTACCCATGGTAAGATTAAAAGGACCCCTGGTACGCGCAGCTCCTGCGAAAAGTAAAATATAGCCGGGCTTGAATTTTTTTGCAACGGCTGCGACGCCTTCATAAAAAACCGTATCGCCTGTAATATATATTTCAAAATTATTTTTTCCCTTTATGGTTAGAACAAAACCGATAACATCGCCGGCTATTTTTTCTATACCCGCAGGCCCGTGTCTGGCAGGTGTAGCGGTAATGGTAATCAGCGTGCCGTCCGGGCGGGGTACAGAATAACTTTCCCAGGGGTCCAGACCGATACTTTTTCCCGCCAGTCTTTCAGCACCTGCTTTTGTTGTAAATGTTTGGGTAACCGTGCTTAATAATTTTCTTCCCGCATTATCCAGATTATCCGCATGCTGATCGTGGCTCAGCAGTACAAAATCTATTTTTCCTATCTCAACATCTGAGGGGCCCTGCAGTTTATCAAGGACTATTGCACCTCCGCCCATTGAATAGTGAGAACCTGCAGGATCCAGCGTGGGATCGGTCATAAACCGGAATCCACCCGCTTCAATTATTGCCGTAGGACCACCTATATATTGAATATTAATCATAACAGGATTCGTTGAATAGTTCAGGAATCAGTTACTATTTATTTTTAAACCCGATTCTTTCCCGGTCATCCCATTTCCTTTGTGCTGCCTTTTCATCCAGGAGATTTTCCATTGCATCGTAAATCTGATTTAGCTGGATATCATGCTCTCCTAATATCTCTTTTATTTCGCGCAATTGAGTTCTTAAATCCATCTGTTGAAAAGCCAGCCGCTTGATTTCTATAAATGCCCGCATTATTGCAATATTCATGTTGATGGCTTTGTCTGAGTTCAGCACACCGCTCAACATGGCAACACCCTGTTCCGTAAAAGCATAGGGTGTAATATTTGAATTGCGCTTGTTTTGGGATGCGGTCACAATCCGTGACTGCAGTGAATTTTGAATTCCCGATGCGGTCACAGATTGTGACCGCATAGCCAGCCATTCTGCTGACGTCAGCCGAAACATAAAGTCGTCCGGGAATCGTTTGATATTCCGCTTAACTGCCTGATTCAACACTTTAGTTGCTACTCCGTAGAGTTCTGCGAGATCAAAATCCAGCATCACCCGCTCACTTCTGATTTCGTAAATTCTGTTTTGTATACTTTTAATAATTTCCATATAAAATATTTCTTGCCGCCAAATCACAATTTAAACCACAATGAATTTCCGATTTTGCTATTTAACGCTCATTTAAATAATTTTTCCGGCAGAATGAAGAATTGAATGAATTTGACATGAGCCAACCGGATTTTCCAGGATCCTGCAAAGTGGAGGACTTGCCGAGTGAAAAATCAGCAGTGTAAGAGAATGATGCGGCAGATCTCTTCAATTTCAGCCAATGTAATGGTCAGGGGCGGTGCGATACGCAGGCAATTGGTGGCAAATAAAAACCAGTCGGTGAGCAGGCCGGCAGTGAATGCAGGCATCTATAACTTTTTTATTCTTTTCAAAACTATCAAACTCTACGGCGATGAGCAGACCGGCAGTTCGAACGGATTGAATGGAAGGATGGATGAGTCGCTCTTTAAAAAGTTTTTCTTTCTCCGCAACCAGGGATACCAGGTTCTCTTTCAACAATACTTTCAGGGCAGCCAGGCCGGCGGCGCAGCTGAGCGGATGGCCGCCAAAAGTGGTGATATGGCCCAATACCGGCTGGCTGGTGAAAGCGTCCATCAGGCTTTTTGAAGCGATGAATGCGCCGAGGGGCAATCCCCCACCGAGCGCCTTCCCCAATAAAATAATATCAGGTTCTATATCGTATTGTTCAAAACCCCATAATGTACCGGTTCTGCCAAAGCCCACCTGGATCTCATCGAGAATAAGCAGAGCACCGGTATCATCACATTTTTTACGGAGCGCCTTCATCCATCCGTGGACTGGCCTGATCACACCATTTTCCGCCTGAACGGTTTCTGCGATCACACAGGCCGTTTTCTCCGTTATGCGTTCCAGATCATTGAAATCGTTATATCTAAGGTGGGAAATCCCGGGCAGCAGGGGTCGGAAGGCATTGCGCCAGTATTCATCTCCCATCAGACTGAGTGCTCCCTGGGTGGATCCGTGATAGGACTTCTCAAAGCCGATCATCTCCGTTCTGCCACTGACCCTTTTCGCCAGTTTCATCGCGCCCTCGGTCGCTTCTGTCCCGGAATTGGTAAAATAAACAGACTGCAATTTTTCCGGCAGATGCCGGGCCAGCCAATGTGCATAGTCCACCTGTGGAGACTGTATCAGTTCACCATAAACCAGCAGATGCAGGAATCGGTCAGCCTGGTCTTTGATTGCTGCAACTACATCGGGATGCCGGTGACCGGTATTGCAGACGCTGATTCCGCCAATAGCATCGAGCTATTTTTTTCCTGCCGCATCATAGAGATACAGACCCTCCGCCCGAACGATTTCCAAAGCCAGGGGTGCTGGTGAAGTCTGGGCCAGGTGTTTGAAGAATAGTTCCTGTTGATTCATTTGAACGTTAGTTGGCAGTTGACGGTTGGCAGTTGGCAGATATAAAATAATTGAAAAATGATTAAATTGATCTGCTCAAAATGACTAAATAAATTCAATGCAATATAGCGCCATCCTCAACTGCCAACTGCCAACCGCCATACGTGCCAACTGCCAACGAAAACCTTCAAGCTTTAACCATTAGGCCTTAACTTAGTGTAACCGCAAAAACATCATCATGCCAGTCATTCTTCCCGTAAAAGGCATTTCGCCCGGTTTTGGTAAAAATGTTTATATCGCACCCAATGCCACCATTGTCGGTGATGTGGTGATCGGTGATGATTGCAGTGTTTGGTTCAATGCGGTAGTACGCGGCGATGTGAACAGTATCCGGATCGGAAATAAAGTGAATATACAGGACGGTTGCATTATTCATTGCACTTACCAGAAAGCAAAGACCGTTATCGGGAACAATGTTTCCATCGGTCATAATGCGATAGTTCACGGCTGTACTATCCAGGATAATGTGCTGATCGGTATGGGATCCATCATTATGGACGGAGCAGAAATCGGCAGCAATTCCATCATCGCCGCCGGGGCCAGTCGTACTGGAAAATACCAGGGTTGAACAGGGTGTCATTTATGCGGGTATTCCTGCCCGTAAGCTCAAGGATATTCCCCAGGACCTCATTCACGGGGAAATTGAACGGATCGCCAATAACTACATCCAGTATGCGGATTGGTTCAGGGAAAAGGCCTAAGGCTAAGGCTTAAGTTGTTAAGTGGACGAAAGCTTAATATCCTGCATTCATTATCCGATCAAAAACTACCATTTCAAGGTGATTTTGCTTAGCCTACCCTAAATTATTCCGTTATACTTGTATACTAAGGGAAAATAAGTAGGCCATGGATGCCGTTATAATAAGGACAAATAGAGAATCTGCAGGGCCGGACCGGTTTGCTCTTCCTACCATATTTCCGCATTTAAGAGCGGCGGAAACCTGCATAGCAAAAACAACTGTCCATTCATCGAAGATTTCCTGCAATTCATCGAGTTTCAGGGTGCTTCATTGCAAATGCCGGATCTATTTTGTAGGTTTAAATAGTCAATCAGTATCCGATGAAAACGAGTAAAAACATCTTCTATTTAACCGTGCTGTGCATCCTTTGCAGCACCGATGTTTTCCTGTAAAGCTCAGTATGGTTGTCCTTCCAACGGTAAAAATGTGGGAGCGGAAAGGATATTGAGCGGAGAGAAAGTTCCAAAAGCACCTAAATTCAAAGCATAATACCAATTCCATGTACTATTCCGTAAACCAATTAAATCCCAACACTATGAGCCTTACATTACGCACCGATTTCGGTTGTACCGAAGCAGTTATAGACGACGATTGCGGCCTTAAAAGATTTTATGAAGTCGCCAATATTTTATCCGATGACCTGGATGTAAATTTCAATCACAAAACAGACGATTTTGATTCGCTGATGTGGGATTTTTCTTTCAAGGGTCATGTGCTTACCCTGCATTACAATATCTATACGGGTATTTCGATTTATCCGAGAAAATTCCGGGAAGCACCCAGAAAAGATAATGATGCGGTTGTGGAAGTTGCCCGTTTCCTCGAAGGAAAACTGTTGATCCATACCGCCAACCGGTTGGCATCCTAATAGCTTTTTTCTTCAATTGAATCGAGCATCATACAATAACTCACATAACGATTGAACGATAACTTGCCCTCATTGAGGGCTTTTTTTATGGCACAACCCGGCTCATTCACATGCAGGCAGTTATTAAACTGGCAATCATTCAACCGGATGCGCATTTCCGGAAAATAATGAGAGAGTTCCTGTCTGGGAATATCCACCAGTCCGAATTCCCGGATACCCGGTGTATCAATGATATGCGCATTCAGTAAAGGCAGGTCAAACATTTCAGCAAATGTGGTGGTATGAATTCCCTTGCCGCTCCAGCCGCTCACATCCTGGGTTTTAAGTTCCATACCCGGAACCACGGCATTGATAAAAGAAGATTTACCAACTCCGGAATGTCCACTGAGCAGGCTGGTTTTATTGCGCAGGATTTCTTCCACTTCTTCCATGCCGGTCTTATTTTCCAGACTCATGCAGAATCACTTTATATCCGGCCGTTTCATACATCTCCCTTCTTTCCTCAAACAAGATCCATTTCTTTTTTCTGATAGATATCTGCTTTATTGAAAACAATAATGGAAGGAATATGATAGGCTTCTCCGGCCACCAGAAAACGGTCAATAAATCCCTGCGAAGTTTTCGGATCTTTTAAGGTGGCCAGCAGCAGGGACTGATCGAGATTCGAAGCAATGATATGATGCTGGTGTTTATTGGCGGGCGATTGCCGGTTGATATAATTATTTCTGTTCATCAATACCGGTGATCATCATACCATTTTCCTCACCGCCCTGTTCTGCTTCCAGGTTCACCCAGTCGCCCACGGCTACCGGGTTGGTGGATGTGATTCCATCAATTTTAAAAATCCCTTTAATCCGGGCCATGCAGAAATTCCCATCCGCGGTTTTTACCGTATACCAGCTGCCCGGTGGATTTATATACTCTGCGCGCGCATCAGGGAAATTTTCTGAACAGGGTGAACCGCAATATCCATTCGAGTACCAGGAATCATACCGCTGCCAGCACGAAGGGAAAGAATTTTTCTGTATAGTGGGTGAAGGTAGTTACTTCGAATTTTGATTTTTCCAGCCGGTCGATTTCTTTATAAATGGAACCCAGGCTTTCATTATCTGTTGCGCGAAAATATTTTCCTCCCGTTTCGTTGGCGATCTGGGTAAGCAGTTTTTCATCAATACTCACTTTTTCCCTCTGCATGATCACGCCGCTGCTGGTTTGAACCGGCACCGGAGCAAATCCTTCCGTACCCACACCCACCGTATACACCCGTACACCGAAGGATTTTGCAATTTCTTTGGCTGTATTTGGATCAATGCTCGCCGCCATTATTTTCTCCATCCGTAAGCAGGATGATCACTTTGCTTTTTGATACGGAGGAACGCAGTCTTTCCACACCTGTTGCCAGTCCGCTCCCGATCGCCGTACCATCTTCCAGCAAACCGCTCTGCACATTGAATAATTGCGATTTCAGAACAGAGTGATCCGTGGTTAGCGGGCACATGGTAAAACTTTCTCCGGCAAAAATCACCAGTCCCATCCGGTCAGTCGGCCGGCGGTCAATAAATTCGGAAGCCACCTGTTTGGCAGCTTCCATCCGGTTCGGGCTGAAATCCTGTGCCAGCATGCTTCCGCTGATATCCAGGCAAAAAACAATATCAATGCCTTCACCGGATGTCAGCTGTTGCTCACTGCCGGTTTGCGGTCGGGCAAGGGCAATGATGATGCAGGAAAGGGCCAGCATCCGGAAAATAAATAGAATATGGCGCAACATGGTTTTCCAGGTTTGGCCGCTGCCAAAAGCCTTGATTCCGGAAACCAGCAAACTACCCTGTGTGCGGATCGGCGGACGCAGATAAAAAAATATCAGCAACGGAAGCACTGCGAAGAGGGCAAAAAACCAGGTTTGGCAAAATGAATATTTGAGATCCAGTCGTACAACACTATTTTCCGGTTTCGTTGATGAACACAATGGATGATCGGATCACTTCCAGGTTATTTTCATTTTCATAAGGCCCCGGAATATATTTCGCAAATTTTACAAAATCACCCATCCGCAGGGCCGCAGCCAGTTTGGAAAATTGCTCTCTTTCCATATTCAGATCTGCTGAGACTAAGGATCAGTTCCTCACTGGTTTTTTCCATGGTAACCAGACCCAGCTGCCGGTTCAGGAAAATACGCAGCGTATCGTTCAATCCGGAATAATATTTTTTTACGGAAGCCGGATCTTCCGAGGTTCATTTTTTTCAGTGTTCCAGGGAAGCCAGGGCTTCATCGAGCGGAGTACTCCTGGCGCTTACCGGCACTTCATCTGGTTGACCGGTTGACGGTTAGGCGGTTGGCGGAATAAACCAGATAAATAAAACCAGGGCAATCAGTGCAATCGCTCCGACAGACCCAGGGAATATATTTGACATCCGGATTTTCCACGTCAATGATTCCCTTGATATCGTGATAGTCCCCGGCCGTATCCACTTTGCCATAGGAAACTTCGACGGCAATTGAATCCGTTTTATAAAACCTGTTTTCCGATCATTACTGAAAACGCCGGAATGATACGGGTTCCGGAATCGAAGCTGGTCAGTTTCCATTCGAGATGATAACTGGCACCTGCAGCCGAAATCAGCGGAATCCCGGTTGGCTTTTTCAATCATTTCAAAATGCGGAATGCTGTCAAACTGCGGCAGCTCGTTTCCGGAGAACCATGGTGATTTCACGTCGATGGTAAACCGGATGGGTTCACCGATAAGGATCTGGTTTTTATCGACGGAAGCCTTAACAGTTGGTGTTTCCTGCGCGCTGACAGACAGGCTTCCCGCCAGCAGGAACATGAAAAAAACGATATAGGTAAGGGTTTTGGCCATCGGTCAGGCAGGTCGGTTTCTACCTACAAAAAACTTCTGCAGAATTTTTACATAGTCTTCATCGGTGCGCATATGGAGCAGGTCCGATCCTGATTTAAGAAAAAGGGATTTACTGAGTTCTGTCATTTTAAAAAAGGATTGCTGGTAATAATTTCGCAGGTCATAATCTGAAGTATCCACCCAGATCATATTGCCGGTTTCTGCATCTTCCACTTCGATCAGTCCTGCATCCGGGCAGTTCCATATCCATTTTATCGTACACTTTAATGCCGATCAGGTCATGTTTTTTTCCGGCCACCCGCAGGGCTTCTTCATAATTTTCGTCCAGGAAATCACTGAGCAAAAACGTAATGGTTTTCTGGCGAAGGGTATTATTAAGAAACCGGAGGGCCTGGGAAATATTTGTTTTGCGGTGTGCCGGTTCTGTGATCAGCAGGTCGCGCACCATATGCAATACCTGGTCCCGGCCTTTTTTAGGCGGAATATATTTTTCAATTTTATCGCTGAAGAAAATCAGTCCGACTTTGTCATTGTTATTCACGGCAGAAAAAGCCAGCACTGCGCAGATTTCCGTAATGAGATCTTTTTTCCGTCCTTTCTGTGTTCCGAATAAAGAACTGCCGCTCACATCCACCATCAGCATTACGGTAAGTTCTCTTTCTTCTTCGAATAATTTGCTGAAAGGATGATTGAATCGCGCCGATACATTCCAGTCGATAAACCGCACATCGTCGCCCGGATAATATTCGCGCACTTCCCTGAAAGCCATGCCGCGACCTTTAAAGGCACAGTGATATTCGCCGGTGAAGAGGTGCCTGGTGAGCCTTTTGCTTTTTATTTCCAGCTCGCGGACTTTTTTTAATATTTCTTGTGCGGTTAGCATGTGTTGGCGGTTGACGGTTGGCAGTTGGCGGTTCATAATTTTTTTTCTAAATAGTTAATAAATCCATTTATTACTCTGAATATTTCTTTCCAACGATTTCATTTATTTTATTAAAAGTATGCTCATCTAATATATTTATCATATGTGCAACACTTAAAAGTGTTTCTACTTCATAGGCAGATCCTCTGCGAAATATGAAGAAATTGAATAGTATCTTTTTTATAATTTCTTCCCAGACCTTCAGCAATATTACTGGGTATTGATACCGCTGCTCTATTAGTTTGATGATATCAGCCCATATCTTTCTTCTTTGGGATACAGATTTGGTTAAATTATAAATTTCTTTTACTGTCTCCATTGAAAAAATCCAAACATCTAACTTTTTATAATTTGACATAGCATATTATTTTATGCTACTCTCTTACGCACTAACCTAAATTTGTTACCCACTATCTGCCAACCATCAACCGATCACCATCCGCCAACCGCCAACCGCCAACCGCCAACCGCCAACCGCCAACCGCCAACTGCCAACTTCAATCTACGGCACCTGTATCGCCCTCAGCACTTCATCAATCACATAATCCGCGTTCACATTTTCAGCCTCTGCTTCATAGGTCAGACCGATACGATGACGCAGCACATCCTTGGATATGGAACGGACATCTTCGGGAATCACATAGCCTCTTTTATTCAGAAAGGCATTGGCCTTGGCAGCCAGGGCCAGGTTAATGCTGGCACGGGGTGAACCGCCATAAGAAATCATGGTCTTTAATTTTTCCAGCCGGTATTTTTCCGGGTTACGGGTGGCAAACACGATGTCGAGAATATAATTCTCGAGTTTTTCATCCATATATATTTTACGGGTCAGGTCACGTGCATCCATAACTTCCTGCATGGAAACCACCTGTTTTAGATCGGGTTGTTTTATGCCATTCATATGATTGCGGATGATCAGCTGTTCCTCCTGTTTGGACGGATAGGTTACGATCACTTTCATCAGGAAACGATCCTGCTGTGCTTCCGGCAGTGGATAGGTGCCTTCCTGTTCCAGGGGATTCTGGGTAGCCAGTACCAGGAAGGGTTCTTCCAGAATATAACTGCTGTCGCCGATGGTCACCTGTCTTTCCTGCATGGCTTCCAGCAGGGCACTCTGCACTTTCGCCGGAGCACGGTTGATTTCATCTGTAAGCAGGAAATTGGCGAAAATGGGACCCTTGCGAACGACGAATTCATGTTTTTGCTGGTTAAAAATCATGGTTCCGATTACATCGGCCGGTAACAGGTCGGGCGTAAACTGGATACGGCTGAATTTAGCGTGAATGGTTTGCGCCAGGGATTTGATGGTAAGGGTTTTTGCCAGTCCGGGAACTCCTTCGAGCAGGATATGGCCGTTGGTAAGAAGTCCCATCAGCAGGCGGTCCAGCATATATTGCTGTCCCACGATCACGTGGCTGATTTCTTCCCTTAGTTTGTCCACAAACTGTCCCTGAACCTGGATTTTTTCATTCAGTACCCTGATGTCTTCCGCCGTATACATGGATAAAATTTGAAGATTTGGAAATTTGAGAATTTGGAAGTTAATAACTTATATAAGTTACCTGATCTCTAAAAATCTGGGCAAAAATAGCGATTTCAGTTATCTGTTAATGTACCCTTCCAGTCTCATCAGGGGCAGATTTGTATACGGGCAGGGAGCCAGCCCATTTTCACATTACTTTAGGCTTCTGTCCCGCAATAAATACAGATAAATTGAGTTACCCTTGTTCAATAAACTAAGAGACCATGCGAAAAATCCTGATTACGGGTTCAGCCATTGCAGTTTTCCTTGGATTTGTAGCCTGCAAGAAAAGTGACAGTCAAGTCCAATGCCAGAACAGTTGAGAATTTCTCCGGTTCTTATGCGATAACCGCATTGACGGGTAATTTTGGAGGACTGTCCATTAATATTTATGATACATTACCGGCCTGTGACAAGGATAACCTGATCCAGCTGAATACCAATATGACGGCAGCATTTGTCGATGCCGGCACAAAATGTGCCCCCCCGTCCGATTCCTCCGGAACCTGGAGCCTTTCGTCAAATACAGATACACTATATTTGGCTGGCTCAGCCGGCTTTATAAAATCCTGGGATGGGTCTGTCCTGGTATTAGCCAGTACCGAAAACATCAGCGGAATTCCAATACCAATTGCAGTTACTACGACTCTGACTAAAAAATAGTCGTTTTTTCAATTTCTAAACCTGATCAACATGCAAAGAGTCCTTGTAGCAGTATCCGCCATTGCATTTATTGTAGTTTTTTATGCCTGCAAGAAAAGCAATGATGCCCCGTCAAATGCCAGAACAGTCCAGAATATTTCCGGTTCATATAATTATACCGGCTTAAGTTACAGTTCCGGAAGCACAGTGATCAACACATTTGATTCCCTGGATGCTTGCGAAAAAGATAATATTCTCAAATTCAATACTGATCTGACTTATAATTTTATAGATACCGGTACAGTCTGCGCACCTCCGGAGGGTGGCCAGGGCGACTGGAAAATATCAGCTAACGGGGACTCTCTTTATCTGGATTCAGATGCTGCATTCATTAAATCCTGGGATGGCAAGACACTTGTTGTAACCGACGTTGTGCAAACCGTGCCGGTTTTAATAACTGCTACCACTACGTTGGTTAAAAAATAGTTGGCAGCTAGCAGTTGGCAGTTGGCAGATGGTAACAACCCGATCAGCTGTCAACTGTCAACTAAGATACTTCCCCACAATCGGCATTCTTCTTCCGACGCCAAATGCTTTGCCGCTCACGCGGATGATCGGGCAGAACTGATTTCGTTTGTATTCACTGGTATTAACCAGTTTCAGCACGCGCGCCACCAGCGCCTCATCCACGCCCATGGCAACGATTTCGCGGGGACCCTTCCGCCTTTCGATATAGAGATATAAAATTTTGTCGAGAATCTCGTATTCCGGAAGGCTGTCACTATCCTTCTGGTCGGGACGCAGTTCGGCAGAAGGCGCTTTATTTAATATGGACGCAGGAATAATTTCTTCATCCTGATTGATATAATGCGCCAGTGCATATACCTGCATTTTATAGAGATCACCCAGCACACTCAGCCCGCCGGCCATATCGCCGTAAAGAGTTCCATAACCGGTAGCGAGTTCACTTTTGTTGGATGTATTCAACAGGATATATCCGAATTTATTGGCGATTGCCATCAGCAGGTTGCCGCGACTGCGGCTCTGAATATTTTCTTCTGCAATACTAAATGGCAGATCCCCGAAAATGGGTTTTAAGGTGGAAAGAAAACTTTCAAATACCGGTTGGATCGGGAGAAGATCGAAGGGATTATTTAATTTCCTGGAAAGAGCAATTGCATCTTCCACGGAATGGCTACTGGAAAATCCGGAAGGCATGGCCACTGCGCGCACATTTTCACTTCCCAGGGCCCGGCAGGCCAGGGCCAGGGTAACAGCGCTGTCAATGCCTCCACTGGTTCCGAGTATCGCTTTCTGAAATCCCATTTTTCTGAAATAGTCCCGGACTCCCAAAAGCAGCGCGTCATGTATTTCACGGATATTACTCCGGCGGGTGAGATAGGGTATGATCTGGTCCGGTGTTAAAACGGAAGCAGATGTAAAAACGGGCGTGTGTTTATTGACCGGCCGGTAACGGGTTTCCGAGTCAATGATCTGGAAATCCTCTTCAAAAATTTTCATATGATGCGTGCAGGTTCCAAAGGCATCATAGACGACGCTGCCCCCGTCAAAAATAATTTCTGTTTGCGCACCCACGGCATTACAATAATACATGGGCAGTTTATATTTCAAAACATTTTGGCGGACTACCGCCCGGCGGTCTTCTTCGTGATCGTAATCAAAGGGTGAAGCAGAAATATTGATCATCAGGTCAGGATGCTGGAGCATCAGATGATCCATTGGACAAACTTTATACATGGGATTGTCGCCCAGGTTCCAGATATCTTCACAAATCGTAAGCGCGATCCGTTTACCCTGGAATTCAATCACATTCCATTCAGATCCGGGTTCAAAATACCGGTACTCATCAAAAATATCATAAACGGGCAGGCAGGTTTTATACACGAGCCCCTTTACTTCATTATCATGCAGGAACCAGGCAGCATTGAAAAGGTCCTTTCCCTTTGGGATCGCGGTTGGGCGCCGGTGAACCCACGATTACACCTATACCATTACTATGCGCTTTGATTTGTTCTACGGAAGAATAACAGCGGGCCAGAAAATCTTCAAATTCCAGAAAATCACGGGGTGGATATCCGCAAACGGAGAGCTCGGAGAAAACAACCAGGTCGGCACCGCCTTCCTTCGCTTTATGAATGGCCTGAATGATCTTATCGGTATTGTATTCGAAATTTCCGATATGATAATTCTGTTGAACCAGCGCGATCTTCATGAAACAAATTTACTGCTAAGGGCCGGAATACTATCTTGCGGGCCTGAACGTTTTTATCCGGATGAAAAAAAATCTTGCGCTCATTTTTTTGCTATTTATAATCAGTTGTAAAACAGGTAAAAAATCTCCCGACGTTTCAAATATTCCGGTCAATGCACATATTGAACGGTTCGATCAGGCATTTTTTTCAGTCGATACAAACCATATACAGCAGGGCATTCTTGATCTTGGAAGACAATACCCGTATTTTATCAACGATTTTATGGTGAATATTTTGGGGACGGCTCCGATGACTGACACCAGTGCAGAAGTATTCTATGCCTGCCGTCGTTTTATCAGCGGATATATGCCCGTCCGGGATACACTGGAATTGAAATTTTCCAAGCATGAAGCCAATCGAAGAGGAGTTAAAAACAGGGCTTCAGCATTTCAAATATTATTTCCCCCAATATAATTTGCCTCCGAAACTGGTCGCTTATATCGGGCCCTTCGATGCACCAGGAGTTGCACTGACTCAATATACCATGGCCATAGGCTTGCAGTTATATGCAGGCAAACAATTCCCTTTTTATCTCAGCAGTCAGGGTCAGGAACTTTTCCCATTGTATATCTCCCGCAGATTTGAGTCTGCCTATATTGTTCCAAATTGTATGAAAGCACTGGCGGAAGATATCTTTCCTGACAATAGCCAGGGAAAACCATTGATCGAACAGATGATTGAAAAAGGCAAGCACTGGTGGCTGACGGATCAGATATTACCTGAAACAGCGGACAGCCTGAAAACCGGATTCACCCAAAAACAGCTCAACTGGTGTGTTTCGAATGAAGGGAATATCTGGAATTTCTTCCTGGAACAAAACCTCTATTCCATTGAACCCGACCTGATCAAAAATTTTATAGGCGATGGACCTTACACTCAGGGTATGCCGGATGCTTCGCCCGGTAATATTGGACAATGGGTGGGCTGGCGGATCGTTTCGAAGTATGCTTCGCTGCATGCCGGTATTTCTCCGGGGGAACTCATGAAGATCCCCGCGAAAACGATCTTTGATGAGGCGAAGTATAAGCCCAAATAGAGTTGAGCAGTTGACGGTTGGCAGTGGGTAGTTAACCACCGCCAACTGTCTCCCGCAGATGCGGCGACGCAACTGCCAACTTATTGAGAAAAATGCAGTAATTTCGCAGATTCTAAAACCAGTGATATGGCCAAGCTGAACAGCTTCAGGTGGAGTACGGAAAGTGAGCCTCATAAACCAAGGACCAAGGAGATTATCTATAAGCATCCGGAAATCAGGACCCTGATCGGCCGGAATCCCTGGACTTTTGGTGTGATCCTACTGTGTGTTGTATTCCAAATCATCACTTTCCTGGTTCCTGCGCGATGCCTCCTGGTGGGCTATATTCCTGGTTGCTTATCTGGCCGGTGCATTTGCAAGTCATACTTTATATGTATGTATTCACGAAGCCGCCCATAACCTGATTTTCAAGAAAAGTTTTTTTAACCGGATTGCAGCGATTACCGCCAACCTTCCGCTTGTATTTCCCAGTGCTATATCTTTTCAGAAATATCATCTGAAACATCATTCCTACCAGGGTGTGGAAGAACTGGATGCGGATATGCCTTATCGTTGGGAAGCCAAACTGATCAATAATTCCGGTTTTGGAAAAGCGCTCTGGCTTTTATTCTATCCCATTTTTCAGATGATCCGTCCCGGACGCATCAAGGAAGTCCGGCTGATGGATAAATGGACGGTCGTAAATATTATCGTACAGGTTTCTTTTATGAGTGTCTTTATTTATTTCCTGGGATGGAAGGCAACTGTTTACATGACGGCGAGTTTCTTCTTCTCTGTCGGTCTGCATCCGCTGGGTGCACGCTGGGTGCAGGAACATTTTCTGACGCATGGCGACCAGGAAACTAAAAGTTACTATGGCGTAATGAATACTGTGAACCTGAATGTGGGATATCACAATGAGCACCATGATTTCCCATCAGTGCCCTGGAACAAATTACCCAAGATCAAAAAATTCGCCGGCGATTACTATGAACGGCTGGGTCATCATACTTCGTATACAATTCTTCTTTTTAAATTCCTCTTCGACAGGAATCTTTCTGTCTATTCCCGTATGGCCCGCGATAACCGGGGCAGTAAGGTAAAAGGTAAAAATGCGGAAAAGGTTTCGGCGGTCAACGGTCAACGGTCATCGGTCAACGAAGAAGTTCAGTCTTAACGCCTTACTCTCATTTAAGTCTTACTCTTAATTCCGGAAACGCAATCCGGAACCAGGCGCTGTATTTCTCGGGGCGCTGAAGCAGATCGTCTTCGATATCTTCCATCGACCGAAAACAGTAATCCTTCACTTCCTGTTTATCAGGATTCAATTGACCGCTGTAGGTTCCCGTATATACATGATCGAATTCAAATTCCGTGAGTCCGTTATCGAATTCTGTACGGTAAATAAAATCAAATATTTTTTTGAGTGAGGTTTCAATCCCCATCTCTTCTTTCAGTCTTCTGGCCGCTGCAGATTCAACGTCCTCACCCGGACGCGGATGGGAGCAACAGGTATTTGTCCATAGTCCCGGACTATGATATTTCCCGAGAGCCCGTTGCTGTAACAGCATTTCCCCGCGTGTATTGAATATAAAAATGCTGAAGGCCCTGTGTAAAAGAGCTTTCCGGTGAGCTTCCATTTTTTCTATCGTACCGGTCTGCTCATCCTGTTCATTC
Source organism: uncultured Bacteroidota bacterium (assembly GCA_963812825.1). GTDB lineage: Bacteria > Bacteroidota > Bacteroidia > Chitinophagales > Chitinophagaceae > Puia. The sequence continues at coordinate 62,519 of CAWEWO010000005.1, forward strand.
ACCAGGATTACTTCTTCGGGCATATCGTTTACTTGGATCAAAATTCAACTTTCTTAAAAATACCAATTCCCCGGAAATAATCTAATACCCGGAAATATAATTTAGTCTTAATGATTTTGATCAATACCTGAAGCCTCCTGGTGCTGCGGTTGGGCAAGGTCAAGATGTGATCACGCAGAGTTGAATCGATCTGAAACCTTACTGAATCCGGGATTCTAATTGTTCAAATCCTGGTTAAACCCAAAGGCAATCGCGTTCATCCGATCGTCTGCACCATCAGGATGATAAAGGGATAGCTGCATCCTCGGGATAATACAGGGACCAGCGTGAAATTTTCAAACCTTTTTAAAATTGCTGTATCTGTGATTTCAGCAGTTTGCGCGCAAAATGTATGCGGCTTTTGATGGTTCCCAGGGGTTCCTGCAGCATGTCTGCTATTTCGTGATATTTATATCCGTCGAAATAAAGCAGGAAAGGATTACGGAATATTTCCGGTAAACCGTGAATGGCACCCTGGATATCCCGTATACGCAGATTACTTTCTGCATTGTCGGTGATGACAGCCGACTGACTGTTGTTTAACAGATAGTCATTCGGCGAAGCATCAAAAATGGTTTTTTGCTTTGCGCGGCGCCGGTAATTATTAATGAAAATATTGCGCATGATCGTATATAACCATGCTTTGATATTGGTTCCGACGTTGTACTTATCCTTATTGGCTATCGCCCGGTATAATGTTTCCTGAAAAAGATCCTTCGCTTCCTCGCTATCCCTGGTAAGAGTGATCGCAAACGGCTTCAAAAATTCAGCATTAGATACCAGTAACTGGTTGAATTCAAGAGCACCCATGTTGTAAAATGATTTACTATATAAAGATAAAAATAATGCCAAGACGGAATGTCAGCTAAAGGACAAGCGGAGAAAACTTAACAGGAAGTTTATACGGACATACAGTCACCAGAGCTGTCATTAAAGCCTGAAATGGGTGAAAGGCGACGGGGAAGGTTTTGACGAATGGCAAGCGGGAGTAGTCGACAGACTCGACTTGGAGTCTAAAAAGGCGCTGATTTCTGGTTTTTGGCCTTGAGAATCTGGCCTTGGACGCTCAGCGTAACAAGGCTTTATCGCTTTCGGAAAGGCGTTGGGCATTAAGCCTTTCGCCTTAAAACCGGGCTTATAAAAGAGGATTCAGCAGCGAGCCGGCATCGAGCAACTTATTAACCGTGGCAGAAATGGTGGAAGAGGCACGCAGGATATTAATGTGCCTTATGTTGTGAAGGTCTGATCCTAAAAGACTTACGTATTTCTTTTTGATGAGATACTGGGCCAGTTCCTCCTGTTTTTTCCCATAATAACCGCAAAGGGAAAGGAGGTTTAGCTGGAATACGCAGTCCATATCGTGTAATTCGTCGTAGACATTTTTATGTGCCCCGAAGTATAAATAGCGCTCAGGGTGGGCGATGATCGGCTGATAGCCTTTGATCTGGAGCTGAAAAAGCTTATCCTTCAGGTCCATGGGCTGCCGGATGAAAGAGAATTCTACCAGCACCATATTTTTATAAATGGTAAGCAGGGGAATATTTTTTTCCAGTAATTCATCCACGTGGTCATCCAGAAAATATTCTGCTGCCCCCCGGAATTCGACTTTAAGCTCAGTTTCGGCCAGGCGTTGCCGTACTATCTCTGCCCCATGTTCAATGATCTCGTGGGTATTCCTAAACATCTCCCATTGTACATGGGGCGTGGCAATGAATTTGCGGTAACCGAGCGCATGCATGGCGCGAATCATCACAATGGATGATTCCAGATCCGTGGCGCCATCGTCAATACCGGGAATCAGGTGGTTATGCATATCCGCCACAAGTCCGGAAAGATCTGCGGGACCGTTGTCCTTTCTTTTAAATAATCCAAACATAATTCAGTTTACAGTTGATCCGATGACGGATAGCAGTTGGCGGTTATCCGTGAGGGTTAAGGTATGAAGATAAATAGCGAATAATAAATGTATGGCAGTTCGAATCTGTGACTGCCAACTATCAACTGCCAACTGCCAACTTCTTTTGGTATTCTTCATACACCATCCGTATTCCATCTTCAAGCGAAATCCGGGCCTTCCAGCCCATGGCGTTGATTTTTGATACGTCCATTAATTTGCGGGGTGTGCCGTCGGGCTTGGACAGATCCCTGTGAATCTCACCGCTGTAACCGGCAATTTCTGAAATCAATTTTGTGAGTTCCAAAATGGTGAGGTCCTTACCGCTTCCCACGTTTACAAGACCGGGATCATCATAGTTTTCCATCAGGAAAACACAGGCATCGGCCACATCATCCACATGCAGGAATTCTCTTTTTGGCTCGCCCGTTCCCCAGATAGTTACAAATGATTCGTTGTTTATTTTGGCCTCGTGAATTTTCCTTATTAGTGCGGGCAGGACATGCGAATTTTTGAGATCATAATGATCGTTTGGTCCGTAAAGATTGGTTGGCATTACCGAAATATAATTGCATCCGTATTGCGCGCGGAATGCATCACATAATTTAATTCCTGCGATTTTAGCTATCGCATAAGGTTCATTGGAATGCTCAAGCAGGCCCGTTAACAGATATTCTTCCTTCAGTGGCTGCGGTGCAAATTTCGGGTAGATACAGGATGAACCGAGGAACATTAATTTTTTGACCGCTGATTTCCAGGAAGCATGAATGATATTGCTTTCTATCATCAGGTTTTCATAAATGAAATCTGCCCGGTAACTGTCGTTGGCCATGATACCGCCCACTTTGGCGGCAGCAAGAAATACGAAATCTGGTCTTTCGCTTTCGAAAAAAGAATGAACTGCCGCCTGATTCCGTAGGTCCAATTCGTCTGAAGTCCGGCAGATTAAGTTTTTGAATCCGTCCCTTTCAAGCTTGCGTTTAATGGCCGAACCCACCATGCCGCGATGACCGGCGATGTATATTTTATCTTGCTTTTCCATTTTGATTCCGTTGACCGTTTACGGTTGACTCTTGACCGACTACTCCCACACTCCCACACTCCCATACTCCCATACTTTCTATTCGTACTGATTCCGGATCTCAAATCCCGTTTCCTTCAATATTTTTTCCCTTCGGAATAAATCCAGATCTGCGTGAACCATTTCCTTTACCAGGGTTGCCAGATCATATTTCGGAATCCAACCGAGTTTTTCTTTTGCTTTTGTAGCATCACCGATCAGTAAGTCCACTTCTGTAGGACGGTAGTATTTGGGATCTACAACGACCAGCTTCTTCCCTTTCTCCAATTGATATTCCGGGTTGCTGCAACTGACTACTTCACCGTATTCAGCATCGTCCACCCCTTTAAACGCAAGCCGGATACCGATTTCAGCAAAAGCCATGATGACAAAATCCCGTACAGTGGTGGTAATCCCCGTTGCGATTACGAAGTCTTCCGGCTCATCCAGTTGCAGTATCCTCCACATCGCGTCGACATAATCTTTGGCATGACCCCAGTCGCGGCGGGCGTTCAGATTTCCCAGGAAAAGTTTATCCTGCAGTCCCAATCCGATCTTCGCAACGGCCCTTGTAATTTTCCTGGTGACAAATGTTTCCCCGCGCAAAGGTGACTCATGATTAAATAATATACCGTTGCAGGCAAACATCTTGTATGCTTCCCGGTAATTCACCGTTATCCAGTAGGCATAAAGTTTTGCAATGGCATAGGGTGACCGGGGATAAAATGGTGTGGTCTCTGACTGGGGAACTGCCTGGACCAGCCCGTACAGTTCGGAGGTAGAAGCCTGGTAAATTTTTGTTTTTTTCCCCAGACCCAGCAGCCTAACGGCTTCCAGTACACGAAGAGTGCCGATTCCATCCGCATTGGCTGTATATTCCGGGGTTTCAAAACTCACGTGCACATGACTCATGGCACCGAGATTGTAAATTTCATCCGGTTTTGTATCATGTATGATACGTATAAGATTGGTACTGTCGGTCAGGTCCCCGTAATGGAGACGAAAATTGACATTCTTTTCATGCGGATCCTGGTAAAGATGATCGATACGGTCCGTGTTGAAAAGGGAACTTCTTCTCTTTATTCCATGAACTTCATATCCCTTCGCCAACAGGAATTCACTGAGATAGGCTCCGTCCTGACCGGTAACTCCGGTAATTAGTGCGATTTTCGACATACTTTAATTTTTTATCAGAGTTCCTTCAACCGGCAGTTAAAATGTCAATCATCCTGGCTTTCAAATTTTTCGGATCAAAATCATGATATGCCAGAAGCTGATTCTGCTCACCCGTTTTTTGAATAATTTCTCCCTTTCCCCGTTTAAAAGATAATAATTTTTGAACCAACTCGTCCACCTGGTTATGGGAGACAACAATATTTCCCTCCAGTGCATTTAATATTTCTGTTACATGAGACGGATGCGGACCGATATACAAAACAGGTTTCCCCAGGAACATGGCTCCATAGATCTTATTTGGATGGGTATAACCGACCAGATTATCGCCCATAATCACAACCTGTAAATCAGACGATCCCAGGGACTGATGAATATTGTTCCTGGGCTGGTAGGGCAATTGCAAAACATTTTTTAATTGATGCAGTTCGGTGAATTTTATCACATCTTTTTTTCTTACGCCCTCCCCTATGAATACAAATAAAAAATCATTGTCATCTTTTAATTTAAGAATTGCATTTAATAAAGTATCCAGAGGATGGATATACGAGTGGTTTCCGGAATACATGATCACCAGGCGATCTCCGAATTTATTTTGCAACCGGAAAGGGTTTTGTTCCCGGATACCTTCATATGTTTTTTCAAAAACCGGCCAAACAGGCACTATATGAATGTGATCCTTATCAGCACCTCTCTTTAATAAATAATCCCGCATGTATTTGTCCAGCGCAATAATTGTATTGGCATTCCTGATAATATAGTTTCCGATTCTGTTGAGTATCCGGGCCAGGAACGAATTAGCCCGTATCATGCCGGATGCAATGGCCAATTCGGGCTGAAGGTCCATCACCCAATAAATAAATTTCATTTTCTTCCTCCTGGCAACAAATACACCCAAAAAAGACACCAATGGAGGAGAAGTCATGCCAATCATGGCGTCAAATGATTTTCTCCGAAGGCCAATCAATTTAAAAAATAAAAGAAAATTAAAACTGGCAAAATCGATTAATCGACCGAGGGTATGTTTTTTTACCAAAACCGGTATTCCGTATCCGGTGGATCTGTATATTCCTGTGATCTTCCCTGACCGGAAATTTGATCTGGTTATTTTCATAGGCATACCTGCTGCAATAGACAGTTACCCTGTGACCTTCCCGGGTCAGTTCTTCCGCAAGATCATAGAGGTGTTGTGCTGTAGAAGCAGTATCCGGCCAGAAAACCTGGGAAATGACTAAAAAGTCCATCCAATCATACTATATATCAGGCCGTCACAGGCTTGAGTGATTTTTCAGCCACCTGCTTTTTTATCCAGTTATAGGTTTCAACCATTCCTTTTCTTAAAGGCTGGGAAGGAATCCATCCAATTTTTTCTTTTAGTAAATGATTGTCGGAATTTCGTCCGCGAACGCCGGTCGGTCCTTTAATATTTTTGATGGAGAGATTCTTACCTGATATCTCGATCGCCATTTTTGCAAAATCATTAATAGATATCATTTCTTCCGAACCGATATTTACGGGGCCGGTAAAATCTGAATCCATCAGGCGGCGAACGGCCTCAAGACATTCATCAATATAGAGGAAGGACCTGGTTTGAACACCGTCTCCCCAAACTTCAATAAATGTCCCATCCTTTGCTTCGGCCACTTTTCTGCACATGGCTGCCGGCGCTTTTTCTTTTCCTCCGGACCAGGTACCCTGCGGTCCAAAAATATTATGAAACCGGGCAACCCTCACCTGTATACCGTAATTTCTCTGATAGGACAGGTACAATCTTTCGCTGAAAAGTTTTTCCCAGCCATATTCACTATCCGGCGCTGCGGGATAGGCTGAAGCCTCCGAACATTTAGGGTTATCCGGATCCATCTGGTTGTATTCCGGATATATACATGCGGAAGAAGAATAAAATATCTTCGGGATCATATGAATTTTGCAGGCCTCTAATGCGTTTACATTGCACAATACAGAATTGCGCATGACGTCTGCATCATGCTCCCCTGTAAAAATATAACCGGCACCACCCATATCGGCAGCCAGCTGATAGACTTCATCGAAACCACCTGCTAATACGGACTCACAAAAATGCGCATCACGGAGATCTCCCACTTCAAATTCATCGGCTGCATTATTTCCGTATTCATTTATTTTCAGGTCAGCACCCTTTACATAATATCCTTCCCGTTTAAGTCTGTTTACAAGATGCCCGCCAATAAATCCGCCGGCTCCCAATACAACTGCCTTCTTACTCATAATTTAAAGTTTTAATTAACCTTTTTTACTTTACTTTTTACTTTTTTAAAACTGTTTATCTGTACACAATATAATTTTCCAATACCAGCAGGTCCATATTTGTCCGCAAAAAACAATCCAGGGCATTCTGCGGCGAATTTACGATAGGTTCGTTTTCGTTGAACGAAGTATTTAAAAGAATTGGTATACCGGATTTCCTGTAAAATGCCTCAATAAGCGAATAATAACGGGGAGAATACTGCCTGTCAACCGTTTGCAATCGGCCGGTGCCGTCTACATGGGTAACGGCCGGAATAAGGTGTTGTTTCTCCTTTTTTATTGGAAACACTTTTTCCATAAATGGGACATCAGCCTCCAGTTCAAAAAAATCCTGCACATATTCCTTCATAATCGATGGGGCAAATGGCCTGAAACTTTCCCTGCGTTTGACTTTGGCATTCAGGATTTCCTTGATATCCGCTCTTGTCGGATCGGCCAGGATCGACCGGCCACCCAGCGCCCGGGGACCGAATTCGGCCCTGCCGGAAAACCAGCCCACTACACCCGCATTTAGAATGCATGATGCCACTTCATCATAAATTCTCCCATCAGCGACGAATTTATAGTTTAAGTTCTTTCCTGTGAGATAGTCTTCGATTTCGGGATTACTATATTGAATCCCGGTATAAGCGGAAAATATAGGACCGACACGGGGCTTCTGAAGTGTTTCATTATAAACAAAAAGACCGGCCCCCATGGAAATGCCGGCATCATGTCCTGCCGAAGGGATATAAACATTTTTAAATGGCGTGTTGCGGGTGATCTTTCCATTGGCCACCGAGTTCTGGGCAACACCGCCTGCTATACAGATATTTTCCGATTTGGTTTTTTCATACAAAAATTGGAGGCAGTGAAATATTAATTCCTCCGTTATTCTTTGCACTGAAGCGGCCATATCCTTGTGATATTGTGTGAGCGGTTCCTGTGATCCTCTCGGCTCTCCAAAAGATTCTGTCAACCGGTCGGAAAATAATTGCGAAACCAGCGGCAGGTTTTCAGCATAGGAAACATATCCTTCACGCGGTGACCTGAAATAAGAAAGATTTAATTCAAATAATCCATTTTCTTTGAACAGTAAAACGTCCCGCAGTTTTTGTACATATTTCGGAATGCCATAGGGAGCAAGCCCCATCACTTTATATTCATCACCATAATGTGGAAATCCAAGCCATTGCGTAAATGCCGTATAAAAAACGCCTACGGAATGCGGGAAATCGATGGAGTTGATTACATCGAGTTTATTTTCCCTGCCCATGGCAAACATAGTTGTCGTAAAGTCGCCGGATCCGTCAATGGATAATATAGCCGATTCTTTATAGGGCGATGCAAAAAAAGCAGATGCCAGATGACTGCGGTGATGCTCTACCTGGTGAATCCTGGATTTCAGGATTTTTTCATCGAGCGAAACATCAATGTTTTTAAACTCCGATTCAAGCGAAGTAACTTTTTTTGCATTGGACATCCGGTCCTTTATGGCACGGATTCCTCCCCGGGGATTTTTCATCAGAAATAAAATTTTCCTCGAAAATTTTGCCCAGGGATCACGACCAATAGCAATATGATCCACTTCATGTAATGTTATGCCGGCTTCGCGGAGACAAAATTCTATCGCCATCGAAGGGAATCCTGCCCAGTGTTTGACACGGCGAAATCTCTCTTCTTCCGTGGCTGCGATGAGCACGCCGTCTCTGAAAATAGCTGCGGAAGAATCCGCGTGATATGCGTTAATTCCCAAAATTATCATTCATTATTTTTTGAAGCCAAAAGCCTAAGGCCTAAAGCCTAAAGCTTTTCTTATTTTATTTAACTCGTTTTTAATTTGCTCAAACATTAAACCAAGATCAGGCCTTAAGCTTTGAGCCTTGGGCTTTAAGCTTTAAAAGGCTTTAATGGCTTTAAGCTAAGGCTTAGGCTTTAAGCTTTAGGCTTAAAGCTTATAAGTTAAACAACTCCAAATACGCTTGTTTTAAATTAAACTGATCCACATGCTGCGCAGCAAACTCGCGGCTCCTGCGGCTCCAGCTGTCGAAAGCGTCCTGGTCCCAGTTGCCTGCTTCAATGAGTGCATTGATCCAGGGCTGTTCCTGATCCAGCGACAGATCCCAGCCGGTAAGTTGTTTTTTCAGGTGATGCCAGGGCGTTTTATCGCTGATCAGGCAGGGCCTGGCAGCAGACCAGGATTCGAAAATAGCATGGCCGAAATTTTCCCCCTTACTCGGAAGAACAAAAAGATGACTGGCTTCCAGTGTTTCATTTACTTTCATGTGTGGAAGCGCGCCATGATCCTGAACGGAAATATGCGCCGGTAAAGAATTGATAATTTGTTTCGCCTGTTCCCAATATCCTGCATCTTCCACTTCGCCATAGATATCAAACTGCAGCCGGATATCATCCGGCAACTTGCGGATCAGTTGCAGGAAAAAAATAATATTTTTCTTAGGGATGATCCTTGAAATATATACCGCCCGCAGTACTCCCGGGCGTTTTTTCTATGCCTTGCATATGCATTGGCAAAGGGCGCAGAAAAATTGGGTATTTCAGTTATCTGTTTCGCCTGCGGAAAATGCTGAAGGATATCTTTCCGCTCCTGATCGTCAGTGGCGTGAAAATGAATTTTTTTCGGTACACCCATAAAATTCAGGAGCCCGATAAATAATTTTTTCTTGGCCGTTTTGAATTGCATCGCACCTTCCTGCAGCATGCCCCTGGGCGCCAATATGATTTTTGCGGATAATTTATTTCTCCAGCTGAATAATAACGGAATAACACTGAACCGGTAAGAATACATGCTGTTCAGGTATATAAAATCAGGTTGGCGTTCCTGTATCAGGGCGGATATTTTTTTTGTATTCAGTTTATCCTTAGCGGCATAAAACACCGAAATGCCCGGAGAACGCTGATTCCATTGATCCGCCAGTATTTCGGAGTAAGGCTGTTTTTCCCCCAGGTCCCGGTCTGAAGTAAGCACCGAAATTTCATATTCCTCATGCATGGCCGATATAAAATTCCGGCAGGACTGGATCGGGCCGCCGGCTTTAAAACCGGGCTCATACCAGTCGGTCAGCAACAGTATCTTTTTTTTATCCTTTTTCAAATTTTGCAATTACCAGCAACTCTTCTCCGGAAAGATCTTCTTCAATTGTTTCATATTGATCGAGGGGGTGTATTTTTTCTCTTCGTACCGGATTACTCGCGATAAAATAAGGACGGTCTTTAAATATATGTTTATAAAATTCTGCATTCAGGAAATTCGGGTGCGCCTTTCCCCATAAATGATGAAATGCTTCTTCATTCCTGGTCCGGAATGCAGGACTTCCGTTTGGACAAAAAGCAATAAAATATCCCCCGTTTATCAATCGCGATTCAGCCAGCCCGATCATCGCCGCGATGTCCGGATGATGTTCTATCACATGGGAGGAAAAGAAAATATGATTGTCTTTTTGCAAAAGACTTTCATCAGAAAAAATTTCAACATCCAGGTTTTTTTCGCCGTACTCAGCCCGGAGCCTGGAAATCTCAAAACCCTGCACCTGGTGACCTGCTTTTTTAAACTGATAGGTCAGGTAACCCCAGCTGGATCCATAGTCTATTATCCTGAGAGGCCCCGCTCCGGGGAATAAGCGGTTAAATAAATCCAGGTATTTGTTTGCATTTTTATATACAGAACTAAAATTTTCCTGCTTTCAATTTTTCCAGAAGAGCAGGCTCCGGAAGTTCCGTGGTTATATGATCATTTTCCTTGTACTCCTTCTGGTAATAGTCCGCATTGACTTCCTTTTTATCCACCGGATACCTGAAATACAAGTGACAATTCTGGCATTCCATCAGGCGGGTTACGAGGTATTTCCTGTCTATTTCCTTACAGTTACTACTCTTGCAGTAAGTGCATTGCATTTTCTGACCGGAAGCCAGGAAGGAGCCAACTAAATATTGAATTTTTTGTTTCCCGGTCAGCATCAGAATCCGTTTTTTATCATCCAGTAATTCAGCACAACGAATAACCACATTTCCTGCCAGCGGATATCCGGATCTCCCTTAACGAAGCGGTCCCAGGTATTTTTCAGATTGGGTCCATGGATAAAATCCCGCTGGGCAATCTGATTGATATTCGATTCACAGAAAGAATGTAATTCGTTTTTGATCCATTCCTTCCAGGGAAAAACAAATCCCTGTTTTTTGCGATGCACGATTTCATCGGGCAGCATAGGTTTCAGTGATTCCACCAGCAGGCTCTTTGGATATACCGGCACTTTAAAATGATCGGGTATTGACATAACAAATTCCACGAGGTCCTGGTCGAAAAAGGGCTCCCGTATTTCCAAAGAATGAGCCATACTCATCTGGTCCGTGTCCTTCAATAATGTCTGTTGTGTGTATCCCATGTACTCTGCGGCTGTCACCTGGCTGAAAAAGGGAAGTCCCGCAAGGGCGGCTTTTTTTGAAACCAGCTGGTGGGATAGACTCTGTTTATCCGCGCCATTCAGGCTGGTGAGTTCATGTAATGCCCGGGGCGACAACAATTGTCTGAAAACCGGATAGCTGTTTTCAATGGCTGGAGAACGCAAACCGATCATCTGTCGCATCCGGTCTTTTTTTTCTCCCTTTCCCAATAAGCCGCCGGCCATTGTTCTGAACAGCATGGGGGTACTCCAGATCCATCTTTTTTGCTGGAGCCTGATATAATTTAAAAAGATCGGGTAGCCGGCGAACAGTTCATCCCCGCCTACTCCGGAGAGCGCTACGCGTATCCCCTGTTCGTGAATGGCTTTGGAGACTACGTAAGTGTTGATACCATCTCCGGTAGGAACATCCATGGCATCGAGCGCATGAGTGAGTTCTTCCAGCATCACTTCAGGTTTTAAGTGAATGCGCGTATGTTCGGTGTGAAATTTTTTTGCCACGATCTCCGCATACCGGGATTCATCGTAATCTTTTTCATCAAATGAAATCGTAAATGTTTTCGGTGAGGGATCTCCCGCTTCTACCATCAGTCCGACTACCGCACTCGAATCAATACCGCCGGATAAAAAAGCACCTACGGGCACATCACTCACCAGGCGGCGTTTTACAGACTGAAGCATCAGCTCCTTTACTTTTCCTTCCACCTGCTTTTTATCGGTAAAATCAAAATCGTATCGGTTGGAGATTGGATCCCAGTAGATTTCTTTTCTTACCTGTCCATTTTTTATACGCATCCAGGAACCCGCTTCCATCTGCAGTACTCCCTGTACCGGGGAATAAGGATAGCCGATGGACTGGTACCGGAAATACTCAGCAATAGCGGCAGGATTCAGCTTTCCCGCACCATTCATCATCGTCAGCACAGCCCTTAGTTCAGAGGCGAACACAAACTGTTCCGGGTCCTGATAATAATATAGCGGTTTAACACCAAGCCGGTCGCGCGCAATAAATAGCGATCCGTCTTCTTTATCCCAAATAGCAATAGTATACATGCCGCGCAGGTATTTCAGACATCCCGGACCCCATTTAATATATCCTGCCAGGATCACTTCGGTATCTCCATGCGTACGGAAATGATAGTCGCCAAGTTGGGGCTTGATTTCGGCATAGTTATAAATCTCACCATTGAATATAATGGCGTAGCGGCCAGAATTATCTATGAAGGGTTGGTTGGCCTCCTGCGACAAATCAATGATGGAAAGTCGCCGGTGACCAAAAGCCAGCGGGCCGTCAATATAGAAGCCCTCGGCATCCGGGCCACGATGACTCATCGTATCCGTCATCCTTTTGATCTGTTCCTGCGAAGCAGGAGCCTGTTTATTTAATATGCCTGCAATACCACACATTAGTTATCAGCCGTTCTTTTTTTCAACATTAATTCTTCATAGAGTGCAGCATACTGACCTGCCACCGTTGCCGGGTTAAATCTTTTTGCATTCTCAAATCCCTTCTCTATCATCTGATCGCGAAAACTGTCTTCTTCGATCAATCTTACCAGGCCGTCTCCGTATAGAATCTTCATTATAAGGATCTACAAGCATGGCCGCATCGCCGGCTACTTCCTTCATGGGGGAAATATTACTCGTGAGTACGGCGCGGCCCGTTAACTGAGCCTCCAGGATCGGAAGCCCGAATCCTTCATAAGTAGATGCAAATGCCAGCAGGTCACAGTTTATATAGGCCTGTCTCATTTCTTCATCCGATAAGCCGGATGAAACGGCAAAAGGAATATTATTTTGATTCAGACTTTCTGTTTGTGCCTTTGTCGGGTTTCCGATAATATGAAGTTTAATTCGAAGACCTTTAAGCGCAGTTATCAGGCGGTCCAGATTTTTATTTGGCGCTGTACCGACAAAGAGAATGTTGGGTTCCTGCTTGTTGAAAATATGCTGGACTTTCTGGAAACGGGCGTCATAAAAATTGCCGATCACACGTATCCTGTTTTCAGCACAACCCGTGAAATATATTAGTTCCTGTTTGCTGTTCTCTGAAATCACGGTAATCATATCTGCTTTCCTGACAGGCAAATCGTACCAGAGCCATTTGATAATCCAGAATTTCGGATTTGTCCTTTTCAGCCGGCGCAGCATTACACAGTCGTGAACGGTGAGGATATTAATATTCTTTTTACTGCATCCGAGGATTGCGTAATGGGCATCCCCGGTAATATGATTGATCGCTGACTGTGTTTTGCGCAGGTAGGAAATATTCTTCCGGAGATTGGCAAAACCGGTTGGGAAGGGCAGATACAATAAAGATATCCTGAACCGCTGCGGATTAAACCGGTTGACCTGTCCGGCTACTTCGCTGAAAAGTTTCTCGATACTGAAGTAAATATTCCCCGGATGCCGGAAATAATAATGAACACTTGTCATCAAATCGAGAATGACCTGGCCTCCGACGCAATCATGATGGGAATATTGTTTTTTACCGGATAAGCCAGGCGGGCAAACCGGCTGATCACTTCAGTGCGGTCATCTGATAGCTGAACCGCTTCCCCGGATACGGGACACCTTAATAAATGAACGATATTCAGGTTGTCGGCAGGATTCAGCACATGGGAAGCCTGAAATGTTTTTTTTGCATCAGCAGAAATATTATCCGCAACGCCATGTTTGACTGATTTGATATAGATGGAATCCGCAATGGATTTCATCGGCGGAATCAGTTCCGCCAGGTTTGACAACGCACGAGATGCCCCGATGATGGCTTTATTTTTCAGTCCCTTTGCATATTTGGCATCGCCCGGCAATATGCCGATCCCCAGGACAGAATGGTTATAATATTTATAGTTGTCAAAAAATACCCGGAAGATTTTTTCATATTCCTCGGGGGTATAGTAGCGGACATCCCAGGAATCAAAATCACTGCTGTTGGGTTTTGAAGCCGGGCCGAAACGGTTACGGATACCGTTCCGGTTAGGAAATTCAAGGTAGCAATATGCATTATCGGCAAGGATCCTTTCCACATGGGAAAGGCAGCGGGTGAAACGGTCCAGGTGGGTATGTTGAATTACACTGAAGGACCAGACCACATTAAAGACATTATTTAAAAAGGGCAGGTTTTGCAAATCTGCCACCACCGAGTAACCGTTTTTGCCATTCGCTTCCAAAACCTTCCGCGCCGTTTCACAAAACTCGAGTCGGATGTCGATCCCTACCGGAATATAATCCTTATTGGCAGCTGCCACCAGCCATCTGCCCCATCCATTACCGATATCCAGCAGGAGTTCACCTGACTTCGATGCATGCGGAACCGGTATTTCAGGAATGGGATATTCTGAGAGTGTCCCAATGGTGTTGAGGAAATGGATGCCGTTTGTGGCAGCGATTTGCTGTTGAACGATCCAGGGTATCTTACCGGTATACTGAGCCGGTTGGGGGCGGGTATCCAGTCTTTCATAGATCCTCTCCCTGACCGTTTCCGGATTTACCTTGTAAGAAAGCCGGGATTCCCGGTTAATCGTTTCAATTTCAGTGTTTTGTTCAACCTGATTATCAAGCATCTGAAGTAATTTAGCTTAGCTTAAAGGTCGACCTTCAACGCGATCTTGAAAAACTTGAATACGCACCACATAAAGATAAGACCTTTTACGAGAGCGCCCATAGTCGTCAGCAAATCGGTTTCCATCTGGATTGAATAAAAGAACAGGAATGGAAGCCATAAAACTGATGGTGGGCCGCTTCTCCGAGTATTTTAAAAGCCTGGAAAACATGTAATTAAAGAATAATCCATAGAAAAACATATAAAAAATCCCTCCGTTTACGTCAAAATTCGCATAGGCTTCGCCCAGGGGTCCGATATTCATGCTCACTCCATAAATCACAAATCCCCAAAATCTTAGCAAATTGGGCTTACCTCCGGCATTAGGCTTGTCGTTCCAAATGAATCGTGGAAGAATGGCTGCTTCAATAGAAGTAACGATGGTTTCTCCATAAGCGAACGGATGGGCGGCGGGCACCCTTTTCATGGTAAAAGCAACCAGCCAGCCCTGGTTCATCCTGGTTAATATGAAAAAAAGGTTATCGCTGCTAACAACATTCTCAAAATTTGTAATCCTGTCCGTCAACAGGTACGCAAAATATGCCGGGTCTGCTCCCGCTCCCTGTGTCCAGCTTCTTGCCCTGTAATCCATTTTTACGGATTGCAGAATCAATATGAGAAATATGCCAAGAGCGGCTACAGTTAGTTTTAACCGGAAACTATATTTGATCCCTAAGAGAATAAGGGTAAGGGAACAGGCCAGTCATGTATACAAATTCCCCAAACATCCCGGTGACCAGTGACTGGGTGATCATAAGTACAATCACCCCGGGTACGATCATTTTTTTGTAAGTGGCCGGAGAATATAAAACATAAAATACACCCACATAGGTCAGATGTTCTGACAGGTAAAATACCTGTTTCAAATTGGTAGGAGAAAGAAAGTCTAAAAGCCCCGAAACATACCCCGATGCCGATTAATGTCAGTCCGAGATTTGGCTTGTTCTTTAAGATAGATCTTTTACATTTTCCAGATATATTTTGGGATTTGGGTTTACCCTAAGTTTTTTAAACGGAAATCTTATACCGGCTGCCATGGTTAAAACCGCGGGCAGGGCAAAACTGTAATACCTGTCGGAATCTATCGGCATATATTTTTTCCAAAGCCAGGCCAAATAGTTTCCTCTATTATAAATATGATAAAAGAAAATGGGCATAACCAGGCAGGTGAGGATGGCCAGCAGGATCGCCAGATCCATAATTACGATCTTATTTCCCAGGTTATCTATAAATTCAAGTAAAAAATAAAGCAATAAGGCCAAGAGAAGCCGATTCCCATCCGTCTAATGCAGTTTCGGAATACCAGTACAGGTAAAGTCCCAAACTTATTATAGCAAAAATCAGTTTTCTGACCATCAATGATTATTTAGGACACTTATATCCTCTTCCGGAAGTTGATTTTTTAAGGACCTAAAATAGTGTTCGAAGGAAAGCTGGCTGTTAAAATCCGAAGCCGCCTGGTTGCTCAACAGCCGATAATTCATAATGATTTTATCCAGGCAATCCCTTAGCGAATCTGAGCTGGTATCCGTAAAAAATGCCCATTCAAATTTACCGAGGATTTCACGGAAATGCTCGTTATCATAAAGTATCACGGGCAGTCCCATGGCCGCATACTCATATATTTTATTAGAAGCTGTCCCCAGGGTCTTATTCATAATATCGTCCTTCTTATGAATTCCAATACCAATATGACAGGTTTTCCCATTTTCAATAACCTGGCGATAATCTGTCGGTCCGATATATATCAGTTTTTCAGAAACGCGGTTATCTGCTGCAATCGTTTTTAATTGATCCAGGTATTTCGGATTAATAAATCCCTTCAGCACCAGAACCAGCTCCTTTCCGGCAATCTTTTCTTTAAGCAAAGGAATCAGTTCCTCCAGTCCATGCATGGGCCCGATACTTCCCTGGAATAATATTCTGAAAACAGGATCATTATATCGCTGATCAGTTAAGCCGTTTTTATAAATGAGTCCGGATGGAAAATTGGGAAGGAAAATAAACTTCCCACGGAGTGACTGCATGGGAAAACAGGGTCTTCTTTCCATGGAGGGAAGACTGAAAATCTGCAATTTCGGAAAGATCCATTTTTCACTTTTCCAGGACCACCAGGAAATAGTATGTTTCCTGATATATTGTTTTTCCGCCACGTCGTGATTATGATACCAGGTTATCCTGGGTTTTGGGAGCGAGGAAATAAACCATCCGGTAGGCCAGGATGGCCAGGTAATCGTAAATCAACAGCGTATCCGGTTTATATCTCTTCATCATGCGCAGAAATTTCCAGGCATAGGCCAGGTACCAACCCAGCTTCCTGATAAATCCCGCTGCTTCGACCTCCCTCGGAGTATATTGCTTTTTGGTGCCCACCAGGTGAACATTGTCCGGATATTTCCAGTCAAATCCATGTCAGGTTGCGATGCAATACATAAATATCCTTGTAGAGGGAAGATAAATTCTCGAGCGCACTCAGCGTTGGCGGGTAGTATTCAGGATGACTGTAAATAGAAACCAGCAAAATTTTGTTGTTTCTGATCGCCGGGGCCTTTTGAACAATTGAATTTAAAAATGCTGTATACCGGTTTCCATAAGCATCCCAGGTAAATTCGCTGCTGATGGAATCTGATGCACGATCCTTCATTTGCGCTAATAAATCCGGATTGTTATAGGCCCACATTATTTTTTCGCTAATCGCCCCCGGATCACGGACCGGTACCAGGAATCCATTGATCCCCGGTTGAATAATATTCTGGCCACCTGTATTCGGCGTAATCACCACAGGAACACCACAGGCCATCATCTGGGGAATTACCATGCTTAGTCCTTCTTCCAGGGAGGGCTGCACACCGATATCACAGGTTACCAGGATATCCGGGAGACTGTAATAATCCACATGGCCCATAAACCGCCAGTTGTTTTTTTTGAATTTCGAGATGGTTGATTTCAATTCCGGTTCAATGGCACCTAAAAACAAAACTTCAAAATCCTGTTCGGGTATTTTCAGCGATGCCAAAGCCTGAAATAAATAAATAAGGCCTTTCCGGATAGACAATGTACCCGTGTAAACGATCCGGAATTTTGCCTTTGAACTGCGGATGGTCTGACTTTTTCTTATAAAAGAACGATTCGCTCCATAGGGATTTAAAAATATTTTTTCTTCCGGTATTCCCTTTTTTAAGAAACTGTCTTTAACAAAATTGGAAGGCACCGCGATATAGTCGGCTTCTTCATATTCAAGCAATTCTTTTTCAATCACAGAAGGATGAATGGCGAATTTTTTTCCGAAACGGCCATATTCATCCGCCAGGATTTCATTCTGGATTTCAATATGGGAAGAACCGCGTTCGAGCACAGTGATCATACCCAGTTCCTTTGCACGGCGGATACTGTGCAGGCTCATCCCGCTCCACCCGATAAAGATCCTGCTTTGGCCCGCTTTCAGTTTCCGGGAAGCCCAGCGGTCAAACCATTCATTCCAGATATAGGGAACCTGACGGAACATGCCGATGGGCAGGGCCAGTAAAATATTTGTCCGGATCTTGTCCAGTGGAATTTCTTCTTTGTCCTTACGCCGGATAAAATTCCGGGCGAAGGTATTCTTTGAATAGGCATAGGTGGTTATGAGCTCATCCAGCAAACCATGCTTCTCAAATTGCTCCGCCATGGGAAAAGCCCACAACTTTGTACTGGCTGATATGGTCACCATTATTTCAGCATTTGTTGAAATGACTTATAAACAGTTAATGCCCGGTCCTCGAAACTATAGGGCGAATTGATGGTGCGTGTCCTGGCGGCCTGCCGGATTGCATCTGCCTTTTCTTTATCTAATTGCAACAATTCCCTGGCCCTGGAAATCATTTCTGCGTCATCTCTGAATAAAAATATTTCCCTGTTTTCCGAAAAAAAGCCCGCCTGTTCTGCACTATAAGGAGACAACTGAATTCCGCCGGCCGCAGGAATTTCAAACGTCCGCATATTATGGGAATCGTTGTTATACTTTCTGAATAAATTCAGCTGCACCCGATATTGCTGATTCAGCAACCAGAATTTTTTTCTTGGTGCAATTGGGAAAAGCTGCACATTCTTATAATTTTTCAATTTCGTTTTACTCCAGCCATGTCCATATACATCCACTTCCACGCCGGCGTCTGCCAGTAATTTAATTTTCTGAACCCTCCAGGCATCCGGGTTTGCCTGGAAACATAGTTTTGGGATTTCAACTATCGTTTCGGGCGGCTGATATTCAAGGTCATTCCGGTCGTACGCAAAAGGAAGGAATACGGCCGGTATATGATATTCTTCCTGAATTTTTTTCACCAGCGCGGAATGATAGCTGAAATGAAGATGGTAGAGACCCACACTTTTTTTCACATTCAGGTTTCCGTTACTGCTCGCGATAATTATAAAAGGATGATCCGGATTAAAATTGGCCAGCCTGAACCGGGTTCTTAATTTTTTCAGGGTCGCAGGAAATATTTCAAGCCCTTTGAAAATCCATATGATGTCAGGCTGAAATTTATCCGCTATCCGGATCAGCTCCCTGTTGACCGGACCATAGTTTTTATACAGGCCTGTCTTAAATAAAATCTTATTTACGATGTTGGAAGAATGAAATCGAAACACAATATCCGGCGCGGGATAGTGATAAATCTCAACACCAAAATTCGCGAGGTATTTTTTGTAGTAACGTTCTATCGCCACATCAAAATCACTTCCTACCAGTAAAACCTTCATATCCGTACTTCTTGATCAGGTAAAAGCAGCTTCCATTACTGCCTTTTGTTTTTGAATACTCAGGTTGGCCAATGCATAAGCGGCTATTTCTTTTCCGGTACCGTCTCCGTTTTGATCTGCTTTCAGCCTGGATACCAGCAATTCCTGCAGCGCATCTACATCGCCTTCCTTAAATAAAAATCCATGTCCGTCCAATAGTTCCGGCAGCGCACCGCTGTCGGAAGCTATTACTTCCTTTCCGCAGGCCAGCGCTTCCGCTGCCACACGCCCGTATTGTTCTTTCCAGTTTGAAACGCTTACGGAAGGCACGACTATAATATCAGCCGCATTCATATATCCCGCAATCTCGAAATGACTTGCTTTGATAAAAACGACTCTGTTCAGTATGTCAGATTCTGACAGCAGGCGGCTGATCTCCTTATTATATTCCGTAGCATAGATGTCGAAGGAATCCATCATCAGCTGCCATTCCATGGATTTCATTTTGCTCAGGACCTGTATCAGCAGATGCACTCCTTTTTCGGGCGTCAGCCGGCCGAAATAGGCAATCACCTTTTTATTTAATTTGTATTTGTTGCGTATGGTTTCCCTGGCCTGAACATCCGGATAAAAAAATGCCGGATCAAACCCGAGGGGCATATGACGGACATTTAAAAATCCCTCCTCTGTAAATATTTTTTCCCCGTCGCGGCTGACCGTAAAGATGCCGTCTGGCAGATGCCTGTTACGGGATAACAGGATTCTTTTAAAAAGAATGGCAGGGAGTGATTTAATGCCCCTGCGTGCGAGACTTGATTTGATATCCAGCGGAAGATTTTCATTTGAAATACAAAATAACCAGGCCTGGTGTTGCCTGGCCCATTTACCCAACTGCGTTGTAAGCAGACTGACGGGATCATTATCCAGTATAATTATACCGGGCATTTTCTGATCCAATAATTTAGTTAACCCGGTGAAATGATAAGACCGTGGATTGGTGCCTTTCAGTTTCAGGTAATGAATTTCAGGATCACCTTTCTCGGGTGGATCCGCTTTTTTGATTCCTGACGGAAAAGCCAATTCTTCCGGCACAACCATTTCAAGATTCCATCCTGCCTGTAAAAAAAGATGATACACATGCCGGTTGATGGCAGTGAAACAGGCATGGGATATGACGAAAATTTTTTTCAATTAGCGAAATGCTCCGAACAGAATTGTAACAGCCGTTCCAGTTCAAGGTGTATGTCATTCCGGATACTAAATCCATCCGAAAGAAGCCGGTCTATGGAAAATTCCAGTTTTTCTTCCTCTGTTTCTATAGCATTAGCCGGTAATTCAACAGGTACATTTTTTTTCAATACAGTTACACAGAGTTGTTCAATAATCCTTGCCATATCAATAACCCGGACCGCCAATCCACTACCGAGATTATAGATAAGATGTTTTAGCGGCAATTTCCGCTCAACCATGGAATCAATCACATCTTCCACATCCGAGAGGCAAATAAAATCCCGGTACTGGCATCCGTTGGAAAGAAGTTTCATCCTCCCATTTTCCACGGCCTGCCGGCAAAGGTCGTTGGCAAGCAGGGTCCACCGGTTTACATCGGCCGATACGGGAGCGCCAAATGAATTGGAAAGCCGGAGTACAACGCCATTGATCCGGTTTTGTAAACTGGCAGCAATCACATAGTCTTCCGCTGAACGATGAGTAATGGCATAAGGATGGGCCGGCCGGGGCAGGCTGGATTCTGTAATCTTACCGATCAGGGGAGCACCATAAATATGTGCGGTCGAAAAAAAGATAAACCGTTTTACATTCCGGCTAATACTGTTTTCCAGGATGATCCTGGTTTCATCCACATTTACGCGGATGGCTTCGGAAGGAAATTTTACTGAATCCCATTCATTTAATGCTGCAAGGTGGATGACCGTATCCACTTCCGGGAATTTATCCGGGTGCAGTAATGACTGGTGATCAACCGGTGTAACGTTGCCGAACAACCGCAGTTTATTTTTATCAGGGATCTTCCGGGATGAAAGATACAATTCGTTGCTTTCAGCAAGCCTTTTTGCCAGGCGTCCGCCAACAAATCCCATTCCCCCGGTAATTAATATTTTCTTCATGCAAATCCCTGGTAGGGAATAATATCATTTTGTATGGGCAGATTTTCGGCTTCCAGCGGATCGTGGGGAATACTTGCAATATTCAGGAGTATGTTCTCCTGATCGCCCATTCCCTGGAATGCCATCCAGATACCGGGCGGAACAGTCAGTCGCTGGTAATTTTCCGGGGATATGAATATCTCCTGGATGGACCGGTAAGTTGGACTAACCGGCCGGTCGTCGTATAAAACAAATTTTATTGCACCCGATGGAACAACCAGGTTCAGGATCATCCTCCGGTGTTTTTTCCATCCTTTCACCGCATTTTTAAACACAGTGGAAAAATAAGCTTCCCCAAATCCCTGAAAGGATTCCTCGTGTTGTTTCAGGGCATGCAATACATTACCCGAATCGCCTTTTATCTGGCGCAGGGGAGTGAGTACTACGTCTTCTATAAAGCCCACGAAATGGATTTTAATTTTGCACCCGCCGAATAGGCTTCAATCTGTCTCAGGGTATAATCCGCAACCGGCAAACTGGACTTGTTATTATAATAATAGTTATACCATTCGCCCGTTAAAAGCGCTGTTTCATGAAAGTCAAGTACCGGCTTCCACTGCAGAAATGCCAATGCCTTATCACAATTTAATTTCAAAAGACCGGCTTCATGGAAAGCGGTATTCGATTCGATGGAGAAATAATCCTTCAATGAACCGGACTGCCAGAATTTGCTGACGGCCTGCAATAATTCCAACACCGTATGATTTTGATCGGCATTCGGACCGATATTGAATGGTTCCCCATGAATATTTATTTTTTGTTCGGCCAATACCTGGGCAGCCCGGAGATATCCGCTCAGTGGTTCCAGCACATGTTGCCAGGGTCTCGTGGAATTCGGATTACGGATTTTTACTGCCTGATCCTTGTTCCAGGAACGAAAACAATCCGGAACGATCCGGTTCAGGGCCCAGTCACCACCGCCAATTACATTACCGGCACGTACCGTCGTTAAACGGATCGGAGAATCAGGCTTATTAAAATAAGAATGAAAATAGGTTTTGATTACAAGTTCCGCAGCACCTTTGGAAGCACTGTATGGATCCTTCCCGCCCAAGGCATCCTGTTCGCGGTAACCCCAGATCCATTCCACATTATCATAACATTTGTCACTGGTGATGATGACCGCATTACAGGGTCTGGTGAGTGAACGCAGGGCTTCCAGAATATTGGCTGTCCCGATGGTATTGGTTTGAAAAGTCTCCAGCGGATCTTCATACGAAAGCGAAACAATGGGCTGGGCCGCCAGGTGAAAAACAAAATCCGGCTGCACGGAAGAAAATATTTCTTTCATCATTTTCGCATCACAGATATTCTCAAAATGATGATCTGTTTTTTTTGAAAGCTCCAGTTCCTCGAAAAGCGAGGGTTTGGTAGGAATATCTTTTGAAATACCAACCACTTTTGCACCCATATTAAAAAGCCAGAGGCTGAGCCAGGATCCTTTGAACCCGGTATTGCCGGTAACAATTACCCGCTTTCCCTTAAAAATATTATTGAACATATCTTTTAATTAATAAAATCCGCCTTGCGTTCCGCAGGCATCAGTAACATGGTTCCCCAGACACCGTCCGGATCTTTATAATCCCGGTCTTTATGCAGGATCCATTTTTCATCGGTAGCCCGGAAAGCCTCATAATTAAATTGTCTCAGCACATGACTTACCGCCTGATCCTCCGCCTGGTTATGTGATTCTATCAGGATAAACGGTCTTTTTTTGGAAATACATTTGGTACAACCCTTCAGGGCATAAATGCCGCCGCCTTCAATATCCATTTTGATCAGGTCCGGAAACCGGCTCTGGTTGAATCTTTCAAAAAAATCATCCAGGGTGATCGTTGCCACAACTGTTTTGGTGCCTGTGATAGCATTGTTCGACCATTCTTTCACAAGCGAAGATTCATGATGGTGTTCGGCAATAAAAAATTCATCTCTTCCGGTATGATCCGCACAGGCGAGATCCAGCACTTTCACATTCGTAATATTATTGATCACCAGGTTTTTTCTCAATACAGGTAAAATTTCCAGGGAAGGTTCGAAAGCAAATATTTTTGTGCTCGAATCCAGGTACCGGGAAAAGAAAATCGAATAGTAACCGATATTGGCACCAACATCGGCAATCACTTTGTTCGGCTGATCCAATTCAAACCGGTGAATTATCCTGTCCAGCACACGAAGGGATTCTTTTTCCCAAACGCCCATCATGGCATGGAAATTAATATCCTTCCGGTAATACAGTTTGGATCCGCTGATTTTTCCAAAGGGGATCTTATAAAAATGATTCTCCCTGAACCGTAAGGAAAGTAAATTCCTGATGAAGGTAGAATTGAACTTAAAGAACAGGATTTTACGGATATTCATTAGCCCCAGGTTTTCCATTTTGCCTGACCCTTATCCCACATTTCATTCAATACTTTTTTGTCTCTTAACGTATCCATACATTTCCAGAATCCTTTATGGCGGTAATTAAATAATTCACCATCCTTCGCCAGTTGCATCAAAGGTTCCTGTTCGAAAACCGTCTGATCACCCGCGATATAATCCAGCACTTCCGGCTGGCAAACAAAAAATCCGCCGTTGATCCAGCTTCCGTCTCCTTTTGGTTTCTCCAGGAAAGACGAAACCCGGGTACCTTCTGTTTCCAGCGCCCCAAATCTTCCTTCCGGCTGAACGGCTGTCATCGTAATTAATTTCCCGTGTTTTTTATGGAATTGAATAAGATCCGAAAGATCCACATCCGAAACTCCGTCGCCATAAGTAAGCAGGAACGGTTCATTCCCAATGAAATTTTTTGCTCTTTTTATCCGGCCACCCGTCATTGTATCCTGGCCTGTTTCCAGCAGCGTCACTTTCCAGGGCTCGGATGTATTGTTGTGCACTTCAATACCATTGGTACTTAGATCGATCGTAACATCGCTCTGGTGTAAGAAATAATTCCCGAAATATTCTTTTATATAGTAACCCTTATATCCCAGCAGGATAACGAATTCGTTAAATCCATAATGGGAATAACCTTTCATGATATGCCAGATGATCGGCTTGCCACCGATCTCGGCCATGGGCTTCGGACGAATATCGGTTTCTTCACTCAGCCTGGTGCCAAAACCGCCTGCCAGTATTAATACCTTCATGCGTTAAATTAATTGGTTACTAAAGCAGGGCCCGCCCTGCTGAAAAATCTCTTTTTAATATAAGTCCTCACCTGTATATACCTGGATTCGAAGCAATACCAGAAAATAACCGTCAATCCCAAAACCACTAAAGCTATGAAAAGATATAAAAGGAAATAATATAGTCCCCAATTATTCCCGGACCCCGTGAGCCAGGAGGTTATAAGCAGGCATAACGGCAGGTGTATCGCATACAATGAATAAGAGATGCCGGAAAAAAAACGGATGATCCGGCTGATTATTTTTGATTGTATATCCGAATACAAGCCCACATAACATAAAACTGCGGTCACCAGGGCGGATACCAGGTCTTTCAGCCAGCCCAGGCTGCCTCCGATTCTCAGAACATAAAAACACATTACAAAAGCAACTGATCCGATACCAAGCAGCGCGTATTTAACCCGCCCGGAAGGTGCCGGAAAATTTTTCTTAATGAGAAATAATGCAGAGCCAATCAGCCAGATCGAAAAATAAATAAGGATACTTTGTCCAATGAACAGTCCGACAGCCCAGGGCCAGTATGGCAAGGAAAATCCGGACAACTATTTTTTTATGATAAAAAACAAAAAAGATGGTCGGGAATAGAACATAGTACCAGAATTCATTGCTGAGGCTCCACAAAGGAGAATTGGATCCGAAAGGGTTTACCAGTATCGTCTGCAGAAAGAAAATATTTCCCAAAAAAGTCGGCCAGTTCAGATTGGCCGCCACTACGATATCTCCGGTAAAATTAATGTGGCCTGTATATCCGGCATTCGCACCAAACCAATGAAGCCCCATCCGGTCAGCAATAAATGTAAAAATCAGACCGGGTATCAATACGATCCATAACCTGATCAGCCTGTCAAGTCCATAGTTCAGAAAGGAAAATTTTCCATTCTCCCAGGCATTGACGACAACACCGGTAATGAAAAACCCACTCAATACAAAAAAAATAACTACCGCTTCGTGACTGAATCCGGTGAGAAAATAAAAGGTCATTTTTAAAAAAGCCGGCAGGGCCGTTCGAGTAATTATTAAAAATTAGTGTTCTGAGATGCTGGAGGAAAACTGCCATTGCTGCCAATGCCCGGATCAGATCAAGCCAGACATAACTGTGTTTTGTTAATGGCTTGTTCGCGGTCTGATTCATTTAATTCATTCCGGCAATAAACTGCTGAATTTCCTCCAATTGCTTTTCATAGGAATTTTCGCAGGCATAAGAAATCCTTTGCCTGATATTTTCCGGGTTGTTAAATTCTTCAAGGTGCACCACCGTATCCTTAAATAGCTGCGGCAACTGATGATTCGAAACCCTGTCCGAAAGCATACGAACAAGTACAGGCTGATCCCGGTATGTAGTGATATTATTGGAAACGATTACTTTTCCGGTACTCAGATATTCCATCACCTTATGATAGTTGGTTCCCTTACTCTGATCTTTATTAATATCGTAACAGATCAGAAATAAATCCATCTTATTGAGCTGAGCAGCCAAATCAGTTGTTTTTAGTACTCCATGCAATACAACCTGGCGGTTTGATTGTAATCTCTCAACGAATGAACGGGTGGCTGCATCTGTGCCTGCCCCGATATTTGAATCCCCCGTTTTATAACTGCCATAAAAATTAAAAACCAGTTCAGGATTTTCTTCTACTATTTGGATCAGCGTTTCACGGTCCAGGTCCTGTCTTAATAAATTCCCCGATATCCCGACATTAACCGGATTTCCTTTTATATAGGGATGAGGTTGTTCAGGGAAAAATTCCTCTGCCAGGCCATGATTTACAAAATAAGAAGGAATCTTATATGGGGCATATTTATCCAGGATCTCCCGGGTTACAGAAAATATAACTGCTGCACCGGAAGCGGCATCCAGGGCATACTGATCACCCGGTTCGTCTACCGGGTGAAATATTTTGTAGATTTTATTCGGAAAAAATCTCATTGGAAACAGGTTCCCCAGATCAAAGGACCAGAGTATATCCACCGGGCGACCGATTTTTTTCAATATGGCCCTGATCTGTTTTTTTACCAGCAGGTTATATATTTTTCTTGCATGATATTTCAGAATATAAGGAAAGTACAATTCCTGGTCGATGATAAAGAGATTTGCATGTCCGGGAAGCGCGCTGATCCGGATGCGCGTTTCATCCTTCTTCAGGTTCCAGTGTATATTATCGGGCGGATTCAAAAAGTACACCTCGTTTCCTGCCTTTGCAAGTTCCAATGCATAGTGATGTTTAGCCAGCATCATTTTACCCCAGGATTGCGGCGAAAGAATGAGTATTGTTTTATTTTTCAACAAAAGATTTGATTGCATCGGAAATGTATACAATCGCTTCCTCTGTTAATTCCGGGAACATAGGGAGGGATAGAATTTCACCCTGCAGCGAACTGGCTACCGGGAAATCTGCCGGCTTATAGCCAAGATATTTGTACGCAGGCAGGTTGGGCAAGGCAGTTGGATAATGTACGGAGGTTTCGATCCCCTTATCCGCAAGCCATTTTGCCAGGTTCTCGCGATCCTTCGATCTGATCACATATAAGTGCCAGGTATGTTTTGTGCCGGGACGCTGGGCAGGCAAACAGATGCCCTCTATTCCTCCCAGCCATTTATTGTAAAGGGCGGCGTTCTGAATTCTTTTTTCGGTCCAGCCGGCGAGATGCGGAAGTTTGGCTGAGAGAATGGCTGCCTGCAAACCATCCAGACGGCTATTGATTCCCTCGATAATATGATGATGTTTTTTCAGAGCACCATGGAGTGAATACATCCTGCATTTTTCAGCAAGACTTTCATCATTAGTAATAATACAACCCGCATCCCCATAGGCACCCAGATTTTTACCCGGATAAAAACTAAACGATCCCGCTATTCCAAACAATCCGGTTTTTTTGCCTTTGAATTCTGAAAAATGGGATTGGGCACAGTCTTCTATAAGGGCAATGCCATGCTGATCACAAATGGATTTTATTTTTTCAATGTTACAGGGCTGGCCCTGTAAATGCACCGCAATAACGGCCTTCGTAACCGGGGTAATTTTTGCCTCCAGCAGGTCTTCATCCATGCTGTAATATTTTGGATCCACGTCTACAAAAACCGGCTTTGCGCCGGTTTGGGATATTGTTTCTGAACTGGATATCCAACTATTGGCAGCCGTGATCACTTCATCCCCTTTTCCGATTCCCAGCATTTTCATGATGATATACAGGGAATCCGTACCGTTCGCACAGGATACGACATGATCTGCGCCGTAGGCCGAAGCAAATTCATGCTCAAATGCTTTTACAAAAGAACCACCGATAAAAGCAGTTTTTTCAATCACGGATGCAATGGCTTTATCTATATCCGGTTTTATGGATTGATATTGCGCTTTCAGGTCAACGAAGGGAATATACATTCAACTATTTTTTGGAAGGCGACGAACAAGTTTCGCCGGATTACCGGCATAAATACCCGGTTCTTTAATATCTTTTGTAACGACAGATCCCGCCCCGATCACGGTATGGTCTGCAATGGAAACCGGCAATATGGTTGCGTTGGAACCAATTGAAACATGGTTCCCGATTTTTGTGGGTTTATATTTTGTGCGGTCACCGCCTGCAGGAGCTCCCTCACTAAATAAATCATTGATGAAGACCACGCCATGTCCGATAAAACAATCTTCGCCGATGACAACCAGGTCGCAAATAAAAGAATGAGATTGTATCCTGCTCCGGTTTCCGACAATAGCGCCTTTTTGAATTTCCGAAAATGGTCCGATGAAACAATCGTCACCAATAACGCATCCATACAGGTTTACGGGCTCAACGATCTTCACGTTTTTCCCAAACTGAACATCCTGGATTCCTGCTTTTAAGAATTTAGGGTTCATGCGGCTTTTTTTATACTATTCATCATGATATCTGAAATATCTGATGGAACCAGGGCATAATCAGTATATTCCATATTTCCATGAATATCAAATTCCGGAAGTTTTTCCAGTCTCTCCACATTTCTTTTGGACGGAGTTTTATGTATTCTCAGTATATCATAGCCCATTTCTTTAACCAGCAAACCGATTTTATTTTGCCTTGAAACCCGGTCTGTCAAATCTTTTATATAAGCCGGCAGAATTTCCACTAATACGATGGGACGGTTTTTGCTGATCGCTGATTTAAGACTGTTCAGCACTTCCAGTTCGGCTCCCTCCACGTCTATTTTTATCATGGCCATTTCCCCGAGTCCATGGGTATCCGCAAGTTGGTTATAATCAAAAACAGGGACATTGATTTTCCGGACTACATCCACATCCCTGAAATTTTCAATCAGCGACGCACCCTGGTCTGTTGAGGAATCCGAATACAGTTGCAATGATAGTACGCCATTCTGATCAAACAATCCCGCCGGAATCAGGTCCACATTTTTAAAATTATTCTTCTTCACCAGGGTATTGAAATAGTGGACACATTCAGGATTTGGCTCAAAACCTACATAGGGCCGGTCTTCATTTACAGTGCGGAGTTTTATCAGGGTCTGACCGACATTGGCACCCACATCCATAAAAAATCCTTTTTTAATGGAGAGAGCATAGCGGATCAGGTCACACATCCATAATTCAGTAAAGGGAAGATTTTCCAAACCAGCCCCGCTTAATAGCGGGATAAATATTTTTTTATCATTGATGCGGGTATCACAATAGATATTCAGGTGTTTCAGGCAATTCAGTCTGTTTAATACTTTTACCAGGATCGCATTCATCCGTTCGCGGCTTTATAAATCTTTTCTATGATCTCTACTGTTTTCAGTCCTTCCATTCCGCTGGTTGCTATTGCGCCCTGTCCGCTTAATACGTCAACCAGGTTTTTGTACACTTTATCGTGGTTCGACATGGAACCCAGATACTGGCCGTAATTGTTGGGAGGATTGCCCGGAGGCAGATCCGTAATCGGGTCACCATCCATGCATTGGTATTCCAGTTCGTTCAGGTACTGGCCCCCGATTTTTATCGTTCCCTTTTCGGCAAACAGGGTCAGTGACCCCTCCATATTTTTTTTATACGCATTCACGGTATAATTAATCGTGCCGATAGCACCATTCAGAAATTTCAGGATCACCACACCGGTGTCCTCAAATTCGATCAGACCCTGGTGATCGAAATTTCCGGTGTTAGCCTTAACTGATTCCACATCTCCCAGGAACCAGTAAAGCAGGTCAATAAAATGACTGAACTGCGTATATAACGTTCCACCATCCAGGTCTTTTGTTCCCTTCCAGGAATTCTGATAATACTCCGGGTTTCGGTTCCAGAAACAATTCAATTGTACACTGTAAATTTTTCCCAGCTTACCCTGGTCGATCAGGTTTTTTACAGCGACAACCGGCGGATTAAACCGGTTTTGTTTTACGATGAATAATCGTTTGTTTGCCCTTTCAGCAGCATGTGATCATGGCTGAACAGTCCGAAGCCGACAACGCCATTGGCTTTTCACACAGTACATGCTTACCGGCTTTCAACGCTTCTATGCTGTGTTTTGCATGCAAACCATTCGGTGTACAAACAGAAACAATATCCAGCTCCGGCATGCCGGCCAGCATTTCTTCAACGCTGGCAAAAGAAGCAGCTCCGTATTTCTCTCCCAGTTTTTTTGCCTTAGCTTCATCCGTATCACAGACGGCTAAAAGTTTCCCGGAGTTCATAATATGTTCCGCGTGACGCTGCGCGATCCTGCCGCAACCTATAATTCCAAACTTAAATTCCCTGCTCATCGCCCGATTAATTTTTTGATTGAATTCCTCATCGGTGCTGTGCGGATCAGCATATTCATATATCGCTCCTTTAGTTTACGGTCCGACTTAAAGGCATTGTGTTTTTTTACAGGCAGGTGCATGATTTTCTCAAACTCATCCGGACTAAGGCCAAATTTCTTCATTACATATTCTTTATCCGATTTCAGCTGGGCCGGATCATAGAGCGGCTTTTCCAGTTCCGACAGCGCCTCGGATTTAGTCATCTGGCCTGAACATATCAGGGTGGACAAATGCGCTTTTCTTTTATCAATATGAAATTTTTCCGGAAGGATATAGGCCTGGTAGAATTTTGTGAACTGTGACTCATAGTGTTTGCCGCCATAATCCCTCCAGCCCAGTTCTTTTTGTATGATCTCCTTTACCTGTTTTTTATTATAGGGCACATAATTGAGAATGGATACCGGATGCAGGCGAAGCACCGCATGATAATAGAGTGATTTCCTGAAATCAAAATACGGATAGGTCTTCAGTCTTTTTTTTCCGTAACGGGAATGAATGTCTTTCAGATTGGCATAATCCATTTTATCATAGAGCCAGGAGGGCGGCATGATGAATTCGGTTACTATGTTTGTCCCGCTGATGATGTAGCCGGTATTATGTTCCTTAGCCAGTTTATACATGGAAGCGAAGATGGCATGGTCCGAAACCACTTCAATATCCACAACCGATGCATAGAGATAGGCCAGCTGGATATCGCGGAATTCCTCCCAGTCAATCACCAGGCTGAATAAATCAAATCCGCATCGGGTAATAATATTCTCCACATTTTTCACTGCAAGCTCAGAGTCCCATCCATTGTCCAGGTGAACGGCCAGCGGTCGCAAACCATATTGTTTACACAACCAGGCAACATAGGTACTGTCAACCCCGCCACTCAGACCGATGAGGCAATCATACCGTTTCCCTTTACCATCGGCTTTGATCCGGTTGACCAGCTCTTCCAATTTCTTTTTTCCTGCTTCGCCAGTTATTACTCCACGTTCTGCGGCCGCCAGATACTCATAATAATAATTGCAGATGCCCTTTTCATCAAAATGAATATCCGGATCTGCAATATTATCCATGACTGTAATGGCACATTGCCGGTAGTTTGGATCTTTACTATCTAAAATCATAATTACAGATCATTTTTATAACCCCTCATAAACCTGTGTTTCCAATTCCTGTTGGGAAGGGTAACTGATTAAAACTGCGCGATGCGGGCGTTGGAAAACAAACATGCTGCCCGCACTTACAGCCGATGCGCCGTGCTGAACGGCTTCTTTGAAATCTGACAAAGAAGCTGCGCCGCCCACGGCAATCATCGGAATATTGATGGAATGAGAGATTTTTTCAATCATTTCCAGGTCATATCCGGAAAAGCTGCCATCCCGCTCGATGGAATTCAGCATGATCTCTCCTGCACCGGCTTCTTCCATGAGTCTTGCGAAGGCCAACGGATCCAACCCTGAATTGGTTTTCCCGTTTTCTATATATACCCCCAGTCTGCCAAATAAATTCCTTTTATAATCGATCGAAACAACCACACTCTGGCTTCCGAACTGTTTCGCAATTTCGCTTACCAGGACCGGGTTTTTTACTGCCGACCGGTTCAGGATCAGTTTTTCAACGCCCGCTGAGAGTATTTTTTTTGCCTGGTCGGTAGTGGTAATCCCACCGCCGTAAGCAATTGGCATAAAAGCCTCGCTTACGATCTCTTCAATACGCTCGATATCAGGAACCCTGTTTTCCGCACTGGCATCGATATCAAGGATGGCCAGTTCGTCCACTTCCTTTTCATTGAAAATACGAACAGCATTGATCGGGTCACCGACATATTTATAATCCTTAAACTTCACTGATTTTACAAGACCCCGGTTATGTATCAAAAGGACAGGTATGACCCGGATGCGTTTCATAGCCTGCCGAAATTTTCAAGGATCTTCATTCCATATTTATGGCTTTTTTCCGGATGGAACTGAGCGCCAAAAATATTTTCACGATTCACCGCGGCCGTGAATTCATAGCCATAATGAGCGGTCAGCATTTGATCCGATGGATCATCCGGCTGTACATAATAGGAGTGCACAAAATAAAATCTTGGCTGCTCGCCCAGGTTTCGTGTGAGCGCGGTGTCTTTCGCAATATGTACATTGGTCCAGCCCATATGCGGAATTTTCAAATCCCCGAGCTTATCTTTTTTGAATTTGATTGTTTTCCCTGCTATCCATCCCAGGCCCGGCTCCACGCCCTCTTCACTATTTTCCATCAGCATCTGCAGACCAACACAAATACCGAGCAGGGGAGTTTTATCTTCGAGCACTTTTTTAGTAACAGTCTCCCGTAGTCCTGATTTATTGAACTCTGACATACAATGATCGAATGCGCCGATACCGGGGAGTATGATCTTCGAAGCTTTTTCAATGGCTCCTGTTTCTGTTGCCAGCTCGGATTCAAAACCTGCTTTTTTCAGCATATTTTTTATAGAAGCCAGGTTACCCACGCCATAATTTACTATGGTGATCATTGCGCCGCTTCCTCTTTTTCAGGTGTCGTTTTCCTGTGTCGGGTTATCATGGTTTTTTCTCCGGGAAAATGATCGGAAAGGCCGAATATTTTTTTCCTGAAATCAGCCCATGCATAAGGCGGCAATCCGGATTCATGATCCCTCCAGGGAGCACTGGCCTGGATCTGTATATAGGAACGGTCGCGCAATATGGATACGATAATATTCACCAGCCTGGAAATCGAAATTTCATCCGGAAGCATGACATAACGAAAATGTGTATCACCGATATCCGTGATCCGGAAAGGGAAGGTGCCGGCTGAAACCGCCCACATATTCCCGGGAACGATATTGACAACACCGCCGGAGAGGCAACCCGGTAAAAGCAGGGAAGATCCATTGCATCCGGCCACCAGGTGACTTATTGCATATCTCCTCATCTGTTCCCTTGCGGTAGAATCTTCATGCTCCGGATATCGGAAATCTTTAATCCAGTCCGGTAAAGCCTGCTTACGGTCATCCATACCCGAAATGGCAAAATCAATGTCCGGAATCTGTTCTTTCAGCTTTTCACTGAATTCAAGTATCCATTTAAATTGAAGCCGTTTCCTGCCGGATTGCAGAATACCGGGAAAAAGTTTCCTGGAATATCGGTTGTCAATCATTTTTGGAAGGACCCTTTTCCAAAACCGGTCGGTCCGCCAGATAAATGTCAGCGTCGGCCTTACCAGCCGTTCATCCCATTCATTCAATGGAAAGGGCTTGATACGGGTATAATCTTCAATATTAAAATCATGTGAGTCCGCCTGTACAAAAGACTTGCAAATAAAAACATCCTGCACACCAGACAGTAAATTTTTGATTTGTCCACCCAACTGATCGAACCAGTTTACCGCTTTTGAAAATGGTATGTCCACGACCCAAACCTGGGCGGCACCGTCGGGTACCAGCCAGTGCAGTTGTTTCTGAACAAGGATAACGAGGTCATAGTCTCTTTTTTTCAGATAGTAGCTGGCATTGAATAATTCATACACCGCATGCCCGTAGGTTGCATCAATGGTATTGAGCAGCAGAACAGGGCGCTCTCCCAGTTTATCGTTTGCCAGTATCTCAATTGAAACAGGTTCGGCTTTTTTATTTTTGTATGCTTCCACCAGTCCGTTTAGATACCAGTTCTCAAAGGGCATATCGTCTGCCCTTTCACCTGTCTTAGCATCAATGATCCCGGGATAAAAATTACCCGCATTAACAGGAATTTCAGAAAAGTAAGTATGTCCGCAGTTTGCACAGTTGAGTTTAACCATACTGTGCATACCCGTGATCAGCCAGTCTATCCGGCTGAATTTCCTTTGAGCAGGATGGGCAGCTAATGCGCAGGTCAATAAATGGTTTTAACCTGATCATTATAGTCCTGTTGGCTCCTGCCAGACTTTTCTCTTAATATAATCGGTATAGGAAATAATGATCCGCTCTACTTTGTCAGAAACATTGGGCATACTGTAATCCGACACGATTCGGAATTGCCGCTCTCCCGGAATAACCGGATCCAATAATGAGATCCCCTGCATTACACGCTCAGGATTTAAACCGACCATCATCACGGCCGCTTCTTCCATGGCTTCGGGACGTTCATGCGCTTCCCGGATATTCAATGCGGGGAAATTAAGAATGGATGATTCTTCTGAAATCGTACCACTGTCCGATAGTACCGCTCTCGCAGATAATTGAAGCGCTACGTAGTCGCTGAATCCAAATGGTTTCAGGAATTGGACCTCGGACTGCACCTTAATTTTTTCTGCTTCTATCATTTTGCCCGTCCTTGGATGGGTGGAGACTATGACAGGCTGATGAAATTCAGTCGCCAACCGGTTGAGCACTTCAACGAATTGTTTAAAGTTTCGCGGGTTATTGATATTTTCTTCCCGGTGACAGCTTACCAGGAAATATTTTCCGGCGGATATTTTTAATTCCTTTAGTATAGATGACTTTTCTATTTTGGGCAGGTAGTGGTTCAGCACTTCAAACATCGGGCTGCCTGTTTTTATTACCTGGTCCGGTGGCAGACCTTCTCTTAATAAATATTCACGGGAGATATCAGAATAGGTCAGATTGATATCTGCAATATGGTCCACGATTTTCCTGTTGATCTCTTCCGGAACCCGCTGATCAAAACAACGGTTTCCTGCTTCCATATGAAAAACAGGAATATGTTTTTTCTTCGCCGGAATGGCACAGAGGCAACTATTGGTATCTCCCAATACCAGGAAAGCATCCGGCTTCAATTCATCCAGGAGGGTGTCAATCGCAATTAAAATTTGTCCGATGGTCTGTGAGGCAGATTTCCCGGCTGCGTTGAGAAAATGATCAGGCTTTCGCAATCCAAGGTCCTCGAAAAAAATCTGGTTGAGTTCATAGTCATAGTTCTGACCGGTATGAATCAAAATATTTTCTATGGCAGGAGATTTATCCAGTTTGTTCAGCACCCTGGATAATCTGATGATCTCCGGCCGGGTGCCTACAACAGTTACGAGTTTTAGCTTTTTCATGCGGCTGTTATTTATACCTTTTCAAAAAAGGTATCGGGATTTTGAGGGTCGAAAACTTCATTTGCCCAGAACAGGGTGATCATCGTGTCTTCCCCGGTATTGGTGATATTATGCGTATACCCCGGTGGAATATCCACTACCTGCGGTCGCGCGCCGTTCACTTCATATTCAATTAAATCCTGTCCGATGGCGGAACGAAACTGAATCCGGCCACGGCCCTGTATCACGACAAACTTCTCCGTTTTCGTATGATGAAAATGATTGCCCCGGGTGATGCCCGGCAATGTAGTGGACAAAAATATCTGGCCGGCAGATTTCGTTTTTAGAAGTTCAAACAAAGAGCCGCGGGGATCCGTTTTCAATTCCAGCTCATAGGAAAAATCATCCGCAGGCAGGTACGACAGCCAGGTTGAGTAAAGGGCTTTCTCAAGACCGTCCCCGACATTAGGCAGAAACAGGGTTTTCCTGTTCGCATTAAATGATTGTATGGTTTCCGCCAGTTTACCAAGGTGGATAGCATATTCCATTTCTGACTTCGACTCCACGGTTCCGGCTTTTATGGGTTGCCTCATCTCACTGATAAAAGATTTTACGACATCATCAATATATACCAGTCTGAGTTCATAGTCCGGATCCCGGACTTCCAGCGGAAGGTTATGCGTCGCGTTGTAACAATAGGTTGCCACTACGGAATTATAATTCGGCCTGCACCATTTTCCAAATACACCCGGTAGACGGTAAATGGTTGCTGTTCCGTTTTTCACCTTCGCGTGAATATATTCCTCGGCCTCTTTCTTGCTTTTACCATAAGGATTATCTAACGCGGCCTGTGTGGATGATGAAAAAATAATTTTATACGGCCGATTCTGTTCTTCCAGTTTGTCTACAATAAATTGTGTCAGTTCGTAATTATCTTTCCTGAAATGATCCGGATCAGGCGGCCTGTTGGCACCGGCCAGGTGAAAAACAATATCTGCCTGCTCCAGTTCATTTTCCCAGGTCGACCGGTCACTATCCCGGTCCAGGCTGCTGATTTCCAGATTTTCTATCGCCCGAAGATGAACAATCAGGTTTTTAGCAATGAATCCCTGCGAGCCGGTGACTAATATTTTCATATTATGCTTTCAGCTCCTCCTGCACGTAGTCGAGATTCATTAATAATTCCCTGGTTTCATCCAGATTTAATCGCCGGGTATTATTGGAATTATAGTCGTCGATATTGGCCAGCTTTTGTTCACCTTCAGAGAAATATTTTGAATAATTCAGGTCGCGCCCGTCCGTCGGGATACGGTAAAAATCTCCCAGGTCTTCAGCCTTCGACATTTCTTCCCGGGTACAAAGTGTTTCATATAATTTTTCGCCGTGGCGTATGCCTATAATTTTAATTTCATTATTTGCCTTAAATATGGACTTCAGCGCAAGGGCAATATCCATCACCGTACTGGCCGGAGATTTCTGAACGAAAATATCACCCGGCTGGGCCTGATTAAATGCAAATTCCACCAACTCCACCGACTGGGCGAGTGACATCATGAATCTTGTCATCGTCGGTTCGGTAATTGTAATGGGTTTACCTTCTTTGATTTGTTTAATGAAGAGCGGAATCACAGAACCACGTGATGCCATTACATTTCCGTAGCGTGTGGCGCAGTAGACTCTGTCGGTTCCGTTAAGTAGCCGCGACTTGGCGACCATTAGTTTTTCCATCAGGGCTTTCGTAAGGCCCATGGCATTGATGGGATAAACCGCTTTATCCGTACTCAGCACGATCACCCGGTTTACATTGTTCTGCCAGGCTGCCTGCAATACATTTTCTGCACCCAGGATATTGGTACGAACGGCTTCCATGGGATAAAATTCACAGGAAGGAACCTGTTTAAGCGCCGCCGCCTGAAATACATAGTCCACACCGATCATCGCATTGTTGATGCTGTTGAAATCCCTGACATCCCCGATATAATATTTAATGGTATCATTTTTATACTCCAGCCGCATATCATCCTGCTTCTTTTCATCCCGGCTGAATACGCGGATTTCCTTGAGACCAAGTTTCAGGAATTTTTTCAGTACAGCATTCCCAAAGGAACCGGTCCCGCCGGTGATCATTAAAATTTTATCCTTAAACATAAAATCTTTATTGCTTGATGATTAATTCAGAACGGCCAAAATATCACCACCACTTGAATAGAGACGGTAACGTTGAGATTTCAAAAATTCATAAAGTCTATTCTGGTCATTGCCGTCCATACAGCCCCATTCAAATAAGATATAGTCAGGCTTTTCTTCCAGCTGGTCCAACTGTTTCAAAATTTTATATTCAAAACCTTCTGCATCTATGATCAACAGGTCGGTCTTGGAAATATTATTCTTTCCCAATAATTCTTTTAATGTAAGGGTGGCTATTTTCCTTGTTTCAATTTTATCCAGTAATTCCGGATAGTTTTCCAGATTTAAAAGAATCGCATTTTTATCGAATGTTCCGATTTGTTGTAGCCAGTCAGGCTCACTATACTTCGGTGGCAGGTAAAAAAAATCCATAGTACCATTCTGCCCGGCGATACCTACGTTTTCAAATATCAAATCATTCACGCCACGATATGCATTTCTCAGTCTTTCCATCATTTCGGGGATCGGCTCAACCAGAATACCCGTCCAATAGTATTTTTTTATAAATGCATGAACCGGGTCATTCTTTATTCCATCATTCGCACCGATTTGAATAAAGCGCACTTTATCTTTTGACAACAACCTCAAAAACAAGTCCTGGTTAACCTGATTTCCGCCCGGTTTAAACTCTCCTTTTCGCCTGTCAATCCACTTAAGGTATTGTTTAAGGGAAATGAACCGTAGAAGAAACGACTTTACTTTCTGTTTTAGAATATCCTTCATTTATCTATAACGGTTTCATTTAAGATCTTAAATATTGTCCTAATTCGTTCGCTAGTATGGATGCATTGCACATTTCCATATATTTTTGAAATGCTTTTTTCCTTAAAGTCAATTTTTTATCTTCTGAAAGATTATAAAAGTACCCCAAGTCTTTAGCCAATTGCATTGGAGTAATTTCAGATGGCAAAAGTTTTCCGACCTCATTATCCACAATTTCTTTGGTACCTCCTACATCTGTTGCCATGACAGGAATTCCGGCCGAAAAAGCTTCCATAATAGAAAATGGTACGCCTTCACTCGAACTGGTATTTACAAACAAGTCTATGGTGTT
Source organism: uncultured Bacteroidota bacterium (assembly GCA_963812825.1). Classification (GTDB taxonomy): domain Bacteria; phylum Bacteroidota; class Bacteroidia; order Chitinophagales; family Chitinophagaceae; genus Puia. Next base: position 101,044 of record CAWEWO010000005.1, read on the forward strand.
ATTTGTATAAAAATCAATTACTTCTTCGGTCGGAACCATACCCTTAAAAATAAATTTTTCATCTAAATTTAACTGGCTGGAAAGATTCTTCAACTCGCTCATAAGACCGCCGTCACCGAGATGTACCCACTTTATAGGAAAATCCACATATTGCAAAGATTTAATCATCAGTTCAACTCTTTTTACAGGCGATAATCCGGAACAGCTCACCACCCTTAAAATGTTGTCTGAAGAAGGGCTGCTAACCTTGCCATTACCCACGGTCCCACAACGAAAAACCTCAATTTTTGATTTAGATTTCGGATAACTTATTTGCAAATGTTCCTTTCCAGCCATGGAAGAAGGCGCTGCGATAGTTATTTTATTCAAAAGGGGACCCCTGTAAGGAATGTAATTATTGTTAACGTATTCAAAAAGATCAAAACGGTGCATTCTAACAAAAGTCTTATTGAAACTATCTGTATTAATAAATGGAAGCATTTCACTGGAACCCTTTCCCCAATAAAAGTAAAGAACAGTTTGTTTGTCCGCCGTCTGGATTAGCTTTTTCACAAAGGGATGTTTCAATAACTGAATAGCATGCCTGGTAGCACTGAGCCAGCTAATGAATCTATGCTTACTCAGAAATACCTTTTTAGCAAAGAATTCTTTTAAAAAGTTCGGAAGGTGTCTGCTAAACGCGATTTGAATCAGAGTTGGCCGATTTTCAGTAGATCCCATTTCCCTGAATAAAGGACCAGATAATTTTATTCCCTTTGGTAAAATTTTGGGGTTATTAAAGTTCCCCCATAAAAAAACGGGACAACTGTTATTTCATCAAAATACTTTCCGAGTTCCCGCAACTCATTTGCTTTCCATTCCTCACCCATCCCATAGGGATAACAATAAGTAAAATAAAAGAGTTTCATTTAAGGATTCATCGTCTTTTGAATCCTTGAAATTTTACCTGTAATCCGATCAACGATGGATAAAGCAAACGCAGGAATCATTAAAAATAATTTATTACCAGTTCGATCATCCGACATAACCATCTGGACTGGCTTTTTCAAATCTTGAAGTTTAAAACTATTGAACAAATTTCTAATTAGCACCAACTCCTTTGCCGGTATTTTTTTAATTCCATTGTCTCGCATCCATCTCAATATCTTCATTCGTTCAATAAAGGTTTGAACTTTTGAAAAACGCGTTCTCACAGAAATATTCGTTAGTCTGAAAACATTTAACGGTTCGGCAATAAAGTAAATATCCGAAGCCAGTAATATTTTTACCCAAAGAAACCAGTCCCCGCAAAGATTCATAGATTCATCCGCGCCACCTACCTTTCTAAATACCGATTTCCTGAAGAGTACTCCACTTGCATTTGGAATTGTATTTTCATAGGTCAGCTTTTCACTTACCTCAATTCTGCCATTAGCAAAATAGGAATTGTTAAATGCCTGTTTAAATCTTGGGGAGTCTTTAAAACTTATATATTCTTTGCCCGAAATCTCATCGAGTTCCAGGCTTTGAGTATATACTAAACCGACCGAAGGAAATGTATTCATTTTCGCTACGGTCTCTTCTAAAAAATTAATCTTACAAAAGTCATCACTTTCCGCAATCCAAATCAGTGGCCCTTGAGAAATTTCAATTCCTTTGTTCCATTGACGAAACGGGGAACCACTATTAACTTCATTAAATTCTATATGTGAAATCTTCGGATGAGACCTGTATTTTTCTATTATGCTTTTACTGTTATCAGTAGAATGATCATCCAGAATAATCAATTCAAAATTCTGAAAGGTCTGGTTAATTATTGAACTAATTCTTTCATCCAAATATTTTCCATGATTGTAATTTGGTAATATTACAGACACTTCAATCATTTAACACAATTTCCCGTGTGGCATCTAAATACTTTTTACCCCACTTTTTGTCTGGTTCCAAATGATTCCCTTCGGCCCATTCGTTCCATGCATTAATAAATAACAAATTTTCATCTTCTTTGGTGGGCTTGAAATTCTCAAAATGATATTGAAGCCATTTTTTATATTTTTCAGGATTTGCATTTTTAAATACAAAGGACAATTCCCCTCTCCTGGCAGTATTATCCCAGGAAGGAGTCACCCCAGGAAATCTAATATAATCTTTAGGATATTTGTATGTTTTGATTAAATAATCAACGAATTCATTGTAATCAATATGGGAAAATAATTTTTTCGAAAATATATCCCTTCTCTCTGTTTTTTCCAATATATGGTACCATTTTAAAATAGCACGATGTACTAGATTTCTTCTTAATCTTGGCGTCAAAATCTCATTCCTGAAATTTCCAAGGATCTTTGAAAATGGCTGAAATTCAATCGCAGCGTCGAAACCCACCTTCATATATTTAAAACCTTCGATTCCAAAGCTGTCAACTCTGCAGATATATAATTCAAGACCTGACCGCTTAGCCTCCTCTCTCCAGATTTTTATTGTTTGTTCGGGGAAAGGAAGCAAAGAGGACTTATAAACCGCAAAGACCGGCTTATTCTGAATCCGGATATACCTGCTATCTTTAAAATAAGGAATCAGGGCTTGAATATGTTTCCTGTCGTCTTCAAGGTTATACTCCTGCTTTAACAAAATTTCGTTCTCATCTCCATCCCATATCCTGGTCCAATTTTCATTGGCCCAGCATAGCATAAATGGAAAATCGGGCTTGCCGGATTCGAAGACTTCCTGGAAAGGGCGTTCCAATATCCTTCTACCATTGAACCAATAATGATAATAACAAAAGCCGTAAACACCATTTTCCCTTGCTAAGTCTGCTTGTCTTTGTCTTACTTCCGGCAATCTAAGATCATAATAACCCAATTCACCTGGTAAATGGGGCTGATAATGGCCCTTAAAACTAGGTTTAGCTTTTACGACATTTGTCCATTCCGTAAACCCATCCCCCCACCAAAGATTGTTTTCTGGTATAGGATGATACTGGGGAAGATAAAAAGCAACAGGTCTTATTTTCATTCCTTAGGTTGACCAAAGGAACTTCCCCTTTAGTCTATTTAATAAATACTTAAAGTAATTTTCATGCTTTTGAATCAGCAAAACATCGTGATACCAATTAAAACCTTTATGGTTCAGGTAACGGCTGAATGCAGAGATCTTAAAATATCGAATAATATTCCCAACGAATTCCCTTGAAAATATAGTATCCTCCTCTAGAATGGTAGTGATTCCTCCGGCATGAAAATCAGCTACAATCACCGGCACGAACAAAAAATCTGTTTTTGCAAAACACCGCAGATTAAAATCCCAATCCGCACATAATTTGTAACCAATATTATACTTGCCAATTTCAGTTTTTACAAACTTAGAATTATAAAAAATTGCCTGGTGACAAATATTCTTGTTGAGCAATTTTTCAAAATCAAAAGATCCATCATAAATATCTCCGTCCTTTGCCCAGGATGAATTTCCAACAATTCTGACATTTCCATATACCACGCGAGCCTTTGTTGAAACAATATGTTTAGCAATGGTCGAAAGAATAATATTAGAATGCAAAATGTCATCAGAACCTAAAAAATACAACCATTGCCCGGAAGCCATACTCATACCCTTATTCATGGCATCATATGTTCCTTCATCTCGTTCCGAAATAAATTTTATGTCTTTTCTTTCGTAGCTGTATTTTTTTACAATATCCAAGGTATCATCAGTAGACAAGCCATCAATAACTATTATTTCATAGTCTGTAAATGTCTGCTTTACAATGCTGTCGAGTGCTGATGGCAATTTCTCCCCGGCGTTATAAACGGGTACTATTATGCTAAAAAAAGGAGTCTCCAAAATGAAAGAATAAATCTTTTAAACTATTTTAATTCAAAAGATTTGTCTTGTAAATCAAAATTTACTGAAAATGCGGCTTTCTGCTCCTTCAAAAAAGAACTATCGACCGATAACAATCCTGATATTACGGGATACTTTTCTTTAATTTTATAATTCTTTTTAATTTTCTGTAAGGATTTTAATTCCGCTGCAGAAAATTTTGCTATCTCGCCGTCAATTATTTTATCACATTCTGAAACGTATGGCTGGTAGAAGTCAGTCGAAATTTGACCCGTACTCCGCATTCTGAATGCGCCTATCAAGGCATTTGTACACACAAGTTGCGAATTCAAAAAAAAACGCATCCAAAGTTCAAAATCACCGGCATACTTGTAAGAGGTCGAAATAAAGGCTCCAGTTTTCTTCCAAAGACTGCGTCTCCAGTAAGTAGACTCCTGTTGAATAAATATTCCATCGTGATATTCCTTCAAGTAAAACGAATATTTTGAAAACCGGTGTGGCCTGTGGAAAACAATTCTGCCAAGCTCGTCTATAACGGTTGGATATCCCTGCAACCAATCAACTTCTCTGAATTTCCCAAAAATATCCGCAACAGAAAACAAGGATTTACGGTGTAAAATGTCATCTGAATTTAGCCAACCCATTATCTCACCAGTAGATTTTTCAAACCCCTTTTGTAATGCATGGTAGATACCGGCGTCCTTTTCAGAAACCCAGTAGGCCAGAAACGGACTATATTTCTTTATTATATCCACTGTCCCATCCGTACTCCCGCCATCAACAATGATGTATTCCAGATTCGGATATTTCTGATCCAATATTGATAAAATACATTCCTCCAAATAGACTGCCTGATTAAAGACCGGAGTAACAATAGATATTTTCGGAAAAAGGTCAGACATATGAGCTGTTCTCAAATACGGGATGATCTTTTCTTATAAAAAAGCATCACATTGCCAAAAAGCATTGTCAGCAGGCCTTCTCATTATGTCCACAATATCAAATAAACGAAAACCTAAGTTGTTCATATATTGGCACATTTCCCAAAACAGCAATGAATTTGAAGCAATATAAAATCCATAAGATTCAATTATTACTATAGCCGCATCGTTTAGAACTTCCCTTGCTCCTTCCAAGATTGGAATTTCGAATCCGTGAGTATCGAGCTTAATCAAATAAGGCGGACGTAAGGCATATGACTTAACCAGAATATTATACTAAATACCTTAACTATTCTATTAGAACTAGAGTTAATATCTGTCGCTATTCCGCTGCCATCCAGGTCCTCGGAAACATGAAAGTTTATTTCTGACTCATCATTGCCTGCAGCAGTAAAAGATAAAAATATCTTGTTAGCTAATCTCTTTTGAAGATTAAGTAATATCTCCTTTCTTTCTTCAAGTGGTTCGAACAACAGGAATTCAGCTTCGGGCCATACTAAAGCGGCTTTCTCAGTCCAAGTGCCTTCAGCTGCACCTACGTCAATAATTGCATTGGGAAAAATAGAAATAGCCTGAAGTCGTCGAAATCCATTTGTCATGCCGTCATTGGTTGGGACATGGCCGGTTGTTACACTTCGATTTCTGACAACGTCGAAGCCCATTCTATTAAATATTGCCTTAACGACTTTTTTTATCAACAAAACAAATAATTACTTTTCGTTATTATTCCCGTTATAAAACCTATCAATTACACCCTGATAAACATTTGAATAATTTCTAGCTTGCACTCGTAAATTAAACCTTGCAACGGCCAAATCTCTAATTAGCTTTGGATCAAAAGGCTCTCCATCAAAGCATTGATCAATTGCCTTAGCCAATGAATTCGGCGATAAATTATCGCACAATATTCCATTTTTATTATTCAATACAGTTTCCGGAATACCTCCAATCGGGAAGCCAATTACCGGTGTTCCACAACTTAAAGCTTCGATCATTACATTAGGCAAATTGTCTTCACGACTTGCGATCACGCACACATCAGCTGCCGAATACATTAATGCCATAAGCTTCTCATCATGAATACCAGACCTATATACAAAATTATTTGGTTCAGTTTGGTTTGAAACATTCCCCAATGCGACTACAATAAACTCCTTTTTTGAATTTAAAAGTTTGATCGCCTCTTTCAAAATAGAAAATCCCTTTTGCTATTTTCTATTACTTCACTAACAAATAAAATTATCTTTTTATCTTTCGGTAGACTATATACATCCCTGGAAAAATCCTTATCGAATTCCTTGAAGATATTTTGATCTAAGCCATTTGCTATATAATGATGCCTGTATTTCTTCATAAACTCATCTGAAAAAGATACATCGCTAAGCCATTTGGATGGACTACAGACCTCAAATGAAGCTCTATCCAATGCTGCCCTCTTTATACTCGAGTATTGGGATTCAAGACTCATTAGTTTAGAATTTCCCAAATTCTTTTCAAGATCACCTTTGTAATGAAAACCACCCATCAATGGATTTAGGTCGTGAAATGTCCATAGAATAGGTTTTTTTACCGATAAAAAAAAGTGGGGAAATTCACAAAATCCGCAATCCAATGAAGATTAATAATATCAGCATCTTGAACAAGAGGATGATTTTCCAAATCATACTGAGATACGGCAAGCTGAAATAGTCAAATGTCCCTTTTGCATCATTTACTTTTCTTAATTCAGTATCCCTCCTTGTTGAAGTCCGTATTTTAATTTTAGCAGCAATTCTACTTCTAACAGACAAAGTTCTTTTCGTCGCAATAACTATGTCGGTTCTTTCCATCACGGAATAGGTGCATAAGATAATCGAATTTATTCCTTCCGCCAGTAATCCTTCATGCAATCTAAAGGCAGCAGTCCCTGCCCCCCCGCTCTGGTACGTAGTTAAAAGAACAACTTTCATCTAATGTCCATTATTTCAATGCTTCCATAAAAAGAGAATCCGGCTTTCTTGCTAAATCATTCTCAATATCCAAAAATGAATACTTCTGCCAATTTATATTTCTACTTTCATAAGCGCTTACCTTTTCTACTAGCCTAAAACCTATCTGTTCTAACAAACATTTAAGAGAATATTTGTCATACATCCATTGATGTATCTCTCCTGACTCCCTAAATATCTTTGTTTTGTCATCTAGTTTTTTCTGCCGGCCCAATATCTTTTTCTCCACTGTTTCCTTGATTGATCTTCCTAATTTCCTATTATAAATCTGATTTTCGGGCGCATCGTTTATGCTAGGGCCTTCGTAAAAATATTTTCTACGATAATCAATGAAATCAGGTCCGATCCTTTCTAGAATATAATTTTTATTAACTATTTCCTTTTGCTCCCAATACTTTTTCATCTCTCACCTCATTGATCTCTTCACCATTTGATCAATTAATTCAATAACTGACCACGCGTAGTTCGCGTCGTTCATTTGATTTTTTTCTAATAACACCCTTTCCATATTCTCCAAATATTGCTTTGCAAGCATTTCAAGATCTGGAATAGCAATTCGAATTAAGCCATTTTTCTTTAAAACCCTATAACATTCTTCAATAAACTCTTCCCCCTTTTCTTTTGAAAAATGCTCAAGGATATGAGAGTGATATATAAAGTCAAATTCTTCAGATTGAAAAGGAATGCCCTTGCTTAGATCATGCTCCACAACATAACGAGAATTCGATATAAAATCAATATTGACCCATTCGTCACTTTCAACAAATCTGTTACCACAACCTAAATTGAGACATTTCATTTCTTAAAAATGGGATATTATAAAAAATTAATGAGGTAACTTCTTTTATCGCCTTGCAGCAACAAATTCTAAGAAAATTGATTTTTCCAGATTTGGATATTGTCCATTGGCAAATTTATATCTCCAAAAACTTTCTCATCGTTAACCACTGTTCTAACAAACTCAAGTCATCTCTAGCGATAACCGGTAGTCCAATATCGCGGCTCATCTCTAAAGCCCGATTATCAATTCCAATTATTGCCGCACTTCGCCCAGCTTGCAGACATCTTATTCCACCATGCAACCTAGTTCCAACGTAGGTATAGTTTTCATTATCAACAAAATCAAAATATACATAAATGTCATGTGGTAAAATAACAAACCTATCTTTGTTGCCTTTGAAAATATCAAGTGAATTCAAGTAATCCATATCCCATTGGCCCTGTGGGAAAAATACAATTTTTGAAAAATTGGCTAAGCATAGTTCCAAGAGTTTGCTATCATGATATTTATTCTGATTGTAATCTGTCAAAGTCAATAAGCAAATCGACTCAATTTTCTTTCTATTGATATTTATTCCATTTAAATCCCAAGCAGTAGGGCAACTCGTATTGATGATATTAGCTAGTTTACTCATTTTTTTAGCAGAGTAACTGTCTCGAGCTGAATGTAATATTCTACTATTCATAATTATCTTATAGAATATTTTAGTTCGTAGACTAATAGGTAAATTGTACCCGACTCCCCAGCCGGCACCCAGAAATATAATATTTTTTATTCCCGGAAAAATCCATCGGCGTCTCTTATCATATTTTATTGGTAGTTGTGCAAAACCATTGACAATGTCTGATGTAAAAATATTTGTGCCTCCCACAAAAGTAAATTTGGAATTCTTTATCAAATCAAAATGCTGTTTTTCCAGCGGGGCGTGAGAAGCAATTCTTATTATATCTTCTTTGGGGAACAATTCATTTAGTATTTTCTTAACCGAATCGTATATAATTACATCTCCCAAATTTATTGATAAATCGCCAGCATGATTCATTAACGAAGGATCTAGCAATACAATTTCTCCCATCACTTTTTAAAAATAAAAATTGAATTATTTGTTTGCGTTATATCTTCCTTAATAATTTTAAATCCGCTTTCTACAAAAAGATTGATCAACTGAAGCTTGTCAAGGTTGTTTACCCAAGCCAGCTCCCTTCTGACTCTTATGTCTGGGAATTGCTCCAACAAACAATAACTAACTATACAAGTTTGGGAATATTTTGAAATTTCTCCAATAAACCATCCGAAGTCCTCAACATACTCCAAGCAACCACTTACAAACGCCACATCTACTGGAATACCGGGAAATTCATATTTATTAAAATCAAACACTAATGTTTTATCGGAGCGCTTAACATAATCAACCGGAACATAAATACAGTCTTTAGGAAGAACTTCGCTAAGCCACATTTTACCACATCCTAAGTCTAAAACCCTAGTTTTAGGATCAATGTAGGTTGCCATCTGCCTTATTCTGTCCTTCCAGGCCTCGTCAAAATATTCATTTTTTTTCCAAGCCTTGCTTTTTTTTTCTTCCAAATATATTTAATAACATAGTTCCGTCTTGACCTTTTCTTATAATTACAACCCCTATCTATCTTCTCCAAAGCGTTTATTGATCAGCGATATAATACTATTTATGGTTTTATAATTAATCTGGCAGTATTATCAACTCTATTCAAATAAACCGGGAGTTTATTTTGTGTAATAAATTCATCCACGGCCTTACGCGCTCCTTGCCAATATCCGTAGTCATCTACTATGATTACTCCACCCTTCGAAACCTTACTATATAAAAAATCCAATTCAAATTTTGTAGTGTCATACCAATCTGTATCTAATCTTAATAAGGATATACTATCTATTTTTTCTTTTTCTAAAGTACGAAAAATGTCTCCCTTAATTAATTTGATATTCTTCTTAGGGTATCCGGCACTATCTAAATAATTTGATACATCTTCCAGTGAGGGATATTCATTTTCCTTTTCCCAATCCTGTACTACATCCTTACCATTAGTTCCATATACAGAAACGTCGAACTTACTTGCCTGCGTCATTCCATTTTCAAACGTATCAAATCCAATTATTATGCGGTCCCAAGTTTTTATATTTATTAATGTCTTAATAATTGCCATTAAACTACCACCTCGCCAAACTCCGCATTCAACAAAATCACCTGGAATTTCATTTTTAACTATGTACTTTACGCTTTCGACTAGAGCAATATTTCTCTCTGGACTAGTCATTGTAAATTCGGAAATACTGTTAGCAATCTCCAAATGACGAGTATCAAAATCTGCAAAGTCACTTTTATCGCAAATATCTTTAGAAGGCTTTACATCCTTATTAACACCAATTTTTCTGAGTATTTTATTTAGCATTTTATTGGCTTCCCTTTTTCTCCCAAATACAATCTTCGATATAAACACAAGTTCCTTTCATCCAGGGGAAATCCCGATTCTGATTTAGCATAGCAACTTCAAAATCACATACGTCGGTTAATGTCTCAAAAAGATCGCCCCCGAATTGGCCGAGGAAAACTCTCAATGAATAATTACCCTGATAAAGTCTTGACTTTGGAATAATACATTCTAAAGTATGCACTCCCGCCTGCTCAAGAAACTTATGTTCTGTGCCAAAGAACCATGAATGCACGCAAGGAATCTGCATCTCATTAAATATCTGAAATGATAAAGCAGCTTTTTGAATCGCTGTGTTTGTAAAAACTTCAAAAATAATTTTTAACTCCTTTCCATGTTCATGTAAATAATCAACCTCACTAGTAATAACCTGAACTTTTTTTATAAATGGCAATTCATTTATTTCCGACTTTTTGCTAATATATATATTCTCATTATTACTGACCTTCTGATATTGGGAAATAGCTTTTTCTGTTTCTCCGTAAAATTTAAGTTGCCCGTTTTCTAATACGACACAATTTCTAGTGAGTACACTTACTGCCACCATATTGTGACTGACAAATAATACTGTTCTGCCATCCTTTTCACTAACATCCTTCATCTTTCCCAGGCATTTTTTTTGAAATTCTGCATCTCCTACTGCCAGTACTTCATCGACGATCAGTATCTCAGGCTCCAGATGAGCAGCAACTGCAAATGCCAGTCTCACATACATACCACTGCAATATCGTTTAACCGGAGTATCAATGTATCTTCAACCCGGCAAAATCTACAATTTCATCAAATTTTCTTTTTATTTCACTTTTCGTCATTCCAAGAATCGCGCCATTCAGAAAAATATTTTCCGTCCGGTTAACTCAGGATGAAAACCTGTTTACTTCGAGCAAACTGGCAATTCGCCCTTTAATTTTAATTTTCCCTCTCGTGGGTGATGTTGTGCGACTGAAGAATTTTAATAGTGTGCTTTTACCTGCACCATTCCGACCAATGATTCCCAATACTTCACCTTGTTTAACTTCAAAATTGATATCTCGCAATGCCCACACATAGTCGCTGTTTCCCTTTTGTAGTTCGGTCATTTTCTTCTCCAATTTTCAAATATGGATCTTCATTACCCCTGATTGTATGCCACCATCGGTTTATATCATGTGAAATAGAACCTGTTCCAATATCGCCCAAGCCGATATTGTTTGGATAATATTTTCAACTTTGATTACGGTATCGACATATATATTGGATAATTTGGAATGGCTGATTAAACAGTATCCATAAAACTTTTTTCTACTTTATTGAAAATGATGATCCCAAAAAAAGGCACAACGACCATAAAGGCAACACTATAGATAAGGCTTCCAATTGTAAATGTTCCTCTTGCCAAATAAGCAGTATCGAAAGCATTCTACAATGGAGTCAGTGGATTGCAGCTATTATTTTCGCGTACTCCTGTTGCTGTAAGAAAGATAAAGGATATGCAATCGGAGTTGCATACATTCCCAGTTGAACGGCAAAGCCAAGCAGAATATACCAGATCACGATATTTGGTAGTCAGTGACGAAATAATAATGCCCAGACCAAGCCCAATTCCAGCCATCAACAATATCAAGTACAGGAATCCAAAGCCAATTAAATGAAATATGAGATGGGATACCATGAAACTGATACCAAATCATCAGTAACCAATAGCAAACCGAATTGAATTCCAAATCGAACAATATTTGAAAGTACAATCGACAAGGGTAAGAACCATCCGTGGAAAATATACTTTTCCAAAAATATTTGCATTTGCAAGAAATGTATTCGATGTATTTGTAAGACAGGCTGAAAAATAATTCCAAATTGTAATACCACTCATATAAAAAAGTATGGGCTGAATACCATCTGTAGGTATATTGGCAATCTCTGCCAAAAAGCAATAGAAACATAATGGTAGTGAATAATGGCTGAATCACATGCCATATCGGCCCCAGAATGGTTTGCTTATATTGAGAAACAAAATCCGCTTACAAAAAGCCACTAGTAAGTCTCGGTATTTCCACACTTCTCCAAGTCGAAGATCAAGAAGATTAGTATGGGGAGTAATAACTTCAGTCCATGTCCGATTCTCAATGCTCTTTCTCGATTCTTCATCATGTAAATTTCGTCAGGCATTTAATTCTATTTTGTTTAAATAATTATTCATAATCCAAACCATTTTCCTCCACCAACCTCGCACTACCTGTTTATGAATGGGAACCATTTTCTTTTTGGCAGGTTTTTCAAAATATCCGGATTCAATACCATAGCCATATCCACCATAATATCCATATCCACCATAATATCCGCTATAGTAGCCACCTTCCAGTTTCACATCATTTAGAATAAGTGACAATCCTGGAAATTTTTTTTCCTGGTAAAGATCTTCTACCAGTCGCAAAATTTTCCGGTACGTATGCCCCATCCTGACTACAAACAAAGTACAATCAGCATATTTGCCCAAGGAGATGGAATCACTGACCAGCCCAACCGGAGCAGTATCCATGACGATGACTTCAAAATTTTCCCTCACTTCTTTCATCAGGTCATCCAGTTTGGGATCAAGCAACAGTTCTGCCGGATTGGGCGGAATCGGTCCACAGGGAATAACATATAAAGATTCAAATCCCGGAACCTGCATAATAATATCCTTAAACTGTGCCCGGCCGATAATATAATTCGTGATCCCCATTTTTCTTTTCATACCCAGGCTTTCCATGACTTTGGGTTTACGGATATCGAATTCCATGATCACCGTTTTCTTACCGCTCAGTGCCAGTACAGAAGCCATATTGATACTGATAAAGGATTTTCCTTCGCCGCTGAAAGAAGAAGTGACCAGGATGGATGGATTATCTTTTTTGACGGTCATGTATTTCAGATTACTTCGCAGAATCCGGAATTGTTCAGCCACAAAACGCCGGCTATTTCGTAAAACCACCAAGATCGATTCATCATCGGAATGACCAATTTCTCCCAGGATAGGCGCATGGGTTCGTTTTTCCACATCAATCCGGTTATTTACTTTATCCCTCAGTAATTCTCTTGATGCAATAAATCCAACTGGTATCAGTAAACCAAAAATCAGATAGGAAGTATATATTTTATTTTTGTTCGGACTGATGGGAGTTCCAGATGCCAGAGCAGGTTCAATGACCGTTGAATTGGAAATGGTGGAAGCAGAAGAAATGGATGTTTCCAGTTTTTTCTGCAGAAGAAAGGAATACAGTTCTTCCAGGATTTTTTGCCGCCTGGCTAACATTTCCCAATTGCAAGGGTTTTTCCGGGCATGGCTCGTAGCTTTCCTTCCATACTGTCTTTTTGCTGCATCATTTTATCCCGTGCAATGGCATATCCGTTTTTTACATTATTCAATGCCTCTGACATATCCCTCCTGATTTTTTCCAGGGATGCATCATAAGCCTGAATCAGTGGATTATTTTCGGTGGTTGTTTTTAAATTATTATCTCTTTCCAGCTGCATTTTATTATATTCGCTGATCCTGGTTGCCAATGCAGGTTCTTCAATACCCATATTAATGGGAACCAGTTCATGAGCTTTTTTTGGATCATTGATATATTGCTGGAGCAGATTGGCTACAGTAATTTTTACATCCATGCGCATCAATACTGGTTTGACCCGCTTCCGCATTACTTCAGGTACATTTTGGACTGATCTTCTACATCAAACATTTCATTCGAAACCCGGAAATTCTGAACCCTTCCTTCCAGACTGCTCAGCTGAACTTCCAGTGTATCCAGATTTTTATTTATAAAATTGAAGACTGTTGATTGATATCCTGTTTTTGTCTTCAATATTCAGGGAGTCATATACATCCATCAGTGCATTCAGAAAATCTTCTTCCCAATTCCGGATTTTCAGTTTGAAAAGAAAGATCCAGAATGGTTGATTGATCATTGGCTTGTGTAATCTTAACGGACGCACAGATATTCATTAGCAACTGATGCGGCTGATCTGATGGGAAAAATAAAAAACAGGAGTCGAATAAATTTTTCAGATCCACATTTGGATTACGAATCAGAACAATTTTATTTCCACAGACATTCAATATTTCTCCAAATACATGAGTCGCGTTTCCTTGCCAATTTTAAATTGCTGATCATTTAAAATCGTAATTTGCAATCCAAAATTTTTCTTCAGTTGCCAGGACTAATAATTTCCAGGCTAAAAGGCGATTCAGGATATAATAAGCTGGTTCTTACTTTCCCAATATTGTAATAACGGGTGGTAAGTTGAATATTATTAATTACCCTTTGCAATCACAGGTCGGGAAGTCAAAATCTGATTTCATTACTCAGGTTTTCTGATCCGGTGACATCATCAATTGCGTCAAAACGATCTCCCTTACCGCCTGCCGATCCCTGATTATTAATCAGCATGGATGATTGCACAATATAAATGGGCGTTGAATACCGGATCTTGAACCAGGCCAGAACAAGTGCAATGACTCCACAAATAATTATCCAGGGAATATATTTTAGATTTTTTAAAACAAAATCCCTCGGACCCAGTTTCCAGGAGATATCATTGGAAGTTGGTCTCTGGATGAGTTAATCCATTTGAAGCTTCAGGCATATTATATTCAGATTCATCAATGTTATCGAAAAATGCTATATAGAACTGCAAATGTCGAAACGATGGCAAGTGCAAGCGTAATATTTCGGGTTGTTACAACATCATTTGCAACTGATTTTTTCTTATTCGGTTCTACAATAATGATATCATTTTGCTGAATATAAAAATAGGGTGAAGCCATAATTTCCGGTTTCGTCAGATTCAGCCAGGCAAATTCACGTTTATTATTGTTTTCCCTGATAATAAATACACTATCCCTGTTTGCATAAAGCTGTCAGATCACCTGCCAGTGCAATGGCTTCCAGTATATTTATTCGTTCTCCAGGAATTGAAACAATACCTGGATTGGTCTACTTCACCCATCATCGTAAATTTATAATTCAAAAACCGGATACTATAATAAGGATGCTGAAGAAATGGACTCAAGTCTGGCATCCAGCGTATCTTTTAATGCGGCTTTGGTTAATCCTTCTACATATAATTTTACCCAATGCCCTGAAAAACAATATTTCCATCTCCATCCACCTGATAACCCGGGCAGTGGGCGATCCACCAATTGCTTGAGTACGCCGACTTGAGGCAATAACTCGAAGTATTGCCGTTGTTATCAGAGACTGATTATATATTTTGGTTGCTTCGGGATTATCGCTGTAAACAATGATACTCAAGATATCCCCCTTGCGGATAATCGGTTCTACCGGATTAATCACACTCAGTTTCGCCGTATCAAAAGGTCCCCGCACCAGGATCATTCCCTTTGTAGTACCACAGGAACTCATACTATGCATAATAAAAAATCCAACAATCGCGAACAGAACATTTCTCAACAAAGAAAATCGGAGCATGTTTAGTTAGTAAGGGTTGACAAATTCTTTTTATCTACAGATGCAATCAATGAATATCCGATACTTTCAATTTCTACTTTTACCCGGTTGCCTTCAATCTTTAAGATCTTCGCTTCATGATCCATGAACAGCCCCTGGCGTATGATCACTTTTCCATTCTTCTTTCAATTCAAGCGGTTCAACCAAAACATTTTCATATTCATTCAGGAATTTTCTGATCACTTCAATTTCCTTGGCCCGGATGATGGCTGGTTTTCCCTGCCAGTACACAAAATTCATCACCCCCGGGGTCATACGCACTTTGGTCTGTTCTTCTTCAGAAACCCGTGCAAATACATAGCTTTTGAAAAGTGGTTCTTCCACCGTTTTCATCCGGTCGCTCCATTTTTTGCGAACCTTGTTCAGAGGGCAGTAGGATTCAATTCTCTTTTCAGTCAGCAGGGAATGAACTTTCTTCTCCCAGCGGGGCTTGGTATAAATCGCATACCAGTGTGATGTTAACGCAGACAAGGTAAATTCATTTTAAATAATTAGTGAAAAAGATCAGATCAATGCAGGGCTTCGCCAGCTCAGTCACATGCATTTCATACAACCGGTTAATTTTCAATACGATATATAAAACCAGCCAACTACTACAAATCCCGTTCCCGACTCACAAGGACAAAGGGTGCAGGCAGCCATTATTAATGACTTCCTGCACCCTTCCAATATTTCTCCTAGTCTAAAATTTTAAAATTCGCCAGAATTTGAATCACAGATTTGAATCTAAATATTGCCAACCTCATTTCCCGAACTAAACGCCTGATTAAGCAGCTTTTCTGCATCATTTTTCATCGGATAAGTCGCGCTGCAAATATAGCTGAATTTAATACAGTGACGCGTCCGTACAGGGTATTTACCGCCTATCCGGTAAATTAAAAAAAGCGCAGATTTGAACGCGGTAATCTGGTGTTCTATTTCAATGAATCCACAAAAATCAGGGGATAACCATATTGGGCAAGGTTGGCTCTAATATCTGTCGTGCTTAAAACAGGTAAAACGAATTGATTATCAATAGAATATCTGCTCTCATACGAACTGATAACCACCGTTTTTACTTTCACCAGGCTGTCTACCCGGTTTTTTAAGGAAAGTGGCATGTCCTCCTGCATGAGCCTGAAACCGGAATTCGTGACAGTGGTACCCTCGGTCCATACGGTATTCAGTCTGACATGGTTAACCAGGGCATAAGACCCCAGCAGGATTACACCTCCCAGAACCCATGACTTTTTGAATTTCGTAAATGCCAGCTCAAGAAAAACTGGATAGAGCAAATAAGAAGTCAGTTTCAGATGACGCGGATTTATATCTATGGGAGTGCCCTTGGTATACAAAACGATAAAAACGGACATGCAAATAAAGTATAACATGAATGCGAGAAAGACATATTTCTTTTTCTGGGGTTCATATTCCCCAAAATTTCTGATTACATATACAAATCCGGCAATGAGAAGAATTGAAAGGCCAAGCAGATAGGCGTCATATAAGTAGATCCGGGATATAATAAATAGTGAATCGAATCAAAAAAATAAATGGATATCAGCGGGCTCGCTACAGGAAATAAAATGTTTTCCGGGCTCATGGATAGTTGCTTTATTGAATGGGCCGGGGTATCTCCGTTGGAAATGAATCTAAAATAAATCAACAGCATAACCGGTAAAACCGAAATAAATAAAGGGAAAAACCGGACTTAACAACGTGTGTAAACTTTGGAAAGCGCCTGGAGCCTGTCCGCAAAAACATAAAATTCAAATCCCCCTTCTGGATAAACACCAGGAGGAAAAGCAGGGGTGGCACAACAATCAGCATCTGTGATTTACAGAGAAAGGCGAGGAACAAAATCACACCCGGGAAAATATATCTCCCGTATTTATGCGCGAACAAATTCTGCATCAGGATTATCCAGGGAAAAATCATAAAATTCAGGCATTCTCCCCCATTGTAATTATAAAAGCTGGTCAATACCGTACTGCTTAAGAGAATCATCAACACGGATAACGAGGTTGTCAGCTGGTTGAATCCATATTTCTTAAATACAAAGAAAAAGCCGATGGTTCCCAGCAGGCAACTCAAAAAATTAACCATCACCACCGAACTGCCCAACTGAATATGAAAGAACTTCATGAAAAATAAGGGCGCAAGATATTGGCCCGGTGACCACCAGGTCAGAAATTTTTCATTCAAAGAATGCGTAGTCGTGTTATACTGCAGATAGGTATTCCATTTCCCCGTCCAGTGACGCCCGTTCATCGCTTCAAAGCCGTGAACCGAATCACTGTTTATCAGGGGAAAGGGCGTATACAAAGTAAAAATCAGGACGATCAGCAGAATAGTTGCCAGTAAGATTTCTATCTTGAAGGATTCCCTGACGAGTTTGTTCATCCGGTTAATTGTTCCGGTTAAAGATATATAAATATCTTATCCGTATCAGAACAAGCTCGTCTGTGAACCCGGACGCCGAAACTGACTGCAGTCGAGTTCCCATCTTTCGGCATTCAGACCATAGATCTTTCCGTATTTTTTATACTGCTGGTTAACCATTTCTGCAATATTTCCCTCACCCCGCATGCGGTACCCCAGCGGGAGTCATTCACTTTTCCATCATGGGAGTTTTCGATCATATGCCAGACCTTATCTGCCCGGTCAGGAAAATTTTTTACAAGCCAGTCATGAAATAACAGTTTGATGGCACCATTCAGCCGGATAAAAGTATAGGCTGAGAAAGTCGCCCCGTTTTCGCTTGCTTCTTTCATGATCCGTTGCATTTCGTGTTCGTTCAGACCGGGAATCATCGGACCGAGCATCACGCCCGCTCTTACACCCGCCTCGCTCAGTTCGCGGATGGTTCTTAATCTTTGCTTGGCGCGTTGTTGTTCGTGGCTCCATTTTCTGTCGGAGATCTTCATCGAAAGAAGTAATGGAAACAAGAATGGAAACCAGATTTTTTTTTGCCATCTCCTGGAGCAGGTCTTTGTCGCGCAGCATGCCGGCATTTTTTGTGATCATACCCACGGGCTGGTTAAATTCATTGCATACTTCCAGCAGTCCTCTGGTGAGCTTGTATTTTTTTTCTGCCGGCTGGTAGCAATCCGTATTCCCGCTGATCGAAATCGGAACACATTCCCATTTGGGATTCATCAGGAATTTCCGCAGCAATTTCGAGGCGTTTTTCTTTACGATTATTTTACTTTCAAAATCCGTGCCTGCACTGTAACCCCAGTATTCATGCGTATTGCGGGCATAACAATAAATGCATCCGTGTTCGCAACCGGCATAAGGATTCATGCTGTACCACATGCCCACATCGGGACTGTCCACTTTGTTTACGATCGATTTCGATTCCTGCTCGATGTATTGTGTTGGTACAGTGGTTTCCGTCCAGTCATCAATTGATTCAACATGTTCCTGCGTTTTTTCATCGCGCAGAAATCTATTGCGCGTATTGATCTGCGCGCCGCGGCCTTTTTTGTATTCCATTTTTTTCTAGCTTGAATTGATTGTTGGCAGTTGACGGTTGGCAGTTGGCAGCTGACATGCATTTGCGTTCACGAATCTCACGGTCGACGGTTGGTCCCGCACTGCGGGATCATCCGTCATCCAAACAGTTCTCCCTGTTTGATTGCAACAGGTAAGTTCTGAAAGGCGAGACGTTCTACGATCTGCCAGGCTTTGTCGCCGGACCGGCGTTTGAGCAGCATCATGTAGTCAGCAATGAATCGTCCGGTGAAATGACGATGTGAATATTCCAGCCACCCGTTTTCATATTGCCAGGGTGCTAGTTTACCGGCGACAAGAATATGTGGTTCATCAGTGAAGTATGGTTTGTGTTCGTTGTCCGGTTTTAATAATCTCTGCGACTCGCGGATTTCTTTGATCAGCTCTTTAACCGGTTCACGGGAAATCACATTGATGATAATCGAATGGGTCGGATAGGATCCGAAATCCTTCAGTTCTATTTTGACGGCATGAAATCCCATGGCAATTGCCTTCAGCCGATGGGTGATCCTTTCCTCCATCATTTCATACTGGGTGAACCTGGCCAGCATCAGGTGAGGCTTGCCCCAGACTGCCTGCGGACATTTATATTTTTCCGCAAATTCTTTTTTTACACCCGGTATCTTTTTGCGGAGTTCTTCATGCGGTGACAATACCAGCATGTATTCGTTGAGCCGGTAGCCCGGCATTGTCTGTATTAGTGTGTCCATTTCTTTTTCGTTGACCGATGACCGTTAACCGATGACCGTTTTTAAATGATTACTATTTATTCTTAATCAATACACATACCACGCGAAAAAAATGTGCAATACTTGTGATTAGCATTTTAAAAAACATCCTGTCCGGAAACATTTACCAATTATATTAGCATAAATATACTAAATATATTAGTATTATCAATTAAAAATATCGTACATCAATCGTATCGAAATCGTACACCGGGCAGGTCCGATTAAAATATTAATAAGCTGATATTCAATCTATTATAGGACTATATTTTTTGGTAATGAATTTGACCTTTTTATCGGCAATCAGTTAACCGGGATCAAATCAGTGATATGTTAAAGAATTATTTCAAAGTGGCTTTGCGAAACCTGCTTAAAAACAAAGCCTTTGCCTTGCTAAATATTATCGGGCTCGCTATCGGTATGGCAACAGCCATCCTGATCGGATTATGGATCCATGATGAGACAAGCTTTAACCATTATTATCCGTCACATAAAAAACTGGCGCAGGTCATGGTTCGCCAGGTTAATAAAGATGATGATTATACCGGTTCAACGATTGCCATGCCACTCGGGGGTGCAATGCAATCAAAATTTAGTGATCTCTTTAAATATGTTTCCCTGGTTTCTTATCCCTATGATCGGGTCGTTTCAGTAGGAGATAAAAAAATTGCAGCAAAGGGTTTCTGGTCTCAGGAAGCCTTTCCAAAAATGTTCGGGCTGAAAATTCTTCAGGGCGATGTCAATTCCCTGAAAGATCCGTCCACAGCCATGATCGCCAGCTCCCTGGCTTCCATATTATTCGGAAACACGAATGCAATTGGTAAGACTTTTCTCCTGGATAACAAAACGAACATGAAGGTTGGCGCGATATACGAGGACCTTCCGGAGAATACCAATTTTCAGGGTACCGTACTGCTGCTACCCTGGACTGACCCGGGGAACAGTTACCGGCGAACCAATACCAACTGGGATGATCATAATGGAGAGTTATATGTTGAACTCCGGGAAGGAATTACAGCGGAACTGGCTACAGAAAAAATAAAAAATTTACCTACCCAGTTCATAAAGGACTGGAAGGAAACCGCCCTTGTATATCCCCTTGATAAAACTCATTTATTCGGTGAATTTAAAAATGGAAAACCATCCGGCGGGCGCATTCAATATGTTGTACTCTTCGGAGTTATTGGCGCCTTCGTGATTTTTCTCGCATGCATAAATTTCATGAATCTGTCCACTGCGCGCAGTAGTAAAAGGGCCAAAGAAGTCGGCATCAGAAAAACAATTGGCTCATTAACCTCACACCTGATCGGTCAATTCCTGATCGAATCTGTTTTATTAACCCTGCTTGCCTTCGTAATCGCGCTCTTGCTGGCCCAATTGTCGCTTCCCTTTTTTAATAATCTGGCGGGAAAACATATTGAGATTCCTTTTCAAAATCCCGTATTCTGGATGCTTTGCCTGGGTTTTGCATTATTTACCGGTCTGGTGTCGGGCAGCTACCCCGCATTTTATCTTTCCAGTTTCGAACCAATCAAAGTGCTGAAGGGCGCATTCCAGGGAAGCCGGTATAATTCTATTCCACGACAGGTACTCGTCGTATTGCAGTTCAGTGTATCGTTAAGCCTGATCATCGGGACGATTATTATTTACCGGCAGATTTCTTTTGTGAAAGACCGGCAGACGGGATACACCCGGCAGGGTTTGATCACGATTCCAATCAATACGGAAGAATTGAATACTCATTTTGAACCGTTTAGTGCTGATCTTCTAAGGACCGGTGTCATTACCGACATTGCCGGATCATCCCAGCCTATTACCCAGTTTAATAATAATAACGGACTGGAATGGCGGGGCAAGGATCCCGGCCAGGTGGTTTTTTTCCGTAACGTAAATGTGACGCCGGAATTTGGCCGGACAATTAAATGGGAAATTCTGTCGGGCCGGGATTTTTCACGTGAATATGCCGATTCCAATTCGATGATCCTGAGCGAAGCCGCCGCGAAAGTGACCCATATGCAAAACCCGGTTGGCGAACTCATGAAATTCGCCGGAAAGAGCTACACGGTTGTCGGTGTAGTGAAAGACATGCTGACAAACTCTCCTTATGAAACCATTGAACCGGCCATTTTCCTTGGCGATGGCTACCGGGACTTCATTACGATCCGGTTGAAAGCAGGTATTCCGGAACATACTGCCTTAGCAAGGATGGAGACAGTTTATAAAAAATATAATCCCGGGAGTCCATTCGTATACCAATATAACGAGGACGAGTATTCGCACAAATTTGATACGGAAGAAAGGATTGGCAATCTGGCGGCTGTTTTTGCCGGTATGGCTATCTTTATTTCCTGCCTCGGCCTGTTCGGGCTGGCGTCTTTTGTTGCCGAGCAACGCACAAAAGAAATCGGGGTTCGAAAGGTACTCGGTGCAAATATTCTTTCCATCTGGAGACTTTTATCCGTGCAGTTTGTCAGACTGGTTTTGATATCCCTCTGTATTGCGATCCCTGTTTCTTACTACGGAATGAACAGCTGGTTGCAGAATTATGCTTATCGCGAAGGAATTTCCTGGTGGATATTCGGTATTGCCGGCCTGGGTATTCTGTTGATTACACTGCTTACAGTAAGCTTCCAGTCTATAAAAGCCGCCCTGATGAATCCCGTAACCAGCCTTCGCTCAGAATGACTTGTCCGCTGAAGCTTCGGCGTAAGCGGAGCTTTGGCTGGCGAAGACAGCCTCCATTCGGAGTGAGCTTCGGCTGGCGAAGATAGCCTTCGTTCTGAGTAGTCTCCGGTAGGGTTAAGGTAGTTGGCTTCCGGATGGGATTTATATGCGTTCGACTGGACTGGCTGGTTTCCTGCAGGTTCTACCAGGTTTCCGGCCAGGTTCTAAAAGAATCCGGCAACAATTCAGCAACAATCCGGCAACAATACAGCAACAATCCGGCAACAATCAGCAACAATCCGGCAACAACTCTGCAACACTCCTGCAACAACTCTGCAACAACTCTGCAACAACTCCGCAACAACTCTAGAAGAATCTTAAAGGAAAATTGGAACGCATGTCGAATGCATCTGGGCTCCATCTGGAACAAATGTAGAAGAACGATAGCAAACAATCGAGTCACTATCCTATCACAGTTCTTTCGGGTTTCTTTTAGGTTTCTTTCGGAATTCCGCTAGAACTCTAAAAGAAACCCAAAAGAACTCTGGAACAATACCAGAACTAAATAATGTGAAATTCTAGGCAAATCCGCCAAAAATCAGCTTGTTAGTGCCGTTTTGAGTCTGAGCTGGGAAAATTTAGTTCAAAACACTTTTATCCTTCTCCACATCCAGGCCCTCGAGCTTTTTGATTTCATCCCAACCGCCCATGATATTATGGAGGTTATGGATGCCCTGGCGTTTAAAAAGTGAGGAAGCGATTACGCTGCGATAGCCGCTGGCGCAATGGATATAGATATTATCCGTATCGTTAAATTCAGCCATGGTGCCCGGATCAGTCAGGGTTTCCAGCGGGATATTCCTTGCGGCCGGTACATGTCCGTCAGCAAATTCCGTTTCCCTGCGTACATCTACCACTTTCAATTTCGGATCAAAAGGCATGTCCATCGCAAATTCATCTGCATCGATATTTATGATCAGGTCGATCGGCTCGCCGGCATTCTTCCAGGTTTCAAATCCGCCGTCCAGATAGCCGCTCATCTGGGCAAAACCGACCCGGGCCAGTCTGACCACACTTTCTTTTTCTTTCCCCGGTTCTGTTACCAGCACAAAGGGCTTGTCGAATGGAAGCAGGCTGCCTGCCCATTCCGCAAACCTACCATCGAGACCTATGCTGATGGAGCCGGGTACAAATCCTTCCGAGAATTCCTTTGAAAGCCGGGTGTCCAGACAAATGGTATTATCGTCCTTGATTAATTCCTTAAACTCCGCCAAGGCTCAGCGGTTTCAATCCGTTTTCCATCACTTCATCCAGGCTCTCATAGCCTTCTTTATTGATCCGTGCGTTTACTGCAAAATACTGGGGAGGCGCGTTCAATCCTTCTGTAACTGACTTTATAAATTCTTCTTTTGAAGAGGCGCGCAGGGCATAATTTGCTTTCTTTTCTTCACCCAGCGTACTATACGTATCCGGACCGATATTTTTCCCGCAGCTGCTTCCGGCTCCATGAGCAGGATAAATAATGATATTATCAGGCAGTGGGATAATCTTTTTCTGCAGAGAATCAAAAAGCATGGATGCCAGTTCTTCCTGATTGAGATTACCGCTGCTCAGGTCGGGCCGGCCCACATCACCCACAAAAAGGGTATCCCCGGTAAAAATCGCATAGGGATTTCCGTTAGCCTCGCGAAGGAGGTAACAGGAAGATTCGATGGTATGACCGGGCGTATGCAGCACTTCGATTGTCAGGTTGCCGAGTTTAAAAACTTCCCCGTCCTTGGCCTTGTAAATCGGGAAGGATGTTTCAGTTTCCGGTCCGTAAACAATCGGTGCTCCGGAAGCCTGTGCGAGGTCAAGATGCCCGCTCACAAAATCTGCGTGAAAATGGGTCTCGAAAATATATTTTATGGTTGAATTCCGCTTTTTAGCCAGGATCAGGTATTCCTCGATATCACGCAGGGGATCAATAATTGCCGCTTCACCTTCGCTTTCAATATAATATGCCGCCTCGCTCAGACAGCCGGTATAGAGTTGCTGGATGTACATGGTGCAAAATTACTTCTTTTAGGCCTAAAGCCTAAAGCCCAAAGCTTAAAGCCAATGGTAAACTTTGGGAATTGAGAATGAGGAGTAATTATATTGGTTGGTACTCAACTCAAAAAGCTTAGGCTACAGCTTAATAGGCTTTAGGCTTTAGGCTTTAGGCTTTAGGCTTTAGGCTTTAAGCTTTAGGCCTTCAATCAAGGTGATTAAACAAGTAACAAATGCACTGTTTTCATAATATCACCAATCCGCTCAGGATTGATGGTATAATGAATAAACTTGCCATCGCGTTCGGTCCTGACGATACCTGCCCGGCGAAGTATGGCCAGGTGCTGGGAAGCCACGGACTGTTCCAGGCGGAGCTGGATATAGAGTTCGGTGACTGTCAGCTTTTTATGCTCATCCAGGATGCGAACGATCTGCTGCCGGAGTTTATGATTAAGGGCGCGTAGAATCATCGCGGCCTTCTTTAAATTGATAAAATCTACTTTTACTGCAGCATCATCGCCAGCCTGGGCGTTGAGGATCATCCAATAATTACTGCTTGTACCGGTCATACAGTTCGTTCGGTTGAAGGTTTAAAATTAATTATCTGTACTGATTTCAATAGGATTTATATGACAAGCACGATATCCAAAGAAATTGTAATATAGAATTTTTTTCAATAAGAGAAGAATTCTTTCAGATAAACCGGTTCGGAATAAACCAGGTCTGCCCATTTACCGGTGCTGAAATCCTGTTGGGAAAGCCTTGCAAATGCCTGTTTTATATCGGGTTGTGCCGTAAACTGGCAGCTGGTGAAATAATAATTTTTTCTAATTTTTCAGCCCCGCTTCCAAAAAAAACAATGGGATTTTGAGCTAACCGGGTTTCAAATGCAGATTTATCTAATATCATTGCCTGAGGTGGCATCAGCTCCTGCATGTTAGAATCATAGAGAGCGGTAAAGACTTCATCCCGCCGGGCATCGATCAGAGGACAAATCCAGGCTCCGTTTTCTTCAGCCTGCGACTGCATGGATTCTGCCATGACCCGCAAAGTGATTTGGGTGATCAGTGGAATTTTCAGCGCATAACAAAATCCTTTAGCTGCAGCCATGCCTACTCTTAACCCGGTATAGGAACCCGGCCCCGCCATAACTGCTACTGCTTCCAGGTCGCGAACCGTGGATTTTGCTTTCTCCAGTACCCGGCCAATAGCAGGATGGAGCCAGCCGGCATGTTCTTTCGCGATCTTATTTTCTTCTGAAAATATAATCGTCCCTTCTTTTGCGAGCGTAACTGAACCTATTTCCTGGGATGTATCTATTAGTAATATCATTTGATTAGTTGGCGGTTGGCGGTTGGCAGTTGGCGGTTTGGCCAGGTTGGCGGTTTGGCTTTATGAGCTTCTAGGCTTTCAGGCTTTAGCTTTGGGCTTTGAGCTTTAGGCTTTTTTGGGCTTTAGGCTTTTTTGGGCTTTAAGCTTTGGGCTAATTCGTACAATGGGTCAGCTTCTCCAAGTCTCTCTAATAATTCAACAACCCGTTCGACGCCGATTAATGTCGGCCCATTCAAATGGACCATAGGGATATCCAGTGCCCAGCTTCATTGCAATATCAATCTCTTCTTTAGAACTGGTTCCGGCCTCCCAGGTAAAATACGCTTCATTAATGATCATTGAAACGATGCGTGCTGAAATAAATCCGGGCACATCCCGGACAAAAACCAAATCATCACCTAACGGCGTCCCGGCTGTTTTTTGCCTTTCATCGCTCGCCGCAGCTTCTATTAAATTTCCTTTCAGAAATCCGGGCCATCCATTGATGCGGATGAATTCCGGGTGAAGCCTGTCCAAAGTATCTGTAACTGAGTTTATCAAAATGGTCTTAGGAAGTAATGTCACGAGCTTTTTCAATGTCTTCCGGTTCATGTCAGAATTGCAGATCAATGAAAACATCTGCGATATGATTCGACCACAGGGAAATATTTTCAGAAAACAGCACTTCATGTTTCCGGAAAAAAGGAGAGCGGGCAATTTCTTCCCTTTGCAGATCACTGGCAAGAACGGCAAGAATCATGTTTCCGTTCTTTAAGTGGCTGAAACGAATTGTTTTAAAAAGCGCACATCATTTTGCGAATACAGGCGAAGGTCGTTGATGCGGTATTTCAGCTGACAGATTCTTTCCACGCCCATTCCGAAGGCGAACCCTGTATACTTGTTGGGGTCAATCCCAAAATTCTGAAGCATTTTCGGATGTACCATGCCGCTGCCGAGGATTTCAACCCAGCCGCTGTGTTTGCATACATTACAGCCGGAGCCGCCACAGATCAGACAGCTGATATCCATCTCGGCACTCGGTTCCGTAAAAGGAAAATAGGAAGGGCGGAAACGGACTTTGACGGTCTTGCCAAACATTTCCTGCACAAAAAAGTAGAGCGTCTGTTTCAGATCCGCGAAAGAAACATTTTCATCCACATATAATCCTTCGCACTGGTGAAAAAAACAGTGCGCTCTGGCACTGATGGTTTCATTGCGGTATACCCGGCCCGGACAAATAATCCGGATGGGGGGTTTTTGCTTTTCCATCACCCGTGCTTGTACACTGCTGGTATGAGTACGCAAAAGCCAGTCCGGATTTTTATTGATATAAAAAGTATCCTGCATATCCCGAGCGGGATGATCTTCGGGCAGGTTGAGTGCTGTGAAATTGTGCCAGTCGTCTTCTATCTCCGGGCCTTCTGCAACGGAAAATCCCAGCCTTCCGAATATTTCAATGATCCTGTTTCTCACCAGGCTGATCGGATGCCGGGTTCCGAGGGTGATCGGGTCGCCGGGCAGGGACCAATCCATTTGGTTGGCGGTTGACGGTTGGCGGTTGGCGGATTCTTTTACTTCTTCGTATTTTGATTCAGCTAACTGCTTAAACTCGTTAAGTATTTGTCCGAATTCTTTTTTCTTTTCAGGCGGAACAAGTTTCATTTCCTGGAAAAGATTTTTCACAATTCCCTTGGTGCCCAAAAAACGGATACGATATGCTTCCGCGGCTTCAGCACCATTGATTTCTGTACCAATGATTTCCTTCCGGTAACTGTCCAGTTTTTCCAGTAATTCTTCCATGCCGCAAAGATAAAAGGAAAAACAAGTGTAAGTTTGTTTCAAATCGAGTACATGTTGTACAGTCTGCATATCCTTGACTACCTCGACCCGGTAAACACGCGAGAGATTTCCAATGATGAAGAATATAAAGACGGGCAGGTTGGAAAATTAATCCAGGTTTATGAAGAAGAATTCCCCGATCTGTTACAGGCCGATCTGATCCTGGTTGGATGCCGGGAAGAAAGAGGCGCCCGCCGTTCCCGGACCCTTCTCAGCGGTCCTGATCTGATTCGCCGGCAATTCTACCAACTCCATCACTGGCACAGCGATCTTCAACTGGCGGATGTAGGAAATATCAAAAGCGGTTCCACCCTGGCCGACACCTATGCTGCCTTGCGTTCCGTGATGAATGAATTGATCAACCTCGGCAAAACAGTGATCATACTTGGCGGCTCGCATGATCTGACCCTGGCCCAGTACCAGAGTTATGTAAGCCGGAAAAAATTAATCGAAGTAGCCTGCGTGGATGCCCTGATCGACATCAATATCGAATCTACACTCAAGAGCGAGAATTTTTTAATGGAACTGTTAACGGATGAACCCAATTTCATTCATCATTATAACCATATCGCCTTCCAGAGTTATTATGTCCACCCCAGGATGCTGGAAACGATGGACAAGCTCCGGTTCGATTGTTTCCGCGTCGGCAAGGTGAAGGAAATAATTGATGAGATGGAACCGGTGTTGCGCAATTCCAATATGCTGAGTTTCGATATCTGTGCTATCGCTCATGCCTATGCGCCTTCCAACCGCCTGTCTACCAACGGACTTTCAGGAGAAGAAGCCTGTGCCATTATGCGTTTCGCCGGCCTTAGCCCCAATATCGACAGTATCGGCATTTACGGATATCTTCCGGAGAATGATGAACATGACCTGACGGCCAAGCAGATCGCACAGATGCTCTGGTACGTGATAGACGGCAGGAACAAGGGTCAGCGGGAAGCCAGCCTGAACGACAAAGAATATTTCGTGGAATACCATACGGCTTTTGCAGAAGTGGAGACGGTTTTCCTGCAAAGCAAGAAAACCAACCGCTGGTGGATGCAGCTGCCCGACCAGAAATATATTGCCTGCTCTTACCAGGACTATCTCCAGGCCAGCAGTAACGAAGTACCGGAACGATGGTTGCGGGCACAGGAAAGGTAAATTTGGAAATTTGGAAATTTGGAAATTTGGAAATATTATTGTCAAATTATTAATGTTTCGGAATAACTATTAAAACTCTCTCTCTGTATTTAATTTGTCCACCAAAATCGTTTAGTTGTAACCATTTTACATTCAGCTTTTAAAAAGGCTTTCAGCTTTAGGCGTTGGGCTTTAGGCCTTATTATTCTGCCTCTCTTTTACAGAAGCAAAATCACAATGTTGCCTCCCGGAAAACCCCTCACTGAGAGCAGTTTCTCGAAAATAAAGAACTAAAAACCGCACTTGTCGGGGTATATGTCTATGACGATTCCTCTAAAAAAGTAATCGCGGATTACCAGAGTGAAAAATATTTTGTGCCGGCCAGTAACACGAAATTATTTTCTCTGTATGCTGGGATGAAATATTTGGGCGATTCAATTATGGGAATCACCTATGTCGAGTTGACACTGCCCTATTGATTGGAGCAACCGGAGATCCTAGTTTCTTCACCCTGACTATTTATCACAGCCCGTGATGGATTTTTTGAAGACAAGAAATAAAAAGATTTATCTGACAGGTAACCGTGATCAATGGCAGGAAACACCCTGGGGTGCAGGATGGGCCTGGGATGATTTTAATGATGACTATGCGGTAGAGCGCAGTCAGTTTCCTATTTATGGCAACTTCATACGCTGGAACCAGCAGAAATCCCCATTCCGTAGCAATGCGGCTTTTGAAGAAACAGCTTCCGTTTTCAGCTCGCCTGAAATTTCCTGGAAAGTCCGGTTCAACACCGACAGTCTGCCAAAAGAATTCCAGGTTAAAAGGTTGATGGATTCCAATGTCTTTGTAATCCGTCTGGGCAACGAAGTGAATGCCGTGCAGGATGTGCCATTTATTACAAATGGTATGAATTCTGCCGCCCAACTTTTACAGGATACGCTGGGTAAATTTGTCGGGTGTATCAGAGACCGAAACCTCACAGGAGTGGGAGGATGGTCAGCTTATCCACCGAATTATAATATCAGAAATTTGGAACCATTTATTCCAGGCCTGTAGATTCTGTCTATATTCCTATGATGTATCGCAGCGATAATTTTTTTGCTGAGCAGGTTCTTCTCATGGTGAGCAGGCAATGGCTTGGATATCATGAAAGACGAAGTGATAATCGATACCATTCTAAATACGGCGTTATCAGACCTTCCGCAAAAACCAAACTGGGTGGATGGCAGCGGCCTGAGTCATTACAATTTATTTACACCACAGGATTTTGTTTCGCTGCTCATCAAATTCAAGAATGAATTTGGGATGGACCGGATGAAAAGAATTCTGCCTACGGGCGGAAAAGGAACACTGAAAAATTATTACCGCGCCGACAGCGGATATGTTTTCGCCAAGACCGGTTCCCTGACCGGCGTTCTCTGCCTCAGTGGATATATTTATACTGATAAAAAACGCCTGCTGGAATTTTCCATCCTTGTCAACAATCATACTGGCAGCGCTTCTGCGATCCGGAGAGATGTAGAAAAATATGTTGAATATTTGAGGAGAAGCTATTAAAAAACTTTCGGAAACAGTCAACAGAACCAGTTATTAAGTATTGTAAAGTATGAAGGATATATCCATCAACACACTTCCATACTTCCACACTTCCACACTTTCCTATGCTTTCCTCCCAAACATTTTCTCGAGATAGTCTTTTTTGAATTCCACAAACACCGGTTTGCCGTTAGGTGCAGTGTTGGGCTGCAGGCAGCGGAAGAGAGATTCAATGAGCGAACGCATTTCGGATTCGGACAGGACCGTTCCGGATTTAGTGGCCTGCTGCCATGCCAGGGAGCGGATCATTTTTTCCTGGAGCGAATCTATTTTTTCACTGCCGGAATGTTTGCAGTGCTCCAGTAAGTTTTCGATCACTTTTTTTTCATTGCCATCTGTATGCCCCGCCGGCACACCCTGAACAATAAAACTGTCTTTCCCGAAGGGTTCAATGGCATAACCCAAGCCTTTAAACGGGGCAAAAGTTCCTGAAGCATAATGGCATCGGGAGTGGACAGGGTCAGCGTGACCGGAAATAATCCGGGCTGTGTTGGCAGCGGCTTTCCGCTGAGGGCCAGCATGAATTTTTCATACAGAACCCGTTCATGAGCCGCCTGCTGATGGATCAGCAAAAACCCGCCGTCTGTTTCGCATAAAATATAAGTATTCTGCAGCTGCGACAGTTTCAGGTCCTGGTCGCGAAACAATGGATCTGAAGAAAACCGGGCATACAGGGATTGGAAAGATGCGGATGTTTGTTCAGCGGCAGTTCTGTTTTCTGTATGCAGAATCTGGTCGGCTGCGGTCTGATCAGTGACCGGTCTGATTTCCCGGTAATGTTTCTCCTATCCTCGCCGTGGCGCTCCGGAAACGGACCTGGCAAAATTCTCATCCTCCGATTCCCGGTTTCTCCAATGCGCGAGATCACTTTTATCGGCCGGTTCGATAAAATGCGCCTGATTTTTACGGGTAAAGGTTTTGAAAAAGGCTGGAAGATTCTATTTCCGTCTTCATTTCTTCCGAGACCGGCTTATTGATTGCATCGAGACGTTGTATGGCGGGATCGAGGTCGAAATCCAGGCTGGGCGTAATACTAAACTGGGCCAGCGCGTGTTTTACTGCGGCCTGCACGAATGCATAGACAATTTTCTCGTCTTCAAATTTGATCTCCTGTTTGGTCGGATGCACATTGATATCCACACGCGACGGATCTATTTCAATAAATAATACATAGAGCGGGAAACTATCGCCCGGTATCATCTGCTGAAAAGCCGTCATCACGGCATGATTCAGATAGGCACTGCGGATAAAACGGTTGTTCACAAAAAAATACTGGTCGCCCCGTGTACGCTTGGCAGTATCCGGCTTGCCGACAAAGCCAGCGATATTGAGATAATCTGTATTTTCCTGGACCGACACGAGTTTGGAAGTATAATTGACGCCGAGAATCTGGACGATCCGCTGTTTCAGCGTTCCCTTCTCCAGGTGAAAAATTTCCTGTGCGTTGCTGATCAGAATAAACCGGATATCCGGAAAAGAAAGAGCCACGCGGATAAATTCATCCACGATATGGCGCATTTCGGCAGCGTTGCTTTTGAGAAAATTCCTTCTGGCCGGCACATTGAAGAAAAGATTTTTCATCGCGATGCTCGTACCATCCGGAAATGCGACCGGCTCCTGTTTCGTTACAAAACTATTTTCAATCTCGATGCAGGTTCCGTTTTCGTCGACCGGTCTTTTTGTTTTGAGTTCTACCTGGGCGACGGCCGCTATGGAAGCCAGCGCTTCACCCCGGAATCCCATGGTGCGAATGCGGAAAAGATCTTCGATATTCCTGATTTTCGAAGTAGCATGTCTTTCAAAAGCCATGCGGGCATCGGTCACGCTCATGCCCCGGCCATTGTCTATCACCTGCACCAGAGATTTACCGGCGTCCTGGATGATCAGCTTCACCTGGCTGGCACCTGCATCGATGGCGTTTTCCATCAGTTCTTTAACGGCACTGGCCGGCCGCTGGATCACTTCTCCAGCCGCGATCTGGTTTGCAATATTATCCGGAAGTAATTCTATCAGGTCAGTCATCACGATCCTTATTGACTGGGCAATTTAGTGGAAATAAATTTCATTATCCTTCGTAGGTTTACCGCGAAAATTGTATGATTTTGCGAAAAGGGCCAGCTGGTTTCTGTTAATCCGTTCAATTGAGGAAAAAACATCCTTCAGCACATCCGTTCTACTGTACGATTTAGCGAAAAAATCCGTTCAGATCATAGGTAATCTGTGAAGCCCTTGAAATAGTCCATTATGAAAAATGCCTTAGTCCGTTATTTTATCCGTTTTATCCCTTTCCCTTCATGCGCAATACAACGTAAATCTTCCGGCCAATCCCTGGGTTGATTCGGTCTTTAAAACCCTGACCGACACCCAGAAAATAGCCCAGCTGATGGTGGTCCGCCTGAGTTCGATTGACCAGTCAACCGGAAATATTACCTATTATGACCAGCAGGTGGAAGCCGATATCCGCCGGTTCAATATCGGAGGTATCTGCCTGTTCCAGGGCGGACCCAAACAGCAGGCGGCCCTGATCAATCATTTGCAGGAGATCGGCCCGGACGCCAATTCTCATTTCCATAGATGCGGAGAATGGCCTGGGCATGCGGATGTTTGACAGCGTCGGGGCGCTCCCACGGCAAATGATGCTGGGTGCCGTACAGGATCCCCAACTAATTTATGCATTATGCGAAAAACAGTTGCAGCACAATGTAAGCGCATGGGCATCCAGGTGGATTATGCACCGGTGATAGATGTGAATAACAACCCGGATAACCCGGTAATCAACGATCGTTCTTTTGGAGAAGACCCGACGCCGTGTAGCAGAATTCGGAATACAGTATATGAAGGGTCTGCAGGATAACGGGGTGCTGGCCACAGCTAAACACTTTCCCGGTCATGGTGATGTATCCGTAGACTCTCACTATGATCTCCCGGTAATCAATAAGAACCGGCAACAGCTGGATACCCTGGAACTTTATCCATTTAAAAAATTGATCGAAGCCGGTATCGGCAGTGTCATGATCGGCCATCTTTATGTACCGGCCATTGATTCCCGGGAAAACCGGGCAACTTCCATTTCCGGCAATACGGTCACCAACCTGCTTCGCAAACAAATGCATTTCACCGGCCTGAGTTTTACCGATGCCCTGGAAATGAAAGGGGTGACAAAATATTTTCCTGATGGAGAGGCTTCCGTGGAATCCCTGATCGCCGGCAACGATATGCTTTGCCTTCCCGGTGATGTGTCTCTCGCCATGGGAAAAATTTTCAAGGCCATCAAAGAGAGAAAATTAAAATGGAAGGATCTGAACGCCCGGGTGAAAAAAGTGCTGACAGCCAAATTTCAGCTGGGCCTCGCAAACCGCCAACCCATCGATACCGCCTGCCTGATTGAAGACCTGAATAAAGATATACCGGATCTCTATCGAAATATTGCCAAAGAATCACTCACGCTGGTACACAAAATTGATCGCCCTTTCTCTGCAACCACAGCAAAGCGGGTTGCCTATATCGGATTTGGCCTGACGAATGATAATGTTTTCAGTAAACGACTGCGCGATGACTTCAAAGCGAATACCTATTATTTCGATTATGGGTTAGACAGTGTGAAAGCCGCCGCAGCTTTTGAATTGATACGCGGGCGTTATGACATGATCGTAATCGGTCTGCACAATATCAACCGTTACCCTGCGCATGATTTTGGAATCAGCACAGCCGCCCTGCAACTATTGAAAAAACTGGATCATCAAACCAACGCAGTTACATTTATTTTCGGCAACCCCTATGCACTCAACTATGTTTGCGATGCATCGGTACTGTTGGAGTGTTATGATGATAATGATATTACGCAGGGTGTCGCTGCAGACTGGTTAAATGGAAAATTCATTGCCCGGGGCCGGTTGCCGGTATCCGTCTGCAATGGACTGAAAGCGGGGTTTGGTATCAGCGTATCACGGGGACCCATACCCGAAGTTTCGCCTGCAACGCTGGGGTTTAATCCGGTTAAACTTTCCCGTATAGATTCCATTTGCAAACGCGCCATCAGCCTGCAGGCTGCACCCGGATGCGTGGTGGTGGTGGCGAAGAATGGTCAGCTGGTCTATGAAAAATCCTTTGGCACACTCGAATACAATAAGGCAGAGCCGGTTTATCCGGAAACGATTTATGATGTGGCATCGGTAACGAAAGTTTGCGCCACGACGATTTCCGTAATGAAATTATATGATGAAGGAAAACTGGATTTGCAAAAAACCCTGGGCGATTATCTGCCCTGGGTAAGGGGCACCGACAAGGATTCCCTGAAAATCTGGGATATCATGCTGCACCAGGCAGGATTGAAAGAATATATCCCTTTTTATGCTGAGACGATTTTAAAAACAAAAGAAGGCGGACCGGATCCTGCTATTTATGCTTCTGTCGCCGACAGCCTGCATTGCATCCGGGTTGCGGAAAACCTGTATATGTGCTATAACTGGGAAGACACGATGTACAAGCGTATCATCACCAGTCGTCTCGGGCCAACGGGTAAATATGTGTACAGCGACAATGATTTTATTTTCATGGGCAAGATCGTGGAAAGCCTGAGCGGACAAACCCTGGATCAATATGCTTATGAAAATTTTTATCGAGCCGCTGGGACTAAAGACTACGGGCTTCAGTCCACGCAACCGGTTTCCATTGAACCGGATTGCTCCTACTGAACAGGAAGTTTCCTGGCGCAAACAGTTATTGCGTGGCGATGTGCATGATCCGGGTGCAGCGATGTTCGGTGGCGTGTCGGGCCATGCGGGATTATTCAGCGATGCTTATGACCTGGCCGTAATCATGCAGATGTTGATGAATGGCGGGACCATGGGCGGGCGCCGATACCTGAAAAAAGAAACGGTCGAGTATTTCACTGCCTATCATAGCGATGTCAGCCGGCGTGGAATCGGTTTCGACAAACCGGAAAAAGACAATGCAACCAGAAAAGAACCTTATCCCTGCGCGGATGCTTCCCCGCTCACATTCGGTCATACCGGATTTACCGGAACCTGCGTTTGGGCGGACCCCGCCAAACAAATTGTTTTTATCTTTCTTTCCAACCGGGTGAATCCCCAGGAAAGTTCCAGGCTTTCTTCCCTGAATGTCCGCGGAAATATTATGGAGGAAATTTATCAGGCAATGCAATGACGGTTGGCGGTTGGCAGTTGGCGGTTGGCGGTTGGCAGTTGGCGGTTGGCAGTTGGCGGTTGATCAGTTGACTGGTATAATCTCCACATTTGAACACAGGACGTTCAATATCGGACAGTCTAAATCTACAGGCTCATTATAAAAAACTGACTCCTAACAGAATATAACATTGGCATCTTGTTGGTTCATCACCGGTCACCGGTCAACGGTTTCCGCACATGCGGGATCATCGGTCATCGACAACAACAGAACCAATGCTAAAGAACTATTTCAAAATCGCCTGGAGAAATCTTTTCAGAAACAAGGGATTTTCCGTTACCAACTTACTCGGATTGACCATCGGCATGACCTGCACACTACTCATTATGATGTGGGTACAGGATGAACTCAACTATGACAAATTCCACGCGAACTATAAAAACATCTACCAGGTTATTGCCAACAGGGATTTCAAGAACCAGATCTTCACTGACAGGAATATGGTACTTCCGCTGGCGAGTTCCTTACAGGCAGCTTATCCGCAAATAAAAAATGCGGTGGTCACCACATATAGTGAACGACATATTCTTACCAACGGAGAAAAAAAACTTACAAAAAAAGGTCTTACTGTAAGTGATCGTTTTTTTGATTTGTTCTCCTGGGAAGTATTGAAGGGCCAACCCTCCGTTTCCATCCGGGATCCTAAATCCCTAATACTAACTGCTTCTTCGGCAAAGGCATTATTTGGAAATGCAGACCCCATTAACCGGACCGTTCGGGTTGATGACAGTTATAATTTAAAAGTAACCGCTATTGTAGCAGATCCACCAGGCAATTCCAGTTTACAATTCGATTTCATCAAACCGTTTGATTATAATAATGAATATATCAAAGGCAAGATGAATGAATGGACCAATTCCTCCTGGAATGTTTTTCTTCAAACACAGCCTGGCACTGATCTTTCCCGGTTGACAAAAAATATCAATGAGCTGAAAAAGCAGCATTCCCAGGATCCAATCAGTACTTATTTTATTTTCCCGATGAGTAAGTGGCGCTTATTCAGCGATTTCAAAGACGGAAAAAATATCGGGGGGATCATTGAATATGTGCGGTTGTTTTCAATCATCGGTCTGATCATTCTCCTGATCGCCTGTGTGAATTTCATGAACCTTTCGACGGCCAGATCCGAAAAAAGAGCGAAGGAAGTAGGTATTCGTAAAACACTGGGCTCTGAAAAAAGGCAGCTTGTATTGCAATTCTTTCTGGAATCCATGATACTGGCTGTTATAGCTTTTATATTTTCCATTATTGCTGTCTATTTTATACTTCCTGCCTTTAATTTACTGGTTGACAAAACTCTGGTATTGCCTGTAAGCGATCCTGTTTTCTGGGCGGAATGCTTCGGCGTTGTACTCTTTACAGGAATAGTTGCCGGGAGCTATCCTGCTCTCTACCTTTCTTCCTTCAATCCTGTAAAAACTCTTAAAGGAACATTCCTGGTGGGCAGAAGCGCTGCTCTGCCCCGCCACGTCCTGGTTATTGCTCAATTCTCAATTTCCATTTTACTCATATCGGCAACAATTATAGTTTACCAGCAAATACACTATGTTAAAAACCGCGATACAGGCTATGATCCCAATAATCTGATTTCAATCCCTTCTTCCGAATCAATAGATAAGAATTATAACGTTATCAAGAATGAACTTTTGAAAACCGGCCTTATCCAATCCGTTACCAGAACCGGATCACCCATTACAGATATACAATGGCGGGGTGGCGCACCGGATTGGGAAGGAAAGCCGGCCGATGCCACATTGATTATCTCTGGTATGACAACGGATCTGGATTTCATCAAAACTATGGGTATAAAGATGATAGCCGGAAAGGATTTTTCAGGCAAACCCATCGATTCTACGAGTGTGATTCTAAATAAAGCGGCTGTGGAAGCAATGAATCTGAAAAATCCGATGGGTATGGAATTGAGATATGGAACCAGGAAATTTCATGTGATCGGAGTTACTGAAAACGTGGTCATGGAATCCCCGTACAGTCCGGTGAATCCGATGATCATGTATTATGAAACAAATTATTCTTCGCTTATCTGCATCCGGTTAAAGGATGGCATTCAACCGCAAAAAGCGATGTCGTCCATGGAAAGTATTTTCCAAAAATATAATCCGGCATTTCCGTTTGAATACAATTTTATTGATCAGGAATTCAAAAAGAAGTTTCTCACAGAGGTACTCATCAGCAGGATCACAAACATTTTTGCGGGCCTGGCGATCTTTATCTGTTGTATCGGTCTTGCCGGCCTGGCTTCATTTACTATTGAAAAAAGATTCCGGGAAATTGGGATCCGGAAAGTATTAGGCGCCACTATTCAGCAGGTACTGATGCTGATCTCAAAGGAGTTTTTGAAACTGGTGGCAATCTCATTTATTATCGCGGTGCCGGTAACCTGGTGGCTGATGAATAACTGGCTGGATAAATATGTTTACCGCATTTCCATTAGCATCTGGCTATTTGCGGCAGTTGGTTTTCTTATCCTGCTTCTAACACTGGTGGTCGTCAGTCTCAACACGCTTCGTGCCGCGACGAGCAATCCGGTTAAGAGTTTGCGGTCGGAATAGGATGACGGTTGACGGTTGACGGTTAGCGGTTGGCGGTTGGCGGTTGGCAGTTGGCAGACTTATTTGTAAGATTAATACTAAGGCAAACAACTAAAACAGTTTGACATTATTCAACTTGGCCTACTGCCAACTGCCATACTGCCAACTGCCAACTGCCAACTGCCAACTGCCAACTGCCAACTGCCAACTACTTTCTTCAACTTTGTACGATCCTTAGTCTGATGGCGCGTTTTGAACAATTCCATTTGCTGGTCCTGGAATTCCTTTGCCAATGCGATAAGTACACCGGTGGACCAGGCGAAGGACAGAAGGCCTGCTGTGGAGATCATGCCCTCGAGGAGTCTCCAGCGCAAGGGCAGGTTGAAGTGGCTGCCGACAGTTGTGTATTCATTAAGTGCGAAATAAAAAGACAGGCTACTGTTTGCAAATGCATCTTTCCAGACAAAGAAAGAAGACCAAACCAAAACTTCAATCAGATGTACCATCAGGATCAGACAGGATGCCAGGATTACCGGCGATAATCCTGTAAGCAAATTATTTCCCGATTCCACCCGGCGTTTGAATGAATGATTTACCCGCAGCACCAACAACATACCGAATCCATGTATGGCCATGGTGATGGCCATCAGAAATCCGCCCCAGCAGACTTCTTCCAAAGAGATGACATACATCGATTCAGGCGGCATAGTCAATTTTTGCCCCGACAAGGTATAATTTTCCTCCTTAATTCGTTAACTGCTCATTAACTCTTTCAATCATATTTCGGTGGAAAGCATGCCTTTTATGCCTTCGCTTTTCTGCCTAAATTCATACCTTTGAACTCTATGTCAACAAAGCACTACCGAGACTGTCTTAAGAGATGTCGTAATCAAATTTGCCGGCGATTCCGGCGATGGAATGCAGCTTACCGGAAGCCAGTTCAGCAACAATACCGCGCTGATGGGCATTGACCTGGCTACTTTTCCTGATTTTCCGGCAGAAATCCGTGCCCCCCTGGGTACACTTCCCGGTGTGAGTGGTTTCCAGCTGCGTTTTTCCAGCGACCATATTTTTACGCCGGGAGATGATTGTGATGTACTGGTGGCCATGAATGCCGCTGCACTGAAGAGCAATCTGAAAAGCCTGAAAAAAGGCGGTCGCATCATCGCGAATCTGGAAGGATTCGATGCCAAGAATCTCCGTCTCGCCAATTACCCGGACACCGTCAATCCCCTGGAGGATGGTAGTCTGGATAATTATGACCTGATCCGCATAGATGTAACCAAACTTACCCGTGAAGCATTGAAAAATTCTCCGCTCGGAGCGAAAGAAAGAGACCGTGCAAAAAATATGTTCGTGCTTGGTTATGTATACTGGATGTATAACCGCAGTCTGGAAAGTACACTACAATTTCTTTCAGAGAAATTCGGTAAAAAACCGGTGATCCTCGAAAGCAATATTCTGGCGTTGCGCGCCGGATATAATTATGGTGAAACCACGGAAGCATTTACTTCCACCTATACGGTTGCAAAAGCTAAACTTCAGCCGGGCACTTACCGCGCTGTTATGGGAAACCAGGCTTTGTCCTACGGCCTTATTGCTGCCTCTGAAAAAAGCGGACTGCCGATTTTTCTTGGATCCTATCCGATAACGCCCGCTTCGGATATCCTGCATGAACTCAGCAGACATAAAGCTTTTGGCATTCGCACATTCCAGGCAGAAGATGAGATTGCAGGAATAACTGCGGCTATAGGTGCCAGTTATGGCGGTTCGCTGGGTGTGACAACAACTTCCGGTCCGGGCATGGCCCTTAAGGCGGAAGCCATGGGTCTCGCCATGATGCTGGAAATTCCACTCGTGATCTGCGATATCCAAAGAGGCGGACCTTCCACCGGACTTCCAACAAAAACTGAACAAAGTGATTTGCTGCAGGCTTATTACGGGAGAAACGGAGAAAGTCCCATGCCTGTCATTTCCGCATCGATGCCCAGTGATTGTTTTGAAGTGGCTTACGAAGCGGTGCGGATCGCCGTACAGCATATGACTCCGATAATCCTGCTCAGTGACGGATATATCGCGAACGGATCAGAACCCTGGAAATTTCCAACAGCAGAACAGCTGCCTCCGATAGAAGTAAAATTTAAAACAGAGCTGGGCGATGGCGAAAAAAGTTTCCAGCCTTATATCCGGGACGAAAAAGGGGTAAGACCCTGGGCAATTCCCGGAACAGCTGGTCTGGAACACAGAATCGGCGGACTCGAGAAACAAAATATTACCGGTAACGTGAGTTATGATCCGGAAAACCATGAACTGATGGTTAAGCTGAGACAGGAGAAAGTAGATAAGATCGCCAATTATATTCCTGAACAAAAACTCGACAGTGGTCCGGAGAAAGGTAAAATACTGGTACTCGGCTGGGGTTCTACTTATGGGTCTATCAAAACGGCTGTAACGGACCTGCAGCGCGAAGGGTATTCTGTTTCGCATGCACATCTCCGTTATATACGCCCCTTCCCCCGGAATCTTGGGCAAATCCTGGCGAACTTTGAAAAAATACTGATACCGGAACTGAACAGCGGACAGCTGATTAAAATCATCCGGGATAAATATTTTGTAGACGCGTACGGCTATAACAAAGTGATGGGTGTTCCCTTTACGCGGCATGAACTGACGCAGAAAATGCGCGAAATGCTGACGGAACTGGAGTACAGGACGCCGGATGTTTAGCTTAGTTTACAGTTGGCAGTATGGCAGTTGGCAGTTGGCAGTTTTTGAAAATTAATTTATTACAAATGATTTAAAAGAAAATTCGCAAATCAACTATTATCCGCGAACTGCCAACTGCATACTGCCAACTAACCTTTCAGGCTCTTAAAGTTTTTAGCAAATCCTCCGAAATTTTCCAGATAAAATTAAACTGGTCATTGACTGACTTCACCATCGTCAGACTGGTGCGCAGTTTTGTTTCTTTTATTCCCTGTTCCAGCTCTTTTTTGCGGATGGTAACCATTTCGGCAACCCGCTGATTCATTTTATTCAATCCTTCCCGCGCAGGAGATCCATTGGTTATCTCTTTTTCCGCGACGATGGATTTCGCCGGATATTCACTATTTCCCTCCGGGAGTTCTTTTGTGTTGATCCCGTTTTTCAATCCATCGATACATAGGTCCAGGTTAGACATTACGGCCCGCACAACCGGAATATATTCGGAATCCGGAGGTGGTGGACTTTTGCCAAGGGCAAAACCAGCCAGACTGGCAATATGAGTCGACATCATATAGTTCAATACAACGAACTCGTGGTATATGGCTGCATTTACCTGTTTGCTTTTGGGTTCAGCGGTCATCCTGTTTAGGGCATCCGAAATGTTCGCCAGCGAAACATAGGCTTCCTTTCGCGATAATTTATATTGTGTGGGCTCAACCGGTTGCCCGGTAAAAAAAGATGTCACGTCCCTGAAATAATTTTTATTTGCTACCAGCATCTGCTGCAGATATTCGGCAAATTGTTTATAGGCCCATTCATGGGAAAAAAATAAATTCGCCAACAACGCAATTGCTGAACCGATGGCCGTATCAATGATGCGGTCTACAGATCAACTCCCTGAAATGCAATGGATTCAGGATATACAAAAGAATCAGGATATAAGGCGTCATCAGGGTTACAAACAGCAGATAGCGGGTACGCATAAAACTATATGCCAGTACCATCAGGACGATCATTATACCAATCATCAGTTGTTTTTCTTTCACCAGCAACAGAATGATCACCCCGATACCTGCTCCTACAATAGTTCCCAACAGCCGGTCCCTGTTCCTTCTTTTTGTAATGCTGTAAGCCGGTTTCAGTATCACGATAATCGTTAGCATGATCCAGTACCCATGACCAAAGGGAAAAAATTCCGAAACAACAAATCCCAGAGTTGTTGCAAATGCCACACGTACTGAATGCCGGAACGTATTGGATTTCCAGCTGAAATTATCCCGGAATATTTTAGCGTCGATATCCTGGTGACTTACAAACTGGTCATAGTTCCGCACCCGGACATCCTGACTGAAGTCCTTATCATAAGCGGTATACTGCTGGATCGTCAGAATCCGGGAAACAAAGTCGTCACAGCCATTGATCAGCGCGCGTAACTCCAGAAATCCTTCCACATTTTCCGAAGTCATTTCTTTTTTTCTGAATTCTTCAAACTCCGATTTCAGTTTGGCAAGCGATTTTTCAAGTCTGTCATTCATCGGGTAGGCCTTCCCGCTTTTCAGGGCAATTCCGGTTTCATTCAATTCCTCAGATAAGAGCAGGAGAAAGTTTTTGAATGATTCAAGGATATTGGACTGGTCGAAATACTGGTGAAAAAGTCTGTGATGCAACTGCAGGCTCATCATTCTTTCAAAAAGGTCATTGATATCAATAAATATCAGGAGCGTAATACGACCCGTGTTAGTGGATTCCTTTACAATATCCCGGCTTTTGTACAGCAGTTCACGAACCAGGTTTTGTTTGTCATTGATCTCCGCTTGTTTCTCGAGCAGGTTGGCATAAATACTGTCATAATCCGGATCCTTCCCATAAAAAGAGGTTCGCCATAAAATATATGTACCGGCCGCCTGTATCAAATCCCCCAATGCCTGCTGGGTGACTTTATACGGGCGGAAACTATAGAGAGACAAACTGAGCAGCATATACCATACTCCGCCGCATAGAATATATACCGCATTGAGGAGGATAGCCTCTATACCTGAATGCTGGGTAAAATTCAGTACCATCACAAAAAGGCCGGCGAGTCCGATAGAGCCGGCCCTGGTTCCGTAAACGCCGATCATGGAAAATATAAAACAAAAGCCGGCAATGAGCAGGCCGGTTGCCAGGGGAGAGCCGACGACAAATCCCGTGAGCAGGGAAGACATAAATATCACGGCATTGCAAAGAAGCATTGCGTTTTTGCGGTGGAGAACCGGACCCGCATTATCTACAATTGTAACGCAAACGGCCCCGATAGACATCGTGATTCCGATATCTTCATGATGCAGCCAGGCACCAATAATAGTAGGAAGGGTTAATCCAAAAGTGATACGTAAACCTTCACTGAGGTAGTAACTGTTGATAAAGCTCCGGTATGTTGTTCTGTAATCCATTTTTTTAGCCCAAAGCGGAAAGCTCAAAGCCTAAAGCTTTCTTTGTTAGTCACCAGCTGGTGGACAAACATCTTAAAAATTCATTTTACACTTTCACATTTCCACACTTACTTTAAGCTTTAGGCTTTAGGCTTTAGGCTTTAGGCTTTAGGCTTTAAGCTTTAGGCTTTTGGCTTTAGGCTTTTGGCTTTAAGCTTTAGGCTTTAGGCTTTAGGCTTTAGGCTTTTGGCTTTAGGCTTTAGGCTTTTAAAATATTTACAGCAGGGTCGCAATCCGCATTCACTGCATTTCGGTTTCCGGGCCACGCAAATATAACGGCCGTGCAGGATGAGCCAGTGATGTGCTTTGTGTATAAGCTCTTTGGGAATTAACTGAATCAGTTGTTTCTCCGCAGCGAATGGAGTTTTTGCGCCCCGGGTTAGACCGATACGTGCGGCCACCCGGAACACATGAGTATCCACTGCCATATTGGGCTGTTTGTCGATTACGGATGTAATAACATTGGCGGTTTTCCTCCCTACTCCGGGCAGTTTCATCAGTTCATCCACAGTAAGCGGAACCTCGCCCTTGAAATCCTCTATCAGCATCTTTGCCATGCCGATCAGGTGCTTAGTCTTATTGTTGGGATAGGAAATGCTTCTGATGAAGGGAAAAACTTCGTCAAAATGGGCTTTCGCCAGGGAGCCGGGTCCCGGGAAATGGGCAAAAAATGCCGGAGTGGTCATATTTACGCGTTTGTCGGTGCACTGGGCAGACAAAATCACGGAGACCAGTAATTGATAAGGATTGTCGTAAACGAGCTCGGTTTCTGCGTCCGGAGCATGCTCGGTAAACCAGGCTATTACATAATCGAATCGCTCTTTCCGGGTCATTGATTAGAATGAGCCCGAAATTAAGCTAAAAAAGGCGGGGGGAGAATCCGCGCCTAAAGGGTCGTTCCGACGGCCGTATCCCGTGCATATTGAAGTACACGTAATACAACTTCCATTCGGGGAGCAACTACTTCTCTTTCGATATCTAGTTGATTAACAGATGTTTGTAATTCTTCCAGTTGTTCCCGCAGCGTCCAGTTTTCAGCTAATGCAGCCTGGATGGCAGCTGTTAATTCGGGGGAAGACTCTTTATACAAATACCGCAAAAGATCCTCCGGTGTAAAGAGTGTCATAGGCGAAACCATTTGAATGTCCAATAATCAGAAAGCAGTAAAAAATAATCCGTCCGATAGTAAAAACGTCATAGGGTTTGCGTTATTGCGTTGTTTACCAAAAGTTTTTATCAATTTTTAAAAAAGACTTTTGGACCCTTTTTGACCGATACCCGTTCCGAATCCATCTGCCAAACCCAGGGTCATCGCTTCCGGTTAAGCCGGGAGCCATCCTGGTCAATACGAAAACATCAACTGCATTACGCCTGTTTAAAACTGATCGTTAATCCGGGGTTAATCCAGTTAACCTGAGCCTAGCAGGCGTACGACGGCCATACAGCTCAACGCTTGAATTTCCTAGTTTTAGGGCTTAGAAACAACGGGACAGAGGGGATAAGGTTTTATTGTGGCTTTTCGTGTAATCTTCCTTGTTAGTCTAACCGCTTTCGCTGTCATCACCCGCCGGATAAAATGCCGGCTAAATCCGATTTCACTCAATCTTTTACTTTGTTCGGATCTCTCCCACGCCGGTACATCAAATTCAACTATAAATTATATGCTTAAATCTTACTTCACGACAAATAAATCCTCGTTGTCA
This sequence comes from uncultured Bacteroidota bacterium, assembly GCA_963812825.1. GTDB lineage: Bacteria > Bacteroidota > Bacteroidia > Chitinophagales > Chitinophagaceae > Puia. Next base: position 145,956 of record CAWEWO010000005.1, read on the forward strand.
CGTTTCATCAGGTAACGCTCACGGGCATACTTTTCTAAAGTAGCGGGATTTGATTTCAGCTGGTCCAGCTCTTTACGTACGGTCTTTATCTGCTCTTCAAAATATACTTTTCTGGCCTCCAGCTTGTGCAATTCCTTAACATGCCTGAAATGCGTTGTGACAAAATCCCGGTCATCGATAAATAAAACCCAAATCCCAAAGCACAACACCGTGAGTACGTATTTATTTTTCAGCCATGAAGGAATTCTGTCAAGGTATTGTCTCATTTCATTTTTCGTTGGCAAATGGCTGCTTGCAGTAGGATTATTTTCCAAATGTAATTTTTCCCTTTGGATAAATTGCATTCTTTCCCAATTTTTCTTCAATACGGATCAGCTGATTGTATTTGGCAATCCGGTCTGTCCGGCTGGCGGAACCGGTTTTGATCTGTCCGCAATTCAATGCCACGGCGAGATCCGCGATGGTCGTATCTTCTGTTTCGCCACTGCGGTGACTCATGATCGTATTATATCCATTATGCTGGGCCAACGTCACAGCGTTAATGGTTTCCGTTAAGGTCCCGATCTGATTCACCTTTACGAGTAATGCATTGGCTGTTTTATCGTCGATGCCTTTTTGAAGCCTTTCCACATTCGTCACAAATAAATCGTCTCCCACCAGCTGCACTTTGGATCCCACTGAGTTGGTCAGGTTCTTCCATCCTGTCCAGTCGTCTTCTGCCATGCCGTCTTCAATGGAAATGATCGGATATTTTTTCACCCATCCGGCCCAGAATTTTACGAGCTCATCGCTGCTGAGTTCTTTTTTATTGCTCTTGTGAAAAACATATTTCTTCTTCTTACTGTCCCAGAGTTCACTATTGGCCGCATCCATGGCGATAGCAATCTGAGATCCGGTTTTATAGCCTGCTGCAGAAATTGCTTCCAGCACGGTTTCTATGGCTTCTTCATTACTCTGGATATTCGGTGCAAATCCGCCTTCATCGCCCACATTGGTACTGAAGCCTTTTTTCTTCAACACCCCCTTCAGCGTATGGAAAATGTCAACTCCCCAGCGGAGACCTTCGCTGAACGACGATGCACCTACGGGCATGACCATGAATTCCTGGAAATCAATTTTGTTATCCGCATGGGCGCCGCCATTGAGGATATTCATCATGGGCATGGGAAGCGTGACCGCATTTGTCCCGCCAATATACCTGTACAGAGGCAATCCGGATTCTTTGGCAGCGGCTTTGGCGGCAGCGAGGCTAACCGCCAGCATACCGTTAGCGCCAAGCTTTGACTTATTCGGTGTCCCGTCTGCGGCGATAATTGTGGCATCCAGACCTGCCTGGTCAGACACTTCAAATCCCTTCAATTTTGCAGCAATGGTCGTATTTACATGCTCTACCGCTTTTAGTACACCCTTACCCTGATATATTTTCTTATCGCCATCCCGCAATTCAACGGCTTCGTGGATACCGGTGCTAGCCCCGCTCGGTACAGCGGCTCTTCCCAGGTATCCTGCTTCAGTATGTATATCTACTTCAACGGTGGGATTACCACGGCTGTCCAGAATTTGTCTTGCAAAGATTTTTTTAATGCTACTCATGAGTGATGGTTTTTGTAAGCCCTCTGAAAATGTCTTCCAGGCTCCTGTTTTCAGACTGCAAAGAAACAATGTTCCAATTATTTTCCAATGACAGGGAGAGCAATTGTTTTTTTAATAATTCGGGATCCACGGCCTCGAGCTCCCATTCATAATCGCTGGTCTTGCGGATTGCCCGGAGTTGGTCGAGTCCCTGAAAGGCCTCCCGGGTGACGCTTTCTTTCAAAATAATTTTAATATAATTACCCGTTTGTTCCTTTCGCAGGTTTACCAGGTTGCTGTCGGCAATTATTTTTCCCTGGTTAATAATGATCACCCGGTCGCAGATGGCTTCCACCTCCTGGAGGATATGGGAGGAAAAAAGTACTGTACGGTCTTTCCCATAATTTCTGATCACGTCCCGGATCTCCACGATCTGGTTGGGATCGAGTCCGGTAGTGGGTTCATCAAGGATGAGCACTTCGGGCGAATGGATGAGCGCGGCGGCGAGTCCTACCCGTTGTTTATATCCTTTTGAAAGTTGCGAAATTTTTTTCCCGGCTTCAGGCCGAAGGCCCACCTGGTCGATGGTAATATTGATCTTCTCTTTTTTTTGCGGGCAGGCGGTGGATATCAGCAATAAAGGAAAGGTATTCCCGGATATACATATCCCCGTAGAGCGGGTTAGATTCCGGCAGGTAACCGGTTATTTTTTTTGTCTGTACCGGGTGTACATTCACATCGATCCCGTTCAACAGTGCCTGTCCCTGGGTGGGCTTCAGACAACCGGTGAGAATTTTCATCGTCGTGGATTTACCCGCACCATTCGGTCCGAGAAAACCTACTATTTCTCCGCGGCCCACTGAAAAAGAAATCCGGTCAATTGCTTTTTGCTCCCCATATATTCTTGTCAGATCCTTTACTTCGATGGACATTTATTGACTTAAGGCCAAAAGTTAAGCCTAAGATCCGGCAAAACTACTAATAATGTGGCGAATGTGGAATTGTGAGAAAAGTAGGAATTAAGAATTGAATGGGGAAATGACAATGTGAAGATGTGGTATTAATCCGAACATTTGGTTCAAAGCTTAAAAATTATTCATTTACTCATTATCATTTCCGTATTCAATTTTTACATTCCCTCTTATTCACAGATCCACATTCGCCACACTATTATACAATCCCAAGATCTTTCTGAATCTCCTCCAGCGTCCGTCCCTTGGTTTCGGGCATCACTCGCCATATAAATATCAGGGAAGCAAACATCATGACGCAGTAAAAAATGAAGGAATAAAATCCGCCATTGGGACTGCCTTCCACAATAACCGGGAAGGTGAAGGAGATAATTGCCGCCATAATCCAGTGTGTGAAACTACCCAGCGATCCACCCTGCGACCGGACAGCATTCGGAAAGATTTCTGAAATGAAAACCCAGATAACAGCTCCCTGCGAGAATGCAAAAAAGGCAATGAAACCGATCAGGTAAACGATTACATATTGATTGGCCGAGCCTGTACTGCGGAAAGCATAGGCCGTAAGGCCGAGGAAGATGATCATTCCGATTGCACCGGTGATAAGAAGTGTTTTTCTTCCCACTTTATCGATGATCGTCATGGCCAGAAAAGTAAAAAGCAGGTTGGCTCCACCGATAAATACGGGTTGCAGATAAGCAGCAGAATGACTGAAGCCGGCCATCTCAAATATTCGTGGCGCATAATACAGAATGGCGTTAATGCCCGACAGCTGATTAAACATAGCCAGCAGTACCGCATACAGGATAGGTTTACGGTATTTCCTGGTGAACAATTTTTCATCTGTGGGTCCGGCTACCAGTGAGCCGCCATGATGAAGTAAAGCATGCTCATCTTTTATGACCGCTCCGCCGTCCGGCTCGCCGGTGCGTAAAAATATTCGTGCCGCTTCTTCATCGCGATTATTCAGGATCAGCCAGCGCGGACTTTCAGGAATACTCCGAAGCAAAATAGCAAACAGTCCTGCGGGTATTACCATAATGCCCAGCATCCATCGCCAGGAATTGTCTCCGAGTTGCAGGAAAGCGAAATTGGTGAGATAGGCGACGAAAATACCAGTTACAATATTCAGCTGAAACATTCCCGCCAGCCGGCCACGTACCCTGGCTGGTGCAATTTCCGAAATATACATTGGGCCAACCACAGAAGAAGAACCAACGGCAATACCACCGATAAAACGGAACAGCACGAAAAATCCCCAGCTGGATGTAAGCGCACAACCCAGGGCTGATAACAAGTACATCAATGCAATTACCATCAGTACTTTCCTGCGTCCATAGCGCTGCGCAGGCCAGCCTGCAATTAAGGAACCAATTACGGTTCCGAAAAGGCTCGATGCGACGGTAAATCCTATTCCTGTGGAGGAGAGTTCCCAGAGTTTCTGAATTGTTTTTTCCGCCCCCGATATCACTGCCGTTTCAAATCCAAATAAAAAACCGCCAAGGGCGGCGATCATTGTACAGCGGAGGAGGAAGGAGTTAATTTTCATGCAGCAATCGTTATAAGAGCATAAGGTATGAAAAAAATACTCAGTAAATTGGGATTCAAAACGATTCAGCCATATGAGTTTCCCATACCAGATCCGGAACTTCGACGATTATCTTGAAAAGTATAAGACCAGTATTGAACAGCCAGAAAAATTCTGGAGCGAAGTGGCTGAAAATTTTACCTGGAAAAAAAAATGGGAGAAGGTGCTGGACTGGAATTTCAGGGAACCCCGTGTACGTTGGTTTGAAGGAGCAAAATTGAATATCACCGAAAACTGTCTGGACCGCCATCTGGCTGACAAAGGTGATCAACCGGCTATCATGTGGGAACCCAATGATCCCGGACAGGCTAACCGTGTTCTTACTTACCGGCAACTTTACACTGAGGTTTGCCGGTTTGCGTGGGTATTGAAGAATAATGGCGTTGAGAGAGGCGACCGTGTTTGTATTTATATGCCGATGATCCCCGAACTCGCCATTGCAGTGTTGGCCTGCGCAAGAATGGGTGCGATTCATTCGGTAGTATTTGGCGGCTTTTCAGCACAGAGTATTGCCGACCGCATTGAAGACGCCCAATGCAAAGTTGTGATCACCGCCGACGGCGGAAACCGAGGACCAAAAGATATTCGCCTGAAAGCCACTATCGACGAGGCTTTGCAGAAAACATCCCATATAAAAAAAGTAATTGTTTATAAAAACCTGGGCATCGACCTGAATATGGTTGCCGGAAGAGATGTATGGTGGCAGGATGAGCTGAAAAAAGTTACCCAAAACGATTTTCCTGCAGAAACTATGGATGCGGAAGACATGCTTTTCATTCTGTATACTTCGGGATCAACCGGAAAACCAAAGGGTGTTGTGCATAGCTGTGCCGGTTATATGATTTACACCACTTACAGTTTTGTAAATGTGTTCCAATACCGGCCCGGCGAAATTTATTTCTGTACCGCCGATGTGGGCTGGATCACGGGACACAGTTATACCGTGTATGGTCCATTATGTGCCGGTGCCACGACGATCATGTTTGAAGGCATTCCTTCTTATCCCGATGCGGGCAGGTTCTGGGAAATAATAGATAAATACAAAGTGAATATTTTTTATACTGCTCCCACTGCAATCCGCAGCCTGATGGGATTTGGAACAGATCCGTTAATAAACAAACGTCTCGATTCGCTTCGCGTATTGGGAACAGTGGGAGAACCTATCAATGAAGAAGCGTGGCACTGGTATGACGAACATGTGGGGCGGCATCGTTGTCCGATTGTCGATACCTGGTGGCAGACTGAAACTGCGGGAATTATGATTTCAAACATGGCTGGAATCAGTAAGGGGAAAGCGTCCTACGCAACGCTGCCTCTGCCTGGTATCATTCCCCTGCTGGTGGATGAAAATGGGAAACCCGTTCCCGGCTCTGATGCGGGAAAAGACGGTGTTTTTCATGCCGGTGCAAAGGGCGAGCCGGTGGCAGGCAATCTATGCATCCGTTTTCCATGGCCTTCCATTATCCGGACTACTTATGGGGATCATGAAAGGTGTCGTATGAATTATTTTGCAACTTATCCGGATTTATATTTTACCGGAGATGGTGCCCTGCGGGATGCGGAGGGTAATTACCGCATCACAGGAAGAGTGGACGATGTATTAAATGTCAGCGGTCACCGCATTGGCACGGCCGAAGTGGAAAATGCCATCAATATGTATCCGGATGTCGTGGAAAGCGCAGTCGTTGGTTTCCCGCATGATATCAAGGGACAGGGCATATATGCGTTTGTAACCCTGAACCGGCAGCATCACTTGTCTGGCGATGATAAAAACGGCGTAATCAAAATGGTGAACCAGGTGATCGGCGCCATTGCGAAGCCGGACAAGATTCAGTTTGTTTCCGGTTTACCGAAAACGCGCAGCGGAAAAATTATGCGTCGTATTCTGCGAAAAATTGCCGAAGGTGAAATGGACAACCTGGGAGATATCAGCACCCTGGTGGATCCTACGGTAGTGGAGGAAATAAAACAGGGAAGAATATGAGTTGTTAGTGTCTTTTCTTCTTTAACTATCTCTACAGAGGTGCCCACGGGAAGCATATCGTAAAGCTCATCCACGTCTTCATTTTTAAGGGCGATACAACCATTGGTCCAGTTCTGGAATAAATCCACAGCCAGATCATCGTGCGGCCAGGTACCATGGATAGCGATACCACCACCGATTTTTGCATTGCGTGGAATCAGGCCTTTAGCCTTTCTTGCATTGAATTTATCCAGATCCGATTTCGTCGGAAAATCGATCAGCATCATTTTGTCCCATTTTTCATGCGGCCTTTTGGAGGCGATATGATAAGTTCCCTCCGGGGTACGGCGGTCACCTTCCATCATTTTATCATCCAGGGACTTACTGCCAAAAACTACCGGGTAGGTTGCATACCATCCGTCCTGGTCATATACTTTCAATTCATAATTCGATTTAACAATCACCACGTAAACTGAACTGCCGAGTTGCCTGTGAAAAAAACGTTTTGCTGAAGATCGGTTATCTGTTTCACGAAAACCCAGCAAGCACAAAGTGGTCATGGCTGTCAACAGGACTTTTTGAAAATTCATAGCCGGACTTTATTTTTTCAACGCATGAACGGGTCGATATATTTTCTCTGTTGACAATTTTATGCTTTTATTCCCTTAATGATTTTTTTCCCTTCCGGGGAAAAAAGCGTTTTAGGCCTAAAGCCTTTCTAAGCCTAAAGCTTAAAGCCCAAAGCTCAAAGCTTTTTTGTTAATGAAAATAAAAATAGAGCACGGGAATCGTGCTCTACTTCATTTACCATGGATAATATCTTTGATTACATTTCCACACTTCCACACTACCAAACTTGCTTTAGGCCTTAAGCTTTAAGCCTTAGGCTTAATTACCATTTACTCAACCTGATCCCAAAAGTGTAAGGTGTCTGATCCAAACCCTGGCTGTTATACATGCTCTTGGTAGCCAGTGAACCGTACAGGATAATCGGACCTAACTGCGCTTCTGCGATCCAGGAAAGCTTCCATGGATTCAGATCGAAATCATCAAAGGTTTTGTGTTTCCCGTATAGACCGCTGATTGTTTTCTGACGGGATGAATACAGATAACCGGCACTGATACCCACGGAAATCACCAAATCCTTCCCGCAGATGTGGGTGTAAAATTGAAGTTGATCATGAGCGGAACAGTAACATAGTCCGCGGCCAGTTTATTTTTACTATATGAAATGGAATCCATGCACAACAAGAGTCGCCTGCGTGGCAGGATTGGTCGTGTAAGTAATATTGTCCTGGTAACGATAGTTATTCAATTCGATCCCCAAACCGTATTTCAGGTTCACCACATGTTTGACCATGTTGAGACGTTGCATGAAGAACCAGATGTTTACATCCACCGATTTGTTATTCTTCAGATTGAACCAGTTTGAATTACTCCCCGGCGCAAAAGCCTGCGCAGCAGCGCCCGAATAATTCGTATTGTCATTATAGTTCGTAAATCCTAAATCGACGATCAGCCAGTTTGTGCTCAGGTTGGCAGGTTTAACATGATTTTTCCCCCAATGATGTGGCGGCATTGGCCAGGGTGGATATTTACCATGCCATTCACTGCTATCCATACTCTCCCATTCTTCCATTGCTTCCTTATGCTTTTGCTCCCACTTTTTCCAGTGACTCTCCTTTTTCTCCTTCGTTGAATCCTGCTGGCTGAAACCTTTCACGCCAATACATAGTACGGCCAGGATGATAAAAACTTTCTTCATTTTTATGCTTGTTTATTAATAACTGAATTGAAAAACACTCACCCGGATTTTTTTTGCATTGTCAACTTCCGGGGAACGCTTGGTTAATTTTTTAAAAAATTGGGAGATGCCTTTATTCTTGTCATTCAGCGCAACCACACTGATGGCGTTTTCGGATTGAAAATCGGACTCTTTCCACACATCATTTTCGGATCCGGATGATTCTGTTTTAGCATTTGCCGCTATCAGCAGCGCCGGTGCCTTGTCGCCGGGCCGTGATGAAACAAAGCCTGGATCATTGTCCACCTTTCCTGCTACCGGCTGAATTTCCAGGGCAGTACTTGATTTCTGTATAGCCAGTGAAGACTCCGTTTGAATATTATTGGCTTCCGGAGTGGATGATACGTTTTGCCCTTTCTGATTATTATCTGGTACCAGGATATTTTTGCCATTCGTCTGTTTCCGATTCTTTGCCATCAATTTATTCTGATCCTTAGTCCCTTCATTTGTATTATCCTTATTATTCAAATCAAATTGGTTTGTTCTTTTTTCCTGAACCGTTTTCTCCTGAACATCTTTTCCTTCAACCTGATCGGCCGGCTTAACCATATTCCCCTTTTCTTTCACCTTTGCTACCTGGTCATTTGTTGCGATGGTCTTTGGATTTTTTATTGACTGCGAAATAATAAACCAGCTTCCCAGGATCAATCCGGCAATGGCAGCAGCGATCCGCATCCGGTAAAATGGAACGACTCTTCTTTTTTCTTCCTTTCGCAGGAGCAGTTCCTTATTTTCAAATACAATTTCCTCCGGTATAAAAACAGTCTTCTGCAGCTGGAGAAATTCCTTTTGCAGGTCGGCATTTTCCCGCAAAAAATTGTCCACTTCCTGGATTTCCACGGGACTCAGCTCCCTGTCCAGGTAGAGGAGAAAAAATTTTTCGTAATTAATCCGGTTGATTTCCATATGCCATTCATTAAAGAACATTCTCCACACTCACCAGCCATTCCTTCAAAATAAGTCGCGCCCGGTGCAGGGTAACTTTTACCTGTGTGCCATTCAGGCCCGTGATCTCTGCAATCTCATCATAAGAGTATCCTTCGTAATCTTTGAGCAGAACCAGAGAACGCTGCCGTTCATTCAATCTGCCCAATGCTTTTTCCAGTACCTCTTTAAGACGCGGTGAAGTCCTGGGTGAAGCCTCGATAAGATCCGGCAGTTCCTCCCTGAATTCCAGTCTGCGGTTTTTCCGGTTCATGTCGATCATCTTATGATAGGCGATCGTAAACAGGTAGGATTTACATTTCAGTGCATTTACTTCCGCCCGGTGCTCCCACAATTTTTCAAAAGAAGACTGTACCAGGTCACGTGCATCTTCTACCTGCCGGGTAGATTTCAGCATGAACCGGTAGAGTCCGTCTGCGTATAACTTCACACAGTCATTATAGTCCTCCGCCGTCATAAGCCCTTACCGGTTGTTTTCGTCATTTGTAATACGGTTATGTCTGCAAAAAGTTACAAAGCTTACCTTTATCCCGATAAAATTAATCTTATGCATGAGCCTTTTGTGAAACGTGTCGCCGGTCAGCTGGAAGAGATCCGGGGTGCCGGATTATTCAAAACAGAACGCGTTATTGCCAGTGAACAGGGCGCGGAAATCCTGGTAAACGGCCGCAAAGTGCTGAATTTCTGCGCTAATAACTACCTGGGACTTTCCTCACACCCCAGGGTGATCGAAGCGGCCCATAAAACCCTCGATAACCGGGGATACGGTCTTAGCAGCGTGCGTTTTATCTGCGGCACGCAGGATATTCATAAGGAACTGGAAGAAAAGATCTCCGAATTCCTCGGAATGGAGGACACTATATTATATGTAGCGGCTTTTGATGCCAACGGGGGTCTTTTCGAACCCCTGTTCGGCGAAACCGATGCCATTATTTCCGATGAACTTAATCATGCCTCCATCATTGACGGCGTGCGTTTATGCAAGGCCCGCCGCTTGCGGTATAAGCACAATGATATGGCCGATCTGGAAGAACAATTAAAACAGGCTTCGGATTGCCGCGATAAAATCATCGTGACAGACGGTTCATTCAGTATGGATGGCACTATTGCCCAGCTGGACAAGATCTGTGACCTGGCCGACAGGTACGGTGCCATCGTGATGAGCGACGAATCCCATTCCTCCGGTTTCCTGGGTAAAACCGGCCGGGGCACTCATGAGTACCGGGGCGTGATGGGCCGGATTGATATCATCACCGGAACCCTGGGTAAGGCCCTGGGTGGTGCCAATGGAGGATTTACCAGCGGGAAAAAAGAGATCATTGAGATGCTGCGCCAGAGAAGCCGTCCATACTTATTTTCTAACAGCCTCGCTCCTTCAATCGCGGGTGCTTCCCTGGCCATTCTCGATATGCTGGAACATGATACCAGCCTGCGGGATAAACTGGAAGCGAATACAAAATATTTCAGGACAAAGATGAAGGAAGCCGGATTTGATATTAAACCCGGGGATCATCCCATCGTGCCGATCATGCTCTATGATGCGGTAGTTGCACAAAATTTTGCGGCCAAACTTCTGGAAGAAGGAATTTATGTAATTGGTTTTTTCTTTCCGGTTGTTCCCAAAGGACTCGCCAGAATTCGTGTTCAGTTGAGTGCGGCGCATGAGAGAGAACAGTTGGATCGGGCGATAGCAGCATTTATCAAGGTTCGGGAAGGGATGAAGGAATAATGTGGTGAATGTGGATTTGTGGATATGAGGGGATGTGAGAATTGAATGGGGAAATGACAATGTGGTAATGTGAAAATTGGATTTCGTCACAGATTGTAATTTTACTTATTCCCACTCGTCAGCTCCATACTTACATTTCCTTACTGTCATTTTCAAATTCAATTTCCCCATTTTTACATTTCCCACAAATCCACATTCACCACATTAGGGTAATATTGCAATCATACTGATCTCAACATTTACATTCTTCGGCAGTCCCCGTACGGCAACCGTTTCGCGGGCGGGAAATTCACCATTGAAATACTTTGCATATACTTCATTTACCGAAGTAAACAGGGCCATATCGGTAAGAAATATCGTAGTCTTTACCACATGTTTAAAGTCCAGACCTGCTGCGTGCAAAATTGCACGCAGGTTATGCATCACCTGGTGAGCCTCTTCAAATATATCGGTCGCTTCAATATTTCCGCTTTTCGGGTTGATCGCAACCTGTCCTGAAATGAATAGCATGTTGCCTGCCTGTACGGCCTGGTTATAGGGACCTATGGGCTCGGGCGCATCCGGTGTAATGATGATTCTTTTTTCCATACCCAAATTTAAGTGTAAAGCCCAAAGCCAAAAGCCCAAAGCTTTTTTTTAATTTGCGAATTCAATTTAATCAGGTCAACTTCCGCATTGCGGACTACGCAAGTCAATGCGGGATCAACCGTCAACCGTTCCCGCACATGCGGGATCAACCGTCAACCGAATCGTATCTTTATAAACCGAATGATGGAATCCAAAATATGTATTTGCGGAGCAGGGACCATGGGAAGCGGCATTGCCCTCACCGTCGCCAGGGCGGGAATACCGGCAATATTGTATGATCTGAACCGGGAGATGCTCACTACCGCCTCATCGGCAATTGAAAAAGAACTAAACCGGGAAGTTGAAAAAAAACTGATTCTCACGGCGGATAAAGAAAATATTTTAAGGCACATTTCTTTCACCCATTCAATTAACGACTGCTGCGCCCCCCTCATCATCGAAGCCATTGTTGAAAAAGCAGAAACCAAATCCGCCCTCTTCCTTGAACTGGCGGCCATCAATTCGAAAGAGACGATTTTCGCAACCAATACATCCTCTCTTTCCGTCAGCTCTATTGCTGAACGAACGCCGTTTCCGGAAAGAATCATTGGACTTCATTTTTTCAATCCCGCAACGAGGATGAAACTGGTGGAAGTGATCCGGACCAAATATGTTTCCGAAGATATTTTAAAACGCATTCTGGATTTCGCCGTTCATATAGGGAAGACTGCCGTGGTCTGCCAGGATTTGCCAGGCTTTATTGTGAACCATGTTGCCCGTCCCTTTTATCTTGAAGCCCTCCGACTAGCCGGAGAAAAAATTTCCGATATGGCCACGATTGACAAACTCATGGAATCAGCGGGATTCAAAATGGGTCCTTTTCATTTGATGGACCTGATTGGAAATGATGTCAACTATACAGTGAGCAGTTCTATGTACGAAGCCCTGGATAAACCCGCCAGGCTGAAACCTTCCGCCATCCAGGAAGCCCTGGTGAAAAAAGGAAGTCTTGGGAAAAAAACGGGCAGCGGATTCTTTCAATATAATAAACCGGCAAACGAATGATTTTAATGAGTGATCTAACGGGAATATCGGGCTCTTATATCTTCAATCTAATAAATTAACCGAATGATTTTAATGAGTGATCTCACGGGATTATCAGGTCCTTTTATTTTTCAGTCTAAGAAAGTAACCAAATGATTTTTGTAACCGGCGGTACGGGCTTTCTCGGATCTTATATACTCCAGGAACTGGTGTTGAAAGGGCGGCCTGTCCGGGCATTACGCAGGACATCTGACATGTGCCTTTTTATCTGCATCCCGGCATTCTCGATAAAATTTCCTGGGTGGAGGGAGATATTTTAGATGTGGACAGACTGGCGGAAAATCTCAAAGGATGCAACCAGATCATACATGCCGCAGGACTGGTTTCTTTTGTTCCGGCAGACAAGAAAAATTTATTCAAAATAAATATTGAAGGAACAGCGAACCTGGTTAATGCAGCCATTGACGCGGGTATTACTGATTTTGTACATCTCAGTTCAGTTAGTGCACTGGGCAGAAACGAAGATTCCAGGCCGGTCAATGAAGAAAAAAAATGGTTGGGTAATAATGGGCAGTCGAACTATGGCATCAGCAAATATTATGGAGAAATGGAAGTCTGGCGCGGCATGGGTGAAGGTCTGACCCCGTTGATCGTAAACCCGGCTACATTGCTCGGCTATGGCGACTGGAATCACACCAGTTGTGGTCTCTTTAAAACTGCTTACCGGGAATTTCCCTGGTATATGGATGGAACAAACGGGTTTGCTGATGTACAGGATACTGCCCGCGCCATCATCGCGCTGATGGATAGTGGTATACGCAATGAACGATTTATTATCAGTGCAGAAAACAGAACTTACCGTGAAATTTTTAACTGGATGGCCCATGGTTTCGGGAAAAAACAGCCTTCAAAAAAAGCCGGTCCGTTTTTAGCAGGGCTTGCCTGGAGAAAAGAAAAAATAAAATCTTTATTCTCCCGGCATAAACCATTGATCACACGTGAATCAGTTGCTATTGCCTGCCGGCAGAGTTCCTATGACAATCAGAAGATCCTTCAGGCACTTCCCAGATTTCGTTTCCGATCCCTGGAAGATTCCATCTTTGAAGCATGTTCCGGTTATCAGAATAATCCGCAACCCCTTTAAAGCTCAATGCTTAAAGCCATTTTAAGCCTAAGTTAAGTAAGCTTAAGGCTTAAGCCTAAAGCTTTTACCTGATAAATTGTAATAACATACTTCATTATCCATGTTCACGTTAATAATTAACAGTCTAATTAGAGAATTAAATCATTGGCTTAAGCCTTGAGCTTTAAGCTTTAGGCTATAAAAAGTCTTTCACTATGAAAATTATTTTGTTCTGTCTTTTTGCTATCCTGAACTGCGCTGCCTGCTATTTGCCAGGACAAAATGTTCTATATCCATGGGAAGGTAGCGGATGAAAAAACCGGATCACCACTCGCCAATGCCTCTGTATTTTGTCAGAATACAACTACGGGCACCATCTCCAACAATGAAGGCCAGTTTTCCATGCGGCTCAGCAACGGAGGATATGACCTGGTGGTTTCTTACACCGGCTACGAAACACAGGTATTGCGGGTCAGTAATTCCACGAAAGGATACACTGTTCATTCAGATGAAAGAAGCCAGCAAGAATCTGGGTGAAGTTGCTGTAATGGGTTCAGCACTCGTAGCAGACGGATGGAATAAATATGGACAGTTTTTCCTGGATAATTTTATCGGCACCACTGCAAATGCCAGTCAATGTACCATCGAAAACAAAGATGCCATCAGTTTCTACTTCTATAAAAAAAGGAATAAACTTAAAGTAAAAGCCAAGGAAGAAATCATCATCATGAACCAGGCACTGGGATATAAAATCCGTTATCAGCTGGACTCATTTGTCAATGATTACAATACGCATATCAGCAGTTATACCGGGTATCCCCTGTTTGAAAATCTGACAGGCACAACGGAACAACAACAAACATGGACAAAAAACCGGTACAGGACCTATATCGGGTCCCGGCTGCATTTTATGCGCAGCTGGTACGACAGCAGCCTGAAAGATGAAGGATTCCTGGTAGAAACCCTGAATGCACCAGACTCGGATAAAGGAACTTCATTGGAGAATCCATATGATCCGACTATATATTCACTGGACAGCGGAACAGTTGACATTAATATTAACGGGAGCATCCGGGTGACTTATACCGGACAGGTCCCGGATAAAAAATACCTGATGCAAAATCATTTCCCCCTGAATGCTAAAGTGGAGGTTTCAGCGCTGGAAATGCCGACGGGATTTTCTATCGAAGAGAACGGATATTTTTTTGAACAATCTGAAATCACCAATATGGGTTATTGGGCCTGGAAGAAGATTGCAGAACTGGTTCCCTATGATTATAATCCGGACTGAATGATGAGTTGAAGTGATGGTTGACGGATGATCGATGACCGATGACCGTGGATCGTGATCGTGAATCGTGAATGTGACAGTTGGCAATTGGACCGTTGAAGTAAACAATTTTATTTTCACACTATCATTCCCATATTCACATTCTCCCCATTTTCACATTTCCCACAACTTCCACATTTACCACATTACTATAGTCCACTATCTTCACTTCTATCCTTCAGCTTTTGCCAGATCTCAGGAATGCGTTTTACCCAGACCAGTTCCCGTTTTTTAACAGAAGCTTCTTCTGCAGGTGAGCCGAAATATATTTTATTCGCCTCCACGGATCCGCCGACCCCGCTTTGTGCGAGTACGATTGAATTATCCCCGATGGAAAGCGTTTTACTCACACCCACTTGTCCCCAGAGAATAACTCCATCACCGATTTCGACTGCTCCGGCGATACCAACCTGTGCCGCTAGCAGGCAGTTTTTACCCAGCACTGTATCGTGTCCGATATGAATCATATTATCCAGCCGTGAACCGCTTCCAATAACCGTATCACCACTCACGCCCCGGTCAATCGTACAGCCGGCACCTATTTCCACATCATCTTCTATTACTACACGGCCGCAGCTTAACATCCGTTTGTACCAGGATGCCCGGTTCTTATTGGTATTATAATAAAATGCATCGGACCCGATAACAGTTCCTGCCTGAATCACCACATCATTGCCAATGATGCAGTGATCCATGATGGTTACATTGGGATGAATCATACATCGTTCCCCGATCTGCACATGGTTACCGACAAATACACCCGGATAGAGATAAGATGTTTTTCCTATCGAAGCATTGGGACTGATAGACTGCACTGCCGGTTCGAATGGCCTGAAATGCTGCACAATTTTCTGATAGGCTTCAAAAGGCTGATCAACTATCAGCAGCGCTTTTCCCATCGGAAATTCTACTTCCTTATTGATTATGATGAAAGATGCTGCGGACTGCAAACACTTTTGATAATACTTGGGATGATCAACAAATACCAGGTCGCCCTTTTCCACTTTATGTATTTCATTTATACCGGTTGCAGAGGCCCCGGTATTTCCAATAAGCTTGGCATTCAGAAATTCTGAAAGCCAGGATAACGAAACGGGAGAAGGAAACTTCATTGCGCAAATTTTGCTCAAACCTACATTAAAGATGCTTTTCCACACCCTAAAAAAAATTGTGCATAAAATTTATTGGAAAATTTTTCCGAATAGATAAAATTATTTCTAATATTGTGTAGGGATATTTATGTCCCTGTACTTACTAACCCATCCAAATAGTAAAAGTCTCGCCGCCAGCGGGGCTTTTTATTTTTAGTGTAATTTGTTTCAAACCCTTTATTCATCAATGTTTCATTGAATTCAATTGAATAAATATTATATCATTTACAAACCATTTCAGGTGCTTTCGCAGTTTACCCCCGAAAACGCCAAGGCCTGCCTGAAGGATTTTTTTGATGTTCCGACAGATGTTTATCCGGTCGGAAGGCTGGATTATGACAGCGAAGGATTGCTTTTGTTAACAAATGACAAATCCCTCAATCACCGCCTGCTCCATCCCAGTTTTGCGCATGAACGCGAATACCGGGTGCAGGTGGAAGGTCTGATCACCAATGAAGCATTGCAAAATGCTTAGTGCAGGAATAACGATCAAAGCAGACGGAAAATCGTTTCGCACTGCTCCTGGTAAAGCGTCGCGACTTCCTGCACAAGTTGTAATACCTGAAAGAAATCCTCCTATACGATTCAGGCAAAACATACCAACGAGCTGGATAAAACTGGTTATCACAGAAGGGAAGAACAGACAGGTACGGAAGATGACAGCCGCGACCGGCTTCCCTACACTCCGTTTGATTCGCTACCGTCTTGCAGGTTTAACACTGGACTCCCTCTTACCCGGTGACATGATTGATATGAATCAAAACGATGTATACGGTAAGCTCGGGCTGCTTACGCACATTTAATTTATTACCTTTCAGGCATAAACAGGTTAACTATGGTTAAATCGATGACGGGTTTTGGAAGGGCAGAAGAAACGGTAGGAGACAAAACCTTTCTGGTAGACGTAAAATCGCTGAATGGAAAACAATTCGAACTTCAGCTTAAAACTTCCCGGCTTTCTCAAACCCTATGAATTTGATATCCGCAAACTACTTTCTGAAAAACTGGGACGCGGCTCCCTGGATTGTACCATCAGTCTGAAACAAACGGGTAATGCAAAACCCGTTAGCATCAATACGGATCTCGCTAAAGCTTATTATGAAACCCTGGCTGATTTGTCCAAACAACTGAATCAGGATCCATCCAATATATCTAAGCACGCTGTTAAAGTTGCCTGAAGTAATTACTCCAACTGGCGATACACTCACCAAGGAAGAATGGCGGCAATTCAGCAAAGTAATCGAAATGGCCATTGAGGACCTCAATCGAGCACAGGCTGAACGAAGGGAAGGTTTTGGAAGAAGACCTTATCCTGCGCATTGAAAATATCTGTCAGCAACAGGAGGAGATCCTGAAATTGCAACCACTCCGGCAAACCAAGATCCGGGAAGGCCTTGAAAAATTATTGAATGATCATGTGGGTAAAGACAATTATGATTCCAACCGGCTTGGAACAGGAAATGATCTATTACCTGGAAAAGATTGATATCAGTGAGGAAATGGTCAGGCTGAAAAATCATTGTTCCTATTTTAAGGAAGTACTGGCGGAAGCCGAAGACAGCAAGGGAAAAAAGCTTTCGTTTATTCTCCAGGAAGTGGGCAGGGAAATCAATACTACCGGTTCCAAAGCTTATGATGTCAAGATCCAGAGATGCGTGGTTCTCATGAAAGATGAACTGGAAAAAGCCAAGGAGCAAATTCTCAATGTTCTGTAACGTCTAAAGCTAAAGTCCAACTACCTATTCATGCTTAAGATCGTAAACCGGTTCAAACTAATGCTGTTTTATTTTACAAAAATCGGGGCTGTGAAAAGGGCCTTATTGCTGTCTTACTGCAATTGTTATTATTACCTCCTGTAACTGGACCACCGGTGTTTTTGAAAAAAACATGCCCTTTGACAATCACGAGTGGCCATCATCCGTGAAACCGGATATTGTTTTTGAAATATCAGACACCGTTTCCTTGTATAATATTTATATCGTGTTGCGGCATACCGATGCCTACCATTTTAATAATATTTATGTGCGGGCCACCGTAAAAGAACCGGGCGAAGAAAAGGGAAGGTCCGGCGACTACGACCTTCAGCTGGCAACGAATGGCAAGGGATGGATCGGTACGGCCATGGATGATATTTATGATGCCCGTCTGCTCGTTCAACCCAAAACCAGATTCAGAAAATCCGGTATTTACCATATTACCCTGGAACAACTCATGCGGGAAGATCCGTTGAAGAATGTATTGATCTGCGGGATTAAGAGTAGAGAGAGTACAGTAGCAAGTGTGGAAGTATGGAAGTGTGAAAGTGTGGAAATTACGAGCTCCACGGCAAACTACCCGTTAAAAGCTTTAGGCTTTAGGCTTTAAGCTTTAAGCTTTAAAAATGCATCTTTACAAAAATAAATGGATCAATCGTGCAACAGTTATTTACTGGCTCCTCCTGATTTATGTACTGGCTGCACTGATCTGGTGGTTTATTGCGCTTAACCTGCAGAACAACCAGATGGCCGAATACAAATTAGGTCTGCTCAAACATGATGACATTTCCTATATACAGAAAGTAGAAAAAATTTATATCGGAACGCGACCGGATGATCACAGCCTATATCAGTGAAGGACTGGTTTTTCTTTTTGTAATTCTTATCGGTGCCGTTTTCCTGTATAGTGTCCGTGATGAGGCAGATCCGGATTCAAAAACAACAGCAGAATTTCATGATGGCCATCACCCATGAATTGAAAACCCCGATCAGCATTGCCCGGCTGAATATTGAAACGCTGCAAAAACATAACCTGGACGAAACAAAAAAGGAGAAGATCCTGAAATCTTCCCTGCAGGAAATCAACCGCCTGAATACCCTTACGGGAAATATCCTGGTTGCGGCCCAGCTGGAAGGAGGCTCCTATCTCTTCAATAAAGAAGAACCTCGATTTTTCCGTGATCGTAAACGAATGCATGCCAGGATTTTAGGAGCCGCTTTCCCAAACCGGCCATGGGACATTGTATTGGAACCGGGCTTGTTTATTTCGGGCGACCCCCTGCTAATGCAGATCCTGGTGAACAATCTGATCGATAACGCGGTTAAATATTCACCGCCTGAATCACCCATCAGCGTTTTGCTGAAAAGAGCATGCAGACCGGGGAGTATTGGAGGTGAGGGATGAAGGTGGCGGTATACCAAAAAAAGAATATAAACGGATTTTTCAAAAATTTTACCGGTTGGGAAATGAAGATACACGCACTGCACAGGGAACCGGGACTCGGTCTTTATCTGTGCCGGAAAATAACACAGGACCATAAAATGGATCTCCTGGTTTCGGATAACCAACCCAGGGGTACCATATTTACTATCCGTTTTAATTTAATATCAGTATGACGGAAGCTGCACGTAAATCCATCCTGCTTGTTGAAGATGAAGAGAATCTGCATGACGCTCTCCGGCTTAACCTGGAACTGGAAAATTACCAGGTGACTTCAGCTTATGATGGTAATCAGGCCTTGAAAGCCATCAGCGATGAATATTTCGATCTCGTGATCCTGGATGTGATGCTGCCTGGAATGGATGGCATCAATGTGGCGGAAACCATTCGCGTACAGGCAGAATCCTGTTCCCATTCTTATTCTCAGCGCCCGAAACAGTAGTGCCGACCGCGTACTCGGACTAAAAAAAGGAGCCGATGATTATCTGAATAAACCCTTTAACCTGGAAGAACTGCTGCTTCGTGTACAGAAACTGATTGAAAAAAATGAAAGACTACAGGAACGCAATACCGTTTCCGACAGATATGTTTTTGGAAAGAATGTGATTGATTTTAATGCCCAGGAAGCGTTTAATAAAAAAAATGAACGATTTCGCCTGAGTAAAAAAGAAACCATGCTGCTGAAGCTGCTGATCGAAAATAAAAATGAAGTGGTGAAGCGGGAAAAAATCCTTCAGTCCGTATGGGGCTATACATGTTTATCCGAATACGCGCACCATCGATAATCTGATCCTGAATTTCCGCAAATATTTTGAAGAAGACAGCCGTAATCCAAGGCATTTCCATTCAGTGCGGGGGGTCGGGTATAAGTACACGGAGTGAAGTGTGAGATTGTGTGAGTGAAAAATAGCCTTAAGCCTTAGGCTTTAAGCTTTAAGCCTGATACATGATTTCTTCCGCGGAAAACAAAATCCGCTGCATATCACTGGTGCTATATTCCGGTGTATATAATTTCATCTCACATTCATTCAGCAGATTTTTCAGCTGGATGATTTCCTCATCGGTCCAGCCCCGGGTACGCAATCCGCTGGCAATATTTAATTTATTGAGTTCGCTGGCAGGCAGTTTCAGTTTATCTGAAACGGTTTTCCAGATTGCCCGGTTTACGGAACCATAAAATTTGCCAAAATCTCCGGCCATCATGAGATCCCTGGATTCCTCCAAGGGATCCACTTCAACCGGAATCGGCTTTTGCTTTCTCCAGTGCAGCCATTTCTCTGGCTTTCTCTTCTTTCAGTCTGGCATCTTTTTTCGATTCCCTGATAATAAAGATGGTTGTGCATGCCAGGAGACAAAAATGCAGCTCGCCCACCAGGCATATTTTGTCCAGTCCGGTTTTATGGCCTGCACAGGTTGCAGCTACAGGTTTCGATTGCTTCTTCTTAACAGACGCGTTTACCTGTAATATGCACCGGGTCGCTTTCAATGGATTTATAGATATGGGAGGCCGGATCAAAATAACTCAGCTTCACCGGTGGCAATATCATATTTACCGGGTTTGTTCGTGACAAAACTATAGGCAAATGTTTTGGAACCACCGAGCGGAGCAACTGTCTTTATCAATATTTTCTTTGCTGTTCACATCATAAGATTCCATTCCTGCGGCCAGTTGATCAGCCGGTGCATTGATTACCGGAAGATTTCCGGTTCCTTTTATAACCACCGTACAGTATAGCCGCATCGCCTGTATCCACTGCTCTGGAATCAATAGAAGCCCGATATCGAATATTTTCCCACGGCTCCGTTAAAATCCGCAGGTCTTCCTGCTTCCGGCAGTGGTTTCACATGAATGGTTACCGGTTTACTTTCCAGCACGATATGCTGTGTAAATGGTGTGCCGTTCACTTCCGGTTCAAAAAGCCGGTCCAGCAAGTCCGCCCAATCCCTGGCCTGAATTTTTGCCTGAACTGCCATCTGCTTTGATAAAATAAATATTGTTATCCAGTTCCACCGGATCCAGTGTAATATCCCCTGCCTGCAAGGGAATAAGCTGGGTTTTACGGATGATATGAACGGAAAAATTTTTACCATTAACTTTTTCAACTGATACCCGGTCATCAGACGGATCGATCATATCATATACACTGAATCCATTTAGCGAAGGATGTCGGGTAACGCGGGAATCTGATCGCAGCCGGGCATATAATTTATATGTAGCTACGATGGGTTCGCCCAGATAACAATCCGTTTTACTTACATCCACCTTAATGAAAAAATTTTTTCGGATTTTATCCGCTACATTTTCACCCGGTCTTACCACTTCATCCATATCAACCGGTGGCTGTGCCGGATGGCCAGGAGGGATCCGGCAAGTGGATTGAATCCGGGCGGTCTGCCTGAATTGCCCATAGATGCCTGATTATGTACCGATGATCTGAATGGGAGCTGGTATGCATGACCTGTCCGTCGATGGTTGCCGTAGCCGGCTTTATAAGTCAGGGTACCGGTTTTTTTGGGTTGCAAAACATAACTGATTCCCCGGTATTGGGTCATGTCCCCGTTCACGATGCTCATTCCGGATGACTGACTCGGTCCCTGGATACATTAAAATCAGGAAAATCGGGTGGTTGCAGATTTCCGATCTCTTTTGCATTTTCAACGACAAACTGTATTTCAACATAATCGGTTTTGCCCATGTCTTTCGTACTGGCCTGTGCAGTAAAATTTCACCTGTGCCATAGCCGGACTGCAACAGGAGGCAAAGGCAGCAGAAAATAAATATTCTTAATGGTATAAAAGATCCGATGGTCATTGATTTAAAAATTGTTACCAGCGCTGCAAATATAAAAACGGTGAAGGCTGAAAGCCTAAAGCCCAAAGCTTAAAGCTTTCCTAATTTAGAGGGCATGAGAATTCAAAGTCAGAAAGTTAACGTTATCAAGCCGTCAACGTCACGTCAACCGTCAATCATTTACAAATCCCCTGCCAGCGGACGAATCACCAGTTCTTCCACCAGGGCCTGGGGAGAAAGTTTTGAAATCTGAACGATGGTATCGGCGATATCAGCAGGTTTCATAATGCGTTCCGGCGTTACCCCGCTGCCAGCCCAGGAATCGGTATATACCGCACCGGAATAAATACAGGTTACTTTAATTGAATAAGGCTTCAATTCTTCACGCAGATTTTTTGAAAAACCGGCCAAGAGCAAATTTGCTGATACTATATGATCCTCCATTGGGATATGCCTGAAGCGCTGCAATGGAACTGATATTAAAAATATGACCCGATTTCCGCTTCATCATAGACGGAAGAAAACAGGCGGGTGAGATGATAGGCACTGAGCAAATTTACCTTGAGCATGTTTTCCAGCTGACCATCCGGTTCATCCATAAATCCGTCCAGGTTCAAAAGTTCCGGCATTGTTGATCAGGATATCCGGATGCACATTCCCTGCCCAAGTACCCAGTTTCCAAAATCCAGCGCACCCTGTTTCGAGCGCCAGGTCAAATGGTTTTGCCTTAATGATCTGATCAGGGAAGCGGGACATAAGCGATTCCAAGTGCCTGATAGAGTTTCACTTCATTTCTTGCCGTGAGATAAAGATCATGCCCTTCAGCCGCAAATGCTTCCGCCATGCTGAATCCAAGTCCGCGCGAGGCGCCGGTAATGACGATTTTCATGGTGCAATTTACGACTTAATCGATGGTTGATCTACGTTGACGGTGGCGTTGGCGGTTGGCGGCTGTTTGATAAATCATAATTAAATTCATCATAAAATCTTGTCAAAATCAAAAATCCGCCAACTGCCAACGCCAACGTCAACAGTGTAAATTGCACCATGCGTTACCAGCACCTTTTCTTCGATCTCGATCATACACTCTGGGATTTTGATACGAACAGCCGGGAAGCCCTGCAGGATATTTATCATTCACTGTCCCTGGCAGATGCAGGAATTTATGATTTCGAACTTTTTCATAAACTGTACCTGGGTCATAATGAGCGCCTTTGGGATCGTTACCGGAAAGGACATATGAAAGTGGATGAACTGCGATGGAAAAGAATGGCAATGACTCTGCTGGAATTTAAAAATGGAGATGAGGCCCTGGCGCAGTAAAATGGGGATTGAATTTCTTGAAATCCTGCCTACCAAAAAAGCACTTTTCCCCGATACCATCGAAGTGCTGAAATATCTCACGGAATAAAAAATACCATCTTCACCTCATTACCAATGGTTTTGAAAAAACACAGCATCACAAACTTAAAACTGCCGGCATTGATCATTTATTTTCGAGGAAGTGATCACTTCAGAAGGTTCAAACAGCCTGAAACCGCATCCCGGAAATTTTTGAATATGCCCTGATGCAAAACCGGATGCGAAAAAAAAGAAAGCATCATGATCGGCGATACGCCGGAAGTGGATATTCTCGGTGCCCGGAAGCCGGTATCGACCAGGTATATGTAAATCATACCGGCAATCGAAGAACCGGTAAATGCAACTTACACGGTTAATTCATTAAAGGAACTGAGGAGATATTTTAAAGATGAAAGATCAGATGACAGTTAACTTTAGACTTTAAGCTTTAAGCCTGATCACCATTCTGCGAGAACCGTTACTCCGCCCTTGACCATCTGATTGAGTTGTACTTTTACCGGTGTGCCCGGAGGCAGCAAGACATCCACACGCGATCCGAATTTGATAAACCCCATTTCAGCGCACTGTTCCACTTCCTGACCCGGAGTAAGATAGTTGATGATGCGTTTGGCAAGCGCCCCGGCAATTTGTTTTACCAGCAAGGCTGCCTTTCGGATTTTTAATCACTACACTGTGCCGTTCATTTTCGGTTGAAGATTTCGGGTTCCAGGCAACCAGGTATTTTCCTTTGTGATACTGGCTGTATATCACATCTCCGCTAATGGGATTCACATTGCGGTGCACATTGGCCGGACTCATAAAAATAGAAACCTGCAAACGGCGGTCATGAAAATATTCCACATCCGTAATTTCTTCAATCACCACCACTTTACCATCAGCCGGACAAACAATATATTTTTCATTGATGGAAGGTCCCGTGCCGGCACCCGGAAAAAAGATATGATAAAAAGCAACAGTGCCAGTGTAATAAAAAATATCACCCAGCTTAAAGCCGGCATATGAAAACTGATAGCATAAAACGAAACCAGGTTAATGGCTGCAAATATAATCGCACATATCGCAATTGTTTTATATCCTTCTTTGTGAATGGTCATTCGTGAATAAATAAAATCTTGGATCGCTTATTAATTATGCAAACATAACAATGTAAAGCCAAATGAAAGGAGTGGCGAAAAGCAGGGAATCGAAACGGTCCAGAAAACCTCCATGACCGGGCATGATATGTCCGCTGTCTTTTACATCCGCGAGTCTTTTTAGTTTACTCTGCAGCAGATCTCCAATGGTTCCGGTTATGGCAGCAATGGCAGCTACGATCATCCATTGGACTAACGGCCTGCATTTCAAAACCACTGCTTAAAAAATAACCGAGTGCTCCCATGGCCAGAATAGCGAATATTAATTCCGCCGATGGTGCCCTCCCAGGTTTTTTTTGGCGAAATGTTCGATAGTGGTGTTTTGCCAATCAGTGAACCAACCAGGTATGCCATGGTATCATTCACCCATAAACTCAGGATAATGGCCAGCACCAGCAATTTATTTACATTTTCCAGGGCCATGCCCGGATAAAAGTCCGCAGGTTAAGCAGTAGTCCGAGGCTCAGTGAAATATAAATCAGACCCAGCGCGGAATAACCCATATTTCGCAGGTAGGTTTTGCGGGTATATAATATTTCTGCAACAGGTAAAATGAAAAGAAACAGCAGTCCGCCGTACAAACCAGCATTATGAAGACCTGTATTTCCCATATCTCCCGCGAATCCCGGACGGCTGCAATACATCATGATACACCAGCCGGCAATCATGACACCGTATTTTTGAAAGGAACTGATTTCAGTATAGGCCGGATCAATTTTAGCAAGAAGTTTCTGGTATTCGTACCAGCAGCCAAAATGAATGATGGAAAAAAGAATAAAAAAACTCCAGATATTCCAAAGCAAACCGGTGAGCATGACTGCAACAAACACCAGTGAAGTCAGCGCCCTTATTCTGAAAGTGACCGCCTGAAGTGCCATATAGTGAAGATACGTAAATGGAAATTATACCGGCTGTATCCGGGATCGCCGACAAGAGATTTCATCGTACCGGCGGAAATTCAACGGCATAATCTGTAGTTGATTTCTTTCTCAGATACCATTCAGCAGGAATAACCACCCCGGCCATGGAAACCAGACCCTACTGCACTGAATCCAGCAAACTGTAACTGGCTTTCGAATCCAGGTCCGCAACTTTGAAATAAATCGAGAAATATATTGATGGTATTGAAAATAAAATGGCCCAGCATGGAAGTATACAGGCTGCCGCTATACCAGTATAGGGCACCCAGGATAATGCCCAGCGCCATCCGGGCAGAAATCCCATAAACTGCATATGAAATGGCAGAAAAAAGGAAAGCCGGTAAAAATAATTCCGGGCCAGGCTGATTTGAAAATCTGGATAAAAAGTTTCTGCAGAATACCCCTGAAAAAAAGCTCTTCGCCAATGGCCGGCAGCACACCCACCAGGAAGATAGCATCATCAGCAGGTCGGCGGGACTCTTCATCGGACAGAATATTTTCCAGCTGTTCATTGGCATCGTCTTCTCCGCTCGATCGATCCATTTTTGGTACTGATCTGGCAAAAAATGCACGATGGCTTCATTGAGCATCCCCAGAAATTCTACTGTAAAATAGGCAGACGATCATGGTGATCACGGCCAGGAGCAGAAATGATTTTTTCTGGGGCGCTTTTAATCCGGCATAATGCCAGAGGGTGCGGATCGGCCAGGTAAGCAAAAACCAGTGAAGGCAGCAAAAAATATCCGAAGAACTGAACGATCAGCAGCTCCTTGATTACACCTGCCATTCTCCGGCCGGGCAAAGTCTGCCGGACCCATCGATGACAATTTGCATGACACTCAGGTGATTGAGATGGGCCACAATGCCGAATGCCCACAGTAAAACAAGAAAAAGGATTCCCACGGTAAGGCCGCCAAAAATGATTAGTTGCATCCAGGCGGGTTTATTTCGAAGATAGGTGTGCATGCAGAGAGCTTCCGGCTACAGGTTTTAATGAGTATCTTTGCGCCAGGAAGCTGTGCGAAATTAAGCAACCAGTCTTCAATTTCAACATGGGTTATTCCATTCAGAACATTCCCACCATCCAGATGTCAATTCAGATCGGACAACATATTACGTCTGCCGGATTTCCCCCTGCTCCTGGCACCCATGGAAGACGTGAGTGATCCGCCGTTCCGGTATGTCTGTAAGAAATATGGTGCCGATCTGATGTACAGTGAATTTATTTCTTCTGAAGGCCTGATCCGGGATGCCATCAAGAGCAAACAGAAACTGGATTTTTTTGAATATGAACGACCCTTCGGCATTCAGATTTTCGGCGGAGATGAAGAAGCCATGGCACTCAGTGCCCGTATTATTGATGCAACGAATCCTGACCTGGTCGACATCAATTTTGGATGTCCCGGTAAAAAAAGTCGTGTGTAAAGGTGCCGGAGCAGCCGTGCTGAAAGATGTACCGGCCATGGTTCGCCTAACCCGGGCCGTTATACAATCCACCCGGCTTCCGGTTACTGTAAAAACCCGGCTGGGCTGGGATGATGATTCAAAAAATATTGAGGAAGTTGCCGAACGTTTGCAGGATGAAGGTATTGGCGCGCTGACTATTCACGGAAGAACCAGGTCCCAGTTATATAAAGGAGAAGCTGACTGGACGCTGATCGCAAGGGTTAAAAATAATCCGCGCATACATATTCCTATTTTTGGAAATGGAGATGTGGACAGTCCGGAAAAAGCGCTTGAATATAAAAACCGTTATGGTGTGGATGGCATTATGATTGGCCGTGCTGCCATCGGATATCCCTGGATTTTCCAGGAGATCAAACATTTTCTAAAAACCGGGAAACATCTGGAACCACCTTCCCTGGAAGAACGAATTGAAGTGATCCGCGCAGCATTTGTACCGTTCCATCGAATGGAAAGGGAAATGTGCTGGGTATTCTGGAAATGCGCCGGCATTACAGCAATTACCTGAAAGGTATACCGTATATCAAAGAAGTCCGGAATCAGCTGGTTCAAAAAGACAACTCTGGAAGAAATTGAAGACTGTGCTTGAAAGCTTAAAGCTTAAGTCAGAAGGCTTAAAGCCTTGCATTGGTTGACGGTTGACGGTTGACGGTTGGCGGTTGACAATTATTTTAATGATTCAGCATTGACCGCTGGCTTTGAGCTTTAGGCTTTAAGCTTAGGCTTTCTTATTGAATTCTTCCAGCAGCTCGGTATAAGAAACAGCACGTTTTTCAGCGATAAAATCTGCAATAAATAATTCAGCCGCCATCAGGGTGAGAGTAGATTCCAAAACCCAGCCAGAATAATTTTTCCGGTATCATTGCGGAAAAGGATAGATAAGTACAAGCCCGGCGATGAAAACTCCGATTTCAACCCACCGGTAAATCTGAAAATTGGTACTTGACCTTCCGCATGCGGGTAAGTTCAATTGTTTTGAGCTGATCAGGATTCATATCATAAGCATATACCTGGCTGATACGCTGGTCGTCGCTTCTTACATAAACCGAATAACCGGCAACGGCCTGAATCAGGCCCAGGATCAGTAAGGGCAGGGCCGCGCCCGGTAGACGGGCGATTTTATCGCAAAATAAAAAATCAAGGGCCAGCAGAACGGCAACCATACCAATGACCAGGAATACCAGGCTTTCCTGTTTTTCAGCTATAAAATATTTTTCTATATCGGTCTTGGTGAGCATAGTAATTCGCTCTTTAAATATAACCATATCCATTTAGTTTCGAGCTGCTTATTTTTGCAAAAATTTTCTATGTCCCGTTACCTGATTCCTGCTCTGCTTTATTTCATTTTATCCGGATGTTCAACCAATAATGTGAAGGAAGATGAAAGCCTGAAACCATATTTTGACTCTGCAGGTGTGACGGGATGTTTTGCACTTTTCAATAACGGAGAAAATAATTTCATCGTTTATAACCTGTCCCGTTACCGCGACAGTGCCTATACGCCGGCATCCACTTTTAAAATTGTGAATTCGCTGATCGGATTACAAACCGGAGTAATCAGGGATGAAAACATGGTAATCAAATGGGATGGTGTTAAAAGATGGAATGAAGACTGGAACAAGGACCTGACCATGAAAGAAGCATTTGCCGTTTCTGCGGTTCCCTATTACCAGGAAGTGGCCCGTCGAATTGGTCGTGATACCATGAAAATCTGGATCGACAGTCTGGGATACGGTAACCGGAATATCAGCGGACCCATCGATTCATTCTGGCTGAATAATCACCTGAAGGTGAAACCGGATGAAGAACTCGGTCTGGTGAAAAAATTATATTTCAACCAGCTTCCCTTTTTTAAACGTACCCAGGAAATTGTTCAGTCCGTAATGTTGCGTGAACAGAATTCCAATTATAAATTATCTTATAAAACCGGATGGGGCTTCCCTGGAAAACGGTCATGAACTGGGCTGGGTGGTAGGCTGGATCGAAGAAAACAGGCATCCTTATTTTTTTGTCCTGAATATTGAATCAACCGTACCAAGACCGGTATTAAGGTGCGGATAAAACTGCTTAAAGACATCCTGGCCCATTTAGGATTTTTTAACGGAAAGAAATAAATCTACCAGCGATCTGGTCTTTGTTATCTTGCAAGCCGGATACCCTTCATTAACCTATGCAAATTCCAGCACCCGGAATATTTTATTGGCTTACTGCTGATTCCCTTTCTGCTATATTCCTGATATCTTCCAGTCTGAATGAGCTGGAAGAAAAAACTGGCTCTCGAATTGGAGATCCGGCACTGGTAAACCAGCTGGTAAAATCTTTTTCCGCCAGGAATTTCCTGTTGAAATTTATCCTGATCTGCGTAGCTGTTTTTTTCCTGGTTGCCGGTCTTAGCCAATCTGCGGGCCAAAGGAAATGCAGAAAATATTTCACGCCAGGGTGTGGATGTGATGATCGTTCTGGATGTAAGTAAAAGTATGCTCGCACAGGATGTAAAACCCAGCCGTCTCGATAAGGCCAAACAACTTTTGTACCGCCTCATCGACCGTTTGCAGAATGACCGGGTCGGACTGATCCTGTTTGCCGGACAGATCCTATATGCAAATGCCGCTGACTACAGATCACAGTGCGGCAAAACTGTATATTTCCGAAGCCGGTCCGGAAGCTGTGCCCACCCAGGGAACTATTTTTGCGGAAGCCCTCACCATGGCCAACAGTTCTTTCAACCGGAATGAACATAAATATAAAGCGGTCGTATTGATCTCAGACGGAGAGGACCATGATCCCGATGGCCTAAAAATCGCAAAACAATTGGCCGATGATGGCGTTATGGTCAATACGGTGGGTATCGGTTCTGCGGAAGGATCTCGAAATCATTGATCCCGAAACCAAAGAACCAAAAAAAGATGATAAGGGAAATATCGTCATTTCCAAACTGAATGAACAGGAACTGACCGGTATTTCAGATGCCACCAACGGAATCTATATCCATCTGGAAAACCTGGAAGATGCAACCATAACGCTTATCACAGCGACTGGATAGTATTGAAAAAAGAGCATTGTCCGACAGTGAATTTATCAATTATAAAAATTATTTTCCCTGGTTTATCGGACTGGCAGGGATTCTGCTGGTGCTGGAATTATTCATCCCTGAAAGAAAAAGAAAAATTGCCTAAAGCACCTGTTTACCATATTATTCTTTTTAGCCGTATTGGCTTCGTCCGTTTCTGCGCAGGCACAGACAACCGACGCGCTGATCCGTCAGGGAAACCGTTATTACAATAAACAGGATTATGATCAGTCGCTTATCCAACTATGAAAAAGCGCTGAAAAAATCTCCGGGAAATCCAGATGCACAATTTAATCAGGGCGATGCGCTTATACCGGAAAAATGAGTATGATAAAGCCGTCTGCCTACTTACGACGATGTTTTACAATCCAAGGCAGATGAGAATACCCGGCAAAGTGCTTATTACAATAAAGGCGTTGCCATGATCCGTCAGAAAAAACTGGAAGAAAGCATTGATGCCTGGAAAAATGCCCTGCGGCTTAATCCGGCAGACAGTGAAGCAAGGGATAACCTGATCAAGGCCCTGCTGGAAAAAAAGAAACAGGACAGCAGCAGCAGCAACAGAATAAGAAAGACCAGAAAGACAAAAAAAAAGATGACAAAGCAAAAACAGGATCAAAATCACCGGATAACCAGCCCAAACCACCACAAAGCAAGCTTACCAAGCAACAGGTGGAACAATACCTCAAATCCCTGGAACAAAGGGAAAAAGACGTGCAGGATAAAATGAACCAGAATAAAAACCATTCCCTGAGCCAGCCTGAAAAGGATTGGTGAGGAAAGTGTGGAAGTATAAGGCGTAAAGCGTAAAGTTTTACTGGAAGTTTACATCGTTAATTTTGTCGGAAGTAAGCGCATGTCCGGCATCTACGGCTTCAACCTTCAAGCTTAACAATGCAACTGTATACCAATTCACTTACAGGATATAAAAGACTGAATACGGTTCCCGTTACAGTCGGAGAACTTGTTCTCGGCGGAACTGCGCCTATCCGCGTGCAGACCATGACTACCTATGACACCATGGATACGGTCAGAACCGTGGAACAGTCCATTCGTTGTATTGAAGCCGGTGCTGAACTGATCCGCATTACAGCACCCAGCAAAACAGAAGCAGAAAACCTGCTGAATATCAAAAATGAAATCCGCAAAAGAGGATACAAAACACCCCTGGTCGCCGATATTCATTTCACACCCAATGCGGCAGAAATTGCTGCACGCATTGTGGAAAAAGTAAGGGTGAACCCGGGTAATTATGCCGATAAAAAGAAATTTGAATTTATTGACTATACCGATGCCGGATTACCTGGAAGAAATTGAAAGAATCCGGGACCGCTTTCTTCCGCTGATTAAAATATGCAAGGAATATGGCACAGCCATGCGTATCGGTACCAACCACGGATCGCTGAGTGACCGGATTATGAGCCGCTATGGCGACAGTCCGATGGGTATGGTGGAGAGCGCGATGGAATTTCTGCGTATCGCAAGAAGTGAAAATTATCACCAGATCGTACTCAGTATGAAATCCAGCAATCCGCTGGTGATGGTGGAGGCCTACCGGCTGCTGGTCAAGACCATGCAGGATGAATTCAACCTGATTTATCCGCTGCATATCGGCGTTACTGAAGCCGGTGACGGAGAAGATGGAAGAATTAAATCGGCAATCGGTATCGGCACCCTGCTGGAAGACGGAATTGGTGACACCATACGGGTATCCCTGACCGAAGATCCGGAATTTGAAATTCCTGTTTGCCAGGACATTGTTGCCCGATATCAATCAAAAAAAGATGGTTCGGGCATTTTACCCGTTGAAAAAATTCCCTATTCCCCTTTTGAATATAAGAGAAGAAAAACCCAGCCGGTATATAATATCGGCGGCGAGCCATCCGCCGGTTGTGATAGCCGATTATATGCATGAATAAATCCATTACAAGGGAATCGCTCGAGCAGAATCGGATATGAATATGATGCAGTAGACAGATAAATGGAAAATTGGCGATGCGGCGGCGGATTACATTTATACCGGAAATAAAATTCTGGATTTTAATTTGCCCGGAACCTGCAAAGTCATTTGCAACTACGAAACCTGGAAATCGCTGGAACAGCATAAACGGGCATCGCGGTGAGGAAAAATATTTTCCTCTCTTTTTCAATGGATCAACTGAAGACAACCGGGACATGGTCGCCTACCATGAATTTTTTATCTCTAAACGTGAACCAGGCAATCAGTCCGGAGATATTCAGTCTACTGGAAAAAATACCAGGACTGGTGTCTGGCTTTATTCAGACAATGAAAATCCGGTATTGGACACCAGGCGGTTTATTATCGAACTGATGAATCGTGAATCTGGAAATCCCGGTGATCCTCGCAGTAGAATGCATGGAAACCACCATCGACCGGCAGCTTATTCATTTTGCTGTGGAAGCCGGTGCCTTACTTGACAGATGGAATGGGCGACGGAATCTGGCTGATCAATGATCCAAAAAAAATGGTGAATGACAGAGTAAGCGGAAGAACCTACCTGACTGCGAATAATAATCACCAGTTCCTGAATAATACTGCATTTTCCATTCTGCAGGCGGCCAGAACCAGGATTTCAAAAACGGAATATATCTCCTGCCCTTCCTGCGGCAGAACACTGTTCGATCTTCAGGAAACTACTGCAAAGATCCGGTCCGTGACCAGTCATCTCAAGGGTCTTAAAATAGCCATCATGGGTTGTATTGTGAACGGACCGGGTGAAATGGCAGATGCGGATTTCGGATATGTCGGCAGCGGACCCGGAAAAATTACGTTGTATAAAGGAAAAGAAGTGATGAAGACGAAATGTGAACAGCGAAACAGCCGTAGATGAACTGATCTCGCTGTTAAAGGAACATAATGAGTGGATAGAACCAAATACATAACTGTGGAAGTGTGAAATTGTGGAAATGTAGGAATGCAAAATGAAATGATAAATTTGATTTTCACATTGGATTTTCACATGAATTTTCAAATTTCACTTTCACATTTCCACCAAATAATTGCTTGCAATTATTTACAATTCCACATTTCCACAGTAATGATTAAGCCTTCGGCTTAATCATTCTCGCTCCATCGTCAATAGTCGTAATATAACAATCCGGTGTAATCTTAAACGTGTCTTCATATTTAGTTCCGGATGTCCCGGATAAAATTATCCGCCGAATTTTTTTCCACCAGAGTGATAATGCAGCCACCGAATCCGCCGCCCATTTGCCGCGCCCCCTTCACCCCTTCTAATCCCCGGATCGTTTTTACCAGGAAATCAGATTCCGGACAGCTTACTTCATAATCATTACTCAACCCTTCATGCGACGCATACATCAGTTTTCCGAATTCATCCAGGTTATGCTCTTATAAACAAACACAGCCCTGAGCAGGCGCTGGTTTTCTTCCACAACAAACCGGCATCTTTTATAAACTGTTTCATCCAATTCCGGCCGGTGCGATTCGAGTAATGTCATAGTTCACATCACGCAGGGAAACAATGGACGAATCATATTTTTGGAGAAGCTCTACTCCTGCTTCACACTGTTGCCGTGCGCAGGTTATATTCTGGATGAAGCCAGTGAATGGCTCACCATAGAATTCACCAGAATAATTCTCAAGTCGGGAAAATCAAAAGGAATGTATTCGTATTCCAGGCTGCGGCAATCCAGCTTCATTAAATGTCCTGATTTTCCATGAAGACTGGCAAACTGGTCCATGATCCCGCATTGTAAACTGGCGAAACGATGTTCCGTTTGCTGGCCTGCCAGCGCTATCTCCATCCTCGATAAGCCCTAATTGAAAGATTTCATTAAGTGCGATTCCGCATGCTGAACATAGTGCCGCTGAAGAACTCATTCCGGCACCCACCGGTACATTACCCGAAACAACCAGATCCATGCCATAGGGCAGACGTTTCTCCGGCATGATCATATAAATCATACCCAGTAAGTAGGTCGGCCATCCCTTTACAGGGTGCATTTCGTCCAGTGCAAATGAGAATCGTTCGCCGTATTGAATTGCCTCCAGATTCAATCGGTCGGACCCGTTGGGCGCCAGCGCCAGGAAAATATTCCTGTCAATAGCACCCGGAAGTACAAAGCCCTGGTTATAATCCGTATGTTCACCGATAAGATTTACCCGGCCGGGCGCAGCAGCAATCTGGTGTTCTTTTCCAAAATATTGTTGAAATTGCCTGATAATATCCTTTTCCATTCATCGAAATTTAACGCCATACAAATGTCATTCAATATAACACAAGAAAGGGATGAGGATCTGGAACTTTTACAGATCACTGATCTCAGATCCTGTATCCAGGTCAGGATCCTGCCCGACGCGGGAGCGATATTACATGAATTCTCAATTCCATTGGGTAATCGCAGAATACAGGTAATAAACAACTATCAAAATCAGGCTGACCTGAAAAGACACCATTTGTCTTTTTATAAAAGCGCCAAACTTTCTCCTTTCGTGTGCCGGATCTCAGAAGGCAGATATGAGTTTGACGGAAATACCTATGAATTCCGGAACAAATTTAATGATGGTTCCGCCATTCATGGCATTCTTGCTGATAAACCATTTACCGTTTTGGAGAAAATCAGTCGCAGAAGACAGCGCCAGTATCCTGCTCGGATATCATTACAATAAAGAAGACCCGGCCTTTCCGTTCGAATATAAAATAAATGTCAGATATACTTTAAAAGCCTCGGGAAGATTAAACCTGGAAACAACCGTCATTAATCTTTCCCCGGTGCGTATACCCATGGCCGATGGATGGCATCCCTATTTCAACCTGGAAGGCAGGGTGAACGACTGGTTACTATCTTTCCATTCCAGGAAGAAACTGGCGTTCGACGACAAACTGATTCCACTGGGTCATATCGTTGAAATGGACAAATTCTATTCCCCCGTTCAAATCGGTGCTGAAACATTTGATAATTGTTTTTTACTGGAACCGGACTCGGGAACAGCTGCCGCCACACTGGAGAATCCGGAGAACGGATTGCGATTGAGTTTTTTTCCCGATAACAATTATCCCTTTCTTCAGATTTATACTCCGGACGACCGCATTGAGCATCGCCATCGAAAACCTGAGTTCGGCTCCAGATAGTTTTAATAATAAACTGGGACTTATCATTTTAGAACCTGGCCATTCACAAAGTTTTAATGTGGTATATCAATTGGAATTCCGGTAAACATGTACCTTGCTGAATAATGTAGAACAATGAAAAAATTAAAATTCTTTTTCACCATTGCCTGTATATTTTTTCTGGCTGGTTGTTTTGAAATAAATGAAGATATCGATCTGAAAGCAGACGGGTCGGGCGTATATTCTGTCCATACGGATATGAGCCAGCTTATGCAGGTGATGCAGACTTATCTCGGAAAAGATGAAATGGATAAACAAATGCCCTCAAAAAATATTGACACTACAGTCATGATGAAAGGGTTGGTGGATACGGCTACAAATATTTCCGCGGAAGACAAGGCCCTGATCAAAGACGGATATGTTCATCTGAAATTAAATATGGAACAAAAAGAATTTAAAAGTGATATCGTCATCCCTTTTAAGAATCTCGCTAACCTGCAGAAACTTTACAATTCGATGAATAATCAGACTCTTGGATTCAACCAATTGTTTAAGGGGATGGCCGGTAAGTCAGATACGGCTTCAGCAGGAAATGATAATGGCATGCCGGATATGAATCAGTTCAATGCCATTTATGATTTTGAAAGTCACGAGGGTCTGATTTCACGGAAGTTAAACGCCGAAAAATGGAAAGCGCTGCAACAATCTCCCCAGTTCGCACAAATGAAAGAAGCGGGCAACGCAGGGATTTCAATTCCTTACACACTCACCATCGTAGTACCCAAGCCTGTTAAGAAAGTCGACAATAGCCTGGCCCAGCTTTTCCCCGACCGGAAAAAAGTGATTATAAAATACAACCTGATTGAAGTATTCGAGCACCCGGAAAAATTCGAATACACGATTGTTTATTAGGCGGAACTATGCAAAGAAAAACAGATTTCCTCGTGGTCGGATCAGGTATTGCCGGACTTACTTATGCATTGAAAGTGGCGAAAGCCTGTCCTGATCAGCATGTTCTGGTTATTACCAAAACGATCGCCGATGAAACCAATACCAAATATGCCCAGGGTGGTATTGCGGGCGTGACAGATCTGGAGAACGACAGTTTTGAAAAACATATTGAAGATACGCTGGTGGCAGGCGATGGTCTGTGTAATCCGAAGATAGTGGAGATCGTTGTGAAGGAAGGACCCGAGCGCATCCGGGAAATGATTGACTGGGGCGCCCGCTTCGATAAAGATGAAGAAGGAGAATTTAAAAGAGGCAGGGAAGGCGGCCATTCTGAATTCCGGATCCTGCATCATAAAGATGTTACCGGGAAGGAAATGGAACGCGCCTTATTGCAAACGGTTGCCGCACAAAAAAATATCGAGATCATCAAACATTGTTTTGTGGTGGATATCATCACACAGCATCACCTCGGCTATCTGGTTACCAAAGGCACTCCCGATATTGAATGTTATGGCATTTATGCGCTGGACATGCAGGAGAACTGCATCGTAAAAATTTTATCCCGGATCACGGTATTTGCAACGGGTGGCAATGGTCAGGTATACCGTACCACAACCAATCCCGTAATTGCAACAGGCGATGGTATCGGCATGGTATATCGGGCAAAGGGAAGGATTGAAAATATGGAGTTTATTCAATTTCATCCAACCGCCTTATACCAGCAGGGCGTCAGCCCGGCATTCCTGATTACAGAAGCGGTGAGGGGGGACGGAGGAATTCTGCGGAATAAGAAGGGTGAGGCCTTTATGGAAAAATATGATGAACGAAAAGATCTGGCACCACGTGATATCGTGGCCCGGGCGATTGACAGTGAAATGAAGAAAGCGGGTACGGAACACGTGTACCTGGATTGCCGTCATATGGATATGAAAAAATTCATGGAACATTTCCCGAATATCTATTCGACCTGTAAATCCGCCGGCGTTGATGTGGCGACACAAATGATCCCGGTTGCACCTGCTGCGCATTACAGTTGCGGAGGTATTAAAACCGATGAATGGGGACATACTTCCATTAGGAATTTATATGCATGCGGGGAATGCGCATCTACCGGCCTGCATGGCGCAAACCGGCTGGCCAGTAATTCGCTGCTGGAAGCCATGGTGTTTGCTCACCGTTGTTACCTGGATAGCATCGACAGGATTAAAAAACTTTCCTTTCGCGATGATATACCGGACTGGAATGCAGAAGGAACGACTGCACCCGGAGAGATGATCCTTATTACCCAGAGCATTAAGGAACTTCAGTTACTGATGAGCGATTATGTGGGCATCGTGCGTACCAATATCCGTCTTAACCGGGCATTGAAAAGACTTGACCTGCTTCACGAAGAAATTGAAGCCCTATACGAAACCACCCTCATGTCTCCACAACTCTGCGAAGTGAGGAATCTGATCACCACCGGATATCTGATCGTAAAAAGCGCCCAGTTCAGAAAAGAGAGCCGTGGTCTTCATTTTAATACCGACTATCCGGGCAAGAGCAGTCTGGTACAAAATATTGTTCTCTGATGAAAGCCATGATCCTGGCCGCTGGTCTGGGGACACGTTTCAAACCGTGGACAGACAAACACCCAAAGGCACTTGCGATTGTAAATGGCAAAAGCCTGCTCGAAAGAAATATCCTTTACCTGCAATCTTACAGGATAAGGGATGTAATAGTGAATGTGCATCATTTCGCTGAACAGATCATAGATGCTGTTCGGGATAATGATGGATGGGGAAGCCGGATTACAATCAGTGACGAAACCGGTCAGGTGCTTGAAACCGGTGGCGGATTAAAGAAAGCCGCAGACTATTTTGATTATGGTTCATTTGTATTGATGAATGTGGATATCCTCACGGACCTTGATCTGGAAGCCATGGTGTTTTATCATGAAGAAAAAAAGCCGCTTGCTACGCTGGCCATTACCAATCGAACGACCTCCCGATATTTCCTGTTTGATAAAAATAACCGACTTAGTGGCTGGCGGAATACTAAGACAGGCGAAGAAAAAATTTCTCTCCCCGGGACCCTGCTGGATGAAAAGGCGTTCAGCGGTATTCATCTGATTTCTCCCGAAATATTTCCGCTTAATGCGAAGAGAAGGTAAATTTTCAATTGTGGATACATATCTTGAACTCGCCGGTACACATCCAATACTCGGATTTGATCACTCGGGTACCAGGCTGGTGGATGTGGGAAGAACTGAATCTGTTACCGTCGCTGAAAAACTATTTATCTGAATTACTGATTTTTCCAGTCTTTCGATTCCTGCTCGATATGATGGAGTTCCACGTTTACACCGAATTTATTTTTCAGGTGTCGGGCCAGGGAATCGGCGGCATAGACACTGCGGTGTTGCCCGCCTGTACAGCCAAAGTTTACCATCAGGCTCTTAAAACCCCGGTTGAGATAGTCTTCCACAGAAATATCAACGAGATCAAAAACACTGTTGAGATATTCGGGCATTTTTGTTTGTTGCTCAAGGAAATCTTTTACTTCTTTATCCCTGCCTGTTTTTGATTTAAAAATTTCCAGCCGGCCCGGATTTAAAATGCCCCGGCAATCAAACACAAATCCGCCGCCATTGCCACCCTGATCAACAGGAAGAGTTTTCCTGTAAGAGAAACTGTTGATATGAACTACCAGGGGTGTATCGGCATCTGCGCGGGGCGGTATGAAACGCTCGATAATCTGGTCTTCCACGATCAGGTGTAATATTCTTTCAAACTCCGGAACATTTTTCCCCATTGCATATTGATGAAGAAAAGAACGGAGATTTTTCAGGCCAAGGGGAATACTCACCAGGAAATGCGCTTTTCGTTCAAACAGACCCCTGAATCCATAAGCACCCAATACCTGCATGATACGTATGAGTACATACCCATGATATTGCTGCACGAATTGCTTTTTATTGAAGGGCGATCCCAATTCTTCTTCCACGCAATCCATATAATATTCCAGCAGACCTTGTTTCCATGCTTCACTGAGTTCGGCCTTCGCCTGCCAGAGCATCGATGCCACATCATATTGCAGGGCACCCTTCATGCCACCCTGGTAGTCGATAAAATGAACTTTTTCATTTTCAATCAGAATATTCCTGCTTTGAAAATCCCGGAACATGAAATATTTATATTCGGTATTCCCGAGTTCATTAGAAAAGGTTTCAAAATCTGCAATGAGTTTTTCCTTATCATAAGGAAGCTGCAGGGTATCGAGAAAATAATATTTAAAATAAAGCAGGTCACTCATGATGGCCTGTCTGCCAAATTCACTGGATGTAAGACACCAGTTTTCATAATCCAGCCCCTGATCTCCCTGTATCTGCAGATGCGCCAGTTCTTTCAGGCTTTGTCCGAAAAAGCCCGTATACATGATCATTAGGCCCTTCCGTTTCCAGATGATTCAGTAAAGAAATATCTCCAAAGTCCTCCTGGATATAAATGGTGCCTTCCTTATTGACGGCATAGATTTCCGGTACGGGACAATTTTTTGTTTTAAAATGCCTGCTGAACCGGATAAAACTCAGGTTTTCTTTTATATTGATTCCATATGTGGCGATATAAGATTCCGGCGGAAGTCTGAATACGGTAGTAAATACGAATACTACCGGACTGCGGGATTTTATTAATGGAAAGAATGGATTCTTTGCTATAGCCGGTAAACAGTTTGCGGATATCCTCGTTGATATGATCCATATATAGAATGAAACTACAAAAACCTAAGCAACCACGGTGATTTCAGGAGTTGGTTCTGATTCTCGTCTTTTCACACTTTCCTGATGGGCAGCGATCAATTCTGCCAGGCAGGCCGTCCAGCCGGTCTGATGACAGGCTCCCAGACCCATACCGCTATCTCCATGGAAATATTCAAAGAATAGATTCAAATGTTCATTCCCCGGTTGCTGATAGAACCAATTGTATTTACCATATTGCGGTACACTTCCTGATACATCCGGAAGGAATAAACTAATCACGCGCTGCGTGAGGAAGTCTGCTACTTCTTCCAGGTTCATATACACGCCTGATCCTACCGGACATTCCACTTTCAGCGCATTGCCATAAAAGTTCCCGTATTTACGAATGGACTGAATGATAAGATAATTGATCGGCATCCATACCGGTCCGCGCCAGTTGGAATTCCCGCCAAAAAGATTCGAGGTCGAATCACCCGGATCATACTGGATATTATAATCAACATTATCAATCCGTACTGAATAAGGATTTTTTTCATGAAACCTGGAAAGCGCCCGGATGCCACCCGGAGAAAGAAATTCATCTTCGTTAAGCAGCCGTTCAAGAAGACTTACGAGGCGGTCCCGCGGAATCAGTGAAAGCAAAATAGTATTCCCATCCGTTTTTTCTTCATTGGGCCAGAACTTATTATTCTTCAACCGGTAATTTTCAAACCAGCTGATCCGTTTTTGAAAATCGGAAAGTTTATCCAGTTTTTTCTTTTCAATCATTGAAACAGCAAACAGGGTAGTGATGCCGACAATAGAATGAATTTTTAACTGGATGGGCGCAGAGCCGGCGACAGCCAGTGTGTCGTAAAAAAATCTGTCTTCCTCATTCCACATACCCTGTTCATTCAGGGCTTCTGCGATCAGGACGAACTGTTCAAAAAATTTCGTGGCCGTATCTTCAAACGTGATGTCTTTCATGGCAATTTCCAATGCCATATCCATCATGTTGAGTGCATACATACCCATCCAGCTTGTTCCATCGGCCTGTTCCAGCTGCATCTGCCCGGGCAGTTCAATGCTCCGGTTGAATACACCGATATTATCGAGGCCAAGGAAGCCGCCTTCAAACATATTATTACCGTTGGGATCCTTGCGGTTTATCCACCAGGTAAAATTGATCAGCAATTTTTGAAAAATACGTTTCAGAAAATTTATATCATAAGTGCCGGATTTCTTCCCTTCAATATGATACACAGCGAGTGCAGCCCAGGCCTGTACCGGCGGATTCACATCGCTGAAATTCCATTCATAAGCCGGCAGCTGACCATCGGGTTTCATATACCATTCCCGCATGATCAGTAACAACTGATTTTTTGCGAATACAGGATCAACCATGCTCATGGGAATACATTGAAAAGCCATATCCCAGGCCGCATACCAGGGATATTCCCATTTATCGGGCATGGCAATAATATCCTGGTTTTTCAAATGTTTCCAGTCGTGATTACGTCCGAATTTCTTCCCGTCGTTTACCGGACTGATGCCGTCGCTGGTTGTCAGCCAGTCTTCAATATCGAAGTGATAATATTGTTTGCTCCATAATATTCCGGACAATGCCTGTCGCTGGAGTAATTTGAATTCCGGAGGTGTATCGGGGTGCAGTATTTTATCGTAAAAAGCATTGGCTTCCTCTTTTCTTACCTGGAAAATCTTTTTGAATCCCAGTGTAAAGGGGTTAGTAACCGACTTATTGGAAAGCCGCAGATAAATGGTTTCTGTTTTACCGCCATCCAACCGCAGTTTGTATACAGGAGAAAATTTGGTTCCGTTTTTCTTCTTCTTCAATCCCGCCAGATTTTCGCCTTTGATCAGGGCCGAATGAAATGAATCTTTAACAAAGGGGGATTGATTGGGAATACCTATCACTTTCTCCGTGTTGGTGATATTTTCGGTAAACCATTTTTCCTTGGGCGTTTGAAAGTACAGATAGTAATCTCCAATCCGGTGATGCGTGGCTTTTACTGAATTTTTATTTCGCAGGCTGATATCGGGCCTGGTTTCCTGATCCCCGTTCCATTGATTATAGAACCATAGAGTTGGCAATACCGTAATTTCCGCAGCTTTGTGAAAGCGATTGGTAATATCGATCTTGATAAATATATCGGTAGAATTTTCCTTGGCATAAGTAACCAGCACATCGAAATATTCATCATCATCGAAAACGCCCGTATCCAGGATTTCAAATTCGGGTTCCAGTTTTGAACGAAGGCGGTTTTCCTGTATAAGCTGCTCGTAAGGGAAAGCCTGTTGTGGATATTTATACAGGTATTCCATATAATAGTGGGAAGGAATATTGTCGAGGTGGTAGTATAATTCCTTCACATCTTCGCCATGATTACCCTGTCCATTTCCTAATCCGAAAAGCCTTTCTTTCAGTATGGCATCTTTTCCATTCCAGAGTGCGATTGCAAAACAAAGGTTCTGAAAGAAATCAGAAATACCGGCCAGACCGTCTTCGCCCCACTGATATTGGCGGCAATGTGCATGGTCATATGGGAAATAATTCCATGCATCCCCATAGGGGCCATAATCTTCACGTACTGTTCCCCATTGACGTTCGCTCAGGTAGGGGCCCCACTGCTCAAGTGGTATTTTCTTATATGAATTTACGATAAGTCGCTTCTGCTCAATGGTCATAAAGTAAACATAAAATTACGGATTACTTTGTTAATGGAATTCATCAATCGGACTCGTGGTATTGTTTTTGAATTATACTGGCTGATAGAATATTTTGAATTTCTAAATTCTTAAAATATGGGAAAGTTAAGCGGAAAGAGAGTAGCCATTCTAACTGAAAATGGTTTTGAAGAAACTGAATTAACCAGCCCTATGAAAGCATTACAGGAAGCGGGAGCCACTGTTGATATTGTATCACCGCAAAGTAAAAAAGTAAAAGCCTGGAATCATGATCACTGGTCGATTGAAATTCCTGTGGACGTTCAGCTTGCTGACGCCAACGTGGATGATTATGACGCACTAATCATTCCCGGCGGGGTGTTGAATCCCGACAGAATGCGCACCAATGTGGATTGTGTGGATTTTGCGCAACAATTTCTTGAAGAACAAAAACCGGTAGCGGCTATCTGCCATGGGCCGCAGCTGCTGATAGAAACCGGCATGTTGCGCGACAGGAATATGACTTCTTATCCATCTGTTCGTACAGACCTTGAAAATGCCGGTGTACACTGGTCCGACGTTGAAGTAGTTACTGATCGTGGCCTTACTACAAGCCGAAGTCCGAAGGATCTCGCAGCGTTTAATAAGCGGATCATTGAGGAGATTGCAGAAAGTAACTACGCGAGTTCGCCCGTTTTATAATCCGTCCCCGTTTATATATATCGTGCGTTTATCGTGAAAAAGAGCCACCAGAAGGTGGTTTTTTTTATTGATATTTCTGTGAAAGATTGTACAGGATTTTTTCTGTTGCACTGTCGAATGGCTGGTATACTGAGTCCTGCAGCCAGTGACGGCGGAACGACGCTATCGCGGCCAGACTGTCTTTCAGATTATATCCAATGATTCGCAACGCCTGGTAATTGTTAAAGCCGGCCGGAACAATAACGCGGGAAGTATCATCATACCAGTCTCCAAATCCATGATCAGCCAATATTTTCCATGGAAAGCGCCAGTTTGGATCTACTTTTCTTCCCGGTGCAATATCCCCGTGGCCAACAAAATTTTCCTGTGGAATTTTATATTTTGTTTTAAGGGTATCCAGTAAAACCAAAAGACTGTTTATCTGCGGACCGGCAAAGTCTTCAAACCCGTTATTGTCAAGCTCGATGCCAATACTGGATGAATTGATATCTGTATTGTTACCCCATTTGCTTAAGCCCGCCTGCCAGGCGCGCAAATAGTCGTTCAGCATATGATGAACCGTTCCATCCTTACATATTA
Source organism: uncultured Bacteroidota bacterium (assembly GCA_963812825.1). GTDB lineage: Bacteria > Bacteroidota > Bacteroidia > Chitinophagales > Chitinophagaceae > Puia. Next base: position 189,406 of record CAWEWO010000005.1, read on the forward strand.
CATAATGTGCACTTACCTGGGATTGCCTGATCGTGAACGTATGCAGTGTTTCGGGGCAGCCGTTCTGCGCCGTATGATGAATAATTACAAAATTGGGTTTGCGTAAATCAAAATTCACAGCACCGATCCAGGGAGAATCCTGCAAATGGAAATAATCAACCGGCTCTTCCCTGATTATTTTAGCGAAATTTTTAGTTTCCTTCTTATATATTTTGTTGGAGGCCCGGTAAGGATTGGGGTTGCAGCCAAGAATTAATATGGAAACAAATAATAATGCCTTTTTTTTCATGAAGCAAATTTAGCATTCGCCTGTTCAATGGCAAACGTTTTGAATGAATGAGATAAAAATATGCCGGAGGGACCTTCCATCTTATTGATTCGTGAAGCACTTCAATCATTTGCAGGCAAAAAAATTCTGGCAGTAAAAGGAAACAGTAAAATTGACCAGTCAAGATTACTCAATCAGGAAATCAGGGCTATTAAAAGCTGGGGCAAGCATTTATTGATCTGTTTCGACAAATTTACCCTGCGGATTCATTTTCTTATGTTCGGAACATATTTGATCAATGAACAAAAATCAACACCTCTCCGGCTTTCACTGATTTTCAAAAAAGGTGAAGTGAATTTTTATACCTGTTCTATCCGTATACTGGAAGAGCCTCTCGAAAAAATATATGATTTCAGTGCAGACACGCTGAATGCTTCCTGGAGTCCGCGAAAAGCAGGCTTAAAATTGTCAAAAATCAAAGACAGAATGGTTTGCGATGCATTACTGGACCAGGAGATTTTTGCCGGCGTGGGAAATATCATTAAGAATGAAGTGCTGTTCCGTATCCGTGTTCACCCGAAGTCCATTGTGGGAAAACTTCCCCCGAGAAAAAAATCCGAGCTGATAAAGGAAGCCCGGAATTATAGCCTCGACTTTTTAAAATGGAAAAGGGCATTCGTATTAAAAAAACATTACCTGATTTACACTAAAAAAACCTGTCCGAGGGACAAGTGTCTGGTAACCAGGGAATGGGTAGGTAAAACAAACAGGCGGACGTTTTTCTGTGAAAAATGCCAGGTATTGTACCGTTGACTCCACGAATCCTGAACCTACCCCCATTCAACCATACCCGATATACTATATGGCTCCTGGCATGGCCTGTGGAGGCATGTTCTTTGCTACACCTTATGATAAAGACAATCTGTATCAGTTATGGTCGATGAAAGCACTCAGTTAATTACAATAAAGATTACAATGGAAAAAAGGTTATTCGGCGTTATTCTCACCATATTGGGGATTGTGGGCCTCATTTTAGCCGCGTACAATTTTGTACAGGGCAATACGGGCACAAATCACAGTATTAAATCGGTTATGGTTTATGGAATTTTGGGGATACTTTTCTTTTTCGCCGGCATCGGCCTGATCAGGAGTACCCGGGATCTTACGAACCGGAATTAAAAAGCAGTCATGGGAATATCATTCAATCTCAAAAGTTCATGGGAAGAGTTGAAGGAAAAACTAAAGGAAACGAATGTTGACCTTACCGATTCCGATCTGGATTTAATGGAGGGAAATGAACATGAATTTCTGACAAGGATTTCACGCAAACTGAACAAAACACCGGAAGAAGTTAAAGCGTTGATAGAAAGTATTTCGGCTACCGATAATATCGCTGGTTAATCTTTAATTAGCAGTTCGCGCCGGCCGGGTTTACATATTTCGCCGGTATTGCCCGCCTACCTCATAGAGTGCATGGGTAATTTCGCCAAGGCTGCAATATTTCACCGTTTCCATCAGGCAGTCAAAAAGATTCCTGTTTTGTACTGCGGCTAGTTTTAAATCCTTCAACGCGGAATCGGATTTATTTTTATTGATTTCTTTAAACGCCATTAGATTGTTGATCTGCCATTGTTTTTCATCAGCAGTACTCCGGATGATTTCATTGGGGATAATGGTTTTGGAACCCCCTTCCTTCAGGAAAGTATTTACACCCACGATCGGAAGTTCACCATTGTGTTTACGGCTTTCATAAGTCATGCTTTCTTCCTGAATTTTATTACGCTGATACATTCTTTCCATGGCACCGAGCACACCCCCTCTTTCGGTGAGCCGGTCGAATTCCTTCATGACTGCTTCTTCCACCAGGTCCGTCAGTTCTTCTATAAGAAATGAACCCTGGATAAAATTTTCTGTTTTTGCCGTACCCAATTCCCGGTTTATGATCAGCTGTATGGCCATGGCCCGCCGTACGCTTTCTTCCGTGGGTGTAGTAATGGCTTCATCATAAGCATTCGTGTGAAGTGAATTGCAATTATCATAAATCGCATACAAGAGCCTGCAGGGTGGTCCGGATATCGTTGAAGTCAATTTCCTGCGCATGCAGACTGCGTCCGCAGGTTTGAATATGATATTTCAGTATCTGGCTGCGTTTGTTCGCCTTGTATTTATATTTCATTGCCTTGGCCCAGATGCGCCTGGCCACCCGGCCGATAACGCTATATTCCGGATCCATGCCATTGCTGAAAAAGAAAGAAAGATTGGGCGCAAATTCATCGATCTGCATTCCCCGGCTCATATAATACTCCACATAAGTAAATCCGTTGGCCAGTGTAAATGCCAGCTGGGTGATAGGGTTGGCGCCGGCTTCTGCAATATGATATCCACTGATGGATACGCTGTAAAAATTTCGCACCCCATTTTCCTGGAAATATTCCTGCACATCACCCATGAGTTTGAGCGCAAATTCCGTCGAAAAAATACAGGTGTTCTGCGCCTGATCTTCTTTCAGAATATCGGCCTGCACTGTTCCGCGCACCTGCTGCAGGGCTTTAGCTTTCAATTGCCCGGTAAATTTCAGCCGGTAATACATCTGCCCCGCTTATGCCCAGTAGTTTCAGGCCAAGTCCATTGTGGGTTGGCGGCAGACCAGTTGATTCGTTGTCCTGATAGTCCGGGAGTTTTTGCGTTAGCGAATTTTTGACGCATCACTTCATTTACTTCCTTCCATAGGCCTTTTTCACTGATGTATTTTTCACATGTCCTGGTCAATTGCTGCATGCAGAAAAAATGCCAGAATCATCGGAGCCGGACCATTGATTGTCATACTTACCGATGTTTTCGGATCACAGAGATCAAAGCCGCTGTATAATTTCTTGGCATCATCCACGGTGCAAACACTTACACCACTATTACCAACTTTACCATAAATATCCGGACGCGGATCGGGATCCTCTCCATATAAGGTGACAGAATCAAAAGCGGTACTGAGTCTTTTATAAGGTTGCGATGCGGAGAGATAATGAAATCGTTTATTTGTTCTTTCCGGTGAACCCTCGCCGGCAAACATCCTGGTCGGATCTTCCGATTCACGTTTCAGTGGAAATGATCCGGCGGTAAATGGAAATGAACCGGGTACATTTTCCTGGGCCTGCCAGCGGAGAATATCACCCCAGTCGCTGAATTTAGGCAGGAGTACTTTGGCAATCCTGGTCCCGGATAAACTGGTTGTATAAAGCGCCATGCTGATCTCTTGGTTTCGTACCTGGTATTTATATTCATCGGCCTGATAGGATTTTATTTTGTCGGGCCAGTGCCTGATCAGTTTGCGGCTAGACCGGCGTGAGCAGATTTTCGTAATAACTGATCCGGTTTTCCAAATCAATCAGGAGAGCATGGATTTTCAGTGATCATTTTCATTTCTTCCAAAGCCCCTGATAATTTATACAGAGTGGAAGCAATTGAGCACTGTTCTTCCACCAGCTTATTATATTCCAGGATGCTTTCGTGAATTTCACTCAGGTATCTGACACGGGCCGGCAGGAATGATGGATTTTTCCCATTGCCCCTTTGAATCCGGCAGGTTTAGTGAATCTGACAAGAAACTGAGTAGCCGAACGTTTGTCAACCAGCTGCAAGCAACTTCAATAAACAAATCCTGCGTGCCGGCGTCGTTAAACAAAGAAGCCGTTGTGGCCATTACGGGAAGATCCGCATCTTTTGCATTCCAGAGACTATGATTGCGTTTATATTGTTTCCGCACTTCTATCAGGGCATCCGATGCGCCTGGTTTATCCGATTTATTAATCACAATACAGTCGGCATAGTCCAGCATATTTATTTTTTCCAGCTGGCTGGCAGCGCCATATTCGGGTGTCATCACATATAGCGAAACATCACAAAAATCCAGGATGGAAGCATCACTCTGACCTGTGCCCGCAGATTCCAGTATGATCAGATCAAATCCGGCATCCGCGGCAGATATCCAGGGCTTCCTGCACATAGGCACTCAGGGCCACGTCTGTTTCACGGGTAGCAAGCGAACGCATATATGCTCTTGGGGAATGAATGCTGTTCATGCGGATGCGGTCGCCCAGTAAAGCGCCGCCCGTTTTTTTCTTTGAAGGATCCACAGAAATTACTGCAATCGTTTTTTCCGGAAAACCCTGCAGAAAACGTCCGACGATTTCATCAGTAACACTGCTTTTCCCGGCACCGCCGGTTCCGGTAATACCGATTACCGGGAGATGGATGGCGGTTGACGGTTGACGGTTGACGGTCGATTTTTGGCCGCTGACTTTCGTGCTTAGAGGTTCGCCATTTTCAGCATTTGTAATATCGCGGGCTATCCGCCGGATTTCCTTGTATTCACCCGAGCGGAAGTTGACCGTTCCAGTTTTTTTCTGTTGTCCAGAAAACTCCCTATCGGCCTGATATGTTTTTTCTGTTTCGCGGATCAGGTCTTCAATCATGCCTTCCAGACCCAGTGTCCGTCCGTCGTCCGGAGAATAAATCCGGCTGATTCCATTTTCCTGCAGCCATTTTATTTCCGTCGGCAGAATAGTTCCGCCACCGCCGCCAAATATCCGGATATGACCGCAACCATTTTCATCCAGCAGGTCCCGGAGGTATTTGAAGAATTCCATATGACCTCCCTGGTAAGAAGTGATGCGCGATGGCCTGAACGTCTTCTTCGATGGCCGCTTCCGCTATTTCGTGTACACTTCGGTTATGACCGAGGTGAATTACCTCAACTCCCTTGGATTGAAGGATCCGCCGCATAATATTGATGGCAGCATCATGTCCGTCGAACAGGGAAGTAGCCGTAACAATTCGAAGGCGTTGTCTGGCATGATTCATAATATGGACTGAATCTCCAAAATTAGCTTAAAAAACTAATGACTGTTAGTTTAATACTTTTCAACTACATAGGTACCGGCATACAGATCATGCAGAGACCGGTGCTGGGCATTGGTTAAAAAAGTGATGCAGTCGGCAGCCAGGAAAACAAACAACGATAATATTCAGCCAGACAAGTTGCAGGATTGGAACCGGTGACATACTTATTATAATCGCTGTAATTCACAATTGATTTGTAGAATCATCGGAAAAATAAATCGTAAGCGTCATGATTTCCTGAATGATGGAAGGCACCATGTAAAAGCTTACCCTTCTCATTTCCTCATGAAGAGTAACTTTTTGAAACTGATGTCCTACCACTTTAATCCCGACTGCCATCTTCCCCAGGGTTGCTCCATACCGGTATTCCAGGAAAGGTTTATAACAGATTGTAAGTAGTGAGGTGAGGATAAAAATGGCGGGAATTTTCCATTGGATTACATTGAAATAGGTGATCGGAACCAGTAATCAAGAAGGGTGATTATTCCATCTATCAGTCCTGCACCAAAACGGGTTCCGAAATTTGCAAATCTCACATCAGCTTCCGGGAAAAGGGACTCTTCTCCTTCATCATTTCTTCCATAAATTCTATCGTTCAACTTTAAATTTACCAAATCATCTTTCCTGAAGAGGAAATGCCTGTTACCCGGTACTCATATGTCATTAGCAGGGGCAAAAAGGTTATTTGTCGAAAAAAAATTTCATTGTTGTATTTTACAGATAGTTTGCCCGCTGAATCTTATTCAAAAAATCTTCTGATCTTAAAATTGCTGAAAAGAATTTTATTCCATGCAAATTGACGCAGAAGTTCATTTCTGGAAATTTGACAAAGGGTCTTCCACATCTTTTCATCCGGAATAATAAATTACTGAGTCAGCATTACCTGCCGGAACAGATAATCACAAAGCCTGCACCGGAACGGAATGGATGGTTGTATTGCGGTGGTTACCGACAATGCAGAAGTGGAAACCCGATTTCTTGTCAGAACTGGCATTAACTCATCCGGAAATTAAAGGAGTAGTCGGCTGGATTGATCTGTATACGATCCGAAAGCCGTTGAAAAGATTGCAGGCCTTTCAGCAGTACAGCCCGCTCAGGGGTTACCGGATTGAAACAGATGGGAAGAAATGCGCCGGGCGATACGGTTATGCAATTGTTGCAGGAATCAGGATACAGTCTGGATCTGACCCTTCGGCATGATACTGATATTTTCGCATGGAGTACATGGATACAGTACGTATCCGGAACAAGCAATTTATTTTACAGAATTCAGGATACCCGGATACAGGATACAGTCGCCATCACCCGACTGGGAAAAGCAAATCCGGGAACTCGCAAAAAATCAAAATCTTTCTTGTAAAGTGTCAGGCTTATTAACGGTGGCAGCAATCCAAAATCCTGGAAACCTGCTGATTTTTATCCCTTCCTGGATATTCTTTTTGATTCATTCGGTCCTGAAAGGCTGCTCTTTGCCAGTGACTGGCCCTTTCTCTTATTGGCCGGAATGTATGTGCAATGGAAAAGCCTGCTGGAAAAATTCACGGAAAATTTCAGTCCGGAAGAACGCGATAAGTTTTTTGGAGAAAATGCCGCATCGCATTTACCGACTTTAAAAAGTTTAAATAATTAAGTTTGGATCGATGAAGACAAGACTGCTTTCCCTCCCGAATACTTTTCCTGAGTTATTTGTTTATTCAACAGTTGCCACGCACAAATCAACCCTGCTGTTAATCCCTGGGTGATTTCAGCGCAGTGCCGGATCCTGCCCATTATTATGGTGTTACGGTTGCCAATGGTATGATCGGCATCGTTTCTTCCCCGCAACCTTTCCAGGTAAAAGATGTCGTGCTGGCCGGTGCCTATGATTTATATGGCCGCGGACGCGTGAGTAATTTTCTGAAGAGTTTCAACCTGCTCAATATGCGTTTCAGTGTTGACGGAGCGGATATTTCTTCAAAAAATATTTCTTCCCTGAAACAAACGCTGGATATGCAGCGGGCCAGTTTCACCACTTCATTCAATTTCCTGGATAAAGCTACCATCACTTATACCTACTATGCACTCCGTCAGCTGCCATTTACCGTTTTGATGGATATTACCGTACAGGCAAAAAAAGATATTGAGATCACACCGGCCAGTGTTATGGAAGCACCGGATGCGCTGCGCGATGTGCAGAATTATTATAATGAAATCGACCGGCCGCATGTCGTGATTTCCCTGCTGACCTCAACGGCAAAAAGCCCGACAGGCAAATTGCTGATGTGTGCATCCAATACATTTATGTTTCACGGAACCCCATGGGCAGGAGCCCCGGCTGATTCATGAAATGTGGGATAATAATATGCACCTGCTGAAATTTTCCCATAAAATCAAAGCCGGCGAAACCTATCGTTTTTCTATTGCCGGATCCTCCATCACCTCTGCGCATGATGAAGATCCGCTGAATGAAGCAGAGCGGCTGACCATATTTGCCAAATTGCAGGGTACGGACCGGCTGATCTCATTTCATGAAAAAGCATGGAAGCGATATCTGGAAATCTGATATCCAGATAGACGGAGATCGCGCAATCGCAGCAGGATATTCACAGCATGCTCTATCATTTATATTCCTTTACCCGGGAAGGAACTTCATTCAGTCTTTCTCCCATGGGACTGAGCGGACTGGGTTATAACGGACATGTTTTCTGGGATGCGGATCTCTGGATGTTCCCGGCCCTGCTGGTATTGCATCCGGAGATGGCAAAATCCATGATTGAATACCGGTATGAACGACTGGATGCTGCCCGAAAAAATGCATTTTCCCATGGTTATAAAGGAGCCATGTTTCCCTGGGAATCTGCCGGCAGCGGTGTGGAAGAAACACCGGTCTGGGCATTGAGCGGTCCGTTTGAACACCATATCACTGCCTGTGTCGGTCTTGCTGCCTGGAATTATTATTGCGTTACCCAGGATAAGGAATGGCTGCGGGAAAAAGGCTGGCCGATTCTTTCGGCAACGGCAGATTTCTGGGCATCCCGGGTGGAAAGAAACGGCCCGGGTCAGTATGATATCAAAAATGTGGTGGCTGCAGACGAATGGGCGGAAAATGTAGACAACAACGCGTTTACCAATGGAGCTGCTAAAGTTTTACTGCGACATGCCACCGAAGCGGCCACGCATTCTTGGAATAAAGGCAGATCCGGACTGGATGCTGGTTTCGGATAATATTCCCATCCTGCAACTAAATGGTATAACCCGCGAACATGCAACCTATCAGGGAGAAGGTATCAAACAGGCAGATGTAAATCTGCTGGCCTATCCCTTGAAACTCATTACGGATCCGGTCCAGGTTAAAAAGGACCTGGTTTATTATCAGTCACGCGTTCCTAACCAGGGTACACCGGCCATGACCCAGGCTATTTTTGCCTTATTATATGCCCGTCTCGGAGCAGGGAGATACGGCTTTTCATTTTTTCAGGGACGCTTATGTCCCCAATCTTAATCCGCCTTTTCGGGTGATCGCGGAAACCAAAGGGGGCACCAATCCGTATTTTGCTACAGGAGCCGGTGGTATTCTGCAGGCCGTGCTCATGGGTTTCGGTGGACTGGATATCACACCGCGCCGGCATTGTGCAGATTCCTTCCAAACTTCCTTCCGGATGGAAAAAACTCACAATTACCGGAGTAGGACCGGATAAGAAAAATTATACCGTTCAGTAAAAAATAGTAATTTAGCCCCCACTGTGAAGAGAATTGCTGCCATACTTCTATTGGGTTTGCTCCTTTTTAACTGGGTCGGATACGAATTGTATACCGCTATTCTGCAGGATCATGCGGATAAAACTATGATCGCGACTCTGGACCAGAACAATTATTCAGATGCCGACCTGATCTCCATTAAAGTTCCTGCAGTTCATCTTTCCTCCTACGTAAATACAAAGGAATTTCAACGAGTAGACGGCAAGATTGAAATTGAAGGCGTTCAATATAATTATGTAAAACGCCGCTTTACTGAAGATTCTCTGGAACTTCTCTGTATCCCGAACAAGACATCCACCCGTATGCAGAACCGCCAAGAATGAATTTTTCAAACTGGTAAATGATTTGCAACATCCGGGTCAGTCCAAAAAATCAGACCAGCATAATAGCTCTTTCAAAGGCTTTAATGCCGAATACTTTGCCGGCATACAAATGCTTACTGTTCCGAATCTGGCAATCAGCTGCGGCATGAAAGCACTCAGATCATTATCTTCTGCAGATTCCATCTGTTTACCTTACACGTGCCGGTCAGCCACCGGACTTCGCCTAAAGCGTAACATCTATACGTTCATTTCACCCGCCGAATCGCGGGATACTATTCCTTTTTCAACAAGTACATATTCATGAAATATTCATTCTTCGCTATTGCGCTGTGCGCAATGGCCGTAGTTAGTTGCAATCGCAAATCAGATTATGATGCGATTTTTAAAAACCCCAACCTGTATAGCAAAACCGTATACCAGCTTAAATACGGTTGTGATGGGAAATAATTTCAGTCCCATTGTGGCTTCCACGAAATTATACCTATGCCAATGTTGCTGCCTACCAGGTGATCGCGGGCGGATATCCCGACCATTATGAATCTCTGTCGGGCCAGCTGCATGATCTTGAAGAGCACACCGGCTCCCGAAAAAGATAAACCGGTAGATGTGGAATTTGCCGCCCTGCTGGCGTTCTGCAAACTCGGGGAGGCCGTTACCTTTCCTGCCGGAAGTATGAAGGATTATGTGGACAGCCTGAAGAAACTGGCAGATGGATCATGGTATGCCTGCAGAAATCTTCAACAATTCCGTTGCATATGCTGATACAGTTTCAGCGGTTATTATGGCCTGGAGCAAGGGTGACCATTACCTGCAAACCCGCGGTGCATCTGAATATACTGTGATGGATTCACCGGGCAGGTGGGTGCCTACACCACCAGCCTATTCCGCAGCTGCCGAACCACACTGGCGGGAAATCAGACCTATGGTACTGGACAGTTCCAACATGTTTCCGGTACCCGCTTCCCTATGCTTTCAACATCAAGGATAAAAAAAGTGATTATTATAAGCAGGTGATGATGTCGAAAAATGCCAGTCGACAGCCTGACTCCGGAACAGGCCCATATCGCGGATTTCTGGGACGATAACCCATTTAAATTAAATGTATCCGGCCACCTGATGTTTGGTACGAAGAAGTTTTCTCCTCCCGGTCACTGGATGAGCATTGTGGGAATTGCGGCTGAAAAAGCGCAATGCAGATTTTGCCACTACGGTAACTGCTTTTACCGATTACGGCCATTGCGCTTTTCGATGCATTTATCCAATGCTGGGATGTAAAATATGCATTCAATACCGTGCGGCCGGAAACCGTGATCAATAAATACGTTGACCCGAACTGGCGCCCGCATCTGCAAACGCCTCCCTTTCCCGAATATACCTGTGGTCATTCTACGGGATCGGCAGCTGCTGCCGAGGCCCTGACCAGTGTGTTCGGAGATAATTTTAATTATACCGATACGACAGAACTGGAATTCGGTATCAAAAACCGTTCATTCAAATCTTTCCGGGATGCAGCCAATGGAAAATAACTGGGCCCGATTTTATGGCGGTATTCATTTTCATCATTCCTGTCATGGTGTCTACTGAGCTCGGAGCTAAAGTTGGTGACCTGGTTGTAGCAAAAACTTAAAATGAAAAAAACATAAATCATCATAAAACTTTCCGTTTCACTAATCATAAGTATCATTAATCATTAACCTAATCTAAATTTTAATTAACTGCGAAATGAAAAAGAAAACAATTATTCCACCTGTCTTCGGCAGTTATTGCTGAGCCTGGCTTGTCACACTGGCAAAGGCCCAGACCGTTGATGATGCCATCATGATGAGCAAAAAACAATGGTGTAACGGATTTACCTATATGCATTCCAGCTGGAATGAATACTGGGAAGGAACGACGAAACGAGAAAATAAAAATCTCGGAACGGTAACGAACCAGTCACTCATGTTCATGAGCAACTACGGTATCACCGATAAACTGAATGTGCTGGCCACGGTTCCTTATGTATGGACCGATGCCTCTGCCGGTACCTTACACGGAATGAAGGGATTCCAGGATATTGATCTGGATGTCAAATATGAGTTTTATTCAAAACCAAGGTCGGGAAAGAAGGAAAACTAATCTTGATCGGCGTGGGTGGATTCAGCACGCCGCTGTCGAATTATGAAAATGATTTTCTGCCCATGTCCATCGGCCTGGGCAGCTACCAACTTGTCCGGCAGGCTCACGGTGGATTATCAGCAGGGTATTTTCTTCACCACCATTTCCAGTGCCTATGTATGGAGAAGCGATGTCACCATCGACAGAACTTCCTATTATACTGATGAAATTCATTATACGGACAACGTAGATATGCCCAATCAGCTGAACAGTAATCTTTTTATAGGGATCCGGAAACCAAACCTGACTGTCCAGGCCCACGGTGATGAATATGTACACGTTTGGCGGATTTGATATCCGCAAAAACGATATGCCGTTTGTCAGCAATCAGATGAATATGACTTCCGTCGGTGGTCATGTAAAATATTTTCTCCCCTTTGTTACCTAACCTGGAAGTGATCGGGGGTGCCGATTTTGTGATCGCGGGAAGAAATGTAGGACAGTCACAGACCTATACCGCCGGTCTTTATTATATACTCAGTTTATAAAACTGATAAAATTATCTGAAATGAAAAATATATTCTTTTCTTTTTCGGTGTCTGATCGGTTTGATGCTGGTAACGATGCCAGTTGTCAGAAAGAATGTCAGCGACCGCACGTCGAACCTGCCGGCAATGCAGACTTCCAATAATGATACCGTGGCAGGCAGCTGGAGAACCGTTTTACTTTCCGGCCCGGACAGTTTTACGGTAGCCGCACCGGTTCCCACCAGTTCATCCATTGTATGCTGCCGATCTGTTTCGAAATCAAGGCCCTGCAAAAAAATCTTACCGGAGATCAGGCAAATTCAATTAAGTATTGGGCAGCCGGCGGTGTACTGAGATGGAATGAAATCCTGCGTGGGCTGGTTGCCAAATATAATCTGCCTCCGAGTGCAAATCCGGATGGCAGTTATGCCTATTCCCAGTGCGGCCAATCCGCTGGCTTATCCGCTTTTTCCTTTTACCAATCCTCCATATGCGGCACGGGCTTATGGTTATATAGCTGCAGCCCAATATGATGCACTGGTTGCCTGCTGGTATTATAAAATGAAATACAAACGTGCTGCACCCTATAATTTTGATTCCACTGTAGCTGCCAAATTTATCAACCAGTCAGATCTGCCTTCCTATCCTTCCGAAGCTGCCGTACTGGCCGGTGTTAATGCTGAAATGATGAAACTGCTGTTTCCGGGTGAAATCGCCAATATCCAGGCAAAAGCGATGGAAGCGGAACAGGCAGCCATCATGAGTGGCGCCGCCACACGGGCCGATATCACTGCCGGTGAAGCACTGGGCAGACAGGTTGCCGAACTATTTATCGCCCGCGCAAGAGGAGATAATGCAGGTAAAGCCGTTGGTACACCGACAGACTGGGCAAATTTTGTTACCATTTGTACAAGCCAGGGACTTACTCCCTGGTATAGTCTGGAAACACCTAAACGTCCTCCGATGTTGCCTTTGTTTTACAGGGTAAAACCATTTCTTGTTCGATTCAGCAACTGTTGTGAGTTTACGTCCTGCTCCGCCTCCGGCAGTCGGATCGGACCAGATGAATAAGGATGTGGCTGAAGTAAAAAATTATATCGATAATCCGACCCGGGAAAATATCCGGATCGTACAATTTTGGGCCGATGGTGTGGGAACTTATACGCCACCCGGGTCATTGGAATGCCATTGCAGCGGAAGATTTTGTAAAACAGAATTATAGTGAAGTGCGCTTTGCCCGGAATATGGCCCTGCTGAATATGACAGAAATGGATGCAGCCATTGTATGCTGGGATATCAAATATCATTATTTCAATCCAAGACCAACACAGGTTGATCCTTCGATCAAAACATTAACGGGCATTCCCAATTTCCCGGCCTATGTATCCGGTCATTCCACATTCAGCGGCGCAGCTGCGACCATACTGGGTTATATTCTGCCGGACAATGCGGCCAAATACAATGCGATGGCTGAGGAAGCAGGCTTGAGCCGGCTGGTGGGCGGAATTCATTACAGAACTGATTGCGAAGTCGGACTGACCGTCGGAAATAATGTCGGAAACTATGCCATCCTGCGTGCGCAGAATGACGGAGCCAATTAAAATTTTTATATGGTTTAAGCAATTAAGACCCTTCGATTCTTCGCGGGGTCTTTTTAAAAACTTAAAAAATTCAATGTTGACATTATATCTAATCACTCAAAAAATACATTACACGCTGCGTGTTGCTGCAGCCATGTGTTTTATCGGTCATGGTGCTTTTGGCATCATCACCAAAGCCGATCTGGTGCAATTATTTTGCTCTTTTCGGAATTGGTAAAGCAACTGGCTTACCAGCTGATGCCGATTGTAGGTACGGTTGATATCCTGCTTGGAATTATCCTTCTTATTCAAACCCATCCGGGCAATTGCGGTCTGGCTGGTTTTCTGGGGAATCATGACGGCCTTCTGCCGGCCCTTTCCGGCGAACCCTTTGCCGAATTCATTGAAAGGGCAGGAAATTATGGTGCTCCGCTTTGTCTTTTGCTGCTTGCCGGAGGTATCAAATTTAATTTCCGCTGGCTTTTTTCTTCAATCAATCCGCATGAGCCGGTAGATGAAAAATCCATGGCAAGGGTTAAAACCACACTCCGCATAATCGTATTCCTGTTGATGGCGGGTCATGGATGGTTAAACCTGATTCAAAAGCCGGGTCTGATCAATCAATATACCTCACTGGGATTTTCCAATCCGGTGAATGTGTCCTTGCTGGTCGGAATTTTTGAAATCATGGCAGCCATTGCAGTGTTGGTAAAACCGGTCAGGCCCCTGATTTTTGTTTTCCTGATCTGGAAAATGGGTACCGAATTATTTTATCCGCATTTTGAAATTTTTGAATGGGTTGAACGCGGTGGAAGTTATGGTACCCTTCTCGCGCTTTGGTTTTGTCTGGATCCCGATGCGCCAGAGACAGGGTAATATTTAAGAGTGGACGGTTAATGGTTGACGGTTGACGGTTTGAAATCTTGAAAAGGCAGATATACTTAGCGTTTGATATAAGTACCTGCATTAAGATTTAAAAATAGTAATCAATAGTCATAAGCAATAAAATCCCTGCGATTCTTCGCGGGGATTAGTTTTTTTGGCAAGGTTCCAAACGATCTCTACATCTCACACTCCCATACTCCCATACTCCCATACTCCCATACTTGCTTTAAGCCTAAAGCTTAGAAAACGTATCTTTAAAATATAATAAGCCCCGGATGAAGTCCCTCTATTTCCTGCTTGGTATTGATGATAAATCTGCAGTTGCAAAGGCACAGTTCCTGCAACCCGCCACACCGGATAAAATTTATGGCGATCTCTTTGTTGAAGTTCAGATGCAAAAGGTATTTCCCGATGGAAAAACATTTGTTGACTGTATTCCGAAAAGAAAACCTGCAGATATCATGTATGATTATGGAATTCAGAAAGGGCCCAATTTCAATCTGAAGAAATTTGTGGAAGATAATTTTGAAATCCCACAGCCCGTTGCCGCCAATTATAAATCAGATACTTCAGAAGATGTGGTTACCCATATTAAAAAATTATGGATGGTGTTGAAAAGAAATCCGGATAAGGAAGTGGAAGGAAGTTCGCTGCTGCCCCTGCCGAATCCCTATATCGTGCCGGGCGGACGATTCCGGGAAGTATATTATTGGGATTCTTATTTTACCATGCTGGGATTGAAAGAAAGTGGTGAAATAAAAACCATCCGGGACATGGTCAGCAATTTTGCTTACCTGATTGAAACCTATGGTCATATTCCCAATGGAAACAGAACCTATTACCTGGGCAGATCCCAGCCGCCATTCTTTTCCTGTATGGTGGAATTGCTGGCGGGAATCCAGGGAGACAGTATTTACCAGCATTTTCTTCCGGCTATGGAAATGGAATATGCATTCTGGATGGATGGTGCAGATAAACTGAAAGCCGGAGAAGCCTACCGCGGGTCGTAAGAATGAAAAATGGCGACCTGCTGAACCGGTACTGGGACGACAGTATGGTACCCCGACAGGAAAGCTGGCGGGAAGATTATCTGACGGCCGAAAAATCCGGAAGGAATAAAATTGAAATGTATAAACACCTTCGGGCCGGTGCTGAAAGCGGAATTGATTTCAGCAGCCGCTGGTTTTCCGATAGATAAAAAGATTACCACCATTCAAACAACTGATGTTCTACCTGTTGATCTGAATAGTCTGATGTATCATATGGAATGGACCATCGCCAAAGCAAGACAGATCAACGGAGATGAAGCCGGTGCAAAATTATTCCGTGAAAAAGCGCAAACAGAGGAGTATGCTGATTGATAAATATTTCTGGAACAAGAAAATGTCTTTTTTTACCGACTATCAGTTTAAAACACAAAAGCAGCTAAATAATATTACACCTGCCGGACTTTATCCATTTTGTTTTATTAATGAAAAACCGGATTATATGAGTCTGCTGGGCAAAAAAGTTGCTGCTGTTTTAGAAGCCAAACTTCTTAAGGACGGCGGATTTGTAACTACCGAATACAATAGCGGTGAACAATGGGATGCGCCAAACGGATGGGCTCCGCTGGAATGGATGATGATCTGGGGACTGGATCGCTGCGGACAAAAAAATCTTGCCGCACTTGCGGCAAAAAGATGGATTAAATTAAATATCCAGGTATATAAACATACCGGTAAACTAATGGAGAAATATAATGTTACAGATATTAATAAGGAAGCGGCAGGAGGAGAATATGGAGGACAGGATGGATTCGGATGGACAAACGGCGTGTTACTTAAACTGATCAGTATTATGGACAATCGCGATTATAATCTAAACCTGATGCTTGATGAGAATGGGAAACGTGTTATGAATAACTTGCCGCCAGTCACTGTCAACCCAAGGCAATGGCGGACAATCTGCCAATAAATTTATATGACTGACGAATATTTCATGTTGCAGGCACTGAAAGAAGCTAAAAAAGCCTTCAGATGAGGGCGAAGTTCCTGTGGGTGCTATTGTCACCATGAATGAAAAAATTATATCGAGGGGGCATAACCAGGTGGAGCGGCTAAATGATCCGACTGCTCATGCAGAAATCATCGCCCTTACTTCCGCTTTCAATTTTCTCGGATCAAAATATCTGCCGGAAGCCAACTATTTATATTACGGTTGAACCCTGCCTGATGTGCTACCGGAGCCTTGTACTGGAGTAAAATTCAGAAAGTAGTTTATGGGGCTGCAGATATAAAAAATGGTTATAAAAAATATGTTCGAACCCTGCCCCTCACTGGAAGAAATCGGAATTGCTCCCCGACCTTTTCATCCCAAAACCATTGTGGTGGACGGCGTTCTTGCGGAAGAATGTGCGACATGTTTGATGAAAGAATTTTTTAAAGCCAGAAGGATAGTTGGAGTAACGTCCGGAACCAGGTCATGTGAAATTTTGTTACCAGATCCACCGGGTGACCCACATACGGACTTGCAATGCAAATCCATGTATATCCCGGTTATATCGGGTAATTTATTATACGTTCTCCGGCATTAAGTCGTTTTACCGTCGGACAATATCACCCATCCCGGTTTTTTTCCGTCACTGATAACTGGTTGTCGGAGGATTGAAAATTCGCTCCACGGCTCTAAACAAAGAAAAAGGAGTTTATACATGTACCCTTTATTCAAATTTATTCTTTTCACGGCATTAGTTTTGAGTAATCAACCTTTGATCAGTAATTTTGTTAACCTTCAAGCAGAATCTATTTTAAAAATAAACATTTATGGCATTTACTTTACCTGCACTTCCTTATGCGCCGGCAGCTCTGGAACCCAATATTGACGCATTGACAATGCAGATACATCATGATAAACACCACCAGGCATATGTAGACAATCTGAATAAAGCGGTTGCCGGTACCCCCAACGAAAATAAATCGCTGGAAGAACTGGTCAGCATTGCAGGAACCCTTCCCCCTGCCATCCGAAACAATGGCGGTGGACACTGGAACCATAGTTTTTTCTGGCAGATCCTGGCACCTAATGCCGGCGGAAAACCAACGGGGAAACTGGCTGAATCCATCGATGCTGATTTTGGTTCATTTGATGCTTTCAAAGAAAAATTTACCCTGGCAGCAACGGGCCGTTTTGGAAGCGGTTGGGCATGGCTCGTGGAGCAGGATGGTAAATTATTGATTTCTTCCACTCCGAATCAGGACAATCCCTTAATGGATATTGCTGAAGTAAAAGGCACACCGATTCTGGGGGTGGATGTTTGGGAACATGCTTACTATCTGAAATATCAGAATCGTCGTCCTGAATACCTGGCGGCTTTCTGGAATGTAGTTAACTGGAAGGAAGTAAATAAAAGATACGAGGCCTCGCTGTAAAATGGCCGGCTGATTTGAATTAACTTCCAGATCCCGTTTGCTTTCGTTCCTGCCGGCAGGCCGGACAGGCAAACGGGATCTTCATATTTAAATTATGCATATGAAAAATTTCTCCCGCCTGATACTGGTTGGCCTGTTGTTTCTGGGGGCCTGTTCTTCCCATCAAAAAAAAGATATTGGTATATGCCAACAGCAAAATCCAGGTAGACGAATCGCAAAAAAATATTACGGTTACAGGATGGAACGACACAGGTTGAAAAGGAACTGAATTTTAATACCGGCGATGCTGGTCGTGCTGAATATAACCAGACTCTAAGGGCCAGTATACACTGGAAGCCACAGAAGACGGTTTATGGCTTGCCAATCTGAAAAAAGATACCCTGGTGGGAAGCATGCAGCATACGGGAGAATCCAGAAACACACACGGATAACACAGGACCAACTGAAATTGCAGCTCGACAGCCTGAACAAACTGGTCAGGGGGGAAAATGTTTCAGCTGCTGCAAAAAATTATTTTATTCCACCGGGGAAAATTGCAAAAGATTTCAAATTTCACCAATGCAAAAATATTTGGTCCTTTTACACCCGTACCTTCTGCATTTGATGCGGGATCGGTTCCCGAGATCTATAAATTTTACAACCTTTCCGAGGAAAATGAGATAATCAGTAAGCTAACGGAGATGAGTAAATACAAATACGAAAAAGGAGATGAAAAAAAGGATGATGATGACGATTCTGTTTATACCATTCACCCGACAAAGAAAAAATAGTTGGCTAGTTCAGAATTCAGTTGACAATTCTGGCACTGATGCTCTGGCTTTGGGCTTTAAGCCTTAAGCTTACTTAACCGGATCATGCCCGTGCCGACCCCAGGGATGACAACTGGAAATCCGTCGGATGTGCCATCCAGCCTCCTTTTAATACATCCATATTTCTTTAGTGCCTCTACAGCATAAACAGAACAACTGGGTGTAAACCGGCATTTCGGTCCCAGCCAGGGAGATATGACCAGCTGATAAATTCGGATCAGCCAGATCAGCGGATAACTAAGTATTTGCAGCACTCGCTTCATTAATAATTCTTATCAGTTTATCCAGTATCTGTTTTAGTCGCAAAGAAATTTCCTGAAAGGAAACAATTTCTCTGCCGGTATAAATAAAAAACAAATGAAGACTGGTACTGTTTGTCAGTACACCGGCTTCGAGATCTTTTTTTTGCAGACGATAGGCTTCCCTGGTCAGTCGTTTGATCCGGTTCCTGTCGACCGCACTGGGAAAATTTTTTGAACTCACCGTAAACCCTGCTTTGATTTCACCAGGTCCTGGTTCTGTACGGAATAAAACCCGAAATGGAAATTGTGTAATTTTTTTGCCGGAGTTCAAAAAGAGTATCGATCTGTTTCCGGCTTTTCAACCGTTCTGATTTTCCCAGTGAATATGGCTTGCGGTCTGTCATGTAACTGATCAAAAATAAAGAGCCCCGGATTACCGGGGCTGGATTCATTGTATTTTTAGAGTTCGTTTTTTCGTTGACCGTTGACCATTGACCGTTGGCTTTAAGCCTTAGGCCTTCAGCCTTAAGCCTTATTTGCCTCTCGATTCGTCTGAAACGGTTAATTTGGCCCGCCCTTTAGCGCGGCGGCTGGCCAGCACTTTCCGTCCATTGGCAGTTTGCATGCGTTTACGGAATCCATGAACTGTTTTACGGCGGCGGGTATGTGGCTGGAATGTACGTTTCATTGTATTTTTTTTAGCTCTTAATCCCTGATAATCAGGGAATATATATTTAAAATTCTCCCGCCATGCAGGACCTCTTCGTTGAAAGGGACGGCAAAGCTAAATAATTCCGGCCTGATTGCCAACAATAAGCCGGATTTATCAATAAGTAACAGAAAAATATCCCTCAGTAATCAACAGCAGGAGTACCGCTGCCGGTGGGACTGGCAGTAAAATTAAAGGTTCCTTTAATCAGTTTTGCCACAGTATCATTCGATGTTATAGTGAGTGTGCCGCTTGATTGTGAAATCAGTGTAACAGTCGGGGTAGGGTTGTAAATCCCAATATATTGTCCGGTAGCAAAATCCAGGGGATAGGATCCGGGTGCGATATCCGGCGGCATTAACAGGCCAACATCCGATAAACCGCCGGCGGAAAATCCGGCAATCAGCAATTGTCCGTTTGTAATGGAACTTATCACATCGAGCCGAAACAAATTTGACACCATCAATTGTGGCTTGATTGTATCTGTATGGACTGCCCGGTGGAGGATTAACGACACCGCCCGTACCGTCACTATAAGGAACGTAATTAAAGATGCCCTTGGTGATCGTTTTCGTGGTATTATCGGCCGGATTCATCAGCGTAAACTCAAAACTTCCGCTTACCAGGTGGTTAATCGTGTCAATGCTGGTAATGGTGGTTGTTCCCCCGGCTGTTCCTATATTGCTGACATACACATTCGTCTGGTTAGTCAGCAGGTTTCCGTATAATGGCATATGAAAGGGATTGTCCCCCGAATGTGTACGTACCCGTTTTAAAAGCCGGAAGCACTATTGAAAGCTGTCCGCCGGTTTTACTGATCCCTGTAATGGAGACACCATTGGAGTTAACGAGAATCAGCTGAACACTATCGGCATTCCACAGGTTGCCGTCAATGGTGGCAGTAAAAATCTCCATCTGCGGGGCCTGTTCCGCTTCCATTTTCTATACTCGATTCCTTTTTACAGGCAAGGAAGGAAAACAACAATATAACAGAGCAGGTTAGAAATTAAACGCGATTTCATAAGCAGGTTTTAGGGGGATAGGAGTAGAAAACTAAATTCACTACAAAAATACTCTTTCTGATTTGACACCTTTACCATAAAAATATCCACCGTGGTGGTCAAAATCTGCACAATCGTCGGTGGTGTAAAAAGAAAGGGCAGCTTCTTTGCTGCAACGGTTGTCTATTTCGGGATGGTTTTTCAAATATTTCACCAGGCTTTCCGCGACTATATCACCCTGGGCAATGAGTTGAATGGAAGGCGGAAAATACTTCCTGAGTTTGTCCATCAGTAGCGGATAATGCGTACAGGCAAGCAATACCGTATCTATTTCCGGTGACTGCGCTCAACAATTCATCTGCATATTTTTTTACAAAATAATCGGCTCCCGCGCTCAGGTGTTCATTATTTTCAATCAATGGAACCCAGAGCGGGCAGGCCTGCTGAAAGACTTTTATCCCGGGAAAGAATTTATTAATTTCCAGTGCATAGGATTCTGAATTGACGGTTCCACTGGTTGCCAGTATACCCACATGACCTGTACTTGGACAGCCGGCCGGCTATTTCTGTCGTTGGCCGGATCACGCCCAACACCCTGTTTTCCGTGCCGGATTCAACCAGATCCTGCTGCTGAATGGTACGCAAGGCTTTTGCCGATGAAGTATTACAGGCAAGAATTACAAGCGGGCAGCCCTTGGAAAAAAACCATTGTACGCATTCCCGGGTATACTGGTACACGGTTTCAAAGGAACGGTTACCATAAGGTGCACGGGCATTATCTCCCAGGTAAATAAAATCATATGCGGGCAATTTTTGAACAATTGATTTCAGCACGGTGAGACCGCCATAACCTGAATCAAAAACACCAATCGGTTGGGAAGAGGGCATATACTAAATTAATCAACAAAAACTAAAAAGGCCATCCCGCTTTTATCGGGATGGCCTTTTTATAATTTATAAATCAGATTATTTCAGATTCAGTTTTTTCTTGACCAGTGGAAGCAGGTCATCTGCAGGTGGTGAAACCAGCAATGCATCTTTCAGGAATACATAGGTATATCCATTTTCCTTTGCAACGGTTCCCACAATATCAGAAGCTTTCTTCTGGATGGGAGCCATCAGGTCCTGCTGTTTCTGCTGATAAAGCTGGCCGGCCTGTTGCTGATATCCCTGCAATTTCATATAGAGTTCACCCAGTTGTTTTCTTTTGATTTCAATCTGAGCCCTGGTATATTTCACCGTATCCTTTGAAGAAAGCAGGCTGTCTTTTTCGTTGAATTCGCGTTTCATATCTTCAAAATTCTGATTCAGCGCTCCCTGATATTCCTGCATGGAAGAATCCGCTTTTTTATACTCAGGCATTGAAGTAATCATTTCGCTCAGGCTGATATAACCAAATTTTGTCTGTGCCTGCAACTTGTTCCCGGCGAGTGTTAGGGTGGTTGCTACTAATACAATGGCAACAATTTTTTTCATAATTGCTTTCTGTTTTCTTTGTTTTGTTAATAGTTGATTTAATAATTTATTTACTTAACCCCGAGTTCTTTCAGAACATCATCACTCTTATCCAGCTTAGGGTCGGCAAAGATAACAGTAATTCCTTCACTTTTATCTAAAATAAAGTCATACATGCGATTGACAGCAATTTTTTGTATGGCGTTATAAACCTTGTCCTGCACCGGTTTGATCAGTTCCTGGCGTTTTTTGAATAGATCTCCCTCAAAACCAAAGCGTTTGCGTTGCAGGTCCCGCACTTCTTTTTCATGATTAAAAAGTTCATCTTCTCTTTTTTTCTTCAGATCATCACTCAGCATAACTTGTTCACCTTCAAAATCCTTATACATTTTATCCAGGATGACTTGTTTATCATCAATTTCTTTTTGCCATTGTGCACTGATCTGGTCCAGTTGTTTCTGCGCGGCTTTATAGTCGGGCATTTTGTCGAGGATATATTTAGTATCCACAATGGCATAGCGCTGGGCAGCAGCCGGAACAGCAAATCGAGAAAACCAATGACAATTACTACTATTAATTGTTTCATATCAGGAAAATTTATAGTCAGGTTATTCCGGTTCTACGCCCAGCATAAAGGTAAACCGGGTTGCATTGCTGAGTGAACCATTTTGAATCCTGTCTAACCCGATCGCATAGTCAAATCCCAGCAAACCAAACATCGGCAGGAAGAATCTCAGACCAACACCCACATCCCGGCGCAAACGGAAGGGATTATAATCTCTGATAATCATACCATCCGTTGGCGGCTTCAAAAAAAGCTTCCCCGTAAATCGTACTGCTCGGATTCGTAACAAAGGGATATCGCAGTTCCAGCGTATACTTGTTAAACATGGTAAAGAACTGTGTTGCGCTCTGTCTGTTCCGGATTAATGCGCGGATCTGAATTCTGATAAACCGGGTATCCTCTCTGCGAAATGATATCATAACCCAGCAAACCAAAGTTATTGGTAAGACCCGCATCACCCAACTGGAATCTTTCAAACGGAGAAAAATTCAGTTCATTATTATACCTGCCCATAAATCCGTATTTCACAGCTGCTTTCAGCACAAATTGTTTGCTCTTGTCTGCACCCATGGGTTTGCCAATGGGGATATACCATTCACTGGTCAGCCGGAATTTCGTGTATTCGGGCAATTCAAATTGCATCCTGCGATGTATTATAATTCTTATTTAAACAGGAATAGGGAGGTGTAAACTGCGCACTGATCATAAAGTTTGATCCGCTGCGTGGATAAATTGGCTGATCCACGGAATAGCGTCCCAGCGCTACTTTGAAGCTGAGGTTATTGGAATATCCATTCCGGAAATCCGGTGAAAACAGCGAATAATTCGTCAGGTCATACAGTGTATAGTTCAGTGAATATGTCAGTGTGAAATAATCATCCGGCCATTTCAACTGTTTACCCAGGGCAATAACGACTCCGAAATTTTTGAGTGAATTTGTATCACTGTACGCATACTTTGACGTGGTATAATTATAGCCGCCCGTACGGAATGCACTGCGGTAAAGGCTCACCGTGAGTGAATTTCTTTTTTTACCACCCAGCCAGGGTTCGGTGAAGGAAAGATTATAAGACTGATAGGCTTTACCATTCGCCTGCACACGAAGACTGAGTTTTTGTCCGTCACCTGTTGGCAAAGGATCCCAGGCAGATTTCTTCCAGATATTATTGATGGAAAAATTATTAAAGGAAATACCTACGGTACCGGTTATACCGATACCACCACCCCAGCCTGCGGAAAGTTCCAGCTGGTCAGAAGATTTTTCTTCCACCGACCAGTTGATATCCACCGTTCCGTCTTCCTGGTTGGGAACAATATCCGGTGCTACTTTTTCCTGGTTGAAATAACCCAGGTTTACAATTTCGCGCGTAGACCGAATGATATCCTGACGACTGAATTTTTCTCCCGGAATGGTTCGCAGTTCCCGGCGGATTACATATTCTTTTGTTTTTTCGTTTCCTGCAATCGTAACATTTTTGATCGTTGCCTGCGGACCTTCCACCATGCGGATTTCAAAATCGATGGTATCGTTATATACGGCGGTTTCAACCGGATCAATCCGGAAGAAAAGATATCCGTCATCCAGGTAAAGATCACTTACACCGCCGCCTTCCTGGGTAACCTGTTTACCGAGTTTTTTATTCAGGATATCCAGGTTATAGACATCCCCTTTTTGAATTCCCAGTACCAGAGAGAGCAGGGAATCAGGATATTTTGTATTTCCTTTCCAGGTTATATTTCCAAAATAATATTTTCTGCCTTCATCTACTTTGATGGCAATATTCAACTGCTTCTTGCTGTTATACATCAGGGTATCGGAAACAATCACAGCATCACGGTATCCCTGGGAATTATAATATTCAAGAATTTTTTCCTTGTCCTCGTCATATTTTTTTGCATTGAATTTTGCCGAACTGAATAGTTTAAACCGGAAATAGGGATCCAGAAATTCCTTTGTTCCGGTATAGGAAAGAAATCCCCAGCTGTCCACATATTCTTTGAAAGTTTCTGGTTTGACCACTCCGTAAGAAGACGAATCCTTGGCAGGATAAAGAGTTAATTTGGTTACTTCCTTGGTATCATCCAGTTGTTTCTTAATCCTGACCTGCGAAATATTGTTTTGTGCCGTAAATCGTTATCTGATTGATACGGACCTTGGTTCCTTTTTCGATATGAAAAGTGAGGGTTTCGGAATTGGGTGTTTTGGGATCGCGTTGCTTCCGTTATCTGAACCTCTACTCCCTGAAATCCTTTATCGGCATAATATTTTTTGATATTTTCATCGGCGGTTTGCTTCATGTTCTCCGTGATCACACGGCCCTTGATCAATCCGGTTTTTATTTTTAATTCGTCGGACTCCGATTTACTGGCTCCGTCAAAAATAAAATTGGTAAGCCGGGGTCTTTCCGTCACATTGATTTCCACATACAGTTCGTTTCCTGTAATCTTCGTGAAATAAATAGCAATATTTGAAAACAGATTCTGGTTCCACAATTTCTGAATGGCCTTACTGAAATTATCACCGCCGGGAATCATTACTTTATCGCCAATGCTTAGTCCGGAAACAGAAATCAGCAGGGATTCATCAAGGTATTTGCTGCCGGTAATTTTAATGCCGGCAATGATATATTCTTTGGGAGTTTTTTGCATTTTCGAGGGCCAGTAATTCGGGATCTACAGAAACAGGATGAGTGGTGTCAGTAACCGGGATGGGTCGTGTCAGTAACCTGCGCCTCAGCAACCGTAATCTTCAATAAGCAGAAAGAAAGTAAAAAAACACCAGTCAATAAACGTCGTAGCATCCGGGCGGGTTTTTTAGAGCGGCAAATTAAGGGGATTAATTAAAAGTGTTTGTTAAAATACAGGCTGGATCAGCGATACAGGCCATTTATTCTCAAGCATTTCTGAAGGATTTGGGGTCCTCAGCCCAGTTGCTCACTGGTTTTGCCAAATCGCCTTTCCCGCGTCTGAAAATCAAGGATGGCTTCGTATAGATTTTCTTTCCGGAAATCAGGCCAGAGTACGGGTGTAAAAAATAATTCAGCATAAGCAAGTTGGTATAAAAGAAAATTACTGATCCGGTGTTCTCCGCTGGTCCTGATCATCAATTCAGGGTCGGGAAAATTCCGGGTACAGAGATATTTTTGAAAACGTATCCTGGTCTATCGTTTCGGGATCCAGTTTCCCTGCTTTCACGTCCATTCCCAGTTGCCGGGCAGCTTCTCCCATTTCCCAGCGGCTGCTGTAACTCAGGGCCATGATCAGATTCAACCCGGTATTACCCGCGGTTTCTACGATGGCTTCATTCAATACCGTCATCGTTTTTTCCGGAAGCATGCTCGGTATTACCGATCACATGCAGCCGGATATTATTTTTATTCAGGGTAGGCACTTCCTTCCGGATCGTATCCACCAGTAATTCCATCAACCCGCTGACTTCCTGTGCAGGCCTTTCCCAGTTTTCTGTTGAAAAAGCATACAGGGTTAAATAACCGACACCCAGTTCAGCACAGGCTTCCACCACATTCCGTACACTTTCAACGCCATGATAATGACCAAACAGTCTGTCCTGACCCTGCCCTTTAGCCCATCTCCCATTCCCATCCATGATGATGGCAATATGTTTGGGCAGCCGTGCCGGGTTAATACTGATTTTCAAAGACTCCATGCCCGTTTTTGAAGGGCACGAAGGTAATTGTTAATGGTTAATTATTAATTGTTAATTAATTGAGAGGAATCCGACGCAGACTGTCTGAGCTGGAAGGCTGCATCAAGCATTTGGCTTAGGCGTTAAGCGTTAGGCTTGTTATTTAGCTGAAGGACAGCGATAGGAACTCAGATTGAAGGAAAACATGATTTCTGCAGAAAAGAAATCCATCATTCTGGTTTTCGTAACCCCGCTGGCGACCCTGGATGCCAATGGGCGGGGTTCCGGTTTCATAGGACCGGTCCTGAAGCAGGGCTGCGGCAGAAGGATGCTCCGCTAGGCAGGCGTGGGAAAATTGTTGATTCCGGCATAGGTTTTACTGACATCGTCGAGATAATCTGTTGTGGTAAAATTATATACGACTTCAACACCGATATTCATTTTGGGATTCAGATTGTATTTATAACCTAGTCCCAGCGGAATATAAGCTGCAATATTATTATAGGGTTTTCGGTCCGTCATAGGCCTGACCGCCTGGCCTTCCGTACCCAGTTCCCGCAGGTAATATTTCTGTCCTTCGAGATAAGCATAGGGATCAAAACTGAACATACCGATTCCAAGTGGTCAGGTAAGGTGTTGACCGGTGATCACCATCACCCGGAATAAAACGGAAAAAATTAAAATCACCCTGTAACCCCAATTGCCAGATATTGGTGTTAAAACTGAGATTTCTCCTCAGATCGAAGGCATTTTGGGTATTATAAACATCCGAATAACCCAATTGGGCAAACTGACCCTGAATCCGCACGGCTATATAATCTGTTACCTGTTTTCTGAAAAATATCCCAAAAACGGCTTTTGGAGTATTAAAATGATAATCCGGGTTAAGGTCACCAAAATATTGGGAAACGCCCGCCGCATATCCCAAATTCACCCTGGTATACATAACTGTTATCCGGCTGCGCTTCGGCACTGGGAAATAAAGCAAATAAATCGCAATCCCGATCAAGAATAAACTGCTTCATACCGCAAAATAAATGATATTCTTTGCCCGTCCAGCGATTCTATCCTGCCTAACGAAGCAAAATGCTATTTTCTTATATGTAAAATGTTAATTCCTGCGATCCAGGCCCCAGGACAATTTATTCCGCAGGGTCTGCAGAAAATTATTTTCGTTTAACCTTACCAGGGAGATATTAAATTTTTCACGCCGAACAGCCAGTTGCACATTTTTATCAACAATTTCCTTTCTTGAATCAAGTGCACAAAGAAAATTTTCCGCCCTTCCTTCTACTTCAAATGAAATAATATTGTCATCCGGTACTACAATCGGCCGCACATTCAGATTATGCGGTGCCACCGGATTGATCACAAAACTACCCGATTCCGGAAATACAACCGGACCTCCGCAACTCAGTGAATAACCGGTAGAACCTGTTGGTGTGGAAACGATCAAACCATCGGCCCAATACGTATTGAGAAATTCTCCATTGAGATAAGTATGAATCTTTATCATGGGAGAAGTATCGGTTTTATGAATGGCGAATTCATTCAGTCCGTAGGGAACTTCTCCGAATAAAGGTTTGTTGGCATCCAGATGAATCAGTGATCTTTTGTCCGTTACATAAGTCCTGTTCACCAGTGCCTGTACAGCAGTAAGCATATCTCCCTTGCCGATACTGGCCAGAAATCCGAGTCGTGCCGAAATTTATTCCGATTACCGGAATGTCTTTGTCCCGTACAAATGCAATGGTATCCAGCAGTGTGCCGTCTCCACCCAGACTGATTAAAAAATCGATGGATTCATTCAGATCGTCTGAATGACGAAAAAATAAAAGATCCGGAGGAAAGCGAAATACATTGCTTATGCGTTCAAAAAAAGGAAGATATATAACAGGTTGAATATGACGTCGGTGAAGTTCATCCAGCAACTGCTGGACTTCACCCCGTTCCGATTCTTCAATGATCCGGCTGTATATCGCTACTTTCATTTTATTAAATTAAATGATCTTCCTGATTTTAAAAATCGTTTCTGATATGAAAAAATAAACCTTTTTCTCCTAACTGGTTCACACTATACTCGATCCGGAATACAAAATCATAAAAGGTAACCATATCAAATCCGGCGCCATAAGTATACAACATCGTATTCTGAAGGCTGTTCAGATTATTATACCGGTTGAAAACATAACCCAGATCAACATATGTTTTTGCATATATCCGGAATGGAATATGATCATGTGTCGTGTTGCGCAGGAAAGGTATGTCGAAATGAGCCAGCTCACGCATCACCGTATTCCGGTCCAGGAGCAGCCCAACACCATCCACCACATATTTTTCCAGTCCGCGCATATAATAGTCGCCATAACCCAGGAGTGACTGGTTATAAAATGATTGTTTGAAAGGAATGCGGAGCACACCAAAATTCTGTGTAACAAAATACATTTTCGGGGCAAAGGAAAATGCTTCCGTTGACCTCGCGATCAGCTGCGTCATATTCATGTTCAGCAGAAAAGCCCCTTTGCAAAATACTGGTTTCAAAAAGGAATCCGCGGGTGGGATAGGGAACATAATCAATATTATTATAGTTGATACTATAAAAGAATTCAGGATACACCAGGGAAAGCTGGTTATTTAAAAAATAATTCGGATTATATACGAGCACCGAACTGTCTATTTTCAGCTGGTTAAAACTGAACCGGAAAAAATGTTTTGTTCGGATTGCAGGCCGGTAATAATACCGCAGTGAAAAGGTAGCCTGTGTCTGCAAATATTTTCCGGCATTTTTGATACTGTCGCGACTCACAAAAACCTGCTGGTTATTGGTTGTAATCACATCAATCTCCTGCTGACCCGGAAAGCAGGAATCCGCCGCCAAAACCATGGATCAGGTTCTTACCTGTATTGGGACGGTCATAAGCCATTTCAATTTCCCTTGAATAACCGGTAATGAGCCAGACGCGCAGATTATCATTTCTGCCGGTAAAATTATATTGTGAATATTTTAGTCCATAATCAAACCGGCTGAGACTGTAACCCTGTTGCGCCCAGGCGGTAAAGTTCCGGTCTACCGGTCTTACATAAGGCAGAGGAAAAATATACCATCGTTCTTTTACGTCAATGTTGATATCAACGGTATATCCGCGGAATTCTTTCAGGGAAACCGTCACTTCATTAAACAGTCGTGTATTGATCAGGTGTTCCGCGACCTGGTACAAAATAACGGGTAAGTTGCTGAAGTGTTAATGAATCTCCGCTTTTAAAAGGAAGTTCCCGGGTGATGATAAATGATTTTGTAACCTTGTTTCCCTGATATAAATATTTCCGACAACAAACAGCCGTCCCTGGGTGGGCGGAATGATAATCACTACCGGAAGGAAGTGTGTCGGGTTTTAATATTGGGCAGAGTGTCCTGGAAGGTTGACGGATGACCGTTGACGGTTGACCGTTGGCAGTTGACGGTTAGGCGTTAGCATTACGTTAAGCGATTTGCGTTAAGCTGTTAAGCGTTCAGCGTTAAGCCTTAAAAAGCCGATCATCAATAAAAAGAGCAAAAGATATTTATCCGTTTTTCGGATCATAGGCTTGGTCCCGGGGTCTTTACATGGATATCATGGAGATGAATTAAATGCTCAGATAATTCATCAGGTGATTATAGTTGCTGCGCAATTCATTTTCATATTGCTCTTCCCCAAAATAATATTTGATTTTGTATTCGTATCGCTGGAAAGTAGCAATGATATCAGAGACTTCCAGTCTGTTAATGCGAAGCGTGATATAAAAAGTAGAAGTGAGCGGATCAGTAGTAGGTATTCAGTTGTGTTACCTGCGCATCATTTGTTTCAACCAGTTTAATGATTTCTGAAAAAGCAAAATTTACCCTGTCCATTTCCAGTACGATGATGGCACCCGGATCTCCCGCACCAATGATTTTCTCGGTATGGCGGAGTAAATCCTGTGCAGTGATGGATCCCAGATAATCTGATTCCGCACCGAGCACCGGGAATCAGGGTCAGCTGAAATTCACTGCAAATATGCAGGGTATCCAGAATATGGCCAACGCCCTGAACGGAAGCCTGGCTGAACAGATGTTTGCAGGCTGCTCAGCGGTGCATCATCTGAAGGAGCATCCAGCAGATTGTCTTCACTGATACATGCCCAGTAATTTGTTCTCCGAAACAACCGGCAGATGGGCCACGTGATGATCCATCATGATTTCTTTTGCAAACAGAACAGTGTCTTCCGGATGAAGTGGCGGAATGCCGGCCGATAAAATGTCTAGGTTTAACACAGCAAGGGTTTTAGTGATAAGATCTTATCTGTCTCATGCCACTGCTGCAGGTTCGTTTAGTTTGGTCAGAAACTGGTGTAATATCTCATTGAATTCGGCAGGAACCTCCATCATCGGTGCATGTCCGCATTTGTCAATAAAATGCAATTCACTATGGGGAATCAACCGCTGAAACTCCCTCCCTACAAAAGGAGGTGTAATACCATCGTTTGCTCCCCATATTAATAACGTGGGTTGTTGGATTTGATTGAGTTCTTCACCCAAATTATTTCTGATGGCGCTTTTGGCCAAAGCGATGATTTTAATGGCTTTGATCCGGCTGTTGACGATTTCATATACTTCATCCACCAGTTCTTTGCTGGCTGTTGCCGGATCATAAAAAGTCAGTTCGGTTTTCTTCTTGATATATTCATAATCACCCCGTTTGGGATAACTGTCACCCATGGCACTTTCAAAAAGTCCGGAACTGCCGGTCAGGATAATCGATTTAATCCTTTCCGGATGTTTGAGCACATGGATCAGGGCGACATGACCACCCAGTGAATTACCCAGCAGGTGAACATTTCGGTAATTTCGGTTTTCAATGAATCTATATACGAATTTCTCCAGGCCTCCGACGGAAGTATGCAAAATATCCAGTTCAAATAAGGGGAAGCATGGGAACCACTACTTTATAGTGTTTCCGGAAATACTCAATCAGGTCAACGAAATTGCTGAGTGCCCCAAATAAGCCATGCAGCAATACCAGGGGTTCTCCCTCGCCTTCTTCAATGAACCGGAACTTTTCCGCCTGTTTGATCTCGTACTGCATCGAACTTATTAAAATATATCCAACAAAATAATCGCTAAAATAAACGATTTACTGCAAAAATCATGGCTTTTAAAACCTTAATAATCTTTTCATTACAAATGTACGACAACTGATTTAACGTTGACGTGCATTCGCGTTATGACCGCACAAATGATAACCGCTACGGGTTGATTTAATGGATGTCGCGTGCGATTTTATCAAAAAAACCTTCCAGTGCAGTGAACATATCATGTCCATATGGAATAAATCCCGTAATAAAACGAATTACTGACGGACCAAAGGGTGCAATCAGTGAATAAAAATGTGAATCTGTCCACTGCCTGCTTTGGAAATAACCTGGGTTTTGGTTCCGTAAAACAGGATAATGCTATAAATGGAAAGATATAGAATCAGAAATAACAATATACCACCCAGTTTGTTCAGCCATTCCAGCAAAACCAGTTTGAACTAAATTTTCCAGCAATCGTCCTGCCCAGCGGATAATCAGAATAACCAATACAAAAACCAGAATAAATGCGATCACCGGCAACCACCGGCTCGACATATGCAGGTCTGATTTCATATGGGTTGCCAGAACTGCCGACAATTTAACGGCAGCTGCCAGTCCGATCAGTCCGCAGACCATTGAAAAAAGTGCCGAGTATCAAGTCCTTTTCTCCATCCCTGAATGATGGCGAGACAAACGATAATGAGAAAAGAATATCGATCATATGATAGCTTAAGCTTAAAGCGTCAATAGCTTAAAGCTCTGTTAGTCTATTTACATGTCAGAAGTAGCTAAAAACAGCTCAATTTGATCACAGTAGTCATGATCGATGTAAATCACATTGCATACCGGATTGTTCGCTACTACAATTTATATCAATTTCGCATTCAGCCGGTATAGTTAGGCTATTCTGCTAAACCCTGCCAGGCAATGGTTTAAGGATATAACAGCATTCTTTTTTCCCAAATTGGGAGATAATAAAAATATTTCAGGCACTTGCATTTTTGAAATCTGCTTTTAATCTTTGTTTTATCAATGTATGATCATTGTACACTGTTGAATCGTATCCAATCTCCCACTGAGTTTCCCTTCTTCCAATTATCGCTTATTTGAATTTAAGATTCTTTCCATTCCTCTGAATTACGTGTACCAATGCCCTGATCAGCCCTGATCAATCCGTAATTTATTTCTTTACATACCTAAACCGTGCATTATGAAAGCGATCTCTACCTTTGTTTCCCTGTTTTTTGATTATTACTACCGCTGCTAGCCAGCGCAGTTCTTTATCTGAATGAAAATTATAATCTTTCTGCCGCTTTGTGTATCGTTTGGATCATTTCCCTGACACTTTGGATCGGTAAATCTTCTGGTTTACTGTGATGAACTGATCAACAAACAAAACGCTTAGAACGCCTAAAGCGTATATGCTCCAGGCATTATGCTACGGACCCTGATTCTATATTCCCGCGAGGTTCAAGTAATTGTGCAATAAGCAATCTTATCCGAACCAGGAATTATTCAAAACAGGCGACTGTCTAACGCAGATGACACTAAACGGTTATCCGGCACTGAAAAGATGCCGGTGACAGATGTACCATTGCCATGAGACAAACTTCTGACAGATTTATTCCTTACTGCCATACAGTAATCCGCATACTTTATTAGTGTTTAATCACTTTATATTCAACCCTTCTGTTGATCTCTCGACCTGCCGGATTATCCTTTCCATCTATTGTTTCCGGTGCAATCGGACAACATTTACCCATTGCCTTTCCCTGGAGCTGATTCGGTCGACACGCCTTTGCTTCAGGAGGTAATGGATACAGGCATTCACCCGTCGTTGGGCAAGAGCCAGATTATATTTAACACCACCGATTCCATCTGTATACCCTTCCACCAGAATCAACCATTTCCGGATATTTTTTCAGGATAATGGCCAGTGAATCCAGGTTATCATGTGCCGAATCGATTCAGAGTTGCTTTCTTGTAGGCGAAATTTCCAACATGTGATGACGTGCTCCAGTGATTTCAGCAATTGTTCAACTTCTTTTTCCGGATATACCAATTGATTTCAGACAAATGGTTTCATTCATCAAGGTATCTGTTCCCGGATGGATTTCCAGGTTATAATCCTTGCTTGTGGGCTCATATCCTGCCTGTGCAGCGCTGATTTTGAAATGGGCGGAATTATGCAATACAAATGCATAGCGGCCAGCCGTATCTGCTTTATATTTACCCAACACCCGGTCCGGGTGCCGCAGATCAGTAACCGTCAGAACATTTGCCAGTGGCTTCCGGGTTTTACAATCCACAACAGTTACCATTCACAAACTTTGCATTATTTCCCTTTACGGAAAATAGAGCGAGACAGCATTCAGAACGCTCTGTCTGAACTGATCCATCCGGTATTCCAGATATCGTCTTCATCCGTACTGACGATAATACATATCATCTTTGGATGAATTTAATGGCGCACCTGCATTTACCGGTTTTTCCCAACCATTCAGATTGAAATTTCCCTTGGCATAATAAATATCAAACCCACCCATACCCACCCGGCCATTACTGGAAAACACCAGTGTGCGGGTTTTATCGTGCAGAATAAGGCGCTTCTTCATCTCCGCCTGAATTGATCACATTTCCAAGATTACGAACCTGAATCGGTTCTGATTGCTGTCCAGTGAAGTTGCCCATAAATCATATCCCCCGAATCCCCCTTCGCGGTCAGAAGAAAAAATAAGATAACGTCCATCTGCTGTCAGGACTGGGTTGTGCACTGTTGGATCCTTCTATATTGAGTGGATCCGGCGGCTTTAACCGGTTTGGACCAGCCGTTATTTTCCCAGCGGCTCACATAAATGGCAGAAACGGTCTGATTATTATTCTTGGTCCACCGGGTAAAAAACATTGTCTTACCATCATGACTAAACGTAGCCATTCCATCATGAATATCCGTGCTTGTCGGGATCTCCATTGGATCAGCATCCAACCAAGGGATTTTCCGAATTCATGGATTCAAACAATGTATTCATGATATACCATTTCTCCCGATTTTGTTTCTCCGTCACTTATTTAGCGGTAAATACAACGATCCATCCGCTCTTTGTACCAGCGCATATCCGGATGCAGAATCCTTTCCCTTCATTTCTTCCAGCGTAAACATGATCGTTGACTCGTTCAGACTGCAGTTGAATAAATTTCAGATCTTCCAGTTCCCGGTCTGCCCCAATCAATAATTCATCCATCTGGGTGTGTTTCTCCAGAAAAGCGGTAATCTGGACCAGTGCTTCTGCATAATTCTTGATTGGCCCGAAGGGTAACTGCATACCAGTATCTTGCATCCGGATATGCTTTTTCTGAAAACCCAATGGATTCTTTATAATATTTTTCTGCTTTCTGATAATCATTGATCATGCGGTAACAGGTAGCCAGCTGGTAAACTGCTTCCTGGTGCGGATCCATATTGGTTTTGCCTTTCACTTTTTTCTCTATGGCGAATGGTGTGGAACGGGGTCTTGAATTTTTTTCCGTAGCCAGGTATTTTTCAAAAACTACAGATGCTTCGTAATAATTTTTTGCTTTAAAAAGATTTTCTGCCTGGTTAAAATAACCACTTCCGTTCTGGGCATGAACGAACCGGAAATGCCCATGACGGCGATACAGGCAGTTATCAGGAATTTTTATTATGGATTTGGTTTTCACCATGAAATATTTTTTATATGAATTCGATTTTGATTTATTTTAAAAACGCGGACACCAAAAACGGGGTACTCCCGTATTTGATTTTCTTTTCCCAACATATGAAATGGAAATCTCCAGGCTGTTCCCCTTGCTGCCTGCTGCACTTTTTGCCGAAGCATCCACATCATAACTCAATCCGAATCGTGAGGCCCTTATAATAAAATCCGGCAAAAGGTGTAATCGCGTCATGCTATCCGGTAATAAGCACCAAACATGACATCTGTATTCTCATTGGCATATACCTGAAAATAAACACCACCCATTCTTTCCTGCGCATCTCCCTGTTTCATATAAATAGCCGTCGGAACAATGGATAAGCAGATCTGAAGCTGTAATGCGCACACCAGCCTGCACACTATAACGAATATTCAGTTTGGACTGGTTCTGATCGGATAAAAACGGATTCACCGGCTGGGTGATATGATATGCTGAAATGCCGCCGAAAATACTCGCTGTTTTATTCGGCGTAGCATCATAATAGGCGATACCTGCGCCTGCGTCAAATGAAGTTACCTGCGGTTTTAAAAAAGTTTCATTTGAATTGGCTGGAGGCATCATAACCTACTCCGGATACCCACTGGCTGCCAAACTGCATTTTATTGACATCGAATTTCCGGCTGATAAATCCGATCTGCATGGCCATGACCAGATAGTGATCTGCATTTGCTCCAAACCGCACACCGGTATATGCGAAAGTCAGATATCCATTGGTAAAATTATACGCTCCGTCGTTGGAAGCTCTGGTTGACCAGATTAAAGCCAAAATTGGCATTTTTATTCGTTGTTTTTTCTGCAGAAATTCCCTTGGTATTCAATGTATTTCCATACTGACTTCTCCAGATACCTGATATCCGGTAGTCACCGTCGAAATGCGCCCGTAAATGCCGGATTCATCGTCATCGGCTGAATATAATATTGGGAGAAATGCGGATCCACCTGCGCATACAGGGTATTTCCCAAAACACAGGCCAGCAGGACCATCCAGCAGATTCTCCGTGTTAAATATTTTTTCATATAGATTGAATTTTATCCCGTCCACGGGACGGGACACATTTTATCTGATCAGGTTAATCGTTCCTTTTCGTTTTATCGTCGCATTATTATAGAAAGTCACCTGTCGCTACATATACATATACACCTACTGCCTGCGGACGACCCTTCCAGGTTCCATCCCATCCGTTCGAGTGCATTCTGTGTTTCAAATATCAGCTCACCCCATTGGTTATATACCCGCATGGTTATATCTTTCACGGATGATCCATACACTTTGAATATATCGTTGTTACCATCTCCGTTTGGAGAGAATGAATTCGGTATGAAGAAATCCTTCAGATTCGGATCCACGGTTACACAAACAGTGTGGCCGTGTCCAGACATCCGTCTATCGACTGTGCGATCACAGTAAATGATTTTGAAGTATCCTTTACAACAATATTCTGTGTTAACGCTGTCTGATCTGTAAAGAATATATCCGGTGACCAGGAAAGCACATTATAGGTGAAGTTTCCGCTGGTGGTAAGTGTTGTGTTCGTACCTGCCAGTACCGGATCCGGATTTGCAGTCAGTGTAAGTGTAAATGGATTCACTGCTATATCTACCGAAGCCGTATCCATACATCCATTCGGTGAAGTGGCAACAGCCAGATAAGTGGTAGATATCCAGCGGTGTTACGGTAACCACATTTCCGGCACCCGACACCTGGCCAGTCAATCGTATTGCCCGGTGAAACTGCCGTCAGCGTAACTGCTGTGCCCTTACAGATATCCGTTGCAGATGCTGGAAGCAGTGACGGTTGGTTTCGCGATATGGTAACCACCACGGGTTGAATATTGGAAGAACATCCTGTAATCATGTCCATTCCTCTCATAAAATAAGTTCCCGCCGTACCAACAGCTGTCGGATTCACCAATGGAATTGTTCCGGCTATTATCCAGATAATAATTGTAATGTGAGTCCGGCTGGCTTCCCGCTGTTACAGCAGGATTGGTCAGATCGATGGTTCCCGGGAAACAGGTTGCCGCCGGATTATTGACTACGAGTGCTGGATTTTTAATGGTTACTGAAGTGAAGACACTGTTACTGCAGGTTCCGTTGGTGAAACTGTAGATAACCGTATAGGTTCCTTCCGCACTTGCTGCCAGGTTGATATCTCCTGTTACAGCATTCAGGCTCAGACCCGGAGTAGAAACAAAAGTTCCTCCCCCAATTCCCGTAAGACTTACAATGGCAGTTCCATTTGTGCAATAGGGTGAACCGGTATAAATGATGGATGCAACAGGCAACGGATTAATCGTTACGACAACCGGTTTAATATCCGTACACCCGGTACCGTTTGTTCCTTTGATATAATAAGTTCCACTCACAGATACTGCTGTCGGATTTGAAAGTATCAGTGTTCCCGCGGCATCTCTGTAATAAGTAAAGGTCAGTCCAGGCGTGGATCCCGCGGTAACTGCCGCCAGGGTTAGATTTACTGTAAGCGGTGCACATACAGCTGCCGGGTTATTTGTCACTACGGTTGGTACCGGATTGATTGAAATTAATGCAGTTGTTGAATTATTGCAGATACCGTTGCTGAATGTATAGGTTATGGTGTACGTTCCCGGTGTACTGGCGGCCAGGTTAATTACCCCGGTAAACCGGATTAATTGAAACCGGAGCCGGTGCAGAATAAAAGCCTCCTCCCTGGCCGGTCTGCGTTACTGTGGCAGTACCCGTTGCACAATACGGAGAAGCCGGATATGCTATCGTTGCAACAGGAAGTGCGTTTATTGTTACGACGACTGGTTTGATATCCGAACATCCCGCAGCAGACGTCCCTTTCAAATAATAAGTGCCGCTCACAGCAATTGCATTCGGATTTGCCAGTGTAATTGTTGCAGCGGCATCCTGGAAGTATGTATAGGTGAGACCGGGTGTACTTCCAGCCGTAACACTGATCAAAGTAAGATCGACAGTGGCTGGTGCGCATACTGCCGCCGGGTTCGTAGTAACGACCACCGGTTTCGGATTAATCGTAACCACCACCGGCTGAATGTTTGAACAGCCTGACGGAGCCGTACCCCTGATATAATATGTTCCACTCAGAGAGATGGCATTCGGGTGTTGCAAGAACAATAGTTCCGGCTGCATCCTGATAATAAGAATAGGTAAGGCCCGGGGCGCTTCCTGCAACAACAGCTGCAGAAGTGATATCCACGGTTGCCGGCGCACAAACGTCTGCAGGGTTTGTAATCAGAAGAACCGGCAGAGTGGTAATGGTAACTGAACCAGTTGTCGTATTACTGCATGTGCCATTCGTAAATGTATAGGTAACCAGATAGGTTCCGGGTGTGCTCGTTGCCAGATCAATATCACCTGTTGCAGCATTAATTGTCACTCCTGCCGGTGCAGTATAGGTTCCGCCTGCCTGACCGGTTTGCGTTACTGTTGCAGTTCCGGTTGCGCAATATGGTGATCCTGCATAAGCGATCGTTGCTGTTGGAAGTGCATTGATCGTAATGCTGGTTGTAGTCGTATTGCTGCAGGTTCCGTTGGTGAATGAATAAGTAACTGTGTATGTTCCAGGTGTGCTTGCTACCAGATCGATATCTCCTGTCGCAGCATTGATAGTCACTCCTGCCGGTGCAGTATAGGTTCCACCTGCCTGACCGGTTTGCGTTACGGTTGCAGTTCCGGTTGCACAATATGGACTGAGCCTGCATAAGCGATCGTTGCTGTTGGCAGCGCATTGATTGTAATACTGGTTGTAGTCGTGTTGCTGCAGGTTCCATTGCTGAATGTATATGTAACCGTATAAGTTCCGGCTGTGCTGGATGCTAGATTGATATCACCTGTCGCAGCATTGATGGTCACTCCTGCAGGTGCAGTATAGGTTCCGCCTGCCTGACCGGTTTGAGTTACAGTTGCCGTTCCGGTTGCGCAATATGGTGAT
Organism: uncultured Bacteroidota bacterium; assembly: GCA_963812825.1. Lineage (GTDB taxonomy): Bacteria > Bacteroidota > Bacteroidia > Chitinophagales > Chitinophagaceae > Puia. The sequence goes on from CAWEWO010000005.1 coordinate 228,320, forward strand.
CCTGCATAAGCGATCGTCGCGGTTGGAAGCGCATTGATTGTAATGCTGGTTGTTGTCGTATTGCTGCAGGTTCCGTTGGTGAACGAATACGTAATGGTATATGTTCCCGGTGTGCTTGCTACCAGATCGATATCACCTGTTGCAGCATTGATGGTTACTCCTGCAGGTGCAGTATAGGTTCCGCCCGCCTGACCGGTTTGTGTTACAGTCGCCGTTCCGGTTGCGCAATATGGTGAGCCTGCGTAAGCGATCGTTGCTGTTGGAAGAGCATTGATGGTAATGATGGTTGTAGTCGTGTTGCTGCAGGTTCCATTGCTGAATGTATATGTAACCGTATAAGTTCCGGCTGTGCTGGATGTTAAGATTGATGTCACCTGTTGCAGCATTGATAGTCACTCCTGCAGGTGCAGTATAGGTTCCGCCCGCCTGACCCGGTTTGCGTTACAGTCGCCGTTCCGGTTGCGCAGTATGGTGATCCTGCATAAGCGATCGTTGCGGTTGGCAGTGCATTGATCGTAATGCTGGTTGTAGTCGTGTTGCTGCAGGTTCCGTTGGTGAACTGAATAAGTAATTGTATATGTTCCAGGTGTGCTTGCTACCAGATCGATATCACCAGTTGCAGCATTGATGGTCACTCCTGCAGGAGCAGTATAGGTTCCACCCGCCTGACCGGTTTGTGTTACAGTTGCAGTTCCGGTTGCGCAGTATGGTGAGCCTGTGTAAGCGATTGTTGCGGTTGGAAGTGCATTGATTGTAATGCTGGTTGTAGTCGTGTTGCTGCAGGTTCCATTGGTGAATGAATAGTAATTGTATAAGTTCCGGCTGTGCTTGTTGCCAGATTGATATCACCTGTCGCAGCATTGATGGTCACTCCTGCCGGTGCAGTATAGGTTCCGCCCGCCTGACCGGTTTGTGTTACAGTTGCAGTTCCGGTTGCGCAATATGGTGAGCCTGCATAAGCGATTGTTGCTGTTGGCAGTGCATTAATCGTAATGCTGGTTGTAGTCGTGTTGCTACAGGTTCCATTGCTGAATGTATATGTAACCGTATAAGTTCCGGCTGTGCTGGTTGCTAGATTGATGTCACCTGTCGCAGCATTGATCGTCACTCCTGCAGGAGCAGTATAGGTTCCACCTGCCTGACCGGTTTGAGTTACAGTTGCAGTTCCGGTTGCGCAGTATGGTGAGCCTGCGTAAGCGATCGTTGCGGTTGGCAGTGCATTAATCGTAATGCTGGTTGTAGTCGTGTTGCTGCAGGTTCCATTGGTGAACGAATACGTAATGGTATATGTTCCAGGTGTGCTTGCTACCAGATCGATGTCACCAGTTGCAGCATTGATGGTCACTCCTGCAGGAGCAGTATAGGTTCCGCCCGCCTGACCGGTTTGCGTTACAGTTGCAGTTCCGGTTGCGCAATATGGTGAGCCTGCATAAGCGATCGTTGCTGTTGGTAGAGCATTGATCGTAACGACTACCGGCTGGATGTCGGAGCATCCGGCAGCGCTCGTTCCAACAATATAATATGTTCCGCTTGCTGCGACAGCGTTCGGTGTCCCGAGTACAATCGTTCCGGCAGCATCAGTAAAGTATGTGTAAGTAAGTCCGGCTGTTGATCCGGCAGTTACCGCAGCAGCAGTAAGGTCAACGGTGCCTGGTGCGCACACCGCAGCAGGATTGTTTATTACAACCGCTGGCTTGGCATTGATCGTAACAACTACAGGCTGGATGTCGGAGCATCCGGCAGCACTTGTTCCAACAATATAATATGTTCCGCTTACTGCAACGGCATTAGCGTTTGCAAGAACTAATGTTCCGGCAGCATCAGTGAAGTATGTGTATGTTAATCCTGCAGTAGAGCCCGCGGTGATTGCAGCAGCAGTAAGGTCAACGGTTGCTGGTGCGCACACCGCAGCAGGATTACTTATTACAACCGTCGGTTTGGCATTGATCGTAACTACTACCGGCTGGATGTCGGAGCATCCGGCAGCGCTTGTTCCAACAATATAATATGTTCCGCTTGCTGCAACGGCGTTCGGAGTTGCAAGAACGATCGTTCCGGCAGCATCAGTAAAGTAAGTATATGTTAGTCCGGCAGTTGATCCGGCAGTTATCGCAGCAGCAGTAAGGTCAACGTGCCTGGTGCACATACCGCAGCAGGATTGTTTATTACAACCGTTGGTTTGGCATCGATCGTAACAACTACCGGCTGGATGTCGGAGCATCCGGCAGCGCTGGTTCCAACAATATAATATGTTCCGCTTGTAGCGACGGCGTTCGGAGTTGCCGAGTGCAATTGTTCCGGCAGCATCAGTAAAGTAAGTATATGTTAATCCTGCAGTAGAGCCAGCAGTTACTGCAGCAGCAGTAAGGTCAACGGTGCCTGGTGCACATACCGCAGCAGGATTGTTTATTACAACCGTTGGCTTGGCATCGATCGTAACAACTACCGGCTGGATGTCGGAACATCCGGCAGCGCTCGTTCCAACAATATAATATGTTCCGCTTGCTGCAACAGCGTTGGCGTTCCAAGTGCGATCGTTCCGGCAGCATCAGTAAAGTATGTGTATGTTAATCCTGCAGTAGAGCCAGCAGTGACTGCAGCAGCAGTAAGGTCAACGGTGCCTGGTGCACATACCGCAGCAGGACTATTTATTACAACCGTCGGTTTGGCATCGATCGTAACAACTACAGGCTGGATGTCGGAGCATCCGGCAGCGCTCGTTCCAACAATATAATATGTTCCGCTTGCTGCAACCGCGTTCGGTGTACCGAGTGCAATCGTTCCGGCAGCATCAGTAAAGTAAGTGTATGTCAGTCCGGCTGTGCTCCCGCAGTTACCGCAGCAGCAGTCAGGTCAACGTTGCCGGTGCACATACCGCAGCAGGATTGTTTATTACAACCGTTGGCTTGGCATCGATCGTAACAACCACAGGCTGGATGTCGGAGCATCCGGCAGCGCTCGTTCCAACAATATAATATGTTCCGCTCGTTGCAACTGCGTTTGCATGTTGCAAGAACTAATCGTTCCGGCAGCATCAGTAAAGTAAGTGTAAGTCAGATCCAGCTGTGCTACCCGCAGTAACTGCAGCAGCAGTAAGGTCAACGGTGCCTGGTGCGCAGACCGCAGCAGGATTGTTTATTACAACCGTTGGTTTGGCATCGATCGTAACAACTACAGGCTGGATGTCGGAGCATCCGGCAGCGCTTGTTCCAACAATATAATATGTTCCGCTTGTTGCAACAGCGTTTGGTGTTACCAAGTGCGATTGTTCCGGCAGCATCAGTAAAGTAAGTGTATGTTAATCCTGCAGTAGATCCAGCGGTGACTGCAGCAGCAGTAAGGTCAACGGTGCCTGGTGCACATACTGCAGCAGGATTATTTATTACAACCGTTGGCTTGGCATTGATCGTAACTACTACCGGCTGGATGTCGGAGCATCCGGCAGCGCTTGTTCCAACAATATAATATGTTCCGCTTGTTGCAACTGCGTTCGGTGTAGCAAGTACAATCGTTCCGGCAGCATCAGTAAAGTAAGTATAATGTTAGACCTGCAGTTGATCCGGCAGTTACTGCAGCAGCAGTAAGGTCAACGGTGCCTGGTGCACATACCGCAGCAGGATTGTTTATTACAACCGTTGGCTTGGCATCGATCGTAACAACTACAGGCTGGATGTCGGAGCATCCGGCAGCGCTTGTTCCAACGATATAATATGTTCCGCTTGCAGCGACAGCGTTCGGTGTACCGAGTGCAATCGTTCCGGCAGCATCAGTAAAGTATGTGTATGTTAATCCTGCAGTAGATGCCAGCAGTTACTGCAGCAGCAGTAAGGTCAACGGTGCCTGGTGCACATACCGCAGCAGGACTGTTTATTACAACCGTTGGTTTGGCATTGATCGTAACAACTACCGGCTGGATATCGGAGCATCCGGCAGCGCTTGTTCCAACAATATAATATGTTCCGCTTGCTGCAACTGCGTTCGGTGTACGCAAGTACGATCGTTCCGGCAGCATCAGTAAAGTAAGTATAAGTTAGTCCGGCAGTGATGCCAGCGGTTACTGCAGCAGCAGTAAGGTCAACGGTTCCTGGTGCGCATACCGCAGCAGGATTTGTTATTACAACCGTTGGCTTGGCATTGATCGTAACTACTACAGGCTGGATGTCGGAGCATCCGGCAGCGCTCGTTCCAACAATATAATATGTTCCGCTTGTTGCAACGGCATTCGGAGTTGCAAGTACAATCGTTCCGGCAGCATCAGTAAAGTAAGTATATGTCAGATCCAGCTGTTGATCCGGCAGTTACTGCAGCTGCAGTAAGGTCAACAGTGCCTGGTGCGCAGACTGCAGCAGGATTGTTGATTACAACCGTTGGCTTGGCATTGATCGTAACAACTACAGGCTGGATATCGGAGCATCCGGCAGCCCTTGTTCCAACAATATAATATGTTCCGCTCGTTGCAACAGCGTTCGGTGTATGCGAGTGCGATCGTTCCGGCAGCATCAGTAAATGTAATGTGTATAGTTAATCCGCTGCAGTGAGTCGACGTGCCAGCGCGCAGACTCTGCAGCATGTCAGTCAGGATTAATCGTAACAACTACTGGCTTGATATCTGAACATCCTGTCAGCCAGCGTTCCTTTAATATAAATAGGTCCGCTTGCGCTTAGCAGCTGGTGTGCAAGAACAATCGTTCCTGCTGCGTCGGTAAATAAGTGAATGTTAATCCAGCGGTGCTACCGTAGTTACTGCTGCGGTAAGATCAACGGTTCCGGTGCGCAGACTGCAGCAGGATTGTAATCACAACCGTTGGCTTCGGATTGATCGTAACAACTACTGGCTTGATATCAGAGCATCCTGTCGCCAGCGTTCCATTAATATAATATGTTCCGCTCGTTGCAACTGCATTCGGTGTTGCAAGTACGATCGTTCCGGCAGCATCAGTAAAGTATGTGTATGTTAATCCTGCAGTTGAGCCAGCAGTGACTGCAGCAGCAGTAAGGTCAACAGTGCCTGGTGCGCAGACCGCAGCAGGATTCGTTATCACAACCGTTGGCTTGGCATTGATCGTAACAACCACAGGCTGGATATCGGAGCATCCGGCAGCGCTTGTTCCATTAATATAATATGTTCCGCTCGTTGCAACTGCGTTCGGTGTTGCAAGTGCAATCGTTCCGGCAGCATCAGTAAAGTATGTGTATGTTAATCCTGCAGTTGATCCCGCAGTAACTGCAGCAGCTGTCAGGTCAACGGTGCCTGGTGCACACACCGCAGCAGGATTAGTTATCACAACCGTTGGCTTGGCATTGATTGTAACAACTACAGGCTGGATGTCTGAGCATCCGGCAGCGCTTGTTCCAATGATATAATATGTTCCGCTCGTTGCAACGGCATTCGGTGTTGCAAGAACAATCGTTCCGGCAGCATCCGTAAAGTAAGTATATGTTAGTCCTGCAGTAGATCCAGCGGTGACTGCAGCAGCAGTAAGGTCAACAGTGGCTGGTGCACATACCGCAGCAGGATTCGTAATTACAACCGTTGGTTTGGCATCGATCGTAACAACTACCGGCTGGATGTCGGAGCATCCGGCAGCGTAGTTCCTTTGATATAATATGTTCCGCTTGTTGCAACTGCGTTCGGTGTTGCGAGTACAATTGTTCCGGCAGCATCGGTAAAGTAAGTGTATGTTAGTCCAGCAGTGATCCAGCAGTGACTGCAGCAGCAGTAAGATCAACGGTGCCTGGTGCACATACCGCAGCAGGATTTGTTATTACAACCGTTGGTTTGGCATCGATCGTAACAACTACAGGCTGGATGTCGGAGCATCCGGCAGCGGTGGTTCCTTTGATATAATATGTTCCGCTCGTTGCAACGGCATTCGGTGTTGCAAGTACAATCGTTCCGGCAGCATCAGTAAAATAAGTGTATGTTAGTCCGGCAGTTGATCCGGCAGTGACTGCAGCAGCAGTAAGGTCAACTGTTCCTGGTGCGCAGACTGCAGCAGGATTATGTTATTACAACCGTTGGCTTGGCATTGATCGTAACAACTACAGGCTTGATGTCGGAGCATCCGGCAGCGCTCGTTCCTTTAATATAATATGTTCCGCTTGTTGCAACTGCGTTTGGTGTTGCAAGTACAATAGTTCCGGCAGCATCTGTAAAGTAAGTGTAATGTTAGTCCGGCGGTTGATCCTGCAGTTACTGCAGCAGCAGTTAGGTCAACGGTTGCTGGTGCACATACCGCAGCAGGATTTGTTATCACAACCGTTGGCTTGGCATTGATCGTAACAACTACCGGCTTGATGTCGGAACATCCGGCAGCGGTCGTTCCTTTGATATAATATGTTCCGCTCGTTGCAACTGCATTCGGAGTTGCAAGTGCAATCGTTCCGGCAGCATCGGTGAAGTAGGTGTAAGTTAAGTCCGGCTGTTGATCCGGCAGTTACTGCAGCAGCAGTTAGGTCAACGGTTGCCTGGTGCGCATACTGCAGCAGGGTTAGTAATCACAACCGTTGGTTTGGGATTGATCGTAACAACTACCGGCTGGATGTCGGAACATCCGGCAGCGGTGGTTCCTTTAATATAATATGTTCCACTTGTTGCAACTGCATTCGGTGTTGCAAGTACGATCGTTCCGGCAGCATCAGTAAAGTAAGTATATGTTAGTCCCGCAGTAGATCCCGCGGTTACTGCAGCAGCAGTTAGGTCAACGTTGCTGGTGCGCATACTGGCAGCAGGATTAGTAATTACAACCGTTGGCTTGGCATTGATCGTAACAACAACAGGCTGGATGTCGGAGCATCCGGCAGCGCTGGTTCCTTAATATAATATGTTCCGCTTGTTGCAACAGCATTGGCGTTGCAAGAACAATCGTTCCGGCAGCATCAGTGAAGTAAGTGTAATGTTAGTCCTGCAGTAGATCCTGCAGTAACCGCAGCAGCAGTAAGGTCAACGGTGGCTGGTGCGCATACGGCAGCAGGATTAGTAATTACAACCGTTGGCTTGGCATTGATCGTAACAACTACCGGCTGGATGTCGGAGCATCCGGCAGCAGTCGTTCCTTTAATATAATATGTTCCGCTTGTTGCAACTGCATTGGAGTTGCAAGAACTAATGTTCCGGCAGCATCGGTAAAGTATGTGTATGTTAATCCTGCAGTTGAGCCCGCAGTTACTGCAGCAGCAGTAAGGTCAACGGTTGCTGGTGCGCATACCGCAGCAGGATTAGTTATTACAACCGTTGGCTTGGCATTGATCGTAACAACTACCGGCTGGATGTCTGAGCATCCGGCGGCGCTTGTTCCTTGATATAATATGTTCCGCTTGCAGCAACGGCATTCGGTGTTGCAAGTACAATTGTTCCGGCAGCATCAGTAAAATAGGTGTATGTTAATCCGGCAGTGATCCTGCAGTTACAGCAGCAGCAGTAAGGTCAACGGTTGCTGGTGCACATACCGCAGCAGGATTGTGTAATTACAACCGTTGGTTTGGCATTGATCGTAACAACTACAGGCTGAATGTCGGAGCATCCGGCAGCGGTGGTTCCATTGATATAATATGTTCCGCTCGTTGCAACCGCGTTTGGTGTTGCGAGTGCGATCGTTCCGGCAGCATCAGTAAAGTAGGTATATGTTAATCCTGCAGTAGATCCGGCAGTTACTGCAGCAGCAGTAAGGTCAACTGTTGCTGGTGCACATACCGCAGCAGGATTGGTTATGACAACCGTTGGTTTCGCATTGATCGTAACAACAACCGGCTGGATATCGGAGCATCCGGCAGCGCTGTGTTCCCTTAATATAATATGTTCCGCTTGTAGCGACTGCGTTCGGTGTCGCGAGTACAATCGTTCCGGCAGCATCTGTAAAGTAAGTATAATGTTAATCCGGCGGTTGATCCTGCAGTTACTGCAGCAGCAGTAAGGTCAACGGTGCCTGGTGCACATACCGCAGCAGGATTCGTTATAACAACCGTTGGTTCGGATTAATCGTAACAACGACTGGCTTGATGTCGGAACATCCGCAGCGTAGTTCCTTTAATATAATATGTTCCGCTTGTTGCAACTGCATTGGAGTTGCGAGCACAATGTTCCGGCAGCATCAGTGAAATATGTATATGTTAATCCTGCAGTAGATCCTGCAGTAACCGCGGCAGCAGTAAGATCAACGGTTGATGGTGCACATACTGCAGCAGGATTTGTAATACAACCGTTGGCTTCGGCATTGATCGTAACAACTACCGGCTGGATGTCGGAACATCCGGCAGCGGTTGTTCCAACAATATAATATGTTCCGCTTGCGGCAACAGCATTCGGAGTTCCAAGTGCAATCGTTCCGGCAGCATCAGTAAAGTAAGTGTATGTTAGTCCAGCGGTATGATCCTGCAGTTACTGCAGCAGCAGTAAGGTCAACGGTTGCCTGGTGCACATACCGCAGCAGGATTTGTTATTACAACCGTTGGTTTGGCATTGATCGTAACAACTACCGGCTGGATGTCGGAGCATCCGGCAGCGCTAGTTCCAATAATATAATATGTTCCGCTTGCTGCAACTGCATTCGGAGTTGCAAGTGCAATCGTTCCGGCAGCATCAGTAAAGTAAGTGTATGTCAATCCTGCGGTAGATCCAGCAGTGACTGCAGCAGCAGTAAGATCAACGGTGCCTGGTGCGCATACCGCAGCAGGATTGTTTATTACAACCGTTGGCTTGGCATCGATCGTAACAACCACAGGCTGGATGTCGGAGCATCCGGCAGCGCTTGTTCCAACAATATAATATGTTCCGCTTGTTGCAACCGCGTTCGGTGTTCCGAGTGCAATCGTTCCGGCAGCATCAGTAAAGTATGTGTATGTCAGACCAGCCGTGCTACCTGCAGTTACTGCAGCAGCAGTAAGGTCAACGGTGCCTGGTGCACATACCGCAGCAGGACTGTTTATTACAACCGTTGGCTTGGCATCGATCGTAACAACCACAGGCTGGATGTCTGAGCATCCGGCGGCGCTGGTTCCAACAATATAATATGTTCCGCTTGCTGCAACGGCGTTTGGTGTTGCGAGTACGATTGTTCCGGCAGCATCAGTAAAGTATGTATATGTTAATCCAGCAGTGATACCAGCAGTTACTGCAGCAGCAGTAAGGTCAACGGTGCCTGGTGCACAGACCGCAGCAGGACTGTTTATTACAACCGTTGGTTTGGCATCGATCGTAACAACCACAGGCTGGATGTCGGAGCATCCGGCAGCGCTTGTTCCAACAATATAATATGTTCCGCTTACTGCAACGGCATTGGCAGTTGCAAGAACTAATGTTCCGGCAGCATCAGTAAAGTATGTGTATGTTAATCCCGCAGTAGAGCCAGCGGTGACCGCAGCAGCAGTAAGGTCAACGGTGGCTGGTGCGCATACCGCAGCAGGACTGTTTATTACAACCGTTGGTTTGGCATTGATTGTAACAACTACAGGCTGGATGTCGGAGCATCCGGCAGCGCTTGTTCCAACGATATAATATGTTCCGCTTGTTGCAACGGCATTCGGAGTTGCGAGTGCGATCGTTCCGGCAGCATCAGTAAAGTATGTGTATGTTAATCCTGCAGTAGAGCCAGCGGTGACTGCAGCAGCAGTAAGGTCAACGGTGCCTGGTGCACATACCGCAGCAGGATTGTTTATTACAACCGTTGGCTTGGCATTGATTGTAACAACCACAGGCTGGATGTCGGAGCATCCGGCAGCGCTCGTTCCAACGATATAATATGTTCCGCTTGCTGCAACGGCGTTCGGTGTTGCGAGTGCAATGTTCCGGCAGCATCAGTAAAGTAAGTGTATGTTAGTCCTGCAGTGATCCGGCAGTTACCGCAGCAGCAGTAAGTCAACGGTTGCCGGTGCGCATACCGCAGCAGGATTGTTTATTACAACCGTTGGCTTGGCATTGATCGTAACAACTACAGGCTGGATGTCGGAGCATCCGGCAGCGCTCGTTCCAACAATATAATATGTTCCGCTTACTGCAACGGCGTTCGGTGTTACCAAGTGCTATTGTTCCGGCAGCATCAGTAAAGTAAGTGTATGTCAGACCAGCGTTGATACCTGCAGTTACTGCAGCAGCAGTAAGGTCAACGGTGCCTGGTGCGCATACCGCAGCAGGACTGTTTATTACAACCGTTGGCTTGGCATCGATCGTAACAACCACAGGCTGGATGTCGGAGCATCCGGCAGCGCTCGTTCCAACAATATAATATGTTCCGCTTGCTGCAACGGCATTTGCGTTTGCAAGAACTAATGTTCCGGCAGCATCAGTAAAGTAAGTGTATGTTAGTCCCGCAGTAGAGCCAGCAGTGACTGCAGCAGCAGTCAGGTCAACGGTGCCTGGTGCACATACCGCAGCAGGATTGTTTATTACAACCGTCGGTTTGGCATCGATTGTAACAACTACAGGCTGGATGTCGGAGCATCCGGCAGCGCTTGTTCCAACAATATAATATGTTCCGCTCGCTGCAACGGCGTTTGGTGTACCGAGTGCGATCGTTCCGGCAGCATCAGTAAAGTATGTATATGTAAGTCCGGCTGTTGATCCAGCAGTTACCGCAGCAGCAGTAAGGTCAACGGTGCCTGGTGCACATACCGCAGCAGGACTGTTTATTACAACCGTTGGCTTGGCATCGATCGTAACAACTACAGGCTGGATGTCGGAGCATCCGGCAGCGCTTGTTCCAACAATATAATATGTTCCGCTCGTTGCAACAGCGTTTGGTGTACCGAGTGCGATCGTTCCGGCAGCATCAGTGAAGTATGTATATGTTAGTCCGGCTGTTGATCCGGCAGTTACCGCAGCAGCAGTAAGGTCAACGGTGCCTGGTGCGCATACCGCAGCAGGACTGTTTATTACAACCGTTGGCTTGGCATTGATCGTAACGACTACAGGCTGGATGTCGGAGCATCCGGCAGCGCTTGTTCCAACAATATAATATGTTCCGCTCGTTGCAACGGCGTTCGGTGTACCGAGTGCTGATCGTTCCGGCAGCATCAGTAAAGTAAGTATAAGTTAATCCCGCAGTAGAGCCAGCGGTGATTGCAGCAGCAGTAAGGTCAACGGTGCCTGGTGCGCAGATCGCAGCAGGACTGTTTATTACAACCGTCGGTTTGGCATCGATCGTAACAACTACCGGCTGGATGTCGGAGCAGCCGGCAGCGCTTGTTCCAACGATATAATATGTTCCGCTCGTTGCAACGGCATTCGCAGTTGCAAGAACGATTGTTCCGGCAGCATCGGTAAAGTATGTGTATGTTAATCCTGCAGTAGAGCCAGCAGTGATTGCAGCAGCAGTAAGGTCAACGGTGCCTGGTGCGCACACCGCAGCAGGACTGTTTATTACAACCGTTGGCTTGGCATCGATTGTAACAACTACAGGCTGGATGTCGGAGCAGCCGGCAGCACTCGTCCCAACGATATAATATGTTCCGCTCGTTGCAACGGCGTTGGCATGTAGCGAGTGCAATCGTTCCGGCAGCATCAGTGAAGTATGTGTAAGTAAGTCCGGCCGTTGATCCGGCAGTTACTGCAGCAGCAGTAAGGTCAACGGTACCTGGTGCGCAGATCGCAGCAGGACTGTTTATTACAACCGTCGGTTTTGGATTAATAATTATTGAATTTGTTGTTGTATTAGTACAAGTTCCATTACCAAAACTGTAGGTTACGGTATAAGTTCCCGGAGTACTTGTTGATAAGTCAACCGCACCTGTCACGGCATTCAAACTCAAGCCCGGTGTAGAAGTATAAGTGCCTCCATTCTGGCCGGTTTGTGTAACTGCTGCCGTACCGGTATTACAATAGGGGCCACCAGAATAAGAAATTGTTGCTGGTGGCACTGCATTAATTGTTACCGATGTTGTAGCGATGTTACTGCAGGTTCCATTGGTAAAGCTGTAGGTAACTGTATAAGTACCGGCAGTGCTGGTTCCAAGATCAATGTCACCAGTTGAAGAATTTAGACTCAAACCCACTGTTGAACTATAAATGCCACCACCTAATCCAGTCTGTGCAACATTGACCACACCACTTACTCCGCAATATGGACTTCCCAGATAATTAATAGAGGCAACTGGCAGCGCATTTATCGTGATCGACGCTGTTGCCGTATTGGTACAAGTCACATTGGCGAATGAATATGTAATAGTATATGTTCCAGGGGTGCTGGTTACTAAATCTATGTCGCCTGTTGAAGCATTGATAGTTATCCCTGCAGGAGCGGAATATGTACCACCTGCCTGACCAGTTTGGGTAACTACTGCTGTTCCTGTCGCACAATAAGGCGAACCACTATAAGTGATTACTGCCGAAGGAAGCACATTGATCACGACCGCCACAGGCATCACCGTTGACGCACATCCGCCAGTTGTCGTCCCCTTAATATAATATGTCCCGCTTACTGCAACGGCATTGGCATTTGCAAGAACTAATGTTCCGGCAGCATCAGTGAAGTAAGTATATGTTAAGTCCGGCTGTTGATCCGGCTGTTACCGCAGCAGCAGTAAGATCAACCGTACCTGGTGCGCACACCGCAGCGGGATTATTTATTACAACCGTCGGTACTGGTGTTATCGTAACTACTACCGGCATCACTGCTGATGCACATCCACCGGCTGTCGTTCCTTTGATATAATATGTTCCGCTTGCGGCAACAGCATTTGCATTTGCAAGAACTAATGTTCCCGCAGCATCAGTAAAATAAGTATAAGTAAGTCCGGCTGTTGATCCGGCAGTTACCGCAGCAGCCGTAAGGTCAACAGTACCTGGTGCACACACCGCAGCAGGATTTGTAATTACAACTGTTGGAACAGCTACTATGGTCACCGAAGTTGTCGCAGTCTGTGCAGCGCATCCACCTGCTGCCGCCATTGTATATGTAACTGTATAAGTTCCCGCTGTGCTTGTACTTGGAGTAATCGCACCCGTCGCTGCATTGATCGTTAATCCAGCAGTAGATGAATATGTTCCACCCGCGGTGCCCGTCTGTGTTACCGCCTGCGCTCCAACCAGTGAAGTACAGAATGGTGTACCGGCATAACTTATCGTTGCTGCAGGTAATGTAGTAATGGTAATAGAACTTGTTGCGGTTACAGCTGCACATCCGCTTGATGCTGCAATTGTATTGGTGACCGTGTATGTTCCAGCAGTGCTCGCAGATAAATTAATCTGACCAGTTGCCGTGCTCACAAAAACAAGACCCGCTGTTGATGAGAATGTTCCCGCTACACCACCGCCGCTAAATGTCGGAGTGGGGTTAGCTGCGTTCTGGCAATATGGAGTTCCGGCATAACTAAATGTAGCCACCGGTAAAGTAGTTATTGTGACCGAAGTAGTCGCTGTCTGTGCAGCACATCCACCTGCTGCCGCCATGGTGTAGGTAACCGTATATGTTCCGGCAGTGCTCGTACTCGGAGTAATCGCACCTGTCGCTGCATTGATCGTTAATCCCGCAGTGGATGAATACGTTCCGCCGGCTGTACCAGTCTGGGTTACAGCCTGCGCACCAACCAGTGAAGTACAGAATGGAGTACCCGCATAGCTGATCGTTGCTGCAGGTAAAGTTGTTATTGTTACTGTAGTAGTCGCAGTTTGCGCAACACATCCACCTCCTGCCGCCATAGTATAAGTAACCGTATAGGTTCCGGCAGTGCTCGTGCTCGGAGTAATCGCACCTGTTGCTGCATTGATCGTTAATCCTGCAGTAGAAGAATAAGTACCGCCTGCTGTGCCCGTCTGTGTTACAGCCTTGCGCCCCAACCAGTGAAGTACAGAATGGTGTCCCTGCATAGCTGATCGTTGCCGCAGGTAACGTAGTAATGGTTATAGAACTTGTAGCGGTTACTGCTGCACATCCACTAGATGCTGCAATCGTATTAGTAATAGTATATGTTCCAGCCGTGCTCGCAGATAAGTTTATCTGACCTGTAGCCGTACTTACAAATACAAGGCCAGCAGTTGAAGAGAATGTGCCTGCTATACCACCACCGCTAAATGTCGGACTGGGGTTTGCTGCATTCTGGCAATATGGAGTTCCTGCATAGCTAAATGTCGCTACCGGCAGTGCAGTAATAGTAACAGAACTTGTTGCCGTTACTGCTGCACATCCACCAGATGCTGCAATCGTATTAGTAATAGTATATGTTCCAGCCGTGCTCGCAGATAAATTAATCTGACCAGTGGCCGCGCTCACAAATACAAGGCCCGCTGTTGATGAGAATGTGCCCGCTACACCTCCGCCGCTAAATGTCGGACTCGGGTTGGCTGCATTTTGACACTGGCAATAAGGAGTTCCGGTGTAACTAAAAGTTGCTACCGGCAGTGCTGTAATAGTTATAGAACTTGTTGCCGTTACCGCCGCACATCCACCGGATGCTGCAATCGTATTAGTAACAGTATATGTTCCAGCTGTGCTCGCAGATAAATTAATCTGTCCTGTAGCAGTACTAACAAAAACAAGACCTGCAGTGGATGAGAACGTTCCCGCCACACCACCGCCGCTAAATGTCGGACTCGGGTTAGCTGCATTCTGGCAATATGGAGTTCCTGCATAACTAAATGTTGCTACCGGCAGTGCGGTTACAGTTACTGAAGTAGTAACCGTCTGTGCAGAACATCCGCCTCCTGCAGCCATTGTATAAGTAACCGTATAAGTTCCGGCAGTGCTCGTGCTCGGAGTAATCGCACCTGTCGCTGCATTGATCGTTAATCCGGCAGTAGATGAATAGGTACCGCCTGCGGTACCCGTCTGGGTTACAGCCTGCGCGCCAACCAGTGAAGTACAGAATGGTGTACCTGCATAACTTATCGTTGCTGCAGGTAAAGTTGTAATGGTAATAGAACTCGTTGCTGTCACCGCTGCGCAACCACCCGATGCTGCAATCGTATTGGTGACAGTGTATGTTCCAGCCGTGCTCGCAGATAAGTCAACCTGACCCGTTGCTGTACTCACAAAAACAAGACCAACTGTGGACGAGAATGTGCCAGCTACACCACCACCGCTAAATGCCGGACTTGGATTAGCCGCGTTCTGACAATAAGGAGTTCCGGTGTAACTAAAAGTGGCTACCGGCAGTGCAGTTATGGTAACAGAACTTGTTGCGGCTACAGCAGCACATCCGCCGGATGCGGCAATCGTATTGGTGACCGTGTATGTTCCAGCTGTGCTCGCAGATAAATTAATCTGACCCGTAGCGGTGCTCACAAATACAAGACCTGCTGTTGATGAGAATGTTCCTGCTACACCACCGCCGCTAAATGTCGGACTCGGATTAGCTGCATTCTGGCAATATGGTGTTCCGGCATAACTAAATGTCGCTACAGGTAGTGCGGTTATAGTTACAGAAGTCGTCGCCGTCTGTGCAGCACATCCGCCTGCCGCAGCCATGGTATAAGTAACCGTATAAGTTCCGGCAGTGCTTGAACTTGGAGTAATCGCACCTGTCGCAGCATTGATCGTTAATCCGGCAGTAGATGAATATGTTCCACCTGCTGTGCCCGTCTGGGTTACAGCCTGCGCTCCAACCAGTGAAGTACAGAAAGGTGTACCTGCATAACTTATCGTTGCTGCAGGTAAAGTAGTTATTGTTACTGAAGTAGTCGCTGTCTGTGCAGCACATCCACCCCCTGCAGCCATGGTATAAGTAACCGTATAAGTTCCGGCTGTGCTTGTACCTGGAGTAATCGCACCTGTCGCTGCATTGATCGTTAATCCTGCAGTAGATGAATATGTTCCGCCCGCGGTGCCCGTCTGGGTTACACTTTGCGCGCCAACAAGTGAAGTACAGAATGGACTTCCGGCATAACTTATCGTTGCCGCAGGTAAAGTAGTTATTGTTACAGAAGTTGTAGCTATCTGAGCAGCGCAACCACCTCCTGCCGACATAGTATAAGTAACCGTATAAGTTCCGGCAGTGCTCGTACCTGGAGTAATCGCACCTGTCGCTGCATTGATCGTTAATCCGGCAGTTGATGAATAGGTTCCACCTGCTGTTCCCGTTAGGGTTACAGTCTGGGCTCCAACCAGTGAAGTACAGAATGGACTTCCTGCATAACTTATCGTTGCCGCTGGCAACGTAGTAATAGTTATAGAGCTCGTTGCTGTTACCGCTGCACATCCGCCCGATGCCGGAATCGTATTAGTAACAGTATATGATCCGGCTGTGCTCGCAGATAAGTCGACCTGACCCGTTGCTGTACTCACAAAAACAAGACCAGCTGTTGATGAGAATGTTCCAGCTACACCACCACCGCTAAATGTCGGACTCGGATTAGCCGCGTTCTGACAATAAGGAGTTCCAGCGTAACTAAAAGAAGCGACTGGCAGTGCAGTAATGGTAACAGAACTTGTTGCTGTTACCGCTGCACATCCAGCAGATGCTGCAATCGTATTGGTGACAGTATATGTTCCAGCCGTGCTCGCAGATAAATTAATCTGACCAGTAGCGGTGCTCACAAATACAAGGCCCGCTGTTGATGAGAATGTGCCCGCTACACCACCGCCGCTAAATGTCGGACTCGGATTGGCTGCATTCTGGCAATATGGTGTTCCGGCATAACTAAAAGTAGCTACCGGCAGTGCAGTAATAGTTATAGAACTTGTTGCTGTTACCGCTGCACATCCGCCAGATGCTGCAATCGTATTAGTAACTGTATATGTTCCAGCCGTGCTCGCAGATAAATTAATCTGACCAGTAGCCGTGCTCACAAATACAAGACCAGCTGTTGATGAGAATGTTCCCGCTACACCACCGCCGCTAAATGTCGGACTCGGGTTAGCTGCATTCTGGCAATATGGTGTTCCTGCATAACTAAATGTAGCTACCGGTAAAGTAGTTATTGTTACTGAAGTAGTCGCCGTCTGTGCAGCACATCCACCTCCTGCAGCCATTGTATAGGTTACCGTATAAGTTCCGGCTGTGCTTGTACTTGGAGTAATCGCACCTGTCGCTGCATTGATCGTTAATCCGGCAGTAGATGAATAGGTTCCACCTGCAGTGCCCGTCTGTGTTACAGCCTGCGCGCTAACCAGTGAAGTACAGAATGGTGTTCCGGCATAGCTGATCGTTGCTGCAGGTAATGCAGTAATGGTAATAGAACTTGTTGCGGTTACCGCTGCACATCCACCAGATGCTGCAATCGTATTGGTGACCGTGTATGTTCCAGCAGTGCTCGCAGATAAATTAATCTGACCCGTAGCCGTGCTCACAAATACAAGGCCCGCTGTTGATGAGAATGTGCCTGCTACACCACCGCCGCTAAATGTCGGACTCGGGTTAGCTGCATTCTGGCAATAAGGTGTTCCGGCATAACTAAATGTCGCTACCGGCAGTGCAGTTATAGTAATAGAACTCGTTGCTGTTACCGCTGCACATCCGCCGGATGCTGCAATGGTATTAGTAACTGTATATGTTCCAGCCGTGCTCGCAGATAAATTAATCTGACCAGTTGCCGTACTCACAAATACAAGACCCGCTGTTGAAGAGAATGTGCCTGCTATACCACCGCCACTGAATGTCGGAGTGGGGTTTGCTGCGTTCTGGCAATATGGAGTTCCGGCATAACTAAATGTAGCTACCGGTAAAGTAGTTATTGTTACCGAAGTAGTCGCAGTCTGTGCAGCACATCCGCCACCTGCAGCCATGGTATAGGTAACTGTATAAGTTCCGGCGGTACTTGAACTTGGAGTAATCGCCCCTGTCGCCGCATTGATCGTTAATCCGGCGGTGGATGAATAAGTTCCACCCGCAGTGCCCGTTTGCGTTACTACCTGGGCTCCAACCAGCGAAGTACAGAATGGACTTCCGGCATAGCTTATCGTTGCTGCAGGTAATTTAGTTATAGTAACAGAACTTGTTGCAGTTACCGCTGCACATCCACCCGAAGCTGCAATCGTATTGGTGACTGTGTACGTTCCAGCCGTGCTCGCAGATAAATCGATCTGACCCGTTGCCGTACTCACAAATACAAGGCCCGCTGTTGAAGAGAATGTTCCCGCTACTCCACCACCGCTGAATGTCGGACTCGGGTTTGCTGCGTTTTGGCAATAAGGTGTTCCCGAGTAACTAAATGTAGCTACCGGTAATGAGTAATAGTAATGGAACTTGTTGCTGTTACCGCCGCACAACCACCGGAGGTTGCAATCGTATTAGTAACAGTATAGGTTCCTGGGGTGCTCGCAGATAAATCGACCTGACCAGTTGCCGTACTCACAAAAACAAGACCAGCTGTTGATGAGAATGTTCCAGCTACACCACCACCGCTAAATGTCGGACTCGGATTAGCCGCGTTCTGACAATAAGGAGTTCCGGCGTAACTAAAAGTAGCGACCGGCAATGCGTTATAGTCACGGAAGTTGTAGCTGTCTGTGCAGCACATCCACCTGCAGCAGTCATTGTATAAGTAACCGTATAGATTCCGGCAGTGCTTGAACTTGGAGTAATCGCACCTGTCGCTGCGTTGATCGTTAATCCCGCAGTAGAAGAATAAGTTCCACCCGCTGTACCCGTCTGTGTTACAGCCTGTGCACCAACCAGTGAAGTACAGAAAGGACTTCCTGCATAACTTATCGTTGCCGCAGGTAAAGTAGTTATTGTTACTGAAGTAGTAGCAGTTTGTGCAGCGCATCCACCTCCTGCAGCCATTGTATACGTAACCGTATAAGTTCCGGCTGTGCTTGAACTTGGAGTAATCGCACCCGTCGCTGCATTGATCGTTAATCCTGCAGTTGATGAATATGTTCCGCCCACTGTACCAGTTTGTGTTACAGCCTGTGCACCAACCAGTGAAGTACAGAATGGACTTCCTGCATAACTTATCGTAGCCGCAGGTAAAGTGGTAATGGTAACAGAACTTGTTGCTGTTACCGCTGCACATCCGCCGGATGCTGCAATTGTATTAGTAACTGTGTACGTTCCGGCCGTGCTGGCTGATAAATTAATCTGTCCCGTAGCGGTACTTACAAATACAAGACCAGCTGTTGAAGAGAATGTGCCCGCTACACCACCGCCGCTAAATGTCGGAGTGCGGGTTAGCTGCGTTCTGACAATATGGTGTTCCGGTATAACTAAATGTGGCTACCGGTAGTGCAGTAATAGTTATAGAACTTGTTGCCGTTACCGCTGCACATCCGCCGGATGCGGCAATTGTATTGGTGACCGTATATGTTCCTGGGGTGCTCGCAGATAAATTAATCTGACCCGTAGCCGTACTTATAAAAACAAGGCCTGCTGTTGATGAGAATGTTCCAGCTACACCACCACCACTAAATGTCGGGCTCGGGTTAGCAGCATTCTGGCAATAAGGAGTTCCCGCATAACTAAATGTCGATACCGGCAGTGCAGTAATAGTTATAGAACTTGTTGCGGTTACCGCTGCACAACCACCTGACGCTGCAATCGTATTGGTGACTGTATATGTTCCAGCCGTGCTTGCAGATAAATTAATCTGACCCGTAGCGGTACTTACAAATACAAGACCAGCTGTTGAAGAGAATGTTCCTGCTACACCTCCGCCGCTAAATGTCGGACTCGGATTGGCTGCATTCTGGCAATATGGAGAACCTGCATAACTAAATGTCGCTACCGGTAAAGTAGTTATTGTTACCGAAGTTGTCGCTGTCTGTGCAGCGCATCCACCTGCTGCCGCCATTGTATAAGTAACCGTATAGGTTCCGGGAGTGCTCGTACTTGGAGTAATCGCACCTGTCGCAGCATTGATCGTTAATCCCGCCGTAGATGAATATGTTCCGCCTGCGGTGCCCGTTTGTGTTACAGCCTGTGCACCAACCAGTGAAGTACAGAATGGACTTCCTGCATAACTTATCGTTGCCGCAGGTAAAGTAGTTATTGTTACTGAAGTAGTTGCTGTCTGTGCAGCGCATCCACCTGCAGCTGCCATGGTATAAGTAACCGTATAAGTTCCCGCTGTGCTTGAACCTGGAGTAATCGCACCCGTCGCTGCATTGATCATTAATCCGGCAGTTGATGAATATGTTCCGCCCACTGTGCCAGTTTGTGTTACAGCCTGTGCACCAACCAGTGAAGTACAGAATGGTGTACCGGCATAACTTATCGTTGCTGCAGGTAGTGTAGTAATGGTAATAGAACTCGTTGCAGTTACCGCTGCACATCCACCGGATGCTGCAATCGTATTGGTGACAGTGTATGTTCCGGCCGTGCTGGCTGATAAATTAATCTGACCCGTAGCGGTACTTACAAATACAAGACCAGCTGTTGAAGAGAATGTTCCCGCTACACCTCCACCGCTAAATGTCGGACTCGGGTTAGCTGCGTTCTGACAATATGGTGTTCCCGTATAACTAAATGTAGCTACCGGTAGTGCGGTTATTGTTACCGAAGTAGTCGCTGTCTGTGCAGCACATCCACCTGCAGCCGCCATTGTATAAGTAACCGTATAAGTTCCGGCAGTGCTTGTAGCTCGGAGTAATCGCACCTGTTGCTGCATTGATCGTTAATCCGGCAGTAGAAGAATAAGTTCCACCTGCAGTGCCGTCTGTGTTACGCCTGCGCGCCAGCCAGTGAAGTACAGAATGGTGTACCGCATAGCTATCGTGCGCGGTAAAGTAGTTATAGTCACGGAAGTTGTAGCTGTCTGTGCAGCGCATCCACCTGCAGCAGCCATTGTATAAGTAACCGTATAGGTTCCGGCAGTGCTTGAACTTGGAGTAATCGCACCCGTTGCTGCGTTGATCGTTAATCCCGCAGTAGAAGAATAAGTTCCACCCGCTGTACCCGTCTGTGTCACAGCCTGTGCACCAACCAGTGAAGTACAGAAAGGACTTCCTGCATAACTTATCGTTGCCGCAGGTAAAGTAGTTATAGTTACAGAAGTAGTCGCAGTCTGTGCAGCACATCCGCCTCCTGCCGCCATTGTATAAGTAACAGTATATGTTCCGGCGGTGCTTGAACTTGGAGTAATCGCACCTGTCGCTGCATTGATCGTTAATCCTGCAGTGGATGAATATGTTCCACCCGCGGTACCAGTCCGGGTTACAGCCTGCGCGCCAACCAGTGAAGTACAGAATGGTGTACCTGCATAGCTGATCGTTGCCGCAGGTAAAGTAGTAATGGTAACAGAACTTGTTGCTGTTACCGCTGCACATCCGCCGGATGCTGCAATCGTATTGGTGACAGTATAGGTTCCTGGTGTGCTCGCAGATAAATTAATCTGACCAGTAGCTGTGCTTACAAATACAAGACCTGCTGTTGATGAGAATGTGCCTGCAACACCACCGCCGCTAAATGTCGGACTCGGGTTAGCTGCGTTCTGGCAATATGGTGATCCGGCATAACTAAATGTAGCTACCGGCAATGCAGTAATAGTTATAGAACTTGTTGCGGTTACCGCTGCACATCCGCCGGATGCTGCAATCGTATTGGTGACAGTGTAGGTTCCAGGTGTGCTCGCAGATAAATTAATCTGACCCGTAGCTGTGCTTACAAATACAAGACCAGCTGTGGAAGAGAATGTGCCTGCTACACCACCACCACTGAATGTCGGACTCGGGTTAGCTGCATTCTGGCAATAAGGAGTTCCCGCATAACTAAATGTAGCTACCGGTAGTGCAGTTATAGTTACAGAAGTTGTCGCCGTTTGTGCAGCACATCCACCTCCTGCCGCCATTGTATAAGTAACTGTATAAGTTCCCGCTGTGCTCGTACTTGGAGTAATCGCACCTGTCGCTGCATTGATCGTTAATCCCCCAGTAGAAGAATATGTTCCACCCGCTGTGCCAGTACGGGTTACAGCCTGTGCTCCAACCAGCGAAGTACAGAAAGGTGTACCGGCATAACTGATCGTTGCTGCAGGTAAAGTAGTAATGTAATAGAACTCGTTGCTGTTACTGCTGCACATCCGCCAGATGCTGCAATTGTATTGGTGACAGTGTATGTTCCAGGCCGTGCTCGCAGATCAAATTAATCTGACCTGTAGCCGTACTTACAAAATACAAGACCTGCTGTTGACGAGAACGTGCCCGCTACACCCTCGCGAACGGACCGTGAATGTAGCTAGAGTGGCTAGGTCATAACTAATGTAGCTACGGCAATGCTGTAATGGTAACAGAACTTGTTGCAGTTACCGCTGCACAACCACCTGACGCTGCAATCGTATTGGTGACTGTATATGTTCCAGCCGTGCTTGCCGATAAATTAATCTGACCCGTAGCGGTACTTACAAATACAAGACCAGCTGTTGAAGAGAATGTTCCTGCTACACCACCGCCGCTAAATGTCGGACTCGGATTGGCTGCATTCTGGCAATATGGTGTTCCGGTATAACTAAATGTTGCTACCGGTAAAGTAGTTATAGTTACAGAAGTAGTCGCCGTCTGTGCAGCACATCCACCTCCTGCAGCCATTGTATAGGTAACTGTATAAGTTCCGGCGGTGCTTGAACTTGGAGTAATCGCACCCGTCGCTGCATTGATCGTTAATCCCGCAGTAGAAGAATATGTTCCGCCTGGGGTGCCCGTTTGTGTTACAGCCTGTGCACCAACCAGTGAAGTACAGAATGGTGTACCGGCATAGCTTATCGTTGCTGCAGGTAAAGTAGTTATTGTTACCGAAGTAGTCGCCGTCTGTGCAGCACACCCACCTCCTGCCGCCATAGTATAAGTAACCGTATAAGTTCCCGCTGTGCTTGAACCCGGAGTAATCGCACCTGTTGCCGCATTGATCGTTAATCCCGCAGTAGAAGAATACGTTCCACCTGCAGTGCCAGTCTGTGTTACAGCCTGCGCGCCAACCAGTGAAGTACAGAAAGGTGTACCAGCATAGCTGATCGTTGCCGCAGGTAAAGCAGTAATGGTAACAGAACTTGTTGCAGTTACCGCTGCACATCCGTTTGATGCTGCAATAGTATTAGTAACTGTGTACGTTCCGGCCGTGCTGGCAGATAAATTAATCTGACCCGTAGCGGTACTTACAAATACAAGACCGGCTGTTGAAGAGAATGTTCCTGCTACACCACCGCCGCTGAATGTCGGAGTGGGGTTAGCTGCATTCTGACAATATGGAGATCCGGCATAACTAAATGTAGCTGCCGGCAATGCAGTGATAGTTATAGAACTTGTTGCGGGTACCGCTGCACATCCACCAGATGCTGCAATCGTATTGGTAACTGTATAGGTTCCCGGTGTGCTCGCAGATAAATTAATCTGACCATTTGCCGTGCTGACAAATACAAGACCAGCAGTAGAAGAGAATGTGCCTGCTATACCACCGCCGCTAAATGTCGGGCTCGGGTTAGCTGCATTCTGGCAATATGGTGTTCCGGTGTAACTAAATGTAGCTACCGGTAAAGTAGTTATAGTTACAGAAGTTGTCGCCGTCTGTGCAGCACATCCACCTCCTGCAGCCATTGTATAGGTAACTGTATAAGTACCGGCGGTGCTTGAACTTGGAGTAATCGCACCCGTCGCTGCATTGATCGTTAATCCGGCAGTAGATGAATATGTTCCGCCCGCAGTGCCAGTCTGTGTTACAGCCTGCGCTCCAACCAGTGAAGTGCAGAAAGGTGTACCGGCATAGCTGATCGTGGCTGCAGGTAAAGTAGTTATTGTTACCGAAGTAGTAGCAGTCTGTGCAGCACATCCGCCTGCAGCCGCCATTGTATAGGTAACTGTATAAGTTCCCGCTGTGCTTGAACTTGGAGTAATCGCACCTGTCGCCGCATTGATCGTTAATCCTGCAGTGGATGAATAAGTTCCACCCGCTGTTCCCGTCTGTGTTACAGCCTGTGCTCCAACAAGTGAACTACAGAATGGTGTGCCGGCATAGCTGATCGTTGCTGCAGGTAAAGTGGTAATGGTAACAGAACTTGTTGCTGTTACCGCCGCACATCCACTCGAAGCTGCAATAGTATTGGTGATTGTATAGGTCCCGGCCATGCTCGCAGATAAATTAATCTGACCAGTAGCGGTACTCACAAATACAAGACCCGCTGTTGATGAGAATGTGCCTGCCACACCACCGCCACTAAATGTCGGACTCGGGTTAGCTGCATTCTGGCAATAAGGTGATCCGGCATAACTAAATGTAGCTACCGGCAGTGCAGTAATGGTAATAGTACTTGTTGATGTTACCGCCGCACATCCACCGGATGCTGCAATCGTATTAGTAACTGTGTATGTTCCGGTCGTGCTCGCAGATAAATTAATCTGACCAGTTGCGGTGCTTACAAATACAAGGCCCGCTGTTGATGAGAATGTTCCCGCTACACCACCGCCGCTGAATGTCGGACTCGGGTTAGCTGCATTCTGGCAATATGGTGATCCGGCGTAACTAAAAGTAGCTACCGGCAGTGCAGTTATTGTTACCGATGTTGTCGCCGTCTGTGCAGCACATCCACCTGCTGCCGCCATTGTATAAGTAATTGTATAAGTTCCGGCGGTGCTTGAACTTGGAGTAATCGCACCTGTTGCTGCATTAATAGTTAATCCACCAGTAGAAGAATATGTTCCACCCGCGGTACCCGTCTGTGTTACGGCTTGCGCGCCAACCAGTGAAGTACAGAAAGGACTTCCCGCATAACTGATCGTTGCTGCAGGTAAAGTAGTTATTGTTACCGATGTAGTCGCCGTCTGTGCAGCACATCCACTTCCTGCCGCCATTGTATAGGTAACGGTATAAGTTCCCGGTGTGCTCGTGCTTGGAGTAATTGCACCCGTAGCCGCATTAATCATTAGCCCGGCAGCAGATGAATATGTTCCTCCCGCGGTGCCAGTCAGAGTTACAGCTTGGGCTCCAACCAGTGAAGTACAGAATGGTGTTCCTGCATAATTTATTGTAGCTGCAGGTAAAGTAGTTATTGTTACCGAAGTGGTCGCTGTCTGTGCAGCACATCCACCTGCAGCCGCCATTGTATAGGTAACTGTATAAGTTCCCGCAGTGCTTGAACTTGGAGTTATCGCACCTGTCGCTGCATTGATTGTTAATCCTGCCGTAGATGAATATGTTCCACCCGCTGTTCCGGTTTGTGTTACCGCCTGCGCGCCAACCAGTGAAGTACAGAATGGAGTACCGGCATAACTGATCGTTGCTGCAGGCAGTGTAGTAATGGTAACAGAACTTGTTGCTGTTACTGCTGCACATCCACTTGCGGCTGCAATCGTATTGGTGACTGTATATGTTCCAGCCGTGCTCGCAGATAAATTAATCTGACCTGTTGCTGTACTCACAAAAACCAGACCCGCTGTTGATGAGAATGTGCCTGCTACACCACCGCCGCTGAATGTCGGACTCGGGTTTGCTGCATTCTGGCAATATGGTGTTCCGGTATAACTAAATGTGGCTACCGGTAATGCAGTAATGGTAACAGAACTTGTTGCAGTTACTGCTGCACATCCGTTTGCTGCTGCTATCGTATTGGTGACAGTGTAAGTTCCAGCTGTGCTCGCAGATAAATTAATCTGACCCGTAGCTGTACTCACAAATACAAGTCCTGCAGTTGATGAGAATGTGCCTGCTACACCACCGCCGCTAAATGTCGGACTCGGGTTCGCTGCATTCTGGCAATAAGGAGTTCCGGTATAACTAAATGTGGCTACCGGCAGTGCAGTTATGGTAACCGAAGTAGTCGCTGTCTGTGCAGCACATCCACCTGCAGCAGCCATTGTATAAGTAACTGTATAAGTTCCTGCTGTGCTTGAGCTTGGAGTAATCGCACCTGTTGCTGCATTGATCGTTAATCCTGCAGTAGAAGAATATGTTCCACCCGCTGTGCCGGTCTGTGTCACTGCCTGCGCACCAACCAGAGAAGTACAGAATGGAGTTCCTGCATAGCTGATCGTAGCTGCAGGTAATGTAGTAATGGTAACAGAACTTGTTGCTGTTACTGCTGCACATCCACTTGCTGCTGCAATCGTATTGGTGACTGTATAGGTTCCAGCCGTGCTCGCTGATAAATTGATCTGACCTGTAGCTGTGCTTACAAATACAAGTCCTGCAGTTGATGAGAATGTTCCTGCAACTCCACCGCCGCTAAATGTCGGACTCGGGTTAGCTGCATTCTGACAATATGGTGTTCCGGTATAACTGAATGTTGCTACCGGTAAGTGCAGTAATCGTAATAGAACTTGTCGCTGTTACTGCTGCACATCCACTCGATGCTGCAATCGTATTAGTAACTGTATAGGTTCCAGGTGTGCTTGCTGATAAATTAATCTGACCCGTAGCTGTACTTACAAATACAAGTCCTGCTGTTGATGAGAATGTTCCTGCTACACCACCTCCGCTAAATGTCGGACTCGGGTTCGCTGCATTCTGGCAATATGGTGTTCCGGTATAACTAAATGTAGCTA
The DNA here is from genome assembly GCA_963812825.1 of uncultured Bacteroidota bacterium. GTDB lineage: Bacteria > Bacteroidota > Bacteroidia > Chitinophagales > Chitinophagaceae > Puia. The sequence goes on from CAWEWO010000005.1 coordinate 254,650, forward strand.
CCGGTAATGCGGTTATGGTAACCGAAGTAGTTGCTGTCTGTGCAGCACATCCGCCCGCTGCAGCCATTGTATAAGTAACTGTATAAGTTCCGGCAGTGCTTGAACTTGGAGTGATCGGCACCTGTTGCAGCATTGATTGTTAATCCGGCAGTAGATGAATATGTTCCACCCGCTGTTCCGGTTTGTGTTACTGCCTGCGCGCCAACCAGTGAAGTACAGAAAGGACTTCCTGCATAACTGATCGTAGCTGCAGGTAAAGTAGTAATGGTAATAGAACTTGTCGCTGTTACTGCTGCACATCCACCGGATGCTGCAATCGTATTAGTGACTGTATAGGTTCCAGGTGTGCTCGCTGATAAATTAATCTGACCCGTAGCTGTACTTACAAATACAAGTCCTGCTGTTGATGAGAATGTGCCTGCTACACCACCTCCGCTAAATGTCGGACTCGGGTTCGCTGCATTCTGGCAATATGGTGTTCCGGTATAACTAAATGTTGCTACCGGTAAGGCAGTAATCGTAATGGAACTTGTCGCTGTTACTGCTGCACATCCACCCGATGCTGCAATCGTATTAGTAACTGTATAGGTTCCAGGTGTGCTCGCAGATAAATTAACCTGACCCGTAGCTGTACTTACAAATACAAGTCCTGCTGTTGATGAGAATGTGCCTGCTACACCACCTCCGCTAAATGTCGGACTCGGGTTCGCTGCATTCTGGCAATATGGTGTTCCGGTATAACTGAATGTTGCTACCGGTAAAGTAGTTATGGTAACTGAAGTTGTTGCTGTCTGTGCAGCACATCCACCTGCTGCAGCCATTGTATAAGTAACTGTATAAGTTCCTGCAGTGCTTGAGCTTGGAGTAATCGCTCCTGTTGCTGCATTGATCGTTAATCCGGCAGTCGATGAATATGTTCCACCCGCTGTGCCCGTCTGTGTTACAGCCTGCGCACCAACAAGAGAAGAACAGAATGGACTTCCTGCATAACTGATCGTAGCCGCAGGTAATGTAGTAATCGTAATAGAACTTGTCGCTGTTACTGCTGCACATCCGCCTGATGCTGCAATCGTATTGGTGACTGTATAGGTTCCAGCTGTGCTTGCTGATAAATTAATCTGACCCGTAGCTGTACTTACAAATACAAGTCCTGCTGTTGATGAGAATGTGCCTGCTACACCACCTCCGCTAAATGTCGGACTCGGGTTCGCTGCATTCTGGCAATATGGTGTTCCGGTATAACTAAATGTTGCTACCGGTAATGCAGTAATCGTAATAGAACTTGTCGCTGTTACTGCTGCACATCCACCGGATGCTGCAATTGTATTAGTAACTGTATAGGTTCCAGCTGTGCTCGCAGATAAATTAATCTGACCCGTAGCTGTACTTACAAATACAAGTCCTGCTGTTGATGAGAATGTGCCTGCAACACCACCTCCGCTAAATGTCGGACTCGGGTTCGCTGCATTCTGGCAATATGGTGTTCCGGTATAACTAAATGTTGCTACCGGTAAAGCAGTAATAGTAACAGAAGTAGTTGCTGTCTGTGCAGCACATCCACCCGCAGCAGCCATTGTATAGGTAACTGTATAAGTTCCCGCAGTGCTTGAACTTGGAGTGATCGCACCTGTTGCTGCATTGATCGTTAATCCTGCAGTCGATGAATATGTTCCACCCGCTGTACCGGTCTGTGTTACTGCCTGCGCACCAACGAGTGAAGAACAGAATGGACTTCCGGCATAACTGATCGTAGCTGCAGGTAATGTAGTAATGGTAACAGAACTTGTCGCTGTTACTGCTGCACATCCACTCGCGGCTGCAATCGTATTGGTGACTGTATAGGTTCCAGCTGTGCTCGCTGATAAATTAATCTGACCTGTTGCTGTACTTACAAATACAAGTCCTGCTGTTGATGAGAATGTGCCTGCAACACCACCGCCGCTAAATGTCGGACTCGGGTTTGCTGCATTCTGGCAATATGGTGTTCCGGTATAACTAAATGTTGCTACCGGTAAAGCAGTAATGGTAACAGAACTTGTCGCTGTTACTGCTGCACATCCACTCGCGGCTGCAATCGTATTAGTGACTGTGTAGGTTCCAGGTGTGCTCGCTGATAAATTAATCTGACCCGTAGCTGTACTTACAAATACAAGTCCTGCTGTTGATGAGAATGTGCCTGCTACACCACCTCCGCTAAATGTCGGACTCGGGTTCGCTGCATTCTGGCAATAAGGTGTTCCGGTATAACTGAATGTTGCTACCGGTAATGCAGTTATGGTAACCGAAGTTGTTGCCGTCTGTGCAGCACATCCACCCGCTGCAGCCATTGTATAAGTAACCGTATATGTTCCCGCAGTGCTTGAGCTCGGAGTGATCGCACCTGTTGCCGCATTGATCGTTAATCCGGCAGTCGAAGAATAAGTTCCACCCGCTGTACCCGTCTGTGTTACAGCCTGCGCACCAACAAGAGAAGAACAGAATGGATTTCCGGCATAACTGATCGTAGCTGCAGGTAAAGTAGTAATCGTAATAGAACTTGTCGCTGTTACTGCTGCACATCCACCCGAAGCTGCAATCGTATTGGTGACTGTATATGTTCCAGCTGTGCTCGCTGATAAATTAATCTGACCCGTTAGCTGTACTTACAAATACAAGTCCTGCTGTTGATGAGAATGTGCCTGCTACACCACCTCCGCTAAATGTCGGACTCGGGTTCGCTGCATTCTGGCAATATGGTGTTCCGGTATAACTAAATGTTGCGACCGGTAAGGCAGTAATAGTAATAGAACTTGTCGCTGTTACTGCTGCACATCCACCCGATGCTGCAATCGTATTAGTAACTGTGTAGGTTCCAGGTGTGCTCGCTGATAAATTAATCTGACCCGTTGCTGTACTTACAAATACAAGTCCTGCTGTTGATGAGAATGTGCCTGCTACACCACCTCCGCTAAATGTCGGACTCGGGTTCGCTGCATTCTGGCAATATGGTGTTCCGGTATAACTAAATGTTGCTACCGGTAAAGTAGTTATAGTTACAGAAGTAGTTGCTGTCTGTGCAGCACATCCACCTGCTGCAGCCATTGTATAAGTAACCGTATAAGTTCCGGCGGTGCTTGAGCTCGGAGTAATCGCACCTGTAGCTGCATTGATCGTTAATCCGGCAGTCGATGAATATGTTCCGCCCGCTGTGCCGTCTGGGTTACAGCCTGGGCACCAACCAGCGAAGTACAGAAAGGAGTTCCTGCATAACTTATCGTAGCTGCAGGTAATGTAGAAATAGTAACAGAACTTGTCGCTGTTACTGCTGCACATCCGCTCGAAGCCGCAATCGTATTAGTAACTGTGTATGTTCCAGCCGTGCTGGCAGATAAATTAATCTGACCCGTAGCGGTACTTACAAATACAAGTCCTGCAGTTGACGAGAATGTGCCTGCTACACCACCGCCGCTAAATGTCGGACTTGGGTTAGCTGCATTCTGGCAATATGGTGTTCCGGCATAACTAAATGTAGCTACCGGCAGTGCAGTTATTGTTACTGAAGTAGTTGCGGTCTGTGCAGCACATCCTCCTGCTGCAGCCATTGTATAGGTAACCGTATAAGTTCCCGCTGTGCTTGAACTTGGAGTAATTGCGCCTGTCGCCGCATTGATCGTTAATCCGGCCGTCGATGAATATGTTCCACCCGCAGTGCCCGTCAGGGTTACAGCCTGCGCTCCAACCAGTGAAGTACAGAATGGTGTACCGGCATAACTTATCGTTGCTGCAGGTAATGTTGTTATGGTAATAGAACTCGTTGCTGTTACCGCTGCGCATCCACTCGCAGCAGCAATCGTATTAGTAACAGTATATGTTCCAGCCGTGCTCGCTGATAAATTAATCTGACCCGTAGCGGTACTTACAAATACAAGTCCTGCTGTTGATGAGAATGTGCCTGCTACACCACCGCCGCTAAATGTCGGACTCGGGTTCGCTGCATTCTGACAATAAGGTGATCCTGCATAACTAAAAGTAGCGACCGGAAGTGCAGTAATCGTAATAGAACTTGTTGCTGTTACTACCGCACATCCGCCAGATGCTGCAATCGTATTGGTGACTGTATACGTTCCAGCCGTGCTCGCAGATAAGTTGATCTGACCTGTAGCTGTACTTACAAATACAAGTCCGGCTGTTGATGAGAATGTCCCTGCCACACCACCGCCGCTAAATGTCGGACTCGGATTCGCTGCATTCTGACAATATGGTGTTCCGGTATAACTAAATGTAGCGACTGGTAATGCAGTTATTGTTACGGAAGTAGTCGCTGTCTGTGCAGCACATCCAGCTCGCTGCAGCCATTGTATATGTAACCGTATAAGTTCCGGCAGTACTTGACTCGGAGTAATCGCACCTGTTGCTGCATTGATCGTTAATCCCGCAGTCGATGAATATGTTCCACCGGCTGTGCCGGTCGGGTTACAGCCTGTGCACCAACCAGTGAAGTACAGAATGGTGTACCGGCATAACTTATCGTTGCTGCAGGTAAAGTAGTTATTGTTACTGAAGTAGTAGCTGTCTGTGCAGCACATCCACCTGCAGCCGCCATTGTATAAGTAACCGTATAAGTTCCGGCAGTGCTCGTGCTTGGAGTGATCGCACCTGTTGCTGCATTGATCGTTAATCCCGCAGTCGATGAATAAGTTCCACCAGCAGTGCCTGTCTGCGTTACCGACTGCGCACCAACCAGTAAAGTACAGAAAGGACTTCCTGAATAACTGATCGTTGCTGCAGGTAATGTTGTTATTATTACCGTAGTTGTCGCCGTCTGTGCAGCACACCCACCTCCTGCTGCCAATGTATATGTAACCGTATAAGTTCCGGCGGTGCTTGTACTTGGAGTAATTGCACCTGTCGCTGCATTGATCGTTAATCCGGCAGTGGATGAATATGTTCCACCCGCGGTACCAGTACGGGTTACAGCCTGCGCGCCAACCAGTGAAGTACAAAATGGTGTACCAGCATAACTGATCGTTGCTGCAGGTAAAGTAGTAATAGTAATAGAACTTGTCGCAGTTACCACCGCACATCCGCCTGCAGCCGCAATCGTATTAGTAACTGTATAGGTTCCGGCTGTGCTCGCAGATAAATTAATCTGACCCGTAGCCGTACTTACAAATACAAGGCCCGCTGTTGAAGAGAATGTGCCCGCTACACCGCCGCCGCTGAATGTCGGACTCGGGTTAGCTGCATTCTGGCAATATGGTGATCCGGCATAACTAAATGTCGCTACCGGCAATGCAGTAATAGTAATAGAACTTGTTGCGGTTACAGCTGCACATCCACCGGATGCGGCAATCGTATTAGTGACAGTGTATGTTCCAGGCGTGCTCGCAGATAAGTTTATCTGACCAGTAGCGGTGCTCACGAAAACAAGGCCCGCTGTTGATGAAAATGTGCCCGCTACACCACCGCCGCTGAATGTCGGACTTGGGTTAGCAGCATTCTGGCAATAAGGAGTACCTGCATAACTAAATGTCGCTACTGGTAGCGCAGTTATAGTTACAGAAGTTGTAGCCGTCTGTGCAGCACATCCACCTCCTGCAGCCATCGTATAAGTAACTGTATAGGTTCCTGCGGTGCTTGTACTTGGCGTAATCGCACCTGTAGCTGCATTGATGATTAATCCGGCAGTAGAAGAATATGTTCCTCCGGCGGTGCCGGTTCTTGTCACCGCCTGAGCGACAGCAACGGTTTTACAGAATGGCGTTCCTGCATAACTGATCGTGGCCGCAGGTAATGCAGTAATTGTAATAGAATTTGTCGCTGTTACAGCTGCACATCCGCCTGCGGCTGCAATCGTATTAGTGACTGTATAGGTGCCGGGCGTACTCGCAGATAAATCGACCTGACCCGTTGCTGTGCTCACAAATACAAGTCCCGCTGTTGAGGAGAATATACCTGCTACGCCGCCGCCACTAAAAGTCGGGCTCGGGTCCGCACCATTCTGGCAATATGGAGTTGCGGTATAACTAAAAGTTGCTACCGGCAGCGCGGTTATAGTAACGGAAGTAGTTGCTGTCTGGGCAGGACATCCGCCTGTTGCGGCCATTGTATAAGTGACCGTATAAGTTCCCGCGGTACTCGTACTTGGCGTAATCGCACCGGTGCCTGCATTGATAATTAATCCTGCAGTGGAAGAATAGGTTCCACCCGCCGTACCGGTTCTGCGTTACAGCCTGTGCGGTAGCCACAGTTTTACAGAACGGTGCGCCTGCATAACTTATCGTGGCCACTTGTAGTGCGGTTATTGTAATAGAGCTTGTAGCTGTTACGGCTGCACAACCGCCGGAAGCGGCAATAGTATTCGTGACGGTATAAGTTCCGGGCGTGCTGGCAGATAAATCAACCTGACCCGTTGCCGTGCTCACGAATACAAGACCTGCGGTTGAAGAAAATGTTCCTGCCACGCCACCGCCACTAAAGGTCGATTCGGATCCGGCTCATTGCTGCAAAATGGAGTCGCCGGATAACTAAAGGTAGCTACCGGTAATGCTGTTATTGTGACCGAAGTAGTTGCAGTGTTACTGCATCCACCGCTTGTAAAACTATATGTAACAGTATAGGTCCCGGCTGTGCTCGCACTTGGTGTGATAGAACCTGTCAGTGAACTGATCGATGATCCCGCGGTTGAAGAATAGTGTTCCGCCGGCAGTGCCCGTCCGCGTTACTGCCTGGGGTAGAGTACCCGTCGCAGAAAGGCGCCCCGGCATAACTGATCGTTGCTGTGGGTAATGCTTTTACTGTTACCGATGTAGTTACCGTATAGTCGCAATTGCCGATACTAAATGCATAACTGACAACATAGGTTCCGGCAGTACTTGCTGCCAGATTTATTGTGCCGGTGGAGCCATTGATGCTCAATCCGGCAGTAGAACTATAAGTCCCCCCTGCGGTTCCGGTCCTGGTTACGGTTGCCGTTCCTGTTGGACAGAATGGACTTCCCGAATATGAAATGGTTGTTGCCGGAGCCACACTACTCAGACACAGGTCAAATGTTCCGGGATTTCCCCCAAGAAATGGGAAATCATCTACATCAATATAATAGGTATTTCCAGGGGTTAGGCCCGTAGTGCCCAAACAGGAATTTGTATTAACACCCTGCCCCTGCTGGCAAGCCACTTCATTCAGGCTTGCATCATAAATTCCGATATGTGGATAGGTTAGCGTTTCACTGCCACTGGCGACCAAAACCTGGACATTGATGTACCGCCGCTGGCCGGAGCAGCAAATTTGAACCAGACATTATCAGATGGTCCCGCTAACCAACAGGAGGGTCTGGCCTGATCCGCAGTTGCCGCAATATTAGTATATACCCCTGTGGTTACACAAGCAGCATTAATTAACGCAGTAATATTCGTCGCGTTGGCAAATTTATCATTGGCAGGAGCCAATACTTTGTCTTTACCGCAGTGCTCCTTGCTTTTATCAAACTATCAATAGCGATGGGTGCCGATACTTTGTGGCCGTACCAGCAGTATTACCGGTCTTTGCTATGGTATCAGGAATACGGGAAGCCTGGAAATTTCCTGTATCAATGCTGTTCGTTTTGTTCGTTAAATTGTGATCGGAAGTATGCGCCGGCAGATAATCCCGGGCAATAGAAGTCAGATATGCAGAATCTGGACTGCCTGATAAGTTTTTGGCTTGGCTCTGCGTCGATGCAAACAAAAGTCCAAGAATGCATAATAACGCAGTGTACAGGTTTTTCATCGGTATCCGGCATAGGTTGTTAAGCAACGACAACCCTTTCAGGCCGCGGCTATTGGATTTCTATTCCGTTCCTGAATAACATCTGATAAACGTTTTTTGAATTACTCTGATTATTAGTCGGGGAATCCCGCTAGTCATAGAACATTCCAAAAATGGAGTACCATTGGTTAAGGGAACTATGCTTCAGAGGGTCGGATGGCTGGTAAATCGATAATAATCTAATGGTTAGTACTTAGGAACCAGCCATGTAATAACTGAAAAACTGCTATATTATTGTCGATCATATGCAGGACATTAGAATAGTTTTTTCCACATTTGCAGAACTGAGAACGAATAATTATCCAGACGCATGAAATACACCGGTCTTTTCGTCGTGTCTGATTTGCCTGGGGTGCCGGCAATATTATGAACCGCCTGCGTTGAAAAATACTCCCGATTTCCTGGTGGTTGACGGGTTTTCTGACCAGTTCCCCGATTCTACCTACATAACACTCACTCATACGCGCAGTTTAAAGGATACGGCACCCGGAAGAGCCCGGAACTGAAAGCCTCATTAATGGTGGAGGGGGATCAAAATACTACTACCTCCTTGCTATGAGATCGGCAAACGGCTCTATGGGAATCTCCTGACCCTTTGACCAGTCCGAAAAGTATCGGCTCTACCATCATCACGTCGGATGGTCGAAATATCAGTCGGAGCTGTTCCCTTCAAACAAACCCCGCCCATCGACAGCATGACCTGGGACCAGGATAACTCCCAGGTGAGTTTTTATATTAATACGCATGATCCTCAACAACACGCTTTATTATCGATGGCATTTTGAGGAGACTTGGCAGTATTCAGTACTTACCTCACTTCCAATTTTGATTACGTCCATGGCACGATCGTGCGAGGCCCACCGATGAGCAGATCCATAATTGCTGGAGTTCAGATAAATCTCCCACCATCTCCTTGAGTCCGCCAACGAGTCGCTTCAGCCGGGATCTCGTGCTCAATTATTTCTTCAACACCGTTTCCAAGTCTACCGAAAAATCGTACGTGCTGTATAGCGTCATAGTGTCATCAGTATGCACTGACGAGGGATCAATTCGATTATTGGACAGAATTGAAAAAAATTCCGAGCAACGGGGTACCCTGTTCGACGCGCAGCCTTCGCAGCTGAATAGTAATATTCATTGCCTGACGAAATCACAGGAACCGGTATGGGGTACTTTATCTGCGTCCACAGTGCAGAAAAAAGAGGACTTTTTGTAGGAAGTTAGTGAACATGGACGAACATGAATTATCTGCCGTACTATCTTCCCTGCCAGTCACTCAATGATGTGACATCTGGCTTTTCGCAATATGATACCAGCAGGGCTTATGAATATCTGGAGGCGCCAAAACATCCTTATACTTTCTGGTATTTTGACGGTGCCTATCATATTGCCCAGAATTTTTGTATCGATTGCAGAGTACATGGCGGATCGAATATTAAACCTGATTTCTGGCCCTGATTAAAAAAACACAGGCAATTTTCAGTAATAGCGATATCCGATGCATACTATAGATTTCATTATTCCGTTCGCAACGGTTGTTATTTGATTGATCCGGATTTTTATTAAGGCCGAGGGAGATAAGCCGTTAGTACCATTTGACCTGCTTTCTGTCGCTCAGGACAAAAATTGTTTGCATAATTTATGCTACATTCCCCAAAAAGATCTTAATTTGATCGATAATAACTGCTTGCTGGATATATGTGCGAAATCAGACCTCTCCGTTGAAATTTCTGACTGTGTTGTTTGGTTTTTGTGAAAATGGCCGGAGCACAGGAACTGACTAAAGATACCCTGACAAATTCTCTCAACAACTCTTACCCGGTCAAACTCTATTTCAATGCCGTCGGTGAAAATGCGCATATCTATAACGGTTATGAATATTTTACGCCGGACAGAAATATAAAAGGAAGTCCTTATTATCTATCCGACAGTCCCTGGCCTGCTGATGTAATATATGACGACAGTTATTATAAAAATATTCCCATCTATATACGATGTAGTGAAGGACGAAGTGGTGATTAACCGGTTGGGACAGAATTTTAAAATAAGCCTGATAAACGATAAATTAAAATCATTCAGACTCCGCAGCCACGAATTTATCAGGGTATCAGTTGATAGTGTGAATGGCAATCAATTAGCGACCGGATTTTACGACCGGTTGTATAATGGAAAAACAATCTGTACTTGCAAAACGTAAAACCCGTTTGCAGGAAACCTATGTGTACAGTCAAATCAGTTATGAATATATAAGACAGGATATTTATTATGTGATAGTTGCCGGACAAATCGTTCAGGTGGATAGTAAATCGTCGGTACTCAAACTGTTTAATTTGAAGAAGTCAGAAATCAAAGCATTCATCAGGAAAAATAAACTGAATTTTAAATCAGATTTCGAAAAAACACTGGTTGCGGTTTCAGCTTATTATGATCAACTAACGAGCTAACATGTATTATATTTTTCGCAATCTTTCCTGCCTGGTGATGAGCTCGTTTCTTTGTGTGTTTCTGCATGCACAAAATAAAAAAACTTTTAGCGGTGATTTCCATGGCATGAAACTGGAACAATTTGCTGTGGCCATTGAATCACAATCAGATTACAGGTTTTATTTCAAACCCAGTGAAACCGATAGCATCGTACTGGATTTTTCGGTGCAGGATCAAACCCTGCCTGTTATCCTGAATATGGCCCTTGCCCATACAGATTTCCATTTTGCCATCGACGATGACGATAATGTTTTCATTACAGAAAAATTCACGATCCAACCCAATTTACCGGACGATTACTTCAATGTCAAACACCCTGTTTCGGACTCTGCCCGGGAATCCGCTTTCTCCGTAGATAATTACCTGGACAATCAGAAAAATCAAAAACTAAGATCCGCGCTGGAAAATAGGGTATTTGTGATCGGCCCAAAACGAATACTTACCGTAATGGAAAAGGTACTGTTGCCGGTTATATACGCGACTCAAAAACCGGTGAAACACTGGTAGGAGCTACTGTATCCCTGGATAATCCGCCGATCGGTGTGAGCACAGATCAGTTTGGATATTTTTCACTCGACTGTCCCCTGGGTCCGCATACTTGCATATCTCAAGTATCGGCATGAAAGAAACGGTTCGACATATCGCTCTCTACTCCGACGGGAAGCTGAATATTGAAATGGAACAATTTATACCGGGTCTGAAAGCCGTAACAATCACTTCCGAAAAAAATTCCAATACCGGTCGTCTCCAGATGGGCGTGGACCGGCTGAATATTAAAACGATCCGGCAGATGCCCGTCGTTTTTGGAGAAGCGGATATCTTAAGGGCCGTGCTGACCCTGCCCGGGGTCACTTCAGTCGGTGAAGCATCTACCGGCTTCAATGTGCGGGGCGGATCTGCAGATCAGAACCTTGTGCTATTTAATAATTCCACTATCTATAATCCGTCCCATTTCTTTGGATTCTTCTCTTCATTTAATCCGGATGTGGTGAAGGGCGTGGAATTATACAAGAGCAGCATTCCGGAAAAATATGGCGGAAGATTGTCATCTGTACTGGATGTTACAACCCGCGACGGAAATTCAAAGAAAATTTCAGGTGCCGGCGGAATTGGCCCGCTGGATGCCCGGCTTACAATTGAAGGTCCTTTCTTCAATGAAAAAACAACTTTCCTGGTGGCAGGCCGGTCCACTTATTCTGACTGGTTGTTGAAACAGATTCCAAATGATGCCTATCAGAACAGCACGGCCGGCTTCTATGATGCAAATCTGCGGCTCACGCATGAGATCAATGCAAAAAACCATTTGTTTCTGACCGGTTATATCAGCAGTGACCGTTTCACCCTGAACAGTGATACACTATATAAATACCAGAATAAAAATGTGAACCTTCAATGGAAACATGAATTCAATAACCGGTTCAATGCTGTCTTCATGGCGGGGATTGATGATTATAATTATTCCATCACGAGTACTTGAATCCGGTCAATGCATATAAACTTTCATTTAAAATTACGCAGTATAGTATTTCACGGTGATTTTACCTATAACATAAATGCAGTACATACACTGGATTTCGGTATCAGCTCTATCTATTACAAATTATATCCGGGATCGCTGGATCCACAAGGCTCAAAATCACTGGTGGTGCCTGATCATGTGCCCACGGAACAGGCACTTGAATCAGCCGCATACCTTGGCGACAGAATAAACCTCGGAACCAAATTCTCCGTAAATCTGGGTATCCGGTATTCGTATTATAATTATTTCGGGCCACAAAACATCTATACTTACGCACCGGGTCAGCCTTGGAAACGAACAGTATTATTGACTCAACGTACTATGGACCGGGTAAAAATATCAAGACTTATCAGTATCCGGATTACAGGGTATCCGCACGCTATCTTTTAGATGATAATTCTTCTTTAAAAATCAGTTACAATTCATTACATCAGTTTATCCACCAACTGACGAATACGACGGCCATTTCACCGACTGATATCTGGAAACTCAGCGGACCGAATATCAAACCACAAGGCGGTCAGCAACTTTCTCTGGGATATTATCACGATTTCAAATCACATACGATCGAGACATCGCTTGAAGTCTATTACAAGACAATTGATCGACTATCTCGATTACAAAAGCGGTGCGTCGCTGGTTCTCAATCATCATATTGAAACGGACGTGCTGACAACCAGGGGCAAAGCTTACGGCGCAGAATTGCTGATAAAGAAAACAGCCGGCAAACTGAACGGATGGTTAAGCTATACTTATTCACGCACATTCCTGCAACAGGATGATCCGAATGCGGGACAGCTCATCAATGAAGGGCTATATTATCCTGCGAATTATGACAGACCCAGCGTTTTGAATTTTATCGGGAATTATCAGCTCAATCACCGGTTCAGTGTTTCGGTCAATGTCAATTACAGCACCGGCAGGCCCATCACATTGCCCACAGCCATCTATGATCTCGGAGGCGGAGAGCGCGTTTATTATTCTGATCGAAATGCTTACCGTATTCCTGATTATTTCAGAATGGATCTTTCTGTGAATATTGAAGGCAATCATAAAATCAAAAAATTCAAACATAGTTCCTGGTCCATCGGCGTATATAATCTGACCGGCCAGAATAATCCCTATTCCATTTATTTTACTTCAGAAAATGGTGTGATCAAGGGATATAAGCTTTCCATATTCGGTTCACCGGTTCCATCCATCACTTACAACTTTAAATTTTAGATGGGAAGCGTTTGATATATATGTTGCTGATTACTTATCATCGGACCTGGGAGTCAGGATTGCAAAGAAGTATATCACTCCTCCTGCCATCAAAAACAATCCGTTCCTGCTGGTCGTGGACGGAATTGTGATCAGCGGAAATGATTCAAGCATCATTACACTTTCACGCACACGAATATTACCGACACGGTACCTTCCGTAAAAGAACCGGCGCCAAGGTTTCTGTATTGAGTGTTTCGGGAGTTGAATATCCGTTTACGGAAGAAGGCAATGGACGGTATGCAGTCGATCAGCTTTTGCTGGACGCATACCAACAATATCAGTTAAAGATTATTACAAGTGACGGAAATGAATATCCGTTCTGAATTCGGTAACGTGCACATCAGTCCTCCGATTGATTCATTATACTGGAACCAGGATTCTTCTTTCAATGCACATGTATATTTAAATACGCATGATGCCTCTAACCAGACAAAATATTACCGTTGGCAATATGTCGAAACCTGGGAATATCATTCAGCTATTCCTTTCGGTTCTTGATTATACCAATGGAAACATCGATACCAAGAACCCTGGATAATCAGATATTCAGATGTTATCAAGTCCCAGTGCCTTCGTCATCCATTGAAGTTGTTTCGACCACACGGTTATCAAGTGATTGTGGTAAATAAGTATGAAGTGACCGAAATGCCGCGAGGGATCGGAAAAAATCAGTGATCCGTATAGTAACCTGGTCAGTCAATATGCGCATACCGGCGGATGCATATAATTTCTGGACAAATCTGAAACGAAATACCGAACAACTGGGATCGCTTTTCGATCTGCAGCCATTTACGGAACTGGGAAATATAACCTGTGTAAATGATCCTGACTATTCATTGTATCGGGTTTATCAGTTTCACAACCCTGCAGGACAAAACGAATTTTTATTTCCAAAAATGAATCTGGTAAACTGGAGTTATCAACCTTATTATGGCGGATTGTTTACTTGACACGATTCCGCCCCCGGATTTAGACAAATATTTCCAGCCCGGGTGGTCCTAATTTTTATGCCAACTCACTGGATCGGAACCAGCCCTAACGGACCACTACCTTTTATACTTCGGTTCTTATGTGTGGATTGCACCAATCATGGGGAACAACTGTAAAACCAAGCTTCTGGCCATAAACTTTTTAACTATGCGTCGATTTTCGCGGATATTTTTTCCGTTCATGTTAAAAAGTTTTCCACAGTCCTTTGTCTCCTGATCTGTGGAGCCTGCAATGGGCACAGGATCCTTTTATTAATAAATTAACGACCAGTATAAGTGATCATGAATCAAAAGAATCCTAGAGAAAAAATCTATCTCCAGACAGACAAATCTTTTATATTTCCGGAGAAATATTGTGGTTTAAATCGTATGTAGTGGATGCAACGCGCAATAAATTTTTTTCCCTGAGTCAAAGTGGCCTACGTAGAAGTATTGAACCGGGAGTCAAAGCCGGTTATACAGGGAAAAATTTTCATTCAGAATGGCATTGGCAGCGGATCCTTCTTTATTCCTCTATCGCTCCCCACCGGTTCTTATAAAATCCGTGCATACACTAACTGGATGAAAAACTTTGGCGCGGACTTTTTCTTTGAAAAAAATATTACGATCGTAAATACGATGAAAAGAGAGCCGGGATACCCTGGTTGCAAAAATCGCCGGCCATCGATATACAGTTTTTCCCCGAAGGAGGTAACTCTGGTGGACGGTACATCCTTCCGTGGTGGCATTTAAAGCAGTTGATGAGAACGGAAAAGGAATAAACGTGGATGGAGATATTGTTGACGGGATAAAGCAACCGTGGCTCATTTTCAAACCGGCTTATTTGGTATGGGTCGCTTCGAAATCAATCCTTCTGCCGGCAAGCAATATAAAGCTTATGTGCGGGTAGGCGGAAATCAGCTAACCGTTGTCATTTTCCGCGCTGTATTGCCGAAAGGAAATACTTTGAAAGTCATTTCCGGCCAGAATAATCTGACGATTTCCGCTACATCCAACTTCGAGGGCGATAACAGGCCATTATACCTGCTGATTCATACCCGCGGACTGGTGAAATCGCGAACAGCCTTCCACTGGATAATGGGAAAGGCATCGTGACTATTCCACAGTCACCGTTGGTGAAGGCGTTTCACGTATCACACTGTTCAACGCCAACCAGCAAGCCGTTTGTGAAAGACTTATTTTCAGGATGCCTTCCAACCTGGATTTATCTGCACAATCTGAAATGGAGGAGTACCAGAGCCGAAAAAAAATAACAACCCATATTCATCTGAATAATCAGCCGACTGATTCACCGCTATCAGCCAACCTGGCTATGTCTGTTTCAGAATCGATAGTTTGCAAAATGACGAAGCGCCGGATATCCGGCATTATTTATACCTGTCATCCGATATCCGGGGGAATATAGAACATCCCGAATTTATTTTACGTCACACAGGGTGAGCAAGTCAGTGACTGCGCATCGAAAACCTGATGCTTACACAGGGCTGGCGAAGATTTAAATGGGACGAAGTATTACAAAACGCAGATCCCGTTTTTGAATATATTCCTGAATGGACAGGTCATCTGATACAATGCACAAGTATTACTGACCGCGATCAGCGGTCAACCGCTGGAAAACCAGCGAGTCTATCTCGCCGGCCCTGGTATTAAATCACAACTTGCCGGTTGCGTCAGCAACAAGAACGGACAATTATTATTTGACCTTCCGCATTTACTGGGATCGAATGTGATTGTACTGCAGGCAGAAAACAGAACTGACAGTAATTACCGGATTGATGTGTCAAATCCATTCAGTGAAAAATATTCAGCCGGTTATTACCCGCCTTTCAAAATGAACAGCACGCTTAAATCAGATCTTCGGTTTTATAATGTCGGCACACAGGTGCAAAATGTTTATCTGCTCAGCAATCTGATTAAATTGAAGGCGCCGGTCTATAGCGACAGTACTTCTTTTTATGGTGAGCCCGGACAAGAAATTTTTCCTGGACGATTATACCCGTTTTAATTCCATGGAGGAAGTTGTCCGGGAATATATTACCGGGTTGTCCGTACATCAGCGGCCAGAACCGTTTTACTTTTCGAATGATGAATGATCCGCAAAAAATTTATTCTTCGACCAGGATCCTCTGATTGTACTGGATGGCGTTCCGATTTTTGATGCGACAGAAGTAATGAACATCGATCCCTTGAAAATTAAGAAAATAGAAATCGTAAACCGGAAATTCTTCCTGGGATCCGTGGTGGCCAGTGGAATCTTCGCTTTGTATTCTTATAACAATGATATGGCAGGACTTCAGATGAACAGCCGTGCACTGATCCTGGATTATGAAGGTCTGCAATTACAGCGTGAGTTTTATTCTCCCAAATATGATAACCATCCCAAACCAGCTCCAAACGGCTTACCTGACTTCCGGAACGTACTGGCCTGGGAACCGAATATCGTGATTGGGAAAAGCGGCGAAGCCGAAATAAGTTTTTATTCTTCTGATCGTAAAGGGAAATATATCGGTATTGTGGAAGGCATTAATCAGAATGGACGTGGCGGGGAGCACGCGAAGTTTTTTTTTGAGGTAGAGTAAACAACCAAGGAAAGTAAGTGGGAAGTATGGAAGTATGGGAGTGTAAGATTATTTTGAGATGTTTTTTAAATAAAAAAATGGCGGCGCCGAATTCCAGGGAATCCTGGATTTAATAAAGTGCCGGTGCGATGGAAAAATTCCCCAATACGATGTCCGGTTTACCGTCTCCGTTCAAATCCCCGACATCCATCGTCAGCCACCGGCCCTGCTGGGTTTCGGGCATGGAATGCGGCAGGAAATCAAAATTCCCTTTGTTCTCCAGATAAACAAATCCTTCTTCGGGTTGATTCTGATAGTCGGCAAAAAAAGAAATGACCGCCAGGTCCAGATCACCATCCCCGTCAAAATCCCGGGCCATGGCTTTATAACATCCGTTGATCGGGAAAAAATATTTTTGTTTGAAATTCCACTGACCGTCATTAATAAAAATATATACGCCGTGATAAGGTTTTAATTCAACAGAAAAATCTGCATTGTCCCCGCAGGTATAAACAATATCCGGAAACCCGTCATTGTTGAAATCATCCATCTCGAAATAGGACGATCCATAAGAAGGAGGGAACTGTAAAATTTCCTTCTGATCAAATTGACCGTGCCCGCGGTTGGTGAATAAAAAAATGCCTTCTTCACCCTGCGCAAATAATACAAACAGGTCGGGCAGGCCATCGTGGTTATAATCCTTCACATAAGCTTTTATCGCGCCCGGTAACGGGCGCAAACACGTGCCGGTATAATGATTGTCACCCAGATTTTCATACCAGCTTAATGCGCCCGTAAGATGTCCGAATTCACAAACGAGTTCATCGGGTTTTCCGTCGCTGTTTAGATCGACCTGGACGATTGGACCGGTCTTTGCGAGAAATTCAATTGCTGCTGTAGTATCCAGGATCATTTTCCCTTTTTCATTCAGACCAGGTTCTGAAGCTTACCCAGTTTCGCATTGGTGGGATTTAGTTGACCGATATTGGTCGCAACCATGGGCGATGCGCGAAAGTCAATGTCAATAACCGACCCGACGTAAGGGAAAGGAATCAATGGGCTTCAGGTCTTCGTCATACCGGGTGACTGATTTCTGTAAAATATCACTTTGTAATAACTGTGGGGATACTGACCCGTGATCCACCTTTACGGATATAACAGGTTACCGGATTGGTTGCCCGTAATCGCGGTGCAGAAATACTAAAAATGGCCAGGTCATTTTTTATCGGAAAGGTTCTTTGCTGGGGCGGCAGACTGATCCGGGGCAGTTGCCGTATAATAGTTGATAATATTCTGCCATTCTTCCGGCTTCATCAGTGGTTCGGAAGGATAAAAACCCGGCGGCAAATTGCGATCCCTGTCGCATGGAAGGATATTCCGTCCAGTGAATAATTAAATATACCGAGCCTCGGACCCATATTCGGCAGTACACCTTTTTCCCAGGACTTTACACTCAATAATGAAGGCTGCGGGAAATGCATGACAGGACTGGCAATATTTTTTGCCAGTATTTCGCCTTTTTCGACTGAATCGTTCGGAGATTTGTTTATGGGATTGATTTCTGTTGTAGCTGCTTACAGGAAAAAATCAAAGAGGTAAGAGAGAATAATAATTCAATACCGCAAGATTAAAGATTTATTTTCCGCTTGAACCCTTGCTGTCAGTAATTTCCACGCCGACCATCTGGTCGTTATGCGAATAAACCTGCCCGACTGGGACAAAAACGAACTGCCATAATAAAATTCCTGCTCCAGAATCTTTCCGTTTTTATATGAATGGTCGCCTTTACATCCAGCGGTGCCAGTTGAATCAGTTTCTGATTTTTTTCAAGACGGAATACTTTTAACGGTCCGCGGTTCTGACTTGCCGCCAGCAGATACTGATTGTTCGCTCCACTTAATTTTACCAGTGCTTTACCATTGCCCGGAATAAAAATTCCGCTTTGTAAGAATGGACCTGGATTGAAAACCATTCTTGTCCATCACCATTCATTAACAAACCGTTCAACGCATCATATCTGCCAACTGTAGACTTCCGTACCATAATCATTTCCATTCATCAGCAGATCCAGATTTCCATCACCGTCAAAATCATCTGCTACCATTCCATTGATCACTGAGAATTGTGCCTCTTTCGGCAAAGGAATCAACGTGAAATTCCATTTACCGTCATTTCTCAAAAGCATTGTTTCAAAATCATTCGCTTCCAGATCAGCGCATTTTTTCTTTCTGCTTCTGTAAGTACCTGATCCATCCCGCCACGGCATATGATTTATAGGTCGGAAATTTCTTTCTCATGGCATTGATCTGTTTTAACAGATCATCCCGCCCTGGGCCGGAAATTCTTTTTTATTCCCCTCCTGAATCCGGCAGATAGAGCAGAAGGAATCATGTCGAATATTCCATTGTTGTCAAAGTCCTTTCGCATAAGCATGAACGGGATATTCCATGCTCGCGCTGAAAAAATGAATTCTTTCCCAGATTTCCTACGATATAATCCATATCTCCGTCATGATCAAAATCACCGGCCGTTATGCTGTTCCACCATCCGTGGATATTTACCAATACCCGATTTGCCGGGTGACATTCATGAAATTTCCATGATCATTTTTCAGAAAAGCCAGCGACATCCATTCGCCCGCCAGAATCAGATCGGGCCATCCGTCGTTGTCGAAATCTGTAAAAACAGCATCGCATACCATTCCGCAGTTAACCATGATCCTTGGCGACTGTTTGTGTTACATCCGTGAAAATTACATGTCCATCCTTTGAATCATTTCTCAAGATAAAACTGGAAACCGGTCTGGGATAATTCCCGGGATCTACACGGCCGGAAATAAAAAGATCCAGATCACCATCATGATCAAAATCAGCTGCCCGTACACAAAATTTACTGGTCAGGTTTTTCGGAATGGCATCCGGATGCTAGGCTAAAATTTCCTTTGCCATCATTCAGATAAAAACGATCCTGGTAAGCTGGTAGTATTCTGAGGCATTTCATTTCCACCGGAAGCAATATACAGATCCAGATCGCCGTCTCCATCTGCATCAAATAGTAACAAACCCATATCATGCGCCGGTCTTGGTTCGAATGAATCTGCCTGCAATCAGTGATTTCTGAATAAATTTTCCATCCGTCTGCTGAAGGAAAATTCTGGCACTGTGATTAGGAGAACCGCCCATAACAAGATCTTCCAGCCCGTTTCCGTCAATATCTCCGACAGCCAGTGCCGGACCATAGTCAGATAATTTATGCGGAAGTAATTTCTGGATATTAAAATCAATATAATCTCTTTCCTGATGGGTGTATTGCATTCCCAGGGAATCTGTTATCTCCCTGAACAGACTGTATTCCTGCCAATCAAGGGATTTTGGAAGATCAGATATATTTCTTTGCATTCTTCAGAATCTACCTGTCAGCAACTGATTTGCTTTTACCTGCGTCAGAATTTCCTGTTTCCCATCCGGCCAGTGGATCAATCACGGTGTCCACGAATGGTCAGCTTTCCCAATCCAAAGAAAGCAATATCCTCAACGGTGGACAAATATCCGCGATAAGGAGTATTTTCATACACCTGTTGTTTGCCATGATCATAATGTAGTTCAACTCTGGCTACCAAATCCATCCCGGTTCAGGCTGTCTCCCCTGAATTTTATTTTCAGAAAATGATTCGGTTCTTTCTGATTTTCCTACGCCTGTATTCCGATAGATGCCGGCTTCATCATTGATATTATTGACGATCAGATCCGGGAAACCGTCATTGTCAAGATCCGCATAAGCTGCACCGTTAGAAAATGTCGGTATGTCATCAATCCCCAGTCCATGCTTACATCCGAGAAATCTGAGGTTTCCGTTATTATGATATGCATAGTTGTGAAGTTTTACTTCAGGAATCTGTTTGAGCAGATCTGCTTTCGATACCAGCGAAACTGGAAACATTCCGGAAAGCGATAAAATCATGATCCGTAACATCTTTCGGAAATCCATTGGTGATAATCAGATCCCGGTATCCATCATTATCAAAATCAGTAAGCAATGGTGTCCAGCTCCAGTCTGTTTCCGCAACACCGGCATAAAAAGAGATATCACTGAAAATCGGTGGGCCAATCGAATCGCACTGTTTACCCGCGGGCCCTGATTTAGCTGAAGGGTATTTCGTGACATATTGATAGTTATAGCCGAAAAGATCACTGTTCTGATAGGTCAGATAGCTGCCTGAATTCATCATCATTTTTTTCCGGAAATTATCTTCCGGATTCATATCCAGCACCATCACATCTTCCAGTCCATCATTATTTATATCGTTGATATCAACTACCCATGGCATTGGAAGAAGTATGTTTAAAATAATCCGACAGATGATCGGTAAAAGTGCCGTCATGATTATTGATCAGCAGCAGATCATTCGGGAGATAGTCATTGGTGACATAAATATCTTTCCATCCGTCCTTATTGATATCGCAGATATTTACGCTATGACCATACCCTTCAATAGCAACACCTGCCTGCTTTGCTGACATCTGTAAATACAGGATGTTTCAGGGAATCATTCCAGTCATTCCGGAATAATTTCCCGCTGCTGGGAAAGGAACCATCGCGTGCAAGCTTGTGAAAAACATTGGGCATGGATGGATTCACAATTTCATTTACGACCAGGTACATATCCAGGTCGCCGTCATTATCATAATCAAAAAAAGCGGCCATGGTGGAATAGCTGGTATCCGCCAGTCCGTATTCGGCCGCCATCTCCTTAAAATGCAGGATATCCCTATTTATCCAATCCCTGATTGATGTACAGAAGATTTTTCCGTTTTTCCGCATCTGGTATCGATGGTGGCAGACACATAAATATCAGGCCAGCCGTCATTGTTGATGTCCACGACAGAAACACCCCGGCACCATTTTCCATTCTCCATCTGCACCGGAGCCGCCGTAATATCTTCAAATTTGAAATCTCCTTTGTTGAGATATAATTTATTCGGACACCAGATTACCTGTGAAATAAATATCCGGTAAACCATCCTGGTTAAAATCACCGATTCCCACACCACCACCATTGTAAATATTGGAAACATTCAGCACATTCAGAGAATCGTTCTCTTTAATTTCATTATTAAAATGAATGCCTGACTGGTCTGATGGAATTGTTTCAAATAAAGGTCTTGTGCCGGTTGCAGGAAATACAGAAAAAGACCAGAGATGAAAAAAAAAGAAACCGGATCCAGGCGCAACAGATCATCGATAAATATTTTCTGGTGCAATATAAATGATTCATCCATTAATAGATTCAGGGTTAAAAGCAAAGTCCTGTCTGGACTGAGCCGAGACAGGACTTGCATTAAACCTTATGAAAAAATATTAGTACCCAGGATTCTGTGTAAGTGTTGGTGCACCGCCTTCCGTACTGGCGTCAATTTCCTGCTGTGGAATCGCAAAATAATTTGAATTGGCGGTAAACACAGCGCCCTGCATAAGTTGATAGCCATAGCCAACTTCTTTGGCAACATAGGCATTCAGTTCAGCAGCTGCAGTTCCATAACGAACCAGGTCGAAGAAACGCTGACCTTCCATAGCCAGTTCAAGCCTTCTTTCAAACTGAACGTATTTACGTGCACCGGCCTGGCCAAGTCCGGTAAAGAAACCGGCAGCATATGGCTTGATAAAATAATTAGCCGGTGTACAAAGGGGAACAAAGCCAGCAGGATTTGCTGCCCTGGTTCTGACCAGATTCACATCTGCCTGTGCATTATCAAGGCTACCAACTTCCACTTCACATTCAGCAGCCCAGAGAATAACATCTGCAAAACGGACCAGGTTAATGTTGATAGCAGTATATCCGGGAGTCCAGGAAGATTTATCTGTTTGTACACCAATCTGGCTCTTATACGGAACATTCTTAACCGGCAGGTATGGACCAGCACTGGCCTGGTTACGAATCCAGATAAAGCCCGGATTGATACCCCAGTCAAGGTAAGGAATACCTCTTCTTCCTGCTACCCAGTCCAACCGGGGATCAAGTGGAGTAGTGGTATCGGGTGTATAAGGATCAGATGATTTTATATTCTCATCATTTTTCAGATTGCTGTTATTATAAGTATCCGGCATTGCATAACCCGTTGTAGGATCTGTTTTGTAGGCATTCACCAGGCTGTAAGACGGTTGGTTAAATCCGCAACAACCGATAGGACCCTGATAATCGAAGTTCAGCACATCTCCGGGATTTGGAGTTTGCTGCACCGGAACCATCATTTACGGAGTTTTGTGCCGCAAAAACAGATTCAGTACTATTCTTGGTATCCGCATTAAAATTATCACTGTACTTATCCACCAGTTCGTATTTGAGTTCCTGCAGGTGTTGCACCGCTGGTCATCAGCTGTGTCAACAAGGGAAGAGCGGCTGAAAATTTCTGCTGGAACATATAGGCTTTAGCAAGATATGCTTGAGCTGCCCATTTGTTTACACGGCCGGCATCAGTTTTTTCCGGCAGGTTGTCAACTGCATATTGCAGATCGGCTTCGATCTTGGGCCAGACTTCTGTATTGTTTGTTGCAACATCGGCGCTGTTGGGTACACGCCAGTTACCGGCTGTGTAAGTGACTGATTCATCCACATACGGAACATTACCAAACACCTTTTTCAGCTTCCATCATATAATGGGCGCGGAGGAAACGGGCCTGAGCGGCAAACTGAACCGTATCAACCGGATCAATATCCGTTGCTATGCGCATTACCCTCAGCACTTCATTCGAACGCTGAACACCATCATAGCAGACTTCCCATTTACCTTCATTATAATTATTGGTAGATGATTCAGACCAGGTCATCAGGCCAACGATATCAGGCTGGTCACCCGGATCAGAACCCTTGTGTGAGTCGTCTGAACAAACGCTTCCCCAAACCCAGTTACTACCGGCTGTAACCCAGTCACCACCACCGGGCACATTCGGTCCGGCACCACCCTGACCTTCCAGAAGAGAGTAGGCACCGATCAACAGACCGGCAACCCCTGCCTTGGATGCAACAACATCCGGGGTGTAACTACCAACCGGAGGTTTTACCAGAAAGCTTTTACTACAGGAGAACACCAGTGCTATGACTGCGATCCCCACCGGAAGAAAAATTTTATAATTAGCTCTTTTCATATGTTTTAATTTAACAGATATTCAATGAGTTAAAAAGTAACGCTCAATCCAACAGAATAGGACTTCTGGTTGCCCGGATAAGATCCATAGTCAATTCCAAAAGCTGATGAACTGTCCGCCAATTTCAGGATCAAGACCTGTATAGTTAGTAATTGTGAACAGGTTGGAACCTTGAACATAAATCCTTAACCGATCGATACCTACATTTTTTAAACTAGCAGATGGTATGGTATATCCGATAATCAGGGAACGCATTTTGAAGAATGACCCGCTCTCTTTGTACCATGAATTCGGGTTATTCGTCGTACTGAAAGTCGCTTTATTTTCAAGGATCGGTGCTTTTGGATTCAGATTGCTGGGGGTCCAGGAATTATACAGCAGATTTATACTCTTGGCTCCCTGGAAGGTAGCCCACATATCAGTCCAGTAGCGTACGTAGTTGATCACTTCATTGCCATAAGATCCGTAGAAGAGTACGGTGAAATCAAAATCCTTGAAGTTGCCATTGGCATTGATACCATAGGTAAATTTCGGATTCGGATTACCGTAGAATGTACGGTCAGTTGCATCTATCTGTGCCGTCTCCGTTAATGTCAGCAAATTTGAAACGTCCCGGAGCAGCATCTGCCTGTGTAGGGGATTTGGTCACATCAGCCGCATCAGCAAAATACCCGATTACCTGGTATCCGTAGAATGATCCGATCGGATGACCAACCTGGTTACGAACAAAATCACCGATACGCGTACCACCGGTAGTGAAATAACCACCCGCATTCGGAATGCTTACAACCGTACTGGAATAGGTAGTGAAAATACCGGTAATATTTAATTTGGAAACCGGACTGAGTGTTGTATGATAAGTCAAAGACATATCCACCCCGTTGTTCTTCACGTCCCCGATATTAACCGCTGGTACCTGTGCGCCATTGCCCTGCAGTGCCGGAAAGGCACCGGATGTAGCACCCGCATTATCCTGGAACAGCAGTCCGTTGATTTGCTTTTGGTACCACTCAATGGTGAATTCAATTTTATTTTTAATTAAAACCGCATCCATACCAATATTGGTGATCACGTCTTCTTCCCAACCGGTGTTTTCGCTACCATATTGTCCGGCATGGAAACCCAACTGAGTGCTGTTTCCTGTTCCGGCAATATCATAGTAAGAAGTACCTGCACCCGCCTGGTAAAGCGTGAACTGGTTAGTCGGGCTTACATTGGCATAAGATCCCATCTTACCCCAGCTGCCCCGGAGTTTCAGGAAATTCAGCCAGGATGACGCCGCTCATAAAATCTTCCTGCGTTAAAATCCATCCCGCAGAAAATGCTGGGAAATAACCGTATTGTTCGTTCGATCCAAACACTGATGCACCATCCCGGCGGATTGTTGCTGTAAACAGGTAGCGGTCGTTGTAAGAATAAATACCCTGGGCAAATAAAGAATACAAAGATCCCGCTCCCGACCCCGCTTCCGTTGGTCTGTCCTTTTGGATCTCCGTTAGATAATGTCCAGAGATTTGTATTATCAGAGAAATAGTTGATACGGTTACCCTGAATGCCTCTGCCATATTGATCAATGGCTTCAGATCCGACAAACACTTTTAAATTGCTCTTTCCAAAAGTATTGGAATAAGTAAGTGTGTTGATCCAGTCCCAATAGCTGGTATAGTTAGCAGATTCCTGGAAGGCGTTTGATCCGTTGTTTTCAGCATTTTCATAAGTATGATAAGTAAACTGCCAGGCGTAGTTGTTCTGGATATTACCTCCGATGCTGGTTCTGAAAGTGAAATGTTTCAGGAAGTCAACTTCGCCCCAGGCATTACCCATGATATTCCATTGGTTACCGCGGTTATCCTTGGTACGTTCCTGTGTGGCTACCGGATTCGCTGAGTTACCCAGTTCAGATCCGTTTGAACCTGCCCAGTTACCCTGGCTGTCATGCACCGGAATGATCGGTTGTTCACGATAGTCGTAGTTGATTACATTTTCACCGAAGTAACCGATCTGCGGGTTATTCAGATAATAGGCGTAGAAATTTTCACCCACGCGTATACCTTTAGTCAGGGCAAATGTTGTATTCATCCTGGCCATATATCTTTTCAGATAAGTGTCAATCAAAGTACCCTGCTGGTTGAAATATCCCATGGAGAAGAAATAAGTAGACTTGTCGCTACCGCCGGAAAGACCGACATTATAACTTTGAATGGGTGCTGGTTTAAACAGTTCATGGAACCAGTCTGTACCCTGCTTGTTCGCAGCAGTGATCTGGTAGATCGGTCCTTTGCTGTAATCCACATTGTATTTTGCCGGATCTACAGCAGGGCTACCTGCTTTGGCACCACTCGGAGTTATATAATCGGGTAAGACCGGAGTGGGTCCATTACCATATTGCTGTGAACTTGGATTGCCTGTAGCTATCCACCTGGCCTGATGTAATATCAGCCTGCCAGAGAGCATTTGCCAGTTCCTGTGAATTCAGGAGATGGAATGGATTTCCTGACAAAGGAATTTGTGTACCAGCATAACCATCGAATGTAAGTGTTGGCTTACCAACTGACTTACCTCTTTTTGTAGTTATGATGACAACTCCGTTGGAACCACGTACACCAAAGACTGATGCGGATGCATCCTTCAAAATCTGTACGGACTCGATGTCATTAGCATTGATGTCATGGAAACTTAATGGAACTCCATCAATAATGTAAAGCGGATCGGTATTACCAAAAGAAGTTACACCACGGATGAACACGTTTGTCGGTCCGCCGGGTGCTCCTGAGGTAATTACAGTCACACCGGAGGCCTGTCCCTGCAGCATTTGCTCGGGGCTTCCCGCCTGTATGGCTTTCATGTCTTTAACGTTTACAATGTCAACCGCACCCGTAAGGTCTTTCTTCTTCTGGGTGGTGTAACCCGTTACGACAACATCGTTCAGGGATGTGGCAGTCGTGTTGAGAAATACATCTCCTACACTATTCCCTTTTACGGGAACCTGTCAACGTTTCATACCCAACGATGGTAACGACTAATGCACTTACCTTCTGAGAGGATGTAAGAGTGAATGAGCCATCCGATCCGGTTAAAGTGGCTGACTTGCCTCCCTTTACCTGTACAGTTGCTCCAACAATCGGTTGCTTGTCCGTGTTACCTAAAACACGACCGGTAATTGTTGTTTGAGCGAAAAGACTACAGCTGAGGAAAAGGAGGAATGCGGTGTTCAGCCCCGCTAGGAGTTTAAATTTTGTTGGCATAAGCAATTCGTCTTTTGGTTTAACGATGTTAAATTATAACCAAATTTATGATTTCTTTAATGCTGACCTAATATTTTTTTAACTTTTAATTGTGTTCAATTAGCCGGGATGAATCGCTGGAATTCAAATCAATATCTTATGTGTTAAATGAACATATTCTTAAAAATTCAGGTAATAAATTCAATTCCGCTGTTTCCTTTTTATTTATTTTGCGACCATGAATAAAAAATTACGCGTGGTTATTATATCCCTGCTGGGATTATTTTTTTTCATCTCCTGCATCAAGAAAGACAACGCAGAAACAGATCTGGAAGAAAATCTGAAAACCGCCATGGACCTGTCTTTGAACCATCATCCCCGGATTGACACCGCCAGGGTAAAATTCAAAGTGCTGGAAGTAGCCTATTATGAAGCCAAGAATGGCTATATCTGTGATTTTAAAGTGAATATGAAAGAAAGAAGAGATGGTCAGCTGAACGATACCACCGGTATGATGAGTGCCAATATTTCCAAGGATTTTAAAGACGTGACCAGGAGAAATTAAACGATCACCGCCGGCATTTTTTCTCAGGAAAACCTGATTAAATAGCAATTTTCGGGTTGTCTGCACCCGGCACGGTCTTTTAATTTTGGGTATGCAAGATTATCAACGCATCGAACAGGCCATTCGCTTTATCCGCGAAAATTTCCGGGATCAGCCCGACCTGGATGAAATCGCCCGGCAGATTCATCTCAGTCCTTTTCATTTCCAGCGATTATTTAAGGACTGGGCCGGAGTGAGTCCGAAAAAATTTCTTCAGTTTACCAGTATTGAATACGCCAAGCAACTCCTGCAGGAACAGAAAACCCTGGCTACGGTAAGTTTCGAAACCGGTTTATCCGGAACCAGCCGTCTCCATGATTTGTTTATTCAGATAGAAGGCATGACACCCGGCGAATACCAGCAGGGAGGAAAAAACCTGCATATTTATTATAGTCATGCCGAAACTGTTTTTGGAAATATTCTGATCGCCTCCACCGAAAAAGGCATCTGTCATATTTCCTTTGTACAGGGAAGACCGATTCAGGCCGGAAGCAGAAATCAGAAAAAGATTTCCCGGCCGCCGTACTGGAACAGAAAACGGACCTGCATCAGCAACAGGCCTTGAAAATGTTCCGCGATGACTGGTCGGATCTGGAAAAAATTAAATTGCATCTGAAAGGAACTCCCTTTCAGATCAAAGTCTGGAATGCACTACTCCAGATTCCCATGGGTTCACTGAAATCCTATCTGGAAATCGCGAACGAAATCGGCGACCCGCACGCATCCCGGGCCGTGGGAACCGCTATCGGAAACAATCCCATCGCCTACCTGATTCCCTGTCACCGCGTAATTACTTCTTCCGGAAATTTGGGTGGATATCATTGGGGGATTGACCGGAAATCTGCCATCATCGGATGGGAAGCTGCAGCGGAAAGACAGGCGCCTGTACGGTTTGAGAATATACAAATTGGCGTGCGCTGCATTGCTAAAGTTCAGTGAACAAATTTGCATCATTCTATAATGCGTAATTTTGATCCACTCAAACTTTAGTGAATGAATTGGAAAATTGCTCCATTTTATGATAAAAACACTTCTATCCATTTGGATAAGCCTTGTATTGCTGCCTTGCTGCTTGCATGCAATCAGAAACCTTCTTCAGAAGAAACTGACGCTGCCGCATAAAGGCACAGATTCAATGATGATAAGAACGGATACGGCTAAAGCTAAAATTTACAGACAGCCATGGTGGATAATAAGAAAGATCCGAATTGTGGCATGCCTGTAACAGCCGGCATTGAAGACACCGTTCATTATAACGGTAAGGTGTATGGCTTTTGTTCGGAAGAATGCAAAGACGCTTTCCTGAAAAATCCGGATGCACTGGCAAAGAATGCGGAACTAAAGTAAGCTTAAGGCCTAAAGCTTAAAGCCTAAGGCCAAAATCTGGTAAGTTTGAAATGTCATCAAATTCCATTATCCTACTTCCAAACTTCCAATCTTCCAATCTTCAAACTTGACTTACGCTTCTCCGTGTTTCAGCACCTTCGCTTCAACATAAAAAATCGTTTCTTCGGCGATATTCTTGGACTGGTCACCTACCCGTTCCAGTCTCCTGATGACAGATAAATTAATCAGGGCCTGGTAGCCATCTTCCGGATGTATCCTCCAGGTATTTGACAGGTTGTCATTGGTTGCATTGATATTGATCTTATCCAGGAATTCATCTTTCTGAAAAATACTCCTCGCCAGCTGCGGTGTCTTCTTTTTCAAAAGCCGACAGTGTGTCTTCCAGCATATTGATGGCTTCATCATACATGGCAATGGTATCGGTCATCTTCAACAGTTCCGGATTGAACGGCTTGTCTGCACTCAGAATATATTTTGCCACTCCTTCTGCAATATCTCCGATGCGTTCGAGATTGGAATTGATTTTTAAAACGGCCAGCACAAACCGCAGGTCGACAGCAACCGGTGTAAGCAGGGCAAAAATATTTTCGCAGTCACGGTCTATTTTCAATTCCAGTCCGTTCACTCTTTTTTCCCTCGACACCACTTCGCGGGCAAGGTTTTTGTCGAAATTGACCATGGCAATATTCGACTTGACCACCTGTGAATGCACCAGGTTCCACATATTGATCACTTCCGTTTTTAACTGCTTTCAGTTCTATTTCTAATTGTGACATGATATCTTGATTAAAAATTGAGGCCTAACTAAATCTTCCGGTTATATAATTCTGTGTTCTCTGATCCGACGGATTGGTGAACATTTTTTTTGTTTCGTCATATTCAACCAGTTCGCCCACATAAAAAAATGCTGTCTTATCACTTACCCTGGCTGCCTGTTGCATATTATGCGTAACGATTACCAGTGTATAATTTTTTTTCAGTTCATGCAGTAGTTCTTCAATACTGGAAGTGGAAATCGGATCCAGCGCCGAAGTAGGTTCATCCAGCAATAAAACTTCCGGTTCCATCGCAATCGCACGCGCAATGCATAGACGCTGTTGCTGACCACCGGAAAGAAATGTTCCTTTTTTATGCAGCGAATCTTTTACTTCCTTCCATAGTGCCGCTTTGGATAATGACTCTTCTACTTTCTGATCCCTTTCTGCCTTAGGCAGTTTCATTCCATTCAGTTTATACCCGGCAATCACATTATCATAAATGCTGAGATTGGGAAATGGATTGGGTCTTTGAAATACCATCCCGATTTTCAAACGTACAAATATGGGATGCATTTCATACACGTTATCATTGTTCAGAATCATTTCACCATTGCAGGTAGCTCCCTGAATCAATTCATGCATCCGGTTGATGCAACGCAGATAAGTGGTCTTACCACATCCCGAAGGACCCATCACCGCAACAATATTGTTTTTCGGAATATCAATATTTACATTCTTCACCACATGATTGGTTCCAAAATAAGCATTGAAATTCCTGCTTTTTATAATTGTACGTTCCATCTTCTTGTTGTCAGCTTTGTAATAATGTTTAATAACAATACCGTAAACAGCAGGATCAATGCCGCACCCCAGGCCATATCGTGCCAGTCGTCATAAGGACTGGTGGCATAATTGAAAATCATCAGCGGAAGACTTTGCATGGGTTTGCGCCAGGTTTGTATTCAGGTAAGGATTCCCGAATGCAGTAAATAGTAAAGGCGCTGTTTCACCGGCAATACGGGCAATGGATAACATGATACCTGAAAGAATTCCGCTGACACCACAGGGAACGATCACTTTCAGAATTACTCTATGATAGGGAAGCCCGAGGGCAAGCCCGGCTTCTTTTAAAGAGAACGGAATCAGTTTCAGGGTTTCTTCCGTAGAACGGATCAGGATGGGCAACATCATGATGGCCAGTGCAACACTTCCCGAAAAAGCAGAAAAAGTTCCAATGGGTTTTACTACCCAGAAATAAACGACGATACCGATCACAATGGAAGGAACACCCTGCAGCACATCCACCGACAAGCCGGCTCCAGTAGGAAAGACGGCTAGTTTTATTTTCACTTAGATATATTCCGCACATGATACCAATCGGGAATCGCCATAACTGAAGCAGTCAGTACAATCA
This sequence comes from uncultured Bacteroidota bacterium, assembly GCA_963812825.1. GTDB lineage: Bacteria > Bacteroidota > Bacteroidia > Chitinophagales > Chitinophagaceae > Puia. Next base: position 285,741 of record CAWEWO010000005.1, read on the forward strand.
ATAATGGATCCGATCAGTGCATTGACAATACCACCACCTGTCTTCACCGACAGGTTTCGGAATTTTCGTCAGAAAATTCCAGTTGATTTTTGTAATGCCTTCCCTGAAAATATAAATGATGATCAGATATCAGCGGTAACGTTATCAGAAATGCAAAGAAAACAATCAGCCCCTGAACGAACTTACTTTTCGCCACCCTGTATTTTACGTTTGCATTCATAATTATTCATTTGTAAATCTTTTAATAATTCGTTTCCCGATCATATTGATGACAACAGTAACAAGAAATAAAACCAGTCCCAGTTCAATCAGTGCAGATAAATAAACCGTATGATCTGCTTCCGTAAATTCATTGGCAATGACACTGGCCATCGTATTTCCGGGAGCGAAAATGCTGGTCGGGAATCATGCTGGTATTTCCGATCACCATCGTCACTGCCATCGTTTCTCCCAGGGCTCTTCCCAGGGAAAGTAAAATACCGGCAAATAATCCGGATTTGGTATAAGGAAGTATTACATTCCTGATCACTTCATACCTGGTTGCACCCAGTGAATAAGCCGCCTTCCTTCAGTGGAGAAGGCACGAGCCGGATCATTTCGCGGCCCAGTGATGCAGCATACGGAATGATCATGATGGCCAGGATCAGGGAAGCCGTAAAAATTCCAATCCCATAAGGCAATACACCCAGTTTCATTTCCAGTGTACGCACCAGCGGAACCAGAACCAGCAATCCCCAGAATCCATAAATGACTGACGGAACCGCCGCAATCAGTTCCACCGTATTTTTTAAAAAATTGGAAAGCCATCCCTTGGGATTGTATTCACCCAGATAAATGGCAATCGCAAATGAAAACGGTATGGAAATAATCAGTGCCAGAAAGGAAGTGAGCAGGGTTCCGAGTAAAAATGGGAATGCTCCATATACATTATTCACCGGATCCCAGGTTGTTGCCCCAGAGATATTTTATACCCAGGTGATTTAATGGAAGGAATCGATTCAATAATGAGTGTGAACAGTAATACCGAGCACCAGTATAACCATGGCAGCCCCAATTCCATACCAGGGATCGCTTGAAAAGCGATTTCCGCTCTTATCTGTCCGCTGGAACTTTTTACTTTTTTCATCGTTTTGAATCCATAATTTATACGAATTGATAAATGCTTACTCGCAGTTATGACAGTATGGATAAGTGAAAACCATTTACCATTAACCATTGACTATTAACCATTATTATAAAATTGATTTCCCTCGTAAGTGGCAGACTTCAATATTTTCTCTGCCACTTTCAGCGCTTCCTTTGACAAAGGTGCATAATTCAGCGGAGCTGCAAATGTTTGTCCTTCATGAATATTCCACCAGAGTAATTTCAATAAGCTGTGGTGGCGCGTTCCTTAGAACGGCCGTTATAATTCTGTTCCTTATAAATCATTACCCAGGTAAATCCGGCAATCGGATATCCATCCGGAGCATCTGTATCGGTTATAAATATTTTCGAATCATCCGGCAGTTTCACGTTTCCGGCTGCTGTTACAGATGCAATGGAAGGAACGATGAATTTTCCTTTTTTGTTTTGGATTTTCGCATAGTCCATCTTATTCTGTAAAGCGTAAATCAGTTCTACATATCCGATCGCTCCGGGTGTTTGTTTAACCAGTCCGGCAACACCTTCATTTCCTTTTCCGCCTAAACCCGCAGGCCAGTTTACTGCACCTCCGCTTCCCACTTTGGTTTTCCATTCAGGACTAACTTTGGATAAATAATTGGTGAAGATATTGGTTGTACCGCTGCCGTCTGAACGATGGGCCACCAGGATCGGAAGTGCCGGAATATTAACTCCTTTGTTGATGGAAGCAATTCTCGGATCGTTCCAGGTTTTTATTTTTCCCAGGAATATATCGGCAATGATATCCGGGTGTAAGGCTGATATTATTATTTTCACCGGGAAGGTTATAGGTTACCACCACAGCACCGGAAGCCTGTGGAATATGCAATACGGGCACACCGAATTTGGCCGTCTGCTCATCATTCAACGGACCATCTGATGCACCAAAATCAACTGTTTTATTGGTCAGTTGCAAAATACCTCCACCTGATCCAATACTCTGATAGTTTACCTGGATACCTGTTTTCTGGTTATAATCCGCAAACATTTTTGAGAACAGGGGATTGATAAATGAACTGCCTGCACCCAAGTAAGGTTTTGTCGTCCTGGGCAGTGAGCTTTGTCTGAACACCAGTAACTGCCGGCAAATAACAGTGCAGCGACGGCAAGGCTTTGTTTTAAAGATTATTAAAAACTTTTTCATGATTTTTTATTTATATGTAGTTGAATATTTCTAAAAGCCGCCATTGTCATAATTTTTACCAAAAGCAAAGAAGAATGTAATTCTCCATACCAGGTCATAATCTTTATTGGAAGCAATCTGCGATGAATAGCTGTTATACCAGACATTCGGCATAAAGTGTATCCGGTTTATTGGTTTCCAATCCAGACCGGCAGTAATAAACTGTTGTTTATAGGTCTGATCGCCGGTGGATGTATAGGTAACTGTATTCTGGCCGCCTGCATTGGTCGCATAAACAGTATGGAAGGAATTATCGTTATAATTTCCGGTATTGCCGCTATATGATTTGTAGACTGCGGTATTTACTTTGTTATTCGGATTGTACATATCATAGCGGGCAAAAAATCTGAGTTTGTTCTTTACAATATCTCCATGAACAAAAAATGAAATTCCACTGGGTGCTGTACTCAGCGTATCCGTGCCACCGGCGATCTTCGGCGCAAAATTGTCGTTATACAAGTTATTGACATAACCTTCCACACCGATCGTGTAACCGGTTCCGGGATTCATAGCTCTTATCAGTTGCCGAACTATTCCAGGCTACAAAGCCTTTAACCATTTGTCGGGAATGATGCCATTGTGGTGTCCAGTTTAATTTTTGATAGTCAGCATATAAGTCTACCACAAAATGCTTGTGGCCAAAATAGGCATAAACATCTCCATAAAACCATTTGTATGGTGAATTATCCGGTTTGTCACCGGTACCATTTCCAACCATCACATCATAACCAAAATTCTTGGTTTCCGGATCAAAGACGCCCTGTAATCCAACACCCAGATCATAAGATCCGGTACGACGTATATCTATGATCGTTCTTTCGATGGATCTGTAACTCCAGACTTTTTCCGACATATCCGGGAAAGGCAGGTGTATTAAATTGACCGATGAGGAGATCGGTTCCTTTCCAGATTCCTTTCCAGCGGAGGAACATTTGTTTAATATAAAAAGTCAGTTTGTTGTTCAATGTTAAATCCCCGGTTGAACTTCCATTGGCATTTAAAACAAAAGTGCCATTAGCCAGGTGGGCTTCCGGCAGGAAAATTGTCTTCAGCCGCCAGTAACAAGCTGGCCGAGAATTTTTTGCTTATATTATAATCATATCCAAGATAAATGCGACGGAAAGCAAACTCATCCCTGTGTGCGGGAATACCTGTATACTGGTTGGCATTCCCACGGGTCAGGGAATCGGCATGAGTCTTATAAGCAAAATCACCAAATGCATAACCCCATAGACGACCCGTATTTTCCTGGCCCGCCTTATAAAGGCGAATCATTACTGAAATACATACTGGGCTTCTGATAGAATTATAAATAAAAACAGACATGAAGATCAATGCAACGAAAACCTGATTAAAGTTTTGGTGATCAAACTTTTCATAAAAATTGTTTTTTGTAATTTGATTTGGGTGTAAAAGACGTCTGACTCCTGTGAATGGAATGTTACGGGAATATGACCAAAATGTTAACAGATCCCAAAATTGCCGTTCTCACCGGCGTGATAACGATCTGTTTACAAATACTTAATAATTTGGTAACCTGCAATTTGCCGGCAATAAATGAGATGAAGCGAATGCTATATTTGAAAAAACCATCGTCTGTAACAAACATGCAGTTTTATTCAGAAAATCAGATCCGAAGTTTATATGCGGAATTCAAAAGTCTGAAGAAATACGCTGATAAATTGGCGTTTTTCGACCATCTGTTTGGTATCATTCCCTTTGCCCTTTCCGGAATTTGATCCGCAGCTCGGTTTCTTCTTTCGAAAGAGAAAATACAGACAGAACTGGATGCCATTTTTAAGAAGGAAAGAAATAATCCGGGACTGACAGAGAAAAAATTTCATATTCGGCGAAACTTTTGTATTTAATATCAAACCGGCAAATTCCAACAGCGCTGTATACAGCACATTATATTTTATCCTGTTTTCTTTCCCGTAAACCTTCTTTTGAAGAGATGGATCAGTCAGAAAAAATCGGCAGAAAAACCGTGGAGTATTTGCTGGATGAGGCCAATGGCATTGTTAACAGTATCGAATATCGCCTTGCAAAATGAATATGATAAAAGTTTCAGCCTCCAATGCATGTCGGTATTTTACAAAGGATTTTATGATGCGTTTACCAACCGTGTAAATCGTCCGGGTAAAAAAAGAAAATTTATCGAATTGTATTTATACGCGCAGGGAATTATTTATGCGAATTATATCAGTTCCCTGAAATCATGCTATGCTGAAACCCCGCAACCCGGTTGGATTACAAAAGCCTCTGCCGCTGGATTTGCCAGGCAAACTGGCTCTGCTGAAGGAACTGGGTATAGTTGATTTTCTGAAGAAGAAAGTTTTCCGGACTGGATCCGGTTTCATTTGAAAATAAAGTGGCGGAAATGATTTGTCATGATTACCGGAGAATATACGGAACAGAAAGAAATGATTGTACTAACACTTCATGAAAAATAAACCGGCAAATGGAATAAGCAAGCGCACGCTGCCGGCGTTCATCCGGAAATCCTAATCGGCGGTGATAAAAAATTGAAAAACGGAATTAAGCGGAGAATCTTATGTTTTGGGCGTGCTGTGCTTCATAAGCATCCAGCACAGCTTTTAATTCCTTATTCATTTCAGGAATTCCGAATTCTGGTGAATTCAGTTCTGCTTCTTCAGAATAAGATTTATCATACCATTTCCCGTCAGAAACTGTTTTATAAAACTTCAGTTTCATTTGTTCGCTTTTTAGCGGGCTGTCGAAAAAAACATAGTATTCAACCAACGGTAATTTATCAACCGAAACAGAATATAATCCTTCACGCAGAATAACCAGGGAATATGGTGATTTTCTGATTTTGGCGTTCCTGTTTAGCAGCGGAAAATAGAGTTGAAATTCTTGTTGCATAAAGAAGGTTGATAATTAAACACATGCAAAATAGTGCCGTAATACCACAAGCCATATTAATTTAATGTTACCAAATTGTTTCCTCCCGCTTGTTTTACCGTACCGGCAATGGCCGTTTCACCTGAGTTTGATTGATTTCGCATATACATGAATCCAGCCTTTGGAATAACTGTTGTAATCCTGCTTTTTTCAGCATTATTAAATATCACCTGAGCCGTTTGTCATCTGGAAATCAAAATGCTTATGAGTGATTTATAGACTGTTACTATCCTGAGTCCTTGCTATTCAGCCTATTGGCGACTCCTGCCCATGTGATTTAAAAAACTGAGAAAAATACAACTTATCCTTATCATAAAATGGACCGGATGGCATGGTTTTTTTGAATATTCCCTTGGAGTGCGCGATAATAAAAAGTTATGGACCAGGAACAAATTGAAAGAAACGCAAAAAAACAGAACCGACAACCGGGTATTGAAAAAACCATGAATCCGAGACCGGAATTCATCAGGAAAAACTATAAGGCATGCGGGAAACTTGCTGGTAAAACGGCCCTGGTTACCGGTGGTGACAGTGGAATCGGACGGGCAGTAAGTGTGCATTTTGCGCGGGAGGGTGCAGATATTGCCATCGTATATCTCGACGAAGACCAGGATGCGGAAGAAACCCGCGAACTGGTGGAAGCATCCGGCCGGACCTGCCTGTTGATTAAAGGAGATGTAAAACATGCATCTTTCTGCAAGTCCGCGGTGAAAAAAACTATTGACACATTTGGTAAATTAAATATACTGGTGAACAACGCAGCCATCCAGATACCACAGGAGGATCTGCAGGACATCAGTGATGAACAGCTGGAAGCAACTTTTGATACGAATATTATAGCTTACTTCCGTTTTTCAAAGGCAGCATTGGATTATCTACAGGAAGGGGATTGCATTATCAACACATCTTCAGTAACTGCATACCGTTCTTCACCACACCTTATCGATTATTCCGCTACGAAAGGTGCGATTACGACTTTTACACGATCTCTCGCAACCAACCTGGCTAAAAAGAAAATAAGGGTAAATGCAGTTGCCCCCGGTCCGATCTGGACACCGCTTATTGTGTCTACCTTTGACGAAGAAAAAATAAAAACTTTCGGCAGGGAGACCTCGATGCAGAGAGCGGGTCAACCGGCCGAACTCGGCCCTGCATATGTATTTCTTGCCAGTGAAGATGCGTCTTATATAACCGGTCAGGTTATTCATGTGAATGGAGGTGAGGTAATTAACGGCTAATACTATTTACTTTTACGAATGGAAATTCAGGTAACGAATAATACGGCACAACAACAATTTGAAGTGCATGCTGAAGGAGAGCTTGCCATGTTGCAATATCGTTTTCACGAAGGAGCCATCTGGATGATGCATACGGAAGTACCCAAAAACTGGAAGGGAAGGGAATTGCGTCGGCCCTGGCACATTATGGTCTGGAGTGGGCAAAGGAAAATGGGATACCCGTAAAAGTCCTTTGTCCTTTTGTTGCGGTTTACCTGAAAAGGCATCCGGAATATAATTCCATACTGGTTAAATAAAATGATGACATCAGCTGAATTCTTCACCCATCCACTATTGCTTTCAACATCTTCAGATTAGCCGCGGCGGCTCCGATGGTATTATTGAAATAGGCATATACGTCCCGTCCTTCAGCTAACCAGTTCCGGATTTGATTTGCTTTTATTTTCAGAATTTTTTCCTCATAACTGCCCCGGTAATCTCCTTTTTCTCCATGAAATCTCAGATAAATAAATGGCGCCATTGTGTTTAGCGCCGGTGGGAGGGATTTTGGCATGTCGTGCAAAACAAGGCTTGCATCATGGTGATCCAGCATCGCAAGCATATCGGGATGGTACCAATTCAAATGCCGGAATTCAACTGCTATACGCCAGGACATATCCTTATCCAGTTTCCTGATGGATCCAATCAATTGATCAATCCTTTCAAATAGTATCGGGGCGGTGGCTGGAAACTGGATCAGCAGGCAACCTTTTTTATCATCAAAACAATTTATGGCTTCCATAAAAGCTGCCAGGTCCTTTTGTTCATATTCCTTTTCATGGGTTATTCCACGCCATAATTTAACCGTGAATTTGAAATCTGCGGGTACCATCTGCAACCAGCTCCGATAAAGGGAGCATCGCGGGATTTTATAAAAACTGCTGTTAATTTCTATACTATTAAACTTCGAACCATAATATGTAAGCCGGCTTTTGTTCCTGAATGCAAGTGGATATGCCTGCTTGTTGGGCTCTTCCAATACCAGTCCGCTTGTTCCTGCCCATAATATTCCGCGTTGAGACATATTTTGATTTCTTCCATCCTCTTGCAAAACAATGGCCACTAGTCTTTAACTTTAAGTTCATTCCCATTTAATGAAAATAAATACCACTTCGCTAAGGTTGATATTAACAATCGCGATCATAGCGATTAAAGGCCTGCTTTATGCGCAATCGGATTCACTGGTGATCCCGTTATGGAAGAACGGCGCCCCGGGTTTTGAAAACAAAAAAAATGAGCCTGAGGAAGCAAAGGATTATTGGGTAAAAAATATTAATAATCCTTCCATCACGGTTTTTTTCCCGCCGCCGGAAATTGCCAACGGTACAGCCGTGCTGATTTGTCCGGGTGGTGGCTTTCGTTTGCTGGTATTTAAATCAGAAGGCCTTGATCCGGCCAAATATTTAAACAAACTGGGCATTACGGCGATCATTCTGAAATACCGCTTACCACGAGAACCGAATTCTCCTTATTCCCTGGATAAACAACCGGCTGAAGATGCATATCGCGCTATGCGATTGGTGAGGAGTCATGCCAAGGAATGGAAAATCGATACCAACCGCCTGGGTATGCTTGGATTTTCAGCGGGTGGCGAAGTAGTGGATGCTATTGCATTTGGTTCCGGAAAAGGAAATCCGCAGGCAGCTGATCCCGTAGACCGTCTGAATGGCCGACCTGATTTTATCATGCAGGTCTATCCCGGACCCACTGTTTATTCCCGGAACAGTGCCTGCCACGTGCACCGCCGGCTTTCCTGATCGCCGGTAATGAAGATACCTGTTGTTCAGTAACAGTAATCAGTCTGCTGGAAAAATACCGGGCGTGCAAAAGTTTCGGTAGAAGCGCATATCTTGCCCGTGCAGATCATGCATTCAACATGGGATACCGGTCCTCACTTCAATCTGTAAAAACCTGGCCTACCCTGATGACAAACTGGCTGCTGGACAGCAAGTATGATTCCGAAGATTCCGGTGACAAATAATATCAATGCTTATTTCGTATCCAGGATCAGCGGTGCTCCTGCTTTCCCCATGATGATTACTTTCGCATTGGGGGATTTGGCAACTTCCAGCTGAGCTTTGATACTTTCATATTGCAACTGGCGATCGGTGAGGCTTTCACTGATGATGTGCTGATAATCGGAAATACCCTGGGCTTCGACCCGTTTGCGTTCTGCCTCCTGCCTTTCTTTTTGTAAAACAAATTGCATTTTCTGTGCATCCTGTTCGGCGGAAATTTTTTGTTCAATACTGGTGCGCACTGCCTGGGGCAGGGTGATATTCCTGATCAGGAGTTGCTCCAGTAATAATCCCCGTTTCTTAAAATCAGCTTCTATGCTTTTGAAAATGCGATCCTGAAATTCATCACGCTTGGTGGAATACAGTGATACCGCATCATAATAAACCGCATTGTCGCGAATCTTTGTGCGTGTCAAAGGCCTTACAATCTTATCTGTATAGTCGATGCCGGTACTTCGTAAAATATCCGGTGCGGAGGATGGCACCACTTTATACAAGTACCGTCAGGTCCATGACCACTTCCAGTCCGTCTGCTGTCAGCACCCGTATGGCATCATCACCTTCTTTTGCTCCTTCATTGTGAACTGCGCTCATGGTATAATTCTGTGTTTTAATATCCAGGCGTTGTACGTCGATGAGCGGATTGATAAAATGCAAACCACTGGCCAGTGTTGTATTCTGAACACTTCCAAAAAGATACCTGGACACCCACTTCTCCCGTTCCGATTTGAACGATACAGGAAGAAAGAAATCCGATCAAGAACAATACAAAACCAGCCGATACGCAAATAAATATGCGAATAGTGGAAAACGGGGAGGCATTACGCCGGATCACAAAACCTGCAAGCGAGGATCAGCAATCCCAAAATGATCAGGGTCATAGAAGATTTATTTGCCTGAAAAGGTAAGCATATTCATTGGCTGACTTACGGTTGACCGGATGACGGTATCCGGCTAGGTACGCTTCAAGCTTTAAGCCTTCAGCTTTAGGCTTAATTCTGCATATTGTATCTATTCTTATAATCCAGTGGCGAAAGCCCGGTTATTTTTTTGAACATCGTCCGGAAAGCCTTGGTATCGGAATATCCCACATCATACATCACTTCATTCACATTCTTCCGGCTGGTTTCAAAATGCTTTTTTGCCGCTTCTATTTTTACGCGTTGAATATATTCAACCGGCGTATTATTGGTGGCTTTTTTAAAACGTCTTTCAAAATGTCGCCGTCCGATGGCGAAATTTGAGGGCCAGCTCTCCGACAGAAATCCTTTCCGAAACCTTGGATTCAATATAATTCTGTGCCTCTCTGATCGGTTCATCCACATGTTCTTTCTGACCATTGAACATGATAAAGGGAGACTGGCTTTTCCGGTCTATCTCCAGGGCATACACTTTGGAAGCCATGATGGCCATTTCCCGTCCGGCATATTTTTCCACCAGGTGCAGGAGCAGGTTCCAGTATGAAGTTGCACCGCCGCTGGAATAAAGACCGTTCTGTTCTGTCACCACCCGCCCGTCAACCAGCGTCACCTCCGGAAACATTTCCCGGAATACATTGGCCGTTAACCAGTGGGTGGAACATTCTTTGCCGTTCAATAATCCGGTGGATGCCAGCAGGAAGGCACCAACGCAAAGGCTGGCCACATCTGCACCTTTTTTATATTGTTTTAATGATCCACGGAATAAATGCTGCATTCTTTTTTATTGCTGATTTGAAATCTCCACCCATGGCCGGTATGATAATCAGATCAGCTTTTTTCATATCCTCCAGCAGAATATCCGCATGAACCGTAAATACGCCATTGTGCAGTTTGACCGCTTTCGTCAGAGCCCGACGATCTGTACTTTAAATGCGGGCGGTTTACCCGCTGCTTTTAAAAAATCATTTACACCATTGAACATTATACTGGGATCGGCAACGGAGGCTGATACCGCATCATTCAGAGCAAGGATGGCAACCTGTTTCATATAAATATCTTTAATAATGAATTGATATGAAGTTACAAAAATCAATGTCGCAAACAACCTCTACACCAGTCGTTTTTGCACCCAGACAAATAATATTTATCCGATTAATTTTGTATCAGGAAATTTAAAAAATAATGCAACATGAAAAAGACCAGGATTTTTTATTGGATTACAACCGGTTTATTTCTGCTGATGATGCTATTTTCGTCCGTTTCAAGTCTGGCATCTCCGCGACAAGGCGGATGAATTTTTTAATACGATCAATATGCCCGCTTACCTGATTTCCTTTCTCAGTGTTGCCAAACTGCTCGGGGTGATTGCCATATTGGTTCCCGGATACCCAAGGACTCAAGGAATGGGCATATGCCGGATTGATATTTGATTTGATCGGCGCCATGTAGTGTAATTATGCTGTCGGAAAATCAGCCGGGGAATGGGATGCCCATTCTTTTATTCATTGCACTTGGTTTTGTTTCCTACTTCCTTTATCATAAAAAACTTGCCGTTCAACCCCGGTAAGATGCGAAAATTAATCGTTTCGATGAACCTGAGCCTGGACGGGTATTATGTCCGGACCCCGCGGAGAACTGGACTGGCATTTTGAAACCTGGAGTGAGGAAATGGGTGAAAAATTATTGGAACAGCTGGATAGATACAGATACGATTTTACTGGGAAGAATTACCTATGAGGCCATGGCCAAATACTGGACAGTGAAACCGCTGGAACGTGATTTTCCCAGGCAGGACCTGGCCATCGCCGATAAAATGAACAGGTATTCCAAAGTTGTTTTCTCCACAACAGTTACGCGATCCATGCTGGAATAATTCAACGATCGTCGCCAGGAATCCGGAGAAGGAAATCTACAAAGCTGAAACAACAAAAAGGAAAGAATATTATTCTATATGGAAGCGGCAGACTGGCTTCTTCCATTATACGATCCAGCCTGGTAGATGAATACCTGCTCTGGATACATCCTGTTATTTTAGGAAGGGGAAAGCTGCTTATTCAACAATACGGATATGCAAATGAAACTGAAATTACAAAGTTCAGTTCCCTTTGAATCCGGTGTTATGCATTTTGCTACGAAGTGGTTCACTGAGGCAAAGGGTCCGGACATCCTGGTTCAAACAAAAAAAGTTGCCCCGTGAGGGGCAATTGGTTGCAGAGGGATAAGGGTTAATGGTTATTCCTTTGACAGGTCCTGCATAATTTCCATTTCACCTTCGTCGTTCACTTTTAAGATCTTGATACTTGATTTGTCTTCCAGGTGAACGATATATAGCTTTGCCGTTCGGTAGTCTGTACTTCTTCAACCAGGGTAATAGACAGATCAAAATAAGTAGATTTTACGGCGGCCCGGACGTCACGGGGAAGTTTGTCTTCACCATAGAAAATCAGAGAATACTGCCAGTGACCTTTTTTGTCATAAAAAACCCTGTTGCCATAACCATCTTTAACAAAGTAGGAAACAAAACCGTTTTCATCTGAAAACCACTTGGCATTGTTTGCATCTGCAAAACGGGTCTGGAAATCTTTAATTGCCTTTGGCATTGATCTTTTTTGCATCCGGAATATAGGTTCCCATGATAGCGGGGCTTTCCAGGGCGGCCATGTAACGAATGGATGACTTAAAAGTTTTAGTGTCATTAAATGCAACAGGATTGGCAGAATTCTGTGCGTAAGCACAGTTGCTGAGCGCTGCAATGGAAGTGAATCCAATGGACAGCGCAAAGAGGATTTTTTTCATTTTTGTAAGGTTTAATTGATTAATGATATTTGATTTGAAGGATGGGTCATGCGTGGTTTTTCGACTTTCACCATTTTTATTTTCACAGGTGTCAGGATTCAGGGTTATAATTAGGGTAAGGATTCTTGACAAGTTGATTCCGGAATGTGTTATAAATGATTTATCGCAGGATTTTGAACGAGGGAAACATAAATTACCGAAATCAATCCATATTTTTCTTAAATTGGATGAAAGACCCACTATAATGGATAGCGCTGGTTCTTTTCGATATACAGACCAGGAAATAATCGAACAGTTAAGGCAAAGTGGGATTGACAAAAGAAGAAGCGAAGAACAATTATTCAACCGGTTCGCTTATTTTATCCGGGAAGGCATGACCAAACATGCTTTGTCGGAAGATGAATCGTTTAATGCCTATTCCGATACCATCCTGGCAGCGCTGGAAAATATCAAAAACACCCATTTTGAGGCCCGCGCCTCCCTCAAAACCTACCTCTACCAGATTTTCCATAATAAATGTGTTGACCTTCTCCGGAAAAGAACGACTAATAAGAATAGCGTGCATCGTCCGGAGACGATTTCAGACCGGCTGATGCATATTATCCGATACTGCCCGCTCTGTCGTTCAAAAACTGATAGACCAGGCGGACTGGAACCGGCTCCGGGAAAAACTGAATGCAGCTGGAGGAAAAGTGCAGGCAGTTACTGATGTTCTGGGGAGAAAATTACAGCGATAAAGAGATTGCTTCCTTCCTTCAATATAAAACTGCAGATGTAGTAAAAACAAGCAGGCTACGTTGCCTGGAAAGATTGCGAAAGTTGTATAAAGTAGAATAATAAATGGACAACCTGGATTATATAGAAAATTTTTTTACCAGACACGCCGGGCGCTGACCGAACCAGGGAATTCGAAGAAAGAATTACAATCAGATCCGGCATTTGCAGAAGAAGTTGCATTTTACCTGAGTGCGCTGCAGATTTCCAGGGAAGCATCCCGGACTTGACAAGAAAACGAACAGTTTTAAGGAAATTTACAGGAAGAACCGGATCGTACCGACCCAAGTTCCCGTCAGAAAATTAGTATATTATATAGCCGCTGCAGCCGTTGTGGCGGGAATTATTTTCGGAACCTATACCATTACTTAAATCCCAGTTCCCCCCAGCAACTGGCCGATCAATATCATAAAGAGAAATCTGCAAACCCTGCGCGTGACGATGAGTGGCCGCAGCGACAGTCTCCAGAATGGTCTCCGTTTATATAATGAAGGGAAAACTGGCTGAAGCCCTGATCAGTTTTTGAAAAAATTATCCAATCCGATAGCTTCGGATTTTACTGCGAAAAAATATGCCGGATATGCTCGCTCTGCGGCTAAAGGAATATGAAAAGGCATTGTCGTATTTTGAACAACTGGAAATCTATACCAGCTTTATTCAAATCCTTCCCTGATTCTGCAGGCCGTGACCCTTATGGAACGCAACCAGCCCGGGGATGTCGCAAAGGCAAAACAACTCCTGCAAAAAATTGTATCAGAATGATCTCGAAGGAAAGGAACTGCGCGCAGGAATGGCTAAAGAAATGGTAGTACAAATCAGCGTAGAAATCCCCCAATTGCAACTGTTTGAATATTTGGCTCGTATACTTTATGCCCCGGGCACCGCCGCTGAATGAATTTGGAAAGAACAGGCAGGAATCTGTAATTTTGTTTTGCGGGAATATCGTTTCAATTTCCTGCTCTTCCAGATAAATCTCGCTATAATAATCCGGACCTCAGGAATTTTAATCCGTCTCTCTGTAATCTGTCTCTGTGAAAAGTTAGCAGCATTCTCTTCTTCTCATTTTATAAATCTTCTTTTATGAGAAAAGTAATACTGTTTAGTTTGGGCACCTGTTCATTTGTATGATTTCTGAATCCTGCAGTAAGGAAAAAGTGCAACCTACTGTAACAAGAAAGCAAATACCACCGCACATCGTCCAGGCAAGTGCACCAACTCAACCTGCAAGTCCTCCTTCTTCACAGCCGCCTTCCTGTGGTCACGCCTCCGGTAATCCGACAAGTGCCGCCGGTTAGATTATAGTTTAGGTGCAACCGGTTTTACAGGCTTGTCAAAATTATTCGCTCCGCGGGTTCTGAGCCTGCGGCTATATACTTTATCACCCGCCGTCAGATAGAGGATATCGAAATTTTTTCCTCCAAAACAAAGATTTGATGCCTGCCCCGCGGGAATGGGTATAATAGCATTTACACGTCCTGCCTGATCCAGGATTTGAAGGCCCATTTTTGTAGTCACATATACTCTTCCGGCTGTATCGCATCGAAGTCCGTCGGACCAGGCATTTTCATCTGTGTCACGTACATGTAACCAGCCATACTTTTGTTTGTATGCCAGTTTACCATCCGGCTGAATCTGGTATATCCAGACCCAGTGCGAAGCAGATTCAGTAACATATAACTGGGTCTGATCGGGAGAAAGCGTAAGACCATTAGCAAATTTCAATCCTTCATCTACAACTTCTTTTACCCCACCCGGCCGGATCAGATATAATTTACTCGGTTTGTCGATTCCATCCGGAGAAGTAACATACACATTCCCGTTATACGCCACCACAATATCATTTCCGGAAATGCTGTCTGCAATTATCGTTTCCTGACCTGCTGCATCATAGGCAATCACCTGTTTGGTGGCACCTGCAATGACATAACGCCTGCCATCCGGACCAAAGGAAGTTCCACTGGCGCGTTTGGCATTCACGTTTAATTCAACAGAGCTTTCCATCTTCAGTTCACCCTATATGTTTTTGAATTCGGAATATCCTGGTAAAAAGATTCACCGCCTAGCATTCACTGCAGTGCCTTCAGTAAATTTATAACCCTGTCCGACCAGTTTCCAATTCTCTCCCGGTATCAGGATATCCGTCAGTACCTGATTTCCGGTGGAACCTGGTATGACGTGCCTCTGGCCAATCTTTCCATAACCAGCGCATCGCTGCCGGAAAAATTGCCCCGCCCTGTTTGCCGTTATGCTGCCCTTCGCCCCATACATGTTGTACGGTATAACCGGAAAAAATCGAGGGCCCGTTCCATGGTTTGATTGGCCATCCACCAGTCGCCTGCATAGATATTCAGATCATTGGAGCCATCCTGCAAAAATATTTTGATGGGCCGGGGTTCATATTTTCTGATGAGCGTTGGATATCGTTCCGCGCCGCGCAAGCCGACATAGGTACCTATTGCAGAAAAGACTTTTGAAAATTCAGCCGGTCTTTCCCAGGCCACCGTAAAGGCACAAACGGCACCGCTGCTGGATCCACCAATGGCGCGGTCATTTCCGTTTTTTGAAAGGTGAATGGCCCGACCGTCAGTTGTATGTTGCTTTTCAACTTCAGGCAAAATTTCTTCCAGCAGAAACCGGGCGTAGGCATCTCCCAGTCCGTCATATTCAAAACTCCTGTTGAAACGGTTCAGCGCATTTGACGGATCCTTTGCTTTTATCACTCCGGGAGTAATAAATACGCCAATGGTAACGGGCATTTCCTTCCGGTATATCAGATTGTCAAATACAGTAGGCGCATTCCACTGAATCCCGTCCTGGTTTACATAAACACAGGCCGGATGGTCAGGATTATATTGTGCCGGAATATAGATCCAGTAATCACGTGTGGTACCGGGAAATATTTTTGAGCTGTCAAAACTCAGTTTTATCAATTCCCCTTTCGGAATATCCGGATGAATTACTGAAGCTGAATCAACCGGATAATTTTCAACAGGCAATTGGGAAAAAGCCGCAAACCTTGAAAACAGCAAAATAATCAGGAATCCTTTTTTCATTACTGAATTGGAGTATTAATGGTGAAAGATAAAATCAATATAATTTTCCTCTTACATCGTTAGGAATGAGACATCTTATTCTTCCAGATTTTAGAAGCTATAAATGCAAAGAGACCCAATACCAGTCCGGAGATAAACCCTATCAACGGACCCATATATAACATCTGGATTCTCGGATGCGCGGGTACCGGCAGGGATCTCATCATTTCCACTTCATCGGCATGATGCATTTTGTAGTCTTTGAATAGCAGTACATGGATAACTGTAATCCATATGCTATTTACCAGACTCACGAAAAGACCATGCAGGAAAAACTGCCCGGTACATTTCGTGGCGATCAGGTAAGCGCATATAATAAATATGACTATCCAGAAAATCGGCTCGAGACTGGAGGGGATCCAGTATACCGTAGAAATAGCCATCGCAAGTCCAAACAAGGAAAGCTGCAAGATCAATTTCCAGTTCATAAAAAGGGTTTATGGTGAACAATCGTTAAAAGAGCTTCATCTTAAAATTACGATGATTTTAAACAGCCGGACCGGGAAAGCTCTATTCCTTTCGGATATCCGTAGCTGCCATTTGGAAAATAATCTTCGATCAGAGAGGTGTTCATCAGTCAGGAAGTCGCGGGAGTCTGAAATTCATTTTACCTTTGGACGGATTAATTTTACTTAGCTAAACCCGCCATTCTCCAATAGATGAACCCATTAACCACCAACAGGATTAAATCCATCGATTTGCTTAGGGGCCTTGTCATGATAATTATGGCCCTGGATCACGTGAGGGACTATTTTCACGCGGATGCATTTGTTTATGACCCGCTGGATCTGGATAAAACAACCGTCATCCTTTACTTTACCCGCTGGATCACGCATTTCTGTGCACCTATTTTCGTATTGCTGTCTGGCACTTCTGCTTTTATTTCGGGGCAGCGTAAAACGACAAAAGAACTGGCGGGCTTTTTAGTAAAACGAGGCATCTGGTTAATTATTCTCGAGGAAACGGTGGTGAATTTCGGGTGGTTCTTTAATCCCGGATTTTCATTTTTTCTATTTGGCGTGATATGGGTCCTGGGACTTTCTATGATCTGCCTGGCAGGACTGATATTTTTACCCCGAAAAATCATTTGTGCTATTGGCCTGATCATGGTATTCGGTCATAACCTGTTGGATCCGGTTCATATCCCGGATAATAATGCCGCAGGCTTTTTTTGGGGAATGTTTCATGAGCAGAAGATTTTTGCCTGGGGCCATATTCATATTGCCGAGTTCTATCATGTTATCCCATGGGCTGGCGTGATGGCCCTGGGATATTGCCTTGGTGGTCTTTTTGCGAATGGATTTAACGCGCAAAGAAGAAAAAAGATACTGCTTCAGCTGGGTGTGGGGTCGCTCGTACTTTTCATCATTGTCAGAAGTATCAACGTTTACGGAAACCTGCAACCATGGACCCATCAGGCCACGCCGATACGTACTTTTCTTTCTTTTATAAAAATCTCCAAGTATCCGCCTTCCCTGGATTATCTGCTGGTCACGGAAGGAATTGCATTCATATTCCTGGCCCTGACAGAAAATGTATCAAACCGGTTCTCCCGGATAATTTCCGTTTATGGAAGGGTTCCCATGTTCTACTATTTAGTTCACATTTACCTTATACATCTGACCGCCCTGCTCGCGGCTACGCTCATCGGTTATCGATGGACTGACATGACTTCTTTTAATACATGGATCAACTATATGCCGAACCTGCAGGGTTATGGGTTCAGTCTCGGTACAGTTTATCTGATCTGGATAATTATAGTAGCAGTCTTGTATCCGCTTTGTAAAAGTTATGACAGGTATAAATCAGCTCACCGGGAAAAATGGTGGCTGAGCTATTTATAAAATCCGGGGCGTCCGCTAGAACATGAGATTGATCGTCTCATGCAAACGCCTGAGTTTATAAGCATCAAAGATTAATACCACACCGAGGCTGATAAAAAATGCGCCGATAATTTTTGTAATATCGCTGGACTGGCTAAGGGGCGCGAAGATGATCAGTATTGCAAACACCAGGGCTAATATCCCAAGGGCCAAAACAAATAGCCAGCCACGAATTTGTTTTCTTAATAAAATGGCAACAATAATCTTTACCAGACCCTTACAAAATATCCAGCCACCGATCAGCAAGGGGAACAAAATAAAAGACATGAAAGGATTAAAAATTAAAAGAATTGCAAATATCATATCCACGATACTGTCTATCCTCATACTCGTTTTTTCCCTGGAAAATGACATATGGGCATAGGAGGAAGACACCTGCAGTATAATACCGTTCACCAACAGAGCGATACCCGAAAATCTTACCAGGTTCACGTATGCACGCAAAGGACTCAATAAACAGAATATTCCTGTCAACACAAAAATAATCCCGGCAATAACTAATAACTTACTAGATTTCATTTATTCATGTCGTCCTTTTTTCATCCGATCCGGTACAATCAATTTTTTAGATCCCGGTAACCGATCAGCTGAATTCCTTTGCTTTTTATCAGTGCTTTAACTTTTTCACTTGTAAATAGATCGGTGACTCCCTGCCTGTCTTCGCACACTTCTTCATAACCGATATGATAAACAGCTTTTAGTTCATCGTTACAGAGTCCGGGATGATCAAGAAAAATATAGGTTTTGCCCGGCTCCAGTTTGTTGAGCATATTGATAAAGCTCTGAATTTTTTCTTCTGATGTTTTACTGGGACCATCATAGCCAACAGATACCTTTTACATCCCATTCCGGATCAACCGGTATCTTATATTCCTTAGCCAGCTTTTTCGTAAGTGCACGAACTTCAGGTGACATATTCGTGCAACCCATATGAGCAGACAAATGACTGATCCGGGGAATATATTTTAAGTGCCAGTTCAATCTGGGCACGGAATTCCTTTTCCACGTCTTCTATCTTCCATTTGTTTTCAGATAATGGACCGGCCCGGATAATTTTTATTGGGGTAGACCATCGGGAAAAAATATCCGCCGGAATCTTTCAGGCTCGGACAATCCGATAAGCGGCCGCCATTTTATATTCTCCCATTCACTGGTCAGGTCCAGATGAATACCCACATCGACACCCGGATTCTGCTTCAGCAGTTTTACTGCTTCCGGAAACCAGGGTGAAGGAACCAGAACTTCAATGGAAGTTTCAATTCCGTACTTATAACATTTGATCAGGGCCAGATTGCCGGAATGCGTATAACCCATATCGTCTCCCCGCACAATCAGTCCGGATGGGTTTTGCTGTGCACAGGAAACATAAGCAAGCAACAGAAGTGGAAAAATAGAGTGAAACATATTTTTTTCATGATCATTTTATTGCAATTGATATATATCGCTTCATAAGGTCGCAGTCAATTCATTCTGACTCTTGCTAATCCGGCTGATCTCCGGATAATTGGAGATCAGGAATTTTGCGATCAGCCAGGGAAACTTTCAGGGCAGTCTTTGCGTTTTTTGAGGAAAAATTCAAGAATCACAAGCATTTTTTTTCCCTTCCCCTCCCTGGTATAGCATATACCTTGTGGATTGTCTTTATCCAGTAACGTATATTTCCCATAAACAAGCACCGGATTATTTTTTCGCAGTTTTACCAGCTTTCTGAAATAATTCAGACAACTGTTCGGATCTTTTTCTTCCAGGGCTGCATTGATAGTTTTATAATTCGGATTTACGGCAATCCAGGGTGTACCTGTTGTAAAACCTGCATTCGTGCCTACTATCCCATTGAAACGGAGTACGGCCATTATCCCGGCTTTCAAATTTTACCCGCTCTAGAATATTGTAGGGTATCGCCATGAATATCTTTCTGATGCTGGTATTCATTCAGTGTCGGCATATCCCGGTAATCTCTTATTTTTCTAAAACCGGCATATTGGTCATTCCCAATTCATCTCCATTATAATAATACGGTGTACCCCGCATGGTCAGAATAAATGTCGCAAGCATTTTGGCAGATAAATCCCTGAACGCCGGACTGTCATTTCCAAATCGCTTACCAGCCTGGCCTGGTCGTGATTAGCAAGAAAAATGGACAACCAGCCTTTTGCTGCAAAAGCACTATCCCACCGGCTGAATACTTCTTTAAAATGCAACAGACTGTATCCTTCAGGCTTCGCAATATCCACTCCTTCAAAAGCATAGGCCATATTCAATTCCTTTCGATCTGCATCCACCAGGTTATGGGCATCTTCAAAAGAATTTCCGGCACCTTCTGCCACACTCATCACATCGTATTTGACTGAATACTTCCTGGTTCATTTCCTTCAGATAATCGTGCAGGTGCGGACCCATAGCATAATACAGTTGAAAATTCTTTTCATAGTCCTGTCAGGGAAAGCAGGAAAACTGGTGTCTTTTGCAGCAAACTGAAATGCATCCAGCCTGAATCCATCAATTCCTTTATCAGCCCAGAATTTCATGATATCATACACTTCCTTCCGCAGATCCGGATTCTCCCAGTTCAGGTCGGGCTGTTTTCGCGAAAAATAATGCAGGTAGTAAGCATTGGTTAATGAATCATATCTCCAGGCATCATGATTTATATCGAACAAACTATAACGGGGAGGCCGGTTTGCCTCTCTCGGCATTCCACCAGTGATAATAATTGCGGTATGGGATTTGTTCTCGAACTGCGGCTTTGTTTAAACCATTCATGTTCATCGCTGCTGTGGTTCACCACCAGGTCCATTACCAGTTTGATTCCCCGCTCATGCATTCCTTTCACCAGCGAATCAAAATCAGCCATAGTTCCAAAATCCTTCATGATATTCCGGTAATCACTTACATCGTAACCGTTATCATCATTGGGTGAACTATAGATAGGATTTAGCCAGACCACATCAATACCCAGGCTTTTTATATAATCCAGTTTGGAAATAATGCCTTTCAGATCGCCGATGCCATCTCCGTCGCTGTCTTTAAAACTGCGGGGATAAATTTGATAAACGACCGCTTCCTTCCACCATTTTTTATCAGACATCCGGGGAGAGGGTTCTTTCTGGTATACATCCGGAAAATATAACCAGGGAAAATAATGCTGCAAATGCTTTGGAAGGAAAGGATCTTATCATTTCATAAAGTTAATGTAGAGCGGGTTGAATCGCATTTAAAAGCGCATCGTAATACAGTTACTGCCATGACCAGGGCGTATTCCGCATCCATTTCATTTCAACCTGACAACGCGCAGATTATCAATCATAGCCTGGTTTATAGTCTCGTTCATATTATCATTGTAATCTTTAAAAATAATAGAGACATTATTAAGGCCTTTTTTCAGATTGACTTTTACTGCATTGCTGTAACCCCAATTGGACCATTCGTCCCTTCCCCTTTGCGGCATTACCAGCGTACCGGCAAAATTTCCATTGATGGTGAGCGTCCGGATTGCACACTTATTTTCCGTATTCACCGGTCCGTTTCCGTTAGAATAACGAAGGTCAATTGCATAAGTGCCCGTTTCTGATACTGTCACGGGTATAGGTCACGGAAAGGTTGATACCCTTACTGATCTCCACAAATCCTTGTCCGGTAAATCCCTGATATCGAAGATCCGCGGGAGTCGCCCATTTCTCTATTTCATAAATCTGTTCAACGCCGGCACCTGATACAGTATAAGGTTCACTGGCAAAGGAAGCGAGTCCATTTTTATCTACGGCGATCACCTGGTAACTCGGCATATCCAACCGCGCGAATTGGGAAGATATTTGTCTGACTGGTCTTCAATATGGAACTGCCGTTCTTCAGCACCTCGTAGTATTTCGCATTTTCGACCGGCAGCCAGGATAATGTATCGGAAGAAAATCTCAGTGACGGTGTTGCCGGTGTTACCGAATTCTCCACCTCATTGATCGGGTTCGCGGAAAAATTATTATTTGCCAGAACTATCCTTACGGTATGCGCTACCTGAAAGATCAGCGGGAATGAATGCCTTATTCATCTGCCGGCCATCCAGGAAAAACGCTTTGATCTGATTGCCCCAGCCTTCCATATCGATCTCCAGTCTGGCGTTGCGATAGGTGAAGTTGGTTAGTGACCTTTTCCCTTCAAGCAGTTTTGGAACAAAGGGCTGGAATAATAATCCATCGGTATTGAAATGTATGCCGAATATTACTTTGTGAATGATACTGATATTGCCGGAAAGACTCCAGAGCATATTGCTCGAATTGATCTGCGTGCCCTGAAAATCACCGTTATCGGCAACAAAATTTTCTTTGTTCGTGAGGAATAGTGCCGCGGGCCGATAGATGGCGCTGATACTTTCCATCACTGCTTTTTCATTGCCCGTCTTGGCTGCGGCCCATAACCAGAACGATTGTACAAAAGGCCATACTGCATTATTGTGATAAGGCGGAATGCCCGGGATCTGCGGATATATGCAGGATATCCCAAATGCGGTAATGGGTGTCCGGCGGATGATCTCCTGCTGCCTGGATGAATCAGCAATATCAAATAAAACAGTCAGAGCTTCACCCAAAGCTTCCGAACGTGGGGATAAAATAGAGTAGTTCCGGCCATAAAGATACTGGCCGTAATATCCTTTTCCGGGCTGCCATAAATATTTATTGATGCCTTTTTTAATTTTTCCGGCGATGGCCTGATATTTTAGCGCAGACGGTTCATCGTTCAATAATCTCGCCATTTGAACCAGCACCATATTCGCCTGGTAGTGTACGGCATTGGTGCCTAAATTTTCTGAGTTATAAATATCTGCCGGCTGCATCCATTTTGGATAGGTTTGTTCGCGCCAGTCCAGAAATGAGGATTCCCCTCTCACCAATCCTGTTTCATGATCATAGATATTATTAAGGTCGTCATCAACTGAATTTCTGATAATTTGATAGGCCTGTTTTAACCAGGCTTTGTCCCCGGTCGCTTTATATATTTCGAAAGCAGCCACCGCCCAAATCATTCTGTCTGTAGAAACAGGCCATGCGCCGCCGGTTCCGGTATCCTGAATAATCTTTCCTTTTTTATTTACTTTTCTAAGCAGGCTGTTTTTTGCCACCCTGGGTTGCAGATAGGCCATAGATAATATAATACTGTAGCTGATATCTCTGGTCCAAACACCTGCCCATTCTTTTCCTGTTCTGAAAGTACTGTCCGGTTCAATGGCGTTCTGCATTTCTTCCAGAGACATATTATAGATGGCATTGGCGATGGGAAAGTCTGATTTGTATTGTGGAAATGCAGAGATATCTTTCGACAAATTCCATCTGGGAGCCGTTTTCGCCTGTTGTTGCGGTACATTCAGGGTTAATGTGGTCTCATAAATACCGTCCCCGTCTTCATCCTTCATGAGTAACTGCGGGTGGTTTACCAGGTTATCAAAATCCCAGATCAGCGGGGCTGCATTGCCGGCAACATATACAGCCTTCAGATCTTCCTTATAAATTTTATCTCCTTTGAAAGTGGAGAAATATCCTTTCTCTTTCAGTTCTGTCAGCACCTGCCGCATATCCAGCCTGATTTTTAATGTGGTATTAGGGGCCAGGGAAATATTATCCGGAACGGTGGAGGGATCCTTATACTGTTTGCCAAATATGATAAGTGGTGTTTCAGCATAACCACTGGTTGACAGATCATTGTAATGATGATCCTGGCCGGGCGGCATTTCGTTATCCTTCCCATTGATGCTGAATTTAAAAACGATTCGCGGACTGATAAATTGATTCGCAGGACTTTGATAATCGGAGGTCAGTTCGGTGGATGAAACGGCCCTGGCAATAAATTTATTCTGTTGTACTATGCTGTCCCTGTAGACGCTGAATTCGCGTGATTGAAATACCGGTTTTTGAGCATCGCAGGGTGATACCAGAAAAATATGCAAAGAATAAATGACAGTTAAAACGAGTATATTTTTTTTCATATCAAGCTTCTTGAATCAGGAACTTCTTCAAATATTCGACAATTACCGGCGCAAAGATAACAGCCGCTGTTTCACCTCCGGCCATTCTGAATCCAGTATTGAAAATCGGGCAGAATTCCTTGGTATATTGTCATTAGCCAGCCGGTGAGAACGGAGCGTGCCTTCAAACTTTGCTCCAAGTCGTTCAATCGCGGTTCTGGAGCGGATGTTACGCATGTCTGAATGAAAGCAGATACGGAACACTTTCCATTTTTCAAAAGCAAGCGTCAGCAAGAGCAATTTTGCCTCCGTGTTCGCTCCGGTGCGTGTAGAAGAACTGGCCAGCCAGGTATAACCGATCTCCGCGACATCCGGGTAAGTACGGCCGTTTCTTGGATGTCCTGCAGGCCAGGCCCATCGCTCAATATTAAAAAACCTGGTGGAACCGATAATGGTGTCATCGTTTTTCCGGATCACAGCAAAAGGTACAGCAGTTCCTGCAAGCTGCCAGTCGAGTGCAGTTTGTATATATTTATTAGTGTCTGCTATCCCCTGAGGCACCGGACTCCACTGATACAGCTGAATGTCAGACGCGGAAGCATTTGCCAGACCCTCCGCATGACGAAAATCCAATGGCTCCAGCCTGACATAATCTCCAATAAGTGTCTCCGGATCCAGCATCAATAAAATTAAGGAAAGTCTGAACCCCGCTATTCACGCTTTTATCGGATGCAAGCGAACCGGCGGATTTAAAAGCAGCAAATCACGGCACAGGGGAATTATCGTCGAGTGCAATTATCCCGGATAATAGAAGTTTGTCTTTAAAAAACAATTAGATTGCGAAAGATTTGGGGTGTATGAACTGCTTTTCATTATAATTCCTACTCTGTCGACGGCCCCGTTCCCTTCCGGATAGTCAAATTCGTTTTTCTTAACTCTAAAAATAAGCTCACCATGAGAAAAGTTCTCGTTATTTTTCTATTGCCCCTTTATATGACAGCCTGCACTTCCGGCAGCTCCGATTCAACTGCCGCAGCCGGCAAAGACAGCGTTACGGCACCTGCACCGGCAGTAAATCTGCCCTATACCGCCATCTACTCCTCTGATTTTACGCCGGGCAAAGCAACCGATGTGGCAACCGTTCTGGATAACTACAAGGCCTGGGAAACAAACGACATGAAAGCCTTCAGGGCTACTTTAGGTGATTCTCTTGAGGTCATTTTTTCAGACGGAACAATCATGAGCGGTACTTCAGACAGCCTGACAAAAATGGGTGCAAAATACAGGGATAGTCTTTCAAAAGTCGTACTTACGCTCTATGCATGGACTTCCAATCATAGTGTTGACAAAAATGAAGACTGGGTGAATGTCTGGTATAAAGAAGTGGATTATCACAAATCCGGGAAGGTGGATTCCACCAGTTATGAAGATGCCAATCGGCTGAAAGACGGAAAGATTGTCTGGATTTCATCCCACGAACAAAAATTGAAGAAGAAATAAACTACTCCCTGAATGACCGCGAGAGCTCCTGTGAATTTTCCGGGAGCTTTTGCATTTATTCATTCATGAACCCGGCAGGCAGCCGATCAATGGACTGAATCTTGATCTGCCTGAAATATATTTCCGCCCCTTCGGACTGTATTTGAATTTTCCCCTTCATAAGTGGTATGGATTGCCCGTTATCGGTTTGCTTCTGATGGTAAAGCACCATTACCGGTTTGCCGTTCACTACGTGGATGCTGGTATCTCCGTAACAGTATAGATCGAGGATATTCCACTCACCGGTTGGGTTCTCGGCATCTGAACTCTTTATACAACGCCTTCCGTGAGGACCTCCTTCCCTGAAGTCTGTCATCATCCCCCGGGGATTGTATATGCATTCGGATGCAGATTTTATATCGACAGGAATATCAGCCATCCCCCCGGCAACACCCCAGTAATCTCCGGTATTGGTTTGTTCAATCTGAAATTCCTGTGATCGCATCCATGCACCATAGTCCGCTCCGTATCTGCCGACAGAATGATAGAGGAGTCCACTGTCTTTCTTCTTATACTTTTTCTGTCCCCAGGTCAGCCTCCCCCATTTAAACTGCAACTGGAGATGGTAGTTTTCATATTCCCTGGTGGTTGATATCGCTCCCCAGTTCTCACCCGAAATGCGGATCAGGTTTTCGCCCCCCGATTTTACGATCGTGAAAACATGGCGGGGATCTTTGTTTAAGCCTATGGGCTGATCAGATATGAATTTACCACTGTCATTCAGGTCAGGTCCGATATAGGTATCCCAGCCCTTCAGATCTTTTCCGTTAAACAGCAGCTCCCACTCACTCTTTTGACCGGACTTTGCGAAGGCAAGCGCTATGACACAGAACAGAATCGCCAGGATAACTTCAGTTATTTTGAAGCCAGGGGCGGAGCTTTTTTTATCCATTCTGTAAAAGTTAATTGTTCCACTATAAAATTCGCCAAATCTTCTATCATCGTGGCTGTTTCCGAGCATTTATTTGTCAGTCAAAACCTTACTGTTCCTTGTTTCAAGATGAATATGTTATAAAATCATCTGATCTTCAGATTTTACCGCCTAATTTAGTAACTTTAAGATAGCTATATGGGCGCAGCATCTTTAATCATTCTTATTTTCGCAGCCATCGCTTTTTCGGCAGGCGGAATACTTCATCTCAAAAATATTCGTAAAGGGCACCAAAAACCCGCAAAAAGGGCAGGCTTATGAATGTGGAATTCCTGCAACAGGATCTCCCTGGAAACAGTTTAATGTAGGTTATTATTTATTTGCACTGATCTTTCTGATTTTTGATGTGGAATTGATTTTTATGTATCCCTGGGCGTTGTGGTTAAACAAATTGGCATGCCGGCATTGGTGGAAATCATTATTTTCCTTTTCATATTATTTATGGGATTTTTATATGCACATAAAAAAGGAGCGTTGAAATGGATGTAGAGTGAAAATAGTGGTGCAACAAAAGATTTTCCCGGGGAAATTCATGAAACACCGGGTGGCGGCATTGTGCTGAGCAAACTGGATGACGTGATCAACTGGGCACGTTCCAATTCATTATGGCCACTCACCTTTGCTACCAGTTGCTGCGGTATTGAAATGATGTCCGTTGCTTCTGCAAAATATGATTTTTCACGATTTGGTTTTGAAGTGGCAAGGGCTACTCCCCGACAGGCAGATGTGATCATTATTGCCGGAACCATCGTAAATAAAATGGCACCGGTACTTAAAAAGATTGTACGACCAGATGGCTGATCCAAAATATGTTATTGCCATGGGCGCCTGCGCTATCAGCGGCGGCCCTTTTTTTTATAATACTTATTCGTGGTAAAAGGAGCAGATCATGTAATACCTGTTGATGTATATATTGCCGGTTGTCCGCCAAGACCGGAAGCATTACTGCATGCACTGATTACATTGCAGGAAAAAATAAAAGCCGGATTAACAAGAGAACAGATCAAGGAGAACTCTTTTTTAAATCCATAAAAATAATCCGGATCGCTCACCATGACGAACGAAGAATTAAAAATTAAATTTACCGAACTGCTTCCAGCCGCCAGTTTTGAAGAAGGCGGTGAATGGCTGAATCTTATTTGTATCACCGGAAGAATTCAAATCATTTGTCACACAACTTCGCTCAACACCGGGTCTTTATTTTGATTATTTTTTTTGCCTTACCTGCGTCGACTGGAAAACACATCTCACCATGGTGTATCATTTTACTTCTACCATTCACCGGCACAATATTGTAGTTAAAGTCAAAACTGGACCGAAACAATCCTGAAATAGAAACGGTTTCAGATATCTGGCGAACAGCAGAATTTCACGAACGGGAAGTGTATGAACTGTTTGGTGTGAAATTTCTGCATCATCCTGATCTGCGAATATTGATTTTGCCGGATGACTGGGAAGGATGGCCATTGAGAAAAGATTATGAGGATCCGGTAAATATGATAAACTTTAAATGAAATTGTAATGACAAAATCGATATTTCATTCAATTCCGGACGGATATGGTTGAAGAAATCGGCACAACAACAGAAGGTGATTTAATCATCAATGTAGGACCACAGCATCCTGCCACCCATGGCGTATTGCACCTGGTTATTACACTGAATGGAGAAACCATCAAAAAAGTAGAACCACATCTCGGTTATATTCATCGCTCTATTGAAAAAATGTGTGAGAGCCTTTCTTACCGCCAATTTATTTATGTTACCAGCCGGATGGATTATCTTTCTTCTCATATTAATAACCATGCCTGTGCACTTTGTGTGGAAAAAGGATTGCAGATGGAAGTACCGCAGCGCGCGCAAGTGATCCGTGTATTGATGGATGAACTGACAAGAATTGCTTCGCATGAATTATGGTGGGGAGCAATGGCTATGGATCTCGGTGCATTTACTCCTTTTTTTCATGCTTTCAGGGAAAGAGAAACGATCAATGATATTATGGAAGAAACCTGCGGCGCCAGATTAACGATGAATTATATGGTACCCGGTGGTGTGATGGCGGATATTCATCCGAATTTTCAGAAAGATGTAAAAAATTTTATTCAGTTATATAAATCGAAAATTGATGAATATGATGAACTGGTAACAGGCAATATTATTTTTCAAAACCGGATGAAAGGGGTTGGTTATATTATCTACGGAAGATGCAATTTCTTATGGCTGCACCGGCCCAACGGCAAGGGGAAGCGGTGTTCATTGTGATATCAGAAAATTATATCCTTATGAAATGTATCAGCAAAGTGGAGTTTGATGAAATAATGGAAACCGGCGGTGATTCTTTTGCACGATATATGGTCAGGATGAGAGAAATGCAGCAAGTCATTCGTATCATCGAACAATTGATTGATAATATTCCCGAAGGAGATTTCCAGGCAAAAACAAAAGCCGTATTGAAATTACCCAAAGGAGAATTTTATCAAGAGTAGAAACGGCAAGAGGGGAATTTGGGGTATATATTGTGAGTGAAGGTGGAACAACGCCTTACAGAATTAAATTCCGTTCACCGGGATTTTCCAATCTTTCTGCACTGGATCATATGGCAAAGGGAGTAAGATTGGTGACCTGATCGCATGATGGGAACACTGGATTTGGTGATACCGGATATTGACAGATAAATAGAAAGATAAATGTTTAGTTTGGAAGGCATTAACAACAAGTTAATTCATCAATGGTTGTAACAGTCATTTCAATCCGACATTGGCATCTGTTGACATGAATTTGTTGCTGGTCGGACTTTGCAGCGATTACACTTGTTTGCCATACTGGGATTGGTACTGGTATTGATGGAAAGAAAAGTAGCGCTGGATGCAGATACGCCTGGGCCCAAACCGGGTTGGTCCAAAAGGAATGTTTCAAACGCTGCAGATACATTGAAATTGATTGGTGAAAGAAGGACTGACCCCAGATGGTGCAGATAAATTTTTTTTTAATCTTGCTCCATTTATCGCTATGATTGTTGCCATGCTGATGCTGGCACCGATTGCATTTGCAAAAGATTTCAGATCTGGGATATTAATATTGGTGTATTATATATTTCTGCTATTTCTTCTATTTCTGTGATTGGTATTTTAATGGCAGGATGGGCAAGTAATAATAAATATTCATTGCTGGGTGCCATGCGCAGTGGTGCACAGATCGTGAGTTATGAATTATCTGCGGGCTTATCGTACTTTCTATCGTTGTGCTGACGGGCAGTCTGAGCATTTATGATATTATCGTTTCGCAAGCAAAATGGCTGGTGGATATTTAAAGGACATATTCCTGCGCTCATTGCTTTTGTGATTTTTATTATTGCAGTAACTGCAGAAACAAACCGTGCACCATTTGATCTGGCAGAAGCAGAATCGAATTAACAGCAGGATTTCATACAGAATATTCAGGAATGAAATTCGCCTTGTTCTTTCTGGCGGAATATGTCAATATTTTTATTGTTTGTGCAATCGGGGCTACTTTGTTCTTTGGTGGATGGATGCCATTTCATATCGGGAACTGGCAGGCATTTAATCATGTCATGGATTATATTCCTTCATCCTTTGGTTTTTTGGAAAAACATTTTTTCCTGATATTCCTGATCATGTGGTTCAGGTGGACATTTCCAAGATTGCGAATTGATCAGTTATTGAACCTGGAATGGAAATATTTATTGCCGATCAGTATGTTCAATTTATTGCTGATGACATCGATAGCGATTATGGGATGGCATTTTTAAATATAAGCCTATGTTTTTAAAAACTATATAAAAGAATGTTTTTGGAGCCGTAAAATCGCTGCTGACCGGCATGCGCAGGACCGGTTATTATTTTACGCATCACAAAGAAATCATTACGCAGCAATATCCCGATAACCGGGAAACACTTAAACTGGCCTGAACGATTTCGGGGTGAAGTGGTGATGCTGCATGATGAAAATAATGAACATGCCTGCACCGGTTGTACCGCCTGTGAACTGGCCTGTCCGAATGGAACCATCAAGATCATTACCAAATTTGATATTACACCGGAAGGCAAAAAGAAAAAAGCGATTGATAAATTTGTCTATCACCTGGAATTATGTACGATGTGTAATTTATGTATTGAAGCCTGTCCTACTGATGCAATTAAAATGGCGCAGACTTTTGAACACAGTGTGTTTGACAGAAGCAAGCTGACAAAAATATTAAATAACGCAGGATCAAAAATCAGGGAGGGCGTTGAATAATGAATGCGTCGGTCATCATATTTTATATTATTCTCTGCACTTTATTTTGGGAGCCGGTTTACTGGCTGTTACCGCGAAGAAGATATTTCGTTCGGCTATCTTTCTTATTGTTTTCACTGATCGGAATTGCAGGATTGTTTTTCTGGATGCAAGTTGAATTTATTGCAGCAGTGCAGATCATTGTATATGTAGGTGGCATTGTGGTGCTGATCATTTTTTCCATTTTTCTTACACAACAATCAGGCGATGAAATGCCCAGACCAGTTAAAAACCGCGATCCTATTTTCAGCCCTGGCTGCTATTTTGCGGATTTGCATTTACCTATAATCTGATCCGTGAATATGAATTTACCGGAACATGGTCAACGTGCCTTCGAATGTAAGCGTTTCTGAAATCGGAACACAAATGCTGAGCACCAAAGAACATGGATATGCATTGCCTTTTGAAGTAGTGAGTATGTTATTGCTGGCCGCAATGATCGGTTGTATTGTGATTGCCATGAAATCCAAATCTGCAAACGATAAAACTGCGAATGAAATAAAGATATGAATCTGAAATACACGAGATTACTAACCATATTCTTTTTATCAGCACTGCACTGTTTTTTATCGGCATGTATGGTTTTTTTACCCGGCGAAATATGATTACCATGCTGATGTCTGTGGAACTGATATTGAATAGTGTGAACATCAATTTTATTGCATTCAATAAATATCTGTACCCGGACAAACTGGATGGAATATTCTTTACCATTTTTATTATTACCATTGCTGCAGCAGAAGCTGCTGTGGCCATTGCTATCATTATTAATTTATACAGGAGCCATCATTCAATTGATGTGGAAGATGCAGAAGAACTGAAATATTAATTCATAAATGCGAACCATTACGCTTATACATAGCCCTTATTCCACTACTGCCTCTGCTTGCGTTTTGTAATGCTGGGATTATTTGGAAGAAAATATTTTAAGACATCTTCCGGTATCATTGGCACAGTTTCTATTGCTGTTCTCGACCATTTTGTCTTTTTATACTGCATATCATTATTTTTTTGATTGATGGCAAAGTGAATGGCGTTTATCAAAAAATGATCCCCTTAAAATATACCTGGCTGCAATTTTCGCCCGAATGTGTCTATTGATATGGGCATTATCCTCGATCCCATTTCTGTGATGATGCTTGTGGTGGTAACTTTTGTTTCACTGATGGTGCATATTTTCAGTCTTGGTTATATGAAAGGAGAAGAACGATTTGCAACTTATTATGCATTTCTTTCCTTGTTTACTTTCTCCATGCTGGGCCTGGTTCTATCTTCCAATATTTTCCAGATCTATATTTTCTGGGAACTGGTTGGTGTTTCTTCTTTCCTGCTGATCGGATTTTATTATGAAAAACCATCCGCAGTTGCTGCTTCTAAAAAAGCATTTATTGTTACCCGTTTTGCTGATCTTGGTTTTCTGATTGGTATTCTGATTCTGTCTTTTTACAGCGGGACACTTGATTTCGGAATTCTGATTACAAAACTGACTTCGGTACAATCGCCTGAATACCATGCTATCACTTCTGCTTCCTTCCTGGGTGCTATCCGCATTAACCTGGGCGCTTGGTTCTGGTATTTATTGGCGGTGCAGGCAAAATCGCGATGTTCCCTTTGCATATCTGGTTGCCTGATGCCATGGAAGGCCCTACACCTGTTTCTGCATTGATACATGCTGCAACGATGGTGGTGGCCGGTGTTTATCTGGTGGCAAGATTATTCCCGGTTTTTTCTATGGATCGCTGCCGCACTGCAGGTTGTTACTTATGTCGGCGCTATTTCTGCATTGCTTGCAGCAATTATTGCCTGTACACAAACAGATATTAAAAGAGTGCTGGCCTATTCTACCATGTCGCAGATCGGTTATATGATGTTTGCATTGGGTGTTTCAGGATATGGTGGCGAACAGGGTCTGGGTTATACGGCTTCGATGTTTCATTTGTTTACGCATGCATTTTTCAAATCCCTTGTTATTCCTTGGCGCCGGTGCAGTTATTCATTTTGTTCATAGCAATGAAATGAAAGATATGGGCGGTCTGAGAAAATTAATGCCGGTTACACATATTAGTTTTCTAATTGCCTGTCTGGCAATTGCAGGTATTCCTCCATTTTCAGGATTTTTTAGTAAGGAAGAAATTTTACTGGCAGCCTATCACACCAATAAAATGAGTTTATGGAATCGCTGTATTCACTTCAGCACTTACTGCTTTTTATATGTTCCGTCTTTATTTTTCTATTTTCTGGAGCAAAGAAGTCGCATGTGCACGACGTCAATCATGGTGAAGGAAGATTTTCAATGAAAATTCCTATTGATTATTTTGGGTATCTGCACCTGTGTTGCCGGATTTATTCCTTTTTCATATTTCGTAACTTCAGATGGAGTTCCACTCTGCAACCCATATTGATCTCAGCTTTTTCTGCATTGCCGGTAATGCTGGCACTTGGCGGAATTGCGCTGGCCACCTATTTATATAAAACCGAAAACAAAAGGCCCCAGATCAATTGCTGCTTCACTGGGCGGATTATACAAAGCGGCTTACCATAAATTTTATATTGATGAAATATATCTTTTTATCACAAAGAAAATTATTTTCAATCTGATTGGCAGACCTGCAGCATGGATTGACAAAAATATTGTGGATGGATTGATGAATTTGCTGGCAACATACCACAGCAAAAATTTCTGATCTGATAAAAGGATTGCAATCGGGTAAAGTGCAGAATTATGCCTTGTATTTTTTTGGCGGAGTATGTAGGTCTGGCAGTTCTGTTTATTTATTATTATTGAAATAATTCATTAACTCATACAAATGAATCTTTCCTTACTTATTATTATTACCGCTCTGTCACTGCCCTGGCAGTTCTATTCTGCAGAGGCTTGAAACAGGTAAGGATGGTTTCATTAATCGGATGCAGTTGCACATTCGTGTTATCGCTTCGTTCTGATTACTCATCGATTACTGGAAGGAACGAGCGGCGGGAAATACATCCCAGATGTTATTTGAGACAGATTATCAACTGGTTTGCACCCCTGAATATTCATTATCATATCGGTGTAGATGGTATTTCAATTGCCATGATCTTGCTGACTGCATTTGTTGTGCTTGCCGGCGTACTGGTTTCATGGAACGCAGGAAATATTGAACAAAGAATTTTTTTTTCTGCTTATTATTTTTAAGCCTCGGCGCTTATGGTTTTTTTATTTCCCTGGATCTGTTTACTCTGTTTTTCTTTCTTGAAATTGCAGTTATTCCAAAATATTTGTTGATCGGTATCTGGGGAAGCGGCAAAAAAGAATACAGCGCCAATGAAACTGGCCTTGATGCTGATGGGTGGTTCGGCATTGGTATTTGTTGGATTGCTGGGATTATATTTCAATACCAATATAAACGGGGCACATAGTTTTGACCTGGTGGAGATCTCACAAATGCATATCGATACTGATGTTCAAAATCTTTTTTTCCCTTTTGCATTTGTTGGCTTTGGCATTTTTACTGCACTATTTCCTTTTCATACCTGGGTGCCTGATGGTCACTCTTCTGCACCAACAGCCGCTTCTATGTTTCTTGCCGGCATCTCTATGAAACTGGGCGGTTATGGTTGTCTTCGTGTGGCTACTTATCTAATGCCTGATGCAGCACATGATTATGCCCCTGATCATTATTATTCTTGCCACCATCGCTATTATATATGGCGCATTCGCTACCATGATGCAGAAAGATCTGAAATATATCAATGCATATTCTTCGGTTAGCCATTGCGGTTTTGTTTTACTGGGTATTGGCATGCTGACACAAACATCTATCACCGGTGCAGTAATGCAAATGGTATCGCATGGATTGATGACAGCTCTTTTCTTTGCTGCTATCGGCATGATCTATGACCGAACACATACCAGGATGGTAGCACAATTGGGTGGCTTATTAAAAGTGATGCCATTTATTTCAACCGTATTTGTTATTGCAGGTTTATGTTCACTGGGCTTACCGGGCTTCAGTGGTTTTGTTGCAGAAATGACCGTATTTATGGGCACCTGGCAAAATCCGGATCAGTTTTATCGCCTGGCAACCATTCTGGCCTGTGCTTCCATTGTGGTAACAGCCGTATATATTTTACGTGCGGCCGGTACAGCCGTCATGGGACCGATTACCGACACTCAATATTCAGCAAATTACGGTGATGCAACCTGGAATGAAAAACTGGCTGCGGGTATTTTAGTTACTGGCATTGTTGCAATTGGCATTGCTCCATTCTGGCTATATCAATTGATCACACCGGGCGCAGAATATATTATGCAGCATACTGGGAATGGCCGTTACACTTAAATGAATTACAGGTATGGGAATTGATTTTTTGATATTGATGAAACAGGAATGGACGGTCATTGCCATCCTTTTCATCCTGCTTTTTATAAAAGTCGGAAACAGGGAATGGAAAAATGAAAACATCCTGAGTCTTGTGAATACTTTTGTTACTGATCAATTTTATCTCCGGATTTTTCTTGAACCGGGAAGGCATACCTGTTCAACGAAATGTTCAAAACAAATCCGCTCATCGCTGCGGAAAAAAATATTCTGAACCTGGGCACCTATATTATTGCACTGCAGTCCTATTCCTGGCTGAAAAATCATAAACATGTGCTGGAATTTTACATGCTGCTTATTGTCTACACTGCTTGGAATGTTCTTTATGATCTCTGCAGGCAACTTGTTGATGTTTTACCTGGGACTGGAATTATCCACCATTCCCCTGGCTGCCATGGCCAATTTTGATCTGGAAAAAAGAAAATCTTCAGAAGCTGCTTTGAAATTCATCATTTCATCTGCATTTTCTTCGGGATTGCTGTTGTTTGGCATTTCCCTTGTTTACGGCACAACCGGCACGTTGACATTTACGGAATTGCCATCCACATTTGATATGGAAGTCCTTTATCAGATTTTTGCTTTCATTCTGCTCATCGCAGGATTTGCGTTTTAAAATATCTGTTGTGCCATTTCATTTATGGACAGCCGATGTGTATGAAGGTTCTCCTGTTACTGTTACTTCCTATTTATCCGTTATTTCAAAAGGCTTCTGTTTTATTTGTATTTGCATCTGCTTTGTATACTGTATTTAAACCACTGGCAGAAACCTGGTATAATATGTTGTTTTTAATCTCCCTGTTTGACGATGATTATTGGTAACCTGTTTGCCATACGGCAGAATAATCTGAAACGATTCCTTGCATTTTCATCTATTGCGCAGGTCGGCTTTATTTTGATCGGTATTACCGGTGCTTCCCAGGCGGGAACGGCATCCGTCGTTTATTTTGTGTTGATTTATACTTTTTCCAATCTTGGAGCATTTGGAGTTATCGGCCTGGTCAGCGCAGTAACCGGAAAGGAAAATATTGATGATTATAAAGGATTTTATAAAACCAATCCCTTTTTATCCTGGGTGCTGGCAATCTCTTTGTTTTCTCTTGGCCGGCATTCCGCCAACAGCCGGATTCTTTGGAAAATTCTTTTTACTGATGGCCGGTGCCGGGCAAAGGGAAATTACCTGCTCATTACCATTGCCGCATTGAATATGATTGTCTCCTTGTATTATTATCTCAAAGTAGTGAGGGCAATGTTTATGGATCACCAATGAAAATCCCAATTGAAAAAATTAACAATACCCAGGTCGCCCAGACTGGCTTTGTTCATTTGTCTGACCGGCATCATATTAACCGGTTTGATGAGTTATGTATATGAATATATTTTTTCATTAAGTACCGGTTTTTAAACTTTGTAGTCATGGCCATCAATCAAAATCATGTTTCCGAAGAACTGAATGGTGTAAAATGTGCCGTTGTCGAAAAAAATGTAACTAAAGAACGGGCTGATTTTCTCAGCAACTCACTGTTATTCAACAAATACATGTGGAAATAGCCGTCAACACCGCCTCCAAAAGTTCCACCAGCAAAACCCCTTGCCGAAGGAGAAGAACCTCCACCCCCGCCGCCACCCCTGCCGGAAACATTTACTGTTGGCGTAACCGACATGATGTTCAATCCCATCAATGCTATTTTCGGAAGATTATTCCATGCGCCGGACGGCCATGTGGTTACTCCAGGCTTACTGGTATCAGAAAGAAAAATCTTCTCACGATGAAATACCCTATTATGAAAAAAAAGATTGAAGATCATGACGTATGCAAAAAAGATATTCGTTCTGTTAATCTGCTTATTCATTTGTAAGGGAATTATCGCACAACAGACCTTTAATGACAGCATAGCCACAAGCCGAAATCGGATAACGGAAAAAGCAATGATCACCCTGGGCAGCTGGGCCGCGGCAAATATTCTTTCCGGTTTTATTATCGCCAGCCAGACGCAGGGTGAAGCCAAATATGCATGGCAAATGAACGCCTACTGGAACCTGGTGAACGGAGGACTTGCCGTGATGGGCTATCTCGGTGCAAGGAAAGCAATGGCTAAAAAATATGGGTTCGCTGAGAATGAATCGGCGCAACAGTCTATTATAAAACTCTATGCCTTCAATTTCGGTCTCGACCTGGCTTATATCGCCACAGGACTATATCTGAGAGAAAAAGGA
Source organism: uncultured Bacteroidota bacterium (assembly GCA_963812825.1). Lineage (GTDB taxonomy): Bacteria > Bacteroidota > Bacteroidia > Chitinophagales > Chitinophagaceae > Puia. The sequence continues at coordinate 323,065 of CAWEWO010000005.1, forward strand.
ACTAACTCCAGTAACCAGAAATCCCGGGATCAACTGAAAGGATACGGCACCAGTATCATTATTCAGGGAGGATTCCTTTTATTAATGGATGGAGTTATCATAAGTCTGCATCAGAAAAATTCAACCCGACTTAATAACAGACTTAAAAATCTTGAAATGAATGCTGGTCCCGGTGGACTTGGATTGAAATATAACTTTTAGACCATCATCATATGATTCGGTGCATCAGAACTAACTCTGAAAACGAAGACTTCCAAAAACTAGTCCGGGAACTCGACGCAGATTTAAGTATCCGTGACGGCGCTGATCATTCTTTCTATTCCCAGTTCAACAAGATTGACAAAATTAAATATGCTGTCGTTGCCTTTGAAAATGAGATTCCGGTGGGGTGCGGCGCTATCAAGGAATATTCGCCTGAAACCATGGAAGTTAAAAGAATGTACGTACCGCCTATAAGACGCGGAAAGGGACTTGCTACGACTATCTTAAAAGAACTCGAAAAATGGACTGTCGATTTAAAATACAAACGATGCCTGTTGGAAACCGGCAAAAGACAACCGGAAGCTATCGAACTCTATAAGAAAAACGGATATAAAATCATACCGAACTTCGGACAATATGAACATGTGGAAAATAGTGTTTGCTTCGAGAAAATACTGACGAAATAAGCAAAAACACTTATACGCCATAAAGGAATTCCATAAAAAACATTATCCATTATAATTGTTCAGATAAAATTATTCTATTTTTAATTCGTTATTAACCCTTTACCCTACCTGGACAAAAATGATTAGCAAAGTCCCTATTTTATTTGGATTATGTTTTTTTATTTCAATTCATACTGTCTGCGCGCAGGATCAGGCTAATGTTAAATTTGGAATAGTAACATCAGCTGATTTCAATATCACGCCGCCGCAATCTGATACAGGTGCTGCAGCCATTATTTCGGCTGACATTGGCAAGGTCAGTTTCGAACAAAATGAAGCCGGCGATTTCGATGTAGTTCTCAAAAGGTTTTTGCGTGTTAAAATCATCAATAAGAACGGCTTTGATGCCGGAAAATTTATCCTTCGATTAAGGATAGTGGTACCTTATAATAATATTCTCCTACGGTTGCCAAAACCAGGTCTCGTATCATTAAAGGGATCAACATTCAATCTCGAAAATGGTATGGTTACCGAAGTTAAACTTGATGCTGCTTCAGTTGTAGCTGAAAAGGAGGGGAAAAATCTTTACAATCGAGGAAGTTCGTACTACCCGCATTAAAAGCAGGTTCCATTTTCGATGTCGAGTACACTACCCGATCGGCTTTTATCGTACAGGATATAAGCTGGAATTTCCAAAGTGCTTATCCATGTCTTTGGAGTGAATATGATTTGACCCTGCCGGATGCATATCAGTATACGATAAAATACCAGGGCGACACCGGATTCGATATTCATACGGTTGAAATGGCAGAACGGGTTTCAGAGTACACTTATCACACTAAATTATTGATGAGCCATTTCAGGTGGGTTAAGAAAAATGTGCCTGCAATATACCTGGAGCCCTTTGTCGGTTCGCTGAAAAATTACGTTAACCGTGTGAGTCTTCTACACAGATGGTATTTCAGTTTTCCCAGAGCAAACATTTATTATTCTTCTGATACCTGGGAAAGCTTCACCAAGCTCTATTTTCTTTTCAACGGAATGCAGAATTTCGGGGAAGAAAAATACGGTTGGATCAGAAAGGAAGTCGAACGAATTACGGCCGGTCTTAAAACAAAACAGGAAATCGCGCAGGCCATTTACAAATATATCCGCGATCACTATTTGTGCACAAACCGAAATTTCTATTTCGCCAGCCAGTCGATGAAAGAAACCTTCCGGGATAAGACGGGAGATGTAGCCGACATCAATCTTTTACTTACTGCCATGCTTAATCATGCGCGAATTGAGGCAGATCCCGCCGTTCTGAGTACGATTGAAAACGGGAATATTAATTTAAAATACCCATTGGGTGCGGATTACAATTATCTTATTTGTGTAGCTAATATTGAGGGGAAAGAAGTCCTGCTTGATGCAAGTCAGCCGCTGAATCCATTTGGCAATTTGATGCCCGATTGCTTTAACGGAGGCGCCGTAACCCTTAACGCCAGGCATTCAAAATTCATTGAGCTCCACCCGGACTCATTACTGGAATCCAACCGAACGAATGTGATTATAACCGAAGGCGAAAATGGCATTCTATCCGGAAGTCTTACCGTTAATTGCGGTGTACAGAAATCCTATTCGATTCGAAAAGAACTTAAAAAAAATACTGCAAAGGCTTATTTTAAAAGCCTTGTCTCAGATCCTCAAATCATGGATTTGTCCAATGAAGAATTGGATAGCCTTGATAATCCCGACAGGCCCTTATCCATTCATTGTGATCTTGATTTTAAGAATAACGACAAATCTGATGTTATTTATCTAAAACCAGTTCTGTTGACAGAATTTGAAACCAATCCATTTATCGCCGTGAAAAGGAAGTATTCGGTTGAAATGCCATACAGGGTCGACAATATTTATTTGCTCACGCTTGATATTCCTAAAGGTTACCGCGTGGAAGAAATGCCCGTTTCAGCTTTTATTCATATGAATTTCACAGAAGGCAGCTTTGAATATACAATTGAAAAAAATCGTGATGACATTCAGCTAAAAATACGCATGAGATTAAATAAGACCTTCTTTACTCCTGAAGAATATATCACACTCCGCGAATTTTTTAGTGATATTTTAAAAAAAGAAAACGAATTTATTGTTTTCAGGAAAATAAAACCGTGATTGTCACCGGCATTACAAACTACAATCATTTGGATTGCTTTCGCCCTAAATACAGACTAAATTCCTTTTAATTTACAGTTATATTAGTGATTCCCCGGCCGCCGGCACACCATGTCAACTCAATTCGGGGTTTTTGTTAAACAATACTACATTTGGGGGGCTCGGTTGGTTTGAGAAAAAATCATTCATTATCTCAAAAAAGATGAAATGAAAGAAATCATCAATTGCGCGGCATATTCCCAGGGTAATCGGGTTGCGGATGTTGAGCTGAATAATGTTCATGAAGCGCTCAAAGAAACAAATCAGTTTGTATGGATCGGATTGCATGAGCCATCGGAATCCGTACTCAGGCGGGTACAGCAGGAATTCGGATTGCACGATCTGGCCGTGGAAGATGCGCATATGCCACACCAGCGTTCCAAGATCGAAATGTACGGCAACTCACTTTTTGTTGTTCTGCGTACCGGACAAATAAACCTGGAACACCATATTGACTTCGGGGAAACCCATTTTTTTGTCGGAACAAATTTTATTGTCACGGTACGTCATGGTTCATCAGTATCCTATACAGATGTTCGTATCAGATGTGAGAATACTCCCCATCTCCTGAGTAAAGGACAGGGGTTTGCCCTGTATGCCCTGATGGACTTTATAGTAGATAAATATTTCCCGGTAGCCCAGGAGCTGGAGCAGCAGCTGGAGGCCATTGAAGATAAAATATTCAAAGAAAAACCCACGCGGGAAACTACCGAGCAGATCTATATGCTGAAACGGGAATTACTTGAAGTAAAAAGAGCCGTCTCTCCATTGATTGATATATGCAATCGCCTGATGCGCTTTGATATAAACTGTATATCCGCAGAAATGAGACCGTATTTCCGCGATGTATATGATAACGTGATTCGAATAAATGAAATATTGGACAGCACAAGGGAATTACTCAATGCTGCACTGGAGGCTAATTTCTCTTTGATCTCCATTTCACAAAATGACGTCTCTAAAAAATTCGCGGGCTGGGCGGCAATTATTGCTGTACCTACTATGGTTACGGGGTTTTATGGAATGAATTTCAAATTCATGCCGGAAGCGGAGTGGGAATTTGGTTTCTATGCGGTAATAATATTTACAATTAGTTCCTGTTCACTCCTGTATTATTTTTTTAGAAAATCAGGATGGCTATAAATTTAATCCTGTGAATGCTTTTTTAAATAAAGTCTTGCTGAAAGCAGTTCAGGGCGCCTGGAATTTGTAATACACTGATCAGATAGTTGCCGGTAATAAGATTTCGCTTCACCTGCATTTCCTGACCTTTCCGCCGCTAATCCGGCTCCGTACAGGCCGTTCAGGCGTTTCGGGTGTGTCCTCAGATCTGCCTTATACGCTTCCAATGCTTTCCCATAGTCGCCCGTTTGTATTAACATGTCACCCAGCAATTCCCGCGCAGGAATTACTTCCCCCGGGGTGACCGGGTGTTTCTGTGTCGCATCTTCCATATTGGCAGCAGAGTCCATTCGCTTCAATGCTTCATTTTTTTTGCCCTCCCTAAAAAGTATCCATGCTCCGCCTGCTTTCATCTGGATATCTACCAGATTCGCCTTGTAACTATCCTTTTCATTTATGAGCGCATCATAAATCGCTTCCAATTTTTTCATCTCGTTTTTTGCGGCACTCAGATTTCCCGATTGGGCGGAACCCAGCATTCTCGTAAAATGAGTAGTCGCCATTTCCCAGGGGAATTTATCCCAGGGAAAGTTATCGGGGTGTGTTTCAAGTTGAGCAGCTTCTCCCCACATTTTATTTTCGAGCAGATAACGGGCTGGAATAGCGGCAAACGCATATGCATCCTTGAAATCTACCGGGTACACTTCATTAATAGATTTAAGATATTCCCACTGAAGTTTTGCAAGACTGTCTTCTGCTTTTTGCAAATAAGCATATACCAGATAATCCATACCGTGAAGTTCTTCATCCCAATGACCCTTTATGGATGAATTTTCCGCATAACATTTCGCTGAGGAAGTGGAAATTAAATTTGACTTTATGCATTCATCCCAGAGACCGAGCCTGGTAAAAATATGAGAGGGCATATGCTGCGCATGCGCTGAAGAAGGCGCGATAGAAGCATATCTTCTTGCCGCAGGCAACGCCATTTCCGCAAGTTCCGGATAATCGTAAGTATGTATAATATAGTGAACGATCCCGGGGTGATTCGGCTCAGCCACATACAAAGCATTTAATATCGATCCCGCTTTTTTTTGATCAGCAAACGTTTTATCTGCAGGGTTGGCGGCAGCATCAATAGACAATGCATAAAATATAGCCGCCTCCTTATCACCGGGATATTTTTTATACAACTGTTCCATTGCTTTTGCATAATTGAGACAGCGGGTATGAAAATCCAGCTTGTCCCGGTTTTCGTAGTACTGCGCAATGGCTTCTATATAGTCTGATTCCCTTTCAGATTTCCGGTACAGGGACCTGGCAATTTTAACCGCTTTTGTTCCCTTTTCCAGTTCCGATGGAGTGGAAGGTGCCCAGATCGGGTGAAAATTGCACATAGCCACACCCCAGTATGCCATAGCACATTCCGGTTCGGTATCAATTATTTTCGCAAAAACCTTTTCTGCTTCGTCATATTCAAATGAATGCAGAAGTGCCACTGCGAGATTGAATTCCTTTTTTGCGCTTTCCGAACAGGAAACATCAAATGCTGTAGTTCCAAATTGCATATCGGCTGGACCACATAAAACAACCTCACCCCGTTTGAGATTAATTGCCTGGATTGCTTCGGGCGACACCTTATTGTCGTTTTTTAAATTACAAGCTGCGGTTAATAGTAAAATAAAAATAATCAGATGCCCCTTCCCCTTCTGTTTTTCGGGGCAGCGTCTGCGAGAGCCCAAATATTCATTCATTAAATCAGACATATCTTGCTATAAGGAGTCCGTTATTTTTTTCGTGATCATTTTCATCTCTTTCATAGAAGTCGTAGCCGTTAACTTATTTACTTTAATCCGGATTATTTTATCAGATTTCCGGACTATGATCAATTGAAAATTCATCGAATCCGTTTGTATAATTGCTTCGTCTCCAAAACCAGGCAGACGGTATAAACCCGGCATTCCTTCATTCTGGGAAATTATGCGTGCAAATGATTTCTCTGCAGTTGCAGCCTTGTCATATTCTTCGAATAAATAATAAAGGTTACTTTCCCTGCTTTCTGTATCGCTCGTCCCGATCATGGACCAGGTACACCGGTATTTTACAATATTTTCTATCGTTTCAGTTTTTTGCATAGACAAGTGCGCAGGCCGGCCCAGGATCTCTTCAGCTTCTTTTTGTGAGATACAGCGGTGGTTTTGTCCATAACTGATAAAATATACCGGGAGCATGTACAGGATAAGTGCAATTTTCTTCATGGCGCTCGAAATTATCAGACCTTTTGCTATTTGTATAAACTTCCCAATCAAAATTATTAATAGTTTGGGGAAATCCGGTGCGTTTGTTAGCAACCGCCTTAAGGTACTCCAAACCAATTTTTGCCGGCAAAACCATTTTAACCATGCAGCGAACACCCCTTTAGTAGTTAACAGACAATAGTTTCTGAATTACATCGAAGCGCCTGACCGGTTCGTCGAAAAGAATTCAGTATTACTACAATCCGGGGTAGTTTTGCTTTATAATCCTTCATTGCACAGCATTCTACCCCGTTAAAACTAACTGCATTTCTATTTATCATTAATTTCTCACATCCATAAAACAAACCTTATGGAATACGATAACGACCGGATTGTAAAGGGGACTTATAAGGCCGAAGTATTTTGCTGGCTGATATTTGCACTCATCAATCCGCTGGTAAATAGCCTTGGCATCTTTCCCCATCAAAAATCAATCTGGATTGTCTTGCTGGTCATTAATCTTCTTTTGTTGCCTTTATACATTTTGTATTCAAGAATAATAGTACCAAAATTTCTGTTCCCCGGCAAATGGCTGGTTTATGGTGCGCTAACTGTATTATTCTCTTTACTGGTGCAGACCCTTCTTTTTCTCCTGTATAAGATTGTCCGGTCAATTCTTTTCGGTGCCGGACAGGATTATTTTTTTTATTCATCCATCAGCATTGTCCGGGAAAATGCCTGGATAATTATCCATATCTGCCTTGCGGTTTCAATTGCTTATCTGAGGAAAAAACTGGATGAAGAAGATAAGATGGAAACAATTCAAAAGGAGAATACTTATTATAAACTTCGTTATTTCCGCACCCAGCTGAATCCTCATTTTCTTTTTAATACCCTGAACAGTATTTATTCGCTCAGTCTGAATAAAACCGACAAAACACCCGAAGTAGTCATCAGACTGGCGGACATCATGCGTTTCCTGATATATGAATGCAATGAAGACAAGATTCCGCTCGATAAAGAAATTGAATTTATCAGGAATTATATAGAAATAGAAAGAATAAGGTATGATGCCGATATACAATTTACTGTTGAAGGCAATACCGAAGGCGTTATGATTGAACCCTTCCTGTTTATTTCTTTTATTGAAAACGGGTTTAAACATGCCATCGATAATTCTTTTGCAAAACCATTTATTTATATATCATTAAAAGTAAGCCCGGACCAGATTGCATTAAATGTAATTAACAATACCAGCCTGGAGCTGGAAAAACAGGCAAAAAAAATACAGGGCAAAGGTCTTCTAAACAGCAAAAGCGTGCTTGAATTGCTCTATCCCGATGCCTATGCGCTTGATATTATTCAAACTGAAAAAAAGGAAAGGAAAGAAAGTAAAATGAGGTTAAAAAATGCCCAGGAAAGATTGCAGCGGCTTTACCCGGATACTCATACGCTTGATGTAATTTTGAGTAATAATACATTTACCGTTTCACTGATCCTTATAACCGGTTTACTTGATAAGATGTATCATTATAGAAGATGAAACGCTGGCCCAGGATGTTATAAAAAACCATTTGCAGAAATCCGGCCGGTTTAACCTGGTTGGCACTTACCGAAACGCACTGGAAGCAAAAGAAGCCCTTGAGAAAGAGGAAGTCGATCTCATTTTCCTGGATATACAATTACCGGGTATGACGGGCCTGAATTTTCTTCGTTCCCTGATTAATCCGCCACTGGTGGTATTTACTACTTCTTATCCCGAATATGCACTGGAGAGTTATGAATTCAATGTGATTGATTATTTGCTGAAACCTATTTCCTATGAAAGGTTTTCCAAAACAATCGATAAGATCATTGATGGAAAAATCTTTAAGACTGCTGCCGGCGAAATAAAACCAGTCAATCGCGAACATATTTTCATACGATCGAACAGTAAATTTTTCAGGATTAGTTTTTCGGATATCATATATATAGAAGGTATGAAGGATTATCTTAAAATTCATACCGCCGAACACATCATCATTACACACCAGACGATGGGTGAAATGGAAAATATTCTTCCGCCGGGACAATTCATCCGTATCCACAAATCTTATATTGTCTCCACTGCCCAAATAAAAGCCGTATTCGGAAATTCGGTAGATATGGAAAAAGCCCTGCTTCCTATCGGGCTTAACTATAAGGAAAAGATTATGCGTTTTATCGCAGGGAAACATTCAGGACATTAAGAACATGTTATATTCATTGATTCATAAAATGTCACCCACTGTCTATGCGTTGTGCGTGACAACGAAAACAGCCCTTTCAAAATACTTTCACCTTGTGGTGTTTGTCAGGAGCGATTACGATTTTGGGGCGTTGATGTAAAAGTTGGGATAACCACGCCGGACAATGAATTAAGGTTTGTTCCATTAAAAGAACTTCAGCCCTATCACTGGACTAACGCATTTCCCACAGAAGAATTGGAACAATTTGGGAAACCCAGGCGGCAGGTAAACATAAAAGAGTCATGAAATTTTTGCCAGGAGATCTCCTGTCGCAACCTGACATACATCGCCCTCGACGAAAATATCTCCGCTCTTCGACACGAGAACATTTAATCTGCTGGGCCTTCCTAAAAACTCTCCCTGCCTGATTAAGATTTCCTCGTCAACCGGGGCAAGATTATTTTTTACTAAAAATGCCCCTGCTGGTCCGGCCGCACTGCCGGTAGCAATGTCTTCTACCAATCCGAAATTATCCCATGTCCTTCCCTGCAAATTTTCCACATCAAGCACGTAGAAAAATTTGGCGCCTAATTTATTTAATTCACTTTCCAGATAGGGGATGGTTACTTTTACGCTGGGCAGTGAGGATGATTTTACCGGCAAAATCAGATAGGGCAGTCCGGTGCTGACGACCTGAAAAGGCAGATTTCCGGCTTTATCTTCTTCTTTCAGGTTAAAGAATCTCAAAAATTCTACCTCCTGTTCTTTGGTCAGAACAGTTCCGAATTCCGCTTTTCCCTGGTTCATTTGTGCTGAATAATAATTCTCCCGTCTGACTGTTTTTACGACTACAGCTTTGGCATTCAGTTCTATTGTCCAGCTATCCTGTTCCTTCTTTTTTGAAAATAAGTCGTGAAGCAAAGCAGCGGCTCCGATTACCGGATGCCCGGCAAAGTCCAGTTCCTCTTCCATGGTAAAGATGTATGCACGAAATGCATTCGGACCGGTCTGATGAAGGAAAATACTCTCAAACTGGCGCATTTCCCGGGTAATCGCCTCCATAACTGATTTTTCCAGTCTTTCGGGAGGAATAAAAATAGTAAGCCCGTTTCCCGAATAGGGTATCCTTGAAAATACATCTACATGATAGTATTTCATTTAAAGATGATTGATAGTCGGTATTGAAAAGCGAGTATAATCCTCAAAAGTACCCACATCCATGTATTTCATAGCCTTAAAAACTCCCATCGGCGGGATACAGTTTCCTATTTTTTAACGGAAAAAAATCTCACCTGGCCTCCGGGTACACTCTTTTCCGTAAGGCCCTGCACGATCAACTGGTGTCCGTCAGAGAGTATTGTTGAGATGTTGTTGAACTGCACACATAAAGCGCAGTTTTGACTTTTTGCAGTTTTTTGGACGAATATCAACAATATCGCCCAGCTGATCTTTCTGAAGAACCATTGAAGAATGTTGTTATACGGTGTTGTAGATAAAGTCTACAAGCACACTCGTTCGAAATTTTGAACCAGGGCCCGCGAATTATAACCCTTTTACAATCGCCAGCGACTTTTCAACGTGGTCAGTAGGTGAAATATGGTCGGTTTCTGATGAAAAGACTGCTACAATTTTACCTTCTTTATCAATAACAAAAGTGGTTCGTGGAATGAAGCCGTGTGTGAGGTCCTGGCCGCGAAGGTCTTTAATTCCAGTCTTTGCAGCTGACATGGTCAGGCCGTATTTTGCTGCAATTTCGCCTCCGGGGTCTGAAGCGACGGGGAACTTGCCTGCACAGTATTGCGGATCGGAAGAAAATGCATTTAGCCGCTGAATATCGTCTGCAGATACACCGATAATGGTAGCTCCCGCCGCTGTAAATTTATCCTTGAGTTCAGCGAAGGCATGTGCTTCCGCATCACAGCCGCCGGTATAGGCAGAAGGATAGAAATAGACTACAACGGGCCCTTTAGCAAGAGCGTTTTTTAATGAAAAATCAAATTCACTGCCGGCCAGGCTGGCTTTGGCAGTAAATACAGGCGCTGCATCTCCTTTTGACAACATCGTCGATTGGGCAAAGCCAGACCGGCCTATCAGGAGTGAAAAGCTGAAAATTAAATAAAATAAGCAATTATATTTCGTGACCATGGCGGATTGTTTTGACTTATTAATGAATGGCGTTGCCATCAAATTTACAATAGTCCTTAGAGAATCAACGCCACAGGCGCTTTTTCAAAAGGGTAGTCCCGACAGGAATCGAACCTGCATCAAAAGTTTAGGAAACTTCTATTCTATCCATTGAACTACGGGACCATTTTTAAGAGCTCTCGCAGACATTGAACTCGAAGGCTGCAAAAGTAAGATTTTCTGAAACAAGAATCGCTATTCCCCTTAACTTCATATTTCAAATCGTATCAATGAATCGTTTGCTGAAATTTGCCTGTTTTTTAATGCTTCTCAGCTTCTCCCTTCAAAGCCAGGCCCAGTCAAAACCACATTTTAACCATCTCACGATTTATGTAACCGACCTCGCCCGCGGAGCAGATTTTTATTCAAAAGTGATGATGCTGGATACCATCCCCGAACCTTTTCACGATCACCGCCATAGTCTGGTTTAAAATGGGCGAACACAGCCAGCTCCATGTGGTCAGCGGTGCCAAAGAAGATATTCCGCACGATGTAAATATTCACCTGGCTTTTACTGTTTCTTCCCTGCCCGATTTTATGAAACACCTGGACAAGCTGGGTGTTAAATATGGCAATTTTGCAGGGCGAACCGAATAAAATTGCCGTTCGCCCCGATCAGAGTCCAACAGATTTATCTGCAGGATCCCGACGGTTACTGGATCGAAGTCAACAACGACAAATTCTAACTTCGCACACCGGAATTCAACTTCCGTGATCGCTGAAACTGGCTATCTTTGCAGCCCAAATTGAGGTTATGAAGTTTTACAGCATTATCATTAAATATCGTTTATATATCGGTGTCGCCCTGATCGTCATCGGCATTCTCACCAATATTTACAGCAGTTTCTGGCCCGCTTTCCTGCCTTACCTGATCGGTGTGGTGCTCATTGCCGGTCATTTCTTTTTCGGTCCGCTCCGTCTGATCCAGGAACATATGGAATCCGGAAATATGGAAGGCGCAGAAAAAGTATTGGCTACGATCAAATTTCCCAACCTGTTGTACAAACCCATCCGCTCTGTTTATTATACACTCAAGGGCAATATCGCCATGATGAAAAATGATTTTGACGGAGCGGAAGTGAATATGCGCAAGGGTCTCGACCTGGGCATGCCCATGAAGGAAGCCGAAGGCGCCAGTCTTCTCCAGATGGGTATGCTGGCCATGCAGAAAAATGATATCCGTAAAGCAGAAGGTTTGATCCGGCAGGCAATCAGCAAGGGCTTGCCCGATAAGGAAAACCAGGCAGCTGCCTATCTTCAGTTATGTTCCATCATGATGACAAAAAGAGAATTCCGCGCTTCAAAGGAATTTTTCAGAAAGGCAAAAAATCTGAAACCCACTACCCCACAGATCGTGGATCAGATCAAACAAATCGAGAAATATATTTCGAGGATTCCGGGCTAAGGCTAACTAGGCTTAAGGCTTAAAGCTTAAGGCTAAATGGATAGTCTTTAAAAATTACGATATTGACTTTCGCCTGCAGCAGTTGTTTCAGCAGGGAAAAGGATTGTTCCTTTTTTTCCAGAAAATCAAAAGATCCATAACGCTGCTGATTCTCATTGCTCTGCACTTCCTTCTGGCTGGAAAACAATACCACAAAAATAGACGGATCAAATTTGCGGATCTCTTCCAGTGTTTCCAGTCCGTTGATCTCACCATCCAGGTTATAATCCAGTACTACGATAGAAGGACGACGGCAAAGATTGGCAATACAATGTTCTCCGGTTGTGTAGAAAAAAAGCTGGCCTCCAAAAGATTCCAGTTCGCGGGCGATCAACTGCTGATACAGCAGGTTGTCTTCTACGATGAATATGCCCGAAGACGCTTGCAAATGCATGAGTTAGTAAATTATTATGACTCAAGTATTTCGAAAAGAATGCCGGAATTTTAATACCTATTCATTTTCAATATTTTATATCTTGAGCCGGAATACGTTTTTCCCGATATCGGGAATCGTCAATACGTGTTTGGGAAAGATGTGGATAATCAGGCTGAAAGCATAAGGCTGAAGGCGTAAGGCATAACGCTGAACGCTTAACCGGTCAACCGTCAACCGTCAACCGCCAACTATAAAAGAGTTGGCTAATTAACTTCCGCGCGCAGCTGCTGAATACAAACCGAAACGACCGATTCTACCTGTCCGCACCATATCGGGCATGCGTTCCAGCTGTTCTCTGATTTTTAGCATTCGATTCCACCGCGCGGATCTGGTCATGGAGGCTGCGGATGCCCATCGAATCAATTGTGGATTTTAATTTATGGGCCATCTTGGAAACCTGCTCCCAGTTTTTCTGGCCTGTGGCATCCACCAGTTCCTGTACATTCTGCGGAACGGTTTCGATAAAAAGCAGGATCATCTTTTTGATAAATGCAGCATCACCACCCGAAACGGAATGGATCATCTTGAGGTCGTAGAGCTTATTATCTCCGGAAGAAGTTATCGCCGGTCCTGGTTGTTGTGCCTCCCGAATTGCTCAGTATTGCTTCGAGCAGATTGCGCTTCCACAATGGGTTTGGCGAGATAGTCATCCATACCGGCCTGTTCATATTTCAACAGGTCTTCTTCCTGGCAGTTGGCCGTGAGTGCGATAATGGGAATAGCAGAGAGCCAGCGGATCTTCCAGCTTACGGATCTTTATCTGTGGCCTGAATGCCGTCCATCTCCGGCATCTGCACGTCCATCAATACACAATCAAAAATCTGTTTTTTTACCTGTTCAAGCGCTTCGGCACCATTTTTTGCAATAACGACCTGCGCACCGCAGGATTCGAGAATATGCCGGATCAGCTGCTGATTCATTTCAACATCTTCTGCAACCAGAATGGTTTTTCCAAACAGTTTTTTATCTGTTCCGGGGACTAACATTATTCGTTTGTTTCTACGGCGGCACGCATCCCCATTACTTACTCTTCAGTTCGCCATTTTGAATCATCCGGTAAATGGTGCTCTTACCGATATCTAATTTCCGGGCAACCAGCAGAACATCTTTGTTATACTTATCGAGATAATGCTGTATGATCTGGCTTTCGAATTCCTTCAGCGTGGTTTCCCGGTTCAGCAAATCATTGATGCTGGTGGAAGAATTCAGGGTGATATGTTCGGGAAGGATATTTTCTTCATCACTCATTACTACGGCCAGTTCCATAATGGATTTCAATTCGCGCACATTACCCGGGAAATGGATAGGCAATCAGTTTTTGCTGGGCTTCCGGACTGATGGATTTTCTGTCGATTTTATTTTCCTTGCAGAATCCATCCACGAAATTCTTGGCGAGGATGGCAATATCATTTCCCCTTTCTCTCAATGGAGGCAGCATGTATGGGCAAACCGATCAAACGATAGTAAAGATCTTCCCTGAATGTTTTATTTTTTACTTCTTCCAGTAAATTTTTATGTGTCGCTACGATGATCCGCACATTGATGGGTAATACACTGTTGGCGCCCACCCGTGTGATCTCTCTTTCCTGCAAAACCCGCAGCAGTTTGGCCTGCAGGTTAATATCCAGTTCACCGATTTCATCCAGGAACAAAGTTCCTTTATCAGCCTCTTCAAATTTTCCTATTCTTCGGGTTACAGCACCGGTAAATGATCCTTTTTCATGACCGAAGAGTTCACTCTCCAGCAATTCCTTGGGTATCGCAGCAACATTCACGGCCACAAAAGGCAGTGTATGTCTTTCTGAATTATAATGAATGGCTTTGGCCACCAGTTCCTTACCGGAACCGGTTTCACCGGTAATAGAAACGGTAATATTTGTTTTGGAGGCTTTTTCAATCAGCGCAAAAACCTTTTCCATCGGTTCGCTGTTACCTACTATGATCTGGGAGAAATCATATTTGCGACCCACCTGTTTTTTCAGGCTTTCCACTTCCTGTTTCAGGTTGCTGATTTCCCGCAAATGCAGGATGCTGTTCCAGAGCCGGTCCTTGGTATCATCGTCTTTCACGATATAATCAAAGGCGCCGTTCTTTAAAAGATTGATGGCGGTGGCTACGTCTTCCTGACCGGAAATAATAATGACACGGATGTCAGGATTAAATTCCTTGATTTTTCTTAATACTTCCGTGCCATCACTATCCGGCAGGGAATAATCAAGAGTTACCACATCGGGAACTTCATGGAGATGCGCGAAGAAATCACCAGGTGATTCAAATCGTTTAACTTCATATTCCGGATTCAGGGATAAATAATGTTCCAGCATGGAGCCGTACCACATATCGTCTTCAACAATGAAAACTTTGAACGATTGGTTGTTCTTCATATTTCGGATTATATCGGATTATACCGGTGTATAACGTGAAAACAGGAGGAATAATATTCCGGAATCAAGAAAATTTCCAAGTTTTGAAATCATTTTCAGTCTGATTATGAACCAAAAAGAACTTTTTCAACAGTTTATCAATGCATCTGAACCCCGAACAGAAACGTGCCGTGGACACAATTGAAGGGCCCGTGCTGGTTATTGCCGGTCCCGGAACGGGAAAAACCCAGATCCTGGGTGCCCGGATCGGTAAGATATTATTGGAAACGGATACCGATCCCACGAAATATTCTATGCCTTACCTATACGGATGCCGGTGCCATCGCCATGCGCCGGCGGCTGATTATCTTTTATCGGGCCCGATGCATATAAAGTGAATATTTACACCTTCCATGCTTTTTGCAATGATATCATCCAGGATAATCTTTCTCATTTTGAAAAAAACAGTCTGGATCCCATTTCCGAACTCGAACAGATTCAGTTGCTGCGGGAGCTGGTCGACGAGTTTCCCGCAAAACCATCCGCTGAAACGGTATCGGGGTGATGCTTATTATGAAATGAAAAATCTTCGGTCCCTTTTCAGCACCATGAAACGTGAAGGATAGACACCGGCTTTTATTGCAGAAAAGATCGACGAATATCTGCAGGATATTCCGACACGCGATGAATTTATATATAAGGAAAACGGGACCGGGCTACAAAAAGGGCGATTTGAAAAAGGCGGATATCGACGAACAGCAGGAACGCATGGAAAAATTACGCGCGGCCGTAAATGAATTTGACCGCTTCCAGCATCTGATGTATGATAAAGGACGCTATGATTATGACGATATGATCAACTGGGTGATCCGGGCTTTCAGGGAGAATGAAGACCTGCTTCGCCGTTACCAGGAAAAATATCAATATATTCTGGTGGATGAATACCAGGATACCAGCGGTACGCAAATCAAGATCGTGGAGCTGCTCATCAACTTCTGGGATAAGCCAAATGTATTTGTGGTGGGTGACGACGATCAGTCCATTTATCGCTTCCAGGGCGCCAGTGAAGATAATATGCTGGATTTCGCCAACAGCTATAAAAAAGATCTGCTCAAATCGTAGTTCTGACCAATAATTATCGGTCTACCCAGCCGATCCTGGACATTTCAAAACAACTGATCAGCAGGAATACCGGCAGGCTGATCTACAGAATGCCGGGACTTGTCAAAGGAACTGGTTTCCTCGAATCAGCAAAATTGTCCCATATCGACTGAACCTGCCTCTGATCCGCGAATATGAAACGGAAAGAGCTGAAATGATCAGCATTGTATCCCAGATTGAACACCTGATAACACGCGGTATCCAGCCCGGAAAAATCGCTGTCATCTATAAAGAAAATAAATACGGCCAGGAACTACTTTCCTATTTCAAACTGAAAACATCTACCGGTCTATAATAAACGAAGTATCAACCTGCTGGAAGATCCGCTGATCGGGCAACTGCTTCTGCTCATTCGTTACCTGGCTTCAGCCCATGAATATGAAGTTCCTTTTAACGGGGATGAAATGCTTTTTGAGATCCTGCATGCAGAATGGTTCCATATTCCTGCCATAGAAATTGCCACACTGACAGCAGAAGTCTGCGCAAAAACACTAAGGAGGGAGTAAGAATATCCCTGCGAAAACTACTCAGCGAAAAAGCCAACCGCCCGGCCCGGGATCTTTTTTCCCAGACACTGCACCGCTCGACACAGCTGCGGAAAAATTCTGGAATCCCTGATCAGCGCTGTGTCAAACAAAACCATGCAGTCTTTATTTGAAAGTATTTACACGGAAACCGGCCTCCTGGAATTCACCATGCAACACCCTGATAAACGAAAAATGCTGGACACACTCACTGCTTTTTTTGATTTTATCAAAGAAGAAACCCGGCGACAGCCAACCTGCTGAGTCTCCAGGACCTGGTTACTCATCTCGACCTTATGGAGAAAGAAGAAATTTCCCTGCCCATGGTAGAAGTAAATGGCAGTGCAGATGCGGTAAACCTGCTTACGGCCCATGGTTCCAAGGGCCTGGAATTTACATATGTTTTTTTTGCCGGCTGTAATTCGCATAATTGGGAAAAGAAAAAGAAGCCCGGCAGAGGATTTCATTTTCCCGATACCCTGTTCAGATCGGAACCCAATGACGACGAGGAATTACGCCGGCTTTTTTATGTTGCCATCACCCGGGCGGAAACACATTTATATCTTTCTTACAGCCGGTTTCGCAATAATGGAAAGGAAGCAGAGCCTTCGTTGTTCATAGAAGAAATCCGTTCAGGATTCGATCTGCCGGTCGAAAAAATGTCGTTGTCTGTGCAGGAATCCAGCGACTTTCAATTCCTACTGCTGCAGGGGACAACAGCCTCCGGAAATGGAACGAATTGAAATGGATTTTATCAATCGCGTACTGGAAAAATTTCAGATGAATGTAACCGCGCTGAACAATTACCTGAAATGTCCGCTGGAATTTTATTTCAAAAACCTTATCCGGATTCCTTCACCTAAAAATGAAAATACGGAATTCGGATCTGCTGTTCATGATGCGCTGGAAAAACTTTTCCGGAATATGCAGGATAATCAGAATCAGTTTTCCCGATGTTTCGTTTTTTCTTGGTTCATTTGACCAGTATATGTACCGGCACCGCGAAAGTTTTACAAAAGAGCAATTCGCGCGACGAATGGAATACGGTCATATCATTCTGCCCGCCTATTATGAAAAATATATCCACTACCTGGAACAGGATTGTAAGCATTGAAAGAAATATCGGGAACGTGACGATTGAAGGTGTTCCGGTAAAGGGCAAACTGGATAAACTGGAATTTGACGGCAAACAGGTAAATGTGGTGGATTATAAAACGGGCAATCCCGAAAATGCCAAATCCAAAAATAAAAGGGCCCACCGAAAAAGATCCTATTGGCGGCGACTACTGGCGACAGGCGGTGTTTTATAAATTATTGGTTGACCGGAGTCCGAACGGCTGGCAGGTGATCAGTACGGAATTTGATTTTATTGAACCGGACAACAAAAAAAATTATAAAAAAGAAAAAATATACATCACGCCCGGAAGACGAAGCCATCGTTACCCGCCAGATTACAGAAACCTGGACAAAGATCCAGAACCATGATTTCTATACGGGCTGCGGTAAGGAGGATTGCCACTGGTGCAATTTTGTCAAAACCAATAAACTGGATATCACGTCGCAGCATTGCAGGAAGAAGAAGAACATCCAAGTTTATAAAATCATAAATCTGTATAAATCCCGCTTCCCTCCAGTAAGTTTGCAGACCAAGCACATGAAGCGACTCCTTATTTTTTTCCTGGTCTGTCTTGCGTTGATGCGCGTTCCCTTAATTACCGGTTGTGCGAATATTGTTCCACCTACAGGCGGCCCCAGGGACAGCCTCCCGCCGGTTCTTATAAATGCCGAACCCGGCATGAATGCATTGCATGTAACACGGTAAAAAAATCATTTTGAATTTTGATGAATACATCGAACTGAAAGATGTCCGCAAAAACCTGATCGTTTCCCCGGTTCCGAAAATTCTGCCCACGGTTACCTCGCCATCTGAAAATCATTACCATTGAGATAAAGGATACTCTTCAGCCCAATACAACCTATTCGCTGAATTTCGGAAAGGCGGTCACCGATGTGAATGAAGGAAATGTTTTGAAGAATTTCACTTATTCTTTTTCAACCGGAACTTATATCGATTCGCTGCAGTTATAGCGGCCGGGTGATCATGGCATATACCGGAAAGCCCGACAGCACGCTGATTGCGATTTTGCACGACAGATTATATGATTCTGCCGTTGCGAAAGAAAGGCCACGATATATCGCGCGCCTGGACAGTTCCGGAAATTTTACATTCACCCATTTCAAGACCAGGCACCTATGCGTTGTTTGCCCTGAAAGATGAAACCGGTATGTATGAATATACTTCGAAGGCCCAGATATTTGCATTTGCCGACAGCCCCGTAGATCTTTCACAAAGCACGACATCACTCCTGCTCTATGCTTATGAAGACACCAGCCAACTCATTCAAAAAACCAAAAAAAACCCTGCTGGAACCTCCTCCCAAAAAAGAAGATAAGGACAAAGTAAAAAGGCTGGTTATCGGGGCTAATATTCCCGGTGGTCAACTGGATCTGCATAACCAGCTTGAATTGAGTTTTGGCACACCGCTTAAATTTTATGATTCATCAAAAATGCGTTTCACCATTGATAGTTTTCAGAATATAACTGAATATCATTGGATGCTGGACAGCACCAGCAAAAAACTGACCCTGACTACTGCCTGGAAACCCGGCACCCCTTATCATCTTATTCTGCAGAAAGACTTTGCTGAAGATACCCTCGGAGATAAATTATTAAAGATTGACACCATCAATTTCAGCACAAAGAAAGAATCTGACTATGGTAATCTCCGGATGCGGTTCAGAAATCTGGACTTAAGCCGTCATCCTGTATTATTATTTTTCCAGGGTGATAAACTCTATCTTATCCTATAAGATCGGAACATCGCTGCGTTATAATAATAGGCTTTTTGAGCCCGGGGATTACGAACTGCGGATTCTTTACGACACAAATCAGAATGGTGTCTGGGATCCCGGCGATTACTATAAACACCTGCAGCCGGAGATCGTGGTGCCCATGAAAAATAAGATTTCTGTGCAGGCGAACTGGGACAATGAAGTGGATATAACTTTGTAATTTTATACATGCAATTTTCATCGGCTCTGTTGGAAACGGCGGTCAACGAATTCGCCAAATTACCCGGTATCGGCAAGAAGACTGCTCTCCGGCTGGTACTTCATTTATTGAAACAGGATCCGTCTGCTGCCCGGGCTTTCGGAGAAACCATCCTCAAAATGCGGCAGGATATCCGGTTCTGCCAGCGCTGCCATAATGTGGCCGATGCCGATATCTGTTCCATCTGTGCCAATTCCATGCGCAGGAAGGATATGATCTGTGTGGTGGAAACCATCCGGGATGTGATTGCCATTGAAAGTACCCAGCAGTTCAGTGGAACCTACCATGTTCTGGGAGGGATTATTTCACCGCTGGACGGCATCGGACCAGACCAGCTCGCTATTGAGTCTCTGGTGGATCGCATTCAGAAAGAAGGAGTTACAGAAATCATCTTTGCCCTTAACCCGAATATCCAGGGTGATACTACCATTTATTATATCCAGAAAAAACTGGCTGCCTTCCCGGTGAAAGTCACCACCATCGCCCGGGGTATTTCCTTTGGCGGGGAACTGGAATATGCCGATGAAATGACTCTGGCCCGTTCTATTTCGAACCGGTTGCCGGTGGAGAGTTATGTTTCCATCGGTGACGGTTGACGGTTGGCGGTTGACGGTTGACGGTTGACAGTTGACCGTTGACCGATGATCGATTGATCAGGATTAACTTTAAGCATTATACAGCTTTAAGCTTTAGCCTTTGAGCCTTTTGGCAATTACCCTATTTTGCCGTAATTTTGCAGTTCATCAGGCAGATTTGTTTATTGTTCGGCCTGACAGCTTGAAGGATAAACTGAACTAATAAACGCCAGGTAAGTCCTATATACTTTTCCTTCCGTTTTCAGTAATCCTTCTCTGCCGTCTTCCGGCTATAAACAATCCGCATTTAAATTATACTACCATGTCAAATATCGAATCGGCATTGGAATCCCGCATACTCATCATTGATGGCGCCATGGGCACCATGATCCAGCGGTATAAACTGGAAGAAGCAGATTATCGCGGCGAACGTTTTAAAGACTGGCCTTCTGATGTAAAAGGCAATAATGATCTGCTGTCCCTGACACGTCCGGATATCATCAAGGCCATTCATCAGCGAATACCTGGAAGCCGGTGCAGATATTATTGAAACCAATACTTTCAGCAGCACCGCTATTGCCCAGGCTGATTATAATATGCAGTCCCTGGCCTATGAACTAAATGTTGCTTCTGCAAAAATTGCCAGGCAGGCCATAGATGAATTCACTGCAAAACAACCAACGGTCAACGGTCAACGGTCAACGGTCAACGGTCAACCGTCAACCGTCAACCGCCAACCGCCAACCAAAAATTTGTCGCCGGCGCCATCGGTCCGATGAATAAAACATTGTCTCTTTCTCCCGATGTAAACAATCCCGGTTTCCGTGCTGTGACTTTCGATGAAGTGTCGGAAGCCTATTATGAACAGGTAAGCGGACTGGTGGATGGCGGTGTTGATCTGCTGCTGATTGAAACCATTTTTGATACGCTGAATGCAAAAGCAGCCATCTTCGCCATAAAAAAATATTTCCGCGATACAAAAAAACCAGCCCTGCCCATCATGATCAGCGGCACTATCACGGATGCCAGCGGCAGAACCTTGAGCGGGCAAACCCTGGAAGCTTTTTATACTTCGTTGCCATGCAAAACCGCTTGAGTGTTGGACTGAATTGTGCACTGGGTGCAGCGGAAATGCGACCGCATATTGAAGAGCTTTCCCAAATCGCATGCCTGTTATACTTCTGCTTATCCGAATGCAGGTCTACCGAATGCCATGGGTGAATATGATGAACAACCGGAAGAAACCGCTCATTTCCTGGAAGAATGGGCAAAGGAAGGATTTGTAAATATTGTTGGTGGATGTTGTGGCACCACACCCGATCATATCAAGCATATTGCAGAACAGGTGAAGAAATTCGAACCAAGAAAATTGCCGGTTAGTGGAACTGGTGGCTTAAATCTGATTAATACATGAGTGAAACAAATATTATATAACCCTATCTCCGTTTATCCGGACTGGAACCACTGGTCATTCGTCCCGAAACCAATTTTGTAAATGTGGGTGAACGAACCAATGTTACGGGTTCAAAAAAATTTGCACGGCTTATCCGCGAAAATAAATATGAAGAAGCCCTGGTCGTTGCCCGCCAGCAGGTGGAAAACGGCGCACAGATCCTGGATGTGAATATGGATGATGCCTTGCTGGATGGCGAAAAAGCCATGACCCATTTCCTGAACCTGATCCAGAGCGAACCGGATATTGCGAAGATTCCGATCATGATCGATTCTTCCAAATTCAGTATTATCGAAGCGGGTCTGAAATGTGTGCAGGGAAAATGTATTGTGAATTCCATTTCTATGAAAGAAGGAGAAGAAAAATTTATTGAACAGGCCATCATTTGTAAAAGTTATGGCGCTGCCGTTATCGTTATGGCATTTGATGAAAAAGGCCAGGCAGATACCAGGGAACGTAAAGTGGAAATTTGCCACCGGGCTTATAAAATATTGACCGAACAGGTTGATTTCGATCCGCAGGATATTATTTTTGACCTGAACATTTTTGCCATTGCAACCGGTCTGGAAGAACATAATAATTATGCTGTTGATTTTATTGAAGCCACCCGGGAAATAAAAAAAATGCATCCGCTGGTCAAGATAAGTGGCGGTGTAAGTAATCTTTCATTTTCATTCCGGGGAAATGAACCTGTACGCGAAGCCATGCACAGTGTATTTCTTTATTATGCCATCAAAGCAGGTATGGATATGGGTATTGTAAATGCCGGTCAGCTGGTGGTCTATGATGAAATTGAACCCGGTCTTCGCCAGCTTTGCGAAGATGTGATCCTGAACCGGAATAATGATAACAATGAAGCCACAGAAAAACTGCTCGCTTTTGCAGAAACGGTAAAAGGAAAGGTAAAGGAAGAAAAGAAAGATGAAACCTGGCGACTGACTTCTGTGGAAGAACAGACTTAAACATGCGCTGATCAAATGGCATTACAGAATATATTGAAGCGGATACGGAAGAAGCACGGCTGAAATATCCCAAACCACTGGAAGTAATTGAAGGACCACTGATGGCTGGAATGAATGTGGTGGGTGATCTTTTTGGCAGCGGAAAAATGTTTCTGCCCCAGGTTGTAAAAAGTGCCCGGGTAATGAAAAAATCTGTTGCCGTGCTCACACCATTTATTGAAGAGGAAAAAATTGAAAACTATAACAGGAGGGTTGCCGCGAGTTCAACCGGAACCGCAACTGAAGAAAAAGGCGCTGCAAAAATATTACTGGCAACCGTAAAAGGAGATGTACATGATATCGGAAAAAATATTGTCGGCGTTGTTCTGGGTTGTAATGGATATGATATCATTGACCTGGGTGTAATGGTTCCCGCTGACAAAATCCTGGAAACAGCCAAAAAGGAAAAAGCAGATATCATCGGACTGAGCGGATTGATCACTCCTTCTCTGGATGAAATGGTGCATGTGGCCCGCGAAATGAAAAGGAGGAATATGCAATCTGCCACTAATGATCGGCGGCGCAACCACCTCCCGTATGCATACGGCAGTAAGAATTGCTCCGCAATATGAACATGGTGTTGTACATGTACTCGATGCTTCCCGAAGTGTAACTGTTGCAGGAAGTCTGCTGAATGAAGTTCTGAAAAAACCTTTCCTTGAAAATATCGAAACGGAATACATCAAACTGAAAGCTGATTTCGCAAATAAAAAATCAGGCAAACAATTATCTGACCATATGCCGAAGCCCAAGCAAACAAAATAAAAATTGACTGGAACAAATTTGAACCCGTAAAACCGGCCTTCCTGGGCGCAAAAATTTTTGATCCGGTTGATCTGCAGGAAATTGCAGAATATATTGACTGGCAGCCATTTTTTATTGCCTGGGAAATGCATGGAAAATTTCCGCAGCTGCTGAGTGATGAAGTAATCGGTGAAGCAGCCACCAAGCTTATATAATGATGCACAGGCACTGCTGAAAAAAATCATTGATGAAAAATGGCTGACACCACGCGGTGTGATCGGTATCTGGCCCGCCAATGCTACAGCAGATGACACGGTTACCATTGCAGCATCAGAACCGGACGGTATATCTGTAACCTCTGGAATTTCTCCGTCAGCAATCCAAAAAAGCAGCCGGGCAGCCCAATATTTCACTGGCAGATTTTATTGCTCCGGCAGAATCCGGTAAAACGGATTATATCGGTGCATTTTCCGTAACCATTCAGGGAATAGAAAAACATATCACAGCGTTTTATGGAAGAACTGGATGATTATAACAAAATCATCCTGCAGGCACTGGCTGACCGGCTTGCCGAAGCATTTGCGGAATTGCTGCACAAAAAAGTGCGAACGGAATACTGGGGATATGAAAAATCAGAACACCTGACCAATGAACAACTGATCAAGGAAGAATATACCGGCATTCGTCCTGCACCGGGTTATCCTGCCTGTCCGGATCATACCGAAAAATATAAATTATTTCATTTGCTGGGTGGCGAAGAAACAACTGGTATCACCCTTACAGAATCACTGGCCATGTATCCGGCATCTTCGGTCAGCGGTTGGTATTTTGCCAATCCTGAAAGCAAATATTTTGGTGTGGGAAAAATAAGCAAAGACCAGGTGGAAGATTATGCTGCCAGAAAAAATATGGAAATTGCAGAAGTGGAACGATGGCTGCGTCCTGTTTTGGATTATGAAGCCTGACTGATAACAACGTTCATTTAATAAATAATGGTCGTAAATTGCGACCTGAAAAATAGCCTATATACCCTAAATGCCAATAATGAGTAACCGAAAAATTGTGTGCAGGATTTCTATTCATTCTCATATGGCTCTTGCCCCGTTCCTCAGTAACGGCCCAAAACGACAAAAAAAGAAAGGAAAGGTGAATTTTATTTCTCCTGGGGATATAATACGGAATGGTATACCCATAGTAATGTAAGCGTCAGCCAGCCCTCACTGGGTAATTCTTTTACATTTGTAAATGTCAGGGGCATGATCATCCGGGTTGGGATGAACAGTTCTTTACAAAAGCACATTACTATTCCCCAATACAATTATCGCATCGGTTATATTTTTAACAAGGAAAAAGGATTGGGTGTTGAAATCAATTTCGATCATACGAAATGGTTATTTTCGGAGATAACCAGATGGTTCATATTAAAGGTCAAGATGAATAATCATCCCATACGAGGGCCAGGTTTTGTTTGCCGACAGCTGCAGCCGGATCTGATTCCAGTTCTTATCATTACCTGAATAATGGCGCCAATTTTTTACTTTTCAATATTGTAAAACGCTGGCATATCTGGATCAACAAAAAACAAACCATCAAGATTGACGGATTTGGAAAATTCGGTATCGGTCCGGTTATCCCCCATGTGCAGAGTAAATTATTTTGATCAGCCGGAAAATGATCCGCATTTTCAGATGGGTGGATGGAATGTGGGCGTGGAAGGAGATCTGACGAGTTACTTTCTTCCACTATGTTTATCTCGAATACGCCAACAAACTGGACTATGCCCGGTATACGGATCTGAAAATTTATCAGGGTACTGCAAAGCAGGCTTTTGGCACTTATGAAATGATTTTGAATCTCGGCGTTAGTTTTCCTGTCGGGAAAGTAGTCAGTCACTCAAGTTAAGCTTAACGCTTCAAACTGCTCTAACCGCCAACTGCTCAACCGCCAACTGTCCCGCACATCGGTACCAACTGCCAACCGTACATCGTTTCAATTAAAAGGAAACTTTTTCTCAAACAGCCACCAGAAACGCTTGCGTCTTTTCATCAGATCATAGTTGCTCGAGATATACGTGTTGATATGATTCATCGCTTCATCCACATCATCCGTAACCAGCAACAGATCGAGATCTTCCTGCAGATATGGTTTCTTCATCCACCATTTTCCTGATCATTTCAACGAGCGGCTGATAATATGATTTTCCAAAAAGAACTACCGGAAACTGGGTGATTGATTTTGTCTGTATCAGCGTAAGTGTATTAAACAATTCATCCAGCGTGCCAAAACCACCCGGCATTACGATAAATGCATAGGAATATTTCAGCAGCATGACTTTCCGCAGAAAAAAATAATCAAAGGTGATCCATTTTTGCATATACTTGTTGGGTTGCTGTTCCATCGGGCAGACGAATATTGCAACCCACCGACTTTCCTCCATGTTCAAAAGCTCCACGGTTCGCTGCTTCCATGATACCGGGACCACCACCCGTCATAACGGTAAAACCCATTTCAGCAATGCGTTTTCCAAATTCCCTGGCAATACCGTAATATGGATGATCTTCCTTGAATCGGGCAGATCCGAATACCGTAATGCAGGGACCTACAAAATAAAGTGCCCGGTTTCCGCTCAGAATTTGCCTGAATACTTTCCAGGCAAATGACAGTTCAAAACTACGGCTTTGAGGACCGTCGAGGTAAAGCGGTCTTTTTGCCTTGATCACCGCGGGGTGTACCAGATGCATTTTTTGTATGTGTAACGGAAGTCGTCAGACATGTGATCATATTCTTTAATAAAACAGTAGAAGTAAATTGCATATCGAATATAAGCAAACCTAGTATGGCTTCCCTTCGTATCATCAGTTATAATGTAAACGGCATTCGCGCCGCGATGAAAAAAGGATTGGTGGACTGGTTAAAAACAAATCCGGCCGATATTATTTGTCTTCAGGAAACAAAAGCAGAAAAAGATAATGTGGCTCATGCAGAAATTACTTCACTGGGTTATCAGGATTTCTGGTTCAGCGCACAGAAAAAAGGATATAGCGGAGTGGCTGTATTTACAAAAATAAAACCTGACCATGTTCAATATGGCACCGGTCATCAGGTGAGTGATGATGAGGGAAGGGTTATCCAGCTTGACTTTGGAGATATCCGTCTGATCAATGCTTATTTTCCTTCCGGTACATACCGGTGAAATCAGACAGGGATTTAAATATCAGTGGCTGGATGAATTCTATCTATACCTGGATGAACTGAAAAAAAAATATCCGCGACTTATTCTTTGTGGTGATTATAATATTGCTCACAAGGAAATTGATATTCATGATCCGAAAGGAAATAAAAATTCATCCGGATTTCTGCCTGCGGAACGAGCCTGGATGGATAAATTTCTGGACAGCGGATGGATAGACAGTTTTCGGACAAAACATCCTGAACCACACCGATACAGCTGGTGGAGTCAGCGTTTCCCCACCGTGAGACTGAATAATAAAGGATGGAGGATCGATTATATCAATGTGACCAACAACCTGGCTGGCCGGATCGTGAATGCTGAAATTTATCCGGATATAAAACACAGCGATCATTGTCCGGTATATCTGGAACTGAAGAAAAATAATCTGAGATTGGAAGAAAAATTTTTTAATTTTTCTATACATCTGACTAACTGCAATGGTCCTGTGCATTATTTGTGGAAAAGAATAAAAAAGCATTCGAGCGTATTGAAAAAATATATGTACATTCCTCTGAAACCCTGTATCGGCGTGGCTTTGACATGATGAGCTGAAACCCTTTACCAGCAAGGCTTTCCCGTCGAATTGCCGGAATAATAATCATTAACAATTAATAATTGATAATTGCCTGAAACCCTTATCTGTGCTGAATTATACCACTTTGACAGGTTCATTAAAATATTTTGACGGGAATTAAAAGCAGCTATATTTGCCGTTACAAAATATTACACTATGAACAAAGCAGAATTAATTTCGAAAATTGCCGATGATGCCGGCATTACAAAAACACAGGCTAACGATACACTCGATTCATTTGTAGAAGCAGTTGCTAAAACACTGAAAGGTGGTGGAAAAGTTACACTGGTTGGTTTTGGTACTTTCTCTGTTTCCAAGAGAGCTGCCCGTAATGGTCGCAATCCACAGACTGGTGCTGTGATAAAAATCAAAGCGAAAAAAGTAGCAAAATTTAAAGCGGGTAAGGAATTGTCTGCCAAATTATAATTGCTGTCTTTATCATTCAAACTTAAAAGCTCCGGTTAGCTGATTATTAATTAGCCGGAGCTTTTTATTTTCCGGATATTTGCACTCTTAAATAAATAATATGGGTAAAGGAGATAAAAAGACAAAAAAGGGTAAAATTTTCAAAGGTTCATTTGGAAAAAGCAGACCAAAGAATGAAAAGAAGGTTGTTAGCTAAAGAAGAAAGAAGCCTAGGAAAGTGTGGAAGTATGGAAGTATGGAAGTGTATTGCACTGAGTCACTAACTGTCAACGGTCATCGGTCAACTGTCAACTGTCATCCGCTAAGGTGCAAGTCTTTCAATCAGCCAGTTCACCATTTTCCTGCAAGTATACAGTAAACGGTCGTGCAGACGGTTTGGCCTGCCCTGCCAGAATTCAATGGTGACGGGTCTTACCAGGTAACCACCCCAATGAGGTGGTCGGGGAATATCGTTTTCGGCAAATTTCGCTTCAAATTGTTTCGCACCTGATGATCAGCCATTCACTGCTTTCAATCACTTCGCTTTGCGGCGAAGCCCAGGCACCAATCCGGCTGCCCTGCCGGCCTTGAATTAAAATAAGCATCACTTTCTTCCCGGCTAAGTTTTTCAACCAGTCCTGTAATCCGGACCTGTCGTTCCAGTTCCTTCCAGAAAAAAACCAGGCAGGCCCTGGGATTTTCCAGCAGCTGTTTCCCTTTGAAACTTTCATAATTTGTATAAAACTGAAATCCTGCTTGCATCAAATCCTTTCAGTAACACAATTCGGGCAGATGGCAGACCATCTGCAGATGCTGTTGCCAGCGTCATGGCATTCACTTCTTCGATTTCACTCTTCACAGCATCCTTCCACCATCGTTCAAATTGTTCCATTGCATTTTCTGCAACATCTGTTCCGGTTTAACCGGTTTAGCTTGTATTCTTTTCTTATATCAGCGATCGCAGCTCATGGCATAAAATTACGAAACTCTAAGAATACAAACGTATTAGCGAGTACAAGAGTATCGTGATTGACGTTCAACTGATCAACCGTCAACCGTCAACCGTCAACCGTCATACTAAATAATCGGCTGATTTGAAGTAGGCGGTGGCGGTGGGGGATTCTTTCGGGAATGAGTTCGCGATAAAATGGATTCCATTTCGCTGATGCGCCGCAACTGACTTTCCATTTTTTTATGCTGTTCCGTAGCTTCCTGCAGATCCCGGTTTAATTCTTCGAGGAATAACATTTTCTTCTGATATTGCTGACGCTGGAAATTGGCTTCTTTCAGTTTGTCTTCTGTATCCGCCAGAATGCGGCTCAGGCGCTGGTTTTCTTCGAACAGAGAAATTTGTTTTCCTTTGACTTCATCAAATTCCCTGCTGAGTTTGAAATAAGATTCCTGCAGCTGATCATACTCTATTCGTTTGCTGTGCGGCTGGTCGAGGTATTGTTCCAGTTTTCGGAATTTCTCCTGCATCTGTGTGAAATCTGCATACGCTTTGTCCATCCGCTCATTCATTTCCAATACCAGTCTTTGTTCCTGCATAATCCGGTTGATCTCTGCATCTTTTTCAGCCAGCTGCCGGTGCAGGCCGGATAACTGATCATTCAGACACGTTATGTTGCTGCTGAAGATCCTGGTATTTTTTTTCTGATTCCTTCAGCATTTGTATCTGCTGAAGTAGTTTATTGATATGCTGATTATATTGAAAAAGATTTTCCTGTGCCGTTTTCAGCTGTGTTAAATAATCCTCCGTAACAGTAGGCGGTTTTACCTGGGCTTCTGCGCGTGAATATTTTTCTTTCAGCAAGTGCCAGTTCTTCACGCAGCTCTTCCGTTTCAAGACTATAAATCTTTTCATTTTCTTCTGATTCAGACAAGACGTTCACGCAGTTGCTGCAGTGTCTTTTCCTGCATTTCCATATCCGTATAATACTTCAGCTTCCAGTTATCATTTTCACCGATTCCTTCATCGGGTACTGGCTTTTGAATGCGGATTGTATTGCGGGAGGTCCAGAAATAATGAATGGTGATATCCCAGATATAAGGGCACCTAAAAGAAATATAATTATTTCAGGTAGTCTGACGGTTAGGGTGTATCCAAGTATTAGGGGTAATGTCTTCATATTGTTCGGTACTCAGAACAAAGGATTTCCTCGGGGCTTGGCTGGCAATTGATGGGATACCGGATGGAAGGGTAGGAAAATCGCAGAAAGCGGTGATTTTCAGCATTACAAAATAGGGATATCCACTGCATAAATACAAGCTGGGCCTGAATTTAAAGTAGAAATACGCATCTAGGCCGTTACCAGGGTGCCTACCTGGTCGCCGGTAACCACTCTTTTCAGGTTTCCGGGTTTATTCATGTCAAAAACGATAATCGGAAGGTTATTTTCCATACACAGGGTAAAAGCAGTCATATCCATCACTTTCAGGTTGCCTGAAATACATTCCTGGTAGGTTATCGTATTGTATTTTTTGGCATTTTTGATCCTTTTCCGGATCAGCCGTATAGATTCCGTCCACCCGGGTGCCCTTCAGTATCACATCAGCCGTTATTTCAATGGCCCGGAGGGATCCGGCTGTATCTGTGGTAAAATAAGGATTGCCGGTTCCGGCTCCGAAAATAACCACCCGTCCCTTTTCCAGGTGACGTATGGCCCGGCGGCGAATATAGGGTTCAGCGATTTGTTCCATTTTGATGGCACTTTGCAATCGTGTAAAAACGCCAATTTTTTCCAGTCCGGCCTGCATGGCCATCCCGTTGATCACCGTAGCCAGCATGCCCATATAATCTCCATGCGCCCTTTCAATGCCTGTTTCCTTTTCATTCATGCCCCGGTAAATATTACCGCCGCCGATCACGATCGCCACCTGAACTCCCAGATCCACAATCGTTTTGATATCCTGCGGCATATTGGGCGATCACTGCATTGTCAAAACCAAAACTTTTATCACCCATCAGGGCTTCACCGGACAATTTCAGCAGAACACGGGTGTATTTTGGAAGCATAAGTTTGTTTTGATTAATGCAAAGAAAGAGAAATTAATTTGAGAATCTGGCCAATTCGAGAATTTGAAAGCACCTGAATTATCACAGATGATTTCTGTCATAGAACAGCATTTTCTAATATCCGGCGATAATGAATTCTCAAACAAATGGAGAGCATAAAAAAATCCCGCTTTAAAGCGGGATATATTTTTATCCTAATTGAACTCTTTTAAACTGGGTCACTTTCACGCCGGCATCACACTGACTTCAGATGATCTCCCACTGTTTTGGAAGGATCCTTCACAAAAGGCTGTGCCGTTAAAGTATTTTCTTTAAAGAAAGCATTCAGTTTACCGACTGCGATTTTTTCAATCATTTCATCAGGTTTACCAGCCATTTTCGGATCATTGCGGATCTGATCTGTAACGATTGCTTTTTCTCTTTCAATCATTTCCGCGGAAACGGAATCCTGATCAACAGCTACCGGATTCATTGCAGCAATCTGCATCGCCACTTCCCTTCCGGCTTCCAGCGCAGCGTGCTGAATTTTTATTCAGGCCAACCAGTACGCCCATTCTGTAAGCACCATGAATATAAGAAGCCACTGCATCTGCATCAATTCTTTCAAAACGGGCCAGCTGAATTTTTTCGCCGATCTTGGCAACCTGGTCATTGATCTTATCTGCAACAGTTGCATTTTCCAGTTTGGATGTCTGCAATTCTTCCAGTGACTTTACATTATTCTTGATCGCAACATCCATGATACTCTGGGCAACGGCAACAAATTCTGCATTCTTTGAAACGAAATCTGTTTCGCAGGCCAGCGTAATGATCAATCCGGTTTTATTATCTGCAGTTGTTTTTGCAATGATCACACCTTCTTTTGCTTCACGGTCGCTGCGCAGTGCAGCCACTTTCTGACCTTTTTTTCTCAGGTAGTCAATGGCTTTTTCAAAATCACCATCACTTTCAACCAGGGCTTTGCGGCAGTCCATCATACCCGCGCCGGTTGTCTGGCGGAGTTTATTGATTTCTGCTGCTGTAATTGTTGTAGTGTTGACATATAATTTTTTTTGATTGATGAATATCCAATCCTGCATTCTTAACTCAGCGTTGATCTTTAAGCTTTGAGCGTTAAGCTTAAACTTATCTCGCTCCGGTACGGCGACCGCTGTTTGGAACACGGCGTTTTGGTGCACCTGGTGTTCTGGCTGTTTTATCACTCCACCTCTTCCACGGGCTGCTTCGCTTTCAGCTTCTGCCTGTATACGGGCTGCTTTCTTTTCGTTCTCATCGCTGGAAACTTCTTCCACTATCTTCATCTTTGGCAGCCTGTCTTTCGGCAAGTCCTTCTGCAATTGCAGCAGCAATATAGTTTACAATGATGGCAATGGATTTTGTTGCATCATCATTCGAAGGAATAGCAAAATCAACTTTGTTCGGATCACAATTCGTATCCACCATACCAAATGTAGTGATACCCAGTTTCTTTGCTTCTGCCAGTGCAATATGTTCATGACCGATATCGATCAGGAAAAGTGCAGCAGGTACACGTCCCAGCTGGGCAATACCACCCAGTACTTTTTCCATTTTATCTTTATCACGGGCCAGTGTGAGGCGTTCTTTCTTTGTAATGCTGTCGAAAGTTCCGTCAGTCAGCATTTTTTCAATGCTCTGCATTTTCTTTACGCTCTTACGAACGGTATTGAAATTGGTAAGCATACCACCCAGCCAGCGTTCTGTAACGAAAGGCATGGTTACTCTTTTTGCACATTCGGTAACGATTTCCTTTGCCTGCTTTTTGGTGCCGACAAACATGATCTTCTTACCGGTTTTTGCAATCTGCTTCAAAGCAGCAGATGCTTCCTGCAGCGCTTCTGTTGTTTTATTCAGGTCAATGATATGAATGCCTTTCTTCTCCGCGAAGATGTAAGGCAGCATTTTAGGATTCCATTTCTTACTTCAGATGACCAAAATGCACACCGGCTTCCAATAACTGTTGCTGAAGTGAAGTATTCTGTTCCATATTGATTAAACTTTAAGCCCTGGTCGCGGAACCCGGCTTTCAACTGATTTGAATTAAATAGAATTAACGTTTGCTGAACTGGAAGCTTCTTCTTGCTTTCTTGCGTCCTGGTTTTTTACGTTCAACTGATCTCGGATCACGACGCAGCAAACCGGCAGCTTTCAAAGCCGGACGAAATTCAGGATTCACTTCAAGCAATGCACGGGCAATACCCAGTTTACAGGCTTCTGCCTGTCCTTTGATACCACCGCCGGTTGCATTGATCTGAATATCATATTTGTCGAGCGACTCAATCGTTTTCAAAGGAAGATCTACCTGGTTCTGCAAATAAGCCAGGGAGAAATAATCTTTATAATCTTTATCGTTGATAACGATTTTACCGCTGCCCCTGGTCAGAAAAATGCGTGTTACAGCTTCTTTCCGTCGACCAGTTGCAATTTTTTGTTTTTCCATTATGAAAGAGAAATGTTGAAAAATTTAAAACTTTAATTCTTTCGGTTGTTGTGCACCATGCGGATGTGCAGAACCGGCATACACAAATAATTTCTTGTACATCTTGCGGCCCAGCCTGTTTTTTGGCAACATTCCTTTCACCGCTCTTTCGAGAATCGCTTCCGGTCTGCGTTTCAACAGATTCTTGGCAGTTTCTTCTTTCTTCCCACCAGGATAACCGGAGAAATTGATGTAAATCTTATCTTCCAGTTTATTACCGGTAAAACACCACTTTGTCTGCATTGATAATGATGACAAAATCACCGCAGTCAACATGTGGAGTATAATAAACTTTGTTCTTGCCGCGCAGGATGGCTGCAATCCTGGCACACATGCGACCAACGGTTTGATTAGTACCGTCCACAACATACCAGTCGCGTTGTACGGTAGCCTCGTTCGCATGTTTTGTGGTGAAATGTAATTTGCTCATGATTCTGTTTTTGATTTACCACCGCTATCCCGGTAGCTCATTTAAAGGACGGCAAAGGTAGGAGGAATGATTACTTATTCCCAAAGTTTCAGGCCTTATTTTTTACAGGCACCTTTGTAACTGATTGATTTTCAATAAATAATTTGATTAAATATTTTACTGGCCTGCGACAGGGCCTGTTAACAGCACTATTCTGATAATAATGTCGGGACAAACCCTTCCAGGAACCAGCTAAGGTTTTAGGCAGGCTTTAGGCTTTAGGCTTTAAGCTCTTAAGCTTTAGGCTTAAAATGCTTTCTGAAAAAGCATCAGATCATCATTATTTCTTGCCACCATCAATCAGGGGTATTTTGACCGCCGGGATTCAGCATCGCGGCATCCCGTACTTCTCCCCTCATAAACAAACCGCTTTGTCTTGGAGCTATCATAATGAAAATGATGCTGTGCGGTCACCCAGAAGCAGTGTTCCATAGCTCGCATCAAAACGACCGGTCTGGGGTTTCAGTCCATAAAAATTACCGGCCAGAAAAATATCCTTGAAACCATCCCCGTTCAAATCATATACTACTGCTGCATAAACAGGCGATAACTGGGCTTCCATGGGAAGAGCCTCTATTGTAAAATGTCCTTTGCCGTCATTCAGAAAAACAGCGCTGCGGGTTTCATTCACGGTTAAGTATCGTAGCATCTTTCAATTCCTCCGGACTATATATTTCACTGAATTGTTTGCCGGCATAGGATTTAAACTGAAGGAATTTCTTTTTTAATGACGGAATTTCTTTTTCCATTTCCCCCTTCATCCAATATGGATATGCTTTCCCGTCGGTTTTATAATACACAGGAATGCATTCGGTTTGCCCGTTTTTATTAAAATCAGCAGTAACAAGCTGTGCAGGATGAAGCGTGTCGGCTTTAATCCTGGAATTCAATCCAAAATTTCCCGCCACCAGATCGGGATATCCATCCTGGTTTACATCTGCAACAGTTAACGAATTCCACCAGCCGGAGGAATTGGGCAATTCTCCTGATCTTTTTGAATTTCTCCTTTTTCATAATGCATAATGGTTACCGGCATCCAGTCACCGACAATAATCAGTTCCGGTTTTCCATCCCCGTCAATATCCGCCCAGGCCGCATCGGTAACCATACCGAGATCCAGGAGTTGCGGAGCCATCGACTTTGGTAACATCCGTGAATACAGCCATTTCCCTCATTCTTCAATAAAACACTGGCAGGTTTTAATCCATAATGACCGGGAATCACTCGGCCACCGATAAATAAATCCATTAAGCCGTCTCCGTCAAAATCCAGCACTTTCACACAGGATGCATTCAACATTACTTCCGGCCATCCCTTGGTACTCCGGGTAAAATTTCCTTTCCCGTCATTCAGATATAGTCTCACGAACAGGTTGGCGGATCCGGGAAAGGCCTGGTTGCCACCGGAACCAACCACCAGGTCCTGATCACCGTCTCCGTCTGCATCCAAAAAAACAGCCCCGATGCTTTCAAAATATTTGTCTTTCTACAAAAGCAGGCTGTGGTTTTTGAATAAAATGTCCATCGGGTTGCTGAATAAATAATTTTGCGGTATCAGCAAATGCATTTCCCATAATAAAAATCTTCCAGACCGTCTCCGTTCACATCCCCGACAGCCAGTTTGGGTCCTTCTGTGGAAATCATTTTCGGAATCAGTTTTTCCCGGTTAAAATCACTGTATTCATTTTCTGTATGATGAATATTTCCCCGGATGAATGCCGGCGGTAACATTATTATATAATGGTTTGGTGATTTCTCAGCCGTCCGGGGAATAATTGCCCGGGCATCCTTCTGATGCAGCGTAATCAGTCGTATCCGCGGGCAGGTTTTTCAGAATCGGCATAATGCCCGCCCGGACCAGCGGATACGTCAGGCTGTCAATATGATTTGTTTCTCCCAGTCCGAAATTCAAAACCGGATCCACACTGCTTTGAAAGCCGCGGCTGGGCATTTGTTCCAGCGTTTGAACGGTTACCGTCGGTATATAATTGCAACCGGGCACCAAATCCAAAAGTATTCAGTGAATCTCCGTCCAGCTTTACTTTCAGGTAATGATGGTGCAGTTTTTCGGTACTCATGTTCCGGTATACAAAGGCTTCCATGTTTTCATTATTGATCACCAGGTCCAGGTCACCGTCTCCATCCAGATCCGCATAGGCGGCACCGTTACTAAAACTGGGCTGATCGAAGCCCAGCGCGGCAGATTCATTTTTAAACTGTCAGATTTTGCTGATTGATAAATGCATAATTCGGAATCGGTACGGAAGGCATATGTTTTCAAAATATCGGTAAAATCAAATCCGTTCTCACGGTATCTGTTCAGGGTTTCGGGATTGCTGAAAAACTCCAGGAAATCCTGGTCAGTCAGGTCCCTGCTGATCCCATTGCAAACATAAAGATCCTTCCATCCGTCGTTATTCAAATCAAATATCAGTGCGCCCCAGCTCCAGCCTGTGGCATCGGCACCCGACAGTTGGGCGATATCACTGAACGTACCATCCTGATTATTTAATTGCAGGCAATTGCTGGTAAACTGATGATGATAATCGAGCTGGTTCTTTGCATTTACAATATCGTATTCATCAAACTTGATGGTTGTTTTCAAACGGTAATCAGTTTCAGGAAGCATTTCTGTCGTAAAAATATCCAGCCATCCGTCGTTATTGATATCAGCCATATCCGAGCCCATGGAGCCCTGGCTCATATGTCCCATCGCATCTCCGATCACTTCTTTAAATGTTCCGTTTTGCTGGTTGAGATAGAGATAATCGCGTTCAAAAAAATCATTGGAAACATAAATATCCTCCCAGCCATCGTTGTTCAAATCGCCGACCGTAACGCCGAGTCCGAATGCGATGGCACTGCCGTAAATGCCTGCCTGCCGGCTTACATCTGTAAAATGCCCATTGATCGTTACGGTATAGGCGGTCCCCGTTTTCCGGATCACGGATCATCCGCAGATCTTCTGGAATATCCAAAACTTTCAACCGATTTATTACTATTATTTAATACAAAACAATCCAGGTCGCCATCATGATCATAGTCGAAGAAAACTGGCCTGGGTCGAAATGCCATGATCATCCAGCCCGTATGCATGTGCTTCTTCTTTGAACTGTGCCATTCCGCTGATTGATATATAATTCATTTGCCCGGTCATCTCCCGGGATTTCACCACCATTGCAAACATAGATATCCAGCCAGCCGTCGCCATTGATATCGACCATGGTTACTCCGGTATGCCAGTGATGAGTACTTGTTAATCCTGATTTCGATGCAACTTCTTCGAATTTCCAGTTGCCTTTATTCAGGTACAGCTGGTTTTCATGCTGGTTGGAAGTAAAAAAAATATCCGGAAGACCGTCGTTATTTACATCACCGATTGCGACCCCTGCCACCATTGTAGAAATTCCGGTATTTAAAAATGTTAAAGTCCTTGGTGTCCTCCACCCGGTTGTTAAACTGGATGCCGGTTTCGAAGCAGGCAAGAGTTTAAAAAGATGCGGGTATTTCCATCCGCGTCCTGCGAATGACAGGCGATAAAGGAATAACAGTGGACAAACAAGCAGAAGGAGCCGGCATGGGAGAATAAACATAAATCAAAAATTGGCTACTTTGCGCCACAATTATTAATCAAGATATGAAGAAATGGATGTTCTGGTTACTTGGTGATCATCGTTTTAACGGTTGCTTGTATTTATCTGTTCATCCCCGCAAAGATCGTAATATCCAATATATCCACGGCGCAGGCAACCATTAGCGGAGAATTCCGTTATATAGGCCAGGAAGAAAACTGGGAGAAATGGTGGCGGGATGCCGACGGCAAAGCACATATAAAAGGAAGCCCCTTTGAATTTAATGGAACTGTTTTCCGCCTCAACAGGCAACTTACTAATATTGCCGGAATAGAGATTGAACAAAAGGATTTAAAATTTCAAAGTGCCATTCATCTGATATCCTTCAGTAAGGACTCTACAGGTGCTTTTTGGGAATGTGATATCAATACCGGAAATAATCCGTTTAACCGGGTCAGGTCACCTGATGTCAGCAACGAAAATCAAAAAAGACATGGCAGGCGTGCTGAAGAATTTAACTACTTATGTTTCCGATCCGAAAAATGTTTATGGATTACCAATAAACCGGACTTCTACCCGTGATACGACCATGCTTACGGCCAGTTTTCAAAGCGCTGCCTATCCGACGACCCCTCAGATTTACAGTTATCTTTGATACGCTGGAAAATAGTATTCAAAGACAGCATGGCATGAAAACCGGATTACCGATGTATGAATGTGAGAGAGTCGGAAAACGGCGGGTACGAAACACAGGTAGCCATCCCGACTAACCGCCTATTGAAAAATGATGGCAAGATATTATTTCCGCAGAATGGTACCCGGATATTTTATAGTTTCTGAAGTGAAAGGAGGTCCGTTTACAATCGGTGAAGCAGTTAAACAACTGGATTTTTATATTTCAGACTATAAAAAAACGGTGATGGCCAAACCATTCCAGACCCTGGTGACGAACAGGCTAACGGAAACGGATACTTCAAAATGGATAACAAAAATTTCCATTCCGGTAATGGAATAACCGTGCATTAACGAAAGGATAATTAAAACCAAATTCCCATGATCTGCATGGGCTGATATTGATTTTTATAGTATATTACTGGATAACTAATTACTAACGACTCCCTTATTGTCTGCTTTGAGCGATGGGAACATGTGCTTTGATATGAAATTGAGTTGTTTTGTTTCTGCCGGGTTAATTTTCTTGCTCCCCTTCCACATCTGCGCGCAACAATCTTCCGATTCCATTGTGTATAAGGAATCCGTTGCCAGGATCCAGCAGATTTATCTGAATGAAATTGATGATAATGCTGAGATCTTTCATGGGAATGAATATATCCGTAATGGTCAGAAAGCAAACGGATTTCCCTTTTTTGAATCAGACAATTTGCTTACCGGTACCATATCCTACCAGGGAATAACCTATATCAATCAGAATCTTTACTACGACATGGTTTCGGACGAAATAATTATTCCAAACTATGCAAAAAATGCGCTTATCGCTCTTTCCCCCGGTAAGGTCGATTCATTTTCTATAGGAACACATGTGTTTATCCAACTGAGATCCAGCACATACGAATCATTTAATCCGGTATGGCTATTATGAACAATTGTACGCCGGGGAACCGGGTGTTTACGCAGGAAGAGAAAAGAAACTGGTGACCGGTTCCGGCAGTGAGGAGTCAAAATATATTCAGTATAATAATTACTTCATCCGGCTTAATGAATGTTTTTTATGCCGTTGACGGGAAAAGTTCACTGTTGGATATCCTAAAAGACCAGGAAGATGTTTTAAGAAAGTATATCCGTACCAATAAACTCAACTTCAAAAAAAATCTGGAATCATCCCTGGTACTTTCAGTCATTTATTATTCCCAGCTAAAGCACTGAAATGAGACTGATTCAATTTAGTATAATAGTCCTTTTTTGTCTTTCCTCCTTTACCGTCTCTGCACAGGATCAGAATCTCATATCAGGAAATTTTTCCGGATACCGGTTTCCCTCAACTCGTAAGGGAAATCGAAAAACAAACGTCCTGGCATATTTATTATGACTCTGCAGACACGGATAGTCTGGAAATCAATTTCACCGCCAACCGGTTAAGTCTTCAGCAGGTGTTTGATATCATATTTAAAAACACTGATATTCATTATGCATGGGGCAGTGACAATAATGTTTTCATCAGCAAACGATATACTATTCAGACCTCCCTTCCTAAAAATTTCTTCGATCCGGGAAAATCAGTTTCTGATAGTATTGCGTTGACGACTTTCAATTGCTGAAGATGCCCTGGTGCCAAAATCAAATCTGAAAATTTCACCTGAAAATAAAATCTACGATATCGGAACTAAAAATGGAAAGAATGCCGCTGGCCGACCAACCGTGGCCGGATATGTCCGGGATATCAAAACAGGAGAAGCCACTCATGGGTGCTTCGATTTCAGTAGATACACTCTCCATTACAAAAACGACTGATCAGTTTGGCTATTATAGTCTTTCCCTTCCTACGGGCAGGCATATTATACGGATCAGCAGTGTCGGTATGAAAGACACACGACGCCAGGTGATCGTTTATAGCGACGGGAAACTGAATATCGAAATGGAGGAATTTGTGGCCAGCCTCAAAGCAGTCATCGTGTCTGCTGACAAGACTTCCAATACGAGGAGCGTACAGATGGGGGTCACGTAAATTGAATATCCAGTCCATTAAACAGGTTCCGGTTGTTTTTGGGGAAGCCGATGTTTTAAAAGTCTTACTCACCCTCCCCGGTGTTACATCCGTGGGTGAAGGAAGCAATGGATTTAATGTAAGGGGCGGAGCAGCCGATCAAAACCTGATCCTGTATAATGATGCCACGGTTTATAATCCCAAGTCATATGTTCGGATTTTTCTCAGCATTTGATCCGGACCTTGTGAAAAGTGTGGAGTTGTATAAAAGCGCCATCCCGGAAAAATATGGTGGAAGATTATCCTCTGTGCTTGATGTGGATGTAAAAGACGGCAACAATAAAAAAGTGGACGGGAACAGCAGGTATCAGTCCGCTGACCAGCAAATTCAGTATTGAAGGCCCGCTCCAAAAGGACAAAACTTCAGTCATTGCCGGTTTCCGAACTACATATTCCGACTGGCTGCTCAACCAGATTCCCAGCTCGTCCTACAGCAACAGCACAGCAAATTTTTATGACGTCAGTCTGCACCTCAGTCATATCATCAATGCAAAAAATACTTTGTACCTGATGGGATATTTGAGCAGTGACAAATTCACGCTGGATGGTGATACCACCTATGCCTATGCCAACCGGAATGCGAATATCAAGTGGAAACATAATTTCAGCAATACATCCTATGCCGTATTTACGAGTGGCATCGATCATTACCAATATTCGGTTTCCAGTACCAAGGTTCCTGTAAATGCATATAAACTGAGTTTTGATATTAACCAGATTTACCTGCGTGCAGATTTCAATTATTCTCCCAATAACAAACACAATATCAGTTATGGATTGAATTCGGTTTATTACCAGCTGCATCCGGGAACCATTTCACCGGACGGTCCGAAATCACTGGTGCAAACGAATTCGGTTCAACAGGAACAGGCACTCGAAACGTCCATTTACCTGGGTGACCAGTACTCTGTTTCACAAAATTTTTCAATCAATGCGGGACTGCGCTATACGGTATATAATTATTTAGGACCCATCCAGGTATACCAGTATGTTCCGGGTCAGCCCAGGGAACATTACACGATCATGGATACGATTTCTTATCCCAGCGGAAAAATTATTAAAACGTATACTCTGCCCGGAAGTGCAGGATTTCAGCCAGGTATTCACTCACCAACAGCGCTTCGCTGAAATTTAGTTTCAATACCATGGCGCAGTATATTCACGTGATTTCCAATACCACCAATATATCTCCCACCGATATCTGGAAACTCAGTGATCCGAATATTAAACCACAACAGGGGCAGCAGATTTCATTCGGCTTTTATAAAAATTTCCGTCAGAACAGTATTGAAACCTCCGTTGAAGTCTATTATAAAAGAATGCAGGATTACCTGGATTATAAAAGCGGTGCGAGCCTGCTGTTGAATCATCATATTGAAACCGATGTATTCGAAACGCAGGGCAAGGCTTATGGGATAGAATTATTGCTGAAGAAAACGACGGGCAAATTAAATGGCTGGATCAGCTATACCTATTCAAGGACCTTCCTGAAACAGGATGATCCGCTGGCAGGACAGCTGGTGAATAACGGAAATTATTATCCGGCCAGTTTCGACAAACCCAATATGGTGAATTTTATCGGAAATTATCGTTTCTCCCATCGATATAGTTTGTCCCTGAATGTTATCTATAGTACCGGCAGGCCAATTACACTGCCACTGGCTATTGTACACGCCGGAGGTGCTTCAACATTGTATTATTCCGACAGGAATCAATACCGTATACCGGATTATTTCAGAACGGATATTTCGGTGAATATGGAAGGTAATCACAAGACGAATAAAGAGACACATAATTCCTGGTCGGCAGGTATTTATAATGTGACCGGACGACAGAATGCCTATTCAGTCTATTTTGTTCAGGAAAATGGAAAGGTGAAAGGATATCAGCTTTCTATTTTTGGCGCCCCGATTCCATTCATCACATACACGATTAAATTCTAGATTATGCGGGAAGGATGGCTGAAATATTTGATCATGATCATAGTCATTTATATGGGAACGATGTGCCGGAAACCTTATGAACCGCCGGCGATCAAGGCGAGTAATCATTTTCTGGCCGTGGATGGATTTATCAATACGACGCCATTCAGTTCCACGACCATAACACTTACGAGGTCTCTGAACCTGTTGGATTCTGTAACGGATCTGCCGGAACTCAATGCTCAGGTATTGATCGCAGGCGACAACGGAGTGACGTTTCCTTTAACAGATACCGGTGCCAATGGTATTTATGTAAGCTCGTTGTTAAATCTGGATCCCGCCCAGAAATATCAGATATCCGTCACTACCAGCGATGGAAATAAATACCTGTCAGATCTGGTGACTCCTAAAACCGCCCCGCCGATTGACAGTTTAACCTGGGAAGTTGTGGATGATCCGGCGGTGGGTACACAGGTGGTAAATGTATATGTGAATGCACATGATCCGACGAATAATACGCGGTATTATCGTTGGGATTATGTGGAAACCTGGCAGCATGAATCTGCATTTGAAACTTTCTGGGCATTAATAAATGGAGTTGAAACCCCGATCGATGCCAGCGAAAACAATCACAACTGCTGGTCGACGGCCCATTCGACTTCGATAATCCTCGGAACATCCATTACGCTCAGCGAAGATGTGATCAGCC
Organism: uncultured Bacteroidota bacterium; assembly: GCA_963812825.1. Lineage (GTDB taxonomy): Bacteria > Bacteroidota > Bacteroidia > Chitinophagales > Chitinophagaceae > Puia. The sequence continues at coordinate 365,588 of CAWEWO010000005.1, forward strand.
ACGCACATGTTGCAAATTTTGTGAAAAACGATCCGAAAATGGATATCGATTACAGCATTCTCCTAAGGCAATATCCACTGGACGCAGATGCCTATAAATACTGGCTTACCGTCCAGAAAAATTCCCAGTCCCTGGGCGGGCTTTTTGATTTACAGCCATCACAGATTACCGGAAATATTCACAGTGTCACCGATCCGAATAACCCGGTGTTCGGATATATATCTGCTTCGTCAGTGCAGGAACAACGCATATTCATCAGCAATAAGAATTTGCCGGAATGGAAGTCTAATCTTGGAATAAGCTGCCCGGTCGACGAAATTCAATCGAATCCCGCTGATCCACTGATCTGGACTTATTCTGATACCAGTAAACAGCTCTGGTATTATGTTTCCGGACCGCCACCGACAATGAAAATAACCAACAAACCTTGCCTGGACTGCAGGTATCAGGGTGGTACGAATATAAAACCCCCGTTCTGGCAATAAAATATTTAGAATGAAATGTTGTGTGTATTTTTTAGTCTTTTTGTTGCAGTGCGGACTGCTGAATGCCCAGAACCAACAGGCCGATCTCCTGAATCAACAATTTTACAACTATCAGTCCGGCACGCTCCAGGAAAAACTTTTCGTTCATACAGATAAATCATTTTACCTGGCCGGAGAAACCATTTGGTTTAAAGTTTACGATGTGGATGCTTCATTCCACAAGCCGCTTACTACGAGTACGATCGCCTATACTGAAATTCTCAATAAGGATCTTAAACCCGTCCTGCAGACAAAGGTTCAACTATCAAACGGCAGCGGCAACGGATCAGTCACTATTCCCGGATTTTTACCCACAGGAAATTATATTTTCCGAGCCTATACCAGCTGGATGAAGAATTTTTCTCCGGATTTTTATTTTGAACAAACGATACATATTGTAAATACGCTTAAGTCACCCGTTGTCGTCCCGGCACCTAAATTACCGGCATCTATTCAGTTTTTTCCGGAAGGCGGTAATGAAGTAATCGGATTCTCCGGAAAAATCGCATTCAAGGCAACAGATGGAGAAGGATTGGGACTGGACTGTAAAGGATTGATTGTAACGCAGAATAACGATACAGTAACATCTTTCCAATCGGTGCATAACGGTATGGGTAATTTTCAATTGAAACCGGAAAAAAATAAAACTTACTATGCCGTGCTGAAATTAAATGACAGCCTGATAAGACAAAAATTACCGGATGCCGAACAGGATGGATTTGTAATGAATATGGCAGAGGAAGAATCCGGCAGATTAAAATTTACTGTCCACGCGACTCCCAATTTTAACAATACAACAGTCTATCTTCTTTCACAGACCAGACAGGTTATAAAAAACGTTCAGAGCAGTACAATTAAAGATGGTGAGACAATTTTTTTCCTGGATAAAAAGGATCTCGGGGATGGCATATCGGCGATCACCTTGTTTGACCAGGAGAGGCAACCGGTTTGTGAACGTCTGGTATTTAAAAGACCTCAGCAAATTCTTTCCATCGGGGTAAATATGGATCAGACGGTTTATGAATCAAGAAAACCCGTACATATCGACCTGTTGTCAACCCGGAGTACGGATAAATCTTCTGTATCAGGAAACCTTTCCCTCTCCGTATTTATGATTGATTCCCTGCAACATATTCCCGGACAAAATATTATTTCCTGGATGTTTCTTACCTCAGATCTGAAAGGCAGGATTGAATCTCCCGGCTATTACTTTACAAACCCTGATAAAAAAGTGGACGAAGCACTGGATAATCTTATTACTTACTCAGGGCTGGAGAAGATTCAAATGGAATGACGTTCTGGAAAACAGAATTCCTTCTTTCGAATTTCTTCCTGAAATCGAAGGGCCCGTTGTTAATGGGAAAATAATAAACAGATTAACCGGTGCACCTGTTGGTGGGAGCACCGCTCTTCTCAGTGTGCCCGGAGTAGACTATGCATTCAGCAGCGCTACCAGTGATGCACAGGGAAATGTTCGCTTTGGCTTTAAGGATATTTATAAAAATAATGCCATCGTGGTACAACCGGCCCTGTTGAAAGATTCCAACTACCGTATTGATATCACAAGTTCCTATTCAGATAAATTCTCTTCTAAATCTTTCCGTACACTGATTCTTTCTAAAACCCAGGAAGCTGCACTCTTAAACAGGAGTATCGGCAACCAGGTTGAGAATACTTATGGTATTGATAAAAAACACCGGTATGTAAAAATCAGCATGGATACCACTTCCTTTTATGGCAAACCCGACAGGTATTATCAATTTGGACGAATTTACCCGTTTTCAAACCATGGAAGAAGTATTACGCGAGTATATTGATGATGTGCGTGTAAGGAAGGATGGAGATAAATTTAGTTTCAAAGTGAGAAACAAATTATTCAATATTTATTTTGAAGAAAACCCGCTAATCCTGCTGGATGGAATTCCAATTTCTGATGCTTCAAAAATTATTGCCCTTGATCCACAGAAAATCAAAAGAATTGAAGTTGTTATCACACAGGTACTATATTGGCTCATCTGTATTTGATGGCATCGTGAATGTAAAATCTTATAGCGGGGAAATCGGCGCCACGCAGATTGATCCCAATTCCCTGGTAGTTGAATATGAAGGACTACAACAGCAACGCGAATTTTATTCCCCTCAATACAGTTCCGACGATGATGTGGAAAGCCATATGCCGGATTTCAGAAATGTTTTGTACTGGGCTCCGCAAATAATTACGGGATCAGATGGAAAATCACAATTGTCTTTTTATACGTTCAGATCTGAAAGGAAAATTTGCCGTGGTAATTCAGGGACTTAACAAAGGAAGGTCTTCCGGGATCCGCCATCAGTTTTTTTGAAGTGAAGATACAAACAGACTAACTGATTACTTATCTGAAAACCGTATAACCATTGTACTGTCGTTATTTCTGGCAAGAATAAATGCTTCCTTCCCGGCCACATTTATTTTTTTAATATGCCTGACCTGCCCCTGATCTGAGTACCATTCAGGCTTTCCGTAGTGAATGCATCCATTTCCCTGGTTGATCAATAGTGTAGCATAGTCCGCATCATACCTTCCCATCTGAATATTATTTTCATAGTAATTGCCTACGAGCAGAATATCCGGCAGACTGTCCCGGTTTGCATCTACAACCACAGCATCACGGAAAGGAGATAACTGTGCCTGCCAGGGCATCGCGACTACGTCAAATTTCAAATTGCCCCGGTTAATCAATATCGCATTGGAAAAATAATTGGCCGTCAGTACTATCTGCCTTATCTAAATCCTCCTGCGAAAAAATATCTGTAAACCTGGCCTTTGCAAAATCTTCTGCATACAAAAATTTCTTTCTTTAAGACGGGTAATTTGTTTTTCCAGTTCGTCTTTATTTGCAAAAGGCAATTCACGCCCATCCAGATAATAGGATAATATCTGATCCTTTTTACCATTTCCGTCAAAATCATAATAATACAAACGAACAGGTTGCTTATCTCGTTGCTTTCAACCGGCTGTTCAATCCGAGATTGCCTGCAATCAGATCTATTTGTCCGTCATTATTCAGATCAACCGGCAAAATAAAATTCCACCAGCCCTTTTTTATCAGTGAGTTCCCTTTTTTCAAATATTCCTTTATGATTCATAAAAGCTACGATGCCCCCCCATTCCAGCGAAATAATCAGATCCTTCTGGCCATCCTTGATCGATATCGAACCAAATGGCATTTGTAACAAATCCAATATTGGACAAATCCGGAGCTACTTTATCGGTAACATCTGTAAATTTTCCCTTTCCATCATTCAATAACAGATAGGATTGCGGAATCTGTCCATAATTAAAAGGAACTGATCTTCCGCCAATAAATAAATCGGCAAATCCATCTCCGTTAAAATCCAGTGGAACAGATCGAACTCGCATTCACATAAAGATCTTTAAATGCAGAATTGTCACGCGTAAAAATTCCATTGCCATCATTCAGATAAATCCTGGGTCTCAGCTGTTCATCGCTTCCATAAAATTCATTCCCTCCATTGGCAACGACCAGATCAGGAAATCCATCATTATTGATATCCGCCACACAGGATGCCACATATTCAAAATTGGAATCCGCTTCCAGATCCGGGCTGGACCGTTTTCATGAATTTTCCAGATTTCTGCTGAAGAAAGACAGCACTTTTTCCCAGTCTGGAAGAGCCGATAAATACATCATCCAGTGAATCATGATTAAAATCAGCAACAATCAGTGCCGGTCCTTCAGTGGATAACATATGCGGAATCAGTGGTTCTCGCTCAAATTCATGAAAAGCATTTTCCTTATGTTTGTATAAGATATTGGTTTGCGCCGTAATATCCTCCACAGGTCTGGTCGGATTTTTCCAGTGATTTTTTCAGTCTGTCATAATCAAATTTGGGAAGCCCTTCCTGATAACTGAAACTGATTACCGTATCCAGGGGGCTTCAAGCTGAATGGGCTGATAGCTATTATCGGGCCAGATCAGGAAAGCTGAATCAACAATTGTTTTATCCAATCCGATATGCAGGGGTCCTTCCATACTGGACAGAAATCCCCTCACCGGAAATTTTTCATACGTGCGGATGCCACCGTTCGCAAATAACAGGATCCTGGCACCGAGGGCATTGATATTTTTCTCCGGTCCTTTCAGATTGATTTCAACAAATGCTTTCCTGTTTATTATCATTGCTTTTATTTTCATAGAGGATGCCGGATCTTCAATATTATTCACCAATACATCCAGGTCACCGTCATTGTCAAAATCCGCATATACTGCTCCGTTAGAATAGGTATTCGGGTTGTTCCCGATTTCAGCTCCCATATCTGTAAAACTGAAGTTCCGGGCCGTTCTTAAAAAATTTGTTGGGAATTTTGATCTGCGGAAACCGGTCAATCAGGTTCATGTCCTTTTCATCAAGCCCTGAGTGGATCTCATTTTTTCCTGAAGATCCACATTGGAAATGAAATTGATATAATCAATATCATTCAGTCTTTTGGGAATTCCATTGGAAATAAAAAGATCTTTCAAACCATCATTATCAAAATCAAAAACAGGGGCGACCAGGACCAGTCTGATGCATAAACACCTGCATACAAACCGATTTCACTAAACATTCCATTTCGCCGGTTCAACTGCAGATTGTTTCTGGTATACTGATAATTATATCCATATCCGATTTTTAGTATAAAAAGTTTCATAGCTGTCTTCCCCCTCTGATCTTTTCAGGATATAAGGATCAGATGGCAGCATATCCATGGTGACAATTTCAGGAAATCCATCATTGTTAATATCAGCAACGTCAACACCCATGGTAAACTGGCTGGTATGCATCATATGATCATTCAGTTCTTCTTTGAAATGTTCCATTATGCTGATTGATATAGAGGTAATCATTTTCATGAAAATCATTTCCAATATACAGATCCGGATAACCATCCAGATTAATATCTGACACACTAATGCCCAGTCCATATCCAATCACAGAACTATGAATACCGGCTTCTTTGGTAACATCGGTAAATTTATTATTGCCATCATTTCTGAAAAGCCGGTCACCGGAAAGTGGATTTGTAACTGCCAGCCTGTCTTTTCTGGGGCCAAAAGTTCCATTCTGATGAATGGAATGATTCAGCAGGTACATATCGAGGTCGCCATCCATATCATAATCAAAAAAAACAGCCTGGGTACTGAATCCTGAAAAATCCAGACCATATTCCTTTGCTTCATCTTTATAAGAAGGTATTCCATTTTTATCGATACCCTGGCAGATCAGTAATTGATTATGGCTATGCAGTGTTTCATGATTGCCAACCCGGCAAACATAAATATCCAGCAGTCCATCATTGTTGATATCTACAACAGAAACACCGGTTGACCAGCCACCATCCTGTGGAATCTTCGCTTCTGTCGGTTACATCTTTGAAATGAAGATTCCCGTTATTGAGATAAAGTTTGTTCGAAACCTGATTGGCAGCAAAAAATAAATCTATTTTTCCGTCATTATTAAAATCCGCCGCACCGACACCTCCCCCATTATAGAAATACATGTATTTAAATACATTAAATTCCTGCGTAGGTGTCAGCTTATTGGAGAAATCAAGCCCGGTTCGTTCGGCATTCGAGTGCTTCGAATAAAAGCGGTTGCGTTGCCGGCAGATTGCTGTTTGCAGCCAGTCAGGATAACCAGACAGCCGGCAATTAATAAATATAAGATGCGCAACCCAGACTCCTTACCCATAATAACTCGGAATCGATTTCCCTCTTTAATTTTTACTTTTTACTTTTTCATTCAGTTCATAGAGAACCGGGTATTCATCATTGATCAAGAAACAATACACGGGTCTTTGCATTTCCTTTAATCAGGGCGATATCCCGCACCATGTCCGCGCAATATTCAATCCGGATTTGTGCATTTCCCATAAAAGTAAAATTCCCCTTGCCATCATTGATCAGCACATCTCCAAAACTTCCATCCAGCCGGCCAAACTGAGGAAGAAATCCAAATTCATTTCCCCCCAACATCAGATCCGGAAATCCATCCCCATTCAGATCAGCACACTGAATTGCATTTACGGATGAAAATTGAACCATCACAGGCAGTTTTTCAATTTTAAATTGTCCATTGCCCTGATTGATTGCAACAATCGAAGGACAATAATTAAATTTTTTCACCTGCGAAGTTTTTAATAAATGCTTCGGGAAACAAATCCTGGATTGTTTTTTTTGCAAATTCCCATGTTTCAGATTTTGTTTTTTCAGGATGGGCATTTGAAATTCCATATCATGTTTTAAAAAAACAGGCATGTCTTTCCCATCAATCGTTCTGCTCAGAATATTATCAATGTTGCCATTCTGATCATAATCATTCACCCATAGTTTTACCGGGTTGCGCCGAATCCGGGTGCAGATAAAAATTTTCTCCGATATTTCCCAGAATCAAATCCATTTTCCCATCTCCATTCACATCAGCAGCTGCAACCGATTCCCACCATCCGAATAAATTATTCAGATTGGTTTTGACTTCTTCAAAATGATCTTTTTTAAAACTGAATATGCGGGGTGTCATCCATTCGCCGGTAATTACCAGTTCCTTGTCCGGTCCTCCACTGACATCTGCCCAACAGGCGCCGGTAACCATTCCAATATGCGCAATATCCGGATTTTTCGTAGCTGCAATATCTGTAAAATGACCCTTGCCATCGTTTACAAACAGATAACTCGATGGTGAACTTCCATATTCCCTGGGAACACTTCTTCCCCCAACAAAAAATCAGGAAATCCATCATGATTAAAATCATAGGCAATCGCAACAGCGGTATTCACTCCATTCAGATTATTTCCAAATGCACCCGCATCTATTGTAAAATTTCCTTTCCCATCATTTTTAAATAGACGGTTTTGCATTTCCCGGCTGTTGGGTTGACTGTTATTTCCTCCCGGACCAACAAACAAGATCCAGATCACCATCATGATCGGCATCAAAAAATAAAACGGCTTCATCTTCAAAATCACTGAAATGCAGAAAATCCGGGTTCATCCTTTTTTTCAAATTTTCCGTCAGCAGTCTGCAGATATAATTGTCCCGGATGCCCAGATGTTCCTCCAATATAAATATCTTCCAGTCCATCTCCGTTTACATCTCCTACAGCTGCTTTCGGGCCTTCCCGGGAAAGCATTTTTGGAACATTATGTTCATAATAGAAATCGATATTATTATCTTCCTCATGTTTATCAAAATTTGATTTCACCAGGCTAAACAAAGTGGAATCCGGAATTTTTTCGCGGAACCGCCGGAGCAGCTGCTTGTATCGCTTCTGTAATATTATATAATTTGTTCAGCGCCGGATGATCAAATTTGTATAGTCGATCCATCGGGCCAGGTAATCACCATCGAATCCACCTGGGTTAATTTGCCCAGACCAAAGATCTGTTTATAATCCACGGAAGACTGGAATCCGCGGCTGGGAACCAGTTCCCGGTAAAAGATCTGGCTACCCTGGTAAACCTTGATTTTACTTCCGATCGCAAATGTATTTTCGCCGGTTCCTTTTAATGATACTCCGATATAATTATTTTTATTTAGTTCGCTGGCATTGATTCTTGTAAATAAATGCCGGACCGTTTTCATTATTGATGACCAGATCCAGATCGCCGTCATTATCAAGGTCAGCATAAGCAGCGCCATTCGCAAAAGATGTCTGTGTAAATCCCCAGGCTATTCCTTCATCTGAAAACTGCAGATTGCCCACATTCCTGTACGCTTTATGCAACATGGGATGAACCGGAACATGTTTCAGTATCTCGTCAGACGCTTCTTTTTTCCCGCTCAACACCATTTTCTGCAATACATCATTGGCAAAAAAATCCATGAAATCAAGATTGGTAACATCTTTGTTTACACCATTACAAACATAGATATCATTAAACCCGTCATTGTCCATATCAAACATCAGTGCACCCCAGCTCCAGTCGGTTGCGGATACTCCGGCATAATTGGCAATATCCATGAATTTTCCATTTTTATTATTTAGCTGCAGGCAATTCTTTACGTATTGATGATAGAACCCGGCTTTATATTTGGCCATTGTACAAATCAATATTATCAAATGCACCCAGCGTTTTTAACCGGTAATCATCTTCCGGCAGCATATCTGTGGTAAATATTTCCGGATATCCATCATTATTGATATCAGCAATATCAGCACCCATGGAAGAAAAGCTGGTATGTCCGAACCATTCTTCCATTTCATCTTTGAAGGTTCCATTCTTCTGGTTGATATATAAATAATCCCGTTCGTAGGAATCATTGGAAACAAATACATCCTGGATATCCATCACCGTTAATATCCCCGACAGAAACACCCAGACCAAAACTGATCAGGCTTCCATGTATTCCGGCTGCCTTGGTTACTTCTGTAAAATGACCGTTATCATTTCGGTATAAATGATCACCACCGCCTTTCAAAAATTTTGCAACCGGCCATTCCTGATCGGGCAAATCACGGCGGTTGGAATTATTCAGTGTGTTAACCGGAATCGGACTGTTGTCGATCATAAAGCAATCCAGGTCGCCGTCATGGTCATAATCGAAAAAAGATACCTGTGTGGTATAAGCTGAAATATCCAGTCCGTATTTGGCTGCAGATTCGGTAAAAGTCAGGTTATGATTGTTGATGTATAATTTGTTTTTCCGGTGGCCGGTGCTCATATGACCCGAATTACAAACATAAATATCCAGCCATCCGTCATTATTGATATCCACAAATACCACTCCGGTACTCCACATGCTATCCTGCGACAATACCCGAATGTCTTCGTAATATCTTCAAATTTGAAATTGCCTTTATTCAGATAAATCTTATTATCCCCCATATTGGAGGTAAAGAAAATATCTGCAAGTCCGTCGTTATTGATATCCCCGACGGCTACGCCGCCGCCATTATAAAAATTCCTGAAAAGAAAACTGTTCTCCAGTTTGCCATCTGTAACACGGTTGTTAAAATCAACCCCCGTATTTTCTACCAGTTCAAACAAGGGATTCTTTTTCCTTCTTCTGATTGCAGGAAAAAAAAAGGACAACACTGATAAGAAAAATTAGCCTGGAAATACTGTTCTGGATTATAGATATGCATTGAATGTTCTCTGATTCAGGCAGGATGGCTAAAATTACAAAAGGCCATTATAAAATAATGGCCTTTTGCTATAAATATGAAAGCTTTACAAATTAATATCCGGGGTTCTGTTTCAGGTTCGGGTTAACCGCGAGTGCCTGATTGGGAACCGGGAAAACGAGATACTTCGGATCATCTGTTGGTTTGTACTGCCATGGTGTAAGGAATACATCCGAAACGGATAAGATCTGTTCTTCTGGAAGATTCCCAAGGTACAATTCACGGCCACGTTCTGCCAGCAGACAGTTTGGATCATCCACCAGGCTATGTGCATTGGCTGAAGGACCCAATGGTAATGAGGCAACTGTAGAAGCACCACGTCCGGTTCTAAGTGCCGTTCACCAGAACCAGCGCTGCTGCATTATTCGGAGTTGCCTGACGCATGAGGGCTTCAGCAACCATCAGTACCACATCCGGATAGCGGATACATATTGAACCAGTTTCCGGGATTGCTTGAATAGATATTTTCCAGTGGGATCAGAGAAGTCCGGAACATATTTACATACACGGAAACCGGTTACTTCCAGGTTAGATACCTGTTTCGATCATGGTTGGCGCGATATCCGGTGTAAAAGACAGCGGATTTCCCTTTCTGTCTTTCAGAGGAACTCCATTCTGATCAAATTGCTGACCGACCAGGAATCCCGGACGGATACCTGAATTTTTTGTCGTTGTCGGATCAGATGTCATTCTCCGTCCAATTCTGGTATCAATTAAAGTATCTGCAAGAGAATAATTGGTTGTTCCACCGAGTGAGAAGCTGTTGTAGAAATCACTGGTAGTAGTGAATCCATTCCAGCCTGCATTTGGCGCCTGTCCGTTATATTCATTATAATGGAATCCATTCATCCAGCGTGCATTCATGCCGGGGTTATTGGTACTTATACCGGATGCACCGGGAAACATAAAGATTCCTTCTGTTGAATTTCCATTGGAGTAAGTGAAATTTCCGAAATAATTCGGCATCATAAGTATACTTACCACTGGTAATAATTGCCTTACCCAGGGTAATAACCTTTTGCATATCCGCATCATCAAATGTCGGAGCCGCGCGGTTCTTATATGCACCCCTGTTCAGGTAAAGTTTCATTAACAGCATATTTGCCGCATCCTTGTTCGCCTGGATTTTGGTATTACCATCCGCCAGGTCAGGAATGAGCTCGTTCAGTTCATTGATAATGAAATCACATCCTTCTAATCCAAAATAAACCTTAGGTGCATTTAACAACGTATCGCCCGGATTTCTGAATGGAAACTGATCGTAAATATCCAGTAAATAAAACAGGCTGAGTGCTCTGAGGAACCGGGCTTCGGCTGCCTGTCCTGCACTTGGTTTGAAGTTAAGCACGTTAGTCGCATCAAAATTTAACCCGTTCAGACCATTGAACACATCAATTACCTGCTGATGATCCGCATTCCAGGTGTGATTATGAATTACACGCCAAACACCATTATCATCCCAGTCACCACCGCGGGTTGGTACCAGTGATTCATCCGTTGAATTTTCTTCAAGGGAATAAACATTGGACTGCCCAACAAAGGGACCCGGAATATCGTTGTAAGCCTGCTGTAGCAAAAGGTGCAGGGCTTATTGACCGCGCAGCTTCCGAAGCAGGAATAGTCGATTTATAATGTTTCGGTAAGATTGGTACATCCCGCAATCCCTGCCAGAGCCAGAAGGAAGGAGCCTTTTAAATATTTTGAAATTGTCATATACTCAGTTTTAAGCTTAGATTAAAGTGCAAAATTTACCCCGAAGACTACACTCGCTGGCGTCGGATAAGGAATATATTCAATTGAACTGGACGGATAACCATTGTTTTGTTTGTCAATGTTCACTTCAGGATCGAAATCCGGAGAATCCGGTAATCACAAACAGGTTGGATCCTGCTACGATATACGTTCAGATTCTTGATATAGTTGCCGATATTACCAAAACTATAGGTAAGTGAAGCATTGCGCAATTTGAAATAAGTACCGTCTTCCAGGAACCTGTCTGATGCACCTACACCACTGCTTGGTTGTTCTGCAGAGTTATATGCATTCTGGTCAATATTTCTTCCCTGAGCGATACCTGAAATGTTTGTCACAGATGTAGCCGTGTTATTGTAGATCAGGAATCCGCTGGAACCACCACCGTTGATTACAAGGGTTAATTTCTTATATCTCAAAGTTGTGCTCACACCAAACAGAGTACCAGGATTCGGATTGCCTGCGAACTGAGGATCCGGTCCGATAATCTGGTTTCCTTTCTGATCAAATCCGAGGAATGGCTTCAGGAAAAATTCATCCACCGGCTGATTGTTGGTGATGACCTGTGCAAGTGTACCGGATACACCCTGTCCGTTGATCTGGCCAGTGTGGATCGTATAAGGATTCTTTGTTCCCGGAACATAAAAATCTGTGATGAGGTTATTGTTGGTAGCAAAGTTCGCGGTAAGATCCCAGGTGAAATCCTTGCCCTGAACAATCGTAGCGCCAACAGATACTTCAATACCATCGTTCTTCAGATGCCCTGGCAGGTTTACCCACACGGTACCTGGAGGACCGGGTGCGATGATCGTTCCCTGGAACAGGATATTTGTTTTGTCTTTGTTATAGTAATCGAATGATCCGTAAAAGCTGGCTATTTATGAATGAGAAGTCCAGACCGAAATCATACTGCATGGTTTCTTCCCATTTCAAATTCGGGTTACCCGCATTGATCTGTGAAGCACTGTTGTAAGAACCAAAGGCAAACTGGTCGATGGAAGCACCGGCCGGGAAATCCTGGCTACCGGTAATTCCCCATGTTCCACGAATCGCCAACCCTGAAATAAAGGTGTTATCTTTCAGGAAACTCTTCACTCGCTATATTCCATTTCGCACCAACAGATGGGAAATAAGCATACTTGTTATTTTCACCAAACTTACTGGAACCATCATCACGGAATGTAGCAGTCAGGAAACAATTTATCTTTCCAGTTGAAGTCAACCCTTGCAAAGTAGGATTGTATTTCGGTAGTGATATCCTTAAATACGAAAGGCGGAATAACTGTCTTTCCGTTCTGAATGATGTCAGTGTATTGTGCCGTACTAAGCGCGAGTTCATTCAGGTTAAAATTGAACGTCTGTGCACCGGTATTTGAATTATTGAAATTTGATTTCCAGTATTCAAAACCTGCCAGCGCGGTGAATTTCAGATCCTGACCAAAAACAGTGTTGTAGGTTAAAAGATTATCGAATACCTGGGAAGTAAGACCGGCAGCGGAAATCAAGCCTATTCCGTTTCCGTCAATCGGGTTCAGACCCCTTACAAATCCATCCACATTTGTATTTCTTACTCCATCGGACTGGTTGATGGAATATTGAAATTTGTAAGACAGATTATTCAGGATTTTAACACCGAATGACAATATTACCGAGTACTGTATTTACATCGGCCACATCGTTATAGGCTTTCAGTAACATCATTGGATTCGGCGTACCGTTTCCAAGGTTTACAAATGATCCGTCCGGATTGTAATAAGCCGCTGTCGGATTCCATTGGAGTGCAGAACTGATCAGGTTACCCTGAGAGCCGGCAGTATTGGAAACAAGCGCAATATGTTCAGTATTATAACCATCGATCAAATTAAAATCTACGCTTAATCTTTTATCGAGGAATTTATAGCTGCCGGAAAAACTTCCGATATATTTATTCAGCTTGTTGGTTGAAATCCATCCTGGTGTGGAAGAAACCAGGAACGAAGCACGGAATTTTCCGTTTTCATTTCCTCCGCTTATGGCCACATCATAGTTCTGGATCGGGTTACTCTGAGTAATGTCGTCCAGTGGATTTACATTGGCTCCCTTTATTGAGACTCTTTGACCCTGTCAGCGTATCAAGACTATATTTATTCAGGGCTTGCAGGTAAGTACCCTGACTCAGGATATCGTATTTCTTCATGTATCCCACATTAAAACCAACTGAAGCATTTGCTTCCAGTTTGATCGGACCGGAACCTCCTGTTTTGGTGGTCATCACGATAACACCATTTGCACCTCTTGAACCGTAAATGGCGGTGGAAGATGCGTCTTTTAAGATGGTGATATCCGCGATATCATATGGATTGATAAATAATAAAGGGTTTGCATCCGGTGAAGGCCCGAATCCACCCGCTGGCAGATTTACGATTCGGCCTGGCATTTCTGCCATCCAGGATGATACCGTCAACCACGTAAAGCGGATTTCCTACTCCGCGAATTGAACTGTTACCCCGGATTCTTACCGTAGTTGCCGCACCCGGCTGACCACTGTTTGTAGTTACTTCAAGGCCTGAAACCTTATTGGACAATAACTGGTCAGGTGAAGTGATAACACCCTGGTTAAATTCCTTGGCGCTAACGGTAGTCAGGGAACCGGTGACGTCTTTACGTTTCGTGGTACCATAACCGATAACCACCACATCATTCAGTGATTGTGAGGACGAAACCAGCGTAACAGCTAATGCGTTTGATTTGCCGGAATGCCGATTTCCTGCTGATTAAATCCAACAGAACTAACAATTAATGATTTGGCAGCTTCTGGCAACCGTCAACGTAAATGCCCCCGTGGCATCTGTCGTGGTCCCACCTTTCGCACCCTTTACCGTAACTGATGCACCCTGTATAGGAGCCACCCTTGTCGTCAGTAATTGTTCCCGTAATAACTTTTGTCTGTGAGAATGCTAACTGTGTAAAGGATACACATAAGAAGAGGACAGGAGATCCTCTTAAGCAATCGTTTCATGGTCATAATCAATGGTTTAAGCAATTAAGCAGCTAAAATAGTATTTATTTTGCAGATTTTAACAAAAAAGTTAAAAAAATATTATGCGTAATAAAATACCAGTGAAAGCTTAATAACCATCAAGACAGTTAACATCAAATGAAACGCTGCAATCGATTTCGGGGTTGCGTCAGAAATCAAGACGCATGAATTTCCTTCCTTCCTTGGTCTTGTACTTCACATAGTTGAATTTGTACAGCTTGCCGGGACGGTGCGGAACATCAAATTCCAGTTCATTGGTATCTTCCAGAACATCCATGGAAAAAAATTTCTTTCTGAAATTTCTCCTGTCCAGCTTTATGCCCAGGATGGCTTCATAGAGATTTTGCAATTCGCGGAGGGAAAATTTCTGTGGCAGCAGGCTGAAACCCAGCGGATGTTCCTGAACGCGTTTTTGCAGCCATTCATGACAGACATTCAGATATTTGCTGGTGGTCAAAAGCCATATCCATTTCCGCGCTGAGTTTATGCCAGTGCAGTTCATTGTCAGTCTTTCTGCAAGCGGTGCTGCTGTATATTAATGAGTGAACAATAGGCGATGGTAACTACCCGGGCACGCCGGATGTCGTTTTACATCTCCGAAACTTTTCACCTGTTCAAGGTAAACATCGTCCATGCCTGTACGTTCTTTCAAGATACGGTAGGCTGCCTCATCCAGATCTTCATCCCGGTGAACCAGGTCGCCCAGCAGTGACCATTTCCCTTCGAACTGTTTCAGATCCGATTTGATCATGAGTACTTTGAGCTCATTCTCATCAAATCCAAAAATCACACAGTCAACCGAAATCCCGATCAGCCCGTCGCTCTGCAATTGTTTCAGAACCGCCTTGATATCTTTCTTCTTTGGCAGTTTTTCAATGCTCATACACGTAAATTTGTAACAGCCGTTCAGTCAGCTAAATATAATCCAGATCCGCTAAACTTTCACCCGGACATCTATATAATAATATACATATACGCGTAGCCCTGTAAAATCAGTTTAAACCGACTTTATGTATAGTTCCGACCAGACCCGCCACCTGCAGGATCTAAGTAAATCCTTCTTCAGCGGCTATACACAAAAAGGCCTGATTCTAAAGGATCTGGCGTCTCTCCGGCAGGTTCTGCGTTTTTCATGAATACCGGTATTATATTCTGAACGATCCGCTGCTCACCGATAACGAATATGACACATTATATAAAGCACTTGGAAAAACTGGAAGCAGAAAATCCCGAATCTGATTACCCCGGATTCACCAACCCAGCGGGTGGCCAGGGAACTGACAAAAAATTTTCCGACAGTCAGCCACCTGGTTCCCATGCTATCTCTGGAGAATTCCTATAATGCCGAAGACCTGGTGGACTGGGACCGGAAAGCCAGGGAACTGACCGGCCTGGAAAATGTAGAATATTGTGTTGAACCAAAATTCGACGGGGCCAGCATTTCCCTGATTTATGAAAATGATCTGCTGGTCCGGGGTGCTACCCGGGGAGATGGGGTGCAGGGCGATGAGATCACAACCAATATCAGACAGATCCGTTCTGTTCCTCTTTCGGCCGCTTTTTCCCGTTATGGAATTGAGCAGGTGGAAATCCGGGGAGAAGTGCTGATGAATAAAGAAAATTTCAAAAAATACAATCAGCAGCTGGCAGAACAACATCTGGCGCCCACTCGCCAATCCCACGTAATGCAGCAGCCGGTTCACTGCGGATAAAAGATCCCACAGAAGTGAGCCGCCGGAACCTGGAAGTATTTCTATATCATATCAGCTATTATTCTTCAACGGAAAACCTGGATATAGAAAAAGGAGAAATGGCAGGCTGCAGATCAGGCGCACGCTGCCCGTTCCAGGAAAGCACCGCTCACCCATAGTGAATCGCTGGAAATGCTTTGGGACCTGGGTTTCCGAAGTCCAAAAAAAGAGAAAAAAGTATTTAAAGGTATTCAGTCCGTCATTGATTATTGCCTTGCTTTTGAATCCGGCCGCGATCAGCTTCCTTATGAGATCGATGGCATGGTAATTAAAGTGAATGAGTTTGCACTCTACAGGATAAAATGGGTATGACCACCCATCATCCCCGCTGGGCGATCGCATTTAAATTCAAAGCCCGGCAGGCAACCAGTAAATTATTGAAAGTGGAATTTCAGGTAGGCCGTACCGGAAGTATTACGCCCGTGGCAAAGATTGAACCGGTACCTATTGGCGGCGTGACG
Source organism: uncultured Bacteroidota bacterium (assembly GCA_963812825.1). Classification (GTDB taxonomy): domain Bacteria; phylum Bacteroidota; class Bacteroidia; order Chitinophagales; family Chitinophagaceae; genus Puia. The sequence continues at coordinate 382,262 of CAWEWO010000005.1, forward strand.
GTCGGTTCGGTGTCTCTTTTTAATGAAGATGTGGTCACGACAGAAAGATCTGCGCATCGGGGATACGGTTCTGGTGGAGCGGGCCGGGGATGTGATCCCCTATATTGTAAAACCCCTTGCCGAACTGCGCACGGGCAAAGAAAAGAAAATCGTTTTCCCTACACATTGCCCTGCCTGCGGCGATGAACTGGTGCGGGTTCCTGATGAAGCCGTGTTGCGATGCGTGAATATCAATTGCCCCGCCCAGGTTGTGGAAAGAATCATCCATTTTGTAAGTAAGGATGCCATGGATATCCGCAGTTTTGGCGCCGCCAACGTGCAGAAATTTTATGAACTGGGATTTTTGAAAGATGTTCCGGGTATTTATCAACTTCCTTTTGACCGAATTGCCGAACTGGAAGGATTTGGAGAAAAAAGTATCACTAATCTGCAGACCGCCATCGAAGAATCGAAAAAACAACCCCTGCACCGGGTGATTTATGCCCTGGGTATTCGCTATGTGGGCGAAACCACGGCAAAAACCCTGGCCAAAGCCGTGAATTACCTGTTGGATTTCAAAGATTTCTCTCTGGAAGAATTACAGGCCCTGGAAGATGTCGGGCCAAAAGTAGCCGGAAGCATCTACCAGTTTTTTGAGAACAGGGACAATATTAAAATGCTCGCGAAACTGGAAGCACTGGGACTGAATTTCCGCAGCACCCGTTCTGAAAGAAGTGCCGGCGGGCAGTCTCGCTGACCAAAGTTTTCTTTTTACCGGCACCCTGAATGAATTGAAAAGGAGTGAAGCGGAAGCAATGGTGGAAGCACAGGGTGGAAAGATTTTGAGCGGGGTAAGCAGCAAACTGAATTATCTGGTTGTCGGGGAAGATGCCGGATCAAAACTGGAAAAAGCAAAAAAAATTCCTTCCATAAAAATCCTTTCAGAAAAAGAATTTCTCCAGTTTATCGGATGGCTGGCAACCGTTAAGCAATTTTCACTGTCGTTTTCGCTATTGTTTTTTGTAACTTTAGTAAAACCGCAGCCATGATAAAAAAAATTCCTGGCGAAACCTGGAAACCGCTCATGTTTCCGGGTTGGAAACAACTTCGCAAAAAATATGCACTCTCTTCTACTGGCCGTGTGGCCAGTTATTATGAAGATATCTATACGGATGGCAAACTACTGAATGGATCGGTGACCACGGGTTATAAAACACTGAACCTGCACCGGCCCGGTAACAATGGAACACTTTACCTGCATCGGGAAATTGCGCGGATGTTTGTGAAAAAAAATTCTCCCAAACAGAAATTTGTGATCCATCTCAACCACAATAAAACGGATAATTCGGTCAAGAATTTAAAATGGGTCAGTCTGGATGATATGATTTTACATCAGCAGAAAAGCCCGGCCAAACTCGCTTATAAAAAAATTCAGTCAAGCCGCCCGGTGGGATTAAAACTCACTGCCGCCCAGGTAAAGTCGATCAAGAAAACGCTCTCCAGCAGCACCCGCCAGCTCACCATCAAAAAGCTGGCTGATAAATACGGTGTCAGCGAAATGACGATGTACCGGATCAAGAGCGGGGAGAATTGGAGCAGGGTTTAGTTGGCAGTTGGAGGTTGGCGGTTGGCGGATGATAGATCAATTAATCGTAAACACATTCGAATTCAATTCCATATATCAAATCGAGTCTACCACGTAAACTGTCAACCGTCAACACATATCACACCAACCCCTTCTCCACCAGATACTCCGCAATCTGCACGGCGTTGGTCGCAGCGCCTTTGCGCAGGTTATCACTCACGATCCACATGTTCAGGGTATTCGGCTGGCTTTCATCCCGCCGGAGTCTCCCTACAAATACTTCATCCCGGTTATGCGCATCCTTCGGCATGGGATATTCATGATTTGCGGGATTATCTACCACCACTACTCCGGCTGCTTTCTCCAGTAGTGATTTTACTTCAGCCAGATCAAAGTCTTTTTCGAATTCCACATTCACCGCTTCACTGTGCCCGCCTATTACCGGAATACGAACTGTTGTGGCGGTTACCTGAATGGAATCATCACGCATGATCTTTCTCGTTTCATTCACCATCTTCATTTCTTCTTTGGTATAACCATTATCCAGGAATACATCAATCTGCGGAATCACATTCAGGTCAATCGGATATTTATACGCCATCTCCCCTTCAATGCCTTTCCGCTCATTCATCAGCTGGCTTACCGCTTTCACTCCGGTACCCGTAACACTTTGATAGGTACTGACCACAATTCTTTTGATTTTATATTTTAGATGCAGCGGATTCAGTGCAACGACCATCTGAATGGTAGAACAATTCGGGATTGGCAATGATTTTATCTGCTGCCGTCAGTGCATCGGCATTGAGTTCGGGAACCACCAGTTTTTTTGTCGGGTCCATTCTCCATGCGGATGAATTATCGATCACCGTAATACCGGCTGCCGCAAATTTTGGTGCCCATTCCAGTGAAGTACCACCACCGGCAGAAAAAATGGCAATTGCCGGTTTTGCATGCAATCGCATCCGTTGCACTCACCACGGCCCATTCCCTGTTTTTAAAACGGAGCTTCTTTGCCGACGGATTTTTCAGAGGCCACCGGAATCAGTTCGGTAACCGGAAAATTTCTTTCTGCCAATACTTCTAACATTTTGGTGCCTACCAGTCCGGTGGCACCTACAACTGCAACTTTCATTTTTTTTACGGTTTTGAATGTAATTAAAAATCAAAAAGCCTTCCCGGTTCGGGGAAGGCTCATTATTTTGAATATACAAAATGTCAGACACCTTCCCTGGTCATGGGCTTCTTGGTGTTCTTCTTTGTATATGTTGTAATCACGTTCATTCAGACGTAAAAATAACCTTCCCTTTTTTTTAAACCAAATTATTTTTAAGAAAACGTGATTTATGCTTCTACAGAGAAGTATCGGTTGCAGATTCGGCCCGCGTCCGCAATTTTTCAGGCTTTTCATTTTCTTTCCCTTCTGGGCGTTCTGCCCGGTTGTTTCTCCTGCCCAAAACCGTTACGATATCCTGATCTCGGAATTTCTGCCCGATCCGTCTCCTCCCGTCGGCATGCCCGAATCTTCATTTATCGAATTGTATAATCGATCCGGTCATGATTTTTCTCTGCTCAACTGGAAAATCAGCAACGGCAATACCACAGCATCCATTAAAACAGATTACCTGCTGAAGGCCGACAGTTTCCTGATTCTTTGTCCCACATCTTCGGTAGCAACTTTCAGTTCATTGGGACCTGCGCTGGGCATCAGCGGATTTCCATCTTTAAATAATGATGCAGGAGATATCATCCTCAGTTCGGACTCGGGTAATGTAATTCATGCCGTTCATTACGATAAGAGCTGGTTCGAAAACGGAATAAAAGCTGCCGGTGGCTGGAGTCTGGAAATGATTGACCCGTCCAGCCCCTGTGCAGAAAAGGAAAACTGGGCCGCAAGCATTTCACCATCGGGCGGGACACCAGGCAAAAAAAATTCCGTTTACGCAGAAAATCCGGATGCTGAATCTCCTTCCCTGATCAGGGCGATACCGGTTGATTCGGTCGAACTGGTTTTGGTTTTTGACGAAGCACTGGACAGTGCTTCCGCAGCTGACCCTTCGAATTATTTTCTTTCAGACGAAATCGGTTCACCCGAAAAAGCGACCGCATCAGCACCTTTTTTTGATCATGTATCAATCCGTTTGAAGAACCCGCTGATTGCCGGTAAAATCTATACGGTATCAGTACAGGGAGTACGGGATTGTCATGGTAATGAAATCAGTCTGCAAAATAATTGTAAAGCCGGTATTCCCGGGAAACCCCAGCCTGGCGACGTCATTATTAACGAAGTTCTGTTTAATCCACCTCCTTATGGAAGCGATTATATCGAATTATTCAACCGCAGCACCAGCATAATCGCGGGGTCTTCCTTATTTATTGCCGGAATAGATCCCAATGGCAATCTTAAGGATCCGGCAGGCCTGGTAACCGAAGAACATCTTTTATTTCCCGGAGAATATTTTTTACTGACAGAAGATCCCGCCTGGGTTCTGCATAATTATCCACTGGCACCTGTTTCTCAGATCCTGATCTCTCCCTGCCCTGCCGTCTATGCCCGATGACCAGGGAAAAATTGCATTGCTGAATGCATCCGGTGACCGGATCGATGAACTCGATTATGATCACCATTGGCATTCACCCCTGCTCACCAGTGAAAGCGGGATTGCACTGGAAAGAATAAACCCCAACCTTCCGTCATCCCTCGCTTCAAACTGGACATCGGCAGCTGCTTCAGCAGGATTTGGAACACCCGGTTATAAAAATTCAGAATCATTTTCAGCGGGTAATCGGGATTCGGATCTCATATCTGTTGAACCGAAAATATTTTCACCTGATCAGGACGGCTACCAGGATTTCCTGTTTATCCATTATCAATTACCCGCCGCGGGATTTATCGGAAGCATTTCGATTTATGATATCCTTGGCAGGGTGGTGCGCAAACTGGTGAATAATATATTATGGGGAACCAGCGGAAGTTTTCGCTGGGACGGGCTCGATGAATCTATGAACCGTCTGCCCACAGGACACTATATCTTATATATAGAATTGTTTTTACCGGATGGAACCGTAAAAAAAAAGAAGTTCGTTTGTGTGCTGGCCGGCAATTCCTAAATCGTCACCATATTTTAATCCGGGCACTGTCCGGTTTATACATTTTATCACCTTCGTTTACTACCAAAAGCTGAATAAAACGGGGTGAAATTCATCAGTGGCCCCATCACCCGGTAATTTCCTGGTGAATGCGGATCTGTGTTGACCTGTTTACGAAGCGCTTCTTCTTTTAATTTTTTCCGCCAGGTTTGAGCGAAGGATAAGAAGAAGCGCTGGTCAGGCGTTAATCCGTCTATTCGTGTCGTGTCCTGTCCTTCTTTGGTCATTTTGAATGCGTCATAGGCGATTGCCACGCCGCCAAAATCGGCGGTATTTTCTCCCTGAGTCAGCCTTCCGTTTACATGAACAGAATCCAGGACCACGAATCCGTCGTACTGAGCTATGATTTTTTGCCCCAGGATTTTAAATTTTGCATAGTCTTCCTTTCCCCACCAGTTTTTCAGATTGCCTTCTTTATCATACTGCGCACCCTGATCGTCAAAACCATGAGTGAATTCATGGCCAATCACCACGCCGATACCACCATAATTAAGTGCATCATCAGAAGCGGGATCGAACATGGGATATTGCAGAATGCCGGCAGGAAAAACGATTTCATTGAACCAGGGATTATAATAAGCATTATTGGTCGGTGGCGTCATACCCCATTCCGTTTTATCAACCGGTTTACCCACTTTGGCAAGCCTCCCGGTTATACTCATTTTTACCGCAGGCAATCACATTGCCAACATAATCGTTCCGGTCGATCGTTACTTTGCTGTAGTCCCTCCAATGATCCGGGAAAGCCACTTTCTTGGCAAAACTGTTTAATTTTTCTTTCGCTTTGAGTTTAGTGCTGTCACTCATCCAGTCCAGTTTGCCGATCCTGATCTCAAATGCTTTCTGCAGATTATTTACCAGCTCCGGGATTCTTCTTTTCGCATCTTCCGAAAAATATTTATGTACATAAATCTGACCCAATGCTTCACCCATGAGCACATCAATTACATGATAAACATCCTCCCATCTGGGTTTCATTTCCTGCTGACCGTTTAATGTTTTCTCATAATATTCAAAATTTGCCAGTACAAATGCGCTCGACAGGTAAGATGAAAAATCATCCGTCAGATGAAAACGCAGATAAGTTTTCCATTCCTCCAGCGGTATTGTTTTTAAAAGGGTATTCAACCTGACATAATATCCGGGTTGTGAAATATTCAGGGAATCTGTTTTTATATTCAGTGCAGCAAGCAATTTACTCCACCCGATAACCGGCATTTTTTTATCAAGAGCGGACACCGCCATTTTATTATAATTCGATTGGGGATCCCTCAATTCCACATTGGTACGATGACTTTCCGCCAGTTGTTTTTCAAGATTAAATACGGTGGCCATATGGCGATCTGCGCTGACAGAATCATCGCCGGTAAGTACAAACATTTTTTTTATATAGGACTGGTAGGCTTTTACTACTTTTTGAGTTGCCGCATCGGTTTTAAAATAATAATCCCGGTCAGGCAAACCCAGTCCGGCCTGGGTGAATACGGGAATGTATTTTGAACTGTTCTTTTCATCAGCACTCACAGTATTCTCCGAACAATAAATTATTACCATAGGTGGTTTGGGTAGCTGCAAACTGCAGCAGGGATGGAATATCCCGGATGGAATCAATTTGTTGCAGGTATGGTTTGAGCGGATTCAGTCCTGCTTTTTCTATGGCGGATGTATCCATACCGGAAGCAAAAAAATCACCTACTTTTTGTTCGATAGTTCCTTTCGGACTATCGGCTGGCCGCTGCTTCCTGAAGTATGCTTTTAATGTGGTCTTTTGTTATAAAATCCATTTCAAGTCTTGCGCCGGCCCTGGATTCTGTCGGGAGAATCGTCGCGGTATCATACCATTTTCCATTGGCGAACATATAGAAGTTATCTCCTGGTTTTACTGCAGAATCAATATTCTGTAAGGACAATGTTTTCCGCGTTTCCATTTTTTCTGCAGGAGCTCCGGGATTACAGCTATACATGCCTGCCAGTAAAATAGCGGCTGTGGCCAGGTAAAGAAAATATCTCATAAATGTTTTTATTATTGGCTTACGCCTTCGCTTCAGCGGACAAAAGCTTTAGGCTTTAGGCTTTAAGCCTTTAAGCCTTAGGCCTACACAAGCGATATATCAAAATTGACCAGCTGGATAAACTGCCGGATGCGATCGTCTATTTCAGGTTTGGAGATCTCCTTTAAACGTTCAGGACCGAATTTTTCCACGCAAAAAGATGCCATGGCAGATCCGACAATGATGGCTGTTTTCATATTTTCAAAAGCGATATCCTTTGTATGGGCAATATGCCCCATGAAACCACCGGCAAATGTGTCGCCCGCACCGGTTGGGTCAAATACTTCTTCAAGTGGAAGCGCCGGGGCAAAGAAAACATTGTTGCCATGAAATAATAATGCGCCGTGTTCTCCTTTTTTAATGATCAGGAATTTCGGACCCATATCCATGATCTTCCGGGCCGCTTTTACGAGAGAATAATCACCGGTTAGCTGGCGTGCTTCTTCATCATTAATCATCAGCACGTCTACCATTTTCAGAACCACCTTCAGATCTTCCATCGCACTGCTGATCCAGTAATTCATTGTATCCAGTGCAATCAGGTGCGGCCGGGTGTTCATTTGTTTGATCACACTGATCTGTGTGGCCGGGTGCAGGTTCCCGAGCATCAGAAATTCAGAGTTCTGATAAGATTTGGGAATAACGGGATTGAAATCCGCCAGTACATTCAGGTCTGTTACCAGTGTATCCCGGGTATTCATGTCCATATGATAACGGCCGCTCCAGAAAAAAGATTTTTTATCCTTTACTCTTTCCACCCCTTCGAATGAAGCTCCCTTGGCCTCCAGTGATTTTATTTCTGACTCTTCAAAATCATTCCCGATAATACCTACGAGGTTAATGGGTTTCACGAAATTAGAAGCCGCATAAGCCGCATAAACAGCCGCTCCGCCAACGATTTTTTCTCTTTTTCCAAAAGGCGTTTCGATGGCATCATAGGCCATACTGCCAACACAAATCAGTGACATAATTTGATATAGTGATATAGATAAAAAAATTACCGGTAACCCGGCAAAACGCTGCAAACCTACAGGATTTTGCCTGCAGCATGAAAAGGAATTTAACTAACGACTGTTCGTTTTATCTTTGGGCCCGAAATGGCAAAGATCCGGAGCAAAAAGAACAGCAGTAAAAAGGATATTATCATCGAAAAAGCCTCCAAGCTTTTCCGTGAAAAAGGCTTCGGCGCGGCTTCCATGCGGGACCTCGCCGAAAATGTGGGGGTGGAGGCAGCCAGTCTCTATAATCACATCCAATCCAAATCTGAAATCCTGCAGGCCATCTGTTTTAAAGTGGCCAACGATTTTCTCTCCCACCTGGAAGCGGTACAGGCCAGCCCGGAACCCGCCCTGAAAAAGATGGAACTGATCATCCGTTTCCATATCCGGATGATGATGGATCAATACGAATTTGTATATATCTCCGACCACGAATGGAGGCATTTACCCGAACCGTATTTATCAAATTTCCTCAACCAGCGCAGAAATTACCGCAGGAGTTTGTCGGACATGATTGTGCGGGGGATCGAAAATGGCGAAATGAAAAACATAGAACCTTATGTGGCGGTGCTGACCCTGCTGTCTGCGATCAGCGGAATCGAATCCTGGCACCGGTCCCGAAAAACCATTCCTCCTGACGTTCTGGAGAATAATATGGTGAAATACCTGATTGAAGGCTTAAAGAAATAAAAGTGGCAAAACATTTTCGTTCCCTTACGATACTCGGCATACGAAATGAAACAGATGACTGCATATCGGTTTCATTCCAGGTTCCGGATGACTGGAAAGAGGAATTCAAATACAAGGCAGGTCAGAATATTACTCTCCGCTCTACTATCGGTAAAGAGGAGGTAAGAAGGTCCTATTCCATTTGCAGCAGTCCCCACGAAAATGAATTACGGGTGGCCATAAAAAAAGTGGAAGAAGGATTATTTTCTTCGCATGCCCATACCCATTTTTATCCGGGACAGTCGCTGGATGTACTGGCACCAACGGGAAATTTTGTATTGCCCCTGCAGGCATCCAATAATAAACATTATGTAGCTTTCGCCGCCGGCAGTGGTATCACACCGGTGATTTCTCTTTTGAAAACAATTCTGCGCGAAGAACCGTTAAGCCGTTTTACCCTCATTTACGGAAACCGCAGCAGGAGTTCAATGATTTTCCGGGAAGAATTGCTGGCGCTGAAAAATGATTACCCGGAACAATTTCAGTTGATCACGATTTTCAGTCGCGAAAAAATGGACGCCCCGGTTTTTGAAGGAAGGATCGATGCAGGGAAATGCGAAATGATTTTCAAAAATATTATTCCGCTGGCAGCAGATCAGGAATATCTTTTATGCGGACCCGCCCCGATGATATTTGAAGTAAGGTCATGGCTATTGGAGAAAAAGATCGCAGAAAAGAAAATCCATTTCGAATTATTTTCTGATCCGGGCGAATCGGGATTCGCGGCGAAAAAGACGGCCACCGTTAAAAATGAACCTTCGTCTTCAGCCAGCCTGGTTACTATCCGTCTCGACGGAGTGTCAACAGATTTTCAAATACCTTCAGACGGTCCTACGATTCTCGAAGCCGCCATCCGGGCCGGTGCTGACCTGCCTTATGCCTGCCGCGCCGGTGTTTGTGCCAGTTGTCGCGCTAAACTTGTTAAAGGAAAAGTTACTATGGATCAAAATTATTCGCTTGCAGAGGAAGAACTCGAACAGGGATTTATTCTGGCCTGTCAGTCACATCCCGCATCAGAGAAACTAACAATCGATTTTGATATCAGATAGTTCACGAATTTTGAATTTGAACTCCGGGGTTTAAAAAATTAATTATTTGAAAATGCAAAAATTCATACTGCTGGTATTATTAATATTTGCATCCAGCTATTCATCCTGCTCAAAAAAATCTACTGATCCAAATAATAGCCCCGATCCGGTTCCCACGGACAGTTCCGGAACAAATGATGTCAGTTTTTGGCGCACCGATCGGGATCAGTCAGTTTTACTGCAACGGCAGCCTGTAACGCTTTCTTTTAATACTAAATCAAATCAGTATCCTTTTATTGATGTGGACAGTACTCAAAAATATCAAACCATAGATGGATTCGGGTTTACACTCACCGGTGGAAGTGCTTCTGTTATCAATCAAATGAACGCTACCGCCAAAGCTGCTTTATTAAAGGAATTATTTGGTAAAGACAGTTCCTCAATAAGTATCAGCTACCTGAGGCTGTCTATCGGAGCTTCGGACCTGAATGCTTCTGTTTTCAGCTATGATGATCTGCCTGCAGGATCAACAGATACCGGACTAATTCATTTCAGCCTGGCACAGGATACAATAGATCTGATACCGCTTCTGAAACAAATTCTTGTTATTAACCCGGCAATAAAAATAATTGCGGCTCCGTGGAGCGCACCCGATTTGGATGAAAGATAACGGATCATCGGTTGGCGGAAGTCTTTTGCCGGCTTACTATAACGTGTACGCGAAATACTTTGTAAAATATATTCAGCAAATGAAAGCCAACGGAATTACCATTGATGCCGTTACCCCCCAAAACGAACCGCTGAATCCCGACAATAATCCGAGCCTGTATATGGTAGCAACGGACCAGTCAACTTTTATAAAAAACAATCTTGGTCCCGCATTCCAGGCTGCCGGTATCAATACGAAAATTGTGGTGTACGATCATAACTGCGATCATCCCGAATACGTGACGACGATTTTAAGCGATACTTCATCCGCTAAATATGTAGATGGTTCAGCATTTCACTTATACGCGGGAGATATCAGCGCTTTAACTACGGTACATAATGCATTCCCACTAAAAAATATATATTTCACTGAGCAGTACACCGCTTCAACAGCCAGTTTTGCCGGTGATTTACAATGGCATTTAACCAATGTAATTATTGGTTCGATGAATAACTGGAGCCGGATTGCGCTGGAGTGGAACCTGGCGAATGACGGTTCATTCGGACCACATACTCCGGGCGGTTGTACAACCTGTAAGGGTGCATTGACAATAAGTAGTTCAGGTGTCTCCAGAAACGTAGGTTACTATATCATCGCACATGCTTCCAAATTTGTTCCGCCCGGTTCAGTGCGGATTGCAAGCACTAAGTTCACCAACTTGCCAAATGTGGCTTTCGAAACACCAGCCGGTAAAAAAGTATTGATCGTAATAAATAATGATAATTCTCCGGCCGCATTTAATATACGATTCAAGGGCAAATGGGTTACTACCGGCCTGCCTGCCGGATCTGTAGGGACTTATCTCTGGTAGTCTTTTTCCACCAGGCATCAATACTCCATTTGTAATCGGGGATCGCTGCCAGCAGGAAACTCGCGGCGCTGACGGTAAAAACAGAATACCCGAGAGGGGATTCGATACCAAATGAAATGGCCATTGAACAGGCGAATAAAAAACTGAGCAGGCCACTGCCGATGGCTGCCTGACGGGTGAACAATCCAAACACCAGCAATAATCCAAAACTGAATTCGCCAATCGTTGCAAGTATTGCAAAAAATGATATAAGCCGCGCGGGCAGAAATGACATTACCTGGGCTGCGTATTGCAAAAAATGGGGCCAGTCACCCCACCCGACATGCGGACTGCCGGGTGGTCCTAAAAATCCCAGCCGGTCAGCCGTAAACCAGAGATATGGAATCCCGATCGCCAGGCGAAGAAAAAAAGAAGTATAGTTGAACCGGTTACGAATTTGCATGTATACGCCGCTTCTTCATACATTAAAATTACAAAATTCCTGTTGCCATAAACACCCTGTTCCAATCTCAATTGTTAACTAACAACCGTTAGTTTTTTTATCTAATTAAGCTGTAAATTGCAGGATGTCGTCCCGCGAACAGGAAATATTTGATCAGAAGATTGAACAGGAAATCCGCATTGAGCCGAAGGACTGGATGCCGGATGATTATCGCAAAATGCTGATCCGGCAGATGTCGCAGCATGCGCACAGCGAAATCGTAGGAATGCTGCCCGAAGGAAACTGGATCACCCGTGCACCTTCCCTGCGCAGAAAAGCAACATTGATCGCCAAGGTGCAGGATGAAGCAGGCCATGGATTATATTTATATTCTGCAACAGAAACCCTGGGTATCACGAGGGAAGAAACGATCGAACAACTACACAGCGGGAAGGCGAAATATTCTTCCATTTTTAATTATCCCACACTTACCTGGGCTGATATTGGAGCGATCGGCTGGCTGGTAGACGGTGCTGCGATCATGAACCAGGTTCCTCTCTGCCGGGCATCTTATGGACCTTATGCCCGGGCTATGATCCGGATTTGTAAAGAAGAAAGTTTTCACCAGCGCCAGGGTTTTGAAATTCTACTCGTATTAAGCAGGGGAAACGAAGCGCAAAAAGCCATGTGCCAGGATGCGATCAACCGCTGGTGGTGGCCTTCTCTAATGATGTTTGGCCCTAACGACGATGCCTCCCCCAACAGTCAGCGCAGCATGCAATGGAAAATCAAACGATTCAGCAATGATGAACTGCGTCAGAAATTTGTGGATGTTTGCGTAGAGCAGGTAAAAATCCTGGGGATGTCATTACCGGATTCAAAAATAAAATGGAATGAAGAGACCGGTCATTATGATTTCGGTGAAATCAACTGGGATGAATTTTACGAAGTCCTGAAAGGAAATGGTCCCTGCAACCAGGAAAGAATCGAAGCGAGAAAAAAAGCGCATGCTGATGGCGCCTGGGTACGTGAAGCCGCTGCCGCCCACGCATCAAAAAATAAATATTCATCCAATACCATCCCGCATGGAATCCAAACCGCATAACGAAAACTGGCCGCTCTGGGAAGTATTCATCCGCGCACGCCAGGGGCTGGATCATAAACACGCGGGTAGTCTTTATGCCGCCGATGCCCGCATGGCAATAGAAAATGCGCGCGACGTTTATACCCGTCGAAATGAAGGCATCAGTATCTGGGTGGTGGAAAGCAAATATATTCACGCTTCAAATCCCTCTGAATCGGATTCCTTCTACGATCCCGCCACGGACAAAGTGTACCGCCATCCCAGCTTTTATAATTTGCCCGATGAACTGAAAAATATTTAAGATGGATCTGATTTCAACTTATATCATCCACCTGGCTGACAATGCCCTGATCCTCGGTCACCGTAACAGTGAGTGGACGGGTCATGGACCGATTCTCGAACAGGATATTGCCATTTCAAATATTGCGCTGGACCTGGTAGGTCAGGCAAGAAATTTTTATCAGCTCGCAGCCACGCAGCTCAATGAACTGATGCCGGGAGAAAATATTACGGAAGACGATCTTGCTTATCTCCGGGATACCAATGAATTCACAAATCTGATCCTGGTGGAACAATCCAATGGCGACTGGGCAAAAACCATTCTCCGGCAGTTTTATTTCAGCACTTATCAGGGGCTTCTGTATAATGAACTATTAAAAAGCGCCTCATCCTGAAATCGCAGGGATCAGTGAAAAGTCGATCAAAGAAACCAGATATCATATCAAGTGGAGCAGCGAGTGGGTGACAAGACTGGGAGACGGCACCGAAGAAAGCAATACACGCATGTTGGATGCCATGCAATCTCTCGATCCATGGATTGCCGAAATATTTACTCCTGTTGATTTTGAATATGAGGCAGCCTCATCAGGAATTGGCATTTTACCCGAAATTTTAAAAGCTGAGTGGTACCGGCGCGTGAACAGCATTTTGGATGAAGCCACCCTGCCTCGGCTCTCATCAGAAAATAAAACCATGCAGATCCTTTCCGGGAAAAACGGCGTTCATTCAGAACATCTAGGTAATCTGCTGGCGGAAATGCAGGTTCTACAGCGGACTTATCCGGGAAGCACTTGGTGAGTGTGGAAGTGTGGGAGTGTGGAAGTGTGGAAGTAATGGGCATTAGATTTAAGACATGAATAAAGAAGATATCATAAACATTTTATCAGAAGTAAAAGATCCGGAGATTCCGGTACTCAGTATTTCCGATCTCGGGATCCTGCGTGCTGTGGAATATAATGATGATGCCGTTGAGATCCGGATCACACCAACCTATAGCGGTTGCCCGGCCATGGATACTATCCGGGAAGATATTCGTTCGGTCCTCGCAAAACATGGCTTAAAAAATGTGGAGATAAAACAGGTACTCTCACCGGCATGGACAACCGAATGGATGAGTGAAGCCGGAAAACAAAAACTGAAGGCCTATGGTATTGCGCCTCCGTCATCACATGCCTGTTCATCTGCCGGCGAAGATCAGCCGTCAGCATGTCCCCATTGCCATTCAGAAAATATAGAACTGATCAGCCGTTTCGGGTCTACCGCCTGCAAAGCACTTTATCGTTGCCTCGATTGCCAGGAACCCTTTGATTATTTTAAATGCCATTAAATAATTATTTCTATGTCTGAAATCCTTTTTGAAGTCAGGGACCAGGTTGCCCATATTTCGCTGAACCGCCCCGAAAAACTGAATGCCGTTAACCGCAGCATGGCGCTTGAATTGCAGGACCAGTTGCTCGCCTGCGATGAAAATGATTCCGTGCGGGCCGTGCTGTTAACCGGCAACGGACGGGCATTTTGTTCCGGTCAGGATCTGACTGAATTCCCGCCAGGTGTCCTGCCGGATTTTGAAAAAGCAATTGATGAAATATTATAACCCGGTGATCCGCCTTTTAAAAACAATTCGCAAACCGGTTGTTTGTGCCGTAAATGGAATAGCAGCGGGAGCCGGTGCCAACATTGCGTTGGCCTGTGATATTGTGGTTGCTGTATCAACAGCCAGTTTCGTCCAGGCTTTTTCTAAAATCGGACTGATCCCTGATTCCGGGGGAACATTTTTTCTTCCCCGTCTGATTGGTTTGCAAAAAGCAACGGCACTGATGATGCTGGGGGATAAGATTTCCGCGCAGGAGGCAGAACGGATAGGCATGATCTATGCCTGTTACGAAGAGAATGAATTTGTTGAAAAATCCGGTCAGCTGGCATTGACCTTGGCCAAACTGCCGACAGTTGCCCTGATACTTACAAGAAAAGCTTTATTGGAGACTTTTTCTAATACACTCGAAGAACAGCTGGACCTGGAGAAAAAATTCCAGCAGAAAGCCGGTCACACAAAGGATTTTGCTGAAGGAGTTACGGCTTTTTTACAAAAACGCGCACCGGTTTTTACGGGTAAATAAAATAAATTACCATTTTACCTCGCTGCCGATCCCTTTGCAGCTCCCTTTGATTCCGACATATTCGGTTT
This sequence comes from uncultured Bacteroidota bacterium, assembly GCA_963812825.1. Taxonomy (GTDB): domain Bacteria; phylum Bacteroidota; class Bacteroidia; order Chitinophagales; family Chitinophagaceae; genus Puia. The sequence continues at coordinate 397,268 of CAWEWO010000005.1, forward strand.
CATGGGTAGTATGGTTGCATTGTTTCCCTTCATGGATTTTTCCAGATTCACGTATTCCATCTGCAATTCAAGAATCTGTGCATGGTTGTAAACAATTTCTTTCCTGAGTTCAGAAATTTTGAATTGCTTTTTCTTTAACTGGCGACTTCGTAAATAGTAACCGAATAAAAGTGCGCCCGATATCATCCCGATCAGGCTAAGCACATTCAATGTAAATTCTACGTTCAGCATAGTAATTAGTTTAAGGGTTTATTTGATAACTTCTTCAATACGACAAAGTTTTCCGTCCTGATTCATACCTTCCACCACGACCCGGAATTTATTACTGATATCATTATTATAAAAGACAATGCTCATCTTGCGGGTGTGTTTTATCCAGTCGCAGCCTGGAATTCCAGTACAGGGTGGACCGGAAATCACTAGCCTGGTAATCTTCTATTTTATTGTTGCCATATTTTGTCTGATAAAATTCCCTTACCGGCGTATACCCGTTAATGATCGCAAATCCTGTTTTATTCTCCAGTATATTGGCCTGATCCAGGGCCTGACGGCTGGTAATGGCCAGTGTAGGCAGGTTTTTCTGATTTGATTTTGGCAGAAACTTGATAAACAGAACTTCTTTCATACCAACGGATTTCAAATCATCCATCCCAACAGGCATCCCATCCAGCGTAATATTTACATTGCTACGGGAAGCTGAATGAATTCAGTATTATAAGAAGTCAGTTTCGCATCTCCGCCCGGTACCGTTTTCTTTCAAAGTGGCCGGGAAATCGCAGATCGACAAACATTGTCATTCAGATAATGAGCTGCACTTTCTGAATTCTTCCCAAGCGAATCCGTTTTCGGGGTGATGACATAACTCATAGCCGTGGAAGGGACAGAATTGTCCTGGATCTCGATCAGATTTCCATTCATTTCTTTTTCAAGGATTACATCCGGTACTTTCATCCAGGCAAAAGCGGGTTCATCTGCTTTTGCCGGTGTTAGAGCCGGCAGCAGACCGGAATACAAACTGATTTGGGCGTTGCTGCTTAATTTGGACGCAGTGATTGAAACGGTATACAACCTGAACAGAATCGTAAAAAATACAACCCATTCTGCCCAAATTTTCCGTCTTCATCAACCGGAAGTTTTAGCACATGTTTTTTCCGGTCGCGGGATATCATCAGAAGTGCCATGGAATCCTGGGCATCCAGGTTTGTTCCATTGCGGATTTCACCCATTACTGAAAGAAATCCGGCATCCCGCGGATATTTTAATTCAGGAAATTTTCCACTTACTACGGTTTCCCAGTTGAATCTTCTCCAACCATGCGTGAGAAGCAGAAGATTCAAATGTTCATTGGCATTCTGCGGTATTTGAAAGAAAGGATGCAGCATCGGAGATGGTTCCTTTCAAATCTCCGGCAATCAGCAGATCGGAATAAATATTATTGCTGCTGTCGTTCCCAGCCCCGCATCAGTAACTGAAACGGAAAGATTGGTGACCAGGCTATCCGGTATTTCGATCGATATTTCATTACGTGCCCTTTTATTCAGGCTGACAGATTCTTTCTTCATCTGAATTTTCGCATAGGCTTTCTGGTTATTGATGAAAACAACCCTTTCAGCCAGCGGGGAGAAATCCCCGTCAAAAGCAGTAAGCTGCAAAACACCGCTGGGAAATGCAGCGGCATCGATATTGGCTTCCGCCATATTATTTTCCAGTGTCAGGCTATTCCGGTAAATCACTTTCTGGTTGATGGTTCCGATAACTATAATCTTGGGTAAGATTGGTCGCATCAGCGGATTTTTCCAGTTTATAATGAAGCTTGTCATTATTATAGGGATCGGCATGTAAAACAAGTCCGTTTGTCCTGTGCATCCGGAATGGGGCTGGTATGTAATTCTCCGTTTTCGTCAGTCCATTAGGCAGTATAATGTTCTCCGGTCAGCGGTTTAAAATTTATTGTTCCCATTCCATTATAAGTGGAACAGAAAGAATCTACAATTGTGTTATTTCGCTGTTTTGATTATGGCTCCGCTGATCAAAACCGGTTTATTGTGCTGATTCAGGGCTTCGAAGGCAAGAACGGAACGGAACACCATTCATCAGTTCGCCGCCTTCCGGAAAGAATCTGACGGTGGTTTGTATTTTTTCAGGCGACTGGATTACCGGCTTCCATCGGCATGAGCACCGGAATATCTTTATTATACAGGAATGCATTATCAAAATTCAGCATCCACTGCGTATAGGCTTTAACGTGAATAACGCCGTTTTTTACCCAGGCGGGAATCTTGAAATAACTGCTTGCGCCTCCCTCCGTAATGGGAGAAACGCTGTGCAGGAGAAGTCTGCCATCTGCATCGGTCCAGTCGAAATAAAGGTTCTTACTCACCGCGGAAGGTCGGGCATCACTCATTAGATAGGCTTTCATCCAAACAGTTTCGCCCGGCAGATAAGTGTCTTTGTCAAAATGAATATGAAGTTTTTCCTGCGGAAACTTATTATTATAGACGCTGAGGGAAGAATCGGGTGACTGGCCAAGGACGCTTTCCCGGAACAGGCATGCGGCACAGAGTAGGAGGATCAGTCGGTTCATATCTAAGGGATTGGATTCTAACAGCTAACAAAAAATACGGATCATGAACTCAAAAAGGGGACAGTAGAACTGACCCCTTTGCTTAAAACTATTGATATATTTTAACCATTGATTACATTACTATGTGTCAGGTATTTAACTGTCGGGTGATATATAAATAAACAACTACCGTTCTTAATCGTCTTGATAATTTTCGGACTCAGGACATTCGGCATCGCAGCACAACCCAGGCTTCTTCCCATTTCACCATTGTCTTTCAAATACTCCGGAGTGATATAATCTGAACCATGTAACACGATATGTCTTTTTGCAGCCAGGTCATTATACCCTTTTTCAAGACCCTTTACTTTCAATGAAAGACCATTTCTTCCAACATAGGTTTTTGACGTTACAAAAAATCCAAGGCTGCTCTTAAATGAATTCGCTCTGTTTGAAAATGAAGTGGCATATTCAACACCTGAATTCATACCGTGTGATACATAGGTGTTATACAATAATTTTTTATGCGCTACATCAATCACATACATCCTCTTACTACTGGATGACTGGGTAAAATCACATACCGTTAATACATCTGTCTTTTTCAGCTTACCGTTTTTCAACAGGTTATGATATCCTCTCCAGGCATATTCAAAAGCTTTTTGATTCAAACCCGACTTTTCGAGTTTCATGGAATCATACAGGGTAAGCGCCTGTTGGATAACCATCTTCACTTCAAAAGCTTTTTTTGCTGCGGCACTGGCATTATTAATCTCAGGAGCTTTATCAACAGCAGCCAGTTTTTCAGCAGCTGCAACATTCAATTGCCGGACTGGTGTATTTAAAGTTTTTGAAGTTGCTGTTGGTTAAAACAGGAATATGATAAGTAGCCGCAACAACTGCGGTACTGGTAGAGACTTCAATTTTTTTATGATTGCTGGAAATCAGCACCGGTGATGTAATGACCAACAGCGAGACGCTACTGGTTGATACGAGTTTAGACAACGTTTTCATGACGCGGGATTTAAATTGTTTTCAAAAGGTTCGAGTCGGATCAGCTGGTTATTCACCAGTTTGCATTTCATCGTAACTACACCAGGAGCAAAAAATTAATTCTACGATCTAATTCCCGGCGTAATATGAATGGATAGTCTTAGCAGTATTAACGACAGTATCTGTTTTGATATTGTATTTTTCCTATAGGAAGAATGGATACGCTATCGTAAAACAAATATTGCAATTATACTATTCACCTCATAATTTTTTCGACGAATGAATTCTAATTAATTGCTTCGGTATGGAAAAGAACTAAATATATAAATTCAAGCTTGGGACCAATTCAAAAAAAGGTGCCGGTACAAGACCCGAATTCAGCTATAGTCCATTAATTATGAGCGATTTAGAAAGAAAATATTAATCCCCGGCCCGAATCATTTTTTTGGCATACGGCCCCCGATTCTTCCCTCCCCCGGAAAAATTTTCCAATAATGGGAGGACCTAATGATAACTCTTGTCTGAATTCCTTTTGGAACCGGTAGTTTCCATCCCGGAAATTAGTAAATCCACCTTCTCATTTAACGCACGGATCTCCCGGAGGATTAACCAGAAAGCATCCGGGTTACCGTCACCCGCCATACCGGAAGAAGCTTCTGATGTACCGGAAGAAGATTCCGATAAAGGCGGGTTTAATTTCTGCTTCTCTGCCGGTTGGTGCTGTCCCGCCTTACCCTGGGAAAGAGACTCAAGATCCGTTTGTAAGAGGTCGGCTGTGCTGACTTTAAAATAGTCCCCCAGCTTAATCAATTCTGCCAGGCTGGGCTCGCTTTTCTGGTTCTCCCAGTTGCCGATAGTATTGGCCTTTTTATTAAAAAGTAGCGAAATCTGGTCCTGGTTCAGGTTCCTTTTCTTGCGTAGAAACCGGATATTTTTCGATAAAATGCTCATTAAGGTATGGTTTTGAACATCAATTTTATTGACTTAATATCAATTAGTTTGAAATATATGCGCTTTATATCATAAATCTATGGAATAATATGACATATTCACCAATAATATTGACGATATCAAGGATTATTAATAAGTAATAAGGTATTCCCTGGCACTGCGTGTTACTACCGGGAACTGTTACCGGTTAAAGATGATTCGTTAATCGGCCAATAATCAGCCCGGATAGACTCTAACTGAGTTAATTACCTGGCGAAGGCATAAACCTCACTATAAGAAAATTTCATATATGATAAAGGATACGACCGGGAAGGCCTGAGCTTTTTCATTATTAAGCTTCATATCCGGCGATCCCGATAACGAAAAGTCCCCTAAAGACGCCGAAGGGAAACCCATCCGACCCTTACACAATATTTTTTTAATCAAACAAGGAATATAACGCAACTTGGTGCCTCATTTCGAGTATGCATTCATTGAGTCTGCTGATTATTTTGGGTTTCGTGATTGGAATATTTGGAACCCTGATTGGCGCCGGGGGTGGTTTTATCCTGGTACCCATACTTATTCTTTCTTATCCTGAATTGAGTCCGGAAACCATCACGGCGATTTCCATTGTAATTGTTGCAGCAAATGCAATATCCGGTTCCATAGCTTACGCTCGTTCAGGAAGGATTGACTTTAAAGCCGGTCTGTTATTCGCCTTGTTTACCATTCCCGGATCTATTCTGGGTGTTTTATCCACGCAGTTCATTCCGCGCACTATATTTAATATCCTGTTTGGGGTTTTATTGGTTGCACTTTCTGTCTACCTCCTGTTCAGGCACAATAAATCGATACCACCTCCGGTAGTGGATGAAAATAAAAGACGCTGGAAACATCACGCCCTGACAGACAGTACCGGGACATCTTATTCTTATACTTATAACCAGACCTGGGGTATCCTGATCAGTATCATCGTCGGCTATTTATCACCGTTACTGGGTATTGGCGGGGGCATCATCCATGTTCCGGCTCTTGTGCAGTGGCTGCACTTTCCGGTATTTGTCGCAACGGCTACTTCTCATTTTATTCTGGCAATTATGGCAACCGTGAGTGTGATCGTACATGCCATCAAGGGAAGTTACAGTGATCCCAAAATTCTCCATATGGTAATCGGGTTGATCATCGGTGTGATCCCCGGTGCACAGGTAGGTGCCTGGCTTTCACATAAATTAAAAGGGTATACGATCATCCGGGTGCTGGCCGTTTGTCTCGGCCTTGTAGGTATCCGTATTCTCTTAAGCTGATAGGGCTTAGTTGTTTCTGCGTTCATCCATAAAAAGATACGGATCGATGGAAACCTGTTTTTCCTTGGGACAGGGATATTCATAAAAATCAAGCGCAAGGAATGCCCGGGTTTCGTGAACCTGCCACAACCATAATTTTTTATCTGAATTCAATGTAATGTCCAGTTCGGGGATCATTTCTTTCACCAGACCATCCCAACAGGCTTTTTCTAACTTTTCAATGGCAGTCAGGCCGGCTGAGCCGGTCTGCGTCTTTGTCAGCCCATTCACGGTGTGCAAATTGGGTAGCTGTATTCAGAAGTACTTCCTGCTGGGTAAAATTCTGTTCCATATACCGGGGTTTTAGGTTCTATTAATTAGACGCTAAAACATGGAAGAAGTAAACGATTCGGCCAGAAAATATTGTTAATTCCTATCAGTCACCGTCAACCGTTCCCGCACATGCGGGACCAACCGTCAACTGCCAACTGCCAACTGCCAACGAAAAAGCATTCTATCCAACTTATTTCGCATCCAACCCGTTAACAGGTTTGTCAGAAAAAATAATAGCTTCCCCCGCCTGTATTTCCGCCTGCGGTTGCTGATTTAATATTTTCAGCCTTACGGTGTGACTGCCTTTGGGCAGGTCGTATTTCCAGCAGAGTTCCTGCCTGCGTTCATTAAACCCCACCGGAATTGCCGGAGACTCCGCCAGCTTTTCATCGATATATAACTCCGTTTGAAAAATAAAATTCGTGCTGCCGGTTTTATCAACCGCTTCGCCCTTCAAAACAAAACCGGTTCCATCAAACTTAAAACCGATTTCATTTTTACCATCAGACCATTTCACCGGAATTTTTGCGACGGGGAATATACCTTCAAAACTTTTCTCAAATTTCACCGGGACCGGCTCCTGCGATTTAATCTGAATCGTATTTCCTCCGATACGTTCCGCCATTACTTTTAATATTCTCCAACGCATGTTTCAGTCCGACGGCATAAACGGTATTGAGCGACATGGATGTATATTTAAAATTAATGCCTTCCGCTTCAGACAATCCCATTTTCCAATAGGCGGGAATACGGTCGTAGCCCAGGATCGTCCCTAATATTCCGCCGGCAGTAGACGGATTGCAATCGGCATCCTGACCACAACGGGTTGTTATTTCCAGGGTTCTTGTAAAATCTCCGCCACCATACAGCAGGCCAATCACCACATAAGCCGCATTTACCTTGGCATCGATATTAAACGGAGCAAATATTCCATCCGGACAACCCCTATCATCTGCCCATTTTTTTTGAATTTCCAGCCAGGTCTGTTTCCAGTCGCCGGGATATTTTTGATGCCATGCTATCACATCTGAAATACACTGATAAAATTCACTTTGCCGGGGAATGGTTTTCAGGGCGCCGGAAATAATAAGATTGATATCACTGGATTCAAAAGCCAGCGAATACATGGCACCGACAAATACGCCGCCATACCAGCCATCTCCATAATTCATGATATGACCAATCTTATCTGAAATGGCTGAAGCGGTATTGGGCATACCCGGACTCATTAGTCCGGCAAAATCAGATTCAATCTGGTAATCGATACAGTCTGCATGCGGATTATTTTTCCAATAACCGGTTAAAGGCGGACGAATTCCCTGCAGAACATTATATCGGGCAGCCTGGTTCGCATGCCAGAGAGTGTAACCGGCATGAGCAAACGCATTGGCAAATGAATCAACCGGTGCATCCAATCCGTATTTTTCAAAAACATCCACAAAAGTCAGATCCATATAGAGGTCGTCATAAAGACCGGGATTATTCAGCATGGTTTCTTTCAGGTAGCCATCATACCATAACAGTGGCTGGTAGTCGCCAATAAAAGTTCCCTGGAACCTGAATTCATATGGTCCTCCAAACGTGACGCCAATGGTTTGTCCGGCCCAGCCGCCTTTGATTTTATTTTCCAGTTGCTCTCTGGTCATTACCAGGGTTTTACCTGATGAACCATTTTGGGCAACAGCAATAAAATAAAATAAGAATAAGAAGAGTGGCTAAGGCAGATTTTTTCATCACTGAATTTACTAACTTATTTGTGGATCGTGGATCGTTGATCGTGGGTCGTGGATCGTAGTTCGATAAACGATCAACCGCCAACCATCAACCGATCCAACCGATCAACCGATCAACCGTCCAACCGTCAACCGCCAACCGTCAACCGTCAACCCCGAATATCTTACCTTAGCCCTCTTTCGCAAACAAGCCATGCCTGGAAATATTCTCATTATTGATGATGAAGATAAATTACGCAGCCTGCTGGGCAGGATCATTAAACTGGAAGGATTTAACGTAAAGGAAGCGGCCGATCTGAAAGCCGCAAGGAAAATACTCGAGAAGGAATCCCCCGACGTTGTTCTTTGTGATGTAAAACTCCCCGATGGTAACGGGGTGGATTTTATTACTGAACTGAAATCCCGGTTTCCGGCAACAGAGATGATCCTGTTGACTGCCTATGGAAATATTGCAGACGGTGTTCAGGCAATGAAGAATGGCGCCTTCGATTATATCACCAAGGGAGACGACAACGAAAAAATAATTCCCCTGTTGAACCGCGCCATTGAAAAGATACGGATTACAAAAACGGGTGATCCAACTGGAAACCCGTTTCAAAAAAAATTATGATTTCGATAATATTCTGGGTGAAGCCGACCTGATCCGGGAAGCCATTTCCCTGGCCAGGAAAGTTGCCGGGACCGATGCAACCGTATTATTAATGGGTGAAACAGGAACCGGAAAAGAAGTATTTGCACAGGCCATCCACCAGGGAAGTAAACGCAGCCAAAAACCTTTCGTGGCCTTAAACTGCAGCGCCCTGAATAAGGAACTCCTGGAATCTGAATTGTTCGGACATAAAGAAGGATCTTTTACCGGTGCGTCCAAAGATAAAAAAGGTCTGATGGAAGAAGCCAATACCGGTACCATTTTTCTGGATGAGATCGGTGAAATGCATATTGAGCTCCAGGCAAAACTGCTGCGGGTGCTGGAGACAAGGGAATTCATTAAAGTCGGTGATACAAGAGCCATCCGGGTGGATGTCCGCATTATCGCCGCCACAAATAAAAATCTGCTTTATGAAGTGGATGCCGGAAAATTCAGGGAAGATCTTTTTTACCGGTTGAATGCTTTTACCATCACGCTGCCTTCCCTGCGCGATCGCAAATCGGATATTCCTCTGCTTGCCAATCATTTTCTGAAAGTTTTTGCTGAAAAAACAAATCCTAATGTGAAATCGATCAGCAAAGATTTTCTGGATGCCCTGAAAAAACATGACTGGAAGGGAAATATCCGGGAATTAAAAAATATTATCGAAAGATCGCTGATCGTTACCAATGGAACGGAGCTTTCCTTTGCACGACCTGCCGATGGAATTTTCGATGAACGATTCAAAAAGCAATACTCTATCTGCTTTTGATCTCGCCAGTGTTGAGAAACTCCATATCCAGCGGGTGCTCAACCATACCAAACATAATAAATCCGAAACTGCCCGCCTGCTGAATATCGGAATCTCCACTCTATACCGGAAAATGGAAGAATACGGTATTCAATAGTCAACCATTCCATTTTGATAAACCTTTTCATTATGAGAAGGTTTTTTTTATTTAATACGTTCCTCCTACTTTTTTCCCATTCAGCCGAACTGCCTGCTGGTAAAGACTTTGAGCCAGTTTACCCTTCTATAAAATTAAAAGGGCATCCTTTTGGCATCCCCGATATACAAACACATCATCATGCTGACCATAATTTTATTTATTGCAGCTTTCATCTGCTTTGGAATTTTCTTCAAAGCCATTGATTTTTTTGAAAAAATTTAAATGCTATGACCATCCTGTTTATCATTTCAATCCTGGTTTTCTGTTACCTGTGCTATGTACTGGTTAAACCGGAAAAATTTTAATCGCTAAAATTCAATATGATTTTATGAACACAGAAATTCTTGGTGTCATTACGATGTATGTCGTCATGGTACTTACTCGCCATTCCTCTGGGCAGGTATATTGGAAAGATATATGAAGGACAGCCTACCTGGACTGACAGGATCTTCAATCCACTGGATAAACTATTTTTTAAAATAGGCGGCATCCGCCCTGACCGTGAGATGAACTGGAAACAGCACCTTGTGGCTTTATTGACTATCAATCTTGTCTGGTTTATTCTTTCCATGGCAATACTGATGAATATGGGCTGGCTCCCATTGAATCCGGATGGAAATCCTTCCATGTCTGCTGATCTGGCTTTCAATACAACCGTCAGCTTCGTCTCCAATACCAATTTGCAACATTACTCCGGCGAAACAGGTGTCTCCTATCTCGGTCAGCTGACCCTGATGTTGTTCCAGTTTATCAGCGCAGGAGTGGGAATGGCTGCCTGTGCAGTTGTATTCAATGCAATGAAAGAAAGAACAACTGAAAAACTCGGCAACTTCTATAATTATTTTATTAAATCCTGCACACGCATATTATTACCATTATCAATTGTGGTGGCCATCATCTTATTATTCAACGGCACTCCGATGACCTTTAAAGGAAAGGACCAGTATATTTCCCTGCAGGGTGATACCGTAAATGTGAGTCGCGGACCTGCAGCCGCAATGGTTGCCATCAAACAACTGGGCACGAATGGCGGCGGATTCTTCGGTGCGAATTCAGCTGTGCCCTTTGAAAATCCGAATTACTTCACCAATATGGTGGAAAATATCTGCATCGTTCTGATCCCTATGGCAATGGTTTTTGCACTCGGATTTATGCTGAAAAGAAAAAAACTGGCCTGGGTAATTTTTGCTGTCATGACGGCCGGTTTCCTCTGCTTCCTTATTCCCTCCATTTATTTTGAAATGAAAGGAAACCCCGCTATTTCACATATGGGTATTGCCCAAAACCTGGGGAGCATGGAAGGAAAGGAAGTCCGGTTTGGTCCCGCAGCTTCTGCTTATTGGGGAATCACAACGACCGTCACTTCCAATGGATCCGTGAATGCAATGCACGATAGTTTTACTCCATTGACCGGCATGTTTGCGATGATGGGTATGATGGTAAACTGTTTTTACGGAGGAGTAGGCGTGGGGTTTCTCAATTTCTACATATTCATGATCATCGCCGTTTTCATATCCGGTCTGATGGTAGGACGTACTCCTGAATTACTGGGAAAGAAGATTGAAGCAAAGGAAATGAAGATCGCCACTATCGTGGCTTTATTGCACACATTATTGATCCTGGCATTTACTGCCTTGTCATCACATATATATACACTGGATCCAAAAACTTATTCCGGCTGGCTGAATAATCCCGGCAATCACGGCTTTTCTGAAATGCTTATATGAATACACTTCCTCTTCTGCCAACAACGGTTCCGGGTTTGAAGGACTGGGTGATGGTGTGCCATTCTGGAATATAACCTGTGGATTGGTCATGCTCCTTTCGCGCTTCATCCCGATCATTGGTCCGGTTGCGATCGCAGGGATACTGGCCAAAAAGAAATTTGTTCCTGAAACTTCCGGCACATTGAAAACAGATACCGGCACATTTGGGATCATGGTATTCGCCGTGATCGCGATCGTAGCAGCCCTGTCTTTTTTCCCGGCTCTTTCACTCGGACCGATTGCAGAATTTTTCTCAAAGAAATAATATCTAAGAAAATGACAAAAGCAACTAATAAATTATTCGAACCGACCCTGGTGAAACAGGCGTTGAAACAGGCTTTCGTTAAAATGAGCCCGCGCAGTATGGTTCACAACCCCGTCATGTTTACCGTTGAAATCGGAACGGCCATCATGCTGGCAGTTTGTATCTGGATTTTTCTGGGTGAAAAATCACAGGGAGGCCTCGCGTATAATGTGATCGTCTTTATTGTATTACTTCTTACCCTGCTATTTGCAAACTTTGCTGAAGCCATTGCGGAAGCCCGTGGTAAGGCACAGGCCGACAGTTTAAGAAAGACCAGGGAAGATACGCCGGCCAAAAAAGTATTTCCGGTAGGAGATATTTATGTGGATGAAATAAAAATTGTGCCTTCTTCCCAACTCAGAAAAGGCGACATATTTATATGTGAAGCCGGTGATACGATTCCAATGGATGGTGAAATTATTGAAGGGCTTGCCAGCATCGACGAATCTGCCATAACCGGAGAAAGCGCCCCGGTTATCCGCGAAGCCGGAGGAGATAAATCAAGTGTAACCGGCGGCACCAAGGTGTTGAGTGATCAGATCAAAGTAAAAGTAACCACCAATCCCGGTGAAAGTTTCCTGGATAAAATGATTGCCCTGGTGGAAGGCGCATCGAGACAAAAAACACCGAATGAAATTGCACTGACCATACTACTCGCCGGATTTACGATCATATTTGTAATCGTTTGTGTAACCTTAAAACCATTCGGGGATTATGCGAATACACCTATTACGATTGCCGCATTTATTTCTTTATTTGTCTGTCTGATCCCCACTACCATCGGCGGACTGCTGAGTGCCATCGGAATTGCCGGCATGGATCGCGCTTTGAGGGCCAATGTGATTACCAAGAGTGGTAAGGCCGTTGAAACAGCCGGAGATCTGGATACCCTGCTGCTCGATAAAACCGGAACCATAACAATTGGAAACCGGAAGGCAACTCATTTCTGGCCATCTGCCAATATTGATGAAAAAGTTTTCATCGAAGCATGTACCCTGGCTTCCATGGCAGACCTCACACCAGAAGGAAAATCCATTATAGAACTGGGTGGGATGAAGCCCGATTCTTTTTTAACGAACGGTGCGAAGTTTATTGAATTCACCGCAGAAACAAGAAGCAGCGGTATTGACCTGCCCGACGGGTTAAAAATCCGTAAAGGAGCTTATGATGCAATACGTCATATCGTGAACAAGGCAGGCAACCTGGTTCCCGCTGATACAGAGCTAAAAGTAAAAGAGATTGCCAGCAACGGGGGAACACCGTTGGTTGTTAGCCAGAATAATAATGTAATGGGTGTGATCGAACTTCAGGATATCATTAAGCCCGGCATCTATGAAAGATTTGACAGGCTGAGAAAAATGGGCGTAAAGACTGTGATGGTAACCGGCGACAATCCCCTCACCGCAAAATATATTGCTGAAAAATCAGGCGTGGATGATTTCATCGCTGAAGCCAAGCCGGAGGACAAAATGGAATATATAAAGAAAGAACAGCATGCCGGAAAACTGGTTGCCATGATGGGCGATGGTACCAATGATGCACCCGCTCTTGCACAGGCCGATGTGGGTGTCGCGATGAACAGTGGAACACAGGCCGCAAAAGAAGCCGGCAATATGGTTGACCTGGACAATGATCCAACCAAGCTGATAGAAATCGTGGAAATCGGAAAACAATTGCTCATGACCAGGGGAACACTCACCACTTTTTCGATCGCCAATGATGTTGCAAAATATTTTGCCATCGTACCGGCACTCTTTATACTGTCTATTCCCGGACTGCAGGCGCTGAATATTATGCGGCTGCACAGCCCCGAAAGCGCGATTCTTTCAGCCGTGATTTTTAATGCGATCATCATCCCATTATTAATTCCGCTGGCACTCAGGGGTGTGGCATATAAACCCATCGGTGCAAGTGCCCTGCTGCGCCGAAACCTGTTTATTTATGGGCTGGGTGGAATTATCGTGCCATTTATCGGAATTAAATTAATTGATCTTTTAGTGTCTGTCTGGTTTTAAAAACAAATTTTATGAAACAACATATTTTACCGGCCATTAAGCTTACCATCGCCTGCCTGATATTCTTTTCCGGCATCTACACTTTGCTGATCTTTGGGATCGCGCAATTTGCACCCGCACACGGGGAAGGTGAAAACATTCAGGTGAACGGAAAAACCATTGGCTATGCACTCGAAGGCCAGAATTTTACCAGTGATAAATATTTCATGAGCCGCCCCTCCGCAGCCGGATATAATGCAGCGGGGAGCGCCGGAAGTAATAAAGGACCTACCAATCCGGATTATTTAAAAGATGTTCAGACAAGAATAGACAGTTTCCTGGTTCACAATAAAACAGTGCATAAGGAACAAATTCCTTCTGAACTGGTAACCGCCTCAGGCAGCGGCCTCGACCCGGATATTTCGCCTATGGGAGCAAGGGTCCAGGTAGACAGAATCGCGATGACCAGGGGAATCAGCAAAGAAAAAATTAATTTACTGGTTGATCAGTCCATCCAAAAACCGCTGCTTGGACTTTTCGGAACAGAAAAAGTAAATGTTTTAAAATTGAATCTCGCCCTTGGATAATTTAAAATAACACATGCCGGAACAGGAAAAAAATACGGCCCGATTTATAGATCTCATCCGCAAGTCCCGGCGCGGAAAGTTCAAGATATATATTGGCATGAGCGCCGGGGTTGGCAAGACCTTACCGCATGCTCCAGGAAGCTCAAACCCTTGTTGAGAAATGGTGTTGATGTAAAGATCGGTTATATAGAAACACATGGCAGGAAAGAAACACATGATTTACTGGATGGCCTGCCTTTGATTCCCCGGAGGAAATTATTTTACAAAGGCAAGGAACTGGAAGAACTGGATGTGCAGGCTGTCATCAACCTGCACCCGGAAATTGTTGTGATTGATGAACTGGCTCATACCAATATTGAAGGGAGTAAAAATGAAAAACGATGGCAGGATGTGATGGATATACTGGATGCCGGTATCAATGTGATCAGCGCAGTGAATATTCAGCACATCGAAAGCCTGAATGAAGAAGTGAAAGCTATTACAGGAGTGGAAGTGGCGGAAAGGATCCCGGACAATGTATTGAAAGAAGCAGATGAAGTGGTGAATATCGATCTCACGGCAGACGAACTGGTCGTTCGTTTAAAAGAAGGTAAAATCTATGCTCCGGATAAAATCGCGCGCGCATTAAATAACTTCTTCCAGTCAGAAAAAATTCTGCAATTAAGGGAGCTGGCTCTGAAAGAAGTAGCCAGCCAGGTGGAACGTAAAATTGAAACAGAGCTGCCGCGGAACCTGGCTTTTAAAGACGAGCGTTTCATGGCCTGCATCAGCAGTAATCACGAAATTGCGCGGATGCTGATCAGGAAAACAGCGAGGCTGGCTTCCTATTATCATTCACCCTGGTATGTGCTGTATGTTCAGACCGCTAAAGAAAGCGGAGATAAGATCGGACTGGCTGCGCAGCGTCATCTGATTAATAATTTCAAACTGGCAACAGAATCAGGTGCGGAACTAATCAGGGTGACCAATAATAATATTGCCAGGGGGATCATTGAAACCGCGGAAGAAAGAAAAATTACCACGATTTGCATTGGAAAACCGCATCTTAGCCTGATGAACGTTATACTAAACACGGCATCCTTCAACCAGATGCTGAATAAATTGTCTGAGGCAAATATTGATATCGTAATATTATCCTGATATGGCAATAAAACTAAGAACCAAATTAACAGCCGGGTTAATATTCCTCTTTGGGGTGATCCTGTTATTTGGAATCCTGGGAACATTCCACATAAACCTGCTCAGCCGGAATGCCGACCTGATACTAAAGGATAATTATGAATCCATCCGGTATTGCAATAATATGCTCAAAGCTTTGGAATCGATAAATGACAAAAAGGATGCGTTCAGCAATTTTGAAGAAAATCTCAAAAAACAGGAAGCCAATATCACTGAACCCGGTGAAAAAGAATTGACCGAAGAGATCCGGAAAAACTTCGAAGAATTAAAGGCAAACCCCCAGGATCCATCCAATTATGCGGAGATCCGCCAACCCATTCATGAAGTGTTGGACCTGAATGCTTCTGCGATCTACCGGAAAAATGCGGTCGCACAGGAGACAGCGGCAAATGCCAAACGCTGGCTGGCCATTATTTTCACTGTCCTTACCCTGATATCTTTTACATTTATTTTTAACCTGCCGGGAATCGTATCCGGTCCGATTCAGTCTTTATCTGAAGGGATAAAGGAAATCGCCAATAAAAATTATAGCAAACGCATTTACCTGAAACAAAAAGATGAATTGGGCGACCTGGCCCTTGCCTTCAATTCAATGGCCGAAAAGCTGGATCAATATGAGCACAGCAATATCGCCAAGATGCAGTTTGAAAAAAGCAGGATTGAAACGATTATCAACCAGATGCGCGACGGAATCATCGGTCTGGATGCCAAAAGAAATATACTTTTCCTGAATGTCGTCGCCCAAAAACTCATGGGACTTAAAAGAAAGCGATATCGTCGGAAAATATGCCCCGGATGTCGCCCTGAAAAATGATCTCATGCGAAAATTGCTGCAAACAGATAGCGATAAAAAAGATCTGAAAATATATTTCGATAATAAAGAAGGCTTTTTCAATAAGGACGTCCTGGATGTAACCAATAATAAAGAAGTGATCGGACAGGTGATCGTTTTGAGAAATATTACCATTTTTCATGAACTGAATGAAGCCAAAACAAATTTCATCGCCACCGTCTCTCACGAACTGAAAACGCCGATCTCTTCGATCAAGATGAGCACGCAGTTATTATCGGATGAAAGAACAGGACCGCTGACAGAGGATCAGAAACAATTGGTGAACAGCATTGGTGATGATGCAGATCGTCTGCTCAAGATTACCAGTGAGCTGATCAATATGGCACAGGTAGAAACAGGAAATATACAATTCAACCTGCAACCTACGCCGGTGCCTCCTATTATAAATGATGCGATCGATGCTGTTCAGATCCAGGCGCAACAGAAAAATATAACTATCAGATCAAATCTGCCACCCGAATTGCCCATGATTCTTGCTGACAGGGAAAAAACCACCTGGGTCCTGATAAACTTTCTGACGAATGCGATTAAATATTCCTTTGAATCTTCCGCGGTAAATATATCTGTCATAGTAAAGAATGAACGGCTGGAAATTTCAGTCCGCGATCATGGCCGGGGAATTGACGAAAAATATTTACCCCGCGTTTTCGACAGGTACTTTAAAGTGCCCGGCTCCCAGGAACGCTCCAGGACCGGCCTGGGTCTCGCCATCTCCAAAGGAATTCATCGAAGCCCAGGGCGGGAAAATCTGGGTGACCAGCCGTATCGGCGAAGGCAGCGAATTCGGATTTTCGTTTGGTCTTGCCAGTTAGCCCGCCTAAGGGAAAACCATTAGTTGATCTCCGTTAATTTCCTTACGGATCATCCGTTTTATGAATATCTTAAGTGAATAATAATATATCTTAATGTATTGATTCACTTAAAATTTAATCCATGACCAGAATTATACTCAGCATCATCATCCTCATATCTTTTTCAACGTTCAGCAAATGCCCAATTCACCAAAGGTTCCGGACTTATAGGGGGTACCCTGTCTTATTCCAGTGGTAAAACTAACTATTCTAATCCTTCTGATAGATTATAATAGCACTTACGGGAACTTCAATATTTCTCTGGGTAAAGCCATCCGGGAAAATGCCGTGTTTGGGATAAATATTAACTATCGGCCCCGCACATTATAATTCTCCAATCTGTCAATGGCATATATAAAAACACTAGAGAATGGATATGGCATCGGGATATTTTACCGGCTTTATAAGAATCTTGGAAAAGAATTTTACCTGTTTGGCGAAGCCGGAGGAGGATATATTGGTTCCAGTTCGACATCCAAAGATAGTTTAGGCAACAAGGTAGCTACAGGTAACAGCAATGGCGGCCAAATTTATCTGTCTCCGGGTATCGCCTATAAAATTTCAAAAAAATTCTTTATCGAACTATCGATCCCCCAGTTATTTACAATTGCTTATTCAAGTAGTAAAACAAAATCCGGATCAGTGATCACGTCATCATCTGACAATTTCAATGTAGATGCAAGTCTGGATTCCAACCCGTTGTCAAACTTGGTATTGGATTTCGGCTTGATACTTTAACTGGGTTCCGACCGGAACGGTAGATTAAGTATCTTAGTCTCCCGATCAGGCTAAATGAAAAGATTCTTATTCCCGTTTATATTTATTGGATGCGCTGCTTTACTGTTTCTGTTTTCCTGCAGTAACAGTGTTTCAACTGACCCCATTTTAAAAGACTCCGTCTCCATCTCGAAAGGCGCATTGCTTTTTCATCAGAACTGCAGCGGCTGTCACAATTTCAAACAGGATGGAATCGGTCCAAACCTTTCAGGCATCACTGAAGAAGACACCCTGCCCTGGATCAAACAATTTATCCGTTCACCGAAATCCCTGATTGATTCCGGAGAAGAACACGCAAAAGAATTATTTGCCGATTATCACACACTCATGCCTTCCTTCTCATCTTTAAAAGACGATGAGCTGGACCAGCTGATTGCTTTTATGCATACGCATAAAGGAATAAAAAAGGAAAAGCCCGATCCCCTCGCCATAAAAGATCCTGTTCGGGAGAAAGTTTCTTCCTCAGGGTTGGAAGCCGGTCCTGGAACTCATGGCTCAGATCCCTTTCAGCAGCGACAAAGAACCGCTGACCCGGATCAGTAAAATGGACTGGCTGGATGCTGCAAAAGCCTGGTTCATCCTCGACCAGCGGGGTAAAATATATAAACTGAGCGACAAGACTGCTGAAACCTGGTTCGATATTTCGAAATGGAAACCAAATTTTATTAACCAGCCCGGACTGGCAACCGGCCTGGGAAGTTTTGCATTTCATCCTGATTACAAACACAATGGTGTTTTTTATACAACACACTGCGAAGCAGCCCACACACAGAAAGCAGACTTTCCTATCCCGGATTCAATCAAGCAAACCCTTCAATGGGTGCTTTGCGAATGGAAAACCACTGATCCGAATGCTTCTTCATTCAAAGGAACCTCCCGCGAACTGATGCGCATCGATATGGTAGCAGGCATCCATGGCGTACAGGAAATTATTTTTAAACCCGGTGCCAAACCAGGAAATGAAGATTACGGACTTCTGTATATCGGTGTGGGGGATGGCGGAAGCGTTGAAAACGGATATGCTTTTCTTACCCATCATCCTGATCATGCCTGGGGAACTATTTTGCGCATTGATCCGATGGGAAAGAATAGCGCCAACGGACAATATGGAATTCCGAATCACCAATCCATTCGCAAAAAATCCGGATTCGAATACCGTCCGTGAGATCTATGCCTATGGATTCAGGAATCCCAACCGGTTCAGCTGGACCCGTCATGGTGAAATGATAGTAACCAATATCGGCCAGGCAGAAATTGAAGCCATTGATATTATTCAGAAGGGCCATGACTATGGCTGGCCAAACCGGGAAGGCAGGTTTCTCATGCATCCCGACGGAAACATAAATAATTTATATTCTCTTCCTGCAAACGACAGCGTTTACCATTTTACGTATCCGGTAGCCGTATTTGACCATGATGAAGGCAAAGCGATTGCGGGTGGATATGAATATGAGGGAACTGCAATGCCCCAATTCCGCGGTAAATATCTTTTCGGGGACATTCCTACCGGCAGATTGTTCTGTGTTAATATGGCAGATTTGAAAAAAGATAAAACGGCCCCGGTCCAGGAATGGTTCGTTACGCTGAATGGAAAACGATTAACCCTTCATGAATTATGCGGGCAGGCCCGGGTAGATCTCCGGTTCGCACAGGATAAAAAAGGCGAAATGATTATATTCACCAAGCCGGATGGAAAAATTTACAGACTGGGGAATTTCAAATAGTCCCGGCCGGGAATAAGATTTAAATCAAAAACAACCCTTGACAAATTCAAAAACATATAAATTCTTATCCGTTCTGCTATCCGGCATTTGCTTTTATTTTGGATCCGGCCTGGAAGGAAACCTGGGATGGCTGATCTGGATAGCGCCAATACCTGTATTATATATTTCACTTTATGTAAGACCCGGACAGGCTTTTTGGCTTGCGTTCATTGCTTACCTGATCGGCAGGATCAGCTGGCTGCCTTATTTACTAAGCCTCATGCCGGCACCACTGGCCATTGCCTTTACTGTTATTCTTCCTTTGATTTTTGCATTGATCGTAGTAGGCAGCCGGAAAATCGCATTGATTTCGCAGCACTGGACATCAAGTTTTGCTTTCCCTGTTTTTTTTACCGCTTTCGAATATCTCCTGTTTATTTTTTCACGGGATGGCACAGCGGCGAGCATCGCATACACACAGAGTAACTACCTGCCGCTAATTCAAATCGCATCAAAAACGGGCATTCTGGGAATCAGTTTCCTGCTTTGTTATTTCCCGGCCTCCATTGCACTTGCCTGGTATTTTAGAAATAATCGAAGGACAGCATTCATTATAATAGGAGTTTTATTTATTATAGTTGCAGATACCTTTCTCTACGGATGGATCCGCCTAAACAAACCCATTACGGGTAAGACCATTCAGCATCGGATTGGCTTCTATTAATGAAGAAGCGTATAAAGGTGTTTACCAGCATGACCCGGCGAAAGAAATGCAGCTGACCGATCTCTACCTGCAGGAAGCTTCCAGACTGGCCGACCAGGGTGCGCAGGTTATTCTTCTTCCGGAGAAAGCCATATTCGTCAGAGATTCCACGGCCGATTCTATTTTACAAAGATTCACAGCACTTGCTGCCAGTCGTCATGTTCAATTAATTATCGGTGTCACCAAACAAAAAACAGGATTCTATTTCAACAACGCCTGGGTTATTTCGAACCAGGGTAAGCTGTTGGCCGATTATCAAAAAGTGAATCTCTTTGAAGGAGAAGTCCTGGAAGGTTGTAAGCCGGGCAATCAGATTGCAATCTTCAAACCGGATTCTGTTCATGAAGGAGTCGCCATTTGTAAGGATATGGATTTTCAGCAATTCATTTTGGGATACGCCAAACAAAGTCCCGCTATA
The DNA here is from genome assembly GCA_963812825.1 of uncultured Bacteroidota bacterium. Lineage (GTDB taxonomy): Bacteria > Bacteroidota > Bacteroidia > Chitinophagales > Chitinophagaceae > Puia. Next base: position 417,879 of record CAWEWO010000005.1, read on the forward strand.
CTATATGTTCCTGCATGGGATTTTGTGTCCGACGGATGGCTGCATTCCCGGATGGCTATCCTTCGAAGTGTGGAAGGTGGATTTGCTCAGGTCAGGAATGCACGTCAGGGCAGACTCACTATCAGCGACCGGCGGGGAAAAGTTTTATTCGAAGCCAACAGTGAATCGGGTAAGCAAACTTCTTTGACAGGAAATCTTACGATTGAACCGCATCCGACTACATACGCGCGGGCGGGCGACTGGTTCGGAACGGTAAATATGTTCGCCGCAGCGGGCTTATTAATTTTTATGTTTACGAACCGAAAGAGAAAACTTAAAAGTTCCACAGAAGCTTAAATTGCACGTTATCGCAAAAAAAAATCCCGCCGGTCAAGGGCGGGACTTCTTATTATTTATGAGCTACTATTTTTTTGCAGCAGGAGGCGGGAAGGCTCGTTGCTTTTCATCATATTCCACAATCTTACCGTCTTTGATCAGAACATCATCAGTAAAATAAAGAGAATCGGTTTTCCCTTTTTTATCGGTCCATTTTTCGGTATACCATAGAGTAACCCAGGTATCTTTTTTCTCCGGATAATAAAGGGTAATCCAGGTGTCGAATTCTTTGGAAATGGAGGCATACCCGGCGCGCTGTGCTGCAATCAGGGAGGCAAGGCTGTCCCTGCTCCCTTTGAAATGAAATTTATCTGCGTAAAATTCAACCGAGTCACCAAAATCGGCAAACGTTCCTTTTATATCCCCTTCTACATAATGTTTCAGGGCATTCAGTACCATCACTGCATTTTTCTCGTCTCCCACCTGATAATTCGGAGGATATTTCGGAGTGAAGGGATAAATAACAGGTTCTTTCGCTACTACACTATCGGTTTTCACAGCCTCCGGTTTGGACTCTGAATTGCAACTAAGCAATCCGATAATAATGCAGGACAGTAAAATAAAAGGTTTCATGCGCTATTGTTTTGGTGTTAAAAATCAGATTTATTTCACCCGCACATATCTTTCGATATTCAACCGGTTCACATTAATTTTTTCAATTTTTTCTATTCCCGTCTGGGTCAGGGAATCATTTTGAATTACAATGGTAAAACTGAAATCATTTCCTTCCCAGGCCCGGTCGCTGCAGAATTGAAGGTGTTCGGTATAATTGCTGTCCGTCAGTGTGTAAGTGCCAGCGCCGGATGTATAGAAAGCCGCGGAATCTTTTCCCTTGCTTAAATCATGACCCACAAAAGAAAAATGGCCGTCGTTGATGATCTTCAGAAATTTTTTGTTTTTCGTATAGTCTGTTACCGTTGTATCCTTACCCTGGATAGTAGTCCCTGACACAAGCTCCCAGGTTCCAATGAGTGGATTGGCGGGTTGCGCGGGTTTATCCATATCATGTTTTGATTCACAGGCCGCAAGTACAAAGAGAAATAACAAAGCAGTCGATAGCAGTTTCATTGATTTTTTTTTAATTGCAGGGGAAGTTATGAATTTATACCAACCCGGAGGAAATAAGGATTTAAATTTGTAAAAACAGGATGCTCCAAATCATCGTTCTATGATCGAAATAAAACACTTCTTCCTTAAATTCAATCCGCCCAGAACTTCCTTTACTGTCGACATGACGGCGGAGGAAAAAGGAAATCATGCAGCAGCATGTTCAATACTGGGCTCCTTATGTACATGACGGAACTGTGATTGTACTGGGACCTGTAGCCGATCCCAAAGGCGGATACGGGATTGCGGTGGTGGGAGTTTCGGATGAATCTGTTCTGGGAAAACTGGTAGAAAATGATCCCGCCAACGGTTTGTGCAGTTACGAGATTCATCCCATGAGGGCAGTTACAAGTGTCTGACGGGGATGATCATTAACGTTAATAATTAATTTACCACCAAATAAATCGGCAATGACCCAGAAAAAATTAATGATCCTGATTGCAGGACCCTATCGTTCCGGAACCAATGACGACCCGGTCCTTATGGAAAAAAATTTAAGACGATTGGAAGAAGCGGCGCTTCCTATTTTCCGTGCGGGGCATATCCCCGTGATCGGTGAATGGTTCGCACTCCCGCTTTTAAAAGTTGCCGGATCAAAATACCTGGGTGATCCTATCTATGAAGAGATCCTTTATCCGGTGGCTGCAAGAATAATTACAAAATGCGACGGCATCCTGCGACTGGAAGGCGCTTCCAAAGGCGCGGATGAAGATGTAAGACTGGCCAATTCACTGGGGATTCCGGTTTACTATCGACTGGAAGATGTTCCCGGACTGACCTGAGATCAGATAGCTGTTGACCAGAACGCACCGGAGGTTTGTTTAATGAGCTCCATGGAATTTTTCACCCGGATTTTTTCAAGCAAGTGTCTTCTGTGCGTTTCCACGGTATTGATGCTGATATGAAGTTTGTCTGCTATCAACTTCGTAGAATATCCTTCCCCAATCAATTGCAGGATTTCTTTTTCCCGTTTCGTGGGCATAACTACACCCTCAGGTTGTTTAAATTGATTTGAAATGGATAGGATCCCGGGATCTTTTTCCCGGTCTGCATTTAGAATAGGAATAGCCGCTTTTAAAAGCGGGTTCGAATTACCGTCCTCCCTGATCACCGTAGTCATCCGCTCTTCTTCTTCCCGTTTAATTTCGCTTATACCCTCAAGCCTTCCAAGAATGAATTCATTCTTCCCCTCCTCCGTAATATAAACAACGCATTTAGTTTCGCGGATCCAGATCCACTTACCTCCAGCATGTTTTAACCGGTACTCCAAAGAGAACGGTTTGTTCAATCGTTTTTTAACAGGCAACAAAAAACAATGCTGCAAAATTTTGCTTAACATGGGATTGATGTCATCCGGATGTATCAGGGTAAACCACCAGTCAATCCCCTTCTCATAAATTATCCCATCACCATACCCGGTAATATGCGAAAATGATGGGTCCATATATCTGAATGCATTTTCCGAACAGGAAGCCAGGTAAATACATCCTGCCTGATCATTTTGATTGCTCAGAAACGCCTTAGGCAAAATAAATCCAGGCAGGAAATCATAAATTATTGACGGCATCTGCTTCATATCCGGTCTTCTTTAATTTTCGGAGAAAGACTACGATTCAACCCAAACTCTCCAAAATTAAAAAAAATCCGGAATTGACGATTAGTTTACCCGTCAAATCTTGAAAATGACGAGAATCAATATCATGGCGACTATGGAGTATTGTATAAAATGGAAGCGATGCATTTTAGATTTTAATTTCATCAATGCCGACAGGTCACTAACCATCCTGATTAATCTGAGATCCGACCTGAACAAGGGTAGGCCTTCCGATCACCGCTCCACGAATTGGCAGCGTGAGAAAAAGTGTAAACTTGATTACAAACCAGGGTTGGCTCAGATAGGCCCAGTTTACAGAATACAACATGATCAGTCCGCTGATCAAAAACACAATAATTCCAATCTGAATGAAACTCGCTGTCGATTTGAGCAATGGCAACAACGTCCTGGCATCTGCTGAATGATTTTTAATTTTTATCCACAGCTGTTTTTCGACCAGAACGCCGCCGATACTTCCGCCACCTGCCAGAATGATGGCGACCATATGGATGAATAATCCTAACTGATGTAGCATATAAAAAACGATTTAAAAAATTGAATGAACCCTTATAGGGATATTTTTACTGTGCAAAACTGGTATTAAATCAAATGGCAGACAATCACGGAAAACCGTGATTTGCTTACCTATAACTTTTGTTCTATTGCAAAAACTTTTGTTCTATAGAAAACTTCTGTCGGAGATATTAGTTTTGGATACAACCTTATATCATGAAACTAATTATTTCCGAACTCCTGCTCCTGATTTTTACGATAATTGTTTTTTCCCTGTACAGCTGTGAGAAAATTATTCCTGATGATCCCAATTCCACAAACAATCAAACACCCAGTCCCGACGCCCGTGGGCAGTGCAATTGGCACAATCGTAACTAAAACCATTGGCTCAGCTGGAGGATCGATTGCCTCGGACGATGGTAATGTCGAATTGATTTTTCCGGCGGGTGCACTTGCCGCCAATACCGACATCAGCATTCAACCCATTTCCAATAATGCACCCGGCGGCCTTGGTAACGCTTACCGGTTTCTGCCCGAGGGCGCAAAATTCGCAACTGCGGTTACTGCAAAATTTCATTATACGCCGAATGACCTGGCAGAAACCTTAGCCGATTTAATGGGCATTGCATTTCAGGACAGTGCAGGTATCTGGTACCGGACAAATAATTTCACGAATGATACCCTGCACAAAATCATTTCAGCATCACTCAACCATTTCAGCGACTGGTCGGCATTTGAAATAATGCGCCTTTCTCCGGTCAGTACATTCGTTAAAGTGAATAACTCCGTAGACCTGGAAGCAGTGATTGTAGATATTGCCGGTAATGACGATGACGAGCTGGCGCCACTTTTTCAAAATTCCTCCCCCATTAAATGGTCGGCCAACGGAATCCTGAATGGAAATGCTACTGTCGGCACATTAACAGCGATCGCCAATGACGCGGTCTATACGGCTCCCGCAAAAGCACCGGCCGATAACCCGGTGTCGGTTTCGGCGGAATTACCATTCAAACACAAATACCACGGAAAAACATTTAATGTTCTTCAGCTGGTTTCCAGTGTCACGGTAATCGACGGTGAAAAATATTTTCTGGAAATGAGAATAACAGAATCTTTCCCGCCATTGACTTATATGGATTCGGTAACTATGATTGTGGTTATTAATACCGATGACCAGGTGATTATTTCGGATATCAAAAACTTTGCGCCCAAGGTCAACACCGTTAACCGGACGACTTGAACCATGTACTGCCACGTGGATTCCGGATGGAATTGGTGAAACCAATGTTATCTCTGTTACCGGCACGATAACCGGTTCTGCAGGCGACACGGCCAGATACCTTATCCTTACCATTACAAACTCGGGAGCTGTCTCTCCAAAATACACGCAGGCATGTGACGGCGCGGATCCCGTAACGTCAGGAGGAATCCCGTTTACCGGATTGCCCGCAATGGTATTTTTCACCCTGAAACCGGGTCAGGAAAAATATGAGGAGCCTTCCCCCGGGGAATTTGACAGATTGACCCTGATAAAATAGTTTAAGCATAAGCATAATCCCATGCCCGGGGCCGGTCTTTCAAGACCGGCCCTTACTTATATCATCCGCTATTATTTCAATTGCTTACATTTAATTCGTTAACAACCGATATGCAAGCCCGTTTTTTGAAATTTATTTTCCTCTTTCTCTATACAGGGGCTTATCATTTTTCCTCCGGACAAAATCTGAATCCTTATTATAATTTCAAACACCTCAATGTTCAGAACGGCCTCGTTCAAAATATCGTTTATCATTTTTTGCAGGACAGCCGGGGCTATATGTGGCTGGGTACACGAAACGGGATCACGCTTTTCGATGGCATCCGCACGATCAACTTCCAGCACGAAGAAGCCAATAAAAAAACGATCGCGGGAAATTTTATAACCCGGATTCTCGAAGATTCAAATCATGTCGTGTGGATTGGCAATGATGCCGGTATTGATCGGTTCAATCAGTCTGACAACAGCTTCACTCATTTTGGAATTGCAAAGGCTGATGGTCACAGGGAAAATACCTATTGCGTTCCGCTGGGATTCGCCAACGCAGAGGATTTATGGTTTATTGATGTCGACTCCAAATCAATAAAAATATTTAATACAAGAACAGAAAAATTCTGGAATGTAATACAAACAGATGCCGTTGATGGAGAACTATACAAAGATCCGTCTCCCGGAAAAGTTCAAATCTGGACCTACCTGAGCATCGGCACCACGCATTTTATTTTTAACAATGATTCCCTGGTAAGACAGGAACATTATTTCGACGGAAATGAAAAACAGTGGTCTTCCATCCATGCTGGTCTTCCACGTTTTTCCGCAAAATGATTCCACCACCTGGCTCGCAACAGCCAAAGGTCTTATTGAACTGAACACCACAACGCTTCAGTATTCCATCTATAATAAATTGAATGCTGAACCGGTTAATGAAATCCGGTACATAGCCAGGGCTCCCAATGGTTTATTATGGGTGGGAACAGGAAATGCCGGCATCTTCACTTTCGATCCGGCTACAAAAAAATTCATCGACCATTTCAGTAATGAGTCTCTTGATCCATATAGCATCTGCAGTAACAATATCGTTTCACTCTATTTCGACCGGGTGGGAAATATCTGGTGCGGGAGTTATGGCAACGGAATCAGCTATGCGCATATCGAAAATAATTTTCTTTCAAAACACCTTTCCAAAACTGAAATGGATCGTTGGAAAAAAGAAAATAATATTTCCTGGCTGGGACCGGATCAGCAGGGAAATATCTGGTGTATGGTGCAGGATGTTCAGGGATTCTGGAAACTCGATTCATCACTAAGGCTTAAAGAATACCGCGAGCCCAGGCTGGAAAATGGAAAGCCTTTTATCGCTTCGGTATACCAAATGTTATTTACCGGCAAATCGGAAGCCTGGTGCACGACCGACCGGGGATTATTCAAATACAATACAGAAACCAATCAGATAAAGCAGGTTGAGTATCCCCGCTTATCTGAAGCGCTCTTTGGCAGCTACTGGTCGAAAGTGATCATCCGTCTGCATGACGGCTCTGCATTGTTTTCAACCTTTGGAGGTATCTACCGGATTTCAAAAAAGAACGGTCAGGAGACCATCCAACCCTTTGCTTCATCCTTACCGGTCAGAGCATTTGATATGATCTTCGAAGACAGTGCACACAATGTTTACGCGACGGATACCGGTGACAGCTTATATATTCTTGCGCAGGCAGGGGATCAGGGCAATTATGAGATAAGAAAAAAAATTGCTTTTCAACCCGATATTTTTCATTTCCAGGAAATGGGACCGGTAATCTATCTGGCTACCAATGCCGGACTTTTCCTGTTGAACAAAAATAATTTGTCAATAGAAAAATCTCCCATTAATAACCTTCTGCCTTTTAGCAGTATAAAAAACCTGCTGGTAGCAGAAGATAAAATCTGGCTTTTTGGTGAAAAAGGACTTTATCTCTATAATACAAAGGATAAAGCCGGCCGCCTGTTCACGATCGAAGACGGTCTTCCTTCCAATGAATTCAAGGAATATTCTTTTCTATACACCGGATCCGGGAATTGTATCGTTGGAACAACCAATGGTATGCTTTCATTCAATCCGGAAATATCACGGGACATCGTTTATCCTCCGAGGGCCCAGCTGATCAATATGTATGTGAATGACTCTTCAACCGGCTTTCTTGCCAATCCCCAGGAAATTTCAAATATTGTACTCGAACATGATCAGAATACTTTTTCATTCGATTATTCCTGTATCAGTTTTCAGCATGCGCAGGAATCTGTTTATGAATACAAACTGGAAGGTTTTGATGAAAACTGGATCCGCGGTGGCACAACCCATTATACGCGTTACAGCAGAATAGCTCCGGGAAAATATACTTTCAGGATACGCACCCTCGATGCCAAGGGGAATATCAGTCCCTATGTGAAAACTATGGCGATTGAGATCAAAAAGGCTTTCTGGCAAACGACTCTTTTCAAAATAATCATGTGCAGCCCTGTTAGGTTTTCTGATCTGGCTGCTGGTGAAATGGTGGCTTAATATCAGGATCCGCAAACAGCAGGTGGAATTTGAAAAACTACAGGCCATTGAAAAAGAAAGAACCCGGATTGCTACGGATATGCATGACGATCTGGGCGCGGGCCTGTCGAGGATAAAATTTCTGAGTGAAACCATCGGAATGAAAAAGCAAATGCAGCAGCCTATCGAAGAAGATATCGGCAGCATCAGCAACTACGCCAATGAAATGATCGGGAAAATGGGAGAAATCGTTTGGGCGCTCAATGAAAAAAATGATTCACTCAGCGACCTGTTATCTTATACCAGGGCATATGCCACAGAATATCTCCTGAACAACGGGATTCAGTGCCAGGTGGAAGCGCCCGCTGTTTTCCCTTCGTTTTTTGTGAGCGGTGAATTCCGCCGAAATGTTTACCTGACCATCAAGGAAGCCCTGCACAATATTGTAAAACACGCACAGGCAGATCATGTCAGGATAACGATTACGATAAACAGGAACCTGAAGATCACCATTCAGGATGATGGCGTTGGTTTTGATACCAGAACTATAAGACCCTTCAGAAACGGACTGAACAATATGCAAAAAAGAATGAAGGATCTGTCAGGAAGCCTGGAGATAGTCAGGGATAACGGAACCCGGATCATTTTAACTGCTCCCTTACCCGTATAACTTTCATACTATAGAATATTGTCGTCGATACCTATAATTTCAAACATTCAATGCCCATTACACTGGCCATAGTAGAAGATCTGGATGAAGTAAGAGAAGGACTAAAAAACTTTCTGGCTTTAAATCCGGATTTCAAGGTACTGGATACTTATAAGACCGGCGAAGAAGCGTCCGTGGACATACCCAGGCTAAAGCCGGATATCGTGATCATGGATATCAACCTGCCCGGCATGAGTGGGATTGACTGCGTCCGGCTCTCCCGGAAAAATAATACCCACACCCAGTTTATGATGTTCACCGTGTATGAAAACGATGAAAAAGTATTTGAAGCATTAAAGGCAGGCGCGTCGGGTTATCTGCTGAAAAATACCGGCCTTCTCCAGATCGTTGAGGCACTCAGGGAATTATATGATGGCGGATCACCGATGAGCGCAAATATTGCCCGTAAACTGGTCAACAATTTCCAGGAACAAATGCAGGATGAAGCCCCTGCGGATATATCGCTGCTGTCTATTCGCGAAAATGAAATCCTTCACCTGCTTTCGCAGGGCCTGCTCTATAAAGAAATCGCCGAACAACTCGGCATATCAACCAGTACGGTGCGCCAGCACATCCACCGGATCTATGAGAAACTACATGTTCAAAACCGTACGGAAGCACTTAATAAAGCATTTAAAAATAAATAAGGGCCCGCTACCAGCTTTCGCTCTTCCATTAACTTGTATCTGCCAACGGTTATACCAAAGAAATGGCACGCTTACGGAGCGACCTTTCTGTCCATAACTTTCGTTCTATTGTTAATCGTTCAGGGATGCAGTAATTTTTAAAAAATTATATATGAAACTGATATATTATTTTTTACTGATCATCACTCCTGTAACTGTATTCAGCCAGCAGGACAGTGCAGCCAGTAAAACAACCCACCCCGACACTGTAGCCACTAAAACCAACTACACCCGGACCCACAAAAAACCACAATCACTGCCATCCTGGGCCTGGGCATTAAGGCCGGTCTCAATTTTACGAATATCACCAGCGCTTCAGACGTCAGCAACAGCAGTGAGACGGGCTACCAGGTTGGTCTGTTCCTGGATCCGGCATCTCAGTCAATCCTCGGTTCGCGAACAGAACTCGTTTATTCCCACCAGGCATATAACTGGTCAACCGGTCAGACAACCGGTAAAACTTACCTGAACTATCTCATGCTGGCACAGCTGATGGCAATTAATATTACCCATTTCGTTCAGATTCAGTTAGGCACGCAGATCGCTTACCTCTTGAATGCGAAAACAGACAGCAACAAGATGTCAACGGGTAATTCTTCCGCGGATGCCATAATAGATTATTATAACCGGATCGATTTTGGATTTAGCGGAGGTCTTGAAGTGCGCCCCTTTATGGGCATACTGGTCGGGGCCAGGTATAATTTCAGTATTACTGACCTGTACAAATTACCCAGTTCTACCGGCAATGGCACTGAACCTCCGTCTTATATACCCAGCACCAGCGACCTTAATTTCAAGAATAATGTGATCCAGGTATATGTCGGCTACCGTTTTTAACTTTTGAATTTTAAATCCGTTAATCATTAACCTTATCCTCCCCTGATCCTTAGACTTCGTTAATCGTCAATCTGGCTCAAACCTTCGAAACAGATTGAACCGCCTAAGAAAACAAAAAAGATAACCTCACGGGGTTATCTTTTTCATTTTGGAATCCAGACCTGTTCCCACTAATTTTACCACCATACTTCCACACTTCCATACTTCCACACTCTCATTTATGCTTTTGGTGAAACAAGTAACAGAGTTGTCAGAGCTCGCGGGAATAAGGACTCTGCAGGAGGCAAATCTGAAAAAAAATTTATCGGAGGAAGAAGCAGAAGCCGAAGGTTTTGTTACGGCGGAATATTCAATTGAATTTTTAAAAAAACTTCACGGAGAATATCCTTCGATTATTGCCAAAGACGGTGAGCAGGTTGTCGGCTTTGCGCTGGTAGCAACCAAATCGATCGGGCAGGAACACGATTTACTGGCGGACCTTTTCAATACTATAGATAAAATCGTTTTTAAAAATCAACCGTTAAAGGATGCCAGATATGTTGTAGTCGGACAACTATGTGTTGCACGAAACTATCGCGGACGCGGACTCGTGCAGCAAATGTATCAGCATTTCAAATCCTGCCTGTCGGGCGAATTCGATTACTGCCTGACCGATGTGGCAGCGGATAATCCCAGGTCATTAAAAGCCCATATAAAATCCGGCTTCCAGGTCGTTGATACCCTCAGCTATGGCGGACTAAGCTGGAACATTGTTCTCTGGGACTGGACCGAATAATTATTATCGTTTAAAACTGGAAATAAATAAATGAACTGCTGGCATTCTGGCTCAGCATGATCAGCAAAATCATAGCGGACCATACGATACCCAATAACCACCAGGGCATTTTTCCGGCAACCTTGAGTACCATCGTGTTTCTCATCAGCCAGTGGGCTATCACCAGCAGGACGATGATCACGGAAACTTTAATGATATCCAGGTAAGACAATACCGCCGTTCCGTTTGGAGTGCGTACAAACATGGAATGCAGCATGCGCCAGGCGGAAGTGAAATCCCCTGACCTGAAGAATACCCAGGTCACATTCACCAGGAAAAAAGTACATAGCGCAAGGAAAAAGTTATATAGGTTTTTGGGATGGTTGGTTTCCGGCGGGAAATCCCCTTCAACATGTTTTTTTAATGACGGTGCAAATGAACTCTTGGTATATCCACCTTCTACTGTAGCGAGCAATGGTTTGCCGGTGGATTTTCTTCTCGCATCACGAAATGCTTTTTCAACCCACAGATAAAAACCGTGCAGGGCACCCCAGACAACAAATGTCCAGTTGGCTCCGTGCCATAATCCTCCAAGCAGCATAGTGATCATCAGGTTGACATAGGTTCTGACATTTCCCTTCCGGTTTCCACCGAGTGGTATATATAAATAATCCCGCAGCCAGGATGATAACGTAATATGCCAGCGACGCCAGAAATCCGTAAAGCCCACGGCCGCATAAGGAAATAAAAAGTTCTGTGGCAGAACAAAGCCCAGGCACAATGCCGCACCGATTGCACAGGAAGAGTAGCCCGCGAAATCAAAAAAGATCTGGCCGGAAAATGCCAGGACGCCCATCCAGGCATCAACGGTCTTCAAAGGATCTGATGTTCCAAACACCGTGTTCGCGGGACCAGAAAGCATGCCGTCTGCAAGAAATACTTTCATAAACAATCCGAGTGAAAGTAAAAACAAACCCTGTACTAATTGCTCTCTGTTCGCCTTACGTGGACTTTCAAACTGCGGAACCAGTTGTGGAGGCCTTACAATCGGACCGGCCACGAGATGAGGAAAGAAGGTTACAAACAGGGAAAAATCCAGCAATGACTTTACGGGTTTACTTTCTCTTCTATACATGTCGATGGTATAGCACAAGGTGGTGAATGTATAAAATGAAATACCGGCCGGGAGAATGATATTGGGTTTGGCGGGATGATAATCAACTCCCAGCGCATTCACCAGGTGCGTAAAATTTTCCAGAAGGAAAGCGCCATACTTGAAAAAGCATAACATGCCCAGGTTGCCGATCAGACTGATGACCAGCAGTAATTTTTTCTTATGCTTGTTTTCCTGCGTATACAAGCGCCCTGCCCACGAAGAAATCCACCAGGGTGGATAGCCATAGAAGCAGAATGAAGGGCGGGTTCCAGGCCGCGTAAAAAATATAACTCGCAATCAGGAGATTGACTTTTTTCGTCTTCCAGGAAAATGGCATATTGTGCAGGATCAGCACAATGATGAAAAAAACGAGGAAGGTATAAGAGTTGAATAGCATCGTGGAGGTATTAGGGGTTATAAAACTTTAATGATTATTTTTTTTGTTGTTGAATGTCCATCCTTTTTCTGTCTCGAGAATATTCACCAGGTTCTCTGTGAAAATGGCTGCATCAGCCGGTGTGAGATGCGACCATTCAGGACATGTAAAATGTGCGATGGCAGGATAGTCCTCAAAATAAATTCCCTGGCATCCGGTTAGTTCCAGCAAACGGTCCCAATAATTTCGCCTCGGATAATCTTTGTTTTCGCGCTCACGGTAAGTCTCGCTGGAGGGTGTTCTTATAAAAACTACCTGCCCGCCCCTGGCTTTTATTTTATCAACATTCGCTTTTACGTTAAGGATCAGAGTATCCAGTTTTTTCCCGCTAACCGGCGTATCGGGATATTCTTTATAAAAGAAATCCCATATGGCCTTGGTTTTATTTTTCTCTGTGCTGTCGGCCAGGAAGGCAGCAGTAAAATATTCCTGCCTGTCGAAAGTGATAAACGAGTTTGCTACCGGCCATGCAACTTCAGGAATAACGCCTGGTCTTCTCGGCATTCCAAGATGACCCAGCATAATATTCAGTGCAAAGTTTTCCTGATCCAGGAATACAAGTTGCGATTCAAGGAAACGATTTACCTTAAAACTGAATTTTTGGGTCGGCGTCCTGTCATGATAATACCTGGTCTGTTTATTTGATCTCCTGTCATCAACATAAAAAAATAATCCCTCGGTAACATCAATCAACAGTTTTCCTTTAAAATTTTTGTCGTCGGCCAGGTCGGCCAGAACCGGTCGGGGATCACCTCCGTCGAGCGCCAGTTGAATGGCATGTTCTCCTGTCATGCGTTGCCACAATGGAATATCCACATCATATCTCATCCGCGAAGAGCCGATAAAAACGGTTGATTTATCTGCGGGCTCATAAACCATATCTCGTTTGTCTGCCCATAAAGCTTCGTTATCATCATAAGAAAATATCAAGCTGTCATGCTGGGTAAAATAGGCATGTCTCAGATATAATTCCCAGGATAACACGGCAACCAGTGAAAGAATCACTGCTAAAATTCCCGCCCTGATCATATTTGCATTTTTCATTTCTCCGCGGGTTATGATATTAAAGCTTCGCTGTTTTTTTATTGAACGACCATCCTTTTTCTTCCTGAAGGATCTTAACCAAATTTTTCGTGTAGATCACCGCGTCTGATGGTTTCAGGTGCGACCATTCGGGACAAATAAAATTTGAGATGGCGGGATAATCCTCATAATATATTCCGGGACATCCGGTATAGGCAATCAGCCGGTCCCAGTATTTGTCCTTCGGAAAACCCATGGCCTTCTCCCTCTTTCGCCGGGCCGCTGGATGGTGTGCGTACAAATAATACCTGACCCCCTCTGGCTTTTATTTTGTCTGTGAGACTTTTCACCGACATCAAAATGGAATCCAGTGCTACCACCGCGAAACCGGCGGATCTGTTCTCATACTTGCGAACATCATCCAAATGGCCGTCACCTGGTTTTGCAGATTGGTATCCGCAACAAACCGGGGCGTCATGTAAGACTGCCTTTCAAAACTTACCTGTTCAAACTGCATTGGGAAATATATGCCGGGAAATACTCCGGGCCTGGGTGGCAGAAGACGGGCGTTATCGAGCATTGCGTTGATTGAGTAGTTATCCTGATCCAGGAAAAGAAAACTTGATTCCAGTACCTGGTCAACCTTGAAACTGAAACGCTGTGTTGGCGTGATGTCATGATAATAGGCGATTTTTTTCTTTGTCCGCTTATCATAAAATGCCTCTGTCGGGGAAAAAAATAAACCTTCGGTAACATCCACGATTAGTCTGCCTTTAAAATTCGGATCATTCGCCAGATCCGGAGAACAGGCCTCGGGACTGCTACCTACATTAGCCAGCTGGATGGCGTGATTTCCTGTCAATGCCTGCCAGGTGGGAATGTCCAGGTCATATTTGATCCGGGAAGAACCAATAAAAACCGTGGCCTGATCAGCCGGTTCATACACCATGGCTCTTTTATTGGCCCATAAAGCTTCATTATCGTCGTACGATATTTTCAGATCATCATTCCGAAGATGGATTTCCCAGCTGATGGCAGCAAGGATGGCAATGACTATGGCCAGCAGGCCTGCTTTGACGAAGGGGGTTGGTTGCATATGTCGGGGTTAAAAATTGAAAAACTAATTAGGGGGGTAGCGGATAACTCGGAGATTCTGAAGTTCAGTGAAAATATAGTCAAATTATCAGCTCCATAAAAAAATAACTGTGTAACTGGCGGCCCTTTCAATGCGATCATGGAGAGGTTTTCCATTAATCTTTTGTAAACCATTCTTTTCCGGATGAATCGTATTTCTACCCAATCTTGAAAATGGCGACACACTTATCGCCGGATCCTATTTTTTTCCTGGCTGATAATCGAAGGGAAGCCAGCTTGAATTTTCCTTGTGGGATATGGTCGATCAAAAACTGACCCTGATCATTAGTAACCGCTCCGAGCGTAGTATTGTTGATGTATACAGAAACCGAGGGCAGGGGCAATTTGGAGTCTTCACTGATCACTTTGCCCTTTAACACGGTCTGGGAAAATCCGGAATAGTAAGTCAGAGTCAGGATAACAGCAAAAAAGAGTTTTCTGATCATTTTATTAAGGCAGAACGCAGCTTATGCCGTCTAAGATAAACGAAAAACTGTTGCAGGTTCATTCACCTGCCAAAAAGAAAAAGCTATCCTGAGGATAGCTTTTCTGAACACAAGACCCGTCCATAATCACTGATTCATCACTTCGGGCCAATTCTGATCCGCTTTTTTTATCAGTGGCTGCTGATCCTTCATCCACATCTTTTTTACATCCGCATTGTAATTAAAATATAGTTTGTCGCCGACAATTGTCCATGTATCGGCTTCAGTTGGAGCCTTATGACCCTGTGAGGTTCCATAGGCGCAATAGCCGCCATACTGTGGCGTATATTTCCCTGGATTGCTCTTAAAACTTTCCAGGTGTTTACGTGAAACAAATAACCATTCTACACCTTGCCATTTATAACTCAGGCTGTCAGCGCCCTTTACAGGTTTTGCATCTGTAAAAAACGCGACGGCATCATATCCTTTAATTGCCTTCCCGTCCGGTGCAAATACAGGGGATTTCTGAGCCAGGGCACTTGAGGCGACTCCTAAACAAAATAATACTACAGTTGATAATTTTTTCATTTCTTTTTTGATTAAAATTTGATTCGTTCTCTCTTATACATCTATTTCTCGAAACATGGAGACATTGCTTCCCGAATGCAGCTTGAAAAAACGACTAAAATGCGCAGGACTTGAAAAGCCAAGTGCGTAGGCGATTTCTTTCGCTGACTTTTCGGTGTAGTGTAAATATCTTTTTGCTTCAAGGATAATCCTTCGCTGGATCAGCCTTGAAGGGGAAGGATGATTTAGTACGCCAAATAAATTCGTCAGTGTCTTCGGAGATTTTTTCAGCGTCCGGGCATAAAACTGAACCTCATGCTCCTGTCTGAAATGGGTTTCCACCAACAGGTTGAACATGCGCACAGCATCCAGTTTTTCGTCTGAAAACTGCTGGTAGAATTCTGTTTGCTTTTTGGCCATCCTTGTAAGCCGGATGATCAAACGTTTTAACAGGGTCCGCAACATTTCTCCCTGCATCCTGTCTTTGATCTCCATATCCTCCGTGCATAGATTTTGAATTACAGCAATGCTGTCCTGATCTTCTACTGAAAGGTGAATAAATAACGGATGATGTATTCCATAAAACAAAAAGCCCACGCAACCCACTTCGGCATCATGATCCGCGATGCAATAAAATTCCCTGTTGAACTGCCACGCAATCAGATTTTCAGGTTGTTCAAATTTGAAATACTGATTGGCAACCAGCGGAACTATACATTTTTCGGGCATTGTATAAGGAATATTATCAATCGTTACAGTCTGTTCAACGCCGGGATTATAAACGATGGTATTGATCGTTGCATTCCCACCGTTCAATATCCCGGTGCCCTGCAACCGGGCATCGTTAACAATGATTTCAAACATCCCCTGGGAATGATTCTCCCGATAATGCATTTTCATAGTTTGCTCCCTTTCATCGCTGTCACGAAAATATTCCATCCAAAAGCCTTCAAGTGTATAATAGAGGACATTTAAAGCAAAGTTTTCTTTCCATTCGCTTTTGAATTATTGAAGCGTAACACGGATAATATGGTTAATAGCCGGCAGCGTTGTAAATGGATTCGGGTTCGGCACCAGTGCAATGGGTTTGCTTTCAGCAAGCGGCGTACCCGCCAGGTTAAACTGGGTGATACCCGCACCCGGAAACTGGTTCAGCGCCGTCCCATTATCATATAACGCGATCCCGTCAGAAATATCTCCCTTCATGGTCGCATCCACGCCATTGCCTTTTGACGCAAAAAACCAGTCGTTGGAAAATCCATACATGGTAGCAATGACCAGCCGGTCTCCCTTCGCAACATTCAATACCTGACTCACCATACCACCCGGCTGCTTGTCAGTCGCCGGAAGTAAAACATTGGTACCGGGTGCAGGAAGTACATACACATTTTTAACACCCGGTTTTAATTTCAGCGCATCCGCCAGTGGATTTGCGTTTCCTTTCTGTGCCAGATCCTTCAATCCTTCCATCCGGTCATTTTCGCCAACTTTGTAAAAAGGATTTTCATTACCGTTGTAAATGACTACCAGGATGGGAGAAAGTGGAGTGAAGATGCCGGTAATTCCTTTGATATAATTGCCGAGATCGGTATTGTCACCCTGCTCGGCTATTTTAGTCAACCCATTTGCTGTCGGCTGATTCTCCGTGTAAAGCGGCGCATCATTCAACAGCTGTCCGCCGGCAATATAGGAAATGGTCCAAACGCCCGGACTCAGCGGGGTTTCATTGGTTGTTCCGCCCGATACATTCTTCAGGGTGAGAGTAAACGTTGAATTGCCGTTATATTTCAATGATGCATTGACCAGCTGGGCGGCAGGGAGGTAGTGATTTCCCTGTGCATCGGTTCCCTTCACTTCAATAATATTCTGGGCATCTGCCGTTCCCGGGTGATTGACGTTAGCACCGGGGACCTGGTTGATCCTGGTTCCATTGTCCCAAAGCCTGATCTGCGCGGAAACATCCCCTTCAACAGGCAACCCGTCTTTATCATACACAGCAATACCCGGGTTGGCCGGTGCGAAAAAAAGATCATTCGACCACCCGTACATGGTGGCAAAACTGATCGCCTGTCCCTTTGCAGCAGAGAACTGGATAGTCACGGACTGCCCGGGTAAAATCAGCGGCGGTGTGCCATTACCCTGGAAGAGTCCGGATTCCACCAATGGTTCCGAATTCAAAACATTTTCTACTTTGATGGTGTTACTCTCTGTCGGTGGCGCATGATAATCCTTATTGCAGGATAAGAGAACGACCGGTATGATCATCGTGATGGACCACTGACGGATTTTTTTTGTGTTGAACATAAAATACATTTAGAGAAATGAAAGACCTTTTTTACGCAGCAAAAGTATCCGCATGCGGGTTCGAAGGAAATGACCACAGTTCCTGAATAGATATCCATATCACCCGAAGACTTTAAAATAGCGTTAAATAAAAGTGAAGGAGGCTTATCAAAATGACCATAACGCCATCATACGAAATATTCCGGCAGCTGAATCAGTTTTCCGAACCCGGACTTCGTGAAGAAATGGTTGAACATTGCAGGTTAATGTCTTTCGAAAAAGGAGATATTATCGTAAGCGAAGGACAATTTGTAAAAACCCTGCCCATCGTTATTTCCGGCGGTCTTAGGGTTTATCAGACAAAAGCAGAAAGAGAAATCCTTTTATATTACGTAGAACCTTCCCAAACCTGTATGATGTCTTTGTCTGCGTGTTTTTTTAATAATGAAAGTCCCTCACAGGCGGTTGCGGCAGTTCAAACAGAAGCTTTGACGATTCCCGCAGGTCTGGTAACCAAATGGCAGAAGGAATATCATTCATGGAACCAGTTTGTGATCAGAACATTCAGGCATCGTTACGATGAGCTGTTGGGTACATTTGAAAGTGTGGCTTTTGATCATATGGATAAAAGAGTTTTGGATTACCTCAGGGCCAAAGCCTCAAAACATAAGACCCGGGAAGTTGAGATCTCACACCAGGCGCTTGCCAATGAATTAGGTACAACACGGGTAGTTGTATCAAGAATTCTAAAACAATTTGAAATGGATAACCGCGTGGAACTTCACCGGGGATTTATCAGGGTCCTGTAATTTTTTTATTCCCATGTATCTTTTGATACCATAATGATTGCGACAACTGGGCTTCATTTGCTATATCAATTAAAAAATAGTAAAATGAATGCACAACAACTCATCGCGGAACTGGAACACGAACTGATTTCAACTTCAAAATTGCTGGAGCTGGTTCCGGCAGAAAGACTTGGCTGGCAGCCTCACGCGAAGGCAATGTCCCTGGCTATGCTGGCCAATCACGTGGCGGCAATACCCGGACGCTACATGGATTTTGCCGAAGAAGGCAGTACGACGCTGGAGACCCTGATCAGTCATCCGTTGCCTGAAAACAAGGAAGAAATCCTGGAGAATTTCAAAAACAGTGTTGCCAGGGCAAAAGAACTTTTGAAAAAGGGAGATGACTATTGGGAGGACAGATCCTGGAACCTGACAAAAAATGATTCGGCTGTCTTCACGCTCCCGGTGCCCCTGTTCATCAGGCTGCTGGTATTTAATCACCTGATTCATCACCGCGGACAACTGTCAAGCTACCTGAGGGCGTTGGATGTTTCAATCCCGTCCATTTACGGACCGTCGGCTGATATTAACCCATTCGAATGAATATTGATCGTGTTTTATAAAACAGGGATGAAACAGGGATGAAAGACATATGAAAGACGGATGAATAGACAGATGAAAGATAAATTTTAGCACTATTTGTACCGTCTATTTTTCCTGTTTCATATTTTTTTATACCTTATTATAAAAAGTACCATATGGGCAGACTTATCAACGGAATAAATGGTCCAATCTGGGGGAAGGTCGGGAACCGTAGTTGGTTCTTCGAGGAATGGTATCCCCTATTTAAAAGCCAAATCCAAAGGTCGCACCCCGACAGTGAGTGACCGTGAACTCTTCAACCGCAAAAAATTTGCGGCGGCCCAGGCCTGGTTGAAACCGCTGTTGAATTTTGTACGGGAAGGTTTCAGGGGATATAGCCAGCGTTCACACGGATTTATTGCGGCAAAATCCTGGCTGCTAAAAAACGCTTTTGTAGAGGAAGACCGGGGATTTGCGCATCGATCCCGCCCTGGTAAAAGTCAGTTCAGGCACCCTTCCCCTGCCAGAAGATTTATCCGTGAGCCAGATGGAGAACCGTGACCTGAAATTCTCCTGGAATCCGGCTAGCAAAGAAGGAACGGAGAAAGATCAGATCATGATGCTGGCCTATGATATAGAATTGGCTGCTGCGGTATATACAACGACAGGACAATTCCGAACAACGGGATCCGATACGCTGTCTCAGGCTTCTCTGGCTAAGGGAAACGGGAAAAATTATCATGTATACGCTGCCTTCAACGCCGCGGACCGCAGCCAGTCAATCCGATAGTGTGTATCTCGGTGAGTTTAGAATTTGATCTCCTGCCCCCGCAGCTTACTTCAATCCCAGCGTCTTTTTTGTTTTGGCCGGAAGTTTATCTTTCACCAGGTCATAAGATTGCGTGACATATTTCTTCCAGTCTGTCTTTTTCATTTTATTGATATCGTCAATCCAAACCCATTTGTATTTGGCCACATAGGGCGCCGGTTTGAAACCCGGCCAATTGGATATCTCTTCAAATTCCTCATCCTTCACCTTAAATGAAGCGGTGGTGGGAGACTGATCAAGTCCTACCACGCAAAACATTTTCCCGCCAATGGAGAATACCAGATCATGTTCCCATTTAATATCTTCTGTTACACCGGTCAGCTGACGGCAAATACTTTGTATGTCTTCAATAGTCATATGAGAATTTTTTAAAGACCCGGTAGAAAAACGTAACAATGTTACTCAATCCATACCATTTTATTAAAACAGATTGGCATTAAAGATGTCCGGTTTCGATGGGGATTATGCTGTTCCGGCTCACTACCCCCGGCATTTCTTTACTGGAGAATTTGACTGAGTCTGCTTGCCGGTTCTGTTTTCTTAATTCGGCGTTGACAGCGTTCACCCAGATCTGTATCCCATAGTTACTCCAATGAGTGTCGCCGATTCTGAACAATCTTCCGGGGTTCGGATCTTTTAAGAAAGGAGTGTACATGTCGATCACATGCATGCCCTTCAGGCTGTCAGGATTTTGAAGCGCGGGAATCAGGCCATTGTAATTCTTATGCTGAAGGATGGTTACCGGGTTTGGAATAATGGAGAGGTAAACTTCATCGAAGCCGTCCGCCTTATAGTATTTGAAATAGGCATTTAACTGGGTGAAATAGACCTGGAGTTCCCGCTCATCGAAGGGATAGTAACTGCTTGCACGACCATTCTCAGCCAGGGTTTCTTTTAAAAAAAGCCTGCTGCCATCATCGGATACTGATGCATCACCGACCGCCCGCTTAAAAAGATAATAGGTCACAGAGGCCTTGGCAAACTTTACCTCGTCCCAAAACCGGTAGCCATATAAGTTGAACTCAAGATTGCGATTAATATCCGGAGAGAAAATATCCAGGTCCAGGAATTTGGCATAGATAAGCGGACGGGCTGATAAGTGAAGGGATGAAGTTTCCGGTTGCTTTTTTTTGAAATGGCGCATCATCTCCTGAAGTTCGAATTCGACCCTGGCGAAGCGTTCGCCGATTTCAATTATCAGAATATTTTTTTTATGCGGGTCCAGGGTATAATTCATATCCTCATAGCCCCGCCTGCAAAAATGATAGCTGTTAACGCAGGCAAAGGCTGAATCCGGAACTTCCTTGAGGTAGCTGTCGCCATAAATATAGAGGTCTATATTCCTGTTTCCCGTATCATCAGGCGGTCTGACAAATATGAACGGGTCAATTTCCTGAAACCGTTTTACTTTATCCAGGTAGCTGATGGATACCAGGTCTCCGCCGGGAAACTGATGAATGCCAAAATTGCTATTCAGTCCCGATCTCTCCTCGATAATTTTCTTCATGAGTTTATCGGAGCTGGATACAATCAGCAGGGCCAATCCGATAAAAATAAAAAATATGGAAGCTATTTTCCGCATCCCGTTAAAATTGAAAATAGATAAATTGATTCTCATTAAACACACCCAACATATAAACCGTGATTACAAATAACGCGAAGTAGGAGGCATATGCCAGGCTGCTTTTAATATAATAGCTTTTACGAAACCGCTCCCGAAGCAGCATGATGATGATAAGCACCACAGAACCCCATACTTCATTTATTTTCAGCCCTACGTAAAATGGTCCGCCTGTCCAGTGAAAAATGCGACCCAGATAATGCAGTGATTCCTTGATTGAAGGTGATCGGAAAAAGACCCAGAACAAAGTTACAATGCCAAAATTAACCAGTACAAAAAGGGAGTTCACGATAAACGCGTTGCTTCGGCTATCCCTTTTTTTCCCCGGCAGAAATGCTGTCATCATTCCGTGTAAACCTCCCCATATGACAAAGGTCCAGTTGGCACCATGCCATAGGCCGCTCAACAGGAAAACGATCAGCACATTGAGTTTACGCCGTTTTTCACCAAGACGGTTTCCTCCCAGCGGGATATAGACATAATCGCGGAACCATGTTGACAGGGAAATATGCCAGCGGGTCCAGAATTCGCTGATGGAACGGGAACGGTAGGGTTCGTCGAAGTTCTCCATCAGCCGGATGCCCATTACTTTGGCGGCGCCGATACCGATATCACAGTACCCGGAAAAATCGCAATAAATCTGGAAAGAATAAAAGATCGCCCCGACAAGCAGGGATCCGGAAGAAAGAGTTGATGTATGATTGTAACAGTAGTCGACCATCATGGCCAGCCGGTCGGCAATAACGGCTTTTTTAAAGAAACCCCAAAGCATGCGGGCCAGTCCTTCCCTCACCTGACTACGGTCATAGGGTTGGAGTCGGTGCAATTGGGGAAGAACATTTTGCGGCCGCTCGATCGGACCCGCCACCAATTGCGGATAGAACATTACATACAATGCGTAAGTCAGAAAATCTTTCTCCGGCGGCTGTCTTCCCCGGTATACCTCGATGGTATAACTCATGGCCTGGAAAGTATGGAACGATAATCCGATCGGCAACAGGATCTGGAGGAAGGGCAGTTCTGTTCCCGCCGAAACCCAATGGATCAGCGGTTCGATGGCTCCCAATAAAAAATTAAAATATTTAAAGAAAGCCAGTACACCGCACGTTAGCGATGATACTGATGATCAGCCAGGTTTTCCGGGATCTGCCGGTACTGCGCGCGATCTGCAGGCCGGCGAGATAATCTATCACGATTGTTCCCCCCAGGATCAGAATGTATTTGGGAACGAAGGCCATATAGAAATAACAGCTGGCTGCCAGCAGCAGGGCAACCCGCATCCGCTGATTCTTCAGTTGATAATAACTCAGCGTTACGACCATGAAAAAAACAAGAAACTGAAGGGAAATAAATGACATAGAATGGACCGGTCTTAGGGCTTTTTTAAGCGCGCAAATTTACAGAATGCTGCGAAGATAACTACTTGATACAAATCAGGTTCCCATTGAGATAAATACCAGATTTCCAGCGGGATCTGTCAAATTTCTGCCAAAATGAAAAAGAGGGAATTTTTAATGATTTATTAATGATTCGGAGCAGATCTGGTATGAATTTTTGACCAAACTGTATCAGTCGATCCGGAGGTGGCTGCTGATGCGGGATTTAAATTAAAAAACAGATGTAAACTGGCTGAGATGAAACACAAGTTCATTTATTTTGGCTCACTGATTTTTTTGATGCTTATAACTGGTGTGTTCTGGGGTACCTGGTTTACGCTGACCCGCTCCATTGATAGTTTCTCGCCGGATGAATTTATACATATCGGAAAAGTAATTATTGCCAATGTGGCTCTGCCGATGAGTATCATCATGCCTGCCGGAATTTTATTAATGATATTATCGCTCTGGTTCTACAAACATAAAAAATCAACCCGCTTTTATATCGGGCTGTTGTCTTTCGTTTTATTAATTGCCACGCTTTTGATCACCCTGATCGTACTTGTTCCTATCGACAACGAAATAAAACAATGGACGTCGGCCAGTGTGCCGGTGGATTGGCAGGTAATCCGGCAAAAGTGGGACACGTTTCATGAGATACGCACTTTTATTTCGCTACGAGTTTTGCATTTTATTCTTTGTTCGTTGTTGCCGATTAACCTGCCCGCCAATTATTTTTTGAATGACTCATCAAAGGATATTAACTTCTACAAATTCCTCGGGAAGAGAAAGGCAACTACCATTCTTACCTGATCGGCTCCTGCATTGTCCGGTCGTTCCACATTGTGATAATATTGAAATGAAAGATTTAGTGGTTGTTTTCCGATCACGGTAATTTTTGATACACCGGCTCCCAGGGGAACGGTCCACTGCTGGCCACTGGGAGCCGACCAGTTAGCAGTAATCGCCGGTGCAAAC
This sequence comes from uncultured Bacteroidota bacterium, assembly GCA_963812825.1. Taxonomy (GTDB): domain Bacteria; phylum Bacteroidota; class Bacteroidia; order Chitinophagales; family Chitinophagaceae; genus Puia. Next base: position 441,707 of record CAWEWO010000005.1, read on the forward strand.
GAAACAGACCAGCCCAGTTTAAAATTATAGTTTATAAACGGTTGTGTATAGAATTGATTAATCGGTGTCGTTATGGTGCTACCGCCGATTCGCCACATCTGATTAATTACGAGCACCCATTACAAATTTTCCCGGCATGACCAGTATTACGGCATTCGGTCCGAGTGCAAACTGGCCCGTGGAAATTACGCTGACCGTAGATGTGGGCAGGGAAAAAATGGGTCCGAAGCCCCAAATAAATCCCTTGGCATGGGAGGGAGAAACAAAAATCTGTTCCTGGATATCGGCGATACCCTTCATCTTTTCCCCGTTGCTTGTCGGAACAGACATAACAGGCACGACTGTACGCGAAACAATATTGAAATCTTTATTTAATGGAAGGGGCAATACGGGTTGAATCAGTGTTTGAGATAATGTCTGACTGCCCGGCAGACCTCCTCCGCTAAACCAATTGAATTGAATGGGAACGGTATTCATATCTGCCACCGGATTTTGGGAGGCTTTTGCCAGCTCCAGCAATTCAGACCCGGCCGAGCCCGGCGGTGGCGCTTTCGGTTTCTCATTGCTTTCCTGAGCCTTCAGGGAATTGAAACTTATAAGCATGATAATACCGGCCAATACAAATATTTTCTTCATAAATAAATCAGTTTTTAAACAGGAAAGGTTTACGACCGGGGTTGTAGCTGTGTTTGAAAACTCCGTCTCCGGTTTCATATCAAATTTAAATAGTTTGTATGGTATAAAACTGTTTATCAGGCTCTCCCGTTGCCTGTTCGTCGTTTAACTGTTAAACTCCAGGGGCAAACGACTTGTCCTGTAGTATAAATTCTTGTTTATCTTTATAACCGACTTTCCAAACATCTAAAAAACGATAGCGCATATGAAAAAGGCAAAAAAAATATTGATGATTACCGGCGATGCCGGTGAAAGCTTCGAAATCCTTTTTGCTTCCCACCGTCTGCGTGAGGCCGGATATATTCCGGTGATAGCTGCTCCATCAGTTAGACGGTTAAACCTGGTTATACACGATTTTGAGCCGGGATGGGACACTTATGTTGAACGAAAGGGATACCTGGTTGAATCAGAAATTTCATTCGCTGATGTCAATGCAGATGATTATGAAGCCGTGCTGATACCGGGTGGGCGGGCACCGGAATATCTGCGCAATGATCCCGCAGTCATCAGCATAGTGAAAAAGTTTTCAAAAGCAAACAAATATATTTTCGCTATTTGTCATGGTGTGCAGATCCTGGTCACTGCGGGTCTTGTCGATCATAAAAAAATCGCCTGTTATGAACATGTAAAATTTGAAGTTGAAGCCTGCGGGGGAATTTATGAGACTACTGAGGAGGCTGTCATTGATGGCAGAATAGTCACGGGCAAAACCTGGCAATCGCATCCTGAATTTTACAGGCTGGTTTTCAGCTGCCTGCAGGCCAGTGAGGAAAAGACGGCGGATGCCGCGGAATTGCTGAGCCTGTCATGAATGTTTACAAAAACTATAACCAGGAACAGTTAGATTACCAATATAATACGCGGCTGCAGGTACCGGACTATGCGAATTATTTCGATCGCTGGGAAAGACTGAGCAGGCAAACGGAACAACATAATACCATTCTGAAAGATATCTCTTACGGAACCCATCCGGAGGAGCGCCTGGATATTTATCCTTCAAAAATTCATCATTCCAAAACACTTGTCTTTATTCATGGCGGATACTGGCACTTGCTCGACAAGACTATATTTCATTTTCTGGCAGATCATTTCCTGAAGTATAATGTAACGACAGTTCTAATTAATTACCCCCTTGCCCCGCGGTCTTCCATAGACGAAATTGTCAGCTCTTGCCGAAAGGCCTTGCGATGGCTGCATGATAATATCATACGCTTCAACGGAGATCCTGCGGAACTCTACCTGATGGGCCATAGCGCCGGCGGCCATCTTGCTTCGATGCTTCTTGTGGAAGAGGAGGCAAAATATGTGCGTGCCGTGATCTCCTTAAGTGGGCTATTCCGCCTCGAGCCTGTGATGCTGTCCTATCTTAATGATGCGATTGGCATGGATCGCGAAAATGCCATAAAAAACAGCCCTGTTTTTTTAAAGCCGGCAAATGATTGTCCCCTCTTACTGGTTACCGGAGCCGAAGAAACGGATGAGTTCAAAGCGCAAACTGAAGAACTCTACCAATCCTGGAAAAGCAAATGCAGCTCCATGGAATTATTAAAAGTTCCGCAAAAAAACCACTATTCCATTCTTGATGCGGTAATTGAAAAAGATTCAACCCTTCGTGCCGCAATTTTTCGCCTGATGAATATTGATCGGTCTCCGAAATAAATACTGTTTTCATCCAATTGGAATCCTACATTTTATCAGGAAAAATGACATTGTCAAAATAAAGTCCATTAAATTTAATTTTGATAACCCCCCTGCGGGTGTAAATCTTATCGTATGTTAGAATTTTTCAAAGGACTTTTTGCAACAGACAAATGGCCGCCGCGCTGGCATTGTGGAACCTGGACTTCTTTTCATGGCTGGTTATATATCCTGAGTGATCTTACCATCTGGGTTGCCTATTTCCTGATACCATTAATCATATTAAATTATCTCGCTAAGAAAAAGAGCGGCATCAAATTTCAAAAAGTCTATCTGCTATTTGCAGCGTTTATCCTGCTTTGCGGAATGACGCATTTCCTTGATGCCATGATGTTCTGGACCCCGATGTACCGTCTCAATGCATTAGTACGCTTCGTGACGGGCGTTGTCAGCATGCTTACGGTATATTATCTTTTTAGAATTCTTCCACAGGCATTTCGCCAGAAATCGAATATGGAACTTGAGCGCGAAGTGGCGCGCCGTATACAGGCGGAAGAAAGTCTGGCGGAGGCCAATGCCAGTCTTACCTCATTTGCTTATATCGCATCACACGATCTTCAGGAGCCGCTTCGAAAAATAAGAACGTTTAGTTCTCAGATGCATGACGGTTACTCAGAAGCTCTGGGAGCACACGGCAACGAACTGGTTGAAAAAATAATGAAGTCGGCCTCCCGAATGCAGACAATGACAACCGATATTCTGAATCTGTCTGCGTATACTGACAGAATAAATATGGGCATGATCAGCGTTACCGAAGCTGCCGGGATTGCGATATCAGATCTCGAATCAAAAATCACTGAATCCGGCGCCCGGATTACCGTGGGGGTCATTCCCGATGTATATGGAAATCTCTCCTATCTCTCCCATCTGTTTCTAAACATGATCAGTAATGCTATTAAATTCACGAAGGAGCAACCCGTTATCAATATCTGGGGTGAGGCTCATGACGGAATGGTGAGCATTTATATCGAGGACAACGGAATTGGAATTGAGGAGGAGGGTCATCAGAAAATATTTCATGCCTTTCAAAAAATGCATGGTAAAAATGAATATGAAGGTTCCGGGCTCGGACTTTCCATATGCAAGAGAATCGTGGATATTCATCACGGCCACCTGTCTGTTTCCAGCGTGCCCGGCGAAGGTTCTACTTTTATTGTCGAACTGCCCGGTCAGGCCGGCGGGAAATTATCTTAACTGCCGGAAGCGAAATGTTTAAAAAATTCATCGATAATAAAAAGCTTGGCGGAGTTAACTGCATCATCTGGCAGGACGGGCAGGTTCTGTATCAGGATAGTTATGGATGCAGGAATCCGGACACGAATGAATCAGTAACCATCGATACTATTTTCCGACTGGCTTCAATGACAAAACCCATTACTTCTGTACTCGCGCTGATGTTATATGAAGAGAAGAAATTAGATCTGGACGACCCGATAACTAAATGGTTTCCCCAGTTTAGTCACATGAAGGTCTTAAAAAATCCGTCAGGGGAATATGAAGATGCGCACCGGCTCATTACAATACTTGATTTACTCACACACAGATCCGGTTTTACGTATAGTGACTTTCAGCATGGAAAACTTAAAGATGACTACGAAAAAGCTTTAGGAGGCGATATCGATTCGGAAATTCCAAAAGAACAATGGATAAACGGGCTGGCGGGTCTGCCTTTGATCAGTCAGCCGGGTGAAATATTCAATTACAGCAGATCTACTGATTTATTGGGCATGCTCATTTCAACCATCGAAGGAAAATCACTGGGCAAAGTAATGGAAGAAAAAATATTCAATCCATTGGCAATGACAGATACATTTTTTACTGTCCCGGATAATAAGAGAGAAAGATGTGCCTCACATATTGGTTACGACGAATCAGGCAATATAATAAATCTTGAAACCGTCCCGGAAAAAATGGCTTTCAAAGAACGACCGAAAGGTTTGGAATTTGAATCCGGAGGTCAGGGGCTTTGGTCAACCATGGAAGACTATCTAAAATTTGCAAAAATCTTTGTCGAAGACGGGAGCTCAGACGGAATTCGAATCTTAAAAAAAGAAACTAAAGATCTGATGTGTTCGAATCACCTGACGCCTGCTCAAAGACAAAATTCAAAATTAATGGGTACGGCTATGTTCAAAGACAATTTTGGTTTTGGACTGGGTGTGGCTGTTGTTGTGACGGAAAGTCCGTATTTATCTATTCCCTGCACCGGCTCTGTCGGATCTGTAGGATGGCCGGGTGCATATGGTGGCTGGTGGTCAGCAGATCCGGTAAAAAAATCCATTGCCATCTTTTTAACGCATAGTATGAAAGAACGAAAGCAATATGCGCAGGGTATCGGGTTTGAATTATATGAAGCGATTGATCTTTTTGCCAGATACGTCAACTAGAATTTGTAGAAAAACATGGCCGTTCTCGAATTCAACATCCGGTATCCGGTTGGAGGATTCTGTGTGATGACTCCGCTAGCACTAACTTCCGGAGGTGGAGTTTCAAAATTATATCCTCCTACAAATAACATATTTATCCAGGTAGCAGAACCGGGATAATACCTGAATCCCTCTTCCGCCCTGGGATTCCAATTCAATGTTCTGCCTGTGGCGGTACCCATCGCCGCGGCTTCAGTCAGAATTTTTTTCATCCGCGCATCCGGGATTGAATGGTTTTCCTTTTATGATACCTATCGCTGCCAGTGATCCCATAATTTCCGGAGTAAGCGCTTCGGCCGGTTCTTCCTGTACGAGTTTATTGATCATTTCGAAATAAGAATAATCGTTGGGCGGCACTGTGTTTATAACCATTCCTGATCCTTCAACGAATTTCGCAGGCGGCTGGGGCTTCAGAAATGCCCAGTCTAGTTTTCCATCCGGCGAGCGGAGCAGGTTTGCCTCTCCGTTCAACGCTTCCGCGATGCTCGTTCCCAATCCGCCCGCCTGATAAGGATAGATTTTAAGCGTTTTCTTTATCAGCGCAACCGGAGGTTTCGGATCATTGTTCTCCAAGAAATTTCGTCCAAGCAGCAGCGCTCTTTTTGTACGCATTTTTAAAACAGTATATCCTGATTGCGGGAGCTCTCCTTTATATCCCGGAGGTATCAGCAGGTACTTTCCACCCTCCCCGCGGTCCGGGTCCGGGAAGTCCGAAGTCCGTGATCCAGTTAAACCACATATCGTCTATAACGCCGAGGGACAAGGGTGGTGTCTCAACTACCAAGGGACCATCAGTTGCATCCAGTATTCCGAAAAAATAAATAACATCCGCATTGGCCGTTAAAAACAGTGATTTGGAATCCATCAGGTCCGAAAAAATCATATAAGAATTGTTAGCAATTCCTTTTTGGTTTAACCCCTGCAAAATGGCGTAGGTGGAAGCGCCCTGGTAGGCATTGACGAAGGCTTCAAATCATATATGAGAAAACTAATCGCTGCAATCAATATGACCCTTGACGGGTTTTGCGATCACACGGCCATGACTGCTGATGAAGAAATACATCAGCATTATAACGAGCTGTTAAGTAATGCGGACACTCTTTTGTACGGAAGGACAACCTATCAGCTGATGGAAAGTTATTGGCCATCTGTAGTAAAAAATCCCACTGGTAACAAACCCATGGATGAATTTGCCGTATTAATAGACAATATTTCAAAGATTGTTTTTTCCCGCACACTTCAACATGTTGACTGGAAAAATACAATATTGAAAAAGGAAGTCATCAAAGAAGAAATTTTAGAACTCAAACAATCCCGCAATGGCGGGAGTAAGAACATCATAGCAGGCAGTCCGGGTTTAATAGTCGCCTTAGCGCAACTCGACCTGATTGATGAATACCAGCTTGCCATTCACCCAGCTATTTTGGGAAGCGGCCTGCCATTATTCAAAAACATCAGGGACAGGATTAATCTTAAACTCTTAAAAACAAAAACTTTTGGTTGCGGTGCAGTAGCTCATTATTATGAGCCGGCAAGAGGTGGGATTGTCATTTAATAAACAAATATCTTCCTGGCAGCCTCAGCACTCAGATAAACTTCTTTTTTCCCCTTTAACTCAACCAATACCGATTTATCAAAATCCTGAATTTCTTTTACGGTGATGGTTTGATGAAGGCTGATACCCTGCTTTTCCAGGTAACGTAAAAAATCAGCCGAGCTGTCTGAAACATTCGTGATCCTGATTTTACGATTCACTTCCACTTCAGACAAAGGTTTTGATGTAACGGCAGGGAGATGACCGTTCGATTGAGGAATAGGATCTCCGTGAGGGTCATATTTCGGATATCCAAGAAATTTTTCCAGGCGGTCGGGTAAATCATAGTCCCTGATATGTTCTAACTGTTCGGCAATGTCGTGCACCTCATCCCAGCTATAGCCCAGCTTATCATGAAGAAACACTTCCCAGAGCCGGTGCTTGCGAACAATTAAAACAGCAATTTTATTTCCGTTTGCGGTTAAAACTGCCCCCTTCCTTTTATCATATTGAATAAGTTTCTTCTCAGAAAGTTTTTTGAGCATATCTATTACGGAAGCCGGGTTGTTCGTAAGCTCATCGGCTATTGCCGTAGCACTTACTTTGCCATTCCCCTGTTTTTCAAGATGATAAATAGCTTTCAGGTAATTCTCTTCAGATAATGTCTGGATCATGATCTTGTCTTCTTTTCTAAAGGTAACAAAGTTAATTCCAGGGTATTAGCCGGGCCCAATGAAAGTTTGTCAAATATATGTTATTAGGTGAGCCTAATTTTATATATTTGATAAATCTAGGTAAAAAATGATTATCCGTGATAAAAAAATTATTCGTTATTTCCATACTTATAGCAGTGATTCTGGTAGTACTATCCTGCTCAAAGTTGGGACCTGGTGCTCCTGCCAGCGACCAGACACTGGATGGTCCGCTTGATGGCCTGACATACGCCCAGCTTGCACAACATGCCCGGGGGGATGCTGCTTTTACAGACCAGGTTTTTACAGAAGAGACAGGTTTAGGGCCATTATTCGTAGCTACCAGTTGCGGAAGCTGTCATGCAGGTGATGGCAAGGGTCATCCATTCACTACACTCACAAGATTTGGACAAACCGATAGTACAGGTAATCATTTTTTAAATCAGGGTGGACCCCAGTTACAAAACAGGGCCCTGCCCGGATATACTCCCGAACAAATACCGGCAGGGGCCACTTCTTCCAGGTTTACTCCTCCAGGCAATACCGGGTTAGGATTTTTAGAATTGGTTTCAGATGCTGATATACTTGCCATGAGCGACCCGGATGATGCAAATGGCGATGGCATAAGCGGTGTACCAAACTGGAGCTTTCTTCCTTCATTTCTTAAGCCTGACCCGAATGCTATTGAAAGGAATGGTAAATATATTTGCCGCTTTGGAAAGAAGGGGGCAGCATATACGCTGCTGCATCAGACTGTAAATGCCTACAATCAGGATATTGGGATTACTTCTTCCTTTGAACCAAAGGATGTTTATTCCGGGCTGGATATTGACCCCGAAATTTCTACCACTACCATACTGGATGTGGTTTTTTATCTACAAACACTAAAAGCACCCATTCAACGCAACCAGAATAATGCAGATGTAATTGCAGGCAGGCAACTTTTTATAACTACCAATTGTGCCGGTTGTCACAGGCCGGAGTTGAAAACAGGATATTCACCTATTGATGTTTTGAGCTATAAAACATTTGCGCCCTATACCGATTTGTTGTTGCATGATATGGGGCCGGGTTTAGATGATGGCTATACGGAAGGCTCTGCCAAAACCAGTGAATGGAGAACGCCGCCATTATGGGGTTTGGGACTTGCACCCAGGTCACAGGGAGGCCAATATTTTTTAATGCATGACGGCAGGGCAAACAGTATTGAAGAAGCTATACAAATGCACGGTGGAGAAGCTACCCAGGCTAAAAATAATTTCAATACCCTCAATGAAGCGGATAAACAAAAGATTATTTCATTCCTGGAGAGCTTATAAAATATGATCAGAAGAAAATTTATTACCACGAGCTGTATCAGTTGTATGAGTGGCGGTTTAATCATGGCGATGTTGGAAGGTTGCGATACCCCCAAATTAATAACAGGCAATATTGTTGACTCTGATATGATTGTACCATTGGCTGATTTTGAAATAAAGAAAGGAAAATCAAAAAAATTCGAAAAACATCTCGTGGTGCAAAATGAAATATTACAGTATCCCATTTGTGTTTTCCGTTTTGACGAAAATAATTACGAAGCCCTGTTAATGAAATGCACCCACCAGGGAACAGAACTGCAGTTGTTTGGCGACAAACTGCAATGCCCGGCACATGGCAGCGAATTTAATAATCACGGTATAGTCCAAAACGGACCTGCGAATACTTCTCTGAGAACTTTCCCTGTAACTATTGCTGATAATCAGCTAAAAATATCTTTAAAATGAGATTGAAATATATTTCAATTTTTTCTTTTATAATGATCAGCTTTTCTGCATCAGCACAAATTGATTCAAGCCTCTTAAGACGAATACCAAAAGACACCACCAGGCCACTATTAAATATGGATGCCGTTTATAACCGGCCTGCTTTGCAATTCGGTAAGCTGCCGGTTTCGCTGGGTGGATATGTAGAAGCCAACTGGCAACACATTACCACAGATGGTGTTTCGGAAGGTCACCAATTTCAATTCAGGAGGCTGAGCATTTTTGTTTCTTCAAGTATTTCCAGGCGGATTAAATTTTTAGCTGAAGTGGAATTTGAACCGGCAGAGAGATCAGTTGAAGTGGAATTTGCCGCCGTAGACGTGGAATTTCATCCATTACTTAATTTTCGGGGTGGCATGATTTTAAATCCCATCGGTGCGTTCAATCAAAATCATGATGGGCCAAAATGGGAGTTTACCGACCGGCCAATCGCCTGCGGTACAAATGTTGCCAGACACCTGGAGCAATGCGGGTTTTGGTTTGTATGGAAAATATTATAAAAAAGACTGGATGTTCGGGTATGAGTTTTATTTAACGGGTGGGTTTGATGATGCAATAATTAATAACCCGGAAAACAAAACCTTTCTGCCTGCAGCGAAAGAGAACCCCGAGCGCTTTGAAGAAAGTGCAAGCGGCGAACCGCTGATATCCGGAAAAATTGCTGTAGGAAATGCTAAGATTGGGGAAATTGGTTTGTCATATATGGGCGGCGTTTACAACAAATGGCAGGAGGATGGATTGATTCTGGATGCAAAAAGAAGATGTGATGTTTTTGCCATTGATTTTAATACAACTATCAGAAGGACGAATACCAATATTAAAGGTGAATGGGCGTGGATATTTGTCGATATCCCACCAACGTATACACAACAATATGGCAGCAAACAGCATGGCGGATATATGGATATTGTACAGCCTGTTTTAAAAAGGAGAATGTTGGGCTGGGATAATGCCGTTTTAAACCTGGCCTGTCGTCTCGAATATGTGGACTGGAATGTTGGCAAATTCAGAGAGACCGGCGGTAATATTTATGATGATGTCTGGAGTATTATGCCTGCCATTAGTTTCCGCCCAACCTCACTCACAGTATTTCGTCTGAATTACCGTTATCAGAAACAGTGGGACCTTCTGGGTAATCCGCCCGCCACTACTACCGGATTTAGTTTTGGACTATCAACTTACTTTTAACAGGGAACAGGAGTGCCCTCCATTCCCGGTCATCCCTTAGACTAAAGACTAAAACAACCACCATTCAACTCTAAAGCCAAGATATTGTCCCCATTTTTTGGGCCCGGTATCGCTTAAATAGGGTGAGTATAAATTTTGGGATGCAAATTCATTATACCTGGCAATGGAATAAATGAGTCTTATTTGCGGACGTGCCCACGGACCTGCTTTCCCTGTCGGAACCAATGCCGGCACGATTGAAAATTTCATCATTGTTGCAGATGGCTGGTCCCCGTCCTTACGATTTGCATAGTGCAATTCTGTCAGCAGTTGAAACCGCTTTGTTATATACCAGAAGTTTCGCAGGCCAAACGCATATTCCGTCTTTCGATTGAATATCTGACGACCATAAAAATCAGGCGCTTTATCCAAACTATCCGAACCACCACGGCTTTTATTGAAAATGCCGTATGCATTCAGACTGTATTTTGGTGTGAGATTTAACATTAACTGATCGACCAGGGAGATAGAGTATGCTCTATTGTATTTTTCAGTATTGAGATCAGGTCCGCCATAGGTTATCCAGGTTTTTGAGCTTCCGCCATCGCCTCCGTTCGCAATACCACTCCCGTAACGGGCGGAAGCCTGGTTAGATGAACCTCCGATAGCAGTATTCAAATTAATGGTATGTTGAATGCCTGCAGCCCATCCTCCTTCTGAAGGATAGTTATACGCCGTGGCAGTGTCTCCGGGAGTTGCATTAGCCAGATGATGATATTCTGCAAGCAGTTTTATGGTCTGTTTATTATCATCAAATGGAATAATATGCTCAGCAACCAGCAAACTTCTGCTGCGCAAACCGGGACGTGGAGTACCATTAACAATTTCTAAATAGAAATACGGTGGAACAGAGCTTGACGTGTCTACGGCTCCGGGAAATAAAACAGCAAAGGTTGTTTTGTTGTAAGTGATGCCAATTCCCTGGGTACTGTGATCATCGAAATAATAGAAGTCGGCGATATGTACATCATAACCGCGAAAATATTTTGCGCCAACCCACACACTCCATTTTGAGCCGCCGATATTTAAAGCCTCTGCATATAATTCAGGCAGCGCAAGTGTAATGCCACCATATTGACTGCCGCTGTTTACATTACCAATCAGTTGTCCTTTACCACTGTACATTGCTACTCTGGCCTGCACGTTGATGTGCGTTGTATCGTTTTCTATTTCGGTTTTAAAATGCAAGGCCCCCGCTAATTCTACATAATCTGCTTCCTCCATTCTTCCACCTATGGAACCCATGCCATTCAGATTGAGTGAACGGCCTATATTTCCTACATTACCCAGAGACACTCCGGCACCCACACGACCATAAGATCCAAAAGAAAATAATTTATTTGTAACTGTTTGTGAAAATGCTGCATCGAACAAAGATGACAACAGGATTAGAGACAATATCAAATGAAGCTCTTTCTTCACGCAGAATGGTTGAATAATTATGAGTTAGAATCTAATCTTAATTTTTCATCTGATATGCGACGCAGTTTATATTGGTTTGCAGACTAAATGTAGTTTATTAAGATAAAATACAAA
>CAWEWO010000006.1:0-168328 GCA_963812825.1 uncultured Bacteroidota bacterium
AGGTGAGTAAAACTTATTGCATAATCTGGCGGATTAACATTTAAATGTTTAATAAAATTAAACTTATGAAAAATTCATAAGTTTAAAATAAAAGGTTGACCGCCGTCAGGAATGGATAGGGAGTATCAGGAATTGGTAATTACGTTTACCAAGCCAACGATCCTTAGCTGGACTGAGAGGTCGGTCAGCCACACTGGGACTGAGAAACGGCCCAGCCTTTTTAGGCAGCAGTGTGGAATCTTGGACAATGGACGAAAGTTTGATCCAGTCAATATCGCGTGAGTGATGAAGGTCCAAATCGTAAAACTCTTTCGTAGGAAGAAAATGACAGTAACTAAAAAAGAAGTCCCGACTAACTTCGTGCCAGCAGTCGCGGTAATACGGGGGGGACTAGTGTTATTCATCATGACTGGGCGTAAAGGGTATCGTAGGCGGTTTTTTAAGTCTTAATTAAAAAATCTAAGCAATTAGCTTTGAAATTAATTTTATACTGATAGACTTGAGGTTGGTAGAATAGTGATATTCTTGGAGTAAAAGTGAAATCTTTGATACCGAGAGGATAACCAAGAGGCGAATGCGACTATCTATGGATACTGACGCTGAGGTACGAAGGCATGGGTATCAAACGGGATTAGAGACCCCGGTAGTCCATGCGTAAATGATGAGTGTTAAATGTTGGAATTTAAAGATCTGGTCTATAAGCTAACGCGTAAACACTCCGCCTGGGTAGTACAGTCGCAAGGTTGAAACTCAAAGGAATTGACGGAAGTTTGAACAAGCGGTGGAGCATCTGGTTTAATTCGATATAACGCGCAAAACCTTACCAGTTTTTGAATATTTTTTGTATCTTTTATAGAGAAAGGTGTATTAAATTTATTGATTTTAAATTTTATATGAAATACAGGTGCTGCATGGCTGTCGTAAGCTCGTGTAGTGATATGTTTGGTTAACTCCGTTAACGAGCGCAACCCTTGCTTTTAGTAAAATTTATTGCTTATTTAAAAGGGACTGCCTGTGACGATGCAGGAGGAAGGTAAGGACGATGTCAAGTCAGTATGGCCTTGATAGACTGGGCTACACAGGTGCTACAATGGTAAAAACAAAGGGTAGCAATAATGCAAGTTGGAGCAAATCTCAAAAAAATTATCTTAGTTCAGATTGTTCTCTGCAACTCGAGGGCATGAAGGTGGAATCGCTAGTAATCGTAGAACAGCATGCTACGGTGAATCTGTGACCAAACTTAGTACATACCGCCCGTCAGACCATGGAAATTGGTTTGTCGTAAAGGGGTCGATTCATATTTAATAATCTTTAATTTCTTATTGTATGATTTTTATATAATAATATTATTTTTATGAAATATAGATAAGTTTAAGATTAGATTGAAGACTGGGGTTAAGTCGTAACAGGGTAGACGTAGGGGAACCTGCGGCTGGATTTTTCAAATTTTTTAATTTTTGTGAGCTAGCTGGTATAAAAACTTGGGATAGCTTAATGGTAGAGTATGGGTCTGAAAAGCCTATGGTATTGGTTCAATTCCATTTCCCCCCACTGAGATTCCGAAGGTGTTGAGATGGAGTAATTGGTAACTCATTAGGCTCATGACCTAAAGTTGCTAGTTCAAGTCTAGCTCTCTCGGGATTATTTACTCATAAAAATATATTTTTATCGATCGTAGTTTAATGGCTAGAATATCTGTTTTGCACGCAGAGGATAGGGGTTCGACTCCCCTCGATTCCAGTTTTTAGTGGTTAGTGGCATAGTTCATTTGGTAGAACAGCGGGCTTTTAACCCGAAAAGCTAGGTTCAGAATCCTGGTGCCTCCACCACGCTATAATGGATTGGTTTAGTATTATTTGACTATTTTTTGTCAAGTTTGCTTGGACAATTTAATAGAATCCATAATTTTGAAGTTTTCAAAATTATGTTCATTCGCCCAACTTAGTCTACTATGTTGTAGGTAAAATGAGGGTCGTTGTCCAAGCTAAATTTTTTAATTAGATTGAAAAAATTCCTGGTAGGATATAAATTATTTTATATTTTGTATAGCGCGAAAAAAATAGGCGTAGCGGAATTGGTAGACGCACTAGTTTCAAAATTTAGTTGTAGTTTTACAGTGGGGGTTCAACTCCCCTCGTCTTCAAGGGTTACTCTTATAGTTTTATTTTTTTTTAGACCACTAAAATGAGAGTTAGTTTGGATAGTAAAATGGCGTTTTCTAGGATTTTCTTTAATTAGACATTTTACTTTTCACATTTTTTTTTATGTCAAATTGTTGTAGCGTACTAGAACGTAATTTGATCTTTTCTTTTCAATATGTATCCGGATATTTGCAAATCCAGTAAGGTCAATACTATATATAATACATATATATGTATTATATATATATAACACATATTAACGCAAATTTTATGTATTTACAAAATTACTATTTAGTTGCTATTATTCATTTGATATGCTTTGGTGGCATTTCGGGATCCCGTTCTAAATATTGTTTAACGACGTTTATAAGCGTACGTAAAAACCTGGTTAATCTATATAATATATATATTATTTTTTACCTTAATTTGTTTCGTTTTTTTGTAAGTAAAAAAATTTATTCGGTGGAAGATATATATATCTGGGTGGGACACAGCAGCAAATAATAATTGAAAATTTTTACGTACATAAAAAAAATGTGAAAAAAACACCAGTAGTTGCTACAAAAATTATTCTTGCTAAACACTTTGACTACGTTATCTGGAGTGATTTTTTTGGATATATTTTTCTTATGTTTTTACTAATGGTTATTACCTGGTTTATTCTTTGTTTTTTATTATATTTAGGTTTTAGTTATTACTGGCGTGATTTTTGGCCTAGTTTTCCAAAATTAGTTTGGTTTTTCCGAGCATCAAAAAATGATTTGTTGACATTTGGAAATTTTTTATTTCCAAAATTCAGTTTGGTTTTTCCGAGCATCAAAAAATGATTTTGTAATTTTCGAAACGTTCGGTGTACCGAGTTGCAATAAAACCTTATATCCAGTATTGGACATTTTTTACCCATTTGAGGCCTATTTTATTTCAACGTACGTTCTAGTGCTTTTGATTTTTGAGTACTACTTGTAGCTTAATGGTAGAGCGTTGGATTGCGGATCCAAAGGTTGATGGTTCAAGTCCATTCAAGTTCTTCCTTTTTGGGCATATTTTGCTCGTAGCTTAATGGTAGAGCAGTCGGCTGTTAACCGAAAGGTTGGTGGTTCAAATCCACCCGAGCCCTCCCTTTGGATTTTTTTTTGGATCATAGATAAATTAACTACTTAAATGTATAACAATTGACTTGGCAATGGTAAAAAGATGTTAAAAAATCAAAAAAATTAATTAAACGTTTGTAGCGATTGACTATTATTTTTTTTTAATAAAATTTATATTTTTTTAATTTATAACCTAGTGAATTGAAACATCTTAGTAACTAGAGGAAAGGAAATTCAACCGAGATTGTAGTAGTGGTGAGCGAAATTTAATTTAGATCAGAAAATTAAATTATTAAAGCATGGAATAAATTTGAAAAATTAAGCTAAGAGGGTTAGAGTCCTGTACATTAACTGAGAATATTTAATTTTTAAGTAGAATGAAATTCGTGTAGATTTTGTTTGAAAATAGGGGGACCATCCTCTAAGTCTAAATATATTATATTGACCGATAGTGAAAAGTACTGTGAGGGAAAGGTGAAAAGAACCATTTAGATTATGGGAGTGAAAAGAATCTGAAATTAAATACAATTTTAACAGTTACGATCTGATTATTATAATAACGTACCTTTTGCATAATGGGTCAGCAAGTTAATATTATATAGCAAGCTTAAATTTAATAAAATGTAGGCGTAAGTGAAAACAAATTTTAAAATTTAATAGAGTTATAGTTAATATTAGACCCGAAACCAAGTGATCTAACCATGAACAGGTTGAAAATGTTTGCAAAAAAATTGGAGGACCGAACTCGTGTATGTTGCAAAATACTGGGATGATTTGTGATTAGGGGTGAAAGGCTAATCAAACTTGGAGATAGCTGGTTTTCTGCGAAATCTATTTAGGTAGAGCATTATATTAAATTTATTATGGGTAGAGCACTGATTACATGAGGGATGTTAATAGCTTTACTGAATCTATTGAAACTCCGAATATAATTATAATATTATAAATAGTAGATCAGACTGTGGGTGCTAAGGTCCATAGTCAAAAGGGAAACAGCCCAGATTATAAGTTAAGGTCTCTAAATAATTAATTAAGTGCAAGTAAGATTGTTTAATTTGTATAATAACTAAGAGGTAGGCTTGGAAGCAGCCATCCTTTAAAGAAAGCGTAACAGCTCACTAGTTAATTAAGTTTAAAATCTGAAAATGTAACGAGACTTAATTTAATTAACCGAAGCTATAAATTTATAATTTAAAATTTAATGGTAGCGGAACATTTTGTATATTATAGATTAATATTTGTAAAATATATATTGAGATATCAGAAGTGAAAATGCTGACATGAGTAACGTAAAAATATGTTAAAATCATTATCGCCGAAAACTCAAGGGTTTTGTAATAAGATATCTTGTATGAAGTTAATACGGTCCCTAAGATAAATTTGAAAAATGATATTGATGAGTTAAATTATTAATATTCTTTTAATGAATAAATTATAAATGTGTTATTAATTTAAAATTATGATTTATTAATAATTTTTTAATATATGAAAATATCTAGAAAAAATTTTAATATATAACCGTACTTAAACCGACACAGGTGAACTGGTAGAATATACTAAGGCGATTGAGATAATAATATTGAAGGAACTCGGCAAAATAACTCTGTAACTTCGGGATAAGGAGTACCATTAAAGTTATTTATAAATTAATGGTGTCACAAAATTGGGGGTAGCGACTGTTTATTAAAAACACAGGACTCTGCAAAATTGTAAAATGATGTATAGGGTCTGACACCTGCCCGGTGCTGTAAAGTTAAAAGGAAGATGTTTAAGCTTTGAATATAAGTCTCAGTAAACGGCGGCTGTAACTCTGACGGTCCTAAGGTAGCGAAATTCCTTGTCGGGTAAGTTCCGACCTGCATGAATGGTGTAACGACTTCCCCACTGTCTCCAATATTAATCTCAGTGAAATTGAAATTTCCGTGAAGATGCGGAATTATTGACAGCTAGACGGAAAGACCCTGTGCACCTTTACTATAATTTTATATTGCTGTTAAATATATTATTGTGTAGTATAGATGGGAGCTTAGTGAGACTTAATCGCAAGTTAAATTGTGTAGGCGATAATTGAAATACCACTCTTTATGTTATTTAGCTTAGTTAACTAATTTAATTATAGAAAACAGTGTATGAGTGGTAGTTTGACTGGGGCGGTCGCCTCCTAAAAAGTAACGGAGGTGTACAAAGGTAAATTCAATATTAATTATAATTAGTTGTTAGAGTGTAATGGCATAAAGTTTGCTTGACTGTAAGATTGACAAATCGAACAGGGACGATAAGTCGGTCATAGTGATCCGGTAATTCTGTGTGGAAAGGTTATCGCTTAACGGATAAAAGGTACGCCAGGGATAACAGGCTAATGATTCTTGAGAGTCCTTATCGACGGAATTGTTTGGCACCTCGATGTCGGCTCATCACATCCTGGAGCTGAAGAGCGGTTCCAAGGGTTCGGCTGTTCGCCGATTAAAGTGGTACGTGAGCTGGGTTTAGAACGTCGTGAGACAGTTCGGTCCCTATCTACTGTCAATGAATTGAAAAAGATTGAAAGAATGCTAACTCTTAGTACGAGAGGACCAGAATTAGGTATACCAATGGTGTATCGGTTGTTTTATCAAAAGCATCGCCGAGTAGCTACGTATATAAATATAATTGCTGAAAGCATCTAAGTAGGAAGAATACCTTCAAATTATTTTTATAAGGTAAAAGATTATTACTTTGATAGGTTGTTAATAATACTATGACGTAGTAATATGGTTTGTATTTCAATTTTCTAAATGATAATTGCTAATTTATTGATCCAAAAAAAATTTCAATTTTTGTCTAAAAAAATAATTTTTAAAAGGTAGAAAATTTTCTTAATATTGGGGAGTAGCTTAATTGGTAGAGTGTCAGCCTGTCATGCTGCATGATGCAGGTTCAAGTCCTGCCTCTCCCGCTACTTTCTTTAATTGAGCATTATTATATTTTTTTTGGAAAAATTAGTATTAAGGCTAAAATTGAAAAATAATATTAAATGCAGATGGCTGAGCGGTTTAAAGCACCGGTTTTGAAAGCCGAGGTTTCCACTATTGGAACAGGGGTTCGAATCTCCTTCTGCCCTTTAATTTAATTTTAAATTTTGTTTTGCTTTAATATTTTTTTTAACTACAAATTTTAAAACCCTATCGTTATCTTTTCGGAATAGTTTTTATAGAATATATTAATTAATACTTACACAACGTATTTATATATATATATATATATATATTTGTTTTTGGATAAAAAAAAGAATGTTTTTTATGTCATTTACTAAATTATTAAAGCAACAAAATCAGTCTTTGGATCACGGGAATCATGATTTTCCCTGGTCGGCGATTTCCAAGGAATTAAAATTTTACGAAAAAATTTTTTTGTTTTTTGAACGCTGGTTTTTAGTCCGTTTAAAACCGGCATATTGATATCCATGATAATACATTCTACGGGGCAGGATGCAATTTCCTCCAAAACAGCATTCCCATTATTAACTGATCGAATAGATGCAATGATTTGCTCATTTTCAAGGATTTTGCATAATCCGTCAATAAAAAGCTGATGATCGTCGGCTATTAACAAACTAACAGGCGGGAAGAAATTTGACATATTATCTTAAATTATAAGGTATTTCAATACGTACTGTGGTTCCGGTTCCGGGCGTCGATTCAATATTTAATTCACCTCCTAATAGTTTGGTACGGGTATCCAGATTTCTTAAGCCATAACCATCTTTGTGATCGCTAAAAACAAAGCCCCTACCATTATCCTCCATGATCAATATGATTTGCTGATCGCGGCGCAGGACCTGAAGTGAAATATTTTTTGCATTGGCGTGCTTCAGCACATTGTTGACCAGCTCCTGGGAAATCCGGTAAAGTGCCAACTCATAGCTTTTTTCAAGTCTCGTGGGGAATCCAAAAATATTCAATTCAAAATTGATCAACCTGGTCTCATTAATTTTGCCGGCGAGAGTCTCCATCGCGACTGCGTACCCGAACTCTTCAAGAATCAGAGGACTTAAATTCATTAGCAGGTGGCGAAGATCGCCAACGGCTTCTTTAATAAACTGATCCGATATCCGTGCCAGCGAAACGATTTCTTCATTTCCGGATACTCGTGCTTTCGAATCCAACGCGGATATAAATAACTTAAGCGCAGACAATTTCGTTCCAATATCATCATGCAGATCTCTGGAGATACGCTTCCGCTCCTGTTCCTGGGTTTCTATAGCTGCCACAATTTGTTTTCTCTGTCTGGCCCGTAAACGATTAATATGATTGCGATAAATAAGCAGAATGAATCCAGAGAAAACGGCAAAATAGGTTAAATAGGCCCACCATCTATGCCACCAGGGAGGTAAAACGATAAATTTCATCTCTGCAGGAACGCTCCATAAACCGTCCATACCCGCACATGTAACCTTAAACAAATATTTACCAGGGGTCAGATTTCTATACGTTTCAGTAAATGGTTTATCTGAAATTTCACTCCATGTCTTATCAATGCCTTCGAGCACATATCGATATCTAGTTTTATCAATATTTCTTAAACGCATGCCGGTAAAATGAAAACTTATGAAATTCTGATTACTGGATAAAAGAAGATTGACCGGCAGATTCCAATAGCTGGTGAGACTATCCCAGGAAATATCTTTTTTTTCCAAATACGCCGGCTGATTGCCACTGTCTTTCAAAAAAATCCGTGCCTTCCCCATGATATCAATACTTGTTATATATACAGGTGGAATCAGGCTATCCGCCCTGGGTTCGTCCATTATAAGAACGCCATCACCATTGACTGCCCATAAAAACTGCCCTTTTTTTGTTATCAGAGAAAAAGGGTTGAAATCAACATGAGAAAAAAGTTGCGGTTTACCATAAGTCTTCACATGCCACAAATCTGCGACTTCTTTCCCGGATGAAACCATAGACAGGCCATTGGCAGTGCCCGCATAGATCACATTGTTTTTTGCTTCTACTGACGTCAGCTGGTCACTGCTCAGTCCTTCCCTCATTGTAAAGTGGATCAGTTTTTCTCCATCCGGATTAATCATGTAAAGGCCATGCCCATAACTTGATATCCATATTCTATGACTTTCATCTTCAATAATTTCGTACCCTAAATCAATATCCTTTTCTCCTGCTATCATCAAATGTTTCAGGGTTTCAGTTTTTGGATCAATCACGTCCACTCCTTTGGAACTTGTAATCCAGATATTCCCCTGAAGGTCCTGCATACCTGAGCGCGTATCATCACTGCTCAACCCCTGATCTTTGGTCAGATATTTAAGTCTGTTACTATCCGGGTCCAGCACAGAAATTCCATGGCCAGTACAGATCCACATTTTTCCTAAATTGTCTTTAAAAAAATTTCTTACCTGATTGCTGCTTAATCCAACGGCTGTCGTCAAATGGTTTAAAATACCTGTTTTCGTGTCGACTATAAAAATTCCCTCCGTTTCGGTTCCGGAGACCCAGATCCTTCCGCGACCATCTTCCGACAGTAAAGAAAAACCATAAGTTTTTGGCAATCCGGCATTACTATCAGCCAGCTTAATATTATTATTCACCGGGTCTATGCAATAAATACCACCGGAACCGTTGCTTAGCCATATCCGGCCCTGACTATCTTCCATAAAGTTTTCAATCGAATTGGTTCTGAAATCCTTATTCAGCATTATTTGACTATTCATGGCATTTGCCAGATTCATCATATCCAGGTTAGTGCCTGAAATATCATCCATCCAGATATTTCGCTGGTTATCTCTCAGATACTTATACCAATATTCGCCTTCATTATCCCCATTCAGGTGGCTGATCATTTTAAAATTGAGATCAACAATGTCCACTCCCGTTTGGTCTTCTGCCCAAGCCCAGACCTGTCCTGGTATACCTTCTGAAAAATCACTGAAAGCATTGCGTTTTAATCCATTCTTTTTTGAAATATGGCTCAGTGTTTTATTTTTAACCGAGATAATATAAATTCCATTTTTTGTACCGATCCACATATTTCCCTCTGTGTCTTTGAATAATGAAATGACTTTATTGGTATTCAACCCAAGCGGTTCTGTCAGATTGATGATCTTATCTTTATGCAGATCAACAATTTCAACTCCCGTTTCTGTATGTATCCAAACCCTGCCCGAATCATCTGCTAACAAACCAAAAATACCGTTGTGGCTCAAACCATTCGCGCCGGATAAATATTTTAACTCTCCGGTTTCCCCGTCGAGAATATCGATTCCATTCCGGGTGGCCATCCAGATGCAGCCGGCAGTATCTTTCATCATCATTCGAACATGATTAATATTTGGCACAAGGGTACTGTCCAGGTGTTTTATTGTTCGTTCATTCAGGTCAATGATGTCGAGACCCATTTCTGACGATGCCCAGATTTTCCCCTTCTTATCCTCCTGCAAACGATGAATCATATTAAAATACTCCGACCCCTGAGAGGTAGCAAATTGTTCGAAGTATTCTCCATCGAATCTGAAAAGACCATTGAGCGTAGCTATCCAAATCAGGCCTCTGCTGTCCTGCAACATGGAAGAAGTTCCTCCGCCCGTAGATAGTCCATTGTCCAATCCGTATTCATAAATGGGGTGCTGAGCGCCATTTTTTATATGTGGCCAGCTAGCCTTTGTCCGATTGGGTTGCCCAAGTATCGATTTCTTAAAAGACACTTTATGTATAGGCGCCATTTTCCAGTGTAGATCTGTAGTCGGCAATATATCCGGATCAAACCCAATTTCCTTTATTGGTTCCCGCAAAGGCTTGTACCCTCCCATGGTAAAAAACCCGAGGGGAATTTTCTCAAATTTAAATTTCGCATTTTTCCATGCCCTGCTATTAAGCGGTATTTTCCATTGTATATGTTTTTCTTTGCTAAATTTTATATTTTGAATCATAGGCTGGGGATATTCCATTTCCTGACTAGGAAATGGAATGTTGCGCGGATTCGATTGACAGGATACTAAAATAATAATGGCTGTTCCCCAAAGAAAGACAAAAAAGATATTCCTTTCCAAGCGTATGTATTTGGCAGATACTGTTGTTATAAATAAATCCTTTGAATATTAACCCGTTCTTCAACTTAAATCTCGGCTTTTTGCTTAATATGTCACAGTATTAAAAAGATAGCCCAAAATTGGGCAATTGGAGTGATAAGGAGAGACTTTATGGATACCGCTTCGATAACAAATAAAGTAAATGACAATACTGTAAGATTCAAAATATCCCGGGGTTATAATATACACCTAAAAAGGTAATTTCTATCTGCCCTTTTTGGTGTACTCCAAACAATATCCGGATCTTTGATGGGACAGGTTTGAGCGTCCATCAAGAATGGGAAAAAGATAATCTCTGATGATCATTGTGAATAAGATATGACGACTTTTATTCTTCGGAATCATATTAGCGGCTCTGCCTGCCATTCGAATCAATCCAAAATAAAAAAACCATGTCTTCAAAAGAACAAACTTCCATATTTCCCCGGGGAGACGCGTTGTCTACTGAATATTTTACCGGCCCTGCCTTTTTACATCCTTTACTGGCCAGGAACAAAAACAATGAATTTGCGCTTGGCAGCGTAACCTTCGAGCCGGGTGCCAGAACGAACTGGCACACTCACCCCAAAGGACAGGTCCTGATTGTAATCGAAGGCGAGGGTTTCTTCCAGGAAAAAGGTAAACCCGCACAACCTTTGAAGAAGGGCGACCTGGTGAATATCCCTGAAAATACAGAGCACTGGCACGGCGCTTCAGCCGGCAGCAAACTCGTCCACATTGCGATCACCAATTATAAAGATGACCAGAATGTAGTGTGGCTGAAGCCGGTTTCTTATGAAGACTACAAGATGGCGAATAGTCTATAATGTGCTTCAATTGTTTGATCAATACAAATAACCTTTTTCGGGCCACTTCAGACCTATTTCTCACTTATGCGATAAACAATTGGTTTTCTTCAGGTTTAACTGATTCCATTTCTTCCATCCATTTTTCTATGTAATTAATCAGCGTCTTACTGCCGGGTGTATTGCCTTCCGCATAAACTCCTGACACTGCCAGACCGAGTGCAACAGAAAGTGAAATTTCAAGTTTCATAATCAATCCAAGAATATAACCGGCATTGAAATGCTTGAGGCCGTCTTTTGGTCCGCCTGATCTTCTCATGACTGCTGTTTCAAATTCCAGGTGCTTGAAATACAATAAAGTGGTGGGAAAAGAATCGATTATTAAGTAATCTATATGAATCAGGTCAAAAATGGAACGGCATTTCTCACTCAGATCAGCCAGGGTTGAAATTTCAACTTTGGAATCCCGACCGTAAAACTTGACCCACAAATTGACAGCATCCCGCTCATCCAATACCAGGGTTACCCTTCCGTGTAAGGTATAATCAGAAATAATATCAAGAAATTCATCTACTTCAAAAATTAATTTCATTGATGAATCCCCCAGGTGAAAAATGAAATCAAAATCATTTCTTTTTAGTGGCCTGATCACATCCTGACGAAGACCGTCCCAGATAGCCGAGGCATTTTTTAGATCAGACCACTTTGAAAATTCTACAATCTGGCTGTTTCTAAAAAGCATGCTGAGATCTTCTACAATTGAATCACTCCTCAGGTCGCACCATTTCAATTCGCCTGCATCTTTATTAATGATATCGATAAAGTTTTTTTCTGAAAGTGATAATTTTCCATGTAAACTGTCCAAAATCAAAGTCTGTATTCCGAGTCCCTGAAAAAATTCAGGTGGTAATGCTTCATCGCTCCTCAATGAATTTATGATTCCTCCGGCCAGGAAGGGATTTAGCATCTCACCTTCTTTAAACTGATTAAAATAAAAGTCAATTATATCACCTGTTTTTTGAAGTGACCCTGAAAGATCTGATAATACGGTATGCGTATTTTTAAATTGATTATTAATCATATGTCTGGTTTTTATATCCGTTATGAATTCCCGCGATTAATCCTTCCAGGGTCACTTCAAAAAACAAGTGGGTCATTTGCAACGACCGTCAATGAGAAAATTCCATCTCTTCTTTTTTAACTGCAGCCTCCATAGCTGCTGCTTCAATTACTGCTGCTACTTCTTCCGGATGTGACATGAATACAACGTGGCAACCCTTGATCTCAGTAACCTTGGAACCGGCACGCTTTGCAAAAGAACGTTCTGCATCTGGTGGAATAGTTTCGTCCTGAGTTGCGACAACGAACCAGCTTGGTTTGGTTCTCCAGGCTGCTTTTGTTATAGGAGTCGCGAAAGTTGCAATTCCATTAGGCAGCTGGGAGTCATACATGAATGCTGCCTTTTCCGCACTCAATTCAGCACAAAAACCCTTATGGAATTTTTCTTTGTCATACCAGAAATATCCATTTTCCGGAGCTCCCACTCCGGAATTTGGTGCGGGTGGTAAGGTTGGAAGCAGCGCAATAAGCGACTCTTTGACATCAGGCGCAAATGCCGCAACGTAAACAAGACCAACAACATTTGGCTCATTTCCTGCTTCAGTTATAACCGCCCCTCCGTAGGAATGACCAACCAGGACAACGGGGCCCTTCTGGCGGGCAAGAACGCGTTTGGTTGCGTCAACGTCATCAACCAGCGAGGTATTTGGATTCCCGACTACACTCACGTTGTAGCCTTTTTTTGTAAGAATTTTATAAACTCCTTCCCAACCGGAGCCATCTGCGAAAGCTCCGTGTACGAGCACGATGTTTTTTACTCTTTCTCCAGACCGTGCATTTTCCCGGTCGTTCATGTCCTGTTTTTTCATTGTTTTGTTTTTTTAATATGTGATTAAATCAGGCGTTCATTAAATTTAGTTCCAGTATTGATGAGCCTTTAATTTTATCGGATCTGATAACAAGGGTACGCAAATGATTATTCTTTTTCTTTCGTGTTTGATTCCCCGAGCGGTTGTTCCTTCATACGTAAAGCATCATCAAGGAATTCACTGCCCTCGCTGGTATTTACTTCATGCTCAAAAGAGGTGGGTAAGGCGTCGGGGATTTCTGTAGACGGAACCGGGCCCTTACCCTGATCGATCCGGTCAGGATGTTGTTTTTCCGGCAGTAAATTAAAATGTTTCATCTTTTATTTTATTATGCTGTTACTTTTTGTGTGCTGAACCAGTTATCATATTTGATTTTGCCGACGCGTGCATTTGCTCCGGCAGTCAGTGTTTGATCGTTTAGTTCTGCGCCATAATAACGTGCATGCTCATCCGTAATTACTTCACGGTGATCATCTGTTAATTCCAGGTAATGGCGGATCCAGTTGTCAAACCTCAACTTTTCAGGTCCACCCACTTCGATGTAGTTATTCAGTGGAGGCGCTATACAAATCTCTGCCAATACGGAAATCACGTCGCTGGAAGCGATAGGCTGGATAAGCGCCGGCGACATATGAACCATTTGACCAATCGTTGCCGATTGTGCTATCGCGCGTGCGAACTCAAAGAATTGCGTTGAACGCAAAATAGAATAGGGAAGGCCGGACTTTCTGATCAGGTTTTCCTGGGCCAGTTTTGCGCGCATATACCCACTATCAGAAATGAGGTCGCAATTCACTATCGACAGCGCAACATGATGTTTTACGCCGGCAACTGCTTCTGCGGCCAGCAAATTCCGCCCGGAGGTTTGAAAGAATTCCATAACATCTTTGTCTGCAAATGAAGGGGAGTTCGATACATCAACCACCACCTCCGCGCCTTTCAGGACTTCACTCAATCCCTCACCGGTTATGGTATTTACGCCGGATGCGGGTGAGGATGCGATTACTTCATGACCCAACTGGCGAAGCCTGCCGGAGAGTTGTGAACCGATAAGCCCTGTTCCGCCAATGATTACAATTTTCATACATTAGTTTTTTTTGACCTTGGATTATGGTCTGTGATTAGAAATTGTTTACTACTCTGTTTGTCTTAACTCATGAGTCGCCGGTTCCATTTGTGATGCAGGCATCTAACGTTCATTGACAGGACGGGATTGAGCCTCCATCAGGAATGGCAACAAGATATTCTTCCGGTGATCAGTCAGGGAATAACCGAATGTGAGGTCATCCGGTGAATAGGCGCATTATGCCGTTTCTTTCCTAAGGTTTCGGCCTTTTCAATTGAGTGCGGAGGAACAAATTAATTGTGCACCAATGGTGTAACATTTAAAAAGTTTTGCAATCGAGGGTATGAAATATTGAGAGTATGAAATAGATTCAGCGCCAAAATTATGCCGGAATATGGCTGCCATTCCTGTTCCTAAGATTAAATAATTATTAAAATAAATAAGACTTCCCCAAGCAAGCTATTTTTAATTTCTTTCAATCGGAATGAGTCCTAAATGCTGATAAAAATACCCATGACGACAAATAGATCCCAATTTTTGGCACACAAATGGTACATCCTGAAGAGAATTATATCCTGTCATAAGTAGTACATCAGTTTGAGATTGATAAGTGATGAATTACACTAATTTATCTGCCATGCAAACCTCAGAATTGAAAACAGATATTGCTCACCTGGAATCACAATATGACCATTACAACGATTTACTCGATAAGGCCATTAGTAAAAATGTAAAGTTTACGGTAACCCAAATCATTTACCAGAAACTGAAAGAAATTTCAGACAGACTAAAAAAAATCAGGGGGCTTTGGGAAGCGAAATGAATGGATTTGGTACGTTCGCATTAATATCTATACCCGGGACCCGTGATTGAATCTCCAACTGAAGCTGTTCTACAATTCCTTTTGTGTATAAAAACTTTTCGGAAGGAAGGATATTCATTGATAGAATCCGGGTATAAATTTTCGTATACACAGTAAGGAGATCGAATAATTCCAACAGGGTGAAGTTGCTGAAGTCGGGCATAAAAAAGGCATAAACAGTTATTTATGCAAAAACCATGCACCCCCTGTCAGAGGAAAAGTCCATTTATTAATAGCATTCTGTAGAAAAATAATCCCGGCATAAATCCGGAATTCATTCAGTCAGTATCTGGGGTTTGAAGGAGAGGACTGTTATAATATTGACATTCAGGATGTTGATGTTAGAGTGGGATGATTATTTTTCGTGCCTCTCACCTGCCCGCACCGCAAACAGGTGCAGTACATAGGGGAAAAGGGCATTCATGGTATCGATGGATCCCGAAACAGATCCGGGAAGCGTGATAACCAGACTGTTATTAATAAAACCAGCTACACCCCGGGACAACATCGCATAGGGCGTTCGGTCCTGTCCGTAATGACGGGCCGCTTCCATGATACCCGGTATCTGCCTTTCAATCAGTGGTTCGATGGCATCGGGCGTGAGGTCTTTCGGCGAGAGCCCGGTTCCACCGGTGAACAAAATCAACTCGTAACCCTGCCCGCTGTATTTGATGGCTTCCTGCTGGATTAAATGAAAATCGTCGGGCACCACTTCGTAGGATGTATTTTCTATTCCGTATTCTTTTAGTTTTTCAATAATCTTTTTGCCGGACTGATCTATTGCATTTCCGGTTGAAATGCTGTCCGAACAAACAATAACCGCGCAGCGAATTGCCCCGGGCTGCTTTTTCCTGTAATCGCTTTTACCTCCCGATTTTTTCTCGAGTCTTATCGACGTGATTTCAATTCCTTTATCGAGTGGTTTGAGCATATCGTATATCGTCAGCGCGACAACCGATGCACCATGCATGGCTTCCACTTCCACGCCGGTTTTATAAATGGTATGCACTTCAACAGAAATATGTATCGAAAGTTTTTCTGTCCTGTAGCTGATCGCTGCAAACTCGATCGGAATGGGATGACAGTCCGGAATAACATCCGAAGTCTTTTTGATGGCCAGCAAACCGGCAGCTCTTGAAAATTCAAATACATCTCCCTTGGGAACGGTTTTGTTCAGTACCGCATCCATCGCATCGGGATCAGAAAGCTGAACAATCGCGGTGGCAATTGCTTTCCGGAGTGTCGTTGACTTAAATAAAATATCTTTCATGCAGGCTTATTGATTTTCCATTGAACACTGTCATCGTCAAAAATTTCCTGCCCCCAGATCGGCAGCTCCGCTTTAAGTCGTTCGACGGTTTCGGAACAGGCGTCTATTGCGGCTTTCCGGTGCGGAGCGGAAGTGAATACAAATAAACAGATTTCGCCGGTTTTTATTTTTCCGAGAGAATGATATACATGCATGCAGTTCAGCGAATATTTTTCAATGATCATTTCCCTTATGGCAGCCATCTGTTCCATAGCCATCTGCTCATAGCTGGTATAGTCAACGGCTACCACCTGTTTATTTTCTATGGTATCGGCCCTTACCTGACCAAGAAAGATACTATGTCCACCAATACCGGTTTTAGACTGGTGCGCAGCGATTTTCTCTCCGATAAAAGCCGGTGAAATGGCGCCTGTAACAAATATGTTTTTTATTTTCTGGTTCATTTTATCCTCCGGAATAAGGTGGCAGCAGGGCCAGTTCCTGGCCTGCTTTGATTGGTGTATTTGCCTGCACAATATTTCTGTCAACAGCAATCAGATAAGTCAGATTTTCAAGACCGGGATACCGGATGGCCATTTCTCTGGTCAGTTCCGTCGGTATCTGCCGCGTCAGTGAACAACTCCGACTCACCGGTCATTTGTTTCAGCTGTCCGTATAATTGAATTTTTACTGCCATAATAATTTCCATGCTGCGATCATCAAAACACAAGCCAGCAGGTTTTTCAAAACGGTTTGCGGGAATTTAATGGAACCCATATAAGCACCGCATAGACCACCGGCAAAAGCGACAGCCACATATCCCAGCATTTCCGTGCTGAACTGAATGCCCTTGGTAAACTGGCCGGCGAGACCTGCCACCGAATTCACAAAAATAAATAAAGCACTGATAGCAGCCGTTTGTTTCTGATTCGTCCATTTCAGTAAAAGCAGGATCGGCGAAAGGATAATCCCGCCGCCAATACCGATCATGCCGGAAAGGAAACCGATGACCGCACCAATAAGCAGCGACAAGATAGAGATTTGCCGGCTTCATGTCTTTCGGATCCGTGTTCTTAAAAAAAAGAAAGCGGCAGATGGGTATGATCAGAAAAAGGCCCAGAATCGTTTTATAAATGGAATCATGGATTACCACCCGGCCTCCCAGAAAGGCCATGGGAACGGAAAAGATGATCAGGGGCAGGAATAATTTCCATTTAAAATAGTTTCCGCGATAGAACTGAATAAAAGAAACCATCGAAACAAAAAGGTTGAGTAAAAGAGCGGTCGGCTTCATCACCGCAGGACTGAAATTAAACAGCGCCATCAGCGCCAGGTAACCGCTGGCGCCTCCATGACCGACGGAAGCATATAAAAATGCGATGACAAAAAGTAAAATATAAAATAAGGGAAGGGAAGTCGCCATGCAGTTTTTTATTTTGGAAGAAGCCTGACCGTTACGGTTTCTCCTTTATCATAGTCCAGCCTGTTTTCATCCAGGGCCACCAGGCAATTCGCGTTGGAAAAAGAGCGCAGCCGGTAAGATTCCTGTGCCTCCAGAATTTCCACTTCTCCATCTTCGATCAAATGCTTTCAGAAACTGTGTAAGACCTTTCACTTTTTTAAAATCGTTTTTCAGTATCGCGGATACCGGTTCCTCCTGGGGCAGGTGCAGCATAAAGCGCACTGCGGGTAAAACATATTCGTAAAAACAACTGACCACAGAAGCGGGATTACCCGGCAGTCCAAAGATGATGGTATTTTCTTTGGTGCCAAAATATAAAGGCTTACCGGGTTTCTGTTTTACTTTATGGAATTTACAATGAACACCGAGCTGATCCGCTGCCCTGTCGCACAAAATCATAATCGCCAACACTTACACCGCCGGTCAGTATGACCAGATCACTGTTGCTGATGGCCGACGGACAAAGCGCCCTGTATTATTTCCAGATTATCTTCAACATACAAAACAGTCTCCTAAATTTTCAGCAAAAGGTTTCAGTGCTGCCTGCAGGAAAACGGTATTGGATTCATATGACTGGCCCGCCTCTAATGGCTGGCCGGGCATCTGCAATTCATTGCCCGTCGCAATGATGCGAATGGAAAGACGGGGATAGACCGGCACGGTAGTGAAACCGAGACTGGCCAGCAGACCGGCTACCGGCGCTGTGATTACGGTTCCTTTTTTTAAGACGAGTTCATCTTTTTTCAGTTCGGAACCGCGTTTCCTCACATGGGTTCCTTTTGCAATATCCGGATCAGTAATCTGAATTCCGGATTCATGGACGATTACTTTTTCCTGCATGACGATGGTATCCGAACCGGCAGGAAGCGGCGCCCCGGTAAAGATGCGCATGGCATGATTTCTTTGCAATATTTCCGGTTGTGCATGACCGGCAGCCATGACACCCTGCACAACCAGTGGTCTTTTGATATCTTCCGCATACATCGCATATCCGTCCATCGAAGACTGATCAAAGGCCGGAATATCCAGCGGGGAAAAAATATCCTCCGCTATCGCAAGCCCCGGCGAATGGGATATTTCCCTGACAGCCGGTTTCACCCGGGATACGCTGGCCGCTATGAGTGCACGCGCCTGTTCTACCGATACAAGTTCATTTGATTCCATTAGGTTCGCTGACGGTGAATAATGATTTTGTTCAGCCACTTCACATATCGTCTGCCTGTGGCCTGATCTGTTGGTGAAATGAGTGCAATGCGGTCATCCTGCTGGCGAGGCATCCGTTCCGTTCTTACTGGTGATGATCATCACATGGTTTCCGGTTTCACTGTTGAACAGTTCGTTCCAGGAAAAAAGCACTTTATATCCATCGGTGGCCTGGCATTCGATATAATATTCGCTGAGCACTTTCGGGTTTTCATTGTTGAAAGGAATCGCGGACAAAATGTCTTTTAGTAATACGCCATTGATATTTTTCATCAAACCCATCGGCTGCATATCATGTGAATAAATACGCAGGCTGTCCAGATGCACCTGCTGTATAACCGGAGAGTTTGGAGATATCGATTGTTTCCGCTTTTAAAACTTCTCCCGAAACTGTAAAACTTTCACTGGTATTTTGTGCCTGCGGTGCTTTGACATAATAACGAACCCAAAACAAAAGAAAAGGAAATATTTCATTATCAGTCATTTATCCCTCCGATGGTGATCATACTGCGGTTATGAATGGATGCAGCATCCAGCATTTCGAATGTTCCTGAAAACTGGCCGCCCAGTTGTTTGGCTTTCGAGCGGATGGACGCATGTATCAGTGGTGTCACATCCTCCTGATTTCTCAGGGGCGTCAGCAGATCCGTTTCGCCTGTTGAAAAAAGGCAGTTCTTTAATTTCCCGTCTGCCGTGAGCCGCATACGGTTGCAGGTACTGCAGAACGGAGAACTCATGGTGCTGATGATGGCGAATGAACCCACATGTCCCGGCACTATAAAATGTTTGGCTGTGTCATGCAATTCGTTTTCTACCGGCAGGAATTCAAACTCTTTGTTGATTTCCGCAAACATATCCTCCATGGAAAAGACTTTATTGCCCGTCCACCGGTTTCCGCTGAAGGGCATAAATTCAATAAAACGGATCTGGACCGGAATATGCATGGTCCAGCGGATAAAATCGTTGATTTCATTTTCATTGAATCCTTTCATCACCACGACATTTATTTTTACCTTGAATCCGTGATGTAAGAGCAGTTCAATATTACTGCGTACCAGGTGAAAGAGATCGCGGCGGGTAACCAATAAAAATTTATCGGGCTGAAGCGTATCGAGACTGATATTGATGGTCCTGATTTTCGATGCTTTCAGTACAGTGATGAACTCATGAATGCGTGTCGCATTGGTAGTCATCACCAGTTCAACCGGTAATGCGCTCAGCGACTCAATGATTTTCGCCGCATCTTTTCTCACCAGCGGTTCACCACCGGTCAGCCTGATTTTTGTTACTCCTTCCTTCACAAACAGCCGGGCCAGCTGTTCTACTTCTTCAGTCTGCATCAAACGGGAAGCCGGTGTGAAATCATAGTCTTCCTCCGGCATGCAATAAAAGCAACGGAGGTTGCAGTTATCCGTCAGGGATATGCGAAGGTAATTGTGTACGCGGCCAAACTCGTCCTGGATCATTCGGTTATTTTATTTCTGAAATCAGTTTTTCATAATCCTGTTTCGTGTCAATATCAACACTTCCTTTTTCAAATTCAACCGGGCAAACATCCGGAAGATTTAGTTTCACGATATTTTTTGCTCCCTGATCTCCATTCAGCGATTGCAAACGATCAAAATAATCCCTCGTGAATAACACCGGTGTACCCAGGGTGCCGGCATAGGTACAGGCAACGATTCCTTTTCCCGATTTATCTTTCCACCCTACCATCGTCCGGAACAGATCAGACGAAACATAGGGCTGATCGCTTACGGCCAGGATAACGGAATCAACATCCGAAAGCAACAGTTGTTTGATGCCGGTAGAAATTCCCGATCCCATACCTTCGGACCAGTGTTCGTTGTAAACGATGAATACTCCCATTACCGATATGCTATTCGTTATGAGGTCTGACTGGGATCCGGTAACACAGATAACAGGATTCGAGGTTCGCATTTTTTGCCTCATCGATGATATGCTGCAAAAAGGTTTTGTTTTTATACATCATCAGTTGTTTGGGTTCTCCCATCCGGGTTGAGCTGCCCGCCGCCAGTATGATGATTCCGGTTTTACTCATGATGCAGTTTATTGATCACCCGGTTATGAATAGCTTCTTTTTTCAGTTTCAACGGCGAACCGGACCGTCCGGATATAAAAGCCTTTATTTCCGCAACGATGGAAAGTGCAATTTCTGTTGAATTTTCTGCACCGATATCCAATCCCGTCGGACCATGTATTTTTGATAGTTGTTCTTCATTTAACTGAATTCCCTGATCGTTCAGATCGGATAACATACGGTCGCGTTTCTGTGCCGGGCCCAAGGAGTCCGATATATCCGAATTCCTGCTTGACGATTTGATGTCAGAAATCCCAGATCGTAATTGTAATTATGGCTCATGAGCAAAAAAACAGTCTGGCTGTCTGTTTTTATCTGTGAAAGAATATCCGGCGCCCTGCTGTACAACACGTTTGAATGCTTTTGGAAAACGCTCAGTCAGTGCATAGTTGAATCTTCCGTCCACCACCGTCACTAACCATCCCAGCATCGCAGCGATTTCAACGAGTGGCTGAATATCATTGCCCGCACCAGCAATCACCACAGAGACCGGCCGGTCGATGTATTCAATAAAAGCCGAGCAGTTTGTACCGTTGATGTCCACCTCCAGGGAAGCCGGTTGTTTTTCAGCGTATGCTATTTTGACCGGTCCTTCAAATAAGTCTTGCATGGGTTCGCCCAGACTGCTATACATACTGTTTTTCAGATAGAGCAGCCGGGTTCCGGGTTGTAATTTTTTTTAGCGAAAAAAGCGTTACCAGCAACGGCGTCTTCACCGGCATCGGAAATGAGTCGCAGTAATTCCACCGGATTGAACGGATCTTCTTTTTGAATGGGTTCAAACAAAATATGCACCACGCCATTACAGCCCAGGTGAAGTCCGAACTGAATATCATCTTCGTCAGTCGAATCGTAGGTGATGAGTTTATTTTCTCCGCGTGGCCATGGCGAACAGTGCTTTTTGAAGCGCATCGCCTTCCAGGCAACCGCCGCTGATGGCGCCGGTGATCATTCCGTCGTCGGTAACCAGCATGCGCGCACCGGGTCGCCGGTAGGAAGAACCATCTACACGGACCACGGTAGCCAATGCCGTTTGTTTGTTTTGCAAAATGGCTTTGTCGTATGCACGAATGATATCATTCAGTTCTTTCATGTTCTTCAAATCGTGTTTATATCAAATGGAAGTTTCCGGATCCTTTTTCCGGTTAAATCAAAAATCGCATTTGTGAGTGCCGGTGCAAATGGTGGCAATCCGGGTTCTCCGACACCTCCGGCTGCCCCATCATTTTCCATAATATACAATTCTACCGGTGGGGCGTCAGTAATTCTTGGCATTTTATAATCGTAAAAGTTTTTTTGCTGTACCAGTCCGTCTTTATAAGTGATTTCGTGGATAGCGGCTGCACCGAGCGCCATTACAATACTTCCTTCCACCTGTGCCTTCATGATATCCGGATTCACATACCAGCCACAATCCATCACGCCCATACCTGGTCGATTTTTATTTTGCCGGCGGCGTTTCTGGAAACTTTTACGATCTGACCAACCGTTGTTTTGAAAGCATTCCGTAATCGCCACACCGTATCCTTCATTCTTTTTCCTGTTTTTCCAGCCGGATACTTCTTCCATTTTATCTATCTGTTTCTGCAAACGTTCATCTTTCATCAGATAGGATCTTCTGAATTCCAGCGGATCCTTACCGGCGGCGATGGCCAGCTCATCCATAAAACTTTCGTAAGCAAATCCGTTCGTGGAAGCATATACCGAGCGCCACCACATGATGGGTACCGGTTTTTCAAAAGGTACATCTGCAATGCTGAGATTTTTAATGCTCGCATAATACGGTTCCAGAAATCCTTCGGTCGTGCTGCCGTTTGGCTTGGTCCGGTCAGGATCCTGGAAATGATCCATGTTTTGTCCGGCCATCCGGAATTTGAATGCGCTGATCTCTCCGTCGGCAATAACTCCTTCGCACCGGTATGACATTCCGGGACGGTGAGGTCCCTGCGTCATTTCGTCTTCGCGGGTCCAGGTGACCTGTACCGGCAGACCAATGGCTTTCGAAATCATTGTCGCTTCATGCGGATAATCCAGAAAAGCTTTTCTTCCAAAACCGCCGCCCAGAAAAGTCATGTTCACGGTCACATTTTCCAGGGGCAGTTTCATTTCCTTGCTCAGATATTCCTGTACCCAGTCGGGAGCCTGTATCGGCCCCCAGATCTCGAGCTTGTTTTCCTGGTAATGCGCAATGCAATTCAGTGGCTCCATACAGGCGTGCGCCTCATAAGGCGTTTGATAGATGACATCAATTTTCTTTTCCGCTTTTCCGATTATCGTATCAGGATCGCCTTGTTTTTTTACGGAAATACCTTCTTTTGATTTCAGAAGATCTTCCTGTTGTTTGTAAATATCTGAGGTATCCATGTGTTCAAAGCCGCTGTCGTCCCATTCACATTTTAATGCTTTCCTTCCCTGCATGGCTGCCCAGGTGGAATCTGCAATCACCGCAACACCGTCCCGGTAGGTACCGAAGACTGCCATATTGATTTTTATAACTTTTTTTACACCGGGTACTTTTCAGATGCGGCGGAATCGTCAAAAGATTTTCAGTTTACCACGCATGCGCGGATTCCGTTCCACCGCGGCGAATACCATACCCGGAATTCTTTTATCCAGTCCGAAGATGGCGCTGCCATTGGTTTTTAAGGGAGTATCGCGACGATGCAGGGGTTTGCCGATTAATGTGTATTCGGATCGGGGTTTCAGTTTCACATTCTTTGGCGCTTCCAGTTTGGATGCATCCACCACCAGTTCCCCGTAATGAAAATTTCTGTCTGTCGGCTTTATGAAAAACATGACCATTCTTTGCATAACATTCAGAAACCGGAACATTCCATTTGGCAGCAGCGACCTGAATCAGCAGTACACGGGCCGATGCACCGAGGGTTAATAAATTTATATAGGAACCGCGGATGGTGGAACTGCCGCCGGTTATCTGGCTGCCAAATTTTTTCTGATTTCCCTGCGCAAAGATGACATTGATATTATTTAATTCAACTTCGAGTTCTTCGGAAATGATTTGCGGAACGGACTGAAAGGAACCCTGGCCCATTTCAGCGCGGTGATCCACCAGCGTTACTTTACCCGAGGTGTCAATAAGTATCCAGGCATTCATTTCAATTTCGAACTCGACATTCTTCAACGCGGTTTCTGAAATGATGGTGCCGGCTTTGGCACTTGCCGGTAAATAAAAACCCAGGAAGAGCGCTGCTCCTGTAAAGCCGCTTGTCTTTAAAAATTTTCTGCGTGATAAAGCATTTGCTTCTGAAGTTTGTATCATCTCGGTCACTTTAATAACGTGAAGAATGTTGTCGTCATATCGTGTTCATATCAAATGGAAGTTTCCGGATTCTTTTCCCGGTTAAATCAAAAATAGCATTCGTAAGTGCCGGAGCGAATGGCGGCAATCCCGGTTCTCCGACACCTCCTGCTGCCCCGTCATTTTCCATAATAAATAATTCCACCGGTGGGGCGTCAGTAATTCTAGGCATTTTATACGCGTAAAAGTTTTTTTGTTCTGTGAGTCCGTCTTTAAAAGTGATTTCATGAATGGTGGCTGCACCCAGTGCCATCACCACGCTGCCTTCCACCTGCGCCTTTATAATATCCGGATTCACATACCAGCCACAATCCATCACAGCCCAAACCTGGTCAATTTTGATTTTGCCCTGTGCATTTCTGGAAATTTTCACCACCTGTCCGACGGTTGTAGCGAAACATTCTGTAATCGCCATGCCAAATCCCTCATTCTTTTTCCTGTTTTTCCAGCCGGATAGTTCTTCCATTTTATCAATCAGGCGCTGTACCCTTTCATCCTTAAGATATGATCTTCTGAATTCAAGCGGATCTTTGCCCGCTTCAATGGCCAGTTCATCCATAAAACTTTCAAAAGCGAACCCATTGGTGGATGCATATACGGATCGCCACCACATGGTCGGTATGGGCGTTTCAAACGGAACATCGGCAATACTGAGATTCTTAATGCTGTCGTAATAAGGTTTGAGAAACCCTTCCGACACACTCCGGTTCGGTTTGGTTTTATCGCCGCCACGCCAGTGATCGTTATTTTGGCCGGCCATCCTGTATTTGAAAGCACTGATTTCGCCGTTGTCAATTACACCCTCACAACGGTAAGTAATGCCCGGGCGATAAGGTCCCTGGGTCATATCGTCTTCCCTTGACCAGGTGACTTTTACCGGCATACCAATTTCCTTCGAAATTACAGACGCTTCATGAGGATAATCCATGAACGCTTTTCTTCCAAAACCGCCGCCCAGGAAAGTCATGTTGACGATTACATTTTCCTTCGGCAATCCCATTTCTTTACTGATAAACTCCTGAACCCATTCCGGTGCCTGGATCGGACCCCAGATCTCCAGCTTATTGTCCTTATAAGACGCCACACAGTTAACCGGTTCGATACAACTGTGTGACTGATAAGGTGTCTGATAAAGAACATCAATCTTTTTTGATGACTGGGAGATGATTTGATCAGGGTCCCCCTGTTTTTTGAATGAAAGGCCTTCTTTGGTTTTTAAATCTTCTTCCTGGCGTCTGAAAATTTCTGCCGTGTCTAAATGTTCAAAACCATTATCGTCCCATTCTACTTTCAACATTTTTTTTCCCTGCATGGCTGCCCAGGTCGAGTCCGCAACTACGGCTACGCCTTCGCGGTAGGTGCTGAATACACCCATCTTTATTTTGAATACATTTTTTACACCGGGTACTTTGCGTGTAGCGGAATCATCAAAGCTTTTTACGGCACCCCGAAGGCGCGGGTTGCGCTCCACTGATGCGTAAAGCATACCCGGAATTTTTTTATCCAGTCCGAAAACCGCTGTGCCATTTGTTTTTAACGGCGTGTCCCGGCGACGCAGTGGTTTGCCGATTAATTTATATTCGGAACGGCTTTTCAGTTTCACATTTTTCGGAACTTCCAGTTTGGATGCATCCACTACCAACTCACCGTAATGAAAACTTCTGCCGGATGGTTTGTGAAATACATGCCCATTCTCTGCATAACATTCGGCGACCGGAACGGCCCATTTGTTGGCCGCAGTCTGGACCAGCATTTCGCGGGCCGATGCACCGAGGTTTAGTAAATTTTTATAGGAACCACGTATGGTAGAACTGCCGCCGGTTACCTGATTGCCGTATTTTTCTTTGTTCCCCTGCGCGAAGATGATATTGATATTTTTTAATTCTACCTCGAGCTCTTCGGCGACGATCTGGGGAACAGACTGATAAGAGCCCTGACCCATTTCAGCACGGTGGTCAACCAGCGTTACTTTTCCCGAAGTATCGATAAGAATCCAGGCGTTCAGTTCAACCGCGAATTCGACATTGTTCAGCGCGGCTTCTGAAATGATGGTGCCGGCTTTGGCGCTTACCGGGAAATAAAAGCCCAGGAAAAGCGCCGCTCCGGTCAAGCCACTGGTCTTTAAAAATTTTCTGCGTGATAAGGCGTTTGCCTCTGAAGTTTGTGCCATCTCAACTCACTTTAATAACTTGAATAATTTCCTCTTTAATTATTTCGGAGCGTATCCGCCTTTTTTGATCCAGGTATCCCATACATTCACGAAAGCGGTATAGCTCATCGGAGGCGGTACGCGCCCTTCTCCCATATCCCAGGCTGCTTTCACCAGGGTATCCCTCGCGTGTTCAATCAACTGTTCTTTGTTTTTATGACCATTCATTTTATAATTCATTATCTGCAGTGCCAACTGACGGGCTGTCTTTCCCTGAAAAACCATCTTCATATCAGATGGCGGTAATTGCCATTTCGGATTTCCCGGAGGTGTATGCTGGCCCGGCACATTCGTAGGCTGATGACAGTTTGAACATTTGGCGGCATACATTCCCTTACCATCGGGACCGCGAACGACATCCATAGTATGAATATGACTGTCATCTCCCTGCAGCGGCGCATCGCCGGCGGGATGACAGTTCATGCAACGGGGACTCATCAGCACTTTATATACTTTCATAAACGCTTTCACCGATTCAACGCTGTCTTTTTTGTCAGCATCGGTAACAGCCGCGTGATTCGTCAGATCCCCTGTGCGGAATGCGAGAGAAGCTGTTATCAGGGAAACAACGGCGATCATAACTAAAATTATTTTCGATATTTGATGTGCGTTTAAACCTGAACAATGATTTGAATTATTCTTCCGGACCGTTTGATATCAGCTGTTAACTGCCGTTTTGTTTTTCTGTATTTCTGCTGCCAGGTGAATGGCTTTGCGGATTCGCAGGTAAGTTCCGCAACGACAAATATTTCCCGACATGGCAATGTCAATATCCTGGTCGGTCGGATTCGGATTTTCCCTGAGTAAAACCGCCGCCGACATCAGTTGTCCGGAATGACAATATCCACACTGCGGCACATCAATCTCCTGCCAGGCCAGCTGTGCAGGATGATCGTTATTGGCTGAAAGCCCTTCGATCGTTATGATTTTCTGTCCTTCCGCCCGGCTCACTTTAGTGACACAGGATCGGACCGCTTCGCCGTTGAGGTGCACCACACAGGCGCCGCACTGTGCTACGCCACAACCATATTTGGTACCGGTCAGGCCGATGATATCGCGGATCACCCATAACAGCGGCATGTTGGGATCCACATCCACCTGATATACTTTTTGATTGACATTGAGTGTAGTCATGAGCTGGAATTTATAATAGATAATAGTTGAATAAATATATTTAGCTGCAAAAATTAAACCTTTTTCAGGTCGAAAGGCATTTTACGGATCCGGTTACCGGTCGCCGCAAAAATGGCATTCGCCAGGGCCGGCGCAAAGGCCGGCAGTCCGGGCTCTCCCACTCCTTTCACTTTTCCTCCTTCCGCCAGAATCAGTACTTCAATTTCGGGCATTTCATTGATTCGGATCAGCGGGCTGTCATAAAAATTATGCTGCATGCATTTTCCGTTCTTCATGGTGATCCCTGGCTTGACGGCTGCGCCGAGTGCCATGACGATCGCACCTTCCACCTGATTTTTTACATTATCCGGATTGACCACTTCTCCCAGATCAATAACGGCAAAAACCTTATCCACTTTTATCGACTGATCGGGTTGAACGGTCACTTCAACCACCTGGGCACAGAGTCCGGCGAAGAATTCCCATTGGGCCACCCCGCGTCCCCTGTTTTTCGGCAGGGGTTCATCCCAGTGTGAAAATTCTTTTATTTTTAACAGCACCCGTTTGGTATCAGACGGTTTGGAAAGCAATCCGAGCCGGAAATTCAGCGGATCCTGATTTGCTTTATAAGCCAGTTCATCGATAAAACATTCATGACAAAAAGCGAGTGTAGAACTGGTCACAGATCTCCAGGCCGCGACGGGCACGTGAAAATCGGCTCTCACATAGGAAGTTTTGAGATTCGGGATTTCATAAGCCTGTTCGCCGATGCCTTCCACCATAGTGCCATCCACGGTTTTTGATATCAAATCCGGGGACCATCGCTTCCTGATAGGAAGGACTAATTACTTTATGCTGAAATGAAATCAGTTTGCCGTCTTCTGAAAAACCACCTTTCAGTTGTGAAAAGGTCATGGGTCTGTAGGGGCCGAGTTCGGTTGTGTCTTCCCGTGACCAGACTACTTTTACCGGCTGGCTTACATTTTTGGCGATGCCGACGGCTTCGATCACATAATCCACATTCAGTCTTCTTCCCAGTCCGCCACCAATAAAAGTGCTATGCAATTTTATTTTATCAGGTGTGAAACCGATGTATTTATGCACGTCATTTTCTCCGGTTCCGGTAATGGAACTGGGCACCTGGGTGGAAGTCCAGATTTCTACCTGGTCGCCACGAACCTGCGCCACGCAATTCATCGGCTCCAGCGTATGATGGGCCACCATCGGCGTTTCATAAAATGCTTCGACGGTGTTTGCCGAAGGCAGATTCAGGCTGTCCACAGATCCGATATTCTTATCAATCACACCTTCTTCACTGGCAAGATCACGTAAATGTTTTTCGTATTCTGCCGTGTTGAAGGTTTCGTATCCTTTATTGTCCCACTCGATTTTTAATGTCTTCCGGGCCTTCATGGCGTTCCAGTACGAATTGGCAATCACAGCCACGCCGACCGAATGATAGCGGCCCATGATCCGTTCCACCTGCACTACTTTTACGACACCAGGGATTTTCATCGCTTCCGTCGCGTCAAAACTTTTTAAAGTGCCACCGATCACGGGACTTCTTGCTACCGTTGCATATAACATGCCCGGGCACCTGTATATCAATTCCGAAGCGGGCGCTGCCATTTGTTTTCAACGGTACGTCGGGACGCTTCGCCATCTTACCAATGATCTTAAAATCTTTGGGATCCTTGAGTTTGGGTTCTTTAGGCAGTTCGAGTTTGGATGCGTCTGCTACCAGTTCACCGTAGGTAAGGCTTCGGTTCGTTGGTTTGTGAATTACTTTACCATTCTCTGCATAACATGTTGATGCATCCACCTGCCATTTCGCACTGGCCGCCTGGATAAAAACTGTCTTTGGCAGAGGCGCCTACTTTTCTCAGATCCGTGTAGTTGGTCCGGATCGAAGAGGATCCACCGGCACGCTGGCGGTCGCCAAAGGGTTTTTCCCCGTTGGTATTTTTAATGGTGACCTGGTCCAGCGACACTTCAAACTCTTCGGCAATGATTGCGGGTATGGACTGAAAAGTACCCTGACCCATTTCGGGTTTTGTATTGAAGATGGTGATGGCTCCACCGGATTCAACGAGTATATACGGCGTAAAATTTCCGGATTCAATAAGGCTCGACGTAAATACGGTGTCGCCACGGAGATTGATCCCCAGCCAGAGCGCTATACCGGTTCCACCTGCATTTTTAATAAAACTCCGTCGGGACACCTGATGCATAGACTGTCAAATTTGAGTACCGTGAGTTAAATAATATTGATTCTAAATCGCTCTTCTCCAATTTACTTAAAATTGCTCTAATCATAGCCGGAAAAGAATCAGTTTTCATTTGCCGGTAATTTTATAACTGCCTTATTGATTCCGTAAGTCAGTGTCGTATAAATCATTGCTCCGATTGAAGGTCCGCCCAGGAAGGACCGGTAATAGTGATTCAGCATATTCGTTGCACCGAGTTTGATCTGCAAGTTTGGCAGATTCAACCAGGTAAGTAACCTGTGCATCCAGGGTCGAATATGCCGGCGTTGTACCGGTTACCAGGAAGGACTGCCAGTAAAAACTGCTCTGCCATTTAAAGGTCACTCCCGCACCTATCTTTTTGTAAATATTCCCATTCGAAATACTGAAATTGGTAATCCACTGCGGTGTGTTGAATCCGTCTTCCAGTCCGTCTTCATTGGATGATTTCTGGAGTTTGGCAAAAGAAGCATTTCCATTTACCGAATACCCAGTTTTCGAATTATATGTGATGCCGGCAGTAAATCCATAATTATAAACGGCAGTTTGCGAATTGGTCCACATACGGTACTGACTTTGTTTGGTTTTATCATACAGATAAAAAGGAATGGAGTCCGCAATCGGGGTATTCGGCACATTCATATTCGCCTGTGCAATGAACGAATGATAATTGTTGAAATAAGAATCCAGGTCCACGAAAATCTTCCCGCCTGCAAACAGTCCCTTATAACCGGCTTCAAAGGATTCGACCTGTTCAGGCTGAATATAGGTATATGGATTTTTTGTAAGCAGATTTTCATTTTTTATAATGGCATCATTCTTTGACAATCCGTTTCGGTTGATGTCATTCAAAACGGCCGACTGAAACGCGGTAATGGATGTCTGCAGCCATGCATTTTCAAAAATTCCATTTGACATGACCGGCAGGCCGCCGACACGTTTCACGCCGCCACTGTTGATATTGGAATAGGCTTCGAAAATACTGGGATAACGATAACCGCTTTGATAGGAAGCCCGAAAGTTATGTTTATACACAGGTGAATAGACAGCCGTGAAACGCGGATTCCAGCTGAGCGGGAAATAATCATTTTTATCTGCACCGATAATTGCACCCAGTTTGAGTTTATTGTTGAATAGTGTTTTTGTAACCGAAATAAATGCATTGGTTCTCCCATAATGAATGTCATCGAAGGTTTTTCCTTTTTCAGGATTGATAAAATAATTTCCGTCGGGCACGATGATATAGGTCCGGTGACTAAGACCCGCCAGCAATTCCAATCCTGCATTTTGTTCTTAGTTTTTCGAGCCATTCTTCCGTCAGATTCCATTGAATTTCTCCCTGTACAAAACTGGCTTTTACCCGCAGGGCGGCACCGCTGTCCCAGTTGTTAACCGTTGCGCAGATCGTTCAGGGTTTTTTTGAATTCAGGTGTTCCGGGAAGATACCTGCCTGCATCGGCGGCAGTTCTGGCCTGCTGATGGGCTGCGGCAATATCTGAACCGGATGCCGTTGCACTGTTAAAGGCAGTTGTATAGTCTGCATACCATTTATTGTCGGGTTTGTAATTCCGGTCTATGTTCTCAGCCATCGAACGCAGGTTATAGGATCTCCCGGTATTTTCATTATTAAAATACAGTTTTGCCATTACGGAGCGCGACTGAAACTGAATACCATGTTGCTGGATAAAATAATTCTGAAGACGAAAACGGTTGGCACGCTGGTATACATTATCCAGCACGGCGATATGTCCCAGGTAGACTAGGAACTGCTGGTATTTGAAAGTTTATAATACAACCCGGCGTCTGCTTTTATATTCTGCAGGGAATAGTCCACCACTTCTTTTTCGTAATAACCCGTGCGGGCAACCACATAGGACTTGCCCTGAAGACTGATCGTTTTCCGGTCTGAAGATTCATTGCCATATCCATTCGCCGGATCCTGCGCCGGATTATTGTAACCCGTCAGATTCGTACTGATATTGGCATTGGGATTCAGATCGCTGTGATCATCGGCGATCCAGTCATATCCTGTGATGAAACTCCCATTTATTTTAAATGCAAATTTTGAAGAAACCACTTTGGCAAAACGAAAGCTGGTTTCTGAAAATAATGTTGCCGCACTGTTGGAATCGCCCAGATGCATGATACCGGTTTTCTGCTGGATCGTAAGTCCTTCTGAGCATGAAAGGATTTTTGGTTGTAAAATTAGCCATACCGTTGATGGTATTCATTCCATATAGGGCAGAAGCGACACCGGGAATGATCTCAACATTTTCAATATCGAGGTCGGTGGGCCCAAGGGCATTTCCAATCGGTCCGCCAATATGTGGTGACTGCACATCCATACCATCCACCAGCTGTGCAAAACGAACATTGGTTGTATTGGCAAATCCGCGGGCATTGATCACTTTGAAACCGAGGCTGGGTGTGATCATTTGAACACCCTGCATATTTTCCAGCGCATCAAAAAAAGAGGGTGCAGGAGCATGTACGGAAATATCTTTCGCCTGCTTTCTGAATGCTCACCGGGGACTGTAACATTTTTTCCTTTATTCTGGAGGCGGAAACGACGACTTCATCCAATATCGAATAGGTGACTGAATCCGTTTCCTTATTCTCATCCGGACGACCGGACTGTCCGTTTGTTACGTGAAATAAAAAACAGGTTGCGAAGGATAGAATCGACTTTAAAGAAACTTTTTTATTCATACCGGCATGGTAATATTCCAACTTTATTCCTACTATCTG
Source organism: uncultured Bacteroidota bacterium (assembly GCA_963812825.1). Lineage (GTDB taxonomy): Bacteria > Bacteroidota > Bacteroidia > Chitinophagales > Chitinophagaceae > Puia. Next base: position 32,602 of record CAWEWO010000006.1, read on the forward strand.
CTCACCGCCCAACCAATTTCTGCAACTGTTCAGGGTACCGGGCACCCTGTACTTCAATGTTTGACACTGCCTGATTTATCTCCTTAAGTTCGTCATTATTAAGCGCAATTTCTGCAGAGCCAACATTTTCTTCCAGCCGGTGCAATTTGGTGGTGCCTGGAATCGGCACAATCCACGGTTTTTGTGCTAACAGCCATGCAAGGGCAATTTGTGCTGAAGATGCTTTCCTTTGTTTTGCAATCCTTCCCAGTAAATCAACCAAAGCCTGGTTTGTTTTTCGGTTGTCTTCAGAAAACCGGGGAACTATATTGCGAAAATCGTTCTTGTCAAATACTGTGTTCTCATCAATTTTGCCGGTGAGAAAGCCTTTGCCCAATGGACTAAAAGGAACGAAGCCAATACCTAATTCCTCCAGGGTTGGTATTAATTCCTTCTCTGGTTCTCTCCACCAAAGTGAGTATTCGCTTTGCAGTGCTGTTACGGGTTGAACAGCATGGGCTTTGCGAATGGATTGAACACCTGCTTCCGAAAGACCAAAATGCTTCACTTTTCCCTCTTTAATTAAATCCTTAACTGCTCCTGCTACATCTTCCATGGGAACATCCGGGTCAACACGATGCTGATAATATAAATCTATAACATCCGTTCTCAAACGTTTAAGCGCTGCATGTGCAACTGCTCTTATATTTTCAGGGCGGCTATCCAAACCTAAAGTTCCTGTGCCCTGTTTAAAACCAAATTTTGTTGCAATCACCACTTCTTTTCGAAATGGCTCCAATGCTTCACCAAGCAATTCTTCGTTTGTGAACGGACCGTATGCTTCGGCGGTATCAAAAAAATTAATACCCAGCTCATAAGCCTTCCTGATCAAATTGATTGCATCCTGTTTATCTGCAGCGGGACCATAGCCAAAACTCAGTCCCATGCAGCCAAGACCCAGAGCTGATACTTCCAGCCCAGTTTTACCCAATCTTCGTTTTTGCATATTGTTATTTTTTAAACAGTTTTAATTATTATACTCTTCGTCTGATACTGTTCCAAGCCAGACCACCGCACCTTTGGTTGTGTTTGTAATAGCAATTTGGATTAGTTCGTCATCTTTGCTTGCACCATGCCAGTGCGGAACTTTGGCAGGGCAGTTAATTACATCGCCTTTTTTAATTATTCTTTTTGGACTGCCTTCCTCCTGGTAGTACCCTGTTCCATCAATAATAAGTAAAATCTGTCCGGCGGGATGTAAATGCCATTTCGTTCTTGCTGCCGGTTCAAATGTTACAGTTCCTACCTGCGTGGAATTCAGGCTATCAGACTTTATCAGTTGCTGAAGCCATGCATTCCCAACAAAATTGTCGTTCGTAATTTTTTCTCCTCTGGGAAATATCTTGCTGTCTTTAATATTTTGTTTTTTAGAAAGACTGTTATCGATGGCTTCCTTTTCGTTTACCTTATTATTTTGACCCTGCTTTAGAAACTTTTGCAATTGTTCGTTCGCATCATTGCCTTCCTTTAACCCCACAACAGAGTAAATAATGAATACGATGTTAGTAAGCTGAGCCGCTGTAAGTCCGTTGTACATGCTGATAGCCAGGTGTCCCCGCAATTGGGATTCCACTCCGCCAAGGCTGAACAGGGCTGAAACTGTGGTCAGTTCACGTTCCTGGTACGTTAATACACCCCTGCTGAAAATGTCTGCAAACAGGTGTTCTTTCAAAAAACTATCAATTACAGGAACGAAGACCGCATAGGCTGTTTTAGTTTCGCCTTCTGGTCTGCCGGTTAACTGTTCCAGGATTTTTTTTCCCGCCTGATAATTGTTAGACTCTAAACCGGAAGAAACAGGTTCTGCGCCAATCCTGTCCTTTTTACCTTTTGCCTTTCTGTCGTTTATAACTGAATTAAAAGTATTGATTGCATTCAGGCTTCGCGGAAAACCACAATAGGCATATAACTGGATAAGCATCTCTTTAATTTCATTAACCGTAAGTCCGGAATCCAGCCCATTGTTCAGAGCAACCTGAAGTGCAGGTAAATTGCCCTTAGCAGTGAGCGCGGAGATAGCAACAATGTTTTTCTGTTTGGGACTCAGGCCCTGTGCGTTCCCTTCTATAAAGCTTATACAGCAGATACACAAAGGCATGAAAAATAATCCTGAAAAACTTTTCATATGCATGTTCATCACTTAACTAATATCCCGGTGTTGTTACTCCATGGTACACCATCATCATCCTAAAATTGTGAGCCAATGTCGCTAATGGCGACTTCCAGAATGATCATTTAAGTATTTTTATCTTTTGCAACCATTTTTTCACTTTGGTTTCCGCATCCTTTGCTTTTTCATCTTTGATAACAAATAACTGGCCATCTCTTTCAATCCCGCCCTTAATTTCAATACCTTCCAGAATATTACTTTCCGGACATAGTTCCTTTACAGTCCTGAAACCACTTCCTATGCCGTAGCCAGCATTGGTATTGAAAGGAACTACTGTTTTTCCTCTAAGGTTATACTGATGTAAAAAACTCTTCATAGGTGGGGGCATTTGCATATCCCAGGTGGGGAAGCCAATAAATACCATATCATATTTCTGAAAGCTGTCTATTTTTGTTTTGAGTGGGGGTAAATAACCCGTTTCATTTTCTTTCACCACCTGCTGTACAGTTGCCTGGTAGTTTTCAGGATAAGGTTTCACAAGTTCAAGCGCTACCAGTGTGCCACCTACTTCACGTTGAATAATTTCGGCTATGGCTTTTGTGTTGTTGGTACGGGATAAGTACACAATCAATATCCGTTTTGTTGATACAGGTTGGGCCACTGAGTAGTCGGAAAATATGCTCAAAGCGAAAATTATACAAAGACTAATTGCGTCTTTCATAACAGAGTTATAAGATACTGCTGTTATTTATTATTCATTTTGACCGGCCGCATCAGATGCGAGAACGTGAGCGAGCCCATCTTCCATTTGCCGTTTTCTTTGATATATACCTCAGTCACCATAAAGGGATTGGTGACTTCTCTTCCGCCAACTACGGCCACCAAATCGATATCATTCAGCAGAATAGCTGTGTTTCCAAATATGTTCACTTCAACTGCATATACCTCGGCTTTCTTATACCAGATACCGCCATCTTTAATTGTTGCAAGCTCTTCAGTTTTTCCCCAGGTTCCCCCCATGTGAATAAACTTGGATTTGTCATTAAACAGAAGATTTAACGAATCTACATTCTTGTCAGCCATCCAATTCCATTTCTGTTTTGAAAGGTTAATTACGTCCTGTTGTTCAGGTGTGGGGTTTGCGGCAGTCGTAATTGTTCCATGTGGCTGTGCGTAGGACGATTGCACACTCATTATTAATAGAAAAAGTCCAAAAACTGAAGATTTCATAAATGGTTTGTTTAAAAGTTCTTAATTGTCAAGATGATTTTCAAATTCTATTTTACATTTTTATATTCCTCCTCTGTCACCTTCTCTAACCATATGGTTCGCCCTTTTGTAGTCGGTGTAACAGCGATATACGTGAATGTGCTACCTGGCGCGGAGCCGTGCCAGTGCGGCACTCCGGGCAGGCACTTAATAATATCTCCTTTGTGAATGATTTGTCCAGGCTTACCTTTTTCCTGGTAATAGCCTGTGCCTTCCGTGATAAGAAGGTGTTGCCCGGCAGGATGGATATGCCAGTCGAGCCGTGAATCGGGTGCATAGGCAGCCTGTGCCAAACTAAAATTAAAGATGCTGTCAGGCTGATTTAATTCACTGAGCCAAATAGTTCCAGTGTGATTTTTATTGGTCGAGGCCTCACCTTTGGGGAATATGGTCGCTTCCTGCCCATTGGCCCGGGTAAATAAAGCAGCAATCAGTACACAAGTGCACAATACCTGTTTCATAGTTTTCTGTCTTTTGTTATTGCAAAGCTCTGATTATATGCCCGTCGTTATGGTATACCGATTGCGGATTTATCTACCAATATTGCGGATATGGCGATGTTTGTTTCTGAAATGACCTCCTTTCTGAGTTAGCCTTCGCAGTATATAGATTCCGGATTTAGCTACCATTATTGCTGATTACGAGCACCCTCTCAGGAAAGGGGGCAAGAAAACAGTAATTTTATCCTCTAAACATCAGAGGCATGGATAATCTCAGGCGGTTTGAAACAGTAAGGGATTACAATGTATTCAACAATAATGAAACACTGCATCCTCTTGTGAGTGTAGTTAACCTTTCCAAAGCGGCTCCCAGGCAGGGCTCTCGCATGTATTTCGGTTTCTACACAATCTTTCTAAAAGATGTAAAATGCGGTGACATGGTATATGGTCGTCAAATCTACGATTACCAGGAAGGAACCCTGGTTTTTCTGGCGCCAGGACAGGTGGCAGGCGTAAATAGTAATGGAGAAACATATCAGCCGAAAGGTTATGCGCTTATATTCCATGCCGACCTGCTGCCCGGCACTTCCCTTGGACGGCATATCCAGGATTATAGTTTTTTTGGCTATCAGTCAAATGAAGCATTACATATCTCTGAAAGAGAAAGAGCAATTGTGCTCGATAGTTTTTCAAAAATTAAATATGAACTGGAACATTCTATAGACAAACACAGTAAAACTTTAATTGCATCCAACCTGGAAACTTTGTTAAACTATTGCACCCGGTTTTACGACCGGCAATTCATCACCCGTGAAAATGTTCACAAGGGTATTTTGGAAAAATTCGAGAATCTGCTGAACGAATATTTCCAAACTGAAAAACCACTCGCCATCGGATTGCCTTCTGTAGCTTATTGCGCAGGCGAATTGAATTTATCCCCAGGTTATTTCGGAGACCTGATTAAAAAAGAAACCGGTAAAACGGCACAGGAATACATACAGACCAAAGTGATCGATGTAGCGAAAGAAAAAATCTTTGATCACAGTAAATCAGTAAGTGAAATAGCCTTCGAACTCGGCTTTAAATATCCACAGCATTTCACCCGTCTGTTTAAGCAACGAGTAGGGCAGTCTCCCAATGAATACCGGATGTTAAACTGAACCATTAAAGAAATTAGAAATACTCCATGAAAATAATCGCACTGATCACATCTTTCATCTTTGTCATGAATGCATCAGGACAGGACAACAAACCGGTAACACGTATTGCAAGACTTACAATAGATTCTTCTAAACTGGAAGAGTACAAATCCTTACTAAAAGGACAGATGGAAACCGCCGTTCGCGTTGAGCCAGGCGTTATCAGCTACACTGTTTATGGTGATAAAACCAACCCGGCTAAAATAACCATAGTAGAAATTTATGCAAATAACAATGCATATATGACTCACCGGGAGTCGGCACACTTCAAAAAATATAAAGCCGCCACTACTGATATGGTCAAATCCCTGGAACTATCCGAGGTTGATGTTATCCTGACTGCAAAGAAAGAAAACAAATAGCGGCCGGGATCCTATTAACCCACCGGAATTTGAACAACGAATTCAGTATACTCACCGTCTTTAGTATTTACTTTTATTTCACCGCCATGAGCTTTTACAATATCATAACTCAGTGATAAACCCAGTCCTGTTCCCTGACCGGTTGGCTTGGTAGTAAAGAAAGGCTGAAAGATTTTATCAACAACTTTTTGAGAAATACCAGTACCATTATCCCGAACGCTGATTTCTACCCGATCTCCGGTCTTTTTTGTACTTACTGAAATCGTTGGTGTATAGCCTGGGGTTCGTTCTTTTGATTTTTCTGATACCGCATAAAAAGCATTGTTGAACAGATTTAACAACACCCGGCCAATATCGCTGCGGACAATATGAAGTTCACCAATTGCCGGATCGAAATCCGTTTTTATGGTTGCGTTAAATGAATTGTCCTTCGCCCGGATTCCATGATATGAAAGCCGGAGGTATTCGTCAGCGAGCGCGTTAATTTTTGCGAATTCCTTCTTGCCTGTGCTGGTCCGGGAATGTTGTAACATATTCTTGACAATGCCATCAGCCCTTTTGCCGTGATGGTTAATTTTTTCTTCGTTTTCTTTGATATTATTTGATATCAGGATTGCTTCCTGTTTATTATCTGCAAGCAATTCATGCTGCATTTCTTCAATCAGTTCCTTATTCAAATCGGAGAAATTATTCATGAAATTCAACGGGTTTTGAATTTCATGCGCAACGCCAGCGGTAAGTTCCCCGAGCGAGGCCATTTTCTCTGCCTGTATCAGTTGTGACTGTGTATTTTTTAACTGATGGAGAGCCGTTTGCACTTCGTCTTTTTGTGCCTGCAGTTGCATGTTGGCTTTTTGTTTCTGTTTATTATTCCGGTAGAGCAGCCAGGTGACGACGAGCAATACAAGGACACCCGACAATAATCCATACCACCTGACACGGTTGCTATAGGCAAGCCGGGCATCTTCTGCTTCTTTGCGGGTTCTTTCTTCCCGGTCGATCAGCGTCTGAACAACATGGATATTATCTGTCCCAAACAAACTGTCTTTCGCTGCATTGGAAATGCGATAGTACTGCAGTGACCGTCGGGCATCCGAGGAATCATACAGATCTGCCAGGAGTGCTGTGGCCTGCATGACGCCTTTCTTATAAGATACCCCCTGCCCGAATTGAAACGCCATCAACGCATAACGCATGGCTGAATCCTGATTAGATATTCCATGGTATATTGCAGCGATCTTATTCGCTGCTTCCGCCACATCGTGATAATCTGAATAATGCGCCGCTTCGCGCAACCCGGTATGATAATAAAACAAAGCACTGTCCGGCATGTTTTTCCGGTAATAAATATTACCCAGTGTAATGAATATAGTATGAATCAAAGCGTCATTCGCGCTTCGGCTTTGCAAAGCCAGGTTTGCATAATACAGGCCCGAATCAAGTTTATTCAGGGTTTCATATACATCCGCCAGAAATACACAATCTACCATGATGGAACTACGATTGTTGGGAAGGGTCCGATCCAGGATCAACGCCTGCATATCGTAATCACGGGCCTTGGAAAAATCGCGGAGATCAGAATAAATTATGCCCGTGCGGCGATAACTCCGGGCGACCTCATGGGTGAAACCGATCTGTTCTGCCAGTTTACGTCCTTCGAAAAGATATTCCAATGCTTCAGCAAAACGTCCCTGTTGCCGGAGAACTCCACTGAGTCCGTTCAGTGTACGCGCTTCCGCCCTTAGGTTTTTTGATTTTCTTGAAAGTTCGAGCGCAGCGAGCCCGTATTTGAGGGAGGAATCCGCATTTACGGTTTCATAGTCAAAATTCAGGGACTGCAGATAGAAGATCCGGACCGAATCGCCCTTCGCGGCGGCCAGGCCCCGTTTGAGCGTGTCAATTCGTTTTGTATGGAGAAACGCCGAATCCGCCTGCGATCTGCCGGTCAGATGGGTACAGAAAAAAATGATTGTATAAAGAATTCTTCTCAGGGAATAAGGTATTTAAGAAATGAATCGCACCTGCACAAAATAATCATTTTATCCGTGGTCGTCTCTGGCAGATTTAATTATTAAGCCGGAAAACTCACACCACTGATCTGTTCACAGAGGAAGAAGAAATTTATCCTGTACGGTCGGGGTCGCCTGCCACAGGCAGATAACGCTTTGCTTTCTTGTGGTAAAAATATTGGCCGGTTACTTTAGCTTCTTTATCGTTACTCACGGCGAGCCATGCCTGCGTAAGGAAACCTTCCTCCAGGTTATCCGGCGCACCTGCACCACCCATTTTGGTCGGTACCCAGCCCGGGTCAAGGGCATTCGAAAATGTATCCGGCCATTTCCGGGCAACGGCCATACACAGCATTACATCATGCAACTTTGAATCGGAATAGGTCACGGAGTTTCGGGCACGGAGTGTCTCTATGTTTATATCGGACAGTTTTGGACTACCCTGCATATGCATGCCCGAGCTTAGATAAATGAGACGTTCCGGTTTTTGAATCAGACAGGTTAAGATATATGGTGCCAGGCTATTTACAGCAAAGATCAGCGGGAGCCCGTCCTTACTGAGCGCCCGGTTTGATACATTATAGACGCCCGCATTATGGATAACTGCATCGAAGCGGTTCAGGGTATTCACTTCCGCTGCCAGCCTTTTGGTTTCTTCGATACTGGAAAGATCTGCCGTCAGCACTTTTTCCGCACCTGGTACTTTGTGCAGCGCATCTCTTCCCCGCTCCGTATTACGGGCATGCAGAACAACCTGGTGACCCTGTTTGACCAGCAAGTCAGCCGTCATTTGGCCAAGCCCATCAGCTGAACCGGTTATAAATATTCGCGCCATACTGTGATATGGACAATTCCGGTGCCAGATTGATTTTCATTATTGTGCAGAAGGAATTTCACCATATAATTTGTACTTGACGGCCGTGGAAATATAGTCTTCTGCCATATAAAATTTTAAAGCTACCACACCGGAGACATCTTTTTTTATCATAGCCGCATATTTTTCCCGGATTCCGATTTCAGATTTCTGTATGTCGGAACTTTCTTTCCATAGTTTTTCTGCGGTAGCTGCATTTAATTTTTGATATTCGTTGGCATAACTTTCCAAAAGCTTGACTCTTCTGTCCCCTATTGCCACGCGTTCCGCTTCATACTTATTGTAAATTGGCCAGAACTTTCCAGCGGCGGAATCGGGCAGATTCATAAATTTCGCCACCGCCGCTTTCTTTTCAAGGTTGAAGGCGCTTCGTATTAGCTCCAGTTCAGTTTGCTGGGCATATGTGCCGGCGGATAAAAAAATCAGGATCAATACTGTAAGAGTTTGCTTTTTCATTTTGTTGTTTTTTTAATGTTGTAATGATGACATAGATGTCGAATCCCCATGTTTGTGCAGACCGATTAAAAAACTGATTGCGCCGATCGATAAGGCGACGCCGGCCATAAAGGTCATGAAGGTGGGAAGACTACCCATAAAATTCCAAAGGAGGGTTTATTGCTATGGAAATATAAGAATTTTAAACCTAATTGCCGGGACTGTGGCTGGCAGGTCTTAAAGATTTAATACGCGAAACGTAGCTCATTCTGAGGCTTTCAACCATGAAAATGGTTTCAATTAATTCTGATCGGGACGTATTGATATTTGAATGTTGGAACAATTCCCCAGATAAAACAGGGGCAAAATGTAGTAACTTCGGAAGTTCTCTTTTTATCAGTTGTATTGTTGTATATGAGAAAAAAAATAAAAGTAATTCTTTTAGGTGTACCACTGCTAATCCTGCTTACTTCCTACGGAATAATCAGTTTTAAAAAATACAACGAACGTCAGGAAAAAAACAGAGCCTATCAAAATGGGTTAATTACAATCAACAACCCGGATAATCCATACAACAGCTCAGCACAGCTTACCTATTATGATTCTTTGCTTTTATTGCCCTCACATCCCTTACCCGTAACCCTGATTCTCTTCAGGAAAGCGGTTTGTTTAGTAAAACTGGGACGTGAAAAAGAAGCGATTGAACTGTTGGAGGAAACGAAATCAAAATTAGACATGGAACCGCAAAGCCAGTCGAAGAAAGAACTGGCCTCCTGGCTGGCACTTGCCTGGTTGCGATTGGGAGAAAGAAATAATTGTCTGAACCATCATGCTTCGCAGTCCTGTATTTTTCCCGTGCAGGGCAACGGGGTATATGCCGATCCATCTGCGACACAGAAAGCCATTGCTTTGTTTGAAAACATATTAGAAAAAGATTCAACCGATATAGTTGACCGGTGGTTTTTAAATATTGCCTATATGACGATTGGAGGATATCCTTCGAAAATTCCATCGAAACGGCTGATACCGGCACTTGATTCTGTTGACCCCGCTATTCCCGTTAAACCATTTCTGGATATGGCAGACGACCTGAACCTGGCCGGTTCAAAGATTATGTCGGGTGGTGTTATTGTAGATGATTTTGATAATGACGGCTACCTGGATATCATCACTTCGTCCTGGGGTTTGGACGAAGGCATGCATTATTACAGAAATAACGGGGACAGCAGTTTCTCAGATCGCTCTGTCACTTCGGGTATAAACAGAATCAAGGGCGGATTGAACATCATACAGGCAGATTACAATAATGATGGCTTTACAGATATCCTGGTATTGCGGGGGGCCTGGATCGCGGAATTTGGTAAACAGCCCAATTCTTTGTTGAAGAATAATGGGGATGGAAGTTTTGAAGATGTAACCGTGGCGTCCGGCATACTGTCTTTCAATCCCACGCAAACAGCCACCTGGGCAGATTTTAATAACGACGGATGGATTGATCTTTTTATCGGTAATGAAACCACTTCCACCGATTTCCCTCATCCCTCAGAATTATATATAAACAATCAGGATGGAACGTTCAGTAATGTGGCCCGTGCAGCCGGTTGTGAAAAGATGGCCTTTATGAAAGGCGTGCAATCATCCGATTACAATAACGATGGATGGCCCGATATCTTTATTTCTACCCTGGACCAAAATAAAATACTTCTCAAAAACAAGGGCATCAAAGGCAAAATCCCGCAATTCGTGAATGCTACCCATGAGGCCCGATTGGATCTGGATACCACGATAACTTTTCCAACATGGTTTTGGGATTTCGATAATGACGGATGGCCGGATATTTTTGTCTGTGGTTATAAAAACCGGAATTTGCTCACCACCTATGTAGCTGCTGAAGCATCGGGTCATCCTTTCCCTGATGCGAGTCATATGTATTTATACAGAAATAATCATGACGGTACATTTCGTAACGTTTCCCATGAATCAGGCCTTGACAGATCCGTCTATGCCATGGGAGCAAATTTTGGAGATATCGATAATGACGGATGGCTGGATATGTATTTGGGAACCGGCAATCCCGAATTCCAATCTCTTGTACCGAACAAAATGTTCAAGAGTATGGGTGGAAAATATTTTGCCGATATCACAAACGCTGCCCGGCTGGGTAATCTCCAGAAAGGCCATGGCGTTGCCTTTGCGGATATCGATAATGACGGTGATCAGGACATTTTTATCAAATCCGGAGGTGCCGTAACAGGTGACGGATTTTACAATAATTTTTACGTGAATCCGGGACAGAATAATAACCGGTGGATTGCTGTGCAACTGGAAGGCACAAAATCCAACCGCTCGGCCATTGGCGCCCGGATTGCCGTTCATTTTACTGACAGTGGAATAAAGAGAACGGTATATATGGATGTTAATTCTGGAGGCAGCTTTGGCGCCAATCCACTACGAAAGGAAATAGGGATCGGCAGAGCAAAACAGATCGATGAGCTGGTGGTTACATGGCCAACATCCGGTATTATTCAGACATTTAAAAATCTGGCTCCGGATGAATTCTTAAAAATCAAAGAAGGCAAAAATGAAATTGTTAAAATGAATCTGAGAAATATTCATTTTTTGGATTATGCAGGTAATTCAAAATTTATTGACTGTCTGCCGGTGAAATAATGAGCTTTGACAGCTACTTCGAATTCCTCCGCATTTCGGCATGAAATATTTCCATCAAAGAAGAGTTGCTGTAATCTATCACAGTATAACCTGCTGTAGGAAAATCCGTCGGCGCCTTCCGAATAGCATCCGTACGTAACGCGCTATTTGATTTACCGAGTGAGTCGGTGACCTGAATAGCGGTTACTAAAGTACCCGGACTGATGATGGCCTGCAACAACGGATTGGATTCCAGTCTGGGGCTAATCATAGGCATCCATTTACCTGCTCCGGCACTGAGTATGTAATCTATAGCCACCGGAAAATCAACTTTCGCACACCAGACCAGTGAAGCTCGTCCGGAACTATCCGTAACTGAATACTCCTGCACAGGATACCCGTCGATCGTTTTCGTTTTGCCTGTCCTGACAGATTTGCTCTTTTGACCGTCCATCCCGCGACGCATAGCCGCCATCACGCTGTCCATTTTTATCCATTTTGCCAGGTCTGCCAGATCAGAAACAATTTTACGTATACTGATCACCATAGCCGTTTTATCACGCTCTTTAAAAAATACTATGTTTCCGTTTTTCGTTACAATCGCCCAGCCCGCATGATTTACTGTTTTCCCCTGCATTCTGAGTCCAGCATATTCACCGCTATTCGTATAATAAGAATAGAAACGTGAGCTGTCTGCACCATTCTTTTTCCCGGACGCCACCTGGACTATTTCCCGGTCGAAATGATAGGTGGCTGGTAACACAAAGGCAGGTGTTTGCGCGAATGATGTTGCAACAAGACCCAGTAAGATGCACAGAAACGCTATTTTCCTTTTCATATTAGATAAGATGTAAGTATATATATTGCCTGCGAATGGCGTGCCGCTTCCCCCGGCACAGCAAAATTTTACACAGTATTTACAATAAGGACGGCTTATATTGGTCAATTGGGTCTGACAGATATGCTCGAAGCGGTCGGTTATCGTGTATCGCAGATCGTTTATCGAAACACGATCGGCGATCCCCGATGATATCGGTAACTTATGATGTAAAAATTGCAACATTTGATGATGAATGATAAAAAGATCATATGGACCATCGGACATTCCACGCGGTCATTTGAACAGTTTGTATCGATGCTGACTGCGTTTCATATCGAATGCGTTATCGACATCCGTCGTTTCCCGGGTTCTAAAAGATTTCCGCAATACAATAAAGAGACACTTGGTCCGGCACTCTCAACCTTTGGTATCAGCTATATTCATATGGAAGCCCTGGGCGGAAGACGTAACCCAAGGCCCGATTCCATGAATACAGCCTGGCGGGTTAAGGCTTTTCGCGGGTACGCTGATTATATGGAATCTGATGAATTTAAAAAAGCAATGACCGAACTCGAACAGCTAGCCAAGACAATGTGTTGCGCATTTATGTGTACCGAAGCGGTTTGGTGGAGCTGTCATCGTGCACTGGTGTCAGACTGGCTAAAGGTGAATGGATGGATAGTGATGCATATCATGTCCAAAGAAAAAGCCCAGGAACATCCTTATACAAAGGCCGCCATCATCACGCAAGGTGTTTTGAACTATGCTCTGCAACCCAATAGTTCCGGTCCGAATCAACTATTTTAAATTAAGGATTTTGGCAGACAGGATTTTATCCTCCTGTTGAATATTTATGACAGATATTGTAAAATAACAAAGCGATCGGGGATCCGGGAGGAGCATTCAACCATTCCGGTTCATAAGTGTAATCCCGGATAACCTTTCCGGAGGGTCGATGGTAGATCAGTTCATTTATAGACCAGCGTTTTTCAGTACAATCAAACAGGTACGAGGTTAGTATATACCCGGAATAATAAAATTCACCGCCAACAATTTCATTATAAAATTTTTCCTTAAACCAGGCTTTCACAACATTTTTGTGCTCTCCAATATTTAAGATGACAATATTATCCGGGTTGTAGAATATTTCGCTGCCCGGTTTTTCAACTCCGGTTGATTTCCATGTTTGACAGTAAGAAAAATTTCCAAGACAGAAAGTGGCGAATAGCAGACTGACATACTTCATAAAAAACGAATATGTACTTAAGATAGATAAAATACATATTCCTTAATGACCAAAATATCGCATCCGTGAAATAGTACCGCTTAAATATTAATCCTGGCTTTAAAATTCCGGGGGGCTTTATTTCTGGTTTACCGGCATTTCAATGATCAGAAAATGGGACCCGGCTTCGCATGAAATGCCAATGGCATCCGTGTCCCAGATTCCTATGGCATCCCGCTTCTCCAAATGATTTTCACCTATTCTCATTGCGCCTTCAATTAAAAAAATAAACAGGCAGATATTAATGCTTCTGAATGAGTATGTAAATTCGTGAGCAATATTAAAATATCCGATAGACAGTTTGGCGTTTTGGTTAATCCAACAATGCTCTAATCCTTCTTCGTGAGAAACAATGGTTTGTAATTTGTTTTCCCGCTTATTCCGGGGGAAACTCCGCTGCTGATAGCGCGGAGATATATTTTGAAGTTTTGGCTGAATCCATATTTGCAGAAAATTTACTTCATCCGTACCTACATTATACTCTTCGTGTTTTAATCCACTTCCGGCACTCATTATCTGCACACCACCCTCTTCAATTACTGTGCTGTATCCGAGTGAATCAATATGATTCATCTTCCCTGCAAGCAAAACAGAAATAATTTCCATATTGATGTGGGGGTGAATGGCGAACCCTTTCCCGGGTTCAATATAATCATCGTTGAATGCCATCAGCGTTCCAAATGCGCTTTTTAGTGGGTTATAATAGTCGCTGAAACTGAAGTAGAAATTACTTTTCAGCCACCCGATATCCTTGGTGCCCTTTTCAGACTTTGGAAATAATTTTGATTGCATATTTTAATCAAAATTATCCTTTTTATTTTTCCACCCCCATACTCCCATACTCCCATACTCATCTAAAGTCCCTGATCGCTTCCTCAATTTGTGGCAAAACTTCTTCAATCCAGGGAATCATTTTTTTGGTTTCCAGAATCCAGGTACCGTTCACCTGGCTAAATAAAAGATAATGCCGGTCGCTGTTATCACTAACTACATCTATGCTGAACAGGGCATTATTTAACCCCTGACTCTTTCGAAAGTTAAACTCCCGGAGTCTTCCGCCTGCCTTAATCAGCCTGGTAAACTGTATGTTTTTGGGTTGGGTCATACCTTATCTGTTCATAATTCAGGCCAGTTTGCCACTCCTTTTCCGATTTCCGTTGATAAAATATTCCAAAGAATTCCTAAAGCGTTACTAACTTTAGACCAAATAACCCCATGATTGCTCCGAAGTTTATCTTAAGCAGTGACTATCAGTATTTGATTCATACAGGGGTTCCCAGTTTTGTAGCGATAATCGATTTAAATCAGGGCTTAAAGCTGACAGATTATCACTGGATAACTCCTTCATCACAGGTTTCCCACACTACACTGCAACAAATCATCGAGGAAGCCTTAACTTTTCTTCGTACACCTGAATCCGGTGTATAGTTTAAAATAATATTATAAGAAAAATAAACAGCACACAAGGTTCTTCAGTAAAGTAGAATCCTGTAATGCTGTTTTAATCGTGGACCTATATCTTAGATGGCTTTTTTTATTCTAAATTTTAAGAATTAGTTTGTGCGGGTCTTTTCTTAAAATGAAAAATCCCCCGGATTTTAGACACCAAATTGAATGCGGCGCGCTTTGCGATATTCTTCGGTTGCAGAGCCGTTTTTATATCACTAAAGCCGGTGATAATTTCGGATTTTTGCCTTTCAGCCTTTGCCTCCAGTTCTGCAATCATGTCTGACAGCTCTGCTTTTTTCATATGGTCATTACCATTCATTGGAAACTTCTTCTGCGCTTTTTCTGCCTTTTTTTATCATGTCTCTGCCTGTGTCGATCAGATCATCCACACTCTTGCCGGCTTTATCTTTTAGATCATCCAGACTATCAGTAATTTTTTTCCACGTTTCAGATCCTTTGTCCGGTGCAATCAGAATTCCGATCGCAACCCCCGTCATAATTAACCAAAATGCCTTTTTCATATCTTTTTTATTACTACAATGCAAATCCTGAGCCTCTGGTTGAAAGCATATCATCCCTTATTGGCTGCCCTGGTGCGCGCCGCTTTTTTTGCAGCAGATGACCGTTCAGCCGGGCTACGTTTATTTGCAGCGGCATGAGTCTGGCGGGAAAGTGCACGATGAGACGCTGCGGCCCCGCTTTCTTTTTTTAAAGCGCGTTCGCTTGCCAGCGACCGTTTTTTGGAAACGGGTTCATGTTGCTGACCCTTTTTGTAAGCCTGTTCAGCACTCCGGCGGTTTTTCTCAGAGGTTTTGCCTTTTGCCGGCGGTTTCAGATCTACTCCTGCACGACGGGCCTTGGACAGGCCAATAGCTATAGCCTGTTTTGCGGACCTTGCCCCGTGTACCCCTTTCCGGATTATGTCTATTTCTTCTTTTACAAATTCCCCGGCCTGCGTGCCCGCTGATTTGCCTTCAGCCTTGTCTTTTTTTGCAAGCTGGATTGCTTTCATTAATGGCATAACAAGTTTTTAATTTGGATTCAATTCATATGCCACCCGGTTAAAATGGAAATCCAGTCGGAACGTTATAATGCCCCGAAGGCCTGGTATTGGTTTTTCATGTGAGGAAGAAAGTCCGATTCGAGCCTTTTGGGGCAAGGGCACCTAAATTTATCAGATCCAGAAAAATTAAACCTGCCTTTCGCCTTTCATGTAAATCCGGTAAATGCGATAACAAAATATATTTGTCAATGAAGACTTCCAGAGATTTAAAATAGATGTAAAAAAAACCAAGTAAATTAATATAGTCACTTGTTGCCTGAATTTCCCGGATCTGACTGACCACTATTTTTTCCATTGACTGGTGACTGTGTGCAGTTTCTGCCTCAAGTATGTCTGAAATATTCATTTTCTCGTATTTGTCCCAATGAAGAAAATAACAGGGATCGCTGCGTCTCTGACACTACAGGGATTAAGTACTGAAATAAAATGAATGTTGGTTGGTTTTGCTGACGGGTCAAGTATGCATTTACTTAAACATTAACCAGGGACGGTGAAATGCGGATAATAAAGGCGTTCCTGTGAAAGCTTGATAAAAGGTGGGTACCTGGTTTTTTAATGTCAAGTACTATTGCCTATATATAATCCATTGGTTGTCTGTTACTTTAATCTAGCCTTTATTCCAGCTTTGAGAAAGAAATTCCGCAAATAGTATTGTTGAATCGTATACCGCGGATCTTCACTGCGAATGCAAACTCTCTGCAGGGTTCGACAGGGCTGCTTTGACTGACTGAAAACTTACCGTAACCAATGCAATCAATACGGCAACGAGACCGGATACAAAAAACATCCACCAGCTAAGATGAATCCGGTAGGCAAAATCATCCAGCCATTTTTGCATCATATAAGCAGACAGGGGCAGTGCGATGAGAATCGCCAGGACTACCCATTTAATGAATTCCTTTGAAAGCAATGCAGCCACTGAACCTACGGAAGCGCCAAGTACTTTTCTGACACCGATTTCCCGGGTCCGGTTTTCTGCAGAAAAAGCCGCCAGCCCAAACAGTCCCAGACAGGCAACCAGCACGGCAATCACCATAAAATAAATGACCATCCTGGATGTTCTTTGCTTCCTTCTCGTAGTTCTTTGCAAAATCCTGATCCAGGAATGAATAGGTAAACGGTGTTGACGGGTTTATTTTATTCCATGATTTTTCTATACCGGATAAGGCTTTACCCCAATTTTTTGTCTGCATGCTGACTATCGCATAATTGTATTTGTTCGCGAAAAAATTTGTTGCAGAAAAAGCCATTGGTTTTATCGCATGATGTAAACTTTCGAAATTGAAATTTTTTACCACCCCCACGATTTCCATTGTATGATGTGAACCCTGAAAATCATAATTTACTTTCTTCCCGAGGGCAGAGTTTGTTTTATATCCCAGTTCGTTGACCGCCGATTCATTAAGCACCAGGGAAGCTGTATCCGCGTTATCATTCGTTTCAGCAAACGACCTGCCTTCCAGTAATTTCAGTCCCAGGGTTTCCAGATAATCTTTCTCAATCGTTATCATTGAAATGTCAACAAAATCTGTTCTGGGCTTGCCTTCGGCGTAGAACAACATATCATTGATATTCGCAATGCCCGGATAGGAAGAACCACTGGTCACCGATTTTACCGAAGGATGTTGCTTCAGTTCCGTTTTAAGGGCAGTGTAATTCTTGGCTACCTCTTTGCCCGGCATTGGCAGGATGAGTTGCTGGGTTTTCTGAAAACCCAGATCCTGATTTTGTACAAGATCCAGCTGCGACCAGATGACAGTGGCTGCAAAAATTAAACAGACAGAAACGGCAAATTGAAATACCACCAGTCCTTTTCGTATGGCGACCGCGGAAAAGTTATTCAGTATTTTTCCCTTCAGGACAGATGCCGGTTTAAAGGAGGAAAGATAGAATGCCGGATAGAGGCCAGCCATAAACCCGGTAAAAAGGATAAGTATGGTAAGCCATAAAACCCAGATCGAAGAGCCGGCAAGGCCGAGTTGTTTTTGGGTGAACTGACTGAAGCCCGGCAACAATAGATAGACCATAACGGCAGCAAGAGCAAGGGCGATGAAACAAATAACAAATGATTCTCCTAAAAACTGCCTGATCAATGCGCCTCTGTTTGCACCCAGCACTTTTCTCACCCCCACTTCACGCGCTCTTTTCTGAGAACGGGCCGTGGAAAGATTCATAAAATTGATACAGGCAATAAACAGAATAAAAGCAGCAATTGATCCTAATATATAGAGATACTTAATATTTCCATTGGGTGCAATCTCATTTCCAATCTGGGAGTGGAGGTAGATATCTTTTAATGGCTGAATAAACAGGGTCTTCGACCATCCTGCTGCTTTCATCTCGGAACCGGCATGCCGGTAAAAAAAAGGAGTGAGACTTTTGTCAAACGCAGCAGGATCGGTGCCTGGTTTGAGTTTCACATAGGTATGAAAAATATTATTTGTCGTCCAGTTATCATTCGTAGCCACCCAGTTGCCTATGTCACCGTTCCGCATGGACATAAAAAAGTTTGCCGGGATATGCGATTTCAAATCCGTATTTATAAAAACACCGGTCACTGTATAAGTAAAATCGCCAAAAGGAAGACCGATTACTACTGGTTTCCCCACCGGATCTTCATTTCCGAATAATTTATCAGCGATGGATTCAGAAATCACCAGACTGTTGGGCCGATTCAGTGCTGTCGAAATATTGCCATATTTAAAATCATAGTTGAAGAGTTGAAAAAAAGTGGAGTCTACATAAAAACCGTTGGATTCAAAAAACCGGCGGCTTAAATTATTATGTTCATATTTTAAAAGCACATTGTCCATATTCGGAAACTTCAGCAGCCGGGTCACCTGTTCTACTCCCGGGATTTCTGCTTTTAATGCCCAGGCCACCGGAGCAGCCTGAGAGGCCCATTTTTCATTCTCCTTTCCTGAGGCTGACACCCGGTATATCCGGTCTGCATTATTAAACTGTTTATCGTAGCTGCTCTCCTCGATGATATAAAGCATGATTAACATACAGGTAGCGAGTCCCGCAGCCAATCCAAAAATGTTTATAAAAGAGAATACCTTATTGCGTGCAAGATTCCGGAAAGTTATTTTCAGATAATTTTTAATCATGTACATGAATGTATTGAATACCCGAATCCCGTCAAAATGCATTCCATCTGACAATTAGTTAGTTGTCAGTTGCTTACCCGGGATATTCCGAATTGTAGTTGTCCGGTAATGATACAATAATTGAGTTAAAAGTGGACACTGATCCGGAATGCTGATTACCGCTGTCAACAACCTGGTACGGCCTTTCTCCCGGGAAGATTTAACAACCGTATCGCCACTGAATGGCTATATTACCGTTTTCAACTATAGTTCCATTTTATGAATAAAAACGGCCCGGTGGTAATTATTGAGGATGATCAGGATGATCAGCTTATTTTAAAAAATGTCTTCGAGAAATTAAACTATCCCAACGAATTGATTTTTTTCGACAACGGACAAAAAGCACTGGATTTTTTAACTAATACTGAAATTCTGCCATTCATTATTTTGTCAGATATCAATTTGCCTTTACTGAATGGGTTAGAACTGAGAAATAAAATACAACTTGACTTCAAACTGGCGATTAAATGTATTCCCTATCTATATCTGACCACGTCGTTAAACCAAAAAACCGTAATTGAAGCGTACAGTGCGTCAGCGCAGGGGTTTTTTATTAAAGAAAACAAAATCAGTGAAATAGAAAAAACAATCGATGCTATTATGAATTATTGGATGCGATGCGCAGCGCCGAATAATTTCACAAATGTTGAATCGCTAAATATGATTATTCCCTCGTCGATTTAAATTCCCCCGGACCCAAAACTGTATGTAGTTAATAAAGAGCCCCGTCATAGATATGCAGGGGCTTCAACGACTCTCAAAAAGAAACTCATTTAAGTAAATCGCCCGATCCAATCGCAGAGCACAGCAGTTATCAGAACTTTGCTAAATGTCTTCCAGCACTTTTATTGCATCTCCAATAATTTCTACCAGTTCCGGATCCACCATACTGGAATTCGCTGAAACAAACCGTTGCCTCCAGTACACACGATTACCCGGACCTGATCCGCGGTAAATCTCGATGCCCTCAACGGCCCGGGGATTTACGGCCAACGCAAACTGAACTGCGTATGTCGAGACACCGTCAAGAATCTGCCTTTCAATTTCACCCAGAAAAAGAAATTCCATGTATGTAAATAGTATAGTCGATCTTGATTCCATATTTTGTTAAGTAAAAAAACCAGGCCATGATCAGAATATGAACGGTAGAAAAAAATCAGGTCCCATGAGCAGGACCTGATTTCTATTATACATAAACAACGAAAACTTCAGTGGAATTTGTTCATACCACGTTGAGGAAACCTTCCAGGATTTGATTATGTAACCCATCAAGTCTTAAGTGTTAAATCTCCATACCGTCAATCTTTCAGGTTCTTCTGGATGTCTTCTGCCATCGTCAGATGATGTTCCAGTGCCGGTATTTTACTTTTTGCCCATGCGCTCATCTGGGTGTCCTTACCCTTTTCGGACTCCTTTTTGAATTCGTCAATTACGTCCTTATGATCTTTTACCATCTGGTCGATATAGTCCTTATCGAAGTCCTTTCCTTTCTTTTCGCCCAGATCAGCCATTACCTTTTGACATTTCTCGCTCATATCTTTTGGAAGTGCAATATTTGTTGCGGCAGCCAGAGGTTTTAATTCCATATTGGCCTTTGTATGATCCGTAACCATTTGCGCGCCAAATTTTTTAACTGCCGGACTCACTCCTTTCTTTTGAGCGAGTTTACCAAGGGCTACTTCCAGCATACCCGCATCGGCCACTGCCACTGCAAAATCAGCGTCCTGATTCATATCAGCCATTGTAGTCTGATTGGAACCGGACGTGTCTACATTCTTAGCGCTGTCGATGCGCGCGGTGTTTGTGCTGTCTGCTGCTTCTTTTGAATCGGTCTGAGCCCCATTGGAACAGGAAAACAGGAAAGCTGTTCCCAGTACGAGTAAGGCTGACAAAAAAGAATTTTTCATATTGCTATTTTTTTATAAGTTAATAACAGTGTATTCAAAAGCCCTGCCAACCGACAACAGATAGCACCTCTATCGCCTTTTGAACAATTGACCAGTCCATCTGACCGGAACTCTGAATAGTCTATTGAATCTCAATTGCTCTTGAAACTTTTTGAGCGTGTTCCTTTTTAGGCAACTGGAGATATAACACCCCATTTTCGTAACGGGCCGTAATTTTTGAAGAATCAACCGAATCGCCAAGTGTAAAACTCCTGGTAAATGACTGCTTCTTATATTCCTGTCGAAACCATCCATTTTGACCATTTTGATTTTCTTCCTGTTTAATATCTGATTTACTTTCGACTGACACGGTTAACATTTCACCTTCAATGTTCAAATGGAAATCTTCCTTTACCCGGCCCGGGGCAAAAAGTTCCATCTCGTAAGTCTTGTCAGTTTCTCTAATATTAACCGGAACGCTACCCGCACCCTGATTTCCCCTTAAAAGTTCAGAACTCCAATAATCATCGTCAAAAAACTTGTCCAGATTATTTTGGAAAATCTGATCTACCACACTTCCAAAAGTAGCCGGCCTGCGGCCATTGTCGCGTTTGATGATGTTGTTCATAAAATTTGTTTTAAATTTTGCCAATAGATTTCATTTTAGGGCAATCAACCGGAATGCCAATTGAAAAAATCTTGAAAAATTGGCAGTCCAGCGCTTTCCTCAAAAAAAGATGTGAAATAAATTCATGAAAAAAATACAGTTGTAAGTCTATCACCATGTCAGGTCTCCAGGACCTCAAGGAGGATCAGAGACTATCTTAAGTATGCGATTATTGCGAATCATGAGTTTTTTGTCGAAGAGGCCTGCAAACAAATCGCCTTTTTTGTCAATTCTGGACAGGACATTTTTTATTGTAAAGGAAGACAAGTCGAGTTTTGTATTCACTTCTTTCCATTCAAGCGGCGCAGATACCCGGGGTTGATGATAGGGCCTCAAAGAATAAACGCTTGCCAGTGTATCCGCATAGTCATTTTGCGATGGATCCAGAAACACTTTGTCTCCACGGGCAGAAATGCTGTTTTCAATTGTCGATACCCGCGGTACCAAAGCATGAATTCCGGCACAAATTTGCTCAGCCAGCGTCCTGCAACATCTTGGTGTTGAAACCGGAACATGGAATAAAAAAATGTATTCCTGATTTACCAGATGTTTTTACAACTGCGGCGAGGTTTTTCTGATCGCAATATTCTTTAGCAGCCATCGCCGTCTCGATTAATTTCGGCCTGGCGGCCGATTGATCATCATCTGAGGGATCGAGGTCAATGGCAATGAAATCGGGCAAATCCGGCGCTGTAATCCTGCTGTTCCAGGGATTGACGTCAATGCATCCCAGATTGATCATCCAGAGTAGCGTCGCCTCATTGTTGCACACCAGATAATCTATTTTGGAACGTTTCCCTTTTACCTCATGCCTTCGTTGATCTGTAAAAATCTGGGCACATTCTGGTTGACGACCCTCCATATCCTTAATATAAAATCCCGGTGCACCGGCGTTAACGGGTTTGACATGGAGACTCAGGGGCCGGTTTTTCAGGTAGGGAAGAATATAACGGGATAAATGATGATAGTAGGTAATCAAATCAGCCTTTGAAATGCCTTTCCAGATTTCACGGCCAACATCCCCTATCCGGATCGTACAGTCGCCGATTTCAAAATCCTGTTCTTCGGAGATTTCCTGATGCTCAATTTTTGTCCAGTTACTCCCGGCTGAAGTTTTTTTTTACCCGGACGGGCTTTTGTGCCGGGCGAATCTTTCCGGTCATGTATTTCCTTTTCTATCTGCTCCACCGGTTTGGGTACTTCCCGCACCACATCTTTCGGTTTCTTGTCTTTCCGAAACCCTAAAAAGGTGGCCGGTTTGCGGATCCGGCCGGTTTTTGTCCAGGTTGCAAATTCAAAATTGGCAACCAGCTGAGGTTTTACATAGTGGGTTTTCGCTCCCTTCGTATCCAGTATTTTATTATGAAAAGGTGACTTTTCAATTTCAATCGCTTTAAGCTGTTTTAGGATGCCTGGCATTTCTTTGTCCTTGTAACCACCGCCGGACCGGCCGATCCATTCAAATTTTCCATTGGTATAGGCTCCGAACAAAAGAGATTTAAAAGACCGGCTCTTGTCTGATTCGGCCCATCCGCCGATAACAAACTCCTGTCTTTTCCTGGTGGGTGTTTTCAGCCAGCTGTCGCCGCGGTATCCGGGTATATAGGGACTATCTTTTAATTTGGCGACAATACCTTCCATATTCCTTTCAATTACCTGCTCGTATAGTGCAGGTCCGTCTTCGAAGGACTCAGAATAACGCAGGGTTTTATTTCCTTTTAACAGCTGCATTAATATTTCTTTTCTCTCCGTAAGCGGCAATTTTTTCAGGTCATAGCCATCCATCCACAGCACATCAAAAATGCAATAGGTCAACGGAGTTAAATGTCCGTCATACAACTGAAGCGCGTCAAAATCGGGTAAACCCTCTTCGTTAAAAACCACCACCTCCCCGTCTACGACAACGTCCCGTTTCAGTGCAGCCAAAGCTTTTGCAACGACAGGATATTTATGGGTGTAATCCAGTGAACTCCTGGAACTCATTCTGACCTTTCCTTTCTGAACGAAAGAAATGATCCGGTAGCCATCCCACTTGAGTTCATAAAGAAATTTTTCATCCTGTATAACCTCCCTGGTAAGCGTACAAAGCATCGGCGTGACAGATCCCGGCATCTTTGATCTGATACCCCTCTTAATTAAATTTTCTGTTTTTTTCAGCACGTACCGGCGTTTGGGTCAGTCTAAAGTAAAACCCGTGCCATGGGGAAATTACCTCGCACAAATCCCTTTCATCGTCAATAATCAACACGGATTCTTTCATTGCGATATTCTCCCTGGCTTAATACAGAATACATCCAGGTATTAAGTTAGGATTGGGATATTGTTACAAATCGTGGACCAGCAACCGCAGGAAATATTCGGAATATATGCGTGTGTGGATGTTGCCCGATTACCTTACCGTAAACTGAAAACAGTCACTTGTCAATACAGTTTCCCCGGTGGTTGCATCAATTATCTGAAAGTGAATCCGGAACTGTGTTCCCCTGGCGGCAGCCGTCAGATCACGGAAAAGATCTTCATGCCCGTTTCCCTTTGCGTCCGTATTTATTGCCTGCGGAACCAGTCCCAAACCCAGCGTGAGCCAGGCTATGCTGGCACAATCGGCACTGGCTATAGGATCTACCGCGCGTTGCAATGAATAGGAATGATTGGGCAGAAGATTAAAGACCCAGGTATCCAGCGAAACGATCCGCGCAGTATCAGGGTCCTGGCGGAATTTAAGAAAACCGGCTGCATGTTCGCCAAAATCTGTTTTGGCGGTTCCCGGAAGCAGGGTAACATCTAAATTATAGAACGGCGCTTTGTTGACGCCATCATCCGGAACATTTTTATTACAGGCAACAAAAGAAAAAAGCAAAATCATGAATAAAGAAATACTGGTCGTGATCAGAGTTAAAGGTTGTTTTTTCATACAATAATTTTTAGGTTAATGAATGTGTTTAATGACGCTAATTCACGGGTGCGGGCGGGTACTATTGGGAGAGCTGGAAGCGCGGTAAAGAAGAAATATAATAGGAATATAAGTAAAATGATTGGTATCTGGATGTTAATGCAAATGTGGAGTTGGCGCCTTTCGCTTATTTGTTTCGAACATATGTCAACTATAATTAGTATTTTCAGGCACTAAAGGTCTCTGTTACTTCACTTTAAGCCTTCCTAGACGAAAAAAAATCCCCCCAGGGAGTAAGAATCCGCACATCATTATGTAAGACTGATAAGTGTTATATCACATTAATTTATCAGCCATGCAAACTAAAGATCAAAAGTCAGAAATCGCCATGTTGGAAATCCAGCTGGCCGACTATCAAAAACTGCTGGACAGGTCAATAGAGGAAAATGAAGAATTTGCAAAAACGAAAGCCATATTCCACGACCTTAAAATGATTAAGGACAGACTGGATAAACTTAAAGGGGTATCTGATGAAAATTGATCCTTGAAACCACCACAGACAGTGCAGCAACAAGTAAAGCCGGGACCCCTCCCGGCTTTTATTTATGCAACGAACCCCTTCAAAACTGTTTTAACAAAATGCAAAACTTATACCACCCAAAAGAAATAGCCGCAATAGTCGGTGAATTAGACTACCTTATATACCTTTCAAAATCCTTATCCTGATCTGAGCGGAAATATGAATCCGGATATTGCATATTGCTCACTAAAGACTGATAGGTTTACTTACTTTCAAATTATCAGCTATGCAAATCTCAGATCTACAGGCAGAGATAGCTTCATTAGAATTCCAGATAGAATACAAAGAAAAATTGCTGGATGCTGCATTAAAGCATGATATCAAACTGGGCGAATCAAAAAAGCTGCTGCACGAAATCAGATTATTAAGGGCAAAATTGCTTGAATTAAATAATCAAAACTCCAAGGCTTCCTAGTTAAAGTTTCATCCCGCCGCTCAGCACCGACCCAATTCAATAACAGATTGTTAATAAAAATACCCATGTCTGTGTGCCCCCGAGCGCGGCACGATTCCGGCATATGATATCAAGCAGCGGATACGCTGAAATATGATAATCATTTTAAATTTTAAAAACACTACTATGAAACGAATGTTGAAAATGGCAGGTCTCTCCCTGGTGTTAGCCTGCTTGTTTACCCTGGCAAAAGCCCAGAACGGCCAGACAGATCAGATGCAGTCTGCTGAAAGCCGTGCATCAAAGACGACGGAATGGATGAAAACCAATCTGAACCTGACAGCCGACCAGGCCAGCAAGGTGCAGGAAGTTAACATGAAGTATGCCGTTAGGATGGACTCGCTGAAAAAAAGTATTAATGACTTACCGGACAGATCAGCCGGTATCAAGTCTGAAAGCGATGCAAGGGATGCAGAACTTAAAGGAATATTAAACGAACAACAGTACAAGACTTACCTTGACAAGAAAGCTCAGATGAAAGAAAAGTACAAGGACAAGGGCCAGGCCGCACAATAGCAGAGAAGTTTTTTCGTGTACCGCAGTCAGTTCTTGGCTGCGGTATTTTTTTGCATCAATTCAAAAACCCCGGCATAGATATACCAGGGCTTCAACTACTCTAAAAACAAACTCATTCAGTGTAAATCACACATAATCGTAATAATATTTCGCAACCCTGGCGCGAACTTGTCAAGGGTACTGCGGATCGCTGCAAAAGGACTACTTTGGAGCCGGGTATATATTACTAATTTCTTTAGCAAAGATATACAGATAAAGGGAATAGCCAATTATTAAAAAAGAAATCACGATGAGGGCGACGATCAGGGCTTTCATTAATTTTATCATACTCCAATACTAACAAACAGACAAGTTTTAATCAACGGGAAAAACCCGGTAATTAAAAGGGTGAAAACACCCTATTAAGGTCCAGGGTGGATTGCCGAAAATTCTATAAATTTTCTTTTTTTATTTTTGGTTAGTGCAGCCATTTCAATTCAAATACAAGGATCAGATTCACGACGCGTTAGCGGTCCATTTCACGGAAGACGGCTATAACAGATACAAAATAACTTTCGACGGTGGTGTTGCGGTTGTTGCGCCTGCCGGGATCCACAATTCAACTACCAATGCAATTATCTGGGTTCAGTCGCATGGACCGGGCGACGTAGTTTACCCGCACGAGCTTATCCAGGCAATCGGTGAAGGTCTGGAAGAAGCCCGGATCTATTAGCAGGATCAAAACAGGTGCGGCTTCACGGAATTCAAGTATTTTTGCCCACCAAAACCAGCAATTGAAAAAAGACCCCCGGCTCTGGCTGGCTTTCGCAGCAATTTATATTATCTGGGGTACCACCTACCTGGCGATAAAAATCGGCATCGAATTTATTCCGCCCTATATCATGGCTTCGATCCGGTACCTGATAGCGGGGGTGTTGTTATTGTCGTATTGCCTGATCAAAGGTGAGTCGATATTTATCAGCAATATCAGGCAAAATATTATCCTGGGAGCGTTCATAATGACATTTGGACAAGCGACTGCTTTCTGGGCGGAAAAATATATCTCATCCGGACTGACCGCTGTATTTGGTTCGTTGCTACCACTCTGTTATATCATTACCGACAAAAGACATTGGAAGGATTATCGAAAAAGTAAGTGGGCAATCCTCAGTATCGGCCTGGGAATCGTGGGCATCGCGATATTATTCACCAGTCCGGCACCGGCTTCCGAGACGCACACCGGTTTTATTACCGTGCTGGCTTCTGTCATTACCGTTACATCCTGTTTCTGCTGGGCCGCCGGTTCGTTGTATTATAAATACCAGAACAAAACCGGCTCGGTTTATTCCAACGTGGGCTGGCAACTGATTGGAGGAATGATCTGCTGCATAATAATTTCGGTTGTTGCTGATGAGTGGCCAGGTTTTTATTTTCGCCAGACACCCTGGAAAGCCTGGGCCGCGGTACTCTATTTAGCGATTGCCGGATCGATCGTTGCACTGATTGCCCTTTACTGGCTGCTTGCCCGCAGACCCGCGGCAACGGTGGGCACTTATGCCTATGTCAATCCGGTGATAGCCGTTCTGCTGGGATATTTAATCGCAGATGAAAGAATCACTTTGATTCAGATATTTGGTATGGTCATCATTGTCGTCGCAGCCTTCATGGCAAATCGTGTAAAATTTATAAACTAAAAATTATGGCATCAATTAAAACGTTGAAAGCAGGAAATCAATTGATCATCGTAAACAACATTACTTTTTTGGAACAAAAGGGACAGGGCGCGACAGTAATCCATTTTACCGGAGGAAAAAGTCTGGAGTTCAATGTTTCCATTGATACGCTGATTACACTTATAGAAAAAGCTATTGTTTGAGGTGTTCATCAATACCCTCCCCTACCAGGGAAATGATCCGGGTTTTCTTCCCGGTGAGGTCCTGCCAATCCGGATCTTTCTTTAAGTGACCCAGGAACACATTATTCAAAACCACTGAATAAAACTGGTCGTAAGCTGAGGGCCGAACCCAGGCCTGTAATATCCGGCCATCGTCCAATTTCACTTCTAATGCAAATGATCCTACATATTTATCAGACTCCCTGAATTCGTCAATCCAGGAGGACTTTCTATATTCACCGGGTGCCATGTTTACTAATTTATTTAGCAAACTTACTGCAGTCAGGGATACGATCCAAATTAAAAATTGATGTTAAACGCAGACAAAATATCTTCCGACAATACTATCGGGGATAACACTTATCCGGCCGTTAGAAAAGTTTTAAACTGAAATTGCTGCGCATTATCAACTAGAGAGCCGGGGGAACACCCCGGCCTTTATTTTTAGCCTCAATTCCACATTGATGACCAAAATACATTTTTTGCAAAACTTATACCAGCAGAAATTATTGTCAGCGATTCGTTCTCTCCAGTTTTTCAATATCATCTTCCATTTTTCGAACCGATTCTTTCACGCTTTCTATATTCTCCCTGATTTCAGCTTTTAATCCATTGTCTCGTGTACCCTCCCGGTAAGGCCGGTGAAATTTCTCGTCATTGAAATGCCTGTGATCATAAAATGAATCCCTTTGATTAAAGTCATCCCGCATTTCTGTTGTTCCATCCGTCGGTGAAAAAACATTACGAACTGCATATTCTGTTTTACGGGAAATTTTACCTTTTTCGTAGGTTGGAAGTGAAGCCAGATGAGCCTAATAGTAAATCCGGAAAGAAGAACCACTTTTTCATCTGTCAGCAGATCGGCAAGACCGACGGGTACAATGACGGACCTGGAAATCAGATTCAGGGGCTTGCCGTTTATCTGGACAATCAGGTATCTGACCCGGCGGGATATTTCATCAAAAATCAATTCAGTCACTTTACCGACTTCCTGGTTTTGCAGTCCGATAACTTTCCAGTTTCTGATATCTGGTTCTCCATCTGCCATTTCAAATTCGCTGGCGTGCAATTCTTTCAGGTGATCGTTATACGCATATTCAGTATCTAACATAATCTGAGTTTTATGTTTTTGTGATTTAATTGGCGGTAGTTTTTGCTGGCAATGGATAAGTTTCAGGGTTTTGAGAATGCATATAATAATATACCCCGCCCGCAATCAATAAAATCATCAGTATAATCCACAACCATATAAAGCCGCCTTTTTTTCGCTGGACATGTAATTCTGCCATATCAATATTATTTGAATCGTTAAAAGGAAATTTTGGTTGAACCGAAACGTTAAAGTTTTGTATATCCCAAATCATGCCGGGGAATAAAAATTAAAAGTGATTAATTAATCCTGATTTTGAAGAAGTAAAAAATGATATAGATATTTTCAGGAAACAGGTTGTAGATATTTTTACCTTTTTACAAAATCTTAAGACTGTATTGTGCTGGCACATACTTTGAGATAATCATGGTCAGACCGGATCTAATCATGAGTTTGCGGGAGTTGATCATCAGTAAAATCAGGAAATCAGGCCCCATTTCTTTCAGGGACTATATGGATATGGCTCTATACGCGCCAGGCTATGGTTATTATACATCCGGAGAACAACGGGTTGGGAAAAGAGGGGATTTTTTTACCAGCCCATATATTTCAAGCGCCTTCGGGGCAATGGTAGCCCGTCAGATAGAAGAGATATGGGAAACCATGCCCCGGGGGTTTACGATTGTTGAATACGGAGCAGGATCGGGCCTACTTTGCTATGATATACTGGAGTATCTGCGAAAGAATCGGGATTGCTATCAATCTATCTGGTATGCTATTATAGAAAAAAGCCCGTCGATGAAACGTGTGAGCCGGCAATACCTCCCGGGAAAAGTAAGTTGGGTGGATGATATCAGCGAACTGGGAGAATTCGACGGCTGCGTCTTGTCCAATGAATTGCTAGACAATTTTCCAGTACACCGGATCTGCTTTGCCGAAGGAGAAATGAAGGAAATATATGTTGATTTCCAGGATAACCTTCATCAGATATTGAGACCGCTGTCAGCGCCGGTACTCAATTATATAACTGCATGCCCAATGGAAATTGCAGAAGAATATTGCACGGAAATATGTCTGGATGCGGAGGGCTGGTATAAGGATATTTCCACGCACCTGCGAAGCGGTTATATTATTACGATTGATTATGGTTATCTAAACGGAATGTTAACACATGTTCGCAACAACAGCGGAACCATCAGAAGTTATAAAGATCACCGGCTGGATATGGATTTCTATTCAGATCCGGGCTCGAAGGATATCACAGCAGATGTTAATTTTTCCTCTCTGAGTTACTGGGGTTCCAAATATGCAATTGAATTTGCAGGGATTGTGGACCAGTCCCGTTTTCTGCGTGGTCTTGGATTCGTGCCTTTCCTTTCCGATATGATTGAAAGTGAAGAAAATAAAAAATTTGCACTGGCGATGCTGCTCGATCAGATGGGCAGTCGGTTTAAAGTACTGATCCAGCGGAAAACAACTTCCTTATCACCCCTTACGGGGGCTCTGTCTTGAACATCCGGTCGAAAAAAAAATTTGCGCGGAGCAATACGTTCCATTTCCATAAGCTTCAGCAATTTATTCACGTCGATTTTTTTTGGCATGGTTTTTTGTTCTCTCTTCACAGGTTAGGGTAAAACAAATCTCTTCAGTTAAAAAAAATGTAATCATGAAAAAATTATTAATTACGTCCCTTGCGGCGCTTGGTGCTGCTTTGTTGATCGGTGGGGTGAGCGGTGCACAAGGAAAACTTCGTCTCAAACAAAACACCGTAATGTCAATACTGGATACTGTACCTGATTCTCCAAAGAAAATTCAACTGGCTAGTTATCTGGATACTGTTCCTGATTCTCCGAAGAAGATAGTGCAGTTGCCGGTTATACTTGAAATATGATACTGTTCCGGATTCTCCGAAGAAAGTACAGCAATTTGCTAGTTATAATTTCAAATATGATACTGTTCCGGATTCTCCGAAGAAAGTACAGCAATTTGCTAATTATAATTTCAAATACGATACTGTTCCGGATTCTCCAAAGAAGATAATGCAGTATGCCAATTATAAATACGATACTGTTCCGGATTCTCCGAAGAAATTGTATCTGGTTGCGATGAAATAATGTTGATTCAACGGGATCTATTCGATGATGATGATCGGGGAAGTTCGGCTAGGGCGTTCTTCCCCGTCACCATCTAACTATATATACAATAAGCTGCTATTAGTTAACAAACTTCAGCGACGCATTAAGTCACAACTTCTTCCTCTTCTATTTTAACATTAATACCTGATTACGATATTTTTCAGGTCGGTGTTGCTGATATTAAAATCTACATAAGCTGAATGTTCTATTTTCCGGATGCTGTAGGGAATGCTTTTATTATTCATTGATACCGATTTTACCGCTTCTGTTTTTTCGGGCAATAATACTTCACAGTGAATTTTTTTTCCATTGCCGGTTGCCAATATCTGTATTTCTTTTTTTTCTTTATGATGAATGAACCGGTAAGCCACATAACCACCGGATGCGGCATAACGAATACTCACATTTGCTGTATCTGATTTGGTGGTCGTCCACCGGGGTGTCACTAATGGAAAAGAATAAGCTGCTGTGCCGGCTTCATTCTTAACACCGGCCAATCCTTCCACCATCGCCGCCATCGCCGTTGCAGCCGCCCAGTTATCCGGACCGCCAAAAGAAACCGGGTTAACGGGCAGATCATGTTTTCTGTCTGAAAGCGTAATGGCAAATACCGTATAGATTCCGTTTCCTGCCGGTGCTTCAATGACCAGGCTGGCAATTTGTTTCTGTGGTTCGGGATTGTTGATGGCACACCAGCTGAGACCAATGCCTTCGCTCACTTTATTTTTTCCATACCAGGCGATTCCCGAATAATCTGTTTTGAGTTCGGAAAACCACCAGTAAGTCAGTTGTTTACCAAAGACAATATAATTTGTTCTGCTGCTGCCGTCACTATATTTAAACAGAACCACACCGACAATATTTTCCGAAGCCGGTTTACTACTGGTGTGCAAAAAATAAACTGCCCCTGCCGACCGGTTCACCGGAATTTCAATCGTTGACGGCAATCCGCCGGAGCGGGAAACGGCCACTACCGCTCTGCGATTATTTTTTTCCGGATCGATCACATGAAACTTTATTTTACCGAATGTTTGTTCACCGGTGGGAAGATCACGAAAATCATCTCCGTCGCGATTCGTGTTCATCCATTTATGTGATCCGGAATTTCCGATCGTCCAGCTGTCCATATTCGCAAACGTGGTTATATCAAGCGGCTCGAATACAGGCGGCGCGAGGCGGAGGCGGGATGGATCCGGTGTAAGCAAAATATATTTTGTTGTCATATTTTTTTCCGAGTTCATAGAACCGGTTCAGGATATCGGTTCCATAATTTTCATATCCGTTCGCATAAGCGCCTCTGGCGAGTTCTCCGGCTACATGACCTCCTACTCCGCCATTCATGTATTGCCAAACCGTATCATGTTTGTTAAAGCCTTTCTGAAACGGCGGATAGATAGCATACCATTCTCCCGGAGAACCAATGGGCAGTCTGTTCTTCAGATCGAGATAAGTTTCAATAATGGCTTTGCTTTGTGTGGCGCTGATATCCCGGTTTATCGAATAGGCATTCCCCTGGGCGATCTGGGATTTCTCATCCACGCCCAGGTGACGGACTAACCGTAGAATCCTCGTCAATAAAATGCGTGAAATATTTTCCGTTCCAGGACAAAGCATTCAATCGTTGTTTCAGTGTATCGGCGCGCTGGCGATATTGCGATGCATCGGTTTTGCGGCCGGCATGTTCCAGCATCTCTGCCAGTTGATAACAGGCCGTTATATACCCGGTATTGTCGCCAAAGAAAATTCCGAATTTTGATTTTACCGGATCGATCATCATGCTGTTGGTAATTCCGAGATCCGGCGTGTATTCATCTTCCACAGCAAAATCCCAGGAGTCAATCGTATATACTCTTTTCAGCAGGCCAAAACGTTTGCTCCACCTGGCGGGATCATGAAGCGCATAGTCCAGCGCCCGCGAAGCAGATTCGAGATTTTTTTCCATCCATGCTTCATTGGCATCCGCCTGCCAGCACTGGTAAATCGTATTTACGAATAAATATTCGGGATGATTTTCTGTGGGCTGACGGGTGAAGACGCGGTCACCGATCTGTTGCGTATATCCCGATACTTTATCGCGGGTAAAAAAATAGTCAGCATTCGGCGCTATCTGCACGAAGCTGTAGATCATTCCGTCTTTGCGTTGCGTTTGCCGCATGAGGTCAACAAATTCTGAGCCCCACGGCACAAAATATTTTAACCCCATCATGTTTTGACAATGATCCAATACCCAGGGTTCAAAATACCGGTAGTACTTACCATTCCAGCTGATTCCGGTTTCTTTCTCCGCATCCATTCCTTTATAAAAAAGATCGAACATCTTTTTATAATATCCGCCGTCATCGATATTGGTAACCGTATTTACTTTAAATCGAAACAACACGGTTTTTTTTCCTTCGGGACTGATGATCGTAACAGTATGTGTACCCAGGGCACCGCCGACAATAAATGGAATTGTTTCCCGGGAGTCTGAAACAAAATAATTCACCCCAGCCCCATCACTGATCTGAACCTGTTTTCCTTTTGCGCCGATCAGGATGAGTTCATCCAATGGCTTGGCTTCTGAAACTGACTGCGAGAGGTTTGTCTTTGGATCACGAATGATCAGGTATGCTCCGGGAGTCTGCGCAGACACCTGCAAATGTATGGCGAGGCCATTTGCAGTTATGAAGATGTAAAGAATGTATTGTCGGATAAATTTTTGCATGTTGGATAAAGGTATCACTCACAACTAACACTATAAGATTCTCCGGAGGAATATTTTTAAAGTTCGGCTCGGCAACAAAATCAAAAAGCAGCCCTTTTAGGGGCTGCTTGGATAATTTTGATTCAGTACGATTTCAGGGATAGGGTTTTTCGGACTGGATGTTTTTCGTTCGGGTTGGATTGGTGGTTTTCTTTCGGTTTGGATCGGTTGTTTTTCGTTCGGATTGGATCGGTTGGTTTTCTTTCGGTTTGGATCAGTTGTTTTTCTTTCGGATTGGATCAGTTTGGTTTTCTTTCAGATTTGGATTTTCGACTCTACCTTTTGTTTTTCTTCGGATTGGATCTTGTTTTTTTAAAGGGTATGGACTTTGATTTTTTACTGGACAATGGACTTATTGGTTTCTTCAGGATGTTTGTTTTGGACGATTTCATATATTAGTAACCGTGCTGGAAAGAAATGTAACCATTTATTTAATTTTTCTTTAACTCAATGATTTTCAGGTTAATACCGGAGATTTCGGCAACCAGCGGATAGTAGGTGTGGTTCGGATTCGCCTTGATTTGCGCGATTATTCCGGCAGCCTTTTGTCCCTCGTGATTACCCATATACGCCAGGGCCGTGTAGTATTCAGCTTCGTCGCGGAAAGACTCATCGCCCTTGTTTGCTAAAATATTTTGTAACAGGGCCAGGGCCTGGGGGAACTGCTTTAATTCCATTTCAGCCATGGCGGCCAGGAAGCAGGATCTGTTGGTCCTGGAAACCGCTGCACTGTTCAGCACGATAACCTCTTTCCAGTCCTTATTTCTATAGGCATTCGTCTGTGCATCTGCTGTGGAAGCTCCACGATTCGTGGCCAGTTCATAGCCAGCGTACTGCTGGATATACAGGGTATGGGTATTGACAGTGGAATATTTATATATCGAGGCGGAACCCAGTATCAGGATAACGACAGCCGCTATGCGCAGCGCCACCTGGTATGGTTTCATAGTTCTCACAATTGCCTGTGTGGGCTGAATGGTTTTCGCATGGGTTTGTTCCAGAGCCGCGCGAACAGCCTTCACTTTGCTGGTAATGGCATCCAGGCGGATCGTATCAATGGCCATTTCCAGAAAAAGCGCTTCGGACTGTTGAATTTGTTGATTCGTTAAGTTCATCTTGTTCATATTACTGTTTAGTAACCCCGGGGAAAGGGTATGTAATCAATTCGGGGGAATTTATTTTAAAGCGGCCGGGAATAAAAAACACATCTTTTCAAGGGCTGGTTTTTCCAAATTATAGAAAGAGTGTCCCAAACTGATCGTGGATCGATATACCTGTTCCTGCCGGAAAACCGTTAATAAATTTTAAACTGTTATAACCCCTGTCCGATCCATTAAGGAACGGGACCTATTATTGATATCTTTAACCCATGAGGCTGGTTTTTCTGGTTATATCATTTTTAATATTGGCAGGTTTTGACAGGCCGGCCGGTTCCGATATCGGATGCATGTTAAAAAACAACTCATTTAAAAGCGGCGAAACCACTCTCTATAAAATATATTATTCCCTGGCCGGCATGTACTTCGAAGCGGGTTCGGTGAATTTTGACTGCAGGAATGAGCAGCTCGGGAACAAGCCCGTGTATCATATAACTGCCATCGGAAAAACGGTTCCTTTTTATGACCATTTATATAAGGTTCGCGACCGTTATGAAACCTATATTGATACCGCTTCCTTGCTCTCCTATCAGTTCAGCCGCACAGTTCTTGAAGGACCCACAAAAAAATATGAAAATATCATGTTCAACCGCGAGGTTCATACCGCCATTACCGATAGTGGCGTGTATCATGTGCCGGATTGTGTAAGGGATGTCCTGGGTACTTTGTATTATATCCGGAACCTGTCGGTCGATAATCTGAAGCCGAATGACAAAATTGATTTCACCATGTTTATGGAAAATCAATTGTACAAATCCTATATCCGGTATATCGGAAAAGAAACGATCTCGACTAAATATGGAAAGTTCCGGGCTATAAAAATTAAGCCCTGGCTTATTAAAGGAACCATGTTTGATGCCGGAGAGAAAATGACTGTCTGGGTCAGCGACGACCCCAATCATATACCGTTACGTATCCAGGCCTCCATCCGCATTGGAAGCGTTAAAGCCGACCTGATGGAATTTAATAATCTGCGCTGGCCCCTCAGTTCGCTGATCAGCAAATAAAACGATTAGGATAATTAAAGTTCCTTCATTCATTCTGTTAAAATAAAAAGTATTTTTTTACTCCCGCGTTATCCCGGGATTACAGTCATTTGCCGCTGTTGTTATTTTTGAATAGCAGTCGATTTAACAAATGATATTCTTTCGTTGGTATGCCGTTTGTTTATACAATCTGTTACTCTGTATAAACGATTGATATGAAAAAAAATCCTGATTCTGTAAGAACCGAGCGTGTATTGATAACACGTTTAAATATTAATTCTGAAGAAATCTTCAAAGATTTAGAAATCTCCCAGCGTACCCAGCGCCCGCCATCAGAAGAATTGATTACCCGGTTAAACGAACTGGCTTCCAAACCACCATTCTGTTATACAAGGAAGGTTAAGAAAAATTATCCACTGTAAAGAAAAGGATCGAAGGTTAAGTCCGTCCAATACCAGACTCACTGGTCTTCAATACGCGATTAACAATCCTTTATGAAGTTGGTCTTTTCGTGTCAAACAGGATATTCTAATCTCAGGTAACTGCAGATTCCGCTTTTTTGATATCCCATGGACGATAACAACAATTGTAGGCAGACCCGTTTTGACACCATTTATACGGGACCTGTCAACCAACTGGTTTTCCGCCATATATATGTTCCCCCGGATGGATTTGTGGTAAACGGCGGATTGAAAATACGACAGTGACATTAGGTGTAAAGCTTTAAGCAACTTACTCGCTTGCGACTTTTCTATCATAAAGCGCCTGCACATGACGCGCATTGTCGCCTTCCAGTTTTTCTATGGCAGCCACCTGTTCAGGCGACGCTTCAAAAATGTATTTTCTGACTATCCAGTCAACGCTTTCCGTAAAGGGTGGTGTAGTTAACGATCCTTTATAATGATAATAAGACTCCAGCTCATTTTTCGGAATACCCATAAATAAATCATCGAGTTTTACAAGACCGGGTTGCAGCTTAACCTTTTCGTGTTCATTCGCCGGAATTGAATTTAAAAACTCTTTAATGAATTTATTCTCCTTTCCCATTTTAAAAAGTATGGCTATTACGGTATACACAGATTTCATACTATCGTTTTGATCCTTCGATACATTCACCATGTGCATTTCCATAGGGAAAGTCATTCCATCAACCAGATGCTCTGATGGTGTATGAAAATGTAATTGTTTAAACTTATAAATTCGTCCATCTACGGTGGTTGTACTTTCATCAGCAAAGTCTAATTGTATGGTATGCCCAAGGTTTTCAACCGCATTTATTTCACCATTTGATTTTATAGTTACTTTGTGATTATCCTTTTCTGTGTAAGAAGACAAAATATTAATTGGAGACTGGGCAGGCCCGTCATCAAATTTTGGCAATGCATAACCCTGGACTGTTTTAGTCAATGCGTCAGGTGCTTCTGATTTTACTTCGTTCGTTTGTGCATTGGTCGATGGATGGTAGTCAATTTTTGTAGTATCTTTTTGACTGTTAACTTCAGATTCGCTTTTTTCCTTATGATTTTGGCATGACATCAGGATCAGAAAATAAATAAGTATCGGCAGAGCGATAATTTTTGTTTTCATTTATCATTGTTTTAGTGATTCCCTTAAGCGTGCCCCTGCCGGGCCGGTAGCGACAAGAATATTTCACGAAAATTTTTAGGATCCGGCACTGGCAACTTTGATCCTGCCACTCTTTGCAGCAGCGGCAAGGGCCTTATGATCTTTTTCAGTCTGGTCTGCATAAGCAAATGCGAACCTTGCCATGGCTTTATCCAATTCATCACTGTTTCCGGCATAACCCGAAATTTTAGCTGCATCTCCTGATTTAGCATGAGCCAGCGCCATCGCCCATGCACACAATTCACAGTATTGTGGCAGGTTTTTAAGATTCACCTTCTCAGGATCGAATTCCACGCCGCCCTTCATATCCCGGAGTTGCCTTACATAAAATTTAAAGCCATTATCCATCTCACCATATCCAAGAAAAATATCAGGCGCGCCCTGGATCAGCTTTTGTCCCGTCACCACACGTTGACCAGGATTTGAAAAGATAGATTTATGAAGGTAAGGTTCAAGTACGGAAGGCTGCGCTTCTTTTACCTGGAGAAATAAGGGATCATTGGAACTATTCCCCGTGAGAAATATGATCCAGCACCGGGTTCCCACACTACCCACACCAACTATTTTTCTTGCCACGTCTGTAATATGATAATGCCGGAGCAGGTATTTCCGGTCATCCCCAATTGAAGCGAAATAGGATTCAAGCACTAATTGCAGGGCCTCTTCGATGGGCATTCCGGTTGTAGTATGTGTTTCCCGAACGATGAAAGGAGCGTTTACCCGTAACCGGTATTTATCACCTACCAGATCCGTCATCTTACCGAGGACCTGCAGGTGTGTCCGTTCGCGTGCCTTGGCCGTTATTTTTTTTAACCCTTTGCGTGCAGTAGGTGAAAGTGTTTTCAAAATATCTTTTTCACTGATTGTCGTATACCATAATTCCATATTACCCATCTGTGCAAATTCTTTCATGTGTTTCCGGTAAGACGCCACTGCTGCACGAACGCCTTTTTCACAGAGTTTCTCGTTAGCGCCTAAAAACCGGCCGCTGGCCACAATACTGGCCACCAGTCGTTTCAGATCCCATTCCCAGGGCCCCTGCAGGGTTTCATCAAAATCGTTAATGCCGAAAATAAGATTGCGCTCCGCCGAAGCGAATACCCCGAAGTTTGCCACATGCATATCGCCGCAGCACTGCACCGGAATTCCCGAAGTTGGTCCGCTGGCCGCAAGATCTGCAGCCATGATAGCCGCCGCCCCGCGGAGAAACGCGAAAGGAGAAGTAAGCATTCTCGCATAACGGATCGGCACCAGATCCGCAAGGCGCGTTTTTCCCTGTTCTTCCAAGATAGAAACCGGATCAGCCCGATCCGGTGCGGGTTTATAATCTCCCTGCTTTGGCAATTGGAAATTTATTTCGAAGTGATTTCCCTTCTGCCAGACGTTGTTCAACACTCGGCCTTTCTATTGTTAAATCTGATGAATCTTTATGTGTCATAAATCTTTGTTTGGAATAAGGTTATTGGTCGGGATTGACACCTATAAGCTACATCTTTTTTCAGAAATTAATACGGTTTTTGCAGTTATCATGGCAGGCTCCGCAGCATAAGGAAGCGAGAGGCAGAAAAATTATTTAGCCAATAGTGGCCCATCACTTGGCATCAGTTAATGGTTCAGGAAAAAAACTGGACACATTTAATTACTGCGTTATTTTTGTGAATCTAAATAATGTCTCCAGTCAAAAACCACCCGCAAGCCGATTTGCCAGACTGATTTTAATTCCGGGATCGGCGCATTGAGGGGTCCGATAACATTTGCGCTATAAGGCATATCCACTCCGACACCCAGTTGAATGAGCAGGCTTGAACTCTGTTCCTGGGAGAAGGATCTTTGGAATGGTAAATATTCGATTACGGGAAAATCAAGCAGAGTTGACTTATATGTAATCACGGTTGATTTTCCGGTACTCAAATCCGGAATGACAAGCGTGGGTCTGGTTTTCGATAAGCCATAGAAGGAAACACCAACTTCCCTTCCCAAAATGAATTGAATTCGGCCGACAGATGTGGCGATCCCGGATCTGCCAGGGAATGAGGCCTCCGTTGCCTGCAGCTATCGCCATGGCGGCCGCTGATTTGTGTGAAAACAGATACACGAAGGGTGCGGCAAATATTAAATCACCAGGCAGCAGATAGAAAGGCAAACGAATTCTCAGGTTATAAGCCGACCGGCCGGGAATCACAGCTGTAATTGAATTAGACTCACTACCTGTATAGTTACTATTGATCTGGGAGCTGGAAGAACCATCCAGCCTCCAGCCAGCCTGAATGAATACCAGTCCGTCTCCCGATTCATTCAATACGCCTTCCAGTCCGATACCAAATCTGATATTCGCCTCCACTCCCCCAATAGTCCCGCCCTGCGTTTGTTGTTTACCAAATCCACCATTTATACCTGCCCCATTCAAAGCTGTTGAAACACCTAAAAAACTTCCCAGTTCTGATCTGAACCTGGGGAGTGATCCTTCACCGCTTGCCAGTCCGGGAACAGGTGTTTTAATCAGAATGACCAGCATATATTTTACATCCGCCTTTCGGGAAGGCATAAAATTATTTGAGCAAACATTAAAGGTATCCGGGAGATTTCCGGAAGCAATAGGATCTTCCCTGTTTTCATTTTCCAATTTCCCGCTTGCTGCATCCAAAAACTGCTGGAGACTTAATTGAACAACAGCGGCTGCGATCTCGGCATCTTTGGGACGCATGAATGCATCTCCTTTGACAATCATCCTTGTCCCGTCCCAGGCAACAACTTCCAGTCCCTTTTCATTATAATAATCGTGCGTTCCTTTACGCAACGAGGCATTACCCCAGGTTCCTGCAATATGACCCGATGCAAACACGTCTTCCAGAAAATGCAATGCAAAGGCTTCGTCAGCCAATGCGGAGAGAATTAATTTGGCTTTTTCATCTTCATTCAGATTGGCAGTTGCATACCGGGAGGCTTTGATGACTGCGCTGGTATGAAACCAGGCATAAGCACCCAATGCATTTAAGGGTGCGCCTTTAGACAGGCAGTCAATCAGGTATTCTTTACCGCTCTCATCAAACTTTGGCCTTGCCAGTAGAAAATGAACGTTATTGGAACCCGCGCGGGTCGCGTATTCCAGATCTGCTCTCTGAAGTTTGATGTCAGCATCACGCATGGCATTGATCTGCTGGCTCTTGTTTTTGGCCGTCGCCAGACCCGTTTTTAATTCTTCGGCAATATTCGCCACTTTAATTATCCATTCAGAATACAATACCGTGTTCAGCATTGCTTCAGGAGAACAACTATGATCTCCGGCAATGGCAGCCCAGGTGGCATAATCTATTTTTGTGGAGTGACTATTTTGTGTGGTATCAATTACCTCCGCCGAGAGCCGGCCCGAGAAATTTTTCGTTGCCTGCGTCCATAGCTGATCGAGCAAAAGACGATAGGAAGGATTGAGGTTTTGAATGGCCAGCAGTGCAATCTGACGGTGTTCCGGGAACACCCATGCAAAGGAATTGCTTGCAAAAAGCAGGAAAGCAAAGAGAAGGAATATTTTCATGTTAGTGTGGTGAATGTGGAATTGTAGAAAATTAAGAATGTGGAAATTAAATGTGGAAATGATAGTTTGAAAATATGCATTGAATTAACTCATCCCCATTAAATATTTTTGATATTCTATCATTATATCCATACTGTCATTTCCACATTTAATTTCCACATTCTTCATCCTACAATTCCTCATTTAACACATTTCACAACCTCTTTGCCGGAGAAGGTCACATTCTGTGCGCTTCCGTAAAAAGACGCGAGCAGCAGAATGAACATCAAAAAACCCATTCGCTTCATCACATTAGTCAGGTTTGGTCAATCTGAAGACCATCTCAAGATAACAAAATGAAGAGTCTTATCCCGTTGGGACTGAAAACGGATCACACTTAACTGTTAAACCTGATTTTTGAGTGCGGTACTGGCATTATATTTCCAGTTTGTAAATGTGTTGATGCATGCCTGCCGTACACAGAGCCAGCGCTGAAGAATGCATGCAATGGTTTGAATTCAATTACCTTTTCTTGCTATATAATTAAGAATTGACAAATGAAAACAGTTCGCAAAATATTATGGACCGGTACATGGATCCTGACCGTTATTGGCATTTTGATGGTTCTGCGCAGAATCGGTGTCATGGCTGGCTTTGGCAAATGGCTTATCTCTCCACGGTTTCCATTTGACAGCGGTTTGCGAAACCATCCCATGCTCACGATCATTCATATTATTCCCGGATTGGTTTTTATATTGCTCGGTCCATTTCAATTCCGGCGGATTCCACGACGATTCTCAAAAACAGGTTTGTATGTTTTTATTGTGGCTTCCTATATTATTGGGATTTCCGCACTCGTAATGCCGTTTATCACCCTTCCGTTGGGGGGATTGAACGAAGCAGTAGCCAGTTCGTTTTTTTCTGTGTATTTTTTAGTTTCTATTACCATGGCGGTTTTTAATAACCAACATAAGCAAACTATTACCGGTATGGAATGGTTACTCAGAGCTTATGCTGTCGGGCTTGCGATTGCAACAGTGAGACCTATCATGGCGCTGTCCTTCGCCTTTTTTAGACTGACACCACAACTATTTCTCGGGACTGCTTTCTGGATCGGGTTTAGTCTTCATACAATTGTTGCAGAGGCATGGATTCAATCGAAAAGAAAATTTAAATAAAATTTCTTTGCGTGTTAACGAATCATTATTTACTTGTTAAACATTAAACACAGGTATTGCAAATCATCTGTGTTAAATAACAATTTCATGGTATTCATTTTGGCGGTGTTGATCTAGCTTTGTTTTTTAAATTATGACAGCATCTCCATTACCTAAAGGTTTGACCGTTTCCCGTCCGGAAAAAATAACCTGGGAAAAATCTGTATTGAAAATTGTCGAAAAAAATCAAGCGATACCAACCGTTGAACCGCCCAGTCCTGAATTAATCGAGCAATTAAACCGGATCGCTTCACAACCTCCTTTTTGTTACCTATACAAGGCAAAGCCATTTGATTCGCGGTAGATGCCAACTCTCAAGTATGGAAGTGTGGAAGTATGAAAGTATATAAGTGTGGAAGAGTAATTCATATCACCACACTCCCATACTTCCACACTTCCATACTAATACGATATTGCACTATTTAGAATCTGTAGACGGCGGTAAATCCGGCAAGCCCATCACCATAGGGAAGAAAACTTAAGTGCGGCTTCTTTCCCGGTTTAATTTTGTGCAGACCCGGTACCAGTATTCCGGATAACATACCCACACCGGCACCCAATAACACATCCGATAGAAAATGCATCCCGGCCAGGTTACGCATCACTCCGGTAGCAGCCGTCAACACACCGGCGCCACCGTAGAAAACCCATTTCAGTTTGGAGTCAGGATAATACTGTGCATATACTTTAGCCATAAAAAAACTGGACGTGGCTACGAGGGCCACATGACCGGCAAAAAAAGATTTTTTGGCATTGCTCTGAACGGCCAGATCAATCGGGCTGTTTTTATTATAGGTGAAGGGCCGGTAACGGTTGGTTAGATTCACCGCGGTACTGTACAAAACTCCGGTAGCGGTAAGGGCCTCTATATAGAGATAGCCGATTTTCCAGAAATCCTTACGCATGTTCTTATCGACGAGGCTAAGCAACGGCAGCGGAATAGCCAGATAAAACGGAATATAGCTGGCCTGATCCATCGATTTGGAGTATTCATGAGCGGTCCACCGGTCGAACCAGGGGATATTAGCTTCATTCAGGGCATCTATCTGGGCTTCAGTAGATCCTGATTTTTTAGAAATTCCGGCGAAATTAATCCCGGTTATTGCGGCTCCAACCACGGTAACGGGTACTTCAACCCGGTAGTTAAACTTATACAATGGCCGCTGGGGAAGGGCCTGCTGGTGAAGCGCATCCTGTTGTGCAAGGGCCCGGGTTGAGAGTATCAGAAGGAATAAGCCATAAGGGTTAATTTGCTTCATTTTTTATACGTTTATAAAACAATGAAAATAGTCTGACCAGGCTTGGGAGCTGAGGCTTTCAAATCAAAACCTTCCCATTTTGCAAAATTGTAAAAAAACAGGCAAAAAACGTTATTGTTAAAGTTGAAACCGGGGGGTTTTAAGTTTCGTATATATTATAGAAATTTGCAACAGCCTCAACAGCCTTAATGAAAAAGACCTTAGCTCCCTTATTCCTGATATCTTTTTTCCTGTCAGCTAATACAGGTTTCTGC
Organism: uncultured Bacteroidota bacterium; assembly: GCA_963812825.1. Lineage (GTDB taxonomy): Bacteria > Bacteroidota > Bacteroidia > Chitinophagales > Chitinophagaceae > Puia. Next base: position 76,598 of record CAWEWO010000006.1, read on the forward strand.
CAGTACAGCGAACTTTCAGCCACACCAGCCAGAGACAGTCTGCCTCCAAGGATAGACTGGAATACACCTGTTGTTAAAAGGACTTTCCCTTACAAATCATTTATTGTTCCCGCCGCGATGGTGGCTTATGGTGTTTTTTCCCTGCAGAACAACGGACTGAGCGCTGTCAATGACAAGGTAAAAGAGGAAGTTTATATGGAAAGGACTTCCAAAAAAACTACCCCTATTGATAATATACTTCCCTTTATTCCGGTTGCTGCCGTTTACGGATTGAACGCAATGGGTATTCAGGGGAAAAATAATTTCAGGGACAGGACGATGATTCTTGGATTATCCGGTCTGATCATGGGGGGAACCGTTTTCGTAGTGAAAAGTTTTTCTGGTGAAACGAGACCCGATGGTTCGGATCAGTATTCATTTCCTTCAGGTCATACTGCAGCTGCCTTCGCCACAGCAGAATTTATGCGTCAGGAATACAAAGATGTTTCTCCCTGGTACGGTGTTGGTGCCTATGCGATGGCCGCCGCCACCGGTTATCTGAGAATGTACAATAACAAACACTGGGCTGGCGATGTGGTTGCCGGCGCCGGTATTGGAATCATGTCTACCCGCCTCGCCTATTGGATCTATCCTGTAATCAAAAGAAGCCTCTTCAAGGATAAACCCATGAATACGATTGTAATGCCGACTTATCAAAACGGCTCTTTGGATTCGGCCTCGTGCACAGGTTTTAATTACACCCCTGTCTATTGTTTCTACTTCAGGTACATCATCCTTTTGGTTTTTCCCGGTAATCATTCAGACGTTTTAAAATTAATCTTGTCTGCATAATAGTTCCCTGCGACTATTCATCGATTTCAGGGCCTCAGCAGGAGAAGTATGGAAGAGCTGATACAATGAGACGTTGAATTTATTTTTATCTATTCTATCAGCAATTTTTCGTGATAAACATTTGATGAAGTGGTGATCTCAACGAGGTAAACACCTTTGCTCAGGTTTGACGTTGATATATGTATTGTATTTTCTGATCCTTTGTTGCTGAATCTGATTACTGCTTTGCCGGAGATATTGTAAACAGAAACAAAATTCACCCGTTCCGCGCTCTGAACAATATTAATAAATGTCCGGGCCGGATTTGGATAAACCAATGGCGCATTCGAATTATTTACCTGTATCATCACTACTGAAGAGTAACTAAATTTTCCATCCAGATCAACCATTTTCAACCGGTAAAAATTATTTCCTTTTCCCGGTGAGTCGTCTGTAGCGTGATATGTGCTGGTGATCGTGGGGTTATTTAACGCATGCACGGTATCTATAGCCAAAAAATGATTATCGTCCGCGCTTCTTTCCACCACAAAATAAGCGGTATTTATTTCATGGCTTGTTTCCCAATTCAGATCGACCATTTGTGAACTATTCAGAACCGCATTAAAATGTAATAATTCCAATGGTAATGTATCAGTAAAAATAATTTTATATACCGCGTTGTCACCCCTGGAAATAAAATACAAATTTCCATCATTCCCCGTAACAAGGCAAACCGGGTTCCCGGCTATTCCGATACCAAAACTTGATGCGGTCACCGTGCTTCCTGAAAAACTAGGCATATCCATCCAGTTTGAACATAAGTCAACATAAAAATAATTTCCGATATATGATGTCGGATAATTTGTAGTCGGGGGATTAAAAAAAGTACCGCCGGTTATTGCACATCCGGTTTCACCTGCTCCTGTATGCATATAACTGTGTATGGGATAGGTTAATGTTGGATCAGTGCCGGGATCGGGACCTTCTGCTGCGGGCCATCCATAATTATTTCCACCGGTAGTAGCGTCATTTATTTCTTCCCAGGTATTTTCCCCCACATCGTTTACATACAATTTTCCTGTAAGGGGATCAAACGTAATAGTAAAGGGATTTCTTAATCCATATGCCCATATTCTTAACCGCGCATTGCTTCCCGTTGTAAAGGGGTTACCGGTGGGAACTGTGCCATCGGAATTAATTCTCAGCACTTTCCCCAGATAATTGTCAAGATTCTGCGCATTGACACTGCTTGCATTTTCTCCGACACCAACGTACAATTTTCGATCAGGACCAAATTCCAGGGCTCCGCCATTATGGTTTGCCGCGACTAATGGATCGAGATCCAAGACGGGCACCTCGCTTCCTGCTACAACCAGGTCGCCATTTGCCGTAAAGCGGCTGATGCGGTTATGTATTACCGGATCGGTAGCAGTATAATAGACGTATATAAAATTATTAGAAGAAAAATCCGGATCGAAAGCGACGCCCAGCAAACCCCTTTCGCCTGATGTGTTAACCGTTAGAGACAAGAAGGGTGTAGGTAGCAGGGCACCGTTCTTAATTATCCTCAGGTCGCCGCCCTGCTCTGAGACAAAAATTCTTCCGTCGGGCGAAAATGTAATAAAAGTCGGATTAGTTAGTCCGTTTGCTACCAGCACCTGACTAAAGCCCGGTGGGTATGGCTGTGCTTCCAGGCTTTGGAGAAAAAACTGGGTAATAAATGCAACAGAAAGTAAGTTTATTTTCATAGCGGGTGTCTTTTAGATACTCATCGGTGCCCATACCTATTCACTTTAGCAGAAAAACATAAAGAGAAGTAAAGGAAGGGGAAATACAGCTGCCAGAACGGTCTTATTATTGCAAAGACTGTTCCGACTCGTTATTTCATAGTCTTTCCCGAAACATGGATGCGACGACCGCAATGGAGTTTGCAGTGCGCGGGTGAGGTGTTGTCATTGAAAAAATGAACCTTAATCCATTTTCCACTCAGGTCTTATGTAGTGACAGGTATACCCGTAAGGATGTTTTTGAAGATAGGCCTGATGCTCCACTTCGGCGTTCCAGAAATCAGATGCGGGGACTACTTCGGTTACTATGGGACCGGGCCATTTGTGTGACGCGGTCATTTCTTCAATTAATTTTTTTGCAGTTTCTTTTTGTTCGTCACTCAGATAAAATATGGCAGAGCGATACGAAGTTCCCCGGTCGTTTCCCTGTCTGTTTTTTGTTGTCGGATCATGAATCTGAAAGAAAAATTCCAGGAGCTTGCGATACGACAATCGGGCCGGATCAAATATTATTTCAATTGCCTCGGCATGTGTACCATGGTTGCGATACGTTGCATTACGCACATCACCGCCTGTATATCCCACAACAGTCGAACTCACACCCGGAAGTTCACGGATCAGTTCTTCCACTCCCCAAAAACAGCCACCGGCCAGTATTGCTTTTTCAGATTCCATAACGTTGATTTTATTCATCAAAAATAAATTCACTAATCGACAGATTAAATTAAATTTTTCAGAGCAGGCACTAACGGCTTATTGCCAGAAAGCGGGTTTGTTGAGGGTTCCGCCCTGATACCGGCAGTCCAGGCAACGTTTGTAAGTGATCACCGGGATACCCTGAGCATAATAATAGAGCTGATAACTCGTATCGGGATAGTTCCAGTACAGCATATTGTTCGGATCAGGAGCAATGTATTTGGTATCACAACCAAATCCGATATTCGATTGCCATCCCGGCAACTGGTCATTGCTGATGAATATTCGTTTTTCCGCGATCGAACACGCGGAGACCCAGCCCACCACCGGATCCTTCGAATTGGTAACACTATGGATATTTCCCGGGAAGCTGCCCGGGCTGAATGTCAAACAGCCCACCGAGACTCTGTGAATTTTTCTGCACGTTAAGCCAGTATTCGTATGCCTGCTGGTCCAGCGGATATTGTCTCACCAGCATGCTGTACCTGATATCCAGTTTCGGATCGTTCTTGGTCAGTGTAGCCATTTTGATCTGACTGATCACATCCGTACTCAGTGTGATTGTTGTTCCCGAGCGCTATTGAAGTCGACAAGGCTGTTGACCAGCAGGTATGGGTTGTCTGATTTGGAAACAATCCGTATTCGAGATTGTCGGGACCCAGGGCCCAGAATGTTTCATAGGTAGAGATGTGCTGCCAGGTTTCAAGATAATCCCAACGGTAAAATTTTGTATTGTTTGCAGGATCATGTGAGTTAACATATACATTCACGACTTCGGTTCCGAATGATGGGTCTTCTGCCAGTTCCCAATTCACGCTATCGATCGGTGCGGAGAGTTTAGGCGTTACAAGATCAGACAAATATTTACTGCCTTCGGCAATCGTAACGGCAAGCTGATATTGTCGTGTAGGATCCAGATTTAAAGGCGCACTGACATAAATACCATTGCCTCCCGTATCGATCAGCGGATAACTTACGCCATCGGCGCTTTTTATCATCACCTGTGCACCCAGTTCGGGAAGATCGGTTACTGAATCCAGCAGGCTGCGCGACCGGGTCAGGACAAACTGCGAAGAACTACCGGCGCCCATATTAATCACCCCATCGATCGCCAGTATATGACTGGCCACTTTAATCTCCGGTGGTTCATAAGGCTTTCTGCAAGTGACTACAGAAAAAATAATAAAAATAAGAAGTGCAGATTTCCAGCGTCCAGACATATTCAATACCAACGGCGTGAAGCAGTTAATTGTAAAAGTTTTATAAAGATACGAAACAATGCCAACCGGGTTGCCTCACCGCCCGGATTCCTCCATTTCCAGCATCCAGTATTTCATATATTCGTAACGTTAAGCTTTTGATCATGGGGAGTGTATTTTTATTATTAAAAATTTCCAATGAAAAGACGAGATATTCTTAAAGGACTTTCCATTTTACCATTGGGAGCGGCATCTGCGTTACCTGTAGGGCGGGTGTTTGCCGGTTCAGGAATTCCGCCATTCAAAGGACCATCTGTTTATGGCACCGAGCCATTTCAATCCATCGGCGTAGAACCGCTGATCAATTGTATGGGAACGTATACGATTATCGGAGGTTCACGGGAACGGGATACTGTCCGCACTGCCATGGATGCTGCGTCAAAAAACTTTGTGCAATATGATGAACTGGCGGAAGGAATTGGTAAGAGACTTGCCGAAATTACCCATGCTGAATGGGGAATGATTTCATCCGGATGTGCTGCAGGTATGAAACATGTAACTGCTGCCTGCGTGACGGGAGGCAATCCGGAAAAGCTGGTGCGCATACCCAACCTCACCAATTTTGAAAAAACGGAAGTAGTGATACCGCGTCCTTCGCGAAATGTTTATGATCATGCCATCCGGATCATCGGCGTGACCATCATTACCGTAGATACGATGCAGGAGTTGGAAGATGCGCTGAATGTACATACGGCCATGGTATATTTTCTTTCAGACGGCAGTGGAGATGAAAGTCATTTTAGTGTGGAAGGGATTGCAAAACTGACGAGGGCCAAAAATATTCCCTTCCTTGTAGACGCGGCTGCAGAAGATCTCACCATTCCCTGCGAACACCTGGAAAAAGGAGCAAATGTTGTTGCTTACAGCGGAGGTAAAGCGCTTTGCGGACCGCAGTGTTCCGGTATTCTGCTGGGTCAGAAAGATATCCTTCGGTCTGCCTGGCAGGCGGGTTCACCACATCATGGACCCGGAAGAGATAATAAAGTGGGCCGTGAAGAAATGATCGGTGCGCTGGCAGCCATTGAAGCATGGGCAAGTCTTGACCACAAAGCGCAATGGGCAACCTGGCTGAGTTATCTGGAAACGATTTCTAAAAAATTATCAGCCCTGAATACGGTTAAAACAGAATTACGCGAGCCTGTCGGATTAAACAACCACACGCCCGTACTGATCATTTCCTGGGATCCCCTGCAATTACATATTACTGCAGAAGATGCATCAGAGGAATTGGGACGCAACAAACCACGCATTGCAGTTGCCATTGAAAACCGGAAAGTCAAAGCCACTGAACCTGCATATACTGCTATCCGGGTAAATGCGGGGCAGATGCAACCCGGCGAAGACAAAATTGTTTCAGAAAGAATATATGCTGTCTTATCAAAAAAGAGAAATCCAAAACCAACTTCAATGCAGGCACCATCTTCCTCTGTTGCAGGCAGGTGGGATCTGACCATCGAATATTACAGCAGTAAAACCCATTATACCTGGGTGCTGCAGCAAAATGGAAACTCGGTAGAAGGCATCCATTCAGGAGCTTTCGCCACACAGAATATTTTCGGAACCATGGAGGGCACTAAGATTAAAATGAAAACCACAGAAGGTGAAGTGGCTGACCGGATCAATTTTATTTTTACCGGTGAAGTCACCGGAGATGTTATTACAGGATCTGTTTATATGGTAGAATATGGAACTGTCAGATTCACGGCTTCCAGGTATCTCTATAAGAATGAACATATGCCGATTTTTGTGCCTGGCGGTCCGCCATTATCAACCTGATATCAAATTCCTTTGACTTTTTTTGCGAATAAATATTAAATCAACCAAAATAACTAATCATGAAAACGGAAAGAAGATCGATGCTTAAAAAATTTGTCCTCTCTGCTTTGGGTTTTGCAGGTTTACAATCTGTGGCGAGTGCAAAAAATAAATCAGGCGAAAATCATGCAGAAGTTTCCGGCGTCGTTTTTGACCAGGAAGTTCCACTCTTCTCAGCCTCTACAAAATTTGGGAACCTGATTTTTATTGCCGGCCAGGGTGCACACTACCAGGGAGATATTAAAGCTCATACCGAAACGGTTCTGCAGTCACTTGAAAAAGAATTGGTCAAGGCCGGATCTTCCATGAACAATGTATTAAAGGTTACTGTCTTTTTGAATGATATCGCAGATTACGATGGCATGAATTCCGTTTACAGAGGCCGTTTTGGGAGTAAGCCTCCTGTCCGGACAACGGTTGCTGTTGCCAAAGGCGGCGTTCCCGGCAATTCCCTGGTTGAAATGGATTGCATCGCTTACATTTCGTAAAAGCTAATTCATTTTTACTATCTCGCATTTCGTTTTTCGGCGCTGGTCAGAAAGGAATTGCCGGAATAAACAGCCATATAAGTTTTTTTGCCGGCCGGGAAAATTCCATATTTGATTCCCTTGATGGTTTCAATTGGCGCCTCTCGCGATGGATACGGTGATCAAATAAAAATCCGGTAAGCAGTAACGGCATTCCGAACGATCAGACTACAACCGTCACTTTTAAAAAACTGGCCGGTATAGATGTCGTACGCCCGTCGGTACTTTTGTTCTGACTATTAAACAAGGCTACGAGGTCATGCTGCAGATCTGAAGCCCTGCCACTCTTTTCGGCTGCTTCAAAAGCATTCATTGTGGGACCGTAATACATTCTGAATTGATTTACCAATTCTGAGGGAGAATAAGAAGCACGAAATGTAAATGTGTCCCTGCCGAATAAAATATTTCCTTCTTTTATACCGGCGCTGACGAAACGTTCCGTAACATGATCTTCCACACCCCATAACATAGGACTTACGAAACCCTCCGGTGGTGGCGGTGTATAAGAAGAACTGATCCGGAGTACCTGCGCTACCAGTGTCGGATCACCCGGTATCCAGTTGCCCATCACGATTTTTCCGCCCGGGCGGGTGACCCGAACCATTTCCTTAGCCACATCAAATGGTTTGGGTGCGAACATGGCACCGAAGATGCTTACGACGAGATCAAAACGCTGGTCCTCCAGTTCATAAAGATCTGATGCATCACCTTCCCTGAAGCTGATATTGCTGAGTCCTTCAAGTTTTGCCTGGATGTTCCCTGCTTCAACCAAATTGCTGGCGATGTCGACACCCAAGACTTCAGCACCGAGCCGGGCTGCAGGTATTGCCGTAGTTCCATCACCACAGCCGAGATCTAGAACCTGTAGGCCTTTGGTAATTGCCAGTTTGGCTACCAGTTCAGTGCCGCTTTCCCGCATGGTATCAGCTATCCGGGTGAAGTCACCTTTTTCCCATAACGCTTTGTTCGGATTGATTAACGTCTTATTAGTATTCATTGATTTAATTTCTCGCAAATCTATATTCAACGCGTACAAGTGGTATCCATTAGTTTCTTAACGGCGGTTCCTGTTTAATTTCTCCCTTAGCAGTAATGGTTGCCGGTCTCCCACCGGCGGTTTATTGATTTCGCTTCTTCAGAAAATCAATCACGCGCTGTTTATTTTTTCTTGCCAGTGGAATTTGAACCTGATCCATAATTATATGATTTCCGTCCATACCGGTCACCCGGTCAACTGCGACGATATAAGATTTATGCGTTTGCAAAAATTTTCCGGGCGGGAGGGATTGCAAAAAAGATTTAAAGGTGCTTAGTATGATCAGCCTTTTTTTATTCGTTGTGAAGATAGATAAGTAATTCTCCATCGCTTCCACATAGATGATCTCGCTGAAAAACAATTTTTCAAATTTACCTTCCGTCTTTACAAAAATATATTCTGCCTTTGCCGGACCGGAAGTCTTGTAATCAAAATAATCCTTTGCTTTCAGACAGGCTTTATCAAAGCGTTCTTTCGAAATGGGTTTCAACAGGTAATCCAGTACATCCAGTTCAAATCCCTGCACTGCATATTCGGTATAGGCCGTTGTGAAAATTACTTTGGGCGGATCGGAAAGTCCTTTGATATAATCCAGTCCCGTCAGCCGGGGCATCTGTATATCCAGAAACAATAAATCTATTTTTTCATTTTTTATCCGGTCATCCAGCTGAAAAGCGTCCTCGCAGGTTCCCTTCAGTTCCAGAAAACTGGATTGGCGGACATAGTTTTCGAGACCCTTTCGGGCAATCGGTTCATCGTCCACGATCAAACATGAAATCTTATTATTCATGACTTATAAAAAGAGATGCTTTGAAACAGGAACTGCTGCAGTCCGTAGAAAAACGATGTTTGTCAGGATACAACAAATTCAACCGTCGCCTTAAATTCTCTAATCCGATACCGCCATGGGTTGCCTGGGCCGTAGCAGCAGGAATTGAATTCCTTACCTCAAAAGCGATTCCGTCGTCCATTAATTTCGCGTCAATAGCCACCTGGTACTGGCCGCCAACAAATTTAAATGCATTTTCAACCAGCGGCAGGAGCAACAGCGGATAAATCGCCTGGGTACCTAACTGTTCATCAAAATGTACGGTCAGATTCAGATTTTCGGTTGTTCGTATTTTTTGTAATTCGATATAGTTTTTTAGATTGTCCAGTTCCCGGCTTATTTCGAGCTTTTCATGCTGATTATATAACTGATATCTTAAAATATCAGAAAACTGTTCCACGGTTTTTTTTGCTGCCGGAATATCTTCATCCATTTGAAAATAAATTGTATTCAGCGCATTAAACAGGAAATGCGGGTGGTATTGTGCTTTCAAAAATTTTAATTCGGTGGAGAGCTGTTCATTTGTCAGTTTTTCAATCTGAATTCTGCTTTCAATGAATGCATTAATGTATTTACTGGTTCGTACAATTCCGTAGTAAATGAGTGCGTAGAAAGTCGGAATCAGATTGATTTCTACAAAGTCAGACAAGGAAAGACCATCATCCGTAAATGCGGCCATCGGTGTGAAGATGGCATTTACCAAAATCAGGTTTGCACCGATCAGCAGCGCCATTTCCCTGAAAACACCCTTATAGCTTTTTTCTGACCAGTGCCGGTCGAAATACGCGAATATTCTTCGAAACATCGCGAGACCCAGGTAACCGACCAGAATACTGGTACAAATTTCAAATGCATTCAGTCTCCAGTCCCGTTCCCAAAATTTACTATGGCTCTGGGTATCCTGCAATACCCGTATAGTAAAATAATTCATTAATCCGTATAGCGGAGGAAAGAAGATTGTATTGAAAATTTTTTTCATTCCGTCATTAATATCCGGGCTAAAATTATCCCTATATCCCCTTATCCCGAAACCATTGGTCAAAGAAACTCAACCCGAGGTCAAATAAATTTTATCTCAGGCATTTTCAGGCTAAACTTTACGGGAAGGAATAAAAAAAATGATCATGACTACAAGACCATATTTTCTGATTTGCATTCATATTCTCTTTGCAGGCGTTATGGCAAACGCGCAACACAATACAGAATGGCCCTGCTACGGGAATGATCCGGGAGGCAGCCGGTATTCACCGCTGGATCAGATCAATACTAATAATGTCAAACAACTGCATATTGCCTGGACTTTCCAAACCGGTGAACTCGAGACCTATGCCGGTACTGAAGCCAAATCGAAAGCCGCATTTGAAACTACTCCGGTCATGATCGGCCAAACTTTGTATTTCAGCACGCCCTCAGACCGCGTTTTTGCCGTAGATGCGCTGAGTGGAAAAAAGATATGGGTATATGATCCAAAAGTAAATCTGCATGAGGATTATAGTGAGATCACATCAAGGGGAGTTTCAGTCTGGAAACCGTCTGCAACCAATGCCGGTACTGATGATATGACCATATTCATCGCAACCATCGATGGCAGACTGATCGCGCTCTCGGCAAAAACCGGTTTACTTAAAGAGAGTTTTGGTGATCACGGAACAGTCGATTTAAAAAGTGGCCTCGGCGAAGATATCAGCGTGACTTCAGCACCTGCTATTATAGGCCATCTTATTGTTGTTGGTTCTTCCCTGGGCGATAACAGCCGTTTTAATGCTACGGCGGGAACTGTGAGAGCCTATGATGTTGAAAGTGGAAAACTCATTTGGTCCTGGGATCCGATTCCAAAAAATGAAAAGGATCCGGCCTGGAAAACATGGATGGGGCCAAAAGCCCATCAGACAGGTGCCGCCAATACATGGGCGACCATTTCGGCGGATGAAAAAAATGGTCTGGTATTTATTCCCACCTCCAGTCCAAGCCCCGATTATTATGGTGGAGAGCGGCTTGGCCAGAACCTGTACGGAAACAGTCTGGTCGCGCTGCAGGCGACTACCGGAAAAATGATCTGGTATTTTCAGGTCGTTCATCATGATTTGTGGGATTATGATATTGCCGCACAGCCGGTGTTGACAACCCTTGCAAAAGACGGAAGACAAAGGGATGTTGTCATCATCGGAACCAAGATGGGGCTCGTTTTCGTACTGGACAGAAAGACCGGAAAGCCTGTATTCCCTGTTGAAGAAAGACCCGTTCCCGCTTCTACTGTCAAAGGTGAAGGCGCCTGGCCAACCCAGCCTTTTCCACTGCTACCGGCTGCGCTGGGAATTCAAAAAATAGATTCATCAGACAGCTGGGGTATGGATGATAGTTCACGAAGTGAATCTGCTAAACGAATCGCCGCGTATCAGAACAAAGGTATTTACACGCCACCCTCGTACCAGGGATCATTGATGACACCCGGTAATATCGGCGGCATTCACTGGGGCGGCATGTGCTATGACGAGAAAAATGGGTTGCTGTTCACCAATATCAACCGCATTCCTGCCATCATTAGCCTGGTGCCCAGAACGGAAATGTCGGATGCAGAAATAAGAAAAGAACGACAAAGAATTGAAATCGGCAGTCAGTCAGGTACGCCATATCTTCTGAAGAGAGATTACCTGATCAAAATTAGTCAGTACGGGATCAATGTGCAGTGTACGCCGCCCTGGGGCCAGCTGATTGCCATAGATATGAATACGGGAAAAAGAAAATGGGAAATACCATTAGGATCAATGTTGGATCTGACAAAATATCCGGAAGCAAAAAACTGGGGGTCGCTGAACCTGGGAGGAGCAATCGTTACCGGAGGTAAGCTGGTGCTGGTAGCGGCCACCATGGACAATCATCTCCGGGCTTTCCATAGTGAGACCGGAGAATTGTTAAGTGAATTCCTCCTGCCGGCAAGTGCACAGGCAACACCGATGACTTATATGGTGAACGGCAAACAATTTATCGTTATCGCAGCCGGTGGACATGGAAAAATTCATTCAAAACAAGGAGACTATCTGGTGGCATACAGCCTTGAAAACTAAGAACGAATACCATCTTAAATATTCATTTCTTCTAGTCTGTCCGCTCTCTGTTGATGATTGCTATGTTCCCGAAGGAACTATCATTTGCGTATGAATATAAGATTTCGAATTCCCTCCCGGTTAAATTCCATCTTTCTAAAATTACCGATCTCATCTTTTACAAAATGAATGGTATTGGTTCCCAGAAATTCTCCAACAAAGAGATTACCTGCATATGAAGTGAGCGGTACATCGTAGGCTTCGAAAAATTTTAGATAAAGAATCCCATCCTTTTCAAAAAAATGGTAAGTGATATCCAGTTCGGGACTGTACCAACTTCCTGCTGCGGATTTTATTTCGTTGCTATCAGGCGTCACCGGATCGACCGCATGAAAGAACATCCTGTCGGCGCGTGTGGTAAAAGTTATCTGATCATGATCGATAAAATAATCATCCGTCAGGTTGCCCGGAATGAAATATCGACAACCACCCGAATTTGACAGGGGCTGGGCATATCCATTTTCCGAATCCGATATTGACATAGCGTCTTTAGTTTTCAGGAATTTCATGGAAGCGAGTGTTTCCATATTCATGTAGGCTCCGGCCTGTATGTGACATTCAGATTTTCGTGCATCCTGAACTGCCTTATCAAAATGAATAAATAATTCCGCGATGCTGAATAATTTGTTTGTGAGACTGTAAGCATTATCTGTATTCGCGAGACATATCACGGTGAATCTTTCTTCCGGAAAGCGAAGCATTTCTGATTTATACCCAGGATCAACACCGCTATGGGTATGGGCTTTTTTATTTTTATAAAGATCTATTTCCAGTCCGAATGCATACGGAACCGAATGACCATTATTGAGCGTTCCCGTTTGCAATTGAAGTTGCTGAATTCCCCTGCCGAAAACAGGTTCATAAAACACGTTATCCCATTTAACGAGATCGTCGGCAGTCGTGATCAGCCCCGAGGAACCATAAGTCTGACCCTTAAAAAAAGCCGGCTGATAAACGGTTTGACCGTTTTCCACCGTAGCCGCATAACCTGTAGCGATGCTGGTATCGCCCTGCGGAAATACGGGTACAAAGCGGGAATGATCCATGCCCAGCGGCTTAAAAATATGCCGTTGCGTGAAATCCGGAAAAGACATTTTACTCACTCTTTCCACGATGATCGCCAGCAAGACATATCCACTGTTATTATATTCGAAACGATCGCCGGGTTTGAAATTTACACCGGTCTGCCTGGACATATATTTCAGTACGTTGGCATTTGTGTATTCTTCTTCGCCTTTATAACTCATCGCGGTTAATGTGAATCCTTCCCTTAAACCCGAAGTATGATAGACCAGGTGACTTACCCGGATCGTGTCTGGCGTAACGGGCAGTTCGGGCAGGAATTTCCGGATATCATCGTTCAGACTGATTTTTTTCTGATCCACAAGCATTGCAATGGCAAATCCGGTAAATTGTTTGGACATGGAAGCCACCCAGATCGGCCGGTTGTTATTGTTAGGAATTTTGGATGTGATATTTGATTCTCCAAAGGACCGGTTCCAGATTTTTTTCCCATGCCGGAGTATGATCAGTTCCATTCCAGGGGTGTGGTCGCTGTTCCACGAACTGAAAATGGAATCAATCTTTGCCTCCTGAACGGCACTAACCTGAGCGCCGGCGTTGAATCCGGCCAGGATAATTCCGGTGAAGATCATTAAGATATAAATGTTTAAATAAAAACGGTTTAAAGTCCCCTGTTCACGACTGTTCGATTTGTTTTTCATTGTAAGGCCTGAAATGGTTAAGAAATAATTTTCAGGCACAAAGAAAACCCGGGCTTTTGCGAAAACCCAATTCTACAGACGGTTCCAGGATGAAGCGGTATGAATTTAAGGATGAACCGGAGACTGTTTACCAATAAACCAGCGTCGGAATGCGGCGGCTTTCTCCCGGCTCACCGTGATGAATGGTTCCCGGACCTGCGGAAGGTCCAAAAACAGATTGATTTTCCCACCTGACTCGGCCTGAATGGACCGGATCATATTTGCCGCTATCAGGAATTGCCGGTTGGCTCGGAACATATGCAGGGCGTATGGTTCTTTTTCGATTTGGTCAAGGCTTCCGTCGATTGGATAGGAATGTCCGTCGCCGGTGAACAGCATGGTCGTTTTATTATTGGACGAAAACCCGCCTATTTTATCGAAGGGTATAGCGAGCTGCTTTTTGCCCAGCCGTATTAAAAGCTGAAGTGGCTGGTTGGATTCTGTTTGAAGAATTTTGATCTTTTCAAGATCCTGGTTAGTTGCGATCAGGGATTGTTGATAATATAATATGATATATATCGCGTTCACCAGCAGGATAAAAAGCAGTGCGACCACCAGGTCGAAACTGTAATGATCAAGGGGATACGAACGGATGAGGCTATAGTCGATGATCTGAGTCAGCGTTAATACCAACATGCCCACAACGGAAGTTAAAAGGATCTGGCTCAACAGCCGTTTCAGAAAATTGCCCGTCCAGGGCAGGCGACGGTCGAGAAAAAAAATCACGGCGCGGATAACGGTCCATACCAGCCATACTTTAATTCCATCGCTGATCAGTTCGTAAATAAACCAGCCCGGAGAATCTGATCCATTATAAGTGAGATAGTGACTGAGTAATACGATCAGCGGAATCGTAATCCATCGGACGAGTGTATCCTTATATTTTATCGGGCCGGTAAAGGATCGTCCGAACATGCGATGCGTTTTTATACCAAAGATAAATTTTCAGCCGGAAGACTAAGGTACCGGGTCGTGAATAATAATAAATCACTGGCAGATAAAATTAATATTCCCTGACTTATTTCCCGAAGATGAAATACATATTAACATGCGAACAGGAAACAGGCCGTGTAACCGGCATAAATTTTGTGTTTTTCTTTTTTGAAAATCCGATATTTGCGTTACTGCTATTTTGACTTCTTTAATTCGTTCCACCTGATTTACCGGACAAATCTGATGCCGGCTCTCTTTTAGAGATCCGGGCCATATCGTTATCCTACTATCGAAAACAGATATGCTGAACCTGATTATGCATAAATTAAAGGATTATGAAATCACTCATCTCCTGTTTGTTTCTTTTGTTCACGCTGAGTGACGCTACGGCGCGACAGTCAAATAAAAACGTTGCACAAATGAAAAATGATTATACAAAAGACTCTTTAGAGATCGCAAATATTCTTACCGACGCTTATTTCAAAGGGATTTATGAGGGCGATATCCAACTGTTGGGAAGCGTATATTACTCCGGCACCCTTTTGTTCGGAGACGTTACCGGCAAACCCTATTTCAAAACCCTCGCCCAATACCTGGACGGTGTTAAGAACCGTCAGAGTCCAAAGGATTCCGGCAAACCGTTCAAAGGTGAAATTATTTCCATTCAACTGATAAACTCGATTGCCGTTGCCGAGGTAAAGGTGAAAATGTATGATTTCAACTATCATGAGTTCCTTTCCTTCCACAAACTGGATGGGAAATGGCTTATCGTGAATAAGATGATCAGTGATGTGAACGAATAAATCTAATCGTCATGAGTAATTCAAAAGTCTGGTATGTGACAGGCGCTTCCCAGGGATTGGGGCTGACCCTTGTAAAAAAATTGCTTGAGGCCGGCTACCGGGTTGCAGCGACTTCACGCAATACGAGTGCATTAAGAGAAGCCGTCGGATTGAGCGAGGCCGGCAATTTCCTTCCGCTGGCGGCAGACCTGAATAAACCGGAAAGCATTGATGAATCTATCCGGCAAACGCTATCCGAATTCGGCAGTATTGATGTAGTCGTTAATAATGCGGGCTATGGTATGGCCGGAACAGTGGAAGAAATTACGGAAGATGAAATCAGAAAAATATTTGAAGTAAACGTTCTGGCGGTTATCGGTGTTGTTAAAACTGTTCTGCCTGTCATGCGCAAACAACGATCGGGTTACATTATCAATATGGGTTCGGTAGCCGGATTTGTAGGCGCACCCGGCTGGTCAGTTTACTCTGCGACCAAGGCAGCTATTGCCGCTTTTTCGGAAGTACTATCTCTCGATGTGCAGGAATTCGGCATCAAAGTAACCGTTGTAGAACCATCCGGTTTTCGTACCGGTTTCCTCACGAAAGATTCGTTAGCCAATATCGAAAGCAGGATTGAGGGATACCAGGCGGTAAAGGAAACGCAGGAGCGTTATCTGGCAGGTGATGGCAAACAACCAGGTGACCCGGAAAGAGCTGCCGCGATATTTATCGAACTGGCCGAAAGTGAGCATCCACCGCTTCACTTGTATTTAGGAAAAGATGCATATAACCGGGCTTCCGGAAAACTTGCGGCCATGACCTCCGAACTGGAGGAATGGAAGTCTGCCACGATTTCCGCAGATTTTAAATAACATAGGAATCATACCGACGACCTACCTTCAGAGGAACCTCATTCTAAATATATAAATAAAAAAAAATGAAAAAGAGCACAGGTATTCTTGCCGGCACCATCATCAGCGGTGCAATGGCTTTGGGTGGCGTTCCCGCCGATGCGCAACCAATATCAGCACCAAATGAAAACCCGTCTGAACAGGTAGTGCCTTTTAAGTACCATGCTTCCGATGCTGACCTCGATGATCTGCGTCGTCGCATACTGGCAACGCGCTGGCCTTCATCCGAACTCGTTAAAGATCCAACGCAGGGTGTACAGCTGGCCACCATGCAGGCGCTTGCCAAATACTGGGCAACAGACTACGATTGGAGAAAGGTAGAAGCCAGACTGAATGCCCTACCCCAATTCAAAACGAATATTGACGGTGTCGATATTCATTTCATCTGGGTTAAATCGAAACAAAAGAATGCTTTGCCTATAATCATTACTCATGGCTGGCCCGGATCTATCATTGAACAAATGAAGGTCATCGGTCCGCTAACTGATCCGATTGCCTATGGCGGTACGGCAGAAGACGCATTTGACGTGGTTATTCCTTCCATTCCCGGTCATGGTTTTTCAGGCAAACCGACTGACCTCGGATGGAATCCGTTACGTGTTGCAAAAGCCTGGATCGTACTCATGCAACGACTTGGTTATACTAAATATGTAGCGCAGGGTGGGGATTGGGGCAATGCAATTTCTGAAACCATGGCGCTGATTGCACCTCCGGGATTGGTGGCCATTCATACTAATATGGCCAGTACCGTTCCGGCAGATATCACACAAGCATTGGCAACAGGCGTTATTCCAACTAATCTTACACCTGATGAATTGAATGCCTATAAACAACTGGACTATTTCAATAAAAAAGGTTTGGGTTATGCAAATGAAATGGGACTTCGTCCCCAGACGCTTTATGGTATTGATGATTCACCCATCGGACTGGCAGCCTGGATGGCGGATCACGATATCAAAAGTTATGAACTCATAACCCGGGTGTTCGCCGGACAGTCGGAAGGGCTAAGCAAAGATGATATACTCGACAATATGACCTTGTACTGGCTTACTAAAACGGGTGTCTCTTCTGCACGACTCTACTGGGAAACCTTCCAGGTCGCAAAGGGTGGTTTTTTTGATCCGCGCGGAGTTGCTATCCCGGTAGCCGTAAGCGCTTACCCCGATGAAATTTATGCAGTTCCGAAAGCGTGGGCAGTGAAGGCTTATCCCAAACTAATCTATTTCAACAAACTTGATAAAGGCGGTCATTTCGCTGCCTGGGAACAACCGCAATCTTTTACTTTGGAAATGCGGGCATCTTTCAAATCATTTCGTCAATGAAATATTAATTGAGCGGCGTAGTTAGTCTACGCCGCTTTTTATATCTAATGTAATCCTATGCAAACCCGTCACTTCATTTACTTAATGGAACGGTTTCAATAAATTTTTATAATGTATCGGTCAAGAAGCTTGCGGACGATGTAAATGAAGATTTCAAACACGATTACATTCGAAAGCCCGCTTATGTCAGAATGAATACAATTTCAATCGTCGAATCAGTTTTATGTCAGAGACGACTGTAATCGAGCACTCTGGCCACGTCTGCAACGACCTGGCTGCACTAATGCCTGGCAGGATTTTCAACTGCCAAATCAAACCATATGAACCTGGCTGATACAACCGGCGTTAGATCCGGGTCGAACAATTCATTCGATACAATAAAGCAAATCAATGCAGGAGAACTCAATATCGGGTATGCGGAAGCAGGTCCTGAAAACGGTACTGTAGTAATTCTTTTACATGGCTGGCCATATGATATTTATAGTTTCACGGATGTCGCTCCATTGTTGGTTTCTTCAGGATACCGGGTGATCATCCCCTGGCTCCGTGGTTATGGCACAACAACATTCATTTCGGATAAAACACTTCGCAATGCCCAGCAATCTGTACTTGCAGTTGATGTCATCAATCTGATGGATGCGCTTAAGATCAGATCTGCAATAATCGGTGGTTTCGATTGGGGTGCCCGTACTGCCAACATCGTTGCTGCACTCTGGCCGGAGCGCTGCAGGGCGATGGTTTCTGTGAGTGGTTACCTGATCGGTAACCAGGAAGTAAATAAAATGCCATTACCACCTGCTGCCGAACTGCAATGGTGGTATCAATTTTATTTTGCAACAGATCGTGGCCGGGTCGGTTATGATAAGTACAGACACGATTTCTCGAAGCTTATATGGAAGACCGCTTCACCAAAATGGAATTTTGACGATGCTACTTTCGATAAAACTGCAGCCTCTTTCAATAACCCCGATCATGTTGCTATCGTGATCCACAACTACCGCTGGCGTCTTAACCTGGCGGATGGTGAATCAAAATATAATGACCTGGAAAAAAAGCTGGCTGAAGCCCCGGTGATTACAGTACCGTCCATTACGCTTGAAGGTGATGCCAATGGTGCACCACACCCCGATCCTGCTGCCTATGCAAAAAAATTTAGCGGCAAATATGTGCACAGGACAATCAATGGCGGAGTCGGACACAATCTTCCGCAGGAAGCGCCTAAGGCATTTGCCGATGCAATTATAGAAGCAGATGGTTTCACTAAATAAATTAATCATGATACTGCCAAAAGGAACTATTGCGCCAGCGTTTGAATTATTTGCAACACCGATAAAAAACTCAGCCTGGCTGAACTAAAGGGCAAGCCCGTTATCCTGGCTTTTTATCCTGCTGACTGGAGTCCGGTCTGTGGTGATCAGATGGCTTTGTACAATGAAACCCTGAGGCTTTTTCGTAAATTCAATGCCCAGATCATCGGCATTTCCGTGGACAGCAAATGGTGCCACGCTGCTTTTACAGAAAGCAGGAACCTGCATTTTCCCCTGCTGGCCGACTTTGCAGCCGAAGGGAGCCGTTTCCAGATTATATGGGGCCTATGATGAAACAGATGAGGAAAGTGAAAGAGCGCTTTTTGTGATCGACGAAAAAGGTATAATTCAATGGAGTTTTCTTTCTCCCGACGACATCAATCCGGGAGCAGATGGAATCCTGGAAGCATTGGAAAATTTATCAACCATAAATTATTAAATCATGTCGAAGTTGAAACCTGCGGTAAATTCCGCTGATCACCATCAGGGAAATGTCAATGCCAGCGTAGTATTGGTTGAATACGGTGACCTGCAATGTCCATATTGCGGTCGCGCGCATCCACTCATTAAGCGGCTCCTTAAAGAAAAGGGCAATGATTTCCATTTTGTTTTTCGCAATTTTCCCCTTCAGGAGATTCATCCCTATGCATATGCCGCTGCAATCGCGGCAGAAGCAGCGGGAAAGCAGGACAAATATTGGGAAATGCATGATCTGATCTTTGAGCACCAAAAAATGCTTGACTCCAATTTTTTGTTATCATTAGCCCGGCGTATTGGTCTTGACATGACAAGATTTGCCAGTGATTCAGAAAGCGAAGAACTGCAGGCCAAAGTAGACGGAGACTTCGAAAGTGGCATTCGCAGCGGGGTCAATGGTACACCTACTTTCTTTTTAAACGGATCCCTGATGCTGACATATGATGAGACTTATGAATCTTTGCGGGATGCCATCCTGTTTGAATCCACGGTAAAACAACCTTAACGTGCGTACCGTATGGAAACGAATTAAATCTCCATCATCCTGAATAAGCGCTTAATGGGGACTTGCGGCATTGGCACTGTACACTTCTTTGTTGTGGACTTCCATCCATCGTCCAGGATAAGCAACCGGTTGCCATCCAAATTGTTTGTATAGTCCATGGGCATCGGCGGTGGACAGAATCCATCTTCGCAAACCCTGCAGGTCAGGATATTCCATAATCGTTTGCATCAACCATTTTGAAAGGCCCCTGCCCCGGAATTCCGGCAACACATATACATCGCCGAGATAAGCCACGCTGGAAAAGTCAGTGATCACCCGTGCATATCCAATCTGTCTGTCTTTTAAATAAAGCCCGAAATTCAGTGAGTGATTGACAGCGGCCTCGACCCTGTCGTATGGAATATTCAAACACCAGTATGACTGGGTAGACAGAAAATCGTGTATGGCTTTCAGGTCCAGTCTCGCTTTTTCTGTAGAAATGCAAAAGCCGTCTTTGTAATATGCCCGATAACCGCTGTTCTCTATTTTAGTTTCCGGAATATGCATAGTCTCTGATTTCAGGCAACCATTAAATTTCCTTCCAGCACAATGACTGCCCGGCTGGTCAATAAAACTTTTTCATTCTGCAATTGCACATTCATATAGCCTGTACGGCTGGATGACTGGAAAGCTTTCATCTTTTTCTTATTCAGTTTCGCACCCCAGTATTTTGCCAGGAAGGTTTGTACCGCACCGGTAACAGGGTCTTCATTGGTACCTGCCCAGGGCCAGAAATACCGGTAATGATAATCGTACCCATTATTCACTGCCGGTGCGGTTACCAAAACACCATTTATGCCGTGATGTGAAGGTATCAGTGCATTAAAATCCGGATTCAGATTTTCCAATACCTCCGGGCTGCCGATTTCCAGCATGATAATTTTATTATGGGAACTGAAAACTGTATTGTTTACAGCGGTCAGTCCAAGCGCCTTCAGCATAGCCGGTGATACGACCGCGGGCTCGGTATCATAAACCGGAAATTCCAGGGTTATCTCCTCTCCATGTTTCGTAACGGTCAGGTCCAGGTTTTCAATCGTGATGAAATGTATTTTATCAGGTCCCTCTTCCTTAAAAATCACTTTGGCCGATGCCAGGGTGGCATGACCGCATAAGCGGGATCTCCTTTTTTGGAGAAAAATACCTGATGGTATACGTATCCTTTTTCCCAACCGGTATCACAAATGCAGTTTCTGAAAGACCAAGCTCAGTCGCGATATTCTGCATTTTAAGTTCGCTGAGTTCCTGCTCCGGAAAGCAGACGCCGGCAGGATTACCCTTAAAATACTCACTGGTAAATGAATCAACAATAAATGTTTTCATATGCTCTGTTTTTAAAAATCACTATTAATAATTGTCCTCATAAATCTTTAGCCAGGACAAATCTCCTACAAATTAATTCAACCAAGACAGATACATTTTTAGTATTTTTGACCAGTACAGTTTATTATGAAGAAAAATACACCTGGCAGAGAACTGCTCTATTTAAAAATTGCCAACAGCCTGGAAAAGCAGATCAATAATGATACGCTGAAAGTGGGCGACAAACTTCCGTCCATACGTATGATCTGCCGCCAGCATGGTGTGAGCATGAGTACGGCCCAGTTTGCCTACTATGAACTGGAGGCGAAATCACTGATAGAACCGCGACCCCAGTCGGGTTTTTATGTCAGCAACTCGTTCAGAAAAAAACTGGCCATGCCCGGTGCAAGCAGACCGGTAAGCAAACCGGTTGCAAAAACCGTTTCTGATATCATTGAAAACTCCTTTGACAGTGCAGCCGAAAAAGATTTTGTCGTGTTTGCCCGAGGAGTACCTGCGGTGCAACTGCTGCCTGTTGCCAAATTGAATAAGAGTACTCTGCAGGCTGTCAGATCACTGCCCGGAAGCGGAACGGTATATGAATCTCTGCAGGGCAATGAAAAACTTCGCAGGCAGCTTGCCAAATGGTCATTTAACTGGAAAGGCAACCTGTCTGAAAAGGATATTATGACTACTGCGGGTTGCCTATCCGCGATATCTTATTGCCTGATGGCGATTACAAAACGTGGCGATACGATAGCCGTGGAGAGTCCCTGCTTTTTCGGCATATTGCAATTGGCACAGAGCCTGGGCTTGAAAATCCTGGAGCTGCCTACCAGTCCGCAGACCGGTGTGGATATGGATTCCCTGAAGAAAATAGTACAGAAAACCAGACTGGCTGCCTGCATTTTCGTGAGCAATTTTAATAATCCTTTCGGCAGCCTGATGCCGGACGAACATAAAAAAGAAGCGGTGAGGCTGTTGGCGAAAATATAATATACCGCTGATTGAAGATGATATTTTTGGCGACCTCTATTTCGGGGATAAGAGACCTACCTGCTGCAAGTCATATGATGAAGCCGGCATGGTACTCTGGTGCAGTTCAGTTTCAAAAACCCTGGCTCCCGCATACCGCGTGGGCTGCGTCGCAGCAGGGCAATTTAAGAACGAGGTAATGAAAACAAAACTATTTCACAGCCTGAGCAGTACACCGATTACCCATGAAGCGATCGGAAGCTTTTTAGAAACGGGCAGGTATGAGGCACACCTGAGAAAACTGAGAAAAACTTTATATACCAACTACCTGCAGTTTGTCCGGGTTATCGGAGAATCCTTCCCTGATGGCACAAAACTCAGCAGGCCGCAGGGCGGGTTATCATTGTGGGTAGAATTGCCGGGGAAAATTGATACGATTGAATTATACAATACGGCGATAAGCAAAAAAATTAATTTTTATCCCGGTGTCATGTTTACCCTGCAAAAACAATTCAGCAATTGCATGCGACTGACTTATGGACTGGAATGGAATGAAAAAACAGAAACCGGTTTAAGAACGCTGGCCAGGCTGGCAAAGGCAGCGATATAGTCCTGTCAATCACGGCCGCATTGAGCGAATGCTGGTAACCAGATAGTCAAATTCCGCTTATTTGGGCGTGAAAGTGGAAATTATTATTGATCGTAGGCAAGTTTTACTGATCTGACTAAACATTGTACTCCAAGTAAATTTCCATTGTAGATTGTACGATTTCAACTACCGAGCCACGACCGTATGATCGATTTGGAAACTATCCTGGACATTCTCTGTACCTATTACCACCGGCGTGAATTAGACGCTGCTGAAATGGAAATACTCTTCGACTGGCTGACTGAATCTCAGGCAAATGAAAATCTGCTGACTGAACTGAGTGATGATGCTCCCTGGACAAAAAATTCATGCTCTGTTGGAATCCATGATCTGATCAGAGAAAAACTGATTTCGATATACAGAAAAAACTGAGTTGCTTTTAGCGAAGCCACAATGGAGTTTCGACGAATCCCGCAAACGAATTCCTTTATAAACTTTCGAGTATGTCCCGGTAACCCCTGCCAATGGGAATAGATACGCCTTTTAGTTCAACCGACTCGGCAGTATAGGACACGATCTTACTGACGGAAATGATATAAGACCGGTGTATTCGTTTGAAAAGACCAGAAGGCAGAAGTGCTTCAATTTCATGCGTGCTCATTTTGGAGAGGTACTCCTTCGTTGTTGTAACGATCCGGATATATTCCAGCTGGCTTTCAATATAAACGATTTCAGAAAACAATATTTTCACTTTCTTTTTCTGAACATTCAGAAAGATAAAATCTTTCACCTCACCGGTTTCGGATTTCTGTTTTTCAGTCTGTGCTGATTTTACCTTGGTTACAGCCACTAAAAAACGCTCAAATTCAAATGGCTTCAGCAGGTAGTCTGTTACGTTCAGATTAAATCCTTCTACGGCGTATTGATGATAAGCCGTCGTAACAATTACCGCCGGAGGATGTGAGAGCGTTTTTAAAAACGCCATACCCTTTAATTTCGGAAGATGAATATCCAGAAAAATAAGATCAGTATGATTATTCCGCAGGAAGTCGGTCGCCAGTATCGCGTCTTTAAAAGCACCCTGCAATTCCAGAAAAGGAGTTTGTGAAATATAATCCGATAAAACTTTTACCGCCAGCGGTTCGTCTTCTATGATAATACATTTTATCTTAGACATGGCTTGAAAGATTAATTTTTAAAGTAGCAGAAAATCCGGATTCAGTATGCTGAACAGACAGGTTGTAATCGGTATAGAGCAATTCCAGCTGTCGCCGCAGGTTAGAAAGCCCGATATTTTCTTTCACCGCGCCTTTCTCCTGAATTTCTTCCGTAGAATTTTTCACTAAAAACAACAGCTGACGTTTATTGACCGAAAGATGAATATCAACAAATGGATGGGTTCTCGTTTCAGAAACACCATGTTTGAAAGCATTTTCCACCAGGGGAATCAGCAACAACGGTGGCAGGGCCTGTTTCATATCTTCTATATCATTGCTGAAATTTACCCGCAGGGATTCATCGTATCTCAGCTTTTCAAGGGCAATATAGTCGCTGATTATTTTCAATTCCTGTTCAATGGCGATAAACGGTCCGCCGGTTTCATAGAGCATAAACCTCAATATTTTCGACAGGCGTAAAATGGATTCCGGGGCCAGATCCGACTTGTCCCTGGCCAGTGAATAGATATTATTTAGGGTATTGAATAAAAAATGCGGGTTGGTTTGTGATTTGAGGTAATTCAATTCTGCCCGTTGTTTTTCTATGAGCAGGCGCTGTGATGTTGCTTTTAATTTTATGTAATTATAAATATGCCGGATGATCCCGAAAAAGAAAAAGGAGCCCACACTAAATCCAAAGTGAAAACTGAGTTCCTCCTTAATATCTTCGAATGTCCTGAATTCATTATACAATCCCAGCCCGGCTCCGATCGATCTTCCATATGTACAGCCCTATGGTATACATCATGAGATGGGCGAAAAACAACAGGATGCCAACCAGTATGTTGATCAGTATATATTTTCTTCTCCGCATAATAAATGGCAGACTGTACTCGAACAATATATAATTGACAACGATAATATAGGAAGTGCGCCAGATTTCATTCAACAGTATTTTCCCAAAAAAACCGGGATGCCTGCCCGACTCACTTACTACCCAGAGCAGAAAATAGGCGAGCCCGACCCATAGGTAAAATGTAACCTGCCTGATATCGATTTGCTTTCTTCATCTATGGGTAAATGTCGGCAAAATGTAGTTGCTATAGTTGACCCTGATCCGTTGTTTGTTTACCGGGGTCCGTTGTTCATTGACAGTGGACACTGTCGCTTTCTTCATTGAGATATACTTGCATAAAAATAACCAGTATATGAAAAAGAGTCTGTTCACCTTCGTCGCCATAATATTCTTCGCAGCTCAGCTGCAGGCCCAGCAGGAACCCAATGCAGGGAATTGGAAGACATGGTTCATCACTTCGGGTGAAGCTTATCGCCTGGCCCCGCCTTTATCTTACAAAGAAGAAATATCACAGGTGATATACCGGCAGCAGCATTTAAATGCCGCCGGCTGGCAACAAATCATCTACTGGAATGCCGGTGCACCCGGTTACCGCTGGCAGGAGATGATTTCCAAACTCTGGATCACCGATACCAGCTATCATGGTGCGCTGGCGAATCTGCTGGTTGGCATCGCCACTTATGATGCGACCGTCGCCGCCTGGAATACCAAGTATGCGTATAATCGTCCCCGTCCTTTTGCTGCAGACAAAAAGATAAAGGCATTTACGATAAAACCGGAGAGTCCTTCCTATCCCTGCGAATATTCCGTTGCCGCGGGTGTGGCGGTCACCATCATCTCTCATTTTTTTCCAGATATGGCGGACTCCGTAAATCGTCTGGCAGAGCAGCTGATGGAATCAAGGATTGCCGCCGGTGTCGCTTTTCCGAGTGATACCCGCGCAGGTTTTGCGCTGGGAAAAAAGATCGCCGAAAAAGAAATTGAATACACGAAAGATTTTCCGCCCAAAACAGCGTGGAATGGAAAGATGCCTGATCAACCGGGATTATGGAAAGGACCACATCCCATGTTCCCTATCCTGGGATCATGCAAAACCGTTGTGTTGGAAAGCAGCAGCCAGTTTCGTCCCGGCCCGCCTCCCGACTATGCAAAAGATATGGCAGAGCTGAAAAATTTCAAACCCAATTTTCGTTCCACGGCCAATGCTTTTTTTTGGGCCAGCCAGGATTTCTGGTTCGAACAGCTGAACAAAAAGATTTTCGAATACAACCTCAATCAGAATCCTCCGCGGGCGGCCCGCATATACGCCATTACGGATGTTGGATTTTATGATGGCTTTGTGGCCTGCTGGGATGCCAAGTATGCTTACTGGGGCACGCGTCCGGATCAATATGATACTACCTTCCAGCCGGTGCTGATGGGAACACCGCCATTCCCCGGATATCCTTCCGGTCATGCAACCATCAGTGGAGTGATGGCCGGTTTGTATTCTTATTTTTTCCCTGCAGACAGTGCCTTTTTTCAAAAGAAAGCAAAGGATGCAGCCGAATCCCGCTTTCAGGGGGGAATTCATTTCCGTACCGATAATGAAGTTGGATTGGAACTGGGTAGCAAAGTTGCGGGCGCCGTTATCAGGAAAGTGAGTACTGATGGTGCCGACAATGTTTTTACATCTGCAAATGCGAAAAAATAGTTACCGTCAGAGCCAGAAATATTTAGACGCTTTTTTGATCAGCTCCATGGAATTGCGCACATCGAGCTTTTCAAGTAAATGTTTGCGGTGCGTCTCTACCGTATGGACACTGATAAAGCATTGATCCGCGATCATTTTTGTAGACAACCCGTCGCTGATCATCTGTAATACCTGCTTTTCACGGCTCGTCAGTGGCGGTTGTTCATTTTTGGCATTCTGAATTAAGGCTTCCTGTTTTTGAGCAGCAGTGTCGCGGCCAGCATTTGGTTTCGATCCGTATCCTTGCCAGAAATGATTTTCAGCGCGCTTATCTCGCTGCTCTGATCATCTATTACTTCGAACTTACAAAGCGTCTGATCTACCAATCCATTTTTGTTGTGGGAGAATAAATACCGGGTTTCGATTGTATTGAGCCAGTTTCCTTTTGCTGTCAGAAAACGATATCTCATCCGGATCAGAATGGGCGAGTCCTGACGTCCACGTATCCCTACAAGCTGGCTGAATCCTTCGATAATGGCTTCCGTGACAAAAGAAATATCTGCCGGATTTACCCGGGAAAACCAAAATTCTATCCCACCCCTTGCATAGTCCGCCGGAGAGAATCCGGTAATTTCCTCGCAGGGTGTACCCAGCTGATAATACCGTTTTTCACCGGTACAATTCATCAGGAAACAATAACAATCGTCACGTAGAAATATATTTTCAAAAAATCCTTCAGGAACAGTCCAGTCTGCAGGCAGATGACTGATCAGGTTAGCATAATCTTCCTTTATCATTCTTCAGAACTTGTTTTTACAAAATTAGTCAATATCCATATCATGAAAATCCCTGAAAACCGGGATAGGAATCCATCTTTTTCCAATTCATTTTTGCTCCCTTATTCATCACTATGAAACAGATGAAACATTCCATTACATTAATCGTCTTAATCATGTCAGCTCATTTACACGCACAAACTGCAACAAAGGCTTTGCTCGTAATCGATCTTCAGGAAAATTTGCTGGATCCGGGATCCCGCATGCATGTGGATTCTTCAAGTATCGGACCGCTCTGCAATCATGTCAACCAATTGATCAGACAGTACCATCATCAGGGATGGCCGGTTTTATATATTGTCAATGAATGGACTAACCCATTATTAAATCTGATCACGGGCAATGTGGTAAAAAAAGGTACCAAAGGTACCGGTATCGACTCCAGAATTGACCGGGTGAATCAAACTATTTACAGCAAGTCAGTCGGTGATGCGTTGTCTAATAAAGATTTGCTTCGATTTTTAAAAGATCAGGGTATACAGGAATTGACACTGACCGGTGTATTTTCCAATGCATGCATAAAAGAGACGCTAAAGTCTGGTTTACAAAAAGGATTCCAGATAAAGATTATTGAAGATGCCGTCGGCGCCCGAAGTGCGAAGGCACAGAAGAATGCCTTGCAATATTTCAGGAAAAAGGGCGCCAGGGTTTCCAAAGCATCTGATTTTTAAACATAACAAGGGCGTGGCCAACCGAGGTCATTATGTTTTTTTGATTATCTACCTTTAACGTAAGGAAATTAATAATTCAATCCTAAACCATGCAATCCAACTCAGGTATTATAACCCTGCCGGGTTTAGCCAGTGTTAACGAAACGATGGGCGCCCTTGAAAAAGCGCTTACCGCTCACGGTATTTCGATCTATGCCCGTATCGATCAGCAGGCGGAAGCTGAAAAGGCTGGAATGAACTTAAAGCCTCTGCGATTACTGATCTTCGGAAATCCAAAAGGAGGTATTCCGTTAATGAACGCAAATCCTTTGTGTGGACTGGATCTGCCATTGAAAGTTCTTGTATGGCAGGACGATGAGAAAAAAATCTGGGTGAGCTATAATTCCTTCCCTTATCTGCAAAACCGATTTGATTTGCCGGCTGATCTGATTCAAAAAATTTCAGGTACGGAAAAAATTATTCAGCAGGCTCTGCAGGGTTAAATTTCCCGGGAAATTACTTCCGGATTTTAGCACTTCTCTAAAATCAATATTTTATCCTTGAAATATACAAGTGCATCATAGCCGGATTCTGTAAAAACATTCAGGCCCACATCGTCCAGGTACACGATACCTTTTTCTTTCCTCGTGACCCTGCCGATCTGAAGAGTCGGTGCCACGTTGGGGTTTAGTCCCTGGTCATAAAATCTTTTTGAACTGCTTCCCGGTGCACCGAGGATATAGTCACCCACTTTAATATTTCCGAAATCATAGGCCGTCGGAGTCAGGGATGCCGTCCATTTTTGCCGGTCTATTGTTGGAGGAACGGCCCGGTCGAATTTAATCAGATCGTCAAAATCGTCTTTCAGTTTTTTAGTGCCCTGATTGTAATACAAATGAATGTTTTCGAATTGCGGATGGTCCCATCCGCCACCGGGATAACCCTGGAGGCTGGATACAATCGGTGGTGTGTTCAATGACATATCCCTGAAATAGCCGTCGATTGCGGCCAGGTTCAGGCGGTGATTCGGCTGGTCGTCGTAATATCGCAAACAACCTCCGTAAAAATTTGCATTGCCGTATAAAATATAATCAGCAGCCGGAAGTCCCGGCCCGGTGAGAAAGTCAATCTGCGGAACCATAAAATTTGCACCCGCCCCACCCCTGATGGTTCCTATGCGGAATAAACTTTCAGCATGCAGACCATAAGAAGTGAAATTGAAGCGGTCCGTATTAATATTTACCAGCTGATTTACATTGCCGGCAATATTTCCGCCATACATATCCACCGATCCGCCGCCCGTGCCCCTTCCATAATTAACTCCATCAATCACGGTATGCGTGGAACCCCAAACCTTCAGCCGGTCAATATGAATTTCCTTACTCTGGTCCTGTCCGATCGCAATGGCCACTCTCACCGCTTCGATATCGCAGTCCAGGATCGAAATCATTTCATCATTCAGGGTCGAGGGATTGGGAGAAAGAGCGATCCCAACCATGAACTGTTTTATCGCACAGTTTTTTATGATTACATCGGAAGTGCCGCCCGATCCGGTTGGGTAAGGATCGATGCTTATGCCTGCATAAGGAGCATAACGGGAATCCGTAATCGCCGGATCGATCCAATCTGAAAATTTCAGTGTGGCAATATTATGGTTAGTGACGGAATGCGGAAAAGTGTACTGGCCCAGGATGGTAATGTTTTCTATCTCAATGCTCCTGCCAAGCTGGATGCCCAATGCGAAACCTGATTTCGAACCATAGGTTATCCTTGACAGATATTCATTACTGGATGATTTATTAGAAAGGATGCCCTCCAGGTGAAGTGTAAAGAACCTGCCGGCCACCGGGTTTCTTGCGATTATTGAACGGCTGGTGAAAAAATTCCCAATGGGAACGATTAATTTCTGGGGATGAGCTATTACATATTCAACCGCATTTTTTATGGCATCCGCATTATCGAAACTGCCATTTCCGACGGCGCCGAAATCTGAAATACTCAGTTGCGGCGTGTTCCTGGTAGCTGCCGGGAGATGGCGAAACTGCCGGCGTTGACTGAGCCTGTTTTTCTGATGGCGGCTTTGGGTTAATCTGTCCCTGCGCTGCTAAGAATAAAAATACCGGGATGGACAAAATTAATTTATTCATAGTTGCTCCGTTTTTGCAGCAGTCCTGATATCAGAGATGCCTGTTCAGCAAATATCGAAGATAATTTGAACGCCGGCATTTCACCTGTCACAACAAAGAAAGATATTAATGAATCAGAAAGAAGCGATGGCATCCGGCTTGCCGTCCGGATCGTTGAGGGCAACACCGCGGCTGTTAATCTTTTTACCGTTGATGACCAGTATGCCGGCTACATGGGGTGCAGCCATGGAAGTTCCGCTGAGTTGCGCATACCGGCCTTTACTAAAAGTTGAAATGATACGAACACCGGGAGCTGCAAAATCCACCACATCGTTACCGAAGTTTGAAAAAGAGGCAAACCTTCCGAGGCTGTCGATGGCAGAGACCGTAAAAACATTGGGATGATTGACCCTGCCCGGTGAAGAAAGACTGGCATTTTGAGATTCATTCCCGGCAGCGATGGAAAATAAAATTCCTCTGTCTGCCAGCGTGCGAACGGCATTGTCAAGAGATGGAGAAATCGTGTCAGTGCCGAGGCTCATGTTGACCACTTCTCCGGAACTTGCATTTTGACCTACATAGTTGAGCGCCCGGATCAGCTGACTGGTGCTTCCTTCCCCATCATTGTTCAATGCTTTCAGCGCAATAATGCGAACACCCGAAGCCACGCCCACCACACCCGTGGAATTATTTAACGCACCAATTATTCCCGCCACATGTGTGCCATGTCCGTTATTATCTTCCACAGAAGTTTCGTTGCGCACAAAACATTTGCTCAGTACAGTATCCACATCCAGATCGGGATGGTCGGTATCCACGCCGGTATCAATGATCCAGACCCGCTTTCCGGTTCCGTCACCAACGCCTGTTCGCCTGACGCCCCACTGAACGGTGGATGGAGAAACCAGTTCAAAACAGCCTTTTTCCAATGTAATTACCCGGTCCTGCTCCACCAGTTCCACTTCTTCATCCTGCTTTCAATGCCAGGACCTGATTGTGGGTCAGCGGGCAATGAATCCTGAATGTATGGTATTCAGCATGGCGACCTGCTGATTCTCCGGGAATGGCATAACGCCGGAAAATAGCGTTGACAGTTGTCGAGGCTTTGCCAAGCGTCTGTACAGAGCCGGTTTGACTTTCTGCATTTCGCAACATCACAATATAGGTTTCGCTTACAGGTGCAGAAGAAAGATGAACGGGTTCGCAAACCGGCTCCTGGCTCTGGCCCATTTTTACAGGCTGTTCCGTCTTCTTGCATCCTTCGGAAAACAGGATGCAGGCGCTGAGCATGCAAATTGCATATGGTGTAGTGATTCGCATAACCGGTTAATCTATTATAAACGTTACCGGCAAGTGCTCATGTTTCAAAGAAAATGTTAATATGAATTTAGTGGGTGTCGATTATATTCCTCATCTAAAATTAATATCATGAATAAACGAAAAAGCCGGGTTAGAGTAAAAAAACAGCGACGAACGGAAATAATGTCTAAAATTTTTGAAAAAATCTCAGGTGCATTAAAAGAATATGCAACTCCTTCTTCAGAAAGAAAAATGACTAAGAAAATAGAAAAGACGGGTAGGCCTTTTCAAAGTCACGTAGTTAAAAGCAAAAAATAATAATTGCCGTGCAGTAGAAAAATAATTTGGCGCTAAGCAGTGGGATCCACCTGAGCTGCCAGGTTATTATCCTTGAAGAACTTTTCTCTGTACTCTTCAAATGCTTCTGCAATTTCGTTTACACTCACGACGCCGGCGTCAACTTTTTCCTGGAGATCCGGCAACTTCTCATCCAGCAATTTCGCACCAAGGGTAATATTGTGTGCAGCGATCTGCGATACTTTTTTCAGGACAGCCGTCTGGCTCTGTTCCAGATCCTTCAATTCCCTTTGAATTTTGTCCATTAACTCGAGCTTTTGTATTTTGTCCATTTTTTTAAATTCTGATTAATGTTATAACCAGGCTATTATCGCAACAACCTTACCAGATGGGAAAAACAAGGGATCCGGATTCCCGAAACTTACTCTTTATGAAGGAAATTCTTGCGCTCCATCAATTATTAACACATGATTACCAACATATTATGAAAAAACGTAGTTTTACTTAGTATAATCCCGTATGAAATTACGACAGTGGGCATTATCTTATAAGTAATATATATTGCACTCATAAATATCGGAATACGCCTAGTTCCGATTATTCAGCAAGTGCTGTAATAATTCCTCCAATTTTCCTGTGTTAATAATCCATTCCTGAAATCCAGGTCCTGAAAATCGGTGGTTTTTTCTCAGAAATATAAACCCGATATTGATCATTTAACCCGAGCCATGAAAACGTCGATCAGCCTGCCATCTAATAGTTTCAATACAACCCTGTTTGCACTATTCTTTGTATTAATCATGGGCATTTCATGTTCGAAAGAATATAGTAATGAATCTCCTCTTCCGCCACCTGTCTATACCTTTTACAGCATATTTACAACTCAGCTTCCTACCGGTCAAACTGCGAACGATAGTGTAGGTGTATTTGGTCTCGAAATAGGTGTAAAATTCCAGACATCTGTTGCGGGAGATATTACCGGAATTAAATTCTATAAGACTGCCGGCAACGAAGGAACGCATACAGCACAGCTTTATACTGCGAATGGAACGCTGCTGGCTTCAGAAATATCTAAAAACGAAACGGACAGTGGTTGGCAAACCGTATTATTTGCAACTGCTGTTCCAATCACTGCATATAAAACTTATATCGCGGCTTATCATAGCAGTCTGGGAAATTATATTTCAACGAATTACATGTTTAAAAAAGCCATTACCAATGGTCCGTTAACCGCTCTGGCTGACAGCACAGAACGTATTAATGGCTTGTATAAATATACCTATACGCCAGCTGTGCCTGATACCGGATTTAGGTCCAGCAACTATTGGGTGGATGTTATAGAAAGGATTCAAGAATAAAACTCCACCATATCAAAAATCTTTGCCTTCCGTTGGCCTGTCTTTTAATGTGTTTACTCTCTGAACAAATCAGCGCGCAAATCATTCCTTTTACTGTTGACCCGGTAAGTTTTCAGGAAAATCAAAAAATAGAAATATTTTATGCTGATCGTTTAGCGTAAAATCAAACTGGCCTGCACTACTGTTGGCGTGCTGCCAAAACGAGGCCCGCCCCAGTCGGTTTCATCTCCATTTAAAATACGCAGCGGTTTGAATGAGCCATGATCATATCTGCCCTCTTCCACTTTTCCATATTGCCAGGCCTTCCCCGAATTTTTGCCGGCAGGGTGAAAACTTATGCGGCAACCTGTACCGATGATGACAAATTTATCTTCATCCAATTGCACAATCATTAATTTGCCATCTGCCAGGGGATTTATTTTATCAGAAACTTTTCTTTCTCCCGAGCCAAAAGATATAATGGCCTGCCAGTTACCCAGATCAATGGTTTGATCCGCGTGATCTTCGCGTTCAACAGCCGCTTTGATTTTACCTTCATAACCCCATTTCGCAATCTCCCTCATCATCGGGCTGAATA
The DNA here is from genome assembly GCA_963812825.1 of uncultured Bacteroidota bacterium. GTDB lineage: Bacteria > Bacteroidota > Bacteroidia > Chitinophagales > Chitinophagaceae > Puia. The sequence goes on from CAWEWO010000006.1 coordinate 110,194, forward strand.
CAGCGTATTCCTTTGAAAATGGCGCCAGGTGCCCGGTCATTTCAGTTTGCGTGTAGCCCTCTCCGTTATCATCAACTCCGAAGGGTGAAAAGCCGATACCTCCGCGGGCGATTACTTCGTAGAGATATTTCACTTTGTCCGGGTTCCAACCCAATTCCGGAACAAACAAAGCATTATCGGGTCGCGCGTATAAGTCGATTACTTTCATTATCGTATCAGTTCCTGAAAGATAAATATCCGGGGAAAGAATATCAATGGCTGGTGCGGCGGTCTTCCATATCGGAATCACATTATCTGTCGGTCCTCCGCTTTCATAATTATTGGCCGTTGGATTAGTCAGCGGATTCCGCAGAGCCGCATTAGCGTACAAAGGCAATGCATATTCCACTTTCCCTGCGGCGGCCACCTGTCCGATGAACCGGGCAACTGACCAGGCGTGAAAATATTCATCTGCCCTTTCGCCAAAAACTTTCTGCCAGCTGCCACCTGAAACAACGGGAACATGTAATGCCTTAAGCATTTCGGGTTTCAGCATTTCAGCAGGAACCGGGCCTTCAAATAATTTTTGAACGTTGGGTGAATAGTCCCGCACACTTCCCCAGGCGCCGGGTTCATTTTCAACCTGAACCATGATAACCGTATGTTCCGGGTCTGATTTTTTCAGGTGTCTCATTAGCATGGCAAAGGCCTTCTTATCTGCTTCCATCGTCGCCTCAGCGTTTGGAGACGGTGAATCGATTGGCTTTCCTTCTGCGCTTTTAATATTGGGATATTTCGCCGCATCCTTCTTCATCCATTCAGGCATATAATGGTTACTTCCATTTTTCCAGGTGGCAAACCAAAGCAGCACCAGGTTCACATTATGTTTCCTGGCCTGGATGAGCAGGGTATCCACCAGAGAAAAATCAAAAATTCCGGGCCGGGCTTCAACCTGCTCCCAGTAAACCGGGACCTCAAGTGTATTGGCGTGCATTTCTTCGACAGCCTCCCATAAGCGGGGAAGCATGGCCGGCCAGGCACTCGAGTTGTGTGCCTGCACACCAAGTATAAAAAAAGGTTCTCCCTGAATAATAAGCGCATGGCGGCCATCCCGACTGATAAGTTTTGGAATCGCGTCAGTGGCTGTCTGACCGCTTATATTCAGAACTGCCATCCAGATCAGGGCGAAGCAAAGGGTCAGTTTTTTTGCCATATTCATTATGCCGGTTGTTTAATTCATCACTAAGATAAGCAGAAGCGGCGTTTGGGAGGTTAACGGAGAAAATTTAGTCCGTCTTATAGGAATAAATTTGCAGTACAGAACTTTCCTGCTATTAATTTAAATACTTCATCATGACTCATTATAAGCATTCAGCATAGTGGTTTTGCTTTCGGATCGGCAAAATACTTCGGTTATTCTGAAAGCCGCTCATTTTAATATTCGTATTGATAATATCTGCACTTACCCTTCCGGCGCAAAAAATAAGAAAAGCGGTTTTCGTGATTGCAGACGGAATACCTGCAGATCTGATTCAGCAACTGCCCATGCCCAACCTGCAGGCTCTGAGCAAAGAAGGAGGCTTTGTAAAAGCTTATGTAGGCGGTGAGAAAGATGGATATTCACAAACGCCGACTATTTCTGCAGTAGGATATAATAGTTTACTGACAGGTACCTGGGTGAACAAACACAATGTTTGGGATAATGATATTGTAGCTCCCAATTACAACTACTGGAATATTTACCGCTTTTTCAAAGCACCGGTATCCGGATAAGAAAACAGCTGTTTTTTCAACCTGGCTTGATAACCGCACAAAATTAATTGGCAGTGACGTAAAGGATGCCGGCAATATTCAACCGGATTATCATTTTGACGGTATGGAACTGGACGAGCTAAAATATCCCCACGATACCGCCGGTTATTTTTATAATGTTATTGATGAAGCAGTTGTTGATACTGCAGCCGCGGTGATCAGGAGGCTGGCTCCGGATCTGAGCTGGGTTTACCTGGAATATACAGATGAAATGGGTCACCGGCATGGCAATGGGAAGTATCTGACTGATGCGGTTTTAATGCTTGATAAAAAAATCGGAAAGCTCCGGGAGGCCATTCAATACCGGGAAAAAAATTTTGACGAAGAGTGGCAGATATATATTACCACCGACCATGGCCGGTCAGACAATGGATATAATCACGGTGGGCAGAGTTCAAGGGAAAGAACCACATGGATTGCAACGAATGCAAAGGATTTGAATAATTATTTTTTTACGGGTCCGCCGGCCATTACAGATATTTTTCCTTCCATTTCAAAATTCCTGGAAATAAAAATTCCCAGGGAACAATTGATGGAGATTGACGGGATCGCCCTGACTGGAAAATTGTCTGCCTGCTGCGCCGAAGCATCCTTCGACAAAGGAATAATAAATATTAAATGGAAAGTGCAGCAGGGCGATGGTATGGCCAAAATATGGCTCACAACAACGAATCATTTTAAGTCGGGCGGAAAGGATGAATACCAGCTGATGAAGGAAGTGCCCGTTGCAAATGGCCAGGCCAGTATAGATGTTCAAAAATTCAAATCCAATTTTTACAAACTGGTTATAGAAATGCCCTACAATTTCTTAAACCGATGGGTTATTGTAAAACCCTCATGACTCCTTTTGCCGAAGCATTTTTTTTATCAGAACGATCTGCCCCAGATGATAATGAAGATGTTCTATAACTCCGTGAATATTTCTAGAGTAGTTCCCGTATTTATTATCTGAAAAGTCGTCCCCGAATTTAGTTTCCGGCAACTGTTCAACCAGGGCTGCGAACGTTTCGGCATCACTCCAGGTCTTCTCCAATAATTTTTCCCAATCACTCTGCGACAGGATGGGCGGATGATCAAAACTAAATTTATCATGAGCGTCGAGCGGGGCTCCCTGTAAGACTTTGATGACAGCACCTACATAATAATTCGTATGGTAAACCAGGGCCGCAATAGTATTAAAGGAATAAACCCGGGTTGTTGCTTCCTGCCAGCCAATGTCGTTCAAAGTCTCTTTCAGATTTACGGCCGTCCAGTTTCCGCCAAAATGAACATCCCTGATTTGTTTTGCGATCTGGACCGGCAAATTCATATGCATAATTTTTTATTTCATGATCCAACTCCTGCATCCTTCTTTCCAATAGCTGGCGGGATCAAAAATATAAAAGATTATTTGTAAGGATTTTCATCTGCGGAGGGACCATAAATGGAGGGCACGGCAATATCGCAAAGCCGCATATATACCGTCAGCTGACCGCGGTGATGCACCCAGTGGTTGATCGTCGGCCCGATATATTCTGCATTTGATGCATGAAAGATTTCCTTGCCGCCCGTACGGAGGTAAAATACTTTATTGATATCTGCTTCCGTTGCATTTTGTAATGCATTCCGGGCCTTACTTACATTCTCCCAAAAATGAACCATCAGTTCGTTCGCAGTTTTAGGTTGCGCGTGTTTGAAAGTCATAAAGTCGATTTCACCCTGTTCTATCATCACTGTAATCCATAAAGGAATCTCGGCGACCAGCATGGCAAGATAGCCCATGGCCATTGACTTAGGGTGAGGCTTAAATTCCCATTTGCTTTCCGGAATCCTTTCCAGGCATTTGCCGGAGGCAGGAACCTCACTGTTAAATTCGACTAAAAGGCTATTTGCGATACTTGTCATAAAATAAGTTTTAAATCATACTGACTACAAAAATTGATCCCACTCAATTTGAAATAATGAATTGGTCAGGTGATTCAAAGGCATCTGCAGTTTGCAGCGGATACCTGCCGATGCCGTAAACCGTTGCTGACCCACAAATATGCGTGCATGAAAAAAGGATTTTACGGAGTGTAGACGTAGGCTACGTAAAAAATATTGGTTTTAACCACATTTCCTTATTATCTGATTATTGTTTTCCTCGCTGTTTCTTCGGGACCGCTTCGGGAAATAAGCGAAGAATCAGCGAAGCGCTCCCGAAGCGCTCCCGAAGCAGACGTGTTTTAAACAATACCAAAACACGAATAAGTACTGAAAGACGACCCATTTGCAGGTCCTGGTTTCCAAAAAAGATGGGGAAAAAAATAAATTTTACGTAGCCTACGTCTACACTCCGTAAAATTTCTTTTTCATACGCGCATATTTGCGTTTGCAGCAATAAAACCTGAAAATGCCCAATTATGAATTAATCCAATGAAAACCAATGGAAAACACTTCGCAAACTGTTTACAGTGTTGGGCTGGCGTCTGTGGCCGACCGGTATGGCAATATGACGTTTAGACAAATAAATTTGGTTTATATGTAAAGCATTCTTTACATTTAGACTTGCAAACTTGACATAATGAGAACAAATTACCTGTTTCCGTTTTATAGCCGATGGCTCGGCATTGGCCTGATCCTGGTGCATATCCCGATCAAATTGTTATGGGATGCCCGTTATCCCGGGGGATATAATCATATGAACCCGGCTTCTTCTGAAACAAACGGTTTTTTATTTTCACCACCGCACCTGTTTTTTATTGGCACCACACTGATGGTGCTGATCGGTCTTTTTCTCATTGCCTTTTCGCGTGAGCGGGTCGAAGACGAGCAGATTACCCAGCTGCGGCTCGATTCTCTCCGTTGGGCCATTTATCTGAACTATGGTCTCCTGCTTTTCAGCCTGGTATTTACCCATGGTGGCGAATCTGACCATATATTAATGTTGAATATCTGGCTGCCCTTACTTTTTTTTATTCTTCGTTTTCAATGGGTGCTCTACAGGTTAAACCGTTCAGCCAGATCAAATGATTCTGATACCACGCTATGAAAAACAATATCCGCATTGAACGCGCCATTAAAGAAATCACGCAGGCGGAACTTGCTGATAAAGTGGGTGTATCCAGACAAACGATCAACTCCATCGAAAGCAATAAATATATTCCCTCTACCCTGCTGGCATTGAAAATTGCGCGGGTGTTTGGCAAGTCAGTCGAAGAAATTTTTCAACTTGAAAAAAATGATCTATGAGTAATAATGAAGCACCCCATTTCGGAAATGGCAAGATCTGTTACCTGGAACTGCCTTCCCGAAACATCGATGAATCCAGCGATTTTTATCAAAGGGCATTTGACTGGAAAGTCAGGCGGCGGTCTGATGGCACCATTGCCTTCGATGACGGCGTCGGCGAAGTAAGCGGAACCTGGCGCACGGACCGCAAGCCGGCCGCGGAAATCGGACTGCTGGTTCATATTATGGTGGACGATATTGAAATTACGATTCAGAAAATAATTGAACAGGGCGGAACGATCGTGCAGCCTGTTGGTATGGATGCTCCTGAAATTACAGCCTGGTTTCGGGATCTCTCCGGGAACGTAATGGGATTATATCAGGACAGGGGATAATCCGGGTTACATAAAGAACTGTTCAGAAACAATTTTGCCACCACTGACCTGGTAAACGCAGAGTTCCTTATGATTCATTCGTCCGCGGCCTTTCATTGTCACATCGATGTGCATGGTCAGCGCAAAAGAATCTTCAGCGGTCAGGGGTTCTGAAATTTCAAAAAGATGCTGCTCCGTAACCATTTCATTCCATTTCTTCCCCTTGGCGAGAATGGCGTCCACTCCCCTGGTTTCCCTGGCAAAATCGGGTGTTTCCCGGGGTTCGATACTTACCGCATCGGGTGTAAATAGTTCTTTGATAGCATGTTCGAATTGTCCCTGTTCGCAGAGTTCTTTCAGTCGGCGGGCAATTTGTTCCGTTGTCATAAAATAAAGTTTAATGGTTAATGATTCGGGTTGCTAAAATATATAGTATTTATTATACTAAAAAATTTAGTTTGTTGTTTAACCAACTATTTCCCCGAATTCTGTGACAGGCGAATATCTCGTTAAAGCCCGGCCAGACAGGACTTAAACGGCCTCAGGCGAAAAAAATAAAATATATAAAAATTTAACTTTCAATGATAAATCCTATATTTAATGACCAGTTTTTATTCCCCCTCAAACCTTCTCCTGGAAAAGAGCGTAAAAACGCAGTTACAAGTAAATTAAGTTCCGTACGGCATTATGTAAGACTGATAAATGTTTGTCACATTTTATTTATCAGTATGCAACATTATCAGGAAGCAGAAATAGCAGTTTTAGAAACCCTTTTAACACATTATGAAACGATGTTAAACAGGTCTCTTATAGATAATGAAGAGTTCAGAATAACGAAAAAAATATTTCACGAATTAAAGAAAATAAAGAACAAACTGGAGGAACTCAAAGGACCGGCGAAAGAAAATTGATACCCGTAAACCATCATAGGCACCATGCCAAATGGAAAGCCGGACGTCTGTCCGGCTTTTGTTTTTAACCCCTAACCAACGAAACCAAAGTAAAGTTGCAAAAGGCATACCAGCCCATGATATAATTAACTTAAACGATCGTTGAACTTTAATGATTATAACTCTAACTTTCATACCTTTAGAATCATGGATCAGGACAGGGTAACCCAAGCCCAATTAGAATACATAGAACTCCTAAAACTTACCATCCTCCATGAGGAAGCTATACTTGACGAAATAAAAGAACCGGACAAGGACAAACTGAAGGATTTAAAAGAACAACTAAACGCAAAATTGAAAGAACAGGAAGACCAGTTCATGAAGAAATATGCTGATCTGATTTTACAGGGGGTAACGTTTAACCGGGATATCAATACGATCAGCAGCAATCATTCACTATAATATCAGCAGTTACATAATTCTTCCTTAGAATTACCGTGTCGAATGCAAATGGAGCCTGGATCTAAAACATTCAGGCTTTATTATTTCAGGAATGCCGGCGCTGGCACCATTATATCACGTATACTCTGATGAAAACGTACCGGAAAAAAAGACTGAACGCAGGAGGAAGGAAGACTAATCATGGATAACCAAACCTGGGCTGGTCTTATCGCCAGTACATTAACAACTTAGCGGCTATTCCGCAACTCATAAAAATATTTCGTGATAAAAAAGCGGAAAATATTTCCTGCTATGGGTATTTATCCTGATAATGGGTTTATGTGGCTGGATCTATTATGGCGTATTAAAAAAAGACATCATAATACTGATTTCCAACATCATTGCTGCAGCAATCAATATAACTATCGCATTTTTCGCAGTCCGTATAAGAAAAATCAACACAGGACGGTAAATAATGGTTCAGGCCGTAATTTTATATATGAACCGGTTTATAGAAGCCCAGGAAAACAATTACGCCACGGCACTCGCTGAGATCAGGAATGGACGCAAGCAAACCCATTGGATCTGGTATGTCTTTCCACAGATCAGGGGACTCGGTCAAAGTGCAACTTCGAAATACTATGCGATCAGAGATCTGCAGGAAGCGGAAGAATATTTACAGCATCCAATACTCGGTAAGCGCCTGATCGAAATTTCCAGGGCATTATTGGAGCTGAAAGAAGACAACGCCCATAAAATATTCGGCAGTCCGGATGACTTGAAGGTAAGGTCTTCGATGACCCTGTTTGCTTTGGTGAAAGATGCCGATCCTGTATTTCAACAGGTACTGGATAGATTCTTCCGGGGTGAAAGAGACAAAAACACTTTAGCGCTGGTTTAATTTCCGTGCAGGCCTGGCACGATTTTATAATGTGGATTCAATTGGATCGTGCTGTGAATGGAACCGGGTAGTATTCGGGAATCATTATTTGTAACTCATAAGAACCAACCACATGGGCAATCTACTCTACGCCATCGTACTGGTATTAATTGCAACTGGGCAATCGGTTTCTTTGGTTATGCTGTCGGCGGCTTTATACATATCCTGCTGGTGCTGGGGATCATTTTATTCCTCCTGAAAGTGATCAAGACGGAAGCCTAGTTAAGCGAAATTCGAATCAGTTTTCAAAACCTGTCTTCTGACTGGTATTTTTTATCAATTTACGGGTACAGGTGCTGGCCTGAGATTCCAGTGCTTAAATACAAATGCTTTATGAATCCTTTTGTCGTCGATTTTTTATACGATGGTTTTCCCTATAAGGCATTGATAACGCCGAATGGTGAAAACAATGACAAATCCTATGGGGTAAAATTAGAAAGTGAAAATCAGGAATTATATCTGGATATAGTGGCCAATCCCTGCGGTTCGGACAAAATGGATTGGTGTCTTAAAGAAATGGCAGAAGGACCGAATCCCGGGTTGGATAAAAATTTACTGATGGAAATAGGCGAAGCAATTGAAAAATATGAAATATCAAATTTGTGATACGTTTAGAATCTCGGGTTGACATGCAGTATGAATGCATTAAGAACGCGCTTTACCTTCCAGATCATCTATGATACCTTCTTCCCGGTCTTTTTTTATCCTGTCCAGGTTTGCAGCTTCGTCGATCGAATGAGATTGCTGAAGGCTTTCTTCGCTCCTGGTCATCTTGCTCAGGCTGGAGTAGAATTTCTGGATCACTTTTAAATCTTCTTCCGACATATTTTCGACATTGACGAGGCGATTGCTGGCAAATTCATGGGCGGCAACCAGCTCGTTTAATTTCAGCTGGATCGCCAGCGAATCCTTATTCTGGGCTTTCTGGATCAGGAAGACCATGAGAAAGGTGATGATGGTGGTGCCCGTATTGATTACCAGTTGCCAGTTTTCCGAGTAATGAAAAAACGGGCCCGACAAAGCCCAGGCAATAACCAGGATAAATGCAAATATGAAAGCGCCTGTGCTACCGGTGGCTTTCGTTACACCGGTAGCAAAACGTTCAGAAAGACTGGCGGCATGAGATGATTCTTTCGGTTGCATAGAGTGTGTTTTTATGCGGTCAATGCTGCGTTATACTTATATGGGTGATTTTTCCCTTTCCCAGAAACGATGACTGGCAATTGCTTTAATAAATGCTGTAGGCAGATCCTTCACACTGTTTAGATGCCTGAATGACACCCGGTAATTCCTTTCCTGATTTTAAATCTTCGCCAATCAGGGTTTTCTGAATCAGCGGTTCAGCATCAGCTTCAAAAGCAATGGCCTTACAGTGTTTATAGGCCTGGGATATGAATTCAGTGGCTTCGGGTTTTTGCATGAGTTGTTCAATCGCTTTTGCGCCTCCCGGAATATAAACGGCATCATATAAAACCGAAGAGACGGTCATCAGACTTTTATCTGCCTGAATAGCCATTCCTTTAACCGAATCTGATCTGGCCGAGTCTGGGTGCAATGATTTCCGCAACCGCTCCTGCAGCCACAAGTGCTTTTTTCATTTTTTCTATCTGGGCTCCATCGATACCATCTGCAGTCAGTATGGCCAGTCTTCCTGCTTTTTATAGAATCCTTTAATCGTATTGGCCATGCTCAGGGCCCTGGATTTTTCCAGTACCCTGATCCTTAGGTTTCGGTTGAAATTTCACTGCCACTCCGTCTGCAGGAATACTGTGATTCATCGGTTGCTCCGGTTTTTTCGGAACCGCTAAGCCCAAGTGCATCGGCAACATTCGTTGCGAGTGTTTTATCTACCTGGACTCAAGAGTCCGATCATGCGTTGCCGGATTTCGACTCTTTGTACTTTGCCCAGTTCAAATCGCAGAGCATTCGTCAGATGATTTTTTTCCGCTTCTGACTGGCTATTATAAAACAAAGTGGCCTGGCTGAAATGATCAAAGAAACTCTGACTTCTTGCTCTTACTTTCCTGGCATCAATTCTTTCCACATAAGAGGTAAATCCACCTTCAGCGGCTTTTGCCTGAAAAGGACAACCGCCACCAATGCTGTTCGGATGATAACTGGTAAGATCCTTATTGATCTGCTGGCGCATATGTCCATCCCGCTGATTATTGTGGACGGTATTGATTGAACGGTTGATGGGAATCTCATGAAAATTCGGACTTCCCAGACGTGACAGTTGTGTGTCGGTGTAAGAGAAAAGTCTTCCCTGCAGTAAAGGATCATTGGTAAAATCAATTCCCGGAACCAGGTGACCCGGATGAAATGCGACCTGTTCTGTTTCCGCAAAAAAATTATCTGTATTCCGGTTCAAGAACCATTTTGCCGATGCGTTGAACCGGTACCAGTTCTTCCGGAATCAATTTGGTAGGATCGAGCAGATCGAAAGGAAATTTATGTTCATCCTTTTCATCCACCACCTGAATACCAAGTTCCCATTCAGGAAAAGCACCGGATTCAATGGCATCGAAAAGATCCCGGCGATGAAAATCCGGATCCTTGCCGGAAATAATCTGTGCTTCATCCCAGGCAACGGAATGAACACCAAGCAAAGGTTTCCAATGAAATTTTACAAATACTGATTTTCCCCGCTTCATTGATCAACCGGAATGTGTGAACACCAAATCCTTCCATCATGCGAAGACTTCTGGGAATTGCCCGGTCACTCATCACCCACATAATCATATGCATCGATTCCGGCATCAGGGAAATAAAATCCCAGAATGTATCATGTGCTGAAGCCGCCTGTGGAATTTCATTATTTGGTTCTGGTTTAACAGCATGAATCAGATCGGGAAATTTGATCGCATCCTGGATAAAAAATACCGGCATATTATTTCCCACCAGGTCATAATTTCCTTCTTCTGTATAAAATTTTACCGAAAAGCCGCGCACATCCCGGGCCAGATCTGTTGATCCACGGGAACCTGCTACTGTAGAAAATCGAACAAACACCGGTGTTTTTAAAGACGGATCATTCAGAAATCCCGCTTTTGTATATTGGGCCATTGGTTTATAAACCTGAAAAAAACCGTGTGCCGCTGTTCCGCGCGCATGAACGATTCTTTCCGGTATTCTTTCATGATCGAAATGGGTAATCTTTTCCCGAAGAATAAAATCTTCCAGCAGTGTTGCTCCCCGTTCTCCTGCTTTTAAGTGAATTCTGATCGTCATTAATTTTCAGTCCCTGGTCTGTTGTCATGAATTCATTCGTCCCGGTTTCCGTATCCGGTGCGAGGTCATCCTGCTTTCTATCTGTCTTAGCATCAACTGTTTTAAAAGAAGCTTTTTGCCTTTTAGCTGCCATACAAGAATTTTAATGGAAATGATTTGTTAAGAAGACCTTTAAATTGGCGCATTACCAACGGTCGGTTTATTAATATGAAAATCATGCCCGATAATTGGACAGTTTTATTTTATGCTCGTACTGTTCGAAAGAATTATACTTACTATTTATGATTCAGTGCTGGCACGATAATCTGATATATAATGAAAACCGAAAAATAAAATACTATGGCAAACACAAAAACAAAACCCAGAAAAACGTCTAATGACGCTGAAAAGGATTCTATGTTGCAGGAATTTTTCCATGGAGAGATCAAGGATATCTACTGGGCTGAAAAACATTTGTTGAAAACATTACCCAAAATGGCTAAGGCGGCCACTTCATCTGAACTGAAGGATGCTTTCACCAATCATCTGCAGGAAACCAAAGGACATGTGGAAAGACTGGAACAGATTTTCGGGATTCTTGGGCGCTAAGCCTCAGGCAAAGAAATGTGATGCGATGGACGGCATTACCAAAGAGGGTGATAGCATTGTAGAAGAAACTGAAGCCGGTACAGCCACCCGCGATGTGGGATTAATCCTCGCCGGACAAAAAGCGGAGCATTATGAAATTGCCACCTATGGCGGTCTGGTTCAGCTGGCCAGGAACTTAGGTCAGGAAGAAATTGCAGAATTGCTTGAAACCACTTTGGACGAAGAAAAAACAGCTGATGAAACTTTGACTACCATCGCGGAAGAAAATGTAAACTACGACGCCTCCCAGGAAGCGGAAGCTTAGTGTGATCATACCCGTTGAAACTGGAACCCGGTAGAAGTATAATACTCCTGCCGGGTTTGTTTTTATAAACTTTAACGACGAGCACTCACTGGCAAAGAAAGTTTAGTACACCATCCTTAGTTTGAACAACATCCGGGTTCGCAGCAGGATGCTTTGGCTTTTTCTGCGAAAACCGTGATGCTGAAAATACCCGTGTCTGAATTTCTTGAATTCCCTGATTTCATCGGCTGATAAATAATTGATCAGAATATCATCGGGTATGATAATTAGTTTCTCTTTTTGAATCTGAATATTTTTGAATCCGTTTATATTGATAAGTTCCAGATATGCCTGTTTCTGAATCGCCCCGGCAACACAACCTGCATACATTTCCGCTGCTTCCCTGAATCTTCGCGGGAAGTGTTCCCACTAAAACGATATCGGAAATACTAAAATGGCCGCCTGGTTTCAGCACCCGGTATATTTCTTTGAATACAGCGTCCTTATTGGGAACCAGGTTTAATACGCAATTACTTACTATCACATCGGCGGTATTAGTCCGGTACTGGCATTTTTTCTATATCTCCCTCCCTGAATTCGACATTATTAAAATCCAGTTTTTCAGCATTTATCCGGGCTTTTGTCAATCATGGCTTCTGTAAAATCAATGCCAATCACTTTTCCCGTTTCTCCCGTTTCTGAACGGGCGATAAACGCATCGTTACCCGCGCCGGATCCAAGATCTATTACTGTATCGCCTTTTTTGATCCGGGCAAACTGTGTTGGAAGACCGCATCCCAACCCAAGATCGGCATCGGGATTGTACCCTTCGAGGCTCGAATAATCATCACTCATAATGTTATAGACTTCCGTTGTACAACATCCTGATCCGCAACAGGAGGACTCATTGGTTTCCTTATCCTGCAAAGCGATTTCACTATATTTCTGACGAACCATTTCTTTTATTTGTTCCTGTGTTTCCATGATGATTTATTTATTTAGTTAATACTCATTAAATCCAAAACTGAGCACACTGGCTTCTTTATAAAATCCGAATAGTTTTTCGATTTCATCCCTGACCCCGCGTGTCCGCTGCAGAATTTCTTCCGGCGATCCCTTAAAACCTGAAGGATCATCGAAGAACCAGGCAATTCTTCTCCCTCCGCCGGGAAATACCGGACATTTTTCGGCATTTGCCCGTCACAAACGGTTATCACTGTATCGTAGGCCGCCCCGGTTTTCTGAAGATCGGATACAGTCTTTGTGCCCTTCCTGCTCAGGTCAATGCCAACTTCATGCATTACCTTAACTACATTCGGATTCATTTTACCGGCTTCCAGACCGGCGCTATCCGCTTTGTACTTACCGGCGCCATATTTATTCAGAAATGCTTCTGCCATCTGACTCCGAGCCGAATTGTGAATACAAACGAACAAGATGCTGGATTCAGGATTTGTCATTACGGTTCATTAATCTTTTAACGTAATATTGCGATTGATAAATGCAAAAAAAATCAGCAACATTTAACATTGCTGTCGTAGCTCACAAAGAACGAATCGAAGGATGCTTTAAATTGTTTCCAGACCTTCGGGTCAATACAATAACAAACACTGGTTCCCTCAATGGTACCCTGGATCAATCCTATATTCTTAAGTTCTTTCAGGTGCTGCGAAATGGTAGGCTGGGCCAGTCCGAGTTCCTCAACCAGGTCCCCGCAAATGCAGGAATTGATTTTGATAAGGCGTTGAATAATGGCGATTCTTGCAGGATGAGCAAGGGCTTTCATCATGGTGGCCAGCCGGTTCTGTTTTTCTGTAAAATATCTCTGTTTTTGTAAGTCCCATATATTTGTATAACGCAATATTACGATTAATAGGTAAAGTACAAAAATTTTTTTTCAGTGTTAGTCCCGGGCCGTCAAAAAAATGGCTAATCTTACCGATTCTACCTGACACAGCCCGCGCAGATGGAAAAATGCCTGAAATAGAATCTATTTATGTATCAGCGATTCCACGATTTCTTTTTATTATTGTGATATCCGGTTACAGAATTATTAAGAATCACCATGATAAATAATCAATTAGCAGAAATCAATATCGCCCGGATGAAGGGAGTAAATATAAATGATCCGGTAATGCGGGAGTTCGTTGAAAACCTGGACAGAGTAAATTCACTGGCAGAAAACAGTGAAGGATTTGTGTGGAGACTCAAAGACGATACAAACAATGCGACCAGCTTTAATCCCTATAATGATGAACAGGTGATCATCAATATTTCTGTATGGCAGAATATTGAATCTCTTGAAAATTTCATGTATAAGACCCTCCATGTTGAATTTCTCAAACGTAGAAAGGAATGGTTTCATACATTCGGGAAAGTTTACATGGCTATGTGGTGGATACCCAACGGAAAATTTCCGACCATTCGGGAGGCAACCGAAAAGTTGGAATGGCTTCAGGAGCATGGCCCATCGGAACTCGTATTTGACTTTAAAAACAAATATTTCTCAAAACAACAAAAGCCCCGGGATATTCCCGAAGCTTTTTGAATCACCGATCCTGGCCTTTATTAAACTGAATACGGAAGCAGGAAGCGGGCCAGTCAGATATATTATCTTTTTGGATCCGGAATATCTTTTACTGCTACAGGCCATTTACCCGCTACCGGAAAACTCACTGCCAGGTTTAATCCGCGAAGGGAATCCTGACCGAAAAAATATAGTGGCCAGCCTTTATAAGTCATTTGTTTTTTCCCGGCAACAGTAATATTTCCAAACTGCGATTTGTCCAGGATCGAAGGAGTTACCGTCTTCTCCTGTTCATAAAGCGGGAAGACTTTATTGTTGGACAAATCGGGTTTTGTAAATTTATTCAGGTTGAAACTGTCTGCACTGAAAGTATAGATTGTTCTGCCCGCACCGTCTGTAAAATAAATGGTCTTCCCGTTCCCCTGGGTATAATCTCCCTTATAGTTGTTTCCGTCCAGACCTTTGAGTTGTTTGTCGGCCAGCATAATCGTGTAGTCGGTTTTAGCAACAAACCAGATACCGCCGAAGCCATCGCCCTTCGTTGAACCTGCTCCCTCGGGAATGTTCACTGTATTTCCATATCCACCGGAACCGGACGGGGCATAGGTATACAAGGGCCAGCCCTTATAGGTGACCTGATTTTTCCCATCTGCATTTGTAATGGTTGCAAAATCCGCTGAATTGAGGTCTGCATTTAATTTCGCGTTCGTTAAATCAGCTGTAAATGGTGGCCACAGCGCCGCACAGGCACCGGTACAGGAACTTATTCCATCTGCATCGTCGGCAAACATATACAAAGCCTGTCCATGATTATTCGTCAGGTACTGTCCCAGCGTTGCGCTGGTTGAAAGGTTAATGTCAAAGCCGGAATCTCCGGAGCCACCCGAGCTGTCTTTTTTACAATTACTCACAAAAAACATCAGTGAGGACAATACGATGCCCCTCAAAAACAATTGTTTCATTTTTATATTTTAGTTATTATAAAAACAGTCGGTTACCGGTTCTTCCGGAAGGTTGTCTGAAGCCTGGATCAGGCGAGCGGGCCAATAAAAGCAGGGTTCAAATCTAAATGACTTTTTCTTGTTTAGCCAATACTGATTCCCTACTAATAATTTCAGCCCATTGAACTGTTATTTTAAGTGTCTGCCTTTGTAAGGATAAGTAAACGCAATCAATTAATAAACGGTTGCGTAGCTCATGTTGTGGTTGATTCCCTATTTTATGATTCCAAGGCGAACGGCCTCCGCCACGGCTTTAATCCGGGAGTTGACATTTAGTTTGAAGAAGAGAGAAGTAATGTGTTTGTCAACCGTTCTGACAGAGATAAATAGTTTACCAGAAATTTCTTTATTCTGAAGCCCATCTTTCAGTGAATTCAATATATCCAGTTCCCGCGCGGTTATAAAGGACGGATTTGCCCGGGTAGTTTTACGAATGCCACGGGGAATACTTTTAATTCCTGCATTTCTCATTTCGAGTTTCATTTTATCACATACCGCCGTTGCGCCAAGCCGGTCACTGATTTTAATCGCATTTCTTTTGTCATCATCATTCCCCTGAAATAAACAAAGGCTTTCCGAAAAAGGGGAACCCAATTTCATCCATATGGCTGCTGCTTTTCGTGCCTTAGTTATGGTGCTCAGGTCATACCCTTCATAAATCTCGCTCAGATTCAAATCCTGGTTTCTGGCTTTCGACAACCAAAAAGCAAATTCGCTTTTTTCAATAACATAAATAGACTGTTCTATTCCCGTTGTAGCATGAGCCAGTTTTTCTGATTTAATGAAACTCTTCCCCGTAAGCCATTCGTATTCCAATAAAGCCGTTAACACCGGAACAATACGCTGTAACTCCAATGTTTCAAAAGCCCTTGATTCAGCTTCAAATAATAAAGGGACAACTTCTTCCTCTCCCCTTCTCATACGGATCGTAGCCAATACCGTCATGGCGGTAATTGAAAAAGAAGAAAGTTGGAACTCATTTCTCATCAGTTTTTCAGCAATTTCAGAGGCAGAATTCCACTCACCTGTTTCCAGGAATATCCTGGCCTTCATAGAGCGCATGTTCGAACACCAGGCTTCAAGATCCCGCTCTTCGCAATATTTTATGCCCTCGTCCAGGATTTTTTTTGCGTGCGGATAATTCTTAATTTTCACCCAATTACTACCAAGATTTGAGTAGGCCCGCGCCGCATGTTCATGCAGGGAATTTTCTAATGCGATCTGAAGACTTTGTTGTAAGAGGGCGACTCCTGTATCTTCTGATGAATGGAAATTCATTTTGACGGAGCCCACATTGTTCAGGGCGTGAGACAACGTTTCACGGTCGCCCAGTTCTCTGGCCAATACAATGGCCTTCTCACCCCACTCTACACAGAGATCCGGCTTGTCGCACAACATATTCAGTTGTGACATATTGCTGAACGCCATCGCTTTTGCAGGTGATGCAGGCTGTTTAGCGAGGATCTCAACGGCCTCTTCGCCAAATTTTTCCGCATTTGTCCGGTTACCGTTAAGCCACCATAATCGCGACAAAAAACGAAGACAACCAGCTCTTCTTTCCGTATCATTTTTTTCCTTCCAGAGTTTTAATGATTTTTCTGTATAAATAATGGCTTCATTAAGCTGATTTGTGAGATAACATTCGTAAGCGTAAGACTCATACAGCTGAATCAATAAATCTTTGTCATTCTCCTGATAATATTCGATGGCCGCTGAATATAATTTGGATGCTTCCCTATGGGCACCCATGGATGCCGCTTTCAAAGCGGCTATGGGAGCATAATTCGCCACAGCTTCATACTCATTGGCATTTTTTGCATGATGAATAATTCGTTCTATTTCGTTGTTTTGTTCAAAATTTTCCAGGAATAGTTCGAGAATTCGCTTATTCAGTGAGACTCTTTTAAGCGGTGATAAAAATTTTTCTATAGTTCTTCTGAACAATTCATGTTTAAAAAAAATATACCCGCCCTCCATAAGCAATATCCGGGTTTCAAGACTGCGTTCAATGGCAGCGGCAAACTGAGGTTCCATTTTTTCAAGATATTTTATCTCGAAACGGTCGGGGACTACAGACAAAATTTCCCATACCCGTTTGGTCATGTCCTCCTGCCGGTTGTAAACAGATATTACAGCATCTCTGATATTATCGGGTATTCCGACACTATAACTGCTTAATATTTCATTTACATAAAATGGATTTCCACCGGAAATACTATAAACGTCTTCGCCGTTATAACCCTTTTCAGCCGCCATGGTTTCCACCGCCTCTCTGGATAAAGGAGTAAGCCGGATTCTGGTGAAAGTATCAGGAGGCAGTTGCCCTGTCAGATTTCGTAGAGAATGTCCTGAATGAATTTCATCATCGCGGTAAGTAAGAATAAACAGGCAGGGCACCTGCGAAATACGTCTGGCAAAAAATTTAATAAAGTCCAGAGTAGCTTCGTCCGCCCAGTGTATGTCTTCAAAAAGGATAATGAATTTTTCCTTTTGCTTTGCCAGTTCCCTGAAAAAATGCCGAAAATAATTCAGACGGCTGCTCCTGTGCGGTACTGGTGCTGATTATATCCGGTTTAACCTGCAGGATAATATCATAGAGGGGAGCCAGGAGCCGGGGTGAAAACAATGCATCACAAAATCCTTTGTATATTTTGTATGCAGATGAATATCCTTCACAAAAAGTATTTACAAGAGAAGTTTTACCAATACCGGCTTCGCCGCTCACAAAAACGCATCGCCCCTCGCCGTTACTGATGACCTGAAACTGCATTCGGAGCAATTTCAAAAACCCCTCTCTTTCAACCAGTTGCATAACGCAATTTACAAAATACGCAATTGATTAATTTAAAATAGGTAGAATCCCGTAGATATGGAACCCGAAATACCTGTTGTTTTGTATCACATGTATTTTAGAAATTGGACAATATCATTCTGCTGATTGAAGCTTGCAAAAAGCAGGAGCCAAGGAGCCAGAAAATGCTTTACGAGCGCTTTTTTGGCTACCTGTTAAAAATTTCTTTTCGATATGTCCATAGTTACGATACCGCCGTAGATGTTACCAATGACGGATTCGTCAAGATTTTCCAAAACATAAACAAATTCAGAACAGAAGAAGGGGATTATCCGGAAAGACTGTTGATGGCCTGGATGAAGCGCATCATTATCAACACATCGATAGATGAACTCAGGAGAAATAATAAAATTCCGGAGTTGGGCATGATCCCTGAACATGTTTGGGAGATTCCGGATGATAGTCAACGAGCAGACAACTTAGTATTGTACAAGGAACTCGTCGGCGCTGTAAGGAATCTCCCGCGCACCTACCGCATCGTTTTTAATATGGCCGTTATAGACGGCTGCACCCATTTTGAAATTGCCCATAAACTGGGCATTTCTGTGGGCACATCGAAATCGAATTTGTCCCGGGCCAGGGGCATATCTGCAAAAGTTTCTCAAGGGGAATGAGAAAGGGAAATCAGTTAAATTTTCAGAAGAAAATATTCCTGAGCTACCAACTGTCTTAAATGCTGATTTACCATCATTTTTGTAATTCCATTACTCTTACAAATATCTCTTCCATTTAACAAACCAGTTCCATAAATTCGGTAAATTACTAAAGCCAGACCCGCTCATTATGAAACAATGGCTCATCATTTCAGTCCTTAGCGTATTCGGTATAAATAGCTCCATTGCACAAACGACGGATATCAGCCAAGCACGTCAAAGATTACAGTGTGCATCCGTATTTTATTATTTCAGCCGGCGAGGTCATTAATGCTTATTACAATGACAAGCCCCTGTCCATCGAAACCATTTCGGACTTTACTGAATATGTCCAGAAAAACGCCAAAGGACTGAAAGATGCGCGGGTGGTCGTAACCGGCAAACCAAAGACCGGGACTTATGATGAAGTATTGAAAACACTGAGCAAATACCGGATTAAGAATGTCACGAAAAATATTGTTCCGAATTAATCAGGCGCATTCTCTTTCTTACCATCTGATCTTTTGAGATTTTCCTACCGAGTTTATATGATGCATTTTTCCTGCACGGAATTCCTGGTACAAGCGAATAATATCATCATTGGTGTCACCGATGAACGGTCCGTGGGAGACAATTTTTACACCCTGCGGCTGACCGGAATAAAGCACAAACCTTGCTCCCGATTCACCGGCGGATAAGGATAGTTCACTTTTACTTTCTTCTGCAAATCTGTCCAGCCAGCCTACCTGGTCATGATCGAGCAGTTTCTTCTCGTCCCCGACTGATACCATTCCCTCCAGTACGTATAAGAAACTGGAATATGATGCGGGAAGATCCAATGTCGCAAATGAATTGGGTTGCATTTTGATGTCAGCGATAATAACCGGTGTATGATTTTTCACCGGAGATGAAATACCAGCCAATGAACCACTATATAACTTTATGTCAACACCATTCAAAGATGCTGTCGGTACATGATCGCTCGATGATATCCTGAACACGCGGAAGTAGCCCACCTGTCTTTTTTTGGAAGTGTCAGCCACAATTGCAAAAGCCTCATTTTTATCTTACCGGCAATGGTTTCAGTGTGGATGATACCGCTACCCGCTGTCATTAATTGTAAGTCACCTCCTCCCATTTTATGCTCATCATCGCCGATCTCGCCTTCAAGGAGGAGGGAGACGGTTTCAAAACCGGCGTGCGGGTGCGGCCCGCCCACCGGTTCATCCGTTTTCTTATCCAGCCAGTCATCCATCAGCAATATAAAGGGATCGGTATCTGCGAAATCGCCCTGCACCAATGCCCGCGCTATATGGCCTTCCCCCAGAAAACCGGGATTCCCGGCAGGGGTGTATTTTCTTACTAATTTTCTCTTAATTGACATTTTGTAAAATCTCCTTTTTTTCGACGGCAGCTGTTTGCTTTACCAATTGAATTTCGCTGTAAATTTTCACGTCTTCACCCAGCATGGCGCCACCTGTTTCCAGGATACCATTAAAATTGACACCCCACTGACTGCGTTTGATTTTTCCGGTTACCGTAAAACCCGCTCTTTCACTTCCCCAGGGATCCTTCGTGATGCCGCTGTATTCAACATCCAATTGTACCGGATTGGTAACATTTTTCAATGTCAGATTTCCATTCAAACGAAAATTTTCGCTGTCCACCTTTTCTACACCGGTTGATTCAAAAATCATTTCCGGATGTTTATCCGCGGCAAAGAAATCGGAATTACGCAGATGAGCATCCCTTTGCCCGTTATGTGTGTCTATTGAGTTCATATCGGCCTTTAACTGAATTTTCGCCGTACTGAAGTCATCATTCACCGTTTCGCCTTCTACCTGAAATTTGTTAAAAAAACCGGATACATTGGTGATCATCAGGTGTTTAATCTTGAATCCTAACTCACTATGCGTTGGGTCCAGAACCCATTTTGTTGTTGCCATTTGATTTAATTTTTTAATTTGAAATACAAAACTACGCTACCTTTGCTATAGAAAGTATAGTACTATACCAAAGGATAGTGGTCGCTTACCAATCTAAATCGCAGATCATGAAAAAAACAACAGCAGAAAAAAACTCCAAATGCACGGAGATTCTGAAGCCGGTGAGGGACTCGCTGGACGTACTCAGCGGTAAATGGAAACTTCCTATTATAGTCGCGCTGACATTCGGGGAAAAGCGATTCACCGAAATAGCCAAGGAAGTTCATGGGATAACGGATAAAATGTTGTCTAAGGAATTGCGTGATCTGGAGTTGAATGGGCTTGTCATGCGAAATATAGAAGACTCCTACCCGGTCAAAGTCACCTATGCCTTAACCCCTCACAGCAAGACGCTAAGACCGGTCATCGATTCTCTAAAGAACTGGGGCATAATGCATAAGGAAAAATTAACCCAGGAATGCCGGGATTATAAAAACGGCGTAAAAAAAACCGGCAGGGGTAAAAAAGAGCTTACCAATCTGACTGCTTAGGGGTTTTTACCCGTTCTGTATTAGGATCCGCCTATGGCCCGATTTTTGGATTTATATATTCCTTAACTTTATGAAAATCCAATATCATGAACGTCCCAATCTTCGGTGACGACGTCACCCTAACCCCGCAAGGGAAAATTCTCGATACCATTTTTATGTTTACAGGCGACGGGCTACTCAAATTAGGGTTACCCAGCGACTTTTTTTTCCAGATGCCGGACAAATTTGCCCTGCCTACCGAGCAAAGCATTGACAAGCAGGGCCAGCTCATTAACACTTTACCTCTGACACGTGGTATGTGCCTCCTGACCCAATATCTGCGTGAGTGGATATGGACCCGTCGGAAGGAATGACTATCCGGGATTTGAAATCTTCTGTATTATTGCCGGTGATGGAGATATAATTATTTATCTCCGGTTGGCTGTATAGTACTTGTTTCAACCATCAGCATCACCGTTTTTTCAATGGCCCGGGTCCTGTGGATGATGCCTTTCGGAACGGTGACACCCTGATTTCGGTTCAATTCAATTGTTCTCTCTTCCAGATCAACATACAACCGGCCTTCCAAAACGAAGAAGAATTCATCGTCATTGTCATGTTTATGCCAATGATATTCTCCTTCAACAATTCCCAGCCTTACCACGCTCCCGTTTACCTGCGTCAATGTTTGATTAAACCATTTATCCCTGCACGATCTGATCATTTCCTGAACATCTATTTTTTCTAAATGGTTATACATGATATCCAGTTTAGTCACGTAGTTGTATTGCTCGTCCATAATATTTTTTTTAAAAGTTTATCCGTAGTTGATATTTCCAAGATAATATTTATTTGGAGACGACTACGATTAAGAGATATCATTTGCTAAAAGCATTATGATAAATAATTGTGAAAGCACCTGATCTGCCAAACTGGTGCGCAGCCATCAAAACATTTTTATTGCCTTCAAGCCACTAACATAAAAACATTTTATGAAGCGGTTTGATTTCCCCTACCTGCCACTACTTGTTTTCTGCTCAACACTTTCCTGTCGGACCAAATAATATTAACAGTTCACAAAGCGGGAACTGGATTACACGAGCACAGCTCAACGGACCTGCGAGAAGTGAAGCAGTATCCTTTGTGATCGGCAATATTGCTTTTATAGGAACCGGATGGGACGGCCTTACTAACCGGTACACAGATTTCTGGAAATATGATCCGGTATCTAATCTCTGGTCACAGGTTGACGCGATGCCTGGCCCGGGAAGAAGTTCCGCGATTGCTTTTAGTGTTAAGGGACATGGATATGTGGGGACAGGTTTTGACGGAATAAATATTCTGCAGGATTTTTATTCATTTGATACAGCCCTGAATGCCTGGACGAGAATTGCAGATTATCCGGGAGGCGGGCGTTACGAAGCCGTTGCATTTGGCCTGGGAAATTTTGGTTATGCGGGAACCGGTTTCGATGGCTACAATGCGCAGAAAGATTTTTACCAGTATGATCCTGTAAAGGATGTCTGGACAGATGTCGGATTCAGTGGAAATAAAAGATACGGTGCAGTTATTTTCACCTATAATAATAAAGGTTATCTGGTAACAGGCGTAAACAGCGGCGTGATGCAGACCGATTTCTGGGTATTCGATCCATCTTCCAGTGGAGCCAAATGGACTCAACTTCGAAATATCAAGAATACCAGCACCGAGACTTACGATGACCAGTATGCGACAATTCCCCGATGGAATGGTTCGGCATTCATTGTTGGCAGCCACGCTTATATCAGCACGGGAGACGATGTCAGTAATAATAACACAACCTGGGAATATAGTTTTCCGGATGGGAACGGAGGTGGTGATTTATGGAAAGGGAAAACGGCTTTCGAAGGTCCGCCAACTACCGGTGCTGTAGGATTCAGTTTAACGCCCGGTCAAAACGGTGGTGGTGGTTTTATCGCGACAGGAAGATCTTCAAATGGACAGGCGAGTGCATCTGATTACCTAAGGGAATTTTTTCCTGATCAGACAGAAAATCCGAATGATAATTAAACCGGTGAATTAAACGCAAAAAAAACGCCCGTAGACTTTGTTTGTACGGGGCGACATACAGGCAAAGTTACACGCGTTGCTGGTTAATCCTAGGAAGCGCGGATACGCAAAAAATTGATGGCGAAATTAACCAATAAAAGTTTATCATGCATCATTTGTGAGCGCTTAAAATCTCCCCGATTATTGATGACATTTTAATAACATTGTATAATATTCTCCCCACGAAAATTGGCCTGATACTTGCCGGAACAGAGATTAATTAGAGGGATTATCCCGGAATAAAAAGGGTCGGATAGAAATCCAACCCGTTAAATCCAATATCCAATATCCAACTCGATGTCGGATATCCTACTTTAAGTTATGCAAAATATGTTCCCGGGTAAAATCTAAATTCCCGATTGATTGCTATGTCTTAGTAAATCAATACTTTAAATTTTCTGTTAAAAACAGAATGGAGTCTTATTTAAGGTACCGGCCCGCATAAATTATAAATGCGGGCCAATTCGGTCCTGTAGTATGACCTCCGCTATGCTGGCGAAAAGCTATTTCGCCATCTGTAAGGGAAGTTTCAATCGGAGGAAATTCAGACGTTCCCAAATCTTTTTTACCTAAGAGTTTATATACAGGGCCTGCATAGACGCCTCCAAGAAACATGCCCTTGGCATCAACCCACTGACCTTCGTTTTTTGGCGAACCGGAACTTATAAAAACCGGTCGTGGCGCACATAGTGCTACCAGTTCATGCGCATCGACTGGCATATCGTTTGGAGTGAGCGGACCTGCATATTTAATAAAGTTCCCGGCAAACCAATGATACTCGGCCGATGAACACAGGTTCTCTACCTGTTCGCCAAAAAACCTTCGAAGTATTTTAGTGCCACCTGCACCCGAAGAACCAACAAATGCGATGGCCAACCGGGGTTCGTAGGCCATGGTTACAATAGTTGCTTTACCATATCGTGAGAGTCCTTCGATACCAACTTTCTTTGCATCTACTGATTTGTCTGTTTCAAAATAATCCATTGCACGGCTTGCACCCCAGGCCCACGCACGCAGTGCACCCCAATCGTCGGGTTTGCGCGGCTGGCCCTTATTCACTAATCCAATAATACCCTGTCTTAGTCCTGCACCGTTATCAGCCTGATAACTGGCGGGCACTATAACCGCATAGCCCCAGCCTTTTTCAAGAAGCTGTTGTTGCCATCCCGGTTCCACGGGTGTGCCCGGTGGCGGTGAAGGAAATTTAAAACCGGGCGGGAATACAAAACCGAATTCCATAATAACCGGCACAGGTCCCTTTGCATCAGCCGGTGTGCTTAATGTGAGATCTATATTTACCGTGATTGACGGATACGCTGAATTGTCAACATGCCCGAGGAGTTTTTTTGTAATAGCCGGAACATGATTGCTGGTATCCCGGGTAACGCTGACTACTTCCCAGGTAACTTTCGGTGTATGATGCGGAACCCTTCCATAAATTTCCCTGTCAAAATATTCCACAATTTCAGGACGTCGTTGGTCCCACCAGATTTTTGCTGTAGTAACGGGCTGACCATTATTTAATATTAAAGGATTGGGCAATGAAGTGTAGACCGTGGCTTTCGATTCATCTGCATTGGCAGCATTGGGGGCTTGTGGATTACCGGAAGGGCCTGGTCTGGTGGAATCAATATGTAATTGATCCAGCATATTCTGATAATCCAATTGACTAAGCCGTCTGATATTTGCCCAGTATGCACTATCTGCCGGTGAAAGTTTTCCAAATTGCGCATAACCATGTATAATCATGTTCAGGCTGATAAGAAAAAGACCGGCTATTTTTTTCATTGTAAAGTTCATTTTGGATTTGATTCAGATGCAGTATTAACACTGAACACCCTCAGAGAATCATTATTGACCGCTGCCAGAATTAACTTCGATCCATTAGATAACCGGATCAAGGACAAATCTTTTACATCCCCATTCAAAATAAAACCAGATTTCGCCGGAGGTACGGAAATGAATTTGTTATCCTTACCCCCCCGGAGAAAACAACCATAGGATGCATCATATCTTCCGGTCATCACGTCTGTCTGGTATTCATTTCCTGCCAGCAACAAATCTTTAAAGCCGTCATTGTCCAGGTCATCGCAGATTATTGCATTTACGGGTGCAAACTGTGCCTCAACCGGTAACGGGTGTTTAATAAATTTCCCGTTCCCTGTATTCTCCAGATAAAAACTTCTTGTTTCCTCACAAAAGAGTTTCAAAATATCCTTCGGATTTTCCCTTGAATATCTCATCATAAGATGCCTTTGCATAATCGTTATACCGAAGGAATTGTTTTTTTATGAAGGGTGCCTGTTCCGAAAACTGGCTTCTGCTGATGCCGGGATAGGAATGTCTCTTTCCATCCAGTCCTTTTATATAATAGAAAAAAACAGGATCAATGCTTCCGTTCCCATCCAGATCGGTCGCGTATAACTGCATAGGTTCGTCCGGACTCGCCTGATACTCACAATTCAAACCCAGATTACCTGCAACCAGGTCAATATCTCCGTCATTGTCCATATCTGTAGCGATCAGGCTTCGCCACATGCCATTCATATGCGATAGACCCGGTTGACGCGGTTGCTTCCGTTAAACGGCCATGATTATTTTTGAAAAATCTCACCGGCATCCATTCGCCGGCGATGATCAGATCGGTTTGTTTGTCGTTATCATAGTCAGTCCATACAGCCGAAGTGACCATGCCCGGATATTGCAAGGCAGGACAAACTTTTGCGGTTACATCCGTAAAAATGCCCTTGTCATTTTGTAAAATGAAACTTTCAGGTGACGTTCGGATATTTTCTGGAGACTCTTCCACCAATAAATAGATCCAGATCGCCATCACCATCCAGATCACCTGCACTTACAGCAGCCTGACAATCGTTCTCACGATTTTCCGGAATTGCATTGGCTGCAGAATGAAATTGCCTTTGCCGTCATTTAGATACAAACGGGGTTTATAATAAATGGAATTTTCAGGATATTGTATATCACCGCAGGTAACCAGCAGATCAAGATCACCATCCTGATCTGCATCAAATAAAATACAGTCCATATCTTCCGATACTTGATGCTGTCGGTAAGATTTTTTGAAGTAAATGCCTTCCCGACCTGTTGTGTAAATATTTTTCCGGAAAAATTAATCCCGTCACCAATAAAAAAATCAGTCAAGTCCATCATTATTAATGTCACCTGTGGTAATGAAAGGTCCTAACTGGGAATACTTCTGTGGGAATAAGCGTTGGATGGAATAGTCATTAAAGGGATTATCATGGTGCCTGATAGAAAATGCCGGAAGAAGAAGTGATATCGGAAAATAGTAATGCCGTGTTGGTTTTTTTAACAGGCGGCTGATTGGCGGCATTTTTCCATAGAAAGGCTAAAGCTGGTGTCTGCCCCAAAATTTTTGATGAGCTGTTCTTTGTTATCCGGCCATATCACCCGCAGGGAATCAACATGATCATTCTTTCCCAGTCCAAAAACCAATTGACGGTCCACCGAAGAAAAATAACCGCGGACGGGATTTTCTTCCTGTATCTGAACACCGTCATTATTATAAACCAAAACCTTTGTACCAAAGCCCTGCCTGTTCAAACTATCCCCTTCCAACTGCAGACTTAAAAAATGAACAGTTAATGGTTTGTCTTTTTGATTCGTATTGTTGATAAAAACAAAAGCCTCTTTGTTGATATTATTGACCACCAGGTCGAGGTCGCCGTCATTATCCAGATCGGCATAAGCGGCTCCATTGGACATGGATGGTTCGCTGATGCCTGCTTTTTCCGAGACATCTGCAAAAGTCAGATCATGTTTATTCATGAACAGATAATTCGACAGGTTGATATTCTTTAAGGCAGCCAGTTTTTTCCTGATGGCTTCATGCTGTTCTTTTTGGGTCAGGCTACTGTTGAACACATTGTTGCTGAATTCCAGGAAATCAGCATTGATAAAATCCCTTCCAATTCCATTTGTTACATGCATATCTTTCCAGCCATCGTTATCAAAATCAGCCAGCAAAACACTCCAGCTCCAGTCTGTTGCCTGAATGCCGGCCAACTGACCGATCTCACTGAAAAAAGGAATGCTGGTATCTCCATACATGCGGTTGCCATTATTCAGCTGAAGCATATTGCGCATGAATTCCGGTTCATATCCCATTGCGCGCTCCCTGTCGTACCGTTCATGATTCATGAAAAAGAGAGATGTTTTTTTACGTTCATTGTATTCAGGCAACATGTCCAGTGTTACAATATCGGGTAATGCATCATTATTGATATCCGCAGCATCTGCACCCATGCTGGAATAACTCTGATGACGTATGGACCTGGTCGATGCAATTTGTAAAAGCTGCCGTTGTGATTATTCAGCCATAGTTCATCATTCGAAACAAAATCATTGGCCACATAAATATCCGGCCAGCCATCGTTATTAAAATCACTGGCCACCACGCCAAGTCCAAATCCATCTTCTTTTATACCGGCCTGCATCGAAACATCTTTAAAAACAGGATGCCCTGCGTGCAGACTGTCACCATCATTCCGGTATAGTTTGTCATTGGCCGGTGAAAACCCGCTCCTGTCGCGCGGGATAAATGTTATTGGCACTATTTGCAGTCAATAAATAATTGGTCAGAAACATATCCAGATCACCGTCTTTATCATAATCAAAAAATACAGCCTGCGTGGAATATCCTGTATCAGCCAGTCCGTAGGCTTCTGCTTCTTCTTTAAAATGTGAGATCATGCTGATTGATAAATAAGAGATTTTTGGAACGGTGCAGCAGGTCTTTTCCAAAAACGCAGACATAGATATCATCATACCCGTCGTTGTTGATATCAACAATGCTTACTCCTGTGCACCAGACATCGGTATTGATTCCGGCTTTTTCTGTGATATCTTCAAACTGGTTATTGCCTTTATTGATATAGAGTCGGCAACTCACCTGGTTGCCGGAAAAAAAAATATCCTTTTTCCCGTCGTTGTTAAAATCTCCGATACCCACACCACCACCCATATAGCCAAACTCATTGATAAATGAATGTGAAGAGTCGTTTTCACGGATCTCATTGTTAAAATGGATGCCGGTTTCCGAAGCACTCAGCTGCGTAAATAATTGATTTGTCTTTTTCTGACTACAGGAAGTCAAAAAAAGAATGACACCGGAGAAGACAAAAAAATAATAAAATATGGCTCTCTCTTTCATAGAGACTACAAGTTAAACATTTATACAGGCTCAGTGACCTTACGGTGATGTATCAGTTCCTTCGCCACGGGCAAAAAAAATAGAGGCTATTTATTAGCCTCTATTTGCGCAGATAGTGATATCCATCTAGTTTATCTGCGGGTTTCCCAATTTATTAAAACAGATTAATTTGTAATTAAGGGATTTGATGAAATTTCAGTTGCAGGAATCGGAAATAAATCTACCTGGCCTGGTTTCGGATCAGCTTTAATAGAAGGATAATATCCTTTTGCTCTCCAGCGCAGTATATCAATATTGCTAAGCTCTTCGGCACCCAGTTCAACCGTTCTTTCATGCATAACTGCTTTTATTGCATCATTCTTGGTTGCAAGCGTAACCGGAGGCATATTTACACTTGGCCGGGCACGAACCTCATTGATATAAGCTTGCAGCCTGTGCAGGAGTTCCCACTTCAGCCTCACATTCGGCCAGCATCAGCAGCACATCGGCATAGCGGATAACGCGGGAGTTAAGACCACCCGGATGAAAACCTGAATTAACCCAATCGTAAATATTGTATTTGCGAAAAAACCTCTTCATCGTTACACCACCTTTTGTGCTTGTTGCAATATTCATATCAGCCGGAGCAAGCGTTTTAGGACTGGCCGATCGAATCCAGAATCTTATCACCTTCTTCGAAAATGGTAAATTTATATCGCGGATCATTTGCTTCAAATTCATTCAAAAACTGATCAGAAGGAATAACGTTTCCCCAGGTAATACCATATTCCTGGTTACGCACGCCACTTAACGGACTGGTAGAACCTTCGCCGTTATAACCCCAGTTAAAATTGTTATCTCCTTTGTCAACAAATACAACTTCAAAAATGGATTCTGAATTAAATTCATGACCTGTCGTCATCGGAACTCCTGCATCATTTTTTGTATCTCCATCAAAATTCCACATATAATTCGCAACCAGGGAATATTTGCCATACACTTTAAGCAATGCTGTCTTAGCTGCGGCATAATCACCTTTCTGCATTTGAACCCTTCCCAGCAATGCATTTGCTGCACCACTGGTTACCCGTCCATTATCTGAAGCACCATAAGTAGCAGGCAATGCTGCAGCGGCATCAGTCAGATCTGACACTAATCAATGCATACATATCTGCAGCAGGTGACTTTCCTTTAAAACCGGTAGCAGAAGTAATTGCTTCTGTATAAAGCGGAACATCACCCCATTGTGATACCAGTTCAAAATAAGCCCAGGCCCTTAAGAATTGGGCTTCGCCAACCAGTCGGTCTCTGAGTGCTGTATTGTCGGTTACATCCGGAGCTTTGGAAAGAATGAGGTTTGCCCGGTTGATCATCTGATAGCAGCCGTTCCATACATTCGCCATTACAGCATTTGCCGGATGTTGGCGAGGGTTGGGTTAACAATTCAGCCCTGGGCGCTTCCAATTGGGCACCACCGGAAGCACATTCCCACCCCGCATATCATGCTGTAAAAAACCATTCCCGGCCAACCAGTTCTGCCGCTCTGAAAGTAGAATAGATGGCATTAACCCCATTCTGCAATTCAGATGCCGTTTTAAAATAACTTTCAGTAGTCGGATTATTCTGATCAGTTACGATCCAGATCTTTGTTACAGGCAATTATACTGGCAATAACCAGGACAAAAGCGACGACCAGTTTATTAATATTTTGTTTCATAATAATTATAATGAGTATTTTATAAAAAATAATTCATTCATACTTTTAAAAACTTACCTGAATTCCCACATTATAACTCTTTGGCTGTGGATAGACAGCAAAGTCGATACCGTTGGTTAGATTGATCGGATGTTGCTCCCACATTGTTGGTGTTCTGTTACCAACTTCAGGATCATATCCGGTATAATTTGTAATCGTCAGCAGGTTCTGAGCCGAAACATAAATCCTGAAACTGCTTACAACACCCTTGGTTACGGATTGCAGGGTAGTACCCGGAATATTGTAACTTAAAATAATATTCTTCATCCGGAAATAAGATCCGTCTTCAAGAAAACGGGTAGAAGTACGGGCATTTTCATTGGGATCGGCACTGATAGCCCGGGGAATATTCGTATTTGTATTAGTTGGCGTCCAGGCATTCAATACCTGTGTACCGGCATTAAAGAAACGAATCATTCCTTCCGTAATTACCCGGGCAGCATTATAGATTTTGTTTCCCTGTACACCCTAGAAGAAAACGGAAAGATCAAAATTCTTATAACTGGCGCCAAGGTTTAAGTGAATAGGTTTCTTTAGGAATGAAACTACCCAGGAATACACGGTCGTTCAGGTCAATCACCCCATCACCGTTTTGGTCTTTGAACGCTAAGGTCACCGGGAGCTGTTGCTGTATTTTGTTTGGCATGTTTGGCCACCTCTGCGGCGTCCTGGAAAATACCTTCTATCTGCCAGCCATAGAAGGATTGGATGGGTGGCTCGGCTGCTGTATTGGTAATATTGTAATTACCAAAATCCGCATTGTAACCCGCTTCAATATTCTTAACACCCGTTGCCAGGCTAGTTAACATTATTGGTATTAATTGCCATCAGGAAACTGGCATTCCATTTAAAATCCTTACCGCTGGTTTCGTTATATCCAATCTGCATTTCAAATCCATTGTTTGTCATACTCGCAACGTTTTGGTTTACCGTACTATTGATGTAACCAAAAGAAGGAGGAAGCGGTACGCCCAAGATCAGGTTATCTGTCTTGCGCTGATAATAATCAGCGGTTAACGTAATTTTATTTCTCAGAAATCCCAGGTCTAACCCGATGTTAATCATTTTTGTTTTTTCCCAGTCCAGATCTGTATTTCCCAGTCCCTGGATAGAAGAAGCAGGACCACCGGTTATATTATTATTAAATGGATATTGAGCACTGTTGGAAGCCACACTTACTTCCCATGGCGTACTGCCCAGGACCGTCCCGTTCAGACCCGTAATCACCATAGCCGGCTCTTATTTTCAATTCGGAAATAGCTGTCACATCCTGCATAAAATCTTCCTGGTCAACCCTCCAGCCTACTGAACCCGAAGGGAAGGCCGGCCCATTTATTGACCCGGTGCCCATACGGAAAGACCATCATAACGAATAGGCCGCACTCAATAAATATTTACCCATATAATCATAATTCACACGACCTAGATAGGATATCAAAGCATTGGTATACAATCAGTGTCTGAACCGATGGATTGCTGGCATTATTCAGTGTTTTCAAATCATTGGATGGCTGATTACCACTCATATTTTCCTTCGAAGAATTGTTCCCCTGGTATTCGTAAACGGCTAGTGGCATTTACATGATGTCTTTCCAAAAGTTTTGTCGAATGTGAGCTGTTCGGTAAATAAATAGTCGGTTGAAATGCTGCGGTTATTCGTAATCGTTGCCTGCGTTGCACTGGATCCGGCAATGGCTCCGCTATCGTTGAAAATAGGTGCAAAGCGGTAGTCTAGTCCATTCGAATAGTTCACGCCAAATGTGGAACGGAATTTCAAGGCGGAAGTGAAATTCACATCCATATAGGCCGTTGCAAACAGCGTACGCTGTTTTCCGTGAACCCGGATTTTTTAATTGGCATCTTCCACCGGGTTTGTCGGGTCACCACCATCCAGTGTGGCATCTACTCCCCTGAAACCACCATTTGTTGTCGGGATCATATACCGGCATATGCGGCATACATCCTGATCACATTCACCAGATTTGTTCTGGAGCCGGTTTCATTATTATCATAGGCCTGATTGCCGTAGGCAAAATATAAATTTTCACCAAACGTGAAAACTTTACTGATATTAAAATCTGAATTTATCCGGAAATTATATCGCTGGTATCCTACAGAAGGAGCTGTACCTTTTTGATCCATATAACCAAAAGCAGTATAATAACGTGCTACATCATTTCCGCCGCTCAGTGAAATATTCTGCTGGGTCATGGGACCATTCTTAAAATAGGCATCCTGCCAGTCGGTATTGGTTTGACCGTAAGTTTGTGTAGCACCATTATATATCGGTTTATCCACGTAGGGTGGCAAGAGACGCGGAACCTGGCTGCCTCTGTATGCCAGCGCATATTGTTTGAATTGTTCGGTGTTCATCAGGCTCAGCCGTTCTGATTACTACTGAAGTTCCGAAATAGGAATCCAGGTGTTACCCGTGGTTTACCACTCCGTTTGCCTTTTTTTGTAGTGATCATGATTACACCGTTCGTAGCTCTTGAACCATAGATCGCAGCAGCAGAAGCATCTTTCAGCACATCCACCGTTTCAATATCCCTTACATCGAGTGTGGTGATATTCACTGCCGGGAAATCCGTCTACTACATACAGGGGATCGGAAGCATAACTGATGGAACTGATACCTCTGATGCGCACAATCGGAGCTGTACCCGGACTTCCGTTATTTACTACGGATACACCGGCTACCCGGCCCTGCAAGGCTTCAGAAACCAGCAACACTGGTTCAGCATTTAAAGTTTTACTGTTCACCTGGAAATAGCACCGGTAACCAGTGTCCGGTGTTGGGTACCATAACCAGTTACCACGATTTCGCTCAGGTGCGAAACATCAGTTTTTAGTTGTACTGAAATCGTGGACTGATCGCCGACTTTTACCGTTACCGGTTCAAAACCGACCATGGAAATAACCAGGCTCGCGCCTTTATCGGCCGAAATGGAAAAATTACCGCTTTCATCGGTAACCGTTCCTTTTTTCGTACCAGATTCTGAAACCGTGGCGCCTTTTAATGGCTTCGATTCAGCATCGGTAACCGTCCCGCTGACTTTTGTCTGGGCATTTGCTGTTGAAGTGAAAAGAACAAGCATGAGTGCAATGAACGCATGTCTTGCACGAAGTGAGATTTTCATTTTTGGCATAGCAGTCGTTTGTGGAAAAAAATTAGTAAGCAATGGTTATGATAAATATATGGAAATAGTAAATCAGAGTTCATCAAAGCCTTCTATTATTTACTACAACGTTGTCGGTGACTCCGCAAATTTTTTCTGCGTGTATCAGATACATAATTCAACACCGGAGTAGTTTTGTTGACATTAATCAAGTTTACACAAACTGCCGTCGGCCGCTGCACTACAGCAGTTTCAAATTAAAAGACACTGTAAAATAGAAAAACGCTGCAAAATAAAAAGGGGTAATGGAAATTACCCCCGAAGACTCACATGCTTATATATTGCTTATGCATGAGTATTGCTTAAACCTTCAGTTAGTCCGATGGATAATTACGTCTTTGATCCAATAAATATATATTGTAAAAACTTTTCTTCATATCGTAAGGCATCATTTTTCTACTACAACGTTGTCGGTCTTTTCATTCGATATTCCTGCAAAAATTTAAAGAAGCAAATATCTTCACTGTTGTGAATTGAAATTATTTAATCTATTATTTAACGATCCATGCTATACACAATTAAACAAAAAGAGTTTTTTAAAGGGGTAGGTAAAATTAAATTTGAAGGGCCCGAATCAGACAATCCACTAGCCTATCGCTGGTATGATGAAAATAAAATCGTGGCCGGAAAATCGCTGAAATACTGGCTGCGCTTTGCCTGCGCATACTGGCACAGCTTCTGCGGAACTGGTGCTGATCCCTTTGGTGAAGCCACACATCTTTTTCCCTGGAATGTAAAAAGCGATGCAGTAGAAAGAGCAAAAGACAAGGCAGATGCGGCATTTGAATTCATTTCCAAATTGGGTCTGCCTTATTATTGTTTTCATGATATGGATGTCGTGGATTATACCAATGATGTTATTGAAAACGAAAATAGATTGCAGGCCATGACTGCTTATCTTTCTGAAAAACAAAAAGACAGTGGCGTAAAATTGTTATGGGGCACTGCAAATTTATTTTCCAGCAGAAGATATATGAACGGGGCCAGTACCAATCCTGATTTTCATGTACTGGCGCATGGCGCTGCCCAGGTAAAAGCTGCACTGGATGCAACCATTGCCCTGGGTGGTGAAAATTATGTTTTCTGGGGCGGACGCGAAGGTTATATGAGCCTGCTGAATACCAATATGAAAAGGGAAAAGGAACATCTTGCCCAATTTTTACATACGTCAGAAGACTATGCAAGGAAAAACGGTTTTAAAGGTCAGTTTTTTATCGAACCCAAACCATGCGAGCCCACCAAACATCAGTATGATTACGATGCAGAAACTGTTATCGGCTTTTTGCGCCAGTATGACTTACTGAATGATTTTAAATTAAACCTGGAAGTAAACCATGCAACACTGGCGGGTCATACTATGAACCATGAAATGCAGGTAGCCGTGGATGCCGGTATGCTGGGATCTATGGATGCCAACCGCGGAGATTATCAAAACGGATGGGATACAGACCAGTTCCCCAATGATATCAATGAACTGACAGAATGCATGATGGTGTTGTTACAGGCCGGTGGTTTTAAAGGCGGGGGTATTAACTTCGATGCAAAGATCAGGAGAAACAGCACGGATCCCGAAGATCTGTTCCATGCTCATATCGGTGGTATGGATGTATTCGCCAGGGCATTGATTACTGCGGATAATATTTTACAGAAATCCGATTATAAACAAATAAAAAAAGAACGTTACGCAAGCTTTGACCACGGAAATGGAAAAGCATTTGAAGAAGGAAAATTATCGCTGGAAGATTTAAGAGCCTATGCGATCGAAAACGGTGAACCAAAAATCATCAGCGGCAAACAGGAATATTTTGAAAACATTATAAACCGATATATTTAACAGTCTCCCGGACGCACCGGCAAAGTCATACAGTATGAAATTTTTATTCGGGACAATCCTGGTTATCATCATAACGGCTGCTTCATATTTAGAAAAAACCATTCCGGCATTTCCATTGAAACCGGATGGTGGAAAACAGAATACGGCTGCTGTCCAGCGATACCTCATTAAAAGATGCATTCAGGAATGATTTTTTAATCGGTACTGCTTTAAACGCATCCCAGATTGAAGGAAAGGATGAGTCTGCTGCCCGGCTTGATTCCGGTCCAATTCAATTCCATCACCGCGGAAAATATCATGAAATGTGAAGTGATTCAGCCGGGCTGGAATAAATATCAATTTTGATCTCGCAGACAAGTTTGTGGAATATGGACAGAAGCACAAAATGTTTATCGTCGGGCATACTTTAATCTGGCATAGTCAGCTGTCACCATTTGTAAAAAATATAAAAAACAGTGACTCACTGTTGTTGTTTATGTCCAATCATATTAATACCGTTGCAGGCCGGTATGCCGGAAAAGTGAATAGCTGGGATGTGGTCAATGAAGCATTGAATGAAGATGGTTCCTTGCGAAATTCTATTTTCCTGGAAAAATTAGGCGAAGGATTATATACGCAGGGCATTTGAACTTGCTGCTAAGGCAGCGCCGAACACCGAGCTTTATTATAACGATTACAATATCGAACAACCGGCAAAAAGAGCGGGTGCCATTGCTTTAATAAAAAAACTGAAAGAGGCCGGAGTCCGGATTGATGGTATAGGCATCCAGGGACACTGGAGCATTCAGGGGCCTTCCTTAAAAGATATTGAAAACAGTATCCAGGAATATTCTGCGCTGGGACTTAAGGTAAGTTTTACTGAACTCGACCTGACCTGTTTACCCAATCCCTGGGATTTAAAAGGTTCAGATGTAAATCAAAATTTCGAAGGCAGCGCTTTTATGAATCCTTATCCCCATGGCCTGCCGGATTCACTGCAGGTAAAACTGGCAAAATGCTACGAAGATCTTTTCAAAATATTCATCAAATACAAGGACAAAATTGAACGGATTACATTCTGGGGTGTAAATGATGGTCATTCATGGTTAAATAACTGGCCCATTAAGGGAAGAACTAACTATCCTTTGCTTTTTGACCGGAATTATAAACCAAAACCTGCTTTTGGAAAAGTAATGGCTTTGAAAGATAAACAGTAATTTCCTTCAAAGTTTTCAAAATAAAATCATGATTGAACAGCCATTGAAATTATCCGTCCTGGAGAAAGTTGGATATAGTCTGGGCGACCTGGCTGCAAATCTCATCTTTCAGACCCTGATGACTTTTCTTGCTTTTTTTTATACTGATGTTTATAAGATACCCGCAGGTACCGCCAGTTTTATCATCTTTGCCGGTGGCTTTTTCGGTGCTTTTTTTAACGTGGTGATGGGCGCCATTGCAGATCGTACCCATACCCGCTGGGGAAAATTCAGACCCTGGATATTATGGACATCCATTCCTTTTGGTGTGATTGCCATGCTGGCTTTCTCCACACCTGATTTCGGTGAAAACGGAAAAGTAATTTACGCACTGGTAACATATTTTTTGCTGGTGATCATCTATTCAGCCAATAACCTGCCTTATTCTGCACTCAGCGGTGTAATTACAGGCGACATGAAACAGCGAAACAGTCTTTCCTCTTACCGGTTTGTCGCCGTTATGGTTGCACAATTTATTATACAGGTATTATTGCTTCCCCTGGTATTAATATTTGGACACGGTGACAAGGCTTCCGGCTTCAAGACAGTGATGACCATTTTTGCCATTACCGGCGTTATTTTTTTCATCATCACCTTCCTTACTACCAGAGAAAGGATTGTGCCTGCGCAAAGCAAAAAGAGTTCGGTAGCCCAGGATCTGAAAGACCTCTTTAAAAACAAGCCCTGGGTCATCATGCTTTTTCTAACGATCCTGGTATTCATTACCCTGGCCTTAAAAGGCGGAATGTATATCTACTACTTTAAATATTATCTGAACCCGATCTGCCATTGCTGCCTTTCTAGAAAATATCGGCTTCAACAAATTTACCTTATGGCTTTATCATGCAACCGGATTTCAATGGCCCGACGATGCAGCGACTTCCGGGAATAGTCTGTTTAATGGCAGTGGAATTATTTTTATGATAGCCGGTATCATGTTCTCAAAACCTCTGGCCGACCGGTTTGGCAAGAGGAATGTGTTTGGTGCTTTTCTGTTTTTGTCTGCCGTATTTTTAATACTGTTTATTTTTTACTCGCCGGATGCAATCGGCCTGGTATTCATCACACAGATTTTACATGGCTTTTTTTATGGTGTTACCATACCTATCTTATGGGCAATGATCGCTGATGTAGCCGATTACAGCGAATGGAAAAATAACAGACGGGCGACGGCCATTATTTTTTCGGCCATGATATTTGGTTTAAAAGTAGGGTTAAGTGTGGGCGGAGCACTGGGAGCCGCTCTGCTCGCAAAATATGGTTACATAGCGGAATCCCCTGATCAGACTGCCGGCACCATATCCGGTATTAAAATGTCGGTGAGTATTTATCCGGGTATTCTTTTTTTTATAGGTGTAGCGCTACTTTCGGGTTACAAAATAAATAAAGGAATGGAACTGGCTATCGAAAAGGACCTCAAAGAAAGAAGAGCCTAAAATACAAATGTATTTATCATGCCTGAAGACAATATCAGTCATATTGATTTTGAGGAATTGGAAAGAAAAGCCATTTCAAAACCGCTTATTAAAAATATCTACACTGCAGATCCGTCTGCTCATGTGTTCGACGGAAAAATTTTCATTTATCCGTCGCATGATATTGAGTCGGGTATTCCATTTGACGACCTGGGAAGTCATTTTGCCATGGAAGATTATCATGTACTGTCTATGGACAGTATAGATTCTGCTGTCAAAGACAATGGTGTTGCCCTGCATGTAAAAGATGTGCCCTGGGCACACAAACAAATGTGGGCGCCCGATGCCGCGTATAAAAATGGCAGGTATTATTTTTACTTTCCGGCAAAAAGGCCGGACGGGATATTCCAGATCGGGCTGGCCATTGGCGATTCACCTGCCGGACCATTTATACCGGAACCGGATCCGATAAAAGACAGTTATTCCATTGACCCTGCTGTTTTTCAGGACGATGACGGAAAATATTATATGTATTTTGGCGGCATCTGGGGTGGGCAACTACAGTTATACAGGAACAATAAATACAATGCAGGTTTTAAAGAACCCTTAGCCCATGAAAAATCCCTCGGGCCCAGGGTTGCCCTGCTTAGTGATGATATGAAAGAGTTTGAAGGTCCTGTCAGAGAAATAACTATTCTTGACGAGTCTGGTCTGCCACTATTGGCCGGCGATAATATCCGGCGATTTTTTGAGGCATCCTGGATGCATAAGTACAAAGGCAAATATTATTTTTCCTATTCAACCGGAGATACACATTTTATATGCTATGCCACCGGCGACAGCCCTTATGGACCTTTCATTTACCAGGGAAGAATTCTCAACCCGGTGGTGGGATGGACCACCCATCATTCCATCTGTTCATTTAACGGGCGCTGGTATTTGTTTTATCATGATTCCAGTCTAAGTAAAGGGGTGACTCATTTAAGGTCAGTAAAAATGACTGAACTCAGCTATGACGAAAACGGGAAAATAGATTTGATAGAACCATACCGGTAACCTGATTACAGTCAAATGAAAAGAATATTATTCGTTGTACTTCTGGGTTTGAATTTACCGGCAAATAATTTTGCCCAGTCCAATCTGCCCTGGCAGGGAAAAAAATGTGCTGTTGTGCTGACTTATGATGATGCCATCGACCAGCATTTGGATAATGCTGTTCCTGTTCTTGATTCACTGAATCTGAAAGCAACTTTTTATCTTACCGCATATTCCAGCTCCATACAAACGCGAATGAATGAGTGGAGAAGACTGGCTGAAAATGGCCATGAATTGGGAAATCATACCCTGTTTCATCCCTGCTTCGGGGGACCCGGCCGAAGCTGGGTAAAACCAGAATATGATTTGAAAAATTATTCCGTTCAGCGCATGATAGATGAAACAAGAATGACCAATATTTTTCTGCAGTCACTGGACGGAAAAACAAGGAGGACTTTTGCCTTTACCTGCGGGGATATGAAAATCGGTGATTCTTCATTCATCAATGGTATGAAAAATGACTTTGTCGCTGCCAGGGCGGTAAGGAATGAGATGCATCAGATCAATGAGATTGACCTGTACAATGTTGACTGTTATGTTGTAAATGGCGAAAGCGGTGCGCAACTGATTGAATGGGCGAAAAAAGCAATGGCAACCAATTCGCTTCTTGTTATCCTGTTTCATGGGGTCGGAGGAGGTAATGCATTAAATGTAACTCTTCCGGCACACCGGGAATTTCTGGTCTTCCTGAAACAAAATGAGAAAGATATTATGATAGCCCCAATGATAAGTACAGCCGATCAGATCCGATCCTGGCAGAACTCGAAATGAGTTCAAATGTTTTATCCAATCAAGGATTTTATTTTGTAGAATTTCTTACGATCAGCTTTGATTTGATTTCTGTTCTCTGATGACGAAACCGGGATTC
The DNA here is from genome assembly GCA_963812825.1 of uncultured Bacteroidota bacterium. Taxonomy (GTDB): domain Bacteria; phylum Bacteroidota; class Bacteroidia; order Chitinophagales; family Chitinophagaceae; genus Puia. The sequence continues at coordinate 150,030 of CAWEWO010000006.1, forward strand.
CTTTTTTTCTACCAGGTTAACGAGGATCGCGGCTGCTTCCCGGCCCATTTCAAACGCCGGCTGAGCGATGGCTGTCAGGGAAGGATTCAGCAGGGCGGCCAGGTATGAATTGGAAAAAGCAATTACTTTTAAATCCCTGGGAATCTTTAATCCCAATTCTTCGCAAACTTCATAAGTCGATATTGCCAGCGTCTCTACAGAAGCAAATATGCCATCCGGCCTGTCCGGTCTTTTCAGTAATTTTCGAATTAGTTCTTTGTTCTTATGATCATCCCCGTCGCAGCAAAGTATCATATCATCTTCCCGCGGAATTGAATTCGCCTTCAAAGCATCCAGGAATCCACTCATTCTTCCTGTACTGACGGAAAGTGTTCGTGGAAATTCCCAGGAAGGCTAATCGTTTGCAGCCTCTTTCAATCAGGTGCTCGGTAGCCCTTTTTCCGCCCGCATTGTTATCCGTCGTGACTGTTGTTACATCCAGCTGGTCGGTAATTCTGTCAAATAAAATTAGTGGAACGCCTTTTTCCTTTAATTCTTTGAGGTGGGTAATATCACAGGTCTGTTCTGACAGCGAAAGCATGATGCCGTCCACTCTCCCATTTTGTAAGAGTTTAAAGATCGAAATTTCCTTTTGGCGGTCCTCATGAGTCATATAAATTAACACATGGTAGCCTTTTTCCTGGGCAATAGATTCAATGCCGTTAATAACCGGACCAAAAAAATCATTTACCACTTCCGGAATTATCAGCGCAATGGTCTTGGTTTTTTGTTTCCGGAAACTGCTGGCCAGTGGATTGACCTGGTAGTTCAGTTCGTTGGCCTTGGCAACGACCCTGTTTTTTGTACTCTCGCTGATTTCATGGCTGTCGCGCAGAGCTTTTGAAACTGTCGAAAAGGACAGGTTCAGTTCTTCGGCAAGTTTCTTTAGGTTCATGTTAACTAGTTAATATGTACCTGAGCTATGTGAGTGATTTCGATAGTAAGCAACATTTCCAATATACAAAATTTCAAGCAAATCAGCGCGAAATTAAAACCGCAAGATACAGCGGTATCAGTTGGTATTCAGGGTTTAAGGCAGTTCTGATGCTCCAGGATCGATGAGCAGATAAGTGGAAACCCCTATTCAACCCGTGTTTCCGGTGGTCCAAGGTAGCTGGGGTTAACCTCTTTGGAGGCCACGACTATTTTCTGCAAGACGATACCGGGATCAACCATCCAGAATTTTAATATATGCATCCCCGGTTTCCTGAGATAAAATTCGGAATGATTGATAATAATATTATTCGCCACCCAGCTTTCCCAGCTTTTATTTGTATGATCGGCATGAAGATTCAGGATTTGCGGCGGTTCATCATCGAATGAAATGGCATATTGCAATTCCAGACCATTGAAATTCAATGTTGGAGAAAAATAAGCATGCACCTGAATCCTTCCTGTATCAAACACAAGCATATTGAATTCCAGTCTGGGAGATGCTGACCCGGGTTTTTGCTTTTTTGCAGTGACCGGCAGGACTGTCATTCCCGATCCTGTGCGTCCTATTTCCGGTATCAACTGCCAGCTGACGGGCGGTTGATTAATTGCCCGGGAATAGTGACCGGCTTCCATAGAAACATAACCATCAGATTCTACAAAACCTCTGAACCGATCTGTTGACGGGGACTTATAATTCTTAATGACTGCAAAAACTGTCATCGCATTCCCCGGTGCAGGAGTAATGGTGATTGGAATTTTATGTATACCCGCCGGGACGGTTTGCCAATCCACTTCTATCCATATTCTTTCCTGCTTTTCCACGCTTCCCGTTTTGGCCGGATATTTTTATCCAGGGAACCGAAGTTTTTATGGAATATTCAAAGGGCTTTGTTCCCCGGTTGAACAATTCAACATAATGGGATTGCTTCAGGAAGGAGTCAAATTCAGGCAACACTGCCTCTGCACTTTCATGCGGCCACCAGGACGCTGAACCTTCAATCGCCAGTGCCGGTTCAGCCGGATCCGGCACCTGAATATATTTAATTTCAGGCATCGCATTTTTCTCCGGTTGTTGCCAATAAGTGTAGCCGATATGTGTCTGGTCCATCATATGATTCCATTTCCCCCGGGACATGATGGTATTATAGTAATTGGCGAGCAGAGAATCTTCTTCAAAATATTTTTTAACGCTGTCAGCCTGATCGTTAGCCAATGCACGACCCTGTGCGCATATAATCTGTTTTTGCCGGTGGAAACATAAAGCCTGTTCAGATTAGCGCAGGCTTTTACCGGATAAAGAACGAGTTGGTAAAAAGCATCCCTGTATTCGCCGGGAATTGCTTTGTAAATTATTTCTGCCTTTGCAGCCAACCGGATATAATCTGCTTCTATCCTTTCCGCCTCAAGATAATTGGTGAGACTATAGGTATCCGGCGACAACAATTCCGGCTTTCTGCGGCTGTTATATTTTGTGTAGTCAGATAATATTCCGGCAATCTCTTTTGCATAGCGGGCTCCGAATATATTTTCCGACCACTGACGGGTGTAATCAGCAATGTTACCCGCATTCCATTTTTTTGTATTCCAGGCATAGTCGAGAAAAAATTGAATCGGTAATTCCATCGGTTTGAGATCACCGACATTCACGATCCAGATCCTGTCTGCGCCATATTGGTAAGCCAGGTTCATTTGTTCCCAAACCCGGGGTATGGAATTTGTGTTGAGCCATTTATAATTTCTGGGATCGCCCACATAGTCAAAATGATAATAGATACCATAACCTCCCGCCCTTGGCTTATCTCCGGGCTTGGGCAGTTTCCGGATATTTCCCCAGTTGTCATCACATAATAATAAAGTGACATCATCGGGAACCGTCATACCCTTGTCGTAATAATCCTGCACTTCTTTATACAGCGCCCATAGTTGCGGAGTTTCTGAAGCCGGTTTCTGCGTTACCTCTGCGATGATCTTTCGCTGGTCGCTTACAATTCTTTCCAGCAAAGCAATATTAGAACCTACTGTCATTGGCATGTCCCCATCACCCCGCATGCCGATACTGACAATGCTTTCGCGCGAATCCATATTTTCGATACCCTTCTTCCAAAAAGCTTTCAATATGACTTCATTGCTGTCATAGTTCCAGGGTCCTTTACCGTATCTCTTCCATTCCTGCTGCGCGCGAAGCATGGGTTCATGATGCGTTGTGCCCATCACGATCCCATATTTTTGAGCGAGAATGGGATTTAACGGATCGTCGTCGTTAAAGGCATTTCCCCACATCGCCGGCCACAAATAATTTGCCTTCAGTCTTAACATCAGTTCAAATACCTTTTCGTACACCCCGTGATTGACACCACCGAATTTTTCTTTTGTCCATCCGGAAAATGCGGGTGCTTCATCATTGATAAATATGCCCCGGTATTTTACAGAGGGGGAACCAAAGACATAGAGGCCGTTTTTAAAATATATTTCTTTCTTTTTTTTCGCCGGCACATCGGCCCACCAATACCAGGGTGAGACGCCCATTTGTTTTGACAATTCCAGCACCCCATAGGCTGTGCCCCGCTTATCGCTTCCGGCAATGATCAGGGCGTTCTTAATATTCTTTACCGGATTAATGACGGTTTGAAATTGAAATTTTTCCCATTGACCAGTCAGGCCACCGGTTTGAATTTTCTTTTCTGCCGTGAGTTGTTTGATGGTTGAAGAGCTATCCAGACTGCCGATCATAATGATGAAATCAGCAGAAGAAGGCAGGGTTGAAATAATGTTCGCTTTCCGGCCGGTAATCATTTCCAGGTCCTGCTGCAGCCATTCAGCCGCTTTGTGCATCAGCCAGTGATCTTTTTCGTCCACATAAATAGCCGTGGGACTGGCAACAGAAACAACCGGGAAAAATCCGGGTTCTTTATTTTCCCTGATAATAATATCCTGTGCTGAAAGGGGAATGGAAGAGAGGAATACAAGGAACGCCAAAAGCAATTTCTCTTTCATATTAAAATGAGATTAAACGATATCAGAACCCGATGGAATTTCCACCGTCGACCGGGAGTATTACCCCGGTTAAAAAACCGGATTTGTCGGAAGAGAGAAAATAAGCTGCTTCGGCAATATCGGCCGGGCTACCCAATTTACCCAGCGGCGTCCTGGACAATACTTTCTGAAATCTTTCCGCGTCACCAGCTAAGGCTTTGCCAGACATATCCGTGGCGATAAATCCCGGTGCAATACAATTTACAAGGATTCCCATGGGTGATAATTCAACTGCCATCGCTCTTGTCATTCCTTCAATGGCCGATTTGGATGCTGTGTAGGCGATAACTTTGGGCAGGCCATACTGCGAAGCCATCGAACTGATATTAATAATATTTCCCCTGCCATTTTTTATCATGCCCTTTGACTACTTCCCTGGACAGTGCAAATACCGAAGAAACATTGGTCTGCATAATACTGTTGAATTCCTCGTCACTGACTTTTGTAAACTCCTTCTTCAGGTTGATACCGGCATTGTTTACCAGGATATCGATATCTCCATATTTATCTACGATCTCTTTTACCTGGCCGGGTATAGATTTCAGATCGGTTAAATCGAAACAGACAGGAATACAGAGTTTACCCAAGTTGTCTTTGGCTTTTTTCAGCTTTTGCTGGTCGCGCCCGATGATCACCGTGCGTATTCCGGCGTTTACAAATTTCTCTGTGATCGCATATCCAATTCCTGACCCGCCACCTGTAACGATGGCTAGTTTATTTTGACCGGCTATTTTCATGAATGTTGCTTTTCAGGCATTAGTAATTGGAATATTCAGTTCAGCATAACCGTTTCTGCAAAGCGTAATTTAATCCAATCATTTTTCATAACCCGCATTCCGATTATCAATTAATATAATCAGGACCCTGGTTATTAATTATTAAATGGCATATATTTATTAACCGGGATTCTGCATCAATAAAATCAAAATATGGAGATGGCCTTCATGCATCAAACCATGCGCTGGTTCGGGCCTGAAGACCCGGTGAGTTTAGCCGATATCCGGCAGGCAGGTTGCGCGGGTGTAGTTACCGCCCTGCATCATATTCCGCCGGGAGAAATATGGACCACAGAAGAGATTTCAAAAAGAAAAAAAATAATTGAAGGTGCCGGAATGGATTGGCCGGTCATCGAAAGCCTGCCGGTACATGAAGACATAAAAAGAAAAAGCGGCCAGTATAAAAAATACATTGAGAACTATAAACAAAGCCTGCTCAATATCGCAGAATGCGGCATACCCGTAGTGGTATATAATTTCATGCCCATACTGGATTGGGTCCGCACGGATATTTCTTTTCCCATGCCGGATAAAAGTCTTGCTCTCCGCTTTGAAAAATCTGCCTTTATAGCCTTCGACCTGTTTATGCTGAAGCGTCCCGGTGCAGAAAAAGATTATTCTGAAATCGAAAAAAGTACTGCCGGGGTTTTCTTCGGGTCCACGACTGAGAAAGCCAGGGAACTGCTTTACAGAAATGTTCTATTGGGTTTACCGGGAACGAAAGAAAGTTTCACCGAAAAACAGATTCTGCAAGCACTGAAAACCTATGAAGGGATCGACAGGGATTTACTGATGCAAAATCTGATTGCATTTTTACAGGAAGTTGTGCCGGTTGCTGAGGAAGCGGGACTGAAGCTGGCGATACATCCCGATGATCCCCCCTACCCTGTCCTGGGCCTGCCAAGAATAGTCAGCACGGAGAAAGATGTCGCTGAATTGTTTTCATCTGTACCATCACCGGCCAATGGACTATGTTTTTGTACCGGTTCGCTTGGTGTCAGGCCCGACAATGATCTGGTGGGCATGATACAGCGTTTGGGCGATCGCATTCATTTTCTTCACCTGCGCAATACCCGGCGTGACGCAGCAGGTAATTTTTATGAGGCTGATCATCTGGATGGGGACACCGATATGTATGCGGTGGTGAAGGAGATTGTATTGCTGATGCAGAGGAAAGGAAAATCAATTCCTATGCGGCCAGACCATGGCCACCAGATGCTGGACGATATGAATAAGTCAACCTATCCGGGTTATAGTGCTGTTGGAAGATTGAGAGCGCTAGCGGAATTAAGAGGCCTGGAATTCGGCATTAATAAATCACTATGAAACCTGCGACCGGTTACCGATGGACGATCTGCGCGCTTGTTTTCTTTGCCACTACCATCAACTATCTTGACCGGTCCATCATCGGTTTATTAAAACCTCAACTGGAGAAAGAATTCAACTGGAAAGAATCTGACTATGCAAATATTGTCATTGCCTTCCAGATTTGTTACGCATTGGGACTACTCGGGGCCGGACGACTAATTGATAAACTGGGAACAAAAATCGGGTATGGACTGGTGTTCCTGTTGTGGAACCTGGCCGCCATAGCACATGCCGCCGTGCGTTCCACTTTTGGTTTTTTTATCGTGAGGGGTTCACTGGGTCTGGCAGAGGCAGGAAATTTTCCTGCAGCGATAAAAACAATTGCGGAGTGGTTTCCTGCGAAAGAGCGGGCTCTTGCAACCGGAATATTTAATTCAGGTGCCAATGTGGGAGCTATCATCACTCCCCTGGTCGTCCCCTTTATTGCTCAAAAATGGGGATGGCAATGGGCTTTTATCCTGGCAGGCGGGATCGGTTTTGTATGGCTCGTATTTTGGTACCTGCTATATTCGGTTCCGCAAAAAAATAAACGAGTCTCCGCATCAGAATTGAATTTTATTGAAGAAAATGAAAACACGACAGGACCGCCGTTCACTAATAACCCGACAAAATTATCCTGGGCGAAATTATTGGGCTTTAAACAGACATGGGCTTTTGCAACGGGAAAATTCCTGACTGATTCGGCATGGTGGTTTTATCTTTTCTGGCTACCGGATATTCTGAAAAATAATTTTTCTTTAAACCAGACCACTGCCGGTCTGATGCTTGCTGCCGCCTATACCCTGGCTACGGTCGGTAGTGTTTTCGGGGGATGGCTGCCATTGTGGTTTGTAAAAAAAGGGAATCCGGTTTCCGTTTCACGCAGTAAAGCAATGCTGATATATGCATTTTGTGCCCTGCCCGTTTTACTGGCCCAGTGGCTGGGTGGTCTTCATGTATGGTTTGCCGTGTTCATCATCGGTTTTGTAATGGCGGCACATCAGGCCTGGAGTGCGAATATCTATACGCTGGTGAGTGATCTGTTTCCTAAAACAGCTGTGGCTTCGGTTACCGGAATCGGTGGAATGTTTGGCGCCGTGGGCGGAATACTGATTGCAAAATTCGCCGGTGTGATATTCGATTATTACAAATCCAAAGGACATATTGAAACGGGTTATGAGATTATCTTTATTATTTGCGGACTGGTTTACCTTGTTGCCTGGGGAATTATCAGGGTTTTACTTAAAAATACACGTCCGGTAGTTTAATGAACCTTACTTCTAGTCTTACATATGAATAAATGCATTTTAAAAATCCGGGGATTCTATTTACTTAGTCCTGTTTGTATTGCCTTCATCCGCGCAGTGCAGATATCAGGCTTCCGCAATTGGTCGGCGATCATATGGTATTGCAGCGCGATATGAAAATAAATATCTGGGGATGGGCTTCGCCGGGAGAAAAAATTAGTTTACGTTTTAACGGAATAAAACTAAATACGGTTGCAGGCCCGGATCAAAAATGGCTGATCAGGCTTCCCGCGATGAAAGCCGGCGGTCCGTTCTCGATGACCATCCGGGGAAAAAATGAGATCGTTTTAAATGATATTTTAATTGGCGATGTATGGTTTTGTTCAGGCCAGTCCAATATGGTATTGCCGATGGAAAGATTAAAAGAAAAATATCCGGATGAAGTGGCCCATGACAGTTTCCCGCAGATAAGAAACTTTTTTGTTCCAACAGTAATGGATGTTACGCGGGTGAATGGTGACCTGCCGCCGGGAAAATGGGTCCCTGCTGTTGGTAACGACCTGCTTCAGTTTGGCGGGCTAACTTATTTTTTTGCCAAACAGCTTTATCAAAAATATCATATACCCATCGGAATTATTAACTCCAGCGTGGGCGGCTTTCCGATCCAGTCCTGGTTAAGCGCTGAAGCATTGAAAGGATTTCCAAAACTGGAATCCCTGATCAAAAATTATTCTGATACAAACTATATGAATAACCTGGCGCGCGGTCGTGCCGCAAAAGGAATATGACAATGCACATCCTGTGATCCTGCCGGATAAAGGAACCATCGGTCCGGTTAAATGGATTGATCCTTCCTTTGTGCCGGAAAACTGGCACAGGTTCTGGTTGCCGGGTTATTGGGCGGACCAGGGTGTAAAGGATCTTCACGGCATTCTTTACTTCAGAAAGGAGATCGATGTTCCGGCTTCGATGACGGGTGTGCCGGCCAAACTCTTCCTGGGTTGTATTGTCGATGCGGATTCAACCTTTGTGAATGGAGAATTCGTCGGCAATATAACTTACCAATATCCGCCACGCAGGTACAATTTGCCTTCCGGTATATTAAAAGCCGGTAAAAATATTATTGTCATTAAGGTGACGAATACTGGTGGAAAAGGTGGATTTGTGCCCGGGAAAAACTATTCGCTGAATGCCAATGGTCAGCGGATTGATCTGCGTGGCGACTGGGTCTATCAGGTTGCGCGGGTGATTCATCCTGTTGCGGATAGCACCGCAACAGATGAATGGATAATGAAAAACTCCATCACTGGTTTATATAATACCATGGTCGCACCGGCAATTCAGTATACCATAAAAGGAATTTTATGGAATCAGGGTGAATCAAACTGCAGCAATCCGGAGCATTATAATGAATATTTAACTGCCTTGATTAAAGACTGGAGAACCAAATGGAATGAAGGGGAGATTCCTTTTTTATATACGCAGATGGCAAATTTCGGAGAAGTAGAATATTCACCTTCGGAAAGCAACTGGGCGCAAATGAGACAATACCAGCTGGAGGCCATGGACAGTTCCGAATACGGGTATGGCGGTAACCATCGATGCCGGTGAATGGAATGATCTGCATCCGCTGAACAAAAAAGATGTGGGTGAACGACTGGCGCTTTGGGCGGAAAAGCTGGCTTACGGATCCGGCGAGCCGGATTATTCAGGGCCGGTATATCAATCCTATAAGATTGAGGGCAATAAAATAATCCTAAGTTTTAGCCATACGGGTAATGGACTGGTTGTAAAAGGCAGCGGAGAATTGTATTATTTTTCGATTGCCGGCGCGGACAAAAAATATGTCTGGGCCAAAGCAAAAATAGATGGCGATAAAATTATCGTGTGGAATGATGAAGTACCCAACCCGGTATCCGTCCGCTATGCCTGGGCCAATAATCCCGAAGGCGCCAACCTGTATAATAAAAAGGGTCTGCCGGCATCACCTTTTGAGACGGGAGATTAATCAATTTTCCCATTTATTACTCATCTGCCGGATCAGCGATTTCATTTGATCATCGGTGTTCTTCACATCGTACTGCTCTTCATATACTTCACTTAACGCAATCATATTAAAAATAAAACGTCCGTAGTCTCAGTTTGTAATTGGTAACCTTACTGACCTTACAAGCTGCTTTCCTCAGACGTTTCATAACAAAAGTAAATTCGCAGGATCAAATATAAAATAAGTAAAAACCCTTATGCAGCAGTAATATCCCTGATAATGCTCAATTTTAAGGGAATATTTATGTCAATATAGTCAATATAGAGCAAATAGTGATCATGGTACAGATTGCCAGCCTCTTAGAGGCGAGGGAACTTTACATCATAAATATTTCGAATCAGCGGCGGGTAAAATGAATTCCGCTGAAGTACTTCATCAGAATAAAATTATATTATATGTGTTCCAGTTTAGTTAATCGTGATGTGAAAACCTGTACTTGTAAATTTGCTCATCTTTGTGCACGTCGCCAAAAAATCGAATCGAAGGAAGTTAAAACTTCTCCTTCGATCCCGGCAATCCTTATTGAGTTAAGTTTCTTTAAGAAAAACCTTCCGCCTGTTTATGCAATAAACGCCAATACCGTCAGTTCCCTGATAAATCAAATCTCATAGCTGCGGCTAATTTTCTTTCGGCACGACATTCAACAGGAACACTCTAAACATATTCTAAAGAAATATTAAGGAAGGTTTAATTCCGCCTTTCAAGAATGTTTGCTCAACTTAATATTCAAATAAAAATCAGAATTGTCAGAAGAACAGTAATTATTAAGAAATAATATTTTGCTAACCTGTTTATTAATATATAATAAAATTAAATCTCCTGAGCTCTCAGATCTTCAATAAACTAAATGACTATTTTTATTGTCCGATATAAGTCCATACTCACCCCCTTTGCAGACCCTGGCTGATTTTTATACTCTCTAAAATAAATTTTATGCCTACACAAACTTCCACTGACGTTAAATCAGAACCATTGCTACTCGTAAAGGATTTTGCCACCGATCCTAACATCGAAACCAGAATTAAAACATTCCTGAAAGCACTGAACAGTGGTGGCGGTAAACCTATGGAGGAAACCAAACCGGAAGAAGCACGCAAAGTATTGGAAGGCGCACAAACTTCAGTAGAGGTTGATATATCAGGAATTGACATTACAGAAAAAACAATATCCCAGGATGGACTCTCAGTAAAACTTTTTATTGTGCGCCCCTCAGGCAAAACCGGCATTTTACCTGTATTCATGTTTTTCCATGGAGGTGGATGGGTGCTTGGTGATTTTCCCACGCACAAAAGATTAGTCAGGGATCTTGTTGTCCATTCCGGATTAGCCTCTGTATTTGTTGAATACACCAGGTCTCCCGAAGCAAAATATCCTACTGCACTTCATGAATGTTATGCAGCTACAAAATGGGTAGCAGCACATGGCGCGGAAATAAATGTCGACAGCAAACGACTTGCACTTGCCGGTAACAGTGTCGGTGGTAACCTGACTGCCGCTGTGGCACTGATGGCAAAGGAAAATGGTCCGGATATAAAATTCCAGCTTCTATTCTGGCCGGTTACGAATGCCGAATTCGAAACCGAGTCTTATAACAAATATGCAACGTCGAGGTTCCTGACTAAAAATATGATGAAATGGTTCTGGGATAATTACACAACAAAAAAGGAACACCGCGATGAAATTTATGCTTCACCGTTGAAAGCTCCGTTGTCAAAATTAAAAGGCTTACCACCTGCCCTGGTACAGGTAGCAGAAAATGATGTACTGCGGGATGAAGGAGAAGCTTATGCCAGAAAGATGGACGAAGCAGGCGTTGATGTTACACTGATAAGGGTCCAGGGCGTAATCCATGACTACGGTTTATTAAACCCCATCGCTACGGTTCCTGCAGTTCAGTCTGCACTACGTTATGCTGCAGAGGAATTGAAGAATGTGTTAAGCTGATTACTGACAGGAATTAATAATGCCGGATAAATTTTTTCGGGAAGGGGAATTGTAGAACTAATTCCCCTTTGAAATTCTGAAATGATAACATAGATTTTAAACTGGCTTCCAGATTGAGAAGGCTGGTTTTCAAAAAAACATTTTTATGGAAACGACCGGATCAAAAACCATTCTCTTTATCACTGGTGCGTTCGTCGGCAATAACTGCTGGGATGACTGGAAAACATTTTTCGAAGAAAAGGGATTCACCACTCTCGCACCACCCTGGCCTTATAAAGACGCTTCGGTTGCCGAATTGCGATCGCGACATCCGCATAATGATAAAGAACTTGCCCGGTTAACTATTGAAGAGTTGCTCGGGCATTATGAAAATATCATTAAGAACGAAATATTACATGCAGGAAATTAAAAGGGCCTTCTTAAAGTATTAGCAGGAAATCAGGTAATTTGGGAATAGTTTATTATCATGCTATCCCATTTATGACGGACCGTTTAATACATCAAATTCAAAAAATCGATACTTTCTCAGATGAAGAACTCGATACACTGGAAGGCTGGCTGGTAAAAAAATTTATTGTAAAAGGAGATCATTTTCTAAATCCGGACCAGGTAAGTCGTCATATTGCTTTTATTGACTCAGGGCTCATGATGCATTACAGTCTGCATGACGGTATTGAGATTCCCTGTAATTTTTCCCTGGATGGTGACTGGATGGGCAGCCTGAAAAGTTTAGAGTCAGGTTTGCCAACCGAAGTGGCTATCAAAGCGCTTGAAGATAGCTGGATCCGGGTAATTTCTGCTGAACAAACACAAAAACTGTTTCAATTATCTCCCCGCTGGCTCCTGTTTAAAAACCACCTGGTGCAGCAGGTATTTTTCAATATTACACAGCATAATGCAGATATGGCCAAACTCGGTGCAAAAGAGCGTTACTACAAGCTAATGCGCGAAAAACCCGAACTGATTAGCCGCGTTCCACAATATTATATTGCTTCCTATCTGGGCATCACACCCCAATCCCTCAGCCGGATCAGAAAAGAAGGGTGATCCTTTCTTACCAAATGGTAACGGATTTGGCTGTCCGATATAGCAGTTTTGTGTTTCAATAATCAAATAAATTATGAAGCACAAAAATTCAATTTCTCATTTCGAGAAAATTAATATCAATCATTCTACCCAATGGGTACTTGTAAAGGGCCAAAATATTGACGCTCCCCTGCTAATTCATGTTCAGGCAGGTCCAGGCCTGCCTATGATTTCGGAAGCAAACAAACTGGAAAAACATTTACAGCTGGAAAATAGTTTCCTGGTCGCATATTGGGATCAGCGGGGTTGTGGTTTGTCTTTCGACGGGGAAATTCTACCGGAAACCATTAACCTGGAGCAAATGGCAGATGATATCATTGCATGTACAAAATATCTGCTAAATAAATATCATAAGGATAAAGCGGTCGTTGTCGGATACTCTATAGGAGCAACAACTACCCTGATGGCAGCGGTAAAGGACAGCAGCATTTTCAGTGCCCTATTTCTTGCCGGAACTGACACAGATATTCCTTATGCAAACAAATATGCGCTTGACTTTGCCATGAATAAAGCAATAGCCGGAAAAAATAAAAAATTGCAAAAGATAATAAGTGAACTACAAAGCCAGCCTATCGTCGAAACTAAAAGGTTTCAGCAAAGAGCTGAAATATTAACGAATCTGGGTGGTATCCAGACTGGCAGTACGTATAACAATCTGGCGCTGGTCGCTGTCAGAAACATGCTATTTTCACGTCACTATGGAATACAGGGACTTATAAAAACAGTCCGGGGAATGGCTTTCTGTCAGAATGCACTGATTCCCGAGTTCAACAGCTTTAACCTGTTTCAAAAAGTGAAGAAGATCGCGATTCCGGTACATTTTATTCAAGGATACTTAGATGCCATTGCCCCGCCGGAAAAAGGAAGGGAATTTTATGAGCAGTTGAATGCAGTCCAAAAAAGCTTTACCCTGTTTGAAAAATCGGCGCATACGCCACAGTATGAAGAGCCAGAAAAATTTTCCAGACTCATTTTATCTTTTGTAAAAGCTTAATATTTAAAATAAATTTTCAATGAATAATATATTATTGACCAATGAAATTCAGACAGCTGTTTACTACTGCAATTCCCAAGCAGTGAAAGTACATGCTGTTCAAACCGGCCTGATATCGGTGAAAGAAAACTTTTTGCGTCAAAAAGGAAATGGATTTCTAAGTAAACTAAATATTGTTTTGGGGAGTGCCTATGCCAGCTTTATGCCCATATGGTCATGGGTGATTGAACATCCTGAAGGAATTATCGTCATTGATACCGGTGATATTGAGGAATCCTGTCACAGCAATTTTTATAAAAATGAGCCAATGAGCACAAAGTTTAATTTGAAAGCCATGTCCAATAAGCGGAAAATCAGCAGGGAGGATGAATTGGACAATCAATTAAAAAGGCTGGGTATCCGGCAGGAGCAGGTATCCAAGGTCGTTTTAACGCACCTACACGGCGACCATACGGATGGATTAAAATTCTTCCCGAATAATGAAATTGTCGTTAATGAAGCAGAGTACAGAAAACCTTATGGTAATCTGCCAACAACTTATCCAAAATGGTTTAACCCGACACTGGTAAGTTTTTTAAAAAACAGGGTCGACTTTTTTGATGAGGCTTATCCTTTGACAAAATCTGAAGATATATTATTGGTGCCTACACCCGGTCACACCTGCCATCATAGTTCAGTATTGTTAAAAACCGACCGGGAACATATTTTATTTGCCGGGGACGTGTCTTATAAGCACCAGCAGCTGCTGGATAATCAATTTGGTGGTTCAAATATTGATTTTGTTCAGTCGCAGAGGACTTACACTACTATTTTGAATTATGCTGAGAAATATCCTTTAATTTATCTCCCATCCCACGATGAAGACTCCGCAAACAGGTTAAACTGCAAACAGTGTCTACCATAAGAAAGAAAAAATCACTTAAGGCAATGCATATATCCGGCAGGTAACCCGGGAGCCTTCAGAGTCAGGACAGTTTCGTAAATTTATATGCATCCTCTCAATACGGGTAGTATATAAATCTTTGGCATGAATCAGATTTTGCTTTGCCTGCTTTTCGTATTCGAACTGGAGGCTGCCGATACCCGGTGGACACGCGTGCTCACTTACACCGATAATTATGAAAACGGCTCAGTCACCGGCAAAATTATCACGATTATTTCTGAATCAGGCGATAAGGGACGGATAGATTCCAGGAATAATCCGGCGAAACATCCGGAGAACAAAACCATTGAGAAAGATCAGGATATTTTGTTGTATGATTTTTCCAAACAACAAAAAACAATACTGAATGCCAAAATGAATATAGCAAATAGCCAATCCCTGGTGGCAGAAGATCAAAAATATCTTGAACTGCTACAGAAAACCGGCGGTATGATAACCATCGAAAACCTGGGAACCGAAAAAGTTGGCGGGTTCACCTGCATTCATTACGTAGTCGGCACCGTAACTCCAAAATTAAAAGCACCTGCCAACCCGAAGAAGAACAATATTTGGATTACCAAGGACCTGGGCAATTCAAATATCTGGTATGCGGGTCCGAACCTGTATTATGTCAAAGGCAGTTATCAGCAGAGGAAACTGGCGGAAGCAGGCGCATTCGGTGTGGTAGTGAAATGGCAATATGGTACCGCTGAAGCGACGCTCACAGATCAACAGCAGCGGGTTCTTCCGTCGTCGACATTTGATATACCTTCAGGATATTCGGAGCGGGGTCCCTGATATCTCCGGAAGTCAGACAGATTCACGAAATTGAAATTCTAAATCCAAACAAAGCCCATGTCAAATAAGATTTTAGGACTTCATCACATAACGGCGATAGCCGACAATGCGCAACGTAATTATGATTTTTATACGCGCGTATTGGGACTGCGGATGGTAAAGAGAACCGTAAATTTTGATGACCCCGGAACATATCATTTCTATTACGGAAATGAACAAGGTAGTCCCGGAACCATATTGACATTTTTCCCCTGGGAAGGAATAGGAAAAGGTGTCCCGGGTACCGGCATGGCAACGGAGATCAGTTATTCTGTAAATAAAGGAAGCCTGGAGTTTTGGGAGAGCAGGCTCCGGAATTTCAATATAATTCCGGGTGAAAAAACAGAGCGTTTTGGGGAAATATATCTTCCCTTTACCGACCCGGACGGTTTGCAATTAACCCTGGTCACTCCCATCGCTTTTGATGAACGAACAGGTTGGCAGACTGAAGAGGTGAAATCAGAGAATGCTACTAAAGGATTTTATAACGTTACACTTACTCTTCGCAAAATTGAACCTACAGCAAAAGTGCTTACAGATATCCTGGGTTACCGGTTGCTGTTGCAGGAGGGCAATCGTTATCGTTTTACTACAGATGGCGTTTCAACAGCCAATATGATCGATGTGCTGGAGGAGCCATCCGGGAAGCCGGGAACGAATACCGCCGGAACAAATCATCATATTGCTTTCCGTGTTTCCGACGAAAATACCCAGATGGCATACCGGGAAAAAGTGCTCGAAAAAGGATTACAGATTACGCCGAAGATAGACCGGGACTATTTCTTTTCTTTATACTTCCGGGAACCGGGTGGTGTATTATTTGAAATCGCCACCGACAATCCCGGCTTCACAGTTGATGAGCCACTGTCGGACCTCGGTTCAACACTTAAGCTTCCGAAACAATACGAATCTTCCAGAAAAGAAATCGAAGAATTTTTACCTGTAATAAAATAAGGATACATGGCCCTGGTTACCGGCATACATCATATTACCGCAATTACCGGCAATTCACAAAAGAACCTGGAATTCTATGCAGGCATTCTGGGTCTCCGCCTGGTAAAAAAAACCGTAAACTTTGATGCACCTGAAATTTATCATTTATACTATGGAAATGAGACCGGGAGCCCCGGCAGTATTCTCAGTTTCTTTCCTTACGAAGGACTTGCCCATGGCAGGCAGGGCCGTGGCATGTTGAATACGACTGCATTTTCAGTACCACTGGGTGCTGTCGAATTCTGGCGGAAACGATTATCCCGTTTCGATATAGATTTTAAGGAACCGGTCGAACGCTTCGACAATGAAACGGTGATTTATTTTGAGGATACTGAAGGACTTGGTCTTGAGCTTGTATTCAATGAAAAAGACGAACGCCCGGGATATTCTGCAGTGATCAGTGAAAGCCATTGCATCCGCGGTTTTTACAGTGCTGAAATCTGGGAGGAAGGCTATGAACGTACTGCCGGGTTGCTGACTTCGCAACTCGACCATACACTGATTGCTGAAAAAGGAAACCGGTTCCGTTTCGCGGCAAATGATCAGCCCGGAAATTATATCGATCTTGTTTGTAGTCCGGAGACTCTACGGGGTCATGGCGGTAGCGGCACTGTTCATCATATTGCATTCAGTACGCCGGATTCCACTTCACAATTGGAAGTCAGAAGTAAAATTCTGCAAAGGAAGATGATAGTTACAGATGTGCTGGACCGGAAATATTTTACTTCCATTTATTTTCGTGAACCAGGTGGGGTGTTGTTTGAAGTGGCTACTGCCCTTCCGGGGTTTACGGTTGATGAAGACGTTGATCAATTGGGGGAACATCTTCAATTGCCTGAATGGCTTGATAAGGAAAAAGATAATTTAACCGGAAAACTGAAACCGTTGTCTCTTGATCTGACCATCTACAAATAATAGTATGCATAAGGAAATGATTATTTATTCCGGTAACCGGAGAAATGCAACCCGGGCGCTGGTCATGTTGCATGGAAGAGGTGCCGGTGCGGAGGATATTTTGTCGCTGGCGGAACATCTTCCGGTAAGTGAATATCTGCTCGCGGCACCCCAGGCAACAAATCACAGCTGGTATCCGAATTCATTTCTGGCGCCACCTAAAGACAATGAACCCTGGTTGTCATCTGCGCTTGATCTGATTAATAAAATAATAATGGCTATGGTCAAACAGGGAATTTCAAAAGAGAATATATATTTTCTTGGATTTTCCCAGGGCGCCTGTCTGACCCTTGAATATGTGACGAGGCGTGCCACGAGATATGGTGGTATCGTCGCTTTTACGGGAGGTTTAATTGGCGACCGGATCTATTTGGAAAATTATTCCGGGGACTTTCAAAGAACTCCTGTATTCCTTGGAACTGGCAATCCGGATTTTCATGTGCCGGTTGAGCGGGTTTATGCATCCGGTAATATACTCAGGAATATGGGAGCAGATCTTACCGAAAAAGTCTACAATAATATGGGGCATACCATCAACCAGGATGAAATCGACCAGGTTAATACACTCATCTTTAAGCAGCCGGAACAGCCTGTTTAAATATATCATGACTTGATAATATGTAGCGTGATCAGAGTGACCTGATCTGCCTTACCATTTGATTGGTAAATCCCCATTCGTTATCATACCAGGCCATCACTTTTACAAGATCTCCATCTACGACACGGGTCATTTCCAAATCAACAACTGCGGCAAAAGGACTTTTGATGATATCCGTTGAAACGACAGGTTCGCTGGTGACAGCCAGCACTTGCTGATATCTTTTTGTTTTGGATTCTTCTTCGAGAATGGAATTTATTTCCGCCGGAGAAGTAGTTCTTGCCGCAATGAATGTAATATCTGAGATTGAACCTACGGGTACGGGTGTCCTTACAGCAATCCCGTCAAATTTTCCAACATATTCCGGCAGGGTTTTGGTGATCGCAATTGCAGCGCCTGTAGACGCGGGAGCGAGATTAATAGCTGCTGATCTTCCCATCCGCGGTTCTCGTTTCG
Organism: uncultured Bacteroidota bacterium; assembly: GCA_963812825.1. Taxonomy (GTDB): domain Bacteria; phylum Bacteroidota; class Bacteroidia; order Chitinophagales; family Chitinophagaceae; genus Puia. Next base: position 168,239 of record CAWEWO010000006.1, read on the forward strand.
ATGGCGAATCGACGAGAGATTGTGATGCGGTAAACGCGTGTACGGTATTTAAGATAGCTTTTTTTATTCCGAGCCTTCTTCCCAGGATTT
>CAWEWO010000007.1:0-386206 GCA_963812825.1 uncultured Bacteroidota bacterium
TGATGATTATCCTGCCAGGTCTGCTTACTATCAATTATACGCAGGAAAGATGGAAAAGTTTGATGATGATGGTATTGATTTTTTAATAGCCAAGTTGGACATCTGACTGATTTATCCTGTATCACGTCTGCACAGGACGTCCGATCCCAGACAGAAATTGCAAGTGGTACAAGCACTGTTTTGTGAATCTTTACGAAGATATTTATCTAATTTACATGTATCAAGTTCGTCTGATGCACAATACACTTCGTGAAACATATGGTAATATTGATATTTACCTTTTCGACCAATTGCTCAAGGGCCGTTACGACGGCCTGAATAAAGTAATGGACGTGGGTTGTGGCAGCGGAAGAAATCTACCATACTTCTTACGGAATGGATACGAAGTATTTGCTATTGATCCCGAGTTCCAGGCAGTTGAAACCGTTAAACAATTATCGTCTGAGCTTGCCCCATACAATTCCTTAGAAAATTTTATGGTTTGTAAGGCGGAAAGTCTGCCTTATGACGACGCATCATTTGATTTAATTATTTGCAGTGCCGTACTTCACTTTGCAAATGATGAACAACAGTTTTACAACATGCTGCTATCGATGTTCAGGGTTTTAAAACCCGGAGGTTATTTTTTTGCAAGGCTTGCTTCTGACATGGGTATAGAAAAACTGGTCAGGCCTTTGGGCAACAGACGCTATTTACTACCGGATGGTTCGGAACATGTTTTCTGGTAAATGAACAAATATTGAGGACGTACACTAATGAATTTGGAGAATTATATGAGCCGATAAAAACCACCAATGTTCAGAATATGCGGTGCATGACTACCTGGTGTGTTCAAAAACTATAATAGTACTGTTATTAGTGGGCACACAGCTTCCGGGCTGGCAAGAAAAAGCACAAATCCTTTATCGTCGCTGTCGAAAAAATCGATTTTATAGAGGGCAATGAACTAAGTATTGCCGGCAAGAGAGTTCCATCAGCAGATTCCATAAAGATTCTCTGATGGATCAGATTGTGAACCGAAGAATGATCAAAAGACAATAATGGTATGTAAGGATGGCGAATGCTGTAATTTTTAGCCTGATCATTGCAGAGATATGTATATTCATTACAATAAAATGATTATGCACAATTCAAGGAATCCGGTCATTGATATGGATCCGGAAAAATTCAGGCAGCTGGGGCACCGGCTGATCGATCAGATCGGAGATTTTTTGGCCGGTATGAATAGCCGCGCTGTTACTCCGGGAGAATCACCGGCCGTTTTGAAAGCAGTTTTAGGAGACCGGGGCCTGCCCGAAACCGGTGAGTCTCCGGATAAGATTTTTAACCGAAGCCAGTGAACTACTTTTTAATCACTCCCTCCTGAACGGGCATCCGAAATTTTTTGGTTATATCACTTCTTCGCCGGCACCATTGGGCGCACTGGCTGATTTGCTCGCTGCCATTGTGAATCCAAATGTCGGTGCGAATATTTTAAGTCCGATGGCAACGCAAATAGAAAGACAAACCATTCGCTGGCTGGCGGAATTAATCGGGGTAGATATTTCTTATGGAGGGATACTGGTGAGCGGAGGAAATATGGCCAATTTTACGGCGTTCCTGGCAGCCTGTAAAGTGAAAGGTGTCCGGTCTTCGAAGGATCCTGTTTCACCTGAACAGGAATTTACCATATACTGTCCAAAAACAACCCATACCTGGATAGAAAAGGCGGTTGTTTGTTTCGGGCCTGGTCTTGCGGCGCTTCGATGGATCGACGTCAATGAGACCAATCAAATAAACACCCATATTCTGGAGCAAACGATCCGGGAAGATATTTCAAAGAACAGGAAACCCATTATGGTGATCGGCACCGCAGGGGACGTAAGTACCGGTGCTGTGGACGACCTGAAAACGCTGGCGATTATTTGTAAAAAATATGGTCTGTGGTTTCATGTAGACGGAGCGTATGGCATGCCGGCAGCGACCGTCCCATCACAATCACATTTATTTGAAGGAATCCGGGAAGCTGACTCGATCGCCATTGATCCGCACAAATGGCTTTATAGTCCTCTGGAAGCAGGCTGTGTACTGGTAAAAGATCCTAATCATCTCACCGAAACTTTTTCATCACACCCTGTCTATTATAATTTCAATGTGGAAGACGGACCCGCCGGCATTAACTTTTATGAATACGGACTCCAGAACTCGAGGGGATTCAGGGCACTGAAAGTGTGGGCAGGCCTGCAACATCTGGGACGCAGCGGTTATGAAAAACTCATTGAAGGAGATATCCGGTTATCACAACGAATGTTTTCGCTGGCGATGGATCATCTTCAACTGGAAGCGGTCAGCCAAAGTTTAAGCATTGCGTACTTTCAGTATGTGGCTCCGGCCCTGAACGAAGAACGATTAAATCAATTGAATGAACGTTTGTTAAACACCATTCAACAAAAAGGGGCAGCATTTCTTTCCAATGCAGTCATCCATGGAAAATTCTGTTTAAGAGCCTGTATTGTCAATTTCCGCACGACTGAAAAAGACATTGAAGAAGTGATTGATCTGGTCGTTCGTGAAGGCAATGAATTATTGAAAACATTTACTGATTAAGGGAGCACGATTCATTGCATTTTTCGCTGCGACTATCCATGACAGGTTTGGCAGGACCGGACAGCCTTGTATCAAATGCGAACAGTCCGGCATGAATGACCGTGACCCTATCTGTTGAATATCAACCTCCCGGTAAGACGGCATATTATTGGGATATTTATCCCGGAAGCGGTCTTTGGCCGCTTTTTTAACCCACGAACATGTTCAGGAATTTCCTAAAAGTGGCCTTCCGGAATCTCTGGAAGAATAAAGCGTTTTCAGTCATTAACATCGCCGGACTTTCCGTAGGCCTCGCCGTTTGTCTTTTGATCATACTCTATGTAAGAGATGAATTGAGTTATGATAAATACAATGCGCAGGCTGAAAATATTTACCGGATAGATGCCGATCTTTCATTTAACGGTACGCAGTTTACTTCGGCGGTAAGTCCAGGGCCTATGGCGCCAACACTCAAGAAGGACTATCCCCAGATCCTGCAGTATACACGTCTTCGGAATTTTGGGGATATCCTGATCAAAAAAGATAATCAAAACGTACAAAACCACAATGCCGTATTCGCCGATTCAACCTTCTTCCAGGTATTTTCAATTCCCATGATTTCCGGCAACCGCCTGACCGCGCTGAATGAACCCAATTCGATTGTCATTGATGAAACGACAGCAAAAAAATATTTTAATTCCGTTGATGTGCTGGGTAAAACCCTGTACGTCGACAATTCAGTAAGCTGTAAAATAACCGGCGTCATCAAAGACTTTCCGCCCCAGTCGCATTTTCATTTTAGTTTCATACGACCCATGCATGATACCTGGCATGAGGACGAGTGGAACTGGCTGAGCAACAATTACCCAACATTCGTTTTGGTAAAGCCGGGTGTTACCAGGGCCTCCCTGCAGACTGCGGTTGATGGAGTTGTCGGCAAATATCTTGTAAAACAACTGGATCAATTCCTGCATATGAGTGCCAGCGATCTGAAAAAAAGCGGCAGTCATTTTATTTATCCTGTGATGCCCCTTACGGACATCCATTTGTATTCGAATAAATCCTATGAATTTGAACCGAACAGCAGTATTACATACGTATATATTTTCTCCATCATTGCCGCTATTCATTTTGCTTATTGCCTGTGTGAATTTCATGAATCTTTCAACGGCCCGTTCTTCCAACCGGGCAAAAGAAGTGGGAATAAGAAAAGTAGCCGGGTCCACGCGGTCATCCCTCATATCACAATTTCTTACGGAATCAGTCTTAACCAGCTTCCTGTCGTTAATATTAGCTATTGGCATAGCTGCTTTGCTCCTGCCCTTTTTCAACCAGCTTGCAGGAAAACAGATGGCGGTATGGACCTTGTTTTCAACCTGGCTGATGCCCGTACTGGTCGCTTTGATTGTAATCGTGGGTTGTGTGGCGGGAAGTTATCCTGCTTTTTATCTTTCTTCTTTTCAGCCGGTACAGGTATTGAAAGGAAGTATTGCAAAAGGTTTTAAGAACAGCTGGCTGCGAAGCGGACTGGTTGTTTTTCAGTTTTTCATTTCCATTGCGCTGATCATCGGCACGGTTGTCATTTACAATCAGCTTTCTTATATACAAAGCCGGGAGATTGGATACAAACGTGACCAGGTGATGGTGATCAATAATGCCAATGCGCTGGATAAAAATATCAAAACCTTCAGACAGGAAATGCTGAAAATTTCCGGTGTGCAGAATGCCAGCATTACAGGTTCACTGCCTACTGAAACTGCGTATGATCAAGACGGCTGGTTCAAAGATCCAACGCTTGACGCAAAACAGGTTAATATCATGACCGATTTCCACGTGGATCAGAATTACATTCCTGTATTGGGCATGCAGATGATGGCCGGCAGAAATTTCTCAAAAGATTTTCTTACGGACTCATCGGCTATCATCGTAAACGAAACTGCCGCTAAATTGCTGGGATTTAAAAATCCATTGACCGCAATGCTTTATCGTCCGTCGGGATATGGGGCTGATGGCAAATTCACTTCGAAGGAATTCCATATCATCGGCGTGGTGAAAGATTTTAATTTCAATTCCATGCACGACAAGGTCGGACCGATGATCATCGAACTTAACGAAAACTGGGGGAAGGTCGCGATGCGCGTCAACTCCAAAAATATTCCCGCAACGATCCGTGAAGTGGAGAACAAATGGAACAGCATGAGCCCAGGCCAGCCAATCCAATATTCATTTCTGGATGCTGATTTTAATAAAATATATAACGCAGATCAGCGGACGGGCAAATTATTTATCACGTTCGCCGTCTTCGCCATATTTATTGCCTGTCTGGGATTGTTCGGATTGGTTACCTACGCGGCCGAACAACGGGTAAAAGAAATCGGTGTAAGAAAAGTTCTCGGCGCAAGCGTTACAGAAATAGTTGCCATGATCTCCAAAGATTTTATCAGGCTGGTGCTGATCGCCTTTGTGATAGCATTCCCTGTAGGATGGTGGATGATGAACAAATGGCTGGAGGGATTTGCCTACCGTATTGATATCAGCTGGTGGGTATTCGCCTTCGCCGGTTTGCTGACCATTGCCATCGCATTGATCACCGTGAGTGTCCAGGCTATTAAAGCAGCCATGGCGAATCCGGTTACGAGCTTGCGGTCGGAATGACTGGAGTGTGGAAGTGTGGAAGTGTGGGGGATGAACGTGTGGGGGGTGTAGACTGCTCGTAAAGCATGACTGCGGTGGCTTTCTCATCATCACAATTTGTGATAATGATGGCTGCCCTTTTTGGACATTGTATTCACCATACCATTCAGTGACGCTGATACCGGCTCAATTGTAATTACAAGTCAACTAACTTTGGAGGCAATGAAAACCAATTTAATCCAGATAGGTAATTCCAAAGGAATCAGAATTCCTAAATCTTTAATTGAACAGTACCAGCTAAGTGGAGAGATCGAATTAATTCCCTCCAAAAGCGGGTTGCTCATAACATCTTCGTCGAAGCCACGTAGCGGCTGGGAAGACTCATTTAAAAATTCTGCGGCAGGGCAAAAGGATTCTGACAGTTCAGCGTGGCGATCTGTTTCAAATAAATTTGATAATGAAGAATGGTCATGGTAGTTGAACGAGCAATGAATCTTATTACTGCGACCGGGAAAACCGGAAGATGCCATGGCATGCGGAGCTATTTGCTACAAGGCATTTAAAGCCATTGCAGATGAACACCATTTTCCACCGGATTTTCCGGATACCGAAATGGCCGTCGGGTTAATGAACTATGGTTTTTCCAGCTCAGGCGTATATTCTGTAGTCGCTGAGGCAGAACGGGCAAATCGTCGGCAGCAATTTTCTGTGGGAGAGTCGTTTTATTGGAGGAGTGGGTCCTATAACGGTTGACCCGACCTGCCAGAATACTGCAGTAGGTAGAAAACTGATGGAGCAGGTTCTTCATCGGGCAGAAGATCTCAAACTTGCGGGCGTGCGATTGGTACAGGCAGCTTATCATAACCGGTCATTGGCACTCTACACAAAACTGGGATTCGATGTACAGGGAACCTCTTTCTGTCATTCAGGGCGCTGCACTTAACATTAGTTTTCCCGGTTATCATGTTCGCGCGGGCAATGAAGCGGACCTGGATTCCTGCAACCAGTTATGTTATCAGATACATGGTCATGACCGCAGTCATGAACTAGCCAGGTGCTATCAAAGCAGGAACATTTTCAGTTGTTGAGTATAATGGAATGATTACCGGTTATACGACCCAGGTTGGTTTCCTGGGGCATACGATAGCAGCAACGAACACCGGGCTGAAAGCATTGATTGGCGCATCTGCTAATTTTTCGGGCCCGGGCTTTCTACTTCCCTCGCGTAATGCAGAAGTGCTGCGCTGGTGTTTACAAAACGGTCTGCGTATTATTCAGCCGATGACATTAATGAGTAAGGGATTGTATAACGATCCAGCTGGTGCTTTTCTTCCCTCTGTGCTTTATTAACGGTTGTTTCAGCAATAAAAAAAGGCCTTTGGAAAAAGGCCCTGTCATTGATTAAAACCACTTGATTCGCAAGTGAGCTTCTTTATTGTTTTTCAAATTCCTGGACAATTTCTATCTCATCATCATCCACACGAAGTTTCCTGATGTATTTTTCATCCTGGATGTCAACAACATAAATCGTCTTACCACCGAGCTTGTCGATTTGATTTACGAATACAATACTGGAATTGTAATAGAGAGATTTAATTTTATCATAGAGTCCCTTATCCAGTTTGCCTGCACCATAACTGGAAACCGTAGCTATCCATTGCCCGTGAGCTGAATAAAATGCCCGGTGCAGAATACCATTCATAATAAACCGGCACATCAGGGAATTGTCTTTCAGGTTAAACCATTCGACCGCATCGGCATTGCGGTAGTCCTTTTTGAAATTTCTCTCTGCCTTCTCATTCACTACCCCTGAAGTTCCATTCGTGGTTTTTAAAAATATGCCGTCTTCATTGGTTGAACCGGCCTGAGCGTTGTTCTTCGCAACCTGAGCGTAGCCCGTCATTCCTGTTAAGGACATCAAAGCAATCGCCGCAAGCAGGATTGGAATTGACTTTTTCATTTTGTAAGATTTAAATAGTTAATGTTTTTGTTTGATTCTGAATCAAATCTATACCGGTATCAAAGTCTTTCCCAGCCAGATTGAGCAGAATGCGTCCTGGCCTTATAACCTGAAGAATAGAATTAGTAAAGGATCTTATGAGAGCCGGTTTGGCTGCAGCTTTTGGAGTAATAATTCTTTACGGCTGCGGGAGACGTCAATAGTGGAATCATCGGACATGATTAAATAGCCGCCTTCTCCTTTAACATATTTATGGATTTCATTGAGATTAACCAGATGGGAATGGTGAACGCGAAAGAAGGACCGGCCTTCCAGCATTTCCTCAATATCCTTCAATGTACGGGAAGCTGTTATTTTTTGTTTATTTTTTAAATGGAGATTGGTATAGTTACTGTCTGCCGCGCAGCTGATAATAGAATCAATCTGTATCATTTGAAGGCCCTCCATCGTAGGTATAGCAATCCGGAGACCTGACTGGACTGGTTGATTCAACTTTTGCAATAAGATTTCCAACTGCTGGGGCAAGGGCGGCTGTTGCCTTTGCGATACTTTTTGAACTGCTTTTTTCAGTTCTTCCCGGTCAATCGGCTTTAACAAATAATCCAGGGCACTAAATCTTATGGCTTTAATTGCATATTGGTCATAGCTTGTTGTGAAAATCAGTTCAAAATTAATTTTCGGGAGTTTTTCAATGAGTTCAAATCCGTTCATATGCGGCATTTCAATATCAAGAAATACCAGCTGCGGGTTATGCAAGGGTATTTCTTTCAAAGCCGAAGCTCCTGATTTACAAATTGCAGACAATTCAACCTCCGGGCAATATCGTTTAAGCATCGTAGCTAACGATTCTGCAGCATTCGGTTCGTCATCCACAATAATTGCTTTTAACATAGTCCTTAAGGTTTATGCGTTAAATGATTTCATCATTGATTTCTTTATACATTAACCTCAATATGACTTTAGTACCTGCTGCATGCCCGAAATCATCAAACAAATCTTCAATAACAAAGTCATTTCCTGCAATTTCTGCATTTCCGTTAATAAGTGAAAGGCGCTGCCTGGTTATTTGAATTCCCATGGATTTTTTCGTTTCGACAGATTTACTCTCAGATGTCCTGGCATGAGACCGGCCTACTCCATTGTCTTCAATAACGCATATCAATATATTTTTTTCGACTTTAACGGTGATATCCAGCTTTCCGGGATCCTCTTTATGCAACAATCCATGCCAAATTGCATTTTCTACGAATGGCTGTATCAGAAGGGGCGGAATAAAAATGGCAGTAGGATCTATCGTTTCCTCCGTGTGAATGCAGTATGTAAAACTACCTTTAAACCGGAGGGTTTCCATTTCAAGGTATAATCTGAGCATTTCCAATTCATCTTCCAGTGGGATGAATGATTTTTTTGAATTATTCAATACGGTTCTGATCAGCCTGGAAAATTTAGTCAGATAGTCGGAGGCCTCTTCTGTTTCATTTTTCAAAACGAAATTGTTGATAGAGCTCAGACAATTGAAAATAAAATGCGGATTCATCTGTGCGCGCAGGGCCTGCATTTCCAATTCTCTTTCCCTGCCCAGTTCCCGTGCTTTTCTAATCACCTTTTTTTTCTGTATCCTGTTAATCAAAATCACCGCAATGACCAGCAGCAACGCGTACAGTGAATAAGCCCACCCCGTTTGCCACCAGGGCGGAGAAATAATTACAGAAATACGTTTTTCTGCCGTTGCGCCATTCGTATTGTTTGAAACCTTTACCCTGAAGACATATTTGCCGGGGGGTACATTGAAATAGTATGCTTTCTCCTCAGCCCCCGACAGGCGCCAATCCTCGTCATAATTTTCCAGTTTATAATAAAACGTTTCATCTTCCGGATTGCCATAATCTGATGCAGTATAACCAAAGGAAAATACATTTTGGTCATGCTTCAGACGGATCTCTTTAGTTTCTGAAAGAGGCTTTGTAAGAGGCCCATCCGGATTGGCTTTAACGTCCATTCCCTTCAGCCAGAAGTTGGACAAGTCAATTGTCAGGACACCGGCAGGTATCTTAAGTTTGGCCGGATAGAAAGCATAATAGCCTGAGGAACTGCTAAAAAATATTTCTCCATCCTGCCCCTTATAAGCGGATACCCCCCAATAAAGCTGGGAGGCGAATCCTTCTACGCCATTTTTCTTGTCATAGAGAATAATCTGATCCCTCGTTTGGTTGATCCTGTATATTCCGGACGTTGAAGCTATCCAAAGATTATCCTGATCATCCCCAATCAACGAACTCACATTGTCAATTTTGATTCCTGCATTCCCTTTACCAAACATGCTGAAAGTATCCGATTGCCGGTCATACCGGTAGAGTCCATTCCTTGTGCCCACCCAAATAATACCTTTGAAGTCTCTGTATATACAGGTTGTGTAAGCTACAGAAAGGTAATGCCTGAATTTTCCCGTTTGGCGGTTCAACCGGCTTAATCCGGCGTAGTATGTACCCACCCAAAGACTGTTCTCCTCTTCCAGCATGAAAGCCACCGGGGCTGAGCTTTAGCTGTTCGAATCATTCAAAACATTATTGTAGTGAATATATTTACCGGTTTCACGGTCCCAAAAATGCAGTTCATCGTTGGTGCCAAACCATAAATTTGAACGGCTATCCATATAGAGAAGACAACCTACATCATTCCGTATACTTGATTTAATACTGGAATCAACTTCAAACCGGGTAAAGAGGCCGGTATTGGGGTTGAACCGGCTGATCCCTCCATAACTACTAATTATAAAATCTCCCTGTTTGTCTTTAATAATGCCATTAATGGAATTGATTCCTGTATTTCCGGGATCAGTTGATTCATTGATGAATCGACGGGAAGTTCCGTTCCGGATATTCTTACGCATCAGTCCGTTGAACGTACCCACCCAGAGCACACCTGGTTCTTCCTGGTAAAATGCATTTGTAGAACCAACACCGGTTTCAAAACGAGGAAAATAATTGGTGAAAATGTCCACTCGGTATAAATGGGCTTCCTGGGTACTTATCCAAATCAATCCATCCCCTGAAGCATTTGCCCACCAGCCGCTATTATCTCTGAATGCGCCGGATCCATCGGCATTGCTGCTATAATGGGTAATTTTTTTTGTTCCCGTGTCGTATCGGATGAGCCCATTCCCAAATGTTCCAATCCATAAATTCCCAAGGGCATCTTCCGTGATGAAAGTGATGTGATCCCCAATATTATTCATAACAGGGGGGCGGCTAAGCTGCTCTGGTCTGGCCGGGTTATAAGTGTGCCGCTCAAATACACCGGTTTTTCTGTCCATCGTATGCAAACCGTCTCCTCCGGTGCCAACCCAGAAATTGCCCCGGCTGTCTTCAAAGATGGCTCTTACCTTATTATTTATCAGACTATGCGGGTTTCTGGGGTCATTCATGTAACGTGTAAAAGTTCCTGTTTCCCTGTTGAATCGATTTAAGCCGCCTCTTTCAAGGGCTTCCACCCATGGAACCCCGGTACCAATCCAAAGGGTGCCCTCATGGTCTTCGTAAATAGCCCGCACTATACTATCACTAAGACTGGTTGAATCCAGTTTATTGCTGACGAAATGTTTGAATTTACCCGTTTTCTTATTTAAGAGATCCAGCCCACCATTAGTACCTACCCAAAGGTTTCCCAGGTGATCAACAAGTAATGCAGAAACGATATCGCTGGCAAGACTGCCCGTATCATTTGCCTGATGACGGAAATGTGTAAATGTGTTGGTCACGGGATCAAACCTGTCAAGCCCCGATCCTGTAAAACCAATCCAGATCATGCCGGTCGAATCCGCAAAGATACATTCAGGGTATCGGCCACCGAGTGAATTGCTGTTCTTAGGGTCATGAGGGAAACTGGTCATCAAAGAACCATCATAGCGGATTATACTTTGGTGGTCCTGGTCCGAAAACCACATAACACCCTGACGGTCGCGGGTAATTCCATTGATCTTTCCTAAATAAATTCCATTTGAACCTGAAACAAGATTGAATCTTACCTGCTGCGTTTGTGCAGGACAATTTTTAATAATGAAGAAAAGGCAAATAAAGAGGTATTGATGAAGATGGATTTTCATATACCATTGGTTCCTTCAAAATTAGTTCACCTGCCCGGTATATTTAAGTTGAAATGAGTAAAAGGTTGATGAGACCATCTGTTCGCGGAAATCATTGAGCGGTTTGCAAAACGCTGCCACAGTTATTCCAGCCGATATTCTTTTTGGATAAATAGCAGAATAGCCTTGCTCTCGCTATTGATCAACTGCAGGCTGCTAATGAGGTTTGACAAGATAAACCGCCAAACTTTACGGTTAGCATAGGCCTCATTCAGTAATTTCCTTCCCTGCTCTGTCAAGGGTACAGGAATATTCGCATTCTTATCCAGGTTAATAAAATCAAAAAGCTGGCTGTAGATATGCTGATCGCCCAAAATTCCGTTCATTACAACAGACAGGCCATTAAAATTTCTTATTACCTGGTCATATTCCATTATTCTGTCGGAAACTGCTTTATTTCTTATAAGCCTTAATCCACCACTGTTCTTTAATTGTTGAATAGTCCGGTCGTTAGATATAAAATCCGGAAAGCCTATGTTCTTGCTCCATAACCGATATGCATTATTTGAGTTCTCTATTATTCCGGGAGATGACAGCGCAGTTATTACACTGTCTACACCGGCACTTCTGCTATTCAGTAATTTCAGTACTTCATTTGATTGAAGCGTATCTGATTTTAAATCTTCGACCAGGGAGTGTATATATTCTTTTTCAATATTATGCTCTACTATTCGCTCTCTTAAATTTTCAGCTAAAAAGCCAAGGAATACTGCAAGAAACAGCATTATAAATTCCAAAAGGTATTCGCCCCATTTCTTTTTATGAGTTACATGGTGAGGATGTTTGTGTACTTCCATATTTTCAGTTTCTTGATTTGAGATTCCTGTGTCAGTCTCGTTAGTAGAAATAATTTCGTCTGAAAAACTTTTCGATTGGGGATTTATCGGATTATCTAAAGCTTCTTCGTCTAAATTGTCTGCCATTTCTATGTTTTGTTAGTCAGTCAAATCATTACAAAGAAATTAGAGTTCGCTATGTTGTTAAATATTTTAATTGAATGTTCAAGCCTGATAGCATCTCTGTCGCCTGATAGCTGCTATATTATGGTTTAGACCTAAGAGGTTACAAAAAGGTTACAGGTATTTGATATTTTATTTTGAGTAAGAAGTGAGGATGAATTAAATGCGGTAGCTTTTGTTAACTTATTCTTTCTTTATTGCGGTATACATAAACCTGGAAAGCCTTTTTTCAGAAGAAACGAAATGAGTTACCCTAAAAAATGATTGTAAACCATTAAATTTTGGTTCATCTTCAAATTTCAACAAATCTATTTTTCCTTTTCTCTCTCGCATTATGCCACTTGAGGGAAATAGAGATGATATTTTCGGTTACATCGGTGGCATTTATTTCTTTAAATCCCGCTTCTTTTAATAGCCTTTCATTTTCACCTTTAGGTACAAATAGAAAAAACCCAAGTGAACTTCTAATTGCAATTTCTTCATTTGTTAATATACCAGTTATAACAACAGCATCAGTGAAAAGTAAACGTCCACCTTTTTTAAGTATTCTTTTAAATTCGCTAAATACTTTATCTCTGGATCTAAAATGATTAATTGAATCGATAGAGATTATGATATCAAAAGATTCATCAGGAAATGGAAGTTGTTCTGAAGCGTCGGCTAAGGAAAATTCCATTTTACCGTCTAATCCATTTTCCGATGCTAAATTCTTGGCGTTTTGTATACCATTTTCATTGATGTCTATTCCCACAAGCTGGCAACCAGTTTCTTTTACCATGAAGACAGCGGGCCCACCAGAACCCGAGGCAACTTCCAGTACTTTAAGATTCGGAGAAAGTTTTAGAATGTCAAAAAAACTCCGGTATTCATCGGCGGTTAACCAACTGGTTTGTCCAATATCCTCACCATAAGTCTCTTCTCTTATTTCTTTATATAAATCTTCCGCATAGTTCTTATATGTGTCGTAAAAATGTTCAACTTTATGTTCCATGACGCTAATTTAAAAATACCGCTGGCACTCAAAATTATGATATAAGACGCTTCCCATAGAAGCTTACTAAATTTTACCGGGTTGAAACTTCTTAAGCAGCTTTTCTTTACGACTTTTGGAAACGGTGACGGTTGACCCATCAGACATAACTAAGTATCCACCTTCCCCCCGGATATATTTGGATACTTCGTTAAGGTTAACAATATATGAATGATGTACCCTGATGAAATTTCCGAAGCTGTTCAATTGTTCTTCCATATCTTTTAGCGTCCGGCAAGCTGTAATCCGGGTTTTATTTTTCAGAAATATCCGGGTGTAGTTGTTGCTTGCTTCAAAGTTGACAAGCTCATTTGTGGGAATTAATTCAAATCCTTCCGCGGTAGGTACCGCAATTTTAGTAAATAAACCATCCCGGCTCTGCATATGGTCAAGCAGCATATGAAACTGTTCAGCTGACGGTGGATTTTTCTGTATTTGCACCTTGTTCACCGCAACGATAAGCTCCCTGGAATTTACGGGTTTTAATAAATAATCCAGCGCGCTGAAACGAATGGCCTTGATGGCATATTGATCATAACCTGTTGTAAATATGAGTGAAAATGGGATTTGATCGAAATGTTCGAGTAGTTCAAAGCCATTCATCGAGGGCATTTCAATGTCGAGAAAAATCAGATCCGGCTTGAGATTTTCAATGGACTCAAGAGCTTTCTCCCCTGACATACAACGGTCGACCACGGTTATCTCCGGGCAAAAGTCGTTGATTAAAATGTTCAATGTGTCCAGGCAATGTAATTCATCATCTATAATGATCGCCCTAATCATAAATATTCGGAATTTTAATGATTACTTCTGTACCAGCTACGCTCCCATTGTCATATACAAGATCATTGATGGTCACCTTAGAGTCCTTTACATAGGAATTTTTTAACCTGGAAATCCTCTCAGACGTAATACGAATTCCCGACGATTTATGCAGGGTAGCAGATTTACTGGCCATCTCCGCTGCCTTTTTCCGGCCAATGCCATTATCGCTGATCCTGATCAAAAGGCATTCATTTTCTTCTAAAATATCAATATCCAGATGGCCTCTCTCTTTCTTATGCATCAGGCCATGCCAAATCGCATTTTCTACATAAGGCTGTATGATCAACGGAGGAATATTTAACTCAGAAACATCTATTTCAGGATGAACTGAAATATGATAAGAAAAGTAATAATTAAATCTAAGCGACTCCAGGTCGAGATACAGCGAAAGTGATTCCAATTCACTTTCCAGTGTTATGAATGAAGTCTGTGAATTCTGCAAAATCAAACGAATCAGCCTGGAAAACTTTGTAAGAAATTTAGAAGCCTGTGCCCGATTATTTTCCAGTATAAACAGGTGTATTGAATTGAGGGAATTAAAAACAAAATGTGGGTTCATTTGCGCGCGAAGAGCCTGCATTTCAAGTTCAATGGTTCGCTGCTCCATTTCTGTCATGGTTTTTTCGCTCTCCAGTTTTTGAATTTGCAGTTCATTTTCAGCCAGTTCCCGAAGATTGGATTCATTTTTTCGTTTTAATGCAATATTCCTGAAAATGATCAATGCGAGGACCAGCAGAATTGTAATGCTGCCAATAAGTATTTTTTTTAAAACGAGCTCATCGCTCAGTTTTACCTTTTGAATTTCTTTTTCATCATTTAGTACAGCCAATTGTTGTTCATACTTATATGTGCCTAGTTTTTTATTTAATTCTTTTGTTAAAGCACCTTCCTTTAATAAAGTGTATTTCTTAAAATAAAATAACGCACTGTCATATTGATGCTGTTGTTCATAAAATGATGAGATGATCTGAAACGCTCCTTTCTCTGCTTCAACCATGCCAGTTTGCGTAGCCATGGTCAGGCTTTCATTGGCATATCTGAAAGCAGAATCCATTTGCCCGGTGGTTAAATATAATCGTCCAATTCCATCCAATAAAATCATGATCTGGTTTTGGTCGTTCACTTCACGATTATACTGCAGTGCCCTCTGAAAATTCGTCAGGGCTGGTTCATATAGGCCCTGGGTATAAAATAGTCTGCCGGAACTGGCAAGATAAAACCTCCTGGCCCTTGGTTCGGAGGTATCCATGAATTTGTAATAATATTTTGCGGAATCAAAATGTTTAAGTTTGATTTGAAATTCAGCCCCGAATTTAAACGCGCAGGAGCCAATCAATTTATTGCCGGTTATCGTATCCAGATTACTGTACGCCTGCCGGTAATATTCCGAAGCGGTGCTGTTGTCGTCAACTTCATTGTATAAAGCCGCGATCCTGAGTAACTGTATCCTGCAGAACGCATCATCTCCATTTTGTTTAGCCAGGTCAAGACAATTCCTTTCCATTTCAAGGAATTTCTCAACCTTGCCATTGTCCTGATAGATTAAAGCGATTCGACTGATCGACCAATACATGCCTACTGTGTCACCGTCCTTTTTATAGTACCTATAGGCAGTATCCAAATACTTTAATGCTTCAGCATATAGACCCTGACCATAGAGTGAATATCCCAAATGTTCACAAGCAATTGCCAATCCTTTTTTATTCAGGGTTTTCCTGTACCAGCTGATGGCTTTACGGGAAAATACTTCTACGGCCGGAAAATGATCAGCAACATCTTCGGCCGCTGCCTTATTCAATAACGATTCTGCTATTCCATGTGCGTAATTCAATTTTACGGCTTCATCGTAAGCAAGATTGGCAAATCGATTGATGGAGTCCTTGTTGGCATAACTCTTTTGAAAACTATAAAAAAGAGAGTAACCAGAACATAAATTATTCAGGCAATCCACTCTCGCGCTATCGCGCAGGCCAGGCAATATCCGCATCAGGCTATCTTTCTGTAAGCTTTGGGCAAAACAACCTGCATTCCATAATAGAAGTGCTGTAAGGAAAAATATTTGTTTTATATAATTCAATCGCCTGTTTATTCTTTTCAAAGGGACACTATCGGCTTAAATACTTCACCCGGACACGAAGAAAAATATGCCAGGCAGTGCGAACAAAGGAAACTTTAAAGTTAAATTCTTATTCATGATTCCAGTTGCCGTTAGTAAACTCCCGTTGAGTAACTAAGCTATGATAATCAGGCTTCTGGAGATCTCAGACTGAGCAGTCATCCGGATTTCCTTGTAATTGGCGGTATAATAAGGGTAGTTGATTATAATAGATTGAATCAAAATAAAAACCTTCTCTAAAAACTCCATTTTACTTAATGATCTTTTTCAAACAAATACCAAAAACAATAGAATACACATTTATCCGGCGAACCACTCACCGGTGTTAGTATTTTATTTAGGGTGGGCATATTTTTATTCCTGTTACGAAATCAAAATGATCAAACATTCATAAACCATTTCAAATCTTACTAAAATGAAAAAGATCCTATTTACACTGACCATTGGATTCATATCCACTGCCCGGCAGCTTTGCACTCGCACAGCATGGTGACGGCCCGGTTGCCTTTAATCAAATAAAAAACTTTAAGCCATCCATTGGCAATCTGGCCGCCCTGGAAAGTCTCAGTTTTATGGGCACTATGTTCCGGAAACAAAAAATATTAATTCAAAAGCCATAAAAGATTTTCAAGAGCGCTACAATAACATCAAAAATGCGATGTGGTTCTCTGATCAAAATGGCTTTGAATCATATTTTGTTCAGAATGGTTTTGGAAACAGAGCTTTTTATGGCAAAAAAGGGCACTGGTTATATTCACTTATTCTCCACACGGAACACGAACTACCCTCCGATGTAAGGGCTTCAATAAAATCCATATATTTTGATTTTGCGATCACCCTGGTTGAAGAAGTGCAAACCAATTATGGTGTTTTTTATATTGTTAATTTGGAGGACAAATCAAACATCAAGATTTTAAAAGTAAACGATCTTGGAGAAATAAATATTTTATTAGAAATGGCCAACTTTGGATCTGTAATTCCCCTGAAGTAATAATTAATGCAGAAGACAAAGAGGGGATTTTAAGCATTAGTCCATTTGATATTTCTTATTTGTCTGCCATTTATATGTTTTGTTAGTCAGTCAGATCATCAGAGTGTTCTATTGCATGACGCACAACAATGCTTTCATACCCAAATTTACTTATTTTAATTTTCTGTTTTCCTCATTTATAGGTAAGTCGTTTATGCTGGCATATCTTTTTTTCATATAGCCATCTTTCGTATTCCAGGCATTTTCAGCTAACTGCACTTTTTCTTTTGCTGTTTCAACAGTAAATGGTGGAAGTGGATATCGTATATCAGTCATCGGAATTTAGTTTATAAATAGTAAGTAAGGTGGCTTTTTTAAGCCTGCCTTACTTAATTTAAGAATTAATAAAGAGAAAAATAACTATGCTACAGTATAAATTTCTACTACAGGGTTATCTTCCAATAAAGGCTTAAGCCCTGTGACAACATCATTTGAAAACAAATCTGATGTCAGATAACTTTCTGCTTCGGCAGCAGTGTTAAAACCGTGTAGAACCGCAACATTTTCATTTCTTATTAAAAGTTCCTTTGAAACAGCACCTTTGATAGTGTCTAAAAAAGGTTGCTTGTATTTAGCATAAACCCCTGCTGCTGCAGGTCTGTTTGCTTCTGAAACTTTTAGTGCTATTTTTAAATATGCTTTGCTCATTTTATTTTTATTTAAATTGTTTTTTGAAATTTTGATTATTATGATTTTAAGATTGTTTCTGCAAGTATTTCCGGATTTTCCACATGAGGTACATGTCCTGTATTTATAGAAATTGCTTTGTTGCAATTGATTGTTTTAACAAGTTCCTTTTGAGCTGTGGCGGAAAATATTTTATCTTTTTCGCAGACGACAAAAGTTTTATCAATTTTACCAAAGTTCTTTTCAGTAGTAGTTACGGGTACTAAAAATGGCTGCATAGCCTGACGAACCAATTGAGGTGCGGCCTTCGCAATTTGCTCATTAGTTGCACCATTGTAAACAACATTTTTCAATGTTTCTTCGCTTACAGTTGCCCAACTTTGGTCTTCGGCAAAAATCAGATTCTGTAATATTTCACTTCCTGCATCCTCCTTTAAGATATTAAAAACTGTTTTCTGATTGTTAGGTATCATGGCGGCAACAAATACCAGCTTTTCAATGCTGTTTGGCATATCCTCTGCTACTTTGCTTACTATGTAACCTGCGAGGCTGTGTCCAACCAAAACCACTGAAGTGTTGAGCTTCGTAATTTCTTCCTTTACTTTTTCCACATACGAGTCGAAGGTTACCTGTGGAATGTCTGTCTTGTCAGTTCCGTGTCCCGGGAGGTCAAAGGTTATAACCTTAGAGCCAGACTGCTCCATTATTTGTTTGGTCGCTTGCCACGACCATGCACCGTGCCAGGCACCGTGCACTAATACATACGTTTTTTTTGAATTTTCCATTTTAAGATTATTAATTGTGAGCTGCAAAGTTGCTGCAACGTCATAATTTGTAAAATGGATAAACTATGCTTTGTAATGGACAGATTTTCCGTGTCTTAATTTGCCCGGATGGAAGTCGTCAGGCTCGCCATTATTCCACGAGTGAGTGTTTAAATATGATTGCGCGATGGTGATCGCCCCATTCTTTGAGGCCCTCAATTATTTTTTCAAGAGATTTACAATAAATAGTGACAGCATACTCAACACCATATGGTGATTCATCACAATCTATTCTTGTAATGATATGGTTCATCTCCAATTCTTTCAATTCTTTAGAAAGAATTTTTGAGGTGATATTGATAAGATCTTTTTGAATTTCATTGAATCTTTTCTTTTGGCAGGATAAGGAAAGCAATATAGGAATTTTCCATTTACCCCCTAAAATGTCCAATGTATCCCGAACCGATAATAAACTATCTTTTAGATGTTCGGGTTTTTTTAAGACCGCTTCAATCGTATTATTCTGTCGTTGACTCATTTAATATACAGGTATCCTGCAGGATACTCTTAAGTTTAGTCTTTCTAAGATATGTAGTTTTGTCGAGAATTCACGTATCAAATAGTTGACAGAAATCTTACTCAGTATTTTTAAATCAAGTTATTTTATGACAAAGGCAGAAGGAATTTGGGTAATAGGACATCAAATACAACCCATTAACAGTTCAGGGAACTATGATATATTTTTCGGGGAAACTCCCAGTGGGGTTCCCGGACCCCCACCTCACTATCACTCGAAATATTCCGAATTCGTATTAGTATTGAAGGGCCAGATGGAGTTTATCATTAATGGGGAAAAACGGCTTTTGCTAGAGGGTGATTCGATCGATCTGCCAGTTAATTCCGTACACACATTTAATAATCCAACAACAGATACATCACGCTGGCTAAATATTCATAGTCCTAAAGGTTTTTTCTCTTTCTTTAAAAGATTTGGAGTTCCAATTAAACAAGAAAATTCATTCGAAAGTTCTGTTTCCGCATCTATGATTGACAAAGTTATCAAAGAGGCAGCAGGCTTTGACATGAATATTGTTGAAGCGGGAAACTAGGATATTGTTTTATTTAATAGAAAAGTCCCGTCGGTTATACGGGAACCTGATCTGGCAGAAGCCTATCAGAAACTACAAACACAGGATGTAGAAGTTACATGTCGAACGGCGATCTTGAAAACTACCGCATCAAACAGTATCATAAGGTATCATACCGAATCATTGCGACCAATAATCTGGCCGTCGAAAATAACCTAGTGACGGATTGGCAGCTAGTTTTTTGGTGAAATTTAAGAAGTATACTTTGCTTTTTAAATGTTGCCGCTTGCTATCCTGGATTTTTCTTTTTTGATTTTTACCAGGCGATATTCTGTCGCCAGTATTTCGCAAACCGTTGTTATACACATGCTTTCAGCATATTTATACGCTAACTCTTATAGTTTAAACTGAAATTTTACTAGCCGTCCTACTGTTCAATTATTAAACGCCGAAGGATTCACGGATGCCGCCACTGGGGAATTACCGCCTTTTTCGACTCAGATGTCTTATTACTATTGCATCTCTGTTGAATCTCTTTTTGAAATTTCTAAATTCTAAATTTTATTATGAAAGTGTCATTTAAGCTTTTCCTGGCTTCGATAGCCATTGCCTCATTTGTCAGCTGTTCCAAAGATTCCCGATCTATACCAGATCAGCCGGGATACAAATCGTCACAAAATCAGGACAAGAAACCGGAAGCACTTATTTTTAGAGCATCCGGAGAAATAGACTCTGCATTGAGCCATTTTCGTACTTTACTTGGTACATTAAATACCGCTCCTGGTGCAGGACCTGGTCGCAGGGAAATAAACTGGGATGCCGTGCCGGCTGCACTAACCAATAACTTTCTTTTTCCCGGTGACTTTTTTGGAGCCAGTGATCCTGCTTTGCCAGCCGGAAGAAAGAGAGGGCTTATTAGTACTACTCCCGGTACCGGTTTCAGTATCAGCGATAGTGATTTTTTGTTTATTAACCCAACATACCCGGCCCAGTTCAATGCCTTTAGTCTGCCGAAAACATTTATTCCTGTTGGCAGCAATATCACCGATAATTTCTTTAAAATTCCGGGTACAAACACAGATGCCACGGTACAGGGTTTTGGAGTGGTATTTAGTGATGTAGATAATGCATCATCCACTTCCATGGAATTTTATAATGGAGACAAATTGCTGGGTTCTTTTAAAGTGCCTAATAATGGTAACAATAATCCGGGTGGCTTTTCATTCCTGGGCGTTTACTTTCCCAATGATAAAGTGACCCGCGTACGAATCTTTAGTGGCAGCGCTCCGCTTTCAGCAAGACAGAATGATATTTCTGATGGTGGTGGCGAAGACCTGGTTGTCATGGACGATTTCATTTACAGTGAACCACAAAATTAATTCATACCTAACCCTTACGGGCCGTCCGTGCGGGTCGTATAGCTTTGTTGCTAGCGACCCTGCATTGACGTCTTGCCTCCAATAAGCACCAACATCAAAATTCATATACAAAAAGTACTGTTCCACGGTTCCAGAGCGTTTGCGGGGAATTGGTAACGGAAAACTGTCCATTAAAATGCATAATCTATCCATTTTAAACTTATTCCGGATATTTCATCTTTGCACAGACAATAATTACGTAACAAAATAATCAACAATTGTCATCCGTTTCACAACACATAAATCCGGGAATACTAGCTCAAATGCACGGCACAGCTATCACTGACCTGCTATTCGGAGAAACCCATAGTAAATTAAAATGGTAATTTCGAATAATGAAAAATCAGACTGTATTTACTCTGGTCAATAAACAAAATGGAAATCTTGCTTTCAAACTATTTTCATTCGATGACAATACCTATTTTGACCATTTACAAAGAAATAACTATTACTGCCTTATCTGGGTTACCGAGGGAAACGGAAAACTGAAAACTGATTTTTCCGAATACTATTTTGAGCAGGATTCTTTGTTTTCATTCACTCCTTATCAGCCATTTTTGTTTTCCACTACCCTGATAAAAGGAGTTGCCATTTACTTTCACTCTGATTTTTTTTGCATACATAAACATCAAAAAGAGGTAACCTGCAATGGCGTTCTGTTCAATAATATTTATCAAACGCCATTTATTTTAGTTGATAGCATATTAGGGAATACGTTACATGATCTAATAGAAGAAATTAAATCAGAACTGGTAAATCCAGGATTGGCACAGTATGAATTTATAATTTCACTCATGAAAATTCTATTGATTTCCGCATCCCGGTCCAAAGCAAAACAACAACCTCAATACATGCAATCAAGCGAAGGCAGCGCAGAACCTTATATTTTACAAAACCTGAAAAATGCCATCGAGAAGGATTTTAAATCAAAACATACACCAAAGGATTATGCTGATCTGCTTAACATTTCACCAAATGCGTTAGCCAAAATAACGAAAACTCATTTCAATAAAACACTGACAAATTTAATTACCGAACGCATTGTTATTGAAGCCAAAAGAGAATTGTACTTAACCGACAAATCAATAAAGGAAGTTGCTTTTGATTTAGGTTATCATGACGAATATTATTTCAGCCGATTTTTCAAAAAGAATGCAAGTATATCGCCCGACGCGTACAGGAAGACAGTAGGTTTTGGGAAAGAAAAATTTAGTTAGAATATTGAGCAGTTGAAAAGAACCTGTTAACAGGGAACACCTGCTGGTTAGGTATCTGGTATTTAGCAATACTATAGTATTAAAGAAATGAATAATTTCAACGTCTATCCTTTTAATGAATCAAGCTGGCCTGTCACGGGATTTGAAGAAAAACACCGGCATGAATACTTTGAAATCATCTGGCTGAAAAGCGGAACAGGCATACATCAAATTGATATGATTGACCATTCCTACAATGATTCTGTACTTTTCTTTTTAGCACCGGGACAGGTTCACAAAATTATACAGCACAAAAAATCCCAGGGTTATGTTCTCAAATTTTTACCTGATGTTTTTAAACAGGAAAAAGATTTTACAGACTACCTTTTCGACACTTGTTTGCTTGATACCGAACGGTCATGCCCCAAAATAGCTATACCCAAACAGATGAATGACCTGTTTGATGAATTATTTTTGCGTTTTATCGAAGAATTTAATAATCGCCAACCACATTCGGATATTATCCTTAGCTCATACCTCAAAATATTAACGACACAAATCAGGAGAATCAAAGACAGTTCTCTTTCAAAAGAGACATACATCAATAAACCGCAATATGACTTGTTCAGAGAATTTAAGATAGCCGTGGAGCGCAATTACAAAACGAAACATACCGTTCAGGATTATGCCATTTATCTGAACTCGCAGGCGAGAACACTGAATACGGCATCAAGAAAATACAGCAATAAATCTGCGCTGGAAATTATACAGGACAGGATTATCCTGGAAGCTAAACGGAGATTATATCACGATAGTAAAAGTATAAAAGAACTCGGCTATGAATTAGGTTTTGACGACCCTGCCTACTTCACCAGGTTTTTTAAAAAGAATGTCGGTACAGCACCTCAACATTTTAAAATAAACAGAGTCGAAATTTCAAATCCGGCTTTTGCCTGACACAGTTCCCCATTCATCTTTCAGGCGTTTACTGGCTTAATGTTCAAAAGTGCAAGCTAATTGTGTATTTGTCCATTGTCTGTAAAATAATATAGACTCAATTTTGTGTCATCACTTTAATTAAAACAAATCTTATGGCACTCAAAATTTTTAAGGCAAACACAAACAAAAGTCTAATCAATTGGACAGGGAAAAAAATTACAGGATTTCATACAGGCACTATTAGTCTTTTTGGTGGTAACCTGGAAGTAGAGAATAGCAAAATTGTTAGCGGGAGTTTTGACATTGACACCCATTCTATAACGATATCAGATATTGAAGACCCTAAAACAAATGCCCAATTCTCAGGACATCTCTTTAGTGATGATTTCTTCGCGGTGGATAAATTTCCCTCTGCAAATTTTACCATCATTAATACAACACCGCTCGGGGAAAATATCTGCAAAATAGATGGTTTGCTCACCATTAAAGGAATCACCCACTCGCTCAGCTTTGAGGCAAATATTGACGTAAAGGAAAATATAGTTTCTGCATCCGGTGAAATAACCGTTGACCGTACAAAGTATGGAATGAAATTCGGTTCCGGCAATTTTTTCAGGGGTCTTGGTGACAACCTTATCTATAATGACTTCACCCTTTATTTGAATCTTGTGGCGCTGTCAAATTAGTGACGGAACAAGGAGAAAGTCAAATTATCATTATAAAAAATATCGATCATGACAATTCAAAAAAAACTTAATGAACTGGGTCTGACCTTACCAGAGCCATCAAAACCAGGAGGAAATTACGTTTCAGTAAACATCAGGGACAATATCGCCTATATTGCCATTCAGCTACCAAAAGATGGAGACAATTGGATATACAAAGGGCGAATTGGTGCAGAACTTACTACTGAAGAAGGATATAAGGCGATGCAATTGTGTGCTTTAAATGTGCTTGCACACATTCACAAATCCATTGGCCTGGAAAACGTAGTTGGAATGAATCACCTCGACGCTTATTTTCAGGCAATCGATGGCTGGGATGAATCACCAAAAATAGTTGACGGCGCTTCTGATCTCTTTGTACATGTTCTTGGAGATAAAGGAAAACATAGCAGGGCTATTTTCGGTGTCGATAAACTTCCCAGGAATTTTTCTGCAGGAATAACATGTTCATTAACAATTACCAAAAACAAAACCGGAAGCTAACAGCGGTCTGGTATACTGCCAAAGCCGAACCACAGTGTTCCGCAAAACCAGCTTTCAGGAAATCAGCCTGACAACTGCCGTAAGAGTCCATCACATACCTGGATCAACTCCTCAAATAATTCTATACTTTTATCTCAGAAACGGCATGTTAATCAATCACCCATGAGAAAATGACGTCCCGCCCGCCCCTGATGCCTTAAATTGACTTTACCATGGACGCACCTGGCATTGCTTCGACTGTATGGCCTCCTCACAAAAGACTCATTTTCCGGTTCCTCTTTCTTTATTTTGCTTTGTATTGCTTTCCATTCCCGCTCGATGCTTTCGAATTCCTTGACCCGGTAGCAGGCCCTTATTTCAATCTTTTAGACCGGCTGATACCGCTGGTGGGTAAAAAATGGTTTCACCTTACGGCCCATGTCGCTTTCCCGACATTTGATAAAGTGGATGATAGCTTCTATGGACTTGTCTTTATGTACTTTATCCTTATCGTTTCTGCACTTGGGACCGTGATCTGGAGTGTTATCGATCGAAGGGCAAAAAATCATGAGAAACTATTTCAATTGCTGAAACTTTACCTGCGGTATTTTCTCGCGGCCTATCTTTTTGGTTATGGATTTGTAAAACTGTTCCCTTCACAATTCCAGGCAATCACCGCATCAAGATTAACGATGACTGTTGGAGATCAGAGTCCCATGCTGCTGGCCTGGAACTTCATGGGTCATTCTGTCGTTATGCAGAGACTGAATGGTTTGTTGGAAGTGATAGCCGGCCTCTTACTATTGTTCCGGCGAACTACTACCCTGGGAGCTATTTTATCGACGGCAGTGTTCAGCTTTGTAGTGATGATGGATTTTTGCTTCAATGTTCCCGTCAGGCTCTTGTCAAGTCATCTGCTTCTCATATCTGTGCTTTTGGTGTTGACTGATGGCCGGCGATTGATGAATGTTTTTGTTTTAAACAGACCTGCGAGTGCAGCAGTTTACAGCCCATTGATCAATCATCCCGTTGGCCGGAAAGTGTTTACCGCCTCACTGGCGGTCCTTGGTTTTTGTTTGTTGTATTCCACTGTCACAAAAGGTCTTGATGCGGAAAGGGCTTTTGGACAAACAGCACCTCGCGGGCCTTTGTATGGAGTTTATGACACAGATTATTTCTTGCGGAACAGGGATACGATCCCGCCATCAAAAAATGATAGTCTTCGATGGAAACAACTGGTCATTGATATGGGCGCCTGGAATCAATCCAGCGTCATAAAATTTAATAATGATAACAGGGTAAGCTTCACGATAAATACTGATACAGCGAAACGAACGCTCTGCATCCAATCCTTAACGGACACTACCAAAAAATATTCCTTTAGTTATATTATCCCGGATTCAACGCATATCGTTCTTAAAGGTCGATGGAACAGCGATAGCCTTGAAGTGTTGATGACCAAATACGATCTCAACAATTATATGCTTTACCGGGAGAAATTCAAATGGATAACGGAATAGGTACAACAGGTTTATATAGGCCAGTACACTACCTTTCCACAATGAATAAGACCAGTTTAAGATTTATAGCCCTTGGTGGCGTAGTGGGTCCACTCTTATTCACATTGACTACCGTGATCTGTGCCAGCCTCCGTCCAGGCTACAGCCATATTTCTCAATTCATCAGCGAACTTGGTGCGACAGGATCTCCAAATGCATATCTGATGAATTTTGCCGGCTTCATACCTGCCGGTCTGATGGTCGCTTTATTAGGATTGTCACTAATTTTGAAATTACCTAAAAAGTTCCTACCACTTACGGGTTCGGTTTTGATTATTTTATTCGGGATTTGCATGATTGTAGTGGGCATCTTTTCAAATGACTTTCCGTATAGCGAAGAGGCTGGTTCGTTGTCAAACAGGATACATGATCAGGTTTCACTTCTGATGTTTCTCTCCATAATCATCGGCATTTTAGTTCTGGGTATTTCATTTAGGAAGCTGCCTTCATGGCGCAGGTTATGGCTTTATTCAGTCCTGACTTCCCTGGTTTCAATGGGCCTTCTTATTGCATTAATAAACTCAATTCAATCCCTTACATACACAGGAATGTGGCAACGTCTATACCTGCTATCCCTCTTTTTATGGATGGGAGTCGTAGGACTATATATTTTCAATGCTCCCCGGGAAATGAGCCAGCGAAATGATTATTGAGACCTGATAAAAACAGGAGACTCAGTTTTGGCTACACAAAATCGAAAATCAAAATTGCAGGGTTTAGTAACAGTTTAGTAGCGAATAAAAGGTCCCGGGCGCTGGGGCAAAGGAATCTAAATCCTCTTTATTGCCCAATTTTTCGTACCTTGAAATACAACTTCAGACATTGACAACCTTTCATTTCAATTATAAAGGTGAAAGCTACAACGCTCATGCTACCATTAAGAACAACAATGGGAAAATGTGCTGTGTTATATCAAGCATTTTAGAAGATAAATCCGATCAGGAAGTAACCTTTAGAGAATTTGAATTAGGTCCGCTTGTACAGAGTGAGGATCCTTTGGTAAAAGCAATTTCGCTTGGCTTAAAGCAATACCTCCAGAATTACGCCATTGACATATAAGAAATGGTGTTGATAAATTGATCATTATTCCTCCCCGCATTGTGGTTAGAAATAATTCTAGCCTTTAAAGTTTTGAATCAGTTTGATAATGCTAAGATTAATGAAAATATAGTCAAGAGTATAGTTATAGGAGTAAACAGCCTTTGTTCAAGTTTATTTTTTGAAATTGCATTTCCGAAGGTGTTCAATAAAAACAATACTGTCATGAGCCATAGTGCATAATTTATTAATTTCTTTGGTATTTCAATTGTCAATAGACTCGCTTGTACTAAAACTACTATAAGGAACAGTGAATTTATTATGATTGATAAAATTTCAAAACGATACATTTCCTTATCCGATTTCAATCTACCACCCCAAACAAATTTGTACGGAATTATTTTTGACAGGATAACAAGATGCAATACTAAAGACAGTGAGAGTAAAGATAAAAGTCCAAATTGTGCAATAGTTATCATAATTCTGAAAAGTATTAAAGAAGCAACTGGCATTTCATTCAACATCCAAATTTATAATATAACACACTTGGTCAATAAAGATTTACCCTGATACACTGTTGTTCAGCGCTATACGAAATGGAACCAGCCGGTCCATTATTACAAATTAAATAATAAATCAAAAACTGAAAGAGTAGACTGCCCAGTATATAAGGGGCCGGTACACACTTTCGCCAAACTGATCATTCGGAAAGGCCGCCCTTTACCCATGATTGTCCGCTGGGAAGAGAGTCTATGCCACTCGGGAAATGGCATAGTTACTCAATGCTGCATTCTTTAAGTTGCCTTCCGATATTTTGCATGATGGTCCACATTCGGGTTAAACAGTTGTTGTATGAGAAAAAAGATCATGAGCAAATATGGAACTGCGAAAATAGCTACCGTCGCTTTTGTTTGTTTCGGTTTTCTCTCCGCCTGTAAAAAGGACGGGCATGAAAACACGCCACCTCTTGCAAAGAACCGGTGCAGGGTGGTCTATTTTACTACCAATGTCCGTGATACCAGCTTTATCACCTACAATTCCAATGGATCGATCAACAGCATTCGTGAAACTATTGGGTCTGTAACAAGCTATACTTACACAGGCAACATCGTCACTTTAAATAAGACAGGTCCGACCGGTTTCGAGTTCAGGACGATTGTCACGGTGAATTCAATTGGGTTAGCAACTAATGTTCGAATGGAATTTAATTCCCAAGGGACGAATTGGACCAATGCCGCTTATCAGTACAATGGTGACCAGGTCTCAAGGGCCATCGTGACCCTTTCCAACCCCACAATTGTAGATACAGGCAATATTACCTGGCAAAATGGTAATCCGGTTTCAGTCAGTGATGGCGCCTCGGTTTCCCATAATGATTTTGACCTGAACATCTCTCATCAGCCGGGTGATTATTTTTCCTTAGTTCAGCTTTTGACGGGATTCGAAGTGATAAGGCCTAAAAATCTTATAAAATCCCAGGACCAGACTGAGTTCTCTTATGTTTTTTCGGCGGATGGTCATATCAGTTCCATCACCCAAATGAGGCCAAATGCGGACGCAATGACGAATGGCTTTGTCTATGAATGCTATTAAAAGATCATTGGAATTACTGCTGTTGAATGGCTATTGCTTCAGTTCAAAATATTAATTATAATCATCAATCAGTATTATTTTATGAAAAAGAAAACAATCACCGCCAAATTTTATTCCCTTGTTTCTCGAATGAATTGCCTGCACATGAAATCAACCAGGTTACTCTATTTGATTTTTCTCATCCTGCCATGTACATTATTCAGTCAAAACCTCGATGATTTCAGAACAGCAGCAAGCAGCAATGGTGTGAATCTGATTCCATTCCCCGATCTCAGAAGAGATGCCACTTCAATTGCCGATGATGTGCAACGCAGGAAGGATGAAGCAAAATCGTATGATTATGACCTGTTTGCGAGCCAGAAGAACAATATGCTGAAGGAGATCAAAAAAGATAATGATGATATTGCCTCAATCACTAAAGAGATAGAAGATTTTAAAAGTAAACATCCAAATGGAAATACGTCTTCTTTTGAAGACGAAATTAATAAAGAGAAAAAGGACATATCTGATTATAATGATAAAATAAAAGATATGAATGATAAAATGGGAAAGGCTGTGGAAGTATATGACCGTCTCTATAACGCCCGCGCAGGGTTGCGGGAATATTTTAAAAAAACGCTGGATCAGTTATCTGATGTAAAATCCAATCCGGATAAATATTTGGGGAGCAGCCCAACCGATGAAGACAGAAAAAAACTGCAAGACTATGTGAAGGTTATTGAAGATCAGATTCAATCCAACATAAAGACCCACCAGGATCAGGAGGACGGCGCCAGGAAAAGGAAAGCCGATTTTGAAAACCTTATCAAGACAACAGAGTACAAGAACTGACCAGTAAACAAGTTAATGCGGTCTTCAATTGATTGTTTTAATTAACCTGGCAGGTATTCCACCGACAATGGTATTGGCATCAACGTCTTTATGGACTACTGCTCCAGCCGCAATAATTGCGTTCTCTCCGATAGTCACACCAGGTAGTATAGTTGCTGCAGCACCGATCCACGCATTTCTTTTTACTAGAACCGATTTGAGATTAAGCATATTTCTCTGAGACGGGTCCACGGGATGATTTTCTGTAATAATGTTCACCTTAGGACCAACCTGCACATGATCTTCGATAGTTATTCCACCTAAATCCAAAAACGTGCAGGCATGATTGATAAATACATTCTTACCAATTCGTATATGTCGACCAAAATTCGTGTGGAACGGAACAAATATCGTACTGCCTGAGTCAATTTCACTTCCGATTAATTCACTCAACAATTTTCTTATCTGTTCTATATCCCCTGCGGAGTTAAGGGCTGGTGACAATTTAATCGCCCGGTTTACAAAATCCCACATTTTGGAAATTTCCGGGTCATCCATTCGAATTGTCCCTCCGGCAAGCATTCTTGCGAAAATATCCAGATTCTCTTTGTTCACAATCGATATTATTTTGAACCGGATCTCTTTAGACCCGGGTTATAGCCTACCATATCCATTCGTCTTACAGAACAGGTGTCTTCAATTAAAAGAAAATGAACTGAATCACTTCCGTAAAATGACAATTTATATTTACCCCAATAGTCCTTACCGCAAACATCTTTAATATTCTTAATGGAAAAAACAGAATCTTTTAAAAGATAATTTCCCATTTCTCCAATTTTTCCTCCTGGTAAGGCAACTGTATATGTATTGTCTTCTTTAAAATCCACATATTCTCCGCTTGGCGTACCATCAAGGTTAAGGATTGACCATTTCCCTATTAAGCTATGCTCTCGAGGAACAAACGCAAAAATTACTGCGATAATAAAAAGAAATAGAAGAGAAGGTCCAAAATTAATTGTTGATGATTTTTTTTTCATGTAGAGATATTTGAAGTAACTGATGGTTAATAAAGTTACTAAAGTTGATGTTAAGGAACTACAGCCAGGCGTTACTCGTCCGAAGTCTCAACCCATATCGTATCGCCGATTCAAGTAAATAAATATTTATGTTTTTTAGGGGATTGAACTTAATGCAATACCCGGCACACTTGCTTTTCCTAATCTTTTTCCATAAGTCCGGGCATACGGAAATGGAAAACCCCGATGAGTGAAGGAACTTTGTTGAAGTTCGTTTACACATCGGGGTTCGGAAAAATATAGTGCCGTTTATGTTCTTACCAGTCAGTTATGACGATGCAGGAGGTGTTTCCGATGATGACCAAACGGCGGATCGGCGATGTTATCAACAGTCCATATTTCACCGGCAAGTGTGACGATGTACGCGGTGTTCCCGATTATTTCCAATGAGGTGGGCCGGTCAAGACTGTCGGCGATGACGGTAAAGGTGCCATTCGCGTTAACCCTCACCAGTGAGCCGGTATTAGGCACCGCCGGAGAACCTTCGGGGTCGCCGCTACCTGGCCCCTGCGAGAGAGCAAAGAGTGTTTGGCCGCGGCCGAACTCCACATCAACAAGCAGCGGAGCACCGGAGGCAACGGTTTTAACCGCAGGTGAAAAAGGGCTGAATGAGAGAACCTTCCCGTTTTCAGGAAGGTGAGGCACCGGGCCGGCCTGGGACATATATATCCGATTGCCTCTCACCTCCAGGCCGGTGGGAACAATGTCAAGGAACTGCTTTATAATGGTGATATGACCATCGAGCGTAACAAACAGTACCCGGTTAAGGTGGCCGTCAGTTACCAGGAAGCCGCCGAGATAGGGTTGGATCGCATACAAAACTCCGGTTGAAACGAAGAAATCAAAGCCGGTTGGCGGATGGGCTATGTTGAAAGCGCCGATATCTGCAATAACTGTAAAACTATTCGGACCGTCGATCCGGTAAATGCCATTGACCTGGCCGGTTGGGAAGTGTATAGGATCGTCGACCAGCGTTACCAGCGCGTAGGCTTTCCCGTGGAGGAATGCAACATCTGAGATCCCTCCAATACCAACGTCGGGGATCAACTGCGGTAATCCGCTGGCAAAGGTTGTATAATCGCCCGTCTGCGGGTCAACACGTAAGATCGCGCCTGCAACTCCGTCAGGCACAAACAGATCACCACCAGGACCGACCGTGCTGCCCAAACCACCTCCCAGGCCCGTGACGAGTTGCTCTTTCGGACTGGGATGGACTGAGTTTGCTTTTGCCAGATCATTTTTTTGAACAACTACAGATTCATCTGCTAAATCTTTTTTGCAGGATGAAATAAATATTGAAAGAACTAATCCTGCGAGTGCTAAAGTGTTGGTTATTCTTTTCATAAACAATAAATTTAAATTGTTGAAAAATGTAAAACCGTTTAATATCAAAACCGAATTATAGGTCATTCAGTTTTTAGCAAACAGGAACCAGGGCTTTTAAAGAAAAACCAGGCGGGCTTAGCCGGATTTAATTTTCACAACTGAAAATTTCAGAACCGGAAGGTCATGCCTTGCAGATGGAGAAACAATACCCCATTGCGGTATTTTAAATCATAGAGGTATTAAATCAGGAGAGACCCTGCTGTATGGCTTTCATTACAGCTTCGTTACGGCTGGTTACATGGAGTTTTTTGTAAATATTTTTTACGTGTGTACGCACCGTTTCATAACTGATAAAAGTCTTTTCTGCTATGGCTTTATAATTAGAAGATTCTACCATCAGGCGAAGTATTTCTTTTTCCCTTTCGCTCAAATGGTAATCTTCATTACCCGGTGATACAAGAATAATGTTCTGGTTTGCAAAGAAGCCAAGTACTTTTTTCGCCACGGCAGAACTGATCGGTGCGCCACCACTGTACACTTCATTGATTGCTTCAATAAATTTATGCGGCGGATCATTTTTGAGAATATAACCTGATGCACCGGCGCACAGCGCAAGAAATATTTTTTCGCTGTCATTAAAAACCGTTTGTATCAGGATCTTTATATGAGGGAACCTGTCACAAATCTTCTTTGTTATTTCAATACCATTTAATCCCGGCATTCCAATATCCATTAACACCACATCAGGTTCGCTTCTGTTTATGTCAGATTCCCAGTGATTGCCATCTGCACAAGCTCCGCAACAAGTGAAACCAGGTGTGCCATTAAGAATGGCCTGCAGTGCATCCCTCACTAATTTGTTATCTTCAAATAATGCTACGCGTATATCCATGGATCAGATTTAACAGCAGGTGGTGGCTGTGCCTACAATATTTATAAAAACTCTTTTCAGCAACAATACCGCATCAGGTGATTTTGCATTGCAGTGAAATCACCGTGCCTTTGCCGGGAACAGATTGAACAGAAAGTATAGCGCCTGCTTCATCAGCCCTTTTGTGCATATTTATAAGGCCATTCCCTTTTTTCACTGTTGCCATATCAAACCCTTTTCCGTTATCGATTATTGTGAATTCGATTACATGATCCAACTGATGCACACTTAGTTCAAGCCGGGTTGCATGACTGTATTTGACTGCATTATTAATGGCTTCTTTAGTCAAGCAGGTAAATATTATGACGACTTTCCACAGGTAATTGAAGTTCAGCCAGACTTTCAGGTGCATTCACATGCACTTTCATATTTTTAACCAATGCCATTTCCATAGCATACTCTTCCAGTTTTTGCATCAGGTTTTTTAATGAACTATGTTCGGGGTTTACGGCCCAAACAAGATCATTTAGCCTGTTTACCATATCATTGGCCGATTGCTGAATTATATTCAAGTGAATTTTCCACTTCACCCGGCTGCAGGGAATGAACCTGGTTTTCCGCCATGTGGCTGTAGAGAACAATGCCGCTAAGCGTGCTGCCAATATCATCGTGCAACTCGCGGCTGATCCGCAGCCGTTCATTTAACATCGCCTGCTGCAGCTTACTCACCGAAGCCATCTTTTCTGATTCAATCAGTTGCGTTTGAGTTGCTTTGAGTTCGGATAAAGTGCTTTCTACTTTTTCTTTTTCATCCTGTAATTCATGTGTCCGAAGAGCTACTTTTTGTTCGAGTAATAACTTTTCTTTTTTCAATGTTCTTTCCCGCCATTTGATAAAGCTCCATAATGAAACAAATAATACCAGGCCAAATAAAGTGTATGACCACCAGGTACGCCACCAGGGTGGGTTAACTATTATTTCGACATGTTTCTCCGCCCACACTCCATCACTGCTTGCCGCTTTTACCCGAAAGATATAATGACCGGGCGGTACATTGTAATAATATGCGTTATGCTCGGAGCCTGATTTCCTCCAATCTTTGTCATAATTTTCAAGCATGTAAAAATGTTTATTTTCTTCAGGATTACTGTAATGAATAGCCGGAAAATCGAATGAGAATGCGTTTTGGTTATGGTTTAGTGTGATGCCTTTTGATTCCCTGAACGCGGTATTGAAAGAACGGGCTTTGTCCTGATTTAATTCCTGGTTTTGAAGCTGAAATTGGGATAATACAATTTGAGGACGGATTTGGATTAATGTTCAACTCTTCAGGCGAAAAAGAATAATAACCCGTCTGGTCTCCGAAAAATAACTGTCCATTTTGCCCTTTGCAACTTGCATGGGGATTGAGAATCGGAGCATTTATACCATAGTTTCTGCCATAAATAGTAATTGCGCTACGCTCTGAATTTAGCTTTATTATTCCACTTGGGGTGGCATATCCATAAATTTTTTTGGTCATCCTCCTGGATAGAAACTACAGTGATGATCTTAAATTCTTCTCCAGGAAACGTAAAGCGTGAAAAATGATTTTGATCCTTACTCAGGTAAAGACCATCTTCTGCTCCGACCCAAATGGTTCCCTTCGAATCCTGCAAAATGCCGCCGTAATATTTCTACCGGGAAGAGCGCGTTTAAACCTTCCTGTTCGGGGATCAAAACGATTGATCCCCCCACCACTCCCGGTTCCGATCCACAGATTGCCTGTTTTATCTTCCGTAATTGCGGTAACCTCATCATTGCTAAGACTACTGCTGTCATTATGACTATTAGAGAAATGATAGAAATTTTCAGAATGGAGATCCATGCGGTCCAATCCGGAATCAGTCCCGATCCAGAGTGATCCGAGATGATCCTCACCAAGAGCACTAAT
This sequence comes from uncultured Bacteroidota bacterium, assembly GCA_963812825.1. Lineage (GTDB taxonomy): Bacteria > Bacteroidota > Bacteroidia > Chitinophagales > Chitinophagaceae > Puia. The sequence continues at coordinate 34,686 of CAWEWO010000007.1, forward strand.
GACGCCTCCGTTATTAATAGTGCGGTTATCCTTCGGATCGTGATTGTATGTTTTAAAAGCCTTCGTTTGACGGTCGTAGCGATTCAGCCTATCGGCACCAATCCAAAGGTTCCCGGTTCCATCTTCAAAGATAGTTCTTACCCAACCCTGACTTATACTCGCAGTGCTGAGACTATCATGTCGGAATTGCTGAATATTTGATTTGGCTGAATCTTTTCGAATAAGGCCCTCCTGGACGCCTATCCACAAAATACCTGAATGATCCTGATGCAAAGCCCTCACATAGCCAGTTTTATAAAAGGAAATATTATTATGATATGGATCGACCTTAAATAGATTTCCTTCCAGAAAAGAGCTTATCCAAATCAGTCCGTCACGGGTTCTATAAGACCACCAGCACATGGAATCAGTAAATCCTCCTTCCCTTCTCTCAGATACAAACCTGGAAATTTTTTCTGTTTTAGGGTCATACCGGGTAAGGCCATTTACAAAGCTGCCGATCCAAATTGCCCCGGTAGTATCTTCTGTAATAAAAGTGATATAGATCAGTCAGTGCAGGGTTGTCTTTCTTAAGGGCAGGGCCACTCAATTTTTGAGGATGTAAAGGATCGTATAAATGGCGTTCAAATATACCTTTCATCCGGTCCATCGTGTGCAATCCATCACCTTCGGTACCTACCCAAAAAATTCCGCGGCTATCTTCGAAAATGGCTCGCACGTGATTATTAATAAGGCTGTTTGGATCTTTTGGATTGTGCATGTAGCGCATAAATTTTCCCGTCTTTGGGTCAAACCGGTTAAGCCCCCCTTCATCCGGCTTATTACTAACCGACTCTCCGCAGCCCACCCAGATTGTGCCCTGCTTATCCTCATAGATTGCCCTCACATTGTCATCGCTTAAACTGGTTAAATCTTGTCCATCATGTTTATAGCGTTTAAATGTTCCCGTTGTCTGATCAAATTTATTCAGCCCGCCACCTGTACCAAACCAAAAATTTCCCTCATGATCTTCCAAAATGCAGTTAACTAAATTATTGCTCAGACTTTCAGGGTCTCCTTCTTTATTGACAAAATGTTTAAAGACACTCCGTTGCCGGATCGAACCGGTCCAAACCGACATATGTTCCAATCCAAATGATCCCCTGCCGATCGGCATAAACACATTCAGCTACATTACTTACCAAGGAATTTGGATCCTCCGGATCATGTCGATAGCGAACGAACTGATATCCGTCGTATTTGTAGAGACCATTGCCATGGACAGTAATCCACATATAGCCCTGGGGATCCTGTGTAATTCCGGTGATAATTCCCCAGGAGCGACCTTCCGGCGGAGAAACACGGTTGAAAATGGGTTCCTGTGAAAAAACTGGATTAATCTTTATAATAAAATATAAAAATGCAACGGCGAGGAAATGAAATCGGGGTTTCATTCAGCAATCCATTTTTAACAGGCGTTAATTCGAAGAATAACTTAGATAAGATAACAAATTATTATCAAGCAACCGAATATAATCATTGAAAGTCTGCCTCGGTTTATAACAGTATGGGACGGTTTATGTTCATGCTGATACATGTATAATGCCGGATGTTGCTCTTTACCTTGAAATTAATTGTGAAATAAATGATAAGAACTATAAAAGATTTTTTCTTTAAGATATCTTACAACATTTGGGTGAGGAAACAAAACAGGAAATTACCTCTTACTCAAACTGAAGTAGAACTAAAGAAAATATTTGGGTAAGTGTGAACCAAAATTTCTGCATGGATCAGCTTCTCTTAGGAATCGGAACCCGGCTCTTCATTAAAAGCCCAAATATTAGGATTAAAGAACCCGGCATCTGGCAAAGGTCTGTAACGGATAAATTTTTCAGTGGACCTGTCAAACCTGCACAAACCTTCATGCGTTCCAATCCAGATTGAACCCTGTTTATCTTCAAAGTTTGTGTAAATAAAATTCTGGGCAAGAGAATTGGAATCGAATGGGTCAAACCTATATTCGGTAAAAGAATATCCGTCATACTTATTTAAACCGTCCATGGTGCCAAACCACATGTACCCTTTACTGTCCTGAAATATGGTTGTTATACTTTCATTTGAAAGCCCTTCTTCAATACCGATATGTTCAAATCGTAAGTTTTCGTTTTGGGCGTTGCTGTTAAGGCTAAAAAGTAAAATCAGGCAAGCTATTCTTGTTTTATAAATAATTTTCATTTGTGTGATAATTTACACATAAGAAAAAGTTATAAAAACCACGCTTTAATGTAATAACATTAAACCGATCACGCTGAATTATAGGGGGAGGATGATGATTTGAAGGTACTGAAATTAGCAATAGAGGCTAAAACGGATTCAATAAGTAAGAGGTGGCTACTTATTTCAATTTAGTAATGGTAAGATGGGCATATTAAAAGCCGGAAAATCAAACTTTGCCATATAGTGCTATTTCTTTTCGTATGTACTTAGTTCGTATTGATATTTTTCGAAATCAAATTCGAAATCAACAACCCTTGCTAACTCATTTGCCTGATTTTCTCCAATTTGATAAAGCATTACAAAATCAGGGTCATCCTCATAAGGAGGAAATATTTTTTTTAGCGCTTCTAAATCAATAAAATCTACATTTACCTCATACAAAAAATCATCTTTCTTATCGAAAACTGTAATATAACGCTCCACGTTCAGCATAATGAAACAGTATTTTATGATGGCTCTTGTTGATAAATCTTGGTTATTTTTAATTCGGTCGCTGATCTAGTATTTCCAAGAATTCACCTTCACCTGTCGCAACTCGACCTTCATCGAACATAAATTTTACACCAGGCTTAAAGAAATTGTTGTCGATTATGCCGGTTACAAAAGTAATCTTTACAATTCCAGAAGTTCCAGGTAAAAGGTTTTGGACATCAATTAATTCAATACTACCGGAGGTTTTCGTTGAAGCACCTTTAAAATTAAATAATGGCCTATATCCAGAGGCCACAGGAATGTTTCTACCTATTCCTTTTGCATACAGCTCAACTTTAGCCAAAAGTGTTATCATTTTTATTGTTATAATACGAAGATTGGCAGATTTGGAATTGGCAGTTCGTCATAAATTGATATCCAATTAGCGGTTTGCAAAAAGTCGCCAGGCAATGAATAATATCTTATGATCGTCTAATGCCATCAGGCCGGGGTAAATATCAACGGGAAAAACTGCCCATCCATTTTGTGGCCCTTCTTTATCGGAGGGACACCTGTCAGCAAAACTTCGTCCGTATTAGATTCTGTTCCGTCGGCAAATACATTCAGTACGAAAGCACGCCTGGATTTCGGGGACTTGTTAGCAAAGGATCCATGCACCATCAGCGGATGATGGAAGGTTGCGTAACCCTTTTTCAATTCTATGGGCACCGGCTTAAAATGCCGCTGCTGTTCTTCTGTAAGATTCTTCATCAGGCCATCCATGTCGCCAGCCAGTTCAGGCTTTGTCAGCAGGCCCCAGTGATGGCTTTCAGGCACATAGTACAAACATCCGTTATCCGTTGTGGCATCGTCCAGGGCAACCCAGCATGTCAGGTGCTGTAAGGGAACGGTTCTTGTCCAATATGAATAATCCTGGTGCCATGCGACTACACCGCCATGGGTAGCCGGTTTACAAAATAACTGGTCGTGCCAGAACCGTATGGGTTTATTTCCAAGCAGCTGGCTGGCCGCAATAACGAAGGCGGGGTTCCAGATCACATCATGAAAACCCGTTGAGATACGCCAGGCACCAAGGGCATGAAATAAGACGGCTTCGGGGTCGGAAGATTCGTTGCTGTGGAATTCATAAAACAAATGATGTGCAGGATGCGCAGGATCGGCAATTTCCGCCAGTTCAATATTGAGCCTGTCTACCTGCCAGTCTTCGAGCAATTTGATATTGCTGAGATAACCGTACTCATCAAAAAATTCCAACTGTTCTTTCGACAATTTATATTTTTCCCATTCGTCCTTTGTTCCAGGCCATTTAAACAAATCAGAGATGAGTCGGGATTGTTTGGATAAATCTTCCGTTAAGATGGGCATAAGCAAGCGATTTGTGAGTGAAAAAGCTTCGAAGTGAGACGCTTATTAGCGTGTTTCCATATGGCAGCCAGCACTCAAATTTATGATATAAGTAGGTTGGTGCGGCGGTGTTTTTTTCATTCGAATTCAGTGATTTCACCTTGTTAGTTTAAGTATGCCAGAAGTATTTTGCTTGTTGTCGGTGTAGCGGGTAATCTAAATACCTGGGGACAGATACTGGTAATCCCGGTTCATATGTTTCACTAATAAAAAGTTTCCAAATAAGTTCCCATTTTGGTAACTTTTTTGTATTTTTATAATAATGACCCTGCTATGAGAGTTATAGCAAAAAAGAGCTTAAGGGATTTTTGGTTGAAACATCCGGATTGTGAACAACAACTGAAATCCTGGTTCAGGGAAGCAGAAAAATCGAAGTGGGTAAGTCCTAAAAGCATTGTGAAAGATTATCCAACTGCCAGTATTCTTGAAAACAACCGGATCGTATTCAATATAAAGGGAAATCATTATCGGTTAATTGTACGGATAAACTATGATTACGGCATCGTTTGGATCAGATTTATTGGCAAACATGCCCAATATGATAAAATCAATGCAAATACAATTTGAAAATGAATATTAAACCACTAAAAACAAAAAAAGATTATACTCTGGCGATGTCCAGACTGGAAAAAATATTTGACTCCAAACCAGGGACTCCTGAAGGCGATGAACTGGAAATTCTGGGAATTTTGATAGAAAAATATGAATCAACGCATTATCCTATTGATTTCCCCGACCCTATTGAAGCAATTAAATTCAGAATGGAACAGTTGGGCTATAATCAGAGAGATTTAGTAAAGGTTATCGGATTCAAAAGTCGTGTAAGTGAAATTATGAGTAAGAAAAGAAAATTGTCTCTTGATATGATTCGAAAGCTTAATAGCTCATTAAATATTCCAACTGAGGTATTAATAAAGGAATATTAATATTCTCACAGTCAGGGTTCCTCATTTCAGGCATTACCACCTATCCCCTCAGGGGCAAAAGGACTCTGCTTATTTAGTGTGCCAATCAGAGTTACAGATTTTACAATATGTGAAGACAATTTACGCGTCCAGATCGACTGGCAGTTTATAGATCCGTTTGCCTATGGCCGCATAAATGGCATTGCATAAAGCCGGGGTATACGGCGGCACTGGTGGTTCTCCTACTCCCGTAGGTTTATCCTGACTCTCGATGATGGATACATGTATTTGTTTGGGCGATTCAGGCATCCGTATAATCTTGTAGCCATCGAAATTGTTTTGCTCCACCTGGCCATTCCTTACAGTGATTTCACTTTTCAATGCTATACTGGTCGAAAACTGTGCCCCTCCTTCGAACTGAGACCGGATCCGGTCCAGGTTGACCGGCATGCCGCAATCCAGGGCATAGTATACATTGGGAATGGTGACTTTGTTGCCTTCGACTTTTACTTCTACTATGCAGGCCACGTACGTTAAGAAACTTCTATGTGCGGCAAAACCCATTGCCGAGCCCTTGGGAAATTTTTTTCCCCAGCCAGCATCCCGGGCTACCCTTTCTATCACTTTTTTCATTCTGCCAGTCTCCCAGGGATACTTTGCGATATCTTCATTATAATTGGGATAAGATCCCTTGGGGATCTCTGAATTAAAGGTGATCGATCTGTCAGCTCCTAACAAATCAAGCGTATTGGCGACAGGGTCCATTTTCCTGGCTTCGGCGATCTCGTCCAGCATGCCTCCCACGGCAAAGGCCTGGAAAATATTGCACACAGAGCGGAGCCATCCTACCCGGATATGTGAAGTGGCGTTATGCGTCTCCACTTTTATCGCGGGAACTTCGTATGGGAAGTCCGTTACTCCCATACCCAATTCTCCGTCGGAGGGCTGTATTACGGATGCATCAAAGGTGGCGCCAATGGAAGGGTAGGCAACATGGTGGTTCCATCCGCTGAGTTTGTTTTGTGCATCGATGGTGGCCACTATTCGTTGAACGCTTAACGCATGGTAGAAGTCATGGTGGATATCGTCTTCCCGTGTCCATTGGACCTTTACCGGAAATCCACAATTCTGCGCCAGCAGCGCTGCCTCTACAATAAAATCGGGTTTTGACTTCCTGCCAAATGCACCACCCAGCAGGGTGACATTTACTTTCACTTTTTCCGCATTCATGCCGAGCGCATGAGCCACGGAATCGCGTGCCCCCTGGGGATTTTGGGTACAGGCCCAGATTTCGCAACTGCCGTTCTTTACAACCGCCAGCGCTGCAGGGGTCTCTATCATCGCGTGTGCCATGTATGGAGCAACGTAGGTATGCTCGATAATCTTTTTAGCATTTTTCTTCGCCATCCCGAAGTCACCCCGTACCCTTCTTACCGTTCCAGCCTTCATTATCTCCTTCTTCAATTCTTCAATTTGAACGGCGGAATCGTATCCGGCATTGGGACCAAGGTCCCATTCCACCTCGAGCAGATCGCGCCCTTTGATGGCGGCCCAGGTATTGTCGGCAACCACGGCGACGCCACTCAATGGCTTGTCAATATTAGTGGGGATGTCTCCCCCTTTGATGGGAATTACCTTGAGTATCCCGGCAACAGCAAGGGCCTTTTCAGCATTGTATGATTTTACCTTCCCGCCGACAACCGGGCAGCGTTTTATCGCGGCATATTTCATATTGTCTACCGCCGCATCAATGCCGAAGATGGCCTTTCCGATCACAATATTATGCAGGTCGACAATCGGTGTTTCATGCCCGATCATTTTAAACTGTTTGGGATCTTTTAGTTTTAACTGGTCCGCAGGAGGCATTACCACGGTACTTGCCGCTTCCACGAGATCGCCGAACGCAGCAGTCTGCCCCGAAGCCTTATGGACCACCTGGCCGTTTTCTGTGTCGCATTCTGCCGGCTTAACTTTCCATTTTTGCGCTGCGGCCTGTATCAGCATGTATTTGGCCATTGCACCCGCCCGGCGCATCGGCAAATAGAACATGCGTATGGAAAATGAACCGTCTGTATCCTGGTTGCCATATTTCTTTTCATCTCCTTCGGCCTGGATGACACGGACCCTACTCCAGTCCGCCCCGAGCTCGTCGGCAACGACAAGCGGCAGGGAAGTCCGGATCCCCGTTCCCATTTCCGAACGGTGAGCGACGATCATGACTTCTCCATCCGAGTTTATAGTTAAATAAACGCTGGGTATCATGAGCGCTATCTTTTTCCCCTTATCGGTGCAACTAAAGAAGTTTACTCCCAGCACAAATCCTCCCGCGACCAGTCCGCCTATTCTCAGAAAGTCCCTTCTGCTGGCCATGAATATCTCTGATCGGACATTCCCGGCTTTTTTCTGAAATGGTACCTGCTGTTTGCATAATTTCCGAATGTTTAAAGTTGATCATCTATTGACTTTACCAAGACCGGCTTCCCTATCCGAGGACGGTACGCCCGCTTACACTCTGGATCGCCTGCATTATCCTGTTATAGGTTCCGCATCTGCAAAGATTGCCCTGCATGGCCTGTTCAATTTCCTCCGCGGAAGGGTTGGGATTTGATTTCAAAAAGGCAGCAGCATTCATGATCTGGCCTGTTTGGCAATATCCGCATTGCGGAACATTGTATTTTTCCCATGCCTGCTGGAGCGGATGGTCACCATTTTCCGAGAGGCCTTCGATTGTAGTGATCTTATCTTGTCCTATCGCAGGAAACCGGAATGCTACAGGACCGCCGCGCTTTATCATTTACATGAACAGTACAGGCTCCGCAAAGTGCCACTCCGCATCCGAACTTCGTTCCTTTCATTCCCAGAATATCCCTCAAAACCCATAGCAGGGGCATATCTTCGAGCACATCTACATCATGTGTCTTTCCATTCACCTGGATAGAATATTTTGGCATAATCCTGATTTTATTTTTATTTGCCGGAATGAGAAAGTATTTAAAGTTAAGACGGTTCCCGGCTTATACAATTAAAAGAACAGAAAAAAATACAGTTGATGCCTCCGGTGCTTGTAGTCGTTTATATTTATCTTTAAATTGTAGAAGTTTATGGTAAAACTTGTCTTCCTACCTATGGCCCGACGCTTCCCAATCCGATAATGATCCTAATTGTCGCCTCTGTAATCCTGATGAGACTTATTTTTTTTCGCTTGCGTATTGGGTAGATAAAAAACCGGGAGATAGCTTAAAAATGAACGATCAAAACAAACATCAACTCCCATTCACCAAAAATATGTACGTTACCCTGCAGGCCGAAGAAGCAGCCATTACCGCCATCGCCATTTATTTTTTGACCAAACATAGCCTGGGTTTGTCCTTCTGGTTATGGATACCACTATTCTTAAGTCCTGATATTTCCATGTTGGGTTACGTGTTCAACAACCGTGTGGGCGCATTTACTTATAATTTGTTCCACCACCGTGCCGCGGGTCTGTTTGTAGTAGCAGCCGGCTTTTTATTACACCAGGAGGTGATGATCACTGTCGGTATACTATTATTCGCACATTCATCTTTCGACCGCATGTTAGGCTACGGCTTAAAATATAGCGACAGTTTTAACCACACCAGTTTAGGTTGGATGGGAAAAAAGAGCCGCGCCAATAAACGAAAGTTTTTGGATACTGATGTGGCCGGATTACAACAATGATGTATAATCTCACGCTAAACTTTCACCCATCGCTTCGCCAGCATTACTCTTTACTGATGAAATTCCATTTTCTCTTGCTGATTCGCTACTGTACATTTGACTTGTTCCAATAATTTCTCCGTTAGTAGCTTTTAAATTGAAATAGGCCTTGCCGTTGGAAGAGGTTTTCCGGTCATACCTGGAATCATCCTGTGAATTACGCTTTACGGATTCAATTCCATTTTGACAGCCAGCTTTTGAAGAATATCCTTCGCTGGTAAGAATGGTTTCGCCATTTGATGCCTTCAAATTGAATCGATACTCCCCGTTGGCACTCGTTGTAATTGAAAATTTTGACATAGTAATAAAGTTTTATTAAAGGTAATACATTGACAAAAGTACAATTGTTATCATTTATTGAATACAAGAAACATTTCCGTGAACTTTCATATTATATTGAAAGTCAAATGCATTCAACCCAGAGAATGATATCGCCATGTCATCGCCGCCATCTTAAAAAGTTAGTGGATACAATCATAGAGATCACGCAGGTGTGCCCATTGGTAGTACTAAAGAAAATATTTAGGTAAGTTTGAATCAAAATTTCTGTATGGATCAGCTTCTCTTAGGCATCGGAACCCGGCTCCAGCATACGCAGCACGGCCAGGGTGTAATTGTAGGGGTCAGATACGCTACATACCTTGTCTCCTTTATTAATTTTGGAGTTAAAGAAATAGATAAAACCGATTCACATCTTGAAGAAATTTTTCCTGAGAATGTCACCTCCGAAATTGAAACCCAGTCAGATGTTGAAAAGTCATTGCTGAAAATCCTGCGATTGTGGGGCGGCATCCAGGAGATAGTACCACTTGGTGAAAAATGGAACAAAGGGACCATGCTTTTGCAGCCCTTCGACAAGAGTCTCAAGCCAAAGGAAATTCCAATCAGCGATTTCTTTCACAAAATCGTGATGCTCCGGGACAGGCTCCGGGTTTTGGAACAGAGCATTAACAGCAACAAAAATCTTAGTGACGAAGAAAAGGTGAATATGCAGCAATATATCACCAGATGCTATGGTTCTCTTACTACGTTCAATTTGTTGTTTAGAAATAAAGAGCAATGGTTTGTTGGTGATAAAGGCGGGGCTTCGGATTAAGAGAACTTAGTCGTCGTTCACAAACCTTCATCCATTAACCAGTCCCGCAGCTGAGCACAGGCGATCTGCGCGAATTCTTCGAATACTTCTTCCACCGTCCAGCCGATATGCGGTGTAAGTACAACATTGTTCATCGAACGCAATGGTGATTCAACGGGCAACGGTTCCTGTTCAAATACATCCAGACCCGCAAAATACTTACGCCACGACTCTTTGCAGCGGCGAGATCGATATGATATGCATGACCGCCTGTTTGCAATATCAGTTTCAACCGGGGAAAGCGCATGAGGAATATTTCATCTATCCGGGTACGTTCGCGCAGGGCCATAATAATCAAAACGTCTTCACAGATCTCGGGATCCATCGGCTCATTGCCATTCAAAAAATGAATATCCACCTGATCATTCACTTGTTCCCAACAGGACGATGCAGCGATTCTTCCTTCCCAGTCATCGAGTACGATCATCACCCGTTTCATGCAAGTGATTTTTCACGGTTCATATAAATTGATTTTCTGTTTACCCGGATATCATTTACGATGTATCCGGCATCCCTGCCCACGCCACCCAGCCAGGTGGAGGTGAGTGAGTGCTGAAACTGCGAGCCCACAAAATAAAGTCCGGGGTATTTCGAAGAAACGCCACGGTTCGCTGCGGGATATCCATTGGCTTTGATTGCGTCTGGCAGATCCAACCACGAATAATCTGTACCGAAGCCGGTACACCAGAGAATGGCAGATGCTTCCACCTTCCCGCCGCTTTCCGTAACCGGCCAGCCATCCTCCACGCCTTTCAGTCGCTGCAGGATTTTTACCCCGGCCTGCTGCACTGCCTCCGGTGAAATATGAATCAGCGGCGCGCCCCTGCCCTGCATGATCGCGGCCTGGAATTTCCGACCCATTGGCGTCCGGGTATTCAGGATATACTTATTCACCCACACGAATTGTTTTCCGAAATATTTAAAAATAAAATCCGGTATCCTTGCGGTTGGTTTACCCGCGAGATATACGGTTCGTTTGTCGCTAAGCAGATCCAGCGCGATCTGAAATCCGGAAGTGCCTGCTCCCACGACGAGTATATTGGCTTCCGGCAGTTCATCGGGTGATCTGTAATCGGAAGAACATAATTGCCGGATGCTTCCGTTCAGTTCTTTCGCAAAGGCAGGTATTTTGGGAATCGAATAATTGCCCGTCGCGATCACCAGGTTTTGCGCTTCCAGTATCCGGTCTTTCATCATGACCTGAAAACCATTTTTATTTTTCTTCACACTCGTCACGCGCGCGCGATACAGCACGGGCAATTCAAACTTCTCTTTGTACTCAAGAAGGAAATCGGCCGCTTCATCCTTTGTTGGAAATGAATTTTGATTCCCGGGGAAGGGGAGTCCGGGCAGGCCATTATTCCACGCGGGGGTAAACAATCTTAATGAATTCCATCGCCTGCGCCAGGAATCACCGGTTCTTTCTTCCGCGTCCAGGATCAGAAAATCGATATTCATTTTTTTCAAATGATAGCCGGTCGCCAGGCCCGCCTGCCCGCCGCCAATCACGATGGTATGCCAATAGTTTTTCTCCATATTTGTATTCATGAGGCAAAGCTCCGAAAGAAAATGAAGCAGGACAATCAGTGAAAACCATGATTTTTCAGCAGATCCGGAGTTGTCAGAGCCAGTAGACTTTGGATGCTTCTTTCACAAGTTCCATGGCATTGCGCACCTGGATTTTCTCGAACAGATGACGGCGGTGAGTCTCAACGGTGTGTACGCTGATATGACAGCGATCGGCGATCATCTTGGTGGACAGCCCCTCGCTGATCAGGTGCAGTATTTCTTTTTCGCGTTGCGTTAACTGGCTAACCCAGGATGGAAGGCCTGCGCTGGATCCGGATTTCCCGGTTTCAATGGATGTTTTGTTTTTTGACTGCTCATGTAGCATGGCCACTTCCAGCAGTCGCGTACAGGATTTTTCCTTTCTAACCCAGTCATCCAGTTCTGCCCATTCATCGGCATCCATGGCCAGCCGGTCGAACCGGCAAAGCACGAGGTCGATGATTTTTTCTTCGGTAAAAGAAACCAGATAACGTGTGTCGCGCAGTCCAACCCATCCTCTTACCGGATGATTGAACCGGTATTCCAATACCAGTGGATCCGGATTTGGATCTCCGGCAGCGTGATGCGCGATCGCTTTATGCGATTCTATGATGCGGGTGGAAACCTGTTGCATATCTTCCGGGTTGATAAGCGGAAACCAGAAATCCATACCACCCTTCCTGAATTGTTCGTTAGTATAACCCGTCAGCTCATAAAAATTGTCATCGAGGTAAATGAACCGGTCGGCTCCCAGGCAGGTGATCATGAAAATGCAGAATGGATTTTTATTTTCATCCTCCATGAAGAATGCATCCGGGATCGGGAAGTCTTCGGGAATCCGCTGCTCGCGTAGTAGTCTGTATTTTTCTGCAATCATCCGTTGTTGCCTGGGAGAACGAAAGTACCTCAAATTGCGCGGGTAATCAACCTTGCGCCCCAATATCATGGTTTTCAGTGATGCGGCTTTTAAGCTGCAGGCCCGGGATTTGTGGAATCCGGAGCAGTAATTTTTCAAAACAAATATAAAATGATGGAGAGCAAAAAATTAAATGTATTGAGGCAGATCGTTGAACAGGGATTCGGCAATGCAGATCTGGATGTTATTGATCGGTTAATAACTGACAACTGGATTGAGCACCAGGTTAATCTTAAAGGAGGTAAGGAAGTCTTGAAGAAAGCGATCCGCGGTATTGAGCGGGCTTTTTCAGAGAGAAAATATACCCTGGCCAATCATTCTGTAAATGGAGATCTTGTCTGGGTTCATTACAGGTTCAGTGCAAAGCATACGGGTCCGTTTATGGGGTATGAACCGACCGGAAAAGAAATTACGATCGATGTAATGGACATCGCAAGAATTGAAAATGGTCAGCTCGTTGAACATTGGGGTATTCCTGACCGGTTTGCCTTAGTGACACAGTTGGGGTTATTTCCGGTATAGATACAAATTACCTGACACAGCGTCAAGAAATTTACCCTGCACGACGGAAATATTTACCGGTTAGGATTATTGTAATAATTCACTTGAGCCAGGTCCAAAAAACTTCGTGATGTCGAAATAGATATCCTGAGTACTACCGTCAGACAATTGAATGGTAATTACATCGAAACGTTTATCATCGTTATATACTAATGCCTGCTTCACCACGTGGTAATTAGAAAAATGCTCCCTGATCCACTGGTATTCAGCATTAATCCCTGCCTTTTCAGTGGTTTTGTTAATGACGATGGCTGTTTCAAATGATTTCCCATCCGCGGGCTTTTGAACGGCAGCAGAACTGCTATCCGGATTCGGATTACTATTGGCCGGCCCATTTGTTGAGGCTTTTTTCGAGGGATTACAGGAAAAGGAAATACCCGCAATTAAAATGATCGCCATCAGTTTGTTCTTCATACAGGCTTTAATATGTAGATCCGGAAAAGGAGAAATTACAAAACGCCGTTGAAAATAAAAACCGGTCGGTGCTTTGTCAAACATAAGTTGAATATGATCAAGGGAAATCTTAAAATCCGGCACTGGTTATCAGAAACCGAAGCCTAAGAGAAAACTCTTAGTGCCTGGTAATTCCTCATTTCAAACACTCGGAAATTTTCCAATTCAATATGTATCAAGAGGTTTTTTTCTTATGTTGTGACACCCTAAATACCCGTCATGGAAGTATATTAAATACCCTCCCTCTCCCGACACAATCGAGGAAAAAAAAATAGTTCTTTCCCCGGCATTCAGAAAACAAGTCAGCAAGGTAATCGGATCCATCATCCTTTTTCTTTTCGTTTACCTGCTTTTGGTGCTGGCAGCCGCCGCTCTCGCTGTTCTTTGTTTCTATCTCGGCCTTGCGCTGATCATTGCCCTGCCGAAGCTGATAACGGTTATCATCGGGATCGGGTTAATGTGCCTGGGCGTTTCAGTTATTTATTTTCTGATCAAATTTATATTCGCTACTACCAAAGATGAAGATTCATCCAGGGTTGAAATAAGGGAAGAAGAACAACCAAGGCTTTTTGCATTCATCCGCAGGCTGTCGAAAGAAACCCATACCCCGCTTCCGAAAAAAATATTTATATCTCCCAATGTAAATGCCTGCGTATTTTACAATTCAAGTTTCTGGAGTATGTTCCTGCCCGTGAAGAAGAATCTTGAAATCGGATTGGGTCTGGTGAACAGCATCAACGCCAGTGAATTCAAGGCGGTTGTAGCGCATGAATTCGGGCATTTCAGCCAACGGAGTATGAAACTGGGCAGCTTTACCTACAATGTGAACCGCGTGATATATAATATGCTGTACGACAATAGCGGCTATACGGATTTCCTGAATGCATGGGCACGGGTGCACAACTATCTCCGGTTCTTTGCCATGTTAACGGCCAAGATTGCCACCTCGATACAATGGGTGCTGAAGGGCATGTATGGCTTTATCAATAAAAACTATATGGGTCTTAGCAGGGAAATGGAATTCCACGCAGATGCTGTTGCAGCCAGCGTTTCCGGAGGCAATAACCTGATCAGTTCGCTGAGCAGGATACAAATTGCAGAAGATTGTTATCAAAATGCGCTGAGTAACGCCAATGCCTGGCTGAAAGACAATAAAGTTTCGAAAAATATATTTAACAATCAGCTGGTCATTCTAAGGTCGTGGGCAAAGGAACATCAGCTGCCACTGAAACAAGGACTGCCCGAAGTATCATTTCAGTTTATTCAATCCATATCGAAATCAAGAATCAATTATAAAAATCAGTGGGCCAGCCATCCAACGCTGGAAGAAAGGAAATCGCACCTCGAGGTACTTTCTATAAATGTGGCGCCCGAAGAAGCCAGCGCCTGGGAACTGTTTGACCATGCAGACCGTTTGCAGGAGCAGATGACCGAGATACTTTATCGGCCCGTGAAGCGTGAACCTAATTTTGAAACACTGGACGGGTCAAACTTTGAAGAATATCATTCGAAAGAAAAAGACAAATACAAACTGCCCCCCGTATACCAGGGATATTACAGTTCCCGGTATATTGAAATTAATGACTGGGATATAGAATCCCTTGTCTCCATGGATGCCACAAAAACTTTTGATCAGCTTTTCAGTACAGAAAACGCGTCGCTGCAGAATTCCATCAATAACAATAAGAACGACCTGGGCCTGGTAAGGGCGATCAAAGAAAAACAGCTCGACCTAAAAAGCTTCGATTTTGCCGGGGTGAAATATGAATGGAAGGACTGTGAAGAGATCATTGAAAAATTAGAAAAGGAAATTGAAGAGGAAGAAAAATGGCTGAAAATGCTGGATGAAGAGGCTTTCATCTTCCTTTATAAGAATGCAAAAGACAGGGCCAGGGAAATCAAATACGGGTATCTGCACTTCCAGTCCGTCAGCCGGGAATGTGATGAGCTCATGGAATCCGTCAACAAGGTGCTGAAGATCACGCAGCCATTTTATGAAGGGGAGCTCACCTTCGAACGCATCAATGCCGACCTGGTCGATCTGAAAAATGTCGAGAAGAAATTAAAAACTTCCTTTAACAAAATGCTGGAAGAAAAGATCATTGGAATTGATTCTCATAAAGAGCTCTTCACCAAGATGAATGATTTTCTCTCCAAAAACTATATGTATTTCGTCTCCAATCGGTTCGTGGATTCGGAATTAAATGAATTACGTGAGCTGTCCGTGAAGGCCTATAATGAATTCAATGACTATAAATTCAGAGTATATAAAAATTTACTGGAAGAGCAATTGGGGGTTGTTGATCTACGCTGCCGAACATCAAATAGTAATAAGTGACTACTTATTATCCACTTAGTCATAAATTATTCCAAAGATCCCGTCTTGTCAACTAAATTTACGGGTAGGTTATTTCCCCACGAGGACCATAGTCGCCATAACGCCGGCTGCTATGAAAACCCCTAAAATTCCTAAAGTCTGGTGAAGGTTATACCTGCGATAATGAATTAATGAAGTCTGGATAAGAAATAAGAGGATCCATGAGAAAGCAAAAGCCCCGTGAATATGAATGATGGCCGGAGCTGAGAATGTCCCGTTGGCCGTTGGTATGATAAAAGTTTTGCCAAATCCTATCAGCACGGCCAAAAGTCCGACTATAGCAATGAAAATAAAAAACGAGGGAATTTTCTTTTTCTCATCGACCAAAAAATCGTTTTCATTCATTGCAGCACCAGGAATTTAATTGAAGAATGAGAAGTAAGACTCAAATTTATGTGTTTACAAGTTATTCGGCCGTCAAATAGTATTCCACCAGCACGGCCTGGCAGGCCTGATATTGTTTTAGTAGATTTGAATAAATTCCAAGCTTAAGAATGGATTTCATAGTCGATGACGATATACCGGCCAGGAATCATATTTAATGGCTGTTTAATGGAAAATTGCCGACCAAAATTGAGATACACATTCATTGTCTTCTGTTTAATTTCAATCAGCTCCTGCAACAGGAAGCACGACTTTGGTTATGATGAAGACAAATCCGAATACATAGCGAATGTCAATTGTTTTCGGCAAAATTATTCCAAAATATATACGCCGCTCAATCATACACCCTCGATTTATTTTTCACCTGATTCTATATCAAAACATGTTATATGTGGTGAGTTATATACTGTCATGCAAAAACATGAAATAGCCTATGTAAATTTCGAAAGAGACAGCTCGGTTGCTTTTTATTCGCATCCGCAGGGTATAAATAACAAACAATTCATACTTATATTTATCACCGACCGGATAAAAATCGACGATAAAATCAAAAAAGGTATTAAGCTCCTTGATTCGATCGATAGTAACTGTTATGAATTAGAGAAAGTAAATTAACGTGGATCCTGCACGTGGCCGACAGATTTCGCAACTACCGTAAAACAAAATTTGGTTTGGTAACGATCCGGGAAACATAGTTTCGTACATTCATAAAAAAAAGCACCTGACGCGTAAGGCCGAATATCTATCGAATCTCACACCACTCAGAGGTATTGCTGCATTACTGGTTGCCATCTTTCATTTTGAGATGGCGATTGCCCGGTTCGTGCCGGCTAAAACGACGATGTTTTTTGAGAAATGTTATATGATGGTGGATCTTTTTTTTATCATGAGCGGATTCATCATCCTGCATGTATATAAAGATGATTTTGCAGATCGTATCGGTTGGCATTCTATAAGGAAATATATTCAGGCCCGGTTTGCCCGTATATATCCCCTGCATTTTTTTGCGATGCTGATTTTAGTAAGCGGCGTCATTCTTTTTTCACCCGGCGGCACGTATCCCAATCCCATAGAGAATCCGGCAGCCATCCCCACAGGATTTTTATTACTTCATTCCTATTATATACACAACTTGTACACCTGGAATATTCCTTCCTGGAGCATCAGTGCAGAATGGGCGGCTTATATGTTATTTCCCTTCCTCGCTTTATTTCTGAACAGGAAGAAATTACCGGCGCTGATCCTGTTCATGACCGGGGTGGTGATAGCCTATATATCTATCATGTATTTCCTGCCAAGGAAAAATTTTCTTTATCCTTCCATACCGGTTCCGCATAACCTGAATACCACCTATGATTACGGCTTTCTGCGGGGCATAGCCGGTTTTACAACCGGCATGATTGTCTATACCTGCTACCAGTGGTGTGTTGCAAAAGGAATGTTCCGGAAGGATATCCCTGCTGCGGTAACAATGGTCCTGCTGGCGCTGGCATTACACTTTGCTACCAATGATGCTTTTACGGTTATTCTTTTTGCAGTACTGGTATTATTCTTTGCATTGAACAGCGGTTATCTGCACGTTTGCTGCAATAACCGGATACTGCAGTATTTTGGAAAAATATCCTATTCTATTTATCTGATGCAGATATTTCTGCAGGAACCTTTTTCAAAGGGACTACGTTTACCCGGCGTGCAGGGATTCGGCAGGGGCAAACAAAATATTGCCTTTGCTTCCGGACTGGGTTTTTGCCTGATCTACCTGGTTCTTCTGGTCGCAATATCATCCCTCACTTATTTTGTTATAGAACAGCCCTGCCGTAAATGGATCAACAGTTTGGGTACGACAGTCGCAGCGGGCTAAAACTTCTTCGATCAGATACCATCAACCAATTCGACTCCCGCACAAGCGGGACCAACACGATACACGATACACGATAAACCTGCCTGCCGGCAGGCAGGCGATAAACGATAAACGATATACGATACACGACTCATTCGGATCGCAAACTCTTCACGGGGTTTGCCAACGCTGCCTGCACACATTTAAAACTGATGGTAAACATGGCGATTATTAAAGTAGACAAGCCGGCCAGTGCAAATACCCACCAGCTTATGTTAGTACGGTAGGCGTAACCTTGTAAAAAGCTGTTTAAGCCATACCAGGCCAGAGGAAAGGCAATTGCCGCGGCAATCAGGACGAGTATCAAAAAGTCTTTTGACACCAGGCTGACAATATCCGGCAGACCTGCACCCAATACCTTACGCACGCCAATTTCTTTCACTTTGCTTTCCGCCGTAAATGTTACCAGGCCAAATAAACCAAGACATGATATTAATATAGTTACCAGGGCAAAACAATTAAATAACTGGCCCACATGCGTATCAGTTTGGTATAAATCATTAAAAAGTGTGTCTAAAAAACTGTATTCAAAAGGATGGTCCGGGTCATATTTTTCCCATACGATTTTTACGGCAGCCAATACACGCGAGGCATCCTTACCTGTTGTTCGCACATACATTTTCCCCAGCCAGTTTTTGTCATATTGCATCAATAGCGGCAATATTTTCTGGTGCATGTTCTGAAAATGAAAATCTTTCACCACGCCGGCAATTTCACCCTTGATACCGTGAAACGTAATTCGTTTGCCAATGACAGGTGCTTTTATCCCGGTTTCCTTAACGGCCGTTTCATTTAAAATAAAGTGGGCACTGTCGGCAGCCGTACCGGTAAACCCGGTCCCTTCTATCAATTGCATGCCCATGACCTCTAAAAAATTTCTTTCTACCGGCAACTGAATAATCGAAAACGATTGCTGGTCGGGTCTCTTACCCTCCCAGTCCACATCGGTGCTGCCCGAACTGGTATTGATAATGTCAACACCAGATTCTGTAAGGCCCTTTATGCCTGGTATTTTCATCATTTCAGCCACCGCCGCATCATAGTGATAGCCGATACTATGCATCCAGAAGCTGAAAACATTTTCTTTGTCGTAACCCAGGTTTTTCTCCCGTATGTATTTTAATTGTTTACCGATGATGATCGTGCTTGTGATGAGAATGATAGAAAAACTGAATTGAACGACTACCAATACTTTACGAAAATTTCCCTTACTGCCAATATTGCTTAACCTGCCCTTCATGGCCTCCAGCGGTTTGAATGAAGACAGCGTTATAGCCGGATATATACCCGCCAGCAGAAGGGTTGCGAGAAGTGTTAGTCCGTAAACAGACAGCACATCCGGTGACCATGGTTTGAAAACAATATTTTTCCCTGAAATATTATTGTATAAAGGCATTACCAAATAAATAATAACCGTTGCCAGCACAAGGGAAATAAAAAAGGTGAGCAGCGATTCGCTTAAAAACTGCATAAAAAGTTCTGCCTTGCGCGCACCAATAATTTTACGCATGCTGATTTCCTTGCTGCGTTTCATCGCTCTCGCAGTAACGAGGTTTACATAATTGATACAGGCGATCAGCAACACGATGATGGCAACGATCATGAATACCCGCACAACCATCATCCCCTGTTCCTTACCGTCCACGGTATAAAGGTGTTCTTTTGTAAGCGGCAGCGGCAGGTAGGTCAGGTTTTTATTGGCGGGAATATCATAGGCGTGACGATGGATTGCGCCGAGTTTATCGCCTGCAGCCTTGGGGCTGGCATGGGGTTTCAGCAATACATAAGTAAAGTAGTTGTACTGATCCCAGTTTGCATTTAGTGATTTAAAATGGGAAGCAGTATCATATTCCTGCTCGAACTGCTGCATGTTAAAAACCATATTAAACTTTATGGAGGAATTTTCCGGCATATCCTTCATCACACCGGATACGGTATATAATTTTTTATCATCCGCCTTCAATACTTTACCCAATGCCGGTTCATTACCAAAAAATGTTCTTGCAGTTGTTGCGGATAAAACAATGGAGTGCGCGTCTGTAAAAGGATGTATCGGGTCGCCTTCCACCAGGGGAAATGAGAACATCGTGAAGAAAGATGAATCCACCCGGCAGTTATGCCATTCCCTCATTTTTTTACCGTTGTATTCAAATATCGAGGCTGACCAGTTTTCGATTATGCGACAGGCATCTGCCACTTCAGGCACACTCTTTTTTGCGTAGATGGCACTGGGCGCGGGTGTACCACCCCAGACATTACCATTGTCATCAAATTTTACCGCCAGCTTGTAAATATTATCTGCATTTACGTTGAAGCGGTCGAAACTCAATTCGTCCCTGACCCAAAGTAACAGGAGTATGCTGACCGCCAGGCTGACGGCAAGACCTCCAATATTGATAAAGGAATACATCATGTTATGACGTAAACCACGCAGGGCGATTTTAAAATAATTTTTGATCATGGCTACCGAATTGTTCCGGGGTTGAAAACGAATGGATTTTATAAACTCAGGCCGGAAATGTCTGATAACACCCGCCGTAAATTGTCTCTTTGCTTTTGCAGGTGATTTTTCATAATCAAGAAAATAAATTTCAATAAGATCTCCCTCGATCTCATCGATAAAATCTTCGCGGCAAAACCAGCGAAGAAAACACAATGGCCAATGGGGAGGACTGGGTTTCATCGGCCAAGGGATAATTTAGGAATTTGTTTATAAAGAGATGTGCGGAGTTCGTACTGCGCCTCCAGCACCCTTTTGCCAAGACCGGTGATAGCGTAAAATTTCTTTCTCCTTCCGCCTCTTTCTTCGGTAATACCGCCAAATTTGGATTTGACAAATCCTTTGTCCTCAAGTCTCTTCAGCGACACATGGATGGCACTGATATTTACATTCTTTTTTAAATGTCCGATCAGGTTTTCCTGTATGGATACCCCGTAGGATTCACCATCCGATCCGGCAACAACGAGAAGAATCAGTTCTTCGAATTCGCCTAAACTATAATTTTTCATACAACGATTTCTACAGCAAAAGTAAATCCAATGACTATTACTTTCATATATGTTAAGTAAATAGTGTGCCGTTTTTTAATGCAATGAAAATCAGGCAGGATCCCGATCTACAAGGGCAGCACTGTCCGCATTCGATACATCTGCTGTACGTTTACTACGGAGGGTTGACGGCCTGCCCCGCGAATGCGGGGTTGGCGGTTGACGGTTGACGGTAGGCCGGGTTTTGCCGGGCTTTTGAAGAATTAAGGATCTGTACCTTGCATGCAACATTTTTATGGGTCTGCACGACTTTAAGCAGGATCCCACTAGATCAGCAGTTTGGAAAAGTATTCGGGATTTTCACCAGTCTCGCTATCCTCGTTGCCTGCCTGGGTTTGTTCGGACTCGCCTCTTTCACCACGCTGCAAAAAACAAAAGAAATTGGCATCCGGAAAGTGCTGGGTGCATCTGTTGGCAATATCCTCAACCTGTTATACCGTGAATTTGCGGGGTTGCTGGCTATTTCTTTTTTTATTACCGTGCCACTGGCATGGTTAAGCTCGAATAGCTGGCTACAGAACTACAACTTCAGGATTGGCATGCACTGGCTATATTTTCTCCTGCCGTTTCTGCTGATCGTGTTGATTGCTTTGCTAACCGTTAGCTTCCAGTCAATCAAAGCCGCGTTGGCTAATCCGGTGACCAGCCTTCGCTCAGAATGACTTGTCCGCTGTCCCGGATTAGCCGGGATGGCACAAGCGGAGCTTCGGCTGGCGAGGCCAGTCTACGCATTAACTTTAATTCCTCAAAACCTGAATCCCAAATTCACATATGCCTGGCCCGGATTCGTACTGCTGGCAGAATTCTTCAGGATGCTGCCTGTTCCATAATTGTAACCAATATCAATCATCAAAAAAAGAATATCCACTCCGATTCCCCCTCCGACATAAAATATAAATGAATTGACATCGTCCTTGCTGATGCCAAAACTATTACTGCCGACTCCAAGGGTAAATGCGGGCACGGCGTTGACATACGCGCGAAGACCAACTATTTTGGCAAACGACAGAAAGTTAATACCCAAAGTCACCGGAATATCGAGGGCCTGAACATTGAGTTTACCCGTGTCGACGGTAGTTGCAACGCTGTTAAAACCCCAGGAAGAATAGTTATACATGAGTCCAACCTGCCAATACGTGAAACCACCTTTTTTCCAGGCGACTCCTATCTGGTAGCCAAGAGCCGAATTTGCATTGTAACTGGCTGTGGAACCGGACATGGTGTTAGAATTTCCGCCAATGTAAAAATTGAATTGCTTTGGTTTTGCTTTTTTTTCCTCGGGCGGGGCTGTGGCCGGAGCAGCTTGTGCCGGCTTAGCCGTGTCGGCCGGCATCGTGGTGGTCGTATCCACCTTTGCTTTAGTGGTATCCGATGGGACCTGCGCCATCGCCCCATTATTCAGCGTAACAAGAATTAAAACAAAGAGAATGGACTTCCACAAATAAACATTACATCTGTGTTTCATAAAATAAAATTTATATTTTGAAAAGGATAAAAACATATTTCCTAACCAGGCCAGTTAATAGATACAACGGGGCTTGGCTTATTTCAGGCGGCTCTGGCAGAATCGTTTTTCGGAGTAAAGCTGTAAGTCGGGTGGTCTCTTATCATACAGCAAGAATATTATTCCTGATGTAAGATGCAAAAGGACAACCAGCCGATCATAAAAATCCGGATTTCACGGGGCAGAATTCCGACGCTGGTTGCAAAGAGTTATTGAAAAATTAGAATTGTTAAATCAATCTAAGCAAATTTTCTCCATATACCAAGACTTTGCACAAAATTTCGGAATCTATGGTGTCCGAATTTGAAAGACTAACGCCCACTTATGAAATCAACACTGTTTGGAGTAATTTTAATTTTACTGAGCACCTGCATCATTTCCTCCAATTCCTTGTCGTTCTGATAAATCAAATTTATAACCAGGCTTACACGCCGGAATTGTTTCATCAGCCAGAGTTGATGGATTGCTTTCCCGCTTTTCAGTACAACACCTTCCTGAATACCGCGGAATACAATATCTCCAAAAGGGAAGGAGTGGATTTTGTTAGCGGGTAATTTTTTGGAAAGCAGGATTTGCTGGACGGCCTTCATGTATTCATCCTCTGAAGCGAACCGGTTAATCACAAGTCCAACTTCCATAGCAGGACAAAAGATACTGTCGACAGCATTGCCGGATAAAATTCTTTCTTTGTATTTGCAAATATGAAAAATAGTATGTGTTTCTCCCGGACCCAATGCGTATAAACCTTTAAAGCTTATTTTTTTATCCGGGTCCGTATAGTACTGGGGAAGCTGGTTTACGTCGTCGGACCCTATGGTATAAAAAACTACTGAGCCCATTTCCTGTGACGGATAAAACCAACCATTTATCAGGGGTATGGACAGTTCCAAATCACTGTTATTATAAACCCATCCTTTGTATATATATCCTTCGGTGGTCTTCGTAGAATCCTTATAATTTTTCAGATTGGTTAATAGCGCAGGTGTTATCGGACATAGGAAGAATTTTGATTTGGTTGTGTTGACGGCGGATCCCGATTTTTTGATAAAAATAATTTTACAGGAAGAATAGGATTGCAAATCTGATACGGTGGTTATGATAGACCCAAGAACCTGCTTCGCCCTGAACTCATTGAGACTATCATCCGGTATTTTTGAATCGACCTCCAGTTTAATAATTATCGTCGAATCCCGACCGTCAGTAATTTGGACGCCCATCTCAATATTTTTAGCAGGCTGTACATCCTGAATCTGACTTTCCATCAAAGTTTCATTTACAAATGCATGGCCCTGCTTTGTAGTTGTATATGTGCAGGAAACAAAGGCAAGAATCAGTGATGAAGCAATCAGGGTTTTAGTCATATCTCAAATTTAATCAGAACCGTCAATCTTTAATATAAGGGGAAATACTTAGTGAGGCCTAACCTGGTTTAGTGGTAAAGAAAAGCCCCACCGCGTGCAACAGTGGGGCTTAACAAAAGAGGGATAAGGGTTAAAAATTAATAGCTCATCTTTATATTTCCAATATTGCTGCCTATTTTCTTCGCCATTTCAAGTCCGGTGTTGATGGAAGGTATATAGTGAATCCCCCCGTAGTTGCGGGAAATTCCTGCTTCTTCAGCCACACCAAAGATGGAGGTGTAAGTCCTGGCCGGGAAACCCCTGAAATCGTAGGAATGATCCGTGAAGTTTATTTTGTCACCCAGTACGACGGATGCAGTCTGCATCAGGGAACCGGTTAACATGGCGTGCGCGGCCGGATATTCAGGATGCGGTGGCGTAGTGATTAATGGCAGCCAGGCAGTATCAATAAATCTGCGGATATAGGTTACCGGTCTCATCACGTTATATTTGTATTTTGCCGCAAACGTCACAATCGTACCATCCCTTTCTGCAATGCCGCATTTTGCATATACTTCAGCTGCTACCGCCAGTCCGACTTTTTTTGCAGCAATAATCTGGGTGACTGCAGAAAAATCATGACCGGGCGGCGTATAGCCCAGCCCGTTTCCCTGGTCAATCCAGAAACTCGCAATATTTTTTTGTTCTGTGGTATTGACTTTGCTCTGATCGTACACCTGCTTAATCATTTTGTAATAATCTGATCCCACAGTTTCAGAATATGGGAAGGGAGGCGGCGGTACTACCACGGAACCATTTGCCGATACAAATAAACGGGCAGAGGAAACAAAAGGATTGATGCCATTCGCGAACGCGGGTGGCGTGGGCTCCCAGGCTCCGGGAAATACCGGTGGCACATATCCCGCATTCCCAAGATTAATATTATCGGTGAGCGACCAGTTATAGATGGCGGTGGCAACACTCCGTCCGAATGCCTGTGAACGCCTGAATTTATCCGAATCGGGGTTCGTCGTTGAATTCTGATTGTAGAAATTTTCCAAAGAATCAATACTGGTATTGTTGGCGGTCGTCAGCCCTGTATTGAAAGAACGCAGTAGGCTGGCCATGGCAGCATTGGCGCTGATGACCCAGTCATAACTGCTGTGGGCCTCAGCTTCGGGCATCAGCGGCATCTGGTTCAGTTTGGAAGAAAAGCTCACCAAATGCGTATTCTCACCGCGAACGGCTTCATACAATCCGAGCCCGAGATACCCGAAGTATACTCCGTTCAGGGCCGAGTTTCTTTCCAGCAATATTCTCAATTCCAGTTTGTACCAGTCGAGCGCAACTTTTGCATCTGCCCTGGTATCCTTATCCGGGTGGCCGTGATCTATAAAATCATTAAACTTCTGGCAGCTGTTGAAAGTGAAAATGGCTGCGATGACTGCCAGGATCAGAATTGACTTTTTCATTTGGAGAATGTTTTAGGTGATTATGCGACCCCAAATCTATTCTCCCGGGATACCCCTTTATATACTCCAATTGGGTGAAAATAGCGATCTGCGAAGGGTTAACCCTGCCGGATGAAAATTCGCAGTATTAATGGATGATCAGAGTTTCTTATCCTTCTTCTTTGGATTGCCCTTCGCCTTTATATGTTCAATAAATTCAAAAACCAGCTTATTCCAGGAATTATCGACAAACTTCACTTTAAACGGAGAGTCCTTTCTGAACGGAAAACCACGTCTGTAATTATTATGTTCATCTTTTTTTCCATAAGGCAGATAAATACTAACCCCATGTCCCCCGATGGTCCTGTTTTTTTTACCAACATTGCGATCGGCTCCGATATATTTCGCGATAATGTAATCCTCTTCCAGGAATTTTACCAGTGCGACTGCCCTGTTGTAAATATGATTGTATGCCGGACGGTGCCGGAGCTGGTTGGAAAGGCATTTAAAAAACCAGGTGGCATCAATATATGAATCATAGAATTCTTCGCCGAAGTGGTAGCACCTGCCCCTGGCTTCCGAAACATAATCCATCATCTCTGTGAGGTTTTTCAGGATCGCTTTTGATATTCCGTCAATCTGCCGGGCCAGCTCGCTGCTCTTATTCAGGTCAACGCAGGAAATGGCAATTTCCCTTTTGTCCGCTTTTGTATAGGTGGACTTTTTTGTAGCATCGGTTACGAGAAATTCAGCCAGGTCCTTTGCGGGCATGGTTGGATTTCTGAAAAGCCGTGAGAAAGTTTTTTTGTAGTTATAGCCTTCCCAAAACATGAGTTCTTCACTGGCGATATAGTAGTTGCAATACTTCCTGATCTCATATCCGAATTCGACCATTTGCATGGCACAGCCCAAAATACAAACGATATCAATTTTGCCACGTTTCCCTCTGAAATTTGACCATAATCCTTTGTTTAATTCTTTTGAGGTCAATGAATCCAGTCTTATTTTATCGGGTAAATATTGTTTTAGTTTCGGGTGCCTGGATATATTTAAATGAAAAATATTAGTGGGGCGTGGCTCTTTTGTATTTATTATTTGTCTTTCAATTTCCCCGTCATCCCATGGTATATCATAAATTGGGGTCGGTTGATCTCTGACCGCATTCACAAATCTGCGCAGGTGCCTGATATTCCGGTTTGATTCCTTTAATTCATAGTTATACATACCTACGCCGGTGCCATGACCCCATAGGAACAGCATGTATCTTTTTGCCCAGAATTCCTCCCTGCAAAAAAAGATAAACTCTTCAAGCGTCCGTACATCACCCATGTTTATATTGACGATCTCCTTCCTCAGTCTTTTATTTCTGAGGAACCCGGCCAGAACTTCATAAAGGCGGCTGTAATATGCTCCTTTCCGGTGATGCCGGTTCCAGTTTCCAAAACACATCAGGGCGATCTTTACCCTGCCCGATTTGCTGTGTTTTTTCATTTCGCGGCCAACCTCATTTAGTTCCTTTAGAAATTTTTGGGCAGCCTGGTCGGAATAGTAATCGTTGGACGCCATATAGATCATGATGGTCCAGTCGTAAGTGGGCCTTGCCATATTGAATGATTAAGGGGTTTTTATCGTAATTTCAGAAAGACTCATTTTGCCATTCCCTTAAGACAGCCTCATGCTCCCGCGCAAAATCTATATTTTACTTTGCTGCGTTTTTCTAAGCTTCACGTGGCGGGGTCTCGCGCAATCAGAGCATATTCATTTCAGGCATTTTTCATTGTCGAACGGATTGAGTTCTTATAAGGTGGTGAAAGTGCTGCAGGATCGTTACGGTTTCATATGGTTTGCCACGCAGGACGGGCTCAGCAGATTCGACGGTAAAAGTATGCGTAATTATAACAGGAGCGCATCTGCCCGTCATTTATTATCCGGTACTGATATCACAGATATACTGGAAGACAGCACCAGGAACCTGTTGTGGGCGATTTCCTCCTATGGCGGCTTAAATGGAATTGATCTTACCACGGGTGATGTAAAATACAGTCTCCCGGAAGCAGATTCCGTAAACCATTTCAGCAATGCCTGGCTGAAATGCATGGTTTTATTCCGGAATGAATTATGGATCGGCAGCTTTGACGGGATCACGATCATCAATCCCGGCCAGGGAGGGTTAAAAAAAACAATTACAGTCCCCTTTCAAAAATCCAATGGAAACGATGGTTTCGATATCAACGGGATGTTCGTGGATGAGTATGAAAGGATCTGGGTATTCGTGGCCAATTACGGGCTGGTTATTTATTCAGGAAACAATCATTCAGTCCTCGCGAAGTTTGATCTGGCCACGCTTCACCTGCAGGAAAGCGGTGCGGGCAGGCAGTTCCGTGATTGTCTTCATATCGCAAAGGACCAGTTGCTGCTTGCAACAAACCAGGGAATAAAAAGAATCCGGTATAAAAAAGATATTTCGCTGGAAATATCAGATGAAAAAATACCGGGAGAAGAGGATAAAGAAATCATTTCCCTCAAACCGGACAGCAGCGGGAATCTCTGGTTTGCCACGAACAAAGGGCTGTTCAAATTTGATATTCCGAACGATCAGATAACTGCCATCAGAGATGAGAACCGGGCCGATCAGCACAAATGGCTCGGCTCCGTCAATTCTATTTTTTTTGACCGTCAGCAAAATCTCTGGCTGGGAACCCTGTATGGCCTGGCAATCGCAAGCAACCCACACCCTGCTTTCCTGAACTTTTTTCAATCCTCCGATTTTAAGGCAGCAATCAACAGAGCTTTTTATATTTTTCCTTACAATGATTCTGTAGAATATGTCTGTGCGGAGGACGGATTTTACAAGGTGGAAAACTCCTCAGGTCGCATTTTGCAAATTAAAAGCGGGATCTCATTCTCATTTATGTTTCAGCATCCGGACGGGAACCTGATTGTCAGTTCGGCAAACCATCTTTTTATTTTCCGTCCGCCCGATCAGTTTACAGAGATTGAAAAGAGATACCCGGAATTTGCCGGTATAAAAAGCCAGAATATTAATAGTGCGGCCAGGTGGGGAGATTCCCTTTTATTTCTGGGAAGCGAGGATGATAAGGGCGTTTATTCATGGGATTTCAAACATCACTCCATTGATATCATCAACAGCCGGTCCGCTTTCCCTTTAAAAAGCGATATCGTCAATACAGTTTACAAAGATCATTCAAACAGGATATGGATATTGTCGGATAATTCATTTGCCCTGTACTACCCGGAGAATAAAAAACTGGTCAACTACAAACTAAAAAACCCGGAAACAGGGCAAACGCTGAATCTTTTCTTTGACGTCCGTGAAATGAAGGGCTCATACTGGCTGGCCTCCTATGGTTCAGGAATCATTGAACTGGATACAGGTTTCCGGATCAAAAAAATAATCACGCCCAGCCAGGGGATGGCCAATTCCGGCGTTTATAAATTATTCCCGGTACAAGACAGCCTGCTATATGTCACTTCAAATAATGGATTATGCAAAATAAATGTCCTGCGTAATTCGGTATCCAATTATTTCGAAAGCGACGGGCTTCATTCAAACGCCTTTGAAGAAGCCTGTGGCATGGATAAAAACGGAAAAATCTATGCAGGCGGACTCAGGGGATTCAGCATTATCAATACAGACTATCTTAGCCGGAACAACCGACCCCCCAACGTATATATCAACAATGTGTTGATCCAAACCTCCAATGGATCTGCTGATACGTCAAATCTTTTTATGGAATCGGTGGTATTGCCATCAAACACTTTACAGGCAAATATTCATTTCTGCGGAATCAATTACTCTAACCCGGAGAAAACCGTTTATGCATACAGGATCAAAGAACAGAATGAATCATGGGTCAGTCTGGGAACAGACAATCATATTGTGGTGAGCGGGTTTCCCCCCGGAACCTATACCCTGCAGGTAAGAGCCGCGAATGAAGACGGGTTTTGGTCCGGGCCGGTGGAATTGATGATCAGCTTCCTGCCCAAATGGTACCAGTCAGGTTGGTTCAAGGTCCTGGTATTTATTTTCCTGGCAGGAATTTTATATGCTTTGTACAGATACCGCATTGGCCAGTTAAAGAAAACGCTGATGATACGGACAAAGATTTCCCGGGACCTTCATGACGAAGTTGGTTCCACTTTAAGTGGCATTAGTTTGATGAGCGAGCTGGCAAAACATCAGTTGAAATCTGAAAATATCCCTGAAGCAAAAAACGCGATCGATAAGATTATCATAAACGCCGATGAAGTACTTACGATGATGAGTGATATTGTATGGGCCATAAATCCCAAAAACGATACGTTTGAAAAAATGATCACGAGACTAAAGTCTTATGCTCAAAACACAACGGCTTCCCACAATATCCTTTTTCATTTTGAAGCTGAAGCGAATGTGCAGCAGTATAATCTGACGATGCAGCAGCGAAAGAATATTTACCTGATCTGCAAAGAATCTATCAACAACGCGGTCCGGTACTCTGAGTGCAAGAACCTGTATTTTATCCTTCGCCGGGACCGCAGCCAGTTTTATATCTGTGTCAGGGACGATGGGAAAGGGTTTGATATGGAGCAGGTATCCGAAGGCAATGGTCTGAATAATATGCAGGCCAGGGCTGAGGAAGTGAAGGCGGTCCTTAAGATCGACTCGCAGAAAGAGATGGGGACCGTTATCACCGTTTCACTCAGAATCACCTGATTGAAGTAGATCAAAAGCTGTGAAAAAACCAGACATTTACATTATTAATGTAAAGCATATTGATCAGGGTAGCCATTTTTGAGGATAATAAACTAGTCAGGGAGTCTTTTGAAGCAATCCTGAACGGAACAGATGGCTTTAGTTGCACCGGATCTTTTTCCAGTTGTAATAATCTTGCACACGACATTAAAAAAAGTAATCCTGATATCGTCCTAATGGACATAGAAATGACCGGCATCAATGGTATTGAGGCTACAAAAACCATCAAATCGCAATATCCTGCCGTAAGGATCTTAATTCAAACTGTATTTGACGACGACGACAAAATATTTGCATCCATTTGCGCCGGCGCTTCCGGATTCATTCTAAAAAAGACTTCTCCTTCAAGGCTCATTGAAGCAATCCAGGAAGTGAATGAGGGTGGGGCGCCCATGAGCCCGACCATTGCAACTAAAGTATTTCAACTCTTCCAGCGATTTGCGCCCGGTGAAACTACGGAGGGTGAAAAAGTAGTATTGACCAGACGTGAAAGCGAAATCCTGAAAATGATGAAGGAGGGTGATAATTTTCACGTGATCGCTTCGAAGATCTTTCTCAGCTACGATACCGTTCGCACGCATGTCAGGAGCATTTACAAAAAACTTCATGTCACATCTGTAAACCAGGCGATCGTCAAAGCCTTCAAGAGGGGGGATTTGTAAAGAGAGGCATTTGAACTAAGTGTGGAAGTGTGGAAGTGTGGAAGTGTGGGGATGAGTTAGCGGGTAAACAGTTTCCATTTCCCATCAGAGATAATCTCGACGGCACCGCCGAAAGCGGGTTTTCCGCCAATCGCCTGCCATGCCATACCAGCACCTCTGGGAAAAGGGTATATCGCGGTGGGAATTAAGAGCGCGTTGGACTCGTCAATCGGTTTACCCGGCAAGTCGACCAGCGCGTCGCGGATGCTCTTATTCCTGATGCCAGATGAAGTAAGAAGAAGATTCATGCATTAGATTTTTGATGAGATTTTTTTCCCATTTTCTAAAATCATTTCAGATAAAGATCTAAAATAATTTATGATATGTTTTGCTTCACATTCGGAGGCATAATTTTATAAATAACCGGTGTTACGATCCGGGACAAAAGCGTTGAACTGATCAATCCGCCGATCAGCACGATGGCCAGCGGCGCAATCAGCGGATTGGTGGAAAGCGCGATGGGCATCAGTCCTCCAATGGCCGTGAGGGAGGTCAGCACGATGGGGAGAAAACGAACTTCCCCCGCTTCGCGGATCGCGGATTCCAGATCCTTGCCCTGGCTGCGCAGCTGATTGGTGAAATCGACCAGCAGAATGGT
Organism: uncultured Bacteroidota bacterium; assembly: GCA_963812825.1. Classification (GTDB taxonomy): domain Bacteria; phylum Bacteroidota; class Bacteroidia; order Chitinophagales; family Chitinophagaceae; genus Puia. The sequence continues at coordinate 66,093 of CAWEWO010000007.1, forward strand.
ATTCTTTACTTCGATACCTGCCAGTGCGATCAGTCCGATGATGGATACAAAGGATAGTGAATTGCCCGTGATCCACAAAGCCATCGCAGCACCCACCACACCGAGCGGAATAACAGACAATACGATCAGCGTGCTTTTGAATGTACCAAATAATGAACACCAGGGCCGCGATGAAAAGAAAAACGGTAACAATGATGATGCTGGTGAATCCTCCGAATGAGTCTTTGCGTGATTCCACTTCTCCACCCATTTCATAGGTATATCCGGCGGGCAAAACCATTTTATCCATTTTGTTTGTCACTTGCTGGATCACCCGGTCCACCAGGAAACCTTTCTTCACACTGGCTTTTACGGAAACGACCCGTTTTTTTTCCTGGTGATTGATCACCTGTGGAGAGGTTTCCAGTTTCAAAGCAGATACCTGGCCGACCGGTACGGCCACTCCCTGGTTATTGTTTACATAGAGATTATTGAAAACATCCAGCGTGGGTATTTCTTCTTTGGTACGGGTGAGCAGGATCGAATAATCCTTATCATTTTCATCGGTGTACTTGCCCATATTCAGTCCGGCAACAGCAAGCCGTACGGTTTTGTCGATGTTTACGGTTTGTATTCCCAGCAACTGTGCTTTTTCTTTATTGATATCTACTTTGATATCTGACTTGAGCAGGTCCACCGGGTTGTCAATATAAATGGTGCCGTCTGTATTCCGAAGCAGGTTTTCAACCCTTGCCGCCAGACTGCGCAGGGTATCCAGGTTGTCTCCGAATACGCGCGACTTCCACCGGTGCAACTACCGGAGGACCCTGTTCAAAGTTTTTCACTTCTATTTTGGCGCCGGGATAGGGTGTCCATTTTTTTCGCAGCGATTCAATCAGTCGCCAGTTTTTTATCCGGTGCCGTTTGATTGTCCAGCTGAACAAAAATCTGTGCATATTCCGAGCTTTTCATTTTCAGGAACTTCATTATAATAGATGCGTGGATTTCCTTTGCCCACATTGCTGGCAAAATAAGTGATGGCCGGTTCTTTTTTCAATTCTTCTTCTATATCCCGGGTGATATTGTCGGTGTATAAAATATTGGACTGTGGAGGAGCAGTGATATTGATCAGAAATTGTGGTTTTTCGGAAGAAGGAAACAGACTAAATCCAATGATATTAAAAATATACAGCGATAAGCCAAATAATACAGCTGCCATGGCGATGGTAAGGACCGGACGGTTCAGCGACCTGTCCAGCAGGCGGGCATAACTTCCGTGAATGATTTTTTTCAGTGCCGCGCATGAAAATATTTCCTTCCGGTGACATATGATTTTTCAACAGACGGCTCGACAGAAAGGGAATGATGGTCAGTGAAACCAGCATGGATGCGAATACGGATAGGATAACGGCCATCGGCAGACCGCGGATAAAATCACCGGAACCTTCAGGTAAAAATACCAGCGGCATAAAAGAAATGATCAGCATCGCGGTACAACCGGCAACGGCCTTACCGATCTGTCCGGTGGCTTTCAGTGTGGCCTGCATACGTGTATGACCTTCCAGCATCCAGCGTTCAATGTTTTCCACCACCACGATGCTGTCGTCTACCAGCAATCCCAGGGCCACGACCAGTCCGACAATGCTGAGCTGGTTCAGGTTGATTCCGAAAAGATTCAGCAAAACCAGTCCGATGGATAGGGAGAGCGGAATGGAGATCATAACGATCATGGCTGACCGAAAACCGAGGGGAAGCAGGGTGATGGCCACCAAGTAAAATCGCGATCAGAAAATCTTCTCCGAGGCTGCCCAGGCGCCGGTTTACATTGTCGGCCTGGTCAAAGTTCTGCACCAGGTCGATATTGGACGGCAGTGTTTTTTTGAATTGTGCCAGTACGGGTTCATAACTCTGTTTTGTTTTGCTGATATTTTCTCCTTCTTTCTGCGCTGCTGTAATAAATATACAGCGGTGACCATTCAGCCGGGTTTTATACTTGGTGTCTTCAAAACCGTAATAAATTTTTGCAACGTCTTTCAGGTAAATGTTTTTTCCGGAAGAAGAGGAGACAATGGTATTTTTGATTTCATCGATGGACTGGAAATTTCCACTGGTTTTGATATTGAAACTTCTTTGGCCGGCAGAAATACTTCCACCCGGAATATTGGCGATTTCACTCTGGAGACTTCCGGTTACTGCACTCAGGGGCAGGTGCATCTGCGACATTTTTTCCAGATCGAGTTCCACACGCACCTGCGGATCGGGTATACCATGTATTTCCACTTTTTTCAGGGCGGGCAGTTTTTCCAGTTCATCCTGGAGTTTCTCTGCATAGTATTTCATTTTCTCCCGGGAAGCATTTTCAGAGACGATCGCGACCTGGATGATATTTACATCGGAGGGCTGGAATTTTTGTACATCGATGCTTACAATATCCGGCAGGCAGTTCGGGTCTCTTGCTGTTTACGACCCGTACAATTTCCTGGTATTTATTGTCCACATTGCTGTTGTACTTATATTCCACGCGCAGGGCAGCCACACCATCGCCGATGCTGGTACGGATCCGCTTGATATTTTCAAGTCCCCAGATTTCTTTTTCCAGTGGTTTCACAACCAGTTCTTCCATATCCCCGGGACTTGTTCCCGGATATACCACCACGACGGTAAACGTGGGTGCATGCATTTCCGGATCTTCCGAACGCGGCATATTCAACAGGGTCGTAATACCCAGGGCAATGATCATGATAAAAATTACCAGCGTGAACTGGTAATTCTTAACGGCATAGTCGGTGATTTTCATGAATTGAATTTTTATGGAATGATTTGAATGGGGCTGTTGTCTGTGAGGTATGCGCTTCCGGATACAATGAGTAATTTTGATATTTTCCAATCCCTGGCTGATGATCACATGATCTTTTTCCACTCCGGCAATCACCACTTTTACCTTCGGTGCTGTTTTATTATCGTTGGTAACAAATACATATCCGGATACTTCCGTCTCCATCCAGCAGGGCTTCATAAGGGACTGACCAGGTTTCGGTTCCGGATTTTTCAGCAGCGGGATGTTCACCTGAGCAGTCGTGATGACTCCGTTGCCAAACATACCGGCGGCGATTTTACCGGGTTGTTTTCCGTTCAGCGTGATATCGATACTGAAAAGTCCGTTGGAAGGATCCACGGATTCAGATTTCCGGGTCACTTTACCGGCAATGGTTTGTCCTGCCCGCGGAAGCGATTCCGATTTCTGCGGGATCACCTGTTTTGATTGCCTTCCATTGTTTATCGGTTACACCTGCCCGTAAGATCCATTTTCCGGAACCTGCACCGTTGGTCTGCAATACCGGCATTGCCTGAATTCACCAGTTGTCCTTCATTGGCGAGTTTGCGCAATACAAATCCATTGGCTTCGGCCCGGATTTCGGAATACTGCCGGTTGAACCGGGCCGTGTTTAGTTGTTGCGCCGCAAGGTCCCGGGTCGTTTTTGCATTCTGAACCTGCTCGAGTGTGGCCACACTGTCGTTGATACAGATTGTTCAGCCGCTGGAGATCCCGGCTGGCTTTTTCATAGGCCAGTTGGGCCTGTTGCAGACTGGCATCGATTTCAGTGAGGTTCAGGGTGGCGAGCAACTGACCTTTTTTAATGGCATCTCCTTCTTTCACGAATATTTTGTTGATGATGCCGGTTGTTTTGAAATGACATCATCACTTCGTCATCCGTGGTGAACTGTCCGGAGACCGGAATTGTTCTCGAGTAGCATTGTATTCTTTCACCGGAAGCACCCTGACCGGAATGGCAGTTGGATTCGATTTTTCTGAGCGGTTCTGTTCTTGCGGTGCAGGATGCCATGGCGACTACGGTGAACAGGATGAGCAGGTAAAATGATAATGCGTTGCATATGATTTATTATTTATTGAGTGGATAAGTGGCTGCGTTTCGTTCTGTATCGGCATAGGCAACCTGTACATTGGCGATCGTAACGGCCAGCTGTAGTCTGGCATTCGTGAGCTGGGTTAGTGCATCCAGCAATTCGATATAAAGCAGCTGACCTGCTTTATATACTTTGAACTGATCGGTATAATATTTTTCAGCCAGGGCAAGCTGGTTTTTTGCATTCTGGTAATCGGATATGGCCGTGTGCAGATTGTTGACCGACTGAACCAGTTGCATTTTCATTTGTGAAGAGGTTTCCTGGTAATTGGATTCTGCTTCCTGTTTTCCTGACTTTGGCCTGTTGAATCCGGGATTTGTGCAATCCGCCGGCAAATAAATTCATCTCCAGGCTCAGACCCCATACATAATATTGTGTCTTGTTATTGTATTGAAATTTGAAACCCTGCGAGCCGAGATCGAGATAGGTATTCAATTTGGGAACCAGATAGGCGCTTTGCAGTTTTCGGTTTAATTCATGGGTTTGAATGGCGGACTGGAGTTCCTGAAGTTCTTCCCGTCCGTCGGTATTCAGAATTCATAATGCCAGCTGAGGATTCGCTCTTCGGTAACGAAACTGGCGGTGTCCAGCATGATATCGGTGATCCAGCGACCGGTTCATCAGGAAATTCAGATAAGCCTGTACATTGTTCCGGTTGTTGGCAGCCTGGGTGATGGAAGTTTCTATCTTTTGTTTTTCTGTTTCTGAACGGGTGAGCGCCGTGCTGTTGCGCATTCCGTTTTTCAGCAGGCTCTGATTCACGCGGATATTTTCATTCACCAGGGGCAGTGCATTATTATAAATTTCCGATGGCTTTTTCTGCCTGGTAATATCGATAATAAGCGGTTTTTATTTCTTTGACCAGTTCGCGTTTGTACACATTCACGGCCGCTCGGTTGCTGTGATATGGTTTCTTTTTTTATTTTCTCGTTGTAATAGATTTCTGCATTGACCAGCGGAAGCGTAGTGCGGAAACGGGCATCGTAATAATCATTCGGGATTCAGTAAAACGGATTTGATTCTGCAGGTCTGGAAATTTTGTTGAACTGGTGAGCTGATTGAGCGATTTATAAACCGGATTTAATAAATCACCGAGTGGCAGGTCGATGGTGCGGCCGCCATCTGCTTTCGAATAAGCTGGCACCGAAGGAAACATTGGGAAGAAAAAGAGCACGCGCTTCTTTCAGTGCGTACAGGGATTTCTCCAGTTGCAATTGCTGACCCTGTAAGTCCCTGGTTATTGCTGAATGCTGTGTTGATATAGGTTTCAAGCGCATTCTCCTGGGCCTTTAACTCCTGCAGCATAGCAGGAGAAGCGGAATTATAAACAGCATTTTCATAATTAATAATGTTGAGTTAATGAACAGTGTTTAGTGAAATGGCAAAAAAAATAGTCTTACAGTCACGTGATTATTACCTGGAATCAAAAACGATAATTTGATTTCATGATTAATTTTTTATGAGTTGATGATATTCCTGAATTGATTTTTCGATGGTTGCATGCTACGGCTTCATCATCCATTTCCATTACTTTAAACCGACAGCGAAGATCCAGCGAAACCAGTCCATGACCCATGGACCAGACGGAGAGTGCGGCAATCATCGGGTCATCAAAACGGATCAGTTTCTTTTCAATACATTCTGTAATGCACTGCACCAGGAATCCAAAGCAATCATGACCATTGGTCCACAATTCTTTTTCTTCCACCACATTCATCGGTGCGCGGATGATGAACATCAGGTCGTAGAGTTCGGGATTATTTTTTCCGAAACGTACATAGGTTAGCATGATTTGTTCCAGTCTTTTCAGCGGATCTTTTGCAGTGGCATTTTCACGAAAAGCCTGATCGAGTTTTTCAAATGCCTGTCCCTGCACATCATAAAGCAATTCGTCCTTATCCTTATAATAGAGATAAATGGTGGCGGGGCTGTATTCAATTTTCTCGGCGATATTCCGGATGGAGGTTTTTTCATATCCTTCCTCCAGGAACATTTCAATGGCAGCATCGATAATGCGCTGCCTCATTTCCACCCTGTCCCTTTCCTTTCGTTCTGTAATACCCATCTTATTAGTTTACAGTGCAAATATAATGAACAGTGTTCAGAATTTCCAAGATTATTTTTGATCACTATTTAAAGATTTATTTATCTGCTTGAAAGATAATCATTTAGACGCTATCACTTTACATCCGTCGTCACCGTCGGTTTATCAAACTTCCATTCACTCCGGTCCAGTTTCCTTTGCTGCGGATAGACTTCATCGCCGGTATTGCCATCATAGAGTCTGCCGTTTTTCATCACGTATTGAATCGTATTGGTGTTACGGATATTTTCCAGCGGATTTTTTTCCATGATGATCAGGTCGGCGAGCTTACCCGGTTCGAGGCTGCCCAGATCCTTATCGAGTCCCAGACCTTCGGCGCCCAAAATGGTAGCGGCTTTCAACGCATCGATCGGTCGCATGCCGCCACTTTGCAAGGCCCATAATTCCCAATGATAACCCAGGCCCTGGAATTCGCCGTGACTACCCACGCCAACCAGGCCACCGGCTTCAACCAGGTTTTTCATATTCTTTGCATGTAAGGGAAATACCTGTTCTTCGGGAAGCGTCCACTGACCCACGCGTCGTGTTTTTGTTGCCAGTTCTTCATAAGCAAAAAAGTATTGCACTTTGGCATCGTGATATGGATTTTCTCTTTCCCAGAAATAATTTTCCGCAAAGGGTCCGCCATAAGATACCAGCAGCGTCGGCGTCACCATCATTTTTGCGCGGGCAATTGTTGTGAAGACATCATTGTATAAAGGGTAAATCGGCAATGCGTGTTCATGACCCGGATAACCATCCAGCAGGTTGGCCATATTTAATTTAAGATCCAGACCGCCTTCGGTGGTCGGCATCAGCTGCTGGTTGCGTGCTGCCATAATGATCCATTCCCTTTGTTTCCGGTTGCCGGTCAAATACATTTTGATGTATTTGGTATGATAATATTTGCTGTATTGCCGCAAAATATTTTCAGCCTGTGCGGAGTCTTTTACATTGTAGAACCAGTATCCAACACCGGGTCCGGTGGAATATACTCTTGGACCAATCATATTACCGGCATCTACCATATCGCTGTACGTGAGTACATCCGTCGTGGCCGTTTGCGGATCCCTGGTGGTAGTCACACCATAGGCAAGATTGGCCGCATAGATCCAAATCTGGTTTTTATGAATCCCCCAGTTCGGCCACATATGGGAGTGAGGATCAACAAAACCCGGGAACAATAGTTTTTCCACTCATGTCCATCGACTTCACGCCTGGCGGAGCGGTCAGTGAACCCGTGATACCCACTGCGGTTATCCGGTTATTGACCACCAGTACATCACCATGCTCAATGACTTCCTCTCCTTTCATGGTAATGATCCGGGCATTTTTCAACAAGACTTCACCCGCTGGTAAATCTTTTTTAAAGAAGACCTTCACATCATTTTCCTGCGCCTTGTATTTTGGTTCTTCTTTTTTAGCATCTTTTTTTGCCGTTGTATCTTTTGCCTTCAGCGAATCCGTAATCTTCTTGAGTGAATCAGCTGTTTTTTTCAATGAAGGATCTGCTGCGAGACTGGCAAGGGAGTCTGCGGTTTTTTTATTCTGAATTTTTTTTGCGGCCACTACACTGTCATCAAAAGCCTGTGCCTTATCCACATCATATATAAAATGAGTACTGCCCAGGCTCCAGTGTACGGTTTTACCATCTGCCTGCCAGGACGGGAAACTCTCCACCCACTTCTGTTAGTTTGCGGGCCGGAAACTCCGACTGCTGCAGGATCCGAAACTGAAATATTGTAGAGCTTCCCGGTTTTTGGAATTGTCACGACATAAATTTCATTGTTGATCTCCGCGAGTGCCTGATCGCCTGTAGGGGACATCGTGATCACTGCCGCAAGAGAAGGAAGGACAACTTCTCTTTCGTTTTCCTCGGATATCCGTTTCGCCGACAATGCATTTCATTTTTTCAGCATCCGGCCGGCCATTTTTCATCGGGATGGATCCATACGTAGTAATGCCCGTTACATGCGCTAATTTTTTCTCATCGGACCCGTCGAGCCTGATAGAAACAAGATCCCCATTGTCGTTGGTCAGAAACAATCTTTCGGGCTGGCTTTTTACAAAATGCGGATTATAGCGGCTGAGTGCTTTATCAATAAGCACGATATCACCGCCGGATGAAGCGATCCAGCAGAGGTCGTCATCTTCCCCTTCATATTGGGGTCCGTAAGAATCTTTATACACCGTTGCTTTACTCCGGAGAAAAGCGATTTTGTCGCCGGCTATATTAAACACGGGGCTCTGGTACAGACCGGGTTCTTTGGTTAATTTCTGCGGCGCTGCATTTTTTCCGGCAAGACTTATTTTGAACAGGTTGCCGCCTTCAGTATTCCAGGTGGTAAACACGATGGAATTTCCATCGGGTGCCCAGGCTGGTTCTGCTTCTGTGAATTCATTGGTGGTCAGCCGTCTCGGTTTTCCGTCGGGATAGTCCATGATATAGAGCCGGTTCAATACGGTAAAGGCCAGTTTTTTTCCATCGGGTGAAGGAACGGCATCGCGGATCTGTGTGGCCTGTTGAAAAGGCGTATCACTGACTGGATATTTGAAAGCGAGTCGCGGACCCAGTTCCAGATCAAGGTCTGCAGTGAATGGAATTTCTGTAATGGCACTACCGTCGATGGGTATGCGATGAATTTTTCCGCCGTAAGAAGCGAACAGTGCTTTACTGTCGGGCGAGAAAACCATGGCCGGAAGAACGCCCAGCGGTGCGATGGATTCCTGTTCGTCGCGCTGCACGGGGTAAGCCAGCCATTTTTCATCACCGGTTTCCAGATTGCGCAGCACCAGGCCGGTCTTTTCTTCAAAACGACTGCCATACACGAGCCATTTACCGTCTTTGGAAAGCACGGGTGTAAATCCCGATCCGTAGCGGGAAGTGATGGTTCTCACTTTTGCATTCTCCCGGTCATATACACCGACCTGGTATTGGGGCAGTACGGCGTTATAATTCCATGCATTGTTGCGTTTGGAAAAATAAATATAACGGCCATCCGGGCTCACTGCAGGATCAATCGTTTTTAAATTGGCAGGCGCGTCGATGAGTTGTACGCCGGCACCTCTTTTCCGGTTCGCCATATATAATTTAATATACCGCCGGCCTTTGGCATAAACAATATACTCACCGTCTGGTGTCCAGCAGGCACTGGGGAAATACTGGTTCTCATCTTTCGTCACCTGAATGGTATCCTTCTTTTCCAGATCAAGATACCAGACATTATCGGCGCCGCTCCTGTCCGAAATAAATAATATCTTCTTCCCGTCGGGGCTGTAACGCGGATGCACATCGTAGGCAAGCCCCTTCGTAATCGCCGTAGCCTTTCCGCCGGTCGCAGGCATCGTATACAGATCGCCCATCAGGTCAAATACTAAAGTCTGGCCATCCGGACTAATATCCAGGCTCATCCAGGATCCTTCTTTTGAACTGAAAGATATTTTCCGCTGGGGTTTCAGCGGCAGACTATTGTATGCCTCATACTTTACGGAATCCGTTTTGGTGGTATCTGAAGAAGTGATCCTTCTATTGGGCCTATATAGATGGTTGGTATTTACCGTAGCAAAAACAATAACCGGAGATACAAATAAAAGGAGTCTGGGCAGGGATATCCATTTCGTCAAAGGCATAGAAAGCAGTTTAGCGGATGAAAATAAGGAGTTCCGGGTTATTCTGTACAAGATTATTACGAATGGCTGTTGACGGTTGACGGTTGACGGTTGGCGGTTGACGGTTGGCGGATTGGCGGTTGTCTAAGGTAAACTACTTATATAATCTACCCGTTACTCAGTGTATCTGGGATTGGGGGGCCCGGCAATCTAGATTTGTTTCAGAAACAAAAAATTAATTAACCATCAAATCTAAAACAATGAAAAAAATTACGCTTGTCCTCATCATCGGACTATTATCCACAGTAGCTTTCAGTAAAAGCACCAGTGCACAAAATGCCTTTGTCTATAATTCAATGCCCAATGATAAAACTTTAATGGCCCATGTGCTGGAAATGGGTGATCCGCATAACACACCACATTCCGGTAATTATGTTCCTGATACAAAGACCATTCATGCTAAGGCGATTAAAGATTTCGAAGGAAGATTTAATAAAGTAAATAATGCCATGTGGTTCGCAGACCAGGATGGATATGAAGCATATTTTATGCAGGATGGCTACGGAGACAGGGTATTTTATGATAAAAAGGGGCATTGGAAATATTCATTAGTATTTTATAATGAATTCAAACTTCCCACAGACATCAGGACAGAAATTAAAACCACCTATTTCGATATGGACATCAAGCAGGTTGAAGAAGTGACGATATCCTGATGAAGTTGCTTATATCGTAATGCTGCAGGACAAATCAAGCATTAAGGTTTTAAAAATAAGCCAGGAGGGTGAAATTAAAATTTTGCAAGACCTGAACAGGGAATAATATCATCTATCTCCAATTATAAAATTGCTTTCCCCCAAACGGAAGGCAATTTTTTTTTATGCTTAAACAAAAAAACTTATCAGGTTTAAATTAAAAGTCTACCAAGATAAAACTCCAGGATTAAGCGTTGAAGTCTAGAAGTAGTTGTAGTTAATCACTCTCCTCCTGGATTAAATTTATTCAGTAACATTTCTTTTCGGCTTCTCGATACATTTATAGTTGAGCCATTGCTCATCACCAGATAACCGCCGTCGCCACGAATATATTTTTTCGCTTCGTTCAGATTCACGACATAAGAATGGTGAACACGCAGATAGGAGTCGAAGTCATCCAGCTGCTCTTCAATTTCCTTTAATGTGCGACAGGCGGTTACTTTAGTTCCGTTTTTGAGAAAGAGATGCGAATAGTTGTCATTGGCCTCGCAATAGATCAGTTGGTCGACAGGTATCAATTCGAATCCATCAATGGTCGGAATCGCTATTTTATTAAAAGTTGATCCCTTGTGCTGATAATGATCTTTAAGCATTTGGAATTGGTCCATAGACGGATGGTTTTTTTGAACATTCACTTTATGAACAGCGGTAACCAATTCCTTTGGATCGATGGGTTTTAATAAATAATCCAGTGCACTAAACCGGATAGCCTTGATAGCATACTGATCGTAGCCGGTGGTAAAAATTACGGAAAAGGGAATCTGGCTATAATTTTCAAGCAATTCAAAACCGTTCATCAGAGGCATTTCAATATCGAGGAACACAAGCTCCGGTTTTAGTTTATCGATCGATGCTATTGCGTTTTCCCCTGAAACGCAACGGCCGATTATCTGCACTTCAGGACAATAATCGCAAAGGGTCATTTCCAGGGTGTCGAGACAATGAATTTCATCATCAACAAGAATAGTTTTAATCATATATAACCGGTTTATTGAATTACAGGAATTTTGATTACTACCTCAGTACCCGCTGCGCTGCCATCTTCGTTTACCAGATCATTGATGACAACGGAAGATCCCTCATATTTGCCGGACTGCATCATGGCAATGCGGCGGGCAGTAATGCCCAGGCCCATGGATTTATGCAGGGTTGCCGATTTACTCGCCAAAGCAGCCGACTGCCTGCGCCCAATACCGTTATCTGTTATTTTGAAATACAGGTGATCCTCTTCCTGCGACAATTCGATATCCAGTTGACCCTTTTCCTTTTTATGCATCAGTCCATGCCAGATCGCATTTTCGAGGTAAGGCTGAATAATCAATGACGGAACTTTCAAAACGGAGATATCCAGGTCGGGATCCACCGACAATTTATATTCAAAATGATCATCAAAACGCAGTGCTTCCAGGCTGAGATATAATTTTACTGATTCCATTTCGCTTTCCAAAGTGATCAACGCAGCCTGTGAATTCTGCAGGATTAATCGGACGAGCCTTGAAAATTTAGTAAGATATTCCGATGCCTGGAGACGGTTATTTTGCAGGATGAACCGGTTAATGGAATTGAGTGAATTGAAAATAAAATGCGGATTCATCTGTGCACGAAGTGCCTGCATTTCAAGTTCGGTTGTCTGTTGTTTTAATTCTGCTGTATTTTGCCGCATATCCGCCAACTGCTTCTCTTTCTCCGAACTCGCCAGCTTAAGCCGGAATTTTTGATTAAGCCGGTAGCGGATGGCAGCATAAAATCCGCCAATAAGAATCAATCCGGTTATTATCCTGAACCACCAGGTATTCCAAAAGGCAGGACTGATCCTGATCAGGAGACTCCGTATGGGTCCCGTAAATTCATGGCCCGCGTTGTCTGCCTGCATAAATAATTTATACTCTCCGGGCGGTAGTTCTTCATATCGAATGGTGTAGTTGGCCGGACCATACTGCCAATCCCTGTTTACACCATCGAGTTTATACCTGATTTTGTTTATCCCTTTTGAATAATAATCAATGATACCGGTCTCTATACTGATTTTATTCTGAAAATATTTCAGGTCGAGTTTCTCCTGTTCACCGTCAAGAGCCGTCGGTATGGAAACCGGAGCCTGATTGATTTCCAAAGATTTCAGATAAACTAATGACGGCGGGTAGTCATCTTTTATCTGATCAGGTCTAACCCTGTCCAGTCCATTAAATCCCAAAAAATACAAATCTCCATTGTCATCCGCTGCAAGCGGACCTGGAAAATAAGATTGCTCCTGGAAACCCTCCGGTGTTGAAAGTGTTCTGATATGACCGGTCTTTGGATTCAACCTGGCAATAGAGTATTCCGTGTTGAACCAGATATTACCCATTTTATCGGCGTGAATTCCATACACATTAATAAGCGGAACGCCCTCGCTGTGGGTATACCGATGAATGACCTTGAAATGGTTGTCGTAGTGAATCAGTTCCATAAAATTTCCCACCCACCAGCTATGATCAGACCAGTCCAAATAAATATGGTTCCACTCTTCAATACTATCTAACGGATTCGGCGTTCTTTCTAATTTTCCTTTCACGAGCGTGTAAGTAAGATTGTGACCCAAGCCATGTCTTCTCAGAAATACCATACGGTCACCATCTGATTCCCATCCGGAAAAATCTGTATCTATAGTGCTCAATTGGCGAGCCACTGAACTGTCTTTATTCAGTAAATAGATTCCATATTCAACATCCGAAAGCCTGCCAATAAACAGATCATCCTGCCCATGATTTAATTTGACGCCGGATATTAAACCGGGATGTAATATGGGTTGATTTTCTCTATCCACGACGGTGAATGGGCGGCATCGTTTAGAAAGGATATCCAATTCAAATAATTCACCTGTTTGATACGTTTGATAGCCGGTTATCCAGGCTTTCTGTGCTGACCTGCCTATTCCCAAATAGTAGAAACCCCGGTTATTTCCAATCCCCGAAATGTCTTTCGCCTTAATCACCTGGAAGGAATCTGTAACCGGGTTAAATATATTCAGATCAGGATTCACAAAGATCCATATCCGGCCATCCGCAGCTTTTTCAATAAGGCTTCCAAATGTGGAACTTAAGCTATTTGGTTTGCCGGTATTGCCCGGATAGCGTCGGAAGGATTTCAAGACGGGTAATAGCTGATTGATTCCCTTACCGGATGTTATATAGTATCCTATCCATACCAGCCCGTCCCGGTCACAGTAGATCCTGTAATTAAATTCATTTGCCTTTTGACTTAATCCGGTATCCTTCTCAAAGGGCCGCTCCACGGACTCTGTTTGCGGATCATAAATGATCAATCCCTTATCCCATGTTCCGACCCAGACCCTGTTTGCCAGGTCCATGCATATTCCGGTGCCCCGGTTAAAAAAATTCAGGCGGTCTATATAATGAAACTGTTTATCAGCGAGCGTAAATTGTATCAGGCCCGCCAGATCGCTTATCCAGATACAATTCCTTTTTTTGTCAAAACACATCGATTCCGACCAATGATTTTCCTTCATAAATGAAGGAAAGTTGTAGCGTTGCTCCTTACCATCTGATAAAGAAATACGGAGCAGGCCGCCTTCATTGTCAAGCCAGCTGGGTAACATCCAGATGCAATTCGAATCCGGTTCCAATATCGAAAAAGTATTGGCGTACCATGAAAGTCTGTGATGCAACCAGCAAATCTTTTTTTTCTGCAATGTAGTCGTGTTGTAAGCCGTAACCAGCGTATCTGACTCCACGCAATAAATCCAATCGGCAGTTGCCCAAAACGAAATTATCGTTCGATCAAAAGCAGAAAACGGGGTATTGGGATCGACTACAAAATGCGTAAAACTGTCTGCCCGTATATCATAACGTGAAATCCCTTTGTCTGTGCCCACCCAGATATTATGCAGGCTGTCTTCATTTAAACTGAGGATATAATTGCCGATGGTAGTTTGATTTCCACCGGAAGGGTTGAGATAATTTTTAAATATTGATCCGTCAAACCGGTTCAATCCCCTTTCGGTGCCCACCCATAAAAAGCCATTTTTATCTTTCAGGAGACAATCAACCTTGCCATAATAAAGACCCTGTGCCGCATTCCAGTTTACCAATCGAAAATCCTGCGGCACATGCTTATCTGCAGCGCTTTGGGCCATCGACAAATGGGAAAAGCCCAGCAATAAAAAAACAGTGCTTATAAATCTCATCAGCATTTTTTCTTTCATCTGACCGACGATTTCTACTTCTGCATACAGATACTCATAGTCCTCTAGTGAATAGGTGTTTTAAAATATTTTATCATCAATAACCGGGATTTTGCTTTAACCTGTGATCGCTTTTATCGATTTCACTCTGTGGAATCGGAAAGTATGAATCCTGCGCCGGATTAAACTCTACGTCGCTCAGATAGCCCGTGATATTCTTTTCTTTTTTGAGATATAAATTGATATCATGTTCTGCAATTCCCCATCGGACCAGATCAAAAAACCGATGTCCTTCCATGCCCAGTTCAAGCATGCGTTCATATCTGATTGCCTTCATGGCATAGACAGGATCTGTCCAAACTCCCGGGTACGGCTTAATAAAGTAATTGGCAGCCTTTGTATTGGAAAACCCCGCAGAAGGATTCTGGTCATCTTTATATTTATACACCCAACCTGTAGAGTCTGCAGCCCGGGTCCTTACCTGGTTTACGTAGTCCTGCGCTTTTGCCAGACTTCCATTTGTACTCATCACTTCTGCTTCAGCAGCCCAGAGTAAGACGTCGGCATATCGAATCAGGTTAATATTGATCGCATTTGCCCCGATGGTCCAAAATGAAGCGTCCGAGTAAGTTCCGACCTGCGATGCATAGATCGAAGTTTTTTTAGGAGAATACGGTCCTCCGCTACTCTGTTCCCTTATCCAGTCAAATCCCGGATGAAGACCCCAGTCCAGGTAAGGAATGCCCCGACGGCCCACAGTCCAGTCCAGCCGGGGATCCAGGGTTCCAGTGTAGGGAACAAATGGTCGTTGGAAGATATTCCCATATCATTCTTTACATCTACCTGGTTAAAATCATCCAGATCCGGAAGTCCGGTTGAGCGTCGGTTTTAAAATGATTTACCAGGTATTGGGTGGGTTGAAAGAATCCACAACATCCGCTAAGACCGCCGTAAGGCTGATTTAATACGTCTCCAATATTGCCGTTATAAGCCTGTGATCCATCATTTACTGAACTCTGTGCCGCAAAAACAGATTCTTCATTGTTTTTGGTTTCTGCATTAAAATTTTCCGAATACTTTTTCAGACTATAGGTTCCACTGGCAATGATTTCATCCAGGAGAATTTTAGCTGAATCATATTTATGCTGGAATAAATAGACCTTAGCCAGTAATGCCTCCGCTGAATAATGATTCGCCCTGCCGATTTGATCCTGAATCTTGGGCAGGGAATCGACTGCATATTTTAAATCCTCTTCTATAAATGGCCAAATTCATCTTCGTTTGGTCATTTTATAGTTACCCGCCTCGTAGGTGATATTTTCATCCACGAACGGAATATTGTTCCACATCTTTTTCGCTTCGAAGTGGTAGAATGCACGGAGAAATAAAGCCTCGGCCCTGAATTCAATCGTATCTGCAGCTGTTAAAGCGGACACCTTTCTCATTGTCCTTAATACATCATTACATCTTTGTACGCCATCATACAGGGCTCCCCACCTGCTTAACAGATATTCGTTACCGGCAGTAGTAGTAAATCTTTCGATGGATTGCCAGCTCCGGCTGATCAGTCGGTTCGAACCTTTGTGTGCTTCACTACCTGTAACAGAGCCGAATAACCAATTCGAACCGGCAGATTCCCAGGGTTGACAGGGTTTGAGTTTGGTGAACCAACACCGTCCAAAAGAGAATAAGCACCGATTAACAGCGCTGTGACGCCCTGCTTATTGGTAACGGCTGTTGGATCCAGCTGACCCAGCGGGCGCAGATCAAGCACTTTTTTGCTGCAGGAAAACAGTATGGCTTCCGCCAACAAAAAGATGAAAAAAATTTTGGAGTATCTCATGAGTCAATATTATTTAGTTGATCCATACTTACAAACCAATATTCAAACCGAATAACCATTGTATCTGATTGTTCGGATAATTCCCGCCATCTAATCCGGTATAAGCAACGTCCCCCCCGGTTAATGATTCCGGATCAAGACCCGTATAACTTGTAATCGTAAACAGGTTGGCAACCTGGACATATATTCTCAGTTGCTTCATCCTGATTTTTTGGAGGGTATTTTTACCTAACGAATAGCCCAGGATCATAGACTTATTCCGGAAATAAGAACCATTTTCTATGCCATAGGAATTCGGATCCGAATTATTGCTGAAATTGGTAACATTTTCATTGATCGAAACTTTTGCATTTTTATGCTCCGGAGTCCAGGAATCATATAATAATATCTTGCTCTTTGCCTGAGCACCCGGAGAAAAAATCGGTCCCCTGTCTCACCTGGTTAAAAACGTCATTTCCAAAAACCCCATAGAAGAAGGCAGAGAAGTCGAAATTTTTATACGTGAATGCGATATTCAATCCGAGCGAGAATTTTGGATTGGGATTTCCAAGAAACACCCGGTCGGTATCAGAGATTTTATGATCTCCGTTGGCATCAAGGTATTTAAACCTCCCGGGCGCGGCATCATCCTGCACAGGAGATTTGGCAACATCATCCTGGCTATTGAAAAAGCCTATGATCTTATAACCGTAAAAAGAACTTATCGGATGTCCAACCTGATTTCTCCATATCCCGTTGCCAAAATAATTTTGCCCATCGTTTAATTTTACGATTTTGTTGTCGTATGATGTAAATGTGATTGTAAAATCATATCTCAGATCCTTTCCGAATCGTCCCTTGGATCCCAGCAGCAGATCGATCCCTTTATTTTCTATATCACCGACATTCACATAAGGTGCTGTTGCGCCTCCCAGGACATATGGAAGTGAAAGTGGAAATAAGAGGCCGGTAGATTTTTTTATATACCAGTCAGCCGAAAAAGTCAGTTTACTATTCCAGAGTATACCATCCAGGCCGATATTTGTTTGGATATCTGTCTGCCATCCGGTTTTGGGATTTCCGATATTCGTATTTCTGAATCCCAGTACAGCTGTATTGCTTCTACCATTGATGTCATAAAAGGAAGACGCGGGATCTCCGCCATACAGCGTGAATTGGTTAATCAATGGCGTATTTCCATCAAAACCCAATTTGCCCCAGCTTCCTCTTAATTTAAGGTCTGTCATCCAGGATAAATCGGATGCAAAATTTTCTTTGCTGATCCGCCAGCCTGCACTTACGGAAGGAAAAAAACTATACCTGTTTTCGGGGCCAAATACCGAGGACCCGTCTCTCCGAAGCGTACCCATCAACAAATATTTATCCTTGTATGCATAATCCAGTCTGCTAAAAATGGAATAGATCGCCGAGTTGTAAGCCTGGCTACTATTATTCTGCCCGGCAACTCCTCCATTCGAGAGGTAACTATAATTGGGATCGTCGCTAAAGAAATTTACACGACTTGCCCATAAACTCCGACCATAAGAACTGATGTATTCTGTTCCTATTAAAAATTTGACACTATGATCTTCGTGAAATGACTTATTAAAGACAATCGTATTTTGCCAGCTCCATTTACGGGAATACCCCGAGCCCTCCAGGAGCGAATTCGATGAGTTGACTGCATAGGCGTTAACACCGGGCTGATAAGCGTAATAGTATTGATCATCCAGCGTTCCTCCGAAATTTGTCCTGAATGTAAAATACCTGGCGAAGTCAAGTTCGGCATACATATTTCCCAAAATGATCCAGTTATTTGATTTACTCAAATTCAAATTATCCAACCCAAGGGTATTGGCAGCGAATCCCAGCCCCGGTGCGCTCCCGTAAGGGTTACCCATAATATCGTACAATCGGCATTATCGGGTTCGGCAAAGTGTTTGAGGAGCCAAATCCGGGATTAAATGCGTTGAAATAATATGGCGTCTGCCTGGAGGAAAGCTGGACATTTTCACCGATGCGAAAATTATTCATCAGGTTGAATTCCGTATTAATTCTTATTGTTAATCTTTTCAGGTAAGTATTTTTTAAAGTGCCCTGCTGGTCGAGGTAACCGGCCGAAAATAAATAGTGGTTCTTGTCATTTCCACCGGAAACATTCAGTGTATAGTTTTGAGAAAAGGCCGGTGAATAAATTTCATGGAATACATCTGTTCCGTATTTATTAGCTTTTACAATCTGATAGATATCACCCGCAGCCGGATCGATATTATAAAGATTTTTATTGGTCGCCGGGTCATCCTGCAGAAAGACCTCCCTGACTGCCTGCTAATATGTAATCCGGCAGTACGGGAATTGCACCATTTCCATATTGGGGATGTGAAAGGGGTTGTCCTGAATTTTCATAAGCTTTCCAGGTGGCTTCCGCCATTTCCCAGGGATTCAGTACATGATATCCATTTTTTAAAGGGATCTGATAACCCAGATAGTTGTCAAAATTTATCTGGGTATTACCCGCTCTTCCCTTTTTCGTAGTCACTTCAACAACACCATTTGCACCCCGTACTCCGTAGATAGCCGCTGATCCCGCATCTTTTAAGACCACGACGGATTGAATATCATCCGGATTCAGGTCATTGATATCAGCGGGTGATCCATCTACAATATATAAGGGTGATACATCTCCAAAATTTCCGTAGCCATGAATGCTGATTAGTGTACGGGCTCCGGGTGTTGCCTGTGTAATCACATTCATTCCCGCAACTCTTCCCTGCAACATGGATTCCACCTGGCCTGCCGGCACTGCTGTAAGTTCTTTCGGCTTCACGATCGCAACCGATCCGGTAATATCTTTTACGGCTTCTGAAACATAGCCGGCTACGATCACCTCATTCAGATTGTTTATTGAATTCTGAAGATGTACGCTTAAAAATAAATCAGAAGATATGGTGATTTCGCGGGTTTCGTATGCGACAAAAGAAAACAAAAGCTGCTCTCCCTTCGTTCCGTTAATACTGAAAGATCCACTGGAGTCTGTTAGCGTCCCATGACGAGAACCCTTAATAATAACTGTGGCGCCGCTCAGCGGAAGGCCGTCATTGCCAGTCACCTTTCCAGTGATTTTCTCCTGCGAATACGCAGCTATCGCCTGAAGAGAAAAAATGATTGCGGCATATAGTAAACTTGAAAATATTACTACGGGACCACTTTTTCAAGGGTTGCATTTAAGGGTTAAATATTACTCAGTGGAATGGAATCGTTCCCTCAGGCGCGTTACGCACCTATGCATTTATTTAGACGGGGTTATACGGATAAGCTTACGTCCCGGAAGTTGACGGATGAGGCTTTTTTAGATATCAACAATAAGGTAATCTAAATAAATGATAAGGTGCAGTCCTATCCTAACAGAAATTCCCATATTCACTTCAAGTTGATCGTACTCAAGAAATCAGGGAAGAGTCATTTCAGATATTACCGGGTAGCAGGGTCGGAGCAGAGAAAACCTTAGAAAAGGCTACTTTAAAAGTTAAACCAAAATTCCCGGCTTACCTACCCCAGCCTTCCGATACTCAAATCTAGGAGGCCCTGCCGGATGGTGTAGGCAGGCTGAGCAATCAACAGGATTTCCGGGTAGTTAACGGTATGGGTGGGCGGTTGACGGTTGACCGTTGACCGTTGACCGTTGACGGTTGGCGGTTAATTTTTCAGCCAACGATCGAACCAGGCAAAAGCTTCCGTTTGCATGGCAGCATCAAATTTATGCGGCCCCGGATAGTAAGAACATTTGTAACGGTTATCTGCATCCACTTTGTGATAAAGCTCAGCCAGGATCCTGTCGGCTTCTTTCATTTCATTGAGTGTATATAAATCGTCGGCTATATCATTCATTACGAGTGTGGGCAATGGTATGCGCAAGCCAAGTATTTCAGGAAAATCCAATTCTCCCGGTAACAGTGGTGTATAAATCATCCAGGTATGATTCACTGATTTGTACAATAAAAAATCTTTCCATGTTGTCATGAATCCTACGCAAACCGCACATTGTATTCTTGGATCAAGCCCGCCCATGAAGGCCGTACGCAGGCCGCCACCGGAAAGTCCGGCGCAGCCAACCCGCTTTGTATCCACTTCCGGCATGGAGCAGAGAATGTCCAGGGCTTTGCGGTCCTCTGCAAAGAAAAGTGCGGGCCAGGTAGTGCCTGCACTGAACAATGATTTCGCCATGATGGATTCATGTTCGGCGGCCCATTTATTGTACGCTGCAATATTGACCGGGTTTTCAGGGTCTTCATCGTTTAGTCCCTGTCTCAACGATTTAGGAACATCCCGCAGCATCACCCGCCGGCTCGCAAAAGCAAAAGCATCCGGGACGAGTACAACATATCCTTTCTTAGCCAATTCATTGGCCCAGGCCAGTCCGGAATAATATCTCTTCTGATGGGAAGTGATTAAAGGGTTCGGTTTATCTTCCGTTCGGGTAATTTTTCTTTTCCCAAAATATTTATTTCCTCCATGGTCATGAAAAGCCAGAATGCCCGGAAGAGGCCCCTAGCATTTACGGGTTTCAGAAGCGTTGCTTCCGTAGCGCGGCCATAAGGCAGTTGCCATTCCAGCTCCTTCACCAACAAAGCGTCATACACAAATTCCCTGATTACCCGGACCTCCCGGAAGTGGACCGATATCCGACGGGCCATTCTGTCCATCACCTGCTGCCTTGCCTTTGAACGCCAGGATTCAATATCCGTCCATCCGGGATTTCTAAAAGACAATGAAGGTAATTTGTTCGCCGTCAGCGATGCCGCCCAGGGACCATACAGGCCGATCATGGTGAGTTGGTCATCTGCAAAATCTTCCTGACCTGCCCGGGCGCTGGTTTCTTCCGGTAAATGTTCCATTGTTTTATTTGCTGCAAGTACTTTCATGACGCCTCCGGCCATACCCAATCCGGCAAGTCCGGAATATTTCAGGAAATCCCTTCGTTTACTTTTCATAAATCGGGCGGCCCGTTGCCGCTATCTTAAGGTAAAAATAAATTGGTGGTTTTCTCAGTTAAACGAATCGCGAAACTTTAAAGGTGAGAGTTTGGTTTTAGTCTTAAAAAGTTTACTGAATGACTGGGGATGTTCAAAACCTAATTCATAAGCAATTTCGCTTACGGACAAGTTAGTGGTAGACAATTTTTCTTTGGCCTTTTCAATTAATTTGTCGTGTATGTGCTGTTGTGTGCTTTGACCTGTTAGTACTTTCAATAAACCGCTTAGATAACCCGGCGATACGTTTAAAGAGTCGGCAACGTATTGGACTGTCGGCAATCCTTTTGTGATTAAATCATCGCTGTTGAAGAAGTCGGTCAGTAATTGTTCCAACCGGTCAAGAATCTGGTGACTGGCCTTTTTTCGCGTGATGAATTGTCGATGATAAAACCTTTCCGCATAGTTGAGGAGAGTCTCAATTTGTGAAATGATGATTTGCTGGCTGAACTTGTCAATATTGGAATGATATTCCTTCTGAATTTCCTGAATGATATTAATTATTGTTAGTTCTTCTTTTTCGGAAAGAAACAAGGCCTCGTTCACCGAATAATCAAAATACTCATATTTCCTGATCGTTTTGGCCAAGGGGGTGTTCCACAAAAAATCGGGATGGATAAGCAATACCCAACCCAAAGTTTTTGTGCCTTCTTCCACCGCTTCAATACCAAATACCTGGTTGGGCGCTATGAAAAACATGACGCCTTCATCGAAATCATATTCCCGCTGTCCGTACCTGTATTTTACATTCAACGATCGTTTAACCGAAATAGAATAAAAATCAAATATCCAGGTAGGATTATTTTTGTCCACCGCATGGGAAACAGTTTCCATATTGACCACGCTGATCAAAGGGTGTTCCGGTTTTGGCAAACCCCTTAACTGGTGAAACTCACTAGTGGTTTTTACCCTTTGTGGCTTTGCATTTGTCATCAGTACAAATTTACTTTCATTGATTATAGACGACCGAGAATTCTTTTGCAAAATCTTTCATCCTGGTACTTTCCAATGCCGGCCTGTTGCGGTTATAGTCTTCATACAATACACCGCCACGCCGGGCTGCATTCATTTCTACAAAACCTCTTGCCACCTGTGGATTCATTCCGGAAGCCAACATACCATTCAATAATTGTTCGTCGGGAATCACCTGCCATTTCAAATCCGGTTTTCCGATCGCTTCACCAAGAATTTTTGCTGCTTCATTGGGTGAGACCTCATCGCTTGCTATATAACGAATTTCCCTGCCCTCAAATGGTTTTTCCATTTCTTCAGCAATAACATGCGCGATATCCAAAGGTTCAACCCAGGGCTCTTTATCATTACCACCGTAGTTGGAAACGATGGTGCTCTGCGTTTTGATGGTTGGAATAAACGCAAGCAGATTGTGATAGAAACGACAGGACGCATAATTTTAATAGAAACATCCGCCGGCAATTGACTCAGTAAATTTTCTACCTCATAATGAACAGCCAGTATGCCATTTCCTTTATTGGTATGGGCGCCAATGCTACTGAGATGCACCACCTTTTTAACACCGGCCTGCTGAATGGCCTGCTTATAATTATAACCAATGCTGGTAATGGAAACAAGAACATCACCCGGATCAAATAACCAATTTGGGCCATTTGCTTCCATAACATACACGATATCTGCGCCTTTGAAAGTGGCTGTCAGGAAATCGACGTCTTTCATGGAGCCAATAGCCGCTTTTGCGCCCAATGCTTCAATATCTTTTATCCTTTCCGCATTATCTGATTACGGTAACGGAATGTTTCTTTTGCAACAACTCCGTTGTGAGGGGCCTGCTGATATGTCCCAGGGACCCTGTTACTACTATTTTCATTTTTCACTGTTTTTGTTGATACAAATTTCTGCATCGATCAAAAAACAGATATAACCGAATCTGCTGTTGTTGTAGCCAAAAACATGAAAGTATGGAAGTATGGGAGTATGGGGGTGCATTGCCCGCTGAAGCTTTTTCAACCACCGGAGCTTCAGCATAGGTGGTAGCGTAAGCGGGGGTGATTGACTGATGTATTTTCTTCAGGGGTTTTTTATTATTTTCTTTTGGGATAAAAGAGAAAATATGATATTAAGCAGGAATAAAAGCTGGGCTATAATAACTAGCACTAAAACCGCAAAATTAAAATTATTCAAAAACTGAATTTGCTCTTTCACATCCCATCCGGCATATTCGTAGTAACGTTTGCCGCCAAGTACATTATGTGTCGACCAGGTTCCAACAACAACATTCAGACCTATATAGGTTCCCCAGAAATGAATACGGGAAAGGTCTCTATTCAGATTGCGTTTAAAAATCAGCGGAAATACCAGGTAGAAAACGCAAATTATAGCAAAGACAAGGAAAACAATTTGCCATACAGTGCCCGAAGACATTATATAATATGTATCATGGTAATGAAAATCGATGGTTGCATTACTCATTTTCCAGTTTACAATGAGCCAACACAGTCCACCGAGAGCAAATAGGATAACAGGCTCCATGCGATTCTCTACAAACGACTGACTGGTTAGCCATTTATACCACTTGATGAAAAACGGTATTGAAACGAGTAATAAAATGAACAGGAACACAGGAAACGCAAATGGGTAACTCCTGAACGCCGGACTATGATGTAACCAGCCTGACAAATCCTGCAAATAACAGAGAGCAAGCAATACTATGAAAACACTCAGGAGTCTTTTGATCAACCCGGCAAGCCCAGAATATTTCCGGAAATCCCTTCGTTTATTTTTCATAAATCGAGAATCTTGAGTGTGGATTGGCCTTTCAAGCGGAGCCCGGCATTCGTAAAGTGGATTAAAGTTATAAAGTTTACAAGTTATTAGTTCGCCCCATCTATTCCGTTAACAATGCTTTGGCAATATCGTCGGGTTATTAATTATTTAATGCCGAAGGATGCATGGAAGCTGCCATTGGGGAATTACTATCTATTTCGACTCAAATGACTCTTACTATTGTATCTCAATTGAATCTTTTACTGAAATTTTTAAATTCTAAATTTTATTATGAAAGTGTCATTTAAGCTTTTCCTGGCTTCGTTAGCCATTGCCTCATTTGCCAGCTGTTCCAAAGATTACCATTCGATACCAAATCAGCCGGGATACGAATCCTCACAAGACAAAAACAAGAAACCGGAAGCAGTTGTTTTTAGAGCATCCGGAGAAATAGACTCTGCATTGAGTCATTTTCGTACTCTACTTGGTACATTAAATACCGCTCCCGGTGCAGGACCTGGTCGCAGGGAAATAAACTGGGATGCTGTGCCGGCTGCACTAACCAATAACTTTCTTTTTCCCGGTGACTTTTTTGGAGCCAGTGATCCTGCTTTGCCAGCCGGAAGAAAGAGAGGACTTATTAGTACTACTCCCGGTACCGGTTTCAGTATCAGCGATAGTGATTTTTTGTTTATTAACCCAACATACCCGGCCCAGTTCAATGCCTTTAGTCTGCCGAAGACATTTATTCCGGTTGGCAGCAATATCACCGATAATTTCTTTAAAATTCCGGGCACGAACACAGATGCCACGGTACAGGGTTTCGGAGTGGTGTTTAGTGATGTAGACAATGCATCATCCACTTCGATGGACTTTTACAATGGAGACAGATTGCTGGGTTCATTTAAAGTGCCCAACAATGGTAATAATAATCCGGGTGGTTTTTCATTCCTGGGTGTTTACTTCCCCAACGATAAAGTGACCCGCGTACGAATCTTTAGTGGCAGCGCTCCTCTTTCACCAAGACAGAATGATATTTCTAATGGTGGTGGCGAAGACCTGGTTGTTATGGACGATTTCATTTACAGTGAACCACAAAATTAATTCATTCCGTACCCGGACGGGCCGTCTGTGTGGGTCGTATAGCGTTGCTGCCAACGACCCGCATTGACGTCTTGCCCGCAATTTTTTAAGCGAACATCATCAGATAAAGTAGGCAGCGCCGTTAGCAGGCCCTTGGGTCAGTTATTATATGCGAATTACCAATCTTTTTCCACCGCCAATATGTTGATTCCATGCGATTTCAATATTTTCCAAACTATCAACATATGTTTCTATGATTAATTTCCCGTCGGCAGCTAATTGAAACATTTCCGGTAATATTTCGGTATCAAACTTTTTTAGGTCATCCTGGGAAAGACTTCCAAAACCTGAACCCGAAATTTCAATTGCGGAACTTCTTAATGTATCTGATGATAAATTAATATTTTCTCCTGCCATATCTCCAACGGTAACTATCTTAACCGGACGGGTAAATGAATTAATACCACTGCCTCTCAATGACTTAATGATTAACTCAATTGAATGCCCCCACAAGTAATCAATTACAATATCAATTGGATTGGTTTTGTTTATTTCTTTCAATGCATTGACAAAAGTTTCATCGTCTTGCCGGAGTGAAATAATTTTGTCAGCTCCAAGTTGAGCAAGTTTTTGTAAAGATTCTGCATTTCTTCCGGTTACTATAATTTTATCGGCACTATAATATTTAGCAACCTGCACAGCCAGCCGTCCCGTAACACCTGTTGCTCCATTAATTAAAACTGAATGACCTTTTTGCATTTTGGCACGAAACAATAATGCCATGGATGTACCGAGAATCGCATTTGGAAGTGCTGCAGCTACTATATCGTCAATTTTATCCGGCAAAACCGAAAATCTATTCCTGGAAATCAATGCCCTTTCTGCCAACATGCCTGTTAAACCCTGCGCATAAACACGCTTTCCGTTTTCTAAAATTCCAACACCGTCTATACCGACAATAGCAGGAAGTTCTTTATAGCTGGCATAATGTTTCCCACCTGCCCTAAGTTTGTCTATGTTTTTAATTGAAGCCGCTTTTACTTTGATCAGGATTTGCTCTTCATTTTTAGGAACAGGGTCTTCAACGTCCTGATAAACTGGGGATGTCCCTAATTTATTTAATACCGCTGCTTTCATTTTTTGTATCTGTTAGTTTCGTTGCATGGATCGTCTATGCTTACCACTAACGTCAGGGTTTCCACATATACAAAATTAAGAAATGGCCAGAAATACGACGTCCATAACATGACAAGCCATTCCTTCAAATATCACCCGCCAATACCAAAATATTTAACCTACCCACCGATTTCATTACCAATCCGGCTTTTTTCATGCGCTAAAACTATGAATCTCTGATTCTTCGCTCATCGGCGGAGGATCTTGCGTTCCCCTTTCTATGGACTAATTATACCCGCCCCTGCGATCGCCTTCTCAATGTCTTCACGCAAAAGCAAGATTCCATTTTGGCAACGGATGGTATCATTCAGTCATTGATTTCGCCTCGCTGCGATTATAGTTTTGCCCTTCATTTTAAAACAAAAAAATATACATTTTATGAAACATTCAATTTTCAGCGCACTACTTATTGTAAGTGCATTATTTATGAGTTTAATTCCGCTGCTGCCAATGACAGCACAAGGAATGATCAAAAGACAAAAACTGTTGAAGTAAACGGGGTAAAAAATTGCCTATCGGAAACGACTCCCGATAAAATAGACCGCGAAGTTCTGTAAAGGGCGAATTAAACTTTAGAGTAGGTCCATTGCCTTTTGATGACCTGCATATGTTCCGATTTCGGCATTTCAACGGTATAAGTTAGTGTGTTGTCTGAATCCGAGACGGTTCCGCTCATCGGTGTATGGCCGGTTATTGTTATCGTTACCGTTTTGCCGGTCATCGTCCAGGTACCCGAATTGGTGGTCTTTGTTTGACCTACCGTGATTGTTTCAGTGAGCGTATGATCCGATTTGAATTCATCTACCACATCTGCCTTTGGCATTTCCATCACCTCTTGTAAATGCCCATGAGAATTTTTTACCGCATCCGGCGTGCAATACATTTTACCGGAGACCTGTTTCCATTTGCCGACTATGGACTGCGCGTCGCAGTGCATTATGCCGGCGAACAGGGTCAGACAAGCAGTTAATAAAAAAGCCCTGCTGATAATGTTCCTCTTAAGTGAAATGGTTGACATATATTTGAAGCTTGACTAAACAAGGTAGGTCTTTTTCAAGTGTGGAAGTATGTGAGTGTGTTCGATCACGCGTATACCGGCATCGTCTCTTTGCCCCATTTCGCGTTTATAAATTTTCGGCAGGGCTTTTCAACCCCGTAGTAAGTGAGCGTATGACATCCCAATCATTATTAATAAATTGAGCAGGCAGTAGCCGAGCCCTACGAGGAAACCCGTGTCGGCCTGAACCATTTGCATACCGAACGCCGGGTAATTTGTATAAAGCCCATCAAATAAGGGAAGCGCGAGGAACATGCCGGTCATATAGATGGAATATGATATTTTGCCCAGATATTGTGCAAGCCGATTATTACAAATTGTATGTAGCTTCCCGTTGTTGCAGGCGAAAATATACACTACCAGTGCAAATAAGATCATATAAAAACCATCATTGATTCCGATATGCAGGCAAAACAGCGTACAAAGAATAACCAGCAATGCCGTGCTGTCTTTCTGAAATATGTTCCTGAATACATCCGTGTCATATATTTTATACACCAGCATGCCCGCTACAAAACCGGCAAGTCCTCTTAAAAACCCGTAGTCAAAAGTTATATCCAGGTTATGGGGAACAATCGCCGTCGGATTAAAGGGATCCTTGCGGGGCACCCAGAACATGAGCGCGATATAGGAAATGATAACAAATAAAACCAGCAGCGCGGCAGCCGGCTTCTTTCTGCGATACAAGAAAAAAACCAGGAAGGGGAATACCATATATGCCCACCATTCCGCACTGATACTCCAGGAAGGCACATTCCAGGTAAATACTTTATGGATCCCGAAAGAGTGAATCAAAAATAGATTAGTTGGTATGGCTGCCGTATCAAAAACCGTATTGAGTCCCCCGCCTCCTATTCTGGCGATCCACAATATCAATATAATCAATACAAATAAATGAAGTGGGTATATCCTTGCGAACCGGGCTACGATAAACCTTTTGAATTTTTTAGCAGTCAGGCCTGTCTCAAAGCTCTGACTGTACACATGACACATGATAAATCCGCTCATAATAAAAAACAGATCGACCATCAGGTATCCTTTCGCGACCATCTGGGTGGAATCCGGCGAAATAAAATGTACCATGACTCCTTCAAAATGATAAACGAATACCCAGACAGCGGCTATACCGCGCAAGGGGGTGAGGTTTGAGAGGTATTGGTGGGTTTGCATCGGGGTTGGTTTTGGGTTCTACCAAGTTAAAACTTTTCACGAAAACAAGTATGGAAGAAAGTGTGGAAGTATGGGAGTATAGGAGTGTGGTTTTGTCTGAATCTTACTTTTCATTGATTGTTGGCGGGGGGAGATGCCACACATCCTGAGATAGATCACCATTTGTCCGTAATGTTCATTGGCGTGGGTTAATGCATAAAAGGCGAGATCAAGCCTTGGCAATTTTCTCCATCTGAACTGAATCATGTCCATTGCATTCTGGTTTGTCAATGTTGAAATTGCCTTACGTCCGATGGCAAAGGAACTTTTAAGATATTCAATAGCGTCTTTCTTTGTTTTTATGGTTTTAGGGCCGTTTACATCTTCAATATCCGCACGTACCGAGTCGCCGGTAATTGCACTCCAGATAAAAATATTGTCAGTTGCCAGATGCATGATTTGTCCGGCGAAGGTCCGGACACCTTTAAAATCGCTGCCTTTTATTTGAAGGTTTTCAGGGGTGAAAGTATATTTGTCTTCCGGCATGGCTTCGGCAGTCGTCAATATATCGCTCTCGATTTTATTAAACTGTCTTTCGATTGCCGGTGTAATGGACTGTTGTCCAAGGCATGTAACAGTGAGGGCAGAAAGGAAGATTATAAAGTTTATTCGTTTCATATAATTGGTCATAATTTTATAAGGACAGGTGAATTACGTATCGCAACTTATCAAGAAATGAATTCCCGATCGAATAATTTCTACTGCGCGATATAGATCTGATTAATTAAAACAGGCCAATCCGGGTTTTATCTGACTGAGTAGCATATATTTATATTGGCCTGAACCAATACATAATTTATACTCTATTCATTGACCGGATTATTTTTGAAATACTATTATTATTTGAATGGTCTTGCCCGACCGGTGCACAGCAACAGGTTTGGCAAAAGAATTCTCCTTTTGGCCATATTGCTGGTCAGCATGATCCCGGGATTTTCACAGCAACCAGCGGCCAAACTTACAGATCAGAATACCGTGAATCCGGTCGACCTGATTAACATTATCCGCGAATTATTAAATAAGAACGAACCAGCCAGAACAGACTCCCTGATTGTTGGCGTAAGAAACACATCCCTGCTTCCCATTATTGGCTACGGACCGGCGAACGGATTTGTAATCGGTGCAGCAGTGGGTGTCACAAAATTATTTGGTACGCATGAAAACACACAATTATCCTCCGCTTTAATGTCTCTGTCCGTGACGACTGAAGAACAAGTCCTGTTATGCCTGAGGTCCAATATTTATCTGGCGGGAAACAAATGGTATTTCGCGGGGGATGCTCGGCTGCTATTTTTTTCACAGCCAACATACGGTTTAGGAATTTATGATCTTAATTCACCGGTAGATTTTAATATTGGCGGTATAGATGTCAGCAAATCGCCTATTGCACAACCGATGCGGTATAATTACATTCGTTTTTATGAAACCGCACAAAAACAATTCCGCCGGAACTGGTATGCAGGTGTGGGAATCAGCATTGATTACCATTATCAAATCGATGACGAGAACCTGAAACTGGATACGCCGAACCCGGTTTTAACTTCCAATTATGCTTATTCGAAAAAATACGGATTTAATCCCACCCACTATTCCACTAATGGATTGTCTTTTTTACTGACGCATGATACCCGCGACAATCCGATCAATGCATACAAGGGTAGTTATGCCTCTCTTAGTTTTCGTGTAAATGAAAAAATCTTTGGCGGCTCCCAAAACAGTACAATGCTCTATGCCGATTTGCGTAAATATTTTTCCCTGAAAAAAAGCAAGCCTGGTCTGGTGCTGGCATTTTGGTCCTGGGGAACATTTGTTACCAGCGGAAATGTTCCCTACCTGGCTTTGCCGGCGATTGGCTGGGATACCTATGGAAGGTCAGGCAGGGGATATGTGCAGGGTCGTTTCCGGGGTGTTAATATGGTGTACGGCGAGTCTGAGTTCCGGATGCCTATATCACGGAATGGTTTGTTTGGAGCCGTTGCATTTATTAATGGTACCACAGCCAGCAATCCAACCACCGGACAAGGTCTCTTCAACACCATTGCCCCCGCCTATGGGGTCGGCCTGAGAATTAAGATGAATATGAAAGACAGGACGAATATTTGTATCGACTATGGAAGAGGCCGGAATTCCAGCGGCCTCTATTTCAATATTCAGGAAACTTTTTAAGCTCCCCTGCAAAATATGATAACGCATGCTGGCTGGAGAAATTAAAGGTCGAACTAAATTTACAGCTATCTATTAAGAATCATTTTTCATCAGATCTTTCACATGATCCGAAAGTCGCAGGGTTAGTGCCACCAGAGTGAGTGTTGGATTCGGAGCGCCCGCCGTGGTGAAACAGGAAGACCCGGCTATAAATAAATTGGAAATCCCATGCACTCTGCAATTTGAATCCACCACTCCCTGTTTCGGATCCATATTCATCCGGGTAGTGCCCATATGATGCCATCCCCCACCGGTAAATGAAGGCCATGAATTGTCATTCTTGTCCACCAGGTAATCCATCAGTTTGATCCGGCCCTTACCTGACCTGCCTACTTCGTTGCCCAGCAATTCATAGATTTTACGCATGCTTCTTTTTTCGAAGGGCGTAAGTTCCCAATTTAGCGACGCACGCGGAACGCCTAAACCATCTTTCTCTGCGCTCAGGGTCACCCGGGAAGAAGGATTGGGAGCCTGTTCAATACGAGTGAAACACTCATATTTATTAGTGCCTGAAACCGGAATTTGTGAATTTTTGAAGGCGTCGCCGAATGATCCAAAAAAGCGATCTCCGCTTTTTCTCGGATCTTCCTGGTTCCATCTTTCAATGGCCGGCTTTATTTTATTTGCGATTTCTAATGGCGTCAGGGAAACCGTACCATTTAATATTTCAAACTCTTCCTGCTTTTTCGCATGGATGGCCAATTCAGCCCTGGCTTTGGTGACTCCAAAATCAAATGCATATAATTCTAACGGAGAGGGTTTGAAAAGCCAGAGCTCGGCAGACTTAATCTCCAGGTGTTCCATAAAATAACGGCCAACCAGATCGTTGTCATTACCAAGTCCCCGGGGTGCCTGCTGATTAGAAGCCAGCAATAGCCTGGCATTCTGGATCGAACAGCAGGCAAGAATAAATTTTTTAGCACGGACCGAATGTTCCCTGCCTTCAAAATTCTTTACGATCAGTTCCCTGACTGCAGAACCGCTTTCATTGGTAATAATATTCACCACGTTGGCGTATGTATACAGATGAATATTGCGCGAATTCACAATATTTTTTCTATACTTTTCTCCAAATCTCGTAGGTGGGCTGAACTGCCATATTTTATTCCGAACGATCGAATCTTTATCAATTAATGACGCCATCGCCGGACGTCCATTCTGCCAGAAAGCCAAATCATAATTGTAAGGACCGAGCTCTAATTTTTTATGCGCCCTTTCATAGTAGGGATCCAAATCCTCTCTGCTAATTGGCCAGCCACTGTACTTCACCCAGGTTCTCTTTGAAAAATCGACCGGATCCAGCGGAGCGCAAAAGCCCGCCCAGTGGCCGGTTGTTCCGCCGAAATAATGAAGGCGGCTCGACATTAGCGGGAAATACGGCTGGCCCGTGGTTTTACCTGCATACAATTCCTGGATTTTCGGATCGTATTCAAATCCGCCGCCTTCCAGGAGAATTACTTTATATTTTGTATGGTCCCATTCGAGGGCCAGGCTGATCCCTGCCGCACCCGCCCCCACTATGCAGATGTCTCCCTCAATCACGGTATTGTTGTCCAACTTTCTTCCATCAGTATGCATGCGATGCGCTTTATGGATTTTTTACAACCAGAAGGGCGCACTGGCGGGCTTCAGTTACGGCGAGAATCCATCCCTTTACGATTACAGTATGACCGGTTTCAAAATCCTGACGAATTTTCCTGGATATCAGGTAACGTATAGCTAAATCATCGGAGGCAGCGGGAACCCGGTCCCCATCAGTATCAGTGAGCAACAATGTCACCAGTTTATCCCCTTCTCTTTCTGATGGAGCCTGCAGCCGAAAGCTCGTTCCGATTTCGCGGAGTGTTTTCAGATCACAGATCTGCGCAAGCTCTATGGGTTTGGCCAACAAATCATAAGAAGCCGGGGACCTTTGTCCGCAGCTAATTCCGGTTATGCTGATTGCTGCACCCCCTACCGCAGAAAGCTGAATGAATTTTCGCCTTTGCATGATCTCGTTTATGACTCACTTAAATTACCACTTTAGTTGCTTGCGCTAAAAAAGAAATTTAAAGTGGCTTTCAGCGTGTTGCCTTTCTGCATGCTGATTCCGCCTCTATAAGATGAATTAAATATTCATCTTTTAAAACTATTTATTTAAATTACATAACCTCTATGCGCAATATTTGTTTGGCCAAATTATTCCTTGAAAATCCCTACTAAGAAACCTTGAAAATCTCTGCTAAGAAAATCCGGAACCCTTACCGGAAACGAATATTCCAATTGCGTTTTAACGATCCCTGTACCAGTAATGGGCATAACAAAATATATTCATTTTAACTCCAAAATCGGTTTACCAGAATTTACGTGCACATTTTATTTTTTAACCTTAATAAAAATAATGCTATGTCAAAAATTACAATTTTACAAAGCAACTCCCATACGGGAAAACTAACATTAGATATTAATAAAAAAATTGCGAGACGAAAAGAGAAAATAATCTGGAAATTAAAACGCGGATGCGGTGTTGAGCATATTGAGTCCATTAGAGGGAAATCCGATCCTCCCGGGTCGCCGATTCCTAGAATATGGGTTAAAGCCCCAGAGCCGGAAGGTGGTTCAACCAACTGGACAGGAACAATTAGAGAAGACTCTCCTAAAGGGGAATGGAGTTATAATATTAAATGGACGGCCACGGATGGCAGTACACCTCCCGTATTTGATCCCAAAATTATTGTGAATACAAAAATAAAGTGATCAGGCTATTCAATTGGAAAACCTATTTTCCATTGTTAGGTTTTTTCCTCCTTGTTATTCACCCTGTTTCCGGTCAGGATCAGAAGATTGCCGACAGCCTGGCCAGGATTTATAAGGATTATTTACCCGAGGATACCGTTAAGCTGGAATTACTCAGGAACCTTTCTTATAATGAGATGAGGGATCTCAACCTGAGTTTGAGATACGCGGAAGAGTTGATCAGCCTGGCTGAGAAAGTGGGCAATAACCGATACCTGCATATTGGCTATTTTCAAAAAGGAAATGGAAAAAGATTATTGGGTTATTTGCAGGAAGCCATGGCTGCTTATTTCAAAAGTGCGGATGCGGCCGGAAAAGCAAAGGACAGCATAGGTATAGGAAATGCCTACGGTGCTATTGCAGATATTTATTCGGTCTCAAAGGATCATTCCAATGCGATGCTTTATTATAATAAAGCAATAAAGATCCTTCGGAATATGTCCCGCCCGGTCTTTCTGGCTTCCGCCCTTTCAAATGTCGGTGACGAATATCTGAATTACAAGGATTATGATTCAGCACTTCTTTATTTTAAGGAGTCAGAAACCATTTTTGAGAAGGCCCACTATCTAATCGGCAAGGCTTACAGTCTGGGAAATATCGGAATTGTTTACGCCAACACCGGAGAAAACCATCTTGCCGAAAAAAACATCAACGAAGCCATACGGATATTGGAAACGACCGGAAATTACTATCCCATCAGTGCTTACCTGATTGCTATGGCTGATATCTATCAGCAAAAGGCGGACGTAACGACTGGTCTGAGCTATGCAAAAAGAAGCCTGGCACTTGCGCAACATTACGGTTTGAAGGAACAGATCAGTGATGCCAACCGGAAAATATCAGAATTGTATGAAGCGGCGGGAGAACCGGGCAAAGCTCTCCCCTATTTTAAGAATCACATTTTTTACAGGGATAGCGTTAGTGATGTCAAATCTGTACAGAAACTGGCTGACCTGCGCACGAATTTCGAGGTTTCACAGAAACAGATAGAAGTGGATCTGCTCAACCAGGAAAAGCGTAACCAGCGTATCATGGTTATCTCCCTTTTCATCATTCTGGGTTTGACGGCCATCCTGCTAACTACCTTATACTGGTATTACAGATTGATTTCAAGGGAGAAGAAAATATCGGAGAACCTTCTGTTAAATATATTACCCGCCGAGGCAGCCAGTGAGTTGAAACTAAACGGCAAAGTGGAAGCGGTAAAATTTGAAGGCGTAACAGTATTGTTTACTGATTTTATTAATTTTTCAATTTCTGCTGAACACGTAGAACCAGAGCAACTGGTTAAAAGCCTTGGCTTTTACTTCAAAAGCTTTGATGAGATCACGGCAAAATACGGCCTGGAGAAAATTAAGACCATTGGCGATTCATACATGTGTGCATCAGGCCTCCCAACGCCGAATAAATTTCATGCGCGAAATGCAATCCTCGCCGCAAAAGAAATGATCGCACTCGTAAAAATGGAACTGAATGCCCTGGATGGCCTGAGTCATTTTGAAATTCGAATCGGCCTTCATTCAGGACCGGTTGTAGCCGGTATTGTAGGAATAAAGAAATGGCAGTATGATATTTGGGGTGATACCGTAAATATTGCATCCCGAATGGAAGTCGGTTCAAAACCAGGCCGTATAAATTTGTCCGAAACGACTTATCAATTGGTCAGGGATGAATATCCTTGTGAATATCGCGGAGAATTTGAAGTAAAGAATCTGGGGTTAATGAAGATGTATTTTTTGTCTTAGAATTTCGACCAAACTAATCGTTCATATTTTCCATAAGCCTGAGAACCTGTGCGCGATGACGGTTTATATGAAAGCTTAAAAACTCAAAACGTTGATGAAAATCTACAGGTCCTGAAATAGGATGAGGGTGCGCCTGTAATCGCAATTCATCTTTTTTTATATGACGGCCAAATGATTCAAGTACGCCCTGCAAATCATTTAGCGAATTACGCCAAAAAGACAATGGGCCGCCCATTCGTGGTGCGGCTATTGGGGGTACTTTTTCTTTGGCCTGCCAGGTAAGTTCAATGATTTTTTCGATTGGCATATCCTGATGAATTGATTCGTATTTCCGTTCCATTTTACCTTCTCTTATTGCATCAATACTTCTCCACATTCCGAGGATACTGCCCTGCTCAGCCCAAAAAAGGTGTTCAGTAATCTCTATTATATTCCATTCTTCAGAAGCGGGTTTCCATTGGGCCTGGTCCTGGGTGCAGTTTTCAATCTGATTAATGTAATTTTTTCGGGCATCTGATATATTAATAATTAGTTCATCAACCGTATTCATTATTTAAACCTTTGGTATTGATTAATAAAAGTCGTGAAATAAAATTCTTTTAATGATGACCATCGAATCTCTGTATTTTGGAATGAATTAAAAGTAAAGTAAATTTAGTAAGAAATTTTCCTGGTGATGTCTAACGATTAAATTACAAATCATGGCAAAGACAAAAAAGAATGCTGCGAAGAAGACAGCGAAGAAACCAGTTGGCAAGAAAATTAGTAAAGTCGCAAAAAAATCCGCTCCGAAAAAAGCTGCTCAAAAAAAAGCGGCTCCAAAAAAAACAAAGAAGGTTCCAAAGAGATCCGGTAAAAGATTTCTGATTATTTATCATGCGCCGCCACATGCCCTGGCGCAGACTGCCAATGCTTCTCCCGAAGAAATGGCTGCAGGAATGGCCATGTGGAAAGCCTGGGCCAAACGGGTAGGTAGCAAACTCGCCGATCTCGGAGCGCCGCTGGTGAATGGAAAGCGAATACAACCCAATGGGTCTACCGGGTCGAGCAACAGAGATGTAACCGGCTATTCCCTGATTGATGCCGAGGACTGGGCAGACCTGGAGGATTTGCTCTCGGGTCACCCGCATATTTCAGGATGGCATCCCGAAGCGACGATCGAAGTGCATGAGACGATGTTGATTCCCGGGATGTAAACTGCCTCCCCCATTGATATATTTCCCTGAATTTCAGTCAATAAAATTATTAGTATAATACTAAATAATTTAGTAATTTGCTACTGAAACTCCCCCTCATATTCATGATCGGGCTGAAAAAACCGTCCATGCTCGCCGCCAAAGCAGATATCATCAGTCGCCTGAAAAGGGAAATTCTTCCCCTGGAAGGACTCTATACACCAGAAATGAATCGACGGATGAGACTGGTTTGGAGTTTCATGAAAGAGGCATTTCCCAACAGAACATTCCCACTCGGCGCGGTACATGAATTGATTAGTGAAACAGGAGAATCCGCCGCGGCCACAGCAGGCTTTACGGCGGGCATCGTATCCGGACTGATGAAGAATGGCAGTGCTGCAGTATGGATAGGCAAATCCCGAATCCTTTTTCCTCCCGCACTCAAAGCATTCGGTATCCGGCCGGACCAGATCATTTTTATAGACCTCCAAAAAGAAAAAGACATACTATGGTCAATGGAAGAAGCGCTAAAATGCGCGGGCCTCGCAGCCGTGATCGGCGAATTGCCCGAACTCAGTTTTACAACATCCAGAAGATTTCAGCTGGCAGTAGAACAATCCCGGGTCACCGGATTCATCCTCCGCTCCAACCCACGCAACCTGCAGCCTAATGCCTGCGTTTCCCGATGGAAGATAAAATCACTCCCCAGTTTTTCTGAAGACGGTCTCCCCGGCATAGGCTATTCCCGCTGGCAGGTGGATCTTGAAAAAATCCGCAATGGAAAACCAGGCTCCTGGCAGGTAGAATGGCGGCCCGGCAAATTCCACGAGATCTCTGAATCGTTGCCCTCCATCCTCCTCGAACCAAAACGAAAAACGGGATGAGATGGCGCGCTTCGTTACCATATGGTTCCGTCACCTGAAGACGGACTGGCATTCTATCCGCCAGCCCGCCCTCCGCGACCTGCCCTTCGTACTTTCTTCTCCCGATCACGGCCGATTAATTATTACTGCAGTAAATAAGGTCGCCCATGAACGCGGGGTCGAAACCGGTATGGTGGTTTCCGATGCCGTGCCATCTACCCTTCACTCAAAATCCTCGACGACGATCCCAAACTCGCTGAAAGATTATTGAAGTCAATCGCCAAATGGTGTATCCGCTATACCGATGCCG
This sequence comes from uncultured Bacteroidota bacterium, assembly GCA_963812825.1. Classification (GTDB taxonomy): domain Bacteria; phylum Bacteroidota; class Bacteroidia; order Chitinophagales; family Chitinophagaceae; genus Puia. The sequence continues at coordinate 103,818 of CAWEWO010000007.1, forward strand.
TGGCCCTCGATCCGCCCAATGGTCTCATTCTCGATGTATCCGGATGTTCTCATCTCTGGGGAGGAGAGCGACATTATATCAAGGACATCAATACCCGATTAATTAATCGTGGATACGATGTACGTGCAACGATGGCTGATACGATCGGTGCTGCCTGGGCGATTGCACATTATGGAGACACGAATCCAATAATCGAAATCGGGAAAACAAATGGAAGCACTGCTTCCTCTTCCGCCAGCTGCCCTAAGATTGGAGCCTGAATCCATTGATCGTCTGATGAAACTCGGTTTGCGGAAGGTCAGCCAGTTCATCAACATGCCACGTGTGGCTTTGCGACGGAGATTTGGACCAGACCTGATTTTAAAACTCGACCAGGCACTCGGCAACGAAGAAGAACCCATCAAAACGGTTCAGCCTATTGAACCCTTTCGCGAAAGACTGCCCTGCCTGGAACCTATTGTCACATCAATTGGAATTGAAATTGCCTTAGAGCGATTGCTCGAAACCGTTTGTCATAGGTTGATGCAGGAAGGAAAAGGAATCCGAAAAGCAGTATTCACTTGTTTTCGCGTGGATAATAAAATCGAGAAAATAGAGATCGGTACCAACCGTGCCACACATAATCAGAAACATCTCTTCAAACTATTCGCAGAAAAAATTTCATCGATTGAACCGGCACTGGGCATCGAACTCTTCATGCTCGAAGCCATCAAGACAGAAAAACTTTCTCCCAAACAGGAGAAACTCTGGGATTCCACCAGCGGTTTGAAATCGGAAGCCATTTCTGAACTCATGGACCGTCTGATGAATCGTTTCGGCCCCGCACCGATACATCGATATCCAGCCCGATGAACATCACTGGCCTGAGAGATCTTACAAAAAGATGGAGAATCTTTTTTTGATCGAAGATCGTGTATCGTGGATCGTGGATCGACCCAGGCCGATCACCCTGCTTTCTAGTCCAGAGCCTATAGAAGTAACTGCGCCGATCCCCGACTACCCGCCAATGAACTTCCGATACCAGGGAAAATTACACAGTATAAAAAAAGCAGACGGGCCCGAACGCATCGAACCTGAATGGTGGATCGCCGAAGGACTTCACCGGGATTATTATGCCGTGGAAGACGAGGAAGGAAAACGCTACTGGCTTTTCCGCGCCGGCCATTATGCGGAGGAGGAGCCACCGCAGTGGTTTATCCATGGATTTTTTGCTTAAACAATTTGTATGAATTTTTCCGAATTGCAGTGCACATCGAATTTCAGTTTTCTCCGCGGGGCCTCGCACCCGGAAGAACTCGTGGAAACTGCCGCCGGCATGGGTTATACCGAGATCGCCATCACCGACCGTAATAGCCTGGCGGGTATCGTGCGCGGACATGTGCGGCTAAATCATTTGGTATCCGGCTGATCCCGGCTGCCCGCCTGGATCTGCTGGATGGCCCTTCGCTTCTTTCCTATCCCACTAACATGGATGGATATACGCAATTGTCAGGTTTACTCACCACCGGAAATCTCCGCGCAGAGAAAGGAAAATGCGATTTATATAAAGCTGATGTCTTCGCCCAACTAAAAGACCAGCGACTGATCGTCGTTCCACCTTCTGAATTAAATCCAGAATTTGAATTTGAACCTTCATTCGAAAAAAATCTGAAAGAATATTACGATGTCTTTGGTGATCGTCTCTATCTCGCAGCAGCCAAGCGATATCTCGGTGATGATGCCAAACAATTATTTCGTCTTTCACAAATGGCGAAGCGATTAAAAATTCCACTGGTCGCCACCAATGACGTACACTATCATGAACCCGGAACGCAGACAGTTGCAGGATGTGCTCACCTGCATCCGTGAGAAATGCACGATTCATAATGCCGGATACAAACTTCACCAGAATGCAGAAAGATATTTCAAAGACAAGGAAGAAATGTATCGGCTCTTCCGTCAATATCCCGAAGCGATCAAGGCGCACACAGGAAATTGTTGAGGCATGTCAGTTTTCTCTCAGTGAATTGAAATATGTTTATCCCGGAAGAGATCACCACGGATGGAAGAACGCCGCAGGAGGAAATTGCCTTTCTCGCCTGGAGGGGCGCCCATGAACGCTTTGGCGATGAGCTCCCGGATACCATCAGCAATGCCATCAACCATGAACTGTCGTTCATCGAAGAGATGAATTACGCGGCCTATTTTCTCACCGTATACGATATCGTACGCTTTGCCCGTTCGCAGGACAATCCTTTGCCAGGGCCGCGGATCGGCGGCCAATTCCACCATTTGTTATTGCCTGGGCATCACTTCGGTGGATCCCACGAAATTCGACCTGCTCTTCGAACGTTTTATTTCTTCGGCACGCAATGAACCACCGGATATTGACGTGGACTTTGAACACGAGCGACGCGAAGAAGTGATCCAGTATATCTATCAGAAATACGGGCGCGACCGCGCAGCCATCGTGGCCACCGTTACCCAGGAGCGGCAGCGCGGATCCATTCGCGACGTGGGCAAGGCCATGGGCCTCGCGGTGGATACGATCAACCGGCTATCGAGTTCGGTCTGGGAGTTCACCGACGAATGGTTCGAAGGAAAACATATTTCCGAACAGGGACTGAATCCCAATGATCCTCTATTGCGAAAGACTTTGGAGCTCACTGAACAGCTCATGGGATTTCCCGCGCCAGCTCGGCATGCATACCGGTGGCTTTGTGATCACGCAGGGAAAACTCTCCGATCTCTGTCCGGTGATGAATGCGCGCATGGAAGACCGTACCACGATCGAATGGAACAAGGATGATATTGATGCGCTGGGATTTTTGAAAATAGACGTGCTTGGCCTGGGTATGCTCACCTGCATCCGCAAAGCTTTTGAACTCGCGAAAAAACATTATGACAAGGACTGGACCCTGGCCAATATTCCGCAGGATGATCCGGCGGTATATGAAATGATTTGTCATGCGGATACGATTGGTGTTTTCCAGATCGAAAGCCGTGCCCAGCAATCCATGCTGCCGCGGCTGAAGCCCCGGACTTTTTACGACCTCGTTATCGAAGTGGCCATCGTGCGGCCCGGGCCCATACAGGGAGATATGGTGCATCCCTATTTGCGCCGTCGTAATGGAGAAGAGAAAGTGGAATATCCGTCGGCCGCCCTCGAAGATATTTTGGGCCGCACACTGGGTGTTCCGCTCTTCCAGGAGCAGGCGATGAAGATCGCTATTGTGGCGGCGGGATTCACGCCCAGCGAAGCCGATGAACTGCGGCGCAGCATGGCCACTTTTAAATCGCATGGGCTGGTAACAAAATTTCGGGAGAAACTCGTCAGTGGCATGATGCGCAATGGATACACTATGGAATATGCCCTGCGGGTATTCAAACAGCTGGAAGGGTTTGGGAGTTATGGATTTCCTGAAAGTCATGCGGCGAGCTTTGCGTTGCTGGTTTATGTGTCGTCCTGGATCAAATGGTATTATCCCGATGTGTTTGCCTGTGCCTTGCTGAACAGTATGCCGATGGGGTTTTACCAGCCCGCGCAGATTGTGATTGATGCGAGGAAACATGGAGTTGAAGTGCGACCGGTTGATGTGAATTATTCTTATTGGGATAATACACTGGAAGAAAAGTGTGGGAGATTTTGTGCGATTCGTCTTGGGATTCGCAGGCAAGGTTAAGAGGGCTTCGAGAAGAGGATATGAGGATTTGTGTGGGAAATGAATTCAGTTGTGAAAAATGTAAGAATGCTGAATTGAATGAAAAATTTGTGCATCATTCAAATAGTGAAAAAAGATTTGTCCGTATTGATGAATTGCGCGAGATCGGGCTTTCGCAAGCTGTATTGGAAAAACTCGCTGATGCAGATGCTTTCAATTCCATGGGTCTGGATCGGCGTGAAGCTTTATGGGAAATCTCGACAGGAAATGACCGGCCCATTGCTTTGTTTGCGGGGCAATCGGCTGCTGATCCGTCAGAATCCGAAGTTTCTCTTCCCAAGATGCGGACTTCCGAACATGTTCTGCATGATTATGCTGCTATTTCTCTTTCATTAAAAGCCCATCCTGTTTCTTTTGTCCGGGAAAAACTTTCGCTGCTTCATGTGTTGTCTGCTTCAGATCTTTCTACTGCACGCGATGGAGATATGGTGAAAGTCGCGGGACTGGTATTAGTGCGTCAGCGACCGGGGACTGCAGCCGGTGTATGTTTTATTACCATTGAAGATGAAACCGGCTGCGCCAACCTGGTGGTATGGGAAAGCCTCTTCGATGAATTTAGAAAAGAAATCCTGCAATCACGATTGCTAATGGTAGAAGGAAAACTGCAGGTGGAAGGCGAAGTGATCCATGTAATTGTAAGGCGGTGCTACGACTTCACTAAACTGCTACATAAACTTTCAGCTTCTGAAGAAGATCTTGCCTGTACTCACCCTAGCGCGCGGTGATGAAACTTCCATTCCCGCCCATGCGCAGGAAAAAAAACCTTCCGCTCATGAAAGTGTGCAGGGAGATATTTTTTATAAGGGAAGGAATTTCAGATAGGAGAATGATTGGCTGCATCAAGCATGCTTTTCGTCCATGCATGGCTTACTGAAGATTTTATTATTTAATGATTAGAATGGATTGTCCCAACGACAATACAAAATGTATAACGCTAACCAACAGTGTATCAAGGCAAATTTCTTTACAGTCGAAGCGCCTTATATCATAAATTTGAGTGTTGGGCGTAATGTTACACAACCACCCCAAATGACAGAACTTTTAAAGCATAATATAAGCAAACATATCTCTCTTTCAGACAAAGAAATGGAGGACTTTTGCGGTTTATTCCAAAACAAAACTATCAAGAAGAAAAATTTTTTGTTACGAGAAGGAGAAGTTTGCAAATTTGAAGGCTTTGTTACCAAAGGACTTTTCCGAGTATATCATATTGACAATAATGGTTTTGAGCAAGTGCTTTATTTTGCCATTGAAAATTGGTGGATTACGGATATTGATAGTTTTACAAATGAAAAACCTTCTCACCTATTTATTGAAGCATTAGAAGACAGCGAAGTGCTGTTGATTTCCAAAAAAGATAAAGAATTTGCTTACAACAATATTCCAAAAATAGAAAAGCTATTTAGGGTAATGACTCAAAAAACTCACGTTGCTCTACAACGCAGAATGATAGACAATTTGAGTAAAACTGCCGACCAACGCTATATTGACTTCATCGAAAAATATCCTCAACTTTTTCAGCGACTAACTAATCTTCAAATAGCAGCTTATCTTGGCATCAGCCACGAATTTTTGAGTAAAATAAGAAAGAAAATTTCCAATAAAAAATAGGTTGAATTTCATTTATTGAACTTGTTCAATGTTTTTGGGCATTGAATGATAGCATCTTTGCATCATCATTTAAAACAAGAAAAAATGAAACAAATTATTTCAACAGTATTTTTAACAATTTTAATTTTATTCAAAATGGACGTACAAGCACAAAGTTTCAAAACAATTGAAACAAACAATTTAAAACTACAGGTTTACAACGCATCAGAAAATAGTTTTGGTGTAGCATCAGTAATCGTTTCAGGCAAAACAGATGCTGTATTAATTGATGCACAATTTACTTTGGCAGATGCCGAAAAAGTAGCACAAGAAATTAAAACAGGGGGTAAAAAATTAACCACTATTTATGTTTCTCACGGCGACCCTGATTTTTATTTCGGCTTGGAAGTATTCAAAAAATATTTTCCTGAAGTTACTGTTTACGCATCACCTGCAACGGTGGAACACATTAAAGCAACAGCTCAAAAGAAATTGGAAGTTTGGGGCGAAAGATTGGGTAAAGCCATAACATCAAATGTTGTTTTGCCACAAGTTTTAAAAGGAAATAGCTATTGATTTAGAAGGTCAAAAATTAGAAATCATTGGTTTAGAAGAATTCCCAACTAAAACTTTTGTTTGGATACCTTCTATCAAAGCAGTTGTAGGTGGTATCAATGTTTTTGGCACTTCATTTCATCTTTGGATGGCAGATGCACAAACAACAGAAGCCCGAAACAATGGATTTCTGTATTAGATAAAATTGAAACATTGCATCCGGACAATTGTAATTCCTGCACACGCAAAATCAGAAACAGCATTTGGATATTTCAGCAGTAAAACATACCAAAAGTTATATTCAATTTTATGAAGAAGCTTTGAAAACTAACAAAACTTCGGAAGCCCTAATTGCAGCATTAAAATCAAAATATCCAACACTTAACTTTTGAAATTGCCTTGCAAATAGGTGCAAAAGTGAATACAGGAGAAATGAAATGGTAAAACTAATAATCATCTTCAACTTGACAATGCTTCTTGCGTTGTCAAGTTGTTTTTTAAATAATAAAGCAATGACAAATCTTGAAATTATAAAAAGTACTTACGAAGGAAAAACTTCGGAAGAAAACGGCAAAAATTTAGCTAAATATGTAGCCGAAAATATCTCTTGGACAGAAGCCAAAGGATTTCCGTATGCAGGAACATACATTGGTTTGGAAAACGTTACCAAAAATGTTTTTAGCAGATTAGGAAGCGAATGGATAGATTACAAATTTACACCCGAAGATTATGTTGCCAGTGATGACAAAGTAGTTGCTTTTGGCACATATTCAGGAACGTACAAACTGACAGGCAAAGCATTTACAGCAAGAGTTGCCCACGTTTGGAAATTGAAAGATGGAAAAATAATTAGCTTTGAGCAATTTGTGGACAGCAAAGTCGTCGACGTAGCGACACGATAAAACACTACGGCCAAACATTGGGTTTTATGCTATTGGGGCTTGACCAACAATCTTCAGCTAAAAGCAAAGCCAGTCTTCAGTTTGGGCTTGACCAGCATCTTTGAACTTTAGTAAAAACAATGAACTTTTAATTATAAATTTAGCAGCGGTTGTGGGCAGACGGAAGTAAATATCCCAACAGCATAAAGCCCTGAACATGTTGCTTTTTCAAAGCCTCTTTTACTCATAAGAAGTGCATATCAAGGTAAAATCATCCAAAAAGGTGTAAAGTATTGTCATCAGATCGGGCAAGTCAGAAAATTTTATGATTTGCCTGTTTTTGTTCTCACTCAAACCTATTGAAAGACAGTGAGTTAGTTGAAGGATGGGGTTGATTGGTGAGTTCGATAATTGTCGATTTTTGCGATCAAACAAAATACCTCCAGGAAATAGAACTTCTTACAGTTTACGTTTGTGGTCATAATCACCGGAAGCCGAGCAGGAAAGCAAGAGAAATAATTTACTACAACACAACTGGTCTATTGACCGTTATAGTCCTGATGTACGTCGGAAAAGTCAAAGCCGTGGCTAGTCAAAACGACATTAAAATTCAAAAACCATGAAAGCCTTGAAGTCATCAATTTGCGTCGTGGGAGTCGTACTGATTTCCATCGCTTGCGCTGCACAACCAAAAACGCCTCCCGCCTGGTCTGCAAAATTCAAAAGCACCATTAATTGGCAACGGGTCCATTCCCTCGGCTATGTCATTGTGAGTACGAACGACGGCCTGTACGCCGTAAATCCCGCAGATGGGAAAATCCTGTGGGAAAACAAAACGTTCGCTGCTCTCGACCCATCCATGATGCAGGAAGTACAGGGTACCGAATTTCTCACCGTCGCTTACAAGCAAGATCAACAGTCGACCATTCCGTTGCAGGCAATCATCGAAGTGTCTAAAGGGACAGTCCTATTTGATTCGAAGAAAGAAAACATTGGTGTCTTGAGCTGTCACATACTTCCACAGTCCGGACGATTGCTAGTGATTGGAGTCAGACAGCAAAAGGAATTGAAAGACATGGTCGCCACCCTGTTCATGTACAACATCGCCACGGGTGAACAACTTTGGGTCAATGATAATTTGTTTAAACCCGATGCTCCGACGACAAAAGGGTTTTTCGCAAAACTGCAGGCTATGGGTCAGCAATTAGGCAACCTCCAGAAGTTGACAAGTGAGCCAATGGAATTTGATGATCAGTATTTGATTATTACGCATCCCAGCTATGTGATAAAGCTCAAGTCGGCAACAGGAGAACTGGTTTGGAAAAGTCAGATTAAACCCGCAAAGGTGGCAAAGGTTCTCTTTTCTCCCTTCAAGAAAGGTGTGATTTACGTGGGTACGGAAGTGGAGTCTGAAACTGGTTCCGGTTTTTCGGTCTCTTCTGGTGGCCAGACCCAGCAGAAGAAATTCTACACCAATCTGTATTACGCATTCGATGCCAACACGGGTAATTCTCTCTGGAAAGCTCCCGCCGAGGAAAAGGATATGCTCAACCAGGTGATCATGCACGAGAAAGGAATAATCATCTGTCCACGTTCCACCCAGAAACCTACCATCAATCTGGTTGACTATGAATCAGGTCAGACGACCTGGGGACCAAAGGGAAAAGGGATCAAAGCTCAGGGTAGTGTGGTGAGTTATATTACTACCGAGAAAGGAATCCTGATTACAACAGCGTTCGACAATGTATGGAACGACAAGGCGGAAGAGTACTATTTGAACATTCTAAATCCATCTACAGGAACCTTACTTTATGAAAAATCGGTCAAACTGAAAGGGGAAATTGTCCGCACGGAGTTGGTTCCGAAGGGACTGCTTTTTATCACGACACGCGAGGTCAATATCCTGGACATCAATACAGGTACGCTGGTATGGGAACGATCAATTGAATCCGGTACTTCCATTACCAGTGATAAAGTCAGGCCATTCCCGACGGGGAATAAAGGAGATAAACTTTACGTCTATTCTCCAAAGGAAACTGCGGTATTTGAAGTTGACAAACTAGCCGGAACTAACAGGAAAATTACAACAGCGAAAATCGAATTTGAAGGCAAGGAGTTGCCCGGATCGATTGATGTGGTCGATGATGGACTCGTGTTGACTTCGGAACAGAACATCATGAAGATCGGTTTTGATGGCACCGTGAAGTTTAGCAAGTATAATCCGGCTCCGCGTGAACCAGCTTTGGTGCGTGCGCTGTTAGCCGCCCAGGCTGTCCGGGCTGCCTATATCGGTGCTGCAGCTTCCCAGTATTCAGCTGCATTCGCGCAGGCTGGACAACAATCCAAAGATGCCAGTGCCAAGTCAATGGATCAAAGCATGTCGCAAGCGTTTGGTCAGTTGAGTCAGGCCGGGTTTGCATACTCCTCGCAAGCCATGAAACAATACAGCGCACGATATAAGGCGTCGCAGGTTTCTTCCTGGCTTTGTGATCATGATGACCAAACAAGAAAAGAAGGGGAACCAGCTGGTCCAGGTCAGTAAAACCAACGGCGAGTTGATGGGTACGATTGATATCAAGAACGATAAAGAACCGGAATACGACGTCGACGAGGTTTACAACTATGTTTATTATCGGCTGACTCCGTCTGAAATTGTTTGTTATCGGTTGTAATTCCGATTAAAATCTCACTTTGTTGCTGGCCCTGTGTAAAATCTATTCAGAAGATGGAAGAGTGCTAAACGATATGCTGCCATTCTTTAACACCTATCTAAAGTTTGAAGAGATTAAATTTAAAACAGCGCAAGGTGTTAAAAAGCAAAAAAGTCAGTAAACACGCGTCACAACAAAAGTATTTGCAATAGCAGGGGGCGACGTAACGCACTTGAACAGCGGTAATAGTTGTCAGGCGCCTCAGATAATTTTTTGTACTAACTTTATAGGGCCTGGAGGCATTTTCATTCTTTCTTCCTCTTCATTATTAATGAATCGCCATGAAGACCTCCCAAACAATACAAAGAAGAGATTTTATCAGGCTTACAGCTATGGCAGGTGCAGGCTTGTTTGTAATCGGATATCTCGAGGTAAAAGGCAGGGCACCCCAAATCGCAAACCTTTCCGGCGAAGAAAGTCTCGGTGAAAAAATGAATGCATATATTTTTATTGACAGCTCCGGCAGGATATCCATTTACAATCATCGCCCGGAAATGGGACAGGGCACTTTTGAAGCAATCCCCATGATTATCGCGGAAGAGCTGGAAGTGGATATTACTAAAGTGAACATCCTGCAATCGCCTGCAAGCCGTAAGTTATATGGTGACCAGATGGTGGTGGGCAGCCATAGCATATCCAGCAATTACGATTTGATGAGAAAGATAGGCGCTTCAGCAAAAGAAATACTGATCATGGCTGCAGCAAATCGCTGGAATGTGCATGTGGAAGATTGTTATGCTCATGATGCCACGGTGTTTCACCGGCCATCAGGAAAAAAACTGACTTACGGAGAACTGGCGGAAGATGCTTCTAAAATATCTCCTCCCCAAAATCCAAAATTAAAAGACCCGAAAGATTTTACCATCATCGGCACTTCACCCCGAAGAAAAGATATCCCGGCAAAAACCAATGGGGAAGCGGTATTCGGTATTGACTGCAAGGTAGAAGGAATGTTGTTTGCTTCCATTGAAAGGTCGCCTGTCTTTTTAGGCAAGCTGATAAGTTTTGACGACACAAAAGCCAAAAAAATAAAAGGAGTTAGATGGGTGCTCAAAACCCAGCGTAATGTATGGGGGCACAATAGAGAGGGTGTTGCCGTGGTTGCAGATACATACTGGGCAGCCGTTCAGGGAAGAAACGCACTTGAAGTAAAATGGGATAATGGTGAACTGGATTCCTGGTCAACAAATAAAATTAAAGAAAATTATAAAAAAGCTGCAGAACAGGAGGGTGTCGTTTTTAAGGAGAAAGGAAATTTCAAATCCGTTTTTGATGCCGAGCAGATCAAAGTTGAAGTCTCATATGAAACACCCTACCAGGCTCATGTTCCCATGGAACCTATGAATGCGATTGTACATGTTAAAAAAAACGGTGTTGAATTCTGGGGTTCAACACAAAACCCAAATGGCTACCGTTCTTATCTGGCAAAGCAATGCGGCGTGACAGAAGACGATGTCACGATTCATTATACTTATATGGGCGGAGCATTTGGCAGAAGAAGTCTGACGGATGTTCCTGAAGAAGCTGCCGACCTCTCTATGAAAACCGGCAAGCCCATTCAGGTTATCTGGAGCCGCGAAGATGACCTTACGCAGGGACCATTCAGGGCCTGCTCGCTCAATGTTTGTAAAGGGGCGCTGGATCATGAGGGCAATCTGATTGCGCTCGAACATAAAGTGATTTGCCAGGAAATCAACAATCAAACGGGCGATTCCACTGTAGCCGGTGAGGCTATTGCGGGGGGAATAAATACTGAATATGACATTCCTAACTTTTCTATTAAAGGCGTGCTGCGCAAATTTTACATCCCTATTTCATACTGGCGTTCTGTATATCACTCCACCAACTGTTTTGCGCAGGAATCATTTATAGATGAACTGGCAGTGACAGCGAATAAGGACCCGCTCGATTTCAGACTTTCCTTATTGAAAAATCATGCGCGTTATACGGCCGTGCTGAACTCAGTTGCCGAAAAGACGGGCTGGCACAAACCAAGGGAAAAAAATACAGGTATGGGGGTGGCCATTGTTCAACGTTCGGGAGCTTTTACTGCAGCAGTTGCCGAAGTTACCAGGATAAACGGGAAAGTGAAAGTGGTCAAAATAACCGTCGCTATTGATAGCGGCGTGGTAATCAGTCCCGATATCATGCAGGCACAAACTGAAGGTTGTGTGGTAATGGGGCTTACAGCTGCATATAAAAGCGGATTGACTATTGAAAAAGGCAGAGTAGTTGAACAGAATTTTCATGACTATCAGATGATGCGCATCGATGAATGCCCGGAAATTGAAGTGATCGTTATGAAAAATAACTATCCTCCTGAAGGAGCAGGCGAGCCCGGCCTGCCACCTGTTGCACCGGCGCTCACCAATGCAATTTTTAATTTGTGCGGCAAGAGAATCCGCGAATTACCCTTTAACCTGGATAAGATATAGCAACTATGAACCTCTTTCAGCAAACTGTAAACAACGTTGTATCAAGGTAAATATATTTAAAGATGAAAAAGCTTTTGCTTTAGTAGTCATCACACAAAGTGTCTTCTTTTCACAAGGACAAGACTTCAAAGGGAAAATTATAGTTGAAAGAATCAACTCTTCCGCACTACAAAATACGGGAGGAGAAAACCCTGTCCGAAGTGTAACAATGCTTTACGCTGAGTGATAGTTTACTGAAACTCGATTGGGGAAAAAATGATGAGATGGTATTGACGAGTAGATTTATTTTGAAGATCTGAACCGACAAATAACATTTTGCCATATCGAAACTGATGTAATTTTGCAGTATGATCGACTTTATTGGCGACGTTCATGGCCATGCGGATAAGCTGGAGGAATTGCTGGGCAAATTGGGTTACCAGCATCACGGCAGGTCCTATGCACATCCGACCCGTAAGGCGTTTTTTGTCGGCGACTATATTGACAGGGGGCCAAAAATCAGGGAGACACTTACAATTGTCAGGGCGATGGTTGATTCGGGGAATGCAACCGCCCTGCTTGGCAATCATGAATACAATGCACTTTGCTTTCATATCCAGGAAACAAATCGCGGGGGTCATTTAAGGAAGCATCTTATAAAAAATATCATACAGCATTACGAAACACTGCGCCAGTTTCAAAACAGGCAGGAAGAATATGAAGGATGGCTGGATTGGTTTAAAACTCTTCCCATTTTCTATGAATCCACTTACTTCAGGGCCGTTCACGCCTGCTGGGAAGGGAAAAGTATCGGTGTACTTAAAGAACTGATGCCCGAAAATAAGCTGACGGATGATCTGATTCGTGAGTCCGCTGTGAAGGATAGTCCGCTAAACAATGCAATCGACATCATATTAAAGGGAAAGGAAATCAAATTACCGGCCGGTCAATTCTTTAAAGACAAAGACGGCGCGATCAGGAATGAAACCAGGATCAAATGGTGGGAAGATTATCTGAATACTACCTACAGGCAGATCAGCATTGAACCGCATGAAGAATTGTTTGAAGAACCAATAGATGAAACCTTGTTGAAGGGTTTTAAGTGGTACCAGGCTGACAATATTCCGGTGTTCTTTGGTCATTATTGGCTCCAGGGCAATCCGATGCTTTACAAGGAAAATATTTGCTGTGTGGACTACAGTGTAGCCAAACAGGGTTATCTGGCTGCTTACCGTTTCGACGGGGAATCAAAATTGGAGGCTGATAAGTTTGTTTATGTTTAGATGATCTAAATCCTCCCTAAAATGGGAGCAAATAATGTTGCTATAAACCTATGTTGGCATCATTTGCAGCTTTTTCCCCATATATTTAAATTCGGCGAACTATTTGATATAAGCTACATTTAGGTCCCTACCTTTTGTAACACTCCCCCGGCCCTTATTTATTAATTTAATCATTTAAAGCAAAATCAATGAAACAACTTAGATTTTACGGTTTTCTTTTTTATTCCATGGCATTCTTTCTGGTCTCCTGCGGGGGAGGCGAAACTAAGACGCCAACCGACTCCACCGCTGTTGACACCAGCAAAACTGTGCTTGCACCTGCGGTAACTACGATTACCACACCACAAAATATGATGGTTGTAATACACAAGGTGGCCAATTATGCAAAATGGCAACCCTCCTATGATGAACATGATTCTATCCGGTTGGTAAATGGCATACATAGTTATGTAATAGGCCGCGGTTTAAAGGATTCCAACATGATATTGGTAGCGGTGAAAGTAGACGATACGACCAAGGCAAAAGCATTTGCCAAAGACCCCGGACTGAAAAAAGCGATGCAAAAGGGTGGAGTAACAGGGGCGCCTTCGTTTTCGCTTGTCACGATGGTCTTCCAGGACACTGCTGACACGATTCTATCCGGCTGGCGAATGGCATACATAGTTATGTAATTGGCCGCGGTTTAAAGGATTCCAATACGATATTGGTAGCCGTGAAAGTAGATGATACGGCCAAGGCAAAAGCTTTTGCAAAAGACCCGGGACTGAAAAAAGCTATGCAAAAGGGTGGCGTAACAGGCGCGCCAACGTTTTCTCTGGTTACAATGGTCTTCCAGGACACCTCTCTTCTTTCTCCAGACATCATCCGGTCCAGAACAACTTTCACAGTTAAAGACTGGGCCGCCTGGGAAAAAAACTTTGAAGAAGGTAAGCAGGAAAGGTTAGATAATGGCATAGCCGTCAGGGCTTATGGCCACAATATCGATAATGATAAAAAGGTAGTACTGGTGACGGCTCTAATGGATACTGCCAAAGCCTTTGCGTATTATAAATCAGATGCGCTGAAAAAGAGAAGAGAAGCAGGTGGTGTGACTACTGAACCGGATCGGTTTCTATACAAGGTAGTAAAGAGGTATTAATACGGCTTGTAAGAGATTTTAAATTTAATCCCGGGATGATTTAGCGGTCATTCCGGGATTTTGCATTACCCTTTTCTTCTAAATATTTTCTCCAATTCAACGATGGGGATGATGAGAAGAGATATGCCCAGGCTTATGGCAAGTTCATAGATGGTCAGCGGATCGGTTTTCAGCAGTTTATTGAAAAACGGAATATAAATCATGGCCATCTGAATTAAAAAAGTGCCAGCCACCACGGCTAAAAGTACGGGGTTGGCAAATAAATGCAATTTGAAAAACCCCCGATGGTCTGTCCGAATCGCAATGGCCAGAAAGAGCTGACCGATCGAAATAACCGTGAATACCATCGTCTGCCAGTGTAAATGATGACTGACTCCCCAGGCCTGTGTGCCCAGGGCAAGAGCGGTGAACAGTCCCGATACCCAGAAGATTTGAAATACCAGTGCACGGGTAATAATGGCCTGTGAAGGCGGACGGGGAGGCCGGTTCATTATCTCAGCATTTGCCGGTTCGGCAACCAGCGCAAGGCCGGGCAGACTGTCTGTAACTAAATTGATCCATAAAATATGAATGGGTAAGAGAGGAATGGGGAGGGAAAAGAACGGAGCCAGAAAAATGGCTAACACTTCAATGGTATTTCCGGTGAGGACATAGCGGATGAATTTTAAAATATTGTCGAAAATCCGTCTGCCCTCTTTCACTGCACCTACGATACTGGTAAAATTATCATCGAGTAAAATAAGAGCACTTGCTTCCTTGGCTGTATCTGTTCCGGTAATGCCCATGGCTATGCCAATGTCTGCGTGTTTGAGTGCCGGCGCGTCATTGACCCCGTCGCCCGTCATGGCCACATATTCACCATTTGCCTGCAGGGCTTTAATGATATTCAGTTTTTGTTCCGGTGATATCCTGGCATATACCCTGACCGATGTTGCCAACATTTTCAGTTCCCCATCGCTCATGCCTTTCATTTTCGAACCGGTTAATACATGGTCGTCTTCAGTATTTATTAAACTTAACCGTTTTGCAATAATGGTTGCTGTTTTGATATGGTCGCCGGTTATCATCGCCACTTTAATTCCCGCTCCATGGCATTCTTCGATGGCATTTTTCACTTCATTCCTGGGTGGGTCGATCAGACCGGCGGCACCGGCCAGCTGCATATTATTTTCGATGGTTTCAGGGACTGATCACGGTTGGCATCTGGTCAAATTCCCTGCTGGCAAACGCCAGTATGCGGTAGCCTCCATTCAGCATATCAGCCAGATGTCCGTCTATCGCCCCACCATTTGAAGACTGATCTGACAAACCCAGGATTGTTTCGGGTGCGCCTTTCGTGTATGCAATGAATTTATTGCCCCGCCTGTGGATGGTGGTCATACATTTTCTATCGGAGTCAAAAGGGTATTTCCGCTATTCTGGGGAATTTCTTTTCCAGCTCTGTTTTGTCGTACCCTTTTGCATAGGCATACTCGAGCAGGCCGACTTCGGTTGGTTCGCCAATAAATTGCTGATCTAGCTTTTCCATAAGCGTCATTGTTAAGTGCCATACATTCCATCAGGAGTTTATACTCCCGGCTTTCTTCTGAAGAAATCATTTTCTCTCCGTCAAAATGATTTACGGCAATTTCTTCCACTGTCATTTTATTCAGTGTAAGGGTTCCGGTCTTATCGGTACAGATATAGGTGACAGAACCGAGAGTTTCCACAGCCGGCAATTTTCTGATCAGGGCATTATTTTTCGACATCTTCTTAGCTCCTACTGATAAAGCGATTGTGATCACAGCAGGAAGTGTTTCAGGAATGGCTGCAACGGCGAGAGATAAAGCCGTGAGAAAAATAATAGTCGGATTTTCACCCCGGAGATACCCGGCCAGGAATACAATGGCACATATAATAAGTATGAAATAAGAAAGATTTCTGCTCAGTCCGGCCATCTTTTTCTGGAGGGGTGTTTTAATTCCCGGCTGTTGTATCAGGTGAGCGATCTTACCCAGCTCTGTTCTCATACCGGTTTCTACAACGAATCCCCTGCCCCGTCCCTGCGTAATAAAAGTCCCTTTAAAAACCATATTGGAATAGTCACCCGTGGTGTCGACCGCCGGATCCAGCGCTTTAGTCTGTTTTTCGACAGATACAGACTCACCCGTGAGCGAAGATTCGTTTATGGTTAAGCGATGGGTTTCGGAAAGACGTATATCGGCTGGTATGATATTGCCGGCTTCCAGTATTACCAGGTCGCCGGGCACCAGGGACAGGGAAGATACACGGCCTGGTTGCTGATTTCTTATAACCAGTATATCAGGCACGGCCAGCTTTCTTAATGCGCTGATCGCTTTTTCCGCCCGGTATTCCTGGAAGAAACCGATGATGGCATTCAAAACAATAATCGCCAGAATAATGATGGTATCTGAAATGTCGCCTACAATGGCGGAGATGAGCGCGGCGCCGAAAAGCACCAGAATCATTAAGTCCTTAAACTGAATGAGAAATATAACCCAGGCGGGTTTCTTTTTTCCTTCGATGATTTCATTTGGCCCGAAGGATAAAAGTCTTTTAGCCGCTTCATCGTTGGATAAGCCCACGGCATTCCCTCCTATCCGCTCCAGCAATTCGGGGATATCCATCCCGTGCCAGTTTTGCTTCTGAGGGTTTGCCTGCATGAATCAGATTTAGCGATCAGTATTTATGAAAAGTCAATAGTGGAATTCTGGTGCCGGGATGGGTTTCGGAAATCTTAGTAAATATAAATATCCGATACTTTAAAACAAGTGATTTTATCTTCCCGGGATATGAATAAATGTAATGATCAGTGAACCGGATCGCTTTCTGTACCGGGTGGTGCAGCAGGATTATTTCGGTTATCAATGGGGAATTGAAACCAAAAAGCAAGAGCCTGGAGTCTTCCCCGGTTTTCTGGTTGACAGGCTGTCTATTGGTGGTTTGCAGTGTGACTTACTACTACTGTTGCCAGTAAGTTCGTCCAATCTTTCAAGCATTTTTTTTAGTTCATGAAAGATTAGTTTGGCCTTGGAAAATTCTTCGTTTTCACCCATGGACTTGTCAAACAGCTTCTCTTGTTGCTTAATTTGTAATTGCAGTAGAGCAATTTCTTCTTTGTTGGATGCGATCATTTACTCAGGATATTGAATTTGTAATTGATGTTTAAGCCATATTGGAATTTGGCTTATTTAACTCCCTTAGTGTTTTTTAATTTTATTAATCTCTCTGATACTAATTTAATGTCATGCAGTATGATTTTTGTCTTCGCCAATACTTCATTATTCCTGATTGACTGATCAAACAAATACTCATAACGCTGAAGCTGAATTTCCAAAGCAGCAATTTCTGCTCTACGATCCTGGGGTTCCATTGCTGATAAATTGTGAGTGACAGAACACTTATCAGTCATACATGGTGATACGGATATTCTTTGGGAGTGTTTACGGGGCTATGCCTTAACTGGCTCAAAACTAAGATAATAGATATTTTTTATCATATTTATCTGGCCTTTTTTCTTCGCTTTTCCCATGGGATGCGCGACAGCGGTAATAGTCACAAATAATTCAGCGACGTGAGGATAGAGATAAATTATTGTATTTCAGCAATTTAAGAGGACATGTAGCAGCATCTATCGCGTTTGTCTGGTCAGGGAGTTAACTCCGTGATAACCGGATAGCTGCTTTGGTTTTGTTGCTTTTTCTGAGTGAAGCAAAAAATGGGCGATGGAGTTTAATAAGGCCATGCCTGATTTCCAACCGGCCGCGGGTACCGGCTTTTCCTTTTTTAAAAGCAATAACCGGGAATGAATATCAGCTTCGCGCTGCTCTATAAGTTCCGTTATTCTGACCTTTCCTTTACTGGTAAGTTCATAAACAGATCTTATCGTCGACCGGAGCTGTTGCAAATAATCCTTCAGATAATAATTCATCAAATGCGGAAGAGTATAATTTCCATTTGTGTTCAAAATGCTGGTAGAACTGGTGGGTAGGAACTTTCCTGTTCTGACTGATGGCTATCAGTATTTCAAGTTCCATGGTTTTAGTGTTATCCATGTAGGGGGGCTTATAAGGGTATAATACAATAAATCAGCTCTAGTAAAATACAAACAGTTTTGAAGGATCGCAATCGTATTGAGAGCTAGTAAATACACGAAACCGATACCGGAATAGTACCAGCAGTATTGCAAATACCGAAGCAATTAATTAATTTGTTTAAGGCTGAATACCCATTATCTATCATCTTCAACAAGCAAGATCTTATATCTGACAAGCCGTCTCTAAAATCCATATCAAGAAATATAATAGTCCATGAAGTGCCTGCATTTTTTGGATTAAATTCTGGAATATGGAACTCACGAAAGAGATAGAATTACTAATATTAACCAAGATTGCTCAGAAAGGACAGGTTACTGATAAAGACTTCGATCAGGTATTTACAGATAATAACTTTGTATACAATCTGGCAGTGAGCAGAATTATTAATGCCAGCTTGGCCCGAATGTCGGAAATTAATCAGTGGGGAAATGCAAAAGACAAATCCCATTACCAGGTTAGCGAATTGGGCGAACTAAGGAGAAGAGCTCTTGAAAAGGAAAAGAATGATGAGAAAGCAGCAGTTATAATGAGCGCCCGACTGACAAAACATACGACTATTGTAAGAGCAGGTACCAAGTTTCTGCTGGTAATAAGTGTGGTTACCCTGCTAGCTGCCTTGTACCTCATCCATAAGGAGTCTAATGATCGGCATATCCACAATTCAGTCTTCAGGGTCATGCAAACCAAATAAAACCGAAGTAGTTTCTTCTGAATATTTCAAATCGTTTGTTGTCCACTACCAGGTAAGTTTTCTCCAATCCAATTCTTTGCATATATCGGATTCCAACTATGTTTCCATCTCCGATGACTCCATAACCACATTTCAGGATTCGTGCGTATTACTTTTTCCATGTAACGGGCATATCGCAGCGTCAGTTCTCCTTCCTTTAGTGAACTGGGATCTTCGCAGGCAACTTCTAAAACGGCATTGATAGTAGCCGCGTTTAGGTTTTACAATAGAGGTAAACAGGACAGGTAAATTACCCGCTCTTGCTCCTTTTTCCGGACCTGAAACAAACCCGGTCGGCCTGCCAAAAAAATTCGTCCAGTAAGCATTATTGAGGTTTCCCGGACTCTGGTCGGCAACAAGGCCCAGGAGATATTGGGTGTCTTTAAATGTTTCCATTGACTTGCTCATATTGCTCGCAGCAATAAATTTATTTCCATACCGGACGCGCAAATTATACATCAGTTTTTCCAGTGGAGCATTGCTTAGAGGCATATATACTACGAGCACCTGGTATTTTGTATGGTTGCCCACCACGTGATGGCCCCATTCCCAGTTAAACGTATGTCCGAGGTGAAGCTGGCAGCTTTTGCCGGTTTCATATAAATCGGGTCAAGCAATTCCCAATTAGCGGTTACCCTTTTTTCTAAAAAACGCCTTGAGGCTGTTACTAATTTGATGGTTTCTATAAAGGAATCAAGCAGGTTATGATAAAACGCCTTGGCTATTTTAACCCGCTCTGCATTTGATTTTTCGGGGAAAGCTATTTCGAGGTTTTTCATCACTACTTTTTTCCGGTAGCCAATTAAATAGTAAACAACCCCGTATACACCATCCGAAATGATATACAACAGGCGCATTGGCAGGAGGGAAAGCAGGTAAAAAAGACCGTATACTAAATAATACATAGGATTCGAATATACTAAATCGCTTACCTCCAATCCAAATACTCCTAAGGGGCGGCGGTTTTTGCGAAAGGTAATGGCCGGACTTTTAAAGAAATCTGCAGGGATGCTTAATATCTTAAATTTACCATCAACCAATTAAAGCAATTAATATGAAAAGATTCCTGATCCCTGTATGTATTTCATTCTTTACCCTTCATTCTTTTGCTCAGTCCGGTCAGATCACGAAGAAGAAATATTACGGCGGCCAATTCAATCAACAGGATTCAAGCATTGGATATACGGAAGCTGTGTTAGTTGACAATGTATTGTATATCTCAGGATGGCTCGATAAAGGAACCATCGCGGAACAGCTTCAGGGAATATATGTCAACCTGGGCAAAATCTTAAGCGCATACGGGGCAACCTATCAAAATGTAGTTAAAGAGACATTATTCACAACAGACATGGAAGCCGTGAAATCGAATAACGAAGTGAGAAAGGTCTTTTATCAGGGCGACTATCCGGCTGCAACCTGGGTTCAGATCAGCAGACTCTATGAAGGGCGAAAGGATGCACAAATCGAGGTTGAGCTAATCGCTCATCTTCCGAAGGGGAATAAATAATATTTGATGGAAGCTCATCAGAACAATAGTTACCTTTCTTCAACATGCGAAAAATACATTTAGTTTTTGTTCTTAGTCTTTCTGTATTGTTTGGCCACTCCCAATCCGGATACAAATCAGGATATGAGCAACTCAAAGCATACGAAGGGATATACGAATATTCAAACCATACCACACTGGCTATTGCCGCATCACCTAAAGACAGTCTGTTATATGCTATTATCAATAAAAGCAACTACCCGCTGTCACCGCTGCAGAAGGACATTTTTCTAAATCTATCAAAAGAAAAGATTCAGTTTCTTAGAAATAAATCGGATCAGGTTAGCGGATTTATCACCGGCAAAGACACATTCAACTTATTGAGCAAAGATGTTTCGTTTCCCAAGACTATGTGGTATCCAAGACTTCCGGATGATAAAAATTCCAACCAGTATACTGTACCAGAAAATTTAAAGGATGGACTACGAACCGGCAGTATTGTTAACTCGGGTTTAGATACCGCATTACTGGCGGAAATGATGAAAAAAATTATTCGAGGTGAATATCCGAATGTCCATAGCATTTTGATCATTAAGGATGGAAGGCTCGTGTTTGAAGAGTATTTCTATGATTATAATAAAGACAGTTTACAGGAATTGCGTTCTGCAACCAAAAGTTTTGTTTCTGCACTTACCGGAATTGCCATTGAAAAAAAATTTATCAAAAGCATCCATGAAACCGTGCTTCCTTATTTCCCTGAGTATACTATACAAAACAACACGAGCACCAAAAAACGGATTACGATTGCAAATATGCTTTCCAATCAAAGCGGGCTTGATTGTGACATAAGCAATCCCAAATCGGAAGGCAATGAAACAACGATGGATCATTCAGACGACTGGGTCCAATTCACTCTGGATCTTCCCATGATTGACAGTCCCGGCGGAAAAGGAATGTATTGTTCCGGCAATCCCGTCACGCTGGGGCGTATCATCGAAAAGGCTACCAATAAGCCTCTACCGGTATTTGCCAGGGAGAATTTATTCAACCCCTTGGGTATCGAACCTTTCAAATGGAATTTTAAGCCCGATAAGTCCAATGCTGAAGACTTTTGTCAGCTCTACCTGCGACCAAGAGATATGGCCAAATTCGGATTGTTGTATTTACAAAACGGTAGTTGGAATGGACAGCAGATAATAGATCCGGCATGGGTGAAATTATCTTTGGAAAAACATTCAGTTGTGCAGGGAGTTGACTATGGCTACCTATGGTGGCTTAAATATCTTGATGTCAACGGAGTCAAATATTATGGTAAGGCTGCCCAGGGTAATGGCGGGCAAAAAATTTATATCTGGCATGAACAAAATATGGTGACGGTAATAACAGGTGGAAACTATAACACTCAATCCCCTTCCGACGAACTGATCAGAAAATATATATTGCCTGCCTTCAATAAAAAATAAGGAATGCAGGACGAGTCATTCCAATGAATATTGCGAACTTCCCTTAAATAATCGTTATGGGTTATGCTATTTTTAAATTAATCCACCTACTCGCAGTAGTGATTTTTCTAGGAAATATTATTACCGGGCTTTTCTGGATGTGGTTTGCTGTAAAAACAAAAGATTTAAAAATCATCCATTTTACCATGAAAGGTATCCTGCTCGCTGACAGATACTTTACCCTTCCCGGCGTTATTTTTATTGTAGCTGGCGGAATTTTTGCCGCTGTTCTGGGACATTATCCCCTCCTGCACACCAAATGGATATTCTGGTCTATCGTCATGATCTCCATTTCGGGACTTGCCTTTGCGTTCAAAGTCGCGCCTCTGCAAAGGAAAATCTACCAGGTCACATCAAACAAGGAAACATCGGCTGATTTTGACTGGAAGAATTTTGACAAACTATATTTAGCCTGGGATTTCTGGGGGCTTATTGCCATACTAACTCCATTGGCGGCTTTAGCCATGATGACATTTAAATTTCCGAAATAGAATGTCAGTAAATTAATTTACTTCAAATTACTTTTTATAAAAAACATAAATATTCGCGGCCGGATTTGCTTCCAGTCTCACTGGTTTTGTTTCACCATTAAATTGTTGAGTGCGAAATTCCAATTGTGCAGCCCTTGCAACGCCGATCTGTGCCCGGTCGAAGGGTCTTACCGTATATTTTTTCATCAGCGCACTGTCTGGCGTCATTAAGTGAGCCTTGAAATCGGGCGCCGGATGATTGGTATTATCATAAACAAAAAAAATGAGGTAACTGGTATTGGGCTTGACGCTAATCGCTCCCTGGTTCGTATTTGCAAATTTTATCAGGTAACTGTATCCGTTTTTGAAAGCGCCATTTTTTATGCTGCCGAATGCTTTTTCTGCATCTGCGGAAAAACTGCCTGCTGACTGACAAATGGCGAAAGTGGAGCTGGCTATTAAAAAGGAAAGAAGTAGTAACCTTTTCATACGATAAGTTTTTGAGATGTTTGACAGAATAAAATTAACATCATTCGGTGACAAGCAGAAAGCAAATGTTACTATTTTTAAGTATTCATAAGCAATACAGCCAACAGGTCAGTCCTGAATGTCATACTTATTTTTTAGAAACTCAATTAAGCGTTTTGAATTTTCCAATTGCGGTTCTAATTTATTCTCGACATAAGAATTTGTAATAACCTTAAAGACAAATATTTTATTGAAAAAAGTTGTCAATTTCCCATTCTCTACTCGTAACTGGGGAAATGGTTTATTCATCATTTTTCCTTTTTTATAAAAGAAGTATCTGCCAAGAACAGTCATATCAGTCAACTCATCCAGCTTGGATAATATTTCTTTAAAATAAACTTCGTAATAGTCACCCTGTCCATAGACGTTATGTATATCACCATCATATTTTGTAAGGCTGTCTGCTACATGATCTTTTTCAATCAGCCTGTAATCACCGGTGCTTTTTAACTGCTGCAAGGTGGCGTCATTACTTTTAAAAGAAGATGAGTTATAACAATATTTAGTGACATAATAATAAAATGATTTGCGATTAGAATCAATAGCCATGTTTACGTGGGAAAGCTTCAACATGCTGTCTAGTCCTTTTACCTGCCGCGTGTCGGACTCAATCACATGGCGCAAATTGGCCGTATCATCTTTCAGATTGCGGACAAAACCTTCAATATATTGTTTTTCTTTTGCCCTGTCTGTAAGATGCTCCCGAAGGTTCTCTGCAATAAATCCCAACGTAACGGCAAGAAAAATCATCAGGAACTCCAGGAAATATTCTTTCCACTTTTTGGGGTTATGATGAAGGTCAGGGTGATGATGTACTTCCATATTTTCTGTTTCTTGATCAGGTTTAACAGTATCTGTACTTGACGTAGGAATAATTCCGTCTGAATGATTTGCCGATTGAGTGTTAGGCTGATCCTTTAACGACTCGTCGCCTGTATTGCCCGTCATTTCTCCAGGTTTTGTTGATTAGCTAAATTATCAGATTGCCCGATTGCATTACGCACAACGTTAAAGCATTTATGCCTGAGCAGCATTGGAATGAATCTGCCGGGTTCAAATACTGACTGAAGGTACAAATGTCCATTGTTATTTACCACCACCAGGCTGAGACAGCATTATTTGTCCGCCGGCATGACCCAACTTTAATGTTGTGTGTAGTCTTTCATGTCCTTAAAAATGTCAAAATTCCCCTGGCAAATTCGGCAGGCGACTCCTGGGGCAGATTATGTCCTATTCCTTTAGCAACTCTTCTTTCATATCCGCCTTCGAAATACCCGGCATCCTTACCCGTTCCTGCAAACGGTTCTACACCGTCGTCTTCTGCATCCAATATTACAGCAGGTACTTTTATTGTTGGCTGCCTTTGCAGCGACCCTTCTATAGTTTCAAATTTAGGGTCGCCGCTTGCTAATTGATATCGATGTTTGTATGAATGCACAACTACTTCAACAAAATCGGGATTGTCGAATGAAACTGCCGTTGCTTCAAAAGTGTCATCATCAAACTTCCAGGTTGGAGACCAGTTGCGCCATAATAGTCTACACAACTCTTTTCGGTATTTTGTCAATCCCAGGCGACCACGTTCGCCATGAAAGTAGAATTGATACCAATTCAGCATTTCAATTTCCGGGGCCTCAGGTTCTGAATATTTTGCTATGTTTTGGATGTTATATCCCGCCATAGATACAAGTCCTATAATACGATCTGGAAAAAGGGCAGAAACAATGCAACAAGCCCGTCCGCCCCAATCGTACCCACCCACAATTGCTTTTTGTATTGACAGGGCATCCATTAACGCCATCAAGTCATAGGCTAATGCTGCCTGCTGGCCAGAACGGATCGTATGGGGAGAAAGAAATTTTGTCGGTCCGAACCCGCGCAGGTATGGAACGATAATCCGACAGTTTTCAGTCAACAGATGTTTTGTTACTTCATCGTAAGCCCTTACGTCATATGGAAATCCGTGCATAAGTATGATGGCCGTTCCATCAACATTTCCACTTTCTTCATAAGCAATGCACAGGTCTCCGGCATTAATAGTTTTTAATATCCCCATAACGCGGCCTTTTGTGTCTAATACTGTAAGCAATGCAACACGTAAAAGTACAACTGCCAAGGGAATTCACTCAGACCGAAGGGATAGCTTCGTCAGCCGAAGCTCTGCTAATGCCATCCCGGACTATCCGGGATAGCGGACAAGTCATTCTGAGCGAAGGCTGGTTACCGGGTTTGCTACTGCTGCTTTTATTGATTGGAAACTAATCGTAATTATTGTTATTACAATTGCCGCAATACCTGCTATAATAAATACAAATGGACTTATAGAAATCCTGTAATCATATTTCTGCAGCCAGCCGGTCAAAAAATACAAAGCAACGGGCGATGCAATAAAACAACTTATTAAAACAAGCAGGATAAAATCTTTTGAAAGTAACAGCCATACCTGCGGTATCGATGCACCCAATACTTTGCGTATACCTATCTCTTTGGTTCGTTGTTCTGCCGATATAAGCTGCCAGGCCAAACAAGCCAAGGCATGAAATAAAAATGGCAAAGGCTGCAAATAATCCTGCAAGTTTTCCTATCAGTGTTTCCAGTTTAAATTTGGCTGCATAGCTATCATCAGCAAACGTGTAAGTAAAAGGATAGGCCGGGTTATATTTATTAAAAATGGACGTAAGCTCTGCAATAGCATCCTGTGTTTTTATACCCGCAGATAATCTATACATCATTACATTCTGAGGATTTGCTTCATACATAAAAATTGTTGGGTCGGCAGGATGCAAAAGGAGATGCCATTAATGCATCTTTAACAACGCCAATTATTTTCAAGCGGGTATCAATATAAGTAATCACCTGGTTTATCGGATTGTTTAACCGCAACAGCTTAACCGCAGCTTCATTAAATATCACATTCAACGTATCTGAATTACCGGAGAAATTTCTTCCTTCTTTCATAGTCATACCAAGCGTATTAAAGTAATCCTCCGTATACATGTATATAGCCCATATTTACAGACTCGCCCGGTCTTTTGCCAGGCCATTCATCCACATCCCTGTGATTGCCGCCGGTAGTAACATTACTTGATGCAGTCGTTATCATTTCGGCAATGCCTTTTTGCTTTATTTCATTCCTGATGGCAGTATAATTTCGGATCAGATCTTCATTCATATCCGTCATCATCAGCCTGTTTTTATCGTAACCCGAAGGCCTGTCCTTCGCATGTTGAACCTGCTGGTAAATAATGAAAGTGCTTATGATAAGTGCTATGGAACAACTGAATTGCAGCACCACTAATATTTTCCGTGGCAACGTGGCCGCTTTACCCACATGCATGTTGCTTTTTAAAACTTTTACGGGATTGAAGGAAGAAAGATAAAATGCCGGCCTGCTTCCGGCAGCCAGTGCAGTTACCAGTACACAGCATAATGTAATTATCCAAAATACCGCATTGGCAAACGGAATTTTTATTGTGCCCCCCGTAAGTGTATTGAATGATGGCAATGCCAGTTGAACAAAAAGAATGGAAAAAATAAATGCAATGAATGTTAGCAGAACAGATTCAATAAGAAACTGAAATACCAGTTCTTTTTTACCAGAGCCAATTGCTTTTCTTACACCAACTTCTTTTGCTCTTTTCTCCGATCTGGCCGTGGTAAGATTGATAAAATTAATGCAGGCAATCAGCAGCACCAATATGCCTATAATACTAAATATGCGGACATATTCAATGAAACCTCCAACAGGTTTGCCTTTCTCAAAGTTGTCATACAAATGCCAGTTTTCTATCGGGTCAAGAATAATATTCGTTGACATTGACATACTGTTATCCTTCTCCGTCTTCTGAATGTCTCTTATTTTAGGAGCAACCTGTGCATAAGAAATCCCCGGTTTTAATTTGCACATAGGTTGCAAAATTGGTCCAGCCAAATCCTTCGGAGCGTGCCAGTTTTACCCAGCTATCCGTTGATTCCAGGTAGCTGAATGGCACTAAAAAATTAAATTGTAAAGTGGAATTAGCAGGAACATCTTTTAAAATACCTGTGACTTTTAAATCATTTTTATTATCGTAACGAACTGTTTTGTTGAGCGCATCTTCATTACCGAACAAAGCTTTTGCAGTACTTTCTGTAAGCACAATACTATAAGGGATCGTTCAATACATTTTTTGCTTCGCCCTCCAGTAAAGTAAATTGAAACATGGTAAGAAAATCACCGGCTACCTGATTTCCCTGCATATAAAGTTTCTTGTCAGCAACCATTAATCCGTGCAAACCGCCACCATCTGTTTCAGCAACAGATTCTATTTCCGGAATTTGATTTCGTAAGGCGTCTGCCAGCTTCAATGAAGTGCCGCCATAAGTAACTGTGTCGCCGTTGCCATAAAAATTTCTGCGCACCTGGTATAACTGCTTGTAATCGGGAAGAAATTTATCGTATGCGTATTGATTATATACCCAAAGCCCAATGATCAATGCGACAGCCATACCTGTTGCAAGTCCAAAAATATTAAGCGCGCTATAGCCCCGGCCCCGTATTATATTACGCCAGGCGGTCTTTAAATTGTTTTTGACCATGTTTTCAAAAGCTAACAAACATGCCAGAAAATATTTCATTGAAAGGCAAATACTTAGAGAAGGTGTTTCGAGGCGGGATCGTTCATTTAAGGACAATACTGTCCGGTTTTGCCAATTTAATATATTGAAAAAAAAATATATAACAATAAAAAAAATTTATCCTTTACTGGCGGGGTTTTCCGGCTAAAAAGCTGGCCATTAACGTGCTATAAGGAGTTTTTTTATTGACAGTAATAAGAAAATGCGTTATTTTAATGGTTTCATAGGATAAGGTTTAATCGTTAATGGTATTTGATTAGTGCTGCCTCCCTTAATCGGGAGGCTTTTTTGTGGGAAGTAGTTTGAGGATACAACCTCATGAGTGAAGACCTACCAGGCGGTGCGACCCACCACCGTAAATGTTAGTTTCCGGCGGCAGGGTCACCGATACCTTTTCAGGATAAGGTTTAATGTTTATGGTATTCAAGTGCAACCCGTTCCAGTTCCGCATTATAAGATCACTGAACCCTATATTTTTTTAGAAAAGGCGCCTTCGCCTGGCCCATGCTAAACGACTGGCATAAACATCACTAAAATTCCGCTGCTATGTCAGCATTTTTGTATGGTTTTATAGCACGATTGTACTAAATTATTGTCTGAAGCCTGACCAATAACTATTTTTAATCCTCAAACTAAACTGCTTGGGAAGAAGGAATCTGATTCATAAAATAGACCTGACACCGCCAAAACAACTGCAGACTTTGATTGAAAACCGACGCGTTTTCAATCTTAACAACTGCGAGCTCAATATCTACGAGAGCTACCAGAAAGCATTCGGGATTCCGTTAGCGTTTAAGGACCTCGTGATCACCAGCATGGTCACCGGCAAAAAAGTAATGCACCTTGCCGGTGTGCCGGATTTTGAATACCTACCCGGAGAGACGGTTATACTGCCTGCCAACAAATCTATGGTTATCGACTTTCCCGAGTCTACCCATGTTAAACCTACCCAGTGCATTGCTCTCATGGTGAATTCGGAATATGTCCGGAATACAATGGAGTATCTCAATACCTCTTATAATAGTGGCAGAGACGACGACCATAAATGGGATATTGATTTCAGTCAGTACCACTTCTCAAACGATGCGGAAATCGCCGCGACAATTAACAAGATCATTCGTAACTGCAGTAGCGCGGACAAAGCAAAGGATATCTATGCCGATCTGAGCCTGAAGGAACTACTCGTGCGTCTTGTACAGAGTCAATATCTGAAGCGCGTGGAACTGGATAAAGCTGACAAGAAAAATTCCACCCGTCAGCATTTCCTGCTCGATTATATTCAATTGCACCTGACGGAGAAACTGGGTGTAGATTCGCTTTCACGCAAAGCCTATATGAGCCGCAATGAATTTTTCAAATGGTTCAGGCATCAGTTCGGGATCTCACCGTTGGAATATATCAATCGCGAACGCATCAAACTCGCCAAAAAGCTTCTTGGCAGTCAGAATACAACGGTCACGGAAACGGCCTATCAATGTGGATTCACCGACGTGAATTACTTTGTACGTCTCTTCAAAAAATCGGAGGGAATTACGCCGGGAACATTTAAAGAATTTGTGCTGAGGGAATCCCTGGCTTTAAGTCCGGTGGTGCCTGCGGGGATATAAAATGAAAAGTAATTATTGATTTTCCATTTGGCAGCGGGTTTTCTTCTTTACCCATTAGTCTGAATCCAGCATCGACTGCTTTACTCAGCAATTCGTCCGGGTTGATAATGGAAAATATCTGCCCCGCTTTTTTTACAGTTTCTACTCCTGTAGGACTTATAGACTGTATGTTATTATTTGACTGAATCGAAATAACCAGGTGTCCGTCCTTGCGAATATTGTTTACAGAAAATGTAAGGGCATTATCAATACCCGTGTATTCCAATACCAATGCCGCCCAAACAAAATCCGTCCGGCAAATGGTTTCTGAATTTTTAACTATGTCAAGATTGATTAACTGCAGGGTTGGGATGGTCTCTTTATATCTTACAGAAGCGGTATCAAGATAAGCGGGATTGATATCAACTCCGTAGACGGTCCTGGTAATATTATTATCGATATGTTCCAAACCGTTTCCACCGGCGATCCCTAGAAAAACTGCCGTTTCAGGTTTAATCTTATCCAGATATTTTTTCGTCAGTGAATTTAAAAGCGTTGCCTGGCCGACCAGATCATGCGACATATGGCGTTCATAATCATCGAGCGGAATATCAAGCCAGGGGTTTGTGGTAATTGTCAAAATAATTCCTGTTTCCTATGATAATAAAATTAGGCCAAAAATGCCTAAATTATTGACCGGGCACTGTGAACTAATTTGAGGAGTATGACAATAATAGATAAATTAGCGACTTCATTAAATCGCAGAGACGAAATCCCGAATCAGGAATTGGCGAAACAAATTGCAAAGAGCAACGACAAAAAATCGGTGAAAGAATTGGTTGACCATCTCAGCAATAAAAACAAAAACATACAAAGCGACTGCATAAAAGTGATTTATGAAATTGGGACGCTGAAACCAAAACTGCTGGCTGACTTTAGCAAAGAACTGATCGCGCTGCTGGACAGTAAAAATAATCGCCTGCAATGGGGAGCGATGACGGCTTTGAATACAATTACAAATGAAAGTCCAAAACCAATTTACAAAGCGCTGGGGAAAATTATTGATGTTGCTGATAAGGGTTCTGTGATTACCAACGACCACTGTGTAGGAATTCTTATCAAACTTTGTGCAATAAAAGAATATGCAGAAGATGCTTTCGCGTTGCTGAATGAACGTTTGAAAATCAGTCCGACGAATCAACTGCCGATGTACGCTGAAAATGCATTGTCCATTATCAACGATAAAAATAAAGCGGCCTTTATAAAAACACTGAATTCACGTCTGCCTGACATTGAAAAAGATACCAAACGGATAAGAGTTGAGAAGGTGCTTAAGAAATTGACGAAGTAAAACGGCTGGCCAACCTCTGCCCGTTAACGGACAATCTCCGTACGTTTACGAACATCCCTACCACGCATCGGTGATTTACACCCGCTGAAAAGCTGCCATATGCTTACGGCATGGAACTTGAATTCGCACCAACAAAGCTCTTCACATGAAATCACTTACAACTACCGCTTTTCTTATCCTGGCTTTGATCTGCCAATGGACCGGGCTCTCCGCACAGAAGAAGATAATTCTGGTCGACGTGGCTCACGGTCAGAAATTCTACAGCGATCCTGCCGACTCGATCTCCAGCGAACTTGTCCCTACTGAGCGGCTGAAATACATGACCGGTGAACTCACAAAAAACGCAGCAACCCACAATGCCGTCATTATCTACCTGAAAACACCGATTACCACAGATGCGCTGTCGCATTGCAATCTGCTATTTATTCAGGTTCCTTCGAAGAAGTATTCCGCCGATGAATGCACTGCGATCCGGCAATATGTAGAGAAAGGCGGCGCTTTGTTTATTGTGATCGAAGAGGATTACTGGGCTACGCTTGCACAGGTCAATGCAAACGACATCGTTGGGCCTTTCGGTATTAGTTTCAAATCTAACAACCCCGACGCGTCATCCGGCGGACATTCTGTTCCCGGCAAGGTCACAAAGAAGAAATACTCCATACCGTCCCATGGTGCGCGCATAGTAGAAGGTGGCGTACCCTTCGCGTACATCGATGTGTCCGACGCGAATCCCATTGGTGTTTATGCTGTAACAAAGGGAGGAGGTAAGGTAATTGCCATGGGCGAGGGAATGGTATCGTTATACATGACGAGCTGGCAAGGTGTTACCGGCTACCAATGTGCCGGTTTTATGGACGAAGTAGTGGGATGGTTGCTGGATTAAATTGACCTACGGAATCGCGAAGGCAATATACCCACCTTTGAAATTATTTTTCTGTTCGCCATTCACAGACACCACGACGTACTGCTTGTTGCCAACGGCGTAAGTAGAAGGGATCGAACTCGCCATACCGGGCAACTGGTATTCCCACACTACTTTTCCCGTCTTCTGATCAAAGGCGCGGAACATATTGTCGCCGGTGGCGCCGATGAAGATCAAACCTCCTGCGGTAGCAATTCATCCGCCGCGGTTGAACATGCCGGAATTCGCAATACCCATCTTTTTGAATTTCGGGTCTTCGCCGAGAGGAACCTGCCATACGATGTCGCCCGTGTTGAGGTCGATGGAAGTCATTGTACCGAACGGAGGGGCGATGGCAGGATCACCTTCGGGATCAAGATAAAAACTGTATCCATTGAAGCCATAAGGTTCATTGTTCTGCGGAATGTCTGCTGTCTCGAATGATTGTTGTACAACGGTGTCTTTGACATAGGCGGCAATCAATTCGATCTGTTGCTGAGACAAAAAACTAAACGATGGCATTGGCGGAGCGCCTTTCCGAATGGCATTCACGATCTTCTCGCTATTGTAATTTTTTACACGCGTTGTGAGATTAGGACCAATAGCCCCTCCTTTTTTGTCAGCGCCATGGCAGTTGCTGCAGTAAGTTCTGAACAATATTTCAGGGTTGAGCTGGTTGGCAGCGCGGATTTTCTTCAGGTCGGTAAGTTTAAAGATCAACGGCATGTCGGTGGAGTTCACGAACAGTCTGTTGGTTTCCGGATTGACCGAAGCGCCACCCCAGTTGGCGCCGCCATGCATTGTCGGAAGAATAATCGATCCCTCCATGGACGGTGGTTGATAGATACCTGTCTTGTATTTGTTTTTGGCGATCTCCTCTTTGATCCACGCGGAATCACGGCCAAAAAACTTTTCCTGGTATCCCTGGCGCGCAAATGGCGGATTCACGGGTATCGGTTGTGTGGGCCAGGGTTTTTCTCCCGGCATGCTGCTAACCGTATCGACAGGCACTTCATTTATGCCATATAAGGATTCGCCGGTTTCGCGATTAAACAGAAACAGGAATCCCATCTTCGTGACGAGTGCAACAGCATCGATCTCTTTTCCGTCGCGATGTATCGTAACAAGATTGGGCGGAGAACCATTGTCGCGATCCCAAAGATCGTGGTGCGTGGTTTGAAAATGCCAGATGCGTTTACCTGTATTTGCATCGAGTGCCAGCAGGCAGTTGGCGAAAAGATTTTGACCGGGACGATCCGCTCCGTAAAAATCAAAAGATGGCGAGGCAGTCGGGACGAATACTATGCCTCGTTTTTCGTCCAGTGCCATACCTGCCCAGCAATTAGCGCCACCGTTGCGCTGGCGGGCGTTAGGGTTCCAGGTGTCAGCGCCGAACTCACCTGGTTTCGGGATCACGTGGAAGACCCATTCCAGTTTGCCGGTATTGATATTGAAGGCACGGATATCGCCTGATGTCGACGGAAGTTCATCCGGTACTTTGCATCCCACAATAAAGAGATCGTTATATACGACTCCCGGCGCGTTGCTGGAGACGGGCACACGAGCACGCATGGAGTCAGGCACATCAAGACCTTCATAGAAATCGACACGGCCGTTTTTTCCAAAGTCTTTGATAACTGTACCGTTCTCGGCGTTGATGGCATACAGCGTGCCACCTGAAATCAGAAAGATACGGTCAGGACTACCGGGATAGCAGGTCATTCCCTTCGACCAGTTAGAAATGGCTGATGAATCGGGAGTAAACTCCCACAACCGCTTTCCGGTAGCAGCATCCATGGCCACCAGTTTGTTGGAAGGCATCAGACCGATGACGCGGTTGTCCAGCATCACAGGATTGAAATAGACACCCCCACCTTCTGTGGTATCTTCAAATCGCCAGACTTCCCGCAGCTGTGCTACATTAGTCGTGTCTATATCCGTGAGTTCGGAGAATTTATTATTGGAGGCATCATGCCCGAAGGTCGGCCATGTAGATATTTCGTTTTGTTTGTCGGGCGAGCAGGCGCCGAGGAATGCCAGCGAGAAGAAGAAGAGCAGTCGTTTCATGTGCGGTAGGGTCATGCGAAGAGATTATGGTTGGATTTTAATTTCAATGTCTTTAAATGATACGAGCATATCCTGTCCGCCATGTAACTGAAGTGCTATATGGCCTTCAGTTTTTCCGGGATCGTTGTGAATCTCTGCTGATTTATAACCGTTCAGATGCACTATAACGGATTGGCCCTTTGCAGAAACCGTCATGGTATTCCACTCGTTTGGTTTATACCATTTCTTTACATCAGCGGAATCAGGTTCCACTACCCACCCTCTTCCACCAGTTTCATACAGTCCTCCGTCACCCTGAAACGGTTCTATTTCCGCCTGTAAACCTTCAACTCCATAAATTCCACCGACTTCTTTTACCCTGAAGTACAATCCGCTATTGCCTTTTACCGCGAGGTATTTTATTCTTAATTCGAAATTCTTATATATATTATCTGTAACCAGTAATCCATGGCGCGGATCCGATTTATCGCTTGTACCCACGATCATGCCTTTTTCCACTTTCCAGTGTCCCCCGGGCA
Organism: uncultured Bacteroidota bacterium; assembly: GCA_963812825.1. Classification (GTDB taxonomy): domain Bacteria; phylum Bacteroidota; class Bacteroidia; order Chitinophagales; family Chitinophagaceae; genus Puia. The sequence goes on from CAWEWO010000007.1 coordinate 137,944, forward strand.
GCGTGTGCCAGCCTTTAAGCGTTTTGCCATCAAACAAAGGTTGCCATTCCTGCCTGGGAGAAAGTGTTTTAAAAGACAGGCCGGTTGCAACAATAAGAATCATAAAAAGGAACGAATTGCGTAAATGATAATTCATATTAGTTTGTATTGGCAATCGTTGATAATACAATAAGAACAACGGTTCTTGTCGTTGTCAAATGGCAAACATCAAAGTTAGAGTTTTAAGTTATTCAGCAGACTTTGTCAGGATACGCTGAAAGACAGGAATATTATTCAATCAGGCGGTTGCGAATTTTTTACTCCTGATACGGTAGATTATTGACTCGTGAAGCGGAAACTTTGTCTGAAAGAGGTTTTGTATAAATGGCACGTCTCCACCATTATGCATGTTCCAGTATAAAAGCAGGATCTATATTTAATTTTTTATACGCCAATTTTAAAAATTCCACATCAGGCTTTTTCTTTCCATTCAGGATCCGTGACAATTTTGGCTTGCGCACTTCCAGCATTTTAGCCAGCTTTCCCTGCGAGATCTTCGCTTCCAGCATAATTGATTTTACCATATCCGGAAGATTGTCTGGTTGATAATCAGGCTGTAACTCCAGCGTTTCCTCTTCGTATTTTTCAGCTACTTTAACCATTGCACTAAGCCTTTTCAATACAACCTTCGTCAATTTCTTTTCACCCCCGTTTATCAGCTCATAAATGGCTAACAAGATTTCATGGTATTGTTTTTTAGAGGTGATCACGTAGTCCTTTTTCATAGTTTTATTTTTGAACATTGGTCTGTTTCAAATTTAACCCAAAGTTTCATTTATCGAAATTTATTCCCCTTAATGAAATACACTTATTATCCACTGTGATGTGGATGTACGGCCATGCAATAAATAGTGTTAGAAGTTGTCTTTTTCGTAATAACCAGAAAGGGAGCAAAAATTAAACCGAAAAAGAATGCTTAAGAATTATTTCAAAACGGCCTGGCGGAGCCTGCTGAAAAACAAACTTTCCACCGGTATTAATATTGGCGGCCTTGCGGTGGGCATGGCCGTAGCCATGCTGATCGCCTGCTGGATCTACAATGAATGGTCCTCTGACCGGCAGTTTAAAAACTATAGCCGCATTGCCCAGGTATGGGAGACCTGGCCCGGTAACCAGGGCGCCCAACGGGTGTTACCGCTTCCCGTTTCTGATGAGCTGCGGGCAAAATTTGGCAATAACTTCAAACGGATCGTCCTGTCGTCCCGTACCCAGCAGTGCATCCTTACACTCGGAAACAAGAAAATAATCAGGGCAGGTAATTTCATGGAACCCGCGGGCCTCAGAGTATTAAAGCGGCGCTTATTAATCCTATAACCAGCCTTCGCTCAGAATGAACTACGGCTGGCGAAGCTAACCAGGCTTCTGAACGAACTTTGTTACCAGATTTGGGGCACAGAAACTTCAGTTCGTACTGTTAAGGTTCCTGATTATTCCAATTATTATTGGAGTCGTTACGCAAAGGATAATACCTATTACGATATATTTCAAATACTGCTTCAAAAATGGCATAATGCCTACCAGATAACCAGCTATTACAAAAGTTGAAATCCAAAGCACAGATCCTATGAATATGAAAAGCATAAAACGGCGGAAATTCAGTTTTATCACTCCCGCCATAAGTGGCGAAAAGGTTCGAATGATAGGAAAAAACAATCCCGCAGCGAGAGCAATATTGCCATATTTTTCGTAAAACGCTTCGGCTTTGGCAAGGTACTTTCTCTTAAAGAACCTGGAATCCCTCCTCTTATGAATCATAGGACCTGCTTTCCAGCCAAACCAATATCCAAAAATGTTACCTAAAACTGAAGAAATGATCAGTAAGCTGCAAACAATAAATAGATTTTCGTGCAAATCACCAGTTGCAACAAACACTCCAGCCGTAAATAAGAGACCGCCACTAGGAATAAAAAAACAAAAAAATAATCCCGTTTGACAAAATACCGAGAGAAAGAGTATGAGCAATCCACCATATCGGATTACCGATTCTGAGTCAAACATGGATTCAAAGGTTCTTTAAATATAGAATTAAATCGTAGCTCCAAATAAATTCTGCCAACAACCGTCTTTGCGCACTCCTTCAACTCACAGCTATTTCTTATTTTTTTTGGCTTCCTTCTTTGCTTTCTTTTTTTCCTCTTTATAGGCTTTCTTGTTTTCCTTAGACATGTAAAAGGTTTCTTTCAGTCCGGATAATAATGATTTTATCACCAGGTTGACAAATGATTTATTCACGTCGCGATCTACATGATACTGAACGATCCGTTCAGGCTTATCAGCAGAAGGATTAGCTGGGGGCAGTATCGCATTGGCAGTAAATGCAAGCACTGAACTTTTCCATTTTGCCTGTTCCTTAAGTGCCAGGTCAATATCAAGATCATGATATAAAAATTTCATTGTGCCGGATGCATTTGTACGACTTGCATTGCCGGAAAAGGTCATTCCATCAAGCACTCCTTTGTTGAAAGTGGCTGTAGTGTAGGACTTCACAAGCGGATTTAAGTCAGCCAAATTACATTTGTCAATTACCGCATTAAAAGTAAATTTCGGCTCGGTGTAACTGAAATTCAGATTTACAATGAAATGGGCTTTATTCTCCATATAAGCGTTTACTTTCATTGTGAGCATTTCAGGTGGTGAAATATTGGTTATAAGGCCAACATCCACCGTCCCCCGTTGAATGTCGGCTTTCCCAATACTTCCATTGGGCAGTTTCTCCCGGTTAACCAGATTAACATTTGTAACCTTCACCCGTTTAACTGACAGGGGTAGCGGGATAGCTGTAATTGACTGACCAAGGTATGGAGGGAATTTGCCTTTGTCGAGTGGTTTTGAATTGTCCTGAAAAATGGAAGCCGACACTTTATCCAGCGAAACCTGTTCAATAAATAATTTCCGACTGTATATAAGCGAATCAAAATTTACGCCAGTCATATCTATGGAACCTATCGTACCGGAGAACTGTGGATGACGATAGGGGTATTTGGCCTGTATTGCTGATTCACTGATATTGGGTTTAAAGCTGATTTCCCGAAGCGTTATAGATTTATCCCTGTAAGATAGATTTAGTTCTCCCAAAGAAAGATGAAATACGCTGTCCGCCGTTTGAATATCCAGCGCATGTATACCGGTACTAAAAGATGCGAAGCGATAAGTAATGGTGTCGTAGCTATGCTGAACCTCGAGAGAATCAACAGTTAAATTGTAATCCTTAAAACTGACATGTTTTAAAGACTCCTTTTGCATATCACCTGTCAATTTACCAATGGAAAACTCAACATGATTATAAGAAATTATATCTTTTCCCGGATGCTGGTTAATCGTAAGGTTCTGCAACAAAAGATTGATTTGCTGAATCGTGAACTCCCTTTTTTTGGCCGAATTGGCAACATGAAAAGAAGCATCAACCAAATTGAATTCCTTAAGAAAAAATGCCTCGATAGGTTTCTTGCCTCTTTGCTTCTGGTCGCCCGCGACGGAATCTTTAAAAGGAAAAAAAACCGGATTAATATCTGAAATAGTAAAATCGATCCCGGGTGCTTTTATTTCTATCCTGTCGAGCTTAAGTATATTCGATTTTATCAGGGTTGAAATCTGCACATTTCCCAATAGTATTTTATCGGCTTTTAGCTGGAACGAGCTGTTGATATAAGAATAATTATGCAAAGGCTTTTCACGTGGTTGCAACAATACATTGCGAACGCTGATGTTCCCGGACAAAAAATTAACACTTAATCTTTCAAACTTCAATTCATATACATCTGAAATAGTACTGGAGTTGAAACTCTTGTTTAGAGCGCTGGAAAGAATCCTGTTAAGATTAAAGTATAAAAAAACACCTGACACAGTCAGGATGACTAAAATAACAGCTACTATCCAGAGAATTACTTTTTTCACTGAACGTTTTTTCCTGGTACCGTTTGTTTCTGTTGTCATGCTGTCAATATTAGGTTGGAGGTGTTTCACCGGTTTACTACGCGTACCTGACTGCACCTATCCGGCCGGAGAATGAAGATTTATTAAAGTTCGCCTTTTTAACAAGACCGGCAGACTATATGCATTGGATTTTACCGTGAAATGCCTTTAAGTCCGTTACTCTAGAGATTAACCACTTAGCCTCACAGCCCGTGATTCACAACTACTTAACCCTTGCTTTGTCTGTTCCCGGCAAAATATTCCCTTAAAATATTTGCGTAACTTAAAAGTTACATATAAATTTGGGTAACTTTTAAATTACCTATTATGGAAAACGAAATCAGACAAACGAGGCATTTCAATCAACCGCCACAAAAGGTTTGGGATTACCTAACCAAACCCGAACTGATAGAACAATGGCTTGGGAAGACAGATTTTCAGCCAGTTGAAGGGCATAAGTTCCGTTTCATCAGTCCCTACGGCAATGACTCCTACTGCGTAGTACTGGAAGTAAAGCCATTTACCAGGCTCTCTTACTCCTGGCAAAAAAATTCGGCCAAAGACCACAAGCTTTTCAATTCAATGGTTGTGTGGACCCTTGTTCCAAAAGAGAACGGAACGGAATTGCAATTGGTGCATAATGGATTCACTGCTGTAGAAGATGTTATTGCACACACCAATGGCTGGAACACTTGCTTAAAGCAGATCGAAGAACGCATAAAAACAAACTAACATGCAAAGTCAAACATTAGATGTTTTTCAGGTAATTGCCGACCCCAGCCGCAGGCAAATGATGCAACTGCTTTCAAAGGACAGTATGACGATAAATTCCCTGGCAGAAAATTTTGATATGAGCCGGCCTGCCGTTTCAAAACACGTAAAAATAATGTTCAACGCAGGCTTTATTTCAATTAAAGATATCGGCAGAGAACGCTATTGCACGCTCAAGCAGGACGGGTTTAATGAGTTGCAGGAATTCATCAGCTACTTTGACAAATTCTGGGTAAGCAAACTAAAAAAACTGGAAGCTATCCTGAATAACAAGGCAAAATAAAAAACGATTCAAAATGGAAAATAAAAATTATACGGCAACAATAGAGGTGGCAAAATCTCCGAAAGATGTTTTCAACCACATCAAAGAGGTTTCAAAATGGTGGAGCAAAGACTTTGAAGGTCGCAGTACAGAACTCAATGATGAATTTGTGATTTGTCATCCCGAACGTCACTATTCCAAACAAAAATTGACAGAGGTTATTCCCGACAAAAAACTTGTATGGCTGGTAACCGAAAGCAATCTTAGCTGGCTTAAAAAAAATAAGAATGAGTGGACGAACACAAAAATGATTTTTGAAATCGTTCCTAAAGGAGAAAAAACTGCTTTAAATTTCACACATGAGGGGCTCGTTCCTGAAAAAGAGTGTTATGAAATGTGTTCGCATGGCTGGAATACGGTAATTAAGGATATGGCTTGTTAACTTTATTATTAATGATAAGCCGATATAATTTCCAAGTCAGATAAAAAAATGGAATTATGATAGCAAGAATCTGGCATGGTTACACAACCAAAGAAAATGCCAATGCTTATACCAGTTTGTTGAAGGATGAAATCTTTGAAGCCATTGCCGAGAAAAAAATGATCGGTTTCAGGGGTATTCAATTATTAAACCGGGAACTCGAAAATGAATTTGAGTTTACTACTATTATGTGGTTTGACAATATTGAAAATGTAAAACAGTTCATGGGTGAAGATTATGAAAAGGCATATGTATTGCCACAAGCACAAAAATTATTGACGCGGTATGATAAAGTGTCTGCTCATTGTGAATTATTACATGAGCTGAAATATGAGCCGATCTAACTGTTCTTTATTTACGCTCATCTGCAAGGACCAGTTATTCCTGATTTTGAAAAATAGACAGCCCTTCAAAGAGAGTTAGCAATCAACGGCAGATTTATTCACCGAAAAAATTGAATGCCATACCGGTGATTACGCATTACCCGCCGTTTTTCAGTTTCCAGTAAAATACCTATTCTTTTATTTTGTAGTGCATATAAGTTAAAACTACAAAAATGAAAGAGATAGCATTTACGCAGGTGAAAAAGACTTTCTCGATGGTGTGCAGGGTCGAGATAAATATACAGGCAAAGGCTGAAACAATATGGGATCTGTTGACAGATGCGAAGGACTTTCCCCGCTGGAATTCCACCGTCAGCGCAATTGACGGTCAGATCCGCGAAGGCGAACGCATTCATATTCATGTTCCCGGCACCAACCGTGTTTTCAAGCCCAAAGTATCAGGTGTTGTGGCAAAAAAGAGTATGACCTGGAGCGACGGCCAGGGATTGCTCTTTAAGGGATCACGCAACTTCGAATTAAGACCATCTAATAATGGCTCTACCTTATTTATCATGGAGGAAGAATTTAGCGGTTTGATTTTCGCCATTGTCAAGGCCTCCATGCCTGATTTCAGGCCGATATTCGAGACCTGGGCCCGGGATTTAAAACGGGAATCGGAACGAATTGTCTCACAGATGCAGATGTTTAATTATGCAATCTTACGAGACATGGCATATGAGTTATCGCTGAGGTGAACTTTACACCAGTTTCTTCAGCGCCACGATACAGCCCAAGTGTAATCCCTCATGAAAGGGTAAAAAGCTGATGGCATCCTTAATGGTTGCAATTTCAACTCCGTAACGGGGAGTCCAGGCGGTATAGTTGTTGAAAAGGGGTGTTTCAAGGTCGATCTCCAACTGATCAATCGAGCTTAAGAACAAGCTTTTGATATTTTCGATCTCATCAGCTTCGACAGTTCCCTCGGGTTTGCTGCCTGATCTGAATCTCTCCCAAAAATCATCGGTTATCAGAAGCGGAGCGCCGGCTCTTTTATAACATATTCCCTGCTGCGCCGCTACCAGGTGGCCCAGATTCCAGATGATGTTGTTATTAAATCCTGCAGGTATTTTGTTTAGCTGGTCGGTGCTCAGGTCTTTAATGCCGTCGAGCAGAAAAATCCTTACTTTTTTAATGATTTCGATTTGCTTAGTCATAATTGGAAGCAAATGTATCGCAGTCTGTATAAAAAAAGCCAGGGTACTAAAAAGAACCCTGGGAGTTGACTTATTTTTAAGTCACATGAGAAAAAGTTTCACGGGACCTGCGGCCCAAATTATTTTATCGGAATTACCATATAAATGCGTCAGAAGAGAATACCTAAACGAGATTTGCAAAGGGAGTGCCAAATTATCTGTGCCGGTAAAATATTTGCGCATCATTGTTATGCGACAGTTAATTTGCAGGCTGCTACACGTCTGGTTTTAAAGGCTCCTGGTAAATGAAATCAGAATTTCACATATTACCCGTTTCAAATCCACTAAATAAATGGGTGCAGTTCGTCTGGATTTCGAAAGGAGAGAATGACACTACTAAAACAAAAATTCTACCGAATGGTGCTATTGAGTTAATAATCAATTTTGGTAACAAGCAAAAAACTCTTCATGAAGATACCCTGAAAACTGACAAGTATTTTAAAGACTATTGGGTTGCCGGCTTGCAAAGCCATCCATTAATCATTCAGTCACTTACTGATACCAACCTTATCGGAATTCGCTTTTTGCCGGGTGGTGCATATCCTTTTTTCAAATTCCCTAGTTAGTGAAATATCCGATTCTGTGGTTGAAGCAAACTGGATGAAACAGGAATTAAAAGAGCTTCGTAATTCGATTCACAACTTGTCAGACCACAATAATATCACCCAAATAATTGAAAAATACTTATGGACAAAATTTGATGGATCGTGCCTCACAAATGAATCGGTAATGTATGTGGCCAATAAAATATTCTTCTCCGATGAAGAGATCTCCATTAGTGAATTGGTGAGAAAAGCAGGATATTCTCACAAACACTTTATTTCATTATTTAAGAAACAGGTTGGTACTTCGCCAAAAAATCTTCAGCGCATTGTCCGGCTGCAAAGAATATTACAAATAGCAAAAGACAAACCCATGTAAAATGGACGGATATTCTTTATCAGTTTCCCTTTTTTGATCCGGCACATTTTGCCCATGACTTCAAAGAACTCACCGGAATGACGCCCGACAAATACCTTTCACTCCGAACTTTTGATGAAAATCATTGCCTGATTCGTTAGCTGGTAAATTTTTTACAACAGAATGCATTTCCCCTTAAGATATTTTTGTAACAAATGGTAACCATGGAAATGCAGAACACTTTTTCGCAGCTCAATTGGCCAGCCATATTTGCCGCCGCCATTTCAACATTTTTGATAGGCGGATCATGGTATTCATTATTTGAAAAGCAGTGGATGGCCACGAACGGTTTTACCAGGGAATTTCTTAAGCAAAGAAAATTACCCATTGTTTTCGGCTTGTCCTTCATTTTTTTCATTCATCATGGCGCTCAACCTTGCACTTTTTATTGGGAAAGAAGGTGGTTCTTTCGGGGGAATGGCGGGATTTATGACAGGCTTTGGGTGGATATTTTTCGCAATTGGTATAATTGCATTATTCGAAAAAAAGCCCTTAAACTATGTATTGATTAATGGTGGCTATATGATTACAGCTTCACCGTTATGGGCTTTACCTTAGGTGCCTGGCATTAGCGGAAAAATAAAACACCACAACCGAAATGAAAAAACTTTTCCTTCTTGTTTATTTGCACTCTTATCATTTAGCGGTCTTAACGCGCAGGTAACAAACAGTTCCTACGTTACCCAGTATCAGGAAAAAGTCCTCCAACTTTCAATTATTATTCCCGTGAATAAGAAAGATGCATGGAATCTTTTTACAACAGACCAGGGACTAGTCAAATGGGTGGCCCCGGTTGCTGTCATTAATATGAAAACCGGCGGATATATAAAAACGAATTATGACAAAGACAAGGGTGTCGACGACAGCAGTTCTATCATACTGGGTCTGGTCAATTATCTGGAATATGAAATGATAACATTAAAGGTAGATTTGAATAATAGCTTTCCCGCGGATGTCAGAGCAGGAGACAAAAATCTCCAGGAAATAATACAATTCATTGATGCAGGAAAGGGAAGAACAAAAATTATTTCATCAATGGTGGGTTGGGGACAGGGTAAAAACTGGGATAGTGCATATGCTTTTTTTGAAAAAGGTAACGAGTGGACCTATAAACAGATCCTGAAAGTATTTGAAAAATAGTGCCTGCATACGCTACCACTTACGCTGCCACCTACGCTTAAGCTTCGGTGGCTAAAAAAGCTTCGGTGGTTAAAAAAGCGACGGCGGGCAAAGCGTCACTCGGTTCTTAAACTTCTAATGGGATTGGCAATAGCTACTTTAATTGCCTGAAAGCTTACAGTGACCAGGGCGATAGCCAGTGATACTATACCGGCGATTGCAAAAATCCACCAGTGAATAGCCGTCCGGTATTGATAGTCCTCTAACCAGTTATGCATGGCCCACCAGGAAATGGGAAATGCCAGTAGACAGGACAGGGCGACCAGTCTCAGAAATTCCTTTGACAATAAACCCGCCAGTCCCTCTGTGGATGCACCTAAGACTTTTCTTATTCCGATTTCCTTTTTGCGGTGTTCAGCCGTATAAGCGGCCAGACCAAATAACCCAAGGCAGGAAATAAAAATGGCAAGGACGGAAAATATACCTGCCAATTTTCCAATCAGCGTTTCGGTGGAGAATAGCTGGTTGAACTCTTCATCCAGAAATTTAAATTCGAAAGGATAGCCCGGATTATTGGCTTTAAATATGGCTTCCGTTTTTGCCAGTGCATCGGTCAGATCAACATTTGGCCTGAAACGGAGCGTCAGTACGGTGGCGCCCCTGACACCTGCACCGAGAACCAATGGAGAACCCGACGCATACACATCATTATATACGATATCATGAATTATCCCGACGACCTGAAAATGATAGGAACCGTTGGAAATGATTGCGCCGGGTCTGCCTTCCTTTCCCATCAGTTTAGCCATACTCTCGTTGATGATAATATGTCCGCTGTCCATCCCTGGAGTCGGGTAAAAATCTCTTCCTGCCAATACCTTCATGTGCATGAGAGAAACAAATTCTGGGCTCACCATATTCGAATAAACTGACAGTTTATTGTTGGGATCTTTTCCGGGCCATGAAAAGTTGCCGGTATAACTATATATGTGTAACGGGTCATGCAGGCTCATCGCAGCATTCTCAACGAGCCCTGTTGCCATCAGCTGATCGTGCACGGTGTTGAAATGGCTCTTGACATTCCCCTGAAGGTCCATGAAAATGATATTGTCTTTGCTATAACCCAGATCTCTTTGCTTGATGTGTTGTACCTGCTGGTAAATTACCGTTGTGCAAATGATGAGTATGATGGAAATCGCAAACTGGCTGATCACGAGGCCTCTCCTGATGAAAATGGCAGCAAAGCCCATCTTCAATTTCGTTCCCTTCAATACTTTCACCGGATTAAAAGATGACAAATAAAAAGCCGGGTAGGTTCCTGCCACCAGTCCTGTGATCAGTCCAATTCCCAATAAAAAACCCAGGTGAGGCATACTGAAAAGACCGAGATCAAGCGGCTTTTTAACCAGTTGGCCGTAGAAGGGCAGCAATAAGTAAATCAACCCAACTGCAAGCAGAACAGCAAGAAAGGACATCATCAGTGATTCGCCGAAAAACTGGGTAACCAGCCTGCTCCTGCCCGCGCCCATTACTTTACGTACCCCGACTTCCCTGGCTCTCTTTTCCGAAATGGCGGTTGAAAGATTCATAAAATTAATACAGGCTATGAGCAGGATGATGGTGGCGATGAGAGAAAACAATTTTACATATTTGATGTTTCCTCCATCCTGCTTTCCATCCGTAAAATGATCCCTCAGATGCCAGTCGTTCATGGAAAGCAAGAGGCACTGGGCCGAAGGAATGCCCTTCTTAGCGGTGAGGTATCCCGCCAGTTTTTTGTTGATCATTTCAGGATCTGCGGAGGGGCTTAATTCAACCAGTGTTTCCGTGAGATTATTGTCCCATGGCTTCATCCAGTCATTCTTATTTTCAAAAACGACGTAAGGAGATATCCATTGGAATTTGTAAGATGAATTTTGCGGTAAATCTTTGTAAACTCCTGTAACGGTATAAACACCATCAACACTATAGCCCTGGTTAGCATCCATTTTTAATGTTTTACCAACGGGATTATCAGTACCGAAAAATTTGCGTGAGAGAGATTCATTGATAACGACCGATTGCAATTCCTTAAACACAGTGGCGGCATCACCATAAATAAAATGGAAGCCGAGCATGCTCAGGACGGATGGATCCACGTAGGCGCCGTTTCCTTTGATGGATTTATCACCCAGCACGATCAGTTCATCCATATTCCAGCTCAGACGGCCGGCATTTTTTATCCCTGGTATATCCGATTTTACAGCGTCTGCCATCGGACCGGGTGTTGAACCTGACGTACTGATCTTACCGTCATTCTGCTGATTTTCCATAATGCGGTAGACGTAATCTTTTTTAGCAAAATGATGATTGAAAGTCATTTCATCTTCCACCCAAAGAAAAATCAGCGCGGCCGAAGCGATGCCAATAGCGAGGCCCATTATATTCAAAAAACTAAAAGTCTTATTCTTCCAAAGATTGCGGAGAGTTACTTTGATATAGTTCTTAAACATTGCGACTATTTTATATTGTGACAAGACATGCCAAAAGAATACCGGATCGACATTTATTTGACATTCACCCAATTGTGTTATCAAAAAGGGGATTCATTGTTCGGTTTTGAAACAATGAGTGTTCATTATTTCGCCCGGTAATCTGAAAGACGGGTTCGAGGATGGTTTGTTGCACGAAGGCCGGAACATCTTGAGGTTTGTGCTTCGATGGTTGTGATGCTACACGGCGGTCCCGTGCGGATTACCGCTTGCTCCTGAACGCAAAGGCCCTGGGTGGTGATGGTTATTTAAATCGAGGCCTACCGTGCCTTATTCCCTGCAGATCGGATACAACCGCCGGCTTTAAAGCTGGATAACCGTTAGAATCGGGTTAAAAGCCGGAAAATATTTTCCCATGGGGATAAGGTTTCCTAATTTTGAATAGGATTCGATGATGAATAAATGATAATCCACTGAAAACCACCCTGTTAGATCTTGGTACGCCTTATGAAACTATCATGTTAACCGGTACTAAGCAATTAATGACAGGAATTCAGTTTTATCATTAAAAAAAACACCGTGAAAAAATTAGTTTTTGCCCTATTGGTTCTTGGATCATTATTTTTAAGTTCTTGTTTTCATGACGGCTATGGTTGTCAGGGCAAGAGCAAATTAATTACAAGGGTGAAATAAAATAGTAGTGAAAAATGCAAAACCCTGCTTTTAGTAAGCAGGGTTTTTTTATGTCGATGGGTTTGCCAGTACGTACTATTGTCAAAATTGGAAATAGATAAATGAGTCACTGCTCTTCTGGCTCAGCACCAGTAAAATAACCATCACTGCCCAAACAATACCAAGCAATTTCCAGTTTAGCTTTTTAATGAGATCTGCTATGGATGACTGGCGCATCAGCCAGTGTGTTCCAACCAGTGCCACCGTGATTACAGACACTTTGATGATGTCAAGAGTCGGCAACAAAGCAGCGCCGTTATTTACCCTGCCAAACATGGATGACAGTAATCTCCATGCTGTAGCAAAATCAGCTGAACGGAAAAACACCCAGGCAATAGTGACAAAGAAAAACACGAACAACATCTTTACAAACCGGTTAGTACCGAGTGATGTGATAAAGGATGGAACCATTGAAGCCCTGGCAGCCTGTTTCCCTTCAACCGGAATATAAATAGGAGTTTGCAATTGACTTCTATTCCTGATCTGCTGTATCCATCTTTCTGCGCATAAATAAGTTCCGTGCAAAGCACCCCAGACAACAAAGGTCCAGGAAGCTCCATGCCAAAGTCCACCCAGCAACATCGTCAGCATCAGGTTCACATAAGTCCTTACTGAACCTTTGCGGTTACCACCGAGGGGGATGTATAAATAATCACGCAGCCATGCAGAAAGTGTCATGTGCCATCTGCGCCAGAAATCTGAGAAGCCGCTTGCAGCATAAGGAAATCTGAAGTTTTGCGGAAGGGTAAAGCCTAAGCACATGGCCACACCGATGGCACAGGTTGAATAGCCGGCGAAATCAAAAAATATCTGTCCTGAGAAAGCCAGCACACCCATCCATGCATCCAGGGGCAACAGACTATTTTGTGCGGTAAATACTGTGTCAGCAGGACCGGCCAAAAAAGTGTCAGCCATCACCACTTTCATAAACAAGCCCAGTGAAAGTAAAAACAGGCCATTGAGCAGTTGGTGTCTTGTGGCTTTTTTGGGTGACTGAAATTGCGGAACTAATTGATTAGGCCTTACAATTGGTCCGGCTACCAGGTGCGGGAAAAAAGTAACGAATAGTGAAAAATCAAGTATTGATTTTACCGGCTCAGATTCTTTTTTATACATGTCGATCGTGTAGCACAATGTGGTAAACGTGTAAAAAGAAATACCTGCAGGCAGAATGATTCCCGGATTTGCGGGATGGTAATTGACACCCCAGAGCATTCACCAGGGTTACAAAATTATCCAGCAGGAAACCGCCGTACTTGAAAAAAGAAAGCATGCCCAGGTTGCCGATGAGACTGATCACCAGCAACAATTTCCTTTTTCGTTTATTGTCTTCCCTGTATAAAGCACGGCCTACAAAAAAGTCCACTGTCGTAGACAGCCAGAGCAACAAAACAAAGGGCGGGTTCCAGGCTGCGTAAAAAATATAGCTGGCAATTAAGAGGTTTATCTTTTTTACTTTCCATGCAAAGCGCATGCTGTGCAGGATCAGTATGATGATAAAAAATACAATGAATGTATATGAGTTGAATAACATGGTCTGATTTTTAGTTGGTTAAAGTATTGTGGGTGACTTCATCGGTAGAAAACCAGCCCTTTTGCTCAAGGCTCTGTACCAGTTGTTCGGTATAGATCTTCGCATCCTTAGGTGCGAGGTGAGACCATTCCGGACAGGTAAGAACTTTTGTAACGGGGTTATCCTGGTAATGGATGCCTTCGGATTTTGTATATGCTACCAGCTGGGTCCAGTATTTTTCTTTAGGATATTTTTGCGCTTCTCCCATGGCAAACGGACCGCTTGAGGGTGTGCGGACAAGAATGACTTTACCGCCCCGGCTCCTGATCTTGTCAATATTCGTTTTTACCTCATTAAGGATTTGCGTTAGTTCCTTTCCGTCAACAGCCGGTGTCGGGTCGGATCCCAGCATCGCCCAGACACCTGTCACTCTGTTGATGTCATTGGTATCTGACAGGAAAATTTCCGGCATATAGGTTTGCCTGTCGTAGGTTGTCCATGAAAATGATTTTGGAAAAGACGGAAAAACAAAAACACCCGGGCGGTTTTGAATGGGAATATCGCCTGATAATGAACTCAGTGAAAACCTGCCTTCTTCCAGAAATGTCAGTTTGGATTCAAGCGCGAAATCAACCAGGGAGCTTAATTTTTCTGATGGGGTTTGCTTCTTATAGTACCCGATAGCTTCACTGGATGATTTATTGACGAATGGAGCATTTGAAAAAAACAAAACTTCGGTAACGTCCATCACCAGTTTACCATTGAAGTTTTTGTCATTGGCCAGATCTTCCAGCAACAATCTAGGAGAAGTTCCCACGAGGGCGAGTTGCACCGCTTTTTCACCGGTTATCGATTCCCAGGTGGGAATGTCCAGATCGAATTTGATCCGCGAAGAACCAATAAAGACCGTTGCTTTTTCCTTTGACTGGTATGCTTCATGTCTCTTGTTGGCCCACAGTACTTTATCGTCATTGTAAGTTGCCACATAGCCTTTGCTGCGCCAGTACCCTTCCCAGCCAAGTATAAATGTGGTCACTAAAACCAGGCCCAGTATGCCTGCTTTCAGGAGATTTTTTGTCTGCATTGTTTTGAGTTTTTTAATTAAATTAAATGCGTCCGGAACGTTCTTGCAAAATCAAAGATGTTAAATTCCATCGCCCGTGTCAATGCAGTATCGTGTTACCTGTAGGTTTGAATTGATCAATCGTCAAAAAAGAGGGATGAATTGAAATCGTTGGCGATTGGCAGTTGGCGGTTCCCTTTTCAAAAAGCTGGGTTACATATACTTTAACTTTCTAAAAAGACGGCTGCAAATCATCCTGGCGCAATAGACAGGCACGGAATTCGTTGTGGGAGTTTAAGCAGTGTGGTAAATGAAAAATCCAATCTTGTTCCTTCTCCCTTGCACCTTAATATTCAGCTTTATTTCCTGTAAAAAACAGGGTATTGACGGCGTGCCGGTTACGACCAGTACTGTGTACCGAAATCATGGATTAGACGTGGATTGGGATCATTCAGGATCTAACCGCATCAGCTTATTCCATGAAAGGTGCAGATGGATATTATGATATTTATACGGCCAATCCCGATGGCTCCAACGATAGCTGTTTAACCTGCCTGTTATCTCCATTGACAGATAAGCATGTTGCTGTTCCTTCCTGGCATCCTTCCGGAAATTGGTTATTAATGACTGTCGAAAAACCAGTACATGATGGATCTTCTTTTGACGCGCTGCCGGGCCTTGGGTCCTACACGGATATCTGGATCATGAACAGGGCAGCGACGAAGAGTTATAAATTAGTGGACATCGTAAATGATAACGACCATGGAGTTATTCTGCCCAGATTCTCTCATGATGGAAGAAAAATTCTCTGGACTGACCGGAAGGCAGCAGCGAATCTTCTTGTTCCGACACAAACTGCCGGCTACTGGACCATCAAAGTAGCTGATTTCGCATTCAACGCTTCAGACAGTATTCCTTATATCAGTAATATCAAGACGATAGAGCCCGTGAGTAATTTTTTCTATGAAGCGTATGGCTTTTCCAACGACGACAGCAAGGTTATTTTTTGCAGCAATATGAACAAGCCTTCATTTTTTGATGAAAATATTTACATCATTAGCATTGGTGACGGTCACCTGGACCAGCTGACGACTTCAGATTATAATGAACATGCCTGGTTCACGCCGGATGGAAATCAGATCGTCTGGATGACTAATGCGCAGGCCAGTTCCGGAACTGACTGGTGGATGATGAATAGCGATGGGTCCAACAAACACCGGCTGACTTATTTTAATGAATCAGCCAATACTCAATATGCGGGACATCCGGTCTGGTGTGGGCTGGTTTCATTCAGTCCTGATGGAAAAACTTTCGTTGGTGGCAGGCAGGTCAGTTTGACTACCCAGGAAGGCGAAATTATTAAAGTCGATTTGCCGTAAATTCTCAATTCTTTTCACCCCAAACTTCTTTCATTACATCGTCTAAGTCAATCAACGCTTTGGAACAATCCCAAAAAAGGATGAGCCGTGCATAGTAGCCAGCGTCTTAGGTTTTAAGGCCGCGAGTTCCAGCAGTAAATCCTTGGTCTTATGATTATATGGCGTATAATCCATCAATGGACCATTTTCTAAAAACAGCATAGAGTTTTTATGTGCGCCCAGGATATCCTTGTCAGTCAGGGCAACTGAGTCACCATTCTGATGAAACAGGTCAGAGCAGAGCAGGGTTTTGTCTGTTTCTTCAAACATGACCCCCGCATCCCATCCATGCGGAAGATGTGGCGTACGAATAAAACGATACTTACGTTTGCCGGTTTGCAGAATATCATTTGTTTTCATCGGCAAGCCCCGGGCGAATGGCAAAATCAGACAGATTTACAAGCGCACCCACTTCACTGCAAACCGGTTTTGCATTAGGCGCGATCTGCAGCCATTCATTTAATGCTCCGCATTCGTCCACTTCAAAATGACTGAAGCCTATCCACATAATCCGGCTGGGATCAATCAGTGTTTTAACGGCTTCCAGTACAAGGGGAAACATCAGTTTCAAACCTGCATGATAAAGCAGTGGTTCGTCGTCTTTCACGAGAAAGTGATTAAACTGTAATTGGATCTCTGGAACAAATACCGATATCCGGTAAAGGTCCGGCGCGATTTCATCGATCTTGTACATAATCCAAATATTAGATGGTTATAATTAATGTTTGAATAATCATAAAGAAGCCAGGTAATCATAGCTTGTCTTCAGTGCTTTCTGGGGTTCATTCACCATATCCTGTTCTACAATAAAATGTTTGACTCCATTTTCCTTTGCTTTGGTGATAATTGATTTCAGGTCAAGAACACCGTTGCCTGCCGTGGTCATGTAGGGAAATAATTCTATCCATTGTTTGGAGTCTCCGCCATCACCTGAAAAATGCATTTTCTGTTTCATGTCTTTCACATGCATCAGGGGGTAGCGGTTTTTATACTTTCCCAGTAAGGTTACCGGGTCTGCACCACCTGCAGTCGTCCAGAAAATATCCATTTCAAAGAAAACCAGTGAAGGATCCGTATTGGCAAAAATCAGTTCCAGGGGAATTTGTCCGTCTATTTCCTTCCATCCATAACCATGATTATGGTAGGCAAA
This sequence comes from uncultured Bacteroidota bacterium, assembly GCA_963812825.1. Classification (GTDB taxonomy): domain Bacteria; phylum Bacteroidota; class Bacteroidia; order Chitinophagales; family Chitinophagaceae; genus Puia. The sequence continues at coordinate 155,411 of CAWEWO010000007.1, forward strand.
TTTAACACCCTCCTTTTTTGCCGATTCCCCGATTTTATTAAAAGCCTCGGCCATTCTTTTATAATCATCCAGCGTTTGTCTGTGATCAGCCGGAATCGAGGGAAGCACCACGTAAGTATTTCCCAATATCTGGGCTGCTTCACCGAGTTTATTCATTCTCGTCTGCAAAGTATCCAGGTCGGTATGGATAGAAGGAACTGAAAAGCCATTCTCAAGCAATCGCTTTTTCATTTCATTGGCACTGTGTCCGAAATAACCGCTTCCCTTAAAACCCAGGGATGGTGTAACGGCATTCCAGTTTTCTATAGCAGAAGGACTGCTGAAAGGGTATGGACCGTATAACTCAACTTCTTTATATCCTATTTTTGACAGCATCTCAAGTGCACCCGACATATCACTGTCGAGCATCTTAGGCAGGGAAAAAAACTGAATGCCTATTTTCTCCAGAAGCGGGCCGGCTTTGAAAACTTCTGAAGAAAATAAAACCGCCGACGCAGATGCTTTAACCGAATCGCCGATGAATTGTCTTCTTTGCATGGGCAAGTTGAATTTAGATGAATAGTGAATGGCTAACTAAATTTATGCTATAAGTTTAACTAAATTTCGGTTCTTTTGAAATTGAAGCAGACCCAATTCTTACCGGAGCACGGATGAATTTTGTTGGCAACCATGATAAGAATGCCCGGGAGGGTACATTGGTTTCAAACTTCGGAATGGATTATACAGTTTTGATTTACCGTCGTGGACTTATGTTGTTTAAGTAAAAAGTCATTAGCTGGATTTACTTTTCATAACCGGATTGGTAAACAATACAAACCCAAAAAGTATTGCAAACACCAAATATAATATCACCGCAATCCAAATACCTGCCGGTGCAATATTATGGAAAGCGAATTTTAACAGTGCAAGGCCACCGATAACAAACTGGGTCAAATTTCCCATCGCAACAGGCCTGCTATATATTCCGCCCGTCAAATTTCCTTTGGCGGCCCAGTTAAGCATGGCAAAACCGAAATACAGACCGCCCAAAAGTTGCAAAACAATAATATTTATACCAGCCATTTTGAAAAAGTCTGCAATTTCTCCAGGAAAAAAAGAAAGGACAATTCCTGCAATTCCCATTACGACAGCACTCGAAGACATGAGCAGTTTTGTGTTCATTCGATTGTAGGCTTAAGATTTTTAGTGAAGTTAGTGTAAGCATATAGTTAAAACTGACAAATATCTGCTAACTTAAGCAAGGGAATCACTCGTTCAAGTACCTGCACTTTCTTCATAGAAATATTAGTTAACCCTTAAAACACCGCCGTGAAAAAATACCTTCTACTTCCATGCCTGTTATTCCTGTCCGCCCACCTGTTATTCGCCCAGGTTAAACCGAAGAAAAAAGAATCGGCGCCGACCCAAAAAGAAATGGAAGAGGCATTGAAGGAGGCGCAAAAAGAACTGGATGCTATGAGTCCTGAAGACAAAAGGATGATGGACAGCATGGGCATTAAAATGCCCTCAATGAAAAATATTCCCAAAGTAAGCGACCAACAACTGGCTGCCGCCTGGGAAGATGAAAACCGCCTGGTACCTAAAAAAGATGTTGCCAGATTATCTGCTATTCCGGCGACACCACGGAAGCCAGTCTTCCTTCATTCATCATAAAAGTGAATACTGCGTTCGTAAATTGTTTACCGGCGACTGAAAAAGCCAATGCCGAAGCAGCTTATCAATCCGTAAAACAAAATGGCGGTATCAGTGGATCGAATGCGGCCATCAGTTTCTGGCTGATGGGCAGCCCGTTAACGGCGATATATATTATGGGGAAAACCTGCCAGGATGATCCCGGCAATATGGATAATATCAATAATTATGCAGCCATGATCACCATGGCCGGAGCCGAACAGGCAGCGATTCCCATTTTGCAGAATCTGAACAGGCGGTTTCCGGGAAACAGCACGTTGCTGAATAATATCGGCCAGGCCTGGTTTGGTTTGGGTGATATGGAAAAGGCCGGACGTTACCTGGATAGCGCAATCCGGATCTATACCTATCACTCAGAGGCCAATTATACCAAGAGTCTGATTGAAGAAAGCAAGGGCAATACAGGCGCAGCTGTTGAAGCCATGCTGCGATCCATTAAAAAAAGTTACAGTACAAAAAAAGCGGATAAACTTAAGAAGCTGGGCAAAAAGTTAACCGGCAAAGATGTCGACTTTCCATTTCCCATGCCCCAGGACCCGCTGGGTTTAGAAAAATTTTCCTGGCCCGACTATCCAAAATCGGTAACGGAATCGCGTTTGCTGGAAGAGGCCTGGAATATGTTTAAGGAAAAATGCGATGCAGAAATAAATCAATTGAAAGGAAAGTCTGCACAACTGGAACAGGCCTCTGTTGAAGCTTTGCAAAAAAGAACGAACGCCATCATCAAGGCGTCCAATTCAGGAGGAAAAGAATCTGTTCAATTCCTACCCTGGTTTGCTCCGGTAGCAACGCTGAAACTGAACTATCTAATTGACGACAAAGATGGCAGACTCGAACAGCAATTGAAAACAAGGGCAAATGCATGGGTCGATGTTATGCAGCACGTTAGCCAATTTAGTAATGAAAAAGATGCCAGTGAAAATCTGCTCAGTGAAAAATATGATCCGCTGATTGGGGAAGGTCGTCCGAATCCTCTGACGGAATATTGCAATGCCGTAAATGGAGTAAGGAATCAATTTCTGGAAAAATCCAACAGGGAAATAGAACTCTTTCAAAAGAATATGATAGAAGAAGAACGTAAACAGATGAACGACCAGGTATATTATGCCCAGTATATCAACTGGCCTGAAGATTTCGAATTAATAAAAGTAACGGCAAAAATGAGATGGCTTACTCTGATAAAAAATCAGGGGGTACAGTTTCAAGCTATGGGCCCCCATTGTATAGTCGGTGAATCGGACCAGGAAAAATTAAAGAAAATGACCAAATTGCAGGCCTTTGATGAAGTTGCCTGTAAATACCACAGCAAGGTGGACATCCAGCTCATTGAATTCAAAAATGACTGCAGCTTTTTTGAAGCTAAATTGAAACTGGGCCCATTGAATTATTCCCGTAAAATTGATTCTGACGACCACGACAGATTGATTGCTGCATCTTTGCAGATAACTGCAAGTGCCGGGAAAGGTATTGAGAGAGGACCGGTCCAGGCAGAAGTGAAAGCTGAAGTAGGAGGAAAACTCGAATGGAATGATAAAGAAGTTACCAACTGGGAAGTCTGGTCAGAAGTCGGGGCGAGTGCCGGCAGCAACATGGGTTACGGTGACAAGAGCATTGACATTGCCAGCGTAAATGCCCGTATCGGAATGAACAGTTCCGCCAGCGTAACGGGTAAAATCTTATCGCAGACCTTTAATCTGGGTAAATAGTATAATCAGCCGCTGATGAATAATATAAATTTCAAAATATTAAAAATTCATTTCTCTATAGCGATCCTGCTGTTGAATGCCGGTGCTGCATTTGCTCAGGTCACCACCCAGCAATCGATTGATGAAAGCGAGTTGGGCTGGCATAAAGTATATCATTATAAAGGGGCCAAAGAAATTAAAAAAATGGATGACCGGGTTTTCAGTATCGCCCAATTGTCACTCTGTGATTCTTTTGCCAACTGGATTCAGGCCAGTTATATACCGAGAGCCGGAATCGGTGATGTAAAGAAAAAAGTATTTCCGAAAGCAAGCCCATACAGCCAATATAATTTGGCCTGGCCGCAGGGTTACGGGGCCACCTCCTATGTATGGAATGTAACTTATAACAGTCAGGGTAAATTAGAATATATCCAGGAAACAGAAACTCCCTGGGCCGTCGAAGCGAATGGCGTGCCAGGTTGGCCCATACGCGACCTGAGTACATCAACTCATTATTATTTCACGATACCTTCTTTTGAGGGACATGAAGATTTGAAGCAGTCACAGGACCTTTCAAAACTTGATGTGTTCAAACCTTATATCACCTTCTGGGTCAAAAGTGTGGAAGCGGGTGGCGGAACGGAGTATGTTTTATTGTGCAAGGATAACAAATCACCTTTTATTAAAATTACTAAAGGGGAATATCTGCAGTTGCTTGAAACGGCCATTCCAAATGCTTACCAGAAAGAAAAGAAAAGTATTAATGAAAAAAATAGCGGCAATCAGAAGAGCATCGACTATTTTATGAAATACCTGGATGAAAAGAATGCGAAACGAATGGTATGCCTGAAAAATAATCAGGAAAAATATAAGAACCGTTTAGCTGAAACAGCCGTAGTCTTTGCTGCCCAACCGGATATCATGCTGGAAAACTATCCGGATGTATTCGAAGGGGATGGCGGAATTGCAAAATTTCCCGTATACACGCTTGACCCAGCAATGTTTGAACTTTGCAAAAAAGATAAACCCCAATGGATTTTGGTTAGCTGGAGTTGGAGCCAGTCAAGTGTTAAAGAAAAATACATGCACGAATCCATCATCAACAATTTCAATTTTGATTATGTATATAATTTTTTCTTCGATCCGGAGAAAGTGAAAGGCCTGCCCTATAAGCCCAGGCGTTCGCCTTCGGAAAAAGAATCCATAGTGGTAGCAGAAAAATCCGAAGCAGCCAAGAAAGCATCATCGGATAAGAATATATTTTATTTTGAAGATTTTTCCACGACAGCTATAGGTAAAAATCCAATAGGATGGTATGCCAAAGCCAGTGGTCAGGGTATTCAGCCCACGGTAACCACCGTTGCAGGTACTGACAATAACTGGGCCCTGATAAAAGGGAATACCCTTATACCCAACAATTTGAAAAAACCATTGCCTAAGAATTTCACTTTATCCTTTGATGTAATCGTGCCCGAAAATTTTGCCTGGGGTGCAAAGAGTCTCGCTTTTATGCTGGCTAAAGAAAAAACGGATGGCGCGGCGCAGGCTTTTGTTCGTTTAAGAGTCCGGCCCGGCTATGGTGGAAATCATGGACAGGGAGAAATGGAAACCTTATTCCCACCAGGTTTTTCGAATGGAACAAAGTATTATGATCTGGATGGTTTTTCAAACAATTTAAAATTAAATCGACTTCGGGTAACACTTAAAAAGAGCGGAGAGGGACTCCGGTTACTGATGGATAATAAAATGGTTGTCGATTATCCGAAAGGCCTGCCGGCTGATATTTTATTTAATGCCATTTCTTTTGAAATGAGTAACAGCGATGGCGAAACTGAAAAATACTATCTCAGTAATATAAAAATCACAAACGATTAAATCGACGGTTTTCATAAAAATCCGAGTTTTGATTAATCGCCGTAGGAAGGAATGGAACAAAGATTAATTGTACCGCAAAAAACTCTTTCAAAATGAAATCCTTCTTAATTTTCCTGTGGAGAATTACCTCTGCACATGTAATCTCTTACACCCTGGTTGGAGTTTTCGCCAGTAAATTCCTAAACTACCAAGAGTTATTTGAATCTGCACCATTTTCCAGCTTCATGAAACCAGTTACTTCATCAGCAGTGGCGGCCGGGCCTGCATTACAACTAATAAGGGGGCTTATTTTTTCAATTGCTCTCTGGCCGTTTAAAGACCCTTTCCTCAATACAAAATATGGCTGGCTCAAATTATGGGGACTTTTAATTGGACTATCGATACTCTCAACAACAGCCGCCGCGCCTGGTTCAGTAGAAGGATTTATTTATACATCAATCCCGATACAAAAGCAGGTGATTGGCTATGTGGAAGTCCTCCCGCAAACCTTATTGTTTTCATTAATCGTTTATTATTGGTATAAAAAACCCAGAAAAGTCTGGAACATCCTATCTATAGTGTTGGTGTCATTTGTATTGTTAATTAGTATTATGGCCCTAACTCTGGCACAACCATTGCCAAACTGAGAAAACGCACGATTTCTACTTTATGGTTTAGGCTAAACATTATTACCTATGACAACTATTGTCGTTGAAGAAAACATAAGACTTGACCCCACCACTGAATTGCAGGCGCCACAACTCTTTGCTGCCATAGACAGACACTAACAGAATCCATCTTTCCGAGTTTTTGCCATGGGTGTCCGACATGCAGACCGTTGAGGACTTAAAAGAGTATTTGAAAAGCGCGGAGACATTGTGCCAGCAGAAAAAGGAGGCCAGTTTTGCAATAATTTTTAATAATGTAGCCGTGGGCAGGATCGGACTTCATCATTTAAATATGCAAAATAAAATTGGAGCAATCGGTTATTGGTTAAGTATGGATGTTCAAGGGAAGGGCATAATCCTGAAATCATGCAAAGCCCTTATAAATTATGGTTTTCGAAATTTAGGCTTACATCGAATCGAAATTAAAGCAGCAGTTAATAACTTAAAAAGCCAGGCAATTCCAGTCAAATTGAATTTTGTAAAAGAAGGCTTGTTGAGACAAGCAGAATTCGTCAATAACAAATTTCTTGATTTGTTCTTATACTCGATGTTAAGTGATGAATGGCAAGAAACGAATCGCTAATATGAGAGCGGGTATCATCCCTTAATTGGCTCCGGTGCATCTTTAAAATGTTTGTACTTCCCCATAAGCTTTCCTATATTATAGGTAAGCGGAATAATGATCTTTTTGACAAATTTTGGAATCTCCGGCAGATCATACTCCGTTGAATAACGGGTAAGCAGGATAGGCGCCATCAAACTGTTCGGGCTGCGCCTTACCGGATTTATTCTGCGCAGCATAAATAGAACTCAGAAAAAACACAATTGTATTTGCCGGTTTTATCCAGCCTTTGCAATGCAATATCTCCTGTCCTGCATTCCAAAACCGATGCGGCACACCCCGTTTGAACAAAACCGTTTCCCCTTCACCGGCATATTGCTCCGGCTGACCCTGCACCTGGTATCCGATCTGTCCATTGACCACTGTTAATGATTCATCCTGCAGCCAATGTGTATGCATCAGGGGACCATGACCAGGGTTGAACGTAGTTGTCCACTAATAACCGGTCACCATCCGGTTCTTTCTGCAATTCTTTGAATATTAGTTTTTCGCCAATGCAATTTTCAATGACGTGGGGATAAGCGAATTTCATTATTGATAAGTTTTTGATTTGATTAAAATGTTATATAACGACTGTTTTCTGATGAAGTGAATAAATCTTATGCAGGGACAGGAAAGAAAAAAAGACGCCGACAAGGAGGATGGCTGAACGTACCCAGTTCATCCTGGTCCATTCAGTCAATGTTTTTCTGAGCAGGTCGGTATCGGTTAAGCTGGCATTCCTGAACATGATATCGTTCCTTGGGAAGAAATATCCAAAAGTCAATCCTTCGGCCAATAAATACAAGACCAGGGCAGCGCCCAGGCAGAGACGGATGGAAGGCGAAGCTTTCCAGAATAGTATCAGCACGATAATTCCGAGTAGTCTGATTCACAGGAGAAAACATCCTGAAGAAATTTCCGGGACTGACAGTTTTAAAATACTCCCTGGCGACGCCAATGGAATTCGGTATGTCGGTTCCCCAGGACTTTGGAATCTATCAGTGACGTGTAGAGATTAGCAAACAGCAGGCCGCTGGCCAGGGTGATTGACGCAAACAAGATAATTTTTTTCATGATTTTTTTCTACAAAGATGGCTCCGGCCTTGTGCAGAAAATTGTATTTAACGGACATTCTCATAGATATGCCCTTTCACATAGCCCTTACCGGCTTTGTATTCCCCGGGAGTCATCCTGGCGTAGGTCTTAAACGATTTGATAAAATGGGACTGATCAAAAAAATGGCTCTGATAAGCAATTTGAGTGAGTGAAAGATCCGTATGATGAATCAAGTCCATTGCATGAAGATATTTTTTATAGAGCAGGATTTCTTCCGTGTTCATTCCTGTCGACTCAGCCATTTTTCTTGATAATTGTCTTGGCGAATAACATAATGACCGGGCCAGTTCCGTTACTGATAGCATCGTGCTGATCCATGCCGGATAAGAAATTATTGATCATTTGTTCCTGCGGCCGCCAGTCGGTGAAGTTTTTTTTCCATCCAGGCGGACAAAACAGAAACCCGGTCTTCGAAATTATTTTGATCGGCAAGCTGATGCCAAAGCGAATGAAAGGTTGAATCAATCAGGGTCAGGTCGATAATCCTATCCGAAAATTCAGAAGCGGGTATTCCAAATATTTTCTTTACGGCCAATGGCTGAAACTGAATCCCAAAAAACACCTGGTGTTCGGGAAGAAGGAGTTGCACGGGCACGGTGTTGAATCCGTTTATAAAACAACGGGATAAATGATACTGCCTGTCACCCATATAAGCAAGCATATGAGACCCCTCGCTAAAATTAAAAATTACTTCGATAATCCCTGTCGGAATGATGTGTTCATTATGAAAAGGAGTGAGCCCTCCGGTCTGCCAGATGGAGTGGATTACATTTTTAAGATGCGGGGATTGCGGTATGTGAATGTTACTATTCAATTCTGTTCCTGTTGTGACTAAAATGACCAGATGAAGGTAAAAAGATATTTTCAGAGTCTTATTGCTGAACGAGGGCCTGGCGATTCTCCTGGCATGAATTGACTAATAAGAAGTATGAATTGGTGGGGGACGTATTATTTCCTCGCATTATAATATAATCCGGCGGCACCGAGTATGCCGCTGTTTTCCAGCTCGGATAATTCGATCCGGAATTTTGCCAGTGATTTGGTATAGGCAAATGTGTTGATGCGTTCCCACATCGTCTTATTGAAAAAAGGATATGCATGACGCACCGATCCGCCGAATATGATCAGTGAAGTATCATAGGTGTACATGATCATTTTAATCGCGTTGCCCAGGTGCATTCCCATTTCCGCATAGTATTGCTGTGCCTGAAGATCGCCGGCTTTTGCTTTATCAAAAACCACCTGTCCGTCGATATGATAAACATTCTGGAAATATTGTCCGCTGCAATAATATTCAAAACAATGATCCAGGTAATCCACCATGCCGAATTCTCCTGCACCACAGTTGGGGCCTGCATATAAATGATGGTTGATGATGATACCTGCACCGAGTACCCGTGCCGATGGCCAGTCCGATCAGGTTTTCTATGCCGGCTCCCTTGCCGAAATAATATTCGCCCAGCACAAAACAATTGGCATCATTGTTTACGAATACCGGAACATGATATCGTTCTTCCAAAATCTTTTTCAGATGCACTTCTTTCCAGGAAGGAATATATTGCACATCGTACACGATGCCCTGTTCAACATCCACGACACTGGGAACGCCGATACCAATAGCGGCAACTTCTTTATCTATTAACAAATCAACGATTGCATAAATATCTTCCAGCACTTCTTCCACGGTACCCGCACTTTGAATGCGCCGGGAATGAATCTGTGAAATCCGGTTTCCGTGAATCAGTCCGCCGCGGATATTGGTGGCACCCAGGTCCAGGCCGATAACTTTCTGATCCTCCATATCGGAACCTATTGATTGGTTTGAATTTTTTTTCTGTCACGCAGCCTAATGGTTTTATTGGTGATGATCGGTTTTGCCCAGAAACCGATGCTCAGGATAAATCCCATCGTCAGGTAAAGAAAACACATTCCGTATGCGCAATCCGAAATGATCGCCCAGCCATCCAACAATCAATGGCACGATGGCACCACCGATGATGCCTGTGACCAGGATACCCGAAAAAGAACCGTGGTGTTCATCCATGGAATTTAGTGCCAGGGAAAAAATGATGGGATACATCACGGAAGCAAAAAAACCGACCATCGGAAAAGCGATCAGTGCCGTATGTCCGCTGCCGAACAGGGCAGCGCTCAGACTGAGGATGGCCAGTATCGAAAATATGATCAGCACCCGTCGGCTGTCCATGAGTTTCACCAGCAGGAGTCCGAGTACACCGCCGGCGGTCATCAGTCCCCAAAAATAAGCCACCGTTTCGGCACCTGTTTTCTGTGCGTCATAACCATGATAGGTGGACAGAAACTGGGAGATCCAGTTGGCAATACCCTGTTCGGTGCCGACATAGCAGATCATCGCAATAAAAAAAAGAACGACCACTCTTTTTCTAAACAGTTGTATATAGATCCTGAAGGCTTCCGCTTTTTCATCTGTTTTCAATTCCACTTTCGGAAAACGGGAAACCAAAAGAATCCCGATCATGACCAGGCAGATGATCGTAAACAGCCAGTACATGGATATCCAGGGCAGATCCGCGGGAACCGATGCAGCGCAGTAATCTTTAAAAATAGCGCTTGCCTGGATTATTTTGTTTCAGGTTGATTACAATATGTGAATAGACCAACGGGCTGATAAATGAAGCGAGACCGAATATGAGTTGTGCCAGGATGGAATAGAAGGCATAATTTTCTTCTCCGCCGGAAGTGCGTAGCAGGGGATTGATCACAACCTGCAGCATCGCCATGCCGCAACCGATGAGGAATAGCGATCCCAGCGCGGAGAGATAATTCGGAAATAGGGCCAGGATCAGGGAACCGGCGAAAGCGACGATGAATGCCGCCACCATGATTTTCTTTTCATTGTATTTTTCAATGAGCATACCGGCCGGAATGGACATCACGCCATAAGCAATGAAAAACGCAAAGGGAAGAATGGCCACCAGGGTCAGGCTAAGACTGAATCCGGTGATCATATCCGGGATCAGCGGACCGATGATATTCGTTAAAAAAGAGATGACGAAAAAAGTCAGCATAACAATACCGACCATGTAATAGCTTCTTTTCATGCGGAATCGTTAGAGGGGATGAATGGGTATGGACATACAATCTTAGCTTAAAATAATTAGGGTGCCAAATCCGCGCTTCAGAGTAAATTTGGTTATCCAATCAAACGATTCGCCATGCCTAAGAAAATATAAATGCACACCAGTGCTGCTGGTTTCTATCTGCTGTTTATTATTTTGTTTACAACCCACCGCTGTTAAATGCCAGGATGATCAATGGACACCGTTATTTAATGGAAAGGATCTGACCGGCTGGAAACAGGTCGGCCCGGGAACACATACCGTGGAGAACGGCCTGATCAGGAGCTCGGGCGGTATGGGTCTCTTGTATTCCACGAAAGGAAAATTTGAGAACTGTACCATCCGCGTTGTTTTTAAAATGCAGAAATTCAACAGCAACTCCGGCGTGTTTGTCCGGATTCCCATCGAGCCCTTCGAAGAATGGATGCCGGTATATTATGGTTATGAAGTGCAGATCGATAATCATCCGGAAACTTCCAATGAAGATGAATATCATATTACCGGCACATTGTATTCACTCACCAAACCACTGGCTAAATCGGGCAAACCCGGTCCTGAATGGAATACGATGGAAATCACGCTGGACGGACCACATACTATCGTTTACCTGAACGGAGAAAAAGTAACGGACTATACGGAAGGGGATCCGGTTCCCGAACGCAAATTTGATTTTGAGCCTTTCCGCGGCAGGCGACCCGATTCGGGTTATATCGGATTGCAAAATCACGGAGATGAAGATATCGTTTTTTTTAAAGAAGTGTCAGTAAAACCACTTGCTAAAAAATAAAATCATTTCTATGAAAGATAAAAAGAGCAGTTCGCAATATCGGCAGGGCGGATTTTATTAAAAAAGCGGCCATGGCTACCGCAGGATTTTATATTGTTCCGCGTTTTGTGCTGGGCGGAAAAGGATATATCGCACCGAGTGATAAATTATATATCGCTGCCGTCGGCTGTGGTGGTGAAGCGGAGAATGATATTCATCATTATGCCACGGCGCCGAGAAAAAATGCGGTGATCGCTTTTCTCTGCGATGTGGATGACCGACAGGCAGCGCCGCGCAGGAAAGAATTTCCCAATGCAAAATTTTATCATGACTGGCGCGAGATGTTTGAAAAAGAAAACAAACATTTCGATGCGGTTACGGTAGCCATCCCCGATCATAACCATGCAATCGTCGGACTGAGTGCCATGCAACTGAAAAAACATCTTTACCTGCAAAAACCACTTGACACATGATATTTATGAAGCCCGTATTCTAACGGAGGCTTCGGAAAAATACCAGGTGGTGACCCAGATGGGTGACCAGGGTTCTTCCTGCGATGGCATGCGCACGATGCGCGAATGGTTTGAAGCCGGACTGATCGGGGATATTGAAAAAGTATATTGCTGGACCGACCGGCCGGTATGGCCGCAGGGAATTCCCTGGCCCGACAGCAAACCGCCGATTCCCAAAGAACTCAACTGGGATCTGTGGCTCGGCACTGCGCAGACAACAAACTATATTGATAATCTCGTTCCTTTCAACTGGCGCGGCTGGTGGGAGTTTGGTACCGGTGCACTGGGTGATATGGGATGTCATATTATCGGACCTCCTTTTAAATTGCTTGGATCTGGGATATCCTACAGAAATTTCCGGTAGCGCCAGTACCGTTTACAGCGGAATTTTTAAAGAAGGGATTTATCCCGAAAGCGGACCGGTATCCAGTTCATTGAAATTTAATTTCAAACAAAAGAATGGTAAGGATCTCGATCTTATTCTGGATGGATGGAGGCATTACGCCTGAACGCGTTTCATCGCTGGATCCTGATCTGAATATGAATGAAGCGCTGAGCTGACTGGCCCGGAGAAAATGATTTTGAAGGAGGCACTTTATTCGTCGGCACAAAAGGAAAAGTTTCCTGCGGATGGGGCGGCAGTCATCCGAGGTTGTTACCACTTTCATTAAATAAAGATGTTAATGTTCCGAAGAAATATCCCCGCGTGGAAGGGGATATGGACGGACACTGGTGGCAATGGGTGAATGCCAGCATCGCCGGTTATGGAAAGGAAGAAGTGGATTCACCTTTTGTCGGTTATGCAGGACCGTTAACGGAAACCGTTTTGCTGGGCAATCTGTTGTTGCGGAGTTTTAATCTCCAGGAAAAAATAAAAAGGAAGGATCCTGTGTATGGTGAACATGGATGCCTATAAATTCAGCGGCCGTTATATTGCGCTGCAATGGGATGCCAAGAATATGAAAGTGACCAATTTTGAACCCGCCAATCAATTCGTGCGCAGGGAATACAGAAAGGGCTGGGGATCTATTTCGATATGATGATGTAGCAAAAACTGAAGAAATGAAATTATCAGGCAACAAAATTCTGATTACAGGCGGTGCGAGTGGGATTGGACTGGGACTGACGGAAAGATTTATTCAGGAAAATAATACGGTTATCATTTGCGGGAGACGTGAAGACGTATTAAAAGAAGTTGCGGACCGGTTTCCAGCCGTAATTACCAAGCCATGCGATTTGTCCATTGAAGCAGACCGCATCGAACTGGATAATTGGATTACGAAAAACCATAGCGATCTGAATGTGCTGATAAATAATGCGGGCATCCAAAACTGGATGAGCATTTCAGACAGTGCTTTTTATCAAAAAGCCGATGATGAAATTACAATCAATGTTCTGGCACCTATTCACCTGACAACGCTGTTTTTGAAATTAAAATCTCTGGATACGATCATTAACGTAACATCGGGGCTGGCATTTATTCCATTTTCCAAAATCCCTGTTTATTGTGCAACCAAAGCATTTATGCGATCCTTCACACTTTCGTTACGGCATAGTTTAAAATCCACAAAAATCGAAGTCATTGAAATGATACCACCGGCATTGAATACAGACCTGGGCGGTAAAGGCATACACGATGGACATCCTTCGGTCAGTGATTTTGTGGAGTCCGTATTCAGGCAGATGAAGGAAGGAAAATCGGAACTCACATTTGGAACGAGTGAATCCAGGGTGAATGCAAATAATGAATCGATCTCAGAATATTTTAATAAACTGAATCCTTAATCAGCCTGCACTTTAATAAAATATTACTTTAGTCGCTGATAGATTTCTACTGATTTTTCGTTATTCGGATAGTTGATCGTTTGTGTGTATTCATCATTCCCATTCATTTCAATGTCGACACTAATGTCGTGGCCGCGGAGCTGGTAATAGCTTGATGTAATACAGGACTCTGTCATTTTATTCGGCCCTGCCATTGCAAATTTACCATAGCCCATGCCCGTATGTTTTTTCTTAGTCGAATCTGAATACGTATTTCCCCAAATATAATAACCGTCATAATAGGCCTTATACTGAGTTGTATTGTATTTGGTCGTGTCCTTTCCTTTTACGTAATATGTTTTTGATTCTTTCCATACGCCATCTATAGGTGTTGTAACTTTTGTTCCTACTGATGAATATTCTTCCGTGAGTATTATTTTCTGATTCTGTGATTCCATATCGGGTATTACCTGTTTGTACCCGCTATCTCTTTTCTCGATGAATAATTTATAAGTCCGTGGCGTATCATTCCTGACAGAATCGGAGGAGGTGTAAATAACATTCTCCGTAACGCTATCCTTCAGGGCACTGTAAGATCCGACACCGAAACCGCTTGTTGAATCCCGCGCATAAAAATTGGCGAACATCATGTATTCACCGGTATATATTTTTAACTGCTGCAACTCAAGGTAGGTGGTATCCAGCGTATGGCTTTTTAATGATTGAGATATCATTTTGTAGGCGCCCGGCATGATGAGGGTCTCCTTTTTTTCACTGCTGCAGGCGATTAAAATCAACAGGATGGTTGGAAAAAGAAGTTTCATTGTAATAGTTTTAAGATGACCAATAATAAGGAACGGTCCAGGGGAAATAATTTTCGGAGGGGAGACTTAAAATGATTCTAATGGGAGTAGGCAAAAGAATCCATTTTAACCAGGAGCTGCAGATGTGTAAAGAACACACTAAATATAAGCAATATTATATATATAAAATACAGGCATATTTAGGGCCAATCTGTGGTGGACAAGTGAAAATGATCCTCCTGGCAACGGAGTTGGATCTGCCTTTTTTATCTACTGTTTCGAGCGTAAAAGAACTGTTAAACCAAGTCAGAATTCCGATTATATGAGCTTTTTCGAGTTTATTGACCGGTACATCATAGCATCAAATTATACCGGGCACTATATTTGGACTTTTCCTATATAAAAATCATATGCTTGGGACTCCCTTTCAATTTAATTATAACGACAAGCAATATGAAGCCCGGGCCGAGTACCAGCCAGTTGTAAAAGGCCTCAGGAGGTATAAACTTTGTTTTCCCAACATACAGACTATTGTTGAAGGGTCTGTTCACGTATGTGAAACTACAGAAGGTAAATGGTCAATTGAAAAGATCATGACCGTACATCCGATTCCAAAGGAATTTCTGGATAATATTACGGATGGATTTATTGCGTTCATCGGGACTCAAAAAGTTGGATAAACTGTTCTAGTGTGGTTAGCTGTATTTAATCAACCCAACTGCAAATTGGAAACTAATTTGATTTTTAGTATGAATCTGGCTGGCACAAGTTTTGCGTATATACATTGAGTTTCGAAGTGGTTCGTTGAATCAGAGAAAGCCGGGTATCCCCGGCTTTTATATTTTGTTTATTCCTGTAGATATTAATCAACAATTTCCAATAGGCTTGTTATTAAATAAACGATCTGAAAAAAAAGCACAGTTTTTGTGGGTTGGTTCCTTCCTAACCAGCGACAATGCAAAATGAATTTCAGGGTCTTCAGATAACCGCCCTTATTGATCTGCTGACGATTTACACAGAGAAGTATTCCCATATGATGAAAGCGGGCGGGTCAACGGAGAAGTTTAAAAAATATGAGGAATTAATACTGGAATTACAAACCGAGATAAAAACCAGAAAAATCCAGGAGGAAGTTCAACAGGATTCAGACGGTGACGCGGGAATAATTCCGTGCACTGGCTTAACCATGCTATAGCGTTTTCGAATGGAATTTTGGATTTGGTTCGAATATATCAGACATATCCACTTGTGTGTTATATAGATCTATTAAGGTTTTTTTTGTTCGTATTCCTGAATCAGGTTTAAAGTATGCGTTAAAGACTTCTTGCTATGCCAGTCCATATGACCGGGTATAATATAGTTTGGGTTTATAAATTTTTGCTGAATATTTTTAATAGTAACAGCCCAGGCTTTTGGATTCGCATCCGAAAGATTACCAAGGTCCTCAGCTTCTGTGCTTTTCACCAGGCATCCGCCATAAAGGATTTTTTCTTTGTCAAACCAAATAACAATATTGTCTGGTGAATGCCCCTGTCCCGCCATAGTAAGTCTGGAATGCATGTTGACCAACCGTCAAAAACGGTGTCTTTATAAATTAAAAATTCAGCCCTTTTTTCATTTCTTAGTTTACTTAGTTTGTCCGTGCGTTCCGTTGTATATGTTTTAATACCCTTTCGTCTGTAAAATTCGAGACCGGCAGTTCTATCCTCATGAAAGTGCGTTGAAATGCAGAGCACAACTTCCTTGTTATGTTTAATTTTTATACTATCCAGCAAAGGCTGAAACTGAGTACTGTCCCAGGGCGTGTCAAATAAGACGACTCCTTTTGATGTGACGAGGTACATGCTGTTTGCAGGAACCGGATTGCCTTTATAAGATCCAAAAGTCGTATAAATGTAAAAGTCGCCTGTTAAATGAGATATTATCAGGTCCCGGTCTGGCTTTTGTCCGGATGCACCGAATAATGAAAACAAAAAAATCATTATGATTATATATTCCTTCATAGTTGTTTCGGATAGAATCCGCTTTAAATTAAAAGATAACAAATCCAAATACAACAACTAATAAAATGATCAAACTCTTAACATAAATTTGAGCGTTGAAATAATACATTATTTGAGCATTTTTTCAGAAAACTATATAGCTTATGGAAACCAGAAAAAATTTTAATACTTCAAAGGTACCCCGCACGACAGAAGTATTTCCACAGGCAGTGATCACTGATAAATTTATATTTATTTCAGGTACTACGGGCTTTAATCCCGCGACAGGAAAATTGAGTGACAGTTTCGAGGAACAGGCCCGGCAATCTTTTCAGAACATACAAACTATTCTTGAAGAAACAGGAAGTGGTCTGGATAAAATTGTGAAAACAACTGTGTTTATGGTTTCAGGAAATGAGTTCAGCATATTAAATAAAGTTTATGGTGAAGTTTTTCCTGAAAATGCTCCTGCCAGAAGCACCCCTCAGGTAATGCCTTTTCCCGCAGGAATTCTGATTTCTGTTGAATGTATCGCGCTGTTATAAGCTTGTATGGCGGTATTGAATAAAAAATCACGACCGCGAAAACAATTTTGTAATCGCGGCCGAGGGATTGATTAAAAATATAATATAAAATTACTTAGGCTTTTTTCGCCCCCCTGCCCAGCACAGCACCAATGACTCCGCCAGCAATAGTACTCATCACTACACCCACCACTACATCGGCGAACATAGCTGTACCGTCAGAGCTGTTTTCGGTTGCATAACGGATTAAGTCCATGCTCAGTGCCATGAAGAATCCGATGCCCGCCCCGACTTTCGCTCCGCTTCCAAATGAATTGATGTTTCCGATCTTCCCGAAAATATAAGTCAGCAGGGCTCCTGAAGCCAGGTTGCCTAAGATAAGTGCCCACCACACGATTTCATTCATTGATTTCGTAGCTCCCGCGGGAGCGACTGAATGCTGGGCATAAAAACTTGCAAGTGCCATACCATAAACCAGGTAACCAAGAAAGAAATAGGTAATTCCTCCGGCAAGTGTGCCGATAATGAATTTTTGACTGTTCATGTTGTTAGGGGTTTAGTGAACAAGAAAGTTACATATTTTTATTTACTTTATATGAAAGACGGTGGGTGAAAAAAGCTTCAGATTATTCGGCTCTTAAACTGACAACCGGATTGGACAATGCTGCTTTGATAGCCTGATAACTTACCGTGGCAATGGCGATCCCCAGGGACAACAGTCCGGTGATTGCAAAAACCAGCCAGCCGATATTTACGCGGTATGTATAGTTCTGCAGCCAGGCATGCATAAGCCACCAGGCAACGGGAGATGCAATCACAAAGGAAATGATCACCAGTTTTACAAAATCTCTCGAAAGGAGCAGGGTAATGCCCGATACCGATGCGCCCAGCACTTTCCGGATTCCGATTTCCTTGATTCTGCTTTCTGCAGTGTAGGCAGCCAGTGCAAACAATCCAAGGCAGGAAATCAAAATCGCCATTCCGCCAAAAAGAGCAGCCTGAATCCCGGTTCTTCTTTCGTCTTCCATCTTTTTCGCATCTGCTTCATCCACATAACCGGATATGATCGGATAGTCGGGAATGTATTTTTTGAAAATGGATTCCACGGTATTCATATTTGCCGACAGACCATGCTGATTATTCAGTCTGAAACTAATGGCGCCAAAATTATTTTCCGGACCCTGAAGGATCATGGGTTCTGTGCTATAAAACGGTGAATTGGAAACAAAATCTTTGACAACACCAACGACAACCAGATTCTTTTTATTTTTTCTGACTATCTGCCCGATCGGATCTTTGAAGCCCATCACCTTTACCGCGGATTCATTGAGCAAGATCGCTGTGGAATCACCCGGATAGATATTCGTGTTGATGCTCGCGGCCGGAAATGATTTTCAGTCCCATGGTCTCTGTGAAATCGTTGTCAATATAGAATTCGGCAAACCAGGTTTTGTTATCTGCTTTGGAACCCGCCCAGGTATAGTTGTCATCACCCCTCCAGGTATAACAGATTGGTGAGTTCGACCGGGTGACTGCCGTTACTGCAGCGCTGTTCAGTAAATCATTTTTTATCAGCTCATATTTTTTATTCATTTCTCCCTTCACATAAACAAAGGCAAGGTGATCGCGGTTATAACCCGGGTCCCGTTTGGCGCCGAAATCGATTTGCCGGTAGATGATGATCGTGCAGATGATAAAGGTGATGGCAAAACTGAATTGCAATACCACCAGGATTTTCCGGACGCTGACCAGATTATAGGAGGTTTTAAAGGTTCCCTTGAGCACACTGATGGGTCTGAAGGTGGACAGATAAAAAGCCGGATAACTTCCGGCGATCAGACCGGTAAACAAAGCAAAGCCTAAAATGCCCAGCCAGAAATAGGGATTCCTGTAAGGGACGGACAGATTGTTCCAGGTAAGCCAGTTGAATCCCTTGATGCTGAGTTGCACAAAAACGAGGCAGATGATTACGGATAACAGAGAGATCATGATGGATTCTCCCAGAAAACGCAAAATGATGGAAAATCTTCCAGCGCCGACCACTTTGCGGATACCCACTTCCTTTCCCCGTTTCACACTGCGCGCAGTACTCAGGTTCATATAATTGATACAGGCGATCAGCAGAATAAATCCGGCGAGCAAACCAAATAAGCGCACAGATTCAATTCCGCCTCCGACAATTTTTCCGTTTTCAAATTTTGACCAGAGTCGCCATTTGGCGATCGGATGCACAAAAACTTCTTTATTCGATCCGGGTGAATATTTTCTTATCGCATTTCGAAAACGTTCATTGGCCATTTTTTCTGTAACCCCGGGTTTCAGCAATACGATCGTTGTCATATCATTATTGTCCCAGCTCAAATTTTCCCAGCCTATTTCTTTCATATAAGACCAGGGCAGCAGGTATTCGAAATGGAATTCTGTATTATTTGGCAGATTCTTCATGATTCCGGTAACCGTGAAATTGGTGTTGCTGTCAACCCGGATCGTTTTACCCATCGCATCTCCGTTTGCAAATAGTTTTCTGGCAAAACTTTCGGTGAGCACGATCGAACGGGGAGAACTCAGGGCGTCATCCGGGTTGCCTCGTAAAAGCGGGTAGCTGAAAATTTTCAGAAAACCGGGATCAACCATCATCCCTTTTACTTCCAGTTGTTTGTCATTCGTAGAAAGAACGATCGGGCCCGTTCCATTCAGGCGGGTCATTTCTTCCACCTGCGGATAACTGGCTTTTAATTCCGGTGCGAGTACACTCGGCGTACCAAACATTTCCATCTGGCCATTCAACTATGCCACGATTAAACAGCATGTAAATCCTGTCTTTCTTTTCGTGGAACTGGTCGTAACTCAGTTCATTCTGTACAAGCAATAAAATAAGAATGGCACTGGCCATACCGATAGCGAGACCGGTAATATTAATTAGGGAAAAACTTTTGAAGCGATACAGGTTTCTGTAGATGACCTTGAAATAATTATTGAAGATGCCCATGTTGAAGCACCGGTAAACGGATTCTCTGAACTTTGACTTGTTTTCCCAAACGGATTTTTTATGTACCTGATTCTTATGGGCCATAACCTTCATGCGATTCATATGACGTGCATAGGCTTGTTCCATTTCAGGTATACTGATTTCTACACCGGGTTTCCAAGTGGCCGTTATCAATTCCATGAATAACTGCATCCCCGGATTTTCACTGATGAACTCCTGTAATTTCTGCAATTCGGTTTCCGTAGCTTCACCAGTTAGTTTTCTGCTGATTAAAAACCAAATTTGATCCTGATCCCGCTTGTTCATGAGAAAAAATTTACAGGAGAGGTTCAAAAGCGATACCCAAGTTATAAATCACTGTAGAACAATATCTAGTAACAAAATACTTCTGGTAGACTGTCCGATTTCGATACGGTTGGTGTTCAAAATTTATCTTTTAACCTAATCAGGTTATGACTGTAATATCTTTATAGTGCAGCACATGGATAACAACCAATCATCAAATAAGAAATTTACGGTCATCCTGATTATGGGACTGCTTACGGCCATCGGTCCTCTTTCCATTGATATGTACCTGCCGGCCTTCCCTTCTATTGCAAAAAATTTACATACTACAGTATCTAAGGTAACCCTTTCGCTTTCCAGTTTTTTCATCGGCATTTCCGTGGGTCAGCTATTATATGGTCCGCTGCTCGAACGTTTTGGAAGAAAGCGTCCCTTATATGCCGGGCTCAGTTTTTATTTTCTGGCCTCTGTTGGTTGTGCACTGGCTCAGTCCGTGAATGCGCTGATTTTATTCAGACTTTTTCAGGCGATCGGTGGATGCGTGGGAATGGTTGCTGCGAGAGCGATGGTGCGGGACTTGTTTGCGGTGAAGGAAAACGCCAAAGTATTTTCACTGCTGATGCTGGTTGTGTCCGTATCGCCGATCATTGCCCCCACGCTGGGTGGTTATATTACTACCGCATTGGGCTGGCGATATGTTTTTGTGATGCTTATTCTGATTGTGCTCGTTATCCTGGTGAGCACATATTATTACCTGCCCGAGAGCAAGAAGCCTGATCCAAACTTTTCGCTGAAGCCCGCGCCGATTCTCCGGAATTTCGCATCTGTATTAAAGCTTCCTCACTTTACCACCTATGCACTAACGGGAGCCATTTCTTATGCGGGACTATATGCTTATATTGGTGGTTCTCCTTATGTGTTTATGAATATTTTTAGAGTGAGCGCAGTACATTTCGGATGGATATTTGCTCTGATTGCAGCGGGTTTAATCGGTGCAAGCCAGGTTAACAATATTCTATTGAAACGTTATAGCAGTGAACAGGTAATCAGCGCGGCCTCCGGTTGTCAATCCATTATCGGGCTTGTCATGGTCTGTTTAACATTATTAGGATGGAGTCATTTATTTCTCACCGTGTTTCTCATATTTATTTTCCTGGCCTGCCAGGGTTTCATCTTTCCCAATGCAACAGCGCTTGCCCTGGCACCCCTGGGGCATAATGCAGGAAATGCTTCCGCTTTAATTGGTGCTATTCAATTGTCCATTGGTGCAAGCGCATCTGCCTTAGTGAGTATTTTACAAAATCACACCGCATTGCCCATGGCTGGTGTAATGACCTGCTGTGCGCTGGCCGCCTTCGCTGTTTTCAAAACCGGAAGCAGGTTCCTTGGGCGGAATGCCGACCAGAAAGCATTGAAGCTACAGGATGTGGAAATGGCAACTGAACTTTGACATAATTAGATATGAAGCTAAGGCCGGACCGCCCAGGCCAGGCCATCAGGACCGCCGCCAATATCTATATGTCCGCTTACTTCAAGCGTCTTCAGGTCTACAACCGCCACATAATTGTCGGCTGTGCATCCGATAAATGCACGTGATCCATCAGTGTCCACGAGAATGCCCGCTGCACCATGACCGGTATTCACTTTTTTTAACTCCTTATGTGATACTGCATCAAAAATAAACAGGTCTCCATTTTTCAGGCTGGAAACCAGCACCCGCTTACCATCGGGTGTAAACTTGAGCCGGTTAGCACCCAAAACCTTTGCATCGATTTTACCGGACAAGCGCCTGGCAGCGATATCGATGATTGAAATCGTTCCGTCCTGGGCAGCTGCTGTCCATAACTCGCGCCCATCGGGCGATACGTCGAATCCTTCGGAACCCTTAACCACGGGGATAACGGTCTGAATCCATTCCCTGCGTTCCCTTGCTCCCGGGAACGGCTGTCCGTTGGGACCTGTCGGCGGCGGGAGAACTGTATCCACGAGTATGCTTACCGTTCCTGCGTTAACGTTTGTTGTATAAACAGTTTTTCCGTCTGGCGTTACATAAATCATGTGGGTGCGATCCTGTCCCGTTCCCATACACCAGTCCATCCCGCTCGTAGCCGGATCATAGCGACCCACCGATTTGGAACCTTCAGCCGAGAACCAGAGTTTTCCGTCCGCGAATGATAATCCGTGCGGACTGATAAAAGGTTTGATATCTATGTTGGGTAAAGGCTTTTGCGAAATGAGGTCAATCACATTAATTTCATGAAACGGACTACTGTAGGAATTGGAAACATAAGCCGTCTTTCCGTCGGCAGAAGCGATCACCTCATGGGGATCGGGACCGACCGGTATTTTCGCAATAACCTTCAGAGTGACCGGATCTACAATGGCCATAATATGATCTTTTTTCGAAAGGGCAAGCAGTGATTTTGCCGGTGTAGACTGGGCGACAGATTCGGTAGTGAAATAAACTAGTGTTATAATTAAGAAAATAACAGGAAGTAAATTGACCAGACGGAGTTTTCTGGAAAGCTTGAAGATTTGATTCCCCGCGGCTTTGTTCATTCTATTCATGGTATTGAGCATGGTTAATAATTTGTTTGAGTGAATAAGTCCTGTGCGGGTAGCGGCGAATTGAAAACAAATATAGTCAACCATACCAACGCAATCTCTGTGCCTGAGCGACAAAGCGACGATCGCCTGAAAGTCATCGACCAGCTTTTGTTTTTAGTCGACGGGCCATTTTGCCGGGGGATAGGGGCACCGGGAACTAAATAGTATATTTAACTATCCATACACCATTCAGTAATCCAAAAAATAAAAAGATGCCTACTTATTTAATTGAAATTCCTCATTCCGGGAATATGACTGAGTGTAAACAGGTTATCAAATTGTTCGTGGAGTCCGGTTCGCATTTACTCTCCAATGCTCACTGGGGATGCAAGGATGGCGTGCATAAGTCATGGTTCATCAGCGATTTTGACAACAAGGAGGATGCCCTCAAAATTGTTCCTCCCTTTTTACGGCATAATGCCAGTATTGTTGAACTTACAAAATTCAATAAAACTGATATGGCAGATCTTGATGTACACAATTGATCCTGTTTATTTTCCGGGACCGTCAGCGACTCTACTTCATTTCATAGAATTCTCCGAAATGCCAGAGTATTCCGGAGGGATCATGCATAAAACATTCCTTCCCCCAGCTTTCTTCTCTGATTGGAGTCAGTTTAACATTTTTATACTTTAGATGCAGCGCAAGGTTTTGCAGTTCATTCCAATACCTGTCCACATCGTCCACTTCAAGAAATATCATGGTATTGTTTATCCAGTCTTCAACATATGCGTCCTGTAAATAGAATCCGAGCTTATCCGACACGCTGAAGTATGACATGTTCTTAAAAATTGGCGATTCTTCAAATCCCAATTCCTTATAGAATTGCCTTGACTCCCCGAAATTCTTAGCTCCGATAAAAGCCCTGATTGATTTCGCAGCGTGTTTCATATTCATGATCTTTAAATAGAAGAAAATTAAAGTTACGTCAAGTGGTGGCTGGAAAACGATAGCGTGCTTTATATTTGGCATTATGAACGGTGATCTCCCGGTAAAGACTGCTGTATTTGAGTTACAATCATCAATTGAAGTGATGGAGAAAAATGTTGCGCTCTGGGAAGAGAAAAACTTTGATGAGCGAGGCTGGGCTTTAGAATTCATCGGACATCAGATTATTGACCAGATTGAAGAACTCCTGGAAAAAACAGTTCAACCGGATAAATTGCTTTCGTTGCTGTATCGGGCTGAAAAAATAAAATCTGAACTCGAAGAAATTGATAATAACCTTTTTCAAAGAGTTCAGGCAGGTATACAGGAAGGGAGATACAGAGGGGTGGCATTCAAAAATATGGTGGATGAATATTTCGATTTCAATTCAGAAAATAAAGAGCCGGGCGAAGAACCCGGATACGACAACCTGGATATTTTTATCAATGGGTTATTCCCCTTTCCACGGATACCGCACCAGATTAAAGATTTGGAACCGGAAATGGTATACTATCAAAAGACACCTTCAAAAATTGTTTTCGAACTGGTGGAGAAAACTCATTTCACCAAAGAAGATGTTTTTGTTGATTTAGGCTCGGGTCTGGGCCAGCCAGCCATCCTGGTGAACCTGCTTACCGGAATTAAGACGAAAGGAGTAGAATTCGAACCGGCATTTTGTGAATATGCAAGGGAATGCACCGGCGCGCTGAACCTGTCTCAAGTGGAATTTATTAATGTCGACGCAAGGCAGGCAGATTACTCCGAAGGAACTGTATTCTTTATGTTTACTCCTTTTAGAGGAGAAATCCTTCAGGAGGTTTTAACTAAGTTGAAGAAAGAATCCCTGCAGAGAAAAATTAAAATCATCAGTTACGGGCCCTGCACGGTTGAAGTTGCCCGTCAAAGCTGGCTTGAATCTGCAGATCCGAAGAATGATAATATTTATAAGCTTCATTTTTTTAGCAGCTTCTAAAATTGAAGACTCAGTCTATTGAATGCCGGTCACTTCAAGAGTATGGGTGACATCTTAGAATAAAGCCTTTTTCGTGCCTGTCATTTGATTATTTATAAACAGAGAAACCAGAAGAACCTGGGATTTTGTCTTATCATGGTCCGGCAGTTCAACAATATTCATTCCAGGCATAAAAGGTACCGTTTTAGATTCCAGCATCTGCCCGGCTGTATTGTAAATAACTATTCTGGCTTCGCAATTTTTAACGGCCGTGTATGCAAGCGAAACGTTATTTTTTAATGAAGTCTGAATTAAATAGAATTGACCTTTCTCGCCCTGATCCGCTCCGATTTTGACAACATTGGAGTGTAAAATTAAACCAGCCTTTGTTGTAGATTTTATTCGATAAAAATTATCACCGTCATTCGGCTGATTGTCTGCGAAATTGAAATAGTTCACTGAATTGATTTCCTTTTGAGCGGAACCAAATACTGTTCCTATCACTTTAAATTCTGAAATGGTTGATGCCCGTTCAATTTCATAATAGACCGCTTCGTTTTCCGGATTATCGCGCCAGTTCAACTGAACCGTTTGATTATTATAAGACCCGCTCAGGTATAAATACTGTTCGGCTAAAATGCCAAAATCAAAAAAGCTTACCGTTTTTAATGCCGTATCCTTACAACCATTTCTTTTTTCTGTTACAATAACTGGTATGTGCCCCAGGTGGTATCAGTCAGAGGATTTTGTATGGTTGATGTAAAACTTTTCGGTCCGCTCCAGTCCCATAGTAATCCCTGTGAGCCGCCAAAAGGTGTTGCATAGTTACTGGCAGCAAGATCGCCACCATTCAGCTGGAGTTTTGTAAAGTTGGAGAGTATGCCAATAAACACGGAAGCCACCGGTGGAAAAGTATCCAAAGGAATAACAACCGTATCCATTCTGGTTGTCGGACAACCCATCGCGGGTGTTGCAGAAACTATATAAGTGCCTGCTTTGTTCAGATTAACCTGTGAACTGTCGCTGTTGGCACCAGTGATATTCCCATTGGTTGTTTTCCAGTTATAAATACCGGTCGTTGAATTATTGGTAATCTGTAATATCGCCTGACACGTGATTACAACGCAGAGTATCGGGTACTAATGAAAAATCCATCACAGGCTCCCGAAGGAATGTGCAGTGGCTCAACAAAGTCCTGCATATTGGAGACAAAGGAATTGGATGATCTGGATTTAAAGAAGATATCCGAGAACATGACTACGCAGGGATTCAATCCATTGGAAGTATACAGTGCCGGATCCAGTACCGATCCTCGTCAGATTTAATCCAACTTCCACCAGTTGCAGAGACAGATATTGTGTTCCCCAGTTTTTTGTGGATTGTTCCGTACCCCAGGGTGTTGCATAGGTTGTATCCTGTGCCGGTGTCGCTGAAAAATTGGAAATACCGGAACCAAAATCCGTTCCACCTGATTTGGAAAGAATGGAAGCATAACCAAAGGCAGGGGTAGCACCGTCGAAATTGGGACCGAAATTAAAATAGGCCGGAGTAACCGTTGCGTATGTTGTCTGGCTGACCCATATCCGCACATCCACTACCGGAGCAGACCCGGGAGTAAAATTAACCGCCAGAATCATGTCGCCGGTTTGGGTAACGTTTCCACTTGCATCAAACAACCATTGTGTATGACCCGCTTCTGTTCCTGCAGTGGAAAATGTACCCGTCAGGCTGTTATAACTAAAATTTTTCTTATATAGTTCGATATCAAAATATCTGGATCCGGAGGTTCCGACAGTGGAAACACCGGTAAAAAGCCAGAGGGAATCATGTATATTAGTTCCGTCCCTGCGCATATGGGCATATACATCTAAGAGGTCATTTTTATCCGGGATATTCGATGTACCCCCAACCCAGTTTGTTGGGTTATCACCATTTTTAGCTGCGATAGTAAAAACGGTTGAATCAAAAAGGGGACTGGTTGCAACATAATCTCTCCCATATACCGCATCGAGCCATAATTTTCCGTTCATTTTTGAAAAAAGTGGCACGGACATTCTTTTGTTAAAACCCAGGTTAGCCCCTCCCTGCAAAAGGCTTAAGTAAGTTGCTGCATTGGAAGTATCTATTACACTATAGGAAGAAGATGAAGAAGAAAACCAGTCATCGGTTGCGATCAATCCTGAAACGGTGCCGTATTTTACATAGTTATTTCTTGTATCCCCGTCAACTCCGAAATAAGCATTGGTGCCGCCATTTGTAAGCTGGGCAAGTGTTGACAACGGTATCAAACCTGCGATAAGTACAAGAATCGAAACCGGGAATTTCATACGGGTAACGGATTTGGTTGTTCAAGGTTCGGATCAAAACAAGTATGTAAAGTAGAAAATTGGACTTGCAGATACAATAGTAAATAACCGAGGAAGTATACGATGGGCAATCGCATATGGCTGATTATCAGCAATAATTAAATTCATTGCTGCTTACTGGTGATCCAATCCGGCAATACAATTAATAAAAAAATCCCGCAGTGGAGCGGGATTTCTTAATCAGGTTTTCACCTTGAATATTATGATCGATGATTTTAATGTATGCAATTTCACTGTATCGACATTTGTAATTTGTCCAAGGGTTACTGTTGTCGTCAGAGATGCCGGCATAAAGGTCGTATCTGAAGGAATAAAAGATAGAGAATAGCCACCGGCGGGCAGGTCCTTAAACAAGTATTTTCCATTAGTCGTATCCGTAAATGCCGAGGCAATCGTATCAAGCCCCTGTATGGCAAAAATCGTAGTGCTAAAAGAATCGGGAACCACAACACCCTGTATATCTCCACCTGAAGGTACTAGTGAAAAAATACGCAATACCGGTTTCAATAAATATTTTCCACTATTACCTGCTTTCACAATTGACTTGCCTGCATCAAAATCAAGCGTGAGCCTGTACAAAATTCCTCCTGTTACTTCCTGATGCACCTGTACTTTTAGCCCGGACTCCTGCGCGCTTGGTGTTTTCAATGCAATTTTTTCACCACTCTTGGTAATGATGTAATTGTTGTCTCCCAATATTAACCGGATCTGGCTGATTGATCCCGCAGGTATCGTCGCATCTGCTAAAATGGTGTCCTTTCCATCGGAAAAAGCAAGCAAATTATAGAGTCCGGGATGGGTACCATTTAACAGGATCGGATGACTGGTATCACTCATGATAATCTCAATCTGTTGTATATCCACCCACACTTCCTTTACAGAAGGATCCGGACCATCGGTAAGTCTGACCTGCAGACTCGCCATCGTGGAGTCGGATTTCTGGTTCTTGGAACAGGCTAAAAAAAAGCACATTGCCATCGCTGCAAAAATGGAATAACTTAAAATAGTTTTTTTCATAATTTTTTTTATAATGTTAATTGTCTGCTGGGATACCCAAAACTATTTTTCTTTTTTACCGTGATCTTTTTTGTAATGGCCATACGCATGACCGTTTCCATGCTCTTTTAAAACAGGCTGATTATCATAGCAATCCCGGTAGTGGGCATATCTTGACCGGTATACGTCGTGATGCAGATAGGGCCGATGTTCATTTACGACCACTTTGTAGCCCCGGTAAAGATCATAGCTGTGATATCTTTCGGGAAGGGATGAAGCAAAAACCCATCTTCCTCCACTTATATATACAAACTGATGCCTGGGAACATAATAATATGTTTCAATATCCGGCATATAATAATAATTAACGTAGTCGTAACCGGCAGGTCCCCAGTTCGGCTGAGCTTCTACGTTTACACTGACATTTACACTTACCTGTGCACGAGTCAAAGTAGAATAAAAAGTACCCGCAAGCAGGCATAAGACAAAAGTTACTGTTTTCATGTGGTAGGATTTTGCTGTACTATAGCCAAATTAAATGCCAGATTCCTATTCCAAATTGTTATAAATATGAATAACTGAATCGTAGTTTTTCCATTTTGAGAGGATTTTTACTATGGGATTACAAGTGCGGGTTTTTAGAAGATTATCAGGCGACAGTCCTGCGGCAACTTTAATATTTGTTGATCACGATCTAATATTTGAGGAGATCGTTTTTGTCTAGTTGTCGCCTTACAGCAGGAAAAGAATAGAAAATCAGGACGAGACAATATTGAAGAACTAAAGATTCAGACTGCAGTCGCTGAATAATTATTCTGTCCTCAAGCAATTTACCGGGTTGGACAATGCAGCTTTTATTGCCTGGTAGCCCACGGTTGCTAAGGCAGTAACAATCGCAAAAATCCCCGCTATTGCAAATACCCACCACTCAACTTTGATATGATATGCATATCCCTGCAGCCATTTGTTTGTTGCCCACCAGGCAATCGGGAAGGCAATGCCATTGGCTATCAGGACGAGTTTCAGGAATTTTACCGATAACATAGAAGCCAGATTGATTACTGAAGCTCCCAATATCTTTCGTATTCCAATTTCTTTTATTCTCTGGCTGGCAGAAAAAGTTGCGAGGCCAAATAAACCCAGGCTGGCAATAAAAACGGTAGCAAGCGCCACCCAGATCAGTATGGTCTGGCGACGTCGGTCTTCGACATAAAACAATTCCAGTTGTTTGTCTAAAAAATGATATTCAAAGGGCTCATTCTTATCATTGTTTGACCATCACTTCTTTTAACCTCGCTAAAGTAGCCTGGATATTCGCACCGCTAATTCTTACAGAATAATAGTCAATGGAATGGATCGGGTTTTTATTATACGCAAGGACCAGGGGTTCGATCTTATCCCGTAATGACTGAAAGTGAAAATCTTTTACAATGCCGATCACTCTTGGTCTAAATGGGATATTCATGGCATTCAGGGGTTCAAAAGAACCACCCTCTGATGCAGCCGGAATCTCAACCATCTGTTCAGCAGGCTCAGCAATACCCAGCATGGCGGCGGCTTTTTCATTGACTATAATAGAGACAGAATCTTTTGGACCATCAAAGTTTCGACCCTTTAACAGTGTCACTTCGAAAGTTTTTAGAAAATCTTTATCCGCACCGAACATATAGGAGATCCTGGGGTCTTCGGTATTTCCTGATTTTTTTATTTTAATAGTCTTGAATGATTTCCATTCACCGGGCACCCTGGATGTAACTGATACGTTTTTTACAGCAGGTATCTTAGACATTTCAGTCTTCACCGCTTCAAAATTTGATCTTGCTTTTCCGGTATTTACATCTATCACGACCAGGAGGTCCTTATTAAAACCCAAATCTGTATGATTCAGGTAGCGAACCTGTAGAAAAAGAACTATTGTGCCGATAATCATCACGGTCGAAATAGTAAATTGAAAAATAACCAGGCCTTTTCTTATCGACAAATCACCCTTATTCTCAGTATTCAGTCCCTTAAATAATAAAACAGGTCTAAACCGGGAAAGCAACAGAGCCGGGTAGCTTCCTGACAATAGTCCGGCAATTGCCACAAATGCAATAGTCAAAAGCCAGATGCGATAATCAGTTGAAAGTCCCAGGGATATTTGTTTATTGGTAAACTGATTAAACGCAGGAAGCAAAAGATTTACAGTTATCAGGGTGAGAAAAAAGGAAAAAAAAGTCAGTAGCAGTGATTCAAATAAAAACTGTCTGATCAAATGGCTTCTGAATGCGCCAATGGTTTTGCGAACACCGATTTCTTTTAACCTGCCCGATGCCATGGCTGTGGTGAGGTTCATGTAATTGATGCCGGCAATCAGGAGCACAAAAAGAGCAACAAATGAAAACATTTTTAAATAAAATACGCTTCCCTGTGCCATGGCGTCCACGTTTCCGTTTCTCGCTCCATCTACAATGTTTGCAGAATGCAGATGAATATCTTTCAACGGCTGAAGGTTGAAAAAAAATGTAGTACCGGCTTCCGGCTGGAAATTATCACGGATGAGCCTGGTCATTTTTCCGGATACAGATACCGGATCTGCCCCAGGTTTTAACAGCGCATAGACTGAGAAATTTTCTGATAACCAATCCGACGCAGCCATGTTCTTATAATAGTCGCCATTGCGGAATGTTGCTTCGGATATAACAGAGTTGAAATCAAAACTGGAATTGCGCGGATGATTTTTTAATATCCCGGTAATCTTTAACAGAGGATCCATAAAACTGAACTGCACAGTTTTGCCCAGGACATCCTTCGTATTAAACAATCTGAGAGCCAGATCCTCATTAATAATGATGGAATTGGGTTCCTGCAATGCAGTTTTTCTATTTCCTGAAAGCAGGGGAAAATCGAAGATTTCCAAAAAATGTTCATCTGCAGCGGATACTGTTTCCTGAATATTTTCAGGGTTTTCAGGATTGACCAGATTTGCACGTCCCATTCTTTGAAAACGGGTTGTATTTTCGACTTCTGCAATAGTCTTTTTTGATTCTTCAGCCAGTTTATAGCTGGCTGCAGCAACGGTTGTCGATTCACCCTTCACATTTTTATGTTGAATGACTCTGTAAATCCGTGGGCCTTTGTTATGCTGCTGATCAAAAGTGAGTTCGTCAAAAATATAAAGGCCGATTAACAAAAAGCAGGTGAGCCCAAAACTGAGACCAGCCACATTCAGCGACGTGTAAAGTTTGTTGCGAAGTAAAGTGCGCAGGGCGGTTTTCAGATAATTTCTAAACATCGCTTATTATTTAAAATAT
Organism: uncultured Bacteroidota bacterium; assembly: GCA_963812825.1. GTDB lineage: Bacteria > Bacteroidota > Bacteroidia > Chitinophagales > Chitinophagaceae > Puia. Next base: position 186,894 of record CAWEWO010000007.1, read on the forward strand.
CTGGTCCCTGAAGATACAAAACTGTTGGCAGTTGGCAGTTGGCAGTTGGCGGTTCGCTTATCAGGTTTTACTAAACGTTAGTGGGATATTCTTTTGAGTTTTATTAAGAAAGCGGTTCTGGTTTCGGAGGATCACCGGCAGGCCTTGACTTATCTTCGGGCAGCGGAATAAATTCCTTGTTGTCGGTGGGTGGTAATATGATTCGGCCCTGCTTCCAGTCTTCTTTTGCCTGTTCAATGCGCTCCTTACGGGAAGAAACAAAATTCCACCAGATAAATCGTTCACCCAGGGGCTCGCCTCCTAATAGCATCCCGTTTGTGTTTTCTTTTGCAATGATGACCGGGTCAACTCCTTTACTAAACACCAGCATCTGTCCTTCATGATAAGTTATTCCCGAAACCTCAACACTGCCTTTGGCAATATAAAAGCCACGTTCCGAATGTTCTTTGGGAAGACCAAACCGTGCGCCTGTAGCCAGTATTACGTGCAGATAAAACAGAGGTGAATTTGTTTTGACATCATTGCGCAGTCCGAATGCGTTACCTGCGATGAGTCGCATCCAAACACCATTTTCGGTAAATACAGGAAGCTTGTCCGGTGTATAGTTGGTAAAAGTCGGAGCCGCCTCTTCGTCCTTTTCAGGAAGTGCCACCCAGGTCTGTATCATCTCAAGTTTCCCGCCTGCCAGTGCAGAAGGATCTTCAAACCTTTCAGAATGAGCAATGCCCCTGCCTGCTGTCATCCAGTTTACTTCGCCGGGACGGATTATCTGCTCAACACCCAGGCTGTCCCGGTGTGTTACCTGACCTCCAAAAAGATAACTCACCGTAGAAAGTCCGATATGCGGATGCGGCAGTACATCAAGTGAAGACGGTTTCGAAGGTATATTCAGAATGGGTCCGGCATGATCCATGAAAATAAACGGCCCTACCATTCTGCGAAGCCGAAAGGGAAGAATTCGTTTAACCTTCATGGACTCGCTAATGGCGGCATTACGTGCTTCAATAACAAGATCAAGCATAGAGTTCTTTAATGGCTCAGCTAAGTTAAAACTTCCCGCCGGGTACGAAAAGTCATTGCAGGCGGGAACCCGTGCGGTTCTAACAATTTTATAACATTCCTGGTCAGGTGTACTTTAAACCCGACGAGTCGGAACCAGTCTATTATATAGCAGTCGTTCTTAACTAAATAAAAAATGTTCTTACACTAAAACCACTAAAATGAAAACGCTATTCAGTCTCGCCATGATGGTATTAATTACTGTTGCGAGCATCGTTAGTTGCAGACTTTTTATGAAATCCCATTATGACATGTCAGCACTACTGACTATAACCAGTATTGTATCTCTTATTCTGACCGTCTACGTACTCAGCAGCAAGAAAATTCGCGTGTCCTAAGATAACCTGTCGTGTTTTTGGTATATTAATTCTGTATCCGGCGTTCGAAGGAGGGGTCTTCCCACCTTCGAATCGCTTTTTTGGATCAAGGCGGCTAATAAAGGCAGATAATTCTCACTAAGTTTTAAAAAAATACTTTTGCATCTAAACAGTCAGTTCACGATGCTCAGGTATATTTTCTTCTTTCTCCTTTTATGCCATGGGCTTATTCACCTGATGGGTTTCGCCAGAGCATTTGGTTATAGCAACCTCACCAGAATTTCAAGCCCCATTTCCAAAAAATATGGAATTGTGTGGTTATTAGTGTGCCTGTTGCTTATCATTTCAGCGACCGGATTCTTATTAAAATCCGCATGGTGGCCGGTAGTTGCCATTATAGCCATTGTCATTTCCCAGGTGGTCATTTTCGCCAGTTGGCAAGATTCAAAGTTTGGGACAATTCCTAACCTGATCATATTACTGGTCGTCATTACAGTTTGGAGAGGTAACCAGTTTGAATTACAATTTATCCGGGATGTAAAAACTCATCTGGGTACCAACAATAATTCGCAAAAGGACCTGCTCACTGAGACAGATATTCTATCTCTGCCTCCACCGGTTCAAAAATATATCCGGTATTCCGGCGCCATCGGCAAGCCAAAATTGAATAACCTGCGTATTGCATTTGAAGGTGAAATGCGCGGAAAGGAAATTGACTGGTTCCCTTTTACATCTATTCAATATAATTTTTTCAATGACCCTGCCAGGTTATTCTTCATAAGAGGACAAATGTATGGCCTGAATGTGCCCGGTTACCATGATTATCAAAATGGCAGAGCCCGGATGAATATCAAACTATTCGGAACGATACGGGTGGTTCATGCAGAAGGTGCCGGGATGGATAAGACCGAGACCGTTACCTATTTTAACGACCTCTGTCTGTTTGCCCCGACCGCCCTGGTTGATAACAGAATATTATGGACGACTGTTGACAGCAACGCGGTGCAGGCAACATTCACGAATGGCTTGAATAAAATTTCAGCATGGCTTTATTTTAATGAAGAAGGCCAGCTGGTGAATTTTATTTCCGATGACCGCTCCCCAATCGGCGAAACGAAAGCTGTCCGTTTCTCGACTCCGGTAAAAAACTACAAATCATTTAATGGAAGAAATATTCCTACCTACGGAGAAGCCGTATGGCAATATCCAGGGAAAGATTTTGTGTATGGAAAATTTTATCTTAAAAGTATTGAATACAATGTTTCGGAGAGTCAAAAAATGAATCTGCATTTCCGCGAGTTAGCAATGCTTGATATGCTCACATGGAAGGAATAATTACTTTAGCTCCCATGTATTTTGGTTTTGTTCCAAACCAATTGTCTAGAAAGACTTTTACTCTCGCAAACTTTTCCCTTAATTCTGTTCTTAGTCCCTGTTGAGCGCCGACATTCCGGGCATTAAATCCTATCGCGTGAATTCCGTCTTTGGATGCCAGGTAAATGGCCCGCTCATTGTGAAACTGTTGTGAAATAATCGTCACCGAATCCTGTCCAAAAATTCCCTTTAATCTTTTTATGGAATCAAAGGTCCTGAAACCCGCATAGTCCAGATAGATGATAGAAGAATCAATTCCCCGGCTCATTAGTGCTGCGCGCATAGAGGATGGTTCATTGTATTCTGTCCGACCATTATCACCGCTAATAATAATATACTTAATCTTTTTAGCCTGTATTAGTTGAACAGCCGCGTCAATCCGGTAATCATAAAATGGATTTGACTGGCCATTCGCGATCTTATCTGAAGTACCGAGCAGCAGTCCAACGCGGTTGAATGGAATTTCATTCGGATCTGAATACAATTTCCCCCTGGCCGCATCGCTTACAGTCTGATCGCAGATAAAAATACCAAAGGCAGCTATGATGAGTAGCAGAACTATAGCGAAATAGAATCTTCTTTTTTTTCTTGGTTTCATCTGACGGTTCATAAATTCTTATTTTCCCCCGCAATTGCAGACATTTTTACTTCTCTTTCCCGGCCAGTCGGTCCCAGATCCCCTGACCCCGGATGCTTTTCATCATTTCGATTGCCGTTCCGCCGGTATCGATGGCACCAAATGCATAGTCACTTCTAAAAAAAATCCGTCCCTTAAAATCCTTCTTTCTAAAGACCAGCGTTGACGGGCTATCTATGATCGTATTATAAGTAAATTCAGTAGACAGTTGTCCTGTACTATCCATTTCATCCGTCTCAGGATACGACTTCTCTACTGTTATATTGTCGAAATTCAACACGAGGCCTTCTTCACTTAACTGATACTTCCCTTTAGAATAAGTGGATCCATCATCGCAATAGCCAACATATACAAAACAGGTATCGTCAAGAAACACGGCATTCGCCGAACAGCAGTCGCAGGCACCCGTTGCCACGAGATTGGTGCTGTCAAACTCCGGCGCAAAAAAATACAGTTTGCCTGCCAGGGAATGGTTGTTCCTTACATTCAATAAACTGTCCTGTATAAATGAGGCCTGGACGGGACTGGTACAGGAATTAAAATAAATAATGGCAGAAAATAAACTGATGCTAATAAGGAATTTCATAGAGTAGGAAGGATTTTTCAGTATTTAATCTTTCATCAAAATCCACGTGAGCAGCATCACTTTATCGCAAGCGAAAAATAATAATTCTGCCATCATTATTCAACTTTGGCAGAAAATCTTTTATTGTGTTTCAATACCAGTTCTTTAGTAAGAGGAAACACCTAGGGAAGTATGGAAGTGTGGAAGTGATGGAAGTGTGGGAATTAGTTAATCCTCTTTCTCCTTTGCATAAAAATAATAAAAGAGCGCACAGAAAATAGCCCCTATAATTACCCAAACCATCGCATCCGGATTGTGATAACCCAGATAACCGATTGTAAACATAATGGCCATACTTCCCAATGTCTTAAAAATCGCTAAAAACAATTTATTGGGATGCATATATTTGGTTTTTAAAATTTTATGATTTACGTCTTAAGAATATCTCTTTAAAAAAGACTACTAAATAAATCAATACAATTACTCCGATAATCGAAAAAATTATAACCGTGGGAAAAGTAAAATAATATTGACTGAGCAGACTTAATACAGGCCTGGACAGAACCAGTAGTAGAACGATTCCGGCAATCGTCGCAATTTTCTTAAATAATTTGCCTTTCATTATTTGATTTTGGCAGGCGATCTTCGTCTTCGGGGGGAGGGACTTATCAGACGACACAGAAACTTTGAAATCCTTACCAAAGATACCTCTTATTGATAATCAGGGTTGTTATTAATTATACAACCTTCTCATCTCGAACCGATGAGTTTGAGCGTGCCATAATCCAGCCTGTTTCGTTTACCCTCCCTTGTATTCAATAGAATAAACCATGAATGACCAAAATTGTCCCTTAGAAAGTCGCATTCGGGGAATCTATACACTCCGGGAAATCAGACCTTAGTGCAAAAGTGACCGGCAGTTCCTCAATCAAATACCTTGGAAGGATTCAAAATGCCTTTAGGATCAAACGCTTTCTTGATGCCCCTTAGAATGGCCAGATGATTCTCCTTGAAAAACAGACCCATAAACGGTTTTTGCAGGTAGCCGATGCCATGTTCTGCGGAAAGCATTCCGCCGAGTGATTTGACCAATTTGTAAATCTCCCGCTTGCCTTCAATACTTTTAAGACGCCAGTCTTCCGTAGTGGGCTCATCGCTGATGATGGAAAAGTGGATATTGCCGTCGCCGATATGGCCCATATTGCTTGTTTTCAGACCCAATTCTGCACCAATTTTTTTTACACCCCTCAATAGTTCAGGCAATTTCGTTCGCGGTACAACGGTATCTTCAGTCACCATCGCATAGGACAGTGTGGTAATGGCATTAGCTGCATTTCGCCGAAGTTTCCACAGTTCATTTTTTTGCGCTTCACTGTCGGCAAAAAGAATATCGCCAACATTAAATTGCGACAGGACATTGGAAATTTTTTCACAGTCCTGGTGCAATACCTCTATATTGTTTCCGTCCACTTCTATCAATAACAAGGCTTCATAATCCGGCGAAATCGCAAAAGGCGAGGAACCGACATAACGGATGGCATAGTCTATGGTTATCTCTGTCCATAAATTCCAGGGAAGAAGGAATGACCCCTGATTTAAAAATATCGGCGACAACGGCACAGGCATCTTCCGCTTTTTGAAACAGCGCAAGCATCAGCAGGTTAAATGGCGGATAAGGAATCAGTTTCAAAACGATTTTGGTGACAACGGCAAGTGTACCTTCACTCCCTGTAATCAATTGCGTTAAATTATAGCCGGTCGAATTTTTTAAAGTATTTGCCCCCGTCCACATCACTTCTCCATTTGGCAAAACGATTTCAAGATTTAACACGTAGTCGCGTGTGACACCGTATTTCACACATCTCGGTCCTCCCGCATTGGTTGCAATATTTCCGCCGATATGAGAATAACCCCGTCCTGCCGGATCGGGTGGATAAAACAATCCTTTATCCTGTAATACATTCTGTAAATGCTCCGTAATGACGGCGGGCTCGACGATCACCTGGTAATTTTTTTCATCAATCTCCAGGATCTTATCAAAACGTTCCATTGACAAGGCAACTCCGCCATGAACCGGCAGGGCACTACCCGTCAAACCGCTACGTGCACCCTGTACTGTTACGGGGATGAGATGTTTGTCACACAGCGCCATTATTTTAGATACTTCTTCGGTATTGGAGGGCGTAACGACGACATCAGGCGGAAAATAAAGGTCCATAGTAAAATCGCGCGCATGTTTTTCGAGTACCTCGGCCTGTGTGAAAACCGCGTTCTTGCCCAAAACTGAGGTAAGTATCTCAATGAATTCCTCTGTTATCTTATTAAGTTTTGGCATAGTCTACTTTAAAGCTTCTATTAAGGGTGAAACGATTTCCGGCGGGGAGGCTAAGTTACGGTGCTTTAAAAAACCTGGAGTCGAAAGGAAATTTTTCTGTTTTTTCAACTTTGATCCTGTTAAAATCTTTGTGGTGTGGATTAATTAAGAGATTGAAATCGCCCGCAACAACGGCAGAAGGAACTTTCAAAATTGGAAACCGGCTATCACGTATGAAAGAATCACCCAGGGTTTGAGTGGAAGCTAAATAGGGGAAAACATTCCAATCCGGCGGCAGGACTTCTGGTGGTAATTGCTGAATTACCAGATCATCCGGAATATTCACCGTGATCATCAGGTAATCTTTTGGTATCATGGCAGCTGATAAATGGACCATTATCTCTGCCATGGCCAATGCCCTGCTTTCAGCCGTATAAATCATTTCCACTCCTACCGAATTCCAGCGGGCGCCTTTGTTTGAAGAACCTGTCCCGGATAGATGGTCTGCATAACGGGCGCGGGACAAACGATATACTTTCATCAGGCAAGGATTCCGTAGTTAATATTGTTGAGTTCGGCAAGCACCAGCTCCTTGCCATAAGAATCTTTCAACAGATCTATTGGTCTGGAACTGCCCAGCGCAAAACTGGGTGTATCCAGCCATAACCTGAATTTTTCCATGTTGCCAAAAACTTCAAGGCCGGCATGGGTGACTTCCGCCATCTCGATAATCTTTTCTGATTGCAGGGGCTTGAAGTTTTGCTTGTTCTGTTTATATCGCAGCAGTGTTTTTGAAGATATATTCAGAAATCGTAACCAGTCTTCAAGCCTGAATGGGGTCAGCTCCTGGATTGCATTAAAATAGGAATATGGTACCCCCCGGTTGATCACATCGATAACCAGCATCTTATCAGACATGAAATTTCCGAATGTTACCGGACCCTTATATTTGTATTCAATGGCCTGGCCCTTCCCACGGATGGCTTTTAGCATTTGCTCCGTTTTCCTGTCCAGTGTTTTAGCCAGATTGCTTTCTTCGTTCATATTGATAATAGACATTTGTCCACAAAATTAGGACATTTTCCCTTATCCATTATGACAAACATTTCTCGGGAGTTAATTCATTGATTTTCAATACCGACTATCTGACAACAGAGAGCACCCTGGTTTATGTATAATAATACTGTTAACAGTAAATCGGGCACTCCATTGCTGCAAGGGCTGGACGGTTTAATATTGCATGTGCATAATTAGCGTGTTAGATTCATATGCATCGTAAAGCAAGGGCGGAATTTTTCTGATAAACAACCAAATGATTTTGCATAATACCTGCAGACATATAAGCTGTCATGTAAAATTATACAGATCATTTTCGTAGTTGTATTGACCGGCAGTTGCGTCGTTAGCTATGGTCAGAAGACGGATAAAGTGAAATTGAAGAACGGAGACAATATTACGGGTGAGATCATGAGTATGAAACTGGGCAGACTTTCCTTCGATATGGATGGCCCGGGAACCATCAGCATCAAGTGGGAGGAAGTTACAGCCATCAAGTCGGATAAGGTATTTGAAATCACGCTGCACGGAGGAAATTTGTTCGTTGCCAGGCTGGATTCATTTTTGATTTTACATCATATTACGAACCTGGACGATATTGTAGAAATCATTCCCATCAAAGACCGTTTCCTGAAAAGGCTGATCGGTGATATCAACGTGGGTTTAAATTATACGAAATCAAATTCAATCCTTCAGTTCAACTTCAGTAGTAATGTTTACTATAAAATTCCAAAAATAGAAATAGACTTCAGGTTTAATTCTGTCCTCACCAGCTATGCAAGAGATAGTGGCTTAGCCAAAAAGCAGGATATTATTGGGAGTCTGAGAAGAAATATGGGCCCAAAATTTTTTTGGGGCAGTTCTCTGGGTTGGCAGCAAAACACGGAACTGGGTTTATCAAGCCGTTACCTGATAAGCGGAGTGGTCGGTTTGAAAGCGATTGCCGATAATCACAACCGCCTATTGTTTTCAAGTGGTCTATCCTATAACCAGGAACAGTCAGTAGAAACCAGCCAGTTCACTGGGAATCTCGATGCCCTGTTTTCAGCTGTCTACAAGAGATTCTATTATTCCACACCGAAACTTTCCATTGACGCTGACTACCTGATTTATCCGGGCATTTCAGACTGGGGACGTATCCGTATGCAGGGCGATCTTAACGTAAGTGTGGAGATAGTAAAGGATTTCCTCATCGGGCTGGTATTTTATTATTCTTATGATAACCGTCCGCCTGCCGGATCGGTTTCCAATGACGATTATGGTCTGATGTTTACATTAGGCTACAAATTTGGGCAATAAGATGGTTTGCTTTTACAGCCGCTTATTAAGAAAGACAAATCTTAGTACCTTGATGGTGTAAAATTCCCTCCATGCTTAAGCCATTTCTTTTCTTGCTAATCATCATAGGTGGCAATATAAATTTATATGCACAGCCAGCACCTGTATACGAAATCTATGCACTGAAATTTTCCGGTATGACTTCGGTACCTGTTTCTGAATTAGCCATCGGCGCTCCGAAGAAGGACTCGATGAATGTGTATTTTATGTTCTGGCTGATTAAAGGAAACAATGGAAAGAATATTCTTGTGGATGCGGGATACCTAAGTGATCTGGATATTGTGAAAGACCTGCATGCTCCTTTTTATATCAGGCCGGATTCGGTTTTATTGGAGATGAATGTCAAGGCGAATGACATAACTGATATCATTCTGACCCATCCTCATTGGGATCATATAGATGGAATCAGTCTTTTTCCCAAAGCCCATGTCTGGATCCAGAAAGAGGACTTCAATTATTTTGTCGGGCAAGCCTGGCAAAAAGATGGCAGGCATGGAGGATTTTACAAAAGGAATGTCGATTCTTTGATTTCTCTTAATGTCGCCGGTAAACTGACGCTGGTTGATGGGGATGACAGGGAACTCTTTCCTGGCATAAAAGTCTATACCGGATCAAGACATACATTCAATTCACAATACGTGCTGGTTCAGACTGGCGGAGACAGAGTGATCCTTGCTTCCGATAATATCTGGATCTATTATAACCTGGACCATCTGGCCTCCTCTCCTTATCCCGATGGTACTTTTGATACCACGGTCTATGTGAAATCCATGCAGAGAATGAAAACACAGGCCTCCGATATCAAGTATATCATTCCCGGCCATGATGCAGCGATGTTCTCCAGATTCCCTTTTATAAAACCGGATATAATCAAAATCAGATAATTCAATTCCTTGTATGTTAAGCATCGTGCAGCGGTAACCCGATAACGAATTCCGTAAACTGACCTTCCCGCGACTCTACCTGGATTTCTCCGCCATGGGCTTTTACAATATCATAACTCAGAGACAATCCTAATCCCGTTCCCTGTCCGGCAGGTTTAGTGGTAAAGAAAGGTTGAAATATCTTATCAACAATCCCCGGCGGGATGCCGTTGCCATTGTCCCTAACCCTGATTTCAACCCGTTTATCAAGCTTTTTTGTACTAACCGAAACAACCGGCTCATATCCCGGAAGATTCTGTTTCTTCTTTTCGGTGACCGCATAAAATGCATTGTTATATAGGTTGAGGAAAAGCCGCCCGATATCCTGCGGGATAATGTCTATTTCACCGATAGTCGCATCAAAATCAGTTTGAAGGGTAACATTAAATGATTTGTCCCTTGTACGATAGCCCTGAAAACTCAATCGCAGATATTCATTTGCCAGTCCATTCAGATCTGCCGGTTCTTTTTTGTTTGAACTTGTTCGCGAATGCTGCAGCATCCCTTTTACAATGCCGTCGGCTCTCTTGCCATGCTGGTTTATCTTCTGCTCATTCTTTTGAATCTCATTGGCAATCGTTTTGGCATCCTGTACATTTCCCTTGTCGAGCTGTTGTTGCATTTCTTCGATCAGCTCGGTGTTCACTTCGGAAAAATTATTTACAAAATTTAAAGGGTTCTGAATCTCATGGGCGATGCCTGAAGTGAGTTCTCCCAGGCTGGCCATCTTTTCAGACTGTATTAACTGCGTTTGCGTGTCCTTTAAGTCACCCAGGGCCTTTTCTGTTTTCAACTTTTGCTGGTCGGTCTCCTGCTTTTGCTGCTCCAGCATCGAATAGGCTCTTTTTCTCTGCCTTATATTACGCCACATGAAAATAGCTATGATCAGAAATAGTAGCAGTCCCCCGGCTACGGCATAAAATCTTAATTTCTCCCTGTACCTTATCTGGGTGGACATCGATTCCTGCTGTTTTAGTTTCAGATCGAAGGCCAGGTTCTGAATATCTTTCAGTTTCTTATTATAACTGACACTATCCTTGTAAAAATCTCTGAATTCAATATATTTTATGGCACTGTCCTTTTCTCCTTTCATCTTATACGCATGAGCGAGATTATCGATGGCATCCAGCACATACGGGTATTCGCCTTCATTGCGACGCGCGATTACAATTTTGGAATAATAAATGACCGAATCAGGCTTTCTTGTCAATAAATAAAGTTTCGAGAAGCCGCTGAATATTTGCAAAGTATCCCAGGGAAAATGATTGCTGACGGCGAGGGGAAGCGCCTGACGAAAACTTTCCAGAGCAGCGGTATAATTTCCCTGTTCCGTTTGAATTCTTCCCATTAAATACAGGGGAAAATTCCAGACGGTTCCATAGAATAGCTCATTTTGTTCAATTGCCTTCCGGGTATAAAAAAGCGAGGAGTCAATTTGGTTCCTGTCCAGATAGGTTTTGCCTATCTCTGCCAAAAACAAAGGCGCCAACTGGTGTCCGGGGAAATTAAACTTCGAAATTAATCCATGCGATTCTGATAGCGATTCCCCAGACAGGCCATATAACAGGCCATTTTCGATATCGCCCACTTCCCGGTAAGTGCCCTGCAGAAGAAGTTTTGTTTCTGCAATCCCCCTGAAATCCTGCAGCTTTTCAAAAATCTCTAATGCCCTCAATGCATAAAATATACACTGGCTGACATTCCCAATAAAACCAAACCGGTAGCAGCACGCATAAAGGCAATCCGCTTCCCCTTTTTCATAATTCAGAGATTTTGCCAGGGTTACACCCCGCTCCCCATATAAAATAGCCGAATCAAGCGAATTGTGGAGTATGGCAATTTCTGCCAGTGCATCAACCTCTCTTTTATTTTCTTCCTGAAGGTTAACAATGGAAATAAGGCTGTCCAGGCGATTGTTTCCTTTCGGCTTTTTGAACAGGCGTGCCTTCTGCGCTGATGCCAGAGACAGCATGGTCAAACCGGAAGATCAATAAGCCGATACGCTTCATATAACCGAAAAGTCATTAAGGGAGAAAGTTAACAATAATAGCGCAGTGGAGTTGAATCCCGGGGCCAGGGATTTTTCAGGTTCTTAAAATTTCTTCCAGTTCATCGATCAGCGCTGCCTGCCCGGCGATTATTTTTTCTCTGGCATCTGAAACAGAAAACCATTCAGCCCGGTCCATTTCCGGAAATTGCTGATGTTTCCCGGACTTTGGCGGCCATTCTATCTCGAAGAGGTTGCTGACTATTTTTGACGGATCAATATCCTGCCTGACAGCCCAGGCCATCACTGTCTTTCCGTTTTTCTGACGTATGGGTTTCAGCGGGACCAGATCAGCATCGACTTTCATTCCGGTTTCTTCTTCGAATTCCCTTTTAGCCGCTTCTTTTTCATCCTCATTATCGGTAATCTCTCCTTTGGGAATTGACCAGGCACCCAGGTCTTTGTTTTTCCAGAAGGGCCCGCCCGGATGCATCAGGAATACTTCCAGACCTGATACGCCTTCACGGTATGCGAGTATGCCGGCACTCTTTTTATTCATGACTCATGTAAAATTAACAAAAATATTTTATACTAAGCTTGCAATGCATCTAAGTCTTATGTATATTTGATTTAGCTGATTAAATTTTAAGCCGATGACCTACTCTCCTGAATTATTAAAAGGGACACTTAAAACGATCATCCTGAAGTTGCTGGCAGACAACAGGAAAATGTATGGCTATGAGATCACACAGAAAGTAAAAGAGCTCACCCAGGATAAGATCCAGATCACCGAGGGCGCGCTGTACCCAACCCTGCATGCACTGGAAGCTGAGAAGCTGGTCACCACACAGTCCGAATTCATCGGAAAAAGGGTACGCAAATACTATAGCCTTAGCGTCAGCGGCAAAGCAAAAGCCAGGGAAAAAGTGCAGGGAGTTTTCAGACTTTCTACATACGATGCTTTCTTTATTGGACATCAAAACGAAATCTGTATAGATGTACAGGATCACAGATGAAAATATAGATTTTATTCTTGAGGATCTCCGCAAGACGCGGCATCAGAACTGAGAGTCTTCAGCTCAATCTGCTCGATCATATCTGCATCATAATTGAGGAAAATCTTGATGAGGACGGTGATTTCGAACGGTTTTATGCTGAAACCATTAAATCCTTTTACCAAAAAGAACTATTCGAGCTGGAAAACGAAACCAATTATTTATTATATCAAAATAATTTTATCATGAAAAAAGCAATGATCATCAGCGGTGCATTATCTGCTGTTGGCTTTATCGCAGGTTCCTTCAGCAAAATCATGTTATTCCGTATAACCGATTTTCTCCTCCTGATTAGTTTTCTAAGCTTCATGCTGTTATTTCTTCCCCTGGTATTGATTGTATTGTTAAAGGATATCAAATCGAAAAAAGATTTAATTATGTACAGCAGCGGAACCTTATCCCTGATGCTCTACTTCGCCTGCATGTTAATGAAATGTCTGAACTGGCCATCAACCAACCTGACTCTCGGGCATGAAATGTCCGGAACTGTCTGGCTTATGATGTGGCTGGCCTGCCTGGCCATAGCCAGTTTTATATTTATCCCATCCTATTTGATAAAAGGATTGCGTAAACCGGAAACTAAGATCAATACGATAATTACTTCCATATTACTGGTTGCTTTTATCGGAGTACAATTCCGGCTGACCAATCTGAAGGAGCTAAGAACTGCAGTGAATCAGCATGCATATAATAAAACTGTATTGCCGCCAGAAAAAACCGTCCAATCGACGAGTTTCGCCAGGTAAAAAAGCAATTGACCGGAATCATATCGGTCCGACTAATTCGAAACCTACATTCCGTATCCCACAAACCACCATTTCCGCGACCTCCATCGATCAGAGAATAATTTGGTTTAAATTTAATGGAATGACTCCTGACAACACCAGGCCATGAAAAATAGTCTCTTCGAAAAAGTATTTCTCAGTATATCACAGATTGGCTGTAACCCCGATGACAGTGAGGAATTAAAATTACAGAAATCACTTCTGGTAATTTGCTCAATACCCTTTATGATTACCGGAGTCATTTGGGGTCTGATTTATTTACATTTCGGAGAAAAGACCGCTGCTGCCATTCCACTGTCCTATTCGATTTTTTCACTTATCAGTATTATTTATTTCGGGTTTACCCGAAATTTCCGTCCATTTCGTTTCAGTCAGCTACTTCTTATTTTACTATTACCCTTTATGCTGATGCTTGCTCTGGGTGGATTTATAAACGGAAGTGCGGTCATTTTATGGAGCCTGATTTCCCCGCTTGGTGCCATGCTTTTTGACAAACAACCGAATGCCCGTCACTGGCTCCTGGCCTTTGTATGCCTTGTAATTATTGTTGGCATTTTACAACCCTCTCTTAGGAGTGAGAATAATTTTTCTCCCGGACTAATCAACTTATTTTTCATCTTCAATTTTTTCGGAGTCGGTTCTCTCATTTTTTTTATGTTCTATTATTTTGTTGGTAAAAAAAACTTCTTCCAGGCAAGATCAGAATCCCTCCTGCTGAATATTCTTCCCAAAGAAATTTCCGAAGAGCTGAAAGCAAAGGGAAGTGCAGAAGCAAAACATTTTAATGCTGTTACCGTAATGTTTACAGACTTCAAAAATTTCACGACGATTTCAGAAAAACTTTCTCCTGCTCAATTAGTCGCTGAAATTGATACCTGTTTCAAGGCTTTCGATAATATTATCAGCAAACACAATATTGAAAAAATAAAAACTATCGGCGACAGTTATATGTGTGCCGGTGGATTACCCGTGGTCAATGATACTCATGCCAGGGATGTGATAAGTGCAGCTATGGAAATTATTCAATTCGTTGACTTGTTTTCAAGTCAAAGAATAAAAAGCGGGGCTGAACCTTTTGAAATCAGAATTGGAATTCACTCGGGTCCTGTTGTAGCCGGAATCGTCGGATTCAAAAAATTTGCGTACGACATCTGGGGAGATACTGTCAACATCGCCTCCCGCATGGAGTCTTCAGGTGAAGCCGGCAAGATAAATATCAGCGGAAGCACATATGCCTTAGTGAAGGACAGGTTTACTTTTACCCGCAGAGAAAAAATACCCGTCAAGAATAAAGGGGAGATTGAGATGTATTTTGTGGAAAAGGAATTGAAAAGCCCTCCTGATTATTAAGAAACGGGTATCAATTACTTGCCGGCGCGAACGTGTGCGACTTTTGATTTTTTCCTGATCAGTGAGATTATTCGTTCAGTCAGGAGTCCATACAGAAGACTGTTGATGATCAGGGCAGCAAAAAAAAGCGGATACCCCAATTCAATATCCATTCTTGAAAATGCCGTAATGACCGGAAAACCAAAGACGTGAATTGTTTTGGCGAAGAAGGACAAAAAAATGCTGGATTTTTGTGTTCCCCCGACTTCTGAAAATGCCGCCAGGAAACTTCCAAATACTAATACTCCTACTAATACCGTAGAAATCAGAAATATGCGCAGACTGAATTTTTTCATTGGATGTCAGGGGTCGGGAGCCAGGCCCCCGGTTACAGAGATATAACGTTATATCCCTTTTACATAGTATAATATCTACTATATAATCCAGGAATGGCTAAGGTAACAGGAGACCCGGGAATTTTCAATAGTGCTTATAAAAATACTTTGGCCCGGAGAAGGTATAAAGTTGAACTTTGATCTCCCGGGTCTTTTATTTATGATTTAAAACTATAGCGATGAAAAAGCTTGTCTCCCTGTTTGTTGCTGCGCTTCTTTCGTTTTTGCCATATGCTTTTGCCTGCACCACATTCTTCATCAACAAAAACGGTCAGTTGGTATTCGGTCGTAATTACGATTGGATAACAAGTGCCGGTATGGTTTGCACCAATTTAAAGGGTCTGGCAAAAACTTCTGCGAATAATAAACCGGGAGAAAAATCCATCAGCTGGATTTCGAAATATGGCAGCATAAGTTTTAATCAGTATGGAAAGGAATTCCCGACAGGCGGGATGAACGAAACAGGACTGGTGGTGGAATTGATGTGGGCCGACGGGTCAAAATATCCCAATCCGGATAGCCGCCCCGCGCTGGGAGTACTTCAATGGATACAATTTCTTTTGGATAACTATAATTCAGTCGAAGAAGTGATTTCATCCGACTCCAGAATCCGGATATCTCCGGATAATCCGCCGCTCCATTATTTAGTGGCCGATGCTTCCGGCAATGTAGCTACCATTGAATTCCTGGACGGTAAGATGGTAGTACACAAAGGAAACGAATTGCCATTTCCGGTTTTGACAAACAGTTCTTACGACCAGTCTGTGAAAACAGCCAATGAATCCAATGTGCTTTCCGGCAATCCCAGCATGAATTTTCAGGACAATTCCCTGGAACGGTTTACCAGGGCCTGTTCGATGGTGAATAGTTTCCAGGTGAAGAACATCAACAAACCGGTAATTGACTTCGCCTTTGAAATCCTGGATACGGTTTCACAGAAAGAATTTACCAAGTGGAGTATCGTTTATGACCTGAAAAATAAGATCGTCTATTTCAAAACTGCCAACTATCCGGAAGTGAAATCCGTCTCCTTCAGGGCCTTTGACTTTCAGTGTCCGGCTGTTTCAAAAGTTCTAAATATGAATCAACCGATGAAAGGAAATGTAAATGCTGAATTCAAAACTTTTAACGAGGAGCTAAACCGGGCTGTCCTGGACAAAGCCATTAAAGAAAGCAAGTCACAGGTGCCACTTACGGAAAAGGATGAGGACGGGTTCATACTATATGCAGAAAGTATCCATTGCAAAGGCAATAACTAATCTATTAGTTATATATTGTGCCCTGAAAAAGGGAGCATGTTTAAAAACTACTACCGGATTGCCTGTCCAGCATCTGATTAAGAATAAGGTTTTCAGCACTATCAATATTCTGGGACTCGCTATTGGAATGTCCGTTGCCCTGCTCATCGGATTATGGATCTGGGATGAACTTTCGTTTAATCATTATCATAAAAATCACGCGAGACTTGGAGAGGTAGCGTCTATTGAAACCTTCAATGGCATTACCACCACGGATCAATTTTCTACGGTTCCTGTCGCCGCCGCTCTGCGGAACAATTATCCTGCTGAATTTAAATATGTGTCCGTCACCAGGGAAATCAATGCGGGGCTGGTCGTCGGAGATAAAAAAATCGGTGCTTATGGACTTTGGGCCGAAGCTGATTTTCCAGCCATGCTCACGCCCGAAATGGTGGAAGGAAGTTATTCTCATTTCCAGGATCCATCCTCTGTACTGATCTCTGAATCCCTGGAAAAAACTTTGTTTGGCCATGAAACGGCAGTCAACAAAATCATTTCATTCAACAATGAATTTGATATGAAGGTTGCAGGGGTATATAAAAATCTGCCCTTCAACACAGACTTCAGGGATGTTCAATATTTCCTCGCCTGGAAAAACAAAAATAATTCGGGTAATGCCAACACGGATGACTGGCTGGATCATCATTTCAGGGTATTTGTACAACTACAGGATCACGCATCTTTTACCGATTTGTCGGGGAAAATCAGGAATCTTTCCAAGCCCCATATTCCCGGCGGTTGGGAGCAACTTATGTTGCACCCGATGGACGACTGGCATTTGCATACCGACTTTACCGGAGAAGGCAGGAATGCGACGGGACGCATCCAGTTTGTATGGCTTTTTGGTATCATCGGAGGTTTTGTATTGTTGCTGGCCTGCATCAATTTCATGAACCTCAGCACAGCCAGAAGTGAGCGGCGGGCAAAAGAAGTAGGTATCCGAAAAACCATGGGATCAACCAGAAAGGCGTTGATCGGGCAATTCATCGGCGAATCTATTTTGATGGCCCTTATATCCATGGTAATCGCTTTGCTCACCGCCCAACTTTTTATTTCCTTTTTTAATGAACTGGCAAGTAAACAATTAAGGATACCCTACCTAAATTTTATTTTCTGGATCTGCCTCCTGGGATTTACTTTCTTAACAGGGCTGCTGGCAGGAAGTTATCCGGCATTTTTCCTTTCCGCTTTTAAGCCTGTTAAGGTTCTCAAAGGAAATTTCAGGTCAGGAAAATTTGCAGCTATTCCCAGGAAAGTAATGGTCGTTTTGCAATTCACCGTGTGTATCGCTCTGATCATCGGAACCATCGTCGTATACCAGCAGATTCAGTTTGCCAAAAACAGGCCCATGGGTTATTCCACGAACGGCCTTATCACCGTCGAAATGAAATCACGTGTGTTCAGAGATCACTATGATGTATTCAGAAATGATCTGATACAAACGGGTGTTGTGGAGAATGTAGCCGAGTCTTCCAGCCCTTCAACAGAAGTCAGGAATGGAATGATCGGATACAACTGGAAGGGAAAGGATCCAAATACGACTGCTATCATGGGAACATTATTTGTAACCGATGATTTTGGGAAAACAATACACTGGCAAATTATTGAGGGCCGGGATTTTTTAAAAGACCACAAGGCGGACAGCGGCGCTTTTATTCTGAATGAAGCCGCGGTCAGTTTTACGGGTCTGAAAAATCCCATCGGCGAATCGATCCATGCCCGGGAGAAAGATAATCCCATCATCGGTGTTGTAAAAAACATGATCATGGAAAACCCCTACCAGCCGGTTCAGCCGGTCTTTTTTACATTGTATGACCGGAAAATTAATTTCATCATTATTCGCCTGAAACAGGGAGTGCCTGTTCACCAGGCTTTATCTGGCATTGAAAAAGTATATAGCAGGTATGATCCGTCAAATCCATTCGACTATGAATTCACGATGGATGCCTATGCACGGAAATTCTCCGATGAAACAGTTATCGGGAATATTTCAGCCGTCTTTTGCTTACTGGCCATAATCATATCCTGTCTGGGGTTATTTGGCCTTGCTTCTTATATCGCTGAACAAAGGACTAAAGAAATTGCTGTTAGAAAAGTGCTGGGTGCTTCCGTTTTCAACTTATGGAGACTGCTGTCTTCAGAATTCATTTCGTTAGTTCTGCTTTCCAGTTTCATTGCGATTCCGATAGCCTGGTATTTCATTCATCACTGGCTATTGAAATATGAATACCGGACGCCCGTATCTGGATGGGTATGTATTTGGGTAAGTGTGGGTACGATGACCATAGCGATCATCACGGTAAGCTTTCAGATCATAAAAGCGGCGTTTTTGAATCCCATCAGGCAGTTGAGATCAGAATGATGGCTTTCGGAGGAATGGATTTTGTATAGTTGTGATGTATGAACATCATGCGGTTTTTCCGTGACACCGGCGGAATATTCAAAAATGCCTTTAAAGGATTTTCTGACGACAAGGTCTTAAAACTAAGCGGCTCGCTGGCTTATACGATGGTTTTTTCTATGGGGCCCCTGATCCTGATCATTATAACCACCAGCAGCTTCTTTTTCGGGCGCGAGGCAATTGAGGGCAGGGTTTACGGTCAGCTGGAAGGGTTTCTGGGACGTGATACCGCCTACCAGTTACAGGAAATTATCAAACATGCGACCATCAGTGGCAAAAACAAACTGGCTACGATCATTGGGATCGTTTTCCTGGTCATTGGGGCCACGGGTATTTTTTCAGAAATACAGGACTCGATCAATATGATCTGGGGTGTGAAGCCCAAACCCAAAAAGGGATGGATCGCTTTTTTAAAGAACCGGTTTCTATCATTTTCCATTATCGTGGGACTGGGGTTTTTATTACTCGTTTCCCTGGTTATTTCCGCAGTGGTCGAAGCCTTTGGCAACCACCTGAAAGTATGGATGAGCGGTGTTTCCACGGTCCTTTTGTATATAATCAACCAGGTCGTGTCCATCGGAATTTCCGGTTTTATCTTCGCTGTTATCTTCAAGGTTTTACCCGATGCCAAAATAAAATGGAAAGACGTAATCGTAGGCGCCCTTGTGACAACCCTATTGTTTTTGCTGGGAAAATTTGCAATATCCTTTTATATATCCAAAAGCAATGTGGGATCCACTTACGGAGCCGCCGGTTCCCTGGTTGTACTTTTACTATGGATCTACTATTCTTCGGTGATTCTTTATTTCGGAGCCGAATTCACCATGAGCTATGCCCTCCATAATGGTGAACCGATAGAGCCGGCTGACTATGCTGTGACGATAAAAGAAGTGGAGGAAGAAAAAGATCATGTTACCCTCGACAAAAAGGAGAAACTCCCATCCTGACGATGTTTGATATCAAGTCTTATTATTCGTAAAAATCCAAGTACTTATACTTATAATAAATTTTTGATTTCAGCGCTATTATAGGCTAAACAAAAAAAATTGAAAACCGGAATGCTGCCAGGACTTACCCAATTAATCCTTTTACTGGCAGTACCCCTCTCCTTTCTGCCACTTATTATTTACTGGTGCAAACAACTGGCCGAAAATAAATCCTATATGGTTATATCCATATTCTGGATGATCAACGGCATTTTGTATTTGCCGGATATATTTCACTGGAACTGGTATGAGCCGGTTACCCTGCGAATTATATTGTTTTATAACCTGATCGATGCTCCGATTATCTGCATGATTTTCTATTATGCCTTCGAGAAAAAAATATTCCTGCAACTGATCCTGGCCTTTATGGCATTTGAAGCAGGCGTGATTGCCTGGAAAGGGTTCAATATGCATTCCAACAATATTATCATCGGAGTTGGAAGCCTCCTTTGCCTCATCCTGAATATCTGGGGTATCAGCAAATACCTGAAGAAAGTAAAACATACTGCGGATGACACCGTACTTGTTTTTGTATTTGCCGGATTCATTTTCTACTATGGTTTATGTGTCGACATCGTACTAATTTCCAGGTACCTGAAATTAAATATCATACAGGGAGATGCCATTATGCTAATCAATTATATCGCCATCCTGGTTGCTACGGTGTTGATCTCCTTTGCATTCTTTAAATATGCCAATCCTTCTAAAGATTTTATGATGGCAAAAAAATAGTCCGGTCCCGGCATAATGTATAAATTTATAAGTGAAATTACTTAGCATGATTCGCTTATTCATACTATTAATGCTGATTCCGGTTTTGAAACTATCTGCTCAAAAAAGTTATTCCAGCACAACGCCCATCACTCAACCCAGAATCTTTGGAGAAGGGATCATCAGTACCGGAAATTTCGAAACGCATCCGGCATTTTCTCCTTCCGGTGATACCCTGTATTTTCTAAAAATGCTGGCTGACGGGAATTTTTGTATCATTTGTGTTTCTTATTTCAGACAAGGAAAATGGACTTCTCCCGAAGTGGCGAGTTTTTCCGGTCAGTATACCGATGCGGATCCATTTGTAACCAGGGACGGCAACACTATCTATTTTGTTTCCAACAGACCGCACCACAAAGGCGAGCCATCCAGAGATGATTGGGATATCTGGAAAACAAGAAGAAATGCGACCGGATGGGGCGAACCCGAATTGCTCGATAGTCCCATCAACACCACCGGCAGCGAATTTTTTCCTACGCTCGCCGATAATGGCAATCTGTATTTTGGCTCTGCGCGGGAAGATGGGAAGGGTCGCGCGGACATATATGTTTCCAGATTCGTAAACGGGCACTATGAAGCGCCGGAAAACCTGGGCGATCTTATAAACACACCTGAAAATGAGTATGAACCCTATATAGCCCCTGATGAAAGCTTTCTGATCTTCATGGGCACTCCCAATAGTATTCTGAACGCCGATTTTTATATCAGCTTTCATAAATACGGTCACTGGACACAAGCAAAGAAGATTCCTCCGCCCATTAATTCCACCGCAACGGAATGGGGAGGAAAAATGACCCGCGATGGAAAATATTTTTTCTTCGGGAGCAGCCGGAACAAAATCTACGACCAACTGCCCCAGCCTGAAAATATACAACAATATGAAAAACGTCTCAATAGTCCCGGCAACGGAATCGGAGATATCTACCAGGTCGATGCAGCAGAATTATTTAAACTTGTTGAAGAAAACTGATATCCAATCATTGCGACATAAATAACGATTAATGAGCGGATAAAGAATAAAATTATCTTGATTCTTCCTCTTCATTATCGTATTTGCTTTTTTCATATTTCCATGCACCCCAACTTTGGGTCCATCCCCGGGTTTTATACCGGGTGAAGAAATGTAAGGCCAGGGCTAAAATTAAAGCGATGCCAAAAATCCACCAGAATGTTTTGGTATCCCCAAAAAAATAAACCAATAGTCCGATCACCAGATATTTAATAATCCTGAAAACAGGTTCTTGCACTTTTTTAGAAAATGCGACTTCAACTTCCCGTCTTATTGTTTTTTTAAATGAAGAATTCATTGCTTAATCTCGTTCAATCCAGTTCGTTTAACGCCATCGGTATTATCTCCTGTAAAGATCAGTTTTTAGTTATTCAATGTCACCGGTAAGTCCTATTTGGAAGGCATAAAAATTTCCCAGGTCCAAAAATAGCTGCGATATAAATTATTTTTCGCGGGGTCGCAACAGTCGTAGAAAGTAGCAAATAAAAAAGCTGCTGATACTAGTATCGGCAGCTCTGTTTGTAATTGTTAAGTGGGTTAGCTAAAATTCGGCTACATGAATTATTTTCTGAAGGAAATTTATCTTCTGATGCAAAACAACAATGAAAAGTGACAAGAGGATTTTTTTCATGATATTGATTTTGAACTATTTACGAAATCTTAATGAGAACGAGCCACCATCAGAACCCAGGTATAACGCCAGGACAGGCATTATATTTCCTTTTTATGCAACAAAAATCCAGCCATTTATTCACATAATGTAGGGCGATTCCCGTTTTAGGACGAGTTGTAAATAGAATTTTAGCTCGCCCGCTTTCCCTGCAGCAGCATGTCCAGTGCATGATCAAAGGATCCCGCGCGGATCACTTCTCCGGCATTCACGAAAAATATTTCATCTGCATTCTGGATGGTATTCAGACGATGGGCAATGATTACGCGCGTGGTTTCTTTCGGCAATTTATTAAGTATCTCCTGGAGAATCTGTTCGGTGATGGTGTCAATATTTGCGGTGGCTTCATCCAGGATCAGCAGGTCAGGATTCCGCAAAACAGCCCGCATGAATGCGATCAGTTGTTTTTGTCCGAGGCTGATGCTTTCTCCCGCAGAACCCAGGTTAGTATCAAGTCCGTCTTCAAAACTGGCCAGCAGGTTTTGCAGGCCGGCATTTTTTATCACATCTTCCAGCTGTTCATTCGTATAGTCACATATTGCTCATTGCCATATAAAATATTGTCCCGTACGGTTCCTGTAAAAAGAAATGGCTCCTGCAGAATGAATCCGACAGCTTTGGTCCGCTCATCCGGTTTATAGCTGCGTATATCTTTCCCTTTGAGAAACACTTCACCCTGCAAAGGATCATATAACCTCGCCAGCAAAGAAGCAGTAGTTGTTTTGCCGCCGCCGGTCGGACCGACAAGTGCGTAGGTTTTCCCTTTCCCCAGCGTGAAATTGACGTGATGCAGAATTTCTTTTCCGTCACCATAACCAAAATGTACATTCCTGAATTCCACCAGGGCGCCGGTCTGAGATTTACCGTTCGATGCAATCACGGGGAGGTTGGATTCCATATTCAGAATATGCGAGATCCGGTCAGCTCCTGCCATGGCCACCTGAAAGTTGGTCCATAGGGCAGCCATCTGTCTCAATGGATTATAAAAATTAGTGGCATAGGAAAGGTAACTTACAAGAAGGCCGATGGAAAAATGTCCGGTTGAAATCAGGTAAATGCCAACGGTCAATACGATCAGCTGTGCCATGCTGGCAAAAAAACCATAAAATGGTATAAAAACATTATTCGCCACACCCGCAGACTTCGCCGCTCTGTAGTTCTGTTCATTGGCTTCTTCAAATCGTTTCCTGAAATAATCCCGGCGGTTAAAGGCTATGATCACTTTAAAATTGCTAAGGCTTTCCTGGATCTCAGCACTTAGTCCGCCCGTACTCTTCAGGCTGACTGCATTTTTTTTCTTTACCCAGTGAGCCGTGGTTTTAGTAAAAATAAAAATCAGCACGGCCGGAACCAGCGCCGCGATCCCTAACCGGAAATTAATGGCCAGTAAAAAAATACCGGCGCCGGTCATGGTCACCAGCGCTCCGATAAATTGCATCAGTGACTGGGAAAAAAACAGATTTATTTTGTCCGTGTCGTTATTGATTCGGGATATCAGGTCTCCTGCTTTATTCTGATTAAAAAATCCAAGCGGTAATTCCTGCAGTTTATTGAAGACCGTGTTGCGCAGTTTGAACATCATGCGCTGGCCAATAGTTCCCATCATCCGCGTTTGTGTATAGCTGGCACCAAAGGCTACCAGTGAAATAGCAACGAGTAAACCGGCATTCATCAAAACACCATGATAGTCTTTATGTACAACATATTTATCGATAGTGTGTCCGACAATATACGGACCCAGCAGAGTAAGGCCTGAATTGGTCAGGATCGCGAGCAGGGCAAGCAACAGGGTTTTTCTTTCTTCACGGATCAGCTCCAAAAGTTTTTGCAATATTCGGAGGTTAGAAGACTTTTCCTGCTTTGCGGAAAGATCATTGAGGTTGTAATTCATGGGTACTTTGTTGGGATTGATAAATCTGGATATATTCAGGGCTTGTAGCCATCAGTACAGCATGTGTACCCGATGCGACAATCTCCCCTTCCATCAATACGATCACCTGATCAAATTGCTCCGCAGAAGCAATCTTCTGCGTTACGGAAATCAGTGTAATACCCGGATAATTCCGTTTTACATTTTCCAGAATCTTTTTTTCTGTCTGTGTATCCACCCGGGCTGTAAAATCGTCCAGCAAAAGAATACTGGGGTTTACAGCAAGTGCCCGGGCCAGCATGATCCGTTGTTTTTGTCCGCCGGAAAGACTGGTGCCTCTTTCGGAAACAATGGTGTTGAGTTTACCCGGAAGGGTATTAATGAAATCTTTTAACTCTGCGGTCTCAATGGCTTTGTCGAGAGATTCATCAGTCACCTGATCGCTAAAGGCGATATTCTCCCTGATGCTCATATTAAAAAGAATACTGTCCTGGAATACAAATCCAACATGACGATAAAAATTTTCTTTATTGTACTCGTCGATATTTCTCCCGTCATATTCAATGGATCCCTGATTTGGTTTTGTCAATCCGGTTAACAGATAGAGCAATTGCGATTTGCCGGCGGCCGTCGGACCGATAACTGCCAGGGTGGAACCCTTCTCAACGGAAAACTCAATCCGCTTTAAGACAGGTTTCTGACCATATATCACTGAAACATCGTGCACGCGCACATTTCCTTTTATAGGTTCTTTGATGCTGCCTTCATCCGCTAATGCCGGCATCTCCAGCACGGCATGGAGGCGTTGATAACTGGCAGTTGCCTGTGCAATTACATTGCTCATGAATCCAATCAGGATGATCGGGAAAATCAGGAGTGAGAGATAACTGTTGAAGGCTGCGAAATCACCCAGCGTCATCGTATCATTGATTACGAATTTCCCGCCGACTGCCAGAATCGTAGTGCCGGCAAAACTGGCTGTGAGTACGATCACCGGTATAAGCCAGGCAAACAGGCGTACGATTCCCAGCCCCATATTTTTTGCGTCTGTATTTGCCGCGAGGAATTTTTCATATTCGGGTTGTTGTGAATTGATCACCCGTATCAGCGCCGAGCCGAGAATTGATTCGTTGATCACCTTATTCAGCCGGTCCAGGATTTCCCGGCCTTTGAGAAAAATGGGCCGAACTCTTTTTGTCACCAGATAAAATGCAAAACTGATAATGGGTATAATTGCAATAACGGCAAAGGCCAGTCGCCAGTTAATAGAGAATAGCATGAAACTGGCACCGATTATGATGATCAGGGAAGAGGCGATGGTCACGATGGCCTGAGATACGAACAATTTGACGGAATCCACATCTGCGGTCAGGTTGGTCAGCAGCCTCGACGGATTCGCCTTTTCGATTACCATATAACTCTGGGTGGAAATCTTAGCCGCCAGCCGGGAACGAAGATCCCTTGCCACACGTTCGGCCGTGTTGGTTTGGATTATACTTTGCAGATAAGTGAAAATAAAAATGACTATAGCAGCGGATAAGAATTCAATTAATACCTTTTTTAATATATAATTTGAAGGATAAGCATCGATGCCGCTGGCGATGATCCGGGGCAGGATCAAATTGATGCCGTTGCTCAGGAGCGCAAAAAACATCAGCAGGAAGATCATGCCCCGGTATGGCTTCAGCAGGCTGGCAATCCCTGGTCCTTTCTGTTTAGGCTTATCCTGCAAAGTCTTTTTTTCCGCCATAATATAAATGATTGGTTATGGAAGCCTTCTTTACTGATCAGGTAGACGAACTTCCGGCCAAAATATTTTAAAAACGATTTAAACCGATAACCGGCCGGGAATGCAAAATTGGACTCAAATTCAATTAAAAAACCAATGTTTCGCTGAATATTGTAGTGGTATCGGAGGTTGGAGGATCCTGGTCCGACGCCGATGGGTCCCTGTTGTTACCCCGATGGGACCTCATTGCTACCCCGGATTTCGGGGACCCAAAGAGGACCCAAAGAGGACCCAAAGAGGAGGCAAAGAGGAGAAACCGGGGAGAAACTATCATTCATCACAGGTTTTTCGGGGTTCTGTCACAACTTCTCAAAGGACACCGTCACATTTTTGGATGTTCTGACAGGAATTGGCACTCGATTTATAAATTATTACCGGCCGGAGGAAAATGCCCTGATCAATTCATATTGATATTCCAGTCCGTCATATAAATCCTTTACCTGAATTCTTTCATCTTTTCCATGCATTCTGAAGTCATCCACGTCCAGGAAAACGCCCGAAATGCCATAGGTCGGCATGCCTGCCGAGCGTAAATATTTCCCATCCGATGCGCCAACACCCAAAACAGGCAGTACCGGAAGCCCCGGCCATAGTTTACGGGAAACCTCTTCCACTGTCTGACTGATCTCCTTTGTGAGCGGAGAAACCGAACCGTTTATTAATGGAACCGTGACGGTAACTACAATCTGTGAATCAGCAAGTATGTCTTTGATTTTTTTTACTACCTGCTCCTGGGTGGTTCCGGGTAACAGCCTGCAATTGATAGTTGCCCTGGCAGATTGCGGCAATGCATTAATTGCGTGTCCGGCTTCAACCATAGTCGCCACGCAGGTTGTGCGCATCATCGCATTATAATAAGGCAGTTTCGCGAGCCTGTTTACTGCACCACTGTCAGGAGTATTTCCCGCCACTGCCTTCATATCCTCTGCCAATTGGCCGTTTTCGAAAGCTGACATGGTGGTAAAATAAGATTTCGTTGTTTCCGTGAACTGTACCGGAAAATCATATCTCTCTAAATTCACCAGGCCGTTCGCAAGCTTGTATATCGCATTGTTTTTAGCAGGTTGTGAACTATGTCCGCCGGGATTTTTCGTTTCCAGGCTCATATAGAAAATTCCTTTTTCACTGATCTGGACCGGACGGATGATTCTTTTTCCATTTTTTCTTTGCGGTTCGCCCGCATCAACATTAACGCAAAATGCCGCCTCGATCAGAGGCCGCTGCGTCTTTACCAGCCATTCTGCTCCATCGTATTCACCCCCGCTTTCCTCTCCTGCGGTCAGCGCGAGAATCAGATCCCTGTCAGGCATGTAGCCTTCCCGTTTCATCCGGATAAAATTTGTTACGAGAATGGCAACGCCACTTTTCACATCCAGACTTCCCCGGCCATAAAAATATCCGTCTGTTTCAGTCAGTTTAAACGGATCGAAGGTCCAGTCTTCCTTACGTGCTTCCACGACGTCCAAATGAGCCAGGAACAATATAGGTGGTTGTTTCCCGGTTCCATGCAAACGGGCGACCAGGTTGCGGTTGCGCTCTTCGGGGCCAATTACCAACACATCCTTTTCTGCATAGCCCGGCTTCTTTTAATCTTTTCGCAATAGCTTCTGCTGCAATGGTCGTGTTTCCCGTGGAATGGGTGGTGTTTGTGCTGATCAATTCACTAAAAATGCTCCGGGCCAACTCCTGGTAAGGCGAAAGTTTTAATTCCTGCGCCGAAAGATGCCGGACTGAAAAAAACAAAACAAATAATATTAAAACTCTTTTTTTTTGAAATGTGCAGAACATGCAATAGTGTGATTTAGGTTGATCAATGGTTCCATTACTATCTTTCAAATTAAACAGTATTATACTGCCGGAGGCAAAAATGTCAATTTAATTTTTACTTTTTTAAGCGTTAATTTTACCGGATAATTTATCAAATGCAACTCACCGCCAAACTCGTACAACTTCTGCCGCTGCAGACCGGAACCGGAAAGAACGGCCAGTGGAAAAAACAGGATATCATAGTGGAAACGGAAGCGACCTATCCGAAAAAGATATGCGTTTCGGTATGGGGGGATAAGATTGATGCATCCGGACTGCAACCCGGCAACCTGCTTAAAATAGATTTTGACGTGGAAAGCCGCGAATTCAATGGTCGCTGGTATACGGATGTGAAAGCCTGGAAAATTGAAGTCGCAGGCAGTTCTTCACTAACGGTAGCCGAAAAAACCGGGGCTAATCTGGGTCCTGAAAATACCGGTAACGACGATGATCTGCCTTTCTGATGTGTATATTCTCTGAAGAGTTCTATGCGAAAGAAGAAAGAGATTAAACAGAACGTCCCCCGAAAGAATATTCCGGGGGACGTTTTATTTAAGAACAGGTCATTTTTCTTCATTCATCATTTTGGAGAAATCGCCATAGAGACTTTCAAAACCAATTTTTCCGTCTTTATTAAAGTCATCGAATTGTACATAATCCACGCGTATCGTTTCGCCGGTTTTCTTTGATTTACCATACCATGTCCACCAGGATTGAACAACTTTGGTATCATGATCTTTATAAGCCAGGTAGTCAGGATACCCAACAACTTTCACACGGATACTATCGAAATAATTGAAATCTGCCGACCACATTTTAAATGCATCTGCGATGGGTATCGGTTTGGTCATCCCGGTTACCCAAAACCTGGCTGTATCTGCAAAAATTTTAGTGTTGGTAGCAATATCCCGGTCGAGGTAAGCTTTCACCGACTTATTTACTACTTCAATGTATGGGTGCTTAATATAGATATCTCCATTTCTTTCTTCCTGGGAATATCCTGCGAATGCAAGCAGGAGCAGGCCTGTGGCTAAAATTAGTTGTCTCATGTGGTTGCTTTTTAGGTTAGTACTAAAGATAGGGTAATCCAATAACTCCCGGATTGTTTGATATCCCAGCAGGGCTCCCGGCCCGTTTCCGGTGGCGTGCGAGTGTTATCCGGTGCCAGGCGCAGCAGAATGGTCCTGTATCGGGGAAGAATGATTCCCGGATAAAACAGTGGCCATTAACAGAACAATTAATTTAAATTTATTGCAACATATCATTCAGTGGTCTGTCTAATCTTCATTGAATAATCTTCCGGAAAATAGTGCATCAGACAAACACCTGGTTGACCGGGTTTTGCGTGGAGATAACCGGGCATTTGGAACCATTGTAAAAAATACTGAAAACCTGGTAGCGCAGATTGTTTTCAGGATGATCCCGGTAGCCGAAGACAGGAAGGATATTGCGCAGGATATCTATTTAAAAACTTTTCACAACCTCGCTGGTTTTAAATTCCAATCGAAACTTTCTACATGGATCGCCCAGATCGCTTACAATACCTGCATATCCTGGGTAGAAAAGAAAAAATACACACTTCCCGGGAACCTGGATGAGGAAGAAAATTATTCATCCCTTTATGGCCATTCAAAAAGTATCAATGAATCAGAAACCCGGATTTCCGAAAAAGAGCTTTCCATCATTCTTAGAAAGGAGATAGAAAATCTGCCAATCCTATACCAAACTCTTGTTACTCTGTTCCATCATGAATTCCAGAGTTACGAAGAACTGGCAATGATTACCGGTTTGCCTGTAGGCACGGTAAAAAGTTACCTGTTCAGGGCACGCAAGATGTTAAAGGAAAAATTATTGTCAAAATATAAAAAGGAGGCATTATGAACAACAGCCACCCCGACGAGCTGGAAATCCAACAATATGTGTTGGATAAATCCACCTGCCCTGATTCAATTAGTAATCATATTGAATCCTGTGCCGTTTGCCTTGAAGAAGCCGGCAATTACCGTGTTTTATTCTCCGCGATAAAACATCAAAGTACTCCTGCTTTTGATTTTGATCTCCCTGGCCTGGTATTACAGCAACTGCCACCCGCCAGCCCGCAGTTAACAGCCGATCGGTTTGTCGCGGGTTTCCTGGTTTTGTTCATTTGCTTCTGTATCGGCATACCACTGTACCTGTTCAGGATCTATTTATTAAATATGTTTTCGGGCATCTCCCCATTCTTTATCTATTCCATCCTTGCCAGTGCGTTTGTGATTGTTGTGATTAAAGCCCTTGAATTATACCGTAAATACCAGAAACAGATTCATCTTTTAAATTATAATTAGATTTTTTGAAACAATTACTCCGTTGACCGGTCAAATGTTTAGTATCCATATCAAATAATAAAAATGAAAAAAATTCTCAGCACCGCCGCCATCCTTTGTTTCGCTGTTGCCGCCCGGGCACAGGAAAATTTTGATCCATTGAAAGACCGGCAATTATATTTCGACATCCTGAATATCTGTGCCGTATTGGCGGTTATTTATCTGATTTCTTCCTTTCTGTTACAGATGATCAGAAATCATTACAACTTTCGTATTAAAAACAGGATTCTTGACAAGGGTACTGAGGAAAATATTGTAAGGCAATTGTTGCAACCTGAAAAAAAAGAAAATAAAAATTACATTCTCCAATGGTTTTGCCTGCTCGCCGCGATCGGTGCAGGGCTCTTCCTGGTCAACCTGATCCGGCCTTTCGGATTACATTCCCTGGCCATCATGGCATTCAGTATCGCAGCGGGTTTCGGAGCCTATTATTATTTTACGCGGGAAAGATAGCATTGAAAGTATGGAAGTGTGGAAGTGTGGAAGTGTGGATGATGGTTTTTTGCGAATAAAATAGTATCTGATTAAAATAATTCAAGCAGTCTTTAATGAAACTCATTTTTTTTCTGATCGCATTTTCCCTGGTGAGTATCCGGGTATATTTTTCCTGGGCAGGAAAGGACCGGGAAAGAAAAGGGGTAAGTGAGAGCAATATGGTTATCCGCTCAGACAATTTTTATGAAGAAATAAAATATTCCGGCAAGTTCCAGCTGACTGATGATGAAACAGGTTTTAAATCCATTTCACCCGGAGGATATTTTAAATTCCGGAAAAACGACGTGAGCGTAAAGGCAGAAAGCAATCTTCAGGGATTAATAGAATACAGAATAAATGACGGAAATAATAATCTCCCTCTTGATGAGAAAGGAAAAAAGCTCCTGGCCGAAGCGATCCGGGAAATGATCGCCTGGGGTTTTGACGCCGAAAACCGCATGGAACGCGTTTACCGGAAAGGAGGCGCACAGGCATTACTCAGTGAAGTGGACAGCATGAGATCGGATCACATCCGCTTATTATATCTGAACCGGCTTTTTGCTATTGATTCCCTGATGCCCCAGTGGATTCCGATTGTTATAATAAAGGCCGGAGCCCTGGGGTCAGATCCCGATAAGGTTAATTTTTTAACCCGGATCAGGGCTGACCAACTGAAGGATTCCCTTGTCGATTCCGCTTATTTCGAAGTAGTCAAAAAGATCAATTCCGATATGGACAAGGCAAATGCCCTTCAGTATCTGATTGAGCAGGATTCTCTTTCAGCCGCTTCGGCAGAAAAGGTACTGGCTCTCAGCGGGGAAATCAGTTCTGATATGGATAAGTCAAATCTGTTTGGAAAAATGATTGAAAAAGGCCTTATCAGGGGTCCGTTATTCGACAGCCTTCTTTTATATGTCTCAGCTATCGGTTCCGATATGGATAAATTGAATCTTTATGAAAAACTGTTAACTGAAAATGGCATTTCTGATTTGCAGTGGGCGGCATTATTAAACAAAGCTTCCCTGCTGGGCTCCGATATGGATAAAACCAATCTTTTGATATCAATAGCTCAAAAAATGCCGCACACAGAAACCCTTAAAGAAAATTATCGGAAAGCCGCCAAAACGATCGGCAATGATTCGGATTATGGCAGGGCGGTCAGGGCTTTGGATTGAATTCTCAACTTGGATATTGATAATCAGCCTTTTAAAAGATTACCGCCACCGGTTACATAAGCGCTGCCTTCGGTTACTAATTACGTCAACCCCTTGAAAAAAACCCTAAATCCGAGCTTTATGAATCATAGTTCCTTACCCACGATCGGCCTCAAAACCAAACTCATTTTTGCATTGGTTGTCCTGTTCATATTATTGGGAGAATTTGCATTCTACGTGCATATGTCCAGACAAGCGAACCTATTCAGTGATCATTTTCAGCCTTATGAACTCCACGTATACAGAGGCGCTTCAGATCATTCTGCCCTGAAGGAAGCATATAAAAAGGGGAATATGGATTCTGTGATATGGGAATTCAATTCCGCGAATGCTCCACAACCTGAAGAATATTTACTGGCAGGTATTGCTTACCTGGAAAAAAACCAGCCTGCAAAAGCGATTGAAACGTTTAAGATGATGCTTCAGAAAAATGAGAATTCAAAAACCGATTTTTTTCAGGAAGATGCTGAATATTATCTGGCTATGAGCTATCTCAGTAATAAGGAATCAAATAAAGCAATGCCCATTTTTGAAAAAATTTATGCTGACGGGGAAAATCCCTACAACAGTAATGTAAGCGACTGGTTTTTGCAGAACGTGAAAACCTCTATCGCTCAGAAATAATCGGTCACTGTCAGAAAATATATAAGAACCCATGGAATCCATGGGTTCTTTTTTTGTATTCCTCTTTACCTTCCGTAAGACTTATCCGCTCAGGAGACGCCCCCGGTTCCGGTGGATTCGAGCCACAGACCTGAAACCGGCCAAATAAATGAACCAAATTCAAATATATTTGAACAGAAGATCGAATAAAGTCGGATCAACCGGTTACAAAAGGGTACTCACTACTTACCAATTATTGATTTTGAGATGGAAATCAGGAAACTGTTTACCGATTCAGATCTGATTCAGGCCTTACGCTCTGATTCAGAAAACGATGAAGCCATCAGGCATTTGTACCGGACCCAATATCATGCAACGGAAGCATATATTAAACAAAACAGCGGAACGGCTGAAGACGCCGAAGATATCTTCCAGGAAGTTATCTTGGTGTTCATCGAAATTCTGAAGAAAAATAAATTCCGCGGGGAAAGCAGTGTAAGCACATTTTCTATACGCAATTACACGTAATATCTGGCTGAACGAACTGAACAAAAGAGGAAAATCAAAATTGCGGGATGTAATTTTTGAAAAAGAAAAAGAGAAAGAAACCATGGATGTGAGTCATTTTATAGCGAACAGGGAAACAAAATCGCAACTGATGCAATTGGTTGACAAATTGGGAGAGAACTGTAAAAAAGTCCTGCTCGCTTTTTATTTTGAAAATCTTGCGATAAAAGAAATATTACAAAGACTGGATTACGAGAATGAACAGGTGGTCAGGAATAAAAAATATAAATGCCTCAAGCAACTGGAACAGATGATCATACAGGTTCCCGGTCTTGACAAAACCTTTAAATCCTCATTATTTTATGAATGAAAATTCTACAAATACTGAACTTTTGATACGATACCTGGATGGCGAACTTCAGGGAGAAGAGTTGGAAGCCATTCAAAAGATGCTTATTGAAAACAAAGAGCTACAGACCGAACTCGAGAACCTGGCTATGGCTAAACAGCTGACCAAAAACTATGGACTAAAAAATAAAATCAGCTCCATTCATTCAGAGATGATGCAGGAAAGAAAGGTAAAAGTCCTTCCCGATTCCAGCTTCAGGAAAATGATATTCCAATATGCGATTCGTGTTGCAGCTATTCTGGTCGTATTGATCGGTATGTCTGCTGCATATCAATATATAACCGTTACACCGGATAAATTATTTACTGAGAGTTTTCATGTCTTTTCCCTGCACGAAACCAGGGGAGTTGCCGCTGAGGGTTTGAAAGATGCATACAAAAGGGAAGACATGGATGAAGTGATTCGTCAGTTCAACCAACTGAAATCTCCGCAGGCTGAAGAATATTTTCTAGCCGGTAATGCATACCTGGCTACCCATCAGCCTGAAAAGGCGATCGAAGCTTTTTATACTCTGCAACAAATCAATAAATCTGTCAATGGCCATGCTTTCGACGAAGATGCAGAATATTATCTGGCCCTCAGTTATCTTGCCAACGACGAACCTGCTAAAGCCTACCCGATTTTTGAGAAAATTCACGGTGACCCGAACCACCCTTATAATAAGGACGTCAGCTCATGGTTTCTACGCAAGGTCAATAGACTCAGGAACCGCTAGACTGAAATTTCAGTTTTTGCATTAAACAGCTATTCCATCCGTTTTGATTTTTTTTCAATCCGCCGGTTACATTTAAGAACACAGGATTGACCCACTTATGACACCTCTGGTTCAAGGGGATTATTAACAACTATTAACAGGTAAAACAAGATTTATGAAAACAATTCAAATCAACGGCGTGAGATTCAGATTACTTATCCTTTCCATATGCATATTCAGTTTTGCATGCCAGAAAACTGGTCATTCCGGTTACGGTTCAGGCGCAAAAGGAACTTCTTCCGTAAATATTTTTCTGACAGACGACCCATCACTGGTATTCGACCAGGTCTTTCTTGACATCAATAAAGTGGAAATAAAAGTGGAGGATGACTCAGAAAGTCATCATGAAAGTGAACACCAGGGGGAAGTGGATGATAACGATCATCATGGAGAATTGTCCGGCGGATGGATGACTGTTCCTATTCATCCCGGGGTTTACGATATACTCAGGTTCCGTAATGGATTGGATACGCTATTTGGAACTGCTTCTTTCGATGCAGCCAGAGCACTAAGAAAGGTCCGGATTACATTAGGCTCCAATAGTCATGTAGTGATCAATGGTATCAGTTCTCCACTTACTACTAATGGCGATGATCATATCATCGTTTTAAAGATTGATGAATCTTCCGTAGTCGTAAATTCAGGAGGCTTGACCAATTTCTGGATCGATTTTGATGCCGGCACCTCCATCCGGTCACATGGAAATAATTTCGAATTAAAACCAAGCTGTAAAATTTTCAGCAGGGAAAAATCAGCGGGCATTGAAGGCATTGTGCTTCCTGGAACAGCAAGGGCCGTTGTTATGGCCATCAATGGAACAGATACCGCTACTGCCAAACCGGAAGATTCAGGTGAATTTAAATTCATCGGTCTTAAACCCGGCACTTATACATTAGTCTATCATGCAACAGCAGGAAATTTTGTTGATGCTACCGTAAACAATATTGTTGTCAGTGGAACAGAAGATACTCATGTACCTGCTGTGACCCTTCATCTATAATCACAGTGATTCAGGCTAACCGGGCATATTCTTGTGCCTGGTTAGTTTTTTCCAGACAACGAATAAAAATAGTGCTGACAATACGAGAGCTTCCACCAGTAATAGTGACCAGTTTACTTCCGGGATAAGTAACAGGGTGGTAATCTCCAATCAATATCAGGTTCGCCCAATAGGCAGGGTTTTTAAACCGCTCTTCCACCTCCTTCGTCCCGAGGTAATCAATTTTAGCTTTTTGCAAAGCCTCATCAATCGCGAAACCTTTTTGCAAATAAAAATGGAGCCTTTTACAAATGATCGCCGTGGATATTTCATCAGCCTTCCATAAAGAAGTAATGACGCTTTTACAACCCGCATACGAAAAGGCCCGCGACAGGCTCATGATACCTTCACCATTTACGAGCTGACCATTTCCTGTTTCACAGGCACTTAAGATTACAAGCCGGGCAACTTTCATATCCAGCGTATAAATTTCCTGTTCATAAAGTCGGTGTATGGTATCCGCCTCTGTTTTCAAACCGTAAAATTCAATATATGTTCCCAGCAGATTGGTATCGTTCGCAACGGCATGGGTAGCGAGATGAACGATTGGGAACTGGCCAGACAGAGAAATGAATTGTTGTTTGGTGGCTTCTGCACCCCATATTTTCTTCCCGGGAAGCATTTCTATTTCTGTTTTTGATGAATTCAGTACGGGCAAAATCAATTCCTTATTATCATTGCCTGAGAAAGGTGCCATGGCCAGTACACGATAGGCAATCCGGTCTCCCGCCTTCTTTTCATTCAAAAAGCCAGCGCTGTAATTATAGGAAATTGAATATTTTTTTAACATCAGGGAGCCGTCATCGGGATTCACCAGCATTTCAAAAGGAACATAACTGATTTCATTGAATGGAATGATCATCAGGCGTTTTTTGTTTTTGATTTTTTCAAAAACCGGTGCGATGAGTTCCTGAAAAAGTCTTGTACCAGACTCCTGCAGATATTTCCGGCTGGAGGCCTCAGGGTTCTGCAATTCCTTTCTCAGGGAAATAATGGTGGAAAACAAACTATCCGGCAACCTGACTGCAGATAAACCAACCCCCTCTTGCGTAATATAAAAGCAGATCAGCTGGGTCGAAGTGTAATAGTAGGAGACTACGGCTTCATCATTCCCTTTTGCATATTCCACTAACCTGTCCGTATTAGTCATTGAACTGCTGAATTTCAATTCATGATACGATGGGTTTTCATCCAGTTTATCCTGAACTGTCGCCAGTGAAATTTCAGTATCATGAATTTTATTTTGCAGGGCCGCAGCCAGGGAGCTGTCTTTAACCAGGCCGTATTGAATATTTAACCTGGCCAATATGGTTCTGTATTTTTTTTCCTCAGACACCAATTCGGAAGGCAGACCTCCCAGGGAAGATAGTTCAAGGTTCCTGAGTCCCGCCCGTAAAACGGTTGCCTTGTTGTCCTCTACAAAACCGAAAGCCGTATGGACAAATTGAATTTCTTTTGTTTTATCATATAGGCGGATCGCCACACTGACTGCCCGTTGCGTGGCCGGATTGACTTTTGTTTTAAGGAACAGTCTCGCATCGTCTGAAAAATAAGTTTTTTCAATATGACCCGCCAGGAAAAGGGCCGAACCGTATGCGTTGATCGATTGCCGGAGATATTGATCATTTCCCTTTTCATTACCCAATGTTTCAAGCGTGGTAGCTTTTGCCACCAGGGCATCAAAGAGGAACAAAAAATTCTGAAGCCCGGAAAATGAAGAGGGGTTATGGGAGATGGAAGTATCGGTAAAAGCCGGGTCAAGGGTAATGATGGCAGACTGATAGTCGCTAAGTGCTTCCAGGTATTTTCCTGTGGCGGCTTTCAGGTCACCGGAATATTTCATAATGATCCCGCGTGTAACCGCAGGCGCATAATTATTTTTGTCTCTGTATGCATATTGCACTTTATCCAGATAGAACCGGGCTGAATCGTATTGACGGACATGAATAAATATTTTTGTCAGGCTGATGTTTTTCTCAAACTCCATTTTCCTGATTTTCCTTAAGAACTTCAGGGCTTCAGCATAATTTTTTATTTCGAAATACGTATTGCCTGTATTATAAAACAATTCATCTCCGGGGTTCTCATATTTAATCAAATCTTTAAAAATGTCAAGCGCCTCATTATACCGGCCCATTTTCATGAGTGCAGTCGCGATATTATTTTTATAGTTAATTATAAAAAAAATATTCAGTGGTGATTTCCGTTCAACTATTGAAAGTGCTTTTTCAAAATAACTTATACTCTTATTGTAATCACCGGTTTCATAATAGAGCGCTCCGAATTTATTGAAGAGTCTTTCCGATTCATTTAAGCCACCATATTGCGCATTTACGACTTCTGCCTTCTTATAATAGTAGACGGCGCTGTCGAGGTTATTTAAATTATAGTGAATACTGCCTGCATAGATATATGGTTTGAATCGTAAAGAATCCGGCAGATTTTTATTTTTTCCGATAAAGTAAACGGCCTGGTGAAAATACCCCAGGGCCTGATCCGGTTGATTTCCGGACATTTGGAGAATGCCGCATTTTAGGTAGCTGTCTACCAGGGTATCATTGATTTTATTTTCTTTGATTAAGAGTCCTGCGACCTTGAGGTAAGCGACCTGAGCCAGGCTATCCGTCTCCGCAGTGGGATTTGCGGAATTGTATAATTTTTCGGCATACTGATATGTGAGTTTATAATTCGGTCCCGAATTTTTAACCTGACCAAATGGCGAGAAATCAATAAAAAGAAAAATGGTAATCAGTAATAGTGTAACGAAGCGTCCGGGATGGTGGAATTCTTCCCATGAAGTAAATTACAAAAACGTCCCCAAACTTTCCGGATAGCTATCTGCCCAGTATAAAAATGCAGGGTGGCCTTGGTTGCGGAAGAGATTTTGTAAGCAGGCCTGTCTGATCAATACTATTAATTGCTATTAAATTCTGGAAAGGCACTTGTTTTGGTTTATAGCCGAAGATGGCACCCTCCCGTGAAGAAATGATTTCATATGCTTCCGGGGTTACATCATTGATCGACTCGAAATAATAAAGTTTAACGCGGATGGTATTCAGGGTTTTACCGCTTTTGTCATCGATACGATAATTCAGATCAAATTCATGCCTGTCGTTATTGGAAGGAGTGGTTCCAAAAACACCGTTGCGGACGGTCTGCGCAAGATTAATGGATCCGAGCGCAGTATTCACATTACATCCTGCTGAATTACAACCAGCGCCTTCATCGAAAATAGTTCCACTATTTACCCCGGGAATGGAATTACTTTGGTTAGCGTTATAAATCGGTTTCAAAATGGAATCAGCCGTAGTCAGTCTGTAAAATCCGTCGAGGAAATTAATTCCGGAAACAATCAGGGTGGTATAAAATGTATCCGCAGATCCGTCCGGTACAAAAGAGATCCGGTAGCGGAGCCCGGTTTCGCTTTTTGTCACATCGATTTCTCCTGTCCTGGAATCAATCACAATTCCATCGGGAAAGCCGCTGAAAACACCCGGTTTAGTCTGTATTGGATTAATGGTATAATCAGAAGCCTGGTTATTGAGATAAAACACTGAATCTCCGTAGCTTAACTCAAAATTAGCAGGTGGATTCGGGGTAAGGGAAGTTCCTGAATTATCCTTCTTACAGGAAAAAAGAATGATCATCAGAGGCAAAATGAAAAATGATATCCGGAAACAGTCTTTCATGCTTGATTATTACTATAGTAGTACGTACGAACAGGTCATTTGTAACCTTTAATTAATAATAAACATGGTATTTAATAAAAATCATGCCTTTTTAAGGCCTGAACCACGGTCCAGTCCCATAACAAGGGCAAACCAGGGTCAGATTCTTTGCATTTTCTTCTGAATTGCCTGTTTTCCCGTTTCGGTTTTAGTCAAAACCAGGGCCTCCCTAAAATTTTGTAAAGATTTTTCCCGGTCGACACCAGTATAGAGTTCACCAAGCAGCGTAAAGTAAAACTGGTTATCTGTCATTTTAAGCTTTTCAGCTTCCGGAATGGCTTCCACTTTGCCTTTAACTTTTGAAAGTGCATAGATTCTGTTGAGTGCAGCGACTGGGGAATATTCCATCTGAAGTAAAAGGTCATACAGGTGCAATACAGTTTCCCACTTCTCACTGGTATCTTCTTTTTGTGTACTCCAGGACGCGATACTGGCTTCCAGATGATATTTTGAAATGGTATTCCCGGTAGAAGATATATTCAGAAAATATCCGCCTTTGCTGATCAGTTCTGTATTCCACAAATCAATATCCTGTTCTTCATATAAAACAGGCTGGCCGTTTCGGTCAAATCTGGCTTCAAATCTCGATGCCTGAAAACACATCAGGGCAAGCAATGCATTTACGGCAGGTTTATTGGTGATTTTATTTTCCACGAGCATATTGCAAAGCCGCATGGCTTCCAGGCAAAGATCTTTCCTGATCACGCTGTTCTGGCTCATGGAAAAGTAGCCTTCGTTGAATAAAAGGTATATGGTTGTAAGTACCGTTTCCAGCCTTTCTTCGATTTGGGAAAGATGCGGCATTTCTATCTTAATATTTTCTTCGCGAAGTTTTTCGCGAGCCCGGAATAATCGTTTATTTATCGTCTCCTTATTGGTAAGAAAGGCATCTGCAATTTCTTCGATGCCGAAACCACAAAGGATGCGGAGTGAGAGACCAATTTGCGATTCCGGAGGAATAGCCGGATTACAAATCGCAAACATCATTTGGAGCTGGCTGTCGTTAATATTTTGGGGAGACAAATCAATTTCCTGCATGTGCTGATCCGAAACCTCTCTTTTTACCTCGGGAGCTACTTTGTTTTCAAATACCGAGTTTCTTTGCAGATGATTTTTTGCTTTGTTCCTGGCAACAAAATAAAGCCAGGCAACAGGATTTTCCGGTAAGCCGTTTAAAGGCCAGTTTTGGGCTGCGGTCAGGAAAGTATCGCTGGCTATGTCTTCCGCTATTTCGATCTGACCGAATCCAAATCGTTTGCAAAGGACAGAAACGATCTTGCGATATTCCGTACGGAACAAATGTGGTATTAATTCCTGTTGCTTCATGGTCTTAATGTACCCCGTCCCCGCCGGCTATTTTTCTCACTTCCACAGAATTTCCTTCTCCCTGTAAAACGGGGCATCCTTTGGCAAATTCCACCGCCTCCTCCACAGAATCCGCTCTTACAATGACATAACCACCAATTGTTTCTTTGATTTCACCAAAGGGACCATTGGTCACAAGGCCTTTGTGTCGCACCACCTTAGCGTCCTGGAAGGGTAGCCCGTTGCCTCCGACATATTTGTTCTTCGCTGTTATGCTGCCGATCCAGTCCATTGTTTGTTTCATCCAAATCTGAATCTGCTCCGGTGAAGCAATTTTATTGCCGTCCTGGTGCCTGAAAATTAAAATGAATTCGTTCATGTTCTTTATTTTTTAATTATTAAACAAAATTGATTTCCAATAACGGATTTCAAAAAAAATCAGGCCAATAGTCCCGGCCAAAGTGGCCACTGAAATCAGCAGTATAAATATCACCATTAGATTGATCAGCCTCGCTGTTTTTTCCATGACCTTCTGAATTAATCCGATTGGAATTACATGATTATAACAACCCTGCCCGGTAAAATTGGACAGGGTTTCTCGCGAAGAACTAATTATCCTGTATTAAAATCGAACAGTTTTTGCTTTGAAAACGAACATATTTGTAGGGCGATCAAAATTAAAAGATTGTCTATCAGCCTAATAAAAACTGGCTTTTATTGTGCTTCCTGATTGGTTAGCCTAAAGTCGGGGCAGAATGACCATTTTCTTTTAATCTGTTATTCAGAATCTGATATTATTCGAAAACAAAAAATATGATCAAAAATTATTTCAAAATCGCATTCCGTAGTCTGTTGCGGAACAAAAGTTTTTCTGTAATTAATATCCTCGGACTGGCCATCGGTATGGCCAGCGCTATTCTGATTTTACTATGGGTGCAGAATGAAGTCAGTTATGACCGGTTCCACACTAAAGAAAATCGACTCTATGAAATATGGGAAAATGAAAGCCGCGACGGCGAACTACAATCCGGTATTCCCACGCAGCAATTACTGGGACCGGCACTTAAAAAAGATTATCCGGAAATCGAAAATACAGCCCGGATCGGGTGGAATCAATACATCCTCTTTGGGAATAAGGAAAAATCCATCAAGGCCAACGGTACCTGGGCTGATCCTTCCTTCCTGACGATGTTCAGTTTTCCCTTGTTGAAAGGTGATCCTGCAACAGCACTGAATGATCCGCATTCCATTGTCATCACGGAAAAAATGGCCAGGAAGAATATTCGGCAATGATAATCCTGTGGGTCAGCCGTTAAAATTTGACAACAGTGAAAATTTTACGGTCACCGGAGTCCTGAAAGACCTGCCCGGCAACACACAATTCGATTTCGAATTCTTAAATTCTTCTGCGTTCCTGGAATCAAAGGGATGGATTGATGCTGACTGGACAAATATTTCCATCAGGACCTTTGTACTCCTTAAACCTAAAGCAAAGGCAGCAGCTGTCGATCAAAAAATAAAAAATATCGTAAAGAAATACTCAGACGGCAGGTCTCAGTCAGAAGTATTTCTTGTATCCGGTAAAACAGCTAAGGCTGTACTCAAAATTTGAAAACGGAAAGGCGGTCGGAGGAAGGATTGAGATTGTGCGGATTTTTACACTTATTGCAATTTTTATTTTGCTGATTGCCTGTATCAATTTCATGAATCTCTCTACGGCAAGAAGTGAAAAAAGGGCTAAGGAAGTCGGCATTAGAAAAGTAGCAGGGGCATTAAAAAAATCACTGATCGGCCAGTTCCTTATTGAATCCATAATCATTTCTGCCATTTCGGGCGCACTGGCGCTTTTATTAGTTCAATTATTTTTGCCTTCATTTAATCAGATAACCGAAAAACAATTATCCATTGATTACGGCAATATTCGGCTTCTGGTTCTCAGGAATTGGTTTTATACTTTTAACAGGTTTACTGGCCGGCAGTTATCCGGCATTCTTTCTGGCTGCCTTCAAACCGGTAGTCGTTTTAAAAGGAAGCTTTAAAAAAGTAAACGCGCTGGTGACGCCACGTAAGATCCTGGTCGTTTCTCAATTCAGCTTTGCGATCATTCTGGTCATATCCACGATTATTATTGTTCAACAAATAAAATATGCCCAGGGAAGAAAATCGGGTTACGACAAAAACAATCTTGCCTATGTATTTATAGAGGGAGATATTCAAAAAAATTATACGCTTATTAAAAATGAGCTGATCGGTTCCGGTACAGCTCTCTTCGTAAATAAAACAATGGCTCCCCTAACTCAAAGCTGGAGCATTGGGTCAAATTTAAACTGGCAGGGAAAGGTTCCCGGAGCACGTATCAGTTTTGACCGGTCCACCACCAATGAAAATCTGGTGAAAGTGGCCGGACTGGAATTGATAGCAGGCAGGGATATAGATATTACGTCATTCCCTTCCGACTCAACGGCCTGTCTGATCAATGAATCCGCAGCCCGGGAGATGAAATTTAAAAATCCGGTCGGCCAGAATTTATTTGACGACCCAATAACCTGGCATATCGTGGGGGTTATCAAAGATTTTATTTTGCAATCCCCATATGAGAAAACAAGACCTATTATTTTTAAAGGACCAAAATACAGCGCAAATGTGATGAACATCAAATTTAATGGTGAACATACAATGGCTCAAAATATCGCTTCAACCGAAAAAATACTAAAAAAATACAATCCTGCCTTCCCGTTTGAATACCATTTTGTAGATGAAGAATATGCAAAAAAATTCAGTGACCAGCAACTTACTGCAACACTGGCAGCTTTATTTGCCGGTTTGACTATTTTTATTTCCTGTCTGGGTTTGTTTGGACTGGCAACTTATATGGCTGAAACACGGATCAAGGAAATCGGGGTCAGGAAAATTTTAGGCGCTTCTATAATGAATATCGCAACACTTATTTCAAAGGATTTTGTAAAGCTGGTAATCATCGCCATCGTTATAGCATCTCCCATTGCCTGGTATTTCATGAATAAATGGTTATTGGGATTTGATTTTCGTATACATATCAGCGGATGGGTTTTTATCCTGGCTGGAACTGTGGCCGTTTTCATTGCCCTTGTAACCGTGAGCTTTCAGTCCATCAGAGCCGCCATAGTCAATCCGGTAAAAAGTCTGAGAAATGAATAAAAATCCGTCGTCCTCTGGAAGGGTTTAGTTTTTGGGTTTTCTCCATTCCCAGGGTGGGGTGGGATTGTTTTCAGCCCACAATCCGGCCCTGCTGTTTCTCGCGGCGATTTCCAATTGCGCATAGACCATATCGGATGAGTATTTTTTGAAATGCCAGGCAAGTCCGGCTTTAACCAGTTGCCTGTTCAGGTTAATTCCATTTTCATTGTAAACGACGGCGATCATCCGTTTATTCCTGTCAAATTTCCCATCATTTTCCACTCTGACTATTTTCCCAAAACAAAAGTCAGCAGTAAACTTTTTGGCAGCAGTTCCATAGGGCTGTTTCTTTTTCATTTCGGGGCAATCGATATGAGCAAGCCTGATTGCAAGGGGTTTTCCGTCAAATAGAATTACAATGGTGTCCCCATCTTTAACAGCTATTACTTTCCCCTCAATCTGATTTGAAATTTGCTGGGCCGTCAAATTCGTTAATGAAGGAATCAATAAAAAAAATAAAAGGATAGTTTTCAATATTGGCCTTTTAATGAAGCATTATTCCCCAGTTCCTCCTGATCTTTCGACTTATTGCGTCTAAACCAAAAATAAAATGGAAGCCCGGAAAACATCAGCAGCAGTCCCATCAGCGAGGCTTTTGTTTGTGTAATGAGGGTGTTGGTCACCAGTATCAATGAGAATAATAATGATGATAACCGGTACAACGGGGTAACCAATAACTTTTTTTGTAATTTTTTTCTGCATCTTCATTCTGATCAGTCCGGCAGCAGCGAGACCGAAAAAGAAATATCCTGAAAAGACCACCAGATTAGTCAGCAAGTCAAAAGTTCCTGAAATCACCAGTATGCAACTCCATACACATGAATAAATAATAGCCACATAGGGAGTTTTGAAAACAGGGTGCACATAAGCCGCCTTTCTGAAAAAAACTTTTTCCTGGGCCATGCGGAAACTGATTCTTGGATAAGCTACGACGCATCCATGTAGTGCCCCGAACGTGCAGGTAAGGATCAGCACCACGATCAGGGAAGATCCAGCGCGACCGAATAATGTTTCGGAGACGACTGCAGCGGCTATCTTATGATCCGGGATGGCAGCCAGCTGTTCTAACGGCAGCACTT
Organism: uncultured Bacteroidota bacterium; assembly: GCA_963812825.1. Classification (GTDB taxonomy): domain Bacteria; phylum Bacteroidota; class Bacteroidia; order Chitinophagales; family Chitinophagaceae; genus Puia. The sequence goes on from CAWEWO010000007.1 coordinate 231,322, forward strand.
TCATGTAGATATAATTCAATAATACATAAAGTATCATTGCGATTCCTACACCGCCAATAATTGCGTAAGGCAGATTGCGTTCCGGATTTTTAATCTCTCCCGTCACAAAAGTTATGTTAGCCCAGCCGTCATATGCCCAGGCCGCACTGAGTATTGCACCGAAAAAACCACTGAAAAGTGCCGCTCCGGTCAGCGGATGAAATGTACTTCCTTCATTCAGCATCCTGGAGGGATCGCCAACAAAAAATATTCCGGCCGAAATAAGCAGGAGAATTCCCAGGATCTTCGCGGCAGTTACTATATTATTCAGAATTCCCGCATTCTTAATTCCCCGTATGTTAAACCAGGTCAGCAGGATGATCATACTGATTGAAAGTATTTTGACCGATAAACCCCTGAAAGGATAAATAAAATTAGCTATGGAAACATCCTGCAAGGCGGGCAATAATACCGGGAAATGAAAAAGTGCATCGGCAGATTCTGAAAACACAAAGGCAAGAGCGGCGATTGACCCACTTCCGGCTATCGTAAAAAAATTCCAGCCCAATAGAAATGACATGAACTCTCCATAAATCAGTCTCAGGTATTCATATAATCCGCCGGATTTGTCTGTCATGCCTGAAAGTCCGGCGTAAGTAAAGGCTCCAAAGATCGTGATGATACCTGCTACGATCCAGGCCCATAAAATATAGGGCTCGCTCATCAGGGACCTGGACATGGGAGCGATTTTTTTGAATGCACCTGAACCGATCATGATTCCTGTTACCAGTAAAATGCCGGTCGGGAGTCCGATTTCCCGTTTGAGCGGTATCCGTGTGAGATCCTGATTTTCGTGCATTGTTCGTCTTTGCAATGCGGGCTGAGGTGATTTAGTTTTAGTCGCCCGACCGATATTTTTGTTTAAGTTAATCCTAGTTTTGGAGAAGACCGTCTTATCATGACTTCTCCTTTAAAATTTCCTTACGGCAATAAAAAAATCCTCTGTCAACCAGAGGATTTTTAGTATCAATTGCATGTCCCTGCAAAGTCTTAAGCCTTTAGGCTCTGCGTATTTTCCGGCTCAGATGATTTTCCCGGTGGTTCAGTCTGTTCTGTTCGTGACTGTTGATATGACCATTATGGCGGAACGCCATCCTTCTTTCTTCCCTGCGGATCCGGTGATCCTTACGGTGCAGGTTATGCGCCTGGTGCCGGCTCATATCGCCATTTCTTACTTTATTATGGATACGACGATCCTGATTATGCAACCGTTGGTTTACTTCAGCTCTTCGTGGATGATTTTTAGCAAAGCTTCCATCCTGGGCCATTGAAATATTTGCAAATCCAAGAAATGCTACAAACATTGCGGAGAATAAAATTTTCGATTTCATAGTTTCTATTTTAAGTGCTTTTGCACTCTATAATAGACCTGATCAGGAAACCGGAGTTTAATCTACTGGTTCATTTAACATTCCCTTTTGCTGTTGACGGTTGGCGGTTGGCAGTTGGATGTAATCACATCATTTCATCAGCACTTGGACCATAGGGTCCGGGAATGGGAATATTCAGCAGGCGCAGAAAAACGCCTAATTGTGCCCGGTGATGAATCATTTGCGAAATAGACATCCTTATCACATCCTCCTTTGTAATGGTAAAATATACCTGATCACCATTCTTCATAGTCCATGGATTCTGCAGGTATTCATCGGTAGTTCTCGAAAGGGCTTCGAATGGTGTTTTCTTATTCGTATCAAATACTTTCAAAAGTTCTTTCGTATTGTCAATTACAGTGGGTTTGTAATCGCCCGTTGCAAAATCGAGCACGTCGGTGTCAATGGCGAGCGGAATCCAGGTAGGCAATTCAGCAATATGGGTTGCGAGACTCCGCACTGACATACTTTTCGCATGTGGCTTCCAGTCATATTGATCGTCGGGAACAATTTCCAGCATCCTGCGGGTTTTTGTCACTTCTTCATTAAGCTGTTTTTCGAAAAACGGAATGATGATATTCATATAAGATGTTTTATGACATCAAAGTAAATACCCCCCACTGACAACCCTATGGCAGACCAAAAATTAATATTTTACGGGAAGCAGATTCATGTACTCATCCAGGGGCATATGTTTGGAAATCGTAAAATCCTGATCCGTACACTGCAGCCGCAGGATGCGGGAGACGCGGAAATCGCGGTAATCTTTCTTGTTATGGCACCAGCCGATGAGGTGCCAGCTGAAAGCATAAAATACCAGTCCGATGGGTTCCAGTTTTCTGACGGAAACCTCCTCCTGTTTATTGGTATATCCGATTTCGAGGATTTTCCGGGAACTTAGTGCCTCCTGGATTCTGGCCAGGTAATCAAACGATTGAATAAAGCAAACCGGTACCTGCAGTTTGATATTGGCGGCCAGCCTTTCTATCGAATCTTTCTGGGATGACCGCAAGACTGATTTAACTTTCGTTAGCGCGGAGGAATAATGATGATGGATGGATTTGTCAGCGAAGGCAGAAACGATGGATTCCATTAATAACAAGGCGTTGGCTTCTTCCGTACTGAATGATACCGGCTGCAGAAAATATCCGCTGACGATAAAATAGCCGCGATGGGGTTCAAAGCTGACTGGTATGCCCTGCTCGTTGAGTGCTTTAATATCCCGGTAAACCGACCGGACGCTGATATTGAACTTCTCTGCTATCTTTTCCCCGGTAACAAATTTTTTGGATTGTAGCAGAGTAAGGATTCCAAATAATCGGTCGATCCGGTTCATGTTTCAAATTTACCACATTCGGGTATTGATTCGGGTTGCAAAATATAGTCCCTTTACAGAGAAGCGCCGATCAGCCCGACCCGCTTCAGCGGGACGGGACCAGCGTGGTACAGATCAAAACGGGTCACCAAAATAATTAGTTTTTATTTACTAAAAAAATTAGTGTGTATAAAATATTTATCCTAGTTTTGAATAATCAACTACTTTAAACGACTAAAAATTACGCAATGTCAAACGCAGAAAAATTAAAGGCACTTAAGTTAACCATTGATAAAATAGACAAGGATTTTGGCAAGGGCAGTGTGATGATGATGAACGAAAAAAGCACTGATCCCATGGAAGTCGTTTCCACCGGTTCTATCGGTCTGGATGTGGCCCTGGGTATCGGCGGTTTACCCCGTGGACGTGTGGTTGAAATTTACGGACCTGAATCTTCCGGAAAAACGACTATTGCAACCCATGTGATTGCCGAAGCACAGAAAAAAGGCGGTATGTGCGCCATCATTGATGCAGAACATGCGTTTGACAGTAATTATGCACGCAAACTGGGAGTGGATGTAGACAATCTCCTCATTTCCCAGCCGGATTACGGCGAGCAGGCCCTTGAAATTGCCGACCGTCTTATCCTTTCCGGAGCCCTCGATGTGGTTGTTATAGATTCGGTTGCAGCGCTGGTTCCCAAGGGAGAACTGGAAGGAGAAATGGGTGATAGTAAAATGGGGCTTCATGCCCGTCTAATGTCGCAGGCCCTGCGTAAACTGACGGCCACCATCAGCAAGACTAATACCATCTGCATTTTCATCAACCAGCTGCGTGAAAAAATCGGGGTGATGTTCGGAAATCCTGAAACGACCACCGGCGGTAATGCCTTGAAGTTTTACGCTTCCGTCAGACTGGATATCCGCCGTATGGCACAGATAAAGGACGGCGAAGAAGCCATCGGCAATCATGTAAAAGTGAAAGTGGTTAAAAATAAAGTAGCTCCGCCCTTCCGCAGCGCAGAATTTGACATCATATTCGGCGAAGGCATTTCAAAAATGGGCGAAATTATTGACATGGGTGTTGAATTTGGAATCGTTCAGAAAAGCGGAAGCTGGTTCAGCTACGGATCCGACAAACTCGGACAGGGACGGGATGCCGTTCGCCAGTTACTGCACGACAATCCGGAACTGGCCGCTGAGATAGAGGCAAAGATCCGCGCGAAAATCAAAGAAACCCAGGAAGGGGTGCCAGAAAAATAAGTCGGGAATTAAATACTTGGGTTGGTAAGTACAAAGGCTGTCTGAAAGGATAGCCTTATTTTTTGTGCGGATAGCCAGGGAACAACTAAAGGTTTCGATTTAATTCTCCAATGTCGGTTGATGAGTACGTTGTAAGCTGTGAATTTCGATCACCCGGCCTTAGTTTGTTCGCGTAAAGGCACAAAAAAGGGGTCAGAATAAAAATTCAACCCCGTTTTAAAATCCAATATCCTATGAAAAACCGAGGTAAAGATAGAAGTAAACATTCATATCTGCAACTAGCATGGCCAATTACCCCCGATTCTTTAATTATTTTTTACTAACTGTTCTGAAATAACCGTATTCGTCGTTTTATCCGTTGCTTTCAGAATATAATTTCCTTTTTGTAAAGCAGACACATTTACTATTTGCATACCCGCTTCTACATCCTGCCCGAACCAGACCACACCATAAGAATCCATCACCTGAATATTAAGTGCACGGCTGGAGCGGATTATTAACAGCTTGTCTACCGGATTCGGATAAAATCTGAAATCAGCCGAAGGGATCGAATTCATATTCATTGTCTTTGAACAAAGCTCCTTTCCATCCTTACCCGTGATGCGAATTCTATAAGATACCATTCCCGAGCCAACCGAATTATCCTCCAGAGAATAAACTGAATCCATACCGGCGGTTGCATCCAAGGCACTCAGCATTTCAAAATGCAAAGCATCAGAACTTTTCTCTACTATAAAGAAATCTTCGGATTTAACCTGAGGTGCAGCCCAGCGTAAAACAGCATGCCCGTTCTGGGCAGTCACGGTAAAAAAACTAAATGCGGGATTTGATTCTGTTGAAGCAACCGCAACAGGTCGCTCGTCGGGCGCCTGCGCCATCAATGCACAGCAAAAGAATGCTGATGCAAGCCATAACTGAAGTTCCTTCATGGGATAACAAATGTGGATAACCTGTGAACAAAATCCATGCCGTTCCCAAAAACAACTCCTTCAACCAGGACCCCGACAAGCCGGTACCGTTATGTAATTCACCGATCTGCTTTCATGAAAACCTGTACCAGTAAAGGTTTGCGCGTATTAATCCCGTGGCAGGGGAAAAATTCAAAAAAATATTACCGGCATATCTTTGAACGGAATTCAATAACTGAAAACCAGGGCTGCGAACTAAGTATAACTGAAAACGAAACCGGCCAGAGTGAGACAGGAGGTTACCAGGGACTGCTCCGGGGGTTTGAACCCGGACACCTGCTTTAATCTTAAATTGTGTAAAACCCCAATGCATGAGTATTTACAAAATGGCCGCCAGCAAACGAATCGCCCTGGTTGCCCATGACAATAAAAAAACAGAACTCATCGAATGGGCTGTTTATAATAAGTCTGTATTGTCCATGCACCGCCTTTTTGCCACCGGCACTACAGGTAAAATGATAGAAAAGGCGATTGGTGTGCCTATCACAAAATTTATGAGCGGACCGCTTGGTGGTGACCAGCAGATCGGGGCCCGGATTGCAGAAAGAAAAATTGATGTCCTTATTTTTTTCTGGGATCCTATGGAAGCGCAACCGCACGACCCGGATATCAAGGCGCTGTTAAGGCTGGGCGTAGTTTGGAATATTCCTTTCGCCTGCGATCGTTCAACAGCTGATTTTCTCCTCACTTCTCCTCTTATGCACCAGGACTATGATGTGATACAACCGGATTATTCCCTCTATCTGAAAAGAGCACCCAGGTAGCTCATTCTTGTTATCTTTAATTCAATCAAGCTTTTAGAAGACTTCAACCGGATCATGTGAAAAAATGGATTAAAATCTGCTTAAAGGTTCTGGCTATCCTGGTTGCACTTGTTTTGCTCGCCTTTATAGGTGGATGGATATATCTTAAACAGCACAAAAAGCAGGTCATCACCTATATAGAATCGGAAGCCAGAAAAGGCCTTAATGGCGGAGATGTTCATATTGGGGATATCAGCATTGGCTTTAAACATACGTTTCCACGAATAGCATTTTCCATTGAAAATCTTACCCTGCGTGACAGTTTGTGGTCTCAACATCATCATGACCTGATCAATGTAAAAAAAGCTTATGCCACACTGGATTTTTTCAAACTTATTATCGGGAAAATCAGCATCGGACGGGTTCAGCTACTATACCCGGAGTTTTATATCTACACGGATAGTACGGGCTATACAAATACCTCGGTTTTCAAAAAAAATCAACCCCCGCATAAAGATGCTCCAAAGAATCTGGAATATCCCGTTCTGGAAATTCAAGCTGGCAGCCTTGCCGTAGACAAGCAGGACAATCATAAATTCTTTGATTTCGATGACATTTCTCTGGAATGCCATATTCGGGGGAATACCGTCGATCCGCTCCTGAAAATTGATGCGAATCTTGATTGCATGGTTCAAAAAATGACTTTCAACACCGAAAAAGGCCCTTTCCTGGATAAGAAAAATGTCAAAGGCAAATTCCGGTTTCAATTCAACAAGAATTCTAAAATACTGCAGTTTGAAAAGATACAGATGTCTGTAGACCATCAGCCTTTTATTTTCACCGGCAAATTTTTCCTGGCGGAAGTGCCAACACCCTTTGTACTGTCCTGGGAAACTGATAATCTCTCCTTCCGGAAAGCAGCATCGTTCCTTTCTCCGAATATTCGCCTTAAACTCGATCAGTATGATATATCAGAAACCATCACGCATCTCACCGGATCAATGGATAATTCTGAGCCTGAGTACAAGACTCCCCTGATCCATCTTCGACTGAATGTTGAAAACAGGACCATCAGTACACCCCTCGTTAATTTCAATAATACTTCCTTTACCGCAACTTTTAACAATGAAGAGGTCCGGGGACGTGGTCATGAGGATTCAAATACCGTCATGCGTTTTTTCCCGTTAAAAGGCAATTGGGACAAATTAAGTTTTAAATGCGACACAGTCGTTATCCGGAATCTTATCCATCCAAGGATGAAAATGCACATCATGGCTGATTTCCAACTGCAGAACATAAATGATTACCTGGATGAAAATGTACTCACATTTACGAATGGTTCCGGAAAGATAAATTTGATTTACAATGGCTCGCTCGAAAAAAATTATGATAGTCTGAGAATGCTCACCGGAAATTTTAATCTGGATTCGGCTGCCATAAATTATGTACCAAGAAATTTACTGTTTACCAATGGCACAGGAGTAATCCGTTTTACCGGAAAGGACATGATAGTTGATAACCTGAATTTGTATTCCGGAAGCACCGACCTAATCATGAATGGCAGTATGAAAAGTATATTCTACCTCATCAATCAGAAAAATAATAAACTGACTCTCGATTGGAATATCCGGTCGAACAAATTAAATCTAAATGATTTTATCTCCTATCTGAAACCGAAAAGGGTCTCCGGAGTTTCCGGAAAAAAGAAATCCTCCCTGGCTCAAACCTTAACGGAATTCACCAAACTGCTGGAGACAGCCAATTTTAATTTAACTCTGAATGCAAAGCAGTTGATCTATAAAAAATTCTATGCTAATAATCTTCTGGCAAAAATGGACATGAACGATAATTTTGTCAATCTGAAAGATATCAAACTTCAGCACGCGGGCGGAAGCATGGATATACAGGGAATTCTGCGCAATGATCCGACTTCCAATCCCTTTTCATTCAAATCCCAGTTAAAAAATGTGAATGTGAGCAAGATTTTTTATGCCTTCAATAATTTTGGAATGCAATCTCTTACTGACAAGAACATCGAAGGCACACTAACGGCAGATATTACCCTGCAGGGGGGATTCACTACCAAGGCACAGCTTATTCCCGCCGAGTTAAAAGGTTTTGTAAAATTTAATCTGGAGAATGGGAAGCTGATAAATTTTGAACCTGTTCAAAAAATCCAGCAAACGGTTTTTAAAAACCGGAATTTTTCGGATATCCAGTTTGCTGATCTGCATGACCTGCTGGAAATAAATGGAGAAAATATTACAGTCAACCGGATGGAAATCCGGTCCAGTGTTATGACCATGTTTGTGGAAGGCTTGTATAATATGAAAACCGGACCCGATCTCAGCATACAGGTACCCCTCAGTAACCTGAAAAAAAATAAAGATTCTGTGCTCGTAAATAAAGGCATTTTCAGTAAAACCGGCGTCAGTGCCCGGCTCCGCGCACAAAGAGGGGAGGATGGCAAAGTCAAAATAAGCTGGGATCCGTTTAATAAGGCGACAAAACAAATGAAGAAAGCCGAAAGTCAAAAGGCGAAGATTAAGTGGCGTTGAAGTTGGTCCGTTGCGGGAGATGCAGTGGGCGCTGGTGGTTGACGTTGTCAGTTACACATCCACATTTTCCACATTTCACATTCCACACTTCCACACTTCCACACTTACCTTGGGCTTTGGGCTTGGAAATACGTAACTTACAGATCCAAAAATTTGAAGAAAAATGGAATTTAAGGTCCATTCACCATATGATCCTGCGGGCGATCAGCCGGATGCTATTCACCAGCTGACCAAGGGTTTGCTGGAAGGAGAAAAATACCAGACCCTACTGGGTGTTACGGGTTCCGGTAAGACATTTACCATCGCCAATGTTATTCAGAAATGTTCAAAGACCTACTCTGGTGCTCACCCATAATAAAACACTGGTGGCTCAATTGTATGGCGAGTTCAAACAATTTTTTCCCGATAATGCAGTGGGTTATTTTGTTTCTTATTATGATTATTATCAGCCGGAAGCATATATGCCGGTAAGTGATACTTATATTGAAAAAGATCTTTCCATCAATGAAGAACTTGATAAACTGCGGTTACAGGCAACAACCCAATTGTTAAGCGGCAGAAGGGATATTATTGTTGTTGCTTCTGTGAGTTGTATTTATGGTATTGGTAATCCGGATGAATTTGAAAATGGTATTGTTCGCATAAAACGAGGGCAGACAATTTCCCGGCAGGGATTTCTTCATTCACTGGTCAATTCTTTGTATACACGCGACCAATTCGAATTTAAACGCGGTACATTTCGTGTAAAAGGAGATACGGTTGATATCAATCTTCCTTATGTGGATTATGGTTACCGGATAACTTTTTTTGGAGATGAAATTGAAGAGATTGAAAGTTTTGATATGAAGACCGGTAAACGAATCATGTCAATGGACAATGCGGCCATCTTTCCTGCCAATCTTTATCTGGCTCCGAAAGATATGATGCAACAGGTACTCGCCGAGATACAGGATGAAATGGCGGCTCAGGTAAATTATTTTAAAAGTGCAGGAAAATTTATCGAAGCACAGCGTTTAAGTGAACGGGTAAATTTTGATCTGGAAATGATCCGCGAACTGGGTTATTGCAATGGAGTTGAAAATTATTCAAGATTTTTTGACCGGCGAAAACCAGGCACAAGGCCATTCTGTCTGCTCGATTATTTTCCAAAAGATTTTTTATGTGTGATTGATGAAAGTCATCAGACCATTCCGCAGGTAAGTGGTATGTATGGTGGCGACAGAAGCAGAAAACTGATACTTGGTGGATTATGGATTTCGCTTGCCTTCTGCACTGGATAACCGTCCACTGAATTTTCATGAATTTGAAACTATGACTGATCAAACCATTTATGTTTCTGCCACTCCCGGTGATTATGAACTGGAAAAAAGCGGCGGTGTTGTTGTGGAACAGGTGGTTCGACCAACAGGCTACTGGATCCACCGATTGAAATTCGTCCCAGTGTAAACCAGATCGATGATTTGCTGGATGAAATTGATAAACGCATTACAAAAGGTGACCGTGTATTGGTAACCACCCTGACCAAACGCATGGCCGAAGAAATGGATAAATATCTTCATCGCATCAATATCAAATCAAAATATATTCATAGCGAAGTGGATACACTGGAAAGAGTTGAAATTCTACGCCAGCTTCGACTTGGTGAAATTGATGTATTGGTTGGTGTAAATCTGTTGAGGGAAGGACTGGATCTTCCGGAAGTTTCTCTGGTTGCCATTCTCGATGCAGATAAAGAAGGATTTCTGCGCAATGAAAGATCACTGACACAAACCGCAGGACGGGCTGCACGGAATGTGGATGGTCTCGTTATTTTTTATGCAGATAAAATGACGGAAAGTATGCAGCGAACGATTGATGAAACCAGCCGCCGCCGCGAAAAACAAGTTGGTTATAATATTGAACATGGAATTACACCAAGAACAATTATTAAAATCAAGACAGGATGTATTTGCTCCAACTTCGTGCTCGATATAAAGGGATTTGATCCAAAAAATCCTTATGCATTGCGCCTGACGAGGATCTTGTAACTGTTGCTGCAGAAGAAGAAGCGGAATACAAAACCATTCCGCAGATGGAAAAAGCAATTTCGAAAATAAAAAAGGAAATGGAAAAAGCCGCCCGGGATCTGGATTTTATGGAAGCAGCCCGGCTTAGGGATAGTATGTTTACCCTTCAGAAGAAATTAACGGAATTGAAAAACTAAGACGGAATATGCACAAGAAATTATTTCTGCTGGATGCAATGGCTCTGATTTTTCGCGCTTATTATGCACTGATCCGCACCCCGCGTATCACTTCCAAAGGAAAAAACACCAATGCACAATTTGGTTTTACCAATACCCTTGTAGAACTCATCAACAATCAGAAGCCTTCACATATGGCTGTCTGCTTTGATACGGAAGCACCAACAGAACGTCATATTGATTTTACCGATTATAAAGCCAACCGGCAGGAAGCACCGGAAGATCTGGTCATTGCAATTCCGGATATCAAAAAAATTATCCAAGGTTTCAATATTCCCATTATGGAACTGGACGGTTATGAAGCCGATGATGTGATTGGCACACTGAGCAAACAGGCCGCTGAAGCAGGTTACGAAGTATTTATGGTTACACCGGATAAAGATTATGGCCAGCTGGTAAGCGAACAAGTAAAAATTTATAAACCCGGTTACCAGGGCGGCGACGTGGAAATTATTGGGCCCGAATGAAGTCTGTGAAAAATGGAATATTAAAAACATTCCGCAGGTAATTGATATTCTTGGACTGATGGGAGATGCTGTGGATAATATTCCGGGTATTCCAGGAATCGGTGAAAAAACTGCAGCGAAATTACTGGCAGAATATGAAACTCTCGAAAATATTTTGGCTAATGCAGAAAATATAAAAGGCGCAGTGGGTGAAAAAGTAAAAGCCGGAAAAGAACTCGCGCATCATGAGTAAAAAACTTGCAACCATCATTACAAATGTACCCCTGCAGTTTCATGAAGAAGATTTTAAACTAAAAGACTGGAATAAAGATGCACTGCGTGAAATTTTTACCGAACTGGAATTCAGAACTGTTGCGAAAAGAATTCTGGGAGAAGAACTGCCCGGTGCCAATGGTCTGAAACCTGTTCCGGAAGGCGTTCAGCAGGATCTGTTCGGAAATGCTGTTCCGGCTACCGGCAGTAAAAGAACCGGAAGAACCCGAACCGGAGCTTACCCATGCGGAGAAAAATATAACCAATACTAACACATCAGTATATCTGTGCTGATACAGCGGAAAAAAGAATGTCGCTGATCACACAACTGCTCGGCGAAAAAGAAATTTCTTTTGATACCGAAACAACGGGCATTGATGCCAACAATGCCGAGCTGGTTGGACTCAGTTTTTCCTGGAAACCGGGTGAAGCTTATTATGTTCCGTGCCCGCCGACCAGGAAGTTGTCGCAGTGAAATCCTGGCCGAATTTACCCCGTTATTTGAAAACCCTGACAGGCATGTGGATCGGCCAGAATATAAAATATGATCTGCTGGTGTTGAAATGGTATGGCATCGAGATCAAAGGGAAAATATTTGATACTATGCTGGCGCATTATGTGATCGAACCGGATGGAAAAAGAAGTATGGATCTTTTAAGCGCACAATATCTCGGCTATGAACCTGTTCATATTGAAGAACTGATTGGCAAAAAAGGAAAGGGCCAGGGAAACATGCGGGATGTGGCACTTGAAAAAATAAAAGAATATGCTGCCGAAGATGCAGATATTACGCTGCAGTTAAAAAATAAATTTCATCCCCTGCTTAAAGCAAAGTCCGTAGAGAAAGTTTTTGATGAAGTGGAAAATCCACTGGTGAAAGTGCTTACTGATATGGAATTTGAAGGTATTCGTGTTGATATGAATTTCCTGAATGAGTATTCAAAAGAACTGGAAAGGGAAGCCATACAGGCAGAATCCAATGTATACCGTGATGCGGGCGTTCGCTTTAATCTCTCTTCACCAAAACAATTGGGTGAAGTATTATTTGATAAACTTAAACTTGATCCGAAAGCCAAAAAAACCAAAACGGGTCAGTATGCTACGGGTGAAGATGTGTTGTTGAAACTGGCACATCAGAATAAAATCGTGGATGATATTTTAGCATACCGCGAACTCACCAAATTAAAATCCACTTATGTGGATGCACTACCGGCCATCATCAACCGAAAAACAGGGCGGGTACATACCAGCTATGCGCAGGCCGTTGCGGTTACCGGACGTCTGTCAAGCAATAATCCAAACCTGCAGAATATTCCTGTCAGAACGGAGAGGGGAAGGGAGATCCGGAAAGCATTTATTCCCCGCGATGAAAATTACTTTCTGGTGTCAGCAGATTATTCACAGATCGAATTGCGCATTGTAGCGGCGATCAGCGGCGATCCGAATATGTGTCTCGCTTTCAAAGAAAGAAAGGATATTCATACTGCAACTGCAGCCAAAGTTTTTGGTGTGGAAGAAAAAGATGTAACCAAGGAAATGCGCTACAACGCCAAGAGTGTGAATTTCGGAATCATCTATGGCCAGGGTGCATTTGGTCTGGCAGATAATCTGGGTATTTCCCGAACAGAAGCAAAGGAGATCATTGACAATTATAAAAAACAATTTGTCAATATTCAGAAATACATGGATGACACCATTCAGTTTGCCCGCGAAAACGGATATGTCGAAACACTGATGGGTCGAAAACGCTGGCTGCAGAGATATTAATTCCGGCAATTTCACCGTGCGTGGTTTTGCTGAACGAAATGCTATCAATTCTCCGATACAGGGAACAGCTGCGGATATGATCAAACTGGCAATGATCAAAATTCATGATAGCTTTAAAAAGAACCGGTTCAAATCAAAAATGTTACTTCAGGTGCATGATGAACTGGTTTTTGATGCCCATAGCGATGAAGTTGAAATCATCAAACCCATCATTATTGATTGTATGCAGACCGCCCTGCTCCTGCCCAACGGAGTTCCTGCCGAAGCCGAAATCGGTTCAGGGGTGAACTGGCTGGAAGCACATTGAGGGATATCGGTTGACGGTTGATCGCGCACGGCGGGATACGGTTGATCGATAGATGGATGGATCACATTGATTAACAGGCTGTTAATTTTTAATTATACGATAATTCTGCGCTACGCGTTAGCGCCTTTGGATACAACAGCCATATAAGCTCGAACCGAAACTGCTTATTAACATTTTCTTTTAGGTGTCGGGCTAAACTTTGAGGTAATAAATAAGTCTTACTAATCATGATTCAGCCTCAGGCCAGAGGGCCGGGCTTACAGCCTGCTAAACACATAATTATGAAAAAAATTAAACACATTCTGCTGTTACTTCCTGTTTGGTTACTAATCTTTGGCTATACCCGTGCTTCAGATGACTGGCCCAAGCTGATCAAAACGGAAAATGGAATGCAGATAAAGGTATATCAACCTGAACCTGAGTCTTTTAAGGGTAATACCCTGATGTTCCGGTCTGCTATTTCCGTCCTGGCAAAAGGAACCAACGAGCCAGTATTTGGTGCTTTCTGGGGTAACGCCAAAGTCGAAACCGATCGGGACAACCGGACCCTTATAATCAATTCCCTGGATGTCACTTCCATCCGGGTACCAGCTATTGAAGGACAAGATACCATTGATTATATCGATGACGCATTGGAAAGCCGGTTTCCCAAAGCTGCCGGTGCGATTTCACTGGATGAAATTGTGGCAACCTTAAACCAGAATCAGCAGGAGACTAAACTATCGCAGAACATTTCCAATAAACCACCCAAAGTAATGTTCGTAACCAGGCCGTCCATGCTGGTCCTGATTGACGGGGAACCGAAACTGCAGACCAATAAAGAGCTGAAACTTGAGGCAGTTGTAAATACACCCTTCACAATTGTAAAAAACAATGATGGCCGGTTTTATCTCTATGGATCAAAACACTGGTATGTTGCCAATTCAGCCACGGGTCCTTACACCTATACAAATGGAGTAGTTCCGGATAATCTCCATACAGTGGAGCAACTGATAAACAGCAAATCCCAAAAGAGTAATGCGGATAATACCAGATCTTCTTCGGATCCAAACTCCGAAGTGATACCGAATATTATCGTTAGCACAGTGCCGGCGGAACTTATTCAATCCAAGGGCGAACCGAATTTTACGCCAATACAGGGAACGAATCTGCTCTATATGAGCAACTCCGATAATGATATTTTTATGGATGAAAACTCTCAGCAGTATTTCGTCCTGATTTCCGGCAGGTGGTTCCAGACAAAAAACCTGAACTCCAATGACTGGAAATATATTGCCGCGGATCAGTTACCTGCTGATTTCGCAAATATTCCTCCCGGTTCTCCCAAAGACAATGTACTGGCCAGTGTTGCCGGAACAGATGCAGCCCGGGATGCGGTAATGGATGCCGAAATTCCGCAGACCGCGAAAGTGGACCGCAATACTACTACAACAACAGTTACTTATGATGGACGCCCTAAATTCACGGATATCGATGGTACCAATCTGCAATATGCAGTAAACACTTCTTCCACTGTATTAAGAAACGGTGGAGATGGTCGTTTTTATGTTGTCGATAATGGCGTATGGTTTGTTTCGGACAACGCATCCGGACCGTTCGTAGTGAGTACGGTTAGGCCGGTGGATGTTGATCTGATACCTCCTAACTATCCTGTATATAATTCAAAATATGTGAATATCTACGATGTAGAACCAGACTATGTTTACACGGGATACACACCGGGTTATCTGAATAGTTATGTTTACGGACCGACTGTTGTTTACGGAACCGGTTACTATTATTCACCCTGGTATGGCTCTTATTATTATCCAAGACCCTGGTCATGGGGCTTCAATTTTGGCTATACGCCTTATTTCGGTTGGGGGTTTGGATGGGGATATAGCCAGAGCTGGTTCAGCATCGGATTTGGTTATGGATATGGCTATGGCTATTATGGTTACCCGGGTTGTGGCTGGTGGGGTCCTTCCTTTTATCATCCTGCCTGCTGGGGTGGATGGTATGGCGGGGCAAGGCCTTATGGTTTCTATGGAAATAATTTTTATGTACATAATAATATCCATGTGAACTATGCGAATAACGTGTATAGAAACCGTGGCGGAGTATCATTCTCAGAGTTATTATCGCACAGGTGGTATTGCAACCAGGACAATGAATTATAATCGTCCTTCTGTGAACACAGGAGGTACAGGTGGAAATAATAATCCGAGGCCAAATAATGCAGGCTCCAGACCAGGAAATAATAGTTCATATAACCGGAATGGTAACAACTCGAATGGACGACCTGGTAATGGAAATACCCCATCAACAGGATCAACCCGACCTTCCGTATATTCTGACAGGCAGGGTAATGTATACCAACGACCCCAGGCAAACAGTAACTGGCAACAAAGACAAAACAGATCCTGGTCACCGGTAACAAATAGCCGGCCCGAAGTACAGAACCTGAATCGTCAGCAGATGGATCGCAGCCGCGGTGAAATGCGTGCGCAAAATTTTCAAAGAATTCCATCCAGTCCTTCGTCTGGTGGGTTCAGGCCATCTTCCGGTGGCGGAGGAGGTTCACGTCCTTCAGGCGGTGGAGGAGGCGGTGGCGGTTCACGGTCAACCTCCGGCGGTGGTGGTGGAGGCGGTTCAAGATCCAGTGGCGGAAGACCCAGATAACAGTAACATTTAATAAAAAACAAAGACCTGGTTAATTACCAGGTCTTTTCGTTTAAAACCACCGTTTGTATGGTCAGAGACCATGGCGCCGGTTTTTTCCTAAATACCACCTTTCAAAAAACCACCTTTCCCTTATGCATATTGATTTCTTAAATCCCTGATTTCATCATGTGATTCTTTAAGTTTCGCCTGTTGCTGATTCAACAGGTCCCTTAAAAAAACCGGAAGCCTTTCTGTTTCGAGCGCCTTTTTATAGGCTTTCTGAGCCGCATCCTCACCCGCTTCACAATTGGAAAGTACCGCATGCCTGTTTTCTCCTGTGAAAACCGCTTTCACATCCATCCAGGCGCGGTAAATTTTACCCATTTCCGTGGTTCCTTTTTCTACATCCCCATGCAAAACCTGGATTTCATGGGCCAGGTCAGATTTGATATTCTGGCTTTCAACAATCATTTGATCAAACAATTTCCTAAGATCCCTGTCATCGTCTTTTAACTCCTTTATAGCACGCTGGTAGCCGGTAATACGATCATTGTTTATCATCACCAGATCATTCAATACTTCAACAACTTCTTTAGATTTTTCCATAAAATAATTTTTTAAGTGTATTCTATTGCTGAAAAAACCATACCACCTGATATCAGCTATAGATAGGGGAAGGCGGGCGGCTTACCTGGGAATTCTGCGCTCGGTTTTTGCCTTAAGCCTTTTGCCTTTTTATGTTTAACTTGCACCACTTTAAAAAATTGTCCTTTTTTTATGGAATATTCCAAGATCATTGCCATAACCGGACTTCCGGGTCTTTTTGAATTAATCAAGCAGTAAATCAGATGGCGGTATTGTGCGCTCTCTGGACGATAAAAGCACACGCTTTGTTTCCAGCCGGGTACACCAGTTTTCGCACCTGGAAAGTATTGAAGTTTATACTACCCGTCTTAATGTGAATCTGGTTGATGTGCTAAAAGCCATGGAAACCAGTAAAGAAAAATTACCTGACGACAAAGACGCAGGCGCATTAAAATCTTATTTCGAAAAAGTTTATCCCGAACTGGACTTTGATCGGGTATATGCCAGTGATCTGAAAAAGATGGTTAAATGGTATTCGGTACTTTCCAAAAACCAGGTTGAAATTAAGTTGTCAGAACCTGTCGCTGAAGAAGCGGAAGCAGACCTGCCTCCTGAGACTAAAGAAGAAAAACCGGCTAAGAAAACAACTGCTGTAAAGGCCGGAGACAAAACCCGTGGAAGATAAAAAACCGGCAAAAAAAGCTGAACCCAAAGCAGCCGAAGTCAAACCGGTAAAAAAAGCAGCGGAGAAAAAAGAAACGGCTGAAACGAAAGCCGGCAAAGAAAGCAGCGCCCAAAAAGGCGGCAACCTGCTGCGAAAAAATCCACTGCCAAACCAGCGGCTAAAAAACCTGCTGCGAAAAAGAAATAAGTAACCGACTTCCATTTGAACTAAAAATAAATCCTGCCCAAAAATCTTTTACATGATGAAAACCTTATCTGCAAAACTTGAAAAACCGGTGCGCGTTTTTCTACCGGAAAATTTTGTAATCAGTGATTGGAATTCCATTTCTTCATTTTTTGAAGACCTGGTTGAAAGACCTCTGAAAAATGCAGCGGATCTGGAGAAATGGTTAAAAGACATGAGCGAGCTTGAGGCTGTTGTGAGTGAAGATGTATCCTGGCGTCATATCCGGATGACCTGTAATACGGAAGATAAAAAGCTCCAGGAAAACTTTACTTATTTCATGATGGAAATTCAGCCGAAGATCCAGCCTTATGCTGACCGTCTGAATCGGAAACTTGTGGATTCTCCGCTCACTGCTTCCCTCGATAAACAAAAATATTTTACTTACCTGCGTTCTGTAAAAAAAAGCATTGAACTATTTCGCGAAGAAAATATTCCAATTACAGTCAGAGCTGAGTGTGCTCAGTCAGCAATTCGGCGCCATCTCCGGAAAAATGACTGTTAAAGTAAAAGACCAGGAATATACCTTACAACAGGCCATGAAATTTCTGGAAAACCCGGACCGGAATTTACGGGAAGAAGTTTATCACAAAGTGCAGGAAAGGAGATTGCAGGACAAGGAAACACTGAACAATCTGTACACCGAACTGGTAAAACGACGTGATCAGATAGCACGGAACGCCGGATTTTCCAACTATCCGCGATTACAAGTTCGTGGAAATGGGACGCTTCGATTATACTAAAGAAGATTGCTTTCGTTTTCACGATTCCGTCAAGCAACATATACTTACCACTGGTTGAAATCATCAATCAATATCAAAAAACGTAAACTGGGACTGGATACATTAAAGCCCTGGGACCTGGATGCAGAACCAGCCAATCAGCAACCGCTAAATCCATTCAAGACCGGCGAAGAGTTACTGGAGAAAACAGTAAAGTGTTTCAGCGAACTCAGACCATTTTTTGCAGACTGTTTGCTGACTATGAAAAAAATGGATCGCTTTGATCTCGAAAGCAGGATTGGCAAGGCTCCCGGAGGATATAACTGTCCGCTGGCTGAAACCGGTGCGCCGTTTATTTTCATGAATGCAGCGGGTCAGATGCACGATGTCACTACGATGGTTCATGAAGGCGGACATGCTGTACATTCATTTCTTTCCCACCACCTTGAACTGAGTGCATTCAAAGAATATCCCATGGAAATTGCAGAAGTGGCGAGCATGGCCATGGAACTTTTCAGTATGGAAAACTGGGATATATATTTTCAGGATCCGGAAGATCTTCGCCGCGCAAAGATTCAGCAATTGGAAAGAGTGATTACCATATTTCCATGGATCGCAACTATCGATAAATTTCAGCACTGGGTATATGAAAATCCAAATCATTCACGTTGAACAACGTACCGAAAACTGGTACCGGATATTTAACGAGTTCAATTCCAAAACAGTAAACTGGGACGGACTTGAACAATTTCAAAAAAATATCTGGCAAAAACAACTGCATTTGTTTGAAGTGCCGTTTTATTATATTGAATACGGAATTGCCCAGCTGGGTGCGATCGGTTTATGGATGCAATTCAAAAAGAATAAAGAGCAGGCATTGGACCATTATGTTCATGCGCTTTCATTGGGAGGAACAAAAACTTTACCGGAACTATATGAAGCAGCCGGCTTAAAATTTGATTTTTCAGGGGCCTATATTAAAGAATTGATGGATTTTGTAGAAAATGAGATGAAACTACTGATGAACGATAATTAGGAGATTTGCATCGTATAAATACCACGAAAATGGTAGGGAAGTTTCTTGTATGATTGGATACAGGCCATTATATTTGCATAGAACCTATTGATTAAACTCAATTTTTTTTAAAATAGCTACTAATCAGAGCCTTAACCAAAAGTCCCGGTGTTTCCACATCGGGGCTTTCTTTTTACTGCAAATGACAGGATTTCTTCATCGCTAACATCAGCTAATCTTCTTTCAGCAGCCCATCAATTTCCTTTTCCATGTCCGCAATTTCATCTTTCTTAAGTCCGTCAATTATGGATCTGACATACCCGTTTTTATCCACTAAGGCAAAAAACTGCGTATGGATAAACTGTTCATCAATTGGATTGGCAGTATTTTTAGGATCGTCCAACAGATAGCTCAGCCTCGCCGCCAGATATAAAGAATCCTTTTTGCCTGTTAGAAAAAGCCAGTTACCATCGCCTACACCCAATGAATCGGCATAAATTTTCAATCTCGCAACGCTGTCCGTTGAAGGATTAACGGTGTGGGAAAGAATTAAGAACTCCGGATTATTTTTATATTTCTCAAATACAGGACGGAGATTTGTATTCATCTTCGGGCAAATGCCCGGGCATGTTGTAAAGAAAAATTCTGCCAGATAAACTTTCCCCTCTACATTTTTATTGGTTATCCGGTTTCCATGCTGGTCAAGAAATGAGAAGTCCTGGACCTTATTCAGTTGAGGTAAGCCCACCTTACCATAACCGGGAATGAGTTTGGTAAGCATAAAGTAAAATGCGAGGATAAGGACGAGGAAAAACAGGGAATAGAACCAGATTTTCTTTGACATAGGCGCAAAATTACGCTGACAAAACGGGTGGAAAAAGTATAGTCTTATTTTCTATCTTTGCAGGTCATTCATGAAAGGGATCAATATAGATTTAGTGGGAATTGGTGCTTCAATCGCCTGTGCAATACATTGTGCGGTCTTACCGCTTTTCCTTTCCGGTCTGTC
Organism: uncultured Bacteroidota bacterium; assembly: GCA_963812825.1. GTDB lineage: Bacteria > Bacteroidota > Bacteroidia > Chitinophagales > Chitinophagaceae > Puia. The sequence goes on from CAWEWO010000007.1 coordinate 251,493, forward strand.
AGTTTTCGGTGTCAATATCATCCATAATTTCTGGTTTGAATCGGGAATGATCGGGCTGGCCTTTGTAGTGGGAACACTCTCTCTCCGGCACGGATTTAACCGTCATCACCGCAGTCCGGTTCCTTTATTGCTCTTTACCGGGGGTATGCTTTTTCTCTTTGCCAAGCAATATTGGCACAATTATGAGCTGTTTTTGCTCCCTTTTGCGGTTATTTTGATCATTTCTGCCCATATTTCTAATTTTCGGTTCTCCCGGGAATTTGACAGGAAAAGAGAACAATTGGCGGAAAATGGTTGTTTGCATTGAAGAGTGTGGTAGTGTATTTGGGCATAAAGGCCTATGGAGCTTGAGGCTTTAGGCTTAAAAATGATTAATTTTGCAGTTCAAATTAAGCGTAATATGATAAAAACAGGAAATCCAGTCATCAGTATTTATACCGAGATGACCCCCAATCCCGAAACCATGAAGTTTGTAGCAAACAAGCTTTTATATCCGGGGAAGAGCATTGATTTTCCTGATGTGGAGTCCGGCAAACCATCCCCGCTGGCAACTGAGTTATTTGGATTTCCTTTTATCAAAAGCATTTTCATCGCCAGCAATTTCGTAACACTGACAAAAACCGCCGATACAGACTGGGCTGATGTGATTCCTTCCATCCGCCAGTTCCTCAAAGATTACCTGGAAGACGGCAAACCGGTGATCAATGAAGAAGAAATCACTGTCGCACACACAGATGGTAATGCCATCGGTGCAGATGATGATGATGTGGTTAAACGGATTAAGGAATTGCTGGAAAGTTATGTGAAACCTGCTGTTGAAATGGATGGTGGAGCCATCCAGTTCAGAAGTTATAACGAAGGTGTGGTAAATCTGATGTTACAGGGATCCTGTTCCGGTTGTCCTTCATCCATGATTACCCTGAAAGCAGGTATTGAAGGCATGATGAAACGCATGATTCCCGAAGTCAGGGAAGTGGTTGCCGAAGCCGAATAATGCACCAAATCATATCGCAATTCTACACCGACATCCATCAAACCTCCTGGTTTGAGTTTATTGCGGTTGTAACTGGCATCGCAAGTGTTATTTTTTCCCGTAAGGAAAATATACTGGTTTATCCGGTCGGCATGATCAGCACCGGTATTTTTGTCTGGCTTTACCTCACTCATGGTTTATATGCCGATGCTTCCGTGAATTTCTATTATACCGTCATGAGTATTGTCGGCTGGGCAATGTGGTCCAAAAAAAGGGATGGAAAAACCACTTTACACATCACGGCTCATCAAAAAAAGACTGGCGAAATGCCGTTATCTTTCTTTTCTAGCCTGCTGGGTTATTTTGTATTTATTGTTAAGCCGGTTTACCGACAGCACGGTTCCTATGGCCGATAGTTTCACATCGGCGGCTGCATTTACCGGCATGTGGCTGATGAATAAAAAGAAGCTGGAAAACTGGACCTGGTGGATCATTACTGATCTGGCTTCTATTCCACTTAATTTTTACAAACATCTGGTCTTCGCCAGTTTCCAATACCTGGTTTTTCTGATACTTGCCGTTATGGGCTATATTACCTGGAGAAAAAAGATCTCCCATGCCATTGCCTAAAAAAATTGTGGTAATCGGTCCCGAATCCACCGGCAAGAGCACCCTCTGTGAACAACTGGCTGCAAAATTCAATACGGAATGGGTTCCTGAATTTGCCCGGCAATATTTATTGGCAATCGAACGTCCTTACAATTATGATGATCTGCTGATCATTGCCCGCGGACAGCTTGAGGATGAAGACCGACTCGCTGCTTCAGTAAGTACACCGATTATCATTATTGATACAGATATGTATGTAATGAAAGTATGGTGCGAATTTGTTTTCGGAAAATGCCATTCTTTTATATCTGGATGAAATCGTAAAAAGAAAATATGACGCGTATCTGCTTTGCAATACAGACCTGCCCTGGGTGGCAGATGAACTGCGCGAATACCCGGACCTCGAATCTCGCGAACGTCTCTATCATATGTACAAAGAACTAATGATAAATCAAAAGACTCCCTGGTTTGATATCAGAGGGAATTATACAGAAAGACTGCGGAAAGGAGCTGAAGCGGTAAAGCTGATCATTGATCTTTGATCAAAGAATACCTTTCAGGTCAGATTTATTTTGAATGGAATCAGGATTCCCTTTACTGAAGTAACTTAATAACATCCGGATCATCCTGTAAATGATGCATCTGATTCAGTATCCATGGGATATCTGACCGCCACATGTCTGGAAAGTGGCCTGACAGTAAATACTTTAGGATTTGGTAAACAGCCTGCAATCATGGCGGCTTCGCTCCGGTTAAGTGATTTTGCATGTTTATTAAAATAATTCATGGATGCTGCATCAATTCCAAAAACCCCTTTTCCCATCTCACTTACATTCAGATACATTTGAAGAATTCTTTTTTTGCTCCAGCATTTTTCAATCATAAAAGTGAAATAGACTTCGAGGGCTTTCCGGAACCAGCTCCGGCCCTGCCACAAAAAGACATTTTTGGCCACCTGTTGCGAAATGGTACTCGCTCCGTGCAGCGACTTGCTTTTCTGGTTATGCTTCATCGCTTTTTCGATTGATTTAAAATCGAATCCGTCATGGTCGGGAAACAGCTGGTCTTCTGAAGAGATCACAGCAAGTTTGGCATATGGTGAAATTTCATCCATTGCAACATAATTTCTTTTAAGTCCGTAACCATGAAAAAAACTACTGAGTTGGGTAAGCGTAAAGGGCGGATTGACCCATTTTAAAATCAGGATATAAAAAAACTGAAGGAGGAATAATAACAGGAAGATTCTTTTGATCCACCTCCAGATTCGCGGAACAATTCCTTTCGTTTTAATGGGCATCAGGTTGCTTTGGAGATTCAATGGGTTTCATGGGTAGATCTGCCGGCGCCTTTTGAGGACGCAGATTTAAATAGTGCAAAGTATATTTTTTACCAATAGGGTAATTACTATATTTAGCGCTTTTCATTATGATACCCGCGATGATAAAGACGCCGGCAGTGATCCATCCCGAAGTCTTGACCCAGGTACCTGCAGGTTCATCGGTGTACAATCCATTGATCACATTCAGTGCCAGCACACCCACACCGGCAACGATCAGGATCGTTCCCGCTGCCTGTAAATGTAATTTGGAAAAATTTTCCCGCAATTCATCGATCTCCTTAACATGGAAGGGAATATTATTTATATAAACGCTGTCATTCTTCAGATCTGTAAGCGTTCCTTCGAACCATTGATCATATACCGTATGCAGCATAATGGGCATGCCGGGAGCATAGGTTTTTATATTGCGCCCGTTTTTCTGAAGAATCAAGACGTCTGTTTGCGTGAAGGAAGTAAATGGAAGAAGGAAAAGTATTGCCGCAATGATTTTCTTCATACTAATTAATAAATCGAACCCTCTCTTAATGCATCCGGTGTTTGAGAAAAATCACGCCATACAACAAGGCTATTCCGAAAGCCACCAGGATGGCCCCGGATATTTTATTTATGATGGAAAGATTATGTACTGTCAGCTTTTTGCGCAAATTACCGGCCATCATAACTTTACCCACATCTGCAGCCATATTGATCAGTAGACAAACTGAAAAAATGGTGATTCTTTCCTGTAGGGTATGCGTCAGGGCAAGTACTGTTGCATTTCCCAGCCAGAAAATAAGAACACCCGGATTCAATGTATTAATTATAAACCCGGAAGCAAAAATCCGAAGCATTTCTCCGGTACTAATATGATCAGTATGCTCACTCCCGCCGGTAGATTTTAAATGTACTTTTTTGAAAAAGATAAAATAGATCCCCATGGCAATGAGAAAGGTGCTTCCGCCATAACCGATCATTTTTTGATATTTCAGCAGCCTGGCTACCCATTCCGTAAATACATTGCTCAGTACAACCAGGATAATATCACTTAACCATACTCCCGCAACAAAACAGAAGCCACCTTTATGGCCTACCGTAACACTTTGTTTAATAATAGTGAAAATGATCGGGCCGACAGACAATGCAAGCACCACTCCGAGCGCTAATCCTTTCAATATGGCTTCGACCATGCGATATAAATTTTACCGTCGGTATACGAAAATAACGGAACCCGGAAAATAGAAGAATATTTCTCATTTTAATTTAAAATCAATAATGAGCCTTCACATTTACCTTCTCCAGGAAATTTTGCCAGTCTTTTAACAATTTGCCCTTTAATACGCGGGGAAATTTATGCTGCCCCCCTTCCTTCCCTGAAGATCGCATAAAATCAATAAAAATTTCCGGTGGCAGCACATTTACAAAAATATCTTTCAGGGCGCTCTTTCTTTCAACCGCATAATCATCATTTAATCGCTTCAGGTTTTCATCAAGTTTTTCCTTCAGCACAAGGGGATCGACTGCTGAGTCCGAAGCCACATACCATTGATGGGCGAAGAACAGGCCATGCGGCACACCGGCTACCGTGAATTCCGGTATGGATATATGAAGGTCCTCGCTGACAAACTGAATAGCCTGATTCATATTATCCACACTCAGATGTTCGCCCACGAGACTCAGATAATGTTTCGTGCGTCCGGTAATAATGATTTCACTTTTTTCTTTATCCGTAAAGCGGATTGTATCTCCGATCAGGTAGCGCCAGGCACCTGCTGCGGTGCTGATCAGTAGCGCATAGTCACGCCCCTCTTCCACCTGGTGGATCTCCAGGGTTTCCGGAATTTTTACAATATTCCCATCTGCGTCGAAGTTTTTACTGTCGAAGGGTACGAATTCAAAGAACAGATGCTGGCTGGTAACCAGACGCATGCCCCGTTCGTCCTGCCGGTCCTGGTAAGCAATAAATCCTTCTGAAGCCAGATAGGTTTCAATATAAGTAATGGGTTTGCCAAGGAGTTTTTCAAAGCCCATTTTATAGGGCTCGAACGAGACACCGCCGTGTACAAAAAAACCAAGATTGGGCCAGATCTCATGAATGTTCTTCAGGTTGTACCGTTCGATGATCTTCTCCACACACATCTGTATCCAGGCGGGCACGCCCACGACAAATCCAATATCCCAGCCGGGTGCCTGTTCAACAATTTCTTCCAGTTTTTTAGTCCAGTCGCGTGTTTTGGCAATCTTTTTTCCGGGTTTGTAAAACGGGCTGAACCAGAACGGTACCTTCTTCGCCGAAATCCCGCTGAGATCGCCTTCATAATATCCCGGACCTTTTTGCAGGTCTGTGCTTCCTCCGATCATAAGCCATCCTTTGCCAATACTTTTCACCGGAATATCCTGATAATTGCGAAGGCTGAGCAGTTGGCGGACCATCACGATTCGGTTTCCCCGCAGCAGGTCGTTGGTTACGGGAATATATTTGCTGGCAGATTCCGAAGTGCCCGAGCTCAGCGCATAATATTTTATTTTACCCGGCCAGCAGATATCCGGTTTGCCTTCCAGCGTCTTATACCACCATTCCTTGTAGATCTTACTGTAATCATACACCGGCACATTTTCCTGAAAGCTTTTAACCAGGTGCCTGTTCAGCAGGATCCGGTCGAAATGATACTGTTGCCCAAATTCAGTAAAGCGGGCTTTTTTCAATAATTTTTTAAGGACTTTTATTTGCTGGCGTCGCGGTGATTTTTTTGGCAATCGCAATGCCCGCGCAAGAGAATTGGGTAATTGTACATCAATTAACGCCATTGAGGATCGGGGATATTAGTGTTTCCAAAATTAAGTCTTTTTAGGCCTACAGCCTAAGGCTTAAATTGACGTATATAGCGATGGTCATCCGATAATTCTGCGGTCATCCGGTCACACCGTCAACGGTCATCCTTAAATATCAGGGCATTTTGCCTGGTGAGTTCAGGGGAAAAATTAGAATCGGGTCACTTTCGTTATTCGTTCTGCTGATGGCCGTAACAAAATACCGGCCCTGGGGGTCTTTTAGCAGTTCACTATAGCTGAAAACTATCCTGGCATCCTGGTAATTTGAAATAAAACGGAAAACACGGGCTGAGTCAATATTAAATGCCCCTTCGGCTTTATATACAGCAAAACCCCTCAGCGTATCTGCTCCGCTGCCTTTTTCAAAACGGATGACAAGGGAGTCCTGATTACTGTTAATATGAACGAGGGGGATGGACGGTCTGGTACTGTCAATCCAGGGCATTGGTGCGATCAGGGCCGGATAATTATAAAAATTTTCACTCAGGGTATCATTCCACCCATAAGGATTTTTGTAGAAAGAAACGCTGCTGAAATAAACTTCGCCTCCTATTTGTGGAAGACTACGGATGGCACGCAGCTGACGGGGAAGCTGAGTTTTATCCCTCCAGTATTCGTATTGATCCCGCACGGTAAAATCCCAGGCCAATATAACAGGGCCGGTCAAAATGATTTTTATTCCACCATTCCAGTAATACTCCAAACGGTGCATTTTTTTGTTCGAATTCCCAATACAGCTGAGGAACTACATAATCAATCCAGCCATTCTTCATCCATAATAAAATATCGGCATAGAGATCATCATAGTTGGTCTGTCCGGCCCGGGTATCAGATCCCAGTGAATCCTTTGAAAAATTTCTCCAGACCCCGAATGGGCTGATTCCGAATTTGCAGTTTTTCTTCACGTCACGGATCGTACGATGCAAGCATCAGGATGACGGAATCCACATTACTTCTTCTCCAGGTTTCTTTGTCCATGCCCTGACCATATTTGGCATAAGAGGCATTGTCGGGAAATTCGACACCGCCGATCCGGTAAGGATAAAAATAATCATCGAAATGAATTGCATCAATATCATAACGGCCAAGCATATCCCGGATTACACCATTCACATATAACTGCACATCTTTATTTCCCGGGTCCAGGTATTTTGTTTCACCATAAGTCAATATCCAGTCAGGATGCTGCTTGCTTACATGCGTGCGGGAAATAGATGAACCGTTATGCCAGACAGTTTTGCGTCGTTTATGCTTTCCGTGTTTCACAGTAGTGGTTGTATAATGGCCAATCTGAAAAACGGCCCGATATGGATTACACCAGGCATGAAACTCCATGCCTCTTTTATGGGTTTCTCTAATCATGAATTCCAGCGGATCATAAAATGGAACCGGAGCTTTACCCTGCTCACCGGTGAGCCATTGGCTCCAGGGCTCAATTGGAGGATGGGAAAAAAGCATCGCAGGCCGGTCTGACCTGGACGATCACCGCATTCATCCCATTGCGCTGGTGCATGTCCAGCTGCCGGATGAATTCGGCTTTTTGCAGTTCAGTATTATAATTTCCCGGGCTGGGCCAGTCGATATTATCCACGGTGGCAACCCAGACTGCCCTGAATTCATATTTTGGTTGCGAAAATGCGAAAACAGAACATAACAGGAGAAAGACCAGTAGAAAACTTTTCATAGGCGCTGGCCGGTAAGTGCAGTTTTCTTCTGAAATATTTTCAATCGTTCTGATTTTATCGAACAGGATATTCAGCTGTTTTGCTTCCCCTTCGCTGAGGTGTTTAAATATAGAGTCTATTTCTTCATCCATAATGTCCATCGATTGCAATAATTTTTTTCCTTTTTCTGTCAGTAGTACGTCTACCAGTCGCCGGTCTTCCCGGCAGACGGTTTTTTTAACCAGGCCCTTTTTAACAAGCCTGTCCACAATCCGGCTGGTATCACTCATTCTGTCCAGCATTCTCTGCCGGATTTGAAGTGTTGATAGGGGTTGACCCGCTCCACGCAAAATGCGCAATATATTAAACTGCTGCTGGGTAATATCAAATGGTTCAAACCGCCTGTTCAGCTTTTCATTCACCCAGTTAAATGTGTAAATGAGATTGATTATGGATTTCTGATATTCCGACCGGAATACCTGCTGGTTGATGTCTTTTTCTAAAGTCATAAATAAACGTTCAAACTTATTCTCCCGTTAAAAATGACGGTCAGTCCCCCCAGACTTTTACCCCTTCACTGCAATTGGAACAGATATCTATTTCCCCCCGTCCTTTTAATATCTTCCTGCGAAAATCGATGTATTCCTGTTGTTTCCAGATTTCTTTGAAAGATTTATTTTTCAGATCTCCCATCCGGTGTCTGGCGTCCTTATCAAAGCAACAGGGCACGACCAGCCCATCCCAGGTAATGACAGGTGAATGCCAGAGCCGCCAGCAATGATTTTGCAGGCGGTTTTTTGATTCATAGCTCCCGTCCGGTCTTTTTTCGATACCTGGAAAGTGTGGCGTGTTCAGGAATCAGGTGATTCGGATCATTAACATAATCATATATCTGCGCTGTTTTATACCGGATACCGTCTACCCCTGTTTTCTCTGCCAGCTCCTTGGCTTCCTGTATTTGATGTTCATTGGGTCGAACGACCAGAAACTGGAAAAATACATAGGGCGTTTTGCTTTTCAGTTTCTTTTTCCACTTTACGATATTGGCTGCCCCGGCCTTTACTTTTTCAAGATCGCCTCCTATTGCGGTACTGACTGTATACTTCCTGCGTTGTGCCGTCTAATGAAATAATCAGACGATCGAGTCCGCTTTCAACTGTTCTTCGCGCATTGTCATCGTCCAGGTAATGGGCATTCGTAGAAGTAGCTGTATAGATTTTTTTTGAAGAGGCGTATTGTACCATGTCCAGGAAATCCGGATTCAGGTAGGGTTCCCCCTGGAAATAAAAAGTAAGATATAACAGGTCCGGTGCCAGCTGATCGATCATCTGTCTGAAAAAATTCGTTTCCAGCATACCTCTCGGCCGTGTAAACGACCGGAGTCCGCTCGGACATTCGGGGCATCTCAGGTTACAGCTGGTCGTTGGCTCGAATGAAATAGATACCGGTGATCCCCACTGAATTGGTCTGCGCAGTCCATTTACTGATATAATAACTGGATAAAACCTGAATCCCATTCCAGGTGCGTCGAAAACTCAGCTTGGAAAAAAGATTGAAAGTATCATTCCGGTTGAAATTTGTCATATCGTCAGTAAAATTAGTTTTAAATACGGAAAGCAGGAAGCCGGACTCCGTATTTCAACCGCCGAGCGGATTATATTTGCACTGGTTTATCTTTTGAAATGGCCAAAAAGAACAGCAGGATCTGGAAGATCATCGTCTTTATATTCAGTACCGCTATTATTATCATGCTTATCGTGATGTTATATCAATGGATTTCTGAAAAACGGACGGCATTTGTAGAATACCGCGAATTCGGGATTCAGATTCCGGTGAATTATTCTGTTCATGGCATCGATGTTTCAAAATACCAGGACGTCATCAACTGGCAATCGGTGAAAAATATGCAGGTGGAAGACGTGCATATCAGTTTTGTATTTGTGAAAGCTACCGAAGGCCTGGGAAATGAAGATCAGATGTTCAGCCGGAACTGGAAAAAAATCAGGGACGCCGGCCTGGTTCGCGGGGCCTATCATTATTTCATTGCCACTAAAAGCGGAAAGGCACAGGCGGAAAATTTTATCAATTCAGTAACTCTCCTGCCCGGAGATCTGCCACCGGTACTGGATATTGAACAAACTTTTGGCGTGCCGCCGGAAAAATTAAGGCAGCGTGCAAAAGACTGGCTGCAAACCATTCAGGCATATTATGGAACGGCTCCCATTATTTATACCAATGTGGATTTTTACGAACACTACCTGAAAGATGAATTTGACGGTTATCTTTTATGGGCAGCACATTATCTCCAGCCTTCCCAGCCACGTATCTACCGGAACTGGAGTTTCTGGCAGCATAGTGAAAAAGGCCGTGTGAATGGTTGTTATACGATTGTTGATTTCAATGTTTTCAACGGTGATTCGCTGCAGTTCCGCAAATTGCTATTAAATTGAAATTGCTCAGGATGAAAAAAGCTTATTGTGTAGCTACCTGCACTACCTGTCAGCGGATCATGAAGGATTCAGATCTGATCAAAAAAGGTTATGCCTATCAAAATATCAAGGAAGATAAAATTACCCCGGAGCAGCTCGATGAAATGAAAGACATGATTGGAAGTTATGAAGCACTCTTCAGCAGGCGTGCGCTGAAATACAAAGCCATGGGATTAAAGGATAAAAAGCTTACAGAAAAAGATTACCGGGATTTAATTTTACAGGAATATACATTTTTGAAAAGACCGGTTGTTATTTCGGGTAAAAAAATTTATTCAGGTAGTGAGAAGAAAACGGTAGCTGAAGTAATTAAACTGAAATAAACCCATCGCCCGCCAACTAATATCAATCTTTAATTATCCTCAGTTTCGCATAGTTAAGCATAATCTTTTTTTCTCCCCCGAGTTTAAAATTCACCGTGGCAATCGGATTATGCGCCGATCCTTCCATTTTTACCACTTCCCCAAATCCGAATTTCTGATGTTCCACCTTGTCACCGGCAGCGAGATTACTGGTATCGCTGGGCGTGAAATCTACCGAAGGAATATGTACCGGAGCAGGTGTTTTCGCAGAAGAAGAAATATATGTTGGTTTGGAACTGCGACTGATTTTTTGAAACGGAACTCTCTGCACCGCCATAACCCCGGTTGAGCCGGTCATAAGCCGGGCGGCCGCTCCAGGAACCGATCTGATTTTTAATTCCGCCACCTGCATAACTCCGGTCCAGCTGTTCTTCCGGAATCTCTTCGATAAAACGGCTGGGATCATTTTGAATTACGCTGCCAAAACGATACCGCGAATTGGCATAGGTAATCCAGAGTTTATGTTTGGCCCGGGTAATCACAACATAAAAAAGACGTCTTTCTTCTTCCAGTTCTTCCCGGGTATTAATGGACATCGCATTGGGAAAAAGTGATTCTTCCAGGCCCGCGGCAAACACACAACTGAATTCAAGTCCTTTGGCCGCATGAATCGTCATCAGCTTTACGGTATCAGCTTCGGGATCTTTCTGATCTGTATCAGTAAGTAAAGTGATCTGTTGCAGGTAACCCGAAAGCCCTGCCTGTCCTTTTTGCGTTTCCTGTGTTCCGCATTGTCTATCAGGATACCGTCTTCATCAATGATGCTTCGGTTTTGCTGATCATCTACCCATTCCTTAATACTATTCAGCAATTCCTGGATATTTTCATACCGCGCGAGCCCTTCGGTGGTTTTATCATTAAATAATTCCTTTACGATATTCGTTTGCTTACCCACATGCGTCGCCACTTCATAGGCATTTTTCGTATTCAGCATACTGGCAAAACTTTTGATCATCAGCACAAATTGCTCAATGGCTTCCAGTGTGCCGGCTTTATATCCCATGGACGCGGCATTGCTGAGCACCTCCCACATGGAAATATTTTTTTCATTGGCCATAAGAACGGCCTTGTCCAGAGACGTTTTGCCAATACCGCGTGCAGGAAAATTGATGATTCTTTTTAACGATTCTTCATCGTTCGGATTTACAATCACCCGCAGATAAGCAATAAAATCTTTGATTTCTTTTCGCTGATAGAAACTAATACCTCCATAAATGGTATAAGCAATGGCCATCCGGCGCAGGCTTTCTTCAAAAGCCCGGCTCTGGGAATTGGTACGGTATAGAATGGCGAAATCACGGTTATTGAAATGATTGCGAAGTTTTTGTTCCTGTATGGTATCCGCTACATATTTTCCTTCGTCATTATCCGTCATCGTGCGTACCAGCCGGATTTTTTCACCTTCTATATTTTCCGTCCACAGGTTTTTTGGTATCTGTCCCTTATTTCGTTTGATCACTTCATTGGCAGCGGTGATGATACTTTGCGTACTCCGGTAATTCTGTTCCAGCTTTACTACTTTCACATCATCATAATCTTTCTGAAACTGTAAAATATTTTCAATTGTCGCACCCCGAAAACTATAAATGCTCTGTGCATCATCACCCACCACACAAACATTTTCATAAACGGCACCCAATAATTTGATGATCTCATACTGAGCCGGGTTGGTATCCTGGAATTCGTCGATCAGGATATATTTAAACTTGTGCTGGTATTTATGCAGGCTTTCGGGAAAATTTTTCAGCAGTTCATAAAATTTCAGTAGCAGATCATCAAAATCCATGGATCCGTTTTTAAAACAACGTTTGGCATAGGCTTCATAAATCTGTGCGATCGCGGGCCGGTTACTGCGCGTATCTTCCTGCTGGATATAATAATCCGTTGCATATTCCGCCGGGCCGATCAGTCCGTTTTTGGCCTGCGAAATCCGGTTGTAAACGATATTGGGTTTATAGTGTTTATCGTCCAGGTTGAGTTCATTTACGACGGTTTTCACGACACTTTTGGCGTCGTCTGTATCATAAATGGTAAAATGATGGGGATAGCCCAGTTTTGGGGCTTCAGCCCGCAGGATCCTGGCAAAAACACTGTGAAATGTGCCGATATACAGGTTTCTCGCTTCATTGTTACCCAGAATGCGTTCAACTCTTTCCTTCATTTCCCTGGCCGCTTTATTGGTAAAGGTGAGGGCCAGAATATTAAACGCATCGACCCCCTTGGCTATGAGGTGGGCAATCCGGGTGGTAAGTACTTTGGTTTTTCCGCTGCCGGCACCGGCAACAATCATCAGGGGCCCGTCAATATGCAAAACAGCTTCCTTCTGCGCTTCATTCAATCCTTTTAAATAATCCTGCATGCTTGCAATTTACGAACTGCCGTTGGCAGATCCACCGATTAAATTATGCAGTGATTGTTTAAAAGACCTAGGCTTTTCCGGTTTTTTTCGGTACGGCAGGTTTGCGGGTCCATCGAAAAACTTCAATGCCTTCTACCGTAAAAACCAGCCATCCTTTTTTGAATTTATAGCTGTCTACCCTTAACAGGTTTTGCAGAAATGCCGATTCATTGTATCCGGCACAGTACATACGGGTGGTGATCATTTTATCACTGAAACTGCAGGGTTGAATCTGTCGCCAGAAAAGTACCGGACATCCGGTTGCAGCCGGTATTTCCAGAAAAATGGCTCGTCGCAATATCTAAACTGATTTCCGGGATACGTCCGGTCGCCGTATCACTGTCCAGAGCCGGAAGGAGATACCATTTTCCCTTGAGGGCATTAATGCCTGCTGGTTTTTTGGAAGTCGTGGCAGGTGCAGCAGTTTTGACCGAATCGGTCTGGGCCTGTTGTGCAGACACGCTGGATACCAGGCCAAATAATAATGCCGTCAGTATAAAAGATTTTAACTTTGTAGGACATATTTACATATACATCCATAATCATACCCAACCATGCCAGGATTTGAATTTTTTGGTGAAGAAGAACGTAAAGAAGTAAACGATGTTTTGTCTACCGGGATACTCATGCGTTACGGATTTGATGCTGCCCGTAAAGGTATATGGAAATCCCGTGAGCTGGAACAGGCCCTCTGCAAACGCTTCAATTGCGGATTTGCCCAGCTTACTTCCAGCGGCACTTCAGCACTCACAACAGCGCTTGCGGCACTGGGCATTGGTGCAGGTGATGAAGTGATCATGCCTTCCTTCACTTTTGTGGCAAGCTTTGAAGCAGTTCTCAGTGTGGGCGCCATACCGGTTATCGTGGATGTGAACGATTCCCTGACCATGGATCCGGTTTCCGTACGAAAAGCACTCAGCCCCGCCACACGTTGTATTATGCCGGTCCATATGTGTGGCAGCATGGCTGACCTCGATCCGATTCTGGAAATCTGCCGTGATCATAAACTGATATTACTGGAAGATGCCTGCCAGAGTATCGGTGCATCTTATAAAGGAAAATGCCTGGGAACGATCGGAGATGCAGGAACTTTCTCATTTGATTTCGTAAAAACAGTAACCTGTGCGGAAGGCGGAGCCGTACTGACGAATAATAAAACCAGTATATACAAATTGTGACGGATATACCGATCACGGACATGATCATATCGGAAAGGACCGCGGCGCAGAAACTGCATCCTTTTATCGGTTATAATTTCCGGATTTCTGAATTACATGCGGCTGTTGGTCTGGCACAGTTCCGTAAACTGGATAATTTCCTTTCCATTCAGAAAAAAAATCATCAATATCTGCAGGCTGAACTGGCAAAGATTTCCGGTATTAAATTCCGGACAATTCCTGATCCTGCCGGTGACAGTCATACTTTTCTCAGCTGGTTTATGCCTACGCCGTGAACTTACAGAGGCCATCGTGGCGGAACTGAAATCCCAGCAGATTTTTGCCGGAAATTTTTACTGGTTCGAACATAACTGGCATTATATCCGCAAATGGGATCACCTGAAAACAGAAAAAACGCTGAACCGATTAAATGAGGGCCAGTCGAAGGCGATAAAAAAACTGGATACCCAGGATTTTAGGAAAAGCGATGCGATCATGGGAAGTTGTATCAGTACTGCCATCGGACTTTCCTGGACCGACGAACAGCTGAAGGAAAAGGCTAACCTGCTGGCAGCAGCGATAAAAAAAGTATTGGCTAATGCTTCCCCTCCAGCATATTACAGTCAGCAAGCGAGCCTAGCCTGAACCGGAAAGGTATATGGGTGCTTTCTCCAGTTCCCACTCCCTTTTGCAAAAATAACCCGACTGTATATAGTAGAAATTGGCCGGCTAGCATACAAATATCCTTCTGGCCCGTTTAAATCTGGTGTTACCGGCAGCGTCAGCATGCTGATTCTTTCCGGAAATGTTATCATCTCTAAGCATATTAAACCGACAATAGAAGTCCTGTTCCGCGTCATCTTATGAAGGTTGGTCCCGGGTATTTCAGCTGCAAAAAGTCCAATTTTCTGCAGCCCTGCGGATAATGAATTTTGTCCCTGTGTACTAAATACAGGAAAACATTGTCAACCAGACAACAAGAAAAGAAATTTGACGTTCAGGCCGATTCTTCATAATTAAATGTAAATTTACGGCGCGATTTTTGTGGAATGGGCGGAATTTTTGAAAATTCGCCCATTCCGAATTAACCCCTCAAAGATGGCATTAAGTCAATCATTACAGCAGAAATTACTCCAGAAATTATCTCCCCAGCAGATTCAGCTCATGAAACTGCTGCAGGTCCCTACTGCCAATCTCGAAGAAAGGATAAAGGAGGAACTGGAAGAAAATCCGGCGCTGGAAGTTGCTGAAGAAGACCATGATGATGGATTGACAGATGAATCCAAGGACGAATTTGAAACCCCTGATGAAGAATTTGAACCGGAGGGAACCCAGGATGAATATGATAATATTGATATCAGTGAATATGTGAGTGACCACGATGACGATGTAGCCGATTACAAATTGAGGGACGATAATTATCCGGATGCCGAGGACAAACAATCCGTTACACACAAGCTGGAAACGAGTTTTTATGAACTACTACTGGATCAGCTGGGCATGCTGAAACTGGATGACCGGGACCGTAAGATTGCCGAACAGATCGTAGGCAGTATTGATGATGATGGGTACCTCCGCCGCGAAACAGCGTCTATCGTGGATGATCTTGCTTTTCGCCAGAATATTGAAAGTACTGATAGTGAAGTCGAATCTATTATTTCCCGCATTCAGCAATTTGATCCGCCCGGCGTTGCCGCCAGGAATTTGCAGGAATGTTTGCTGCTTCAGCTGCAAAGAAAAAAAACAGCCGGCAAAAGTGTTGCACTGGCGATCAGTGTGCTCTCCGAATATTTCGATGAGTTTACAAAAAAACATTATGATAAAATCCAGCGCGGCCTGAATATTACGGAGGAAGAATTCAGAGATGTGATCAGACAGATCATAAAGCTGAATCCAAAACCAGGTGGGAATCTGGGTGGAGCAGGAAAGGGTGAAGGCTATGTAGTTCCCGATTTCTTTATTTTCAATAATGCCGGGATGCTGGAACTAACTCTTAATTCCAGGAATGCGCCCGATCTGCGGATCAGCGATGGTTACCGGGATATGCTGAAGGATTATGACCGGGGCTCAAAAAAAGACAAAAGACAAAAAGAAGCCGTCCTCTTTATCAAACAAAAAATAGATGCTGCCAAATGGTTTATTGATGCTATCAAACAAAGACAGCAGACCCTGATCAATACCATGCAGACCATCATGAATTATCAGCATGAGTTTTTCATAACCGGTGATGAAACATCGCTGAAGCCAATGATCCTGAAAGATATTGCCGAGCGGACCGGCCTGGATATCTCTACCGTAAGCCGGGTGGCCAACAGTAAATTTGTACAGACGGAATTCGGAACCTACCGGTTGAAATTTTTCTTTAGTGAATCCCTGAGCACAGATAGCGGGGAAGAAGTTTCCACCCGTGAAGTGAAAAAAATTCTGAGCGACCTGATTGAGGGAGAAAGCAAAAAGAAACCGCTCAGTGATGAACGGCTTACCGAACTCCTGCAGGAAAAAGGATATAATATTGCCCGTCGTACCGTTGCAAAATATCGTGAACAACTGAATATACCCGTTGCCCGTTTGAGAAGAGAATTATAGGCTAAAGCGCAAAGCAAACACCTGTCACCAGTCAACCGTTAACTAAAATGAACCCTTCAACATACAATTATGTAAAGTCCGCTACAGAAGCAGAATCCCACCCTTCCTCAACGATTCGTTTTTTTGCCCATTTCTTTTCTGTAATATTTCACCCACTGCTGATCAGCGCTTATGTTTTGGCTTTTCTCATTTACGTCCATCCGGCAGCTTTTGAGGGTGTGGACCAGCATACCAGGAATCTGCGCATGTTCAGTACGGTATTGTTCACAGTATTTTTTCCGGCTTTCAGTTTATTCCTTGCCAGGCGTTTAAAACTGGTAAAAAGTCTTTCCCTGGAAAACCGTCAGGACAGGCTGGTTGGTTTTATCGTTACGATGTTTTTTTATTTCTGGGCCAGTTATGTATTCAGAAACCTCCCCGATACACCGCCTGTAGCTGCTCATTTTTTACTCGGTACTTTTCTAGCTGTCTGCGGAGCCTGGATGTGTACGATATTTTATAAGATCAGCCTGCATGCAGTGGCGATGGGTGGATTAATTGCTTTTTTTATTTTATTTGCCAGGGAGGATCCTTTCGTATCAGGCCTCTACCTGACCATTCCTGTTCTTGTGGGAGGTATCGTCTGCAGTTCCCGTTTGATTCTTGGAGCTCACAATCGTTTTGAAATGGTTACCGGATTTCTGGTGGGCGTATTCGCTCAATGCTTAGCCTGGTTATTTTAGCCCAGCCATTCCGAAAATTTCAAACATCCGGATCTATAATTTCAGCAAAAAGAAAAGCCCAATCATAGGGTACGAACCTAAATTGGACTTTTTCACCTTCAAACCATCGGAGTTTACGTCCGGTTAACCATTTAGTATTTTTGAACCTGTAAGGTATTTTTTTGTTGGATGATAAATAAAGAAGCAGGATCCGCCCTTCATATCTTCAATAACTTCATTCACATCTGCTTTCGGAATAGCCGGGCAGCCGAAGCTTCTGCCATTAAATTTATTAGACTTTAAAAAATCTTCCCCGACATATTTTGAACCGTGAATGACGATATTCCTGCGGTCTGCCTTATCGTTAAATCCTTTTTCCAGCCCGTGCAACTTCATGGCATATCCATGCTTACCGGTATAGGTCATTTCGGTAACATAGAAACCAAGACTGCTTTTATGGGAACTCCATTTGTTGGAAAAAGACTTCGCATACTCACCCCCCGAACGTCGTCCATGGGCAACATAAGTATTAATCAGGATTTTTCTGGTTTCCAGATCCACTACATATAATCGGCGGTTCCTGGAGGACTGGCTGAAATCGCAGATTGTAATGATATTACTTCTGTTGATTTTATGTTCCTCGAGTAATTTCAGATATCCTTTATATGCATAGGCAAATACTTCCCGACGAAGGCCGGATTCTTCCATGTTGGCGTCGCAGTACAAATTACTTACTTCAGTTTCAAATTTCAGAGAGGTGGTGGAAAGTGTAATCGGTGCCGGGTGTCTTTTCAGCGGTGATGCCTTCAGTCCATTTGCGGATTGTAAAACGGGTGAGAAAGACAATAGCAGGGCTACGGATAACACACGATAATTGTTTCGCATGGTTGGGTTTTTCAAGGGTATTTTATAAACGGGTCAGACACTAAAATATTATTTGATTCCGGGATATACAATGATTTAGACTAAGTATTTTATTGTATACCCTATAAATAAAATATTTAACCACGATTTCGTAAAAGTCCACGGAAAATCCCGGGTATGGCCTGATTTTTACCTGAAATTAATTAGACAAGCACGTAATTTCACGGAACCAAACGGAAATAAAAGGCTGGCTCAGACGGTTAATTGAGGTGGTATATAGAATATATAATAGTTGTCTGGAGAAATTCATTCATAAAATTAAGAGAGCAAATGAAAACATTAATACTGGTGCGGCATGCAAAGAGTTCGCACAGTTTCGGAGTGTCTTCCGATTTTGAGAGGCCATTGAATGATCGCGGATTTCGCGAAGCATCCGAAATGGGTAAAAAACTTTTTAAAAAAAACACCGTGATCGAGCAGTTTGTCTCCAGCCCCGCCATTCGCGCAAAAACAACAGCAGAGCTGTTTGTAGCCGAATATGATCGGAAGCTGAAAGAGATTCTCTTTATTCCGACTTTATATCACGCCGGTGCAGATCATTTCTCAGAAATAATCAGTCAGCTGGATAACCGTTTTGATCATGTCGCCCTGTTTTCCCACAATCCGGGAATAACGGATTTTGCCTCGACACTTACCAGCACCCCCATTACACATATGCCCACCTGCAGCGTGTTCGCAGTGACCGCTCCTATTGATTCCTGGCAGGATTTTAACAGAGCCGTAAAAAGTTTTTTGTTTTTTTATAAACCCGAATAAGAAACTGACCCAAAAGTCCGAATCGGGACCTGTCTATTCAGTTCTCCCGATTCTATTTAAGAGTTCTTCCACTACTAATTTCAACGATGATTCCCCGAAAGCAGGAACTGTGAGGTTTAGGTTTCGGAATCCTGTCAGAGATTTCTCCAGAGAAAAATTTTTTTGCGTTACCATATACATCAATCCCTTTTCATGCAAATACGAGCCTAGATATTCCTGTTCTGTTTGCCCCGGTGTCGGAACAAGTATGGCGTTTTTCTTCAGCTTCACCAGGTCCATGATTGTGCTGTAGCCACTCCGGGCAATAATAAATTCTGCTTCCAGGATCTTTTCATTTAATATTTCCGACGGAATGTGATTAAATATTTTAACCTGGTCATTGACAAAAGGCACAGGATCGTCCGAACCGGGTAAGCCGCGTACGACGAGGGTTTGCAGGGATACGTTCTTCAGCTGCCTGAGTAAAATATTTTCGAACCGGGTCCTCTGTGGCTCTGGTCCGGACAGAAGAATCAGCAGGAAATTTTTAACCGGCCTTTTTTCAGGGAGATCAAACCTTGACAGGATTCCAATAAATTTCAATGGTATTGATGGGAGAACAGGTGGATGGGAGAGGCGGCCCGCAATAGAATGACTGTCCTGCATGTCAGGCACCCAGATGCAGGAAAATTTTTCTATGATTTTATAATTCCATTTTAACAGCAAACCATCTACCCAGCTTCCTGCAAACTGCCGCCAACGGCTTCCTCGTTTTGGCAGGTTCCAACCCGATTGAATGTATAACTGATGGGTGATAAAAACTGTGTACAGGGTTTTGTGGTAAAGTCCATATCGGCTATCGGAAATTACGGCATCCAGACGCTGCTGTTTGAGTGTGTGTTCCAGCCATTTATTTTCCCTGTTGATTTGGCACAATAAGGATGGAATTTTTGCTGCCAGCGCCCATTTCAATAAAACCCCGGTTTTGTACCTGATTTTATACCCCGGAATTTCCAGGAATTCCAGGGTTGGAAATTCCTGAATTAACAGGGTTTTTTGACTGCCTGAGGCGGCAATCACAACCCTGGCCCCCTGAGAAATTAATTCTTTAATAATTGGAATACAGCGTGTTGCATGTCCCAGGCCCCAGTCAAGTGGTGCGACGAGCACGGAAAGAGGCCCATTTTGCTTCATGTTAATTTTCTAAAACCGGGACAAAAACCTGCAATTAACCGCAAATTTTTATAAATTAGTGGAAAGAAATCTATGAAAAATCCGCTTCCCCTATTGATCTTTTTACTATTTATGCTTACAATTGTAAGCACAAGTTGTAATTCCAGCAACCGGATTGGAGGCAGTAGCAAAAAATGCGGTTGTGGAGTCAATAAGGGTATGGTCGGTTACTAAAATCTAATTGCAATGAAAACTCCGGATAGAGATTTACTTGTCCTCATGAAAGACGAATTCGTAACTGAGCAGTTCATGGCCTATGAACTCGAAAAATTAAATGATCTTCTTTTTCAGTACGAAACACTTGAAACTTTCTGCTCAGCCCACGAAGTTTTTGATCTTAACAGTTACAAGATTTTAAGAGGCAGCCGTTACATCCAGCGTATCGTGAGGCAACAGGAACTGAAACCATTCCAGTTTTTGTGCAACAAAAATTAATTTGTTTTTTAACTGTTTAGCATCAAAGGCATAACCAGCATCAGCAGGTCTTCAGCCTTGTCCTGCTCCACCGGTTTAATTATACCGGCTTTCGTTGGTGTAGACAATTCAATCCTTATTTCATCAGATGCCGTTGCATTCAGCATTTCAATAAGAAACCGCGCATTAAAGGCAATGGACATGTCCTCTCCCGTATATTGACATTTCATTCTTTCGTTGCCTTCAAACGAAAAATCAACATCCTGGGCAGCCAGTTGTAATTCACTTCCGTGTATACTTAATACAATCTGGTTGGTGCTTTTATTGCTAAATACACTTACCCGCCGCAGGGCTCCCTGAAAATCGCTGCGGCTTACCGTTAGTTTATATGGATTGTCCGCAGGGATCACTACTTTATAATCCGGGAAGCGGGCATCAATCAGGCGGCAGCTCATTTGTAACCCGCCAAAATTTGCAAATAAATGATTGCTGTTATAACTGAGTTTCACGTGTTCATCAGAAGAAGGAAGGGCCGACTTTAATAAATTCAGCGGCTTTTTCGGAACGATCAGGGATTCGTTTTTTACACTTGAAATATCGGATCTTTTGTACCTGATCAGGCGGTGCGCATCCGTTGCGACAAACTGGATGGCTCCGGGACCCATTTCCAATAATACCCCTGTCATCGCAGGTCGCAGGTCGTCGTTGCTGACGGCGAACAGGGATTTGCTAATGGCTGTTGAAAGCACGGAAGCCGGGATTTCAAATGAAGTGGTTTCATCCGCGGAAGGATCTTTCGGAAAATTGTCGGGGTTTTCACCCATCACTTTGTACTTTCCATTATCACTGGTGATCTCGACAGAAAACTGTTTATCAATTGTAAATGCGAGCGGCTGATCCGCAATATTCTTAAGTGAATCCAACAGGATCTTGGCCGGGATACATACTTTTCCGGTTTCTTTCGCCTCTACCTCAAGATGAACTTTCATCACTGTTTCGAGGTCCGTGGCAACTATGGTTAGTTTGTTCTTTTCCACGTCAAATAAAAAGTCTTCCAGTATGGGCAGAACGGTATTGGCACTGATGACACCACTGATCTGCTGCAATTGTTTGAGCAAAGCCGAGGACGAAACAATAAACTTCATGAATCGAAACTTTGGAACGAAACTACTGATTTTTTTGGTAGAGCCGGAGTTGATTCTGGAAGGGTGAATATCCCTGGAATAACTTGTGTATTTTTTTATATTTGGTGCCATGGATAATTGCGGTTCTAATTTTTCCCGGGGCAGAATCACACCCGAAAAAGCGTTGCAGAAGTCCAAACATTTTTGCGGCTATCGGGAACGCAGTCATACCGAAGTCAAACAAAAACTTTATTCCCTGGGATTGTTTAAGAAAGAGGTGGAAGCGCTGATTAGCCGGTTAGTTGAAGAGGAATACCTTAACGACGAAAGATTTGCTCTCCATTTTGCCTCCGGAAAATGCCGTATCAGAGGCTGGGGGAGAAATAAGATCCGGTATGAACTGCGCCAGAAGGGAATCAGCGAATTGTTTATCTCGAAAGCACTGAAATCATTAGATGAGCAGGAATATGAGGGCATTTTCAACCGGCAGGCCGATAAAAAATGGCAGGCACTCCAAACGGAAAAGAATATTTTTGCAAAGAAAATTAAATGGCAGCAATTTCTTCTGCAAAAAGGGTTCGAACCTGCCCTGATCCGGAGCTGGTCCTTTCCTGAAGATTATAAGACCGGGGCAGAGGCAGAATAACCATCCATATGAACGATCTCCCGATTTCAATTATTCAGACATCTCTTCACTGGGAAGACAGGTCGGCGAACCTGGACATGCTGCAAAAAAAAATCAAAACTGTTCCGGAGGAATCCAGGCTGATTGTTCTTCCCGAAATGTTTAGTACCGGTTTCAGTATGGATAAAGAATCTCTTGCCGAAACGATGGATGGCCCGACTGTTGAATGGATGAAGAAAGCAGCAGCAGAAAAGAGGGCTATCATCACCGGAAGTATAATCGCCCGGGAGGACCGGAATGGTATAACGAACTACTATAACCGCTTGTTATGGGTGTTGCCAAACGGTGAGTATGGATTTTATGATAAGCGTCATTTATTTGCTTACGGAAAGGAAGACCTCCATTTTAGTGCCGGTAAGAGTCGCTTGCTCGCGCAGGTCAATGGATGGAAAGTAAACCTGCAGATTTGTTACGATCTTAGATTCCCTGTCTGGTTGCGTCAGTCCAATCCGGCCGGCCCGGAAGAAAAACCGGAATATGATCTGCTTATCGTAGTGGCAAACTGGCCCGCTGCCAGGAGCCTGGCCTGGAGAACCCTGCTGCAGGCAAGAGCCATCGAAAACCAATGTTATGTAGTCGGCGTAAACCGCACGGGTATTGACGGGAAAGGTTTACAATATGCCGGTGAATCCATGATCGTAGGACCGTTGGGTGAATTGATCCGGGTGTTGGGTGCGGAGGAAGAAATATTTTCCCATACTCTGGACTATAATCATCTGGAAGAAATAAGACTAAAATTTCCATTCTGGCGGGATGCAGATGAGTTTTTCATTCAACCATAATTTATGAAACAGGCATATTTGGCTGACGAAATTTTTACGGGAAACGAAATGCTGGCAGGCCAGGTGCTGGTGACAGAAAATAAAAAAATTATTGGAATAATTCCTCCTGGATCCCTTCCTTCGGATTACCAGGTTAAGACCTATCCCGGATGCATTATCACCCCGGCTTTTTTAGATCTGCAATTGTATGGCGGCAATGGAAAATTATTTTCCCATTCTCTGGATACTGACTCGCTGGATGCTACCTATTCTTATTGTACTTCCGGGGGCTGTTCACATTTTATGATTACCATGGCGACAAACTCCATGGAAAATTTTCTGAAGGGAATTGAAGCCGCCGGGGACTATATAGGTTCCGGAAAAAAAGGATTACTGGGACTACACCTGGAAGGGCCCTGGATCAGCCCGGCTAAAAAAGGGGCCCATATCGAAGGATTCATTAAAAAACCCAGCCTTAAGGAGGCGTCAGACCTGCTTGAAAAAGGACAGGGAATTGTAAAAATGATTACCCTGGCACCGGAACAATGTGATGATGAAATCATTCAGTTGTTAATGGATAATGGAATAATTGTATCTGCCGGCCACAGCAACGCCACTTATGCGCAGGCTTCACACGCTTTTAAAATGGGCGTGCCGGCGGCTACCCATCTTTTTAATGCCATGTCTCCATTGCAGGGGAGGGAACCGGGTATGGTAGGCGCAATTTATGACGATCCAAATGTGATGTCGAGTATTATTTGCGACGGGGTGCATGTTGATTTCACTTCCGTTCGTATCAGCAAAAAAATAATGGGAGAACGATTGTTTTTTATTACCGATGCCGTGACCTCCATATCGGAAGGTTATTATTCCCATGTATTTCAGGGCAACCGGTATACCCTGCCGGATGGAACTCTTTCCGGATCCTGTATGACCATGATTTCCACTTTAAAAAATGCAGTAGAAAAAGCCGGAATCTCCCTGGAAGAGTCAATTAAGATGTGTTCGACTTATCCGGCAGGTTTACTGAAAGATCCATTCCTGGGAAAAATACAGGTTGGGCAGGCTGCAGATTTTAATATCATCAACAAAAAAACACTGGAACTGGTTTCATCAGTTTTTTATTGAAAGCAGGCGTTGGATTAAATAATTTTCCGTGCCGGCTGTCCAGCCGGATTGTTGATAAATAATTTGATTTTTATAAACAATCATGCTCTGTGGAAGATTATTCGAATGCAGGGCCCTGCGGAGATCTCCGTATAGATCCGTATATGCTTCAAATGTCCAGCCATTCATATTATATACCGGTCTCAACCGGTTAGCTGCTTTGCCTTCATCAACAGAAACCGCCATAAACCGAAAAGTTTATCATCTTCTGCCAGTTCTCCAGGTTTGAATTGATGGAATTGAGTTCAGTGATACTCTCCTCGGAAGCAACCGACCAAAAACAAATCAGAAACAGGGAATCTTTTTTTGCAAAAACGGAAAATGGAGCAATCTTACCCTGCAGTGATTTAAGTCTTGCCTGTTGAAGGAATCCTGGCCGGCGGCCGCGAGTGAAAACAAAATCAAACAAAAAATAAAATACTGTTTTCATCTTTCTGTTTTGTTTTCGATGGTTGAGCGGATAATGCGTCCTGCTGCTCAATCAGCTCTTTAACTTTCATTGCCTTAAAATCTAGACCTTCCCGGATTGCATCGGCTGTTGGAAATGCCCATACATCCGGCATTATTCCCCTTCCGTCTTTAATACGATCTTTGTTTATCACCATTCTGAAACGCGGCAGTCGGAAACGAAGACCTGTATTCGGTAGTGTGACATCCGGAATAATCCAGGCCGTATTGCCATAATAACCGCCGCCGGTTTCCTCTCCGACCAGGAGTTATATTTTTCTGTCCTTTCAGGTCACCGGCAAAGAGGGTGGTGGCAGAAAATGAATTGCCTCCGATCAGAATGAAAACCTGCCCGTCATAATGATATTTTTTCTTCGGGGAAAAATAATGTTTTTCAAAATACCGGAAATGATATTTGCCATCCTTCTCTTTTTTCGTAACCGCAGAAACCAGCAAACCATGCCAAAAACTTTTTTGAATATATTTTTTGTATTCTGAAGGAGGTTTGATGGTATATAGAGAATCGGCCAGTTTAAATTTATGATCAATCATAATACCTGGTCAGTAAGGTAGACAGTCCGGCATCGCCGCCGCCATTGGACCTGACATCAATGATCAGGTTTTTGATTTTTTCCTGCTCGATTACTCTAAAGGAATTTTTAAAAAATCTCTTCAGATGATTGGACCGGTCGAAATGTGGCGACTGTCATAAACCCGGTTTTCATTACAGTATCCAGCTGCAGATTTATCGAAGACAGATAAAACGCAGGTTTCTCTTTCTTTTTCCCTTTCCCCTTGCCCGGAAGTCCCTGACTCAGGGTTTTCTTATTCATGGTGTCTGCTTTGAAATCATAGGGTTTTACAAAGGTTTGGCTTTCCATTCCCAGGCTGTCTATATAACGGATGTCGATAGAATCTGTTAATCCGATAATATTTTTGTACAGATTGGCGAAATGCGAATCCGGTGCTAAGGCTTTGATATTTCCCGTTCATACTGTATCCGTCTGTTGTAATATAATTGAAGAGTGTATCCGTTAACGCCTGTGCGTTGTATCCGTTAATCGATAGTACAACGGTACCTCTCTGGAGGATCGGATCGTTTCTTCTGAGATTCGCTGTTATCACCATGGTGTCGGACCAGAATTTCAAGGCAAACGGAAATGCAAGAGAAGACGCGGTATCAACATATTTGCTAAATGCTTTCGATCCCTTCATGCTGGTATGACCACAATCAATTCTTGAAATTACATAGGCCAGCTGATCGCGGAACTGTATTTCCGTCATCGAATCCTGAAGTGATTTATATCCCTGGTCAAAATAAATAATCCATGCTGTCTTTTGTCGTATACCAGTAAATACTTGGATGTGACTGTTTCGAGAATGTGGCGGAACAGGGTATAGTCTGCCTGCAGCACTGCCGGAGGATATTTTTTCTGCGGATTATATGTTTTGCCGGAGGAAGAACAGGAAGCTGCCAGGCAAATACATGCGCAAATCCAGGTATTTGTTTTCAGTTTCCGGATCATTCCTCAGGCTTTGGAAAATGCTCATTTTTTAAATGCATTCCAGCCCTGGGCTGTGATATCAAATTTATTTCCTCCTTTTGTAAGGATTTTTTTACCTTCTTCCGGATCGGTCATATATCCGATCACACTGATGTTTTCATTCAATACCAGTTTTTCATAATCTTCCTGTCTTACGGTGAACAGCAAGTTCATAATCTTCACCCCCGCTCAGCGCGCAGGCGGTAGGATCCAGTTCGAAATTTATATGCTGCATTGCGGGTTTCTTCCGCAATTGGTATTTTTTCTTCATAGAGTACACAGCCCAGATTACTCTGTTTGCAGATATGCAGGATTTCAGAACTCAGACCGTCGCTGATATCCATCATCGATGTCGGTAATAATTTCCTGCTGTTCAAAAAACTCAATGGTTTTTTTGGACGCCTCCGGTTTTAGCATACGGCCAATCACATATTTTTCTCCTTCCAGATCCGGTCGTACATTCGGATTTTCCAGGAAAATCTTTTTTTCCCTTTCCAGAAAAATCAAGTCCGAGGTAGGCCGCTCCCAGGTCGCCGCTGCAGCAAAGCAGATCGCCTTTTTTTGCGGTGGATCGTTGCACAAATTTATCGGGCGTTACTTCGCCGATAGCTGTGATCGAAATAATAAATCCTTTTTGGGAAGAAGAAGTATCGCCGCCGACCAGGTCCACTGCCATATTTATCACAGGCTGCATATACTCCTTCATAAAATTCATCCAGGGCTTCCAGGCTGAACCGGTTACTGAATGCCAGAGAAATCAGGATCTGGGTCGGCGTCGCATTCATGGCATAGATATCACTCAGGTTGGCTATCACGGCTTTATACCCCAGGTGCATGAGCGGCGTATATATCAGATCAAAATGAATATTCTCAATCAGCAGGTCCGTGGTAAATAACGGTTTGTTTTCCGAAATGATCAATCACGGCAGCATCGTCTCCGACTCCAAGAACTGATGATGCATTTTTAATTTCAATATTTTTCGTCAGGTGATCGATCAGGCCAAATTCACCCAGCGACGAAATTTCTGTACGGGGTTCCATGTTTATAAATTTTTAACTCATATGAGCACGTCATTTCGGTAAACTACCCGCGATCCACTGAAGCAATTCTGCATGTATTTTACCATTGGTGGCGACAATTTGCGGCTGATAAGGAGAATATGGCGCCCCGCTGAAGTCAGTTACTTTTCCTCCGGCTTCCTGTACAATTAAGAAACCGGCTGCGCTGTCCCAGGCATTTAGTTTATGTTCATAAAATCCTTCAAACCTGCCGGCGGCTACCCAGCAAAGGTCCATCGCAGCAGAACCCAGTCGCCTGCACCGGTACCCCTCTCCTGATCAGTCTGGAAAAAACCTCCAGAGGTCCGTTGGGTTCATCCAGGTATGTATAGGGAAACCCGGTGACCAGGCAGGCTTTATCCACCTGGGTTTCCTGGGAAACCTGAATAAGTCTGATTATTTAACGTAGATCCATATCCTTTCTGTGCAAAATAGAACTCATTAATAAAAGGATTATATACGGCACCCATAATGCATTTCCCATCCTGTTCCAATCCGATGGATACACAACAAAGCGGAAGACCGTGGGCAAAATTTACGGTACCGTCCAGCGGATCGATGATCCATTTATACGGAGAATCCGTTGGCATATCTCCGGATTCTTCACTCAGTATATAATGATCGGGATAATCATTCCGGATGATTTCCATGATGGCTTTTTCTGCTGCATGATCTGCTTCAGTAACCAGGTTGTTTACTCCTTCTTTATTGGAAACCTCGAAATTTGCTGCCATAAAATTGCTTGAGGATACCGCCCGCACGTTCAGCGGCCTTGATCAGAGTGGTTTTTAACATGGAGCAAAGATAATAAAGCACGGCCAGCCCGCGGCGGAAGGCCAGCGACTTACATTTTGCCGGGTACCTGAAAAAATCGTACTTCGTAACAATACAGTCCGGATGATTCTTTCTGTTGTTATTGTCAGTTACAATGTTAAATTTTTCCTGGAACAGTGTCTTTCTTCTCTGAAAAAGGCGATTGATGGAATTTCCCCTGTGGAAGTCAGACAGAAGTTTTTGTTATTGATAATGCCTCTTCCGATGGAAGCCTGGATTTTCTCTGTTCTCTTTTTCCTGCTTTCCACTTCATTCAAAATACAGAAAATGTTGGTTATGCAAAGGCCAATAATCAGGGACTGGCTCTTTGTAGTGGTGAATTTATCTTATTTCTGAATCCCGATACCATACTGGCAGAAGACAGTTTGGATATCTGTATCTCTTTTTTTCGATCCACAACGGATGCCGGCGCCCTGGGTCTGCATATGATCGATGGCTCTGGAAGCTTCTTAAGGGAATCCAAACGCGGCTTCCCCTCACCCATGCGTATCATTTTACAAAATGACCGGACTCACCCGGTTGTTTCCCCGTTCAAAAGTTTTTTCAGCCTATTATATGGGCCATCTGCCTGAAAGATTCCACCCATGCTGTTGATGTATTGTCGGGCGCATTTATGATGCTGAGAAAAAAAACAATCGAGCTAAACCGGCGGCTTTGATGAACGGTTTTTTATGTATGCCGAAGACATTGATCTGAGTTACCGCATCAGCCAGTCCGGATACCGGAATTATTATCTCGCCGATTCAACCATCATCCATTTTAAAGGAGAAAGTACACGGAAAGATTTTACATACATTAAGCAGTTTCACAGGGCCATGGATTTATTCATGAAGAAACATTTCAGCGGACCCCGCAATTCTCTGAAGCTTTTTTCTCTCGGTCATAGCCGTTCGGTTTTATCAGGGTCTGGCCTTTTTAAGACTTCCGTTTAAAACCAGGAGCAGAAAAAAAGACAGCGGGTTCCGGATTTTTATCAAGGGAGATTCCAACACGCAACGCATTTGGAAATTCAAATTAGAGGAAAGAAAAATTACAGTTTCAATTGATGAAGAAGACTGCGGAAGAAATTATTTATTGTGAAAGTTCCCAACAGTCCTGGAAATCTATCATTGCAGAAATTGCCAATAATAAAAAACCGAATCCGGTACAAATTTCACGGTGCAGGAACACATGCAGCCGTGGGCAGTTATTCAAGTCGGGAACAGGGGGATATTTTTGAATTGTAATATGTCTTTTTCCAGTCTGAAATTCAGAACTTTGCAAATACAATTATGGGGTTATGCCGAATTTAAATGATATCAAAAACCTGTTGCAGAATAACAAGATTACGGAATTTGTTAAGCTGAATAAACTTTCTTCTAAGGATATCATCGAGTTTACCAACCGGTATACCAATTGGGCAGGCAAGTTGTTTCAGCATATTGATGTAAAACATGCCGCCCGCGTATTTAAATATCTGCGGAAAAAAAAGCAGGAGATCATTATCAAATCCCTGCCCGATGAAAAAGCGGCGGAACTGCTCAATGCACTGCAGCCCGATGACAGAACCGCCTTCCTGGGTCTTTTGCCCGGTAATGCCGTGAAAGAATTGTTGAAAATTCTTGCTCCGGAAACCAGGGCAGAAACCCTGAAACTACTCGGGTATCCTGAAGGTTCTGTAGGTCGGTTAATGACCCCGGATTACTGCACTATAAAAGCAACCGACACTGTACAGCAGGTATTGGATGTAGTACGCCAGCGCGGGCAGGCGGCTGAAACCCTGAATTTTCTTTTTGTCGTGGACGATAATGGCGTTCTGATTGATGATATCAATATCAAGGAATTCCTGGTGGTAGATCCCGCCACGCCTGTAGAAAAACTGATGGATCATCAGTTCATCGCTCTTTCCGCAAATGACGAACAAACGGAAACCATTGCGATATTTAAAAACAACAGTCGCTTTGCACTTCCTGTTATCAATGAATCCGGTGTGTTACTGGGAATCGTTACATCGGATGACGTATTGAGATTGGCTGAAAAGGAAAACACCCGTGAGATACAAAGGATCGGGGGTTCCGAAGCCCTGGAAGAACCGTATACTACGATTTCCTTTGGACATCTCGTGAAAAAAAGAGCGGGCTGGCTGGTTATTCTATTCCTGGGTGAAATGCTAACGGCCACGGCTATGGGATTTTTTGAAGGTGAGATCAGCAAAGCCGTCGTGCTGGCTTTATTTATTCCCCTGATTATATCGAGCGGCGGTAATTCGGGCTCACAGGCATCTTCCATTATAATCCGTGCAATGGCCCTGGGTGAAATTAAATTCCGGGACTGGTTTTATGTGATGCGGAAGGAAATTTTTTCCGGACTTAGTACTGGGTTCAATTCTTGGGGTGGTCGGTTTCTTCCGGATTTTTTTCTGGCAGCATTTTCATCTGTACAATTATGGGCAACATTGGATGCTGGTGGGATTTACTGTCGGGTTTTCTCTGCTGGGGGTTGTTTTGTGGGGAACGATATCCGGCTCCATGTTGCCGATCCTGCTGAAAAAGCTGGGTGCAGATCCCGCTGCATCCTCTGCTCCTTTTGTGGCGACCCTGGTAGATGTAACCGGACTGATCATTTATTTTTCTGTTGCATTCCTGATTTTGAAAGGAACCTTGCTTTAGGTCTTTTGCCCTGAACAATTTTAACTCAATACGCTTAATAAATCAAGCTTTGGGCTTTCGGTTTTCCGCTTTAAAAACGGGAACAGTACTGCAGGGCTCTCCATACATAATGCTTTTAACTACCGGTCTGAGCAGTTTGGTTATTTCCAGGAATGCAAAATCTCCAATTGGTTTTTCGCCACATCCTTTAATTACTATCCGCTTATCCTTATACTCATCCGGATTGATTGTCCGGATCCTGCTCGTGATCAGTTGCCGGAGAACTTCGGTTTCATTTCCCATGAGCACTTCTTTTGCAACCGGCTGCAGGTAGCTGGTTACAAGCATATACGCCCATACCGGAATCACCGCGTCTGCAGAGCAGCAAACACCTACTATATTATTTTTATAAACAGACCAGTCTGTGGTTGACAAAGCCGCGCGAAAATCCTTTTCTTTCAGGATGAGTTCCATAAAAAGAAATGGCCTGAGATCGAAGATCCGGATATTCTCTGTCGGAAAGAACTGTTCCAGGTCGAGCGTAATTAGAGCGCTCTGGCTTACTTTATTGATGATTTCTTCGGACATTATTAATTATTACAAAGTTATTTGTTTCTATAGTTGTACGGGTTAAGATTAACCAACTGTCATAAATCAAAAAAAGCGGGCAGGGCCCGCTTTAATAATGATTTTCCAAGACAATTGTTTAAAGGAATTTACCGCGGTCGTCTTCGATTTTCGCTTTTTTCTTCAGCGCATCCGTACCCCCACGCTGTATGAGTGTCTCCTGAGACTGCAGCATAGACTGCCTCGCCTGTTCTACATCCACACTGTAATTTGCTTTTGCGCTCACATTTTCCACCTTTAAAACATACACGCCTTCATTTCCACCTACGGGAACGGATACCGGCTTTCCAGCCAGTTGCTTATCGAAAGCATATCCCACAACTTTAGGTTCCGGGCCAACATTCGGGATATATGGAGATGAAAACTGAAGGCTGTCGACATGGCTAACTGGTTGGGATGTCGCCGATGCCACCGCATCCAGCGTGGCTGCCGAACCGATCTTTGCAGAAATGATTTCGGCTTTTTTCTGATTCCTCAAAATGGGTTCAATCATGGGTCTGGACTTGGAAAGGCTCATGGTACCTTTATGGTTTATTTCCGTAACCATGGCCACAACATATTTATCGCCTACAGAAAAAGACTCGGATACTTCACCCGGTTTGGATCCAAATACCCAACGTACCAGGGAGCGGCTGGAACCAAGACCCTGTATAGTAAAATCTGTTGGCTGAAGATCCGGGGGAACAATTGTCCGGAGATTTCCTTTCTTTACAGCGGCTTCAAAAGAAGATTTGTCGCGGTTTTCACCGGCGAACTGGCTTGCAAGGCCCGAAGCGTTCTGATCCGTTTCCTGGCTGGGTTCTATCCTCCGGGCAAAATAGGCGATCTTAAACGCCGGTTCAAAATTCTTCTGATCCATGATCTCTATCAAATGATACCCGAATTGTGTCTTTACGATTTTTATCTCTCCTTTCTTTCCGTTGAATGAAAAATCCCCGAATTCCTTAACCATCTGACCCTGGCCGAAATAATTTAAGTCGCCTCCTTTGATCCGGCTCCCTTCATCGTCGGAAAAATGAATAGCAAGACTGTCAAAATGCTGGCCATGATCCAGGAGCGTTTTAATACTGTCAATTTTATGTTTTGCTGAACTGTCATCCGTTTTCGGCTGACCTGTTCTCGGATCATTTATTGCAACCAGGATATGACGTGCATGCACGGAGTCAGGTAGGGTTTTTATGTCCATGATACGGGCCAGTACATAATTGGTACCATCCAGGTAGGGTCCCACGACCGCACCATTCGAAAGGTTAGCGAGCGAATCTTTCCGGGCTCCGGTTAATCTTGGATTTTGGGACCCAGGTTTCAGTAAAATTTATTTCCGTTCCGTTTTTTGCCAGGAAGGATTCTACATCTGTTGTAACGGCAAATTCTGGTCTCAGGGATTGAACCTGTTGGAAAATGGCAGCGCTGTCACCACTGGTAGGAGCCGCGCTGAAACTCACATAACTGATCGTACGGGCTTCGTCCTGGGCAAACTGGTTTTTATGTAAATCCAGATAAGCCTGAATTTCTGCATCTGAAATTTTTACCGTACTGTCCGGGATGGTCTGATAAGGAACTTTCACGTAGTTCGCCGATGCGATCTGGCTGTTATCCGCATTGGTTTTTTCAATCATCCATTTAGGAACATAGGAGCTTTGAGCAATAAGTGAAATATATTTTTCCCTTTCTCTCATTTTTATAAATAGTGGTTGCGCCTGTTCGAAGAAGTTCTGCGCCATCGCATAATTCTGATCTGATTTACGGTTGCCATTATAAATCGTCCTGAGCTGGTTAATTCTGGACGCGGCCTGCTGGGCATCAAACATTCCCGTATTTGGGTCTGTAAATGCCCTTCGGATTTCCGGAATGGGATTGGCACCGACCAGCATATCATTCAATTCCTTGTCACTGACCTCAATACCCAGTTTCTGATATTCCGTTGTCAGCACTGCGTTTTCCTCAAACTGTTTCCAGACTTCTTCCCGGATATTTTGTGACAACATATCATTCACCGGATAACCCTGACTTTTATATTGTTCTTCGCGTTCTGATACCTGTTTTTGGAAATCAGTATATTCCAGTTTTTCTCCGTTTACGGAACCGATTGTTCCTGAAGTGGATGCCGCCGCACGGCCGCCGATGGAACGGGCGTCCATAAGCAGAAATCCAATCAAACTCACAGCAATGAGTCCGAACACCAGCCAGGCCGCTTTATCTCTTATTTTCTGAATGATAGACATATATATATAGTCGGTTTTTTTGAAAGGATGGCAAAAATAGATGAAAAATGGTTATGAACAAATTGTGGAAAACAAGCAAACACGCGCGGACACTCATTTAAATGGCATTAATTTGTTTCCGTTTTCGACGGTGGGTTGAAGCCGGACTAAATTCTGTGAAACAACCCGAAAGAAGTGGAACATTACTACACATGACAGCGGGTATAACCCCTTTTTTTGGTGGAAAAACACCCTTTTCTTACCGGCGTTTCTGTGAAAGGAATGAGAATAGAATAATTATTTGCCGGTCAGAAGGGGTTAGTGGTGAACAAAGAACCGGTTGTCCGGTTTTTAATAGTAAATGTGTTATTAAGTATTTGTCCAGATCACACACCTGCTGTTCTAATGTGCAATTCGTAAATTGTCAGTCACAGAGCGTGTTTAACCCTGTGAAGAGAATGTGTATACCGGTGCACAATAAAAAAAATTATGGATATTGTCTGACAGATAGATAGGTTTTCCACATAACCCGGCTTATAATAGTAATAGATCTATTTATATAAATAATATATTATTAAATACTATGGCAGTTATCAACATCGAAAAAGCAAAGATGGAAATAAACCGGAAAGGCTTTCTGGATGTATCGGTGGATCCGACCCTGGATCTTTTTGCGGAGATTGAACGGTTGAAAAAAGAAAAGAATGCCGTATTGCTGGCGCATTATTACCAGGATGCGGACATACAGGATGTTGCTGATTTTATCGGGGATAGCCTGGGACTTGCCCAGGAAGCCGCCCGTACCAAGGCTGATATCATTGTATTTGCCGGCGTTCATTTTATGGCGGAAACTGCTAAAATACTGAATCCGGGAAAAAAAGTTTTACTGCCCGATTTGAAAGCAGGTTGTTCGCTGGCTGATTCCGCACCTGCTGATCTGTTCAGGGCATTCCGGGAAGCAACATCCGGATCATCTGGTAATTTCCTATATCAATTGTTCTGCGGAAATCAAGGCACTGAGCGATATTATCTGTACTTCTTCCAATGCTGAAAAAATAATTGAAAGTTTGCCGGCTTCACAGAAAATTATTTTTGCTCCGGATAAAAACCTCGGCGCTTACCTGAAGAAAAAAACCGGGCGGGATATGCTGCTATGGAATGGCGCCTGTATCGTCCATGAAATTTTCAGTGTGAAAAAAATTACCGAACTGAAAACTACGGCATCCGCAAGCCATATTCATTGCACATCCGGAATGCGAAGAGCCTGTATTGCGTATGGCTGATTTTATTGGTTCCACTACGGCTCTGCTGAAATTCACCCAATCGAGTTCCGCAAAGGAATTTATTGTAGGAACTGAATCGGGTATTCTTCACCAGATGAAAATTTCTTCACCGGAAAAAATATTCATTCCTGCACCACCTGAAACTAATTGCGCCTGCAATGATTGTCCATACATGAAACTGAATACGCTGGAGAAACTTTATATCTGCATGGAATATGAAATGCCGGAAATTCAGATGAGGCCCGACCTGCTCGCAGATGCACGTAAACCTATCGAACGCATGCTGGATATCAGCCGGCAATATGGTTTATAGAGAAAAGGATTCGCTGCTTCAGCGTCCCATATAGACCATCAGGATTTGTATATCGGTAGGATTGACTCCGCTGATACGGCTTGCCTGGCCAAGCGTCCGGGGTTTAATTTTTTTAAACTTGATGAGAGCTTCCATGGAGAGTGCGGAAAGCCGGTCGTAATCGAAAGTTTCCGGAATGGAAAGTTGTTCCAGCTGGGAAATCCGGTTTACAAGCTCTTTTTCTTTTTTGATATAGACATCGTACTTCAGTTGAATTTCTGCCTGCTCGAGGGCATGCGGGGCGAATTCCCGCAGTTTATCATTCAGGGCAGGAATTCCTTCAGAAATATCAGCCAGGGCAAGGTTGGGTCTTAAAAGCAGGGAAGCCGCCTTCTGCCTTTGGAGCAGGGGTGACATTTTTTTCTCACTCAGCAATTCTTCTGCATCCCTGGGATCGATATTGAATTCCTGAAGAATTTTGGTTATTTCAGAAACCTCCATTTTCTTGATATTTACCGCTTCCATACGGGCAGGGGAAGCCAGCCCGAGACGGAAACTCTTTTCTGTAAGCCGGATATCTGCATTATCCTGTCGAAGCAGGGTCCGGAATTCAGCCCTGGAAGTAAACATCCTGTAAGGTTCTTCCGTGCCTTTGCTGATCAGGTCGTCAATCAGGACACCTATATATGCCTCGCTCCGGTCCAAAATGACTGGCTCAAGAAAATTGATTTTTTGATGTGCATTAATACCTGCCATCAGCCCCTGACAGGCCGCTTCTTCATAACCGGTCGTACCATTGATTTGCCCGGCAAGGAAAAGGTTGCGGATGACTTTAGTTTCCAGACTGTGGTTCAATTGTGTCGGCGGGAAATAATCGTATTCAATCGCATAACCCGGACGGAAGGCCTTGAAATTTGCAAAACCGGGTATTTTACGAAGAGCTTCGTACTGAACTTCTTCCGGTAAGGATGTGCTGAAACCATTTACATAAATTTCGACCGTATTCCAGCCCTCCGGTTCAATGAATAGCTGATGTCTTTGTTTGTCAGCAAACCGGTTTAGCTTGTCTTCGATACTCGGACAGTAGCGGGGACCAATCCCGTCTATTCTTCCGGCAAACATTGGACTTCTGTCAAAGCCGGTTTTTAAAATATCATGTACTTCCGGATTGGTATAAGTTATCCAGCAGCTTCGTTGTTTTTTTGGCAAAGGAATATTCAGGTAGGAAAATCCAACAGGATACTCATCCCCTTTCTGTTCTTCCATTTTGGAATAGTCCAGGCTCCTGCCATCTATTCTGGGTGGAGTTCCGGTTTTAAGACGGTTGGATTCAAATCCTTCGCTGACCAGTTGTTCAGTAATGCCGGTAGCAGCTTTCTCAGCCATTCGCCCACCCCCAAATTGTTTTTCACCGATATGAATGATTCCATTCAGAAATGTTCCATTGGTTAAAACAACCGACTTCGAATAAATACGGTTACCCATTCCGGTAACGACACCTTTAACAATGCCGTCCTCAATAATCAGGCTGCTTACCATGTCCTGGTAAAACTCAACATTTACGGTGTTTTCAAGCATCTCGCGCCAGGTAGCAGCGAAAAGCATTCGGTCATTTTGTGCCCGCGGGCTCCACATAGCCGGTCCCTTAGACTTATTAAGCATGCGAAATTGAATCATACTTTTATCCGTAACAATACCGGAATAACCGCCCATGGCATCAATTTCACGAACAATCTGTCCCTTTGCCACTCCACCCATCGCCGGATTGCAACTCATTTGAGCAATGGTCTGAAGGTTCATAGTAATCAAAAGGACTTTTGATCCCATATTTGCCGCTGCTGCTGCAGCCTCACAGCCAGCATGCCCGGCTCCCACTACGATCACATCATATTTTGAAAACATGGCGCAAAATTACTCTTAATAAGTTTAATGCTTAAAAGCCATCCGGCAAAGCCCAGATGAAAAAGGTTCCACGTGAAACAGTCAAATCAGCAAAGATTAAGTGGTAGCCTAAGCTCAGGCAATGTTCCACGTGAAACAATAGTGTAAAGGCAGAGGTGGCCCTAATTCTTTCGCCTCTTTTTAAAATAAGAGTCGAGATATCTATCCTCCTTTTTCCGCATTTGCCGGATATCCGCTTGGGTTTTATCTTTAAAACCGCAGAAATGAAGGATACCATGAAAAATGACGCGATGGAGTTCTTCCCTGAAGCTGGAATCCAGGTTCGCCGCATTTTCCCTTACTCTTTGCACGCTGATATAGATTTCACCGACAAGAGGCTTGCGAGGTCCTGACAGGGGGAAGCTCAGGATATCGGTATAATAATCGTGTTTCAAAAACTGCATATTCAGATTAAGCAGGGTTCTTGTCATCACAAAAGACAAAGAGAATGCTTTCCAGGGACCGCTTTTCCTTTTTGAATATGGAAACGATAAAGCCTTTTAGCATCCGGCGATCAGCAAGGGTGCAGGGCGTAAGAAAATGAAATTGAACGGGGAATACTTTTTTACTCATGCCATTTCCGAAAATCGTAAAGCCGATTGACCCAACAAAACTACTTTTGTTCTTACAATGAAAAGACTTTCTGAGTTAAGGACAGGAGCACGCGCCAGAATCCATTCCTTTGAAAAAAATGATGTTTTTCTGAAACTCATGGAGATGGGTTGTGTACCGGGCGAAATCATAAAAGTAGAGAAAATTGCTCCCTTGGGAGATCCCATATCAATCGCTGTAGCAGGTTACCAGCTTAGCCTTCGACTGGACGAGGCCGATAACATTTTTGTGGATCCTATTCCCGCGTAACTCAGCGTAAAACACTGATAATCAATATTTTAAATGAAAATAGGATTATATTTCGGATCCTTTAATCCGGTACATCATGGCCACCTGATTATCGCCAGTCATGTGGTACAGTCTTCCGGGCTTGGACCAGGTTTGGTTCATTGTTTCTCCCCAAAACCCGTTGAAACCTTCTGCCGGTCTCCTGAACGAATACCATCGCCTTTTTCTGATTAAAGCGGCCATTGACGGTGAAAATCACCTTCGGGCTTCGGATATCGAATTTAAATTGCCCAAGCCCTCATATACCATCGATACCCTTACCTATATCCGTGAAAAATATCAGCAACATGAATTTTCTGTAATCATGGGTAGCGACAGTTACCAAAACCTGCCAAGGTGGAAAAATCATGAACAGCTTACTGAAAACCACGGAGTTTTATATTTATGTACGTGCCGGCTTTGAAAATATTCCGGAATATAAATACGCACAAATCCATATTCTCGAAGCACCTCTTTTACAAATTTCGGCCACCCATATCCGTAATATGCTGAAAGAAGGAAAATCCATCCGTTATCTCGTACCCGATATTGTTAAAGATGAAATAGAACAAAACCGGTACTATATCTAATAGCCGAGTTTTTTTCTTTCAGTAACCGGAAGTGACCGGACTACAAGCTGATAAGATTCATCAATCATTTCGCGGATTTGTTTCAAAGGAATCTGTCCGTTCAGAATGACCGTATTCCAATGTTTCTTATTCATGTGAAAAGCGGGAATCACAGAGCTATATTCTTCCCTTAATTCTTCGGCTTTTTCAGGATCACATTTTACGTTGAACTGCAAAGGGAAGATTATCAAGGCCGATCAGTAAAAATATTTTCCCGCGCACTTTAAACACCAGTGTCGTTTCACCAAACGGAAAGGACTCCGTGACAGATTTTTTTTCCAGGCAGTATTTTCTGATGGTCTCCAGATCCATAGTCCGAATGTTTTACTTTTAGGGAACACTCAACCGCATCAAAAATATGAGGAATTCGCTGTTTTTTTTTATGTTGTTAATCGCTGAATTTTCTGCTGGCCAATCCTATGAAAAAATTCATTTCAATTCGATTCTGGTTGATACCCATAATGATTTTTTGAGTAAGGCCGTCGAATCGCAGGTGGTATTCGATACAGACCTGAAAGGGATTACGCATTCAGACCTGAAGCGTATGCGGGATGGAGGAATAAAAGTTCAGGTGTTTTCGATTTTCTGTGATGATCACTATGGAAGAGGATCCGCGTTCAGACTGGCCAATCAGGAACTGGATTCTCTTTTCGCCATCGCAGCCAGAAATCCCAGGACCATGCAGATCGTTTTTTCATATAAAGAACTTATGCAGGCAGTAAAAAAAAATAAACTCGCCTGTCTGTCCGGCGTAGAGGGCGGCCATATGATAGAAGATAATTTAGACTACCTGGACAGTTTTTACAGGAGAGGCGTAAGATATATGACACTGTCCTGGAATAATAGTACTTCCTGGTCCACCTCGGCTATGGATGAATCCCGGCAGTCTTTTAAAGTGACGTCATACGGACTAAATGATTTTGGGAAACAGGTTGTGAGAAAAATGAACCGGCTGGGTATGATGGTGGATGTGTCGCATATCGGAGAGAAAACATTTTCAGATCTGATGTCAACCACAACCAAGCCTGTTATTGCTTCGCACAGTTCGGTATATGCACTATGTCCGGTTTTCCGAAATCTGAAAGACGATCAGATCAGGGCGATTGCTAAAAACGGCGGTGTGATACAGGTGAATTTTTATTCCGGATTTCTGGATTCAACCTTTTCAAAAAAAATGGACAGGTTTATTGAGTTACACCAGAGCGAACATGATTCATTGGCAGCATTGAAGAAACCGGAATATTGGATTGCGCTATACTTTTCGAAGAAGTATAAAAATGAATTTGAAAATATGCGTGCACCTTTTTCACTACTGTTCGATCACATTGACTATATCGTAAAACTGGTGGGCGTTGATTATGTCGGTCTGGGATCAGATTTTGACGGAATTGATTCAGCCCCCGCCGGATTGAACGGAGTGGAAGACTATCCGAAAATAACAGAAGAGTTATTGAAAAGGGGATATAGTAAAAAAGATATTGAAAAAATTCTGGGTGGAAATTTCCTGCGGGTATTCAAAGCAAATGAAAACTAAAGAGGGGATGCAGGAAAGGGAAAATGAACCGGTAATCCACTTTAGATTCGCATAATTTAATAAGCAAGCAATTTTTCCACTGTTTCCCATAGCCTGGCGTTGGCCATGAAATTTTTTTCCAACTGAAGGTTAAAAGGAATTGCCGTATCCAGCGAAGCACATCTCATCACCGGCGCATCCAGCAGTTCAAAACAATGTTCCCCAATCCAGGCGCTTATTTCTCCCCCGATGCCCCCGGTGAGCGTGTCTTCATGTAACAGGATCACTTTGCCGGTTTTTTGAACGGATTCCCGGATAGCCTCATAATCCAGCGGGAGCAGGCTGCGGAGATCAAGGATATGAAAAGAAATTTCCGGATTTTGATCGGCCAGTGCAGTTGCCCAGTGAACACCTGCACCATAAGTGATGATGCTGATATCTGTTCCGCTCCTCACCAGATTTGCTTTCCCGATTTCAATGATATAATAATGTTCGGGTACCGGGCCGCTGATACTTCTGTATAAAACTTTGTGTTCAAAATATAAAACGGGATTTGTATCCAGTATGGCAGCATTCAGCAGTCCTTTCGCATCTGCGGGTGTGGAAGGATAAACAACTTTCAAACCGGGCACATGGGTAAACCAGGCTTCATTGCTTTGTGAATGAAAAGGCCCGGCACCCACACCGCCTCCGGTTGGCATACGGATAACGGTGGACGCAGACTGTCCCCAGCGATAATGAATTTTTGCCAGGTTATTAACGATCTGATTAAAACCTACCGTGGCAAAATCGGCAAACTGCATTTCCATTACCGATTTATATCCTTCCAGTGCCAGTCCCAGTGAAGCGCCCACGATTGCACTTTCGCAGAGTGGTGTATTGCGGACCCGTTCTTTTCCGAATTTTTCGAGGAAGCCTTCCGTGATTTTAAAAGCGCCTCCATACGCGGCAATATCCTGTCCCATGAGGATCAGATTTTCCTGCGCCTCCATACTCTGCCAGAGTCCTTCCCGGATTCCTTCAATAAATCGTTTGGAAGGGGCGGTTTCAGGATCAGGAGAATGCGATTCCGTAATAACATCATGCAGCGGTATTTCTGCGTACATGTCTCTCAATTCTTTTTCCGTATCGGGAATAATGGGATTTTCGGTTACGGCAATGGCAGATTCGATGATAGTCCGGAATTCATTCCGGATTTCTTTTATTTTTTCTTCAAACAACAGCCCATTGTCAACCAGCCAGGTTTCATAAGATGATACAGGATCTTTTTTCGCCCACTCCTCAAATAATTCAGCGGGGATATATTTGGTGCCGCTGGCTTCTTCATGTCCGCGCATGCGAAAAGTCATGCATTCGACAAGATATGGTTTCTGTTCCCGGATGCAGTATTCGCGAACACCCCGGATCGTATCGTACACATCCAGAATATTATTGCCATCAATCTGAACGGATTCCATACCATATCCAATCCCTTTATCAGCGAGGCGGTTGCAGCGGTACTGTTCGATAGCCGGGGTACTTAGTCCGTATCCGTTATTTTCAATTACAAATATGACAGGCAGATCCCAGACAGCGGCAAGATTCAAAGCTTCATGAAAATCTCCTTCACTGGTGCCGCCTTCGCCGGTGAATGCCAGGGCACATTTATTTTCGTTTCTGAGTTTATAAGCCAGCGCTACGCCGTCTGCCAGGGCCAGCTGAGGGCCCAGGTGCGAAATCATTCCGCAAATATGGTGTTCCCGGGAACCGAAATGAAAACTTCTTTCCCGGCCCTTGCTGTATCCTTCTTCACTTCCCTGCCATTGTAAAAAAAGTTTGTTCAAAGGCATTTGCCGGCCGGTAAAAACGCCCAGGTTCCGGTGCAGTGGCATGATCCATTCATCCGGCGCAAGTGCCGATACAACACCCGCGGATATTGCTTCCTGACCAATACCACTGAACCATTTACTGATTCTTCCCTGGCGAAGCAGAACCAGCATTTTTTCTTCAACCATCCGGGGGAAAAGAAGGGTTCGGTAGAGATCCAGCAAAATCTGATCAGAAAAATCTTTGCGGTCAAAAAACATAGCATCCAATATTATAAGATGAGCAGCGGGACCGTACTCAGTTTTCCGTCCGGGTAGATTTTTTGTATAAAAAAGAAGTCAGTATCGACAGCAGGAGACTGAACAGGAGAGCCCACCAGAAACCATCCACGCGGAATCCACTGACAAATTTCGCAGCCAGTAAAATGATGAGGGCATTTATAACAAACAGAAAAAGGCCAAAAGTAAATATGGTAATTGGCAAAGTGAGAATGATGAGGATGGGTTTGACAAACAGGTTTAAAAGTCCCAGTACGATGGCCAGGATGAGGGCCGTGACAAAGGATTGAATGTGTACACCGCTTAAAATATAGGAGAGGGCAAAAGCGACGATGGCAGAAATGACGATTCTTAAAATGATATTCATAACTGCAGATTTTTAATCCTGTGAAAATACTGAATCCGTTTCTTTAAAATACGGCCAGTTCGTAAAAATCAGCCGCCTTCAGATATTTGTTGGCCAGTTCCTGCAAGTCGGCGGACTGAATATTTTTTATGGTTTCAATGCCCCTGTAAAAATAATCTTCGGTAAGATCATTTAGGATCAGGCTTTTCCAGCGTCCGGCTACCTGGAAAGGACCATCCAGATCACCCAGCAGGGTGCCAATCATGAAGTTTTTGGTTGTTTTTAATTCCTCCTCTGTTACCGGTTCTTCGCAGAGTCTCTTCATTTCCAGGTAAACTTCCCTGATGGTCTCTTCTGTTACATCTTTGCCGGCTTCGGTTGAAATCATCAGTGCACTTTCCTGAATCAGATTAGTCAGATAGCTGTGTATACCGTAAGTATATCCTTTGTCTTCGCGGATATTGGCCATTAGGCGGGAACCAAAAAAGCCGCCGAAAATATTATTCAGAACCTGCATTTTCTGGAAGTCCGGGTGGTGCCGGTTGGGAAAATTGCGGGCTATCCGGATAGCACCCTGAACACTGTCCGGATCATTGGTTATCCGGTATTTTTTTTCGGTTACCGGGATAATTTTAGCAGGAGCTGAATCCGGTTTGACGGATCCGTTCAGCGGCAGTCCTCCGAAATTTGCATCAATCAGTTTCTGTATATCGGCCGGCAGCGGTCCGGCAATAAAAATCACACATCGGCCACCCAGGTAGAATTTATTATAAAATTCTTTTATTCCCGCAATATTGAGTGCATCATAATCTTCGATGGAACTATACCGGCCGTAAGGATGGGTTGGTCCGAACAGATAAGTGTCTATCAGCCGGCCTGCAATAAAATCATTTTTGCGCAGGTTCACCTGAAGGCGTTGCTGCATATTTTTCTTGTAGATCGCCAGTTCGTCTTCAGGAAATATGGAATCCGCTATGAGTTCGGAAACCACCGGCAACAATTCTGCAAAATGTTTTTTCATGCAATGCAGTGTGAGCTCAGCGGTTTCATGACCACTCTGCCGGTTCAGATAAGCGCCATAATATTCGAAGAAATCATTGATTTCATAAGCATTCTTTGAACGGGTACCGCTTTTCAACATGAAATTCGCAGCAGCGAGCGACCAGGTTTTCGGATTCAAAACAATTCCCTGCGTAAAAAACAACATTCATCATAAGGGTATCCACCGTTCCCATGTCCACGAGATAAACCTCCACTCCGTTACGCAGGGATATTTTCTGGTGGGGCGGAAGGTTTAGCTGAAATTTTACTGCATCGGTAATTTCCGGTGCAGTTTTGCGATTCAACATATTAGAAAAATTCATAGTTAATTATTGCTGTAATAAAACAGACTGTTGCTGTTTTTTTCGTCGAATATGGAAGCGCTCAGATCCCGGATATCTCCGGTGGTGACTTCCAGGTATTTGTCAAGTTCCGTATTCATAAATGC
Source organism: uncultured Bacteroidota bacterium (assembly GCA_963812825.1). Lineage (GTDB taxonomy): Bacteria > Bacteroidota > Bacteroidia > Chitinophagales > Chitinophagaceae > Puia. The sequence continues at coordinate 295,420 of CAWEWO010000007.1, forward strand.
GACATCTCCCATCAGTTCATACATGGCGAGATTGGATGCACGGTTCATCAGGCTCATGTCTTCAAACAGAATGGCAGATTCTGTTTTGTTTTTCACCTTCATCAATTCCTTTTCTTCTATGACTTTCGATTTCAATTTTTCCAGTTCTTCCCCGATGGCCTGATCCGCTGTTTTCATGGAAGTTCCCCTGATAAGTTTTCCTTCGATCAGCAGCAGGCCCGGATCGGAGGAACCGAAATGATAACATTCTATATTACTGAAAAGTTTTTTTTCTTTAACGAGGGTTTGAAACAAACGGGAAGATCCGCCACCACCCAGTAATTCGCCAATCAGATCCATGGCATAGTAGGACTTGTCGGTCCTTGATCCCACATGAAAGGCTTTGTAGAGCGCGTCAAGCGGAACATCTGCCTTAACCTCGAGAACTCTCGCAGCTTCCTGTTTGGGTTCTGCCGGAAGCTGGCGGATATATTTTTCACCTGCGGGAATATTGCCAAACCATTTTTCAGCCAGCGCCAGGGCTTTATCGGTCTGTATATTTCCTGCCATAACGACGATGGCATTTGCCGGGCAATAATGTTTAAAAAAGAAAGCTTTCACATCAGCCAGTTTCGCATTTTCAATATGCGAAAGTTCCTGTCCAATCGTCATCCATCGATAAGGGTGTTGCTTGTAAGCAAGTTCCCTCAATTTAAACGCTACGTCTCCATAGGGACGGTTTATATAATGTTCTTTGAATTCCTCGCAAACTACTTTTCGCTGCACGTCCAGGCTCTTCTCACTGAAAGCCAGGGAAAGCATCCGGTCACTTTCAAGCCAGCAGGCGGTTTCGATATTTTCTGCCGGCAACTGGATATAATAATTGGTCAGGTCGTTGGTCGTGAACGCATTGTTTTCCCCGCCGGCCATAAGTAACGGCCCTTCAAAATCTTTAATATTCACAGAACCACCGAACATCAGATGTTCAAATAAATGGGCAAAACCGGTTTTCCCGGGATCCTCATCACGGGCTCCCACATCATAAAGAACATTCAGCACAGCCATAGGCGTGGAATGATCTTCATGTACTATAAACCGCAAGCCATTTTTAAGCGTAAACTTGTTATAATCAATATGCATGGAATAAACGTATACTTGAAAAGAAGTGCAAGGTAATAAGACTTCAATAACCGAAGTCACAAAGAATTCAGAAGATGCTTTTCACCTTCATATTGAGCTCCAGATTACCCGTGGGGCGGCGGACAAGGATTTTTACCTTATCACCGGTGTTCTGAAGCATGGATTTATACAGCTGTAGATTTTGAGTAAGATTATCATTTACTCCGACTATCACATCATCCACCAGGAAACCCGCTTTTTCGGCCGGGGAATCCTTCATCACGTCACCCACCCGGATTTCGCCTTCAATCCAGTAAATACCCAGTCCGGTATATGAATAATCAAAAGGATCCCTGTAATGCGAATTGGGCATCAGATAGAAATTTCTCTTGTCATAATTGAAAATAATATTAAACCGCCGTAAGACATCGTTGCCGATCAGTCCGGCCAGGTAGGGATAGGAGGTTACATTATATTCGTCATCGAAAATATGCGTCGGAATATTCCGGAATTTGTAAGGCCCCAGGCGGAATTCCTTTAGAACGGTAACCTGCATATTTGCCTTTCCGCCCATGCCCTGCGCCTGAGTAGGAAGTGGTTTTTTATCCGGATTAAGCATGGAACTATCCTTGATAAAATCGGAATTCAGCAATAAACAAAGTCCGGCGCCGGTATCAAAATAAAAACGGCGTATCTACCTCATGATTATCACGCAAAATACCGCCCTGAACAGGGAGACTCACAATGGATGGTTTCAGCAGATAGCCGCCCCGCGGATATTTAATGTATCCTTTGGAATAGACATACATCTGGCTGCTGTCGTAATCGATTTTTACAATGTACCGGGAAAAAAAACTGTATCCGATGATTCCGTCGATACGGTCCCCATAGACACTGCTTAATATATCATAGTCACTCACGTGAAAATTGAGACTGTCAATCCGCAGTGTTGCCGAGCAACAGGGATCTGGTTATTGACATATCTCAGCTGACGGACGCCACCAATTCCCATGATCAGTTTATCTGTCAGAACGGGAACGATATTAAGTCGGATACAGGTGGTGGAATCCAGCGAAATGCCACCGCTTCCGGTGTCCATGATAAAATTCAGTGTATCGGGAAATCCAACCAGCTGGGCCCGGATAACCACAACGCCACCGGTAAAAGTTGGTAAAAGGAACCTGGGTAATCAGCCTGGCTGCATTGGCTGAATTTTTTTGAGCATTTACTCCGCTGGAAATGGTCAGGATAAGGAGAAAACCGAATAGGATTTTACGCATAAGAACATTCGAACAAACTATATTCGTTTTGTTGGCAGTATTCATGATTCAAAAGCGGTCGTTAGTTTGGTGTGGATTACAGTGAGATCCTGCCTGATAAATCTACTAATTTTTAAGCAGCTTTCTACCCCATTCATATAAATATTGAATTGAAAATCTGCTGTCCTAAATTTGCTCGTAGCTAAGTTAAAGTAATAGCATGAATAAGATGGATTTGTCGAAACTGTATGCAGAAAGCCCTGCAATTTGATTTTCTCTCTGTGGAAGAAGGTGTTGCACTTTTTAATGAGGCACCGCTTGACGGAACTGATGTTTGTTGCCGACCAGCTTCGGCAAAAACAGGTTCCGACATGGAAAAGTTACCTGGCAGATAGATCGGAATGTAAATACCACCAATGTTTGCATCGCCAATTGTAAGTTTTGTAATTTTTACGCGTTCCCGGTCATCCGGATGCCTATATAACGGATATCAATACCTACATTAAAGAAAATAGAAGAAACATTCCGCTGGGGCGGGGATCAGTTATTACTGCAGGGAGGTCATCATCCGAAACTGGGATTGAGTTTTTATACCGATTTATTCCGCGAACTCAAGACGCGTTATCCCCAGTTGAAATTGCATACACTCGGACCTCCGGAAATTGCACATATCTGCAAACTTGAAAAAAAATCACACCGCGAAGTGATTACTGCACTGCGGGAAGCGGGTATGGATTCACTTCCGGGAGCCGGTGCGGAAATCCTGATTGACCGGGTCCGACGGCTGGTCAGTAAAGGAAAATGCGGCGCCCAGGAATGGCTGGATATCATGCGCGAAGCGCATCAGCAGCATATTACCACTTCAGCTACCATGATGTTCGGACATGTGGAAACGATTGAAGAAAGATTTGAACACCTGGTCAGAATACAGGGAAGTACAGGCTGCTGAAACCCAAAGATGCCAAAGGATTCCTCGCTTTTATTCCCTGGACATTCCAGGATGCCGATACCCTGCTGGCCAGGATCCGGGGTGTTCATAACCTGACTACACCGGAAGAATATATCCGGATGATCGCCATGAGCCGGATCATGCTTCCCAACATAAAAAATATACAGGCCTCCTGGCTTACAGTCGGTAAAGAAACAGCTCAGATCTGCCTCCATGCCGGTGCCAATGATTTTGGAAGTATTATGCTGGAAGAAAATGTGGTGAGTGCCGCCGGTGCCCCCCACCGGTTTACCAGTAAAACCATCCAGGCCGCTATTAAAGAAGCCGGCTTTGAACCCCAGCTGAGAAACCAGCAATATGAATTCCGGGAACTTCCCGTTTTTATGGAAGAACAGGTGATTGATTATTGAACGCCTGAAGCCCGCCAACCCCGGCTTCAAGTCATTTAATTATTTATCAACTTTCCATAAGTTAAAATCGCGATTTCTGCGTTAAAAGGGTAATCCTTTACTATGCAGAGCCCCTTCCGGAAGTTAGTACGCATTTCCATCGTTTTATTTGCCACCGTTTTGTTGTGCAATTTTTTTGCATATTACCTGGTTAATAAAAATCAGCTGAGAATGAAGAACTTATCACGGCCAGGTCCCTGTCGGGCAGGCAGCAGACGCTCAGCCAGGTGATTGCAAAACAGGCAGCCATCATTGCCGGCGGACTTTATAGTGAACCGGAAACCGATCGTATCAAGGACAGCCTTACAGTTACCCTGGCTGCCTTTAAGATCGCAGCAGGAACAATTACTGAAAAGAGTAGCAGCAATCCAAAACACCACTGCCCGCCCATGTTTTTAAAATCCGGATTCTCTTTTCCTACATCAATCCATACTATAACAGTATCCTGCGTATCGGCCAGGATATTGTACAGGAGGATTCTGTTATTTTTCATATCAACAGGCGCCTCTATCTGCAGCGGCTGATGGAAAGTGAAAATAAATTCTTGCCGCTCATGCGGGATATCACCAGCCAGTTCACCATCATACTGAATGAAAAAAATGAGGAATCATCTGCCATTGAAGTCGGAAAATTTTTATCCCTTATAATTGCCATTATCTGCCTTATCATCCTGGTGCTGGAACCGGCATTTAAAAAAGGGGAAACAAATTTCAGGGATCTGCAGAAAGCCCAGAATGAATTGCAGGTTGAGAAAAAACACCTGGATTCCCTTCTTCAATCCCAGACAAACTACCTGATCCGCATCGACCGGAAAGGAAATTTCAGTTATGCCAATCAGGCTTTTCTGAAAGCGTTTGGCTATGAAGGATGAAGATGTGCTGAATAAATTTTTTCTCGGGACTATTTTTCCAAGAGACCTGGTCCGTTGCCGGGAAGTGGCCAATGAATGCTGGAATAATCCGGGAAAAATTGTGAAGTTGCTGATCCGCAAGCCATTTAAAAATTCAAAGGCATTTGTCTGGACAGACTGGGAATTCCTGGCACTCAGGGATGAACAGCGGACAGGTAAAGGAAATACAGGGTATCGGATTGAATGTGACTGATAAAGTCATGGCACAGGAAGTCAAGGAAGAAGCTATCCAGACTCTTTCCTATGCCATGACCTATGCGCGCATGGGATCCTGGAAAGTGGATTTTGAAACCCAGGAAATTATTCTCGGAAATGAATTCAAGGAACTGCTGGTGATGGAAGAAACCAATTCAGGAAAATTGTTACTGAATGAATTTCTCGAGGAATTTGTAGTTCCGGAAGATTTTGATACGGCAAAAGATGAATTTGGAGAAATATTTCTGAACCGCGATAATCTGGGTTATGAAAGTTCATTTTCCTTTCGCGTCATTACCTGCCAGGGCTGGATGCGTTATTTATTTTTGAAGGGAAAGGTGGTGGATATAAACGGATGTTTTGGAATCGCACAGGATATTACAGCCCAGAAGGAATCGGAGAATGCCCTGGTGAACAGCGAACAGAAATTCCGTCTCCTGGCAGAAAATTCTGAAGATATTATCAGTGTGCATGCAGCTGACGGAACTATCTGGTATCTCTCTCCTTCCTGACCCATGTGCTGGGTTACGAAGTGGAAGAAGTAATCGGCACAGCGATCCTGGATTATGTTCATCCGGACGACCGCCATAAATTTTTCAAACCGGAAAGAGGAGCCGAATCTATAGGACCAGGAGTCGTTGATCATCCGTTACCGGGTTCGCAAAAAAGATAATACCTATTTGTGGCTGGAAACAATTATCAAACCCATTGTGGATCACAATGAAGTGATCAAACTGGTTTGTACTTCGCGGAATATTACCGGGCAGCGTATCGCTCAGGAAAAATTGAAAAAGAAGGATCAGCTGCTTTATGCTGTATCCCAGGCAACCCATTTATTGCTGAGTAATACAGACCTTAATCAGGCCATCGCTTCAGGTATTGAAATACTTGGAACTAAAACACTGGTGGACCGGGTATATGTTTTCAAAAATAAATACGAAGAAGAAACGGGCAAATGGTTTACCTCCATCATTCATGAATGGAACTGCCGGCGACCAGGAATCCCGTATTGAACAATCCGCGCATGTCAAATCTCAGCTTCGAAACCATTGAGCCGATTATCAAACCGCTGATGGACCGGCTTCCGTTTGTAAGTTACCGCTGGAAGGAAACGGATGAACGACTCATCGGAATTTTCGAAAGACATCAGGTGGAAGCCACTTTATCCATTCCGATTTTTGTAAATGATTTTTTCTGGGGATTTGTCGGTTTTGATGAATTTACTAAAGACAAGGAATGGACAGAAGGAGAATTTTCGATATCTACAGTCCTTTGCCTCTTCCCTGAGTGCTGCCATCCAGCGTAAGAAAATTGAAGACGAACTCATCCAGGCAAAAGTGCTTGCTGAAACAGCAAACCGCACCAAAAGCGAGTTTCTGGCCAATATGAGCCATGAACTGCGCACGCCGATGAACGGGATCATCGGATTTACTGACCTGGTTCTTACGACGGAACTGCAAAAAACACAACGCGACTATCTGAAGAATGTAAAAAAATCAGCCTACGGTTTGCTGGAGATCATCAATGATATTCTTGACTTCTCCCGTATCGAAGCCGGCAAGCTGATTATTGATAATACGCTGTTCAAGCTGGACGAACTGGTGGAAGAAACCATGGACATCCTTACGCTGAAAGCATTTGAGAAAAAACTGGAAATGCTATACCGGGTGGACCATGATATTCCTTCCCAGCTGCTGGGCGATCCTGTCCGTATCCGTCAGATCATCGTAAACCTGCTGGGAAATGCCATTAAGTTTACAAAAGAAGGAGAGATCTATGTTTCGATCCGAAAACTGGGGAGATGCATATCAGCACGAGGGAAAAAAATACCTGAATTTTATTATACAGGTAAAAGATACCGGTATCGGAATTCCCAAAGACAAACTGCAAAAAATCTTTGAAAGTTTTACGCAGGCAGACAATTCCACGACCAGAAAATATGGCGGTACGGGGCTTGGACTGGCGATTTCAAAAAGCCTGGCAGAACTCATGCACGGAACCCTGACCGTGGAAAGTGAAGCCGGCAAAGGAAGTTCGTTTTCACTCTGCCTGCCGCTTGGAAGTGGCCAACGACCAGCCGGAAATGCAGTTACAGCCGAAACCCCTGCTAAAAAAAGTGCTGGTGGTGGACGATAATCTGACCAATCTGCATCTGATGGAAGAAACACTCGGTTATTTCCAGATTTACTGTGAAACCTCGCGAGAACGGAGCCGGATGCATTGTTAAAAATTGAGTCCGCCAAATTATCCGGACAGCCATTTGATCTGATCATCACCGATCATCATATGCCCGGTATGGATGGGATAAGCCTCGTAAAGAAAATCAAGGAATCGACTCCCGGTGTCAATCAGCCGTTTATTCTGATGCTTTCTTCCCTCGAAAAAAATCTTTACCAGCATGAAGCAGATAAAACAGGGATCAATAAATTTATTTCCAAACCTGTAAAACTGCATGAGCTCAACAGTACCCTGCTGTCTTTATTTGAAAAAAATATGCAGAATGATTCCCTGCATCCTTCTTTTGATAGCCATCGAAAAAATTACCCAGGCTGCCAGCATCATGGTGGTGGACGATGATCCGATCAATATGATGCTGATTTCAGAAGTGCTAAAGAGAATGGGATTTGATATTATCCAGATGCAGAATGGAAGAGAAGTAATCGAGTCCCTTCCTCATTATGATCCGGTACTGATATTTATGGATGTGAATATGCCTGAAATGGATGGCTATACGACTACACGGATTATCCGCAAAATGCAGACGGCACAGTCAAGAATTCCTATCATTGCGCTTACGGCCGATGCGATGAAAGGCGATAAGGAACGATGCCTGGATGCCGGGATGAATAATTATATTTCCAAGCCTTTTAAGCTCGAGGAGATAGAGGCGGTGCTGAGGGAGTATGTGTTGCTGGTATAAGGTGACGGTTGACATGATCGGATAACATTAAAAAAGCGTTAGCAAGGCTTAAGCGAGCTTGTTACCGCCGTAGTTAATTTTTTCTTGCGTTCACCTTCATACACATTCAGTTTAACCTTCCAGATATTCGATTCTTTTTCAAGGCTGAGATCAACCTTCAGGTTTCTTCATTTCAGTCAGTCAGGGGAAGCAATTCGAAACTGATCGAATTGACATGTGTGAAGTTCTGTCGGTGTACGGTACTGTGCATTGAGGATAAAAGGTTTTTGCCCTTCTATTTTTATAATGGTATTTTCAATCTGGTCATACATTTCTTTAAACTTGCACCCGGGCCTGCATAAAATTCGGCGAATTGAAAGTGGTGCAGTTCCAGTTGTAGACTTCATTATTGGAAACATTGTATTTCCAGATGCTGCAATAGCTGGCGCCCGGAACAGAGATGGTAGATTTATATTCAGCTACCTGTGCATGCTGGGAGATCATTTCACCCTTTATATTATGAAAACGGTTGGGATAGTCGCGGATTACTTTCTCCAGCGCCACATTGGTTTTGTTTGAAAAAACATCATCCTGCGAGAAAAGCCAGGCAGCATTCAGCAGGAAAGCAATGGTTATGAGTGTGCTTCTCATAGCAATGGATTTGGGAACTAAATTAATACAAAAAAAAGCGTAGGTGCAATAGGGAAAATACGGCTCTTTTTGACCGTCTTTTGCCGCAATTACAGGCCCTTAGCTGAACAGGTATTCCACATCCTCGCTGGAAAGGCTCTTCACGAATCCGTCATCATCGGCGATAAGGTCTTTTGCCAGGAGTCGCTTACGATCCTGCAACTGAAGGATTTTATCCTCAATACTGTCTTTACAGATCATGCGGTAGGCGAAAATATTTTTGGTTTGTCCGATACGGTGGGTCCGGTCGATGGCCTGTTGTTCAACAGCCGGGTTCCACCAGGGATCGACGATATATACATAGTCGGCCGCAGTCAGGTTCAGCCCTACACCACCTGCTTTAAGTGAAATCAGGAAAACCCGGCAGCTGTCATTGTCCTGGAATTCCCGGATGGCTTTTTCCCGGTCAGTGGCCGTGGTGCTGCCATCAAAATAGGCATAAGGAATTTCCAGTTCGATCAGTTTTTCCCTGATCAGGGCCAGCATACCCAGGAACTGGGAGAAAATCAGTGCTTTATGGTTACCGATATTTTCTGAAATTTCCCGGGCCAGTTCATCGAGTTTGATGGAATGATTCGGATATTTTTCCGTTTCATTCAGGATGGCCGGGGAATCACAGATCTGGCGGAGTTTCATCAGGCCCTGTAAAATGGTGAGCTGGGATTTTTGGATACCCTGTGATTCTATGGTGCCCAGGATCTTATCCCGGTAATCATTCCGGTACGCATCGTATACTTTGCGCTGTTCTTCTTCCATTTCACAAAACAGGATGGTTTCTGTTTTTTCGGGCAGGTCTCGGGCCACCTGTTCCTTGGTTCTGCGAAGGATGAAGGGATATAATAATTTGCGCAGATGGTCTTTGCGGTCCGGCTCACCGAATTTATCGATCGGAATGGCAAATTCCTGCCTGAAAAATTCAATACTGCCCAGCATACCCGGATTCAGAAAGTTCATCTGCGCAAAAATGTCGAAGGTATTATTCTGAAGCGGGGTACCGCTCATGCATAACCGGTGTTTGGCGCGGAGCAGGCAGGCTGCCTTGGTCACTTTACTGGCCGGATTTTTAATGGCCTGTGATTCATCCAGTACCACATAATCCAGGGGCATATCCATAAGCAATTTGATATCACTGCGCAGGGTGCCGTAGGTAGTGATGATGACATCATAATCATTCAGGGCTTCCTTATTTCTCAATCGTTCTCCGCCATGATGGATCCGGTAGGTCAGTCCCGGTGCAAATTTTTTGATTTCATTTTCCCAGTTAAAGATCAGGGTGGTTGGACAAACAACCAGCGCACGCAGGTGGCCGTAATGTTGCTTTATAATGATGGAGGAAGGAGAGTGCCTGTATGGTTTTACCCAGACCCATGTCATCGGCCAGGATTCCTCCCCAGTTTACTTCATGCAGGTAATTTAGCCAGTGAAATCCATGTACCTGGTAAGGTCGCAGAATCTGGGCCAGATGCGATGGCGGATCGATCTCCTTGATTTTTTTAAACTCCTTGAGCTGTTCGTATTTCTTTTCCAGGTGAATGATCAGTTCTTCTTCATTCCTGTTTTCATAGAGTTCATCAATTACACTGAGATGATAACGCGAAAGACGGAGTTCATTACTTTTTCCTTCGCCCACCCGGAAGAGCAGCGCATAGCGTTTTACCCATTCATCTGGCAGAACACCCAGTGTGCCATCATTCAGGGGAACAAACTGCTGTTTATTGGCGAGTGCCTTTTTTACATCTGCAATGGTTACTTTCTGGTCGCCGAAAATAATATCCACACGCGCATCGAACCAGTCGGTGCTGCTGCTGATATGGATTTTCGTTTGCGGACGGGAAGTATTAAAACGGAAATTTTTCAATGCCTCGAATCCATGCACGGTTACTTTCATTTCCTGCATGGCATCCATAAAAAGGAAAAACCAATTGTTTTTCAAAACGTCATTCCCCCGTAAAGCAAGTCCGGAGGATCCCTGCGGTTGTATAAACTGGGAATGCAGGGATTGAAGCTGCGTAATGAAGGCTGTTTCTTTTTCTTTATTTCGCTGGATAAGCAAAACCTTATCACCGTCCGGCACCACAAGCTGGTCTTTTCCAATGGATGTGGTTTCAAATCCTTTATAGGAAAATACAGGCTGGAATAATAAATAATCACCTTTTTCCTGGAGCAGGATTTTTCTTTCCGGATCTCCGCTTTTCACTTCCCGGATGAGTTCGCTCTCAAAGTCTACATGATATTCTTTCTGCAGGGGAATTACAAAGCTGCGCAGTTGTTCGGGCCATTCAGCTTTGGGAATGATCATCCGGCCTTCATTGAATTTTGAAATCACGGCGATATCTTCCGGCTTATCCCAGAGATAAAGACAGTTATTCAAAAATAAAATGACCTGGCTGTTGCATTTATTTTGCGTGAGGTCAATCGACTGACCAGTAATGCGCGTATATGCCCGGATCTCAATATTATTTTTATTGCTGGAAACTTTAAAGGAAGGACTAACAGGATCCGGGGAAAGATTTACCGTTTGGAGATTGGCAGTCTTGAAACGGTTTGTGTCCGTTCAAAAAAAAGATGAATGGATTTTCACTTAAGTTCACTAAATAATTTGCGGTAGCGTGGATGCAGGTATTCTATGATCAGCGCCTTGGTATCGTCGGGCAGTTCCTCTCCTTCGGTATGAATGATATTTTCCCACATGCCGCTGAAAGGAGAATTGCGGTTCAGGTATTTATTGACCTCCGTTTCCTGCGTTTTGCGAAGGGAAAGAACCAGCTGGCGGTCGGGTTCATTAAATTTCTCTGTGTTTACAAATTTCGCCAGTTCCAGTTTTTCCACTTTACCGACATAGGCGGTCTGTTGTTCATTGCTTTCACCACTGATCGCATCCAGCAGAAAGCCGGGATAGGAATCGTGGTTGAAATTAAATACCACGCCAAGACGCTGAACGGAACCTGATTTTTGTTCCGGCTCCATGACTTCCTCCACAACTTCGTGATCGACTTCAGGTTTCGGTCTGGATAATGCCGCCGGATTCACCCGTTTAATGGAAATATCCAGCACCCGGAGAAAAGGTTTTCCGTCTTTATAGGAGAATTCAAATTTTCCTTTGAGGTCGTCAGACAGTGAATATCCGTATGCTTCCAGTAATTTATTTTTCTCCTTATCCCAGTTGCGGATGCGAGTCAAAATAATAAGAACCGTGGGCCTGCAATAACTGCAGGAACAAAATCACTTTAGGTAAACACAGCGGATGATCCGTGTCGGGATAAGTTGAACTGGTGTCAAAATTTCTTTCTTCGTTTTTCCGGATCAGTACGGGATATTTTATTCCGTCCAGTTCCACGCTGGCTTTAACTGTTTCATCAGCCGCCAGTGTGATATGCTTGCCTTTTTGGATTGTAAAAATTTTCCTGCTTCTTCATATACTTCCCGGGAACAAAGCAGGCGTATCGTCTTCAGGTCGATCGACTTCATCTTAATAACGGTATGCGACTGATCATACCGGATTTCTTCGGCTTTCAGCATATTCCTGTCGAGCAGTTCCTGCAATTGAATCAGGGCTGCTGCCTCGTGCCGGCAGATATCGCCCAGGTTATAGGGACAACTGCAACGAACCGACAGCGTTTTTGCATCGCGAAATTTCTGTACAAAAACTTTATAATAGGTGGAATAACTGTCGTCTTTGATACGAAAAGTAACTGTTTCAAATAGCTCGTCGTATTCAATGAGTTCAACGTATCCTATCGCATGGATTTTTTTCCCCCGGCGGATAACTTCATCGGTTCCGTTCGTGTAAACGTATTTAATAAGGTGCGGTAGGGCCATTCAGCTGTTCTGTTTTCGTATAACCTGTAACCGTTATGTCCGTTCGGAAAAGGCTAATCTGCAAAAGTAAAGGAAAATTATTATGACTGGAAAGGATAACCGTCGTTTTCCGGATTTTCTGCGTTTTTTTTCAGTAATTGCTTACATAAACCGTGTTTTCAACCGGGCGGGTTTCGGTTTGCATTAGGAATGAACGGGTTGACCAGCCGGAAGGATGCCGGGTAGCTGGCAGCTTGTTCCGGTATCAAACTGATCTTTCCCGGCAAAGCGGGCAGTTCAGCCATTTTGATCTATAACAGCCGGACAGGAATCCATAACCTGCCCCAAACAAATTTCCAACCTGCCGGACAAAATTTTAATAAACTAACTGTAATTTCAGGCCGGCGTCCAGGCCGGGAGAATCCATTTTGGAATGGCGTTTGTCTATATAATTTATACCCGGTCCTTCGTAAACAGATCTTCATGACACGAGGCATTTTAATTTTCCTGATTTTCAGCCATGTATTCTTTTTATCCGCCTTTTCTCAAAAACTTCGTAAAGCTGACAAAGCTATCATTGCCGAACTGCAAACGGATATCACGTTATTTAGCAAACGAAAAACTGGAGGGCAGGAGATCGGGTACGCCGGGAGAAAGCCTGGCTTCAAATTATATAATTGACGGGTTCTCTAAAGCCGGACTCAAACCCCTGGGAGATAGTGGAACCTGGCTTCAGCGTTTTGAGATTTACGATGGACGGGACATCAGCCATACCCGGTTCACCATTAATAATTCGGTATTAAACCTGACTTCTGAATATTTTCCACTTCCATTCAGCGCGGCCGGAAAGCTGGACGGTTCTTCGGCCGTTGCCCTGCAGGAAAGCGGCTCTCCCTGGTTTTATGATTTGAAAGAAATCACTGATGCAGCATCTGTCAAATCCTCATTTTGATTTGATGAAAGTGCTGCGTGAAAAAACCAGATTGTTTGCGGGCAAGGGTGCCAGTGCAGTGATTTTTTATAACAGTTCAAAAGCAGAAGACGGTCTTGTGTTTGATCCGGCGGAAGGCATCAAACCTGAAAAAATTCCGGCACTCTATATTACCAGGGCCGGAAGGAAAAAATATCTGAAGGATATTTCCCAATCCCTCGATGTGGAAATAGATGTGGAAATGGAAGAGAAAAAAAGATGGGGTCACAATGTAATCGGATGGTTGGATAACGGCGCTCCCAATACTGTTGTGATCGGAGCTCATTATGATCATCTGGGATTTGGGGAAGACAGTAATACACTTTACCATGGACCCGATAAAGTGATTTATCCGGGCGCCGACGATAATGCAAGTGGTACGGCAGCTCTCCTGGCAATCGCCAGGCTGCTGAAGAAAACGAAAAACCTGAAATCGAATTATTTAATAGTTGCTTTCTCCGGCGAAGAATCCGGCCTGATCGGATCGAAATATTTTATCGACCACTCACCCGTACCGCTCACGAATATCAGTTATATGGTGAATATGGATATGATCGGAAGGCTGAATGACAGCACCCATGTACTTACCATTGGAGGTTATGGTACCTCGCCGCAATGGGCCGAACTGATCGGCGGCACTTTAAATAAAAAAGTTTTCATACTGAATGCAGATTCCAGTGGTACAGGTCCCAGTGATCACACTTCTTTTTATCTGAAGAATATTCCCGTTTTATTTTTCTTTACCGGCATCCATCCGGATTACCATAAACCGAGCGACGAGGCAGGTAAAATAAATTACACCGGCGAATTGCAGGTGATCCGGCTCGTCTATGCCATAATTCAAAAGATGGATGGTGCTAATAAACCCGTATTTGCTAAAACACGCGATAAACAATATGGGGTAGCGCCTGCGTTTAATGTTACACTGGGTATCATGCCGGATTATAGTTTTCCTGGAAGCGGGCTGCGCATAGATGCGATCAGCGAAGGCCGGCCGGCAGAGAAAGCGGGGTTGAAAACCGGCGATATTATTACTAAAATGGGAGACTATACAGTAATATCCCTGCAGACTTATATGGAAGCCTTATCCAAGTTTAACAGAGGAGATCAAACGACGGTAGAATTTTTGCGGGGAAAAGAAGAAATGAAAGCAGCCGTTCAATTCAAATAATTCTATGAAGCCGCTGAAGCTGGACATGGACAATATGGAAGGGGACTTTTTTGATGGTTCCCGGTTATTAGGCATTGTGGCACCCTTAAAAGGTTATCGTTTTTGCTGGCAGCTGAACCGCCAGATGCGCCTTGACTTCAGGATTACCAATCAGATCGAAATTCCGATGATCAGAAAAAAGCGGCAATACTATTTTACTGTCTATGAATGCCCGGAGCCTCATAAAACAATCATCCACTACTTATACAATAATCAGAATGACGGGGAATTCTTACTGCCGGAATTCAGGCACCTGGATTTTTTCTGGCTGTTGAAGGGCGATTCGGTATCTGATACCGTGATGGCCGAAATGATGGAATCCATCAAATCCATAACAGGAGTACAACTGGTGACGGAATTAACCCACACAAAAATCAGGCACAGGGAGCACCTGATATTTTAGTCTAAACCATTAACTATTCATGCTTGCAAGGAATTCTTCGTTGCTCTTTGTTCCGCGCATTCTTTTCAGCAATTCATTCATGGCTTCCTCTGTATTCATATCATTGAGGTAAACGCGCAGCAGATTCATTCGCTGCAGGATTTCTCTTTCGAGCAGGAGATCGTCACGACGTGTGGAGGATGCAACCAGGTCGATGGCAGGGAAGATCCGGCGGTTGGCCAGGCGTCTGTCAAGCTGCAGTTCCATATTTCCTGTTCCCTTGAATTCTTCAAAAATTACTTCATCCATTTTGGATCCGGTATCGATCAGGGCTGTTGCAAGTATGGTAAGAGAGCCGCCATTTTCTATTTTGCGCGCAGCACCAAAAAATTGTTTGGGTTTTTGCATGGCATTAGCTTCCACACCACCACTCAGCACTTTACCGGATGCCGGTGCAACTGTATTATGAGCGCGGGCAAGGCGGGTGATAGAATCCAGCAGGATCACCACATCATGACCGCATTCTACCAGGCGTTTGGCTTTTTGTAAAGCGACCGTGGAAACCTTTACATGTTTTTCTGCAGGTTCGTCGAAAGTGGATGCGATCACTTCTGCACGAACTGAACGTTCCATATCGGTTACTTCTTCCGGACGTTCATCTACGAGTACAATCATCAGGTAACATTCCGGATGATTGATGGCAATGGCATTGGCCACCGCTTTCAGCAACATGGTCTTGCCGGTTTTCGGCTGGGATACAATCAATCCGCGTTGTCCTTTGCCAATTGGTGTAAACAGGTCTATAATGCGGGTGGAAAAATCTGACGGACTTACAAAAAGATTCAGTTTTTCAAAAGGGAAAAGCGGCGTCAGGTAGTCGAAAGGAACACGGTCCCTTACTTCTTCCGGAGACTTATTATTGATGGTCTCTACCTTGAGCAGGGCAAAATATTTTTCCCCTTCTTTAGGCGGACGAACAGATCCGTAAACTGTATCTCCGGTTTTCAAGCCGAATAATTTGATCTGGGAAGGAGACACATATACATCATCCGGGGATGAGAGGTAATTATAATCGCTGCTGCGCAGGAATCCATATCCGTCGGGCATCATTTCCAGAACACCTTCCGCCTGAATCACGCCATCAAATTCGATATTGAAATTTTCATTGCGGCGTTGAGGATAAACTTTTTGTTGCTGGTCGCCATTTCCCGGACGATTTTGTTCAGGGGCAGAGCCGCTTTCTTCATTGCCGAGTTCCTGGTTACCATTCTGGTTATTGTTTCCTTCTGAAACATCTGTCTCTTCTGATTCCTCTTCCTGCCGCTGATTTACCGGCGCGGGTCTGGGATGTGGCTGCGGTTTGTGAAATTCAACCGGAGCTGGTATTTCATTAACCGGTTCGTCTTCCTTCCTGCGAAGTTTTTTAACGATGGGTTTTTCTTCTTTCTTTTTAAGATCTTTTTTTGGCTCCGGTTTTTTCATTTTCGGGATCGGGTCACCACTTTCGACAAAGGCTTCCTCGCTGGAATTAGCAGTCGTTGTTTTTACAATCCGTTTGCGTTTGGGTTTATCATCGCCATCGACATCTGATTTATCACTGGGCGCCAACGCTTGTTTATCTAATATTTTATAGACGAGTTCCTGTTTATCGAGTTTTTTGGCAGCAGGGATTTTCAACTGCTCAGCAATATCGAGCAGTTCGGGAACGAGCATGTCGTTTAGTTGGAGAATGTCGTACATAGTAAAGCTTGAGAATTACAGCAGTTAGAACTGACCTGTAGAAAAAGAATTTGTGAATGTATTTTGATTAAGGACGAGCGGAATGACTAAAACTGACGTTTGCGAGCAAAGGATAAGAACGAATCAGCCTGATTCCGCTGCAATGATAATATAAAAACGGAAAATCTAAAAAAATATTTCAAGGATTATCTTTGCCGTCTTTATTCACCTGCAAGCCTAATTAGTCTGATGTTTAACAAGCGTGTAAAAATCAAAGATGTCCTCGGAATGCCAGCGGGGAACGAGGAAATAACGGTCATGGGCTGGGTTAGAACCCTTCGTAACAACCAGTTTATTGCTTTAAATGACGGTTCCTGCAATGAAAACCTGCAGGTGGTGCTGGAACTGGGTCTATTTGAAGAAAGCCTGTTGAAGAAAATAACGACAGGAACTTCCATCCGGGCTGTTGGACAAGCTGGTTTCTTCACCCGGAAAGGGTCAGCAGGTGGAGCTAAAGGCGTACCAGGGTTGAAATCCTGGGTTTATGTGATGCGGAGAAATTCCCGCTGCAGCCTAAAAAGCATAGTCTGGAGTTCTTACGGGAAATAGCCCATCTGAGGTTCCGGACGAATACATTCGGATCCGTGTTCCGCGTTCGGCATGCACTTGCTTTTGCCGTACACCAGTTTTTTAATGAACGGGGGTTTGTCTATCTGCATACACCCATTATCACCGCATCGGATGCAGAAGGAGCGGGGGAAATGTTTAAAGTGACCACACTGTCGCTGGAAACACCGCCGCGAAATGAACAGGGTGAAGTGGATTTTAAAGAAGATTTTTTCGGAAGAGCCACCAATCTTACCGTAAGCGGTCAGCTGGAAGGGGAGCTGGCAGCCATGGGATTTTGCGGAAGTCTACACTTTCGGTCCCACTTTCAGGGCAGAAAATTCCAATACTACCCGTCATCTGGCTGAATTCTGGATGATTGAGCCCGAAGTTGCATTTAATGATCTGGAGGATAATATGAATCTGGCGGAATCTTTTGTTCGTTACCTGATCAGCTATGTTTTGAAAAATAACCGGCCTGACCTGGAATTTCTGGATCAGCGCCTGGCAGAGGAAGAAAAACAAAAGCCGCAGACTGAACGCAGTGAAACCGGACTGATTGAAAAGCTGGAATCCGTGGCCAGCCAGGATTTTGAGCGGATCACCTATACGGAGGCAATCGATATCCTGCTGCAGTCGCCGGCCTATAAAAAGAAAAAATTCAAATATGATCTTTCCTGGGGAACAGACCTGCAAAGCGAACACGAACGGTGGCTGGTGGAAAAACATTTCAAAAAACCGGTGATTGTAACAGACTATCCCAAGTGAAATCAAAGCTTTTTACATGCGCCAGAATGAGGATGGCAAAACCGTCGCCGCCATGGATATCCTGGCACCCGGGATCGGCGAAATTGTTGGCGGATCCCAGAGAGAAGAAAGGCTGGATATGCTGGAAAAAAGAATGCAGGAGATGCATATACCCGTGGAACAGATGTGGTGGTACCTGGATACACGCCGTTTCGGTACTGTTCCCCATGCGGGTTTCGGACTGGGCTTTGAACGAATGGTGCAGTTTGTAACAGGCATGACCAATATCAGGGATGTGATTCCCTTTCCGCGCACACCGAAAAATGCGGAATTTTAGTAGAAGCCGCCCATATAGCACCAGGTTATTTTTACCGCTCATCCCTTTTTTTACTTCAAGACTTATTTTTCCTGTAATAGATAAATATCTGATCTCCAGATAATTAACTGACTATACTCTCAGTAGCTATCAAAAGTATTGACTTTTCCATGGTACTTTGTTTTGCATAGTACTAAATTACTCTTATATTTGTATTCCGGAATTATCTAAAAAGTCAAGACCATGAACATAGAAAATACACAGAGCCAGATGAGAAAGGGAATTCTGGAATTCTGTATCCTTTCCATAATCCGGCGTGGAGAGGCTTATCCTTCCGATATCGTAGAAGAAATGAAATCTGCGAATCTGAACATCCTCGAAGGAACCTTATACCCCTTGCTTACCCGGTTAAAAAATGCGGATATGCTTACTTACCGCTGGGTGGAAAGTAATTCCGGACCTCCCCGTAAATATTTTTCCCTAACGGAAAAAGGACTGGCGTTTTACCGGGAACTGGAAACGACCTGGAAGGAACTCGCCAACGCCGTAGATGCCCTTGCAAACAGAAGTGAGAAAATATCTGAAAATCCATAATCAAACCTTAACAATCTCCAAATAAGCAAACAATGAAAAAGATCATCAACATAAACTTTCACAGCCGGGTAATACCGATTGAAGAAACGGCTTATGATATATTGCGCAAATACGTTGAGAGTTTGAAAAAACATTTTGCGGGCGAAGAAGGCGGCGACGAAATTGTAAATGATATCGAAAACCGCTTTGCAGAACTTTTTTCTGACCGGCTTAAAAAAGGCGCCACCTGCATTACGGATGCAGACGTAAATGAAATCATCAACAGCATGGGTCGTCCTGAAGATTTTGATCAGGACGAAAATACCGGTACCAATGGCCATGGCAGCAGCCGCGCTTCTTCCACTTTTGCTGAAGAAACAAGTGCCGAACAACCGCACCGGTTATACCGTTCCGAAAATGATAAGATGCTGGGTGGTGTTTGCGGCGGCGTCGCAGCCTATCTGAGAATAGACTCCTCCATTGTACGAATTCTGTTTGCCCTGCTGACCCTTGGTTTCGGAACCGGAATTCTGGTGTATCTCGTGTTATGGATAGTCCTTCCACCCAAATCGATGGTTACGAATATCCGCAAAAGACTTTTTCGGGATACTGACCACCGCGTGATTGGCGGTGTGGCAAGCGGACTCGCAGCCTATTTTAATATTGAAGTCTGGATTCCCCGGATAGTATTTTTGTCTTCCGTTGATTTTCGGAATCCTCAGATCCATCTTTCGTCATGTCTGGTTCGATTTCGACAATTCGTTTTCTTTTATCACCAATGGGTTTAGCGGCGGATTAACCACCATTTATATCATTCTCTGGATCGTTTTACCTGAAGCCAGAACGGCTTCCGAAAAACTGGAGATGCGTGGCGAAAAAGTGGATCTGGAATCCATAAAGAACACTATAAAAAGTGATCTGGAAGGTTTCAAACAAAAAGCCACGGTCGTTGGAGGGGAAATTAAACAGAAGGCAGAGGAGTTTGGCAATGAAATGAAAAACAGATCTGGAGGAATACGAAAAGATATTTCATCAATGAATGGTCCACGTAATGGAATCGGTCATGCGATTGGTGTTCTTTTCAAAGCATTCTTTCTTTTCATCACAGCGATCATCACTTTTGCCCTGGCAATGGCCCTGATCGGACTGATCTTTTCCGGGTGGTATATTTCTTCCGTTGAAAGGATATTTTATCCAGGGTTTCTGGCAGAATATTATGGCCTGGGCTGTATTGTTGTTTTTCCTGGTATTACCGGTAGTTGGTCTGCTAACCTGGCTGATACGCCGTATCATTGGCGCGAGAAGGGGCAGTAACTACCTCGGTTATACCTTCGGAAGTCTTTGGACGATCGGCCTGATCTGCCTGATTTTTTTAGCTGCTACGATAAGCAGGAAATTCACTACCCGTAATGGCGTGAGTCAGGAAATCCCTCTGTCTGCTCCTGCAAATGGTAAACTGATCGTGAAAATGGATGATTCAAAACCATTTTATATGGATTCAGACTGGATGGGTATGAACTGGCGTCACCGCGGACCATTCTTTGAAATCACTGATGATAGTCTGACGCTGAATACGGTCCGTGTGAATGTGGTCAAAAGCAACGATAGCGCCTGGCACCTGCAGGTCCAAAAACTCAGCCGTGGTAATAGCAGTGCTGCTGCAGGACGGGTAGCATCTCAAATCAATTTTCCGGTTGAGCAAAAAGACAGCCTTCTTTTACTGGCGCGCGGGTTCGTGATTACGCCGGACCAGCAGTTCCATAATCAGCAGGTTCTGGTGGTTATTCAAATACCGGTTGGGAAAAAAATCTTCCTGAACGGGAACCTGGACGATTACCGCTGGTTCAATATTAATAGAAAATGGCGCAATAACGGAATCGATATTGACTGGGATGATGAGTCAGACAGAGGTTACGATACCTGGGATTCCAATACTGAATATATTATGACGGAACATGGA
This sequence comes from uncultured Bacteroidota bacterium, assembly GCA_963812825.1. GTDB lineage: Bacteria > Bacteroidota > Bacteroidia > Chitinophagales > Chitinophagaceae > Puia. The sequence goes on from CAWEWO010000007.1 coordinate 316,150, forward strand.
TTGGAAAGAACCACCTCCGGAACGAATAGCAACCCTTCAGACAGGGATGAAGAGCAGAAAAAGAATTCAGCTACCGACAGCACCAAGAAAAACAGTGATTACCGGTATCACAAACCGAAAACGGCGGCGGCGGTTAATGCCCCCGATCCCGTCAACACCATTAATAAAAAAGATCCTGAATCCACTGCAACGCTGGTTTTATTAACCAACCTGAGTTAATCGCTGCAGAAAAATAAATCGTGGCCACCTCCGGGTGGCCATATTATTTATTGGCTGCCTGCAAGGCAAGTTTTAATTTCGCCCCCGGTTTATTAAACTTCAAGCGGTATATGAAAAGCACTCCCTTTTTACATAAACACCTGGAACTGGGTGCAAAAATGGCTGAATTCGCCGGATATAATATGCCGATCAGTTATACGGGTATTAATGATGAACATCTCGCAGTTCGTAATAACGCCGGTATTTTCGATGTAAGTCATATGGGTGAATTTATTCTGAAAGGACCCGAAGGCACTCGACCTGATACAAAGTGTTACCTCCAATGACGCATCAAAATTATCCGAAGGCCAGGCGCAATACAGTTGTCTCCCGAATGAAAAAGGCGGAATAGTAGATGACCTGCTGGTGTATTGTATCCGCAAACATGAAGTCTATATGCTCGTGGTTAATGCTTCCAATATTGAAAAAGACTGGAAGTGGATCAAACATCACAATACAGAAGTTGAGATGGAAGACATTTCTTCCAGGACATGCCTCCTGGCCGTTCAGGGACCACAGGCCACCAGGATACTGCAACCCCTGACTTCTATGGATCTCATGAACCTGAAGTATTACAATTTTGTGAAAGGAACTTTTGCAGGTGTAAATAATGTCCTGATCAGTGCAACCGGTTATACCGGCGCGGGTGGAGTTGAAATTTATTTTGAAGACAAAAACGATTCAGCCAACATTATCTGGGATGCGATTTTTACTGCCGGGAAACCACAGGGACTCAAAGCTGCGGGACTCGCTGCCCGTGATACCCTGCGGCTGGAAATGGGATATTGTTTATATGGAAATGATATTGATGACACCACATCGCCATTGGAAGCCGGACTGGGATGGATCACCCGGCTGACAAAACCCTTTGTGGGCCGTGAACTGATTGAAAAGAAAAAGAAGGAAGGGATACAAAAGAAACTGGTCGGATTTGAATTGCTGGAGAAAGGAATACCGCGGCATGGATATGAGATAAAAGATTTTAGCGGCATGCAGATCGGTGAAGTAACTTCGGGCACACAGTCACCATCGTTAAATAAAGCCATCGGTCTGGGCTATGTAAGGGAACCTTTTTCAAATCTCGATGCGAAAATCTATATTAAGATCAGGGATAAACTTTTGCAGGCCCGGGTTGTCAAACTTCCATTTCTTTCGTAAACGCTTTTGTTTTATTCCGGGTAAATTGGATCATTTTTTATTGATTTTATTTTAACTGATGCCGAACGCAAAACCATTTTTATACACCGCCATGTCGCCGGCCTTGCTGCATTTGTATAATGTATCCCAGGCCACAGTAGTGATCATAGACGTGCTGCGTGCCACATCAACGATTGCTACTGCTTTGTATAACGGAGCCAGGCATATCGTACCGGTAGACAGTGTAGCAAAATGCATTGAACTCGGCCGCCAGATTAACTGTATTACTGCAGGTGAAAGAGATGGAAGAATTGCAGAAGGGCTCAGCTATGGCAATTCACCATTTGAATATACCCGCGAATTTATCAACGGAAAAATCCTGGTACTTACCACAACGAACGGAACGAGATTGCTCCATATGGCACTGGACAAGGGCGCACGTGAAATCCTGACCGGCTCATTTGCCAATCTGGATGCGGTTGCTGAATACCTCATTCAGCAAAAAAATAATGTAATACTGGCCTGTGCAGCCTGGAAAGACAAGATTAATATAGAAGATACTTTATTTGCCGGTGCAGTAATAGAAAAAATTCGCAGCCATTTCACTATTGAATGCGATGCCAGTCATATAGCAGCTAACCTTTATCATAGGGCAGCTGATGATCTGTTTGGATTCATGAAAGAAAATAATGCATCCCACTACAATCGTTTAATGGGTTTCGGTCTTGAAAAAGATATCCGGTATTGCCTGGAACCCAACCTGGCAAATGTGTTACCGATTTATGAAGCCGGAAAATTAAAGATCTACTGAGTCATTTCCCAGGCATCCATTTTTTGCTCGAAGATCTCCAGCGGCATACATCCGCCGTTCAAAACTTCATCGTGGAAAGCCGCGATCTTAAATTTGCTTCCCAAATCATTCGTATACCGTGTTCTCAATTCACGGATTACCATGGAACCGGTTTTATAACTCAGGGCCTGGGAAGGAATGGCGATATATCTTTCTATTTCCGCGGTTGCACCCTGTTCGCTGATAGCTTCATTTTCCATCATGAATTTAATTGCTTCTTCACGGGACATTTTTTTCTGGTGCATCGCCACATCAACAACGAGGCGGATGGCCCGGTGAATTTCATCTCCCAGTGCTCCCATGTATTGAAAAGGATCGGTGTAAAGTCCAAGCTCTTTGCCCAGCGATTCTGAATATAAGGCCCACCCTTCTCCATATGCACCATACCAGGCAAATCTCCTGAACAGGGGAAGCAGAGTGTCTTCCATTTGCAGGGCATTCTGGTAATGATGACCGGGAATGGCTTCGTGCAGAAACAGTGATTCCATTCCCGAAGTGGTATTGAATTTGCTTGCATCCAGTATGGGGACGTAAAATACGCCGGGTCTTGTTCCACCGGGATCTCCCGCAATATATTCTGCGCTGGCACTGGCTGCCCGGAAGGCCTCCGTTTGATGAATTTCAAATTTCATCTTCGGCGTATGGCCGAAAAATTTTGGCAGGTTTGGATCAATAGTCAGTTGAATCTTTTTAAAGGCAGCCAGTACTTCTTCAGGTGTCTTGTAAGGCATGAAACGGGGATCAGTTTTCATATACTCAAAGAAGGCAGGCAGGTCGCCCTTGAAGCCCGTTTGTTCTTTTGTGCGTTCCATTTCTTCCCGGATTCTTTTTACTTCGGAAAGGCCGGTCTGGTAAATTTCCTCGGGTGTTTTATTCGTTGTTGTCCAATAACGGATAAGATAGTTATACAAAGTATTCCCGTTGGGCAGTTCGTCGAACCCAATGCTGCTCCGGCTTTTAGGCAGGTATTCGTTTTGCAGGAAGTCAGCTAGTTTCTTGTAGGAAGGAACTATTTTCTGCGCGATCAGCTTTGACATGTCGAAGGTTATTCTTGCCTTGTCTGCATCGCTGAAAGAAGCGGGAATGAGTACTACCGGTGTATAGTAAATGCTTTTGGTGAAATCGTCCGTAACCATCGCCCTCATTTCCGGAATCATTTTTTCAACCAGGCATCGGGGAAGAATATACCCGTTCTGTAAGCCCCTTCCGGAAATAAACAATAGCACTGTCGGACCAGGCCTGAAAGCCCCCTGCTCTTCTTATCCAGTTATCATAATCCGCTACGGTTTTAAAAGGCTGTATTCCGCTGCCGCTGCCCATTTGACCCAGAAAGATCGGAATGCCTTCAAACTGATTAAAGGGCATATACTGGATGTTAGGCATCGTTACATTATTAATGGCGAAGTGAAGTCCGATGCCCTTCCAGGTTAATTTTCATTTCCCGGACAAAAATGTCATAGCTGATCCGGTCGTTCTGGTTGAGTTTTTCACGGTCAAATACAAGTATTTTTTCGAGGTATGAGCCAAAGAACTTTCGCAGAGTATCGAGATAGCTGTCCGTAAAATCAACCGGCAGCTGATCGTTATAGCCTTTAAAGCCGTTCTGGGTGGCTTCCAGGGGATAGTACTTCATCCTGTCGTTATAATAGCCATTCAAAACACGCCCCAAATCCTTATTATCTGGGATCGAACGGTCGGAATGCATGAGTTTACACGATGAAATAATAACAACAGATCAACAGGAATACGTATGAAGAAAATTTCATGCAGACAAATTTGGGGATTAAAGCTAAGCAATTCAGGTATTGAAGGAAATAAGTACTAAATATTTTTCAGGACAGAATGCATGGGAATTTATTTTTTCACATATCTTCGCCCCACTAAAGCTGCTTATCCGGCCGTATGCCTGACCTTATGCATCCCGATTTCGTATTCATCAAAACCGTATTTATCAAATAAAAGTCGCTCTGACAGGGGATTGGTACAACAATTGCTGTCTGCGTTATATATTTTTATCTCTTATAGCATATCGATTATTAATTAATTTTTCTTAAAATGATTCTTATGAAGCTTAGGTACATTCTACTTTTCGCAGTTTCTTCACTGTTTCTTTTCTCCTGCGTGAGCAAAAAAAAATTCACCGAAATGCAGACTAAAATGCAGGCCCGCTTTGACTCTCTGAGCGCTGAATACGCCAAACTACAGGGCGAACTGAAGACTTGTAACGATCAATACTGCTTCCCTGACCTCACAAAAACACAGGTTTACAGGGACAGATAGACGATTTAAACAAACAAATTGCTTTCCTCAGGGACAACAATACACAGGCCCTGAAACAACTGGAAGATATGTCTGTTATCTCCGGTGCACAGGCTGAAAGCATCAAGAAATCCCTGGAAAATATCGGGGCTAAAGATGCTTATATCCGCGATCTGCAGTCTGCGATGGCACACAAAGATTCCATGAACATGGCGCTTGTCATGAACCTGAAAGGTGCTGTTGGCAATGCAAATGATTCCGATGTCAATATTAAAATTGAAAAAGGTGTTGTATTCATTGATATTTCCGACAAAATGCTCTTCAAAAGCGGAAGTTTTGTAGTATACCAAAGGTGCTAAAGACGTTCTTGCCAAAGTTGCCGCAGTTCTCAAGAACCAGCCTGATGTTGAATTCATGGTTGAAGGAAATACAGATGATAAAGCTATACCGCGGTAACGCTGAGTTAGTGGACAACTGGGATCTGAGTTGCAAACGTGCTACTTCTGTTGTGCGGATCCTTGCAAAAACTTACGGTATTCCACCGGCAAAAATGACTGCTGCCGGTCGTGGTGAATATGTTCCATTAATGTCGAATGATACGAAAGAAGGACGTGCTGCTAACCGCCGCACAAGAATCGTGATCCTCCCACTGCTGGATCAGTTCTTCAATCTGCTTGAAACAAAGAAAGGCTAAGAATATTTCATACGAAATCATTTTAGAGGTCCCCATTTATGGGGACCTTTTTTTTACATTCTTATCGTTATAACGGAGGGGTGATATTTCAATGTGGTAAATGTGGATTTGTGCAAATGAGCAGATGTGGGAATTGAATTTGGAAATGATAATTAGGGAATGTGAGAATTGATGTGAAAATTTATGGGTGAATGAAAAAAGCCAACATTTCCACATCGTCATTTCCAAATTCAATTCTCCCATTCACTCATCTGCACAAATCCACATTCACCACATTAACAAGTCTAATGTGCTCTAGTATCCGCGAACATTTTTTCCTTCCATATAATTAATGAACGCTTTGTTGACAACTCTGTTGCCACCGGGAGTGGGATAGTTGCCTGTGAAATACCAGTCACCGGTATTGGTGGGACAGGCTTCATGAAGGGATTCAATGGTTTGATAGATTACCTGAACCGGGGTTTTAATATCCGGTGGTGTAATCAGCTGCTGCGATTTTATCTGAGATTTCCTGGGTCGTAAATGGTTTGTATACCTGACGAACGACATTTTCGGTATGCAACTGTCCCATGCGTTCCAGTTCCTTGCAATGTTCATACATGTCTGTCAGGCATTTTTCCTTTCCGCGTTCATGCATGAGCGTTATAGCCGCACGGAAAGCAATAAAATCACCCAGTTTACTCATGTCAATGCCATAACAATCCGGGTAACGGATCTGGGGTGCGGAAGAAACAATGATTATTTTTTTTGGTTCAAGCCTGGCCAGCATGCGCACGATACTTTCCCGCAGCGTGGTACCGCGAACGATGGAATCATCGATTACCACCAGGGTATCCACATCCTTTTGCACAGTGCCATAGGTAATATCATAAACGTGCTGGACCATTTCATTCCGGCTGACATCAGCCGTAATGAATGTGCGCATCTTGACATCCTTGATCGCAATTTTTTCAATCCGGATTTTTCGGTTGATCATCTGCGATAGTTTTTCTTCCGTCAGATCATTTCCCCAGGACAGGATTCGTTCGATCATCACTTTTTTCAGATAGTCATCCAGGCCTTTCCACATTCCATAGAAGGCGACTTCTGCCGTATTGGGAATAAAAGAAAAAATACTATTTTTAAGATCGTGATTAACGGAATTCAGGATCTGTTCACTCAGGTTATACCCCAGAGCAATTCGTTCCCGGTATATTTTTTCATCGCTGCCTCTGGAAAAATAAATTCGTTCAAAACTGCAGGCTCTGCGTTCTTTTGCGGGTATAATTTGTTCAACTGAAAACCGGCCGTCTGATTTTGCAATCAGGGCATTGCCCGGCATCAGTTCCAGCACTTCATTTTCTCCCACATTAAAAACAGTGCGTATAGCAGATCGTTCCGAAGCAGCAATGATGATTTCATCATCGGCAAAATAATATGCCGGGCGGATGCCATGCGCATCACGGAATACAAATCCGTCACCGTTGCCAACCAGTCCGCCAACAGTGAATCCACCATCGAAAAGAGGAAGTGCTCTTTTCAATACTTTTTTCAAATCCAGTTCTCCCGGCATTTCCTCATCTGCCTGCACAATGAAATGATGAATCACTTCCATCATGGCGGCCAGGTCACTTTGTTTCTGAAATTCTCCGGGTTCAATATTTATCAGCGCAAAAAGTTCATCGGTATTGACCAGGTTGAAATTGCCTGCCAGCGCAAGGTTGCGGGCAGGAATGGTATCTCTTTTTATAAAAGGATGACAGAATTCAACATTATTTTTTCCCTGTGTTCCATACCGGAGATGACCGAGCAAGAGTTCACCCATCACGGAAATATGTCCTTTTAAAAGTCCGGGATGTTTAATGATATCGGGCTGATATTTTTCAAGATCCTTTACTTCATCATTGTATTTTGGAAAATATATCTGCAATGGGTTGATTGTTGTTACTGCGGATGCGATGGAGAAAAGGATGACCCGGTTCAATATTCAGTTTTACGGAGGCAACACCTGCACCGTCCTGGCCGCGGTTATGTTGTTTTTCCATGAGCAGGTACAGCTTATTTAAGCCATACAATGCCGTACCATATTTCTGGAGATAATAGGAGAAAGGTTTGCGAAGTCTGATGAATGCCAGACCGCATTCATGTTTAATTTCGTCGCTCAATTTTTTCTTTTTTAGGGCGCAGGATCCTTCGGGATCCACCGCTCAATTTTCCGTTTTTGTGCTTTTGACCGCTTGATCAGAAGGCATTTAAACGAAAGTGAAGCGCAAAGGTAGGCATTTTTTTAAATGAAGAAATGGAACCGAAGTGTGGGAGTTGAAGTTGAGAGTGGGTGGATGATTTAGTCATAACAGTCGTTAACATTGACAATTAACTTAGCGTTAACTTAGCTCAGCATGCGAACTGGTATTCATGAAATGAATCAGTGAAGCTGCATTTTTGAGTTTTAATTTTTTCAGGATATTATGACGGTGTACTTCAACCGTTTTAATGGAAATTTCCAGTTTTACGGAGATGTCTTTGGAGGAACTGCCCTGCCGGATGAGGTTAATTACATCCATTTCCCTTTCAGTAAGTGTATTTATGGCTGACAGGGAAGACGGGGTCTTCCATAGCTGTCGGAAATGAGTTCTTTCATTTCTTCACACATAAATTTATTTCCCTTGGATACTTCGCAGGATGGCGTTGACCATTTCTTCCTTCGAGGAATTTTTTGTAACATAACCGCTCGCACCCAGCTGCAGCATTTTTTTTGCATAAGCCGGCTGGGAATGCATGGTGACACCAATGATGCGGGTTTCAGGAGAAACTTCCCGGATCTGGCGGGTTGCTTCAATGCCCGAAAAAGGAACCATATTGATATCCATCAGCACGACATTAGGATGCTTTTGCTCGCTCATTTTTACGGCTTCTTCTGAATTTGAACAGGATCCGATTACCTTAAACCGGGAATCCCGGTTCAGAATATAAGTCCAGGTTTCTCTTATCAGTTTATGGTCGTCTGCAATTAAAATACTGATCATATCCGCGGTTTTCAATAGCCTTGAACTGGACTACTCTATGGAATCTACTATATTCGTAATATACTATAACTGTATGGAAATTAGAAACAGCCCGGTGCAGATTTTTAAAATTTCATTGTTCTAGCTCATTAATTTGAGCTCGTAAACTGGCGGGTCTGCCATTTTGAAAGGTTACCGCAATTGCGGTAATCTCCGTCTATCATGATATAGTAAGTGGCAATTCTGGCCTGAAACCAGGTTTGCAGGGCCTTATTCTTTTTTTGTTCCAGTGCACGCTGGGCTATCCGGTTATAGTCGTCCTTCAGATTTTCCCGATGCGGTTCCGATTTGGAAATGAATGTAAACAATGCGAACACCCTTTTTACCCCGTTCGTCCGTAAAATACCGTCGGCTGGGAATATTGTCCTGCACTCAGATTGGATTTTTTTAGCAGCAATACCATTTCCTTATCCAGCTCATCAATTTTTAAATAATTGGAACCGTCGCGGGCCATGAGTATACCTGCAGTGAATTTGGCATTTTCATCGTCGCTGTATTTTGCTACGGCTTCTCCGAAACCGATGGAACCTGAAACCAGTTGTTGACGGATTGAATCAAGCTTTAGCGGTTGCCGTGACGATTTCGGGTTGCGTAATCTGGGGAATGCGCAGGATATGCCGGATAACCGCATCATCTCCATTGCGGCTTACCATCTGGATGATATGGTATCCAAATTTGGTCTTTACAACCGGAGAAATCTGACCGTCTTTTAAACGGAAAGCAGCTGCAAGGAAAACCGGATCCCATTGTTTTTCCTGGCGGTTGATCTGGTACATACCCCCTTTGTCCTTGCTTCCCGGATCATCAGAGTACAAGGATGCCAGGGTTTCAAATTTTTTCTTGCCGCTTTCAACTTCTGTCTTGTATTCATTCAATTCATCAATGGCAAGCAGTTCAATATCCCGGCTGGCTTTCGGATAAACTACGATCTGGCCGATCTGCAGTTCGGATTCATAAAACAGCAGACTGTCTTTGGGAATCTTATCGTAATATTCTTTTACTTCTGTAGGGGTGATCTTTATTCCTTCCACAATTTTGGTCCGCATGCCCTGCGCCATACGCTGTTCTTTGATGGGCTGACGAAATTCATCCCGCATCTGGTAAATGGTACGTCCCGGCAATTTGTTCCAGGGCTTCCTTGCTGCCGTATTGTGAAATGAAATAACGGATCTTCTGATCGATTTCCGCTTCTATTTCTTCTTCTGTAACCGGGATGGAATCTTTTTCAGCCTGTAGAACAAGGGCTTTCTGAACCAGCATGCCGTCCAGGATTGTACAGGCGATCCTGTTCCTGACCGCCCTGTCGTTTGATGTCTTCATTGGCAATAAAGATTTCAGATTTCAGAATGATCTTATCTCCCACAATACCAACAATTTTATCAGCAACTACTTTTTGCTGGGCCATGACGCAAGACGCCATCAGCAGGGAAAAAGCAGCAAACAGTAATTTCTTCATAAACGGGAATCTGGAACGGTCAAAAATACACTCATTCACCCCTTCCGTCGACCGGCAAAGGGGATTTAACAAAATATTGCCTTCTAGTTGATGTCAAGCTGAAGCTTACGTTACAGTTGCAATTCATACTTCCACACTTCCACACTTCCATACTCCCATACTTACTAAAGCGTTCGTCTTCACTTCCTCTTCTTCGTACGCTTCAACGATATCACCTACATGATAGTCTGTATAGTTTTTGATCACGAGTCCGCATTCCATGCCGGAAGGCACTTCCTTGGCATCATCCTTAAATCTTTTCAGGGAAGCGAGTTCGGCTGTTGCCCCTTCTCCGACCGGATAGATCACAATTCCGTCGCGTACCAGCCTGATCTTTGAATTCCGGTAGATCTTTCCGTCAAGTACATAACATCCGGCAACGGTTGCCTTATCGAATTTGAATACATTTCGGATTTCCACATTGGCCACCACTTTTTCCTGGATCTTGGGTTCCAGCATGCCTTCCATGGCACTCTTCACTTCTTCAATGGCATTGTAGATGATCGAATAGGTCTTGATTTGCACGCCTTCATTTTCTGCCAGTCTTGCAGCCTGCACAGAGGCACGCACATTAAATCCGACAACAACCGCATCGGATGCGGTTGCCAGCAATACATCACTTTCGGTAATCGCACCAACTGCTTTATGTACCACGCGAACAGCAATTTCTTCGGTGGAAAGTTTCTGCAGTGAATCACTCAGGGCTTCTACGGAACCATCCACATCACCCTTGATGATCAGGTTGAGTTCTTTAAAATTACCCAGGGCAAGACGACGACCGATTTCATCCAGCGTAATATGTTTCTTGGTGCGGATACCCTGTTCACGGGCGAGCTGAGCCCGTCTGTTGGCGGTTTCCTTGGCTTCAGCTTCATCAGCAAATACCTTGAATTTTTCACCCGCCTGCGGAGCACCGTTCAATCCCAGCAATAAAACCGGGGAAGAAGGCGGCGCATCTTCAATTTTTTTATTTCTTTCGTTGAACATGGCTTTGATACGGCCAAAATACTGACCGGAAACCACCAGATCCCCGCTTTTCAGTGTTCCACCCTGTACCAGTACGGTGGCTACATATCCCCTTCCTTTGTCCAGGGAAGCTTCAATGACGGTACCGGTAGCTTCGCGGTTAGGATTGGATTTCAGATCCAGGATTTCCGCTTCCAGCAGGATTTTTTCCAGCAGCAGGTCAACATTCAGTCCTTTTTTGGCTGAAATTTCCTGGCTCTGGTATTTACCACCCCAGTCTTCCACCAGGATATTCATGCCGGCCAGCTGTTCTTTTATTTTTTCAGGATTGGCTCCGTCTTTATCAATTTTATTGATGGCAAATACCATGGGCAGGTTTGCTGCCTGTGCATGGGAAATGGCTTCCTTGGTCTGTGGCATGATCGCATCGTCTGCTGCAATTACAATGATCGCAATATCCGCCGCTTTGGCACCACGGGCACGCATAGCCGTAAACGCTTCATGACCCGGTGTATCAAGGAAAGTGATTTTCTTGCCATTGGCGGTAGTTACCTGGTAGGCACCGATATGCTGGGTGATGCCACCGGCTTCACCGGCAACCACATTGGCTTCGCGGATAAAATCCAGCAGGGAGGTTTTACCATGATCCACGTGACCCATGATGGTAACCACCGGTGAACGCGGAACCAGGTCTTCCGGGTCATCTATAATTTCTTCTTCTTCCAGTTCCAGGGCATCATCAATACCGATGAATTCCACGGTATATCCGAATTCTCCCGCCACCAGTTCGATTACATCTGCTTCCAGACGCTGGTTGATGGAAACCATCATACCCAGGCTCATACATTTGCTGATGATATCGGCATAACTCACATCGATCAGGTTCGCCAGTTCACTCACGCTGATAAATTCGGTAACCTGCAGTTTGTTGCTTTCCTGTTGTTCGCTACCGCTTTGTTCGGCATTTTCTTCTCTGCGGGCGCGGCGGTATTTTGCCTTACTGCTTTTTCCGCGACCACCCGTGCCGGCCAGTTTGGCCTGGGTTTCACGGATTTTTTCCTGAATTTCTTTTTTATCAATTTCTTTCTGATCCCGGGGAGTTGCAGCTGCCGCGGTTTGTACTGCTGGCCGGTGAACGCAGATCACGACGCAGAATGGGCTTTGCACCACTGCTCGGGCGGGTTGGATCACGCTGAACCGGTGTTCCAGTTCCTGAAGGTTTTCCATTATTGCCACCGCCTTCTCTTTTTTCAATGGGAATGCGCTTTCTTTTTCTTTTTTCATCAGCCTGTTTGGGCTTTTCCGTTTCAGCGGGCAGATCAATTTTCCCGAGGATCCGGGGACCTTCAATTTTATCTACTCTGAATATTTTCAATGGTGGCTTCGTCCGGCTTTTCAACTTCAGTTCGCTACTTCAGTTGCTAGCGACAATTTCTTCCGGTTCGGCAACAGGCGGCGGTGTATTCTCTACTGGTACGACCGGCGGGTTTCTTCCGGTGCTTTTTTCTTGACTGTTTTTTTTGGCCTGGTAGAAGAATCAATGGTGGAGAGATCAATCTTATCAATGATTTTCGGCCCTTCAATATCCGGTGCTTCAATCTTGATAATTTCCGGTTCCTTTTTCGGTTCTTCAATCTTTACCGGCGCTTTTACTTCTTCAACGACAACTACCGGTTCTTCCTTAACCGGCTTTCTTGTCGGATCTTTCCGGAAAAGAACCGTTTCGTCTTCTTTCTTGCGTTTTGCTTCCACACTGCCCTTTGGGAAGGTCGATCTGATTGCTCTTGATCTTGGCAACTTTATCTCCCTGGAATTCCTGCTGGAGGGACCGGTACATGTCGTCGGTCAGTTTGGATGTCGGTTTCAGATCATCCTTACTAAATCCTTTGCCAACCAGGAAATCCACCAGCGTTTCCTTGCCGATGTTGAATTCCTTGGCTGCTGCCATTAAACGTGGTGTTGTCGTTTCTGCCATATGAATTGAGTCCATGAACTGCCGGTCCGTCCATGGACCATCGTCATGTTGTTATAAATAATTTATAATGAAGAACACCCGTAATCATAAAATCATGATTGCAGGTTTATTCTTTTTCGAATTCTTCTTTCAGTACGCGACGTACTTCTTCAATCGTTTCCTTTTCCAGGTCCGTTCTGCGTTCCAGTTCTTCAACAGACAAGTCCAGCACACTATGGGCTGTATCACAACCAATTCGTTTCAACTCATCAATGATCCAGGTTTCGATTTCATCGCTGAATTCATCCAGGTCAATATCAAATTCGTGGTTTCACCTTCATTATCCCGGAACACATCAATGGAATATCCTGTCAACTCCTGGGCCAATTTAATATTTACCCCTTTTCTTCCGATCGCCAGTGAAACCTGATCTGGTTTTAGATAGACATTTACATGCATCTTTTCGCTGTCTATGTCCATACTGGTTATTTTGGAAGGCGTCAGTGAACGCTGGAGCAGCAACTGGATATTATTGGTCTAGTTGATGACATCGATATTTTCATTTTTCAATTCCCGAACGATACCATGAATACGGCTTCCCTTCATACCCACACAGGCACCTACCGGATCAATACGGTCGTCGTACGATTCCACAGCCACTTTGGCTCTTTCTCCGGGTTCACGAACGATTTTTTTGATGACGATCAGTCCGTCAAAAATTTCAGGCACTTCAATTTCCAGCAGTTTGGCCAGGAAAGAAGGACTGGTACGGGAAAGAATGATCACCGGAGAATTATTTTTCATATCCACTTTCTTCACTACAGCACGGATGCTTTCTCCTTTTTTAAAATAATCCTGTGGTATTTGTTCTGATTTGGGAAGAATCAGTTCATTGCCTTCTTCATCCAGCAGTAAAATTTCTTTTTTCCATACCTGGTACACTTCGGCACTGATGATCTCACCGATCCGTTCACTGTATTTTTTTACCAGTACATTTTTCTTCAGGTCACCGATACGGCTGGCCAGGGTTTGTTTGGCAGCCAGGATTGCCCGGCGGCCAAAATCCAGGATTTCAATTTCTTCATAAAGGTCTTCACCTACTTCATAATCCGGTTCCAGTTTCACGGCATCACTGTAGGCAATCTGCGCCAGCGGATCTTCCACTGCACCATTTTCCACAATCGTGCGCCTGCGCATGATTTCAAGGTCACCCTTTTCTGCATTCACAATTACGTCAAAATTTTCATCACTGCCGTATTTTTTACGCAGCAGGGTTTTGAAAACGTCTTCCACCACTTTCATCATGGTGGGACGGTCAATATTTTCGGCTTCCTTGAAGTCCTGGAAAGCTTCGATTAAATTGATACTTGCCATAACCGTTCTTTTTATGTCCAGTTAAAAAACTATCTGGATCTTGGTTGATTTTATATTGTTGAATAAAAAACTATGTGAACTGATTTCTTTTTTCCTGGGACTGCAATTTTCCGTTGGAAGGCTTGCCTGTGGCTACTTCCAGCACAATTCCATCTTCCGTTAACTCCGGTCAGCACTCCTTCTTTCTGTGTACCATCCAGTAACTGAACCTCTACCGGCCGGCCAATATTTTTTTTATACTGACGCAGAGATTTCAGAGGTTCATCCAGTCCGGCAGAAGAAACTTCCAGTGAAAAATCACCTTCGGGAAACAAAGCCGCTTCTTCCAGTTTCTTGTACAGCTTCCGGTTTACCTGAACACATTTTTCAATCGTAATACCGGAATCGCCATCCAGAAAAACTTTGATATTATTGATTGGTTTGATCCGCAGATCCACCAGAAAATAAACCGGTTCTGTCCTGAGGATTTCCTCAATCATTTTCCGGATGCTTTCAATTTGGGTTTCCTTATCCATACGAAAAGAAGAAGGGAACGATTGCGTTCCCTTCCTGTTGTTTCACTGTACCGGCTGCAAATTTAACGGATTTATTCGATTCCTCCCAAATATGGTATTTAAATTGCCCTTAGGTTTTAACAGGCTTTTTGGCGATGCCTGTATTAATTTTGTATCCCATGAATGTTTTTGTCCTCGCCATACTTGTTTATCTTCTTTACCGCTTTATAGCGGATTCCTGATACCCCTGTTTCGGACCACCACCAGCATGCGCCAGCAGTTCCATCATATGAATCGGTCAGCCGAACGGCTCCGGCGGACAAACCTCATCCAACCCGGATCCATCGAATCCGGACCGGATATCAAGCCAGGCAAACCCCCAAAGTCCGGCATCTCGAAAGTCGGGGAATACATTGATTTTGAGGAAGTTAAGTAAATTCTGGCCGAAGGCCAGAAATTCAAGTATGGGAGTATGGGAGTATGGGAGTATGGAAGTGTAGAACTTTCAACTGTCAACTCCAACTGTCAACCGTCAACCGCCATACCGCCAACTGCCAACTGTCTATGCTCTCACCATCCGAGTATATCAGTAATAAAAAATCCCGGCGGCAGATAAAGCCCTTTCAATCCAGCCTTGATCGCTCCTTCCACATTCATCAGGGCATCATCCACGAAAAGCGTCTGCTTCGGATCAAGGCCATTTTCCTCAATAATCTGTTGAAATCCGCTCATTTCGGGCTTTCGATGGCCCAAACTATGGGAATAATATGCTTTTTCAAAAAGATCTTCCAGATCTCCTGAAAAGCTCTTCGGTAAATTTCACTGAATTTTTCGTGGTGAATGGCATTGGTATTACTGATAAAGAAAAAGACGGTATTGCTTTTTCAATTCTTTCAGCAGCTCAATCCGTTCAGGTGGAAAACGCAGGAGCAGGGCATTCCAGGCATCGATAACGGCTTCTTCATCTGACTTCTCCGGCCGAGTAGTTTTTTTATTTCCTGCAGAAACTCTTCGTCGGAAATCTTCCCGCTTCATGATCACTGAAAAATGAAGCGGCAAAACCATGCCCGAAATATTCATGAATATTTTTTATTCCCAGTCCGGAAAATGCATTCAGGGTCTGTTTTACGTCGATGTCCATGATCACACCGCCAAGATCGAAGATGATGTTTGATACGTTTTCCATTAGTTAGCTAAGTTGACAGTTGAAGCGTTGACGTTAACGCTGACCATATGTCAGATTGTTCAACATGTTAAAATTACCAATTGAAATTCTTATCATAAACTACTTCATATTAACCTCATACTCCGCATACGTCAACGTCATACCGTCAACCGTCAACCGTCAACGTCTATTCTTTTTCGCCTTCATAATCATCGACCCGCTTCGGCATATCCGACTGCACACCCATCAGGTCTGCTTCAACCACATCCCGGGAATTGCCACCGACAAATATTTTGAAAGCTCCCGGATCATAAACCCATTTCAAATCGCTGTTGACATATTTCAAATCATCTGTAGTCAGCGTAAAACTGATTTCCCTGCTTTCTCCTTTCTTCAGAAATACTTTATGGAATTTTTTCAGCTCCTTCACCGGCTGGGTTACCGTGGCCACCATATCCCGGATATACAGTTGCACGGTTTCTTCACCGTCAAAATTTCCGGTATTGGTGACCGTTAGTTTCACGGTCACCGGCGGGCTGGGGAAATATTGGCACTGCTCAGGGAAAGCGGACTATAAGAAAACTTCGTATAACTCAGTCCATATCCAAAGGGATAAAGCGGATCATTGGAAATATCCAGGTAGTCGGATTTGAATTTCGAATTGCCATCGCCCGGTATATAGGGACGACCGGTATTTTTTGCGTTGTAATAAATCGGAATCTGACCCTGGCTCAATGGAAAGGTCATCGATAATTTTCCGGAAGGATTGTAATCACCAAACAACACATCCGCAATGGCATTGCCGGCTTCCGTTCCGCCAAACCAGGCATCCAGAATGGCGCCTACATGTTCATTTTCCCAGTTCAATATTAAAGGACTTCCGTTGAAAAGCACGAGCACAATGGGTTTACCGGTTTTCACCAGGGCTTTCAATAAATTTTCCTGACTTTCCGGAATGACTGATATCGCTGCGGCTGGAAGATTCCCACTCATATCGGCTGCTTCACCCAGTACAGCAACAACCACATCAGCCTGTGAAGCCGCAGTAACGGCTTCGTCCATCATGGCCTCGGCAGTTCGGGTTTCCGGTTCTATTTCAACACCCAGTGTATTGGTGCGTTTCACCAGCATGGAATCGTCGGAAATATTTGCTCCCTTGGCATAAAGAATATTCACGTCCGCCGGCAACATTTTTTATTCCTTCCATGACGGTTACGGATTTTGAAGGATCACCTGCACACACTCCAGGTGCCCAGCATATTGCGGTGATTATCGGCCAGCGGTCCGACCAGTGCAATGGTTCCTGTTTTTTTCAAAGGAAGAAGCTGATCATTATTTTTCAGCAGTACAAAACTATGCGCTGCAATTTCGCGGGCAGCTTTCCGGTTGTCGCCGGAGAACAATTCTTTTGCAGCCCTTTCCGCATTCATCCTGGTTATAAGGATCTGAAAACAATCCCAGTTTATATTTTGCTTCCAGTATCCGGCGGCAGGCCTGGTCAATTTCCTTCTGGGTTACTTTTCCTTCCTGCAGGGATTTTTTCAGTGTGGTCAGAAATCCTTCGCCAACCATATCCATATCCAGACCGGCATGCAGGGCCAGTGCGGAAACCTCTGCCAGATCACCCATACCGTGGGCCGACATTTCACTGAGTGATGTATAATCAGAAACAACCAGTCCCGTTAAATTTCCATTGGTTGCGCAGCAGATCGGTGAGCAGCCAGCGGTTACCCGTGGCCGGTATACCATCAATTTCATTGAAGGAACTCATCATGGATCCGGCACCGGCATCAATGGCTGCTTTGTAGGGCGGAAGATAATACTGATACATTTTAATCCGGCTCATGTCAACCGTATTGTATTCGCGTCCGGCTTCCGCACCGCCGTATAGGGCAAAATGTTTTACACAGGCCATAACGGTTTCCGTATTGCGCAGATCCTTTCCCTGGTAACCACGCACGACGGCAGCGGCAATCCGTGAACCGAGATAAGGATCTTCGCCTGATCCTTCTGAAACCCTTCCCCAGCGCGGATCACGGGCAATATCCACCATGGGCGAAAATGCCCAGGCCAGTCCGTCGGCACTGGCTTCACGTGCAGCGATCCGCGCACTTTTTTCAATCAGTACCGTATCCCAGGTACAGGAAAGTCCGAGCGGAATCGGGAACATCGTTCTGTGCCCGTGAATAACATCCAGACCAAAAATCAGGGGAATATGCAGACGTGAATCTTTTACGGCGATATCCTGTGCCTGTCTCACTTTATCCGGACCGGTAATTCCAAATAGTCCGCCTACATTACCCTGGCGGATTTTATTATCTACATCCTTGCTTACTACCGAACCGGTAACAGCTCCGCCGGGAGTAACCAGGTTGAGCTGACCGATTTTTTCTTCGATCGTCATTTTGCTCATCAGGTTACTGACGTAATGCATTCATTTTAGCATCCTGTGCCCGGAGAAATCCGGAGATGATCAGTGCAAGCAAAATCGTTAGGATTTTTTTCATGTTGGTTTATTTTGATAAATATGGTGCAATTGCTTTTTGCCAGATCGCATATCCTTTGGCATTCATGTGCAGGTTGTCTTCCAGAAAAATATCTGACATAATGGATCCGTCGGCATTCAGCATTTTATGATACACATCCACAAAAGCCGTATGGGTGTTCAAGGAAAGATAGGTTTGAATCAGCAGGTTGGCCTTTTCCATTTTTTCCCTGAGCCTGGCGCGGCTCGGACTGGGTTTGATGGAAACAAATACGATATTTTCACCCGGCAGCTTCGTCCGGATACGCTTCAAACAAAACCTTGAACCGTTCAAATACAGAGTCTGCAGTAATAGTATCGGAAGAAGCCAGGTCATTGTCCCCGCAATATATCACCACCTGTTTGGGATGATAGGGAATGATGATATCGTCTGGTATACAGCGATAACATCGGGCAGGGTGGAACCGCCAAATCCGCGGTTGATAATCGTATAACCGGGAAAATAACTGCTGACATCTGTCCACTTTCGTAAAGGAAGAACTGCCGACAAAAAGAATGGCATTCGTCGGCGGTGGATTCAGGCTGTCCTGTTTTTTGAAATGCCTGTATATCTTCGGCAAAAGGCTGTGCTGCGCAAAGACCTGTACAACTGAAAAAATGATATACAGGGGATAATAGCAGAAAATATTTATCTCCGATTTCATAATCTCGGTATATTTAATTCTTAAGATGAAATCTGATCATGAAAATACGACGATCAGCGGGCCTTATCGGGCACTTTCACTTCAACCGGTTTTGTTTTTTCTGAAATACCGTTTTCATTAAATGCTTCAATGGAAAAATAATAGGTGCGGTCCTTATCCATCGGTTTAAAATAATATTGATTGTCGTTATACACCATCACATTATTGTACAGTTTATCCGGGGCAATTCCCCAGTAAATATTATATCCGGTGGCCTTGTTTACCGGGATCCATTTGATGAGTGCATTCCGGGAATCATTTTCACTGCGCAATACGATGAATTGTTTTACGGTATCCGGTTTGTCCCCTGACCTTTTCCAAAAGCCCGTAAACCGCTGATGGCAAATTTACCGGTTGGCATGTGAATGTTTTCCAGTTTTAGATAGCGGGTGCGGACAGGTTTGGATAATTCCATGTATTCATTCGGAATATCAGTTTTGTTATGACTTTTATCAACCAGTCTGTTCCAGTTTTTTCCGTCGGCAGATTCCCAGAGTATATACTGATGGTAGATGCCGGGTATTTTTCCGAGAAAAGAAGTATCCACATCCTGGTCTCCATAATTTATTTGTACTGCATATACTGTACTGAGCTCACCGAGATCTGTTTGTATCCATTCATGCGCATTGCCCGTAGCCGCACTCCAGTAGGTCCGGATATTTTCATCCACGGCATTGTTGGCTGAATAGCCTCCGAGGGTGGAAGAAACCTGTACCGGCTTATTATAATTCAGCAGCATCCAGCCGGTAAAATTTCCGTTGAGATGATCCTTTTTTTCTGCCGGAAGAAACTGCGGATAGTCACCAAATGCCGTATTGGCAACCAGAGTATCATCATTGAATCAAAACCCGCGGGCCAGATGCCGATCCTTCTTTCAAAATTATTTTTCACATTCACAACCATGGTCGATATATGCCACCAGTTTCCAAACGGATCCTGGTAGGTGGAACCATGACCCGCGCCCCGGGCGAATCCACCGGGTTTATAGGAAAAGGGATTCGACGCCTGGTAAGTGAATGGACCCAGCGGATGATCCGATACATATACACCATCGCCATAACCACTGATCTCTGTGCCGGGTCCGCCATATTGCAGATAATATTTTCCATTGTGTTTATTCATCCAGGCACCTTCAATAAAAGGATTCAGGAAATTATTGTCGTTGTATTCACCAAATCGTTCCCAGCCATGAGATATCATCGTGAAGTTTAATTAGTTCCTTGTGTTCACCAATCGGCTGCAGTGTTTTCCGGTCTATTTCCCATCCATATAAAGGATAAGATATTGCTGGATCCATGATAAAGAATAAATTCTTCCGTCATCATCCAGAAATAATGCCGGGATCCCAGGCTCCGGCCTGAAATGAATCCACGGCTTCTTTCCACTGATCTTGTTTTGGATTCGTACTCATCCAGAGCGGGAAATTTTTTGTATAGGTAGAACCGATCACCAGCAGGGTATCTCCGAGTACCAGGGTTGCCGGCGCGCAGAGATCATCATATACATGATGCCATGGTTTCAAAAATGAACGCGTGATAAAATGCCAGTTCAGCATATCGCTGCTCCACCAGTATCCCCACTGATTCGTGGAGAATAAATAATAATCGCCTTTGTACATCGTGATCACCGGATCAGCAGTGGCACCGGTGCCTGCCCGATTCAGAGAAATTAGGGATGGGGGTATAACCGTAGTCGAGATTGAGCGGGTTGCAATAGGTTTTCTGTTGTGCCTGGGAATTCAGAAAAAAAATAAGTTCAGACAGGCAATATATCATATATCATACCGAATAGTTCAATGAATCATATTTTTTACACATTTACACCATCGGCCAGGGGAATTTGCTTACCAGTTTCACTTCCATTCCGGTGGCTGAAGATTTTCTCGCCGCCTCAATGATTTCCAATACATGCAATGCATGTTCCACATTTATTCTTGGCTCAACTCCTTTAACAATACTCTCGCCGGTTACCCTTGCACCTTCCTGCCATTCGTATCCTTCAGACTCTCGGTAGCATACAAGTTTTGCGGGTTCGGTCCAGTGAGTTATCCAGCATTACTCCACTGGTTTCCCAATCGTAGCCGATCAGGCGCATATTTCCCGCAGTTCCGATAAATCTGTATGGAATGCAAGGATTGTCCTTTCGCTTCATGGCCATGCGGATCAAAATAGTTAAAGCCGCACATCACATGACTGATCACGTTTTTATCATGTTTCAATAAAACGTGCGCGTTGTCTTCCGCTTCCACTTTTATTTTTCCGTCAACATCAATCGTTCTGTAAGGTGTTACAATATCCGTCATCGCCATTACGACTTTGGCCGGCCCAGCAAACCGGTAAGCGTGGCCATATTATATACACCAAGATCAGGCATACTTCCACCGCCTTTTTCATAAAAAAAAGCACTCCAGGTAGGACCGGTATGTCCGTATTGCCCGTGCGCACAGGCAATGTTTCCCAGTTTTCCTTCCTGTATGGTTTTACTCATGAAAAGCAAACTGCGGACTGTTTACTACTGCAGGCGCACCCCAGAGCCGAAGTTTTTTGCTTGTTGCAAGATCCAGCAGGGCCTTGCCTTCTGCATAAGTATTGGCCATCGGTTTTTCACTCCAGACATTTTTGCCGGCCAGCAGGGCTTTTTTATTTAGCTCTCCGTGTACCTGCATATCAGTCAGCGTTACCATCATATCAAATGGCACTCCGGCAAGCATGGCTTCAATATTCGGATAGGTGGATGCATTTACATTGTACTGTTTGTTTTGTGCCAGGGCCCTGTCATATTTGATATCACAAAGGCTCACCACTTCAATCAGGGACGAAGATTTCAATTGGGGCAGATAGCGGTTGCTCACACTGCCGCAACCAATTACAGCCACCTTTAATTTTTTATCCGGAAGCGGTGATGGCCCAGCTTTCCAGGGAATGAAACCAATAGTGCTGCACTGGCCATAGCAGTGCGTTGTAAAAAATTCTGGCGGGTTATGTTTTGCATAACAATCGTTTTATAGTTTTTACAGATTATTTTTTCATGACGGCATTGGATTATTTCTCATCTGCGGATTTTCAAACCCCAGTTTTTTCAATCCGGATTGAACTTCAGGACAGCTCATAAATAATTTCCACAAGCAACCCGCTCCTGTAATTTTCAATCATCACTACAATCGGGCCTTCATCAATGGCCAGATAACTTTTTGCATACCAGTTTTTGCTTTCATTGAAAGCATCTACAAATCCATATTCTCCCCAGATCTTATCACCCAGATCATAATAAAAATGTTTCAGCGCTTTCATGGAATATTCCGGTGTATAGGGAAAGGAGGAGAGTGCTGCGGTGGGTGAAATGGTTCCAAAATCATTGTCGGGTGAATGTGCATTGTAGCCATCGTAAGTATCACTCGCCGTGAGTCCCCAGCAGTTTTCACCATATCCTTTGAAATGATTTGGATTGAGCACGCAGTGTTTATAATTGATCAGGGTATGATTCAGATTTTGTTCCCAGTAGTCGGCATATTCATCTTTCAGGCCATGGGGATTCAAGCCCATAAAACTATAGTGGGCAAAGAAAAGCGGACCGCCGTAAGGGAAACCCAGGGGCAGTTTTATTCCATAGTATTCCCTTCCGTTGATAAAATGATTGCTTTCGGCCCAGCATTTCCGGTATACATCTTCAGTAATCGGATAAGTCGGCGATGAGGCGCTGAGCACATAGGTAATCAGGCATTCATTCCAGCCCCGCAGTTCGAAATTCATGCGTCCAGCCATTATTGGGACTCCAGTGCCAGTAAAAGGAATTACCCATATCCCGCTGGTGCCAGCTCCATTCAGCTCCCGTCCAGAGCCAGTTTATTTTGTTTCTCAATTGATTTTCCAGCGGGGTTTGCTGATTGAAATACTGACGCGCACAAAGCAGGCCTTCAAAAAGATAAGAGGTTTCGACCACATCGGCACCATCGTCTTTCCTGGAAAAAGGAATGGTTACACCGGTGGCTCCATTGAGCCAGTGCGGGAATATGCCGTGATAACTATTGGCTTTCAGTAAGAAAGTTGACTGATTTCAACAGGTGTTTTACTGCGGAATCACGGGTAATCCAGTGTCTTTCGGTGGCGACAATGATGGCCATGATGCCAAATCCGCTGCCTCCGGTTGTGACCACTTCATCTCCGTAATCATAGGATATATTGCTGCGTTCCCGGGCCAGACCGCTGACGGGATGCGCAAAGTCCCAGAAATATTTGAAGGTTTGTTTTTGAACCAGATCAAGCAGGGCACTGTCTGAAAGGGTTCTTTACTGTCTCCCTGTTCTTATTTTGCGGCTCAGCCGTTTTTGAAAGCTGGGCCTGGCTGACCAGGGAAAAAACCAGCAGTATCCAGGCAAACAATCCTTTTTTAATTCCTATGCAAGCCATTGAAATTCATGTTTATATAATCGGTTAGCCATTCGGATAAACCGGGTACGTCCGCAACCGGTTTTTCAAAAAAGAAGAAAGTAAAATTAACTTTTCTTTGGGGGTTTTGATCTGCTTTGCTGTCCTTCAATTACCAACCCGCTAATATGGCTGAGGAACATATCTGGAATCTGATTGCAAAAAAACTTTCCGGAGAAGCCAGTCAGGCAGAATTGCAGGAGCTTGAAAAGCTGCTCCGCGATAATCCTGATCTGCATTATCCTGTACAGACCATTATTGATTTATGGCTGTCAGATTCCCATTTTAATCAGCAGGAAGCCCACGAGGCTTTCAACAGGCATCTAGAAAGACTGAAGGATTTAAACATTGACTTCGATCAGAAAGACCAGGAAGAATCTGATGTCATTCTGATGCCGTCTCGTAGAAAAAGATTTCTTCGCCCGGCGATAGCGGTCGCTCTGGTTACCGGCGCTTTATATGCAGGGATCCGTCTCACGGGTTCCCAGGAACCTGTTCCCGCTAAAACAGTCAGGGAGCCGGAAAAAACAATCAGCCAGGTTTCTACCAGGAACGGATCAAAAACCAATCTCATATTGCCCGATGGAACCAAGGTCTGGCTCAATGCGGGCAGCAGCCTCACCTATGATTCTTCTTATGGAAAGAATTTGCGGGAAGTGTCACTGTCGGGAGAAGGATTTTTTGAGGTGGTCAAAAATAAAGAGAAGCCATTTATTATCCATGCTTCCAAAATCAATATCAAGGTGCTCGGTACGGAATTTAATGTAAGATCTTATCCAACGGATAAAACAACGGAGGCTTCGTTGATCCGGGGCAGCATCGAAGTGACTTTCAAAGACAAGCCCAATAAAAAAATCATACTGAAACCGAATGAAAAAATTGTAGTGGATAATAACCTGATCCTGGATGATATATTAGAGAATTCCCATCAGAGACGTGAAAAAAATTCATGAAGTACCCGGTGTGGATATCAAAAAACTCACGTATGAATTTAAAACCGGGACCATTATTGAAACATCCTGGGTTGAGAACAAACTTATTTTTCAGGATGAATCATTTGAGGAGATTGCCCAACAGCTCGAACGCTGGTATGGGGTATCCATTATTTTCAAAAACAATCAGCTGAAGGAAAACCACCTGACCGGCAGTTTTAAAAAAGAAACGATACAACAGGCCCTGGATGCCCTGAAATTCACCGCCTCATTTAAATACGAGATTGATAAAAATAATACGATGACAATTTATTAGAAGTCAAAAAACGAAGAACATGATCAAAAACAACAGCACCTGAAAGAATAACAAAGGGAAATGTTGGAGCATTTCCCTAACAGGTTAAACATCAAAACTCATAATGCGGGGAAGCATTAAGTTTAACTATTTATAACCAATAATGCGATAAAAGTATGAAGAAAAATCTAACAATTGAAAGCACCTGTTTTCACGCCGTAAAAAAGGCTCTTTTGATTATGAAACTGACCTTTGTATTCCTGTTGGTGGGGATTTTACAGGTATCTGCTAAAGTGAACGGACAGTCAGCGGTCTCGCTGAAACTAATCAATGTAGAGATTGCCAAGGCGCTGAAAACTATTGAGAACCAGGGTGATTACCGGTTCCTTTATAATAATAATCTCAAAGAGCATCAGCGCAAAAATTAATATTGATGTGAATGATGCCGGCATTAAGGATGTGCTGGACAAATTGTTTGTCGGCACCGACCTGACGTATAAAATGCTCGAAAACAACCTGATCGTTGTTCTTTCCAATGCACTGGCCATTCAGGATATCAAAGTAACCGGAAAAATAACCGGCGAAAACGGGGAAGCCCTGACAGGTGTAACCGTCAGCTGTAAAAGGTACTGCGATTGGAACGACAACCGATAATACCGGAATATTTACTTTAACCGTTCCGGAAAAAGGAACCCTGGTGATTTCCTCCATAGGATATGTAAGCCAGGAAGTGGCTGTTAACAGCCAGTCCGTAATCAATATCAAACTGGTAGCCTCCCGCAAATCCATGGATGAAGTGGTGGTGATTGGTTATGGCTCTGCCAGCCAAAAGAGACCTCACCGGATCCATTGTGAAAGTTGATGGTAAGCAGGTGGCTGATAAACCGAACCCAAATCCCATTTCTTCTTTGCAGGGTCAGGTTGCCGGTTTGTCTGTCGTAAACAACGCAACACCGGGTTCAACACCGGATGTACGTATTCGCGGTACGATCAGCATCGGTTCGGTTCATCCGCTGTATGTGGTGGATGGAAATTTTCAGGATAATATCAGTTACCTGAATCCGAACGATATAGAATCTATAGAAATCCTGAAAGACCCTTCTTCCCTGGCCATCTTTGGAGTTAAGGGAGCGGCCGGAGTTATCCTGGTCACTACTAAAAGTGCAAAAGCAGGTAAGGTAACCGTCAATTTCAATACCTATTATGGGGTAAAAGATTTAGTGGATCCGATCCAGATGGCGAATGGTGACCAGTTCAGGTCGATATTAACGCAGGAAGGTCAGAACCGTTTTAATGACAATGGAAATACTACCCTCAATAATTTCGTCGCCAATGACATGGCCCAGTGGACCGGCAATACCGACTGGATAAAGTCAATCACCCAGACGGCACACACCAGCTTAACCAATATCAGTGTTTCCGCCGCCTCCGATAAAAACAGATTTTATATGGGCGCAGGCTACAACACGGATGAAGGCCTGGTACAGGGAGTGAAGTACGACAGGATATCATTATCTCTGCAGGATCAGTACACCATTAACAAACATATCAAAGTGGGATTTGTGCTGAATGGAAGCCGGGAAAATCTCCCCTGGGACCAAAATGGTCCCATGACTAATGCACTGCAGGTTGCACCCATTGTACCCGGAGGTACTAAATCGTTTTATTCCCGCAATCCGTATGGTTCACTAACTGATTCCGCGAATTACGATCTGTACTCTACAATGCCGACGATTCAAAACACCTTATCGAATCCGTTCCTTTCCTTGTATCAAGGCAGCCGGCAGACAGATGTAAGGGACCGGATCGTAGGAAATATATTTGTGGAAGTAAATTTCCTGAAGAACTTTACTTTCAGAGCAACCGGATACGGTGATTTTGGAACTGAAAGTAAGAATTCTTATACTCCTTTGCAAAATCAATACAACCCGGATCCCTTTCCCGGCGCTCCGGTCGTAATTCCGTATGGATCCGGTCTGACAAGTGTGACGCAAACAAACACGGATATTAAAAAATATCAAACGGACTTTATCCTGAACTGGAAAAAGCAAATTGGAAATAGTAATATTTCTGCGACGGGTGGGTTTACAA
The DNA here is from genome assembly GCA_963812825.1 of uncultured Bacteroidota bacterium. GTDB lineage: Bacteria > Bacteroidota > Bacteroidia > Chitinophagales > Chitinophagaceae > Puia. Next base: position 342,810 of record CAWEWO010000007.1, read on the forward strand.
CCACTTATATTGGTAATTTTTTCCTGCACGGACAAATCGCGCAGGCTGCGGGCGCAGATCCCATTCCGAACGACAAAAGGTTTTGGTATATCACAACCGGATTTGGGGACGCTTCAAATACCAGCGCAAACTCAATTTCACAGAATGGCGGGTATCCACAATGGGAAAATACCACGGTATCCGGTTTGGTGCGGGTATTATACAATTATAAAAACAAGTATTACCTGAATGGTTCTTTAAGAAGAGACTGGACGAGTTCCTGGCTGGCAAGCGATCCGAACCAGGGCCAGACCTTCTGGGCTCTCGGCGGTGCCTGGGAAGTCACCAGGGAATCGTTCATGGATAATCAGCAGTTTTTCAATTTCCTGAAATTGAAGGGATCCATCGGTGTTTTGGGAAATGCCAATACATTCGTTAACGGTGCTTTTTTCCCTTATCCGGCCTATCCGGGCATTTCAGCTAATTCCTCCGCCGTATTCGGATCCCACATCATAAATGCGTATACCACGAACTATACGGCATCACCCAATGCACAGTGGGAAACAGTGAACAGTTCTGAAATAGGTCTTGAATTTGTGGCCCTGAAAAACAGGCTGCATTTTGAAGTGGATTACTATAATAAGCTCACTAAAAATCTGCTCGTGCAACTTCAACTGGCAGGACAGGAGCCGCAACTGGTAAATAATGGAGATATCAGAAACAGCGGCTTTGAATTTGCTGCCGGATGGACACAGTCGATCAACAAGGACTGGTCTTTTTCTGTCAATGCAAATTTAACTACCTATAAAAATCTGGTGGAAAGCATCGGCCAACCGTTGTTAGCCGATCCGCAGAATCCCAGCCAGACCATTGAAGGAGAACCCATCGGATATTTTGTAGGCTATAAAGTAATCGGTGTTTACCAGACCTATGCTGATATATTAAAATCGCCCCCCAGTTCCGTAAATGGTCAACCGGTGGCACCCGGCGATCTGAAGTATGCCGATATCAACGGCGATGGTAAAGTGAATGGAGAGGATGTGACCAGTATCGGTAACCCGACACCTAAATTTGGTTATGGCGGTTCCGTCAATGTAACCTGGAAACAATTAGAGCTGGGTGTTGAAGTGAACGGTGTTTATGGCAATCAAATTTATCGGGAATGGGCAACCTCCATGCAACAAAACTCGTTATATAATTATCCCTCCTACGATATTAATGCATGGCATGGCCCAGGAACTTCAAACTGGATACCTATCGTGGATGCGCAGCATTTGAACAACAGGGCACCATCCAGCTATGGAATAGAAGACGGAAGTTATATCAGGATAAGAAATCTTCAGTTAGCGTATAATTTCCCGACCACTATGATGGCCAAAGCGCATATACAGAATATTAAAGTTTTTGTCAACGTGCAGAATTTGAAAACCTGGAAGCACAACCTTGGATTCTCACCTGAATATGGCGGATTCGAAAATGCGGCGGGAGGAGCTTCTGCCACTTCATTTGGAGTAGACGTTGGAGATGCAAGTGCAACCCTCCCCAGAATCATAACAGGTGGTATAAATGTGACGTTTTGATAGGTTAAAAAATTAAAAAAAAAGTATTATGAAAATAATTCAAAAAATATCCTGGGGACTTATTACTTCGGTCTCCCTGCATTGCACTTTTTTCCGGGTGCTCAAAATACCTTGACCGCAAGCCTTTACAAGCCACATTGCAGGACCTGAACCAGGGTGGGTTGGAAGGGCAGGCGATCGGATTATATGGAACGATCAGGAATTCCGCATCCGCTCCTTATGCCGGGGATGGTTTTGTGGGCATCGGTTATATCCCAATGCAGGGTTTCCGCTCAGGAGATCAAACGGTTCAGTCTGATCCGGGCGCTGCCGGCTATATTACGGCCTATTCCAATTTTCAATATAGTAAAGACGACTGGGCGAACGGCGTTTATTGGGACAGGCATTATCAGATGATACAGATCGCCAATATTTTGCTGCAGACAGCAGATTCCCTTCAGCTTTCCGATCCCGCTTCCCTGATCAATATTGCTGAAGCGAGATGGTTCCGGGCTTATACTTTTTTTGATCTGGTAAAAAACTATGGAGAAGTTCCACTCATCACCAATAGGATCTATCAGGCTTCGGATGGACAAATTCCTAAATCACCGGTTCCTGCTATTTATGATCAGATAGACGCGGATCTGACTTTTGCGGAAGCCAATCTTCCTTCAGCGCAACCTTCAACACAGGTGGGCCGCCTGGTGCAGAATGCTGCCCGGATGCTTCATGCTAAAACCTTCCTGATGAGGGATGCTCCAAGCCCGACAAGTGGGGCGAATTGGCAAAAATGCCTGAGTCTTTGCCAGGAAATTATTGACTCCAAACAGTACGAATTATTTTCCCCTTACTGGGCCATATGGAAAACGCAGAATGAGAATTGCTCAGAATCGATATTTGAGGTACAGTGCCAGCAAAACGCAAATACAGGTGCGGGGTGGTACACAACTTATTGGAGCTGGTGGGGAACCGAACAGGGAGTTCGCGGATCCGGTGACTGGAACCTGGGCTGGGGATGGAACAATCCGACGGCAAATCTCGTGAATGCATATGAAACCGGAGACCCGAGAAAAGCAGCAACCATATTATTTTCAGGTCAGTCGGATGACCCGGCCAATGGAGGTTATGGCCGCACTTTGCCACCTCTTTCCAATTCGGCTTACTGGAATAAAAAAACCTATGTAAGTCCGACTGAACAAGCGGCAGCAGGGGATCCTACGGGTGCTGCATTTGTAAATACCCGGGTTTTCCGGTATGCGGATGTAATCCTGATGGCAGCAGAAGCAGCAAATGAAATTGGCGGAGCAGCCAATGATACAGCGGCAGAAGCCTGGCTGGAACAGATCCGGGCAAGAGCCCGTGGCAACAACTCAGCCGTGCTGCCTTATATCCAATATCAAAACCAGGCACAGTTCAGGCTTGCCATCAAGCAGGAAAGAAGGGTTGAATTTGGTATGGAGATGGAAAGATTTTATGATCTGGTCAGATGGGGTGACGCACAATCGGTTCTTGGTAGCCAGGGTTATCAGCCGAAAAATGAATATTACCCGATACCGTCGTCGGCCATATCAGGCAATCCTAATCTTGTGCAAAACCCGAATTATTAACCTGTCTGCAGACCGCCCTTCTTGCAAAACGGGCTGATCATCAGATAAACAAAATTTAAAGTATGCGTTTAAAATATAAGGTGGTTAAAAGAGGAATTCTTTTCTTGGCGATGGGTTTCGTTATGGCAGGTTGCGAAAAAATAGAGCACCCTCCTTTAGGCGACTATCCCCAGGACACCAATCCCCCCGGGGGACCGGTAAAATTCTACGCGGCATATGATGGCATCAACGCCGACAGCATCCGCGCCCAGTTTGCTTCTACCGACAGTATAACATCATATATTGACGGACCAAGTGGTAAGGCGGTTCAGTTTAATCCGACACTGGGTGCGAGCGGGGGCGATTCGATTTATAGTTTCCTGATTTATCCCTCCGCAAATGATTTCGCAGCCTCAACCAGCTTCAGTTTTTCTTTTTGGTTGAAAATTCCGCTTTCTAAGAAAGACGATGTAAATGCAGATGCGATTTTCGCATTGGCCAGCTCAAGCAATTTCTGGGGAAATATTACGGTATTCGCGGACCATTACGTTGGAAGTTCAGATTCCATGCAGTTGAAATTTCATTTCGCGAATGGCACAGGCGACAATTGGGATTTTGCGGGTTATACAGGAGATAAAATGTTTCCGAAAATGTATGATGACCAGTGGCACCAGGTGGTGTTTACTTATGATGCCGGTGCGAAGACAGGTACCGTTTACCGCGATGGAGTTCAGTTTGACCAAAAAACAAATGAAGTAATTGCATTCGACGGAAACGCGGCAAACCTGGTGGTGGGCGGTTTCCAACAGGCCGCAAATATTCAGGGTGACTATGGAGGAAATACCTGGATGTCAGGATTTCCCGGAGCAGTGGATCAGCTCAAATTTTATAGTGAAGTATTATCAGCTGCGGATGTAGCAACAAATTTTTCAAATCACCAGTAGGTAGTTAAGTGGTCGTTTTTTGGTTTAAGCAGGGGTTGCAAGATTTTTGCAGCCCTTCTTATTTTGGATAACTCTTTGCAGAAGGGCTCTATTCTTTCAGAATGAAATTCATTAAAAATTACCGCAGTACTGTAATAACCATCACCATCATAGGCTTAGTGCGTTTTATTGCTGACGAAATGTGTAAATAATGATTCAGATAAATCTGTAACGGCCGACAAAACAGAACTTCAACAGTTTGCCGGCTCTGAATCCTGCGCCGGATGTCATAAAAATATTTATGACAGCCATATTAAAACGGCTCATTACCTGACCACAAGACCCGCAGAGCAGAAATATATAAAGGGAAATTTTGAAACCGGGAAAAACAGATATGCCTATGATTCCGGACGAGTGGTTGTGATGGAAAAAAGAGACAGCGGATTTTACCAGGTGGGTTATTATCAAGGGAAGTGAAAGAATAGCCAGGCGTTTTGATATTGTTGTGGGTTCCGGTTCCAAGGGCCAGACTTATATTACCAGGGAACAAGGTCAGCTGTATCAAATGCCTGTATCCTATTTCACAGCAGCCGATAAATGGGCAAACAGTCCTCTATATCCTACTTATCCCGTCATTTTTAACCGGACCATTACTTCCCGCTGCCTGGAATGCCACAGCACCTTCGTTCAAGGATTCTGTCCACTCCGGATGTGGATCCCGAATCCTTCGACACGAAGATCATATATGGAGTTGATTGTGAAAAATGTCATGGACCTGCGGCCAGGCATGTTGCTTTTCAAACCCAGAATCCAAAAGAGACAAAAGCAAAATTTATTCTGAACCCTGCACATTTTTCAAGACAGCAAAACCTGGATCTTTGTGGTTTATGTCATGGCGGCCGGCTTCAGAAAACAAAACCTTCATTTGAATTTATATCCGGCGACAAGCTGAAGATTATTTTAAAATAGATACGGCCACTCCGAATCCGGACAATATCGATGTTCATGGCAATCAGTATGGATTGCTCCGGTCGAGCAAATGTTTTAAAGAAAGCAATACAATGACCTGTATCACCTGCCATAATCCGCATGAAAATGAAAGAGGTAATATTGCGCTGTTTTCGCAGCGATGCATCAGCTGTCACAATCCTGAACATAATAATATCCTGTAAAATGACCGCATCCATCGGTCCTTCTATTTCACTTAAATTGCATAGATTGCCATATGCCACTGAAACCTTCCAAGATCCATTACTGAGCTGCTACCCGGAGATAGAAAGCCGACCGCAGCCATGATCCGTTCACACCTGATAAAAATATACCGGGATATCACGGTAAATTCCAAGACCGGTTCGCAAAAAATCAATTAAAGAAATCTATGTTCGGAAAGAAGTTAAATATTGGTCATTATATTATTGTCTTCATCCTTTTTATTTCCTGCAACCGACGGGAAAACTTATTTGTCCCGCTTGTCGTCTTCACAAACCAATATTGATTTTGCCAATAACCTGGAGAAAAAAGCACCTGTTGAATATTCTTTATTATCTCTATTATTATAATGGCGGCGGTGTTGCCATCGGTGATATCAATAATGACGGATTGCCGGATATTTATTTTACTGCAAACAGTAAAGGCCATAACAAACTATACCTGAATAAAGGAAATTTTGAATTTGAAGATATTACCGGATAAAGCAGGTGTGGCAGGAACTTCAGACTGGTGCACAGGTGTAACGATGGCTGATGTAAATGGCGATGGGTTGCTGGATATTTATGTTTGCTCCGTGCAGGGCGAACATGGATTGCAGGGACGCAATGAGCTATTCATTAATAACGGCAACGGCACTTTTACGGAAAGTGCGGAAAAATATGGACTGGCTTTTTCAGCCTGTTCAACACAGGCTGTTTTTTTTGATTATGACCATGACGGGGACCTGGATTGTTTTATACTGAACCAGTCACATCACCCCAATGCAAATATTGTTGATACCAGTAACCGGAGAAAATTTGATCCCAATGCAGCCAGCCATCTGTATAGAAATGATATCAATACAACGGGCAAATTTACCGATGTTTCAGCCAGGCAGGTATTTATCAAAGCAGTCTTGGATATGGACTGGGTATTTCTGTTGCTGATATGAACAATGATGGATGGGATGATATTTATGTTGGCAATGATTTTCATGAAAATGATTATTACTATATCAACAATGGCAATGGCACGTTTACAGAAAGCGGGGCAGAACATTTCGGCCACTATTCCCGGTTTAGCATGGGAAATGATATTGCAGATTATAATAACGACGGACAGCCGGATATTGTTACCGTGGATATGCTGCCGCCGGATGAGAAAACATTAAAGACCTATGGCAGCGATGAAAATTTTGAGATTTATAGTTATAAGATTTTGCGCAATGGTTACCAGAACCAGGTTTCAAGGAATTGCCTGCAGCGAAATAATGGAGATGGTAAATCTTTCAGTGATGTGGCATTGATGGCTGGTATTTCAGCAACAGACTGGAGCTGGAGCCCTTTATTCGCCGACTTTGATAACGATGGAAATAAAGATCTGTTTATTTCAAGCGGAATTGTAAAACGGCCGGTTGACCTGGATTATGTTCGATTTGTTTCTGACCTCTCTGCTAAAACCGACCGGGACAAATCGGATGAATATGATGAAATGACCATAAACAAAATGCCGGATGGAACTTCTCATCCTTTTTTATTCAGGAACACCGGAACCGGTTCTTTTAAAGATGTAAGTGAAAAATGGGGCACCGGGAAAATGAAGGGTTATTTTAATGGTGCTGCTTATGCGGACCTGGATAATGACGGAAACCTGGATCTGGTAATGAATTGTATCAATGCACCGGCTGTGATTTTAAAAAATAATGCACGGCGAAGAAAGAATTTCTTTCCACTTTCATTCAAAGGAGAGGGCATGAATAAATTTGGAATCGGAGCAAAAGCCTGGTTGTGGGCGCACGATAACAAATCAGGAAACCCTGACCTGCAGTACCAGGAGCTGATGCTTACCCGGGGTTTTGAATCTTCATCCGATACCAGACTGCATTTTGGACTGGACAGCTTGATAGCAGACAGTATGCTGATCGTTTGGCCGGACCAGAAATTCCAGGTGTTTAAAAAAATAGAGTCAGATAAGAACTAACGGTATCCCAAAAAGATGCATCGGGTGTTTTCAATTATCATGTCTGTTCCCGGCGAAAAAAAAGATACTGGAAAATATTACCAGATCAGGTTAACTGTCACTGGAAACACCAGGAAAATGATTTCAATGATTTTGCTTCCCAATATCTGATTCCGCATAAAGAAAGCACCAGGGGCCCAAAAATTGCGGTTGGTGATGTGAATAGAGACGGACTGGATGATTTTTATGCATGTGGTGCGAAGGTACCAGCCGGGTGCATTGATGATTCAGCAGAAAGAATGGATCATTTAAAGCAACAGATACGGCGCTATTCAATAAAGATGCAGTTTGTGAAGATGTGGATGCGTTTTTTTTGATGCTAACGGCGATGGATTTACCGATTTATATGTAGTGAGTGGCGGTAATGAGCCGCCGCAATCCCCGCTTTGGCTGGAAGACAGGTTATATCTGAATGACGGCAAAGGACATTTTAAAAGAGCGGAGAGTTTTATTGCCGCAGCTTTATGAAAACAAATCCTGTGTTGCAGTTGCCGATATTGATCATGACGGCGATCATGGATATTTTTGTCGGCAATCTGGCAAGTACAACGGGATTCGGCATTTGGACAGCCTCAGACTTCCCATTTGTATCTGAATGATGGCAAGGGAAATTTTTCGATTGCAACCAATTCGATTAGCGCTGCTTAATATCGGACTGGTAACTTCGGCAGCGTTTGCGGATTTGAATAAGGATGGCTGGCCGGATTTAATTGTTACAGGTGAATGGATGCCGGTAAAAATATTTATGAATGATCACGGAAAATTTACGAGAATCGGATATTCCACAATCAACAGGTCTTTGGCAAACCGTATATGCAGCTGATGTAAATGGCGATGGATTTCCTGATATCCTCGCGGGCAACTGGGGACATAATTCAAAACTATGGGCAGGCAAAAACGGTCCGTTAAAATTGTATATAAAAGATTTCGACAACAATGGTACGGTTGAACAGATTATGTGTTACACAATTAATGGTCAGGAATATACTTTTCTGGCAAAGGATGAATTGGAACGAGCGTTGCCCGTTCTGAAAAAAGCGTATGAACGATATGATGAAGTAGCAGGCAAAACCGTGCAGTATATGTTTTACGATCTGTTCAAAGATTATACTGAACTAAAGGCAGAAACACTGAGTTCTTCCTGTTTTATAAATGATGGCAAAGGAAATTTTAAAAGACAGGATTTACCGGACGCACTTGCAACTGGCACCCGTTTTTGCATTCGCTCCGGTGAGTTTTGAGAACAGCAATGGTTATCTGGCAGCCGGAAATTTTTATGGAGTGATTGCCCTATGAAGGAAGATATGACGCCCTGTATCCGACTTTATTTTCTGTAGGTAAAAATGAAACACCCTTCCAGCCGGCATCAGTGCTTCCCGAACTGAGCGGTGAATTCCGTGATGCCCAGTGGCTGAATACAGCCGGAGGAAAAAAAGTATTGATTTTGGCCAGAAACAATGGCCCATTAATTTTTTTAAAACCTGGAATATGAAAAGATGGAACAAACTTCGGTCATTTGCATTTAATGATTCTCGTGATTTGTTTTGCTGCCTGTTCGAAATCAGATTCCGGTAATCAGCCACCGCCTCCGCTCGCTGTACCGGTTACACTAAAATCGATTCAGCTGTAACAATACACCGTATACAGATCCGGTGTACAATGTCGGTACGACACCGGTCCTGAAACTACAATTCTCCCAACCGATTCTGCACAGTTCTGTTCCTGCATCGATAACTTTAACAGGTGCCGGTGCGGTTGCATTGCAAACCAGTTATGAGAGTAATGATTCAGTGTTGATTGTTCAGCCTTCTGCAGCAATACCATATCTGACAAAATTTACGTTTGCTATATCAACCGCTTTAAAGTCACAGGCCGGGGGTAGTTTTATTAGCAACTATAAAAATGACTTTTTCACAGAGCTGGATTCTACGGATAAATTTCCCCTGATATCCGATAGTGCCCTGCTTACTCTTGTGCAGCAACAAACATTTAAATATTTCTGGGATTTTGGCCATCCGGTTTCCGGACTGTCCAGGGAGCGTACTTCTTCCGGCGATGTGGTTACAACGGGAGGCAGCGGTTTTGGTATTATGAGCATGCTGGTAGCAGTTCAAAGAAATTTTATAACCAGGGCTGATGCTTTAACCCGGATTGATACCATCGTAAGTTTTCTTACCAATAAAGTTACCCGCTACCACGGCGCATTTCCGCATTGGATAAACGGGGCAACCGGTGCTACGGTTCCATTCGGACAACAGGATAATGGCGGTGATATTGTGGAGACCTCTTACATGATGCAGGGACTTCTTTGTGCCAGGCAGTTTTTTAATAGCGGTTCCGACGTCAATGAAATGAATTTGCGTACGGCTATTAATAATTTATACAATGCGGTGGAATGGAACTGGTACCGGCAAAATAGCCAGAATGTATTAACCTGGAACTGGAGCCCGGATTATAATTGGGCAATTAATTTTCAGGTCAGGGGTTGGAATGAAGCGCTGATCACTTATGTGCTCGCGGCTTCTTCCAATAATGTTTCGAATACCATTCCGAAAATTGTTTATGATAACGGATGGGCGGGAAATGGCAGTGAAAAAAATGGTCAGTCATTCTACGGAATAAAACTTCCGCTGGGTCCTGATTACGGCGGCCCGTTATTTTTTGCACATTATTCTTTTCTGGGCATCAATCCCCACAGTCTGTCAGACGCCTATGCGAATTACTGGGAACAGGATACGGCGCATGCCAAAATCAATTATTTGTATTGTGTCAGTAACCCAAAACAGAATTATGGCTACAGCAGTTTATGCTGGGGACTTACCGCAAGTGATATATCTAGGCGGTTATACCGCCAGTTCACCAACCAATGATGTGGGTGTTATTGCGCCGACGGCAGCCGTATCATCTTTACCTTACACGCCAGCCCAATCGATGGATGCAATTCGCTTTTTTTATTATAAACTGGGCGATAAAGTCTGGGGGCAATATGGTTTTACGGATGCATTCAGTCTTCAACAGCCTTTGGTTCGATTCCGATTGTCTTGCGATTGACCAGGGTCCGGAAATTGTGATGATTGAAAATTACAGAAGTGGATTACTATGGAATTTATTCATGAGTTGTCCGGAAATAAAAACTGGAATGACGAACCTGGGCTTCACCAGTCCGAATCTTTAATTTAAAATTACATGGAGTTTGAAGATCAGTGACCGGTTCCCAGCGTCACACGAAGAGATCTCGACAGGTCGAAGTTGATGGACACGCTGATCTTCTTTAAAGCGATAGCCATTTGATTTTCGACTGTTTTTTCTGAAATATTCATGATTTCAGCGACGTCTTTATATTTAAAGCCGTTTTCCTTGATCAGTGTAAATATCATCTTGCATCTGGCAGGAAGGGAATTTATAGCCAGGCTGATGCGGTCCACCATTTCCGATGTAATCATGAGTTGCTCCGGGTCGATGAAACGTTCTGTGAGTGTATCCGTGAAATCCTCGATATTCAGTGTGGTGATCCGCTTTTGTTTTTCAACGTAATTGAGGGAAAGGTTTTTGGCGATGACGTAACAATATACTTTCAGGTTAACGATCAGTTCCAGGTCCTGGCGTTTTTCCCATATCTTAATAAATACATCGGAAATGATTTCTTCGGCAGCGGGTTTGGATTTAATAAAACCTGAGATAAAGCCGAAAATGGCCGGATAGAGAGTCAGATATAGCTCTTTGTATGCCTGTTGATCATCCAATCGGGCAATACGTGTTTGTAAATAAGCAATTCTCTCAGCAGCAATCGTAGACATCAGAAGCCAATTTCAAAAAAGGCGTTGACAGGCAATTTAATGATTAATTATCTTTTTTAAATGATATTTTGATAATTGGTCATTTTAAAGGTTGACTGCGAGCACTTTATTTTTGGCGGATTATATTTTCGGGCTGTCGGGGATTTCTATAATTTTGCAGCTGCCTGAAAAGGCGGGACCCTTAGCTCAGCTGGTTAGAGCATCTGACTCATAATCAGAGGGTCGCTGGTTCAAGCCCAGCAGGGTCCACTGATAATCAAGCACCTGGGAGATTAAAATCCTGGGTGCTTTTTATTTGCCCCTATAAATTGAAAAAATGATACCAGATCAGCCATTACATGGTACCTGTCCTGACGTTTTCGCTTTCATTTAGAAAAAGGAACGCACACTATGATATAAAAAGGAACGCGCAGTTTGATAGAAAAGCAACGCACAGTCTGAAAATCTGCGGTTATAATGGCTATTTCCAAATAAGGAGTGATGCTGCCATGGTTGAATTGCGTTTCAAGTTGGGGAAAATGAAGATTTCCAATCGGATTTCAAAGAAAGACGTTTCACAAAAGTTATCTGATAGTTGCCCACTTGAGGGCGGTTAGGTCATTAGAAAATATTACCATAACTACAAAATAGGATAAAAAGTTATTCGGATTTGGGTACAAAACAGCCTAAGGCTGGATTTAATTTTGAAATGGATAACTGCGATTCCATTTTGATGTAACCAAAATTGAGTAACGCCATGAGAAGACTTTTCATCCTGCTCACATTATTTATTGTGTGTACGTTTCGTTCGTCTGCCCAGCAGCAAATTGTAAATGGCACAGTATCCGGACTGGACGGGAATCCTGTTCCCTCGGCAACCATTCAAAGTAATATCGGAAATGCTTCTACGCTCACAGATGAGAATGGACATTTTAGTATTTCAGTTCCGGGGAATGCGATTCTTACAATTACTTCGGTCGGATTTGAGTCCAAAGAAGTGGAGGTAAAGGGCCTCACAACCATCTACATCACGCTTGCTCCCAGGGCAAAGGGATTGAATGATGTCGTCGTAACGGCATTGGGAATCATGAGAAAGGAGAATTCAATCGGCTATTCTACCACTCAGGTTAAGGGCAGAGATCTAAATCTGACAAAACCGATCAGCGTGGCCAACGGATTAACCGGAAAGGTTTCGGGCATGCAGGTAAACACAATTAACAACGGCGTATTTGCCCCAACCCGGATAGTCCTGAGGGGTAATCGTTCACTGACGGGAAATAACCAGGCCCTTATTGTGGTTGACGGATCCATTTATTATAACGACATCAGCAACCTCAACCCGGAAGATATCGAATCCATCAATGTGCTAAAGGGAGCCAGTGCCGCGGCAATCTATGGATCAGATGCTTCCAACGGGGTATTGCTCATCACCACTAAAAGAGGTACTGCCGAAAAGCCTGTCATAAATTTTTCTACGACGGTGCAGTTTGAAAGCGTTTCATACATGCCCGACCTGCAATATGAATTTGGAAGCAATGGTGGCGAAAGTTTCCCACAGAATTTCAATGACCTCCGTTATTATATTCCGGACGAAAACCAGCAGTTTGGCCCTCAATACAATGGGAAGACCGTTCCACTGGGAAGACCAATCGGGGATGGAAGCCTGCTGATGGTACCGTACTCAGGTATAAACGGAGGGAAAAAAGACTTCTTTCAGACCGGGGTAACCACCCAGGTTAATTTTTCTTATTCATCCGGCGACACGAAAGGCGGTTTTTTCCTGAGCGGTCAGTATCTCTATACCAATGGGGTGATGCCGGATGACTATGGAAACCGGGCTACGATAAGAGCGGCCGGATCGAGGACCTGGGGTGTTTTTTCTGCCGGCTATTCAGTTGCCTATACTTATAAATACACGAATGTAACCAATACGGGCGCCGTTTACAACAATGTTCTCAACACACCGCAACACGTGCCATTGACGAGTCTGAGTGACTGGCAGAATAATAAGTATGCTGATCCCAGCGGCTATTTCAATGACTGGGCCGACAATCCATATTTCACGATTGATGAGCAGCGAAATAAAACAACATTAAACAATGTAACAGGAAATATTCAGCTGAACTTAAAACCGTTACCCTGGTTGCAATTGAGCTATCTCACTTCAGTCAATTATTCCGGATCACGATATGAGTTCATCGGCGGGATCGCTCATTATAACAATCACGCCCGCACCAGCGACACGGTCATTTATTCTAATTCCAACGGGACGGGCCTGGATACGGCTTTTGAATATATCAAACCACAGGCTACCGGGCCCGCTGTTACGCAGGCGAACTACAATACATCCACAACAAGCGGGTTTCTTTACACTTCTGATTTCCTGATTACAGGTACAAAAGATCTTGGAAAGGATTTCAACCTTTCTGTTACACTGGGAGCTTCATACATTAATAATCAGATCAACTACCTGAATGTAAATGCAGGACCTTTGTTTGTTCCCGTATATAACATTAATTCACTTACAGGTATTCCGGGGTTAGGACAGTACAATAACCTCGCGAAAAAACTTGGATATTTTGCCGATGCCACTGTCGGGTATAAAAATTACATTTTCCTGCATGGCAACTATCGTTCAGACAGGGACTCGAGATTATCCAGCGATAACGCATATATCCCTTATTACGATGTGGATGCTTCATTCGTGATCAGCGATATATTCCCATCCATCACAAGTGAAAAAGTACTGAATTATTTGAAGTTCAGGGTTGCACATTCACTCACGGGCAATGCTTCCGCACTGGGTAACGGATCGCAGTTTATTGCGGATGGAGCGTATGCCACGGATCCGACCCTGGTAACCGCTCCCGGTTTTCCCTTTAACGGGTTAGGCGGATTTTTATTAAATACCAAAGTCGCCAACCCGGATATAAAACCAGAAAGAGTCATAGAAAATGAAATGGGAATCGAAGCTGCTTTTTTCCATAACCGTTTCTCACTGGTAGCCGTGGTTTACCAGCAAAAGTTAGAAGATGGAATCGTTTTTACCAACACGGCCAGTTCTTCCGGATTCACCTCTTCCCTGATCAATGCAGCGAATACCGAAAACAAGGGATTGGAATTGGGCGTAAAAGCCGTGCTGGTCAATACTCAGGCGGTGACCTGGAATGTCTCATTGAACTATACCCATATGACCAGCAGTGTCAAATCAATTAATGGAGACCTTCCTTCACTGAATGTTGGAGGAAATTCTTATGCTGTGTTGAACCAGCCATATCCGGTTATTGAAACCAGCGACTGGGTGCGGGATCCGCAGGGTCATGTCATCGTGGACCCCATTACGGGAAATCCGTCCATCGACCCAAATCCGAAAATTATGGGCAATGCCGTTCCAACGGATCTTTTCGGATTTACGACAAGTGTTAGTTATAAACATTTCACCCTGACGGCAACAGGAGATTACCGTGGCGGGTACAAAGTATATAATGCGGTAGGCTCAAATATGACATTCACGGGTATCAGCACGGTTACTACTGAAACGGGCAGACAACGGTTTGTGTTTCCGAATTCTGTTATCGACCAGGGCGGCGGTAAATATGTGACCAATACAAATGTAACTACAGATGATGCCGGATATAATTTCTGGGGAGGAACCTATCTGAATGTCGGATCCAATTATATCACCAGTGGTAATGTATGGAAATTAAGAGAACTGGCCCTTCGATTTGATTTCCCGAATAAGTGGTACGCGAAAGCGAAAGTATTTCAGGATATCAGTTTTACCGTATTCGCCAGAAATCTTCTCATGTTAAGACCAAAAACAAATATCTGGACGGATCCGGAATTTAGTGACGACACGAGCAATGCCGTTGGAAGAAATACGGTGAACCAGATTCCGCCAACCCGGATCATCGGATTAACGCTGGCGATCAGATTTTAAAGTCGTTGAATACCAAAATCTATTCTCATGCGAAAGAAAATGCATCTTTACCCGGTAACTGTAGTTACAGTCCTGATACTGTTGCTCAGTTCCTGCTCTAAAAAAGCGTTTGATATCAATAGTCCGAATCCGAATCAGCCGTCCACCGTTACTCCCGATTTTGTTTTATCGGCTGCACTTACAGAATCTGCAAATATCATGTTGGGCGGGGATGCGAATTTTGCCAATTTCTGGATGGGCTACTGGGCACCCTACGGAGAACAGTCTCCCTCTGTACTTTCCTATAATCTGACCACTGATTTATATTCCGACAACTGGGACGATACCTATATCGTTTTGGAGAATTATAAATTTATTGCCGATCATTCCAGGGAACCGGAAGATGGATATTTTCTTGCCATCTCAAAAATCATGACCACATTTCACTACCAGCGGATGGTTGACTTATATAACAATGTTCCTTACCGCCAGGCATTGGAAGCGAAGAATCCATTTCCAACCTACGACAGTGCGAATGCTATTTATAAAGATCTTGTTGTTCAGCTCGATTCCGCCGTCTATCTCATTCAGAATACCGATCCGGCAACCGCGGTAGATCCGGCGGCCAGTGATGTAATGTTTCAGGGAGACATGGGGAAATGGATTACATTCTCCCACACGCTGAAATTAAAAATATTGATACGGCAGACCCAGCTAAGCGGAGGACCAGCCTATATTACTTCAAGCCTGGCTGGTTTCTCCACGGATGATTTTTTTGGTGCAGGAGAAGATGCAGGCATTAATCCTGGTTATTCAAATTCATCTGCGGCCCAGCAAAGTCCGCTTTGGCGGAGTGTTGGATATAATACGGACGGATCACCAAGTGGTGGCTATCTCTATACAAGGGCAAATAGTTATGCAGTCAATTTCTTACTTGCTACCAATGACCCCCGGGTCAAACAATTTTATGATACCAATTCAAACGGCATTTACCAGGGACGGGCGTTTGGCAGCAGCGATGTGGACCAGGGTAATTCAGTATCTCCGGATTTGGAAATGGAATTCTTTCTTCATATTCCATGGATGCCCTGCTTCTTCCTGCATTTGAAAGTTTATTTCTGCAGGCCGAAGCAGTACAGCGCGGATATCTCGCAGGAGATGCAGCTGCCCTTTACAAAACTGCCGTGACAGAATCATTCCGTGTTTTGGGTGTGCCCGACTATGTGACAGCAGCCCAGACCTTTTATTCACAGCCCAGTGACAAGGTCAATATTGATATTTCGACAAACAAAATCAATACGATTATTTTACAGAAATGGAATGCCATGAATGCCTACGATCCATTGGAATCTTATAGTGACTGGAGAAGGCTGGGTATACCGGCGGACCTTCCGGTGTCCGTTTATCCGGGTACAACGGCAACGCATATTCCATACCGTTTGTTATATCCATCCAGCGAATACCATTATAATGCGGCGAATATAAATGCACAGGGAACGATAAATCAGTTTACTTCAACCATATTCTGGATGCCTTAAACCAAAAATGAAATTGTTATGAAATATAAATTTGTATCCCTGTTGTTGCTATTCAGCATTACAATGGCAGGCTGTTTAAAAGATACACCGGCCGTTGATTTCTCCACCGTAGGAACCGTCGTAGAAATTCTTCCTGTGAACGGAGGTGGACTTGAAAATTTTGATGCGGCCGAACTTCAGTTCGATCCGGAGGACCAGCAGGATAGCGCCGACATCGATTTGAATATTGCCTCTCCCAAACCGCTGGGAACTTCTTTGACAGTTACAGTGGCAGTCACCGATGCCCTGCGTGCCGCGTACAACACAGCTAACGGCACAGACTATGATCCGATGCCGGATTCTGTTTATTCCATTCCGGTCAAATCCGGAAACATCGCTGCCGGAGACCGATTGGATACAATACGGGTGATTTTCTATCCGTCAAAAATCGACACTACTAAAAGTTATATGTTACCGGTAAGTATCTCAAATGCAGACGGACAAACGATCAGCGGGAATTTCGGTGCGATTTATTTTCACACAAATGCCAGATGATGACCCTATGATCAAACCTGTGATTATGATCATTTCCTGTATTGTCTGCAATGGGATACTTGCACAAAAGACTTCCAACAGGTACACAGCATTCCCGGATTCTGTAGCCACACATAAAGTGAGGCTGGACAATTCTTCTAAAATCATTTCCTGGATCAGCCCTCAGTCAATGGCCTACGACAAATTCCTCCGTGACCGCTGGAACTTTATTATAAAAGGCATTCCGGATTGCCCTGGCCCACCGCCCAGATCCGATTATCCTCAATACTTTTTTTATTGCGCTTACAAGGATCAGCAAATGATTCCGGACACCTGGATGAACGATATCGGTGAAAAAATTCCAAACTGGTTTGAGTCGGCGCGACTATATTATCAGTATACAGGTGATACCCGTGTCATGGACATCGTAACCAGGTTAATTGACTATACGATCGATCACGGCACGAGCCCGCCCGACTTTGCATGGCCCAATTTCCCTTATACCACAACCAATGCAGGTGATACCATTTTTCGCGGATTTACGAACAACAAGCAGCTGGTTCTTCACGAAGTGCAGGTTGATCATGCTGGCGATATGGGATTCACCTATTATAAATTGTATCTGTTTTCCGGGAATGAAAAATATAGAATAGCCGCTATCCAGGTTGCCGATGCATTAGCTGCTCATGCACAGGTCGGTTCTGCAACAGATTCGGTGTGGCCTTACCGGGTGGTCATGTCGGATGGAAGAATTACTGCTCCCTATGGAGCGAATTGGATGGGCAGCTATTCCCTTCTGGATCATCTGGTCAAAGCTAACCTGGGAAATGCTGCAGCTTATAAGGACGCCATGATGAAGGCCCGGAATTTTATCATGGGGTTTCCGATGAAAACAGGCTACTGGACCGACGGACATACCGACACAGATGTAAAAAGCAATACCTACAAAAGCAATATGAGTGCAAGTAATGCAGTCCTGTATCTTTTGGACCATCCTGAATTTGATCCGGATTATAAAAAAGATATTCCCAATCTGATTCGTTGGACTGAAAAAAATTTTGTTCTTCATACTGCGCCTGGCGAACCTTCTTCTCAATGGGGTGCAAATATTGTAGGAGAACAGGATTCATTCCTTCCTAAAATGGATTATCAGACTGCCAGGTACGCAGCGGAATGCGCCAGGTGGTATGCTATTTCGGGAAAGACTTCATTTAAAGAAAAAGCTTACCGGGCCTTAAATTGGGTAACTTATTGCAGCGATTCCAACGGACTGGCATTTGAAAGTCCGTTGAGTAAAGGAGTCACCAGCTGGTGGTCGGATTGTTATGGAGAAGGACCCCGGATGTTTTATCACGCCCTGGCTTTCGTGCCGGAATGGGCACCGCCCCATGAAAATCATATTCTGTATTCCAGAGAAGTTTTAAAGAATGTTTCCTACGGCGAAGGCAGGATTCAATATACAACCACGGTACCAGGGGGAACCGAATACCTGAAACTTTCCTTTAAACCAAAATCGGTGACATTGAATGGAGAAATTATTTTTGCGAATAATCCCGCGTTGAAGGAAGGATATATTATCAAATCGATGGTCAATGGAGATTATTGGCTGGTGGTCAGGAGTCTCCGGCCAGGAAATATTTTGATTGAATAGAAAACCAAATATTATTAAAAGTTTACAGCGATATGAAATTTCACCAAAAAACAATTGTCGTTACGGGTGCAGGTTCGGGAATCGGACGAGCAACAGCCCTTTGTTTTGCCAAAGAAGGAGCAAATGTCGTCATCGCGGATATCAACCTGGAGGCATGCTGAAAGAACCGTTGTACAAATCATGCAGGTGAAAGGCAAAGCCGTCGCATTCAAAACAGATGTTTCCGACCCGGTCTCTGTACAGGAACTGGTTGTGTTCACAATCAAGACTTTTGCGGGGATCCACACACTGGTAAATAATGCAGCCATACAGATAAATAAAACAGCTGAAGACACCAGTTTCGAAGAATGGAACCGGCAACTGGCTGTGAACCTGGGTGGTGTTTTCCTTTGTTCAAAATATTTTCTTCCTTATCTGAAAACATCCAAAGGCAGCATCGTGAACATGTCTTCGGTGAATGGATTTTTTGTCGAACCCACCTGCGCCGGCTACTGCGCCACCAAGGCCGGCATCATCGGCCTCACCAAAGCGATGGCCATTGATCACGGCCATGAAGGCGTTCGCGTGAATTGTATCTGTCCGGGTTATATCGATGCCGGACTGGCTGAAGGATATTTTCAGAGCACAGCCCGATCCGGCGCAGGCGAGAAAGGACGCCGGTAAGCTGCACGCCCTGTGGCGTATCGGGAAACCGGAAGAAGTGGGGCGCGTCGCCGTATTTCTTGCCAGTGAAGATGCTTCATTTGTAACCGGTGCATCCATGGTGGTTGATGGAGGATTCGGTTCCGGACTACCACCCAAATAAAATAATAAACAGTAAGATGAAAAATATTTTAGCAATCGTTGTTTGTGGTCATGTTTGCCTTTAACGGTGCGGCCTCTGCTCAGAATACTGTTATTGATGGCGGAATAAAATATCAGACCATTCACGGACTCGGTGTGAATATCAATCCGCAGTCCTGGAATGTAAATCCGGATTCGGTGAAAAAGAGTTATTGGACAGTCTGGTGAATGGTTTAGGATGCTACCAGTTTCAGACTGATGTATGACGATTGCGACTGGGAAAAAATAAATGACAATAATGATCCCGATACATATAACTGGAACTATTATGATTCTGTTTACAGCGCACCCAGGTTGACCTGTGTGTGGAATACGATTGAATATTTGAACATCTAAAGGTATCACGGATATTACGCTTAGTCCCGATGGCGCGACACCAGCATGGATGGGTGGCACAAAATTAAAACCCGGGATGGAAGCGGAATATGCGGAAACCATGTCTTCCATGGTATATTATGGATTGCAACGACGGAAGCCGGCCATTCAATTCATTATGCTTTCACCCATTAATGAAACGACCTGCGGCGGAGACGAAGGAGTTAATATGACGCCGGAACAGTTGGGAATGATTTTTACGGATCTCGCCACGCATCTGATCAAAGATCAAGTTGAGATAATCTTTCATTGATCGGGCCGGATGATTGCGGAGGATGGGCCGCTAATTATCATGCCATGGTAGCAGTCCTGTCGCCATGTCAAAAATCCTTCGATTCGGTACAGCATGATTATGGAAACAGTACAAAAAAAATCAGGGAGCTGATTGATTCCATTAAACATTCGTCCTATCCCGACCGCGAAGCCAATCATGACGGAAGCCAATACGGGTTGTAAAGGTTGCGATGGCGGATCGTACAATAAGAGTTACGGATTTCAATGAATATGCGGGCCCGGCTTACAAATATGTTCTGCAGCATCTGAATGAAGGAGCCAATGGGATCGCAGATCTGGGAAGGATATGACAGTCGTTATCATCATCCCAACAGGACGCTGACCTGGAGCATGTGGGGAATTTTTGCAGTGAATGATACCCTGCATCCGGATGTGTATACATCACGCGCACACTATTATACTTTCAAACAACTATATCATTTTGTAAAACCCGGATATAAACGAATCAGCATTTCAACAACCCTTCCTGTGATGACTTTGACGGCTTTTTATAATCCTGCCGGTGGAGAAATTGTGATTACCGGGAAAAATGACAGCCCAGTCAATAGAAAACCTGGAGGGCATGCTGAAAAATCTCCCTGCTATTTCCTCTCTGGACTGTTATTACTCGGATGAAACAAATCATTTTTTAAAAGGCCCGAAATGTTACTGTCACCCATCAGCAATTTTCAAAACAGATACCGCCTAATTGTGTTTTTACCCTCGTGGGTAAATAACTAAAATTGATAAAGATCAATTTTAAACCTTAGCTGATGACATACTTCAAGAACGACCAGGAATTGTTTCAGTTCATTCAGAAATTCCTGTATGTTGCTTCTGTTTGCGATATACTGGATGAATCGGGATACCGTAACCAGGCCATGCATCAGCGCTTGCGTCCTTTGCTGATGGACATCAATAACTGTGGTTTTGTCGGAAGGGCAAGAACATTTCACTGGATCGAAACAGAGAGCATTCCGGAAGATGATCCTTACGGACTTGAAATTGAAGCCATGGATTCCATGAAGGCCGGCGATGTAGTGGTACATTCAACGGATTATAATGGCACCAACGCTCCCTGGGGTGAACTGATGTCAACCATTTCGAAAAATAAAGGAGTGGCCGGATGTGTATGCGATAGCCAGGTGAGGGACTGTGTTAAAGATCATAGAAATGAATTTTCCTGTTTTTTATGCCGGGATCAGACCTTTGGATTCTAAGGGCAGGGGGCTGGTGATAGATTACGATGTGCCTATTCAATGCGGAGGTGTTACGGTGAATCCGGGAGATTTGATTTTCGCGGACTTTGACGGCATTGTGGTAGTGCCCAAAGAAGTGGAATCAGAAATATTTCACCGGGCAAAGGAAAAAGTGGAGAACGAAAATCATTCAAGGCGTGAACTGCAGAATGGAAGGTCGCTTACGGGAAGTGTACAATAAATATAAATCACTGTGAACACGTTCAGATCGCAGAAAATCGTTGACTGGTCGCTGGTTATTATTATCAATTTCATGTGGGCAACCCAGGTACCGGTGATCCGTTTTATCGGAGATGCTTACGGACCCATGACGATTGCATTTGTTCCGATGATTTTGAGCACGCTGATTTTCTTACCCGTGCTGTGGATGAGAAAATAAAAGACGGGGTGTAAAAATGAAATGGCGCTGGAAGGATCTTAAATATTTTATGCTTCCGGGTCTGATCGGTGTTTTCCTGATGCAATATTTGTATACGCTGGGATCTCAAATGACCCTGGCCGCCAATGCCGGCATCATTACGCTGACCATACCGGTGATCGTGGCCATATTCGCTGCCGCATCTTTTGAATGAAAAATTAAATATCAGTCCGGGTACTGAGTTTTGTCCTGGCCATTGCGGGAGTATTCTTAACATCCACTACCGGATATTTCCGGAGCCAATTTCAAACAGGCAGGTTATCTGACGGGCAATCTGATTTTTTTGTTTGCCTGTGTATGTTGCGGATTTTATAATACCTATTGCAAATTGCTGGTCGATAAAAAATTTACCGAAGTTGAAATTCTGGTGTACGGATCCATTATCGGCAGTATTGCCAGCTATTCCCCTGCTGATCTGGGTGGAACCCTTTCACTATCAGTCAGTTTATGCATAGCGGGAAAAGAGCCATACTCGGCATGCTCGAATTGAGTCTGATTGTATACGGTTTTTCGATGCTGTTGTTTTTTTATATTTTGAAACGTATGGATGTTACCCAGGCCATTCTGGGAACATTATTTGCTTACCGTTTTTTATTGCGCTGCTGGGAATCTTATTATTGAATGAAAAGATCACCTACCTGATGTTTTTCGGAGGAATGCTGATATTGGTCAGTACGCTGATGGTAACAATCTATGAAAACCCGTCTGCTTGCTTTCTTTAAGAAAGAAAAACCCCTGTCAAATTGAAAATAACAAACATACAGGCCATCGGGTTGAAACTGCCGGAAATATCCAGTGCTGCCGATGGTACGCAGGACGATCTGATCATTATCGTGGAAACCGATGAAGGAATTACCGGATACGGAGAAGTGGACACGGCGCCCGGACGTCGGTAAAGCCATTGTGGATGCGTATATGTCGCACGGCACCTGTTATGGTTTACGCGAAGTGGTCGTGGGATCCGATCCCTTCGACTATGAACAGATCTGGAATGATATGTGGGCGAAAACCTATTACTATGGACGCTCTGGTCCGGTGATGCATGTGATGAGCGGCATCGATATGGCCATCTGGGATATCATGGGCAAAGCCACGGGAAAACCGGTTCATAAATTACTCGGCGGAAGTTATACTGATAAAGTGAGGGCCTATGCCAGTGCGCTGATGCCGGAAAATAAAGGAGACGGTAAAAAAAATGGTGGAGACTTATACTTCGCAGGGATTTACGGCCATCAAATTCGGATGGGGACCACTTGGGATATGATGTGCAGTTCGATATTGAACTGATGAAAACTGCACGACAGGCTGCCGGCGACCATGTCGAAATCATGATCGATATCGGTAAAAGGTACCGGCTTAAAGAAGCGATGTATGTGGCCAAGGCGCTGGAACAATTGAATATTTACTGGCTGGAAGAACCGCTTGCCGGCAGAAGACTATACCGGATATCAAAAGACTCGCTGAATCCACCACCATGCGCATTGCCACCGGTGAGGAAGAAAGCGGAAGACTGGCTTTTGCCCGGCTGATCAATGAAACCCATGTGGATGTGATCCAGCCGGACATGTCGCGGTGCGGCGGATTAACGGAAGCAAAAAAAATCGCAACGATGGCGGCTGATCAAAATATTTTGTGTGTGCCCCATGCATTTAAAACCGGCGTGCTGGTGGCAGCTTCTATTCAATTGATCGCGGCGATTCCCCATGCACCCTTTCTGGAATTTTCTGTTACGGAATCTGCCATCCGGAAGGAATTACTGGCTGAAGCCGTTCAAACAAAAAGACGGATTTGTGGATGTTCCACAAACGCCGGGTCTGGGAATTGAACTGAATCCGGAAGTCATAAAAAAATATGGAACTTCGATTAAAATTATCTCTCCATGACGACAATGATTTCCCGAATTGAAAAACTGAAGGAGATTCAAAAAGACTAGGCAATTGATGCATTCCTCATCAGTTCGCCTTCTTCGGTAAAATATTTCAGCGGTTATTTTTTTTATTTTGAATACGGCAGTTCTCCCTTTCATTTACTTCCGGCAATATTGATGATCGTACCCGGTCGGAGATACGAGCCTTGTTATTGCGGACAATGAACTGGGTCAGTCATCTTTGTACATCCGAAAATCAGGTCATGCCTTATGAAAGTTATAGCTATGAGAAGGCACCCGATCCCGCGACGGCGAATGCCTTGAAAAAATCGAGGAATTTATCCGTGCGAATAAACTGGATAGCTGCAACCATTGGAATTGAAGGCAATACATTCCTTATTCGCTCATGCAGAAACGCTGTATGAGATATTTCCCGGCATTGAATGGAAAGACATTAAAGAGGAGGTGGCAAGACTAAAATGATGTAAAGGATCGGATGAAATAGAATGCATACGCCGGGCGGCAGCTCTGGCGGATATTGGACAGGAAGCTGTTTTAGAATATGCCAGGGAAGGAATGACGGAACTTGAAGTTTTTGCCCTTGTGCATGGGAGATGGAAAGCATCGTAGGTAGCAGGGTTCCGCTGATGTCTGATCTCAGCACCGGCATTAGTACGAATGCCGGCGGTGGCATGCCGACCAACAGGAAAATCAGAAACCGGCGATCCGATGCTTTCCGATTTCCAGCCCTGCCTGCAGGGATACTGGGGTGATTCCTGCAGTACGGTCATCATTGGCGATCAGCCAACAGCAGATCAGAAAAAAACATTTTCCCTGGTGAAAGAAGCTTTGACATCGGTATTGAGGCCATCAGGCCGGGCGTGGAGCCCGCAAAGAAGTCGATCGCCTCATGCGGGCATCATCTGGGCAATTATCCGCATCATAGCGGTCATAGTGTGGGTACGTCCTATCACGAGGAACCCAGAATAACACCATACAATGATACTCAACTGGAACCAGGCATGATCATTGCGCTTGAACCCGCCATTTATAACCAGCTTATGGCATGAGACTGGAACACCTGATGCTGGTTACCGACACAGGATGCGGAACTGCTCACAAAATTTAAACACCGGCTGGAAATTAATATGGAATCCATTCAATTGGAAGAAAATATTCATTATATGGGATGGCCGAATTGCATTCGGTTGAGCAATGCGGAAGTTGAATTGATTGATCGCCACCGATATCGGATTGCGGATTTTGCATTTCGGATTTATCGGCGGAGAAAATATTTTTTATCTGTCACCGGAGGACCTGGGAAAACAGGGGTGATCAGTTGGAGAATTTATGGCGGTCACCGGTTATGGCATGCGCCGGAGCAAATACCATGATCCTATCATGCCGGATAATATCCGGTTCATTATTCTTTTGAATCAGGTACTCTGAAAATTAGTTCAGCCGGTAGAAAAGGAAACGGGCATTGGAAGGAGATGGAGATCTAGCTTTATCTGCTGAATGGAATCAAGTTGAGTTGTGCATCGTCTCATCAATCAGAATTCATTTCCGGTTAAGTTAGCAGCCTGGGCATTTTCTGCGCTCATGCCGGAAGGAACTGCCATTATTCCGCAGGAACCATACGGAGAAGGAGATGATTTTCTGTTACCTGCCCGCAGCATGGCGTTCTGGAACTATACGCAGATGAATGATCCGCGCTGGATCTGGGGAAACAAATTTATCCTGGCCACGCCGGACCCGATTAGGCAGTCAGAACAAAAAATAGGGATGCATGAATAAACAGGGGTGGGACGCTTATCAGTCCGGAAGACAAAATGCTGGTAAAAATATTTTCATATGATCCGGCCGCAGTTTATCCCGATTTTATGGAAGCAACCAGGAAATTTATTTTAATTCAAAGTTTTTGGAAATTGAAACACTGGGGCCGTATGCATGAATGCCGCCAGATGGCAAAACGGAAAGATTGAGTGCTGGCAACTTTCAAAAACGGAAAATCGGGAACTTTCAGAAACCGTCCATCGATCAATATTTGCTCCCACGTGTTGCTGCATTAAAGGGGTAATTCAGACAGGCTGACAGATGCTGTATGACGAATAATTTATGTATGAATTTTTGAATCAGCTGCGACTCCTGATGGTTGCATTACCTTATTTTGTAACTTACTAGGTGAATTTGAATCGTAATCACTACAAAATAATATAATATGAAACCTGCGTATAAGTCGGTGTCTTTGCTGGATTCGAAATCATTCAGGGTAATCCGGCAGGAAAGCAAACAGGAATTCGAATTTCCATGGCATTATCATCCGGAATTTGAACTCACCTATATTTCGAACAGCCAGGGTGTGCGATATGTGGGAAACAATATTGAAAATTTTTATGAGAATGATCTGGTTTTGCTGGGATCCAATTTACCCCATTGCTGGATAAAGTCGAGGATCAGGAAGAGCCGTCGAGGGCAGTAGTGATTTATTTGAATGAAGGAACTCGTGAAATGGCTGAGTGATGATCAGTTCAGTGAGGTCAGTTCTCTATTTGAAAATCCAGCCAGGGAATTAAGTTCAAAACCAGTGTTGCCTTAAAAAGTAAAATCCAAGTTGCGATGATTTACTGGAGGCAGATCCTTTTGAAAAATACATTATTCTGCTGCAGATACTGCAGGAATTGTCGGTAACCATGAATTCCGCCTGTTAAGTCAGCAGGGATTTTCTTATGAATTAAACTATGTCAACAACGAACGCATTAATGCGGTCTATGAATTTGTGAGAAAAAATTATCAAAAGAAAATAACACTTTCGGATGTGGCCGCACACGTGAATATGAGCGAAGAATATTTTTCCCGCTTCTTCAGCAAGAGCCTGATGAAATCTTTTTTTACTTTCTGAATGAATACCGGATTAACCGCGCCTGTAAATTGCTGATTGAAACAGACAGACAGGTGAGTGATATTTGTTACCAGGTTGGATTTGAAAGTATCCCCTTTTTCTACCGCCAGTTCAAGAAAGTAAAGAACTGCCCCCCACAATCTTACCGCCTGAAGTTTCTTAATGCGGCGAAATAATAACCCAGAAACAGTAGGCGAAGCGATATAACGTGTATCAAGTATCAAGTGTGCGCTGGGAATCATGCTAGTAAGGTAGAAAAATTTACAAGCGATTTAAAGCAAATATCACCGCCCCTGTATCTTTTGTTTCAATAAAAAAACAACCCGAAAGGTTGATGACCAGCCTTTCGGGTTGAAAAATAGTCTTTGCCTGCAATACTAATTGCTGACCATATCTAAATGGTTTTGCATTTCCCGGTGCTCAGCGTCTGTTAGTTTATCCTCACCCAGGTTAATCGTAAGCTTATTGACCTTTCCATTAAACTTAAACGGAACCTTATAATCCTGGTCGTTCACACCTGTACGCAGATCAATACCCACGTCGAATGTTTCATCGATCGTCATTAAGAACGGAATCGTTTTTGGAAACTTAAGCGTAGACACTTCCTTACCATCTACTTTAAGTATTGCTGTTCCGCCTTTTGCAACACCAGGTCCGTCATATGCAAAATCAAACACGATGGTATGTTTTCCTGCTGAGAGCGGTTCCTTTCCAGCCAAACGAAACCTGGCCAGGTCTAAAGCATTATAAGTGAAAACAGGTACTCCTTTTAATAAATAAAGACCATACCCACCAAACCGGCCCCCTTCCGTATTGATCATTCCATCCCCGCCACCTTCTGGTACGGTAATATCTGCTGTGATGGTATAAGACTTATTCAAAATGCTCGGAGCTCCGCTGGCCGGAAGTCCTGCCATTTCCCCGGAATACGTGAACAGCGTTCGTCCCGCAACAGCACTGGGCCGGGGTGTAATTAACCGCGTTATTATTGAGTTATCCATTGGAAATACATTGTATTTCGTTGCTTCTTCTATAAATATCTGCTGCATATCATGCAGTTTGTCCGGATTTTTCGCAGACAAATCGTTGTTCTCTGAAAAATCATTGGCAATATTATAGAGCTCCCATTTGTACCCATTCATGACTTCAGGAAGTTTAGTCGTCCCCATTAGCCAGGGTGCTGCCGGCGGTGTTGTACAGGCAACCCAACCATCATGGTAGATGGCGCGATTCCCAAACATTTCAAAATATTGCGTTTTTCTTGCTGAAGGGAGTTTTGCATTCGCTGCATTGAAAGTATATACCATACTAATCCCTTCAATCGGCTTTTGCGCAATGCCATTCACCATGACCGGAGCCGGAATTCCGGTAGCTTCCAGAAGGGTTGGAACGATATCAATCATATGATGAAACTGCGTCCTGATCGCGCCTGTATCTTTTATATGACCCGGCCAGGAAATAACCATACCCTGCCTGGTTCCTCCGAAATGAGACGCAACCTGTTTTGTCCATTTAAAAGGACAATCAAATGCCCATGACCATGCTACCGACATATGCGGGTAGGTCTCGTCCGATCCCCAGGCATCCATAAGTTTTAATTGATCCTGTATCGGTAAATCCAGGATTCCATTGTAGGCTGTCATCTGGTTAAATGTACCTTGTAAGGTTCCTTCAGCACTCGTCCCATTGTCACCACTGATATAGATGATGATAGTATTGTCAATTTCCCCCATGTCCCTGACCGACTGGATGACTCTTCCTATTTCATGGTCAGTGTATGCGGCATAAGCAGCATATACTTCCGCTTCACGTGCATATAATTTTTTCTCATCTGCGGTCAATGATTCCCACATAGGCAAAACGTCTTTCGGCCATGGCGTCAATTGCGTTCCGTCAGGAATTACGCCCAATTTTTTTTGATTGGCAAATATCTGTTCGCGCATGGCATTCCAGCCCATATCAAATTTGCCTTTAAATTTTTCTATCCATTCTTTTGGTGGCTGGTGGGGAGAATGTGTTCCTCCCGGGACAAAATAAACGAAGAATGGTTTTTCTGGTGCCGCAGCCTTGAGTTTCTGCATATGTTCAATAGCGTTATCTGCCAGATCGCCGCCGAGATTATAATCAGGTTTACCAACCCAGGGGAAAATCTGGGATGTATTCTGAAATAAATAAGGAGTCCACTGATCCGTTTCACCACCCATGAAACCGTAAAAATATTCAAACCCCATTCCGACCGGCCATTGATTGAACGGTCCGGCATCGCTCAGTTGATAGGAGGGCGTGTTATGATTCTTTCCAAACCAGGAAGTAGCATATCCATTATCCTTCAAAATTTCTCCAATGGTTGCACTCTCCGGCCCTATCAATGAATTGTAACCCGGATAGCCGGTTGACATTTCACTAATAACACCAAACCCAACTGAATGGTGATTGCGTCCCGTAATTAATGCTGCACGTGTCGGTGAACAGAGTGCTGTGGAATGAAACTGCGTATACCGTAGTCCTGATTTAGCAAGTGCATCCATAGCAGGTGTTGGCACGACGCCTCCGAATGTGCCCGACACACCATAACCCTGATCGTCGGTCATGATCAGTAGAATATTAGGAGCTCCTTTAGGTGGCACAATGGTAGCCGGCCAGAAAGGTTTCGATTCCGGAGCCGTCATATTGATGAGACCTCCGAAAGACTGGGCTGGCGCGGGCAAATATTTGCCGTCAATCGTTTTGGTTGAACTTGGACTTCCCGGTGTGCCGGTGGTTTGTTGCGCAAGAGCCTCCTGGACATTCAGTCATCATGAGCATGATGCAGGCGAACAGGATCGCTCCGAACTGGGTTGATCTCTTTTGTTTCATTTTGATGGTTTGTATTGATTAGTGTGGATAAGGAAAAGTTGCTTATTTCAAGTTGACGTGAAAAGTTTCAACCGCGTGTTGAAGGGAAATCGGTTAATCCGGTAAAATACGTGAAAAGAGTAATCTAACTATCACGGGGAGTCATGTAACAGTTAAATCACCATTACATGCAAGCTCTTCATTAGCTGCATTTGACGTGTTATTCAGGATCGCGCTTCAATTTGAGTTGCGGGTATCCGGGTTGAGCCCGGAAAAGGAGCGGCTGACATCAGACGTTTACTGCCGCCCGATCTTTTTATATGGAATTTATCTTTCAGCTTCAGCAAAGGTTTTTCAACCCCGTAGTATGAAATATTTGCGACTATAAATATTAATGCGAGATTTTGCGGGAATCCGGAAAACCAGCCTGAGTGAGTAGAGAAAAACATTTGCTGCCATATATATAAACTGTATGATAAAACGCCCAGGTAGTTTATAAAAGGGAGATTGAGTATCGTAAACCAGGCATTGTTTTTAAAATTGATTGAGATAACCATAATGAAAGCGATGGAAACAATGGTTATGGTTCCGAATGAACCGAAAAACGCCTCAATAAAATGTTCCGGAATTTCCCAGTGTAAAATATTCAGGACGGTCTTCAAACCAATACAGTCAATTATTACAATTGGAATTTTTTCATGTTGGTGATAAGGTTTGGGGTCTGGGCCGACCAACGTGAATCGACGGTTAAGTTAAGATAAATCTGCAAACATGTACCCCTAAAAGGCCAGCGGATGACGTTCCGGGACGGTTTTCTCATTTTATTGGAACTCTTTAATGAACAACGAAGAACAAACATTATTTTTGCGCCCGAAATAGTCGCGGGTTATCGCTTTGTAAACCATTGCTTTAACCTTTTATTAACCTCTAGGCAAATACATTTGTCACTCAATAGTAATTATGAAGAAACTCCTTAGCATGGCGTTGTTGGTTTTTTTTAGTCATGCTGTTTTTGCCCAGGCCGATACTACAAAAGACGGGAAGCCAAAAATGACCTATACTTCACTGAACCTGAAGAACCGTGCGAATGATCATTTTATGATCGAATTCAGTTATGATAACTGGGTTGGCAAGACCGATTCCATGAATACTTCCGGTTTTTCAAGGGGTTTCGCCATGTATTTCATGTTTGATTTTCCATTCAAAAGCGACCCTCATTTCAGCGTGGCCGCGGGTATCGGGGTTGATGCAAGCAATATTTTCTTCGACAAAACCGACGTGCTGGTGGCAGCGACGGGTAACCAGACCCTGGCTTTCAAAAGCACGGCTAATACAGCTCATTTTAAGAAATATAAACTGGTACTCACCAATATCGACGTACCCATAGAACTTCGCTATGCACTGAATCCGGCAAACACCAACAAAAGCTGGAAATTTGCCTTAGGATTTAAAGCCGGCATTTTGATGAGCGCCTATACCAAAGGAAAGGACCTTGAAAATGTAAACGGACAGGTAACCGATTTCTATATTGAAAAGAAAAGCTCCAAACAATTTTTTAATGGTGGTCGTATCGTCGGTACTGCCCGAATCAGCTGGGGATTTATCGGCGTTTTCGGAACACTGCAACTTACCCCGCTGATTAAAAACGGGGCCGGACCAACAGTCAATCCTTACTCCATCGGAATTGTACTCAGTGGACTTTAACCGCGTCTTTCCACCGGGTAACCATCTTATCTTTAGCGAAATTATCTTGATTTGGCATTAGCACAACATATCATGCAGCCGGAAGAAAAGGCTGTTTTAGTGGCCGTGATGCAGCAGGACCAGACTGAGCAGCAGGTAACCGAATACCTGGATGAACTGGCCTTCCTGGCAGAAACCGCCGGGGCGAAAACCATGCGAAAATTCGTACAGAAACTGGCGCATCCTGACAGCAAGACCTTTATCGGAAAGGGGAAACTGGAAGAAATCAAAGCCTATCTGCAGGGGAAAGATATCCGCGTGGTCATCTTCGACGATGAACTCTCCGGTTCACAGATCACCAATATTGAAAAAGTACTGGATTGTAAGACCATCGACCGGTCGGATCTGATCCTGGACATATTTGCCCGCCGGGCCAAGACCGCCCAGGCCAGGTTGCAGGTGGAACTGGCTCAATACCAGTATCTGTTGCCGCGACTTCGCGGGATGTGGAAACATCTGGAAAGGCTGGGGGGCGGTATTGGTACAAGGGGTCCGGGGGAAACCGAAATAGAAACGGACCGTCGTATCGTTCGTGATAAAATCACCCTGCTCCGGAAAAAACTTAAGGAAATTGATAAACAGGCGCAAACCCAGCGTAAGGAAAGAGGTGAGCTGGTCCGGGTTGCCCTGGTAGGATATACCAATGTTGGCAAGTCAACCCTGATGAACCTGCTGAGCAAGAGTGATGTTTTTGCGGAAAACAAATTATTTGCCACACTGGATACGACCACGCGCAAGCTGGTCTATGAGAACATGCCTTTCTTAATGAGTGATACGGTCGGTTTTATCCGCAAACTGCCGCATCACCTGGTGGAAAGTTTTAAAAGTACGCTGGATGAAGTGCGGGAATCGGATCTCCTGCTTCATGTGGTGGATATTTCGCATCCGCGTTATGAAGAACAGATGGGTGTGGTGAACAAGACCCTGCAGGAAATCAATGCCTTTGATAAACCGGTGATCTATGTTTTCAACAAGATGGACCGCTACGTAGAATTGAATTTTGATGAATGGCTGGAAGAAGGAACCAAGGAGGAATTGCTGAAGGAGCTCAAAGAAAGATGGGAGAGCGAGACGCAGTCGGTTTGTGTATTCATGTCTGCCACAGAACGGTCAAATATAGATGGCCTGCGCGAGGCATTACTCAGCCGGGTAAAGGAGTTGTATAAGGAGAGGTTTCCTTATAGGACGGAGTATTTATTCTAGATAGAATTTGTTCTAATTCTGATTTTGCCAGACCCGAAAAAACCGTATTTTTGCAGCCCTTTCCGGAAACCCGGGAGGGAGATTCCCCTTTAGCTCAGCTGGTTAGAGCATCTGACTGTTAATCAGAGGGTCGTTGGTTCAAGTCCAACAGGGGGAGCCAAACTGGACAGCCTCGAATTTTTTTCGGGGCTGTTTTTGTTGAAGCACTCGTCTAAATTAAATAGTAGCTGCATTGCGTCATTTATTTTTGTGGTTCGAAAACTGTATCAATAGTTAGTGAACTTTTATATTCCGAATTATTAAACCTTCATAAAATAATGGAAAATGATGTGACTGCAATTTGAGAACAAAAAATTGCTGATTTATGGTCAGACTATGAAAAACTGCCACCTGCTGGGTTCCTAAATGAAATAACAACGTTAGTTAGTGAATTACCAGCGGATAGTGCCATAGGATCATTCGAATTAGCTTGTGCTAATGACTCGACAGGGAATGAATCACAAGCGGCACCTCTTTACAAAAAAGCACTTGATAACGGTTTGACAGGTTTAAGGCGGCGACGCGCCAATATTCAGTTAGCCAGTACGATCAGGAATTTGGGTGAACCCTTACAAAGCGTGGAAATCCTGAGAAAAGAACTGAATTGTCCTTCAGATGAACTGGATGATGCAGTAAAAGCATTTTTATCCCTTGCCCTGATAGATGCAGGAAGGGAGAAGGAAGCAGCTGCTATCGCGCTCACAACTATTGCACCCCATCTCGTTCGTTACCAGAAGTCGTTAAGAAATTATGCAAATAAAATTCTGGATGAAGTGAATTATTAACAGGGGATAGGCTCGCTTCGGATAGTTTCCATGTCCTCGCTTTCAAAAGTCAGATTAACGGAACGCGAATTACCTGGTCTCGTTCGATGCCTGATATTTTTAGGAATGGTAAACACCTGATTCGGTAGCAATTCGATTGTAGCATCTTCCAGGTCAATGAATAATGTTCCTTCGAGAACCAGGAAACTTTCGTCTGAATTGGGATGAAAATGCCAGAAATAAGGTTCCGTCATGATGCTAAGCCGCACGACGTGGTCATTTACCTGCGCTAACGGCAAATTAGTGTAAGCGGACTTTGCACCTTCAGTTAGTTTCTGAATATCTACGATCTTGAGCATTTGATGTTGAATTGTCATCGGCTTTTATTTGATCCATTTTGGCTGATAAATAATTTTTTGATTTAATAATGCTTTTAATAGTAATTCAGGGTCGCGCTCAAAGACGAGTGAATTCAGGTGATATTCTTTTATGAAGCCTTCTTTGCACATCCCTGCAAGGAGATCAATAAGTTTATTATAAAATCCGTTAACGTTAAGTATTCCACATGGCTTAGTATGAAATCCTAATTGTGTCCACGTGAAAACCTCTATTATTTCTTCCAATGTGCCAATACCTCCCGGAAGCGCAATAAAACAATCGGCTAAATCTGCCATCAATGCTTTTCGTTCATGCATACCCGAAACAACGTGCAGTTCGGTGAGATTTTTATGTGCAATTTCTGCTTTTGAAAGCTTTTCGGGTATAACGCCGATAACCTCGCCTCCCAATTCAAGCACTTTATCTGCAATTGCACCCATTAAGCCCACGGCACCACCGCCATATATCAACTTCATATTGTTTTTAACAAGGATGCCTGCTAAGTCATTAGTAGCATTCAGATAAACTGCATCGTTGCCAAAATTAGAACCGCAAAAAACGGCAACACTCTTCATTCTGTCATTTGTCAATTTCAATTCTTTCGCCCAATTTATTAATTTTTAGGATTAGGCATAACGAACTCAAGCGAAGATAGGGAATTGCAATAACTAAATATATTAGTATATTTGTTCTAAAATATTTAGTTATGTTTCAGAGAATCAATTCTATAGAATTTAATAGGAAGTTTAAGAATAATGAAGATTGCTATCTGTATTTAATTGAAAAGAAATGGGGCAGCGGATATTCCTGCTCCCGTTGTGGTTGTGAGCAATGTTATAAAGGAAGAACCTATTATCACCGGCGATGTAAAGCATGCGGATATGGAGAAAGCGTAACGGCCAATACATTGTTCCATGGCATGAAAATGCCCATGCTCAAAGCTTTCCATATGATTTTCAGACTGACGGCTAAAAAGAAGGGCATGTCCACCACCGAATTGGGTGCCGAAGTGGGTGTACAACAAAAGACAGCGTGGCTGTTTAAAAGAAAGGTACAGGTAGTGATGAAGCAAAACGACAATGATAAGCTGAGCGGCAAGGTAGATGCAGATGAAACCCTGCTGGGAGGCTATACAAAAAAACATCGTGGGCGGAGTTTGGAAGATAAACAAGCGTGTTCTCATGACTGCCGAACAACTTGTGGACGGAAGAACAGGAAATATCAGGATGGAACACATTGAAAACTTTCAGGCCGATACCCTCAAATTTGCTTTAAAGGCAATGGTGGAAAATGATGCGGTGATCAGAACAGATAAACACAGATCCTATCAGAAACTAAAAAAGGAAATGCATATTAAACCAATTAAATCACGGATGGGCAAAGGGTTGGAAGAACTTCACAAACAAATCATGCAGTTTAAAAACTGGTTACGGGGTATTCATCATAAATGCTCGGCCCAACATCTGCATGCTTACCTGGATGAATATGTGTACCGGTTCAATAAAAGAAATGCCAGGAAGTGGATTTTCAATGACGTAATCGAAAAACTCATGCATCAGGTTCCGCATCCCTATCCAGTATTAAAAACCATTTGGGCCTATAATGCCTAATCCTATTCATTTAAGTTCTTTCAATAAATCTTCTAAATCAAGTGCATTTGTAAACATATCTAATGAACCGTCACTTTTCTTTGGCCAAAGTTCTTGAGGTCTGTCCCAATACAATTCCACACCATTGCCGTCCGGGTCGTCAAGGTATAATGCCTCTGAAACTCCGTGGTCGCTTGCGCCTGTAAGTGGATAGTATGCTCTACGCAAACGGTCGTAAATTATCGCAAGGTCTTTTCTTGTCGGATAAAGAATTGCTGTGTGGTATAATCCAACACCGTCTTTAGATGCAGGTGGCGAACCTTTGCTGTGCCATGTATTTAAACCAATATGGTGATGGTAACCACCAGCAGAAATAAATGCTGCCTGACTACCATAGAGTGTAGTGACTTCAAAACCTAACAAGTCTCGGTAAAACTCAAGTGCACGATTAAGGTCGGCTACTTTAAGATGCACATGCCCAATGCGTGTTTGGATTGGTATTTTGTATGTTTCTGTCATTTTACTAATTGAGTATTAATTTCTATTGGGTTGCGCATTATTTTATGAACGGGGCAAGCATTGGCAATAGCAAGCAATCGGCTTTTTTGGGTATCGTCAAGATTACCGAAAAAATCTATTTTTCTGCTGATTACCGTTTTATTTCCCTTTTCGTCCCTTTCCAATTCTATTTCAAGTTTTACTTCCTCCAAAGCCCATCCTTTCCTATCGGCATACATCTTTACAGTTGCACTGGTGCAAGCTGCCAAGGCAGATGCCAATAATTCCTTTGGTGAAAACCCTAAATCTTTTCCTCCACTGTTTAAGGGCTCATCTGCGATTACAATATTTCCGCTCGGAGATTTGATTTCAATCTTGTAGGGTTCCTTTTTTATACTGGACGATATTTTTGCCATGTGATTAATTTTTAGGGAGTGTTGGATAAGGAATGAATTCTATTTCGTCACCATAGATTTTATTGAAGGTTTGTTCTTTCCATTTTTGCTTTGCTTCTTCAATGAGTTCTTTGCTGGTTGAAACAAAGTTCCAGTCAATAAACCGTTCTTCGGGCAATGGTTCGCCACCGAAAATATAAATGATGCTGTTTGCCTGAATGGTAAATTGGCATAAGCTGCTTTCCTTAGCTACCAACAATTGTTTCGGCAGATAAACATTTCCATCGCTTTCAATGCTACCTTCAAGAATATACAAACCCGATTCTCCATAAAGATGCTGCCCGATATTGACTTCTTGCTTTGTGCTGCTTTTAATTTCAAGCATGAAGAGTTTACTATAAACCGGAACGGGTGATTTTTTATCTAATGCTTCACCTGCTATCAATTTAAATTCAAGGTTTCCTTCTGTCCAGGTTGGAATTTGTTCTTCTTCAATATGGAAAAACTCCGGCTTCATTTGTTCGAGTGCTTGAGGTAAAGCAAAACCCAAATTTGTAAGCCGTGCATGTGTTTATCGGAATGCCGTAAATATTCAGGGGTTCGTTCCGAATGAACTATTCCTTTTCCTGCCGTCATCCAATTAACAGCCCCGGGCTTAATTTCTACTTCATTACCTAAAGTATCACGGTGCATAATAATCTCTTCAAACAAAAATGTGAGTGTGGAAAGTCCAATATGCGGATGTGGCAATACATCAAAATTTTCCCGCTCATTTTAATTAACGGGACCCATGTGGTCAATATAAATAAATGGACCCACCATTCGCTTTTGACGAAACGGTAACAAACGCCCCACCATGAATTTTCCAATGCTGGCAGCTCTTTCACCCAAAGCATCTTTTAACGGCGCTAACAACGGTGTGTCAATCCAACCCGGCGCAACAGCATTCACACGTATTTCGTCTACGAATGTTGTCTGCTGCATAATCAAAAGCCGCACAAATCAGATAGGTTGATTGAGGTGTTCTTTATTTTTAAAATAAAATATTTAATGCTATTGATTACTTAGCTATTCTTAAAACCGGTTTAAGTGTTACACCGGATTTTGATTCTTCAAAAGCTGTATTGATGTCTTCAAAATCGTAAAATTTTACCAATTTATCAAAGGGGAACTTCCCTTCCCTGTAAAACTGGACTAATTTTGGAATGAATAATTGAGGAGTGGAATCTCCTTCCACCGCACCTATAACTGTTTTACCTTCATTTAAGATATCATTGTTCATATTTAACGTAACGTCCCCACCCATGCCTACAATGGCTACTTTACCTCCAACCCGTAAAGCATGAATGGATTGTAAAATCACGGGGGATGCACCGGTTGTTTCAATGGCATATAGAACACCACCGTTCGTGATTTTTTTAATTTCTTCTACCACATTTACTTCTTTCCCGTTTAATACATGGGTGGCGCCGAGTTCCATTGCCAGGTCTAAACGATTTTGATGAAGATCGACTACGATAATATCTTTTAGCCCTACGATCTTAGCAGCCATTACCGCACTTAAACCTACTGCACCTCCTCCATAAATGGCAATAGATGAACCAGGTTCAGGACGTAAGGTATTCATTACTGTTCCACTTCCTGTTTGAATACCGCATCCTAATGGCCCTAAGATTGCCAGATCAACGTCTTTGTCTACTTTTACGACATTATTTTTGTGGGCAGTTGAATAGGTTGCAAAAGAAGATTGACCAAAAAAGGTAGAAATGGAATGACCATGCTGATGAATCCGGTTTTTACCATCTCTTGATTTACCGCCAAAGTTTAATTCTCCAAGTCTTTCACATAAAGTCTGATGCCCGGTTATGCATTGTGAACACTCACCGCAGTACGAGAAAGAAAGCACAACATGATCGCCGGGTTGTAAGTTCGTCACACCGGCACCAACTCGCTCTATAATTCCCGCGCCTTCGTGCCCAAGTACAGCTGGAAACGGCGCTCCCCTCCCATTCATTGATTCTGCATCGGTATGACATACACCGGTTGCTACTATCCTGATCAGAACTTCCTCCGCTCCGGGCTCAGTTAATTCTACTTCTTCAATTTTTAAAGGTTCACCTACACCATGTGAAATTGCTGCTTGAATTTTCATGTTTGTTGAGTTATATAATAAATTTACGAAACTTTAACCGCCACCAACCAAGTCGAAGATTATTCCTGCTATTTCTTCGCATTCGTATCAACCCATTTTGCAAAAGCGTCAATAAAAGTTTTCAGAAATTCTTTGGTAGATTGATTGGTAAGTTCCCCATTGTCGTTGAACAATCCTGTTGCGTCTGCTATATAAGCTTCAGGCTGCGGCATGGCAGGCACATTCACAAAAACAAGCGACTGGCGGAGGTGATGATTGGCGCCAAAGCCGCTAATGTTGCCGATTGATACACTAACAACTGCGCCGGGCTTTCCGTTCCAGGAATTTTGTCCGTAAGGACGGGAACCGACATCGATTGCATTTTTTAAAACCGCTTGTCAGCCATTCTTTGGGCGTGTAAAGCATGCGGATATGGGGAAAGCGTAACGGCCAATACCTTATTTCATGGCATGAAAATGCCCATGCTCAAAGCTTTCCATATGATTTTCAGACTGACGGCTAAAAAGAAGGGCATGTCCACCACCGAATTGGGTGCCGAAGTGGGCGTACAGCAAAAAACAGCATTGCTGTTTAAAAGAGAGGTACAGGTAGTGATGAACAGATTGCCACTGTTGACGTTTTTATCTGCCTTTTGTATTTTATCTTTATAAATAACATTTAGTCTGCTAACCAATACAAACTGCGTCGCATATCAGATGAAAAATTAAGATTACATTCCGGGTTATAAATATTCAACCATTCTGCGTGAAGAAAGAGCTTCATTTGATATTGTATCTGATCCTGTTATCTTCTTTGTTCGATGTTGCATTGTCTCAAACAGTTACCAATAAATTATTTTCTTTTGGATCGTATGGTCGTGTGGGTGCCGGAGTGTCTCTGCGTAATGTAGGAAATATAGGTCGTTCACTCAATCTGAATGGTATGGGTTCCATAGGTGGAAGAATGGAGGAGGCAGATTACGTAGAATTAGCGACAGCCATGCATTTTAAAACAGAAATACAAAACGATACAACACATATCAACGTGCAGGCCAGAATGGCACTTTACAGCGGCAATGGACAATTGATCGGTAATGTAAACAGCAGCAGTCAATATGGTGGTATTACACTTGCGCTGCCTGAATTATATGCGGAGGCTTTAAATATCGGCGGCTCAAAATGGAGTGTGTGGGTTGGCGCAAAATATTTTCGCGGTTATGATGTACATATCGCCGACTTTTATTATTTCGATGATCACAGTACCCAGGGAATTGGTATTACTTACAACAAAACGACGTTTGCTGTTTTATTTCCCGGAGCCGTAGACACGTCAAGCTCTGTTCCACCGTATTTCTATTTGGAAATTGTTAATGGAACTCCAAGTCCCGTTTGCGCAGCAGAGGTTTGCTGGTTGCTGAGCATATTATTCCATTTGATGATAATAAACAGACCATAAAACTTCTTGCAGAATATCATCATCTGGCTAATGCAACTCCCGGAGACACTGCCACGGCAGTACAACTATCCTTCAGAAGGAGGATGGGCTGCAGGCATTCAACACACCATTAATTTGAATACTCCTGTCGAAGGTTCATCTAACCAGGCGTCCGCCCGTTACGGGAATGGTATTGCGAACGGAGGCGATGGCGGAAACTCAAAAACCTGGATAACTTATGGCGGACCTGATCTCAATACTGAAAAATACAATAGAGCATACTCTATCTCCCTGGTCGATCAGTTACTGTTAAATCTCACACCAAAATACAGTCTGAACGCATACGGTATTTTCACTAAAAGTCGTGGTGGGTCGGATAGTTTGGATAAAGCACCTGATTTTTATGGTCGTCAGATATTCAATCGAAAGACGGAATATGCGTTTGGCGTGCGAAACTTCTGGTATATAACAAGATGGTTTCAACTCCTTACAGAATTGCATTATGCAAATCGTAAGGACGGAGACCAGCCATCTGCAACAATGATGAAATTATCAATCGTGCCGACATTGGTTCCGACAGGGAAAGCAGGTCCATGGGCACGTCCGCAAATAAGACTCATTTACTCCATAGCCAGGTATAATGAATTTGCATCCGAAAATTTATACTCTCCCTATTTGAGCGATGCCGGTCCCAAAAAATGGGGACAATATCTTGGCTTTAGAGCAGAATGGTGGTTGTTTTAGTCTTTAATCTACGGGATGACCGGGGATGGAGGGCACTCCTGTTCCCGGTTAAAAGTAAGTTGACAGTCCAAAACTCAGACCGGTAGTGGTGGCTGGCGGATTACCCAAAAGATCCCACTGTTTCTGATAACGGTAATTCAGACGAAAGACTGTTAGTGAGGTTGGGCGGAAACTAATGGCTGGCATTATGCTCCAGACATCATCATAAATATTACCACCTGTCTCTCTGAATTTACCAACATTCCAGTCCACATATTCGAGACGACAGGCGAGGTTTAAAACGGCATTATCCCAGCCCAACATTCTCCTTTTTAAAACAGGCTGTACAATATCCATATATCCGCCATGCTGTTTGCTGCCGTATTGTTGTGTATACGTTGGCGGGATATCGACACGATATAAGCAAAACGTGGGGATATTTGTCGATATCCCGCCAACGTATACACAACAATACGGCAGCAAACGCAGGCGTCACATATGGATATTGTACAGCCTGTTTTAAAAAGGAGAATGTTGGGCTGGGATGGTGCGTGGTTTAAACGTCGCCTGTCGGTCTCGAATATGTGGACTGGAATGTTGGTAAATTCAGAGAGACAGGTGGTAATATTTATGATGATGTCTGGAGCATAATGCCAGCCATTAGTTTCCGCCCAACCTCACTAACAGTCTTTCGTCTGAATTACCGTTATCAGAAACAGTGGGATCTTTTGGGTAATCCGCCGGCCAGGACTGTCAACTTACTTTAACCGGGAAGCGGAGTGCCCTCCATCCCCGGTCATCCCGTAGATTAAAGTTTCAAAAACAACCACCATTCTACTCTAAAGCCAAGATCCCCGATTGTCCCATTTTTTGGGACCGGCATCGCTCAAATAGGGAGAGTATAAATTTCGGATGCGATTCATTATACCTGGCTATGGAGTAAATGAGTCTTATTTGCGGACGTGCCCACGGACCTGCTTTCCCTGTCGGAACCAATCCCGGCACGATTGATAGTTTCATCATTGTTGCAGAAGGCTGGTCTCCGTCCTTACGATTTGCATAATGCAATTCTGTAAGGAGTTGAAACCGTCTTGTTATATACCAGAAGTTTCGCACGCCAAACGCATATTCCGTCTTTCAATTGAATATCTGACGACCATAAAAATCAGGTGCTTTTTTGGGCTCTGCGACCCACCACGACTTTTTAGTGAAAATACCGTATGCGTTCACACTGTATTTTGGTGTGAGATTTAACATTAAATTTTTCCAGGGAGATAGAGTATGCTCTATTGTATTTTTGAGTATTGAGATCAGGTCCGCCATAAGTTATCCAGGTTTTTGAGCTTCCGCCATCGCCTCCATTTCGCAATACCATTCCGTAACGGGCGGAGCACCTGGTTAGATGAACCTCCGACAGGAGTATTCAAATTAATGGTGTGTTGAATGCCTGCGGCCCATCCTATTTATGAAGGATAGTTATATGCCGTGGCAGTGTCTCAGGGAGTTGCATTAGCCAGATGATGATATTCTGCAAGTTTTATAGTCTGTTTATTATCATCAAATGGAATAATATGCTCAGCAACCAGCAAACCTCTGCTGCGCAAACGGGGACTTGGAGTTCCATTAACAATTTCCAAAGACGAAATACGGTGGAACAGAGCTTGACGTGTCTACGGCTCCGGGAAATAAAACAGCCAACGTAGGTTTTTGTTGTAAGTAATACCAATTCCCTGGGTACTGTGATCATCGAAATAATAAAAGTCGGCGATATGTTGCAGTCGTAACCGCGAAAATATTTTGCGCCAACCCACACTCCATTTTGAGCCGCCTGATTTAAAGCCTCCGCAGTAATTCAGGCAGCGCGAGTTTAATACCACCATATTGACTGCTGCTGTTTACGTTACCGATCAATTGTCCATTGCCGCTGTAAAGTGCCATTCTGGCCTGCACGTTGATATGTGTTGTATCGTTTTGTATTTCTGTTTTAAAATGTTCGGCTGTCGCTAATTGTACGTAGTCTGCCTCCTCCCCATTCTTCCACCTACGGAACCCATACCATTCAGATTGAGTCAGCGGCCTATATTCCTACATTACGCAGTGACACTCCGGCGCCCGCACGACCATACGATCCAAAAGAAAATAATTTATTGGTAACTGTTTAAGACAATGCAACATCGAACAAAGAAGATAACAGGATCAGATACAATATCAAATGAAGCTCTTTCTTCACGCAGAATGGTTGAATATTTATAACCCGGAATGTAATCTTAATTTTTCATCTGATATGCGACGCAGTTTGTATTGGTTAGCAGACTAAATGTTATTTATAAGATAAAATACAAAAGGCAGTAAAAACGTCAACAGTGGCAACTGTTAGCTTCATTTTTGGATAAAAATAGCAAGAACCGGGTTCTTTTTAAATGGCGGGAATTGTTCTTTTGACAAGTCTATTGAACTCATTTTTATAAAAATTAATAAATTGGGCGAAAGAATTGAAATTGACAGATGACAGATGAAGAGTGTTGCCGTTTTTTGCGGTCTAATTTTGGCAACGATGCAGTTTATCTGAATGCTACTAATGACTTAGCAGGCATCCTTGTTAAAACAATATGAAGTTGATATATGGCGGTGGTGCCGTGGGCTTAATGGGTGCAATTGCAGATAAAGTGCTTGAATTGGGAGGCGAGGTTATCGGAGTTATACCCGAAAAGCTTTCAAAAGCAGAAATTGCACATAAAAATCTCACCGAACTGCACGTTGTTTCGGGTATGCATGAACGAAAAGCATTGATGGCAGATTTAGCCGATTGTTTTTTATTGCGCTTCCGGGAGGTATTGGCACATTGGAAGAAATAATAGAGGTTTTCACGTGGACACAATTAGGATTTCATACTAAGCCATGTCGAATACTTAACGTCAACGGATTTTATAATAAACTTATTTGATCTCCTTTGCAGGGATGTGCAAAGAAGGCTTCATAAAAGAATATCACCTGAATTCGCTCGTCTTTGAGCGCGACCCGAATCACTATTGAAAGCATTATTAAATCAGAAAATTATTTATCAACCAAAATGGAAT
>CAWEWO010000008.1:0-41667 GCA_963812825.1 uncultured Bacteroidota bacterium
CAAATTTACGATAAAAGGCGCTTGTCTGTAAAGATATTTACCTTGATACACTGTTGTTTGGCGTTATACATTTTGTATTGTCGTTGGGACGTCCATTCTAATCATTAAATCATAAAATATTCAGTAAATGCCTGAATGGACGAAAAGCATCCTTGATGCAGACAAGTTAATTTTCTACCTGAAATTCCTCCCCTTATAAAATATATCTCCCTGTACACTTTCACGATGCGAAGGTTTTTTCTCCTGTGCATGGGCAGGAATGGAAGTTTCATCTCCGCGCGCCAGGGTGAGCACGGGCGGAGCTTCATCAGCAGTAACAGAAAGTTTATGCAGCAGTTTGGTGAAATCGAAACACTTTTGAACGATCACATGGATCACTTCACCTTCGATCTGCAGTTTTCCTTCCACCATCAGCAAACGCGATTGCAGGATCTCTTTACGGAATTCATCGAATAGACTTTCCCAGACCACCAGGTTGGCACAGCCTGTTTCATCTTCAATCGTAATAAAACATACGCCGGCAGCAGTTCCCGGTCGCTGACGGACCAGTACCAGTCCCGCGACTTTCACGATATCTCCATTACGATGCGAAGCCAGTTCCGATGCCGGCAGGATATGCAGCAGGGAAAGTTTCTCGCGGACAAAAGAAACCGGATGCGCTTTTAAGGAAAGTGAAGTAGAAGCATAATCATGCAGCACATGTTCGGAGGTCCGCATCTTCGGGAAGAGAAACTTCAGCTTCAGATGGATCGGCAGCTGATTGTCCGGCAAACAAAGCAACCGGTCGGTCATTACCTGTAGAGATTTCCCATAATGCTTCGCGCCGGTCAAGACCCATGGAATTGAAGGCATCTGCATCGGCGAGTTTTTCCAGCACAGCCTGTGAAAGCCCAATCTCCCGCAGTTCATTAATACAATTAAATCGTAGTTTTTTATTAGGAGTATCATGTCAATGAACCCACACTCCCATACTTCCGCATACTCCCATACTCCCATACTCCTCACGCTTCCACA
The DNA here is from genome assembly GCA_963812825.1 of uncultured Bacteroidota bacterium. Taxonomy (GTDB): domain Bacteria; phylum Bacteroidota; class Bacteroidia; order Chitinophagales; family Chitinophagaceae; genus Puia. The sequence continues at coordinate 1,015 of CAWEWO010000008.1, forward strand.
CTCTCTCCATGTCTTCCTCACGCAAACCCTTCACCTGTCTGAAACCCAACCGTAGTGCACAATAATTCCCAGACTTTTCCTCCAGCGTATTATCCCAACTGGAATAATTCACATCCACCGGTCGCACTTCCACCCCATGTTTTCTCGCATCAATCACAATCTGCGCGGGCTGATAAAATCCCATGGGCATACTGTTCAACAGCGCACAGGCAAATACATCGGGGTAATAACATTTGATCCAGGCAGAAACATAGACCAGCAGGGCAAAGCTCGCGGCATGACTTTCAGGAAATCCATAACTGCCAAATCCTTCCAGCTGTTTGAACACGCGCAGGGCATATTCCATCGTGTATCCATTGCGCATCATACCGCTGACCAGCTTTTCTCGAACTTTGTGACCAGCCCCTGCGCTTTAAAAGTGGCCATGCTGCGGCGCAACTCATCGGCTTCGCCGGGTGTAAATCCCGCCGCCACAATGGCGATCTTCATCGCCTGTTCCTGGAACAGCGGAACACCCAGTGTTCGTCCCAGGATATCTTCCAGCTCTGCAGAAGGATATTCCACTTTCTCTTCGCCATTGCGCCGGCGCAGATAAGGATGCACCATATCTCCCTGTATGGGCCCGGGCCGCACGATGGCCACTTCGATCACGAGGTCGTAAAAACTCCGGGGCTTCAGTCGCGGCAGCATGGATTGCTGGGCGCGGCTTTCGATCTGGAAAACACCGATCGTATCCGCGTGACAAATCATATCATATACCGCCGGATCATCCTGCGGAATATTGGCGAGGGTAAGATCCAGTCCGTAATGGGCTTTCGCGAGTTCAAATGCTTTGCGGATGCAGGTGAGCATGCCCAGGCCGAGCACATCTATTTTCAAAAACCCCAGCGCATCGATATCATCCTTGTTCCATTCGATCGTGGTCCGGTCTTCCATGCGCGCATTCATCACCGGGACAGAGATCGGAGAGTTTTCCCTGCGTGATCACGAAGCCGCCGGTATGCATGCCGAGCTGGCGCGGAAATCCCATGAGCTGTTCGGTGAGCTGCAAAGTTTTTCGCAATAAGGGATCATGCGGGATTCAGTCCCTGTTCGGAAATATGTTTTCCTTCGAACCATTCCTCGGTAAACTCCCAGACCGAACTGGAAAGCCGGTTGATCGTATCCACCGAGAGTCCCATGGCCTTGCCCACGTCGCGGATGGATCCGCGCTGCCGTTCCTGGGTAACGGTGGCCACGATGGCCGCGCGGTCGCGTCCGTATTTTTGATAGATATACTGGATCACTTCTTCGCGTCGCTCGTGTTCAAAATCCACGTCGATATCCGGCGGCTCGTTGCGGGCCGAAGAAATAAAACGCTCGAAGAGCAGATCGAATTTGGTGGGATCCACCGAAGTGATGCCCAGGCAATAACAGATGGTGGAATTGGCTGCCGATCCGCGGCCCTGGCAGAGGATTCCCTGCGACCGGGCAAAGCGCACGATATCGTATACGGTGAGAAAATAAGCCGCGTAGTTCATCTCTTCGATGAAACGCCAGTTCATGGTGGATCGCGTTGCTGATGGTATCCGGGAATATTTTCGCCATAATGTTCATGTGCACCCTTCCAGGCGAGAAAGGCGATTTCTTCCTGCGGCGTTCTTCCTTCCGTGGTGATCTCTTCGGGGTAAACATATTTCAATTCGCTGAGTGAAAACTGACAGGCTTCCACAATTTCCTGGGTGGCCGTATGGCATCGGGATATTGTCGAAACAGGCGCTCCATTTCTTCCTGTCGTTTCAAATATCGTTCTGCATTCTGATGCAGTTTGTATCCGGCATTGTGGATCGTGCATTTCTCGCGAATGCAGGTGAGGACATCCTGCAGTTGCCTTCGTCCGGGTTCGTGATAGTGCACGTCGTTGGTGGCGACGAGTGGAATGTTTAATCGCTTCGCCATTTGTGAAAGACGAAATAATTGTTTGGCATCGTCACCGAGATATCGTTTGGTGGCTGCGAGATAAAGACGATCACCAAAGACATCGTAATATTCTTTCAGATTTTTTTCGAATGAAGGTTCAAATTCAAATTCTGCATTTAATTCGGAGGGTGGAACGACGATCAGTCGCTGGTCTTTGAGCTGTGCGTAATACATCTGCTTTGTACAAATCGCATTTCCCTTTTTCGGCGCGGAGATTTCCAGTGGTGAGCAAACCGGACAATTGCGTATATCCATCTATGTTAGTCGGATAGGCGAGCAAGGGAAGGGCCGTCTATCAGATCGAGACGGGCAGGCGGGGATTAGGCGGATGCCGACTGATTTAGCAGCCACATGTCCACGCACGATACCGGCCAGACTGTTGCGGTCGGTGATGGCGATTTCAGTATAACCGAAGCCGGCGGCCTGTTCCACGAGTTCTTCCGGATGGGAAGCGCCGCGGAGGAAACTGAAATTCGATGTGCATTTGTAGTTCGGTATAGTTCATAAAAATTGTTTAAGCAAAAAATCCATGGATAAACCATTGGGGTGGATCGTCTTCCGCGTAATGGCCGGCGCGGAAGAGCCAGTAGCGTTCGCCTTCTTCATCTTCCACGGCATAATAATCCCGGTGCAGTCCTTCGGCGATCCACCATTCGGGTTCGATGCGTTCGGGCCCGTCTGCTTTTTTTATGTTATGTAATTTTCCCTGGTAGCGGAAGTTCATGGGCGGATAGTCGGGTATCGGTGCAGTTACTTCTATAGGTTCTGGACTGGAAAGCAGAGTGATCGGCCTGGGTCGGTCCACGATCCAACGCTAAGACGGTCAACGATCAAAAACAGATTCTCCATCTTTTTGTAAGATCTCTCCGGCCAGTGATGTTCATCCGGCTGATATCGATGTAATGGGTGCGGGTCCGAATCGGTTCATCAGCCGATCCATGAGTTCAGAAATGGCTTCTGATTTCAGACCGCTGGTGGAATCCCAGAGTTTCTCCTGTTTGGGAGAAAGTTTTTCTGTCTTGATGGCTTCGAGCATGAAGAGTTCGATGCCCAGGGCCGGTTCGATGGATTGATATTTTTTCTTCGAATAGTTTGAAGAGGTGTTTCGGATTTGCTGTGGCGCGGTTGGTACCGATTTCTATTTGTTCTACTTTTTCATCAACGCGATAACCAGTGAAAACAGCTTTACGTACTCCCTTTCCTTCTTGCGTCAAGCGTTAGGCAGATGAGTTTCAAGCAATCGTTCCAGGGCGATTTCAATTCCGGTGGATGTGACGATAGGTTCCAGGCAGGGCAGTCTTTCGCGGAAGGGTTCGATGGGCTGAACTGTTTTGAATGGGTTCTTCTTCGTTGCCGAGTGCCTGGTCGAGTTTCAGAATCAGGTCTGGTCCGAATCTTCGTCGCAAAGCCACGCGCGGCATGTTGATGAACTGGCTGATTTTCCTCAGACCGAGTTTCATCAGACGGTCAGTTGATTCAGGTTCCAGTCTGAGTGCAGCTGGCGGAAGATGGAAGCAGCGCTTCCATTTGTTTTCCGGATTCGATTATTGGATTCGATGTCTGCCATAATGTGCAATCGCCCAGGCAGCACCGATCGTGTCAGCCATGGTTGCACGTACATCGTATCCGCGATTTATTAATCGGGTATTGATGTCTTTGATATAATTTTTCTCTCCTCCCCAGAGATGGGCACATCCGGAAACATCGAGGATGAGTCCATTGGGCGGATCGATGGCGACGGCATCGGTATAGCGGATGCACCATTTGGCGATTGATTTCAGTAATCGTTCAGCGAGTTTGGGATCGTCGTCGATTATTTTGAGTGAAGGGTAGATGGCACGTGCATCGGATACCACCATACCGGTTTCGATCCCCTCGTTCTTGAGCGATCTTATTGACTGCAGTAATAATTAGTCTGCCATGATCGGGAGATAGCAAGCACGAAGGGCATGTCGCGGAGGGCGGGCTGGCGGATGGAGTGCCAGTCCGTCTTCAGGTGACGGAACCATATGGTGACGAAGCGCGCCATCTCATCCCGTTTTTCGTTTGTGGTTGGAGGATGATGGAGGGCAATGGATTCTTGGAATCTCGTGGAATTTGCCGGTTCGCCATTCTACCTGCCAGGAGCCGGGTTTTCCATTGCGGATTTTCTGCAAGATCCACCTGCCAGCGGGGATAGCCGAGGCCGGGGAGACCGTCTTCAGATAAACTGGGGAGAGATTTTATCTTCCATCGGGAAACGCAGGCATTAGGGTTGAAGGTTTCGCGGGTTGGAACGAAGGATGAATCCGGTGACCCGGGATTGTTCTACTGCCAGTTGAAATCTTCTGGAATGTTGTAAAGCAGAGTTCGGGCAATTCGCCTATCACGGCTGCGAGGCCCGCGCATTTTAGCGCTTCTTCCATTGACCATAGGATGTCTTTTTCTTTTTGGAGGTCGATAAAAATGATCTGGTCCGGCCGGATACCGAATGCTTTGAGTGCGGGAGGAAAAAGGATTCGGGATTTGCCGATCCATACTGCAGCACTGCCATTCTTCATCAGTCCGGATACGATGCCCGCCGTAAACCCTGCTGTGGCCGCGGCGGATTCTCCTGTTTCACTAATCAATTCATGTACCGCGCCGAGTGGGAATGTTCTGTTGGGAAAAGCGTCCTTCATGAAACCCAAACCAGTCTCATCGGCCGATTCATTCCTGGGAGTATACAGTCCTTCCAGGGGAAGAATTTCCCTTCTCAGGCGGGTGATGATATCTGCTTTGGCGGCGAGCATGGACGGTTTTTTCAGCCCGATCATGAATATGAAGGGGTGTTTCAGGTAGCAAATTACTAAATTATTTAGTAATATACTAATAATTTTATTGACTGAAATTCAGGGGAATATATCAGAGGGGAGGCAGTTTACATCCCGGGAATCAACATCGTCTCATGCACTTCGATTGTCGCTTCGGGATGCCATCCTGAAATATGCGGGTGACCTGAGAGCAAATCCTCCAGGTCTGCCCAGTCCTCGGCGTCAATCAGGGAATAGCCGGTCACATCTCTGTTACTCGATCCGGTAGACCCATTAGGTTGTATTCGCTTTCCGTTCACCAGCGGCGCTCCGAGATCGGCGAGCTTGCTACCGACCCGCTTAGCCCAGGCTTTCCACATGGCCATTCCCGCAGCCATTTCTTCGGGAGAAGCATTGGCTGTCTGCGCCAGGGCATGCGGCGGCGCATGATAAATAATCAGAAATCTTTTACCGGTTCTCTTTGGGGCCTTCTTTGTTTTTTTTGGCGCGGCTTTTTTCGTTGCGACCTTTTTTGGAGCGGCCTTTTTTGCGACTTTATTAATTTTCTTGCCAACTGGTTTCTTCGCTGTCTTCTTTGCAGCTTTCTTTTTTGTCTTTGCCATGATTTGAAGTTTAATCGTTAGACAATTACCAGGAAAATTTCTTACTAAATTTACTTTACTTTTAATTCATTCCAAAATACAGAGATTCGATGGTCATCTTTAAAAGAATTTTATTTCACGACTTTTATTAATCAATACCAAAGGTTTAAATAATGAATACGGTTGATGAACTAATTATTAATATATCAGATGCCCGAAAAAATTACATTAATCAAATAAAAAACTTCACACAAGACCAGGCCCAATGGAAACCCGCTTCTGAAGAATGGAATATAATAGAGATTACTGAACACCTTTTTTGGGCTGAGCAGGGCAGTATCCTCGGAATGTGGAGAAGTATTGATGCAATAAGGGAAGGTAAAATGGAACGGAAATACGAATCAATTCATCAGGATATGCCAATCGAAAAAATCATTGAACTTACTTGGCAGGCCAAAGAAAAAGTACCCCCAATAGCCGCACCACGAATGGGTGGCCCATTGTCTTTTTGGCGTAATTCCCTAAATGATTTGCAGGGCGTACTTGAATCATTTGGCCGTCATATAAAAAAAGAAGAATTGCGATTACAAGCTCACCCTCATCCTATTTCAGGACCTGTAGATTTTCATCAACGTTTTGAGTTTTTAAGCTTTCATATAAACCGTCACCGGGCACAGGTTCTCAGGCTTATGGAAAATATGAACGATTAGTGTGCTCGAAATACTAAGACAAAAAATACATCTTCATTAACCCCAGATTCTTTACTTCAAATTCTCCGCGATATTCACAGGGATACTCATCCCTGATTAATTGATAAGTCGTTTCTGACAAATTTATTCGGCCTGGTTTTGAACCGACTTCCATTCGGGATGCAATATTTACGGTATCTCCCCAAATATCATACTGCCATTTATTTATTCCTACAACACCGGCTACTACCGGTCCTGAATGAAGACCGATTCGAATTTCAAAATGACTCAGGCCATCCAAGGCATTCAGTTCCATGTTTACGAGTTCAATCATTTCTTTAGCGGCGAAGATTGCATTTCGCGCATGGCTTTTATTCGGTGTCGGGAGGCCGGATGCACACATGTATGAATCGCCAATGGTCTTAATTTTCTCCAAACCATATTTTGCCGTGATCTCGTCAAAGCTTTTAAAGTAAAAGCCCAGGCTTTTTACCAGTTGCTCTGGTTCTACCTGTTCAGCTGAAATTGAAAAATTAATAAAATCAGTAAACAATACAGTTACGCCATCAAATTTTACCGCTTCCACTTTACCGTTTAGCTTCAACTCACTGGCTGCCTCGGCGGGTAATATATTTAACAGAAGGTTCTCCGATATTTTCTTCTCCCTTGAAATCAATCTGTAATACCAGTATAAGGTAGTTAACAAGATGGCCGTTAAACCCAGAATGATGAAAAGGGAGATAACCATGATACGCTGGTTACGCTTTTCCTGGTTGAGCAGATCCACTTCTATCTGCTTCTGCGAAACCTCGAAATTCGTGCGCAGATCAGCCAGTTTCTGTACAGATTTGACATCACTGACGCTATCCCTGTAATAAATGTGATTCTTGTAATAGGGGAGCGCTTTGCCAGGTTCTCCCGCCGCTTCATACAATTCTGACATTTTCCGGTTGGCATCACTGATCTGTTCCTTGAAACCGTAATGTTGCGCAAGTGCCAGGCTTCTTTTTGCATAGCTCAGCGCAGTCGTTACGTCCGCCTTTTGCTGATAGATATTGGCCATAGCAATCAGGTAAACACTGATGGGATAGTAATTTCCGGTCGTTTCCAGTATCCGTATGGCTTCATTGATGTTTTTTTCGGCAAGATGGTTTTCTCCGGTGTTGGCGTAAACCATTCCGATATTTCCGAGGCTGTAAGCCTTGCCGATTAAATAGTGGGCCTTCTCAAAAATGGTTTCTGACTCCTTAAAATAAAGAAGTGCTGAATCGTAATTCCTGTAATTCAAATATTCGTCGCCAGCATTTGAAATAGCGGAAGCTAGAAAGATTGGGCGGGACATATTCCGAAGGACCTTTATTGCTTTATTATAATAAAGCATCGCATTGGAATGATCCTTTGAGACCGAATAAATATCTGCAATGGCACCGTAGGCATTTCCTATACCTATGCTGTCTTTTGCTTTTCCGGCCGCATCCACACTTTTGAAATAAGCGGCCATGGCTTCCTGCAAATAACCCAATAATCTTTTTCCATTTCCTTTTTGAAAATAGCCGATATGCAGGTATCGGTTATTGCCCATTTTCTTAGCCAGGCTGATGAGCTCTTCAGCGTATCTCAAACTGAGGTTGAGATCCCTCATCTCATTATAAGAAAGGTTCCTGAGTAATTCCAGCTTAACGGTATCCTCGGGTAAATAATCCTTATAAATCATGGCCAGGCTATCAGCAATCTTCTGATCCTGGCCGGAAACAGGGTGAATAACTAGCAGGAAAATACCTAACAATGGACAATAGGTTTTCCAATTGAATAGCCTGATCACTTTATTTTTGTATTCACAATAATTTTTGGATCATGTACGGGAGGTGTACTGCCATCCAGGGCCTTCCATTTAATATTATACTTCCATCTTCCGTGTAGGAGAGTCTGCTCTAATTAGTTCCTTTCCAGTTCCCTGAACTACCTTCCGGCTGCTGGGGTTCTGACCCATATATCAGGAATCGGCTTCCCGGGAGATTCGGGTCCCCTTCAATGGACTCAATATGATCAACTCCACAGCCGCGTCGCAAATGCCAGGTTACTTTCTCTTTGCGCCTCGCGAGTTTTTCCATGAAATCTAATATTTAGCTTTCCGGTTGGGAATTACTTTCGTAAAATGTTAATTTGTGACATAGTATAATTTTTATTAAGGTTAAAAAATAAAATGTGCACGTAAATTCTGTGTAAACAGATTTTGCGGGCTAAAATGAAAACATTTTATCACGCCCATTACTGGTATAGGGATCGTTAAAACGCAATTAGGATAGTCGTTTCCGGTAAGGGTTCCGGATTTTCTTAGCAGAGATTTTCAAGGTTTCTTAGCAGGGATTTTCAAGGAATATTTTGGCCAAATAAATATTGCGCCCGGAGGTTATGTAATTTAAATCAATAGTTTTAAAAGATGAGTATTTAATTCATTTTTATGGGGCCGTAGTCAGCACTCCCACACTCCCATACTTCCACACTCCCATACTTTAGTTTTTGTATCGGGTGTCTGAAAATCTGTCGATTTAGGGTACATTAATTGAAAGTCGGGCAAAAACGAACCTTCCATTGTATCCCATCTGTTCCACCCGGCGACTGTAAATAAACCTTCCCAACGATACATTCCCGCTATGGGTTTGCTGATCCTGGTAAATATCAAAAATGTTAGTTGATCCAACAGTAAGAGTAAAATATCTGGTTAAATCATAGCTTACTGAGAGATCAGTTACTGTTTTTGGGTCAAAGGTCTGGTCAAGTGTTTGTTTTTGACCCGTAAACGTATTCAATGGAAAGCTGGCCGGATTCGAGGGATCAATGGTAGGATCCAGATAAACAGCTTGTCCAAAATAAGCAAACCTGAGCATCGCTCCGAATCTTCTGTAATTATAAGTCACCATGAAATTGCCTTTGGATGAAGGACTGACCACTTCTATCCTGCTTTGATCTTCGCGATTGAAATAATTACCGATCTGTCCGGAGTTAATTAAAATCTCCGAAGCATTGATAATGGGTTTACCATTGGGACCTTTTTTCACTTCGTTTTTGATGAATGTAGCAGAAAGCGCAAATCTGAGCCCGCCCGCATTACGCAGATTTACACTGTAGCTGATAACCGCTTCAAGTCCTCTTGACCTTGTATCAATAGCATTGGCAAAAAAGTTGGCCGTAGTAGCTCCATTGGCTTTCAATAATTGTGTAAGGACTGTATCTGTCCCTCCGTTGAAATTATTAGTTAAAATGATTCGGTTATTGATATTGATCCAATATCCGTCTACTGATATTTCCAAACCCCGGAACGGCGTAGTGGTAAATCCCACTGAATAGCTATATGAAGTTTCTTCAGTTAGTTTCGGGATTCCCAGAATCTCCGCCGGCCGGCTGTCGTTCGTAAAAGTGCCGCTTTCGGTAGGCTGCAAACCGGAAGGAGTTGATACAAATAAAGTATTCGTTTTGGCATAATATTTTTGCTGCAGGGAAGGCGCCCTGAAACCGGTGGATGTCGATGCTCTTATCAGGAAATTGTTACCCAGCTTATACGTGGTTGCCAGTTTGTAATTCAGTGTATTTCCAAAATCAGAATAATTTTCAAAACGCAGGGCGAATTCAAGCATCCAGTTTTTTGTAAAATCCTGTTCGAGATCAAGATACGCCCCAAGGTTAGTCCGGCTGTGTTTTTTTGCATACTCCGGAACAAAACCTGCAAATACCTGAGCGCCGGACGCTGCACCGGAACTGGTATTATAGTTTTTATAAGAAGCTTCTTCACCGGCATGCTGCGCATACTGATCCAGCCGGAATTCGGCGCCATATGCCACATTCAGCCCATGCAGCACTTTAAAATTGCGGGAAAAATCTGCATTGGTGATATTCTGCAAAAACTTCATCCCTCCGGCATCAAATTTTGTCGGAGGTTCAGGTGCAACGGCAAACTGGGTATAATTAACGGAATTATCTACATTAAAATTAATTGTATTGATTCCGGTTGTATTGGAAATGGACGCGTTCCACTGCCCGAGTTGCCCATCCAAACCAGCAGACATGGAGTAGTTTCCAATATTCGTTTTTATCTGAGGCAAAAAACCATCCGGATATAATGCGAGTACCTGGCCGGCGTAAATTGCCGCAGCGGACGGTATGCCTGAAGGATACCGGTAAAAACCCGCCGCTTCCCCATTTTTTTGGTTGTAAGTCCCGAATACTTTTAAATTCCACCGGTCACTCAGATTATACCCGGCATTGAAAACAAAAGAACCCGCAGAAATTTTTGAATTGCCAATGTGCATGTCGAAATCATCCCTTGTTAACTTTCTTGCGTTTAAAATGGAGTCGTCCTTATTCAGACCGCCCACATTCGGATAAACCGCTCCGGTATAAGTACCAGCCCTGTTAGTAGCTTCCCGCAGGGAATATTCTCCGGTAAGGTTAATGAATCCCCTGTTGTTAAGATTGATTCCATAGTTTAAGCCCGCAAGGAAATTTTCTCCGTCCCTTACGTTCGTTTTATTCTGCGTAGTATTGGTCAATTTATTGAATGCATAATCTTTGTCATAACTACTTACATTCTCACCAAACAATACATTACCGGTTAAATTGTTGGTTGAACTTTTTAAAATAATATTAATAACTCCGGCGATTGCGTCCGAACCATATTGCGCTGCTGCACCATCTCTCAGCAATTCCACTCTTTCGATGGCGGAAATCGGAATGGCATCCAGATCGGTTCCTACCTGTCCCCGGTTTACCGTTCCGTTTACATTCACCAAAGCGGACTGATGCCTTCGTTTACCATTCACCAACACGAGGATCTGATCTGAACCCAGTCCCCTTAGTTGCGCCGGGTCTATATGGTCGGTACCATCAGCAACGGTTTGTCTGCTGGACTGAAAAGAAGGAGCGATGTAGGTGAGCATTTGGTTAAGTCCAATTTGTCCTACCTGATTTGCCAACGAAGCAACCTGGATCACATCTACAGGCACAGCGGACTGTAGTTTGGTTCTTGACAGGTTCCTGGTACCTATCACCGTAATCTGGGTTGCTGTCAGCGCAGGGTGTAATCCTATAAAGTATTCACCGGATCGATCCTGGATTTTAACAATGCGGGATTCATAACCAACATAACTTACGGTAATTTGCTTTACATCACTACTTGTTGTTAAAGTGAAACTACCGTCTGCATTGCTGACGATCACCCCTTCTTTTTCATTTGCAACAACAGATGCACTCAACAGGGGTTTGTTATTTGTGGCATCGAAAACTTTACCGGTAATTGTTTTTTGTGAAAGGGAAATCAAAGGCAGCATGAAGCTGAAAAGCAGAATGGTAGTTCTCATAATGTTGTTTTTGGTACGAAGCGGTAATATAACTTCAATGAAACCCCCGTCGGAATGGCTCTTTCCAATCGGTGTTTTTACTTCACCGACCGGATAAAATTCCCACGATAAGGTTTTTTGTATTCTTTTACATGGGGAATAAACATTCCGGTCTCTTTCTGATAGTTTCGATAGTCGTCTCCAAAATCACTAACCAGATCTTTCTCCTCGAATAGCGCGCCGAGTACAAAATAACCTGTCAGTAATATGGCGAAACATAAATGGGTTAACGTCATGGTTGGACTGGCCCAGATACCCACAATCCCTCCGAGATAAAGAGGATGCCTCACATATTTGTAAAATGCTTTAACCTTAAATTCAAGCGGCCTGTAAGGCCTTTTGAGGAGCTCATGATAAGTTTGCCGGAGACCGAAAAGGTCAAAATGATTGATCAGAAAAGTGCTGATAAACAATATGGTCCATCCTGCAAAAAAGAGTATGTAAATAATATAATACAATACAGAGTCGTATGGTATAGTCCAGATGGTTCCTCCCATAGGTTCCCATTGCCAGACAAGGAATGCCAGTAAAATTCCGGAGATCAGTACATAGGTACTTCGCTCGATGGGCATTGGTAAAATTCGGGTGATCCATTTTTTAAAGGACTTTCTGGCCATAACACTATGTTGAATACCGAAGAGCATTACCAGTCCAAGGTCCTTTATGAATGCCTGAGTAAAAGAGAACCCGGCAGTTCTGTCAATCGAAATGACCGGAATCAAACCGCTAACTGAGAGTATCCAGTATAGCAGGGAAGCAAATGCTATGAGATATGCGAGAATTGAATAAACAAACATGATGATGGTCTTCATGGTCTCGTGGAATGGTTAATTAAAGAATTGCAATTGAGCTGCATAAGTCTGTCGGTGGATTTTTCCGTTCTTTATAATAAAAGTATCCGAACCAAAATCCACTTTTACGACGGGAGTTTTTGCATGCCAGAGAATATATATCATATCATTTTTGATCACCGTTCTGTCCAGTCCAAAGTTTGATTTTTGCTTTGGAAAATATTTAACCAGCTCAGTAAAAAACTCCCTTATCTCCTTCTTACCTGTATAGGTCGCAGTTGGAGTTATCAAAACAGACTCACTGGTGTAATCGGAGATAACAGCGTCGAGGTCATTGTTCAGAAATGAATTCAAATGATGCATTAAAAAAATCATGGAAGAAGCGCTATCCGTTTTTTTAATAAGGGCATCTGTTTTTTGGGATATGGGCCGGGCGGTTTGCCCGAAAGTTTCAGTCGAGTTTAAAATGATCAGAAAAGAAGTTATCATCAGGCCTGATTGTATTGCATTCATGATTTTAATATTTAATTATTTTTTTTTTGGCACGGCGAACTCATTCATTTGTTGATTTGCGCTTTATGCATGTACGAACAAATGTAGATTCCTTATTAGCAGACTGATGGGCTGGAAAGTCAGAAAAATCGACTCTGGGGGTTTAACCTGGTAGGAGCATTTTCGAATGCTTTTGCCTGTACTGGAGTGGGGTAAGATGGTGTTGTTCTTTGAACACCCTGATAAAATGTGAAGTGTCTTCAAATCCGCAATCAAATGAAATTTGGCTGATATTCAGATCTGAGCCGAGCACCAGGCGGCGCGCAAGATTCAGTTTTCTATGTTTGAGCCAGGCAGCAGGCGTGGAATTATAATATTGCTTAAAAGCTTTTTTGAAGGCAGAAAGGCTCATATGGCATAACTGGGCATATTCTTCCAACTTAAGGTTATAGGCATAATTGTCCTCCATAACCCGACTCATATTATATTCCCGGTTTTGACACAGGGAAACAAAATAGTCAGTTAAATCCTGATGTTTATTGTCTGAAAACAGACTGAGCAGTAATTCCTCGAATTTGTGTTTTAGAAGCCGGGTATTTGGTTTTTTGGGTAATAATAAATAGGATTGTATGGAACGATAGTAACTTTCCAACAATTCATCCGGACGAACGCGTATAACGGCATCCTGGCGGGAGAGATCCTTTTGGGGGGTATCCGGCAAAACAGGATTTCTTTTTAGAAATGCTTTAATGAACTCATCCGGGATGAAAATGAAGATGGCGCAAAATTCATCATCAAAAAATTGGTGTGTGAGATTAGCGCCTTTTTTAACAAAGATAATATCACCTTCATTTACTTCATAGGAATGAGAAATTGACCTCCACATTTTCTTCCCGGAAGATATAAAGGCGAAGTAATTATTAGCAGACCATATCCCAAATTTGGTTTCTTCCCTCATGCAGGTATATTCCACAAACAATAGTTCGCTCACCTCCATTTTGCGGTATTGGCTGCTTTTTTTTAATGCTGTGAATAGATTAATCATCTTTTGGTTTCGTTGTTTGATTAACAGGAGAACCAGCGCGCACGTAAATACCTGAGAGACGTGGATAATAAAAATAGACAGACTTGTCTGTATTTCAAAAAAATGTTTTTATCTTGGTCTCAGGAATGAAAGCCATGGATGCCAGAACCAGAATTGTAGAAACGGCCTCCCGTTTGTTTTATAAACAGGGGTACAACAGTACAGGGATTAACCAGGTGATAAAAGAGGCGGAAGTGGCTAAAGCCAGCCTTTACCAATATTTTCCCTCCAAGGAAGATTTGTTGATCGAATATCTAAAGGAGACCGCAACCACCACCAACGAAATGCTTCGGTCAGTGTGTGACAAATACAAAACCCCGCATGAAAAAGTGATGGGGCTTTTTGATTTTTTACTGAAATTCATGAAGCAGAGTGAGTTTAAAGGTTGTAATTTTTTAAATGTTGCGGCTGAACTCCCCGAAGGCCATACGGCTGTCAGGGCATTGATAAAAAAACAAAAGAATCAAACGCGTAGTTTGTTTGCCGGAATTATGAAGCCGGTTGGGAAGGAGAAGCTGGCCGATGAACTATACCTGCTTTTTGATGCAGCGATTGTTTCAAGTAAGGTATATGAAGATGGATGGCCGATAAAAATAGCAGGTAAGATGGCTGGTAAATTGATTTGATTTTTTTTAATGAAATGCAGGCAGTGTTTATATCCCCACACTTCCACACTTTCACACTCCCTTACTCCAGTGGGGGTTCATATCTCGCAGTGATCTAAAAGGTTTCCTGAATATTAAAATACAGACCACTGGAATTCCGGCCTCTTCCGTAGTCGATACAAATATTCGTCCTGTCTTTCATATTCATTTTAATTCTCAGGCCGACTCCATAGGCGGGGGCAATGGTGTTGAAGAGACCTTGTCCGGTGGTTGGATTGCTGGCAGTGGTGCCATTAATAAATGCGACGGCTCCAAACAAACCATTCCGTGAAATCGGCATACGGAACTCACTCTCGCCGTACACCATATTGACACCGCGGAAACGACCCTGCACATATCCCCTGCCTGACCTTCCATAAGTGTCCCAGCCAATTGCAGGCAAAGCCAGGTAGGGTACATTTCCGCTGGTAACAAATGTTCCCCAGGACCAAAATGCCAGCACCAGACCGGGCTTGCTTTTTTTCAGGGAAAAATATTTACGTAAATCGGCATAGAGCATCGTACTGTTTTGCGAGCCGCCAAAAATTTTTTCATTTACACGAAAACTAAGAGAGGCATAACTACCCTTGTATGCATTGATCGGATTGTCGCGGGTATCATGCGTCATTAAAAAAGACAATCCGTTGGTGGAATAGTGGGTGGGATCAAATCCGTATTTTTTCGAATAAGCATAATTGGACGTTAGAAC
Organism: uncultured Bacteroidota bacterium; assembly: GCA_963812825.1. GTDB lineage: Bacteria > Bacteroidota > Bacteroidia > Chitinophagales > Chitinophagaceae > Puia. Next base: position 16,149 of record CAWEWO010000008.1, read on the forward strand.
CGGGTTCGGCGTATCAAGTTTCAGGTTCTCGTCATCGATTTGATAATGGTAATCAATGCTGATTCCCACACCTGCATACCAGTTCCGGCGGAATTGTTTTTGTGCGGTTTCATAAAAACGAATGTAATTATACCGCATCGGTTGTGCAATGGGCGATTTGCTGACGTCTATACCGCCAATATTAAAATCTACCGGTGAATTAAGATCATAAATTCCTAAACCGTATGTTGGCTGTGAAAAAAATAGCAGCCGTGCATCTCCCGCGAAATACCATTTGTTTCCCGCCAGATAAATATTGGACCTCAGGCATAACAGGACTTGTTCTTCAGTCGTCACTGACAGAGACATTAAAGCGGAGGATAATTGTGTGTTTTCATGCTTACCAAATAATTTTGTGACACCCACAGCTGCGCCGATTACAAATCCGTTCGCAGGTCCGTAGCCAACAATGGGAAGCAGGGATGTGTTCCTTACGCCAACAATCAGGGAGTCTGTTCTGGCTGGTTCGTTTTTATTTAATAATTCGCGGATAATGTTAATCAGGTCAACCGGATTCACGGTATTCTGATCTGTAAGTTTGGCCGCTGGTTGCTGTGAAAATCCCGGGATCATGCTGATCAGTAATATTGCCAAAAGAAGAACTCTTTTGCCAAACCGGTTGCTGTGCACCAGACGGGCAAGACCATTCAAATAAAAATAGTATTTCAAAAATAATCCGGTCAAGGGAAAAGAGTATAAATTATGTATTGGTTCAGGCCAATATAAATATATGCTACTCAGTCAGATAAAACCCGGATTGGCCTGTTTTAATTAATCAGATTTATATCGCGCAATAGAAATTATTCGATCGGGAATTCATTTCTTGATAAGTTGCGATATATAATTCACCTGTCCTTATAAAATTATGACCAATTATATGAAACGAATAAACTTTATAATCTTCCTTGCGGCGCTCACTGCTACATGCCTTGGACAACAGTCCGTTACACCGGCAATCGAAAGACAGTTTAATAAAATCGAGAGCGATATATTGACGTCTGCCGAAGCCATGCCGGAAGACAAATATACATTCACGCCTGAAAACCTTAATATAAAAGGCAGCGATTTTAAAGGTGTCCGGACCTTCGCCGGACAAATCATGCATCTGGCAACCGACAATATTTTTATCTGGAGTGCAATTACCGGCGACTCGGTGCGTGCAGATATCGAAGACGTAAACGGCCCAAAAGCCATAAAAACAAAAAAAGACGTTGTTGATTACCTTAAAAGCTCATTTGCCATTGGACGAAAGGCAATCTCAAACTTGACAAATCAAAATGCAATGGACATGATTCAGTTTAGATGGAGAAAATTACCAAGGTTGGATCTGGCCTTTTATGCCCTGACCCACGCCAATGAACATTACGGACAAATGGTTATCTATCTGAGGATGTGCGGCATCATCCCCCCTCCAACAAATAATGATAAATAAGATTCAGACAAAACCACACTCCCATACTTCCACACTTCCATACTTCCATACTTCCATACTTCCATACTTCCATACTGTTAAAAGGCCTACCTTGTTTAGTCAAGCTTCAAACATATGACAACCATTTCATTTAAGAGGAAGATGATCAGCAGGACTTTTTTATTAACTGCTTGTATGACCGTATTTGCCGGCATAATGCACTGCGACGCGCAAACTATCGTGGGCAAATGGAAACAGGTCTCCGGAAAAATGTATTGCACGCCGGATGCGGTAAAAAATTCTCATGGGCATTTACAGGAAGTGATGGAAATGCCGAAGGCAGATGTAGTGGATGAATTCAAATCGGATCATACGCTGACTGAAACAATCGTAGTAGGTCAGACAAAAACCACCAATTCTGGTACCTGGACGATGACCGGCAAAACGGTAACGATAACAATAACCGGCCACACACCGATGAGCGGAATCGTGTCGGATACAGATAACACACTAACATACACCGTTGAAATGCCAAAGTCCGAACATATGCAGGTCATCAAAAGGCAATGGACTTACTCAAAGGTTTAATTCTCCTCTTCATACCCCGCAATCGGACAATCCTGTTCGAAAAAGAACACCCGAATCAAATTCTCAAATACAAATAGCTTCTGCACATAACATTTAACAGTTAAACAAAGGCCAGTTACAGCCTCATAGGCATTTAATTGTATCTTTTCTCGGAATCTATCTTTGTTCAGTTTTACTCAATTAAAAAAATAACTACTGTGAAGAAACTTTTGTTTGTTGTCTCCATATTATCGGCTTTTTTTCAATCCTGCAATTCAGGTTCGACTACTGCTGCATCGGGAGCGGATGCAGGAAATGCGTTGCCTAAAGATTCAGTCATAGCTATCGCTAAGAATGCCTATGTCTATGGAATTCCGCTTTTTTTAGTCGACTTAACAAAGAAAAAAATTACTAATGTCGAAGTGCCCGTACCGGGACTGGCTGCGCCAATAAATCAATTAACCATTTCAACAAGTTTCCCGCCACAGGACCAGACCGTAATCGTCAGGCCCAATGCAGATACGTATTATACATTGGGATTCTTAGACCTTGTTAAGGAGCCAATGGTTTTAACTGTGCCCGTCACAAATAAAAATTATTACCTCCTTCCCATGCTGGATGCATTTACTAATGTATTTGAATCACCGGGCACAAGAACAGGAGTAACCAAAGGAGGCACTTATATTATCACAGGCCCAAATTGGAAGGAAACCATTCCGGCAGGGATGAAGGAAATCAAAGCACCTACTAATACAGTATGGATTATCGGACGTTTCCAGGTCGATAATGAAAAGCAGGGTGCGCAGATCGTTGTGCCCCTGGAGAAGAAAGTTGTACTGGTTCCACTGAGCAGTTATGGAAAGCCATATAATGCTCCGAAAGGAGTCGTTGATCCCGGTTTTAGTAAGGCCCTGCCAAATGATCAAATGGAAAACATGCCCGTAGATTCTTTTTTCAATTACGTAAATCAGTTGCTCGTGGCAAATCCTCCAACTGCAGCCGACGCTCCTGCGATGGTAGCATTTGCAAAAATTGGCGTAGGCCCTGGTTTAAAGTTTGACCTTAGCTCATTTGATACCGCTACCCAGTCTGTTTTGAAAGTATTGCCTAAAGCAATTGTTGCACATATAAATGAGGTGGTGAATAGTGGAGTAGTTAAACCGGTAAACGGATGGAGTTTGGCTTTTAAGGGTTTTGGAAATTCAGGAACAGACTACGATTTAAGGGCACTGGTTGCATTTCTGGGGCTGGGAGCAAATATTCCCGAAGACGCTATTTATCCCACCAGTACGGTAGATTCTGCCGGTAATCCTTATAACGGCGCGAATAAATATGTAATGCATTTTGCAAAAGGGCAAACTCCACCGGTAAATGCATTCTGGTCTTTGACTATGTATAGTGAGGGTGGATATTTCATAGCGAATCCGATTAACCGTTATGCTATCGGTAATCGGAATCCATTAAAGTATAATACGGATGGATCTCTGGACCTGTATTTCCAGAATGTTTCTCCGGGTAAAGACAAAGAAGCCAACTGGCTGCCGGCTCCCGCGGGCACTTTTAATCTTTGCTTAAGACTTTATTGGCCGAAGGAAGAAATCCTGAAAGGTAACTGGACCCCTCCGCCAGTAAAGAAAATATGATCGAACATACTCCCATACTTCCCCACTTGAAAAAGGCCTACCTTGTTTAGTCAAGCTTCAAACATATGGCAACCATTTCATTTGAGAAGAACATGATCAGCAGGGCTTTTCTATTAACTGCTTGTCTGACTGTGTTCGCCGGCATAATGCACTGCGACGCGCAATCTATCGTGGGCAAATGGAAACAGGTCTCCGGAAAAATGTATTGCACGCCGGATGCAGTAAAAAATTCTCATGGGCATTTACAGGAAGTGATGGAAATGCCGAAGGCAGATGTGGTGGATGAATTCAAATCGGATCATACAATCACTGAAACAATCACAGTAGGTCAAACAAAGACCACCAATTCGGGTACCTGGACGATGACCGGCAAAACGGTAACAATAACGATAACCGGCCATACACCGATGAGCGGAACCGTTTCGGATACAGATAACACATTAACTTATACCGTTGAAATGCCAAAATCCGAGCATATGCAGGTCATCAAAAGGCAATGGACCTACTCTAAAGTTTAATTTTCGTTTTACTTTTCTCACCAACTCCCATATTCGCGATTTTTGCTGCTATTCCACTGGCTTATGTGAGTACTTATATTTCTTTTATCGTTTTCCTGATCATTTTCGGTTGGCACCTGATTAAAAGGAAATGGCAGTAGAAATTGGCGCAAAAATTTTCATTTATCGTTAATTATTATATCTTTGATCCATGACAATGATCAACACAATACAGCGATTTATCCAGCCCCGACCAGGGTTGTGTCATCGCGTGTATGTGATATGTCATTAATTTAAAAACGTACAAACGATTATAGCAGCCCTGCAAGAAATTGCGGGGTTTTTTATTTGGTGAGGTAGCAAAGATGGTCATTGCACCGGACTGAAAATCCGGCCATGGCGGTTCGAGTCCGCCCCTCACCACCGATTGGCCCATGGTGTAGTGGTAACACGACAGATTTTGATTCTGTAGTTCCAGGTTCGATTCCTGGTGGGCCTACTAATTACCAAAGCTGAGTAAATTTGAAATTTATTTTTGCCACATCAGGCTGTATTCTATAGTATCCATGTCCACCATCGCATAATGTTTTACATCGCTGATCGCCATTTCGTCCATTATTTTGATGAGTGAGTGAAAGTCTGAAGCCCAGCCTGGTTTTATGATCACCATAAATTTACCTGGATCAGTCCTTTTCTTTTTATTCAGTATTACTCCCCGGATTTCTTTTTCGCCAGTCATGTGCATGAGACTGGGATCAGCACCTTCATAATAGTAAATCCGGCGTTCACCTGCCAGTAAAATGGTTAGAGCTCCGGATTCCGGTGTTTCTATTTTTTTACTGTCTGGAACCGACATAGGCAGAATAATCTTTAACCCGGTCGGCTTACTCATAGCTGTGGTGAAAATAAAGAATGTTATTAGCAGGAACCCAAGATCTACCATGGGTGTAAGATCAACCCTGGTTGATCGCTTGCCTGTCTTTTTTCCGGATTCAATAAATTCTGCCATGACGATGAGATGTCATCATGCACCGTTTCCATAAATGATTTAAAAAAAATATCAAGGTAACCGCCCGGATTCAACCTGAGCGGCTCCTGATATTGAGCGCGGAAAAATATTGACGAGAAAATTATTCTCCATCTACAATGTTCCTGTCTTCCTTTCTTTTACCCCATTGCTTACCCTTCGCGCCATCCATCTTCACGATCTTCGGAATGAACTTCCCGACAATTTCGATTAACGATTGCTGGGATCTCATTACTTCTTCGATGTCTTTGTACGCCTGCGGTGCTTCATCAAGCCCACCGCCGATCAGCTTCACACCATGCTTTTCCAAAGTCTCCCGCAACAGGTGATGAGTAATTGACTCGATTGCATTCGTTCTGCTCATTCTCCTTCCTGCACCATGTGCCGCGGAAGACAGGGAAGCAATTTGTCCCTTGCCCTTCACAATAAATCCGGGAGCGGTCATGGATCCGGGAATCATACCCAGCACATCCTTGCCGGCCGGTGTTGCACCTTTTCTGTGAACGATCAATTCCCTTCCTCCATGCATTTCCTTCCAGGCAAAATTGTGATGGTTCTCCACCATTTTCAATGGTTGTCTTCCGAGCTGCACTGCAATTTTTTCATGGATCACATGATGACAGGCAGATGCATAGTCACCGGCCAGGTTCATCGCCATCCAGTATTCTATTCCTTCCTCTTCATCCAGCGTCAGCCATGCCAGGTTTACCGCATCACCCGGAAGTTTTCTTTTCTCCCTGGCGATTTTGGTATAATGATTCGCAATATTTGCACCAAGTCCTCTCGAACCGGAATGTGACAATAACCCCAGGTAATTACCGGGTGCGAGATCCCAGTTTATCATCCTTTTCGGCGATCTCTACGATTCCAAATTCAACAAAGTGATTTCCGGAACCGGAGGATCCCAATTGTTTTGCCGCTTTTCCCTGCAATCTTTTCAACAGATCGATTTCATCGAATTCCTTTCTGTCGATCACTTCATGTGGCGTCGGATGCTCGAATTGCCTACCGCTACCAAACAAAGTCGCTTCATTCAGTTCCCTGGCAAAATATTGTTCCCTTTGAACGAGTTCTTTTGGGTTGATATCAAATATCGAAAGACACATCCTGCAGCCAATATCCACACCAACACCATATGGAATGACGGCATTCTCGGTTGCCAGCACACCACCAATCGGCAATCCATATCCCGCATGCGCATCGGGCATTAAAGCGCCCGCAATGGAAACCGGCAGTTTCGCTGCCTGGTACATCTGATGCATGGCGCCCTCTTCAATTTGTTCACCACCGAATACATTGAATTGTATTCCGGTAACGTTCAACCGGATTGCAGTATCCTCCTTTTCTTCTTTTGGCATCAGCTGCTCTGCAATCAATGCCAGCACCGCGTCACCGGTATATTCAACAGGCGACTTCAGTACGTTTTTTAAAATATTCATCACTTCCTCCTTTTCTGCATGTTTGTAATTCTTCTCCATCAGATTCATGGCCAGGCTGATCACCGGTCCTTCCGGATAGCCGATGCCTCTCAATTCTTTTCCTGATAATTTCAACTTTGCCATTTTATTTATTTTTTAATTCTCCAAATAATGTCTTCTGAATCCGATTACCTCGATGCTCTGCGGCTTCTGCGATTTCTCATTTTGTCCGGCAATATCTGCGATAGTCATGGGACAGCTAATAGTTGTCTTAAATCCCAGGTGATCGCTCAGCTTCTGACTCTTCGCAATACTCAGTGCACCGAATTCATATTTAGCAATCAAACGACCCTTTCGGAGCAGGGCACTATCGATCATCGCCAGCGGACTATTAAATGTGCAGATCAGTTGTACATTCAGACAATCAGCCAGTAAGCCATCCGAAATATTCAGCAGGTTCGATACGGCAGAACCGGCATCGAGTTTCCTGTCCATGATAATGTTTTCGGCATCTTCAATGATCAGAACTGAATCAGGATTTTCAATCAACAGCTGGATGAAATCGGGGTTAAGCAATCCCGCAGCTACGGCGGGAGATATAAACAGGATCTTTTTTTTGATCCTGCCGATCAGGTACCGCAGGTAAGTGGTCTTACCTGTTCCCGGAAGCCCGTGCAGTAAAACGATGCCCTTGTCTTTCTTCCGACCCAGTCTTTTCCTGATCAGCCCGTCTGTTTCGCTGAAATCATCTTCATAGAAAAGATCCAGGTCCAGTTTGGTTCTCTTGATTTCCAAAGATTTCAATTCGTAACCGCCGGATGTTCTGATAATCAGATTCATCTCCCTGGGCTGTCGTCTTTGTTTTTCCCGAAACTGACTGACTATATTATCCACTTCCTCCAGAAAATTCATCTGGGTGTTATTATGCAGAACCTGGCAGAAATAGTCGGTGAATTCCAACAGACAATGATTATCCAGGATGATAATCGTCGTATCAAACTGGAACTTCTTCTTGCGATGATTAAACCAACGGTACTGATGTGTATTCACAATCCGTGAACCGAATTTTTCCTTAAACGCTTCAAAGGCTTTTTCACCGTCAATGTGATTTCTGAAATGCAGGCTCGGCAGTTCATTAAAATGATACAGGTACAGGGTGTTCGAGTCCAGATAACGACCGTCGAATACCTTATTCATGTTGATCACTTTTTGTTGTTCTATATTTCCCATGTACTTTATATGAATGTTTATCTCAATAGTTTAGGCTTTTACAGGCATGAAAAGGCCTGTTCATCTAAAAATGACTTTTTTAAAATTCTACTTGCGGGGATTCTACGAAACAAAAAGCCCCGCGATCACTTGCGGGGCCTGGTTTATAGAGAAAGATTTATTTCAATCCATAACATGCACCGCAAACGGTTTAACCATTCCCTGGCTAAACCATGATTTTGAATCTATATAATTTAATTTCCTGGCGCATTTTGATTTATTTACTCCGCAAAGATGGAATAATTATTTTGAAGATTCCAATTATTTTGAAAATAAATTTTATGGAGTTAATAAAATTGTCAAATCCAGAATACTTGAAAATTATAAGGGAAAGCGAACGCGATAAAACAGTGTATCAAGGTAAATATCTTTAGAGACAAAGCGCCTTATACCATAAATTTGAGTATAGTAAGACATGTTAGAACAGACCCGCAAAATATCAATATTAATCTTGACTGTCTTTAGTGTGATAACTCTTAAAGCTCAAAAAACTTTTCAGGTTGACAGAAAATATTTGGATTCAGTGTCTTTAACAATTACAAAAGTTATGTTGTTTCAAAAGACTTTGACATAAACTTCATCGGTAGACAAATTTCCATTGATAAAAGATTTGCGCTTAACACAACTCACCTTAATTTGACTGAACAATCAATAAGGACACAATATTATAGTGCAAGTGTTAGGCAATTAGACAGCCAGTGGACACAGATGGAATCAGACAAAGAATCGTATGATTGGGAATTAGCGGTGAAGCAACACCAAGAACAAAGACCAAAAATGTTGAAAACTTTTCAAAAGCAGCAAGATAATGACTTGGACAATTACGACCGATATTTATTCGGTTATTTTAATAACTTAGGAGAAAGTATTGTTCTTATTAGGTTTGATCCTCACAAAATAAAATATTTTACCATTGCGGATGAACAGCATGTAAGTAACTTACCTGTTATGACATATAATTTAAAGACAAATATATTATCTCTGGCAGGCTGGGAGTAACAAGACAACACGGCTTACAGCAATGGTATTGCTACAAGCGTGACAGACGACCAGGATACTTTTTGTATCGGAAAGTGAGCCATTCACGCAGCGGGAGGAATTAAAGTAGCAATTACCCGCACGAAATCGTTTTCCATTAATAATTTATGGTGTTGGGGCGCCGCAACCATGGCGTCAAGTTCCTCGGGCCATTCTCCATTATGTGAAATTACGTCCGGCATAAATTTATTTTAGGGTGCCAATTTGTTCGGGGTAGTTGGTATGGAAAAATACAATTTTCACAATGAACTTTCCGACAATGCGGATCACGGTTACCAAATAGTTTACATTTATGTTAGTTACAAAATAGCCAAAACCATAAAATGACAACCAAACCATTAGCTTTTCTGACAATAATCGTACTGGCAGTTACAACCCTTCGGGCGCAGACATCTAACCAGGTAAAAAAAATGGCTCATGCAGACTCGTTACGTCTGGTGGCAATATTTAAAGACATTCATCAAAATCCTGAACTCGGTTTTATGGAAGTTCGCACCTCGGCTATTATTGCAAACGAATTAAAAGCACTTGGTTACGAAGTAATCACCGGGATTGGGAAAACAGGAGTGGTGGGCATTTTTAAAAATGGTAATGGTCCTATTGTAATGTATCGGGCGGATATGGATTGTAATTCTGTAAAAGAAATTACCGGACTTACCTATTCAAGCACAAAAATCATGAAAAAAGAAGATGGCACGGAGACTCCTGTGATGCATGCCTGTGGACATGATGCACATGTAACATGGATGCTGGGTGTTGCAAAAATTATGGTTGCATTAAAAAATGATTGGAAAGGAACGCTAGTATTTGTTGGACAGCCTGCCGAAGAATTGGGACTTGGTGCAAAGGCAATGTTTGATGATAAAATGTATGAAAAGGGTGTTCCGTTTCCTGATTACTTGTTTGGTATGCACACCTGGAATATTCCGGTTGGTACAATTGATAATGGTACAGGTGTGCGCATGTCGGGTAGCGACCAGCTGGATGTTACATTTTTTGGTATTGGCGGTCATGGCTCAAGTCCTGAATACACCAAAGACCCGGTAGTAATGGCGTGCAATGCAGTTATGCAATATCAAACAATTATCAGCCGGAATATTGCTGCACAGGATATTGCAGTATTAACGGTTGGTTCAATTCAATCTGGGACTGACAATAATGTGATACCATCGTCAGCGATACTAAAACTAAACCTGCGTTGGTTCAATGATAAAACAAGGAACACTTTATTGGATGGCATTAAAAGAATAAATGAAGGTGTAGCTGTTGCCAATGGTCTTTCAAAAGAACAATATCCAACAATTAAAATGAAAGGGAACTATACTCCGCTTGAGAACAATACCCCTTTAACTAATAAAATAAATGCTGCTTTGAGTACAGTAATTGATACTTCTAAAATAATTACGAGTAACCCTGCTACTATGGGTTCTGAAGATTTTCAGAAATTGGTAACAGAAAGGAATAATAATACACCCTACAATTACATAAAGGTTGGTATTGCAAATCCGTCCGTGTATGCAAAAGCCATAGCGGAAGGAAAGAGAGCTCCCTTCTATCACCATACAGGTAGTTACGAGGTAGATCTTAGCGCCATTCCACTGGGGACAGAGATTGGCTCAATTGCTTTATTAACAATATTTAGAAAGTGAAAGATTGAAACACCATGGACTTTAATAACATCAGTTCATCGAATAGCTTCATGAAGTTCCAAAGACTCCTGAGTGTTTTCATAGTGTTGCTTGCTCTCTGTTATTTGCAGGATTTGTCAATCTGGTTACATCGTAGTCCGGTTTTCAGGCGTTACCCATTTGCGTTTCCTGTCTTCCTGTTCATTCTATTACTCGTTTCAATACCGTTTTTCATCAGGTGGTATAAATGGCTAACCAGTCACTCGTTTGTAGAGAATCGCATGGAGCCTGTTGTCTTATTTGCCCTCGGTGGACTGTGTTGGCTCATAGTAAACTGGAAAATGAGTAATGCAACCATCGATTTTCATTACCATGATACATATTATATAATGTCTTCGGGCACTATATGGCAGATTGTTTTCCTTGTCTTTGTTATAATTTGCGTTTTCTACCTGGTATTTCCGCTGATTTTTAAACGCAATCTGAATAGAGATCTTTCCCGTATTCATTTCTGGGGAACCTATATAGGCCTGAATGTTGTTGTCGGAACCTGGTCCACGCATAATGTACTTGGAGGCAAGCGTTACTACGAATATGCCGGATGGGATGTGAAGGATCAAATTCAGTTTTTGAATAAATTCAATTTTGGAGTTTTAATATTGGTTGTGATTGCCCAGCTTTTATTCCTGCTTAACATCATATTTTCTCTTTTATCCCAAAAGAAAATTATAAAAACCCCCTGAAAGTCCATACTTCCACACTTCCATACTCCCATACTTTCCTCCACACTTCCACACTTTCCTCCATACTTTCTCCGATTCGTTTAACTGAGAAAACCACCAAATTTATTTTTACCTTAGATAGGCAGCAACGGGCTGTCCGATTTATGAAAAATAAACGAAGGGATTTCCTGAAATATTCCGGACTTACCGGATTGGGTATGGCCGGAGGTATCATGAAAGGTCTTGCAGCAAACAAAACGATGGAACATTTACCGGAAGAAACCAGCGCCGGAGCAGGTCAGGAAGATTTTGCAGATGACCAACTCACCATGATCGGCCTGTATGGTCCCTGGGCGGCATCGCTGACGGCGAACAAATTACCTTCCTTGTCTTTTAGAAATCCCGGATGGACGGATATTGAATCCTGGCGTTCAAAGGCAAGGCAGCAGGTGATGGACAGAATGGCCATTCCGGATATCGGTTCACTTCCGGAAGTCCGGGTGATCAGGGAATTTGTGTATGACGGTTTGTTGGTGAAGGAACTGGAATGGCAACTGCCTTATGGCCGCGCTACGGAAGCAACGCTTCTAAAACCCGTAAATGCAAAGGGGCCCCTCCCGGGCATATTGGCTTTTCATGACCATGGAGGAAATAAATATTTCGGGAAAAGAAAAATTACCCGGACAGAAGATAAACCGCACCCGTTAATTACTGCGCATCAGAAAGAATATTATTCCGGTCTGGCCTGGGCCAATGAATTGGCAAAGAAAGGATATGTTGTACTCGTGCCGGATGCTTTTGCTTTTGCGAGCCGGCGGGTGATGCTACAGGATGTTCCTAAATCGTTGAGACAGGGACTAAACGACAAAGACCAGGAAAACCCTGTCAATATTGCTGCGTACAATAAATGGGCCGCCGACCACGAATCCATCATGGCCAAATCTTTGTTCAGTGCAGGCACCACCTGGCCTGCACTTTTCTTTGCAGAAGACCGTAAAGCCCTGGACATTCTCTGTTCCATGCAGGAAGTAGATTCAAAGCGGGTTGGCTGCGCCGGGCTTTCCGGCGGCGGCCTGCGTACAGCTTTCATGGGTGGGCTTGATCCAAGAATACAGTGTGCGGTTTGTGTGGGATTCATGACAACATGGAAAGATTTTTTATTGTACAAATCAGTGAATCATACCTGGATGATTTATACACCGCTGTTGCCCGGAGAACTGGATTTTCCTGAAATACTTGGCTTGCGTATACCACTGCCCACACTCGTAATGAATGATATAGCCGACGATTTATATACTCTCAATGAAATGAAAGAGGCCGATAGGATCCTGGCTGAGCTTTATCATAAAGTGGATGCAGATAACCGTTATAAATGTTCTTACTATCCTGGGCCACACAAATTTGATGCTACCATGCAAACGGAAGCTTTTGCCTGGTTCGATCGCTGGCTGAAAAATTGACCGCCAACCACCAACCGCCACCCGTCAACCGCCAACCATCACTGTGAACTACACCTTCATTTCCTCCAACTACCACTAAATCCTGTTGATTGCTCAGCCTGCCTAAACCGTCTGGCGGGGCTCAGCTAGATTTGAGTATCGGGAGGCTGGGGTAGGTAAGCCGGGAATTTTGGTTTAACTTTTAAAGTAGCCTTTTCTAAGGTTTTCTCTGCTCCGACCCTGCTACCCGGTAATATCTGAAATGACTCTTCCCTGATTTCTTGAGTATGATCAACTTGAAGTGAATATGGGAATTTCTGTTAGGATAGGACTGCACCTTATCATTTATTTAGATTATCTTATTCTTGATTCTAAAAGACCTCATCCGTCAACTTCCTGGAAGTAAGCATATCCGTGTAACCCCGTCTAAATAAATGCATAGGTGCTTATCGCACCTGAGGGAGCGATTCCATTCCACCTGGTATATTTTAACCCTTAAATGCAACCCTTGAATAAGTGGTCCCATAGTAATATTTTCAAATTCTCCATTGCCGCAATCATTTTTTCTCTTCAGGCAATTGCTGTGTATTCGCAGGAGAAAATCACAGGAAAGGTGACTGGCAATGATGACCTCCCGCTGAGCGGCGCCACAGTTTTTATTAAGGGTTCCCGTCTTGGGACGGTAACAGATTCCAGTGGATCTTTCAGTATTAACGGAACGAAGGGAGATCAGCTTTTGTTTTCCTTTGTCGCATATGAAACCCGCGTAGTCACCATATCTTCTGATTTATTTTTAAGCGTACATCTTCAGAATTCAGTAAGCAATCTGAATGAGGTGATCGTAGCCGGCTATGTTTCAGAAGCCGTAAAAGATATTACCGGTTCGGTGGCGATAGTAAAGCCGAAAGAACTTACAGCAGTTCCGGCAGGCCAGGTGGAATCCATGTTGCAGGGAAGAGTTGCAGGAATGAATGTGATTACACAGGCAACACCCGGAGCCCGCACACTAATCAGCATTCATGGCTATGGAAATTTTGGAGATGTATCACCCTTGTATGTTGTAGACGGATCGCCCGCTGATATTAATGACCTGAATCCGGATGATATCCAAACCGTCGTGGTTTTGAAGGATGCGGGATCAGCGGCTATCTATGGCGTACGGGGTGCAAACGGTGTTGTTGAAGTCACAACGAAAAAGGGAAGAGCAGGTGGTACGCGGATAAATTTTGTGAACTATCTGGGGTATCAGATCCCCTTGAAAAATGGATATGATATTTTGAATCCACAGGAAATGGCGGAGCTTACCTGGAACGCTTATAAAAATATAGGACAAACCCCTCCAAATGGCCAATATGGAAAAGGTGCAAACCCCGTACTACCGGATTATGTAGTAGCTGGCAACGAGGGGGGGCTTTCGGAAGATGATCCGGCGACCAACAAAAATCTTTATAATATCGATCCGGCTGCGGGTGCTATCTACCAGATTGTAAAAGCTAATAAATATGGAACAGATGTATTCCATGAAATTTATTCACCAGCCTTTTCTCAAAACTATAACCTGGATGTTTCCGGCGGAAATGAAAAAAACCGGTATTTATTTTCAGCCGGCTACCTCGACCAGCAGGGCACTTTGACAAACACCTACCTGAAAAGATTTACAATAAGAATTAATACCGAGTTCAACCTCATGAATCATTTTCGCATGGGTGAAAATGTCCAGCTTTCCTCCAGGGAGACTCCATATTATGAAGACGCTTTTAATCCCGGACTAAAAGCTTCTGCCCACATGCTGAGCAACCCGATACTGCCCCTCAGTGATATTAAGGGAAATCCTTACGTCCTCGCACCCGAACTGGGACCCCCTGCGAATATCCAGCGTCTGGACAATTTGAAATTGAGTAAATCAAATAGCTGGATCGTTTTGGGAAATATGTATGCCGAACTTGACTTCGCTAAATATTTTACGTTCAGGTCAAATTTCGGAGGAACGCTGGATAATCAATATTACTATGCTTACGAGCCCAGCCTTTACGGCTATTCCAGCAACCAGACAAATAAGCTTCTGGAGGGCTCCGGATATACCCGAAAATGGAGTTGGCAAAATACGATTCTCTTTAGTAAAGACTTTCATGAAGATCATAGTGTCAAATTTTTAATAGGAACAGAATACATCAGTTCTTACGGTCGGAGTTTATGGGCAAGTCGTGTAGATTTCTTTAGCGACGATCCCAATTATAGTTTTCTCTCGAATGGAGCGGCTACAGGGCAGGACAATTATAGCCAGGCATCCAACTCCGCTGTTTATTCCATTTTTAGCAGACTGGATTATGCTTATAAGGATAAATATTTGTTGATGGGTACGCTACGGAGAGACGGGTCCTCGGTATTTGGTTCAGAAAACAGGTATAGTTTTTTTCCTTCATTGAGTGCGGCTTGGCGGATAAGTAAAGAAAATTTTGCATCCGGTTTATCCTGGATGACAGACCTGAAATTAAGAGGAAGCTGGGGCAAATTGGGTTTTGATGGGAATACACCATTGATTAACCAATACACGCTCTATAGCGGAAGTCCCGGAACCACCTTTTATGACATCAATGGCAACAGTTCTACAACCACACCGGGATTAAGATTTACCTATATCGGAAATCCCAAAACCGGATGGCAGACAGATATTCAAACAAATATTGGGCTGGATGGTACACTCTGGAATGGCAAACTCAGTTTTTCGGCAGACTGGTATATAAAAAAATCTACCGGCCTCCTGTTTCCACTTTCACATCCATATTACCTGGGAGCTGCCGCAGCACCTTATGTGAATGTCGGTGATATAGAAAATAAAGGAATTGATCTCCTGCTGGGATCCAGGGGACGCTTCGGAAAGGAATTGAGATACGACTTTACAGTTACGTTTACTTCATACGATAACAAAATCGTAAAGCTGAACGATGGGCAAAATTTTTTCAGCAGGGATATGTGCAGGAATGAAGTTGGACATCCGGTAAGCTCTTTTTACGGGTATAAGATCATCGGCTTTTTCAACAGCCAGGATGATGTTGCCAAATCTCCTGTACAGGATGCCGCTTCGCCCGGGCGGTTTAAATACCTTGACGCCAACGGCGATCATATTATTTCTGATGCGGACCGGGTGTTTCTTGGAAACCCAAATCCAAAATTCTCCCTTGGGTTGAATATTGCTTTCACCTATAAAAGTTTCGACTTCTCCGCTTTCTTTTATGGGGTCTTTGGGAATGAAGTATATAACTATGTGAGACTGGGGACTGATTTTTTTCCTGTTGCTCAGGCAAAAACCAAGACACTATTATACGATTCCTGGACACCGGAACATAAAAATGCAAAAGTTTCGATCAATGAAAGTGATATCAATTTCAGTAATAATTCGGTTACGAATTCCTACCCGGTAGAAGACGGTTCTTATTTCCGGAGTAAGTCCATCATCCTTGGCTATTCGTTGGGCAGGAACACCTGTCAAAAAATAAAGATGAAGCAGATGAGAATGTATGTGCAGGTTGTCAACCTGTTTACCATTACAAGTTATACGGGTCTTGATCCTGAATCGGTAACCGTGGGTGATGTTGGCTATACGGGAGTAGATGCCGGGAACTATCCAAACAATCAGATACAATGGTTATTCGGTTTGAATATTGGTTTATAAGAATGGTCGGCTAAATGATATGACTCATGGGCTACTTAAAATTTTTATTTATTTTTTTATTCGCGGAAGCCCTACTGTTTTCCTGCAGTAAAAATTCGCTTGATCTACCGCCTCTGGGGCAGCTGGATGCGACAGCCGTTACCAACAAGCAGGGAGTCGATGCGCTTTTAATCGGGGCTTATTCTCTTCTTGACGGTGTCGGTTCACCAAACGCAAACCCATACGATCCCGGGCAATCTGCCGGCTCGAATTGGTTATACGGTTCTGTTACAGGCAGTGAAGCCCACAGGGGTTCGGATGAGTCTGATCGTAATGAGCTTTTTTCCATCGAAAAATTTACTACTACTGCCTATGACGAATTTCTATTGGGCAGGTGGGGTGCCCTGTATGATGGTGCACAAAGATGCAATGACGTGTTAAGGACAATGAGAAAGGTTTCCGCCTTAACCCCTGAAGATACTGTTGAATTCAGGGCAGAGGCTTTATTTCTCCGTGCTCACTATCATTTCGAAGCGAAAAAAATGTGGAACAATATTCCGTTCGTGGATGAAAATATCACCTATGAGGCTGGTAACTATAAAATGTCCAACGAAGCTGACATTTGGCCATTCATAGAAGAGGATTTAAGATATGCGGTTGATAATCTTCCGAATAGTCAGGGGGAACAAATCGGCAGGGCGAATCATTATTCTGCAGAGGCATTACTGGCTAAGGCTTATTTATTCCAGCATAAGTTTGATTCAGCTAAAATTTTACTGGATGAAATCATAACCAGTGGAAAATATAAACTGAAAAAGTATGCGGAGAATTTTAATGCCTCAACTAAAAACAATGAGGAATCTGTTTTTGCGGCACAGAGCTCAGTAAATGACGGGGCACAGGCTAACAACGCTAATATTGGAGACCAGCTAAATCAACCCTCCGGCGGTCTCACACTGTGTTGTTCATTCTTTCAACCCAGCCAATACCTTGTCAATCATTTTAAAACTGATACAGCCGGACTTCCCGATCTATATGATATTAACCAGACAGATGTCAACAACGACATGGGACTATCTTCCGGCGACCCATTTGATCCTTACCCCGGAACCCTGGATCCGCGGCTGGACTGGACTGTAGGCCGCAGGGGTATTCCTTATCTGGACTGGGGTGTTCATCCGGGAAAGGATTGGATAAGAACCCAGAGTTTCAGTGGGCCGTATTCTGCAAAAAAAACTTCGATCTATGCATCACAGGTCGGACAATACACAGATGCTTCTTATTGGACGGTCGGTGCAAATGCGATCAATATTAACCTGATTCGATATGCCGATGTATTACTCTGGGCTGCTGAAGCAGAAGTGATGAGTGCAAATGGCAGTCTTGTAAAAGCGCAGGATTACGTTAACCAGTTAAGGAATCGAGCTGCTGACTCTTCGGGTTGGGTATATAAATATAAAGATGATAAGAATCCTGCTGCGGGGTATTCCGACGTGAAGGCCGCCAATTACTATATTAAACCATATCCGGGAGTATGGACAGATCCTGCATTTGCCATGAAAGCAATCAGATATGAACGCATGCTTGAACTGGGAATGGAAGGGCATCGATTCTTTGATCTGGTCCGATGGGGAGTTGCAGATCATGACATCAATGCCTACTTCCAAAAAGAAAAAAATATCACAGACTATCTGAACGGCGTGGTGTTTAATCCGGCACAGGATTCATATTTCCCGATTCCACAGAGTGAAATCGATAAAAGCGATCACAGGTTAAAGCAAAATCCCGGTTATTAATGACAGAATATTTATAAAACATCCTATTCACTGCCGGCGATGAGTGGCTGTATGCAGAAGTAGAAATCGTCGATCATATGAAAGAAAAAATATTGATGAGATTTATAAGCGCTGTTTTTTTATTGCTGGGCTTTTCCCATTTGTCGCTGGCCCAGAGGGTTGCTGATTATCATGTACCACAGGATTTTCGCATAGTAAACTGGAATGCGGCACAAGGTCTTTATTATGGCAAGGTTGATTGTATCCTGAAAGATAAAAATGGCTTTTTATGGGTGGGAACCGAAAGGGGACTGAACCGGTTTGACGGATCAATATTTAAAAATTATCTCAACGCTTCCGGTGGTAATCAAACTACCGTCGGCAATTATATCCTCAGTTTAAATGAAGACAGCCTGCATAATATCTGGGTGGGCACAGACAAAGGGATTTCACGATATGATATACGGGCAGACAGTTTTACGCATTTTGTAGTCGATCCCAATACCCCGTTTGCTGATTTTGATCGAACGATAATTTCATTTTCTGCAACTGCCGATTGGATTTACTGCGTGGAGTCAGATACACTGGTTACGGCTTACAACACGACTACATTGCAGAAAAAAAAGATTTGCTGGTTGCATCACAGACTTTCATGGTACGCCAACACCTTTACGATATTGGAACCGGATTCGAATTGCATCTGGATGTTACCCGGTGACAATGAAGGCGGCCTGCTCCGTATTTCCTTATCAGAAGGTAAGGAGCAACGCTACAACTGGAATTCATTTACGCCGGCAAAACATTGGTCGGAATCGATGTGTTATGATAAAAAAAGGAATTGTATCTGGATAAGCGACTTGGAGGGCCTGATACAATTTACGCTTGCCGATAAAAAGTTTCATGTTATAGATCGCCTGAAATTTTTTAACCGGGGCACCGGAATCAGCCTGGACCTGGCAAACAGGGTCTGGGTCGGAACATGGGATAAAGGATTGATTATTTATGATCCGCAAACGGAGTCCGTGGAGCGGCCCTTTGAGGGGGATTCCGATTTAAGTCAGAAGGCAAATTTTTTAAATTACCGGATCTATTGTGACCGGGACGGGCTGGTGTGGATTGGATACTGGATTACATCAGGTAAGGGGATCAATCAACTATTACCCATCTTTAAATCCTTCCGGCATTATGATGGCCATTCGGGGAAACCAAATACATTAAGTTCTACAGATGGAAGATTTATTCAAAAATCAATGGATGGCCGGATATGGATTTTTGTAAGGCCTGACCTGAATATATTTAACCCGGTTACAGATTCCTTCCAGGTAATTAAGGCGAAAGACATTTCGGGAATTGGAAATAACCGGAGTTTCGGCTATTTGGGAATAGGCAGGTCAGCAGAGAAAGCGTGGATAACCGGCGATCAAACCGGTGAATTATTTGAATTGGATATCCTTTCTAAACGATGCCACCCATTTACTGTCGTGGATAGAGAAAACCACCCAATATTAAATCCCCGTTTAATACAGCAAACCGGTGTCAAATTAAATCATGGGCAGGATGATCTGTTTATTGGCAGGCTTTCGGAAGTTAAATATGGAATCTATTTACTAAATAAAGACAGTTCAGTGGCTCGCCAAATGATCACTATAGATGTAGATTTTGCGGGGTGGGAATCGGATGGTGACCAAATGGTTTTCTACAGAAGACATGGTCTGGGTCATAATCGTTCATACAAATTCGTAGAAGGGAAATTCGAAAGAGTGGTGAATCCGATAGACAGTATTGAAGAATGGAACAACATTTATCTAGACCCGTCTGACCACAGTTTGTGGGTAGGAACTTTTATGGAACTGATTCACTACGACAGCCATTTCAACATCATTCACCGTTATACACGCAGCGAGGGTCTTCCGCTTATTAATGTGTATGGAATTCATGCCGATAAAAAGGGTAATATCTGGTTCAATACTGAGTACTCTATTGCCAGGTTGAACCCAAAAACTGGTCAGATTAGGACACTTTCAACACCGGAGGGATTTCAGGAACAGGCTTATTATTCCGGCCCGCTTGCAGCAGATGACAATGGAGATTTGTATTTTTTTGGATTTAATGGACTGGACAGGGTAAAACCTGATCAGATAAAAGATGATTATCCACCTTCTTTAGTTTATCTGAAATCATTGGAAATCAATCAGGCTCCGGTTTCCATACCGGCATCAGTTGACGGTGAACAGGAGAAACTTGACCTGAAATATTTTCAGAATAAAATCAGTATAGAGACCGGTATCATTGATTTTTATTCAAAAGGGATAAATAAAATCAGGTACAAACTCGATGGAGTAAACAGGGATTGGCAGTATGGTCCGGCCAACTACACCATTCGATATGAGGAACTACCACCCGGAGAGTATAAATTATTTATGCAGGCAGACAACGCGGGCCATGAATTTACAGGACCCATACGAAGTCTCCTGATCAGGATTAGTCCTGCTTTTTGGAATACCTGGTGGTTCAGGATAATAACCGGATTGATTCTTATTGGCGGATTTTATACTGCCATCCGCTACCGGCTTAATCAAAAATTCCGCCTTAAGCTGGCGAGTTCGGAGAAAGAGAAGCAGTTGGCGGATATGCGGCAAAATACCGCAGAATTAAAACAACAGACAACAGAACTTGAAATGCAGGCACTTCGCGCACAGATGAATCCGCATTTTATTTTCAATTCACTCAATTCCATTAACCGGTTCATCCTGCAAAATAATCGTCTCCAGGCATCGGAGTATCTCACTAAATTTTCAAGACTTGTTCGACTAATCCTGCTGAATTCACAGTCTGCGTTGATCACGTTGGAAAATGAAATTGAATCAGTAAGATTATATCTCAGCCTGGAAGCACTTCGTTTTGATGACCACTTTGAATATAAATTATCGGTGGATCCCGATCTGGATATCTCCGTTTTGAAAGTTCCTTCAATGATTATTCAGCCTTACATTGAAAATGCGATCTGGCACGGACTGATGCATAAAAAAGAAAAGGGGCAACTGGATATCGAACTGTCGCAGGAAGAGGATCACCTGTATTTCAAAATAACAGATAACGGCATTGGGCGCAGGCATTCGGCCGCTTTGGCGAGTAAATCGGCAACCCTGCATAAATCAATGGGCCTGGGCATTACTGCCCGCCGCATTGCCATGATGCGGTCCGGGAACTTTGAGGGATCTTCCGTTGTCATCAATGATCTGGTAAACGAAGATGGCAGCGCAGCGGGTACTGAGGTAGTAATCAAAATTCCTGTAATTCAATAAACCGGTTGTATATGATTAAAACTATTCTTGTTGATGATGAAATCCATTGTCTCGACACCCTGGAAATGACCCTTTGCGATTATTGTCCTGAAGTCCAGATAATCGGCCGTTGCGTTTCAGGGGAAAACGCAATAGCATCGATCGATAAACTAAAACCAGAGCTTGTGTTCCTCGATATTGAAATGCCTCTGATGAACGGTTTTGAATTGCTTGAAAATTTTAGACAGATTCCCTTTTCCGTAATTTTTACCACCGGCTACGATCAGTATGCTATCAAGGCTATCCGGTTTAGTGCCCTGGATTATTTATTAAAACCCATCGACCCAAAGGAATTGGTTACCGCTGTTCATAAGGTGAATGTTCAAAAAAACCATCCGTCTATGGACCAATTCCAAATGCTTAAAGATCATTATCAGCACAAGGGATCAACTTTTAATAAATTAGCGATTCCGACCATTGATGGATTCGAATTGATACCTGTCGACCAACTGATCTATTGCGAGGCCAATGACAACTATTCGCATCTCTTTCTTAAAAACGGAACTAAAGTAACCGCCTGTCGTACATTAAAGGAAATTGAAGAGCAGCTGGATGACTTCGACTCCTATCTGCGTGTTCACCATTCTTATGTCGTGAATTTGAACGAAGCGAAAAAATATATTCGTGGCGACGGCGGTTATCTGGTGATGAGCAATGGCTCAACTATAAATGTATCGAGAAGCCGAAAAGAAATGTTACTGAATAAATTTAATCCAGGAGGAGAGTGATTAACTACAACTACTTCTAGACTTCAACGCTTAATCTTGGAGTTTTATCTTGGTAGACTTTTAATTTAAACCTGATAAGTTTTTTTGTTTAAGCATAAAAAAAAATTGCCTTCCGTTTGGGGAAAACAATTTTATAATTGGAGATAGATGATATTATTCCCTGTTCAGGTCTTGCAAAATTTTAATTTCACCTTCCTGGCTTATTTTTAAAACCTTAATGCTTGATTTGTCCTGCAGCATTACGATATAAGCAACTTCATCAGGATATCTCACTTCTTCAACCTGCTTGATGTCCATATCGAAATAGGTGGTTTTAATTTCTGTCCTGATGTCTGTGGGAAGTTTGAATTCATTATAAAATACTAATGAATATTTCCAATGCCCCTTTTTATCATAAAATACCCTGTCTCCGTAGCCATCCTGTATAAAATATGCTTCATATCCATCCTGGTCTGCGAACCACATGGCATTATTTACTTTATTAAATCTTCCTTCGAAATCTTTAATCGCCTTAGCATGAATGGTCTTTGTATCAGGAACATAATTACCGGAATGTGGTGTGTTATGCGGATCACCCATTTCCAGCACATGGGCCATTAAAGTTTTATCATTGGGCATTGAATTATAGACAAAGGCATTTTGTGCACTGGTGCTTTTACTGAAAGCTACTGTGGATAATAGTCCGATGATGAGGACAAGCGTAATTTTTTTCATTGTTTTAGATTTGATGGTTAATTAATTTTTTGTTTCTGAAACAAATCTAGATTGCCGCGCCCCCCAATCCCAGATACACTGAGTAACGGGTAGATTATATAAGTAGTTTACCTTAGACAACCGCCAACCGCCAACCGTCAACCGCCAACCGTCAACAGCCATTCGTAATAATCTTGTACAGAATAACCCGGAACTCCTTATTTTCATCCGCTAAACCACTTTCTATGCCTTTGACGAAATGGATATCCCTGCCCAGACTCCTTTTATTTGTATCTCCGGTTATTGTTTTTGCCACGGTAAATACCAACCATCTATATAGGCCAGTAGAAGGATCACTTCTTCAGATACCACCAAAACGGATTCCGTAAAGTATGAGGCATACAAGTAGTCTGCCGCTGAAACCCCAGCGAAAAATATCTTTCAGTTCAAAAGAAGGATCCTGGATGAGCTTGGATATTAGTCCGGATGGCCAGACTCTGGTGTTTGACCTGATGGGCGATTTGTACACGATGCCCGCGTCCGGTGGAAAGGCTACGGCGATTACGAAGGGACTTGCCTACGATGTGCATCCGCGTTACAGCCCCGACGGGAAGAAGATATTATTTATTTCTGGACAGGAGCGGCGCCGATAATGTCTGGTATCTTGATCTGGAAAAGAAGGATACCATTCAGGTTACGAAAGATGAGAACCAGTATTTCCCCAGTGCCTGCTGGACACCGGACGGGGAGTATATTGTTTATTCGCAAGGCCGGCGGTATATTAAATTATATATGGCGAACCGGAAAAGAGGTGCCGGCGTACAACTCATCGACGCGCCCGCCAATTTAAAAACGATTGATCCTGCAAAGCCAGCCCGGATGGTCTTATATTTATTTTTCCAAACGCAACAGTGCATGGAATTATAACGCTGTACGACCCCCAATACCAGGTCGGTGTGTATGACCGGGAGAATGCAAAAGTCAGAAGGTATCACTTCCCGCTACGGATCGGGATTCACACCGGTGCTTTCCAAAGACGGTAAGTGGCTCGTGTATGGCAGTCGTTTTGAGGAAAAGACCGGCCTCGTGCTGCGCAATCTGGAAACCGGTGATGAAAAATGGCTGGCAGTCCCCGTGCAGCGCGACGAACAGGAATCCATCGCACCGCTGGGCGTTCTTCCAGCCATGGTTTTCTCGACCGACAGTAAAGCGCTGCTTCGCTTCTTACGGCGGGAAAAATTCATCGCATACCCATCGACGGTAGTGCCAGTACAGAAATTCCATTCACTGCAGACCTTGATCTGGAACTGGGTCCGCGACTCGCGTTCAAATATCGCCGTCGAGTGATACACCTTTCAACAGGCCACGCAGATCCGCGATGCCGTTCCTTCACCCGATGGAAAAAAGCTGGCCTTTACGGTATTGAACAGGCTCTATATCATGGACTTACCCTGACGGAAAACCGAGACGGCTGACCACCAATGAATTCACAGAAGCAGAGCCAGCCTGGGCACCCAGTGGAAATTCCATCGTGTTTACCACCTGGAATACTGAAGGTGGCAACCTCTTCAAAATAAGTCTTGCCGGGAAAAAATGCAACGCCGCAGAAATTAACCCAAGAATCCGGTCTGTACCAGAGCCCGTGTTTAATATAGCCGGCGACAAAATCGCTTTTCTCCGGAGTAAGGCAACGGTATATAAAGATTCTTACGGACCCCAGTATGAAGGGGAAGATGATGACCTTTGCTGGATCGGCTTCATCCCGGCGGTGATATTGTGCTTATTGATAAAGCACTCAGCCGCTATAATCCGCATTTTGTAGAAAGCCTTAAAGATTGTTTCTGACCAACGACAATGGGGATATTTTTGCGTCTATCAGGCTCGACGGGTCTGATGGCAGAAAAAATTAGCGCATGTAACGGGTATTACTGCGTATGGATCCATCCCGATGGAAAATGGCCCGCCCGACGCCGAAAAAATGAAATGCATTGTCGGCGAAACGGATATCCAGGAAAACGAAAGAGAAGTTGTCCTTCCCTCTCTTGCGGCTGTGATCACGATGGCCCCTTCAGGCGATCAGGCACTCGCGGGAGTATAAACAATGAAATTTATTCCTTGTTACAATTCCAAAAACCGGGAAGCTCTAAACAGACAGTTTGCACCGCAGCATCGGAGTTTCCGGCCCTGCAGTCTTACAGACGTGCGGACAATTTTTTGTCCTGGCAGGCAGATGGCAAAACCGTGCACTGGAGCCTGGGCAGTACTGATTTTATATATGATGTGGATAAGGCGCAGGCTTTTGATGATAGTGTATTGGCCGCGAAAAAAATTCAAAATAAAAAAACCGCATACTTCCTTGCCAGTCTCGCAGCAGATCCTTCATTGAAAAAAATAGCTGACTCACTCAAAAAGATTACGGATTCGTCAAGTAAACAGACAACGGCAAAAAAAAGTCGCTTAAAAGAAGAACCAAAATACAAGGCGCAGGAGAATGATGTGAAGGTCTTCTTTAAAAAAGATTTACCAGCGGGTGAAGTCTTGTTGAAAATATGTTAATCACATTACCATGAAAGGGGAGGAGGTCATTGAGCATGGCGATGTACTGGTGGTGAATAACCGGATTTCCGCA
>CAWEWO010000009.1:0-693845 GCA_963812825.1 uncultured Bacteroidota bacterium
TGATGAAAAACTGATCGAAGCGGATTCTGTGATCATCGCAACCGGTGCATCTGCCAAATGGCTCGGTCTTCCCAGCGAAGAAAAACTAAATGGTTATGGCGTGAGTGCCTGTGCGGTCTGTGATGGATTTTTCTTCAAGGGAAAGGAAGTGGCCATCGTCGGCGCCGGGGATACCGCTGCGGAAGAAGCCTTGTATCTTCGAAACTTTGTACGAACGTTCATATGTTTATCCGCCGCGATCAGATGCGTGCATCGCAGATTATGCAGCAGCGTATTCGCGAATCTTCCAATATTAAAATATACTGGAATACGGTAGTGGAAGAAATTCTGGGCGATAACAAAGTGGATGGCGTGCGGATAAAAAATACGCAAAGCGGAAATATTGAAACGATTCCGGTGAATGGATTTTTTGTGGCTATTGGTCATGAACCGAATTCCGGTATTTTCAAAGAATGGCTGGATATGGATGAAACCGGATATATTAAAACCATTCCGGGTACCGCAAAAACAAATATCGAAGGTGTGTTTGCAGCAGGCGATGTGCAGGACAGGATTTACCGTCAGGCAGTGACCGCGGCCGGCAGCGGATGTATGGCAGCGCTGGATGCGGAGCGCTGGCTTTCGTTGCAACCACACTAATAATTTGAAAATTTGAAAATTGGAAAATTGAAAATCACCTATTTCCAAATTTCCAAATCTTCAAATTTCCAAATTGTCTATATGATCACTATCGAACTTCAGAACCTGATCTTTTACGAACATCATGGAATCTATGAGGAGGAGAGAAAAGTGATGAATTCCTTCGAAGTGAATCTGAGTGTTTCCTACCAGGATACAATTCCTGTATTTGAAAAAATCTCTGATACCATCAGTTATGTTAATTTATTCCGGATCGTACAGGAAAAAATGAAGGAACCTGTATTTCTTTTGGAAAAAATCTGCCAGGGTATTATCTTAAACATCAAACATCAGTATCCGGCCGTATCCGAAATCAAAATCAGCATTTTTAAATTACAGGCACCCATCGAACATTTTGTCGGAAAGGTAGGGGTTACGATGCACCGGTCATTCAAGGATTAATTATGCTTCGACTGTTTATCGTTATTCATGTTGGTTTTTCCATGCCTGTTATTTTCCCAGGATGTCAATCAGCTCCTGAAGGAAGCGCAACAGCAGGAGTCGCTGTTCCACGAAAACGAAGCCTTCCTCAAATATGCCGAGATTGCAAAGAAAGATCCGGACAATCTTGTTGCACTCTGGAAATGCAGTGAACTCTGCTTCGCGTATCGGTGCCCGTCAGCCTGACAAAGAAAAAATGCGACCTTATTTTTATGCGGCCAGAAATTATGCTTCGGCGGCGCTGAGTCTGAATTCAAATTCTTCAGATGCCAATTATGCCATGGCCCTTGCCCTGGGCCGGGTTTCCCTGGTTTCGGGAACCAAAGAACGGGTGATGCTTGCCAGAGACGTGAAATATTATGCAGAAAAAGCCATCCGGCTGGATCCGAATAATTTCAGGGCTTATCATATTCTGGGCCGGTGGAATTATGAAGTGAGTAATCTCAACCTGGCCGAAAAATCATTCGCCAGGATTTTTTACGGAAAACTGCCTTCTGCCAGTCTGGATGATGCCATCGCCGATTTCGAAAAAAGCCGGTCGCTCAATCCGGCATTTATTCTCAACTACCTGGAACTGGCGCGTTCTTATCACCGGATGGGTGAGGACAAGAAAGCGATTGCCTACCTGCGGATCCTGCTGGCCCTGCCGAACCTGATGTATGACGACACCCGGGCTAAAGTGATTGCCCGCCAATTGCTTACGGAATGGCAATAACCCGCTTACCAGTCAGTAAATTGTAGTATTATTGCGATCCATTTTATGAACATCAGACCCGATTTTGATATACATAATGAAGATCCGACAGCCGAAGATCCGAACCAGTGCCGGCTGCTCATTGAAGTCGGCTCCTGTTCACTGATCTTCGTTTTATTAAATGTGCGGGGTATGCGGCCTTCGGCCATCCGGTTTTTTCAATGGCCCCAGCTGACGAACGAATGAACCGGAAACGATCCTTCGCAGTATTCTGGAATCCGACCCGATATTAAGCCGTTTCAAACCGGCAGAGATTTTTCTGGTATATAATTTCCCGGAAAGCAATCTGATTCCGGAAAAATTTTTCAGTGCAGATATGACGAGACCAGTAACGGACCTGATTTATGGCAACCTGAGCCATGATCTGGTGCTGGATGAAAAAATTCCCTGGTTCGAATTTCATAATGTGTACCGCGTTCCGCGCGCGGATACATTTTCTGATGCAGGAAAAATTTCAGACAGCGAGGTTCTGGCATTTTTACAGTCTACAGCTGAAGTGTTTTAAAATGTTTACGGCCAAAGAAGAACCTGCTTTTATAAAAGTTTTTTTCTATCCGGATAAAATGGTGGTGATGGTTTGCAAAGCCGGACAGCTACAGCTTATCCAGCATTTCGATTATCATGATTCCAAAGATGTGTTATACAACCTGCTGAATTGTTGCCATCAGCTCAATCTGAACAGGGAAGAACTGGTTCTGGAAATTTCCGGCATGATCGAAAAAAAATCCGTACTGTACGAAGATCTTGAATTGTATTTTCTGAATATCCGTTTCGACAGTATGGAAGACAGTATCAAGATGACGGATGAACTCATGCAATTTCCCAACCATTTTTTTGCCTCGCTTTTGAAAATGACGATATGCGTATAATCGGAGGCGAATGGGGTGGAAGAAAAATTCATCCGCCTTCAAAAATGCCCTATACCAGGCCAACCACAGATATCGCAAAAGAAGGTTTATTCAATATTATTCAATCCAACCGCGAACTGGAAGGCCTGAAAACGCTTGACCTTTTCGGAGGAACGGGCAGTATCAGTTTTGAACTGGCTTCGCGTGGAGCAGCCGATCTCACCATCGTTGAAAAAGACAGCCAGATGCTGGCCTTTATCCGGAAGACAGCTGAAACACTCGGCCTTTCCCAATTGAAAGTGGTTCCATCGGATGTGTTCCGTTTTCTGAAAAATACCAAAGAACAATACGATTTTATTTTTGCGGGCCCCCCGTATGCGCTGGAAACCATTGACCAGATTCCGAAAGATGTTGTAGCAGGAAATTTATTAAAAACAAATGGCTGGTTCGTGCTGGAACACACGCCGCGGAACCGTTATAGTGGTTATCCGCTTTTTGTTACCGAACGAAATTATGGTACCACGATTTTTTCCATATTCATTAATAAAGCCGGATGAAACCCATTTTTATCAGCGGCATTGGCACGGGCATTGGAAAAACAGTGATTGCTGCGATCATCACAGAAGCATTGAAAGCCGATTACTGGAAGCCGGTACAGGCGGGTTATGAACCGGGAACTCAGTGACGGCGCTTCGCTTGGATCCGCTGTCAATCATCAGCGAAGTGAGCCAGAAGCTCACTATGATTCATCCGGAAACTTATTCATCCTGCAAGATCTGGCAGCGCTTCATCCCCATATTGCGGTCACGGAAAATGAAAACCGGCGCATCAGATATTGCTGCGCACAGAGAATACGTATTGAACTCAAAAAAATAGCGAATGATTTGAGTCGTACGGACAAGACCCGCCCACTGGTGATCGAAGGAGCCGGCGGATTGATGGTACCGCTGAACGAACAGGAATTTGTGATTGACCTGGCGAAGATGCTGGATGCCAGACTGGTCCTGGTGAGCCGGAATTACCTGGGCAGTATCAATCATTCCCTGATGACGGCAGCGATTTGCCGCAACTACGGTCTCGATGTTGTTGGGTGGGTATTTAATGATCAGTACCTGAACTATGAAGCATGAAATCGTCCGCTGGTCGGGTTTTCCGTCGCTATTCTCCGTTCCCCTGATGAACCCACTGTCGAAACAGGCGATCTTAACGGCTGCGGAAAGCATCCCGCCGGAAGGAATGGGTTATCTTTACGAGTCTTTATGATCAATCTCAACTATCCGTTATTAAAGCCCGTCAGGATGCTCCTGCTTCCCTTTTCGCTGATTTACGGGCTGATCATTTATGTCCGGAACTGGTTGTTTGACAAGAATCTGCTCAGGGCTTCCGTGTTCAACCTGCCCGTCATTTGTATTGGAAATCTGGCCGTGGGTGGTACGGGCAAATCGCCGATGGTTGAATTCCTGATTGGAAAATTGAAAGGATCTTTCCGGCTGGCGGTACTTAGCCGCGGATATAAAAGAAAAACGAGCGGGTATGCGCTGGCGACCAAAGAAAGCACCGCGCTTGAAATCGGGGATGAACCCATGCAGTTCTTTAATAAGTTTCCCGATCTCACCATTGCGGTGGGCGAAGAAAGAGTCGTGGCCATACCACAGCTTTTACATGACAAACCGGATACGCAGGTGATCCTCCTGGACGATGCTTTTCAGCACCGATGGGTGAAGGCAGGTTTCAATATTCTGCTGACAGACTACAATAATTTATTTACACGCGACTGGTTCCTGCCAACGGGTGATCTGCGGGATCAGCCCAAAAGTGCACGACGCGCCGATATCATCGTTGTGACGAAATGTGCACCGGATATTTCGCTGGCAGAAAAAAGCCAGCTGATCCGGGAAATCAAACCCGCGTCCGAATCAGCAGATTTTTTTTACAGCCATTTCGTATGGCATTCCTTACCAGGTGATCACGCGGGAACCCTGGAAACCCAATAAAGAAGCCGAAGTATTATTGGTTACCGGAATTGCCAATCCGGGCCCGTTGAAAAAACATCTGGAAGAAAATTTTAACGGATACGATGAGCTGGCCTACAACGATCATCATATTTTTACGATCGACGATCTGAATTATATTCTTAAAAAATTCAACCAGATCGAGTCGACCAGATAAGATTCTGCTGACGACGGAAAAAGATGCCGTGCGTCTGCAGAAATTTTCACATCAACTGCATGGACTGCCTTTCTTTGTAATGCCCATCCAACCGGTGTTTTTATGTTCAATGAAGAAAATCAGTTTACGCGCTTAATTACTACATTCATTCAGGAATTTCCTGATCAAGCTTAAATAGATATGGGTCATAAAAAAACAGAAAAGAAAAAGAAGAAATCGAGCGCGCAGTTATATAAAGGTACGCTCGAAGTAACGCGATCGGGTATGGGATTTGTCATTGCCAAGGCCTTGGACCGGGATATCCTGGTTCGTCCGAATGATTTTAATACCGCCATGCACGGAGATACCGTACTGGTGAACATAACACAATCCAAGGGTGGCAGCGGCCGCGTGCAGGGCATGCCGTGGAATCGGTGGTTGAAAGAAAACAAACCGATTTTCCCGGACATATTGAAATGGGAGAAGGCTTTGCTTTTTTTATTGCGGAAACTGCCAGGCCGATGCCGGATGTGTATATTCCGCTGACTAAAATTAATGGCGCTGTTCATGGGGATCGTGTGATTGTGCGGATTACGGATTGGGGAAAAAATAAAAAACCCCAGGGAGAAGTATTACAGGTGTTGGATGAAGCCGATGAAAATGACCGGGTGATGAAAGAGATCCTGATTGGAAAACGGTTTTGCTATTATTTTCCCGGAAAAAGTATTGGAGGAATCCGCCGCACTCCCCGAAACCATTCCGGAATGCAGATCTAGACGGCAGAAAGGATTTCAGGAAAGTATTGACCTTTACGATTGATCCGGCCGATGCAAAGGATTTTGACGATGCCATTTCCTTCCGGAAATTAAAGAATGATATCTATGAGATCGGTGTTCATATTGCCGACGTGAGTCACTATGTAAAACCGGGAACTGCGCTGGACGAAGAAGCCTATGAACGCGCTACTTCGGTTTATCTGCCGGACCGCGTGAATCCGATGCTGCCGGAAAGAATCTCCAATGAACTTTGTTCTCTTCGTCCGCATGAAGACAAACTTTGTTTTTCTGCCGTATTTCATATTACGCATAAGGGAGAGATAAAAGAATACTGGCTGGGCAGGACGGTTATCCATTCCGATCACCGGTTTGCTTATGAAGACGTGCAGGAAATTATTGATAAAAATGCCGGCGAATATTCGGAAGAGATCAGCATCCTGCATGATATCGCCCAGCGATTCCGCAAACAGCGGATTAAAAAAGGGGCCATCAATTTTTCTTCCGTGGAAGTCCGTTTCAAACTGGATGAAAAAGGGAAACCCATTGGCATACTGGTAAAGGAAAGTAAGGAATCCCATCAGCTGATCGAAGAATTCATGTTGCTCGCGAACCGGACCGTGGCGAGTCATGTGGCGAAAATAAAAATCAAGAAGAAACCGATTCCTTTTCCATACCGGATACATGATACGCCGGACAAAGAAAAACTTGCACCCTTTGTTGAGTTTGCAAAAAAATACGGACATACATTCGATACCAAAACACCCGAAGGTATTGCAGCTTCTTTCAACCTGATGCTGCAGGATGTAAAAGGCAAACCAGAACAGCATGTGCTGGAGCAACTGGGTATCCGCACCATGGCCAAAGCGGTTTATACTACGGAAAATATCGGCCATTATGGTTTGGGATTTACAAACTATTGTCATTTTACTTCACCGATCCGTCGTTATCCGGATGTACTGACGCACCGGATTCTGCAGGAAGTGCTGGATGAAGAAATTCAGGTACACAAAAAACTGGAAGAGCAATGCAAACATTGCAGTGAGAGGGAACGCGCAGCGATGGACAGCGAACGAGCCGCCAATAAATACAAACAGGTGGAGTATATGAAAGATTTTGTGGGTGATAGCATTCGAAGGAGTGATCAGTGGTGTGGCTGCTTTTGGATTCTGGGTTGAAACCGTGGAGCATAAATGTGAAGGTCTGGTGAGCCTGAACAGCCTGATGGAATATGATGATTTCCGTTTGATCGAAGGCGAATATGCGCTGGTGGGAAAACGCAGCGGCAGAAAATTCAGGATGGGAGATAAGATAACCATCAAGGTGATTTCTGCCAATCTGGCGAAGCGGCAGCTGGATTATGAGTGGGTGTTGAAAGCTTAGGCAAGCTATGGAAGACTTAAAGCCTAAAGCAAGTATTGGAAGTATGGAAATGCTATCAGACCGTTAACCGTCAACCAGTCAACTAGCACGAACCAAATATGCTCTAACATTATTAGTGATTAAATGATGATGCGTTTTCAGGAATTATCACAGGAGTTCACAACTTATTTTAATAAAAAACATTTTCCGGAAAAGCCGGAAACTCTTTACGGTGCCGCCCATTATATGCTGGAAGACGGCGGCAAAAGAATCCGTCCCGTACTTTGTTTGCTGGGTAATGAATTATTCGGACCCATCAAACCAGACACCTGGAAAATGGCTGTCGCGCTGGAGCTCTTCCATAATTTCACGCTTGATTCACGATGACATCATGGACAAAGCACCGCTTCGCAGGGGCAGGGCCACTGTACATGCAAAGTATAATGAATCCACTGCCCTGCTGGCCGGTGATGTGATGTTGTTACAGGCTTATGACTATCTGAATGAAACGGATCCGCAATATGTGCAAACCCTGATCCGTCTTTTGAATAAAACAGGGCGGGAAGTTTGTGAAGGACAGCAGCTCGATATGGACTTTGAAAAAAAAGCATCCATTTCACTGATCGAGTATTTGCATATGATCGAATTGAAAACAGCCGTTTTACTGGCTGCCAGTTTGCAGATGGGCGCCATTGCTGCCGGTGCCAGACGAAGCAGATCAGGAGCATATTTATGATTTTGGCAGAAACCTCGGTCTGGCTTTCCAGGTACAGGATGACTGGCTGGATAGTTTTGGTAATCCGTCTACCTTTGGAAAACTAAAAGGTGGTGATATCACTGGCCAATAAAAAAACCTTTCTCCTGGTAAAAGCCCTGGAAAATGCTTCACCGGAAAGAAAACAGGCATCTGACGGAACTACTGATTTATTCCGGAGCCGATAAAGTGGAACGGATGATCGTTTATTTATCAGGAATCGGGAGTGGACCAGGCGGCGCAGGAAGCCAAGAAATATTATATGGAAAAAGCCTATCTCATCTGGAGAATATTTCGGTGACCCCGGAAAGAAAAGAATCTCTGAAAGAACTTGCGGAGTATTTGCTGGAGAGGGAATGCCTGAGGATTGACAAGTTGGCAAATGTGGCAAGTGCGTGAAGTCTGGAAATGTACTGGATCCATTTGATCAATTCCATTTAACTCTAATTCACTTTACGCTTTCAGAGCTTTAGGTCTTGACCGGATAGCTTAGGCTTTAGGCACTTCAAGCCTACTGAACGATATAGCTGACTCCTTCAAGTGCCAGAAAACTGTTCGGAAAACACTTCCCTGGCTTCTTTTTCAAATTCATCCAGCCTGTCATATTTGGAACTGAAATGACCGATGAGCAGTTGTTTTACGCCGGCAGTTTTTGCAATGGCAGCAGCCTGAATGGTCGTACAGTGAAATCTCTTAGTGGCACGATCTTCCAGGTCCTTCAGATAAGTGGTTTCATGGTAGAGCATATCCACATCCTTTAACCTTTGCCGCAACTTCGGGATTGAAGACCGTGTCTGCCGAATAGGCATAAGACTTTGGCTGGGGCGCCGGATCGGTTACGGAATCATTCGCGATCAGCAGACCTTCCTGGGTTTCGTAATCTTCACCCCATTTCAGCCGGTCGAAAAAAGCAGCCGGAACACCGGCAATCCTGGCCTTTTCCGGGATTTACCCGTCTGGGCGGCCGGATCTGGCGGAAAATAAAGCCCCAGCATTCAATCCGGTGAAAAACCCGGAAACAGCTTATCTGGAACCGGTTTTCCTTCACCAGAATGCCTTCTTCCTCCAGCGGATGGAAGATCAGGTTAAAAGGCAGCTGGGTATCAGCTACTTCTAGTTGCAAGTTAAAAATATCGATCAGCGCGTGCAGGACCATAGAGGTTCAGGTCCTGGTGCGGCCCAGGAGGCCCATGCTGGTGATCAGTCCGATCAGTCCGAAATAATGATCCCCGTGCAGGTGGGAGATGAAAATATGGTTGATCCGGCTTCGCCGGATCTTGTATTTGTTCATCTGCGTCTGGGTGCCTTCTCCGCAATCAATCAGGAAAAGATGATCGTCGAGGGTGATCACCTGGGCAGTCGGGATGCCGGTCGAAAGCCGGGATGGCTGAATTATTTCCAAGTATGGTTACCGCGAGCACAGATAGGATTTAGGTATGATCAATCGGGCAGCGGAACCTTATTTTCCTGATATCAGCTGAAAAATAATACAAAAAGTAATAGGAACGGGATTTGATCGTTACCATATTATCCGGTACCCTTTGAATTAATCCGTAAATTCCCTTTCGATTTCTTCCATAAAAATGATGTCGGAAGCCTCGCTCTGTGTGGGGGCAATTTGTAATATTTCAAATTGTTCATTCTGATCGAAATATTTTTTTACCTGCGGTTGTAGTTCGCATAGAACAAAAGAAGCGCGGTTTGCATAAAACAGGTTTCTTAATTCAAGAAAGGTATCCGCAGCAGCAGAATCCATTTTTTGAATGTCTTTTAAATTGAGGAGCAGGTTTTTTACTTCCTGCTTTAGAAAAGGCTCACAAAGATCATGCAGTGCTGCTGTCATATTAGCAGGAAATTGGGTTCGAGCACAGTAATGGCATGGAATTTCTCTTTGGTACTAATTTTGACTTTCATACTACCGGTATTGTTAACATACGTTAATAAACCATGAAAAACAGGAATCAAAAATATTCGTTATTATTGTATATAAGCTCAATTAGTTAAAAATGGATAATAATTTTTCAGCCCAGGTAAAGAGATTATTTCGTTCAGCAGGGAGGAAGCCTTAAGGTTGGGAAATGATTTTATCGGTACAGAACATTTGCTTCTGGGTCTGATCCGGGAGGGAGATAATACAGCTGTCCGAATCCTGAAAAGTTTTAATGTTGATCTTTATGAACTACGCAAAGAAGTAGAACTGGCAGTAAAGGATAAAACCGGAAAAAATATTGCCAATATCAACAGTCTTCCACTGACCAAACAGGCAGAAAAAGTAATTCGTGTTACAGTACTGGAAGCAAAAGCTCTGAAAAGCCCGACGGTGGAAACAGAACACCTGATGCTTTCCATTCTTAAAAACAAAGAAAATATTGCAACACAAATCTTAAATCAATTTGACGTGGATTACGATTTATTCAGAAATGAACTGGGTATTGTTAAAAGCAATGATACCCGCAGCGAATATACTGAAGAGAATGATGATGATTTTGATGAAGAAAAGAAATACTGCGCAACAAAAAGTCACGACCGGCAGGCAATG
This sequence comes from uncultured Bacteroidota bacterium, assembly GCA_963812825.1. Lineage (GTDB taxonomy): Bacteria > Bacteroidota > Bacteroidia > Chitinophagales > Chitinophagaceae > Puia. The sequence continues at coordinate 10,298 of CAWEWO010000009.1, forward strand.
CAAAAAGTAAAACACCGGTACTGGATAATTTCGGCCGGGATATTACCCGGCTTGCAGAAATGAATTCACTGGATCCGATTGTTGGCCGGGAAGAAGAAATTGAAAGAGTTTCACAGATTCTTTCCCGCCGCAAAAAGAATAATCCAATTCTGATCGGTGAACCCGGTGTGGGTAAAACAGCCATTGTGGAAGGTCTTGCCCTTCGCATTGTTCAGCGAAAAGTTTCACGGGTATTGTTTGATAAAAGAGTGATATCACTTGATCTTGCTGCACTGGTTGCCGGTACAAAATACCGCGGCCAGTTTGAAGAAAGAATGAAAGCGATCATGAATGAACTGGAAAAGAACCGTGATGTGATTCTATTCATTGATGAAATACATACCATTGTTGGTGCAGGTGGTGCCAGCGGTTCACTGGATGCATCCAATATTTTCAAACCGGCCCTGGCCCGTGGCGAACTGCAATGTATTGGTGCTTCTACACTGGATGAATACAGAATGTATATTGAAAAAGATGGTGCACTTGGATCGTCGTTTTCAGAAAGTAATGATTGATCCGCCCAGTGTGGATGAAACCATTCAGATTCTTGAATAATATCAAAACCAAATACGAAGATTATCATAATGTAACTTATTCTGATGATGCCATTGATGCCTGTGTAAAACTGAGTGACCGTTATATGACTGATCGGTTTCTTCCCGATAAAGCAATTGATGTACTGGATGAAGTAGGTGCAAGGGTGCATTTGAAAAATATCAATGTTCCACAGAATATTGTTGAATCTTGAAAAGAAGATTGAAGATGTAAAGAATGAAAAGAATAAAGTGGTAAAGAGCCAGAAATTTGAAGAAGCTGCTTCTCTGCGTGATACTGAAAAACGTTTGCAGGAAGAACTGGAAAAAGCCAAAGCTCGAATGGGAAGAAGAAAGCAAACACAAACGTTATCCGATCGATGAAGAAAATATTGCTGAAGTGGTGAGCATGATGACGGGTATTCCTGTGAAAAGAATGGTGCAGGCTGAAAGTGAAAAGCTGCGCAATATGGCCGATCGATATGACAGGCAATGGTGGTTGGCCAGGATGAAGCGATTCAGAAAGTGGTGAAAGCCATTCAGCGTAACCGTGTTGGTTTGAAAGATCCAAAGAAACCAATTGGTACATTTATTTTCCTTGGTCCTACCGGTGTTGGTAAAACAGAATTGGCCAGAGCACTGGCCACGGTATATGTTTGATTCAGAAGATTCACTGATCCGTATTGATATGAGTGAATACATGGAGAAATTTACTGTGAGCCGTTTGATTGGTGCACCTCCGGGATATGTAGGTTATGAAGAAGGCGGCCAGCTAACTGAAAAAGTTCGCCGCAAACCTTATAGTGTTATTCTGCTGGATGAAATTGAAAAAGCACATCCGGATATTTATAATATTTTATTGCAGGTATTGGATGATGGTCAGTTGACAGATGGTCTTGGGAAGAAAAGTTGATTTCAAGAATACACTGATCATCATGACTTCCAATATTGGTGCACGCCAGTTGAAAGATTTTGGTGATGGTGTTGGTTTTGCAACTGCATCCAGAACAGCAAAATGCAGATGAAAATAATAAAGCAGTTATTGAAAAAGCATTGAAACGTACTTTCTAGTCCTGAATTCCTGAACCGGATCGATGATGTGGTGATCTTCAATTCTCTGACCAAAGAAAATATCTTCAAGATCATTGATATCCTGATGAAAGGTGTAATGAAGAGGCTTGAGCAACTTGGGTTTCACGTCTGGAACTGACAGCAGATGCAAAAGCATTTCATTGCTGAAAAAGGATATGACGCAGCAATTTGGCGCAAGACCATTACACCGGGCTATTCAGAAATACCTGGAAGATCCGCTGGCAGAAGAAATTCTGAATATGAATATCAAAAACGGGGATGTGATGATCGCTGATCTGGATAAGGAAGAATCAAAGATCAAATTCACGCTGAAGGAAAAAGAGAAAGAAGCTTCTGAAGTATAAGACAAATCAGTCACCTCAAATATTATTTGCCACGGCGCACGGAAATTTCCGTGTTTCCGTGGCAAATCTTTTATTTGCAGTACGGTAATACATCATGTCGGATAAAAAAATCATCATCACGATCGACGGCTGGTCATCCTGCGGCAAAAGCACACTGGCCAAACAACTGGCTGCTAAACTGAAGTATACTTATATCGACAGCGGTGCCATGTACCGGGCCATCACCTTTATTTTTTGCGAAATCATGTTGACTGGACCGATACCAAAGCAGTAGAAAATGCACTGAAGGAATATCAATATTGAATTTGTCCATCAATGAAGCAACAAAGACCAGTGAAGTTACTGCTGAACGGACGAAAATGTGGAATACCTGATCCGTGACCTGGTGGTGGCGGAAAAAGTAAGTGAGGTGGCTGCCATCAAAGAAGTGCGGGAATTTGCGGTTAAACAGCAGCAGGAAATGGGAAGTAAAAAGGCAATTGTCATGGACGGAAGGGATATTGGAACGGTTGTATTTCCCAAGGCAGAACTAAAAATTTTTATGACGGCAGATAATGCGGTGCGGGTAGAAAGAAGATTCCAGGAATTATATGAAAAGAATCCGAATATCAGTCTGGAGGAAGTAAAGAATAATCTGGAAATGCGGGACTATATTGATTCCCACCGGGAAATCAGTCCGCTTGAGAAAAGCCGATGATGCCATCGTGCTGGACAATTCAAATCTTACCGAGCAGGAACAGTTTCAGCTTGCGCTGAAATGGGCGAACGAAAAAATCAAACCGTCTAAGACGGCTTGATTTTCTCGTTCGCAGTTGGGAAGTGTGGCAGTTGTGCGGTATGGAAGTTGGAGTTGGTATATTAATGATTTGCCAATTGAAAAATTCAATTCAATCAATAAACTATATAAACGGCCAACGGTCAACCGTCAACTGTCAACTAAAAAAGACTACGATGCCATCGTCGTCGGCTCCGGTCCCAACGGACTGGCTGCGGCTATCACCTTGCAGAAAGCCGGTCTGTCTGTATTGATCCTGGAAGCGAAATCTGTTGCCGGTGGCGGAATGCGTTCAGGCGAAATCACTCTTCCGGGCTTCACTCATGATATCTGTTCAGCAGTTCATCCCATGGTGCCGATTCGCCTTTTTTCCGGTCCTTGCCACTGGCAGATCACGGCCTCAAATTTTTGTATCCGGAAATTCCACTGGCGCATCCTTTCGAAGACGGAACTGCGCTTGCGCTAATTCCTTCTTTACAAAAGATGGCGGATTCGCTGGGTGAAGACGCACAAGCTTATCTGAAACTTATACAACCACTGGTGAGATTCCTGGGAAGGAATTCAAAATGATGTGCTGTCGCCGCTTCATTTTCCTAAACACCCCATGGATATGGCGGCATTTGGGTGGCGCGCGCTATCCTCTGCCAGCCGTCTTTCAAAAAGATTTAAATCTGAAAAAACCCGGACATTCTGGGGCGGCCTGTCACTACATTCCCAGCTTCCTTTTGACTGGATGGCCAGTTCCGCGATCGGACTGGTATTACTAACGGCCGGGCATAAACGCGGTTGGCCGGTGGCGGAGGGCGGATCCCAATCCATTGCGGACGCGCTGTTTTCCTTATTTAAAAGCCTGGGCGGAAAAATTGAATTGAATTATACGGTTACATCCCTGGACCAGCTGCCTTCTTCACGGGCGGTCTTGCTTGATGTGACACCGGTGCAGTTGTTGGAAATTGCCGGCCGGCGATTGTCCTCTCTTTATCGCAGGCAATTAAAAAAATTCCGTTACGGGATGGGCGTTTTCAAAATTGACTGGGCCCTTGCGGACCGGATTCCATTTAAATCTGAGCTGTCGAAAAATGCGGGCACTATTCATCTGGGCGGATCCTTCAAAGAAATGGAAGCTGCTGAAATGGATGCATGGTCCGGGAAAGCTCACAAAACGACCGGGGGTTATTCTTGCGCAGCAATCGATTGTTGATCCGGGTCGCGCACCGCTGGGCAAGCATACGGGATGGGCCTATTGTCATGTTCCCCGGGGTTCAGTGGCTGATCTGACCGATACTATAGAAGATCAGGTGGAACGATTCGCGCCGGGATTCCGGGAAAGGATTTTAGCGCGGCATACCATTAATACAGAAGAACTGGAAGAACAGAATGCAAATTATCACGGAGGTGATATCGGCGGCGGCGCAAATAATCTTTCCCAGTTATTTACAAGACCCGCGTTGCGTAGTGCGCCTTACAGGACTTCTGCCAAAGGAATTTATTTGTGCTCTTCGTCCACACCACCGAGTGGCGGTGTGCATGGGATGTGTGGATATAATGCTGCGAGGAGAGTGTTGAAGGATTTATTTTAGAAGCTTCTTAATTAGTTGGCAATTCTAAATAGTGTGGAGTATGGAAGTGTGGAAGTGTGGAAGTGTGGGCTCGTGCATATGAGGGAATGTGGAAATTAAATGTGGGGATGACAATGAGGGAATGTGGTTTGTTGATGACCATCTGCTGATCAATAACTATCGTCATTAAATATCAACTGTCTACTATCTACTATTCCCGCACATGCGGGATCAACTATCAAATGCCAATATTCCCGCACATGCGGGATCAACTATCAAATGCCAACTAATTTTTTCTAAGCTGCGGAAAATAAAAAACCGCCCCGGGAGAGGCGGCTTACCAGAAATATATTCTGAAAATTTCTTTTTGCTATTAAGCTTTTGCCTTGCGGAAACTCTTCATAGTGGGTACAAGTATAACAGCTACTAAAACTACAACGCCACCAAAAACCTGTCCGAAACTCAAGGTTGAATTGTTGGCTGTTTCGCCTGCTGCTAAAGCAGAGAATTGTGACAGAACAAGTACGAGCGCAGTGGCCAGAGTATAGCTGGAAACTTTGATTAATTTTTTCATTGAGGTTTTTTTAAGTTTATTAAAATTCAGATCGAAATTAATCAATATTCCAATTACTATTACTTAGGAACCAGAGCGTAACATATTGTATAATAATATATATAATTTCGGATTAAGTCCGGGATTTATAAATACCTGAAAAATCGAAAAATATATATTTGATTTCTGCTTTTAAATCTCAAATAAATCCTCTTCTATTTAAAAAACACGATTATTTAAAAAGAAAATTTTTTTAAACTTTTTTTTTGGGGAGTGATTTCAAATACTGCTATTCTTCCACGAAAAAGGCCGTCTCAAAATCCTGAGACGGCCTGTATTTTAGAGTTTCGGCAGATTCAGTACCTGGAAAAATTATCCGGTTCCGGATCTGGCGGCGATCTTGCCAGACCAGGCACTGAATTCGACTGATCGATCAACTTTCAAAACGTATGAGAATTTCAGCCCAAGTACCGAAACCGTTTTATCAACTAACTATCAAAACGTGTATGTAACCGCCACCAATCCGCTGAATGTATTGTTGATCGGTGTGCCGTTATTCTTAATAAACGCGTCATCAGGCGAACCGGAAACAGCATTTGAGAAAACATCATAACGGAGTTCAGGCATAACGGTCAGTTTTCCGAGATGAATCTGTCCTGTCAGCGTAAACTCGGTAAAATTACCGGCACTTGATCCAATGCTCAGAGCATAGTCTTTATTATCGAAATATTCACTTCTTAAAGTAAGACCGAATACTGAGCTCGGGTCCTAATTCAGATATAGAGCAGCGCCCCACCAGTTTGGAGAATTTGTAACAGAGTCACCGCTATAGGTGTGACGGTTCCGTTTACTCCTATACTGAATTTATCGGACACTGCTCCGGTAACCACCAGGTCGAACTGATTCAAGGCTGACACCATGGCGCAACTTTCCCGCCCTGGTAATTCAGCCAGAATTTCCATTTGCTGTCGGGCGTTGCCGTACTCAGCTGTGCGATAAAACTCTGGTATTCGTTTTCTACTGTGGAATGATCGGTAGCATTGGATATACCCACCATGATGGCTGTTTTGCCGGCGATGGCGATATCCGCTTTCAGACCAGTGTTGAAAAAAGGACCATAGGAGAACATATAACTCATGGAGTAGTTCCTGTTGCTGATAAGCGTCCACCAGCTTCATATCCGATATGGGTTGCCCATTTACCGGCTGTTAGTTTGATCTTGTCGGTGATATTATAGAAAACATAGGCCTGAACTACATTTGCCAGTGAAAAATAAGGGTTTGCAGTTCCGTCATTATAGGAGAAATCCTGTGCCCTTCTGCCAAATCCCAGTTCTACGGTAACACCTGCTTTTCCCCAGGTGTGGTCATACTTTAATCGATACCATGCCCAGTTCAAAGGAGTTCTGGGAATCCGTAAAACTGGTGTAGTTGTTCCAGGGAGCAGCTTGGGGTTGGCAAAGTTGTACCGGTAGTACAGATCCAGGGACCCGGAAAAATTGGTGGCGGGCGAGGGGAGCGCACATGAATCTGCTTTAACAGCACCGGTTTTGTTGAATCCTGCGCCTGGGCGGAAACAAAAAATACGATTGCGATAATAAGCAGTTTTAAGTTTTTAACCATTGCTGTTTGTTTTTAATGTGTACTGAAAATCTGCGATACCCTGACCAGGGGGATCACATTAACAATTTTTAATGGCTAAGCTGAATCGTTAGTCGAAAGCGGTTTTTCAAGATATTGGATCACCAAGCGTCTCGTTCAGCAAAGGGAAGGTTTAATACCTGACATTAAATAAATATGTAATACTCATTTAATAATGTGAAAATATTATTAATTTCTAATTATAATATGTTATATTCATATTTATTTTTATTTAATATATCTGAAATATTAGATTTTATTTAAAAAAAACATATTTGTAATAAACATTATTCAATAAAAAAAGGCCCCGGAAAAGGGGCCTTATATAAAGATAATATTATCGTCATCTTATCTCAGAAACAGGATTTCGCGATATTTCGGCAGCAGCCATTCGCTGTCGTCGATCAGCACTTCCAGTTTATCCACGTGGTAGCGGATTTTGTCAAAGAATGCACCTTTCACGTCATCGCAATAAGCAATCGCCTTTGCCCTGGTATCTGTCAGCGCATTGGCTTTTTTCCTGGCATCGATCATCTTGCTCACCTGGGAGCTGATCTCGGAAATATGTTCTGAAATCTTTTCCAGGATGTGCTTTCTGATTGGAAAATGCAGGTTCTTTGAGTCCAATTTCCTTCATACCGATGATATTCTGGATCAGTGTATTCTGGTATTTGAAAGCCGGAGGCAGGATATGGCTGGTACAAAGTTCTCCCATGATCCGGGCTTCGATCTGCACTTTCTTTACATATTTTTCCAGTTCAATTTCATGGCGTGCTTCCAGTTCAACATGGCTCAGCACATTATTGGATTCAAACAGGTGTTTGGCCTTTTCAGTTACCAGGGCATCCAGGGCGAGCGGAGTGGTTTTTACATTCGGCAAGTCCTCTTTTCTTTGCTTCTTTTTCCCATTCTTCGCTGTAGTTATTTCCTTCAAAAAGAATTTTTTCACTGCTCACAATATATTCGCGGATCACGTGCATGATGGCGATTTCTTTTTTCTCGCCTTTTTCGATCAGGGCATCCACTTCTTTCTTGAAGTTCTTTAATGTTTCAGCCATGATGGTATTGAGGGCAGTCATTGCATTGGCACAGTTGGCAGAAGAACCTACGGCGCGGAATTCAAATTTATTTCCGGTGAAGGCAAATGGTGAAGTACGGTTGCGATCGGTATTGTCCAGCAACAATTCAGGAATGCTTCTGTGCAGGTCCAGTTTCAGGATGGCTTCATCCTGTTCGTCGAATTTTGCACCTACACGTTCCTTGATATCTTCCAGCACTTTGGTCAGGTATTCGCCAATGAATACAGAGATGATCGCCGGCGGTGCTTCATTCGCACCGAGACGGTGATCATTGGCTGCAGAAGCGATGGAAGCGCGCAGAACATCGGCATAATCATGACACCGCCTTAATTGTATTCACGAAGAAGGTCAGGAACATGAGGTTGGTCTTGGGCGTTTTGCCCGGTGCCAGCAGGTTTACGCCGGTATCGGTGGACATGCTCCAGTTATTATGCTTTACCGTTTCCGTTGATTCCGGCAAATGGTTTTTCATGCAGGAGGGCGCGCAGTTTATGACGTCTTGCCACACGGTCCATGATATCCATCAGTAGTGTGTTGTGATCCACGGCCACACTGATTTCTTCAAAAATCGGAGCACATTCGAACTGGGAAGGAGCCACTTCATTATGACGTGTCTTTAATGGAATTCCCAGTTTATAAGATTCGGTTTCGAAATCACGCATGAAGGCATAAATCCTTTCCGGAATGGAACCAAAATAATGGTCTTCCAGCTGCTGGCCTTTTGCAGGCGGGTGACCGAATACGGTTCTTCCGCTCATCACCAGATCGGGACGCGCATTGGCCAGGGCTTCATCAATTACAAAATATTCCTGTTCCCATCCCAGGGTGCCGATTACTTTGGTGACATTCTTGTCAAAATAATTACATACTTCCACGGCCGCCTTGTTCATAGCTTCCAGCGATTTCAGCAGCGGTGCTTTATAATCCAGGGTTTCACCGGTATAGGAAACAAATATGGTAGGAATACATAATGTTTTACCGGTTTCAATTTCCATGATGAATGGCGGAGAAGAAGGATCCCAGGCAGTATATCCGCGGGCTTCAAAAGTGGCGCGGATACCTCCGGAAGGAAATGATGATGCATCCGGTTCCTGCTGGATCAGGGCGTCTCCTTCAAATTGTTCGATCGAAGTACCGTCCCCTTTAATGGCAAAAAAGGAATCGTGTTTTTCAGCGGAAGATCCGGTCAATGGCTGAAACCAGTGTGTATAATGGGTAACGCCTTTCAGTTCAGCCCACTGCCTCAGACCGGCAGCGATCTGGTTGGCGACAGCGCGGTCAATTTTTTTGCCACCTTTAATTGATCCGGTAAGACTTTTATACGCTTCATCGCTCAGGAATTCCCTTGCGGTGCGGGTAGTAAATACATTCTCCTGGAAAATTGCGGTGATTTTGGCGGATCCGTCAAGTGTTACCGGAGTCTTTGTTGACAGATCGTTAATTGCTTTTACTCTTAACGATTCCATTTACAATAATTTTTTATTGGAAACGAATGTAAGCGATAATTCATAAGTGACGAAAAAAAAAGAGCTTTTTAGCCGTTTTTTTAGAAAATGTTCTAAAATATACTCGATTTTGCCGCCTGTTTTTTGCGAATTATCTATTCAAAATCATAAAAAAATATAACATTAAGGTTAATTCTAATGTAATTTGAAAATCCAGTACCTGAGTTTCTGTTGCAGGAGCGGATTGACCGGAATAAAGAAACAAAACGAGGAAGAGAAAGGCGATGGTCCGGTATCGTACGATGGCTCCGGGGAAGGGTACGACATAACCAATAGCTATGAATTGGCTGATACCATAATATAGGAATAACCAGTACAGCGGATGGGAGACCTGTTCTCTTCGTCGCGGCGCTGACGAAATAAAATAATATGCCGGCTATCAAGAAAAAGACTTCTACGGAAGAAATAGACTGAAGCAGGTTCTTACCTTCCCAGGGATAGGGTCGGAAAACGGTGTTGGCAGTAGCCTGCGGAAGTATTTTAAGAAAGCTGACGGGTCCCGGCTGCAGGCTGTCCAGCGTATACCGGGTATTTCCTTTCAAGCGGAAAAAATTTTCCTGTGCTTGCTGTATCGGGCGGGAAAGCTGATTGGCGGGCGGAAGAAACAGGCTACAGAATAAAAATCAGAATAATCGCGGCAGATAGATCCGGTTAAAATATAACGGGGAGGAGGATTTCTTTTTCAGGCTGATCATATAAGCCAGAAAGGCCGGGAGAAAAATCAGCCAGGAACTGGTAGCGGATCAGGAGCAGTCCCACAAAACCGGCCAATATTCCAGGACCCGCCGGACGCCGGGCTTTGCGCGCATAAGCCTGTCCGTTATAAATCATCAGCACCATGAACAAGTAAAAGCAGTCCTTCGGCGCGGATGCCGCTGCACCAGAAAATAACGGAAGGAATAAAAAATACCAGCAGGAAATTCATACCTGTCCGCAGGGGAAATTCCCTGGCCAGCATTTTAAATAACAGGAGCGGACCCGGCGATGATCAGGAATTCGAACAATACGACATCGGTATAATAATTTTTACCGCTGAGCAGATTCAGGATCGCCAGGCCCTTAATCATAAACCATCTTTCAAAATGATTGATATAAAATATAAAGGCATCCCAGCCGTGGTCGCCCGTTGCCTGCAGGGAATGAGCGGGCCAGAATTCATGAAAGAACCGCAGCGGGATGCTGCAGGAGGAAGATTGGTTTCTTCTTTTGATTCAATGAAATAATTCCAGGTATCGTCGCCCGAATAATAATGCAGAAATACCCATCCATACAGACAGCCCATGAATACTTTGAAATAAAACAATGGCCGCTGTATGATAAATTGTAAAAGGAAAAATTTTCCGCCGGATGATAATATGCAGCAAAATGGTTCCGAAAACCAGGTAAAAGAAAAACAGAAAGTAAGCCAGCATAGGAACTTTACCTGATTTTGATTCCCCAAATCTATAAATTTGAATTTAATAAAGACGGATGATCGTTAACCAGCCCGAACAGAAGAAGAAAAAGATTGCGCTCGTTGCCAATAGTGCCTGGTCAGTGTATAATTTCCGGATGGATCTGATCCGCCACCTCTTAGCTGAGTTTTGACGTGCTGATCATCGCACCCAAAGATGATTTTGCAGAAGAACTGACTAAAGCGGGTTGTGCCTACCAGGACATTCATTTCAACAACCGCTCCGAAAATCCCCTCCAGGATTATGCCCTGTATAAATCGCTGAAAAGGATTTACAGGGCAGAACAACCGGATTTTATTTTTCATTATGTGATCAAACCCAATATTTACGGTTCGATGGCCGCCGCCCGGTGCGGTATTCAGTCCGTGGCAGTCATTACGGGACTGGGTTACACGTTCGACCGGCATAACTGGCTGAACCGGATCGTTTCTTTTCTCTACCGGAAAGCGTTGAAAAAAGCCAGTGAAGTCTGGTTCCTCAACCAGGAAGATGCCGACTGTGTTCATTGAGCGAAAACTGGTGAAGGCAGAGAAAATTAAAATTTTACCCGGTGAAGGAATCAATACGGTCATTTTTTTCCCACAGTCCCATAAACCCGTTGCCCGGAGCAAAGCGTTTCAGTTTCTGATGAGTACCCGCTTACTGCAGATCCAAAGGGGTGGGTGTTTATGTGGAAGCGGCGCGGATCTTGAAAAATAAATACCGGGATATCCGTTTTGAGCTGATCGGTTTTTTTGAAAAAAATCATCCGGATTCCATTTCGGAATCGGAATTAAGACACTGGCAGAAAAAAGATATCATTCATTACAGCGGATTTGCGAGGGATGTGCGGCCTTTTCTCCGGCAGGCGGATTGTTTTGTTTTTCCTTCTTTTTATCATGAAGGAATTCCGCGCTGCCTGCTGGAAGCAGCGGCCATGGAAGTGCCCATCATCACTTCCCTGAATACGGGTTGTAAGGAAGTGGTGCAGGAAGGAGTCAATGGTTTTTTGTCAGCTCCGAATAATGCTGCAGGATCTGGTTGCGCGGATGGAAGAAATGATGGCGCTGAGTTCCGGCCAGCGCGCTGAGCTGGGAAAAAATGGACGGAAACTGGTGAGTGAAAAATTTGGCATGGAAAAGATACTTGGGGAGTATGACAAAACGTTTAGGACTAAATCTGGTTAATGTGGCGAATGTGGAATTGTGGATATGAGGGAATGTGGGAATTAAATGTAGGAATGACAATGTGGGAATGTGATTAGATATCTGTTTACCGTCAACGTTCCCGCACGTGTGGGATCAACTGCCAACGCCATCTGCCAACTGCCAACCGCCAACCGTCAACCGCCAATGCAGCCAACCGTCAACCGCCAACCGTCAACCGTCAACCACGCCAACTGCCAATTACGCCAACGGTCCTCAGCTCACGTAGCCTGCATTGAAAAGTCTAAAACTCCCGAAGCCTTAATCTTTTCCTCCCAATGCCAGCTTTTCCAGGTTGGGAAATTCATAAGGGAATCCGGTGATCCGGTCCCAGGTCATATTGGACAGATCTTCTTTCAGAAAAAAATAATTTCCGCCATACCTTTCCTGAAATTCAGAAATCCAGAAATAGTTGGTGCTGATCACCGGAATCTTCATGGCCGCATATTCCAGGAATTTAGTCGGTGTCTGTGCATTAAAAGGTTCTTCATCCGGTATATAATTAACGCATATCGGGCGCGGGCCAGCCAGCCGGCACTTCTTCCCAGGGAACAGCCCCCTGGAAAATAATATTTTTACAATGCCCGAATGTTTCGCCAGTCCGCCTTCGATCATTTCCCAGCAGCAGGATGCGAATGTTTCTTCAACGGCCCCTGATCGAAGACTTTCAGCAGCTGGTCCAGTTTTCTTTGCGGGGAAAGATTTCCGGAATAAATAAAATCATATTCTTTTTTCTGGTCCGGCTGCGGATGGAAAAATATTTCGCTGACACCCATATCCCGGTATCCAAATCGGAATTTCATCGTGGATATTAATTTGTTCCCGCACATATTCATTTCAGATATAATACGAAAATGGGGACGGGGAGTGAGCCTTCTTTTCAGATAATCTTTGATCTTACGGTAAGGAGGAACCGAAGCAGAAGAATATTCGTGAATGATCAGTTTTTTTTTATGATATGACTTGCGGAAAAAATCCCATCATATACCAGTACACGTCCGCGCCGGAAGTTTCTTCCTCTCCGTATATGTGCGAAACAGGTTTCTATATTTTGTGTTTTGAAAAAAGCACTGATACGCAGCGAGTTCGGGTAAAAAAGCCGCTGGTTGTGGATGAAAGCAATCTTCATGGGATCCTAAAATTATCAGAATAGATTAACGCGTCCTTCGTAAATTTGCGGTTTCCCCAAAGAACATGGAAATTACTGTAAAAACCGCCGAACAACTCCGGCTTACAGCAGAAGAATTTGAACTGATTTATCAGAAACTGGGCCGTACACCCAATTTTACTGAGCTCTGTGCTTTCAGTGCGATGTGGAGTGAACATTGCAGTTATAAAAATTCTATCAAATGGCTGAAAACACTTCCACGTGAAGGGAAAAAAATGCTGGTAAAAGCCGGTGAAGAAAATGCCGGTCTGATGGATATTGGGGATGGACTCGGCGTGGTTTTTAAAATTGAATCCCATAATCATCCTTCTGCCATCGAACCTTTCCAGGGTGCAGCTACCGGTGTCGGTGGTATTCACCGGGATATTTTTACCATGGGTGCAAGGCCTATTGCTTCACTGAATTCACTGCGTTTTGGAAAATTAAATGATCCGCAAACCCAGCATCTGCTGGCAGGTGTGGTGCATGGTATTGGTCATTATGGAAATTGTTTTGGTGTACCAACTGTTGGCGGTGAAATTTATTTTGATGAATGTTATCATACCAATCCACTGGTAAATGCCATGAGTGTGGGCATTGTAAAAAAGGGAAAAACAATTTCTGCCACTGCACTGGGAAAAGGCAATCCTGTTTTTTTTGTTGGCAGTGCAACCGGTAAGGATGGTATTGGCGGTGCTTCTTTTGCTTCTGCCAATATTACCAAAGAATCCGTGCAGGAACTGCCTGCTGTGCAGGTGGGTGATCCTTTCCAGGAAAAAAAATTACTGGAAGCCTGTCTGGAAGTGATTCGAAACCGGTGCTGTTGTGGGCATGCAGGATATGGGTGCTGCCGGTATTATTTGTTCAACTGCTGAAATGAGTGCAAAAGGTGAAGTGGGAATGCGTATTGATCTCGATAAAGTGCCTACCCGTCAGACAGGATATGAAAGCCTGGGAATTACTGCTGAGTGAAAGCCAGGAACGAATGCTGATGGTTGTGGAAAAAGGAAAAGAAAAAGAGGTGCTCGATATTTTTGAAAAATGGGATCTTCCCTGTTCGAATATCGGTGAAGTAACAGATGATAAATTACTGAGTTTTTATTATCATGGGAAATCTGGAAGCCGAGATTCCTGCAGATGAACTGGTGCTGGGCGGCGGTGCACCGCAGTATACCCGGGAATATCAGAGAACCGGCTTATTTTGCAAAAATAAAATCATTCGATCCGGATTCCATTCCGGAACCAGAAAATTTAAAAGCTGTTGCCGAAGAACTGATCAGACTGCCATCCATTGCTTCCAAACGATGGATCAGTGTTCAGTACGACAGTACGGTAGGCACAGCCAATACTTCTACCAATGAACCTTCCGATGCAGCCATCGTGCATGTACAAGGAACTACAAAAGGCATTGCCATGACAACGGATTGCAACAGCCGTTATGTGTTTGCCGATCCTTATAAAGGTGCAATGATCGCTGTGGCGGAAGCTGCCCGAAATATTGTTTGCAGCGGGGCCACTCCATTGGGTGTTACCAATTGTTTGAATTTTGGAAATCCTTATGATCCGGAAGTGTATTACCAGTTTGTACATGCTGTAAAAGGAATGGGTGAAGCCTGTCGGAAATTTGATACACCGGTAACCGGCGGTAATGTAAGTTTTTATAACCAGCATCCTGATGGTGCCGTTTATCCAACACCAACGATTGGTATGGTTGGATTGCTGGAGGACACCAAACAAAAAATGACCTTGATTTTAAACAAGCCGGCGACCTGATTTTCCTGATGGGTAAATCCAGGAATGATATTAATTCATCTGCATATCTACATGCATTACATGGTGTGGAATTTAGTCCGGCCCCTCATTTTGATCTGGAGGAAGAATTTGCAGCTGCAGAACAAAACTACTGGCCTGTATTCAAAGCAGGGACTGATTGAATCTGCACATGATGTGGCTGAAGGCGGATTATTTGTAACCCTTGCGGAAAGTGGATTTCACCGAGAACTCGGGTTTTCGGTTTCGAGCCAGGATGAATCCATTCCGGCAGGATGCATACTGGTTTGGGGAATCACAGAGCCGGGTAGTGGTATCCGTGAGAAAAGAAAAACTGGCTGCATTTAAAAAGGCCATGGAGGGAATTCCCTTGGAAAAACTGGGTGAAGTAACCGGCATCCATGATCCAGGTGGACGGTGAAAACTGGGGCAATATCCGGGAATGGAAACACGAATATGATACGGCCATTGAAAAAGAAATGGAATCAATTGTTGAAGCATGAACAAGATCTTCCACCATCGTCGTAACCGGTGCAGCAGGTTTTATCGGCAGCTGTCTGACGGGTTTCCTGAATGAAAAAGGATTTGAAAATCTGATCCTGGTGGATGAATTCAGCCGCCTGGATAAAGTAAATAACCTGAAAGGAAAAAAATTCTCGCACCAGGTTGAACGGGATGATTTTTTCCAATGGCTGGAATCGAGATAAACCGGAAATCGAATTTATATTTCATCTGGGCGCCAGAACAGATACAACAGAATTTGATTATGCTGTTCACGAACGACTGAATCTGGAATATTCACAAAGATCTGGGATTATTGCATGCTCAAACAAATTCCGCTGGTATATGCTTCTTCTGCAGCAACCTATGGCTCCGGTGATCTGGGATATAGCGATGATCATGAGCTGCCCTTCAAACTGGAACCCCTGAATGCCTACGGTATTTCAAAAAATGAATTTGATAAATGGGCCATTCGTCAGCAGAGTCATCCGCCTTTCTGGGCAGGATTGAAATTCTTCAATGTGTATGGTCCCAATGAATATCATAAAGGCAGAATGGCCAGTGTGATCTGGCATGCATTTAACCAGATAAAAAATAATGGAACCGTTAAACTTTTTAAATCCCATCGTCCCGATTTTAAAGACGGCCAGCAACTCCGTGATTTTATTTATGTAAAGGATATTTTAAAAGTCTGTTTCTGGCTGATGGAAAATTTTGAAAAGATAGCCAGGCAACGGATTATATAATCTGGGAACGGGAAAGGCCAGGACATTTGAAGACCTGGTGAGGGCCACTTTCTCCGGTGCCGGAGAGCCGGTGCAAATTCAGTATATCGATATGCCGGAAGACATCCGGGATAAATACCAGTATTTTACAGAAGCCCAGATGGAAAAACTACCGCAGCCGGGTATACGGAACCTTTTTATTCACTGGAAGAAGGCGTAACGGATTATGTAAAAAATTATCTTTCAAAAAAAAATTATTACTAGGCAATGATCAATAAAATCGGCATCATCGGAGGCGGAAACCTGGGCATGGCCATCGCAGAAGGATTAATTCAAAGCGGCTTTATCAATCCCGGTCATATCCTGATCACCCGTCGTTCGGTTGATCAACTGCATGCACTGGAAAGAAAAGGTGTGATGGTCAGCTGCCAATAATGAAGATGCACTCAATTATGCCGGTCTGATCGTACTGGCTGTAAAACCTTTCCAGGTAAATGAAGTACTTGTCGAAACTGAAAGGACAGTTTTAAAAAAGGAAAACATATCCTGGTTTCTGTGGTTACCGGTGTGAGTATTCAGCAACTATCCGCCCTTGTACCTGAACAGATTCCGATCGTACGGGCCATGCCCAATACGGCCATTGCCATCCGGGAAAGCATGACCTGTCTGGCCAGCAAAGGATGTCGACCATGAACAGTTTCAGGAAATCCTGGAAATGTTTAACCAGCTCGGCAGCGCGGTGAAGATTGATGAAAAGCTGATGGATGCAGCTACCGTGCTGGGTGCCTGCGGAACTGCATTTGCCATGCGTTATATCCGGGCCAATATCCAGGGAGGTATTGAAATCGGATTTGATGCGGCTACGGCCAGCCTGATTGCCGCACAAACGGTAAAAGGTGCCGCCGAACTCCTCCTGAAAAAACAAACCCATCCCGAACAGGAAATCGATAAAGTAACCACACCCAAGGGTTGTACCATTGCCGGACTAAATGAAATGGAACACCGCGGATTTCAGCTCTTCGCTGATCAAAGGGCTTGGTAGCCAGTTACCAGAAAATAGGTCAGGACTAAACGTCACATTGAAAATCAGATCAGTTAAGTCACTTTACCTGTGCATAAAAGGAGGGCTATCCGACTTGCATTTGTTAAAATATTGATGGAAATTTACCGTTATAGATAAGTAACCCTTAAACACTTAGCAGGTAATTGTTAAGATCCAAACTATGAAAACTAAACCCAGCCAGCTACGTATTAGCAGCAGAAATACTTGACCATCGTTTTATTTCACGCAGTAAAGATCAAACAGGCCGAAAAACATCCTGCAGACATCGTCTTTACACCCACTGTCACAAGACTGTCACCCTTCCAAAAGCCGATGCTGAAAACAAGACTGGCGTTGAATACATGCTGGTGAACCTGGTGAAGTAAGTCTTCCTCCGCCCTCTATACTCCATTTATCCACAATCTGCTTTTCCCTTTTCGGAGGATTGAAAAATTTGCCGTAGGTTTGCATGACCTTCTGGTTACTGTTTTACATCTGTAATTCAACAGGTCATATCATATTCATTTTACTGAGTTTTTTGTTGTCTTAATTTAAACATTATGGCCAAATATATTTTTGTTACCGGTGGTGTTACTTCTTCATTGGGGAAAGGAATTATTGCCGCATCGCTGGCAAAACTGTTACAGGCAAGAGGGCTCCGGGTAACCATCCAGAAATTTGATCCTTATATCAATGTTGATCCGGGTACATTAAATCCTTACGAACATGGAGAATGTTTTGTAACCGAAGATGGTGCAGAAACGGATCTTGATCTTGGACATTATGAGCGGTACCTGAATATTTTTACTTCACAGGCCAATAATGTAACTACCGGAAGAATTTATCAGACAGTTATCAATAAAGAAAGAGAAGGTGCTTACCTGGGAAAAACCGTACAGGTTGTTCCGCATATTACCGATGAAATAAAAAGAAGAATGTTGCTGATTGGTGCAGCGCAATGAATATGATATCATCATTACTGAACTCGGCGGAACCGTAGGTGATATTGAATCCCTTCCTTTTATTGAAGCAGTTCGTCAGTTGCAATGGGAATTGCCGGAAGAAGATGTGGTGGTGATCCACCTTACCCTGATCCCTTACCTGAAAGCAGCCAAGGAATTAAAAACAAAACCTACCCAGCACAGCGTACAAATGCTGAGCCAGGAAGGTGTTACACCGGATATTATTGTTTGCCGTACGGAAGAACCACTTTCTCCGGAAATCCGGAAAAAAATTGCTTTGTTTTGTAATGTAAAAGTAGAAGCGGTGATTGAAGCAGCTGATGCACCTACTATTTATGAAGTGCCGGTTACGATGATGCGGGAAAAACTGGATCTGATCTGTCTGAAGAAACTGAATATTACCAATTACCAGGAAGCAGAACTGACAAAATGGAAAGAATTTCTGGATAAACTGCGACACCCAAAATCCAAAGTTACCATCGGTCTGATCGGAAAATATATTGAACTGCAGGATGCTTATAAATCGATTCTCGAATCTTTTGTACATGCCGGTGCAATGAATGAATGCAAGGTGCAGATCCTGAATGTGCACAGTGAATTCATTACGCATGAAAATGTAGCGGAAAAACTGGGTAACCTGGATGGATTGCTGGTAGCTCCCGGTTTTGGACACCGGGGTATTGAAGGAAAGATTACTGCAGTAAAATATGCCCGGGAAAATAAACTGCCTTTCTTTGGAATTTGTCTGGGTATGCAAATGGCTGTGATTGAATTTGCACGGAATGTACTCGGACTTGACAAAAGCACATTCCACCGAAATGCAGGCGGATACGCCCACACCGGTGATTGACCTGATGGAAGACCAGAAAAAAATTACTGTGAAAGGCGGAACCATGCGGCTGGGTGCTTATCCCTGTGCCATTGAAGAAGGCACGCTGGCCAAAGCCATTTATGGGAAATCGATGATTTCTGAAAGACACCGTCACCGCTATGAATTCAATAATGAATATCTGCAGCAGTTTGAAGAAGCCGGTATGATTGCCAGCGGAAAAAATCCTGAAAGCGGACTGGTTGAAATTATTGAATTGCCCGCATCATCCTTTCTTTATCGGTGTGCAATATCATCCTGAACTAAAAAGTACTGTCGAAAATCCCCAGCCCGATTTTTGTTCATTTTATCAAAGCCGCCAAGGAATTTGCGAGCAAAAGAAATACGCGGAATCCGGTTTTGGAGAGGGAAATGATTTAAGCAAGTGTGGAAGTATGGAAGTATGGAAGTCTGGAAGTGTTGAAGTCAACTGCTTAACTGCCAACTGTCAACCATCGACCATCCATCTAACGTCGCTGGAAACGCCCAGACCAGAAATTCCGGAAATACTTCACTCCAGCTGCTATAGTCATGAATACCTGATGGGGATTCCCTGTAAACCAATTCCTTCCGGTGCAACCACATTTTTCTTTTCCAGCAGCGCGATGATATCTTTCGTATCGTCAATTACATCAATGATACTGTCTTTGTCCCGGTCTCCTTTTTCTTCTGCAGCACCGGCATAAAACCAATATTGCAGTCCCGGTTTTTTTCTCGATGCTTTTAGTTTGGTGATACATGATCCGGTTTTTTTCATCGGAATAACTGCTGTCTTCAGAGGCTTTATCCCGCCACCAGAAGGATCCGGAAAACACACCCACTTTACTGATCTTATCCGGATGGTTCCAGGCAATATCAAATGCAGAGAGTCCGCCCATGGAACATCCGGCGATCGCAACGGACTGAAATTTTCTTACTCCGGAATTTTTTTTTGCATAAGGATATAATTCATCATTGATGAAGGCATCATAGAATCCGGCCCTGCGCCGCGGCCCAGATAATCGGGCTTGTCCGTAACGCCATATTCTTTCATCCGGTCGCCGGCTTCCACGCCGATAATGACCAGGGGTAATATTTTACCCGCTTTATACAAACTGTCCATGGTTTCTTTCACACGAAGTTTTTCCAGGTCCTGTCCATCATTCAGGATCAGCAGGTTGTACTGTGAACGATCTGAAGGAGGGGGTGTATGCAGGATATGAAGCTTTAACATTGCGCTGAAGATGCCTGGAATACAGGTTGTCGTCGGTTTGTTTGACCTGTTTGCAGGCAAATAAAAGAATGAACAAACCGGATAAGATATAAATCCTTCATCTGTTAAAGATAGAAAACCGAAGGATTTGGATTTTAGATTTTTGCGCCCGGTAATTTTAAAAATCTCTGAGTTTCTCCTGAATTCAAAATTAGTTTGGAGGGTAGTCCTTATGATCGTAAATTTGCCGTCCACATCGCGAAGTAGAGCAGCGGTAGCTCGTCGGGCTCATAACCCGAAGGTCGGAGGTTCGAACCCTCCCTTCGCAACAGAAATAAATCAGTATAAAAAGGCTCTTTCAGGAGCCTTTTTATGTTTACAGTCTATGTTCTTTATTCAGTTGTTTTTGGCAAAATTTATATTGGTTTCTCAAATGATATTGCCAGAAGATTTTTATTTCACAACGAACTAGCAAAAAAGGGGTGGACAGTTAGGTTTAGGCCCTGGTTACTATTTTATACTGAAGAATTTGATAATAAGAATCTTGCCATGCGTCGAGAAAAGGAATTGAAGACCGCTAAAGGAAGAGAATTTATATGGAAGATGATCAGGGGCCTTTAAAAACCGGGCTCATATCCGCCAGCTGGCGGACGGATCCGCCAGTTGGCGGACTCCCTTCGCAACAGAAATAAATCAGTATAAAAAGGCTCTTTCAGGAGCCTTTTTGTTTTATAGTTGTCCGGATACTGATCAAAATCATGGCGGCAAAATGACTAGTCTGTAACTGAATGCCCTCTGGTCGGTATTACTAGTCCCACAACGATTGGAACCAGAAGGCGGCAACATTTCTAGTATTTATTACTAATACATACGAACAGGGTGGGAGTCTGACGTTCTAGGGGAAGTTGAAAATTTAAGAGATGTTGAGGGCATAGGATTCAACGCTAATGCCACCCAAATGAAAAATCCAATATTCCTGATTGCGATTAATTTCGCATTTGCGATCATTTTCGCGTCCTGCACTAAGTCGGCGCTACAGTCGCAGCATTACCAGAATACCGTTCAAAAGTGGATCGTGCAGGAAGGCCATGACAGAGCCTCCTGGAGTGCAGCAGAGTTTTGCAGTCCTGCTGACTATGGTAAAGTAGACACTGTGGATCTGTATTTTAATAACGAACCCGATAACCCGAACAAGTTTGGGTATGTACCCGGGAGCATCTATTTCCATCAACCCGGAGGAAGAATACCTACCGAAATTCCGGATATTTATGACAGATATTATTGTAAACTTTTACAACAGACATCGGTAAATCAATAATTTTTTTTCGCGGATCGTGGATCGTATATCGTAGATCGTGAATCTGTTAACGCTACTCAAATTTCCTCAGATAGTAAGAACGGAATGAGCATGAGGCCGTGTTGATTTCTCCTTTTCCCAAATGATACCAGGGATTTAAAGCGGGTTCATAAGGGTTCGCGAGCACATAGATGGATTGTGCAGGCATATAGCCTTCGACGAGTTTAAAAACCGTATCTGCTTTGGCATTTACAGCTGCATCAACAATTATACTGCAGTGACCTGGATTACCCGGGAAAATAATCACCGTTCCGGTTTCAAGGCGGTCAGTCGTTTTCAATTCTTTACACAGCGATACTGTATTCGCATAAGCATATACGATATCGAGGTATTTTCTCAGGGATGCATGAGAAAGTTCTGAAGGCATATTCGTCAGCGACAGAATCTGGTTACGGCCCCTGAATACAGGTCTTAAGCCTTTTAAATAATCGGAAAAAGAATAGTTGATGCCGGCATTAAAATGAAAGCCGATGCGGTCAAACGCTTTCTGACTAAATAAATATTCTGCCCGTAAACGCATGAGGGCATCGGCGCATTGCTGCAGATCGGAACGGCCCACATCAAAGGTCAGTATCGCGTAGTGTTTTTCCTGGTTGTCAATTGGATTACCCCGGAAATCCAGTATGGGCCCAATTTCTGCCGGCAGGTGCTGGAGAAAATATTGCCAGGAATTTTGTGGATAGACGAGGGGGGTAGGGGTAACGTTAGTTGGCGGTTGGCGGTTGGCAGTTGGCAGTTGGTCCCGCATGTGCGGGAGCGGTTGATGATTGGGGGTACCCGAGAAAATCAGAGAAACAAGAATCCAGGGGAGGTTGCGCATAAGGAATTTTTGTCCTTGGATGCGCGCTGATTTTTATTCCATAGCAGTTAAAAATGCATTCACAAATATTTAAGAATAAAAAAAGCCCGGTGAAAAACACCGGGCTGTATATTAAAAATGTAAGCCGAAAAATGGGACGAATAATTTCCAATTTTCATTCGTCAGTTGCCGGCGATGACTGGTGAACTATTTTCCTCCGAACAAGCGCTTAAAAAATCCTTTTTTCTTTTTTTCTTCCGGAGGTTTTTCATTTTTCACGGGTTCAGCTTTTTTTTTACCGCCATTGGCTTCATCCAGAATTTGTTGTTCGTCGGGTGACAGTTTTGAATCGACGGGAACATGCGGTGAACTGGTATCCAGGTACTGATTGGCATTTCCATTTCCCTGGTTATCTCCTTCAGCACCCGGTGGCGGTGTCTTGTCGATGATGTTCATATAATCATACATCATATCCGATTTCATGTTTTCCGGTTGCACGAAACTGCGCCTTGCGGTTCAGGCCCACATCTTTATCGGCAGCTGTTTTTGCATAGAAATATTCCCAGATGGGTCGTGCTGCACGGCCGCCTTCTCCCAGTCCACCGTCCAGCCGGATAAAATTATCATCACATCCGATCCATACACCGGCCAGCAACTGTGGCGTATAGCCCATGAACCAGGCATCCGTATTATTTTGTGTTGTTCCGGTTTTGCCACCCATTTCAGCAATACCCAGTCGTTCGCGCATACCTGCAGCTGTACCAATATCAACTGTTCCCTGCATCATCCGGCACATGGTATAGGCCGTATTCTGGCTGATCACTTCTTTTCTTTCCGTATCAAAACGGGCCAGCACATTTCCATTTTTGTCTTCTATGCGGGAAATATAATAAGGCTTGGTGCTGAATCCGCCGGAAGGGAACATGGTATATCCCCACATCATTTCGTAGAGGGAAATTTCAACAGCACCCAGACAGATAGAAGGATAGGGTTCAAGCTTTGATTTGATATTGATATTGTTTCAGGAAATCCACAAACTGTTTGGGTGTTACCTGTTTCATGATGTAGGCAGAAGCACAGTTCAATGAATAGGCCAGGGCGGTGGCCATAGTTACCTGTGCACCATTTCCCTTACATAATCCCCTGGCAGGAACCAGTCCATAACCATCAAAATTCTGCGCCTGATTTTCACAGGGTGTTTCCGGAGTGAATCCTGCATCTTCAATCGCATCAGAATATAACAAGGGTTTGATGGATGAACCGACCTGTCGTTTGGTATTCATATTGGCATGATCAAATTTATAGGTCTTGAAATCGATTCCACCGATCCATGCTTTCACGGCACCGCTCATCGGATCCATGGCCAGGAAAGCAGTCTGCATCATCTGGTGATTGTATTTAATGGAATCCAGCGGCGTCATCACCGTATCTGTTTCGCGTCGTGAATTCCAGGCAAATACTTTCATCTGTACGGGCTGATCAAAAGATTTTCGGATCTCTGCTTGCCGGTATTCCATCATCTTCCATATTTCTCCAGCGTTCCGTGTTGCGGATCAGGGATTCCAGAATATTGGCATGATCTTTCCAGACCAGTCCTTTTCGGATGGATG
Source organism: uncultured Bacteroidota bacterium (assembly GCA_963812825.1). Lineage (GTDB taxonomy): Bacteria > Bacteroidota > Bacteroidia > Chitinophagales > Chitinophagaceae > Puia. The sequence goes on from CAWEWO010000009.1 coordinate 34,028, forward strand.
GTTGTGCATTCAAAACTTTTTGCAGGCTGGGTACCTGTTTGGCCACGGCTTCTTCTGCATATAATTGCATGCGCGGATTGATGGTCGTATAAATCCGCAGTCCGTCTTCATATAGATCATAGGGTTCGCCGGTAGCCGGATTTTTATGTTCCTTGCACCATTTTTTCAATTCATCGCGGATCACATCCCGGAAATAAGGAGCCAGACCGTTATTTTCATCCAGCTTTTTATAATTGGACAGATCAATGGGTTTCAATTTATAATTGCGTCCCTCTTCTTCAGTAATAAAATTGCTTTCCACCATCCGGTTGATCACTGTATTGCGGCGTTCGATGGCGGCTTTCGGATTTTTTCTCGGATTATATAATGTATTTCCACTCAGCATGCCGATGAGCATGGCAGCTTCATCCACCGTTAGCTGGTCCGGTTCTTTCTGAAAAAAAGTGCGGCTGGCATTCCGGATGCCATATACATTATCGCCGAAGGGAACGGCATTCAGGTATAAGGCCAGGATTTCTTCCTTGGTAAAATTTCTTTCCAGCCGAACGGCCGTGATCCATTCTTTCAGTTTTTCAATCCCGCGCCTGGCCATATTCTGTGATCCCTGTCCCAGCATATATTTGGCCAGCTGCTGTGTAATGGTACTGCCGCCGCCGTCCTGTCCCAGTTTTACAACTGCCCGCATAACGCCCATGCCGTCGATACCGGAATGTTCATAAAATCTTTTGTCTTCGGTAGATAGCAGGGCATTGATCGCATTTTTCGAAATATCGTGATATTCCACATTGCTCCGGTTGCTTTTGTCCTTATAATATTTTCCCATCAGGGTGCCGTCATCGGCATATACTTCGGAAGCCAGCATGATGGAAGGATTTTCCAGTTCCTTCAGGGAAGGAAGCGGACCGAAGACACCAAAGTTTATCAGGATCAGTAACAGAATAAAGGCGCCAAGACCGGCAAAAAATATTTTCCAGAATATCGGATTAGCTTTTCGCATATGTTAAATTCATTTTGTCTTTTTAGTTCAGTTCAGTTGATATTCGTTGACGTTGGCGTTGATCGGTTGATGGTTGACGGTTGACAGATACTCACTACATCTCCTTATTATCATTTCCACATTTAATTTCCCCATTCCCTCTATTCACAATTTCCCATCGCCACATTAATGAGCCCGTTATCCGTCATTTCGCTGCCGGAAATTGTATCGGGCGAATAGACGGATAAAAATTTTTTATACAGCTGCATGTCTTTATTCGTTTTCAGGATTTCAAGATTCTGGTCATCGATTATGATAAAGAAATATTTGCTGGCAGGCAGCCAGGGAATAATTTCACGGGGGGCTGCATTTCCTGCTTTATTCACGTAAGCCTGGGCCAGGGCCATATTTTCAAATCCATGAATGACCATCATTTTGGTGGTATCACTGAATACCAGCTTGACTGGTCTCATAATTTTTTCCATAGAAATTCTCCCGGTTATACCGGTCGAATGCATTTTTTGATTCGGTTACGTAAACCGGGTCCACCTTGGACATCACCAGCGCCACATTCTGTGGTTTTGACGGCGACCAGGTAAATGGCGAAACAAAAAGCGCCTGTGCCCTGAGTTGATTAGCGTCCGGTTTACTAATGGTAATCTGTGTACTGTCCCTTCCGGCATTTTGGGCATTCAGGGCTTTTGCCTTCGCCGTGGCCGAATCCACAATTTTCGGTTGTGTATTGGCGATAGCTGCGCGCGCGATACTATCTTCTGCCATGCGTTGTACGTGGAGGTTTCTCAAATACGCTTTCAATTCTTTCCCTTTCATTCAGCACCCGGAGCATATTTTCAGCTTTCGCACCCATCGTAGTTCCCTGGTACCCGGTAATGATTTTATTCAGGGTCACTTTGCCGATACTGTCGTAGCGGTAGTGGATATAATAGAGGGCTTCGATATACATCAACTGCGGTGTCCAGTATTTTTCACCGTACAAACTGTCCAGTTTGAGTTTTTCTGCTGCCGCTTCATCAAAACGTCCTTCAAGCATGTGTTCATAAACTGTTTCATAGGCCCTGGTAGCCTGTGTGCGAACGGGCAGATCTGCGGGTCCTTTGGGCGGATTTTCAATCAGGGCAATATAGCGGCCGGTTGGGAATTTTTGTTTCATCAGGGCCAGTATCCGCGCTGCATTGGCTGAATCGTTCAAATGGATATAACAGTAATATTGGTTGTATAGCGCTTCCTGGTAAAATTTAGTTTCGGGAAATCTTGTTTCCAGGCTGTCATAAACTTTAAGTGGCACTGCGATAATCCGGAATATAATCCTGCAGCGATTTTCCCAGGGCGAAAAGGGCATTCTCTACGGAGTCCTGCGACTTTTGCATTTTCTCCGGTGTGAGCGGCAGTGCCGTTCGAGCAGGGCTGGCCGCTGTGAGCTCGGTGGCCGGTGCCGCATTGGGAGAGGGTTCCGCACCATTCAGCCGAAGGTTACTGGCCGGCGCAAGACCCGTGATCTGCCTGTTGATCAGCGATTGTGCATACCAGTTGTCTACATTGGGCCGGTTGCCCCATCTCGATTTAAAATCATTATATCCCTTTGCCTTTACCGACTGATTATAAAAATACCATTCTCCGGCAGGCGACTGGGGCCAAAAATACTGTTGGTTGGATTATTCGAAGTAAAACCATAACCTCCGGAGCCGGAACCGTTATCTTCTTCCGCGAGGCCCAGTTGTTTCCGGTAGGCGCGAAGCATTTTCTTTATATAAGAATCCCTTTCGGCCGGAGTCATGGCCGCGATACGCTGCAGACTGTCCTGCCGCTGAATGATCAGGATCTGCGGAACAATATGACTGAGTGCCAGTTTTCTGTCGGTCAGCAATACTTTCAGGGAATCTGCAATCGCCGGATCGGTTAGGCATTGACACTGTCGTAGGCATATTTGGCTTCCGGATACATTTTATCTGCCATGAAAATCCATCCCAGTTTCAGGAAAGCACGGTCCCGGTTATATCCCAGTCCATTGGCGTGTTCAATACATTTTTTAAAATACATCCGGGCAGCTGCTTTATTATTTCTTACCAGTTCCATTTCCGCCGACACATAATAAATCACATCCAGGTAAGGTTCATAAATTTCTTTCCGGGCCATCCGTTTGAGTGCATCCAGGTTTTTCTGAATATAATCCCCTTTCGCTTCGTCTCCGGTGTTCTGGCGTATGGCATTGAGGCGCGCAAATACCGCCAGTTCCGGATCCAGGGTATTGGAGGCTGATTTTTCATACCAGGCTTTTGCATCAGCCGGATCTACTCGTGCGTTCATACATCTGGGCGATCAGGTAATTCCCAGCGTGCTTTTTCTCCCTGGTCGGTGGTATTGTCCAGTGCCAGACTCAGGTGGCAGGGCTGCGCTGTCCCATTGTTTGATTTTATAAAACCACAGTGCCTGCATTTCGTGCAGGGAGGGTTGCAGACGTTCCGGAAAATTCGGATCCTGTTTGAGAATTTCAATCAGTACCGATCCGCTGGTCCAATTTTTCCTGCTGAAAATAAGTGCGTATCAGCCAGATAAAAGATTCATTCCGGCTGGGAGGTAAACTGAATGTTTTTTTGACAACATTTCTCTTTTCATCGGTGGAAATCGTAAAGGCATTGTCACCTTCTTCCTGATTACTGCCGATGGGAATGGGCGTATCCATCAGCATCCCGGGGTGCATAGGCATAGTTCACAAACTGAAAAAGGATATGGGCTGAATCCAGGTTGTTTTTATAAAAATAGGCCCGGCCCATCAGCATATAGAGGTTATCATTCCAGCTGTTGCGCAGATCGTGCAGGAGGATGGCCGAATTTATTTTGTCAATAACGGAATCCAGATTTCGTTTATCCTTGGCTGTTGTTTCCAGGGTAGTAATTATAAAAGGGGAGGAGCTGGGTATAATCTTCCTTGAACTGGGCTTTGGCCCGGACCAGCACGTCATTCAGCTTGTTGTTGGTATTAAAATAGAAATTATACTGGGTAATGGTATTTTGAATCAAGTGCCCGGGAATCGTCCATTTGGTGTGGCAGTTTTCTCATAACCCAGGGTGCGGTTTTCGTATTTCTGGGGTTTCTTCAGGTCATAATCAACCCCCACCTGACCGAATCCGTTCAGGGAAAAGAAAAAAGAAAAGCATATAACTGAGGCTAACGATCCGTTTCACCCTTCGTCCTTTAGGATTGCCATGCAAACTAAATTGTTATTAACTGATAAACCGGATTTTTATTTTAAAAATCTCGCCAATTTAAGGCCGTTTTAACCTGCAAACCAATAACTTGTTATCTTTAGGCCGCAATATCCCCTTATGGCCAAATTCGATGCCAATTCCACGTTAAAAAGATTGCAGAACCGGTACAGACTGGTGGTGATGAACGACGATACCTATGAAGAAGTCGTCACTTTCAAACTTTCCCGACTCAGTGTTTATGTTTTTCTCAGCACGGTTTTTGTGCTACTTACCGGACTTACAGTGGCTTTAATTGTGTTTACTCCACTTAAAGCTTTATATCCCCGGATATGGAGATTTAAATAATACTAAGGAGTTGCGTGAACTAAAAATACGTACTGATTCGTTAGAGCAGGAAATGAGGTACCGCGATCAGTATTTTCAGAGTCTGAAAAATGTGTTGGAAGGGAACAGTACGGTAAAAATGGATACGACGGCCCTTAAAATTCCGAAACCGGAAAAAATTGACGATTAAAATCTGATACCAATGTTTAATAACAAATCCAAATCCGAAACAGCAGAAACTGCCGTGCCATCCGGCAGCGCAAGTCTTATTGGCAGCGGAACTTCCCTGAAAGGCGATATTACCAGCAACGGCGACCTCCGTATCGACGGAACCCTGATTGGCAATATCATCTGTTCTTCCAAGGTCATCATCGGTGCAAACGGTGTGGTGGAAGGTGATATCAGCGGTCAGCAGGCCGATATTATGGGGAAAGTAACCGGTACCATCAAGGTGAAGGAACTTCTCCAGCTAAAAAGCAATTGCCAGGTAAATGGCAACCTGCATTCTGCCAAACTGCAGATTGAACCGGCTGCCAGTTTTAACGGACAATGCCATATGATTCATGAAGCACCTGTATCAACTACCAGTGGTAAATCCGGAGTTCTTCTACCAAGGAAGACTATTACGAAGTCGTCCGACATTGGCGCTATCTTAAGCCTAAGCTTAAAGCTTAACGCCTAACGCCTAACGCCTAAAGCTTTGGGTGAATAGTATATCGCTAATAGTGTATGGTAGATGGATAATTCTGTCTGCCACAGTCAATCTTTTATTTTAATCAGGTACGCTCTCATTGATTAAGTTTCGTGAACAGCTTTAAGCTTTAGGCTTTAAGCTTTAGGCCTGCTTTAGGCTTTAGGCGTTAAGCGTTAGGCTTTAGGCCTAAAAAGCTTAATTTTGCGATTTAAACAACATGCCAAACGGCTCTGCAAACAAAGCTTATTTACCTGTTATATACCTGTTCCTGGGTTCGAGTGTAATTCTGCTTGCTCCTGTATTCTATTACTGCCGGATTCCGGCATAGATTATCAGGGTATTGATGCCTGGGGAATCTGTTTGCTTTTTCTCGTCGGATGGATTTCCGTCCGAATGAACATGAAAGCGCTGACAGCATAAGAATGTCCAGGTTTTTCTGCGCCTGGTTTACGGATCATTTCTGATGAAATTTTTTGTACTTGCCGCTGGCCGCCTTTATTTATATCTGCCATTTACAAAAAGAATATCAATAAACCCGCACTGTTCGGATGTTTCGGTCTGTATTTTATTTATACTTTTATTGAAGTTCGTTCTGTAATGAAACAGAGTAAAAAGACAAATGCCTAAAAAGGAAGCACCCCTCGAATACCTCGACAATTACCTGCCCGCCGGCGCTTCTGAAAAACTGCTGGAATACCTGCACCGTTACAAAGTTCATCTGACGATTACCCGCAGCCGAAAAAGCATTCTGGGCGATTACCGGCATGCAACAGGATCAGACAATCACCGGATCAGTGTAAATGGCAGCCTGAATAAATATGCTTTCCTGATTACTCTGATCCATGAAATCGGTCACCTGATCACTTTTCAGCAATATGGCAACCGGGTAAATGCACATGGCAAGGAATGGAAACTGGCTTACCGGGGCGTGCTGGAAGATTTTTTACAACTGAAATTATTTCCACCCGACCTGCATCAGGCCCTGCTGAAATCCCTGCATGACCTGCCGGCCAGCAGTTGTTCGGATGTCAATCTGACAAGGGTACTAAAAAACTATGATGCACAGGATAAAACCGTGCTGGTGGAAGATATCCCGGTAGGAAGCACTATTTCAAAACCGCAGACGGCAAAATTTTTAAACGGGGAAAACAGATCAGGAAAAGAATTGAATGTACGGAACTGCGTTCAGGAAAACTGTATCTTTTCAGTCCGGTTTATGAAGTGGAACCTGTGGATAAATGAATTCAGGATCCGATGATTGCCATCAGGCCGTAGAGAACAATTACAGTTAATACAACAACGGCGAGGAATGGCTTGTGGGCGGATTTCATAGAGGCATATTTTCGTTTTCGTGGATTGGATCTTAACGTTAAGATATTCTATTTATTTTTCAGATGCAAGCATTCTTGTGATCATTTTATTCATTGCCGATTCGGACGGTCCCTTTAACTTTGAAATATGGCTGAACCAATTGTTGAACTCAGAAATGTAAATATTTACCAGTCGGGTACCCTGATCCTGGGAAATGTGAATATTGTGGTGAATAAGGCAGAATTTGTTTACCTGGTCGGGAAAACCGGAACCGGGAAATCCAGCCTGCTGAAAACCATGTATGGTGATCTGACCATGAGGGAAGGAGAAGGAACCGTTGCCGGATTCAATCTCCGGGAGATGACCTGGAAAAAAGTTCCTTACCTGCGCAGAAACCTGGGGGTTGTATTTCAGGATTTTCAATTGCTTACTGACAGGAATGTGATCGATAACCTGAAATTCGTTTTGAAAGCCACCGGATGGAAGGATGAAAGACTGATGACCGAAAAAATCAATGATGTGCTGGATAAAGTGGGACTGAAATCAAAAGGTTTTAAAATGCCTTTTGAAATGAGCGGCGGAGAACAACAACGTGTGGATATCGCAAGGGCCTTGCTGAATTCTCCCAAACTCATTCTGGCAGATGAACCTACCGGTAACCTGGATCCGGAAACCTCTGATGAAATTATGCAGCTTTTATTTCAGATTTCCAGGGAATATGGAACTACGGTTATCATGGCAACACATGACTACCGGGTGGTGAATAAATTTCCGGCCCGCACGCTGCGGACGGAGAAAGGCAAGGTATTGGACAATGCTACCATATCTGTGCTATAAGCAGGCTGGCGGTTTGATGATTGTCATACTGATTCAGTAATTTTTCCCTTCGCAACTGCAGATCAAGAAAAGTAAAAGGACGTTCATAGAGATTTTCAATAATCACTTTGAATTCTTCTGCACCTTCCGCCAGGTGACAAACTTCCTGCAGGCCGGTTCCTTCTACTGCTTCTGCATTTACCACGCAGTGTCTTCCGTTAAACAGTGCATTCAGTAATTTCAGTTTTACTCCCGGTACAATTGAAAGAAGGAATAACATGTATCTGGGCCTTTGATAATGATATCCTTCAATTCCTGATCACTGGGATCGGAAACCATACAACAATTTTTAACGCGTGCAACGGCCCGCTGGAGTTTGGGTCCCGGTTTTTTACCTGCAATCAGGAAGGGGATCGGACAGATCGTTGAATACATTTTCCAGTAACCAGATCACCGCTTTTTCATTTTCATCCACCGATAGATTACCATGATACAGGCAATAACAACCCGTACCCTGGGGTGATTCGATATGCTGGAAGGGAAGAAAAACCGGAATGACCTGATATTTTTTGACTGGTAGCTGATCGCATGCCATATCGGCATCAGACTGGGTTACGGCAAGCAGCGGCCAGCTGGAGGCAATATGCCGTTCATATTTTTTCAATACGGCACTTTCACGCAGATAGTATAAGTTTTTTAAACCAGGAACTGCTGCATCTTCGCCAGTTGTTTATAGTAAACCGATTCCACATTATGCAGACGGAGTAGAATTTTTCTTGCAGCAAACCGGCTGTCCTGCAGTAAGATAGGTACAGTGTACACCTTCCAGCAGGATCGGATATTCATCCTGCAAAAGCCTTTCCAGCAATTCGGGATTGGACCGGGAACAAACGATATAGGGAAGCTGGTGGGAAAAACCTTTATGACCAGTCCGTCGCGGATAATAATATACCTCTTCACAAAAATGTATTCAGGATTGGCTGTTCATCTCTGCCGCTGGTAAAACAATGCAGGTGAATTTGGATTCCCTCTTCATGAAGCGTTCTGATTTTATAATACAGGTCGAATACACCGCCATAATCCGGAGGATAAGGAACATCATGACAAACAATATGAAGTTTCCTGTTCTTCCATTTAATGATTAACCGATTCCTTTTCTACTTGTTTAAAAATATCCAATAACTATTTTGCTTTCATTTTCCCAGTTCAGCTCCTCCCGTAGCCTGACAGGTATTTTGTTTCCATCGGTGCAGCAGTTCCGGATCCGCAAAGATCTCTTTAATTTTCCGTGCAATATGTTCAGGTTGATGGTCGTCAATAAAATCGCCCACATCATATTGATTGATGATCCTTTCCTGTTCAACCAGCCGGCTGGCCAGTACAGGTACACCGGCGTGCAGGTATTCAAATAATTTATTCGGAAGGCTGTATTTATGATTTAAGACCGAAGGTTTATCAATGGAAATTCCGAGCTGGGCTTTTCGGGTAAAATGGCCAAGCACGGCAAAAGGAACTTTCGGAATCAGGGTGATTTTTTCAGACAGCTGATTCTGGTCAATCATTTTTTCGAGCTTGGCAAATACATCCCCGCCACCGATGATCAGTAAATGAAATTCTGCCGGTTCCAGGAAAATCATACTGTATACCAGTTCTTCTGCACCACGGGATTCATTGATGCCCGCTCCCTGGAAAATCAGCAGGTTTTTGTTTTCCGGAATTTTACGGTCAATCGGACCTGATCCATTCTGTTTCCTCCTGGGTCAGTTCGGGACGAACAGGATTCTTGCAACGGAAGGTTGCGGACGACGAAGAGTTTTTTATGGTAGTTTTTGCGGTAAAGGTTTCGGATGGAATCGGAAACGGTGTACATATATTTCAGCCGGGAAAAAACCCGGCTTTCGATAAATTTCCAGATTGAACGGCGCAGCGGGTTTCTTGATCCATTCCGGCCATTCCGAGGAAATATTCATGACTATCATAAACAATCGGTTTTTTTTTCATGCGGGCCATGAGCATGGTTGCGGGCATCATATCCAGGTCATTTCCCAGGTAGATATCTGCTTTGTTCCGATGATAGCCTGAAAAAGAGGCGGATATTGAATTCGGCATAAAACAAGAAGCTGCGGTTAAACCACATTTTTATTCTATCTGTTTGATAGTCACGATGTTTTAGAGGATTACTTCGATTATTACACGAGCCGATCAGCAGTACCCGGATAGCCGTCGTCATGCAGGGTCTGACAGATTTTATGAACCCGGGAATCGGTGACGAGGTCGGAAATGACCGTAACGATAACCTGCTTTCTGATCAATTGGATAGAGGTAGGAGTTCATAAATATGTCGACCTTAATCCAAACCAGGGATTTTCAATGAAAACGTCATAATTCGCAAATAATTCTCTACCTTCGCGCACAAATTAGTAGAATATTATCTGGATGCCTTAAAAAAATTGAGATGCCTTATTTGACAAAAGAAAAAACAGCAGAATTCTTCACAAAGTTCGGAACAAGCGCAACAAATACCGGTTCAATCGAAGCGCAGATCGCTTTATTGACTGAACGTATCAACCGTATTTCCGAACATCTTCAGGAAAATAAAAAAGATTTCTCTACTCACCGCGGGCTGATGCAGCTGGTTGGTAAGAGAAAAAGACTGTTGACTTACCTGAGCAACAACGACCTGCAAAACTACCGCCAGCTGATCGAAAAGATCGGTCTCAGAAAATAATCAGATTCCCAACGAATATTAAGTTGGGAATCGTTTTTTCAGAAAGTTGCATTCATTATCGATACTTAACCGTTCCAGGATCCCTCCTGCATACTGTTCGGACCGATTTATTACAAACGATTCATTATGTTATCACAGCCATCTCAGTGTAACCTTTACGACCGGTGAAGGATTGCCGATTACCATAGAAACCGGTAAACTTGCCCGCCAGGCAGATGGTGCCGTTACCGTCCGCCAGGGCAATTGTATTATCCTGGCCACCGTTGTTGCCAATAAGGAACCCCGGGAAGGACAGGATTTTTTTCCGCTTTCCGTGGATTACCAGGAAAAATTTGCTTCTGCCGGGCGAATTCCCGGTTCATTTTTCAAAAGAGAAGCCCGTCTGAATGATTACGAAGTGCTTACCAGCCGTCTGATTGACCGTGCACTTCGTCCTTTATTTCCGGAAGATTATTTATGTGATGTACAGGTGCTGGTTACCCTTATTTCCAGCGATTCTGAAATCATGCCCGATGCACTGGCATGTCTTGCCGCTTCGGCGGCACTGGCTGTTTCAGATATTCCCATTAAGGAAGTGATCAGTGAAGTACGTGTAGCGAAGGTTGACGGAAAATTCATTGTTAATCCAACCCGTACCGAACTGGAAAAATCAGATCTGGAATTCCTGATCGCCGCTACAGAAAAAAATCTGATGATGGTGGAAGGAGAAGCCAATGAATGCAGTGAAGATGATCTGGTCAGCGCACTTGCAGATTGCACATGATGCGATCAAGATACAGATCAAAGCACAGCATGAATCTGCGCGAAAAAGTAGGCGTTAAAGAAAAAAGAGATTATAAAAAACCGGAGACCAATGAAGAACTGAATGAAAAAGTAAAAGCTTTCACCAAAGATAAAATTTACCAGATCTCCAAAGCCGGCAGCAGCAAACACCAGCGCAGTGAAGCTTTTGACCAGTTGAAAAAAGAACTGATCGAAAGTCTGGGTGCAGAAGTCAACTGATACCGATAAAAAACTGGCAAAAAAATATTATGCCGACCTGCAGTGGGAAATCGTGCGCAATATGATCGTGGATGAAAGAGTCCGTCTCGACGGCCGCAAGCTGGATCAGGTTCGTCCGCTGGCTATGGAAACCGATCCATTGCCAACACCACATGGTTCTGCTTTATTTACAAGAGGTGAAACACAGTCGCTGACTACCGTTACACTGGGAACTCCGCTGGATGAACTGCTGGTGGAAAGTGCCGCTAAATCTGACTATACAAAATTCATCCTGCATTATAATTTTCCTCCTTTCTCAACCGGTGAAGTAAAAATGATGCGTGCTCCTGGCACGTCGGGAAGTGGGTCATGGTAATCTTGCCATGCGTTCATTGAAAAAAATGATGCCGGGCAATGATTATCCTTATACCGTTCGGGTGGTGAGTGATATACTGGAATCCAATGGTTCTTCATCCATGGCTACTGTATGTGCAGGTTCCCTCGCACTGATGGATGCCGGTGTTCCATTCGGCAAACATGTGAGTGGTGTGGCCATGGGACTTAATCTCCAGAACTTCGGATAATAAATATGCTGTTCTTACTGATATCCTGGGTGATGAAGATCATCTGGGCGATATGGATTTTAAAGTAACCGGAACCCGTGATGGAATCTGCGGTGTGCAGATGGATATCAAGGTGGATGGTTTGAGTATGGATACGATGCGCGAAGCACTTGAACAGGCGCGCAAGGGAAGACTGCATATTCTGGATGCCATGTATGAATGTATTCCTGCTGCCAGACCGGAAGTGAAACCACATGCACCAAGAATGGAAAAATTATTTATTGATAAAGAATTTATCGGTGCGGTAATCGGGCCACGGTGGTAAAATCATCCAGGAAATACAAAGAGAAACCGGTGCTACCATCAATCTCGAAGAAGTAGGTAACCAGGGTGAAGTAAGTATCTTCAGTCCTTCCAAAGAAGGTCTGGATAAAGCAGTTGCCTGGATCAAGGGAATTGTTGCAGTTCCTGAAGTGGGATCTGTTTACGAAGCCAAGGTAAAATCAGTAATGCCTTATGGTGCTTTTGTTGAATTCCTGCCAGGCAAACAGGGTTTGCTGCATATCAGTGAAATCAGCTGGAAAAGACTGGAAACCATGGATGGCGTTTTAAATGAAAATGATATGGTGAAAGTGAAACTGATCGGCGTGGATAATAAAACCGGAAAATTCAAACTCAGCCGTAAGGTGCTGATGCCAAAACCGGAAGGCACGACCGCAGGAACAGCATCAGAATGAGCAAAGTGAAGCATAAGCCTAAAGCCTAAAGCCTAAAGCCTAAAGCCTAAAGCTTAAAGCCTAAGAAGCCTAATAGCCGGTAATATAAGTTAAGAAATAATAGAGCACCTTTAAGGTGCTCTTTTTTTTTAGAAATATTCAATCAAAACATTTTCATTATTAATTTAATTCAAATTAGCTTTAAGCTTTAGGCTTTAAGCTTTCGGCTTATGAACAGATATATCCAAATCACGATCGACACCAGGGACAGCGAAGAGTCGGACATATTCGTTGCCCGCCTGAGCCAGGCCGGCTTTGAAGGTTTTGAAGAAGAACCCAAAAAACTGCATGCCTTTATTCCGGAAACCCTTTATGATGCATCAACGCGTTGAAAAAATCATTGCTGAAATAAAAGGAGTAGCAGATCCTTATCATACATTATTTAAAACAGAATGCGATCGAACCCCGTAACTGGAATGCGGATTGGGAAAAAGATTTTGAACCTGTTGTTGTCGATAATTTCTGTGCCATCCGGGCTCATTTTCACGAACCGGTTCCGGGTGTTCAATATGACCTTGTCATCACGCCAAAAATGAGTTTCGGAACGGGTCATCATGCCACGACTTTTATGATGATTTCTGCCATGCAGAAACTTGATTTCCGGGACCGTTCGGTACTGGATTTTGGAACCGGCACCGGTGTACTGGCCATTCTGGCCAGCAAACTGGGAGCGGCATCCGTACTGGCCATTGATTCAGATGAATGGAGTATCGAAAATGCGCTGGAAAATGTAGCGGTGAATGACTGCTCCGGCATCCGGATAGAACAAAAAGATTCCCTTAGCGGAACAGGTGAATTTGACGTTATTCTGGCCAATATCAACCTCCGGGTAATACTGGAAAACATGGAATTTTTACGACAACATTTGAAACAATCAGGCGTTTTTATAGGTAGCGGTGTGCTTGAATCTGATGAAGAAAGAATCAGGAGCAAAGGCCGCCAGTGCCGGTTTTACAGTGGAAAGGGAGATGACAAAAGACAGCTGGATGAGTTTCAGAATAATAAATCTGTGAATCAGCTGTAAAATCGTCCTGATTTGAATAGCTTTTTTTAAGTAATTTTGAAATCCAAGTATTCCTGCCGTCCATGAAGGAAGTTCTATTTATTTTGTTTGCCTATCTGATAGGTTCAATCCCGACGGCTGTATGGATAAGCCGTTATTTTTTTGGTGTTGATATCCGTGATTATGGCAGTGGCAATGCCGGAGCAACCAATACTTTCCGTGTTCTGGGTTCAAAATGGGGTTGTATCGTGATGTCGGTGGACGTGCTAAAAGGCGTAATTGCCACCAGCCTGTATATCGTTTTACCTTTTTACATGCATAATGAATGGGACCGGACCAATCTGATGGTTGGACTGGGCCTGGCAGCCGTTGTAGGCCATATATTTCCCCTCTGGGCTGATTTCCGGGGCGGGAAAGGGGTTGCCACGCTTTTTGGGATGATTCTCGCCATCCAGCCCCTGGTGGCCTTATACTGTGTGGGGGTATTCCTGCTCTGTCTTTACCTGACCCGTTTTGTGTCCCTGAGTTCCATACTGGCCAGTATCGCTTTTGCGGTCCTGATCCTTTTCATATTCAATGAAAAAGAGCCTTTGTACCGGTTCTTTTGCCATTGCGGTCGCCCTGCTTGTAATCCTGACCCATCAGAAGAATATTTGCCGGCTTCTCCGGGGAAGTGAAAGCAAGATTCCCATTTTAAAATACCGGGATAAAAAGAGACCCCGCAGACCTATTCCACCGCTTTAGGTATTGATACTTAAACTCCGGTGTTTCAATCTCTTACCCTTTAACAGAGTTTCAGATACGTACTAATTACCCTTTTTAACGCGAGAGGTAGCTAAACAGTGATTTTCTTTTACTTAACGGTTAAATTATCGTTACCTTTGCAGCCCCTGAAAGCGATTCCGCAAACAAAAACATATAAAGCATGTCATTAACTTTATTGGAAAAGTTGGAACTCAAAGATGAAAAAAGCATTTTAATTCAGGGTCTTCCTTCTTCGATAGAGAAGCAGTTTGCCAAACTGGCTTTTGCAAAAAACGTGACCCCGCTTCTCAAGATTAAGAAAATCGATTTTGCCCTTGTATTTGCCGTGAATGAAACCCAGTTAAGGGGGATAATCCACGAAGTACTGCCAGCCCTGAGCAAGGGAGGTAAATTTTGGGTTGCTTATCCCAAAACCAGTTCAAAGATTGCCACCACCCTGAACCGGGAATGCAGCTGGACCTGTATTACCAATGCCGGTTTTGAAGGGATCAGTGAAATCACCCTGGATCATGTATGGACGGCTACACGGTTTGAAAAATCATGTATCTCCGGTTTAGCCCTTTCGGTACGGAAGGTTGTGAAGCACTGGCTGCTTAAGCCATTTTAAGCCGTTAAGTCGTAAGGCTAAGCGCTAAAGCTTAAAGTCAGTAGGTAACCGATTTATTGTGCTTTAATGATCTATATGCGACTTATGATTTACGCTTTAAGCTTTAAGCACCTAATCAGATTTTCACGATAACGGTTCCTGATTTTCCCATCAGTTCTTTTTCCATTTGTTTCAGATGGAGATGGGTTTGCATGAACATCATCTGTTCATCCGCATTTTTGGATTTTTCCAGATCCTTCTGATTCATATCCATCAGCCGCTGAATTTTTCTCAGCTTCAGATAGGTTAGTGTGGAGACCACTTCTTCCTTGTATAATTCATCCCGGGTAGGAATTTTTCCTTCATAATAGCGTTTTCCAGTTTTCACTTACTTCGTAGGGGAAGTCCATAATGGAAACCACCAGTGCGCCGAGTTCCTGGTCTTCATGATACAAAAAATTCCTGGCCGTCGGTTCCAGCTTTTGTTCATACCAGATTTTATAAAGCTGCAGGATCCTGACCAGGTTTTTATTGTCGAACATTTCTTCGTCTTCCAGTTCGGGTAACAAATAATCCGCCACGCGTGATTTCATCCTGCCAGGTTTTCAATCCAAATTCCAGCAGCGATCTGATGATTGCCCGTTCCTGTTGTTCATCGCGGTTCAGCAGTTCATTCAGTTCTTCATCAATGAAATACCTTTTCCGGTGGCTGATTGGTATCGGGAATTTCCTGTGCAGCTGCTCTGCTTTCATATTTTCCGATCCGTTCACGGATAAATTTATTGACGAGTGTGTTCAGTCCGTTTTCATCAATTTTAAGCAATTCGGAAGAGCGCCGGATATAATCCTGCTGGCGGGTAAAATCCTCGGCCTTATTGATTCTTGAAATGGTTTCTGCAATCTGGCTAACCAGCTGTGCTTTTTTATTGCTGTCGCCCGAAGCCGCTGCCAGTGAGGTTTCCAGCTGGAATAGAATAAAATCTTTTTTATTCGCGGCAATAAAATCCCTGAAGGCCGCAGCGCCGATTTTTCTGACATAACTGTCGGGATCTTCCTGACCGGGTATCAGAACGAGTTTTACCTGCAGGCTTTCTTCAAAGGCCAGGTCCATTCCGCGCTGGGCAGCTTTGATGCCGGCCGCATCCCCGTCATAAATTATCGTCAGGTTGGAAGTATATTTTTTGATCAGCCTCAACTGATCCGGTGTAAGGGATGTGCCACCGCTGGCTACCACATTTTCAATGCCCGCCTGGTGCAGGGCAACAACATCTGTATATCCTTCCACCAGCAAACATTCATCTGCTTTGTCAATAGCCTGACGGGCAAAATAAGATCCGTAAAGCAGTTTGCTTTTAATATAGATTTCATTTTCCGGCGTATTGATATACTTGGGTGCGCGATCATTATTCCGGATAACCCGGGCACCAAAGCCGGCAATTTTTCCCAGCGGACTATGAATGGGAAAAATGATTCTTCCCCGGTAATTATCCATGGTTCTTCCATCACGAACCACCACAAGGCCGCTTTTTTGCAAAAGCTCCGGATTATACTTTGCGGTCAGGGCAGCAGTAGCAAAGGCATCTGTTGCGGATGGATTGTATCCCAGTTGAAATTTTTCAATGATGGCCGCATGGAATCCGCGTTCCTGCAGATAACTCAGCCCGATATCCTGTCCTTCTTCCGAATTTTGCAGGGCATCGCTGAAAAATTTTTGGGCAAATGCATTCAGGATATAGAGGCTGTCAGCTGTCTGTTGCTGGATTTTAACTTCAGGACTCAGCTCCGCTTCTTCGATCTCCACATTGTATCGGTTGGCAAGCCATTTCAATGCTTCCACATAAGAAAATTTCTCATGCTCCATGAGGAAGCTGATGGTATTGCCACTTCGTCCGCAGCCAAAACATTTATAAATTTCCTTTGCCGGGGAAACGGTAAACGAAGGCGTCTTTTCATTGTGAAAAGGGCAGAGGCCCAGGTAATTGGCTCCGCGTTTTTTTAATTTCACAAATCCTCCGATGATTTCCGTGATATCGATCCGGCTGAGAATCTGTTGTATGGTCTGTGGTGAAATCAGTTGAGTTGATTGAGCGTCGAATTTAATTTAAAAAAAGCATCTTTACAGCCCTTAAAATAGGGCATAATGGGTTCTATGCTGCTGAGGACTGAAAGTCTGTGTGTTAATCTCTACGGAAAAGAAATTCTCCGTGAATATTTCCCTGGAAATCAAAACGGGGGAGCAATGGGCCATTATTCGGAGAAGCCGGTTCCGGCAAAACTGTTTTCGCACATACCCTGGCGGGAAATCATGCTTTTCATGGACAGATTGATTTTCCCCGGAACTGAAGATACCGACTGGAATAAAACGATACTTGTCGTCGATCAGCAGCACCGTTTCAAAGACCTCCGAAATCAAAGCAATTTTTATTACCAGCAGCGATATAATGCATTTGATGCGGACGCAACGATTTCGGTTTCTGAAGATCTTGCTTCCTATGAAGAAAATCGTACCGGATATTTATCCAAAACGAAACTGGTGGAAATATTTCGTTTGAAATCTTTGCTGGATGAACCTCTGATCCAGCTTGTCGAACGGCGAAAATAAAAGGCTGCAGATTTTAAAAGCCGTGCTCAGCATGCCTTATCTGCTGATCCTGGATGAGCCATTCACCGGTCTGGACGCAGGACGGACGTCAGCTGCTGGATGATATCCTTACTACTATTACCGCTGGCGGTCAACCCATATTATTCCTGAGCAGCCGTTCTATATACCGTCCTGTTGTAACCGGCTATGCCCGTTTGCAGAACGGTCTGGCTGTTCAGTTCACCGATCCGCGGGATCTGCAGCGCGGATATTCCTCTACGCTGAAACCAGCTGCGAAAAATTTTCCTTCCGGCAATTTCTTTTTCCTATCCTGAATTCAGGTATGCAGTCCGGATGCAGAATGTTTTTGTCCGGTATGAAGGAAGGAATGTGCTGAATGGAATTGACTGGGAAGTGGAGAAAGGATCATGCTGGGCGCTAACCGGACCCAATGGCGCAGGTAAGATCAACCCTGCTCAGTCTGATCACGGCCGACAACCCGCAGGCTTATGCCAATGAAATTTATTTATTCGACCGAAGAAGAGGTTCCGGTGAAACCATCTGGGAGATCAAACAAAAGATCGGATTTCTTTCTCCGGAACTGCAGCTATATTTCGATCCCACAGCTACTGCTTTCACAGCCCTTGCCTCCGGCTTATTCGATACGATTGGTTTATTCCGTCAGCTTAGTCCGTTACAGGAAAGTTATGTTATGGACTGGCTGGAATTTCTGGGGGCATCAGCTTATGCAAACCGGTTACTGACCAGTCTGCCTACAGGCATAAGGCGCCTGATCCTGCTCGGAAGGGCATTAATCAAAACGCCACCCCTGCTGATACTGGATGAACCCTGCCAGGGCCTGGATCCGGCCCAAACAGCCTTCACCCTGGAAACGATAGACCGCTATTGTGCCCGGTTTGGCGCCACAATGATATTTGTGAGTCATTATTCCTCCGATTTTCCGGCTTCCATGACCCAGACACTTCGATCTGGAAAATGGTTCATCAGTATAACATAGTTGGTAATCAATCTAAAAAAGAATAAAAATAAATACCTGTCCGAGAAGGTGTAAAAACGGAATCACTGAATCTGAAATACATTAAATTTGTGTACTGCAGTACTTCTTACTACTCCCAAAAATTCTTCTGCAGGTGTTTTACTTCCCATTAATTCTAACATCCAGACTAAGATCATTTTTAAAAACTGTGTAGTATGTATTCTTATGCCCTGTTAGAAAAAAATTGTTATTACCTTATCCAGGAAACGGAGCAATCACCCGTGAGTCTGATCAAAGTGAATCTGGAAACAGAACAATGTATGTATGTGTCCAGGTATGAAGACGAACAGGTAAATGAATGGAAGAAAAAAGGAGATTCTATTTTCGATATTCTTGAACTCGTGAGTGATGATAAGATAAAAGACTGGGAATCGATTTACAACGACAACCAGGGAACTTATAATTATGAGGAGGATGAAGATTAAAATATGAAACGACGAAGATTAAAATCCTTCGTCCCGGTAGTCGGCGTGTGCAAACTTCCAGAAGCCGATTGAGATGAGCACGGTAGCCAGACAGATCGCGAGATAATTAATGAACATTACATAGGGTAATGTGACTTTGCTGAAGATGATGTAATTAAAATAATAAATTACTCCATACAAACCGAAGTAGAATATAAATCCGGCATAAACAAATCCCATGACGTTTTCCGGATCCGAGTGCTGCATTTTCAGGAAATAGCGACTGATTCCCCAGACATTCAGTACCAGGCAGATCAATCCGCCTACACCGATGATGATATTATTGGAATCCCAGTTGAATCCTTTCCAGGCAATGATGACGATTTCAAATAAGATAAAGGCGAAGAGCAGGTATTTGAGAATATTGTTGCGGAACAGTAAATAAAAAATCAGGATGACCAGCGGGTCTTCTATCAGGTTATAGAATAACGTGATCCGGTTAGCCGCGTTATCATACCATTGCCAGTGAAAGATTTCAGGAAAATAAAGAACCCCGTTGACTGTCCAGAAAATCGCTATAAAAAGGTAGACCCGGTCGGGAGCCAGTTTTTTCCACCAGTATAGGGCCAGCGGAATGAAACAGAATGTGACGGCCAGAATCGAGAGAATAAGATTGATCCCAGGCAATAGACCGGTTTTCAAGGGTTAAAGTTTATGCTATAATAGCGTTAAATAAAGGGTTTTAGTATAGGTAAAACTACTTGGTTTTGTACTCAAATTACTGCGGAAATAAACCGGCAGAATGGCATTAAAAACCAGGAAATCAATTTGATAAGAAGTGAATTATACACAAGCGTGCGTAATTCACGCAGCCTTCCAACAACCGGATTTACCTATATTTGCGACCATTCATTATGGCAGAAAACAAACAAGATTTATTCGCATATACCGAAGAATCCATCCGTTCCCTTGACTGGAAAGAACATATCCGGCTGAGGCCCGGTATGTATATCGGCAAACTGGGTGATGGCAGCAGTGCCGATGATGGTATTTATGTACTGGTTAAAGAAGTGATGGATAATTGTATTGATGAATACACCATGGGTTATGGCAAACAGATCGAAGTGGTGATTGAAGAAAAAACAGTGAGCGTCCGTGATTACGGCCGGGGAATTCCGCTGGGTAAAGTGGTGGATGTGGTAAGTAAAATCAATACCGGCGCCAAATACGACAGCAAGGCATTCCAGAAAGCTGTGGGACTGAATGGGGTGGGTACCAAGGCGGTGAATGCACTGAGCCAGTCATTTAAAGTAACTGCTTTCCGGGACGGAAGCGAAAAAACGGCTTCATTTTCAAGAGGGAAATCTGGTTAAGGAAGAATAAAGAAACAAAAACCAGCGAACCGAATGGTACACTGGTAGAATTTATTCCTGATGAAAATATTTTTAAGAATTTTCATTTTATCAATGAATACCTCGATAACCAGTTCTGGAATTATTGTTATCTGAATGCCGGACTGGTCATCAATTATAACGGCAAAAAATATCTCTCCAAAAACGGATTGCTGGATCTGCTCAAGCGCAAGACCAATGAAGATGAACTCCGTTATCCCATCATCCATCTAAAGGGAGATGATATTGAAGTGGCCATCACGCATAACAATGATTATGGCGAAGAAATATTCAGTTTTGTAAATGGCCAGTATACCACGCAGGGCGGAACACATCAGCAGGCATTTCGGGAAGCATTTGTAAAAGTGATCCGTGATTTTTATAAAAAAGATTATGATGCGGCAGATATCCGGCAAAGTATTACGGCTGCCGTATCTGTGCGTGTGGTGGAACCGGTATTTGAATCCCAGACCAAAACCAAACTCGGCAGCCAGTTTATGGAAGAAGGCGGCGCGAGCATGAAGAATTTTATTGATGATTTTCTGGCCCGGGAACTGGATAATTTCCTGCATAAGAATCCTTCCATCGCGGATGCAATGAAAAAACGCATTGAACAAAGTGAAAAGGAACGAAAAGAATTATCCGGTATCAAAAAACTGGCCAATGAAAGAGCCAAGAAAGCCAATCTGCATAATAAAAAACTACGGGATTGCCGGTTTCATTATAATGATGAAGCCACCGGCAAGGACAAAAACCTGATCCTGGAAAAACAAAAAGAATCCACCATTTTTATTACCGAAGGAGACTCGGCCAGCGGTTCCATTACCAAAGTGCGCAATGTGGAAACACAGGCAGTATTCAGTTTGCGGGGAAAACCGCTGAACTGTTTTGGGCTCACCAAAAAAGTAGTTTATGAAAATGAAGAATTTAATTTACTGCAGCATGCATTGAATATTGAAGACGGAATTGAAGGACTTCGGTATAACAATATTGTCATTGCAACGGATGCCGATGTGGATGGAATGCATATCCGTTTATTGCTGATGACTTTTTTCCTGCAGTTTTTTCCTGACCTGGTAAAGAATAACCATGTATATATCCTGGAAACTCCTTTATTCCGTGTGCGAAATAAACAGGAAACCATTTATTGTTATGATGAAACGGAAAAACAGGCGGCCATGAAAAAACTGGGCAGCAAACCGGAGATAACGCGGTTTAAAGGACTTGGGAGAAATTTCTCCGCAGGAATTTGCCCGGTTTATCGGTCCTGATATGCGTGTTCAACCGGTGATGATCATGCCGGAAACCCATATTCAGCAATTGCTGGAATATTTTATGGGAAAGAATACTCCGCAGCGGCAGGATTTTATCATCGGGAATCTCCGGATGGAAATTGATCATGCAGAACTGGAAAAATAAACAGTATAAAAAATTATCTGATGTTTCATATCGTATTTGACTCACGCGGCGCCGAATTGCTTCAATGCGGCGATGGATATGGATGAGGCCCTGGACGGGGAAACCATTCTTATCCAGGATGATTATTCCGTTGGTCCCATTCAGGATTTATTTTCTGAAGCCGGACTTGCAGCGCGCAGAAAATGGTGGGATGAAATCCGGGAAGACAGAAAAGAATCTCTTCACCAGGCAGCGGATGCCGGCACAGATTCTGTTGAGCTGGCAAAAATTCTGCAGAGAATGGAAGAAGAGGAATTTGACCAGATCTGGATCTGGGTGGCACCCAATGTAAAAGATGTGTGCGGTTATTACTGGCTGATTGCGCAGCTGAAAGCTTTTGCGGGAAGGATCTATGTGATCAGTTTAAACAATCTTCCTTTTATCGGTGAAAAAGGGAATGTATTCTATCCTGTTTCCCTGTCAGAAATTCCGTCACGTGAATTCGTTAAATCCAAAAAACTTGCCCGCCCGGTTACACTCTCTGAATTTGAAACCGATCCGGATGAATGGTTCCGTCTGGCTGCAGAAAACAAAAATCTTCGACTCCTGGAAGGAGGTAAGAAAATAGTCCAGCAGGCAGATGATTATTATGACAGGGCCATCCTGCATTCCCTGCAGCCTGTGTTTCAGAAATTCTCCCGCGCCGTTCAGCATTTTATTTCTAAATCGCCTGAAAAATTAAATGAATCTTTTTTGATCTGGAGGCTGAAACAACTCGTTGCTTCGGGATTTGCGGAACAACAGGGTGAAACGATCCGACTTTTTGTGAATGTGGAAGATCAGAGTTTGATGGCTGATCGGTTGGCGGTTGACGGTTGACGGTTGACGGTTGACGGTTGACGGTTGGCGGTTGACAGTTGGCAGTTAGTCAGTTGACAGTTCACATTCCCTCATTGGCAGTTCGCAGTTAGAATTGAATTTGCAAATTTACAAATTCCGGAATTGCTTTAAACTTTACGCACTTTAGGCTTTAAGCTTTAAGGGGTTTTCTGCCCAGCATTTTCATCATCCGGAAATGGGATGCAATCGCGCCTTTCATGGTCCTGAATTCATTGTAGTGCAGCTGGTGTTCGTCGCAGACTTTCTTTACTATCGGAGCGATATCAGGATAATGTACATGGCTCACTTTTGGAAACAGGTGATGTTCGATCTGAAAATTCAATCCACCCACAAACCAGCTGACCAATTTATTCCGGGGAGCAAAGTTAGCCGTGGTGCGAACCTGATGAATAGCCCATTCCTCTTCAATTTTTTGCGGTTCGATACCGGGTGCGAAAACAAATGCGGCATCTTCTACAACATGTGCCAGCTGAAATACCAGGGCGAGTGTCAATCCCATGGTGATGTGCATACATCCGAAGCCAATGGCCCATGCGGACCAACCGACGAAATGAACCGGGATGGCGATATAAAATACTATGTATAACAACTTGCTGAGCCAGAAAATGAGATGTTCGGTTAAATCCATTTTTTGCAAATCCGTATTATGAACCCGGCCGCGAAAGTATTTTGCAAAATCCATCATGGATACCCAGAGGAAAGAGGAAATGGCGTAAAGGAGTACGACATAAATATGCTGAAACCGGTGAGCCTTCGTCCATTTTTGCGATTCACAGGACCGCATGGCAGGGCTTTTAGCAATATCATCGTCAATCCCGTCAATATTCGTATAGGTGTGATGAATGATATTATGTTTGAACTTCCAGATAAATGCATTTCCCCCAAGCAGGTTCAGACTCAATCCCATCATATTATTTACCCAGGGTTTCCTGGAATAAGAACCATGACAGGCATCATGCATGATATTGAATCCGATACTGGCCAGGATAAATCCAAACAGTCCGGACAACAGAATTCCCGGAATAATGGTTACCTGCGCAAACAGCAGAAAAAGGTATAAGCCAATAGCTGCGGGAACAAGGATCAGCGCCTTGCTGTAGAGTTTCCAGTTCCCTGTTTTTTTTACATGACGGGATGAAAAATATTGTTCCACCGAAGATTTTACATCCTGATGAAATGAATTGTCTTTATTATTAAATGAAACTTTATACATCTGATATTGCCCCTTCTGTCATCAGTCGGCGACCCGACAAAGGTAGTTCGTAATCCGGCCCGGAAAGAATCTAATCTCCCTCAAAAATGTTAACAATCTGATCCCTGCCGCTAATATAATCAGCTATTTTCAAGATCAAGGCATAGTCAGCTCTTCGCCAGAAGGTAATAAAACCGGCTCTCAAACCATAAGCATAATCGAATCTTCTCCAGAAGTTTAATAACCGGCTCTTAAATCACAAGCATAATCGAATCTTCGCCAGAAGTTTATAATAAGGCTCTCAAACCACAAGCATAATCGAATCTTCTCCAGAAGATAATAAAACCGGCTCTCAAACCACAAGCATAATCGAATCTTCTCCAGGAGTTTATTAACCGGCTCTCTTCAGGAAGGACGGATCATGGCGTTTCTACAGTAAAATCACCCAGGCTTTAACCGGTTTTGTATTTTGACTTATATTCAATATTCATTATAAAACACCTGTCATGGAAAATAAACGATTGATTTGCCTGCTTATTTCCTTTTGCTCAGTCTCCTGTATTTTTTCGCAACAAAAATACAATGGCATGGATGCCAGTCTTTCCAATATATTCCGGTTATCGGATGCGAAGAGCCGGTCTATCAGTCCCGAAAATTTCAACGGTGAAAAAGGAAAGGGGGGAATGGCGGAAAAGGGCACGGGTGCATCGGCTTCCCGGGACCTGGGAAAGGGATGGAAGGTCAGTCCTTCCGTTGAAATCAAAGCACATACAACATTTACCATTGCCGAAATAAACGGCTCGGGTTCCATTCAGCATATCTGGATGACACCAACCGGCGTCTGGCGTAATTCGATCATCCGGTTTTACTGGGATGATGAAACGACTCCTTCGGTGGAAGCCCCGGTTGGGGATTTTTTCGGAATGGGCTGGAATCAGTATGCACCGCTCCAGTCACTGGCGGTTTGTGTAAATCCCGGATCGGCATTCAATTGTTACTGGCCCATGCCATTCAGAAAAAAATGCAGGATTACCATGGAAAATATTGACAATCAATCGATGATGTTGTATTACCAGGTTGATTATATACTGACTGAGGTGCCGACTGATGCGGCTTATTTTCATGCGCAGTTCAGACGCGTGAATCCGCTGCCGGAAAAATCGGTTTTTGTGTTGCTGGACGGTGTTCAGGGCAGGGGTCAGTATGTTGGAACTTATCTGGCATGGGGCGTACACAACAATGGTTGGTGGGGTGAGGGAGAAATTAAATTTTATATGGATGGCGATGCAGAATATCCGACGATTTGCGGAACAGGCACTGAAGATTATTTCTGCGGCTCCTATGATTTTGATACCCGCAAAAAAAATAAAGCCGGTGTGGAAGAAGTCAATTATACCGAATTCAACAGTCCGTATTCCGGTCTTGCACAGGTGATCCGCGGGGACGGTCATTATAAAGTTTCCCAGCGTTTTGGTTTATATCGCTGGCATATTACAGATCCAATCCGCTTTGAAAAAAATCTGCGGGTAACGATCCAGGCCCTGGGATGGCGTTCTGAAGGAAGATATCTTCCGCTACAGGATGATATCGCCTCTACTGTTTTCTGGTATCAGACGGAACCACATAGCAGTTTTCCGGTATTGCCGAATAAAGACGGTTTGGAGGTGAACTGATTAAATGTACATAATGTGGAAAAAGTACAAAATGTAGAAAATGGAAAATGAAATGTGGAAATTGAAATGTACAAAATGAAGGCTAAAAAAGTGAAAAGCGACCGTGATATCTAAGGCTGCTTCCAGATGGAGGAGAGCTGGCTGATTTTAATATCATTTAATGATTTTCTACTGACAGTCTGCTGTACAGAATTATATGGCTGATCGGGAAAAAATACTTCAGTCATCGTTGTGAGTCCCTGATCGGCAAATAATTCCACGGAGGAATTATCCAGCAAAATAGTAATCCTGGATTCATTGGTCTGCGCAATGCGCGGACCATAGTGAATAGTCGCGAAACCGGAATAAAAATCAGATCTGCCGGCCTGACTTCTGTCTATAAAGAAAGAATTTTTTTCTTCGTCGTACCCGGCCTTTAAAGCCTGACCATGGGAATTGCTGAAAGTAAATGAAAAGGAATGAAGATCGGACACGGTGAATTCCAGCCGTACCGGGCCGGTTAAAGCAATCCCGTTTTCAGTAGCATCATGATTGTATGAAGTTGTTTTAATCACGAGCTTTTCCAGCGCCTCCACGGGCATCATGGTCGTAAAATAACCATCGCCGATTTTTTTCAAACCCAGATCACGCGGTATCGTCATGGCGCTTCGCCATTGCACGGTGGGTACTTTTGTTCCATACTGCCAGTTGCTCATCCAGCCGAGAAATATTTTTTCATCACCTGTATTGCTCCAGGTAACCCCGGCGTAATTGTCCGCTCCGTAATCTGCCCAGCGGGTTACAGTATCCAGCGGGGTAAATGCGTGCCCGTCAAATGATCCCGTAAAATACTGCGTTCCTGAACCGCCCTGTGCTCCGCCGGGATTGATACTTACCAGCAACAGCCAAACCTGCTTTCCATCCACTTTGAACGATAAGAGGTCGGGACATTCCCAGACTCCTCCATGAGCGCCGGTTCCGACTCCAAATTCGGATTCCCTGGTCCATGATTTCAGATCGGCTGATGAATAAAACAGAATTCTGTCACCCGCTGCCAACGTCATGATCCATTTTTTTCCTTCAGGATACCAGCTGATCTTAGGATCCCTGAAATCTTTCATTCCAGGAGTTTTCAGTACCGGATTACCGGAATATTTTGTCCAGGTAGTTCCTTCATCCAGGCTGTAAGCGAGACTCTGGTTTTGAAAGTTGTTGCTGCCTGATTTTTCACCCGCCGGATCATGCTGCGTGAATATGGCAACCAGCGGTGTTTTTCCATTAGAACCAAATCCACTTGTATTAGATTTATCCACAACTGCGCTTCCTGAAAAAATATAACCCAGTTTATCAGGATACAACGCAATAGCTGCTTCCTTCCAGTGCACCAGGTCCCTGCTGACCGCATGACCCCAGTGCATCGGGCCCCATACCGTACTATCCGGGTAATATTGAAAAAACATATGATAATTATCCTTGTAATAAACGAGACCATTGGGATCATTCATCCAACTTTTTTTGGGAGAAAAATGGATCTGGGGTCTGTAGGCTTCATGCACAGGATCCTGTGCCTGACAGATTGTAAATCCGGTCATTAACGAAAGCAGTTGAATCAGGAACCGGGGCATGGTACTTGTTTTGCTTACTAAGATATACCAATTTAACCCTCTAAATTTCATTCATGGATAGCGGCTCGGTCAAACTTCCTGTTTATTTAAAGATTGCCCAGATATTAATGGGCATTTCTGTTTTTTTCTTTATACTCTATATCGGACAGGACATTATTATCCCGTTGGTATTTGCCATTTTTATTGCCATGCTTTTAAATCCGGTTATTCTGTTTTTATGCCGGATAAAAATACCGCGGGTGCCGGCTATCCTTATTGCGCTGGTAGTGACCATGCTTCTCATTGCCGCGTATCTTTTATTTTTTTATTAATCAGGTTTCGCTGTTTACTGAATCCTTTCCTCTATTTAAAAAGAAATTCGGGTCTCTTTTTGATGAGGGCGAACGCTGGATCTCGAATACATTCAATGTATCTAAATGGAAGGTGGAAGCATGGGTAACTAAAACCCGAAAGGAGGGTATGGACGAAAACGGTCCTGTTGTGATCACCAATACCGTCAGTACGGTTGGAAGTATGCTGGTGACTTTTTTTATCATGCCGGTATATGTATTTATGATTATTTACTACAAACCGTTGTTACTGGAATTCATAGCCCGCCTGTTTCCAAAAAACCTGCACGTGATGGTAGTGGAAGTATTAACGGAAACGAAATCGCTTATTCAAAGTTATCTGCTCGGTTTATTCGTGGAGGCGGCTCTGGTAGCAACACTCAATTCCCTGGCGCTTTGGATACTCGGTATGCCTTATGCAATCCTGATAGGTGTAATCGGCGCTTTGCTGAATGTAATTCCTTATATCGGCGGTGTAGTAGCGGTAGCCCTGCCCATGCTGCTGGCTCTGGCCACCAAACAGCCTATAGATGCCCTTTATGTATTTATTGCTTATATGGTGGTTCAGTTCATCGACAATAACCTCTTTGTTCCGAAAATTGTGGCGTCCAAAGTAAAAATCAATGCGCTGGTGTCCATTATCGTCGTACTGATCGGTAATGAACTCTGGGGCGTTCCGGGCATGTTTCTTTCCATACCGATCACAGCGATCGTCAAAGTCATATTCGACCGGATCGGTCCACTGGAGCCATTTGGATTCCTGCTGGGCGATAATCAGCCGGACATCACCAAGGAGATCTTTGTGTTGCGCCGCAGATCAAAAGCCGCTACCACCACGAAATGATAAAATAATTTTGTTGACGAAAGAAGAATAACTGTAGATTTATTAATAATCAGGATCACATTAAAGCTGTAGTTATGAAATTATTTACTGTATTCGCTTCCGCCATTTTTCTCTGTGTCTTCAACCTGCTTTCGGGCTGTGAACCAGCCCCTGAAAAAAACAAGGAAATCGTAGTACCGGAAAACGGTACCAAGACCTATTACGGAACGATTGATAAGGATTCGATTTATGCCTATACAATTAAAAATAACCATGGATTGAAAGCCGTGATCAGTAATTACGGAGGCACGCTTCTTGAACTATGGACACCGGACAAAAACGGTAAATCGGGAAACGTGATCCTGGGTTTTGATTCCCTCTCCGGATACCTGCAGAAAGGAAATCCATATTTTGGTGCATTGGTGGGCCGGTATCGCCAACCGCATCGGTCGCGCGACATTTACAATCGACGGGAAGGTTTATACCCTGGCACCTAATGACAGAGGTAATACCCTGCATGGCGGAATAAAGGGATTTGACAAAGTGATCTGGAATGTGAATCTGGTAAATGATTCCAGCCTCTCATTATCTTATTTAAGCCGGGATGGCGAAGAGGGATTTCCCGGTAACCTCAATGTAAAAGTGGTATATACGGTCACTTCCAGAAATGGATTGATGATTGATTACACGGCTTTGACCGACATGAAAACACCGGTTAACCTCACCAATCATGCATATTTTAATTTATCGGCCGGAAAAGATTCCACCATTCTGGGTGAAGAGTTAAAAATCTTTGCTTCAAAATTTACACCTGTCAATGATTCCCTGATTCCTACCGGGAAACTGGTGCCTGTAAAAAACACACCGATGGATTTTCAAAAGTCAAAGAAAATCGGACAGAAATCTGACAAGGTGAAAGGTGGCTACGATCATAATTTCATTATTGACAGAAAAGATTCTTCCCTGGTGATTGCTGCATCTGTGTTCGATCCGACTTCAGGAAGAGTGATGGAAGTATGGACCACCCAGCCCGGCATTCAATTTTATACGGGCAATTTTCTGAATGGCAATTTAACGGGAAGAGACGGGAAAAAGATTATTCAGCATGGGGCTTTATGTCTGGAAACCCAGCATTTCCCGGATTCACCCAACCAGCCTGCTTTTCCCAACGCGATACTCGCGCCGGGGCAGACTTTTCATGAAGTAACGGTTTATAAGTTTCCTACGAATGAGTAACGTATCGGTGTGATCGGTATTGGCGGTTAATGATTAACTGATTGACGGATGACCGAATCTCAAACTTGCAGTTAAAGCTTCCAATACTTCCATATATTCCTTACTCAGACTTCAGACTCTTCGCCGGATTTACCAAAGCGGCGCGGAAGGATTTGTATCCGACCGTGAGCCAGGCGATCAAAACAGACACTACAACAGCAAGCAGGAATAATACCGGACGCATCGGGATGCGGTAAACAAAATGTGCCAGCCAGTTGCTCATCATATACCAGGCGACGGGTGCCGCAATGGCAAATGCGACCAGGATGAGTACGGTGAATTCCTTTGAAAATAAATAAATGATCTGCGCAATGCTGGCGCCCAGTACTTTCCGGATTCCCACTTCTTTTTTCCTTTGCACTGCCATAAAAGAAACCAGTCCGTATAGTCCGAGGCAGGAAATAAAAACAGCAATGCCGGCAAATATCTTATACAGAAGTGCGAGCTGATGTTCCTGCTGGTAGAAATTTTCTATGCGTTCATCCAGGAAATAAGTCTGATTGGCATATTCCGGAAAATATTTATCCCAGACCTGCTGTACCTGTTCTTTGACTGACACCCAGATTACCTGCTTTTAATTTTAATGCTGTATAGGAATAATCTTTTTTACTGCTCGCGATCACAATGGGTCGGATCTCTTCGCGCAAAGAATTCTGCCGGAAGTCTTTTACTACTCCGGAAATTTTTCTCCAGCTTCCCTGTCCCATACTGTAATATCTTTCCCAATGGCTTCCTGCGGCTGATTTCAGTCCCAGTTTTGCCGACGAGGGTTTCATTTATCACCACATCCCGCATCGTATCGGACTGACGATACGGTCCACCGGCAGCAAACTGAAGACCGAAGGTTTTAAAATAATCTGCATCTCCGAACTTGAGAAACAGGGTATAGTTTTCATCCGGTTTATGATTAAAAGCGAAGTTTGTTCCCCAGCCATTATCTGATGACGGAGGATCCGTGCATTGTGAAACATCCACTACGGAATTATTTTTCTTTAATTCTGA
This sequence comes from uncultured Bacteroidota bacterium, assembly GCA_963812825.1. Taxonomy (GTDB): domain Bacteria; phylum Bacteroidota; class Bacteroidia; order Chitinophagales; family Chitinophagaceae; genus Puia. The sequence continues at coordinate 64,408 of CAWEWO010000009.1, forward strand.
TTTAAAAATATCCATCCGGGATATCTGGGTGCTGTCTCCATTGCCCCTCACAATCAGCACAGCTTCTTTATCCAGTCCCAGGTTGGCGTTCTGAACAAAACTCATTTGTGATAACTGCGATCAGGGTTCCAACGATCAGTACCTGTGAAATGGCAAATTGCAATACTACCAGTGATCTTCTGAGTGAAATGCCACCCACACTGGCAGAATTGATTTTGTTTTTCAATGCAAGGATCGGACTGAAATCCGGATACAACCAGCGCGGGATATAATCCGGCCATTAAGGTGACAACTATAAAAATGCCGGACAGGTAAATAACGGTTTGCCAGTTTAGTAATTGAATTGTTTCACTGATCGAAGAAACATGTTTGATATAGGGAAGGCATAATTCTGCCAGTCCGACAGCCAGTAAAATGGATGCCAAAACGAGCAGTGCTGTTTCTCCCAATATCTGCCAGAGCAGATTCCAGCGGCTGCTTCCCAGTACTTTTCGTACCCCGATTTCTTTGGACCGGTTTACGGCCTGAACGGTTGATAAGTTCACAAAATTTATACAGGCCATGATCAGTATAAAAAGGGCAATCAGCGAAAGCGTCCATAAGGTGCTTTTGCTGGTTACATGATCCCCCATATTTTCCATCCGGGAATCAAAATGCAAAATGCTGAGTGGCCGGATAAACACGGTATCGTTTGACTGCACGTTTATCCTGATTGAATTGTTTCTTACTAAAATCAAGTCAGCTGTGTGTTGATAGCAGAAGGAGACTGGTCCGCGGGCAGTAACATATAAAGCTGTTCGTTGCTGCTGGTAGAACCCCACTCTTTACTGAATAAGGATAATAACTGGTGCTTTTAAAAATGGGATAGGATCCAATCACTTTGAATTGAAAATCGGAATTTCCCGGGGCATCCTGAATGACTCCGGCTACCTGAACGGTGTTCAGGTTATCGAGACGAATAAATTTTCCGGTTGCATCCTGCCATTGACCGAAATATTTTTCAGCGGTTTTTTTTGACAGGACGATTTTATTGGGCTGGTCAAGAACCTGTGGTGAACCAGTCAGCCATTGCGTTTTGAATATGTTGAAAAACTGGTAATCCGCGAAAAAAACACCTGATTCTTCAATGAATCTTTTTTCTTTTGAAGGCGTGCCATCCGGACCGACGACCGTCAGCTGCGCACCATAATTAGAATACAAAACACCGGTGGTAACCTGCGGGAATTTTGCTTTCAGGGCTTCCAGCGCGGGATAGGGTGTACCCGGAGTATAACTTGTACCGCCCGGAAATTTATCTTCAATGGCAACCTGATAGATATTTTTATATCCCTGCTGAAATGTATCATAACTTAGTTCGTAATGAACTACGGTAAAAATCAGAATGGAAGAGGCAATACCAATGGCCAGCCCGCAAATATTGATCAGGCTGAATTTTTTATTCCGGATCAGATTTCGGTAAGCCGTTTTGATATAGTTTTTGAACATAGTCTGCTGATTTGGGCAATATCAATTCATACGCTATGCCATTTTATAAGCCATTGAGAGACATGGGAATGTATATGGTTTAATAAACCGGGTGTTCGCAATCGATACAATGTGTGATTCAGGCCGATACAGATCGGATTTGGAAATTTGGAAATTTGAAAATTTGAAAATTTGAGCTGTTCAATCGGAAAATTATGAGCTATTCGTGTATACAGCCTAATTTTAACGATTAAAAAATTTTATTTCCAATCTCGCCAGCTGGCGGATTCAAATTTTCAAATTCACATGAGGAAAGTCTTATCTATCGTAGTATTCGCTCGCTGTTTCTATGCATCAAATGCACAGACTGCAAGACCGGTATGGACAAAATCTTCAGCCAATCAATGGTATGCAAATCAAGGCTGGTTAAGGGGATGTGATTTTATTCCGAGCACTGCTATCAACCAGCTGGAAATGTGGCAGGCAGAAAGTTTTGATACGGCAACCATTTCCAGGGAACTGGGATATGCCCAGTCCATCGGACTGAATTGCATGCGTGTATTTCTGCATCACCTGGCCTGGCAACAGGATCCGGAAGGATTTAAGAAAACGGATGGGTCAGTATCTTGCTATTTCGCAGACGGAAGAAATATTAAAACCATTTTTGTTTTTTTTGATGACTGCTGGAATGAATCTTATCATGCAGGAAAACAGCCTGCGCCCAAACCGGGTGTTCACAATTCCGGCTGGTTAAGGGATCCGGGAAAATTACTTGTATGATGATTCCAGCCTGATGAAAGTGTTGGAAACTTATGTGAAAGACATGCTCAGAACTTTTCAGAAAGACCAACGGATCCTGCTCTGGGATTTGTATAATGAGCCGGGAAATTCAAATTATCAGAATAAAAGTCTGGTTCTGCTGAAAAATGTTTTTCAATGGTCAAGGGAAATCAATCCATCCCAGCCGCTTACTGCCGGAGTCTGGAACAAGGACCTGGTGGACTGAACCGTTTCCAGCTCGCTGCATTCGGATGTGATTACTTATCATAACTATGAAAATGAAAAAGCCCATCAGGAGGCCATTGACACATTGAGAAAATACGGACGGCCACTGATTTGTACCGAATATATGGCCCGCCTGCGCAACAGTACTTTTTTTAATATTATGCCTATGCTGAAAAAAGAAAATATAGGAGCCATCAACTGGGGACTGGTGAGTGGAAAAACCAATACCAAATATGCCTGGGATACACCCATGCCGGACGGGTCTGAACCCAAAATATGGTTCCATGATATTTTCCGTCCGGATGGTACGTCCGTATAGTCAGGCAGGAAGTTGATTTGATCCGATCGCTGACCGGCGTTAAATCACCCAGCCAAAATCAGCCAGTTGTTTCTTTGTTGTATTAAAATCCTGGTGAATGATTCCGCGGATACCCAGCGTATCTGCTACCTGAACAAACATCGGCACGGTCTTCCAGGTAAATCACTTTTTCCGGATCGACATGGGCAATATCCAGTGCCACTTTAAAAATATCTGCATCCGGTTTTCGGAAATGAACAATACAGGAGCTGATAAAAAAATCAACAAATTCGCCCAGTCTGAATGTGTTGATCCGGTGTTTATTCAATTCACTTCCTTCATTGTTGACGACGGCAATTTTAATCCCGTATTTTTCTTTTATGCCCCGGATAAGGGCAGAGCATTTCGGGAAAAGGTTTTGACTGGTCAAACATGAATTTTCTGAATTCCTCTTCCGAAAAATTTCTTTTCGTATAAAAGACCAGTCTGTTCAGGTATTCGCTGCAGAGAAATTTTTCCTGACTCATAGGTGTCAAAAGTCAGATGATGTCTTTCTTCTGTTTCTGCCGGATCAAGATTAAAACGTCTGATCGCTTTTTTTCTGGCCGTGCGGTCCCAGCCATTGGTCAGCAGCACTCCGCCGATATCAGTAAAAATAGTTGTGGGTGCGTGTTTTGATTTTTTCATGCAACGGTAATTTCTTTTTCCAGGTAAACGTCCTGGATGCTGTTTAATAACTGAACACCTTCTTCAAATGGTCTTTGAAATGCTTTTCTTCCGGAAATCATACCACTGCCTCCGGCCCTTTTATTGATGACTGCAGTGCGCAGGGCTTCTTTCAAATCCTTTTCTCCTTCTGAAGCGCCACCGGAATTGATGAGGGCTGCACGTCCCGAATAACCATTTAAGACCTGATAGCGGCAGAGATCAATGGGATGATCAGATGAAAGATCTGTATACATTTTTTCATCCAGTTTTCCATAATGACTGCTTCCCATATTCAGTGCCTTGTATCCGCCATTCAGTTCCGGTAATTTTTGTTTTATGATGTCTGCCTGAATGGTCACTCCAAGATGATTGGCCTGTCCCGTCAGATCTGCTGCCACATGATAATCCTTTCCGTCTTTTACAAATGCATTGTTTCGCAGGTAACACCATAAAACGGTTGCCATTCCGAGCTGATGCGCTTCATCAAATGCCCGGGCCACTTCCGTGATCTGCCGGTCAGATTCTGCGGATCCAAAATAAATGGTTGCACCAACGGCTGCGGCGCCCATATTCCAGGCATCGCGGACGGTTCCGAAATAATATCTGGTCATATTTATTCGGATAGGTGAGCAGTTCGTTGTGATTGAGTTTAACGATGAAGGGTATGCGATGTGCGTATTTGCGGGCCACCATGGCCAGTACACCAAAAGTGCTGGCAACCGCATTGCAGCCTCCTTCCACTGCCAGGCGGACGATATTTTCCGGATCAAAATACAGTGGATTTTTTGCAAACGAAGCGCCCGGCACTGTGTTCAACGCCCTGGTCAACAGGAAGAATGGAAAGATATCCGGTACCGGCAAGTCGGCCGTTATTAAAAAGCTGTTGCAGACTGCGAAGCGTTTGCAGATTTCGGTTTGACTCTCTGAAATACATCGTCGATGAAATCGGGAGATGGCAGATGTAGGGTTTCCTTTGGAATTTTTTTACAGGTATGGGAAAAAAGATTTTCATTTTCCTTTCCCAGTAATTCCGTGATTTGCTGATATGTCATAAAAAAAATGATCCTAAAATTAAGATTTCGAAAAGGAAACGGCGCTGATATTTAGAACAAAGAAGCAATCGGGATGTTAATGATGCAAATCAGTTTCATGTTACGCGTCAGCATACTTGATCAATCCATCGTACCGAAAGGATCTAATGCATCCCAGGCAATTGCCAATACGATCCAGACGGTAAGATTCGCTGAAGAAGCCGGCTTTCACCGTTTCTGGGTTTCAGAGCATCATAACTCCCCGATGGTCGCCGGATCGGCTCCGGAACTACTCATGGTCCGCTGGCCAGCGAGACCCGCAGAATAAGAATCGGATCCGGGGGCATTATGCTACCCAACCACAGTGCGTTGAAAGTGGCGGAAAACTTCAGACTGCTTGAAACCCTTTATCCGGGCAGGATTGATCTGGGTATGGGCAGGGCGCCGGGCGGAGACCGTATATCTGCCAGCCTGCTCAATCCATCCAACCATTTTTCTGAAGAGTCTTATCTGCAGCAGCTGGAAGAGTTGCAGGCATTTTTTCATGATGAGGCGGCTTCACAATATGGTCCTTTGCTGGCCGTGCCTTTATCTGCCACGGTTCCGGCACCCTGGATCCTCAGTTCCAGCGGAGGCAGTGCGGCGATTGCAGCAAAATTCGGAATGGGTCTGGCAGTGGCGCGATTTATCAATGGGTTTGCCGGTCGTGAAATTGTTGACAGTTACAAACGGGCATTTAAGCCCTCGCGGGAAATGCCGGCGCCACAAACCCTGGTTGCCATTTCGGTGCTATGTGCAGACACAGAGGAGAAAGCGGGACAGTTGAGGAAACTGTCAGATTACACGTTGTTGCAATTTGAAAAAGGAAATTACAGGGAGATGATGCGCTACGAGGATATCCGGGATTATATTTTTTCACCGGAAGAACTGCAACGGATAAATAATAACAGGGGGCGGATCATATCCGGAACTCCCGATCAGGTCAGATCGGAACTTACTGCTCTGTCGGATGAAATGGGTGTGGACGAGATCATGATAACGACCATGACCCATTCGTACAAGGACCGGCTGCGGTCTTTTGAGCTGGTTGCGGAAGCATTTGGACTTTTGTCGATGACCGTATGACCGTTGATCTGAAATACACTGTCCACACTTCCACACTTCCACACTTTCACACTTTCCTCAGGCCAATCTCGGTCGTTTAATATATTTATTCAGGTTGATGAGCAGCACACTGAGCAGGATCACTACCAGGCCGGCAACCTGTAGCATATTTACATGTTCAGAAGCCAGGAATACGCCCAGCAAAACAGCCACGACAGGATTTACATACGCATACGTGCTTACCTGTGCCGGTGACCGCACTTCCATCAGCCATACAAAACAACTGTAGGCGAGAATGGATCCGAATACGATCAGATAGGAAATGGAAAACCAGGCTTCTGCAGAAACGGATGAGAATTGAAATGTTTTATATTCTCCGGTTATTGCGGCTCCTATCAAAAAATACAATCCTGCAAAAAACATCTGCCAGCTGGTATTGACCGTTGCCGGAGCCTGTGTCTTTTTGTATTTGGCATAAAGAGAACCAACTACCCATGACATCGATCCGAGAATGAGCACGAAAAGTGCAATCTGTTCATAGGGGTTGCGATCTGTTTTATAAGCCGAAGATAAATTGGGAAGGAATAAAAGAAATATTCCGATCAGTCCAAGAAATAAACCGGTTATGATTGATTTGCTGTTGAAATTTTCTTTCCAGTGCGGTCTGTCGTATACCACGTACCAGAGCGGGGCAGCTGAAATAATAATTGCGACCCAGGCACTTCCTACATATTGTTCAACAAAAATCACTACTCCGTTCCCGATAAAGAGAATCAGGAAACCGCTGATGGCAGCAAGTTTTATGGTTTCCCAATCAAAAAGATTTTCTTTTTTCCAGATCGCCCAGATCATCATGATCAGCGCGGCCAGCACGAACCGGATACCTCCCAGAATAAACGGCGGGAAACCACTGGAGGGCCCTGCTGATAAAAAAATAAGTAGAACCCCATACAATGTAAACGGTTAAATAAGCCAGCACTACGGGAAGTGTACCGGGTGTTTTGGATAAGGTATTATTCATCTTCTGCTGTTTAAATCTATATTCCTCAAAAAAGACTATCCAAAGTTAAAAGGAAATTTATTATTTTTGCTTTCGAAAACAATGTTTTTTTGAACATTTGCTTTCGAAAACAAGCTAATTCAGCTAAAATTACTTTCCATATGGAACTAGACAAAACGAGCTGGTCGATCCTGGCCTGCCTGCAGGAAAATGCAAGAGCTTCTTTTGCAGATATCGGAAGGGTAGTGGGTATGTCGGCTCCGGCCGTAGCGGAACGCATGGTTAAACTGGAGGAAGCCGGTATAATCCAGGGTTATCGAATTGAAGTGGATTATGAAAAAACAGGATATGCTTTAAAAGCATTTATCACGTTTACTGCACATTCGGGTAAATTCCTGTCTTTCCTGAATTATATTGAAAAACTGGATGAGGTACTGGAATGCCATCGCGTAACTGGCAATCTTTGCATTTTCCTGAAAGTGGTTGTACAGAATTCCGGACATCTGCAGCAATTACTGACCAGCATGATGGAATATGGAGAAACAACCACATCGATTATTCTTTCCAGTCCGATAACGCACCGGGTATTTACCAAACACGAATCAAAGCCTAAAGGAAAAGGTCGCGCTGTAAAGTCGCGCCAGGTTTAACGGAGTACGAATCCAGATCCGTGATTCCTTCTTCGCGCAACACATCTTCATCGATAAAATGATTACCGGTCGTGGATCCTGCTTCTTTTCGCAGAATATAGTAAGCGGCATCTGCCATGATTTCCGGTTTACGGCTCAGTGGCGAAAAGTTTTTCCCCGCCCAGCAAATTCTTTACAGCAGCTGTTGCGATCAGGGTGGCGGGCCAAAGACTGTTGGACGCAACCGCATCTTTTTTAAATTCTTCCGCCCATGCCTCGGCCATCAGACTCATATTGTATTTGCTCAGGGTATAGGCCAGATGGGATTTAAACCATTTCATATCAAAATTCAGCGGCGGTGAAAGAGTGAGGATATGCGGGTTCGAAGATTTTTTCAGGAGGGGAAAGGCATATTTTGTTACCATAAATGTTCCGCGAACATTGATATCAAACATCAGATCAAATCGTTTGGGTTCTGTTTTTTCAGTATTGGTGATACTGATAGCAGATGCATTATTGATCACGAATATCCAGGCCTCCGAAACGGGCCGTTGTTTTTTCCATCACTTCGCCGATCAGTTTTTCATCCCGGATATCACAGTAAACGGCCAGGGCTTTACCGCCTGCTGCTTCTACTTCCGCCGCCGCGGAAAAAATCGTTCCGCCCAGGCGTCCGTCTTCATCGGTCGATTTGGCAGCAATGACAATATTTGCTCCGGCAGCGGCCAGTTTTAATGCGATGGCTTTTCCGATACCCCGGCTGGCACCAGTAATCAGAACGGTTTTATTGTTAAAATCCATAGATGGCAGATAGGGCCATACTGAATCTAAAAAAGCATGGCATGAAGTATGTATTTATCTTCCTAAAGATAATACGATGTCTGTCAACGATAGTTCTTATTTCGTTTTTCATATAGTCAGTCCGGATGATCCATCACCCAAACCCGGTCCTGAATGGCCACCCGTTGAACCCACACCAATACCGCCCACCACTGATCCGGTTCCTACGGTTCCACCTGTTACCGGCTTACATTTTCAATTCTATCCTATATGCTGAATTAGCGGGCCCTTTAGTAATTATATTTGGGATTCAAGGGCAATATGGAATATTTTCTGGGTATCGATATTGGAACCACTTCAGTAAAATCAATTGCTTTTTCCCGGGAAGGAAAAACATTGAGTGAACATTCGATTTCCTATCCGATTCAACATCCGCATCCTGACTGGAGTGAACAGGATCCGGAAGAAATTACCCGGGCGATCATTAAAACTGTGGAAAATATTCTCCGGGATCTTTCTCCGGATCTCCCCACTGTATGCAGTTTCTGTTCAGCGATGCACAGCCTGATTGCGGTCGACGAATCCGGAAAAGCCATTTCTCCTTCTATTATCTGGGCCGATAACCGGGCAGCGGGGATCGCAACCCGAATTCGCAGAGAGAATCGTGCGCAGGAATTTTATCAACGAACCGGCCTGCCCGTTCATGCCATGTCCCCATTTTGTAAACTGCTATGGCTGAAAGAAAATCAGAACGGACTTTTTAACCGGGCCTTCAAATTTGTCGGGATAAAGGAATATGTTTTTCATAAATTATTTGGTGAATGGTGTATGGACGTTTCGATGGCATCTGCCACGGGATTGATGAATGCAGGCACGCTTCAATGGGATCCCTGGATATTGGAACAGACCGGAATTTCTGCGAGCAGGTTATCCGACATCGTAGGCATTGATAAAATTTTTACGTCTCCGCGTTTATTTCCTTCCCTACAACAGGTTCCTTTTGTAATCGGAGGCAGCGACGGTGCTATGGCCAACCTGGGTGCGTCCAATGAACCGGGTTCGCTGGTAGTTACCATCGGAACCAGCAGTGCTGCCCGGTTAATTGTAAACAAACCGCATATTGATCCGGCAATGCGGACTTTTTGTTATTATATCCACAACCAGCAATGGCTCCTTGGAGGGGCGACTAATAATGGAGGAATTGTGCTGCAGTGGCTGCAGGAAAATTTTTTTCAATCAGGAAAAACTGTTGTTGATTTCCTGAAACCGGCTTCCGCGGTTGATCCCGGTTCCGGCGGATTGATTTTTCTGCCTTATTTGCTGGGGGAAAGAGCACCGATATGGAATGCCTCACGCGAAAGGCGTATTATTCGGACTCGATATTAATCACGGGCAGGCTCATATGGTGAGGGCTTCTCTGGAGGGTGTCATCTATTGTTTATATGCCATCAGTCAGCCACTTTTTGAGCAGGCGGAAATAAAAAATATTTATGCTACGGGTGGCTTTGCCCGAAATGAACTGTGGATACAGATTCTCGCAGATGTTTTCAATCTTCCGGTTATGGTTTGCGAGACAATAGAAAATTCTGCCTGGGGCGCAGTAAAATGCGGCATGCAGACCCTGGGATTGATTTCCCTGAAGAAGTTAAAATCAGTAAATCCTATTTGCCGGATTCATCAGCCCATGCGGTTTACCAAAAGGGATTTCAGAAATTCCAGCGCTTATATGATTTGGTGAAAGAGGAGTATGATATTAGTTGATCATGCCGATATGTATGTTAATGTGGTGAATGTGGATTTGTGGAAATGAGAGAAAGTGGGAATTGAATTTGGAAATGATAATCAGGGAATGTGTAAATGGGGACTATAAATTTATAGCAGAATATGCATGGTACGCGTAAGAAATTCAGACGAAAAATATTTTATGATAACATAACTATTGAAATAGCCCGTACCAAATAACATTCCCGTAACAAAATAAAAGGGGCGTATGGAAATACACCCCGTAACGACTGCCATCAAATTTAACTTCTCTCAGAGGTCATGGGCGGGATCGAACCGCCGTGAAAGGTTTTGCAGACCCGTGCCTCACCACTCGGCCACATGACCACTCAGATGCAATAGTAAGGTAAATATATTAGTCTACCAAATTAGTAGACTTTAATTTAAATTTGAAATTCACTTTTAAACAGTTAATTAAAATTGCCTGCAGTGATCGGGGAGGAGTTTCTTAAATTTGCGGTCTGAAATCATTTGATTTGAAAAAAATTTATAAACCCACGGAAACGGTTCCTCCATTTTACCAGCGGTATATAAACCTGGTTCCGGACGATGGCAACCTGCTGATACACCTGGAAGATATTTTTTCCGAGACAGAAGAACTGATCAGCCCGCTTTCAGAAGAGAAAATGAATTACCGGTATGCACCCGGCAAATGGACCATCAAGGACATGCTGGTGCATTTGTCGGATTCGGAAAGGATTTTTGTTTACCGTGCTTTGCGGTTTTCACGGGGTGATGAAACCCCGTTGCCGGGATTTGAGGAAAGTTTATTTGCTGAATATGCACGCGCCAATGACAGAGAGAAGGAAGATATTTTACGGGAATTTTCCCTGGTGCGGGAATCCAGTATTGCGTTTGTGGAATCTCTTTCTGATGAAGCATTGAACAGAAAGGGAACGGCCAACGGTTATCCGCTGTCTGTACGTCTGCTCGTAAACCTGATTTACGGACACCACAAACATCACCTCAATATTTTGCGGGAGAGATATCTTTAAATATGGACGAAAATAAACCACACCGGATTTCCATTGCTGTGGATATGGATGGCGTTTTAGCAGATACGGAAACCCATTTTATTCACGTATTATGAAGCAGAATCCGGCGAGAAGGTTGACCGGAAAACCATGCTGGGTGTTCCGGAAAGTCATGCATTCCCGGATAAAACAGCTGTGAAGCGATATGTTCACACACCCGGATTTTTCAGAACCCTTCCCCTGATCCCCGGCGGTGTGGAAGCGGTCAAAACGCTGATGGAGGATTTTGATGTTTATATTGTTTCTGCCGCCATGGAATTTCCGCTTTCACTTTTTGAAAAAAAACAATGGCTGGAAGAACATTTCCCGTTTATTTCCTGGAAGAATATTGTTTTCTGCGGAGACAAAAGTATTATTAAGACCGATTACCTGATTGACGATCATCTGAAAAACCTGGATTATTTTTCAGGGATTCCCCTGCTGTTTACCGCAGCGCATAATGTACATGTAAATCACCATCACCGGCTGAATAACTGGAATGAAATTCTGGACTATTTTGAAAAAATGCGGCTTAAGGCCTAAAGCGTAAAGCTATGGAACGCTGTAACGCTGAAGTATGCGAACGTGTCGGAACTGTCGAACGTCATGTCAATGGGAATTATACAATCAGAACGATTGTTCCGGCAATAATCAGCAATGCACCGATGGCGGATTTCCAGCTGAGTGCTTCTCCCAGAAAAACAACGGACAGGAGAATCGTCAGAGCGACACTCAGTTTATCTACCGGCGCTACCTGGGATACTTTACCTACCTGAAGGGCCTTGAAATAAAAAATCCAGGAAAGTCCGGTGGCCAGTCCGGAAATGACGAGAAAAAAAAGATTATGCCGGGACAGATTGTGCAGGGTTTTATATTCTCCCCGGAAAAAAACAATCCCCCAGGCAACCAGCAGGATAATGATCGTCCGGATGGCCGTAGCCAGATTCGAATTCACATTGGTAACACCAATTTTTGCAAATATCGCGGTGAGCGAAGCAAAAAGGGCAGAAAGCAAAGCATAGATCCACCACATAGGATTTATTTTAATTGGCATGATTACTTGTTTCAGACGCTCACCATCCCGGATTGTCCGGACCGTCAACGCATCGTCAGCCTGTCATTCGTTTCGGCAGTCTAAGCCAGAAATTTCAAACAAACCGGATTGGGAATGCTGATTTCCTTGCCGGTTGCCTTCAGTAATCCGGAAACCGGATCAATGGAAAACATGACGATATTATCAGTATCCCGATTGGCAACCAGTAAAAAACGACTGGTCGGATCAATCACAAAATTGCGCGGATGTTTTCCCGTTAACAGAAATGATTTGTTTGTTTTCAAGTTTTCCATCCTTCCCGGATGGCAAAAACAGCAATGGTATTGGAATTTCCGCGGTTGGTGGCGTATAAAAATTTTCCGTCTGCACGGATATGAATATCGGCGCTGCCTGCAGATCCCCTTAAAGGAATCCGGTGTGGTACGGATTCGTTGGAAATGAGTGAGTTTTCCGTCTAATGGTATCAAAATGAAAAGCATCAACCGTGCCGGTTAGTTCGCCGAGAATATATACATCGGGTTTTGTGGGATGAAATGCGATATGCCTCGGTCCGGTTCCGGGTTTCAGAGAAACGGCGGAATCACGCGGGTTCAGTCAGCGGAATATTCTGACTGGTGGATTGAAATGCATATACATGTTCCTTGTCTGTACCCAGGTTGGCTGCCAGCAGGAATTTTTCATCCGGAGAAAAAATGGTGGAATGTACATGGGCAGATTCCTGTCTGGCTGTATCTGGTCCTTTTCCAAACTGCTGAATGATCTGCGCAGCCGGTGCCAGGGATCCGTCGGTATTGACCGGGAAGGCAGCGAGATTTCCGGAACAATAATTCGCAACAAATACCCATCGGCCGGTTTTATCTTCGGCAACATAACAGGGACAGGTACCCTGACTGGACTGTGAATTTAAGAAAGCCAGCTGACCGGTGGCCGGTTCAAATGCGTAGGCACCTACTGCACCTCCGTGTTTCATCTTCATCTGTCGCATAAATATGTTTGCCATCCGGAGAAATGCTGAGATAAGAAGGATTTGTTAGCCGTGCATGGTACTCACTTCAGTACCGGTTCCGGTCGATGGTATTAAAACGGTATACATAAATACCCTTACTCTCCCCATTGGTATACGTGCCGATAAACAGGTAAGGATCCTGGGAAAAACACGAAAAAGAACTAATGAAAAACAGGAAAAATAAGATTCCAGCGCATGGAAAAAGTTTTAAAATTAGACTTCTGCAATTTACATGGAAAGGTATTATGCACCAACGCAATAAATGAATGGGGTTAAAGCGTTATAATGTTGAAATCCGATCCCATGAAACTGAAACTGCTTAGCTGCTGCTTGCTGTTATTTATGCTGTCCTGCCAGTCCTTTCCGGACACATGATTCCAACTGATATTAATCAGACCGCACTATCGGCATCTTTTGCAGGAAATCTGCCGGCATCCGATGAACCGTATGGAACCGACAGATTCTCAGTACCGAATTCCGCGCTGCAGACGATTCCCAGTGCTTCGGTTATCCTGGCCAAGAAACAGGTGCCCATTCTTTGTTACCATCAGATCCGTGACTGGAAGCCGACGGATTCAAAAATTTCCAAAACCTATATCGTTCCTCCGGCAGCATTTGCTGCCCAGATGCGCATGCTGGCAGACAGCGGATATCATACCATTACGCCCGACCAGCTATATGCTTACCTGATTTCCGGCGCCCGGCTTCCCGCAAAACCCATTATGCTGAGTTTTGATGATACGGATCTGGACCAATATACCGTGGCCTATCCGGAGATGAAAAAATACGGATTTAAAGGCGTGTTTTTTATCATGACGGTTTCCCTGGGCCGCCCGCATTATATGAGCCGGGACCAGGTGCGGATGCTTTCTGACGAGGGTAATACCATCGGTTCCCATACCTGGGATCATCACAATGTAAAAAAATATGCAGGCAACGACTGGATAATCCAGCTGGATAAACCGACCAAAACAGCTGGAACAGATCACCGGGTAAAAGTATCCGGTATTTTGCCTATCCTTTCGGACTGTGGAATACCGCTGCCTTTCCGGAGCTCAAAAAAAGAGGATTTGTGGCTGCTTTTCAGCTCAATGAAAAGCCGGATCCATGCAGATCCGCTCTATTGTATCCGGCGAATCATTGTTCCGGGAACCTGGAACGGGACGTACCCTGAATCAATGGATCCTGCGCGACTTCTAAGCCTGTTCAATCTTCCTATCTTGCCTTTCATGATCTCCCCTGAAAAGGCGACCATGTTTCGCAACCGGCTCACCAAGGTCTTCCGCACATCTGAGCAAAGCTCGCCAGGAAGCAGGAGATCACCTGTTACCGGATTTATGACCATGACCTTCCGGAGTTTCCCTTATGTATAGAAAAGTATGAAGACTGGCTCTATGTGGCTGAATATCGCCGTAATCACCATATGGAAGAAGAAGAACATGATCAGTGGCTGGCGGATTGTAAGGAGATCATCGAGTGAAATTACCGGCATGCCGGCTTCCCGGATCGTTCTGCGCACCCGGCAGCGCAAATCAAACCGCCAGGACCAGTATCAAAAGCTGGATGATGAACAACAATTCATGGAAGTCAGCGAACAGGGACTGAAATTCAAAATCAACCTGACTGATTACCTGGATACCGGTCTTTTCCTGGATCACCGGATCACCCGGGCCATGGTCAGGGACCGGTCAGCAGGAAAAAGAGTACTCAATCTATTCTGTTATACGGGATCATTTTCTGTTTATGCAGCGCCGGAGGAGCAGCAGAAGTGGTTTCCGTGGATCTCTCCAAAACCTACCTGAAATGGGCAACCGAAAATATGGAATTGAACGGACTTTATGATCCCGCCAGACATCACTATCTCCATGAAGATGTAAAACAATATCTCGCAGACCCTTCCGGCCGGGTATTTTGACCTCGTGATCATGGATCCGCCAACTTTCAGCAATAGTAAACGGATGGAGGATTTCCTGGATATCCAGCGGGATCATCCCGTGCTGATCAACCAGGTATTGCATGGCTATGAAACCGGCGGAATACTGTATTTCAGTACCAATTTCAGCCGTTTCCAGATGCAGACAGGAGAGCCTTGTCAGGATTGCACCGTAAAAGATATTACCAGGGCAACCACACCTTTCGATTTCCAGGGTAAACTAAACCGGTTTTGTTTTCTGATCACGAAAAATTAGCCCGTTCCGGGCCTGGCCAGATGCTTCCTCAGATCCTATAATCACTCCCAGCTTTTTTATCAACAGCATTACTGTTCCTGTAAAGGCCCTTCTGGTGCATTTCAAATCATCGCCCGATACCGGGCAGGGGTTCCATTTTTAAAATATTGATACGCATCCGAATCCAGGTAAAAAGCGGCTGATTTTTCAGCTTTTACTCTATGCTAAAAATATTGGAAAAACGCTGTTTCCGCAAGGCCCGATTGCTATTCTTTAAGGGACAATTTTATTAGTAAATAATTATAAATATAATATGCTTATATTTAATATATTATATATTATAACATCAATTTATTAATTGAATATTAGATCATATAATCAGACTTACGCATCTGATGCGAAAAAATTAGCTAAATTTCGATTTTCGAATGCATTCTGAGTATGATAGTTTCTGAATTACAATATTTTCCACCGATCAGCTTCTTTTCTACTTTGTATAAGGAAATCATATGTGTATTTAGATATATATGAAGTTTACCGTAAAATGAGTTTTCGCAACCGTTGTATGATTGCCGGAGCGCAGGGAATCATCTCTTTATCGGTTCCCTTGAAGGAAGGAAGAAATCAGCAGCTGCCCATGAATGAAGTGATGATTTCAGATACCGAAAAATGGCAGGCCCGGCATTTTAAATCGATTCATTCGGCCTATAACCGATCTCCGTTTTTTGAATATTATCACGACGAACTTGGAGAACTTTATCAGCAGCCATTTATCCGAACTGGCAGAATGGAATCTGCATTGTCTGCAATGGCTGAAAGAAAAAACTGGACTGGCCGGCAGAAATCCGTTTTACGGAAACGGCCATTCCCTTTCAGGTTCCGAGGATGTGATGACCGTCGGAACCAGGTATTACCTAAAAATTATCATCAGTGGAATCCGGTAAAATACCGGCAGGTATTTGAAGAAAGAACCGGATTTTTTCCCAATCTTTCCATTCTGGATCTGTTATTCAATACGGGACCACAGGCGGGGGAATTACTTGAGATCTGAAAGCCTGAAAGCTAATGAGCAAGTGTGGAACGAGTCAATTCGTCAAGTCCGTCATCCAGTCATCCGTCAACCGCTACATCCGCCAGTTCTGAAACAATCATTTCGGCAATATCCATCACTTTCACCTGGTCTTCTTTTTCTTCATGTTTTACACCGTCGGTCAACATGGTATTGCAGAAAGGACAGGCTGAAGCAATGAGGGCGGCACCGGTTTCCAGTGCTTCGCGGGTTCTTTCAAAATTGATCCTGGTGTTTCCTTTTTCTTCTTCCTTGAACATTTGTGCCACCGCCGGCACCGCAACAGAGTCCCTTGCTTTTACAACGTTTCATTTCCACCAGTTCGGCATCCAGGGCTTCCAGCACTTTTCGGGGGGCTTCATAAATACCATTGGCCCGTCCCAGGTAGCAGCTGTCGTGATAGGCAATTTTTTTGCCTTTATAGGATCCGCCTTCTTTTAGACGGATCCTGCCTTCATCCAGCAATTGCTGCAGAAAAACGGTATGATGAATCACTTCATACTGTCCGCCCAGTTCGGGATATTCATTTTTCAGGATATTGAAACAATGCGGACAGGCCGTTACTATTTTTCTTACCTGGTAATTATTCAATGTCTGAATATTCTGATAGGCCATCATCTGAAAAATAAACTCATTTCCCGCACGTCTGGCCGGATCACCCGTACACATTTCTTCCTTTCCCAGAATGGCATAGCGGATGCCGATATGATTGAGAATGGTGGCAAAAGCCCGGGTGATTTTTTGTGCGCGCTGGTCAAAACTGCCGGAACAACCAACCCAGAACAGAATTTCCGGTGATTCTCCCCGGCTGAACAGGTCGGCCATGACGGGTACATCCATGTAATAAATATTTATAGCTGTAAATCTAATGCAAATTTGGCGCGCGGGATAAGCACTGATTCGGTAATTTTAAACCATAATTACTGATATGCCCGCAGAAGATAAAATGCTTTTAATCCGTAATTATGATCTCTGGTGTCATCTTTCAGACGAAGATTATGAAGACCTGAATATCGAACATCATTTTATGGAAGTGCCCAAGGGGGAATACATTTATTTTGAAGCGTATAATCACAATAAGATTTATTTTGTAAAAGAAGGTTATATCCGGATCGGCCATATTGATGCCGAAGGGAAATGAAAAAGTAATGGAGATTATTCAGAAAGGAGAATTATTCGGACAGTTTACCCTGGAGAGAAGCAATCTCCATGGTGAATTTGCGCAGGCTTATAAACAGGATGTAAGCCTCTGCGCATTTTTATATTGAAGATTTTGAAAAATTGCTGAAAAAACGTCCGGATCTGGCACTCCGGTACAGCAAACAGGTAGGGGCCAAACTCCGGACCATTGAAAACCGATTGCTCAATCTGTTGAACAAGGATGTAAAAACCCGGCTGGCTCATTTTTTCTGGCAGCTGGTGGAAAATAAACTGGGGGAAACCATGCCGGAAGGATTCTGTATTCCCAATTATCTCAAACATGAAGATATTGCCAACCTGATCGGATCCAGCCGGCAAACCGTTACCACCATGATCAATGAACTGGAAGCAGAGGGAATACTTTCCTATAACCGTCAGCAGATCTGCTTTCTGAATGTTAAAAACCTACAAAAACGACTTTCTGTCAATTAACCGACAATGAACCGGTAAAGAGGGAATTAGTTTTGTTCAAATATGTGTTATGAAAATTTGGTTTACCTGTTGTTCCTTCTTGCCGGCCTGTCTTCTTTTTCCCAATCAGATGCATTCCGGCTCAAACAATTCAATCTGGATGACGGAGTCGCGATAAAGGGATATGATCCGGTTGCTTATTTCACGCAGAATAAAGCAGTAAAGGGAAAGAAGGAATTTAACTATAGTTCCCATGGTGTGGTGTATCATTTTGCGAGTGGCGCAGATCAGCAACTATTTCAGGCAAATCCGGCAAAGTATGAGCCGCAGTATGGAGGCTGGTGCGCTTATGCCATGGGACATGATGGTTCAAAAGTGGAAATCGATCCGGAAACATTTAAGATTATCAACGGAAAATTATTCCTGTTTTATAACCGGTTTTTCAACAATACACTGAAAAGCTGGAACCAGGATGAATCCAAACTTCACACGCAGGCAGATGCAAACTGGCAGAAAATTGTGCAGCAATAAACTGAAAAAACAACCATATGAATATTCGTACCATCGGTATCTGGATCCTGCGTCTGGTTCCGGCAATCATCCTTCTGCAAACACTGTATTTTAAATTTACTGCCCATCCGGAATCTGTTAAACTGTTTACAGAGATTGGTATGGAACCCTAGGGCCGGATTGGTACCGGGATCTGGAACTGATTGCTGCCATCCTTCTTTTAATTCCCCGGTTCACGGGATATGGCGCGATTCTGGGATTGGCCATGATGACCGGCGCTTTATATTTTCACCTGACCAAAATCGGTGATTAATTTTGACGGGGATCCGCTGCTTTTTATTTATGCTGTAATAACTTTTATATGTTGTGCCATGCTCATTTTTATTTATAAAAGTCAATTGGAGAAACAACTGAAAAAGAAAATCGTGATGATCGCATTAACAATTCATAATAAAGATACCTGTGCTAAAAGCGGGCTTAACTGTATTTTTATTTTTTACGCTGAACACCTGCTTTCGGCCAGATACCATCCGGTTGCCAATGAATCAGGCGTACGTTTTACCATTCAGAATTTTGGTTTTAAAACCGGCGGAACTCTGGCTGCTCCGGAAGGGGACATTATATTTTAATCCGGATGATCTGGCCAAATCATCGTTTCGGGTAACTATTAAATCGGAGAGCATCAATACGGACAATGAATTCAGGGATGAACATCTGAGGGAAGAAAGCTTATTTCGATGTGAAAAACTATCCGCTGATCCATTTCGTATCTTCTTCAGTATACGGGCTACGGGAAAATCAGGAGCATATGAGGCCACTGGGTAGCTTTGACCATTAAAAATAAAAGCAAAGAAATTCATACTGCCTTTTACGGCTGAAAAAAAGGCGAACGGATGGCTATTTTACAGGAAGTTTTAAAATGAACCGGCGGGATTTTGATATCGGCGGTTCCAGCACACTATCCAATGAACTTACGGTCGAATATAAAAGTACTGGCCCGTTAAATAAAAAAATATTATTTTTAGAAAACGACTTTTATGGAACTGCAAAAAACCGTGCATCAGGTTTTCATTCAGCTATCTGATTCGCTGAACCAGCTGGAACAGGATCAGTATAATCATGTCCTGTAAAAATTTATCCGGCAATACCATCGGTCAGCATGTACGTCATATCATTGAAATGTTTCAGTGCCTGGAAACCGGATATCAAACCGGGGAAGTGGATTATGAAAAAAGAAAAAGGGATAAACAGATTGAAACGGATAAAGATTTTGCAACCGGTCTTCTGAAAGAAATCATTCAGCAGATTTCAAAGGAAAATAAAACTCTTTACCTGCTCACCTATTATGATGAATTGCAGGCTGAGCCGGAAAAAATCACTACCAATTATTTCCGGGAGATTGCATATAACCTGGAACATACCATCCACCATATGGCGCTGATCCGGGTTGGACTTCGGGAATTGGGGGATATTCCGGTGGATGATTCTTATGGCGTTGCTTCATCCACCCTCAAGTACAGGAAGCAATGTGTACAGTAACTTTTATCCCAACGGGGAACCGGTTTTTTTTTACTTCAAGCCGTGATGAACATGGCCGGACAGGCCACTGGCTTTATTTCCGCAGATGTATGAAATAAACGGAATGCGAATTCTTTTTCCAAAAGATCCAGCAGGCCGGAGGCAGCTGGATTGCCGTAAATGAATCCGGTACATGTGGCGGTTTTATTGAACGGAGCCATCAAAGCACATCAGCCGAAACCTCTTACCGGAAAAGCCGGGGACTTGTATTACTTGATCTTATTGTCCGGTCGTCTCCGGCAGATGCTTTTGAAGAAACAGATTTTAACGGTATTGAACCGTTTACGGTTATTTTATTTGAAAACAAAAATCTTTATTCCGGCAAATGGGATGGAAGAATGAAATGGCTGGAATCCCTGAACGCGAATAAACCACATATCTGGTCTTCGGTAACTTTGTATGATCCGGCAGCTATCCGTAAACGGGAAAACTGGTTTAATAAATGGATTAGCTGAAAATGCCTATCCGGGCACCCTGGATATTATTCACTTTCATCAGAAGGGTGGAGATGGAGATCCGTTCAATGATATTCTGATGAACCGGGATAACAAAATTTTTACCAACAGCATCAGTTCCATACGCCTTATCACCGGATACCGCTTCATTCCGCTATCTGGATCTAAGGAATGGCGAAACATCCGAAAGTTATCTTCCTCTTCAAAAAACGAATTCCGGTAAAAGCATGAACGAAAAACCGGGCTGGAAAAAAAAGCCGTTCTGGATCCGGTTACTGCATTGGGAATACTGGAGTTTCAATGTGGTATATATTCCCATTTATCCCATATTTATTTTTCTTTGTCTGCGGGCCCGTTCTTTTTTTTTCTTTGCAGCAGCCAATCCGAACATAAAAAATGGCGGATTCCTGGGAGAATCAAAAAAGGATATTTATGCACTGGTGCCTGCAGGCTATGCAGCCCAGAACCATTTTTTTCCCCGCGGGTTCCGATCCCGATGAAGTTCTGGACCAACTATTGCAGCGCCGGATTTCCAGTTTCCGCTGATCGGTAAACCGGATATGGGTGCCAGGGGCAGGGGTGTAAAAAAACTGGATGATGAGTCGTGCAGTAAAAGCATATGCATCTGGCTTCCCTGGTTGATTTTCATATACAGGAATTTATTTCATATGAAAACGAAGCGGGCATTTTTTATTACCGTTTTCCCGGAGCAGGCAAGAGGAAATATTTCCGGAATCGTACATAAAGAATTTTTGAAAGTAACAGGAGACGGCGAACAAAATATCCGGGATCTTTTAAAAGCCAATCCACGCGCTATTTTACAATTGCCGCAACTGGAAATACATGGAACCGGAATATGTTGAACCAGGTTCTGTCCGCGGGGAGAAATTTTTACTGTTGTACCTTATGGAAATCATGCACGGGGCGCATTGTTCCTGGACGACAGTGCATCCATCAATCCGGAACTGGATGCAAGTGATGGATGAAATCTGCTCGACAGATTCCTGCTTTTTATTTTGGAAGGCTGGATATCCGGTATGAAAGCCGGGAATTGCTGGAAGCAGGGAAAATCATTTTTCATATCTGGAGGTAAACGGTGCAGGCAGTGAACCCACCCATATCTATGATCCGCGGCATTCGATTTTCTTTGCCTGGAAGGAAATCATCCGGCACTGGATTATACTTTTTAAGATCAGCCGGGCAAATCACCGACTGGGTTATCCGTTACCTGAGTTTGTCGGAAGGAGTGCAGATGTTCAGAAGACAGACAAGACGGAATTCAAAAATGCTGGCAGCGCATGCAAAACAAGAACCGGTATGAACTAACCTCTACACTCAACATGCAATACGTCACTATCTCATTTTTTCTCGGGTCTGATACTCAGTTTTCTCGGCCAGCTGCCCCTGGGTACCATGAGTATGACGGCAACCCAGATTGCTGTGCAGGAAAATTTCCGCAATGCCTGGAAATATTCCCTCGGTGTTGCGCTGATTGAAATGGTTTACCTGCGGGTGGTATTATCCGGTATGCAATGGATCATGGGTCATCAGCTGGTTCTTATAGTCTTTCAACTGGATAACGATTTTATTATTTCTGGATATTGGGTGTTCTGAGTTTTATGGCTGCACGAAAGCAGGAGCATGAAAAAAAAGCCCTGATTATTAAATAACCGGCTGAACCGGTTTCTGCTGGGTATGAGCATGAGTGCACTGAATCCGGCGCAGATTCCTTTCTGGTTTATCTGGTCAGGATATTTTCTTAATCAGGGCTGGCTGAAACCCGGATTTGCCAGTTTCAATTTTTTTACGCTGGGTTCCGGCACTGGGTACCCTTGGCGGGTTGATCAGTATATATGTATGGCGGAAACTGGCTGGTAAAAAAAATGAAAACCAGCAACCGTACACTCAATAAAATCATGGGAATAATTTTTATCATTGCTGCGATCGCGCAATTATACCGGATACTGCGGCCCTAGCCATTTTTCCAGGCATCCCGATCATCCGGACTGAATTTCCAGGGCGCAAAATTATTTTCAACATTTCCAAACATCGTATTCCATTCCGGCGGTGCATCCGAGTCTTCCATCACCAGGGAGCGGCGGAGTTCGAGGATAATTTCCAGCGGACTGATGCTAACCGGACATTCTTCCACGCAGGCATTACAACTGGTGCAGGCCCTTAGTTCTTCAACCGAAATATAATTCTTTGAGTAATTGTTTGCCGTCTTCTTTGAAATGAACCGTTTGTCGCGGATATTTTTTCCCACTTCTTCCAGGCGGTCACGTGTGTCCATCATGATCTTTCGCGGAGAAAGTTTTTTTCCTGTGATATTTGCCGGACAGGCAGCTGTGCAGCGGCCACATTCTGTGCAGGCATAGGCATCCAGCAGATTGCGCCAGCTCAGGTCCATCACATCTTTTGCTCCGAATTTAGCGGGCGGTGCAGCTTCCGCAGGCGCCAGTTCGGGTTGCATGGCATACAGTACTTCCTGCTGCACGGATTTCATATTGCGCATTTTTCCTTCCGGCCAGAGCCGTGCAAAATATGCATTTGGAAAAGCCAGCAGGATATGAAGGTGTTTGGAATAAGGCAGATAATTGAGAAAAGCAAAAATGCCGGTGATATGCAGCCACCAGCAGATTCTCTCCAAGCATTACCAGCTGATGATTCGACAATCCGTTTAACACGGGATGCAGCCATTGGGAAATCAGAAAATTTCCTGTGGGATGATATAGCATAATGACCGATAATTTCTTTCCTGCAATAAAGTATCGGAAGCATTCATCGTCAGGAAAAGCGTCATCAGGATGATTTCCGTAATCAGAATATAATTGGCATCTGACCGTGGGCCATCCATCCAGGTCATGACTGATAAATCGTCGCAGTTTCAGAATATTTCTCCTGCATAAAAAAACAACACAGGCGATCAGGACAGTCAGGGCCAGCATTTCAAATGCATTGATCAGCCAGTTATATAAACATCGCCCATCGGACGGAAAAAGTCGGTGCGTTCCGAAAATACCATCCAGGAATATTTCCAGCACTTCCAGGTTGATGATGATAAATCCGGCATAAATAAAAAAATGCAGAACGGCTACCAGTGGATTGCGGAACATTTTTTTCTGACCGAATGCCAGCAGCAGGAGATTTTTCCAGCGCCTGACCGGGCTGGTCCTGAATAATCTTCGTCTTTTCCGAGCAGGATATTTTTACGGATGCGCAAGAGTATTTCGGCTAAAGAGCCAGATGGCAGCTAGCGGAAAGTAAAATAAAAGCAATTTGTTGAACCAGCTGCATGCTCCGGATTTAAGACCTGAAGTTATAGCAGATTTGCAGGATTTATGATTTTCTTTACCTTGGGGCATGGAGAAGAATTATATACTCAGTCCGGAAGTTGCAGCAAAAAAATTAAAGCGGATGGCTTTTGAAATCCTGGAGAATAATTTTGGTGAAACCGGATTTATTCTGGCCGGCATCCGGGAAAGCGGAACCGTGATTGCAAAAACGATTCAGGAATTACTGAAAGGAAATTGCCGGATTGAAAACCGAATTGATTACGGTGAGTCTGGATAAAAAAAATCCCAGAGAAGTTACGCTCAGCCAGCCGCCCGATTTTCAGAAACCAGGTGATCATTTTGATCGATGATGTTTCAAACAGTGGCAAAACCCTGCTTTATGCCATTAAACCTTTCCTGGATTCCAGTCCCAAAAAAATACAGACCCTGGTGCTTGTTGAAAGAAGTCATAATACATTTCCGGTAAAACCCGATTATGTGGGTTTATCGGTAGCCACCACGTTACAGGAGCATATTTACGTGGAAGTGGAAAGGGGCCGGGTAAAGGGAGCCTGGCTGGAATAATACCTTGAAAATAGGGCTGTTTTTAACTCGCTTTTTTCTCCTCAAACCCTGCTGATTTCATTACCTTTGATGCCTTATAAAAGCTTGGGTTTTACAGGATTTTAAAAAATTATGGAAGAAAATATCATACCGGAAGAAACACAGGATAATAATCGCATCGTTCCCATCAACATCGAAGAGCAAATGAAAATGGCCTACATAGATTATTCTATGTCGGTTATTGTAAGCCGGGCCCTGCCGGATGTACGGGACGGTCTCAAACCGGTTCACCGCCGTATCCTGTATGGGATGAATGAACTGGGCAGCAACAGCAACAAACCTTTTAAAAAATCAGCCCGTATCGTGGGGGAAGTAATGGGTAAATACCATCCGCACGGGGATGCAGCCATCTATCATACGATGGTCAGAATGGCGCAGGAATGGAGTATGCGGTATATGCTGATCGACAAGCAGGGAAATTTCGGAAGCCAGGATGGAGACGGTCCGGCGGCCATGCGTTATACAGAAGCCCGCCTGCACCGGCTGGCCGAAGCCATGCTGGAAGATATCGATAAAGAAACGGTGGATTTTCAGCCGAATTTTGATGATTCACTGACAGAACCAACCATTCTTCCCGCCCGATTTCCGCAGTTGCTGATCAATGGCGCCAGTGGTATTGCCGTGGGAATGGCTACCAATATGCTTCCGCATAATCTGTCTGAATCCATTGATGGTTGTGTGGCTTATATTGATAAAAGGGATATTACGATCGAAGAACTCATGCAATATGTAAAAGCACCTGATTTTCCAACCGGAGGAGTGATCTTTGGTATGGAAGGTGTGAAAGCCGCCATGCATACGGGTCGCGGCAGGGTAGTGCTCCGCGGAAAACTGCATGTAGATACCAAAGCCAACGGACGTGAACAGATCATTATTACAGAAACGCCTTACCAGGTAAATGTGGATGGAGTTTGTGACCGGATCGGCCAGCTGGTGAATGAAAAAATCGATTGAAGGTATTACCGGTGTAAATAATGAATCCAATGAAAAAGAAGGTATCCGGATCGTCATTGATCTGAGACGTGATGCGGTTGCCAATGTGGTCATCAACCAGTTGTACAAGCATACCGAATTGCAAACTTCTTATGGTATCAATAATGTGGCGCTTGTAAAGGGCCGTCCACGCACGCTGAATCTGAAAGAGATCATTTCAGAATTTGTTGAATTCCGTCATGAAGTGGTTGTCCGCCGAACCCAGTTTGAATTAAGGGAAGCAGAAAAAAGAGCGCATATTCTGCAGGGTTATCTGATTGCACTGGATCACCTGGATGAAGTGATTTCACTGATCCGTTCTTCTTCCACACCGGATCTGGCAAAGGAAAATCTGATCAATGCAGGCTGGGGACTGAGTGAAATTCAGGCCAAAGCCATTCTGGAACTGCGTTTACAGCGCCTGACCGGAATGGAAAGAGATAAGATCCGGAATGAATTTGATGAATTACAGAAACTGATTGCCTACCTGAAAGATCTGCTGCAGGATGAAGTCAAAACGATTTGCCCTGATCCGAAAAGAACTTCTTGAAATAAAAGAAAAATTTGGTGATGAACGCAAAACGGAAATTACATACCTGGATGATGAAGTGCAGATCAAGGATCTGATCAAGGAAGAAGATGTTGTGATCACGATTTCACATAACGGATATATCAAAAGAACTTCGGCTACTGAATACCGTCAGCAACGCCGGGGTGGCAGGGGATTGAGCGGAGGTAAGGCCCGGCTGGAAGATTATATTGAACATCTTTTTGTTGCCAGCTCACATCATACCCTGCTTTTCTTTACAGAAAAAGGAAGATGTTTCTGGCTGAATGTTTACCAGATTCCGGAAGGCGACCGGGTTGGTAAGGGCAGGGCGATTCAGAATCTGATCCAGATTCCGCTGGATGATAAAATCAAAGCCATCATCGATGTAAAGGATATAAAGGATAATGAATTCCTGAACAGTCATTATATCGTGCTTTGTACCAAACGGGGTGTTATCAAAAAAACACTGCTGGAAGATTTCAGCCGTCCCAGGCAAAGTGGTGTAAATGCCATTACGATTCTGGAAAATGATCAGCTGCTGACTGCCAGGCTTAACAGATGGGAATTGTGAGATCATGATGGCAGTCAAATCCGGCCGTGCCATACGTTTCCCGGAAGAAAATGTAAGGCCTACCGGCAGAGGTGCCATCGGTGTGAGCGGAATAGAAGTGGATGATAATCTGGATGAAGTGATTGGCATGATATGTGTCAATAAGGACGATAAATCCAAAACGGTACTGGTGGTCAGTGAAAATGGTTATGGAAAACGAACCCAGGTTGATGAATACCGTGTAACGAACCGGGGAGGAAAGGGAATAAAAACCATTCAGGTCACAGATAAAACCGGAAAACTGGTCGGTATCCTGGATGTAACCGAAAAAGAAGACCTGATGATCACCTGCAAATCGGGTATTACGATCCGTATGCCGGTAAATGGGATCAGTGAACTGGGTCGGGCCACACAGGGTGTGAAACTGATCCGGCTGGATGAAGGGGATGGCATTGCCGCCATTACACAACTTGATGAAGAATCTACTATTGAGGAAGTAAAAGAAGGGGAAGGCCCGGTTTTGGATATATTGCCCCCGGAATCAGGTCCAGAATAATGTCATCAGAAAACTTCAAATAAAAATCTCATGAAACGGATGCTTTTAAGCCTTTTAATGGCCGTAGTATTTTCCGGATTGTTTGCCCAATCCGTAGACAAAGCGAAAGATTTACTAAAAGCAAATAAACTCGCAGAAGCCAAAGAGGAAATTGACAAGGCGCTGTTGGTTGAAAAAAATCAGAAAAATGCAGAAGCCTGGTATACCAAGGTGAAAATTTATAATGCCATTGCGGCGAATGATCCGCTGAAAGACCAATATCCGGATGCCCTTATCCAGTCGCTGGACGCGCTGAAAAAATATGTTCAGTATGATGATAAGAAACAGGTGTTGCTGGCTGCTGATGGTTACAAACCCGTGAATGAAATTTATCAGGGACTTTCCAGTAGGGCGCCGCCAATTATAATGCACAAAAATGGAGTGAAGCACTATACTGATTTCACAATGCGCTATCGTGCCATCAATTTTATGTATAAGCAGGGATGGATCAAACAGAGCATGGATACTACTTCCACTTTTGTATGCCGGTATTTCAGCTGAAAAATCCGACAAGCGGGATGACGCGCTGATTTATTATAAAATCATTGCCGATTCCGGTATTACCAAAATCGGCGGCAATGATATGGCTGAAATTTATAAATGGCTGGCAGATTATTATACCCGTAAAGGAGATAAGGCAAATGCAGCCAAATATATTGCCCTGGGCAAATCCAAATATCCAAACGATATTTTTTATGATGAACTCCAACTGGATGAGCTGAGAAAAACCGGCCCCAAGGATTCCTTTTTGCCAAATATGAAGAAATCAATAAGGAACATCCGGACAGTGCGATTTATTTTTTCAATTACGGATTGGAATTGTATCAATATGCAACGGATACCAGTTCGGGCAAACGTGTGGCCAATTCTGATGAACTGATCAAAAAGGCCCAGGAAAAACTGCTGACCAGTATGAAACTCAATCCCAATTATCCGCAGGCCTACCTGGTGCTCGGACAGATTTCCTATAATGAGGGCGTTGAATTCCAGGTACTGGGTAAACCCAAAGGAAATACCAATGCGGCATGAATTGAAACAACGACAGGATTACCGGGCACAGTCAGCAAAAAAATTCGATGAAGCGATTCCTTACCTGGAAAAAGTAGACCAGCTGCTGGGCATCACAGGCGCAAATTAAAGAAAGCTGATAAAGTGGCTTTGCGGGATTCTTATGATATGCTGGTTACGATTTATGAATCCAAGAAAGATAAAGCTAAAATTGCTTACTGGACAGATAAATACAATAATGTAGATAAAGTTCACTAATGAAATATTTTACGGAGATCCATGCAGCGTATTACAACGGTTGCATGGATTTTTTATTTTATCGAAGGGCAAAATGCAGATTGGCATTCATTACGAATTGTTTTTGATTGAATGCATACGCCGGTTCAATTCCGATACCGATCACACGTGGTTAGCGGAACTACATATCGGAATCCGGTTTGTAATTCAAAATAAGACAGGTTTACAATGCCCGGTGCAGCAATTACATACAAGATGATTCGTTAATTGATATTGACCCTTCACGATAGAAACTCAGTAAAGCCTGTTTTGGGAGGAGCTGGTTGTTTTTGCATCGGTTGAATTGTTATTCTCAGCCCAAACCATACTGGTACCGATAAAATAACTGAATTTACCGGCATCTTTATTCCAGGTGCCTGCTTCAACACCAAATCCCATTCCATGACCGGTTTGAAATGACTGGTAAACGGTAAGAGAAGGAAAAGAAGGAATTGAACAAAGATTGCAGTTCTGACTTTTTAATTCACTGAACTGAAAACAAGAAATGATGATCATTAAGAGCAGACCTGTTCTGTTTTTGATAAATCCGGTAATATTAAAAACTAAATTCCGGCAAGGGGTAAATGTTTTCATACTGATCAATTTAAAAGATGTCGCTTTTAAGGGTTACGAACAGCGGTCTTTTAAAGGAATGGATCAGTTGTATGGATACGGAAAAATTTTGAAAAAGAAATGGGGTGATCAGAGGATGATGAGGAGGAGATAAATATACTCTGCGATTTCCGTTTTTAAAAGGATTTAGCCTGTTTATTTCAATAAGTACGGTATTGGGAAAATAGTACCAAATTGGGAAAGGTTTTAAGCTAAAGCGTAAGGCGTTCTAAAGCTGATATGTCGGAGAAAAACACAGTGCGATGAAATAAACCGCAAGCCGAAAATGGGAACATATGCAAAAATTTAATCTGCTTTAGGGCATTAAACTTGCACGCTTTCAGCTTCAGGAATTGAAATTTTCGAGGGAAGAATTTTCCAGCGATTTGATTTTTGCAAGTAGTGTTTCTGAATCGAAAGGTCTTGGGAAGAAAGTAGTCTGCACCGGCATCGTATGCTTTTTTATCAACGTCAGGAAGTCCTGACATAATATAAACCGGCGTATCCTTTAAATAACTGTTTTTAATTTCCCGGCATACATCCAGTCCATTGCTGTGATCCAGTTTGATGTCCAGCAAAATCAGATCCGGTTGCAAAAGACCGACGGTTTTTAGATATTTCATCTGCATCTGTCAGAGGACAAATTTTGCAGTGATAAGCCTGAAGCAAAAACCGCAGACCATGTAATAAATCCAGGTCATCCTCAATAATCATTATTTTTAACATGAGCAGTGAGTTCTTTATTATAAAATACTATATATGATGCCAAAATAGTTTATTCCATAAAATAATCACTGCTAATAGACTGTGTATTATATATCTACAATTCAACCGAGACCATTTTTCCCAAAACTGGAAAATCATTAATCCCCTAATATTTCATCCAGTTTTTCATCACTGATATTATCTGCATCTCGGGAAAGAGGATTCTCTGTTTCTTCGAAAGCATTCGAAGATCCGAGATGCGTATTATCGGTATTTTGCTTGAATTTTTAGTTTTGATTTTTTACTTTTTTCCTCCGTTGTCTTTTGGATCTTCCATATTTTTTATTTGATTCATTTCGAATTACACCTACATCAGTCGGTTGTCCTTCCACTACCAGAACATCCTGTTTGAAACTGTCCCTGTAAGGCGGTTTGCCTTCCAGCATCAGAATATAATTTCCCGGTTTTACATTCGTGATCATAAATCTTCCCTGTATAACCGGACCATTCAGCGTATCTGTTTTGAAATCAGCCAGGCCCTGCTGGCACCATTCGCCGGATTTACGGATCCTTTCACCGGGCTGTTCCAGAATGACCGGAAAGCGGTGCAAAGACATATCACCAGTACAGTCAAGGAATAGGTAACGGCGCATATGAGTTGCTGGAATGTTTTGAATTCATGATTCAATCTTAACATTGCAATAATTATTCCGCGATACATTATATTCGAAACGGTATGTCAACAGTTAAGACATTCAATATTGGAATTGCGGGTGGCGGTATTGCCGGATTGGTTGCCGGTTTGGAATTGCAGCGCGCGGGTCACACTGTTTCGATATTCGAAGCCAGATCCCGCACCGGTGGAAGGATTCATAGTATTGAGCTGGCAGGAATGGTTGTGGAAACTGGGCCGGAATTTATTCATGGACACTGGAAAAGAAACTATCAGACTCCTGAAAAAATTTAACATTGGGTTTGAACCAGTCTTATGGAAAAATGTATCGTGCCATGGGTGGTCAGTTGAAAGAAAGACTGATTGAAGTTGTTTCGGGATGGGATCAGTTGCTGAATAAAATGAGATTACTCAAACAGGATCTTCCTTTCCGGGAATTCCTGGAAGAGAATTTTCCCGGCAACCGGTTTACAGAATTGAGACATGACTGCCATCGGCTTTGCGGAAGGATTTGATCTGGCCGATGCACATACGGCGAGTACATATTGCGCTCATTACGGAATGGAAAGTGGAGGATATGGAACAATATCGTGTACCGGCAGGATATGGAAGCCTGATTGAATCACTGCACGAATGAATTTTCTTCCCGTGGAGGCAAAATTTTCCTGAATCATCCGGTTGAGGCAGGTGGACTGGAATGCGGATAGATAATACGGATCAGGGTTAAGGACGATAAGGAATTCAGCAATGGACAAGCTGATTGTCAGTCTGCCCTTTAGTGCGTTTATGAACAAGTCCGGACCAAAAAATGAATCCATTGTTTTTACTCCTTCTCTCGAGTGAAAAAAGAAACTGTTGTCGGATGAAATCGGTTTCGGGAACGTAATTAAAATAGTCATGATCTGGAATTCTGCTTTTTGGAAAGAAAGGATACCGGACGCCCAGTTTGTTTTTTCAAATTGTTTTATTCCAACCTGGTGGACACAGTACCCGACGCGACCTTCCCATGCTCACGGGTTGGCTGGGAGGACCGAAAGCGTTACTATTTGAAGATAAGCCGGATGATTTTTTTCTGGATAAAGCGATGGAAAGTCTTTCTGAAATTTTCTCTGTCTCCCGCCAGATACTCAATGACCGACTGAAGGATTTCCGCGTCTTTAACTGGAAAAACGAAGCCTGGAGCAGGGGAGCGTACTGTTATTTCCGGGTTGGATTCGAAAAAGCGATAAGCGTTTGGAAAGAAGCAGTCGGAGGCAATATTTATTTTACCGGGGAGGCTTATTATGAACGGTCCGCATCCCGGTACAGTTGAGGCATCTGTAGTGAATGGAATTGATACGGCCAGGCGGCTTTTATCAGATATAAATTAATTTATAAATGTGTAAAACTCCCCATGTTCTGTGGATAATATTTCCTTAGAGATCTTGAAGCAGGACTTAGTAAATTCACTGATTAAGTAAAACCCCTAATGCATTCAGTAGAAACCTCAGCCCTTCCCGAGAAAGGATTTGTAAGTACAGTTCACGTGTTGAAAAGGTGGTGAAATTATTTATTCACTACAGGATTTTCTTAAAATTGAAAGCCGGTTCTCCTGGGTCGATAAAAAATATCTGGTGACGAAAATTCTGGAATTGCAAAAGAAAACGGATGATCGCAGAAGGTCCTTCCTGGTGTTATAGAAGAAGGTAACCAGATCCGGGAATTTGTGAACATGGATCAGACATTTCAGCCACTTCCTTACTGCTGACTTTCCCCTTCTGTTTCCTCATCTTCTTCGCGGACCAGTTCGTCATCCAGGTCATTCCCAAACAAGTCGGTATCCTGTGCGCCTTCTTCTATTTGTTCACCTTCGTTATCCAGTTTGTCCAGGCTAATTGAATGGATGGGCAATTCTTCGTCATAAGAAAGGTCGAGGCTTTCGCTCAGCAGTTTTTTTTCCAGCGGGCTAACATTGCTGTCGTCTGTATCGTTACCATCATCCAATAATTCATCCCCTTCTTCATCTGCAGAAGAAATCGTGGTATCTCCGGGCATCTGTCCGGCATTTTTACCGGATCTTCCGGCGCCGGGAATATCTTTCAGTTCCGGTAAATCAAATAAAGCTTCATCGGGTTTCAGTTTAGCCTGGTCTTCCGGCGAATCTGTAATGTCCTGGTGCAGGTATTTTTTGTTTGTCATGTGCATTCTTTAACTTGTATATATAAATATTCATGCCAGTTAAGCCTAAAGCTTAAAGCCTAAAGCCTAAAGCCTAAAGCTTAAAGCCTAAAGCCTAAAGCTTAAAGCCTAAAGCCTAAAGCCAAAGATTCAATTCGGAATAATTTCTGATGCGGGCGGGAACTCAAAGAAGGGCCGGATCTTTGTTTGAAAAATGCAGACAATTTAATTTAACAGAAAATCATTTTTTATGAAAAAAACAGTCTTTATTTTTTTTGCTGCTTTGGTTATGGCAATCAGCTCTTGTAATAATAATTCCTCTACAGGAAGTCAGAAAGATTCCGTGACTAATTTTTCCCCGGATTCTGCTGCCAATAACGGAATTCTTCCGCCTCCTGCTAACCCCGGCGATGCCGGTAATTCATCCCTTGCTGACACTACGTATAAAGCGAAGGATTCCACTAAATCGAAATAACGAATAATTCAGATCTTTCATTTTCTACATTATTAATTCTTAAGCCTTTTCAGCAATTCCAAACAGGCCCGGGTATTATGATATGGACATTTCCAGAAACCAACCTTGTCCTGACCGGTGCATTTTTATTCCATCCTGATCAACACCCCAGTACCATTCTCCCTGTACAGTTATCGAGAATATAATTGCGGATAAATTGCCAGTTTTTCAGCAGCGCATTTTTAAACAGGTCCTTTCCGGTCAGCTGCCAGGCATTACAAAAACCGATCAGCGCTTCTGCCTGTGGCCACCAGTGTTTTTCATATATTATTCCCCGTTTTCGCTGTCGTATTCATACCACAATCCACCGTCCTCATCCAGACCTTCCATCGCGGCATCGTAATCAGCAGGGCATTTCTGCTGGCTATTTGGATAGAACTGTATCACTGATGGATTCTGGCGCAGGATTGTAATAGCCAGCCGGCTTCAATATCATGACCATAGGAAATAATGCCGGCATCCATCTGCCAGTCATCCGTGAAAAAAAGGCCCAGGTGATGATTTGCATGATTTATTATTTTCTCATCAAAAATTGCTAGCAGATGAATGATATCTGTTTTTAAATTTTGCGATGGCCAGACTTCATAAAGATTCGCATAGGCTTCCACAATATGCAGATGGGTATTCATGGTTTTGGAAGCATTTTCATCTTTCGCACTTAGTCGTTTGTCTGCCAGAAAGGACCAGTCCCGGCAAAAGCATCAGTATAACCACCGTGTTCACGGATCCCGGCTGAATTTTTCAATCAGGTGATACCAGTCCAGAGCCAGTTCCAGCGCTCTGTGCGATCTACGTGTAGCCCGGTAATATTCGCTCATGCCATAAATGCCAAATGCCTGTGCATATACCTGCTTATGACCATCCAGCATATTTCCCTGATAGTCGACTGACCAATACAGACCGCCATGAATCGGGATCAGTGAAAAATTCCCTGATATAATTGATATGCCCGGGTGGCCAGTTCCAGGTGGCGTGGATTACTGGGTATAGATGATAGGCCGCGGAAAAACTCCAAAGAATCCGGGCATTCAGCACGGATCCTTTCGGTGCCCCGGATAGATCTTATTATCCTGATCTATCTCCGACCGAAGAATCCGCCATTCAGATAATCAGGAGAGAATGTTCCCAGTAATTCAAGGATATTATCCAGTTCTGATTTCTATTTCAGCAGGCAGGGCGATTCCAGGCTGCTTCGGTAAAGAATGGAATTTTGCTTGATCATTCATGAAAGCTGACTTTTTAACCTTTTAATCAGGCATATTTCTTTTATTTTCCGTTTTCAGGTTTTTATCAATGAGCAGGTTGATTTGTATGACCGACTGTACGGAAGTAAATCCGTCTGCCGGCGTATGCATGGCATAGTCCAGCAGTTTTTCGATTGAACTAACGGCCACATGTATACGCGTATCTGAAGATGCATAATAAATAAATACTGTTCCGTCATCATCGGCGATCCATCCATTGGAAAATAGCCACATTGGAAACATCTCCGATCCGTTCTTCCCCTTCCGGTGCCAGAAAATATCCGGCCGGTTTATAGATCTGTCTGGAAGGATCATTCAGATCTGTCACAAAAATATAAAGTACATAACGAAGTCCGGCTGCGTATTTCGAACACCATGTGCAAGGTGCAGCCAGCCGATGTCTGTTTTTAATCGGGGCAGGACCCTGTCCATTTTTTAATTCATATACGGTATGATAAATCTTTTGGTCAATAATGGTTTCCTGGGCAATCACGGCTTCTTCCATACTGGATCGCCAGACCAAATCCAATGCCTCCACCTTTCCCTGCTTCAATAAAACTATCCTGCGGCCGGGTATAAAAAGCATATTTACCCTGTACAAATTCCGGATGCAATACCACATTTCTTTGCTGGGCAGAAGGGGTTACCAGATTTTTCAGTCTTTCCCATTTCACCAGGTCCTTTGTGCGGGCAATGCCACATTGGGCGATTGCTGCCGACTGATCTCCGGCAGGTGCGGACAGGATCCCGCATTTCTGTACAGAACAATCCATAGATCCATCCATCTTCATGTGCTGTCAGACGCATATCATAAAAATTGGTTTCCTGATTATTCAGGGCAGGCATGGTAACCGGTCTTTCCCAGAATTTAAATTGATCAATACCATTCTCACTTTCTGCAATGGCAAAAAAAGATTTTCTGTCTACGCCTTCCACCCGGGCCATCAGCAGGTATTTATTTTTCCATTTGATGGCGCCGGGATTCAACACCGCATTGATGCCAAACCGTTCCAGAAGAAAGGGATTGGTTTTTTCATTCAAATCATACCGCCAGTTCAATGGTATATGTTCGGCTGTTAAAACGGGAAATTTATAACGGTTAAAAACGCCTGACCTGTTCGAGTTTGACTTTTTTATTTTTTTGTTCAATGATCTGCTCGATGCTGTTTTATTATTGCAGACTTTCTTTCAGAAAATATTTTTTTCATAAGAATGCTAAGTTTAATTCTCCAGCCTGGCCCACCAGGTTTTTTTCAGAATAATAATGATAATGGTTAATATGCCGACGGTAATCAATAAAGGGAGCTTTCATCCACAGTACCAGGTACATCGGCAGGATCGTCAGGCAACATTGGGCAATGATTCCTATCACTACATTGAACATATCCAGACCGAAACGGCGGTTGGGTTCAAATGCCGGATTTTCCTGCTGAACCATGCAGTCGAACCGGTTTCCAGAATCCCCAGGGTCTTACACTGGTATAAAATTTTTTCAGGGTCTCCATATCTGTCGGTTTCGCCGTATAGGTTCCGACAATGCAACCGATAACGGAGATCAGAAAAAGTAGCGGCCAGTTATATAATGGGAGCTGGTCTTTAAAAATATAAGGGAAAACCAGGGCTGCAGCAATACCCGCATGCCATGCCCCAGAAAAATCCATTGGCATTAAAGCGCCACCAATACCATTTAAACATATTCGCAGCAATATATCCGCCATACAAAGCGCCTACGATCCATTGCAGTACACTGTTTACATTCTTTACAAAAAATCCCAGCAGGATACTCAGTAAAACAACGGCGATCCCAACGGCATAATTCCGCAGTGATGATCTGGCGGTTGGTTGCCTTCGGATTAATATATTTCAGATAAATATCATTCACCATATAGGCCTGTGCTGCATTCAGCGTGCCGGAGAAAGTACCCATAAAAGCACCCAGCAGACCGGTAAATAACAATCCCAAAATTCCAGCCGGTATAAACTGGATGATGGCTGCCGGCAGAATTTTTTCAAAATCCGTTCCGCCAGGTGATGATAAGATTCAGCTGGTTATAATTCAACAGTGCCAGAACGGTTAATCCGATGATCAGCGAATACCGGATAGGCAATAAAACGATGGAAACAAATCCGGTCATTTTGGAAGCTTCTTTCGGCGAACGGGTAGATAAAATTTTCTGCATATCATAATTGGGTGCCGGCCCGGCGAGGCTCGCAAATACACCTTTGAACAACATCATCATAAAAAAGAATCCAAAAGGACTAAATCCATCTTCAGCAATTTTTTTATTCGCATCAGCGATGATTTCCGACCAGTCAAGACCCAGTTGCCTTCCAAAAAAAGGATTATGCCATCCTTCCGGCACCTGCAGCGGATGACCATGCAGATGTATCACGGCAATGATGCCCACGGCAATACAGGCAACCGTCATTATGATATATTTGATCAGGTCGCCGATCACAATGCTGTGCATACCGCCGATCACCGAATAAAACATAGCAAAGAGTGTAAATACGATTCCATAAAAATGCGGCACATATTCCGGTGAAACATGAAAAGGAAAATAGGGCTGAACCGAACTCCAGGGAATAAAAATTTCCATGAATTTTCCAAGGCCTACAAAACCATATGCCAGAAAACCAAAACATCCAAGCAATGCAAAAACAACCACGCTGATATGTGATGCATTTACTTTCCTGTCTGTCCCGAAACGGGTAGCCAGCCATTCTGCCCCGTGGTTGCATTGGATCTGCGTAACCATTTCGACAGATACATCATCAGGAAATACCTGGTTAAAAACGGGCCATAGCCAGGGTATCCAGATACTTTTCATTCCATAAATAAAACAAAGCGCCACCATCCACATGGTGCCGCTGATATCAAACATATCGGATGCATCACTCAGACCCAGCAGATACCAGGGCAGTGATTTCCTGCCCATCAGATAGCTTTCTTTATTCTGCCTGGCTTTCTTTCTGAGCACCCATCCGATCGTTACCATGGATCCCAGGTACAAGAGGACGATGCTGATATCTAAGCCAGGTTAATTTCATCGTTGGAGTGGGTTATGTTTTACAGATCAGAATAAGTTGTTCTTTGCATCAGAATCCAGCTGTCGATATGATTCACGGAAACATTATTTCTGTACTTCGGGTCGGCTGAAATGGTTTTCCATTCCGGACTGGATCCAAATTCCTTCCATTTTTCTTCCCTGGCTGCTGCATTCGCAAATACAACCATATAAACCAGGTTGGGCATTCGGCTGCCACTCAATACATCTGCATAAAAAACTGCCTGGAAATCCAGTCGTTTAAATAAGTGTCATTTCACCACCGGCATTAAACATATTTACTTTGATCCGGTGCAGTTCTTCTGTCGGACTTTCATAACTCCTCAATTCATATATGGCATCCGGATTGGATTTTAATGTTGTCGGAATCAGTTTTGGCTGATCAGGGAATGCTTCCAGTATGGTGGACTCTATCCTGTAAAAGGGCAGATGGGCCGTATCGGCATCCAGGAAATGCTTTGCCGCAGTTCATATACAGGGATCTGTTTCAGATATTTGATTTTGTTCTCCGCCAGACATCCAGCGAAATATATTGCACGATCACGATGATCTTTTTTGATTTCAGCCGTATCGTTCGACAACGGTTTAAATACACCGATCTGTTTAATGCCCAGGCGGTGCATGGCGGGCATATAAGCATCTTTTAGGAAGTTATCGGTAGCTTCCACCTGGTCCGCTGTTTTCAGTTTATAAACCCGGATTTCATAAATATCTTTCTGCGCGTCTGACCAGGCAAAATGCAGTCATGCAAAATAACTGCAATAAGACCGGCATACCATTTTTTTCATTTGTACATGTTTTTTGTTTTTATCCCGTTTTCAAATAAAATTTTTCCTGAGCCGGACATTTTTTTGAAATCGGATGCGGATAGCTGCACCTGGATAAGGTACATAAAACTCAGCATTTCCGGATTGCTTTTTACCCGCATTTCGCCAGGCCAGGGCATATACGACCTGATGGGATGCGATGGTCGGGTAGAAAGACTTTTGTCCACCAGGTGCTGTCAGGCATTCCATTGTATCCGAATTCCGTCAGCGCCGGAATTTTGTGATGGGA
Organism: uncultured Bacteroidota bacterium; assembly: GCA_963812825.1. Classification (GTDB taxonomy): domain Bacteria; phylum Bacteroidota; class Bacteroidia; order Chitinophagales; family Chitinophagaceae; genus Puia. Next base: position 102,552 of record CAWEWO010000009.1, read on the forward strand.
GGCAGCCACACTATCCAGCAGACTGCAGGTCCCTGCTGAAAAAGCTGCTAAATGCAGTATTATCCTTTAAGACGTTCGGCCTGGTAAATATCGAAACCCATGATATCAATCAGATCATCACCCGGATATCTTTCGATATATTCAGTTCCGCTGTTGAATTTATCCGTATTGAAAGCGTATAGGAGATGATGAATATTTTTTTCATTTCTCAGGTAATGAATGGTGTACCGCCAGAATTGTTTCATTTCATCCGGACTGCATTGATCTTTTCCCCACCAGAACCAGCCGCCATTGAGTTCATGAAACAGACGAAGTATGATGGGAATGGATTCTCCATTTTTTCCTTTCAGACTGCCGAGGAAATCTGCGACCCGGTCGAGCCAGATTGTATACAGTGCATTTTTTGATCCGCCCGGGAAGTATGGATGCAACTGCGCCGGGTTTATTATCCCAGGCCGTACCACCGGTCAGCGGATTATTCAAATGCCAGCTGAAGGTGATGACGCCACCGCGTTCATAAGCTTCCCGAATAAATACTCTGGTTTTTTCAAAGGGAACCGAATCCAGATTTACGTTCCAGCCCAGTTCTATTCTTCCCAGGTCAAATCCATATACTGCGGGGTATTCCCCGGTTATATCGCGGATATCACTTCTGCCGGAATCATATTTCCATCCCACACCATAACAGGGATCATCCTGGTGACCGAAGAGAATATTCTTCCCGATGAGACTGTAAAGATTTTTGTAAAGTGCTTTGGTTTCTGCGTTGCCTGCTGATCGCTGCATTCCTGTGCCAACAGCGTCTGGCAGTGGACAAAAAAACATCAGACAGAAATATGGAGGAAGTTTTCAGTTTCATATGACAATCGCAATTCTCCAAAGCTATTTTTCATAGGACCTTTAATTAAATACTTTTTTAGCTTTTAGTGGTATTATTTTACATCCGGCTGATCCTGATGGTACGGCGATCCTATTTCCAGTAAGGAGTATTGGAGTGATAATAGCATAATAAATTATATACAGTTTATAATACTTTTTTTACTTTTAGTAACTGCCCTGGCAAGCATGATCAGTTGTTCCGGAAGAGGATACAAATTATGAAAAAGAATTTGCTACGGGAGATTACACCGCTGACGCAGAATGATTGTTTCACTCTTTTTTCCCGGATAAAATCGGGTTTTGATTTTCCGCTTCATTATCACGAGGAATTCGAATTGAATTTTATCCGCGGTGCAAAGGGCGCCAGGCGGGTAGTGGGAGATCATATGGAAGAAATTGAGGACCTGGAACTTGTATTGATCGGACCGAATCTGCAGCATGCCTGGTTTAATCACCAGTGCAAATCAAAGGATATCCATGAAATCACCATTCAGTTTCATAAGGATTTATTTGATGACAAACTGCTTCGCCGCAACCAGCTGAGTTTTATTAAAAATATGTTCGACAAATCTTCCCGCGGTATTCTCTTTCCCCGCGAAACCATACAGGCGCTGGCTCCGCGGATTGCGGAGCTGAACCAGAAACATGGTTTTGATTCCGTACTGGAACTTATTTCCATCCTGCATGATCTTTCCATTTCACGAAATCTCCGGATTCTTTCTGATTCTGCTTTTACCAATGACCAGTTCACGTATAACAGCCGTCGGATCGAAAAGACTATTCGATTACATGAATAAGAATTTTGACAAGACCATTACCTTATCGGAGGTTTCCAGACTGGCGAATATGTCGTGATGTTTCTTTCAGCCGTTTTTTCAGACAGAGAACCGGCAATACATTTATCGACAGTTTAACGGAAATCCGGCTGGGCCATGCGAGCCGCATCCTGATTGAATCTACGAATTCGATTGCAGAAGTTGCCTATCATTGCGGTTTCAATAATATTTCAAATTTCAACCGCATTTTTAAAAAGAAAAAAGGTTGTACACCGCGGGAGTTCCGTGAAAGTTTTTCCGGAACGCGCATATTCATTTAATATTCTTCCATCTTTGTTCTTCAATCAAGCATATTATGAGTTATACTTTCCGTGATGACCGTTATGATAAAATGCAGTACCGCCGTACAGGCAAGAGCGGATTGCTGCTTGCCGGCCGTATCTCTTGGTCTCTGGCATAATTTCGGGGATATCGATAACCAGGAAACAGCCCGCGATATTTTGCGGCTGGCTTTTGACAAAGGCATAACCCATTTTGACCTGGCAAATAATTATGGTCCGCCACCCGGATCGGCGGAAGAAAATTTCGGAAGAATTTTTAAGCAGGATTTTGCCAGCTCACCGCGACGAGCTGATCATTTCCAGCAAAGCGGGATGGGGCATGTGGCCCGGTCCATATGGGGATCATGGTTCAAAAAAATATCTGGTGGCCAGTCTGGATCAGAGTCTGAAAAGAATGGGACTTGATTATGTGGATATTTTTTATCACCATCGTCCGGATCCGGACACTCCGCTGGAGGAAACCATGCGAACACTGGATCTGATCGTGCGACAGGGAAAAGCATTATATGTAGGTATTTCCAGTTACAATGCGGAGGAAACGGAAGAAGCGATGCACATGCTGCGTGATATGGGAACGCCCTGTCTGATCCATCAGCCGAAATATTCCATGTTTGAACGGTGGGTCGAAGATGGATTACTGGATGTGTTGAAAGAAGAAGGCGTGGGTTGTATTTGTTTCAGTCCGCTGGCTCAGGGACTGCTTTCCAATAAATATCTGAAAGGAATTCCGGAAGGATCGCGAGCGCTTAGTCATCGCGGAAATGGTGCCATCGATGAAACTGCGGTTACGCCGGAGAAAATTGCGAAGGTTGTAAAGCTCAATGAGATCGCTGTGAGAGCGAGGTCAAAATCTGGCACAGCTCGCCCTGGCCTGGGTTTTACGACATGAAGTGGTTACATCTGTTCTCATTGGGGTAAGCAAACCGGAACAAGTTGACGGATTCGATCAGCATGTCTGGAAAATCTGATATTCAGTGATTCGGAACTTAAGGAGATAGATGCAATACTGAAGTCATAATGTGGCGAATGTGGAAGTGTGGATAAGAGAATATGTGGGAATGGAATGATTAATGACAATGTATGAATATGAAAATTATATTTCACAATACATTTTCATATTTCAATTTTGCATTTAATTTTCACTACTTCTCATATCCACATTCCACATTTGCCACATTGTCTAGAACGCTTCTCCCAGATTCACGAAGAACCCATGTGATCCCTGTCGTCCCCAGCCATAGTCAATGGCGATATTCGTGCGGGAATATTTATTGAGTTTTATTCTCAGTCCCAATCCGCCGGCGGGTGCTATATCGGTGAATTTCCAGGTATCGATATTTGAGAAACTTTCAAAATTGGCAAAGACAACCATACCGAATAAACCATTTCTGGTTAACTGAATGCGATATTCCATTTCCGCATCCAGCATATTATTACTCCGGAATCTTCCCTGAATATATCCTCTGCCGGTATTAAATGATTTATCCCAGCCCGTACTGGGAAGCATCAGGTAAGGAGGGGTTCCGGAAAGAGTAAGCCAGTTATAACTCCACAAGGCAAAAATATTTGCTGAACTCTCAGGAAAACGAAGATAGGTTCTGTATTCCAGCAGCAGGGAAGTCCAGCTGGCATTGGATCCGAGGAATTGGAATCGGGGTATCAGCAGGATGTTGGAATAACTTCCCCTGTATGCATTTACGGGATTATCGCGGGTGTCTCTCAACAAATTCAGGGAAACCCCGGAAGACAAAGACGTCGTTCCCGATCCATATTTTTGAAAATCAGATTCCATTCCGGGTTCTGAATAAACCTGACGGATATCCCAGAAATAATCCATGCAATATCCGGCACCGATAAATATATGCGGTTGAATCTGGAATAATATGGATTGGTGAAATTTAAAATACTGGTAATTGAGCAGGGTTGAATCCTGTGGAGTGGTATTCATACCGAGACCATACGTATAACGTCGGATATTTCAGGATATCGCCAGTCTGAAACTAAAATGGTTTTATTATTATTAAAATATAACACTGCCTGAACCGGCAGCAATGATCTGACTTTTCTGCGAATAGGAAATACTGGCCGCTGATACGGTAGAAGGCAGACTGAGGGAATCTTTGGCGGAACGGTGCTTTTTATAAATGACGGCATTGGCACTGACGACGACCGCGAAGCCGGTTTGCAATGTATAGCCGATCGCCGGGAAATACGCCAATCTGAATATGATGTTTTTTTCTTTCGTCCGTCTACTTTTTTGGAATTGTTGTCCAGCAGATTGATTGATCACATCAGTCAGATCCTTCAGACTGTCCACCGGAATATCTTTCCAGGGCGTCTGGGCAGAAAGGCAAAAAGGAAGAAAGAGAGCAAGGGAATATAATTCTTAATCTAAACCACATTATTAGATTCAGGTTAGGCAGCCGTCGTGGGACGGGCATAGTAAATCGTTATTTTGTCGGAAAGATACCGGATTCATTTAATAGCACATGAGTTGTTTAAAAAATCGGGTTATATCATCATATTATTTCCCCGGATAGCGGGCATATAAAAAATCGAGGGCTTCTTTATTGGGCAAAAGTCCTGTACTGCGTTGAATCACCGAAAATAATAGACTGCGGGTTGTCATTGGAAAAGGAACCCCATGGCGGCAGGCCAGGCCCGTTGGGATCACCGGTTTTTACAAACTGAATCCAATAGGCAGACATTTGTTTTTCCAGTCGACGGTCAACCGGCTCCCAGGCACGCTGAATGCTGTCCAGGTTATGAAGAGCGTATCCGATTTCTGCCGTATGATAGGCACCGAATCTTTTTTTATCTCCTGTCTGCCGGCGGTTTGCGGGTAAAGAAATAAAGAAAAGTTTTTTCGGACTGATTTTCATTTTGTTCCAATGCCCAGGCATATTGCGAAACTCCGATGGTTTTGTCAACAGCCAGTGCAATTTGTGAAGCAACAGATTCCGAATCCGTATTTGATGGAAAATATTTTTTAAAAAGATTTGAGTCGGCACCGAAATCCTTCGCTTGTTTTGCAAAATTTTCTTTACTTGAAATGCCGAAAATTAATCCTTCATCACCATTCCAGCCGGTTAACAAGGGAACATGTATCTGTTGATTTTTCCAGCATAAGTTTCAGCAACCGAAGCAGGCATTACCCATCCGTCTACAATCGGTGCAAAAAATCCAGCTGCTTTCTTTTGCAACTCTTCGGCAGGGATCGCACGCAGCGCAGTCAGATATCGGCGGCATTTAATTTTTCAGCAATCCGTCGTCCTTCTTTTTCTGCGTCGGAGAGTGAACGCATATGAAGCAATGGATTTTCAAGAACCAGGGAACCACTTTCTCCTATGGCACCCTGGAATAAATCCCGGGCGAGGGGAGAAGCCAAGCAGACAATTTACACTGGCGGAACCCGCTGATTGTCCGGCGATGGTTATCCGGTCGGGATCACCGCCAAATGCGCTGATATTTTTTTTCACCCATTGTAAAGCGGCGATCATGATCCATCAGCGCATAGTTTCCCGAACTATGATGATCTGATTCTGCAGTCAATCCCGGATGCGAAAGAAATCCGAAAATGCCGAGACGGTAGTTAAATGAAACAAAAATAATTCCCTGTTGCGGCCAGGGCTTCACCTGAATATCCGGGAGCAGCGGAACCACCTGTCATAAATCCACCTCCATAAATCCATACCAGCACCGGTCTTTTTTCCTCGGGATGATCGGGCAGCCGTCCATACATTAAGATAAAGACAATCTTCGCTAAGGGGCTGTTGCGGAACGACAAATTCCGGTCCGATCATTAAAAAGGAAACGGGTTTTGGCTGCATCGGACTGGGACCAAATGTCAGACACATTCTTTTACTCCTTTCCAGGTTGTGGCAGGCTGCGGTGCTTTCCATCGCAAGATCCCGACTGGCGGGGCAGCAAACGGAATTCCTTTGAAAACTGTTACGCCGGTTTGTTCCTTATAATAGCCACTTACCAATCCGGATTCTGTCTGAATAGGCTGCCGTTACGTTAAGCGCCTGCGTATGGGCTTTAGGCTTAGCGTTGAGCGTTGGGCATTCAGCCTCAGATTACAGAAGAATATCGATATAAATGATGCAATAATGTATTTTATTATTCATAAAAAGCGGTTATACGGAGCTGATAGTAAGATCAAAACAAGGGCCAGGAAGGGATTTATCGAAACATGCGGAATAATTGAGATAAATATACTATCTTTGTATTTCTGTATGTTATTGCTTTTACTGCGTTTTCTTCTGCCTTTCTATTTTCCGCAGAGTTTCCCCAGATCAGTATAACGTAAGGCAGGTAAAGTACCCTCTCCGAAGCGGTAGCCTTACCACATTTTTTACTTAATATTTTATAAATTGTTATTCTCAGAACTGGGCCTTATTGAGCCCTTACAAAAAGCTGTAGCCCATGAAGGCTACACAACCCCCACACCCATCCAGGAACAAGCCATACCGGTCGTTTTAGCCGGAAGGGATATATTGGGCTGTGCACAGACAGGAACCGGAAAGACCGCTTCTTTCGTATTGCCCTTATTGCAACGCATGCATGAACAGAAACAGGCAGACGGTATCAAAGGACATCCGTTGAAAGCACTGATACTTACACCGACCCGTGAACTCGCTACGCAGATTCATGAATCCATAGAAAACTATGGCAGATTTCTGAACCTGAAATCTGTTGTGATCTTCGGAGGTGTTTCGCAGTCCCGCCAGGTATCTGATCTGCGCCGCGGTTGCGATTTTATCGTAGCCACACCGGGCAGACTGATGGATCTCATGAACCAGAATTATATCGTGTTAAACGGGATTGAATACTTTGTGCTGGATGAAGCCGATCGCATGCTGGACATGGGATTTGTGCATGAAGTAAAAAGAATCATTACCCGTCTTCCCAGGAAAAGACAGACCTTATTTTTCTCTGCGACCATGCCGCCGGCGATTCAGATCACTGGTGCAGGAAATGCTTACCAATCCGGTAGCCATTACCGTTACACCGGAATCAACAACGGCGGAACTGGTAGACCAGAAATTGTACTATGTGCAGAAAAATGAAAAACGTGCACTGCTTCATCATATGCTGAAAAATTCGCCACGTGAAAGTGTGCTGGTATTCACGCGAACCAAACATGGTGCTGACCGTGTTGCAAGGGATTTGAATCATGCCGGATTTCAGGCTACTGCCATTCACGGAGATAAAACACAACAGGCACGCGAACGTTCACTGCAGGGATTTAAGGATGGTAAAATGCATATCCTCGTCGCAACGGATATCGCCGCAAGAGGAATTGATATTGATGACCTGGGACTGGTAGTGAATTTCGATCTTCCGAATATTCCGGAATCCTATGTACACCGGATCGGAAGAACCGGCCGTGCGGGCGCATTCGGCAAAGCCATTTCTTTCTGTGATTTCGAAGAAAAAATTTATCTGAAAGATATTCAGAAATTCATCGGACAAACCGTTCCGGTGGAAAGTAATCATCCCTATCATGTTGCCCTGATGGAGCCATTGAACAGTTGCCGTTGGAGCAGCTGCTTCTTCCGGACGCAGTATGGGCGGTGGCAGACGTTATGGAAGAAAGTTTTCACAGCGATAAAAATAACTTCAGCTGAATAGTTGAGTAATCAGTTTCAACATCGTCCAAAGGGTTAATGTCTTTCCTGATATTAATCCTTTTTTATTTACAGGGAGGATGATAAAACATGATCAGATTAGTTTCCACGCAGCGATACATTAAATTAATATTGGTTTGAATTTTGTACGTTAATGAATATGATTAATCGAATTTTTGTCTATGGTGTAATCATTTGCCTGTTGGCAGCCTGTAGTGGAAATAATGATGCCGGAACGGCACAATTTGGCGTAAAAATCCATTACGTGGATAGCAGCGGGAATGATTTGTATTCACTGGTTACTGATGGGTATAATGGCTTTTGGAAAGATAGTATCCTGTTGTATGATATAACCAGTGCTAAACAGAAACTACCACCTTGTTATGAAACCGGCCTGGCATATCAGTTACAGGCCAGTACTGTGACTGAAATGATAATCTGTGCAAATGCGAATTTTTTAAACCGTTATTCGTATACGCTTATACATCTGAAAAACGGAACAGACGATACGCTCAAAGTTCATATTGATAAAAACGCCTATTCACCCGCAGCAAACATTGACATGGTCTGGTATAACGGCGTATTGAAAGCATTTGACTCGACGGGAAGTATAATGGTGGTGAAATGAAAACAACGACTCACCTTTTTCTCTAGTATTTTGTGATTAGTTATAACTGGTTGCGGCTAATACTTTTTTTATTCAAATACCAGGCATATGGCACTAGAAATCAGAGAATTAATAATTAAAGCCACACCAGTATCCGTGATCGTCACCGGTGTGACGGGCATGGTTGGAGAAGGCGTTCTGCATGAGTGCCTACTTTCTGATGTTATTGAAAAGGTGCTGGTTGTGACACGAAAGCCATGCGGTGTACAACATAAAAAATTAAAGGAAATTATTCACAAAGATTTTTTCGACCTGAGTCCGATAGAATCACAACTCAGTGGTTACGATGCCTGTTTCTTTTGTCTGGGTGTTTCTTCGGTTGGAATGAAGAAACCGGACTATGAAAAAATGACTTACTATCTGACGATGGGATTTGCAAAAACACTGGTCCGGATCAATAAGGAAATGGTTTTCTGTTATATTTCCGGAGCCGGAACTGATTCAACGGAAAATGGCCGGTCTCACTGGGCAAGGGTGAAAGGCAAAACTGAAAATGATTTACAAAAACTCGGTTTCCGGCAAACCTATCTTTTCCGGCCAGGAATATTGAAACCCACCAAAGGATTAAAAAACACGCTGGGATTTTATAAATGGGCAGGTTGGCTTATTCCGGTTATTGAAGCGTTGGCTCCGTCAAAAATAAGCAGTCTCACGGAATTGGGTCAGTCTATGATATATTCAGCTACGCAGGGTTATGAAAAAAATATTCTCGAAGTGAAGGACATTAAGGACTTAGCGGCGAAAGACTGATACTGACGCAAATTTGAAAATTATGAAAATTTGGAAGTTGAATTTCACTCAACTGCCAACTGCATTAATTAAACACGGTCAATTTTTAAAGTTTTTGTTTAGCTGTACAGCGACTAGTTTTGCAGCATGATCGTATTTGCAGCATTGATCGCAGAGAAATTAAAAATTCGTTCATCACAGGCACAAACCGTGCTGGACCTGCTTGCGGAAGGCGCTACCATTCCATTTATCGCCCGCTACAGGAAAGACAAAACCGGTGGGCTGGATGAAGTGGTGATCCAGCAAATACAGGAAGAATCCAGGATGATGAAGGCTTTTGCAGAAAGAAAAGCGACTGTGGAAAAATCAATCCGTGAACAGGGAAAAATGACCGACACGATTCAGCGGAAGCTGGATGATGCATTGACCCTGGTTGAACTGGAGGATATTTACCTTCCTTATAAACCCAAACGCAAAACCAAAGCACAGACTGCCCGGGAAAAAGGACTGGAACCACTGGCATTGTTGATCCTGGAACAAAAACCACTCCGGCTGACTGAAACAGCTGAAACATTTATAAACAATGAAATCAAATCCGCCGATGAAGCTTTGCAGGGAGCCAGGGATATCATCGCAGAAATGATAAATGAAGAAGAAAAAGTCCGTTCCGCCATGCGGAGACTTTTTGCAGAGACAGCCAGGCTCGAAAGCAGGGTGCTCTCCGGCAAGGAAACGGAAGCCGAAAAATTCAAAGACTATTTTGAATTTTCTGAAAACATATCGGCTATTCCATCACACCGCATTCTGGCTGTTCTGCGTGGATTCACGGAAGGGTATCTGCGTATGGAAATTTCTCCGGCAGAAGAAGAAGCGCTGGGGTTGATCGAAAGGCAATACATTAAAAGCGCCGGCGAATCGGCGGCAGAAATAAAAAAAGCTATCAAAGACAGCTGGCGGCGTTTACTGCAACCCGGTATGGAGAGTGAATTCCGGATGGCACTGAAAACAAAAGCGGATGAAGAAGCTATCAATGTGTTTGCAGAAAACCTGCGGCAGTTATTATTGAGTTCTCCACTGGGCAGTAAAAGAATACTGGCCATTGATCCCGGCTATCGCACAGGTTGTAAAGTGGTTTGCCTGGATGAACAGGGAGGCCTGCAAAAAACAGATCTGATTTTTGTTCATGAAACAAACAGGGTGGGAGAGGCGGAGCAAAAAATCCGCGGGCTGGTAGAACATTACCGAATTGAAGCATTCGCAATTGGTGATGGTACGGCAGGCCGGGAAACGGATCAGTTCATTAAAAAATTAAACCTGGGAATTCCTGTATTTCTTGTGAATGAAGACGGCGCTTCTGTATACTCCGCTTCTGAAGCAGCGAGGGAAGAATTTCCTGATCAGGATATTACGGTGAGGGGTTCAATCAGTATTGGCCGGCGACTGATGGATCCTCTGGCAGAACTGGTAAAAATAGATCCGAAGAGTATTGGTGTGGGCCAATATCAGCACGATGTGAATCAATTCCGGCTAAAAGAAAAACTGGATCAGACTGTGGTCAGTTGCGTTAATGCAGTAGGTGTAAACCTGAATACAGCAGGAAAACAATTACTGAGTTATGTGAGCGGCATCGGAGATATACTGGCTGAAAATATTATTAAACACCGGAATGAAATCGGAAAATTCACTGACCGGAAACAATTGTTGAAAGTACCCCGTCTCGGGGAGAAAGCATTTGAACAATGTGCCGGATTTTTAAGAATCCGCCAGGGAAAAAATCCGCTGGATGAAAGTGCTGTGCATCCGGAAGCCTATGCGGTGGTGGAAAAAATTGCGCTGGATCTGGGAGTGGATCTTAAATCCCTGATCGGAAAAGAAGAGCTGATTAATAAAAGTCGATGCCCGGAAATATATTACAGCAATCAGCGGAGAACTATACGGTAAGGGATATTTTAAATGAATTGCGCAAACCCGGACTGGATCCGAGAACTGAACTGGAGCAATTTGAGTTTGCAAATATTTATAAGATTGAAGATGTAAAAACCGGAATGATCGTTCCGGGTATGGTGACGAATATCACACGGTTTGGGGCTTTTATTGACATTGGTGTGAAACAGGACGGCCTGGTACATGTGAGTGAAATCGCCCATCGATTTATTACAGATCCCAAATGAAGTTTTAAAACTCAATGATAAAGTGCTGGTGAAAGTGACGGAAGTGGATCGTACAGCGCAAGCGTATTGCGTTGTCCATTAAACAGGCACTGCTAAGCCTGAGGCAAAGGCGTAAAGCCCAAAGCCTAAAGCCTAAAGCACTTTCTGAGGCTCAAGCGAAGGCGTAAGGCTTAAGGCGTCTTGGAGAAAAGAATAAATCGCCGAACGATTCTATGGAGGATGCACTTACGTGCGCTGAAGAAAAAATTTAAAAATTAAATCTATTTTCAAATTGCTCTTAAGCTTTGGCTTTTGCTTTCCTGTATTAGAAGTTCGTTTCCGGTTTTAATCTTCCGTTCGCTTTCAGCTGTGTCTGCAATAGCCATTCAATCTGGCCATTGACGCTGCGGAATTCATCCGCGGCCCATTTCTCCAGGCTCTTGTAGACGTTTTCGTCGATTCGTAATACAAATGCTTTCTTATCCGCCATCCGCCCGATTTTATTGATAAAGTGTTCCGGTATTCAGCACAGGAGTTGCCGCTTTTTCACCGCAAAGAACCACCATCAGGTTGCTGACCATGGCCGCTTTTTTCTCTTCATCCAACTGTACAATTCCTTTTTTGGATAACATTTCCAAAGCCAGTTCAACCATGCCCACGGCGCCTTCCACGATTTTAAACCGGGCAGCTACGATGGCTGTTGCCTGTTGGCGCTGCAGCATGGCTCCGGCAATTTCAGGGGCATAGGCCAGGTGACTGATCCGGGCTTCCTTGATGATGATGCCGGCCGGTGCCAGGCGTTCATTCAATTCTTTTTCCAACAATTCATTTACCTGTTCACCACCATCCCTTAATGTAATCTCTGCATGTTCATCTTCCATATGATCATAGGGACAGGTAGTTGCCAGATGTCGCACGGCCGCTTCACTCTGTATTTTTACATACTGAAAATAATTGGCTACTTCAAAAGCTGCTTTGTACGTATCGCTCACCTGCCAGACGATCACCGCGGCGATTTCAATGGGGTTACCCATTTTATCATTTACTTTCAGCTGGACTTGCCTTCCAGGTTTTGCGAACGCAGGGAAATGCGGATAAGACTTGTAAAACGGGTTCACCCATAAAAGTCCGTTTGCCTTTACGGTACCTGACATATTTTCCGAAGAATGTAAGCACGCGGGCCTGGTTGGGATTCACGATCATCAGTCCCTTGGCAAAAAAAATAAAAGCAGTCATACAGAATCCGCCGAGCAGGCTATTCTGCGTTGCTTCCTCCTGGTGAGAGCCGTTTATAAAAAAATATGCAGCCAGTGCCAGAAGTACCTAAACATAAAAGCAGGATGGCAAATCCTGATATGGGTTTATTGATCTTTTCCATGGTTTGTTATTGAAATGATATTAAAATGATATCAAAGGTAAAAGAATATTTGACAACGTCAAATAAAATTTTGCGTAAGCCTAAGGCCTAAAGCTGGAAGCCTGGAAGCTTGTCGGTCAACTGCCAACCGTCAACGGTCAACTGTCAACCGTCAACCCTAACTTTGTATCAATGAACATTTCTCTAAAAGGAATAAATGGGCCCTCATCTGCGGAAGTTCGCAGGGCATCGGACTGGCGGCAGCGAAAGAACTGGCGTTTAACGGAGCCAATTGTATCCTGATGGCCAGGAATCCGGAAACCCTGGAGCAGGCAGTTAGTCAGCTGGCAGAAACAGGGAGATCAGCATCATCAGTGGGTGGCGGTCGATTTTTCGGATACCGACACGGGTGGAAGAAGCCATCAAAAAAATAACAGCGGAACAAACCATCGAGATTCTCGTCAATAATAGTGGCGGACCCAAAGCAGGCCCGATCCTGGAAGCTCCTCCGGAAGCATTTGAACTGGCATTCCGCCAGCACCTGGTGAATAATCAGATCCTGGCGCAGAGCCGTCGTTCCCGGTATGCGAGAAGGCCGGGTATGGAAGGATTATTAATATCATTTCGACTTCGGTGAAAACACCGTTGGCCGGATCTGGGTGTTTCCAATACGATCCGGCTGGCGGTCGCTTCCTGGGCCAAAACCCTGGCCAATGAAATCGGCCAGTTTAATATAACGGTGAACAATATTCTTCCCGGATTAACGCAAACACAAAGACTGGATGACCTGCTGAAACATACGGCTGCTGCGGCCGAACAGGATCAGTCAGTTATTGAAGCACAAATGAAAGACAGTCATTCCGATGAAACGGTTTGGGAACTCCGGAAGAAATTGCCAATGTGATTGCTTTTCTGGCATCCCCTGCCGCTTCCTATGTAAACGGGGCGAATATTGCAGTGGATGGTGGACGAACACCGGCGTTTTAATTTATGTGAGATTCCATCTCATAAAGCCAGTATTCCAGTCCATAATGTTCATCCAGCATTCGGATTTTTTTGAAACCCAGTCCGTTTCATAAATATGACGGGCTGCATACATGATTTCAGCTGAATGCAGGCTGATTGTTTTTTCTCCCGATGTCTCTTGCCTTTTCAATACATAATCGGGTCAGGACCTGTGCGATTCCCTTTCCGCCGGCATCGGGATGAACACCCACCATGCGGATATAACTGGTATCCGGAGAATAAATTTTTGTCGGGTTTCCGCTGGGCACCAGGAAGGCCATGCCCAGCAGCCGGCCATCGTCTTCCTCACATACAAAACTGAAACAGGTATTGGATCAGCAGCGGAAAGGTCTGATCCAGACAGTAAGACAGATTCCATTTTCTGTCCAGTTTTCCGGTGTCAAATTCATTTTTCAATCGTCCGTAAGAAACCAGCGCCAGTTCTTGCAGTGCTTCACATCTCTTCCTCGACAGCGATCCGGTAATGCATGGAAATTATGCTGAAAGTATTATTATAAACATGCGGGATCAATATTCAAAACGTGTTGACTTCCGGGTCCTGGAGAATTTCATTTATAAATGCCAGGTGATTTTTTTGTGATCCCCTCACAAACCATTCGCCGGTAATGGTATCACCCGATTTTTATTTCCCGTCCCCTTTTAAAATTCAGGTGATGGGATTTAAAACACTTTTCAAATTTTTGCATGGTTTCTTCTTTGAAATCACTCACAATTCTGTAATTTCTCATCTGGTTGATCCGGTCGATCCAGTTTTCCAGTAATGCCGAAAATAAAAAGCATCAGCAAAATCATCACGCAGGCGATAACGGAAACCCATTCATATCCCGCGCCAATGCCCATGCCCAGGGCGGCAGTTACCCAGATCATCGCAGCCGTCGTTATCCCGTTTACACCAAAGTCTCCTTTGAAAATCACACCGGCTCCGACAAAGCCGATACCGGTGGCAATATTGGATGCAATCCGGTCGGGATTATTTCCCGCACCAATATATTCTGAAAAAATGGTGAAGAGGGCGGATCCCAGGCAGATCAGGGTGAGCGTGCGAAATCCGGCTGATTTACTGCGGTATTCTCTTTCCGCACCAATGGCACCGCCCACCAGGATGGAAAGCAGGAGTTTTTCTATGATGTCCGGGGTCAATTGCATGGAAATAATTTTCCTGAAATAATCTGTGAATGTATAGATTATTCAGAATACAGAATAATCAGGGAGCATGTACATTCGAACCAGTGAGTTCAAAATAATAATTTGACCGGTCTTTCCGGTCTATGTATAAAATAAGTTCCTGCTTCATGATATGCGTTTTAAGAGAAATAATATCCATGGGGAAAACGGGGCTTTGGAAAGTTTCGGTCCCGAGCCTGGTTTTGGAGTTATAAATTACCATGGTTTGCAGGATATTTTCTATATGCGTGCTGTGTTCAGGGCCCTCGAAAGCATCGTACTGTGTTTGCAGATCGGGCATTTCAATTTCATAGTCATTCGATTTAAATTCACAATCATCCAGGCCGACAATTATTTTTTCCCCGGATTCTTTAAGATATTGATGGGACCCGAATTGAGCTATTCTTATCCCTGCTTGAATTTTTTCCGGTAGTTAAAAATGATCATCCCGAGTCCGGTGGGAATCAGAGCGATGCCTAAGACATGCATTAAAAGGGGGTAGGGTGCGAGGCTGCCATTATTTTGAGTAAAAAAAATAAGGACAATTATTCCGAAGTACGATAAAAACAACGCCAGTGAGTTTAAACATGCCGTTGATTTGATGTACGTAAAATTAGATTCTAATTGGCAATTTTAAGGCTTGATGATAAAGTTTGTGAAAGCCTGTACAGTCAGGCACAGTTTTGGTAATATCATAGGGACACCGGATTTTACCAACCGCCAACCGGCAGGTATGGGATTGTGTACCCCTTTCACGGAACCGTAATAAAATTATTTATGGAGTAAGACCAGCATATCCAACGGAAATTATTTTCAGCAACCGAGATCCGAATCCTATCACATCAGCCCTTCAGCAAATGAAGGGCTGATTTTTTCGGTGATTTTCACGGGATTTTCCAGGAGTATTATTCAGGCAACCCCGGAAGATAATTGCGTCTTAACCGGGCATAGTCAGATTCGGCAGCTGTATTTTGTTTTTCCGCTGAGTCCGCCGGATTGCGGGTAAGGGAGTTTAATTTTCTTATGAGTTTTTCCCAAACAGGAATTCCTGCGGGTATATTTGTTTGATCGAGCTGCATTAATCTATATTCAATTTCCTTTTCGCGCTCATCCAGCAGAGCAGCTATTCTTTCTTTTCCACTGGGTGAAAGTTCGTAGCAATACAATCCTTCTCTTAGCGTATAAATTTGAAATACTCTTTCGTTTTTCAGTTCATAAAAACGTTGCCTGTAGATCCTCCACTTATAGTCAAACATCTTATGAAACCGGTTGACCGGAATCTTACTATTTTGACTAATGGTTATCAGAATTTCAAGTTCCAGTATTTTGATATTTTCCATCTGCACGAATTTTAAAGGAACAATTGAAGGGAGGAGGGTAACAATAAAATACAAACTATTGTGTGGATTTAAAATAGATGTGGATAACGATTACAATTGAATCATATCAGATGGTAACAATAATATATAAGGATTGATACCCAATAAAATATGGAATGAATAAAATCGTAGAAACACTAAGGACATTTCACAATTCATGGTTTGAATGTGTCAGAATCAAAAAATAAAAAAATAAATGAATAATAAGATACCGTTTGGATATCATGCCCTCCGAGACCGCGCTATCTAAATAATCTTATGGATAATAATAGATATGACGATGGATGAGGGATCTTGGAATCTAAAGACAAGATTAGGTTGAAAATGATAAAAAAATCACTGAATTAGTGGAAGATGAGTAAAGAATAATAGCTTCAAATCCTTACATTTGCCTCCCGTTAATCTGATTGTACAGCCCAGATGGCGGAATTGGTAGACGCGTCAGACTCAAAATCTGGTATTGGCAACAATGTGCAGGTTCGATTCCTGTTCTGGGCACCTGGTAATAACACAAAACCTCCTGTATGGGAGGTTTTGTGTTTTGATAGAGAAGAACGTACCTTAATGACTTTTTGGTTCGGGAGCGGGTATTCCTTTTGAATTGAAGGATACTCCCTTCAATAAATTTAATATTCCTGAATATATTTTCCAGCCCGGAACAGTTAACTCCCGTTTGTTGTTTTGAAGCTGAATTAATCTGATTTGAATTTCTTCTGTACGTATGTTTAAGAGCTCCATCATTCTGGTGTTTCCCTTGTTTGTAAGTTCATATATAGTTAATTCAGGATTTTGAACGGAAACCCTGAACAATCCTTCAGGCTTTAAGTCATCGAATCTTGATACATACAGACTCCACTTGTTTTCAAACAGCTGATTGAATTTTTCAGTAGGGACCTTTTTATTTTGACTTATGGTTATCAAAATATCCAGTTCCCGGGATTTGATGGTATCCATTTGCAGGTTTTTTAAAGGGTACACGAAAAAAGTCCTACTTAAAATACAAAAAATACCGGGAGTTTTCTAATGCGTAGAAGGGTGCTATAATACCCTTAGGATCTGAAGGTTGTAATCATCGTTTTGACTTTTCCAAATCCCTCAGTCTGAATTTGC
The DNA here is from genome assembly GCA_963812825.1 of uncultured Bacteroidota bacterium. Lineage (GTDB taxonomy): Bacteria > Bacteroidota > Bacteroidia > Chitinophagales > Chitinophagaceae > Puia. Next base: position 119,763 of record CAWEWO010000009.1, read on the forward strand.
CCAAAACTGTAGGGTAGAATAAGGTCTGGCTGTCTTTCATTCTTAATACCATATAATGCTCCATCATATGGCTAAAGAATTTTTCTCCTTCCTTATTCCGTCCAATTAAATCATGGAATAGTTTCTTTATTTCATCTGCCGTCATCCCGCCACGGCCATGCCTATCGTTCGTTACCAATACTCTCAGGATGGCTAATTCATATTCCTCTTTCCTGGTCATTGCGGTGTATTATCTGGTTTTAAGGCATTCAGTCCGCTGTAAACAGGATAGTGAATTGTATTATTTTTTCTTGAAAAGAAGTTTCGCATTCGTGAAATCGGCTGCTGCATCGATAAATAATAACATTTTTGGCCAGTTGGCGGCCGGTTCGAAATTATTGGAATATTCTTTTTTTACATTGATAATAATCTGGTTTCCCTGTATAGCCGCCGCAGATATAAATTTGCCGCATTCATTTTCTATTTTTTTGTTCAGGGCTTCGACGCCTTCCGGTCCATAACCATCAGGAATATTCAGGCTTATCTGAAATTCAGTGATCCTGGCGAAGGGTTCATAAATATCAAAAGTTCTTTTCCGGGCTTCCTCCTTGACCTGCATTTGGGTTCCGATTAATTTTCCGACTTCAAACAGGTAGTTGTTACCTGCTTTTTTTATCCAGTCGCCCATTACGAATTTGGTCGTATAAACAAATTCCGGTTCGTGCAATTTCACACCAGTCTGGTTTATTTTATAGGATAACAGTTCCTTTGGTTCCAGATCATAGTCTCCTTTCACGTCTTCCATAAAAACATCCTTGTAGGTTTCCCTGGATTTGGCAAAAGAAGTTCTCCACTGGTCAGCCAGGGGACGGTCCCGTTTGTGTTCGTCAAAATCCTGAATAAAGGTTTGTGTATTCACCCTGATCTTTCCAGGCATCCGTATAATAATCTTCAAACAACAACAGCGATTTTTGAAAATCCTCCTTCATCAAGCCTTTGCAGGTTATCTGCCGCTCGATGGTAGTCGTTGAGTTAGAAGATGACAGCGCGAGGGAAACCTGAAGTTTTTGAAGGATTTTGTTTTTATCTGCTTTAGATACCGGTATGGTTGCCTTTCCCTGATCAAGATGTTTTGCTTTATCCCGGAATATGTCTTTTGCATTGTCATAGTCCAGCGTTACTCCTTTTTCACCTTCTGCATAACCGGGAACCAGATCTATCTGACTGAAAATACCATCGTCTGACAGATAATAATCCCTGGATCCTTTTGCATGAACCATGAATACGGGCTGGTCATAACTCATCAAGATCTTCCAATCTTGGGCATATAGCGGCTGCTGTAAAAAATTATCTGGTTATTCAACACCGTAATCCGTAAGGCAGAGACTTAAAAAGGCACTGAAGTAATTGATGGACAGATCGGATTCATTTCTCGATTTTCCCGGATAAACCTTTCTGTTGGCGATCGTTTCATAATAACCAAAATAACGGAGGAGTTGTAGACGGTACTTATAATAGAATCGGCCGGGGGCTCTTTACCCAGGCGTTTTTTTAGCTGTTTGATATTCTCTTTGACAAAATCCTTTTCGCCTGTACCAGTAATCTTTCAGATAGGCAAAAGCAAGACCCCTTAAATCGTTTTTCTGTTTTTCATAAATATCATGTTCTGTCGTCCGGTAGGTTATTTCACCGGCCTGGCAATTACCATAAATGCCGCCGCATAAGGATATTTTGAATCTTACTACTTTTACCTGGCGGAGCAGGCTCACCCATTGAATTGAACGGGTATTTCGGCAGATCGCTCACTTTCAGGGTAAACTGATTGTCGCCGTCCGCATCCTTGGTTATGTGCAGATCCGGAGCACCATTAATGCATTTGTATTCTATTGCATATATTTTGTCAATATTTCCCTGAAGGGAAAATTTGAGTATCGGGTAATCTCCGCCGATCAGAAATTGCATGGGATCGATGGTAGACATTTCCCTTTTTTCCAGTGAGACGATATAGTAATCCAGAATATCACCAACCTGGAGATCGGAAATAGCCAGTTTTTCATCTTTTTGATTTTTTTCATCCTTCAATAATACCGCTTCACTTAACATCACTTCTTTAACACTGCCGTCTTTTTTAGTAACCCGGGCACCAATATAGGTATTCAGCTCATCTGTTTGCTTTCCGAAGAGCATGCCGAATGTACTCTTGCTAATCTTATTATAGCTGATTTCACTGAAATCCTCCAGTGCGGATTTGTCCTGTATCAGTACTTTTTGTCTGAGCAGGTATCTGAAAATAATTTCTTTATTTCCGATACCGCGCACTGAATCTAAAGTGTTTTTTAACCTTGGCATCGATACTATACCTTTTTGCGATAATAACAGCCGATTCATTTTTATACTGATCGGGTATCGCTACATTTTCAAAATCAGGATCTTTACTGCCCCAGATCTCATTTTTTATCTCGGCGGCAGACTTTGTCGTAATCTGTGTTTTGAGCGCATGCAAGGCAGGAAATGAATATTGTAAAGAATACTAATGAAATGGCTTTTTTCATCATCTCAGGATTTTGTAAGGGTTAGCTGGTTATTATAAAATTCATTCAGGCCTTCAATGGCTTTGTTCCATTCTGAAAAGTATTTTTTCTTCAGCAACGCCTGTTTGATATTTACTTCTTTTCTGAAAATAATTTTTCCAGGCTGGTTGATATAGCTGACTTTAATTTCAAATACGGCATTTTGCGTGATAAATGGAGCGGGCACGTTCTGACCTGGTAACCGGGGGCAGAATAAGGGTCGTTTCAGTGATATCATTCATTTTGTAAGGAAACATATAGTCCAATTTCCTTTTTGCCGTATCGATTTTGAATCCGGTAAAAGATTTTCTGAAATCCATGTCAACATATATGTCATTTCCGAAAATATTAACTGCATTTTGATAGACAAGTTGTACTGCAGGCTCATTTTGCCTTCATCGGGTTTGATGTTAATCATCTTCAGATCATTAATAGAGAGATCCTTTTTACCATCACTCAGGTAATTTCTCAGGGCATCGTCCATTTTATCCTTTTTGACAGATTCCATTCCACTGATCAGATTTTCCTTGCTCTCTCCACTGAAAGTCTGGACGGCGCTTCCTTTGAATGATGAACCCTCGATGCTTAGAACTCTGGTTTCTGTTTCGGTGTTTTGCGTGTAAGTGGTTAGCGGAACATGTTCCAGCAAATATTTGTCTCCGTTTTCTATCAGCACCTGCCGTCCCTGAATGCGTTCGGCATATTCCTCAAATCCGATATTGGTTTCAGTGGCATCGAGGAAATATAGTTTGGTCTTAAATTTCACCGCGCATATCATATGATTATCCACCGAAAGTGAAGGAATGGAGTAGTCATAAGCGATATGATTTGTTCCGATCCAGCAAAGTCGTGCATCATATCCCAAACTGGTCAGCAGGCATTTCGTCAGATTCGCCATGCCTTTGCAATCACCGTATTTTTTTCGCAGTACTTCCTGTGCCTTTTCCGGTTTGAATCCGGCAATACCATTTTCAAATGCCAGGTAACGGATATTCTGTTGTACCCAGAAATAGATGGCTTTTATTTTTTCGATATCGGTTGTCTTTCCCTGTACAATTTCGAGTGCCTTGGTTTTTATGAATGGCGTCATCATTTCCAATTTGTTTTACCAGGGAAGCATACCAGTTGTACTGATCGTCGGTATTTTTAAAAAATGTTACGGTAGTCTCATTTACCTGTAGCTTCAGTTGTAATAAGCATGATGTGCGGGCTGGAATAGGTGATGCCCGGGGATGATTTTTCGTCGGGTGTGGCCGGAAGGCCGGTGGCTGTATAAACAAAGGTCCGGGTACCGTTTTTCTCATCAGTGGTTTTTGAAATGGAATAACCGGGGAAATTAAATTCTTTTATTTCCGCTTTAACCCAATCCGGTATGACAATGGTTATCTGATGCAGGTCGACGCGGAAATGCGGTTATCAAAGAAAAACTGGACAGATAGCGGGGGTCCTTAATCGTTTTTTTTGATGCGGACTTCGGAGCTGATGCCTTTATTCGTCAGGGGCAGCGTGAAATACATCACTTTCTGGTCGCTGTAAAAAATGCCTTCTGACGAATAGGCCTCCTGTTGGATAGCTATGTTTTTAGTTACTTTTTTCCCATTTACAAAAATGTCAACGTCCTCAATGCTTTCCTGGTCGTTGAATGACTCTACGTAAAGTGTACTGGTGCAATAATCGTTACACTTATAGGAGGTTTCAAAACTATGTTTAATGAGAACGGGATTTGTTTTTGATCCTTTTTCGAATTCTATTTTTTCCTTTAGTGATTCGATTGTAATATCCTTGTGGGAGGTGGTTGGCGAAAAGCCTGTAGGGTTTGCAGGAATAGGGCAATCAAAAGGACATGACGCATAGATATAGGATTTCATTATAAACGGACTGCTTCGGCGGCCCGTTATAAATTTGTGCAGGGGTTTATATAATAAATTTAATTAAATAAAACAATTATGAGCCCAGGAGTTTATACTTAGTCGTTATAAAGGATTTCCCGGGATCGGCTAACTGCCAGTATATAACACGATGATAGGAAAAATATTGTAAATTATAGTGGTGACTGGCCTGTTTTTCCGTATTTATTTTCCTTTCGGGTGCAGGTCTCCGGAATTATATGATATTTTCGACACCCAGGCATCCGAGAAATGGGTTTTCGTCTGCCAGTTAATTCGGGGATCATCTCTACGCTCTTTCCGCCAACAACCTTGGTTTTATTTCAGGAATTTCGTTCCGGTGAATTAATCCGGCAACGTGTTTTTCAAATAATTCATTTGGATTATAGGTTGCAAATTCCCGATTCAGTTCTTCGACATTTTGTTTATACAGGGGGTTACGAATAGTTTCAAAAACTGCATTACGGATTTGACGGGGAATTGGCGTTTCCGTTTTTAAGTTTATACCGTAGTTGAAATAACCAATCCTGGTGCAGATTTCATTTTTCCCTTCATGTATGCCTGCAACAACCATGGGAAGATTGTGATCTGATGGCCAGCATTACTCCGCCATATCCGCCATTGGTGATGTATACATCCGCATAAGGCATTACATCATTAAAATTGATGAAATCTTCAATAATGATATTGGGCTGATTGTATCTGTTCCTGAGTTCTTCTGTTTGCCAGCCGCCAGTTGTGCAAACGATGAGTACGCCGGTATTTCTGAGTGCTTCCAGGGTGGGAACAATGATTTTATTGACATCCTTTTCAACGGTGCCCTGTGTGACAAGAACGATGATTTCATAGTTCAACAGGCGGTTATCGAACCAGGGCTCTCTGAAATTTGAAGGATGATTATCCAGGAGTGGTCCGATAAAATGAATTTGCCTGCTCAGGTTGCTCCGTTTATATTCAAAGCGGGGCGATCCGCTTTGTAGTACATAGTCAGAATTCCGGATGATCATGTCAAAAAGAAAAGTATTATGATGATCGATGCCGTGCTCTTCCATGGAACGTTGGGCCAACTTGTTAGGGCCGCGAAGAAGTATATTTTTTACTGCAAATCTCAAAAACGACTGTTTCAGTTTTCCCAAAATACCGGCGGCGGGTTCCATGCCCAAACCGCTGGGAGCAAGATCTCTGGAAGTTTCAATCAGGGGGAAAACACTAATGGAGATAATGGGAATTTTCATCAATGCTTTCACAAAAATGCTTCCGGTGAATGCGATATCGGCAACGAGCAGATCAAACGAAAATGTTTTGTGAATTTCCCGGATATCTTCATAGTAAACGGGCCGCGTTTAATAAAAAACTCTTTCAGGTCGAATTTCAGTTTATTGAGCGCACCTTTTATTTTTTTTCTTTCCGGAAATTCAAGTTCGGCGTCACTTATTGTGATATCGATTGATTTACGGAAACGGAAGAGTGGAATCTGTAATTGTTTCAGCTTCTTTTCATATTTGCTGGCAGCATACCATCTTACATCGTATCCGAGTTCCTGCAAGTGCCGTGCGAGCCTGATTAACGGATTGAAATGTCCGTCTGCCGGAACAGCAGCAAATAGAACTTTCTTTCCGCTGCCTCTTGTTAATTTATTATTCATGGCTGGCTATTTTTTGACAATAATAAACCTGAGTAAAGGCAGGTCAAAGCGGACGATGAATGGATTGGAAGAAAAGAGGAATGAATTGGAGAAAGTGTGAACGAACGCGTAGGAAATCAACCGGCAAATCGCACAAAGGAGTCAACCGCAGGCTATTCTAGTAAAAAATGCAAAAAAGGGGGATCATGATTTGCACGATTCGCAAACTTCAGCCGGGTGATAGCCATTAAAAGTAATAATCGACAGGAAGCTAAGGAGAAGCTCTTGCCGTTTGCGCATTATGCACAAGTAGTGGTTTTTTATGCAAAGATCAATTAGGAACGGCCCTGACACGGGAATAGCTTTGGGATAACAAATGCACCACTCCTAATAAACCTAAACTCTCTAACATGAAACAGATTATTAATGCCCTGGCCTCCATTGCCGGGTACTTCCGCCATGGTTCATTTTTCCTACTGGCATTTTTGGTATTTAGCCTGAGTAGTTGCTTCAGGGGATACTACCAGACGAATACCGTCCATGGAACAGATTCCGCCGTGCTGGCCAGTCTTCAGAAAGAAAACAAACATTTTATTGTTCACACGCCTTCGGGGCCTTTTGGTTTAAAAGATGTAAAGCTCAGCAACGAAAATTTTTCCGGGAAGAAGGATTTTTTAGATCCCAATAACGACAGATTGCTCAACCCCCAGGGAGAAAGAAAAAATCCTATGTCAAGGGCTGAGAAAAAAGTATGCACCACAGAAGTTCATCTGTACACAGACAGCTCTTTTGATGACAACAATGTGCGTCTTAATTATAGCCAGATTAACCGCATGGATGTTTATGGGTTGGACAAAAAAGCGATCCGGAGTTCCAGGATCATGGGGATCGTAGTGATTACTCTAGGGCACGGCTGCAATTATCGGCATTCTCGCCGCTGCAGCGAATTCTATGACATGGTATTATTAAATATAATGAAACAATTGCTGTCATATCTGTTTATGCCCCTGACGGTTTTTTGCCAGAGTGATTGTTTCCATCAATATTATCAGACCAATACAACTCATATTGTGAATGCTGAAGTGCTGGTAAAACTAAAAAGCGCGGGCAAAGTATTTATTGTGCATACACCTGAAGGCAATTTTGGATTAAAAGATTTAGTAGTTGGTGAAAATGTTCTCACAGGAAGGCCTGATTCCCTCAACCAGCGATTTGAGTCCTATCTTAACCCGATTTGTAAAAGGGGAAACCTGGTTCTTACCTCAGATGCGGCTGTCGTTGTAGAAGAAGTTCATCTCTATACCCGGGGAGCATTGAATGGAAACGAAGGGGTAATTCTTCCGTATAACCTGATCGAAAGGATGGATGTTTACGGGATTGACAGGGAGGCAACCAGAAGATCACTGATAACAGGGATCACGGTCATATCCATTTTAGTGACAGCTTTAGTTGCTCTGATAATCGGAATCGTGGAGATAGTTTCTATGATATATCGAAGGCCACAATCGCTTTAGAATAACAAGATGGGAGAAAAGGACCAGCGGAACGATCACTGCAGGAAGTAAAGCATAGGGAAAACGCAGGATTGCGATATTGGGCTGATTAAAAGCAATTTGCTGGAAGCTTGAAGGAGTGGCCAATATCGCATGAATAACGACTGAAATCAGGAGACTCATACTGATAATATTCCAGGTGAAAATAATTTTTCTATTCAGTTGTTTTCTTGCAAAGCCATAATAATAAATAAGGGGAGCAGTAAGCCCGGAAAAGATATCGTAATTACCACCAGCAAAAGTCATTTCCCCCGGCACCTGGTTATTCAGGAACAAACTATATAGAACGAGTTCAACCGGAACACGGATCACAAATAAGAGACAAAGGGTTGCCGGATTTATCCGGTCAATAAATTGCCTGCCATTGGCAGAAACAAATAAAGTAATGATGAATATAACGGGAGGCAGAAAAAGGAACAGGATCCTGGGTGGAACCGAAAGGGTGATTTTATAAAAGCCGGAAAGAGACAAAACGGTTTGTAGAACTACCCAGCTCATCACAATAGCCAGTGCGATGCGCGATCTGTTGGTCGCCCGGTAAAACAGCCCGATAGTAAGCCCTGTAGTAACGAGGAATAACAAGGGGATGAAAAGATTGTAATATTCCATTTCATTTGAAATTAGAATACAAAGGAAATTGAAGTAAGTCTTCCGGGGCTTGGCAAATGACAAGAAATCATTTTCTGGAGAAATCCTTTCTGATGCGGCTCAGGGACGTGTCGGTAATACCGAGGTAGGTGGCGATATTTTTTAGAGGTGCATTAATAAATATTTCGGGATTGGATTTCAGCAGGTTGGAATAGCGTTCTTCAGCTGTTTCGGTGATCATGGAAAGCATCCGGTTTTTCAGGGCACTGAATCCCCTCACCAGGATATGCCTGCCAAATTCCCTGAACTCCTGCGTTTCATGAAATAACCGATTCAGTTCCTGATAGGTTATAAACCAGCCACTACAATCCGTCAGTGCCTGAATATTTTCTTTGGATGCTGTCCGGTTGAAAAAAGAAGAAACTTCGAAGACAACCTGGTTGGAGTTGTAAAAATTAGTGGTGATATCGTTCCCTTCTGTATCGTGAGCAAAAGAACGCATGAATCCGTTCTCGAGGAAAAGATAATCGTTACAAATCTTTCCCTCCCTGAGCAGAAAATCATTTTTACCGAGATGTTTTTGCAAAAAATTACCTGCAAAGTCTTCGGCCTTCTCTATGCTGACCAGGTTTGTGTTCCGGAAGAACCGTATTAGGTTCACCCGGGATTCCTCATGTGATGAATATTTTCCGGAATCATTCATGCAACCACCGTTAAAAGCATATTAAGCAGGGCTACCTGTAGTCTGCCAGTTTGTAGGAAACCTTCAGAACATAAATTGACTTCACTTTTTTCCCGTTATTCTGTGCAGGCACAAATTCCGGGTTAAATAATTTTGTCACGCGAAGTGCCTCTTTATCCATGTCCATCTCAACATCATTCCCCAGCTTATAATCCGTGGCATTTCCATTTTCGTCTACATAAACCCGGATTTCGACTTTTCCCGGAACCCTGGCCGGTACGGATTCTTCGTGGAATTTGAGATTATTAACTAAAAAATTATTCCATTGGGATTCGAGAACTCAGCCAGATCGTTTTTAAATCCGGCTGGTTTTTTTACGTAATTACCGTCGTCACCCATATAAGCATAAAATCCATCAGCCGTATTTTCTATAACATAGCTGGCAGATGAAGTATTAAAATTATAGGTCCATGAAAGATTACCCTTAATATCATAAAATTCCCAGATACCTGTCTTTACACCCTCATTATAAAAATGGCGGGCCAGCAGGACTTTGTTACTGCCGTAATAATTCCAGACCCCGTCTTTCTTACCTGCTTTATACGCATTCTGGGCAATAGCGGATTGCAATGTGGCAATCAATAAGCAGAGAATCAAAATCAGTTTTATGTTTCATAGTAATAAGTGTTAGTGTTAATATGATTGAATTTAATTATTAAAAAATGGTTTTATATTTTTTTATATTCTTTAATATTTGCATCAGTTGCCGGGAAGATACTTACTGCCGCGCCACCACCTTTTGCCAGTTCAATTCTCAGTTTCGTATCATTGTCTACGATAAATTTTTCTATTTTATAAGATTCCGGTTTGTCATTCCAGTCGGCATCCGGTGCCATCCCGGTAAATCGTGGCCAGGTACTTTTTCCCTTTATCCAGAAAAGAAAGGGATAAATCCGCTGTCCGTTTTTCTTCATCCGTTATTGCACCGACAAACCAGTTGGCGGATCCTTTTTCTTTGCGTGCGATATAAATATAATCGCCGGGTTCTGCGCCCAGGATGCGGGTATCTTCCCAGTCTGTGGTCACGTCTTTGATAAATTGAAACGCATCCTTATGTGTTTCATAATTTTCCGGCAGGTCGGCTACCATTTGCACCGGACTATACAATGTTACGTAAAGCGCCAGTTGTTTACAAAGCGTGGTATGCATCTGACGGGTAGGCGAAGAGACATTATAGCCCTTCATTTTAAATATGCCGGGTGTATAGTCCATTGGTCCGCCGATCAAACGGGTAAAGGGAAGGATGGTTTCATGTTCAGGAGGGCTGCCTATACTGAATGCATTGAATTCATTTCCCCGGGCTGCTTCTGACGCCATCCAGTTCGGATAGGTGCGCTGTAATCCGGTAGGCCTTACGGGTTCATGTGAATCCAGCATGACCTGATGTTCAGCCGCTTTTTGTACAACGCGCAGGTAATGGTCAACCATCCACTGTCCGTCGTGGTGCTCACCGCGCGGGATAATTTTCCCGACATAACCCGTTTTTACTGAAGTATAGCCGAAAAGATTCATAAAGCGGAAAGCGGTGTCCATCTGTCGTTCATAATCAGTCGCCGAACCGGAGGTTTCATTATGCATGATCAGGTTTACTTTTTTCGAAGCGGCATAGCGGGTCAGTTCAACAATATCAAAATCGGGGTAGGGTTTGGTGAAATCAAAAACGTTTTCTTTCCAGTTCCCAAACCAGTCTTCCCATCCCGTGTTCCAGCCTTCTACCAGAACACCCTGGATATTATTAGCGGCCGCAAAATCTATATATCGTTTGACATTGGCAGTCGTTGCGCCGTGTTTTCCATTGGGCACCGGTTTCCCATCGCTCCCCAGGCTGTCCGGAAAATCGGAATAGTTCCATGTGCTTTTTCCAATTTGCATTTCCCACCAGACGCCGGTAAATTTCATCGGTTTTATCCAGGTAGTATTTTTTATAGCAGAAGGTTCGTTTAGGTTCAGGATTATTTTCGAAGAAAGAATATCAGCAGCTTTATCGCTTACCATAATGGTTCTCCAGGGCGTTTTAAAAGGGGCATGCAAATAGGCTTTGTTACCATAAGCATCCGGTACCAGGCTGGCGTTTAATGAATAATTTTTCCTGTCCACATGGAGTTGCATGGCGGAATAATTAACCAGGGCAGCCTCATGGATATTAATATACAGACCTTCGCCGGTCTTCATCATCAACGGGGTTTGAACGGCAAAGGGATCCGGTGCAACACGAACGGCAATTTCCGTGGAGGTCTCGACCATTTTCCGGTTGTCAATTTCGCTGATCGGGGAGGTAGTGTAGGGGTATTCATTGGAGTCAAAATCGCCGGGTATCCACCAGGTTTTGTAGTTTCCTGCCAGGTTAAACTGGGTGAGTTCATCGGTAACAATGAAATATTTCAGTTTGGGCTGGAGCGGAAATTCATAGCGGAATCCCACGCCGTCTTCAAATACCCGGAATATAATCCGGAGCTGATAACCCGGCGATTGCTTTGACTGGAGGGATACAACCATTTCTTCATAATGATTTCGGACATCCTTTGTCTCTCCCCAGACTGTCTGCCAGGTCTGATCATAGGAATTCTTTTCGGTACCGGTGAGCTGAAAGGAAGTATAAAACAGGCTGTCCACACTGAGTTTAAACCCGAGACGGGAAGGGAGAATGACGGGTTTATTATTATAATATACTTCGTAAACCGGGGCTTCCGTTTTGATCCAGGGTAAATACCATTTTAACCTTTCCTAAACTGACGGTTCCGGATTGTTGGGCTTTTGTGGTCAGGGTGAGTAGTAAAAACAGGCATAGGGAGGCAAAAATTTGAATCCATTTCATGGTTGGCAGATAGTTTTAAAAATTTAAGTTACGTCATTTAGTATAAAAAGGGAGGCCGTATGCTGATCAAAAAAACAAATCGATTTACCGCTAATCCTCTATGCAGAAAAAATCAACAAAATGTTAATACGAAAGATTTCTTACACAGCGTCTTTTTTAATGTTTCAGGTATATGAAATAGTTAGTTTACCGGTGGCTGTTATAGTTTATTTAAATTTTATTTTTTATACAACACCGCTGATATATAACCGCTTGACATAGTCTACTGATCGTGTATATATTTAATAACGAATCAGATCATCCACCTCAAAAAACGATTATGTATGAAAACAAAACTAGCAGGTCTTATTTGCCTGTTTGTGCTTGGTGCACAAATGCAAACACTTGCCGACAACGGCCCCGCAACTGTAAATGAAAATCTCATTAAAGCTTTCCAGACCGCTTTCCCCCTCGCTGAACAGGTGGACTGGAATGAGCAGGGGGATCATTATTTCGTTCATTTCAAAGACCATGAAGTACTATCCGAGATCGAGTATGACCACGAAGGAAATTTTATTGCCTCCGAAAGGTATTATAAGTCTGCGGATTTACTTCCACTTCACCTGGCCTGGGAGCTACATAAAAGGTTTGCCAATAAAACCGTCTTCGGCGTAACCGAAACTAATACCGAAACAGAAACCTTCTACTATGTAAAACTGCAGGATAATAAGGAGTGGATTACTGTAAAGGGATCCTCCGATGGCATCGTGCAGGTGATTGAAAAGTTTAATAAGCAGTTATAAGCTTCACTGTTTTGAGAACTTTTTAAGTAAACGGCCGGAAGGCTGTTTACTTATTTTTTTGTGCATGAAGCCCGGAATTTAAATTGAATAAATTCCGTCGATAAAGTCCATTTGAATGACTTTATTCAGTTTATTGCACAGAATATTAAAATCATCTGGCTTGGTCATAAACCACCGTGCACCCAGTTGTTTTGTTCTGTTGATATCATTTGGATTCTTCGAGGTAGTAAAAATGATTATGGGAATGTCTTTGTAGTTATTTTGATTTTTCAAATATGCCAGGCAGTCAAAGCCATTCATTACCGGCATATTTAAGTCCATGAATATAAAATCCGGCGGGGGTGGTTTTTCCAGTTGCCTGAAAGCCTCCTGGCAGGTCGACGCCAGTTCGCATATCAAGGCCCGGACGTATAGTCTGGACGGCATCCCGAAAGAAAAGCTGGTCATCGGGATCATCATCTATCAGCATAATTCTTTTCATGGCTGTGTTTTCAATTGCAACGGTCTTTAAATGAAATGGGTTGCCGGTTTCTGATTAAAACGGAAAATACATAGAAAAAACGGCACCCGTTCCGGATTGTCCGGAAGCGGCGATAAATCCTTTATGATTTCGCATAATTTTCTTACATATGGCGAGGCCTATCCCGGTTCCGGCATATTCCTGGCGGCTGTGTAGTCGTTGGAATAGCTCAAAAATCTGGTTTTCATGGATCTGGTCAAAACCAATTCCATTATCCCTGATACTTATTTTCCAATAGGTCCGGCTCGTATCCGCATCTTCGAACAAAAGGTCTTTTCCGGCTACTTTTTCCACCAATATTTCAATTTTAGGCACTACGCCGGCTCTGTGGTATTTAATAGCATTTCCCAAAAGATTTGTAAACAGCTGGTTTATCTGCAATGGAATCGCCATCAGGACAGGCAGTGGCTGGCTTTCAAATAATATTTTTTTCTGTTCAATAGTTTCTGCGAAGTCATTTCTGACTTCACTAAGTATAAGGTTGAAATCGGTCTTTTCCAGAACGGACTGGAGGTTACTCGTTTGTGAATAGGAAAGGAAGGCGTCAATCAGGTTTTGCATCCGGGAAGCCGCATTGATGATTCGGCCAAAATAATCCCTGGATGAATCGGATAAGGATTTTTTCTCCAGGTCTTCAATGTGTTTTGAAAACGCAATGATTTTACGGAGAGGCTCCTGTAAATCATGACTGGCGATATAATTAAAGGATGCCAGCTCGGCGTTGGTTTGTTCCAGTTCACTGACAGTTTGTTTCAGTGCCAGGTTTGCGAGATTCAGGGACTGGGTTCTTTCAACTACTTTTCTTTCCAGTTCCTGCATGAAGTTCTTTTGTTCCTGGATATCCGTGCTGGTACCTATCCACATCTGGATATTACCCTGTTCGTCTTTCTGAGGAATCGCACGACTGAGTTGCCAGCGGTATTCTCCTTTGAAATCTCTGAAGCGATGTTCAAAAATAAATTCATTGCCTGAATGGATTGATTCAAACCACTTCCTGATATTTTCTTTCAATTCATCCGGATGAACGATGGCCACCCAACCTTTGTTTTTTAATTCTTCAAAACCCAAACCGGAATAATCATAAACAGCCTGGTTAAAATAACTGAGGTTTCCACTTTTATCGGTCGTCCAGATCAGCTGTGGCATTGCATTTGCCAGGAGGCGGAATTTTGCTTCACTTTCTCTTATTTCTTCCAAAGCAATTTTCTGTGGTGTGATGTCCACCACGATACCGTACATCCGAAGAATTTTTCTTGTTTCATCGGCAAATATTTTACCATATACATTTATCCAGTGAATGGAATTGTCCGGCCAGATGATCCTTACTTCATATTTGAGCGAACCCACCGTATATGAATTATTCACAGCCTCATCCCGGATATGTTTGTCATGCGGATGAAAGCGGTCGATCAGATCCTGATGAGATACTTTTTCTGCATCCCGGTATCCAAAGATTTCTACCAGTCTTTCAGAACTTATGAAATGCTGATTCTGCAAATCCCAGTCGAAAGTGCCCATGCGGGCGGCGTCAATGGCAAGGCGGGACCTGCTCTCAGCCTCTTCGAGTTGATTGCGCGACCTGACCTGTTCGGAAACATCATAACAGAATACCAGGATACCATCCGTTTTACCGGCGGTATTTTTTAATACCTGGCAAATGAAGTTGATAAAAATTTGTTCGATACCCGCTCCCCGATCCAGCTGGAACAGCATTTCCCTGCCTATGAACGGTTTCCCGGTTTTGAATACTGAATCCAGGATTTCATAGTATCCCTGTCCCGCAGCTTCCGGTATGGCATCTCTTACTGAAGCGTTGATGGGATTACGACCCCCGATCAGTTCCCGGAACGGCGGATTGACAAATTCGAATATATGTTGCGGCCCTTTTAAGATTGCCAGCATGGCAGGAGCCTGGTTAAAAAAATTATGAATGATTTCCCGCGCATCTTCAGCTTTCTGTCGTAACCGGCTTTCATTCCGAAGTTTAACATAGGTAACGATAACTATAATGATCGCCAGGATGGAAAACATCAGGGAGTAAAGGGGTGCAAAAAAAGCATTCGTTTCTTTTTCCTGGATTCTTTCCAATAAGAGTTGGTCTTCAGCGCCAGTCATTTCATTGATCAGCCCTTCGAAATGTGTCAGTATCGATTGGCCCTGCTGTACATAAGCAGTCAGATCTGAAGACTGTTGAACCGCCTGTGCATTTTCTTCATGCATGTTATCGAGCCAGTTTTCCAACATGGCATTTAACTGGCGGATTCTGACCTGTTGGGAATTGTTGTCGCTGGTAAGTGAATCCAGTTCATGCAGTTTCTGAAACAGCTGGGATGAATCCTGTTGCAACAGGGTGTTAAACACGAATGTATTTAACCGGATGGAATCCTGTTCCGTATTTTCAGCGTCCCTGACCAGGGAAATCAATTCTGCCAGTTTTAATTTTACCAGGTTCGTATGTACAACCAGGTCGGTTGCATTATTCAGTCTGATGATCTGCTGAAACCGGAATATAGAAGTCACTGCCAGGAAAAGGATGATCACAGTAAAAACTAAATCATATAAAATGCGCCGGTTTTTAATCATCCTCCTCCGCTTTATCCTTCAAATTAAAGGATTTAATCCAGTCGGGTTAAATATTAAAAACCTTAAAATTGAATATCTTTCCACATAAAACATCCATTCATGATCCGTATTGGCTTAATCCGGGAGACAAAGATTCCGGCGGATAACCGGGTAGCGCTGATACCCTCACAATGTAAATGGCTGCAGAAAAATTTTGCTGAACTCAGGATTCTTATCCAGCCTTCCGTTGACCGTTGTTATACCGATAAGGAATACGAAATGGCGGGCGTTGAAGTAAAGGAAGATTTAAGCAATTGTGATTTTTTATTTGGAATCAAGGAAGTGCATTCGGATAAGCTTATTCCCGGAAAGAAATATCTGTTTTTCTCGCATACCCGTAAAATGCAACCTTATAACCGGAAGCTGTTCCGGGAGATCCTGGAGAAAAAAATAACCCTGATCGATTATGAGTGTATGGAACATGATGACGGGCAACGCATTCTGGGTTTTGGATTTTTTGCGGGAATTGTCGGTGCGCATAACGGGATGATGGCCTATGGAAACCGGACGAAGAAATACGAACTTACCCGCGTTTATAAACAACCTAATTTCCGTCAGCTCATTCATGGATATTTTGGCATCAGGCTACCTAATATTAAAGTGGTGATCACGGGATCCGGAAGGGTGGCTCATGGTCTCCTTGAAGTCATGAACCTGCTTGGGATTATTGAAGTTGAACCGGATGAATACCTTGCAAGAAATTTTTCTTATCCTGTTTTTACCCAGCTCAAGGGGGCCAACCTTTACCGGCACAAAGAAAGCAGAAATTATCAAAGGGAGGATTTTCATAAAGATCCCTTATCTTATGAGTGTCTGTTCAAACCTTATGCAGATAATTCAGATATCCTGCTGAATGGAATTTACTGGGATCCGCGTATGCCACGTTTATTTGAATGGGAACACCTGTTGTCCCCGGATTTCAGGATTCAAACCATTGCAGATATCACGGATGATAAGGATGGTTCAGTGCCCTGCAATCTTGGCGACGGAACTATGGAAGAACCGGTTTATGGTGTGAACAAAAAAACCCGTGTACGTACGGCTCCTTATCTGGAAGAATCCATAGACATCATGGCAGTGGGAAATCTTCCCAACGAGCTTCCCCGGGATGCTTCCCGATATTTTGGGGAACAGCTGATTAAATATGTGCTGGAAGATCTTTTTAAGGAAGGGTCACCGGTTATTCATCGGGCAACAATGGTTCGTGATGGACTGATCACAGAGGGGTATGAATATTTGAAGGCGTATGCAGAACAATAATAATAATGTGGTCCGAATGCGGGATGGATTTGTGAATATGTGGAGATGTGGGAATTGAATGGGGAATGATAATATGGGAATGAGATAATTTACATTTTCACAACTGTCAACTGTCAACTGTCCCGCACATGCGGGATCAACCGTCAACCGTTCCCGCACTTGCGGGACCAACCTCAACCATAATAGTCTTTCATCAATTCGGAAAACTCAGGACTGTATTTTCCTCTTTCATTTTTTATTGTCAGTTCGGATAATAATGACTCTCGCTTTTTTTCCGCGCTGAATAAAAGAATGCTCCGGAAAGGAGCATGGGCCGGAGATTGCCTGATCGTTAATTTCTCCAGCAGATACAACCCGTTACCGGTGGCCAGGTTTTCGAAATAAACCGTGCGGTGATAGGGAAGGAGGATGCTGAAAGCACCGTTTTTATCCAGGCAGGACAGGATAACCCTGAGCAATTGATTCAGTGTTAGTGATTCATCGTGTTTGACTTTATTTTTTTCTGCATCTGGCGAACGGAGATCAGATTCGTAAAATGGTGGATTGGTAATAATAAAATCATATTTATTCCGGAACGGATACTGGCGCACATCACCTTCTATTATTTGAATTCTGTTTTGCCAGGGACTCTCTGCCGATATTTTCCCGGGCCTGGGCAGCAGATTCCGGATCTGATTCGATGCTGTCGATGCTGCATTTTGATTTTTGTGCCAGCATAAGAGGTAACAAACCGGTTCCGGTACCGATATCCAGTATTTTAGTTGCATCCATTAAGCGATTGGCCGTCCATGCACCAAGTATACATGAGTCTGTACATACTTTCATTGTACAGCGATCCTGCCTCACTATAAATTGTTTAAACCTGAAATAGTTGTTGGACATAGTAAGATTTTACCAGGCGGCCCGGGCACTAACGGTGGAGGATAGGGGAGAAAAAGATTCATCCAGATATTTGTAGTATCCGGTAATTGCAATCATGGCCGCGTTATCAGTGCAATATTCCATTTTAGGAATATGGGTTTTCCAGCCCAATGCCAATCCTGTTTCTTCAAAAGCCTTTCGCAATCCCTTATTGGCCGCCACACCCCCGGCGAGGCAAATCATTTTGATACCTGTTTGAGCAGCCGCTTTTTTTAATTTGTTAATCAGGATGGAGACGATGCGGCTCTGTATGGATGCGCAGATATCGGCCAGATTTTTCTCTATAAAGTCCGGGTCTTTTGCTTTTTCATTTTGAATAAAATATAATATAGCTGTTTTTAATCCGCTGAAACTGAAATTCAGGCCGGGAATCTGAGGTTCCGGAAATTTAAACCGGTCTGCATTACCACTGGCGGCATAGTGGTCAATCAGGGGACCGCCCGGATAAGGAAGTCCGAGTATTTTGGCTGATTTGTCAAAAGCCTCACCGGCCGCGTCATCGGTGGTTTCCCCGATCACCTGCATCTGAGATGGCGAACTGCATACAACAATCTGTGTATGACCACCACTGACTGTCAGGCATAAAAAGGGATATATCTGGACGTCAGCCGGATTATCCTTTCCGCTGATCAGGTTTGCCAGAACATGTGCCTGCATATGATGCACTGCTATCAGGGGAATATTTTGTGAGAAGGCAAGAGATTTGGCGAACTCAGCACCTACAAGCAATGAGCCGATCAGTCCGGGTGCCTGAGTAAACGCAATGGCATTTAGTCTCCGAAAGGCTGACACCCGCACTCAATAAAGCCTGATCCACTACCGGGAGGATATTTTGCATATGGGCACGGCTGGCCAGTTCAGGAACCACGCCTCCATAACGGGTATGAATATCCTGTCCGGCAATTATATTGGATAAAATCATTCCATCCCGACAAACCGCGGCGGCCGTTTCATCACAGGAAGACTCAATACCTAAAATGATAACTGACAATGCTG
The DNA here is from genome assembly GCA_963812825.1 of uncultured Bacteroidota bacterium. Taxonomy (GTDB): domain Bacteria; phylum Bacteroidota; class Bacteroidia; order Chitinophagales; family Chitinophagaceae; genus Puia. The sequence continues at coordinate 138,621 of CAWEWO010000009.1, forward strand.
AAAATTAATGGTGCAAAGATACCGAGGAAGGCGAATTAGTTGGTTGAGCGTATTGCTACGACCGGATCAAGCCTTGCCGCAATTACCGCGGGTATAATTCCGGCCAGAATGCCGACAAACAGGCAGATGCCAACAGCAAGACCGATAATATCCATCGGAATAAAAACTTTAAAACTGAAAACCTGCGAGAGTACGGCAGCCAGGATAAAGACGGCAATCATACCAATGAGTCCTCCGATGATGCAGAGAAATGATGATTCCAGCAGAAATTCTGAAACAATAGTACTTTTTTTTGCGCCCAGGGCTTTTTTCAATCCGATCTGTGCGGTACGTTCACGAACGGTTACAAACATAATATTGGCGACACCAAACATGCCCACGATCAGGGACAAGGCAGCAATGGCCCAGCCTCCGATATTTATATTAGAAAATATACTGTCCATGAATTTGCTGAATGATTCAATATCATTCAGTGAATAATCGTCTTCCTGGCTAGGCGATAATTTGTGAATGGATCGCATGGCACCTTCCAGTTCATCCTTCAAAGCAGGGATGCTGACGTTTTCTTTTCCTTCGACGATTATTTTCGGCTGGGCATCTTCGTCACGTATAATTGTTCTGAGAAATTTATAAGGCATGATGATGCAATCATCGTATTCCCACATATCCATCATACTCTGACCCTGTTTTTCTATTACTCCAATTACGATGGCCGGTTTGCCGCCTTTCAGCCGGACGGTTTTCCCGATGGCTTTTTCGGGATTGGCGAAAATTTTTTCTGCCACATTGTATCCAATTACCAGGGAATTGGCTGCCTGGTCAAAATCAGTCTGTTGCAGGTAACGCCCGTCCCCGATATTAAAATGTTCTATTTTGGCAAAATCTTCCGTGACCCCGTAATAGTTAATATTATTCAGCAAGTCACTCTCGTATTCAAACACGGATTGGTCCTGCGTCATGTATGTAGCATTCTCAATAATCGAGACCCGGTCTTTCAACTGTTTCAATTCCTCATACTTCGGTGTAGGTCTTTTATAATATCTCCACCAGGGGTAGTTATTATCGTTTCGGTATTCCCATTTGTCGATAAAAACGGTATTAGTTCCAAGGGATTTGATATCATTTTGAACAGCCGTTTTCATGCTGCTGATGGTGGCCAGCACGCTGATAATACAGAATATTCCAAAGGTGATTCCAAGCAGAGACAAAAATGTTCGCAGTTTATTGGAACGGAATTCCTGCAGCGCCATTTTAAGGCTGGTAATGATGATATTGAGGTAGCGTGACAGTGGGTTGGTTTTGATGCCCAATATCGTAATAAAAAAGCGAATTCCTTCACCGTCCATCCGATTCACCCGTCTGAGAATTAAAAAACTTTAACGCGCCACTGGCGGCTGAAGATCTTTCCGGCAGATAGTTTTTCTATTCCTTCCTTGCTTTCCAGTTGCTGATTGCTGTTCACGCTGTCTGCAATACCACACCAGGGTTCAATGCAAATAAAATCAGCATCTTTAGCCGACCAGATTCCAAGGAAAGGAAATTCACCCATCTGAAAACGTATTCCATGGGGGGTTTTAGCGGAAAGCAGTGAAACTTCACCAGATGCCGGATATTTAAAAACCAGGGCATCCTGGTAAAAAAGGGATTTCTGCAGATTGAGCCTGTTTTTTTCTTCCAAAACAGGTATAGGCTGGGTTTGCAAAAGTCCCTCTTTGGTAATAGGCCATCGGGAAAGGTTTTCGATTTCCTCAAATTTTAAAAAATAATCTGCAAATTGGGTTTCTGCGGTCAGGGGCAATTTGAATGCCGGGTGACCTCCCACGGAAAACAGAAGTACGTTGTTCCTGTATTTGAAACCAGGTATTCGGTACTGAGTTCGTCACCCATTAATCTGATAGCGGATTCGGAATTCAAAATCAAATGGATATTTCAGTTTAGTTTCTGCGTTGCTCCGCAGAAGAAAAGTGATGCTTCCGGGATTTTGTTTTTCCACTTCAAATTCCATATCCCGGGCAAATCCATGGCGGGGAAGTTCGTATGGTTTGCCCTGGTAGAAATAAGTATTATTTTTCAGGTTGCCAACAATCGGAAATAAAACCGGTGACCGTTTGGCCCAGAATAAAGGATTTCCGTTCCACAAGTATTCCATTCCGAAAATCTTGTTCACGATACTTTGTAATTCCGCGCCTCTGGAAGCGACTTCAACCTTTAAAACTTCATTTTCAAGAATCAGCATGTTATTCGGGTAATAAGAAAGAAATGATAGAGCAAAGTTAATGTCTGCCGGCTGCCATTGAAAACATTTATCTTGCGCCAGATGAAAACTATTTCCTGTATTCTGGCCTTCACAGTCCTGACCTGTTTGATATCCTGCAGCAAGCCGGAAGCGCCCGAATACCTGGGCTTTCGTGATTTTGACGTGCGGTCTTTCAGCATGGATTCTTCCTTATTGCATACGGAACTTGCCTTTTTTAATCCCAATTCGTTTAACATGGAATTAAAAAGAGGGGATGTAAATGTTTATCTGGACAATCAGCTGGCCAATCATTATGTAATGGATTCGACAATCAATATTCCGCGAAAGGATACATTTTATGTTCCGCTGAATCTGAAAGTAAGTCCGAAATTACTTATCGGCAGTGCTATCAGCATGCTGATGAACAATAATAAAATCAAGGTTCGGCTAGTCGGCAGTGTACGCGTAAAGCGTGGCAGTTTCAGTTTTACAGTGCCCATTAATTATGAAGTGATGCAGGAACTGCATTACGGATGACGTGTTGAGTGAGTTTGCGGTTGGGAATCGTGATCGTGTAGCGAGTTGACGGATTCACAACTCTCGACAGTCCACACTTCTCAGGTTTTCAAAGTAAGAATAATGGCCGCTATTTTCTCCTCAGTGTCCGTTTTCTTCTTTTTCTCCAGATCAACTACTTCGGGTTTTGCGTTTTGAACAAAGCGCTCATTGGATAATTTTTTGTTCAGCGTGTCCAGAAATCCCTTATAGTAGATGAGTTCTTTCTCCAGATCTTCTTTTCTTTTTGTACCATCCTGTTTCCGCGGACTTTCAAATCCAATCTGGTAAGATTGAAAGGGAATCACCTGCAGGTCCTGATTGCCGGTGACTGAACCTTTGGAGAATTCAATAGTTGTACAGTTGAGCTGTTTTCTGATAATGGAATAAATACTCTCGTTATCGCCGAACAATTCCGCGGGAATAATCAGGCGGGAAACCGGTTCAGTATTTTTCAGTTGCTGCTGCTGACGGAAATCCCGGCCAACGGTCAGGAACATACGAAGTTTTTCCCCTGTTGCCAGCACGGAAGAATTAAACGGAATTTCGGCTGGAAATTGTTTGATGCACAGGTCATCGCCCGGTTTACGATCGCGAAGGAGATGATAAATTTCTTCCGTCACAAAGGGCATAAATGGATGCAGCCACATGGACGAGGTCCTCGAAAAAACGAATCGTTTTCTCATAGAACAGCGGGATGCATCGGTTTTTCAAAACCCGGTTTTACCCATTCCAGGTACCAGCTGCAGAAATCGTCCCAGATCAGGGAATAAATGGCTTTCAGGGCTTCACTGATCTTAAATTCTGAGAATAATTTATTGATTTCTTCTTTCGCTTCACTGAACCGGTTTTCAAACCACAGTATGGCAAAAGTTCCGGGATCCGCTGATTCAGTTTTCCCGGGAATCGTCAATATTTTTATCTCCCCACATCGCGAACGAGTTTCAGCGCATTCCAGAGTTTGTTATTGAAATTTCTTCCCTGTTCCAGCCCGGCTTCATCAAACAAAAGATCATTGCCGGCCGGTGCAGGAGATCATGATACCAAACCGAACTGCATCGGCTCCGTATTTGTCAATCAGTTGCAAGCAGATCCGGTGAATTACCCAGGCTCTTGCTCATTTTTCTTCCCTGCTTATCTCTCACCATACCGGTGAAATATACATCGGGGAAAGGAATTTCATTTTTGAAAGCTAAACCGGCCATGATCATCCGCGCCACCCAGAAAAAAATAATATCCTGTCCGGTTACCAGTACAGAAGTCGGATAATAGTAATTGAAATCTGCATTGCCCGGATCCGTAATTCCTTTAAAAACCTCGATGGGCCAGAGCCAGGATGAGAACCAGGTGTCAAGCACATCTTCATCCTGCGTCAATTCATCATGCACTGCGAGCAGCCCAAATTGATCCTGATAGGCTTCCAGAGCCAGGGATTCATTTTCTGCCACCACGAAATTTCCCTTGGTATCATACCAGGCCGGAATTCTTTGTCCCCACCAAAGCTGGCGGGAAATACACCAGTCTTTTACATTTTCCAGCCAGTATTTATAAGTGGCCAGGAATTTATCGCCGGGATGAATCCGGATCTTACCAGACACCACAGCATCCAATGCCGGGGTCGCCAGGGGTTTCATTTTTACAAACCACTGTGTGGAGATCCGGGGTTCAACTACGGCATGACTGCGTTGGGAAAATCCAAGGCGGGTAGGGTATAATTCTTCTTTTAGCAAAAGGCCTTCTTCCTTTAATTTTTCCACTACTTTTTTCCGTGCTTCAAATCGGTCCATACCGACAAAAATTTCTGCAGCCGCAGACAGGGTTCCGTCCTCATTGAGCGTATCAATTACTGGCAGGCCATGTTTCAATCCCAGGTTATAGTCATTGATATCATGGGCCGGGGTTACTTTCAACGCCCCGGTTCCGAAATTCATATCGACATATTCATCGGAGATCAGGGGAACTTTCCGGTTTACCAGTGGAACAATGATCTTTTTTCCGTGCAGATGCCGGTATTTTGGATCATCCGGGTGTACACAAACAGCTGTATCGCCCATGATGGTTTCCGGTCTTTGCGTGGCAATAGTTATGAATTCTGACGAATCTGCAACCGGGTATTTGACATAATATAGATTTCCCTGGACATCCCTGTATTCTACTTCTTCATCACTCAGGGCGGTTTTGGCGGCGGGATCCCAGTGGATCATCCGGGCGCCGCGGTAGATCATTTTTTTATGGTAGAGCTCAACGAATACTTTAATAACCGCGCGGTAATAATGGGCATCCATGGTAAATGTGGCCCGGTTCCAGTCCACACTGCATCCAAGTTTCGCAATCTGGTCGTAAATGATGCTGCCATATTTTTCTTTCCATTCATAAGCATATTCCAGAAAGGCTTCCCGGGAGAGTGTATTTTTATCAATGCCTTTTTCCTTCAGCATGGCTACCACGCGGGCTTCGGTGGCAATGGAAGCGTGATCGCTTCCGGGCACCCAGCAGGCATTGAACCCGCTCATCCGGGCGCGGCGAACCAGGATATCCTGAACCGTTTCATTCAGGGTATGACCCATATGGAGTACTCCGGTAACATTGGGAGGTGGAATAACGACCGTAAACGGACTGCGCTGGTCGGGATAGCTGTTGAAATATTTATTGGCAGTCCAATGCGCATACCATTTGGATTCAGTACCTGCAGGCTCGTAATGTTTGGTAAGTTCCATCCGGGGCATCCTTTTTTAGGACTGCAAAGTTAGTCTTTCAGACAGAAGGGGGAAAGTAGCGCGGGCAAAAAAAAAGTTTCCACTTATCGGTGGAAACTTTTTGAGAGAGAATATGAAATCACCCTCTCAAATTCATTATTGAGGTTTTGAAATCAAATTCGTTGGCAGGCAATCTATTATTAAGCGAACCAGTACAAATAGGAGAGCAACATGACCAGGCTAAGGAAACCAAAAGCCAGTAGAGCGGTCTTTGCATTTTCTCCCAAATGAAAAGAATGTAGCATTTTTTTCATAATGAAAAATTTTAAAGTGAAACAACCATGTTAATAAAAAACATTTGTTTCAAAGGGGGCACTCGAGATCAACTCAGGGTGGTTTCAAACGGATTGGGACAGCGCCAAAGCAATCAATAATACGATTGGCGGGATCGTATCAAGACAAATATAAAACGTTTTTTTAGGAGTTACTAGTGTTTTCACAGATTTTTTAAGGTAAAACAGCCCTAAAAAGAAAAACTCCGGGCGGGCCGGAGTTGTCGTACCAGATCTTTGTTTAGGGTTTAGGACTAAACCGTACACGGGCTAAGCCAGGGTAAAAACATAGGAAAATAGCATGATGGCGCAGAAATACAGTACGGCAATTATGGCTGCCAGTGTAGTCTGCTCCCCAACACGACCGAATGTGAAGGTGTTTCATAAATGGGATTTAGGTGATATTAACAAAAAATGAACGTCGCTTTCAATGGGTACGGGCAAATTATCTATATTAAAAAGTAATTTTCTGGACAACTGAAGGGTGATTATTCCTAACTTTATTAGCAAAAGGTTCTCAGGAGGTCAACTACCATGTACGCGATTGTAGATATCGAAACTACAGGCAGTTATGCTGCTAATAACGGCATCACTGAATTAGCTATTGTGCTGCACGATGGAAATAAGATTACGGATCGTTTTGAAACGCTGATCAATCCCGGTACTCCAATTCCCCATTATGTGCAGGTGCTTACGGGTATTCGTCCGGATATGCTGGAGCATGCCCCGGTATTCGCTGATGTAGCTGCCCAGGGTCCATGATATGCTGAAGGATGTCATATTTGTTGCCCACCACGTTAATTTTGATTATTCATTTATCAAATACCAGCTGGAAACCTGCGGGTATGAGCTGGACACAAAAAAACTGTGTACTGTACGCCTAAGCCGCAGGATTTTCCCGGGCTTTCCGGTTATAGCCTGGGTAAATTGTGCCGGGAGCTGGATATACCTATCATGAACAGGCATCGTGCCGGTGGCGATGCGGATGCCACGGTGATCCTTTTTGAGAAAATTCTTTCCGGGGATAACCTGGGTGCAGTCCGCCAGATGCTTCATGGCAAGAGCCGGGAGCAATACCTGCCGCCTAACCTGCCTGCCGAACAAATTGCTTCATTACCCTACACTCCGGGCGTATATTATTTTCATGATCAGAAGGGTAAAGTCATTTATGTAGGTAAGGCAAAAAACCTTCGCAGCCGGGTTTGCAGTCATTTTTCCAATAACCATCCGGGACTGCGCAAGCAGGAATTCCTCCGGAATATACATTCTGTTTCCTGGCAGGAATGTGGAACTGAACTGATGGCATTCCTATTGGAATGTATAGAAATCCGACGCCTCTGGCCATCCTATAACACGAGTTTGAAAAGATTTGAGCAGACTTATGGTTTATATGTTTATGAAGACCAGTCAGGTTACCTGCGGCTGACCATTGAAAAGAAGAAACAAAATTTACCTGCCCACTACCAATTCAACGGACTGGCTGAAGGCTGGCAGGTATTACGAAGACTGGTCAGGCAATTTGAACTTTGTCCAAAATTAAGTTTCATCCAAAAAGGAAATGAAACCTGTTCAGGTCTGCTGGATCATTCATGCCGGGGAGCCTGCCTGCAAAAAGAAAGTGCGCCGGACTATAATCTGCGTCTTGCGGCTGCTTTGCAATCCCTGCATGAAATGCTTCCCTCGTTTATGATACGTGACCGGGGCAGGGATTCTTCCGAAGAAAGTTGTGTGCTTATAGAGAACGGACGTTTCTACGGAATGGGATACCTCGATAAGGAAATACAAATTCTATCCCTGGAAACACTGAAAGATCAGCTTACGGCTTATCCGGAAAATGATTACATGCGTGGACTGGTTTATACATACGCGGAGAAATGGCCGGAGAAGAAGAAAGTGTGGTAGTATGGAAGTGTGGAAGTGTGGGAGTGTGTATTTAAAGGAGGGATTTTATCAGATGCAGGAATTGATTCCGCGGTATCATACGGGCGCCCAAAGATTCAAGGTGTGAAGTATAAACCTGGCAGTCGATTAATTCCACGCCTTCTGATTTTAGTTGTTCCACATACCGTATAAAAGCAAATTTGCTGGCATTGCTGATCCTGCTGAACATACTTTCTCCGTAAAAAATTTTTCCCAGACGAATTCCGTATAACCCTCCAGCCAATTCACCATTAAGCCACACTTCCGCACTGTGCGCATATCCGGCTGCGTGAAGATCATTGAAAGCATTCCGCATTTCTTCCGTTATCCAGGTACCATCCTGACCACGGCGGGAAATGGCTTTACACTGACTGATCACAGCATTGAAATCCCGATTAATTGTAAATTCAAAAGATTGTTTTTTCAGCAATTGTTTCATGCTGGAACTGATTTTCAGTTCCTCCGGAAATAAAACAAAACGCGGATCCGGGCACCACCACAGAATATATTTATTTTCATACCAGGGAAAAATTCCATTGCAGTATGCATGTAACAGTCTTTCCCGTGAAAGATCACCCCCGACAGCCAGCAGACCATCTTCATCAGCCATTTCCATTGGTGGAAATTGTATGGATTCATTAAGGGCTATCAGTGCCATCCTAATATATAAATTTGGGAATTTGAAAAGTTAAATCAGGAGTTTGAGAGCACTTCTATTGTTGCACCGATTCCCCGGTCCGTTATGGCATCACACATTGGTTTTAATTCATCATAACTTCCCTGTTTCACGGCATATTTTCCCTGTGTGTGAATGATCATGGCACATTGTTCGGCCTGTTCAGTGGAATGATGACAAACCTCGATCAGGGTTTGTATAACCCAGTCAAAACTATTCACTTCATCATTCCAGACCACCAGGCTATATGGCGCTTCTACGTCGGTTATGGTATCAGTGTCAAATGCCTGCTCCTCTATGTTCCGCGGTTTATTTAGTTGCACTGCCATGGGTTAAAATTAAAACAATGATTCCTTTATGCAAAGAAGTGGTCAGATAAGCTTTGTTTAAAATGATTAAAGTGATACTCAGATCGTCGCAGAAACTACCCAAAATGGATACTCAAAAGACCAAATAAAACGCGATTCCAGCTGGCGCGGCCTTTGAATAGACTGATTATCTGATCATTAAAATTTACTATATGAAAACAGTAATTATTTGTTCGTTTGTTACCCTCGGACTTGGTTTGTTTGCCTGTAATAATAACGGTGAACATCATCAGGACGCGGTAGACAGTGCAAAAACAGTTAACAAAGAAGTAAAACCGGTTGAGGCCGATGCATCCAATTTTGCCGTAAAAGCCGCCAATGGGGGCATGATGGAAGTGGAACTCGGGAAAATAGCCATGACAAATGCTGCCAACACCCGTGTAAGGGCTTTCGGTGATATGATGGTAAAGGATCATTCCCAGGCGAATGAAAATCTGAAGACCATTGCCAGCTCATTGAATATTGCTTTGCCGGATTCCGTGAGCGATGATGCCAGGAAGGAAATAGACAAATTGAAAATGAAAAAGGGAAAGGATTTCGATAAAGCTTACGTCGATATGATGGTGGATGATCACAAAAAGGACATTGACGAATTTAAGAAATGTGCTGCCGATTGCTCTGATTCTACGATCAAGTCTTTCGCATCCAATACACTTCCGGTATTGGAAAAGCATTTGGACTCCATCCAGTCTATTGCGGCGGTAAAGAAGTAGAAGGTTGATTATTAGTTGTTAGTTATAAGAGATATTTTATTTTATGCTTGTCATATGGATGGCTATATAACTGATATTTATTATAACTAACAACTAATAACTCAGCGTTCATTATTCATGAACCAGATAAAGAGCCTTGCCTTATTTTTGCTTCCAAACCACGGGCAATGGCTATTTCGCGCACAGATGCACATTTTAAATCGAATGAAGATACCGGCTTCGGCACCAATCCGGATAATTACGGTGGCCGTTTCGTAAACCGCGATGGTACATATAATGTGCGCAAGGAAGGTGTTTCTTTTTTCGACCGGTTCAGTCTCTATCATTCGATGCTGAATATGCCAACCTGGAAATTCTACGGAACCTTATTTGCATTTTATCTCTCAGTCAATTTTGTTTTCTGTTGTATTTATTTTTTCATCGGCGGAAATCAGTTTCAGGGTATTCTGGCAAAAAGTCAGATTGGAATTTTTAAAGAATTATTTTTTTTCAGTACGGAAACCTATACAACGGTTGGGTACGGGAGGGTAAATCCGGTGGGGGACATGGCCAATGCTGTCTCAGCTGTAGAGTCGATGTTGGGATTTTTATCTTTTGCTATTGCGACCGGTCTTTTGTACGGACGATTTTCAAAACCCAAGGCTTTCCTGTTTTTCAGCAGAGAGGCATTGATCAGTCCATACAGGGGCGGAACAGGACTTATGTTCCGTTTTGCCACGTATAAAGATCACCATACCCTGACGAATCTGGAAATCAAGGTGAATGCTGCCTTGCAGATCGAAGAAAACGGAAAAATGGTTTTTAAATTTTATGACCTCGCATTGGAAAGGAGTCATGTGGAGTCTCTTCCGATGAACTGGACCGTGGTTCATCCTATAAATCAGGACAGTCCCCTGTTAGAATACAGTTGGGACGACATGAAAAAATCTGATCTCGAAATCTATGTATCCGTGCGGGGATTTGATGATGTTTATTCCAACGTTGTTCAGCAAAGGACTTCTTATACTTTCAATGAAATTTTATTTGACCGGAAATTTGTTCAGATGTACCGGGAAAGCAGCGATGGTAAGACCACCATTGTTGAATTGCAGCGACTGCATGAACACCGGGAGATCAGACTGAAAGTATGAAAGTATGGAAGTATGGAAGTGTGGAAGTGTGGAAGTGTGGAAGTCTGGTACACTTCCATACTTTCATACTTCCACACTTACCTCGTAGCTACTGACCGGCTCGCAGGTGCAAATCAGATTGCGGTCACCATAGGTATTGTTTACGCGCCCGATGGATGGCCAGAATTTATTAGCTCTGGTATAGGGCAGGGGATAGGCCGCTTTTTCACGTCCATATCCATGGTTCCATTCATCTGCCGTAACAATATGTTGAGTATGCGGCGCATTTTTTAAAGGATTGTCTGTTTTATCCAGTTTACCATCGGCAACATCCTGGATTTCCTGGTAGATGGCAATCATGGCATCGCAAAAGCGGTCCAGCTCTGATTTATCTTCGCTTTCTGTCGGTTCAATCATTATGGTTCCGGGTACAGGGAAACTCAGGGTAGGCGCATGAAAACCATAATCCATCAGTCGTTTAGCGACATCTTCTGCTTCGATACCCGCCTGCGTTTTAAACGGTCTGAGATCCACAATAAATTCATGCGCACAGGTATTATTGGGACCGGTATATAAAATGGGATAATAAGATTCAAGACGCGTTTTCATATAATTCGCATTCAGTATCGCATAGACAGTTGCCTGCCTGATGCCTGTACGTTCCCAGCATTTTAATATATGCATAACTGATAAGCAGGATACTCGCGGAGCCATAACGGGCTGCACTAACCGCACCTGTGCCGGAATGGTGCAGGATCTGTCCAGTGACCCGGGAGATGATCTTTTAATTTTTCATTTACACATATCGGACCCATGCCCGGTCCGCCACCACCATGAGGAATGGCAAAAGTTTTGTGAAGATTCAGGTGACAAACATCTGCTCCGATAAAGCCAGGGCTTGTCAATCCCACCTGTGCATTCATATTTGCACCATCCATATAAACCAGTCCGCCATTGTCATGAATGATCTGGCAGATTTCCTTAATACCTTCTTCAAATACACCATGGGTGGAAGGATAGGTAACCATCAGTCCGGCCAGTTCATTTTTGTATTGAACCGCTTTTTCTTTCAGGTCCTCTATATCTATATGTCCGTCTTCATCACTTTTCACTACGACCACTTTCATTCCCGCCATCACTGCACTGGCCGGATTGGTACCATGGGCAGAAATCGGAATCAGCATTACCTGGCGGTGTTGCTGACCATGGGAAGCATGATAGGAGCGGATCGCCAGTAATCCTGCATATTCTCCCTGTGCGCCGCTGTTGGGCTGCAGGGAAGTGGCCGCAAAACCGGTAATGGTACTTAACCAGTTTTCCAGTTCAGTGATCATCTGCTGGTAGCCCTTCCATTGAAAGGCGGGAGCAAAGGGATGTATTTTACTGAAACCGGGCCAGCTGACCGGTATCAGTTCGCTGGCTGCATTGAGTTTCATCGTACAGGAACCCAGCGGAATCATGGAAGTATTCAGAGAAAGATCCTTGTTTTCCAGGCTTTTCAGATACCGCATCATTTCAGTTTCACTGTGATGGGTATTGAAAACCGGATGACTCAGATAAGCGGAACTTCGGTTAAGGGTAACCGGTATAATATCTTCATGCTGGTCATAGTCAAAAAGGATAGCAGCTTCATCCTGTTCGCTGTACGCGCCAAAAACTGAAATGATATCCAGGATATCGCGCTGTGTGTGTTTTCACCAATGGAAATGCAGCAGTTGCCCTTTTCTCCGTAGAAGAAATTCATTTGTTAATTCCTCAGCGATGAGCCGCAGTTTTTCAGGATCTGTCAATCCTGACCTGTATGGTATCAAAGAAATATTCATGCGCAATTTCAAATCCCAGTTCACGAAGTCCGTCGGACAAGTGCATGCGTCAGGATACTGATCCGCGTGGCAATATCTTTAAGTCCCTGAGGACCATGATAAACTGCATACATGGCAGCCATATTGGCCAGCAGGGCCTGGGCCGTGCAGATATTGGAAGTCGCTTTTTCTCGTTTGATATGTTGTTCCCTGGTTTGAAGGGCCATTCTCAGTGCCCGGTTACCCTGGGCATCCACACTCACACCGATGATTCTTCCGGGAATGGCTCTTTTAAAATCATCTCTGGCTGCAAAAAAAGCGGCATGCGGACCGCCAAATCCAATCGGTACACCAAAACGCTGCGCAGATCCGATGGCACATCGGCACCGAGTTCACCGGGAGGCGTTAAGCAGGGTGAGTGCAAGCAGATCGGTGGCCATTACTACAAATCCACCGGCTGCCTGAACCTCTCGGATAAAGGAGCGGTAATCCGGAATATTTCCCTCAGCATTCGGATACTGTACGATGGCACCGAAATAAGTTTCATCAATACGTGCGCTTTGCATAATCACCACTGACCAGTTCAATACCCAGCGGTTCGGCCCGGGTGGCAAGCACATCTATCGTTTGTCTAAAAATGGCCTGGTCAACAAAAAACTTCGGAACACCTACATGCTGGTGATCCCTGTTTTTCTGATTAAAGAACATGATCATCGCTTCTGCAGCAGCGGTTCCTTCATCCAGCAGGGAAGCATTGGCAAGGGGAAGACCGGTAAGGTCACTGACCATGGTTTGAAAATTCAGCAGACTCTCCAGTCGGCCCTGGGAAATTTCTGCCTGATAAGGCGTGTACTGGGTATACCATCCCGGATTTTCAAAAACATTCCGCAGGATAACACTTGGTGTAATGGTATCATAATAACCCTGGCCGATATAATTTTTAAAGACCAGGTTTTTAGACGCTATTTCCTGTATAAGTTCCAGGTATTCAGCTTCACTCACCGCTTCTGTTACCCGAAGGATTTTGGGATTCCGGATGGAGGCCGGAATGGCTTTATCAATCAGTTCTTCCAGCGTTTTGGCACCGATAGTGTTGAGCATCTGCCGGGTTTCTGTTTCATTGGAACCTATATGTCTGCGTGCAAATTCGTTTGCCTGTTTCTCAAATAAATTCATATCCGGGATGTGTGGATCAAAAGATGCGCAAAGGTAATATGAAACAGTCAAATTTTAAGCTTTGAAAGGTGCTTTGACAGGACCGGGAATATGGCGACTTGACAGTATTACTGTTTTATGCTTCTGCCTGTATATCTTAGAGCTTCACGCGTAATCGCTTACTCAAGACGGGGCTGATCGCCTTAAGCTTAAATTGCAGGGTTGATATGACAGTGAATATGGATGCACAGTCAATAGTAACCCTGCAGAACTGGGAAAAAATTTCCGAAGAACACCAGAAATTATATAAAAATTTCCTGGCTAAAGCAGGGAAAAAAGAAGTGTTAAAAGCGACTTCCGGAATTGCATGAAAAAGCATTTGCAGAAATCGACTGTCTGCAGTGTGCGCGTTGCTGTAAACGGTATTCTCCCCGGTTTAAAACGCCGGATATCAAACGCATTTCCAAAGTGCTTCAACTGAAAGAAACTGCATTTCATTGAAAAATATCTGGCATATGATGAAGACGGGGACTATGTGGCGTTTCCGCTCCCTGTCCTTTTCTGGGCAGACGACAATCCCTGTTCTATTTATGAAGACAGGCCTCGATTGCAAGACGATTTCCTTATACCGACGAAGATGTGATTTTAAAAAGACCCCAGCTGACCAGAAAGAACAGTGAGTTTTTGTCCGATTGTGGTATCTGTACTGGAAGGACTGATGGAAAAAATTAAATAATCCCTGTCAATCTCTTCTTCATAAGCTGCCTCCAGATCCGCGTTCAATGCCATCTCCCTGCCATTCCGTAACTCCCGGTATGGACGTTGCTTTCAGAATTTCTTCTTTTGTTTTACCTGCTTTGATCTGGCTGTTTACAAATGCCGAGCAGATTTTTAAGATAATCCTGCATGGCTTTAATATCTGCTTTGTTGCCGGTTACTTTTTCAGGATCAAAGGCATGTCCGAATACAAACAGGGTATCGTTGTCAAATTCTTCCTGAATTTTATCCAGCACAACAATCCAGTTTTTTATAGAAGCACCGGCACTTCTGTCAATAAATGCCCAGTCGCCGGTTAAATACCAGGTCACCCACATGGGCAATATTGGCATGCGGGAAAAAAATGATGCTGTCTCCGTTGGTATGTGCCGGACCGTAATAATAAGTTTTAATATTTTCCTTCATTTTTTTGTATTCCCAGGTATCGCCATAGGTGATATCCGGATAGAGTTGTTCGGCTTCTTTATTTTTTTCTTTGGCCACCCTTTGCTGGTTCAGCAGGGAATTGCTGATGCGCAGCCACATGGGGTACAATTCCTTTGAAGGAAATATTTCCGGCAGTATGATCGCCGTGATGATGTGTATTGATCAGGATCTCAAAAGGTTTACCCTGATCTTTTTGCAGTGCATCAATCAGGTGTTTGGATTGTTCAGGAAATTCAGCATCCACAACGGCAATATTTTTTTTCGAAATATAATAAGCGATGGTGCCGCCTTTTTCGGTAAATATTCCCACATCGTTGCGCAGCATTTTCATTTTATAGGGATTTTCCTGCATAAACTCGGTTAAGCCAGTCATAACGCAGAAGGGGGATGGCGCCAAAACCCAATCCGGTATTTTTTACAAAGGATCTGCGGTTCATTATCACGTTATTTTATTTAAAGTTACCGATTTCTAATATTCCATTTTTCTCAGAGACTGGGTGCTTTGAACCAGGTGAACGCCACGACCAGCAGGGTCATGCATCCGCCAAAAACCACCGAAGGCACAACACCCAGCAGCCGGGCTGCGATACCGCTTTCAAACTGACCGAGTTCATTGCTGGAATTGATGAACATGGAATTCACACTCAGCACCCTTCCGCGCATATGGTCCGGTGTTTTCAATTGCATGATGGTTCCGCGGGTAACCACACTGATGCCATCCAGCATACCGCTGATCAGTAATACACCAAAGGATAACCAGAATAATTTCGAAAGACCAAAGATGATAATACAGATTCCGAATCCGGCAACGGCAAATAATAATTTTTTGCCCTGTTTTCGT
Source organism: uncultured Bacteroidota bacterium (assembly GCA_963812825.1). Lineage (GTDB taxonomy): Bacteria > Bacteroidota > Bacteroidia > Chitinophagales > Chitinophagaceae > Puia. Next base: position 154,227 of record CAWEWO010000009.1, read on the forward strand.
TTCGGAGGAAAAAGGGTAAGCAGGATAACGATACATATGGAACCCATATCGGATGCGCCATTCAGCAATCCAAAACCCTGGGCACCCACTTTCAATATATCCCGTGCATATACCGGAATCAAGGGCAATGGCACCTCCGAACAAGCACGGCAAACAGATCCAGTGAAATGGCGCCCAGTAATTCTTTGGTTTTAAAAACAAATGACAATCCTTCTTTCACACTGTCCCAGGTTTTTTTCTCTCCCCGTTCATTCAAGCGGCTGAATACGTTTTAATGTAGTCAGGACCAGAAAAGCGGTCGAGCACGAGAATGATCACGACGAGTCAGTGTGCCGGTATTACCGATCCGGCAATCAGGAATCCACCCAGGGCATGTCCGATAATGGATGCGGAAAGAAAAGCGCCCGTGTTCCAGGTAATCGCATTCTGCAATATTGTTTTTCGGAACGATCTGGGCCAGCATCACATTGAAAATCGGACCGGTAAATGAACGTATGATGCCGGTACCGAAAATGATCAGGTAAATGCAGAGAGCGATCCAGTGGGGCTTCAGATGGTTTGTACCGCAGGGCTAAGAAAGAATGAGCAAAAGCAAATGGCAGCCAGTTCCATATAAGCAAACACCGGTGAGCATGAGTTTTCTTTTTTCACTGATGTCAATGACATGACCGGCATACAGAGCCAGGGAAACGGCCGGAATAAATTCCGAAAGTCCCACAATACCGATGGCAATCGGTGCATTGGTCAGATTATATATCCACCAGCCAACCAGGGTACTCATCATACGCAGACCCATAATAAAAATAAATCGGCCGATGACCAGGCTTCTGAATTCAGGGATCTGCAATGCTTCGAGCGGGGAACGGCGGGGATGATCACGTTGTCATGCGAAATCAAAGATATTAAAGCAGATCAGGGTAATGTGAAATAATGCTGTCCGGGTTCATAATCTTTTTCCAGCGCATCCAGGATAACCTGGAAATGTTTTTCATTCCCCAGAAAATCTGCATTGGCTGCATCAATAAAAAGGGTTTTGATACCATGCTGACGAATATAGCTGGTATAGGTTTCCTGCAGGTTGAACAGATAGTCATCCGGAATGGATTGTTCGTATGAACGGTTTCTTTTGCGTATATTTTTCTGCAGCTGACTTACGGGTGCATGCAGGTAAATCAGCAGGTCGGGCTGGACCAGCTGCTGGATAAATGATTTCAAATAGTTTCTGATAGAGATGAAATTCTTCATCCGGCAGATTTACTTTGGCAAACAGCAGGCATTTGGAAAATATATAGTCCGAAATCGTAATACGCTGGAAAAGATCCTTGGTATGAACCAGTTCTTTCAATTGTTTATATCGTTCAGCCATAAAAAAAAGTTCCAGCGGAAATGCATATTGTTTTGGGTTCTCATAAAATTTCGGCAGAAAGGGATTTTCTGCAAATGCTTCCAGGATCAGCCGGGAATTAAAATGTCGGGCCAGCAAATGGGCAAGTGTGGTTTTTCCTGCGCCGATATTTCCTTCCACAGCAATAAAATGATAATTCATGCACTGTAAATATCCGGAATCCCCATGCGGTTAAATACAGCTCACCCGATTTTTTTTACCGTTAATTGATCGGTACATTCCAGCAGGAGCTGGCGAGATGGTTTTTCCAAGCACGGGATGAATAAAGTCCGGGTGATAATTTCATTCAGGGGTTCCAGAACAAATCGTCGTTCCGCTATCCGGGGATGGGGAATACGCAGTCCGGGTTCATCCAAAACCAGCTGATTATAAAAAAGAATATCAATATCGATGGTTCGGGGCGCATTCTTAACCGTTCTGATTCTTCCCGCTTTTTCTTCAATCCCCAGAATGGCTTTCAGGAGAGCCTGCGGGCTCCAGTTTCGTGTTCCACCAGCAGCACCTGGTTTAGAAAATCGGCCTGATCTGTTTTTCCCCAGGGAGCCGTTTCATACAGCGACGAAACTTGTAGAAGCTGACCGCAAATAAGTTCTATATTTGTCCGCGCCTGCTGCATATTCAGGTATCTGTCGCCCTCGTTACCACCCGTCAGCAGATAAGCTTTGTTCATGGATGATCTGTTTAATCCGGTTCAAATATCTTTAATTTTAAAATCATCAAAACAGAAAGCGCATGCGCAGCTTTTTTAAAATATTTTTGGCCAGTTTTCTTGCCCTCGTTGTTTTTGCGATCGTCTTCTTCTTTTTTACCGTCGGATATGTAGCAGTGTATGATATCCGGCTTTGGCAGCACCAGCGTCCGAAGAAACCGGGGCAAATGCGGTGCTTGTGCTGGATCTGAGCGAATCCATATCGGCGAAAAAGCAACTTCGGATCCCCTGGCCGGTTTCAGCGAAACCCGTATAATACACCCGGGGTTTATGATGTGATCCGGATGATCCGTTATGCAAAAACAGACAGTGCGGTCAAAGGAATTTATATCAAGGCGAATTCGAACGAGAATGGACTGGGAACGTCGGAGGAAATCCGGAATGCCCTGCTGGATTTTAAAAAATCAGGCAAATTTATTTATGCTTATGGGGAAGTGATTTCCCTTAAGGCATATTATGCAGCCAATGTGGCCGATAAGATTTATTGCAATCCGAAGGGAGGAGTGGAATGGAAAGGATTGACGAGCTGTTATGGGCTTTATCTGAAAGGAAGCCTGGATAAACTGGAGATTCAGCCCGAGATTTTTTATGCCGGAAAATTCAAAAGTGCCACTGAACCCCTGCGTGCAGATAAAATGTCGTGATGCAAACCGGTTGCAGTTAACGGAACTCCTGGGTGAGATTTTCAATCATATCCTGGAACAGACAGCGCACCGCACGGGCTCAGGACAGTTCTGTGCTGCGGAAATGTGTGGATGAACAACTGGTGCAGACGGCATCAGATGCTGTTAACTATAAGCTGGTGGATGGTGTTAAAATACAATGACCAGGTACTGGAAGAAATTGCCGGCAAAATTAAAATCCGGATCTATTACCAGCATCAATTTTGTTCCGCTGGGAAAATATTTTGAATCGGTAAAAACAAAATTCAGGAATACCGGCACAGACCGTATTGCCATGATCTATGCGGAAGGAAATATTGTTGGCGGAAAAAACAGTCAGAAAGAAATCGGTCAGGATATTTATCGGTCAGATCATTCGCAAAGTGCGGCTGGACAAGGATGTGAAAGCCATTGTGCTTCGCATTAATTCCGGAGGTGGATCTGCGCTGGTAAGTGAAAATATCTGGAGGGAACTCACCCTGGCAAAAGCGGAGAAACCGGTCGTGATCAGTTTTGGAGATGTATCTGCTTCCGGCGGTTATTATTTGTCCTGTAATGCAGACAGCATATTTGCCGATCCGATGACTATCACCGGTTCCATCGGTGTATTCAGTATGCTTTTCAATACCCAGAATCATTTTTTCAAAAATAAACTGGGTGTGACATTCGACGGTGTACATACCGCCAAACAACCCGGATGCGATTACCATGTACCAGCCGCTGACGGATATGCAGAAGAAATTTATTCAGAACGATGTGGATTCCATTTATCAGGATTTTACTTCGCGGGTTGCCTGACGGCAGAAAGAAAAGCATCAGATATATTGACAGTATCGGCCAGGGCAGGATCTGGAGCGGAGAGAAGGCATTGGAACTTGGACTGGTGGACCGGATCGGTGGTGTTCAGGATGCGCTGGATTGTGCGGCCCGGATGGCCAAACTAAAAACCTACCGGCTGCGCGAATATCCCGAACCTGAAAATTTCCTGGATCTGTTGCTGAATAATTATAAGCAGTCTGTAAAATTAAAAACCATTCGGGAGGACCTGGGCGAACAGGGTGCAAGATGGTATCAGATGATGTCCGATTATCAGATCCATGTCTGGTGTGCCACAAACCAGACTTCCTTTGAATTCAGCCTGATTCCTTAGTCCCCAACAAATGAATTATGAGCCAACCCTATAGTCAGTTCCGGGCCATGATGGCCATTTCGAAAGGCAGTTTCCGCGCAATTTTCAGAAGTCCTTCAGCCGTTATTTTCAGTCTGGGTTTTCCCTTGGTTTTTATCCTGGTCTTCGGATTTATCGGCGGTGGCGGAACAACGGTTTCTATTGCTCTGAAAAACCCGGCGGACAGTTCGAATTATGTGATTCGCGCCCTGCAGGCCTCCGGCGTGGTCAGAATTAAAGAAGAGAAAGACAGTAGCTTGACATGCAGAAAGGAATTGATGAAAGGAAGAATTGCAGCCATTGTTTCACTGGATTCCTCCCGGTCGCCGGCGGGATTTACTCCAATATAAAATCAAGACACAGACTTCTTCTGCATCAGCGGATCAATATCCGATTCTGAGAATGGCAATGGCTCAAACCATCATGGCGATTGAAGACAGGAGAATCCCGGACCAGTACAAAATGATCAGTGTACAGGAATTACCTCGATTTACCCGGACGGGAATATACCATGATCGATTTTATTCTACCGGGTATGCTGGGATTTTCACTTTTGAGTGCTGCGGTATTCGGAGTCGCATTTGTTTTTTTCAATCTCCGCCAGACCCTGGTATTAAAAAGATTTTATGCAACTCCGATCAACCGGAGAAATATTGTTTTTGGAGAAGGGCTGAGCCGGGTTTGTTTTCAGCTGCTGACTTCGGTGGTCATTATCCTGGCCGGTCATTTTTTCTTTCACTTTACCCTGATCAACGGACTTGTCACTTTCCTGGAAATGCTGGTACTCAGTTTCCTGGGCCTGGTTGTTTTTATGGGATTTGGCTTTATCATCAGCAGTGTGGCGAAAAATGAAAGTTCCATCCCGCCGTTCGCCAATATTTTTACCCTGCCCCAGTTTTTACTGGGCGGTACATTTTTTTCCACCCAGGCCTTTCCAAAATGGCTGCAGGGATTTTGCGAAATCCTGCCATTGAAACAACTCAATGATGCCATGCGGAATGTGGCTTTTGAAGGGGCTTCCCTGATGGATTGCGGAAAACAAATCGGAATCTTGGCTTATGGGGGATAGTGATTTATGCCGTTGCGATAAAAACATTTAAATGGGAATAGTACTGTATAAAATTTTGATTTGAAACTGATCATTGCCAGCCTGATTGTTTTTTCACTGATCATTCTTTTTCTGTTTGCGTTGTTTCCTTCCGATATATCGGTGAGGCGGGTGATGCAGATCAGGAGTTCACGTGAGAAAATTCAACATAAAATTGCCGATCTGCGGGAATGGAAAAGTGGAATGGTTCTGTATGCCATGCCCTGTCAAAACAAGAACAATATCAATGACCCTTGGACATCGATTCCGATTGCATATTCAGGAAGGCTATCTGAAAATTAAGTTTGTTAAAAGCTGTTCCGGACACCGTTATTACCCTCTGGCAACAGGGAAAGAGATCTTTTACCGGAAATTATATCCTGACAGAAACGGGCGGACAGCCAGTCCTGGAATGGACGCTTCAATTTCCATGTAAAATGGTATCCCTGGGAAAAGCTGGCCAGTATGTTTTACGATAAACAGCTGGGTCCCCTGATGGAAAAGTCGTTGTTGAATTTGCGAAATGAATTGGAAAGAGCGGGGGTGAGTATGGGAGTGTGGGAGTGTGGAGTGTGGAAGTATGGGAGTGTGAGAAGTGTGGAAGATTGGTATAAATTTGGAAGCGGTAATATTAGTGAGATGCTTTTGAATCATTGAATGGAAATAAAATACACAGTTATGAAAAGAGTAATTTGATTTCGCTGGTTGCGCTTTTTGTATTCAGCTCCTGCGGGGATAAAAAACCGATTAGTCCGCATGAAACGAGTACCGGTCAGGATATTTCCGTCCGCTATGGCCGTCCGTATAAAAAGGGAAGAGTTATTTTCGGAGGACTGGAACCTTATGGGAAAGTCTATCGTTGCGGCGCTGATTCTGCTACTACCATTACGTTTGATAAAGACGCCAGTTTTGGCGGGAAGCCGGTAAAAGCGGGCACCTATACTTTATTTGTAATTCCAAATGAACAAAGCTGGACCATTATTCTGAACAGTCAGCTGGGCCAGTGGGGTGCTTTTGACTACGATAAATATAAAGACAAGGATGTGTTGCATGTGGATGTTCCGGTAAAAAAACTGCCCCATCCGGTCGAGCAGCTTACAATCAGTCTACCACCTTCGGCCATGATCATTGAATGGGACGAGGTGCAGGTATCTGTTCCCGTTAGCTTTTCCTGATCAAATTCAGGATATGGATAAAATAAACTGGTATATCTTTCTGAGTTGTGCCGGACTGATGCAATAGGGAGGCATGATATAGACAGTATTACCAAGCGGACGAAGATAAATCCCCTGAAGCAGGCCTTTTTTCATGATAATTGTGCTTACTTCATTTATATATTCATGTTTTCCGGTATCCAGTTCGAAAGCCAGGATAGTTCCCAAGACCCGGACGTTCACAATTAAATTCTGATTCAGGTTGGATAATTCATTTTTTACAAATGCGGTCATGTTCCCTGCAGATCCAGTCTATCTGATCCCGGCAGACTTTTTCTTCCAGCAGATCGAGGCTGGCAAGTGCCGCGGTACAGGCCAGGGGATTGGCCGTAAAGGAATGACCGTGAAAAAAAGTTTTAGAGCGGTCGGTACTTAAAAATGCATTGAAAAGGATCTGACTGCAGGCCGTAACACCCAGCGCCATGGTTCCGCCAGTAAGACCTTTGGAAAGACAGATGATATCTGCCGTATGTTCAATGGATTCACTGGCAAATAAAGTTCCTGTTCTGCCAAAACCGGTGAGCACTTCATCTGCGATGCAAAGAATCTTTTTCGATTGAATAAACGCCAACAGTTCATCCATATATTTTGCTTCGTACATTCTCATTCCTCCGGCGGCCTGTAGTAGAGGTTCATAAATGAAAGCGGCAATCTTACCTTCATGGGATTGAATCACGGATTTTATTCTTTCAAGATTAGTGCCGGACGGGGTTTCGATAAATACGGTATCGAACAAGAAATCTTTAAAAGCATTGGTAAAAAGTCCGCGGTTGCTTACGCTCATGGCACCGAACGTATCTCCGTGATAAGCATTTTCAAACGCGAGGATTTTATTTCTGCTCCGGCTGGTCTTTATTTCTCCAGAACTGAATGACCATTTTCAGGGCAACTTCTACAGCTGTCGAACCATTATCGGAGTAGAAAATTTTAGAGAGTTGCCCGGGAAGTATTCTTAAGTAATCGTTCGGCGAGGTTGACGGCGGGTTCATGGGTAAAATTGGTGAAAATGACCTGTTCGAGTGCCAGCGCCTGTTGATAAATTTTTTCCGCGATATAGGGATGCGCGTGACCGTGAATGTTTACCCACCAGCTGCTGACGGCATCGATATAAGATTTTCCATTTTCATCAAAAAGCAGGGCGCCGGTTCCCCGGACAATGGGAATAGGTGTCATCAAATTTCTGGTGCTGTGTATACGGATGCCAGATCACTTTCGCGTCCCGCTCGCTGAGGTTCATTGTTCAAAGATAGGAAAGCATCTTTGTGAGTTGACGGTTGACAGTTGGCGGTTGGCAGTTGACAGTTGGCAGTTGATGATTGAAGGGTAGTCGTCAGTTCTTTTTTATGAACTGAAGGTTTCTTTTAATGCCCTGGTATTTTGCTCGTTTCAGCGGAGAAGCGGCAAATATTTTTTTGAATCCTTCTTCCGTAATTTCTTCCCAGTCATTTTCATTGAAATGCAGGATTTCGGCGATGGGGGTAAACGCTGTTTCCCGGGTGGGTTTGGAGAACCGGTTCCAGGGACAAACGTCCTGGCAGATATCGCAACCGAACATCCAGTTGTCGAACTTATCTTTCATCGTATCGGGTATGAGCAGGTCTTTCAATTCGATGGTGAAATATGAAATGCATTTGCTTCCATCCACTACTTTACCTGGTTCAATGGCCTGTGTCGGGCAGGCATCAATGCAGCGGGTGCAGGTACCGCAATAATCTGCTGCCATGGGCGCATCATAGTCCAGTTCAAGATCAACGATCAGCGTGGCAATGAAAAAGAAGGAACCGTTTTTTTTGTGGATCAGATTACCATTTTTCCCGACCCATCCCAGTCCGCTGATCACAGCCCAGGATCTCTCCAGCACCGGGGCGCTGTCAACAAATCCGCGGCCATGGAAATCTCCGAATTTTTCCTTCATAGCTGCCAGGATAAATTCAAGTTTTGGCCGGATGACGGTCATGATAGTCTTTTCCGTAAGCATATTTTGAAATTTTCGGAGCATCTTTTTCTTGATCTGCGACAGGAAAATAGTTGATCAGGAAACTGATGACTGATTTCGCACCGGGCATAAGTTTGTAAGGGTTTACTCTTAGTTCGAAATTTTTCTCCATATAGTGCATATCGCCCTGTTTGCCCTGCTGTAGCCAGTTTTCGAGCTTTCGGGCATCTTCATCCAATGGCCGTGCAGCTGCAATTCCGCAGAAATCAAATCCGGTTTGTGCAGCCAGTGATTTAATAAAATGACTTTTTTCAAAAAGATTCATTCGGTGTCCGGAATTACTTCCGATAATTTTTATATTTTTAAAACGTTATCTACCCTAACATCTAAACCCCGGATTGCATGCTCATGCATAACCTGAAGGCATTTTCCCTGCTTGGCAAATTTACCTTAAAACCAGGTCATTGTACATTGAAGAGTCTCTTATTCGCTTCGATTTGTGTGGCTCATCTGAATGCCCGGAGTCAAAAATTCCCAGCTTCAGCCATCCCTGATTCTTTAAGAGAAAATGCCAATATGGTAGTTCGCCTCGAAGAACAATACTATGAAATCAAGTCAACCGTAAAAGTAATTTCACGGGAGCGGCATGTGTACACGATCCTAAATGAAAAAGGGGACCGGTACGCCACGTATAGAACACATTATAACAACAAATCGGTGTTTATTAATAGCGTTAATGCAACATTGTACGATGTAGGAGGCAAAGATCTGAGGCATTTTAAGAAAAAAGATATGCAGGACGAACCTGCCTATGACGGTTCATCATTTGTAAATGACGAGCGACTCAAAGTGGGAGGTTTTAATTACCATAGCTACCCATACACAGTTGAATTTGAAGAAGAAGACGAATTAACAGAACTCATTCATATCGGTGACTGGTATCCACAAGGTTCAATGAAACAGTCGGTAGAAAAAAGCTTATACAGTATTTCGGCACCCATCAGCTATAATTTAAGGTACAAGATGTTAAACTCGGATATCAGACCCCTTGTCGAGGAAGATGGGAATAAGAAAACATATACCTGGAATATTAATAATCTGCCCGCATACGAAGATGCTCCTTATACGAATTTCCTTAATTACACCCCAAGCCTGATGATTGGTCTAAGTGATGTGGAAATGGGTGGTTACAAGGGAAGCATGAGTACCTGGAATGAGTATGCCAGGTTTTACGGGAGTCTTCAGAAAGGTCGTGATGTTTTACCGGAAGAAACGAAACAAAAAGTTCATGCATTAACTGATGGTATTAAGGATCCCCAAACTAAAGTTTCAGTATTATATCAATATCTGCAACAGAATACCCATTATGTTGGAATCCAATTAGGCATTGGCGGATGGCAGACTTATGATGCATCCTATGTTGCTACAAAAAAATATGGTGATTGCAAAGCGCTCTCGAATTTTATGGTTTCGTTGTTGAAAGAAGCAGGGATCAAGGGTTATGCAGTTGTTATCAGGGGTGGGCCGGAAAGAAAAGACTTTGTTAAGGATTTCACCCACGATCCATTTAATCATATTATTTGTTGTGTTCCATTGGCTAACGATACGGTCTGGCTGGAATGCACGAGCCAATCCCTTCCAGCAGGATATTTAAGTGAATTTACGGCCAACCGCTATGGCTTGCTAATTGAGGATAATGGCGGAAGTCTTGTGCACACCCCAATTTATCGTATGGCAGATAATCTGCAAGTCCGTAAGATATTAGGTACACTGGACACCGAAGGCAACCTGAATCTGGAAAGTAAAACAACATATCGGGCCCTTTGCCAGGATGACAAGGAATCCGAAATTCAAAGTAGTTCAAAGGAAGAACAGTTAATGCGGTTGAAATCTGAATTCAATCTGCCGACATATGATGTTCTTTCATTTGAGTATAAGGAAGATTTTTCACACCGACTTCCAGTGATCCATGAAACGTTGAAAATAAAGGTGAGTGATTATGCACAGATTAGTGGGAAAAGAATATTTATAAACCCTGATATCCTGACCCGTTCCTTAAAGAAACTTGCGGACGACAAAAAAAGGCGCTTTGCAGTTGAACTTAAGGAAGAATTCGTTTATATAGATTCAATACAAATTTCCATTCCCGCAGGATACGAGATTGAATCGAAATCTACTGACCTGGAATTAAAAACCCCGTTTGGATATTACATAAACAGGATGATAATTAAAGGTGACAATATTATTTATTATCGCAAACAAGAGCAGTATAGTGGACGTTTTGATGCCAATATGTATGCCGATATCGTCAAATTTTACAATGAAATGTATGATGCTGACCACACCAGTATTGTTTTGGTAAAAAAGAATTAGTCAAACCCTGAAAACAACATATGAGAACTAAAATACCGACACTGTTCGCAGTTTGCATTATTGTTACTTTAGGCAGTTTATGTGCACAGGATAAGACAAGTTATAAATTCGGAAAGATTACTGCGGCAGATTTCAATCTGACCGTGGAGAAATTTGACTCGGGTGCAAATGCGGTGATCATTTCGGATATCGGGAGTACGAAATTTGAAGGGAATACTCAGGGATCATTTAATATGATTTATACCCGGTATATGAGAGTCAAAATCATCAATAAGAACGGATTTGAAGCCGGAAACCAAAAACTTTTGCTTTATCATGATGAGACAGGAGATGAAAAAATAAGTTCCATTAAAGGCTCCACATTTAATCTTGAAAACGGGATCATAAATGAAACCAGGCTGGATGGAAAATCCATTTTTAGTACAAAAGAAAATAAGAACTATGAAAGCCGGAAGTTTTCGCTTCCAGCATTGAAAGAGGGTTCGATATTTGACCTGGAGTTTACCATCAGGTCACCGTTTACCTTTCTGCTGAGGTCCTGGGATTTCCAGGGTGAATATCCACGATTGTGGAGTGAATATGTGGTAACGATTGCGCCTCCGTTTCATTACATGATGAAGTTACAGGGCGATACCAGCTTCGACATCAACACAACCGAGGAGATATCAAGCCTATTCCATATCAGGGTAGAAAAGGGTGGCGAAGAGACGCAATTATATAGTTTAACAGGCCCTTCATTACAACACCGCTGGGTGAAGAAAAATGTACCTGCATTGCATGAAGAGCCCTTTACGACAACAGTGAAGAATTACAATACAAGCGTGAGTTTTCAATTGAATTATTTTCAATGGACGGAGGAGTCCGAGCGCATTGATCATATGACGGACTGGGCGGTCACATCTAAAACACTTATGGAAAGGGATGACTTCGGGAAGGCCATTACCAGTGAGAATTTCTGGATGTCAGATAAACTTAAAGATGCTTTACAGGGGGCAAAATCTGAAGAAGAGAAAGTTTATAATATATTTAATTATGTAAGGGATAATTTCAACAGCAGCCCTGATAACGGAGGGGAGAAAAATGGTTTATTAATTTCCAGCTCATTAAAAGACGTATACCGGAAAAAAGCGGGCAATGTTGCAGAGATCAATTTGCTGCTCATTGCCATGTTGAGAAAAGCCGGGATAGATGCGGATCCGATCATACTGAGTACGCGGGGAAATGGAATTGCCAATACCAGTTATCCGCTGATTGAAGAATATAATTACGTGATCTGTGCTGTGTATCTGAACGGAAAGGTGTACAAGCTGGATGCAAGCCAACCTTATATCGGATTTAACCAACTCCCTGAGGATTGTTATAACGGACTGGGACATGTCATAAACGAACAAAAACCTCTGGCCCTCAATTTAACAGCCGATACGCTGCATGAAATCAATATCACCAATGTCTTGATATTTAGTGACGAAAAAGGCAATTCATCAGGCAACTTTAAGAACCTTATGGGAAGGAGGGAATCATTCCACACCAGGAGGGAAATCGGAAGCAGTTCAATAAAAAATTATCAGGAAAAGATTCAGACAGCCATGGGTTCCGATATGGCGATGGAAAATTTTCAAATTGATTCCCTCAACAAATATGATTTTCCATTAACCCTTCAGTTTGATTTTAATTTGACGAATAAACCCGGGACGGATATCCTTTATTTTGATCCGGTCTTGGAATACGGATTTAAGGAAAATCCTTTTAAGGCGATTAACAGGCGTTACCCGGTTGAAATGCCTTACCTCATCGATGAAAAATATGTCCTAAACATGGATATTCCAGCCGGATTTGAAATTGACGAGCTGCCGAAGTCAACACGGATTCAATACAATGGCAACGATGGATTATTTGAATATATTATTCAGAAAGGTGAATCAAATATCCGGTTGGACATCCACTTCCAATTAAACAAAACCACCTTTCCGGTGGGAGAATATTCTTCGCTGCGGGAATTTTTTGCGGGAGTGGTTAAGATGGAAAATGAAAAGATAGTATTTAAAAAGAAGCGCTAGACAATCCGGATTATTACAGGGAAGTTGGAGAAACAGCCCAATTCATATGATTCAAATTATGCACAATGGGAAATATAAAATCAGCATTATTATTTTATTACCTGTTTCTGTGTTTTGCGGAAGTTCAGGCACAGGATAAATCAAATATTAAATTTGGTAAAATCGCGGTTGCAGATTTCAATCTGACAATTGAAAAATTTGACTCAGGTGCCAATGCTGTGATTATTGCGGATATTGGAAATACCAGTTTTGAAGGGAATAACCAGGGTTTTTTCACACTTATATTTACACGGTTTATTCGAGTGAAAATCCTCAACAAAAACGGATTTGACATAGGGAAACAGCAGCTCCTGATCTATCACGATGAGGAAGGCCATTTTGAAAAGATAAGCGGATTAAAGGGGTCGACATATAATCTCGAAAACGGGGTAGTTTCCGAAACGAAACTGGATGATAAATCTGTTTTTAACGAGAAATACAGTAAAAATTATGATATTATAAAGATTACTATGCCAGCCCTGAAAGAAAACACCATTTTCGACCTGGTCTATACCGTAAAATCTCCCTTTGATACCGAATTGAGGCCATGGACTTTCCAGGGAGAATATCCCCGCTTATGGAGTGAATACGAAGTCACGATTCCACCCCCATACCATTATGTGATGAGGCTTCAAGGAGACCAGCAATTCGATGTTAGCACCTCTAAAGAAATTATGGGAAATTATTCTATCCGGGAGGAAAACGGAACTTCTCAGTCGCAATCATATAATATTTCAGGCCCTTCGACCTATCGACGCTGGGTTAAAAAAAACGTTCCTGCTTTACATGAAGAGCCCTATACAACAACACTTGATAACTATAATTCGCGGGTGTCCTTTCAACTGAATTATTTTCAATGGACCAATGAATCAGAGAGACATGATCATATGACAACCTGGGCGACCCGTTCCAAAGCCTTACTTGAGGACGAGAATTTCGGTATTGCGTTGAATTATGAAAACGGCTGGATGAAAGATGAACTCACGGGTATAACCGCAGGCTCTAATTCGGATGAAGAAAGAGCGAACAAAATATTTTGTTATATCCGGAACAATTTTAAATCTAACCGGGAAGGTGTGTATGCGCACAATTCGCTAAAATCCGTTTTTAAGAGCAGACAGGGGAATGTAGCCGAAATTAATTTATTACTAACAGCCATGTTGAGAAAGGCAGGAATAAACGCCGATCCGGTAATTCTAAGTACAAGAGATAACGGAATTGCAAATGCAAGTTATCCTCTGATCAGCGAATACAATTACGTTATCTGCATTGCTTATATTAATTCCAAGGTATATAAGTTAGACGCAAGTGAGCCGTTTAATGGTTTCGGACAGCTCCCGGTTAATTGTTATAATGGCTGGGGTCATGTTATTAATGAGGCGCAACCTATTCCATTGCCTATTTTTGCGGATTCTGTTCGCGAATCCAGCATGATAAGTGTGCTTATTTTTAATGATGACAACGGTAAACCAACCGGAACATACAGAAGTCTTATGGGAAGAAGCGAATCATCGGACGTTCGTCAGGTCATCAGCCAGACTTCAGAGAAGGAATATGAAAAAAAGATTCAGACAGTGCGCGGCTCTGATATTTTGATTCAAAATTTTGCTATTGATTCATTGAAAAAATATGATTTTCCGATAGTTGTTCACTATGAATTTGACTTGAAAAATATGGGATCTTCCGATATCCTTTATTTCGATCCCATGTTCGGTGAACAGTATAAAACAAATCCATTTAAGGCAATGGAAAGACATTATCCTGTTGAAATCCCTTACCTGATAGATGAAACATACCTGCTTACTATGGATATTCCGACCGGTTACCAGGTAGATGAACTTCCGAAATCTGCGCGGGTCGCTTACAATGAAAATGAAGGTCAGTTTGAATACCTGATTCAGAAAGGAGCCGAACAACATTCAAATGCGTGTTCGTTTGAAGCTTAACAAGGCGATTTTCCCGGCAGAGGAATATACAACCCTCCGCGATTTTTTCGCCTTTGTTGTAAAAAAGGAAAGTGAACAAGTTGTATTCAAGAAAATCAAATAGTGGCTAATCTCTCTCTCATTTTCCGCAGGAACATGTAAACGGTGAAAAAAGCGGTGAATGGCAGGAGCAAGGATAACGCCGATATTGGTAATGAAGATCACCCCGCTGAACAAAGCATAAAAGGAAGAAAATATTTTACCCCCGGTGGATGTAATATTGACAACCGGCCCCATACCACTCAGGATCATGCACGCATTGTGAACCGCGTCGATCCATGCAACGCCGGCGAAGTAATGGTATCCAAATACCCCGATCAACAGACAAACAAACATTACACCGAGTCCGATCAGGAGACTTTTTAAAATCCGTCTTCTAAAGACACTCACAGGGGCAAGAGGCTGATGTCTGGACTCCAGCATGGGAAATTCTTCTGATTCCAAATGTAATCGTTTGTTGGTAGCTATAAACTGCCGGCAGAATAATAATTATCTGTTATCTTGCAATCCTCATTTTTTGCCTGTGAAATATTTTTTGGGATACGATCTGGGTTCTTCTTCGGTGAAGGCCGCTTTACTGGATGCTGAGAGCGGAAAGCCGCTGGCTTCGGCATTTTCTCCTGCTTCTGAAATGAAAATCAATTCACCGCGGTCCGGATTTGCTGAACAGGATCCTGAAACCTGGTGGCAGGAACTGATCAAAGCCACGAAATTACTTTCTAAAAAATTTCCATTTGGTAAAAATGATATCGG
Organism: uncultured Bacteroidota bacterium; assembly: GCA_963812825.1. Lineage (GTDB taxonomy): Bacteria > Bacteroidota > Bacteroidia > Chitinophagales > Chitinophagaceae > Puia. The sequence continues at coordinate 169,615 of CAWEWO010000009.1, forward strand.
GGCGATCGGGATCTCTTATCAAATGCACGGACTCGTATGCATTGATAAAAATAATCTGCCCCTGCGACCGGCAATCATCTGGTGCGACAGCCGCGCAGTCCCTTATGGTTCTGAAGCCTTTGACCAGTTGGGTCACTCATTCTGTCTCGAGCATTTTTTAAATTCTCCCGGAAATTTTACCGCTTCAAAATTGAAATGGGTTAAGGAGAATGAACCGAAAATTTATGAAAAGACTGTCCGCATTTTATTGCCCGGTGATTATATCGCTTTAAGAATGACCGGAGAGGTTAATACGACGATCTCCGGTTTGTCGGAGGGTATTTTCTGGGACTATAGGGAGAACGGGATTGCTCAATCGTTACTGGATTTTTATGGGATCGACAAATCCCTGCTTGCATCCTGCGTTCCGAGTTTTGGTGACCAGGGTAAATTAAACTCGTCCGCTGCAGAGGAGTTGGGTATTTCGCGGGGTACACCAGTTTGTTACCGCGCCGGGGACCAGCCTAATAACGCATTTTCACTCCAGGTTTTGGAACCTGGAGAAATTGCAGCGACTGCCGGCACATCCGGTGTGCTCTACGGGATAAGCAGCCGTCCGGAGTACGACCCGCTCTCACGTGTGAATCCATTTATTCATGTTAATCATCAAACCAGTGACTCCCGTTACGGAATCCTCATGTGTCTGAATGGTACAGGAATTCTGAATAGTTGGTTGCGCAGGGAATTTTTCCCGGATGAATCTTATGAGACTATAAATACGGGGGCAGCACTTACACCGATGGGCGCAGAAGGCATTAAGTGTTATCCATTCGGGAATGGAGCCGAGCGGATTTTGGAAAATAAAAACCCGGGAGCCCATATCAGCGGACTGGACTTTAACCGCCATAACAAATATCACCTCGCCAGGGCGGCGCAGGAAGGAATTGTTTTTTCCCTTATTTACGGAGCCGAAATCATGCAGGGTATGGGTCTCAGTCTCCAACGCATCCGTGCCGGATATGCCAATATGTTTTTAAGCGGTCTGTTCGCACAGACTTTTTCAAATTGCAGTGACTGTCCGGTGGAATTATATAATACGGATGGCGCCATTGGTGCAGCCAGGGGTGCGGGACACGGAGTAAAATATTATTCGCAAATCAAAGACTGCTTTCGGGGAATGGAAGTAGTTCGCCGGGCGGAACCGGAGAAAAATAATCTTGAACAGGTTCGGGAATTGTATGCCGGTTGGAAAGAAGGGCTGATGAAAATTTGAGAATTTGAAAATTTGGAAATTTGAAAATTATGTTGGATGAACTAAGGAGCATCAAAGTAAAAACAAAATTTTTTGATATGCAGATTATCAAAGGGTCTAAAGAATTTTTTCCGGGAATCGGGAATATACAATTTGAAGGGCGCGAGTCTGACAATCCGCTGGCATTTAAATGGTATGATGAAAATAAGATCGTTGCAGGAAAAAAATTAAAAGATTACCTGAAATTTGCTGTCGCCTACTGGCACAGCTTCTGTAATACCGGCGGAGATCCTTTTGGACCAGGCACCAAGTTATTTCCCTGGAACGAATCCGGAGATTCTATTCAGGCTGCAAAAGACAAGATGGACGCGGCCTTCGAATTCCTGACCAAACTCGGAGTGCCTTATTATTGTTTCCATGATATCGATCTGGTTGATGAAGGAAATTCGGCCGCAGAATATGAGAATAGACTACAAGCTATAGTTGACTATGCAAAACAAAAGCAAGCCGCATCCGGTGTAAAATTGCTTTGGGGAACAGCCAATGTATTTTCTAATCCGCGTTATATGAACGGGGCAGCTACCAACCCCGATTTTTCAACGGTGGCCTATAGCGGTCTTCAGATTAAAAATGCGATTGATGCCACCATTGCACTCGGCGGTGAAAATTATGTATTCTGGGGTGGGAGAGAAGGGTATATGTCACTACTGAATACGAATATGAAACGCGAGGTGGAACATCTTGGTCGTTTCCTGGGCATGGCCAGGGACTATGCACGAAAACAGGGATTCCAGGGCATATTCTTTATCGAACCCAAACCCTGCGAACCCACCAAACACCAATATGATTATGATTGCTCTACCGTAATCGGATTCCTAAAAGCGTTCGGACTGGATAAGGATTTCAAAATTAATGTTGAAGTAAATCATGCGACGCTTGCCGGACATACTTTCCAGCACGAATTGCAGGTAGCAGCTGATGCCGGGATGCTGGGCAGTATTGATGCCAACCGGGGAGATGCTCAGAATGGCTGGGATACAGATCAGTTTCCGATGTATCTGAATGAAATCATTGAATCCATGCTGATCATACATGAAGCCGGTGGCCTTGGCGGAGGAGGGATTAATTTTGACGCCAAAACCAGGAGAAATTCAACCGATCCGGAAGACCTTTTCCTGGCACATATCGGTGGTATGGATGCATTTGCACGGGGCCTGATCGTTGCCGACAAGATCCTGACGCATTCACCCTATAAAAAATTCAGGAAAGAAAGATATGCTTCATTTGATTCAGGAAAAGGGAAGGAGTTCGAGGCGGGCAAACTGGGACTTGAAGACCTTCGGAATATTGCACTGGTAAATGGTGAACCCAAACAAATCAGTGGAAAACAGGAATGGCTGGAGAATATTATTAACCAGTACATTTAAGCCCAAGGTTCAATGCCTGATATTTTATTATCAGTAATAATTATCGTCCGAACGCAGCGTCCATTTTTTCCTTGAATTGAATATAGAGTTCTTTTTTTGGCTCATCAGGTTTCCTGGGAATAAGAAGAGCAGCATAATTAAGTCTTCGATCAACATAAGGATAAAATCCGTTTATGTATAAACTGGTGATGGTAGTTCCATTTTCAATCCAGCAACCGAGACCCAATTTTAATCCGGCTCCCAGTTTGGGCATGTATTTAACCGGGACAGCAGCAAATTGAACAGTTTCCATTTCTGCAACAGACTTTTCACTTAACACCCTTTTCCCTTCAAAAGTTCCTTTGTTTAACAGCATCCCCAGAAAATTAATATAATCATTTGCGGTTGTAATGGCACCGTCCGCTGCATTATTAACCAGTCCATTATCGTTTGTAAAACTAGTACCCCTCATTTTGCAGGGGCGTAGAATTTTATCCTGTACACAACGGTCAAATGTTTTTTTTGTAATCACTTCCAGAACGCGCGCTGCAATATCAGGTCCTATCTGACTGAAAAAAATCTCCGTCCCGGGATTCGTTTCAATATCCCGTTTGGACGCAAAAGCGTTCACTTCGGTTTCCAGATCCGGGTATTTAGATTTCTCAAGAAGTTTAAGAGGGCCAGGGGGATCGGCGTGTATACCCGTCGTAAAACTAAGACAGTTGCGAAGCGTTATGTAGGTTTTCATGTACTTGGCAAATAAAGGAATGTATTTACTGACCTTGTCGTCGAGTGAAATTTTACCTTCGTCTACATATGCCATAACGGTGGCGGCAACCAGCCATTGACTGGCAATACCCGCAGGTACCTGGACCCTGGCATTAAAGTCACCGACTTCTTTTTCAAGTTCTTTCTTATATGCGATTTTACCGTCTTTGTATGCAAGGGCAATGATATCGTTCCCAAAAATCTTTTGATTTGTGGTCAGGAAGGCATCCATTTCGGGAGAGGTTGATGGAGCAGTTTTTGATGGCTGGGCAAGTGGTGACAGCCATATTAACAGGCAAAGACCAATCAACCTGAAGCGGCGGCACAAGAAAACAACTTTATCTGACAGATTTTCAGGGAATTGGAAATGGTTTAGCTTTTGAATCATTATTCCGGATTTTTAAAATTATCGATATGAATTTAAACAACTTTACCATAAAAGCTTCAGAAGTGCTGCAGCAGGCGCAGCAACTGGCATTTAATGCCCAGAATCCGACCATCGAAACGGAACATCTGATGAAGGCGTTGCTGGACCAGGAAGATTCTCCTGTAGAATATCTTTTAAAAAAGAATAACGTCACCGTTTCGGTTCTTGAAACCAAACTGGATGAGCTACTTGGAAAACTTCCGAAAACTTCCGGAACAGATCCGGCACAGGCTTTAAGCCGGGATGCAAATAATGTGGTACTCCGTGCCGGCTCCGTATTGAAACAATTCGGAGATGAATTTATTACACCGGAACATCTGGTGCTCGCGGTGATCCAGGGCAATGATGCCACGGCTAAATTATTGAAGAATGCAGGTCTTACTGAAAAGGGATTGATCAGTGCTGTTAAAGAATTAAGAAAAGGTGAAACGGTTTCTTCCAACACGCAGGAAACGCAATTCAATGCCCTGAACAAATATGCCAGGAACCTGAATGAGATGGCACGCCAGGGGAAGCTGGATCCTGTTATTGGCAGGGATGAGGAAATACGCAGAACCCTTCATATTCTTTCCCGCAGAAGCAAAAATAATCCGATTCTGGTGGGAGAACCCGGCGTCGGTAAAACAGCGATAGCCGAAGGACTTGCGCACCGTATAGTAAACGGGGATGTGCCTGAAAATCTGAAATCAAAAATCATTTATGCACTGGATATGGGTCAACTCATAGCCGGCGCCAAGTATAAAGGTGAATTTGAAGAAAGACTGAAATCCGTCGTGAAAGAAGTTGCCGGCAGCGACGGTGAGATTCTTTTATTTATTGACGAGATACATACGCTGGTTGGTGCAGGTGGCGGAGAAGGCGCCATGGATGCGGCCAATATTCTCAAGCCGGCTTTGGCACGCGGGGAACTCCGCGCCATTGGGGCAACCACCCTGAACGAATACCAGAAATTCTTTGAAAAGGACAAAGCACTCGAGCGGCGATTCCAAAAAGTAATGATCGATGAACCCAGTGTAGAAGATGCAATTTCCATTCTTCGCGGATTAAAGGACAGGTATGAAACGCACCATCATGTAAGAATCAAGGATGAAGCGATCATTGCCGCGGTTGAATTGTCATCCCGGTATATTACCGACCGTTTTCTGCCGGACAAGGCCATTGATCTCATCGACGAAAGTGCAGCCAAGCTGAGACTGGAAATGAATTCGATGCCGGAAGAACTCGATCAGCTGCAAAGGCAGATCCGTCAACTTGAAATTGAAAGGGAGGCGATCAAGCGGGAAAATGATGACGAAAAATTGAGGCAACTCAGTATTGAAATCGGTAACCTGAGTGTTACCCGGGATACGCTGATGTCAAAATGGCGACAGGAAAAAGAACTGGTGGAAAAAGTTCAGAATGCCAAAGCGGAAATCGAAACACTTAAGACTACAGCCGAAAAAGCCGAACGGGAAGGCGACTATGGAAAAGTGGCCGAAATACGGTATGGAAAAATCAAGGAAGCAGAAAAGACAATAGCCGAATATTCAGCACAGCTCGCAAACAGTACAGAAAAAAGATTATTGAAGGAAGAAGTGGATGCTGAAGATATTGCAGAAGCAGTGGCCAAAACTACTGGTATTCCTGTTTCAAAAATGTTGCAGAGTGAGCGGGAAAAACTCCTGAATCTCGAAAAGGAATTGCATCACCGGGTTGTTGGTCAGGACGAAGCCATTACAGCCGTCGCAGATGCGATTCGCAGAAGTCGTGCCGGATTGCAGGATCCGAAAAGACCCATCGGTTCATTCATATTCCTGGGAACAACCGGAGTTGGAAAGACCGAACTCGCGAAGGCGCTGGCTGAATATCTTTTTGATGACGAGTCTATGATGACCCGGATCGACATGAGTGAATACCAGGAAAAACATACCGTCAGCAGATTGATTGGTGCTCCTCCGGGTTATATCGGATATGATGAAGGGGGACAGCTGACCGAGGCTGTGAGGCGTAAACCCTATAGTGTTATTTTGCTTGATGAGATCGAAAAAGCACATCCCGACACATTCAATATCTTATTACAGGTATTGGATGACGGACGGCTGACAGATAATAAAGGCAGGGTGGTGAATTTTAAAAATACTATCATCATTATGACCAGTAATATGGGCAGTCATATCATCCAGGCAAACTTTGAGAATGTGAACGAAGACAATAAAGAAGAGGTGGTGGAACAGACAAAAATTGAAGTGATGGAGCTGTTAAGACAGACAATCCGTCCGGAGTTCCTGAACCGGGTGGATGAGGTCATCATGTTCCAGCCCCTGCTCAAAACTGAAATAAAAGGTATTATCCGTATACAGCTGGACAATTTGTCTAAAATGCTGGAGAAAAACGGGGTTGACCTGAGGTTTACGGATTACACGCTGGATTACCTGGCCGAGAACGGATATGATGCGCAATACGGGGCCAGACCACTTAAAAGATTAATTCAGAAAGTAATTGTTAATCCGTTGAGTAAAAAGATATTAGCGGGTGATATTGACCGTGAGCATCCGGTGTTGGTGGATGTATTTGACGGACTGGTTGTATTCCGTAATGAGCATGAAGAAAGGGCCAAATCAGACATGGCATCTTAATAAGTTGTTAACTAATTTATTAACCTTTCGAAGGAGCGTAAAAAAGCTAATTATTTTCAGTTAAAATACCTATTTTTAGCCGCCTCCTGCCAGTTAGTCTGGCCTGGAGGCTTTTTACTCAACTTTCGGGAAGGAAAACTGTTATTAAGCAGAGGGAAAAATTTAAATGAATATATAACATGGCTTTTAAGAAAGAGATCATAGAAATCATTGAACCAAGAGACGTATTTGTTGGTCCGGATACAGCACCTGTAACTCTGATGGAATTCGGGGAATATGAAAATGAAGATTGTGCAAAAGCACATGAAGTGGTAAAGAAGATCATGGAAGAATTTAAAGGGAAGGTCCGTTTTAATTTCAGACATTTTCCACTTACGAAAATTCACCAGCGCAGCCTGAAAGCAGGCGAAGCTTCCGTAGCAGCCGCTCAGGAAGGTAAATTCTGGGAAATGCATAATATCCTGTTTCACAACCGGCATAATCTGGGAACGACCAGCTTAAAATTGCATTCCCGCGAAGCCGGGATTTCAAATAAGAAATTTCTGGATCATCTTGTAAATGCCACCTATGGATGGCAGGTTCAGGGCGATCTGCGGGAAGGTATTCAGAAAGGGGTAACCACTGTTCCGGCATTCTTCATCAATGGGGAAATGTTTAACGGAAAACCTACATTCGATAACCTGAGCAAGGGCATCGAAGCCGCATTGAAAAAAGCGAAGAAAAAGGAGAAAGCACCAGCAAAAGTATAACGTGTTATGCCTGAGAATTCAGGCGTGAAATATTATTTTCATATTTTGGAATTTGCAAGGAGCACCAGCCGGTGCTCTTTTTTTTGCAAAAACCTTCTGCAAATAAACAAAGCCTTAAGCGTAGGCCTTGGACCTTAAGCTTTGTGCCTGATTTGTCTAATTCACAATTAATGTCTAAATTGGTTAATCCTTTTAGACCAATATCGAATGAAAAGTAGTGGTAAAACCAATTCTATCCAGGAAAAATTCAGACTGTTCGATGTTGGCAGGTCATTCAACAGCTGGAAAGAAAGGTTACCTCAAATTTTCCTTCAATTAAGAAACAGGTCCTTTCATGAAAGGATGGAAATTTTCTCTCAAAAATCACATCATTTTCTTGAAGAAATAAAATCGCTCGGGTTTACCCGCACAATGGATGAATTGGAAAGGGGCAAACTGAGTGTTTTTAACCAGCTCAATTTCTTCCAGTTCATCACGGGGATTATCGTGCCTCTAACCTGTTTTTTTGGAAATTACAAATTCCCGATAGCATCATTTTTTGTGGCCAGCCTACCGGCATGGGTAAGTCTTATTGTTTTGTACCTGAATTTTTATTTCCGGTATGAAGCGGGAATGATAACCTATTTCATCCTGTATCCGCTCGTTACATCCATTGTATATATGAGTGGTATGAACCTGGGCGTTGAACTTTATTTTATTTTAAATGGTATTCTGGCTGTTTTTTTTCTGCCGCTGATCAGCCAGATGTTGTTTTCTGTCGGACTTTCTATGGTGAGTTATTTTGTTCTGGTGGTCATCAATAAGGAATATAATTACCAGTTGCATACATCCAATTTTTTTCTTTATCTGTTTAACCAGGTCACGGCAATCGTATTTATATTTTATGCTCTTTTCCTGATCAAGAAAGAAAGCAATCTCTATCAGTTCGGGATTCTTGCTACCAATAAGGCGCTTCAGGAGAAGAATGAAAAAATTGAAAAGCAAAAAGCGGAAATTGAACAGAAAGCCTCGGAACTGGATGAGCTGAATTCATTGAAAAATAAACTTTTTTCTGTGATTTCACATGATATGAAAACTCCCATGTATGCTTTGCGAAATTTATTTCGGAGTATGCAACAAATGGATATGAGCGGCAGAGAAATTAAGTCTATTATACCCGATGTGGTAAATGATTTGAATTATACTACCGGGCTCATGGAAAATCTTTTGCACTGGGTGAAGGGTCAGATGCATTCAGCCCTGGTGTCTCCGGACGAATTGGATCTGAAACAAGTTACGGATGAGGCCATGCACGTTCATCAGCTACAGGCATCCACCAAGAAAATAACCGTGACATGCGAAGTGGAAGGAATTACAAATGTGTTAGCTGATAAAGACATGATCAACCTTGTTTTTAGGAATCTGCTTTCCAATGCAATCAAGTTTACACCTGAAAATGGATTCATCATTATACGGTTGAAGCAGGAATCCACTTTTTGCCGCGTCTGTATCATAGACAATGGAATTGGAATGGATCACGAAGTGCTGACAAAGATCCGGGAAAACTCATACTACAGCACCAACGGTACAGACAGTGAAAGCGGTACCGGACTTGGTCTGATGCTCTGCCGTGATTTTCTTTCGAAAAACGGGGGAGAATTGATAATCGAAAGTGAACCCGGCAAGGGTAGTATTTTCTCGTTTACTCTGCCTCTCGTGAAAGGTTGACAATGATCCCGATGTGCGGGAACGTTATGGTTGACGATTATTTTGCGCGGAGATATTGCAACGGCCATTCAATTTCGACTCCAAGTTGCTTTGCTGCGGTCAGTGGAAAATTCGGATTACGAAGCGACTCCCTGGCTATCAAAATCAAATCTGCTTTACCGGATGAAATTATTTCATTTGCCTGTGTGGCAGAAGTTATCAGACCTACCGCACCTGTCATGATCCCTGATTCTTTTCGGATTTTTTCGGCAAAAGTGACCTGGTAACCCGCAGCCAGCGGAATATGAACATTTGGAACCAGACCGCCGGAGGATGAATCTATGAGATCAATGCCCAGATCCTTTTAATTCTTTTGCAAGTTGTACAGATGCGTCAATATCCCAACCACCTGCTGCATAATCCGTTGCGGAAATTCGCAGAAAAAGAGGAAATTTTTCTGGCCATACAGTTCGTATATCACTTACAATTTCCTTCAATAAGCGGGTCCGGTTTTCAAAACTACCTCCATATTCGTCCTGCCGGTGATTGCTTAATGGGGATAGAAAGCTATTGATCAGATAACCGTGCGCGCCATGAATTTCCACCACTTCGAACCCTGCTTCAAGCGCCCGCCTGGCAGCTGATAAAAAATCTTTACGTAGTTGAAGAATATTTGCGTATGACATGGCTGCGGGCACCAATCCACCTTCCCGGAATGGAATTGCAGAAGGCGCCTGTGGAATCCAACCACCTTCCGCGGAATTCAATACTTTTCCGCCAGTCCAGGGAGGAGTTGTGCTCGCTTTTCTACCGGCATGAGCCAGTTGAATTCCGGGCACTGATCCCTGCTTTTTTATAAAATCTGTAATTCTTTGCAGTGGTTCGGTCTGGCTATCTTTCCATAGTCCCATGTCATCGGGAGAGATGCGTCCTTCAGGCGAAACAGCCGTTGCCTCCTGCATGACAAGGGCGGCTCCTCCGGTCGCCCGACTTCCCAGATGAACCAGGTGCCAGTCGTTTGCAAAACCATCAATCGACGAATACTGGCACATTGGCGAAATTGCAATCCGGTTTTTAAATCGGATAGTTCTGATTTCCAAAGGGTCAAACAACATATTCGAATTTATTTTTTTAGCTCAAGAAAAATTTTACCGAGGCATTGAATCAGGTCGGTTGTAAGCATGGCCTCTTCAGAATATAACTCTGCCGCCCGGTCGCCGGCAGATCCATGAATATAAACACCAAGGGCCGCAGCCGAAGCAGGAGGGTAAGATTGGGCCAACAAGGCAGTAATGACCCCGGTCAGTGCGTCTCCACTGCCTCCCTTTGCCATTCCCGCATTGCCGCTTGTATTAAATGAAATCGTGCCATCCGGCAAAAAAATTCCGGTATAATGTCCTTTCAATACAATAATGATTTTATGCTGAACAGCCATTTTTTTTGCCGTTTCGAAACGGGAAATATCATCTGAATTATGTCCGAATAAACGATCAAATTCTTTCGGATGAGGTGTGATAATTGTATGGGGAGTGAGGAAGGATAAAAGTTCGGGAGACTTACTGATGATATTTAATGCATCAGCATCCAGGACCAGGGACTGTTTATAGTTCTCTAAAAAGTTTTTCACCATATAGACGGTTTCGTGGCCCGTTCCGATGCCCGGTCCAAGACCTGCCGACTGAAATATTTCCAGGTTAGCAGGATAAGCAGTCAAATGGAATTGGTCTTCATCTACACTGACCATCGCTTCCGGAAGAGAAGTCTGCATGATTTCATAACCACATGCAGGCAATCTGGTTGTCAGTAATCCTGCGCCGGTCGATAGACAGGCTTTAGCAGCAAGAACAGCAGCTCCAATTTTTCCATAACTGCCGGCCAATAGCAGAGCGTGTCCATAATTTCCTTTGTGGGCAAAGGCATCCCTCGGTTTGTAGAGAGAAAGGGCCCTGGTCTTATCAAAAATGGAATAGGGGGAATGGAAGCCTGATAAATAGGTTTCTACTGATTTCATTACTCTAAGGTAAAGAAAGTGTGAGAGTGCAAGAGTATGGGAGAGTGTGTGGGTTAACGCTTCTCGCCGCCTCTTCCTTCAGGATCATTGTCCGGTTCGTCAAAGTTTTCACGGCTCTGCAGATAGTTTCCAAACACATCACAAAGTTTTTTTGCCGCGTACACTCTTTTATTGTCATTATTGCAAAGCGCTATAATAGTGGCGTTTTCTTCCATCATGCGAATGAAAACTGTGCGGTTGCCATGCCACCAGCCATTATGATAAATGAGTTTTTTACCGTCTGGATAAACAATCATCCGCCATCCCAGACCGTAATTTCGTTTTCCGGGTTTTTCCAGGCTATAGGGAGCATAGGCACTGTCGAGTGTAGATTGTTTAAACATTACGCCACCGCGAAGCGCAGCATCCCACTTGAGCATATCCTCGGGCGTGCTGTAAATATTTTTGTCGCCGTAAACCATGTCGAGGTATTCCATCGGATAAAGTCTTCCGCTCATCCTGTAAGAATGAGTTGCTCTCGATCGTGTCCTGTATGGAATATACATAGCTGTCCTGCATTTGCAACGGGCGGAAAAAAGATTTTGTAATAAATTCATTATACGTCTCACCGGAAACTTTTTCTATAATGAGAGCCAGAAAAGCATAATTGGTATTGGAATATTCAAAATGACGTCCCGCCTGAGTATAAATTACCTGGTCATGGTGCTGGATGATGTATTGTAATAAATCAGCGTTTGTCAGATATTTTCTTTTATCCCAACCGGATTGATCCATAAAATGAACATAATTCCTCAATCCGCTGCGCTGGCTCAGGAGGTTTTTAATGGTAATTCCAGGTGGGAATCCGATCAGATATTTGGAGATGTCATCATGAATGTCCAGTTTTCCCTCTTCCCATAATTTCAAAATAGCCATGGCTGTAAAGGTTTTTGAGACCGAAGCCAGGTGAAAAGCGGTATGTACATTCACACTATCTTTCCTTTTTTTCGGATCCGCAAATCCACCATACTTTTCGTAGACGATCACGCCATTATGAGCAACCACCAGGCCACCATTAAATCCGTGTGAAAAAAGAGAATCAAAGAAGTGTCTCGACGCGTTATTATATAATTTGTACTCCTGCGGATGCAGGGTTTTTGGTCTGGAATTGGCCATAGCCAGAAGGGTAGAGTCGGGTGTCTTTTCAGCCGGTTTTACGGCCGGGGCTTGCCCACAGCAAACCAGAAAAGAAGCGGCCATTAAATAGCAGCAAATGGTTTTCAACAGGTATATATTTTTTTCGGTTATCAAGGCGCAAAATTAAAAAAATATGCCATTAAGATCGAGGGAAACCAGTTTTGTTTTTTCCGTTTCCTTTTTTAGAGGCAATTTTGCAACTTCTTTAAGGAAATAACGCAAAAAACGCATGGAGATTATGGCCGATAAAAAAATTACCAGTTATCCGAAGGAAAAAGTTAACATTTTATTCCTGGAAAATATCAGCGATGCAGCAGTAAAGCGGTTTTCAGGGGCTGGTTATACATCTGTTAAGAAGCTCACAAAGGCCCTTTCCGAGGGCGATCTGATCAGGGAGATTGAAGATGTTCATCTTCTGGGGATCCGTTCTAAAACACAGATTACGGAGAAAGTGCTGAAGGCGGCTAAAAAGCTGCAGGCTATTGGATGTTTTTGTATTGGTGTAAACCAGGTTGACCTGAAAAATGCCACCAGAAACGGCATTGCAGTCTTTAATGCGCCTTATTCTAATACCCGGTCGGTGGCCGAATTGGTCATCGGTGCATCTATTATGCTGATACGGCGGATACCAGACAAAAGTAAATCCGCCCATGAAGGGATTTGGATGAAAGAATCCAAGGGCAGTTATGAACTTCGCGGCAAAACCATGGGAATTATCGGTTATGGTAATATCGGCACCCAGGTAAGTGTGCTGGCTGAATCGCTTGGAATGAAAGTGGTTTTTTATGATATAGACACCAAACTTCCCCTGGGTAATGCGGTAGCGAAGAATTCACTTAAGGATCTGGTTTCAGTTTCTGATATTGTAACTGTTCACGTGCCGGACACTGACCAGACACGGATGATGATTAACAAAAATATTATCAAACAATTTCGGAAGGGTGCGATCCTGTTGAACTATGCCCGGGGTGAAGTGGTTGATCTGGATGCCCTGGCGATTGCCCTGAAGGAAGGTCACCTGGCTGGAGCTGGCGTGGATGTATACCCGTTAGAACCTGAAAAAAACGGCGACACATTCATTACACCGCTGCAACATGTCTCCAATGTATTGCTTACACCTCATATCGGCGGTTCTACGGAAGAGGCACAGGAAAATATCGGTGATGATGTAAGTAACAAATTATTTCAATACCTGGAAATGGGCGTAACTACCGGTTCCCATACCATTCCGGAACTCAGCCTGCCGCAGCATCCCGATACTCATCGCATTCTGCATATACACGATAATGTTCCCGGAGTTCTTTCTGATATCAATACCCGTCTTTCAAATCATCAGATCAATATCCTGGCACAGTATCTAAAAACCAATGATAATATCGGGTATGTTGTACTGGATGTAGACAAAAAGCTTTCTGCGAAGGCCATCAGTCTGCTCAAAGAGGTGAAGAATACGATCAAGACCCGGTTACTATATTAATGGAGGAAACACAGCCGAATGGAAAGAATATATTTCCTGCGTTTTACTTATTTTTTATAAATATCCTCCGCATGTATTTAAAAAAATCAAGGTAAGATTTAAATACCCATTGAACCGTTTCACCGATTTCCACACCGATTGTTTTGTTTAAAACATAATACATGATGAAAAAAGAAAGTATGGCTGAAACGACCGCTCCATAGGCCGCTCCAAGCCAACCCGTATAACGCAGCCCGATATACATAAATCCATAATTAAGAATCATCGTCAACAGGCTAACCCAGAAATTCACGCGGGGTTTTCCAATGGCATCCATGGTGGTTCCAAACTGATAGGTAAAGGGCCGGAGGATACTGAACAGAACGACTATCTGAAGTATTGGCACGGCATCATAATATTTGCTACCGGCAATGATCCGGATAAAAAAATAGGGAAGCAAGAAAATCAGAACACTGATGGGCGCAAGAATGCTTATAATCGTGCCGACCATTCTTTCAAAATAATAGCGCACTTTATGGGTCCCGGACTGGACCATCGCTTCAACATTTTTTGGAAATAATACGTCCGCTATTGCCAGCGAAGGAACATCCATCAGATTATTTACTCTGGACACAATATTATAATAAGCAACAACATCAGCAGAAATCAGGCCGGCAGAAATAAACTGATCGGCTGACTTTCCAAATGACAGAAAAGACATTGGTACCAAAAATATATTTTCCGAAATGAAACATACGCCTCATGGTCCGGCCATCTAAATCCATTTTGCGGTAAAAATAGCCCCTGGCAAAATACATCAGCACAAGGGTTCCCAGAAACTGGGAAAAGATCTGCAATTTGACCAGGTTGATAAGCGTCAGGCAAGGTTTATTGATAAACAGGAGGAGCAACACTGAAATCATAAAAATTCCCGATCTGCATAAATAACCATAGAAAATAGCCTTAAACTTAAAGTGTGCCTGCAGCAAGATTTCGAGGTGGTTGAAGGGAACAAGTACGATTATAACGAGGATGCCTAGTTGAAATAATGGCTGGAGCTCAGGGCTGTTCAACCAGTAAGTAAAAATGCGCCCCGCCAAAAAAAAGTAGGCATATGATGACAACGGAAAACAGGATATTGGTGGCCAGGGAGGCGGACTGAACCTTATTCCTATTATTAACATATTCCGGTTCACTCAGGAATTTGATCATCGGATTTCGAAGCAAACCCTGTTTAATATTTTCTATTAAGGTGAAAATGGCGAGAAAAAGAGCCCATATACCCATTTCTTTAACCGTAGGAAAGACCTTTTTTGCCAGTATTATATAACTGATAAGGCCAAAGGCGATGAGAAATGAGCGGTTAAGGAGGGTAAAGAAAACAGAATGGATCCAGAAGGAAGATAATCCCAGTTTAAGTTTCAATTACGGGTGGTTTGACGTTATAAGATACGATTCATCGGATTAAATCAGGAAAGATTCAAAAATTCGTCAGGCAGGTATTTAACTCATTAAAAATATTCGTTTACCGACTCTGAAGTGCTGAATATCAAAATATTTACTGAATAGGCGAATCTATCTAATCCCTTTGAAAAACTGAAATATAACCCTCGAAAATAAAAGCAAGCTTAAAAACTGAGACTGTCTTATTTCCTATAATTTATATTATGTCAAATAGACCGCACGGGGTGGTTAAGAAAAAAGGCCGGGCTTCTTAGTATATTCGGATGCCCCGCTAAACCAGAATTAAGCTGATTAATACCTATTCTAGATGTAGATTTTACAGGATTACATATAGACAATTGAAACCAGACTTAGGGCTTTATGTCAGATCCCTAAAAACTGATGAATTGATTGAAGTGTTAGGATATGCGTAAAGTAAAAGCGAACCCTGTTTAATAATTGATGATCCGGGATGAATATTTTGATCAGCAAAAGATTAAATACTGCTAATTCACGATGGAATTGATGACACTTAAAAGGAATCAATTCGCAACATTAGCCGTCAATCTATCCGGAAGACTGTACGCTAGAACAAAATAAAGGCTTGTTCGGGAGTACGGCATAAGAAAATTACGGTAAACATGGTCGATACAACAGGTATGTATCGCCAAAAGATATGAACTTGTAGAGCATATAACGTCTGTACTTCGAATAATCGACAAGGCTACCCTTGAATGCAAAAGCGATGCATCGCCAGACATTCTCAACAAGTATACGACTTTCATTAATGTAAATCAGTAAAATAGCGCCTCATAGTTTTTTCTTTCCCACCCCTGCCAGCTTCGCGGATTTTTCTCATGAAAAGTAAAAATCGCGCTACACCACGGCCCAAGCTATTCGACATAATATAGTCTTATAAAAAAAGAACAATGATTGTCTTGCCGCCTTACGGATCAAATAGCAAAGTGCTGTTAATTGCATTTGATCCGTAAGGCGGCAAGACAGAATACAAAGGAAGTTTTCATTATAAGATCATGTTATGTTAAATAGCGCGAGACCGCTTTCGGGCCCATCGTGATTTTATATAATCGAGGCCTCTCCTGCTCCTGAAATGTCAAAAATGAAGAGACCGTTATATAACCCAGATCTCAAAATGGCGAGTCGGAAACAGGCCAAAACCTTAATAATACCGATGGAATTAATCGAATTCAATCAAAACAACTTAAAACTGATTATTTAAGATGTCTCCAGAGGGCCATGTTCAATTCGGTCATTTCCCCGGTTCCGGAGATCCTTTTAATTTCAAGGAGTTTTTTGCCGATGGCGATGGCGGTAATTGCAGATGGATTGCCGGGTTTTTTGGTAACCAGCGGTCTGGGCTGTACGGACGATTTCTGATTGGATTTCATAAATAAAGGATACAGATTTAACGTCTGTATCCTTTATTTATGCGATTCTACCTATAATATAATATACTCTTCTTAACAGTATTCGTCGAATGCTGCAATCAGGTTATGTGCGATCATTTGGGCTGATCGTCCTTCAATATGATGACGTTCAATCATATGGACCAGCTGACCATCTTTAAATAAAGCTACAGCCGGTGAAGAAGGCGGATAAGGAAGCAGACGTTCCCTTAAAGTACGCACGGCGTCCAAGGTCAAAACCAGCAAAACTGGTAGCCAGGTGATCAGGTTTTTTGGTGGTATTATGAACTGCCATCAATACACCTGGTCTGGCGGTACCTGCAGAGCATCCACAAACTGAGTTGATGACTACCAGGGTTGTTCCTTTTGATTCCAACTGGTTAATCACTTCTTCAGGGGTTTTCATTTCGCTGAAACCGTTTTCGGTCAGCTCTTCTTTCATCGGTATTACTATTTCTTCGGGATACATCGATTTGGGTTTTTTAAAACAACGCAAATCTAGCGAAAAAGTTCGTTTTAGCCGAATATCCGAAGACGTAATGCTGTCGGTTTGCTATAAAACAACAATGATATATGCTATAATGGCACTTGATAATCGAGAAAAAAGGCCAAAATGTCCTAAAGCGACCTACAAATTCCGGATGGTATAGCGTTTGACCATTCAGGTCGTAATCATCTATTCAAAATTTATAAAAACATAGTACTATGACACTTGTAAAAGTTAACAACCGTCCTTTCGGAAATCTATTCAATGATCTGCTGAATGAGTTTCCTGTAACTGCCCGTTCTTTTGGTCAGGAACTTTTTGCTTTTCCGCAGACAAATATCCACGAAACACCGGAAGCATACCACCTGGAACTGAATGCCCCGGGAAGATCTAAAGAAGATTTTAAGATCCAGGTTGAACAGGGACTGCTGACGATCAGTTTTGAGAAGAAAGAAGAAAAAGCGCAAACTGATGAATACAAAACAGTTCGCCGGGAATTTGAATTCAAATCTTTCAAACGCAGTTTTTCTGTTGACGAAAAGATTGATGTGGATGGTATCCAGGCGAAATATGAAAATGGTGTTTTGAAACTGCTTTTACCGAAGAAAGAAGAATCAAAACCTAGTACCAAGCAAATCAATATTGCCTAATACCCTTCTGAAAATATTGAATAGCAGTTGGTTTGTAATCCCCTTTAATCTTAAAGGGGATTTTTTTTGGCTTTGTAGTATTCTCAATGTGGTTTAATTTCGGCGTTCATTTTTCCGTTTTTCCCATGAACAAATCCAGGTGGTTGTTGATCTGTTGCATTATATCCCTGGGCCGGTTATTCCGTCATATTCTCAGTTACCTTCCGTCCGCTCTCCCACCGATACACTTGTTCAGACTCAGGATACTATCCTTCGGATCCGAAATCTGAGTCCTTATTTTACCCTTCATGTGGATTCCACAATGAACTATGGTCTGGAAATAAATAAAAACCCCTCCCATTACTACTGGTTTCTGAAGAATTCACCCCTTGGTTTGAAAATTAATAAAGACAATGGAGTGCTCACATTCAAGGCAGATAAATCATATTTTCTTTCCGGACGTTTAAAATATGATTTTCCCTACAAGGTGAGTGTTGGTGTGCAGAACCTTCAAAATCCATCTGAAAGAGTTGACACGACTTTTACCATTCAGTTTTTCACCACGGAAATCATTCCTTCCCGTCTGAAACCATCTGTAAACAGCGAGGTTTTTGTGGATGAAGGGGACACAGTCAATTTCAAAATTGAATGTGAGGAAGGCAGTTTTCCGATAGAAACCATCAGTTTTTATTCCAACTTGCCCATCAAGAATTATCAGCCGATTAAAAAATGTGATGATGAATTTATCTGGAGTCCTCCGTATGATTTTATTAGATCCGGCGATTCTACGAAACTAGTTCTCCTTTATTTTATTGGCACCAATAAATTTTTCATCCGGGATACCGCTGTAGTAAAACTTTTTGTAAAGGCCGCGCTGAATTATCCGTTTTTGCTCCAGGAATATCAACGTACCGAAAATGAAGTGCATACCTATACTCTTCAGCTTAAATATTCCTTTGTTCAACTGGATAAAAAAGTTAAGAATACGAAGACGACCAGGACGACTTTTGATATGACTTCCAGCACAACTGCATTGGGCGGTACGGTATTTTCTTCGCTGCCGTCTCCAGGTGCCCAAACTGCCGGCAAAATCCTGCCTGGTGCCGGTGTGGCGCTCGTTCCTGTAAAAGAAACGGTATCCCCACAGAAAGTTGCCGAACAGAATTCAGCGTCCCTGATCCGCACTTCCATTAAACGACTCGAATATCAGCTGCATGAAAATAAACTCAACGGAGAAAAAGATCCGGATATTACTAAGAAGATAAATAAGCTCAAGGATGAAATGAAACAGATCCAGGTGCAGTTAATCGACGTATCGGTGGATGAAAATACCAATATGACCGAAGAACAGTTGAATGATTATTTCAACAGTAAGAAGGTGAATAAGAAATATAAGTTGAAACAATAAAGGAAAATGTGCGTGTGTAAGAGTAAAGGATTTTCACATCTTCACACCTGTCCTATTTGTATCCCAGAATTTTCAGCATGCTCTGCGCTGTTTGTTCTTTTGCATAAAGCCAGTCAACCAGTTTTCCGTTTTTATCATAGCCCAACAATAACATGTTTGGGCGAAGGGATCAGGCAATGTTTGATTCCACCGTACCCGCTGATCTGATCCTGGTAAGCGCCGGTATGAAAAAATCCAAGATACAATGGTTCTCCGTTATTCAGTTTTGGAAGGAAGACTTCATTGATATGTTCTTCTGAATCATAATAATCATGACTGTCGCAGGTAATCCCACCCAGCACCACACGCTGATATTCTACATCCCATTTATTGATCGGCAACATCAGGAAACGCTCCCCGATTCCCCAGGTATCCGGCAACGTTGTAATGAAAGATGAATCGATCATATACCAGATTTCGCGGTCATTCTGCATTTTCTGTCCAATTACACTGTAAATATGCGCCATGCTTTCTCCCACCGTATAACTTCCGAATTCCGTAAAAATATTCGGCATCGGTACATTGTTCCGCTTGCAGGCTTTTTTAATATTGCCTACAATTTCATTGATCATGAACTGGTAATCGTATTCAAATCCGAGGGAATGTTTGATGGGAAATCCACCACCGATATTGATGGAATCCAGTTCGGGACAAATCTTTTTTAACTGGCAGTAAAGATTGATCACTTTATTCAGTTCACTCCAGTAATAGATATCATCCTTGATTCCTTTGTTCAAAAAAATATGCAGCATTTTCAGCTGGAAACGATCTTCGTTTCCTTCAATCTTGTCAACATAAAATTCCAGTACATCTCTGGCTCTGAAACCCAGTCGGGAAGTATAAAATGGAAAAGTCGGTTCTTCTTCTGCAGCTACCCGGATACCCAGTTTGAAAGGAACTTTTACTGATTTTTTATATTGCTGCAATTCATCTTTATTATCAAGAATGGGGATTACATTTTTGAAACCCGTATTGAGCAGAGAAGCAATCCGGCTGGTATAGGGTTTTTGCTTAAATCCATTACAGATAATATATGTGTCCTTGGTAATCTTTTTCTTCGCGTATAATTTTTTGATGATCTCAATATCGTACGCATAGGAAGTTTCCAGATGTATATCATTATTCAGAGCTTCTTCCACAATAAAAGAAAAATGGGAGCTCTTGGTGCAATAACAATAAAAATATTTGCCTTCATATTTATGCCGTTTGACATGGCATTGGCAAACATTTTTTTTGCTTTTTTGATCTGCATCCCGATTTTGGGCAGGTAAGAAAGTTTTAAAGGCGTACCGTATTTATCGATCAGGGCTTTCAGATCAACGCCATTAAATTCTAGATAATTTTCCTTCACATCAAAACCTTCCTGCGGAAAATTAAAGGTCTGCTGTCACCAGGTCGGTGTACGTATTGTTCATGGAATCATTTGGATGGTTGATGGTGGTAAGATTTAGAATGTGACGAAATAATGAATACAAATGTAATTTTTTGAGGATATCAACAAAATAAAAGAGGTTTCCTAAAAGTTATTTAATGCCTTTAAGAAACCTCAATTTTTATGCAGATGCTGTTTTATTTTACTGAATCGACCAGCTTGTTTAAAAGCTTCCGGCTCATTCATGGCGATATCTGCAAGTATTTTCCGGTCGAGGGCAATACCTTTTTCATTAAGCATGTGAATGAAGCGGGAATAAGTAAGTCCTTCTGCACGAACGGCTGCATTGATACGGGCAATCCAGAGTGCACGGTATTCGCGCTTTTTTAAGTTTGCGACCTACATAACGATAGGTCAGTCCTTTTTCCAATACATTTTTAGCAACGGTATAAACATTTTTACGTTTACCATAAAAGCCTTTGGCCTGTTTTAAGTATTCGTTTCCTGCGGGCCCTGGAGGCAACTGCATTTACTGAACGTGGCATATATTAATAATTTGAAGATTTGGAAATTTGAATAATCGGATTACTTCAGCCTCAACAGTCGTTTTAACGAAATCCTGATTGGCGCAGCTGACTTTACCTTTTTTCGCCATCAGCCTTTTTCTTTTCGTTGATTTCTTCGTGAGAATGTGTCGCTTGAAAGCTTTCTGGAAAGTGATTTCACCGGTGCCAGTGATTTTGAATCTTTTTTTGGCACTCGAATTTGTTTTAACCTTTGGCATCTTCTGATGAGGTTTTATATGATACCCTGCTGGCGGATCTGCACGGGCAGATCACTTATGGGGCCGTTTGGGCAATTCCCGCCGGAGCGGGACCATTTAAAAATGGAGCGCAAAGGTAGGTGTAATTTTAGAAAAAAGGAAATAATATACTGATCTCTACACGGATATAGTCAAGATAATAGCATCATTTATATGGGTTTTAACGCTTTTCCACTATTTTTGCCTCCCCTAAAATCACAGATCTAACTAATATGGACAAATTGATTTATCTGGTACCCCTCATGGGAATAATCGGCCTCTTGTACACATTCATTCAATTTAGATGGGTATCTGCGCAGGACGAAGGAACTGACCTGATGAAACAGATCAGCCGTTATATAGCCGAAGGCGCCATGGCATTCCTCAAAGCCGAATGGAAAATCCTGGGATATTTTGTAGTAATTGTAGCCCTTCTGCTGGGTTTCATGGCCAGTACGAATCCCAATTCCCACTGGTCAATTTCTATCGCCTTTATCCTTGGTGCGATCCTCAGCGCTACTGCGGGTTATATCGGGATGCGGGTGGCCACCAAAGCGAATGTCAGGACAGCGCATGCAGCCAGGACCAGCCTCAGTCGTGCCCTCAAAGTTTCCTTTACCGGCGGGTCTGTAATGGGTCTTGGTGTTGCTGGTCTGGCCGTACTCGGATTGGGCGGATTATTTATCATATTAAAAGCCATTTTTGCCCCGACAGCTGCTGTTAATTCAGAAGAAATGCTGCGTACCATTGAGGTACTTACAGGTTTTTCACTGGGTGCCGAATCCATTGCACTTTTTGCCCGCGTAGGAGGCGGTATTTATACCAAAGCTGCTGATGTGGGTGCTGACCTTGTTGGGAAAGTAGAAGCCGGGATACCAGAAGACGACCCGCGTAATCCGGCAACCATTGCGGATAATGTTGGGGATAATGTAGGTGATGTGGCTGGTATGGGTGCGGATCTATTCGGATCCTATGTTGCCACTGTTCTGGCGACTATGGTGTTTGGACAGGAAACCCAGGCGCCTGATGATGCTTTTGGCGGCATGACCCCGATCCTTCTCCCTATGATGATTGCAGGCATTGGAATTATTTTTTCTATTATCGGAACTCTTTTTGTCCGCATAAGTGAAACTGCCAGTATCAGTACCAGCACTGTTCAAAAGGCACTTAATATGGGAAACTGGGGATCCATTATACTGACGGCTCTGGCTTCGATCGGACTGGTGTATTTCATCCTGCCGGAAACCATGGAGCTGCGTGGAATCGAATTTACCAAATGGGGGGTCCTGGGTGCTATAGGCGTCGGACTCACCGTGGGGACTCTTATGAGCATCATTACAGAGTATTACACTGCCATCGGGAAGAGACCGGTGATGTCTATTATACGGCAGTCTTCAACCGGTCATGCGACAAATGTTATTGCAGGCCTGGCTGTCGGCATGCAGAGCTACCTGTCTGCCGATATTGGTATTAGCCGGTGGTATCTGGGGTTCTTACCTCTGCGCCGGATTATATGGTGTTGCGATTGCAGCAGCGGGTATGATGGCCACTACCGCCATGCAACTGGCCATTGACGCATTCGGCCCGATTGCGGATAATGCGGGCGGAATTGCAGAAATGAGTGAGCTGCCAAAAGAAGTTCGCGAAAAAACGGATGTCCTCGATGCCGTTGGAAATACTACTGCCGCTACCGGCAAAGGATTCGCCATTGCATCTGCAGCCCTGACGGCACTGGCCCTTTTTGCTGCTTTTGTTGGGGTAGCCGGAATTAACGGGATTGATATATATAAAGCGAAAGTATTAGCCTCTCTTTTTGTCGGGGCTATGATTCCATTCATATTTTCTTCACTGGCCATTCAGGCGGTAGGAGAAGCAGCCATGGCCATGGTGGAAGAAGTGCGCAGGCAGTTCCGGACAATTCCAGGTATCATGGAAGGTACGGGTAAACCTGAATATGATAAATGCGTAGCCATTTCTACCAATGCTTCCATCCGGAAGATGATGCTTCCCGGTGCAATCGCCATTATTTCTCCTCTTATTATGGGTTTCCTTCTCGGACCAGAAGCCCTTGGCGGCTTTCTCGCCGGTGCTACGGTAAGCGGTGTACTGATGGGGATGTTTCAGAATAATGCAGGCGGTGCCTGGGACAATGCCAAGAAGTCTTTTGAGAAAGGTGTTGAGATCAATGGTGAAATGTTTTACAAAAAATCCGAACCTCATAAAGCTTCTGTAACCGGTGATACTGTAGGAGATCCTTTTAAAGATACTTCGGGACCTTCCATGAATATCCTGATCAAACTGATGTCCATAGTTTCACTTGTAATCGCCCCCACCCTGGCCCAAATTTACGGTGGCCGCGATGCCCAGGTTAAGGCAATGAAAATGCACAAAATTCAAAAGGAACTTGTGCTGAAAATAAAATAAGAAATCATTCATCCACATTGCCGGCCGGAGATTCCACTTCTCCGGTCAGCAATTTTTTCGAATTTTCCAGGTCCTTTTGCTGCTGATCTGAAAGACTTGGATAGCTCAGGTCGAGTTTGCTCATTTCATTCACAATGATATTGGCCATTATAAGCCTGGTAAACCATTTATCATCGGCGGGAATAACAAACCAGGGTGCCCAGTCGTTGGAAGTATTTTCCAGCATATCTTCATAAGCCTTGCGGTATTCCTTCCACAGATTGCGTTCCTTAATATCTGCACTGGAAAATTTCCAGTTTTTTGACGGATCATTAATTCGCTCCAGAAATCGTTTTTTCTGCTCCTTCTTGGATACATGCAGGAAAAATTTCAATATGACCGTTCCGTTTTCAGTTAAAGTCTTTTCAAATGAATTGATTTGTTTGAATCTTTTCTCCCAGAATGATTTGCTGATATCAGTAACGGCATGAACATCCGGCAGGTTTTCGTTCAGTATATATTCCGGATGAACCCTGGTCACCAGTACGTTTTCATAATGTGAGCGATTGAAAATGCCAACCATGCCCCGGGCAGGCAGGGCATTATAGTGCCGCCATAAATAGTCGTGCTCCAATTCCAGATGGGTGGGTGTTTTAAAAGGCGTGACGTTTACACCCTGTGGATTCAGACCACTCATGACATGTTTAATCACACTGTCTTTTCCCGCAGCATCCATCGCCTGAATCACAATCAGAATACTATACCGGTTACAGGCATATAATTTCTCCTGGAAGTCGGAAAGTTTCTGGATATCAGTTTTGAGGATTTCTTCCCCTTCCTCTTTGCTTACCGGCTTATCATCGTCGTCGGTCAGCCATTCTTTTAATTTAATTTCCTTGCCCGGCCCTACCCGGAATTTATCTCTATAAAATGATGATGCACGCTTATCTGCCATGGTCGGTATTTGAAATAGGTTATTATTTTCGATGACCGATGACCGTGGACCGATGACCGGTATTTAAATTAATTGTTAAAATAAACCTGATTTACGAATAAAATCGTATTTTGCTTAACATACAAATTTAGTATATGGGAACGTCTAAATATATCAAACCAACAGAAAGCGAGCTGGAAATTCTCCGGATTTTGTGGGAAAGAAATAAAGCCAGTGTCCGGGAAGTGCATGAAGAACTTTCCAAAACCAAAGAAGCCGGTTATACCACCACACTTAAGCTAATGCAGATCATGTTTGAGAAAGGACTAGTAGGCCGGGATGATTCTGTGAAAATACATGTTTATCATCCGGTGGTTAGCCGGGAAAAAACACAGAAACATTTAATGGGGAAAATGATTACCAATCTGTTTGGCGGATCGCCTACCGAACTTGTTATTCATGCGCTGGGTAATCACAAAGCTTCCCCTGAAGAACTGGAAGAAATCCAGCAACTGCTCAACAACCTGAAAAAGCAATAAAGGATGTCGGTTTATTTGAGTTTCCTGACTGTACTAGGCTGGTCCCTGCTATACAGTATCTGGCAAATGGCCGTATTGTGGATAGCTTATTCCCTACTAACGGCGGGAAATAACCGTATTTCTCCAGCCGGGAAACACAACCTGGTGTTGGTGTTTGTTTTCGTGGGAACAGAATGGTTTATATATACTTTCATCCGTCTGATAGGCCGACCCTGTTCCGGATTTCAATAACGGTTTTATTCCTCTTTCACCATCTGTCAATAGCTGGTTACCATTCGGGAGTTCTGTGTACCTGTTAGTCTTAGCCATCCGGTTCGTGCAATATACCCTCAATCACAAAGAGAAGATCCGGCATAACAACGGAAGAGAATTGTCGCCGGCTTATCAACTGTTCGCAGACCGGTATGCCAGGTTACTGGGCATCACTAAGCGGGTACAGGTTTATTTGTCAGACCTTGCGGATACCGCTGAAACCAGCGGGTTTTTTAAACCCATTGTACTTCTTCCTGTATCCCTCATCACGCGCCTGTCGCCCCAGCAGTTAGAAGCGATTATCGTCCATGAACTTTTTCATATCAGGAGGAATGATTACCTGATCAATATCTGCATGTCCTGTTTTAAGAGTATTTTTTTCTTTAACCCTTTTGCCCGTCTTTTTTATAAGGCCATGGCACGGGAAAGAGAACTAGCCTGTGATGACGGTGTGATTGAAACCGGCTTTGAACCGGCAATTTATGCTGAAGCATTATTCAGTCTGGAGAAATTTCGCCAGGTTCAACCCGGATTTGCATTGGCCGCTGACGGCAATAAGCCCTGGTTGCTGATGGAAAGAATCCGTCGATTGCTGGGCAGACCGTCCGTCCCAAAAAAGAATTTTAATCCTCTTTTTTATTTTATCCTGATCATGTCCGTTACCCTGTCCGGTATCCGGCAGAAAACCCCTGTTTCCGAAAAAGCCCTGCAAAGCCCGGTTCCTCCAGTTGCGGTTATACCTAACCGTTATGAACTGGCGGCCGGTAAAATAAGTTTATCCGTTCCTGAGGCAATTTCCACATCTTCCGGTTTCCGGAAAACGGTGAAAAAAACATCTGCAAAGAATTGTCCCTTGTGAACCGGTACCGGAAACAGAAGAAGAACCAGCCCCGGTGGAACAGGCTATTTTTGCGGATAATAAGATTGAGAGAGATTATTCCAATCAGGCGGCAGCCGCTCTCACCCAGGATGCAGTTCCTGAATCTCCCGGGTCGCCCTATGTACCCGCTGCGAGTCTTTACTATGAAGCCCTGCCGGTTATTATTGCGGATGACAGCATGAAAACAATTGTAATTCAGAACGGGTTAAAAGATATGGTCAGGTTATCCCGTATGAAATCCATTGCCAGTCTGAAAGCGCTGGAAATTGAAATCGAAAAAAATAAAAAACTGCTGAACCGTGAAGTAATAAAAAACCGGGAACTTATCATATTGAATCAGAAGAACCTGAAACCGGAACTGGAAAAAATCCGCCGTCAGATAGATGTCAGGAAAAAGAAAGTTGAACATTTACGGATCCGTATGCAGGATTCAGAAGAAGAAATTATCCATATTTAAGTGGCAGAATAATTAATTTTGCTCCATGTATTTCAACTACCGGGAATTATTACCAGAGGAATTCGACGGATCCTCACGGGTATGGATATATCAGTCAAGCCGCCTCTTTACCATTTCTGAAGCATTCCGCATTGAAGATATGCTGAAGGAATTTGTCAGTACCTGGAATTCCCATGGCGTTCCGGTAAAGGGTTATGCGAACTTATTTTTCGGACAGTTTATTCTCCTGATGGCTGATGAGCGTGCTTCAATGGTGAGCGGATGCAGCACAGATTCTTCCGTGCGGCTAATCAGGGAAATAGAGAGCCTGTTTAGTGTTCAGTTATTTGACCGGCAATTGCTGGCTTTTCTTATAAAAGAAAAAGTTCAGCTTCTACCGCTGTCACAGCTGGCATTTGGTGCCTCCAATGGATTCATTCAACCCGAAACCCTGTATTTCAATAATACCGTGCTGACGAAATCAGAACTGGAAAAAAACTGGATAATCCCCGTCAGGGAAAGCTGGCTGGCTTCCAGGATTAGTTTTCCAAAAGTGGTTTCCTGAGAATTATTAGCGGAAGTAGCTCACCTGGTAGAGCGACAGCTTCCCAAGCTGTAGGTAGCGGGTTCGAGTCCCGTCTTCCGCTCTACATTCCCTTAGCAACTAATTGATATCAGAGCAGTACCGGCCCGATCCAGCGTTAACACCAATTCCAGGCAACCTGTCATCCTGTCATTTATTCCTTTGTTTTGATTAATTTTGTTATCCCAAAGAAGAAGAATGGAAATAGAAACACTAACCAGGGAACATGATGAATCAAGACAGGGTGAGAGTTTTTCACCTGTCTCTGTAGTCGGCACCGGTCACGTTCGTAAATTTTATATTGAAAGCTATGGATGTGCAATGAATTTCGCCGACAGCGAAGTGGTCGCATCCATTCTTCAGGGAGCTGGCTTTACCGGAACCAGGAATTTTTCAGAAGCCGACCTTGTGCTTATAAATACCTGTTCTATCCGGGAAAAAGCCGAACAAACCGTTCGTAGCCGATTGCATATTTTCCGCCAGGCTAAAAGATCCAAACCTTCCATGCTGATTGCCGTGCTGGGTTGTATGGCGGAAAGACTCAAATCAAAATTTCTCGAAGAAGAAAAACTGGTTGACCTGGTTATAGGACCGGATGCATACAGAACACTGCCATTGCTGGTTGAGGAAGCAGAGGATGGACAAAAGGCAGTAAATGTATTACTCAGCCGGGATGAAACTTATGCAGATATAGCACCGGTCCGCTTAAATAGCAATGGGGTCAATGCTTTCGTCAGTATCATGCGCGGATGTAATAATATGTGTTCTTTCTGCGTAGTTCCGTTTACCCGCGGCAGAGAGCGAAGCCGAAATCCCGGTTCTGTTCTCGCCGAATGCCGGGATCTTTTTGAAAAAGGGTATCGCGAAGTAACCTTGTTGGGACAAAATGTGGATAGTTACCACTGGCATTCCGGTGTGGATGGTGAAAAGGCTGTTGGATTTGCCGGTTTACTAGAAGAAGTAGCGAGGATTTCACCCAAACTCAGAGTGAGGTTTTCAACCTCCCATCCGAAGGATATAACAGATGAAGTGTTGTATACCATTGCCCGGCATGAAAATATCTGTAATTATATTCACCTTCCGGTACAAAGCGGATCCACCCGTGTGCTTCAGCGAATGAACCGGACATATACGCGGGAATGGTATCTGTCTAAAATCAGGCGTATCCGGGAACTGATTCCGGATTGTGGGATTACCTCAGATATCATTGCCGGATTCTGCGCGGAAACTGAGGAGGATCACCAGGCAACGCTTACCCTGATGCGTGAGAGCTGCTTCGATATGAGCTATATGTATTTTTATTCTGAACGGCCAGGTACCCTCGCCGCCCGCAGGTATCCGGACGATATACCGGAACAGGAAAAGAAACGAAGGCTGGATGAAATTGTTAAACTGCAAAATAAAATGTCACAGGAATCAAACCGGAAGGATCTGGGAACGATTTCAAAAGTGCTGATTGAAGGAGATTCGAAAAAAAGTGACAGGTCATGGATGGGGCGGAATGATCAGAATAAAGTAGTGGTATTTCCAAAATCCGGGAATACCCTTCAAAAAGGCGATTATGCATTGGTGAAAATTGAACAGTGTACCGGCGCCACCCTGATCGGTCATTCCATTTGAATGAATACGGTGAGTCGCAAAAAAAAATTACATGGAACTTCAGGCAATAAAAAACAGATTTGGAATTATCGGCAATGCACCGGAGCTCAATTACGCATTGAGTGTGGCGGTACAGGTAGCCAATACGGATCTCACCGTTTTGATATCGGGTGAAAGCGGTGTGGGCAAGGAGGCTTTCTCCCATATCATTCATTCTCTGTCGGCCCGAAAACATAATCCGTTCATCGCAGTGAATTGCGGTGCAATACCCGAAGGCACGATCGATTCAGAATTATTCGGTCACGAAAAAGGATCATTTACGGGAGCGGTGGATTCCCGTAAAGGATATTTTGAAACCGTGAATGGAGGTACCATTTTCCTTGATGAGATTGGGGAATTGCCACTGGGAACCCAGGCCCGTTTATTAAGAGTGCTCGAAGCCGGCGAATTTATCCGTGTCGGTTCATCCAAAGTACAGAAAACAGATGTGCGTGTGATCGCCGCCACCAATAAGGATCTTCTTCAGTTAACCGATCGGGGTAAGTTCCGGGAGGATTTATATTACAGACTAAGTACCGTGCCGATCCGGGTACCTTCCCTGCGTGACCGTAAAGATGATATACCTCTTTTATTCAGAAAATTTGCCGTTGATTTTGCAGAACGTTATAAGACTTCTCCTGTGCAGCTGGACGAAGACGCGAAAAATCTGTTAATCCAGTACAGCTGGCCGGGTAATGTGCGGGAGTTAAAGAATATTGCAGAACAGATTTCAGTTTTATCGGAAGACAAAATGATTTCACAACAACAATTGCGTAGATTCATCCCGGATAATCCGGTGAACCGTCTGCCCATGGTAATACCATCGGCCGGCCATACGGCCTCTAATGATTTCTCCAATGAAAGGGAAATCCTGTACAAATTATTCTTCGACATGAAGAAAGATGTTACCGAGCTGAAAAAAATGTTCCTTGAAATATTAAAGAATCCATCTCTGGCAGCCGATGCCCATGAGACTTTTTCCAGGGATATGAAAGAGCTCAATCAACAGGATCATTTTGCCGGCAATATTGGTTCCACACCGTATCAATCCCAACCGGTGGTGATTCACAATAACGGCAATGGTAACAGCGATATCCATCAGCATGAAGAAGTGGAGGAATCGCTCAGCATAATGGATAAGGAAAAAGAACTGATTGTAAAAGCACTTAAGAAACATAAGGGAAAACGAAAAGATGCATCTTCTGACCTGGGTATCAGTGAAAGAACTCTCTACCGAAAACTTAAAGAATATGATATCAGCGAATAGGCAATTTAAAATTTTTCGTATTAAAAAACAGGTGGCTTACCTGTTGATTATTTGCGGCCTTATGGTGGGCTGTAATGTTTATTCATTTAAAGATGTTTCTATTCCGCCTGAAGTGAAGACCATCAATATCGGATTTATTGAAAACCGGGCGCGTTACGTGGAACCTCAATTAAGCCCGCAGCTGACCGATAAACTGAAACAGAAAATCAATAACCAGACCAAGCTTACACAGATTCCAACTGACAATGCAGATTATGATGTGTCAGCTTATGTATCTGAATATAATGTGACAACAGCCGGCGTGGCTAACCAGTCTGCATCCATCAACAGGCTTACAGTTAGTGTACACCTGGCATTGAAAAACCGACTGAATGATCAGAAACTGGGAACACCGGATTTTGAAACAGATATCAGCCGGAATTTTGATTTTCCGGCGACCCAGAGTTTAAATGAGGCAGAAGCAAGTTTAACGCCACAGATAGTTCAGCAGCTGACGGATGACATGTTCAATCGTTTATTTTCTAACTGGTAATTTCTAACCCATGAACAACGGCCTGCCGTCCCTGTTAGACGCCATTTTCGGAAAGAATGACCTGACGCAGGTTTCATTGGAAGAGATGTATGAAGTGGTCAGCGAATTCCCATCCTTTAATGCAGCCCATTTCCTTCTTTCCAAAAAATTAAAAGAACTAAACGACACCGCATATGAAAAGCAAAGTATGCGCACTGCCTTGTATTTTAATAATGCGTTCTGGCTACAGACCTTGTTGAATGAAGGGAATAATTCAAGGGCTGAAGAATTCCATGCACGGATTAAGGCCAGCGAAACGGATCATGTCAATGTGCAGGAATCCTTCGTTGCTGATACATTTGTTCCCCCTCTGGCTGTGGAGGAAGAGAGAGTTGCAGAAGTACCGGATGAAGAAATACCGGCGTTCACTCCTCCTGCCAACGAATCACTAACATTCCCAGAAACGGATAAGGGAACAGTTACTTCCTTCGACGAATTACTTTCTAAATATAAAATTGAACCGGAAACTGAACCTGAAGTGCCTGCGGAAGACAGACCGAAAGAAGAATGGTCTGAAGAATTAAATGAAAATACTTTCGTTGATTCCGAGAAAAAGGATTCTGGTTTTCAAGAGCCAAGATCGGCGCAGGAAATGCAGGATCAACTGCGGTCTGAAAAGGAAGAGGAGGTCATTGAGTTTTATTCCGCTGACGAAAATTCCAGTTTGACTGAATCAGCAGTTGATGAAGATCCCTTTGCTGAGGAAAATATAGAGCAATTTGAGGTGCGGGAAGAAGTTCTGAATGAATATGGCATTTTTGAAGAAGTCATTGTAAAAAAATCTGACCTGGACCACGCTGCTTTTGACAGACCCATTGATCAGGTTTCAACGGGTACCGATTCCGTGAAAGAAGAAGTTCCAACCTTTGGAAATTACGGCCACTACTGAAACTGAAATGCCGGTCCGGCATGATTCACCTGATAAAACAGACGTTCATGACTATGAGGCCTTTGACCGCCCCATTGATCAGGGAAGAAAGTGGGATAATGCACTGGACGATGACGAGCTGGACGAAGAAATTAAAGAAGTTCTGGATGAGAAAACATCAGAAAACCCGGAGCCTTATTCAGAACCGGCAGAATGGGATGCAGACGATACAGAGCAAACAGCTTCCTTTCAAGGTGAATCTACGGAGGAAGTCGAAGTTTACGTTACCGGATTCCGCCGACCGGTTTAAAGAACATCAGAAACCTGTTCCGGTTTTTGACCCGAAAAAAGCGGAATCAATCGTATTTGCACCTTATCACATGATTGATTATTTCGCCTCCCAGGGTATCAAACTGGTTTTGGAAGATAATCCCCCGGATCATTTTGGTCAGCAGCTGAAAAGTTTTACGGACTGGCTGAAAGTGATGAAAAAACTACCTGCCAATCAGCAATCGCCAAAGACAGATGAAAGGGAAAACGAACGAATACGACATTTTGCAGCCCATTCCATAGAAGAAAGGGATGTTCTGACAGAATCCATGGCCGAGGTGTTGGCTAAGCAGGGTATGTACGAAAATGCCATTGCCTTATACCAGAAATTAAGTTTGATTTATCCCCCTAAAAGCGCTTATTTTGCGTCCAGAATTGAACAATTAAAAGCTTCTTTACCATGATATTTTTCGTTATTGTGCTGTTGTTGGCTTGTGGTTTACTGGGTTTGATCATCCTGGTTCAAAATCCAAAAGGCGGAGGTCTTGCAGGAAATGTGGCAGGTTTTAGTAACCAGTTTATGGGCGTAAAACAAACCACGGATATTCTGGAAAAAGGAACCTGGATCCTGGCAACTTTCGTAGTGGTTCTTTGTCTCTTTTCGACTGTTTTCATACCCAGGGCTTCTTCCAATAAAGTAAGAGAAGTAAAAGTGGCTCCTACGACCACTACCATACCCACCGCTCCTCCCCAGCAGAAGTAATCCTATTTACAATAATTAGAACCCCGCATTTTATTGACGGGGTTTTTTGTTTATTTTGGTGAATAATCCAAATACACGTGAAGAAACTGTTTCTATTTCTGCTCCTCTTCATTATACTTATTGCTTCAATCGGAGGCTGGCTGATCCTCGGTCCGGGTACTGCTTTTAAATCCACCACCCACGATCTCTATATCCATACAGGAATGAATTACGATGATCTCGATTCCATGCTCAGGGAAGACGAAATATTGGCTCATCCGGCAGTATTTAACTGGCTGGCAAAACGGATATCATATACAACCGGGATGAAAGCAGGAAAATATGAAATCCGGAAAGGCATGAGTCTCCTGAATATACTGAAGATGCTGAAAAACGGCAGACAGACCCCGGTTAATCTGGTCATCACGAAATTGCGCACGCGGGAAGATCTGGCTGGAATGATCGGAAGGAAATTTGAATGTGATTCCGTAGAGTTCATGCGTTTTCTAAATAATACGGATACCCTGAAGGCCTACGGACTCGATACGAATACATTCATGACCATGGTTTTTCCCAATACCTATACGTATTACTGGAACACCACACCTTCCCGCATCTTCAAAAAAATGGAAGCCGCTGCCCGAACATATTGGACACCGGAAAGACTGAAGGATGCGGAAGCTCATCACCTGAACCGAATTACAGCTTATATCCTCGCTTCCATTGTGGAAGAAGAAACAACCCGAAAAGACGACAAACCCAAAATTGCAAGTGTTTATATAAACCGGATCGGGAGCGGAATGCGACTGGCTGCTGATCCGACGGTTAAATTTGCCCTGCGTCGTTTCGATCTGAAAAGAGTCTATGAAAAATATCTGCTCGTGGAATCGCCTTATAATACCTACCGGAATACGGGTTTACCACCAGGCCCGATTTGCACGCCTTCCGCGGAATCCATGGATGCTGTATTGAATGCACCGGACACCAGATATTTTTATTTTGTGGCTAAGCCTGATTTTTCAGGATATTCAAATTTTGCGGAAACTTTTCCGGAACATATTAAATATGCAAAGGAATACCAGAAAGCGCTGGATGAACAAATGCGAATTGGTCAGCAGCTAAAGGAAAATCCATGACCAGGTTCGAAAAAATAATAAAAGCTTCCATTCCCTACCGGTTTGCTGTTGACAAAAGCAAGTCGGTTTATCTACCGGGCTTCCAGGGTCTTCCCTTATATGATGTAATCGTCTTTTTCAAGTACCAGGTGAGAAAAGTAGGTCTGAATGACCGGGCACGATCCATTTCCTTTAGTTTCCTGATGGCCATTCCTGCTGCCACGATATTTCTTTGTACCCTTATCCCCTATCTGCCGGTTTCAAAAAAACTAACCAAGCAATTATTGCTTCTGACCAATGAAGTGACTCCGAACCAGAACACATTTAATTTGGTGTCCAATTTTCTGAATGATTTTCTTACTAAACCGAGGGGTGGTTTATTGTCTGTCGGGTTGATAGTGGCCCTGTATTATGCATCGAACGCGATGATCGGACTCATGCGGACTTTCAATAAATCCCTGCACACATATACCCAGAGAAATTTTATAGAGAACCGTTTAATTGCCGTCCGGCTGACCCTGGTCATGATCTTGCTGATTATCGGCAGTATCGTTATACTGGTCACCCAGGACGAGCTGCTGAAATATGTATTCAGGGCTTTGCATGTTCACCGGCGGTCTATGAAAGGTTTAGTCAAATCCCTGCGCTGGGTGGTAATTATTCCGCTGTTCTATTTTACCATTGCGTTTATTTACCGGAATGCACCAGCTATACCCAAAAAATGGCGTTTGATTTCTGCCGGCACAACACTGGCCACAATACTGATGATTGTGCTGACATTTCTTTTCTCATTCTGGGTGAATAATTTCGGTACATACAATAAAGTATATGGTTCTATCGGGACGATTCTGATATTGATGATCGTAATTTATTTCAACGCCCTGATCCTGCTGATCGGCTTTGAACTTAATGTAAGCATTCACGAATTGACAGAAAGAGCAAAGACAGAGGGAAAGTTTCGAAAATTTGAAAATTCACTTTCTTTTTTCCACGATCAGGCAAACCGGCAGACTTACACAAAACAGAATAATAGAAAAAGACCGCATAATCGCCCATCCTTCATGGCGGGATGGGAATCCGCAGGCGGGCAGTACAAATCCATTCATTATAACCCAGACCAGCGTTGCCAGTAAAATAGTTTTTGCCCAAACAAATCCTGGTTTGAAAACACGGAATAATATTAAAAGATATACTGCAGACCATATTGTGGCAATTCCGAAATGCAGTATCAGACCTGCTATCGGATAAAACGGTCCTGTGTTATATGCTGTCCTGCCAAAAAGCCCGCTGGCAATAAATCGGAAAATACGACTGATGTTGTGCAGATTTAACGGATTGGCATAGAAAAAGATGGCTGCAAGCGCGTCGAGTGTTCCGGCGATGAAACCGGCGATAAGAATGGTTTGTGTATTTTTCATAATTCTTTTTTCACCCGTTGTTTAGACTCCAGTCTTTCCATAAAGTCGAATAATCTTCAACGCCCAGTTTTACATGATCATAGTGATGAGCGGCCTTTTTCTGCCGGAAGGCTTCATAGAGACTGACGGCGCAGGCAACAGAAATATTCAGGGAGCGGATCATACCTACCTGGGGAATTATAAAATTTCCATCGGCAAGTGCCCGGATTTCTTCGCTTACCCCGTCGTGTTCATTGCCAAATACCAGCGCCACCGGATTTGAAAAATTAATTTCGTACAGGGAAACGGCGGATGAGGACAGATGCGTAGTCAGGATAAGGGGAAATTTCTTTCTGAGTTCTAGAAAACATGACATGTGCATCTGTATGCTGATGAATCGTCAGCCATTTGGCGGCGCTGCTGCTGCTTCTGGCGCCCCATTTTTTATGCCTGCTGATCTTTGTATTCAAAACAAAAATTTCCTGTATGCCCACTGCATCACAGGTACGCATAACCGCTGATATATTATGCGGGTCAAAAACATTTTCCAGCACCACCGTTAGATCCTGCTGCCTTTTGTCCAGCACATTTTTTAACCGCTGTTCTCTTTCGGAAGTCATTTTATTTAGATTGACGGTTGACGGATAAAGCTTTAATTGTTTTTTCCCTGCAACATGGGTACAAAAGAGAAATTATCAAAAATCTCTTCATGGATTTTTCCCTGACCGTCTTTAAGGATTCGCAACATTTGCTGAACTTTCCCTTCCCCGACCGGAATTACCATTTTACCGCCGGGTTTTAACTGTTCAACCAGTTTATCCGGTACGGATGGTGCCGCCGCTGTAACTATTATTTTATCGAATGGTGCGTAAGTGGGCAGGCCCTGATATCCGTCACCATAAAAATACCTGATGGCGGGGAAATTACGGAGATAGGCAAATTGTTTATTGTGATCATACAATTGTTTTTGCCGTTCGATGGTATATACCTGAGCACCCATCAGGGCTAAAACACAGGCCTGATAACCGCTACCGGTTCCCACTTCAAGAATTTTTTCATAAGGTTTTACTTCCAGCAGCAGTGTCTGGTAAGCGACCGTATAGGGCTGAGAAATGGTTTGTCCCTCTGCGATCGGGAAGGCCCTGTCCTCATATGCGATCTGGTCAAATGCGGAATCGATAAAATAGTGCCTTGGTATTTCGAGTATGGCCTTCAGAACCCGTTCATCCGTTATGCCCTTAGTCCGGATTCCCTCTACCAGCTGTTTTCGAAGGCCTTTATGTCTGTAAGAATCAGTTAGCACCCGCATGGCTGCAAGATAATTGAAGAATTTTTTACATTGCGTGTTTTCGTTTGTAACTTTTCAGCTCCATGCCTTCCATGCATTAAATTTATTTTCATGAAGTCGACTGCTTCCGTGCTGCTTTGCCTGATGATGTTCATCGAGTACTTTATCTGGGGCTCCTGGTATGTTACGATGAGTACTTATATGGGGCAGAACCTGCATTCCACTGGAATACAGATCGGGGCTGCTTACAGCGCGCTTGCTATTGCCACGATGATTTCTCCATTTATTGTTGGCTTGATTGCAGACCGTTTTTTTGCTGCCCAGCGAATCATGGGTGTCCTGCATCTTCTGGGCGCGATTCTTCTTTTCCTGGCTACCACCGTTACACTAAACGGTCTTTTTTATTGGATCATCCTGATATATTCTTTGCTATACATGCCTACCATCGCCTTGTCCAACAGTATTGCTTTTTATCAGATGAGTGATCCCGGTAAGCAATTTCCCTGGATACGCGTATTTGGAACTCTGGGCTGGATCGTGGCTGGTCTGCTGATCGGCAATCTGCATTGGGAAAAAACAGGAAATATTATTAATACGTTTTACCTGGCTGCCGGCGCGTCTACCCTGCTGGGGTTCATTAGTTTTTTTCTGCCCAACACTCCCCCGAAAGCGGCCAGCAGTCAGACTTCGGCAGCAAAAGCACTCGGTACTGAGGCATTTGTTCTGTTTAAAAACAAGTCATACCTGATATTTTTTATAGCTGCGATCCTGGTATGTATTCCTCTTTCTTTTTACTATGGTTTTGCAAATGCGTTCCTGAATGAAATAGGTGTACAGGGGGCAGCATCCAAAATGATCCTGGGACAGATCTCCGAAGCCGTCTTTATCCTGGCCATTCCCTTTCTCTTCAACCGGATTGGTGTCAAGAAAATGCTTATGATGGGCATGACGGCCTGGATCTTAAGGTATATCTGTTTTGCTTATGGAAACATAGATGCAAATCTTTGGATGTTATATGCCGGAATCATCCTTCATGGCGTCTGCTATGATTTCTTCTTTGTGACAGGATATATGTATACAGAAAAAAAAGCAGGTGCAACCATCAAAAATGCTGCACAGGGCTTGTTTACCTTTGCTACCTATGGCGTGGGGATGTTCATCGGTACCTGGTTCTCCGGATTTGTAGTTGAAAATTACAAGACAACTACGGGCTACGACTGGACGAAGATCTGGTTTGTCCCGGCTTATATCGCCCTGGGTGTTTTGATTTATTTTATTTTATTTTTTCGGGAAAAAAAATCTCTTAGCTGCCCCGGGTATTTCGTAATTAAATCTTTAAACTGAATATATGAGAATTGCCATGTTAGGATCAGGATTCATCGGTCGGTTTTATGCCGACTCGTTACAGGGACAGCGTAGTCGCGACCGTATTGTGAGTATTTATTCCAGGCGGGAAGTCTCCGCTAAAAAATTTGCTTCTGATTACGGATGCGCACACTGGACGATTGAAATGGAAGAAGCCATTGCGCATCCGGAAGTGGATGTGGTTTGTATTTCGCTACCCAATAATCTGCATGAAGCAGCCGTCCTTCTTTGCTGCAAACATAACAAGGCCGTCATCACCACGAAACCGCTTGGAAGAAATGCGATCGAAGCAAAACGAATGCTCGAAGCTGTTGAAAAGGCTGGCATCTTCAACGGTTACCTGGAAGACCTGGTTTATACCCCGAAGTTTTTGAAAGCACTGGAAAGCGTAAAGAACGGCGCATTGGGAAGGATTCTCTGGTCCAAATCCAGGGAAACCCATCCGGGTCCGCACAGTGACTGGTTCTGGGATTTGGAACAGGCCGGAGGAGGATGTATTCTGGATCTGGGTTGTCATTGTGTGGAAATTGCAAGGAATTTTATCGGTAAGGACATTAAACCGGTCGAGGTTATGTGCTGGGCCGACACACAGGTCAAGCCCATCGAAGCTGAGGATCACGCCATCGGACTCGTGAAATATGAAAACGGCGCTATAGGTCAGTTCGAAGTTAGCTGGACATTTCGCGGAGGCCTCGATCTTCGCGACGAAGTGATGGGAACCGAAGGAACGATCTGGATAAATAATTTTTTAAGAACGGGATTTGAAATGTTTACAACCGGTAAGGGTGCAGATTATGTTTCCGAGAAAGCAGAATCCAATACCGGCTGGTTATTTCCGGTAGGCGATGAAATGAATGACCTGGGATATAATCATATGTTTACCGATATGTTTAATTCAATGGAAAAAGGCATTTCACCCAAGGAAACTTTTTATGATGGGTATGTGGTGAATGCTGTATTGGATGCATCTTACAAATCTGCCAGGACAAAATTATGGGAACCTGTCCAACTGGATGTTTGGCGGGGTCAGACCGGTCTTTCCAAACCCAGCAATCTTGTGGAATTTGATGCAGAACATTACCTGATCAAAGAAGAAATGACCCATTACGGGGCGAAGAAACTTATTCTTAAGAACAAGAAGAGCGGGGTTATTAGTGAGCGAACCCTGTAGAGTGTGCAAGTATGGAAGTATGGAAGTATGGAAGTGTGGGAGTGAAAGTGTGATAATTTAG
This sequence comes from uncultured Bacteroidota bacterium, assembly GCA_963812825.1. Taxonomy (GTDB): domain Bacteria; phylum Bacteroidota; class Bacteroidia; order Chitinophagales; family Chitinophagaceae; genus Puia. The sequence goes on from CAWEWO010000009.1 coordinate 208,527, forward strand.
TTGTTGAGTATGTCCAGTTGGAAGAAATCTAATCTATATTAAAGACATTTCCATACTCCCATACTTCCATACTCACATACTCCCATACTCCTTCTCTCCGACTATTTCCCAATCTCAAACTTTCGGCTGTCCGTAATGCCCGGCCATTGATCGGTTCGGAAGGGAACAGCGGGAAATCCCTCCTGGTTATAGAGATTGGCGTCCCCTGCATCGTCAGCCCATGCATAGTGTACGGATACCGGATTTTGTACTTCGTCAGAATAAACTACAACCTGATTTTTTTGGAGGAAGGCTTTGGCATAATGAAAATGATGGTCTGGGCCGGCTATTTCAAAGGCCTTAATATAACCGTAACGGTCTTTTACCAGGAGTCCGCCGCCCGTATGGGTAAAATTTAATATGATTTTATTTCCCTGGATAACCATTGATTCATATACCGGCCCGCTATATTCCATAGGCAGATCATATAAATTATTAAGTGCGATTGCAGCCAGACGCTTTCCTACATCCTGTTTATTTTTGGGATGTATGTCTTTTGATTCTCCTATGTCAATGGTTACGGCCATTCCTGTTGCCGGTACACTAAGGGTCCGGAATTGTGCCTCACGCAATTCAGCCCAGTTTGACCCTTTTTCACTGATTCCTTCTGCTGCATTGAAACTGGCCAGTTGTACAAAATAAAAAGGAAAATTACCCTGACCCCAATGTTGCCTCCAGTCTGCTATCATGAGCGGGAAAGCCTTACGGTATTGAAAAGCTCTTTCTGTATTGGCTTCTCCCTGATACCACAATGCCCCACGGATGCCGAAAGGAATAAGGGGATTGATCATCGCATTAAACAGCAGGTCGGGAAAATCATTGGGACCGATTCCTCCGCCGTTTCCGGAAATTTTAGCTATGCGAAAACTCCAATTATCCCCCAATGGTATAGTTTTGTTTTCGGTTTTTAGACAGACACCGGCTGAGTCATCATAAAATCCTCCTCCCCCACCAGTGTCCTCCACGCGGACCGATATTATATTTTTTCCTGTTTTAAAAATACCGGCGGCCACAGGATACATTCTTTTCGTTTCCCAATTCCTGGTTGAACCCACCAGGCTTCCGTTAACAAAGGTTTCATCATTATCATCAATTTTTCCCAGAGAAAGCAGGATCGGATGACTGACAGTAGAAGAATCAAGCGTAATTTCCTTTCTGTACCAAACAATTCCATCCAGGTTATCCAGTCCAAGCGGCTGATGTTCCCAGATTTGCGCAATACTTATCTTCGGCCAGTCATTGCCGTTATAGCCTGGGTTTTTCCATTCATATTCCGGGATAGAATCATGGATATTTTTTTGCAATAAACGGTATTGGTTTTGCAGCTTCAATTGTCTTTCCTTCATCATAGGACCAAGATCCCCTGAATTCAGGCCTGCAATCATGGATTTGAAATCAGGACTTTTTTCAAACGCACCCCGGCTGGTCCAGGTCTCTACCATCGTTCCACCCCAGGTAGAATTGATCAGACCAACGGGTACGTGCAAACGCTTTACTAATTCCCTGGCGAAAAAATAGCCCACAGCAGTAAACTCGCCGGCCGTTTTATAAGAACAGATATTCCAGGAAGCCGGTTGTATATCATCATTTGGTGTGCCGCTGACAGAAAGAGGGATTTTAATGTGACGTATCTCAGGATATTCTGCTCCTCTGATCTCTGAATCTGCATCGAGTACAGATCTTAACTGGAATTCCATATTGGACTGACCTGAACAAATCCATACCTCGCCCACCAATACATCATGAATTAACCTGGTGTTCCTGCCTTGTATACTGATTTCATAGGGGCCTCCGGCTGGTTCGGGATCAAGGTTGATTCGCCATTTTCCATTCCGGTTGGCAGTTGTCTGTTTAGACTGATGGTTGAATTTTATAATGATTTTTTCACCGGGTGAAGACCAACCCCAGACTGGTACTGGCAGATTACGTTGAATGACCATATGATCACCAAAGATTGCCGGTAACCTGACCTGTGAACAAACATAAAAACCCGTAAGAAGACCTGCTAATAAAATCAAAATAGTTTTCATATGCCTTGAATACAGTATCAGTTCAATTTCAAATCGGCGATGATTGCATCGATTCTTGTTTGGAGCAGACGGTCAGTTGCATCAAAGGCCGAGCGACCGGGAAGTTTTTCGTTTACGCTGAAGTAAAATTTTATTTTAGGTTCGGTGCCGGACGGGCGTGCGGAAATTTTGCTTCCATCCTCGAGTATAAACTGAAGTACATTACTGACCGGCAGCGGAATATTCCAACTTTCTCCCGTTTTTAAATTCTTTCCTTTACTGGTCTGGTAATCCAGCAATTGAACTATGGCTGACCCATTGATGGTTATAGGGGGCTTATCCCGGTAAGCGGCCATCATATCTGCAATCTGTTTCTGGCCGTCCATTCCTTTTTTTGTTATGGAAATCAATGACTCCTTGTAAAAACCAAACTGACCGTACAGGTCGATGAGTTTATCATAAAGCGTCTTGCCTTTATTTTTTTCATATGCTGCCATCTCACAGAGGATCGCTACGGCACTCACTGCATCTTTATCTCTTAGTTTGTCACCAATCATCAACCCATAACTTTCTTCTCCGCCAATTACATAATTTTCTGTTTTCTCCTTTTCCTTGATCAGCTCCGCAATCCATTTAAAACCGGTAAGTACATTATAACAATGAATATTCGAACGGCGGGCAATTTCGTCGATCATATCAGTAGTCACGATAGTTTTAACGACCATGTCGTTCGCCTGCGCAATGCCCTTTTCTTTCCTAGCTTCTATCAGGTAATTAAAAGCCAATACGGCGGTCTGGTTGCCATTGAGGAGAGTCCATTCTCCTTTGTCATTTTTTACCCCGATACCTACCCGGTCCGCATCGGGATCTGTGCCCAATAAAATATCTGCGTCGATTTCCCTGGCCTTCTTGAGGCCAAGACTCATGGTATCTTTTTCTTCGGGATTGGGATAGCCAACGGTAGGAAAATTTCCATCCGGTGTAGCCTGTTCATCCACCACGTGAACATTACTGAAACCAAATCTCTGTAATACTTCTGGCACCAGTTTGATACCTGTTCCGTGAATAGGTGTATATACGATACAGAGATTATGTTGTCTTTCGATGATTTCCGGATAAACAGAAAGGTTTTTTACCATGCTGATATAAGCCTCATCCATTTCCTTGCCGACCATTGTAATATGTAACTCACCGCCCGTCCATTTCACTTCGTTAACGGAAGCTATTTTTTCCACTTCTTCTATAACGAGGCGATCATGAGGTGGAACTAATTGTCCGCCGTCGTTCCAGTACGCTTTGTAACCGTTGTACTCTTTTGGATTATGGGAAGCGGTGCAAACGACACCACCCTGACATCCGAGGTAACGGATGGTAAAGCTGAGCTCAGGCGTGGGGCGGAGAGACTGGAATAGAAAAACCTTAATCCCATTGGCCGCAAAAACTTTTGCAGCTGTTTCTGCAAAAAAACGACTGTTATTACGGCTGTCGTGCGCGATAGCGACCTTCACCTGATGGGATGGGAAAGATTTCAGCAGATAATTGGAATATCCCTGAGTTGCCATTCCAATTGTATATTTATTAATCCGGTTTGTTCCTACGCCCATTATGCCCCGGAGCCCGCCGGTCCCGAATTCGAGGTTCTGGTAGAAACTGTCTATTAGTTCACCCGGGTTTTCCTTTTGCAGACGAATGATTTCATTTTTTGTCTCCTGATCATAATTTCCATTTAACCAGTTATTCACTTTGGCAAGAATCGCCGCATCCATAAAACTTACTTTAAATTTGAACCTAAGATATTGATTTTTGCATGAACTGGTCCTGCTTTTCGTTTACGACCCTATAAATTATCACTGATTGGTTGATCTTTTTTCTTTCGGTTACAGACGTAGAAACTTTATTTCGCGACCGCTGGTTATCTTATGCCTGGTAATCACTTCTACGAATGCATTCGCGCAGGATATTTTTCTTCCACCCAGCACAACTTACCGGCCAGACCGTTTAAGAACCGTAGTCATCACCGAAGTAGCTACAGGAGTTGCGATTTCTGCCGGCCTTTATTTTCTCTGGTACAGGAAACATCCCAGAAGTCACTTTCATTTTTTTAATGACAATGGGGAATGGCTTCAGATGGATAAAATTGGCCACGCAGCAACAGCATACAATATCGGTGCCATTCAATATGATCTTATGCGCTGGTGTGGCGTAAATAATAATACCTCCATTGCTGTTGGAGGACTGACTGCGATCGGATACATGTCAATCATAGAAATATTCGATGGATTTTCTTCCAAATGGGGTTTTTCCAAAGGAGATATGATCGCTAATATCTTTGGAGCTGCCTTATTTGCCGCGCAGCAAAAAGGATGGAACCAGCAACGGATTTCCATGAAATGGTCTTTCCATATGTCGCCCTATGCCCAGTATTATCCTGCTGAACTGGGATCTAATTTTTTTTCCCGGATGTTAAAAGATTACAATGGGCAGACTTATTGGCTTTCATTTAATGTCGCTTCCTTTCTGCCGACAAACAGTGGATTTCCTTACTGGCTGAATATGAGCCTTGGTTATGGTGCCGAAGGTATGATCGGCGCGAGATCGAATCCTACTGTGCTGAACGGCAAGCCCATACCCGATTTTCCGCGGTACAGGCAGTTCTATTTTGCTCCGGACGCTAATCTGTATAGTATTCCCACCAATTCATCTTTTTATAATGCGGCAGCTTATCTGACCCGGTTTTCCAAAATTCCGGCTCCAGCCCTGGAATGGAGCAAGTTGAAAGGGCTTAAATTCTTCCCGATCTACTATTAAAACTTAAAACGTTATGTATAAGACTCAATGCTGAATGCATGGCCATTCGCCAGAATTTTAATACTTTTAGGACGGATTTAGTGTGTTGCCCCCTGCCCCATTTATGCCCAAACCATGAGCAGTTATTTATTGCTTCGTAATAACAAGGAATCTGGTCCCTTTACCTTGGAGGAAATTAAGGAGATGTCCTTAAAGGCTTATGATCTTTTATGGGTTGTAGGTAAGAGCGCGGCATGGCGTTATCCGGGTGAAATAACTGAGCTCAAATCTTTTGCACCGGCGGTACCTGAACCATTTACAGATTTATTTCGTATAAGACCCAATGCTGAAAATCCCGCTCAGGAGGCAGGCAATACCAGGAAATCAGAAACCATCAACACAAGGTCGGGAGAAAGTAATATGCAACGCCGGGATACCTCCCGTTCGGTTTATGTGAACCTGCCGGCTGAAAAAAAACAGGCAATTAATACCGCCTCGCCACCGTTGAGTGATTCTTTCATTTCCCCGGCTGATCCTCAGGAACCTCAGTATGATTTTTCGGATTTGTATAAAAAACATTCTTCACGAACTATACGATTTTCGGGAAAACTGTTATGGGCTGGTACGATTCTACTGCTGTTTGGCACGGGTATCCTAACCGGTTTTTATATTTCAGACCGTAGAAAATTTTTCTCAGCAGGTGCAAATCATCCGCAAAATATTCCAGCGTCCCATTCAGCGGTACGGAATGAAAATAAAGAAATTTCCCCGGCTAATTCAATGTCCGGTCGGGAGGAAAGGATACATGAAAATATTATAGTAACAAGCGATTCTGTTAAACCGGCAAATCCACTTATAAAGAAACTCACTGCGGTTGGCGGGAAAAAGAATTCAAAAAACAACCACGATAAAAAGGATTCGGTGAGCATTCCGACCTTCGTTGTACCTGTGATGAATCTCAATGACAGTCTGAAACAAAATGCAGTTACAAAAACGGAAATGCTTCATCAGAAAATCAAAGCACATCCTGAAACCTATATCAGTCTGGTCACCGGACGCTATACCACAGGCATTTTCGGCGGTATTTCAAGTTTTCCTGTTACCATTACCAATAATTCATCGGTTAAGATGGACCAGGTAACAGTTAACATAGATTATATCCAGAACAACGAAAAAATTTTTAAAACGGAGCAAATCTCTTTTAATGATCTGGAAGCGGGTGAAACAGTTACTATAAAAGCACCAAAGAGCCCCAGGGGCGTAAAAGTGTCAACCCGGATACATGTAATAATCTCCCGCCAGATCGATCTTAGCTATTCCAATTAATGAAGGGTTAACAATCATTTCTTTTTGATATTTCCCCAATATTCATCCTTGGCATAAAAGTTGAAATTCAGTAGCGTGTCTCAATTCCTGTGCAATTTCCGAATATCACTACTACTATGATTAAAGCCTGGTGATAAGAATTTTCAAATGATTTAATCCTAAGGAAGATGCGAAGAGGAATGTTAGAACTTTGCCTTATCATAATTGTGGTAATTGGTATTCATGCGGAACGTTTAATGCACAATGGATCTATAGAAGGCAGGGTCTCCCCTGTCAAGGCTTCCCAGTCGATTATAGCCGTTAGAGGGAAAGATTCTATAAAAGTGACCAGCAATGACGGTCATTTTGGTATGGAACTTCAACCAGGTGACTGGAAACTCATCTTTGCCATAAATGAGTATAACGGTGTCCACGCTGTGAAAAACGTGCAGGTCCGGGAAGGGAAAAGGGTAAACCTCGGAGAAATCAGGCTAACTCAATAACACTACTGTCAGACTGCAAAAAAACAGCAGACCATCGCTGTTTTACCCCGAAATGTTCTATCATTGGCTATGAAATGTATCGTGGTTTTTGGTGCCGGGAAATCGGCCACCTGCCTGATAGACTATCTTACCGGAGTATGCTTACAAAAAGGTTGGAATCTGATGATTGCGGATGCCGATGCCGAAACCTTGAAAAAGAAGCTTGTTAAATCTCCGCTTATAAACCCCGTTCAGGTAAATGTTGAGCATTCCGCCGAAAGAATTAAACTGATCCAAAAAGCTGACCTCGTTATTTCCCTCCTTCCGCCTTTCCTGCATATCCTGATCGCGAGGGACTGTATCATACAGTTTAAAAATCTCCTGACAGCCTCTTATGTGGATGATGAAATCCGGAAATTAACTTCAGCCATAGAAAAAAATAAACTTTTTTTTCTTTGTGAAATGGGGTTGGATCCTGGTATTGACCATATGAGTGCTATGCAGATCATACACCGGATACAGGGTGCTGGTGGAGAAATAACCTCATTCCGTTCACATACTGGCGGTCTGGTGGCCCCGGAAAGTGACGACAATGCCTGGCATTATAAAATCAGCTGGAATCCGGCCAATGTCGTGAAGGCCGGATCTGCCGGTGCCATTTTTAGGGAAGAAGGTGAAATCAGAAAAAGGGAATATATAAATTTATTTGAGCATACCGGAATAGTCGAAATCAAACCTATGGGCCATTATGCCTGGTATCCGAACCGGGATTCCTTGTCCTATATTCCTGTATACGGACTTGAATCTGCCCGAAATTTTATCCGTACAACCCTTCGTCATCCGGATTATTGTACTGGCTGGAATAATCTCGTAAAGGCCGGATTAACGAATGAGTTTGATGACATACCGCCGACTGTAACAACGATTTCAGAATGGAGCAAACCCCTTCTCCCTTATCTGACTGAATTCAATAAAAAAATGTATGACCAGTTGGGTCTCTTTGAAAATAAACTATTACCGGATGGCCCCCGAAGCTCTGCAAAGATTCTTCAAACCCTGATTGAAAAAAACTGGAAAATGAAGGAGTCAGACAGGGATATGATTCTTATGCTGCATGAATTTGAGTACCTGCAGGACAATCAAAATCATTTTTTGCGCAGCAGTCTTGTTGTTAAGGGCGAAAACGCATTGAGAACGGCTATGGCAAAAACCGTCGGACTTCCCCTTGGTATTGCGGCTAAATTAATCCTCGAAAATAAAATGCCCTTAATGGGTTTGCATATTCCTATTATCCGGGAGATTTATGAACCTGTGCTGGAAGAGCTTGCATTGGAAGGAATCCGCTTCAGAGAGGAGATCAGTTGACTTCCAGATGCTGGGTATAAAGAGTTTTGTATTGCATATCTCTGAAAATCAGAATATATAATCCCCGTCGCAGATAAAGCGTATATACACCATTCCCATAGGCAAAATATGTTTGATCTGCCGGAACCACCTGACCTGGCAAGGTTCCAAAGGATTCAAACTGGTAGTAAGCCTGTACGAGGAAAATATCTTTATTTTTTGTTTTGACAGATACCGGTTGCCTGCGATTGGACAATGCCAGCCAGGTGGGTCTTGCGTAATAGTAAGTTGTTTTTGGATGAATGACCGTTAGATCGTACAGAGTCGTTCCGGTCACATTTACCGGTTCATCATTGTCCAGCGGTATGGATGGTGAGGACGCGGGAAATTTTTCGATGTAAGCATCATAAAATGCCTTTCCAAAAGTAAAATTACTTTCTTCCGTCATATCGGTCTGATCAATGGTCAGCGGATCTATACCAGTCATTCGCTTAAACGCCATTCCCATAGGGATAAAATCTGGTGTTGTACTCTTTTCGGCGATATGTCCATAGGATGCATAAACGAAAATTTTTGCTTCCGGATCCCGTTTCAGAATATTGGCGATGTTCAGGGCCTGTATGGAATCCCGCTCGGTCGGGGTATGGCTGTTGCCCTGGGGATCTTCATAAGCCACCAGGGTGAATCCCAGTTCCAGGGCCTGGCGTATTAATTCGCCTGCTACCGGCTCGGTTGCAAAATGTCCTGTTTTGTAAGTAAGTTTTGTCAATTCATGATCTGGCATCGGGTTGAGCATTTCCATGGCCAGATATCGAAACCCCCGGTTATATAGCACATCAAGCAGGGAATACGCAAAGGCCCGGTGCAACGGTTTATTATTCGCTTCATTTAGCATTATAACCTTATAACGGGGAGCAATAAATGTGATGAACCTTTTTGCATCCGCGTTTTTTATGTTTTTTAGCTGCTGGATGTTTTTTCCGATCTGGCGGTATTCCACATCCGTCATTTTCGATGTATCAGATTTTTTCTGGTATTCAAGGGCTGCCGCATAGTCGCCCACAAAGGAAACTGATTGACTAAGCAGGTCGTAATAAACCGGCCCGGTAAAATCACGTATAAATTTTTTATTGTCGCCAAGCAACTGGTACAGTGGGTAGAGATAGTTGAGGTTCTCACCAATTACATAATGCAGATCCGAATAACTGGTGTCAAAACTGGTGGGCTTCACTTTTGTAACGAAGTGTTGAAGACTGATCAGCGAAGGATTCGGCGGAACCATCTGGGCTCTTGGAAATATGTGCGAAAGAGTTAGCGGCGGTAATCAGTAAAAAATATTTTATAAGTTTCATCATACCGATTCCGTACCTCCCATTTTCAGGATCATCTGCCATTCTTCGGATGTTACAGGTTGCACGGACAAACGGCTAATCCGGACCAGTGCCATACCGGCGAGTTTTTTTTCCTTTTTGATTTGGTCCAGACTGACAGGTTTCGATAATTTTCTAAGAGGCTTCACGTCAATGGCAAACCAGGCCGGATCTGCACTGGTAGGATCGTGATAAGCTTCTTTTGAAACTGTGGCGATGCCGACGATTTCGGTTGCTTTGTTGCTGTGATAAAAAAACAGCTCATCCCCTTTTTTCATCGATTTGAGATGATTGCGTGCGGCATAGTTGCGGATCCCATCCCATCGCGTTTGTTTGTCTTTGTTTAACTGATCCCAGCTGTAAATCTCCGGTTCGGATTTAATAAGCCAGTAAGCCATGATTATTGTTAACGGTGATTTGATAATTAATGATGAGTCAAAGATATGGTTCCTTAGGCCTAAGGCCCAAAGCTTAAAGCTTAAAGCTATAGCCGGAAATTCAGGTTACCCGATTACAATAGTATTTTAATGACGTCACGGTCTTACTTTTAACAGAAGCTTTAAGATTTAGGCTATAAGCCTTTGAGGCATCCTTCTGCCGGAAATACCGTATATAAGGAAAGGCCGGAAACGGCTAAAGATTTGCGACAGGTTGTTTTAAGGTCACCACTCGCCGGCCTTCGTGGCATGGTGGGTGGTTTTTTATTACCAGCCGCTGCTTAGGACATCTGCTATATGAAGCGTTTTTAGTGGAAGTCCTTTATGCCGGATATATCCATCCAGGTGCATAAGACAGGAAAGATCTGTAGAGATCAGGTATTCGGCACCGGTTTTTAGAGCATGGGTTACTTTCTGGTCTGCCATGGCAAGTGAAATGGATTCAAATTTCACGGCAAAACTTCCTCCGAATCCGCAGCAGGTTTCGACATCTTCCATTTCCACTAGCTCCAGTCCTTTAACATGGGACAATAATTGACGGGGTTCTGATTTTATTTTACATTCTCTCAATGCAGCGCAGGAATCATGATAAGTTGCTTTTCCCGTAAACTGGCATTGAAATTTTCAATCTGAAGTACATTCACGAGGAAATCCGAAAATTCATATATCCGTTTCCCTATATTTTTTACTTCTTTATTGTAGGAAGAATCCATAAATAAATCCGGATAATAATTTCTTACAAAGCCGGTGCATGAAGCACTGGGCGAAACGATATAATCTGCTGCCGGTAAAATCTTTCAGAAATTTTATACAAACCTCTTTGGCATCTTCACGAAATCCTGCGTTAAACGCGGGCTGTCCACAACAGGTCTGATCGGTATTGTATTGAACACTGCATCCGGCTTTCTCCAATACCCGGATCATATTGAAAGCGGTATCCGGATAAAGCTGATCAACAAAACAAGGTATGAAAAGCTGAATGTTCAAAATGATTATTCGTTATAAAGACCTGGAAAAAGCAATCATTTTAAGTGCTGCATCGGCCGCTTCTTCTCCTTTATGACCGTGTATACCACCGGTTCTTTCAACGGCCTGTTCCTGATTGTCGACTGTCAGCACACCAAAAATAACAGGAACGGGCAATTGCAGATTTAAAGCAAGCAATACCATCTGTTACCGCACGACAAACATATTCAAAATGCGGGGTATCTCCTTTGATTACACATCCGAGGGCAATGAAAGCAGCGGGTTTTTTTTTCACCGACTGATCCCATATTTTTTTTATTGCAAACGGAATTTCAAATGCGCCCGGAACCCGGTAATCGCGGAATGCAATTTTTTCTTTTTCCAGAATTTTTTTACAGCCCGCAAATAATTCATCTACAACCGGGGCATTCCATTCGGTTCTGACCACAACGACAGAGGCATGTTTTAATTTTCGGTGTTGCGGTTTTTGATTTTCCGGTTGAAGACATGTGGTTTTATTTAACCACACCCAGCCTGGCCAGGTAACGGTCGATGTCAAAACCCCGGGGTGAAGCGGGATATTTGCTTTTTATGAGTTGATACATGTTGATGGCATCCTGGTTCCTGCCCATACGTTTCGTAGAGATAACCGGCCCGGAAAAGATATTCGGGAGAAATGATTTCATCTTCTTCGAAATAGGTTCCGGCTTTTTTATATTGTTCTACTGCCAGATCTTTTTTATTCAGCTCCGAATAAGCATCACCTAAAAGTCCGTATGCTTTTGCCTGTACCTGTGAAGCGGAAGTTTTAAAATCCTTTAAATATTTTACAGCATTGTTGAAATCGCCGAGTTTCAGATAACAACTACCGGCGTAAAAAGAAGCGAGGTCTGCCGCTTTTGTGCCGCTGTAACGGGAAATAATTTTAATAAATCCTGCATTTACTTTGTCGCCATTTAAAGCGAGATTGATAGAATCCATCCGGTAGTAATCTTCGGCACGAAACATGGCGCCTGCAGATGCTTTTTCCTTGGGCTCAAGGACGAATTGTTTGTAACCAAAATAACCTAATATCAAAATCAGAATCAGTGCCAGGCCGATGCCGGCTTTTTTGCCATAGTTATCCTGAAAATGTTTCCATTTGTCAACCGGGGAAATCTCATGCTCTAAATGCTCACGATGTTTAATGTCGCTCATGTCTGGTAATTGTAAAACAGGGTGACTGTTTTTTTTAGTCTTTAATAAATGGATAATTCGAATCGATGTATATGTCTTTATACACTTCATCATCTGAAGGAATGGGTGATTCCTCAGCAAACTTTACAGATGCGGCAACTGTGTCAGCCACTCTCTTACTGATGGCGTCCAGATCTGCCTGTGTAGCATATTTTTTTGTAAGAATGGTATCGGCCACCTGGGCGATAGGATCTCTTTGTTTGTATTCCTCAACTTCTTCCTTGGTCCTGTATTTCTGCGGATCGGAAATGGAATGACCTTTGTAACGATAGGTTTTAATCTCCAGCAGTGTGGGTCCGCCACCTTCCCTGGCTCTTTTGATGGCCCTTGAAACACCTTCATGTACGGCTTCCGCACTCATACCGTCGATGGAATCACCGGGCATTTCGTAGGCGTCGGCCAGTTTATAAATATCAACCACGTTGGATGTTCTTTCAACAGAAGTACCCATTGCGTAATTGATTGTTTTCACAAATAAATACGACCGGCAAGTTTCCACAGCATGGCAAGATTGAATACTTCATGTAACATACCCTGGCGGGCTGCCCCGTCTCCGAAAAATGTTAGCACGGCATTATCGGTTCCTTTGTATTTTTCTGCAAATGCCAATCCCGCACCCGTTCCGATCTGTGCACCCACGATGCCATGTCCACCAAAAAATTTTACGTCCACACCGAAAAAGTGCATACTGCCGCCCTTGCCTTTTGCTGCACCGGTTGATTTTCCATACAGTTCGGCCATGCAGGCATTGGCACTTACTCCTTTGGAAAGAGCCAGACCATGGTCGCGATAACCGGTGATAAAGGGATCATCAGGACGGCTGGCCGTCATACATCCGGCGGCAATGGCTTCCTGTCCGATATAAGCATGAAAAAATCCCCGGATCTTTCCTTCCATCTTGTACTTTTCTTCGGCCATCTGTTCAAATTGGCGGATCAGCTGCATCAGTTCGTACCAGTACAAATAGGTTTCTTTGGAAAACTTGGTAGCCACTTGCGTAAATTTGATTTAAACCTGCCGGATCGGCAAAGGCGGGGCAAAGATAAGGGGTAAACGGGAATTTTTTCCTTAAACAGCGGGTTTTGCGTACGGTTTTTTACCTTTCCAACAGCTTAACGCTTAATATTTTCCATGAAAAAGGGGTTGATCGCCGGTCTGGTATTTTTAGCTTCCTGTAAATCCACCGATTCCATCAACCGGTTCGCAAAGTCAGCCAGTACGGGAATGACGGAAATCAACCGGTCAACGCTGAGTTTTAACAATATCTGCAGACTTTATGACCCCGCTTCACTGAGCAGGTATACGGATACAACAGTATATGCAAAATCTGTTCATCCGGTTTTAACATGCAGCGAATACAAAAAGGCGGACAGTCTTACCGACCTGATCAATCAGACTCTCTTTAGTTATTTTTCCATGTTACAGGCAGTTTCAGATAAAAAGCTGCTCGCTTATAATGCAAATGAGCTTGTTGGTTCCCTGGCTGATATCCAGTCACGGGTTTATCCGGCACTCTCCCTGAGCAGCGAAAAAATTTCTGCTGTAAAAGGACTGCTCAATACAATTCTGAATGAACCCTTAAAATGGTATCGCTATAAAAAACTGGTAAGCACCATGCAGCAGAATGATTCTGCACTTGCGCGCGTTATGGATGCATACCGGTTTATTCTGGATTCTGCACTAACCGGAGAGATTACCCAGGCCAGGCAAAATTATACCAGTTTTGTTTATGCGCGTTTATTTGAATGGTCCCGGGACCCGGTAGAAAAAGTCATGATCAACCAGCAATATCTTCAGTTCCTGGCTTCGACTGGATAATGAACAACAGAAAATCCGGCAGGCATCACGTTTGCTGAAACTCCTGTATAAGGATCATCATCTGCTGGCTTTTGGTAAACCACCGCCGGGATTTGCTTATACGGAAGCAGAAATAAGCCAGGATATTATCCTTATCAATAAAATGATCACTGAACTCATTCAATTAATGAAATAACGGTCGAACTATGTCCGGGAAACTTAATTCACATCAACTTATACAGCTGGCACAATGCCTCACGCGCCAGCAATCGCTGCTGACCGATTATGAACTCACGCACTATGCCGAACTGAGTCCGGACCAAAAAAACAGGTTGGAAGAATGTCTTACCCGGCTGGCTTCTGCTGCCGGCAGGATATATGCTTATTCCGTGCAACTGGTATTCCTTGAGGCAACCTCCCAGTTGCAGCAGATGAAACAGGCTACAGAGGATCTGAAGAAATTCCTGAAAACAGCACAGAAAATACAGCAGGTACTCGATATCGTTGGCATTATAGCATCCCTGGCCGACGCGATTATCAGTCATGACGTGGAAGGAATAACGGTGGGAATAGATCAGTTCATCCAGATGGTCGCTAATACCTAAATTGCACCGCCACTCATCCGGATCACCATATGCTGTCCCTGACGAATATCACGCTGACCCAATATAAAAATTACCTGCAGCAGAGTTTTTCATTTGATAAACCAATCATTGGTATTTATGGCAATAATGGCGTAGGTAAAACAAACCTGCTCGACGCCATTTATTATCTGGGTTTTACCCGCAGTTATTTTTTTAAATCAGATTTGCAGAATGTGTATCATGGCAAATCCGGTTTCCGGATTGAAGGAAATTTTGCAAAGGATGAAGCGGACCAGAACGTGGTTTGTATTCTTCGTGAAACAGGGAAAAAAGAAGTGTTGCTGAACAATGAGGTTTATCAGCGACTATCGGGACATATCGGAAAATTTCCCTGCGTGATCATCACACCTGATGATGCGAGGGTCATCACGGAGGGAAGCGATGAACGCAGGAGATATACAGATGCATTGCTCTGCCAGATGGATGCCCTTTATCTACAGCACCTGATAGAATACAACCGTCTGCTCCAGCAGCGCAATCAGTTGCTCCGTTCGCTGGCTGAAAGGATTTCAACTGACCGCAGCCTGCTGGATGTATATGATGCACAGCTTCAACGCCCGGGCACTTATATTTTTGTAAAGCGCCAGCATTTTTTTCATGAGATTCTTCCTTCGATAAAATCCATTTACCACTATATTGCCGGAACGGATGATGATCTGGAGCTTAGCTATCAGAGCGATTTGCTTATGGCTCCTTATGCAGAATTACTTCACAAATCAAGGGAACGGGATCTGATGCTGCAACGTACACATGCCGGTATTCACCGGGATGATATCGATATCCGTCTCAGAACACAGCAATTTAAAAATATTGCTTCCCAGGGTCAGCGCAAGAGTCTGCTCTTTGCAATGAAACTGGCGGAATATGAAATGTTGAAATCCGTCAAGGGTTTTGCCCCGATTATTTTACTGGATGATGTATTTGAAAAACTCGATGCGCTTCGCATGCACCAGTTGCTTGAAAAAGTTTGTACACCCGGAAACGGGCAACTCTTTATTACAGATACACATGAGAACCGAATTCGCGAACACCTCGAAGAATTGTCTGTTGATTATTCATTGATTGGCTTGTAGAACGGTTGACGGTTGACGGTTGACGGTTGACGGATGACCGATGACGGTTGACGGATGACCGTTGACTGTTGGCAGTTGGCGGTTTTCATAAATTATACGCATAACCCATAATCCATAACCCATTCACCTTACGCTTTGAGCTTTAAGCTTAAGACTTATCTTTGATACATGGGCGAATATTCAATGGCTGAGGCAATGAGACAATTCCTGAAGCAAAGCAGGCTGAAGGGGAATGTACTTGCGCTGCAGATAACCGGTGTATGGGAGGAGATCATGGGAAAAACAATTGCCCGGTATACAGATAAAATTGAAATTCACGGCACGACGCTTTATATACAGACTGCTGTGGCGCCGTTAAAACAGGAACTGTTATATAAAAAGGACAAGATCCGGGAAAGGGTAAATGAAGCGCTGGGTGAAAACCTGATCAAAGAAGTCGTCATCCGCTGACCCGGGGATCCACAACCCGGTATAGCCAATCCGCCAGGATATTGATACTGATAAAGAAAAATGATGTGACCAGCACGGATCCCATCACAACCGGAAAATCAAGTTTGGCCAATGCATCTACGGTTATTTTTCCGATTCCCTTCCAGCCGAAAATATATTCCACAAAAAAAGCGCCGGCCAGTAGTTCTGCAAACCACCCGGTAATGGCGGTTATCACCGGATTCATCGCATTCCTCAAAGCATGCCGCCAGATCACCTGATTTCGGGATAATCCTTTCGCATATGCTGTCCGGATATAATCCTGGTTCAGAATATCGAGCATGGAACCTCTCGTCAGCTGGGCGATAATTGCCATAGGCCTGATACCCAGGGTAAGGGCGGGCAGTATGGCGTTCCTGAGCTGCCATTGGCGACCTGTAAACGGATCTGTATCAAAAAGACTGCCTGTCATTTGCAGTCCGGTATATTGGTTGAGCACGAAGCCAAAAACATAAGCGATCACAATACTCATGAAAAAAGAAGGCGCAGAAATACCCAGGACGCTTGTAAATATGGCTGTCGTGTCCATCCAGCTGTCTTTTTTCACTGCTGCCAGGATGCCCAATGCCATTCCGAAAACAGTCGCAATGATAATGGCCAGGGAAGCAAGGATAATCGTGCCGGGTAAGGCTTCCATAAGCATGGACCAAACCTGCCTGCGTGTTTGATATGAGCGGCGGAGATAAGGAAATTTCAGGACGAGTTTTGTATCACCTCCGATACCGATCCAGTGTATATTTTTTTCTTCAAGCTCCTGCTTTTTATATAAGCTCACCGGCGACACATCATTCAGATAAAAAGCAAACTGTTTCCATTTTGGCTGGTCGAGATAAAGATCCCTGCGGATATTATTCATGGTGCCGGCGTCGGCCCGCTGGCCCAGGATAAGACGCGCAGGATCTCCAAAGCCCTGGAATAAAAAAAATACGATTACCACTACGCCCAGCATCACCAGGCTCCCATAGAAAATGCGCGATATGGTGCGGTTAATCATGACTAACGAGACTTTCGGATTTTTGTAAAGGCAACTCTGCAACCACCGGAATGGCTATATCCAGATTCGCATAACTCCATTTATCCGAGGATGGTTCCTTTTTTCAGCAGATACAAAGTTGGATCTGCCCGTGCCGCTGTTTTTACCGCCGTCGCATCACAACCAAAAACAGGAATGCCTTTTCCGAATTTATTATCATATAATATACCTATCGACGGATCGCCATTACTTGTATATCCGCCTCTTTCAAAAACAAGATTATTTGCTTTCAGCCAGGCATCTGCTTCCGGGCGGTTGGAAGTGACTACTATAGTGGGAATATTTTTGGATCTGGCAAGTGTATACAATAATATGAAACCCTTGTTCCATTGCGGGTTTGTTTTCGGAAAATTCCTGGAGATAAGCATTAACTGATATCCCGGCATTCCAAGGGTTTGCAAAGTACTGTCTTGCCAGATTCCGCGATGAGAGAAAAATCTTTAATCTCCGGTTCCGCGTTTCCTTTTCGGATCAGTTTATCGTAACGTTTGATAAAAATATAACTGCTGTCCAGGTCGGCCGGTAGCTGGTCGGCCGTGAATTCCATGGTCTGGTGATTTTTTTCGTACACAAAATTAATGACGCTACTGTCGGGAATGGCACCCGCCGGAGCTTTCATTTTTTCAAAGATGTTGGCGCCTTTTTTAAAAGGAAGGCAATCTATCAGAGGCAGGTAACGCAGGGCATACCATTGAACAGAAAAAGATAAAACCAGTGTAAGGGCAAGTAAAAGCCGGCTGGCGTTTGATGTTAAGGAAGGTTTGATTTCATTTCTGTAAATAAAAAGTATAACGATGAGCAGGAGCAGGAAGAGATCTTTCATAAATGAACCCATGGCCTGAAGCGGAATACAATTTCCAAAACATCCGCATTCCCTGATTTTTCCTGAGATGACAGCGTAGCCGGTAAGAAAACTAAAAAAAATAATCAACGCGAGTAATAACCATGCAAACAACCGCATCCGCCATCCCAGTAAAACCGCAACACCGGCAAGTATCTCAAATACAATCATGATAATGGAAAATGCAAGGGTGTATGCATCCAGGGCGGGCATATTCCAGACTTCAAAAAATTCCTGCATTTTATAACTGAGCCCCAGCGGATCATTGGCTTTGATGAGCCCGGAGAAAATAAATAAAATGCCTACCAGGAGCCGGGCTGTATTCAAAAAGGTTTTTTTCATGGAATGGGTTAAGCAGCGTGACGCCCTTCTTCGATTCCGATAAGGGCGAAGATTGCATAGTTAATAATATCCGTCAGGTTGGCATCTATGCCTTCGCTAATCAGGGTTTTGCCGTCGTTGGCGAGAATCTGGCGCATCCGCATGAGTTTCATCAGGATTAAATCAGCAAAACTCTCCTGGCTCATTTCCCTCCAGGCTTCGCCGTAATCATGGTTTTTATTTTCCATAATCGTTTTTACAAAAACAATTTTTTCATCATAAAGACTTGCCGTTTTTGCAACAGCCAGTTCGCCGTTGTCATCTTCATGTAAATCCAGCTGGATTAAGCCAATGATACCATAATTCACAATAGCCTGGAATTCGCCCCGGATTCCCTCTCCCACCCGCTGGTCGTCTTTTTCCTGAATGGTTCGGATACGTTTTGCCTTGATATAAATCTGATCCAGGATGGAGATCATGCGTAAAACGCGCCAGGAAGTTCCATAATCGGCTGTTTTTTTCAGAAAAATTTCCCGGCAGGACCTTACCGCATTTTCATATTGACGGAGGGTATCTTTCATGTCCAAAAGTAATATTTAGTAATGATGCCTAAATTTACGGATTCAATATGTATTCACTGAATTGTAAGGGCCGATTGTTCAGCTGGCATGAACCCATCGTCATGGGCATCCTGAATCTGACACCGGATTCATTTTATGCCGGAAGCCGGATCCGGTCGGAAGAGATGTTGCTGCGACAGGCGGAAAAAATGGTATCTGAAGGAGCAGCAATACTCGACTTCGGCGGACTGAGCAGCCGGCCCGGTGCACTTGAAATTTCTAGAGGATGCAGAAATCGACCGTGTTGTTCCGGCCATTCGTCTGGTTGCATCACGTTTCCCGACCTGCCTTATTTCGGTTGACAGTTACCGTTATAACGTGGCGAAAGCCGCTCTGGATGCAGGTGCTTCCATCATTAATGATATCGGTGCGGGAGAACATGAAAACCTGGCATTACTCGCCGCAGTGTGAAAATACACCTTATATCTGCATGCATATGCGTGGCAACCCCCGGACCATGCAGCAATTTGACCGATTATGAAGATATGTTCGCGGAGGTGCTCGATTTTTTTATCGGCCGCAAAGCAGAATGTATCCGCCTGGGGGTTAATGATCTGATCATTGATCCGGGGTTTGGGTTTGCCAAAACCACAGGCACAGAATTTTCTTTTGCTGAAAAAAATGAAAATACTGGAAATGCTGGATCTTCCGGTGATGGTCGGACTATCCCGCAAAGCAACGGTCTACAAAACACTTGATATAAAACCGGAGGACGCATTAAACGGAACCACGGTATTGCATACACTGGCATTGGAACAGGGAGCCCAATATACTTCGCGTGCATGACGTGAAAGAAGCCTCTGAAACAATCCGGTTGTGGACGTCCTACGCAAATGCATAGGACGTCCTTCCGGGTTGAATTTATTTGCCGGCTGGTGGTCGCGTTGGCAATCTGCGCATGTTCGGCCTTTGATTGGATCCCGGGCGCATGGACATTTCACTTTCCGCCGGGGCATCTGTAACATCAACGATTTTAACATCAAAGATGAGGTTCTCGTTGGGTGTTTTACCAGGACCGGGCTGCTGGTCATAAGCCAGGAATGCCGGAATATACAAAGTGGCCGTACCGCCTTTCTTTAGCAGGCGGATCCCGTCATCCCATCCCTGGATGATTCCTCTTCTGCCGATGACAAACTTGATCGGCTGGGCTTCGTCTTTATCATTTGTTTCAAAGACTTTACCTGACGGGAATAATTTTCCGGTATATATAACAGAAACCTGTTTGCCGGAATCGATGAGCGGACCTTCACCCGGATTCTTAATCTCCACAAAAGTTCCCATAGCTGTTTTGGTAGCCTGGATATTATGCTGTTTCAGATAATTTTCAACCTGCACGATTTCTTTTGCATGAAAAGAATCCAGCAGCGCCTGCCTGTCTTTTTTTACCAGTTCTTCATTGTCAAAGACATCGAGCACACGAAGGGTGAGCGTGATCTTATCTTTTTTATGAATGAAAGGAGGAAGCGGCTGCCCTGATTTTTTCTGGATACTGTCAGCCAGCTGAATCACGACTGCGCTGTCTCCTTTTCTCAGCAATGGAAATATTTCAATGGGACTGTAAGAATCCTGCTGAGTGCTATCGATAGGAACATAAGCCGGCAGACTACTGTCGGAGCTGTACAGAATGGAATCCCTGATTTTCTGCGTGAAATTGATTTTGATAAACTGACCTTTTTTAACGACCGGATTTTTTCCGTCAGAAATGATTTTATATAATAAGCCGGATTTTGTTTTTTTCAATCCACGATTATCACAGGATACCAGTAACAGAATTCCCATCAGGGCAAAAAGAAAAGAATTGATTTTTTTCATTTCAGATTTATTGTAATTGTAAAGCGTTTTCTTTAAGAGATGCGCGGAAGCGCTGTGTAGTCTGATCTAGGGTTTCGCTACTGCGACCACCGGCCGCATTGCGGTGACCCCCGCCTTCAAAGTAATTCCGGGCAAACTGATTGACATCAAAGCCCCCCTTACTCCTGAAGGAGCATTTTATTTCTTCATCACGGTCAATGATAAGCGCTGCAAATTTGATCCCCTGTATGGTCAACGGGTAATTGACAAGTCCTTCGGTATCACCTGTCCGGATCTGGAATTTCACCAGGTCTTTCCACGGAATGCTGATCAGGGCAGTATTGTACTCATATAGGACTTCCATTCTATTCATCAGGGCATGACCGATAAAACGAAGCCGGTTTTCAAGAAAGTTGTCAAAAAGATACTCATGTACTTTGGAATGATCCAGTCCGGTATCTTTTAAAACGGCCACCATACGATGCACCGATGCGGAAGCGGAATGAAACCGGAAAGATCCCGTATCCGTCATTACACCGGCATATAAACATTCTGCAACGGCCTGATTGATACGGTGTCCCTGGGCAGCGGATTCGATGAAATCAAATACCATTTCACTGGTCGAACTTTTGGACGTGTCGCTGATTCCATATTTAAAAACTTCCTTTTGCGGCTGCTGGTGATGATCTATCAGGATTCGGATGCCGGGTGCATTTTCAATGGGTCCGGTCATTTTCCGCGTACGGTGTAATACATTAAAATCAAGACAGAAAATCCAGTCTGCTTTTTCCAGATATTCATTTGATTTAGCCGTGTTGAGTTCATAGTCAATAACACCTTCCGCTCCCGGCATCCAGCTCAGCCAGTCTGCCCAGTTCGTAGGAGATATAACGGTTACCTGATGGCCCAGGGAGGTCAAAACATGGTACAAACCCAATGAAGAACCCATCGCATCTGCATCCGGTTTCTGATGCATTACAATGACAATATTTCTCGGGTCCTGCAGTAAGGGAATTATATCCGTAATAGGTTGCATGTAAAACGGTTGCAAAGGTGCAGAATTAAATCGCCATTCCCAAATCTCCTGTAAAATGTATTACCTTTGCCCGCCAAACAAAAACAAATGAGCAACCGTAGTTTCACCATGATCAAACCCGATGCTTTTGCAAACGGGCACGCAGGCGCAATCCTGGATATTATTATAAAAGCTGGATTCAGGCTGATCGCCCTTAAAATGACCCATCTTACTCCCGAAAAAGCGGGGGCATTTTATGCCGTACACCGGTCCCGTCCGTTTTATGGGGAATTGGTGGAATTTATGAGCCGCGGGCCAATTATCGCTGCCATCCTTGAAAAAGAGAATGCTGTTGCCGATTTCAGAAAACTTATAGGCGCAACCGATCCCGCTAAGGCTGATAAGGGAACCATCCGGCAGCTTTTTGCGGAATCTCTGGGAGAAAATGCGATACATGGCAGTGACAGCGACGAAAATGCCCAGGCTGAAAGCGATTTTTTCTTCTCAAATCTGGAAAGGATCTGAAGACCGGGAAACCAGCTCAATAAGGGACTGTTTCAGCTGCTTCGTAGCCTATTTAAAGATTCAATAACATTAGTATATTATTGATAATCAATATTATATGTATTTTTATTTTAGAATGGGTTATGAAATAAGCTGCACGGGCGGACGTTAGAGTGAATCAACTAAACAATTGACTCTATGAATTTCCGCATCCTCACCAACACATGTAAACTGATCGCCCTTGTGGCAGTAATAAGCCTTTCTTCCTGTAAGAAAGATTCTCCACTAAATTCAAATAGTGATTCCAATGCCGGAAGCCTGTCGGATTCTTCCACAGCGGCCGATAACATGTATTATGATGTTTTGAATAATGCATTTGTTGGTTTTTCCGACAACAGTGCAGTCTGGAATGCATCCAGCCTACATGCTGAAAAGACAACCACGTTTTCTCTTGACGGGGCGCATACGACCAACCTGGGTTGTGCAATTTATACCATCAGTGATACGGTGCCGGGTGAATATCCCAAAACCCTGACGCTGGACTTTGGTACAGGTTGTACCAGTGTGGACGGAATTCTCCGGAAGGGTAAACTCGTGTATGTTTTCACTGCTCCGATCGTGGTTCCCGGTGCAACAGCTTCTGTGACCTTTGAACAATATGTGGTCAACGGATTCGGCCTGAAGGGAACTTATTCCATAACTAATAATTCTTCGGATCAGAACGGAATCAGTTTTAATACCCAGGTAACCAATGGTATTATTACTTATCCCAACGCAACCAACTACCATTACAGCCATAACAAGACTTATGTTTTGACCGCTGGTTCAGGTACACCCTTATGATATTACAGATGACGTGTATTCAATAACCGGGAACAGCTCCTTTTCAACTGCTGACGGTGCCACTCTGGTATTTACTTCCCATACCCCGCTTGTCAAAGCGGTAAGTTGTCACAATGTAAGTTCAGGTGTGGTTGATTTTGTATATAACAATTCTTTACATGGAACGATTGATTTCGGAAATGGAACATGTGATAACCTGGCTACGGTTACTGTCGGAAGCTGGCAAAAGACCGTTATATTGAGATAACTTAAAATGATATTTAGAAAAACCCTCCTGATTCATTCTGGAGGGTTTTTTATTTGACATATTCCAGGTATTCGTTTAAATCGTTTGTCGACTATCGTGTATTATACCGTGTATCGTAAATCATTTCGTATCCAGCGTTTAGCGTTAGGCGTTAGGCGTTAAGCGTTTAGCGTTATGCGTTATGCGTTCATTCCGTAAGACCGGGAACCTGTTCTGTCAACGCATCCAGTTTTTTTTCTTCCGTAGGACAATCTTGTTATAACCACAAACAAAACCGGTACAATAAAAATGGCCAGGGACGTTGCCGCCAGCATTCCACCAAGTACCGTCCAGCCGATGGTTGAACGGGCTACACTGGCCGCACCGGTTGCCAGCGCCAGTGGTAATACACCCAGGATAAAAGCCAGTGAAGTCATCAGTATTGGCCGTAGACGCAGATTAACGGCATCCAGGGTTGCTTTAATAACCGGTATACCCCTGTCAACACGTTCTTTTGCAAATTCAACGATCAGGATGGCATTTTTTGCTGAAAGACCGATCAACGTTATCAAACCAATCTGTGCATATACATTGTTTACAGATCTGGGAATAAAAGTTAATGTAAGTATGGCACCGAACATACCGAGCGGCACAGCCAGTAAAACTGAAAAAGGAACCTACCAGCTTTCATATAATGCGGCAAGAAATAAAAACACAAATACAATTGATAATGCAAAAATTAAGATCGTACTGCTGCCTGCTTTTACTTCTTCTCGGCTTAATCCGGCAAATTCATATCCATAACCTGCCGGTAAAGTTTTTGCAGCCACTTCTTTTAATGCCTCAATAGCCTGGCCGCTGCTATATCCGGCTTTGGCATCTCCATTTATTTCAGCAGTTCGGAATAAATTAAAATGAAATGACAGTGCAGCACTTTCGATCACTTTATAGGAGATAACTGCACTTAGTGGCACCATAGTTCCCTGCTGATTCTTACATAATATTGATTCAGGTTCCTTATATCTCCCCGATAATTTGTATCAGCCTGTGCTACTACACGGAAATTTCTTCCATAAATGGTAAAGTCATTTACATAACGGCTGCCCAGAAAAGTTTGAATCGTGCTATACACATCGGAAAGCGATACACCCAGTTTTTTACATTTATCCCTGTCAACAGTAACCTGAGTAACCCGGTGTTCTTGCAGTAAAAAAAGTAAATGCCCTGCTTATTTCCGGTCGCTTATTGACTGCTGCCACAAAATTGTTTACTACTCTTTCAAATGCTTTTATATCATCAGTGCTTCCTTGTTGCTGCAATTCAAAAGTAAATCCACCGGTTTGTCCTAAACCCGGAATGGCCGGTGGCGAAATCACCACGATATTGGCTTCTTTAATAGCAGCAAATTTTTTTTGCAGTGTAGCAATAATGCCCTTTAGCTGTAGCGATTTATCTTTTCTGTTCATCCCAGGGTTTTAACTGAAGTAAAAAATTGTACCGCTATTTGATTTGGTTGCAAAGGTTACTACATTCAATCCACCTAGTGCTGCATAATGTGCAATCGCCTGTCAGTTTCTGAAATGATCTTCATCATTTTATTCAGCGTTACCAGGCTTCGTGGTAGTTGAAGAAGCTTCAGGCAATTCATAGGTAATATATAATCGTCCTTCATCTTCCTGTGGAATAAACCCGGTTGGTTTTGCTTTGAATAAGAAAAAGTGCCCAACACAAATACAAAGCAGTAGTATAATTACATAGGGTGACTTTTTTATCCATGCATTTACATTTCGTGTATATCAATTGTTAACTCTTGCAAACCATTTATTAAATCGATAAAAGAATTTATTTAATCCCCTGGATGATTTGTCCAGGTGCATGCGGCCGAAGCAGCATGAGTACATAGTGCCGGCGTAAGCGAAAGTGCAACAAATGCAGAGATCAGAACAGATATAGCAATGGTAATGGCAAATTGCTGATACAATCTTCCTACAATACCCGGGAATAAAACCAACAGGAACAAATACGGCAGCCAGGATCAGTGCAATGGCAACTACAGGGCCGGAAATATCTTTCATTGCCCGTTCTGTGGCTTCTTTGGCCGATATTTTTTCATCATCTATATAATGCTGTACAGCTTCCACCACAACAATGGCATCATCCACCACAATACCAATGGCCAGTACAAATCCAAACATGGTAAGTGTATTGATGGTAAATCCAAGCGGAATGAAAAAAATGAAATGTACCGATGATAGAAACCGGAATTGCGAGAACCGGAATCAATGTTGCCCGCCAGTTTTGCAGAAAGAAAAATACCACAAGTACCACCAGTCCCAAGCGCTTCCAGTAAGCGTATGTACTACTTCATCAATAGAAACCTTTACTACAGAAACTGATTCAAAAGGAACCACATAATCAACATCTTTTGGAAAAGATTTTTTCAATTCGTCCATTGCTGCATAAACACCTTCTGCAGTTTCCAGCGCATTGCTTCCCGGTGCCTGGTAAACCAGTAGATAGGAAGCTCTTTTTCCATCTACAAAAGAATTGCTGGCATAACTGAATTTTCCCAACTGTACTCTGGCAACATCTTTTAAATAAACAATGGATCCATCTGGCGGATTGGTTCTTACAATTATATTGTCAAATTGTTCTTCGGTTGACTAACCGGCTGTTGGTAAGCACGGTATATTCAAATGCCTGTGTAGAATTGTTGTGGAGGAGCACCAACTGAACCTGCCGCAATCTGCACATTTTGTTCCTGCAAGGCATTGGTGACATCCGATTGCAGTTAATCCCAGTTGCGCCAGTTTATCCGGTTTCAGCCAGATGCGCATACTGAAATCATCTGCGCGTGTAAATACATCACCTACACCTTTTACACGCAGCAATGCATCCCTTACAAAAATATTGGTATAGTTATCCAGAAAAGTAACAGCATGGGTTCCTTTGGGCGAATAGATGGCCACCAGCATCAAAATACTGGGATTACGTTTCCGGGTGATCACACCCAGTCTTTTTACCTCATCCGGCAAGGCAGGAGTGGCAATGCCAACCCGGTTTTGAACATCCAGCATACCTGTATTAACATCAGCACCAACTTCATAAGTAACGGTAATGGTGGTTTGTCCGTTGCTGGTACTGTTGCTTTGCATATAGGCCATTCCCGGCGTACCATTCACCTGCGTTTCAATGGGAGTGGTAACCGTTTGTTCAACAGTTTGCGCATCTGCTCCGGTAAAATTGCTGGTCATCTGAACTGTAGGCGGTGTAATATCCGGATATTGGCTTACCGGCAGATTGAGATAATGCAAGAAGACCCACCAACACAATCACGATCGAAATCACAATAGCCGTAACCGGCCTCTTAATAAAAGTATCTGCAATCATACTGTTTCTGGATTACAATGATTTTTTCTTTGAAGAATCTATCGCCCCGGGAGTAGATGAATCTACTGCCGAGAGGTGCATGTACTTTGGATCCGTCTTTTAACTTCTGGACACCGTCCAAAACAATTATTTCTTTTGCCTGAAGTCCTGATTTTACAATGACCATATCACGGATTCGCTGACCCAGTGACACTTTGCGCTGAGCCACGGTATCTGCATTGACGACAAAAACAAAATATTCGGCCATCTGTTCAACGGTTGCCCGGTAAGGAATCAGAATGGTCTGGCTGCTTGCTCGTATTAGATATGAGCAGATTGCACGACATTCCCGATTTCAAGAAGATTGTCCTTTATTGGGAAAAAGAAACCGCACTTTAATCGTAGCCGTTTGCGGATCAACAGCACGATCCACAATAAATATTTTACCGGGAAAAGGATATATGGTCTGATCGGCCAGTTTAATTGTAAATGTGGAATCTGTGGGTGGCAGATCCTGTTTGTTTTGTTTTTGAATAAAAGGAATCAGTGTTTCATCCACGGCCACATCAACAGCGATCGGATTATCAGAAGAAATCGTATTCAGAACGGTTGCACCGGGAGAAACAGATGCACCCTGTTTCACGGCCGAAATTCCGATGGTTCCCGATAGCGGTGCATAGATGGTGGAATATCGAAGGTTTACCTCCATGGCACTCACGTTGGCTCTTGCCGCTTCTACCTGTTTTTTTGCCGCTTCCAGATCCGCCAGGGCATGCTGAACAGTCTGTTGGGCAATGGCATCCTGCTTTCCGAGTTCCTCATAGCGGTCGGCATCCTGTTGCAGTTTTACGAGATTAGCTTCACTGCTGTTCAATTGCGCTACCGACTGTTCGTAGGCCCCGCGGTATTGTTGCTGATCTATCTGATAAAGTTTTTGTCCTTTTTCAACATGCTGGCCTTCTTTAAAAAATATGCCGGTAATATAACCCGCAACCTGCGGTCTTACTTCCACCTGGTTGACCGCAGTTATCGTTGCCGGATAGGAATTATAATATTGCGCACTTCCGGTCTTCACCGTGTATACATTGACGGATACCGGCGGCGGCGGTGGTGGTGGATCCTGGTGACCGCAGGAAAACAGGCCAGGTCACAAATAATAAGAAAATAATTTGTAGGTCATAACGGGTTTGATTAATATTTGTATTTTAATGTTCCGAGCGCTCTATCCACATCTACTTTATTGCTGAGTACCTGAAAGATGGCATTGGTAAAATTGATCTGTGCATTAAATAAATCATTGTTGGCTGTAACCACATCCAGGTAGGTCTTTACTCCGGCACGGTATTGCAGCAGGATGATATTATAAACTTCCCTTGCGAGTTGCAGATTTTCTTTTTGCTCATAATAATTATTCAGGTTGGCTTTATATGATGAAAGCGCCTGTATATACTGCGTTCAATCGAATCCCTCAGTGAAGTAAAATTGTAATCCAGCCTCTCAATTTGCATTTGGCGATCTGTACTTCCTGCAACGGCGGGTTCCGGTGAAAATAGGTATGGTAATCGTAAGACCAGCATAAGAATTCGGAAAGTTTTCTGATATAAGTTTATTAAACTGATTATTGTAATAGTTCAGGTTGTATTCACCAAATGCAGAAACCGTAAGGCAGAAATCCCCATTTATAAATATTTCAGGTTATCCTGTTGCAGTCGTTTTTGCGTCATGAGTTGCTGGTACTCAATCCGGTTGTTGATATCCACATGCAAAAGCGTGTCAACCGAAGCAATCTCAGCCAGCATCGCCGCACTGTCGTAGCTAACCTCCAGGACTGGTATCCACCGGGTAACTCATGTATAATTTTAATGTTGCGGTTCTGATCTTTTGTTGCTCCCGCTGTTTTGTGTAACGCCAGGGCGTTATTCAGACTGATGGTTGCCCGCTGGTAATCGGTTTTATCTACGATTCCACCCTTGTACTGATTGATAAGCATCCTTCAGGCTTCTTTGCAAAAGCACGATATCTGTGTCCAGCAGGATGATCTGGTTTGTGAAAGCAGCACATCATAAAATGCTTTGCTTACATTGGACACTACATCTATCTGCGTACTGATGGTGTTCTGCTTGGCATTCAGTCGTACATCACCGGCAGATTGTGCGCAAGCACGACATCCCGGTTAAAGAATAGTCTGGTTCAGTCCGAAATATCCACCCGCGGCATTGCGTGTGCCGACCGGGTTTGCCTGTGTTATTAAAAATACTTGTCGGCTGCTGAAAATTATTTTGATAATTGCCCGAAAAGTTGATTTGCGGATACCAGTCTGAAAGCCGGATTTTAATTTCGCGTTCCAGTGATTTTTTCATCAATCAGGGACTGACGGATATTGGTTTGATGAGCCAGTGCATAGACAAGACATTCCTCCAGCGATTTGGTCACAGGTGTAACCGGCTGTTGTGCCTGTATCTGAACCCAATAAGAAGTATACCGGGAAAAACAGGATCGATTCTTTTCATATAACGTGAAAATAATGAAATCTCTCTCAGGAAAGATCTTCTCGGGTCGCAGGAGGCAAGCAATGGAAGATGCAAAAATAATGGTTCGCCGATATATAAATTAAACGATTGTTTAATTTATTTTATGAACGGACCAAGCTGAGTATTTCCGTTAGAAACAGTTCATCTGTTTTATCAAAACTGCGCATATTCGGAGTGATCAATGTCCAGCACGCCAAACACTTGCCCATGCGGAAAAGCGGAACTACAATTTCTGATTTTGACAAAGAGCTGCAGCTGATATGGCCTGGGAAGGCTTGCACATCCTGAACAATTAATGGTTCTCATTTGTTCCCAGGCGGTACCGCAAACTCCCCTGCCTTTTTTAATCCGGGTGCAGGCAACTGGTCCCTGAAAAGGTCCCAGGACCAGTTCATCATCTTTTACCAGGTAGAATCCGATCCAAGCCATCCAAATTGTTGCTTTAAAGCCGCTGAAATATTTGCCAGATTGGCAATCAGGTCCGGTTCTCCTTCTATCAGTGCGGCAATCTGGGGAATAAGGTCCAGGTATTGCTCCTCTGTGGTTCCTTTATTAATGATCAGGTCTTCGGACATATCTGGTAAAGCTTTAGGATGACGTGCAAAGGTAGGCCGGTATAGTTAATTCCCGAGCCTGGTTTTCCCGAAAGGGTGACTTTCCCGTTTTCGATTTCAATGCCGGTCGCAATGTCTTCATCCAGTAAAAGCGGACCATCCATATCGACATAATCGAGAAGAGGCAAGAGATGACCGATAGCAGCTGAGCCAACACTGCTTTCATTCATACTGCCGGCCATCACTTTCATGCCGAGTTTGCGGGCCGTTTCAATCATGCGAAGTGCCGGTGTGAGACCACTGCACTTGGTGAGTTTAATGTTGATGCCATGAAAAAGTCCATGACATTTTTCCACGTCCTGTTTCGATTACACAACTTTCATCTGCAATTAGTGGTATTGGAGAATTTTCATAAAACTGGCGCATACCGTCAAGATCTGTCTTTATCCAAGGGGCTGTTCGATGAATTCAACCCCACATTCGTTTAGATGCAGGAATCAGTTCCAATGCCTGTTGCAGGTTCCATCCGGAATTTGCGTCTACACGAAGAACGGAATCGAGTATGTTGTCTCAATGCCCTGATAATTTCAGCGTCCTGGGCCGTACCCAGTTTGATCTTATAAATGGGCCAGGGCTTGGCTTGCATTTTTTCAACCATCTTGTGTACTGAATCAATGCCGATGGTATAATCAGTCATCGGACCTTCACTGTTATCCAGTTTCCAGCATGCATACAATGGCTTTTTCTGCATTTTTCCATACAGATCCCATCCGGCAATGTCAAGCGCACATACAAGGAAAGGATTATCCGGGAATCAAGATGATGCAGAAAATGCCAGAACCGGGAAGGTTCCGTAAATGCAAATTTCTCAATAACAGGTCTCTTAAGTTCAAGATCTGTTACCATTTTTTCAACCGGAATATGATAATAGGTTATAGCTGGAGCTTCGCCATAATCCTGTCAGTCCGAATTGTTCAAGGCTTACAATCAGTGTTGGCTGATGTGTTTTAGTTCCCCTGGAAATGGTAAAAGGATATTTGAAACGCAGGTTATAGGTTATGTATTGGATTTTCATACAGGTATTATCTGCCGGATGATTTTACCATTTCCCTGAGCTGTTCGTTAAAGGGTTTTGCTTTGATGAGATCTTCCAGATAAATATGGATCCGGTAACGCCAGTAGTAATTGGGAATCGCAGGTACATTAATCCTTTCATCATTGGGATTTTCCCGGCGAATATTTTCATCCATGCCGAGTAGGTCCTGAAGTTGAAAAATACTCCACATGGCCGGTGAATGCAGGTGTTGCTGTACAATGGCTTTATTGATCCACGCATCACAAAAAAATGGTGCTTCTCCCCACTGACCCAGTTCTTCGTTAAAAAACTTTTGTGTTCTCTGCCCGGTCTTCTTCCCACCATCCGCGGATCGTGCTCATGTCATGTGTAGATGGTGTAACGACAGATAAATATGGAGCATAAGCGGGGTTGAAAAATTCCCGGGTAAGATCTTTGGGCATACGCTGAATTTCCAGGCTTAGAATGCCGGTTTGTTTCATTACATCCGGTACACAGGCAGGCACCATACCCAGGTCTTCACCACAAACGAGCATATTGGTAGATCTTTTCAGGAGCGGAAGTTTTTTCATCGCTTCCATTTTCCAGAATGCGTCCTGTCGGTGGAAGAAATAATTCACATACAATTCCCTGAGTTGGTTTTGTAAATGCCAGTCAAGATAACGGAACGAAGAAGTGTTTTCCATCGAAAACCGGAAATGAAACTGTTTTCCCCCGGATCCCTCTGCTTCGAAAAGGATTACGTTGGAGATGAGATTCATCAGGGCTTCCCTGTCCCGGAGATCTTTGGGATCTGTTTGCTTGTCTGAAAAGTATTCTGTTACTTTTCGCTGCGTGTTTACAAATTCTTTGATGTTGAATTTGCCTGTTACCGTTGCGTCAAAATAAACTGGTTTTACCATTTCTGTATCAGTACCAAAATGTTCCCAGAGCACGGCTTCATTTATGAATGGTTTCGTATAGCGGTCCTTGTCAAAATAAATATTTCTTTCATCGAATTCAACACGATGAACAGGAATGGCATGTTCGAAATGTCCCATTATGCCTTCAGTTTGCGAAATGGGAATACTCCAGATACGGAAAAAACCCAGGATATGATCGATCCGGAATGCGTCGAAATAAATAGCCATCTGGGCGAAACGATTCTTCCACCATTGAAAGGAATCCTTTGCCATCCTTTCCCAATTGTAAGTCGGAAATCCCCAGTTCTGCCCTTTTGTAGCGAAGGGATCCGGAGGTGCACCTGCCTGCATGTCCATATGATAAAGCTCCGGCGATACCCAGGCATCACTGCTGTACCTGTATACGCCGATTGGAATATCCCCTTTTATGATAATTCCGTTTTCATGGGCATAAACTACAGATTTTCGAAGCTGGCGGTAGAGATGATATTGAACAAAATAGAAATAAGCGATCTGATGAAATTGTTTGGACTGGGGTGAACTGAGCCGGTCCACTGACAGTTTGGAATACTTGCCGTAAGTCTTCCAGAGACGGAAATCCGCAGTGCCATTGATTTCTTTTAAATAGCAGAAGGCGGCATATGGAACCAGCCAGGATTTGTTTTGTGCAAAAAATTCTTTGAAATCTTCATCGTCCATCAGACCTTCCTTCACAGTGTTAAAAAGTTCTTTTGAAACTTCTGTTTTGGTCTGCATCACGGTTTCATAGTCAAGGTCAGGCAGGCTATTCAGCTGCTTTTGGATTTTCTTCAGTGATTTAAGGAAATGCGCATTTTTCTTTCCGGCCATTTCCTCCAGATTGAGGTAAATCGGATGCAGAGCGAAAGCTGAGATGGCACCATATGGATAAGAATCCATCCAGCTTCCGGTGGCTGATGTATCATTAACAGGAAGAATCTGGATCAGTTTAATCCCTGTTTTATGTGCCCAATCTACCAAAAGTCGCAGATCGGAAAATTCTCCGGTTCCCAGCGAGTCCTTACTCCGAAGACTGAACACGGGTAAACTAACTCCCGCGCCCTTCCAGGTACTATTTGGAAGATGTATGAATCCGTCGTGTATGATGGTCAGACTTCCCTCTCTTGCATCACCTTGCAGCGCCCTGTTCGGACCATGTTCAAAATGAATGAGGGCTTTATGTTTTACATCATAAATACCATACTTATATTGGCCTGGGAAAGTCATGCCCGACAGATTGAGCTCAATCGTCCACCAGTTTCCCTGTTTTTTCCCAATGAGTGGTTTTTCCATGGACCAGTCACCGAAACCCTCGCCGTTTCCCGAAATACATACGGCTTCGTTGCTTC
Source organism: uncultured Bacteroidota bacterium (assembly GCA_963812825.1). Classification (GTDB taxonomy): domain Bacteria; phylum Bacteroidota; class Bacteroidia; order Chitinophagales; family Chitinophagaceae; genus Puia. The sequence continues at coordinate 241,497 of CAWEWO010000009.1, forward strand.
GCAACAGCGGGGCTTTTATTTTGAAAATATGCGTCGCATTCCTTGGTGATTTTGATCCTGATTTGCGGGAAGCCGCGGACAGAAGGATCTCCTGGAAAGGGGCAGTATAAAATGTATTTTCATATTCTCCCGCGTGATTCCAGGTATCAAAAACCTGCAACAGTTCGTGACGGGGTGTGATCCTGATCTTGCGGTCGTTTCCCCATTCATGTACAATGCTCCCGTCTTCCATTTTCAACTGGTAGTAATATTCAATCGGGTCAGAAGGCTGGCTGGCTAACTCTACAATCAATTCCCAGTAATCAGGATTCTTGTACTGCATGAGGACCGGTTGCGTAGTCAACTTATTCTGAAAACCGAGCTCGGGTATATTCCCGCAGATATAAAGATCCTGTCCCTGTTTAGTGCTGAAACGTAAGTAGAAATGTATTTTCATCTCAGATCGAAGTTCAATATCCAAGTTGGGTGTATGAGGTGATAAGCGCCCGGCGAAAATACCGAAACAGCATCTTGTAATAAAATTAATGTGCGGAGTATGAAAGCAATCCGATTTCGAATATATTTGCGCTACAAACCGATCAGCATGGAAAATACCAAAAAAAGTTCTGGACTCTACTGGTTTCTCTTTCTTGTTTCCGTGATTGCATTTTTCGGCTTATATCAGGTTATAGGAGGCGTTTGCATCCTGGTTCTTCCCTTTATTTGTACCTTTTTTGCCAAGGCCCTGGATATCATGTGATGTGTCCGGCATTCCATTAAATAAAAAAACACCGCTTACAACAGCAGTGTTTAGTGTCCGGATTCACAACGGATCCTTTCCATAACCGGAGGGAATTATTATTTTAGATAGCCCATTTTCTGGTTATACGTGCAGGTTGTCTTTTAGCCTGGTGTATTTTCCAGAGATCGACTGCGGTAAATTGTTTCTTTTGCACCGGCATATTTATACCTGTAGCGAGTGTTTCTTTTACTTCAGTAGTCAATCTTTTCAACGTTTCAGTGTCCATCTGTACAATAGATTGCATTACAACTTGATTCATAAAATTCAATTTTTAGATTAAAAACTTTTCAGAGCAATAAGAAGGAAAACACTGAAGAATCGTTAGAAAGAAGTGTAGTACCTATGAGCTTGCAAGACTGTTATTCGCTCTTAATTTGATATGCAAATATACGATGCATTCAACTTTGTGCAAACCCATATTATTAAAAAATCCATCATATCCAACCGCTGATTTCATGCGTAACTCCTTAAATAATAATGGCTGACGCATGCGTCAGCCATTATCTCCATTGAGCTTCGTTAAACTCATTTAACTTCTTCAAACTCGGCATCCGTAACATTTTCAGCGTTTTTATCCGCATTCGAATGTTCGTTACTGTTAGGCTGGCCGCCGGATGCAGATTGTGGTCCGCCATCCTGGGTGCCCTTGTACAAGTGTTCAGATGCAGCCGTCCATGCATTATTGATTTCAGCTATAGCCGCATCGATTTTTGCAATATCCTGTGTTTTCTGTGCTTCCTTCAAATTGGCGAGCGCAGTTTCAATTGGTGCTTTTTTATCTGCAGGAAGTTTTTCACCAAGTTCCTTAAGCTGTTTTTCAGTCTGGAAAACAAAACTATCGGCCTGGTTGAGTTTATCAACGCGATCCCTTGCTTCTTTGTCGGATGCCTCATTGGCCTTGGCTTCAGCTTTCATTTTTTCCACTTCTTCTTTGCTCAGGCCACTACCTGCCTCAATGCGTTATCTTTTGTTCTTTACCGGTTCCTTTATCCCTGGCAACTACATGTAAAATTCCATTGGCATCTATATCGAAAGTCACTTCGATCTGCGGTACGCCCCGTGGTGCCGGCGGAATTCCGTCCAGATTAAACATCCCAAGGCTCTTATTCTGATTCGCCATTGGCCTTTCACCCTGCAAAACATGTATCTGTACACCAGGCTGATTGTCGCTGGCAGTTGAAAATATTTCAGACTTCTTTGTGGGAATAGTAGTATTGCTTTCAATTAATCTTGTCATTACACCACCCAAAGTTTCAATACCCAGACTAAGCGGTGTTACATCGAGTAACAAGGACATCTTTCACCTCACCAGTCAACACAGCGCCCTGAATGGCTGCACCTACGGCTACTACTTCATCAGGATTAACGCCCTTATTTGGCTTTTTTCCAAAGAATTTTTCTACGAGCTCCTGCACTTTCGGAATTCGGGTACTACCGCCGACCAGGATCACTTCATCAATTTGCGAAGCACTCAAACCGGCGTCTTTTAACGCCTGTTCGCAGGGTTTCAGACATCTTTCAAATAACTTGTCAGAAAGCTGTTCAAATTTTGCACGGGTCAGTTTTTTCACCAGATGCTTCGGTACACCATCCACAGCAGTTACATATGGCAGGTTCATTTCTGTTTCCGTAGAAGAAGATAATTCTATCTTGGCTTTTTCAGCAGCTTCCTTCAGGCGTTGAAGTGCCATCGGATCCTTGCGCAGATCGATGTTTTCATCTTTTTTGAATTCGTCAGCCAGCCAGTCGATGATGATTTTATCGAAGTCGTCACCACCCAGATGGGTATCACCGTTAGTTGATTTGACTTCAAATACCCCGTCGCCAAGTTCCAGAACGGAAATATCGAATGTTCCGCCACCCAGGTCAAAAACGGCAATTTTTTCGTCCTTACCGGCTTTATCCAGACCATAAGCCAGGGCGGCTGCGGTAGGTTCGTTAACGATACGGCGTACGTTCAGACCGGCAATTTCACCGGCTTCCTTGGTTGCCTGGCGCTGGGCGTCATTAAAATACGCCGGAACAGTGATCACCGCATCCGTAACTTCCTGACCCAGATAGTCTTCTGCAGTTTTCTTCATTTTTTGAAGAATCATTGCACTGATTTCCTGGGGCGTATAATGACGGCCGTCTATGTCAATACGGCAAGTATTATTGTCACCCTTTACAACTTTGTAACTCCAGTGACTGATTTCATTGGTTACTTCATCATAACGGCGGCCCATAAAGCGTTTCACCGATGAAATCGTATTGATCGGATTGGTGATGGCCTGACGCTTGGCCGGATCTCCTACTTTTCGTTCTCCGTTTTTTAGAAAAGCTACAACCGAAGGCGTGGTACGACGCCCTTCTTCATTTGCAATCACCACAGGTTCATTACCCTCCATAACAGATACGCAGCTATTGGTGGTCCCGAGGTCTATTCCGATTATTTTGCCCATAATATTGATTTATTTAAGGTTAGCTAATATGATTCCTAACTGAATGACAATCATTATGCCATGGATCATTAATGCAATAATGTCAGGAAAAGAGTAAAGTTTAAGACATAAGGCCTGATTCCCGGATGCGTCAGCCCTGGGAGTAAGGCATACATTAATGCCCGGTCCCGTATGAACGCAAATTTCACCTGGATCTGTACTTTGGTCTAGTTTTTACCGGGCCTTATGATTAAATTAGGGGTATAAAATTCAATTATGGCCCGTGAAATCAAATCCGCTGCTGACATACCGGTAGCCCCTTCTCCCATCAACGATTATAAAGACCGGCTGGTAAAATTAATTCCCACAGAAATCATAACCGCTTATGTTACCCTGAAAGGGCTTATCAACGGATCCGGCGTGGAGGGAAACAAGAGCCTGCTGTTTGGATCGTATTCGGGATCCTGGTTCATAATAAATCCACTTTATCTCTACTATGTAACGCAGGTCAAAAAACCAGGACAAATTTTATTTTCATCCCTGGCATTCATTCTCTGGGTAATGGTGATCGGTGGTACTTTCACGACCATACTCGGATTTCCGGCAGAATTTATCGGTTCCATCCTCCTGGTAATTTATACCCTGTTTATTCCGTTTGTTTATAAAGGATAATTGTAGTTGCTGACCGTTGACCGAAATCCAATTTTCAAATTGATTTAGGCTTTAAGCTTTGGGCTTTAGGCTTTTAATGTATTTCCCAAAAAGAAACAACCCGAGGTAGGGCCATGCGCCGGGATCCTGCCAGGTTTTGCCGGCCCATATCCATCTCCATTTATTTTTCCAGGAAATTTTTTCTGTCGACAATCGTCTGAGCCAGAATTTGCCGATTTCTTTTTCCACCGGGTTCAGGGTGAATCCCCTTGCAATAGTCTGGGGAAGTTGTTTCGAAAATGTATTGTGCCATTGAATTGTCGGTTCCACCCAGTCGTCCCCATAGTTCCCCCCTTCCGTGAAATGAAGAATATCGATATTGAAAATAACAGCTGCCTTCCAGTACTTCAATACATGGAAGGAAAAATCGATATCGTATAAATGAAATCCCCGTAACAAATCTGTATTGTAATGGGCGCTTTTCCATACTTCCCTTCGGATGGCCATAAAAACGCCATCCACATTCACAACGGGTTCAAAGACTGAACCGGATGGATTCAGATAGATATGAAGCCGGGAATGATTTTTATCCTCATGATAAATATTGCAGAAATCGAGATCCTTTACTCCGGTAGACCACCCGGATGGGGTCCTGCTTTTATACTTTGCACCGCCAATACCGATCAGGCCGGTTTCGGGGTGACTGTCAAAAGCCATCCGCAAATTTTCTGACCAGTTAACCGTTTCAAAACGGATGTCTTCATGGATAAAACACCAATAGGGATATCGTGCTTTTGCTGCAAGCAGATTATATACTTCCGTGAGCGGTTTTTTATCTGCTATATTGTCCCAGACCAGTAACTCATAGATATTACCGATGGTTTCATGAATATTCGCTTTCAATTTTTCCAGATATAGTGCATTTATGGAACAGACTAGAATTGAAAACATATTTATGTCAGTTATAGAGAATTCCTCCCTTCTCTGTAAATTGTACGCTTGTTGAAATAAAATCCATGCAAAATAAGTCGTTTGGTAAAAATATCCTGCAGGGCATTCGAATGCGGATCGGTAAGTTATTCCATAATCCCTACCATGTGGTCAATATAGGGCCAGTTAAAAAAATATATTATAAACACCTGGGTTCCGGAAAAATACGTTCACACCGGCTGTTCGGAAAGGATTTCTATTTCATCAGTCCGACAGAATTGATGCATGGTCTGAACGAAATATTTATTGAAGAAGTGTATAAACAAGAATTACCTCCCAAACCTTTTATTATTGATTGCGGCGCAAATATCGGTCTCAGTGTAATTTATTTGAAGAATTTATATCCGGATGCGGAGATTGTTGCTTTTGAACCGGATGAACAAAATTTTCAGCTTCTCCAAAAAAATATTGCAAGTTTTGGGTTCAAAAATGTGGAAGCCCGGAAAGAAGCAGTATGGATAGAAAATACAGTGCTTCAGTTTGCCAGTGAGGGATCCATGTCAAGCCGTATTGGTGACGGATCTTCTCAGGACACCATAGCAGTGAAGGCCGTACGATTAAAAGATTTTTTGAACAGGCCAGTCGACTTTTTAAAAATAGATATTGAAGGGGCTGAATTCCAGGTGATCAGTGATTTGGCTGGTCAATTGCAGCATGTAAAAAATCTTTTCCTGGAATATCATGGATCATTCCGTCAGAATGCTGAACTGAATAAAATATTTTCTTTGATTGTGGAAAACGGATTTTCCTACTACATAAAAGAGGCTACTTCTGTATATGACAATCCATTTGAACGCCGAAGCAAAAATCCTTTGCCTTACGATGTTCAGCTGAATATTTTCTGTTTTCGTCTAAATGCTTCTAATTGATTCTACTCAGGGAAAATGTTCCGGATGCACTGCCGACTACGTTTTGCCAGGTACCTGATGAAAGGGTGCCATTCGCTTTATTATATACGGCCGTTAGATTTTGAACTGTTCCTTTATTACTGGCTGTTGTTGAAGTTATCGTTGCTGAAAAAGACGTTCCTGAGAGCGCCCATTGGCCGGCAGAATAATAGGTGTTACCGTCGGCGCCCTCACTCGAAGTAAGTATCGTGCCATCCGCCCGGATATCAAAACTATATGTGAGTGGTCCCGCCAGGGGTTCATTAACCGCAGTAAGTGTTCCAATCCATAATCCGACAATTGAGTTGGTAGGTACTAAAAGAACAGTATCATGTGTAATTACCACTACTGTATCATGTGTAACAACCGGAGTGGAAGGGTTGTCATTGCTTTTGGAGCATGAAATGAAGCATATTGCAAGAGCAAGAATCAGAACTGAAAGAAATTTAGTTTTCATTTATTTTGATTGAACTAGAGGAATTAGGGCGAAAATAATCTCAAAAATCAATTTTTTCTATTTTATCGGGTGTTTAATTTAAATAATAAAGTATTCTATTAATTAGCTAAGTGTTTATACTTAGAAGGTCAAACTAATTCTAATCTTTTTTAGATTTAGTTGACTTGTATCAATAAACAAGAATAGAAATTTCATTTCTAGTTTCGTGTATGCATTTGGTTTAGATCTCTTCAATAAGGAACAATAATTTTGACAAGTTGATAGTTTATCAGATTAATTGTTATCTCTTTCCAAAGCGATGTTGAGAAGTATTGCCGTTTTCTATGTCCTAATATTCACTTTTCTTGCTTCACCGGCTCAGAATTGCAACAACTGGCTAAACCTGCCTTCTTATCCTTCATTTGTGGCAGTCGGGGATCTGGATATTCCGGGCAATCAGATAACAATCGAGGCAGAAATTAATATGACACAACCTTACGCCGGCGGACCAACTTTAGGTAGTGATATTGTTGGGAAGTATGCAGATCCGACAGATGCAAATTATCTTTTAAGAGCTCAGAATGCTCAGATAACGACAACCAACGGCTTTTTTAAAACTGACGATGCCTGTCAGTTGCAGCTGAACAAAACATATCATGTCGCCATGGTATATGATGGTAGTTCTCTAAAATATTATCGAAACGGGTATTTAATGAGTCAGGTTACCGCTACAGGCAATTTGATTCAGAATGACTGGATAACCCAGATAGGGTTCTATCAATTCGCATTTTATAATGAAAATTTTATGGGGTTTATCAATGAAGTCAGAATTTGGAATGTGGCACGAACTCAGGCGCAAATTGCAGACTTATATGAATTCTCCGCTTCCAAGTCCCACTACCAACCCGGATTGCTCGCTTATTTTTCATTTAATGACTTGCTGAATAAACAGGGCAACGCATCTTGGAATGGAACATTGGGAGGTTCTGCTGTCATTAGCCAGATAAACCCACAATGTCCGTTTGTTACAAACAATGATTGTTGCACACCGATTGCGGGAACTTTTACGGGCGATACTATTTGCGCCGGACAGACCGGCCATTTGACATTTCATCCGACTACATCCCCGAACCCGCCATACTCGCTGAGTTACAGTGACGTCCAACAGTAGTTATTCTCAAATGAATGTTCAGGACAATGTTCCATTTCCGGTTGCCGTGAAATCCCTCCATTTACCACGCAGAATACGTCCTGCTCAAAATAACGGACAAGGATAACTGTTCAACAGACGTCACAGGTGAATCAGCTACAGCCGTAATTCATTATTCCTCCAGGCCACATTTGAAAATTACTCCCGATACAGCGATATGTGTCAACGGATCAGTTCAGCTGGAGGTCTCGGGAGGTCGTCTTACACATGGAGACCGGCTGACTTTCTGAATGATATCCACAGTCCGAATCCGATTGCTTCACAAGCCAAGATCCAACCGACTAATTCTACGTGACCGGAAAAGGTTTAAATAACTGTAACGTGATAGGACTCAGTTATGGTAAATATTTTACCCAGAACAATATTTAAAGCACCCCCGGACAAGTCTGTTTGTAAAGGAATGTCGGTTGTTCTTGAACGGCTATAATGGTGCAAAAAATTTGTATGCCTGGACACCGGCACTCTATTTGACTAATCCGGCGTCATCTGCTGCCATTGGCAACACCGGACCAGGACATACGTTTTTAATGTAACTATTACCGACCCGGTTTGTGTCCAATATGATTCCAGTTTCAGTACAGGTGACCGTAAATGACCTCCCCGATGTAGTTGCAGGCAAATCGAATGATATCAGACTGTTCAAACCTGAGCGTCCCAATTAAACGCCAGCGGTGCCTCAACATACACCTGGCAGCCAGGAACAAATCTAAATGATCCGAATAGCGCGTCGCCGGTAGCTACTCTTACTGCAACCACCCAATTTTGTTGTTCAGGGAACCGGGCAAATGGTTGTATATGCTATGATTCGTTACGGTGGTTGTAACAAAAACAGGTCAGAACGCTTTTTCGGTGCCCAACGCATTTACTCCAAATCACGACGGCGAAAACGATTGTTTTGGGATTCGCAGCTGGGGCAACGTTATTCTTCAGGATTTTTCTATTTACAATCGCTGGGGCCAGAGGGTGTTTGAAACGAAAAACCCTTCAGATTGCTGGGACGGAACATTTCAGGGCGCAGACAGGATGCCGGTGAACTTTGTTTACTTAATTAAGGCCAGTTCTTTCTGCGGAGATATTATCAGAAAGGGAACCCTGCTTCTGATCCGATAACAGCTCCAGGAAAAGATTCAATCCCTTTTGTTTTTTATTGTCCAGTTCATAGCTCAGGTAACTCGTAAAGTACTTGTTCAGGTCAAATTCTCTGCCGGTCATTTCTTCAATAACACGGGAAATATTTTGAATACCAAATTCATTTGCCTGATCAAAACGACGATCCATCCCGGATCTAATTTTTTATTGCTGATCCAGGCGGCAAATACAAAAGGTAATCCGGTCATCTCTTTCCAGGCTTCTCCCAGATCATAGACATAGGCAGACCGGGATATCTTGATGCAAGCGCACGGTCTCCGATTACAACAGCTGCTGTATGACCCTTAATCTGCTGAATAAAATCAGGCCCTGCCTGTTCAAAAGCCGGTTTTAGTTTCCAGTGTTTTTCAAATAGAATTTCAGCCAGGGCAACAGAAGTCCGGCTTTGATAATCCAGCAACACTTTCCGGATTTCAGTTACCGGCACTTCACTGAACAGACAAACCGAAGCGACGGGTCCGTCGCACCCGATACAAAACCGGGTATTGATATGATATTCATGCATTAGGGGAATTACGGAGACTGGCACCAGCCCGATATCAATTTCATCCGTCAGCAGTTTATCGGCAATCAGGGCCGGATATTCAGTAATCAGGGAAATTTCCTCTATGACGGCGGAATTTTCGATTCCATATAATAGCGGTTTGGTATTCAGATAACTCACTGCACCGACCCTTATTTTTCTGTCCAACGCGATTAGTTTAAATTTGGCTGCAAATGTAGGGAAGCTGAGTAAATAATCCCTATTTGACCGAGTATATGGAACTTCACGCACTGACAGCTATTTCGCCAATAGACGGAAGATACCGGAATCAATTACAGCAGTTGGAGGAATATTTTTCTGAATATGCATTGATCAAATACCGTCTTGCAGGTTGAAATCGCCTATTTTATTTTCCTTTCTGAAAAAAAATTTTTTACGATCTCGGCCGGCACAAAAAAAACACTTCTGGCCCTGCAGGAAAATTTTAGTCTTGAAGATGCACTGGAGATAAAGAAGATTGAACAAACAACGAACCACGATGTGAAGGCAGTTGAATATTTCCTGAAAACGCAGACTGGATCAAACCAAAGATCCTGAGACCAAAGAATGGATCCATTTTGGACTGACTTCACAGGATATCAATAATACAGCGATTCCCCTGCTATGGAAACATGCAGTGGAAATTGAATATCTGCCCTTTATTTTAAATCTTAAAAAACAGCTTACCATTCTGGCCAAACAATGGCGGAATACACCCATGCTGGCCAGAACCCATGGACAGGCCGCTTCTCCCACAACACTGGGGAAGGAAATAATGGTTTTTGTGGAAAGAATAGAAAACCAGGTAGAACTTCTGATCCAAATTCCATTTACAGCCAAATTTGGCGGAGCAACCGGAAATTTCAATGCACATATGTTGCATTTCCAGGCAAAGACTGGATAAAATTGGGAAATGAATTTGTCGAAAAGAAACTTGGGTTTGGAACGTCAGCAGTATACCACTCAGATAGAACATTATGATCTGCTTGCTGCACAATTCGACTGTATCAAACGAATCAATACCATATCTGATTGATTTCTGCAGGGATATCTGGACCTATATTTCGATGGATTATTTCAAACAGAAAATCAAGGAAGGGGAAATCGGTTCTTCTGCCATGCCACATAAGGTAAACCCGATCGATTTTGAAAATGCAGAAGGTAATCTGGGTATGGCCAATGCCATTTTTGAATAGCTCTCTTCCAAATTGCCCGTTTCCCGTCTGCAGCGGGACCTCACCGATTCTACTACCTTACGCAGTATCGGAGTTCCCTTTTCCCACACGATCCTGGCCCTTAAATCAATTGAACGGGGACTTTCCAAACTGGTGTTGAATCCGGATAAACTGGTGACGGACCTGGAAAATAACTGGGCTGTTGTGGCAGAAGCCATCCAGACAATTCTGCGCAGGGAGGATTACCCCCAGCCATACGAAGCTTTGAAAGCTTTAACCAGAGGAAAAAACGGTATTACCAAACAATCCATGCACGAGTTTATTGACGGCCTTGAAATTGCGGCAGTAGTAAAGAAAGAACTCAAGAAGATCAGCCCACACAATTATACGGGAGTGAGGCTAAAGTAAAGTATGGGAGTATGGAAGTATGGGAGTAATCGGAATAGTTGATCTAAAAATACCTTCCAATAATCTCACACTTTCATACTTCCATACTCCCATACTCTACTTGTGTATCTCCGAAGTATAGTGAAATTCGATATCCGGGTTGTTACTGATTTCCGTTTTCAGAAACCATTCACTTTGCGCGAGGTAAACCATTTGTCCGTCTTTATCCTCTGCAATATTATTTTGTTTGAACCGCGCAAAGTCCAGCAGCTTTTTCTCATCCTTGCTGGTTATCCAGCAGGCTTTAAAAAAAGGAAGCGTATTAAATTGTACGGAAGCGGAATACTCATGCAGCAGGCGGTATTGGATCACTTCAAACTGCAATTCACCCACGCAGCCGATAATTTTTTTATTGCCTCCAAACTGGGTGAATAACTGGGCTACACCTTCATCCGTCAGTTGCAATAATCCCTTTTCCAGTTGTTTTGTTTTCATCGGATCCTTATTCTGTACTTCTTTAAAAATTTCCGGCGAAAAGGAAGGAATACCAGTGAAATAAAAATTATCACCTTCTGTAAGTGTATCACCGATTTTAAAATTTCCTGTATCAAAAAGTCCAACCACATCTCCCGGAAATGCTTCTTCTATCACATCCTTATCCCGTGCCAGGAAACTGTAGGGATTGCTGAAACGCACATCCTTATTCAGTCTGACATGATGAAAATATTTGTTCCGTTCAAATTTACCGCTGCATACCCGGATAAATGCGATCCGGTCGCGGTGACGGGGATCCAGGTTTGCATGAATTTTGAAAACAAATCCGCTGAGCTTTTCATCTTCCGGACAAATCATTCCTCCGGTTGTTGGCCGGCATTGGGGCACTGGCGCAATTCGAATAAAACTATCCAGCATTTCACGGACACCGAAATTATTAATGGCCGACCCAAAAAATACCGGAGCAATTTTTCCGCTTAAATAATCTTCTACATGAAGCGGGCCATATACACCATCCACCAGTTCCACATCTTCACGCAGGATTGACGCATCCTTTTCTCCCAGTTTTTCATCCAGCAAAGAATCTGTGAGATTACCAATTTGAACAACATCTTCATCTGAAGCCTTTGTATTGGCCGTAAACAGGATCAGGTTTTTATCATGCAGGTTATATACTCCTTTAAAATCCTTACCGCTGTTGATGGGCCAGGTCAGCGGATGTAACTTTATTTTTAATTCGTTTTCGATTTCTTCCATGAGTTCGAAACGGTTTTTTCCATCCCGGTCCATCTTATTAACAAAAACTATGATCGGGGTGTCGCGCATACGGCAGACTTCGGTCAGTTTCCGGGTTTGTTCCTCCACGCCGTTCACGCTGTCAATAACCAGGATCACGCTGTCGACTGCTGTAAGAGTCCTGTAGGTATCTTCAGCAAAGTCCTTATGGCCCGGTGTATCCAGTAGATTGATGAGCATATCGCGGTACTGAAAACTCATCACGGAAGTAGCGACGGAGATACCACGCTGCCGTTCTATTTCCATAAAATCGCTGGTAGCGTGTTTACGGATCTTGTTGCTCTTTACTGCTCCTGCGGTTTGAATTGCACCTCCGAACAGAAGAAATTTTTCCGTCAGGGTTGTTTTACCGGCATCCGGATGGGATATGATGGCGAATGTTCTTCTTTTTTCAATTTCTGATGTATACTTCATATGAGTGCCCGGAAATATTTCACCGGGGCGCGCAAAATTAAGAAGTTCCGGGGGATGAAAAGGATCTTTCTGAAGAATGTCCTGACCGTTGTGAAAGACCAATCCACGCTGTGCGAAGGCATTACTACGGGTTGGTCGGCCGATGGCTATATCCTTTATCCAGGATATTCAGCGGCAGGATAAGCTCCCATTGATTGGGGCCCCTTCCCCCATAATCCGGATCCAGCAGGCGACTATACCGTATACCAAAACTCAGCGGAAGCTGATTCCACCATTTTGTATCAAGATAGATTTCTATGCCGGCCGACCGGTATTGCGTTTGTACGAACGGACCATTGGTTGCATAATAGGGCACATAGGTATCATCATAAAACAAATTGGCGCGGATCCTTAAAAAGTAAATGATGTCAGCAAATCCCCAGTCAGGATAAGCCAGTGGGAAATTATAATTGATACCAAATCCGATACATCTGGTAAAAATTTACTGCAGTGTATCCGCGGGCAAAAGGAAATCCATTGGAGAATCTGACCTGGTTTAATGAATCACGCTGCTGCATGGCTCCGCTGATCACGAGACTGTTAGTAGAAGTAAGTCCGGGGAAAAATAAATTTGCCGAAGCCAGAAACTGATTTCCTGATATATTCGAAATGGCACGATTGTATTGTACTAACAGAGTCTGAGCGAACGAAGGATATATCTGCATTCTGGCTGCCTGAAGCTGGTGTGTGAATAATAGCTGGGGATTAACGCTGAAATAGGATGTATTTTTTATACTGTCTTTGTATACTCCTTTGAAATATTCCTGGTGATAAGAAATATTGCTGCCCACTACCAGGTTTGTCAGCCATCTGCCACGGCTAAAGTTAAGAGGAACAGAGAGGCCGGCATAAGGAAGTAATTCATTCCAATATATTTTTTGAGCACCGTAGTAAGCGCTGCGATCGATCCGGTATTCTGCACCGATATTAATAAATGGGAACAGTCCGCCGTACGTAAAATCCATCCCCGCTTTTTTGTATTGTTCATCAGTGTTATAACCGATAAATATTTCCGACTGAATACTGTTCAATACATTTTGACCCAGCAGGGCAAGTGTGTAATCGGGATCGTTGATATAAGGCCTCCAGCTATGAAAATTAAAAGGATGGGTAAATGCGTGATAAGGTCTTACAGTAAAACCTGTATCAGGAAGAGGGAAAGGGATCTGGAAAGGCGGATTATCCAGTGAATACACTTCATGTTTTTCCGAGGTATCCACACGCGGGAAGATTACCGGATCCGTTTCAAAGGAATTGTACCATCTGGGAAACCTGTAGCCGGTATCCCGCACTGGTAAAACTATTCCAGCTCAGATTCCCATGGCCGGCTGCCAGCTGGTAATTGCCACTGGCGGCATCCGCGTTCAACATATACACCTGACCATCGCGATAACAGAATCCATGGTCCTGTCCCTGGAAGCTTCGGGTAAAATAAATCCGGTTATTATCTACCGAAAGAAATCCCAGTGGTTCCATTGACCAGTCAACCAGCAGTTGTTGTTTTCCTGAAGGGATAGTGATCAACATGAGACCCATCTGTCCTTTTTCATTCCGCACGGCAGCCACGAGTTGATCAGAGGAGAAATATTTTGGATAGGTATAAACTAATTTATCAGGATTTGGAATCTGCTTCAGGAATTTACCTGATTCCATTTCAAGTATATCCAGGGTGCTCATTCCTGATACGTCCATATTCACCGCAACAACTGATTTTCCATCGGGTGAAATGTCAGGAGAAAAATATTTTGTTTTGCTCGTAAGCCGCCGGTCTTTTTTTGTGTCCAGATCCAGAACGCGGATTATGGAATAATTGCGCCATCCCCATCGCAGGTCGGGCTCAAATGCCGCATATACGATTTGCCGGTTGCGATAGGAAAAGGCATCGTCCAATGAAACAGCGCGGTATTTAACCAGTGATTTATTTTCATCGCTGGCCCGAAGACTTACAAAGGCTGGCGGGTGACGGTAACTGTTGTTTAGAAAAATCAGGCGACCGGAATCTGTGAATTGCGGAAATAATTGGTCCGCCTGAAAATGCGCATTTTCTTTTCCATACAATGCCGACGGACTGCTATATGCTTTTTGGGATAACTGTCTGCGAAAATAATTCAATGCCCTGGTGTGAAAAGAATCGAAGCTTATACCCGCATTTCTCTGAATGGATTTTTGCAAAGGATAAAAAAGGCCTTTAAATTTTGCGGCGTCAATAGCGGTCCTGGACCAAAAATCCGCACCGTACTCATCCCTTCCATAATGCTACAAGCATATACCCGAGTGGATAGTAATCAGGAGTAAAATCCCGGTAAGACCCATTGCGGAGTTTCATCCAGGAATAATTCTTTTGTGAGACCCAAAGGGCTTCAAAACCGGTAAGGAAAAGTGGCAGTCTCCCCCTTCCCTGCCTGCTGACCAGGGTTTCCTGGTAAACAGCATCTCCTTCAAAAAACCAATTGGGCACAGAAATACTATTTGCCAGAGCAAGACCATCCTGACCAAAGAGAATGTAAAAAGCTTTCGAAAGGCCTACGCAAAAATTATTGAATTGCTGAACATGCCGGTATTCATGAATTGCCAGCGTCTGGTTCCAGGGTATGCTTCCTAATTCAAAACTATTCTGCGATGGGGTAAGCTGAAATTCACTTCGGAATGGAGCCAGCTGCACGTATCCGTTGGGAATGGTCGTCAGGTTATGGAAGACAATGTCGATTGGCTTTTGCTGACTGCCGATGGTTGACAAGGTAGATTTGGCCAGTGCTGAAACCAGGAAGGCAACCTGCTTCGCCTGGTTGTCCAGTCCCGCAGGATAAATAATATCTGCGGGAATGGAATGAGCCAGTTTCCATTTTACAGAGGGAGGGCTGCCTCCAAATATCTGGGCCTTTGCGGATCCCATGGTACAGACAACCCATATAGATAACAGGCAATAGAATCTGTTCATCAATTATATGATCTGGAACAAAAATTGAAATTAGGTTATCGCGTTCATAGATGAACTATCAGAATTCTTATATCTTCGAATTCATACATGAAAGTAAAGCAGCATTTATTTTCCATTTCCAAAAACCTGGATTCATTATTGGTTGCGCTGGCCGGTTTTGTATTAATCCAGATTTTTTCTAAACACAGTGGCATCGGTGTTTCACCGGATTCCGTAACTTATCTCAGCGCCTCCCGGCATTTAGCCACCGGTGGCGGATTCAGATCATTTCGATCAGTTACCCGTCGTGGACTTTCCTGTCGGCTATCCGTTTTTTTTAACAATCATTTCATTTTTTACCAGACTGGATCCTCTTCTTTACGGATCCTGGCTGAATGGGATTTTATTCGGCATTCTCCTTTATACATGCGGTGGTATGATGAATGGTTTTTATCAACGCAGCGGTTGGTATAAACGGATATTACTGGTATGTATTCTTTTCAGCCCGGCACTGCAGGAAGTTTACTCCATGTTATGGTCTGAAACCATTTTTTTATTGCTAATACTTTTTTTTATTATTAGTATATCGAATTATCTCAGGGAAATGAAAATGAAATGGCTGTTTGTTGCTGCCATTATTTGTTCGATTGCCTGCCTGGACAGATATGCCGGCATTTTTATGGTTCCGGTTGGAGTCAGCCTGATTTTTTTTAATCAACACGATCCCCTGCGTAAACGACTCATGCACTGCCTGCTGTTCAGCGGTATTTCCCTTTCCTTATTTTTGACAAATATTGTCCGCAATTATTTCCTGACTGGTTTTCTCATGGGTCAGCGGCAAAAAGGTGATCTCAGTTTTTTCAGGATTATTGAATATTTCGGGGGTGTTTTTTGTGACTGGATATCGGTTGGGAGAATGCCGGGCGTAGCGGTGATGCTCACCCTGGCAGTCCTCCTTATTTTTTCCCTCGCAATATTTTTTACTTACAAGCAAAGACAAACTAACTATGGAATTGAATATGCGTCGGCTGCTATCGGATTGATGTATTGTGTATTTATGCTGCTTTCTTCCTTTCTTACCCGTTATGAACAATTTACCAATCGATTGCTTGCGCCTATGTTTATTCCGCTGCTTTGGAGCCTGAGCTGGTGGATTCCCGGATTTATAGAGCGCCGGTCTTACCGCATGAAATGGATATCGGGGTTCATTTTTTTGCTCGTAGCGGCATTATTTATGAATATTCAGTTGGCGGCAGACTACGAATATTATGACGGAGTGAAAGATGCGGGCATTCCGGGATACAGGGAAGATGAATTTACTCAATCCGGAATTGTGCAGTTCGTTGAAAGAAATAAAGTCATTTTTGATCCGCATTTCCCGATCTATTCCAATGCCCCGGACGCAGTTTATTTTATAACCAGCCTGCCGGCAATTCAGCTTCCACAGGTTGTATTTCCGGAAAAAGTCCGCCATTATTATGAATCGGCGAACAGTTACCTCGTCTGGTTTAACGACCTGGACAATCCGGAAATGCCCAAATTGGATTCTATACTGCAGAAAAAGAATATGCTGTTGCTAAAGCAGGTTCCGGATGGAGCGGTTTATTTTTCGAAATGATTTTAGTCCCGGACGAAATCGTGAATGGTAGATTGTGAATGTGTATTGAATACCATAAACCATAAACCATCCACCATCAACCAGATTACAGGGGTCTCAGCCAGATATTCCGGAAGCTAATTGGTTCGCTGGGATCGCCATGAGCCTGTAATTTAATGGGTGCTGTTCCATGTTTTTTATAATATGGTTTTCCGATATACATGGTTACACCGATTGTCTGATAATCATTCTGCACCAGCACTCCATTCAGAAAAGCGGTTACCCGGCCCGGTGATGCTACACTTCCGTCTGCATTAAATCTTGGTGCCTTCCAAACGACTTCATAATCCTGCCATTCTCCCGGTTTGCGGCAGGGATTGGCAAGGGGTATTCCCTGTTTGTAGATGCTTCCAACCTGTCCGTTTACATACGTTTCGTTTTTATAATTATCCAGGATTTGCAATTCATATCCAACATCTGAGCCGCTATCGGAAATACAGGCCAGAAAAATTCCACTGTTACCCCTGGCCTGACCGGAACCGGTTATATCCTCAGGAATTCTATATTCAAGATGAAGTTGATAGTCAAGAAATCTCTGTCTTGTTAGGATACCTTTTGCTTTTTTATCGACAGTCATGATTTTATCATGAACTTTCCATCCGGCGGCCTTGGTTGAATCAGGGCCTTCAGCCCGCCATAGATCCAGGTTCTTACCATCAAATAGCACAATGGCATCGGATGGCGGTTCAGCATCCGTTTTGCCCGGGGTTACAATGGGAGGAACGGGACTATATACTTCGGTGACTTTGGCTTTTTCCGCGTTTTCCCTGTCTCTTTTCGCCCTGGCAGCTGAATCTTCAGTACGTTGGGCAAATACACTGCCTGTTAAAATGAGTACGGTAAAACATAAAGAAAAGAATCGTTTACATGAGGGCATCACACTGATATACATATTCAATCGTTTAAATTCGATTCAAGATAATAAAAAATGATTGAAGGGAAATTTTAAGATCGCAGGGATTATTGCTCGATGACCACTTCGTGTGCATACTCTTTCCGGAGAGAATCCTTGATGTGAATAGTGTCTTTGGCAAGAGCCGGAAATTGGAAATACACTTTGAAAAAACTGGAATCTTTCTGGTACAGGTGCACTTTCAGATCGAATGATGTGAGCTGGTTGTAACGCTTGATGGCACGTGGCCCATTCGTGGTGGCGAGGATCACGAATTTATAGGTTGAAGGTCCGTTTACAATTGAGCGATTTACCGAATCGGCGCGGACAGATTTTAAACTGTCCTGAACGGCATTTAACCTGGCCGAATCGGTTACTGCAGGCTGTGGTTCCTGGACAATGACTGAACTGTCTGGAGTTTTTTCGGTTTCTGCCGGGCCGCTCTTCTTATACATCATCCATCCTCCCCATCCGACAATGGCTAAGGCGGCTACCATAGCGAGCAGTTTGAGTCCGTTACTGCTTTGCACATTGGATGGATCGGGTTGCTGCTTTTTATCACTTGCATAAACCTTTTTCTTTTCCTGGACCGGCGCCGATGTGTTTTCTTTAAATACGGTATATTCTCCCGGAGTAAAATCGAACTTCCCCGACCTGTTCTTGGAAATAGTCCCAATACCTTCCAGATGAAAGGGTTTGCCGATATTCAGCATCTCTGTGCCGAGGTTGAGATAAGAATCGAGGTCAGATATGGCCAGTGGTTTAATCTTGCCGGTGTTTTCGCAGATAAATGTGATCAGCTCTTTATCTGCGGCTGCTATATTTGCATTCTGGAACTGAACTGCATTTGGCATCGAAAGCAGGGCGCGATCATGCTCATTCGGAAGAACCACCGACTTGTCCAGCGTAAAAATGCCCAGGCCGGGAAGTGACATCTTTCGGTTCTGATATAAATACTGTACGAGCAACAGAGGTATCTTCAAAGCGCTGGATTTTCCTTTATACGTAATTTACGAACGCGAAACCGGTTAAATAATTATGTGAAAATTAAAATAAAATATTGAAAACTAACCATATACCTGCCGAATCCTCAATTTTTATTCAATAATTCTTTTCCAGATCAATATTAAAACCATCCTGACATGCTGACTGAAGAGGAAGAGAACTTTATAAAATACTGGAGAGAAAACCGCGATAAGCAAAAAAAGACTTTTCGTCAGTTTTTATTGGGAATCCCTCTGGCTCTCCTGTTCGTTATCCCCATTTCACTCAATTTTTTCTCCGGTTGGTATAAAAGGGCCAAAATGATGAGCAGTACATCTGATTTTAACCCGGGGGTGCTCCTGCTGGCTCTCCTGCTGATCGTTGGTTTTATTGCCATTTTTTCCCGAAAATTCAAATGGGATCAGTTTGAACAGCGGTATATCGAACTTCAGGCCAAAAAAGAAAGACAAGGTAAGGATGAAAATAAATAAATGGTGCAGCATTTCGGATTACCAAGCTGTCTTATTGTTCAAGACGAAAGTTTTTATTCCAAGTGCCGTAACCACACTACCTGCTAAACCAACCCTGGACAACAGTTCAGGGTTTTTTATTGTAATTTAGTCGAAATATTTTTCTTGCCGTACGAACCCATCTCGGTCTTTGATATTTTCAAAATTGGAGTTGGACCGTCCAGTTCACATACCCTGGGCCCCTGGCGTGCAGGGCAGGCATTTATAAGATCTTTACGCGATCAGGGGTTGTTAACAGATTTAAATCATCTTCAGGTGTTGTTATATGGATCCCTGGCCAAAACCGGTCGCGGACATGGGACTGATATTGCCATCCAGCTCGGCCTGGCCGGTTACGACCCGGTAGCTATTGACACCTCTGTTATTCCGTCAGTGATCGAGAGGTATCAGGGAAACAAAATCCCTGGAACCCGGACTCGCCATTAAATTTGACCCGGCAACAGATATTGAATTCCTTACCGGGGAATCCCTGCCCTACCATCCCAACGCACTCAGTTTTCTGGCCGGATTTCACAGCCACGAGCCGATCGCTGAAACTTATTATTCAATCGGAGGCGGTTTTATTGAAAAGGAAAACGAAAACACTTCCGAAAAAAAACCCATACAACTTCCCTTCCCGATAGATACGGCTGGTAACCTGCTGCATTGGTGTATGAAAACCGGTTTGCCAATTCACGAAGTCGTCATGGAAAATGAAATGGTCTGGCGGGAAGAATCTGCCATTAAGGAACAATTGGGAATTATCTGGAATGTGATGAAAGAGTGTATGTATAAGGGTTGTCATACGGAAGGTGTTTTGCCAGGAGGATTACAGGTAAACCGGCGTGCGGCTGCCCTCAACCGGAAACTTCTTAAAGGAAGGACTTACTCAGATTTTGCAGAATGGGTGCAGGCGATCAGGGCAGGCGGCAGGGATTTTAAATATATCCTCGACTGGGTGAGTTGTTTTGCCCTGGCAGTGAATGAGGAAAATGCCAGTTTTGGAAAAGTGGTTACAGCACCTACCAATGGGGCAGCCGGTGTTATTCCTGCAGTTCTCCAATATTTTATTTGTTTTACAGAAGAATTCCGGGAAGAGAAAATCATTTCATTTCTCCTGACAGCCGCAGAGATAGGCAGTATATTTAAAAAGGGAGCTACCCTTTCAGCAGCAATGGGTGGTTGCCAGGCAGAAATCGGCGTTTCTTCTGCCATGGCAGCCGGAGCGCTTACGGAAAGCATGGGCGGTACACAACGCCAGGCGCTGATGGCAGCAGAGATTGCCATGGAGCACCATCTGGGTCTGACCTGTGATCCCATTGGCGGACTTGTACAGGTACCCTGTATTGAGCGGAATACGATGGGTGCCATCAAAGCCATTACTGCTTCGCAGCTTGCATTGCAGAGTATGCCCGATTTTGCGAAGGTGTCACTGGATGCGGTAATAAGAACGATGTGGGATACAGCCCTGGATATGAATAGTAAATACAAAGAAACTTCGGATGGCGGTCTGGCCGTGCATATTCCGCTAAGTTTACCAGAATGCTAGGAGAATTTGAAAATTTGGAAATTTGGAAATTTGGAAATGGGCGACTTGACGATCAGGAAAATGCACTAAGCCGGTTGGTCACAAAAGTATTTCCTGGCTTTTCAATTTTCAAATTTCCAAATTTTCAAATTTTCAAATTTCGTTATGGATATAAGGATGATTTCGAAAGAAGATCTATGGCAGATCCGCGAACTCGCCATCCGTATATTTCCTGTTACGTATCAGGATATCGTGGAAGCCCCGCAGATAGACTACATGATGGAAATGTTTTATACCCAGGACAATCTGATCAGGCAATTTGAATCCGGTCAGCAGTTCCTGATCATATACCATGAAGGGAATGCAGCGGGATACGCCTCCTACACGCCGTTAAATTCATCAGGGGATTATAAACTGAATAAAATTTATCTCGACACGCAGTTGCAGGGAAAGGGACTGGGCCGCATTTTACTGAACGATGTCATTTCGCGGCTGAAAGCCGCCGGAGCAAAGAGCCTCCGGTTAAATGTGAACCGGTTTAATAAGGCTGTGGGGTTTTATAGAAATATGGGATTTTTTGTGATGAAAGAAGAACTGCTGGATATCGGAAATGGATATTTTATGGATGATTTTGTCATGGAACTCAGTCTTTAACTGCCAACCGCCAACTGCCAACCGCCAACCGTCAACCATCAACCCTCCCCCACCCCCATCGCAGATTGTTTCATACGGTGTGTGAGCTCGGGACCAAAATACTTTGCGATCCTTTTTTCTACAAAGTATATCAGGGGTGTAAGTACAACAGCCATAAAAAATTTATAGGTATAATTTACCATGCCGACTGCTAAAATGGTTTGCCAGGTGAACTTTCCATAGAAGGCAATAAATAAAACAATATAGCTGTCCACCAGTTGGGATACAATAGTGGATCCGGTTGCCCGCAACCAGACATGTTTTTCTCCGGTGATTCTTTTTATTTTGTGAAAGATCGTTACGTCTACTATCTGACTTACAAGGAAGGCGGTCAGGCTGCCGACGATGATTCGCATGCCCTGTCCAAACACACCGCTGAATGCAGCCTGCATATCCGGCACACCGCTGTCCTTGATTACTGATCACCCAAAAACCCGCAGGTGCAGTTTTCATGGCCATAAAAAACATGATAAAAGCATAAGAGATCAGGGCCACGGCAGTATAAGAAATCCGGCGAACTGCCTTTGGACCGTAAAATTCGTTGATGATATCCGTCATCACGAATTCAAGTGGCCATAACAAGACACCACAGGTCAAGTGTAAAGGAAAGCCCGGATTGACCAAATAGTGAAAAGGAAGATGCTTTTAATCCAAGGGTATTTTCAAGAGAAAAAAGTTTGCCTCCGATACATTCTGCAATCAACGCGTTGGCAACAAAAAAAGCGGTAAAAAAAATAAAAAGTTTGGTGGGTTTATCATCCAGGATTTTTCGGATCATTTGATTAATAAGATTAGTTGAATAACCAGAAAGCTGCCATTCAGGATCCTGAGTGCCCGGGGAATTTCAATTACGGGTTTTTTAGCTATTCTGAAATAAAGCAGAGAAATATTCACAATGATATTTAATACAATGGAAAGGAGAAACCCCATGGCAAT
Source organism: uncultured Bacteroidota bacterium (assembly GCA_963812825.1). Lineage (GTDB taxonomy): Bacteria > Bacteroidota > Bacteroidia > Chitinophagales > Chitinophagaceae > Puia. The sequence goes on from CAWEWO010000009.1 coordinate 263,965, forward strand.
GATAAGCGATGTAATACCCGGATTGACCGGATGCCTTAAGTACAACAATCCGATTGCAAGCAGAAAACATACATTACAAATGAAAGCCGCACGATTGAGCATCCTTAACAAAGCCATAGTTCAAAAATCCAAATTTCTGCATAAAATAGCATTATTTTGCCTGATTAATCAGTTTCATTTGTATGAATTCACCGCTTCTTAAGAAAAGCCCTCCCGCATATCATCGCGATTGTAGTTTTTTGGATTGTTTCAGTAGCATTTAACAAGACAGCCCTTGAAGGAAAAGTACTCCGGCAGTCCGATGTGCAGCAATTTACCGGAATGGCCCAGCAGTCGGTAGAATTCAGAGAAAAATATGGGCACTATCCGTTATGGTCCGAATCGATGTTTGGAGGCATGCCGGGATATAATATTGCATTTGAAGGAACTTCGGCTATAAATATTGGTTATCTGAACCATTTATTTTATGTAGGCGCCAAGCCTATTTATTTTTTCTTCATTGCCTGTGTCTGTTTCTATATTCTGACACAGGTTTTAGGACTGAGTCTGCTGGTTTCCTTATTGGGATCCATTGCCTATGCCTTTGCAACTTTTAATCCCATCCTCGTAGCTGTCGGTCACAATACAGAACTTATTGCCATCGGTTATCTGCCGGCTGTAATTGCCGGAGCTCTTCTTATTCTTCGAGGGAGGTATCTGGGGGGAACAGCTCTGATGACTGTTTTTTTCGGACTGGAAGTAAGCACCCAGCATTTGCAGATTGTTTACTATACGGGTATCATTACGGGCATTCTGGTACTGGTATATCTGATTACCAATTGGAAGGAAATCAAACTTAAACATATATTGATATCTTCTTCCCTGATTGCGTTTTCGCTTGTAATTGGATTATTAACCTATGCATATACGTTATTTCCTACAAGGGAAGTAGCTACAGAGACGATGCGGGGCGGGAAATCACAACTAACGCCAACAGATACAAAGAACAAGACGCAGGGTGGACTGAATAAGGATTATGCATTTTCCTGGAGCTATGGTATACAGGAAACACTTACGCTTTTTGTACCCGGCATGCAGGGCGGTGGATCTGCAGGGAAAGATGATCACGGGGGATTCAAAATTTGCCGACCGGTTGTCTGAAGCCGGCGTGCCGGAAGAGAATGCCCTTGAAATGGTGAACAGCAGTGCTTATTGGGGCGAACAGCCATTTACCGCAGGTCCGGTTTACCTGGGTGCTGTGATTTGCTTTTTATTTATTCTCGGAATGGTTTATGTGCAGAGCTGGCATAAATGGTGGATCCTCTCGATCTGCCTGGTAGGAATAATCATGGCCTGGGGCAGACATTTTGCCTTCGTGAATTATTTTTTATTTGATCACTTTCCGCTGTACAGTAAATTTCGTGCACCATCCATGGCGCTGGTGATGCCCCAGCTTGGGTTCGCATTGCTGGCTGTACTGGGAGTGCAGGAATTCACCGATTCGATAGAAAAAAAGATTTTTGATTTCAAAAAATTCAAAAAGGTATTGTATGTATCGGGCGGATTGATAGTGCTAAGTCTCCTCATTTTTTTAATGAGTGATTTCAAAGGTACCGACGATTCCAGGATGAAGGAACAATACCTGTCGAATATAACGCAGCAGGTAGCCCAGGGCAAGCAACCTACACCGGAAATGCAGCAACAGGCTACACAAATTGTTAATGGCTGGATGAGTGCCCTGCACGATGACCGCAAGTCAATTTTTCAGGCGGACCTGTTACGAAGTATTCTTTTTGTTGTGCTGGCCGCAGGGCTTTGCTGGTTTTATTTTCGGGGCAAATTAAAACCGGTTGTTTTTCTTTCAGGCTTACTGATCCTGAGTTCTTTTGATATACTCACGGAGGGAAAAAAATATCTGGGTGAAGAAAGTTATGTTGAACCGGAAACCCTTGAAGCCGCCTTTACCATGACGGATGCAGACCGGCAAATCAAGGCTGATCCCGAAAAAAATTTCCGGGTGCTTGGATATGAGTACCGGGGATCCTTTTCAAAGTGCGCATACATCTTATTATCATAATTCTGTCGGCGGTTATCATCCGGCTAAGCTTGCCCTTTATAATGATCTGATCGAACACCAACTCGTGAAGGGCAACCAGATGGTATATAACATGCTGAATACAAAATATATTATTCAGCGGGGTCAGGATGGCAGAGATGTAGCCCGGCTGAACCCGGGTGCCTTTGGCTCCTGCTGGCTGGTCTCCAATATACATTTTGTAAATAACGCGGACCAGGAAATGGCCGCCCTGGATAGCATCAATGTACGGGACACAGCCATCGTGGAAAATATTTTTAAGGACCGGATCCCTTTTATGCCGGTGAAAGATTCCGCGTCAAGCATCCGGCTGTTAGAAAATCTGAATGATAAAATTTCTTATACATTCAAATCAAAATCAAACCAGTTTGCGGTGTTCAGTGAAATTTATTACGACAAAGGATGGAATGCTTTTATTGACGGCAAACCAGCACCCTACTGCAAAGTGGATTATGTGTTGCGCGGAATGTCAATTCCTGCCGGGGAGCATATGATAGAATTCCGGTTTGAACCTCAGTCTTATATCATGGGTAACCGCCTAAGCGTGTGGGCATCCATTATCACCTATATATTGTTGATCGCCGCTGCACTGCAGCTTTTGGGAATTATTGGTCCAAAGCGCAATCCAGGTTTAAAGACCCAGGCTTAAGGTTAGAAGAATGTATTTGAATTATCTTTAAAATACAATCATATTATTTCACATTTATCAGAAGCTTTAGGCTTTCAGCTTTCGGCTTTAGGCTTTGAAAAATGAACATCATCTCCCTTGTTTCTTATCCATTCCTGCCTGCAAAATCCGGGGGACAAAAGGGCATTGCGCTTATTTTATAAATATTTTTCTGTCCATCACGCGGTTACCATTGTAACGACAAGACAAAATCAATCTGCCTTTGCCGAAGGATATGAACTCAGACCTATTCTGTCCGATTCTCCAGCGAGGTATATTAATCCGCTTCTTTTTTTTACGATTCGAAAACTGATCCGTGAAAAAAAAGCTACACACCTGATTCTCGAGCACCCTTATTATGGATGGCTGGGTATTTTGCTGAAAAAATTTTGCGGCATCCGGCTAATCATACATTCCCATAATCTGGAGGGGAATCGCTGGAAAAGCCTGGAAAATGGTGGTGGCGTATATTATGGAACTATGAAAGAATTACACACCGGCAGGCAGATTATAATTTTTTTATCCAGGATGCAGACAGAAATTATGCGGTAAGTGCTTTTGGATTGCAGGAAAAAAAATGCCTGACCGTTAGTTTCGGAACGGAGATCGCATTGCCACCCTCCGCTGAGGACCGGGAATCTTCATCGCAGATTCTGCATCGTCAACTACAGATCCCGGAAAACATTCCCCTGCTATTGTTTAATGGCGCATTTAAATATTCTCCAAACCGGGAAGCGCTTGAAAACCTGCTTTTCATAGTCAATCCGATATTGCGAAACCGCGGTCTCTCCTACCGATCTATTGATTTTAGGTTTGCATATTCCGGAGGATATTTTAAAAACATCCTTTCCCGATGTACATCTCCTGGGATTTGTGGAAAATCTTGAATTTATACCTGAAAGGTTGTAATCTTTTTTTAAACCCGGTTGAGTCCGGAGGCGGTATCAAAACAAAACTCGTTGAAGCCCTGGCATATGACCTGAATGCCGTATCTACCGGAAACGGAGCAATTGGTGTTGACCCTGAATTGTGCAATGGTAAACTGATTATTTGCAGTGATAATAACTGGAATTCATTTGCAGATGCAGTTTTTCGCGCAATTGATATTAAACAGGGACACACCGGCTGCCTTCTATCAACATTTTTATTGGGCAAATATTACCCGCCGTGCAGCGGAGTTTATTGTCGATTAATCGATCGACGATCCACGATAAACGATACAAAATCAGGGACGAATGAAAATAAAAAACCTCCCGCGGGAGGTTTAAATTCTTGAAGAGCGGCTGTTACCATTTATCTACTTCTTCCAGGTGGTCGGTAGAAGATGAGGTAGGTTCAGCATTAACCGTTGTAATCTCGACCTTGATTGGTTCCGGTTCCGAAACCTGAACTACAGGATCCAGAGGAGATTCATGAATTTCTGTGTGCTCGGAATGTGCTTTCTCCATTTTCAGGAACCTGGTCATGATTAAAAGCATCGAAATCAAAATCCGGCATCAGGTCAGTCTTAACATAATCAACTGCTTCGGTAAGGGCTTTAATAAATTTATTGAAGTCTTCTTTGTACAAGAAGATTTTGTGGCGGTCATAACCATCTTCATTAAATTTTTTACGGCTTTCAGTAATCGTTAGATAATAGTCATTGCTTCGTGTAGCCCTTACATCAAAAAAATATGTTCTTCGTTTACCGGCCCTGATTCTTTTGCTGTATACGCTCTCCATTCTTTTGTCATTGTTCTCGTACGCCACGGTTGTTGTTTTAGGTAAAAAAATAAAGCAAGCCCATACAAATATAATATTGTTATGGAACTGGCAAAAAATTCCCCAATTTGTCCATGCACGCGTGTTTTTACGCAGGTCAAGTCAGTCGCGGGTTTGGAGTTCCTCTCCAGTCTTCTGTTGCTGCTCGTAAAGCCTGGTATAGTGACCATTCAGGGCCAGCAGCTCTTCATGAGTTCCGGTTTCAACCATTTTTCCTTGATCCAGGACAACAATACTGTCAAATTCAAAGAGAGAGAAGATCCGGTGGGTAATGATAAAGGCAGTTTTATTCTGAAGGTAGTTGTAGAGGTTTGTAATGATTTCCTTTTCGGTCCGGGCATCCACGGCGCTGAGGCAATCATCAAAAATGACAATTTCATGATTGCCGGCCAGCGCACGGGCGATAGAAATTCTTTGTTTTTGTCCCCCGCTTAAAGTAACCCCCCTCTCCCCGATCAGGGTATCGTATCCGGAAGCGAAATGTGAAATTTCTTTATCAATGCTGGCAGATTCAGCCGCTTTTTTTGCTTCATCTGTGGATTTCATATCCATACCGAATAGGATATTTCCGGTAACTGTATCACTGAAAAGAAATACATCCTGGGGCACATATCCTACCTGGTTCCGGAAATCCTGCAGTTCAAGGGTTTTAATATTTTTGCCATCCATCCGGATTGTGCCGTGGGTCGGATCATAAAAGCGAAGGATCAGTTGGGCCAGGGTGGTTTTACCGCTGCCGGTTCTTCCAATGACGGCAATTTTTTCTCCTTTGCTGACCTGCAGGTTAAAATCTTTGAGTGCATGGATCCCGGTATGCGGATAAATAAAGTCAACATGTTCGAATGAAATATTTCCGGAAAGCGGTTGTTTTTCAGCCAGCGGAATATTCCCGATCTCAGAATTAGTTTCCAGAAATTCATTCAGTCTTTTCTGCGAGGCGGAGGCCCGTTGGATCATACTGGCTACCCATCCGATGGCACTCACCGGGAAAGTGAGCATGGTAATATATATTACGAATTCGGTAATGGTTCCCAGGTCAGTTGATGCGTGCCATGGATAACATAAAAACCACCGATCATAATAGTTAACAGGGTGCTTAGTCCGATGATCAGACCCATGGAAGGAAAATAAATCGCTTCCACCTTGGCCAGGCTGATTGCATTTTTCCGGTATTCCTCACTGTTAGCACTGAAAAAACGCAGCATGGCAGATTCCTGTACAAAGGATTTGATCACGCGAATACCACTATAGGACTCCTGTGCATTGGTGGTGAGGTTACTCAGTAGTGCCTGTATCCTTTCGCTTTTTTTGTGGATCAGATTGTTGACCATATAAATCGTAATGGCCAGAATGGGCAACGGTGCCAGCACATATAAAGTGAGCAATGCATCCTTTCGGATCATAAAATAAAGACTGAAACCAATGGTGGCGAGCAGGTTCGCGAGATACATGATGGCCGGTCCGGTATACATTCTTACCCGGCTTACGTCTTCAGCCATCCGGCTCATCAGGTCACCTGTGCTGTGGCTCTTATAAAATGAAGTGTCCAGTTGCTGATAGTGCTGATAGATTTCATTCTTCTGATCAAATTCAATATGACGGCTCATAACGATAATCGTCTGCCGCATGAAAAACATAAAAATTCCACCGATGATTGCCAGTACCAATAGAGTAATTCCGGAAATGGCCACTTTCTGTCCGAAGCTCTGTTTGGTCGAATTTAATTTCCGTATAAATTTTTTTACCAGAATATCGTAATTGGCTGTATCCGATCTTCAGCGTCTTTGCATTGCGGATTCTGTGCTGCGGCAGAAACTGGTGGAGAAGATGTCGCATGAGCCTGTACTGTCAATTCCTTTTCAACGGTATTGACTACATAACCGGTTACCTGTGGTGCAAGAATGCGAAAATAGTTGGAGAGTATAACAAAAATGAGGCCCAGCAAGAGCCTCCATTTATATTTCCAGAAGTATTTATTGACAGCCCTTAAATATTTCAAACGCCCCAGGTTTTACCAGTTCAAATTTACGTTCTTAAAGCCAAAGCTTAAAGCTATAAAATGGTGAAGGGTTAATTGTTAATGACTTCAGGTCTTCAAAACCTGTGCATCAAATTAACCAATCAACCCTTTAAATTAACCATTGACAATTAACAATTACTAGAACGCTAGCTTCTTTTTCTTTGTTACTCCATTGGCAGTTGTAACCAGTAAATGACCCTGCAGATATTTTTCTGCATGCTGACTGGAATCCAATCCTTCTTCTTCTTCAGTTTTACTTACACGAATCGGAAGGATCATATTGATGAATTTGAAAATTGCAAAAGAAACGACAAAGCTGAATGGAACTACTACCAGCAATGCTTTAACCTGTGTCCAGAAAAATGCCGAATTTCCGTAGAACCAGCCATCCAGCACCAGCAGAGTTCACTGTTTTGGTAGCGAAAATTCCGGTCATCAGCATACCGACCATACCACCGATACCATGACAGGGGAATACATCCAGTGTATCATCCAGTCTGGTTTTGGAACGCCAGTATACGGCAGTATTGGAAATAACAGCTGCAACGACACCGATGAAAATACTTTGCGGAATGGCAACAAAACCTGCTGCCGGCGTAATGGCTACGAGACCAACAACGGCTCCGATACAGAATCCAAGTACGGAAGGTTTTTTACCTTTGATCACATCAAAAAACATCCAGGATAAACCAGCTGCACCGGCTGCAGTGTTTGTAGTGGCAAAGGCAGATACAGAAAGTGCACTGGCAGCACCTGCTGATCCCGCATTAAATCCAAACCAGCCGAACCAAAGTAAGACCGGTACCAATCAATACATAAGGAATATTGGCCGGTGGAATTTCCAGGTGTTCAATATGACTTCTGCGTTGTTTCAAAACAATAGCTCCGGCCAACGCCGCGCAACCGGCTGATATATGAACCACGGTTCCTCCCGCAAAATCCAGGGCACCCCATTTAGCGAGTATACCGTCCGGATGCCAGCTCCAATGAGCCAGCGGAGCATACACCAGCAGACTGAATAAAACCACGAAAAGAACATAGGAAGTAAATTTAATACGTTCAGCTACAGCACCCACTACCAGTCCGGGAGTGATGATCGCAAACATCAGCTGAAACAAGGCAAAAAGGGTTAGCGGAACTGTCGGCATGAAAACCCATGGCTGACCGGAATTAACACCCTTAAACATAAAATGTGTCATTGGATTGCCGATCAGTCCCAAGACCCTTTACATCCGGTCCGAAACAAAGACTGTAACCAACTACAAGCCAGAGAACACTTACAATTCCGGCAGCGATCAGACTCTTGATCATCGTCGAAATCACATTTTTCCTGTTCACCATTCCACCGTAGAAAAAAGCCAGACCCGGTGTCATGAGGAATACGAGGGCGGTAGCCACAATGATCCAGGCTATATCTGCCCCATTGTATTTACCGTCATCAAAATTTGTCAGAGAAGGTACGAATAGTGCCAGAATGGAAATTCCAACCAGGATTACAAAAGGCAGGGCTGTTTTTAATGTGACTTTGTTCATGCTGAAGATAGTTTTTGTAAATAAGTTGTTTCGTGGACTAATTATCAGCTTAAAATTATAAAAAAAACTTATATCAAAGTTACATTAAAATAAAATTAATATGTATTATTTCTAGTTTTTAGCCCATTAATAAGATAAAATTTTTATTATAAGTTCTGTTTTTTTAGCTCATTTACCGCAAATTGGGCTGCCCGGGCCGTCAAAGCCATATATAAAATAGATGGACTTTGAATCCCGGTACTCGTCATACAGGCCCCGTCGGTAACAAATACATTTTTACACTCATGTAACTGATTCCAGCGGTTAAGCATGGACGTTTTAGGATCTTTCCCCATCCGGCAGCCCCCCATTTCATGAATATCTCTTCCCGGTGCCCATTGCCTGTTTTTGGCTTCAATATCCTTAACCCCGCTGCCTGAAAGTGTTTCCAAACCCTGTTCCAGAAAGTCTTTCATCAGTAGTTCATCATTGTGGTCATAGTCCACATCGGTAACCAGCAGGGGTATCCCCCAGGCATCTTTTTTATCCGGGACTGAGATATACCCGGTTGGATTCCTTGGGAACGGTTTCACCCTGCATATACATATAACAACCCCAGTCTCCCGCTTCAGATAACGCTTTTTTATAATCTGATCCGATTTCGGGTCCGTCCGTACTGCCACCCCGGGTTCTGAAACAGCCCATAAATGCCATATAGCCACCCACAAAATCCATGTCGTGCTTTTTGAAATTCCGGAAATTATTCATCATGGCTTCGGCCGGCTTTCTTCCATAATAATATGTATCATGATATCCTTCTATCCGCCCCTGCATAGTGCCGAGATAATTGTGATGACAAACATATTTTCCCAGTACTCCATGATCATTTCCGAGGCCCTGGGGAAAACGGTTTGAAATGGAATTCAGTAAAACCAGGTTTGTATTGAGTGCCGATGCATTCATGAAAATGATTCTTGCGAAATATTCCGTCGCCTGAAAACTGTTGGCATCGATGATGCGTACGCCTACTGCCTTTTTTTTCTTTTCATCATATATGATGGAATGTACAACACTGTGCGGACGAACGGTCAGGTTGCCGGTACTCGCGGCCCAGGGAAACGTTGATGAGTTGGAACTGAAGTATCCGCCAAACGGACATCCGCGCATGCAAAGGTCACGTGCCTGGCATCGGCCCCGCCCCTGTTTTTGATGAATTTCTCTGGCTTCTGTCAGCTGCGCCCAGCGGCCATGTATCATCTTCCGGTCAGTATACCGTGCGTTGATTTTTTTGGAAAGATCTTTTTCTACACAGTTGAATTCGAAGGGTGGCAGATATTCTCCGTCGGGCATGGATTCCAAACCGTCTTTATTTCCGCATATACCGGCGAATTTTTCCACATGGGAATACCAGGGAGCAATATCATCATAGCCAATCGGCCATTCGATGCCGTATCCGTCACGGGCCGGTGAAATAAATTCGTTGGGACTCCATCGCGGACAGGCCCTTCCCCAGGTCAGGGATTTTCCACCCACCTGATATCCCGCGTATCCAGTCAAAGGGTTTTTCCTGCACATAGGGATGATCGGCATCCTTGATAAAAAAATGCCGGGTGGATTCATCAAAGCCTGCTGCCTTTGTTATCAGTGGATTTTCTTTGATGAATTTTTCCGTCATTTCGACCGCGGTGTGGAAACTCCCAGGGTGCCAGATTTGCGGTCGGATAATCTTTAATATGCTGCACATCGCGTCCTCTTTCCAGAACCAGTGTTTTCAATCCGGCTTCACAAAGTTCTTTTGCAGCCCATCCTCCGCTGATACCGGAGCCAACCACGATGGCATCAAATTCATTCAAAGATTTCCTTTTTTTAATTCTGAAACAGCATGATCCACGGCTCTTGCTGTATAAGCCATAAAAGTCAGAGAAGGATTTTGTGTACTCGTTGAAATCATGGCGGCTCCATCAGTGACGAATACATTCGGACAGAGATGAAACTGATTGTATTTGTTCAGCATCGAAGTTTTTGGATCTTTTCCCATACGGCAACCGCCCATTTCATGGATGTCGAGGCCAGGAGCCTGCTTGGTGTCGTTTTGCTGAATATTTGTACAACCGGCAAGGGTCAGCATTTCGGTGGTTTGTTCCAGATAATCCTTCATGGATTTAACGTCATTCTCATCATAGTCAACCGAAATAACAAGCTCCGGTATTCCCCAGGCATCTTTTTTTTCCTTGCTTAATTTCACATGATTGGTTTCCTTGGGGATGGTTTCTCCCTGCATCTGGGAAGAAACAAACCATCCGCCGGCTTCTGAAAGATTCTCTTTTAACCCGGCACCCAGTTCTTCCTGGCCGGTAAATTTTCCCCGTCCCGCGACCGGCACCAAAAAAAACCATGTACCCCCTGAGGAAATCCATCTCCTGTTTATACACGTTCCTGAAATTGGGCATCATAGGCTGGGTAGGCCGTCGCCCAAAATAATATTTATCCAGCGGACCGTCGTAAGAAGCGTTTACTGTTCCCCGGTAGTTATGGAAACAGATATATTTTCCAAGCAGCCCGTTATCATTGCAAAAACCATTAGGAAAACGGTTGGAAACAGAATTCAGTAAGATCAGGTTTGAATTCAGACAGGCCGCATTCACAAAAATCACTTTGGCATAATAAATCACTTCCTCCTTTGTATGGGCATCGATCACGCGCACACCTGTTGCCCTTTTTTTATTTTCATCATAGATAATGGAATGCACTACGCTGTCGGTACGGATCGTCAGGTTTCCGGTCTTTGCTGCCCAGGGTATCGTGCTGGAATTGGAACTGAAATAGCCGCCGAAGGGGCAGCCCCGTTCGCATTCGCTTCTCGCCTGGCAGGGATTTCTTCCCTGTTGAATATGGATCTCCCGGGGTTTGGTGAGATGGGCACAACGTCCCTGAACCACATGCCTGTTTTTATAATGTGCGTTTATTTTTTCGCTGATGGCAGATTCCACACAATTCATTTCCCAGGCAGGAAGAAAATCTCCGTCCGGAAGGGTTTCAATTCCATCGAAATTCCCGCTGATTCCCGCAAAATTTTCCACGTGGGAATACCAGGGCGCGAGTTCTTCGTAAGCCAGGGGCCATTCAACGGCAAATCCGTCCCTGCCCGGACCTTCAAAATCATATTTGCTCCATCGCTGCGTCTGCCTGGCCCAGAGAAGTGACTTTCCGCCTACCTGATAGCCCCTTATCCAGTCGAATGGTTTTTCCTGGGTGTAGGGATGTTCGTCGTCCTTTACAAAAAACTGTTCACAGGTTTCATTAAATGCATAACATTTGTTGACAATCGGGTTTTTCTCGGTCACCGCCAGGGGCAGTTTTTCCCGGTGAGGAAAATCCCATGGATTCATCGTGGCAGTCGGGTAATCCTTCAGATGCACCACATTTCTCCCCCTTTCTATCACCAGGGTTTTCAGGCCATGATCGCAAAATTCCTTGGCTGCCCAGCCCCCGCTGATTCCCGAACCGATCACGATGGCATCATAACGATTTTTGGCTGCCGCTGTATTATTTATATTGACGGTGTCTCCAGGCATAGAATTCCTTTAAAAACGGTGTAAAATGAACAGCCAACTTAGATTATTTATATGAATATTTTTTAATTTTTAAAATTATTTAAATAAAACTTATCTATGCAAAAGGAATCACATAAATCACACCCGGAACATGGCCCGAATTGTGCTCTGCGTAGACGATGATCCGGATGACCGGGAATTGATACGTAATGCCATTTTTAAGGTAGACCCATCCTATACGGTCGCCAGCGCCACAAATGGAAAGGAAGCCCTGCAATTTCTTCATCGGGCTGACGGGACAGAACTACCCTGCCTGGTAATCATGGATATCAATATGCCGGTCATGGATGGCAAACAGACATTGTTGGAAATTAAAAAAAACGAGAAGTGGAGCCAGGTGCCCGTTGTGGTTTTCACCACCTCTTCCCACCCTGCAGATCTCAGTTTCTGCCAGCAGCACGGAGTTGAACTGGTTACCAAACCGGCCAATTTCAAGCAGATCACCCATGAAGCGGAGAGATTGCTCCAGCATTGTTCAGAATAACCAGTCCCCCAACCGCTAGCATATCATTTGCATAAGTATTCAAAAGATTACTTATGCCACTCAAAGAATATAATAAGAAAAGAACATTTAAACAGACGCCCGAGCCCACTGGCGGTAAATCATCCGGGTCATCCCTGCATTTCGTGGTACAGAAACACGATGCCACCAGACTGCATTATGACTTCCGGCTGGAGATGAAGGGGGTATTGAAAAGCTGGGCGGTTCCCAAAGGTCCATCTCTGAATCCGGACGACAGAAGGCTGGCCATGATGGTGGAAGATCATCCATACGATTATAAAGATTTCGAAGGGATCATACCCGATGGGAATTATGGAGCAGGCACAGTGATTGTCTGGGATGAAGGAACTTATGAAACACTGGAGCCCATGACGTCAAAAAAGGCAATGGAAAAATCCCTGCTGGATCAATTGAAGACCGGTTCCCTGAAGGTTCGGCTTTTTGGTGAAAAATTAAAAGGAGAATTTGCTCTCGTACATATCAAGAATAATAATAAAGGGGATAATGCCTGGCTGATGATCAAACACCGGGACGAATATGCCAGTCCTGCCGACATTACAAAAAAAGCCAAATCTGTTATTTCCGGCAAGTCGATCGCTCAGATGGAAAAAGATAAAAAAGCAAACCAGTGGGTCAGCGGAAAAAAGAAGTCAGCCGCGGTAAAAGCAAAAAAATAACCCGGCTATAAATCTGAATAATCAAGGGGAAGTTGTAAAATAAATTCTGCGCCGATGCCGGCCTCCGCTTTGGCATAAATATAACCGTGATGACGTTCTGCAATTTTTTTGCATAAGGACAATCCCAAACCCGTTCCTTCATAATCTTCCCTGGCATTCAACCGGGCAAAACTTTGGAATATTTTCGTGGCATTTTCTGAGTCGAAACCGATACCATTATCTACTACGCGGAATTCAGCAAATGCTTTGTTATTTATCATAACCTGGCTATAAAGAATTTGAATTCGGGGAGGGACATTTGCTTTTGAAAATTTCAGGGCGTTGGAAATCAGATTGTAAAATAGCTGATAAATCAGTGTAGTATAACCCTGAATTTGCGGGAGTGAATCACTTAGTATTACGGCATTCTTTTTTTGGATAACGGTTTCCAGATCCGTTTGCACGGATTGAATGATATCATTCAGATTCATCATTTCAACTTTCTGCTGGTAACCATCCAGCCCGGCATAACGTAGCACTGCCTCCATCATGATAATCATTCGTTCTGAGGCACCTTGTATTTTGGACAAATAAGTCTTTCCTTCTTCCGTTAACTGCTCGTTGAATTCTTCCTCCAGCAAACCGCTGAAAATTTTTATTTTACGGATGGGTTCTTTTAAATCGTGGCTGGCAACATGCGCGAATTGCTGCAGGTCCTCATTCGACCTCTCCAATTCTTCCGTTCTTTTTTTCACCAGGAATTCCAGTCTCTCTTCACTCTGACGCAATAATTCTTCCGCTGATTTCTGTTCATCTATGTCGGTGAATGCACCAACCCACCTGATGATTTCTTCTTTCTCATTCCGGATCGGTTCACCATGAACATGGAACCAGCGGTATTGTCCATCCTTTCCCCTGATCCTCGCTTCTGCCTTATAGGCAGTACCCGATCCCATACTTGAATTCCAGTTTTCTGCAAGGGGTTGAAAGTCGTCGGGGTGAATCATCATCGTCCAGGTTTGACCGTCCAGTGGATCCAGTCCGGTATATTCTTTCCAGCGCTCGGTCACATATTGCTGGTTGCCCTTTTCGTCGGTAACCCAAACCAACTGTGGCAATGCCTGGGTCAGGCTTCTGAAATGTTCTTCACTTTCACGTATTTTTTCTTCTGCCTCTTTCTGAATAGTAATATCGGTTGATGTTGCCAGTACCATTTTCAATTCACCGGATTCATCGAACAAAGGAGATGTGTTCGCAAGCACCCATTTGTGATTTCCATCCGATTTGCGAATAAAATGCAGGATCTTCTCAGCAGGAGCGCCAGTGCGTAATGTAGTATTGGTCGGCGTGCTATCCATAGAAATAATTCCGCCTGCTTCGTCAAGCACTTCAAACTGATCGGTTATTCGCTGATGCAACCAGTTCAGATCCGCGGATGATGGTGTTGTGAACCGGGTGTTTATATTAGCAGACGTTTCAGCCTGGTTATTCATGAAAAGAATTCTGCCTTTTTTATCAAAAAGGTAAATGGCAGAGGGTACATTATTGAATGTGAGTTCAAGTTGCTGGTTAGCCAGACGGAATGCCGCTTCACTCTCTTCCAGCTTTTTTTTGGCCTCGTTCAGTATCTCCGCCCTTTTTCTTTCTTCTTCCAGCGAATGAATATTATTCAACGCCCTGCTGACTGCCGTGGCAAACCCTTCGATAAATAACTCGTATTCCCGGTCATGTTGTCGTCGGGAGCTTAAGCCGGCAAAAATAAATCCGGTGATATTTCCGCCATTCGATTTCAAAGGAACGAGCATACCTTCCGTTGTTGGTTCGGGCCAAAAACTCACCGGTATATTCATCCATATATCGATGCAGATCCCGAAGATGAATTGACGTCCCATTTTTTAAAAGTTCCTGGAAAGGGAGTCCCTGCACTTTTAAATCGGGAGAAGTGGTAGCAGTGAGCAGTGGTTCCCCGGTCTCTGTCAGCGAATAGATATAACAAAATGGGATATCCTCCGGATTTGCAGATGAGAAGCGAAATGGTTTGCTTATAATACTTCTTCAGGGGTGATGGCTGAGCTGATTCTGGCGTGCGAGCTTTTGAAGGAAACCTGTCCGCCGCTCACCGATGATCCGGTACGTGGTTTCTATCACGGCATTAAAAATACCATCCACATTTCCATCTTCACCATATACCGGTGTGAAAGTAAAATCAAAATAACATTCCTCGGTATAGCCATGCCGCTGCATGAGCAGTAGAGCATCTTTCGAACCGCCGGGTACCCCGGAAAATGCTTTTTCAAACTGGGGTTCAATGGCATCCCATATTTCGGGCCAGACTTCTTTAGCAGGCCGACCGAGTGCCCAGGGATGTTTATTTCCGGGGATTGGACTCCACGCATCATTGTATAATAATACCAGATCCTTACCCCAGTAAATACCAATGGGGAAATTTGAGTTTAGGCAAATACTCAATGCCGAACGAAGACTTTGTTTCCAGCCATCCACCGCACCCAGGGGAGTTTGCGACCAGTTAAACTGCCGGATGCGTTCGCTCATTCCGCTGGACCCGGACAGAAAGGCGGGCATCTGCAGACTTTCGGCGGATACGGTTTTTTGGAGCATATCTGACTTGCTGGATTTAAGTTTAAGCAGTTAAATCGGTTATTCTATGCAAAACCTGATCCAACCGTTAAATTAAGGCTGAATCCCGAAAAGTTTTACTTTTAGTTGCCTGAGGGAAATTACATATAATTCAAGACCAGATCAACATGGACGTACATCATCATTCCGGGGAACATCACGACTCCAAGAAATTTAAAGACTATTTCCTTGAATTTCTCATGATTTTCCTGGCGGTCACCATGGGCTTCCTGGCAGAAAATGTAAGGGAGTATTTATCCGACAGCAAAAACGTTGCAGAAATGGCCGGTCAGTTAAAGGAGGACTTGATCAATGATACGATTAAGGTCAACCGGCATATTGAATTTCAGAAAAGCCAAATTGCAAAGGCAGAAGGTTTAATTGAGGTTTTAAAAATACTACCCGCGCAGATCGATTATAAGAAAATGCAGGATATGATTGTAGACTATAATCGCCTGGACTATTTTTATCCGTCTACAGGAGCAATTTCAACTATAAAAAACGAATTGCGTCTTAGAAAATTTGTAAAAACCAAAATAGCGATGCATATAGATAACTATGAGAAAGACATTGCTGTTTTAGAGAAATTTGAAAACCGGGATATTGATTATATGGGTAAGTTTCTGGAGTCTTTTATTTCCAGTCACTTTACAACGGAGAATGCGGCCATGGCCACCAGCCGGGCTCCGGTGATAAACGGTAACATGCGGAACCTGAATCCATCCGATTTAATCCAGCTAAGTGTTGACATCAGTTTGATCAAGGCTTATAATTTCAGGCTTCTGAATCAATACGAAAAAATAAAATCCGATGCGACGGCCTTTATTGGTCACATCAACGCCACCTATAATTTTGATGACTGATTACAGATCCACCATCTGAAGTGACCTTTCACTATAACGTTTTCCGGTATCAGGATATTTGTTTGTCAGCTGATCAAGTTCCTGGAGATCAGTTTTGGTAAGAGTTATATTCACGGCTGCTGCATTTTCCTCGAGATACTTCCTTTTTTTTGTACCCGGAATCGGAATGACATCATCTCCCTGTGCCAATACCCAGGCAAGGGCCAACTGAGCGGCAGTAATGTTCTTCTTTTTTGCAAAAGATGAAAATTCATTGGCCAATACCCTGTTATTTTCCATATGCTTTTCATCAAACCGGGGAAGGGTTCTTCTGAAATCATCGGCAGCCAGTGCCGTCTGGTCATTTACGGTAGCCGTCATCAATCCTCTTGATAAGGGTGAATAGGCAACCAGTGAAATCCCGAGTTCGCGCAGGGTTTGGATTGTCCCGCCTTCCAAATCCCGGGTCAGCAAAGAATATTCACTTTGCAGTGCGGATATCGGATGAACCGCATTTGCTTTCCGGATAGAAGCTGCAGAAGCTTCGGAAAGGCCGATGTACCGGACCTTTCCCTGTTTAACCAGTTCTGCCATGGCTCCCACTGTTTCTTCAACCGGAAC
This sequence comes from uncultured Bacteroidota bacterium, assembly GCA_963812825.1. Classification (GTDB taxonomy): domain Bacteria; phylum Bacteroidota; class Bacteroidia; order Chitinophagales; family Chitinophagaceae; genus Puia. The sequence goes on from CAWEWO010000009.1 coordinate 280,871, forward strand.
TTTTGGATCTATCCGGTGCGCATAATACAAATCGATGGTTTCGATGCCGAGTCTTTTCAGGCTGTCCTCAGCAGCCTGTTTTATCCAGGCAGGTGAGCCGTCTACATAAGTATTGGGTGAATGGCTTGGTCCGGCTTTGCCGTCTCTGAAACGAAATCCAAACTTCGTGGCAACAAAAACTTTTTTTCTGTTCTGAACAAGCACTTTGGAAATTAGTTCTTCATTTTTTCCATTGGCATACATATCGGCCGTATCCCAAAAGTTGATCCCCAGGTCGATCGCTTTATATAAAGTGGCGATACTTTCTGCATCATCTACCGGACCGTATGCAAAGCTCATCCCCATACAGCCCAGACCGATGGCAGAAAGCTTTTCACCGGTTTTGGAAAGTATCCTGTATTTCATAAATATTTATTTAAAAGGTAAAGTTAGGGCGGAATAATTTTCCTAGTATTGTTCTGTTTCTTCTTCTAAAAACGGTTTATCATGCGAAATTGTTTGCCTGTTCTGATATGCTTTATCATTTTTTCTGCCTGCCAGTCACCTGAAAAAAAACCGGCACCGGACTTTCTTGCCGATAATATCGATTCCACGGTAAACCCGGCCAACGATTTTTTCGATTACGCTAATGGCGGCTGGATCAAAAAAAACCCGATACCCGCTGATCAGAGCGGATGGGGAATCGGATACCTCGTGCAGGAAGATATTTATACCCGCCTGCGTGACATCAATGAAAAAGCTGCGGCAACCCAATCCGCAGCGGGAAGCATCTCGCAGAAAATTGGTGATTTCTGGTACAGCGGAATGGACTCTGCGGATATTGATAAACAGGGACTGTCTCCCTTGCAACCGGACCTGGATACAATTCAGCATATTGCAAGCCTGGAAGAATTTCTTCGCGTTTTTGCCAGACTCCAGAAAAAGGGTGTGAGTGGTTTGATGGGCGGAGGAATATACCAGGATGAAAAGAAAAGTGACCAGATGGCTTTGCATTTGTCACAGGGCGGACTGGGAATGCCCGACCGCGACTATTATTTTAATACCGATGAGAAATCTGTTAATGTCAGAAAGGCATATCAACTCTACTTATATAAATCTTTTCGTTCACTGGGTAAGGACAGCTTGAATGCTACAACTGCGGCGAATGCCGTATATGCGTTAGAAAGCGCGCTGGCAAAAGCTTCCCGCAAGATTGAAGCCTTGCGTGATCCCAATGCCAATTATCACAAGATGAATCTGGCGCAGATTCAAAAACTTTATTATAAAATTGGATGGAAAGAATTTCTAATGAACTCTTCCATCCCGGCTATTGACTCCGTCATCGTCGGTCAGCCGGAATTTTTTGTTGCACTGAATCAGGAGTTGATCAAAACTCCCTTAGAAACCTGGAAAAACTACCTGGCATTTCATTTATTGAGCAGTTCAGCATCTTATATGAGTCAGGATTTATTTATCGACCGGTTCAATTACAGAAAAAGTATTACCGGGGTAGTCAGTCCCAAACCCCGTTGGAAGAGAGTGTTGGATGCTGAAGAAAATGCGATCGGGGAAGCATTGGGTCAGTTATTTGTAACTGAATATTTCCCCGAGAAATCCAAAAAACGGTATAACGAAATTGTAGAAGCAATCCGCGATGCCTATAAGGAAAGGATCATGCATTTGAGTTGGATGAGCGACAGTACCAAGCAAAAGGCTTTATTGAAACTTTCCAGGATTACTAAAAAAGTGGGTTACCCGGATAAATGGCGGGATTTCAGTGCGCTGATCATTGACCGGGGTCCATGGATACTGAATGTCCAAAGAGCATCGGAATGGTGGTATATGGATCAGGTAAAAAAACTGGGCAAACCGGTTGACAGAACAGAATGGGATATGTCACCACAAACCTATAACGCTTACTATAATCCGAGTAACAATGAAATTGTATTACCCGCAGGTCAGTTCATGGTTCCCGGGAAAAAAGATGATGAACTGGATGATGCATTTGTTTATGGATATGCAGCTGCGTCTACAGTAGGTCATGAAATCACGCACGGATTTGACGACCAGGGCAGGCAGTTTGATGATGTGGGAAATCTCCGGGACTGGTGGCAACCCAACGACGCTAAACTTTTCAAACAAAATGCTGATTTGATCATCCGTCAATTCAATGCTTACATACCGGTAGACACCATACACGTTAACGGAGAAGCGTCACAGGGAGAAAATATTGCCGACCTCGGTGGTGTATTACTGGGTTGGGATGCATTCATAAAAACAGAAGCCTATAAAAAAGGTGAAAAAATTGGCGGCCTTACGCCTGCCCAGCGTTTTTTCCTTGGTTATGCATATAGCTGGATGTATAATCAGAGAAAAGAAATTATGGCGTCACAGCTGATGTCTGATGTTCACTCGCTGCCAAAGGAAAGAGTAAATGGTCCCCTCTCCAATATACCCGCATTCTACGATGCATTTGGAGTAAAGCCGGGCGATAAAATGTACCGGCCGGATAGTTTACGGGTGAGTATTTGGTAAGATTTACTTTTTACCTTCCAGCCGGGTGAGTTGCGCAAGCGTATACGCACCGATCGCCATCACCAGGTCTCTGACGGCAACGTCATAATAATGACCACTGATAATTAACTGAAGGGCAATGGCAATCAGCCAGGCCATCACGATATATGCTCCCAATAAAGGACGGACCAAAACGATAATACCGGCCACAATTTCAATAATACCGACTGCTTTCATAAAGACCATCGGATCCAAGGGTAGCATGGCCCGTGATATTGCTGCCCAGGTAATCGGACCAGTTCGTGAGGAGATTGGTAAATTTATCCAGTCCCGCAACGATGGGAACTATTCCAAATGTCAGTTTAAGGGTATTTTGCAATTGCTGAATCGATGCCATATAATTTTGAAGTTTCAGATTAGAGAGCGGGTATTCAAAAAGGTTACAAAAATGATTTTTTTGGAGTCTTGTAACCAATCCGTTCATTTCTTATCTAACTGGTATAACAATGGATCTGACAATCTCTCCCGCTGAGCAGATCCCCGAAGAACAACTGGTCAGAAGAATTCTTGCAGGGGAAAAGCGACTTTTTGAATATATCATGCGCAGCTATAATCAACGGCTGTATCGCATCGGCATGTCCATACTGAATGATGACCAGGAAGCAGAAGATGCCATGCAAACCGCCTATATAAATGCTTATGAACACCTGGAGTCATTTGAAGAACGGTCGTCCTTTGGTACATGGCTTACCCGGATCATGCTGAATGAATGCCTGGCCCGGAAAAAGAAAAAACTGAAATTCATTATGGATCAGCAAAAACAACCGGGTAATCAAATAAATATGATCACGCCTGATTTCGTACTGGCAAATAAGGAACTCAGCGGAGTATTGGAAACTGCCGTGAACCAGCTTCCGGAAAAATACCGGCTTGTATTCGTGTTAAGGGAAATTGAAGAATTGTCGGTCAGACAAACGGCCGAAACACTGAGTATCGAGGAATCAAATGTAAAAGCCCGGTTAAGCAGGGCCAAATCTATGCTGCGTGGAAGTTTGCAGGGTTTTATGAAAGAAAATGTCTACAGCTTTCACCTTACACGATGCGATCGCATTGTTGCCAAAGTTTTAGCCAGCATTGAATAAAAACGCTCAGATTACTTTTTACTTCTTCTAAAACTTATACGATAGTCCCACCACGATTCCATAGTCAAAATTACTTGTGCTGCCTGCAGGCGGTTTGCTGTCGTAGTTGGTGTAGGGACTTAATGTTTAAATAAAAATACCGGATGAGCTGCCAGGAAAACGTCGTATTACCATCATACCGAACACGTCCTGCCTGGGACAAACTGAAATAAACAGATTGTGTACTACTGATCTGAATGTCCGGATGCTGGAACTTATAAAAATTAAACTGGAACAAAATGGGAACCTCCCATAATAACCCGCTGCTGACACCCTTCAGTACTTTTTTCCTGTGAAAAAGTTATCCCCGTCGCAGCCAGCAGTCGCCAGGTTTTCCGGATAAAAATTTTATTTCCCGGACCGATCATGAACAAGATATCGTCTGGCTATTGACAGTTCGAGGTTACGCTGATACTGACCGGCAGTGGCGATGAACCAGGTCGGGGTTAAATCATAGGAAACCTGAAACTGGGCATTTTCGTTATCCCTCGAAAAACCACTTGAATCAATTGATGCAATAGTGGATGTCGTTAAGTTGTAAGTGAATAATTTGGTAGCGTATTGAACATTCGCACTAAGATTTAGCTGACCTATGCTACTGGATTTGGCGAAGCTAAAGCCTGCGGATACATTTCCATTCAATCTCGTGAAAAAATCATTGTCCATCGAAATCAGCTGATATATTTTAGTGATATGAATCGTTGTTACGGAACCGTTCGTAGCATGTATATCAACCCATCCATCCTGGGTCGACGGATCGATAGTTCCATAAAAGATTGACTTTTCAACGGTCTCAATTTTGAATCGCTCAACAATTTTCAATTTCCGGATCTTGAATAATTTAATACTCTGCATCTTCAGGTCAATATCATCAATGGAGATCGCACCCAGGTCCGCGCTCTGGACAGCACCAATCAAGTATTTGACCATTATATAGAATAATTGAATCCTTACTCTGGCAAAACAGTTGTGTGCTAATCAGGCAGGCTGCGAAACTGGTCAGTAATATTTTTCTGAACATAGATTTTATTACCTTTTCCGGAGGGACTGGACAAAAATAGCGGGTTAATAGATATAAAAACTAAACGATGAATCAGTTTATAGCACATCTTGCACTGGTGGTGAAGGATTATGATGAAGCGATTGCATTTTATACAGAGAAACTTGGTTTCCATTTGATAGAGGATACCGTTTTGTCTGAAACGAAGAGATGGGTGCTCATTGCTCCACCGGGAACGGGCAAATGTTCATTGCTATTGGCCAGGGCTGCGAATCCTGAACAGGTGCAGGCCATCGGAAATCAAACGGGAGGCCGCGTTTTTTTATTTCTTTTTACTGATGATTTTAACCGGGATTATCAGGCCATGCTTGGGAAAGGCATTCATTTTGTGAGACTACCGGCGCGTGAAGAATATGGTACTGTCGCGGTTTTTGAAGACCTTTACGGAAATCTCTGGGATCTGATTGAACCGGCATCTAAAACATAGTCTTCTTAATTTGCACGAAAAAATCAGTAATGGCAAAAGCCACAAAAACTAAGCCAGCCAAGTATACGGACAAATCTTCAGGCCAACCGGAATTGGTTTCGCTATATAGTGCCATTAAGAAACTGATTACTCCTTATTCAAAAAATAATTATTCCATTAAGGCCGATAAACCTGGACATTATGAACTGTACTTCGAAAAGGAAATTGAACACCTCGGAAGAAAACATGCTGAAATTAGTTTTGCAGGCCTTTTAATTCAAAAAGGATATGTGGGGTTTTATTTTTTCCCGATATATGCTGACCTTTCTTTGAAAAATAAATTAAAGCCTGAACTCCTCAAGACACTAAAGGGAAAAACCTGTTTTCACATTAAGAAAGAAGATCCCGTTTTATTGCAGCAAATAAAGGAAGCCCTGCAAATCGGGTACGAGTATTATACTTCTAATGGCTGGCGTTAGGCAAACAATCCATAATTGCTGGTTATTCATTACATAACGAACATTGGAGGTCAAGGTGATCCGTTTTCAAAATCCATTTGCCTTCTCTCTTTTGAAAGTACATAACACAAAGTCCGTACCTGTGTTCTTTTTTAACAGATTCCGACATAGCCGGTTCTATGAATCCGAAGGATGTATTTATGCTGGCAGAACTGTGATCATCAGCATAACGAATTATAGTCTGCCCGTCCATTTTCAGAATATGTTTATACGTTGAATGAACGGCAGAATCCATCATACTGTTTAGAAGACCTTTCTTTCCCAGGAAATTGTCGTGTAACAACAGGAGCATGAAATCCTCCGGCAGGAACCTGCTCATTTCTGCGGTATCTCCCTTGTTAAAAATTGTTGTAAACTGAACGGCCAGTTTCCAGATGACTGAATCTTCTTCCTGATAGGGTCTGTTATAACTTTGACAGAATCTCTCCCCGGACAGAAAAATTGCCTAGTACCATTAAGGCAGTAAGAAAACAGATAATAGTCCCTTTCATTCGATTCACTAAATATAGTTGCATTTAGCTGTTATCGGACAAATAGTTATTGGTGGTGTCAGGACCCGCAGCTGACGCAACCGTCTTCCATCGTACAGACCGGTCCTTCTGAAATGCCATCATTCATTTCCGGTAGTAGTTTATTTTGTCCGGAGCACTGGTTGTTCTTTCCTGCTTTTCTACCGTGAACTGAACCGCCTGTGTAGCAGCCTGGCTGCGCAAATAGTACATCCCCGTCTTCAGTCCTTTTTTCCAGGCATAAAAATGCATGGAAGTCAATTTCGCAGCTGACGGTTTTTCTACGAACAGGTTAAGTGATTGTGACTGACAAATAAAAGCGCCCCGGTCGGCGGCCATATCAATCAGATGCCTTTGCTTGATCTCCCAGACTGTTTTATAAATTTCTTTTATGTCGGCCGGAATTTCTGCAATGCTCTGGACAGAACCATTGGCCAGTATGATTTTATTCTTCATGTCATTATTCCACAATCCCAGACTAATAAGATCCTTTAGAAGGTGTTTATTAACAATTACGAATTCTCCGCTTAACACTCTTCTGGAATAAATATTACTGGTGTATGGTTCGAAACATTCATTGTTACCAAGAATCTGTGAGGTAGAGGCTGTTGGCATTGGCGCGAGCAACAAAGAATTCCTGATGCCGTATTTTTTGACTTCTGCCTTTAATTCGTTCCAGTCCCAGCGGTCGCTTGGTTTCACACCCCACATATCGAATTGAAAAATTCCCCGGGATGCAGGTGAGCCGGCAAAGCTTTCATAAGCACCATGTTCCATCGCTAGATCTTTACTGGCAGTCATCGCCGCGAAGTAAATGGTCTCAAAAATATTTCTGTTCAGCATCCGGGCCAGTTCACTGTCAAACGCCAGACGCAGCAGGATGAATACATCGGCGAGACCCTGCACTCCAATGCCTATCGGCCGGTGCTTCATATTTGAATTCCGGGCTTCTTCTATCGGATAATAATTGCCATCAATTATTTTATTGAGGTTTCTGGTTACCTCTACAACAACTTCAAATAATTTTTGGTGATCGAAGGATCCGTTTATAACGAATTTTGGAAGGGCAATCGAAGCGAGGTTACATACGGCTACTTCTTCTGCAGAAGTATATTCCAATATTTCTGTACACAAATTACTGCTCTTGATTGTTCCCAGGTTTTGCTGATTGCTCTTTCCGTTAGCTGCATCCTTATACAGCAGATAAGGTGTACCGGTTTCAATCTGGGCTTCCAGGATGGCAAACCAGAGGTCCTGGGCTTTTACTTTTTTCCGTGCTCTTCCTTCTTCTTCATACCTGGTATACAAACGCTCAAATGTTTCTCCATAACAATCCTGTAGTCCGGGAGCTTCGTTCGGACAAAATAAACTCCACTCTCCACCCGCTTCAACTCTTTTCATGAAGAGGTCCGGCATCCATAGGGCATAAAATAAATCACGGGCTTTTAATTCTTCCTTACCATGATTTTTTCTGAGCTCGAGAAAATCAAAAACATCCGCGTGCCAGGGTTCCAGGTAAATGGCAAATGCACCTTTTCGTTTACCGCCGCCCTGATCGACATAGCGTGCTGTATCATTAAAAACCCGAAGCATGGGAATGATACCATTGCTGGTTCCATTAGTACCCCCGATATAGCTGCCGGTAGCACGTATATTATGGATCGCGAGACCTATCCCGCCTGCACTTTGCGATATTTTAGCCGTTTGCTTTAGTGTATCATAGATTCCGTCGATGCTGTCGTCCTTCATCGTTAATAAAAAGCAGGAAGACATTTGTGGTTTGGGCGTTCCGGCATTGAATAAGGTTGGTGTCGCATGCGTAAACCAGCGTTCACTCATGAGGTGGTAAGTCCTGATGGCGCCTTCAATATCTGTTTTATGAATGCCAACTGCCACACGCATATACATATGCTGCGGACGTTCGGCTATACGACCGTTAATTTTGAGCAGGTAAGATTTTTCCAGTGTTTTGAATCCAAAAAAATCGAAACCATAGTCACGATCGTAAATGATCGTGCTGTCGAGCAGATCAGCATGCTGCTCGATTATATCCATCACATCGTCGGCGATAAGCGGCATTTTCCTGCCTGTCACGGGATGCGAATAACGATGCAGGTTACGCATCGTAGCCGAAAAACTCTTGGTGGTGTTTTTATGCAGGTTGCTGACGGCGATCCGGGAAGCCAGGATGGCATAGTCCGGATGTTTCGTTGTTAGTGATGCGGCGGTTTCGGCAGCCAGGTTATCCAGTTCTGTCGTTGGCACGTTATCGTAAATGCCCTCAATGGCTTTCTTGGCGACTTCATATATATCCACGATCGGACTCAGCCCATAAGATAGTTTTTGAATGCGGGCGGTTACTTTATCAAATTTTACGGTTTCTTTTTTACCGTCTCTTTTTATTACAAACATAAATTTGAATTTATAAGTTAAAAATCTTCTTCCAGTGAAAAACTCTGTGTCTCCCTTGCTGACAACAGCCCGGCTTTCTGATAGTCCCCTACTCTTTTTTCAAAGAAATTAGTTTTGCCCTGCAGGGAAATCATTTCCATGAAATCGAATGGATTTGTGCTGTTGAATATTTTGGGATATCCCAGTTCAGACATCCAGCGGTCGGCGACGAATTCGATATATTGTTTCATCAGGTCAGCGTTCATTCCGATCAGTCTGACCGGCAGGGCGTCGGAAATAAACTCCTTCTCTATTTCTACTGCCTCTCCAATGATTGCTCTTACCGCTTCATGGGAAAGTTTATGGGTAAGCATTCCATACAGAAGACAAGCAAATTCGCAATGGAGTCCTTCGTCACGGCTGATGAGCTCATTGCTGAAAGTGAGGCCGGGCATCAATCCTCTTTTCTTTAACCAGAAAACAGAACAGAAACTTCCGCTGAAAAAAATTCCTTCAACAGCTGCAAAGGCAACAAGTCGTTCTGCGAATGAACCGTTTTGAATCCAGCGAAGGGCCCACTCGGCCTTTTTCTTTACCGCCGGCACCGTTTCAATGGCATGAAACAAGCGATCTTTTTCCCGGGGATCTTTAATATAACTGTCTATCAGTAACGCATAGGTTTCAGCATGGATATTTTCCATCATGATCTGGAAGCCGTAAAAACAACGGGCTTCGGGCAGCTGCGTTTCACTCATGAAATTCACTGCCAGGTTTTCATTCACGATCCCATCGCTGGCGGCAAAAAATGCGAGTACATGGCTGATAAAATGTCGCTCTCCATCGTTCAGGGAATTCCAGTCCTTCAGGTCTCCGCTCAGATCAATTTCTTCTGCGGTCCAGAAACTGGCTTCGTGCTTTTTATACATTTCCCAAATCCTCGGATAATTAATCGGAAGGATCACGAAACGATCCTTGTTTTCTCTCAATAACAATTCATCCTGCTCCATAGTGTGCTGGTTTAATTGGTTAATAACAGATGGCGAAGAAGGAATAACGATTCTCTAAAGAATGTATAGGTCTTCTATGCGGCACCTTATTCGGGAAGGTTCCTTATAAATACTGTTATCGGCAGGTCTCCTGGCTTGTAACCGTTTTTTCTTCCTTCTCATCCGTCAGCTGACGGACAATGGACTGAGATTGAAAAAACGTTCTGTTACTTACAGTTGCCCGTCAGCCCGGGATTTGCACCCGGTTCCCTTTTAATCATCCCTGACGATTGAATAAATAAGTGTCAGGGTGAACCGCAACGAGTATGTTAATGAACATCACAATACTACAACGCCTGATTGAATAGCGGGTAAAAATTAAATCACATGTTGTTAATATCTTCGGAAAGACTGGATGGGAAAGCGATTTTGCTCTGCTAAAACGAACTACATTTGGCTGACAACATTTATTTGCTTAAGCGGGCATCTGAAGAAATTAAATTAGATGAATAAAATCCCGGTAAGAAATATTAATCCTACACATAAGGAGCCGGATTTGTCGGGAAGCTTCGCCATTCGGGATATCAGGGATTTACTTGCGGGAAAAGATATGGTTCAGGAACTTCATCGTCATGATTTCTTTTATATTCTTGCATTAAAAGAAGGTGCCGGTAAACATGAAATAGACTTTACATCATACACAATATCCGGAAATTCCATTTTTTTCATGCGTCCTGGTCAGGTACACCGGCTTGTACTAAAATCTAAAAGTAAAGGCTACCTGATGCAATTCAGAAATGACTTCTATTCTCCTTATAACAAAACCTCCGGTCAGTTCTTACATAAGGCAGGCAAAATCAACTATTATAGTCTAAGTGCCGCCGGATTTGAAAAGTTGCTTACTATTTTGACTAATATATTTCAGGAGCTTGCTGGCAAACAGGAGGGATATCGGGAAGTTATTAAAGCCAATATGGGTATATTATTTATCGAGCTCGACCGTCAGGATAACGGCAGATCGCCCGTCAAAGTTAATCTGTATGTTCAGGAACGATTTGACGAACTATCAGCGCTTTTGGAGACGCATGTTTTTAGCCACAAGCAGGTGTCTGTTTATGCTGCAATGATGAATCTTTCCACTTATCAGCTCAACGCAATTACCAGGGAAATGCAGGGCAAAACCTGTTCGGAATTGATTAATGAGCATATTTTACTGGAAGCCAAAAGACAACTTCTGGCGACTTCTGATCAGATAAACAAAATAGCAGATTTTCTGGGGTATGAAGATGTTTCCTATTTTATCAGATTTTTTAAAAAACACACAGGGCATTCGCCAGAGGCCTTTAGAAACAACTCCAGATAAATCCTATTCAACTTCATTTTTGTCTCATTTATTAGTCGATTTCTGAAATTAGTTTTGCATAACACAAACGGTTTGTTAAAAACTAAATCAATTGAAATGAAGACAAAGACTAAATTGAAGGTAGCCTTAAAAATCTGGGTAGTAATTTATCCCTCTATCACGCTGTTTCTCTACCTGTTTTCTAATCCATTATCGGTACTGCCGTTGTATCTGAGAACGCTTTTGCTGACCATTGCTTTGGTCCCCTGGATAGTATTTGTTGGTACGCCCTTGCTGGAATTTATTATCCGGTTAACATCAAACAAGAATCATAAACAATAAGTGCTATTAGTTTTCTGAAATATAATAAAATGACACACAGTAATAAATTTGACGTAATAATAGTTGGCGGAAGTTATTCCGGGCTTGCAGCAGGCATGACCCTGGCCAGGGCATTAAGGCAGGTTTTGATCATTGACAATGGCGAGCCTTGTAATAAGCAAACACCTCATTCGCATAATTTCCTTACTCAGGACGGGAAAACCCCTGAAGAAATTACCAATCTGGCAAAACAGCAGGTAGGAAGGTATAAGAATGTCAAGTTTATAAATGCATTGGCAACAAAAGGAGTGAAAGCGGAAAACGGATTTGAAATTCAGATTGCATCAGGTGAGGCGTTCCATGCAAGAAAGTTAATTTTTGCAACCGGCATCAGGGATATTATGCCCGGTATCGATGGATTTGCAGCATGTTGGGGAATTTCTGTTCTTCATTGTCCTTATTGCCATGGATACGAAGTGAGCAATAAGAAAACAGGAATATTGGGTAACGGAGAATATGGGTTTGAGTTTTCCAGGCTTATTTCTAATTGGACAAAGGACTTAACAGTTTTTACCAACGGAGTCTCCTTGTTGACAACCGAACAAACCGATAAACTGGAAAAGCACCATATAAGAACAGTAGAAAAAGAAGTTGATAAATTGGAACACGTTAATGGATACCTTCAAAATATCATATTCAGGGACGGCACGAAATCTTTAGTCGAAGCCCTTTATGCCCAAAGTCCCTTTGAACAGCATTCTCAGATTCCGGAGGCATTGGGATGTGAAATTACAGACGAAGGCTATATAAAAACGGATGTATCTCAAAGGACTTCAATTGACGGAGTATTTGCCTGCGGGGACAATGCATCAAAACTGCGTACAGTGGCGAATGCTGTATCAATGGGCACTATTACCGGAATGATGGTCAATAAAGAAATCATTTTTGAAAAATTCAAGAATTAAAATTAGACTAAATGAAAATTATTATCGTAGGCGCATCAGGAACCATTGGAAAGCAGGTCGCAAAATCTTTGGAAAATAATCATGAAATTATAAGAGTCGGTACCAAATCCGGCGACATTCAGGCTGATATCACGTCAACAGAATCGATTGAAAATTTATTCAGGCAGGTTGGCTCATTTGATGCACTTATATGTACAGCAGGTGACGCTTATTTCGGCCCGTGGAAATCCATGACTGACCGGGAATTCAGAAAAGGTATAGATAGCAAACTAATGGGGCAGGTCAATCTGGTACTAATTGGACAAAATTATATCAATCCAAAAGGTTCGTTTACTCTAACTTCCGGCGTGTTAACGCAGGACCCGGTTTCAGGTGGCGCTAATCCGTCGGCTACCAATGGAGCGATTGAAGCATTTGTGCGCGCGGCGGCGATTGAATTGGAAAATGGTGTTCGAATTAATGTAGCAAGTCCGACGGTGGTGGAAGATTCACCGGAATATTTTCCCTATTTCCCCGGGCACGCTCCGGTAACCATGAAACAGGTTATACACGGTTATCATAAAAGTGTACTCGGCGCAGGCACGGGACAGGTGATAAAAGTGAATTGATTTTGAAACTGATCGTTTAGCATTTGTGTAAAGAATGCACTATTCAAATAGAGCCATATGGGTCGATATATGATGCACAAATGGTCGCCCTGAGGTATAATAACTGGAAACTGGTATTTATGGAACAACGGGCACAAGGGACATTGCAGGTATGAGCAGAGCCGTTTGTCATACTCCGCGTACCCAAGATATTTAATCTGCGGACGGACCCGTATGAAAATGCGGATATTACCTCCAATACTTATTATGACTGGGTGTTGGATCATGCCTGGTTACTCGTGCCCGCACAAGCCTATGTAGGCGGATTCATTAAGTCATTTGCCGGATTTCCGCCGAGGCAAAAAGCGGCTTCTTTCAACCTGGATGATGTGATGAAGAAAATGCAGGAAGCTACACCGGGTAATTAAATAAAAAGTAATCGGGTTAAATAATATAAGGGTTTCGATTAATAAAATGCGGATTTTTTTCTTCAATCCAATATTCCTTCAAAAAATATACATCATATTGAAAAAGACCGCCATTTTCAACGAGGCATTTAACCGTTAAACAGTGCCCGTTCTTTTTGCGACAATGAATTAAACTTACTTTGAGGGTGATTTCTTTTTCCGTCCTGATTGTTCACACTGATTCCTACCTGAATTTAAACTGCATCAAACAAATATCTTCACGCTTCACAAATATGTGCGTCAATGGCTACGGGCATATACTAGACACTTCGCGAGCGTGACAGATCAGTAATGATGAGTTTTATTTAAATTTTTAAACCTTTTCTTTAAATACTCAACCATGAATATTCAAAAACCACCGCTTCATCGATTATCTGTTTTAATTCCTTTATTCCTGTTATTTGCGGTTTTCACGAATGCCCAGAAAAAGCCCAACATCCTTTTCATTATGGGTGACGATATCGGATGGATGCAGCCAAGTTGCTATCATCGTGGCCTGATGGTTGGAGAGACACCAAATATTGATCGTCTTGCCAGCGAAGGCGCAATTTTTATGTGCTATTATGCCGAGCAGAGTTGCACTTCCGGACGTAATGCCTTTTTTACGGGTATGCATCCGCTTCGGACGGGCATGATTCCACCACAGCTGCCCGGAAGCCCGTCCTATCTGCGACCCGGTACTCCGGCACTGGCGAAATTCCTGCTAGATCAGGGCTATACAACCGGAGAATTCGGCAAAAACCATCTGGGAGATCATCCCGATGCATTGCCGACGGCACATGGCTTCCAGGAATTCTGGGGGTATCTCTATCATCTGGATGCTATGCAGGGCGTGAGTTTTCCGGACATCAATAAGACGCCAACCGTACAAGGCATAGCACCTCCCTGTAAAATGGTCCCTATTCCGGGAGTAGCGGAACCACCAGGTGAAATTGATCCCAAGCAAGGCACCTGCCTGGCAGCTCCCCGTCCCGTACTTTGGGGCAAGTCTTCAGATGGCACGGCCAAGAACCAGATGTACAAGGATGAAGGTCCGCTTACACTGGAAAGATCCAAAACAGTTGATGAAGAAATTTCATCACACGTGATCGACTTCCTCGATCGCAATGATCCAAAGAAGACCAACAAACCTTTCTTTGTCTGGTACAACCCGGCGCGTATGCATGTAACTACTGTACTGTCGCCAAAATATGCGGCAATGATTGGAGAACCGGGTGGTAAGGATTGGGGTGCTAACGAAGCCGGTATGAAACAAATGGACGATAATATCGGCCTTGTATTTAAGAAATTGGAAGACATGGGTGAAATGGATAATACCATCATCGTTTTTACTACTGATAATGGTGCAGAAGTCATCACTTATCCCGACGGTGGGGTCACTCCTTTCAAAGGTGGTAAACTAACTACATGGGAAGGTGGCATGAGGGCTCCCTGCGTAGTCCGCTGGCCCGGTCATATCAAAGCAGGTACGGTATTGAAAGATATGTTTGCTTCACTGGACTGGTTGCCAACTTTAGTAGAGATAGCCGGTGGCGCCAAGGGAAATGATTTGAATGTACAAATCCAGAAAGGTGCTTATCCGGGAATCGTCAAAACAAGATTAGATGGCGTCAATCAAATTGATTATCTCACCGGCAAGTCGCCTAAGTCAGCGCGTGATGTTTTCTTCTATTATTCTAACTCCACGCCATCAGCCGTGCGGTATAAGAACTGGAAAATGTATTATACGATGTCAAGCACTAATCCGACCGGTGCAATGGGAGCCAAAGAAACGTATGGCTGGACAATGGTTGATAATATCATGCGCGATCCATTCGAAATCGCGGGTGGTCTGGACGATCCTAAATCGGCTATTTCAGTCGGAGGCGCTTTGGCTTCACCCAGTACCGCATATCTGTATGATTGGAACCTGCTTCCGATTGGTCAGTTATTATGGGAAAAAGAACTTTTTTCGTATATAGATTTCCCGCCTCTCCAGGCTCCTGAAACGTATAATCTGAGTGGGATCCTGAAAGAGGTACAGGCTGCCGGTCATCCCAGTCAGTAGTTGAATAATTATTCAGCATAGTAGATCATGTAATAATAACAGAAAAACCGAATAGATTAATTTTGAAGCGGGTGACCTTAAGTCGCCCGCTTTTTATCTACAAGATTTCTCAATTCGTAAAATTCATTGAGTATGAAAAAATTATCCTTACCAGGCATTTGGATTTTCGGGAAATCAATTCCTTTTTTTCTTCTTGCAATAATCTTTACCGGATGTGGCAATAATACAACAGAGAACAGTGCTGCAACTACCGATACAACTGCGCAGACAACTGCGGCCGTAACTGATCCCCTGCCCTCCTGGAATGAAGGTGATGCAAAAAAAGCCATCCTCGCTTTTGTGAAAGCAACCACCGATTCCTCCGATTCTTCTTTTGTAAAACCAGGAGAAAGGATTGCAACTTTTGATCAGGATGGAACACTTTGGGTAGAGCATCCCGTCTATAGCCAGTTAATGTATTGTTTAGACCGTGTTCCGGATCTCGTTAAAGCAAAACCAGGGCTGAAAAATGTTGAACCATTCAAGACCGTCATGTCAGGCGACAGGGAAGCGATTGGAAAACTTACTGTTTCCGATCTTGAAAAAATCGCGGTGATGACATTGACCGGCATGACGCAAACTCAGTTCGCCACGGAAGTAAAAGACTGGCTGGGGAAAGCTAAGGATCACCGGTGGAATAAATTGTATACTGATCTGACCTATCAGCCCATGCAAGAAGTAATGCGTTATCTTAGAGACAATGGTTATAAAACTTATATAGTAACCGGCGGCGGCCAGGATTTCGTAAGAGTATATTCCAATCAGACTTATGGAGTGCCGGCTGAACAGGTTGTTGGAAGCGCGGTAGAGACAACATTTAAATTTGACTCCGCAACAGGTAAGTCTGCCCTGCTAAAAGACCCAAAACTATTACTGAATAATAATGGTCCTGGAAAAGTACAGGGTATTCAACTGGTTATTGGTCGTCGCCCCAATGCGGCATTTGGAAATACAGCCGGAGACCAGCAGATGCTGGAATATGCAAAAGGTGGAAATGGTGCAAGACTGGCTATGCTGGTCATGCACGACGATTCGACTCGTGAATATGCCTACGGCCCTGCACAAGGACTGCCGGATACTAAAGTGGGTGCTTTGTCACAAGCTCTGTATGATGAAGCCAAAAAAAGCGGCTGGACTGTTATCAGCATGAAAAATGACTGGAAGACGATTTTTAAAGAATAGGACTAAGTAACGATCATAAGTAAGAAGCCCCGTTAGGGGCTTTTTATTTTATTCGATATTTAAATTTCGAAGTCGGAATGGCGAACCGGCTGAATTATAAATTTACCTGAATGGTCAGGTAATAACTGCGTGCATCAGAGGGCACTATACCCGGTCCGGGATAGCTGTCTGCACGCCGGGTAAAATATTTTGCATCTGAAAGATTGTTGATGGATCCGTAAAAGCCGATCCATTTATTCATCTGGTATTGCAGGGAGAAGTCCATAACGGAATAGGCAGGCACCAGTCCATCGATGGCATTGGCTGTAAAACTCGCATTGGTCGCATCAGAATATTGATCACCGGTGTAGGCAAACTGATAGCTCGCGCCCCATTTCTTCCGGCGAAATGAAATGCCTGTTTTAAAAACGACGTCAGGAACAAACTCAACCCTCCGCCCTTCGATGGATGCATCTTTACTGTTCACATATTTAGCACTGAGCAAAGAAAAGTTGGAGAATAATGACACGCTCGTTGGTGTTTGTGTTCCCTTCCATAATTTCCAGATGTCCAGCTCCAGATAGGTCTCCAGTCCGTAGTTGCGGCTCTGTGCCACATTTGTGCGATAATTGAAAATTATAAAATTCGAGGGGTCGGTGGTCAGGATACTGCCAATCTTATTATCGTAATGGATCATAAAAAGGCTCAGGTCAAAATTGAAAATGCCTGTGCTTTTCCGAATACCGATATCTGCTGAATATCCTTTTTCATCCTGCAGGTTGCTGTCAACCTTTAAGATTCGGATTGAGTGTACGCAGGTCATTAAAGTTGATCGCTTTGTAATTCTGTGAGAAATTGACATAGACCTGAATTGGCTGTGTAATATTATAAGTGGCTCCAATCCCGCCAAGCAGGAAGCTGCGGGTATTGCTTTTATTGTCAATTACTTTTTCCGGGTTGATGGGATTGCCTGACAGATCGAAAACGACATTGGTATATTCGCCTTCTGCTTTCGTGGTAATGTTTTCAAAGCGTATGCCCGGAATAATACTCAGCTTCGGTGTGACCCTGAAATATATTTTCTGCAAAAAACGCTTCATTATTTTCAGGAAAAATATAGTCTGAATACCGAAGCGAATCGGCGATACTTTCTGTATTAAACTGAAAATCGCCCTTCGTTCCGGTGGAACTATTATTTCCATATCCCTGTTGCCGGTTGCGTATGACCGGAGTAATAACGAAATCCTATAAGTAGCGTGGAACCCAGGTCTCCCAGTTTATAATTGTAGAGCAGGCGGCTTTCATTGCCCCAGTTATGATAGTTGTCGATATAGAGGTTTCGGTCTGATCCATCATCCGCCCTGTTTATATAAGTAAGTATACCCAATGCCTGCCGGTCGGCCAGTAATCCAAAAAAACGCGTATTGAAATGAAGATTGCTATTGATCTGGTAGTCGAATAATACTGCCCCCAGGTTCCAATTCACTTTGAACCAGTTTCTGGCCCGCACGGATTGTTGTGGGTCTTCTGCAAAATCTGCATCAGTCAAACCACCCGGCTGATGCTCCAGGTAATCCATATGGGTGTACTGGACACTGACCGAAAATCGCGGATTGAATTGATAGTTTGTTGCAACATAGGCAGTGTTGCTGTTAAATTCCTGGTTGGGTCGCCAGCCATCGCCGGATTTATGCTGTCCAAAAACATAGTAGTTTAGTTTGCCGGTTGTTCCGCCCGCGCTGACGGAGGCATTGAAGAAGTTCCAGGAACCGCCGGTAACGCGGGCCGTCACGGCGATCGGATCATCTGTCGGCCCACTATTCATTTTAAAATTGATCATGCCACCGAACTGCGTTCCATATTGCAACGATGCCGCTCCCCGCACTACTTCGATTCTTTCGACAGCCTCCGTTGGTGGGGTATAGTAACTTTCAGGATAACCCAATGCATCAGCACTGATATCATACCCATTCTGGCGCGTATTGAAATTAGATACGCGGTTAGGACTCAGACCACGACCACCAATGGCCAGCTGGATGCCTGCACCATCATTCTCCCAGATGTTCAATCCCGCCACTTTGGAATAGACCTGCCGTGGATTATTCGTCGACTTATTTCCAATGACATCATTCAGTACAACAACTTCCGTTTTCTTCCCCGCATAAATTGATGTTCCTTCCACATCGTGCAGGCGCGTAAATCCTGAATGCATTTTTGCCAGCAACTGGATAGTTACGCTGTCGAGATTTTTTGAATCAATCGAGAGTGAGACCTGTATTTGAAGATTGCTATTGGTGATTACTGCTGTTTGCACAACAGTAAAAAATCCTATTGAACTTATCTGAACCCTGTATTCAGCCGGCGACAGATTGGAGAAACTAAAAAATCCTTTATCATCCGTGGTGGTTGATCGATTTAAATTCTGAATCGAAACCGTCGCACCCGGAACTGGTTGCAAACCACTCTGAACAGTGCCGGAAAGCTTAAAGCTTTGTGCCTGGCAGATTGCCATGGGAAATATCAAAAACAAGATGATCCCGATCCTCATTTCCTTTTTCCATTTTTATACGGTAAAATCCATTTCTTTTCTCCAAACCAGCTTTCTCTCTCCTGCACCAGATTCACAGAGCTGTCAATGAATAGTCTGCTTCCGTTTCCGTTCAGTGACACATAACTCTCTACGGTCACCTGGGGATCGTGCATGCCCTCGTTGCGATAGTTGTCTGCAAGTATTTTTGCATATTGGAGGATCATGTCAGGTTGCGTTTCCACCATTCTTTCCTGGTAGGGGGTCAGAAAGATAGCGTTATTAACCTGGAATTTTTTTCCTTCCCGCCCATCCCTGACATAAAAGAAACAGGTGCCGCTTTTTTCCATCAGCATCACACGCCAGGAAAAACGGTATCCCTGTTCCGTCCATAACAAATTACCCGGATAAAGCAGGTAACGGAACGGTATGAAAATTTGCAGAGTGAAAAACAAACCCATGCCTACCAGGGTGACCTGTTGCCATTTTTTATTTACAGGCAGGAACTGTTCCAGAGTTTCCTTCGATGTTTTGTTTCCAATTTTTTCCCTCATCCACTGAATCAGTTTCAGGTGAAATCCTTCAGAAAAATAAATCAGCGTGGCGCTCATCATCAGCCAGGGGAACATACCGATCTGGAAAAGAATTGCTGTCATCACGTGAAAGATGATCACCAGAAAATATCCAAAACGCCGGCTGGATTTATTCAACAGGATAAAAGGTATGGTCAGGTCAAACAGTGCACTTGCCCAGCTGAACAGATAAGCTGTCCATTGGTATTTCAGCAACGGACCAATCAGCGGGAGACTGGCTTTTGCAGGAAGCCAGATCTTCAGCGGCATTGCCTCTATAAGCCATTCGTGAGTCAGTTTCGATAAACCGGCACAGCAATAAATGATTAATAGCTGGTACTTAAAAATCAGGATGGTCCAGGAAGGCACCTGCGTTGCCAGGAGTTGAGGCTTTCTTAAAACATCCAGCGAGAAATTCCTGTTTGCCGGGACCCATATCAGCAAAAAGGAACAGATGGTTACCAGATAATAGTGGTTGAGATAATAGGTTTTGTCCAGCAATTCCGCATAGCAGAAAATGAAAAAAAATGAAACGGAAGCGATCCGGTAAAAAAACCCGAGACAAATAAATAATGCTGCAACGGCCATGACTGCATATAGTAAATACATCACAGCAGGTGATGCCGGCCTGAGCCATTCGAATCCGAAAAAAGGAAAATGGAATTTTGGGGAAATATAAAAATCCGTCACCCAGCCATGGAGTATAAAACGCAGGGTGCTTATAAATAGTACAGCTCCGAACGCTATCCTGAAGACAACAAGCGGAGCTATATTCCGGTAACGGGTCAGATAATTAATCGCCGTCATCGTCCTGGAAAGAGATTTTGATACCGAGTGCGGAAGGCATATCTACTTTAAGTATGACCGTCGTTTTTCGGATCTCCGTGTAAGCATCACCGATAGCAGGCGAATTGTTTATGATACCGGTGGAAAGCGGGTCGGGAAGTGCCTGGATTTTCGTAAGCAAATGTTGTCAGTTGTGCTTTGATTGCATCATTCAGCGGCTGCCCATTGTTGACAGCAGCCGTAGCGGCTACTTTATCATCCAGCCCGCCGCCATAAATGGTTTGTGACAGCCTGGACCTGTGCAATTAATAAATGAGTGGAAAGTCCGGAATAATATCCTTCTACCTTTGCGGGTGATTTCGGCAGCACCGATGGACCATATAAACCAATGGGAATTCCGACCTTAAAATTCTGCAGATTGACATCAAAATCCTGTACATAAGAATTGGCCAGCAGACTCAGTGAACTGCCTGCATCCACACCGGTTGCATTGATAAATGTTTTCAGATAATTTCCTCCTGAAGACGACCATGCAGTCAAAACAGCAGCAGCCTTTGTTTTAAGGGAAGCAGATAAAACAGCAAGATATTGCTTCGCACCTGCGGCATTTGCATCCGTCGAAAACCGGGCCAGTGAAACGTCGGTACCATTGGCAAAAAGGAGGTAGTCGAGCGCCGGAAATCCCTGTGCAGCAAAATTGCCGAGGCCGTCGATTGCATAAGATGCGCCGCCAATATTATTTCTTATTATAGTTGTGTCTGTCGGAAAAGAATTGATAAAATGGGTAGTAAGAAATAAATCCGTTGCCGGGCCGAATTCAAATTCACTTGTGCCGGCCCATGATGTATAAGCCGTTTTGAAAGCAGCCTGCACATCTGCCAGTGTGGTCAGCGTCGGACCGGCGTTGAAAGCAGCTACTGCTGCATCCAGTGCAGCTGTAGTTGTTGCCAGTTGCTGGTAAGCCGGCAGGATAATATTCGTCCCAAGATTTGTAAGGGCGGCATCGGGAGTACCTGCCGGTGGCCCAGGATTTGGATTGTCGCCTGATTTACTGCAGGAAAAAAATACCAGCGCCAAACAAACTAAACCCATTGCTGCTTTCATTAAAAAATATCTGCTTTTCATATTCTACTATAAATTCGATTTGATGGCGTCCCAACCATAAATGGAACTGATCTTATCCTGGATTGCCTGTATACCTGCGGGTGTGATGGTGTAAAAATTGGTTCCGAATAGCGCCAGCACCGCCTGATAATCCGCATCGCTGATTTTTTTATGATTATTCAGACCCAGTGCCGTCCAAAAGCCAAATGCTTCGGACAGGTTTCCGCAAACAGCGGCCGCACCGTTCGGCAGATTTCCCTTGGCTTCATTGGTTTCGTGCAGGGTAGCGGCGGCTTCCATCGTTTCAAAAAATGGAATGATGATATCTGCCTGTGCCAGAGCTGTCGTGCTATCATTATTCGCCAGGGCTGCCCTTCCTTTCAGAAATGCATTCATTAATGTCGGGTTGGCATTTATTCCGGTTAAGTTAACTACCGGTTTAATGATGCCTGAATCGATCTGGCTGGTATAGGAACCCCAGTATTTTACACCGACGCGGTTAGCCGGGAAATTTCCGGGTACACACCATAAATAAAATGCATTGTCCCAGGCATGTTGTTTTGCGGCGATACCGATAGTACTATTGTTCAGCGAATCTCCCAGAAAAACATCTGTGATGAGATGCCCGATTAGAACACCCATCATTGTTTTTGTGAAATACTGGCGCCAGTAAATACCGTTTGCACCGAGTAGGGTCTTACGGTCACTAACACCCGCAACTCCGTTAGAAGCCGGCAAACCTGACTGACTGGCCTGGCCAATACTGTCCAGAATTTTTGAAATCACGATCTGTCCCGTCGGCGTCGTACCATTCTTCAGCGATTTTCCGGATATATTTAACGGCAGTGTAATTCCATTAAAACTGGTGTCCCTGAAATAGCTGCCAAAGTTTGCATACATGCCTTGCAGCTGTGTTGCGCTCACCGTGTTGCCGTTATTTCCGTTATTGATTGCGGCTTCCATCTGCCCAATCATTGACAGGTAAGTTTTGGCAGTCAGCGAATCTGCGTTGGAAAAATTGTACGTATCAGGAACCGTATATGGTGGTGTTCCGGGATTGTTGTTATTATCTTTTTTGCAAGCGGCAAAAAGAACCAGTGATGCACCTATAATTAAACTATACTTCATGTCAGTCTTGATTAATGTTTGCGCAATATTAGCAACTCTGGTATTTTTAACCTCCCGCAATCGGGAAAACCGGTTACGCTATCGGGAAAAGAAAATAAATAGTGCAATTGTGGCAATACACAGAATCTAAAAAAGCATGCAAGTAACTGATTTTTAGCAGACTAACATAGTTAAATCCATGTTAATGTGAGATACCGTAATTCGGTCATCAAAGCGCTATTTATTGAAGAGATTGAGCAGAGTCCGTGTCTTCTGTTCATTATCTGCTTTTTCCAGCATGGACCTGAAATCAATTGTCTCCTGTGGAGTCAGAAAAAAGTAGATGTAAGGACAGGGCAAAGAACCTGGAAGTTATTGGGTGTCAGCGTCAGAACCATCCGGCCAAAGGAGACCTGAAAATTACCACATCCGCTACATGAAGAAACGAATCCATCTGATCCATAATGGATGTATTTGAAATCACACATCAGGGTGACAGTTTTCTCTAAACTAGTGCATAAACAAGCGGAACAATAGCGAGTTCAGGAATTCAATTTTCGAAATCGGGAATCAATAATTTCGTCTATGCAACTGTTAGCGGTAAGCGCAAGACAGACCTCAAATGTTAATGATAAAATAAAAAAAGTTTAATTTTAAAAACTAAATTTTATAGACAATGAAACGGATGGCATTGACAATAACACTAATTGCAACTTCATTTCTATCAGGTTTCGCTTTTAAGACAATAATCTCTAACAAAAATAAAAATACAAAAATGAAAAAAGTAACAGGAATAGGCGGTATTTTCTTCAAATGTAAAGACCCAAAAGCAATTAACGAATGGTATAAAACACATCTTGGGTTTGACACAAGCCCATATGGAACAAGCTTTGAATGGCGACAAATTGATGACAGCACAAAAAAGGGACTTACCCAGTGGAATCCTTTTGCAGAAAACACAAAATATTTTGAGCCTTCAACAAAAGACTTTATGATAAACTATAGAGTAGAGAATTTAGAAGCATTGGTTGAAGAATTAAGAAAGGAAAACGTAACTATCGTAGACAAAATTGAAGCATATGATTATGGAAAATTTGTTCATATTTTAGACCTTGAAGGAAATAAAATTCAATTGTGGGAGCCTGCAGAATAGAATTTGTTGTGCCTCATCCGGCACCTTACAATTATTTTACATTCTCATCGCAAAAATATTAGCTACTGGCATAATTCCGACGCACCATGTAATATCAGTATATCGGAATTCGACTACCGATTGAAGTATGGTATAGAGTTTTAACAAAAAAGCAAGTGTGTTATAGTGCCATAAGGGAATCTCGAAATTAAATCAGTCTCTTTCGCATAAATGCGGTGCCAGATCCGGATTTTAAATAATTTTCAAATTCAAATGCTTTGCATTTATCAGCGAATGCGCAGTAAAAAATTAATTCTAAAGGTAATTTGGATGCAGTTGCCGGTACCCAACCATTAATATGCCTTTTATATCGTTCACGTAAATCTTTAGTACAACCTTTATAATAATCGCCATCTATACATTTCAATACATACACATAATACATTCATCGAAAATATATTTCATTTTAGTCTAAAAATTGGGGATTAGACGTTTATAAAATGGAGTTTTATTCATCGGCGGACTTGTCCGCCGAAGCCCACCAATAGAAAAGCCCACCTGCGCTAAAGCTTCGGTGGGCGAAGGCGGAGAGAGAGGGATTCGAACCCCCGGAAGTTTGACCTTCAACGGTTTTCAAGACCGCCGCAATAGACCACTCTGCCATCTCTCCGGGCGCAAAATTAGGGTTTGGCGAATTATGGCAAAATATAATTGCTGTTTTCCTTAATTATTCTTTGTCTGTCAATCTTTTAACTGCGGTGGAGAGCCGCTTTTTAATAGCAGAATTCATCGGGTTTACGTGAACTGTAAATGGGATCAAAAGTCTAATAATCAGGATGCAATTATACAAAGGCATCTTCGACGCATTTTAGACGAATTCAAGACGAATTTCAGACGACAGAAGACCTAAGAAGACGTAAAAAGACGTAAAATCACAATATCCGTTAGATAAAGCCGTTATTCCGGAAAACGGAAATTATGGCCGAAATCAAAGAAAACTACACCGTACAGGGAATTTCTGGAAGGGTGGGAAATCTGGCAGTATATAAAATCATAAACGGGAAAACCTTTATGACAAAATACCCCGACCGCAGCAATGTAGTCTATACCAAAGAGCAAATCGAATTTAGGAAAATTTTTGCTGAAGCCGCAAAGTTTGCCAGTGAAATTGTAAGCGATCCGGTTAAAAAATCAACCTATCCCCGCCAGGGCCGGAAATCCATTTACCATTGTGCACTCTCCGATTATATGAAAGAATATAAACGAAAGAAAGCAGAGGATTTGTCTGCAGATGCCGATTAATTTTAAACCGCAGCAATGGCCTCTTCTCCGTATAGCTGGTCCCGGTAAGCCAGCGAGGGAGATTGAATCAGAGGGCCAAGTCCGAGCTCGGTCCCATTTGGCATCCACTGCCTCAATGGTTTTTTCATCAGCGACAATAATATTGGGCCAGTCACGGTGAAAATCATCCAGGGCTTCCGTTTTGGTAGTGCCATCGAGCCCCATGCAGGCGTGCAGTTTGTCTCCCCTCCTTCCTTCAAATAAAAACGAATCCCTTTTCGGATCCAGGTTATTACAGAATCTCCAGAGTGCTACGGGCAGGTTTGAAGGGTCAATATTTTCATCCACATACAATATCAGCTTCACGCCGGAACCACTGAATATTTTTTCAGCGAAACGCATATGCAGTTCGCGCACCTGTCCTTTACGTGTTTTAGAAACTGATACAATCAGCACGGGCAGTTCTCTCTCCAGCAGTTGCCGGTTCACCGCCTTGATTTCCGGAAAGGCATCGAGCCAGTCGTTATCCGGTAAAAACATATCACCATCCTGTGCATAGCGTTCATCGGTTTCTTCTTCGAATTTTTTTGTTCCGTCGAGACACATTTTTCCGCCAAATCCAAGTTTGCTGCAACTATGATCCAGTACATCCATGGGGCCCTGTGCAAAGGCGATATCTGTTGCCGCATTCAGATTTTTTAAAACATATCTGGCAAGCGACATGTAATCGGTAATGGAAACACCTTCATCTACCAGCACCAGGATTTTATTGAACATCATCTGGCCGGCACCCCACATGGCACTCATCACTTTCTGTCCGTGACCCGCAAAGGTTTTATGTATCTGTGCGATAACGAGGTTATGAAATACACCTTCCACGGGCATCTCCATATCCACGATCTCCGGGATCATCATCATTTTCATCGGCGCAAGAAAAATTCTTTCCGTGGCTTTTCCCAGCCAGGCATCTTCCTGCGGTGGTATGCCCACGATGGTCGCCGGATAAATGGCATTTTTTTTATGGGTGATCGCTGTCACATGAAAAGAAGGATACCAGTCCGGTAATGAATAATAACCTGTGTGATCACCGAAGGGTCCTTCCCATACAGGCGTTTCTTCCGGTTCCACATACCCTTCAATCACGATGTCTGCATCGGCGGGAACTTCGAGTTCCGGTTGGGTGAGACATCGGACAAGCTCCACTTTCTTTTTGCGTAAGAATCCCGCCAGCATGTATTCATCCACGTTATCCGGCAAGGGCGCCGTGGCAGCATAAGCATATACCGGATCACCGCCCAGGGCAACGGCCACGGGCATGCGCTTTTTTAATTTTTTATAAGATTCAAAATGACGTGCACTCACTTTGTGTTTATGCCAGTGCATGCCGGTCAGGCGGTCGTTCATGATCTGCATACGGTACATGCCTACATTGCGTATACCTGTTTCCGGATCTTTTGTATGAATAACGGGAAGCGTAATAAAAGGTCCACCGTCTTTTGGCCAGCAGGTAATGACAGGGAGTTTGGACAGATCGGGAGAAGCCAGAATTACTTCCTGGCAGGCTCCTTTACCCCTTATCACTTTGGGCATCCAGGCGGCGAACTGGGTAAGTCGGGGAAGAATTTTTAATTTGTCCAGAATGGATTCCTTGGGGCCGGCCAGTAATTTAAACAGTGATTCGATTTCTTTACTGATATCATCGAGCCGGCTTACACCCAGTGCGATGCACATTCTTTTTTCACTGCCATAGGCATTCATCAGTACCGGGAAATCATAACCGGTATTTTCAAAAAGCAATGCACGGTTTCGGGAAGCTGTCTTGCTGATGCGGTCAGTGATTTCAGCAATCTCTAATTTTGGATCTACATAAGATTTTATTCTTACAAGTTCACCCGCCAGTTCCAATGCGTTCAGGAAATCACCTAAATTATTAAAAGCCATCTTTTGAGTTAGACAGCAAAATTAACCAACTAAACTCATTGTACATTTTTCGGGCAATCGGTTCTGCCCCTGCCGTAATATCCGTTGTGCCGGGAAATCAGTGCTACACTTACGCGAATGCCTGTGTAATAGTACAGATCATCATATTTAGAACT
Organism: uncultured Bacteroidota bacterium; assembly: GCA_963812825.1. Classification (GTDB taxonomy): domain Bacteria; phylum Bacteroidota; class Bacteroidia; order Chitinophagales; family Chitinophagaceae; genus Puia. The sequence continues at coordinate 307,949 of CAWEWO010000009.1, forward strand.
GCCACGTTTAGTTCCCGACAGGCGGATAAGGAGCACCGCCTTTCAATTCATTGGCACGGTAAGCCATTTCTACAGCCGTACCTCCTTTTGCGTTTTGAAGTATGGTTTGATCTACATAATAAGTACTCACATCGTCCACATAGTCGGTAAATGTTTTTCGAAACCCGACTTCCCAGGCGAGTACAACATCTTCGCTGACACGAAATTTAATACCACCGCCCACAGGAATGGCAAAACTGGGTCTGGTTGTAGGGTTTTTGCTCGGGATACTGTGGAAGTCCCTCCCCTTCTGTGCTCAGGGGTTTCAGATAAACTTTCTGGCCGAGCGTATCGTATGCATATGGATTATTATGAAACACGCGCAATACCGCAAATACAAAGGGAGAAAATTTCTTCTCGGTGATATCGAAGAATGTATATTCTCCCAACAGGTTCCATTCAATAATATTGGATTGAAAACTGAGATTGCGAAATACCAGGTCAGGATTATTGTACTGATCCGATGCACCCACTTTCATATACAGAGATATTGCTGATCGCAGAAAAATTCCGGGTAATATCATATTGTACTCCTGCTCCATAATGCAAAATAGGATTGATCAAAAGTATAAGACTTGCCCTGCAGGTCACCGGAATAATTGGATAAGCCCCCGGTAAGATTCAGATGCCAGCGCTGCGCCTGCAGCAATCCGGGAATTAGCAAACAGGGCAATAAATAATGATTTCATGTTTATGTTTAAAAGATTTCAAAGACGGATTAAAATCTTTCAAAGAACATGGATTGCGATAGAAATTCAGGGAAATTGGAAATAGATGGATTATCAGGACTAACGCAAAGTGTGCGCCAGTTATTGGGTGGATCTGGTTAAAATTAGTTTGAATTATAGTTAAATGCAAGCTAAAACCGGCCTTTTGGCCAATAAATCGTATTTTTTCAATCCAGACAAATGATTGCCTTTTTGATTAAAACCGGCCTTCCCGTACTGCTCCTGTGGATGATCGGCCTTCCCCTCTGTGCTCAGAAAAAGAATGCCTCCTACCAGATTCATATTCACCATACTGTGGATCCTATTCAAATTGATGGTGTACTTGATGAAATATCCTGGAAACAGGCCGAATCCGGCTGATAATTTCTTCATGATGACGCCCATGGACACTTCCCTGGCCAACATCAAAACGGAAGTCAGGATGACTTATGATGATAAATTTTTGTACCTCTCTGCCGTATGTCATGACGGTAAACCCGGACCTTATATGGTGGAGTCCATGCGACGGGATTTCAATTTTTCCAAGAATGATAATTTTATTTTCTTCCTGGATACTTATAACGACCAGACTAATGGATTTACTTTCGGCACCAATGCCGTGGGGGCCGAATGGGATGGCAACATGTATGAAGGCGGCAAAGTGGATTTAAGCTGGGATAATATCTGGTATTCCAAAGTGAAAGGATATTCTGACTACTGGGTCATGGAAATCTCTATACCCTTCCGGACCCTTCGTTATAAAAAGGATATTTCCAGCTGGGGTATCAACTTAAGCCGGTACGATTTGAAAACACCGGAGAAGTCGGCCTGGGCGCCCGTCCCGAGGCAGTTCCCTTCGGCATCTCTTGCATATACCGGTTCGCTGGTCTGGGATTCCGTTCCGCCAAAACCAGGTACTAATTTTTCCGTCATTCCTTATGTTCTCACCCGGGCGATAAAACTTTATGATCAGAAGCTGCCTACGGAGTATAAAACCATGGTTGGGGCAGACGCCAAGATTTCCATCACTTCCTCCCTGAACCTGGACCTGACGGTGAATCCAAATTTTTCACAGATTGAAGAAGATCAACAGGTGGTTGATCTGAGCAGGTACGAATTATTTTATCCGGAAAAAAGACAGTTCTTCCTGGAGAACGGGGATCAGTTCAACAATTTCGGATATGCCGATATCCGTCCTTTTTTTTCCCGTCGGATCGGACTGGGTGTACCGATCGACTTTGGCGGCAGGCTGAGTGGCAAACTGGATAAAAACTGGCGTATCGGTGCAATGGACATGCAAACGGGCACGGTGGATTCCATCGGATTGCCCAGGCAGAATTTTGCTGTTTTTGCTTTACAGCGAAAGGTATTTGCCCGTTCCAATATTGGTTTTTTATTGGTGAACAAAGAGTCCATTAATTATGATCCACCGAAAGACAGTACCTATCCGCATTATACGACACATAACCGGACATTTGGCCTGGAGTATAACCTGGCGTCTGCCAATAATTTCTGGACGGGTAAACAAATGTTCATGAAATCTTATACGCCAGGTTTATCAGGACAAGATTGGGTCGTTGCCGGAAACCTGCAATATTCAAGTAAAAAATGGCTGATCAATGGCGCATATCAATATATTGGCCGCAATTACCGGGCGGAAGCCGGTTATATTCCAAGGACAGGCTATATCCGTTTTTATCCACAGGTTTCTTATTATATTTTTCCGAAAGGCGGATCGGTTCTTAGTCACGGCCCCCAATGGTTTTCAAATTTTTATTACAATGAAAAATTTAATCGGACTGACAACGAGAATATCGTGGACTGGCTTTTTACGTTCCGGAACTATGCAACACTGACAATATTGGCTGTCCAGGACTATGTGAAATTGCAGACTCCTTTTGATCCGACCAATACAGGCATTGCCTACCTGGCTGCAGGTACCACTCACCGCTGGTACACGGGAGGAGTGGATTTTTTTTCAAAATACCAAAGCGTATTCACGTATGATTTTTCGATTCGCTATGGAAGTTATTACGCAAACGGAAATAAATTTACCTTTCAGAGTGATATAGGATTCCGGCTGCAACCTTTTGTTAGTATTACGCTGACAACATCCTATAACCTCCTGGATCTTCCAAAGCCCTGGGGAAAAACGCGACTTCTGCTTATAGGTCCCCGGATAGATATCACGTTCACTAAAAATCTCTATTTTACCACTTTTGTACAGTATAATGAACAAATAAAAAATATGAATATTAACGCCCGTCTGCAATGGCGTTATAAGCCCGCTTCCGATTTCTTCCTCGTATATACCGATAATTATTATACAAATCCGTTTGCCGTGCGCACTCGTGCGATTGTGTTGAAATTAAATTACTGGTGGAACAGGTAAAAATCAGAATACCTCTCCCAGGTTCACAAAAAACCCGCTTGATCCCTGGGTGCCCCAGGCATAATCTAGGGCAATATTTGTTCTGGAGAATCTATTCAGCATGATACGGATACCCAGACCGGCTCCTGGAGATATGACGGTATACTTTCCCGTAAGAACATCCGAAAAAGTTTCTGTGTTTACAAAAACCACTCCTCCGAAGAGACCATTCTCCGACACTACGAACCGGTATTCCGCTTCCTGGTCGATCATATTCAGACTTCTGAATCTTCCCTGGATATATCCTCTTCCGGTATTGCTGAATTCATCCCAGGCAGTGCTGGGTAAAAGTAAATAAGGAGGTTTTCCACCTATTGTGAACCAGTTATAACTCCAGAATGCAAGAATATTACGTGAACTGGCGGGGAAAGGAATATATGTCCTGAATTCAAGTAAAAGAGATTGCCAATTGGCATCACTTCCCATAAAAGTAAATTTTGGCTGAAAAAGCAAATTGGCATAGATCCCATTTTGCGGGTTGATCGGATTTCTTCTCGTATCGTATTTGACAGTCACAGAAATGCCGGATGCTTTTTCAGAACTGGAAAGACCATATTGTTCAAAATCACTTTCGTGATCGGGCGGTGGATTGATTTCCTTAATATTCCAGAAATAGTCAAAGTCATATCCGAGGCCTGCATAGAGGTCCTTACCAATTTTTCGGAGAATCGCCTGATGCAGTTTAATATAGGAATAGTCGAGATTATAAGCATCGTCCTGCTTTGTGTCTGCCGCCCAGTCCAAAGGTTTCAGAAGGATATTTCAAATATCGCCAGTCGGTAAGAATATTATATTTATTGTCGCGTGTCCAGATGCTGGACGCCACGGGGAAAATGATCTGTTCCTTACTGGTAACGGCAATGCTGGCAATTACGGTTGAAATGTTTTCAGATATATGGTTATGCGTAGTCGTAAAAAAAGCGGCATTGGCGCTGATTACTCCCGCAAATCCGGTTTGGAGCGTATAACCAACGGCGGGAAAGACACTGACATGAACCCGCCCTTTACTATTAACCACCACATCTTCCCTATGCACGGAATTTTTATTGAAGATCCTTTCCGCAAGATCATACAGATCCAGTTGTTTAATGCCGGGATTTATGGCAGTGTCTGGAATAAATTGAGCCAATAAAAAGATCGGGGGGAAATTGAATGCAAGGAATAAAAAATATTTTACCATCAGCCCGCTGTTCGAATGATTAATATGATATTAATGCATTACAACAGAATGATGCTATTGGAAATCTGTAAACAGCCTGTTTAACGAGCAATTAACCGGGATGGAAGTACGCAACTGTCAACCGTCAACCGCCAACCGCCAACCGTCAACCCTATTTCACCTTCGTCGTGTCCTTTGCTGTTTTTTTCTTGCTGAAAAGATTATCGAATGTGTTTTTGATTGTCTTTTCAGCATTTTTCTGAGTGTTTTCCAGCGGCTTATCAGAATTAGCGGTACTGTCTTTCTGGCCTGATACAGCTTTGCCGATGTCTTTCTGAAGGTCCTTGATCGCCTGGTTCTTGATGGCCACTGCGGAATCTTTTGCTTCGTTGGATTTTGCGTCAACCACAGTTTTCACTGAATCAGTTGCCTGTTTGGCAAAAACTGCCGCCTGTTGTTTTACTTCGGTGGCTAAATCGGTTCCTGCAGAACTCAGGCCGGTCTTGATTTGCGGGTTGGTAATGGTTCCAACCATATTGATCTTTAAATTAATATTATCACTGACTTTTACAGGGACACCTTTACTATTCGCCTGCTGTACCAGGTTATTCAGGAGATTATTTGCATCGCTGCCAAGCATTGCCCGCGGCACTTTCATGGCAATCACATAGTCGATCGATTGATCAAATCCGTGCATGCCACCGATTTCCATATCGATATCACTGAGTTTTACATGAAATGGTTGCACCAGTACTTTTCCGTTTGCAAATTCGAAAGAGAACTTAACATCTTTTAAGGACAACCCTTTCAGTTGTTCCAGATGAATAGTCTCTGCCAGTTTTTCAACCGGCGCAAATTTCTTGAAGACACCTTCTACCAGGAACAGATTGCCCTTGCCCGACAATGTCTTCAGATCAGGCATCATGTCAGCAGCCAGTTTGCCGGTCATGGAAAGTTGTGAATTCATTTTCCCATCTACAAATTGCCCCATGGGCATCAGTTTCTGAACAGTATTAAAGGCTAAAAACGTTTTTTGAATATTCAAACCGCGGACATCATAATTAAAGGAAATATCCGGGTTTTTCTTATCCTTCTTCGTTGAATAAAATCCACTGGCCATCAATTTACCGTCCAAGCGCTTCCATCTGAACATCTTTCAATGCGATCACTTCTTCGTTAATTGCAATGGCCCCGCTTAGATTGCTATAGTCCACTTTATCATAATGCAATTTGTCTGCTTTGGCCTGTATGAGGAAGCTGAGATTTTTGGGAACCTGGAAAGGCGGACTTGCAGTTTTATTTTTAGATGAATCTGTTGAAGCCGGAACAGTCGACATCAACCGGTTCAGATCAATCTGATCAGCATAGAGATCGAGGGTGCCTGACAGCGGTTCATCCTTCAGCATATACCCGATCGCATTGTCGAGTGAGCCCTTCGCTGTATAATGGGTTTTTAGATATTCGGCGTGCGCTGCACTAAGGGAAATATTTTTCGGGTTGAAGCTGAATGCAGCATCGCTGACTACCAGACCGTCGGGATAATCTTTGCTGGTGTAATTCATATTTTTCAAGACGAGTGTTCCCGAGCTGTTGATTTTATCATAATCTTTTTTATCGATTGCCTGCCTGTTGCCTGAAAAAGCAATATCTCCTGCCAGGGTTCCGGTTATGCTCGTACCGGCTGGTAGCGTCGTAAACTGTTTTGCATTGGCAAGGTTGAAACTGCCTTTCAGTCTTCCGTCAAAAACCAGGTTGGATACCGGTGTTTTAATTGACAGGTTGAAATCAACGGGATCTGAACCAATTTCAATATGTGCAGCAGGAACCTGTATCAGGGTATGATCTGCCAGCCCGTCGGGATTTTGAAAAGCAATCTGAATATTGCTGTTTCTTACCGGTTGTGGAAAATCGGGCGAACTATAATTTAAACCGGTGATATTAATAAAACCATTGGCCGAAAAAGGACCCTCCTGTTTTTTGGTTATCGTTGCCAGATTTCCTTTTGCCGTTGCATTCGCATCCAGCATCCCGGACAAACTGGTGCCCCCTTTCAGTTTTACAAACCTGGTTATGTCAGCGAGATTCAGTTTGCCTTTTAATGTAGCATCGAGGTATTGAAGGGTTACCGGATTCTTAAAAAGAATCCTGAAATCAAAAGGGTCATTACCGAATTCAATATGGCCTTTTGATACATTGATCACCGTGTGGTCTGTTATGCCATCCGGATTTTCGATTTTCATATCAATCCCGATATTTTTCACGGGCTGCGGCAGATCGGGATATTGGAAAAATCCGTTGTCTACTTTCAGATTCACTGCATAGGCAGGTATTTTCGAAGCGCTGTATTCTCCTTTTACATTTCCGTCGAAACTGGCATTGCCGCTCGTTTTGATTTTATCAAAATCTGTTTTGTAAATAGACGGAATTAAAGAGAGCAGTGTTTTGAATGCCGTTGAAGGCGTATGGAACTTGATATCCATTCCATACGTGGAATCATTCACGAATTGGAAATATCCTTCTGTTGCCAGTTGCAGATCGTTCAGATGAATATCATCTGTTTTAAATTGATATTTGCGGGCCTTTGCATCAACTTCAATAGCGGCGGTCAATTCTGTTTTTGCATCTACCAGCCAGGGAACTTTTGTATAGGTAAATGAAACCGATTCAGCTGATGTCTTCGTGTTGAGGGTAAACAAATCCGATGTAAAGTCACCGGATCCCGAATGGTTCAGGTGTTGTATTTCACTGCTCATATCAGAAGGAATATCCACATAGCTTATATATCCGTCGTTGATCTGATAGGATTGCAGATGCATGCTGAAGTTACTGGTGCTGGCAGTAGCGGTTGAAGTGTCGGGTTTGCTGATATCCCAGTTCGCTTTTCCGTCCTTATCCACGAGAGCATGGATCCGGGGTTTGTCAATCGTAATGCTGTAGATATTCATCTCTGATCCGCCAAACAGGCTCATCAGGTTCAGGGCAACATCAATCCGGGAAGCTGCAATCAGGGTGTCTTTATTGAAGTCTTCAACGCCGACAATCTGCAGGTTTTCCAGACCGACAGCCAGGCGGGGGAAATGCCTGAAAAGCGAAATATCCACGTCGCTAAAATCGACAGTCGCATTGACGTTCTTATTTACCTGATTACGGGCAAGGGCCAGAATTTTCCCTTTAAATACAAATGGAAGCGTAAAAGCGAGGGCGATGAGTACGGCCAGACAAATGGCTGTTATTTTCAGGATCTTTTTCAACATCTGAATAGGATTTTATTTGGATTTCGGGGCAAAATACACAATAGAATGCAAAAATCTGAATCACCGGCTGTTAACCTTTCTCCATTTTATATTCCCATGTTTTTCTGAATGAGGAAGGGTTTACGCCGACGATTTTATTAAATAGTTTATTAAAATAAGAAAGGCTCTCAAATCCAACGGCATAGCAGGTTTCCGTAACATTCTGATCCTGCATCAGCAGATTTTTCGCCCGTTCGATCCGGTATTGATTTACAAAATCGGTAAATGTCATATTGGTCTGTCTCTTAAAATACCTGCAAAAAGCGGGCGTGGTTAAAAACACTTTGGCAGCAACTGTATTAACGTCAGGCTTCTGATCATAATATGCGTCGATATATTCATAAATGGCTCCCATCCTGATTTTATCCTTTATGATGAACGCAGAACTGGACAGGTCATTGTTCAGAATCGTACGCTCTTTTGAACCTGCCAGTATCTGGAAAATATTGATGATCTGCAGGAGCTGCTCAAAATGATCCAGCCCGTTCATCTGCTTTAATTTTTGTGCCACAAGCTCCTTGGTTGCCCCATGGAAAGCAATGCCGTAATCACCCGCTTTAAACAACCCGCTGATCAGATTCAGCTCGGGCGCAATACCAATGGCAGTACCCAGGAAATCTGTCTTCAGTTGAATTACGATCTGGTCGTAATCGTGACGCAGCCTGTAGTCAAAATTCAAATGCGGAAGGTTTCCGCCAAGGAAAACCAGATCGCTCTGGGTGTAACTTGAAATATGGGTGCCTACATGCCTGATACCTGCGTCTGCTTCAACGTATACCAGCTCTGCCTCAGGATGATAATGCCAGAAAAAAGTGTTCCTTAAACGGGGAGAAAAAATTCTGAAGGATTTCCCCGGTTCAAATACAATCTTTTCGAGTTGGATCTCATTCATGTTTCTGATTGTATAATATCAGGCCGTTAAATTAATAAATAAGTCAATAGAGAGCAAATTCTTGTCAATGGATGGGAAGGCTTAGATGGAATCCCGGGATAATTTTGTGTTATAAAATTAAATATATGATGCAAGCAACGATGGCTCCCGCCAATCCCACCATGGCTCACAAGGAAATACCGGGTAATCCTTCCACCGCAAAATCTAGTCAGATCAGGCTGAACGACCGGAGTAATGGAAAACCACTGCAGTTATTAACTGAGGAAGACTGGGCTTTCTGGGTCCATAACGGATATGTAGTGATAAAAAATGCCGTGCCCAGGGAAATGGCAAAAAAGATGGCTGATTATCTGTGGGAATATGAAGACAAAGATCCTAACGATATCGAAAGCTGGTACAAGAGACCGAATGTGAAGATGGAAATGAAGGAACTCAATAATACGGGTATGGTTGAAATATATAATCAACAGTATATGTGGGATAATCGTCAATACCCAAAGATTCACCAGGCATTCGCCGACATCTGGGGCACTGAAAAACTCTGGGTGACAATTGACCGGGCAAATCTGAATTTCCCGCTGAGACCCGGATTTGAATACAAGGGCTTTATCCATTGGGATTATGATCCCGAAACCAAACCGCAAAATGTGCAGGGTGTGCTGGCGCTGGCTGACCAGACGGATGAAAATATGGGTGGGTTTCAATGTATACCTGAACTATACAGGACCTATGATACCTGGAAATTAACCCAGCCCGAAGACAGAGATCATTACAAACCCGATATAACAGGCCTGGAGCTGGTGAAAGTTAAACTGGAAGCAGGCGACCTTCTGATCTTTAACAGCCTGGAACCGCACGGGATCCGTGCCAATACCAGCGGCGACAAAGTGCGCATCGCCCAATACATTGCCATGATGCCCGCTCAGGAAGAAAACGAGGAGCTTCGTCAATGGCGCATCAACAGCTGGAAAAACAGGGATGCCATGCAGGGATATGCATTTCCCGGGAGACCCACTGGAAAGAGAAAAAAAGAATCCGGTCGCAGAACTTTCACCCTTAGGAAAAAAACTATTGGGACTGGAGAAATGGTGATCGGAAATAGTTAATATTTTATTTCTATTTCCTGTTTACCCGCTTTAGGAAAGTCGACCATCAAAGGACCGCCGCTCGCGATGACGGCATCGCTCGAATCATAAATATTCCATGTGATGGTGTTTGTCTGGCCTCGGTAAGTATAGAAACTGAAACTGGTGTCAGACGGAAATGCATACACACGGGCGATATCAATTACCTGGAGGGTTGACTTTTCTCCGCGGGCTTTTAATTCCAAATAGTAGCCTTTGGGAAAACTATTGAGTTTGACCAGGTGTAAATTTTCCTCTCCTGTGACTGGTAAGTAATATTTCCTGGATGTTGAATGTACTGCCTCCGATCCGGTTGGCCAATAATAGTAATCTATCAAAGGATTTTGAGGTGGTGGTGGCGGAGTTATCAAAATTCCATAACCGACGTTATTGAAAATGTCTTCCGGAATTTCACAGACACCTCCATATCCGGTGTGGTCAGAAAAGACCAGTTTATAACTATCAAAACCACTAATTCCGCAACCCGCACATCTTTTGTAATATTCCACCAGGGCGCCAATAACGGGGGTGTCAGTTTTGAATTCCACCACCTCGATGGTAATTTTTTTCCCGGGTGGTGTTGAACTTCCGCTCTTACTGCAGGATGCAGAAAATATAATTAGGCCCAGGATTGCAAAATAAGCGGTTGATTTTTTCATATTAGCGGTTTAGTGGTTAATGCCTTCATGAAATTAGTTTTGTTTAGTGCCTGTATCTAATTGATTAATGCAAAAAGAATCATCCTCACAGCGTTTATTGTCAGTTTCACCCCGCTATTTTTCATTCCCCTGAATTTTTGCTAATCCATCAAGCGAGATCCGTGAATTTTGCAGAATTCAATTATATTTATTACTCCTTGTCTCAATTATTACTGAAACAAAAAGAATGTCATTTTTAAGACTTATGGAAGAAACCATCCAGGAAAATGAGTCTGTAAGTACCGGCGAGGTTACTGATACCATTAAACCTCCTCCACCGCCGAAAAAACATACCGTAAAAGGGCTGATCAGAGAAATGTGGCCAGCTTACCTGATAGAAATTATCGTTATCATACTGGGTATTTCCATAACCCTGGCGCTGGAAGAATGGCGGGATACCGTGAAGGAAAGCAAACTTGAAACGATTTACCTGAAAAACCTTCTTGCAGATGTGGATGTGGATTTACAATCGCTGAAAATTGCTTCTGACCGGACGCAGCATACTCTTGAACCGGGGCAATGAATTACTCGGAACGATCAGGAATCCCACGGGAAAGGATTCCCTTTTCGCAAGCATTAACGAAGATGTACGGGCCATTTTAGACCGTCCAAAATTTATTTCCAGCGACGCAACATTTTCTGATTTAAAAAGTTCCGGCAATCTTCACCTGATAAAGGATATCGGTCTTAAGAATTTATTATTTGCGTATTATAACGAGGCCCAGCACATCCGTGAAATACAGGACGCGGAGCAGCAGGCTACCATCATAATTTCCGGTTCTTACTTTATGAAATTGTTTTCACTTGACGATCAGGCGCGCCAGTCAGTTATTCCTCCATCAGGTGGTATTCCGGAAATATTGAAAAGTACGGAGTTTGAAAACAATGTTTATTTACGGGTAACCAACAGGCAGGAATTACTTGATATTTATCAGCGAACAGATACACTGGCTGTTTCACTAAAGAATGAACTCGTCAAAAAGATCGGGGAATGAAACTGGTGACAGCTACGAAATGATTTCTCTTCTGTACGGAGCAGAAGTTTGTGCGCCCATCCTGGTTACCGAAACTGATGCCGCCTCCACGGCAAACCGGATGGCGTTTTTCCAATCCATATTTTCTGTAAGAGCAACCATCAATGCACCGTTGAAAACATCTCCCGCTGCGGTGGTGTCGACTGCCTGAACAACGGGTGCCTCAACTTTGAATCTTAAATGATTGTTTTGAAAAAAAGCGCCCTGGCTGCCCAGTGTGATCACAACATGCTGTACGCCTTTTTGCAAAAACCTGACGGCTGCTTCCGAAGCGGTCGCTTCATCAATTACTTTAATACCGGTCAGTACATAGGCTTCCGTTTCATTTGGAGTAATAAGGAATAAGCCATCGAGCAATTCATCGTCCAGTTGTTGAGCCGGCGCTGGATTGATAATTAATTTCTGCTGATTTGTCGTGGCCATTTTAGCGACATAGAGAATGGTCTCCATCGGAATCTCTAACTGAATTAAAATCATTTCCGCATCTTTAAGCGTCGACACTTTTTGAATGTCTGCGGGCAGGAGGTTGCCATTTGCGCCGGGGGCGACGACGATACAGTTTTCTCCTTCGTTATCTACTATGATCAACGCGGTTCCGGAAGGAGACTGTTCGTCGGTAAATACATAGCTGGTATTTATGTTTTCACTTTTGAAACCTTCCAAAGACTTTAATCCGAAAATATCATTTCCAAGTTTTGTTACGAATATCACGTCGCCCCCAAGTCTTGCTGCAGCAACTGCCTGGTTTGCTCCCTTACCACCGGCATTCATAAAGAAAAGACCCCCTAATTTAGTTTCACCGGGCAGGGGTAACTGGTCTGTTTTTACGACCATATCGGTATTGCTGCTTCCTATTACAAATATTTTGCTCATTGTGAACTATTGCGGAATGTCTGCCGGTAACAGATAGCACAATTTAATACATGTTTTAGCCAATATACCTGTTGATTAAAAAACTACATTTATATACAGATTTTTGAAATGGTTGTTTTGATATGAACCAGGACATTCCGATGGGAACAGTTTATTGAATATTATTCTGCGGCAAAAGTTACTTCCCGCAGTCACCTTTTCTTCCACCGATGAAGTGTTACCGGTAACTGAAGCTATACTGAATGGCGGTCTTAATGTAATGGAAGTGCCTTTTCGCACCGGAGTAGCAGCAGCCGCTGTCCGTATTATCCGGAATAAATTTCCGCAAATGTTTGTTGGCGCGGGAACATTACTCAACCCCGAGACAGGCAATACAGGCAGTCGATGCCGGTGCACAATTTGGACTGGCTCCGGGGTTTAATCATTCTGTCTGTCAGGAAGCAATAAACATGGAGTTCCCATTTATCCCGGGGGTTATGACGCCTTCTGAAATTGAATTAGCTGCTGAAATGGATTTTAAAATATTGAAATTTTTTCCCGCTGCGCAATTGGGCGGTGTTGGCTTTTTAAAGGCTTTACAGGAACCTTATGAACAATTGAATATACAATTCATACCGATGGGTGGTGTATCTGTTAAAAATATGAGCGAATATCTGCAGTTGAAAAATGTTATTGCGGTGGGCGGATCCTGGCTGGCTACCAGGGAACTAATAGAATCTAAACAGTATGATAAAATAACCGCACTGGTAAAAGAGGCATTGTCAATTACGAAATAGAGACGGCACATGAAAATAAAAAGTTACGAACTATTTAAAGTACCACCCCGCTGGCTTTTTTTAAAGATCGAAACAGATGCCGGTTTGACTGGCTGGGGTGAACCCATAGTAGAAGGAAGGGCTGACACAGTAATGGCTGCAGTTGATGAAATGATGCAGCCACTGATCGGCAGGGATCCAATGCCGATTGAAGATCATTGGAATTCCATGTACCGCAGCGGATTTTACCGGGGCGGCCCGATATTGATGAGTGCCATTTCCGGAATTGATCAGGCACTCTGGGATATCAAAGGAAAGTTTTTTAATGCACCAGTCTATGAGTTAATGGGCGGAAAAGCCAGGGACAGGATAAAAGTATATACCTGGATAGCGGGTGACCGGCCCGCAGATGTGGGCAAGGCAACGCTCGAGGCCAGGAAAAATGGTTTTAGTGCGGTAAAGATGAATGCTACAGATGAAATGCAAATGATCGATTCCTATCTGAAAATTGAAAGAGTACTGGAAAGGGTGGCATCGCTGAGAGAAGCGGTTGGTATGACCGTAGATGTAGGGATTGATTTTCATGGAAGATTGCATAAAGCAATGGCTAAAGTCCTGGCCAGAGAACTGGAGCAATTTCACCCGATGTTTATTGAAGAACCGGTATTGCCGGAGAATAATGAAGCGCTTCGGGAAATTGCCAATAATACTTCAATACCAATCGCTACAGGCGAAAGAATGTACAGCCGATGGCATTTTAAAGAAATTTTGAATAGTGGTTATGTGGATATCATTCAACCTGATCTTTCTCATGCCGGTGGTATCACTGAATGCAAAAAAATTATTTCGATGGCGGAAGCTTATGATGTTGCGGCTGCGCCCCACTGTCCGCTGGGTCCTATTGCGTTGGCAGCCTGCCTGCAGGTGGATGCGACCTGTCATAATGCATTTATCCAGGAACAAAGTCTGGGTATTCATTATAACAAGGGAAATGATTTGCTTGATTATGTTACAGACAAGTCTGTTTTTTCTTATCAGGATGGATATGTGAACATTCCTTCCGCACCTGGTCTGGGTATAACTATAAACGAAGAATATGTAAGGGAAAAAGCGAAGGAAGGACATAATTGGAAGAATCCTGTATGGCGGCACGGGGATGGATCGATAGCAGAATGGTGACCCGCGCCAGATATTCCGTTTTGGCGGCCCTTTTTATTACCGTTGTAATAAATTATATGGACCGTACAAATATTTCGGTGGCAGGTTCCCTGATCAGCAAAGAATTACACTTTGATTCTGTAAAGATGGGATATATATTTTCCGCTTTCAGCTGGACATATTCCATCCTTCAGATTCCGGGCGGTGTACTCGCTGATCGCTATGGGATGAAAATACTTTACAGTGTGTTGCTTATTCTTTGGTCACTGGCAACCATCGCATTGGGTTTTGCTCAGGGATTCCTGGTAATTATTTTACTGCGTTTATTGATTGGTGCGTTTGAAGCTCCTTCCTATCCCATGAACAACCGTATTGTCACGGCCTGGTTTCCTGAAAATGAAAGAGCAGGTGCCATTGCCACTTATACATCGGGACAATTTATAGGACTTGCCTTTCTCACACCGGTATTGACAGCTGTACAGGTTTATGCAGGCTGGAGGGGATTATTTTTCGTTACAGGGCTGACGGGAATGGCATGGGGTATCATTTGGTACTTTATTTATCGCAGTCCCGGCGATCGGACTGGTGACAACCGGGTTCATATAACAACGGTAAAATTTCGCTGGGAAAATCTATGGCTTGTTTTATCCAAAAGAAAATTATGGGGGATCTATCTCGGTCAGTTTGGTTTGGGTGCAACACTGATTTTTTTTCTCACCTGGTTTCCTAAATACCTGGTTGAATACAGGCATATGGATTTTTTGAAATCAGGATTTCTGGCTTCCATTCCCTTTCTCTGTGCTTTCGCGGGCGTTTTATTTTCAGGATTTTTATCCGACTATTTAGTGAAAAGAAAAATATCTGCCAGTACCGCGAGAAAATCACCGATAATTATTGGTCTGTTACTATCTATATCTATCATCGGGGCGAATTTTGTTGAACAACCGGCCTGGGTGATCTTTTTTATGTCTGTTGCTTTTTTTGGAAACGGCCTGGCTTCGATAACCTGGGTATTTGTGTCCTTGCTGGCACCGAAAAATCTGATTGGATTAACTGGCGGTACTTTTAACTTTATCGGGGGATTGGCAGGAATCATAGTTCCCATCGTTATCGGATATTTGGTAAAAGGCGGCGACTTCTCTCCCGCCCTCTTATTTATAAGTTTGATGACGGTGATGGGAGCCCTGAGCTATATTTTATTAGTAGGGAAAATTGAACGCGTTAAAGAACCGGGATGACATGAAAAAATTTCTAAGTTGTGACTGGGGCACTTCAACCTTAAGGCTCCGGCTTGCAGATGCAGACAGCAAGGAAATATCAGATGAATTTAATTCGGATGAAGGAATAGCCGAAGCATACCGGCAATGGCTGGCAACCGGCAGACCGGAAACGGAAAGAATTCCCTTTTACAAGAATATATTGAGTCGTTCCATCAAACAATTTGGCATCACCATTCATGACAATACACCTGTAATCTGTTCAGGAATGGTTTCATCATCGGCTGGCATGACAGAACTCCCGTACCGCGAATTCCCATTCACCTGGGATGCTTCCCGCGTACTGATCAAAAAATTTGACTCCAATAAAGAATTTATTTATCCATTATATCTCATTTCGGGATTCAAGACTGATCTTGATGTTATGCGGGGCGAAGAGACCCTCCTGTTGGGATGCGACATAGTCGATGAAGGTGAATACATATATATTTTCCCGGGAACCCATTCCAAACATGTATTTGTTAAAAATAAAGCAGCCGTCGATTTCAAAACTTACATGACCGGAGAGATATTTAATCTGCTCACGGAAAAGAGCATATTGCAGCATGCAGTCAGAAAGGGAACTGATGAAAAAGCTTTTGAAGAAGGATTTAGGAAAGGAATGCAGGGTAACTTATTACATCTGGCATTTTTGGTTCGGACCAGGCAATTATTGCAGGAGACAAACGCTGTTAGCAACTATCAGTTTCTTAGTGGACTGTTGATTGGTGCGGAACTCAGTGACCTTAAAAATTATCATTGCCCGGTTTACCTGGTTTCCGGAAAACATTTGGAAATGGCATATCAGACCGGTCTAACTTTGATGGGCGAAAACAGGAAAATCATTTTATTGGATGCGGACGATATGCTGATAAAAGGCCAATGCAAAATCGCAGAATATTATTTATAAATAAACAGCCATATGAACAATAAAAATCTATTTCCGGCAATTCTTTTATTCACGTCAGTGACTTCCTGTAATAATAATTCGACGGAAGCTGAGAAAAAAGAAATTGTTGCAACTGATTCGATAAAAGCGAATCTCCGTCATATCAGTATTCTGGCCGATGAGGCACTGAGTCTGATGGACACCAATTCCGCTATAGAAGTCATAGCAGAAGGTTATAAATGGACTGAAGGTCCGGTATATGTCAGTGACAGCAATTATCTGATTTTCTCCGATGTTCCGGCCAACAGGATTTATAAGTGGAAGCAGGGAAATCGTACCAGCGTTTATCTGGAACCTTCAGGATATACAGGCACGATTCCGAAAGAAAAAGAACCCGGTTCCAATGGTCTGGTGATTGACAAAAAAGGGAAACTCGTACTGTGTCAGCAGGGCAACCGGCAGATTGGCCGGATGAAATCTTCATTCAGCGATCCCAAGCCTCAGTTTGAGACGATTGTTTCCAACTATAAGGGTAAGAAATTTAACAGCCCCAATGATCCTGGTATATGCGGCGAATGGAAATTTATATTTTACCGATCCGCCCTATGGTCTGGCAAAGGGTGTAAAGGACAGTACAAAAGAAATACCTTTCCAGGGAATCTATTGCGTAAGACCGGACGGCAAGTTGTTGCTTTTTACGGATAAAGTTACTTATCCAAATGGCATTGCTCTTTCTCCCGATAATAAAATTCTGTATGTATCCAACTCTGACGATGACAATAAGGAATGGACGAAGTATGAATTGAACAAGGAAGGAATGCCGGTACATGATACTGTTTTTTATCGTGTGTCGGCCGAAGAAGGTAAAATTCCCGGCAGTCCGGATGGTATGAAAGTGGATGCGAAGGGATATATTTTTGCTACCGGACCGGGTGGTATATGGATATTTAATCCGGCCGGAAAAGTAATCGCCAGAATTTATACGGGCGAATTAACGTCCAATTGTTTTCTGGATCTTCTGCACAATATGCTTTACATGACCTGTAAATCGAATGGTAATGCGGGTAAAATTAAAGCCGGCATAAAGTCGTGGTAAACCGGAAATCTGGTTCACATTTTTATTTACATTAATTCAGAACCGATATGGTGCTGAATGCCTTCGAGCACTCCTTTGGCCAAGACGTTTTTTGTAAAATAAATCAATTTATTTTTTCTCAAGTCTTCCAGTTCCGGACTATAGTTTGCAACTACTATTCCGTTTGTTTTTCCGTTCAGCATATCCTCGTCGTTACCACTGTTACCGGCGGTTATGAATCTTTCCAGTGGAATTTTCCACTTGTAACTCAGATAACGTACTGCGCTGCCTTTACTGGCCCGAAAAGGCAGCAGGTCCAGAAAATGATTCTCAGTTAGCAGAACTTTTGCTCTTAATTTTCTGTCGTCGAGAAATTTATGCAGATTGGCGATATTATCATCATCGAAATGATCATCCAGATAGTAGCTGAGCTTAAAACGCCATTGAGCATCTTGTTCCTGTAATTGATACCTGGAAAGTCTGACAATGCCTTTTGCAATTCATTTCTTTTCCATTGATAGTCAATATGACTTTCCCATCCTTTATCCGGAATAAATTTTTCTGTATAATAGATTTCAGATCCTGCAGAACAAATTAGAATATCTGGCTTGGGTAGTTCATATTCTTTAAATGCCAGTTCTGTAATATACCTGTTACGCCCACTGGCCACACCAAAAACCACTTTACTCTTATTATCCCGAATCCAATCGGTGAATTCTTTCAACCCTTCTGCATCGCCGCTTTGAACCAGTGTTCCATCAAGATCGGAAATGACTATAAATTCTGCATTGGCCAATCTTTTTCCGTATGCGGATCTGATTCGTAAAACCCCGGTTTTCATTATTTTTTTGTGCAAAAATCTGATCAATCAAATGCACATATTTGTGTGTATGGGAAGTCCAGGAGTAATGCTGATCGGTATTAACTATACCATTCGTAGAATATTTTTCCCATAAGGAATGATTGGCAATTATTTTCTTAAGTGCATCTGCGATAGCTTTTGGATTTTCCACGTCTACCAGCAATCCATTTTCACACTGGTCCAAAATTTCCTTCGGACCACCGGTTGGTGAAGCAATTACCGGCAGACCGGAAGCTGCAGCTTCAATAATGGTCAGTCCAAAATCTTCCCCGGGCGTGGCGTTTATAAATACACCTTTTTTGCGCGCAGCCACCCGGTATATTTCAGGCACTTCTAATTTGGGATCGTTTTTCTTGGGCAGTGCCATAAGTCCATACAGATCGTATTTATCGAGAAGCAATAATAGGTTTTTAAGTATATCCTGTTCCTCCTCCGGCATGGCACTGATATCTTTACGTACGCCCGCGAAAATGGCCAGATTGGCCATAGCCTGTAATTCTTTATCCTGACCGAAAGACTGAATAATTGTTTCAAAATTTTTTCTCTTATCCGGCCGGCCGATCGAAAGAATCAGGGGTTTTGCCGGATTAAAGAGGAAACGTTCGATATCCGAATTGACCTTGTATAGTGCCTGCTCCTGTTCAATGGTCATTCTAAAGGATGGCATATCTAGCCGGTAGAATGGAAAAAATATACCGAGGTTCAGGCCAGGAGGGATCACAGTGAATTTGGCTGACTTTACGTTTTCATACAAAGAATATTGGGTATCGATAATGTGTTTGGTACTTACAATAATCATATCGGCCGACCGCAATATGTTTTCTTCAACGGCGATGCGCCGTTCCATATTGAACTTTTCATTTATTTTTTCGGGCGACATTCCATTCTGCAGAAGTAAATTTTTCTTATTCCTTCCCAGAGAATGCCATGACGCAAGAAAAGGTATCCCGAATATTTCACCAACCTGGCTGGCCAGATAATTTCCATCTGCATAATGGCCGTGAACCACGTCAGGAAAATCTGCTGCCTCGTCAATAAACCGGATAGTTTTGTCGATGAATTCATCCAAATGATCCCATAAAGACTCTTTAGGGCGATATGCATGGCCGCCACAGGAGATCCGTATTATCCGTGCTTTTTCATTGACTACTTCGATTTCTTTTTCGTAGGAAGCAGAAACTCTTTTGTCGATAATCCTCCTGGTAAAGAGATCAACTTTCCTCACTTTTGGATGTAAAGAAAGATTTTCCAACAGCTCCAGCACATATTTTACCTGCCCTCCGGTATCCCGATCTCTTCCGATTTCAGGCTTGCGGTAGCGGATAAGTCCATGGGGGCTAAATAATTGTATGTAATATTCGGGCATGTATGGATCAGTTTGCAATTTATTAACACCATGTTATTGCCACCAAAATCGAACCAATAAGATAATTTTACCTTCTTCTAATTTATTATACTGTTATGTATTCAGGATCAGGATTCAGTGACTGGGAGATCGGAGACATCACTGTAATTCTTCACAATGGTGTTTATCATCTGTTCCATCTTATCATTCCAAACCACGACTATATCGCACATGCCATTTCCGCTGACGGAATTTCCTGGAAAAGAGTTAAAAATGCATTATTCGTTGGCCATCCGGGGGAATGGGATGATGATATGCTTTGGACAATGCATGTAGTTGAAGAAGACGATAATTTTAAAATGTACTATACCGGTTTGCAACGAAAAGACCGGGGTGTTGTTTCAAGAATCGGCCTCGCAGAATCTACCAATCTGATTGATTGGGAAAAGAACCGGAAAGAGATATTTCCTATTGAACCGGAGGGAATTTATTATGAGACAAACAAAACAAACCCAAGAACATGGTTAAGTTTTCGGGATCCATTTCAGTTTTGCACATAAAGGAGAAGTATATCTGCTTGTTGCGGCCAGAACTATCAGCGGCCCCGTGTCCCGCCGTGGCTGTGTGGGTGTGGTTAAAATTACCAATGATATTGTTGAAACGATGCCGCCCTTGTTATACCCGATGGTGTATGATGACATTGAATGTCCCTGTGTCTTTGAATTGAATAATCGATTTTATTTACTGGGATCCATAAGGGAAGATATCAAAGTACGCTACTGGTTTGCAAACGAATTTTTTGGTGAATACCATTCCTTTCATTCGGATGTCTTGTTGCCGCAGGGAAATTATGCAGCCCGTACCGTTCAGGACGGAATACACTTACTCGTTTATAATTTTTTTTACACCTATGGAAAAATTGATACGCACAGGGTATTGCCTCCGCCAAAGGAACTTGATACAGATGACAAAGGAAGACTGGTGCTAAAGAGTTATTATCGATGGGAACAGATAATTATAAAATCAATCCCGCAGACTGAATTCGGCACAGTAAAAATGTTGCTGGGTAATCCCACCGCAACCTCCTCAATTCAGCCTGATAACTGGACCTGTGGCGCAAGAAGCGGATATGAAATATTTTACTTGGATAAACCCTCAGCCGATTTTGTCTGGGAGGGTTTACTTTCTGTAGACGGGATGGGAAAACTTGGTTTGGTTTGCGATATTGACCCGGATGGGAATGGCTATTTTATTTCCTTTGATGTTTCAAACGGATTGGTCGATATAAGGTCCTGGGGATTTAATCCATTAAACAACCGCCAGAATTTTATTTTTCATGATATCCAATCCGGCGTTTTTACTATTAACAAAAACAAATCTTTTTATTTCAGACTGATCCGGTATGGGAATTATATTGAACTGTCTATTGACGGCTTTGTAAAGCTTACTTTAATTGACTATACATTTTCAGGTAATGGTATTGGCCTGTATTCTTCTTCTTCTGTTATTTCATTACAACAGTCCACTTTTAAAATGTTACCCAGTCCGCCGGGGGAATATGCCAGTCAGGAAGAGTCTCAGAAACTAACCGGTTTTGATGGAAATGTCAAAATCATTGCGGGAGGACTTTAAAAACAAAACCTTCGCGATACGAAGGCTTTGTTTTGTATTTGTCGGGACGACTGGATTCGAACCAGCGGCCTCTTGCACCCCATGCAAACGCGCTACCGGGCTGCGCTACGTCCCGAAATTCTGTAAAGGGGATGCAAATCTACAATAAAAAAATCTTGCCCGAAAATGAATTCAATGGGAACCCTTATCTTCGCATAATTCCTTATAGATGAAGCTGCTAATAAAACAGGCTTGCATTACTGACCCACTCTCTTCCCTGCACGGAAAAATTCAGGATATTTTAATTGAAAACGGTACGATCCGCGAAATTTCGGCATCCATTGCCGGGAAAGCCGACCAGACCGTTGAAGGGAAAGGGCTCCATGTCAGTCCGGGTTGGGTGGATATCTTCTCCAATTTCGCTGACCCCGGATATGAATTCAAAGAGACCCTGGAAACAGGATCCGCAGCCGCAGCAGCCGGTGGTTATACAGATGTTTTCCTGATTCCGGATACGCAACCGGCGACCGATAATAAATCCCAGGTAGAGTTCATTCATCATCGTAATGGAGGTTTGCCTGTGACCATCCATGCTATTGGTGCCATCACCAAAAACCTGGATGGTAAGCATCTCGCCGAAATGTATGATATGAAAAACAGTGGTGCAGTGGCATTTTCAGACGGTCTCCACCCTGTTCAATCTTCCGGTGTGCTGGTAAAAGCGCTTCAATATATGAAGGCCTTTAAAGGAGTGATCATCCAGATTCCGGATGATACCAGTATTTCTCCCAGCGGATTGATTCATGAAGGAATTGTTTCCACACGGCTCGGACTTCCGGGAAAACCCATGATGTCGGAAGAACTCATCATTGCGCGCGACATAAAGCTGGCCCGATATACCCAATCACGAATTCATTTTACCGGAGTGACTTCTCCCAAATCTCTGGAATATATCCGCAGGGGTAAAGACTCCGGAATTGATATCACCTGCTCCGTTACACCCTATCATCTTTTCTTCAGCGATGATGCGTTGGTTGATTATGATACAAACCTGAAAGTATACCCGCCACTACGACCCAAAGGGGTTGTTGCGGAATTAAAACAGGCCCTGCAGGACGGGACGATCGATTGTATAGCATCTCATCATCTTCCACACGAGTACGACAGCAAAATTCTCGAATTCGAACATGCGAAATATGGAATGACCGGTCTTGAAACGGCCTATGCGGTTGTTCAAACTCTTTTCCCGAAATTATCTGCTGAAAAAATCGCTGCATTGTTTGGTGCAAATGCCCGCAGAATATTTAACCTGGATCCATATACAATAGAAAAAGGAAGCACCGGCAGTCTTACTCTGTTCAACCCGGAAACCGAATGGGCTTTTGATTTATCGAAGACAGCTTCCAAATCAAGGAATTCACCATTTGACGGACAGGTGTTTACTGGAAAACCATTGGGAATAATCACTAAAGGGAAACTACATTTGAATTCATAACCAACTACTAAAACAAATCACATGAAAAAGAAATCGGATTATATTGGTAAGGCGGTCCTTCTTTCTTTAATATTGATAATTGTGGATCTCATAGGCGGATTCACTCATCTCCGCTTCGAAAGCTGGTTTAGATGGCTTTCCACCATCATCATGGTCATTGGCATCATCGTTTTATGCATTCAATTCGGAAAACAACAGACCGATGGGGTGACATTCGGAAAAGTTTTTGGATATGGGTTTAAAATAGCCCTGTTTGTCTCGGTAATTGTAGTATTATATAGTTTACTTTCCATCAATGTAATTTTTCCGGAAATTATTGACCAGATTCTGGTAAAAACAAGAACCGATTTGCAGGCCAAGGGTGGCATGACGGACGAACAGATTGATCAGGCTGTGGCCATGACAAAGAAATTTATGCAACCTATACCGCTCAGCATTTTTACCTTTTTGGCGACGCTCTTTTTCGGAACGATCGCATCCCTGCTGGGAGCTGCCTTTACGAAAAAAAGTGAGCCTATTCCAACCGTTTTTCAGGATAATCCTTAAGAAGATTTGATATGCCACAAACATCCAGGTATAACATTGGATTGCGTTTCGGAATAATTACCGGCGTATTATATGCGGTGCTTCTTTTGATACGGTATAAATTTTTTGCTTCCAGTCCCCTGTCCCTTGGAGTATTCGCGATCATTTCCTACTTCGTTATTTTATTGATGTTCCTGTTCACTGGTATAGCAAGAAAAAAAGAGCTTGGCGGACAAGGGGAGTTCAGGGATATTTTTACTTCGATATTTATTGCAATCCTGATTGCTGAATTGTTTTATGTAATATTCAACATGTTTTATTTCAGATTTGTTGATCCGGCTTTCTGGGAAAACTTTAAAGCGAGTACGCTGTCATACCTGCAAAAACTCCATGCTTCGGATGAACAGATTGAGCAGCAAATGAAAAATTTTAAAGATGTTGGGCAACAGACTAAACCCCTTGGCCTGATAAAGGGCTATGGGTCCGGTGTAATTATCGACTGTGTTTTCGGATTGATCTTTGCACTTATCCTGCGCAGGAAAAAACCTGCGGCGCAGGAAATTATATAGACCACAAGGAATTGTTCACATGGATATATCCGTTATAGTTCCGTTATTGAATGAAGAAGAATCACTTCCCGAGCTGACTGCCTGGATCATGCGTGTCATGGAAGCCAACGGATTTTCTTATGAAGTGATTATGGTGGATGATGGCAGCACAGACAAATCCTGGGAAGTGATTGAAAATCCTGCACCGGCAAAATAGATGTCTCAAGGGTATCCGGTTCCAGAGAAATTATGGGAAATCTGCAGCGCTCAATGAAGGTTTTCGAACCTGTGAGGGCAATGTGGTGATCACCATGGATGCAGATCTGCAGGACAGTCCTGAGGAGATACCGGCTCTTTATCAAATGATCACGGAAGGAGGATATGATCTCGTAAGCGGATGGAAGAAAGTCCGTCATGATCCCCTCACCAAGACACTTCCATCCCGATTTTTCAACTGGGTAACTTCCAAAGTTTCTAAAATCGAACTGCACGATTTTAATTGCGGCCTCAAGGCATACCGGAATAAAGTGGTTAAGAGTATTGAAGTTTATGGTGAGATGCACCGGTATATTCCATTGATCGCCAAGTGGTCCGGCTTTAAAAAAATCGGGGAAAAAGTAGTTCAGCATCATGCCCGTAAATATGGTGTTTCCAAATTCGGAGTAGGCCGTCTTATTACCGGCGGACTTGACCTCGCATCGATATTATTTGTTGGAAAATATGGCAAGCGACCGATGCATTTATTCGGGTCACTGGGAATGTTCAGTTTCCTTTTTGGTTTCGTGGTATTTTTTTACCTGTTTTTATCGAAATTCTTTTTTGACAAGACCGGGTTGACACAACGACCGATATTTTTTGTTGCGCTGATCGCGATGGTTATCGGTACTCAGCTGTTTGTAACCGGATTTATTGCCGAGCTGATTTCCCGGAATGCGCCAAACCGCAATGCATACCTGGTTGAAAAGAGAGCGGGGTTATGAAAGTCATTATTATCGGACCGGCCTGGCCTTTACGCGGGGGACTGGCGAGTTTTGATCAACGCCTTTGCAAGGCTTTTATGGAGGACGGACATTCCTGTTCCATTTATTCATTCTCATTACAATATCCCGGATTTCTTTTTCCGGGCACCACGCAATATTCTTCTGATCCGCCACCGGAGAACATAGAAATTCATTCAGCCATCAATTCAGTGAATCCATTCAATTGGTTTTTGACAGGAAGAAAATTAAAAAGACAAGCCCCCGATCTGATTGTTGTGCGTTATTGGTTACCATTTATGGGACCCGCCCTGGGTACGATTCTGAGAAGGATAAGGAAGAATGGAAAATCAAGAATCATTGCGATTACAGACAATGTGTTGCCGCATGAGAAACGTCCGGGCGACCGGCTCTTTACAAAATATTTCCTCAAAAGCTGCGATGCATTCGTCACCATGAGTGATGCCGTAATGGATGATCTTCGGAAATTTGAAAGCACTAAACCCGCCAAACGCGTGATTCATCCTTTATATGATAATTTCGGGGAGATTATTTCCAGGAATGCCGCCCGGCAATACCTGAATGAAAAACTTCAACTGAATATCGGTGAAGACGAGAAGATTATTTTGTTTTTTGGCTTTATCCGGAAATACAAGGGGCTGGACATATTACTAAGGGCCATGGCTGAGCCGGTCATGAAAATTTCGGGAATTCGACTGCTGATTGCAGGAGAATTCTATGAGGACAGTAATTCCTACCTGAAGCTGATAGAAGAATTGAAAATCGGAAATCAGCTGATTCTTAAAACAGATTTTATTCCAGATGCAGAAGTAAAATATTATTTGTGCGCTGCCGATGCAGTCATTCAGCCATACCGGCATGCCACACAAAGTGGTGTTACGCCTCTGGCTTACCATTTTGAAAAACCCATGATCGTTACTGATGTAGGCAGTTTTGCGGAACACGTGCTGCATGAACAAACCGGCCTTGTTACCCGGATGGAACCGTCGTCTATAGCAGCGGCTATTATACGATTCTATGAATTAGGAGAAGAATTTTTTATTCCTCATCTTCGTAGTGAAAAGAAAAAATATTCCTGGAAAAACCTGGTAAATACGATTCTTGGCTTATCCCATGATATACAGAAGTAAAGCACCGTTACGAATCGGACTGGCCGGCGGCGGTACGGATGTCAGTCCTTACAGTGATCTTTATGGCGGCGCCATTCTCAATGCGACTGTTTCTTTGTATGCCTATGCGAATATTGAATTAACAGACGGTGATGAAGTATATTTTGAATCCATCGACTATAAATCAAAACAAGTCATCCGCAAAGACTCTCCGGTTGAATTTAACGGTGTGCTGGATCTGCACAAAGGGGTTTATGACAGGATCAGAAAACAATATCCGGGAATGCCCGCAGGATTTAAACTATCCACTTTTGTAGACGCACCGGCCGGATCCGGGCTCGGCACTTCTTCTACCCTTGTGGTGGCGATTGTGGGTGTTTTTGCGGAGATGCTCAAACTTCCACTCGGTGAATATGATATCGCCCACCTGGCCTATGAAATTGAACGTAAGGACCTGAATATGGCCGGCGGGAAACAGGATCAGTACGCAGCAACATTCGGAGGCGTAAACTATATGGAATTTTTCGGAGATGATAAAGTGATCGTCAATCCGCTCCGCGTAAAACAGCAATATCTGTTTGAACTCGAAAACAACCTCCTCCTCTATTATACTGCAACAAGTCGTGAATCGGCGAAGATCATCAGCCGGCAGAGTCAGAATGTGCTGGACAAAAAATCCACTTCAATAGATGCGATGCATCAGCTGAAACAGCAGTCGCAACTTATGAAAGAAGCCATTTTGAAAGGCAGGCTGCATGAAATCGGCGAAATTCTCGATTTTGGTTTTCAGCAGAAACGGCGCATGGCAGAAGGGATTTCCAACGACCGGATGGAAGAAATTTATATGGCAGCAAAATCCGCCGGTGCCACAGGCGGAAAGATTTCCGGTGCCGGTGGTGGCGGATTTATGATATTCTACTGCCCGGCCAATACAAAATTTGAAGTGATGGCAAAACTTAATGAATTTGGAGGTCATTGTAAAACCTATCAGTTTGTGGACCATGGTCTGACCACCTGGACTATTTAATATTATCGTATGATTGATCATATCAAAAAAATTGTGAGCGCTTCGATTGATGTCAAGCAGAAAATTTTATTGGATGAAAACATGTTGAAAACCACGCAGGCCGTGGTTCAGGCGATCGTGAAATCCTTTAAGTCCGGCAACCGCGTATATTTTGCAGGGAATGGTGGCAGTGCTGCAGATGCCCAGCACCTGGCAGCTGAATTTTCCGGTCGTTTTTATACGGATCGCCTGGCACTTCCGGCTGAAGCCTTGCATTGCAACACTTCTTATCTGACGGCTGTTGCCAATGATTACAGTTACGATGAAATATATGCGCGCCTGATCAGAGGGATTGCGCATCCCGGTGATGTACTGGTGGGTTTATCCACTTCAGGTAATTCCGGAAATATCGTAAAGGCGTTTGAAGCAGCTCGCCAAAAACAAGTAATTACAGTGGGATTTACCGGTGAGAGTGGTGGTAAAATGAAGCCCCTCTCTGATTTTCTTTTTAATATCCCGTCTACTGATACGCCCCGGATCCAGGAATCCCATATTTTACTGGGCCATATCGTATGCGAACTGGTAGAAAAAGAATACTTTAAATCCTGACTAACATGATAAATGAAGCAATTGTACTGGCAGGAGGTCTTGGAACCCGTTTACAAGCGGTAGTACCTGATCTTCCCAAGAGCCTTGCCCCTGTTGCGGGTAAACCGTTTCTGGCTTATTTGCTGGACTATTCAAAAAAACAGAGGATTCAAAAATTCATTTTTGCTCTGGGGCATAAAACAGAACAGATTGAATCCTTCGTAAAAAAATACCTGCCCGAAGGTATCTTATACATTTTCGGTGGAAGAAGAACCATTGGGCACAGGAGGTGCTATTTATAAAGCCTGTAAACTGGCTCAACACCCAATACCATAGTCATCAATGCCGATACATTTTTTGGAATATCTTTTCAGAATTTATCTATCATTCACGAGCTTCGAAAAGCGGCCTGTACGATGTCTTTGAAACCCATGACATCGTTTGACCGATATGGGGCGGTCGAAATTCACAAACAGGTTATTACCGGGTTCAGCGAAAAAAAACATCATGCCTCGGGTCTGATTAACGGTGGCGTATATGCGCTTTCTACCGAGGCTTTTCTGCAGAAGTCTTTTCCGGCCGTTTTTTCCTTTGAGAAAGATTATCTTGAAAAAGAATTCTCCAGCCGTCAAATTCATGGGAATGATTTCCGATGCTTATTTTATTGATATCGGTATTCCCGAAGATTACCAGCGGGCGCAGGAAGAGTTGGTTTTTGCGGTGAATGGCAAACAGTAACGGACATCGTCAACCGTCAACCATCATCCGTCAACCGTCATTCTCTATCACATGCTTGATCTTTCGCAAATTGACAATAGCTGGACTCTTTTCCTCGACCGGGATGGTGTGATTAATTTTGAAATCCAGGGTGACTACGTAAAGAACTGGGAAGAATTCACATTTTATCCCAGGGCTCCGGAAAATATTGCTTATTTCAATTCGCGGTTTCAGCGGATTTTTCTCGCGACCAACCAGCGGGGAATTACTAAAGGAATTATGACCGTCGCTGACCTCGAAAATATACACGGCAAAATGCTGAAGGGCATCGAGGAAAAAGGGGGCAGAATTGACCGGATATATTATTGCGTGGACGCGGAATCTTCAAGTCCCTGCCGCAAGCCCAATCCGGGTATGGCCCTCCAGGCAGCCCGTGATTTTCCTGAAATCGATCTGTCCAAATCCATAATGATCGGGAACAATATCGAGCGACATGTTATTTGGGAGAAATGCCGGTATGAAAACTGTATTTCTTAAAAACGACTGATCCTGAAAGTGGCATACCCCATGAAGATATTGACCTGCATTTTAACGACTTGGACGAATTTACCGCGCATGCTGAGGAAATCATAAAATTTTGAAAGAATTAGCACCTTATCCGGGAGTTCCTGATCTTACTTGTAAATTGTGCATGGAATTATAAAATGCATCCATGACCCTGAAAAAGTATTTTGTGCTCCTACTTCTCCGCGGCATGCCTGGTTTCCGTTGAAGGTTCCGGACAGACGGCTTCCGGGAAACACATTTCTGCCAAAGAAAAACTACAATTCATAAAGCAACAGGACTCACTGAAAACTTTTGCCAATGATATTGTGAATGCGCCGGAACCCAACCAGCGATTCCGGGCAGACAGCTAATTTTATCAAAATGCTTGTCAGAACATTAAAAATTCCAAACTCTTTTTATTTTCCTTTTGATTCACTGCAGACTATTTCAAAATTATATGCACCTGACAGTAGTTTCCGGATTTTTACCTGGCAGATAAAAAAGGATGTTTATGTGTTCCTGCAACGGGGAGCTATTCAAATGCGAACGGCAGACGGCTCGCTGAAACTTTTTCCGCTGCATGATGTGTCCATGTTCACCAAAAAACCGCAGGATTCCGTTCGCAATGCGAACAACTGGATCGGTGCCATCTATTACCGGATCATTCAAAAAAACTTCAACGGGAAAAACATTTATACCCTGCTGGGTTTTGACGATTTCACCATTAACAGCAATAAAAAATGGATGGAAGTTCTCACCTTTAATGAGAAAGGAGAACCGGTATTCGGCGGTCCTTATTTTTCGTTTAAAAATGACTCTGCCAAAGTCTCCAAAAAACAGGCTGACCGGTTTTATATAGAGTATAAAAAAGAAGCCAGCACCACTTTCAATTATGATTCATCCCTGAATATGATTGTATATGATCACCTGATTTCTGAAACTGAAGAACCGAGCCAGAAAGGAAAGTTATGTACCGGACGGGGATTATGAAGGATTCAGCTGGACAAACGGACAGTGGCTGCATGTGCCTAAAGTATTTACTACAACTATGCAGGACGGACAGTTTCCGCAGGAACAAAAAATATTGAATGATGCCGGTGGTGTTGATGAGCAACTGTTGAAGCAGCAATCGGAGAATAATAAAAAGAAACAGAAAGCCAACTGATAAACTCCATGATTAATTCAGGAGAGAATTTCACGCTGGCTGCAGTCAACCCGTCGTTTATTCATCGAGTTTAAGAACCGCTAAAAAAGCTTCCTGTGGAATTTCGACATTTCCTACCTGACGCATTCTTTTTTTGCCTTCTTTCTGTTTCTCCAAAAGTTTTCGCTTACGGGAAATATCTCCGCCATAACATTTTGCTGTAACATCCTTACGTAGAGCGCTGATTGTTTCACGCGCGATTACTTTAGAGCCGATGGCAGCCTGAATCGCGATCTGAAATTGCTGCCTGGGCAATAATTCTTTCAGTTTTTCACAAAGCTTTCTTCCAAAATCTGCCGCGCGACTCCGATGGATCAGGGCACTGAGGGCATCTACTTTCTCTCCATTTAACAGAATATCCATCTTGGAAATTTCAGCATCCCTGTATTCGATCGGGTGATAGTCAAAGGAAGCATATCCGCGGGTCTGACTTTTTAGCTTGTCATAGAAATCAAATACGATTTCTGTCAGGGGCATTTCAAAATGTAATTCAACTCGTGTAGGTGTTAAATAATGTTGATTCAATAGAATACCACGTTTACCTAAACATAAAGTGATGATATTTCCAATATATTCAGGTTTGGTTATGATCTGGGCACTGATATAGGGCTCTTCAATCCGGTCCGTCCGGGTCGGATCAGGCATTTCGGAAGGATTATTCACCTGGATGGTTTCTCCCTTTGTTGAATGGGCTATGAAACTTACGTTGGGAACAGTTGTAATAACGGTTTGATTAAATTCCCTTTCCAGTCGTTCCTGGATGATTTCCATATGCAGCATGCCCAGGAAACCGCATCGGAATCCAAAACCAAGTGCCTGAGATGTTTCAAGTTCGTAAGTCAGGGAAGCGTCATTAAGCTGGAGTTTGTCCATGCATTCACGCAGCTCTTCAAAATCTTCCGTTAGGACAGGAAAAATCCCCGCAAAAACCATGGGTTTGACTTCCTGGAACCCCTGAATCATCTGAGGATTGGGATTAGAACTCAGGGTAATGGTGTCACCTACTTTTACTTCTTTGGCATTTTTGATACCTGTGATGATGTATCCCACGTCGCCGGCACTTACTTCCGGTTTGGGTACAAGCCCGAGTTTTAGGATGCCGACTTCATCGGCAAAGTATTCCTGCTCTGTCGAAACAAACCTTATCTTGTCTCCCTTTTTTAGAACACCGTTCAGGATTCGGTAATAGACGATAATGCCGCGGAAGGAATTGAAAACACTGTCGAATATCAGTGCCTGCAGGGGAATATCCGGATTGCCTTCTGGCGGCGGTATTCTTTCTACAATGGCTTCCAGGATTGCCTCTACGCCAAGCCCGGTTCTTGCGCTGGCCAGCAGGATAGATTCCCTTTTGCAGCCTATAAGATCCACGATCTGATCGGTTACTTCTTCCACCATGGCCCCGTCCATATCAATCTTATTGATAACAGGAATAATTTCCAGGTCATTTTCAATGGCCAGGTAAAGGTTGGAAATGGTCTGTGCCTGTATTCCCTGCGAAGCATCTACCAGTAAAAGGGCTCCTTCACAGGCAGCCAGGGCCCGGCTAACCTCATAACTGAAATCCACATGGCCGGGTGTATCAATGAGATTTAGAATATATTCCTGTTTGTTTTGTTCATAGTTGATCTGTATCGCATGGCTTTTTATCGTTATGCCTTTTTCGCGCTCCAGGTCCATATCATCCAGTACCTGGTCCATCATTTCCCGGTCGCTGATGGTATGAGTCAGCTGTAAAAGTCGATCAGCCAGGGTCGATTTGCCGTGATCAATATGGGCTATAATGCAGAAATTCCGGATATTCTTCATGGTCGCTCCCTTCATTTTTAAGGAGCCGCGAAGGTACATAAAAAACCCAAGGCTAACGCCTTGGGTTTTAATCGTAATGACTGATTCGGTAATGATAAATACTACATTCTGGCTTTAAGCTTTTGGCTTTGGGCTTTAAGCTCATTTCCTCGTGTACTTGATTTCCATTCCCTTAAATTCTTTCCCTTTATCGGTGAAATACATTTCCATCACCTGGTGATTATCATCGACAAATTTCAATACTTCACGGATGGGTGCATCTTTTCCGGTCAGTGGATCTGTACTTTTTCCGCTCAGTTTCATGGTATTTGTTGACGCATCCCAGCTGCCTTCCATAAAAATAATTCCTGTACCCATATTGTCAATCCAGGAACTTGCAAATACTTTCTTTGAATTGTCGTAGCCGGTGGTTCCGATTCCTTCAAAGGGCATCCCCATCATAGATCCCTTATTGAGGGACTGGAGATACCTCCCGCCAAGAATCATCGTATTGATTGTTTCCATCGTAGATGTCGATGGTGTTGCACCTTCCTGCGTCCACATGGTCACTTCACCTGTCCAGGTTCCCGCGGACTTCGCCATCATCTGTTGAATGGGACCGGGTGTCATATATTCCATAAACGCTTTTGATTCTTCCGGCGTTTGCGCAGAAAGATTTTGTAAATGCAAAAGTCATAACCAGCAAACTGGCCAGTCGGATATATTTTTTCATAAATAAAATTTAGGATTAAAAGTTAAGAAATATTAAAACCGGAACAATGAAAACGGAGTTAATTTTGATAAATGGAATACCAGATTTTAGGAAAATCCGATCTGAAAATAAGTCGTTTCAGTTTTGGCTGTATGTCTCTTGACCCGAAAGATCCCATATCAGAAAAAATCCTGAGTAGTGCACTGGATAAAGGGATTAATTTTTTTGATACGGCAGATTTGTACCAGCGGGGATTGAATGAATCATTGCTGGGACATGTGTTTAGCGGAAAGAGATCGAAAATCATCCTGGCTACTAAAGTAGGAAATCAATGGAGAGCAGACGGCTCCGGATGGGATTGGAATCCTTCAAAAAAATATATTCTCGGAGCTGTTGAGCAAAGTCTTAAAAGGTTGCGGACCGATTATATAGACTTATATCAACTACATGGTGGTACGATAGACGATCCAATCGATGAAATCATTGAGACATTCGAATCACTGAAAGCGGCCGGTAAGATCCGTTATTATGGTATCTCTTCCATCCGACCGAATGTGATCAGGGAATATGTGAAACGTTCGTCCATTGTCAGTGTCATGATGCAGTACAGTTTGCTGGATCGCAGACCGGAAGAGGAAATGCTGCCTTTTCTGTTTGCAAATCAGGTGGGCGTGCTGGTCAGGGGTGCCATTGCCAAAGGTCTCCTGGTTTCAAAACCGGCGGAACATTATTTAAATTATACAACGGAACAGGTTGAAAAACTGGGATCTGCAATCAAAGCAACCGCCGCAAAAAATCAATCGCTAGTGGAACTCAGTTCACGTTATGTTTTACAAAATCCTGCTGTGACTTCAGCCGTAATCGGCATTCGTACCGAATCGCAATTGCAGGAAGCCCTTGCTGCCGGGGACTCGAACGCGCCTGATGAAAACCAAATGGAGATTCTGAGAAATATTTTACCCGCGAATAAATATATGGAACATCGGTGATTATCCTTTTTTCGAACACCTCGTCATAGACCTGCGTGATTTTACGGCCAATCGTTTCATATGAAAATTGGGCCGAAGCCTGCCGACTGATATTTTCCCTGCTTATATAGTTGATATGTTGCGATCATTTCTTTCATCGCCTGAAGCAATTCGGTTTCGTTTCCTGCATTTATCAAAATTCCATTTTCCTTCCCGACCACTTCCGGTAATGCCTCCGACCCGGGTTGCAATAACGGGAATGCCCGATACACAGGGCTTCGAGGATAACGCAGGACATGTTTTCATAAAAACTGAACATCACAAGGGCGGATGATTTTCTTAATTCAGCACCCACCTGCTCGTAAGAAATTTCACCCGTACAATGGATTTTATCCCTGTGTAATCCGGTCGATTGAATCATTTCCTGTATCGATGGATTTAAAGGTCCGACCAATACCAGGTTCGCCTGTAAACCCTGTGACAATAAGCTCGTAAAACTGCGGATAATTCCCTCCGGATTTTTTGGATAAAGCAAGGTCGAAATATGAATGAACCGGAATGAACCTTCCGGTTGCGGATACCGATGGATAAAAATAACGGGTATTTACAACATTAGGGATTTTTTGAAATGGAATACTTGATCCAGCGATTCCGGATTTGATTTCCCAGGGAATCACTGACCGGAAGAAGACAGGCTGCATTTTTTAGTATAAGTCTGGTCAAATAGCGGGTCAGGTAGGATTTTTTAAACAGGCTGTCCTTTGTCCTCTTCATAATAGCCAGACCAGTGTTCTGTTAGTACGTAAGGAATTTTATATTTCCATTTCAAATAGAGGGCAACGAGCCCGGCTTTCATGGCTACCTGAACATGTACCAGGTCAGGAAGCTCATCTCTTTTCCGGAGTCGTTTGATAAATTCCGCGTGTTTTTTAAAATAAGTATAGAGTGATCGGATTTTTGAAAACATTGTATTGCTATTTCCCGGTGAGGAATAGTATAAAATATTTTCTTCTATTGATCCGGATTCGTTGCCCTGAACGTCTGGCGTTACTGCTATCGGAGTGATTGGCGGTCAAATATTTTCCGACAAACAAAACTGTCAACGGCTGATAAATAGATACCGCTTCTGCCTGTCGTTTAATAAAATCCCCACTGAACGGCTCCGCCGCATTGGGATACCAGCTTGCCAGCCAAAGCACTTTTTTCATATGGGGAGTTTATATAATGGGATTTTCAGGAACCGGTTCCGTAAAATCCTTCCTCAAAGGCTGCAGGATACGATTCAGATCTGATTTCTTTAAAAATAAAAATTCCTTTAGCCGAATATCATGCTCCTTTCGGAAAATATAAACCGTATAACAATAGTAACAAAAATAACCTGCACTGCTGATAACAGGAGCCGCCCGGATACCATAGACTGGAAGCGTAAACAGATCTCCGATGCAAATAACTATCAGCGCTAAAACTGATCCCCGGATATTTGTTTCAATTCTCTTCGATGCAGAAAACCAGGCGGTCATCGGATAGTTCATAGTGGTGCTCAGTATACCCGGAATCAAAAAGAGAAACAAAATATACATATGATTGAAGGACGATCCAAAGACAAGAGGAATAAAATACCAACCCAGTAGGGCAATCATTAGGCAAATTCCACCGTTGATCCAAAGTAAAATCCGAATAACCGCGGTCAGTTGATTTTCATTTCCTGATTTTTCCGGAGAGGAAAAAATGGGAAACAGTGTAGAGCCCAGGATTGCCGGCAGGATAAATAACAATTGGGCCATTTTGGAAGCCTGAATATAATTTCCCAGGTCTCCTGCAGAACAATAATGTTGCACAAACCAGTAGTCGATCCGGTTTACGAGAAAATAAATCAGGTTGGCAATCAGCGCAACCAGCGAATACCGGAGTACTTTTTTTAGAATGCCAAGGGGAGGAAACATCTGATTCTCCTTGCTTGCATATTTCCTGAAAAAGAGTATTCTGAGTATCATTCCCTGAAGAAAAAAACTAAAAAAATATATTTCAATAAAATTGATCCTGAATAAAGAGTTATTTTTTCCTGCAATCAGCAGAACAACCAGTCCCGTATTTACACCGAAAAGAACTTTATTTGGAAGTCCGAATTCTTTTTTTGCATAGAACAATGCAGTGAAATAACTGGTAAATAATACGCCCAGGATAAAAAAGAAAGAGGCCAGGAGAAAAGGGAGATCGGACAAATAATCCGGACGTGAAAAATACAGCACCAGCCACCACCCTCCCAGGGCAACCAGAGAAGCTCCTGTTGCCCATACCAGGGAAAAATTGGCCATCAACCCTGCTTCCAGCTTGCCGGAAGAGATATAAAAAGTGGATCCCGATTCCAGGCTGATACTTACAACCAAAAGTATCAGGGCAAGGTTATTAACTATAAAAAAAAGCCGGCCGCTTTTTTCAGCTTCAAAAAAACGCGCGATTCCGATATTAATCAAAAGCACGGTCAAAAAATACAGACCTCTCCACACTATGTGCTGACGAACAAGACTGGTGTTTGAAATTTTTGGTATTTCCAAATTACTTCAGTGCTTTAATGATTTCGATGAACTCTGACGCATTCAGTGATGCACCACCAACCAATCCTCCGTCCACATCTTTTGATGCAAAGATTTCACGGGCGTTATTTGCCTTTACGCTTCCTCCGTATAAAATGGACAGCTCTTCGGCGACAGGTCCTCCATATTGATTTTTCAACACTGAACGGATATGCGCATGCATTTCCTGTGCCTGTTCCGTACTGGCAGTTTTACCTGTTCCGATAGCCCAGATTGGTTCATAAGCAATGACAATCTTCAGCAAATCTTCTCCGGATAAATGGAACAGGGATTCACGCAATTGGTTTTCAACAAAACTATTTTGCCTGTTTTCTTCCCTGGTCGGCAATGATTCCCCGCAGCAAAATATGGGCGTTATTCCATTTGCCAGGCAGATATTTACTTTATCTGCCAACATCAGATTGGATTCTCCAAAATATTCCCGGCGTTCGCTATGTCCGACCAGACAAAAGGGAACTTCTATGGATTTCAACATTTCTGCGGAAACCTCGCCGGTATAGGCACCAGATTTTTTATCTGAACAGTTTTGCGCTGAAATAAAATAATTTTTTTTATGCTGAACCGTATCGATGGCCATTTCCAGATAAGGAAAAGGGACAGCAAAAACGGCATGATGGTTTTCCTTCAATGGAATTTCAGCAGTAACCAGTGTTTGCAATAGCGCAACTCCCTGTTGATAGGTCAGATTCATTTTCCAGTTAGCTGCGGCAATTTGTTTTCTCATTCAAGTAGTTTTTGTTGGTCAAAAATTGATTTTAATTGTTTTATTTCTTCAGGGCTAAGCTCCCCACCCTTTAGTTTTTTCCACTTGTTGATATGCTCAGCAGCTTTTTCAAAAGCATAAACAGTTCCTTCCAAACCCCAGCTGAAAGAAGGAAGATAAGTCGGAGAAGTTCCATTTCCAAATACATTGCAGCTAACGCCAACCACTGTTCCCGTATTAAAAGAGGTATTTATTGCCGAGCGGGAATAGTCGCCCATTATCAGTCCGCACTTTAAACCTGCTTCGAGAAATGATTTTGTTACCGGGTTCCAAAGTTTTATGATTCCTCCGCTGTTCTTAATATTTGAATTGCTCGTGCCGGCACCCAGATTACACCATTCCCCGATTACTGAATCTCCCAGGTATCCATCATGCGCTTTATTGGAATACCCAAAGAAAACAACGTTTTTAATTTCTCCGCCCAAAGTACAAAAAGGACCGTCGAAGTAGCTCCGTAAATTTTAGCACCCATTTTTACAACCGTATTTTCTCCGGCGGAAAATGGTCCGCGAATCATTGCCCCTTCCATGAGCAAGAGCATCTTTCCCAATGTATATGGGGCCCTCACTGGCATTCAGATAACAATGTTCCACTACAGCTCCCGGTTCCAGAAATATGGCTGTTCCTGTCAATTTGTTTGTGGAAGAAATTATTGCCGACTCCCGGCCTTTGGTGATAAGTTGAAAATCCTTTTTTATTTCCCCCGCATTGTATTTGAGAATATCAGTCAGATGCTGAAGTTTTGTCGCCTGCTGAATGGCCAGGTCCGGGTTACCGGACAGAAGCAGATGAATCATGTTTTTGTCAGGAAGGCAATTGTCCGGAATGGTAATTCCTTCCGGTAGCCGGGGTTGAATGGCGAGATATTGATTCCACTTTTCCCGGATAGTCAGAATACCGCAGCGCATATCAGCCACAGAACGGGTCAGAGAAAATGGAAAGAAATTAACTGTATCAGTACTGCCGGCCAGCAAAATGGCATTCATTGTTTAAAACTAATCTTAAAAATCTTTTCAAAAAAAAATCCCCCCGTTTAAGACGGGAGGATTCAATAATGAAATATAAGCATTAAGATTTTTTCTCGTAACGTTTTTTGAATTTATCAATACGTCCGGCAGTATCTACCAGCATATTTTTACCCGTAAAAAACGGATGGGATGTATTTGAAATTTCAAGTTTGATCAAAGGATATTCATTACCATCTTCCCATTTGATTGTTTCGCGGGAATTGGCAGCTGAACGGGTTAAAAAGCTGGTGCCATTACTCATATCCCGGAATACGACCAGGCGATAATTTTCCGGATGCAGATTCTGTTTCATATTTTTTATTTTAGCCGTGCGCTTGATAATTACTGTTCCCGGCACGAAAGGGAGCGCAAAATTAGGGATTTACAGATTGTTTTCCAAACATTTATTGGTATATACTGGACGGTCAATGGTTTATGGGATCAATCAGGATCTCATGTTATCGAACTGCAACGGAATACCCAGGCTGGAGGACTTGCACAACTGGATCACGGCCTGCAGTTCATCGAGCTTTTTGCCGGTAACCCGTACCAGATCGTCCATGATCGCTGCCTGGACCTTCATTCCGGAATCCTTGATCAGTTTTACAATCTTTTTCGCGTCCTCCTGTTTGAGGCCGTTACGGACAGGGACCTCTTTTTTAGTGATTTTGCCGCTGGGATACGGTTCTTTGCTCATGTCGTATGCCAGCGGGTCGATTCCCTGTTTAATTGACCGGCTGATGAGCACATCTGTGATCTGTTTGATCTTCATATCACTGGCAGCTTCCAGGTCTATTTTCATTTCCTTTTTATTCAATTCGATGGAAACCGGTGAATCCTTAAAGTCGAAACGATTCTGAATCTCTTTTTTTGTCACATTCACGGCATTGTCCAGCGTTTGGGCATCTATCTTACTTACGATATCGAATGATGGCATGTTCGGTTATTGAGAACACAAAAGTAAAATAAAAAGCCTGCCCGGGAACCGGGCAGAACTTTATTCTCTAAACACAAACAACTAGTTGTTTCCGCCTTTTTTTAACCTGTTCGATTCATCGTCTGCCCCGCCTGCATGGCGGTTATTCCGGGCGCCTTTGATCGCCTGGCCGAAACGATAGGTAAAAGTCAGGCTGACCTGGCGGCTGTCCCTTGAATTATGAAAACTGGCTTCCGTTTGCTGAAAGTCGATGGTTCCTTTAATCTGCTGAGTGTAAAAAATATCCCGCAAACCAAGTTTGAGCGTGCCTTTTTCTTTCAGTATCTGTTTGGCAATGGCAGCGGAAGTTTGTCCTACCGGCTGGATATAGATCTGTCCTTCAATACCGCTGGTTCTGTACCAACCGGATAATTCGGCACTCCATCCTTTTTTGAACTTAAACATATTGGTCATATTTCCCATGCCCGTGATGGCATCCACATCCAGGTTTTCGCCATAGAGTTCTCCTGTGAAATGATTGTAATTCACATTAACATACACTGTGGTTGTCCACCATTTGGTCAATGGCATATTCAGACTCACAGAGATGCCCGCATTTTCCCTTCTTCCTATATTTCCGCGGCGAACGATGGTGGCATGTCCATCCTGTTGAAATGTTTCTGCGAAGAAATTCTGCGTATTGCTATAGTTCAAAGTTGTGGTCAGCACATTGTGATAAGTGTGTGATAATTCAATATTAGTGCTGTACTGTGGCTGCAGATAAGGATTTCCCGCCTGATAAGTGTATTCGTCCAGAAAGAATAAAAATGGATTCAGGTCGCCATAGTCCGGTCTGTCAATTCTTCTTCCAAAATTAAAATTAAAAACATTTTTGTCGTTCAGCTCATAGGTTATATAAGCAGTTGGAAAAGCATTTACATAGGATTTTTTGAAAGAAGAATCGTTGTTATTAACGGTATAAATATTTCCGTACTGGTGGCCGTCGTAGTTGGTATTCTCAATACGAAGTCCGGCCTGGAAATTCCATTTTTTATATTTTTTTGTGAGATTGACATAGGCGGCATTAATATTTTCATGATAGACAAAATAATTGGTCTTGGTTGTATCCGGCAAAAATTCGTTTCCGCTAACATTATAATAATTTGCTTTATTGTCGGTGGAGATAAAACTTGTTTTCAGGCCGGCCTCCATTTTCAACCCGTTCGCGAAAGGATGGGTATAATCAGTTTTGAAACTGTAGATATTGATGGTGGAAGGCAGATCACCGCTGAGTGTATTGGATGATATGGGTTTCATATCGGGGTTGTAGGTATAGTTCTCGAAACAGCTGATCGCTGGTAGATTTATAATAAATATAATCTGCATCTGCCGTGAGTTCCCGACCGGTGGAATCAAACTGTCTTCTGAAATTCAGGTTTACGGTTCCATTGGTCCAGATACCATGAATATGTCCAAATGACTGCACGAGTGAATCTGTTACGTCATTTGCATTTTTTAAAGTAATATAACTCTGCGACTGATTCGTTTCATCGGTTCTCATATCCGCTGAACACAATGCCGAGAGTTGTTTTACTATCCAGGAAATAGTCTGCACCAAATTTTAAATTCAATTCTGGTGACAGGAATTTCATGTGCGTGTTCTGGGTAAAAATGGAGTTGATCTGTTTGGTTCCTGCATCCAGGTAGTTTCTGTTTATATCCAGATCCTGGAATCCCTGCCAGTATGTATACCCGCCATTGAAGAAAAAATTAAATTTATTCTCCCGATAATTCAGGTTAAGACTGCCGCCGGGTTTAGCATATTCACCCTGGGTGTATGTCAGTGTGGTGGATCCGTTAAAACCTTTTGCTTTGTTTTTCTTTGTTTTGATATTGATAATGCCGGAATTTCCAGCCGCATCATACTTGGCAGATGGATTACTCATGATCTCGAGCTGGTCAATGGCTGATGAAGGCAGGCTTTTTAGATAAACCGCAAGCTGTGCGCCGGACATATAGGTTGGTCTGTCATCAATCATAATGTTTACACCCTGTTTGCCCTTCAGACTGATATTACCATCCTTATCTACCGAAACACCAGGCGATTTTTCGAGAACATCCATTACGGAGGTGCCGGCATTGGCCGGAGAAGCATCTACATTTACCAGGATCCGGTCAGATTTCTGCTCTATAAATGGTTTTTTTACTACCACGGCCACAGACTGCAATTCACCATTTTGTTTTTTGAGAATAAACATTGGAAGTTCTGCACTGACTTCATCTCCTGCAACAATATTCAGAGGAAATTCGTTTATCGTCTATGCCCGACGGCTGAAACCCTTAAATGATAGGTTCCGGCTGGAATGCTGAAAAAGTAAATCTTCCGTCTTTGTCGCTAACAGTTGTTCTTAAAGGCAGCTGTATCTGCTCCTTTCATCAGAGAGACGGTGGCTGCCTCCAGGGGCGTATTGTTTTCATCCTGAACGATTCCCTTTTACAACAGTTTGTGCATTCAGATACCCTGAAAATACTCAGAAATATGAGTGTAGCAATGATTTTCATGATCTTAAGTTTAGCTTGGTACTATTGTTCGATAGTTACAGGACAAAGATTGGTACTAAGTATAACATAGAACAATGCAATGTGTTGAAAGGTTGATTTTATTGATAACTGGAAATTTTTTAACAAACTATTGGACGCCCGTGCATCCACAGAGGTTTCAGACAGGCCTGGAAAAGTGGATAAAAGCAGAGGAATTACTGACGAGCGGATCAGTATAACAAGTAATCTGAACTAGGAATCAACAGCCGGAAGGAGATAATTAGCGGTATTAAACGTTTTGCGTCAGGCCCTGAACAGGATATCTTCTTTTTAAGGAAATAATACAATAGTCCGCCGCCGATCACCAACAGGGAGGAAATGATTTCGGCCTGGGTTGGGTGAAATCCAAATATCGAATACCTTGTATTGACCCGTATTTTTTCAATGAAAAATCGTTCAACACCATTGATGATAAGATAGAAGGCAAACAGGGTACCCGGGTACACGAAATTTCTTTACGAAGGGACCAGATCAGGAAAAATAATCCGAGGCATATGATGGTTTCATAAAAAGGTGTTGGAAATACAGGAATCGGAAGATAACTGCAATAAGGGCCATCACAACCCGGAATCTTAACACCTGCACCGATCACATTATGCGGATATGCATAACCGAATAGCCAGTTGGGAAGAAATGATGGAGCATTTACCGAAGATGAGGTACATCCAAAGTGATGAAATTCACTCATAAAATAATCGGCATTTTTTGCAACCTGGACCTGAAAATTCTGAATCGAAGTCGGAATCGGATTTCAGATTAGACACCAACAGCATATGCACTGTTGGGTATACCCCAGTCGCCGTCTCCCGATACCTGGCAGCCAATTCTGCCGGCGCCGTAAGCAAGCATGAGTCCAGGTGCAGCCGAATCATTTAATTGCCAGAAACCGATTTTATGTTTTCGTGCATAATACCAAATGGCGAGGGCAGCCATAATCAAGCCTCCGTAAAAAGTGAGACCGCTGAAAGAAAGCAGTGATTCAACCGGGTTTTTTACGAATTCGTCCCAGGTTTCGAGGCTGTTAAAAATTTTGGCTCCCAAAAATCCGAAATACCGCTGCAAAAATAACAATGTCCCCTACCCGGTCGTGTGGCCATATCCGGATCTTTCTTTCTTCGGGCGTGGGTAATTTCTGTTTATATTTTTCACGCCATTTTATACCCGCAAAAAGCAGTCCCGACCAGGAGACCGGCCCAGCCATTACCGGCGGATGAAAAAATAAAATCAGCGGGATTCTGGGTTAATGAAGAATTTGAAGTAAATAGTCCGATGATCTTGTACCCGATCAGAAAGCCAAGGATAAAATTGGTAAACAATTCGCCCGGGACCGGCAAGTTTTCCCACTACGATGGTTTCTTCTTCCGCTTCGAGCAGGCCCTGCCTTTCTTTTCTTTTTAATTCATGGGTGAGTATCATGGCAGCTCCGATAAAAGAAATTGCCACAAAAAAACCGAAGGAGTTTATAAAATGCAGGAACTTTAAATCCAGGCCAAATAGATCTTTAACGGCGTAATATAAATTCGGATACATAGGAGCTGCAAGATAAGGGTAAAAACCTGACAGAAGCTTCGTATCCTTGCCTGAAAATAACAGCCCATGAATAATATTGCTGTCATCGGTGCAGGTACCATGGGAAATGGCATCGCCCATGTATTTGCACAGGCTGGATTTACTGTTCAGCTGGTTGACCTGAATGCGAATCAATTAGAAAAAGCCCTGGCCACGATTACAAAAAACCTCGAAAGGCAGGTTCAGAAAGGCATACTAACTGCAGACGATATTACCGATATATTAAAACGCATTCATCCTGTTCAGCAAATAAAAGACGGCATCCGGGAAGCCGGATCTGATCATTGAGGCGGCTACAGAAAATGAATCAGTCAAGCTCCGGATTTTTCGTGAACTGGACGAAAATGCTTTACCCGACGCCATTCTGGCCAGCAATACTTCTTCCATTTCCATTACAAAAATTGCGGCAGCAACCCGGCGTCCTTCACAGGTAATTGGCATGCATTTTATGAATCCCGTACCACTGATGAAACTGGTTGAAGTGATTAATGGATATGCTACTTCTCCGGCGGTTACAGACAAAATAACTGCAGCTGACCAGACAGTTGGGAAAAACGCCATGCCTGGTAAATGATTATCCCGGATTTATTTCCAACCGGATTCTGATGCCCATGATCAATGAAGCAATTATCAGTCTACAGGAAGGTGTGGCGTCAGTGGAAGTCATTGATAC
Source organism: uncultured Bacteroidota bacterium (assembly GCA_963812825.1). Lineage (GTDB taxonomy): Bacteria > Bacteroidota > Bacteroidia > Chitinophagales > Chitinophagaceae > Puia. The sequence continues at coordinate 351,477 of CAWEWO010000009.1, forward strand.
GATCATGAAACTGGGTATGGCCCATCCTATGGGACCCTTACAACTGGCAGATTTTATCGGTCTCGATATTTGCCTCGCCATTTTGAAAGTTTTGCAGGAAGGATTTGGAAATCCCAAATATGCTCCCGCCGCCTTGCTGGTAAATATGGTGGCAGCCGGAAATCTTGGTGTTAAATCGGGAGCGGGATTTTATACTATACAACAGTGGATCGAAGGAGCTGGTTGTGAGTGAAAATTTCAAAAAGCCGAAAGCTTAAGGTCAAGCAGACATATATTATTAATTAGACTTTTTCAAAATACCTGACCCTGTCTGTTCCATAAATTTCAGATTTCACAATTTTCACATTCCGATATTCTGGTGCTGAAATTCCTTCCGGTATATTCAACTCCTCATTTGTAATTATTCGTATTTCATCCCAAATTCCGGAATCGATAAAAGACTGTAATAATCTACGGCCACCTTCTACCAGCACACTTAGTATATTAGAAGAATGTAGGGCTGATAATAAGGCAGGAATGTCGGGTAAATCCCCGTTTAACTTTTTAAACAATAGATTTCCTGCATGTAAATCCGAAAGGTCATTCAGCACAATCGTTGGATGGGCCAAATCAAATAATTTTAAAGAATCAGGAAGCCTGAGATGATGATCCACTACTATACGAACCGGATTTTTTCCAGGCCATAAACGGGCTGACAGTTCAGGATTATCAATCAGGGCTGTATTCGTACCAATCATTATTCCCGCCTCTTCTGTTCTCCATTTATGTACCAGTCGGTTCGAATATTCATTCGTTATATATATTCTTTCACCGGAAATTCCTGCGATTTTATGATTCGCTGATTCTGCCCATTTCAAAACAATATAGGGTCGTTTTAGTCTGTGGAATGCAAAAAAATCGACGGTTCATTTCCATGGCTGATTCTTCGAGAACCGGATATTCAACGCTTACGTTGTGAGCGATCAGTTTTTCAATTCCTTTTCCATCCACTTCCGGAAAAGGATCGCGGCAGCCAATTACTACAACAGGAATTTTTTCCCGCGATGATCAGGTCTGTACAGGGAGGCGTTTTTCCATGGTGACAGCAGGGCTCCAGAGAAACATAAAGGGTTGAACCTGGAATCAGGTGACGGTCAGCCGGCCTGACGGATTGAATGCAGTTAACTTCTGCATGAGGCCCTCCATATTTTTCGTGATATCCTTCACCGATGATTCTTCCTTCATGAACGAGAACGGCCCCCACCAGTGGATTTGGCGCTGTATTACCTTCACCGAGTCCGGCCAGTTGCAGGCATCTTTGCATGAAAAATACCGTGAAGGGTTTTTTATATTCGGAGAATGAATATCTGGAGAGGTGAAGACATGGACTGCAATTTAATTCATTGTAAGTTTGTCTCCATGACTATCGAAGAGGCGAACCGTTTACTCATTGCTTCGGCTTTCCGGCTGTATGATGAACGCGAGGCGGCATCTGTCAGTTCTCTGGTTATGGAACATCTGACAGGTATGCCTAAAAGTCTTCGGGTGCTGCATAAGACCGATCTATTTACAGCCAGGCAGGAAGAATTATTAGGAGTTTACCTGGATGATTTAATAAAAAACCGCCCGGTTCAGTATGTTTTGGGTGAAGCCTGGTTTGGACCGCTTCCTTTTTATGTGGACGAAAATGTATTGATTCCCCGTCCGGAAACAGAAGAACTGGTTGACTGGTTCCTGAAAGACAGTGCAGCCTCAGCGTTCCGGCGAATCCGTCCTCGATATCGGCACAGGCAGCGGATGTATCCCTGTTTATCTTAAAAAAAAGCGAAAGGATTTTCAAATCATGGCTTTGGATATCAGTGATGCAGCGCTTGATATTGCAAAAAAGAACAGTCATGTACATGATACGACGATTGATTTTTTTCAGTGTGATATCCGGGATCCAACAGAAAGGGAAAAAATTCCTGCCGGTAAATCTGATCATCAGCAACCCGCCATATATTCCGCAATTCCAAAAACAATTCCTGGATAAACATGTGAAGGATTTTGAACCCGGGGTCGCTCTTGTTTGTTCCTGATGAGGATCCGATTCTATTTTATAAGATCATCGGAGCTTTTGCCCGGGAAAAATTAAAACCCGGAGGTGCAGTTTTTCTGGAAATACATCATGATTATGCGAAAGATATTATGAAATGGTATGAAAAAAATGATTTTGCCCTCGAATTAAGACAAGATCTTGCAGGAAATAACAGAATGATAAAAGCGCAACGGAATAAATAATTTGTAAAAAGATCCAATAATATTATTTTTGGGCATTCAAAAAATGAAGTTCCGTTTCCAGGCTTTTATTTTTGTTTATCAGTTTCGCCTGTTTTAACACCAACAGCCAGGCTCAGGATGCCTTGCTCAGGGATTCCGGATGGAATTTCCATTTCCAGTTTACCGGTATCGTCCAGTATAACCCGGGTTTCAGTGCCCCCTACTCGGGCCAGAATAGTTTTCTGCCGCCCGCTGATCATGCATTTTCTGTAACTACTACTGCCTACATCGGAAGAAAATTATGGTCTGGTGCATCCATTTACTTCGATCCGGAAATGGCTGGCGGAAAGGGATTAAGCAGCACCCTGGGTATTGCAGGATTTCCGAATGGTGAAACTTTCCGAATTGGGGAGGCTTCACCGGTTGTATATGTGGCGCGAATCTTCCTGAGACAGCAAATAGAGCTGGATAAAAATCATTTTGATACCCTGGATGATGGAATGAACCAGGTCAGAGAGAGGGTTTCCACTAAACGCATTACCATCAATTTCGGGAAATTCGGAATAGCGGATTTCTTTGATCAGAATATCGTGAGTCATGACCCACGGACTGATTTTCTGAATTGGTCTCTAATGAATAACGGGGCTTACGATTATGCAGCAAATACAAGAGGTTACACCGGAGGACTCATCGTTGAGTATTATACACCCGGATGGGTTCTTCGGGCCGGCACGGCGCTGATGCCGGTCTATGCAAATGGACCAACCTGAATTTTAATTGGGCAAAATCCAACAGTGAAACAGCTGAAATACAAAGAGATTATTTTCTGCACGAACTTGCGGGCACCGCGCGACTTCTTTTTTATTACAACACATCCAAAGCGCCCGCCTACCAGACTGTAATCAATGAGGACCTGAATGGTACAGATACTGCCCTGGATGTGATATATGGGACCAATTATGGAGGAAAAAAATTCGGATTGGGCATCAGTTTGAATCAGGAATTCAGCTCCCGTTTAAACAGTTTTTTCCGATTGGGCTGGAATGACGGCAAAACGGCAACCTGGGCTTTTGCGGAAATAGATAATAGTGTAAGCCTCGGATTCCGTTATTATGGAATTGGCAGGGGCAGAATGACCGATAATATCGGACTGGCAATTGTAAGTAACGGAATTTCATCCGGTCACCGCGAATTTCTGAGTATCGGCGGTTATGGATTCATGATAGGAGATGGAAAACTTCCTGACTATTCAAGGGAAAATATTGCGGAACTTTTTTACCAGGTTAAATTATTTGAACGTGTTTTCGCGACACTCGATTATCAGTTTGTTGCCAATCCCGCATATAACCCTGACCGCGGTCCGGTATCGCTGCTGGCGGCAAGAGTGCACGTAAGTTTCTAATATTATTGAACACCTTTCTTATCTACCGCCAGAACGGTTCTTGCGCCAAGTTCCCGTGCAACCCGCATGACGGAAACCACATCTTCGACGGGCACTGATTTGTCAGCATTGATCACGATGGAAGGCTGATCAGTTTCTTTGGCCAGAAAAGGCTGCAGATGGGCTTTCAGTTCAGCAAGACTTACCTTGGTGGTACCTACAAAGAATTGCTGGTTGGCATCTATGGATACAACAACTGTTTGCTTTGACCTGGTATCACTTTTTGATTTGGGCTGGGACAGTTTGATCACATTGGGATTGGCCAGAGTGGATACGATAAGGAAGAACAGCAGCAGGATGAATAATATATCATTCAGCGGACCGGTATGCACTTCGCCTTCGTCTCTATGTTTATTTCTTAGATTCAATCTTTCATAATTTGAATATTTGAAAAATTGGAAGATTGAAAATGGTATGAAAAATTTGAAAAGATTATTTTCAAATTTCCAAATCTCCAAATTTCCAAATTATCTCGTCGGCTCCTGCAGTATATCAATGAATTCCGCGCTCGCTACCTCCATTTTATTGGTTGTCTTATCGATCTGTGAATTCAGATATCGATACATGATATAGGCGATGATCCCGATAATCAGACCACCCGCTGAAGAAATCATTTTCACATAGATACCGCCAGCAATATTGGAAATACTGTATTCCCCCGTAGAAGCGATATTATAGAATAACTGAAACATCCCGATGATGGTACCCAGAAATCCGAATAACGGTGCGATATATCCGATGACTGATAAAATAGAAACATTTTTTTCCATTTTATATAATTCCAGCCTGCCCACATTTTCCATACTTTTTTCAATGGCATCAATGGGTTTACCGATCCGCTGGATACCTTTATCAATCATCCGGGCAATTGAATTATTGGTATTTTTTGCCAGGCTCCGGGCTGCCACTACATTTCCATTTACAATATGATCGCGGATGATATTCATAAAATTCTCGTCCGTTTTCGCGGCTTTATTGATGGCCATTACCCGCTCGATGAAAACAAAAACAGCAGCGATCAACAGAAGTGCCAGCGGGATCATGAGGGGTCCTCCCCTTTCCAGGATGTCCCAGAGATTTTGTTTTCCCGGTGCCGGAATAATACCTGCCCGGGCGAGGCTGTCTTTAATTTTGGAAGAATCTATAATTACCTGCAGAAAGAATAAATTCATTCGTCTTCTTGGTTTAATATGAGTAAAAATAAGCTTTCAACCCTTAACTAACGTCCGGAAGGGTTTTGTATTTTTTAACAAAAAGCTAAAATGCTTTACCGTAGCTGGTTTGTCGGCATTGATCAACAACTATAGGCTATCTGCCGGCGTTCTCCTGTTTCATCATCATTGCCTGAATTTGCATCATGGTTTTATTCATTCCATCACTGCTGCCATCCAGGAAAATTACATTCCCCTTACCGTACTCTGCGAAATTTTTTATGGCTTCTGTCCACATGCTGAACAGGATCACGTTGGTATCCAGATTGGCACGTTTCATTTGTTCAGCGGCTTCTGTCATACCCCTTGCCACTTCTTCTCTGAAAAGAGCAACCCCCTGTCCGCGCAGCCGGGCCGCTTCTTTTTCTGCTTCAGCGGAAATTTTAATGGCATTCCCCTCTGCTTCTGCTGCTTTTGTTTTGGTGATCAGCAGTGCCTGGCCTTCGTTTTCTGCCGCTGCTTTCAGGTTATTGCTCGCCACCACTTTGCTCATGGAATCGATGATCGCCTGATCGAATGTAATATCGTTGATCTGCAGGTCAAGCAAATGATATCCCCATTCTTCCAGTGAATGATCGATCTGATCCTTTACATATTCAACGATATCCCTCCGAAGGCCCAGGATCTCAGCCTGTTTTTTGGTCGCAACAAATGCACGTATACTGCCTTCGATGGTTCTTGTCAGTGCCTGCATCAGGTCGCGTTCGGCAATGAATTTAAAAGCAACTTTTTTAATCGTTTCTTCATCTGAATTCTGTACGGCATACAACAACATGCTCTTAAAATATACATTGGCCTGGTCGGTGGTGACGGCCTGGAATTCCAGTTCCACTGAACGGTTTTGAATACTGATTCGTCGCTGAATCTGTTCCAGCAGTGGGATCTTGAAATTCAATCCAGGTTGTAATATGCGCCGGTATTTTCCAAACATGGTAATGACATCAATATATCCCTGGTTAACGGTTACCAGTCCGCTAAAAAAAATAATAAGCAGGGGAAGAACCCACCAGAATTGAATCAGATTTTGCATATTTTAATAAATTGTTATCCTCTTTAGCATATAAGAATGGGTGAATGTACTATTTTTTAGAGACCAGGACAGGAAATCCGTCTTCGGGGTTTAATGATTTATCTTTGAAAACATGAGTGAAATTCTGGATATTCTGATTATCGGCGGTGGTCCGATCGGACTTGCCTGTGCGCTGGAAGCAAAGAAAGCAGGTTTGAAATATGTCGTTCTTGAAAAAGGCGTTCTGGTGAATTCTCTGTATCACTATCCTTCCAATATGACTTTTTTTTCCACTTCCGAAAGAATTGAAATCGGGGGAGTCCCTTTTGTCAGCAATAATGTGAAGCCAACACGTCCGGAAGCGCTCGAATATTACCGGCGTATTGCGGTTTCACAAAATTTGAATATTCACTTGCAGGAGCCCGTTTTGAATGTTCAGGAAAACGGAGATGTTTATAAAGTGACCAGTTCCCGGGCGGTTTACCAGTCAAAAAACCTGATCGTGGCTACCGGATTTTACGATATACCCAATCTCCTGAATATTCCCGGGGAAGATTTACCCAAAGTGAGACATTATTATAAAGAGCCTCATTTTTACGCCATGCAAAAATTATTGATTGTAGGCGCAAATAATTCAGCGGTTGACGCAGCACTGGAAAGTTTCCGCAAAGGCGCTCAGGTAACGATGGTTATCAAAGGCAATGAAATCGGGAAACGTGTGAAATACTGGGTCAGACCGGATATTATAAACCGTATTGAAGAAGGATCTATTAAAGCATATTATAATTCACAATTGCTGGAGATCCGGGATAATGAAGTGGATATTCAAACGCCGGAAGGTAAACTGACCCTGCCGAATGATTATGTTTTATTAATGACAGGCTATCAGCCAAATTTTGCATTTTTGGAAAAACTCGGAGTAGAATTATCGAAAGACGAAAAACGATATCCCAGTTATAATAAAGAGACCATGGAATCAAACCGGAAAAATATTTACCTGGCCGGTGTGGTTTGTGGCGGAATGGATACGCATATCTGGTTTATAGAAAATTCACGTGAACACGCCAGGCAGATCGTTCAGTCCATTCTTGAAAAAAAGCAAAATCAGCTAGGCTTTTTCTTCCCAAATCCTGGCAAAGGTGAATGATTGTCTCCAGACTTTTTTCCATGTCCTGTACACATACATATTCATGTTTCCCGTGAAATGCCATTTCACCGGTAAATATATTCGGGCAGGGCAATCCCATAAACGACAGTCGGGAACCGTCTGTTCCGCCACGTGCCGCAGATTCTCTTATTTCTATGCCTGCCCGTTTGATCGCTTCGCGGGCATATTCTGAAACCTCCGGATGAAGGACGAGTACTTCTTTCATATTCCGGTATTGCTCCTTTACTTCAAATTCAAATCTTCCGCCGGAAATAATTCAATCACCTGATTGGCTTTGTCTTTCAGGTATTCTTCGTAGGCCTGCAGTTTCGCGGTATTAAAATCCCGGATGATAAAGTCTACGCGCATTTTTTCCGGATTGCCCTCCATGCGCACCGGATGCACAAATCCATACCGGCCTTCAGTTGTTTCCGGCGAGAATTCATCTGTTGGCAGTTCATCGATAAATGCGGAAGCCATTTTAATGGCGTTGACCAGTTTGTCTTTCGCATGACCCGGATGTGCAGATACGCCATAAAAAACAAATTGCATGCTGTCTGCGGAAAAAGTTTCTTCTTCAAAGGAACCCAGTTCAGGACCGTCGAGGGTATATCCAAAGTCAGCACCCAGTTTTTTCAGATCCAGTTTATTCACACCCCGGCCGATTTCTTCGTCCGGAGTAAACAGGATCCGGATCTTACCATGTTTTACTTCCGGATGCTGTGTCAGATAAACAGCCAGTTCCATGATAATGGCCACTCCGGCTTTATCATCTGCACCCAGGAGGGTTTTACCGGAGGCGGTAATAATATCCTGTCCTGTTTTTTCCAGCAAATAAGGATGATCGCTGGTACTGATGATTTGTTCGGGATCATCGGGTAAAATAATGTCTTCACCGGAATAATTTTTGTGTAACAGCGGCTTTACTTCACTGGCTTTACAATCCGGAGACGTGTCCACATGGGCGCAATAGCAAATCACCGGAACAGTCTTTTCAGTATTGGATGGAATGCTGGCATACACATATCCGTTTTCATCCAGTTCAGGTTCGGTCAGTCCCAATGCACTTAATTCTTCGAGTAAAAGCCGGCTAAGATCCAGCTGTTTTGCTGAAGAAGGCTGTGAAGTCGAATCGGGATTACTTTGGGTATCTATTTGTACATATCTGAAGAAACGATCTGTCAGCGAATGAGATATAACCAGTTAACATAAAAAAAATTATTGGTCAAATGAAGGTTAAAAATATCATCTTTCGGGTCGGGAGAAATTTATTAGCGTTAATTTGAAAGTGCTTGCGATATTCGCGATGAAATAAAGATTCATGAACAAATCAGCTTCCTTTAAACCCCTGATACGACAGGGGTGGCTGCGGGCATTACTTTATATTATTGCATATTAATTGCGACTGTAATTTCGTTAGCTGTTTACATGGCTTCTGTTGCAGGAGGAAATTTGCAAGCCGCTCTGCGTTGGAAACCCTGTAAGGGCAACATCTTTGTACAGCTTCTTTTCATCCCTCAGCCTGCTTGCTCACCTTTGTATTTCGACGGTGGGTTGACAGCAAATCCTTTATTTCTCTCGGTTTGGATTTTAACGGACATGGAAGAGCCGGCCATTGCAGGCGGTATGCTTGCGGTCTTTCATTATTTGCGCCAGCAGTTTGCTTTTGAAAGTGACCGACCATTTAAAATGGATGGATATTATTTTTGATTCCAGGGCTCTTGTTTCTGTCTTTCGGCAGTGTGGTCCTGATTTCCTTTTATGAAGAATTGATATTTCGCGGATATATACTGAATAACCTGATGGATTCCTTTCCAGGATGGCTGGCTTTAGTAATTTCTGCATTATTATTTATGATTTTTCATTGGAGCAATATCAATTTCCATTTCGGATTTTTTCTCCTGATCAATTCCCTGATTTTTGGGTCTTATACTTGGGTCTGAATTATATGTATTCGCGAAATCTATGGTTTTCTTTCTGTTTTCATTTCGGATGGAAATTTTTCTGAAGGACCGGTGTTGGGGTTTCGGGAGATCAGAATCTTTTCAAACTCTGCTGGAACCGGAACTACACGGTGATAAAAATATCACCGGCGGAGCAAACGGGCTGGAGGGATCTTTGATCCTTACGGCAATCGCCCTCCTGAGCCTGTATTGCATTGTATTTGTATTCTTCAGAGAAAATTTAGTCCACAATTTCAACCAGCTCCAGGTCGAATATAAGATCCTTGCCAGCCAGCGGATGGTTGGCATTCAGTATTATATTTTCGTCCGTAATATCCGTGATGGCAACAGCAAATTGTTGTCCTTCTGCATTGTTCATATTGAGCTGCATTCCTATTTCAGGTTTCAGGTCTTCCGGAAGTCTGTCCACCGGAAATTCAATGATCATGGAAGGATCTTCCGGACCATAAGCCTGGAGCAAATGGAATTTCAATCGTTTTTTTCTCTCCTACTGTCATGCCCTGAACACCGTCGTCAAAGCCTTTTATTACTGAGCCGCTTCCGACAGTAAATTCCAGAGGAGAACGGCCAGCAGAGGAATCAAACGTGGTACCATCAGATAATCTGCCGTGGTAATGAATTTTAATGGTGTCACCGGATTGAACGGCCATAAATTAATTTTTAATGATTAAATGTATTTTCTGAATGCGTAACACTTAACTCTTCACGCTCTTTGTGGCAAAGGTAATTCAATCTCAATAAATGCAAAATCTCTGCCTGATAATGTTAATTGTAGTTTCGTTTTAAATTAATAAATATAAGCTTTAAGCTTTGGCTTTGGGCTTAAACCTTAAGAATGAATTCTAATCCCAAAATCATATTTATGGGTACTCCGGAGTTCGCTGTGGCGAGCCTGCAGGCTCTTGTTGAAAATGGAGTTTCAGGTTGTCGGCAGTGGTGACTGCTCCCGATAAACCGGCAGGCCGGGGTCTCAAACTTATCTGAATCTGCAGTAAAACAATATGCCATTCAAAAAAATATTCCTGTTCTGCAACCTGTCAGGTTAAAGGATCCGGAATTTTTGAATCAATTGAAATTATTGCAACCGGATCTTCAGGTTGTCGTTGCATTTCGGATGCTTACCTGAAATGGTTTGGGCGATGCCTCCCGGTGGGAACGATTAACCTGCATGGATCACTTCTTCCTCAATACCGGGGTGCAGCGCCGATAAACCGGGCAATCATGAACGGTGAAACAAAAACCGGCGTTACCACATTTAAATTGCAGCAGGAAATTGATACGGGAAATATTTTACTCATGGAAGAAATTCCTATAGGAACTGATGAAACAGCTGGGGAATTACATGACCGGATGAAGGAAATTGGCGCCGGTCTGGTAGTAAAGACCATTCGCGGATTGATCGAAGGGACATTACATTGAAAAACCACAGGGCGTTGTTGACCCTGCCTCACTTAAAACTGGCACCTAAAATATTTACGGCCGATTGTGAAATAAATTGGCCCGATGAGATTTCACAAAATTTACAATCAGATCAGGGGTCTCTCTCCGTTTCCATGGTGCTTTCACTTTTTTGAACGGAAAATCACTGCAAAATCTTTCGGTCTCGTGCGGAGAAAAATTTACATGGTGGAACCCCGGGTGAAATGGAAACAGATGGCAAAACCTGGCTGCGGTTTTCGGCAGCAGATGGGTATATTTATGTGGAAGAACTGCAACTCGAAGGAAAAAAAAGAATGCCGGTGGTGGAATTTTTAAGGGGATACAGATTTAGAAGCGTAAAGCGTGAAAGCGTGAAATGAAAACGGCCATTCCTTACATCGATTGAACAATTACAAATAAAAATATGAGAAGACGAAATTTTATCAGTCAGGGAATATCGGCAGGGGGTTTAATGCTCGCACCCACAGCTCTGCGCGCGGGACGAACCAGTGAATATCTGGATACCGGAAAACCTTTCAAAATGAATTATGCTTTTCATGATGGCATGTTTAAGAACAATGCCGGAAAGGATTTTAGCGACCAGATCCGGTATGGATATGACCTGGGTTTCAGGGCCATTGAAGACAATGGAATGATGGACCGCTCTCCGGCTGATCAGGAAAAAATCGGGAACCTGCTTACGAAATTAAATATGTCCATGGGTGTTTTTGTTAATGCATTCGATCACTGGCCGGTAAGCACTTCACTTTGCTCAGGAAAGACAGAATGGCGCGAAAAATTTCTGAAATATACCAGGGATGCTATTGATGTATCGAAAAGATGTACGGGTAAACTGATCACGGTTGTTCCCGGAAATTATGACCGTAGTCTGCCCTTCGATTATCAGACTGCCAATGTAATGGAAGCGTTGAAACCAGCGGCTGAAATCCTGGCACCCCACCAGATCGTCATGGTGCTCGAACCCCTGAGTGACACGCCGGATCTGTTCCTGCGTCATTCTTCGCAGGCATATGCCATATGTAAAGCAGTGAATAGTCCGTCTTGTAAAATTTTGTTCGACATTTATCATATGCAAAGAAATGAAGGTGACCTTATCAAGGGTATCGACCGTGGCTGGGATGAAATTGCATACTTCCAGATCGGCGATAATCCGGGACGAAATGAACCGGGAACCGGTGAAGTGAACTATAAAAATATTTTCAGGCATATTTACGATAAAGGCTACCGGGGTATGCTCGGGTATGGAACATGGAGTAGCCGGTCAGGGAAAGGAAGGAGAAACCGCGCTGGTGACTGCATACCGGGAAGCGGATTCCTTTTAATGACAGTTTGCGAACCGGTGATTATTCCGGCTGACTAAAGACTATCCAGTCTGTTTAAATTTTTCAAATGAAAATTGAATGCTGGGCAATTGGCAAATCACATGAATCCTATGTGGCTGAAGGGGTGAAGGATTTTACCCAACGGATTGACAATTATTATCCCACTTGAATGGCGGATTTTCAATTTGAAAAAAAATACGGGTTCTATTTCGCAACAAAAACTAAAACAGGAAGAATCTGATCTGATCATCGCGGCCACTTAAACCGGATGACTGGCTGGTTTCTCTGGATGAAAATGGTAAATCGCTTAGCTCCCGCAGGCTTGCAGAATTTATCCAGGATCGTGGGAAATGAAAGAGTCAAAAGACTTATTTTTCTGATCGGAGGCGCTTATGGATTAGATGAACGGTTGTTAAAAAAATCAAAATTTGTCTGGTCTCTTTCCACACTTACATTTCCGCATCAGCTGGTCCGGCTTATACTGTCGGAACAAATTTATCGGGCCTGCACCATTGGCCGTAATGAAAAATACCATCATGACTAGGCTGTTTTGAATTCTGCAATTAAAGTATATCTTTAAGCCCTTTACTTCCGCTAATGTTTGATATCACACTGGTTATTATTATTATTACCTGTATTATTACTTTGACGGGTTTTAAAAATGGTAAAGTGGTGGATGACCTGATTTTCTGGCCCCCGGCTATCAGTAAAAAACATCAGTATTACCGTTTTATTACCTGCGGTCTGATTCATGCCGATTACATGCATCTCATTTTTAATATGCTGACCCTGTACTTCTTCGGTACAATCATGGAAGTATATTATCAGGGACAGCTGGGATTACAAAAATGGTATTATCTCGCACTTTATATCGGGGCACTGATTGTTTCAAACATTCCCACATATCTCAAACACTAGAAACGATTATAATTACCGGAGTCTCGGAGCTTCCGGTGCTGTATCTGCTGTACTCTTTGCTTTCATCCTGCTGAGACCCTGGCAGCGCATATATGTAATTGTGTTTCCGGTACCGGCCATTATTTATGGAGGCCTGTTTCTATTCTATTCTGCTTATATGTCGAGAAAAGGAGGCGATCATGTAAATCATGATGCACATTTTTATGGCGCATTATTCGGCATTATTATTTACTATTGCCGTAAGGCCGGATGTCATTGAGATTTTTATGAACGAATTAATGCATCCGAGGTTTTGACCCTGCAGCTGATCCGCTTATCAGGCAGGAACAAAATCAGTTTCATTCCTGATAATCAGTAAATTTTTGGTAGAAGCATCCAATAGCAAAACGGTTGTCGATCCGGTGACCAACGACCCAGATAATCTGACTATCCGATAACCAGTACCCATATTTTTTCCTTGGCAGTTTTTGACAATTTCTGGTCTATAAAAAAACGAGCCAGTTTTTTCTTTTTTTTCATTCCCAGCGGGTAGAAATAATCTCCTGTTTTCCATTTTCTCAGAATTAGAGGAAATTTAATATTGTCCAGCATCCAGGCATTCAGTGCCTCCCGGAACACTAATATATCCAGACCCTTCAATTTCTCTCCGGTTCAAATGCAGCCTTCCTTCCGGAAACACGACCATAGTTTCATCCTTGTCAATCACGATATGGGATACGACTTATATCCTCCAGGGGGGCAATGATCAGCCATCTTCTGTTTTTAATGATCCGATGAGATGAACTGGAAATATATTTTCCGTTCGTGCTATCCATCAGCCGGATCACGTCCTGGGTCTGTCAGGTGAAAATTGAAAATCCTTTAAAATTTCATACAGTACTGGTATTCAGCGGAAAAGCTTTTTTGAGCAGCAGGATTGGAATATGGAATTCAGCACCCTGTTTATCTAAGCAATTTTTTTTTGTATTGCTGAATTGCCTGGTGATATAATATTGCCTGCTTCGGAAAACCGCTGCAGATTTTTTTCCAGGTTCTGCTGAAGATCAGGGAAATACGGTTTCCAGTGAAGGGATCAGCTGGTTTCGGAAAAAATTGCGGGTATAATCATCGGAAGTATTCGAACTGTCTTCAACCCATTCCAGATTTTGAGAAATGGCAAATAATTTTAATTGATTTTTGGATATTGGGATAATAGCGGCCGTGATCGATATATCCGTTTTTTTCCGGAATGCCTGTTAAGTCCGGAAATGCCAGTGCCCCTGAAAAAATGCATGAGCAGGGTTTCGATATTATCGTCCAGATGGTGGGCTGTAAAAAGAAATTGAAATTTATCCGGTCCCTTACCCAAAAATGTTTTAAACCAATTATACCGGAGTTCCCTGGCGGCTACCTGAACTGAGCATTTTTCCTTAATCAGCATACTTCGCGGTATCAAATTTCAGCGGAATGGTAGGCTTTATTATATTTCATTGCCAGGTTCCGGACAAATAGCTTCATCCCGGTCACTTTCTTCACCCCTTAAATGAAAATTTACATGCGCAATGGCAAAATCCAGTTCAGAAGCAGCGACAGAGTGCTGCCAATACAACAGAATCCAGACCGCCACTGACGGCCAGCAGCAACCGGTCTTTCTTCGCAATATGCAAGCCTGTGAAGAGATTTCTGAAAAATAGTGAGCAGATTTTCCATAGTTAGTCGATCAGATCTTCATAAGCTGTCTGCAATTCATTGTACGCATGCCTGTCACCTGCTTGTTTCGCAGCTATCATACCTTTTTCATACCAGGATTTTGCATTTTCAATTTCGCCGGTCACGCTCCAGTAATCGCGCCAGATGATAATAGGTGCCAATATATGAAGGATCCCGCTCAAGTATTTCTAAAAACAATTGCCTGGCTTCCGATTCATTCCCCAGTTTGATATATTCAAGGGCGAGGGCATGTTTTAAAAACGCATCATCCGGAGAACCTGACCAGGAAAGATTTAAGCTTTTCTATTTTCTCCATTCCCGGGATATATTTTTCGTTTTTTTTATCATAAACTTGCTCATCTCAAGACTTACCTTTGTTTAGTTGCATAAACAACTTTAATTTTCTTGCATCATGAAGATTTTAGTCTGCATCAGTAAAACACCGGATACGACGGCAAAAATAGCCTTCACGGATAACAACCGGAAATTTGTAGCGGATGGTGTTCAATGGATCCTGAATCCTTATGATGAATGGTATGCCTTGGTCCGGGCCATTGAACTAAAGGAAAAAGATCCTGCGACAGTGTTGCACTTGGTTACTGTGGGTGGTCCGGATTGCGATGTGGTGATCCGTAAAGCACTTGCACTGGGTGGTGATGAAGCCATCCGGATAAATACAGAACCGGCAGACAGTTTTTTTGTTGCTATCACAAATCGCTGCCATGGCCAAGAGCGGCGGGTACGACTTGATTCTCACCGGAAAGGAAACCATTGATTTTAATGGCGCTTCTGTGGGTGGAATGATCGCGGGATTACTGGATTTGCCTTTTATTTCTCTGGCAGCAAAACTTGAATTATCCGGAAATCAGGCCACCCTGGTCCGGGAAATCGAAGGCGGCGAAGAAACAGTTGAAGTGAAA
This sequence comes from uncultured Bacteroidota bacterium, assembly GCA_963812825.1. Classification (GTDB taxonomy): domain Bacteria; phylum Bacteroidota; class Bacteroidia; order Chitinophagales; family Chitinophagaceae; genus Puia. The sequence goes on from CAWEWO010000009.1 coordinate 366,776, forward strand.
CTTACCATTGGTTGTCGGTTGTCAGAAAGGAATGGCGGAACAACGGATTCCGAATATGAAAGGTATTATGGGTGCACGCAGTAAACCGCTGAAAGTAGTGGAAGCTGTTGCAGTGGAATCATTCACAGAAATTGTTTCATTTGAATTGCCTGCGGCAAAAAAAGGAGTTAAAATGGTCTCCGCAGAAAATCCGGAAGAACTGATCACCCTGTTGCATGATGAAGCGAAAGTAATTTGAATAAGATCAACTAATTCAAATTTCTAACTCAATTAATTTCCAATTTTCAATTATGTCAGTACTCGTATTCATCGATCACGCAGATGGCCATAATCAAAAAGACTTCACTGGAAGCATTAGTTATGGTGCAGCAATTGCCAGTCAAACCGGGGTTGCCGCAGAAGGTATTATTGCTCGGAACGGTCACGGAAGACTATCAGTACATTGGGCAAGTATGGAATTAAAAAAATTCACCAGGTAAATCAGGAATCACTCAATCAGCTGGATGCCGAACAATACATCCGGATAATTGCGACTGTCGCTGAAACTAGCGGTGCAAACGTTATTGTTCTTTCCCATACCAATACCGGAAGAGCTATTGCTCCCGGACTTTCTGTCCGCTTAAAAGCCGGACTGGTAACCGGAGCGACCGCATTGCCTGATACATCTAATGGTTTTCTGGTGAAAAAAAATGTTTTTTCCGGAAAAGCATTTTGTACCGTTTCCATCAAAACTGCCATAAAAATAATTTCACTCAATCCCAATGTTTATCCTGTAGTAAGCGCAGACGGTTCAGCAGAAATTATTCAGGAAAATATTGCCTTACAGACCTCCGGAGTCAAGATCAAATCGGTTTCAAAAGCATCCGGTGAAATTCCCCTTACGGAGGCAGAAATTGTGGTCAGCGGTGGACGAGGAATGAAGGGTCCTGAAAACTGGGGACCGATTGAAGAACTGGCCAAATTGCTTCATGCAGCAACAGCCTGCAGTCGTCCGGTTGCCGATTCGGGTTGGCGGCCTCATCATGAACATGTCGGACAAACCGGTATTGCAATTGCTCCCAATCTTTATATTGCCATTGGAATTTCCGGAGCCATACAACATCTGGCCGGGGTAAACCGAAGTAAGGTGATTGTGGTGATCAATAAAGATCCGGAAGCACCATTTTTTAAATCTGCCGATTATGGAATTGTCGGTGATGCTTTTGAAATTTTGCCCAAACTGATTCAGGCGGTAAAAAAACTCAAAGGTGTCGCGTAGTCCATTAAGGAGCCGGTTATTCCATTTTTAAAGGGATTAGTTTTTTATATTTGTCCTTTTAACAAAAGACCTTTTAGAACGCCCGCGGGGCAGATCCGTTTTATGAAGAAGATCGAATTGGAAATTGTGGCTTTGTCGCACAGCATTACGCAGACGCATTCCTATGCTGTGGTCCTGGGTGAGATCAATGGTCTCCGGCGTCTACCCATCGTGATCGGTGGATTTGAAGCACAGGCGATTGCCGTTGCCCTGGAAAAAATGCATCCCAGCCGGCCCCTTACGCACGATCTGATGAAGAATTTCATGACTGCATTTTCCATAGATCTTCAGGAAATCATCATTTCAGATCTGCAGGAAGGCATATTTTATTCCAAACTGATTTGTATCAGTGAACACGATACAGTGGAAATTGATTCCCGGACCTCCGATGCCCTGGCCCTGGCCGTACGGTTTGGTTGTCCGATTTATACTTACGAAAATATTATTGAAAGCGCAGGTATTCTGATGGAAGACAGCGCCGGAAAGAAAAAACAACCTAAAGAAACAGTTACCACCGAAGGGGGTGCCAAAGAAGACCTGGGCGGTCTTTCGCTGGAGGATCTCAACAGCCTGCTTTCAGAAGTACTGGAACAGGAAGATTATATCCGGGCCATCAAGATCCGGGATGAAATCAACAGCCGCAAAAAAGGACGTACCGGATGATCGCTTTTCCCCATGCAAAAATAAACCTGGGACTTTCCATCATTTCAAAAAGACCGGACGGTTTTCACAATCTGGAAACTATTTTTTATCCCCTTCCATTACGGGAGGTCGCTTGAAATTGTACCATCAGCCGAGAACATCTTCTGTTCCAACCGGTTTACGAAGTTTCCGGTAAGGAAGAAGATAACCTGGTTCTACAGGCTTATCAGCTCTTAAAAAAGAATTATCCCGAATTACAGGACCCCTGGAAATTCATCTTCATAAAGCCATTCCCCTGGGAGCCGGACTGGGTGGAGGTTCTTCCGATGCGGCAGCGATGATCCAATTAATAAACCGGTATTTCAATTTGGAAATTTCTTACTTCCCGCCTTGACTGGATACGCCCTGGAATTGGGGAGCGATTGTCCATTTTTTATGCAATCATCACCTTGTTTTGCAACCGGACGAGGTGAAATACTGGAACCGGTTTCACTGGATCTTTCCGGATTATTCTCTTTTATTGATCCATCCGGAAATACGGATTGAGACTGCCTGGGCTTTTTCCAGCAGTGAAACCGGCACCTCCCCGATCTGATTTGAAAAAAAGTATTTTAGATCCTGTTGAAAATGGGCCAACACTCATTCGTAACGATTTTGAAAGCCTGTTTTTCAGGTTCATCCTTCGCTGCAGAAAATAAAGAAACAACTTATATGCAGCCGGCGCTTTATATGCTTCCATGACCGGCAGCGGATCCACAATCTACGGAATATTTGAAAAAGGAGCCCTGCCGGAAATCGAGGTGGAAAATGCCAGGCAGACTTTTATTGGTTGACGGTTGGCAGTTGACGGTTGGCGGTTGACATTGCGGATATTTTGCCCCGCAAATTAAAAAAGCTTTAGGCTTTGGGCTTTAGGCTTTAAGCTTTTTCGTATATTGCAATCTATTATACCGATAACTCCCATATCAATTCTTGCCGGTAACCTGGATCTTACTCAATCATCGAAGGACGCTAATCCTAGCTTTGTAACTCCTGTCACTGTTTATTTTTTCAATTTTTACTTTTTAATTTTTACTTTATATGCAAATGACAACTGCCAATACCCATACCACAGTCAAATTTTCTGGAACTGGAAAACCAGTTCAGTGCGCATAATTATCATCCTCTGCCTGTTGTGCTTTCCCGCGGACAGGGGGTTTATGTTTGGGATGTGGATGGAAAAAAATATTACGATTTTCTGAGTGGTTATTCTGCTTTGAATCAGGGCCATTGCCACCCGAAAATCATCGCCAGTCTGATTCTAGCAGGCGCAAAAACTGACGCTGACTTCACGCGCATTTCACAGCGATCAGTTTGGAGAATATGCCCGTTTTATAACGGATTATTTTGGATACGATAAGGTTTTACCGATGAATACCGGTGTGGAAGCAGTGGAAACAGCAATCAAACTCGCAAGACGCTGGGGCTATGCAGGTAAAAGGCATTCCGGAGAACAAAGCCCGCATTATTGTTTTTGAAAATAATTTTCATGGGCGCACCAGTACCGTTATTTCATTTAGCAGTGATCCCAGTTCCTATACCGGATTCGGTCCTTATATGCCGGGATTCGACATGATTCCTTATAATGATCTGGAAGCACTGGAAAAAGCTTTACAGAACCCGGAAGTGGCGGCCATACTGATGGAACCCATCCAGGGTGAAGCCGGAGTTGTTGTTCCGGATGAAGGATATCTGAGCAAGGCCTACGACTATTGCAAACAGGCAAATGTTTTGTTTATCGGAGATGAAATTCAAACCGGACTTGGACGAACCGGTAAAATGCTGGCCTGTGATCATGAAAATGTGCGGCCTGATATTTTAATTCTTGGAAAAGCACTTAGCGGAGGCGTATTGCCGGTTTCTGCTGTACTGGCAGATAGATGAAATCATGCTCACGATTAAACCGGGTGAACATGGATCTACTTATGGAGGTAATCCTCTGGCCTGTGCGGTGGCGATCACAGCCCTGACCGTTTTAAAAGATGAAAAAATGACGGAAAATGCCGCCGTTGATGGGAGAATATTTCAGAAATGGATTGGAATCGATTCCAGTCACCATTTATAGAAAAGATCAGGGGAAAAGGATTGTTGAATGCCGTTGTGATTCATCAGACGCATCCGAAGATGCGGCCTGGGAACTTTGTCTGGAACTTAAAGAAAATGGATTGCTGGCCAAACCAACCCATGGAAATAAAATCCGGTTTGCACCTCCGTTATCCATCACCAAAACGCAACTGGACGAATGTCTGGAAATCATTGAAGACAGCCTTGCCATCCTGAAATGAGGAATAAATAGTTATTTAACTTAACCGTAAATATTTTACAAGATGATTCCGGAAAATGTCGAATCTACCTGTGATCAGTCCCGGTACATGTACACCGGGAGGAACATGTTTTCAGTGCTGAAACCATCCGGGATATCGTTATCGGAATGTCTGACGGACTCACTGTTCCTTTTGCACTGGCTGCCGGACTCAGCGGAGCAGTTTCCAGTACCAACCTGATTATCATTGCCGGACTGGCTGAAATTGCAGCAGGATCCATCGCCATGGGATTGGGAGGATACCTGGCTGGAAAAACCGAAGTGGACCATTACAATTCTGAAATGAAAAGGGAATATGAAGAAGTGGAGACGGTTCCCGAAATTGAAAAACAGGAACTCAGAGACTTTTTTTTCATCCCTGGGACTAAGTATTGAAATGCAGAACCAGGCCGTGGAAGAAGTGAGCAAGGACAAGGAAAAATGGGTGGAACTGATGATGAAATATGAACTCGGACTTGAAAAACCCGATCCCAAACGGGCCAGTAAAAGTGCTTTCAATATTGGCTTTTCGTATATCGTCGGCGGATTGATTCCATTAAGTCCCTTATTTTTTTACATCCAGATGGTATTGATGGTCTTAAATTATCATCCGTCATTACACTGGTCTGTTTGTTTGTTTTTGGTTATTTTAAAAGTAAGTTTACCGGCGTCAATCACTGGTGGAGCATTCGGGTGATGATGATTGGCGCCATTGCAGCCGGATGTGCTTTCGCAATCGCCAAATTAATTACAGGGACAATATTAGGTGATTGATGGTTGATCATATAAGGTAGAACTATACTTCGAACATCACCTATTCATTTTGGCCTTCGAGAGCAGACTGGAAATGAGGATGATAAATGAAAATACCAGTATACCAATCAAGCCCGATTTAATCTGCGGGCAAATGCCCTGATAACAGGCCGCAAAAAGAAAATAGGTTTTCAGGGCATAGGCAAAAATCAATACGGCCAATAAACTGATTCACTCTTTTGGCCCAAATGTTGGAATTCCGAAAAAAATAATGTAGCAATCACGAAAGAAAAATCAATGTCATTCCGGGTTTCCATAATTATTCTGCTTGGAATAGAAATCCGGTAAAATTCTGCTGCAGATCAGGATAAATAAGCCCAGGGAATAAAAGCAAAACAGAATCAAGAAGCAGGGCTGCTGCGATGCCGGTATAAGGGGCGTATTTCAAGATGTCGGAATTTTCAGGTCAACATCAACTTTTCCCTCAAATGCTTTTTCAGCCGGACCGCATAGCCAGATATTCGTATAGGAATTATCTAATTGCGATCATATTTTACATCCAGCTGCCCTCCTTTGGTAGTTACCATTTACTTCATTATATCCCACATCATTGTGGTGGCAGACCAGTGGCAGATGCGGTGACTCCGGTGCCACAGGAAAAGGTTTCATCTTCCACTCCCCTTTCATATGTTCTGACAATAAGTTCGTCGTCTCCTTTTTCTTCCACAAAATTCACATTGATGCCTTCTTTTGCAAACGGTTCACTATATCGGATTTCCGTACCTTCTTTCACCACATCCACATCCATTCACATCTGTAACGAATTTTATATAATGTGGTGAACCGGTATCAACAATAAAATGTCCGTCTTCTTCTTTATATCCGGAAACATCTTTCATTTTCAGGTTTATGATATTGGAACATGGTATCGATTTCTGCTTCATGTTCCCCGTCACTGGCGAGGAAAGGATATGAATTCTTTATGAATGCCCAGGTCATAGGCAAACGCACGATACAGCGGCCACCATTTCCGCACATGGAACCCGGTTTTCCGTCTGCATTGATAATATTTCATTTCGAAATCGTATCCGTCTTTATGATTTAGCATCATGAGCCGTCTGCACCGATACTGAAGCGGCGGTCGCAGATCCGTTCAATTTCCTTTTGGGATAAATCGGAGATAAGTATTGGCTCCGGTTATCGACCAGGATAAAGTCATTTCCGGTTCCCTGATATTTGGAAAATGGAATATTCATGGGGTGCAAAGATAAATTTAATGCGGTATGGAACGAACAAGTTCTAGTGATTTCTCGATCAGGCGCTCTACTGCTAACAAACCATTCCTGGAAAAAGTTTTACTGATCCGGTTGGCAACGATTACATTCAGACTCAGGCATTGATGACCCAGCATATTGCCCAATCCGTAAATGGCCGATGTTTCCATTTCAAAATTGCTGATCCGGTAAGGGCCGAAATTAAAGCTGGTTAAGTCTTTCAATCAAGGTCGGGATGTCGCAGTCCCAATCGTAATATTCTTCCCTGAGGGCCATAAAAACCCGGACAGGTAATGGTAATCCCGTTAAAATATCCTTCTGTAAAATGTTTTAGCAGAAATCCGGAAGCAGAAGCAATGGCCGGATGGGCAAATTGCTGATGCAGTTGGGTATGGGTGGTAAATGCCTGCAGAATTTCCTGTTCCGCTCCCCTGGGTTCCATCCGGTAAAAATTCAGGAGGTTGTCGATTCCCAGTCCATGTGTAGAAGCAACGAATGAATCTACCGGAATATCTTTTTGCAGTGATCCGGAGGTTCCCAGCCGTATAATTTGTAAGCTGAGTGCAAGGATGGTTTGATGGTCCGGGTAGCAAAATCGATATTTACCAGTGCATCCAGTTCATTCATTACGATATCAATATTATCGGTGCCAATACCGGTAGAAATCACCGTATACCTTTCCGATCCGATATATCCGGTATGGGAAATGAATTCGCGATGTTGTTGTTTGATTTCAATCCGGTCAAAATATTTACTCACTACCGGTACACGTCCGGGATCACCGACCAAAAAGATTTTATCTGCCAGTTCTTCCGGACGCAGATCGAGATGATAAATGGCCCCTCTGGAATTGATGATTAGTTCACTTTCTTCTATTCGTTGCATTTCTACGACCCGGTTAGGCAAATTAATCCGAATATACTACTTTTGCCCAACCTCAAAAGGTTCCGTGGCCGAGCGGTTAGGCAGAGCTCTGCAAAAGCTTCTACAGCAGTTCGAATCTGCTCGGAACCTCATATTCTTCCTACTCTTTGCAGTTTATGACCAGGTTGCTACCCTTCGAAAGGATGGTAGCAACCTGGCTATAATCAAGTCTTACTCCCATTAAAAAAGCCATCATGAGTGTATTAAAAAAAATCCTTAAAGAGATCCGCGTTATTTTGCGGACGGCTACTTATTTCGCTGTCGTTTTTATACTAATGATGGTCATGAAGAAACTGGATCTGGAAGATTATGACATCGAATTTACGGGTCTTTCCCAGGCTATTATTGGTGCTCTTATTATGTCCAAAGTGATCATCCTGATGGATCTGATAAAGCCGGGAAAATGGGTGGAGAGACAGCCCCCGATCGTTGATGTTGTTCTGCGTACGTTGCTTTATACCGTAGCTGTTGCGATTGTCATTATCCTGGAAAAGGCTTTTGAAAGACGTCATGAACCGGGGAACTTTGCAGATGCCATCAAATATATTTTCAGTCATCGTGATATTTATCACGTGTGGTCAACAACTCTTGGCGTTTCAGGGTCCTTATTTGTATACATGGCATTCTCTATCGTGCAGCGGATGCTGGGAAAGAATGGGTTAATGAAGTTATTTTTTCATACATCGCTCACACAGGTGGAACATGCAACTCTGAATGAAAAAAACCTGAGTTTTCCCGGTAATATAATACGCCGTTAGCGACTATGTATTTACCGGATAGTCAATGGTGGTTACTTTGCAACTTTTGACGCATTCTTTTTCTTAGCTGCCTGAACTTCGGGAGAAGCGTTATAGGTGGTTAAGATCCCCTTTGCTGTTAAAGGTTGTTACATAAACATGTTTGCTCTGCGTGTTATCATTCACATCCCAGCCCCATTCAAAAGCTTTCACCAAGGGAAAAGCATCTGCTGCCTGTCGGTAGCTTTTGTCTACCAGGTGTTTGCTTGAATCGGAAGTGCCCGGTTTGAAGGTGACAATTACAACATGACGTATTTGTTGTGTTGACTCGGTATCTGATTGGGCTTTCTGATACTGAACAATAAACTTGCAAATGAATATAGATCACAGTATAATATAATACTAAGACGTCCTAATTTCATAATTTTATTTTTATCTGGAGGTAATTGAATGTTAAAATTAAAGCTGAATCCTATTTATCAGTTGTATTCTTTGTCAATTTCTCCGATTATTTTATTCATTAACTCCATACATCAGTTGATATCGTTCAAGCATCTGATCCGGAGTGCTGAGCGACCTAGCTTAGATTATAAGCTTCATCTGTCATTCAACAGTCTTAATAGTATTCTCGGTGGAATCTGTTAGTCCGTTTTCAGTTTTTTATAAAGAAATTCCAGAAATTTCAATTTCGTACCCTTATAACAGTCGTGCTCGCTAGTAAGCATGCGGGAATATCTTCTTCGTACAGGTCCATGATATCATTCTGCAGTTCTTTATTTTCAATGGTTCCGATTTTTCCGGAAGATTTAAATCCCTGAAACCTTCCGTCGTTCGGATTTAATCCCGTTGTATTAAACAACCAGTTCCGGTATTTCTTCAGGGTATCTTTGTTTGGTAATTGATTTTTTTGCAATCCGCCAAGATAACTGAATATGGTGTTCTTTGGTTCATGAAGGATTCTTTATCATTCTTCATTTCCTTAATATCCTGGTCAGATCAGCTTTTAAACCCTACCAGAAATTGTTTCACGTCTTCCTGCTGATGTTTGTGTTCACTCAGGTTATGAAACCAGATGGAGATCGTAACGGCAAATACAATGATCAGGATTTCGATCAGGAATTCTGAAATCTTATGCCAGAATGGAAATTCTTTGTTGAACCAGGTTTTGTAAATCTTTTTGGTGTGTTTTATAATTTCGTCTTCTGCCATTTTATATTTTATCTGATTTTATCAGCTTCAAGTTACCATTTTTCTAACTTTTAAATGGATACCCGGCAGGATGGTTTCTGAAAATGATTATTCATTAATTTCAGGTCCATGTTTAATCTCAGGGTTTATGGGATTCTTCTGGGGAAAAACCGGGAGAGTCTTGGTTTCTGATGAATTCATCCGGGGGAACCAGTATACTAAATTTCCCGGAGGCGGACTGGAATTCGGGGAAGGTACCCGGGATTGCCTGAAACGAGAATTTATGGAAGAAATGAACCTCTCCGTACGGGTGACCGATCACCTGTATACGACTGATTTTTTTCAGATGAGTGCCTTTAATCCGGAACATCAGATCATATCCATTTATTACCGGGTGGAAGCGCTGGAGGAAATCCGGGTACCCCTGCGAGAACGAAATTATTTGATTTCGATGAGGCACAGATGGAAGTTTACCGGAAAACCGGAGAAACAGAAACATTCCGTTTTATTCCATGGGAATCTTTTTCTCACCGGATTCGGTCAGTCTGCCGATTGACAAAGTAGTTGCGGAATAATCAGGAACTCTGACGGATTGAGAATGAATGTAACGGCGTGGATTTTTAACTGATCAGCGGCTGTCCGGTTTTGATCACACCCATGATAAACGTACTTTGTACCTGGGCGATATTTTCTACCTGTCCCAGTTTGTTTACATGGAAATTATAATAGTCATCCATGTTTTCAGCCACCACTTTCAGCATAAAATCAAAGGCACCGGAAATAATATAAAATTCAATCACTTCCGGCATTTCCTGTATGGTCTTTATAAATTTTCCACCTGATTTTTTATTATGCTCCTTTAAGCGAAATATAACAGATCGCCATCAAGCCCTTTATTTATACGGGAATGATTCAGCAGGGTGGCATACTGCAGAATCACCCCCTCTTCTTCCATCCGTTTGATGCGTTCATGAACAGGTGTTGTACTCAGATGAACATTGGAGGCAATTTCCCTTACCGTTGCTTTTGCATTGGATTGTATATAACGCAAAATCGCTTTGTCTTTTTCATCCAGGGGTAAAACAGGAGTTGCCGCTTGTTCTGTTAGGACTGATCTTTTTGCATAGGATATTGCTTATTTGTTCCATAAAAGTACTAAAAAATGATCATTTATTCCAAAATATACAATAATTACCGTTGTTTTGTTCTACAAACTTACCTTTACAGCATAAAATCATATCATCATGTCTACAAAAACAAAAAATATTGACCTGACCCTTCCTTACAAGGTGAAGGATATGAGTCTGGCTGCATGGGGCCGAAAGGAAATTCGTCTGGCTGAAGCCGAAATGCCGGGATTGATGGCACTACGTGCGGAATATGGAAAACTGAAACCACTGAAAGGTGCCCGCATTGCCGGTTGTTTGCATATGACCATTCAGACAGCTGTTCTGATTGAAACACTGATTGAACTGGGTGCTGAAGTACACTGGAGTTCCTGTAATATATTTTCTACGCAGGATCATGCTGCTGCTGCAATTGCTGCTGCAGGTATTGGTGTATTTGCCTGGAAGGGACAAAGCCTGGAAGAAGCTGACTGGTGTATTGAACAGACTTTATTCTTTGGCAGCACAGACCGTCCCCTGAATATGATCCTGGATGATGGTGGTGATCTTACCAATATGGTACTGGATAAATATCCTGAACTGGTTCAGCATGTAAAGGGAATTTCTGAAGAAACCACTACCGGTGTTCACCGTTTGTATGAAAGAGTTGCAAAAGGAACACTTCCTATGCCCGCAATCAATGTGAATGATTCTGTTACCAAATCAAAATTTGATAATAAATACGGTTGTAAAGAAAGTCTGGTAGATGCGATCCGTCGTGCTACGGATGTAATGATGGCCGGTAAAGTTGCGGTTGTAGGTGGTTACGGTGATGTGGGTAAAGGTTCTGCCCAGTCTTTACAGGGTGCCGGTTGCCGTGTAATCGTTACGGAGATTGATCCGATCTGTGCATTGCAGGCAGCGATGGATGGTTTTGAAGTAAAGCAAATGATCGATGCCGTAAAAGAAGCAGATATCGTTGTTACTGCTTCCGGTTGCCGGGATCTGATCACGGAAAAACATTTCCGGTCTGTTGAAAGACAAAGCCATCGTTTGTAATATCGGTCACTTTGATATTGAAATTGATATGGCCTGGATCAATAACAATTATGGTCATACAAAAGACACCATCAAACCACAGGTTGATCTTTATAATATTGATGGAAAAGATGTGATCATTCTGGCAGAAGGCCGCCTGGTAAACCTGGGTTGCGCAACCGGTCATCCAAGTTTTGTAATGAGTAATTCATTTACCAACCAGGTACTGGCACAGATCGAACTTTGGCAGAATCATGACGAAATACGAAAATAAAGTGTTTGTTCTTCCAAAACATCTGGATGAAAAAGTTGCCCGTTTACACCTGGCCAAAATTGGTGTAACGCTGGATGAACTGACGCAAGCGCAAAGTGAATACCTGGGTATTCCGGCAAAGGGACCATTTAAGGCGGATCATTACCGTTATTAAGCCTAAAGCTTAAAGCCTAAAGCCTAAAGCTTAAAGCATGCTTAGCGCAGCAAAGTTTAGACTATAATAAAATAAACCCTCTCTTATTTAGAGAGGGTTTATTTTTTTATCAGATTTTCCAATAGAATTAAGTCTTAGGCCTTAGGCTTTAGGCTTTAGGCTTTAAGCTTAATAGCCCCAGTTCTTCATGATCGCATAGTCCTGCTGGAACAGTCCAGTGGCGTTAAGGCCCTGGTAGGATTCCTGTTCAACGATAAACTATTTGGTGCCACCGCTGGTGCTTGCCGATATCACAAACTTCCTTAGTACCAACGATACCCTGCCCAGGATGGTGCTTTCATATTTCTCTCCTTGCCCTCTTTTAGCCAGTATTTCATCCTTTACATGCATCATTTCAAATCGTCCCGGATATTTTTTGGCCACATCAATGGCTTTAAATCCTCCATTATACAGATTACCCATATCAAGCTGCTGGGCAACCAGGGCCGGATCCGTATTGGTCAGGATAAGATCGTAGAGTAATTCGCCGTCAATCTTGGTCTTAAATTCAAAATCATGATTATGATATCCGAATTTCATTCCGGATTTTTTGCACAGTTCACCGGATTTATTAAATACCTCCATATACTCTTTGAAATCCTTCATATTCTTCCGTAGACTATCATCCAGCCAGGGAGAAACCAGGAATTTCTGTCCCACCGTGGCTGCATCATCTACCGTATATTTCCATTTGTCTGCAAAGTCATTTTTCGCAAAATCATAATCATTGGGCAACATCTGTACGTGACCGCTCGGCATTTGCATACCATAACCTTCCAGCAGTTTTTTAAATTCAGCAGGTGTATACCCATAAAATTTCCGGTCTTTATAGTTGGCATGTTCCACATATTTATATCCCATGTCGGAAAGTTTTTTCAGTGTTCCTGAAGGATCTTTACTCATATCCTCCCGAACGGTATAAAGCTGAATGGCCAGGTAAATATTCAGGATCGGCGGCAGCCATTAATTTATGGGATCCGATGGCCAGTGCGGCAACCGATAATCCACTCGTTTTCAAAAAATTTCTGCGTGAAGTAGTCATGACAATCGTTTTTTAAGCGCTAAAGCCAAAAGCTACTGGCGTAATGAATAAATGTTAGAATTAAATATACAAACAATAATAGTGCAAAGAATTCGATAAATTATTTTTATCAGTATTACTAGATGTAGCTTTTAACTACCTGGGGTAAAAGCTTCTACGCTTTAGGCCTTAAGCTCCTCTGCTTTAAAAGTGAAATTCTTCTGGGTCAGATAACTGAAGGAAACAACGATAGCCGTAGTGATAATTTTTGAAATGGTGGGATACAAATGAAAATGTTCCACAAAAAGGCGGATAAAAATATAATTCAAAATAATACAGATCAGTACCAAGCAGGAAATAACGGAAAAGCTGAACCCGTCCATGCAGATACGGAACCCGGGAAATACCACATGACGCATCAGCATAAAGCCGGTCGGAAAACTAATGAGAAAGGATATGATAAATGCAGCAATATGGGGCTTGAAAGCGATGAAATCCCAGGTGCAGAATCTCTTTATGCAAAATAAAATTGTATGCCAGGAAAAAAACGAAAATGTCGAGGACTGTATTGAATCCACCGCAAACAGCATAGCGAAAAGTTTGTAAAGGAATGAATCTTCGGAAAGGCGGGATAGAAAAAATCTATAATGGAAATGATCTCCTTTTTTGGCATAAATCCTCAGATTCCGGGCGCGAAGTTAATATAAACGGGCAGATAGTCTACCCAACAAATACTACTTTTGCGTCCAATTTAACTTAAAATGGAGCTTGTACCCGGCATTAAACTGGCCGTTCAGACTGTTTTAGCCGAAAAATACAATTACCGCATTGAATCACAGGAGATCCTGGTAAATGAAACCAAACCTGAATTTACCGGGGATTATACGGTTGTTTTATTTTCATTCAGCAAAATCTTGAAAACCAGTCCCGATGATCTTGGACAGGGAGTTGGGAGAAGCCCTCCTGGCCGCTAAACCAGACTGGTTTGCCGGCTTCAATGTAATCAAGGGATTTTTGAACCTGGTTATGGCCGATGGCATTTTGCTCGATTTCCTGAATGCAGAATTCAATAATGCGGATTATGGTAAGCATCAAGCCAACGGTCAGCCGCGTGATGGTGGAATATTCTTCTCCCAATACCAATAAGCCCTTGCACCTGGGCCATCTCAGAAATAATTTTCTGGGATGGAGCGTGGCCGCCTTGTACAAAGCCTGCGGATATGATATCATAAAAACCTGTATTGCCAATGACCGCGGAATACATATCTGTAAAAGTATGGTTGCCTGGCAGCAATTTGCCAATGGGGCAACGCCTGAAAGTACCGGTATAAAAGGTGATCATTTTGTAGGTGACTATTATGTTTTATTCGGTATCGAATTGAAAAAACAGGTGGAAGCATGTAGTGGCTTCGGGAATTTCCGAAGGAATTAGCTGAAAAAGAAGCTCCGCTTATGAAAGCTGCCCAGCAAATGCTTATAGACTGGGAAGCCGGGAAACCCGACGTTATGGAACTCTGGAAGAAAATGAACAGCTGGGTGTATGCAGGTTTCGATGTTACCTATAAAAGAATCGGAAGTGATTTTGATAAGATTTATTATGAAAGTCAAACCTATCTGCTGGGAAAGGATCTGGTGGAAATGGGATTGAAGAAAAATGTTTTTTTTCAGAAAGAAGATGGCAGTGTATGGATCGACCTGAAACCGGATGGGCTCGATGAAAAAATTGTGCGGCGCAGCGATGGCACGGCGGTTTATATGACCCAGGATATCGGGCTTGCAGTTGAATAAAGACGAGGAGTATCATGCTGATTTAAGTATTTATGTGGTTGCCGATGAACAGAATTATCATTTTAAAGTGCTTAAACTGATTTGTCAGAAATTACAGCTGCCGTCGGCAGCGGGTATCTACCACCTGTCTTACGGACTGGTGGAACTTCCAACAGGCAGGATGAAAACCCGTGAAGGAACTGTGGTAGATGCAGATGATATCATTGATGAAATGACAGGCATTGCCGCAAAACATACCGAGGAGCTGGGAAAAGTAGACGATTTTACAGAATCGAAGAAAGAAAGGAACTCTATGATACGATTGGTCTTGGAGCACTGAAATTTTTCCTGCTTCGCGTGGATCCGAAAAAGAGAATGGTATTCAATCCGGATGAGTCTATCGATTTCCATGGATTTACCGGTCCCTTTGTGCAATACACTCATGCACGTATAAAATCAATTTTGCGAAAAGAACCTGTCCGGGATTATAAACGGGAAGAAGGATCCGGTTTATTTCCGCTTGAAAAGGAATTGCTGATCAACCTGGAAAAGTATCAACTAATTTATTGCAGCAGGCCTGTATCGAAATGAATCCTTCCCTGATAGCCAATTATGTGTTCAGCATTGCACAAATCTACAACTCATTTTATGCTGAGCATTCCGTAAGCCGGGCGGAATCAGAATATAAGAAGCAACTGCGGTTAAGGATCTGCGTAATGACGGCGAATATCATTCAGTCGTCCATGCAGTTACTGGGAATAAAAGTTCCTGAAAGGATGTGAGCCATAGATTAGTCTTCGTCTCTCGTGTCTTGTTTTTTTTCTTGATATTCAGTGCCAGGTTTTCATCACCGCCTTCACCTTTTTCTTCCAGATCGGCAAACAGTCCGGCATCAGAAAGGTCCAGGGGATGTGAATTTTTCCAGTCTTCATGGGCAATTTCCCTGAGTCTTATCACCACATCTTCATCATGGACTTCTATAGCCAGTTCGCGGCGGTCGTCAAAACTGCCCGGGGCCAGATTGATGGAACCGACAATGGCACGACTTCCGTCCGCAATCAGCATTTTACCGTGCAATTTGAGATGTCGAAGCGTATGTATTTTTATTCCCACATCATCCATTATCCGGAGACCACCCACGGCTTCCACGAGTTTATCTTTTTTTAAAGTATGCGGTGGTCTTGCCATGATATGAACTTTTACTCCCCGCATCGCAGCTCTCACCAGTCTTTCTATGATTACCGGATCCTGGTATCGTTCATTCTGAACAAAAAGTTTATGTTTGGCTTCATCTATAAACCGGGCGATCCGGTCCCGCCCGTTACCGGTACACCAGATCATATGGGCATGTTCGCCCGGTGCGAAATCCGTCCGGTTCCAATCGGCCGTAAAGCAGGTGACGATCTCATCCACTTCGTGTTTATGATTCGTCGTAATGGCATAATCACGGGTAATGGTAAGGTTTTTGGTCGCCCAGTTAAGCGATTTGATAAAAGCAGTTTCTTCATCAATGACCATTGATTTTTCATGGGTAAGACCAAATGCCGGATTACTGTCCTTAACGTCTATGCCTGCTTCCTCCAGCCTTTTTCTTGTTTCTTCATTCTCCTCCTCCCCGCTCCTGCGCGATGGATTCAACATGACCTGCACTTCAATGCCCCTGTGTTTGGCAGCGATCACCGCATTGATCAGGTCAGGATCCGAGAAGACAAACATTTTGATCTTGATGGATTTTTTTGCTGCATCAATTGCATCTACGATCGGCTTTTTCGTATCGTCCGGAAGGATAATTATTGTCCTGGTAAATGATGGATTTGACATGATACGGAATCAATTTAAATTTTAATTCTCTTTTTTCTTTTTTATGTTGAGTGCAAGATTTTCTTCACCACCCTCACCTTTTTCTTCCAGATCCGCCATCAGTCCTTCGTCCGTCAGATCCAGCGGATGCGAGTTTTCCCAGTCTGTTTTTGCAATCTGGTGTAACCTTTCCACGATATCTTCATCGTGTACTTCAATGGCCAGTTCACGCCGGTCGTCGAAGCTTCCCGGTGCGAGATTAATGGATCCGATGATTGCCCGGTTACCATCTGCGATCAGCATTTTACCATGAAGTTTCAGATGCCTGAGTGTATGAATTTTTATTCCCACATCGTCCATGATTCGGAGTCCGCCTACGGCTTCAACCAGTTTATCTTTTTTGAGACTATGCGGTTTTCTCGCCATGACATGGACTTTTACACCCCGCCTGGCAGCCCTGACAAGTCTTTCGATGATGACAGAGTCCTGGTAGCGTTCATTCTGAACGAAAAGGGTATGATTAGCACCATCGATAAATTGAGCGATCCTGTCCCGGCCATTCCCCTTGCACCAGATCATGTGTGCATTGTTCACCTGAGTTAAAATCCTTTCTGTCCCAGTCTGCCTGGAAGCAGGCAACGACTTCATTTACTTCATGCGGATGATTTGTTGTTATCGCATAGTCACGTGTCTCAGTCAGATTTTTCGTTGCCCAGTTGAGAGACTTAATAAAAGCCAGTTCATCATCAATGACCATGGATTTTTCATGTGTAAGTCCGAAAGCCGGATTACTATCTTTCACCTCAATGCCAGCCTCCTCGAGTTTTTTCCGCGTATCTAAATTATCCTCTTCCCCGCTGCGGCGGGCGGGATTCAGCATTACCTGTACCTGCACACCCCTGGCCTTGGCTGCAATAACAGCATTAATCAGATCGGGGTCAGAAAATACAAACATTTTTATTTTGATTGATTTTGCGGCTGCATTGATCGCGTCCACAATCGGCTTTCTCGTGTCATCGGGAAGTACGATGATCGTCCTGCTTGCATTTGATTTTGACATAACGTATACTTTAAATGTACCGTTCAGTTTGAAGTAGCTTCTACCAGCGGTCCGGAACCCGCCTGGATATGATAAAGTTCAGCATAAATTCCGCCCTTGGCGACCAGTTCATCGTGTGTTCCTTCTTCTGCAACATAACCACCTTTAAGCACTACAATTTTATCCGCGTCACGAATAGTACTAAGCCTGTGCGCAATAATGATCACGGTTCTGCCCTTCATCAGTCTTTCCAACGCTTCCATAACCAGTTTTTCCGATTCTGTATCGAGTGCTGCTGTCGGTTCATCCAGAATCAGTATGGGCGAATTGCGAATTATCGCACGGGCAATTCCAATTCTCTGACGCTGACCACCGGAAAGGGTAAGACCCCGCTCACCTACCATCGTATCATAACCGTGTGCCATCTTTGAAATAAATTCATCTGCGTTAGCCATTTTAGCTGCCGCTTCAATCTCCTCCTGCGTAGCGCCGAGCTTGCCATAAGCAATATTATCCCGGACAGTACCGAAAAAAAGAACGGTGTCCTGTAAAACAAAAGCGATCTGGTCACGCAGGCCGCGATCACCATGCAATTGAAAATTGGTAATATCCACCCCGTCAATCAACACTTTTCCTTTAGTCGGATCATAAAAGCGGGGTATCAGGCTAACCACGGTGGATTTTCCTCCACCAGTGGGTCCGCAGATTCCTATTCTTTGTCCCGCTTTTATAGAGAAATGTACATCACTTAAAACAGGTGATTCAGGATCATATGCAAATGCCACGTGATCAAAATCGATATGACCCTGTAAAGTTCCCGTATCCCGGGCATCCTCTTTTTGAGGAATGACGGTATCCGTATCCAGTATAGCCTGAATGCGTTCCAGTGATACGGAAGCCTGGGCTATGGATGTTGTCATTTTGGCCAGGTCCTGCACAGGTTTAAAAAATTTACCCAGATATGAAAGAAACACCGTCAATCCGCCCAGGGTCATAGCTTCTATAAGTACAAGATGCGCACCGCGCCAAAGCACAAAGGCGGTACATCCTGCAACTATCAAACTCACTACGGGAGATAGCAGTGATTTAACTTTTCTTGCTTTTAATGAGGCCTTGACTGTGCCCATACTGATTTCTTTCAGATGCAGTTCTTCCAGATCCTGCCGGTCGTAGGCCTTGACGGCACGTACAGATTCCAGACCCTGCTGCAGCACCGAAACCATGGTACTTTGTTCGGTTCTCACTTCGTGGGTGGCTTTTTTAACCGCCCGTTTGAACCGTGCTACAAACAGTAGCAGCAACGGGGTAACAGCAACGGCTACCAGCGCAAAATCCCAGTTCATATAAAACATAAGTCCAAGCATCCCGACAATAGTGAGGGCATCTATCAAAATGCTTAACAATGCCGAAGAGGCAAAACTTTGTATGGTAGAAACATCCGATGTAATGGTGCTCAGAATATTTCCGATCTGATGGGAATCATAATAAGAAAGGGAAAGACGCTGAAGATGATGATACACTTTTTGCCGGAGGTCATTTGCCACATATTGGGCCACACTTTCTGTATAATAGTTATCGATATATCCCGCAATACCACCGATCAGGGCAATCAGAACCAGCCCCACGGCAGCGGCTCCTGCGATGGCCATTTTATTGGTTTCAAATGGTAAATCTTTTATCCATTCAAGCCAATGCGGCAGGGCATGGTGACCAACTACATTATCAATGATGATTTTCAATGGCCAGGGTGCCAGCAGACTCATTGCCGTTTCGAGCATCATGGCGGCAAAAATTACAATCAGCCATTTTGTATAAGGTTTAATTAGTTCCAGCACCAGGCTGGTCAGGCTTTTTGACGGCTTTTTCAGAATCACCCGGGAGCCCGTGGTTTTATTTTTTTTTGATTCGTCTTTTGACATAGCGATCAGGTTTGGCAAAGGTTTCCATCACAATATAAATACTTATTTAAAATAAGTCTCCGTTTAACCGTTGCATCGGCTTTTGGGAATGAGTCGGAAACCGTATTAACAGGGAAAGCCGTTGACTTCGTTCATGTTACTGATTGATCCTGGTTTCCGTTTTTAAACTTTTCAGTGAAGGATCCAGAGCAATCGCCTGTTCGCAGAGCGCTCTCCCTTTTTCGGTGGCTCCCTTTTTCTGGTAGCTCATCCCTATCATATACAGGGCTTTTCCGTTTTTATTATCATAGGCGAGTATACGGTCCCAGTATTCAATAGCCTGATCGTATTTTTTTAGTTTGTAGTTCATAAAACCCAGGGTGTTCAGCAGTTCCAGGTCGGCCGGTTTTTTTACAAGGATATCCTGCAGGATTTGCAGCCCCTTATCCGGTTTGCCCGCCGAAATATATGAATCGGCCAGGTTCTCATAAAAGTCATTGTCTTTCTTATATCCCTTAGCGGCAGCCAGGTCGTAGTATTTTATGGCAGACTGGTCATCATAAATTGTCGCGTATACCAATGCACATTCATAGATCCACTGGGCCTTGGAAGAGTCGAGCGAAATAGCTTTTTGAAAATATGGAATTGCAGGTTTGTAGTTATTCATATCCACATACGACCGGGCAATCATGTAGGGTATCTCTGCATTTTGGGGTTCTTCCATGGCTGCAGATGGCAGGTAAGAAAATGCATGACCATAGTCTTCCATTTCATAATAAGATTTTCCGATCATATAATAGTTATGCGTTCCGATATGCATTTGCAAAGATTTGGATGCATAAAGAATTGTTTTTTCCCATTGATGCGTAAAGAAATATAATTTAGCCAGCTGCGAAATGGCAGTCGTATCGGCAGGAGCGATCGCAAGTAATTTCTCGAATACCGGAATGGCTTCTTCATATTTTCTTAGTTCCACTTCAGTTAATCCGAGTTCCCGCAGACTGGCTGGGTTTTTTGCATCGAATTCAAGTGATCTTTTATAATCCTGATAGGCCTGCATGTATAGCCGCCCGGTTTTTGCTTCCGTTGCTTTGAGGTAAAAATAAAGTGAGCTGTCTGTTGACTGCGCATACGCACTCATGCATAATATCAGGAGGATACAGACGGAATATAACGCTTTCATGATCTTGACTAATGAAGTAAAAACTCCCTGTAAAAAATAAGTCAGAAGTTTTGGTTTATTTCAGTATTACGGCGGCTAATGGTGGAAGGTGGACATTAATTTCGTAACGGTCCTGTTCTTTGTCCACCAGGGTAACAATCGGTTCCGGATTGAAGATATTTCCGGACCCGCCATATTTTCTTTCATCGCTGTTAAAAATTTCCTTCCATGCTGATTTCCCATTCGCATAAACTTTCCAGTTATTGCGTGGAACGGGAGTCATATTCAGTACGACAAGAATATCATTTTCCGGATCCTTGCCTTTTCTCCTGAACACAATAACCGATTCCTGACGGTGCTCCAGGTCGATCCATTCAAATCCAAATACAGTAAACTGGTTTTCGTACAGCGCGGGTTCACTTCTTAGCAATAGGTTGAGATCGCGTACAAAGTCTTTTATTTTCCAATGCAGTTCATATTTCAGCAGATACCATTGGAGTTCGCTTTTATGATTCCATTCACTGGTAGCGCCAAACTCATCTCCCATAAAAAGCAGTTTTCCGCCCGGGTGCATGAACATATAGGAATACATGAGTCGGAGGTTGGCAAATTTTTGCCATTCATCGCCCGGCATTTTGTACAACATGGGTGATTTCCCATGTACTACTTCATCATGACTCAGCGGCAGCATGAAATTTTCATCATAATAATACATCATGCTGAATGTGAATTTGTCCTGAAGGCCCTTACGCATCACCGGATCTGCTTTGAAGTAATCCAGGGTGTCATGCATCCAGCCCATCATCCACTTCATTCCAAATCCAAGTCCGCCGGCAAAAGTGGGTTTACTTATGCCCGGCCAGTCCGTTGCTTCTTCCGCAATAGTTTGAATATCCGGAAAATCACGGAACAACGTTTCATTTAAATCTTTAATGAAGGCGATGGCTTCGAGATTCCCGTCTCCCCCGAATTCATTGGGTTCCCATTGACCAGTCGTTCTGGAATAATTCAATTTCAACATGGAGCTTACAGCATCCACCCGGATTCCGTCTGCATGAAAATGGTCACACCAGAACCGTCCGCTGCTGATCAGGAATGACTTGACTTCTCCCCTTTTATAATTAAAAATATAACTGTTCCAGTCGGGATGGTAACCTTTGCGCATGTCCGCATACTCATAAGTATTTGCTCCGTCAAACATGTACAGGCCGTGCGCATCATACGGAAAATGAGAAGGTACCCAATCGAGAAGTACGCCGATACCGGCTTCATGAAAAGCATTCACCAGTTCCATGAATGACTGGGGATCGCCAAATCGGGAAGTCGGTGCGAAATAGCCAACACCCTGATAGCCCCAGCTTCCATCATAAGGATATTCCATAACGGGCATCAGTTCCACATGAGTGAATCCCATTTCCTTTACATAGGGAACCATGCGCTCGCGGATCTGGTCATAGGTATTGTAAGTTTCTTCATCGTCCGGATGAGGTCGCATCCAGCTGGCGAGGTGAACTTCATATACGCTCCAGGGCTGATCGAGTGAATTATGTTTTTTGCGGGTCTCCATCCACGCTTCATCTTTCCATGTATAGTTCAGGTCCCAGGTAATGGAAGCTGTCTTGGGTCTTTGTTCCCAGAAATGGGCGAAGGGATCTCCTTTCACGGTTTCCGAATCATTCGCACCCCGGATATGATATTTATAAATTTCCCCACGATTCACATGCGGAATGAATCCTTCCCAGATCCCGGATTTTTCCAGCCGCACAAATAAAGGATGTGAATTCGGGTTCCAGTGATTGAAATTCCCGATTACTGAAACAGCTGTGGCATTGGGAGCCCAAACGGCAAAATAATATCCCTTGGTACCCAGCACTTCCCGGGCATGAGATCCGAAAATATCATACAAGCGGTAATGCGTTCCGTTTTGAAAATTACTGATATCACTGTCCGAAAAAAGTGAGTAGTTCCAGACGGGTTTCGTGGAATCAACAAAGTGAATATTTTCGTAGTTAGTAGTCAATTTGCTCATCTTTACTAATGTACGACCTTATTGGCAGTTGACCGTTTTTTTAGTTCCAGTATTCGTATGGATCGGGCAGGAAGTTCCATTTTTTCTGAAACAGGGTAAGATTTGCCGGTCATAATATCCATCCCTGAATCAAATGCTCCTGTTCTTTCTGAATAATCTTTGAAATTTATGTTTGCAGATGCGGTATCTGAATTCAGGATGCATAAGATAGTCTGATTGTCGTCGAAACGGGCATAAGTATACACGCCATTCGAAGGAATATAATGCATCAGTTTGCCTTTTGTAAGCGCGCTGGAAGTTTTTCTGAAATTCGCCAGTCTGGAAACATAATCAAAAGCAGCATTTTCAGCAGGCGTTCTGCCTGATGCCTGGAATTTATTATCCGGGTCTGCCGGAAAGCCACCAGGAAAATCCTCCCGAACCATCGCGTCTGAAGGGTTCTTGAAATTCTTCATAAGAATTTCGGTGCCGTAATATAAATGCGGGATGCCCCTCTCTGTGAGCAATAGTCCGATACCTAACTGAAAATTATTCCAGTTTTCACCAACGACAGAATAAAAACGGTCCCTGTCGTGATTGTCCAGGAATATACAGTTGTTCATTGGATCCTTATACAGCATGTCTTCGGCCAGGGTTGTATACAGGCGGTTTACGCCATCTGTCCAACCTTTGTTACCCCTGGTCGCTTCAAGCATGGCGTCACATACCGGAAAATCCAGGATACCCGTAAGATTACTTTTCCAGGAAACATTTAGATTGTTGCGACAGAAATAAGCTCCGGCTGCAACAGTATTCACCGTTGCTTCTCCCAGGGAAGTGATTTTAGGAAATTCTTTTTCCAGTGCCGCATTCAAATTATTTAAGAAATCAGGGTCACAATATTTATATGTATCCACACGCCATCCGTCAAGTTGAAAAGTCTGCGTCATCCAGATAGCTTCCTGAATTAAATAGGTAGCGAGTAAAGGATTTCTCAAATTCAGATCAGGCAGATGCGGGACGAACCAGCCGCCCACCATAATTTCTTTGTCTTTTGAAGAAGCGTGAATGTCGAATATAGCCTGTTCACGGTGACTGGTATTCTGATTTTCCGGCCAGTGGTTGATCCAGTCTTCCGTGGGTGGGTCAGTCATGAACCAGTGTGTGGCGCCGATATGATTATAAACAGCATCCTGGATTACTTTGAGTCCGCGTGCATGCGCTTCCTGCACTAGTTTCAGGTAGGCTTCCTTTCCTCCCATTCTCGGGTCTATTTCATAGTGATCAGTGAACCAGTAACCATGGTAGCCGCTGAGCCATCCGGAAGGCTCTTTTTCCAACGGCATGTCGTTTTCTATGACAGGTGTAAGCCAGAGTGCTGTTACACCGAGTTGCTGCAAATAATCGAGGTGGTTGGTCACGCCCTGGATATCGCCCCCATGGCGGGCCAGCGGATTTTTCCGGTCTGCTACCGTATCGCGCATATTCGCATAGTGGTCATTGTTAGGATCCCCGTTGCTGAAGCGATCAGGCATGATCAGATAAATGAAATCGGAAGAGTTGATTCCACGGGCATAGGTTTTACCATTGCCACTTGCCGGATTCTCCAGTATAAGATTAAACTGTTGCCTGGTATTATTTCCGGTTGAATAAAAATTCACTGAACCCGGCTTTGTACTGGGAGCGATGGTAAGATTCAGGAAAATATAATTTGGATTTTTTACCCGGACTATTTTTTCCAACTTAATACCGGCATATTGGAATTTGAAATCAGCCAGGCCAATATCTTTTCCATGAATCATTACCTGCAAATGCGGATTCTTCATGCCAATCCACCAGCTGGCCGGATATACTTTTATTTCATTTTGTGCATGGGCGAAATAAAAGAAGAATAAAAATGAAAGAAGAATAATTTTTTTCATGAAGTGGCCAGTCTGGTCTGTTTCCTGCTGATCCGGATATCGCCGGCATCATATACAAACAGCACGCTTATAGCAGCACAGAATAAAAAGAATCCTGCCAGCACAATGGCAAAAATAGGCTGGCCGGCATAGAGATGATGTACGATCCATCCGCCAAATAATCCGTTTACAATTTGTGGCAGGGTGATGAAGAAATTAAAAATGCCCATATAAATTCCAAGTTTACCTGCCGGAATGGAACCGGAGAGGATTACATAGGGCATGGCCAGGATGCTGGCCCAGGCAAGTCCCACGCCTACCATGGAAAATTTCAGCATGGCCGGATCTTTTATAAAAAATATCGAAATCAAACCCACACCGCCGGCCATCAGGGAAAAAGCATGTGTTGCCTTGCGTCCTATTCTCCTGGCAATGGCAGGGAGCAGCAGGGCATAAAACATAGCAACACCATTATATACACCGAATGCAGAACTCACTTTATTTCCGGCTTCATTATAAGCCACTGTTTTTGCATATTCTCCGGTCAGCCCGTAAACATGTGTCGCCACCGCATCTGTCGTAAACACCCACATGGAAAACAATGCAAACCAGGAAAAAAATTGAACGAGGCCAAGTTGCTTCATGGTTTTGGGCATATGCCGGAAATCATAAATGATTTCACGGATGCCCGACCTCTTATGTGACAGATCCGGTTTGCCATGATATCTTTCGTATTCTGCCGGTTTATATTCCCTGGAAAAAAATACAGTAACTAAAATGGCCAGTATCAACACTAACGCTCCGATATAATATGAGTAACGAATATTTTCCGGTACACCGTTCGTACCCGCCTCCAGACTGAAACCGTGATTGCCCATCCATTCGGGCAGATAGGATCCGCCTACAGCCCCGAGTCCGATCAGGAAAGTTTGTATACTGAATCCCAGGGTTCTTTGTTTGTCCGGCAGGTTGTCGGCCACGAGTGCCCGGAAAGGTTCCATAGCTATATTAATGGAAGTATCCATTATCATCACCATGCCGGCACCAATCCAAAGGGCAGGAATTATTGAAGAGAAAGAACCCGAATTGGGAAGAATCAGTAGCGCCATGCAGGTCAAAATCGCACCGGTCAAAAAATACGGTTTTCTCCTGCCCAGCCTGTTCCAGGTACGATCACTGTAATGACCGATAAGCGGTTGAACAATCATTCCGGTAAGCGGTGCCACCAGCCAGAAAGCAGGTAACTGATCCACATCGGCACCAAAGGATCGAAGGATGCGACTGGTATTCCCGTTTTGCAAGAGCAAATCCAAACTGGATGCCCAGGAACCCAAAGCTCATTGTAAAGATCTGCCAGACGGATAGTCTTGGTTTTTCAACCAGCTGTTTCTGGCGCTGTTGCAGTAGTTGTGGCCATAGCAATCGTTAAATCTAAATCACAAATCCATTCGGAATAACCGCACCTTTTTTAACCACCACGATTCCGTCTTTTACGGTATACAATGAATGATCGGTATTTTCAAGATGCGCTCCGCCATTAATCCGTACATCATCTCCGATCCGGCAGTTTTTATCTACAATGGAATTCCGTATATAACAACGGTCACCAATTCCCACGGAAGGCAAGCCATGTTCCTTATCGTGCTTGATTTCTTCAATGGTTTCATAATAATCAATTCCCATCAGGTAACTGCTCACGATGGTGGTGCCGATACCGATTCTGGTACGGATACCAATCACACTGTTTTCAATACGCGAAGCATTGATGATACATCCTTCTGCGATGATTGTTTTTTCCAGTGTGGTGCCGCTGATCTTTGCAGGTGGCAACATACGCGCCGTGGTATAAATTGCATTGCTGTTGTCGAATAAATTAAAATCCGGAATTTCTTTGGTCAGTCCGAGATTGGCTTCAAAAAAAGAATAAATATTTCCGATATCGGTCCAGTAACCATCATACTGGAAACTGACCACTTTGTATTTATCGATGGATTGCGGAAGGATTTCTTTTCCAAAATCTGTTGCTTCCACATATTCATTCTGCAGAAGATCCTGCAACAATTGCCGGTTGAAAATATAGATCCCCATGGAAGCCAGATAATTTCTTCCCTGTCCCTGCATGACGGATCCGGTATCACTGGTCCAGTCTTTCAACACATCTTTTTTCGGTTTTTCAATAAATGAAGTAATAAATCCTTTATCATTCTTTTTCAGAATGCCGAATTCGGAAGCTTCCCTGTCAGCAACCGGAATGGTGGCAATGGTGATTTCTGCTTTTTGCTGAATATGGTTATTCAGCATTTCCATAAAATTCATCTGGTACAACTGGTCACCGGAAAGAATCAGGATATATTCAGCTTCAAATGGACCCAGATGTCGAAGACATTGTCGCACGGCATCGGCAGTACCCTGGTACCAGGTTGGATTATCCGGCGTTTGTTCTGCCGCAAGAATATCCACAAATGCCGAACTGAATGCACTGAAATGATAGGTATTCTTTATATGCCGGTTCAGCGATGCCGAATTGAATTGCGTCAGTACAAACATCCGGTCGATGCCGGAATTCAGACAATTGGAAATCGGAATATCCACCAGCCGGTATTTACCTGCAATGGGAACGGCTGGTTTGGAGCGGCTGGCAGTAAGCGGATATAACCGTGTACCTGCACCTCCTCCTAAAATAACAGCTAATACTTTTTTTGACATAAAGTCTGATTTATAAAAATCTAATTATAAGCGAAGCATAAAGATCGAGATATTGCTGCATGCTGGTTTCCCAGCTGAAATCAAGTCGCATCATCCTTCTTCTCAGTTCTTCCATCAGGAGCGGTTCCTGATATAATTGTACGGCTCGCCAAACGGCGTGGGTAATATCTCCGACGATGGCGTTATTAAATCGGATTCCATAACCATCGGGATCACCAAAATCTTTTACCGTATCTTTTAATCCACCGGTGTTCCTTACAATCGGTACCGTTCCATATCGCATCGCATACATCTGATTCAATCCGCAGGGTTCAACTCTTGACGGCATCAGGATAAAATCAGCGCCTGCATAAATCATGATGACTGAGCCCTTCGTCATAGCCAATAAATATACTAAAATCGCCATCGCTTAATACACGTCACTCTTTCCAGGTTATCCTGAATATAGTGTGCGCCGCTTCCCAGGATCAGAAAATTCATTTTGCGGCCAATATAATAAAATGAATCTCCGATGGCCTGAGGTAAGAGATCTGCACCTTTTTCACCAACCAGTCTCCCGATAAAAGAAATCAGTGGTTTTTCGATGTCCAGCCCAAACCGTTCACAAAGTATTTCTTTATTCTTTGCTTTACCTGCTGCATTCGATTTTATATTATAATGATTTTCCAGGTAGCTGTCTGTTTCCGGATCCCAGACCTTCGTATCAATTCCATTCAGTATACCATAACATTTTCCTTTTTCATATTCAAAAAGAGCTTCCAGTCCATTGGCAGACCATCGCAGTTCTTCCAGATAGCTCCAGCTCACCGTGGTCACTTTCCAGGCGCATCGCACACCACAGGCCAGCGCATTGATACTTTTCTTCCATTCCAGCAAACCGGATTTCCAGGTATCCCAGGCGGGTATATAATAACTTTTATCCCAGCCCATCCATCCCTGATATTCGCGCATTGTGAATCGTAAGAACGGTGGGAATCTCGCGCAGATGCTGATAGCGATAACAATGTTTCATCATGAAAGGAATCAGTGCTGCCTGATGATCGTGCACATGAACCACATCGGGATGATGTTTCCAGGTAGCCAGCCAGTCAACGACAGCAATCTGAAATGCAATGAACCGTTCGGAATCATCATCGTATCCATAAATTTTTTCCCTGTCAAGCAGTCCGTTAATATCTACCAGATACAGATCAAAACCGAGTTTGTTGTGTTCTTTCTTTGATGACGGTATAAATAAACCACCAGTTTCCCAGATTGGTATATCCTTTATGTACAACATCAAATTCATTATTAAAAAGAAATTTTGTTCTATACATGGGCATCACCACTTTGGCAATATGCCCGGCTGCCGTTTGATATTTGGGTAAGGCACCAACAACATCTCCCAGTCCACCGGCTTTTGCGACCGGATAACATTCAGCAGAAACATGTAAAATCTCCATGAAATGAAGTTATGGGTGAAGGAACGCCCTCGGAATTAAGATCAATTTAGGAAGGATTTAGGGATTCTCATGCTATATGAAAAAATTTTTCATCAAGCCAAAACTTAACTACTTTCAACACTCATTTAAATGATTGCCTGCTCATGAGCCAAACCAAACAGCCAACCAATACTGGTGCCTTAGCCACTTTAGTAATTGTATTTTTTTTTTGGGGTTTTATTGCTGCTTCCAATAGTATTTTTATTCCATTTTGCAGAACACATTTTAACTTAAATCAATTTCAGTCTCAATTGATCGGTTCTGCATTTTACGGCGCATATTTTATCGGATCACTGGCCTTGTATTTATTTTCCAGTGTTGCGGGATATGATATATTGAATAAAATCGGATACAAAAAAGGGATTATATTAGGCTTATTGATTTCGGTTGTCGGTGCATTATTGATTATTCCTTCTGCCAATGCGAATTCATTTCCGGCAATTCTGGGTTCATTTTTTATTGTTGCTCTTGGATTTTCTCTGCAGCAAACCGCGGCTCAGCCCTTTGCCATTGCGCTGGGTGATCCCTCCACCGGTTCACACCGTTTGAATCTTGCCGGCGGTGTTAATTCTTTGGGAACCACACTGGGTCCGATCATCGTGAGTTATTTTCTTTTTGGAACACCTTCAGCTTCCAACGCCACATGTTACGGTTACCAATATCAATACCCTTATACCTGATTGTTGCGGCAGTATTTGCTGCTGTTGCCTTATTCTTTGCTTTTTCCAAATTACCGGAAGGGAAAGATGATGCGACTTTTGAAGGGTCTGCAAAAGCATCCAAATCCTTGATTACACTTACTGTGCTGATGATTGCTGATAATTATCGTTGGTCAGTTCACCGATATCGGAAAGCTGGAATTAACTGGTCTGACCATCATTGCTCGTTTTTGGCGTTCTTTTCTTTTCTTTCAACAGCGCTTCCAAAAACAGTGACGGATGGGGTGCCATGAAATATCCGCAGCTGATCTTGGGAATGATTGGAATTTTTCTTTACGTGGGTGTGGAAGTTACCATTGATAATAATTTTGGTGCACTGCTAAAAACACCAGGTTATCTGACGGAGCCGGCTTGCTGGATAAAGAAATTTCAAAATATATTTCACTGTATTGGGGAAGCCTGATGATCGGCCGATGGACAGGTGCGATCAGTGTGTTTAATTTGTCTGAAACGGGCAAGAAAAATTGCAACATTGATTGTTCCTTTGTAGCTTTTGCATTCGTATTATTTATTAATCATACTGTACGGAAATGATATTAACAATCTCATTCCTTATGCAGTATGGGTAGCCGATTGCTGTATTTGCTTTTTTCTATGGCCAGCAAAAACCGGTAAAAACATTGCTGACGGTTGCCTTGCTGGCAACCATTGCCATGCTGATTGGCGTTTTCAGCCAATGGAATTTTTTCCGTGTATGCATTTATGGCCGGCGGTTTGTTCTGCTCCGTTATGTGGCCCTGTATTTTTTCATTGGCTGTTGCCGGACTTGGGTAAATATACCAGCCAGGGATCTGCATTTCTGATCATGATGATCCTGGGTGGTGCTGTTATTCCGCCATTCCAGGGATCAATTGGTGATCGCGACCAAAAATATGCATATTTCATATCTGGTTGCGGCCGGTATGTTTTGCAGCGCTGGCTTTGCTGGCGCTCAGAATGAAGACTATTTTAAAATCACAGGGATTGAATTTTGATGAACAGATTGGAGGCGGTCACTAAATAAAAGATTTTCGGTATGTCAAAAGCAACTTCCACTCCGCTATCACTGGAACCACTTGCCATCGGTATTGATATTGGCGGTACCGGAACCAAGTTTGGAATCGTGGACCGTAGTGGAAATGTTTTATTCACCGGTGATCTGTCCACAAAAAAACATAAGAAGATTGAAACATTTATTGATGAATTGCACGATAAACTGATTTGCATTAATACAAACTGTAGGTGGACCTGGCAGAATCCGCGGAATTGGTGTTGGTGCACCGAATGGAAATTTTTATACCGGTACTATTGAATATGCACCAAATCTTCCCTGGAAAGGAATTATTCCACTGGCCCAACTGATACAGGATAAATTTCAATTGCCAACGAATCTGACCAATGATGCCAATGCAGCGGCGATCGGTGAAATGATGTATGGTGCCGCGCAGGGCATGAAGGATTTTATCATGATCACGCTCGGAACCGGTGTGGGCAGCGGTATTGTTGCCAATGGTCATTTGATCTTGGGTCATGATGGATTTGCCGGTGAACTCGGACATACGATTATTATTCCCGATGGAAGATTTCATCGAAGGAACCGGAAAACATGGTTCACTGGAAAGTTATGCATCTGCAACCGGCGTGATGCTTACGGCCAAGGAAATGCTGGAAAAAACGAACGAAGAAAGTCTGCTCAGGAAAATTCCGAAGGACGAAATTGATTCCAAGAAAGTATACGATGCAGCAATCCAGGGTGATAAAATTGCCAAAGAAATATTTGAATATACCGGAAAAATACTGGGACTGGCACTCGCCAATTTTGTCATGTTTTCCAGTCCTGAAGCGATTATACTATTTGGCGGACTAACCAAAGCGGGTGATCTTATCCTGAAACCCACCCGGGAACATATGGAAGCAAACCTGATCCAGGTATTTCAAAACAGGGTGAAGATCCTGGTAAGCCATTTGCGCGAATCAGATGCCGCCATTCTTGGCGCAAGTGCACTGGTTTGGGACATGCCCTAACGGCTTTAAACGATAATCGCATCCCGCAGGTCCGGGAATCCTTCTTTCCCTGTAAAGCATGTACCATCCTTGTACCATCCTTGTGTCAACCATGTGTCAAACAGGGCATTTCAGCTTTAAACGTACATGGTTGACACAAGCTCACACAAGGATTAAAGAAGTTTTGAGCTACCCAGGCATTACAGTCCCTGCTTGAGGGAATCCCATGGCATGGTTTTTAAGTTTATTATGGGTCAAGGCGTTCGGGAGTTATTAAATCATCTATAAATCATTAATTATGAAAAAGTTAATCCTTGCCTTATCAATTATTGCTTTTCTGGCGAGTTGTGAACCGGGCCAGCATGCGCAGCCGGCTCCTCCTCCAGCACCTCCGGGAGCTCCGGCACCACCTCCGCCTCCGCCACATCCCTGATCGGTGACGGAAACGTTAGCGACTGATTAAATGCTGCAATAGAATAACAATAAAGCCCTGGAAATCATTGAGTTTCCGGGGCTATTTATATTAAATCTGTAGTAGGATTAATATCTGGCTTAAATCGATTGGGAAACAGTTTTCAACTGCGAACAGCAAGTTCCTTTTCCTGAAGCCAGATATTTCTACCGAAGCCGGGAAAAACATGTTTTTCACTGTGATAGGAAGAACGAACCAGTGGACCGCTTTCTACATAGTCGAGTCCGAGTTCATAACCGATTTCACGGAATTCTGCAAATTCATCGGGATGCACAAAACGAACGACCGGAAGGTGTTTTTTTGTCGGTTGAAGATATTGTCCGATTGTGATCACATCTACTCCGTTGTTTGCAAGATCTTTTATTGTTTGTATGACTTCTTCTTTTTTCTCACCCAAGGCCAAGCATGATACCGCTCTTGGTGCGCATGCCACCCTTTTTCAGGATCTGTAAAGTTTGCATGCTTCTCCAGTAATTAGCCTGGATACGTACCTGTTTGGTAAGCCTCTCTACGGTTTCTATATTATGGGAAACTACTTCAGGGGCTGACATCAATGATTCGTTGAATATTTTCAGTCTTCTCCTTTGAAATCGGGTATCAGCGTTTCGAGTGTTGTTTCGGGATTCAGGGATTTTACAGCACGAATGGTATTCTGCCAGATGATGCTGCCACCATCCCTGATTTCATCGCGGTCCACAGAAGTGATAACTGCATGTTTTACTTTCATCAGATAAATAGCTTCCGCAACTCTTTGCGGTTCATCCCAGTCCACAGGCAGTGGTTTACCTGTAGCAACGGCACAAAATCCGCAACTACGCGTACAAATATTACCCAGGATCATAAAAGTTGCCGTTCCGGCACCCCAGCATTCGCCCATATTCGGACAGTTGCCGCTTTCGCAAATGGTGTGAAGTTTATGCTGGTCAACCAGGTTACTGACCTGTTTGAAATTTTCACCGATGGGAAGTTTGACACGAAGCCAGCTCGGTTTTTTATTCTGGTTTCAGTGTTTCTATAGAAGAAATGCACGGGAAGTTCCTGCATATATATGAAAGGGAAAGTTGTGAAACAGGCTTTACGGTCACTTTCGCTTGCCAAACATGATGCTAGATGTAGGCATTGAAAAAGAGGTGCTTGGGTGGCACATATGCCATTAAAGGCATTTCATTCAGATAATATTCCGCAGTTACGCCGGTTTCAAATGCGGCTACATTGGTGTTGTAGCGGCCATAATCGAAACGCATGGCCAGCTTGGCATTTAATCCGGGCGAAAAGGTGAAGATGATCCCAGCCACCGCTCAAACCGAGGGCATCATATACAATATAGGAACTGTCGAATATGGTTGGATATGTACTCTGGATAGAATACAGGCTTTGTGCCGGGTATACATTCAATACGTATTGCTTCAGCATTCCCAGGGATAACCCACCACTGTACAGATAGGTTACTGCAACCCCATTTTTATTTCCTTTACCTCCAAGCAGGAATTGCTGACCCATGGAAGCCTTTGAGTTCATAAAAATTATTCAGTCTACCAACCGATACATAATTATAGGTATACCCGTCCCCGGAAACTGCTACTTTATGATCTTTTGGATCTTTTATTTCATTCAGTTCGAAGTTGAGAATCCGGGATTTCGTGTTGGTTATAAATTTACCTCTTTCATAGAAAATACCATATCCGTTGGTGGCCAGTTTAAATCCGTAAACATTATAATGATTAAAAATCAGGTCTCCCTCCTCTTCCATTTTCATCATCTGGTTATATCCGTTGTTTTTTTGCTGCATTTTTATCGTTGCTGTAAACAGGTGTGCCGGATTGCTGGGCCAAGGACGGGAATGGTAATCAGGGTAAGGCAGAATAGAAACAAAACGTTTTTTACCGGCATGATTGGAATTACTGCTGTAAATTTATGAAAAAATATATGACCTCTACAGTTATTTACGAGGGAGATCTTAGAACGGTTGCTCTGCATATTGCATCCGGTACCACAATAGAAACTGATGCGCCTGTTGATAATCAGGGAAAAGGACAAAGATTTTCACCAACAGATCTCGTGGCAACCGCCCTGGGATCCTGTATGCTGACGATCATGGGACAAAAAGCCCGTGATCATGAAAATTGACCTGAAGGGTACGCGAATCGAAATACAAAAAATCATGAAGGCGGAGCCCCGTAAAATGTCCGGTATCACTTTAACATTTCATTTGCCAGACAATCTGAGGCTAAATGAAAAACAATCAATCATTCTTCAGAGAGCAGCAGAGACCTGTCCGGTGATGCTATAGTATTCATCCTGAAATTGAAGTTGCAGTTAAATTTTAACTGGCCAGACTGCAGCCGAAAAATTTTCTAATTATTGAACGGTTTATCCGGCTGTGAATAGAAGTATTTACCGATTTCACATTCCAGACATTTTCTCTGGTCACAGAATTGTTTTTTCAATTCAGTCAGTGCCTGTGAACCAGCAGCCTTTTTTACGGTTACACCGATCCGTTTCCAGCCCTTGATTAGTTCGTTTTGTTCTGCCGGCATTTGTGCCAGCCAACTGACAGCCTTTTTTAAAATTGCCGCATCGGGAATCATTTTTCCATAGGTGTATATTATTGGAATGATACTGTTGATAATAATATTATCGACACATATCGTGACCAAGTCATTTTTTCCCTGAATATGGAGAGTCTTGTCGAATACATAGTGATTATGCCAATAGTCATTTGCCCTGACCATCAGTTTTTTTCTTAACTGAGAAATGGATTCACATTCCAATATCCATGCGAACAGGGCGGTCGATTGAAAACAAACCGCTGCAAGCTGGGATAATCGGATGCAGGGAAAATTCTCCGGTCTCATCCGCAATAAATGTACCGGCTCATATATTTTATTTAAACGGTATTTTTTTTTGAGAAATTCATATTCCTTTTTGAGCATTACTGGATATGGGTCAGAAAATCTTTCTCGAGCAGATTGGCTTGTCCGATGAATAAAGCTTCCAGTTGAATAAAATGATGCCGGTGTTTTGCCAGCAGCGAATAAGGAATACTCCGGGCGATGGACTCAAATGCAGAAGAATTAACAGGATTACCGAAATTCGGGCCATCATCCACCATAATTGTTCTTCCCAGTGATATTGATTCAAACGCAGGGAATCCAGAATTTTATGCATTTTTCTGTTCAGGCGCATGATCAACAGCTGTGATGCCCAGTTTTCCCATTTGTTATAACCGGTTTTTGACAGCTGATAATTCGCAGGGAATAAAAACAGGTTTAGCCATCCAGCCCGCATAAGTATCCAACATGATGTTTGGAATCCGGTTGCACAGTTCAAGCTGCGGAATATTTCTTTTAATATCCAGCCGGTCCTGTTTCCAAACAACATGCAACATAACATTTTGGTAGTTCTCGTCTTCCGTGTGATTGTGTTTTACCCACCCGGAAGAATATAAATGCAGTTCAACACTCCCAATCCAGCAATGTCCATTGATCCGAATGCGTGCATTGACGAAATCGGGACCCTGATATGTATTTAATTCTCCCGGATATTCTATGGTCAGTGATTCACCGGTTGTCAATTCCAGTTTTTGCTGATTGAAATATCTGTGTTTCCAAATAAATTGTAATAATTTCTCGGTCATCATGTGTAATGGATTCTATTAAAAATAGAACCTGACCTGATCGGAAAAAAGGGGAAAAACAACACGGTTTTGAGGAGAAAACACCTGAGTACAAGTATGGAAGTATGGAAGAATGGAAGAATGGAAGTGCTATACTAATATACTTTAGAACTAACACTTCCATACTTCCACACTTCCAGTCTTCATACTAAATCTTTTTAAGGCAAAGCCTTAAAAAGATTTCAGTTCCTGCAGTACCCGACTTACCGGCAGTCCCATGACATTATAAAAATCACCATCAATTGAATGAATGCCGGTGACGCCGATCCATTCCTGAATTGCATAAGCGCCGGCCTTATCATATGGCCGGTAACGATCAACATAATGTTCTATCTCTGTTCGCGAGAGTGAGTGAAAACGAACCCGGGTTGTTTCAGCAAAAAGGATTTCTTTTTTTGCATTTGTTAGTGCAACTCCGGTGATCACTTCATGCACTTTCCCCGACAATAGCAAAAGCATTCGAATGGCATCGGATCTGTCCAGAGGTTTTCCGAGCATCTGCTGATCTAACACTACAATAGTGTCAGCTGCCAGTATGATTTTTTCCGGGTGTAATTTTCTTTCGAACGATGGCAGCTTTCTGACTTGCAAGGAATACAGGAATTTCGGAAACCGGTAGACCTATCGGGTACCATTTCATCTGCATCACTGGGTATGATATCAAACGGTATTTCCGCCCATTCCAGTAATTGTTTTCTCCGCGGTGATGCCGAAGCCAGGATTATCCGATCCATGAGGTATACAATTTTAGAAATATCATGGAAAGAATGCCCATCAGCATAATGGCTTTAACAATCTGACTGAGCTGATGAAACTGTGCTGGCTGATCGGCTCCGGATAATTTTTTCAGTACCCGCAGTATTGGATAAATAACACCGAAACAGGTATAGATGATCGTCAGCCACCACCTGTATTGCAATACATAAAACTGGATAAAGATCAGGGCGGCAACCAGTACAGTTAGCCAGCAAACGCAGAAGAATTTTGCTGCATTCAGTCCCCAGACCAGGGGCATTGTCCGGCAATTATAGCGGGCATCTCCTTCCATATCCTCCATGTCCTTGATCACTTCCCGGACGAGTGAAATGATGAATGCAAAAGATGCATAAACGACAGTGAATTTATAAATCCTGGAAAGGGCTCCATGGAATTCGGGATCCACGAAACGGTGAAGCCGGAATTCTGACAGGTACAAAACACCGATCACCCACGCCGTTAGAAGTGAAATCAGAATATTGCCGATCAATAATTTTTTTTTGAAGGTGGTACTGTAAAACCATAGCAGCAGTACACAACATAAGTTAGACGGGCCGATAAAAATGTTCCTGAGTTTCCACGAAAGATAAAATCCGATGCCAATGCCAATACCTGATAAAATCCAGTGCCAGATGATGGCCCATCTTCTTTTAATAATTTTTTCCACCACAACCCGTTCCGGTTTATTCACCCGGTCTATATTGCAGATCAAAGTAATCGTTGATGATATATCCGGCAGCAGCTATTAAAACGGACGAAAGGCTGAGTAAAATAAATTCATTTAATTTAAGAATATTTTCATGCTCGGGATGACCCTGATAAAAACTCGGTATGATAATACAGAAATAAAAAAGGGACTGGGTAAGCGAAATAAAGAGCAGGTTTGGCCACCGGACCAGTCGAAAAAAAGCCGGAATTGCTTTTGATTTCATAAATAATTTTGATGCTCAACGGGAAGGTACAAAGGATTCCAGATCCCATTTTCCGTGTAAACGAAGCAATTTTTCTATGACATCACGCACACAGCCTTTTCCTCCTCCGATGCGCTGAAATATAGCGGGCAGTTTCAAGTATTTCCGGAGCAGCATCAGCAGGCGCACAGGGCATGGCTGCTTTTTGCATTGGCTGGTCAGATCCGGGATGTCATCTCCCATGTACAAAGTTTCCACCCAGCTGACATGATTTTCATGCAGATAATCTTCCAGTATTTCGGACCTTGTCTGTCACGTTGAAAAAAATATTGTTTATACCCAGTTTTTCTAATCGGATGGCAGCACCCACACCATTTCCACCTGAAATCACGACTAGATTGTATTTTTTCTTCACAGCCAGCTGTAATGCATATCCGTCC
Organism: uncultured Bacteroidota bacterium; assembly: GCA_963812825.1. Classification (GTDB taxonomy): domain Bacteria; phylum Bacteroidota; class Bacteroidia; order Chitinophagales; family Chitinophagaceae; genus Puia. The sequence goes on from CAWEWO010000009.1 coordinate 404,283, forward strand.
CGGACATTCATCTGGCGAACCTGTTCACCGGTTTCAAATACCATCACAGACTCCATCCGTTAAGACGCCGTCAATATCAAATATCAGCGTGGTAATGGGTTTGAAAGACTCGAGCAGGTTCATGATTTGTTTTGCGGCAAAAGTACGTATTAAGCTTAAAGCCTAAAGCTCAAAGCCTAAAGCGGATTTCTGAATTTCAGCTGTGAATAAATTATAAAAGATTCAAAATATCCGGATATTTTTTCAACAAGTTCACGATGCTTTTGAATTGTAATCATATCATTTCTGAATGGCAGGACCGGTTTGCGCATTTTTGAGGTGATGTATTTCGCAACCGAATCGACTGTTTCTTCAATCAGGGGCTGTAAAACCGCAAATGATATATTTTCTTTTTCGCAAAAAGAAGCCGCCAGGGCAAATAAATGGTTGGTAAAATTATTTACCATGGTCGCGGCAAGATGATATTTTAAACGTGTTTCATCATCTGCTTCCAGTAACATTTTCTGCAATAGTGGATGCAAATTCTTTTAATTGCCTTGTTGTATCCGAATTATTGCCATGCATCAGTATCGGTAAGTGCCGGTAATATTTCAATTTCTTTTCGCAGGCTTTGTAACGGGTATAGTACCCCGAATGATTTACTTGATCCCTGAACTTCATTGATCGAAAGAGCACCAGCCGTATGTACAGGGAATGGACCTGACCTCACCGATCTCCGCAAACGAGATAACTTACCGCGTCATCCCGCAGTGGCGATGATCATCAGGTCTGCTTTTCTTTCGATGGATGAAATATAAGAGGTGGAGGTTGTTCCCAGTCTCGTGGCCAGCGATTGGCATGACTCCGAATTCCGGCTGTAGACCTGTACGATCCGGTGACCGGCTGCCAGTGGATTTCCGTCCAAGCACAGTGGCCATATTGCCGGAACCAATGAGTATTATATCCATGGGTAATCAATCCGGAGGCCGATACAAAAATTGACTAGGATTTCTTTTTCTGCGATTTCGGTGCCCAGATCGCCAGCATTCGTTTGCCTTCCATTTTGGGCATGCCTTCCAGAACACCTACTTCATTCAGTCGTTCCGCAAATTTAAGCAGCAGCAATTCTCCTCTTTCGCGAAACTGGATTGCGCGTCCTTTAAACTGCACATAGGCTTTTACTTTGTCACCGTCTTTCAAAAATTTTTCAGCATGTTTTGCTTTGAAATCGAAATCGTGATCATCTGTATTCGGAGTAAAGCGGATTTCTTTTACTTCGGAGGCCTTACTCTTGGCCTTCATTTCTTTTTCCTTCCTTTTCTTTTCGTAAAGGAATTTATTATAGTCGATGATTTTACAAACCGGCGGATCAGCATTCGGAGAAATTTCTACCAGGTCCAGCGCCTGATCCTGCGCCATTTTAAGTGCTTCTGTGGTCGGATAAACACCGACGTTACATTTTCTCCTACCAGACGTACATTCGGTACGCGAATCATATTGTTGGTACGGTGTTCCTGTTGTTGTTCTTTTCTGAATCTGGGATTAAAATTACCTCTTGGAGGTCTCGGTGGAAATGCCATTTATTGTTTTTAGTTGAACGATAGTTAAGATCCGGTTTAATTTTTTTTAGGATCTTAGTTTTATTTCTGATTTTATGTCTCTGATAAATGTTTCAACATCCTGTGCACCCATATCACCCTTTCCCTGCCTTCTTACGGCTACCTTATGTCTCATTCATTTCTTTTTCTCCGATCACCAGCATATAAGGTACCCTGGCCAGTTCAGTATCCCGGATTTTCTTCCCAATCTTTTCACTCCGGTCGTCGATGTCTGCACGAATATCCGCATTTTTAAGCGATTCCAGAACAGTTTGTGCATAGTCCCATATACTTATCGCTGATTGGCAGCAATTTAACCTGCAGGGGCGCCAGCCACAAGGGGAATTTACCGGCATAATGCTCCAGTAAAAAACCTATAAATCGTTCATGGGTACCCAGGGGCGCCCGGTGAATGATCAGCGGTGTTTCGTGGCTGGTTTTCCCTGTTGGTAAATTCCAGTTTGAAACTGCTGCCCTGCGCAAAATCTACCTGGTTGGTAGCCAGGGTAAATTCCCTCCCAATTGCACTCCATATCTGTACATCAATCTTCGGTCCATAAAAAGCGCCTTCTCCGGATACTTCAACAAAAGGGGTATTTGTATCCTGCAATACTTTTCGAACCATTGCTTCTGTTTCCAGCCAGAGTTCCGGTTCATTAACATATTTCTCACCCAGTTTGGCCGGATCATGCAGGCTCAGCCGCATTACATATTTATCAATTCCGAATATTTTGAAATATTTCAGGTACATCTCGTTCACAGCCCTGAATTCCTTTGCAAAATCTTCCTTGGCTGCAATAAATATGGGCATCATTCATATGCAGGCAGCGTACCCGCATCAGCCCAAATAATTCACCACTTTGTTCATAGCGGTAACAGGTACCGTATTCCGCCAGTCGCAGGGGAAGGTCCTTGTAACTTCTGGGTTCAGCCGCAAATATTTTATGATGATGCGGACAGTTCATTGCTTTCAGGTAATATTTGGTCCCGTCCAGTTCCATGGGCGGATACATGCTGTCCTGATAATAAGGAAGATGACCACTGGTTATATACAGACTTTCCTTTGCAATATGCGGGGTAACCACCCTTTGATAACCGGCTGCCTGTTCGGTTTCCTTGGCCAGTTTTTCCAGTTCTTCAATGATGATGGTTCCGTTGGGCATCCAGAGGATAAGTCCCTGTCCCACATCGTCATCCATGGTATAAATGCCCATTTCCTTTCCCAGCTTGCGATGATCTCGTTTTTTTGCTTCTTCCAGCATCAGCAGGTACTCATCCAGTTCTTTTTTTGAAGGAAAACTAACACCGTAAATGCGGGTCAGCTGTTTATTTTTTTCATCCCCTTTCCAGTAAGCGCCTGCAATATTGGTCAGTTTCAGGGCTTTGATGAGTCCGGTATCCGGTATATGCGGACCCCGGCAGAGATCAGTAAAACTCTCCCTGGGTATAAAAAGTGATCTCACCGTCTTTCAGATTTTGCAGTAAATCCAGTTTATATTCATCTCCTTTCTCCTGGAAAAAATGAATGGCTTCTGCTTTGGGCACTTCTTTCCGGATATAATTATTTTGTTTGGCGGCCAGTTCCGTCATTTTAGTTCCAGTTTCCGCAGATCTTCTTCAGTTATCTGGCGGCCACCCAGGTCCATATCATAATAAAAACCATTTTCAACCGCCGGACCTACCCAGAATTTTACACCCGGGAAAAATGGATTCAACGGCTTCTGCCATCAAGATGGGCGGTAGAATGCCAGAAGGTGGATTTTCCTTCCGCATCATTCCAGGTAAGCAGATTTTACCGAAGCATCTTTCGGAATAGGTCGCGTGGCATCCCATACCTCTCCGTTTACATTTGCCGCGATTACTTTTCTTGCCAGTCCTTCACTGATTGATTTTGCAATTTCCAGGGAATTGGTTCCTTCCGGATATTCCCTTACCGCACCATCTGGTAATGTAATTTTTATCATGCAGGCTCTATTCCTTTAAGGGTTGCAAAATTAACAAACTCTTGCCAGATTTAGCTTTCCTAATATTCTGCGGAAAATATTTTTATCTAATTTGCCATCGATGAAAAACAGTATCTGTTTTATTTGTTGCCTGGTTGCTTCTGAACATGGCTCACCTTTTTCTTTTCTACATGCCCAGGACCTGACGGAATATGGCGGGGGCATTTTCGTTCCAATGATGGAGTGGATCGCCTTACCGGTATTTATGGATGACAAGTATAAGATTTATGATGACCGGTATAAAATGGAAGTGCAGATTGCCCAGACACATAATCGCTTTGAGGCAATTACTTATTCCTATAAGAACACTGAATTTTATGGTAAGGCCGAAGCAACGGGCAGCCTGAATATAGATACAAAAAAAGTTTTGCTGAAAGAAGGAAAATTGCTGGAAGTCAGATTTGCAAATGGAGAAGTCTGTATCATGACCTGTTTCATGCAATATTCCAAACTGGGAAATGATGAATACCTGCAGGGAACTTATTATAGTACCAGTGTAACATGATTCTTCCTCCGGTTGCGGGAAAGGAAGTATTTTTCTTGCATCGCGTAACAGAATCGGATTTTCATAAGGAACCATTTCTTGAGAAAAAGGAAAAGGAACTTCTTGCCCGAAAAAATCCTTCACCTGACCAGGTCAGAACTCAGTTAATCCTCCGGTCGCATCAGCCAAAAAACCACCCGTCAAAATCACACCTGGTAAATCCGGATGCTGCTTCCAAAACAACCACCTGTCAAAACCATCACACCGGGTAACCCGGTTGTTGCCGGCCAAAAAACCTTCGTCTGCAAAACCGCCGGTTACACACCAGCCAACAGCAAAGAAAAAATCTACACTACTGGTTCCGTGAACAGGGCACGAATACGAGAGATAGTTTGTGAAAATTTCCAGCCCGCAGGATCCATCACTGCAGTACCCGATGTTTTAAAATCACGTGACAAATGAATCCTGCTGAAAACACTTACGGTTAGTCATTCTACGATTGAAATCCGGATTTATGATGACGGGGCAATTGACAATGACACGGTTTCTGTTTACTACGATAATAAATTGCTTATTTCCAAAGCACGGTTAACGGATCAGCCCATTACAATCAGGATTCCAGTAGAGCCTTCAGATACATCCTCATCAACTTGTAATGGTTGCTGAAAATCTGGGTGATATTCCTCCCAATACTTCCCTGCTTGTGGTTAGGGACGGGGAAAAAAGATATGAGGAAAGAATTATTTCTACAGAGCAAAAAAATGTCGTGATCAATTTTCTGTACAAGAAAATTGAGTAAAGTATGGAAGTATGGAAGTATGGAAGTGTGAGAATGAAATAAATACTCTCATACTTCCCATACTTCCACACTTCCATACTTTCTGTTCATTACTTTCTTGGAATCTTCTCCTCCCGTCTGTGCAGCATCATAAACAAAAGCAGCAATTATTGTTGCAGCCTGTTTCAAATCCTCAGCGCTGAGATGATCATAGTTGTCCATATTGCTATGATGTGTCCTGCTGCCGTATTCCATCGGATCCTGAATAAACTGGAATGCCGGCAGACCGATTGCATCGAAAGCAAGATGGTCTGTTCCTCCGGTATTTTGTAAACTTAGTGTGGAGGCGCCGAGATCATGAAAAGGTTGAAACCATTGTTCAAAGACCGGTTTTGCGGCTGCATTACCCTGCAGGTAGATGCCGCGAATTTTTCCCGTGCCATTGTCCAGGTTGAAGTATACTGAAAGTTTGTCCCCGGCCGCATTGTATCTGTTTGTTGTCGTATCTGTAAAATGATTCTTTACATAATTTATCGATCCGTGCCGGCCTGTTTCTTCTCCGCCCCATAAAACGATCCGAATGGTTCTTCGCGGCTTTACACCAAGTGTTTTTAAAATGCGAACGGCTTCCATCATCACAGCAGATCCTGCTGCATTGTCTGTTGCACCGGTTGAACCCTGCCAGGAATCCAGGTGGCCGCCAATCATAACCAGTTGTTCTTTTAAATTATTATCTGTACCGGGAATTTCTGCTATTACATTATAACCCTGCTGATCATCGGAATAAATCTTTGTTCGGAGTTCCAGGTCGATCTGATACAGGAATATTATGCTGCAGCAGGCGTTGCATAGTCATAAAGTCTTCATAAGAGATCGAAATATCATTTAGAGCCGGCAGCATTTCCACATTGTATGCGAATACCGTTTTGCACAAAAACTGTTCCGTCGGAATTGCGTAAGCTGGTTGTCATTATTCCCAATGCATTTTCTCCGAGGGCAAATTTTTTCACCTGGGCCAGTAAACGTGCCGAAGCCTGAGCAGTTAATGTTGCATTGGCAGCGGCAGCGTCAGCCGTTACCGGAGTTTTTGGATCATAATCAGCTAATGTGTGAAGCTGATCATCTGAATAACGTATTGCATCTGGTGCAAACCCGAGTTTGAGGGAATCTGTTCTTTCTATGATCAGATCATTTTATTTTTCAGTTTGCCACGTATAGCTGATCAGTTCACTGGAATCTTTGACATCGAGCAATACAACCTCCGCATTGGCTAAACCATTTGTTCCGGATGAAAAAGTTTTTGGGAAATCCAATCAGTGGTTTATAATAGGGAGCTGTCATTGCCAGGTAATATTTTTCGAGTTCCCATCCCTTACCCCAGTTTGCCCCAGGCTTCGAGATTTGAATTTTCCAGTCCCCAGGAAGCTAAGTTTTGATTTCGCCCAATTGGCTGCCTTAAAATAACCCGGGACTTTGCATCAGACGCGGACCGTTGGCATCCGTCAGATTAAAAACAATTTCCATTACCTGGGAATGATTCATTCCCTCATCCCGGATTTTGGCCATCATATCCAAATCCGGACTTTCCTTTTGCGCAAAAGCGCTGCTGACAATTAACAAAATGGGTAGTAATGATTCCTTTTCTCATGATTATTTTTCTGAAATAGCAGCGAAAATATAATCATCGTTTCCGATACGGGAACCTCTTTTATATAAGCGGAAAATTTAAAAATGAAAATTCCAGGTTACGGAAGGCAGTATGGGGAAAAGAGAAACTTTTTTTGCCTGTACCTGCAGCGTGCCGTCATAAGGATTACCGGTTTGATCGAAATAGATAAAATAAGGATTCAACCGGTTATATACATTGTAAATACTGAACACCCAACTGCTGTGAAGTTTTTTATTTATTTTATGGGTGGGCGTATAGATGGCTGCGAGATCCAGGCGGTTATAAGGAGGAAGTCGGTATTGATTGATCCGGCTGAAATCCTGCGTAAGCGTTCCTTCGACAACATAAAATTTTTCAGGATATGAAGTGGCATTTCCGCTGGCAAAAACAAATACGGCAGATAATTTCCAGTGTTTGTTCAATTCGTAGGTGCTTACAACAGATAGATCATTCCGCCGGTCGTATTTTGCCGGATATTTTTGACCATTATTCAAGGCAGGAAATTGTCTCCAGGTCCAGGACAAGGTATATCCGATCCACCCGGTCCACCGTCCTCTTGTTTTGTTGATAAAGAATTCGGCTCCGTAACTCCATCCTTTTCCAAATACAAATGAGTCTTCAGGATCACTCAGCGAGGGCGTATATCCTTCTTTGTATTCAATCTGGTTTTGCATTTCTTTGTAATAGACTTCAACAGAAGTTTCAAACATATTATTGTTGAAATTTTTAAAAAGGCCCGCTGAATAGAGCCAGCTGGTCTGGGGCTGCACAATATAGGTGCTGGGCACCCAGAGATCGGTCGGAAGTGTTGTGCCCGCATTGCTGACCAGGTGAATATATTGAAGATTCCGGGATACAGATCCTTTCACAGATGTCTGATCATTCAACGAATAACGAATGGTAAAACGCGGTTCCGGACCTCCATAAGTTTTTACATTCTGTCCCCTGCTGATAATATGTACTGTCAGTTTTATTGCCATCGGCATCTGTCTTGTAAATGGTATATGGTCCCACCTGTTGAAACCCACTCCAGCGGATTCCCAGACTGATATCCATTTTCTCACTGGCCTGCCAGTCGTCCTGCAGATAAACAGCTGCTTCCCTTGCGTATTTGATATTGGAATTATTGGGAATGAAAACTATGGAATCCTGATGACCGTTCAGGATATTGGGTGTAAACGTATGGTATGTATATAGACCGCCAAACCGGACTTTATTTTTTGGATTCAGGATAATAATCAAAATCGGTTTTGGCTGAAAGGTCATGGATACCGGACGAAAGAGATCAACGCAAAATTATCCTGCGCACCATTAAATGCAAATTTATAATCATTGTACAGCAAGGTCGTATTGGCAAATAATCTCCTGTTAAAGACATGGTTCCACCGAAGTGTAGCCGTCGTATTGCCCCAGGGAATATCTGTACTGAACGATCGCCTGCTGTTTCTGAAATCAAATACATCCCTTCCGAAATATCCGCTCAGGTATATCCGGTCTTTTTCAGAAAACTGATAATTCATTTTCACATTCAGGTCATAAAAATAATATCCCGAACCATAGTAGCTGCTGGACCTGGGAACAAAGGGAGTAACCAGCAGGTCAACATATGTTCTCCGGTAGGAAACGATAAAAGATGCTTTTTCTTTGATCAGCGGACCCTGGACAGACAATCGTGGAAGCCAGCAGTCCAATTCCTCCATCCACTTCATATTTATTCATATTCCCTTCCTTCATGGAAATATCCAGAACAGAGGACAAACGTCCACCATATTGAGCGGGCATGCTTCCCTTGATCAGGGTTGTATTTTTAATAGCATCTGCATTAAATATGGAAAAAAAACCAAACAGATGACCGGTGTTATATACGATCGCATCATCCAGCGTGATCAGGTTTTGGTCGGGACCTCCTCCCCTTACATACAGACCGGTATTGCCTTCACCGGCATTACTTACGCCCGGCAGGAGTTGAAGTGTTTTCATGATGTCTACTTCACCGAATAAAACGGGCAGATTTTTTACCTGCGACATAGACAGATCGATTTTCCCCATCTGGGCACTGGTTACATTGGCATCTTTCTTTTTGGCATACACGACGACTTCCTCATTGGCAGCTGTGCGCTGATTGATCAGAAAATTGCAGGTTGACATTCTCATTCAGATTGATTTCAATGTTTTTGGATCTGTATCCGACATAGGATGCTGTGATAATATAATGACCCTCCGGCAGTGTTATGGAATAAAATCCATAGCCGTTGCTGCTTACGCCCTTCTGTTGCCCATTGAAACTAACGGTAGCGCCTATCAGACTTTCGGAAGAGAGAGAATCTTTGACATAACCTGAAATGCTGAATTTATTCTGTGCATCAACAGAATTCGCCCAAACCAATAAAATAAACAACAGGATTTTTTTCATCATTCGCTCACCGGTGCAGTAAAATGTATACTGTCGCTTAATTTCACCACTTTCCAGCATTTTGTCTTTATACACGGGATGATTTTTCCCCAGGTAAGGATTTACAAATTTATTAACCGGGCTCAGCCAGTAGGCTTCGGAAGAATCCGGGAAAGCAGCCGGGCAGCGCATATGAAAAATAGTGCTTCCATCATATCGCACTGTCCGGATCAGGGAATAAAGTTGATCTGTAATCATATTGAATTCCCTTTTTTTCTGCTCCATGGTTTTTTCCCCGTTCATTCCGGCAATTTCTGCCTGCATGGATTGGGCAAGGCTGACGGCAGTCTGGACAATTGAAGTATCTGCTTTAAACTGGTCGAACCGTATACTGTCTACGGAAAGATTAAGTTTTTGGCCGGCTGTAGAGATCATCTGGGTATCGGAAGCTGCAAAAGCATCCGACAAACCGTAATAACTGTTCAATAAACCTGCAAACGAGCGGTTAAATGCCGATGTTTTGGAACCAATAGTCAAGCGGCTCATCCCTTATTTCAGCTTTTTTACTCCTCGAATCGCTCTTATGAAGTACCAGGTATGTTATTCCGAGGGCCAGGGCTAATACACCAACCAGTAAAAAGGCCTTCTTCATAAATAGAATTTAATCAAAGATAATTCTAAATGCATTTGCTTTAATTTTGCGCGTTTGATTTAATACCCATTCATTATATGCTGGCAGGTTTTCAGAATATGACTTTTGAGTTTGGCGCCCGTACAATCCTGGAAGATGCTACCTGGCATATTCAACCAGGAGAACATATCGGATTGATCGGTTATAACGGTACCGGTAAATCCACTTTGTTAAAATTGCTGGCTGGTGAATACACACCATCCGGAGGTACTGTTGAGCGCAGCCGGAGTACAAGTATCGGTTACCTGCATCAGGATCTGCTCAGTTTCGATACGAATGATAGTATCCTAAAGGTTGCCATGGGTGCATTTGAAAAAGTACTGAATCTGGAAATGGAACTGGAGAAACTGGTTTTTGCCATGGAAGAAGAAGAAAAGGCAGGCAAACCACAATCCGAACAATTATTAAATGAATATACCGACAAGCTCCACGAAATGGAGCTGCTGGACGGTTATAATATTCATCACAAAACGGAAGAAGTTTTACAGGGTCTTGGTTTTTCCAATGCCCATTTACAAAGGCCCTACCGCGAATTCAGCGGCGGCTGGCGGATGCGTGTTCTGCTGGCAAAAATGATTCTTCAGAAACCGGATCTGCTCCTGCTGGATGAACCCACCAATCACCTGGATCTTACCTTCTATTGAATGGCTGGAGAAATATCTTAAGAATTATCAGGGATCGGTAGTTATCGTAAGTCACGATAAATTTTTTCTGGACAGAATGGTAGATAAAATTGTTGAACTATATCAGCAGGAACTGCATTTTTATAACGGAAATTATTCGTTTTATGAAAGGGAAAAAGAAATGCGGATTACCATTCAGCAAAAGGCTTATGAAAATCAGAAAGATTATATCCGCCAGCAGGAACGTTTTATAGAAAGATTCAAAGCCAAAGCCAGCAAGGCTGCCGCCGCGCAATCGGCCATGAAAAGACTGGACAAAATAGAACGGATAGAAAGTGTTGAAATGGAAAGACCTGATATGCGTATCCAGTTCCGGATCGACCGCCAGCCGGGCAAAGTGCTTGTTCATTTAAAAGATCTGAGTAAAAGTTTTGGTGAAAATGAAATTATCCGGCATACTGAAGCAGAAATAGAAAGAGGAGATAAAATAGCGCTGATCGGCGCCAATGGAAAGGGCAAATCTACTGTGTTGCGTATTGTGGCAGGCACGGAAACCTTTACCGGCGAACGTATCTGGGGTCATCATGTGGATTCAAGTTTTTATGCCCAGCACCAATTGGAATCCCTCCATCTCAACGATTCCGTTCTCGAAGAAATGAAGCATTGCGGTTCCGGGAAAAACGAACTTGAACTCAGAACATTATTGGGCTGTTTTCTTTTTTCCGGAGATGATGTGGAAAAAAAGATTAAGGTTTTAAGCGGCGGGGAAAAAGCCCGGGTAGCGCTGGCAAAAACAATTGCCGGCAAAGCCAATTTTCTGTTATTGGATGAACCTACCAATCACCTCGATATTCATTCCTGTGAACTGCTGGCGGAAGCCCTGAATAAATATGAAGGGAGCTATATACTGGTAAGCCATGACCGGTATTTTATTTCCAAGACTGCAAATAAAATCTGGGAAATAGAAGATTTCAGGATAAAAGAATTTAAAGGAACTTACGATGAATGGGTGGAATGGAACAAAAGAATGAGCGCCCAGGCTAAACCTGCCGGAAACAAGCCAAAAATTGAAAAGCCTGCGCCTGAGCAACCAAAAGCAGCCGTGATCGCACAACCCATCAACAAGGAAGCAAAGAAACAACTCCAAAAACAGCAAAAGCTGGTGGAGCAACTGGAAGGAGATATCAAACGTCTACAACAGGAAAGCGAAAACCTGGAATCGCGGTTGTCGGCTCCGGAAATTTATGCAGACAGGCAAAAATTCCTGGTGGCTGAATCGGATTATAAAAAAGCTGCCCTGAGTTTAAATGTTGCCAGGCAGCAGTATGATGTGGCGCTCGAAAGACTGATGGAACTGGAGGAACAGGCTTAAAGCGTAAAGCTTAAAGCTCAAAGCCTAAAGCGTTCTAATATTGGGAATGCTGATTTATTTGTTAAGTTAGCATGTATCAATAAACTTCATCTGGTCCCGGGCCGGATCAAAATTACCGGGTCCCCAAATTTTGTTTACGTATTTTTATAACAAACCTTTTGAACTATTAAAAGAGATCCTTTTTTCATACCGGTCCGTATTCTGTTAATCACCGGCTGCCTTATTATATTTTATACTCTCCCGTCCTTTGCACAGGACACTTTGATGGATAAAAGTTCTGGCAGGGCGGCTGTTATTACAAGTGATTCATTGAAGGACAAAAATTTCCCTGTTCCCGTTGATCAGAAAGATTCCATTCCTCACAGGAGACCAAAAATCGGTCTGACACTGAGTGGCGGAGGGGCCAAGGGACTTGCTCATATCGGTATACTTAAAGCCATCGATTCCGCAGGTCTTTCGGTTGATTACATCACCGGTACCAGCATGGGCAGCATTATCGGGTCCCTGTATGCGGCCGGTTATTCAGGAGATTCCATTTTATATATTGCCAAACGGATACACTGGGACCAGATATTGTCGAACCAGAGTTCCCTGCGCAATATTATTATGGAAGAAAAAGAGGAATATGGTAAATACGACCTGGAACTGCCCTGGCAAAATAATTTTTTCAGGATTTCCACCGGTGTACTGGAAGGCCAGGAATTGTGGCTGAAATTTTCCGAGCTTTTATTTCCTGTTTATAAAATAAAGAATTTTGATTCCCTGGAAATTCCCTTCAAATGTATCGCGACAGATATTTCGACCGGCCAGGCGGTTGTACTGGATAGCGGTGAACTCGTTTCAGCCGTTCGGGCGAGTATGGCCATACCATCCGTTTTTACAGCAGTGGAATATAATGGCCGGTTGTTGGTGGACGGTGGTATTGTGCGTAATTTCCCGGTAAAAGATGTACGGCAAATGGGCGCCCAGTTTGTGATTGGCAGTAATGTAACGGCCAGTTTACTACCTGCCAGTAAAGTGAATAATGCCATCCAGGTTCTATTACAGGTTGCCTTTTTCAGGGAAGCAGAGGATACGAAATTGGAAGTCCCTCTTTGTAATATTTATGTACAGACACCACTCGAAAAATATACAATGGGAACCTTTGCGCAGGCAGATTCCATTATTGAAGCGGGAATGGCGGAAGGAAGAAAAATTTATCCGCAGCTGAAAAAACTGGCGGATTCCCTTAATGCACTTTATGGTTCCGAAAAAACTGAAAAAGAACTTCCATCCGTGGAAAGCGTAAAAATTTCATCCTATGAAGTAAGAGGCTTGAAATTTACTACCCAGGATTTTTTCATTCACACCACCGGCCTGCTGACCAATCATGTGTATACACCAAGAATGTTATCTTATATGGTTCGCCGGGCAGGCGGAACTCGCTACTATACTCGTATCGTTTACAACCTGGAACCACAACCGGACCATTCTGCAAAAATTATTTTTGATGTAACGGAATCCCCGCTCACATTTGCAAAACTTTCCCTGCACTACAATCAGTTTACCGGTATCAGTGCCATTCTGAATATTACTTCGCGGGACTTTTTTACGCCGAACTCGAGGAGTCTGGTTACCCTGAATATCGGGGAGAATTTCAGGGTTAAAGCAGAACACCTGCAATACCTGGGCAGGAGCAGGAAGTTTGCGTTGAAATTATCCACTCAGTTTGACCAGATGAATATTACGACTTACCGGAATACGAAGGAAGCCGGCCTTTATAACCAGAATTATTTTGTGGTGGATGGTCGTTTCGGATATTCCACCAACCGGGATATGACCATCGGGATTGGAACCCGGTTTGAATGGACACGGTATAAACCTTCTATTACTTCTGCCCTTCAATTTAAAGGAACCGATGATTTTCCGACAAGTTATTTTTATTTCAATCACAATTCACTGGACCGACCGGTATATCCCAAAAAAGGAGTTAAATCTGAATTGGAGGCTGACTGGGTTTACACGCAGAATCCGGCTCTTCAGGTGCATACCAATACCCGCGATACAGATACATTAACAGCGAGCAATGCATACCCAAGATTTGTTTTTCATTTTGAAAGTTATACTCCCCTGTCAAATAAAAGTACGCTGCTGTTTGTATTACAATCGGGAATAAATTTCCAGAAAGATAATGCAATGAATGAGTTTTCTATCGGTGGTCTCACGCATAGCTTTCATAACCAGATTACCTTTGCAGGGTTGAGGGAAGGATCTTTTTATTCTTCCAGTCTGGCAGCCATACAGGCAGGCTTTCGCTATAATTTTTATGGAAATCTTTACCTGACAGGCCGCGCGAATGTGATGTTCAATAATTTCATAAAAGATCAGAACAAGTTCTACGATACCCCCGATTTTCTGTCCGGTTATGCGCTGACTTTTACTTATAATTTTGTTCTTGGTCCCCTGGAGTTAAGTGCCATGTACTGCGATCAGTGGCATCGGGTAATGGGGTACGTAAATATCGGAATACCCTTTTAGCAACGCGGAATTCATTCAATTCCCATTTCCAACAAATTGAAGATTAATAATTAGACTGTTCAGATGCAGAAAAAGTCTTATATCATTTTCTTATTGAGGAGTCAATCCAATCAGAGCCAGTATCTCTGTCTCTTTCGCCATCGCGCTGTCCTGTATTTTCTTCCCTTCAGCCAGTATAGAAGAAATATTTTTATCGGATTCAGATCCTGCCGCATTGATACATACATTCAGGTATGCGCCCATTACAGCGCTACGCGCACAAAGCGCGCCGACTCCCGCATCAGATCTTGAATTTGGATTCCCTTCAATCGCCATTGCCTTCAATACATCCATAGACTGCAAAGAAACTTTCATTACGCGAAAGGGAACTTCAATAGCCCGTGTGGTAGCTTCCTGTAATGCCTTTTCCCTTAATGTTTTTTCATCTTCTGTAGTTTTGGGCAGGCTCCTGGCCTGCATTATGCTTTCAAATGCCCTGGTATCCGCATCTACTAATGCCAAGAAGTTCCTTTTCAAAGGCAGATGCTTTTTCTGCCCAGTCACCAAAAGATTTCCAGTCTTTTTTATGCGCAGATAAATTCGCGACCATAGCGCCCAGAGCCGCTCCGAGGGCGCCCAGGTAAGCGGCGACGGATCCGCCGCCGGGTGCCGGGGATTCACTCGCCGTTTCATCGGCAAAATCAGCCAGTGAAAGATGCAGGAGTCTTTCATCCTCCTGATTTTTCAGTAAATACTCGATAATCCTCTCCTCTGGTTTGAAGGGAGCCAGTTCATCAAGGCCCATCGTAATGATGGCAATCCGGATCAGTTCTTTTTCTGAAACACCAGCCGAACGGTTTTGTTTGTTCAGAAAATATTTTCCGGCGTCAAGCATCGACTGGAGTGGAATCAAACCGACCAGTTCGCTTCCGGTAACGCGGATTCCACGGGCGTCTGCTTTACGGCATACTTCATCAAAAGCAATATGCAGGGGTGTGACGGAAATATTGGTCAGATTCATTGAAATCTGTGCAACGCCGTATTCCTTTATGAACCATCCGATAGCTTTTACTGATTTGAGTGTGCCGGGGACCATGACGGGCTGACCCTTTTCGTCCAGTACAATCTTACCGGTGACCGGATCTCCTTCCCTTTTAATGCGGCCTGCTTCGCGGACGTCAAAAGCCACACTGTTAGCTCTCCGCACGGAAGTTGTATTCAGGTTCACATTATAGGCGACCAGGAAATCCCTGGCTCCGATGACTGTTGCGCCACGCCTTTCATCGAATACCGCGGGACCGAAATCCGGTAACCAATCCGGGTTCTTTATTTTTTCTGAAAAGCCCTCATACTCACCGGCACGTATAACCGATAAATTACGACGGGCGGTATTTTTTTGTGCAGCTTCATATAAATACACAGGAATCGCGAGCTCACTGCCTACGCGGTCAGCTAATTTTTGAGCCCAGCGGGCAGTTTCTTCCATGGATATACCGGATACCGGAATCAGAGGGCATACATCTGTTGCGCCCATGCGGGGATGGGCGCCCTGATGCCGGCGCATATCTATGAGTTCACCGGCTTTCCGGATTGCCAGAAAGGCTGCTTCCACAACAGCCCCGGGATTACCCACAAAAGTGACTACTGTACGGTTCGTGGCCTTGCCGGGATCTACGTTAAGAAGCCTGACGCCTTCCACCTTTTCAATTTCATCTGTAATCAGCTGAATGACCTGGCTATCCCGACCCTCACTGAAGTTGGGCACACATTCAATTATTGGTGTCATATTGTGTAATTGAAATGCCAATGTTAAGGAAAGAAAATCAATCTGCTTCGGAAAGCTGTCTACGAGGCCGGATAAAATCCAGTGGTTTGTTTATGAAATAGCGCCACAGGATCCCCAGAAATTCCGGATAATCCTTCAACTGTACACCGCGGGATTTATGGATTCAAAGAATTGTTTCCATTGTTCAAGCGGAATGGCCCCTACCCATTTATAATCATGATGGTGATTAAATGCCCGGCTTATTGCATACAGAAAATCATTTTCAGCCTGAAATGCAGGAATGATTTTGTGCCGGAGTCTGCGGAAAAACTCCTGCCAGAAACCATTGGCTCTTATAAAGTTCAATATACTAAGCTTAGGCGATGAATCTGCCGCGGATGATTACTTTGTCGATGCAATTTGATCCGAATCTATATGGAAGATAAGACAGAGAAGGAACGGGCGAAGTAATGATGAGATTAGCCAGTTTACCCGGCATGATAGACCCAAGAGATCCTCCGAGGCCCATGGCAAATGCACCATTAATGGTTGCGGCATTGACTGCTTCTTCAGGTAAAAGTTTCATTTGAATACAGGCCAGTGCAATTACAGTATTCATATTACCCGTAGGTGAAGATCCGGGATTATAATCACTGGCCAGAGCAATTGCGCAACCGGATTCCAGCAACTGCCTGGCCGGAGGAAATCCCATGCGAAGAAAAAAAGCAGCCGAAGGTAACAGTGTACAGAATCCTTTCCAGCCGGAATTTTTTATTTTTTGAATATCTTCCGTCAGTCATGGTTTCCAGATGATCCATCGACAGGGCATTCAGGTTTATCCCCTTTTCTATTCCTCCAATCGAATTGAGCTGATTGACATGCATTTTTGCCTGCAGACCATAACGTAAACCTTCTTTCAAAATGATTTCTGATTCTTCAGGATTGAAAAAACCATTTTCACAAAATACATCTATGAAGTCTGCCAGTTTCTCGCGGGCAATGACGGGTAACATGTCATTCACGATTTCATTAATATAAGCGGTATGATTTTCGCGGAAAGCCAACGGAAAAGTATGAGCGCCCAAAAAAGTAGATTTAATCTGCAGTGGCGATTTTTCTTTTAACTGCCGGATCACCCGGAGCATTTTTAGTTCGTCTTCTAACGATAATCCATAGCCGCTTTTTATTTCGACTGCGCCTGTACCCATTTTTGCAATTTCTTCAAGTCTTTTCCAGGATTCCAGGAAGAGCTGTTCGTGCGATATTTCATTTATTTTTTGAACCGTATTCAGAATCCCTCCTCCCCGGGAATTGATTTCCGCATAACTGAGTCCGCGTATTTTATCAACGAATTCATTTTCGCGGCTGCCGGTAAAAACCAGGTGGGTATGACTGTCACACCAGGCCGGTAAGACCAGTCTCCCGCTGCAGTCGGTTTGTTCTTCGGGCAGATTTGGCAATTCTTTTTTTATGGATTCCATTTCTCCGAATGCTTCAATCTCATCTCCTTCCATAAGCAGCCAGGCGTTTTCAAGACAGGGTAGTTCCGCCATTTCCTTTCCATACAATGGCCGATTGTGGGTGCGGGTATTTACCAGTTGCTTAATATGGGTCAGGAGCCGGGTTTGCATAGATAATCAAAGATGAAAATCCTCTTTAGTTTTTTGTGCCAGCGGATAACCTGCATCTGCATGCCGGATCACGCCCATTCCCGGATCATTTCGCAGTACCCGGCTGAAGTCGTGCAGCCGCTTCATCCGTTCCATCTGCCACGATCACCATACCGGCATGAATACTGTATCCCATTCCTACTCCGCCACCATGATGCAGACTTACCCAGCTGGCACCACCGGCTGTATTGACCAGAGCATTCAGAATGGGCCAGTCGGCCACGGCATCGCTTCCATCCATCATTGCTTCGGTTTCGCGGTTTGGGCGATGCAACGGAACCCGTATCCAGATGATCCCGGCCAATAACAATCGGTGCTTTTACTTTTCCCGTTCTTACAAGTTCATTGAAAGCAAGTCCTGCCTTTTCTCTTTCTCCCTGTCCCAGCCAGCAAATCCGTGCCGGCAATCCCTGGAAGGCAATTTTTTCTTTGGCCAGTTTCAACCAGCGCTGAAGTGATTTATTTTCGGGAAACAATTGTGACCATCAGTTCATCTGTAACCGCAATATCCTCGGGATCACCACTCAGTGCCGCCCATCGGAAAGGGCCCTTTCCCTTCGCAAAATAACGGTCTTATATAGGCCGGAACAAAGCCGGGAAAATCAAAAGCATTCTTTAGACCTTTTTCCTGTGCACGTGCCCGGATATTATTTCCATAATCAAATGTGATGGCTCCCTTTTTTTGAAGTTCCAGCATTATCTCAACATGCCGTTTCATGGAATCATAAGCATAGCTCCAGTATATTGTTCAGGATTTGTTTCACGCAATATCTTTGCCTGCTTCATATGAAATCTCATGTGGCCAGTATCCGATCAACGGATCATGTGCGGAGGTTTGGTCGGTGAGTGTATCCGGAACAATATTTCTTTCCAGCAAGTCTTTCCAGCAAATGAACTGCATTGCAACAAACGCCAATGGATAATAGCATTTCTGTTCTTTTTTGCCTCCAATGGCCTGATCAATGGCCTCATCAATATCCTGTATCCTAATATCCAGATATTTTGTTTCAATTCTTTTTTCAATTCGCCATTCTTCCACTTCTGCAATCAGCGCCACTCCTTCATTCATCGTAATGGCCAGTGGTTGTGCGCCACCCATTCCTCCAAGTCCTGCCGTCACATTCAACGTGCCTTTCAATGTTCCGTTAAAATGTTTATTAGCAGCTGCTGCATAGGTTTCATAAGTGCCCTGTACAATTCCCTGTGAACCGATATAGATCCAGGATCCCGCCGTCATCTGGCCATACATCATCAATCCTTTTTTCTCCAGTTCATCAAAATGTTCCCAGGTTGCCCATTTGGGAACGAGTTGCGAATTTGAAATCAATACACGCGGCGCATCGCGGATGTGTTTTCAAAATGCCGACCGGTTTACCACTTTGAACCAGCAGGGTTTCATCATTTTCCAGAATTTTCAGATTAGCGATGATATCATCGAGTGCCTGGAAATTTCTGGCAGCTTTTCCCCGACCGCCATATACGATCAATTCATCCGGACGTTCGGCCACTTCCGGATCCAGATTATTCAACAACATACGCAATGCTGCTTCCTGTATCCATCCCTTACATTTCAATGCTGATCCTGTGGGTGTCTTGTATTTGACCGGGTCGTACTTTTGATTATGGTTTTTTGCATGTACATCAGTTTAAAGATAAAGTCATCATAATCTTTATTCAAGCTACATTACCCTGACGTGCAGGCAAATTCATCTGCTTCCCGGACAAAGCTGAAGTGTTTCAATAATATGATTTTATTTTCCGGATATCATCTGCAAAGATCCTGTCTTCATTGGCAAAGCTGACCAGTTGCCGCACAAAATCATGTGCAAATTCAAGAATCGAACTGCTTTTTAGCGGCCGGCGGAATTCAATCGCCTGGCAGGCGGTCATCAATTCAATGGCCAGAATATATTCGAGATTTTCCAGTACCATTTCCAGTTTTCGTCCGCTGATGCTTCCCATACTCACATGATCTTCCTGTCCCAGGGAAGTTGGAATGCTGTCTGCACTGGCAGGAAAACAAAGTGTTTTATTTTCTGTGACCAGTGCTGCTGTAGTGTATTGAGGAATCATAAATCCGCTGTTCAGTCCGACATTCTTCATCAGCAATAATGGCAGTCCCCATTTTCCTTCCAGTAAAAGATAACAACGACGGTCTGAAATATTTCCTGCTTCTGAAGCAGCAAAACAGGCATAATCCAGGGGAATCGCCAAGCGGCTGTCCGTGAAAATTTCCACCACTGATGGTATCGTCTGCAGAAAAAATCATCGGATTATCTGTAACGGAATTCAATTCGATCCGGGTCAGTTCTTTTAGATGCAGCCAGGCATTTCGGCTTGCACCATGCACCTGTGGCATGCAGCGAAGTGAATAAGGATCCTGCACCCGTCCGCAATCAACATGACTCTGCATGATTTCCGATCCTGGATAAAAGTTTACGCAGACGCTGAGCAACAAGTTGATTTCCCCTGTAATGGCCGGAGTGCATGTAGTCTTTCATCAAATGGCGATTTGGTTCCGGTGAGTGCTTCCAGACTCATCGCACCAATGATATCAGCCGCTTCCAGACAGTAATGCATGCGTTGCAGATTGGCAACTGCATAGGCCAGAATAAATTGAGTGCCGTTGATCAGTGCCAGTCCTTCCTTTGGACCGAGTTGCAGCGGCTGGAGTCCGTGTTCAGTAAGTACTCCTGCACTGGTTCGTATTTTCCCTTTTACCCATACTTCTCCCAAACCAATTAAGCGGAAGAAAAAGATGTGCCAGCGGCGCAAGATCACCGGAAGCACCAACAGATCCTTTTTCAGGAACTACGGGAATAATATCCTGATCAATATACCAGCAGATACGCTCCAGGGTTTCAGGCTGAATGCCTGAATATCCCTGCGCCAGGGAATGCACTTTCGTAATCATCATGATCTTCGACAAAAAAGGACATCGGCTTACCCACACCCACACTATGACTTTGTAAAATTTTATGCTGAAGGGTTCTTGTATCTTCTGCCGAAATATTCGTATTGGCTAATACGCCAAAACCGGTATTGATTCCATATACCGTTTTGTTGTCTGATACAATTCGGAAACATGTTGCTGGCTTGCGCGTATTTTATCCATTGCATCATGCTGAAAGAACTCCCTGCAGGATTCCTTCAGCCAGCTGAATGACTTTTAATATCGTAAGATTTTCATTTCCATACTGGAATTCCTTATTCATTGATTAAATGATTCATGAAGATAATCAGGCCTATTAACGATGGAAAATTAGGTGATAAAATGAATGAATAAATAAAAAACCCGGATAAAATCCCGTTTAAAAAAATCATCATCTACAGTCCGGCAACTGAAAGGCCCTTTCACAGTACTTTATAGAAATAAGGCTTATTCACAAGAATTTTAGGTGTCAGGGACCAGATGAAAAATACATTGTCAATAAAGCCAAAATAATCACTGAATGTGTATACTCTTTTGGATCTGGGTAAAACCAGTGAAATGACAGTCCCGCCAGAGAAAACAGGAATGGTTAAAGTGTAAATAAATCAGCATAATCAGAAACCATAATATTCCGAATTGTTTTCTGATCCTGACCAGGTTGGAAAGAATAATCTGTTTTCCTTTTTGATCGGAAAGGTTATAATAACCCTTGCCTGCCGGACGCAAAAGTTTCATTAGCGGAAATCCCCTGCAGATGAAATACTTTTGATATTTCCGAAAATGCAGAGTCTTCCCGTTTTTTTTAGTCGCGAACACCATTCTGCCTCTTCAGCATAGAGAAAAAAATCCTCATCCATCAGACCGACGTTGCGGATCGCGGTTTGTTTAACCATCAGGAATGCACCGTTTATCCAGTCGACTTCGATCTGTTCCGCTGTATCTGCGACAGGTGCGGGATCTCTTGCTGAAAATAACTCTTCCCAGCCATCGAATGAATTTCCCGGTATACGGTAAAGGAAGCAGGTAATTTAATCCACCCCGGACAAAATAATTTCCCGAAATCTGTGGGGAACGAATCTTCGTTGAGCAATTGAACACCACAGGCAACATAATCTGACATTAATGAATTGCCGAAAACAGTCATCTAATGCATTTTGCGGTATAATCGTATCCGGATTCAGCAATCAAAACAGCTTCCCCCATCGATTGACGGATTCCTTCATTATTGGCTCTGGCAAAGCCTGCATTATAGTGCATGTCTATCCACCTGAGTTCCGGAAATTCCAGATTGAAATGGATTCCGTCCCATAAGGATTCATCGTTATTCACGATGATGATTTCGAATGCAATCATGGGTTGAAACTGAAAATGGAAAGTAGACAATTCCGGATCAGATTCCAGACTTCTATAATTAATGATAATAATGGAAAGCTTAACCACGGGTTAGTTTAGAGTAATGAATTATATAATGAAGACACATGAGGGATTTAGAAAAAATACCGATTTTAGTACCGGGATTGGAAGGATTGACTGAAATCTGATCATTGATTCAATGATGCCGGGAACAGGTTTCTCATATCCCGCTTCGCGAATCTTCGCAACGGACCGTATATTCAAATTTCTGATAAATCGCCAGTACGCATCATAAACGATGATACTTTTAAGTGACTCCGGACGCCTATTTTATTCAACAGGTAAAAATTTTCGGGGATTTCCACATGGGATTTCTGAAACACCATTTTTGTAACCTGATCTTCGCCCACTCCCACCCGGACCAGATTTTCAGTAATCAGTACCGGTTTCATGTTTTTCAGGAACCGGATGTAAAAATCGATATCCACCAGCCATTTTAAGGCTGGAATCATAAGCAATACCGGGTATATTTTTGTGAATCATGACACTGGGTGGTCCGATCACATTCCGGGAAATTAAGGATTTTGTATTCCGTTCCAGGATTTTTCGCCATACTCCGGAAATGGACCTTACAGTGTCCAGACTTGTTTCTTATCAAGGAAAACATTGGTGTATTCGGAAAAAAAGAAAATCTCCTGCGGAGAGTTTTGTAAAACGTCGCCGCAAATGCCCAGGGCTTTCGGATCGCAAAACCAGTCGTCGTCGTGCATCAGCTTGATCCATGTCCCCCTGCCCGGCGAATGCTTTCGTTCCAGTTTTCCGGTGTTCCAAGACTGCTTTTCATTTTTAAAGTAGCGAATGGAGACGCCAGACCATGCGACCGGCTAAATTCGATATACTTCGTTATCCGGACTATCATCTGTAACCACTACTTCAAAATGCCGGATAAGTCTGAATTCTAATGGAATCCAGCAGTCGTTTGAGAAACGAAACTCGTTTATAAGCCGGTATGCAGATAGAAATAAAAACCGCCTCTTCCATCCGGCAAAAATAGGTTCCTGTGGATAAATGATCCCGTATATTAATAATCCATTATCAATTTATAGCACGAAAATTGATTCTAGATGAATTGAATTACTTCACCATGATCATTCAATTCAACCGGAATATCCAGTTTACAAAACTGATAAAGGCCGAAGGCCATTTAAGGGAGTTCAATTTCAGAAAAGTAAATGGCCTGCATGGAAGAGCTATTTACGGTAGACGTCAGTGACGACCGGGGAAACCGGATCATGTTCAAAATGCGTAAGGATGGAAATGAGTGGTTTATTACTACGGATCAAGCCCATACCGGACTGGGTAAAAACTTATAGTCCCGCGTTATAATGAAGCCATCGAAGAAGAACTTGAAGGTTTCCTGATCCTGTATTTCTCTTATATTTATCCGGCGATCTTCGATTTGCATGGTTCAATTTACCAGCTACCATACAACAATTTGCAGAAACAGGGAGAAAAAACCGGCTGGTCTTATGTCTACCATTCCTCCGGATATTGCGGAGAAATTAAAACCCGGATTCAAAAAATCATTTCGTGTAAAAGGAAAACTGGATAAATATCCCATTGCCCAGCAGGCACTGCTTCCCATGGGTAATGGGGAATTTATTTTGCCTCTGAAAGCGAGTCTTCGCAAAGCCATTCATAAAAATAAAGGGGCGATGCTGAAACTCAGTCTTGGAAGAAGATAAAAAGCCATCTGAAAGTTTCAGCTGAACTGCTGGAATGTCTTGCGGATTCACCAAAGGCGGAAAAAAAATTCAATGCTTTGCCTCACTCTCATCAGATGTATTATAGTAATTGGATTGAATCTGCCAAAACAGTCGAGACCAAGGCAAAAAGAATCGGACTCACCATTATAGCGATGGAAAAAAATCTGACTTATGGAGAGATGCTGAAATTAAATGCACAATCTGTTAATAAGTAAGTTGTTGGAAATATGCATCTAAACAATTAAATTTGGTAACATGCGTCGGATGATGCTGCAGAAACCTCATTTGAAAACTTAAAATTCCCTGAATTGACTGAAACGATTATCAACCTGGAAACCGTTAACCCGATTGAATTTTTTGGTGTTAACAATGGCAAGTTAGATATCCTCAAAAAAAAATTTCCTCTTCTAAAAATTCTTTCCCGCGGAACACAGATTAAATTAAGCGGAGCACCGGAACAGGTGGAAACAGCAAAAGAAAAAATCGACCTCCTGCTCCAGTACCTGGAACGAAACGGCAGTCTGACAGAAAATTATTTCAACCAGATCCTCGGTGGAGACGATGCCGAGACGGTGGATCATTTTGTGGACAGGAATCCGAATGATATCCTGGTATTCGGTCCCAATGGTAAAACTGTTCGTGCCCGAACGGTAAACCAGAAAAAACTGGTTACCGCTTCTGAAAGAAACGATATTGTGTTTGCCATCGGACCTGCCGGTACCGGTAAAACCTATACTGCTGTTGCCATGGCCGTAAGGGCATTAAAAAATAAAATGGTTAAAAAGATCATTCTTACCCGTCCTGCCGTGGAAGCCGGTGAAAACCTTGGCTTTCTTGCCCGGCGACCTGAAAGAAAAAATTGATCCTTACCTGCGTCCGTTATATGATGCACTGGATGATATGATCCCGGCAGATAAACTGGGTTATTATATGACCACGCGCACCATTGAAATTGCACCGCTGGCCTATATGCGTGGACGAACACTCGACAATGCCTTTATCATTCTGGATGAAGCCCAGAATGCCACCGATCTTCAGTTGAAAATGTTCCTGACCCGTATTGGCGCCAGTGCCAAAGCCATTATCACGGGTGATCTGACCCAGATCGATCTTCCGAAAAATCAAAAAAGCGGTTTGGCCAAAGCGCTTATATATACTCAAAGGTATTGATGGCATTGCACATATCGAACTGGATGAGGAAGATGTGGTAAGGCACCGCCTGGTAAAAGCCATTATCAAAGCGTACGAAAAGGACAAAGTGATTGAACAGGGAGGCGCCTAATAACTTAAGTCAACTGTCAATTGACAATTATATAAGACGCTATTTACTAGAATAATAATCATTGAAAACCATTCTTGTCAGTTGTTTCCTTGTTTTCATCATGGCCTGCAATGCAGGAAAAACATTTAATAAGGCGGAAGATGCACAGGATGCCGGACGACAGTTTATCCGGGCATCTCTGGACGGGGATTATGAAAAAGCACGCTTTTACCTGCTAAGTGATTCCGTCAATCTTTTGCTGATCAGTAAATGGCAGCAGGGTTTTGACAAGATGGACCAGCGATACACGACAGCAATACCGGGAAGCCAGTATTCTTCCTATCAATATCCATGCGATCAATGATTCGGTTACCACCTATACGTTTTCAAATAGTTTTCGCAAGGACACTACAACGGTGCATATTGTACGAATAAATGGGGAATGGCTGGTGGATCTGAAAGAAATCCTGAACCATAAACATTAACCATCTCCTTCAGTCGTTTTGTGCTATGATACTGAATGAGTAGGTTTGTAGACTTCAAACCCAGCTCATGAATAAAATGAATGTATCACATCCCTGGCATGGTGTTCCTTACGGAAGCCAGGCTCCGCGAATTGTCAATGCCATAATCGAAATTCCCCAGGGTGCCCGGGCAAAATATGAAATTGACAAGGCCAGCGGATTACTAAAGCTGGACCGGGTCATTTATTCTTCTTTTTATTACCCGGTGAATTATGGATTTATTCCGCAGACCTATGGTGATGATAAGGATCCGCTGGATATCCTGGTTATTACTTCCCTTCCGGTTGTCCCGCTTATGCCTGATGGAAGCCAAAGTGCTTGGCGTAATGCAAATGATTGACAATGGTGACGGCGATGATAAGATCATTGCGGTTGCTGCCAAAGATCCCGGTGTAAACCATTACAATAATATCGAAGAGTTACCCAAACATTTTTTCGATGAACTACGGCATTTCTTTGAAGAATATAAAAAGCTGGAAAATAAAGCTGTTAAAGTGGAAGAATTCGGCGATAAGACCATGGCATTGAAAGTAATTGAAAATGCCATTGAATTTTACAAACAGGAATTTGGTGAAAAAAGCTAAAGCCTAAAGCTTAAAGCTAGTTTCCCGTGAGCAGGATTACCCTTTGCTTTATGTAAAGCCCGATTTCTGCATCTTAACTGAAAGCTGATTTATTAACGTTGAATCCTTCCCCACATACCCGGTTAACCGATCAGGAAATATTAAAGCATTTTTATGCTGATCACAACAATGAATGGCTCGGATCCCTGCTGGAACGATATACCATGTTATTCTATGGTGTATCCATGAAATATCTGAAAAATCCGGAAGAAGCAAGAGATGCCGTACAGCAGATTTTTTTAAAAGCCATTACGGAATTGCATAAATATGAGGTCAGTTATTTCAGTTCCTGGCTTTATATGATCGCAAAGAATCATTGCCTGATGAAGTTACGGAAACAGACGTCAGGGCATTTCGGTTGATCTGGTGACTGAACCGGTTTCGGAAATAAACGATCCGGACCCCCTGAAAGATGAAAGCACTTTTAAAGGATTTGGAAGAAGCACTGCAACATCTGAATCCGGAACAAAAAACCTGTATCCGGATGTTTTACCTGGAAAAAAAATCCTACCAGGCTATTGCATCGGAAACCGGTTTCAGTTTATTGCAGGTGAAAAGTTATATTCAGAACGGAAAAAGAAACCTGCGATTACTGCTGGAAAAGAAAATTAGATCAATCTGGACGAGTAATATGAATGAAGAAATCAAACGATATGATTCCTATCCAGAGAATAAACTTGCCGGATTCACTGGACGACCATTTGCGGGCGATACTGAATGAAAAGGAATTGAATCAGTTTCCGGGAACAACTGCCTGCAGAATTTCTTTCTGATGCGTCAGAAGGCCTCAATCAGTTAAAGGATACAAAACAACTTGAATCTGTTTTACAAAATCTGAACCAACAGATGCATCATCAGCTGACTCATAAAAAAATGCATAAAAGAAAAAAGTCGATCGGAGATCTGTCCTGGACTTATTGGGCGATCGTAATCATTCTCCTGCTCAGCATTGTCGGATTTCTTGTAATCCGCATGCATTAGATGTAATCAGCTATATAGATATACTGTATTCGACAGATGAATTGCTATCTACGAAGCTTTACGCTTTGCGCTTTAAGCTTTTACTGGTACTGAATATAAACCGGCTTCGGTTTCAATTTCAACACTTCTTCAGGCGTCATCATACTGCTGTTGGCTTCCCGGTAATCATTTTTATAAAATAATTTGAATCCTGTGAACTGAACCGGTTCCCTGGAAACATATTCCCGGTAGGTGGTCAATTTTCTGTTCTTTGGCACCCCATCCGTCCATATCAACCACCACCTGCACTTCCGGAGTTGGGTTTAATATTTTTATAGTTCCTGATCATCGCCTGGGTGAAACCGGTGAACTACCAGTATTTTGGGTGGAAGTTGGTTAGCCTTAGCCAGATTTGCAAGATATTTAATGGTAAAGTTGATATCGGAATCATTCATGGTTCCTATCACAGAACCTGGTTTTTTACCTGTTTTCATGGAAAATTCCGGGTCTATTCCGAGATGAACCTGAGGCATTTTAAGGTAAGGCTCCAGCAGTGGGAACTTCTTCCTGAACCGTGCTCATACCCACCTGGATATCCAGGAAATACCAGGGCATTGATCCGGGCAGCCATCCGGATGACGAGAATCAATTTGTTTAAATGGCATACGCAGCCTGTATTTATTCCCTTTACCGGGATATCCCTGAGCGGTAACGGCAATATAATGTAGGGCCGGACGAACCGGAACTGTTGAATCAGCAGCCTGCCATTTCTTTAATTCTGCCTGCAGTTTGGCAAACATAGTATCCGTGGGATATTCTCCCAAAACCCCCATTTTCTTGGAATAGAGATTACCATAATACGCAATGACCCGGTTAAATGGGAAAATGGCACCCGGTAAAGGATATTTCAGTTTAACCGGCCAGCGACCGGAGCTATCCCCATTGCTTAGGGCAAGATTTAGCTGGTCATATTTGACCGTATCCAGCACAACGGGCACGGAGATTAATTCCGGGATGAGTCGTTATTTCCAACTGTATCTCTGGCATTAGCCAGTAATTCACTGGAATTCCTGTGAAAAAGATTTCCTGAACCAAAAGCCTGGTAAAAATATAATCCGGTCAATCCGGAGCAAATGGACAGAAGAGTATAACAATATACTGCTTCTTTAAAATGCCGGGCTTTCCGGCCGTCTTCGGCGAAATTTGCATAGGGATGTAGATTGACAGACAGATTAATTACTTGTGATCTATAACCAAAACGTTATTAACAAGTGCTTTATTTTAAGTGTTAATCTGTTAAAAACAGATTTTTTTGTACCAGTTTATCAAACCGTTTGTAGATCCGTCATGGGACCGAGGTTTCTTCGCCGTTTTTTAGTTCGGGTAATATTTTTCCGGCCAGTTCTTTACCCAGTTCTACTCCCCATTGATCAAAGGAGTAGATATTCCAGATTACACCCTGAACGAATATCTTATGTTCATACAAGGCAATAAGCTGGCCAAGGGTATAGGGTGTAATCAGTTTTAATCAGAAATGAATTGGTTGGTCGGTTTCCGCTGAAAAATTTAAAGGGAATCAGATCAGGTTTCACTTTTGCTGCCAGCAGTTCATCCGGTGTCCTCCCATTCATAAGGGCTTCCGTTTGTGCAAAAAAATTAGACAGTAATTTAGCGTGATGATCACCCAGTGGATTATGACTGATGGCCGGTGCAATAAAATCGCAGGGAATCAAAACCGTGCCCTGATGGATCAGCTGATAAAAAGCATGCTGACCGTTGGTGCCCGGTTCTCCCCAAACAACAGGACCTGTTGAATAAGTAACGGGAACACCATTTCGGTCAACGGATTTGCCGTTGCTTTCCATATTTCCCTGTTGAAAATATGCGGCAAACCGGTGCATATATTGATCATATGCCAGGATGGCTTCTGTTTGTGAACCAAAGAAATTTCGGTACCAGATCCCCAGCAGCGCCATGATCACCGGTATATTTTTTTCAAACGGCGTGTTTTTAAAATGTTTGTCCGCCGCATGAGCGCCCTGCAGCATTTCTTCAAATCGGGGATAACCGATCATCAGTACGATGGATAGCCCGATTGCACTCCAAAGGGAATACCGGCCTCCCACCCAATCCCAGAAAACAAACATATTGGAGCGGTCAATGCCAAATTTTACTACTTCAGTTTCATTGGTGGAAAGTGCTACAAAATGTTTAGCAATATGCGACTGCATCACCTGCTGACTTTAAAAACCATTCCCTTGCACTATAAGCATTGGTCATGGTTTCCTGGGTAGTGAAAGTCTTTGATGCAATAAGGAAGAGTGTTTCTTCCGGATTTATTTTTTTAAGGGTTTCAACGATCTGGGTTGCATCAACATTTGAAACAAAATATGCCTCCATGCCATCTATCCAGTAATGTTTTAACGCTTCTGTAACCATTACCGGTCCGAGGTCACTGCCACCTATTCCGATATTAACAATATTCCGGATGGGTTTGCCGCTATAACCCCTCCATTCACCCGAATGAATTTTTTGGCTGAAGGATTTCATGTGTTCCAGCTCCTGCATTACTTCCGGCATCACATCCTTGCCATCAGAATAAACCGGTTCACCGGAAAAATTTCTTAGAGCCGTATGCAAGAACGGAGCGGTTTTCTGTGTGATTTATTTTTTCTCCCGAAAACATGGCCTGCTGATGGCTTCCCAAACCTTGCATTCCGCTGCCAGATCCAATAAATGTGAAAAAGTTTCCGCATTCACCAGGTTTTTTGAATAGTCAAAAAGAATATCTCCAAAAATAATTGAGAATAGCGGTTAAATCTTTCCCGGTCTTCGCTGAAAAGACTTTTCATCTGAATGCCTTTCATAAACTGCTGGTCTGCCTGCAGTTTTTTCCAGGCCGGGGTTTCTACAGGGGAAATATTTGGGAACATATTCAGGGTTGGCTTTTTGTTTGCTAACAAAATTACGATTTGAATGTTGTTATTGGACGAGTATTGAATTCACATTTTAAAAACATCTTTTATGAGTCAGGCGTTTGTTAGAGAAAATGATGAAATGTTGTTGCAGGATGTTTCTCCTTCCGTTACTGCACTGATCATGTACCTGACCCGGGAAAATAACGGAATCCGGGTTTATGAAAAACACCGGGTGAAGGATCCTGAAAATAACCGGGAAGTACATGTGATGAGCAATGGTCTTTCTTATGCAAAGGATGAAAATTCAAAATGGTACATTATTTAAGCTAAGCGTAAAGCGTAAAGCATAAAGCGCTTAGTTCAGGTCTTCGAGTACCTTTAGAAATTGATCTACCATTTCGCTGCTGATATCCAGATGGGTAACAATGCGCAGCCGTTTATCGGAAATCGAAAGTAAGAGGATATTCTTTTTGCTTTAACCGAGGCAATAAAACCTTGTGGATCTTTCCCATCCTTCAATTCAAAAATAACCAGGTTGGTTTCTACCGGCATCACCATTTTTACCAGCGGATGTTTTTGCAAGCGCTTCACCGATTTTTTTGGCCTGCTGATGATCTGTGGCCAGTCGGTCAACATGATGTTCCAGTGCATACAAAGCAGTTGCCGCCAGGAATCCGGCCTGTCGCATACCTCCGCCAAATACCTTGCGCACCCGCCGTGGCCTGACGAATAAATTTTTCGGTGCCCAGCAACATACTGCCGGCCGGGCATCCGAGCCCTTTATTAAAACAAACCGAAATGCTGTGAAATAGTTTTCCGTAATCGCCGGGTCTTTTCATTTTTCGCAACCAGTGCATTAAATAAACGCGCTCCGTCCAGGTGCAGGTTGAGATGATGCTCATCACAAACTTCCCTGATTTTTTTTATTTCTTCCAGATTCATAACAGCTTCCGCCTCCCCGGTTCGATGTGTTCTCCAGGCATACCAGCGAAGTCCTGGGCTTTATGTACATCATCCGGATTAATGGATTTTAAAACCTGCCTGGCATTGATCCTACCCCTGTCGCCGGCCAGGGTTTTCGTCTGACAACCTGCATTAAAGGCGATGCCACCACCTTCATAATAATAAACATGGGATTCCTGTTCACAAATCACTTCATCACCAGGTCTGGTATGACTGGCTATAGCAACCTGATTCGACATCGTTCCGCTTGCACACAATAATGCAGCTTCCATTCCGAAAAGAGCTGCCATCTTTTTTTCCAAGCTGATTGACAGTGGGGTCTTCCCTGAAAACATCATCTCCCACTCGAGCCTTCATCATGGCGTCCATCATCCCGGAGTTGGTTTCGTAACTGTATCTGAACGAAAATCAATGATCATATTTTATAATGTTAAAGTATTATCCGGCATGGCTGATGGCATGAAGATTGAAACTATAGCGTATAAAATTAATACTATGGACAATTTAATTGTGAAAGGAACCTGGAATACAGTGAAAGGTAAATTAAAACAGGCCTATGGCAATCTGACAGATGATGATCTGAAATATGAAGAAGGAAAAGAAGATGAATTGTTGGGTCGTCTGCAGCAGAAAACAGGAAAAACAAAAGACGATTTGAAAAAATGGTTTAAATCAGATACTGTAACCGGTACAGAAAAAAGCAGATTATAATGTAGATTCTTTCAACGGCTCTTCCGGCTGATACCGGAAGGGCTTTTTTATCGTTTACCCTTCCCCTATTTGTAAATGAATCTTTAACTTGCGTCCCTATGACACAGGAAAAGCTAATCGATATGAGGTCCCGGCTGAGTGGACTGAGGAGGTTTCTTTGACGTCGAGAACCGACAGATCAAAATTAATGAAGAAAGACAGTTAACCGGCAGTTCAGGCTTCTGGGAAGATAATGAACGGGCCACTGCCATTCTCAAAAACATCAAGGTAAATGAGTATTGGTTAAAACTCTATCAGGCTGTGGAAACGGCGATAGAAGATTTTGCCGTACTGATGGAATTCTGGAAAGCAGGTGAAGCAACAGAAGAAGAAACCCGTGCGGCTTACGAAAAAGCACTGGAACTGATCGAAGAAGCAGAATTCAAATCCACACTGAATGAACCGGAAGATGAATTACCGGCTGTATTGCAAATCAATTCCGGTGCCGGCGGTACGGAAAGCCAGGATTGGGCTGAAATGCTGATGCGTATGTACCGCATGTACGGAGAAAAGCAGGGCTGGTCTGTTTCTGAACTCGATTTTCAGGATGGCGAATCTGCAGGTATTAAAAGTGTTACTCTTCAGTTCGACGGACCATTTGCCTATGGATTTCTGAAAGCTGAAAGTGGTGTTCACCGGCTGGTGCGTATTTCTCCCTTCGACAGCAATGCCCGACGACATACTTCATTTGCTTCCGTATATGTTTATCCGCTGATTGATGACACGATTGAAATCGAAGTGAATCCTGCTGATATTGAATGGGCATTTTTCAGAAGCGGCGGTGCCGGTGGACAAAACGTAAACAAAGTAGAAACAGCCGTTCGGCTTACCCATAAACCCAGCGGTATTATTGTGGAATGCCAGCAGGCCCGTACACAGGGTGAAAACCGTGAAAAAGCCATGGCCATGCTGAAGAGCCGGTTGTATGAAGAAGAAATGCGCAAACGGGAAGCCATTAAAAATGCGAACAATGCCAGTAAGAAAAAAATAGAATGGGGATCACAGATCCGTTCCTATGTTTTTCATCCATATAAAATGATCAAGGATCACCGGACAGGTTATGAAACCGGAAATATTCAACCGGTAATGGATGGGGAACTGGATGGATTTATTAAAGCATATCTGATGTCAGAGAAAGAAACACTTACGTAATTTGACGGATTTATTCAATAGTCAATGTCAAATTGCCATTCGAATAAATTCAATGAATATGAATATCGGTTACTTCAATTACCCTCTTCCGGCGAATGAACCGGTGAAATCCTATGCCCCCGGTTCATCCGAGAAAAAATTCACTGAAAAAAGCATTGACCGAAGCTGAAATCAGTGGAACATGATATTCCGGCAATTATCGGAGGAAAAGAAATCCGCTCCGGAAATAAAATTAAAATGCGACCTCCCCATGAACTTTCCCATACGCTGGGTTATTTTCACCGGTCTTCAAAAGAACAGATCCAACTGGCCATTGATGCAGCCCTGAAAGCAAAGCATTCCTGGGAGACAATGAACTGGGAAAACCGGGCAGCTATATTTCTGAAGGCGGCCGATTTGCTGGCCGGTAAGTACCGGGCAATCAGATGAATGCTGCAACCATGCTCGGGCAAAGTAAAAATGCCTACCAGGCAGAAATTGACAGCGCCTGTGAACTAATTGATTTTCTTACGATTTAATGTTCATTATCTAAGTGAAATATACAAACAGCAACCCATCAGTTCCCCGGGCATGCATAACCGTCTGGAATACCGTTCTCTGGAAGGGTTTGTGCTGGCCATAACCCCATTTAATTTTACTGCCATCGGCGGAAATCTGCCCACTTCAGCAGCCATGTGTGGAAATACGGTGGTGTGGAAACCTGCAGATACCCAGATTTTCAGTGCCATGGATTTTTATGAAAATTCTACAGGAAGCCGGACTTACCGGATGGTGTTATCAACCTGGTTTATGCAGATCGGCACCGAACTCGGTGAAATTTGTTTCAGTCACCGCGGATTTTGCCGGAATACATTTTACGGGTTCAACAGGGTATTCAATACCATTTGGAAAACCATTGGTGAGAATATCGGGAAATACAGGTCTTATCCGCGCATTGTGGGGAAACCGGAGGAAAGGATTTTGTGCTGGTGCATCGGGAAGCCGATGTAGATGTGGTGGTGACTGCACTTGGCCAGAGGCGCTTTTGAATACCAGGGACAGAAATGTTCAGCAGCATCCAGGGCCTATCTTCCATCCAATCTCGCCGCGTGAGATTAAAGAGAAACTGGTGAAAGTCGCTAGAATCCATGAAAGTGGGAACTGTAGAGGATTTCAGCAATTTTGTAAATGCCGTGATTGATGAAAAAAGTTTTGATAAGATCAAAGGATATATTGACCGTGCAGCAAAAGATCCGAAAGCAAAAATTCTGGCCGGCGGCAAAGCAGATAAATCAAAAGGATATTTTATTCATCCAACGGTTATTGAAACCACGTGATCCGGATTATGTCACTTTAAAAGAAGAAATTTTCGGACCGGTGCTAACAATCTATGTTTATGATGAAAATCAAATTTGAAGAAACGATGGACCTGGTGGATTCAACTTCAAATTATGCATTAACCGGCTCTATCATTTCCACAAACCGGCAGGCTATTGAACTGGCCACGGAAAAATTGCGGCATTCAGCAGGTAATTTTTATATCAACGACAAACCAACCGGAGCAGTTGTGGGTCAGCAGCCATTTGGAGGAGCCAGGGGAAGCGGAACCAATGATAAGGCCGGATCCATATCTGAATCTTTACCGCTGGCTTAGTGCCCGCACCATCAAAGAAACTTTTGATCCGCCTACCGGTTATGAATATCCTTTTTTAGCAGAAGCTTGACCGCTTTTGCTATTTTTATAAAAATATTCTGATTGAAGACGATTCTGACCGAAAAAGAACTCGGCATCACCATCCAGCGACTGAGCCATCAGTTGCTGGAAAATCATCTCAGTTATGCAGGACCTGGTGATCATCGGTATTCAACCCCGGGGTATTTTTTTTTCAGACCGGATCGTACAACAGATCAACCAGCAGATCACACCTGGAAAAATCACTTACGGTAAACTGGATATATACTTTTTACCGGGATGATATACGTCAGGGCCTTCATACCCTCAATCAGACAGATATTCCTTTCAGCATTGAAAATAAAACAGTGATCCTGGTGGATGATGTGTTGTATACCGGCAGAACCATCCGGGCAGCCATGGATGCCCTGCTTGACATTTGGAAGACCGGCCAAAGTGGAACTTTGTATTTTAATTGACCGTCGGTTCAGCCGGGAAGTGCCCATCCAGGCTGATTATACCGGCAGATCCATCGATACGATCATTACCCAGAAAGTAAAGGTATTCTGGAAGGAAAGGGACGGGAAGGAAGAAGTGGTTCTTTGATCTGAATCGAGCAGTGAAGATACGATGCCAGTAGCTTTTGCCTTAAGTATGATTTTGGGGTATGGCTTTGAAAATATAACTTTGACTTTTAATGCAACTCAGTACCAAACATCTTCTTGGCATTCGAGATTTACAAGCTTCCGACATTCAGACTATTTTAGACACCGCCACCCAGTTCAAGGAAGTTCTTCAAAGACCCATAAAAAAAGTTCCAACCCTCCGCGATGTAACCATCGTAAACCTCTTTTACGAAAATTCAACCCGCACCAGGATTTCATTTGAACTGGCTGAAAAAAGACTTTCTGCAGATACCATCAATTTTACTGCTTCCGGTTCTTCTGTATCCAAAGGCGAAAGCCTGCTGGATACTGTCAACAATATTCTTTCCATGAAAGTGGATATGGTGGTCATGCGGCACAGTGCCAGCGGAGCACCTCATTTCCTGGCAAAACATATTCCGGCAGCCATTGTGAATGCCGGAGACGGTATCAATGAACATCCTACGCAGGCCTTGCTGGATGCATTTTCCATCCGGGAAAAACTGGGTATCGCTGGAAGGAAAAAAAGTTGCCATCATCGGCGATATCATGCATTCCCGGGTTGCACTCAGCAATATTTATCTGCTGAAAAAAATGGGTGCGGAAGTTATGGTCGCCGGACCCCCCACACTGATCCCCGTGTATATCACAGAAGCATTTGGCATACCCGTGGAATACAATCTTCGCAAAGCGCTGGAATGGTGTGATGTGGCCAATGTGTTACGGATTCAGCTGGAAAGACAGAACCAGGTCTTATTTTCATCCTTCGGGAATACAGTCTGGCTTATGGTATTAACCGGAAAATGCTGGACAGTCTTTCAAAGGAAATTGTGATCATGCATCCCGGCCCGATCAACCGGGGTGTGGAACTGGACAGTGATGTGGCAGACAGCAAACAATCTATCATCCTGCAACAGGTGGAAAATGGTGTGGCTGTGCGGATGGCAGTGCTCTATCTTTTAGCCGGCAAAGCAACGAATCTTTAAACCCTTCAAATCATCGTATGCAACGGATCGCACTATTTCCCAGGCACATTTGATCCGATTACCATCGGGCATCTCGATATTATCAGCCGTTCACTGGGATTGTTTGATAAAGTGGTGATCGGTATCGGCCGGAATGTAAATAAACTACCGATGTTTTCTGAAGAACAGCGAATTGCCTGGATTAAGGAAATTTATAAAGACAATCCTAGCGGTGGATGCCGTTTTGTACGATGGTCTTACCATTAAATGTTGCCAGCAGGTAGGTGCGCATTATATCATCCGCGGAATCCGTTACGTAAATGATTTTGAATATGAAAAAGCCATTGCAGATATGAACCGCAGCCTGGATTTTCAGATCGAAACTGTTTTTCTTACCTGTCTGCCGCAGTACACTTCAGTTGCATCGACACTTGTGCGCGATGTGATCCGTAATGGCGGAGATGTAACCCAGTTTCTTCCGCAGGTTGTGGCGGATTACTGAAAAGCTGAAAGCCTAAAGCGTAAAGCTCAAAGCACGGTAACTGTCAACTGTGAATCCGTCATCTATCAACGAGTATATCTAAAATAAAACAATATGTCCATTTGGTTTAAGAAAGATATCGATGTTAGAAAAACTGAACCAGTTTTCGGCAAATACCATGAATGAATTGCTGGGAATCAGGATTACGGAAGTAGGAGAAAACTATCTTAAAGGCCACCATGCCGGTCGACAACAGAACACATCAGGCTTATGGAATTATTACATGGAGGCGCATCTGCGGCACTGGCGGAAACGCTTGGGCAGCGTTGGTTCGGTCATGGTCGTGGATCCCGAACAATATTATTTGTGTGGGCGTTGAAATCAATGCCAATCATATTCGCAGTGTAAGAGATGGTATTGTTACCGGAACAGCTATCCCGCTTCATCTTGGCGCTTCTTCCCATGTGTGGGAAATTAAGATCATGGATAAAAATGAAAAACTGGTTTGCGTGAGCAGCCTTACGGTTTTTGTGAAAAAAGAAAGCACCCTTAAGTGTGAGAGTCTGGAAGTATGGACGAGTGTAGAAGATCTCAACTAGATTTCTAACTTCCTGCCAGTCTTGAAAATCCGCCAGCCTCTAAGCACTTCAACGATGGCCGGATAGGTATTTCGCAAAACAATCTTGAAATTCGCAGGTGCCATCCATCTCAATTCGCGTGATATCTTCTTCTGCTTGCGGAATCAGCGACTGATGACTGTTCGTTTCCATCTGATACCAGTGGGTTTCTTTTAAACATATCCAGTTCCCCGTTCTGCATAAGTGTGTTCTGTGACCAATAAAAAATTTTTTAATTCCAGTTGACCAACGCCCGTTTCTTCCTCCACTTCCCGTAGAGCACAGGCTTCCAGGGTTTCTCCCGGGTCGAGTTTACCTTTTGGCAGATCCCATTTACCCCGCCGAAACATAAAAAGGACTTCTCCCTTTCTCATTTTCAACCAAGTCCCCGGCAGCGCAGGTAAGTAAGAAGTCTGTTTTGGACTATTATCCATGCATATGGATAAAGATAATAGGGGACAGTGCCATCAGTGACTGAAACAAAGGGAATTTTTTATCTTCACGCCATGACAAATGAAAAAGCGGTTGCGGAAAAACTGCTGGAAATTCAGGCCATTAAATTACATCTGGAAAAACCGTTTACCTGGGCCTCCGGATGGAAAAGTCCAATTTATTGTGATAACCGGAAAACACTTTCCTTTCCGCATATCCGGGAATTTATAAAATCTGAAATGTGTAACCAGATTTTTGAAGAATTCCCGGATGCGGAATATCTGGCCGGCGTGGCAACAGCCGGTATCGCCTGGGGTGCCATGGCTGCCGATCAGTTGAAATTGCCCTTTATTTATGTTCGTTCCAAGCCCAAGGAACATGGAATGGGAAACCAGATTGAAGGATATTATGAAGAAGGCAAACAGGTGCGTCGTGATTGAAGACCTGATTTCTACCGGTAAAAGCAGTCTTGCAGTGATCCAGGCATTGAAATCAGGCTGGGTTTGCAAATTGCCGGACTGGTTTCTATATTTAATTATGGATTTGATGAAGCGGCAGAAGGCCTTTGCTGCCGAAGGCGTTAAAACCAGGTCACTGACTGATTATCCGACCCTGATCGGACTGGCCGTTGAAAAAGGAACAGTAATACGGAGCACAGTATGAAACACTTGTTAAATGGCGGGAAGATCCTGCAAACTGGAAAGCGGTTTCGTATTTTTGAAAATAAATTAATAGTTATGAAAAAGATATTTGAGCTGACTGTGATGTTGAGTTGCTTTTGTTCTTTTCGGCAAGGCCCAGCAACCTGTTCGTAAGGGTGCTCTGGAAACGGCAACCATATCCGTTCCGACTGTTCAATGTGAACAATGCAAGGATAGAATAGAAAAATACCTGACCCGGGAAGATGGAGTTCAAGTCGGTAAAGTGGATTATAAAAAAATACCTGTAAAGTGACCTATCTCTGGGACCGTACAACCATTGAAAATATCAAAACAGCCATCGCCAATATCGGTTATGATGCAGGTGATGTGACTGCTGATCCGGAAGCATATAAAAAATTACCAACCTGTTGTAAAAAACCGGAAGACGGTGGCGGTCCCAAAAAAATTAAATGGATGATTTAAAAAGAAGAGATTTTATCCGCAATAGCATTCTCGCCGGAGCCGGAATCTCACTCACCATCCCTGAAATTTTGCAAATCAGTAGCAAATTTCTCCAGCTGACGAATTCACGTTGTTCGAAAAAAATTGAAGCCAAAAAAAATAGTTGTCGCCGG
Organism: uncultured Bacteroidota bacterium; assembly: GCA_963812825.1. Lineage (GTDB taxonomy): Bacteria > Bacteroidota > Bacteroidia > Chitinophagales > Chitinophagaceae > Puia. The sequence continues at coordinate 443,071 of CAWEWO010000009.1, forward strand.
AGCAGGAATCAGCGGTTTTGTTGCTGCCTATGAACTGATGAAAGCAGGTCATGAAGTGACTGTTCTCGAAGCCAGTGGCCGTCATGGCGGTCATGTTTTCACCGGAAGGGATGGATTTTCCGATGGGCTTATATGCGGACTATGGAGCGGATCATATCACTGATCCCGGATATGAAAAATTCTTTGAATACGCTAAAGAATTTAATCTCACAGTTCTTCCTTACCGTCAGGGAAATGATGGATTGAGTATGATCAAAGGGAAATTTTATTCGCCAGAACAACTCCGGGATCCAGCCATATTGAAAGACTTTGGATTTAATGAACGAGAAGTTCAGTTGCTTTCAAGGAATCGCCTGGTGGGAACTTGCAACCTTTTATCTTCAATCTTATATTTCAAAATTTACCGATCCTTTCCAGCCATTTCGGGGTGGGTCTCGACGACCTGGACAATATTTCTCTTGCAGACCTTTATAAAAAACAGGGAGCATCGGATATGGCCCTGGACTACCTGGGAGGAAAAAATACTTCGGCGTTGTATAAAGCCTGGCGTTTGGCCATTATGGGTTTTCGCGGCATACCACTTTCGGAGGGAAATATATTCCGGCTGAAAGGCGGCAACCAGGAAATGACCAATGCTTTTGCGAAAAAACTGGGCAATCGGCTGCACCTGGGTTCGCCTGTTATTTCGATCAAACAATCTCCTCGATCCGTTTCAGTAACATTAAGGCAATACGGTTATGAAGAAGAAAAACAGATGACGGCAGATTTTCTGGTAAATGCGATTTCAATGCCCGTCTTTAAAAAAATTGTGGTGACTCCTGCCCTTTCGCGGAGAAACAATATGTAGTTGATAATCTCGCTTATACTTCGCATCCTCATTATATATTCGAGGCGAGTTCAAAATTCTGGCTGGAAGACGGACTGAAATCCATCAATCTGGAATTTGATGATCCGGATATACAGGCAACCTGGCAAACAGCAGATGAAGTTGAAACCGAAAGGGTGATCATGGTGGCTTATGGACCTTCGGGATTTATCACCGCAAAGGGTGCTCGCAGCATTCAGAAAATTATATCCCGGTAAACGCGATACCATTGTGCAGGCATTGACGAAGGACTGGTCAAAGGATAGTTTTGCCCCGACCTGCGAAATGGTTCCGTTTCCTGTAGGTCAAATGCATAAATTCTGGCCGCAGATTATTGAAACCGGAAGGAAGGATTTATTTTGTTGGTACCTATGCTGATAATATGAGCCGTGGAATGGAATCCTGTCTCCGTTCAGCCAAACGGGTTGCGGAAGAAATCAATCAATTCCTAACCTTGACCAAAAGAAAATAAACGGAATTGTTTTAGGGCGTTACGCCGGGTATTTTTTAACGATCAGTTTCCTCGGCGAAAATTTACATTTCTAACGATCTAGTCCTGATGCATGGTTAAAACATCGCGTGCCGGATTCCTAACGCTGGTATCGGCCCGGAAACGTCAATCATGCACCGGTTGTGAGACATCATCCAGCCCGCGTAAAACATGCAAGCTTTGTACATGGAACAGCAAGGTTCCGTATGCAGTTGAAGTGTCCGATACCGAAGACGGCGAATCGAAATATCAGGAAATTCAATGCGCAGAAGTAATTGTCAGATTAAAATTTGTCGAGACTTCAGCTCAGGCGTCAAACTTATCTTAAACAAAAAAAGTTTAGCGACACGACAGGACTGACGGAATGGTGGTTTCAAATTGTTTTAGTTGTCATGCAGTAAAAACAAAACTTGCGGGCCCTTCTTTCCAGGAAATCAGCATCCGTTACGGGAAGTCAATATTCGACCGGAGCCAGCTGGAAAATCATATTAAGAACAGGATCTACCGGCATATGGGGGAAGGAAGTAATGCCCACTCATCCGGAACTGAGCGAGAAACTGACACTAAACCAAATGGTTCAATGGATCTTGACATTATGCAAATGATCCTGGGTTGAATTATTTTGTGGGATTGCAGGGTGCTTTACCATTAAATAAACCGAAACTTTCCGGCTCACAATCGGGCAGTTTTTATTATGACGGCTTTTTATACCGATCACGGATCTACTGAATCAGCCGAATAGAAGAATTACGGGTTCGGGACAGGTATTGATCCAGGTGAAATAGAAATCTCAGTTATTTAATATTTACGTCGACAGGAAATTTTCCTTCGCCGAGACCGAGTTCGGCAGATGCAGCATTGCTGATCCGAACCAGCAAGCCCGTTACTTTCTTTCATTTCCGGAAGCTGTCCCAGCACTTTCGCATAAATGGTTTTACCATTTGTTCCTGTAACCCTGATAATGGTACCCACAGCGATGCCATTCATCAATGCATAATATTTTCCGTCTGTCCATCCACTGGTACTTTTAAAAGTTCCTGCCATACCGCTGGCTGATTTTCCTGTTCCGGAATAAGTCAACACTGAAAAATCCACCATTGCTATGTGTTGCAGCATAATTGTTGACCCTTTCCGACGTATTGCTTACCGGAATTACAGCTGTAGTGGCACGCACCTGTATTTGGAAGAGTTGATACTGCGGATTTGACGGATATTTGAGCAGCTGTAGTTGATGGTGCTGGTCTGAGCCGGCTTACTAGTGGTTGATTGTACGAGGCAGGATCAGCCGGCTTTGACAGATTTGACTTGTTGCAGTCGGCTGAGGCAGGGCTGCCTACAGGGTTAGTTGAAATGCCCATGGCCAGCGGCGAAAGATCTGTTTTTACTTTCAAAAATCCGACAATCAGAACGGAGTTCCTTTTTTTACATCATCCCGTTTGATTTTATTCCATTTTTCCAGACTGGTTACCGGAACGTCGTTATAAATAGAACTGATTTTAAACATCCATTCTTTTTCATCCGACTGCATGGTAGATCGGAATCAGGGATTCACCGGACGCTTTTATCTGTTTCTGGTCAAAATTTACTGCAGTAAGCGGAATATTCAGGATCGTTGCCAACTTCCAGCGGCTTGTCGAAACTCATATTGTTAAAACTGGCGATATCATGCGGTCGCAGATTGAACAGGCGTCCGATACTATACCAGTTTTCTTTTGCCACCACTGTATGTATCCAGGTAAAATTTACCTGCTGTTGCCTTCAATTGTAAGCTGGGTATTTTGCGAATAACCGGCAGACAGCGTAAAAATCGAAGCAAATCAAAAGGGCTATCCTGTTTTTCATGGCAGGTATTTATGGATGAACGCAAAGATGCTGAATAATCTTGCAAATGAAATATTAAAAAATGAGCTATATGCCGGATTCTCCAGGATTTGGGATAATAGTTATTCATCCTTTTGTCCAGCAGTTTTACCCAGCCTAACCGTTGTTCCAGATAAGCAGACCAATCGCCAACCACGCGCTTTCTTTTCGAAATTCGAAGGGTTCGCCCCGTCAAAAATCGAAGCGCATCAGTTTTCTCAACACCCGGATAACCGGAATGTCATCCTTCAAAAAATCAGCCAAAGCCAGTTCATGATCTGGTATCCATTCATTTTCACCTTCTTTTCCGATTCGGACACCTGCTTTTTTTAAATAAAGGCTGTTTTTCAGCATTTCAAAATCCGGCAGCAGTTCAGGGGCAAGGCATGAATGGATTCCCCAATAGCCAGATATTGCAGAGAATCATCCGTCAATCCAGTTGCTTATCTGCTTGTCAGCGGATTTGGAAATACGTGCCGGAATTCTGGTTTGATCTATGCCCGTGGATTGGAGTTTGATCCATCGGTATTCGACTGATGGCCTGTTTTTTTTGAATAACGGAAAGAAAAAATCCTTCTCCCTGAATCTTGTCCGGATAAAACCGGTAACCATGGGCGCCTGCCTGATCCGAAATGGTTTCAACAATATTCCAGTCCGGATCAGGAGACAAGAGAAACTGGATTCGCATTGATACTGACTGAAAGACTGAATCCAGAATATCTTCATTTTCTTCTTTGGAATATGAACAGGTGGAATAAATCAGGAAACCATCTTCTTTCAGGCAATCCCAGGCATCGGTCAGAATTCGTTGTTGTCGCTGGCTGCATAGTTTTACCAGATCCGGACTCCAGCCTTCGGCTGCCTCAGGATCCTTTCTGAACAATCCACTTCCACTGCAGGGCGCGTCGATGAGTACAATATCGAAAAATCCGGGAAGTCTGCTTAAAATGAGACGGATCATTATTGGAAACAATTCCATTTGCCCTGTCCCCATTTGGTCATATTCTGATATAAAACAGGTACCCGGGTTTTTATTACTTCATTACTCACTAATAGAGATTCTGGAGAAATCAGCGATTGTATCAAGGTGGATTTACCACCCGGTGCAGCACAAAGATCCAGAACTTTTATTTTTTGTGAAAGGTCCACAATCTGTTTCAATGCAAATGCCAGAAACATCCCGGATGCTTCCTGTACATAATAACAGCCTGCATGAAATAAGAGGATCCAGCGTAAAAGAGGGCCGCGACTGAAAGATACTATGCATCAGGTGCCCAGGGAACTTTCCGCGATATTTCAAATGGAGGATCTGTAATCGTATCATTCCAATTTTGACCGCTGAATAAAAGGTTTTCCGGGATTCATATGAACGGAAACCAGTTGTTCACCTGATTCATGGACCGACAGAAAAGCCTCCGGATCAAAATGATCCACTTTTAGAAAGAGTGCTGATAAATTCCGGTGGCAGATTTGAAGCCAAAATGTTTATTTAAGATTTAATTCAAAATCGGATAACGAATTGTTGTTTCACCTTGAATTCATCCCGGAAAAAAACCAGACCGGCGGAAAATATATCGATGCTCATTTTCACGCGTGGGTCTGCCTGAATAATTGCCCAGGCTTCTTCCATTTCGCGGCTCCAGTGAATATCGTGAATTATGATCAGTGCAGCAGGTGAAATATTATCCAGAAATTTTTCAAAATATTCAAGGACTGGTTTTTTCCGGTGGTTACCATCAATAAAAACCAGGTCAGCCGGCGGATTGGAAGCGATAAGGTCAGTAAGTCCGTCTCTCAAATCTCCGGTAACCATGGAAATATTGCTCAGTTTCAAGTTTCTGAAAATTTTCTGTGGCAATCTCTGCAATCCCAGACGATCCTTCCATCGTATTACACTGGAAGCCGGTATCAGCAGAAGCAAGATAAGCAGTTGAAATACCCAGAGAACTGCCCATTTCCATGATTGTTTTGGCACGAGTAAAAATTTGCCAGCCGGAATAACAGTCGTCCGAATTTTCTGGTTAGAAACCTCATGCCTGCAATCTCAGAAACTTTTTTTAATGCATTTCCGCTGTATGCCGAACCTGCTCCAAAATCATCTACCTGAATACTTCGTTTATCTTTTAACAGACTGTTTTTAAGTGTTTCAATTTGTTTGTAGCGCATAATATTTCCGGTCATCATTCAAAACTTCCCGTGATCAGTTCATATACAAAAGGTGAATGAATACCATGTCCCCTGCCGTTGGAAGCCAGAAAATAATATTGAAACCATTTCAATGCAGAGCTTGGATTTGGAATACATGTGCATCTATCCGGTATGTTCCGGTATCGATTTTATTTTGGTCCAGGTTTGAAAGTCCATGTCATATGCATGTTTTTCATCTGCCGGAACTTTTCTGGAATGAGTCAGGTGAAAAATATCTTCAGGAATTTCAGGAAAAAAAGCATCTCCGTCGAGATGGGCAAAAACCCTTGTCATATAAATGGTATCACACATTAATATGTGATTCCTTATAAATCTGTCCTCCGCCACCAATAAAAGCTTCTTTCGCATCCATTTTTTTTGCCAGTTCTATGGCTTTTGAAAGACTGTCCGCTTCCTGTACTTCCGGATTTCCTGCACTGTATATCCGGGCTGACGGCTGATAACAATATTAAATCTTCCGGGAAGTGGTTTATTACCCAGGGCTTCAAAAGTTTTTCTTCCCATGATAAGGGGATAACCCCAGGTGGTATTTTTAAAAAAACGCATATCTTCCGGCAGGTTCCACAACATCTGGTTATGTTTCCCGATGGCATTGTTTTCAGATGCGGCCACAATGATGGATAGCTTCATGGATAATTCTTTTATACAGCTACCTGGGCTTTGATCGAAGGATGTGGCTGGTAATTTTCCAAACTGAAATCTTCAAACCGGAAATCAAAAATATTTTTTACCTCCGGATTCAGTTTCATTTGGGGCAAGGGATTGGGTGTTCTGGTTAATTGCAGCGAAGCCTGTTCGCGGTGATTATTATATAAGTGGACGTCGCCGAAACTATGAATAAATTCTCCGGGATCCAGTCCGGTAACCTGGGCAATCATCAGCGTCAGTAAAGCATAAGAGGCAATATTAAATGGTACACCAAGAAAAACATCTGCACTGCGTTGGTAAAGCTGACAACTTAACCGGCGCCGGTCCTCCCGTTTTTTCAGCAGGGGCCACATAAAATTGAAACAGGACATGACAGGGCATCAGCGCCATATCCGGTAGTTCGGCAACATTCCAGGCACTCACAATCAGTCGCCGGCTGTCGGGATTTGTTTTCAGTCTGTTCAATCAGATCACTGATCTGGTCAATCTGTTTTCCGTCTGCACCTGTCCCAGCTTCTCCATTGTTTGCCATATACCGGTCCCAGTTCTCCATTTTCATTAGCCCATTCATCCCAGATCCTAACTCCGTGTTCCCTGAGATAAGCAATATTGGTTTCTCCTTTCAGAAACCAGAGCAATTCATAGATAATACTTTTCAGATGAAGTTTTTTTGTGGTTACCAGGGGAAACCCCTCTTTAAATCAAACCGCATCTGGTAACCAAAACAACTTTGGGTTCCGGTTCCGGTACGATCATTTTTTTGAAGACCCTTTTCTGATATATGACGAAGTAAATCCAGGTATTGCTTCATGGATGCAATTTACATAAGTTCTGAAAGCTAACTCGGTCATCCGTTTCCGCACATGCAGGACCATCCGTCAAGGCTCCTTCTTATTTTCCTTCGCCCATGCATCTTTTAAACTAACAGTTCTGTTAAAGACGGGTTTTTGCGGACTGCTTTCCTTGTCCAGGCAAAAATATCCCTTGCGCAGAAACTGATATCGCTCTTCTGGTCGGGCCTCGGCCAGCGAAGGTTCTGCATAAGCAGCAGGAATGATTTCAAGTGAATCAGGATTTATATAATCTTTAAAATCTCCCTCCTCCATGGCCGGATTTTCGTTTTGAACAGCCGGTCATATAAACGTAGTTCGACCGGAATGGCATGTGCACTGCTCACCCAGTGCAGAGTTCCCTGAACTTTTAAACCGGAACCATCTGTACCGCTTTTGCTTTCCGGCAGATAGCTACAATGCAGTTCTGTAATTTTACCTTCATTATCTTTTATTACTTCATCACACTGAATGATATATGCGCTTTTCAGCCTGACTCTTTTACCGGGAGCCAGACGGAAAAATTTTTTTGGCGGATTTTCCATAAAGTCTTCCTGTTCTATATACAGTTCGCGGCTGAATGGCAGTTCACGGCTGCCTGTTTTTTCACCGCCTTCAGGATAATCTTCAGAGTTCAGCATTTCCACCTGATCCGGATAGTTGGTAATGCACAACTTTCAGCGGATCAAAAACCACCATTTTTCGTCATGGCATTCTTATTCAGGTCTTCACGAAGACAAAATTCCAGCAGGGAGACATCAATCAGGTTATCTCTTTTCTGCACACCAATCCGTTCAGCAAAATTCCGGATGCTTTCCGGAGTATATCCCCGGCGGCGCAGACCGGAGATGGTAGGCATCCGGGGATCATCCCAGGATTGCACATAATCCTTCATTCACCAGTTGTAACAATTTGCGTTTACTCATTACCGTGAAGGTGAGGTTGAGCCGCGCAAATTCATACTGACGGGATGGAAATATTTCCAGTTTTTCAATGAACCAGTCATAGAGCGGCCGGTGCGGAACAAATTCCAGCGTGCAAATGGAATGGGTAATATTTTCTATGGAATCACTTTGGCCATGTGCAAAATCATACATCGGATATATACACCAGTCATTTCCTGTGCGGTGGTGATGTGCTTTTTTGATTCGGTAGATGATCGGATCGCGCATATGCATATTGGGAGAAGCCATATCGACTTTTGCCCTTAACACTTTTTCTCCGTCTGCATATTTACCCGCCCGCATTTCCGCAAACAGCTGCAGGTTTTCGGCAATCGTTCTGTTTCTGAATGGATTGGCAATACCGGGTTCAGTGGGGGTTCCTTTTTGCAAAGCGATTTCTTCACTCGTGCTATCATCTACATAGGCCAGTCCCTTTTCAATCAGCTTTACCGCAAACTGGTAAAGCTGTTCAAAATAATCGGAAGCATACAAAATCTGTTCAGGACTAAATCCCAGCCATTTTACATCTTCGATAATACTGTCTACATATTCCGTTTCTTCCTTCGCCGGATTGGTATCATCAAAACGCAGATTGGTTTTTCCGCCATATTTCAGGGCAAGCCCGAAATTCAGGCAGATGGATTTTGCATGACCGATATGCAGATAACCATTGGGTTCCGGTGGAAAACGGGTGAGAATCGATTTTGTATTTGCCGTCCTTCAGGTCTTCTTCAACAATTTCTTCCAGAAAATTCAGTGATCTTTCTTCCGCTTGTATTTCCGCCATTAGTAATGATTATATCAGGGGGCGAAATTAAATAAAAGCATTCTATTTATTTGCGTAAGTCTTTCCCCAAATATCAGGCTGCCGATACGGACCATGGTTGATCCGGCTTCGATGGCGATTTGGATAATCACTGCTCATTCCCATACTCAGGGTATTCACAGGATCGGAGGGAAAGGCACTTTTAATTTTTTCAAAATCTGTTTGTAGTAAGTTGAATTCTTCCCGGATACGGGTTTTATTTTCTGTCAGTGAAGCCATCCCCATACAGCCCGAGATGACTGAATGACTGAACTTCCCCTCCTGCCTGTTTTGATTCACAGTGAGTAATAAGTGAATCAAGTTCTTCTTCGTCTAATCCGAATTTGGTTTCTTCCCGGGCAATAAAAATCTGCAGCAGGCAGACGAATGGCACGCTGATTTTTGGTCGCCTGTTTGTCGATTTCAAGCAGCAGTTTCAAACTGTCAACAGACTGGATCATATAAATAAACGGAGCCAGGTATTTTACCTTATTGGTTTGCAGGTGACCGATAAAATGCCAGCGGATATCAGCGGGAAGCAGTGCTTGTTTTTCCACCAGTTCCTGCACATAATTTTCTCCGAAATCTCTTTGACCCAGATCATAAAGCGCCTGTATTTCTTCGACCGATTTTGTTTTGGAAACCGCCACTAGCTGTGACACCGGTAAGCTTTAGCTGATCGATGAGTTCGGAATAGGCAGTCGTGTTCATGTCAATCATTTTAAAATACTCCTGGAAATCACGATACGCTGTACTTCGCTGGTTCCTTCATAAATCTGTGTGATTTTGGCATCGCGCATCAGCCTTTCCACATGGTATTCTTTTACGAAACCATATCCGCCATGAATCTGTACGGCTTCAGTGGTTGTCCACATCGCGGTTTCACTGGCGAATACTTTGGCCATAGACGAACTGATGGCATAATCCTGGCCATGATCTTTTTCCAGGGCAGCTTTCATACAAAGCAACCGGGATGCTTCAATGCGGGTGGCCATATCAGCCAGTTTAAACTGGATGATCTGGTGATTTTTAATTTCCGTTCCAAAAGCTTTTCTTTCTTTCGCATATTTCAGACGAAAGTTCATAAGCTCCTGAAGCAAGGCCCAGCGCCTGCGATGCAATTCCGATCCTGCCGCCGGACAAAGTCTTCATGGCAAATGAAAATCCAAATCCATCTTCTCCGATCCGGTTTTCCTTGGGAACTATCACATCGTTAAAACTGATACTATGCGTATCGCTGCCACGGATGCCCAAGTTTGTTTTCTTTTGCACCCACAGAAACACCGGGCGATATTTTTTTCAACAATAAATGCATTGATCCCCCTGGATCCTTTTGCCGCATCGGTTTGTGCCATTACCAGGTAAACAGATGCTGAATTTCCATTGGTAATCCAGTTTTTCATTCCATTCAAAATATAATGATCCCCTTTATCTATCGGCAGTTGTTTTTTGTGAAGTTGCATCACTGCCCGCTTCCGGTTCACTCAATAAAAAAGCGCCGATATAAAGTTCACCATTTTTTTTTCCGGCCGCCAGGGGTCGTAGATAATTTTTCTTTTGTGAATGGCGTACCGATACGCCTGCAGTCCCCAGCATACCAGGGAATTATTTACACTCATGGCCACGGATACACTCGCATCAATTTTGCTGATTTCTTCCATCGCCAGTACATAACTTACGGTATCCATTCCTGCACCACCATATTCCGGAGTTACCATCATGCCCATAAATCCCAGATCGGCCAGTTTAAGTAATTGTTCCCGGGGAAATTGTTGCTTTTCATCTCTTTCGATAACACCCGGCAGACATTCCTGCCTGGCAAAATCCCTTGCTGCCTGCCGTATGGCCAATTGTTCTTCTGTTAAAGAAAAATCCATAGTAAAAATTGATGATCGCGCAAAAATAGCAGAATTACGGAGAAAACTAACAACTGTTAGGTTTTGAACGCGAAAGGGGTTTAGCTACCTTTAACCGCCCAAAAAAATGTTATGAGTAAACATGTACCCAATGATTAAAGTAAGTTCCGAAGTCGGCCGTCTGCGACGCCTGCTGGTACACAGTCCGGACAGCGGATTGGGGAAAGTAGTGCCTTCCAAAGCACAGGACTGGCTTTTTGAAGATATCGTTCACCTGGAAACAATCCGCAAAAAAGAATATGATTTTTATACCAAACTGTTATTGTATTTTCTCGATCCCGATCTAATCCAGGGCAAACTCAAAGACGATCGATGCAGAAAAAAACAAAAGAAATTTTTATAAACCCGAGCACAAGGATTTTTTTCGATCTGATAAAGTAATTGAACTGCAGTGGTTGCTGGCTGAAATCCTGGAAGACCTGGAGATCCGTCTTAAACTGGCTGCTTCTGTTTGTGCCATTGAAAATTGTTCTTACGATACACAGAAAGAATTGCTGGAACTGAATCCGGTGGCACTGGCCAAAACATTTATTACCGGTACCCTGGAAAGCGACCGGATGTTTTTTGCACCCATTCCGAATTTTATTTTCACCCGCGATATCGGAATTGTGATCAACGAATATGTCCTGCTGAATAAACCGGCCAAAAAAGCGAGGACCCGGGAAGCCCTGATTGCAAAATATATTTTCTTCAATCATCCTTTTTTCAAAGAATACCAGGATAATATTCTGGAACTCAACGATGGGTATCATCATTTTTTATTACCCAAAGAATCCGATGACCGGAAAGTAACCCTGGAAGGCGGCGATGTGATGGTGGTTACCAAAGATCATCTGCTGATCGGCGTAAGTGAAAGAACGACCATGGAAGCAGCTCACCAGGCGATTCAATTGCTGTTTGAAAAAAATATCGTAAAAAAAATTACAGTTATCAAGATCCCCAAGAAAAGGGATTATATGCATATCGATACGGTTTTTACGCAGGTAAGAAGGGATGTCTGGGTAATGCTGGGTGTATTTTCCAAAAAATCCATGAAACATGAAAATGAAGATTCCGTGCAAAGAGCACTGGAAGGATCAAAAAAAGATGAAAAACTAAAGATCATTCAGTTTAAGAAAAAAGACATTGAGAATCCTGTTTATTTTGATAACCTCGAAGATCTGCTGACAGATATCAGCGAAGATGATCTGCAATGCAGCGGGAAAGTAAAATTTATTTATTCCGGTAATAATGAATTTCCTTTTGATGCCCGGGAACAATGGACGGATTCCTGCAACCTGCTGGCTTTGAAAGAAGGTGTGGTACTGGGTTATGACCGAAATGACAAAACGATTGAGGCTTTCAAGGAAAATGGATTTGAGATTATTCATGCGCATGAACTGATCCGGCAGCTGGAGGAAGGAACTGTGAAAGTTGAACAGATAAAAGATACCTTCATCCTGATGCCATCGGCCGAACTTTCCCGTGCGCGAGGCGGTTTTCATTGTATGAGTATGCCCTTGTTAAGAGATGAAGTATAATAAACGGAATATGCAAAACACTTCAAAGGTTTTAATGATCAGACCGCTGCATTTCGTGTTCAATGCAGAAACAGCTGTGAATAATAGTTTCCAGATTAAAGGTGACCAGGAAAAGGTGACAGAAAAAGCGGTACAGGAATTTGATGCATTTGTAATCGCATTGCAGAAGCGCAGGTATTGATGTAACTGTAGTGGAAGATTCCCCCGATCCGCATACACCTGATGCCATTTTTCCAAATAATTGGATTTCCTTTCATGAATCGGGTGTTTATTGCCTCTATCCGATGTTTGCACCCAACCGGAGAAAGGAACGGAAAGCAGGAAGTGACTGAATCTTATCCGGAAAAAATTTCATTATCAGTCATCTGGTGGATTTCACCGGTTATGAATCCAAAAATCTTTTTCTGGAAGGAACCGGCAGTATGGTGCTTGACCGGGAAAAACGAATTGCCTATGCCTGTCTTTCGCCGCGAACTGACCAGCTCGTGTTGGAAGATTTCTGTAAAAAAATGAATTATCAGTCCGTTGTTTTTCATGCGACTGATGAATCGGGTCAGCCTATTTACCATACCAATGTGATGATGTGTGTGGCAGACCGTTATGTGGTGATTTGTCTGGATTCCATTCCGGATCCGGATGAAAAAAAACTTGTTGAAGAAACCATTTCTCTTCAAGCGGAAAGGAAATGATCCGCATCAGCACAGAGTCAGATGAATCAGTTCGCAGGCAATATGCTGCAGCTGGAAAATGAACCGCAAGGAAAAAATCCTGGTCATGTCCAGCTGCTGCCTGGCATTCACTCCTTCCGGAACAAAAAGAAAAACTGTTACGAATATAACCGGATCCTGCATGCTTCTCTTGCAAAACATCGAAACCAACGGTGGCGGAAGTGCCAGATGTATGATTGCAGAAATTCATTTATAAGATCATCGGGGAATTAACCCGTTTACTCCATGAGGATTCAATTCAAATGCTTATTTTTGGGACTTGTTTCGGAAACATTAAAGAATTTCAATAGATCTTGCCATTTGATTGAAACCGATTCAACAAATACAACCCTTTTCTAATTAATGCAACAAAAAGTTTCAAAAATCGGGGTACTCACATCCGGTGGTGATTCACCGGGAATGAATGCCGCCGTTCGTGCAGTTGTTCGTACCGGAATTTACTAATGGATTGGAAGTATTCGGAATCATGCGGGGTTATAGTGGCATCATTGAAAATGATATTATTCCCCTGCATTCCCGAAGTGTGGCCAATATTATTCAGCGGGGCGGAACCATTTTAAAAACTGCCCGTTGTAAGGAATTTTTTGAATATGAAGGAAGGTCAAGGGCATATGCCAATCTGAAAAAACTGGGCATTAACGGCCTTATCATTATCGGAGGCGACGGCTCTTTCCGGGGCGCTCATAAATTCAGTACTGAATTTGAAATTCCCTGTATCGGTCTTCCCGGTACGATTGATAAAGATATTGCCGGAACTGATTTTACCATTGGTTTTGATACGGCTGTAAATACTGCCGTGGAAGCCATTGATAAGATCCGGGATACTGCTGATGCGCATGACCGGCTTTTTGTTATTGAAGTGATGGGCCGGGATGCCGGTTATATTGCCCTGCACAGCGGTATTGCCACCGGAGCTGAAAATATTCTGATTCCGGAAAGAAAAACGGATATTGAAGAACTGGTCAGTTCCCTGCAGGAAAAGGAAAAAAGAAAAAAACTGGTAAACCTGGTGGTGGTGGCAGAAGGTGATAATTATGGTGGCGCCGAAGAAGTAGCCAAAGTGGTTAAGCAGCGGTTACCCAATATTGATACCCGTGTTTGTATTCTCGGACATATTCAGCGCGGCGGTTCTCCCAGCTGCCTTGACAGGGTAATTGCAAGCCGTATGGGTTATTCTGCCGTGGAATGCCTGCTGGAAGGAAAATTCAATGTAATGGTGGGAATCGTAAATAATAAAATTCATTATACACCATTGGAAAAAGCAGTAAAGGCAAAACAAAAAATCAGTGATGACTGGCTGAAGATTATTAAAATATTGGCTTCTTAAAGCTTAACGCTAACGCTTAAAGCTTAACGCACTTTAATGTGATAATTGTTTAGCTTTAACTCTAAACTTTTAACTCATCACTTTCAGTACATGTCAAAAAACCTCGACAAATATATTTACGGCCAGATGGATAAGAAGGCTGGTCTGGAACATACTTTTCACCGTACTAAAATTGTTGCAACTGTTGGTCCCGCCTGTGATACCTATGATAAATTATTATCACTGGTAAAAGCCGGTGTAAATGTTTTCCGTCTGAATTTTTCTCACGGAGCCATGAAGACAAAGCAAAGATCATTGAACATATCCGCAAAATCAATTCCACAGAACCATTTAATATTGCCATTCTCGGCGATCTTGCAGGGACCCAAACTGCGGGTGGGTGAAATTGAAGGTGGCAGTATGCTGGTGGAAGAAGGCGATATCCTCACATTTACCAATACAAAACTTGTTGGCAACAAGGAAAGAATTTATGTTTCCTATCCCAATCTGCATGAAGATGTAAAAGTTGGCAATATCATCATGATTGATGATGGAAAACTGGAAGTAAAAGTGATCAGTATTGAAAAAAACAATGATGTAAAAGTACAGGTGAAACTGGGCGGAATCATTTCTTCCAAAAAAGGAATCAACCTGCCGGATACAAAAATTTCTCTACCGCCATAACCGAAAAAGATGAAGCTCGATCTGGAATTTATCATTGAACAAAAGCTGGACTGGGTGGCACTTTCATTTGTACGAAAGGTGAATGATATTATGGGCTTGCGCGAAAAACTGAATCAGAAGAAAAGTAAAACAAAGATCATTGCCAAAATTGAAATGCCGGAAGCACTTACCAATCTCCGTGAAATCATTCTGGAATCAGATGGTATCATGGTTGCCCGCGGCGATCTCGGTGTTGAACTGCCGGTTGAACAGGTTCCACTGATTCAAAAACAAATTATCCGTAAATGCATCCACCGCGCCAAACCGGTGATTGTGGCTACGCAGATGATGGAAAGTATGATCGACCGCACCAAACCCAACCGCAGTGAAATTACCGATGTGGCCAATGCCGTACTGGAAGGTGCCGATGCAGTAATGCTGAGTGCAGAAACAGCTACCGGTAATTATCCTACACTGGTGGTGGAAACCATGCGTAAGATCATTATGGAAGTGGAAAGAACGGATTACCATTATAACCGGGAAGATGAACTGGAACCCCAGCCCCACTCACCTTCTTTTCTAAGTGATGCCATTTGTTACAATGCCTGTAAACTGGCCAAAGATACAAATGCCGATGCATTGATCGGAATGACACAAAGCGGATATACCGGTTTTATGTTATCCAGCTATCGTCCGAAATCACCCCTGTTTATATTTTCAAAAGAAAAAACCCTGATCAACCAGCTAAGTCTGAGCTGGGGTGTACGTGCATTTCATTATGCTGAAGAAGAAAGCCTGGATGATATTGTTGCTGACCTGATCGAAATTCTGAAAGAAAGAGGATTTATTAAAAAAGGAGATGTGATCATCAATACAGGAAGTATTCCGGTGGCTGAACATCTGCCGACCAATCTGCTGAAGATCTCAAAGGTTAATTAGTAAGCAGGATTGATGAGTCAGATACTTCAGTCCAATCCGCTTACCATTTCATCAACCTCTTTCCTGTCAGCCATCACGGTTGACTGGTCTTCAGTCATAAATGGCTGAATAAATTCCATCTGATGATTTTTTCAGGAATCGGGCCGAACTATGAAACTGGCTGGCACCGGTTTCATTTTTCAAATCAGTAATATTTGCGGCACGCACACCGGAACCGGGCATGATCTGTATCCGGCCGTCGGCCTGCATCATCAGGTCTCTGATCAAAGGAGCACCCAGCATGGCAGTGGGTTGTTGACCGGAAGTAAGAATTCTTTCACATCCGATTTCAATAATGTCTTCCAGCGCTTCAAAGGGATTACGCGTCCAGTCAAATGCCCGGTGAAAACAGACACCCATGGGATATGCTTTTTCGACCAGCCTCGCGGAATGGGTTTTGTCCACCCGTCCATCCGGCAATAAGATGCCAAAGACAACTCCATCACAACCTGCCGATTTGCAGGCTTCCACTTCATGCAGCATCACCTCGAATTCTTCTTCCGAAAATAAAAAATCACCTCCGCGGATACGTATGATGGGATATAGTTCGATATCTGATTTTCCTGCGGACTGTTTTGATTAGTCCGATTCCCGGTGTGGTTCCACCGGCAGCCGGATCGGCACAAAGTTCGATGCGGTCAGCACCGGCATCGGCAGCGATCATGGCGGAATCCAGATTATAACAACAAATTTCCAGAATATTTTTTTCCATCAGCTAAACCAGCTTTCGGATTCATAAATTTTTTCTTCTGTACCGGAACGCACGGCATAGGTAAATCCTTTTTGAATGCAGAATGCGCCATAACTGCCGTCTTTTTTCAATGCCAGAAAACCCACCTGCAGGTTTTTTGCTTTTTCCGGATCGCGTATTACAATTCTTTCCACGGCCTTGCGGCAGGCTTCACGCGGCGACAATCCCTGTCGCATATATTCAACGACCAGGTGAGAACCGACAATCCGGATCACTTCTTCTCCCACACCTGTCGATGTGGCAGATCCGATTTCATTGTCCACAAATAACCCGGCGCCGATAATGGGCGAATCGCCTACACTTCCATGCATTTTAAAAGCCATGCCGCTGGTGGTACAGGCTCCGCTGAGATTCCCCTGCTGTCCAGGGCCAGCATGCCAATCGTATCGTGGTTAGATAACCCCGGTCTGTCTGCATCCGACCGACCCTGATCGAATGAATCCTTTGACTTTTTAACCGGTTAAATGAATTGTATTTTTTATTTTCTACATTGATAACAGGTTCATATTTTGAATTCTGCAGCCATTCTTTCCAGATTTTTTCGCTTTCCGGTGTCAGCAGATTTTCTTTTTTAAATCCATTGGCCAGGGCAAATTCGCAGCGCACCGTTACCGGCCAGTACAATATGCGGGGTTTTTTCCATCACCAGCCGCGCAACGGAAATGGGATGAACAATATATTCCAGGACACATCACGGATCCGCAATTACTATTTTCATCCATGATGCAGGCATCCAGTGTAACATAACCATCCCGGTCAGGCAGACCGCCATAACCTACGGAATGATTATCGGGATCCGCTTCCGGAATTTTTACCCCAGCTTCAACTGCATCCAGTGCCCGTCCCTGTTTGCTCAATATTTCCCAGGCTGCTGCATTGGCAGCTTTGCCAAAATCCCAGGTGGAAATGACGATGGGTTTATTTATTGCCGTTTTAATTCCCGCACGGGCTTCGCCGACGTTCTTAAGAACCATCCGGTGGAAGCCAGAAAAGAAGAACCCAGGAATTTTCTTCTGTTAAACATTTATAATCCGTTTATTATACAATTTAGGTGAAATAGTTTAGGGCGATATTGCAGTTTTATAATGTGAAAAATGTGAAATTGTGGAAATGTGAAATAGAATGCAATTAAATATCTTAATACTTTAAAAGTATTTCTTTCACATTATCAATTACCAACTCCCATACTTCCATATTCCATAAATGATAAATATGAAATTCAGCATCCTCCTTCCTCTGCTCTTCAACATACTGACAGGTTTTTCCCAGAGTGTAAGCCAGGACAGTGCCTGGTTCCGCGACAATTATTATAAAATTGAAAAAGCGATTCCCATGCGCGACGGGATAAAACTTTTTACTTCCATTTATGTACCGAAAGACAGTACTGAAAAACATCCCATCCTGATGGAAAGAACGCCGTATAACTGTGCACCATACGGACCGGACGAGTATCGGGATTTCTGGACATGGCTATCAGATATTTACTATCTGCGGGAAGGATATATTCATGGTCATACAGGATGTGCGTGGCCGATGGATGAGCGAAGGAAAATTTGTTGACGTACGTCCATTCATTAAAGATAAAAAACCGGGTGATATTGATGAATCCACAGATGCTTATGATGCGATTGACTGGCTGGTAAAAAATATTCCCGGCAATAATGGAAAAGTGGGTGTTATTGGAATTCATATCCGGGATTTTATGCCGGAATGGCAGCTGCTTCCGGTCATCCGGCCCTGAAAGCGGTGAGTCCCGCAGGCCCCTGTTACGGACTGGTTTATCGGAGATGATTTTCACCACAACGGAGCATTTTTTTATATGGATGCCTTTGATTTTTATGTGCCGGCGGATTCGGACAGACCACATCCGGTACCCGTCAGTACGGAATCTCCAATGCCCGATCCTTATGACAGCAAGGACAATTACCAATTTTATCTGCAGCAGGGTGCTGATAAAAATTTATTGAAATTTACCGGCGACAGTATTGCTTTTTTCAAAGAAATGTATAAACATCCGAATGAAGACGCCTGGTGGAAGGCGAGAAATGCAAGGGTGGCACAATATCAATATTAAACCTGCCATCCTGGTTGTCGGCGGATTATTTGATGCAGAAGATTGTTTTGGAGCCTGGAATCTGTATAAAGCCATCCGAACACAAAGTCCGGAAACCAATGCACGCTGGTGATGGGTCCCTGGTATCATGAACAATGGTCAAGTAAGTGATGGAACTCATCTGGGAAATATTAATTTCGGATCCAATACTTCAGTAACCTATCAAAATGAAATTGAAATTCCCTTTTTCAATCATTATCTGAAAGGGAAAAATGATCCGTCGATTGCGCGGGCGACCATATTTTTTTCCGGTGAAAATAAATGGAGAAAATTTGATTCCTGGCCAACCGATCAGGCGAGGGAAGAAAAAATTTACCTGCAGGAAAAGAATGAATTATCTGCGAAACCGCCGGTAACGGAATCTGCATATGATGAATATATCAGTGATCCCGCCCATCCGGTTCCTTATACAGCAGATGTTCATTTTAACCGGACCCGGGATTATATGACAGACGACCAGCGATTTGCCAGCCGCAGGCCGGATGTACTCAGCTATCTGACTCCCATTCTCAGCGAGGATTTAACCATCGGGGGACCTGTAACTGGCGGATCTGCAATGCAGTATCAGTACTACGGATGCGGATTTTGTAGTGAAAATCATTGATGTTTTTCCCGATAGTCTTTCTTTTCAGCGTATCGATATCTATGCTGTAAACGAGCCTGAAAAAATCTATCCGATGGGTGGTTATCAGATGCTGGTACGGGGAGAAATTTTCCGGGGCAAATTCCGAAACAGTTTCGAAAAACCGGAACCCTTTCAACCCGGCAAACCGGAAACTGTGCGGTTTACTCTGCCTGATATAGCCCATACATTTAAAAAAGGACACCGGCTGATGATCCAGATACAAAGCAGCTGGTTTCCGCTGGCAGACCGGAATCCGCAAAAATTTACAAATATCTATACCTGCGAAGATTCGGATTTTCAAAAATCCAGCTATTCGTATTTATCATGACAGCCACCATCCTTCGTCCATCATCCTCCCGGTAATTTCCGGAAAACTGGAATAGGACTTTTACTATAGTATAATTTTTTCCTAAATGCGGAAGCGGATATTTAATTTAGGGTTGAATTAACTCTTTCATTCAGACGCAATTCCGCGATTATGGAATCCGCAAAACAACAATCGCATTCGCTTGAGTTATGGCTCCAGGATGTTCAATCTTATATTTACACGGTTGACAAGTGGCCCCATGAAACATGCAAGCTTTCAATTTAACAGGGCTAGTTTCAGTTACAAGAGAAAAAATAAAAAAAGCCAGGATGAACTTTCCATTATTTTTCTAAGCCAGTTTCCCGTCAGTTACCGGGTTGGTTTCCAGCTTGAAATCTGGCATCCGCAAATAAAACAGATCAAGGAATCTTTTATGAGTGAAATTCTGGAGAAGGATTCCAATCTCTGCAGCATTATACTATACATGAAGGATTTTCCATCCAATGATCCCGGAAAATGAATTCGTAAAAGATTATTCCATTTATAATCACCGGGATTTATTTATGGTAGGCAGACTGGCTGGCACAGACACTGCAATATGAACTGGTTCCTATGTGTGATCAGCTGAGTTCTATTGAACACATGGATAATTTTTTTGAAGCAAAACCGGACTGGTCGCTGAATACCCATAGCGGCGGAAATATCTGCACCGATCTGATTGTTGCCAAACTGAATCAGAAGAAGAGATTTCCATGACCGCTATCAGCAGCTGATGCAGGGCCTTCAGGAAAAAATTGAAAACCGGCAGATGAATCCTGACAGCCGGCAATTGCTTACTCTCTGTTACGAAACCATCCGGTAATCCGATGACAGTATTGACCGGAGTTTCCACACATGTCCGAATACTTCCGATACTTCCACCTACTTTCAGACTTTAGGTAGATTGATAAATTAGCCCCTATTTTCGCAGATAATTTGAAATAAACAAGCTGCAATATGAAAATGGTAGATTCTTTCGAAAAGATTCCCTTGGAAATTTTCCCGAATGCAACAGCCGGATCTGCATTTGTTGCCAAAAAGATCGCCGAACTGATCCGTGAAAAGGAAAAAAATAAAGAACGATGTGTGCTCGGTCTTTCTACCGGAAAATCTCCCCTGAAATTATATGCGGAACTGATCCGGATGCATCGGGAAGAAGGACTGAGTTTCCGAAATGTGATGGCATTCAACCTGGATGAATATTATCCGATTCAACGAAGCGCCAGCCAGAGTTATTACCGTTTCATGAAGGAAAATCTCTTTGATCATATTGATATTGATCCGAAGAATTGTTATATTCCGAATGGAGAATTGCCCAAAGATGACATGAAAGGCATTTTGTGCAGAATATGAACAGGCGATCATAGATGCGGGTGGAATTGATTTGCAGATCCTGGGCATCGGTTCCAACGGACATATTGGTTTTAATGAACCCGGTTCCAGCCGGTTTTCCAAAACCCGGGTTACACCACTGGAAAATTCCACCCGCTTATCCAATGCCGGTGATTTTGACAGTGTAACCCAGGTACCCCGTTTATCGGTAACCATGGGCATCAGTACAATTCTCAACAGCAGAAAAATCATCCTGATGGCCTGGGGAAGCAACAAAGCACCGGCCATCCAGAAATCCGTGGAAGGCAATGAGACGGAAGAAATGCCTGCCTCCATTCTGCAGCAACATGACGATACCTTATTTGTAACTGATGAAGCCGCAGCGGCTGACCTTACCCGTTTCAAAGCACCCTGGCTTACCGGCGACTGCGACTGGAACGCGGATATTCTTCGCAAAGCTGTTGTAAATACCGCCCTGAAACTGGGCAAACCTATTCTAAGTCTGACAGATAAAGATTATAACGACCATGGATTGAGTGATCTGCTTGCGGTAAAGGGAGATGCTTATGAAATCAACCTGCAGGTATTTTATATGCTGCGGGACAGTATTACCGGCTGGCCCGGCGGGAAAAATCAACCCCTTGCCGAATCCTCCGGAAAGAATGATTCCTTATCCCAAACGATGCCTGATTTTTTCTCCGCATCCGGATGATGATATTATTTCTATGGGAGGAACTTTTATGCGTTTGCATGATCAGGGTCATGAAGTACATGTAGGTTACCAGACTTCCGGAAATATTGCGGTTACAGATGAATTTGTAACCCGCTTTATCGATTTTGCTGTTGGATTTGAATCGATGTTCGGAATCGATAACAAAAGATCAACCGA
Organism: uncultured Bacteroidota bacterium; assembly: GCA_963812825.1. Taxonomy (GTDB): domain Bacteria; phylum Bacteroidota; class Bacteroidia; order Chitinophagales; family Chitinophagaceae; genus Puia. Next base: position 464,888 of record CAWEWO010000009.1, read on the forward strand.
AATTCTCGACCAATGCCAAAAATTATCTGAAAGAAAAAAAATCCTCCGGTGTTGATTCACCTGAAATCCGCAACATAAAAGGATTGATCCGACGATGTGAAGCCAGAGCAACCTGTCGGTATGTTGGCATTCCGGAAAGCGGAATTCATTTTCTGAATCTTCCTTTTTATGAAACCGGAACCATTGAAAAAAAACCAATGAGTGAAGAAGATGTGCAGATTACGATGGAATTATTGCAGAAAATAAAACCTCACCAGGTTTATTGCGCCGGCGATCTCGCTGATCCGCATGGAACCCATAAGGTTTGTCTGGATGTGGTTTTTGAATCCATGAAACGACTTAAAAACAGCCGGTGAATCCTGGGTGAAGGATTGCTGGGTTTGGTTATATAAAGGAGCCTGGCAGGAATGGGATGTGAGTGAAATTGAAATGGCCATTCCGATGAGCCCGGACCAGGTATTGAAAAAACGATTTGGTATTTTTATTCACCAGTCGCAAAAAGATATGGTTCCTTTCCAGGGAACCGATAGCCGTGAATTCTGGCAAAGGGCCGAAGACCGAAATGCAAATACAGCCAATTTGTATGCCCAGCTGGGTCTTACAAAATATGCGGCGATGGAAGCATTTAAAAGATGGCATTTTTAAGCTTAACTGATTAACAGCTAAGCGTGTAACGCTAGGAGTTATTCATATTTTAACTTGATATAAATCAATTTCTTGGAAAAAATTTATGTCTTGAGGGAAGGAATTAAACAGTTCAGACTGACGACTTGGAAGGTCAGATCTGCAAATAAAAGTACTGTAACTTGATGCTCCGCATACTTCCAATCTTAAAACTGGTCCGATGGCCTGGAAAATTCCTTCATTCAGATGGAAATTCTGGATCAGGTATGGTAATTTTTGCCGGGATTTTAATAGCCCTTCCTTTCTTTTTTGATGCCATCGAAGCCAGGAATGGCTACCTGTTGACCGATTTTATATTGGAATGGATTCCCGCACAAATGTTTCAGTAGCTGTCTTCTTTCTGATCTGGTCATCCTGTCTGATTCTGGTCATCCGGATCTACCGGGACCCCATGATGCTGCTGGTTATGTTATGGGCTTATAATGGCGTTACGTTGCTCAGAATGGCCTGTATTGGCCTGATTTCATTGAATCCGCCGGCTGGACTCATTCCCCTCGCAGACCCGATTACCAATCAGTTTTACGGCGACACATTATATTACCCATGATCTTTTTTTTTCAGGTCATACCACAACCGTTTTCCTGGTTTTTCTCTGTCTGAAAAAAAAATGGGACCGTATTTATGCTCTTTTTGCATCCATAATATCTGGGTATATTACTTCTTGTTCAGCATGTACATTATACGGTGGATGTTTTGGCAGCACCGGTGTTTACGTATGCGGTATACCGGTTGGCCTTAATTTTTACAAAACAGAAAAATAACCGCTTTGACCGTCCGACATTGCATCTGTTAAAGAAGTATTTTTATGAATACCAAGGGCGTGCGTTTAGACGTTTATATGTACCCCGGGAATTAACAACTGGGGAATAAGAATTTAAGACAGGGCTGGTTAATAGCACTTTATTCATTAATTTTGCCGATAATAAAAAATTCATAATTATTTTTAAGTTAATTTCATCCTGTTCAAATATGGGTTTTAAGCGGCTGATTTCCCCTGCTAAAGACTTAAATGCTACCATGATATGAAAAAATTACTATGCCCTGATTTCGTTTTAGGTGACAAAATAACCCCCGAGCAATCAGCTTTTTTCCATAAAAATGGGGTGATCATATTTCGCAATGTCCTGAAACCTGAAACCGTTGCTTTTTTCATCCAGGAAATCAACCGGATCGAGAAGCAATTGCTGGATGAAGGGAAAGGACAAAATCAACGGAGTTCCCCTAAAATTTGGTAAGGATCACGACGGTAAAACGATCATACAGCGTTTGTGCTTTTTGTCGCTTTTCAGTCCGACTTTCCATGAATTTCTACAAGACCCCGCCTGGTGGCATTGTTGGAACTTCTGCAGCCATACGAAGGCCGTATTGCAGAAAATGAAAAAGATGGTTTGATCCTGAATCATTATGTACGCACTCCGGAAAGTAAATTTTCCCAGATGGGATGGCATACAGACAGCCCCCGGGATTTGTTCCTGGGTCAGAAGATCATGCCGATGCTGAATGTTGGAATCCATCTGGATCCCTGCCCTTTTGAAAATGGTGGTCTGCGCGTTCTTCCCGGAACCCATACACAGGGCGTTTTACGTTTACTCTTCAAGAAAAAATACTTCATAGACAATAACCCGGATGCCCGCGAAATCGGATTTGATATCAATGCGGGCGATCTGACCGTTCATGACGGCCGTATCTGGCATCGTGCACAGCAATCCCCATTTGGGAGAAGCCAGTCGCCGCAGGGTAATGTACGTACCTATTATTACCGGTAAATACATGCCCAAGAACGAAAAAAGTAAAACACCTTTTTACCATCGTTTCGCTTCCAAAGTACAGAACTAAGGAATCAGCGAAATTTAAATGAACGCAAATGCCTTTTGCACTCATCACCGGAGCCAGCAAAGGAATTGGAAAAGCTATTGCGGAAATGCTTGCAGAACGCGGTTATGATCTCCTGCTGGTTGCAAGGTCTGCTGATCTGCTGGAACAGGTTGCGACAGAAATTCAGTCCGCTAACAAAAAGAAATTGCCAATGGCTTGCCGTGGATCTTGCCGGAATGACAGGCCGCAGAAACTGTTTTTGAATGGTGTAATAAAAATCAGTTTGCTGTATCTGTTCTGGTAAACAACGCAGGTTATGGTCTGAGTGGAAGTTTTGAAAAATATTCCGCTCAGGAACATGCAGATATGCTGCAGGTAAATATTATCACGCTGACCAAATTAACCAGTTTGTTTCTTCCCGGCACTGCTACAAACAACCCGCCGGATATATTCTCAATATCGGCAGTTCCGCTTCTTACCAGGCAGTGCCCTTATCTTTCGGCCTATGCGGCTTCCAAAGCATATGTTTTGAATTTCAGCCGCGGACTTTATCAGGAACTCAGGAAGACAAATATTTCGGTAACCTGCATTTGTCCGGGACCGACGGATACAAATTTTGTAAACCGGGCCAATGTGGGAACTAAAGGACAAAAAGCTGCTGAACAGTTTAATATGTCTCCACAGACAGTGGCACAAATTGCCGTTGACAGTCTGTTCCGCCGTCGGCCGGAAGTGATTACGGGCGGCATGAATAAACTCAGTGCTTTTTTTGCCTGGCTGCTTCCAAAATCCCTGGTGGAAGAAATTGCAAAAAAATTATACGACTGACTGAACATAAAGTTCAGCGAAATGCTGAAAAGCTTGAAATGTTCTGAAATCATGAGATGTTGAAAATCCAATTATCTGTCTTTTTGTTATCTATTCTTTCCATGCAATCTGATCTGCACAGAACAGCTCATCCCGCCGATTACACACCGGTGCAGATCAGACTGAAAAATATTTTCCTATCCTGCGGGGTAAAAGGGTTGCTGTTGTTGCCAATCCAACTTCACAAATTGCCGGCACTCCACTTGTAGACAGTCTGCTTCATTCCGGAATCCGGGTGGTAAAAGTATTCGGACCCGAACATGGATTCCGTGGTAATGCCAGTAATGGTGCTTCTGTTGCGGACAGTTTTGATCCGCTAACCGGTATTCCGGTCATTTCGCTTGTATGGAAAAAAATCAATGCCTTCCCGGGAAGATCTGCAGGATGTTGATATAGCTTGTTTTTGATATTCAGGATGTCGGTGCCCGGTTCTTCACTTATATCATCACCCTGCAACGTGTCATGCAGTCCTGTGCTGATTTTCATAAACCCTTGCTGATTCTGGACCGACCCAATCCAAATGGATATTATGTGGATGGACCGGTTCTCGAAGATTCATTACGTTCAGGTGTAGGTCTTCAACCCATTCCCATCGTACATGGTATGACAATGGGTGAAATGGCAAAAATGATCAATGGAGAAGGCTGGTTGCCGAATAAAGTGAAATGTGATTTACAGATCATTACAATGGCAAATTATACCCATGCTTCAGCAGTATATATTACCCGTACCTCCTTCTCCCAATCTGAATACAGCTGAGTCCATCCTGCTGTATCCAAGTCTTTGTCTTTTTGAAGGAACCGTTATCAGTCTGGGAAGAGGTACCCAACGACCGTTTACCATGCTGGGTGCACCTGCACTTAGCGGAAAATATAAATTCAGTTTCAAGCCGGTATCCATTCCCGGCATGAGTGAACATCCGCTTTATCAGGACTCGCTTTGTTTCGGCTTGAATCTTGGAAATGTATGATCTGGAAAATCTTCGTCGTAAAAAACAAATCGACCTGCATTGGTTAATGGAATGTTATCAGGCTTATCCTCAGAAAGAAAGTATTTTTTGATGCTTCCCGAAGCAAACAGATCGGCAATTTTGATAAACTCGCCGGTACGTCACATGCTTCGAAAACAGATTATTGCCGGAATTTCCGAACAGACCATCCGCAAGAGCTGGGAACCAGCACTTTCACAGTTCAAAAGCAAAAGAAAAAAATATCTGCTTTATCCTGACTAGTCAGTTGAATCAGCCTGACAGCTTGACATTGTTCATCGACGATTACGTTAATCTTTTAGCAATCAGCTCATAGTCTGGTCAAATTTTTGCATTTAGAATTAATCAGGCGTTACAGCGTTACGCGTTCAGGCTTTATTAATGCTTAAATTACATAACTAAAAACTTCAGTTATGACAAATCAGAGATTTATCCAGACGCAGATTTATACATACCGCCGGAAAAGCAGGTATGGCATGCAGGACTTACCGGATCTGTTCTGACAGCTTTGGCGAATACAAACTCCGATCCACGACCATTCCAATGTTGCCGCCCGATCCTGTTCCTTATACGCAACGCCCCCTTCCCTATGCCTATACCGCACTGGAACCGGCGATCGATGCCATGACCATGGAAATACACTATACCAAACACGCAGCTACCTATGCAAAAAATCTTGCAGAAGCCGTGGAAGCAGAAAAAGTGGATACTTCAAAAGTGTCCCTGGAAGATCTGCTTGCATCCATTTCAAAATATTCTACCAAAATGAGAAATAATGCAGGTGGACATTATAATCATTCCCTGTTTTGGGAACTGATGAATGCACCGGGCAAAGCAGCTGCTCCTTCTCCTGCACTGATGACCGCCATACAAAGAGATTTCGGATCCATGGATACGATTGAAAACAAAATTCAATGATGCTGCTAAAGGTCGTTTTGGCAGCGGATGGGCCTGGGTGATTGTAAAAAAAGATGACAAACTGGATGTCATTTCCACACCCAACCAGGATAATCCACTGATGGATATCAGCTGAAATGCAAAGGACAGCCTCTGTTTGGCATTGATGTGTGGGAACATGCTTATTATTTGAAATATCAAAATAAAAGACCGGATTATATCACTGCCTGGTGGTCCGTTCATCAACTGGGATTATATCAATACCCGTTATAGCAAAATGAGCTGATCATTGAAATGTCGGCGAACCTAATTTTCAATTTTAATTGTTTTAGTTCTTAAACTTTCAAGATTTACATTATGACAAAAACAAGAAGCTTTTGCCGCACAGGATGCACGAAGGCACTCTGGGTCCCTGGAATTTTGACCGTCGGGCTGTCGGACCAAAAGATATTCAAATCGAAATTTTATATTGTGGTGTTTGCCATTCGGACTTCATCAGGTTAGAAATGAATGGGGTAATTCCATTTATCCCAATGGTGCCCGGTCATGAAATTGTTGGAAGAATTACTAAGGTTGGTCCGATGTAAAAAAATTCAAAGTCGGTGAACTGGCAGGTGTGGGTTGCCTGGTGGATTCATGCAGAACCTGTGAAAATTGCAAGGAGGGTCTGGAACAATATTGCCTGAATGGAAGTTCACCCACTTATAATGGATTGGAGCAGGATAAAAAAACACCCACGTATGGCGGATATTCAAAAATGATTGTAGCAGATGAGGATTTTGTCTTGCATATTTCAGACAAACTTCCCCTGCAGAATGTGGCACCCGCTGCTTTGCGCAGGTATAACAACATATTCTCCGCTTAGACACTGGAAGGTGGGAAAGGGTCATAAACTGGCTGTACTCGGACTGGGTGGCCTGGGACATATGGCTGTGAAATTCGGTGTTTCTTTCGGTGCAGAAGTAACCATGCTCAGTTCTTCTCCTTCTAAAAAAGCAGATGCACGGAAACTGGGCGCGCATAAATTCGTTCTGACCAAAGATCCGGAACAGTTGAAGTCAGTACAGGGATATTTTGATTTTATTATCGATACAGTTTCAGCCCCCCACGATTATAATCAATATCTCGGTTTGTTAAAAACAAATGGAGTACATATCTGTGTCGGTGCACCTCCTACTCCTGCGCAGATTTATGCATTCACTTTGATCGGGGGAAGGAAAAGTATCGCCGGTTCACTGATTGGCGGTTTGCCTGAAACTCAGGAAATGCTGAATTATTGTGCAGATCATCAAATCGTTTCGGATGTTGAATTGATAAACATCCAGGAAATTCATCGCGCTTACGACCGAATGCTAAAGGGAGATGTGAAATACGGTTTGTGATTGACATGGCTTCTTTGTAAATGCTGTTCAAATTAAATGAATTTTAGAAAGCCTGAACTTTGCAGGTACTGTTTAGGTCGCTGTTCATATTCATATGCAGTAACCAGTCCTTCTTTTGCGATCCGCATGTTAATGTTATAGTTGAGTTTATATACAGCCGGATAATGATTTTTCCAAATCATATTCCATAGACCCGCTGCCCGTATCCATAACCGGCAATGGGAAGATCTTTCACTTCCATGTTCAAGATCAAAATTGACATCAACATCAAAAAGGGCCAGTGTTTCCCCGGATAGATTTTAAGTGATAAATCGTGATATAATCCATTTTCAATGTAACGCCAGCCACCGGGATGCTGACGGGTGTATGTAATGTATCTGATTCTGCCCGGGTACCAGACTCTTATTGGGCAGATTAATCTGCGAGATCGATGACATCGGTTTTCAGCATTTGACTGCTTCTGCGTATTCCTGCAGGGTAATTCCGGAAATAGAATCATAAACCGGCATTTCATTAAGCCTTGCAGTGCCAAGAAATTTTGTTTCCGGAGTCAAGGAATCTTGGCCAGATCTTGTCGTCTGATTCAAGTAATCGACATGGTTACCGGTATCTTACCGCTTTGACTTATTCAGAGAACCGGATATTGTCAAGGCCTCCATGCTGGTTTCCTGTTCCTGTACGGTGGGATTCTTTACGCCGTTTGCTTCCATTTTTGCAATCATATCCGCAGTACTGCTGTCCAGATTCAGCTCGATCTCTGATTTTCTGGGTAATCGGACTGATCATAACTGATGTTGGGTAGCAATGCCCATTGTAAAATGAACAGCGTCCTGGCAATGAACCCGGTAAAGAGAACAGAGTCCGGAGAAACACGCAAGTAATTAGTGTCATCTGAGACTTTTTCAATTAATAACCGATAATAAAACCGGCTGCAAGTTATTTTAATTCCGTGATGCGGTCAGGTTATTTAGACATCGCTTTTTCGATACTCTTGTCGGGGATCAGCCAGCGAATGGCCACGATGCAAAAAATGATGGCCGAAAACAAAGTGTTATAATAGGCCAGGATAATCGCCAGACAATAACAATACAAGCGAAAAAATACCTTTCTGCATCACCCGGCTAAAGGCTTCCACCAGCTTTGGATTATTTTTTGTTACTCCGTCTCGACACAAATCTGCAGTATGGTAAAAGAAATGCCGCAAACCAGGAGTAGAATGGCATAGAGAACCACGGTATTCTGGGCAAAATGATTTTCGCCCATCCATCCGGTGGCAAATGGTATCAGGGATAACCAAAATAACAGATTCATATTGGACCAGATAATCGCCGCATTGACATGGCTTATACACTGATCAGGTGGTGGTGATTACCCCAGTATATTCCGATATATATAAAACTCAGCAGATAACTTAAAAATACCGGCAGTTGTTCCTTCAATGCCATCCAGCTCGTATCATGGGGTGTTTTGATTTCCAATACCATGATTGTGATAATGATGGCAATCACACCATCGCTGAATGCTTCCAGTCTGTTTTTATTCATATCGCTGTCAGGGGTTCGTATCAGGACTAAAAGGCGAATTAGCCCGGAGCCTATCCGGCGGGTAATGAAAAAACCTATACTATAAAAGAATTAAACTTCCTGTTCCAGAATGGCAGGATGAAATTGGGCAACTGCTTCCTGAATCCACGGTGGAAGATTTTTTTCCTGAACGGTCCAGGTATTATCTTCCAATAACATATTGATATAATAACGATTTCCCCGGTCGTCACTCACATCGACATGGTACACCGGACCGGCAATTCCATTACTTTTTCTGAAATTGAATTCCCTCAGCCGTCCTTCTGCTTTAATCAATTTCGAAAATTGCACATTTTTCAAGACTGCCATAAGCGCAAATGTAATTCTTCCTGAATAATATTTCTAGGTTTAAAAAACGGATAATGACTAAGTATTTACACTTAGACGACGCCGGAACCTATAATGAGTTATTAACATTTGGTTTATAAATCGATCGTTTCACCCTTTTCCAATTAAATCCGGATATTTCAGAACTTTGAACAAACCCTTTGCATGCCATTAAAAATGCATGATCTGAGTCGTGGAACAGGTAGAGAAAACTGATCACTTGAATATGAAATGCAACCGGCCTTTACCGGTCAGAATCCCTATATCGCCAGCGGTCCCGGTCACGAGATCCTGGTTAGCCTTATGCCCAATGGATTATATCAGGTTGAATTGCTCGATAAAAAACAAATGGAGGAATCCCTACAGCAAACGATCAAGACATTTAAGGAATATGCGGCAGCTCGAAAATCCTGAATCTGAAACTAATTGATAAGTAGGTTGATCCTTCAGACTCAGCTGCAACGGGTTCCATTTCCGTCTTGAATCTTTTTTAGACTGGATTGTTTTATCCTCTTCCCCCAATAAAATTCCCCAGGGTTTCAGACTTTCTATCCGGTCAAAAATTATTTTGAGTACGGCTATAACAGGAATGGACAAAAACATTCCGGAAACACCCCAGATCATTTCACCCAAAACAACACCGAGTACCGTAATCAGGGGATTTATTTTAACCTTGGAACCAACAATGGCAGGTAATAATATATTGCTGTCTACCAGGTGCGTGATAACCAGGGTAATTACCACCAGCAATACTTTTCCTGCAGCCGCAGCGGTCGCAAAGGTTATCAGTACACTGATCAGCATGGCAGTAAAAATGCCGATATAAGGAATGATATTAAAAAGCCCGGTAATCAGACCGAGTAAGAGAGCATATTTGATTCCCAGGGCCCAAAAGCAACACAAACCACCACCGAAACAATACACATTTCAATAAACAACCCGATAATATATTTTCGCAGGATTTGCTGAACCTGTTCAATGATTTCATGCACAACCAGGGAATTTTTTTCCAGGAAAACCGAGACGAGAAAATGCATGATCAGTCTCCGGTAGGTGAGAAAAAAAAGTGTGTAAATAAATGTAAAAACCAGGAAAAGAAGAATGGAAGAAAGAGAAACAATGGTAACGCCTACTACGGCCGTTCCCGAAGCCAGTACATTACTGGTTGCTGATTTCACAAAGGTGAGCTGTTTGGATGCATTAATATGAAATTTCACAGCGATCCAGTGCTGTAAACTCGATAAGGAATTTTCCAGTTGCATTTTAAACTGCGGCCAGTCATCTGCCAGGTCACTCATTGGACACCTACAAGATAAACGATTGCACCGATAAGAGCAACCAGCAATAAGTACGGAAAGGATTGCAGCCAATCCACGGCGGAAATGCGATTTGTTTTCCAGAAAAGAAGCCAGGGGTAAAAGAAAATGGAAAATAAACAGGAAAAGATTAAGGGACTCAAAATTTCTTTACCCTGTACGACCAGGTAACCAATAGCCACCAGGCTGACAAGTACAGCAGCCAGTTTGTGATAAAAAGGGAATGTTTTATGGAAGAGGCATTGTGAAAAGTAAAAAATTAAAACATTTATTAAAGATTTTAGTCTATTTATACCGAGTTGAATTTGAGTTTTGATATTTTGCTTTTTAGTTTTGTATTTGATTAAAACAGGCATGATTTTTAGAACGATTATCATCAAACTCTATTTTTGACAGAATTTCAGTGTGTACATTGCAATGAAAACCAAAAAAATTCTGATCGCCGGTGCTATCACCCTTACAGCCCTTCTGATTATACAGCTGATTAAAAGAAAAAAAGCAGAAAAAAAAGGCTGACTGTCGTAGCCGATGAAGGCTATGAAACAGCCGAGGACATCCTTTTTCCCAAAAGAAAGTTTCTTCGTCTGGGTTAACTGCCCGGTAAATCTCCTAAATACTCGTTAACCGGCATTAAAGCTACTATTACCAATCCAATCTATATATAGATTGATTAACTAGGATTTAATCCAGCTTACCCCGAATTTGCTTCAAATATACAGCAGTCATAGGTGGCCAGTTCTAGCATTAGCGCTTCTTACAATTGACAATAACCATTCAGTTTTAGGCTTTGATTTTAGCTCAGGTACCGGACAGGCTCCCAATGCAAACGCTGCTTCATTTTTCCTCCATAAAAGTAAAGAAAATACCTTGTTTATACTTTTTAGTATAAACGGTTTCGTAAATTTGCTGTATGAAGACAGATCTCATTCAACCTAAATCCCGGGAAGCTGAGGATGAACTGAGTACGATTGAAAAAACGGTATTCAGCGACTATAAATATGGGTTTGTTACCGATATTGAAGCAGATGAAGCGCCCAAAGGGTCTGAATGAGGATATTATCCGTTTTATTTCAGCCAGGAAAAAGGAACCTGAATGGATGCTGGAATGGCGATTAAAAGCCTACCGTCACTGGCTGACGATGAAAACACCGGAATGGGCCAATATCAAATTCCCACCAATCAATTACCAGGATATTATTTATTATTCTGCTCCCAAACAAAAAATAAATCCCAAAAACCTGGATGAAATCGATCCGGAACTGATGACGGACATTTGAAAAACTGGGTATTTCGCTGGATGAACAAAAAAGACTTAACCGGTGTTGCTGTGGATGCTGTAATCGACAGTGTTTCCATCGGCACTTCATTTAAAGAGCAACTGGCCGAACTGGGAATTATTTTCTGTTCCATGAGCGAAGCCATCCAGGAACATCCTGAACTGATAAAAAAATATCTGGGTTCTGTTGTTCCTATTACCGATAATTATTTTGCTGCATTGAATTCAGCCGTATTCAGTGATGGTTCATTTTGTTATATTCCAAAAGGTGTTCGCTGCCCGATGGAACTTTCAACTTATTTCCGCATCAATGCAGAAAATACCGGTCAGTTTGAAAGAACACTGATTGTTGCTGAAGAAGGAAGTTATGTGAGTTACCTGGAAGGTTGTACAGCACCGATGCGCGATGAAAATCAATTGCATGCTGCGGTGGTTGAACTGATTGCACTGGATAATGCGGAAATAAAATATTCAACCGTTCAGAACTGGTATCCCGGCGATAAAGAGGGCAGGGTGGTATTTACAATTTTGTAACCAAACGTGGTATTTGCAAAGGCAATCATTCAAAAATTTCCTGGACACAGGTAGAAACCGGTTCTGCCATTACCTGGAAATATCCAAGTGTGATTTTGAAAGGTGATTATTCAATCGGTGAATTTTATTCTGTTGCGGTTACCAATAATTACCAGCAGGCCGATACCGGAACCAAAATGATGCATCTCGGAAAAAATACAAAGAGCCGTATTGTTTCAAAAGGAATTTCTGCCGGCTTCAGCAATAACAGTTACCGCGGTCTGGTGCATGTAAGTAAGAATGCAGCCAATGCACGAAATTTTTCACAATGCGATTCATTGTTACTGGGCGATAAATGCGGTGCACATACTTTTCCTTATATCGAAGTAAAAAATAATACAGCGATTGTGGAACATGAAGCCACTACTTCCAAAATTGGTGAAGACCAGATTTTCTATTGCAACCAGCGGGGTATTGATACAGAAACAGCAGTGGCACTAATCATAAATGGATTTGCCAAAGAAGTAATGAACCAGTTGCCGATGGAATTTGCAGTGGAAGCACAAAAATTGCTGGCGATCAGTTTGGAAGGAAGCGTAGGATAGTATGGAAGTATGGGAGTATGGGAGTATGGGAGTGAAATTTAATAATTACGGTCAACGGTCATCCGTCAACCGTCAACGAATAAATCAGAGTAATAAAAATTATAAAGAATACTATGTTGACGATTCAGAATTTACATGCAGGTATTGAAGGAAAAAAAATTTTAAACGGTATCAACCTGGAAATCAAAGCAGGAGAAGTACATGCTATCATGGGACCAAATGGTTCCGGGAAAAGTACACTGGCATCTGTACTGGCCGGACGAAGCGATTATGAAGTACTGGAAGGCTCTGTTGAATTTCTGGGAAAGGATCTGTTGGAACTGTCTCCGGAAGAAAGGGCAGCGGAAGGTTTGTTTCTTGCTTTTCAGTACCCGGTGGAAATTCCAGGATTAAGCACAACCAATTTTATCAAAACAGCTGTAAATGAAATTCGGAAATACCGTGGCGAAGCATCCACTGGATGCCGTTGCATTTCTGAAAATGATGAAAGAAAAAATGGCATTGATGAATATTGATCAGTCATTACTGAGCCGTTCACTGAATGAAGGATTTTCCGGTGGTGAAAAAAAACGAAATGAAATTTTCCAGATGGCAATGCTGGAACCCAAGCTGGCCATTCTGGATGAAACTGATTCAGGTCTGGATATTGATGCTATCCGCATTGTTGCCAATGGTGTAAATAAATTACGCAATAAAGACAATGCTGTGTTGGTGGTTACCCACTATCAGCGTTTGCTTGATTATATCGTTCCTGATTTTGTACATGTATTGTATAATGGACGAATTGTAAAATCAGGTACAAAGGAACTGGCCCTGGAACTGGAAGAAAGAGGATATGATTTTATTAAAAATGAAAACACGGTAGAAGCTGCTTAATCGTGCAGCTTAATAAGCATATCATGAATACAATCGCATATTTTAAAGAAAGATTTGATCAGTTTCAGCCCAAGTGATGACCATGGAGGTCTCGATAAACTCCGGGAACAGGCTTTTACAGGCTTTTTCTAATATGGGTATTCCCGGATCAAAACATGAAGAATGGAAATATACCCGGATAGCCGGTTTATTTAATAAGGAATTTCAATTGCCTGCTGATCCGCTGACAGGTATCCGTTACAACGTCGAAGACCTGGATAAATTTCGTTTACCCGGTCATGAACAGGCGAATGAACTGGTATTTGTAAATGGATTTTATTCTTTTTCTCTTTCCCGGATCCGTTCATCCGGATTGCGAGGTGATCGCACTGGAAGAAGCTGCGAATAATGAATCATCAGCGAAATTGTTACACAATAGCTTGGCCACAGCAGCCATTACCTGAAAGATGGCATCAATGCACTGAATACTGCATTTGTACATGGTGCAGTTTTTATTCATGTCGACAAAGGGACAGCATATTGAACATCCGGTTTACATTTATCATATTACTGATGCACGCTCAGTAAATATTCTTTCCCAGCCACGCAGCCTGATGTCATGTGAGTGAACATGCACAGGTGCAGATGGTGGAAACTTATGCAACCCTTGGATCGCAATGAAAGTTTTACCAACCAGGTAATGGAAATAATTGTTGAAAAAGATGCCAGGCTGGAATATTATAAAATTCAAAATGACGGCACCAATACAAACCAGGTAAGCACAACACATATCCGGCAGATCGGAAAAAGTTATACCCATACAGTTACCATTTCATTAAATGGCGGCATTGTTCGCAATAACCTGAATGTGTTCTGGATGCAGAAAATTGTGAAGCACATTTATATGGTTTGTATTTTCAAACCGGGCAAAGTCATATTGACAATCATACCATCGTTGACAATGTAAAACCAAATTGTCTGAGCAATGAATTGTATAAAGGCATTATTGAACGATAATGCAACCGGTGTATTCAATGGAAAAATATTTGTTCGCCAGCAGGCACAAAAAACAAATGCCTATCAATCCAATAAAAATATTTTGCTTTCCGATTCCAGCAGTGTAAATACAAAACCACAACTGGAAATTTTTGCAGATGATGTAAAATGTTCACATGGTTGTACGGTGGGCCGGCTGAATGAAGAAGGTTTGTTTTATTTGCAATCCAGGGGCATTTCAGAAAAAACAGCCCGCAATCTTATTGCTCAGTGCATTTGCTGCCGATATTCTGGAACAGATAAAACCTGAAGCCTTCGCGTGCATATGTTGAAAAACTGATCAATGAACGTTTGGAAAATGATTTATCATGAATGTCGCCGCTTACCATACCAAAAACTCTGGATATTAATGCCATCCGGCAGCAATTTCCCATATTGAACCGGGAAGTAAAAGGAAGGCCACTGATTTATTTTGATAATGCGGCTACTTCCCAAAAGCCACAGGCGGTTATTGATGCACTGGTACATTATTATACAAATTACAATGCAAATATTCACCGCGGTATTCATACGCTGGCTGAAGAAGCAACAGCTGCTTTTGAAGCAACCCGTGATGCAGTAAAATCATTTATCGGTGCCGGTTCCAGGGAAGAAATCATTTTTACCAGAGGAACTACGGAAGGTATTAACCTGGTTGCTTATACCTGGGGAAGAAAAAATATTAAAGCCGGAGATGAAATCATCATCTGCACTATGGAACATCATTCCAATATTGTTCCCTGGCAGATATTATGTGAAGAAAAAGGAGCTATTCTGAAAATAATTCCTGTCAATGAAGAGGGTGAACTGATTAATGGATGAATATGAAAAATTGCTGGGACCAAAAACCAAACTGGTTTCCATCGTGCATGTTTCCAATGCATTGGGAACGGTAAATCCGGTTAAAGAAATGATTGCATGCGCCCATAAAGCAGGTGCATTGTTTTTGGTGGATGGTGCACAGTCTGCTGTTCATCTGGATATTGATGTACAGGATATGGATTGTGATTTCTTTGCTTTCTCTGCTCATAAACTATATGGACCAACCGGTGTTGGTGTTTTATATGGAAAGAAAGCAATTGCTGGAAGCCATGCCTCCTTTTCAGGGTGGCGGAGAAATGATTAAAGAAGTGACATTTGAAAAAACAACTTATAATGACCTGCCTTATAAATTTGAAGCAGGCACACCCAATATTGCAGATATGATTGCATTTAAAACTGCCCTTGATTTTGTTCAATCAATCGGAAAGGAAAAAATCCGGCAGGCATGAAGAGGACCTGCTGGATTATGCGACAACAGGAACTTGAAAAAATTCCCGGACTTAAAATTATCGGAAAAGCAAAAGAAAAAGTAAGCGTGATTTCATTTGTTATTGAAAATGCACATCCGCAGGATATCGGTATATTGCTGGATAACCGGGGTATTGCAGTAAGAACAGGTCATCATTGTGCACAGCCTTTGATGGATCGGTTTTGTATTCCCGGAACAGCCAGGGCTTCATTTGCTGTTTATAATACCAGAGATGAAATTGATGAACTGGTGAAAGGATTGCAAAGAGCGGTAAAAATTTTATCATAAATGAATGCCGGACCTGACATATTGCAGAAACTGAAAAGGAAATCGTTGAAGAATTTGCATTGTTTGATTCCTGGGATGATAAATATGAATATATTATTGACCTGGGAAAAAAACTGCCTCCGCTGGATCCAAAATATAAAACGGATGAAAACAGGGTAAGAGGCTGCCAGTCGACGGTTTGGCTGGTGGCAGATTATAGAGATGGAAAATTATTTTACAAGGCAGATAGTGATGCGGTGATTGTAAAAGGATTGATCAGTATGCTGATCCGGGTTTTGTCAGGCAAAACGCCGGATGAAATCATCGAGGCAAAACTGGATTTTATCAGCGAGATCGGAATGACAACACATCTGGCACAAACCCGTTCGAATGGATTACTGACCATGGTAAAGCAAATGAAAAATTATGCACTGGCATATAAAATAAAGGATCCCGTTCCTTCAAAAAATTAGGAAATGGAAGATTTGAAAGAAAAAGTAATTGAAAAATTACAAACGATTTTTGATCCGGAAATTCCGGTGAATATTTATGAACTGGGATTGATTTATGAAATAAATATTCTGCCGATCAATAATGTGCAGATCGTGATGACACTGACAGCACCGAGTTGTCCGGCTGCTCAATCATTGCCGGTTGAAGTAGATCAGAAATTAAGGGAGATTGAAGGCGTGAATGATGTGCATGTGGCTGTTACCTGGACGCCGCCCTGGGATAAAAGCATGATGTCGGAAGTGGCACAACTGGAATTGGGATGGCTTATAAAAGGCTTAAAGCCTGTACATGCTTAATTCGCAATTGACGACTTATAACGGTTGGCTATATGAAAATAATATTATGAAAATTACTGCACAGGAAGAATTTGGTTTACGGGTACTGATCCGGATCGCAGGATGCGAAACGGAAGATGGTATGAGTATTCCGCAACTCAGCAAAGCCGAAGGACTGAGCAGTCACTATGTTGCCAAACTTACCCGGACTCTTCGTATGGCCGGATTCATTAACAGTACGCCCGGATTATAAAGGCGGTTATGTACTGGCAAAACCTGCGAAAGAAATTAAAATAAAATATGTACTGCAGGCACTGGGCGGCGTATTATATGATAAAGATTTTTGCGGCCAGCATGCGGGATCTGTAAAACTTTGCACCAATTCCGTGGATTGTTCGGCCCGCTCCCTCTGGCAGATGATTCAGTTTACGGTTGATCAGCTGCTGGATAAGATCACGCTTTACGATATGGCCAATTCCAAGAAAAATGAATCCGCCCAATTTCTCCGGCAGATTCTGGAAGAAGCGCCCAAACTGGTGCAACACTAAAGAATGACATTATCTTAATGTAACAGACTGAAAAATCCTTCTGTCTTTACCTGCCTTATCACTTATGGATTTTTATATTGAATAGGTGATATGCATCATGCCTTTAAAATTCAACCGTGTCTGTCCCTCCGCAAAATTCTGTGATACCGGAAACTGACCATTCAGCCCCAGTCCGAGTTTTTTGAAATTAAATTCTATACCCGCAATTACCGTTGTAACATTACTCCCTGTGTATCTGATTTTCGTATTTTGAAAACTGTTCGTAGCAATATTTTCATAGCCGAGACCCAGGTTGGGAGCAATGGAGGACTTTTTGAACGGAATCTGGTAATAGGCTATCAGGTTTGCGTTTAACTTGTTTCCATACTTGTAATTTTCCTGGTTGATGGTATTGATTTTATAATTAACCGACGCGTTAATTCCCATATTTCCAATACTGAGGGTATAAAGTCCGCTCAATAAAAAATCCACACTTCCTGTTCCTATCTGCGCATTTATATCTGCAATGGTTGTGGTTGAGTCCATCGGGTCGGCATTAAAGCGACCGGTGGGTAGTTTTATTCCTCCTCCCAGCCACAGTTGCTGGTCAATAACGTCCTGGCCGCTGGTCGCACCGACATTATGAAAAACCTGGTATTGACCCAGGATAAGGTGATATCGCCCAAACCCGAAGGCGTTGTTGTTCCATCATCGTCTACCTGCTTGTTGAAATAATACGGAACAAAAGCCATCACCTGGAATTTTTTGCCAACCCGCATACCTCCCCAGAACTCGATGGAATTGTAATAATTGGTGCTGAACTGGTCTGGATCACTCACCAGTTGGGAGTGATACTGGGCGTAATGATACCGGAGCCCTATAAAATGACTTTTAAAATCAGGAAGCAGTCCCATATACAGATTTCCCCCGCCGCAGCCACAAATTGGACAGGCAGAAGCGGTTAGATTAATAATCAATAACACTATAGATATAATAAATACCTTCTTCATAATTCAAATTGAATAAGTAAAAAATAAATCAGGCAAATCGCCGGCCAGCCCTGCCTTCGATGGCAGGACAAAAACGAGTTTAGTAAAATACAGGTGTAATCAGACCCGCGGAGGGTGAAAAAATGAAACAGTATAGTCCTGGGATTTTCCGGCCAGATAATAACCGGTATTACAATGTATCAATACGGTGCCCAAAGCAGGGGAATAAGATTGGGTATTCACCAATACCTGTAGCTCGGAAAAATATTTTTGTGCTTTATCTGCAGGACATGATTGCGGGTTCTCTTCCTGGGTAAGTTTTTTATTCAGAAAGCATTTACCCTGGCAACAGCTTTTTGGTTTGCTCCGGTTAACGCAGAGCGTTTTTATAATATAGTCTTTATTCCATTCATATTCCAGAATAACAAGCATTTTGCTGAAAGTTTGCAGTCCGACCAGCAGAACAAACAGAATGGTTAACGGGTATTTCATCCGCCGGCAAAATTATATGAAGTCGGGTGACAGGCCAAATCTCGTCCGGTTTTCTGATCTCCATTATTCACTGCGTTTCAAATGCTCCGGCAGGGAAATGTTCCTGCTGAAGGAATCAGGTTCCGGTTTTTGCCTGACAATTTGCAGGGGAATGATCCCGGACCAGATGGGCAGTTCCTGGTCCTCTTCTTCATCTATCGGCATACCCGTACGGATTTTTGCTGAAGCTTCCGTCAGGGAAAAAGCAAGCGCCGTAGTTTTGTTTACTTCATTTTCTTTTACCGGGCGAAGATAATTCCAGCTGTCCGGTACGATTTTATTCGTCAGCCATTCGAATGCATGCTTTTTTGTCCGCTATGTTTTCAACCTTTTCGGCAACTCCAAAAATAACTACCGACCGGTAGTTGATAGAATGATGAAATGCAGACTTTGCAACGACCAGCGCATCCATCAGTGTTACGGAGATGCATACCGGGATCCCTTTTTCAATTTCCCGGATAAAATGACTTCCTACCGATCCATGAACATAGATCTTATCTTCATATCTCACGAAGGCAGTGGGAATGGAAAAAGGCTTTCCATCGGAAACATAGCTGATCGTGCAAAAAAGCGCTTCATCCAGGATCCCGTAAATGGAGTCCTTATCAAAATGAGCTCTTTTTGCCAGGCGGCTTGGCACCAGATGGGGAGGTATTGAAGACATAAAATGTTTTTTACAATGCGTTATCTTTAGCAAGCTAAAATAAATAAAAGCCAATGAAAAATACAAGACGCGCATTTTTGAAAAAAACAACCCTGGCAGCTTCCGGTACCTTAGTTGCCCATGCAGGATTTACCGCTTCCAGTTACAAACGGATCATCGGAGCCAACGACCGTGTCCGGGTGGGCGTAGTTGGTTTTTCAGACCGTCACAGGGCCAGTCATATGCCCTGCTTCATGGATCATTATAAGGAAATGAATTTTGATATTGTTGCTGTTTCGGATATCTGGAACCGGAGACGTGAAGAAGGAGTGGCCCAGTGGAAACAAAAAATGCAGCATGATATAATTGGCTGCCGGAATAATGAAGAGTTGTACGATAAAAAACTCGCGGATGCTGTGTTTATCAGCACAGCCGATTTTCAGCATGCACTGCATGCCATACAGGCTGTACAGGGTGGTTGCGATGCCTATGTGGAAAAGCCTTTTGCCGAAACGATGGAAGACAACCGGGCTGCCATGAAGGCAATAAAAGCTTCAGACAAAATTGTACAGATCGGTTCCCAAAGAAGAAGTGGCGCCAATTACCAGGCAGCAAATGAATTCATACGTTCGGGTAAATTCGGCAATATCGTTATGGTTGAACTCACCTGGAACGTTAACCAGCCCGGACGCTGGCGCCGTCCTGAACTGGTGCCTTTATTAAAGGAATCGGATACCGATTGGAAACGTTATCTGATGAATCGTCCCACGGTTCCTTTTGATGCCAGAAAATATCTTGAATACCGTTTATTCTGGCCTTATTCTTCCGGCTTGCCCGGCCAGTGGATGAGCCATCAGATTGATACGGTACATTGGTTTACCGGTTTACAACATCCACGTTCGGTGGTTGCCAACGGCGGAATTTACATGTGGAAGGATGGAAGGAAAAACTGGGATACCATTACCGCGGTTTTTGATTATGGCCCTGCTGATGATCTGTCATCCGGATTCCAGGTGAGCTTTCAATCCCGAATGGATAATGGTGATGAAAACCCCACCGAGATTTATTATTCCAATGGAGGAGAACTGAATTTGAATACCAATAAAATAACACCTACCGGAGGCCTGACCCAGCGTTTTGCAGAAGCCATGCATATGTCGCCTAACCTTCTTCCGGTGATGGATTTAAAGAATACAGAAAAAGTGGTCAGTTCCGCCAACACCGGCGGTGACAGCCTAACGTCCGCCCATATACGCAACTGGATGGAATGTGTCCGCAGCCGGAAACAACCGCATGCACCTGTGGAAGCCGGTTATTATCATTCTATTGCTAATATCATGACGAATGCCGCTGTGCATACCGGGGCAAAAGTAACTTTTGATGAACAATCACAGAATGTAATCGCAGATGGCAAACCGTTTCTGTATTAATCAGCTTAATCAAATACGGAAACAGGGAATTACGTTTATTAATTCTTCTGTTTTTTCCCGCACTGCTTTCGGCCCAAACGGCCGGCGATGTCAGACTGGTCAAAATCAGAAAACGAAGCAGGGATTGATGTATATATCGGATCGTCCTTATTCACCCGCTTTATATACCCGGACAGTCTGGAGAAGCCCGTTTTATTTCCTATTTACGATGCCGGGCAGGTAGGCTGTGACCCGCGGCTTTCCAAAAGATCCGAGGCCCGGTGAGCCAACAGATCATCCCCATCATCTCGGACTTTGGTTTACATATGAGAATGTGAACGGCCTGGATTTCTGGAATAATTCCTATGCCATTCCGGTTGAAAAAAAATCACTCTATGGATGGATTAAGACTGACCGCATCCTGAATACATCAGATGGAAAAGTTGGCTTGCTGAGCTATCACGCCAACTGGGTAAATCAGCAAAAAGATATTTTACTCGAAGAAACTACGTGGTATGAATTCAGCGGAAACGGACAGGAAAGGATCATCGACCGTAAAACCGAATTGAGGGCAGATACAGATATAACATTCACGGATGCCAAAGACGGTATGCTGGGTATACGCCTGGCACACGAGTTACAAATCCCCGGAAATCAGGACCACCAATTTGACAGACAACAAAGGCAATATAACGCACGTAGTAAAAGATACGACCGCCACCGGAAACTATCTGACCAGTGAAGGAAAACATGGTGATTCTGCATGGAGTACCAGAGCTGCCTGGTGTAAAGTATTTGGCAAAATCGGAAAAGATTCAGTGAGCGTTACAATTTTTGATCATCCTTCCAACCCGAATTATCCTACTTTCTGGCATGCCAGAGGCTATGGTCTTTTCGCGGCAAATCCCCTGGGAGAAAAAATATTCACACAAGGGAAAATCAGCGTTGAATCTCAAATTGAAAAAAGGGGAATCAATAGTATTTCGTTATCGCATTCTCATTCAAAATGGAAATCATACGCCGACTGCTAATGATCTGAATCAGATCATGAAATCCTTCGGTAATAAATTTTGAGGAATTGACTCTACAACGAGTGATTAGTATGTTGCAGAGTCAATTGCCTCAGGGCTTAAGCTCTTCAGCTTAAAAACCAAATCCTGCGTAAATAGAAAGACCGTTATTTTTGGCATTTCCAAGAACATTGCTCGAAAGATTTCCTGATTTTCCAATATCTGAAAGGCCATAATTATACCTCGCTCCCAACGTAAAATTTTCAATGTCAAAAGCGACTCCGCCTGCCAGTCCGAAATCCCACCGGTTGAAATTATTTTCATTTAAATCGGTGATCCCGTTGATATGCCCGTTGTTGTTTACATCCTTAATATCGGCATATGCCAGGTAGGCCGCATAACCCCCACCATGAATGCTGAAATTTTTAGCCAGATTTACAACAGCTAACAGAGGCAATTCAATATACCCCAGGTTAAACCTGTATTGACCACTTCCCTGAACGAAATTGCTGTAATCAGATTTGTTCCCTTTTACACTGTACAGAAGTTCAGGTTGAATGGAAAAACCGGGAGTAACCGGAATTTTCGAATAGATACCGGCATTAAAACCGGCCTTCATTTGATTATCAGCAAAATCATTCGAATGCAGGTTGGTCAGGTTAAGACCGCCCTTTATCCCAAATTTTGTGCTGAGTGCTGTTTCTGAGGTTGTTTGCTGTTGCTGCGCTTTCAATGTGGAAAATACTAACAGGAAAGCTGCAAAGAATAACAGGGCAAATTTTTGCCCAATAGACGATTTTGTTTTCATATCAGATTAATTTGTTCTGACTATGAATATTCAATTACTGTGCCCGGGCTATGCCAGAAAATTCGATTATTTAACCGGGGCCGGTGCCAGTCCGCTGCGGGAATCTTTGATGAGGAATATAGAATCACTTAAAACGTGTTCCACTTTATTGCAATCGTCAGTATATTTTATCTGCGAATACATATTGATCCGGTTCAGGTTACTGGTGTTGAAGCCGAAAGTGATCGATTGCATGTTGGAGTAACTGCTATCCTTAGCCAGGGAATAATTTGCCGGAGCATTGTTGTTTATCTTAATATTCAGCTGCTGGTAAGATTTTTTCGGATTAAAAAAATACACTTCCACATAGGCAGAATCTTCTCCCAATTCATTAATTACCCGGTCCACCATGGGACTTCCCTGTGTTTTAATGAGGTAGCCGAGTTCATCATAATTCTCGCTGTAAACAGGAACCTTGTTCTGATAAAATGTATATGACTTCAAAAGCTGATTCGGATAAAAAAGATAGGCCCCTCCTTTCAGGCTGTCCCAGCCCGCATCATACAGAGCAGTAATTTTATAACTTGAATCCTTAATGGTTATTAATTTCCTGGGAGAACCTTTAATAATATCGGTGACATCTATAAAACAGGGAACGCCCCTGGATTTGCAGGCAGCCACTGCGACTATCAGCAGGAGAACAAACCATTTCATGTTGAGTTATTTTATAATTCTCCATACAACACCCCATTTACCACCCGTTTAAATTAAGGATATTTATCCAAATTTTCCACCAATTATTGATTTTGCGGTTTAAATCTTCCGCCATTTTTGAAATTAGTTAATGACTGGGTGCAAATTTAAATAAGCTGTATATTTCACTAATCCAATTCAAGGCAGTTCCAGCAATTCTAAATAAATGAACGCAAGTTTTCTTCGCCTGATCATTACGCTCTTATTTTTTTACTTTTTCTTGTCCATTAATGGCCCAGGACAGAAGCCGCTATTCCCGCAGGATTCTTCGTCAAACGACATTCAAAATAAGAATGCGAATTATCTGAAGGATACAACCTTGTTGAAAAAAGATACGCTGAAAAAAACGGTGCCGGCAGCCGCTGCTGATAGTAATGCGCCTACCCCTTCACACTGGGAGTTAAATGTGGTTTATGAATCCAACGATGTAAATAACGGGCGGAAAGATTCAACTGTAATCCCTCTGATTACACCCAAAGTGAGTTATATATTTAAATCCGGATTTGAAATTGATCTTGGATGTCGGGTATAATGTCAACGAACCTTCTCCGCAGGTAAATCAGTATACCCTGGACGGGTCATATACTTTCAATCCGGGTAATTACAGTGGCTCGGTAACATTGTCGGGTTTTATATATAGCAAATCAAGCGGCAGTACGACCTCTGAACAAAAGGGAAGCCTGGAGTATAGTAACAGTTATACCCTTCCTTTCATTCAGCCGAGCGTAAGTTTTACCTGGACCTGGGGAACTGTGCGCCGGACTACCAGGTTTCTCCCGCTCTTCAGCAGCAAATTAATTTTGGAAATAACTGGAATGTTACACCAACATTAACGATGAACGCTGCAACTCAGAATTCATACAATGCATATTACCAAAATAGACGTTTACTCCATTCCCCGGGATGGTAAGCCGCCATTACCGGCCAATGTTACCCTTTCCGGTGAAGTATTGAATTCCGGTAAGTTTCAGATCCTGGATTATGAATGGAGTGCCCCTGTTAATTTTACTGCCGGCAACTGGACATTTAATTTTACACCGACTTATGCTATGCCTGTTAATCCCGCCGATATAAAGGCCACACTTCAGGTAGATAATATTGTAAAAACTTATACTTACAAAGAAAAACTTCCGAATACTTTTTACATCCAGATCGGAATTACTTATGATTTTCTCTGATGCTCTTCTTTCCCGTCAAATTTTTCTGCAGGAGATAAATACATTATTCGTTTAGAATGCTTCCCGTATATTGAAATAAATACCGGAAAAGCCGTTCCCGATGCCATAGTCAATAGCAATATTGGTCCTGTCTTTTTTATTCATCATTATGCGAAGTCCGAATCCGTATCCGGGTGCGACACTCTCAAATACTTGTTGCTTTGTGAGCGGATTGCTGGCAGTTGTAAAATTTGCAAATACAACACCGCCAAACAAACCATTCTTTGATATCCGGTATCGGAATTCGGCTTCTTCATAGATCATATTGTTCCCCCGGAACCTGCCCTGAATATAACCGCGGCCGGATCGGTTGTAAGTATCCCAGGTGATGGCTGGGTTAGCGAGATATGGGAGATGGCCGGATGTTGTAAGGACTCCCCAGAGCCAGAAAGCGATCAGATTTCTTGGAATCCTTTTACTCACCCCGATATAATTCCTCCATTCGTAATACAGCATGGTGCTGCTTTGCGTACTGCCGAAAGCGATCGGGTTTACCCGGAAAGCAAGATTCAGATATGATCCTTTATACGCGTTGATCGGGTTATCCCGGCTGTCATGAATTACCTGGAACGAAAGCCCGTTGGCGGAATAATGTGCCGTATCAAATCCATAGGCTTTTGAATACACATAGTTGGAAGTGAGGTGCTGGGGAGAATCGAGGCTCAAATCCTGGTCCTTGACATTAAAATCAATATCAAACATGAGCCCGATACCGGCATACCATTTTTTGTAAACCCGCCTGGAGAACGTTTCGTACAAACGGATATAATTGAATCGCATATCCTGCGCTGAATCTGTGGTCGGAACATCGGCGCCATTAAAGCTAAAATGATAGGTCTGGTTATGTAAGTCCGTAAATACCGAGGCCATAAGTGGGCTGCGCAAAAAACAATAACCGGTTATCGCCGGAAATATACCACTTGTTTTCACTGGTAAAATAATCAAATCGTAAGTTTAGCAGGATCTGTTTTTTTGTGGTAAATGAAGCATTCAGCAGGGCTGATGACAAACGGGTATTTTTTGGATCGCCATGATATTCCGTTATACTCACGGCACCACCTACTACAAAACCATTGGCGGGACTATATCCGATTACAGGCAAAACCGACAGATTCTTTACGCCCTGCTGCGGCACATTACTGATGACCTTAGGCGGCTTGCCCATCCATTTTCGGATGACCTGGAAAATGTCTACCTCGTTATAAAAATTGAGAGAGTCCTGAATGGTTTGACCATCCTGGCTATATACTGGCATTTGAATGAATAAAAGAATAATTAATCCTGTAACGGAAAGGAAGGTTAGCTTATAATTCCTGATTAACTTATTCAAATGCTTGTTAAAATTCAATGCTCTTGGGTAAATAAAAAATTCATCGTCCTTACAAATTAAATCCAATCCTGAGTTGAAATCCATATTCATCCATATCATATAAGAAACGGTCCTTACCGCTGCCAGTAGAATAATCCATTGAAATGGCACGGTAACCAAGTCCCAATTGTAATAGTCTGGATGCACGGAAGAAGATATCGGGTTGTAACTGCCAGGAAAACTGCGATCCTATTCCGAAACCGCCAATATCCCCTCTTAACGAAAACATCCATTTATCGCTGAACCATTTTCTATACCGGGCAACGATCAGCGGATCCACCCAGGTATTAGACTGGCTTCCGCTTTTCTGAATAGTTCCGCCTGGTGTTACAACAATATTTAAACCGTTGGTAATTTCATTGATTCTTGCTCCTATTCCGGCTTCCAGCCAGGGATTCAGCCGGTATAGGCCCTCCAGTTCAAGCCAGAATTGTTTCAGGTCGGCCGTACCGCTAACGACTCCGTTTTTGGATGATGCATCCTCAGACAAAGAAGCGAAAAATATATCTGAAGTAAACGCAAACCGGTCATTGTGCACTTCAGCATATAACATCCCGCCAATTTTAAAATAGCTGAATACTTTACCTGCCGGAACGCATACAAAAGTATTTGGAAGGTTGCCGATACCTACTGTACCACTCATGCTGGGTGCAAAAAGATAGGGCTCCAGGTAAACCTTGTATTTTGAACTGGAATCAGGTGACTGTCCACTTACAAATCGGGAAACGAGTAAAAAAACAGAGACAAGAAAAATCCCGCCAAACTTTTTTATCCTTGAATCAGGTCTGCTTTTCATAAAAATAATTTACTGAATAAAGTAATCTTTTACCGGGGCACAAATGACAGACTGATAATCCCCGAATATAAATAATTAATACCAGCCCGTTTTGGGTGATTGTCTGTCAAAATTCTCCTTTGAATCGTTGTACGGAATATTTTTTTATAAATACCTATTTTGGAAAAATCAGGGTGAGCTGTGCACGCCATCCAAAAGCAGGTTTGGGATTACCTGAAATCGGGATCTGGGGACCCACAGCAAGCTGAACAATTTGTTTTCCGATTTTTGTGATTCCGGATACAGGTATGGTAATAATGGTAGAATTTGTGTTGGTTTCCCAGTTCTGGGTTATAGAACCTACCACGCCGATACCTGCTCCACTTTTCCAGTTATAAGTAAAAAATGGCTGAACAAACAGCTGGCTCACATCCGCACGGTCCGACTGACCGGCAACGGACCAGATCTGGTTTGCCAATGCACCATAGGTAAAACCGTTGGCCTGTTTCAGGATTACTGCTGTCGGACCAATGCCGAATTTGCCGGAACCAAGATAAGTGTCTGTCGCTGTAGGAACGAGAAATGCAGGACCGGCACCCCAGGTGAGTCCGTTATGTGTCTTTGATGGAGAGAGAAATGCGCTGATGGTGGCATCGCCTAAACCGGACTGTGATTGACCTTCCCCCGTAAGATTATACTGGGTTATTATTGGAAAAATATACCGCGTAATTAAATTCAGGCTCTCATTTATCTTAAAGGGTATCACAGGTTGAAAAAACATAACATTTTGTGTTCCCTTATTGTCACCCATTCCATAGTAAGTATTATTCTGAAATGGTACACTGATCAGGCTGGCAATCGGATTAGCCAGCTTTTTGGCCAGTTCTGCTGCTTCATTTGCTGCATCAGGAGGTTTGGGCTTTTCCGCTTCCTGGGCAAATAATATGCAGGACGAAAATGATAAAAAGAATACCATTAGTCCCCCTTTTAGATTTTTATTGAATGGCATCATAGTTCAAAAATACCCAACCCGTCACGTGGAATCTAATTTGCGTTCATTTAACAGTAAAATTGATAAATTACTATAGTGGTCCTTGCCATATCAAAAGTTCCCGGGTCAGGACTGATGAAAATAAAGTGGAACTTGCAGATAAATGAAAAGGAAAATGATAAGGCCGGCGGCTTTAATTCTAAGCTTGCTTTATATGGTATTTTCTCCTGAGAACAGGGTTTTCGCCCAGGAGCCTTTTAAAATATTCCTGGTCGGGGATGCCGGAGATCACGAAGAATCCGGGGAAACACTGATCAACCTACATAAGGAACTCGTCAAATTTCCAAATAGTGCCGTTGTATTCCTGGGTGATAATAGCTACAAGGATGATTTATGGGGGATATTGGCGTTTGGATTTAAAGGATTCGACAGTTCTGAAAATACGATGGAGAAAATCAGATCCCAGCTTTCTCTTTTAGATAATTACAAAGGTTCGGCCTTTTTTATTCCCGGAAATCATGACTGGTGGAATCGCACCACTTATCAAAAAGGTTATAGGAAACTGGCCATGGAAGAATCATTCATTGAGGAAAATCTAAAGAAAAATCCAGATCTCGCCAATCCGGGAAATGTATTCCTTCCTAAACACGGGAATTATGGACCGGAATACGCAGAGCTGAATAATAAAACGATTCGTTTGGTATTCATAGATACATACAGGATAATTCAAACAGGCATTAAAAAAGGCAAAATTCCGGAAGAAGAAGTTTCCTTTTACAAACGCCTGGACAGCGTAATCCGGGAAGGCCGGCAGCGGAAACAAAAAATAATGGTGGTCGGACACCACCCTGTTTATTCAGTTGGCCCATACAATAGAATTTTAAAACGTCCATACCTGTTCGGCCGGATAAAAGCTTCTAACCCCGATTTCCCTTCCTACCGCGCCATGATTTCAGAGATCAATAAAATTTTCAAACGTTATCCGGGGATATACTACGGCAGTGGCCATCTTCATGCACTTCAGTATTTTAATACACCTGATAGTATCCGTTATATTATCAGCGGCGCAGGATCCAAGGAGAAAAAATTGTCCTCAAAAAACATCAGCAAATATGATGAAGGCCTTTCACGCGATGCGTTCATATTATGGAACACAGGAGGATTTTTTGCAGTTGAGTTCAGCGGCAGGAAAACCAATACAATTCTATATTATAATAACGGCACGCAGCAATGTTCCCTGCCTGAATGAAATTAACCGGCGTTGAAGAAGTAATATTGTAATTCTGTCAAGAAGAATTCGGAAAATACGGTTCGGAGAAATATAACTATTTAATAACTTGATTTAGTAGACCGGATCAGCATATATAATTCTTCCTCGAGTTCCTTCACTATCTCGCGGTATTCAGCCAGTGCATGTTGTTTTTCCGTTATCTCTTCTTCAAAATCATGTATCATTTTCGAACACAGGAATAAATCAGCGCAAAGAGATTTGAAATCAGAATCCGTTCTGTACAAATCTTCAATAACGGATTTATGACCCGGGAACATGGTTTTCACCAGTCCTAATTCTGTATGCAGGGTATTCATCATGATTCACATTTATGAACAAAATGAACATTATTCATTGCTGTTATATTCTTTATCCGTATTTTTAAAACTGTATTCCGACCTCTGTTTACTGAAGGTACTCTATTGCAAATCCAAACGAAAGCCGCAAGGCCATTTAACGGTAAAACCTTATCTGATGAGTACCGAATCTGTTGCCAGGCACGGAGAAATATTTTCCGATGACCTGATTAATAAACAATTGCAGAAAATATTTCTTTGTCAGGCATTTTCCTCTTCTGATATTCTCCGCAACTTTCTTTCCTATATAATTGAAGAGACACTGGCTGGCCGTTCAAACACGATTAAGGAATATACCATTGCCGTCAATGTACTTAATAAGCCTGTCAGTTTTAAACCCCAGCATGATGCTATTGTACGGATTCATGCAGGACGGCTTCGTCGGGCGCTAAATTATTATTACAAGGAAGCCGGAATCGGGGACAAAATTGAAATAAGCGTTCCCAAGGGAAGTTATGTGCCGGTATTCGGACACCTTTCGTTCCCTGACCTGAATAAGGAAGGAGATCCAATAAGTAAAAAGGAAGAATCAGTCTCAAAGGGAATTACACTGGCGATCATGCCTTTCAAAACTTTTGAAACGGATAAATCCCGGATGGCATTTGCTGATAATCTGGGTCAGCAACTAAGTGCAGAATTCGGCCGCTTTACAGATTTCTCGGTTATTTCCTATTATACCACTCAGCAGCTCACGGTAAAAAATAAAGAAATACCGGAACTGGCTTCGCATTTCGGAGCCCAGTTTGTTGTAACCGGAAATGTACAATTTGAAAGCCGCAGACTCCGGGTGGCCGTGCAACTTACAGATACCGGTTCGGGTGCCCAGGTATGGACCGAATTGTACAACTATAATTATAGCGCTCCCAACTTATTTGAGGTCGCAGACAATATTATAAATTCTGTTATTGCCGTATTGGGTGATTTTAATGGGGTGATCATGCAGCAGGTGGCCAAGGCCCTTCCCAAAAGCAAATCAGGTAAACCCTGCTCAACCACGCTTTCCGGCCTATTATGATTTTTATACCCGGTTTAATGAGGAGGGATTTAAAATAGCTTATTCTGCTATGGAAGAAGCCGTTGTACAAAACCCTTCAAATGAGATCGCATGGGCATTTTTGGGCGAACTAAACCTGCTTGCATTTTTATTTAACCAGACAACCGCCAGAGAATCCGCTGATTATGGGTGTCAGATGTGCCCGGACAGCATTAAAGTTAAATCCGCTTAGTCAGGAGGGACATATTACCCAGGGTCTGGCAAACTTATTCCTGAATAACAAACAGGCGGGCGTGGAAACACTGGAATATGCACTCAGCCTGAATCCAAATGCTTCCGGAACAATGGGCATAATTGGCTGCCTGCTGATCGGTGCCGGTGAATATGACCGGGGTATCGCCCTGATCAGAAAATCGATGGAGCGGAATAAATCTTACCCGCTTTTCTTTCATTTATTCACCAGCCTTTATCATTTTAAACAGAAAGAATATTTCCTGGCATACCAGCAGGCAGAAAAAATGGGAATGCCTGATCTCGGCATTGAATATTCTATTGCGTATTGCCATCTTATCCCAATTGGGCAAAAAAGACAGAAGTTGGTGCATTGATCAGGTCATTGCGAACAAATCCCTCAAATAAAATATGGATTTCAAAGGAATATATGTCCAGGTTTTTCTCAGACGGTGAACTGGTTGATAATTTATTTAAGGGATTAAAATCTGTAAAGATCCCGCTCCTGACGGTAGCCTGAACAGGCAGTTTCCGGTTTCCGGTTTATCGGTTAAATGGCACCGGTTTAAGTTATTGATAGAAGATTGATCTAAATTGCAATTGTAGCCAAACCGATCTTAACAATAGCTGCTTGATTTCTTAGATACCTTTCATTCCAGCTGCCCTTGTCGCGGATCTGTTTTATGTGAATCCTGATTTACAGTATTTAAAATAATTATTAGTGAATACATTCAGTAATTTCCCGAAAAGCAGGACCATCCTGGTTTTCATCATGCTGATATCCTGCCTCTCCGGCTTCGGACAGAAAAAGCCGGTGGATACATTCGATATTCATAAAGCCAGTTTTTTTCTACCGCAGCCTCTTCCGGGCGGCCAATACTCCTCCTCTATTTCTGTTCTTTACGTGGTTACACCTAAGGACTGGACCCTGGATAATGTAACGGCCCCGATGTTTTTCTACCAGGCCAAATACACCCTTCCAAAAGGCTTTAATGTTCAGGCCGGTCTCCAGAGCCTGATCATTTCAAACAGAATCTATCTGGGACCTTACTGGAACTACAAGATAGACAACAACAATTATGTCGGGCTTGGATGGAACGTGGCCTTTAATTTTGGCGTACTCAATCAGTTCGGCTTTGCCACCACGCTCACCGGATGGGAACAGCAACCTTCCATTTCCATCGGCCATATGTTTGCCAGAACAGCCGTTACATTCCGCGCCGATCTCTTTTGGACAACCGCACTGAACATCACGGAGGATAAACATACCATATCATCAGGCAACCCCTTTATTAACGGGTATAGTTTTTCAGCGGATTTTGAACAGAAATTATATAAAAACCGGGCCATTAGTTTCGGATTAAGAATGGATTATGTCCAATATCATATCGTGGCCTGGCCTGCATTTCCTGTAAACGGTAAAAGATACTGGATGCCCGAATTCAAGATAGGTTTAAACTTATAATTGCAATACACATCATTATGATCTTTCGAAATACATATAAATACTTCAATTTTAATTATTCTCTTCTTTTCCTGTTCCAGGAACCAGACTACATATCAGCCGCCGATAGATATCGGAAATGTTGCTTTCATACC
The DNA here is from genome assembly GCA_963812825.1 of uncultured Bacteroidota bacterium. Lineage (GTDB taxonomy): Bacteria > Bacteroidota > Bacteroidia > Chitinophagales > Chitinophagaceae > Puia. The sequence goes on from CAWEWO010000009.1 coordinate 496,828, forward strand.
GTATACCAAGATGAAACCCATGGAAGCCATTTATGACCTGGCTTCAGGCAGCGATCAGCTGGGAACCAGTTTTGTCTGTAAGGTTTCCAAATACCGGGTATCTTTTTTTGGTAACGGTGGTTATTTTATGATCCTGAAATACGGACTGGAACAAAATGACAGTTCATTAAAATTTTCCGGTTTCTACCGGTATTCCAAAGATGCGAGACAGGGACTCGTGAATTTCAGTTTGCCAAAAGCAGAAGCGCTTGCATTTCTGGCTACGGGTAATATCGGTAATCTGACTTTAAACGGAAATATTGAAAACGGGAACGGAACCGAGACACCGATCAGCCTGAAGTTTTCAAGGAATTTCTCGGCATATGCTAAAAATACCCCCTTCGAAATATACGCCCATCATGGTGTGCAAACGGTCGCCAATCCACCTTTTGCCGAAAATTCCATCCTGGGAGTACTGAATGATGAGGATTATGGCGTGAACGGACTCGAATTCGACGTTCATCTTACCAGGGACAGTGTTCCGATTATGATCCACGACGCCAATATTAATGTACGTCTGCAAAAGAAAAGTCCCATTTCCGGTGATCTCGATCAGTTCACTTTTAATTTTCTGGATCAATATATCGAATTGATCGACGGCCAAAAAATTGCTTCACTGGAACATTGCTTAAGGGACTTCATTGATTCAACTACTATGACTTATTTCTGGATGGATATCAAAGGAGATGACGGTATTTTCCAGGCCCTGAAACCAATTATTTTAAATGCACAGGCACACGCAAAAGCAGTGGGCAGAAATGTGGTTATATATGCTGATTTACCTTCAACAACAGGTAATCAGCGAATTCCAGTCTTATCCGGCTTACCGTGCAGATACCAGCTTAAAGACAATGTGTGAGCTCACCTTTCAGGATGTAATTGATAATGGATGTACACGCTGGGGCCCCCGGTATTCAAGAGGATTGTTGCTGAGTGATGTGGCAACGGCACACTCAATGGGTATAAAAGTGATCAGCTGGACACTTAACGACGAAGGATTAATTAAAAACTATATGAAAAACGGGCAGTTCGACGGATTTATATCCGACTATCCCTGTTTTGTGGTATATGAATATTACACAACCAAATAACACGAACAAAATTTTCCTGGCCATTAATACAATCGCATGCGCATTCATAAATTACTTATAGCTCTAATATTCTGTTTTATAACGGGTAAATCATTTGCCCAGAATGGAGAAGGTTATACGGGTAAGTATAAGAAATTTGCCATCTACGCCGGGGCAGGTCCAAGTTATTTTTTCAATAACGTGGAAACCTTCAAAGACGATGTTAGCTCATTTAAATATGCAATCTCGGCCAGGTTCATGTGGGAACCCCAGACATTCCTTTGTGTCACTTGGATTTGAAACCGGTTACTACATATTTGTATTCTGCAAAAAGTACAGAATCCAAGGGGAGATGTGTCAAATACATGCGTACCATTATTGTTCGTAGCGTCTATGAAATTCTCCAAAAAATTCTATGCCAACTGGTCGATGGGACAATCCCTCAACTACAATAATATCAGCAATACGGACAGTTCTAAGTATAATTTCAATTCCAGTTACCTGTCTCCTTCAGATTTTGCGGTTACTTTCGTATACCGCCTTGTACAAAAACCAACCATTTCTTATAACATTGAACTGAAAGGCTTCTACTCCTCCAAATACGAAAATGCAACGATCGCCCTGCTTTTTATTGTGGGATTCAGGCTTTAATGCAAGTATGGAAGTATGGAAGTATGGGAATGTGGATATCGCCTATTGCCGTAAACTTCGTTATTCGATCAACGATAATCGATCCACGATTAACGATCCACGAATACTACGATCCACGAAACAGTTTGACTGGCAGCAACAAAAAAAGGGAGCACGCTCCCTTTCTTTATTTAATTGCAAATGTAAATTGACTAACGATGTCAAAGATAATCAGCTATTCCACCCATACTTCCATACTTCCATACTTCACACTTCCATACTTCCATACTTCCACACTCCCATACTTGCCTGATCACTTCTTCGCTGCCATTCCCGGAGGAAAACTGGCCATGATTTTTTGAACGACTGTATTGATTGCTTGTTCAGGATTACTCGATGGTGAATCGATATCCTGATTGCCAATCCCTTCCCATAGTAATTTGGTCGTTGACGCATTGGCTACTTCAATGATTAGAGAACCGGCTACATAATTCTGAACATTCACCGTGGTGGACATATTTCCGCCGCCCCATGCATAAGGTCTGTATCCACCACCGTATCCATAAGAATTTGCAATGATTTCTTTTTCGTTCTTCAAAACGCTGGTAATATTTACCAGCATATCTGCATTTTCAGATTCTGTAAAACCCTTGGCAATCATTTGCTGCCCGGACAGCATTGATCACACGGGTCTGGTTAAACTGGCTGAGCGCCTGGTATTGCTGCTCCAGCTTCACGATCCTGAATGTATGAAACTGGCTGAAATTGGCAGTGTGGTCGTAGTCATTGGTTACCGTTAACGTCGGTCCGCAGGAAGTCAATAAAATCACGGCGGTTAAAAAGGCGGCTGACAAAGAGATCACTTTTTTCATAATAGATGTTTTAGAAGAAGATATATTAAAGTTAGTTAACGGGGAGCGGACAAGCGGAAGTTTTCAATTATTTAACGGTAAAACAAAAGTAGGGAAAACCGGGATAAGCTATTCATTTGCATCTGCCTGAAATAAATAATCTGACTAAATTTGATTTTTATCGTACCGCACTATCCCTGAGCACCTGATATAAGAAAAGGCTCAAAACCACGCTTAAAACTTTTGATTTAACTGTTAAACGAAAAAAATCATTGAGGCAGACCTTTCCTGAAAGCCGTTTTTCTTTGTGTCTCCCTGTTAGGCACAAAAATGCTTTCGGCCCAGGATAGTTCCACGCCAAATCAGATCTGGCCGGAAGTGGAAGCATATTACCGGATCAATGAAAGAATCAGGTTTTATGGTGATGGTTTCCGGAACCAGGTCCAATTCAGCCTATACCGATGGAACCGCCGGCATTTACATAGATTATTTCGCCATACCCTGGTTAAGAGGGAAGAAATATGCTGAATTGCATGATACGACCATGGGATATTACTGGTGGTTCCGGACAGGATATTCCTATTCGAATGCACCTCCGGGAGATAAGAAAAAAGTGGTGAACATTTTTGAAACGGAAACCAATAATAATTTTCATTTGCCTGAAGACATCGTGCTGACAGACCCGTAACCGTCTGGACTGGCGTTGGGTAAATGGCGACTTTCAACCCATTTACAGACCCAGGGTAAAATTCGTCCGGAATTTTAAAACTGCATACCTGACTTTCAATGCTTATATATGGAGCGAATACTTCTTTTATTTAAATGATAATTCAGAGGACAGGTTGCGACTGACATTTGGTTCCCAAATAAAAGTCACGAAAAACCTGGATTTTGAAATATATTACCTGTACCAGTTCGCCAATAAGCCCGGAGTTGAATCCATTGCATGCGATAGGAATACAGATTGATCTTTATTTCAAATCGAAGCAGTATAGACAGACACTTAGAAGCCGCAGAAAAAAGCCCTGATGATCAACCTTGGCGTAAATAAATTTTCACTTAAGATTATATTTACTGAAGCTTCTTGGCATAATTCGTATTCGAAATCATAAGTTTCATGTTCTTGGCCGGCAGATCCAGTTCCCCGTCATTAAACGCAGTCAGACCGTTGCTGAAGGTTTTATAATTAGCAGTTCCTGAAATGGCATCCCCGCTGGTGACTGTAGAAGCAAAACTCTGACTGATATACGCAAGCGTACCGGCCATGACCTTCATCGTTAGCTGATCATTTGGCTTGTTTACATTGGCTCCCTTTACTGTAATCGTATTACCGGCCTGTGAAATGCCGGCAGCATCAAAATAATCAACCATTTTACCCTTTGACATATAGATATACCCCACACTAACCTGGACAGCATCATCCACATATGCTTTCATTTCTGCTAATTTTCTTTCTCGCAATATCACCCCGGATTCCGCGTGGTTGGAGGAGGGTCGGTCGGTGTACTGGAAACTGCCGTTGTTACCATTTTTCCATCAGGACCGATCGAAAGAGAACTGACAACCGTATTTTTTAAAGTGCCTTCGATAAATACCTGAACGGTCCTGGTCCATACATAGCCGGCCAGTTGCTTCCGGTTCGCCGCAGCAGCCGCAGAGACCTGCAGGCTGAGATTTGTTTTGTTGTTTTGTGCAAATACTCCCTGTAACAAAGTGACCAGAATGCCACAAAAAAGAATTGTTTTTTTCATTGTGTTGAGGTTAAATATTGATTGTGCCTGAGTTCGTGTGGTGTGCTTAAAATAAATAATTTAAGATCCGGATGAAATTACATCCAATAAACTGAAATGAATTCGTTTATCGGTTAAATGGGAAGTCAATTTATTGATTTACGGTTTATTAGACTAAGTTCCGGATGCCGTAATCTGATTGATTATCCCTATTATGTTGCTCCGGAATACCGGAAATAGATTTTATTCGTAGTTGTTTTTCAGATATCCCTGATTACGTAATAATTTCATTAATAAAACCGGCATTCGTTGTCACTATTCAAATCCTTCTTCCCGCTTTTTCTTATTCTCTGTCAAAAAACTGCTCAGGCCCAACTGGCCGGGTTCACATTGGACGAAGCAAGTGACAAACTGGAGCACATCGATGGAAAGAAACAAAATGCCGGTTATTTATACGCAACAGCGGGAAACCGTATCTATTGCATCGGCAGTCAGTCCGGCAGTTTCCCGGATGTAGGCTTTCATGTTCCTGGCGAAATGGGCGGTATCTGGCAACAGCCGGTTAAATTAATGGATGGATTTGAATTCACGATCAGGGATAGACGAAAAAACTATTCAATACATCCCCGCTCCGATCGTTTTATTGCTTATCCATTCGTTACAAAATTTCTGTATACCGATGAATCTGAAAAAATAACGGTAGTACAGACACAGTTTATTCCGGATAATCTGCCCGCGATAGCCATAGAGTATAAAGTCCAAAACAATTCTTCAGAAGAAAAAAATATAACCTTCGAGTGGCAGGCTGATATAAACCTGATGCCGGTCTGGCTTGCGGAACGTATCGGAATAACCGATGGAACGGATCAGTTTTTATCTTTCGACAGCACCGGGGGTGTACTTACAGTGAAAGACGGATCCAATAATTGGTTTGCTGGAATCCAATTTGATAATCGTTCGGCCCGGCTAAAAGAAATAAAGAAATCTTCCCGTAAGGGAAAGGGGTTGACCGGAATCATTACCGTCGATATGGATATACCCGCCCTTTCCTCAAAATATCTTCGGATCTATATCTCCGGTTCGCTGAAAAATAGTCTTGAATTAAACCAAAATCTTGCATTTGTAAAAAGCCGGCTATCCGATTTATTTGAGGAAAAAAAGAATCGCTATATTAAGATTGAAAATACTGCAGAGCTTAGTCTTCCAGACAGCTTGTTACAAAGGGCGTATAACTGGGGAAAATATGCGACGGACTGGCTGCGACGTGATGTGCCCGGGCTGGGCAGAGGACTGAGCGCCGGCCTTCCCGATTATCCCTGGTTTTTCAGTAACGATCAGGCCAGTACGTTTATGGCCTTAACCGGAACTCTCCCGCCGCAGATATTCTTTGACGCATTCAGTATGCTGAAACGTATTTCTGATAAAGCCAACGACAGCAGTGGAAGGATCATTCATGAAGTTTCTTCCAACGGAGTTGTTTATAATAAAGGCAATATGCAGGAATCACAGTTACATATCATCGCAGCCTGGCAAATATTTAAATGGACGGGCAACATAAAATTTCTGAAAGAAAATTATTTATATGCTAAAAAGATATGGAAATGGCTGCAGACGCATGATACCAATCACAATGGCTATATAGAAGGTTACGGCGGAACTGAAATTGAAGGGCTGAATGATGAAATGCTGGACGTACAAATAAATACCTGTCTTTTTTTAGATGTGCTTGGCAGGATGGCAAATGTTTTCGGTGAGTTTGATATCGCCCGTGAGTACTCAAAAAAGAGCATCTCATTAAAAGAAAAGATTAACCGGGAATGGTGGGTGGAAAGCGAAGGCTTTTACGCGGACTTTCTCAGTTCTAAAGAAAAAGCCATACAACTGATCGATGATGCACTGGCAAAGCGGGTGAAACCCGAAAGAAATCTATGGGCCAAAGAAAAACTAAATCATCTTAAGACAGCGATTCAGGAAAATAAATATCCATACCCGGGTTATCTGGTTTATTATAATTCAGGCGGACTGGCCCCGGCAACGGAAGGCATTGCCGACACGACAAGAGCCTTGCAAATGATCCGTCAGTATTCATTTTTCACGAATAAATTCGGAACTTATATTGCAGGAATAGAGAGGCCCGACAATATCTCCACGGATGAAAGATCGTTTCAAAAAGACAGTAGTTTCTCTTATAACCGGGCCGTTATGCCAATCGCCACTGCGGGTCTGATCATCGCCGCAGCGCGTTATGGAATGCCTGACACGGCTTTGCTTTACATGCACCGGATGCTGAATACTTTTAGTTTTGCAACCCCGGGAACCACCTATGAAGTGTCACCCGACTATGGCATGTTTGTGCAGGCCTGGAATATATCCTGCCTCAATATTCCCATCATTCATTATTTTTTTGGAATTAACCCGGATGCTTATAAAAAAGAAATATCCATCCGGCCCCGGATGCCTTCAGACTGGAAAGAGGCTTCCCTCAAAAACCTGCTTATAGGGAATACCCGGTTTTCGATTCAATACCTCAAAGAAAAAGACACAGTCACCTGTGTCCTTCAATCTTCAGAACCCGGATGGAAAGTTCATTTTATTGCAGATGAAGCACCGGGGAAATTGATCATCAATCATACCATCGTACAACCATCGGGAAAATGGATAGAACTGGGAACCACGCTTCTTACCATTCAATACAAATCCGGCAAATAACAACAGTCAGCTCCTATTCTATTAAAAGTTCCGCTTCAACAGGCTGTGGCTGTTCTTTTACCGGACGGACCTCTTTTGATTTACTCTTTATCAGCTTACTTACCCGCGACAGCAAATAGACGCCGGTTATTGTAATACAAACAATGATATACCCGAGCGTATTATAATGTTCCAACGGACTGAATTTGTCTTTCTGGACTACGATCATACCGGCAAATGCGGCCGCAATACCACCGGCAATCTGTTGTAATGATGAGTTAATACTCATGAAAGCACCCCTGTCCGGCATTGCGGGAATAGCGGTAATCAGAGCCGTGGAAGGAATCATCCTGCTCATCACACCGGCCATCATCACAACATTCAGTGCAATGACCAGCCAGAGCGGCGTAACAGACAGATTTGTATAAAGAATAACAATCACGATCATCCACATGGAAGCGACGAAGAATATTTTGAATTTATCAATTTTATCACTCAGCTTCCCGATCATCGGCATGATAATGAGCGTGCTGATTCCGGCAATCATAAATAATAATGGCAGCTGATGCTGGGTAACACCCAGATTATTAATCGCGAATGCACTGCCAAAGGGCATCAGCATATATCCACCCAGGGATAATAATGCGGTTGCCGTAAAACCAATCCGGTAATCTTTCTTGGCAATGGTATGTATTAAATGTTTAAAGGCTGACTTGTCCTGCTGAACAGCAAGATGTTTGGTCAGCGGTTTTAACCTGACGGCAATTAAAATTGCAATAATAATGGCCATGCCTGCTACCCATAGAAAAGGAGCATGCCAACCCCATAAATTAGCAAGATATAATCCTACCGGAATGCCGAGTACCTGGCTGGCACCAAAACCCATTTGCATAAAACCCATTACCCGGCCGCGGTGTTGCAGATCAAACAGGTCAGCAACAATCGCCATCGAGATGGAACCGATCACTCCGCCAAACAATCCGGTAATGATCCGTGCGCCCATCAGCAATGGATAGGTATTGGCTATCCCGCACAAAATCGTTCCTGCTATAAAACCGGTATAAAAGAAAAGTAATAATTTCTTCCGGTCATACCGGTCAGCAAAGCCGGCTGTCAGCAAGCCGGAAATACCTGCACTGAGGGCATAGGCCGATACAGCAAATCCAAAATGCGCCGGTTTAAGACTGAGTGATTTCATGAGGATATCTCCAAGAGGCGACATCACCATAAAATCCAGTACAACCGTGAACATGGTTATGGCCAGAACGAAAATGGCGAATTTCTGATAGCTTGTAAAAGGGACGGTCGTTTGTTTTTTTTGTTCCATGATAAGTGGTTTATTCTAACTCTGCACATTCAAATCCAACATAATCCAGTACGGAGATAATCTGCTCCGGGCTGAGCGAATCGGAGACGATTCGTAAAACGTGATCCACATCCTCCATATCAATACTCCACTTCAATACTCTGTGGGATGCGTCCAGCACATTTTTAATCCGCAGCTTGTCGAATTCAGTTTGAATATTTGTTTTGAAAATCAAAATATTTGAAATATCTATTGTCATAATAAACATTTAATTTTTGCATAGATGATTATCGTTATCGTTATCGTTCGATACGATCACGATCCACGTCTATTTTATGGCGTCAGTGATTTAATTACCAATTGAAAAGTCTCATCCATGATTTTTTTGGAAAACTTAAAGGGTCTTCCGCCAATACTTTTTCCTTCTTCATGAAAACGCAGCAGCGTATACAGCGGACCGTAAGCGATGCTCCAGAAAACCTCCAAAGGCACGGGAATCAGCTCTTTATTCTTTATGGCGTTATGCGTAAAATCTCCCATGGTTGCCTTAAATCCTTTCATGCTTCCTTCCAGGATATCATCACCATGCCTTGAATGACGAATGATTTCATAACAGGCAACTTCCCTGGGAAATTTTATCGCAAAGGCGGACCTGTTTTCCCATTGCTTTTTAAGGCCCACACCAAAACTCATTTCCGGGTCGAATCCCTGAAGGGTTTTTTCCATAAACTTTTTACCGATATCCGCGCCGATTTTTATAATCAGATCATCCTTGTCCCGGTAATAGATATAGAGCGTGGCCACTGAAATTCCGCAGGCCTGCGCCAGTTTATTCATGCTGAACCCCTGAAACCCGTCCCTGACCAGCATTTCAATGGCTTCCTGCCTCACCAGTTCTTCCTTTTTGGCGTTCCGCGTTCTCATCCGTTCGGTTATTTACCTGCAATATAAGTGAATGCTCGCTTATTTATGGAATCATGTGCGAAACTTTTTAAAATAATTATTTTAACCCCCTGCAAAGAGCTTCGAATCTTATATAATCTTGTCCATCAATTGTCACCAGGAATCAGAGAATCTTTTAACGTATATCGACTCCACGATTGTCAGTAGGTATCAGAGAAATCTTTAAACACAGCGCTGCCTACAGACCGGTAAGACGAACCAGATCTCATTATATTTTAAATTCAGGATAAAAATAAAAGAAGAGGTTTCTGACAACAAGGTGAGATAGGTAACCAACCCTCCGGTACCGGTGAAACGCAGGGATTTGTCCGGCAGATTTAAATCCTGTTAGATATTACCCTTTTTAAGTTCCTCTATCGCATGATTGGCTGCCCGGGCAGTAAGGGCCATAAATGTGAGTGATGGATTCTGGTTTCCGACGGAAGTCATGCAGGCACCGTCTGTAACAAAAACATTTTTACAGGCGTGTATCTGGTTCCATTCATTGAGCATGGAAGTAGCCGGGTCCTTCCCCATCCTCACACCGCCCATTTCATGGATATCCAGTCCGGGCGCCTGTTTATTATCATTGGGAATTATGTTTTTGCATCCCGCCCTGTCCAATATCTCTGCGCCCTGCGTTAAAAAATCCTTTACCATCATTTCATCATTGTCATCATAAGAAACCGAAGTAATCAGCTGCGGTATACCCCATTCATCTTTCAGGTCTTTGCTTAAACGCACATGATTCGATTTTTTTGGAATGACTTCTCCCTGCATGGACATATATGCGGACCAGTCACCGGCTTCACTCATGGACTGTTTTAATTCCTCACCAATCGTTGCCTGTCCCGCCACCCGTATTGCGGTAAGCTCCCCAAAAAACCAGGTAGCCCCGCTGGAACTCCTCTTCCTGTTTATATACATTCCGGAAATTGGGCATCAGCGGTGAAACCGGTCTTCTGCCATAGTAATAATCATCCTTAAATCCATCGATGCCTGCCGAAATTGAACCCCGGTAATTTTGAAACGCGATATACCTGCCGAGAATATCGTGTTCATTCCCGAGACCATTGGGGAAACGGCTGGAAGTTGAATTGAGCAATACAAGATTACTGTTCAGGCAGGCCGCATTCAGGAAAATGACACGGGCAAAATATTCGGTGGCCTGCTTTGTTTTGGTATCAATTACCCGCACGCCCGTTGCCCTTCCTTTTTTTTCATCAAAGATGATCGAATGAACAACTGAATCCGTTCGCAAAACCATATTTCCGGTTTTCTCCGCCCAGGGTAAGGTTGATGAATTGGAGCTGAAATAACCGCCGTAAGGACAACCCCTGCTGCAAAGATTCCTTGCCTGGCACTGACCGCGGCCCTGCTGTAATTGTAATTCGCCAGCAGCGGTCAGGTTCGCGCAACGACCCATCAGCATTCTCCGGTTGGAATAAAAACTATTTACTTTTTGCTGCATGCTCTTCTCCACGCAGTTGAATTCCCAGGGCGGAAGGAATTCTCCGTCAGGCAGATTTTCAATTCCGTCTTTATTGCCGCTGATGCCCGCAAATTTTTCAACATGCGAATACCAGGGAGCCAGGTCGTGATAACGTATGGGCCAGTCTACCGCAAAGCCATCCCTGGCCGGTGCCTCGAACTCAAAGCGGCTCCAGCGCTGGGTTTCACGTGCCCACATCAGCGATTTTCCGCCTACCTGGTACCCGCGGATCCAGTCGAATGGCTTTTCCTGTATATAAGGGTGCTCTTTATCTTTCACAAAAAAATGCTGGGCTCCCTCGTCGAATGCATAGCACTTGCTGATGATCGGATTTTCTGATTCCAGTTCGAAGGATATCCTGCCACGATGCCTGAACTGCCAGGGATGCCTGGTGGCCGTCGGGTAATCTTTTATATGTTGTACATTTCTTCCCCTTTCAATAACAAGCGTTTTGATTCCATGCTCGCACAATTCCTTGGCTGCCCATCCGCCGCTGATGCCGGAGCCGATCACAATGGCATCGAAACTATTGGCGGACTTTCCCTTCGTATTGACAAGCAGCGTATCTCCTGGCATGGAAGTAGTGAATTTTATAATTTGAAATATTCAGCAAATATTGGAAATTACCTGTGCACAGCTGAAAAAAATAAATTTATGAACAATCATTCATTTAGCCGGCGGAATTTTTTGCGGATCGGGAGTATGGGCGTTCTCGGATCAGCCTTACCCGTTTCAGCCTTTACAAATATCGATCAGCAAAAATGGAAACCCGCTAAATTATCGGTTCAGCTCTATACCGTGCGGGAACAATTTAAAACAGATATTCCGGGAACACTAAAAAAGGTCAGGGAAATTGGTTTCACCCATGTGGAAACGGCTTTCTGGCCCGACGGCATCAGTCTGAAACAGGCAGCGAAATATATTCAGGAGGCAGGACTTTCCGTATCGTCTTCACACATTGAAATCCCGGTTGGAGATAACAAACAAATCATGCTGGATACCGCCGCGGCTTATAACTGTAAAAAAATGATCTGGCATGGATGGCCGGAAGATAAACGCTATAGCAGCCTGCAGGGAACCATGGAACTTGTTTCCATTTATAATGAAGCGGGAAAATTCGCAAAGGCAAACGGCCTTCAGTTCGGGTTGCATAATCACTGGTGGGAATACAGGAATAAAGTCGACGGCCGTTTTGTATATGAAGTCCTCCTGGAAAACCTGGACAAGGATATTTTTTTTGAAGTGGATACTTATTGGGTGAAAGTCGCCGGGCAGGATCCGGCAACCATTGTAAAAAAATTGGGTAACCGTGCACCACTTCTCCATATTAAAGACGGCCCCGCCAAATGGAACGATTCTTTACCCGCAGATAATCCCGATCCGATGACGGCTGTCGGAAAAGGCACACAAAATTTTCCTGCAATTGTTCAGGCCGCAGATGGCAACACAGAATGGATGGTAGTTGAAATGGATAAAACTTCTACCGATGTTTTTGCGGCATTGAAGGATAGCTATGATTATCTCGTCAGCAATAAATTTGCACGCGCAGATTCCTGACCGGAATAATATTCTTCTTATCCCTGTATTTCTACAACATCGTACAATTTGGGTACGGTGCAGTCCCATCCATAGCTGTCCTGTATTTTCACCAGCAGCGTTTCAGCAGCCTGTTTTTCACCATGTATTATAAATACTTTCTCCGGTTTGTTTTTGATTTCACTGATCCAGTTCATCAGGTCTTTTTGATCACCGTGAGCCGATAATCCATGTATCGTTTCGACACGGGCTTTCACCGGGTAATAATTGCCATAAATCTTTACCTCATGGGTGCCGTCCTGTATTTTTCTTCCACGGGTTCCTTCTGCCTGGTAACCCACAAGCAAAACAGTGGTTTCGGGTTTGCCAATATATTCCTGAAGATAATTTAAGACCCGGCCTCCTTCTACCATGCCACTACCCGCAATCACTACTTTAGGAATGGGGCTGTTAATAAAGGCAGTGGTTTCTTTGAAACTGCTTACGATTTTAAAAAGGCCGAACATGGATGTATAATCTTCAAAGGATAAATTCGTCCATTGAGGACTTTGCTTAAAAACGCCCAGCACATTAGCACCCATCGGGCTGTCCATGATAAAATTCATCTCAGGCAGACTGCCTGATTTTTTTAATTGCCAGATCAGGTACATCAGGGTTTGTGTTCGTTCAACAGCAAAACTGGGTATGATCACGGAGCCGCCCTTTGCATGGGTTTCCATGATAACCGTTTTCAAATGTTCGAGAATATTTTCCGGCTGATGAAGACGATCGCCATAAGTACTTTCCACAAACAAAATATCTGCCTCCTGCGGTCTTTTCGGCGGAGCAAGGAGAACATCATTGTCCCTTCCAACATCTCCGCTGAATACAAATTTTTTTCCGGCGAAATGGATTTCAATAAAAGTTGAACCAATAATATGACCATTGGTCTGGAACCGGACGTTAATGTCATTTCCAAAATCGATCCATTCATCCGGTTTAATTTCATTGAAATAAGCGAGCGTTCTTTCCGCATCCTGGACGCCGTATAATGGCTGAGCCGGTTTGTGTTTTGAATAACCTTTCTTGTTGGCATAATCTGCTTCTTCCTCCTGAATCTTGGCAGTATCCTTCAAAACAATTTCTGCGATTGCCAGTGTGGGGGAAGTTCCATAAATCTTCCCTTTAAACCCTGATTTTACCAGTCGCGGCAGGTAACCCACATGGTCCAGGTGACCGTGAGTAAGGAGCACGATATCAATGGAAGCAACGTCCACCGGAAGATTATTCCAGTTCAATAAACGGAGTGGCTTCAATCCCTGGAACAATCCGCAGTCTATCATTATCTTTTTATCATTCGCTTCAATAAGGTATTTGGATCCGGTTACTGTTCCGGCAGCCCCCAGTATGTGAATGGTCCCTTTATTATTCATTATAATCTATTAAAATTGCTCTATATGTTGAAGGTATATTTAATTAGGCAAATTTTTCCCCAATATGTTCATACCTTTTCTCAAAATAATTTTTTCATCCGGCTAATTATTGCACAGTGATTTTTACGCAACCTTCTATTCCTTTATGCCGTTTTAATTCCAACGAGTTTCTCCATCCTGGTATGTGCAAAAATCGATCTATCACTTTTTAAATTATCAGTATGAAAACGAATGCCGGATTCACCGCCAGACTGCTTCTGTATTTTAGTTTGGTAATTACTGTCAGCTGTAGTAAAGACAGTACATATAACCCGCCAACGAATCCTCCGCCTGTAGTAAACAAAACCCCGGCTCTTCAGCTTGTTGCCGACAGTTTAATTTCTCCTGTTGCAATGTCTGAGCCGCCGGATAGTACACACAGACTATTTATCGTAGAACAGACAGGAAAAATATGGATCATCGGATCTGATGGAAAGAAAATTACAACGCCGTTTATTGATATTGCCGGCAAGATGGTAGGCATTAACGCTTCCTACGATGAAAGAGGTTTGCTTGGGTTAGCTTTCCCCGCGAACTATAAATCAACTGGAAAATTTTACCTGTTCTATACCGCACCTCCGCGCCCCGGGACAACCGTACCCGGAGGTGCACCGTGGAATAATCTGACCCGGGTTTCGGAATTTAAAGTGTCTGCATCAGATCCCAATGTCGCGGATCCGGCTTCTGAAAGAATTCTTCTGGAAGATGATCATCCGTATTTAAATCATAATGGTGGTGATCTGGCATTTCGGCCCTGACGGTTTCCTCTATATCGCCATTGGAGATGGTGGCAACTCGGATGATGTTGGCAACGGACATGTTCCCGACTGGTATACCGTGAATGCCGGTGGCAACGGACAGGACAATTATGCCAACCTGCAGGGCAATATTCTCAGGATCGACGTTAACGGAAGCCCGTATAGTGTTCCACCGGATAATCCATTTGTCGGCACAGCAGCAAGGCCGGAGATATATGCATTTGGTTTCAGAAACCCTTTCCGCTTTTCCTTTGATATGGGTGGAACTCATCAGCTCCTGGTGGGCGATGTAGGGCAATCATTGTATGAAGAAATTGACTTCGTTACAAAAGGCGGCAATTATGGATGGAATGTAAAGGAAGGAACCCATTGTTTTAATACCGATAGTGATCTGACGGAACGTACCTCATGCCCTGTAGCAGACTCTGCCGGCAATCCGCTGCTGGATCCCGTAATTGAACTGGTGAATTCTGCAAATCCCAAAGGCGGCGGAGTCGGTATTGCTGTGATCGGCGGATATGTATACCGTGGTTCTGCACTCCCCGCTTTGCAGGGAAAGTATATTTTCGGAATGCTCACGACTAACGGTCAGGCCAGTGGTAAAATATTTTCATCCGATCCTTCGGCCAGCGGTATGTGGTCATACAGCGCACTCGCACTGGACGGCTTTACAGACAATCTGGGACAATACCTGAAAAGTTTCGGGCAGGACCAGAATGGTGAAATATATCTTGCCACTTCGGCTAATATCGGGCCGTCAGGCAATACAGGAAAGGTTTATAAGATAGTTGCGAAATAATGACCGCCGGTAAGATCGGGCGGTTACTATAGGAAAGGTTTAAAGACACTTGCAAAATAAAGCCAGGCCGGAAAGGCCGGGCATTTACTATTTTGCAGCGGTTGATGCGTCAGTAATGTCCGTAACCGCCCATTCATTCTCACAAAGGATCGCGTAAGATTTGTCGGAACTTATGTACATCACTTTGATGATATAAGGTTTGGAATTATTGAGTGTATTGTAGACTGTCGTGGCTTCATCCATTTTACTGGAGTTGACAATCTTGTACATTCTTTATCTTTTTGCCAAACGTCACTTTAAAGACCGTGGGCGTTTGCAAAATGATAACCGGTTCAACAACCGGATTGTCCAGGGCGGTTGCCCAGTCGTGGGTTTTTTTGGTGTCCCCCCATTTGGAGGTCTTGTAAGTAGTGGTCTGGGAGGTTGCGGTCAGGCAAATGAACAGCCCGACCAATAGTAAAATTGATTTCATGATGGCGTCTTTTGGTTAGATAACTAAAGTTAATAATTTTTGCAGTAAATGCCATCATCCGGGCGGGGTTTGTCAGAATATACTAATGGCGCCTCCGCCGGAAAGGAATTTTGCGGATTTTTCCAAACGCTCATGACGGGTATGGTATAATTATGAAAAATTCGACCACCGGGCAAACGACATTCTTTTTCAATTAGACAACTGATCTGATCCTTGATAGTTTAGTGTTGTAATTTTAACCACCACCTAAATCTATCAACATGAAAAAGAGAATTACCCGGATTTATTTTATCCTGCTTCTACTATCCCCAATGCTGGTCTGCGCCCAGAAAAAAACATTCTTTTCCCTGGGTGGAGAAATTGCCTTTCCGGCGGGTAATTATTCGGACGTTGGTAATACCGGATTTGGCGGAATAATAGGTTTGGAGCATGTCAGGTCAAAACATGTCTCTGGAATCGTTACGCTTGAATATCTCGGTTTCAGCACGAAAGAAGTAAATACGGACTTTACCGAAAAATATTCAGCCCTCCCGGTTCAGTTTGGTGTGAAATATTATTTGTCGGAAAATACAGGTAATCCGCGGGGACTATATTTTTCGGGAGGACTGGGTTTCCTGCTGGAATTCACTACTACAAATATTGGTGTAAATGCCTATCATAACACCTATCATGACACGGATTTTGGATTCTGCGGCTTTGTAGGCACCGGCTATCAATTGGGTATAGTGGATCTTGGATTCCGTTTTCAGAATTTTATAACTTCAAACACGGGGGCAACTTTCTATTTATAGCTTCAGGGTAGCGATTGAAAATCAGGATTATATAACAGTAAACGGAAAATTTCTATTTCTGATCAGGGAATCTACGCGTCTTTTTCGTCGTCAAATTAAATTGACCGCATAAGCTGGTTCCGCCTGAATTAAGTTTATAAGGCATCATTAATTCTTATAAAATACCGGCTATTTATATTTCCGGTAATTGATTCATAATTAGCATATTATACAATGTTATCTGATGTAATACGTAAATCACCAACTGAACCGGTATTCTGGCAGTTATTTTGTAACATAAGTGAGAACTACAGGAATTTGAAATAAATTTTTGTATCGTTACATCATCCAATACCCTGAAAAACATGAAAAACAAAATCCTCAAAACAGCCGGGATTACCGCGCTCGTACTGCTGACTTTTATATTCTCAGCACCTTACCTCTTCAAAGGAAAAATAGTCAGACTTGTAAATGCCCAGATCGATAAAAATCTGAGAGCCCATGTGGTTTTCTCGGACCTGGACATTTCCCTGTTCCGTCATTTTCCAAATATTACGGTAGGACTCGAAAATCTCCAGGTGACCTGCGTAGGTGAATTCCAGGGAGACACACTCCTTACAGCGAAACAGTTTGATATCGCCTGTGGAATAGGAAGTCTTATTTCCGGAGACAGCATAAAAGTTTATTCCTTCACAGCAGACCAGCCCCGGTTTCACGCACTGATCCGCAAGAATGGACATTGCAACTGGAAAATAATGAAAGCTGATAAATATGCTGCGGCCAATACTTCTTTTGCCACCCGGCCTTTCGCCCTGGCATTAAAACGGTATGCGATACACCAGGGATATACCGACTATGTGGATGAAGGAAAAGATATTCAGGTTGAAATCGTAAATCTCGAACATGAAGGAAAGGGCGATTTTGCATCAGAGTTATTTACACTGAATACAAAAACTACTGCTGATGCGATCAATTTCAGTATGCATGGCGCCATCCCCTACCAGGTTACTGCTAAAACCAGCATGGATCTTTCAATTAATGTTGAAAACAGAACCCATACCTGGTCATTTAACACAGACCAGGTTTCTTTCAATGACCTGAAATTGCATACCGACGGATATGTTCAGTGGATAAATGACAGCAGTTATAATGTGAATATTAAATACAATACGCCTTCATCAGAATTTAAAAATATCCTTTCGATGCTGCCTTCGGTTTATCAAAGGGATTTCGCCAGTATTAAATCCAACGGCCAGGCTGCATTCAACGGATTTTTAAAAGGAACCCTCGATGACAAACACTTTCCCGCATATCAGGTAAATCTGAATATTGAAAATGGTTATTTCAGATACCCCGATCTTCCGATACCTGTCGAGAACATCAACCTTGCCCTGCAGGTTGACAATCCCGATGGTATTGCCGATCACAAAACAGTAAATATTTCGAGGGGACATATTGAAATGAATAATGATACCCTTGACTTTCATCTGCTGGTTAAGAACCCGGAAACCAAACCCTATGTTGACCTGGCTTTTAACGGATCGCTTGATTTGGCAAATGTGTCAAAACTGATCAAATTGGAATCAGGCACTCAGTTGACTGGTAAATTAAATGCAGACTTATACGCAAAGGGAAATATTCCCCAGACAGAAAAACAAAAAAAGGATCAATTCCAGGCCGGGGGTAGTTTCGGCTTAAGCAGCTTTTCAATACCTGTCAAAAACTTCTCCCGGTGGATTAGCCTTGAATGAATTGCTGGTAAGCTTCAATTCAAAAAATGTTATAATCAATGATTTGAAAGGAGAATATCTCGCTGCTCATTTTAATGCCACGGGAGCCCTGCAAAAACTTCTTTGATTTTGCATCTGGGAAATCAGCCCCTGAAGGCTTCGATAGATTTCAAGGCAGATGAACTCGATCTCCGCGCATGGATGCGGGACAATAACGGTGGTGCACAGGGCACAGCAAAAAGCACTGCTCCATTTGTCGTTCCGAAGTATATCGACTTCACTATAGATGTTCAAACCGAAAAACTGCATTATGATAATCTCGATATGCAGAATATAACCGGTAAGCTGGTTATTTCCGACGAAACGGTTCAGTTGCATGAGATAAAAGCCGATGCGCTCGACGGAACAATAATCATGGATGGCAGCTATTCCACAACGGAAAACAGGGAAAACCCGGATATCTCGATGACCTACGATGCAAAAGGAGTGGATGTCCAGAAAACATTTTTTGCATTTAATACAGTTCAGAAAATAATGCCCGTGGGCAAGTTCATCTCAGGAAAGATAAATTCGCAGATGAGCCTGAAAGGAAATCTCGGCGACAATATGATACCGGATCTCCAGAGTATATATGGAGAAGGAACTATTTTCCTGATTGAAGGATCGATGAAGGATTTTGGTCCCCTGGATAAACTTTCTCAATCCCTTGATATCGCCGAATTGAAGGATATGCCGTTGAAAGACGTCAAAACAGCGTTTTCTTTTAAAGCCGGCAAAGTCAATGTGGCTCCGTTTCTTGTACACACCGGTGATATTGATATGGCGATTGCCGGTACCCATGGGTTCGACCAGTCACTGGACTACAATATCGAAATGAAAGTGCCGCGCAGCCAGTTAGGTAACAAGGGTAATTTATTTGTGAAGAATGTGGTTACGCAGGCTGCCGACAAGGGTATTCCTGTACAATTAAAAGATGCGGTCAATTTCAACGCTAAAATGTGCGGAACGATTAATAGTCCGGATGTAAAAACAGATATGAATTCAGCTGTCGAAAAAGCGGCCGTCGATCTGCAGAAAGAAATGAATGATTTTGTAAACGCCAAACTGGACAGTGCCAAACAACAGCTGCATAAGCCCGCGACTCCGGCTAAAAAGCCACTGTTTGTGCAAACGAGTAACAAATCAAAATCCCAGTCAGCGGTGAAAAAGACTTCTAAAACAACCCATAAAACAACGGCTAAAGCGAAGTCCAAAAAAACGAAGAAGAAAACGCGTAAACATTATTCGGCTTAACAGAATTATCCGGGATCGTTGAACGGTTCTGGATAAGTTTGATAACCTATTGGTCGTGCTGCATTTGATTAATCATGATTTCCTTTAAGCCGGAGATGATTTCAGATCTCCGGCTTTTCTATTTCAATAAATTGAACTTACTGAAATAAAAAAAGGGCCGCTCACAGCAGCCCCAGCCTAACCCAAAGGGTCCATTAGATATGTGTGCTTACAGAATGTTTACCGGACCAGTGTACAGGCTGGTAGTTACAAACTTCGCATCTGCAGATAAAAACCCGATATAGGTTTGAACTGCTTTGCCGCTGAATGCAGTTACGTCTAATGTATAACTGCCGGCATTTCTCGGGACACTGTCATGACTCGCGTTCCAATTGCCCAGGTCTTCGCAATAGACCGCCACGAATGACTGGTCCGATGCCCTGGCACTTCCTTCATTGCTGTTGTCTTTCCAGCTGAAAGTGATCTTTCCTGTTGATTCAGAGTGGACCGTTGCCTCTTCCACGTTCAGCAGATCGCCAACACCCAGTACAAACCTGGAGTAGCTGACTTTAAAATCAGGATAGTCACCATTAATTGCATTGCGCATATTATACGACAATGCCCGGTTGAAACAGGACATCCGGACAGTAACCGGGTGATAGGTCCTGTTCAGTAACTGCAGTCAGCGGATGAACGAACTGAGTCATCAATGACAACTTCGCCATTTGCTTTAACTGGGCTTCAGTAGACTTGCGCCTTTTTCGGGGCGGTCTGCTGCGCATCACTTCGATGCCTTTCCATTGGGTGCCGACCACGGGGCCGATCGTCCCTCTGAAACCACCGAGGATGCCATTAACTAGTTTTCCCATAATTTGAATTTTTAGGTTTTTAAAATATGGATTTTCTTATGCCGGTGCATGCGCATACCGGGCACCGACACCTATTAATACCGGAATCCGGAACCGGGTCACCTGATTTTTTTAAATTTTTTTTCGGCCCTTAAATTGCGTAAATTGAATTAGGGCCACCTAGAGCCCGAACAGGCCTGAAAATTTGGCATATTTCTTCCCGGCATTCAAAATAAGATCAGAGAAAGGTAGAAAGGCAGAAGTGTTCGTATATCGTTCGTATTTTGTTCGTAGTTTCTTCGCTTAGCTATACGAAGAACGGGCGGTCACTCTACCAACAACGTTTCAAGTTTTACTTATTTTGGCCAGAATGTCATAGTGGTTCCCTCCCCTGTTTTTAAGGGAAATGCCTTAGCTTTTATTACGTTCGAACCCGAAGCGTGGGCTTATGAGAACACATACTATTATTTCTTAATGTTCTTTATTGTATTCTTCTGGAGTAGTCGTTTTAAATGCGATACTATGCCCCTCGGGGTCTTCAAAGTAGACAGGTATTTTACTTGAAATTTGTTTAAAGTCGCCATCAGCTATCACTGCATGACCGAAGCCACAATCATAATATCCGTCACAAGTTGTCAGAGTCAGAATGTCTTTTAGGAATAAAAATTTCCACTTGCAACCTTTATCTGAAGAATCAAGTTTAGTATAAAATGTACCATGACCATTTATGATTTTTACCCGACCGTAAAGTGCCCCCAAATTGTAAGATGGAGCTCCACGATTTACATCTATATAAAATAATATTGTCGTGTCAGTCTCAGGAAAAACTGAAATATTCCCTATCCGTTCTTTTTCTATATCAATCCCATAAGAATAAGTACCCGCATATTTCACGGTTATTGGTTTGGATACTTTATACCCAGTCTTCTGTCCGTAAGATAAATGTGACAATAATACTAAGCTAAATATTAACATTCGTTTCATCGAAAAGCGTCTGTTGTACGACTCAGGTATCTGCGCGTACACTTTTAGTTTTATTGAATAGACAGCATGTCAGATTTCATATTTTCCAGTTGTACAAAAATATCCCATTTCCCTTTTTCAAATATTTCAAAATCGACTTGTTCAGTCTGAAAAGTTAATAGGAGATGAATCGGATACACAACCCCGTACAATTTATAAATGTTATTGTAATTGGAACTACGATCATCGGTTACCATGTTTGTGAAAGTACCTGACTGAACCTGAATATCTGTGAGTTTTTGTTTGGGAAGAGTGTTACTGCGTTTACCAGCATTCGGTGCATCTAATGTTGGTGCATCGTTGAGAATATCATAGACTGTAATGATGATATCGCCCAGAGCGGATCCATGGCCCGTATGAATGCTTACCTGACTGACCCTGTTGGTCATAGAATTTATGATGTATGGTTTTGACTGGGTTCCCACAAAGGTTCCTTCATGCCAGAATCCGGCAAACTCACGACTCGTGCTATCAGGGCCGACCAGATGAAGCGTGCCTTTCCCTTCATAAACACCTTTTTTCCATTTGCCATCATACCAACTGCCATTTTTCCAAATATACTTCCCTGTTCCATCTGGATAACCATTTTTAAATCGTCCGGTATAAGAATTAACACCAATAACAGTTCCCTGGCCATTGGCGAGTCCATTTTTGCAACCCCCTGTATAAGTTCCCTGTAGCGAATCTGGAATCACTTTGCATTGTTGAGCAAATAAGTTACCAGAGACAAGAAAAAGTAATAAAATGGAGAATAGTTGTCGCATTATTATCTTCGAAGTTATCATTTGTTTCTACCATTTAAAACCTGGGGTTTTCCTTACAATGCCAACTTTGGGAAGTTTATGTTATTCGCCATTTTACTAATATCTTTTAAATTGCGCCTATTGATAAAAGCCTTTGTTTCTAATTGACCCGGATTTTCAAAATGAATTCCGTACAAACCAACCTCTTCTGCGGCTTTGATGTTTTTTAAGTTGTCGTCAATGAAAATAGTGTTACCTGCATTTAGATTGTACCTGTCAAGCAGCAACTGATAAATTTGTTTATCGGGTTTAATCATCTTCTCTTCACCTGAAACAACTATGCCATCAAACTCTTTAAAAAAAGAAAATCTTTTGTATGCAATGGAGATGGTCTCTGCCGACCAGTTTGTTAAACCGTAGATCTTATACTTCGTTTTTAATTTGTACAACAGTGATACCGTTTCAGGAATATCGCTTTTAAGCATTGTTTCCCACCTGTCGTAGAAAAGCTGTATCTGGGAATGAAACTCCGGGAATTTGTTTTGTAGCAGAAGGGTGGCTTCGGCAAGAGAACGTCCCCTGTCCTGTTCAGCATTCCATTCTTCGGTACATATATTTTTAAGAAAATGTTCCATTTCGTGTTCATTGCTGAAATGGTTTTTGAATAAATACCTGGGGTTCCAATCAACCAAAACACCTCCAAAGTCAAATATTATATTTTCTATTTCCATCACAAATTTTCAGGCTGATACTTCTAAATAATTTCCTTCGGGGTCTAATACAACGCTTTCATAGTAACCATCGCCTGTGGTTCTTGGTTCACTAAAGATTATATAGCCATCACTTCTCAAAGTTTCAGTAAGTGTATTTACTTTTTCTTTGCCACCAACTGAAATTGTAAAATGAGCGATCCCTTTGGTAAATCCTCTTTGTCCGATACTGGGAGCAATATCAGGTTTGTTCATAAGTTCCAGACGGGTTTTGCCTTCGCCGAAATAAATAAAATATGCAGTGTATTGGTTCTTTTTATTCGTGTATTTTTCTCCTGAAGTAGTTTCAAAATACTTTAAATAAAAAGCTCTCATAGTTTCTAAGTCATCAACCCAGATGGCAAGGTGTTCTATTTTCATTTTATACAGTAATTGGTTGAGTAACTAATAAGTAATACTTTATGTTTATGATTTACTCGGTATTGATCTCTCTAAGATCCAAACCGCGACTGTAAATCAATAATTTAAATAGCAAAGGGGACCAAAAGGAGACTAAATAATTCACATCATCAATTATATGCCACTTTGAGGGTCCAATCAGTTGACCGTTTTAAATACCATGTGGAAGCGTTGAATTTGTCAAAGATGTGGTATATAAAATCGGAGTTGCATTAGCGTTTTTGAACAAACAGGCTGTTTTGAATGTCATTTGAGTTGGATAGATTTATGATGCCATTTTTCCAAAAAGCCGGCAATCCAAATGACCCAAGCACATACACTTCATTTTCAAAAACAGAAATAGCGTCCGCGGTCGTGCTTACACCGTTAGCTCCATTGGTAAGTTTCACTTCGGTACCGTTTTTCCAATATTTGGCATCAAATACATTGGTGACCATATTTTTTTCTATCCCAGCTACATAAATATCGTTTCCTGAAATAAATATAGAATTTCCATAAGCAGTATTTGTGCCATCTGAAAGGTTCACCGCTACACCGTTTTTCCAATATTTCGCAATGTAAACGCTGGTACTTGGATCTTGCACAAAACCGGCAGCATAGACATCATTTCCAGCGACCACAACCGAACTCACATAAGCGATGGTTGTTCCATCCGAAAGATTTATTGCAATTCCGTTTTTCCAGATTTTTGCTTGATTTACATTTGCCCCGCTTTGGTTGCTCACTTCAACCCCGCAAACATATACATCGTTACCAGATACCGCAATGCCGGTGGGATAAGCAGGGACAGAGCCGTCCGTAAGTTTTACTTCGATACCATTTTTCCAATAAGCGGCTATGGATGGAGCAGGAGTAGTAGACGGGGAGAAGTTTTTTTCTACTGCTACGTAAACATCACTACCCGAAACAGTCAGCGCCATTGCCTTACCGTTTGGCTCATTGAGCATTACAGAAGTCCCGTTTTTCCAATATTCCGGGACGGTGCCCTTGTTGCCCGCCAGGTAAACATCAGATCCCGAAACTACAATGCAACATGTTGTACTAAATGTACTATCTAGAATTACGGGGATTCCGTTTTTCCAGTATTGCGCTACATAATAATTATAGGGAGGAGCATATCCTGAACCGCCTATATAAATATCTACAGAATCGGATGATAACAACGTAAAATCTGGTGGAGGTGCAGATATCCCGTTAACGGTTATGACACCTGTAGAATTACCCGCAGGAACAATGACAAAAAGAGTATCGGATTTTGCCTTTTGAACGCGGGCGGTGATACCGTTAAACTTAACCGTATCCATGGCAGGATTCAAATTAAAGTTAGTACCGATGATTAAAACCGAATCACCCGGTTTCCCTGTGAGTGGCTTTACGTTGGTGATGGTAATTTTAAGGGGAGGAGGAATTGTTGTATTCATATCCGAACTGTCCTTTTTACAGGAGTCAACAAATAGGATTACAACAACTGAAATAAATAGGGATGTAATCGCTTTGGGGGTATTACAGAGACCTTTCATCACTTATATATTTGCGACCTACCATATTAAAATTACCCGGTCTATGCGGGATCCCGAAATTGATTTTTAAGAATCTTTTTATTTGTTTTAGTATTAAATAATTATTCCTGGCTTTCAATATACACGAAGCGGGGATCTTTACTAAATTCAGTCAGTTCGTCGATTGAACTAATAGATTTCAATAATTATAGACAATTACGAACAATTTTTGCATCGACAGAAAGACCAGAATAAAATAGATAGCAAACAAGATTCAGCTGTATCCCAGATAGATGCTCGTTTAAATATGCTTCAAAAATATTTAACGGATTCTACTCTACATCTTAAAAAAGATTCCATCCACAATAAATAGTCTGTTTTTTAGGTAATTTTTAATCCCAAGATAAAAAACCCCCATGGCGATACCTGCGGAGTCATGTATATTAAAAATGAAAACCCAAAAAATTAAGTCTGATAAATAAATGCCTGGGCAGAATATACCAGCATACAGATCCTTTCCTCAATTCTGATTGTTACCACATTCTCCCTCTCATTCGTAGTATTCATAAAAGATAGGTGGATAGAACCGTAGCTAGTAACTCATAATGTCTTTAACCAGAGCCCAATTACCAGTGTCTTTTGACTCCTCTGCGGCCAAACCAATTAAATGCAGGGTTGCCACAACACTTGGGTTTGCAAAGCTTGGATGTCCACTTTGAATGGCATTAAGAAAAGCGGCGACTGACTCGTGCATACCGGGCCAGTCTGCGTATGGCTGTATGGCCGGAAAATATTCAATTTTAAATTCAGGCCTGTTCTTCGTTCTTAAATTTAATTCTCCGGTCAATAAATTTATAAGGATGTCTCCAAGGCTACCAATTATTTCTAATTTTATTGCCAGCGTTTCTATACTATCAATATTCACTTTAAGCTCTCCCCAAATTCCACCATAATCATAAAAGCCTGTACTATGACTTTGAAGTCTTCCACTGGTACCGTAGCCATCCATTATCAGCACCCGTTTAGGCGTTGCATCAAGCAAAACATTAAGTACATGGGCATACCAAACCGACAACCGATGTATATTATTGATATCCTGATCCGGATCAGGTCCCCAGTTAGATTGCAGCCGAATACCAGCAGATTGGACATTCCCAATAACTTTCTCTTTAATCAATTTAGAAGCCGCTGCAATAACAGGAACGAGAGCAAGTTCCAGGTCAGCATGTGTTATCTGTGGCGCAGCAACTAATCTTCTTATTAATTCAGGCATTAGTCTCCTTGTATGGGCTATCGGAGGCTCATAGAATACGGGTTTGCCGGAATTCAATGCCGCTGTGATCATTTCAGCATGCATTGCATCGGGAACAGCAATCATGACCGCGTCTATTTTTTCAGATTTTAACAGATCCCTGAAGTCGCTGAAAATTTCCACTGAGCTGCCAAAGGTTTTTTCAATTGAATTCAGTGTTGTTTGACTTCTGGCTGAAATGGCAACTATCTCCCCCCTGCCATCATGTTTCAGCGCCGGGATGTAAGCATTTTTAACCCAGGATCCATAACCAATTATCCCGATTCTTATCATCTTGTTCTTATATAAAGTTTCCCTGAAATTACTGAAACAGGAGAATTCTTTTCTCAATATCCTTGAAAGAGAGAAAGCTTACATTAATTAATCGGTTGTGCTGGTAAACCAAAAGGCAATTATGATTCCAGATAGCACGATAGCAAGAATCAGAATTTTCGAAGGCAGATAGGTATTCCAGCTATGTATGGTAGTCTTTAGAATGTAAAGATTAAACATCAATATTGGTGTTAGAAACCACACATCTAATCCTATCCCAGCCATTTAGGGGGCTGGTACAGGCTTTATATTCGAGCAGCATCAGAGACAACATTAAGAGCACATCACCCTTTTTGATACTTTGACGAAGCATATGGATCAACACTTTTCGTGAGTAGATATCCATTACGGTTAAGAGCAGCGCGTTTCTGCCCGTTCCATGCACATGAACGTACTTGATATCCATGGCCAGGTATTGCAGCGGACGCTCTGGTGTGAGACTCCTGAACTTAATAAAATTCCGCTTGAACGGTGCCACTCTTATCCTTGCTCCATATAATAGTTTTGATTCCTTCATCAGCCTGTACACTTTTTTGTGATTGATGATCCAGCCTTTTTCTTTCAGCTCACCTGTCATATGCCGGTACCCGTAACAGCAAAACTCCTGGGCCAGTGTCTCTTCGATATCTTTTATGACGACCGCGTTTTCAACCAGTTCGCCATCACAGTTCACACTGTGCGTGCTTGGTTTTATTCCTTTGCGCGACAAGGATCGCTTGTAATAAAAACTGCTTACCTGCAAACCCGACCAGGAGAGTAAACGACGAACACCCACACCTCGTAACTTATAAATTCTTACGAGCCCCTCAGCTTCCGCTCGTAGGCTTCGTTTTTTTTTAAAAGCTCGGTCTTGAACTCCAGTTCCAGTGCCTGGTTGCCGATAATCTTCTTGAGCCTCGCATTTTCTTCCTGCAAAGCCCTGAGTTCCGGATCCACTTTGTGATACTGGGGTTGCAGTAGTTTTGCACCGCCCTGGTTGAACTGGCTTCTCCACCTGAGAAAAAGACTGTGGGCCAAATTGTGTTTACGAAGGGTTTGAGTAATCCCGTTTTGTTCCGCTTCTGGATAATTTGAAGCTTCTGTTCCACAGAAAAGCTTCTGCGTGTTTTTGCCATAACCTAAATTTAAGTGACTAAATTGATTTACTAATTTAGTCCAGCCATTTAGGGGGCTGGTACACTAATATATTACGGAAATCTTATATCTTTCATACGCTATACTGTCGAGCACTTTACTTTCGATTTTATCAAGAATAAATCCCAGGGGGCGTTTTCCTTCAGCTCCTTCTGCAACTCTTCCCAAGCGCTTAGTCGAGACCATTTGCATTTTTAGATTGTCAACTGTGGTCAAACTGTCAATTAATTTGAAATCGTCTGTTGTAAGTACAGGTTCTGTAAATCCACTCTTGTCAAATTTGATAATTTCTTGAACTGCTTTTGAATTATTAAATCCTTTAGCAAGCATCTGTCGTAAATATGTCAACTTAAATTGATCGATATATATGGATTTGTACAATGATTTTTCCGATGTTGAATTATGCGAACTTCTGCACCGAAAGCCAATTATGGAAATTATTAAAACAAAAAAACAGATGAATCGATTGTCTGTTATAGTGGGAATTCGCATTAATCAGGTCTTTTTTTTATATTTAATCGCGCGCTCTTTTAGAATTGTATTTATTGCTTTTCTTGCGAATGGATTTTATATTCAGGAAATTGACTATGAAATTCCATTAGCCTATTGTTCATCCACTTTTGAAATCCTAACGATTCAACCCTATTAAGCAGATCATCATAAGCAACTTTTGCATCATTGTTTGAGGCTAGTTGCAATGGTATGGTATGAAGAAGATTGCATAGGCCAAACGTAGCATCATCGTTATTTTCATAACTACGCACTCTTATTTCAATCAACGCGATATATATTAAATACAATAGAAATTTGCTTTCCACTTTGATATTTTTTGGTTGGAACTTTAAATTATTTCTTCTTTGGAGGCCTTACTGGCTTAGTGTCAGTTTCCCCGGTGTTACAGAAACCTAAAACGTCCTCAAAGATGTCGTTATTTTATACATGCAGTATATCATCGTATTCTAAACCCATTTCATCCCAATTCACTTCTAATTTAGATACTTTTCGCATATACATGTTTTCACTTAGTCACTATGTCCTCATTTTGCTTGCAGATCATCTATACTATTTAATCCGTTTCCCTAGAATTACTATTAACAGAAAAAATCTAATTATCAATTTTCCAACCTAACAGCATAGCGCTAATTGTTGCCTACATTTTTCACTATTAATTTATTTACTATTGTCAATCCATTTTATTTTTTGTTGAACAATCAATTCAGCTGCAGAAATGGCATCGTTTAAAGTTAGTTCACCCTCGCTGGGGTCAGAAATAAATGAAAATTGATCATTGTCTTCCCAAGTAATGACGTATTGAAACCCTTCCTTATTTAATTTGGGTTCATCTGACTCGTCAACAAAAGACTTGTCAAGTTCATAATAAAAGTCAAAATTGATCTTAAAAATTCTCACTGGCATGGATTTGATCCCGTCATAGAGCCACTCACCAGAAAGTTCAAGAGAATATTTGAGATCCTCTTTTCCTACAATTTCCTTCATTTTTAATAATGTGTCTATATGGCAAATTGCAGCCAACACTCAATTTAATATTTTGAAGTGCTGTATCTCACAAAAATATTGCAATTGTTAATGCTCTTCTTAGTATTTAACGTATCATCTTGTCATTTATTAAATCTGTTCTTAGCCTCTAATATTTTAAATAGAAAAACCCCACTTTAATAGTGAGGTTTTCCTTCTAAATAAGTCCCCTTTTAATCCCCTATCCCAAGCAACTACTTATCTGCTCAACATCAATTGTGACCCCGTCAGGATTCAAACCTGAAACCTTTTGATCCGTAGTCAAATGCTCTATTCAATTGAGCTACGGGGCCATTCCCGGCCTGAAACTCTGATATAACAGGCGCAAGGGCGGCAAATATACAGAAAAATTTTCAGGCAAAAAACCTCCACATTCCACATCCAGCACCTGATTTTGTTGTATTGTTGAGCACATTTAACACCGGATGAAAGCAGTCGCTGCCAAGCTCACTCCAGTCATACGTAAAATCAGTGTTCTGCCCCTGGCGGCGGTCATTTTCTTTACGGTTTCCGGCGGTCCCTATGGCATAGAACCCCTTATCGGATATGCCGGCGCTTATGCCATCCCGCTACTGATGATCACGCCCCTGCTCTGGGATATTCCAACCATCCTGGTCGTGCTTGAACTGAACAGCATGATGCCTGTCGAAGGCGGGTATTACGAATGGGTGAAACGCGGACTTGGAATACAATGGGCCTTTTTTGAAGGCTGGTGGACCTGGCTCTACACTTTCGTGGATCTCGCCATCTATCCTGTTTTCTTTGTAGAATATGCTTCATTTTTTTTCCCGCAAATAGAATTATATAAAATACCCGTTTGCCTCGCGGTGATCTGGCTCAACGCTGCCCTGAATATTCGCGGAATCGTACCGGTAGGCAGAACAGCATTGTTGCTCACGGTTGCCGTGATGATTCCATTTTTGATTTTATTTTTCACGGGACTGGTGCATCCCGTTTATACTCCGCACTTCTGCCCACGGCCCCATTAATTCTATCAGCATGGCCCTGTTCACCATCATGTGGAATTTTATCGGATGGGACAATGCAACCACCTATGCATCCGAAGTGCAGGGTCCGGTGAAATCATATCTGAAGGCCATATTAATTGCTTTTTCGGGTATCTACCTGGTTTATCTTTTACTTACCTGGCTTGCAGTACGTTCCGGAATTCCTGCAGCTGATCTGGCGGAAAAAGGAATTCCTTATCTCGGTGTAATGATCGGTGGAAATTCACTGGGTGTATTGCTTGCCATCGGTGGTATGGCCAGTATGCTGGGAATTTTCTGTGCCGTTCTCCTCTCCGTTTCGCGGGTTCCTTCCGTAATGGGTAAGGATAAACTTCTTCCTAAGTTTTTTACAACCCTGCATCCCAAATACCAGACACCTTATATCACCATCATTGTTTGCGCGTGCATCGTAAGCCTGCTTGTACTGCGACCGCTGGCAGATTTACTGATCATGGATATTTGTCTTTACTCTGCAGGCCTGTCCCTGGAGTTTGCCGCATTGGTCAGTCTCCGTAAAAAGGCCGCGGATTCAAACCGTCCTTTCCGGATTCCTTTGCAGGGGAAAGGATTGCTGATGCTCTTTCTCGGGCCTCTGCTTGTTTTCAGCGTGGCACTTGGCGGCGCGCTGATTGGCTCCAAGGAAAATCTTTATGCAGCTGTTGTTGCTATTCTGGCTATTCTCTCAGCGCCGGTTGCTTGGTTTGTAATTAATAAAGTAAAAAGAAAAGTAAATATTATTTCTCCAGCGCAAAAGCCACATAACTATCACCCGAGTCCGTATGCAGTTTGCCACCTCCACAGGCGATCACAACAAATTGTTTTCCGTTTATTTCATAGACTGCCGGCGTCGCGAATCCGGCATGAGGAAGTTTTGTTTCCCATAATAGTTTACCGGTTCTTTTATTAAAAGCCCGGAACATTCCATCCTTTGTTGCAGCAATAAATAAAAGACCACCGGCAGTGATAACCGGTCCGCCATAGTTTTCAACACCTGTCTGCGGACGGCCCGCATATACGCTGTCATTATTTCCCAGTATGGTTTTCCATTTCACATCACCGCTATTCAGATCAATAGCCGTTAATGTGCCCCAGGGTGGTGCCAGTGCAGGCAGGCCCGACTTCGAAAGAAATTTATTATATCCGGATATCGAATAAGGAATCTGTCTCAGTTTTTCATCTTCACTCAATTCCATGGTGATATGGTTTTTTCTGATCCGCTTTGATGTCCAGAATAAAAGAAGCAATGGCTTCTTTGTCCTGCGGTTTCAGAGATGAAAATGCCGGCATCATTCTTCTGCCGGCGCTGATAAACTGAATGAATTGATCCTTATTCATTTTTTTATGAATGTCCAGGATGGACGGATAAGTACTGCCGCCCTTCCGGTCCGGACCATGACAGGATACACAATTCTGGGTATACAGTCTTTGCTCCGGCGACCAGGAAAGTTCTCATTGTTCTTTGCTTTGTTGTCAATATCCAGCATTTTCAAGATCCATGCCATTTCATTCGCATTGATGTAGAGCGTTGCATCGGAAGGATCTACTGCAGGACCACCCCATTCTGCACCACCATCGAATCCGGGGAAGATAATGGTACCCGCTTTGGATTGCGGCATAAACATGCGACCGGTATGATAACTGGCCAGTTTTGTTTTTACATCTTCGTATTCTTCCGGCGACAGGTATGGATTGATATCTTTTTCTGTGAACTGTTGTCGTACGAATGCGGCAGGTTTTTGAGGAATGGGCTGTGTGGGCCAGATTTTTTCACCTGTCAGCTCCGTCGCTGTATCGACCCGGGTTTCAACAACCGGGAAAAGTGGTTCACCCGTTAACCGGTTGAATAAATAAACAAATCCGGTTTTAGTGGTTTGTGCTACGGCATCTATTGAATTTCCATTGTGCTTCACCGTTATGAGTACCGGAGCGGAAGAAGGATCCCAGTCCCAGGTATCATGATGAATATATTGAAAGTGCCAGATCCGTTTCCCGGTACCTGCATCCAGCGCAACGAGACAATCTGCAAAAAGATTGGATCCTGTTCTTTTTCCTCCATAGAAATCCATGGACGCAGATCCAAGTGGTATATAGGCAATCCCGGTTTTCTGGTCCACAATCATGCCCATCCAGTTATTTGCTCCACCGGTCGTTTTCCAGGCATTTGCATCGTCCCAGGTATCATGACCGGTTTCACCGGCCTGGGGAATGGTATGAAATATCCACTCCTGTTTTCCTGTTCTTACATTGTACGCGCGGATATGTCCCGGTGCTGCATCCATTCCTTCCGATACACGCGTACCCACCAGTAACAGATCTTTATAAACTGTTGAAGCGGAAGTGGCCGTTACAAAAAAATCATGGGCATCAACACCCAGCCCTTCACGCAAATCTACTTTACCTTTAAGTCCGAAGCTGTCAATCGCCTTACCTGTTTTTGCATTGACGGCCCGCAGGTATGGGCCTGCTGTGTAGAAAATTCTTTCGTCAGACTCACCATCTGTCCAGTATGCCACTCCCCTGTTGCTGTTCAGATTGAAATTTACTCCCTTCTCTCCCGGACCAGTTTCAAACGGATTAAAAGCCCATTTTTCCTGGCCCGTTGCGGCGTCCAGTGCGAAAAGTTTTAACTGGGGTGAAGTTCCATAGAGAATACCATTAACGATAATCGGGTTGCACTGAATCTGTGAATGAGCGGCTGTATCCACGCCGCCGGCATGATAGGTCCATGCTACTTTGAGTTGCTGAACATTGGAAGTATCTATCTGAGTCAGGGAAGAATATTTATTTCCTTCGGTATTTCCATTTACAACGGGCCAGCCTTTGTAATTATCCGGACTGGAAGCAGAAGTACAGGCTGTAAAAAGAAATATTAATCCTGTAAGCAGGATAAATAATGAATTCTCATAGCGGGAATGGCAGCTCATCTGGTTATTTATTTAAAGATAATAAAGGTCTAAAGCTAAAAGCTAAAGCAAAGCTAAAAGCTTAAAGCCTAAAGCTTTTCAAATTTGCAAAAGTAAAATCAACGATCCACGATCAACGATTACGATCACGATATACGATCCACGATCTACGACCCACGATCCCGGCTGACATCAAAATAAACGAATGCTGCAGCTCCCTATAGTTATTATAGATAATTATTTTTTCAACGGGTGAATCAGAAGGATTTTTCTTCATCAGCAATGGCGGAACCTTACCGCTTTGGAAGATCTGCATGGAAAGCCAGCAGGCGAAAGAGGATGCTGTACAGTACTCGCCACAGAGATGTTTGAATCGCGCAATGGGCATGGAGGCCGGGAAACAGGATTCGATACTTTCCAAAAACGGATTCATTCTTTCATCCCCGTTTTCACCGGTCATTAGTAAATCAGGATTTTCTCCTGCAGATAAATTTTCCGAAATAAATTCCTTCATTCCCTCCCCGACAACTGCCGGGTCCGTACTATGCAGGGTTTTCACCGCATGTAATTCTGCGCTGGCGCCCGACCGTTTGTTATTCATCCAAACCATAAATGCACCTTCTCCGGCGATGGTACCTTTCGCCGGTGACAGAAACAGATCCTTGTTGAGAACAGGTTTATCCCTGAACCATCCCGCCAGGCGGTCTATATTATAATTGTAGGCAGAAATTTCATCCGTACATCCCAGGAGGTATCCGGACGATGGATTTTCTTTTAAAAGCATGATGGTATCCATCAGCGCATTTTCAAACGCAAGTCCCCGGTGTACATGGGTGATATTATAACTATGGTTTTTCGTGACGAGTGCGATCTGTGCAGCTGCTGCATTGGATGTACTCTGCACAAAATTGCCCGGTGTGAGCAAGCCCTCGTTATATTCCAGGATCTGGTTTAAAAATTTTAAACAATCTTCCATGCCTCCATTGGCCGTGGCGATGATCATTCCATCAGGTGCCGGATAATCTTCAAGCAAGGGAAGTGCTGCACCGACAGCCATCCGCACGGATTTGCCCATTCTTCTTTTTACTCCCGGCGGAATACCCGGATAATCGGGTTCAGTTACTTCGAGCAGGTTATTTTTCGATTCCCTGATCCGGGAAAGATCCGTTTCAGGAAAACTAGCCTGCGGTGATATACATATGGATCGATGAAAATAAGCCATGCCTCAGGTTTTTGAAAAAATCAATGTGCTGCAATTTCCGCCAAACCCAAATGAATTCGACATAACATGTTCTATCGGCTGTTTTGAATAATGCAGTACGGGAATCAGTCCGGTCTCAGGAATGGGATCATTAAAAGATAAGGACGCATAAATTTCCTGGTGCACCAGATTCAGAATGGAATAAATCGCTTCTATCGCACCGGCAGCACCGAGGGTATGTCCGGTATATGATTTGGTGGAAGAAAACGGCGGAACTTTATCAAAGAGACGCAGCATGGCGCGGCTTTCTGTTTCATCGTTATTTTCCGTGGCCGTTCCATGCGCATTAATATAACTGATATCTGAAGACTTCAGGCCGCTGTTATCAAGCGCTGCCTTCATAGACATATAAGGGCCCGTGCCTTCGGGTGAATTAGAGGAAGGATGATAGGCATCGTTTTTATTTCCAAAGCCCGTGAACGCCGCATAACTTTTTCTTCCCTGCAAGTCCTCTTCTTTTTCCAACACCAGAAAACCAGCTCCTTCACCCAGATTTAATCCGCTGCGGTTTTTATCGAAAGGCGCACAGGGCCGGGAAGAAAGTATATTCAGTGCATTGAATCCATTGATGGTAAATTTCGCGAGACTCTCCGCACCTCCTACGATGGCACGTTTTGCAAACCCGTGACGGATAAGTCGAGCTCCGTAAATTATTGCGTTGGCCGAAGAAGAACAGGCTGTATTGATCGTGCTCACTTCACCAGTCATCCCGTAACGTTCCTGAATGGCCAGTGTAACGGATGCATAATCGTAAGAAGTAAGATATGGAGTACCACCCTCCTTTGCCTGGGCATCATGATATAATTCATCCGTCAGACACATGCCACCAACAGTTGTGGCGCCAACCAGCGCGGTATCTTTTGAAGCTGAGTTGTTCCGGTGTCAGGCCACTGTCCCGGATGGCTTCAGCAGCGGCGTGTAATCCCAGTAAGGAAGTGCGTGTAATGGAAGAACTTTCCGGCTGAAATATTTTTCTGTTTAATTCTTCCGTCCTGTGTCTGACTTCGGCCGTGGGCAGTTTGCCCGCGTAGGCGGTTTTATAAAATTGTATATGGCTGATCCCGGTTCGTTCATTATGGAGAGAATCCCTGTTTGCTTCCACAGAATCCCCAATTGCACTGATCAGGCCCATGCCTGTGATTATGATCCTGCTCAAATACTGTTGTTTACTTGGTTCTGTTTTTTTCTATATAACTCACCATGGTGTTGATATCGGTTAGGATTTTCCGGCCCTCTTTTGGATCCTGAATATTAATGCCGTATTCGCGGGATAATAATACAATCAATTCTATTGAATCAATGGAATCGAGTCCGAGACCTTCTCCAAATAATGGTTCATCGTCTTTTATATCTTCTGGTTTAACGGTTGTCAGGTTCAGGAAATGAATGATCTGTTCCTTTAATTGTTTCTTTAAATCCGTTGTTTCCATTATCATTTTAAATTAAATTTTTCGATTTCAAACCATACAGTGTAATTCCTTCAATCAGGAAAGTTATACCCAATAAAGATAGAATATTCATCCAAATGTCCCGCAGTTTCCCCCCTTCGAGAAAAAGACCATAATAGGCTTCCAATGCCCAGTGCAGCGGAGAAAGCTGGATAATTTTTTGCAAATGGGCCGGCATGGCAAATGAAGGAACCAATAGTCCGCCGAGAGCCGCCAGGATCAGTATGGAGATGGCTCCGAATCCATTTGACTGCTCAGGTGTATTAGCATATACGCCGACGCAGATGGCATAATTAACAGCGCAATATCCACAAACCACGGTCACAATCACCAATGCCCAGATATCTTTGGGCAAATGCAGAACCGGTAATCCTATATAAGGGAAAAACTTATTTCCAATCGTAAAAATTACGGCGGCCTGCAGTACGGTAACCATACCGTACACGATCTGTTTCGAAAAGAGTGCATTCAGATAACCTGCAGGCATGGTTTTCAACCGGATAAAACTACCGCTGTTTTTTTCGCGCACCATGACTCCACCCAGCGATATAACGATGAAGAACATAGCAAAAATCGTCCATGCCGGTACATTATGCTGGGATGCGTTGGGTATGCTGCGACTGCCGGACCTGGACACGGGTATTTCTGAAATGGGCAGCTGCCCGAATAAAATCTGGTTTTCGAGATCGGCCGGAACTTCTTTCTGATTGACCGCCTCATATAATTTTTTAACGATGGCCTCACCCTGGATGACCTGTACGGCGCTGCGCAGGGCGCCTTCGACAGACTGGCGGAAAGATGCCTGCATAACCGGATGATAATACATCTTCATTGAATCCGGTAAGGCCGCAGGCCGTGATGGTGCCTGTTTTGCAGAATCGGGATCGCTGAGAGCACGTGTGGATATTTCATCCGCCTTACTCTGAATATAGCTGGTGAATCCGGGGGGAATCATCAATGCCACCAGGGCATCTTTTTCGTGCATCTGCCTGGAAATATCCAATACATATCCGGCAGAATCGGTTACCTGCATTTTGAATATGCCAATTTTTTTAATGCCTTCCACCAGTTCCCGTCCAAGCGGTCCATTATCGTCATTATAAACAAGCAGCGAAATCTTATTATTATTTACCAGTTCAAACGTGCTGTTTTGTACACTGGTAATCACGACCACCAGCAGAATGGGCATGAAGAACATCATAAACAATCCTACCCGGTCGCGCAGGAGAATTTTAAGGTCCTTAATGATGGTTGCTTTCAGTGTTTGCATATCAGTCCCGGAATCTTTTACCGGTGAGTTCCAGAAATAATCCTTCCAACCCCTCATGCCCGTGTTTATCCAATAAATCGTCAAGCTTGTCGTGTGCTACAATTTTCCCGTTGTCTATCAGTGCAATTTTATTACAGAGCTCAGCGGCTTCTTCCAGCTGATGGGAAGTATAGATCAGCGTAGTGCCCGATTCATTTTGTTTTTTGAGATATCCGATAATATGATGACGGGATTGTACATCCACACCCACTGTCGGTTCATCAAGGAACAAAACTTTCGGATGATGCATCACGCCGATAGCCAGGTTGACCCGGCGTTTCATTCCTCCCGAAAAATTTCGCACTATCCTGTTTTCATCTGAAGTTAATCCCAGGACTTCCAGTAATTCTTTTGTGCGTGATTGGATAACTTTCCGGTCGAGCCCATACCAGGCTCCATAGAAGGCCAGATTTTCGCGTGCAGTCAACTCCGGATAATAAGAAAGATCCTGGGGCACAAATCCGAAAATGGTATTGACGGATTTCGGATGGGCTTTTATTTCATGACCCAATAAGCGGATACTTCCTTTTTCATATTTCAATAAACCTGTCATCAGGTTCATAAGCGTTGTCTTTCCCGCGCCATTCGGACCAAACAGTCCGAATCTTTCACCCGCACCAATTTCAAGATTGAAATTTTCGAAACAGATTCCCTCCTGCCGGGGATAGTGAAATGCCAGATCGTGAATGGTAATGGCAGGGATGCTCATGTGGGCCACTTGATTTTAGAAAGTGCCAGAAATGCTTGTTTCTCGAGATTCGCCGCTGCATAGAGATAGTCACTCATCACATCGAAATCGGCCTGCGAACCGATGCGTCCTTTATATATTCCTGCAGCCTGAACAGCTGCTGATCGCCAGATATCGCCGGAATTGGTAAACTGTTTCGATATATCGATCAGTTCCTGTAACGGATGATAGGCATAGGCTTCCTGGAGAAATGCGCCATAAATAAAACGAAATCCACCACCGCCTGTTCCGATTTCTTCCTGCATGCGTACCAGCTGGGCCAGGTAACTGCCGGCTTTCTGAGGACCCAGTTTATCCCGCCATTTTCTGATTTTTTTTGCCGTAAACCGGATACCGCTTACGCCTGCAATGGGTCCGGGTATGCGAAGCATCAGACTGACATTTCTTTTAATTCCCGAACGGATGGCTTTCTTCATCTGTTCATCGGTCACTTCCCTTTTTTCTTTCGGATAATAAAGTTGTCCTCTCGGTGCAAAAGCACCTTTCGCAAAACGCACTCTTTCCAATTCATAACTGCTCAGGGAAGTCGCCATTTCCATGACGGGATCACTGATCAGGTAATTGTCATCTTCTTTGCCAAACACAATAATATTATGGGCATTGAAATGAAAACGATATTCTTTAGGGAAATAAGTAAGGTAATAAACGCCTACCTGGCAGCCAACGGGACGACCTGCGGCCAGACATTCCAGGAGTATTTTTTCTGCCTCTTCTTTCGATCTGAATTTTTTTCTTTCAACGGGTATATCAAGGGACTTGCAGGTTCTTTTGAAAATCAGCCCGGGCTGGGTACGAAAAGCAATCGCCGGCCCGTTATTGATCTTCATGAATGGAATATAAACAAAGAATAGTCCGGATCCGATACCAAAAGCCAGGGGTTCTGTAATCTTATTTACTCCATTATGCCGGAGCAGACTTGTTGTAACACCATTTTCACAATGTGCTGCCTGGAAATGCTGAAAATCAACCTTCATGTACTTTCATTGTTTTTAATTCTTCCACCGACACTTCAAATACTGCTGCATATCTGCGAGATTTTTATCGAAGAAAGTTTTTCGAATACCGGATGTTTCAGATGTCTTTTCACCTGCCATTTCCAAAAACCGGTATAAGCCGCTACGATCGGAATATCCATCACTCGCAGTTCCATAAAAAACAATATCGGGCTGGCTTCCCTGCGAATCACTTTTTCCCTGGCTGCTGCAATTCGCTGCTCCACATCTTTCCAGGCCACATCCAGTGCGGATGGATTTTACTTCCCATCCGTTGCTGAGTTCGGTGGTGTATTTTCCTGACTCATCTACTGCATAAACAATCTCTCCGGTTATTTTCCCAAGCGCGCCAAGGTCCTGGGGAATTTCTTCTTTTTTCATACTTATTAAGCTTAAAGCGTAATGCTAAAAGCTGTAAAGCTTCTGACTATAAGCTTTTAACTCTGACAAGTTTTCTTAACAAACCGTAAGCAGGGCATACATATAGGAAAACCGGGAACTTTCCGGAACCAGCAATAATATCTTTTGTCCTTTTTTCAAATTCCGGTTTTCTAAATACCTCATCCACCATAAAATAAACGGAAGCGGCCCCCACATTGCCGAGACTGCCCAGATTGACAACCCATTTCTCATATGGAATGGGCGTTTCATTTTTGTTCAGCTGGTCAAATATTTTAGTCCTGAAAAATTCGCTGGACATATGGGGAAGAAAATAATCCACTTCCGCGGGATTCAGGCCTTTTTCTTCAAAAAGTTTTGAGAGCATTATCCCACCAAGCGGAACAATATTTTCACTGAGGAATTTTACATCCTGCTTAATACTCAGGATGGATTGGGACTGCACTTCTTCGGGACTATAATCCAGATAACTCTTCAGCGTCCCGGTTTCCAATTTTTCACCACCCATATACATACAGGCTTCCATTTCATTGGCATAGGAAACCCCTTCAATCCATTCAATCCGTAGGCTAAACCCTTTTTCATTTTTTTTATCGGATAGTAAAAAAGCATGAAGCTCCATCGGATAACATCCAACGCAGAAATTCTTTTTCAAATCCGATATAGGGATTGTCTTCTAACTCTCTGAGTTTCTGTGCCTCATCTTCAAATACTTGAGATCTAAGTGAAGCTGAAAATCGTTCGGAACCGGTTGCAACAGCATGGTGTGCATCCCCGGTTTTTACCGACATATAGGCATACTTCAATGCATGCATGCCTGCACAACAAACACCGGAAGGAGAAACCACTTCAATGGATTCTGCTTCCGGCAGTTCGCCATGTACCATTACGCCATGAGAAGGCATCATCTGGTCGGGTGAAGAAGTGCCACAGACCAGCAGGTCAATCTCTTTAATTTGTTTGGGATCATTGTCAAGCATTGTTCGAATGGCCCTTGCCGTCATTTCTGCATTGGTATGTGTTGAATTTCCCTCTTTGGTCAAGGCATAAAAACGGTTCTTAATTCCATTGTTACGCAACACAATTCGTTTTGATTTGGAAGGACTTTTATTAATCAGACCCAGGTACTCTTCCATTTCATCATTGGAAATCGGCTCATTGGGGAAATAAGTAGCTGATTTTGTAATATAAACCTCTTTAAACGTCCATCTGCATTACCGGATTAATTCACTCCTGAATAATATTGTTTTTGTCTTTTTATGCGCCCGGACAAGAAATGGTTTAAAAAAAATCGCATCTACGGTCAGGATAATCGGGGCAGCTATAAAAAGCGCAATTAAAAGATAATATTTGAATGCAACAAGCCAGGCATCTCTTTTTTTGCGTTTGGAAATGATGCCTGCCCAGATCTCAAAAATCTTTCTGGCCTTACATTCAATAAACATCAGGTTGTATTTTACCGGCACGGCTCCTTCTTTCACCATTTCTTCCTGAAATCCCTGCCAGTTCGCCTTTTCAAGATAAGGAATCGCTCTGGCTCCAAGATTTTTTGTATTGTCAATATCTGCCTCCGAAACACCGGGTATCGGAAAGATATTCAGAAAGCGATCCTTCCTTGCCTTAAACATCCAGTGAAAAATGGTTACAAAACTGATAAAATTATGGTGGCGGTCAACCAGCGCAATATTTCCCACCAGTTGGGCATCCATTCTTCTTCAAGACCGGTTTAATTTTTTCCATGGCACTTATCCACATATTCCTGGCGCCGGTAATGGTTATAACCGGTGTATTCCTGGCAATTTCCCTGAACCGCGGGGTCAAACATCAGTGTATTGGAAGGAATACTGGGAGAAAGAAACCAGGCCTGATAACCCAATATGATCAGATCATACCGGGATTCTTTAAAACTGAAAGGCTGAAGTTTACCCGGGACCTGCTGAACGCAGTCAGGCATTACGGAAAAAAAAGATTTACCTGTCCATGGGAAGGGATATGGCCTGTTCAGGATAAATCCGAAGCTTTTCCACCGTAGCCCCTGATGTGGTAAGGGGCAGGGTAAAATGATCTATAATCTCTTCTAACTGGCCGGATTGTGAATAAAATACCGCTAAAACTTTTTTGCCCATTATGGGGCCGAAGTTAAGAAACCTCGAGCTTTAAATACTTCGATTTTTTATTGTAATTG
Source organism: uncultured Bacteroidota bacterium (assembly GCA_963812825.1). GTDB lineage: Bacteria > Bacteroidota > Bacteroidia > Chitinophagales > Chitinophagaceae > Puia. The sequence goes on from CAWEWO010000009.1 coordinate 538,192, forward strand.
GCGATGGCATGCTGTACTTCATCCGGTAGTGATTTATAAGATTTTCTAATGTATTCACTGTCCCCCTGAATGTCATTATTATACCCTAAGACGCCGGGCGCATGTTCCTGTATGATCAGCCGGAGAAAACGAAATTCGGCATTATCCGGATTCTCCCGTATGGCAGTTTCCAGCATTTTGCGACCCTGTTTGAATAATTTGAGCCTGAGAGCAGGAGGAGCTCCGAAACCGGCTTTTTTCATGAGCATGGTTCCCATAAATGCATCCCTGATGATTCCTGGCGGTGCAGTTTCCAATTCCTTCAGTTGTGCATTTACCAGTTCCTTATTGTTTTCTTCCAGGGCTTTGTAAAAAGCGGTACGGTTGATTTCACCAGTTGGCGGTATGACGATGGTTGGCGGTTGGCGGTTGGCCGTTGGCGGCGGATTGACCGATACATGGATCTGCAAGTATTATCCCGAATATTAGAAACATAGATATACCTAACAAAAATCGAGTCATAATAAAATCTCTAAACTGCCGTCTTTCGACCTCAAATAAAGTGTCATGTTTAATCCGTCACACATTGTCGACACCCTTACGGTTATCAATAAACTTCACCGGTTTCCTCGCAGCTCCCGGGAATTGTAAGGCCTGAATGTCTTCCGCAGTTTCATAGCGGATATGCGGTGTAACGCGCAGTTTCGCCTGCAAATATGATCTGATCCGGTGATCCGATTCTTCTGAATATTTCAGGGGCAGCAGGTGAAGCAATATCTCATCGGTTCCGATTTCATTGGAAAATACTTCTGCTACATAGTCGGCAATGTCTTCCATACCCGCCAGCAAATCAAAAAGAGCCGGGGCAAATAACGTGGTTCCCTTGAATTTGATCATCTGTTTTTTTCTCCCGATTACCGGTGAAAGTCTTAAAGTCTGACGACCACAACTGCAGACTTCATCATGTCCAATACAAAGATCACCGGTTTTATATCTCAACAGGGGCATGCCTTCCACACCCAGTGTAGTGATCGTTACTTCTCCCGGTTCACCCGGACGAACCGGTTGTCCCTGCTCATTCAATAATTCCACGATCAGCAGATCCGGCTGATGATGTCCGCCATGGCCTGCTTCGCATTCTGTAAATGCCGTTTGCATTTCGGTGGAAGCATAGGTAGAAAATAATTTAATATCCCAGTGGTTTGTTATTTTCTTTCCCAGCACATTGAAAGAAAAATCAGGATGACGGATATTTTCACCAATACATATTGCTTTTTTTACCGATGATGCAGAGGGTTCTATTTTATGTTCGGCTGCATATTCGAATCAGTTTCAAAATAAATGAAGGCACTGCTACCAGCACGGTAGGTTTAAGCCGGAAAATAGTTTCCCATTGCAGGGATGGTACGCCTGGTCCAACCCGGATGATCCCGGCACCGAGTTTACGGATGCCTGAATAGTAGGCCATACCGGCCATGAACTGCCTGTCCAGCGTAAGCATTAACTGGTACACATCATCCGGCTTGCCGCCCGCGCAGCTAAAAGATTTAAATTCATTATAAGCCAGTCTCTGCAGGTCTTTTTCAGTAAGCGCAATGGTTACCGGTGTGCCCAGGGTTCCTGAAGTAGAAGTATATTCAATGACCGAAGTTCTGGGAACACAAAGAAATTCATCATTGTATAACTGCAGGTCTTCCTTGCCGGTTGTTGGCAGTTGAACAAGATCTTCAACCCGGGTTCCTGGTCGGGATTTATCTGATGTTCTTTAAAAATCCTTCGATAATACGGCGAATTTGTTTTCAGATAGTCGAGGAGTTCACGCAGTTTTTTTTCCTGTATTTCACGGATTTCCGGCTGCTGCAAAAATTTTATCTGTGAAGAAGGTGTTCATGATTCCAGTATAACAACGGCTGTTGCCATAGGATTTTAAATGGGATATGGATACATGTATAAAGCGGATCCCCAGTGGCGCCAGTTCTTTTTCTGTTTGACCGGAAATACGCAGCGATGGTTTTCCATTGGCTTCATGGATAACTTCAATTTCATTTAAAGATAAACCACTGCCCCATCCTTTGCCGATGGCTTTCAGAAAAGCCTCCTTGGCAGCAAATCGGGCTGCATAGTGTTCAAACGGGTGTGCTTTCGATTCGCAGTATTCTATTTCATTTTTGGAAAAGACAAATTCCCTGAATCCGGTATCCCTTCCAACGCGATGGGCGATGCGTTCCACTTCAATTATGTCTATTCCGGTACCTATGATCATATTTCGGGCTTAAAGCTTAAAGCCAAAAGCTTAAAGCAAAGTGAATAAATTAAAATTGAATTCCACATTTCAGGTCCAAAGCTTAAAGCTACTCCTTCTGCCTTAGGCTTTAGGCTTTAAGCTTTAAGCCTACTCTGCCTAGCATTAGGCTTTAGGCTTTAAGCTTTAAGCCTATTTCTGCTTCCTCACTTCTTAATCTGATTCCTGGATCTCATTCTCTTCAGTCTTGGTGGCAATTTCTTTCGAAAGTGCCAGCCGGTAATAAGATATCGCCCGTGCATATTCTTTTTTCCTGAACATCTCGTTACCCGCCAGCTGGTAAGCCTGGTAATAGGAAGGGTTAGTAGCAATCAGGCTATCCGGATTTACTTCCCTGCCCTCCAGAATATCCTTTTTATACGCACGGTACGTTAAAAATTTCTGATAGCGGTTTGTCAGCAGGAAGCTGTCTGCAGGTATGTTCAAAACACTATCCGAAATTTCCCGGTTGGTTTTCATTCCTCCCAGCGAAAATACTTTATCCAGATCGTAGCATACAAATTCCCCGAGCTGCCAGGGTCCGGTGGAAACCCAGACCCGTTTTTTGCCGGGTTCAAAAATAATGGAATGATGAGCAATCAGCTGGTTTACCGCTTTTTCATTACCCAGTCCGATATCTGTATTTTCCAAACCATCCCGGTCTCTTAAAATCTGCACCGTTTTAGCGACAGTATTTTTTTTCACTGCTGCCAGCAGTTCTTCCATCCGGTGATAGCGGTATTCAGAAGCGCTCTGCCTGATCTGAATCCGGTTGGATCTTAGATCCGCTCAGCTCCTTACTTTGAAAATGATTGGCGCAGATGATTTCATTTTTTCCCGGATCATACAATCCTATCGAGTCCGGTGTTTTTTCAATAATCACTGCTTTGCCATCTTCTGCCGATCCGATTAAGAAAGGATTCCGAAACAAACATTTTTCTTTTTCTCGCGATGGCCATTGCTTCCCGATATTCTCTGCATACTGCAGGATCTCCCTGGCCACCAGGGAAACCGGTGTGGCAGATCCTGAAGGAATATCCGATTTTGCAGCGTTGATGGTAACCGTTAGTCCTTTTTCATTCATCCCGGAAACAACACCGATAAAACCTGCCCAGGTAACTGACATAAACTTAAATCCGTCTGTGGGTTTTTCAAATGAAACAATTTTATTTTCTGCAAAATGATCGCCCGACATAAAAATCAAAATTCCTGCCGATGATCAAATCACTGTCCTGCGACCGGGAACCCCAGGTGCCAAAAGAAGTACAGCCTACCAGGGCCAGATTTTGCAAAGCATGGCCAATATCATGGGCCGCATGATAATTAAGAATGCGCTGGTAGTTATTTCCGATATAAGCATACTTGTCAGAAGCCGAAAGGGAAATGCCGTAAATTTCTTCCTTGTCTTCTTCAGTTACATATTTATCCAGATCCCGGTTAAACCAGCCAATCACATATTTTAAAAAATGCCGGTAAAATTTAGAAGGAACCATCTTGTTGATCTGATCATTGAAATAATCTTCCTGTAACTGGATCAGTTCTTTGGTCAGTTTACCGTTCACTACGCCACGGTCAAATGGCCGGCCTTCAACGTATAAGTTCATATAAACCGGATTTACTTTTCCGGAACCAGTTATTATTTAATGTATACAATCCCGGAACGGGTTCAGTCCGTTGCCAGCTCAGCGCTGTTTTGTCTTTGATGGTTGGCGGACTGGTTTTGGAAACGATCAACATATAAATGATGAATACCAGTATGAGCAGTCCGATCACACCAAATATCCAGGCCAGGACGCGCCATATTTTTTTTCCTTTAGGCATTTCTGATTTTTTCAATGAAATCATCCCTGCCCGTCAGGGCCATGGAACTAATCAGACCACTGATCGCTGTTCCCAATATACCATGCAGATTCAGGCATTGCCCGGTCAGGAAAAGATTCGGAATCCTGGTTTTCGGGGAAATAAGTGTGCCAATCGGGTTTTGATAATCTTTTACCGCACCATATAGGTTGCCATCATCATTGCCGATATAATCCCTGAAACTTAATGGTGTTGAAGTATACGGTGAAGAATTGAATTTCTTAACCCGGGAAATCTTTCCTCTACCCGGTCAAGGAGTTGTTCAGCTTTTTTGTTTTTAAATTCTTCATACGCCGCACCCCTGTCTTGTTTGATGGCCAACCGTATTAAAACTGTCAGCCCAGGGACGCACTTCTTCATATCGCATGTAGGCAAAAATAGTCATCCCGGTGGCATATTCATTTTTCGATCCCGGTGCGCAATAAATCGCATATCCCAGGGGCCAGTTCTTTTCGTTGTACGATTCCATTTCCCAGACAGAACCTGGATGCTGGTAATAATAATTGTGTTTCAAATAGGGAAAGCGGTTTTTTTTGAAATACAATATTCAGGATGAAAGAAGAAACCGTAGTTGTCCATCGAGTCCATCCTTTTTCGGGTAACCGGCCTTATCAGGTTGCTATCCGTCATCCGGTAAGTATTTGCCGGTGTTGTATTCGAAATAAAATTATCTGCACGAATCGTGGTTCCGTCACTGAGCAGGGCGCCGGTGATCAGGTCATCCTCCATCGATCAGTTCTTTTACTTCCCGGTTTCTGATGATCTGCCCGCCGGCATTCGGTAATATTTTGCGCCAGCAATTTTGCAATACTGCGAACCGCCCTCCAGGCATCGCCAGGCACTTTCAATATAACTGTTTACGGTTAGTGCATGAATATACAGGGGCGTCGCTTCACCGGATCCGGCATAGAGCATATTATTTCCTGCCAGCACGGCACGCAGGGTTTCATTTTTTGTAATGGATTCAATAAATTTCTTGGCAGATATACCCATCGCTTCCTGCTTTTCCTGCATATCCCCATCGAGCCGGAGACGATAGAGCGGAAAACGATCGCAGATTTCCCGGATGGTCTTTGTGTATTTGCGGATAGCTTCTGCCTCATCCGGGAAATTCCCTGATCATTTCGTTTTCAAAGGCCTCATAACCCTGCATGAATACAGATATTCTTTGCCTGCATCCACCGATCAGGATCCGGTCAAAGGCATCGATCCATTTTTTCCAGTCTGAGTTTATCCATGATACCCAGCCATTGAAAAATCTGGTAAAGGTTTTGACCTTTATCCAGTCCACCGATATAATGTACTCCGGAATCAAAGATCACTTTGTCGCGTACATAGATCTGCAGGCAGCCCCCCAGCTGTTTATTTTTTTCCACCATGCATACACGAATAACCTTCTTTGGCCAGAATATTTCCACAGACTAGTCCGCCCATGCCCGTTCCGATAATCAGCACGTCAAACTTTTTCATAGGTTTTTACAGGATGGGTGATTACAAATATCAGGTTGGATGTGATAGCGGACTGATTCAATGCCCTGCAATCCATATAATGCCTGCGGGCGAGTTCACGGATTGTTTTGCCGGATAAAAAATGCAGCGGCTGGCCACCGGTTTTATTAAAAGAAAATAAACGTGTTGAAAAAAATTCTGTCAGCCGGGTGCGTTCGTGTCTTTTCTTCAGATCCCTGTCCCCATCACGTATCAACAGCACGCCTTCAGGCCGGAGCGAATCCATACATTTCTGAATCAGGGATTCCTGCTGCTCAGGGCGCAGATAGTGTAAGACATCAGAAAGAATAATCGCATCTGCCGACTCCGATTTGAAGTTCGGTAATATCAGTCTGCACAAAATGAATATTTGTATTCCGGCTGAAACAATGACTGGCCACAGCATATTTTTTCATCGTCATAGTCGTAGCCGGTGATTTCCCGTTCCGGTGCTGCAAATTGCAGCATATAACTCATAAATCCATATCCGCATCCGATATCCAGTACCTTTCCCTCCTTGGGCAACAGATCATGAAAAAGCTGGTAGTCTTTTTCCAGACGGATCTTTACCCGCAGATACCATTCCAGTACGGGCCCTTTATAAATATAATTGTAAATAAGTTGTTCCCTGAAAAAACGGGGCTGTTCACAGTTCCGATTTCAGTTGCTGATATTGCTGTCTGAAATATTTTCCCAGGCATTTTGCTTTCTCAGTATAGTCCACACCAAAATAAAGATCTCCGGGTTTAATCCTGGGCAGGTATTTAATGGTTACATATCCATCCTTCAGTAAAAAATCACTTTTCGACATCGTATATCCGGTACCATGAATCAGAATGGGCAGAATATCCAGTTCCAGTTTTTCTGCAATAAAAAAAGCACCTTTATGAAATCTCTTTATATGTTCGTCGGGCGACCGGGTGCCTTCCGGAAAGACGGCAATGGAATAACCCGCTTTAACCTGTTCTTCCAGATAGGCAATGACTGTTTTCAATTCCGCGGGCAACAGGGTAATAACCCGCAATCCTTACCAGTCTTCCAAATACAGGTGAATTCCATACCCAGTTATTGGTAAGCAGAATTACTTTGGGATATAGCATAGTCATCACCAGAATATCCAGGAATGACTGGTGATTGGCAATCATGACACAGGGTTTGGAAAAATCTTCTTTCTGCTCATTGATAATTTTCTTTTTTACATTCCCCATGATATATAAAACGGACCAGGTATAGAACGACAGGATGCGATGATACATATACCGTGCACGGCTACCCGCAAAAGGATTTGCATTTTATCAGGATGAATCCGATGATCGTTACGATCCAGCTGCCCACCGCAAAATAACTCAGTGAAAAAATGGATTTGAATAAACCCGCGGCTGTCCAGGGAAAACGACCTTTGCGTATACGGTTTTCGATCAGGAAACGGAAGAAAAAAGGAATCAGCACCTGTGCAATCACCACCACACTCAGGATACCGGTAATGGAAATTAGTGCGATGGAACGCAGCGCCGGATGTTTGGCAAAAATCAAAACGCCCAGACCCACCAGGGTGGTTATGGCGGATAGTACAATGGAGGATTTATAGCTGGACAGATTTTTTTTGCCGGTTTTATATTCCTGTAGCAATCCATCCATGATAAACAGGCTATAGTCGTCGCCGAGACCAAAAATCAGTGCAGACAGAATAATATTTACAATATTGAACTGCAATCCGAATATACCCATGATACCCAGGATCCAGATAAACGCAATCACCATCGGAATAAAAGAAACCAGCGCCAGTTCGATCCTTCCATAAGTGAGCAGCAGAACAACGAATACCAGAATGGAAACCATCCAGCCGATCTGGTTAAAATCTGCTGTTACAACACCCAGGAGTTTCGATGTCATATATTGTTTGTCAATAACAGTAACACCCGGATCATTCTGAAAGGCCTCGTAAACCCGGTTTTTGTCCGCCGCATCCACTTTCAGCAGATTGATCAGGGAAGTCTGATTCTTCTTTTCAATGATATAATCATTCGCAAAACCAGCCCTCAGAATATTTGTCTCCGATGAATCCAGCGGCAGGTAAGTTTTATTCAACAGCTGACTGAAGGGTTCAAAGGCAGACAGATTAAAGCCCAGGGGCTGACCGGTTGATCGGAGATTATTCAGCAGGGCGGTTTTCTTTTCGACTGTCCAGTATTGATTCCAGTAATGGATCCTTTCCTTTTGAAGGGAATCTGAAATAAACAGTTGAAAAATTCCGGAACGCTTTTTTATGATTTGTTCTGCTGAAGTGTTTCTATTTTTTCATTCACCCAATCCTGTTTTTTCAACGCCTCTTCCAGGTTTTTCCCTTCCGTTACCAGGTACACTGAACGAAGGCTGTAGGCATTGATTTTATTCAGCGTAGATTCTGCTGTCCTTAAATTTGCCGGCATATAATTCATATGCATCATGTCCTGGTCGAAGCCTACCCGGTTCATAAAAAAAGAAAACACAAGAGTCAAAATAAAAATGGAGCCCAGAAGCCATTTGTTTTTTTCCGGATGGTAGTTTGCCAGCCGGTTTATCCATGAATTTTTTTGCGCTGAATTTTCCGCATCATTATTTGTTGGAGGATTGCCGATCAGGTGGGGAAGGAAAATCAGCGAACTGAGGGAGGCGCCGATCAGGCTGAATGCGGCAAACAGACCGAGGTCTTTTAAAATTTCCGAACGGACAAACTGAAGGCATAAAAATCCGCCAATGGTTGTCAATCCACCGATGGTAAGCGGAAATGAAAGATCTTCCAAAACATCCTGCATGTTTCTCCTGTGACGGAAATGATTATAGACATGCAGCGAATAGTTTATGGCAATGCCAAGTACCACGGAACCTGCGGCCAGCGCAATAACGGAAATCGTTCCCTTGATCCAGTACAGGAGACTGAGTGAAAATAAAGCGCCCAGTACCACAGGCAGAAGAATGAGAAAGGGTGCCCTTTTCTTTTTAAAGTACCAGCCGATAAAAAGAATCAGGAACAGGGATGTTATACTGAGGGTCAGAATAGAATCTTTTCTCAGCTGAACGGCATTCCCAACGGCCACGGCCACTCCGCCAAAATAATTCGCATCTACTGTTGCAAAACCATGTTCCTGCAAATGTCTGATGAGCTGATCCATTCCTTCCAGCAATTGTTTGTTTTTGCCGGTATTATCGGAAGGAAATGCCGGACTGATAAAAAGCAACATATACCGGCCGTCCTTACTGATGATATGACCATCAAAGAGATCAAAATTTTCGTCATACTGGATCTGGCGGATTTTTTTAAATGCCGGTGTGCTGATGCCCACGGGATCCTGGCAATAATTGACTTCATCAGGAATCCGGATGGGAGAACCAAGTGTTTTAATATCCTGAGACCAGGATTTCCTTTAACCGGCCGGGGCTTTCAAGGCTGTCAATATAGCGGTAATCTTCCGGCTCCAGGAACAGGGGCAGATGTTTTGTAACCATGGACATCAGCTGCGGAACCAGGCTGTCGTTCACATGATCTTCCACGGTTTGCACTAAGCCGGGATATTGGTTTCGGAGACCCGATACAAAGGAATCTGAAAAAGAGACCAGTGTTTCCGGATTGTTCCGGGTACTGTCTTTCATCGAAATCATCAACACCAGTTTGTCTGCGAAACGGGCATGCAGTAAAATCTCATTCAGTTTTTCCGCCTGGTGGTCTTTGGGAAGAATTTTAGATATGTCTTCTTCCGGTTTTATTTTAGACGCAAAAAATCCGGTTACTCCGAAAAGTAAAATCAAAACCGCAAAAAATATTTTCCGGTTAGCTTTAAAATACTGATAGATATAAAGAAACGGTTTTGCCATGGTTACACGATCGCCTTGTTTTTGGGGTTGAAAATTTTAAGCAAAACAAATGTAATTGTCCCGGCAATCAGTCCGGCGACAATCGCCAGGCTGATACTGCCTGCAAGGTATTGTTTGAAGTTATACCCGTTGAAGTTAGATCGGATCACCGATAAACTCAGGGATTTTGCACGGGAATATGCTGGGCCGATGCAGGCATCCAAAAAGCGCCAAAACGGAAACTGGCATATAAAATCAGGGGAATCATGGGTGGAATACTGATATTGGCAAAAACGATCACCAGGCCCTTATTTAATCTCATTATTACCGCCCCAAATATGGCGGTGATCAATTGGAAGCCCCAGATCGGAAATATGCCCATGAAAATACCAAAACCCACAGAAACGGATTTTCTCGATGCAGACTGTGAGGGATCGAAGAGTTCGTCAATGAATACCTCTTTCCATTTTTGCTTCAGGAATAGCCGTCTTAGCAGGTCGCGGGGTTTAATGTAAAAAAAACTAATGATCACCAGCAGCGTATTGAGTAAACTGATCCGGGTGAAATCTGCAAAAGGCCTGAAATGCGAAACCCTTTCTGCAGGCGGTGCATAATAAACAGATACCGGAACGGAAATAACCGGAATGCCATTCCAGGCAGCCAGTACGATCACTTCTATTTCAAATTCAAAGCGTCGGGTAATAAAGGGAATTGATTGCAAACGGACTATCGGATACAAACGATAACCGGACTGGGTATCCGGTATTTTTATTCCCGTTTCCACCTGATACCAGAAATTAGAAAACCGGTGTCCAAAACTGCTTTTGGATGGAACGGAGGCCTGATCCATATTACGTGCCCCGATGATCAGCGAGCCGGGATTTTTCTCCAGAAGATCCAGGAATGAGGGCATGTCTTTTACGAAATGCTGACCATCGGAATCGATTGATATGGCATATTCAAAACCCTGACTGACGGCTGCACGGAAACCTGTTCTGAGCGCAAATCCCTTTCCCCGGTTCCGGGAATAATATATGCGTCTACACTTCCGGAAACTGATCGAGAATTTGTTCTGTCTCGTCCGTTGATCCATCATTAACGACGAACACCGGCGCCTGAATAGTTCGAGATCCTCCAATAAGGGGGCCAGCGTTTTCGCATTATTGAAAGTCGGTACCAGCACACAGACTTTCAAACGTTCAAATGAATGACCCGGTGATTCCATTTTGGTTGACGGTTGGCGGTTTAGGCGGTTTGACGATTAACGATTGACGATTAACGGCGTAAAGGACTACAATCCTTAAAATTAATTAATCGTGTACCTGGCTGAAAACCCGAAATCCGGGAAATAAAAATTTTCGTAATTATAATAAGTAGGAGAAGCGATCCGGAAAGTGGGCCTGATATCCACAGAAACATCCAGCGGTATTTTTCCAAATTTATAATCTGCCCCACCGGTGGGAAATAGCCCGAAACCAATACCACTGTAATCGCTGCTTTCCGAGAACGTGTTGGTTAATGTAAGGCCACCGCCGACAAACCATTGCAGTCCGGGCACAGCAGCTATCGGTATATGATACTGATACGATCCGGAAAAAGACATAATGGTATTTTTACTGTTATCCATTACGCAACAGCCGGTCACGTATTCAGAAGCCGGTTTTACACCCAGGTTCAGTTCCAGGGCTCCCGGGCTGCCGGACAAAAAAACCTTATAGGAAGCGGAAAACAGGTCAGAATAGCCGGTACCAATTCTGATTCCGATGGCGGAATGGTAAGTGGTTTGTGAATGAGCAGCCATAAAACAAATAGAAACCGAACAAAAAAGGAGAATCTTTTTTTTCATTTGCATATTGATTTTTCCTCCGGCATGATCCTGTGCTGCCATCAACCTGTTCAATGAGGTTGGTAGTTATTCCGGAGGAATGCGTTTAAAATAGGTCCTGATTATCATGCACAAAGGTAAGAAATGTCTGATTTGTTGTTATTTTTGCCTTCCCCGAAAGATAAATCAAAAATTTACCCCATGCCAGGTCGTGTTATGATTTTCGATGACGATACTGATCTCTAGAAGTTTGCAGCATTGTGCTGAAATCGAAGAATTATGAAGTAAGTGGATTATATAAATGCAATGATATTCTGGATGAAGTAAAATCATTTTCTCCCAATGTTATTTTAATGGATAACTGGATACCGGATGAAGGTGGTGTGAAGGCAACCCAGCAGATTAAAAATGATTTTTTACTGAAGTCGATACCGGTTATTTTTTTCAGTGCCAACGACCGTGTGCAGGAACTGGCCGCGGAAGCCGGAGCCGAATTTTTCCTTACAAAAACCTTTTGAAATTGATGAATTGGAAAATGTGATCTCCAAAGCCATTGCCATCCATCATCAAGGCAGCCCGATTCGGGAATCTGAATTAAGTCATATCACATCCGTCATGCAAGCAGCCATCCGGTAATCTAATTAATGGCAGAATTTGACTGTGGTATTACTAAGACTGTTGCCAACCGGAGCGGTGAAGGAAATTTCAGTTTACTCTCCGGGGCAGGTATAAAATACAAAAGTCCTGATATAGATTCAGGACTTTGTATGTTTCCCTATTCCTAAGACTAATGCATGCAACTATAAAAGTAATTTCAAATAATCTGCCAAATAATTTATGTTAGGTTTTTAAAGTTTGGGTATCTGTCTGTAGAATTTATTTCCCAGAACATGGACTTTGTAGATCTTGTTACCATCAGGCTAACGGTAACTGTAAATCACTTTATAAACTTCTGAGATATCAACATCCTCCAAATAAGGAAAAAGTTCGGAAACATCTTCAAAACTCCGGATGCAGATATAAAAATAGCGGGTCTTATGATAATAAATTTCCACATAAAAATCATTTACCTGATAAAGACTTATCCGGTAACAGCCATCATTACGTTCTGCCAGGAATACTCCCTCGGTGGCTAAGTACCTCAGTTTTTGCCATCCCGTCCATAAAATTGAATTCCCTTATATCCATAAAGCAGATTTTAAGCGTTCTAGTTCCGGTTTACAATTATATAATTCAAATCACATACCGATATTTAATACGGGCAGGCCTGAAATTCAATATTTAATATAAAAACCAAAAAATGGAGGAGCTGGTCCTTACCCTGACCCATGCGGAGCTTCTCAAGGCCGACAAGGACTATGAAAAGGCGGCAAATGCGGTTAATCTGATCTATGTCACGGGATAATATGCCTGGCATCACCGTTTCAAAAAGGGCAAGGGATTTACTTATATCCTTGAAGAACAGGACCCTGAAAGACCGCTGCACAGCTGAAAAGGATTAAAAAACTGGCCATTCCGCCGGCCTGGACCGAGGTCTGGATCTGTCCGTTGGAAAACGGACATATCCAGGCAACAGGGCTGGATATCCGAAAAAGGAAACAATATCGTTACCACAGCCTTTGGGCCCATGTGCGGAGTGAAACAAAATTCCACCGGCTTATATGAATTTGGCAAACTGTTACCCCGCCTGAGGGCCCAACTGGAATCCGATCTCCAGATCAGGAATTAAACCAGGATAAAGTACTGGCCACGGTGATCAGCCTGATGGAAAGAACCTATATCCGTATCGGCAACAGCAATTATGAAAAATTGTATGGTTCCTATGGACTGACCACGCTGAAAGGACAAACATGTTTCCATTAACGGGCGACCATATGCGTTTTGCCTTCAAAGGGAAAAAAGGAATACAGCATGATATCACGCTGAAGAATAAAAGACTTGCCCGAACTGTGGAACAGTGCCGCGATATTCCCGGTAAGGAATTATTTCAGTATTACGATGAAAATGGCAACCGGAGAATCGTTGAATCCGGAATGGTGAATGAATATATTAAAAAATCGACGGGCAAGGATTTCAGTGCAAAGGATTTCAGAACCTGGGCCGGTTCCGTTCATGCACTGGAAACACTCTCGTTTTTTGCAGGAAGCTGAAACAGAAGCAGAAAGAAAGAAAAATATTATTGCTGTTTTGGATTCGGTCAGTAAAAAACTGGGAAACTCCAGGGCCATCTGCAAAAAATATTATGTTCATCCCGGACTTCTCCGTTTATACGAGGAAAATGAAATTTCCAGATATACCCGTTCTCTCGACCAGATCGAAAATCGGAAGAAGTTCCGGATTAACTCCTTCGAAAAAGTATTGCTGAAAATACTAAAGGAAGCTATAGGCAAAGTGTGGAAGTATGGAAGTGTGAAACTGAAAATATACTCCCATACTTTCACACTCCCATACACTTCCATACTTCCTAGGCTCTCTCAAATTTCAGTATAAAATTAGATCCCTGTTCATGACCGGTCTGAACATCAATGGATGCTTTATGCGACTGAATAATATTCAGGGTGGTTGCCAGGCCCAGCCCGAGGCCATTTCTTTTGAAAGTAAAATAGGGTTCAAATAAATGAGGCAGTGTTTCTTTACTGATGCCGGTTCCGTTATCTTTTATGGAAACCAGATGATGCCCATTCTGGCTGGTTACAGAAATATCCAGTTCACCCTTATTTTCATTCATGGCTTCAATGGCATTGATGATGATATTGGTAAACGCAATTTTTAATTTCAGCGGATCGGCCATGATATAGGCGGGTTCATTCGGGATAAATCACTTTCCAGTTCACTTTTTTAAGGGTGATCCGGTCGATAATGGTGGCAATGGATTCATCCAGGATATTCTGCAATGATCTTTTTTCCCGGACATTTTCCGGCGGCAGTGCGAAGAGACAATAAAAGTTCTGAAATCAGATCGTTGATTCGTTTGCAATTCCGGCTGATAATATCCATATATACTGTCCCGGATTCCGCACATATTTTCCTGTGCCAGTTGTTCAACGGATAAATTGATATTGTTTAAGGGATTTCTTACCTCATGCGCCAGGGCACGTACCAGGCGGTTGGCGGCATCCGAGTTTTTCAACCTGCAGAGTAGCTTTTTCCGCCTTTTTCAGATTGGTAATGTCATGAATGATTCCCTGTATATAGAGATTATCATCTGCATCCATTTCCATGGAAAGGGATAAATATGGATTGCAGGGTTTCCCGGTTGCGATTGATCAATTCCACTTCAACATCTTCCACAATTCCATCGGTCCTGAAGCAGTTTATTGATTAGGATCTGCCTGTTCGGGTTTTGCAAAAAAATGATTCAGGTTCAGTTCCATCAATTCATCCCTGGAATAGCCCAGCATTTCTGAGGTGATATAATTCACATCTTTAAAAACCAGGAATTCGATCCGTCAGAAAAACGGCATCCTTGGATCTTTCAAAAATGCTTCGGAATTTTCGTTCATTGGAACGCAGAATTTTCAATGCCGCCGCTCTTTCCAGGGAATACCGGATGCATCTTTCCAGTTTTTCTGTATTCAATTCAAGTTTTACCAGGTAATCATAAGCTCCTGCCTGCATGGCTTCCAGGTCTATCTTCTGGTTACCCATCCCGGTAAGCAGGATCAGGGGCTGTTCACAGTTTTGCTGCAAGGGCTTCTTTCATCAGTTCCAGACCGGTTTTGGCTCCGAGGTAATAATCTATAAAATAAATATCATACCGGGCTTCTACGATAGCATCCAGTGCTTCTTTATATCTATAGCACCAGTCAATGATAAATTCCTTACCCCTGTATTTTTTTAATATACTGGCTGGTGAGAAAAAAATCTTCCTCATCATCATCTATAATCAGAATTTTTATCGGAATATTTTCAGTATTCATGGATCGGTGCAATGTTAGTCAAACGTGATTTAGCTGGGTTCATGGGTCTTTAATGATTTTTCATTTCTTCATACAAAGTCATTTTATTGTATAACGTTTTCCGGTCTATTTTTAACAACTGGGCCGCCTTACTCTTATTATAATTGGATTCTTTCAGGGCCTGCAGGATCATTTCATATTCCGCATCAATGCTGGCTTCCTTCAGGGAGCTTTCACTTAAATTTATTTTCCCGTTTGCAGTTGTTTTAGCTTCCGTGGCAGCGGGCATACGGAGCATGGCAGCGGAGGCGCAACCGGCTGTTCCGCAAACTGGAGTTTACTGTAATTGGATATTTCAAAAGGAAGTGTTCTGGCTTCAATGAATTCGCCTTCGGTGAGCAGGGTGGCTCTCTTGATTACATTTTTCAATTCCCGGAGATTACCATACCATACATATTTTTTAAATATTTCTTCCACATCCGGTTCAAATCCTTTCACCTGTCTTGCCCAGTTCTTCATTGGTTGTTTGCAGAAAATGAGTAGCAAATAACATGATATCTTCTCTCCTTTCGCGCAACGGTGGAATTTCAATTGAAAATTCATTGAAGCGGTGATAAAGATCTTCCCGGAATTTTCCCGTACCGGGTGGCATTCCATAATAGTTCATTGCTGGCAATCAGTATCCGCACATCCAGTTCAATATCCTTGGTTCCTCCCACCCTTCTCATTTTTCTTTCCTGCACTACGCGCAACAGGGAAACCTGCACATCATAGGGAAGGTTGGATACTTCATCCAGAAATATGGTTCCTCCGTTGGCCAGTTCAAAACATCCGATTTTTTGATTCATGGCACCGGTAAAAGATCCTTTTTCATGTCCAAACAATTCACTGGCGGCCAGTTCTTTTGATAAGGCTCCGCAATCAATGGCAATAAATGGTTTACTGCTTCGTCTTACTGCGTTTATGAATTTCCGCAGCAATGGATTCCTTTCCACTGCCGGTTTCACCATAAATGATAACGCTGTAACTGGTCGGAGCTACCAGGGCAACCTGTTTTAAAATTTTTCTAAATGCTTCCGTATCTCCGAAAATATATTTCCCGGAATAAGTGATCCCGATTCGGCGTCTGCGGCTTTTTCAGCAACCGGTGTTTTTGATTTTGATGCCGGTTTTGCATGGCTGTGTTCACTGTGATCAATGGCCTGCTGAATGGTATGAATAATTTCATCCGGCAGCAGTGGTTTCGTGATATAATCATAAGCCCCCATTTTCATCACTTTTACGGCCGTACGCATATCGCTGTACCCGGTGATGATGATGACCGGCAGATCCGAATATTTATTTTTGATGCTGGTGAGCATTTCCATGGCATCCATATCCCCCAGCCGGTAATCACACATCACCAGGTTGGGCTGATTGGTATCCAGCCAGACCAGTGCTTTTTTGCCTGTGTACATTTCAATTACTTCATACCCGCGCCGGGTCAGAAACCGGTTTAGCAATAAGACAAATGTCTCTGTCATCATCAATAACCAGGATTTTTTTCATAATCATCAAATTAGATATTCAAAATAGTTTTGGACTGTATTTAAAAGAATAGAGCTCTCATTTGTGCTACCGGAATATTCAGCTGGTCCCGGTATTTGGCAATCGTCCTTCTGGCCACAATATATCCTTTGCCGGAAAGAATATCGGCCAGTTGCTGATCCGTATAGGGTTTCTTTTTATCTTCTTTCTGCACTACTTCTTCCACGATCGTCTGAATTACTTTATTGCTGATAACAGTTCCTTCTTTGTTTGACAGACCTTCAGTAAATAAATCCTTTAAGCAGGATCATCCCAAAAGGTGTGTCTGCATATTTGTTACAGGTAATGCGGGAAACGGTGGAAATATCCAGACCGACGATTTCTGCAATATTTTTTAATACCATGGGTTTTAACTGCATGGTATCACCATATTTAAAATATTCTGTCTGAAATTGTACAATTGCCCTGATCACTTTGAGCATATTGGTTTCGCGTTCCCGGATGGCTTTGATAAACCATTGTGCAGAAGCCAGTTTGCTGCGCATATACTGGCGGGTTCCCCGATCGGTTGTTTTATCATTATCCATATGCTGCACGGTTTCAGCCCAGGTCTGATTCACATGCAGTGAAGCAGAACGTTGCCTGGCCAGTGAAACCAGTACTTCATCGGCTTCCACCGTAATAATAAAATCCGGGAAAACCGTATTGTTTACCTGGATGGATATTGGTAGAACCGGTAAAAGGTCTGTGTTTTCAGCGAAGCCAGCAACTGGAGCGCTTCTTTCAGTTCTCCATCCCGCAATTTCATATCCCGTCTTATTTTTTCAATATTACACGCATGCAGATCGTCAAAATGATCCTCGACCAGTTCAGGGCCGTCTGATATGCCGGTGATTTATCTTTCCAGTTTCTTTAACTGGATAAGAAAAAATTCTCCCAGGTTTCTTGAACCGCAACCAACGGGATCCAGTTCCTGAATTTTTTTCAATATCGGGTTCCAGATCTCATGTCCATGCACCCAGATATTTTGCTTGAAATGAAATTTCTTCGGCAACGATCTCCAGGTCATTTGTCTAGAAATCCAAATTCATCCAGTGAATCAATAATAAAATCTGCCAGTTGTATATCTGGCCTCATTCATGTTCAACAAACCGAAATTGTTTTTTTAGTTCCTCCCTGAAATCCACGGCTTCTGCAATCTGCCGGTCAGGCATTTTATCGGCAGGCAGATAATTTTCATATTCTGTTTTATAATCCGGAATATCATCATATCCATATTCTTCCCAATTTTGAAAATCCTGTACTGTTTCTTTGGAAAATTTATCCGTTCCGGCATCATCTGGATTGGCGTTTTCTTCCAAAGCCGGATTTTCATTGATCTCATCTTCAATCCTTTGCTCCAGTGAAAGTGAATCCAGGTGAAGGAGATTCAGGAGGGCAATATGATGCGGAAGGATCTTATGCTGTAGCTTTTGCGACTGAAGCTGATTAAGCATGCGACTTATCTTTGGTTCTCCTTTTAAAAACAAATAAAACACCAGAAATTTTCAGCCTTAAAATTAGATCAATTTTCCGCTATAAAATAGTCAATTTGTGGGAAATATATTCCCCATATTGGGGAAATATTCAGATTTATCCTTTGGCTTTTCTGCAGGTTCCTCTTTTTCAGCTTGAGCCTTTTTTCCTCCTTCTTTTTTCTTATCTGCTTCGTCTTCTCGTTTCTTTCTTTTCCTTCTGCTTCCTTCTTTTTTCTTTTCCTCTTCCTTCTTGCTTCTTCTTAAAATAGCCCCTCAACAAAAAATTATGTTTGGCAGCTTCCATATTTTCATTCAGGCCGGCAGAGCCCTTTTTCAGATTGACCATCGTTGCATCTAGATTATTACCCATACTGGAATCACCCAGCAGTCTGGCAATAATACCATGACCATGATTTACTTTATAAGCCACTTCAGCCAGTTGCTGGGTGATCATGGCTGCATTATCGGCAGAAGTTTTCAAACCCGCCATGATTTGTTCTGTTTCTACCGGAGCTTTGGAGACCAGTATTTCATTGTCTCTTACCGGTTCCCTGGTTCATAGTGCCGGGAGAAATCAATAACGACCCGGTCACCCACCAGTCCGTCAGAACCAATGCTGGCACTGGCATCCTGCTTAATGAATTTTCTCACTTCCGATTTAATACTCATGTTCACCAGTACGGAAGTGTCGGTGATCAGCTGAATACCTTCTACGGTGCCAACGGCAATTCCGCCGAAACGTACATTGTTCCCATTTTCAGTCCGCTTACATTGTTAAAAACGGCTTTCAGCTGAAATACGGAAACAAAAAGATTTTTCTGTTTTCCAATAAAAAATAATCCCAGTACCAGGAGCACCAGACCGACGACGATAAAAATTCCCAGTTTCCAGTTTTGCTCCAGTTTTTGGTTTCATATTTTATTGCTTTTAATTATTTTATGAAAAAAAAGATTTAATCCATTCATCGTCACTTTTTTCCACTTCATCATAGGTACCTTCGGCAACAATTCTTCCTTCTTTCAGCATGACCAGCCGGTCTGCCGTCATTTTAGCGCAGGATATATCGTGGGTAATGATCAGTGATGAAATTTTATATTTTCGCTGCATATCCAGGATCAGCTGGCTGATTTCTTTTGCCGTGGCGGTATCCAGTCCGGTTGTCGGTTCATCATACAACATGATTTCGGGCTTCAGAATCAGGGTTCGTGCCAGGCCGATGCGTTTACTCATTCCTCCGGAAAGTTCCGCGGGCATCATTTCACCGGCATCCGGCAATCCGACATTTTCCAAATACTTCATGGATCAGCGCATCTATTTTTTCCTTTCCCAGTTCTTTTTTATGATGTCGCAGCGGGAAAGCAAGGTTTTCATAAACCGTCATGGAATCATACAAGGCGCCACCCTGGAATAAAAAACCAATCCGGGTGCGGAACTCATTCAGTTCTTCATAATCAATATCTGCCATATCTTTTCCGAAAATGCAGATCTCACCGTCATCCGGTTCCGTTAGACCCACCATACATTTTATCAGGGTTGATTTACCTGATCCTGATTTACCCAGTACTACTACGTTTTCAGCTTTATGAATTTCAAGATCAACATCTTTGAGAATCTGTTTTTCCCGGAACGTCTTGCTCAAGCCTTTAATCCTGACGACTGCTTCATTTTCCATTGCTGATTCCATTTTATAATAATATCTGTTATCTGTACGGTTATCATATCAATAAAAAAAATGGCCAGGGATGCAGTTACTACGGAGGAATTAGCAGCCGTGCCCACGCTGGCTGTTCCTCCTTCTACTGTGAAATCCTTTATAACATCCGATTGATACCGATGGCCATTCCAAAAAATATGGATTTTATAAAAGAAGGAATGATATCAATCCAGTCTAGTTTTGAAAGTGCCGTTGTGAAATAACGGTTGAGCGACATGTCCCCATGAATATTATACGCCAGATATGATGAAAAAATGGAAATCGTATCTGCAAAAACAACCAGAAAGGGCAGTACAGCAGGTAGCTGCCAGCACCCGGGTTACCACCAGGTAACGGAAACGGATTGATGGCAGAGACTTCCATGGCATCTATCTGTTCGGTTACTTTCATGGATCCCAGTTCCGCACCGATCCGGCTACCGATTTTTCCGGCGCATATGATTGCGGTTATCACCGGACCGATCTCTTTTATCACGGACACCGATACCATTCCGGGAAGAAGAGCTTCCGCGCCGAAATTGACCAGTGATGGCCTGGTCTGCAGGGTTAATACCAGTCCCATGATGAATGCCGTGATCAATACGAGCGGAAGGGATTTATTTCCCATTTTATAACACTGAATAAAAATTCCTTCCATTCAAAAGGACGTTTGAAAACATTCTTTCAGAAATCGGAGATAAAACAAAAAGAAATCACCTGCTCCCTGGAATAGATGATTTAAATGGTACCCAGGCGGGCATCCGGGTTTCTATTGTTGTCATATACTAGTTTATGTTTCTGCATCTAATAGAAGATCATGCCGTTCAATATTTAAGATGGTTAATCTACTATTAAGTTACCTATTTAGTCAAATAAGCGTGGAGATTAGCTACCCAATAACAAGCCTAAAGCCGAAAGCTTAAAGCCAAAAGCTATTGTAAATGTAACAAGCCGGTATTATATCTGGGGGTGGTATCCGTGGCCTGATTTTTTGATTAAAAAAGTAAAATAATTTTTATGACAAACAAAAAAATTGTTGCAGGAATATTAACCGGTCTGGCAGCCGGTGCTGTAGTCAGCCTGCTCTTATCTACCAAAAAAGGACGTAAAGCCGGCAGGGAAGTTTTAAATAAAACAAGCCGTTTGTCGGAGGATCTAAAAGGAAAATTCAATGAATTTGTTGATCAGATGCAGGATAAAGTTCAGGGTATTTTAAAGTAATTAACTTTGCTAATATTACCTATATGACATACCGATTCCATCAAATCGCTGATTGATAAGTCGAAAGATTATCTGGAAACAAAAATCGAACTGACCAAACTCAAGACAATTGATAAATCGGCCGATGTTTTATCGTCTGTTGTCGTGATGGTATCCATGATCTTTATCGGTTTCCTTTTATTATTTTTGTTAGTCTTGCGGCGGCCATTTTCCTGGGAAAATGGCTTGGGCCATCCTCATTATGGTTTTTTTATCGTGGGAGGTTTTTATGCCTCTTCTGCTGTTACTTATTTATGTGCAAAGGGAAAAATGGATTAAAAATCCGATTTCCAATGGGCTTATCACATAAAATGCTGAAATAATCTCTATGAAAAGAATAAAGAATGCCGATGATCTGGCCCGGGCCATTGCTGAACTTGAATTAAAAGCAGCCGTCCAAAAAAAAGATATTCAGGAAACATTTGAGGAAATAACTGAAAGCCTCAATCCGGTGAATCTGGTAAAAGCGGGGTCCGTTCTATTTTTTCCGGAAAGAATAAAGAAGACCTTTTCAATGTCCTGATCGGACTGGGTACCGGATTTTTAAGCCGAAAACTATTGCTGGGAAAATCACGTGGATTTGTTGGAAAAACACTGGGCAAAGCCGTTCAATGGGGAATGGCCGGACTCGTTTCAAAAAATGCAGAAAAAATAAAAGAAAAAGCAGGTGAATGGATTGACAGGATTTTTAAGAAAAATAAACCCGGATCAAACCATACACCTGCTCGAAACGCTGAATCCCAAAAGGATAAATTAGGATACTGGTTGTATTGAAAGTCTTTTCCACAGTTCTGCATGAAGCTGGATACCGGACCTTCCATTTTACCGGTCCTGTCATCCAGATTATTATTTTTCAAAATGGTTCCCAATTCGAGTGAAGGCGGTAAATACAGTAATATATCCGGTTTATTCTTGGATACAAAGTTTCTTACTGCAGATTCGCTGGCACCCTCACCGATATTTGCTTTCACAACCCGCATGGATTCGCTGGCAATATGTTCCAGTTCCTGCAGACTGTGTTTATCATCAATTTTCGAATATTCACTGATCCTTTTAACCACCGCATCCGTTGATTTTCCAAAAATATTTTCCAGAACATTTCCCTTTGCGTCTGTTCCAGAAAGGAAATGTCCGGATCTGATTTCAAGCCGGTTATAGATACCCAGTAAAATAGCAGGTATTCCGGCCTGTGCCAGGGCAGTGGTTCCTATCGCATTTTTTTCGCCCGCTGTCTCCTGTGTATTAGGATCAATTTTTTCCAGTGCACTAAATCCCAGATTTTTTTGGACTGTTTCAATAATATTCATAAAAATAGTTTTAGTTGGTAAAAAATGACTGAAAGCAAAATGCTCATCCGCCAACCCTGGTGAATAAGCATTCAAACTGGAAAGCATAATATCAGGCCCGTCTGATCACTCCCAATAACAGTGAAATTATCGCGATGACCAGCAGGATATGAATGATTCCTCCTGTATTATATACAAAAAAGCCCAGGATCCATCCGATAATCAAGGATAACCGCAATGAGATATAATAAGCTTTGCATAAAATAAATTGTGGTTGAATAATACTGTCTACTTTGATTAGTAGCATTATCATGCCAAACTCGATTCTGCCCTGTTATATGGCGTTAAAATCGCATCACACGACTATTCAGCACTCATGTAGATGATTTTCTACAATAAAAATCTGTATGGATTGAAATAAATTTTGTAAACAGTTGTTATATTTGAATACCGCTAAGCAAACCCTCCTATGACTACGATGTAAAACACCAAATGGAAAACCAGCCTAATTCCGCTAAACGAGTGCTCATAATTGATGACGAAACAGATTTTTGTCTTCTGATGAAAAATTATTTTGCCCGGAAGAATTTTGAAGTACATATTTTTCATACGCTGACGGAAGGCATGAAAAATATGGAATTGATTAAACCGGATATTATCTTTCTGGACAATAATCTCCCGGATGGCCTGGGTTGGGAAAAGACAGAGTTTATTCGTAAGCATTTCCCCCATACGCGAATCAACCTCATCAGTGCTTACCAGTATGATCACAGCTATTCCGAAAAGTTGAATTCCGTAAGAATCTGGGAAAAACCCATCAGCCTGACTGACCTCAATAAGTATTTAAATTAACATAAAGAGCCTTAGGTTTATAGTGTATGGCAGATGGTCATTCCAAAAACCATACGCCATTAACCCCGGCTTTAGCGCGAAGCTGGGCATTAACCTCCATCTGGCTTTGGGCTTTAAGCTTTAAGCTTTTGGCTTTAATGGCATTATTTTAGATCTAGATTTTTACTACAACATCATTTTATGAGAGCAATTTGGACGGGAGCTATTGGCTTTGGCCTGGTGAATATTCCGGTTCGTATTTTCAGTGCGACGCAGGACAGCACACTGAGTCTTGATATGCTGGATAAAAAGGACCACGCGAAGATCCGGTTTAAAAGAGTGAACGAAGACAGCGGCAAGGAAGTTGCCTGGGAAAACATTGTGAAAGCCTATGATTACAATGGGAAATATGTGGTACTGGACGACGAAGATTTCCAAAAAGCCAGTCCTGAAAAATCCAGGATTATAGAAATCATGGAGTTTGTAAAAGAAACTGAAATTGAAAGTATTTTCTATGAAACCCCTTATTTTCTGGAACCCCAGAAATCCGGCGTTAAAGCTTATGCCCTGCTTCGCGATGCATTGAACAAGAGTGGGAAAGTAGGGCTCGGAAATTTTGTAATGAGGAGTCACGAAGCACTTTGTGTATTGAAACCAATGGAAAATGTGATTCTCCTCCAAAAGATCCGCTTTGCGCAGGAAATCCGTAATGTCAACGACCTGGACATTCCTGGTAAGTCCACAAACAAACCGGCTGAACTGCAGATGGCCCTGGCACTGATCGACCAGCTTACAGGCAAATTTGATATTTCAAAATACAAGGATACCTACACTGACCAGTTGCTGAAGCTCATTCAGGCAAAAGCCAAGGGTAAAAAACTTCAGCCTTCTCCCCTGCGTGTTGTACATAGCAAGTCAAAGGATCTCATGTCCCAGTTAAAAGAAAGCCTGCAGACGAAAAAAAAGAAAGCTTCTTAAGCATTTTTAAGCCTAAAGCCTTTTTAAGCCTAAAGCTCAAAGCTTAAGGCCTAAAGCTTCAATAATTTTCTTAGGAAGACTAGTATTTAATACAGGATTTAGTATAAGTAAAAAATTGCGGACCCTGCATGCCCCAAAAAAAAGGCTTTAAGCTTTAGGCTTTAAGCTTTAGGCTTAAAAAGGCTTTAGGCATTAGGCTTTTATGGGCAACAGCCTTTCAGCACTGATAGTAACAACTGGCACAGAAACTCTGGCTTCATGAATCAATCCGTCGTTCACCAGAAATATTTCATTGGAATCCTGTTGGATACCGTCCAGTGAAAGTTTTATTTCTTTCACACCGGAATCCCGGAGGAATACGAGCTGATAGGTAGTTTCTCCAAACAGGTATTTTATATTGAAGGAATTCCAGCTGTCAGGAATACAGGGATTGATGATAAGCCGGTTGCCGGTTCTCCTGAGACCAAAGAATGATTCTGCCAGCAGCTGATACATCCATCCTGCTGAACCGGTATACCAGGTCCAGCCTCCTCTTCCGACATGGTTTTCCACGGCATATACATCTGCGGCAATCACATAAGGTTCCGTTTTATATTTTTTAATTCCGGCAACTGTTGAACCATGATTCAGCGGATTGATCATCTGGATCAGGTCATACACCCGCTGTTTGTCATTCAATGCTGCGGCAGCCATAATGAGCCATACCGCTGCATGGGTGTACTGTCCGCCGTTTTCCCGTACACCGGGAAGATAACCCCTGATATATCCGGGATTGGGGATGGCCAGATTGAAAGGCGGATCAAACAACTGTATTACTGACGAATCTTTTTTCACCAGAAAATCGTAAGCAGATTGCATAGCGGTACGGCTATGCGCAGAAGTTCCCGCCCCGGATAAAACGGACCAGCTTTGCGGAATGGAATCAATTTTACATTCATCATTTTTTGAAGAACCCAGCGGTGTGCCATCATCAAAAAAAGCACGCAGATACCAGTTTCCATCCCAGGCATTTGATTCAATATTTTTTTTGAGCTGAATGGATTCCTTCTGACAACGATCCTCAAATTCCTGGTCCTTCCTGACGTGAGCCACTTCCTGGAAGCGGGTAAGCACATCAAAGAGAAAGAAAGCCAGCCAGACACTTTCTCCGCTGCCTTCATGCCCTACTTTATCCATCCCGTCATTCCAGTCACCGGATCCGATCAGGGGCAGACCATGGGATCCATAATGCAGCCCATGCTGAATGGAAAGTTTACAATGTTCATATATCGTAACGGACTGCTCCGATACTCCCGGCATTTCATAACAGGAATCTTCTCCGGGATTCAACACTCTGCCTTCAACAAATTTTGCCGTTTCATCCAGAATGGAATTATCGCCTGTATGCTTCACATATCTGGAGACCACAAAAGGCAGCCACAGGTAATCATCTGAACAGGTGGTACGTACACCACTTCCCATCGGAGGATGCCACCAGTGTTGTACATCTCCTTCGCGGAATTGCCGCGAAGCACTGAGAAGAATTTGTTTTTTCACCAGATCCGGACGGCTATGAAGAATCGACAGACAATCCTGCAACTGATCGCGGAATCCAAAGGCGCCTCCGGATTGATAGAATCCGCTTCTTCCCCAGATTCGTGATGCCAGTGTCTGGTAATTCAGCCATCCGTTAAATAAAAAATTTATGGCCGGATCAGGAGATTCAACCTGAATCGTTGAAAGGGTTTTCTTCCAGAATTCTTTTACTTCGTCAAGTGCATCTGCGGCTGCCGATTGATCCCTTGGTTTTTTTTGCCGTCTTCAACACACTGTAAAGATCTTTTCCGGCTCCAAGTCGGAATACCAGCGTCCGTTCTTCTCCGTCTGTCAGGTCCATGGCTGACTGCAACACACCACAGGGATCCTGCGCAGCACCCATTCTTCCGGAAAGTTTGGCCTTACCCATCGCTTCGGGATTTTTATAAGTCCCATTCCTTCCAAGAAATTCTGTACGGTCGCTGGTAAAAGTTCTTGACACATCATCGACGTCAAAGAAACTCATGTAATTTCCAAAGTCGCTGTTATACGCATTTCCGGCGAGCAATATCCCCGGTCTCAGGATTAATTTCAGTGGTTATCTGCATGGCTGTTTTTGGCCGCAGGTCGCCCAACACCCATTCCACATAACCGGTAAGCGACAATTTCCGGAACCTTCCCGATGCATTTTTAATTTTAAATAAAATATATTTTACCGGTTCTTCCAGATCCACAAATACGGTCATGTAAGAAAATATTCCGTCTTCTGCAAAATGAAATTCACTGTAGCCAAAACCATGACACTGTGATAGGATAGATTTACCCGGGATTTGGCAGCAGATGCGGGCGACCAGAATTTTCCGCTTTCTTCATCCCGGATATAAAATGCTTCTCCGCATAAATCTGATACGGCATCATTGTTCCAGGGAGTAAGCCGGAATTCATGTGCATTTTCCATCCAGGTATACGATTGTCCACTTTCTGAAATGATCGTTCCGAAAACCGGATTGGCCAGTACATTGCACCAGGGTGCCGGCGTGGGATTTTCATGTATTGGTCATGATATGATATTCTTTTCCATCTTTGGAAAATCCTCCTATGCCATTAAAGAATTCAAGATCTTTCGGCAGTTCTGTAGAAGAATCCTGGGACGCATAAAATTTTGTCGGAGTAAAATACGGGATAACGGGTTTAACCTTGGTTCTTCGTTTGATCTGTTCTTCCAGTGTACCCAAACTGTCTGAAAGAATAATCCGCGCAACGGCCTGAAACAATATCCGGTCTTCCTGGGATATCTGTTCTCCGGACCGGATAAAAATTCCTCCCGGTTTATCTTTCACATCACTGATGATTCCCGGAGAGATCAGGCTCAGCAGTTCATTCTGCAATGCCTGCCGGTATCCGCCATAATCTTCATTCCAGATTACCAGGTCAACCATCAATCCTTTCAGTCGCCAGTATGCATGCGCCTGTACCATTTGTCTGACCAGATTCAATATTGGCGACATCCTGAATCTGCAATAATACAATCGGCAGATCTCCGGAAATGGAATAACTCCAGAGGCCGACTGTCCGCGGCGATTTCTGATAATGATCGATGCATCTGCACGCAGGGCCGGATTGGCAAAAATAACCGAACTCGCCAGTCGGGAATACAATTGTGCATCTGCTTCTGTTGCATTGATCTGTCGCAGTACCACCTGGCTATGCGTCCAGGCCAGTTCAAATGCGCGATCGTAAGCGGCCGATCCTGGTATTTTTCAACCAGCGACATACAGGTATCTTTGTTTTCGCCATGCCAAAAACCATATCAATGGTAACTGATTCATGGGCATCAATCATAATCCGGTACCGGATAGCAACAATCGGATCAAGCACAGAACCCTGTGAATTCGATAAGCGGCTGACTTTTTCTCAATGCATTCGGATCATGAATAGTACGTGTTCTGCCAATAAATATGGATCGGTCTGTTTCAAAAGAAACATCTTGTGATTTCACGCATTGTGTACTTTCATCAGGTGAAACATCCAGGGTTGCGGATCACCGGCTCCCCTGGGTCTCCGGGTACAAAGGATCGCATCCCTTTGCGGAAGAATTTCTGTTTGAACAAAAAGATTGCTGAATGCCGGATGTGCAGCATCCGCGGCCGGCGCAGCAAGCACCACTTCCGCATAACTGGTTACTTCCAGCCATCTTTTTCTGCGCGACCGGTTGCTGATATGAACCCTTCTCATTTCAACATCGTCTTCAGACGAAACCACGATTTCTGTATGGGTTTCGAAATTCTGTTCACTGTCTTCGGAATTCTGCCCTTCCCTGCGAAAAAACCACTTCATAGGATTCTGCTGTTTTCAAAGTAGGCTGAAATGCGGCTGACCAGCTGCTGTCATTATCCAGATCCCGGATATAACAGAAGATTCCCGTGTTATCAAACGTGCATCTTCACGCCAGCGGGTAACCGCAATATCTTTCCAGCGGCTGTATCCGCCTCCGGAATTGGTAATCATCACATAATAGCGTCCATTAGATAGCAACTGAATTTCCGGTAAGGGCGTATCAGGCGTGTCGTGATGACCCGCATCTGAACTTCCTGTTCCGTAATGCTGGTATCTGAAACATGAACGGTGGGTGAATAAAATTCAGTAGCATGCGGAATCCTTTCCTGCAATAAAAGCATGATCGCTTTAAACTGCGCTTCACTTTCAAATCTTTTCTGCATGGGCTTATCAAGCAGCAGGTAGGAAAGGGAAAGAAATGACATGCCCTGGTGATGCGCCATAAAGGATCTGACAATAGCATAGGATTGACCCCGGGTAAGCCGGGCAGTTGTATAATCAATCGCTTCATACAATCCATACTTTCCCTGAAACCGTCTTTTTCCATGATCCATGAGATTTTCAGTAGCCTCCTCCGGCTGCACCATCAACGCCATAACAGTTGCATAAGGAGCAATCACAAGATCCTCTCCCAGTCCTCGTTTCAATCCAAGACCCGGAACACCAAATGCCCGGTACTGATAATTCAGATTTACATCAACCAGATTATATCCGGATTCAGAAATACCCCAGGGCACAGCTCTTTTTTTCCCATATTCAATTTGTTTTTGAACCACCGCTTTATTGGTCTGATCCAGCAATGTATTTTCAAAAGTGGGCATCACCAGCAAGGGCATCAGGTATTCAAACATGGATCCGCTCCAGGAAACCAGTATCGGTGAAGTACCGGGATTGGTGAGCTGGCGGCCCAGTGCAAACCAGCTATCCTGTGGTAATTTTCCCTGTGCAATACCCAGGAAATATGGTAAGCCTTGATTCGGAAGCAAGCAGATCATAATAACTATTATCCCTGCGATGATCCACTACGTTATACCCGATCGCCAGCAGTCGTTGGGATTTATCATAAAGAAAATCAAATTGCAGATCTGCAAATTCTTCACAAAGTCTGCCGAGCGATTGAATCGTCAGCATTCTTTCTTTTGCCCGGCGGCTGGTTTCAATAATTTGTTTCCGGAAATTTTCCAGCCAGATTTTTTCTTCTGCATTTAATTCTTCTTCGTCAAAAACATGAACCTGCGGAATGACTTCCAATTCCAGGGAGGCCAGTTCCTGCAGGGTCAGCATTGCGAATTAATTTTTCCTTAAGACTGTTGAACCGTTCGGGGAAAGAAGGAATGGATAAGCCAGGGAGAGGATTCATATACTTCATTGAATGCATCCCGTACCTGATTGGCAAAAGCGTCTGCCCACCAGGCTGCTTCCGAATCTTCTTTAAAGTAACCCGTCAGGATTTCTGCTTCATCCAGAAGTTTCTGCAACGTCATGCATGTAAATCGGGTACCGAATTAAATCCTTTCTCCCTGGCAGCACGCCAGATTCTTTTCTAATGACTCGGTTCCTTTTTTTGTCACCCATTTTTTCCTGCAGGATTTCCAGCGTAGCCTGCAGGCCGTTGAAAAACTGATTCGAAATAACCGGCTTTTCAGCAAGCATCAACAGTCCCTGTTTCAAGGTAATCAGATGTCCCGCCATATTTCCACTGTCAACTGTGGAAATATAATTCGGAGGCAGGGCTAGCAGGGTTTGTGTATCGTACCAGTTATAAAAATGACCCGAATACCTTTCCATTTTTTGCAGGGTCTGCAGAGTATTTGAAATCCGGATCAGCATAACCTGCATGGGAATATATCCAAAATCAAAGGCAGTCAGATTGGCCAGCAGGGAAAGACCGATATTGGTTGGTGAAGTGCGGTGTGCGATTCGTTCCACCGGACTTTCCTGGTAGTTATCCGGCGGCAGCCAGTTGTCACCGGCAACTACAAAAGTTTCAAAAAATGCCCATGTTTTCCGGGCCAGTTTATTTAAAAATATTTTTTGCTTTTCATCAAGGCTGATCGATCTTGCTTTTATCAGACAAACTGATTTTCCAGGCTACTGCCGGCAACAGCATCCAGGCAATCAGAAACGGAAGGCTGATTCCCATACCCTCTGCATGTATATATTGCATCCATACAAACACGCCGATGGACAGCAACACCGGAAACCACATGTATACATATGTCTGAAATAAATTCTTATTGGCGCTGCTGGCTAAATTATGGGAAGGATTCCATTGCAGCAGATGCCGGTGGCTGATCATCATCCGCCAGTTTGTTCTCCAGATAGCATCCGCGTAAACAAATGCTTCATAAGGAATGAGTGATCAGCAGAAATAACTGATGGGCAAATTGCTGAATGGAAAATCGAAAACTCGTTATGACATGCGAATGCATGTGAACGTCTTCCGGTTTTTGCCAGACTTCCCAGAAAAAACTGATCAGCGAATTCAGCATGAGAATACTTAATACTGCCAGGGTCCAGAATACCGGAGAATGGGAATATCTCCATCCAAATAAAAGCATCCCCAGCAGGGCAATCGGTACCAGGCTCCGCCGGAGATTATCGAATATTTTCCATTTGGATAAAGGGGATATCGGATTCTTTAAAATTCTATGGGAAGGTCCGGGCACCCAGGGAAGCATCCAGGATGCAATTTGCCAGTCGCCTCTTATCCAGCGGTGACGTCGCTTCATATCCGCTTCATAACTTACCGGATAGGCTTCATATAATTGTACATCGCTCAACAAACCACAACGGGCATAACTGCCTTCCAGCAGATCATGACTCAGGATCCGGTTTTCCGGAAACCGGTCGCCCAGGGCCTTTTCAAAAGCATCCACATCATAAATGCCTTTGCCGATAAATGAACCTTCGCCAAATATATCCTGGTACACATCTGATATCGCACGCGTATACGGATCAATGCCCGGTTCATTACCATGCAGCCGGGCAAATGGTGTACTGTCATTAGAAGGCAGGCTCACAGCAACCCTTGGTTGAAGGATACCATATCCGTCCACTATTCTTTTCTTTTTTTCACTGAAATGCGGATGGTTCATCGGATGCGCCATCGTACCGGTAATCTTCCAGGCTGCATCCCTGGGAAGCTGCGTATCCGTATCCAGGGTTATAACATATTTTACTTGTTCATACACCGTTGAATCACCTACGATCAGGGAGAATTTTTCCCTTTCCTCTGCCCCGGAGCAGCGCATTCATTTCTGAAAGTTTTCCCCTTTTACGTTCATAGCCCATCCAGACTTTTTCTTTCGCATTATATTTCCGCGGCCGGTGAAAAATAAAAAACAGTTCATTGTTATCATTGCCGTATTTGGTATTCAATTCTTCAATCTTGTTCCTGGCGATTCGCAGTAAATCCTGTTCTTCAGGTGAAATTTCTGTTTTTGAATCTTTGAAATCGGTCAGCAGGGCAAAATGAATATTTGGACCGCGGTTGGCCAGAAAGCGGACTTCCAGATTTTCCACCAGTTCTTCCAGTTCTTTCAGATCATTGAACATGGATGGAATCACTACCAGGGTCCTGGAATCTATCCGGTATGCCTTCAGAAAAATCCATCCTGGGAAGAATTCAGCGGCCGGATGATCAGCGTACTGACCCAGTTGATCAGGGTAATGGAAAGCTGACTGCAACCGATCAAAGCAAACAAAAGCGGAGATAGAAAGCACCCAGGGATTTCTGAATCCGTCTTCCCATGTCCTGAGAAATCAGGGTACCTGCCATAATACAGCCAGGAAAAAAGATGATCCTGTATACAGCAGTAAAGGCATTTTTTTAAGAAAAGCTGCAGCCAGTTCCCAAAAAGGAAACTGTGCACCCGCTTCTTTTATTCAATTGTTTTAATCCTTTTCCAATCAGATAAAATCCCAGATGTCCTGCACGCGGATAATCCGGCCGGTTGAGATAATTTTCA
This sequence comes from uncultured Bacteroidota bacterium, assembly GCA_963812825.1. Classification (GTDB taxonomy): domain Bacteria; phylum Bacteroidota; class Bacteroidia; order Chitinophagales; family Chitinophagaceae; genus Puia. Next base: position 570,269 of record CAWEWO010000009.1, read on the forward strand.
TTTGCCATTGTCCAAAGCCATGTGGGCAATCGCGGATTCGGGCTGGTTACTGGCTTTTGCAATTTTTTCCACGCTGTGACGGTATTCATCCCGGGTATGAAAATCCATCAGGGGATAGATACCTGAATTTTCTGTCGTCAGTATGTTTTCAACCACACTGATATTTTCAACAAAGTCCCGCCAGTTATTACTGCTTAAAAAACGGAGGCTGCCAATGCTATTGCTGATGGATACCTGGTCTGCTGCCTGTTTTTGATTTTCTATATGAACCAGTTCATCACTGGTCATTCCTTTTTCAGATAGTCGTTGTTCAATCCAGCTGATGGGCAGGGAAAACGCGGCACCCTTTCCCACGAGTCTGCGTGGTGAGTTCAGCAACAAAAGAACTTTCCAGCGGAGGTCCGTAACGGGCCATATCGGCAATGACCAGGATCAGGCTTTTTGGATCTTTCTCAGCGGTTTCTGTCATCTGGTCCGCCCAGTAATCTGCGAGGTTTTTATTGATCCGGTTTTTGGCAATCAATGCGGCCAGCCTGCGCAGATTTTCAATCAGTGCAAGGCGCAGCATAATGGGAATGGCCCATAGTTCTCCCAGTTTCAATTCGAGACTCCGCTGGTAGGCAGCAGTAAAACTATTCAGGCTTTTCAGATCCACACGGCCATCACTATGCGCAATGAGTTCAACCGCCAGGTCATATACCCGGGGCAGTCCGGCAGAAGGACCTTTTGCCAGCTGCGGCAGTCCCTTACTGTATCCTTTGGGCAAATGTTTTTTACCGGTATAAATCTGTTCTTCTATCAGATAAAAATTATCCAGCAGCCATTCTCCGGCAGGTGTAATTCTTTTATTTTCCTTAGCCGAGGCTGTAAGCAGGTTATGTACTTCAAGCAGGATCTCTTCATTTTCAGCAAGCCTTTTCAATAATTGTTCAGAAGGCTTTTCAATTGTCAGCTGATGTGTTTTCGCAAGCGTCCGCGTGCATACGATTCCAGCTGTTCCAGGCTAAATAGTTCGGATCGTATAGGTGCTTTTTCATCATCATATTTATGCATGAGATCATCACCCAGAAATGAAATGCGCAACTGGGATATGAATTCCTGTATCGGGGTAATATTGACTTTCAAATCAGTTTTATTTAAAAAATAATAATTTAAATTCCGGCATCATGGCCCGTTCAGCGGCCACGGATCGGGTGCCCCCTTGATTCCGCAAGGTTACAGGTAAGACAAGCGCCGAAATATAAAATGATGGAAGAATAATAGATCCATAGCATCAAAATTACGATCGATGCGGTAGTGCCGTATGTGGCGCCGATTTTTGAATGTCCGAGATATAGCCCGATGAGAAATTTACCGACCAAGAAAAAGCACTGAAGTAACCAGAGCCCCGACGTAAGCATTTTTCCAGGATATAGATGAATTGGGAAGTATTTTGAAAATCAGCATAAACATCGAGCTGATAACAAGTACGATCAGTCCAAGGTTTACGAAATAAAACAGATTTAACGGTGGAATCACTAAAAAATCCTTTCAGCCGGTCGCTGAGGATATCGATCAGGGCATTCGCTGTTAAAGAAACAAGCAGCAAAAAAGCAACGGCAATCAGCAGGGAGAAGGAAATTAACTTTCTGAAGATGGCAATCAGAAATGCTTTTTCTTTTGGCGCAGGAATGCCCCATAAATAATTAATTGAACTCTGAATTTCAGAAAATACACCGGATGCACCGATGATCAGAATAATGGATCCGATCAATCCCCCCAGTTTGCCATGACTCGATTCCTGTGTGTTCCGGATGATATCCTGGATCTGCAAAGCCGTTTCACTTCCCACCAGTCCGCTGATCTGGTGATAGACCCTTCCTTCCACCGCCAGCCGGCCGAAAAATATTCCCGCCAGGGATATGATAACGATTAACAGGGGCGCAACAGAAAATACCGTATAATAAGATAAAGCAGCACTCAGCTTAAATCCATTGAAGTCATTAAAATGATTAAAACTATTGACCAATAAACGCCATGTTTTTTTTATAAAACCGAGTTCCCATAATAATTAATACGTCTTTTATTGCAAATTCATGCCAGTACCCCGATCCTGTTTTGCATGTAATACAGGAATTTTTGTGGAATTCTTTACCCGCATCGCTGAAATCCGACCCGGATCTTACCGTGCTAAGCAATCTAATCTTTTTTCATTAAGGACTGATTGTAAATTATTTACTCATGTATTCCCAGTCCGGGACCCCGTCGGATTTTATGGTATCTCTTTTGACCCCTTTACTGAAACTAAGTTATGTTTGGATATCTGCCGATTGCTTTTGTAGAGAAGAAAGTCAGGGATCTTGAAAGTGCCCTGTTTTTTTCGATGAGCGATGCCGTATTGAAATTTCCCAGCTGTGTTGTAAAGTTATTGGAAGCTGACGAACTGGGTCAGTTATGGTTTCTTATTCCCAAACCTTCGCAGTTGATCCAGGCATTTGATAAAACATTTCCTGTAAAACTTGATTTTTCCCGAAAAGGCAGAGAATACTACATGAAAATTACCGGGAGAGCCTTTCTGGTGAATGACCCGGAAGAAATAAATACCACCGATTGCCTGACCGAACCGGTCAAAGAAATGGCCAGGCATGATGAAACTGTACTGGTCAGGGTGAAAATTTCCCACGCGGAATACATCGAAAAAGTACCTGAAAAACTAACCGCGATAGCGTTGATGAACCAGATGAAGAACAAAATATTCCGCTGGTTTCAACTTACACATACTGATGGAATCCCGGATTTTCAGAAAGTACCTGCACGGGTATCCTATTCATCTCTTTCATCATATCCAAATTAACCGGAGACAATTGCATAAAGAATGGGCGACTGATATTTTCAGCTGCTCCGGTATTTCTTTTATGCCATTTTTTTAATTTTTCAACCATCCTGTAATGGCCGGACATAGTTTGTTTAATAAGTCAAAAAAATTTTACATCATTTCCGGTATCGTGTTGGTAATAATAATTGCCGGTGTGCTGGTCTGGAGAAACTTCAAGTATAAATTCGTCAATAAAAAAATCGATCAGCTTGTAGAAGTCAAATCCCGGGGACTCTATGAAGTGAATTACCAGAATCTTGTAATCGATGAAGCCGGAGGAAATATTACTGCAGAAAACGTGGAAATGCTCCCCGACAGCCTGGTGTATCAATACATGCAGGAACAAAACACTGCCCCGGAAAATCTTTTCTATATAAAGATTCCAAAATTGCATATCACGGGAGTCAAAACACCCAAGGCTTTGCTGAATAAAGAAATCAGTGCGCATATTATCCGGATAGAAAATGCCCAGATAGAAATCCGGATGGGTAAAGGGAAAAAAGAAAGCAAACCCGATCTCGGAAAATTAATGGACCCCGGCCTGTACCGGGAGCTTGCTTGGTAAACTAAAAAGCATAACGGCAGACAGCGTTGTACTTGATAATGCCAATTTGGTTCTCCTGGACAAGGATTCAAAAAAAATTAATTATAAAACCGATGGACTGAGCCTCAGGTTTGCATCAATCTCCATCGATTCCCTTACACGCAATGACAGCACCCGCATTTTATTTTCAAAGGAACTGACGATTCATTGCAATCAGTTCGTATTGCCTTTTAAAGATAAAATGTATACACTGATTGTAGACGGACTGGACTATAACAGTCAGACCGCTGTGCTGCATACAGACAGGATCAGACTGAACCCTGAGTTGTCGGAAACCGCTTTTGCCAAAGCCCATAAATACGCGATAGACCGTTTAGATATAAAGATCGGCAGTCTGGATCTGAAAAATATTGACCGGATGGCGATGCTGCATCAGCAGCTGGTGGCAGACACGCTTCTGTTGGAGAATGCTTCTTTCCATGTATTCAGGGATAAATCCTACCCGCATGATTCTGTTGACAGAACCCATGCTTATCCGCAGGAGTCGATTATGAAATTGTCCCTTCCGGTGTCTATAAAAAAAATTGTGTTTAATGACAGTTATATTGAGTACAAGGAGAAAAATGATAAATCAGACAGTAGCGGAAAAGTTTCTTTTTTCCATGTTAATGCCACATTACATAATGTGACGAACATGCGGGAAAACCTGAAATTAAATAATCAAATGCGCCTGAACTTCAATGCATCCTTTCTGAACGCAACTCCTTTTACGGCCGACATCCGGATGCGGCTGAATGACCGGTATGGAAATTTTCGCATGGATGCACAGTTGGGTGGGTTGAATGCAGTTACCTTAAACCCCCTGTTAAAACCCATGGCGCTGGCTGAACTGGACAAAGGAAAAATAACCAGCCTTCGATATCATCTGGATGCAACCAATACCCACGCAAAGGGTCGCCTGATATTCCAATACGATGATCTTGGTTTGAAACTGCTCAAAAAGGATGATGATAAAAACAAATACAAAACCAAGTTCTTCCCCACCCTGGCAGCCGGGCTGGTCATAAAAAAATCAAATCCGCAGAATGGTAAGCTACGCACAGCGGACGTCGATTATCACAGGGATATTTACCGCTCCATTTTTAATTTAATGTGGAAGTCCCTTTTTTCCGGGATTAAGCAGGTTGTGATGTAGTAAGCCTAAAGCCTAATGCCTAAGGCCCAAAGCATGAGGCCTAAAAAGCCTAAAGCCTAATGCCTAAGGCCCAAAGCAGGAGGCCTAAAGCCTAAGGCCTAAGGCCTAAGGCCTAATGCCAAAGCCTAAAGCCTAATGCCTAATGCCCAAAGCAGAGCCTAAAGCCTAATGCCTAAGGCAAAGCATGAAGCCTAATGCCAAAGCTGAAGCCTAATGCCTAAGGCCTATGGCAAAGCATTAGGCCTAAAGCTTAACGCTTTTCTTGACCATTTTGATCGCGAATGGACTTAATTAATTTGATAAGCATCGCTTTTATTTCATTCACTTTTCCTCCTAGCTGCTGATAGCTCTCCAGGTCGATATAACTTAAATCCTTAGCGAGAAGGCAGCAGTATTCAACTTCCAATATCGATCCCAGTGAAATGTCAAGAAAGTGCACGAAATCCCTTTCCGAATTTCTACCGCTACCCTCAACGATATTAAAAGGAATCGAATACGCTGCCCGCTTTAATTGTCTGGTCAGATCATATCTTTCGTCCAATGGAAACTGAGGCACAACCTGGCAGTAAATGAACTTCACCAATTCATGAGATTTTTTCCAAACTGAATAATTATTGTAGTTCCGCATTTCATCTCAAAGGAAAAATCATTATTCAAATAAATAAAAGTGAATACTGGAATTATCATGAGGAAAAAACGTACGGAAATTCAATGTAGGATGTTTGCAAGTCATTTTTTAGGAGTAAGGAATAAGAAATGAGTAATTAGTATTGAGCGTTAAGGAATAAGAAATGAGTATTTAGTATTGCGCAATGAGGCATGAAGAATGAGCAATCAGGAATAGGGCTTTGAGCTTTAGGCCGCTTTAGGCGTTAGAGCCTTAGGCTCAAGCTTAGGCTTTGGGCTTTAGGCTTTGGGCTCAAAACGGGCTTTAGGCTTCATCCGCCTTCGCTAAAGCTTCAGCGGACGAAGGGCTTTGAGGCTTTGAGCCTTCGGCTTTCGGCTTTAGGCTTTAGGCTTTAGGCTTTCGGCTTTAGGAGGCTCAAAACGGATATCCGATCGCAAAATTAAATACACCGTTCTTATAATCAAAGACCCAGCGACTGCCGGGTGCAAGCCAGGGTTCCCTGACGGGAATACCGAAATCCAGACGTAACAACAGGATCGATATATCCAGGCGCAGACCCGTACCTACTCCCACGGCAATCTGGCTCAGCCAGTTTTTACTGAATTGAGATCCGACACGTGAACTGTCGTATCTGAGCGTCCAGTCATTTCCCGCATCAACAAAAAACGCCCAGCGAAATACGGAAACTATTTTAAACCGTATTTCCGAATTCATTTCTATTTTGATATCACCCGGCTGGTCGGCAATAAATGCCGTATCCCGGTTACCGGCATAATAACTGCCCGGCCCCAGTGACCTGGAACGGAAAGCCCGGATATCGTTGGCACCTCCGGAAAAGAATTCTTTTATAAATGGCATGGTATAGCTGTTACCATAGGCATAGCCCATACCGCCGGTGAGCCGGCTTGCCAACACCGTCGTCTTGGAAAAACTCAGGTAGTGCCGGAAATCAACTTCACCCCTGATATACTGTGCATAGGGAACTGAAAATACAGTCTTTTGCACGCCTGATTTTTCCACATTGGCACCACTCACAAGGCCGGGAATATTCATGGACAAATCAACATTTCCGTTGAAATAAAAATTATTCTTATTACGGTTCGGACGCAGGTTTGAATTAAAATTAAAATTGTAAGTGGGTCCGACAATAAAAGTTTTTTCCAGGCTGCGGGCCAGCACAATGTTTGTATCGAGTTGTAACTGGTATAATGAATCAATATGTGTAGGGTTCACCAGGTTTACACGTATCACTTCCAGCGTATGCTCCTTGGTGACCGTTTCCTTCCAGACGTACGCAAAACTTGTCTTGAAAGAATTCAGCGTATATTCCTGTGACTGGTTGAAATATTCATACCCTACGCTGAACTTGGTTTTGGGCATGTATCCACTGTTGGTTTGAAATTGTACAGGACCTATAACCCTTGGAACAAACAGACTCACATCCACTCCGAATTTGGTCGTATTGGTATATTGTCCGTGACCGAGATTTTGTCGCAGGTAACCGACATATGCCGTTGTCGTTAACAATTCCGCACCCCGGAAAAAGTTTCTGTGGCGCCAGTTAACAGATACCTGTCCTCCATTCGCATTATCGGACTGGGTCAGACCGGAAACTTCAAAACGTATTGATTTATTTTCTGTCGGCGTCAGGTAATAATATGCATTCAGCATTTTACGTGCCGTGTCCGATTCATCAAAACGAATTTTCACAAATTTAAAAACACCAAGGCTGATCAGCCGGTTAAGGGAAAGATCATGATCACGACGATTATATACATCTCCGGGTTTGAATATCAGCGCCCTGCTGAAAATCTGGGGCTTGAACATTTTATCCGGATCAATAATGGTATATCCCATGTATTTTGGCAGACCCGTTACATGTCTATACTGGTGTCCACATGTACGTTATAGTTCGCAAATACAACTACATCATTGATACGGTATATTTTAAAAGCTTCTGATGGTGTGGATTTCTTTACGATCAGGGTCATATCCACCTGGTGATCTCCCAACACTCGAATCAACGCGTATGAGCAGGTCGTCCGGATTGAAATAATAATATCCTTTTTGTTTAAGCCGGGTATCAATGCGGGTCCTTTCATTTTTTATTACATCCAGGTTATAGGGGTCACCTTTTTTGAGCAGTGATCTGCGCGCCATACGCGCGATATCTCTGCTCAGGGTATCCAGCGTGCTGTCGGGATAAACAACATTTCGTATGGTATACTGCTATCCGATTTCGGCAGTGTATACCGCACTCAGTTTTCTTCCTTTATAAATTGTATCCAGCATAACCGTGTCTTTAAAAAATCCGCGGTTTTCAAGACGGTTCTGTAATACTGCCCTGTTTTTTTCCATCGCACTGTAGGAAGCAATTACCGGTGGTTCCCCCAGTTTATCCCGGATCAAGTAACGCAGTCCTTTGCCTGTAGGTTTTCCGGCGAGATTGTATAATAATAATTTAACCTTGATACCCAGAAAACTTCCATTGGGTTTTGGCCGAAGCAATGCTTCAGTTCGGGCTTTAGTTCCTTTTTGGTTTTCCGCGAAAGGGCCGGGTTTGCCTTGATCTTAATCTTTGCTACCGTCATATAAATATTGTCCCTCTTCCAGGCTTTTGGTTTCACTGCAGGAGTAAAACAAAACCGGCAGCCAGAAAAAACAAATCATTCTGATAATGGATCCTTTCATTTTGGTGGCGGATTATTTACAGAAGTTGTTTTCTTATGATGTTTGGGAACCGGAATAACGGACTGTTTCTTTTCTATTCTCAAACAATTCACGGAATTTATTGTAGTCGAATGTCAGGATGAAACTCAGGCCGGTTTCCACAACCTGCGCCTGAACAACTGTTTCATACTGATCTTTCCGGTATACCCTGATCATGTATCGTCCATCCTTGCTTAGGCGGTAGTCGACACTTACATCTCCTGCAAGATTGGTTGTATTTTGTCCCGGATTGGTTTCTTCCAATTGGAAATCACTTCCAACCGAAACCCGTATCCGGTCGTTAAAAAGATTTTTGGATACTTTTACATTCAGGTCCGTTTGGTGTAGTCGTCGTACCGGATGAATAATCCTCGCCTGAATTCATATCGAAATTGATATCGACTCCGTTCACCAGCGAACCGGCCAGCTGGTTGAGCTGATCACTCAGGATTTTACTTGCACTCTGCCTGGCAATGGACTCTGCATTTGTTCTGGCGCACCGCAGACTGAAATGGATTTTCCTGAACAAATCGGCCCAGCAAGTAATAAAGCAAACACCTGTTTGTTGACTTCAGCTTCATCCGTGCGCATCTGTACCAGCTTCGTATCCACTTCCGGCCATAATGCCAGCAGATTTTCCGGCAGAGCGATATCGAATTTGATGATTGGCTTCAGTAATTCTCCGGTCATATACAGTTTTACCTGGAAAGGTAATTTTTGCTTGTACCGGGTCTGGTCACTTGGATTCTGACTGATCTGTTGCTCAACCAGGTCGATGGGTGGTGTTTTTACGGTATATATGGCCGTTATATCGATATTGGCTGTCCTTGGATCACCCGTCCAGGTAATGGTACTGCCGCGCTGAATTTCAAATTTCCGGTGCAGAACACTCAGAGTAAGATTATAAGAACCATTCACGAGTTCATAATTACCGGTGAGACTAACTTTTCCGCTTTTGTCTACTCCACCGGTTAACTCAGCCCTTCCGCGGATGGCCAGTGCATCACCGTTTCTTTCATCAATGATCAGGGTAAACTGTGCACTGCTGTCGGTTTCAATGGTCGCAGAAACATCCATGCCTTTCAGACGCGCAGTGGAGGCCAGCGAATCCAGAAAACTTTTAAATCTGTACGGAATCGTTCTTTCCTGGTTTTGCTGGTAAATACCACCACACCGTCGCGATCTACTACTTCCGGATCATCACTGGGCAGGATTACAAAAAAATCTGTATTCTTATTCACCCGCAGGAAATGCATTTATTTTGGGCAGATTCAGATCGCCGGTAACATCAATGTCTGCATTCAGATTCAGTTTTCCATAAAACATCCTGTTGGGTTCTTTCGGCGCATTAACCACCCGGAAATTTTGTGCACTGAATGACATATCAAACTGGTAATTTTTAAAATCTTTTGTAAATACATTTCCATCCAGCGTGGCTTTATTACCAGCGGAATCCAGCATAACGAAATTGTCAAAATCGAATCCGTCTTCATCAAAATTGATCACATCATTCGAAAGCTTCAAGGGTTCACCTGTAATAACGGGAACCAGTACTGCATTTTCGAAATGCAAGGTTCCTTTCAGCAGCGGGATGGTCAAGATTTCCACTTGCATGCAGACTCTCCTTTCAGATACCCTTTCATATTGCGGATCTGCGAAAAAGCCAGACCTCTAAAGGAAGCCAGGTTCAGCTGGTTCAGCTTGACATTCATATCCATTTTGCTTTCACCGGAAAAATATTTACCATCAATCTGTACATCATTCTCCTGTCCGTTAAGTGCGATATGGGCGATGAATGCATTGAGTTCCTCGTTATTTACCTGGAGTACCAGGTTGCCCAGTGTATCTTTCTCGATAGACAGGGAATCAATTTTTAAGTCGGAAGTAAAAAGGGGCTGTGTAAACAGGTTTTTTATTTCTGCCTTACCGTTAATCGATTCCATCGAGCTAACAGCGAATCCTGTTCTGCAAACTGCGAAAGGGTTTTTATTTTGAAATTTGTAAAACTGATATCCAGGGGAGACTTCGTCGTTTCTCCCGCAGAATTAATCGAAAGACTTTCTCCCTGGCGGCTGAGTTTCAGATTCCGGACCAGGATACCGCCGGAATCATAGTGAACAAAATTGTCTGCGGGAATTTGCCAGGCGTTGATAATTTAGTAAAAGGCTGTCCGGATTTAAAACAAAACGTAGCCCGTTGTTCACCTGTGATAATGATCCGGAAAGTACGTATTTGTTTTTTGCCTTCTTATCTCTTAAGAGCAGTGTGGTGGAAAGTTTATTATCCGCCAGCGTTCCATATACAGCAGACTGATAGATCCGGAAACCCGTCTGACCGGCATCTGACGACCGAAATATTGTAGTCAATTCCCTTACTCTTTGACTCTGCATAAATATTTAACTGATGAATGACCTGCTGATTAATCTGAATTTTTCCTGCATGGATATCCAGGTGTAATTCTTTTTTTGCACTGTTGAAAGCAATAATTCCCGTTAGACTGTCTGTCCCTTTCAGGGAAGGCATGATATGTCAACACGAGTGGTGAAGGTCTCAACAGGATATTCATCTTCCACTGCTCCGGTTCGGTGCTATCGGGTTCCGAAACGGGAATTTTATAATAAGTATTGATTAAATTGTTTAAGGGATTCTGAAACCTGGGTAAGTTTATACTGACCGGTCCAGTCTATGTCCGCCGCTTCCGAGCGAAGGCGGATGGACTGTGCCGGTATCTGAATGATCGGCCGTCAGGGTAACACTGTCCGTATGAATTGCCACTGTTCCCCGGGTCAGGGCCATGTCATTCATAACCAGTTTTCCCTGCAGTGCATCCGGATTCGTTGATTTGAAATCTGCATCAACGATCAAATGCATTTGCAAACTGTCCTGCAGCAGGTGCAGTGCGCGCGCATCAATCGTATCCAGCTGCAGTTTCATTTTTACAGAAGGATATTTTTCCTGAAATCCGGCTTCCGCATTTAACTGATAGGTGAGATTCGGATCCTTCATAGACGACACAACGGTCGCCGTGGCCGTTCTGCACATTCGCATCCATTATGAGCCCATGATATTTATATGATTTATATTCCGCTTCACCACAGATTAACATGGAAAACGCTGTTCATTTTTTTCGGATCAAATCCTGATCCTTTTGCGGTAGCATCCAGGGTGATCCTGCCCAGCACACTATCCTGTTTTAATATATAGCCGAGATTGAGGGCTCGGGTATTGGCGATCAGGTTATAAGATTTGCTATCCAGGTTCAGTGTGCCCTTAACATCCGCGTTGCCATTACTCGTCTCCGTATGCAACTGCACAAGAAAGCGTTTAGTGGTGCCCGTGAATTTTCCGGTGGCCGAGATGTTTTCAGGAATTCTCAGGTTTTCAGGAAATGATTTGGCAGGAACAAACCGGAATATATCAGTTCTGGAAGTTTTTAATTTTGCAATCGTTATATCATAGTAAGCTTTGTTGGCGTCCGGCAATCCTTTGATCTGTCCCGGAAGCAGCAAGCGTAGTATTTCCCACTCCGTCTGATTTCCAGATAGGGAATACGCAGGTCCTTTAAATGACCGGTCAGTTTACCATTCAGCTGCAACACGGCGTCCGGTTGTCCTTTCAACGGGCCTTCCAGTGAAGGAACAAAGACCAGAACATCCCTGACCGCAATGCGGCGACCTGTCAAATTCAAGATTGGTAACCATATTACCCGGATGTTTTTTTAATTCGTCCAGGTTCTGGTATTGAATGGATGTCTGATTTTTTATGTCAGAATATTGGGTTTGAATAACCAGATTTTTCAGCGATGCCCCGGTGTTACCGTACTCCGCAGCGGTAGACAGTTTTCTCAGCACGAAGCCGCTTTTTTCATCGAAAGAAATTCCGGCAATCAGTGCCCGGTAATTTGAAGGATCAGCATGCAGATTGGAAGTATGCACGCGAAGATGATTTACATTCAGGTGGTTGTGGATCCATTCCTTTTTTCATGGCCACTTTATTGTCATCATCGTATACCAGCCTGGTGCTGTCAATGGTAAAACTGTCGATATCAAGACTCCAGGTTACCGCAGTACTGACGGTGTCTTTCGTACGGCTCCGGTTTAGTTGCTTTAACCGATTTTATTTTCCCAAACCGGACTGAGGCTTCTGTTTTATCCAGTGAAATTTGTTTCAGTTTAATATGCAGGGTCCCCAGGTCAATGCGAATCCGCCTTGGTATGAAAATTACCAAGATGTAACGCGGCATCCATGTTTTGCGCCATCGTTCCGGTAATCCAGGTTTATCCGCGTAAAATCAATATCGCCGAGTTCCAGTTTAACCGGATCCGATTTTTTGATTATGCTCAATAATCGTATCGGCAGCATGTTTTAAAATCAGTATGGGTTTATACTGGCGGATTTTCCCGCTCACATCCAGGAATGCGATATCCGGTATGGCATAATCCTGTTGAGCAGGATCAAAGGTTTTAACTTTTGTTTTGAAGTCACCCAGGTTCAGCGTAAACTATCATTTCCTGATGCATCATCGCTGATATAATGCATGTATCTGATGGAGATGGATATTTCCGATGATAAATTGAAACCCCGCGCTGGTATCTGTTTTTTTCCGGTATCGTGTCCGGGCCCGAGCTAAATGCATCCGCAATAAACTGAAAGTTGAAAACAGAATCCGGCATCTGGCGTTTTACTTTCAGGGTGATATTGTCCAGTTCCAGGTTACTCACCCGAAGTTCTTTATGGAACAACCTGAACATGCTGATATCTACTTCAATCATACCACCGGAAATCAATGTGTCTTTGCTCCGGTCTTCCAGGTAAATATTTTTCAGGATGATGCGGGAAGGGAAGTCGATATATAGATTGCCGATCCTGACTTTGGTATGCAGTTTATTTTCGAGGTAGGCTTCTATCTTCCCGCGGCCATAATTTTGTACCGGACCGGTCTGGATGAGAACCAGGATCAGGACGATAATACCCAGGATGACAAGTACGGTAGTAATTGTTATTCGAAAAATCCGCCTGATTATCTTCTTCACCTTTTCACTGATCGTCATATACTATGGCTGGGTTTCCTCTTTAAAGCAAAGAGCAGGCCTTTTCCGTGAGTTTCTGGTATAGTGATAGTTACCCATGACGAGGGGAAAATATTCTACAAAGAAACTGTATTCCGGGCTATTTATTTTTTTTCTTCACCAATCAGGATAGCCCAGGGTTTCATGCCTGGTACTTCTTCGCTGATCAGCCGGATCATGGCGGTCAGGGGAATGAACAAAAACATACCCGGAATACCCCAGACCAGGTGCCCGATCAATACCACCAGGATAGTGATAAAAGGATTCATTTTCATTTTTCCGCCTACCACATGAGGGAGGATAACATTGGCATCTGCGAAATGGGTTACGATGAAGACGATAGCGACGGCTAACAACATGGCCCGTGGTACCCGTCGTCGCTGTAATGATCATGGCGATCGCCATACAGAAATAAATACCCAGGTAAGGAATGATATTCAGAACCGCCGCCATTATACTAATCAGCAGGGCATATTTCACTCCGATAATCATCAGGCTCGTAAAAATCAGGACGGCCACCACGCTCATTTCGATCAGCAGACCCAATACATAACTGTTGATCAGCGTACGTATCCGGCTGATTACATCCTGTACTTTTTCATTGTGGGATTGGTCAAAAAGTTCCAGCACAAAACGCATCAGCAGGCGACGGTAATTGCAGAATAAAAAAAGTAAATATGAAAAAGAAAATCGTGAGGATCACGGTTTCGGCAATTCCCACAAACGTAGTAGCGACAGAATTCATTATTCATGTTGCCGATTTGTTCACATACACTGGCCTGCTGCGTATTCGTGATATGATATTTTTCGCTTATCCATTCCTGGATCTCCTGCCATTTTCCCAAAACCTTAGCCTGAAGTGAAGGCAGGTCCCGGTGACAGGCGTACCACCTGGTGACTGAAAAAATAAAATAAGTCCGCCAACCAGTATCATGAAAATAAGCAGGGTAATCACTGAAGCCAGCGCCCGGGGAAAGCGGCGTCTCTCAAAAAAAAGAACCACCGGATGGAGCAGGATGGCAACCAGGAAAGAAAAGAATAAGAGGAACCAGCAGACTTCTCCCCGCCCACATGAATAACAAAATCAGGGCAATGGCAAAAAGAGTCAGTGCCAGTCGAGCATAAAAAGGAAATTTCACCATGCCGGAAACTGTTTTATCAATAGTCAGCTAATGATACGATATTTTCAACCGTAAATCCAAATTCTTTGAACAGGTCTTCGGCAGGCGCTGACTCACCAAAATGATTAAGGCCCAGGTTTTTTCCTTCTTCCGTTGTATATCTCATCCATCCGAGTGTTGAGCCTGCTTCTACAGAAATTCTTTTGCGGATATTTTTGGGCAGAACCATTTCTTTATAGGCTGCATCCTGTTTTTCGAACAATTCCCAGGAGGGCATGCTCACTACCCTGGCATGAATGGATTTTTCTTTCAGTTTTTCCTGTGCCTTCAACAAAAGACTTACTTCAGAACCGCTACCTATCAGAATCAGGCTTGGTTTTTCGGCAGCTTCAGAAAGAATATAGGCACCTTTTTCCAGACCGGTGGCCTTTGCATATTTATCCTGGTTAATAACCGGTAGTCCCTGTCTGGTTAAAATAATGGCAACCGGGCCGCCGCTATGTTCCAGTGCCACGCGCCAGGCCTGCGCTGTTTCATTGGCATCAGCAGGACGAATCACCATCATATTGGGAACTGCACGCAGACCCACCAGTTGTTCAATGGGTTGATGGGTGGTGCCATCTTCACCTAAACCAATACTGTCGTGGGTAAAAACGTAAATGGGTTTTATTTTACTGATCGCAGCGAGCCGCATCGGTGGACGCATGTAATCTGAAAATATCAGGAATGTGGCGCCATAAGGTATAAAGCCCTTTGTGAGTGCGATCCCGTTTAGTATCGCTCCCATACTATGTTCCCTGATTCCAAAATGAAAATTCCGGCCGTCGGGATACTCGGGCGAGAAGGATTCATACTGATCCAGGATAGTATCGGTGGAAGGTGAAAGGTCAGCTGAACCGCCAATCAGGAATGGAATCTGAGCTGCAATAGCGTTGAGTACTTTACCCGATGCTTTGCGCGTAGCTATTTTTTCTTCGCCACTGAATACAGGAATTTTATCCTTCCATCCCGAGGGTAATTTTCCATTGCCGGCAGATACGTATTCATTGGCTTCTACCGGATATTTTTCGCGGTACTGATTAAAAAGACCGTTCCATTCACGTTCTTTTTCTATACCCGCTTTTCCGGCTTCCCGGTAAAATGAAAGGACATTGTCGGGAACAACAAAAGACTGCTCCGGATCAAAACCGAAAAATTTCTTTACCAGTTTTACTTCATCGGCGCCCAGTGGTGATCCGTGTGCAGCAGCAGTATTTACTTTATTGGGACTTCCGTAGCCAATATGTGTTCTCATTTTAATAAGAGAAGGTTTGGTAGTCTCTTCTTTCGCTCTTTTCAATGCATCTTCAATAGATGTCAGATCATTCCCGTCCGGCAATACCTGTACATGCCAGCCATAGGCAAGGAAACGGGCAGCCAGGTCTTCGTTAAAAGTCAGGTCTGTATTTCCTTCAATAGTGATATGATTGTCGTCGTATATATAAATCAGATTGCCCAACTGCAGGTGACCGGCAATTGAAGCAGCTTCTGCACTGATGCCTTCCATCATATCTCCATCGCTGCAAACAACATAAATAGAATAGTCGAACAGTTCAAAGCCGGGTTTATTGTACCGGTCCGCCAGCCATTTCTGCGCAATGCCCATACCTACTCCATTAGCGAAGCCCTGTCCCAGCGGTCCCGTCGTGGCTTCAATTCCATCACACAATCCGTATTCGGGGTGACCTGCAGTTTTACTATGGAGCTGCCTGAATTTCTTAATATCATTCAGCGATAAATCATATCCTGTCAGGTACAAATAACTATACTGCAGCATGCAGGCATGACCCGCCGACAGAATAAACCGGTCGCGGTTTGGCCAGTTTGGATTCTGCGGATTATAGTTCATGATTTTCGACCAGAGCAGATGTCCCAGGGGCGCCAGAGCCATCGGTGTGCCCGGATGTCCGGAGTTGGCTTTTTGAACGGCATCAGCAGCCAGGATCCTGACCGTATTGATGCAAAGCGAATCTATTTCGGTAGTTGTTTTTTCTGCTGTTTCCATCTTGATTTTTTTTGAATGAACGATTCTGCTGAAATGATTGACCGCGATAACCCATACCAGTAATCAAAACTACTGCCTCAATAATTCCAAACAATACATTTTTTAATAAGTTTTTCAAAAGAATACCTCAGTAGCTGGGCTAAAACCGGATTTGGGGGGATCTAATATTTGTGTGGAGGTGTGGAATTGTGCATATGTAGGAATGCGAAATGAAAAGTGGAAATTGAATTCAAAATTCGATTTTATTTGTTTACTACATGATCGCAACGTAAAATTCGTGTGCAACATAATCCCCTCATTCCATTTCGCATTCCTACATATGCACAATTCCACACCTCCACACAAATCTGACTAGTGCTAAAACTAATAAATGAATCTTACCTGTACTGTATCAGTGTCGGTTGCGTAAGGGCGAAGATGGGGAAGTTAAACGCCGTAACAGAAGTGATTTGAATAAAAATACTCTTTGGCCCGTAAACCGCCTGGTAGGCCGTTCCAACAAAGGGCTGGTAGCTGGCCGAAATCTGCAGGGTGTTGAAAGACAGATTTTCATTTCTTATCTGGCAACCAACCGTAAATCCGGTATATAGCGGGCCCATGAAAATAGACTCATTATAATTGGCCAGCAGTGAAGCCTGCAACAGCATATAAAAATTAAATTTAAATCCATAAATACTGATCGGGCTGTAATAGTTGGTTTGTGCACTCAGGTTGAGCCGCTGGTAGTTATTATACTGGGTATTCCGGTACCCGTAAATTCCGTTTTCCCTGTTGATGTTTACGGGCATTGACTTATAAATTTCCGGGTTGAAGCAGATCACGTAGTCTGCATGAAAAAATTCACGGAATTTCGGACCAGTCCGCCAGAGAAGATTACTGTAGTAATCAGCAGTAATATGCAATACCGCATCCTGCGATTGCTTTTTATACCAGAAACTGTCCCAGACCCAATCGTGGTGCTGATCAGGTTTTTTCCCAGGAACCAGTATTTCTGAGCCTGGATCGCGGTATATGGACGTTTTAAAGTATCCCATCTGTCAAAAGCAAAACTTGCCGCGTAAGTATATCCCATCGGAATATCTTCCGTTCTCCCGAATCCGAAAAAATAATTGGTTTTAAAGAAGTCCTGGTGATAAACGACAAACTGCCCCAGAAGAAAATTATGCGAGGTATATTTTGGATTATATTTTAATTCCGGTTGTGTCGGCGTTAAGTTGAAGTCCATATTGAATGACCTGAACTCAATACCGAAATTGGGGCTAAGACTATTGTACCCCGTCTTTTTATATTGATTGGTAAAATTATAACCGCCCCAAACATCATACAGGTTATACTTATAATCCCTGTATGTGATTTCCGGAAGATTGTAAATATTTACCGACTTGTTAAAAGATAAAGTCAGGCCGCCGGTGAATCTTGCCCAGGTACTATACAATGGCCGGTTAATGATCAGGTAAGTGGCATTTTCATATTGCCCGGTATCCGCGTCAGGTTTATCATTCAGCATGGTATATCCAACCGAAACATCTGCAAACGAGCCCGCCACATTATATTTTGTATAACTGGCGCCGGTACGCCATTGCGGTGTATACTCATTGTCCCAGCTGAAACCAAAGGCAACTTTTTGACCTGCACCGAAGAAGGTTATTATTAAAAACCGTTGCCGAAGCCTGGGTATTGTTGAATGAGATAATGGTGGTTCCATATTCAAATACGTCCTTGGTTAAAACCACGATATCAATCGAATCGTTATTCTCATAACTGTTGATCACATAAATACGCGCATCCTGTATAAAAGGAAGACGGCGCAGGTACCTTTCATTGTCCACCAGTTTATAAGCATTCACCGTATCTCCTTCGCGGAAAAAAAGAGATTGTTTGATCACCCAGGTTCTCGTGTCATAGTGAAGTCTGTTTGCAAAACGAACCAGTTTATTGGGCACCACGGAAGTATCTTCAATCGTGGTTCCAAAAACCTTCAGCTGATTATAATATACATAACGGATCTGCTTTCCTCCATACACGTCAAAGGTATGTTCCCTGTTCTTCCACATCGCACTGTCGGAAATGGGTATTTGCGGCGCATTTGTTCTTGACAGTTGCTTAAAAAGGGAATCCCTTTGCTGCTGGTCGGTAATTATATTCA
Source organism: uncultured Bacteroidota bacterium (assembly GCA_963812825.1). Lineage (GTDB taxonomy): Bacteria > Bacteroidota > Bacteroidia > Chitinophagales > Chitinophagaceae > Puia. The sequence goes on from CAWEWO010000009.1 coordinate 588,579, forward strand.
GGTAACGGGTGATATTGCTGCGCTTTTTTGGGAGTCGTATCATTTTTGGGAACCGTATCAGTCAGGTTAGTAATATCCGTATAATTGCCGGCTTTCCCGGTTGAAAAAAAGCCAAGGAAACAGGATAGCAAGACAAATCGGAAAATAATATTCAAAAATGTATTCAAAATTCTACGTCGCTTCTCATTAATCCGGGATACTGAGTCTTTTAATTATTTTTTCGACAGGAAGGTACATTAAGGTCGCTGGTCATTGAAATTCAATCGAAATAAAAGGAATTCCGGGGATTCCCAAAATTATTTTAAACTATATATTCGTCCCTTTCGTTTTCAAAATATTAACATGTAATAATCATGCCCGGGAAACGTTTAAATTCAGGCTGATTTTCCTGGATTCCAGGCTATTTTTATTGATTCCGGACCATAAATTATTTTCCGATGTTCCGAGCGCTGACTGCTTTAATGATATTACTCATCCTTGAATCGGATTCCTTTGGGCAGAAAGTACAATCTGAACCATTCCTGAAAAATGGTCGTTTAACCGCGGCAGAACAGTCTGCTGGGAAGAAAAATCAGCCAGACTCTCTGGCAATCCAGCTCATTTTGGAAAGGAATATTATTTGGTTATCCAGACTGGATGACATCGCAGATCCCCGGCAAAAAGCCTTACTGGCCGAACATGGAATCAGGCTGGAACAGTGGATTTCCGGCAACAGCTGGCTGGCCGTATGTGAAACCGGGTTTACATTGACAAACCCGCGAACTGCCGGAATAAAAAATATGTATTCCATTCCTCCGGCATTAAAGATTGATCACCGTCTCAGTGATCCCGGGCAGTTGCAAAAAACTTCGAAAGACCTTATTGTCGTTTCCTGTTTTCCTGCGGATGGGGCACTGATAGAAAAAAACCTCCGGGAAACAGGAGCGCAGATTGTTGACACCAAAATTAAATCTGCCAATACCTGGTTTGTCAGGGCCGGCGCCGAATCCATTAGAAAAAATGTCCCGGCTTCCCTTTGTAAATTCAATCAGTCCGATTCACCTGGAGGATGTTCCTTTAAATTATAATAACCGCGGCCTGCATAGCGTGCAGTCGCTTTCTTCGACTGTAGGCAGAAATCTGACGGGAAAAAATCTCGTCATCGGAATCGGAGACAACGCAGACCCTTCTGCCCATATTGACCTGAGCGGAAAACTGATTATGCGTACGGATGAACCCATCGATTATCACGGTACCCATACCAGTGGAACATTGGCCGGTGGGGGAATTCTTAATCCCATGTATACCGGCATGGCACCACGGAGCTCACCTGGTTGTAAATGACTTCAGCAATATCATTGTTAACAGTCCGGTATATGTTGCTGATTATTAATATGCCTCTTACCAATAATTCCTATTTTAATGGAGCAGCGGGTTGTCCGGGTGACGGGGAATATAATGTGTTAAGCAATTATGTGGACTCCCAACTGCTGGCCTATCCGCAAGCTTGTTGCATGTATTCGCAGCCGGAAATGACGGCGGTCTTACCTGCTCTCCTTATCCCACCCTCTTTTGCAACCATCAAGTCCGGTTTTCAAACAGCTAAAAATGTATTCACGGTTGGTTCCATGAATTATCGTGACCTATGGTATTGGAGGCGGATCGAGTCGGGGACCTCTAGCTGACGGACGGATAAAACCGGAACTGGTAGCCGGCGGCGTTAATGTTGTTTCCACCATTCCCTGTAATACTTATGATGCTGTATCGGAACCAGTATGGCGAGTCCTACAGCTACGGGTATCCTGGCGCTGATTACAGAAAGATACCGACAGCTCCATGGCGGTGACAATCCCGAAGGTGCATTGCTGAAGGCACTTGTCACGAACAGTGCAGATGGATCTGGGTAATCCCGGGTCCGGATTTTACATTCGGATTTGGAATGATCAATGGACGCACAACAGTGGAGGCCCTGGAACAAAATCATTATTTCACCGGTTCAGTGTTACTGGCGGGACCAGTCTTCCTTTCACCCTTCCATCCGTTCCCTCTGGAAGTTACCAACTTAAAATGTTGTTATACTGGCCCGATGCTGCCGGCCCTCCCTCTTGCAGCCAAACGCTCTCGTCAATGATCTCGATCTGACGGTAACCGAACCGGGAGGGACAACTCATCTTCCCATGGTGCTGGATCCTTCACCCGCCAATGTAAATAACAACGCGGTTGAAGGCGTGGATCATATCAACAATATTGAACAGGTACTGGTGAACAATCCGCCGGCCGGAAATTATACGCTGACGGTAAAAGGCAGTTCTGTTCCTGCAGGGCCGCAAACATTTTATCTGGCTTATGAAGTGATTCCAGCAATTCAGTAACCGTGGAATATCCTTTTGGCGGCAGAAACCTGGGTGCCCGGTCAAACAGAAACGATCCGGTGGAGCGCATATGGCGGTGAACCCAATGGATTTACCATGGAATATTCCATTGACGGAGGCGGAAGCTGGACAACCATCAACAACAATATTCCTGCCGCCAGCGCGGTCTTATGACTGGACGGTTCCTTCTGTTGTCACCAACAATGCACTGATCCGGATTACCCGCAATAGCACCGGATATTCAGATATGAGCGATTATCCGTTTACGATACTGAATCAGCCCGTACTAACGGTCACCAATACCTGCCCGGGTTATGCCCGGTTAAACTGGAATTCGGAATGCCGGGTGCCGATTCTTATGACATCATGAAATTTTCCGGCGATACCATGCAGGTAATCGGACAGTACAACCGATACCAGTTCTGGCTGGTGACACCGCTGAACAAAGACAGCAGCTATTGGTTTTCTGTGCGGGCCGTTCCGGCCGGAATTTTCGGCAGACGTTCCGTAGGACAAAATATTATTCCCAATACCGGCCCCTGTTCCGCACCGGCACTGAACAACGACCTGTTGCTGGATTCCCTGCTGGTTCCCGTAACCGGACAGGCAATTTACCAGTTCCCAGATTGGCAATGCAGCGTATAAGCATTCAGCGTTAGAAACCCCGGCAGCCTGCCCACCGGTGCTCCGGTGAGTTATTCATTACCAGGTAAACGGCGGAACTGTCGTTACAGAAATTTCCGCTTCGGTTATCCCGGCAAATTCCAGCATTGATTTTAATTTCTCCGCTGCCAACAGTTTTGATTTTTCTGCGCCGGGCAGGTATGATATTAAAACCTGGGTACATTATGGCGCTGATACCATTCCGGCAAACGATACGATCCTGACCAGTATCAGAACCTGCAGAAATGACCCGCTGATCTTAAATCCTTCTTTTACGGAAGGTTTTGAATCCGCCGCCAATCAGACTTATAACAAAGCCGTCGTTGGCTTGGACAGTCTGGACCGGGCCGATTTTTCAAATTCAGCACCCAACGGAAGACTGAACAGTTTTTTCAACAGCGGTTTTGCGAGAACCGGGAAAAGAAGCATGCTGCTGGATGTTACCGAACTCGGGAACTTTTGCTGCGGATTCACTGACCAATACTTTTAATCTTTCAAACTATTCCGCTGCCGACCAGATCTGGCTCGACCTGTATTTCAAAAAACAATCCGCCGTGCCGGCGCTTGCCGGGTAACCAGGTATGGATCCGGGGGAATGACCAGGCCGCATGGATACCTGTAAAAAATCTCAGCGATCCCCTGGATCCGCCGGGAGCTTATATAAAACTGAACCTGGATATTACCGGTACACTGGCTGGCGCTATTCCGGCACAAACCATCAGCAGCAGTTTCCAGGTACGATGCGGAGCGGAAGGTAAAGTACCCGGCACTTCTTCAGATCCGATAGCCCTGCCGGGCGGCGGGATCAGTTTCGATGATATCATGATCACCACGGCGCAGCATGATGTGGGTATGCGAACACTCATTCAACCGGCATTAAAAAATATCTGCGCCCTGGGAAATGCTGAAAAAATAACCGATGCTGATCCGCAATTACAGCAGCGATTCCCTGCACGAATATTCCGGTGAGTTATGCCGTAAATCAGGATACGGTCACGGAAATTCTGCCTTTACTGCTCCCAACGACAGCCTCCAGTATACATTTACTAAAACCGCAGATATGTCTGCTTATCAGGCATATCATATTAAAACCTGGGTAAGCAATCCTACTGATAATTACCGGAATAACGATAGTTCGGCTGATTATTCCATTCAGACCACACCCCTGGTCAGCCAGTATCCATACCTGGAAGGATTTGAAAATAATAATGGATATTGGTTCAGCGGTGGTCAGAATAATAGCTGGCAATGGGGCAAACCTTCAAAACCGGTTATTCATAAAGCAGCCAACGGAACAAATGCCTGGGTTACCAGTCTCACCGGAAATTATAACGATAATGAATATTCGTTTTTATATTCTCCCTGTTTTGATCTGACTGGCTTGACCAAACCGGTCTTGTCCTTCAGTCATATTTTCCAGACAGAAGACAATTGCGACTGCGATTTTCACTGGGTGGAATACAGTCTGGATGATTCTGTCTGGACAGTGCTGGGCAATGCCACGAATGGTGTTAACTGGTATGATGATTCCATTCCAAAAGCCTGGCAGACAGTCAGCTGCCAACTGGCATGTGTCGCAGTTATGATATTCCGGTTAGTCCCGCATAAAATCAGGTTTCGTATTGTCATGTATTCTGATCCCGGATACAAACTATGAAGGAGTCGGCATTGATGATGTACATATTTTTGAAAAAGCGCCGGTATTTACAGACAGCCTGATCACTACCATTTCCCAACCGGTCAGCGGAACGAACTGGATAGATTTTGAAAAAAATGGCAAACGGATATTTTCCATTCATCCCAATGGACAGAACCTGGGTAATACAAGTCTGACTGTATTTCAGGGATACCGCTGCCATCCGGGATACGGCCGGCCAGTATTATGGAGGCAGAAACTGGGTGGTTCAAACCGCCAATCCGCCGGTTTCGGATGTCCATGTCCGTTATTATTTTACCGATTCGGAAGCAAACAAACTGATCCAGGCCACCGGCTGCGCCTGCCTGTTTAAATATGGAAGATGCTTATTCTGCCGGTATCACCCAGTATAGCAGTCCGACAATTCCGGAAGAAGACAGCAGCCTGCGAAATAACCGTCTGGGAAATTATATATTTCATCAGCCACAGTCCGGACGTACAGATCATTCCCTACGACAATGGCTATTATGCCGAAACCACGGTTTCGGGTTTTTCAGAATTCTGGATCAATGGAGGCGGAAAAAAACAGGATCATCCACTGGCAGCCTGGCTGAAGGATTTTACCGCTATTCGTGCCAGATGCCACCGGCCTACTGGACTGGACCAGCTGGCAGGAAGCCGGGTCCTTAAAATATATCATAGAAAGAAGCACAGACAGTCTTGGATTTCGGACAGATTGGGGAAGTTCCCGCCATTCCCCATATTGACTCTGTTCAATCCTATCATTTTACTGATCCGCAGCTGTCTGAACGGTAATAACTATTACCGGCTGGTCTTATACCTGCAAAATGGTGACAGCCTGGTTTCACCCGTCAGAAAAATATTCTATGAAGCCATTCCCGCTTACGTGCAGGTATATCCGAACCCGACAACGGGGGATATTACAATTAAAACCCCTTCATCCTGCCGGGAAATACAGATATTTGATGTGCTGGGCAGAAAACTATTGGACCAGGAGCTGCCAGGGGTATGTCCAGCAGCTTTCCCTGGCCCCTTTTCCTCCAGGGGTTTATTTCCTTAAGTTGTTCACAGACAGTGGAAATAAACTCATAAAACTGGAAAAAAGATAGGCAAAATGTGCTCAAAACACACTACCTTTGCCGACTATTTAAAAAAGTGCTCATGAACAGCCGCAGAGAATATGAACTTGCGTTTGTGGGACTAAAGCCCGGTATTCATGCGTATGATTATAAAATCACAGACAGGTTCTTTGAGGCATACTCAGCAGCAGGATTTTACGGACTGTGACGCAGAGGTAAAACTTTTCCTGGAGAAGAATCTGGGATTCATGTTACTCCGGTTTGAAGTAACGGGAACCGTGAAGGTTTTTTGTGACCGTTGCGGAAATCCCCTGCCTTTGGATCTCTGGGATGAATTCCAGGTGATCGTAAAACTGGTGGAAGATCCGGATAACGATGAACCAGGAAGAAGAGGATCCGGATGTTTATTATATATCCAGAACCGAAAGTCATCTTCACCTGGCCGACTGGATTTACGAATTCATCAACCTGAGCATTCCGATTCAACGGATGTGTAAGGAAGATGAAATCGGGGGACCGAATTGCAATCCGGAAGTGCTGGCGATGCTGAAGAAGATGGATGCCAGTGCCAGCAATGTGGAGAACCCGTTATGGAAAGGACTGGAAAAATTCCGCAACCCGGAATAGATTATAGATTTTAAAAATTGAGTCATGCCAAATCCCAAAAGGAGACACTCGCAGCAACGGAGTGCAAAAAGAAGGACGCATTACAAGGCTTCTAAACTGACCCTGAGCAAGGATTCAGCTACAGGCGAACTGCACGTGCGTCACCGCGCACATGTAAGCGAAGGAAAATTATTTTACAAGGGCAAAGTGGTTGTAGAAAAAGCACCGTAAAATAATTTTTTCATTGCTTATAATGTAGTCACGCGGATGAATATTGCATTAGATATGATGGGCGGAGACTTTGCACCGGAAGAACTGGTGAAAGGTGTCCGCGATTATATATCAGATAAGACCCACTGCACTCGTATCGCTGATCGGTGATGAGCAACAGCTCGTGCCGCTGCTCGAACAATACCAGATTCCCTGCACTTACTTATCGCATTATTCCTTCCACAGAAGTCATCGGCATGCATGAGCATCCGCTGAAAGCACTGAAGGAAAAACCGAATTCATCCATTGCCATCGGATTTCATCTGCTTGCAGCCGGAAAAACAGATGCATTTATCAGCGCCGGAAATACCGGTGCCATGCTGATCGGTTCTCTGTTTACCATCAAACCCATCGAAGGCGTTCAACGACCTACCATCGGTACCATCGTTCCCATGGAAAATGGTTCCACCGGACTACTGCTGGATGTCGGCGCCAATGCAGATTGCAAAGCCGAACACCTGAATCAGTTTGCCACCCTCGGATCTCTGTACGCCCAATACATTCTCGGTATTGAAAAACCACGGGTGGGATTGATCAATATCGGCGAAGAAGAAGGCAAGGGCAATGTGCTGGCGCAGGCCACTTATCCCCTGCTCAAAGAAAATAAGCAGATTAATTTTATCGGCAATGTGGAAGGAAGGGATGTTTTTCTCGACCATGCCGATGTGTTGGTCTGCGAAGGATTTACCGGTAATGTCATCCTGAAACTGGCGGAATCTCTTCATGGGATCATGGAACGTCAGAATGTCCATACACGAATATTTCGACCGCTTCAACTTCGAAGATTATGGCGGCACGCCGGTACTTGGTGTAAACAAACCCGTGATCATCGGTCATGGTATCTCCCGCGCAAAAGCATATAAGAATATGCTTATCCTCGCGCAGAAAATGATTGAAACGAAACTCTTGGCGAAAATGGCTTCGGCGTTTAAGGCTTAAAGCCTTTTAAGCCGAAAGCTTAAAGCCTAAAGCCTAAAGCAATTGGAAATTTTAGAATGAATGAATTTTAGATTCAATGTTTCAAAAATTCATTTCCTCATTAAAATCAACATTCCAAGATCAAGCTTAAGCTTTAAGCCGTTATAGGCTTTAAGCATTAAAAAAGGCTACCGGCTCATAAGCCGGATTCTGTTCTTCTGCCATCATTTATCTGGCCCTTTCATTACTGAAAGGATCTAGCTGCCTACCCATCCTGTAAAGCATTGCTGCGATGATGAACGGACCGCTCATCTCCTCGATTTGCACCAGGAACCAGTGATTTACATGGCATTTCAGCATGCAAGGTTTACCCGCGACATACATTACTGCATGAAGCCGTAGGCTCTTACCCTACGTTTTCACCCTTATCCGCCGGCTGAGCCGGGACGGTTATTTTCTGTGGCACTGTCTGTATCATGAAGCCCATGCCACGATGACCCCGGCGCTTAACCGGTACATTGCCCTATGCTGTCCGGACTTTCCTCCCTCCGCCAGATGGCGGAAAGCGATGGCCCGGCCGGTAGCCTGCGCAAATTTAAAGAAATATCTCGGTAGCGCCGTATCCGTATCGCGGATCGTATTGATTGATGAAGGACCGCACTTCCCTTCTTGACTTTCAGAATTTCGTGAATTTCATCTTTCAGTTTCCCGGTACCCACACCGTGAATGACAATGAGATTGTGCTGATGATGGGCAATGGCGAGTTCAAGATATTTTTCGAATGTATTCAGCTGTATGGTCAGCATTTCAAAATTGCTCAGGTGTATTCCAGTCCGGCGTCAGTTTTTCGATATGCAGATCCACTTCATATTTTGCCGGCTCCAGATGCTGCCGGGCTCTTGCCTGCATCGTATAATTTATCTTCCTTTTTTCCCTGAACCACTGAATTCAGGTTTTTCTTCTTCCACCGCTTTATCCGGATACTGTTCAAATAACTTATAGGCAAAACTCGCTTCTCCTTTTTTCTGGATTTCGTCGATCCGTGTAAAAACCTGTTTGGCCTCTTAGTTTCAAGGACGTTTCAAAATGAGGCGCCTTTGGATTTTTCCGGTTGCAAAAGAGTGAAATCAAAATCAAACATCGGTGCATCATTCAGCTTTGCGAAAGGCGATATCGTGCAGGTAAAAATCTTTTGCCGGCGGGATTTCATTGGAAATCTAAAATCCGGCTTGCCGCCATAACTGAGTTTATATTGAAAATGCAGTGCCTTATCGGTATTGATTCACCAGGTAGATTTTCAGACTTTCCACCACTTCATCTCCGAATTCATCGGTATCAGTAACCGGCAATATTCTTAACCAGCATCCATCCAGCGGGTTGTTTGATTTTTTGGATTTGTCTACCGGTATCTGATCAACAAAAGTCTTTGCTTTTTTTGAGTCGGGTTTCTTTTTCTCCGTGAATCGTTTGAAATATGGGAAAGTCCAGCTGATCAATATATGCCGGAAATTTAACTCCCCGCACTTCCACCATCACCATTTTATCGTTGATCATTTCCACTACTTCCGCTTCTTCGTTGGAATGCAGTACGGTTACCTTGTCTCCTATTTCAAATTTCATCGGGCAAAGTTACCATTTAAGCCTAAAGCCCAAGGAGGCTTAAAGCCTAAGGCCTTCTTAAGCCTAATGCCTAATGCCTAAGGCCTAATGCCTTTCAAAGCTTAATGCCTAAAACCTTAAGCCTTGGGCTTTAGGCTTTGGGCCTAAAAAGGCCTTAGGCATAATGAACACTTTTGTATCAATTACGAACAATTTAAATGGCAGCTGGAAATACAAAAATCTGATTCCGAATGGTTTAAAAAAGCGGCACCGGACTTGGAAGTATGGAAGTTGGTGTGGGTAGTGAACGTTGAAAATCACTACCACACTACCAGACTACCACACTAATAAAGTACAATGCTAAAAAACTACCTCAACATCGCCTGGCGCAACCTGCTCAAGAATAAAGCATTTTCCTTCCTCAACATCAGCGGCCTCGCGATCGGTATGGCCAGCGCCGTCCTGATCTTGCTCTGGGTTCAGAATGAAGTGAGCTATGACCGCTTTCATGAGAACCAGGACAATATTTATGAAGCCTGGAACCGCGGTCAGGTGAATGATAAAATAGAATGCTGGAATAGTACACCCAAAGATTCTCGGACTGACTTTGAAAAAGGATTATCCGGAAGTAGAAAAGGTGGCCAGAGCAATGAATACCTGGTTTGTAACCTCCGTGGGTATGAAAAAATTTTCAACTCAATCTATTATCGTGGATCCGGAGTTCCTGAAAATATTCAGTTTCCCGCTGGTACAGGGCAATCCGAATACCGCACTGAACAATCCAAAATCGGTTGTGATTACCGAGAATATGGCCAGGCGGATGTTTGGCACAGAAGATCCCATGAATAAGATATTGAGGGTGGACACTATAAATTATACGGTGTCCGGAATCATGAAAGATCTTCCGTCGAATACAAGATTCAGTTTTGATTTCATGGTGAATTGGAATATGGCTAAAACAGCTTCACTGGGACGACAATTCCTGGGATAATAATTCAGTCAGAACATTTGTTCTGCTCAAACCGGAAGTGCCAATCCGGAGGCGTTCAACGCCAAAATAAGAACGATCAGCCAGACGAATTCCAAGGGATCGGTAAAGGAAGAAGTGTTCCTGCATCCGCTAAAAAAATGGCATTTGTATTCCCGGTTTGAAAACGGACAGATTGCCGGCGGAGAGATCGAAACCGTTCGTCTCTTCATCGTGATTGCCGCATTTATCCTGTTGATTGCCTGTATTAATTTTATGAATCTCAGTACGGCACGCAGTGAAAAAAGGGCGAAGGAAGTGGGCATACGAAAAGTAGCCGGCGCGTATAAATCAGCCCTCATCATTCAGTTCCTCGGCGAATCGCTGTTGATATCTGCGATCTCAGGAATGCTCGGACTTATTCTGGTCCAGGTTTTTCTGCCTTCCTTTAATTTAATGATCGGCAAATCTCTCGTCCTGCCTTATTCAAATTTTTATTTCTGGTTGTATGCTTTCTTATTTGTAATGATCACCGGCTTGCTGGCCGGTAGTTATCCTGCTTTTTTCCTTTCTTCCTTCAAACCGGTATCGGTATTAAAAGGGAAATTTAAAAACTCCCAATCCCTGGTCACTCCGCGCAGGGTTCTGGTGGTATTGCAATTCAGTTTTGCCATTATTCTGATCATCAGTACGCTGGTTGTCGTTCAGCAAATCAAGTATGCACAAAAGAGGGATACCGGTTACAACCGGAGTCAGCTGGTATATCATTATCTGACCGGGGACCTGAACAAGAAATATCCCATGATGAAAAACGAACTCCTGCAGATCGGGCGTGGCCTCCCTGGTAAACCGCACCAGCTGGCCGCTGACGGAGGTTTGGAGCGATACCTGGGATCTCCTCTGGGAGGGAAAATCGCCTTACGATAAAACAGATTTTGACCGTTTCAGTACGGATGAAGGACTGGTGAAGCTGGCCGGACTGAAGCTGATCATGGGCAGGGATATGGATCTGTCAAAATACCCGACAGACTCGACAGCAGCCCTGTTAAATGAAAGCGCGGTAAAAACCATGGGATTTAAAAATCCGATTGGACAGCTCATCACGCGACAATAAAAAAATCTACCATGTGATCGGAGTTGTAAAAAATTTTATACTCACTTCACCCTATGATCCCGTTAAACCCATGATGATTGAAGGCGCCGCTACTAACTTGGTTTCAATGTCATTAATATGAAACTGGCAACCGGTGGTAATGTGCAGGCCAGTCTGCAGAAAATGGAACAGATCCTCAAAAAATATAACCCGGACTATCCCTTCGAATATCATTTTGTAGACGAAGACTATGCGAGAAAATTTGACGAGACACGAAACGCACGGCTACACTTATCGGCGCTTTTTGCCGGCTTGACGATCCTGATTTCCTGTCTGGGTTTATTTGGGCTCGCTTCTTTCATGGCCGTACAGCGGACCAAAGAAATCGGTGTGCGCAAAGTGCTGGGTGCATCGGTATTGAATCTCTGGCAATTATTGTCGAAGGATTTTGTCGTACTCGTACTGATCTCTCTGTGCATCGCCGTTCCGACGGCTTATTATTTTATGCATAACTGGCTATCTCGGGTTTGACTACCGGACGAACCTTTCCTGGTGGATTTTTGCTTCCGCGGGAATAGGTGCGATTGTGATCACCTTATTAACGGTGAGTTATCAGTCGATCAAAGCGGCGCATGTCGAACCCGGTGAACAGTTTGAGATCGGAATAGAAACAGTGAAGTATGGAGAGTGTGGGAGTATGGGAGTGAATTTGAGTTGTAGTGTGAAAGTAAGTAATAATAGAATTAATTGGATTCTTAAAACAACTCAGACTCCACACTTCCATACTCCTCATACTACTATAAATCTAAAAATAAATTATGTTAAAAAACTACTTCACGATTGCCTGGCGCAATCTGAGCAAACAAAGCTGTATTCTGCCATCAATATCGTCGGACTTGCTATCGGAATGGCTGCCTGTATCGTCATCATGCTCTTTGTTTTTTATGAACGAAGTTTTGACCGCATGCATACCAAAAATATTTACCGGCTGAATGAGGTGCAGAAATTCCCGGGCATGGTGTCTTCCCAGAAAGTCGCACTCTCCATGTTTCCCATGGGGCCGACGCTAAAAAATGAATTTCCCGAAATCAATAATTATACCCGGATAAACTGGAGATGAAATCACTATTGACTGTATGGAGAGAAAAGGATTATCTGCCGATGGCTTTTTTGTTGACAGCGCCTTTCTGGACATGTTTGATTTTCCACTGATAAAAGGAAACCGGCAGACCGCTTTACAAAAACCCAACAGTGCTGGTTCTGACGGAATCTGCTGCTCAGAAAATTATTCGGATACGCAGCCCCGATGGGAAAAACCATTACCCATTATGACGGAGATACGCTTACCTTTACGGTGACCGGAATCCTGAAAGATATTCCCAGACAATTCCCAGTTACAATTTGAGGCCTTGTTTTCTTTTAATACGGTATATAAACCGGACTGGATGAATGGTGGGGTGGTAACTGGCTGAATACTTATTTTGAACTGGCGCCCAATACAAATATGGCCGCGATGGAAAAAAAATTCCCAGCCTATCTGAAAAAACATTTGGCGAAGATGATGGCTGGAAATATTATGAGCTATTTCTTCTTCCCTTCAAGATGTACATTCCAAGGTCCGCCGATATCGGGCTGGACTATATCAACTATCAGAAATTCGATAAGAATTATACCAATATTTTCATGATCATTGCGCTGATCGTGCTGACTATTGCCTGTATCAATTTCATGAATCTTTCCACGGCCCGTTCTGCGGAAAGAGCCAAGGAAGTGGGCATCCGAAAATCCATCGGCGCACAGCGTTTTCAACTCGGCCTACAATTTCTGGGTGAAACCGTTTTGCTGTCGCTGATCGCACTGCTCGTTGCGACTGTCCTGGTATTTCTGGTCCTGCCCTATATTGAAAACCTCAGTCAGCGAAATCTGAAACCCATTTTTTTTCAACATCCCGGACTTATCATTGTCTATCAATATCGGTACAATTTTAGTCGGCCTGATTTCAGGATTATATCCGGCCGTTTATCTCTCTTCCTTCCAGCCTTCCAAAGTATTAAAAGGAAGTGTCCAGTACCGGCAGTAAAAAATCAGAATTTCAGAAATATCCTGGTTGTCGGCCAGTTTGTCAGTGCCATATTCCTGATCATTGCCACCATATTTGTTTTCCGCCAGTTCAACTATATGCAGCATCAGGATCCCGGATTCGTCGGGATCAGATGGTGACGATTCCGCTGAATGACGTAACCTACGCAAAAATTTGATCTGTTAAAGAAGAACTGTCTGGCGAGTTCCTGATATCCGGTGTAACGGCGCGCAGGATCAGCTGGGCAGCCATCTGGATCAGTCCGGCATGCAGTTTAGAGGAGAGGATCCGAAACAGGGATTTGACTTCCACACGAGCTGATGGTGGATCCGGACTATTTGAATCTGTACAAGATCAAACTGGCGTATGGAAAGAATTTTTCAAGAGAAAAACAGGCCAACGGAAAGGAATATATCATTAATGAAGCACTGGCGAAGGAGCTTTTGAAAGACAATCCAAAAAAGGAACGGTTTCTTCGCTGTGGGCAAACAATTTGGATTTGATTCCCTCGGGTCTATCGTGGGCATTGCAAAGGATTTTAATTTCAATTCGCTGCATTATAAAATTGAAACCATGTTTCTGTTCAATCAGAAAGACTGGGGATTTCGGAACCGTTTCGGTAAAAATAAATGGTGCCAAGTGCAAAGGAAGCGACTCGCTTTATTGAGAAAACCTGGAAGAAAATATTTCCGGACCAGCCCTTTTGAATACCAGTTCCTCGATGATCATTTCAAGGATGTTTATCGCACGGATGCACAGATTACACAAATGGTAGGTATTCTTGCCTTCCTGGCGATAATGATTTCCTGTCTTGGTTTATTCGGACTCGCTTCCTATTCTGCAGAAAGAAGAATAAAGGAAATTGGTGTTCGCAAAGTGCTGGGTGCTTCGGTGCCAAGTATTGTAGCTCTGCTTATCGAAACATTTTGTCAAACTGGTGTCTGATTGCCAATGTGATTGCCTGGCCAATTGCCTGGTATACGGTAAATACCTGGATGCAGGATTATGCTATATCGTCTTCCCATGAGCTGGTGGGTATTTTTCCTGGCCGGTATACTCGCTGCTGTGATGATTGCGCTGGCTACGGTTAGTTTACTGGCGATGCAAAGCGGCGAAGGCGAATCCGGTAGAACAGTCTGAGGTCGGAATAACCAGAGGGATTTGCAATGTGGTGAATGAGGAAGTGTACAAAATGTTATAATGGGACAATTAAATGGGAATGACAATTTGAGAATGTGGAAAATGAATGTGGGAATTGAAATTAATTGGGAATTTTAAATAATTGGCGAATGAAATTGGAAATAGAATAACCACATTCAAACTTTCATTGTCATTCACTTCCACTATCATTTTCCACAATCCATCCACATTATAGGACCACATATGCGGCCTAGCCCGGGCGGCTCGCCAGTTTACTTTTTCTTCTCCCATACACAGGTAAATGGCCAGACCCACTCCCATCCAGCCAAAAAATACCATCCAGCTTTTTGCTGGGATTTCAATCATGAGGTATAGACAAAATAAAACGCCGAGCACCGGGATCACAGAATAATCCCGGAGAAATGTGGCAATGGCTAATGACGATGGCAGCAACCAGGAAGAGCAGAAATAAAATTTCCTGATAGGATTCCGCACTCAGATTCTCAATGGCCATCCTGATCCGGTGCCTGGCAAAAAAATGAATACAGCCAGCAGTAACGGAATAATAAATTTTCCATTCAGATAGGGAATGCTGAATTTTCCCGGCACCTTGATCAGTTTCGGCAAATATAAAACACCGCCACAAACCAGTACAAAGGCAAAAAGAGTCCCGATACTGGTGAGGTCGGTCATCAGTTTATCATCCACAACCAACACCGGTAGTCCCGACAAAAAATCCGGTGATGATCGTCGCAAATCCCGGCGTTTTAAAACGTTTGCTGATCTTGCCGAATGCAGGTGGAAGCAGTCCGTCGCGACTCATGCTCATCCAGATCCTGGGCTGTCCGATCTGAAATACCAGCAACACGGAGGTGGATGCAATGACGGCGCTGATGGAAATCACAAATCCGATCTTATGCATATTGATCTTGTCAAAGACATAGGCCAGCGGATCGGCGACAAATTCAAATTCTTTATAGTTCACCAGATCCGGTAATGACCAGTGCGGTGACGATATAGATAACCGTACAGATCAACAGGGAATACATCATTCCCTTGGGCAGATCTTTTTGCGGATTGCGTGCATTCTTCAGCCGTGGTGGAAATGGCATCAAAACCGATATAGGCAAAGAATACCGAGGAAACACTTTGCATCACACCGGCCATGCCTTCCGGTAGAAAAGGTTTCCAGTTGCTGGTTGTTGCCGGTGGAAAAAATCAGCCAGAAACCGATCACCGCGATAAAAAGCAGGACGACGAGCTTCAGTCCAACCATAAAATTGGCACTCTTGCGGCTTTCATTGATGCCGATATAGGCCAGTGCGGTGATCAGTACAACGATGATAAAAGCCGGCAGGTTGATGATAAATTTAATACCGGCAAATTCCGGTGCATTCGGATAAACAGATCAGCAACCGGTTTATGGGCTTCCAGGGCCGACTCATAAGTCATTTTCGCTGTCTGGTAACCGATCGCCAGCCAGTCGGGCAGATGGATGCCCAAATTCTGCAGAATATTATTGAAATAGGCACTCCAGGAAATGGCCACGACTACATTGCCGATGGCATATTCAAGGATCAGCGCCCAGCCGATGATCCAGGCGATCACTTCACCAAAAGTTACATAAGAATAGGTATAGGCACTTCCGGATACGGGAACCCGGGAAGCAAATTCAGCATAACAAAGTGCCGTGAATCCGCAGGTCACGGCCGTGATCATAAAAAGAAAAATAACGCCGGGTCCGCCATGATAGGCCGCTGTTCCGATGGTTGAAAAGATTCCGGCACCAATTACGGCAGCAACACCCATGAAAGTGAGATCGCGCACACCGAGCACTTTCTGCAGTTTGTGTCCATGTGCATCGCCCAATCCCGCTTCTGCATCCCTGATAATTTTATCTAACGATTTTCTCCGGAAGATGGATGAAGCCATGAAGATAGGAATTTGGATTAAATTGGAAATTATCAGTTGTAAATTGATGACTGTAATATGAGCATTCAAATAAATCTCTGATCTTCGTCCTTAGCAATTGACAATTGGCAATTATGCATCAATTAGGCGTTAGCCCGCTTGGCAGGCAGGCGTTGAGCCTTGAGCTTTAAGCCTATATGTATTTCTTCAGCTGATCATGATATGGTTTGCTCAGCGGAACCAGGGGCAGCCGGAGTTCATTTTCGAATCAGACCCAGTTCTGCTAATGCCGCCTTCACGCCGGCCGGATTATTTTCAGCAAATAGCAAATCATATCCTTCTATTAGACTCATTGATTTTTTTGGCTTTTTCAGATCCCCTTTCAGCGCGGCACGAACCATATCAGCAAATCCTGCGGGAAACTATTTGCTGCAACACTGATCACGCCATCCATTCCACTGGCAATCTGTGGGAAGGCAAGAGCATCATCTCCACTCACCACGAGGAAATCTTCGGGACGGTCGCGCAAATCCTGCACACTGGGCCATATCGCCGCCGGCTTCTTTAATGCCTGCAATATTGGGAACTTCTGCCAGACGTAAAACCGTTGATGCATTTATATTACGGCCGTTCTGCCGGGAACATTGTAAATATGATCGGTTTGGGAGATGCTTCAGCAATCGCTTTGTAATGCTGTAAAGTCCTTCCTGTGATGGTTTGCTATAATAAGGACTCGCACTGAGAATGGCAGCGGCATGATCTCTAGGGAGATTTTCAATTTCACGGATCACTTCGCCGGTATTACTTCCACCAACACCAATCACAACAGGCACTCTGTCATTAACGACTTCATGGTAAATCGGGCGATCGGACTTTTTTCATCGCGCGATAAGCGTGGGTGTTTCACCGGTAGTTCCCAATGTCACAACATATTCAACTCCGCCGTTGATGACAAATTCGATCACCCTTGCCAGAGCCATTCATCAATTTCCATGACGAAGTGAAAGGCGTCACCAAGGCCACACCGGTTCCAGATAAACGAGACATTAGTTTACTCATGATTCCGATATGATTTCGTTGATTTCAGGTTCCGGGTTCATCCTAATGAATCAGTTCCGGCTGATCCGGCAATTCATCCCAGAATCCCATTCTGCTGAATTTCTCAATTCTTTTCTTGATGCGTTCTTCAGGCGAAACTTGCTTCAGTTCCTGGATGGTTTCTATCAGTTTCGGCTTCAATAAAGCCGCCGCTTCATTGTAGTCCCAGTGCGCACCGCCGAGTGGTTCTGGAACAATCCCGTCGATCAGTCCGAAATTATACATATTATCGGGAGTAAGCCGAAGTTCTTCGGCAGCTTTTTCTTTCTGATCCCAGCTGCGCCAGAGAATCGAGCTGCAGTTTTCGGGAGAAATTACCGTGTACCAGGAATTTTCGAGCATGAATACGTTGTCACCAACCCCGATACCCAGGGCACCGCCGGATGCACCTTCACCGATGATGACACATATAACGGGCACTTTTAACCGAATCATTTCATAAATATTCCGGGCGATGGCTTCACCTTGTCCGCGTTCTTCCGCTTCCATGCCGGGATAAGCGCCGGGTGTATCGATTAGGGTGACGATGGGTTTATTGAATTTTTCAGCAAGCTTCATCAGTCGCAAGTGCTTTGCGGTATCCTTCGGGATTGGCCATACCGAAATTGCGCATCTGGCGCATTTTGGTATTGGTTCCTTTTTGCTGGCCGATCATCATTACTGTTTGTCCGTCGAGTTGTGCAAAACCGCCCACCATGGCTTTATCATCCTTAACATTCCGGTCGCCGAACAGTTCGATGAAATTGTCGGACATTTTCTCGATGTACTTCAGCGTATAGGGCCGATCAGGATGGCGGCTCAGCTGAACTTTTTGCCAGCTGGTGAGGTGTGCGTGATTTCGCGTCTGCGTTCAGTAACCTGGTCCTGTAGTTTATTGATGGAATCGCTGAGATCAACCTTGGTTTTTTCGGCCGTTTGTCTCAATTTTTCAATTTCATCAAAAAGTTCTTTGATCGGTTTTTCAAAATCCAGGAATTGACGGTTTTTATCCAGGGGCATAGGCGTATGAATATGGTGTAAATTTAAGCTAAGCGTAAAATATAGGAAAGTTTAATTCCCGGCGATTTTTTATCGCTTATCTGTATGCTTTTTAGGCCTTTATACTGGTTTGTGGGGGTAGAAAGTCAGTTATGGCGAAACACCCGGAAAGCCGGAAGATCGAACCCACATTTTCAGCTTTTACATTCCGGTAATCTGGCGAGGTAGATGAGTCCCGGCATTTTTTCTTCTTTTTTATTTGAAGTATGTTTAGCTTTTCCCTGAGCATTGATGAGATTTTCATTTGGACTAAGGTATCTCCTACCCTGCAGGTTTGAAAATGCTGAGCTGGTTTGCGACTCCGTTACCCGAACAACGTGTTGCAGCATCTGATAGCGCCTCGTCTTTTTCTAATTCTTCGCGGGTTTTGAGGTTTTTGCCCGGGATATTGAGTAAAGCTTTTCAATCCCTTTTCAAGTGGCCTTTTTCGGGTCGAGTATTATCCTTTCGATTAAATTCTTTCTCTGGCCCATTAGTAAAGGCTCAATATAGGTTCTGTTGAGGGTTTCAATGATTCCCGGTATCCAAACCAGCCTTGATCATCTTCAGCGCTTCACCCGTTAACAAGCGATACATGCTGTATTGTTTAATTTCTGCGGGTATCAGTCTGTATAATGCAGCTGCGATAGGCGATGCTTGCTTCATCCGGTTGCCACTTTCGCGAAAACCTTTAAATGCGTTGTCGGTCTTCACACGGACTCCGGTCAGCGAAGTTGTCTTTCTTATTATATTATGGCCGAAGTAAGGGGAATAATAAAAATACAGCCCCAATCTCTTGTCGCTGCCGGTAATTACATTATTTGTCAGTCTTTTTGCCATGTGTCAAACGAAGTGAACGAAAAAAATAAACTGGAATTATGTGATTCACGTGAATTATGTTTTTGCCGTAAAATGCGCCTGTTGCACTTCACTTGTATCCGTTCTCTATCCTTAATATGATTAAGACATAAAGCGCAGTTTTGAGGTTTCGTGCGGTTTGCGGCATATTCTTTCATTTTGAATCCGAAATTTCTATTGATTTGATTTATAACAACTTCGGGGAAAAAAGGCCGGGGAAAGATTTGATTAAATAAATGGAAATCCGTTATCTTTGCCGTCCTTCGGATGAAAAAACGGAGTCTGATGGCCGCAAAACGGCAGCTGCCTTAAAAACGCAGTCACATCAATAAAAGGATCGGTAGTTCAGTTGGTTAGAATGCTGCCCTGTCACGGCAGAGGTCGCGGGTTCGAGTCCCGTCCGGTCCGCAAAATGAATTATAACCCCATGATTTACATAAATTATGGGGTTTTTTAATTTTAGAGAAGGCAGATCGGTTGGCGGTGTATCGCCAACCAAATTATTGAGCGTATCTAGAATGTATAATGCCTGACAATAATAATTTCGAAATAATAATAATCGGCGGGAGTTACTCAGGACTTTCGGCAGCAATGAGTTTGGGACGAGCATTGAGAAAGGTGTTAATTATTGATAGCGGAAGTCCTCGCAATAAGCAAACGCCACACTCACATAATTTCTTAACACAGGATGGCAAAACACCAATGCAGATATCGACACTTGGCAAAAGAGCAGGTTAGTCAATACAAAACCGTAAAATTTTACAGTGGATTAGCTGTAAGGGGAGCAAAAACAGAGCAAGGATTTGAAATCAGAACTCAGGCGGGGGACTTATTTTATTCTAAAAAACTAATACTCGCCACAGGCCTGAAAGATATAATGCCGGATATAAAAGGCTTTGCAGAATGTTGGGGAATTTCAGTAATTCATTGTCCGTATTGTCATGGTTACGAAGTCAAAAATGAAAAGACGGGAATATTGGGTAATGGAGATTATGGGTTTGAGTTTTCCAGGTTGATTAACAATTGGACAAAAGACTTAACCCTTTATACGAATGGAAATTCAACGTTGACAACGGAGCAGACTGAGAAATTGAGAAAGCATGATATCCCAGTTGTTGAAGATGGAATTGAGTGTTTTGAGCAAGTAGATGGGCAAATTCAAAACATCGTTTTCAATGACAATTCCAAGACTTCTATAACAGCAATATATGCCAGACCTGCACTCGTACAACACTCTGAAATTGCTGCACAGGTAGGGTGTGAATTGACAGAGCAGGGTCTTGTAAAAGTGGATACGGCCCAAAAGACAACAATAAATGGTGTTTTTGCCTGTGGCGACAATTCCAATTCGTCAAGAGACATCGCTCTTGCTGTATCATCAGGTATGGTAGCCGGTGGTACGTGTAACAAAGAAATTATACAGGAAGAATTTTGAATAGATCGCAAAGCAGCACACAACAAGGGGTTTTCTGGTTCCTGGTAATTAAGATGTGTCATTGGTGTTTCATCAGAATTTATAACTGATTCCAGAAGTCTTATTTTCCTTTATTTCGGTGGTACCATTCCCTGGCCTTCACAATGCTGCCACAGGTGTTCATGCTGCACCAGCGGCGGGCCCCGTTTTTAGTAGTGTCAAGAAACAACCAGCCGCAATTGGAACATTCTTTTATCCTGTCCAGCCTGTCCGAAATAAGCAATTCATAGTTAAGTAAATAACAGGAACTAAGATTATCATAGATTCCCCGGGCATTAATTGCCAGCTTTGGCTGCAGCCTTTATCCTGTGCTTTTAACCGGAGATGCGACAGGCATTTTGATAAAATCACATTAAAAGCTCCAAATCCCTACCGGCAATCTTCTTCCCTAAACTAACTGAATGAAAAATTCGGTACAGCAATTCCCGCAATCTGATTGCCTCTTTCAGGAGTTTTGGGCTCTGCGCAGGCCTGCTTTCAACGTGCTTCAGAAGTGGCTCATACTCTGCTGACCTGATGCTACCTGCTTTTAAAGCCCATTGAAGCAAATGCACATGGGTAACCCAGTAATCCCTTTCCGGCTCATTGATCCGGTCGTGGATGGTATTCACAAAATCCAGGCATAGTATACCGCCATTGAGCAAAATATTCTTTACCAGGTTATCTTTTACCATCTATAATACTTTTGGTAGTAAAATACGATCTTTACCATCTAAACTTATTTAACCCGTAAAACTAAAATAATATGGGTACTCGGCAAAATGCAAATAATTCTTTTATCCTGTATGTGATGATATTGATCACTTTGCTTTTGGTGGCGGGTGTCACAAAGTACCTTTCCTATTTTGCAACGACTGAAGAAACATTGCGTGCCGATAAAAATATCACAACACTAAACGGCCCATGGAAATTTTTGCCTGGTGATAATATAAGATGCCGATTCCAACTATGATGATTCGGGCTGGGAAACCATCGATCTTACTGCCCCGCCGGGAGCACATGATGATGACGTGGGACTATCAGGCTATATACCGGGCTGGACTGCCAAAGGGCATTCAAACTATTCAGGTTATGCCTGGTATCGCCTGAAAGTTTCACCGGATAGTTTACCGGGAAACCATTTAGCCTTAGTGGCACCAACTGCTGTTGATGATGCCTACCAGTTATTTATTGACGGATCACTTGCTGGCAGTGCAGGCAATTTCTCTGGTACAGTTCCAATCGTTTACAGTATTCAGCCACGCATGTTCCTGTTGCCGGAAAATGTAAATAAAGAAAAGAATTTTACCATTGCTTTCAGGGTATGGATGAGTCCAGCCAGTCTGGGACCCGGTGCAGGCGGTATTCATATTGCCCCGGCGCTTGGAGAAAAAACACATATCGAAAAAAAATACCGGTTTCAATGGGCACAAACCATCAAAGGCTATATCGTGGAAGTTGCTTTGCCAGTCATGTTTATTTTGCTGACAATAACCATATTTTTGCTGAGCAGGAGCAGAAAACTAACACAATCATGTAATTGGTTCATCACGGCGTTAGTTTTGACAGGACTGATGCGACTTAACCAGGCTGTTTTCTTCTGGTTCCAGATAGAGAATGTACATCAAGCCGATATCATCGGACCGGTTATCCTCAAGTCAATGGTACTTGGCAGTTGGGTGATGGCCTGGCGGGAATGGTTTGACCTGCATCAACCGAAATGGTTGCCAAAAATGATTGCCATACTGTCTTTTCTTTACATGGTAGCTCAATTGCTTGGCCTTTCCTGGGTTTCAAACTCCACAATCAACTCTCATTTTTTAACCATTGCAGATTATATAAGTAGCTCCTGGCATTGATGCTATTTACCCTCTACCAGGGAATCCGTAAACAAGGCAGAAAAGATTTATTAGTTTTATTAGCAGCATTATTGGTGTCAATTGCCTTGTTTCCAAAAGAAGTATCTGAATTGCATATTATTCCGGGCATTTGGTTTCCATATGGCGTGGGCGTATCCCGTGGTCAATTTTTTTATGCAGCTTTTGTTTTTCTAATGTATGGAGTATTGATTCAGAAAAATAGAAAAGAGAAATTCACATCCGGTCATCAGTTATCTGCAATAAGTAAAAACACTTAGAAGAGATAATTTTTGTAAATTTCTCTTTAAGACCTAACTTAGAAATCCATTTCACAGGAGAATATGGTTAGGGTTTGAGCCAGTCTCCACATCTTTCTTTAGTGGCGACAGTCTTTTATAGGTAACCCGGTTAAATTGACGAATAGTACTTGGTCGACTTTCTTTTTGAGTTAATCCTGAAGTTTTTGCAGTCAGGAATTACGCTTTCCTGATGCAGTGATCGCTGTTTTTTTATTCACCAAATAAAAACACGTGTATGCCAGGCCCATCCACTCATATCCTCGTCGCCGAAGAGATTACAAAAAAATTGGAAGGATTACGACAATGGCCATTCCAAATGGCAGGTCTCGGCACCAATAACAACAGCCCCGCAGAAATACATAGAATACTCAATGAAAACACGCATTATGCTGCGCTCGGCGCCATTGGCCCCGATCTTTTTTATTTTATGTTCGATACAAGAATATACTCTACGGAAATAACAGAGATCCTTAATTTTTTGGATGACGCCTATGCCAAATTGGATGATTATTTTTTATCGAAATGGGAAAAATATATGGGCCCGGTGAGCGAAGATTTTGAAGAGCTTATCAGCAGGCTCACCGGCGATCTCTCTTCTTGGTCCAGGATATTATTGGCTCCCTTGGATCTATCTTTCCCCAGTTAATCATCAATTACATCGCGTACTCGGAAGACTGGTGGAAATATACTTCACTGGGCCATAATTCGGGTATAGACAACAAAGATTTTTTCTGGGCCGATATGCTTCATTACCGGAAAACCGCAACCTATGCCCATGATCTATGGAAGAAAGCAGAGGACGAAGCAGATCCTGTCTGGAAGGACAGATTAAAGGCATACGCGCTCGGATACATGTCCCATGTAGCCACGGATACAACGGGTCATGCTTTCGTCAACTCCAAAGCCGGGGGTCCTTTCCGGCTTCATTGGCAGCGGCACCATTTAGTGGAATCACATGTAGATACCCGGACTTATTTTGTAAAACATGGTAGTGATACACTATACAATGATTTTACCAAATCCGCATTTCACTACCGCTTCGCTTTTAAAGACGATGGCAGTCCGGCCAGGGACAGACCCAATTACGATCCCGGCGACGACACCCTTCGTGGAAGGTATAAAAGAAGAAGGCAATTAGACCTCGACTCTGATATACCGGAAGAAGTCGTCAATATGTTGCTCGATGCTTTCAGAGATGTTTACAAAACGCAGAACCCGACAGATAAAAACGGGAATCCTACAGACAGGCACGGGATTTTTGGGACTTCACCGGATATATTGAGCACAGCGGATGGCAGGCCCGATCCGGTGGATGTGCAAACCGCTTTTCATATTTTGTTCCGGTATTACAAACATGCCTCCCTGGATGGGTTCGCCCACGAAAAACCCTCGCCTCCCGAAGTATTTCCCAATCTGGATTTCCCCTCTCTTGGAGATCCTTTGCATGATGTGGCGCCGGATGAAGATTCTGATACCAACTGGCTGGATATCATATTGTCGGTCCTTGCACTTTTGGAGTGGCTGGCAGAAGTGGCGCTATGGCTGGCCACCGTATTGCCGGGTGCCATTCTGGATCTGGCCACTTATGGTCCGCGGCTTCTGGCCTATTATTTAATTGAGTTGCCCTTATATTATATGGTTAAGGCATTCAGACAAGTGTGTATAGAAGCAGGATACTTTCGCCCCATGAATGATGAAATAGATGATAGTATGATAAAAATTGGGGTGGAACACAAAGATTATGTTTCAACTTTGCTCAGTGCGATGGATGACATTCTGGTACTTCCCATAGATATAATCTATGATCTGGAATCCGCATCAGCATCTAATGGTTATGAAGTACCGGATAAGAAATTTCCAAGATCATCGCCTTACGACCCCAAGGCAAATGAATTTGTAGAATATCAACATCCTTATCGATATCCATTAAGCCCATCCGAAAACTGCGTTACTTATCCGGGGCCATTTGTAAGAGGAATGGATGCCGAATATTTGGTCGCTGATGCTATCGCAGCCAACCCCGGGCATCATCTCCAGTTTGTCTGCATGCGTAACGCCCAACGATACCGTGAAATTTTGTTATGAAAATGTGGATGCAGCCAACAATCTTGGCGATCCGGTAAATTTTTCCACGTTTCTGATTTGGCAACTGGCAAGAACCGGAGATGATAGTCTTGAAAATAACATCACAGAATGGAACCTGGATTCAGACAGGGGATATGGCTTTAAAAGCTGGGATTGGAACCGGAATCAGAATAAGACGGATAACGATTATGAGGGACATATATTTTGCGTGCCCTGCAGTCCCATGCCGCAAAAACTCAATAGTGGTGATGGTCTTTTTGGTAAACTTGGCGATAGGCCAAACCCCGATTATTTCAATGGAATGCCTCCTCTCAAACTCGTGTACCTGGATGGCACCATGCAAAACGAAATAGGGAATTGTGATTTTGAGATTACATGCTATGACCCCAACGGTAATATTATTATCCTTTAAATAAAATATTATGTCTGCGCATTCTTCAGATAAAAAAAAATGTGGTTGTCCAAAAGACTGCCATTGCACATGCCACGATAAAGATCAAAAGGTTCAGGATTGCTGCGCCGAACTCATTGAATGCCTGAAAGAGCCAAAAGATTATTGTTGCGGGGATCCGATTCCACCCAACAGGCCAAAATATCCTGAGCCTCCAAAAACAAATACAACCGATCCCTGGGTGTCCCCTGTACAACCTGGCCGTTCTACGGATGACACCAAAAAAGCTTTTTTGGATGCCGTGTTTGGCATTGTAAAAGATTCCGGAAGACCCAGAGGTGTGAAAATGCCACCAAGAAAAGATTCGTATCTGCCTTTTTTGGTCATCAGGGCAGCTCCGGGAGATCATGGTAACCGGCCTTTCTCCGGAGTTTTTTGGGAAAGTCCGGATATTTTTGTTGCACCCAATATGGATGCCGGCACCGCACCAGCCAAACCGCCTACACTGGGTGGCCTGGCTGTGGCAGGAAAACCGAATACACTTTGGGCACGGGTATGGAATCTTGGGCTCGCCCCCGGCGTGAACGTACGGGTGGAGTTTTATTGGTGCAACCCAAGCCTGGGTATTAATTCTGTAAACGCAAAATTTATTGGCGCAGCTTATGTAGATCTTGGCAATCGTACTTCAAAGACTGCATGCCAGATTGTAAAATGTCCGCAAACATGGGTGCCTAGTTTTGAAAATGACGGGCACGAATGCCTGGTCGTAAGGGTTTTTGAACCTTTATTAGATCCGGTATCCAACAGCGTTTGGGAAGTGACAAAAGACAGGCATACCGGACAGCGAAATATTGCCGTCGTGGAGGCACAATCACCTGCACATCTGGAATTAAAAATAAAAACAGGCTGTACGGCGCGGCAGGGCAATACACAAATCACTATTGAACGGGTGCCGGTAGCTGATGCGTTCTGGCTTTCTATTTTAAAAGGAAAAAAGGATCACGGGTATAAGCAGGCGGCCATTCAAAAAAGCGTAATGGGCATCATGCCGCCGATGGGTGTTTCCAAACAAAACATTTCATTCCAGGGCATTTCCTCCGGAGGCAGTAAAACCATTGCTTCACCAATCCCTCGAATATGAAAGAGATTGTAATGAAAAAGAAACGTTTTTATACCTCCACATTGACGATTTAAAACCCGGCGAGTGTGATGTATTCCGGATTATACAACGATCCAACGGAAAAATTTCAGGCGGATACACAGTGATTGCAAAAAAGGGCTGAATTTCTATTTTACATTCAACATCCAGGCCCCATCTTTGAACCACTTTTGCTCCAGCGCTGTAAGGGTGAGGGATATCTGTAATGTTGAAATATAGTTTGACACCAGGTTCAGAAATTGCGGATCACCGGCAGGCAATGCTACACCAATCGGTTCAATGGTCAATGGCTGTTCGGTCATCACCAGATCTTTCCCCGGATATTTCATTATTGACATCACACAGATGGGTTTATCTGCTACCATGGCATCAGCCTGATCATTGATGATCATGTTCACTCCTTCATCGTAATTGCTAACAGTAACAAGCACCTGTTTTGGCATTGCTGTCTTTACAAATTCCTCACTGGTTGATCCTTTCAGACAAACGATCTTATATTTTTTTGCCATGGTGCTGGTGTCGGCATTAAAAGCCGCTACCTTACCGGATTTCGTCAGGATCGATTTTCCCGAAATGTTATAAGGACCAGCAAATAATGCGACCAGATTTCGCTCCGGTGTGATGGTCATCCCTGACATGATCGCATCTATCTTATTATTTTTGAGGGCATCCATCAATTCTGAAAAAGGCATTTGCACCAGTTTAAGTTTCACTCCCATGTTGGTTGCCAATGCTTTTGCCAGGTCAATTTCAAACCCCATCAGCTCTCCTGTCTTCGACATCATAGAGTAAGGCGGCTGATTACCACTTGTACCAATACGGAGCTCTCCATTTTTTACAATCGTGGCGAGCACCTTCTGACCAGCAGCAGGCAAACAGTAAAGCATCATTAAAACACCAATAATCAGGTAACTTGAAAAATGTCTCTTGTTCATATATCCGGTTTTTAAGTTACCTTAAACATACCCAATTTATTTGAATTCTGACCAGGCACAGGTGTGTCTCATCTGGTCTTTTTATAAAAGCTTCCACCATTTATTTTAAGAGCTTATTTCGACAACCTGGTAAACGTTGTTGCCATTTTGTACAATCGGAAGGAAATAAGTATTATTAAACAGTACGTAATTTTGGCCATCAACCTGTTCCTGTTTTCCGCCGTCCGGAATATTGGTTATGACTGCCCCCACTGGTGCTTTTATTACTGTATATCCATTGATTGTTTTTTCATAAAAGGTTCCGCTATAATAATAATAGGTTGTACCATTATATTGAATGGTTTCAAACCCCTGTGGTAAACTAACTATGATAATGTTTACCGGAGGTGCCACCACATTATATCCCCCCGAAACCTGTATATAGTAGACCCCCTGATTGTAATAATATTGCTGATTGGCCAATGAAACCATTACCGCAGTAGTAGCCATGGTGGCAATAAAAAAACCATAGGGATGCCATGCCGGACCATAGTAATACGGATGGTAGGGATGATAGCAATAGGGGTAATAACCCATGTGCCCGTTGTAGTACCCGGTATTGTAATTATTGTTTACGTGAACGCTGTTATTTACATACACATTTTTATTACCCGATATATTCGTATTTGTCCTGTTGAAATTATTATTGCCGATCTGTGAGTTGTTTCCAAAGGAGTTTCTTTCAATGTTATTTGATTTAGCAGAATTATTACTGAAGTTGCTATTATCGGGACGGTTACTAAATCCTGAGAAACCACCATTAATGGATGAACGGTTTCCGCCGCCAAAGCCGCCAAAGCCGCCACCACCTCTATTAAAACCCCCATGACCAAATCGTTGGGCAAAAAGATCGCCCGAACATACAATAAGTAGTGCGATCATTAAATTAGAAAGATGATTTACTGGTTTCATCAGTCATTGGTTTTATTAATAAAGAGGGAGGATTTAACGGCATTGGGCGGGGGAGCAAATGAAAACAGCTGATCTGGTAAAACAGGATTTGTTTTCCAGTTATTAAACGTTATCGTATAACTGTCTCCTTTTTTATCACCCAGGTAATATATCTCCAGCCTTTTCGGCAAGTGGGTGAGTTCATCAATTGAAAGAAAAACGGTCATTTTTGCATTAACAGCGATTATCTCTTTACAGGCTACTTCATCAATATGAGTAGATCCTGAAACGTAAATCGTATCAAAATCTTTAATCAGGTCATCTGCAAGCGTTGGATAAAAAAAATCTGAAGCGGGAAAATCAATTCCAAACGTTCTATGAACGGAATCAATAGTCGCCACGGAATTAGATGGCGATTTGATCACATCATAGTTCAAATTGTCAAAATTAAATAAAGCCAGCTCGCTTCCGTTATAATAATAAGCATTTCTGGATGTGTCATCTTCTGTATAAATGTACATTTTGTCCGGGCCCCGCATGTACACACCAGTTTGCTTGTTCTTCCATTTTATTTTGCCGGAATCGTTGTAAGAAATATTCGTTGACAAGGCAAAACTGCATGAGGTTAAATTGCCAATCGTAATGCCCAGGCTGTCAATAGCGTTTAAAGCCAAAGGATCATATACACCTTTGCCGGAACTACTGCAGCCAACTATTATTGCAACGAACATCACAGGCAGGAAGAGAAGATGTCTGTTTTTCAATTTGATTAATTTTAAATTTAGAATTCAGAACTTTAGATTATATCACTCTTCATTCTTCGTAGACTCATATGTATGTAAGACGGGCCGGAGAATAACGAAGTTAAGCCAGCCAGTCCGGCTGCAACCCCACCCCCAACTAAGTTATTCTGAATCTGAATGATTTAACCGTTAAATGGATGGAATTATTGGTCTCAATGAATTCGAGAAAAGATATCATTTTGCATTAGCTGATGATGTAACCAAATAGAAAGCCGCGACGTCAAATTGCCAAATACTCACTCATGTCGCTCAAAATAATTATTACTATTACGCTTCTTTCAATTGGCAGGCTGTATGCACAAAACACTTCGCCTGATTACGGTAACGACCCAAAGGCAGGCAGCTTTTACAATCACGACGGTGTAAAAATTTATTACGAAATCTATGGTCAGGGCAGGCCACTGGTTTTACTGCATGGCAATGGCGGCTCGATCAGGAGTCGCGCCAATTTAATTCCTGAGTTTGCCTCACATTACATGGTTATCGCTATGGATAGCCGTTGTCATGGAAAGAGCGATTGTCCCCAGGGGTATCTCACCTATGAGCAAATGGCCTCAGATTTGAATGCTTTATTAGATCATCTGAATATAGACTCCGCTTACATCTGGGGTCATAGCGATGGCGGGATTGTTGGTTTGCTCATGGCGATCTATTATCCGAAGAAAGTGAAAAAACTTCTGGCCTCCGGCCCCAACCTGAGACCCGACACCACTGCAATAGATCCGGCCCTGTTCCCTGTTATAGACAAAATGTGGTCGATGGCTAAGAACGACAGCATTAGAAGCAAACAAGTCAGACTTGTGGTGGATCAGCCTCACATAAGTACACCCGATCTGGGAAAAATCAAAGCCGAAGTCATGATCATGGGAGGTGACCGCGATGCAATTCGCAATGAGCATCTATTGGAGATACACGAGAACATACCCGGTTCACTGCTCTGCATTTTGCCGGGGACAACTCATTTTGTGTATGAAGATCGCCAGAAGTGGTTTGTAGAGATTCTCTATGATTTCCTGGATACTCCGTCGCGCAGAACCACTACTGCTCAATTGATACTCCAGCAGATGAAGTAAAGTTTAATCGCAACAGCTGTTACCAGCGGAATTTAAACCTGACAATATTGCATTCTAAAATATATGGCATCATTTTCACACATATCAGTTGATAGTCAATTATTTTAAATTAAAAAGAAAAAACATGCACTACAATCAGTCATGGGCCGCAAAAGGCAACAATTACGAAGGCAGATCCTTCTCAGGCCGTTCTATGCAAAGATCAGCTGTGAACATTTACAAAACAGAAAACAGCTATGAAATGCTGGTGTTCGCTCCTGGTCGTATCAAAGAACATTTTCATCTCGACATGAATGGAAATGAACTCACCATTTCTTACAATCCGCCCGAGGGATTTCCCCGTCCCGAGTGGATACTGAGGGAGTACAGCAGGGGTGGTTTCAAAAGGGCTTTTACCCTGAATGACAGTATTGACACTCAGAACATCACTGCTAAATATGCAGACGGTGTACTGCAGGTAAGTCTTCCTGTCATAGCGGGAAAGGAAAATGAAAAAAAAGAAATTGTGATCAATTAATCAATCCTTTTTTTCGCAAACGGGTATCATTGATACCCGTTTTTTTTCGCGTTTAGTAGTTGTTTTAGTTTATTGAAGCTTTTTAGCCGCTTCATCTTTAAATTTCCTCAT
This sequence comes from uncultured Bacteroidota bacterium, assembly GCA_963812825.1. Classification (GTDB taxonomy): domain Bacteria; phylum Bacteroidota; class Bacteroidia; order Chitinophagales; family Chitinophagaceae; genus Puia. The sequence goes on from CAWEWO010000009.1 coordinate 619,501, forward strand.
CGCGGCTAAGATCCGGTCCTGTTCCTCGTCTATTTCCTTTTTCATCCTTTCCAATTCCTCCGATTTCATATCACCAGCCAGTAGCATGACTTTTTTCATTAATAATTCCAATTTTTGGGAATTCGCTTTCAGTCTTTCTAATACTTGTTCAAGAGTTTCCATATAATTTCGATTTGGAATTATGGATTTAAAAGTACAGAATTCGGTTTTTCTATACGTACTGTATGCAGTGGCAATTACATTACCTAACCAGCATTTACCTTATTTTTGGAGTCACAATAACAACTAACTTTCACTTCCTATATGATAAAATTACCATTTCTTTTTGCAGTACTGCTTTTGCTGGCGGGATGCCAAAGCAAGCCAGAAACAGTTGCCACGGCAGACATACCTGGAATCGATTCTTCGATTAAACCGGAAAACAACTTTTTTATGCATGTTAACCGTATCTGGTATGATTCAGCCCAAATACCGCCTTCGCAATCCGGAGTAGGTGCATACATGTTTATGAATTATCCCCAGCGCCTGCGATTGCAGGGTATTCTGGATAGCGTTTCAAAAACCAATAATCCGGCGGGAAGTATTGAACAAAAGCTGGGTGATTTTTATGCTTCCGGAATGGATACAACCACGGTTAACCAACTCGGCTTTGGTCCCATTAAGCCTGTGCTTGCCAGAATTGACAGCATCCGTAATCTTAGTTCTTTGATGAAATTTGTTGCAACAGAAGCCAGGGTAAACAATTCTTCTTTTTTGGCTTTTGGGGTTGGTCCGGACAATAAAAACAGCAATCTGAACATCGCACATATCTATCAGACGGGTATCGGCCTGCCCGAGAGAGATTATTATTTCAAAACGGATGCGCCCAGCGTGGCTATTCAGAACGCCTACAAATTATACCTCGCAAGGCTGTTTCAACTTACCGGCAGCGATTCAGCAACAGCATCTAAAGATGCTGCTATTGTTTATGATATTGACAAACAACTCGCTGGTTCGCACAGAACAAATATTGAATTGCGCGACGTAGCATGCCAATTATAATAGGATGTCTGTTCCAACACTTGTAAAGAGACAACCAAATATCGGGTGGGAAAATGTTTTAAATGACCTGGGTGCGAAAACAGATTCCATTGATGTGGCTCAACCTGCCTATTACGACAAGTTGAATGCTGTCCTGAAATCCATTCCCATCAGCGACTGGAAAATTTACCTGAAAGCTTATACTATTGATAATTACGCCGATTTGTTAAGCCAGCCTTTTGTGGATGCTTCATTTGAGTTTAATAAAGTAATTTCCGGGCAGGCAGTGCAAAAAACGCGTGGTGAAATCATGGCGAGCGCGGTTGACCAGCAATTAGGTGAGGCACTGGGACAATTATACGTTAAAAAATATTTTACTGAAGATGCAAAAAAACGAGTGCTGGACCTGGTAAATAATTTACAGAAAGCTTTAGCCACAAGAATAGACAAACTGGACTGGATGAGCGACAGTACAAAATTAAAAGCGAAAGAAAAATTGTTTGCCATCACCAAGAAGATAGGCTATCCCGATAAATGGAGAGATTATAGCAATGTAATCATTGTAAAAGATAAATATTTTGAAAATACAGTATCCGCTTCTTCTAACAATTATGCCTTTCAACTGGCTAAACTCAACAAACCGGTGGATAGAAGCGAGTGGTTCACGACGCCTTCAACAGTTACTGCTTATTTCAACCCAAACGCCAATGAAATTGTTTTTCCGGCAGCTATATTGCAACCTCCCTATTTTGACAACAATGCCGATGATGCCACCAACTACGGAGGTATTGGCATGGTAATCGGTCATGAAATTACCCATTCATTTGACGACCAGGGTGCCCAGTACGACAAGGACGGCAACGTGAAAAGCTGGTGGACAAAAGATGATTATGCAAAGTTCAAAATAAAAACGCAAAATGTAATTGACCTGTACAATACCTTTGTAGTACTGGATACCGTGCACGTTAAAGGCGCAATGACCGTAGGTGAAAATGCAGCAGATGTAGGCGGAGTTTCTATTGCCTATGATGCTTTTAAGCTGACCAAAGAAGGACAGGATACCAGTATGATTGGCGGCTATACACCAGACCAGCGGTTCTTTATTTCTGTTGCGCATATCTGGCGCGTAAAGATGAAAAATGAATTCCTGCGTTTATGGATAAATAATAATCCACACTCTCCTCCTATGTGGCGCGTAAATGGTCCGCTGATGAACAATCCACATTTTTATGAAGCATTCCACGTAAAGCAAGGTGATACGATGTATTTACCTGAAGAGAAAAGGATCCATATCTGGTAAGCAACGTGGATCGTCTAAGATAAAATGAATACCAATTGACGAGCCGGAGAATTTTGAACAGGAACATCGTACCGATCATAATTATCGGTATGATGTTCTTTGTATTTGGCTTTGCCACATGGATCAACGCGATGCTGATCCCGTATTTTAAAATTGCCTGCGAGCTGACACACTTTCAGTCGTACCTGGTAACTTTCGCTTTCTATATCTCCTACCTGGTCGTGTCTGTTCCTTCATCATTCCTGTTGAAAAAAATCGGATTTAAAAAAGGGATGATGCTGGGTTTTTGGGTCATGGCGGCGGGCGCCTTTGTTTTTATTCCGGCTGCTCAAACCCGCACGTACGGACTGTTTCTTTGCGGTCTGTTTTTGATCGGTATTGGTTTGTCTGTTCTTCAGACAGCCGCCAATCCTTATGTTACCATTCTCGGGGCAAAAGAAAGGGCAGCTCAAAGAATCAGTATCATGGGTATCTGCAACAAGACAGCGGGAATTATAGCACCGCTTCTGCTTGCCGCAGCCATCCTCAGGCCCGGCGACAATGCCCTGTTTCAAAGTATTCAGCATATGGATACTATTGAAAAAAACAAAGTACTCGATGCGTTAATCAGGAGGGTCATTTTACCTTATGCGGGTGTCGGTACCCTGCTGACCATTCTTGGTTTTGCTGTACGGTTCTCTCCTCTTCCTGAAATCGAGAACTTCAAGGATGAAGATGCTCCAATAGAGTAATTCTCTACACAATAATATTTTCAGTTATCCTCACTTAATACTGGGAGGCGTGGCGATATTTTTACATGTCGGCTCCCAGATTCTTGCCATCGACAGTATCATTAGTTATGCACAGGGAATGGGAATTTCTATGATGGAAGCCAAAGTATTTCCTTCTTACACACTTTTTGCAACGATATGCGGATACCTGTTGGGGATTACCCTGATTCCCTGGGCGCATCTCCCAGGTTAATGCGTTGCGGTTTTGCACTTTACTGGGTGTCATACTTTCCCTGTTGGTTGTAACATCCAGCGGGAAATAGTTATTTTTTGGGCCATCATGCTGATATTTCTATCTGGTTTCTGGTCCTGCTGGGATTTGCCAATTCAATGATCTGGGCAGGTATATGGCCACTTGCATTAGACAGACTGGGAACTCACCTGAAACTGGGTGCCTCCATACTGATCATGGGACTTAGTGGAAATGCAATCGTTCCCCTGTTGTATGGTTACATTGCAGATAAGTATAGCATGCAAACGGGTTATTGGATTTTATTGCCCTGCTATTTATATCTTGTTTTCTATGCTTTTTATGGGTATAAAATAAAAAGCTGGAAGCTACAGCAATTTTAAAACGATCCATATGAGAGCACGACAATTATTACTCATCGCCTTTCTTCTTTTTAGCAGCATATCGCAGGCAAAAACAGGTGTTGCTGAAGATAGTTTTCATATCCGCGGTTTCCACCTGGATCTTCGGATACAGGTGATGAAAATGCAGGCGCTCAAAAATTTTACACTTAGCTTAAGCAAACAGGGGATCAATACCCTGGTGATGGAATGGGAAGCCACTTATCCTTTTCAGGATGATCCCCTTATTCCAAACCGGTTTGCTTATACCAGGGCAGGAAGTAAAAGACTTTATAAAGTATTGTCAGAGCCTGCATATTGATGTTATCCCTCTTCAACAAAGCTTTGGCCATGTTGAATATATCCTGCGAAATTATAAATACGCCAATCTTCGTGAAGATGATAAGGATTTTTCACAGGTATGTCCCAGTGAGCCGGAGAAAAACAAGGAGTTGTTCACCCGCCTGTTTAAGGATATGGCTGCCATGCATCCCTCGCCCTATTTTCATATTGGTGGTGATGAAACGCATCTGTTGGGTCATTGCGAAAAATGCAAAAAAAGGGCGGCGGATATCGGGATATCGCGGCTATATTTTGACCATATAAAAATGCTTTGCGATATCGTCGTCTCATTGGGTAAGCGACCCGTGCTTTGGGCTGATATCGCCCTGAAATATCCTGAGTACATCCACCTGCTGCCAAAGGAAACCATTTTTGTGGATTGGAATTACGGCTGGGCGATGGACAGGTTCGGGGCGCATGAACAACTGGTTAAAAGCGGATATGAAATCTGGGGAGCTCCGTCCATCAGGAGTTCGCCGGATAATTATTTCTTAACCAGATGGCAATATCATTTCAATAATATCCGGGACTTTATTCCCATTTGCAAAAATCTGGGATATAAGGGAATCGTGATGACATCATGGTCCACTTCCGGTGTGTACTCACCTGCCTATGAGTCTGAAGATGATCTGGTTGAACTATATGCCTTACGCCATGTGTACCCGATTACCGGCTTTGACATCCTGATAAGCGCGTATATCAAGGCGATATACGATGATCATCCGCTCAATGTTGATCAGTTTATAACAGATTATTGCCGGTCAGAATTTGGGTTTGATAAAAGTCAGTCGGAACAATTTCAAAAAGCACTTTTTACCGCACCCTATACGATCACAGACGGGAAAGTAAACGCTCCCGGCCACATCACCGTGAACGACTTATTGGACAGCGCAACCCAGGCTTCCAAAATTTTTCACGTGCTCCGACCGGAAAAAAATATCAACATGTTTAACCATTTTCAATTAATGGCAGATATCAGGGTGTACTACCTCAGCTTCATGGAAATTGAAAAAGAAGTTAACAGCGATAACTTCACCCGGGATAAAATACCCGGTTACCTTACCCGTTTAAAAGCATTGATGAATAAGGAGTCTGAATTAGATAAAAGGTTCAGGATATTAAATCAGGATGTGCTTTACCCAGCCGCCATAGATGAAGAAAACAATCTGAGAAATCAGAAAATACATAATTTATATAACCGGTTGTCGGGAATCAAATGAATCAGATGTATAAATTTCTTTTTAAGATCCATGTCATTTCTGCGCTTGTGATATTAAGTGCCGGATATTCAAAAGCCCAGAACATAAATCTTATACCCTACCCCAGCCAGGTTGAAATATTAAAAGGGAATTGTGTTCTGTACAATTCGCAGCTGTTTACGAATAATAAAGAGCTGTCCGGTTTACTTCATTATTTCAATGAGGAAATGGACCTGCATCAAAAAAACAGGATCAAACGCCCAATCAGGTTATTGACCTGAAAATCCTGTCTTCTTCGGACGTTTACGGTTCTTATAAACTGGTAACTTTTGAAAAGGCAGGTGGCCATCACGGCTCCGGATTCTGCAGGATTGTTCAATGGCCTGATTACCTTGTTACAGCTTTACAAATCAGCAAACCTGTTAAATGGTAAACTGGTATTGCCGCGTGTGGTTATTCATGATCAGCCAAGATTCGGCTGGAGAGGTTTTATGCTGGATGAGTCGCGCCATTTTTTTGGAAAACAAATAGTAAAAGAGTTACTGGACTGGATGGCTTTCTACAAACTGAACCGTTTTCACTGGCACTTAAGTGATTCGCAGGGCTGGAGGATAGAAATAAAAAAATATCCTTTGTTAACTGCGGTTGGGGGCAAAGGGAATTTTACAGACTCGCGGCAGCGGCCACCTATTATACCCAGGAGGATATCCGTGAAATCGTTGCTTATGCAAAGGAAAGATTTATTACCATCATACCTGAAATAGACATGCCCGGACATGCGACCGCAGCAACCCGTGCTTATCCAACCCTTTCAGGTGGCGATGCACCAGGGTATCCTGGTTTTACTTTTGATCCGGCCAACGACGAAACGTACACTTACTTAACCGATATTCTGAAGGAAATCAGAGCTCTTTTTCCTTCCGGAATAATACATTTAGGCGGCGACGAGGTTGCATTTGGTATCGCTGCCTGGAAAAACAATCCTGGTGTTTCTAAATTAATGGCAGCAAATCAGTTTACTGAATTGAACCAGGTGGAACATTATTTCCTGAGAAGAATGGCGAGATAGTGTTTTAAAATTCAGTAATTATCTCATGTGCTGGGATGAAGCAGTTCCTGCAGGTTTACCTGTCAGTAATACTTATATCAGCTGGTGGCGACAGAATCATCCTGAAAGTTTAGACGAAGCCATTTCAAAAGGCTATAAGGTGGTTTTATGTCCGCGATTACCACTGTATTTTGATTTTGTACAGGATAGTACACACAGGTCTGGCCGGAAATGGGATAAAAAATACTTCAATTCATATCTCGATATTTATCATTTTCCCGAAAATTCAATAGCAGCCGGTTTGTCCGATAAAACGAACATACTGGGCCTGCAGGGAAATTTATGGACGGAGACCGTTATCTCAAAGAAGAGACTGCAATATTTAATATTCCCAAGAATGGCTTCGCTTGCAGAAGCTGGCTGGACCGCCGGTTCGGCTAAAAATGACAGCCATTTTAATACAAGATTAAAAGCTCATCTGTTATTTTACGATAAGGAAAACATCTATTACTATAATCCTTTCCAACCGGATCAGCATCCTGAAGCAATAGATGTAAAAAAGAAGGGCGATCAGGACTAGTGTGAACTAAGAGTGGCTATCCAAAAATTATATAAATCTTACCCAAATTCATATAATGCATGGGCAATACACCCGGTATACTTTTGTGTTGTAAAATTTAAAGCAACAAAAACACAAACTATAAAAAAAATCAGGATGAAAAAGCAGAATTCAATTGTCGAATATGATCTGGAAGCAAGTATGTTTAACTATGAAATTGCTCCGGGTAAAACAATTAAGGCATGGGGTTTTAATAAACAGCTTCCCGGTCCGGTCCTGGAAGCCAACGCGGGTGACACACTTGTTGTCCGGGTAACAAATAATTTAAATGAACCCACAATGCGTACATTGGCACGGAATACGCATTCCGGCGGACAATGGATGGAACAGGTATGGTGCAAAAACCAATTGAACCGGGTGAATCTTTTGAATATCGTTTTGTTGTTCCTGATGCCGGAACTTTCTGGTACCACTCTCATCAAAATGAAACAATACAAATGGAAAGAGGCCTGTATGGTGCTCTGATAGTTAAAGATGAATCTGACCCTGTAACAGATGGCGAACGGATATTCATGATTGATGATATGAAGCTTGATGATAAAAATAACTTTACAGAACCTGGCGGGTTTTTCAAACGCCTTGTTGAAACTCATGATGGTCGCCAGGGGAACACCCTATTGTTAAATGGAAAAGAGAATACTGCTTATTACTATGAATGCTGGTCAAATGGAAAGATGGCGCTTTATAAATTCATCCAGTGCAAGATATTTTTTACTGAACATGGAAGGAAAAGAGTTTAAAATTATCGGAACAGATGGAGGATTATTGGAATATGCCAGAACAGTTACAGAAGTTTTGATTACTCCCGGCGAGCGAATGGATATTATAGCCGGACCTTTCAATGAAGGAGAAACCTTTGCGATCGAATCACTGGCATATAACAGGATGACATTTCTAAAAGCTAAGCGTCAAAAGTTTGCTACAGTAAAAGTTGGAGAAGCAAAACCATCCATAGCATCTATCCCTGAGAAATTAAGAGAAATTGAACCACTTGCACCACAGAATGCAGCCAGTAACAAGAAAAGTAAAATTTTCTGTAGCTCCGAGCTCTAAAAGAAGGATTGAGTTTTCGTGTAAATAATCAGGTGCATGTAAACGACAAACCGGTTAAAGTTGGTGAATTGCAAGTTTGGGAAATCAGTAATACAAGTTTAATGGATCATCCCTTTCACCTGCACGGATTTTTCTTCCAGGTAATAGAAGAAAATGGTAAAGCGCCATCTTATAAATCGTGGAAGGATACTTACAATTTAAAGCCCCGCACCAAAATTAAAATTGCATGGATGCCTGATAATCGTCCCGGCATGTGGATGTATCATTGCCATATTATAGAGCATCATGCAGCAGGTATGATGGCAAATTTTGAAGTAATTGATAGTAGCAAACCGCATATTGAAACCGGAAAAATCCATACTGCATCCTGCCATGTATGACAAAATTTGTCACAATCGGGCAAGTCAAAATTTATTTTAAATCATTGAAGTGCCCCTGGAGTATTTTCAAAAGTGTTTTTGCCTGGCGTTGCTTTATAACATTCGTTTTAAAAACTTCAATCATAGTTTTCAGGACTTTCTATTTATACTTTCTGTACCGTTAGTTTCCTCAACTCCATATCGTATCGCCGATTCAAGTATATCCAGATTGATATCTTTCAGCGTTTTGAACTTGATGCAATACCCGGTCACACTGGCTTTGCCCAGTTTTTTTCCATAGGTCTTAGTTAAGTAGGTCTTATCTTTTAAACCAAGGATATAGACAGAGATTCCTGTTGTGTTGGCGCTTAAACCAATCTGATAAAACTCCCTGGTTGTTCCGTCAGCATATTTTATGGTGTAAGATCCATATCCGATATTGGGGTTGGATACCGTTTTATTTTCGTTGTTTTTACCATCGAGGAACCATAGTTTAGATTCCGGTAATGTCTGAATTATGAACTTATGCAGCTCCTGCATTTCAGCACGTTTAGGTTCAGGCTGGCTGGCAATATATTTTTTTATTTCTTCTTTAATGTTCATAAAAAATTAATGGTTATTTACTTTGCGCTGTAAATATGTGCTACGATTCCTCCCGGGAAAGACTTTGCCTCCACCAGCTTCAGGTCCACCGGTTGTGTTACACTATTGAAGATCGTCATGCCTGCTCCCAAAACCACCGGATGAGTAATCAGAATGTATTCGTCTATAAGTCCCGTCGCGATCAGGCTCTGCATAAACCCGGCACCTCCGATTGCTACAATCGGTTTCCCCGGTTCGGATTTGAGTTTTTTTATCTCTTCGGCAAGATCACCGCCGAAAACCTGCGACTCCGCCCAGGAAGCCGCAGCGCGCGACTGCTCCGCTGTTGTCGTTTGCACCGGAGCGAGTCCTTTAAATCCTTTTTTGGTAAAAAGCGCCTTGGGGATCTCATTCATTAGCGCGGCAAAAGGCCCGGTGGCAGTCGTCCAGTACGGAGCTATATTCTCAAACGTCTTCCTGCCCATGATGGTCAGGCCTGCCCTCTGGTTTTGCTCCACAGACCAGGCCCTCGACGTTTCATCGGAGGACCTGAAGACCCAATCATTCTTACCATTGGGGTCGCTTACAAAACCGTCTATCGACATCGACATCTTCATTATCAACTTTCGCATAAAAATAGATTTATTTTTTCCGGTCTCATTTGCTGGTGACCAGGGTCTTTAATACTTCATCCAGATTGTTCATGCCCGCGGCAGTTCCTTTTTCATAATAGCCCCCTGCGATGAATTGTTCAAGTTCAGCAAGGCTCGCCATTTTTTTGGCAATCTGAACGGTGGTTTTTTCGTCCCCGCCTTTGAATGAGTATTTCGTTATGGAGAAGGTGAATCCCGAATTGACGTGATTTCCATTTTCATCGGCAAAGGAATTCTTTGTAGTGAAACTGGTCTTGGGATGGATTTCGACATACTCCGCCAGACTATAGCGGGTTGCCGGGGCATTATCGGGCCCGACCATGGAAAACAACCAACGACCGCCTTCACGAAAATCCATTTCCCTGGTCTGGACCCGCCAGGGTTTGGGGCCCATCCACTGGTCCAGTATTTCCGCTTTTGTAAAGGCATCCCAGACGAGTTCGTGGTCGGCAGCGAATTCCCGTGTAACGTGAATGGTAGCCGTGGCTTTGTCGACGGTGAAATCAAACAGCAGGTTCATTTTTTCTTATTTTTTATGGTTAACAATTAAAGCCATTAAGCTCCCCTTCAAATCGCTTTTTATTTTACTTAATGGCAATTTCAATGGCCTGGCGGGGTTAATGCCGATTATCATTTACTGGTGACCAGGGTCATTAAAAATTCATCCAGATTGTTCATTCCCACGGCAGTGCCTTTCTCATAGTAGCCCACCTGCGACGAACTGTTCAAGTTCGGCAAGGCTCGCCATTTTTTTGGCAATTTGAACGGTGGTTTTTTCGTCCCCGGCTTTGAAAGAGTACTTGGTCATGGAAAAGGTAAAACCCGAATTGATGGGATTTCCATTTTCATCGGAAAAGGAATTCTTTGTGGTGAAACTGGACTTGGGTTGGATTTCGACAAACTCCGCCAGACTATAGCGGGTTGGCGCGACATTCTCGGGGGAGATCATGGCATACAACCAACGACCACCTTCACGGAAATCCATTTCCTTTGTTTGGACCCGCCATGGTTTGGGGCCCATCCACTGGTCCAGTATTTCCGCTTTTGTAAAGGCATCCCAGACGAGATCGAGGTCGGCGGCGAATTCCCGCGTAACGTAAATGGTTGCCGTGGCTTTGTCGACGGTGAAATCAAATAGCAGGTTCATTTTTTCTTATTTTTTATGGTGAACAATACTTCATCGAGTTGTTGGAACTGTTCTTCCATGATCTTCCGGAACTGGTCTAGCCAGATATCGATTTCTTTCATTTTATCGATTTTTAGTTCATAAAAGATTTCCCTGCCTTCCTGCTTTTGGGCCAGGAGGTCGCATTCGGACAGGATGCGCAAATGTTTGGATATGGACTGGCGGGTGATGTCGAAGTGCTCCGCAATGGCGTTGGGGGTCATTGCCTGCACGGCGATCAGGACGAGGATCGCTCGTCGGGTGGGGTCTGCAATGGCTTGAAAAATGTCTCGTCTCATAAATATTAATTAAGAAGCCGTTCGGTTGCAAATATACGTGCAACCGATCGGCTTCGCAAAATTTATTTTTAAATGGGGTTTTTGGCTGGTGTAAACCGGCCTGCCGGTATATATTACTTTGCTTCTGCCGCGGCCTTCAACGCTCCTATGTCCAGCTTAATCATTTTCATCATGGCTTGCATGACGCGACCGGCTTTTGCTTTGTCGGGGTCGCTAATCAGTTGGGGTAACATGATGGGTGTTACCTGCCAGTAAAGACCAAATTTATCTTTTAACCAACCGCAGGCAATCTCCTTGCCGCCACCTTCAAGGAGCTTTTTCCAATAGTAGTCGACTTCTTCCTGGGAGGTACAGTTGATGGTAAGTGAAATAGCATCCGTCAGTGGATGACCAGGGCCGCCATTCATCAAACTAATTTCCTGCCCTTCCAGCTGGATGGTTGCTACCAGAAATGCACCCTCAGGCCCGGGTGCACCTGGTGGATTCCGTGCGACCTGGATTATCTTAGAGTCTTTGAATATGAGAAGATAGAAGTTCATCGCCTCTTCGGCGTTGTTGTCGAACCAAATGAAAGGACTGATTTTCTGCATAAAAGAATTTTTATGATTTGCTATTTGTAACAGCAAACACCATTCCCGGGTTTTAGAATTCGAAGCTATATTGTGACACAGCCGGCAGAATTTAACATTCTCTGCTTTCATAATTCGCACAACTACCCTATTCACGATAATATCTTTCATTATTATTGCAACAGCTTCTCCTTTTTAATATAAGAAATTGAAGAATCCACGGCAGCATATACGTCGCCATCGTACTTGTCCATCTCCAGGATATACCATTTCACACCGATCTGTTTTCCTTTCTGAAATACTGCCTTGTAATCGATTTTACCCTTGCCGACAGGCACCCAATTTTGAGGGGGCATATCCGGAGGCATGAAGTCGGCACCTGTAAAAACGCCGGTCGATACCTGGGGCGCCATGTCCTTAATATGCAGCAACTCGATTCCACCGCGGTACTTATCCATAAACTGCACCGGATCCTGGCCGGCATAAGTAATCCAGAATATATCCGCTTCCAGCCGGACACATTGGTAGTCTATACGACTTACAAAACTGTCGAAGAAAGTTTTGTTATCCGGCATGGGCTGAATTTCGTAGCCATGAATGTGGTAGTAAAGTTGAATTCCGGCTGCCTTTGCCAGCGGACAGGCTTTTGTCAGGATGTCGGCGGCTTCGTTGACAATTGCAAGCGTGACCGTATCTGCCTTCGAATTTTTGAGCCAGGCGATACCGGTATAGTGAGCGCCCAATTTCTTCGCTGTCGTAATAATAACCGTTGGATCCTTTCGCCAGTCATTCAAATCATTCCAGTGAAGAGCAAACATCTTTAGACCTGCGGCGTCAAGCTGTGACTTAAATTTATCCGGGTTCCCGACAATGTATGGTGCATCAAATCCCTCGACGTACGTGATGCCGAGATTTTTTATCTTCTTAAGCGTTCCCGGGACATCTTTTTCCAATTCGTAGCGGAATGTCCATAGCTGGGCGGCCAGCATGCCCTGGGCTGGAACGTTTCCATTTGTATCATTTGCCGGTTTTGCACCGAACAACATGGTGAGGGAAATGAGCAAAAGATGAGCATATCTCATATGTAGAAGTTTAGTTGATTTATTTTTTAAATGGTGAACCTGTCCGGTTACTTCATCAATTGCTGATAAGTAATTTCAAACGGCTCCGAGCTCACCTTAAACCAGCCACGGAAGGGGAAATCCAGGACGATAATAAGAAATATCAAGGCTCCGATCAACGCACCCAACAGGGCATTCATCAGAATATGCAGTGATTTGTGCGGTACTACGAATAACCAGGATAAAATCAGGTTGACCAACCCTCCGAAAATTACTACCCACCAGATCATTACTGAAACGCTCTTGGTTATATTCTGCATTCGCAGCCGTCTCAGCATTATATAGTCATTATAACTACGCAGGGCTGAAGCATGAACAATTTCCTGCGCATCCGTCGTGGGTTCATACCCATACAGTGTTTTTTGAAAACGGTCCATCAGTTCCACGCCGCGCGGGGGAATGATCCCTTTTTCCTGCAGTGGCCAGGCTTCATCGATCACATAGCGGGTATAGGTTTTTAATTCCCCGGTCAGCTGGCTGCGATAAGGTTCAGGATAATTGTTCACATCACGGTATACGGAAGCCAGGGTGGCGGCTTCTTCCTCCACTTTTACATTCACATGATTATAATTTTCCCAGATACCCACGGTGATCAGTCCAAGGGTAATACCGTATACGACTCCGGTTGCGTGGATATAATAACTGATTACTGCATTTTGTGCGGGAGGTTTGCCCAGCCATCGTTCAACCGGTTTCCGGACCAAAAGAAAGCCGCATACCGATATGGCGGCAACAAAACCGATTACTAAAAGAAAGAAAAGAAAGGCAGGTACATGGTATAACCAGGATAAATTCATTTTGTGAATTTTAAATTATTCGCCGGGGAAAATCTATTCAAGTTAAAAAACATTCCTGGAAATGTTTATAAAAGTCTGGTTCACAGTTTTACCTGATGTTACAGGTTATCTGACTCATGGATAAATACGCTTATTTTATCTGTCAGGCAACGTTTTATATTATATCTGAATCTATATGTCAGCAACTTAATAATCAAACACGGCAATTCAAATTGAAACGCCGTTCGTGGTATTTATAGAATTATGTATATGAAATATTTAGCTCTTGTCCCTATTTCAATATTCCTGATGGTTTCCTGCCAGAGAAATAATGATTTAGCTTTATCAGGAAATAATGGAAAGAAATTAAAATCTATTTCAAGTGACAGTGCGGGTGTATTAGAATTTGCTTACAACGGAGACACCATTACCAGTATATCCGGCTATATGGTTGCAATGATTCAACATTTAAAATACGGAGATACAGCATGTGTTTCTCTTTCTTTCGCAGACGAGGAAGGACTTAAATATATTTTGAATTCTTTCAACCTACCAATCAAAATAATTTTCGATAATTCTACAAACGGAGTTAAATTAAATTCAGACTATGCAGACTTTTTTTATCACAATGATACCAATCTACTGGATTCTGCCATTGTTAATGAACACGGATACAAACTAATATTTAAGCCAACTTATTCCGGAAATAATATTTCTCAAATTGAGGAAAGTTATATGTCCGCAACGCAAAACACTATCATTGCAAATTTCAGTTACACATATACCAATGAAAATAACATTTTTCTTAAAACAGACTCACTTCTGTACATATACTCATATCCCGTTACAGCTTTGAATCGTCAGGCTATGGTATCCGCTTCTTTTTTTGCGGAGACTTTTTCGGTTTCGACATTTAATAGCATTCATGTTAGTGGCATCACGAGCGAAGTTTTCCCTATAATCATACAAGCACCATGACACCTTCAGTAAATACGAGCGGGAAAATAGTTGCTGAAACTTTTAGCGATCCGGTTTTCGAAGGTTTAGCGGGCAAGAGATATAGTTATCAATAACAGATGTTTCGCGGTTCGTAGCCTGGACAGACGATGAATTACATTCCTAAGGGAATACCCTTAGCGGTATTGACTTTTACAATAAATGATAATGCTTATTTAGAAGAACGAATTAATTATATTACTTTCAAATAAAAAATGTTACAAATGTTGTTGTTGCTGGCTTTCTTAATTCCGGCCATACTTTTCTTTCTTTCTCAACAAAGAATATTGCAGGTAATCAGCCCGGAGAATAGAGAAATGTCTCCGGGATCGGTATGGTTTCAAATCATCCCCGTTTGCCGGTATGATTTGGCAATTTATTGTCGTTGTCCGGATTTCCCGTTCAGTCTCAAAGGAATTTGCATCTAAAATGGGTGATTCCATTCTTGATAATTCCCAGGTACAAATTACAGGAACAGACGAGTATCCAACTTATACTATCGGTATAGCATATTGCATATTTACGACGCTTGGTGTTATTATAAATTACTCAAACCGGTATTCTCCTTCAAACCTGGCGTTGTTCGGAAGTTTTTTTATGCTTACAGGAATGGTTTGCTGGATTATTTATTGGGTCAGGCTCGTCAAGACAAAAAACAAACTCGTCGGGTTATCAGTCGCGATTGCCAGGTAACCAGTCTTATTGAGCTTTCTTGTCGGGCAAGCCTTTCAATTCGTTTATCGCTTAAATATTTCCTTACAGGGATATCGTAAATTATCATTACCAGCCACGCTGCCCCAACCAGCCCGATTAGCCCGGCTATGATGATCAAAGCCAGTTGCATCGCACCCGGCTTGTGACTGGTGTAATAATTACCGAACATCCATAAGCACTGCATAATGCGTCATATACAATGGATAGGAGATCTTTCCCAAAAACACACAGACTTTTTTTAAGCCGGTTGTTAAACTGGCACCCGCCCCCAAAGCGATCAGAAAAGGGAAATAAAACAGCACTACCAAAGGTTCAGTTAACCAGTTCCATGTTGAGTATGGCATCACAAAGGCCAGGAACAATAAAAAGGACATGCCGATAAATCCCAGCCTGTTTTTGATAATCCAGTTGGAACGATAAATAAGAAGTCCTGCTAAAAAAGAATAGGACACCCGGGCGCTGCCGTCCCAAAAGGTTGGGCCGCTCCAGCCGCCCAATAAATTACCGGAACGGTAACATACAAAGCAAATAGCTACCGCCGAGAGTATGGTTAACAGCAACAGGTAGCCGCGGCTAATCTTAAAAAGCACAAATGCGTAAACGATATTGGCGACATATTCCCAAAACAAGGACCAGGACGGTGCATTGAAGCTGAACAGGTTAAATCCACGGTCGGCAATTACAGGCAAGGGAATAAGCAATACCGAGCAAAAAAATGCCAGAATGATCTTACCGGTGCTGTACAATTCGGGATGGCCGCCAAACGGGTCGAACAAAAATGCCAGCAGTCCCAGCACCGATCCTGATATAACCAGCGGGTGCAGCCTGATGAGTCTCGATTTAAAAAACTCGATGACGCCCATTTTTGCTATGCGATCGTCATAGGCATATGCGATAACAAATCCCGAAAGGCAGAAGAAGAAATCAACGGCTAAAAAACCATGTCCGATAAAGTTCCTGCTGGCATCCACATAAACCCATTCCATAAAATGAAACGTAACTATGGAGAGGGCGGCAATCCCCCTTAACCCGTCAAGAATTTCGAAATGCTGCCTGGTTTTCAGGATTGACGGAGCGATTCTGTTCGTATCCATTTAATGTCTTCTGTAGGGCTAAATTAACATTCCTATTCCGTCCTCAGACTATTAACGGGATTCGCCACCGCTGCTTTGACCGCCTGCATGCTGACCACTAAAATGGTTATTAATAAGGAACCGACTCCTGCAGCGATAAATATCCACCAGGACACAGGTGTGCGGTAAGTATAATTCTGCAACCAGTTAAACATGAAATAATAAGAAAGTGGAAATGCGATAAGAAAGGATAGCACAATAAGTTTCACAAAATCTTTCGATAATAAATTCCATACGTTGAACACCGATGCACCCAATACTTTTCTTACGCCAATTTCTTTTTTGCGTTGCTCGGCAACAAAAGATGTTAATCCGAATAAACCCAGACAGGAAATAATAATCGCCAGCAAAGAAAAAATACCGGCGAGTTTACCGATGCGTTCTTCATCACCAAATTTTGTCGCATAATCATCATCCACAAATCCGAATTCAAAGGGCTGATCCGTATTATATTTTCTGAATACCGGTTCAATTTTGCTTAACGCATCTTTAGCGCTTACCGATGGATTCAATTTTAAAATAGCGATGTTTCCTGGTTCGTTGGATAACGTATAAATAATTGGTCTTGCTTCATCATATGGAGATTCGATTACCATATTTTTTATAACACCAATCACTTTTAATGGCTGATCCCACCAGGTCATTGTCTGTCCGAGTGGGTTCTTCAAATTCATATAATGCACTGCCGCTTCATTTAAAATAACAGCAGCAGTATCCGTTGGAAAATCTCTTGAAAAACCACGCCCCTCTTTTATCTGCCAGCCAATTGTTTTTCCATAATCAACCGAAGCACTCACCACTCCAAAATCAGTAGAAAGATTCGGATCTTTTCCTGGCCAGCTAAAACCACTGGTGCTGTTCCAGATACCGGTTGTCGGGCTTTCGGATTCTGCAAAAGAAACAATAGCTCCTGTTTGCATCAGTTCATCTTTCACCGCATTAAAATGATCATGAATACTGGCATTGGACGTAGGAATAGTAATCAGGTTGGCACGCGTATAACCAACAGGCCGGTTTTTTGCAAATTGAATTTGCTGATAAACGATAATGGTTCCTATTATAAGTGAAACAGAAACGGTGAACTGCAGTACCACCAATACTTTGCGGGGAATAGCCGCAAAACGGCCGGCTTTAAATGTTCCTTTTAAAACTTTTAAGGGTGTGAATGACGACAAATAAAATGCAGGATAACTTCCGGCAACTAAAGCCGTAATAAAAATGAAGGCAATACCTATTATCCAGAAAGCAGGACTGGTCCATAATATCGACATTTGTTTGTCGGATACCTGGTTAAAAAATGGTAATGCCAACCAGGCCAGCAATAGGGATAATACAAATGCAAATGACACAGTTAATAAAGATTCGCTGAAAAATTGCAAGATCAGTTGTCTGCGTAAAGAACCGATGGTTTTTCGGATACCCACTTCTTTTGCACGCTTTTCACTTCGTGCCGTGCTCAGGTTCATAAAATTGATACAGGCCAGCAACAAAACAAAAACGCCGATGATCCCAAACATCCAGACATACTTTATAGCGCCGCCGGTATTTACACCGTTTTTAAATTCAGAATACAAATGCCATTTACTCATGGGCATCAAAAACAGTGCCGGTTTCTTTTTCTGTAACTGTGCATTTACTTTTTTAAGTTTTGCATCTTTAATTCTTGCAGAAACTGCTTTGAAATCTGCATTGTCATTCACCTGTACATACAAAGTGGTAAAGTTTGGCCTCCAGGGATCTTCTGTTTTTTTCATATCAGAATTCATGTAAAAGAAATCCCAGCTCGAAATAAAGTTCAGTCCGGCAAGGTTTGAGTTAAGCGGAAAATCTTTATATACACCGGCAACTTTCATCGGCGGCATCTGATCAATCTTAATCAGTTTATTTAATCGCATCTTCATTACCAAAATAAGCTTTAGCTGCAGATGCAGAAATGAACACCGAAGAAGGATCGTATCAGTGCATTACGTTTACCCTGAATCATATCCAGCGTAAACATTTCAGGCATTTCTTTTTCAAAATAACCACCGCGGTCTTTTAATTTTTTATCGCCGATGCTGATGATATGATCACCTGTTGTGGACATTACAATATGTTTAAAATCGCTGCCGTAATTTGTCCGCAATTCTTCAGCAAGCGGGTAAGGAACACTTCTCCAGGTTTGCACTTCGCCATTATTGGTTACATTCTGGATGACCTGTGCAATATGATCGTAATTCTGAAAATTTTTGTTGAAGGACAGTTCATCATACATCCATAATCCAATCAAAATGGCCACCGCCATTCCCAGTGAAAGGCCAATGATATTAATGAATGAATGCATCTTGCTTTTACGAAGATTGCGCCAGGCGATTTTGAAATAATTTTTGATCATAGATTTTATAAAGAGGCGAAGAAATTACTTTTGTGCAAAGCACAGTTCGTCTCCGGTTCAACAGACATGCCAATGCCATAAGGCATTGATAAATAACAACCTGGCTGGGATCCGGGATAAGAAAGCGTTCGATATTGGACAGGGAGCTGGTTTAATTGCGAACAATGCAACGATCCCATTAGTGCGGTAAATGCGGAATTGTAGGAATGTAGGAATGTGAAAGTTAAAAAAGGAAATGATAATGAGGGAATGTGATTTGGATGTCGATCTACGATCTACGGTCAACGGTCATCGGTCATCGGACAACTATAAGTACGACAACCACCACCGCCGTTGCGTTTGCTTGTAACTACTATACCAGCGGCTGGGATAATATAAAAGCAGCACAACGATTATCCAGATTAAGTAAACAGCCCACAAGGGTATGCCAAAACCCTGCACCTGCCATACGATCGGTGATCCGTCAGATTTCAGGGGCAGACCCATCATGAGTGCAAGTCCAATATTCAGGAACCTGAGCAGGGTCAAATGAATGATAAAATAAAAGTAGGGCACATTTCCATATACCCGGCAAAAGCCTGCGAAGGGGCTTACCATTTTTTCGGTAAATGATAATAACAACATAAGCGGACCAAGCGTCACCAGGAAAAAGAGAAGCGATGGGGATTGTTTGGTGACATTCAAAAAAGACAATATTGTGTGCACGGTGTTCCGCTGCGCAATCCAGGGTGACGGATCGCCATAGTGATTAATCAGTCTTAATACTACAAATAACAGAATCGTCGATACACCCGAGACACGTAATATTCTTTTGCGTTTATCTGCATCGTAACCGTTTTTATAAAGCCCGCCAAAACAATAACCCAGTAATAAGGCCCCGGCCCAGGGGATAACGGCATATAACACTACAATCGACCGGTCAGCACTCAGTGGTACAAACACGCCGCGCGCAGATAAAAACATTTTGGTTAAACCGCCCGCCAACCCATCTGCAGGCAGTTGAACGTAATCGAGCAGATTATGGCCAAACAGGATAATCATGGCTACCGTTGCAATTACCGGCATAGGTGCACGAATCAGTAAGGCCAGAATGATCATGCCAAATCCGGTCGCCCACAATACTTCCAGCATGATCATGTGGTATTGCAAATCGAATGTAAACAGTAAGCTTATGATAAGTATATCAGACAGAATTAGCCAAAGACCCCGTTTTAACAGGAAAGAACTCAATTCCTTTTTTGTCCGACGCTGCCCGGCCAGATACGCCGAAACGCCACTTAAAAAAACAAAGCCCGGTGCGCAAAAATGGGTAATCCATCGGGTAAAAAAAAGGATAACCGTTGTAGTTTGCATATCAAGCGGAGGACGGGCCGGGGAAGTGCAGAAAATCTCGCGTATGATCCAACGTCATTATGATCATGATTATCCCGCGAACGATATCTATTGATTTTATACGTTCCTTCATTTAGTTTCGTTTATAGCCTGCCTGCCGGCCTCGCTTCGCCGGAGCGCTTCGCGAAGGCAAGCAGGCAGGTGATCGTTTATCGTGTATCGAACTTAACAGATTAAACTAATATACGATATACGATTTACGTAAACTTCAATCGGAAAGACATTAAGACGATAATACAGATCGAGACGGAAACGTCCATCTGCCACTTCTTTTTCCAGGTTGCGGTTAGTCGCTGCAACTATACGAACGTCCACTGGAGTCGGATCTCTGGAGCCAATGCGTTCAATATATTTTTCCTGTAATACCCTCAGCAATTTAACCTGCAAATCAAGGGGCATCTCACCGATCTCGTCCAAAAAGATGGTTCCTTTATCTGCTTTCTCGAATTTACCTATCCGCTTATCCATAGCCCCGGTGAAAGAACCTTTCTCATGACCAAACAATTCGGATTCAATAAGTGTGGAAGGCAGCGCTGCGCAGTTCACTTTTACAAATGGCTGATTCGCGCGGTGCGACAGGTTGTGAATGCAGTCGGCGATTCGTTCTTTACCGGTTCCGCTTTCTCCCAATATCAGCACAGAAGTATCAGATCACGCTACGCTTGTAATAAGATCAAATACATTTAATAAAAGATGACTCTTTCCAACAATTCCTTCAAACTCCTGATTGGCGCTCCCCTTCGTCGGATCATCAGTGGTCAACATCCGCATGTTGAGTAACGACAGTCTCTCGTTTATTTGCAGCTAACGGATTTTGAATGTTAACTCCCATAGAGTTCCGTAAGCGGTTCAACAATCCGATATGGTCGTGATTATATGTGTCTGCGTGTCGGCTGTAAAAACTAATGTTGAAATGTTCATTGTTTGAAAGATTCAATGGCAAAGAAGTACGCGACTTCATCTGAAACGTGTCAGAAAACAATTGATCCAGCGATGATCTTGCACATAATTGCTCAAACTCAATCCCGTTGTAAACAGCCGGCGTAAAATCAATGCTTCGGTGATTTGCCAGTTCAATGATCTGATTTCTATTGATCCCGGTAATAGTTAATAATTCTGCAATACCGATTTGTTGGTATTCATCAAACCCAATCCTTAAAAAACTTAAATCCTGACCAGTAATATCATTGGGGGAATTAAAGCCAGCTGCCAAATAATCAAACGGAGATATACAATTGAAAAGTTCTGCACGATATTCTGTAGTTTATTTTCCCAGCTGTCATTGCTTCCGAAGTAAGGGCTGATAATTTTTCTTTTAAGATGTTTTCTCTTCTGAGATTGGATTCAATGCTATGTTCATGACGATAGTGAGCAATTTCCAGTGTTAGCAAGAAGATCTTTTTCACGGAAATGGTTTTACAATAAAGCCATAAGGTTCGGTTGTTTTGGCCTGCAGACAATATTTCTTCATTTGAATTGGCAGACAGGTAAATAAATGCAATATTATCTTGTCTCAATTGCCTGGCCAGGTCAATGCCGGTAAGTTTTCCTTTCAGAAAAAATATCCAGCAACACCAGACTGGGGTTTTCTTTTTTTATCATTTCCTGTGCAATAGGGAACCGAACGTGCAATGCCACAAACTTCATAGCCTGCTTTCTTCAAGCATGAGCTGAAGGTCATTGGCTTCTACAAACTGGTCTTCTACGATGAGTACTTTTTTATTCACTGTTCCAATCTTAATTATTCGAAACAAATGATGTCAGCTAATGTATCCGGTCGCTTTAACATTGACATCATGCACAAAAGATATTTTTATCATAGTGCCATTATTATTTTCTATGGAAAAAGTCCCGTCAAGGTCCTCACTTAATCCTGCCATCAGACTCATACCCAATGAACCGGGTTTTTTAGCTGTAAAATGAGCAGGCATCCCAATCCCGTTATCTGAAATGCTAAGTAAGTAATGATTGAGGAACCTGTATTTGAAAGTGAAATAGATATTACTCCATCTCTGCCATCCGGAAATGCATATTTTATGGAATTGGTAATGGCTTCATTCAATATCAGTCCAAGAGGAACAGCCTGGCTCACATCCATTTCGAGCGGATCAATACTATACTCAAAACGGATGCGCTGACCCGTATTAAAGCTGTCGCTCAAATAAGCTGCCAATTCACGGATATAAGACGACATGTCGATGGAAGAAACGTTTTCTGTATTGTATAATTTTTGATGAATCAGTGACATGGCATGCACCCGGTGCTGGTTTTTCTGTCAACCCCCGCCTTGCGCGGGGCAGGATTCGATGGCGGTGCAGGCACCCGCAGGATTAATAGGCATCCACAGTAATTTGCCGGCGACATTACCGGGTGAAGCAGGCATGGCCCTGGCAAGTGGTGTTGCGCCCGAATCGTTTTCTGAACAGGAACGTTCTGCATTCAATCATCTTAGCAAATCGATCAAGGAAGGCGGTTTTACCTATAAGACGACGATGACCGCTCGTCCGCAGGGTGTGGGATACGGTGTGGCCGGTTCTCCTGCTGGTCTTGCGGCCTGGCTTTTTTTACATCCGGGTTTTTCGAACTGGTCCTACGGCGCCGACCCAAAACAGTCTCCGACAATAGATGAAGTATTAGATAATATTTCTTTGTACTGGTTTACGAATACCGCTACCTCTTCGGGCCGGATTTACTGGGAAAACAGAAACATCGAGATTATCAGTTCCGGTTCACAAAAGACCAATCTGATCAAATTGCCGGTAGCTATTACGGTATTTCCCGGATGATGTTTATGCCTCTCCGGAATCATGGGCACGCCGCGCGTTTAACCGGTAGTTGCCAATCTTCACCTCCCCAGCCGCAACAGTTAAAAGTCAGGCGTACCGAGCTTCAGCGACAGGATCTCAGTGTGGCCGGGCGGGAAGCTGTGCAGGTAAGAATCGACTTCGACCCGGGAGCAGCTTTTGGTAAGCATTCACATCCGGGTGAAGAAATTATTTATGTAATCGAAGGATCTTTTGAGTATGAGGTAGAAGGCAAGCCGTCAGTAACGCTTAAAGCTGGCGATGTCCTTTTCATTCCGGCAGGAATAATCCATGCTGCGAAGAATGCCGGCACTACTAATGCGGCAGAGCTGGCTACCTATGTCGTTGAAAAGAACAAGCCACTCGTCGTGATGGCTAAATAAAATGTGCCCGCCATCCCTGCGGGTACGTCATTCAAGTGCACAGTTTGCTAAAGATATTTTCCAGTCTTTTCTGGAAATGTTCTTAATTTTATCAACCTACCCTGTTGTTGATATTTTACTTCTTTTCCTGTTTTTCGAATAACCTTCCATTTCTTCACTTCTTAAAATCTATTTTATGCCACAGGTCCAGGAAACTTCCGCCGAAACCAAAACCCCCATTAGACTGGCTTCAAAAGCATATGCTGCATTGGGTGCAAAAGAGAAACTTGTACCTTTTAATTTCACCAGAAGATATCCAAGGCCGAATGACGTTCTTGTCGAGATAAAATATTGTGGCGTATGTCATACTGATCTCCATTTTGTGCGTAACGATCATGGAATGACAACCTTCCCGCTGGTTCCCGGACATGAGATTGTCGGAATAGTAAAAGAAGTGGGTAACGAGGTAACGAAACACAAAGTCGGCGATATAGTCGGGATTGGTTGCCTGGTTGACTCCTGCAAAGAATGCGAAAACTGCGAACACGACCTTGAACAATATTGCCTCGATGGTCCCAGTTTCACTTATTTTTCACCCGAAAAACATGGAGATGGAATTATTCCCGGTGGCTATTCTAACCAGATCGTTGTTGACGAAGATTTTGTTTTAAAGGTCGCTGATCACCTGCCGCTGGAAAAAGTTGCCCCGCTTCTTTGTGCCGGTATTACTACCTATTCTCCTCTTCGCCGGTGGAATGTCGGTAAAGGGAAGAAGGTGGCAGTCGTTGGACTGGGAGGACTTGGACATATGGGCGTAAAATTCGCTGTAGCCATGGGTGCGGAAGTAACCGTCCTTAGCACTTCTCCCAACAAAAAAGCAGATGCTGAAAAATTAGGTGCACATAAATTCGTAGTCACGAAAGACGAAGAACAGGTAAAGTCCGTCCAGCATTATTTTGATTTTATATTGAATACGCTGGCCGCCGATCATGATTATAACTTTTACCTCGCCATGGTAAAGACACAGGGAACCATGACCTGTGTTGGACTTCCACTCACCCCGGCAACGGTACCGGCCGCAAACCTGATATTTCAGGGCAAAAGCCTCGCGGGTTCCCTGATAGGAGGTATCGCTGAAACCCAGGAAATGCTGGATTTTTGTGCGGCGCACAATATCACCTCCGACATCGAGCTGATAGACATAAAAGATATTGACAAGGCATATGAAAGGATGGAAAAGAGTGATGTGAAATACAGGTTTGTAATCGATATTGCAACGCTGGGTTAAGTCGCCTATTCGGGGAGAGTTTATCCGTTTTCAAATTTTTTAATTGCTGATGGAATAATCTAATAAATATTCCATCAGCAATTTCTTTGAATTTACCTTACAACAAATCCAGTTGATGGAACCAACATGGACATTCATACATTTAAACAACTTCACCGGGAGGGTCTGCTCACCGACGACTCTTTACAAAAAGTGGAAGCCGTGGAGAAAGCCCGTCTTTTTTCCCTGCACTGGGAACTGAAGACCCTGCTTTACCTTGGAATTACGCTGCTCAGCGGGGGATTGGGCATCCTCGTCTATAAAAATATCGATACGATCGGCCATCAGGTTATCCTGGCCATTATTGCGCTGGTATCTGTCGGAAGTTTTTATTATTGCCGCCGGAAAGCAGCCCCTTTCTCCGTTGGCAAAGTGCCGTCCCCCGATTCATTCTTCGATTATATCCTGCTCCTCGGCTGTCTGACAATGATCACGTTTATCGCATATCTCCAGTATGCATATGCTGTGTTTGGCACTCGTTACGGGCTGGCGACTTTCATCCCCATGGTGATTTTATTTATCAGCGCTTATTCTTTCGATCACCTCGGCGTGCTGAGCCTCGCCATCACCAACCTGGCCGCCTGGATGGGTATCGCCATTACCCCGATGCACATTCTTAAAGAGAACAGTTTTGATGATATGAGACTAATCTATATTGGCCTGGTTCTCGGAATAATTCTGTTGCTGGCGGCGCTGGCCAGCGAAAAGAAAAACATAAAAAAGCACTTTGAATTCACCTACAGCAATTTTGGTACGCATATTCTGTTTATATCGGGACTCGCCGGCCTGTTTATGAATCAGACCTTTTTTATCCTCTGGTTCATATTCCTGTTGTTAATCGCCTGCTATATTTATCTGCACGCGATGAAAAAGAATTCGTTTTACTTCCTGCTGTTGGTCTCTCTCTATACATACATCGCACTGAGTTATGTGATCATAAGGATTTTGGATAGAATGGGTATTGCTGAGATGGCCTTCATCTATCTCGGATTACTATATTTTATACTTTCCGCAATAGCCCTGGTGCGCCTGCTTATTATATTCAACCGTAAAATGAAGGCACATGATAGCCTATAACCGGACGAGTCTCGATAACCTGGCCATCCGGGGCCAGGCACAGGAAGCATTTGCCGCCGGATGCATTACCAGGGAAGAAAACACAAAGATCGCCGCCGCCTATCCGGTTGACTTTTATACGCCAAATATTTTTATTTGTGTTGGATTGTTCTTATTGACTGTCTTAATCACAGCCTGCTCCCTGGGGCTATTCATGTTGGTTAGCGCCGGTGGCGACGACTCGTTATATCGTCCTGCTAATATTCTCCGGCCTGGTCTGTTATGGTGCCCTCGAATATGTAGTTTACAAGCGGCGGCATTTCAGATCGGGAGTCGATTATGCCTTGTTATGGATGTCTGCAGGATTATTGTATGCCGGCCTTTACCTGGCTGTTAACAATATGTCCACCGCTACTCAATGCATCACTATATTTACGATAAGCCTTTTATTTACTCTCCGGTTTGCTAACCATATAATGGCCCTGTTAGCTTATACTGGCATTGCTGGCTTTTATTATCAATATCACCGCTGATACTTAACAGGACAGTCCAACTGCTCATGCCCTTCATCATCATGGCCGTTTCTCTTGCTATCTGGTTTCTTACTGTGAGATTGTATAAATATAAAAGCTCCAGGCATTATCGCCAATGCCTCACAGCCATAAAGCTGGCAACCCTTACCAGCTTTTATCTCGCCGGCAATTACTTCGTGGTACGCGAACTGGGCAGTTATATGTTTGGTCCTTCCCAAAATGCAGGTGGTATTTCAATCGGCTGGCTCTTCTGGATGCTGACGGTAGCTACTCCCCTTCTTTACATATACCAGGGCATTCGGAAAAAAGATTCCATTTTCTTATGGACCGGCCTGGCGCTGATAGCCGCCACCGTATTCACCATAAGATATTATTACAACCTGATGCCTGTTGAATGGGAGTTTATATTCGGCGGAATTGTGATTGATCAGTATTGCATATGGATTGATCAGATATCTTAAAACACCCAGGCATGGATTCACCTCCCTGGAGAGCACCAATAAGCATCTACTGGAAAAACTTAATATCGAGTCGCTCGTGATTGCGGAAACTTTCGGAGGACCAACGGCCGTGAAAGCAGCCACCAGTGATTTCCAGTTTGGCGGTGGCTCAGGCGGTGGAGGTGGTGCCGGTGGACAATATTAATATACACTTGGTCCACCACGCCTTTAGTCGGGTCAATCCTGCCGTTCGGAAATTACCACCAGTCCCGTGAAGGATAACCGCCTTAACTTCGGCGGCTAAAAAACGGCAACTGCCGTTAATATTACGACAACGTGCGTGACCTGGATGAAATAATACATACGGTAAACGGCATTTACACAAATGGGCAAACTTCTGCTCTTTCTCTGAAAGATGAAAATAAGGGGCTGATCCGGGTGAACGCGGCTGCAGAAAAATGGTATATCGTTTTGAACGGGATCTTTTGCAATGTTAACCGTGATCTGCATTTTACAGCGGGCAGGAACTCGCCGTTTATCATGATGTATTTTCAGCTACAGGGCACTTCCACATTTGCCACCAATACCAACGTTAGTGTAAGCGGCCAGGTGCATTCGCTCAATTACCTCCCTTCTTTCAGATTCAATACCCGTATCCCGAAGAATACGGTGGAAGAATTTTTTTGCGTAAAAGTATTACCGGACCTGCTACTCCAGCATTTGCAGGATCAGGATGAAAACAACCCGCTGGTTAAATTTTGCAAACGAAAAGACCCTTTTATTACACTCGATACACCGCAGGTGATAAAACCAGCGATTTACCAATCCATTCATGACTACCTGAATTGCCCCTATACCGGAGCTCTGGGTGCTGCCTATAAAGACAATATTATTCTTAATCTCCTTATTCACCAGCTGGCCGCCTTTACAGGGGTCGAAGGCAAAACCGGAAACAGCGGAAGCCGGCTCAGCAGAACGGATATTGATCTGCTGAACGATATTAAAACCTGGCTCGATCAGCATTATCTTGAAGTAGGATCCCTGCATCAGCTTACCCGAAAGTTTTTTATCAACAGTTTTAAATTAAAGCATGGCTTTAAGCGGCTCTTCAGTAATTCGGTAATGAAATATGTCGATGAACATAAAATGAACTATGCCCGGACCAGGCTGCAGCAGGGACCTGCAGACCTGACGGATTTGTCAGATGAACTGGGATATAAGCACTACAATAATTTCAGCACTGCCTTTAAGAAAAGGTTTGGATATTCTCCGGCAGCCATACAAGGCTGATCAGCCCCCACTCCTGCAACAAAATACTTTTTGCATATATCAAACTACTTTTTGCAGAACTGCTTTACGACGACCCCGTCGTTCTTTTGTGTCCAGATTTTTTAAAATATGAATACCAACAAATACCTTTCAAACCTTACTGCGCTTCGCGGTATCGCTGCTTTGCTTACTGTTCTCTTCCATATTGATCTTGTCCTCTCTTCTTTTGGCGGACATCTGGTTGACGGTAAGATTTCATCTATCCTCAGCCGCATGTACTTAATGGTTGACTTCTTTTTTATATTGAGTGGTTTTATATTATGCTATGTATATGCTAAAAATTTTGAGGGTCCGGTAACCCGACAGGGATTTAGAAAATTTACGATTGCCCGTTTTGCAAGGGTATATCCCCTGCACCTGTTTTCTTTGTTATTAACTATGATATTTTTGTTTCTGTTACACCGATGGGGTGCGAAGGTTACTCCAATACTGGATGTCGAGAATTCAGTTTATTCCTTTATTACGAATCTGTTTTTGCTCCATTCGATGAACCTCCATCAATGGTTTACTTTTACCCATGCATCCTGGAGCATCAGTACCGAGTGGTGGATGTACATGCTTTTCCCATTCTTAGTCGGCCCGATTATGAAATTATCAAAAGCTGGCCGACATGTTATTTTTGCTTTGTGTATTGTGGGGTATTTAGTGATTGGTTTCTTATTGGTTCCATTGGTGACTGTTCCCGATGCTATAAGCTTTTTAAAGGTTTCTCCTTTCAGTTTGAATGTAGCATATCAATTTGGCTTTTTCCGGTGCATGTTTGGTTTTATAATCGGCATGATGGTATATTTTGGATACAAAGGAGAATGGAACAAACAATTGTTCTCTTCAGGATACACTTTTATAGTACTCATATCGGGACTGGCTTTATGTCTGCATTTCGCAGTACCTGACGTAATTACCGTTCTCTTTTTCCCATGCATTCTGCTATCTGCGGCCTATGGCAATCAAAATCTCAATTCCATTCTGGCATCAAAACCACTTCAGAAACTGGGCGACTGGTCATTTTCAATTTATCTTATTCATCAACCCTTTTTATACCAGGGAGCAGCACTTATGGATAACCCGGATAAAACCGGCATCGCCATTCCAAAGATGGATATGCTTATTAGCTGGTCAACCTGTTTAGTTTTTGTTGTATTTGTCTTATTCATTTCTTATCTCACCTATCGCTTTATAGAAGTGCCGGCGAGGAATTTCATTAATGAAAAGTGGGGTAAACAAAAAGCTTATTCAGCTCCGGTTCAGGCAGACAGTGCGTATGCTTAAAAATTTTCGCAACAAAATACTTTTTGCATATTTCAAACTACGTTCAGCAGAACTACTTTGCGCCAAACCCATCGTTTATTTGTATCCTAAATCATTTACAATGTCAAAAAGAGTATTTACAACAAAGTTCAATTACAGTATGCCATCAGAGGAGCTTAAAAAAATAATGCCGGCTGTGGCGCCTAAGTTTTCAGAAATTCCCGGCTGCAGCTGGAAAATATGGCTCATTAATGAAGATCAAAAAGAAGCTGGTGGTGTGTACCTGTTTGAATCTGCTGAGGAATTGGAGCAGTTTTTGAAGGGCCCCCTGTTTGCGTCAGTGGCAAACAACCCGTCTTTCAGCAATTTACAGACTAGTATATTTGGCGTTAATGAAGCAGCAAGTGAAATAACTGGTGCACCCTTAATGAAAATGGCTGTTTAATGACCTACACTTTCCCTGTGCGACCTTGTCAGGGAGTCCTGCCCTGACCAGTCGCTCGGGTCTAAGCACCAACATTGCCTGTCTTTACTTTACCACCCCGTTCGTAGCTGGCTATAATCACTCCCTTTGTGGTAACAATACTTTCTGTTAATTTAAATGCAGCCGGAATCGAGCCACCGTCAAACAACTTTTTTCCTTTACCAAGTGTCAGCGGGTAAATTTTGAGCCGAAGTTCGTCCACCAGATCATTCTTAAGCAGCAGCTGAATCAGCTTACTACTGCCCCAGACCTGAATGTCAGAGCCTTTCGATTTTTTGAGCTTTTTTATATCCGCCAGATTTTTAATGAATACAGATTTTTCCCAGCCTGACTTTTTCCTGGTCTTTGAAAACACGTATTTTGTGCCTTCATTAATGCCCGGCCAAAAGTCTCCGTGTTCAGGCCAGTAATTCTCCCAAATGCCAAACGTTTTTCTGCCCAGTAGATAATCTGCCGGTTTCAGTTCTTTTTCGATGACCTTACCAAAAATCTCGTCACCATACGATGCGGTCCAACCGCCATATTTGAAACCGCCGGATGGATCTTCTTTTGGTCCACCGGGTGCCTGCAATACGCCATCCAGTGAAATCATTGATAAAACAATTATTTTTCTCATATTATCGTGTGTTTTATTACGATACAAATCTCGCGATTAAATATGGTGACATGCAGTACGAATGCGACAATCATGATGGCTGAATGCGAAAAGTATTGATAGCGATAGCTGTAGGATAAGCCTAAATGTTTCCTCTTATAAGCCCGTGTGCCTAGAGATTTGTCATGCTTATTACGATGGTTCCCTGGAGTTAATATCGTTCACGTATTACTAAAAATTTTTAGTTACAGGTATAGGTGTAATGTATCGATCTTTTGCTTCCCGCTTTTCCGTAGTTTATTACAGATATATTGCCTTCCGCGTTATATTCATAGTCAAAGGTAAAATCATTCTCAGAGGCATAGGTAGACTGTTGTGAAATCACCAGATGTTTACTACTTCTTGTTGTCTCGCCCCAAGAAAGCAGCTGAAAGAATTCTTCATAGTTACCTTTCACGGCAGGCTTTGTTGTATCGTAGGTATAAACGTACTGGTTACCGTTGATTGATGTGTTATCGCCATTTGTGAATCCATAGGAATTGGAGAGAACCAGGCTGCCATGGTAATCATATAGCTTATAAGTTTCTATTTCCAGATCCGGGTTGTACACATAATAAGAATGGTAACTGTCGCCATCGAGGTTTTCAATGGTGCTGTCGGCCAGGCCGCTGCTATTCACCGATATGGTATCCAGGGACAAATAAGTATTATTGGGAATCGTAATTTTCCTGAATATTTTGTTTCCGTTATAGGAAAATACAATATTGCTTTTGCTGATACCGGAATCCACAATTTCAGTCAGCCGATTCTCTGCGTCATAGGAATAACTACGCTTCGAAGTGAGTTTTCCGGTTTCATTATACATAATTGCGGTACTGATATTACATTTCTTTACCGGCGGCGTTTCATTTACCAGCGGTGGTTCATTAGCCGGAACAGACTGATCTTTTTTGCTGCAGGAAACAATGACCAGGACACAAAGAGCACTTAAAATAATTTTCATGGGGATGATTAAATTTGAATAATACCGGCATTCAGTATTTGACGGAAAAATAAAACTGAATTTCAAAGTGTGCAAATCCTGGAAAACTATTTTTTATTGTGTTTCCCGCATAAATAAATCACTTATTTTATCAATTAAATATTCGGGGCCTGCCCGGCTCCCTTCTAATGGATTTTACTTAGTACACCCCTGGAACCTTTTTTGCTTTACTTTATATACATCTAAAACTATAACTATGGACGACAAAACAAAAAAGATAGTAAGCGATGCGCTTACAAGTGAAAAAACCACTCTGCTTAATATTGTTTCCGCCGCCGTACAGGCGTTTGAAAACAATACCGGATTGACCGTAAAGTCTTTGAGAGTAGACCGGGGTTCTATTCCATTGGGAATTATTGCTAAGATTAATTATGAACAAAATCCCGGCGCCTGATTTGGCATCAGGTGATCCGGGAGTGCTGCGGTAGCTGCTTAATTGGGGGTAAAATTTCCGAGATAAAACTGCTTTCTGATATTAAATGTAAAAAAAACACTTATTTTCAATGTCGCTAGATTATGCCACTCTTTCATTCACAAACTATGCGCTTTATGAAAAAATTGTTTTTTTATTTATTGCTTGTATTCCCTATCCGGATGTTTGCCCAGAACGCAAAAATTAAAATAGATGTAGACAGAACCATCAGCGAGATTGACCCGAAAATCTATGGTGTATTCATGGAACCCATTCATCTTACCGGGCGAAGACTCGGGTTGCCCGACAGCGTAAATTTCAATACTCTGTACGGTAACCTGTACGATCCTGCTTCTCCACTTGCGAACTCCGACGGATTCCGGAAAGACTATATTGATGCTATGAAAGAATTAAAAGTAACCAACATGCGCTGGCCCGGCGGGAACTTTCTGATGGGCTATGACTGGCAGGATGGCATTGGTCCCAGGGACCAACGTCCGGTTCGTATAAATCTTGCCTGGGGCGGAGTAGATAATAATCATGTAGGTACCGATGAGTGGATGAAATTAAATCAATCAATCGGCAGTGAAAATATTGTCTGTGTAAACCTTGGTCTTGCCTCAATAATGGATGCTGTCTATTGGGTTGAATATTGTAATTATAAGGGCGGCACTTATTACTCCGACCTGCGAGGAAAAAATGGTCATAAAGAACCCTATGGTGTAAAAATTTGGGATCTTGGTAATGAAGTGGATGGCCTGCCATGGGAACTGGGACATAAAAATGTAGAAGACTATATTGAGGTAGGAAGAGAAGCAGCGAAGGCCATGAAATCAGTAGACAACACTATCAAATTAGTGGCTGCAGGCTCATCATGGTACACACCGGATACCTGGGATGACTGGAACCGGAAAGTACTGACTGGCCTTGGTGACCGTATTGATTATATTTCCATACATAGTTACTGGGAAAATTCTCCGGAATACTATAGTTATATGGGCGCAAGTGCAATGACATTCGAACAACGGATTAATATAACAACTAATGAAATCGAAGCTGTGTCGGCTACAAAAGGTTTCAAAAATCCCATTTATATTTCTGTAGACGAATGGGGAGCTTTTGGAAGAAGTTTTCTGAATGTTCTGCCCGTAGCACAATCCTTAAATTCATTTATACGACATGCGGATATAGTAAAGATGGCTAATTTCACTACGATGACTTCTCTCCTTTCCAGTGACCCGGTAAAGGGAACCTATAAGTCTCCCCTGTTTCATCTTTTCAAATTATTCTCGAACAATTGTCGCGGTAACTCAATAGATACTTATGTTACCTGCGATACATTTAATACCGAAAATTATAAAGGAATTCCTTATCTCGATGTGTCAACAGTTTATTCGAAAGAGACAAACACCGTTTTTGTAAATGTAGTGAACAGGCACAAGGATAAGGAAATCATGGCTGATATAATTAGCACTTCCGGCGAATTTACAGGAAAAGCAGAAGCAAGTTTAATCACGAGTGACGATTTGAAAGAGCCTTTCGCATTCGACCGGCAATCAAAATATTTACCGGTAATAAAAGAAATACAAACAAAAGGCAATTTGTTGTCCGGCACTTTTCCCCCGCATTCATTTACACAAATCAAAATCGGTATAGTAAAAAAGTGATAAATTAAGGGATAGAAAGAATCATGTCCTGTAGAAGTCTGATCTCAAAACATCTTAATAAACCGGCTTAGTTCCTCTTCGCGCTCCCGCAACCAAAAAAGGATCATCGATACTTTTTGGGAAAGGTTTTTTAATTCAATTGTTTTGATATTCATATTCGCGCCACGTACAGAAGACATCGGCTCAATTGAAATGCCCAGACCGGCTTCTACCAGGCGCAGAACGCCCATGGAATGCGCCGACTCATGCGCTACTTTTGGTTTAAAACCAAATGAATGGCAAATCTGTAAGATGGCTTCCACATAACCAATTCCGGTAGAAAATTGCGGTAAAATAAATATCTCGTTTTTTAAAACTGACAGATCGTTGATCTTCTTCTTCGACAATGGATGATTATCGGGCAGGATCAAAACAAAATTTTCCCGGTATAGGATTTTGGAGCTCACTTCCGGCGGTAACATAATATTTGGTGCGACACCCATATCCGTTTTTCGTGCCAGCAACATCTCAATTTGTTGAAAGTTGGATGTTTCCTGCGCAATCGTTTTCAGGTCCGGCCATTTTTGTTTTACACTAACCAAAAAAGAAGGAACGACGGTGTTCATGGCAGAACTTGAATGCGTAATCCTTACTTCACCGGCTTCACCTTTATGTACCTGTGCGGTGCGGATAATCGTTTTATTCAGGTCCAGCAAAATCCGTTGCGCCTCTTTTTGAAAAAATATGCCCGCTTCCGTTAACGTAACGGTTCCCGTGCTCCTGTTAAAAAGCATCGCACCCATTTCACTTTCCAGCAATTGAATCTGCCGGCTCAAAGCTGGTTGAACAATATTTATTTGTTCGGCCGCCTTTCTGAAATTGAGTGTCTCGCATAAAACCAGGAAATTTTTAATCTGCTGTGTGCTCATACTAATCAAAATAAGTTATCACTTGATCAAAATTAAGTATTTTATTTTATCAGTTAAACATACTTGCTTTGCATAAGCAGAACCTTGGTATAATGAAATTTTTGGAACATGCGTGTGAACAAACCAAGCGGGCCGGCATTAATTCTTATTGACTTTCAAAAAGGATTTGCGAACGTTAAATATTGGGGAGGACAGAGAAATAATCCGGATGCTGAATTCAGGGCAAGTGAACTGCTGAGCGTTTGGCGGGATAATGGCTTTCCCGTCTTTCACGTGCAACATTGCTCTACCATTCCAACTTCTCCCCTTCATGAGACCCATCCCGGGAACCAGTTCAATGAACTGGTAGCCCCGCGAGAAGGAGAACCAATAATAAAAAAGAATGTGAATAGTGCATTTATAGGAACTGATTTACAGGCCCAGCTCGACAATGCTAAAATCACCACACTGGTAATCGCCGGTTTAACTACCGACCATTGCATTTCAACATCTGTAAGGATGGCCGGGAATTTAGGATATGAGACTTATCTCGTGGCAGCCGCAACAGCCACCTTTGACAAAAAAGGTATTAACGGGCAAATTTTCCCGGCTGAACTCATTCACCAAACCGCATTAGCCAGTTTAGATAAGGAGTTTGCAACAATTATCACGACAGATGTTATAAAACACGCTAAAGATTTTAATCCGGCCAAAAAATTACAAATGTTCAGCAGGCTAAAACGAAACTCGTTCCAGGTCAACATGCACAAGTGACTTATTTCGCCATCATATATCAACCAATAATTCAACAGGTAACTTTTAATTAAACCACTTAATCAATCCTTAGGAATGAAAATTACATTTAAGCACTATTCGTTATTTCTTTTTCTTCAAATGACTTTCACAGGACTGGTTAATGCCCAGCTGACCAGTCTCCCGAGAGGAGGCAATAAAACAGCATCAGTCAGTGAGCAGATTGGCATCACTAATGTAAGTATTCACTATAGTCGTCCGGGTGTTAAAAAAAGGGATGGCCATATCTGGGGCTATCTGATTCCTGTAGGTTTTACCGAACTTGGTTATGGTGCAAAAAAACCTGCGCCCTGGCGTGCCGGCGCAAATGAGAATACAACCATTGAATTTACAACGCCCGTTAAAATTGAAGGCCATGAGCTACCCGCTGGCAGGTATGGTTTTTTTGTCGCCTATGATCCCTCCGGGTGTATACTCATCTTCTCAAGAAATTCAACGTCCTGGGGGAATTTCTTTTATAACCCGGAAGAAGATGCGTTGCGTGTAAAAGTAAAGCCGGTAAAAACCGATAAGAGCGTAGAATGGCTGAAATATGAATTTGCTGACCAGACTCCGGCCAGCGCAACTATTCAGTTACAGTGGGAAACGCTGATGATCCCATTCAGAATTGACGTAGATGTAATAAAAACGCAGATCGAATCGTTCAGAACGGAGTTGCGCGGTGGTAAGGCTCTGCCCGGAAACTGGCAGGCATGGAACCAGGCCGCGGCTTATTGTGCTGCAAATAATACTAACCTCGAAGAAGCTTTGATGTGGGCTGACAGCTCGCTAAGCCCAATATTCGGCGGAGCCGAATAATTTCACTGCCTGGCAAACCAAGTCTGCCATTCTGGATAGCATGGGGCGTAAAACAGAAGCGGCAGAGGCAATGAAAAAAGCTTTGCCATTTATGGACATGATACAGGGCTATACTTATGGCTATGGTCTGATCGCCACTAATCCAAAAGAAGCTTTTGTAATTTTTAAAATGGTCTATGACAAATATCCAAATACTCTATTTAGCAATTTAGGAATGGCAAGCGGGTATTCGGCATTTGGCGACTATAAAAAAGCGCTTGCCTTTGCACAAAAGGCGCTGCCACAAGCCAAGGGTGGTAACAAAATTGAGGTTGAAAAAAATATCCGGGATCTGCAAGCCGGTAAGGATATGAATTATTAGCCATTATTACCCGCGTCTCCATTCAGCGATTTCATTTTTCAGTAACTTGAGATCGGATGAATGTTTACTTTCTAAGTGGTCTGGGTGCTGATAAACGCGCTTTCAGGAGTATAAAGCTTTCGGAGCGGGTCCGAGTGCATCATATTGATTGGCCGCGGCCTGCGGAAAAGGAGACAATGCAGCAATACAGCGGAAAAATTCTTTCCCTGATAGATAGCACGGGTGATTTCGCAATTATCGGATTGTCCTTCGGCGGCATGGTGACTGTTGAATTACTTAAGAGTTTAAATCCCAGGCATGCTATTCTGATTTCAAGCATTGCCTCGCGGAACGAGATGCCTGCTTCACTGAAGTTTATTGGAAAATCCAGACTTGATAACTTAATGCCTTCCCGGGCATGGAATAAAATTTACCCCTTCTCTCATCTGTTTACGGGTTTGAAAACTCGTGAGGATAAAGAACTCTGGGCCAATATTATCCGGGATTCGGATCCATATTTTCTGAAATGGGCGATTCATGAAGTTCTTAACTGGAAGAATGAATGGCGACCTGACAATATTTTCCATATTCACGGCAACAAAGACAAGACATTCCCAGTTGAACTGGTAAAAGCTGATCGCGTCATAGAAGGAGGCGGTCATTTCATGGTACTATCTCATGCCAGGGAAATTAGTGCTATTATTAACGAAAAGCTGGGTTACTAACGGAGCAGACTAAGTCAGTATTTCAACGAATCCATCCGTTCCATTCACGCGGATCCGCTGTCCGTCTTTGATCAGTTTGGTAGCATCCTCCACCCCCACAACTGCCGGTAATCCATATTCACGCGCGATAACTGCACCGTGGGTCATCAGTCCACCAACTTCGGTGACCAGTCCTTTGATGGATACAAACAATGGTGTCCAGCTGGGGTCAGTAAAAGTGGTTATCAATATATCCCCTTCTTCCAGATCAGCATTTTCCATGTTTAAGATGACACGCGCCCTTCCCTCTATAATTCCGGAAGAAACGGGCAGGCCAGCAATAGCTTCAGCCGGGAGATTTTCCCGTTTGTATTTACCGGTAATTATTTCCCCGTCAGATGTGATCACGCGTGGTGGTGTCAGGTTTTCATATAATCTGTGCTCGTCTTTTCGCGTGCTGATGATCTGGTAATCCAGTTTATTTGTCCGCACGACTTCCTGAAGTTCTTCGAAACTGAGATAGTATATATCTTCTTTTTCCTGAATAAGGCCGGCTTCCCGCAAAGGCGCGACAGGTTGTACCAGTTGTCTGGCTTCTTTCATCAGAGCCTGCTTATAAATAAAATAGCGACTAACGATGCCGTATTTTGGATATTCACGATAACCACTGAAATTCCGGACAAGGTCTATCATCCGTTTTGTTTCCCTGGCTTTTTGTTCACCATCCGGTAATTGCGCCAACCGGTCTAATAACTCCTGTTCTTTTTTCAACGCTTCCCGCAGGCCCTGCTCAAATTTCCGTTTGCCGGCTCCTATATTAAAGTTTTTGATATTATTAAGAATAATGGGGACAAGTGTAACAGGTTTTTCGCTCCAGCGTGTTTTTGTAATATCGATTTCGCCCGCACACCGCATTCCGTATTTATCCAGAAAAGAATCAATAGCGTCAAGGGTTTCCTGTCCGCCTTCAAACTTAACCAGCTCATCCAAAAAGTCTTCATCTTTTATCCCGGGCTCAATTCGGGATAAATAATAAATTACTTCAGGATATGGCCGAATCACATCTGCGACATCCAATAGCGCCAGACCCATTTCAGAAGTAATATTGTTTGGGACAGATTGCGAAATGATGTCTGCTGCGTTTTTCTCACCCAGCCATTCGTTCATTTTTTCATTTATCCATGATGAAGCATTCATACCGGTCATGATCACGCCAAAACTTTGCGGGTCAGCCATAATTTTCTTTAGTTGCTGAATATCGTCCAGAATAAAATCAAACAATTCTGATCCTGATTTTGTCTGGATGTTTTGTTTTAACGCTTCTATCGATGTCTGACTACTCCTGATCAAATCAGAAACGACTGTTGGATCGTAGTCGTTTAATGTTTGATAATCCCGGGGCGGCGCCGTTTTATTCTTGTTATCGGAACCTGATTCATTTTTATCATCCGGTAATAATTTTATAAAATCTCCCCGCTCTATGATGTTTAACAACGCGCTTTTTATGAGCGGATCGGATTTTCCCAGGACATCTATTAAAGTTTTTCTGCCGGCGGGTGAAGCCAGCATAGCTGTAACATCAACAAACAATCTTCCACCGGCTTTACGCATGGGTGCAGAAGTAGTTAACAGGAAAAAAGACAATCCCAATGGCTTCATAGCATCGGTCATCATTTGTTGATGGCCTACAGAGACGTAAAGGTGATTTTCCTGGTCATTCGCTTCCGGGATAGGGTATAACGTAGTGATCGGCCGGCTCTGGACAACATAAAATATCTGCCCATCTGTCTGGCGGGCCTGTTCGTCCGTCTGGCGGATATCATCTGCCAGACACCATTCGATATCCTGTGGGCTGCCGAAATGTTCTTCGATCTGTCTTCCAATGCGCGCAAGCTGTAAAATTTGTAGGTCAGTAAGTGTCTGAATCTGTTGCCGGTCAGGATCGATCTGTCTTGTTTCAGTTCCGCCTTCTCTAAGTCCGTAGATAGCCAGTTTTTTAGTTCCAATGATCTTGTCGATGATTTCCTCTCCTTTCACTTTATAACAATCGGCAGATACCAGGCCGGAGACCAGTGCTTCCCCAAGTCCAAAACTGGCATCGATGGATAGCAACTTCCGGTTAGAACTAATCGGATCAGCAGTAAATAAGATCCCTGAAGCCCGGGGGAAAACCATTTTTTGAATGACAACAGATAAATAAACCTGACTGTGGTTAAATCTGTTTTTCATTCTATAGATCACCGCACGATCCGTAAACAGGGAAGCCCAGCATTTGCTGATATGTCTCAGGATTGCTTCCTTTCCGATAATATTCAAATAAGTATCCTGCTGTCCCGCGAAGGATGCCGACGGCAGGTCTTCCGCAGTAGCGCTGGACCGCACGGCAAAGGAATCTTTTTGCCCAAACTTTGTGAGATAACCCGCAATCTCTTCGGTTATATCTTTAGGAATGGTTGTCCCTTCAATGACCTGGCGAATATTTGCGCTTATTTCGCCGATTTTTTTCCTCTCTTCTCCTTTAAGGTGATTTAGTTCATCTAGCAGGCTGTGAAGCTCCTGATTATTTTCAGTTGTTTTTTTATAGGCATCGGTAGTAACACAAAAACCCTCCGGTACCCGTATCCCTTTGATACCGGATAATTCGCCCAGATTAGCGCCCTTGCCACCTGCCATCAAAAACTTTGTTCTGTCGATCTCCTGAAAAGAAAGTATATAAGTGCCCATGTAATTCCCCTCTTTTACCGATACAAAATTCTGCAAAGAACCTGCAAATATTATTCCTACACGTTTGTAATCTAAATTTAGTATCAGGAGCAGGGTACATTCATTTTAGTTAAATGATTGTCTGAACTCCAATGGCGAAAGGTTTGTTTTTGACTTGAATAATTTATTAAATGATGATGGATGTTCAAAACCTAATTCATAAGCAATTTCACTAATGGATAAGCTGGTGGTTGATATTTTCTCCTTTGCTTTTTCAATGAGTTTACCGTGTATATGTTGTTGTGCATTTTGTCCTGTAAGGCTACGCAACATATCACTTAAATAACCTGGCGAAATGTTTAATGTTTCTGCAAGATATTGGACTGTTGGAATGCCCTGCATCAGGGATTTTTCGTTATTGAAATAATCGTCTAAAATCTCTTCCAGTTTTTCCAATAAATCATTGTTTACGGATTTTCTGGTAATAAACTGTCGTCTTATAAAAGCGGTTGCTATAATTCAGCAATGTTTCAATTTGTGAAATAATTACATCCTGGCTAAAATCGTCGATCCTGTTTTGCAATTCTTCATCAATGTTTTTAAAAATAGAAATAATGGTTGATTTTTCTTTATCTGAAAGATGCAATGCTTCATTCACTGAATAGGAAAAGAAACCGATATTGCTTTATTTTTTTTGCCAGAGGATAGCCAGCTAAAAAATCCGGGTGAAAGAGTAATGTGAAGCCTCTATGGTCTTCATTGGTTTCTCGCATTTGCACTTACCTGATTCGGTGCCTTAAAAAACAATCCGCCTTCATCAAAATCATAATAGCCCTGCCCATATTTTAATTTTCCAGTAAGGTTTTTTTTATACGATATTTTATAAAAATTGGCTATAAAGGAAACGGGCAATTTCCATGCATTTATTTCATTGTCCTTATTTTCTACCAGGCTTATCAACGGGTGCAAAGGCTCAGGCAGCCCGAGCACCCGATGTAATTCGGACAGAGATTCAAATTTATGAGGAATGTTTTCTTCCTTTTTCATCTTCTAAATTTAAACTATTTATCTGCCAGTTCCCTGCGCCTGTTGAACGTTGGACACACTTAACGTAGCACGCCACCAGAAATGAATCCTTATCGGTTTAAGGTATTCATGAACATTTCAGGGTAACGGGTGCCTGATACAATTCCTGCGGGCATGATAGCTTCTATGCTTTGTAAATCTTCCGGGGTGAGTTGTACATTTTCGGATGCAATGTTTTCTTCAAGATATTTTATACGTTTGGTGCCGGGAATGGTAATGATATCTTCACCCTGTGCCAGCACCCATGCAATAGCTAACTGGGATGGAGTGCAGCCTTTTTCGGTGGCCAGCGTTCTGATCTTTTCTACCAGTTCAAGATTTTTATAAAAGTTCTCTCCCAGGAACCGCGGCATATTCACACGGTTGTCTTTGATATCCTCCGGTTTTTTAAATTCACCGCTCAGAAAGCCCCGGCTTAAAGGAGAATAGGCAACAAGCCCGATACCGAGCTCACGAATTGTAGGGAGGACTTCGGCTTCAATGTCCCTGCTCCAAAGAGAGTACTCTATCTGAAGTGAAGTGATGGGATGCACTGCAGCAGCTTTGCGGATAGTTGCGGCAGATGCTTCAGAGAGACCGATATAACGGACAACACCCTTTTGCAACAAGGTCTGATAGCGCACCGACAGTATCTTCTATAGGCGTATTGGGATCTACCCGTGCAGTGGTGTACAAATCAATGTAATCCGTTTTGAGGCGCTGGAGGCTGTAGGATGACCGCATTGCGGATATAGTCAGGATGGCCATTTACCCGAGCGAAGCGCAAAGATTTGTCGGGCCCGGGAGCAAGCAAGGGGCCGGTTTTTACAGAGAGAAAGGCTTTGTCGCGCTTGCCTTCAATAGCCCGGGAGATAAGTAATTCGTTGTGACCCGCACGGTAGAAATCGGCAGTGTCTAAAAAATTATGTCCGAGTTCGAGGGCTCTTTCGATAGTGGCTATGGACGCCGCGTCATCACCTTGTCCGTAAACGCCAGACATTCCCATACATCCTAAACCTATTGCTGATACCGAAGGGCCGTTTTTTCCTAATATTCTGTTCATTATTTTTTGTTTTTATTAATAATGAAACAAAGGTCATTGCAAGTCTTCTTTTAGGTTTAGCCTGATTGAGGAATTGTTTAGTCAAAATGAGAAAGTCAGATAATGTCCAGTGGTAGTTGAGTGTTCGTAACGATGGCCGATCAATAACAAAAAAAAGCCCTTCAAATAAATGAGGGCTGAAATAAAGGGTGATTATGAATCTGAAACTATATCCTAAAGAAATACCTTAATTTATGACTATGACGGGAGCAACCTTATCCTATAGATTACGAATTCTGTGCCGATCCGTAATATATTGATTGTCAGCATAATAAGGGTGGATGAATGTCTGATTTATTCCATGATTGAGAATCCTGTTCTCCAAATAGAAAAGCCGGTTGTATATTCCGTTCCAAACAACCATCAAATGCCAACTCCTAAAAAACTTCTCCTTCTTCTGTTCGTTTTAGGCTTCGGCCTCTCTGCCTTTTCGCAGAAATACCAAAATTTTAAAGTCGCTGTTTATACCCGGGCCTTTGAAGTAAAAAAGATGGGCGACACTACCGGATACCTGAAACCGATCTGGAACGAGATGACCAGACAGTTAAAGATTGACAAGATTTATCTGGAAACCCATCGGGATCTCGTAGTCGTTGATCAGAAGACGCTGGATATCGTTAAAAAGTTTTTCAAAGACCGCGGGGTGGAAACGGCAGGAGGAATTACATTCACGATCAGTGAACCGAATCGTTTCCAGACATTTTGTTACAGCGATCCCACCGATCGCAAAAGAGCAAAGGATATCGTCGAATTCACGGCGAAGAATTTTGACGAGTTGATCCTGGATGATTTCTTTTTTACGAATTGCAAGGACGATGGCGCCATAAAGGAAAAAGGAAACCGGAGCTGGACCCAATACCGTTTGGAGCTGATGACGGAAGCCGCAAAAAGCCTGGTCGTAGGACCAGCCAAAGCCGTAAATCCAAAAGTAAAAGTGATTGTGAAATATCCCAACTGGTATGAACATTTCCAGGGACTCGGATTTAATCTCGAAACAGAACCTTCCATTTTTGATGGTATCTATACAGGTACGGAAACCCGGGATGCAACATTTAGTGCGCAGCACCTGCAGCCCTACCTGGGCTATAATATTTTCAGGTATTTTGAAAATATAAAACCACGTGGCAATGGTGGCGGATGGGTGGATCCTTTTGGTATGGGCAATTTGGATCGTTATGCAGAACAACTCTGGATTACGCTTTTTGCCAAAGCGCCCCAGGTAATTTTATTTGATTTTAGCACGATACAAAGAAAATTTATTCCGGCCGACCGTGCACCCTGGCAGGGACAGAAAACCAGTTTTGATTATGAAGAAATGATGAAACCCATAAACCTGAACGGTGGTAGTCCGGAAATCCCAACTACCATCGCAAGAGCCGCGGGATATGCATTTGAATCGGTTGATAAATTCCTGGGCAAACTGGGGAATCCTGTAGGCATAAAGAGTTACAAGCCTTTTCATTCCGTCGGGGAAGATTTCTTACAGAATTATTTGGGCATGATCGGTCTTCCGATGAATGAAGAGCCCCGTTTTCCTGCAGAAGACAGTGTGATCCTGTTAACGGAAGAAGCGGCGTTCGATAAAGATATTGTCACTAAGATCAAAGGACAATTGGTGCAGGGGAAATCAGTGATCATCACTTCGGGTTTACTCAGTCAGCTGCAGGGAAAGGGCATTGAAGATATTGCAGAGCTGCGGTACACTA
Source organism: uncultured Bacteroidota bacterium (assembly GCA_963812825.1). Classification (GTDB taxonomy): domain Bacteria; phylum Bacteroidota; class Bacteroidia; order Chitinophagales; family Chitinophagaceae; genus Puia. The sequence continues at coordinate 662,972 of CAWEWO010000009.1, forward strand.
ACAGGAAAGCACTGGTGGAAGATTTTATTGTGGGCTTTGGAAAACCGGCAAAGTCTGAAAGCCCGATCTTGATACCTCAGATCGCTTATCTCACCAATGATTCCTGGGAAATGCTCTCTGCCATCAATGGACCTAACGGCTGGCCCATATTGCATGAAGCAGATTATTCAAAAGGTAAATTCTATGTGCTTACCATCCCTGAAAATTTTGCTGATTTGTATAAGATGCCTGCCGGTGCGCTGAATGTGATCAGGAAAGTTCTGTGCAGCCAGATGAAAGTATTTATTGAAGGTCCCGCCAATATCAGTATGTATGTTTACGATAACAATACATGTGTCGTAGAATCATTTCTGCCACAGGAAACAGAGCTCAATATTGTAACCGTTAAAGATTTCAATAAATTAACTGATCTCACCACCGGTGAAACGCTTACCGGTACATCGCGCAATGCACAGAGGATGTGGTTCGCGCCGAAGGACTATGGCACAAATGCCTTCACGATAAAACTGAAGCCACACTCTTTCAGGGTATTTAAATTTGAATAAAGTGATGGATCATTTATCCGTCGCTTTCTCTCTGAATCCAAATACAAACATCAACGTAACGATAGCGGCGAAGAGTAAAGGAATGGTCCAGAATTGCTGCCATCGCTGAAGTGTACTGCCCTCGCTCATAATATTGTTGAAAATCGCACCGGCAGCCAGGGCACCCAGTCCCTGCCCCAGTCCATAAGAGACCAGTACAAAAAGTCCCTGCGCCTGTGCTTTTATATCGGGGCTGGCTTTTTTGTCGATATAAATTTGCCCGGCCACATAGACAAAATCATAACAGCAGCCGTGCAGGAGGATTCCCGCCATCATCATCCAGCCAATGGCATCCGGCGCAGCCCAGGCAAATAATGCATAACGGAAAACCCAGGCCAGCATACCAGTCAGTAAAACCCATTTCAATCCGAATCGCGCAAAGAACCAGGGCAGTATCAGTAAAAAAATGATCTCGGACATCTGGCCGAAGGTCATTTTAAATCCGGGGTTGGCGATATGGGCGGACTGAAGAAAAACCGGCACATAAGAAAAATAAGCCGCAAAGGGAAGGCTTATGAGCAGCAGTCCGATAATGAAAATGATAAATGAACGGGACTTCAGTTTAAGAAAAGCATCCACACCGATCAGGTCGCGGAAGGAGATCTTTTTACCTGCACCGGCGGGCGGAATATTGGGTAATGTAAACGCATATAATCCCATCAGCACCCCACCAATGCCCGCAATGCGCATAGGCATGGCCGTTTCATCGCCATGAAGCAGTTTGCTGACAATGATGCCGGCGGTGATCCATCCCAGGGTTCCGAATAAGCGGATCAGCGGAAATTGCTTTTCTCCGTTTTTCAATAAGTGAAATGCCGTTGCGGCAGCGAGGTTTACTGTTGGCATATAACAAAGCATATGCAGCAGCAGGCATCCGAGAAATAATGGCGCGGAATAATAAGGGGCTTCGGCAAAAACAGGCGCACAAAAAACAAAGATGCCACTCAGGATATGCATTACACCCAACACTTTCTGGACGGGGAAAAAGCGGTCGGCAATCATGCCCAGAAAAAAAGGAGAAATGATGGCACCTGTTGCGCTTGTCATATAAGCGAGATAGATCAGATTGGCCATACCATGGCTCTTCATGTAATTTCCACCGGTGGCATACCAGGCCCCCCAGATGAAGAATTGCAGGAACATCATGATACTGAGGCGGACTTTGGGGAATCGAAGCATGGGTTGTCGAAGGGATTGAATAACTATGCCATCACAGCCTGCTGTACCAGTTGTTTCATGTATTGCAGCGAAATACGCGTGGCATGATCGACTTCTTCTATTCCGGCCAGCTGGTGTTTTTTATATACCGGCAGGCAATATTCGGAAGTGAGATAACCATTGTAACCCGTTTGGTAAAGTCCTTCTATAAAAGCCGAATAATTGATCAGGTCACCGGAGGATGGTGAGGGTTCCTGTACGATCTCGCCATTTTTTTGCTGACTGAAATTCCAGGCTCCATAATGTGAATGCACGATATGTCCCTTGCATTTTTCTATGGCCTCATGAATATATTCATCGCTCTGACGTTCGTAGAAAAGCGGTGCGTCAATACATAGCTGCACGTTTTTGCGATCAATTTCCTGCATCATCGTGAGGGTATCTTCATATCCCTTTGCCAGCACCGGTGCATGATTCTGCAGGGCCAGGGTTATACCCATATCAGCAGCCATACCGGCCACTTCACGGATCCCTTCCACACAATGGTTCCATTTGCGCAGATCGGCGGGCCAGAGTCGTTTATAATAATTGCCTCTTTCAAACTGGCCGTATAAGGCGATGTCTTCTTCATCATTGATCAGTCCCGGCCAGGCTGCGAAAACTTTCACGAGGCTGACATCCAGGTCCCTGGCCATTTCCAGTACATAGCGCATCATGGCAAGATTATTTTCCCTCTCCTCCATATGTTTCCCGGCGAAATTCGACATACTCTCCACGGCACATAACGTAATGCCTTCATCAGCAGCCAGATTTTTAATGCGTAAACGATCTGCCTTATTCAAATCCAGTGGTGAGGCAACCGGGCGTTTGGTTTCGATCGCCAGGGCATCAAATCCTATTTCCTTAGCCCGGTGAATTTGTTCTTCGATTGTAAGGGCTTTCCCCTTGTAGAATAACCCGCCGTAGGTCACGGTCAGTAAGGCAAATTTCATATCGTTAGGTTTTACTTATTCTTATATGTAATATATTCATTTTTTGATGGATTTAATGCCGTAATTTTCTTATGGAATTCATGAGATATCGATAACGCCACCAACCCAAAAACAATGAATACTGAAAACATTAATTTAATGAGGGCGTCCCGCGATGCTCTAAAAGGCAAATGGGGCGTAGCCATTCTTACATTTTTTATCTATACACTGCTTACCACAACTCCGGGTTCAACGAGATCGCACGGTACATTCTTTACCCTGAGCTCAATTCTGACATTAATCCTTGCCGGCCCTTTATCACTTGGTGCAGCCATTTTTTCCCTTTCCATTTCGCGTGGCAAAGAAGCCATGCTGGAACAGATCTTTCAGGGGTTTAATAATTTCTCGACTGCGTTTATTACTTACCTGCTCGTAATACTTTATGTGCTATTATGGACCCTGCTTCTCATTGTTCCGGGAATAATTGCTGCCCTAGGTTATTCCATGACATTTTACATCCTGGCCGATGAGCCCCTCATTAAACCGCAGGATGCTTTAAAGAAAAGCAAGTCCATGATGAATGGGTTTAAACTGAAATTATTTTATTTGTGCCTTCGCTTTTTTCTGTTAGCATTACTATGCCTTCTTACTCTGGGTATAGGTTTTCTCTGGCTGATTCCCTATGTTCACGTAACCATGGCCAAATTCTATGATGATATAAATGGAAATTCGTTTTGAGGCTAAGGCAAATAGAGGAACGACGCCTGGCTTAGTGAAAGAACTTATTGATTTTGTCTTGTCTGCTCATTCTGATATTCTGTTATATAAATATCGAGACAGTCTGCAGAGCAAAAATATTGTCCGTCGTCGGTTGGATGCGGGATTGCGTTTTTATGATCAAGGATCATCATCCGGCACACCGGATCAATATAAAATGCCTTCATTTCTCCAATGCACAATTCAAATACTTCCTTTTGTTTACTGATATTTTTAAAAGAGTGATTTTCTTTTGATGTAAACCCACACACGGATTTGTCAGACAATGCGCTCATAAACTCTTCAGAGCACCAATACGTGCCTGCATTGGCTTTAGAAGCGATCCTGGACGTTAGATTTAAAGTAGTTCCAAAATAGCTATTGCCCCGTTGCAGAACTTTCCCATAATGCAGTCCTCCATGTACCTGAAGAAAGTTCTCTTCATTTGATGTATTCTTCCCGATCATGAGTGCAGTCGCAAGTAAAAAATCCGGTGAATCAGAAACAATCATCAATTCGTCGCCGGTACGTTCATGAACCCTGCAATCTCCGACCAGGCAATTTTCTACTATTCCAATGTATTTGTCGATGATATCCGCAGCTGCGACCGAGCCATGAGTTTCTGTAAGAGCAGTATATCCTGATAAATCTGCCATCAGAATGGCGATATTCTTTTCCATAGTAACTGCCGTTTAATCCTGACAATTTCAATTTACTTAAAATCATTAGAAATTACATTTTTTTCACTGTTGAACGGCTGGAGATGATAATAGTCCGGAGCTCTCAATATTCAATCTTTTCTTTGAGTGATTCGTGTTCTACAGTTCTTTTGTCCCGGCTGAAAGTACCTGGTTTAAAACCACTACGGCCGATGCGCCAATTGTAGCGGGAACGGAAAATCCGGAGGCGGCGGGATACCTTAAAGCGTTCGGAGATCTGCATAAAAGGATAAACCATCTGCTCAAGCAGGTTTCGCGGAAGCTGCGACAGGCGAACCTTGTCTTCGCAGGGGAATCTTGCATCGGCAATGCCGGTTTGCGGATAAACATCACGGGACTTACAGGCTGTTCCGAACAAATGGTCATATATGCTGAAATGAACGCCAAAATTTTTGTCTGCATGTGCTGGTTCCACTGAATGGTGAATCCTATGGAATTGTGGAGAAGTAAATAACCAGCCAAGCCAGCCCAAATTGATTTTTAGATTAGCATGAATAAAACGATTATGTATGGGTTTATATATGCCAATCAGCATTACGGCATAAATATTAGATACATGGAAAATGAAGAAGGGGATGAACGTCAACAAAGATCCGATCAGCATGTCGACGATATGAACCCTGTCATCTGTGAAAACGTTCATTTCCTTCTGCGAGTGATGAACCGCGTGAAAGAGCCAGAGGGTCCGAATTTTATGGCGAATAAAATGGTTAAACCAGAAAAAGAATTCAGCCAGCAGTAAGGCAGCAATTATTTGCAAATAAACAGGCCAGAGGGTTGCGGTGCCTAAAGTTATAAACCCCAGATATTGGTCAAATAACCCACGAAGGAATCCGATAACAGGTAAAAGGAAAACTAACGAAAGCGGTGTATCAATTGCATACCAGATTGCATCCTGCAAAAACCCTTTGCCTATGAGAGGCTGGGAAGGATTACAAGGGAAAAGGAATTCAAGGAACAATAGAAACGGAATAACCAGGTACAAAGCTATGTTGCCATACAGGTTAGAGAAGAGGTTTCTAATTTCTTCAGGAAATAAACTGTGATAAGCCGATCGCAGACTAATGGCTTTTTCAATCAGCGGTCTCGAATTGGAAACTGCCCCAAGAGTTTCTACCATCTGCCCGTGCCCATGGATTTCGGAAGCACTGATAATGACTCCTATTGACCAGCAAATCCAGGCGAGGCCCGTAACGGCAATAAGGCTTGGAACGATTGGGTGGGCATCTGTAAACCGAAGCCACCACCCTGGCAGTCGCCGGGGTTTGAAAAGCATGTTCTGTATTACCACTTCACGTTAATTTGTCTGGTTTTAAATTACGATCTACCGTGGCCAACACACATAACCCAGCAAGTGTTCACAAACTTATGAAGAAAGTATCGAATTTAAATAAATATAAACCATTCTAACTTACTCCATTTTTAAGTTACGGAGTTTTCCTTTTAGGATTCCTCAAGTAAACAGTCAATTTAAGTCTTTAATATAGTGATTTTAAATTATTTAATAGTTGGGATTCAATGGACTTTTTCCTGTAAAGTGGGTCGTTGGTTGGTACCAACCTGATGGGATACCGGTTACGAGAAGTATAACCCCGCAGCCGGAAACCTGATTTTTCACCCGTCGATTAGTGCGGCAGGCGAAGTTCAAACTCATGGCTCCTTCCGCCAGTAATTTTTTACTGAATGTGGGCTTCGAACCGCTGGCCGTCCAGCTGCCGGAAGAATGGGGTGGATTGAATTCAGGCGGCCTGTACATAGTTACATTGGTGAATGTATCTGATAACGGTAAGGAAGTTTCAAAAAGCGTCTATACGGGACTGGTTGAACCATAATTTCTTTTAAAATCATTAAAGGTTAAGGAAGTATAATTCCGATCGGATATCTACAGATGGTTAGTATAAAGAAGCCCGTTTATTGGGTCTTTATATTATATTGCTTTAATTTCTCTATGAAATTTATCTTACTAGCTGCTATTTATTTATTTACTACCCTTCCCGGCTTTTCGCAGATAAAAGACTCTGCGTCATTAAATACAGATTCTACTTCATTAACTAAAGATTCTGCATCATTAAAGGCATCATTAAAGAAAGATTCAGCATCCTCCGGCAAAATTGTGCTCCCCTGGTTTGTGGAAAGATTTAAACTTTCTGCCGGCGCCTTTTATGTAGTTAACACGACAAATGTCCTGGTTCATTTACATGACGCAGATGGTACGGATGTAAACCTTGAAAAAGATCTCGGCATTAACAGGGAAATCACCACTTTTATAGTCAATTTTCAATGGCAGATATCCAGGCGTTCGCAACTGACTTTTAATTATTACAATGTAAACAGAAGTTCTAATCATGTTCTGGAAAAGGATATTATTTTTGAGGACAATACCTACCATGCAAATTCTTCTGTGAAAGCCTTTTACAATACAAACATGTACCAGGTCGCTTATTCATATGCCATTTTTTCGAAACCAACCTGGGAAGCGGGGCTGTATGTTGGAACGCATATTGCGAACAGCAAAACTGGTATTTCACTTAATGGCATTAATAACGGCGCATCCACTCAAAATAGTTTTGGATTTACAGCGCCCCTGCCCGATGTGGGTATATGGGGAAGTTGGGCGATAAGTAAGCGATTTGCTTTTAACGGAAGTTTATCTTATTTCGCACTTACCATGAATAACATTACCGGAAGGTTGCTGGCTTTCAGTGGAAACTTCACTTACAAGATAATTGACCAGTTGGACGTAACACTCGGCTATACCGGACTTGATTATAAAGTAGATGTAGTAAGAACCAAAGCCACCGGAAATTTTAAATGGGGCTACAATGGTCCTACCCTGACTGCAAATTTTTCTTTTGGGAAAAAAACGTGGACACATTAGTTCGGTTTGAAAGTCTATCGGGATTCCTTACCCGCTTAAGGGCCGTTTATCGGAATTGTCTCGCCAATCGGTAATTGCCGTTACCATCTTTTCAATTGTCTCCTAATTTTAGAGTCTATAATACTGCCTTATGAGAATATTGAAATTTTTTTATTTCGCAATACTGATATGCACAATAGCAGGCCTTCAAAGCGGTTGCAAAAAAAATAATGACAAAAAAGCGAACTGCCGGATCAGTTCCGCCTCTTCTACCACGGCCGGAAATGCCTATTTATTTTTATATAATAATGAGAACAAGCTGATCCGGACTTCCCTGGGCAGTAGTGTGATTACTTATGATTACTCAGGAAATACAACGACAGTTACAAACCTGGACTCGGGGAAATTTCTTAACAAATCAATCGTAACGAACAATGCAGACGGGCTGGCCATCAACGTCAGAACTGAAACAAATACTAATGGGTCGGAATGGTCGAATACGTTCTATGAATATACAGGAACCGAATTGGCTAAATCAACTTTTACGTCTTCCGCCGGAGGCAGTGCAACGGTTTCAACTTATGTGTGGACAAACGGGAACCTGGTATCTTCAAAAACAGACACAACTATATCCACTCTTGATTATTATACCGATAAGCCCAGGCAGCCAGGTGATTTCCTTTCCCTGGTACAGGTTATTCAGGGATACGAAATCTACCGGACCAGGAATCTGTTGAAAACTGCATCTGGCACAAATCTGATTTATATTTTTGGAACGGATGGAAAAATAATCTCGCTTGAGGCAGTCTCCGGCACCAGCACAACGATTTTGGACTATCAGTATCAGTGTAACTGATCATTCCGGAATCATTCACAATATTTCAACACTTCCCTGAACACCTGTTCACGAACAGGATTCAGATTATAGTATTCGCCCTGAGCCGAAAGTCCGGTATGCTGCCGGTTCACCAGAAGAATCACGGACAAATGACAACCAGGCACCACAACTATACTTGTTCCTGTAAACCCGGTATGTCCAAAACTGCCCTCTGGTCCATCCTTCATAAATGAATTCGAAGGATCCATTATCCAGCCAAGCCCGTTTTTAAATTGATCCTTTGTCAGAAACTTATCAATTGTTCTTTCGGAGATAAATTGCTGCCCGTTTAAAAGCCCCCTATTCATGATCAAATCCACCAGCCGCTGAATATCCTCAACATCGGAAAACAGTCCGGCAGCGCCGGAAACGCCGCCACAGGCATACCATGCATTACCATCGTTTACTTCACCATACAAACCATAGTTTCTCCAGCCATTCCAACTGGTAGGTACAATTTCCTTTACGGAAAATCCAAGTGAAGAATCATACACCATTCTTTTCTCATAAGGATTGCCAAATGAAGTCGCGGCAAATTTTGAAAACTTTCCTGTTTTAAGCGGATTGTATGCAGTATGTTTCATTCCCAGCGGAATAAAGATCTTTTCCCGCATAAACTCTTCAAGCGCCATACCGGAAACCAATTCGATGATCTCACCGAGAATTACAAACCCAAGATCACTGTACCTGCGTTGCATACCGACCTGATACTTCAACGGCAATTCTCCAATTAGCTTATATGTTTCCTGTTTGTTTGCAGCCCGGTAATACATTGGATACCATTCATAGAGTCCCGCGGTATGGGTGAGCAGGTGTCGTATCGTAATTGCTTTCTTTTCTCCGCTGTTGAAAGCCGGAATATATTTACCGACCGGATCATCCACTGAAAGCTGGTTCTTATCAGCCAGCCACATAATTGCCGTGGTAGTGCCGACTACCTTGGTTAGCGAAGCGATGTCGAACATATGACTGGTAGTCATTTTTTCCGGTTGGTTCAATTCCCTGTGATCGTGGTCATATTTCCGCGCATAACCAAAGGCCTTTTCATATATCAGTTCGTGATCCTTTTTTATCCGGATGACCGCCCCGGGGATCAGATTCCTCCCGACCTGCGATTCAAGAATACTGTCAATGGTCCTGGTTAATTCTTTTTCCCGGGTTTGGCCATATATATACTGAGCTGTCCCGGTCAAAACAAAGGCAATAAAAAAGAAAATAAATTTAGAACGCATAGACTATGAATTAACCGGCCTGTATCCACTGATGGCGCCAACCGTTTTACGGAGCAGCAGCTCAGTGTAACCGGCCTTTACAAAATTCTCCAACTCTCCAATCAGTTGAAAGCCGAACTCCTGGTAGAGTTTAAGAGCCCCTGTATTGAAGGAAGAAACACAAATAAAAATATTGGGTGAAATCTTTAGAATTCTTTCTTCACAGAACTGTAAAATTATTTTCCCCAAACCCCGACCCCTGAACCCTTCCTGAAGACAGATGGTTTGAATATACCCTTTGAAAGTTCCGCAAATTTGCAAAATGGCAAAGCCCGCTAACTGACCTTCTGATTTCACCATATATATTTCCTTGCAGGGACCTTCAAAAGCAACAAGGCATTTTTCGTAATCGATCCCCAGTTTCACCCAGGGATCCGTATCAGCCATCATGGCGGCGGATTGTTCAATTTCACTTTTCTCCGTGCTGAGGTAAATATCAATGCCTGATTTCATGCGCGAACTTTTCTCCCTGAAGATAATCAGAAATAAAATCGTGAACAGGGTATAGACGGCATTTGCAGGGGAAATGCATATCTTAATAGCAGATAGCAAAATCAAATCATATCTATGTTTGAAAATTCAATCGAAAAAGTTGCCGGATTTACCCGGCCCTTAAATAGTATCCTGAGAACATATGGCGGTAACCAGGTTATCCCGGGTTCTTCAACGCTTTTCTTTGTAAATAACGAAGGGTATGCGGTTACCTGCAGACACGTTATAGATATCATCGCGTCGGCTGATAAAATCAATCAGACTTACCAGGCATTTAAAAAAGAAAGGGAAAGCATTCCGAAGGATGGAAAATATAAAATGCGTTTAAAGGGACTGGAAATGAAGTATAAGTATTCTCCCAATTCCGTTATTCAAATACTGCTGACGTTTATTGATTGCGTGGATACCATGTCGGGCTTTACCTGGCATACCCATCCAAAGTATGATCTGGCCATTTTGAAATTCAATGATTATAAAAGTATCCGCTATACCGGTTACGCAAATTTTTTAAAGGACACGTCAAAAATCCGGCAGGGCAAATATTTATGCCGCCTTGGCTTTCCCTTTCCTGAATTTTCCAACTATAAGTATAATGAAGCGACCGACAGTATTGAATGGACAACTACCGGTAATCAGAGTTCACCCCGGTTTCCCATTGAAGGCATGGTTACCCGTTTTCTGTCGGAAGACAACAGAGTTACCGGAATAGAACTCAGCACACCGGGACTGAGGGGACAAAGCGGAGGACCACTGTTTAATGATCAGGCCACAGTTTATGGAATGCAATTTTCAACGAAACATCTGCACCTCGGATTCGACATGATTAATAAAGAAATTCTCGTGGATAATAATATGATAAAAATTTCCGACTATTCCTTTCTGCACCTGGGACAGTGTGTGCACGCAGACATCATTAAGGAATTTCTGACCGAAAAAAATGTCCAATTCTATGAGACGGATTAGCCCGGGAGTTTCAAGCAATAAAACGCGTAAAATCAGGTGATTTTACTATTTATAAAAATTATTAATACCGATTAAAATATAGATAATCAATTAGTTACAACCTTCGACTACAGAAAGAAATTATGTGAATCCATATTTTCCTTAAATTAGTTATACCTAACCTACCCTAAACCTTCGATATGAGAAAGATATACTGCTGGAGATTGGTATTTATCACAATTCCTCTTCTCTTTAATTCCGCCCAAGGACAATCTGATCATTTTGCTTATGCTGTTACTGCCGTCAACAAAGGAGGCGGTGAATGGATCGCATTAAGAAAGCTGGACACCCGCACAGGGAACTTCGGCAATATCCTGCTAAACGTGCGGGATAACAATCAGAATTATACTGAATTCGCGATTAACAAGAGTCCCGCGAGTAAAATTATTTCAACCCCTGTAAATTCTGTCAACAACAACGCTGCTGCGCAGCCCGCACTGAATAACGGTGTGGCAGCTATTGCTTACGACAGAAAGACTAACAGGCTCTACTATACGCCGATGAGTATTGACCAGCTCCGATATCTCGACCTCAACACCATGCAGGCGAATACAGACCTGGATCAATACTTCAGTAAGGCCGCTAAGTACGATCCCAAGTTTGCAGGTCCTATCAGTCGGATGGTGATTGCTCCCGATGATTTTGGATATACTATTACAAACGATGGGAATCACCTGATCCGTTTTAATACTTACGGATCGCCGGTCCTTAAAGATCTTGGGGACCTGGTGGATGATCCGCTCAACAAGGAAATGACTATTCACAGCCCCTGTTCAAATTCAGGCGGAGACGTAATTGCAGACGATGCGGGAAATCTGATTCTGGTTACCGGAAGCAATCATGTATACAAAGTGGAAATCGCGACCAGGATCACTACCTATCTGGCAACGATCTCCGGACTGCCTGCAAAATTTACTACCAGCGGAGTGGTCGTAAATGAGGATGGCAGGATTTTAATCAGCAGCTCGTTGTATGCAGATGCTTATTATACTGTCGATCCTGAAAACTGGACTGCCCTGGCTGCGCCGGCAACCCATGAAATTTATGGAAGTGCCGATCTTGCCAATAGCAATATATTACATTCGAGATCTGCAGAGAATTCGAATCTCTTCATCACCAAGTCAATGGACAGGCTGAGTAAATTCAGGGTCTACCCTAATCCGGTGATGGACGACCGGTTCAACATTCAGTTCAATGACCTGACACCGGGAACCTATACCATTCAACTGGCAAATGTTTTTGGGAAAAAAGTAATTGATCAGAAGATATTGGTATCAGGTCCAACCCAGACTGAAATCATGCAAATTCCCAAGTTTACGGCCCAGGGTTTTTATTATGTCTACATCCTGGATGCAAACAGTAAAGTTGTAGGAACGCAGAAGCTGGTGGTGGAAAGATGGTAAGGTCCGGATCGGTTATATATTATACATAGCTCAGCCAGTTCTGGCCTGACATATTATTACGCTTGTACCGGCCATACCACTTGCATAGTGGGTACATGATAATGATCAACATGATCCAAACGAGGTAAACGGTTAATAAGTTAAAACCAAACCCTCTCAGACCGGGAACCAGGTTAATTTTATTGGTTAAGATCATGCTTTTCCAGCCAAAGCCTGAAAGGATTGCGGCGAACATCGCGAGCAAATGGATCATATAAAGATGTACTACATAGTAGAAAAAAGGTACTCTGCCGAAAACAACAATCCTTTTTGTAAATGAATTCAGCGGCTTGTCAGCCAGTGCCAGAAATATCATGGCCGGCCCGATTGTTAACAGTGTATACAGAAGGGAGGGCGGATATTTTGTAACATTCAGATATGATAACAGACTGTAAACTGCACTTGCCTGATTTGACCAATGCCCGGAATCACCAAAATTGTTTACTGTTCTCAGCAGGAAAAATAATTCCATGGATATGAATCCCAGTAAGATCAACACTTTCATTCTTTTTTCGGGGTCGTAATGCGAGCTGAATAAATATCCTAAATAGTACCCGATGGAAAGTATCCCGATCCATGGCAGTACAGGATATTTTACGACGATTAAAAAACGTCCGAAAACGAAATCTGCGGGATCATGCAGGACAGACCATATAAAAGAAGTCAGTCCGGTACCCGGTAAATGCACATTATCCAGCAAATTGTGCCCGGCGATTAAGAAAATAGAAATTGCCAGGATAAGTTCTCTTCTCAGATATATTATTGCAGAAAGAGCTATCATGCTGATGCCAATTGCCCAGATCACCTGCAAATTAATTATGGGATAAGTCGGATTGAATGTATTGCCCAGGGCGATGATGAATATCTCAACAAGCACCAGCCACAAGCCTCTTTTGAAAAGATAATTCGCGAGCTCAGCGCGGGTTTTATTTACGCCGTATAAATAGGCAGATATGCCAGCGAGAAATACAAATATGGGTGCGCAGTAATGGGTGATCCACCGGGTAAAAAATATAGGAACACTGGTTCTTGTCAAATCCAGCGGATCATAAGAATAAGCTTCGTGATGGAAAACATGGCGGACATGATCAAGGGCCATTACAATCATCACAATACCCCGCAAAAGATCTATGGATTCTATCCGGCTGCTTTTTAAGGGCCGGTTAGAAAAATTGGATGTGAAGGGATTATTCAAGGTTATGGTTGACATATAAATTGAATATTGTTGGCTGGAGATTACCGATTTCTCAACAGGGAAGAAAATAGGAACCGGATGCTGTCATTTCGCTGTTCCGGTTCCACCCTTCCCGTTTCTACCTGCTATCCACGAAAAAAGTTTGGATTCATTATCTATCAGTAAACTAATCCTCAGCTGGCCTTCGCGTCTTTTCCTGACAGGGACCGTATGGTAACTTAAGATCCTTCAATTCTCATGATTTATCGGAAGTGTACGGATTATTTCAGATGCGAAATTAATGCAGCACGGAATGCACCGTGGGCAGTAATCATCCAATGGCAGTTTTTGTTTAGTCTCCGGTATCGTTTATTTCCCGAACGGTAATTTACCCGCGTGGCCAGGTAAGTGGTCCGATTATCTGCGGCCTTTTAAAGGATCAAAACCGCCACATATAAAAAATGGGCTACCGCAGGGTGAATAGAGGAATTGCAAACAAATATTTATCATTTACTTGCGGTCCTTAATTCGTGTGTATGCAACTGATAAGATATATAAAGAAGATGTTTTCAAAACGCAGTAAATCCACATCCCTGTTTTCAGAGGCAGTATCGCTGGGATTCATGGATACTTTTAAAGAAATGGGATATCGTTTCCCTGATAAAAATATTGACGGGGTATAGCCCGAAAGTTGTCTAGTTAATCCTTATCCATTCTCAGGTCGTCTAAACTTTGCTTTAGGCGACCTTTTTTTCTTAATATTTGAAATACTCCTTCACCTTTGTCAGAAACAGTTCTTTTTTTCGCCGGCTTACTTCTATTTCCATGCCATTGCTCATGATCACCGTACCACCTTCTCCACGCATATATTCTTTTACATGCAGCAGATTAATAAGAAATGATTTATGTACCCGGAGAAAAATTGTATCCGCCAGTAATCGCTCATAATCAAACAGTGGTTTTGAAATCATGATGGTCTTATTATTGATAAGACGGAAAATGGTATAACTTCTCTGTGCTTCGCAATAAACAATTTCTTCCAGTTTTACGATGGTAAATCCCTTCAGCGTAGGCAGGCAAAGTCTCATTTCCAGCGGAGATCCGGCTTTATTGATATTATGCAGCAAGGTTTCTGCCTGGCCGGAGTCCCTTTCCTGCTTCAATCTTTTTTTTACCCGTTGTACCGCTTCTATCAGGCGGTCTTCATCTACCGGTTTCATCAGGTAATCAACAGCGCTGAACTGCAATGCCTGCAGCATGTATTCATTGTGGGCCGTAACAAAAATCACTTCAAAATTCTTTTCAGATAATTCAGCCAGCATGTCCAGTCCGCTTTTACCCGGCATCCGTACATCCAGAAATACCACATCGGGCCTGATTTCCTCCAGCTTTTGTTTTGCCGTGATCGCATTCGAACAGGTAGCCGCAATTTCCACTTCCGGGCAATTCAATTCCAGCAATTTTCTTTAATGTCCGGATGCCATCCGGTTCGTCATCAACAAGAATTGCTTTCATAAATATAGTTTATTGGTTATGATATTAAAACGTAAAACAGCACAGGTGCCGGTTTTTTCTTGATCAAATCATGCAAATCAGTTATTTCCAGGGTGCAGCCGATATCATATTTTTCATTCATTATTTTTATCCGGTTACGAAGATTGCTTAAGCCCGACTGACTGATGCGAAGGTTTGTTCAATTTTTTTAATTCTTCGGAACGATTTATTCCGATTCCATTGTCTTCAATCGTACAGGAAATGGTTTCTTCCACCTGCGAAAAACGGATCAATAATTTTTTTTCTCCTTCCTTATGCATCAGTCCATGCCAGATGGCATTTTCCGCCAATGGCTGAATCATCAGTGTAGGAATCAGTGTTTCTTCTTTATCAATACACTCATCTACGATCAACCTGGAAAGTAAAGGAATCATCAAACCGAAGTTTTTCCATTACCAGGTAATTTTCCAGGTGTTCCAGGTTTTCGTACAGGGTGGTAAATATTTCTTTGGATTGATTCAGCGTTATCCGGATCATCTGAGCAAACTTGCTCAGGTACCTGGAAGCTTTTTGCTGTTCATTGTCCAGGATCATTCCCTTGATACTGTTCAGGGAATTAAAAATAAAATGCGGGTTCATCTGTGTTTGCAAAGCCGATAACTGCGCTTCGGCCAGTTGCTGATTGATAAAGGCAATTTCTTTTTGCTTTTTTTCCAGCGATTGTTCTGATTCTATTTGTTTTATTTTATTGCCTACCAGTGTGGCAATGGTCGTTAGTATTTTAACATCTCTTTCTTTAAAATGATTTTCACTATGATGTTCTGAATCAATGATACCGATCAGTTCATCATTATGAATGATCGGTACGCATAATTCACTCAGCCGGTTCATATCATCCACCCGGTAACGGTGATCATTCCGTGGTATCGGGAACCAGCAGCGGTTCCTTGGTCTGCATCACATGTCCAACAACTCCCTGTCCGGGTGACACGTCAAAAGCCTGACATCTTAATGATCTTGGGATTCCCCTTGGGACCATAGGCTGCTTTTTGTATCATTTTGGTTTTATCCTCATTCCACATATAGATGATGCAGTCTTCATAATTCATCCGGCCGATCAGGTTTTTTGTCACATCCCACAATACATCTTCCACATTGTTTTTGCCTGCGAGGGAAGAAGAAAAATAGTTGCTGATCTGTTCCAGTTCAAACTGGTTTTTATATTCTTCTGCAATCAGCTGCTGTACTTTTGCTTTTTCCCTTTCTTTTTTTCTTACTGAATTGACCCTGCTTTTATAGATGATAAGGATTATGAAAGCTACAAGAATGGCAAGTAGAAGCAATAAACCAGGACAGTTTTCCAAAACGGAGGCTGTATATAGATATCTAATGGTTTTCACCTGTTGCGGCCAGTGGTTATTAGCGGAATACAGTTTTATCTGGACGGAATGCCTGCCACCGGACAGATTGGTCAGGGTTATTGAGGTTTGATCTGTTAATTCATTCCAGCTTGTATCATTACCATCCAGCGACCGCCAGGCAAAACGGTTTTCTTCGGGATCGGTAAAATTAATGGTATTGAAAAAAATGGTTAGATTATTCTGGGAATATTTCAACCGTATCCGCTTCAGACACGAACGGATCACGGAATCCCGGGTGGTTATTTTTTCAATAAAAAGCCGGGCGACACTTTTGGAGAAGAAGAAATATCCGGACTAAAAGAAATGAGCCTGTGCCTGGCTCCGATATAAAAACGATTGGCCTCCTCATCATAAAAACTTCCCCTGCCGGTTGATGTAATGGCCACAGAAGGCAGTCCATCTGCATAAGTGAATTGCTTTACCGAATAATCCTTGATATTGAAAGCAGAAATGCCATTGTCGGTACCCATCCAGATATTATCGTTGATAATGGGCGAACTGGTGACCGTATTGCCATCAATAATATTATTTTCCTGCTGACGCAGGTACATGGTATTGGTGGAACAATTAAATTGTATAATCTCATTGTCAAAAGATGACAGCCATAGATTATTGCCGTTGTCCCTGTCCAGGATAAACATATAGTTCAGCAGCAGCTTGCTTACTTTGGGATAGGGAATCAGGGTATCTACCAGTTGGCTTTTTGCATTCCAGCGGCAAAGCCCGTCACCGGCCAGCCAGATATTTCCCTGTAAATCTTCGGCCATACTGAATATAAAGGTTATTTTAAGCAGGGGATTTTCTTCCGTAGAAATTTCGTAAATGTCTGGGTGGCCCTGTTAAAACGTACAAGGCTATTCAGCGTGGCAAAAGAAATCCATATATTTTTTTTTGAATCTTCAAAGAAACATCTTGAACCGATATTCTGGATCCAGTCAAGCTGGGGCAGGGTTTTCAGGCGGCCATAATGAAAATTATTCTTGTTCAGCCATACAATACCCCGGCTGGTTCCGATCCATAATGTATCTTTATTATAGAGAAAGATTTTAGTTATGGTATTGCTGTATTTTGTACCCGGGCTAAACAGCAGGCTTTTCTTTATTTTACCCGTTTTTTTATCCAGGATAAGCAATCCGCCTTCATTCTGTAATCCGGCAATGATGGTATTCTTTTCAACATAGATGCTCCGGATATCATGATTAACCAGTTTATCTGATTGCAGCGACAGATCAACCACTGAAAAAAAAGAATTATGCAGATTTTGCTTATATAAACCATCTGTGGTACCAATCCATAGCCGGCCTTCCCTGTCCTTAAAAATGGCTGTACAAATGTCTTTGGCAAAATGTTTCCGTCCATCACATATCAATTGCCTGTTCCTGGTAATATTCAATAAATAGAAGCCACTGTTTTTACAGGTTATGGCGATTAGACTATCATTGATGTAAGTTACTCTGCTTGTCCATCCCAGTTCTGCCTTCACAGAAAAAGGCATGGGACTGGAACTGTAGAGCGATGAATATATATCTGTCAGTTCGATGCTGTTTCTTTCGGTATTAAGGATGAATAGTTCTCCATTCTTGCCGCTGCATGACATTCGCATGTCTCCCGCTGAATCCGTAAGGAGTTTTTTCAGATTTGACTTCTTAGCGATATATAAAGTGTCGATCCTATTGGCAAATGGATCGTACAGGCTCCCAAACAATCCATTTTGCTGGAGAGTATATCCATTTTCAAATGAATTAACCCAACCCCCAAAGATCATTTCCAGTTTTCCCACATCAGGGGGCAGGTGATAGTCATACCGGTTTATGAGCCCCCTGATTCATTAAAAACATAAAGGCCGGTCTTTGTAGAAACTACATAATTCCCCTCTTTATCTTTAACGATATCGTAAACATTATTCGTCCAGAAAAAGATGGTGGAATCGCAGGGAACAATAAACTTTTTAGACTCACCGGTAACCGGATCATAAGAAAATGCTCCTGCACGGGTGGCTCCGATGATTTCATTTGAAGGCTGACGGCGCATGAATTTCAGCAGGTTGTCGGGCAGTGGCGATCGGTTAGAACTTTTGAAAATGGATTGGAATAATTTTCCGTCGAAACGGTTGATGCCCTTATGCGTGGCGATCCAGATATAGCCGTTGGAATCCTGGACAATACCGGAAATATAATTGTTAGATAAACCCTCTAACCGGGTATATCTCATGAAGTTAGACTCATCAATATCCTGAGCTGACACACTCATTCCAATTACCAGGCAGGATAATAGCAGCCCCGTAAGGAGCCACAGTTTGGACTGTTTCATTTCTCGCAACGAGCGTTCGTATTAAGATTTAAAGGTAATCACTTGTTTAAATAATTGATTCGCCCGGCAGGCCCTTCCGAAGGAGGTCTCCTTTGGTAAGCCAGGATCTGCCTTTAATATGCAGGAGTCTACCGTTGGCTAAATTCCCCTGTTAAAATATTTCTTCGGCTTGTTTTATAAGCGAGCCGATAGGAGGATGAAAATGACCGCAGGGAGAAGTGAGTGTTTTGAAAAAGAAAGTATTTTTCTAACTTTCCCGGTATTTATATGAGTTCACGTCTATTTTCAACATTTCCGGTATTAGCTTCTGACAGACTTTCTCTGAGAAAGCTTTCAAATAATGACAGTGCTGAAATATTTGCCTTACGCACCGATGTGAGCGTAAATCAATTTTTAGACAGGTCGAAGCCGGATAGTATTTCCAAAGCCATAGAATTTATCAATTTAGTAAACAAAGGAATCGACGATGGCAGGAGCTTATACTGGGCGATATGCCTCAGGGATAATCCCCAGTTAGTGGGAACCATTTGTCTCTGGAATTTCTCCGCCGATCAGAAACAGGCAGAAATCGGGTTTGAATTATCTCCCGACTACCAGGGTATGGGCATTATGCAGGAAGTGGTAAGTTGTGTTTTAGAATATGCCTTTGACACCATTTCTTTGCAGGTCATCGATGCCTTTGTTCATAAGGAGAACATAAAATCAATCAGACTACTCGAAAAAAATAATTTTCTGTTGCAGCCAGACAGGTCCGATGAAGATAACCCCTCACTAATTGTTTATTCTTTAATTAAGAACCGGACTGATTTTAGTTTTACTTAATTTGCCGGCCACTAACTTCTCATAATGAAAATAATCAGTTGCTTAACCTTCATTATCTTTTTAACGGGTCCGATAAACTTTCTTTTTGGCCAACAGGAAAAAGTTGATACAGCGGCGTTTCAAAAGATCCGGAATGCCGAATTGACCAGCTCCCAGATTCCGTTCATTGCCCATAACCTAACTGATGTTGCCGGTTCCCGGCTTACCAATTCACCCGGATTCTACCGGGCTGGTAAGTGGGCTGTTGTGGCCATGAAAAACTGGGGACTTCAAAATGCTGTATTAGAACCCTGGGGTGAATACGGCCGGGGATGGGAGACGGAAGAATTCAGTATCGCTATGATACAACCTTATTACGGATCTATCATTGGATATCCATTGCCCTGGAGCTCCAATACCAACGGTGAAATTCATGCACCGGTCTACCAGATCTTCGACAATCAACTCCTCGATTCAGGATTTCTGGCAAAGCACCGGGAAGAATTCCGGGGGAAAATCGTGTTTGTTGCCAGTAATGCTTCAAAACATGAAGAGGATTTCAAACCGTTTTCAACCCGGTATACAGACAGCGAACTGGTAAAAAGGCCGGATGAACACGTATTAAATCACCAGCAGATCGCTTTTTTTATCAATATCAGAAAAAAAATTCAGGCGGGGAAAATGCAATTGAAAAATTATGGGGCAGTCGCGATTGTGTCTGCCAGAGGAATCGGGCGTGATGGAACAGTGACCGTACAAAATTCAGCTGGGTATAAAGTAAACAGCGAAGTATTACTGCCTGAGGCGGTTGTTTCTACAGAAGACGGTTTTAAAATCAAGCGATTAATCGGATCGGGACATACGGTAGAATTATCTTTAAATATCAAAGGGAAATTTTTCAGCGATGATACAAAGGGATACAATGTGATTGCTGAAATTCCAGGCACCGATCCGGTATTAAAAGATCAAATCGTGATGCTTGGCGCACATCTGGATTCCTGGAGTGCCGCAACAGGGGCTACTGACAATGGAGCGGGTTGTGCCGTCATGATGGAGGCAGTACGACTATTGGATTCCTTACAACTGAAACCAAAGCGTACCATTCGTATTGCCTTATGGAGCGGTGAGGAACAGGCTGTACTGGGCTCTTATAACTATGTAAAAAATCATTTTGGAAATGGCGAAACCGGAAAATTCAAACCTGACCAGGGAAAAATCTCCGCGTATTTTAATCTCGACGCCGGAACCGGAAAGATCAGGGGCATCTATTCAAACGGTGATACGGCAATTAATTCCATATTTGAACAATGGCTGAAACCATTTCACGACCTCGGAGCAACCACTGCCACATTGAGCAGCTCCGGCTCCAGTGATAATGTTTCCTTTGAATGGGTTGGTATTCCGGGATTTAGTTTTATTCAGGACCCCCTGGACTACGAATCCAAAACACATCATACCAATATGGATACCTATGATTATCTCCAGATAGATGATATGAAACAGGCAGCCATTATCGTTGCTGCTTTCGTTTACCAGGCCAGCATGAGGCCGGATCTTCTACCCAGGAAAAAATTCAGGAATGAGATATTCGCTTTTGAAGGATTATAATTTCGAGTCAATCACCACCACCATATGAAATGGCTTAAATCGTTTTTAATCCTGGTTTGCTGTTTTTTCAGTCAGTGGGGCTATTCGCAGGACGGATTTTTAAAGGCAGAAGGGAAGCGCATTGTCGATGGCCAGGGTGAGAATATTTTGTTACGCGGAATAGGCCTGGGCGGCTGGATGTTGCAGGAAGGTTATATGCTTCACCTGTACAATGAAGGCCAGCAATCCCGGGTCCGGCAACGGATAGAAGCGCTGATTTCAAAAGAGCAAACACAGGAATTCTACAATCTCTGGCTCTCCAACCATACTACAAAATCAGATATTGATTCCTTACATGCCTGGGGATTTAATTCAGTGCGCCTGCCCATGCACTATAAACTTTACACTTTACCTGTAGAAGAGGAACCGGTTACCGGGCTGGATACCTGGCTACCCACCGGATTTGCTTTGACCGACAGCCTGATTGCATGGTGTAAGGCGAATCATATGTATGTAATTCTTGATCTGCATGCCGCTCCCGGTGGTCAGGGTAACGACCTGAATATTTCAGACCGCGATCCGTCAAAACCTTCTTTGTGGCAAAGTGAAGCAAACAGAAATAAAACTATAAGTCTGTGGCGAAAGCTGGCTGAAAGATATGTCAACGAAACCACCATCGCAGGCTACGATATCCTCAATGAACCGAATTGGGGTTTTGATGATACGGCAAAAGACCGTAATGGGTTAAATGAGAAAAATAATATTCCGCTAAAAAAATTGTTACAGGATATTACGCATGCAATTCGTGAGGTGGATAAAAACCATATTGTAATTATTGAAGGAAATGGCTGGGGAAATAATTATAAAGGAATGCTTCCGCCATGGGATGGCAATATGGTTTTGAGTTTTCACAAGTACTGGAACCGGAACGATATTGGATCCATTCAATATATTTTGAATTACCGTGACCAGTACAATGTGCCGGTATGGGTGGGTGAAACGGGTGAAAATTCAAATGTCTGGTTCACGGAAGCCATTCATCTTTTCGAATCGAATAATATCGGATGGGCCTGGTGGCCTTTGAAAAAACTGGGCAATAATAATCCATTGCAGATCAGATCCAATCCGCAATATGATTCGCTGGTAAACTACTGGAACGGAAAAACCAGCAGAGCGCCATTGGCACCAGATGTATACAAAGGTTTAATGGAACTGGCAAAAAATGCAAAATTTGAAAATAACATTATACACCGGGATGTGATCGATGCTATGATCAGGCAGCCTTTCAGCGGTGAGGCAATCCCCTACTCAAATAATGGAAATATTATTGTAGCCGGTACCGTATTGCCCGCTATAGATTATGATCTTGGAATAAATGGTTCTGCATATTTTGATAAAGACACAGCCAACTACGGTAGTTCCAAAGGCAAGGAAACTGTCGGCAATCGCGGAAGGGTTTACAGAAATGACGGCGTTGATATTTATGAAGACTCCATGAAAAAAGGAAATTTTTATATCGGTCATATTGAAGCCGGAGAATGGCTGCAATATACCATTGACGTTCAGGATCCCGTTATATACAGGCTCCGGTTTTCAGTCTCTTCTGAGACCGCAGGTGGAGTGATGCATATAAGCCGTGTCGGGGAATCCGGGATAAAAGCTCAGAATATTCAAATCCCGGCAACCGGCGGAAATCAAAACTGGCAAGCCGTAACTTTAAATAATATACAGTTAACCAAAGGTGTTTACCGGCTCCGCATTTATTTTGACAAAGGTGGATTTAACCTGAGTTCCATCAGCTTCATAAAAAATTAAACTGGCCCTCTCCCATCAGAGAGATTTCAAAAATTCAACCAGGTTTTGCTTTTCTTCACTGGTCAGATTTAATGACATGTTAGTATTGTAATGATCTACAACATCATTCAACGTTGCAAACTGACCATCATGATAAAAGCCACCTTTCATGCGGGTAAATAATCCGCCCAGCGGTGTTGTCCTATATTTTCCAGTTGGCGACCGCATGGCTTCAAAATCATCAATACCCAGTTCCCCGGCTGAATGTAAAATATTATCGGCATACAGTGGTGGTGCGTGACAGGTAGCACATTTTCCTTTGTACATAAAAATCGCCTTACCGCGGCCTGCTGCAATCTTGTCAAAGCTTCCATCCGGTGGTCGCGGAGCAGATATTGAATGCTGATATTCCCTGAGTGCGGGTAATTTAGACGTGATCAGATCCGGAGAGCTCACCGTGTTCCAGAAATTATTCTCTACGGCAATGGGATATTTTACCGGGTCGTTCATGCGCGGATCCACCAGTGTACCCTTCCCATGCATTTCCAGTGTACCAACAAAGGCATTCCAATAACTAATACTACCCCAGCCGGTATAAGTAGTAAGTTCGATCCCTTTTAGCCCAAAAGCCGCAGGTATCAGATTGGCGGCCACCTTTCCATCGGGTCTTAATGCCTTACCATCCATGAAAAGAATGGCAGAAAATTTACCCGGTCCCCAGGCACCCAGAACAGTTCTTAAGGTTGGCTCATCCACATGAAGCAGGTCGGCAATTGGTTTCGCATTATCTGTCAAAGAAATAATTGCTCCCACATTTAAATCCCTGTTAGGCCAGCCATCCAATCGCTTGCCGATACCCGCGGCAAATGAATTGTCTACTGTCGAATGGCAAAGCGCACAGGTAATGCCCAGAGATTTGAACGAACCGGATTCATCGAAGTTTCCTTTGATTCCGACAACGGCGTTTAGTTTTAAAAGAGCAAGCGTAGTAGCGGGATCATTGAGGTCAACAGCACCGGAATTTATTGCGGCTACCACGTCGGGTGGTAGCGCATTGGCATCAACTTTTAATCCTACCGAAAGTGCTGTGGCCGGACTGACACCCGCTCCGAATCCACCATTATTTGCGCCGGCAACGGCCTTGTCAATGTGCAGGAGACCACTCCAGAAATCCTCGTCACCAAAACTGTCAAAGCGAAAGATTTGTTTGCCATCATTGATCACAGATGGCGGCCCTCCGGGTTTTTCAGGATGATGTTTTTCCCTGCTGCATTGGGAAATAACCAGACCCAAAACCATCACACCCAGCACGATTATTTTATTCTTATGTCGCATAAAATAGATTAAAGGCTGTATGAATAAAGGTTATCTGTATCTATTAATAGAGTAAATGAGTAGACCATTGGTTACAATTTATCAGGGGATTTTTATTGAATTATTTTCTGTAGAATATTTGCCACAACTGAGAAATAAAAAATATTTGTAACCTTTTGTGACTTAGACTATCAAATATTAAGTGAATTACTATTTTCTAAAATAATAACTATGATAGTCTCTAAAATTTTCAGGACATTTTCCGTTGTCGCCGTGATCTGTATAAGCAGCCTGCCTTTTACAGGTCTTTCACAGGCCAAGCCCCAGTTGACAGACCCTGAAATAGCTTCAGTTGCAGTAGTAGCCAACCAGATTGATATGGCTTACGCAGATATCGCCATCGCGAAATCAAAGGATACCAGTATTCTTGATTTTGCGCGAACCATGAAGAGGGATCACCAGGCGGTCATCGACCAGGCCGTGGCGCTGGTTACAAAATTAGGTGTGACACCAAAGGACAATGCAGTAAGTCAGTCATTACTGTCCGGCGCGGAAAAAACAAAGCAGATGCTGAATTCAAAATCCGGTAAGGCTTTTGACAAAGCATATATCGATAATGAGGTAGCTTATCACAAAGCTGTCATCTCCACTGTTGAAGGAGTCCTTATACCGGAAGCACAAAATGCAGAATTAAAAGCTTTGTTGCAGAAAGTTGTTCCCCTGCTGAAAGCCCATCTCAGTCACGCAGAAATGCTGCAGAAAAATTATTAAGTTGAAATCTACTGAAGCACTATTTAGAATCAGTTTTTGTCTGATTATTGCACCGATCTGTTTGACAGGTTGTTCTTCTGAACCGGAAAAAATAGTTCCGGAACTTCACAGGATTGTCATCAGCGAAATGAAGTTCAGCCCGGCAGAACTTACCATCAGAAAGGGTGATACCGTTGAATTCATAAACAAGGATCTGGTTGTTCATGATATCACCCAGATCCCTGATAAAACATGGTCATCTTCCAATCTTTCACCGGGTCAGTCATATAAGATACCAATAAGAATCAGCGCCGATTATTATTGTTCCATTCACCCGGTAATGAAAGGAAAGATAGTTGTTCAATAATTAACCCCTCACAGCCTTATGAATTTTGTGGCCGTAATTTTCCCTGTCGGGTAAGTTAACACTACCGTATACAAACCTTTATTCAATGTTGATATATCCACGGAGAGCTGATTCGCTCCTTGTTCAACGAAGATGGTTTTTGTTTGTACCGTATTGCCGGTTGAACTCATGATCTGAATTTGTACCCGGGCACTCTCCTCAGCATTGATGGAGACCAATATCCCATTTTCCTTTACAGGATTCGGAATAATCCTTATTCTGTCCGACCCGTGATTATCATCCTCATCATCACCCTGCTCATATTCGTGTCCAAAAAGGGGATGAAATCCTTTGCCGACACAGGACGCCATATCGCCCCGTAGATTATTTCCGGTTAAAGGCAACGCAGTTTGCGTTATTAGTGTTATTACGCCATTTCGCACATTGCCCCGATAGTATTTTCCGTCTGTGGTCAGTATAAATAAGCTGCCATTATTGTCAGAAATATAATCCGGACAAATCTCTGATTGCAATATTGGGTTGGGGCGGGTCGATGCAATTCAAAACAGGGAATCTCGTCCTGGCATTGAAATGAGCAATCTTTGCAGGTGCCGGTGAATTTGCCTGCGCCGGAATAATCGTATATATGTTACCGTTATCCGGATCATAAGCAAGATCCTGCAAGAGACCATTGGCGGGATTGGATAAGTCGACAGTATTTCGTCGGCACAGGTTCCGATCTTGATTTCTTTATAGGTTATTTTGATTTCGTCTCCTTCTTTTAGTTTGGAAACATTTTCAATTTTGCCGAGGAATAATGTGGGTATATGAGCGCGTGATGGGTGTATCTGCAACGACTGCGGTGAAATAATAATTATCCCTGCCATCCATGGTTGCTGCTGCGGTGTTGATGATCCCGACTTTTGTGCCGGAATTTGGTGGAGGCGAAAGTTTTCCGATATCCACGAAATTTCCGTTTTTATCGACCCTGGAAAAAAATGGGTACTGATATTTGCGCTTTCATGCAGACCATATAAAAACCCATCTTTATTGTTCAGACCGAAGGCATTGATCTGTAAATTGATCGGGTTGCCCGTCGATTGTATGTTTCCGGCTTCATCGATGAGATAGATCTGGAAAGGTGAAACCGTACGGTTGAATCCCGGTCTTGTTATGGCAACTGAAACGCCGGGACAGTTATCAAAAGCCACTAGCGGTTTTTTGCCTACGCAGGAGGCCATGTCACCGCGTAAATTTCCGCTGACTAATGGCAATCCACTCTGCGCCACCAAATGTATGTACCTGTGTTGACGTCCGCCTTATAATATTTTCCATCAATCGTCAAAATAAACAATGAACTATCGCTGCTAAAAAACAGGCCCGACAGATCATTGGTTGGGATGTTCGGTTGTGCGGGATCGATACAAGTGAAAGCGGGTTGTCGCCCGGTTTAAACCAGGCAATCTTACCCGAGTAGTGGGAGTTCCCGGCGCCGGTATAAACGTATATATGTTTCCGTTAGCCGGGTTGAAGGCAATGTCCTGCAGAGCTCCTTCCAGCGGATTTGATAAAGCGGCCAGCAATTCATCCATGCAGGTGCCGGTATTTATTTGTGAATATTTTATATTAATGGGATCTTCTCCCTGCAACAGGCCCGAAACATTTTCAACCTTACCTACGAACAATGATGGTGGTGTGAGTACATTTTGAAGATCGATAACCAACGCGATAAAATAATAATTGTCCTTATCGTCCATGGTACCGGCTGCTGTGTTGATAATTCCCACTTTGAAAGGACCCACGGCAGGGGCCACCAATTGCCCGACATTTTCAAAATTTCCATTTTTATCAACCCTTGTAAGGAATGGATTGGCAACATTCGACGATTCATGAATGCCGTATAAAAAACCGTCTGCAGTGTTCAACCCAAATCCATTGATCTGAAGATTGATCGGGTTGCCGCTTGGCTGTACCGCTCCGTTGGCATCGATCAGGAAAATTTGATAAGGACCAGGCGTTGCATTGAACCCCGGTCTTGTAATTGCTACAGATACTCCGGGACAATTTTCAAATGGTTGTAAAGATTGCGATGCGGCGATGTTGGAGAGGAAAAAGAAAAAATAAGAAACGAACAAAGCGCGTAGAAAATTTTTCATGGTAAAGCTGTTAGTTAAAAACAATTAGTTACCCGATATCATGCTACTGAAAATTGCCTTATGTAGTACCGCCTGTTATATACATACAAAAATCCTGCTACAAAATTATTGCGCACTAGATTCCTGAGATGAGATAATAAATATTTCCGGTGAAGATAAAATGTGAGTGAATCGATCGTTCAACGATGCATCATTCAATCACTGCAAAGTAATTTTACTATCCAGACATTTGATAAATGAAACAATATCATCCTGTTCCTTTCGGGAAAGAGAAAGACTGTCAAAGGGCAGTGTCTGGTTTTCAATTTTTATTCCCAGACCCGCTCCCCCACCCTTATTATAAAAATCCATAACCTCTTCCAGCGTATTGAATACACCATTGTGCATATAGGGAGCGGTCAGCGCGGCATTTCGAACGGTAGACGTTTTGAAGGCATGTTTAAAAGACTCCACTTTTATTACGGCATATCTGCCTATATCCGGATCAATGATATTTTCTTTTGTTGATTTTGGAACGCCGATCACTTCTGCTTCAATTCGCGCAAACCTTGGCGGGAATGTTCCGTTGAATAACGGCATATAATGGCAGGTAGCACATTTTGCCTTACCCATGAACAGATTAAACCCATTGATCTCGTCTGCATTCATTTTGGATTTGTCGCCCCGCATATATTCATCAAAACGACTGTTTAGAAAGACCAGGCTCCTGATATAGGATCCGATCGCGTTCATCACTTCAAAAGTGTCTATCCGGGTTTTATCCTCATAGGGGAATGCCTCCAGAAACATTTTCCGGTATTTCTGATCCAGCCAGAGTCGTCTTCACGGACATCACCATCGAACCGTGCATTTCCTTACTGCTCTGCACCACGCTGACCGACTGGTCTTCCAGGGTATTCACCCTCAGATCATAAAATAATGCCGGCTGCAATGCTGCATTGATCAGGGTGGGTGTATTTCTCTCCAGCAATTCATTCTGACCGATGATGGTATTTTTTGGCAGACCGTCTGTAAATGCCTTCCCGGGCTGATGACAGGACTGACAGCTTCTTTTTCCGGTACCGGAAAGTATCGGATCAGAAAATAGTATTTTACCCAGTGCTACTTTTTCATTTGAAATAAAGGATGAATGATCCGGCGCATAGGCATTCACGTTAAAGGCATTGGTATCAAACAGGGTTTTCGCATCCTGGTTTAACAACCGGTTATACCGGATAACATGAATGTTTAATTTTGTTTCGCAGATCTGAGATTTCTATCTGTTACCGGATTAGCATATGCCGTAATGAATTCCATCCGGTTGAATGGATCGAAATGCAGGATGGGCCGACAGATAATCTGATGGCGCGCTCCAATCTTTCCGCTAGTTTTCCGGTATCCTCTTATTTTCATAATAGACAAGCGCTTTCTGCACAGCTTTCCAGGGCGGCTGCGGATTCCTCCATACTTTTTATTGTAAGCGGATTGTCAAATCCGGTGATGCCCAGCGTTTCGATTCTGAAAACCTCCAGTTTTGCTGCATCAAAAACCTGCCAGTTTAAGATATCAATATTTTTAAATCTTGTTCTATACCTGTCACAAGCTGCCTGACAATACTGCAATCTGTCTTAATAGTTCTTTTTTACGGGCAGAATCATAACTGGAAACAGCAGGCCCTTCGATCATCTGCAGACCGGATGGTTCGATAACCTGCATTTCCGGCATTTCTACTTCCTGTACCGGCGGACCATTGACCGACTTTGATTTGCCGGGTTCAAAATATTCAGCTGCCCATTCAAATTTTTTATATGCCAGTCTGCATTGAAGAAAGATTTTGCAATTGATCTTGATCAGCGGATGCTGTTTCTCAAGTGTTTTCAGCTGAGTGACAGGCAGATGCCGAAACTGTCTATCTGATTTAGTAATTAGTTGGCTATTGCTTTTTCCGGTGACTGCTGATTTTTCCTGACAGGAATAAAAAGACAAACCAGCTAATCAGGGCCGGCAAAATAAAAAGCTGAATATATTTCTTCATCGAATACAGAGAAGTTACGAATCATCGAAGTTCATTCTGGTAATCCGGATGATATAAGATAAATAAAAAGGAGGAGCGACCCAATGGGCCGCCCCTTGCAACAAGTTGGTAATTTGCTAACTATTTATGTATTTTCGGGAATGATGTCAAGGTCAAATGCATTTTCCAATGGATTGGCATTACAGTCCCGGTCCCCCAGTGGATTTAGATCCCCATCTCTTTTCAATAAAGGAAAGAATGCTAATGGTTTCATACTGGGTATGGTCAACAAAACCTTTTTTTGCAAACGGGGAAACAATGATCGCCGGAACCCGTGTGCCAGGTCCCCATTTCTTATCTATAACCGGTGGCGCCACATGATCCCAGAAGCCACCGTTTTCATCATAGGTAACGATAATCACCACATCTTTTCCATTCGGGACCATTCAGTACATCATTGATGAGCTCCACGGTATGATTTTCACCTGCTAGAAGATTGGCATAACCCGGATGCTCGTTGTTGATACCCAAAGGTTTTACAAAAGAAACAGCTGGGAAGTGTTCCGTTTTTAGCATCCGTAATAAATTGCTGTTTCATCTTTCAGGTGGTCTTTTTTTGCCTGTGTTCCATCTGCATAATTTGTAAAATAAATAAACGGCTGGTGATGAAACTGAAAAGTCGGATCGGGTTTGCCTGCCAGGGCATTATCCCAGCCACCGGAATACCAGGCCCAGGATACATTTTTTTCACTTAACCGGTCGCCGATGGTGGGTATCGTTTGGTTTGGAACCAGGTTAGCCGGCGGCAGTTGCCGGATGCGGCGCGTTTACAGAAAAACTGGTATTGACCACATATCCATCCGGGGTAACCGCACCGTCTTTAATCAGATTACCGGAAGCATCCAGCATAGCGATCAAAGAAGCAGGCGCATTCGGAAATACCGGACTGGCCGCAGCAATCAGCCATATATGATTTAAAAACGAACCTCCAAATGCACTGTGGTAGAAATTATCACAGAGTGTATATTGCTGTGCGATGCTCCAATAGCGGCAACAAACTGGTTTTATAGTATCCCTGTGACAATCCGGCCGTAGGTATTGTATAATGCGAATTTATCCATCTTACCACCGTCAATCTGTAATTGTTCCTGATAATACCGGTGCAGCACATCCGGCGTTGTCTGATCATTGGGCACATACTGATCAATATTAAAAAAGTATTGGGCAGGTTTAACGGGAAAGCAGTGGAACCGGGAATCGGAGGCAAAAAAGTATAGGGGGTCCCGGTTGCATCTACCTGTGTAGTATTTGAGGAGATAGGCGAAGACAATCCATTGGCACCGGCAAATTCTCCGTAGAGATTGTCAAAACTGTGGTTCTCCAGATAGATCACCACCACATGTTTAATTTTATTTGCTTCCCCGGGAAGGACGGATGATCTGTTTTTCTACAGGCTCCGAAGGGAATTAATAAAAGAATGAGGCCGGAAATGGCAACCTGGAGAGAAATTGTTTTCAGAAATCCAGGATTTCTTCTGGGAGTAAGATTTAATATTTTCATTGGTTTTGCTTTGAAGCAAAGAACCAACCGTTGCATGAACAGAAT
>CAWEWO010000010.1:0-63689 GCA_963812825.1 uncultured Bacteroidota bacterium
GTGTTGTGTTTAATTGCGTTACGTATTGCTAAAACTAAAACTGGTCGGCGTAACGGGAACGAATGGGAAAACGACCATCGCCACCTTACTCTTTAAATTATTCACTTCCCTGGGTTATACCTGCGGAATGCTCAGCACCGTACAGAATATTATTGCGGACCAGGCACTTGCCGGCTACCCATACCACGCCGGACCCGGTATCCCTGAACCAGCTGCTGCGGGATATGGTAAATGCAGGCTGCACCCATGTTTTCATGGAAACCAGTTCGCATGCCATTCACCAGCACAGGATCGAAGGTTTATACTATACCGGTGGGATATTCAGCAATATCACCCATGATCACCTGGACTACCATAAAACTTTCGATGAATATATCCGCGTCAAGAAATTATTCTTCGACTCTTTGTCCTCAGCCGCGTTTGCCATTACCAATGTAGATGATAAAAGGGGCGAAGTCATGTTGCAAAATACGGCAGCGTCGAAATATACCTATAGTTTAAAAACGGCAGCGGATTTTAAAGGAAAGATTCTTGAAAATAACCTCACCGGTCTTATTATGCTGGTGAATGACCAGGAAGTGCATTTCCGGCTGATCGGTGAATTCAATGCCTATAACCTGCTGGCGGTGTACGGGGCTGCGGTTTGCCTGGGAGAAGAAAAAGCAGAGATCCTGCGAAACCTCAGTATCCTGAGTGGTGCGGAAGGCAGGTTTGATTATATGATTTCACCAAAGGAAAAAATTGTAGGCATCGTGGACTATGCACACACACCGGATGCCCTGGAGAATGTACTCAGCACCATTCGTAAACTGCGTAAAAACGACGAACGCATTATCACCGTGGTGGGTTGCGGGGGAGACCGGGATAAAACCAAAAGACCCATCATGGGAGATGTAGCCTGCCAGCTCAGCGATAAAGTGGTTTTTACCTCCGACAATCCCAGGACAGAAGAGGCTGATGCGATCCTGAAGGATATGGAGACCGGCCTCAGTTCCGCGGCCAGAAGAAAATTTATTTCGATTAGTGATCGAAAAGAGGCCATTAAAACCGCAGTGAGTCTTTCGCAGCCATCGGATATCGTGCTGGTTGCCGGAAAAGGTCATGAAAAATATCAGGAAATAAAAGGAGTTAAATATCCTTTTGATGATAAAGCCGTGCTGAGGGAAATTTTTGAGATACTGGACAAATAGGATTGGGATTGAATCCCGTAATCAGTTACTAAAAGAGGGATCAACAACATGTTGTATCATCTATTCGATTGGCTTAAGCAAACAGGAGTGAAAGTACCCGGAGGGGCATTATTTCAGTTTATCACATTTCGGGTATTACTGGCCGTTATCATGTCCCTGGTGATCACCATGCTTTACGGCCGGAAATTAATCCGTTATCTCAGCAACCTGCAGGTGGGTGAAAGTGTTCGCGAACTGGGTCTGGAAGGAGAGCAACAGAAAAAAGGAACACCCACGATGGGAGGAATCATCATTATTCTCGCCATCCTGATTCCCACCCTGCTGCTCGCCAACCTGAATAAGGCATATATCCGCCTGATGATTTTCAGTACCCTCTGGATGGGTATGATCGGCTTCATTGATGACTATCTGAAACTGCGTTCCAAAAGGATGGCCCAGCTTCAGGGACTCCAATATAAAAAAGGCGATAAGGACGGTCTGGCTGGGCTGGTTTAAAGTTCTCGGCCAGGTGGTTCTTGGTTTTGTAGTGGCTGCCACGCTTTACTTCAACAGCAATACCAAAGTGTGGCGGGAATTTGTGGGGGATAAACCGACGGATACGGTCGGACTTAAAAAAGTTGTGCTGGATGGTAAGGAAAAATTATTTGTGGAAGCCAGGGAACCCATTACCACGATTCCTTTTGTGAAAAATCATGAATTCAACTATTCCAAACTTTTGCCCGCGCCCCTGCGCGGAGCTACCTGGATCCTGTATATCATCATTGTAATATTCATTATTACTGCCGTTTCGAATGCTGCCAATATCACGGACGGAATCGACGGACTTGCCACCGGTGTGAGTGCCGTAATCGGTACGGGCTTGGGTGTGTTCGCCTATGCGAGCGGTAACCTGCGCTTCGCCGAATACCTGAATATTATGTATATCCCGAACCTGGGCGAGTTATCGATTTTTATTGGTGCCCTGGTGGGCGCCTGTCTGGGATTTCTCTGGTATAACGCATATCCGGCGACGGTTTTCATGGGTGATACGGGAAGCCTTACCCTGGGTGGCATCATTGCGGCCCTGGCGATTATTGTTCGTAAGGAATTGCTTATTCCGATTTTCTGTGGTGTATTCCTGGTGGAAACCGTGAGTGTGGTTTTGCAGGTCAGTTATTTTAAATACACGAAGAAGAAATTTGGTGAAGGCAGGCGGATTTTTCTGATGAGTCCGCTGCATCACCATTATCAGAAACTTGGATATAATGAAAGTAAAATAGTAACGCGGTTTTGGATAGTAACGATTTTATGTGTGGTATTTGCGATCGTAACATTGAAAATCAGATGACCAGTAGGAAACATAGCTGAAAAACCAACACATCAGGCTTAAAGCTTAAAGCATAAGGCTTAAGGCTTTTTCCGGATATCCGAGAAAAACGAGTTCGAATTCATTGTGGTGCAGTATTTATTCATGCTTTTGAAGAACCTATAATCCGCCCTTTGTAAACGTATATCGTTTATCGTGAATCGTATATCGTATCGATACACGATATGCGATCAACGTTACACGAATAAGTTAAGAAGTAAAGAATGAAAAGACTGATAATCCTGGGAGCAGGAGAAAGCGGTGTGGGAGCAGCCATACTGGCCGTAAAAGAAGGATATCAGGTTTTTGTTTCTGATGCCGGTAAGATTGCGGACAAGTATAAATCGGAACTGGAAAAAAGGGGAATTGAATACGAAGAAGGAAAGCATAGCGAAGCGAGGATACTGGAAGCGGATGAAGTAATGAAGAGTCCGGGCATACCGGAAAAAAGTTCTTTGGTAAAACAGATCAGGAGCAAAGGAATTCCGGTTATCAGTGAAATCGAACTGGCTTACCGTCACAAATCCGACGGGCGGATCCTCGGCATCACGGGAAGTAATGGAAAAACAACCACTACTTCCCTGGCCTATCATATCTGTAAACATGGAGGTCTGGACTGCGCACTGGTTGGTAATATCGGAATATCCATTGCCAGGCAGGTGGCGGAGGATCCTAAAGAATGGTATATCGCGGAGATCAGCAGTTTTCAGCTGGACGATATCCACACCTTTCGGCCCGATATCGCGATACTGACCAATATTACGGAAGACCACCTGGACAGATATGAATACAGGTTTGAGAATTATATAAGAAGCAAATTCAGTATTGTAAAAAACCAAACGGAGGCTGATTATTTTATTTTTTGTGAAGATGATCCGGTGATTAAGCAACATATTAAAAGAGTACCCTTTTCAATCTAACCCATTACCATATACCATGCAACAGGAACCAACACAGGGAGGCTTTATCAGGAACGGGCAAATGAATCTCAAATCCGGGAATGAAACCCTGAATATGAGCATTTATGATTTTGCCCTCAAAGGAATCCACAACCAGTTTAATACACTGGCTGCGGGCCTGGCTGCCGTTACCATCGGCATCCGGAAAGATAAAATCAGGGAGGCGGTTCAGAGTTTTGAATCCCTGGAACACAGAATGGAATATGTAAGTACGGTAAGGGGAGTGGAATTTATCAACGACAGCAAAGCCACGAATGTAAACTCCACCTGGTTTGCACTGGAAAGTATGCAAAAACCGGTGGTGCTTATTCTGGGCGGGATTGACAAAGGGAATGACTATTCCCTGATGCGAAGCCTGATAAAAGAAAAAGTAAAAGCCATCGTATGTATGGGACTCGATAACCGCAAGATTCATGAAGCATTTCAAAACGATGTGCCGGTAATTGTCAACACCGGTTCGGCTTCTGAAGCAGTTAAAAGCAGTTTCCATCTGGCTGATAAGGGTGATGTTGTATTGTTAAGCCCGGCATGCGCCAGTTTTGACCTTTTTAAAAATTATGAAGACAGGGGAAATCAGTTTAAACAGGCAGTCAGAGACCTGTAGAAATGTGGTGAATGGGGAATGTAGGGAATGTGGAAATGTGAATTGAATTGAAATTAATTAGAAACATGATTAACGCAACTGTCAACTGTCAACTGTCAACTGTCAACTGTCAACTAAAATATGCAAGATAACAGTACAATAGAAATGAGGGCCTTTAAGCACCTGGGTTCGAGAACCAAGGGTGACAAAGTGATTTGGGCGGTAGTTGTTTTACTTGCCCTCATGTCTCTGCTGGCGGTATACAGTTCTACCGGGTTGCTGGCTTATAAAATGTATAAGGGCAATACGGAGATTTATCTCTTTAAACAATTTGCATTTATCATGGCCGGTGTGATGATCATTTATTTTGCACACATGGTCAACTATATTATTTATGCGCGCGTAGCTAAAATTCTGTTTCTCGTTTCCATCCCTTTGTTGTTCTACACATTATTTTTCGGTGTGAAGCTGAATGAAGGCAGCCGATGGATACGCCTGCCCATTGTAAATATGACATTTCAAACCTCGGACCTGGCCAAGCTCGCCCTGATCATGTATATCAGCCGTTTGCTCAGCAGGAAACAGGACCAGATTAAAGATTTCAAAAAGGGGTTTTTGCCCGTGATCCTTCCGGTAGCCGTGGTTTGCCTGTTGATCGCACCTGCCAATCTCTCCACGGCCCTGCTCATCGGGGCGACCTGCATGATGCTGATGTTTATCGGAAGGGTCAGTGGCAAACACCTCTTACTGACCATGGGAATTGCCATGATCCCGGTAATGATCCTGATCCTGGCCGCTGTTGTTCGGCATAAATCAGAAGAACCGTCATCCGTCATCCGTCATCCGTCATCTCATTCCCGCCTGTTCGTACGCGTAGACACCTGGATCAACCGGGTGGAGAATTTCATGTATGGAACAAAGACAGATAAAGCAGATGACAATTACCAGGTCAACCAGGCTAAAATTGCTGTTGCCAATGGCGGATGGATCGGACTGGGACCCGGCAACAGCCGCCAGCGAAATTTTCTTCCCCATCCCTATTCAGATTTTATTTACGCGATCATCATTGAAGAATACGGATTGATCGGAGGGGCCATCATCATGTTCATTTATCTGGTCTTCCTGTTCAGGAGTATAAGAATATTTAAAAAATGCCCCTTCGCTTTCGGTGCTTTTTTATCCCTGGGACTGAGTTTTACCCTGATGATCCAGGCAATAGCCAATATGGCTGTGAATGTTAACCTGTTCCCTGTAACCGGCGTAACCCTGCCCCTGATCAGTATGGGCGGAAGTTCTTTTTTATTTACCTGTATGGCCATCGGAATCATATTAAGTGTGGCACGCAATGCGGAAAAGGTGGAAGGAGAGGAGAAAGCCGTGCTGGCGATGGAAAATGCGGAGGAGAATTCGGAGGAGGAAAATTAGAAGATTAGATGATTAGATGATTAGATGATTAGAATAGGATTAGGAAATAGGGCTTCGAAATTATATAAGATACAGTTAGAATATATGAAAGTGTATAAGTTTAAATATTCTCAAATTTCCAAATTCCCGAATTCCCGAATTTGAAAAGAAGAATCATCATAGCAGGAGGCGGAACAGGCGGTCATATTTTTCCGGCACTGGCCATTGCCAATGCATTGAAAAAAAAGGACCCGGAAATGGATATACTTTTTGTGGGTGCGAGGGGAAAAATGGAAATGGAAAAAATCCCGGAAGCAGGATATCCCATTAAAGGGATTGATATCGCCGGATACAACAGAAGTTCTTTGATAAAAAATTTCGCACTACCATACAAGCTGATTAAAAGTTTTCTGCAGGTGAAAGGAATATTTGCAACTTTCAAACCACAGGCAGCCATTGGTGTAGGTGGATACAGCACTTTCCCGGTACTCCGTTATGCACAGGCGAAGGGGATTCCCACTTTTATCCATGAATCGAATTCCATTGCGGGTAAGAGTAACCAGCTGCTGGGTAAAAAAGCTACGCGCATTTTTACTGCCAGCGACGGAATGGAAAAATTTTTTCCTGCCAGCCGGCTGATGCTCACCGGTAATCCGGTTCGGAAAAATGTGGTGGCGAACCGGATTTCACGGGAGGAAGGAATTTCCTTTTTTGATCTGGATCCCCGGTATACGACGGTATTGATAACGGGTGGAAGTCTGGGTGCGAAATCCATGAATGAGGCAATTGATGCGGGTATGCAGCTAGCTGATGAAGAATGAGATTCAGCTGATCTGGCAAACCGGGAAATCCTTTGCTGCACAGGCGGCAAAATATGCTTCGGAATCCAG
Source organism: uncultured Bacteroidota bacterium (assembly GCA_963812825.1). GTDB lineage: Bacteria > Bacteroidota > Bacteroidia > Chitinophagales > Chitinophagaceae > Puia. Next base: position 6,372 of record CAWEWO010000010.1, read on the forward strand.
GCTGGTCTGGACAGGTGAATTCATTTCAAAAATGGAATTTGCCTATGCCGCGGCAGATATCGTTGTCTCCCGTTCCGGATCGGTATTGTATGAGTTATGTGCGGTGAGAAAGCCGGTGATATTCGTACCCTATCCACATGCAGCAGAGGATCATCAGACCATCAATGCGGAAAACCTGGTCAGAAAAAATGCAGCTGTCCTGGTTCCGGATATGGATGCCGGAGTAAATCTGGTGACGGAAATCGTAGAACTGGCAAAAAATAAACCGAAACAGGAGATATTAAAAGAAAATATCGGCAAACTGGCCATCACCGATGCAGATGAAAAAATCGCCACTGAAATTTTGAAAACACTTAATGCCTGATATAAAAAACATACATAATCTCTATTTCATCGGTATCGGTGGTATCGGCATGAGTGCCCTGGCCCGTTATTTTCGTCAGCAGGGAAAGGGGGTTAGCGGGTATGATAAAACAGAAACGGCACTTACAAAGGCGCTGGTGGCAGAAGGCATTCCGGTTACCTACCAGGATGATCCGTCTGCTGTACCGAAAGATATCCAGCTGGTGGTATTTACGCCTGCTATTCCAAAAGACAATAAAATCCTGAATTTTTACCAGGCGCAGAAATACGATTTGATGAAACGAAGTGAGGTGCTTGGACTGATTACGGCAGACTCATTAAATGTTTGCGTGGCGGGAACTCATGGTAAAACAACCATCAGTACCATGATTGCCCATATCCTGCGGGACAGCGGTATGGGGTCCAATGCTTTCCTGGGTGGCATTTCAGCCAATTACAATACAAATTTCTGGAGTCATAAAAATAATATCTGTGTAGTGGAAGCAGATGAATATGACCGGAGTTTTCTGAAACTGCATCCGGATATCGCCGTGATCAGCTCAATGGATGCTGACCACCTGGACATTTATGGCACAGGCGAAGCGGTACAGGAAGCCTTTATTGCCTTCAGTGCAAAAATAAAATCCGGCGGCACGCTGGTGCAGAAACATGGACTGCCAATCCCCAGGCCGGCAGCGCAGGTGCAACAACTCAGCTATCACCTGAACGACCATAACGCGGACGTATATACGACGAACTTCCGGATACAGTCCGGCAATTATGTTTTTGATGTGGAAGGAAAGGAAGGGGTACTCAGGGATGTGCATTTAAACGTGGGCGGATGGCATAATGTGGAAAATGCACTCGCGGCAATTACAGCCTGCCGCAAACTGGGACTGGGAAGCGAAAAGATAATCCCCGCACTAAATAATTACAAAGGGGTAAGAGAGGAGGTTTGAATATCATGTTCACAACGAATCCCTTGTATATATTGACGACTATGCGCATCATCCCCGTGAACTGGAAGTGCTGATCAGCAGCGCCCGGGAGCTTTTCCCGGAAAGAAAACTGGTGGTTGTTTTTCAGCCTCATTTATACAGCCGCACCCGGGATTTCGCAGATGGTTTTGCCAATGTTCTTGACAAAGCAGACCAGGTAATTTTATTGCCGGTTTATCCGGCCAGGGAATTACCCATCGAAGGAATAACAAGCTCCACCATATTAAATAAAATGGCCAGGGCAAAAAAACAAATCCTGGATAAAAAGGAAATCCTGCTATGGGCGGCTGACCTGCAACCAAAAGAGAAATTAGTCGTGATCACGGCAGGAGCCGGTGATATTGATGAATTAGTTAAACCGTTTACTGACCTGTTTAAATCAAAATGAACGTAAAAGCAAAATTGATAAAAATTTTTACTGTCATGGGCTGGTGCCTTTTGGGAGGCGCCGGACTGGCTATTCTGATTGCCGCCATCAATTCCAAAAACTCCGGTTTATGTCAGGGTATGGAAGTGGAAATAAATGGCGGGGGTAAAGTATTATTCCTGAATAAAAAAGATCTGCGCACGGAACTGGAAAAAGAAGGACTTAAGGATATTAAGGATAAAAAAATGGCATCTTTTGATCTGCTGAAAATGGAAAACATTCTCCGGAGGAATGCCTGGATCAGGGATGTACAGTTGTATTTCGACAATAACCAGACCCTGAAAATACGCATACAGGAGAGGCAACCGGTTGCCCGGATGTTTGCGGTTTCAGGAAATAGTTTCCTGATTGACAGTACAGGGGTGCAAATGCCTGTTCCGGACCGGACCGTTTTCAGACTTCCCGTGTTTACCGGTTATCCACAGGATAGGTTTGGAATAAAACGGGACAGCACCCTGAATCGCCAGGTCCTTAACCTGGCTGTATTTCTGAATCAGGATCCATTTTGGTCGGGTCAGATACAGGAAGTGAATATCCGGGCAGCAAAGACATTTCATATGACCCCGCTGATTGGCAATCAGGTTATCGAATTCGGCGACGGTAATGACTATGAGAATAAGTTTCACCGGTTATATGTTTTTTATAAAACAGTGATGACTCAAACCGGATTTGAAAAATATACCGCCATCAAACTGGGCTATTCGAACCAGGTGATTGCCACACGCAAGGAAGGAATTATTTCCAGGGCGGATTCCATTCAGGCAAGAAAAAATGTAATGGAAATGATCCGGTTGGCGCAAAAGATGGAAACGGATACCGGCATAATCAGGGAGGTAAAACCATTGGAAAGGAACACCGTAACGGAACAGACGCTCCAGGGTCTGGATCTTCCGGAAGAAAACGAAAATCAAACCGAAACAGATAATAAACATCAGAAACAACAACAAAAATAAACCAAACCATGAACCAGGAACAACCCATTATTGTAGGACTAGACATAGGCACAACAAAAATTGCTGCCATTGCAGGTCGTAAAAATGAATTCGGCAAATTGGAAATCCTTGGCTTTGGCCGGGCCAATTCAAATGGCGTAAAACACGGCCAGGTATTGAATATCGATGAAACCATCAAGGCCATCCGTATGGCACTTGACAATTGTTATGCTTCCAATCCAAACCTGGTTATTTCGGAAGTATATGTCGGCATTGCAGGACATCATATTAAAAGTTTGCAAACCCGGGGAGACATCGTACGGCAGAGCACCGAAGATGAGATTACCCAAAAAGAGATTGACCAGCTGGTGGCCGATCAGTACAAAACATATATTCCGGCCGGCGACCAGATCATTGATGTTATTCCGCAGGAATTTGCCGTGGATAATTTTCAAAATATCATCAGTCCGATCGGATACGGTGGGGTAAAAGTCGGAGCCAATTTCCATATTATCACCGGGGATAAAAATGCCATTAAAAATATAAGCCGCGCAGTTGAGAAAAGCGGATTACAAACAAAAGATCTGGTTTTACAGCCGCTGGCTTCAGCTGCAGCGGTTATGGGACAGGAAGACCTCGAAGCCGGTGTCGCCATAGTGGACATCGGCGGAGGCACAACTGACCTGGCAGTATTTTATGAAGGAATTCTTAAACATACTGCAGTTATACCTTTTGGAGGGGAGAATATTACGAATGACATTAAAACCGGACTTGGGGTTTTAAAAACCCAGGCTGAGCAAATGAAGGTGCAGTTTGGATCTGCACTCTCGAATGAGGCAAAGGGAAATGCATTCATTACTATTCCGGGTCTGCGCGGAATGCCCGCAAAGGAGATAAGTGTTAAAAACCTGGCCAATATTATCCAGGCACGGATGAGTGAGATCATGGATTTCGTTTCCTACCATCTTAAAACAGGTGGGACTCGATAACAAAATGCTCAATGGCGGTATCGTGCTGACAGGTGGTGGTGCCCAGTTAAAACACCTCATCCAGTTAACAGAATATGTAACGGGGCTCAATGCACGAATCGGATACCCGAACGAGCACCTGGCATCCGGGCAAATAGAAGAACTGGCCCGTCCAACCTATTCAACCTGCATCGGGTTAATCCTGAAAGGATACAGTGATTACGAACATAACCGGAAGCAGTTTGAAAAAACACATGTACAGGTTGACATACCCACCGCACTTAAAACACCGGAGATCGTTAAGGAAGAAGTGGTTGTTACGGAAGAAGAGAAGCAACGTTCAAGAGTTATAAACAGAGGTGGAATAAAAGATTTCTGGGGTAAGTTCAAAGACGGTATCATTGACTTATTTAAAGAAGAAGAAGATCACGCCCTTTAATACTATACAAACCTTTAATTCTATTTTATGATTCAGTTTGATTTACCCAAAGAGAGATCGTCCATCATTAAAGTGATTGGAGTGGGAGGAGGAGGAAGTAACGCAGTCAATCATATGTTCGGACAGAATATTGAGGGCGTCAATTTTATTATCTGTAATACCGATGCACAGGCACTTGCTTTAAGCCGTGTTGCGAATAAAATACAACTCGGTCCGCTGTTAACCCAGGGGCTTGGTGCCGGAGCAAATCCGGATATCGGCCGACAGGCAACAGAGGAAAGCCTGGAGGAAATAAAATCCATCCTGGAGGTAAATACCAAAATGGCTTTTATTACTGCCGGCATGGGCGGGGGTACCGGAACGGGGGGCGCACCCATTCTTGCGAAAATTTGCAAGGATCTCGGAATCCTTACCGTGGGAATCGTAACAACGCCATTTTCCTACGAAGGGAAAAAAAGACAATTGCAGGCCGAAGAAGGAATTCATTTGCTGAAAGATTACGTGGATACCTTACTTGTTATCAGCAATGACAAACTCCGTCATCAGTTTGGAAACCTGAAAATGAAAGAAGCATTTTCCAGGGCCGACAATGTACTGGCAACTGCCGCGAAGTGTATCACCGATGTAATAAACAGTACAGGTCAGATCAATGTGGATTTTGCTGACGTATGTACGGTAATGCGCAGCGGGGGAGTTGCTATTCTGGGCAGTGCAGCTGCAGCCGGTGGCAACCGGGCGCAACAGGCCATAGAAGAAGCACTGAATTCACCCCTGCTCAATGATAATGATATTCGCGGAGCCAAATGGATCCTGATCAATATCAATAGTTCTGAAGGCGATCATGAGTTCACGATGGATGAGGTGGAAATCATTCAGCACCACCTGATCAGCCAGGCGGGGGAAGATACAGATGTAATTCTGGGACTGGGTTATGATGCATCATTGGGAGATAAAATTGGTATTACAATCATCGCTACCGGGTTTGAATATAAGGATCCGTTTAAACGGTCAGAAAAGCCCGCTGCTCCAAAAAAAGAAGAGAAGATTGTAATGCCTTTGCAAATGCCTGTTCAGGAACTGGCGAAAACTAAAGATATTCCCGTGGCCGAGCCGGAACCTAAACTGGAAAAGGCGGCCCGGATGGCGGATGCAGGAAATATAATGGAAATTATTATGCCGGTATCAGCCCTTTCAAAAGAAATGGAACCTAAACTGGTTGAAACGCATGTGCCGGAACTGAGAAAATCGGGCCCGGCAGTGATGATGCCGCCCAGATCAGAAAACCGCTCTGCTCCGGAAAAGCCTGTGGATAAAAAGATAACGGAAGAACCTATAGAATGGATATTTTCACAAGAGACTGCCAAAACACCTTCTTCGGGTGGATACCTTACTAGACCTTCCAATATTTATGATGAAGAATCCAAAGAATCGGAATCCCTGTCGCAGGATATTCCGTTAAAGGATCTGATCATTCATACGACTGCAAAAAATTCGACTTCGGATGAAAATCCCTCCGCCGATATGCAGCTTGTATTCAGGGATGAAATTCCAGCGGCGGATGTGCCTCGGGCCCATCAGACTCAACCGGTATCTATGGCGGATCAGCCTGCAGAGGAGCCTGCGGTGCAGGACGAAGCAGAAGGCCTGAGACGCAGAGCAGCAGAAAGGATCAACAAATTGCGCAATTTGTCGTTCAATTTGAATGCTGCGGATCCGAATAATGAGTTTGAAACTGTGCCGGCTTACATCCGCCGTAATCTGGAACTGTATAATACAGTCACCAGTGTGGAAAGTTTTTACAGCCAGTATGAAGTAAAATCTGATAAAAACAGCCCCGGTGAAATCAGTACCATCAATAGTTTTCTGGATGGAAAGAAACCTGACTAGCAGGTTTAATTTCGTTTGTTTTTAGTTGTTTATCCTTCCCACCGTTTGTGGGAAGGATTTTTTTTAGGGATTAATTATTTAGAAGATGGATACAGTTATCATTACCGGAGGTACCGGCCTTATCGGAAGGGCGCTTTCCAATTATCTGGTATCCAGGGGAATGCAGGTTATTATCCTCACCCGCGAACCCAGGTCGCACCGGAGTTCTTCTCCCGGAATTTCATATGCAGGATGGAATATTGACGAGCAGTCCGTCAACGAAGAGCCATTTCATAAGGCGAAATTTGTGGTTCACCTGGCAGGAGCGGGTGTAGCGGATAAAAGCTGGACAGAGAAAAGAAAAAAAGAAATTCTGGAAAGCCGCACAAAAAGCGCTTCGCTTCTCATTAAAGTTTTACAGCAGGTTCCCAATGAAATTGAAGCGGTAGTCAGCGCTTCCGCCATCGGATGGTATAAAAAAAACAATCCGGTACCGGCAATTGAAACGGATCCGCCGGGTCAGGGTTTTTTGAGTGAAACCTGTGTGGCATGGGAAAATTCCATCAGACCCGTTTCAGAACTTGGAAAAAGACTGGTGATCCTGAGAACCGGAATTGTATTGAGCAATGATGGCGGCGCCTTCCCTGAATTTGCCAAACCGGTCCGGTTTGGTATTGCCGGTATTTTAGGAAATGGAAAACAAATGATAAGCTGGATTCATATAGAAGATTTATGCCGGTTATACATGGAAGCCATGTTGAATGCATCGCTGTCCGGAATATATAATGCGGTTGCTCCCCAGCCGGTGAGCAACCGAAGCTTTACGCTGGATCTTGCGAAAAGAATAAAAGGAAGTTTCTATATTCCGATTCCGGTACCGGAATTTATACTCCGGCTGATGCTGGGAGACAGGAGCGAGGAGGTATTGGAAAGCAGCAACGTGAGCTCAAACAAATTAAAACAACTGGGTTTTCAATTTATTTATCCTACCGCCGATGCTGCTTTCCTGGATCTCGTTTCGCGCTGATTAATTTTTATTTCCTGAAACCTTGGTTTCTGGTAATTTCTGGTTAACCGGCATAGCGGTATATAAAGAAGGATTTACTTTACTGGTATCACCCTGGAAGGCCCAGGAAAAATCCTTTACATATTTATTGAATGATTTAGTGACTTCCTCACTAGTGACTTTTTTCATGTCATCATTAATGCGCAGGGACCTGCGCCAGTCATTAAATAATATTTCGTTTGAAGCCAGGGAAGCCGCCTGGGCGGCATTGGTTTCCATCTTGGAATAAAAAGCAGTTACAAAGCCGGTTTTGGCATTCTTGACATCTACAGCACCAAATCCCTGAGCATGTGTTTTTTCCAGTAATTTATTGTTGACTTCAATGAATTTATCCGGATTTTTAGTTGAAACCGATATTCGGGTGTATGGTGACAGACCACTTACCATAAAAGCAGCCGGTGCATAGGACAGGCCATAATTCGTACGTATTTCAATGGCATTTTTAAAATAGTAAATACGCATGGCGATGGCAAATGCATTATAATCTTCCGATCCCGGCATCGGGGCACTGGTAATACCCATAATATAATTCGTTGCCACGGCTTTATTTTGGGATGTGAATGTGTTTTTAGAGGGAGAATAGCTGTACCGGTTTAAAATGACCGGCTTTCCTTCGGGGATATTTTCAGTGAGTTTTTTTACCATTTTTTCGATTTCCTCTTTCTCCAGTTCAGCAACAACAACAATCAGCAAACGGGAGCGGGTAAGATACAGAAGTATAATAGTTTTTTGTTTCGGTGGCCCCCATTTTACTAAGCGTTCTTTCATCTCCCCATTGGGATTTTGAATAATCCTTTCCTTTAAATGCGGTTTCAACGCCAGTTGAGCAATTGCAAAATCAGGACCCGAAGCCTGGTCATTTATTGAATTGATATCGTCCTGTTTCATCCTGTCGAATTCCACACTGTCGAAAAGCGGGACTGGTAATGGCGTCCACATAGAGCGGCCAGACCTGGTCGAGATCAGCTCCTGATACAGTTCAGGCTGATGGTGGAATAATCCAGATCCGGTATCTTCGCCGATATATGCGCTTATTTTGTCGAGTTTATTTTTAAAACTGTTCTTGCTGTCATTTTTGGTACCGCATTCCAGGATGGCCGTCAGGGCAAGGTCTTCGATCCCGGCTTTATCGGCCGGATAATTCTGAACACCGCCTTTTAATACCGTTAACACCTGCACGATTTCGTTACCACTGGGCTGTACGATCACCTTGACGCCATTGACGGTCATATCATAGGCAGGTTTGGTTTGTGCAGCAAACCCGGTTAAATAGCAGACGATCAGTAATAGTCAGACCAGAGATTTTTTTGATGAATAATTGGATAAGCATGATTACAGTTATTTGGTAGGAGACTAGGTTTAAAATTATCAGAGGCATTTGATTTCTTATTCATTTCCGGATTGATCACCATTCCGGCGATATAGGGTTTACCCGTTATGTACTTGTTTACAAATCTTTTGATGTCCTCCCGGGTTACTTTCTGACAGTTCTTTTCAAAATCAGTCATATAATCCAGACTGGCGCTTGTCCAATAATAGGTTACGATGCCGGTTTGCGCAGAAGGTTTTTCTTTTTGCCGGATTTTATTCCTGGCGAGTAGAATTTCCTTGGCATCTTTCAGTTGTTCATCTGTAAAATAATCTGCATTTCCCCATTGACTGACCTGGTTTAACATCTCATCGTTGCAGGCCTTTATTTTCGCGGGATTTGGCATTACATATATATTGAATCGGCCCAACATATTTTTCTGTCTGATAATTGACTGCCGGCCTGCGAAGCCAGTCCCTTGTCCACCAGGGCCTGATTCCATTTTGAGGAATTCAGACCGAGAATGGTGCAGAATACATTCGCGGCAATGGTTCCGGCGGAATCATACCGGGTATCCGGTCCCTGCCAGAAGTAAAACTCAATAGGCGTCTGGGCAAGGGTGGATTCCATAACAAAATATTGCGTGGCCGCCAGGGGTTTGAACTCCGGTATCGGGTATTTAAGAATCGGATCGGAACCGCTGCTTTCCCAGCTTCCGAAAATGGCTTTGGCTTTGGCAAAAGCATCTTCGTGTTTTACATCACCGCAAATGACCAGCATGGAATTATTGGGAAAATAGTATTTGTTTTTGATGACCATCATTTTTTCCGGAGTGGCCGTATTGATGATTTCGTGAATGCCGATGGCATTTTTCCGGGTATACAGGTCACCCCATAGTTTTTTCAGTGAAGCAAAATAGAGAAGATAGGTAGGATTGCTTTCTCCCCGCTGAAATTCCCCGTCTACCACGGGTCTTTCCTTCTGCATATCCTCCACTCTGTAAATGGGAAACCGGATAGCAGCATTCATAAATTCAAGACCGGCAACAAGGCTGTCCTTGGCAAAAGTGAAAAAATAATTTACTTGTTCGTCACTCGTGGTTCCGTTCCAGGCAGCACCCAGTTCCTGGGTACGTTTAAGAAACTTTTCCTGGTCGGTATAATCCTTATTCGCTTTAAAAAACATATGTTCAAAAAGATGGGAAAGCCCATTATAATTGGAGTCTTCCGTAAATGCCCCGTTTTTTACGGCTATTTCAATTTTAACCAGGGGAACTTTATTGTTTTCGATGACCACTACTTCCAGGCCGTTTGGAAGTTTTTCCCAGTAATAATTTTCCGGCAGCCTGGGCTGACCAAATCCGGATATTGACAAAAACCCCATTGACAAAACGCAAATAAGTTCTTTTCATGAATCAAAATTTAATTTATCCTGAGGTCTAAATTAATACTAAAGATCTGATTTTCTAAAACGCCAACTGATCAAAAATATAAAAATGAAAATATAAATTATGGTAACGGTTAAATACAGACTGATATGTTTTTCCCAGTAACCACTGTTATCGGTTAATATTTTCCGGGCAAAGGGCTGGGGAATCAGCCGGTCCGACACTTCCTCCGGTAGATAATCCACCCAGGTAACCTTATATTTATTTCGTCCCGATACCCACGACGAATTGCTCGACAATCATATACAGAAAAAAAATACCCATGGCCAGTCCCGCACGCCGGATCAGCATGGCAATGAATACAGCGATCAGGGAGTAATCCAGCATTTCAACAAAAAAGTACAGGATGAAACGGAGCTGTTCCCAACTGGTTTCCGGGTGATCTCCCTTCCGGGTGAGAAATCCAAAAAACAAACAGGTAAGTATAACGATGAGGGTTACAAACAGGGTAGAGTATAAATATTTCAATGAGTTTGATATGAATAAACCGGGCGCGGCTCCACCCGTCAATGATATTCTGCCGGTGGGTGCGGAAACTATATTCATTGGTAAACAGCGTGATGATCAGAATAGCCGGCATAAACATCAGGATTCCCGCCAGGTAAGGAACCGTGCTCCATACATAAGGAAAAGAGAATGGAGTGCCCAGCAGGCTTTTTCCATTCATTTTTGGAAAACTATTGTCCGTAATATCGTACGACACATAATTGAAAGCCGGAATACAAACCACGATAATGGCCAGTAATATCCAGAATGTCCTGTAGTATTTCAGCTTCAGCCATTCAACCCGCAGTGTATGCCAAAAATCACCCATGTCAGTTGCTTGCATTATTAGTCAGTTCGATAAAAGCCGATTCCAGGCTTTTTTTTCTGACTTGTAAATAGTTTAAAACGACACCGTTATTAAAGCAGAAACGATTCAGCCAGTCGGCATCCGGCAGTGACTGACCAAAATATACCTGAAAATGATTGCCGGATTTTACTGTTTTTTTCAGGCCCGGTAATCTGTTCAGTACTTCATTTAATTTTTCCATATCTGCGGCACCCACTTCGAACCATTCTTCCTGACTCAGCACCGATTTCACTTCACCCGACTGGATCAGGGTTCCCTGTTGCAAAATGGCAACATGGGTGCATACCTTTTCAACTTCAGCCAGCAGATGACTGGCCAGGATGATCGTTTTCCCTTCCTTCGCCAGATCAATGATGAGTTGCCGGATTTCAGCGATTCCCGACGGATCGAGACCGTTGGTTGGTTCATCAAATACAAGAACTGATGGATCGCCCAGCAGACAGGAGGCAATAGCCAGTCTCTGTTTCATACCCAGCGAAAAGGTTTGAAATTTTGAATCTTTTCTTTCATAGAGCCGCAGTGTTTTCAATATCCGGTCAATATCTTCCCCGGATTTATGTTTTATCCGGGCTGCAATTTCCAGATTTCGCCTGGCTGAGAGATAGTGATAAAAATTAGGGGTTTCCAGGAGTGTGCCGATGTCCCTTCTCTGTAATTCCGAAGGTGGTTTCCCGAACCAGTTATAGTTGCCCTGCATTGGATCGTAAAACATTCATGACCACGCCCAGCAGGGTGGTTTTACCGCTGCCGTTTGGTCCGAGAATTCCAAAAACAGATCCCTCCGGAACCTCAAATGAAACCTGCTTTAATGCATGGATGCGGCCGTACGATTTACTGATATTATGTAAGGAAAGAATCGGGGCCATAAATGGAAGGCTAATGTAGTAAATAAATTCAAGGGGGAACAAACTAGGGGACAGGCTCCGCTTTCCCGTGATATATACTGGAAAAGTCTCCAAGAACGGCAAATCCCTTCGAATTCCAGTTTAATTTATGCAGGCGCAGCTGGTCAATATCTGCCTGAAGAACCTTCCGGGTAAAAGGATTGAGGGTTCCGCCGGCTTTCAGTGGTTCTGCCAGGGGATCGTACTGAAATGCCGGGTCGCAGACCGTTCCACGGGGATACATAATTCCCGGCTGGCCCGAACCGCGGATATCCAGGATCTCCGGATGAACCAGACCGATCGTATGACCATATTCGTGCGCTGCAGTTGTGGAATTGTGCAGGAGATTATCCAGCTTGAAATATCCGGTATTGCATTTGATTCCATCCACAAAAGATACATGGACCGGTGAAAATTCTTCTATACGGAAATAATTATTCCGGGGATTGGTATTAAACCATACGCTGTCGGGTGATAATTCTTTTTCATAAAATCCCCTGATTTTGAATTCAACGAGATGAGGGATTTTTTTAATGTGTGTTATACCCGATGGTTGATTCCAGTGAAGGGCAATGTCACTGGCAATGATATCGGCAAGTTCGGAATTCGCCGCATCCCCGTAAAAATAAAAATCCGAATGAATTCGGATTTTTGATTCGGTTTTTAAAAGTTCTGCTTCTCCCATGTACATCTCATTTCATTGTACCTGCATTTACGGAAGCAGCTCCTGAAGTTTTTTGTCCAAGTCTTCTCCTCTTAATCCTTTGGCAACAATAATTCCATTATTGTCGAGAAGGTAATTCATCGGGAATACCCTGCACGCCATAAAGAGAAACAACATCGGCTTTCCAGCCTTTCAGATCGGATACCTGCGTCCAGTCCAGTCCGTCTTTTTTAATCGCTGCCATCCATTTTGACTTATCCGTATCCAGGGAAATGCCGAAAATATCAAAGCCTTTGTTATGAAAACGCTGGTATGCTTTTACGACTGCCGGATTTTCCTGCCTGCAGGGACCGCACCAGCTGGCCCAGAAATCAAGCAAAACATATTTCCCTTTTAAAGAAGTGAAAGAGACTGGTTTGCCGTTCACGTCATTATTAACGAAGGCGGGTGCCGGATTTCCGATCGCGGTTAATTTTTCTTTAACAATGGTATTTTGAATCATTTTTCCATAGTAGGAATTCTGCATGGCGCTATCCAGCATTTTATAAATACTGTCCAGCTGGCTTACCCGTGGATTATAGTAGAAGTTCGAATAAATTTCGTAAGCAGAAACGATTGAGCCGGGATGTGACCTGGTGAATTCAGCAACGAGTTGTTTTTGCTCCTCATCCAGCACATTGTATAAGTTTATCCAGGCTGTCAGGGCCTTTGTATTTTTTGTATTGCCTGCCGAATCATAGGCTTTGTCAAGACTGATTCATTCTGTCAGTTCAGTTTTTTACTGAACTGATCCTGAAAATAATTGAATTCATCCTGTGTTTTAGTTCCTGTAATCTGGGCATAATCCATCGAATCTTTTTTAACCAGCATGGCAATTTTTCCATTTTCCAGGAAGAAAACTTTTGTACTGATTATTCAGACTAATCAGTACTCATGGCCGGCGGTATCGGCTTTCCCGCTGAATTTAAAAAATCCATGATCCAGAAACGTAGAATCCCGCTTCCCGGTTGCCCGGTTATTAAGATAAACGATACCGGTATCCAGACCGGTCACTTTCCCGATAATGGCATAGGATGTATCCGTTTTTACCGGCGGTGTGTTATTTGAATCATCCCCCTGACATCCTGCTAAAAATAAAAACACTGACAACGGTTGCTGCTGCAAAAATTCTGTTCATGATTCGTTTAATTTCTTACGGGTTTACCGGATTTAATAACACTTTGTAATCTTTCCAGGGTTTTCTTTTCTCCGCAAAGAGAAAGAAAAGCCTGTCTTTCCAGGTCCAGCAGGTATTGTTCAGATACCTGTGTGGGTTCACTCAGGTCGCCTCCGCACATAACATAGGCCAGTTTCCTGCGCAACCAGCACATCGTGATCGGTGGCATAGTTGCCGCGCCACATACCATGTATGCCGGCATAAAGGGCGCCCAGTGCCGAACGACCGAGTACTTTGATATCTGTACGCTGAACGGGTTCTGAATAACCATCATGGAATAATTCCAGTACCGCATTTTTTGCATCGGCAATGCGCCGGTCAGGATTAACGGAAATAAAATCCCTGCCCTTTTTTAAAATTCCCAAACCAAAGGCTTCTTCGGCCGAAGTGGAAACCCTGGCTGTGGCAATGGTAAAAAACCTGTTTTTCAGGGTAATGGTTTCCGGTTCATCTGCATGAAGTTCATCTGATGCCCGCAGGGTAAATTCTTTTGTTCCGCCTCCGCCGGGTATCAGCCCAACGCCCAGTTCCACCAGTCCGATATAGGATTCTGCAGCCGGCACTACCTTGTCTGCATGCAGGCTCAGCTCACAGGCGCCACCAAGGGTAAGGCCCTGAGGAGCCACCACCACCGGTATCGCGGAATAACGTGCCCGCATCATGGTATTCTGAAACAGGCGGATAGCCATATCCAGTTCTTCATATTCCTGGTCAACGGCCAGCATAAAGATCATGCCGACGTTCGCACCGGCCGAAAAATTTCCGGCTTCATTGGCAATCACGAGGCCCTTATATTTCTCTTCGGCAATTCCGATTGATTTTTGTATTCCTTCCAGCACTTCACCGCCAATAGTTCCCAGTTTGGTAAACCATTCCAGACCCAGCACTTCATCGCCGATATGATATAACCGCGCCGCTGAATTTTTCCAGATGGTCTGATTTTCAAAATTCCGCATCACAATAAATGCACGTGGATCGCCGGTTATGGCAGAAACATATTGTTTCTTTACCGGGAGACCAGGCAAGTTTTTCTCCCTTTTACGATTTTATAAAAAGTTTTATTTCCGCCGGCGATCATTTCTTTAACCCAATCCGCTACTGCGTTTCCGGCGGCTTCCATTTTTTTTATCGTTTCCTCCACACCAAACAGATCCCAGGTTTCAAAAGCACCGATCTCCCAGCCGAATCCGGCCCGCATGGCATCATCAACCCGGAAAATTTCATCGCTGATTTCCGGGATGCGGTTGGAAACATAGGCGAATAATTCATAATGAAACTGCCGGTAGAATTCGCCTGAGAGATCTTTGGCCTGTATCAATATTTTCAATCTTTCCTTGAGGTCATCTACTGGTTTGGCGGCTTCGAGTCCGGGAAATGAGGCCCGGGCTCTCGGTTTGTATTCGAATGTTTTGAGGTCGAGTGTAAATATTTCCCTTTCCCCTGCAGCCGTTTTCTTTTTAGAGAAAAATCCCTGACCGGTTTTGTCACCCAGCCAGTTTTTTGCGATCATCTGATCAAGCCAGTCAGGTATTTTGAATGTATCCCGCGCCTCATCGGAGGGGCAGTTATCATATACACCCCGGGCTACTTTAACCATGGTGTCGAGACCAACAACATCGGCCGTGCGGAAGGTGGCAGATTTTGGCCTGCCGAAAACCGGTCCCGTAAGCGCTTCAATCTGATCTATCGTTAAACCCAGTTTGTCCATCAGCTTAAAGATGGCCATGATACTGAAAACACCCACGCGGTTGGCAATAAAGGCCGGACTGTCTTTACAGAGTACGGTGGTTTTCCCCAGGTGCAGGTCACCATATTCCAGGAGAAACTGAATTAATTCCGGATCGGTAAATGGTGTAGGAATAATCTCGAGCAGTCGCAGGTAGCGCGGCGGGTTGAAAAAATGTGTTCCGCAAAAATGTTTTTTGAAATCTTCCGATCTGCCTTCATTCATCAGATGAATCGGAATGCCGGAAGTATTTGAACTGATAATGGTTCCCGGCTTACGGTATTTTTCCACCTCATCAAAAATCTTTTTTTTGATATCCAGCCTTTCCACCACCACTTCGATGATCCAGTCGCAGTCTGCAATATCTTTCATCTGATCCGTGAAATTTCCGGTCCGGATTCTTTTAATCACCTCCTGGCTGTATACCGGTGAAGGGTTTGATTTAACGGCTGCTGCCAATGCTTCATTCACAATCCGGTTTTTAACCGCCGGATGATCCAGGGAAAGTTTTTTTGCTTTTTCTGTTTCGTTTAATTCAGCTGGCGCCATGTCCAGCAATAAAACCTGCGTTCCGGTTCCGGCGAAATGGCAGGCAATTCTGGATCCCATAACACCACTGCCAAGAACTGCCACTTTACGAATTATTCTTTTCATAACTGAAACGTTGAAAATTCTTTTACTAAGATAATCTTCGGCGGATAAAATTTACCGGACTTCGGCTCCCGGGGAGATCTTTTCGTCAGGAGCAACAAAAATCAACCTTCCTTTATCATCCTCTGCCATCAGGATCATACCATTACTTTCGATACCCCTCATTTTACGGGGAGCCAGGTTGGCGACTACCACCACCTGTTTGCCAATGATATCTTCCGGTTTAAAATGCAGGGCGATTCCGGAAACAATGGTTCTTTTTTCAGTGCCCAGATCAACTTCCAGCCTGAGCAGTTTATCGGCTTTGGCCACTTTTTCTGCCGTCAGGATATGGCCGGTACGCAATTCGAGTTTCTCAAAATCCCCATACTGGATTTCCGGTTTTTTTTCCGGCTGCACCGGCGGATTTTCCATAGTTGTATTTGGTTTTACTGCATTGCTGTGAAGTTTTTCCATTTGCTTCGTAATTTCTTCATCTTCGATCTTACGGAATAATAATTCAGGCGCACGAAGACTGTATCCGGTTTTCAATAAATCAATTTTACCCGCATTTTCCCAATCCAGCATCCTCTCCACTACTTTCATCATGTGTAATAATTTTTTTGCGGTGGCTGGCAGGAACGGACTGACCAGGATCGAAAGATTAGCCGTGAGTTGCAGGCAGAGGTATAAACAATTGTCTATTTTTTCCTGATCCTCCGGAGTGGTCGTTTCCTTACCTGCTTTTTTCCAGGGTTCTTTGTCCTGCAGGTATTTATTTCCTTTTCTGGCCAGGTCAATAATGGTAAACAGGGCATCCCGGAATTTATAGGTTTCAATCAGGGATTCGACCGAAAGCCTGGTTTGCTCTATCTGGCGGATCAGTTCTGCATCTGCATCATCCTTAATTTTTTCATGCCAAACAGGAACTTTTCCGTTGCAGAGTTTGTGCATCAGTACAAAACTGCGGTTAACGAAATTTCCAAAGATGGATACGAGTTCCTGAATTATTTCTGTCCTGGAAATCTTTCCAGGTAAAATCATTGTCCTTGGTTTCCGGTGCATTCGCACATAAAACGTAACGCAGCACGTCTTCACAACCCGGGAAAATCTTCCAGGTATTCGTGCACCCATACAGCCCAGTTGCGGCTGGTGGATACTTTTTCGCCCTCAATATTTAAAAATTCATTGGCAGGTACATTATCGGGCAGTACATATTTCCCATGTGCTTTCAGCATGGCGGGAAAAATAATACAATGGAAAACGATATTGTCCTTGCCTATAAAATGGACCAGTTTGGTGTCGTTCTGCTGCCAGTAATCTGCCCATTTCGGAGTCAGTTCCTTGGTAGCCGAAATATACCCGATGGGCGCATCAAACCATACATACAATACCTTGCCTTCGGCATCGGGCAGGGGTACTTTAATACCCCAGTTGCTGTCGCGCGTCATGGCCCGGGGTTGCAGACCATTGTCGAGCCAGCTCTTGCACTGACCATATACATTATTCTTCCATTCCGTATGGCCGTTCAGTATCCATTCCTTTAAAAAGATTTCATAGTGCTGCAAAGGGAAATACCAGTGTTTTGTTTTTCTTTTTACAGGTATGGCATCGCTGAGTGTACTTCGGGGATTGATCAGCTGGTCGGGACTTAATGAAGAACCGCAACGTTCGCACTGGTCCCCGAAAGCATTCGGGTTGCTGCAAATCGGGCAGGTGCCGGTGATGTACCGGTCGGCCAGAAAAGTTTTGGCAGCTTCATCATAATATTGTTCCGTTTCCTTTTCTTCAAAAATATTCTCGTCGTACAATGTTTTAAAAAAACCTGAAGCCGTTTCATGATGCACCGGATTGGAAGTGCGCGAGTAGATATCGAAGGAGATAAACATCTGCTCAAAACTCTTTTTGATCAGGGCATGATATTTATCCACTACCTGCTGCGGGCGTAATTCCTTCTTTCATGGCCCGGATGGTAATGGGCACCCCGTGTTCATCACTTCCCCCGATAAAAAGAACGTCTCTTTTGCGTGATCGCTGATAACGCACATAAATATCGGCGGGTATATAACAGCCCGCCAGATGACCGATGTGAACAGGGCCATTGGCATAGGGAAGGGCGGCAGTAACCAGGATGCGGTTGTATTCTTTCATAGTTTAACAGCAGCGTCTCACGCTGCAGGGAGGGCAAAAATACGCATTCAGGCTTAAAGCTTAAAGCCTAAAGCCTAAAGCTCTTGCTGTCATCTGTCCGCATCTGCGTCATCTGTCATCTGATTGTCAGTAAACAATCCATAAAATAAATCCTCTCCAACCATTAACTTTAAATGATGAAGCGAAAGCGATTTTTAGGATCAATACTCGGCAGTCCGCTACTGGCGGCGGCAGTATTTCCGGCGATCCGGCGCGGGAATCCCGTATTTCCGGAGCAGATAACTGGCGGATTCCCCCGTATCTGAAACCAGGAGACACCATTGGCATTACCTGCCCGGCAGGATATTTAACCGAAACAGAAGTGCAACCTGCCATTACCTTGTTAAAAAGCTGGGGTTTTAATCTTCGTATAGGCAAGACCGTGGGAGATCGTGATTTCAGTTTTGGCGGAACGGACAGGGAAAGGACTGCAGACATGCAGGAAATGCTCGACGATCCGTCTGTTCAGGCGATCATGTGCGGCAGGGGAGGTTATGGGATGATCCGGATCATCGATCAGCTGGATTTCCGGAAATTTGTTGAAAAGCCAAAATGGGTCGTCGGATTCAGTGATATAACGATTTTTCATGCACACCTGAACCATCAGTACCGGATAGCTTCTATTCATTCCAAAATGTGCAATAGTTTCCCGGATCATCCTGAGCTTTTGGAAAAGGGACAATGGGAAAGTATACTTTCCATACAAACTGCACTAACCGGTAAACCCATAGAATATCCGGTAGTATACGATCTCGACTAACCGGCCGGGCAGGTCAGGGTATTCTGGCAGGCGGAAATTTAAGAACCCTTGAAAACCTCTCCGGTACTGCATCAGATCTGAGAACCGAAGGAATGATTCTTTTTCTGGAAGATGTGGGTGAATACCTGTATAGTATCGACCGGATGTTTTATAATCTTAAAAGAACAGGTAAGCTGGACAAACTCAGCGGACTTTTAATCGGGGCATTCCGGGTGAAACCAGATGATCCGGGCGATGAATTTGGGAAAAGTGTATATAATATTGTTATGGAACAGGTGGCTCCCTATCATTATCCGGTATGTTTTAATTTTCCGGTTGGACACCAGAAAATAAATTATGCGTTAAAATGTGGCGTCCGTCATGAATTAAATATCAGCACGGAGAAAGTCGTTTTCAGAGAGGTATATAAAGATTGACTATTAAACAGGATTCATCATGGCGAATGTATTTCCTCCGTACCTGAAAGCCGGAGACAGGATCGGGATCGTATGTCCGGCAGGATTTATGGCAGCGGAGCGTATTGTTCCCTGCGTCAACACCCTTAAATCCTGGGGCTTCCGTGTAAAAATCGGCAGGACAGTGGGTGGGGTCTCTTCAAATTATTTTTCGGGTACTGATGAAGAACGGCTGGATGACCTGCAGGAAATGCTCGATGATGAAGATCTCTCTGCCATTTTATGTGGTCGTGGTGGCTATGGGCTAAGCCGTATCATTGACCAGATCAGTTTTAAGAAATTTCGAAAATCACCCAAATGGATCCTGGGTTATAGCGATATCTGTTTACTTCATGCACATATCTATTCCAATTTTGAAATTGCCACGGTGCATAGCCCAATGGCCGGTGCGTTTATGGATGCCGGGCCGGCCGACCCGTATATCGAATCCATTCGCCTTCTGCTATTGGGAGAAAAACAAAATTATTACCTGCGATCCGCACCCATTCAACCGTAGAGGAGATGTGGAAGGAATACTGATGGGCGGAAACCTGACTTTACTGGCACATACCGTGGGGGGCAGTTCAGATTTTAAAACAAAAGGGCTGATATTGTTTATAGAGGATATCGGGGAATATTTGTATAATATCGACCGGATGTTGTTTCAGTTGAAATCTGCCGGAAAATTTCAGAAACCTGCGGCGATTATTGTTGGAAGTTTTTCAGAATTGAAAGATACCGAGAGACCGTTTGGACAGAATGCGTATGAAATTATCCGCGATATGCTTTCCGGATATGAATATCCCGTCTGCTACGGATTTCCGGTGGGCCATGTAAAAGAAAATTTTGCCCTGAAATGCGGGGCGGATTACCGGCTGAAAATCGGGAAGGGAAAAAGTAGTGCTGGAGGAAATCAATGAGGCGTGAAGCGTGAAGCGTGAGGCTTGAAGCTCTCACTGTTCCAAATAATATTACTGGACTCCACACATCAAGTTGATTGCTTCTTCCAAATATGTGGCTGTTATTTGATTGAAATAATTGATTAAATTTATCCTCTGATAAATTAAATTGATATTAATGACCTTTACCCAGCTGGAATATATTCTGGCCATTGACACACACCGTCACTTTGCAAAAGCCGCCGAGGCCTGTTATGTTACACAACCCACCCTGAGCATGCAGGTGAGCAAGCTGGAGAAATCCCTGGGAGTGAAAATATTTGACCGCAGCCATTCGCCCGTGGTGCCTACTGAGGCCGGGAAACAAATCCTGGAGCAGGCAAAAAAAATCCTGTTGGAGAAAAGCCGGGTTTCAGAAATTATTTCCCTCAAGAAAGGACTCCTGGAAGGCGAACTCCGTATTGGAATCATTCCCACCCTGGCACCCTACCTTCTGCCATTGTTCGTGCAGTCTTTCCTGAAGAAATATCCGAAAGTCAAACTGGTTGTTTATGAAAAAACAACCGAAGCCTTACTGGAGGCACTCCGGGATTCAAGTCTGGACGCCGGCATCCTGGTGACCCCGCTGAATGAAAAAGGGATCGCGGAAGAAGTTTTGTTTTATGAGGAATTGCTGGTTTTTGTTTCGGAAAATAATGGCTTGTATAAAAAAAATTATGTGCTGGCAGGAGAAATTGATCCGAATAAATTGTGGTTGCTCGAAGAGGGACATTGTTTTCGTTCCCAGATGATTCACCTCTGCGAATTGTTCAAAGCCAGCCGGAGGACCAGCCATTTTGACTATGAAGCCGGTAGTTTCGAAACCCTGCGCCGGATGGTGGAACTCAATGATGGCATAACTATTTTGCCGGAACTGGCTACCCGGGATTTTTCAAAAAAGCAGCAGTCCCTGATACGGCGGTTCAGAAAACCTTCCCCCATGCGGGAGGTAAGTCTGGTCGTGAGCCGGGATTTTGTTAAAGAGAGTCTCGTTCGGATTCTGAAAGAAGAAATCCTGAACAGCATTCCGGAGAAGATCAGAAAAAACAAAGAGGCCTATATTGTACCTTTGTAGTTAACATGTTCAGATGAGCCGTATCAGAAAAATGCTTCTTTATACACTTGGAGAAAAACGTTATCTCCGCCTGCTGGCCAGTTCATTTCAGAAATTGTACAAAACGGGCCGCCTGGGGGTGGATTACCAGGATATCTATTTCCTGAAAAACCTGATCAGGCCGGGGGATCATTGTATCGATATCGGGGCACATCTTGGTTATTTTACCCTGGAAATGAGCCGCCTCGCTGGAAATAACGGACATGTATATGCGATAGAACCAATGTCGAAATTTTTCAATACCCTGAAAACCATGGTGGAAAATAAGGGACTGAAAAACATTACCCTCTACCAGTATGCGATGGGTGCTGATACGGAGTTTGTTGAAATGGGTATTCCCAGGGTGAACAACGTGAAAAAATTCGCTTATGCCCGGGTAATCCAGTCCAGTACCTTCCTGGAATATGTTGAGTCCGAACAAGTAAAAAATGTATATGGCGATGAATTGTTCCGGTCATTGCCGAGAGTGGATTTTATCAAATGTGATGTGGAGGGCCTGGAGCTGCCGGTATTTCGGTCATTCATCGAAATCATCCGCAGGCATCAGCCTGTTCTGTTGTGCGAATTAGGCGATCCCCAGGACAGAATACGGCTGATGGAACTGCTTGCCCCTTTTTCATACGCCCTGTACTACCTGGAAAATAAAAAACTGAAGTCGCTGGATGCAAATAGTGAAACAAGACCGGTGTCACACAACCATTATTTTATTCCTGCGAAACGGATGGCGGATCTCAACAGCGAATATTTCATAGTAATCTAATTCCTCACCCTTCACCAATACGTTTTAAGATTCAGATCCGGAAGAGGCGACACAATGAGCGGGAATTTTTCGATGGTTACATTCGAAGGATCCAGGCCAAATCCCCTTTCTTCGGAAAGACTGGCTTCTTTCAGCCAGAAATATAATTTCATAACCACTCTTTCAAAAAATGAAAGTTCATTATCCTGGCTCAGGTATTTTTCCATCACCACGATCTGGAAATCGCCGACAACATTATTCTTTTCCAGGGATTCATACCGGCTGGTAATATTAACTTCCCGGTTTTTTACCAGGTCTTCCACCACTTTCCGGATCATCAAATTAATGCGTGGCTCAATACGGAAACCCAGACGGAATTCCACGCGGATGATATCGTTGGGAATAATATGGTCCACCGAATATTCCGAAGTATAGGGTTCGTCTAGCGTATCTATATGAACGAACCAGTATATATCCGCTCTTTTAGGTTTTTTATTCAGGATGGAATAGATGATTTTATGCTCTATTTCCTTCGGATTATTCGCACTGGTCATGTACATCAGGTGCGTGGCAAATTTCGGAACGGTCCGGTCCGTACTCAGCTCCTGGATTTGCGGAATATAATTTTCAAGCCGCACGAATTCAACATACCGGTTTTTAATTTTCCGGGAACGGTACCACACATACATGATGGCAAATAAAATTCCGCCCACCACCAGGGTTACAAATCCGCCATGCGGAAATTTTTCCAGGTTGGCAAAGAGAAAACTGAATTCTATGATCAGGTAAACACAGAGATAGAGATAAATTAAAAAGGACGGGGCACGCCGGGAAATCAGATAGTTGGCGAACAAAATAGAAGTAGCAAGCATACACAGGGTTATGGCCAGACCGTAGGCCGCTGCCATATGGGATGAGGACCTGAAATAGATGGTAATACTGCAACATCCGATAAATAACAGAAAGTTGATCGCCGGAATATATAACTGACCTTTCTGTTCGGTGGGATAACTGATCCTGAATTTTGGCCAGAGATTCAGACGCATACTTTCACTGATCAGGGTAAAAGATCCGCTGATCAGGGCCTGGCTGGCAATGATGGCCGCAGCGGTGGCAATCAAAATGCCCGGGATCAGGAACCAGTCGGGCATAATACTATAGAAAACATTATTATGGGCGGTGTCGAATACTTTGTTAGCCTGATTGTGCAATAGCCAGGCACCCTGCCCGAGATAATTGAGGATCAGACAGGTTTTCACGTAAATCCAGGATACCCGGATATTGGATTTGCCACAATGGCCCAGGTCTGAATACAGGGCTTCTGCTCCCGTGGTACAAAGAAAAACGGCTCCCAGTATCCAGAATCCTTTGGGATACAGGGTCAGTAGTTCAATAGCATATACGGGGTTCAGGGCCTTGAAAATATGGAGGTCGTCCAGTAAATGACCGCAACCAAGCAGGGCCATCATCCCGAACCAGATGAACATAATGGGTCCGAATAACTTTCCGATGGAATCCGTTCCAAACTGCTGCAGGAAAAAAAGAACCAGCAGTAAACAGAGTACGATATATACAATGGTATCCTGTGGTATATAATTCAGGTTGGGAAGTTGCTTTAAACCCTTCAATGGCTGAAGTTATGGAGATGGGTGGTGTGATCATTCCGTCTGCGAGCAGCGCGGCGCCTCCGATCATGGCCGGAAGTACCAGCCACCGGCGTTGCCTGCGTACCAGGGCATACAGTGAAAATATACCACCTTCCCCCTTGTTATCGGCGTTCAGGGTTAACCAGACATATTTTATGGTGGTTTGTAAAGTGAGGGTCCATATAATACAGGAAAGACTGCCGACAATCAGCAATTCATTAATGACACGGCCACTAATGATTTCGTTGAGTACGTAGAGCGGTGAGGTTCCGATATCTCCGTAAATAATACCTAAAGCAATTACGAGGTTACCGAGTGTAACCTTGTCAATTTGTTTGCTCACTACTGTGCAGGTTAAATTGGTGTCAAAACAGGTCGGAATTTTTCAATGGCAACCAATCGCTTTTTGCTGATAATCGTTACTACAAAGATATAAGGAATAGAATGAAATTAACAGAATCTTAATCGGAGTTTTGAGTAACTTGGCTCCTGTAGCAACCTCTATAAGTGTTTTTTATATGATTTTAAGATTTCTCGGCATTCTTTTGTTAATGCCCGTGTTTTTACAGGCCCAGCACATTGTTTATACTGAGCCCGAACAGAGTGATACCCATAAAACCGATTTTGAAATCATTGGCCGTGTTTCCGGCAATATCCTGGTTTTTAAAAATAACCGGTCGGAGAATGTTATTTCGATTTATAATTCCGATATGAAGCTGTTCAAGCGGGTTCAGCTCAACTTTATACCGGAAAGGTTTACCAATATTGATTTTGTACAGTATCCTGACTTCTTTTACCTGATTTGTGAATACCAGAAGAAAAATATCGTACACCTGGAAGCCATCAAAATGGACGGGGATGCCCTGCCCATGGGGGAACCCATAGAACTGGATACAACCCTGGTTGGCGGATCGAACACGGCAAAAATTTATACCAATATTGTAAGTGAGGATAAAGAGCGCCTGATGGCTTTGAAGATCAATACCAAAAATCAAAAAGAATACACATTTACCACGTTTCTTTATGATAAAAATCTGGAATTGCTGGACCGGCACCGGTTACCGTTGCAAATCCAGGATCATGCGGATATGTTTACCAGCTTCGACGTAGACAATGAAGGAGGACTGGTTTTCACAAAATTTGCGCGTACCGGGAACGGTGATTTTATCACCCATGTATCTCTCGTAACCAAGGCTCCCCTGGCAGATACCTTCTCTGTCCGCGATGTAGGCACCAGTGAAAGGATCCTGGATGAACTGATCCTGAAAGTTGACAACTTTAATAAACGGTACCTGCTTTCTGCATTTTATTACAAACAGAGAAGAGGTAATATCGAAGGATTGTTTACCGTGATTTGGGATAAGGCAACAGACAGTAAAATAAAAGAAAGTCTCACCATTTTCACGGACGAGCTCAGGGGACTGGCAAAAAGTTCCGAATCCAATATAAAAACGGCATTCAATGATTACTTTTTAAAAAAGATTATTGTAAAAAAGGACGGCGGCTATGTGCTGATCAGCGAATCGGAGTTCACTACTACCCGGGGAACTGCATTTAACCGGTCAGATTATATGTATGGTCCCATGATGCCGATTGACTATTATTCACCTTATTATAATCCGTATTCCCCTTATAACCGCTATGGCGGAACCGCTAGCCGGTATGATGCGGAAAATATCCTGGTCCTTTCATTTGACAAAAACAGCAATATGGAATGGAGCAATGTGGTTCCCAAATCACAGTTTGATGATGACGGCCCCAATCATATATCTTTTAAGTCCATGACTACCGGCGGACAATTACATTTCTTATATAATCAGTCCGAAAAAAGAACCATGTTATTGATGGATCAGAGTATCTCTCCGGACGGTAAAATCACCCGCTTACCCACCCTCCACAACCTGGATAAAGGGTATGATTTTATGCCCAGACTCGGGAAACAGGTATCCAGTAATCAAATTGTAATACCTTGCCTTTACAGGAATTATCTTTGCTTTGCGAAAATAGATTTTTAAAACCCTGCCGGTGATTGGTATTTTTAAACAGAAAGCAACCACGAATGCTTTATTGCTATTCATCTATGCGCTGGTACTGAAATTTCCCCTTTTCCTGCATCCATTCCCCCCGGTTCTTCATGCGGAGGACTATTACCTTTATCGGTTTGTCTTAACCACGCTCAATAGCTTATTCGGCAATGCAGCCCTGCCCTATGCCATACTCAGTTTTATTTTACTATTTGCCCAGGCTACCCTGCTTAACAGTATTTGTAACTACCATAAATTGTTACCGCGTTCAAGCTACCTGCCGGGAATGTGTTATATCCTGGTAACGTCTTTACTGCCCGACTGGGGCCATTTTTCTGCTCCCTTGCTGATCAATTCCATTATGATCTGGTCCTGGTATAGAATGGTGGCATTATATAACAGTCCTTCCCCGGTAACTGCAATATTTAATATCGGACTGTTTCTGGGAATAGCCTCGCTCTTGTATATCCCGGCCATTGCCTTTTTACTATTATTATTTTTTGCGTTGCTTATCATGAGACCGTTCCGGATCCAGGAATGGTTCGTGGGGTTTATCGGATTTACCTCGCCTTATTATTTCCTGATCCTGATCCTGTATTTTATCCATCAGCTGCATTGGAAAAACCTGGTTCCGCAGATCCATTTTACCTTCCCGGCGATCCCGGGTTCTGTCCTGATCATTGCCGCCATCAGCCTGCTGGTAATACCCTTTGTTATCGGTGGTGTTTATGTTCAGAATAACCTGAATAAAATGCTTATTCATGTACGGAAAAGCTGGAGCCTTTTACTGGCATTCCTGATCGTGGCAGTCCTGGTTATCATTATTAACAAGGCAGGTTCCTATGAAAACTGGATCGTTACAGCCATGCCTTTTGCTGTTTTTCATGCGGCCGCCTATTATTATTCCACGAATAAATTTTTGATTAATACGCTTCACTGGATCTGTTTTAGTGTGGCGATAGGAATAAACTACCTGATGTAATGGTTAATTGTTAATTGTCAATTGTTAACTGATTTACAAATTTTGAAGCTCTTTTCCGGTACAGCATTGACAATTGACAATTAACAATTAACAATTAACTTTGCTCCTCTAAAAGACATGGAATGAAATTCGGTGTAATTGTTTTTCCAGGCTCTAACTGCGACAGGGATATGCAGTTTGCCCTTCAGGATGTGCTGGGTTAT
The DNA here is from genome assembly GCA_963812825.1 of uncultured Bacteroidota bacterium. Lineage (GTDB taxonomy): Bacteria > Bacteroidota > Bacteroidia > Chitinophagales > Chitinophagaceae > Puia. Next base: position 33,169 of record CAWEWO010000010.1, read on the forward strand.
GAAGTGATCATGCTTATGGCATAAGGATACTGACCTGAGTATGTTTTCCACGCAGGACTGCATCGTTTTACCCGGTGGATTTTCATATGGTGATTATCTCCGTTGCGGAGCAATTGCCCGTTTCAGTCCGCTGATGCAGCCCCTGATCCGCTTCGCTGAAAAAGGAGGCCTGGTACTCGGTGTGTGTAATGGATTCCAGGTTTTATGTGAATCCCATTTATTACCCGGCGTTTTATTAAGAAATGCCAATCAGCAGTTTATCGGGAACAATATTTATATGAAATCGGAAAACGGTCCGGCACTTAAAATACCGATTGCTCATGGGGAAGGAAGATTTTATGCCAACGACAAAGTATTGGATGAGCTGGAATCCAATGGCCAGGTACTATGGAAATATTGTGACGCAGAGGGAAATATAACACCCGAATCAAATCCGAACGGTTCCACCCGCAATATTGCCGGAATCTGTAATAAAGAAGGGAATGTTATCGGGCTCATGCCACATCCGGAACGCGCAGTTTCAGAAATCCTGGGAAATACCGATGGACGGAAATTATTTCAGCAAATCCTGAGTGGAAAGAATACAACGTCAACTGCCCGACAATCCCGCAGCGCAATTCCTCAGTAACTTCACCGGCTATGTATATTAAGTCGGTGTTTTTGTGGGTTCTTTTTAGTTTGATCATCTTACAGGGTTATAGTCAGGACAGCACGGCTGTTACCTGGCAGGTATCCACTGTAAAAAGCGATACCGGTTTAAGACTGAATCTGCATGTACATATAAAACCCGGATGGGCGTTGTATGCACCGAACCAGGATTTAAGTGGTACACCTTCCATGGAATTAAATCTGGCCGATAGTGCGATAACACCTGTTATTCCTTTTTTAATCGTTTCGGGCAGGCCGGAAAAAAAGGCGGTTGCTTTATTTGAGAACAAGTCGTTTGAACTGTATACTTCAGACGCAGCGTTTTATATTCAACCTGAAAAGTAAAGGGGATATTCCCGCTAACATATTCGGTTCTTTGATTTTTTACTATGGTAAATCGGATTCCTTTTATTCCGGAAATTATTCTTTCCACGCGAAAATTGCAGGAGGTGTTGATAAATCTTCCAGAATCAAAATCAACAGTTTCGATCTGAAGCATCCGGTGAGTAATTGCGGGGATACCGACACCGCAGGCAAAGGGCTGTTTAGTATTTTCCTGCTGGGACTTTTGGGCGGATTTATTGCATTGCTTACCCCCTGTGTATTTCCGCTGATTCCGCTTACGGTTTCATTCTTCACCAAAAGCAAGGGTAACGGCAAGGCACATGCGTTTATCTATGGCTTTTTTATTTTCCTGATCTATGTTTTACTCAGTCTTCCCTTCCATCTCCTGGATCATACGGATCCCGAGATATTAAATAATATTTCCACCAACGTGTGGCTAAACCTGGCCTTCTTCGTCATTTTCGTTGTGTTTGCCATCTCTTTCTTTGGTTATTTTGAAATCACCCTTCCGGGCAGTGTCGCAAATTCTGTAAATAACCGGTCGGGTGGAACCAGTTTGCCGGGCATTTTTTTCATGGCCCTTACCCTGGCCATTGTTTCATTTTCCTGTACGGGTCCGATACTGGGATCACTACTGGCCGGGGCACTTTCAAACCACGGAGGCGCCATTCAGCTTAGTTTTGGAATGGGTGGATTCGGACTCGGTCTGGCCCTGCCCTTTGCCCTTTTTGCCCTTTTCCCCCAATGGCTGGGTTCATTGCCCAAATCCGGCGGATGGCTGGGTTCTGTAAAAGTGGTGCTGGGATTTCTGGAGCTCGCCATGGCCATTAAATTTCTTTCCAATGCCGATCTGGTAGAACAGTGGGGAATTCTGAAAAGAGAGATTTTCATTGGATTCTGGGTGGTGATCGGTTTGCTGATCACCCTTTACCTGATGGGTAAAATCCGGTTTCCACATGACAGTCCGGTCAAAAAATTTGGATCTGCCCGGTTGGCATTCCTCCTCTTTTTTGGACTGGCAACCATTTATTTAATACCCGGACTAACCAATACCCGGGCGGCCAACCTGACCCTGATCAGCGGTTTCCCACCGCCTTTATGTTATTCTGTTTACAGGGAACCCGTCAATTGCAGTCATGGGGTGGAAACGCTGCGGGATTATGAAGAAGCACTGGCCCTTGCAAAAAAATTGAATAAACCGGTGCTGATCGATTTCACCGGATGGGCCTGTGTAAACTGCCGCCGGATGGAAGAGAATGTATGGACAGATCCGGAGGTTCGAAAAAGAATGCTCGACTCCTTTGTGGTGGTTTCACTCTATGTGGATGAGCGCCGGCTTTTACCCGCTGCCTCCCAAATGATATATACCACAAAAGACGGGGCGCAGAAAAATATTATTACCGTGGGCGACAAATGGGCCACTTTCCAGTCTGAGAATTTCAATGCCGTTTCCCAACCACAGTATGCGATCGTGAGCCCGGATGAAAGAATCCTCACCTACACCAAGGGATATACGCCAAAAGCATCTGAATTCACCGCAGTGGCTGGATTGCGGACTTAGGGCATCGCGTAACAGATAACCCCCCTGATCCTGTACTATCCTGGTATTTCTTTATACCGTCTAAGAGCCGATTAAGAGCCGTCTAAGAGCCGACCGGTACCATCCCTGTGTCAATCATAGTTTTTTCAGGCTCAAATGCCTTGTTTGACACAAAAAAAGAGTCCTGCCATCGGCAGGACTCTTCTAAATAGTGTAAAGTTTTGCTAGAGGGCAATTCTTTTTTCTACCATCATTTTGCGCAGATTGATCAGTCCGTAGCGCATACGACCCAGGGCAGTATTGATGCTGCAGTTGGTCAGCGATGCGATCTCCTTAAAGCTCAGATCGGCATAATGACGCAGAATGATTACCTCGCGCTGATCTTCAGGTAAAAGGTCAAGCATCCGTCGTACACGGTCATGGCTCTGCCTTTTCATGATTTTAACGTCAGCACCGTCTTCGGTAAAATTGATGACTTCGAAAATGTCCCGGTCATCAGAGGTTTTGATGGCAGGGGTTCTTTTCACCTTGCGGAAATGATCCACGCAAAGGTTGTGGGCAATGCGCATCGCCCAGGGAAGGAATTTGCCTTCTTCTGTATACCGCCCACCGCGAATGGTGTCGATAATCTTAATCAGAACATCCTGGAAAATGTCCTCAGCCAGATACTTGTCTTTGACGAGGAAGAGAATGGAAGTGTACAACTTGTCCTTGTGGCGGATTACGAGAGCTTCAAGAGCCTGTAAATCGCCGTCGCGAAATGAATGGATTAATTCATGATCGGTTTTCGTACGTAGCGAATTCATAAACTTCTACGGTTTTTAAAGGTGATAGGATATATGTTGGATTTAATAAAACGCTTTGGCTTTTCTGTGTAGAAGTCCTTACTCTATAAAATTATTTTATTGTGTTGACAAATGTTAATCAGGATTTAAAGATATACAATTTTTGGAAAAAACAACATTTTGGGAAAATAATTTGTTCTAGAGGTTCCCGGCAGGGTTTCCCACACTGGGAAACCAGGTTCTAATTGTTTCACTTCCAATATATTTGTTTTTCCAATTTATGTCATCTACTACCAAGGTCAAAAAGGTTTCTTCCGTGCCCGCGTCCATTTTACCCCGGAATTCTATCCAAATAAAGGGTGCCCGGGTACATAATCTGAAGGATATTTCAGTCGACTTCCCACGCAATAAATTTATTGTGGTCACCGGCGTATCAGGATCCGGAAAATCTTCGTTGACGATCGACACGCTATTTGCAGAAGGCCAGCGGCGATATGCAGAAAGCCTGAGCGCCTATGCCCGCCAGTTTATGGCCCGGATGGATAAACCGGATGTGGACTATATCAAAGGCCTTTGCCCGGCTATCGCCATCGAACAGAAAGTGACTACCCGAACACCCCGCTCCACGGTGGGCAGCATGACTGAACTCTATGACTATCTCCGTTTGTTATTTGCAAGGGTTGGTACTACCTATTCTCCTGTATCCGGTAGAGAAGTTAAAAAGCAGGATGTTCAGGATGTAATCAAAACCATACAGAACGGCACCACCGGGAATAAGGTCCTGATCCTGGTTCCTTTTAAACAACATCCGAACCGGAATACAAAGGAAGAACTCAACATTCTGTTGCAGAAAGGATTCAGCAGACTTTATATTAACCAGGAAACCGTGCGTATTGAAGACCTGCTGAACCCGCCGGACGATTCATCCAAAACGAAAAAACAGGAACCAAAGCTTCCCAAAAATGATTCTTTCCTGCTGATTGACCGGATCCTGGTAAAAGAGTTTGATGAAGATGACCAGCACCGGCTGGCAGATTCTATCGATACTGCTTTTTATGAAGGGGAAGGGCAGATGCTGCTGGAAATAAATGGAGAAGAAAAGATTCCTTTTTCAAACCGGTTTGAAATGGATGGAATTCGTTTTGAAGAACCGGTACCCAATCTGTTTTCTTTCAATAATCCTTATGGTGCCTGCCCGATCTGTGAAGGCTTCGGTCAGGTGCTCGGCATCGATGCCGACCTGGTGATTCCGGACAGAAGGCTGAGTTTGTTTGAGGGGGCTGTTGCTCCCTGGAAAGGAGAAAAACTGAGTGCCTGGAAAGATCATTTTATCAGGGCTTCTAAAAAATATGATTTCCCCATTCATAAACCCATTGCTGGACCTGACAAAATCACAATATGATTTGTTATGGGAAGGCAATAAAGAGATCAACGGGATCAATGATTTTTTTAAGGAAGTGGAAAAAAATTTATATAAGGTTCAATACCGGGTTTTGCTTTCCCGTTACCGGGGCCGGACCAGTTGTCCGGATTGCAAAGGATACCGTCTTCGTCCGGAAGCCTTATATATCAGGATCGGAGGTTTACATATCGGAGAACTTCTGCGAGATGCCCGTGGGTAAATTATCCGAATGGTTTGATGCCCTTAAGCTGAATGCCTTTCAGCAACAGGTGGCGAAACGTATTTTGATTGAAATACACAATCGCCTGAAAACCCTGCTGGACGTGGGTTTGGGTTATCTTACCCTGAACCGGCTGGCCAATTCCCTGAGTGGTGGGGAGAGTCAGCGCATACAGCTGACCCGGTCACTGGGAAGTAATCTCACGAACTCATTATATATTCTGGATGAACCATCCATCGGGCTGCATTCCCGAGATACCAGGCGTTTGATCCACGTGCTTAAAGAGCTGCGCGACCTGGGCAATACCGTAGTTGTGGTGGAGCATGATGAAATGATGATGCGGGAAGCAGATCATATTATTGATATGGGTCCGCTGGCCAGTCACCTCGGCGGAGAAGTGGTTGCAGCAGGCGATTATGAAACCATTATTAAAAATGAAAAAAGCCTTACCGGAAAATACCTGCGGGGAGATCTTAAAATTGAACCTCCCGAAAAGATTCGTAAAGCCAGACAATTTATCGTTGTCAATGGTGCCCGACAGCATAATCTGAAAGATATTCAGGTTTCGTTTCCGTTGAATGTGCTTTGTGTGGTGAGCGGGGTAAGTGGAAGTGGAAAAACCACCCTGGTAAAACAAATTTTATATCCGGCATTACAAAAACTCAAAGGGGAGTTTGCAGATAAAGTGGGAATGCATTTGTCCATAACCGGTGATATCGATGCCATCAGTCAGATTGAAATGGTGGATCAGAATCCGATTGGGAAATCTTCCCGCAGTAATCCCGTAACCTATGTAAAAGCCTATGATGAGATTCGTGAACTGTTTTCAAAACAACCCCTCAGCAAACTCCGCGGCTTTCAGCCAAAACATTTTTCCTTTAATGTGGACGGCGGCCGTTGTGATACCTGCAAAGGGGAAGGAGAGCAGGTAGTGGAAATGCAATTCCTGGCTGATGTGCACCTGACCTGTGAAGTCTGCGGTGGAAAACGGTTTAAAGATGAAGTGCTGGAAGTGCAGTATCGGGGGAAAAATATTCATGACATCCTGGAACTGAGTGTGGATGATGCCCTGGAATTTTTTAAAGATGAAAAAGATATCCTTCAAAAATTAAAACCGCTGAGTAGTGTCGGACTTGGTTACGTGAAACTCGGACAGTCTTCAGACACTTTATCCGGAGGGGAAGCCCAGCGTGTGAAACTTGCTTCTTTTCTGGGCAAAGGCAAAAGCCTGGGACATATACTTTTTATTTTTGACGAACCCACCACAGGTCTCCATTTTCATGATATCCGAAAACTGCTTACTTCTTTCAACGCCCTGATCGACCAGGGTCATTCCGTTTTAGTGGTTGAGCACAATACCGATGTGATCCGTTCGGCGGACTGGGTAATTGATCTCGGTCCGGATGCCGGCGATGCCGGTGGAAACCTGGTGTATGAGGGTATTCCATCGGGGCTGAAGAAAGTGAAGGAGAGTTTTACGGGGAAATATCTGTGAAGTATAAGAGTATAGGAGTATAGGAGTGAAAATTCTCATACTCTTATACTCCTATACTCTTATACTACCTCAGCCTATCCAGACTCTTCACCAGCTTCTGGTCTTTAAAAATTCCGCGGGTAGCCAGGAAGAAGAATACCGGGATCAAAAACACAAGGATGGCCGTTAGGTCATAATTCCCGACGGCGAATTTGGGGATTTGCTTAAAATACAGGAAGATATTCAGTAAGGACAACAGGATTCCCAGAATCGCCAGACGTGCCTGAAGTTTCCGGTTTTTATACAGGAAGATATCAATTGCCGCAATACATACCAGGGCGATGGTAAGGATCAGTATCATTATATTGAATCCGGCAGTCAGGTATTGAAAACTGGATGGTTGCCCGGCCGTTTCAATATTTCCACTGTAAAAAGAAAATTTAATCGTCAGGAAAGCAAATATGGCAGCAAGCAGGAGCCATACGGATTGCATTCTTTGCAACATAAAATTTAATTTTTCGACTACAAGTTATTTAAAATAATTCAGATCCATGGACCGATGAATGTGTTCCTGGCTCTCCGGAACCAGTCTGGCCATCTTTTTCCGGAATATCTCCAATTGAATTATCTTTAGTTAGTGTAGCCCGTATCCGGTACCGGAATAATTATCGTAAAGAACAAATCTCAGGATCCTCCCTGCGGAACGAATTCCATCTAACCCCGTTGAAGATATTCTGTTCTCTGCTTAGAAACCACATTTTTAATGTATCACCTAAAAATCAATTAACATGAAAAGCAAATCGTTGCGTTTATTAAATTCCTTCCCCGGAATACTTATCGGAACATTGCTGCTCTTACTGGTTGGGTGTAATAATCAACAGGCTGACCAGGTAAGTATGGACAAGGCTGAAATGAACAAAAGTGAAATGAACAAGACTGACTCAAACAAAATGGTCAGCTGGCTCGGCTTAAAAGTAGAATTCAAACCAAATACGAACGCAGAAATGAGGGACAGGTCAATCCGCGCAATCGAATCCATAATAATGGATTCAGTAAAAACACTAAGGCAGAAATTCCCTGCCTTTTCCCCAACTATTTGCGTAGGTAAAAGTTTTTTCGTCGACTCCCAGACATATACGGTCAATACCATGTACCCCTTGAGTGTTGCTGCATCCTTACCGGATACGACCTGCCTGTGCAAGAACAATTGCGGCATTTGCAGGACTTTTATGAACTTATTGGTTACACCCACCGGTCCTGGTAACCCTTTCCAGTACATTCAACGGATATCAGATATGGATCAACCGGGCAAATTCCACTAAGACAAATTCAAACCGGCTGAGAAAAGGGCTTGTAAAACGTAAACAATTTTTTCATGCGGGTTTTCGCCTTTGCCCTGATTTATTTAATGTTTCTTACAACCTGGATCCCTGAAAGGGCAATGCCTGAACAGGGATTCTCTGTGGAACAGGATGGCTTTACTTCAAAAATCCTCTATTCCGTATGCAGATCAGCTAAAAGAATATTTAAGGAACGATAGTCTTTGGAAAATTTGTTCCCCGGGTCCTGATTCTATAAGTGTTTCTCTCCTGCTGAATATAGGGATTACCTATTTCTTTCTTGCGGACTATGTGCATGCTGTCCGGTATACCAGGGAGGCGCTGGATCTTATCCAGGCAAATGCGGATAATCCGGCAATCAACAATAAAATTCTCGGCAGATATTATTATTACCTGTCTATCTATTACGATTCCCTGAAAATGCCTTTGGAAAGATATACAGCCATAGACAGTGTCATATCCAATGAATTGAAAATAAACGGAGATTATCATTATGCTTCCCTTGTTTTACAAGCTAACGTAAGAAATCTTTATAGCAAAGGTGATTACTACCTCTGCCTGGAACGGGCTACCCTCGGGGAAACGCTGATACATAAATTTTACAGGTATGAGGACAGTATGAACTATGTCATATATTTTATTTACTACCAGGCAAATGCTTTACGATTACTTAAAAAGTTTGCAGAGGAGGAAAAGCTTCTTGAAAGTAAAAAATCAGAATTCCAGAAATCAAAAAACAAGGATTATGTAGGAGTAATTTTCAGTTTATTCGGAAACATGTTTGTGTCGAGGGGAGATTTTCAAAACGCCATAAAATATTTTCAGAAAGCGTATGATAATGACGTGGCATCTAAATACGGAGAAATCAGTTCCGATGTTTTGGATCAGATGGGTACGATTTATTCAGAAAAATTGGGGCAGCACCGGCGGGCACTTCAATATTTTTATAAAGCACTTCACCATGCCCGTTATAAAGTTGTCTCGAATGCGGCTGTTTCCGATTCATTTTATATACTGGGAGATATTGCGAATGTTTATGTGAGGCTAAAATTGTTTGATTCGGCATTTTATTTTTTTCAAACTGCCTTTGATAAAATCCGTCCCGGCATGCACGAGTCGGATTTAGTTCTGGACCTGGAGAACTTTGTAAATGCAAATACCGTAGAAGCGGTTATTAACCTGGTACTAAGCAAAGGCAATGCTTATTTGCAGCTGTATAAAGACAGGAAGAACCCCGATGCGCTGGTGCAGGCACTAAAAGTTTTTAAAACAACAGATCACCTGCTCACAAAAATCAGGGAGGAACAGGCTGAAATTCAATCGAGATTATTTTGGCAGATGGATGCGCATAGTTTGTATGAGCATGCAGTGGAGGCGGCTTATCTGCAAAACAATATTGCAGACGCTTTTTATTTTTTTGAAAAAAGCCGGGCGGTCCTGTTAAATGACCAGTTGAAACAGGATAATAAAATATCAAACGGAAACATTCAAAGCCAGGCACAGTTGAAGAGGAAAATATTGCTGCTGGAACGGGAAAGGGGAATCACGGATATATCTTCCACCAGGGGAGTTGATATTCAAAAGGAATTGCTTGCCGGTAAGCAGGCGTTAGCAAGGCTGGACAATGCTATCCGGAGTAATAACCCTTTATATTATCAAAGTACGGAGGATACGGGTTTGGTCTCCTTGTCGGATATCCGGAGAAAGGTTCTAACGGATCATGCCGGCCTGCTGGAAATATTTTCAGGTGACAGTGCCTGCTATTCGGTGTTTATTACAAAAGAAAATGCTTTTTTCCGCCGGATGAGTAAGCCTGATTTCGACAGTACGGTAAATTTATTCATCATGCTTCTTTCCAATTCATCAATGATGAACAGGGAATTCGACAGGTATATTCTTACAGCCCGCCATTTATATCAGCTGATCTTCGGGGAATAAATTGGTCCCGGATGGCCGGATCATTATATCCCCTGATGAAAAATATTTTCCATTTGAGGCCCTGGTGGTAAACGCAGGCGCTGGTTCCCCGGATTATTTTTTGAACAAACACGCCGTGAGTTATACGTATTCGGCCAGATATCTTCTTACGAATTTTGCAGGCAACTCCTCCAAAGAGCCCGGGTAATTTTCTGGGAGTGGCACCGGTCAACTATGTCTCTGGTTCAGGACTGGCGGCCCTGCAGGGTAGTGATCTTTCGCTCCTGCGCATAGAGGATTATTTTGATCATGCACAGACCCTGATTTCGACCCAGGCATCGAAGCGAAACTTTCAGCAAACGTTTTCAGATTATAAAATCATACAGCTGTATACGCATGCTTCGGACAACAGCAATCAGGGTGAACCGGTCATTTTTTTTGCGGATTCTGCGCTATATCTTTCTGACCTTATACCGGAAACTTTACCCCGGACGCAGTTAATTGTTTTATCGGCATGTGAAACAGGGAAGGGAAAAGTTTACCAGGGAGAAGGGGTATTTAGCTTCAACCGGGGTTTTGCTTCCATGGGTATACCGGCTTCGATTACCAATTTATGGGCCGTGGACAATAAATCCACCTATCAGATCACGGAGCAACTATATAAATATCTGGCCGGTGGCCTGCCTGTTGATATCGCTCTTCAGCGGGCAAAACTGGATTTTATCCGGCATGGCTTCCAGGGAAAACAAATTACCCTTTTATTGGGCGGCAACCATTCTTGCAGGCAGATCAGACAAGATAGTACTGGATAAAAATTTCCCCTGGAAGGATCTCCTGATCATCACCGGCCTGGTGGGATTATCTTTTTTAATTTATCAAAAGGGAAAAGCAGCCGGGAAAACAAAATTTCATAAACAGGGTATAAAAAGTTAACTTTCTTGGCTTTTTAACCATAAACCTTGGTTATGAAAAAACAGTTACCTATTCTCCCTGCATTACTCCTGCTTTGCTTTCTTATCGGGACTGCCTGTAAAAAGGAAAGTGTACAACCGAACCAGAAACAAAATGCAGCTAATGTGAATCAGCATTCTTCTGCCAGTTCGGGAACACCAGCTGAAACACCTCCGCCCAATGATGGGTCTTCCCACGGAGGATGCCCGAGCGGCGGTCATTGATCAGTTGGAAATCGATTTATTTTTTTTCTATCCCAGTTCGGGGTACAATGGAAACTGTTGCATATAGGCATTGATCTTTTTACGGATTTCTGCCAGTACGGGTTCTTCTTCCGGATGCAAAATAGCTTCATCGATAAAATCTACAATACGGCTCATATGTTCCTCTTTCATACCCCGGGTGGTTATGGCAGGAACACCTACGCGGATTCCGGAAGTAATGAAAGCGCTTTTGTCATCGAAGGGCACCATATTCTTATTAACGGTAATTTCTGCTTTTCCCAGGGCGATTTCGGCTTTTTTACCACTGATATTTTTATTCCTCAGGTCAATCAGCAGTAAATGATTATCTGTTCCGCCCGAAACAATATCATACCCCTTTTTGGTGAAACAGGCGCTCATGGCCTGGGCGTTTAGGATAATCTGTTTTGCATAATCCAGAAATTCCTCCGTAAGGATTTCGCCGAAGGCAATGGCTTTTGCTGCAATAACATGTTCGAGCGGACCGCCCTGTATACCCGGAAAAACTGCCATATCCATCAGGTTACTCATGGGCCGGATATTTCCCTTGTTATCCTTTAACCCAAATGGGTTGTCAAAATCTTTCTTCATCATGATGATGCCACCTCTGGGACCCCGGAGGGTTTTGTGTGTGGTGGAGGTAACAATATGGCAATGGTCGAATGGAGAGCTGAGTAATTTTTTGGCGATCAGTCCGGCAGGATGCGCCATATCACACATAACCAGGGCGCCAACCTTATCTGCAATCTGCCGGATCCGGGGATAATCCCAGTCACGGCTATAAGCAGAAGCACCGCAGATAATCATTTTTGGTTTTTCCTGCAGGGCCACTTTTTCCATGCTTTCGTAATCCACCCGGCCGTCTTCTTTCTTCACACCATAAAAATGCGGCTGGTATAATTTGCCGGAAAAATTAACAGCCGAGCCATGGGTCAGGTGTCCCCCCATACTCAGGTCAAGTCCGAGGATCTTATCTCCGGGCTGGAGAACAGCCAGACAAACCGCTGCATTAGCCTGTGCTCCGCTATGCGGTTGCACATTGGCATATTCGCAGTCAAATATTTTTTTCAGCCGGTCAATAGCCAGCTGTTCTGTCTGATCTACAATTTCACAACCGCCATAATACCGGCGTCCGGGATATCCTTCCGCATATTTATTGGTCATCACATTTCCCATCGCCTGCATCACCTGCAGAGAGGTAAAATTTTCGGAGGCAATCAGTTCAATACCATGCCTTTGGCGATCAAGTTCTTTCTGAATGAGGTCGAAAACGAGCTGGTCTCTTTGCATGGCGCAAAAATAGGCCAACTATGAATAAAAGATTCAAGAGGTCCCGATTTGATGAAAGAATTATCGGGTATATGCAGTATATGGTTGATCCTGGAGACAAGTTCCTCCAGGTCAATATCTGACCGGTTGGAAAAAATGCTGATGCAGTAATCCAGGGACGGGATCATGAAAACAACCGTCCTGAAATCCTCCGTTAAAGCCCGTATGGTAAACTTCTTTTGGGAACAGCGAATCTGTCTGACTGCCTGACAGAACCATCCGCATCCATACCATAATCCGCGGGCGGGTTCCACCGGAGTATGTGGTTGCCAGGCATATTGTATCATCGGCGTTCGTGAAAATTTACCATTTTCTATTGCCTGGCACCATTTCATATAATTATCCATGGAAATATAAATTCCTCCATCGGCTTCGGTAGAAAAGAATATGGATTCTTCTGCGTCTGATTTTATAAAATTTCCGTCAGTCCCCCGTTCATACCCGATAACCCGCTTTGAAATGGGTTGATTCATTTTAAAGACGGAGGCATCCCGGATTCCAAGCGGTTCGAAAACATTTTTTTTCAAAAAATCCGGATAGGACATACCGCTGATTTTTTCAATCAGCATGCCCAGCAGGCAGTAGGCCGTATTACTATAACGATACCGTGTACCTGAAATAAAATACAGTGTGTCTGATTTCTGCAAGGCCTTTAGTACGTCTTTGTCCGTGGCATGTTTCACCAGGTTGGTATCTGTAAATCCATAGTGATCCGGTATACCGGATGAATGACTCAGCAGTTCACTGATTTTTACAGAAGCGACCGCGGCGGGAAGTGTAAAAAATTTTCCAATCGTATCGGTTAAAGAGAGTTTTCCTTTAAAACAAAGATCCAGCAATGCGTAAGCCGTAAACTGCTTGGTCAGCGAACCGATATTAAAATTATCATCGGGACCAATGGGCATTCGTGTTTTCAGATCCGCCAGTCCATAGCCTTTTTTAAACAGGGTTGTCTGATGTTGTTGTATCGCAATCACGGCTCCGGGCAAATTGGATGTATAATATATTTTCATCAGGGAGTCGATGCTGCCTGCGACAGACTGGCCGGCACCATCGAATAGTAAAAGCTGCAATAGAAAAATGAGCGGCAGGGTTTTCATTATGATTAATTGACTAAGAACATTTAATTTATGAAGGAAAACAGAATTTTCGTGCTTTTGAATGTTTTTTCCTGAACTTTACCCCAACAGGATCAGCCATAACAGCAGAATTAAAAAGGATTTTTTCGGCACGATTGGCAAATACTGATTATGAAAGCAATTATTCCCGTAGCAGGCGCTGGTACTAAGTTAAGGCCCCACACGTATACTCAACCCAAGGCGCTGATACCGCTCGCCGGAAAAACGATTTTGAGCATCATCGTTGACCAGTTACTGGAAGGCGGCATAACCGAATTTATTTTTATTGTCGGATACCTGGGTGCAAAAATCCAGGATTACGTAAAGGATAAATATCCGCAGCTCCAGTCCAGTTTTGTTTTCCAAACGGAAAGACATGGAATTGGTCAGGCGATATTATTGACTAAAGAGATCGTGGCGAATGATGAAATATTCATTGTGCTGGGAGATACCATTTGTGAGTTTGACATTAAACCCATCCTGGACAACCCCAGCTCATTACTTGGAGTGAAAAGGGTAGACGATCCGCGTGATTTTGGTGTGGCTGAAATTGAAGAGGACGGGATCATAAGCCGCGTGGTGGAAAAACCACAGATCCCCAAGTCGAATATGGCCCTGGTGGGTATTTATAAAATCCGTGAAACGGAGGCACTTTTTTCCTGCCTTGAAAATAATATCCGTAACCAGCTTACGAGTTATGGGGAATATAATCTTACTGACGCCATTGAATGTATGATACACAATGGTGTAAAATTTGAATCCTTCAAAGTACAGAACTGGTTCGATTGCGGAAAGAAGGATACCCTCCTGGAATCCAATGCCAAACTGCTCAAAAAATTTGGAAGTAATATTGCACCCGATCATATCCTGGAAAACACGATCGTTATTCATCCGGTGAATATCGCTTCGGGTTGTACGATTAAGAATTCCATTATTGGTCCCAATGTGGCCATAGGAGAAAAAACAACTATTAATTATTCTATACTGAAAGATTCGATCATCGGATCTTTTGCAAACCTCTACGATATTGTGCTTACCCATTCACTGATTGGCAGTGATACAGAAGTAAAGGGGGAAAGCCGGAGCCTGAATATCGGGGATAATACGGAGATTGATTTGGGGGAAAGTTAGTTGACAGTTTAGATGACAGATACGTAGCATTGATGTAAAGTTATTGGATAATATAATTCATCAGGTCTTTGATAAGAAACTGTCAACTGTCAACTGTATACTGTCAACTAAATTATTTCATCCCCAGAATGCGCAACAGGGGATATTCTGAATCTTCGGGGAGATCAGAGGAACGGTCAGGAGAGACTTCAACATTTACTTTTACCGTCTTTTTTTCCTGCAACTCAATTATTTCCTGGTATTTATATTTTTGATAGCCTTTCTTTTCAAAACGGAGGTTTACCCGGCAGGATGGCAATTGTTTAAAATAGTAATAGCCGTCCACATCGGTCAATACTTCCTTTGAAGTGGGATCCCCGGGAAACATAGCAGATACCACTACGCCGGATACTGGTTTTTTGGTAACCGCATCCAGCACCTGACCTTTTATGCAGGGTTCTGCTTTGCCATCACTGGCATAGAGCCCGCCGCAAAGCATGCAGGTAAAAACAAAAAAAACTAGGTAGAAACTGAATTTCATGGTTTTTGCAGATTACAAGGTAAAGGTTCATTCCAGGTTTTCCTAAATTCTGACCATAAATTTTCTATAATTTCGGCAGCCGGCAGGATTTCCCGGATCAGGGCGCTTACCTGTCCTACCTCCAGTTCCCCTTCTTCCAGGTCTCCTTCAAACATGCCTTTTTTAGCCCTTCCCTTTCCAAGAATATCTTTCAGACTTTCAACTGAGGCACCGGCCTGCTCTGCAGCTTCCAGTTTTTTAAAAAGCCCGTTTTTCAGCATTCTCACAGGCATCAACGATTTTAGGGTCAGCATGGTATCTCCTTCCCCGGCTTTCAGAACATAATTTTTAAAGTCAGGATGGGAGGAAGATTCCTTACTCAGCACAAACCGGGTTCCGATCTGTACGCCGGCCGCCCCCAGGGCCATGGCCGCGAACATTTGCCGGCCGGTGGCGATCCCGCCAGCGGCAATAACCGGAATTTGAACCGCTTCCACCACTGCCGGAACCAGCACCATCGTGGTGGTTTCTTCCCTTCCGTTATGGCCCCCGGCTTCAAAGCCCTCAGCAACCACGGCATCACATCCCGCTGCTGCCGCCTTTTGGGCAAACCGGCTGCTACTGACGACATGCACCACACGGATTCCCTTCTCTTTTAAGACGCCGGTCCAGGTTGCCGGGTTACCGGCGGAAGTAAAAACAATGGAAATTTTTTCTTCCAGAACGATCTCCATATGTTTTTGAGCATCAGGGTACATCAGGGGGATATTGACCCCGAAAGGGTTTGACGTAGCGGCCCGGCATTTTCTGATCTGTTCCCGGAAGGTATCCGGATACATACTTCCGCCACCAATCAGGCCCAGTCCGCCTGCGTTACTTACGGCCGATGCCAGCTGCCATCCACTATTCCAGACCATTCCTGCCTGGATAATGGGGTACCGGACACCGAAAAGGCGGGTTATTGTATTCGAAAATTCCAAGAAACCAAAGGTAATACCGGTGGATAGTTTGTTTTTTTTAATTATTCATAAAAAGTTACATTTATGAACACAATATAAGTTGACGGCATGCACAAACCTTTGCTGCTTCTGATCAGTGCAGGTTGTTTAATTTCCTGCCATAAAGACGCGTCAAGTCTGGCAAATAATATTACCTGGTTCGGCAGGCAGAACAATGCTGTTTATAATTACGTATTGGTCAATGCCAATCAGGTACTCACCCAGACTGATTCAGAAGAATTACATGTTGGTATCAATGCAGCTTTTATTGATAGTAATAATCACCAGATAAATATCGTTCGTGCGTTGTACGTAAATAACCTGGCCATTGAACCCGGTCAGGATTCCACTTACAATTACAGTTTTCCTGACGGAGGGAATAAAGGTCTGCCTCTTTTCGGATCCCAGGTGCTCGTCACCATCCGGGGCATGGACGAAACCGATACGGTTACCAGTTCCCTTTATTTACCCAAACAACTATCGGGGGCTAACACGAAATATCCCGATGTTCTTTCCCGTAATATTGGCCTGAAACTGAACTGGTCTCCGGATAGTGAAAATACCTGGGGCAACGTGATGATTCAGCTTTATTATTTCAATACCCTTAGTTTAAAAGGGGATTCAACCTTACCGCAAACCATTTCAACCGTTAATCTTACGGTTCCGGATAATGGCACTTATTTTTTATCAAAGTCAGATCTGAATAGTTTTCCGGTTAATGCGTATATCGGTATTACCATTGCCCGGGGTACCCAGACTGAAGCCATCCTCCCGGTTTCCCAGAAAAGGGTTTATTATTTTTCCAGTGCTTCGGTGAGTACACCTCCGGTGAAGCTGGCGCAATAAGCCTAAAGCCTAAAGCCTAAAGCCTAACAGCCTAAAGCCTAAAGCTGTAAAATAACTTATCGCAAATGTAAATACTTTCGCAAGTATCAAGTAATGGTAGTGTTCATGATTTATAAAAAGCTTTCGGCTTTAGGCTTTAGGCTTTAGGCTTTGAAGACCCACTTCAGCATATTCTTCCAGGTAGGCTTTTTTCCATAGAGCAGGATACCGGTCCGGTAAATTTTTCCAGCCAGCCAGGTGGTAAATAAAAATCCGCCTGCCAGCAATCCCATACTTAACAAAAGCTGCCAGTAAGGAACCGTAGTGGGTATACCATAGGGAATCCTGGCCATCATCACAATGGGTGAGCTAAAGGGAATCATACTGGACCAGACCGCCAGTGGACCGGCCGGATCCTGGATGGCCATCGCCATGATGATCCAGGAAAAAATAATCGGCATGGTGATGGGCAACATCAGTGACTGGGCTTCCTGGGGATCTTCATTTACAACAGATCCGACAGCCGCAAAAAGGGAGGCATAGAATAAGTATCCGCCGATAAAATAGAAAATAAAGCAACCGATGATGGCGGTCCAGTTGGTATGCTGTACGGACTGCTTCAGTTCAAAAATCTGTCGGGCCGCTTCGCTTCCCTGTGCCATTTGAGCATTTCCCGCAGCATTGGCGGATTGCATATGCTGCACTTCCATCATCAGTTCATGGGGAATAAACAATTGGGCAACCATGAACAGTGAAAAAAAGAAAACGATCCAGAGAAGAAACTGGGTAAGTCCGACAGCCCCGATACCGATAATTTTTCCCATCATCAGTTGGAATGGTTTTACCGAACTCACAATAACTTCAGCTACACGGCTGGTTTTTTCTTCCATTACACCTCTCATCACCATGGCTCCGTAAATAAAAGTAAGCAGGTAAATCAGAAACCCGCAGGTATATCCCACACCATATGATAACCCCTGACTGGATGCCTGGGACTTTTTTCCCTCATCGGAAAAAGTCTGCAGCTCGGCAATGTCCGAAGCGTTGCGAATGGAATCAAGCCTTGCCCCGGGTGATATTGGTCTTGGTAAAGATCATATGATCGGTGATGGCCGCATTGATCCTTTTTTCCAGGTCATCAATACTGGTCAGTCCCAGCTGCTTCTTATATTTTAACCGGTAGATGGTTTTCCGGTTTTCTTCCAGCACCGGGATAATCAACACCGCACTGCAGTTTTTTTCTGAATAGTTCAGGGTATCCAGTCCCGGAGAAAAATCAAAATAAATAGAGGAATCACTTCTCAGATAGTTTTTGAAATATCCATTCTGATCCACCACGGCCACGCGGTGACTGGTCTTGCCTTTAATACCCAGGTAAACGGTTCCGATAATGAAAAGGATGATGACGATGGGCAGGAGGAAGGTAGAAATCAGAAAAGTTTTATTTCTTATGCGGGTGAAGTATTCCCGACGGATGATCAGGCCGATCTTATTCATAGATTAAGATTGTTTAGGTTGAAACTGACGGGAGAGGGAAGTGCCTTCCACCAGTTTGATAAAAATTTCGTTTAAGGATGGAAGCATTTCCGTAAATCCCAGGATATTCGATTGCTGGTCGATAAAATACCGTAGTACGTCATTGGGTTTGTGTCCTTCTTTAATGCGAATGGTCAGGTCTTCACCATTCCGGGTAATCACATCAAATATTTCCGGCTTCCCGTTTTCCGGAAGGGGGCTGGCGGAAATCCGGAAAAGATTTTCCTTGTATTCCTGTTTCACATTCGCTACCGTGCCATCCAGTATTTTACGGCCTTTGTTGACCAGTACGATATGATTACAGATTTCTTCCACCTGTTCCATACGATGGGTGCTGAAAATAATGGAAGCACCGCTGGCTGCGAGCCGGAATATTTCATCCTTGATCAGGTTGGCATTTACAGGATCGAGTCCGCTGAACGGTTCATCCAGTATAATCAGTTCCGGTTTGTGCAGCACGGTTGTAACAAACTGAAGCTTTTGTGCCATGCCTTTACTGAGGTCTTCGATTTTTTTGTTCCACCAGGACTGCATTTCAAAACGTGCAAACCATTCTTTCGTTTCTTTCAGGGCATCTGCGGAAGAGAGTCCTTTCAAACGGGCGAGGTAAACAGCCTGCTCACCAATTTTCATTTTCTTGTACAGTCCCCGTTCTTCAGGCATATACCCGATTTTTCCGGCGTCTTTCTCCGCTTCGAATTTTTTACCATTCAGCCGGATATTTCCTTCGTCAGGATAAAAAATACCGGTGATCATGCGGATCAGGGTGGTTTTGCCTGCGCCATTCGGACCGAGTAATCCAAAGATGGCTCCTTTGTCCACTTTGAAACTGATATCGTCTACTGCTTTCTGAGTTGTAAAATATTTTTTCAGGTGATCTACCTCAAGCATTGACATGTATAAACTATTTGGGTGAAAATATTTCTGCGATTTTTTCGGCAACGCGTTCACCGTCCATGGCAGCACTCATAATACCACCGGCATATCCGGCTCCTTCTCCGCAGGGGAATAAATTCCTTAGCTGCGGGTGAAACAGGGACTCCTCATCCCTGGGAATACGTACAGGGGATGAAGTTCTCGATTCTACGGCAACAACTACCGCTTCTTCTGAAAAATATCCTTTCATTTTCTCGCCGAAGGCCGGAAAGGCTTTTTGAAGGCTGGTCACCAATGTCTTTCGGAAAAACATCCGGAACATTCATGGCCCGCAGGCCCGGGGTATAGGAACAGGCGGGAAGCGTAGCAGAAACCATTCCCTTTACAAAATCCGTAAGTCTTTGCGCGGGTGCCTTAAATAATCCGCCTCCCATGGTAAAAGCCTTTTGTTCGATGGATTGCTGGAAATACATCGCAGCCAGGGCACCATGTTTTGAATAGGCCTGCCAGTCTTTTTCTTCAATGTTTACTACGATGCCGGAATTGGCGAAAGGATTATTCCGTTTGGAAGGAGACCAGCCATTCACCACCAGTTCTCCATCATTGGTGGAGGCAGGTGCTATAATACCACCCGGACACATGCAGAATGAAAAGACCGATCGTCTGCTTTCCGTATGTACAAGCTGATAGGCCGCAGGGGGTAGTCCGGCTACCCGGGGACCGGATTCTCTCAGATAATGATATTGTACAGCATTAATGAGTTCCTGCGGATGTTCCACGCGTACGCCCAGGGCGAAAGGTTTGGCGTGAATTTGTTTTTTTTTCTCTGCCAGCAGTTGAAAAATATCGCGGGCAGAATGGCCGGTAGCCAGTATAACCGCATCAGCGGGAAAACGGTCTCCGTCTGCGGTAAGGATCCCGGTAATTTTTTCGGTTTGTTCTGACCAGCCGGTCATTTTCTTACTAAAGTGTATCTCACCCCCGCAATCCAGGATATAGTCACGCATGGCTGAGATAATGCGGGGAAGTTTATTGGTTCCAATATGCGGATGGGCTTCATACAGAATGTTTTCTTCTGCGCCAAACTGAACAAAGAGGTCAAGGATCCGCTGGATATTTCCCCTCTTATGGCTTCGGGTGTACAGCTTACCGTCGCTATAGGTGCCAGCACCCCCTTCTCCGAAACAATAATTGCTTTCAGGATTGATGATGCCGGCTTTATTCAGGCCGGCAAGGTCCCTTCTCCTGGCCCGGACATCTTTACCCCGTTCCAGGATTATCGGTCGGATGCCCGAACGGATCAGGCTGAGAGCAGCGAATAGTCCGGCGGGACCTGCACCAATAATAATGTACAGATTTTTGGGCACGTGAAACATTTCTCCCGCCTGCTGAAACAATTCCCGTTTTTGTACGGGTTCATTGATATAGATCAATGCGGTAAGCAGTAAATGCGGAAATTTTGAACGGGCGTCAAGAGATTGTTTCAGTATATGAAAACCGGTGATATGATCGGGGGAACAGCCTGCTTCTTTTGCCAGCAACACCCGGATTTTTAGTTCATGGGCTGCATCCATTACCGGAACCTTAATTTGAATTTTTTTTTGCATCCGGATTTGAAGAGTAGCAGAAAGTACTAAAAATAATTGTTGTTTGTAAAACTATGCTAAGTATATTTCAAAAAAAATTTCCCATCCAGTTTTTAATCAGGTGGTTTGCCTGAACTAACTGGTTCACCGTGGTTTACTGGCTGATCAAATCAGGGGTGGAAAGAGGGGTTAAAATTTTTTTTAAAAAAACTTTGGTTAAAACAGAATGCTGTCAAAATATCTGTATCTTCAACTGCGTCTCAACAAAATCATATGGAGAAATATTTTAAATCAATTTTCAGCTGTTTTCGTTTCTCCATTTTTTTTCTTTCTAAACCTGCATCCCTATTGAGTTTTGTTGATCCTTCTCTGTATATGAGTAACCGGATGATGGGAGTACACCGATACCAGGAGCGAAGTACAAGTGTTAAAAGTACGGGATAGCCAGAGCACTGATCTTTTCAGCTAATTTGTTCATTTTGAATTTCTGAAGAATTTTTTTTTATGCTTTTCCCTGCGTCTGAATGGTTCCTGAAATTACCAACTAATAAAAAATTTTTTATTCAGAAATTAATCTTGATATTCGTCCCCCTGCAAAAAATCCATCCTCGAAAAACCTCCGAAAAAACAACTTTTAAAACAGATTTTTAACCAGCCTAAACAGCTTTTTTTGTAATGCCGAAAACCTTTGAAAAAGTCTGGGCCAATTGTCTTGAGATCATAAAAGATATCGTTGAATGGCAGCATTATAAAACCTGGTTTGAACCCATTCATCCCGTAGAGTTGAAAGTGAACGTTTTGGTGATTCAGGTACCTAGTCAGTTTTTTTATGAGTACCTGGAAGAGCACTATGTGAATTTATTGGCAAAAACTTTGCGTAGGATATTGGGAAAAGATGCACGTCTGGAATACCGGATTATGGTTGACAGCGGTAATCAGCAAAACAAACCTTTGACTATGGATGTTCCTGCACATAATTATAAAACGATTTCCAGCAATGAAATGGATTTCCCCCTGATTATAAATAATCCGGTAAAGAATCCCTTTGTGATTCCGGGACTGAAGAAAATGCAGATCGACTCCCAGTTGAATCCTGTATATACATTTGATGTATTTATTGAAGGGGATGCAAACCGGGTTGCCCGCCGTGCCGGTAAAACAGTAGCTGAAAAACCAGGTGCCAATTCCTTTAATCCCCTGGTGATTTACGGGGGGGTGGGGCTGGGGAAGACCCATCTGGCACAGGCCATCGGTAACGAAGTGCGGAGGATACACCACAATAAAGTGGTATTGTATGTCAGCTCCGAAAAGTTCATCAACCAGTTTATTGACCATAGCCGGAATAACGCAATCAACGATTTTATCCATTTTTACCAGCTGGTAGATGTGCTGATCATTGATGATGTTCAGTTTTTCAACCGGGCCGAAAAGAGCCAGGATGCGTTTTTTGCCATATTTAATCATTTACACCAGAGTGGTAAACAATTGATCCTTACTTCAGATAAACCGCCAAAGGACCTGGAAGGGGTGCAGGAAAGGTTGCTGAGCCGGTTCCGCTGGGGTCTGAGCGCCGATTTACAGGTGCCGGACTATGAAATGCGTATTGAGATCCTGGAACGCAAGATGAAGAACGACGGTCTGGAAATGCCTAAGGAGGTGGTAAAATACCTGGCTTATAATATTAACAGCAATGTGCGTGAACTGGAGGGGGCATTGATATCCCTTCTGGCACAGTCTTCGCTTAACAAGAGGGAAATAGACCTTGAATTGTCGAAGAAAGTATTGAGAAACTTTGTAAAAACAAGCAGTAAGGAAATAACGATTGAAACTATTCAGCGGATGGTTTGCGAATATTTCGATCTGCCTTACGACAAACTTCTTCAAAAAACGAGGAAGCGGGAAATTGTGCAGGCCCGTCAGATCACGATGTACCTGGCAAAGGCGTTTACGAAGAACTCATTAAAAACAATCGGGGAACATTTCGGGGGAAGGGATCATACAACCGTAATTCATTCCTGCCAGACGGTGAAGGACCTGATGGATACCGACAGCCTCTTCCGCGAAAACGTTACCGAACTGCAACAGAAAGTTCAGCTGGCAGCGATGTAAATCAAGTTAAAAGTTAATAGTTAATAGTGAAGAGCCCGGGTAATTCCGGGCTTTTTGCATTTCAGCTTCATGCCTCACGCTTCACGCCTCAAGCCCATAAAGTATGGGATCTTTTCAGTTTCCGGCGCAGTTCAAAGAGGGCAACAGACCGCTCTCTGTCCTGACGAAAAAAACGCAGAAGGGTATAAATTAGATTCATAGTCCTTGTAGTATTGAATTGAATAAAATGATGTACCTGGGGTTGGAAAAAAGCAAACAGCAGGGTGGCCAGGAGGTATCCGGCCATAAAACTGGAGAATAAAAGTTTTTTGGAAAGTGGCTTGTTATTTTCCATAACAGCCGTCAGGAATTTCTTCATTTGCGGTTTTTAACAGATAATGGATGGTGGTTAACTCCTCCTGCAGCCTGTTTATTGTCCCGGGCCGGGACTTTTTGTTTAGGGAACCAAAAATGCGGAAGGTGTGCAATAAATCTTTATTTTTGCATCCCCGTTTAGCGGTTGACAGTTGACCGTTGGCGGTTGACGGTATGGCCTTAAGCTTTGAGCTTTAGGCTTTACGCTTAAAACGGAGAGGTGCCTGAGTGGCCGAAAGGGCCGGTTTGCTAAACCGTTATACGAGCTTAAACTTGTATCGAGGGTTCGAATCCCTCCCTCTCCGCAAAAGAAACGATGTGCTCCCGAAGGGGAGCATTTTTCGTTTTGACGCGAGGCGAGCTTGCTCGCCGGAGTGGAGAAATGAAAAATGCGAAGGCGCGCAGCGCCTGCACATCATTTCTTTTAGCTACCCCCTAAACGGGATGACCGCAGGCCAATCCCTCCCTCTCCGCTGAAATCAATAAAATTAGGTACGCCTAAATCAAGAAAGCCCGCAAGTACAGCGGGTAGGGCAATCAATTTCAGATATTGACTATCTAAAGCAGATCGCAGATTGTTGTGACTTATTATAAATAAAATATTGAGGAATATAAAATTCCAAATCAATTACCGGGTAATTATCAATAACCTGACCAGGGTCTCTGTTGTCCTGTTTGGATTATATATCCTTATCCTGTCAGCAAATCTTGTAACAGACAAGGAATTACCCGATTCCGTAAGAGTTTTGACAGGTATTATTTTGTTTACAGTTAATAAGGAAATATTGTGACAAATGTTTGCCGGTATAAAAACTGTTTCATTTGCTGCTATATCAGTGACAAAATTACCCGTCTTACCCAGATATGTGACGCGGGGGGAATCAGGAAAAATTTCGGATTTTACGAAATATACAGGCAGAATGTATTCATTGTCAGCATCGTGGTAAATACCGGTTTTGTTACTGGATATCCTGACATATATCGTTGAATACTCATCAAGACGGATATTATACCGGGGCCATTTGTTTCCCATCGGGAAAGGTAGTTTGTAATCCAGCTTATATCTTAATTTAACAGCCGCGTAAGCATCGCGGAATTCCTTTTTTTTGAACAACTCAATTTCTGGTTTGAAGAAAGGTTCGCTAAAATTTGAACCGGAAAATATTATGATATCCGGTTTTTGCTGCATGTAATATCCGGCATCCCCCAATTCATGAGCCAGGTATCCGTTTCCAAAATCACTCGGCCGGTGATGGGCGAGGTAATAATCATTGAGCCCCAGCATATCCAAAGCCGGCATTTTGCTGTAAAATGGCAAAGCGCCAGCTGCCGTTGTGGCGATGAGTGGAAGATTGATTTTTGAAAAGCCGGTATGCAGGGTATTTCCAATCGCCATGCAATTCCATTCCCAGTTTTCGTGTTTCGTTCTGCTGTTGATATATTGGTGACTTTGAAAAATAAATATCGCCAGAATGAGCATGGTTAATGCGATCAGATAATTGTTACTGCTGGTCAGAACCTGGATTTTATTTCTGAGCATTGTCATGCACAAGGCGACAACAATAGAGAGAAATGGAATCAATGGAAGACTAAAACGGAAACCGGGAAAAATATCCCCGCCTATAACTGTAATATAAGCCGTATAAAAAAAAATGACGACGATTATGAAAAGAATAACGGCTTTAAATTTCAATTCCATTCTTTTTAGCTGAAGTAATGAAATAATAATGAATGGCACATATACAAACAGCATCTTACTGGTGTATACAAAGCCTTCTTTGATCCGCTGCCAGCTGAAGCCAATTTTTACCAACGTTGTATTTGGAATCCATTCGCCATAGTAATTAAGACGAAAGATTAATTGGCCTATGTAGAAAAAAAGCGCAATTACAATGAATAACAGAAGTGGTTTGATAAGCGTGAATAAAGAATTTCGCAACAGTACATGGTAAAACGTCAATCCGATTGCTAGTATAAACACAAATAGCACACCATCAGGCCTGGTTATGGAAAGAAGACCGAGATAAACACCTGCCAAAAAAAAATCTTTATATTTTATACTCGTTTTTAACAACGTTGTTATGGCAAGCCATAATAAAAACATTGCCAACGAAGTTTCAAGCCCTCCGTTGATCCAGATTGCAACTGGTGGCGATATAACGAAGCATATACAGGCTATTGTAACTGTCGGGATATTCCCATCGGTAATACGGTTCATAAGGACCAGTAATAGAAAGAGTGTCCCCAGAGAACATATCAAATTGAGAACCATTGCAATAATCCACCATTCGGCGTGTGTAATTTTTTCTATGCCCGCCAGTAACAATATCCATAGTAAATTGGAATATCCTTCAACGGGTTTTCCATTGTTCCAGGTTAATCCGCTTCCATTGAGCAAACGTTCAGCGTATCGGTAAGAAATAAATGAATCATCTGCAATGAAAGGATAGTAATACCAGGCATGCAATATTAATATTCCGCTCCCGATAATAAATATAATGCAAAGAACTATAGTTTTTTTCCCCAAGTTGTGCTCTGCTGATGGCATCATGACCGGGCGAATTGATTGTTCGTAATTGGATATTCGGAAATTAATTAAATAGTTTGGTTTCTATGGGATAAATAGTGATCTGATGAAAGACATCAATCCGGTCTATCCACATGATAAAGCACGTCGAATTTCAGGGAGTCATAATATCTGCCGCTTTCATATAGTTGGTGTTCAATGTATTAGGGTTAAGGTTTTGTTCCCTCCCTCTCCGCTGAAATCGAATATTTTAGATTAGAAGAAATCAAGAAGGCCCGCAATTACAGTGTTTGCAGGCTTTCCTGATTTTAAACTTACCCAGTACTCCAAAATCCAAAAGAAAGACTACTTTCTCGCCCATTTGATAAAATAGATTGATAAAAAAATAATTAATGAATTACTTCTGCCTTAATTTGGTCAAACCACCTATTACTGCTCTTGTTAAATAAGAATATCAAAGACAACCCTTGTACAATTAATTGAGCAATATTCAATAGCCCTTGTATCAAATTCTTTGTGATAAGAATTGTGATGTAAAACGGAAGAATTAATAAGCTAAGAATAAAAAAAATAAACGCCAATGTTCTTGCCCATTTCTTGCCAAATCCAATTTGAACTATAATGAATATGACAAATGCAAATGTTAGAATTGTGGCAATAAGACCTTTGCTACTTGAATATGTCTGCTGATTTTCATAGAATTCGCTTATAAGAGAACTAACAAACATAAAGAAAAGCAATACATATAACAGATTTCTAGCAATCAATAACGATTTTGGCTTTTGAAATAATGGATCTAACGAAGCCATAAATTTATTTTGTTCCTCCAAATTTAGTTGTATACATTCAATTGCAAAAAATGAATCCTGAAGGCGGCGTGGTAGACGAAAAATAATTCAAATGATTTTCCCTTTTAAAATTAGATATAAAAGAAAATTAAATTTGCAAATTGATGAAAACATTTTTGGTAAACTGGAAACTATGAAAAGTTATATTGATAACGAAAAACTGGGTAATGTTGGTGAAATTAATGTTGAGGGAAACTGTCTTTTATTTAAGTCTAGATTTAGATATGCGGATTTATTCATGGCAGTAAAAAAAGGGAATATTTGTATTCAAAAAGATGAACACGGGTTTGTCATAATTTATACTATTAATATTTTTAGGTTTTTTTTAATTTATTGCACAGTTTTTACTCTCGTTGCTTTTATACTTGGCGAATTGCCGGGCCCTTGGTATTATTCAACTTTAGTAGTTGGTACAATGTTATGGCTTGGCACTGTCATAAGCCAAAAAATATTCTTTAACAAGATGGTAAAGGACTTAAAAGCGAAAAACGATAGAATAGGGGGGATTAAAAATGAGGGTTTATAAAACAAACTATTATTTATCCCACTAGTGATGAAAAAAATAATAATAATATACTCAAAATTATCCTGCATTATAACGATAATTATATGTGTATATATACTTATTGTAAATAATTTGCAAAACGGCTTGGGAAATCTTAATAATTTAAGTCTTATTTTCAGATTGTTTGCGCATTTTCTTATAGATCTCTTTCTTTTTACAATTTGGAATTCAATTTTATTATTTATCGTTGGTATTTATTTGATTTTTAATAAGTCGACTATCAGACTTGGCTTAATAAGTATTTTATTGGTAATAATATTTCGATTATTTGTTAGATATGTCATAAGTGATAGTTTTTAATTTAATATTTAGTAAATCGTTGCTAACAAATTCAAACAGAAAATGAAGCTTGCGAAGAGCTATTAAATTACTTAAGTGATTTAAGGGAATAGCGACAAAACAATCTTGGGCGGCCTTAAAAATGCATTTTTACAGATCACTTTGGTGCAGGAGTAGAAGATTCTCAAAGTATTACTCCAGGTTTGGCACCGATGTATTATATTCAACATACTTATGGTAATGCACATCAGTATACTCCTTTTATTTGGTCAGCAACAACAATTAATGTCATTACAAGATGATAAGTATGACTAAAAAATTGATTTATTTATTCATGATTTTTACAACAATTAATTGTAAAAGCGAACATACAGATTCGAACTCGAAAATATTATTTTATCACCGTAATATTTTAGGATATGAAGATCAGCGATACAGTGATTTTCTGGCAATTAGTAATTATGATAAGAATAGAAAAAAAGCCAAAGAGTTATATGAAATTGCAATTAAATACATAGACACTGTGAAAGCAAATAAAGTAGTAAATTCAATTACTTTCATGGCAAAGGATGTTGATAGACCTGAATTGTATTGGGATTCTGAAATATGGGGTGATGAAAAGAAAAATTGTATTGTAAGTTTTTGGTTTAACAGATTGGATGTGGCCAGTTTTAAAGACACACTTAAACTTTACAACATAGTTATTTGGAAGAAAGACGTTCCTGTTATATACGGTATTAATAGGCAAAAGGCTGAAATGGATTCGATATTAAATTCTGATGTTCCATTAATTAATAATTAAATTCTGGCTGGCTATTTATTTTGGAATTCTGATTTTGTTTAAGCTATTAAAATGCTATCACTAACTTTATTTAACTTGCTCAGGTCTTATGTTGGTAGCTCATATGGGGCGTAAATAATGGAGTGGTTAAATTTGCGACTTTTAAATAATTGATTTATAGAGTTTTAGAAGGATGGCATTGTTCCCTCCCCCTCCGCAAACAAAAATGAACGGCGAGAAGCGCTGAAATTCATTTTTGTTTAGCAACCCCCTCGGCGATCACCGGGGAGCAAGGCGACTCGGTAACTCCCCCCGCTGAAATCGATTATTTTAGATTTGAAGAAAACAGGAAGACCCTCGATCCCAGAGAATGGTTTAACAGTTTGCAGACCTGCGGGAAATGAAATATTTTGAAGCGGGGCTTCTTATAACTTTACTTTGGAGTGAAACAGGAAACGTTTTTAATCCGCCTTGTCAAACCAGAATGACAAAGATCTGGTAAAAGAATTCTAAGGTCGAGTAGCTTTAGGCTGTTTTTGAAAACAGAGATATATTAAGCCTTTTCTTGAATTGTAAACCAGACCTAGAAAAACATGATAAAAACTAACTTGCAGAAATGTTGATTGATTACATATACGCCAATCTATACGACTGGTATTATAAAATGGCACAAAATGGGAGAAAAGTCGACCCGCAGTTTTCAACTTCGATGTTATTTGGTTTGTGTTGTTGTGGTTGGTTTCTTTTATTGCTTGAGTTGTATACGAAATTGGGCAACAGGAATGATATTCATATTAACTATCTCTTTTATGGGTTATTAGGACTTTTAGCTTCAGGAATTGTAAGTTTGATATATTCTAAAAACGATAGATATCAACGAGTCTATGATAAATATATTACATCGAATAAAATAAAAAATAAAAAAAAGGGAATCCTGATTTCAATTTGCTTTATTATTTTACCTTTTATATTATTTGTTGTTGCTAGCACACTTTAAGCAGAAAATATACGCTTGTGGTAATTCTCATTAGTGCTCTTTTTATTTGGTCAACATCAATAACTAACTCATCTCATGATAGCAAGCAAAATAATTTTCATGAATATTACTTTTCAAATATTTATTCATTTATTTAATATTCTATGTTCGCTGGTTTTATTGATATTTGGCTATTATGCAATATTTAGATCCAAATATTTGCTTGGTGTTTTTATAAGACTTTCAAAAAAAAGCAAGAAAAGAGACAGTCGTTTTTTTGTCATTGGAAAAACTTAGTCAAAATAAAATGTTCTTTATCAACTATAAAATAGTTGGAATAATGTCTATTGTTGCAGCATTGGTCATTTTAATAGGGAGTATTTATAGAATCATCAATAGAAAATAATGCGATAGTCTATTGCAAACACATCGGGAATATTTGTTTATTTAGCATTTGTTATAAAAAGTAGAATTAATTCAAAATGAGAAACGCGAATCGTCGCGCTAATTTCTTTTAGCACCCCAATCCGGGTTGGCAGCAGGATTATCATTAGGACATAATCAATCTTATTCCGAACGCAGGGTGGTTATCTGGTTCGACCAGGCTGCTTTGACTGCCTGGAAACTAACGGTACCCAACGCAATTAAAATGGCGAGCAAACCCGTCGACAGAAACATCCAGCCGTTGATGGGCGTTTTGTAGGCAAACCCATCCAGCCAGCTATGCATGCCGTACCAGGCAATAGGGGTCGCGATGATAATGGCGATCAAAATGATCCGGATAAAATCCTTCGACAATAACCCAACAATGTTCCCGACCGAAGCGCCCAATACTTTCCGTATGCCGATTTCTTTCACGCGCTGTTCGGCAGCGAAAGCCGAGAGGCCGAACAAACCCATGCATGCGATAAGGATCGCCACCGCGGTAAAGTAGCCCACAATACCAGAAGCACGCTGATCCTTTTCATAATTCTTTTGAAAATCCTTGTCCAGAAGTCAGTACACAAAAGGTATTCCGGGATTGACCCTGTTCCAGGCGGGTTTCGTTTCTGCCAGAGTATGGGCATAATCTTTTGTGGACAGATTAGCAATAACATAACTATGCTTGTTGCCGAAAGAAGATGTTGAACGCAAATGGCTTTATGGGATTGTAGAGACTTTCGAAATTGAAGTCCCTGACGATGCCAACAATCTTCATAATATTATGCGAACCCTGGAAATCACAATAAATATTTTTTCCGACAGCTGATTCCACCCGGTACCCCAACTGGCGAATGGCGGACTCGTTCAAAACAACGCGGTTGGAATCGGCGGTAAATT
>CAWEWO010000011.1:0-356639 GCA_963812825.1 uncultured Bacteroidota bacterium
AGCAGCAAGAAACACCTCAGCCATAAGGAAAACTAACAGATACTTTCCTAACATCGGGACAATCGGTTCACTCATTTTTTTCATAAATTGACGACGAATCATTTTCAACGAAATGGTTACAGCCAATGTTGCTGTTACAATAAAGATAGGAATTATGATAAAATTCTGTGGAAGGACTGATACAAATGAGAGAAGAAAACCATTCCAGCCCATTTGATTAACTAGAAATCCAACTGTAAAGCCGACAACCATTCCTTTCATAAATAAGAGGATCAGAATAATAGGCAGCCCAATAATTGATAGTCCAAGCAATCCCATTAAGCCAATAAATTTACTATTATGAAGAAAACTTTGCATAAATAAATCATTTGATGTTGCTACTTTTCCATTTGACACTCGTCCAAAAAATTGTGATAGATAATAAAACAAGTCTTCTTTCTGACTGAAGCTTAAACTATTGACGACCACAGCACCAAAAATAACCCCCATTAAAAATAAAACAATCACAAATAAATAGATTGAGGAATGCTCGCGAAAATGTGTGGCGACAAGGCTCTGATACATCTTTTTCTTCATTACTCTTCCTCCTGCCAATCAATTACTACATTGTATGATAGAAGGCTGTAATCTATGACGTATATTTCTAGTGAAAATTAATAGAATGTAAACTACTACTAAGCTGAAGACTTGCTGGATAGCGCAAAACAATTTATTTTTATTTTTCTGTTTTATTCAATTTCTATATGCTGCCCAGATAAAGAATAAAGAAAGGAACATTACACATTTAACTGTAATGTTCCTTTTAACGTATTAACGTACTGCTTATGCCTATATAACCTTCCCGTATTTTCCTCCTCCACCTGCTGAAAGCTTCAATTTACCGGTTCGAGCCGCAACGATCAATTCAGCCATTTTAATTGGAACAACTTCCTTCAAATGGTCAAACGATACTTCATGTAAGATCGCCATTTCCGTACCAAAATGATTCACTAGTTTTCCCTTTAATTTTGGTCCAAGTCCTGGAATGAATTCCAGTGGAATTTGATGAATATAGGGTGGACGGTCTGGCGTTTTTTCAGAAATAGACGATAACTCTGAAATACGATCGGCCACTCCTTTCACATATTTATGATGCCCACAGTTCTCACACTTTTCTTTTTCAGGATCAAATGGATACTGACATTTTTCGCAAACGGTTTGATGATATTTACCCAGTAATGGATCTAAGCCAAAGTTTGCCACAATTCCTCGACCATCTTCATTTGAGAGTGCTTTTTTCAATTCAGTAAAAGTTGGCTCATTCATTGCAACAGTTTGATATTCCCGAGCAATTTTCCCAAGTGAATGCGCATCCGAATTAGATAAAAATGTGTACGAATGAAGTTCAGAAATTTCGTCTGCCATGTATGTATCAGAACTTAATCCAAGCTCAATGCCATCGATATATTCGGGATCAAACACCTCTGCTAATGAATGCTTAACACCCCTACCATACAGACTTTTAAATGGAGTAAACACATGTGCCGGAATAAACAGTCCACCCAGTTCTTTTATTTTTTTTTGCAACTCTTTACCTGTCACATAAATTCGTTGCGAACTGAGATGAACATTTTTCAAATGGTTTGAAAGCCAGTTGGAGAAACTTTTCAACGTATGGATTTCCGAAAAAAACAAAGGACATGAATAGGTCCATGGCAGCTTTCGTCATATATTTCTAGTTCAGATCCTGGAATGATTGTTAACCCTCCGTAGCTAAGCCCTCCATTCGTTAACTCTGTTAATTCTCCTCTTTCCATAAGTTCTTCCATTTCGATGATTACTTCCGGTGAATGGCAGTCAATGATCCCGATGATATTCAGACCCTTCTCATCTCTTGCATGGGCAATGATATTAGAAAAAGTTAAGGACTTCGCTCCCGTAATTTTGACCGCTCTGCCGCTTTTCGTCCGACCGATATGGATGTGAAGATCCGTATAATAATGGTTCATCTACTTTTTCAGCACCTCTTGTAGTTGTAAGTATTGAACAGCAAAAACCGTTTTTGCATCGCAAATTCGCTTCTCTTTTATGGCTTGGATAGCTTCGTCAATCGTCAATTCCATAAGATTCACAAATTCATCCTCATCAAGACCAGCAGCATTTTCTTTTTTCGTTAAACCTTTTGCGATGTATACATGCACAATTTCATCGGCAAACCCAGGAGACGTATAAAACGAGTTTAACAGTTCAAGACTTTCACAATCATAGCCCGTCTCTTCCTCCAATTCACGTTTTGCACACATAGTCGGCTCTTCGTCTTTACAGTTATGACAAAACGAAAAATAAATCCGAAAGCAGGTAAAAACCTGCGATCTAACGGAACAAAAAGTAAAGGTGGTTCGGTAAAAGCTAAGCCGGCACTTCTCTCAGGTGGTAACCCTCAGATTTCGAAAGCCGACGGCAACGCCCCTGTGCAGGCTTATATCGCGGCGATACCAGGATGGAAACGCGAAGTTGGGCGCAACCTCGACGCGCTCATAGTACGCAATGTTCCCAAAGTGGTCAAGGCGGTGAAGTGGAACTCACCCTTCTATGGCATCGAAGGTCAGGGCTGGTTCCTCAGCTTCCATTGCTTCACGAATTACGTTAAAGTGGCTTTCTTTCATGGCAGGTTGCTGAGTCCGCTACCTCCGGGCGAGTCTAAGAGTGGGGACACGCGGTACCTGGACATTCATGAGGACGACCAAACCGACCCGAAGCTCCTGGCAAGTTGGATCAGGCAGGCCTCGAAGTTGCCCGGCTGGCTTGGCCCGGGCGGTAAATAGGACAGATCACCTGGTAATAAACTATAAAACAAATTCAAAGAACTGATCATGGAAAAGAGAAATAAAATTATCTATTGGGTTTCAACAGGGTTACTGACTTTTGGCATGTTGTCAAGCGGCCTGTCCCAAATAACTCATGCAAAATACATGGTTGACATCATCGTTCCGTTGGGATACCCCTTATATTTTATGTACATCATTGGTATCTGGAAAATACTTGGAGTAATCGTTATTCTGATTCCGCGATTTACACTCTTTAAGGAATGGGCTTATGCAGGTTTCTTTTTTTTAATGACGGGGGCCTTTATTTCGCATTTGGCAAGCGGTGACGACAGCGTAAAGGGATTAATCGGACCATTCATGCAGACTGTTTTCATAATTTTGTCCTGGCATTTCAGACCCGCAGATAGGAAAATCATTTCAGTTAATCAATAAAATGAATAGCATGAATCCCAAGGTTGATTTTTATTTTAATAAAGCCAAAAAGTGGCAGGAAGAATTGGAGAAATTGAGAACGATCGTTCTTGACTGTGGGCTGACCGAAGAATTGAAGTGGGGTTGTCCTTGTTACACTTTTCAGAAAAGCAATATCGTTTTAATACATGTATTTAAAGAATACTGTGCGCTTTTGTTTTTCAAAGGTGCCTTGTTAAATGATGCCAATGGCATTCTGATTCAGCAAACAAAGAATGTGCAGGCGGCGCGCCAGATCCGGTTCACCAATGTTCGGGAAATAGTTAAGATGAAAACCATCCTGAAAGCCTATATCTATGAAGCCATTGAAGTGGAAAAAGCCGGATTGAAAGTGAAATTAAAAAAGACTACAGAATATTCTATTCCGGAAGAATTTCAAAAGAAACTAGATAAAATTCCTGCCTTGAAAACTGCTTTTAAAGCATTGACACCGGGACGACAAAGAGCATATATTCTTTATTTTTCTGCACCCAAACAATCCAAAACCCGAGAGTCAAGGGTTGAAAAAAGTATGCAGCCTATTCTCAAAGGGAAGGGCTTAAATGATGAGTAATTTGATTTTCCCTCAATCACCTGTTGATCAAATTATCATAAAGGTTCACTAACAAATCGACGAATTACACATTCAACAAATCTTTCTCTCTGATGAGGTTCAGATATTTTTGAGCAACAGTGGGTAATAGACTGCATTATTGCCTGACGGGTTTTTAACGGATAATATTTTTTCAGCTTATCTGCCAGATATTCCACTTCCCAGTGTTCAGAACAAGCAAACTTTGATTTGTCTTTTTCATCCTTGGTCTTACGGTTGTCGTAAGAATTCCAATCTTCTAGCAGTATCGGGTGTGGCATGGAGTCGATTTGATCGAATATACCACAAATAAGAGGGATTCTCCGGTTTCAAAGGATCGGATCGGACGCGTGTATCAATAGTGTTCTTTGCTTTTAATCAAAACAAAGGATAGTCCCGTCAAGATAGTGGCAATCATTGTCATGACATACGCGACAGGAAAAAAATAAATAAATTCCAATATAGACTGCGCCAGGAGACTGATAAAAAGAGCGGCTGATAGTTTCCTGCTTATTCCCGGCTGACTGTCTGCGACAGATCCCGTGAGCCATAGTAAATAAGCGGTCAGCAGCAATGAAATCTCGCCGATCCATCCAAATCCATTTAAGAAATCCGCAAAGCTGTGGACCGTACCCAAAATTGGAAAGCGGTGACTGGTCATCGCTTGTATAACCAGATTTTGCTCGTCTGTTCCGTCTTTCGTCAAACTGGCCACACCGAAGAAGTGACCAGCTGCATGCAAAAGGATAATTCCCGATGCAATTCTCAACAGAATTTTAGGTTTCATTCCGGTGAAATAAATTCATATTAAGATAACAAAAAAAGTTCAGGGGCGCTAGACTATTGAGCCTAAGACTGACGTATCGACTGGTCGCAACCAGATTTTGAGTTTTTTACATTCGGGAAGACGGCCAAGATATACCAGGCCGCTGGTGGTTTTGGTTCGCGGCTTCGGTTTTTCCGGTAGTTCCGGTTCACTATATGGAGATTCTAAAATATTTCTGCCGATCTGTGTTAGCGGCTCTGAATCGGTGGTTGACAAATATTCGACTGCCGACTGGCCTTCTGTGATTTTTTGAAGCAAAAGAGAGCGGCGTGCTCTTGTCATTTTTCTGACTCCTGAAGGCATTTGAGGATATGAAGTGAAGTCGGTCATACCTTTTAAGCGACCTCTTGTCAGGGGTTCCTCAGCCGTTTTATTTTCGGAGTTCTTTTTCGGTGCATCCAGGAGCGGGTCAATATATTTATTCTGCAGGGATTCTGTAATAACGGCTGCTTCCATTCCTTCTTTCAGCATTTTGATCGCTTCACCCGTTAATATTCTGTAGAGAGCGTACTGTTTTACCTGTTCAGGCACTTGTTTATACAGTGAAGCCGCGATGGGTGAAGCTTCCTTCAAGCGGTTGCTGCTTTGGCGAAACCCTTTAAAGGCAGGGTCCTTTTTGGTTCGCTCGCCGGTAAGCGAAGACCCCCGGCGCCATATATTCTGATCAAAATGGGGCGAATAATAAAAACACATCCGGAGGCGGGGATCGTTGCCGGTTATTATATTATATGTTAATCGTTTAGCCATTTATTCTGTCGGAAACAACGAAAAACCGGCGTTTCAAGTATCAGGCTGAAGGAAAAAAATGTTTTATCACCAACTGGTGTCCGTCAGAGATGTTGTTGAGATGTTGTTGAACTGTACACATAAAGCGCAGTTTTGCCTTTTTGCAATTATTTGGAGGAATTAGAAAAGCCTGGCGAATTGTGACTGTTCTGAGTCTTCCCCCGGAACCGTTCCCCGATCTGTTTTTCCCCGTAAATCCAATTATTCATTATATTTTAAGCATTGGCCGGCTTCCTTTCCCACATAAATATTTCTTTCCAGTTGAAAATAATTACAGCCGAAAATATGATGCCATAAGATATAATCTGCAATGGGCTGTTTGACTCATGAAAAACCCAGGTAGCCAGTGTGAATCCGATTATAGGATTGATATTTAGTAACATTCCCACAACAGATGAATTAATTCCTTTTAAGGCAAATAAATTCAAAAACAATGGCAGTATGGTAAGAAATACGGCAATAATCGTGATATAAATATAGAATGTGAAATCTCCGGTTGATCCTCCCCCATAAATAAAATAAAATGGAAGAAGGAAAAGTGAAGACAGTATGATATGAAAAGTAAGTACAATAAAAGTGTCCAAACCTGTATTCATGCGCTGACTAACCAGATAACAGGCATAACTAAACCCAATGATCAGACTGAATAACATATCATTTAGGTCACCATAACCTAATAACAGACATCCAATAGTGCTCATGGCTACAGCCAGCCATTGAAGGGTGTGCAATTTTTCGTGTAAAATAAAAAAAGCCAGCAGTGTGGTAAGTATTGGACAAACCAGGTACGCCAAGGATGTAGATTTTATACTAATATGGATCATCGCGTAGATGAACAAAAACCAATTGCTCGTTAAAAAAACGCTGCCTGCAATATTCAGCCATATTGTCCTGATCCTCTTTTTTGACTGCATTGTCGCGATTAGCCGAATTGTATCTCTTAGTTTATTTCTTCTAAACAGAAATACAATTACTAACATTAGAATTGCACAGGTAAAAACACGATGGTATAAAATATCGTATGCCGCATACTCGTGTATGGGCTCCAGGGCGAGACTAAAAAAACCCCAAAGAGTATAGGCAGATATCGCTGCTATATAATATTTTGCCTTATTCAATGGTTAACCCATCTTGTATTTTAATGAAGTTACTTCACCATAACTTGTTTATCAAATGCCGATAATATTATGCTGAAACCTATGATGACTCTTATAACTCGTCTGAAAAAGGTCCGGTAAAGTGAAAGTCTATTAAAGTGAGAAGCCTCATGCAAGAACCACGTCAGGTTCTATTTCATAAAAAAAAATGGAGCATCCGAAAGGCAATGTTAATAAGAAACCACCCAAAAATCAGGTGGTTTAATCTATTTGATTTTGAAATCATCTCTCAAAACCATCTCTGACGTTAATTCCCGCCTTGAATGTGACCCCGCTCGGGCTCGAACCGAGGACCCAAAGATTAAGAGTCTTTTGCTCTACCAACTGAGCTACGGAGTCGAAAATGGAGTGCAAATATACAAGGAATTTATTTTGCAGAAATATTTTAGACCTTATCTTTGCAGTCCCAAAAAAATGGGAGCATAGCTCAGCTGGTTCAGAGCATCTGCCTTACAAGCAGAGGGTCCGCGGTTCGAACCCGTGTGCTCCCACTAAGAGGTAAAGGGTTTCAGAGGATTTAATTCTGGAACCCTTTTTCATTTGACGATTGTTATTATTTGTCAAAGCCCGGGGCTAACAAACCAGCTTTCAAAAAAACTTACCTTGAATCAAATTCCGCAATAAATGAAAAGCCTGATTAAATCACTGCTCTCTCCCATAATATTTGATACCTACAAAAAGACAAGGAGAAAAAAATAGTTTATTATTCATTGAATGATCTGGATAAGAAAATTGAAAAGTATTTAGATATAAACAATGGATTTTCTGTAGAACTGGGCGCCAATGACGGAGTAACACATCGAATGCCGCGATATAAACTGACCGATGAATAAATATCTTTTTTGTATAGTGCTCAGTTTTTTCTTCCAGCACGCCGGAGCACAAAATAATTATGAACGGGTTTCCGAAAAATTTATACTGTTTTACAATCAGCAGGCGCCCGACAGCATATTTAATATGTATTCCTCCGCATTAAAAGAAAAACTTCCACTGGAAAAAACAAGAGCAGTTATAACCGGGTTGCATATCCAGTTTGGAGATATGAAGTCACTTGACCTGTTAAAGCAGGATAGTGGCTTTAATATGTACAAAGCCGGTTTTACCCATCAGACTATGAGCCTGCTATTAGCTGTCAGCCCGGAGGATTCACTTGAAGGGTACAGGCTTGTCCCCTATAAAAAGGAATGATTTTTTAATGAATTGTTTGAAATTGCAGACTATAATTAAATACCAAAAAAATCATGGATCTGAAACTGGAGGGTAAAACAGCTTTCATCAGTGGTTCCACGTCGGGAATAGGTTATGCTATTGCAAGCAGATTATTAACAGAAGGAGCCCGGGTTATCATTAATGGCAGAACCAGGGAATCCGTAAATAAGGCGGTGGAAGAACTAAAACTATCTACAAAAAAATCAAATGTGTCCGGAATTGCGGCCGACTTTTCCAAAGTGGAAGAAGTCAATCAATTAATAAAAGCTATTCCTGACCTGGATATATTAATTAATAATGCTGGAATTTTTGAGCCGATATCCTTCGTGGATATTCCTGACCAGGACTGGTTCAGATTATTTGAAGTAAATGTGATGAGCGGAATCCGCCTGTCACGTCATTATTTTCCGAAAATGCTGAAGGAAAATTGGGGAAGGATAGTCTTTATATCCAGTGAATCCGCCGTTTTTATTCCGGAAGAAATGATACATTATGGCATGACCAAGACAGCCCAGATTGCTGTCAGCCGCGGTCTGGCAGAACTGACAAAAGGAACCGGCGTGACTGTCAATACCATTTTACCGGGACCGACCAAGTCAAAAGGCGCCGGGGTGTTTATTGGTGAAATGTCAAAAAAAGAGAATATTTCTCCGGAACAGGTGGAGAAGAATTTTTTTAAGAATATGCGGCCCACTTCCCTGCTTCAGCGCTTTGCTTCCGTTGAGGAGGTAGCCGATACCGTCGTTTATTATGCCAGTCCGCTGGCATCTGCTACAAATGGAGCAGCGATCCGGGTGGAAGGCGGACTGATCCGGTCAATTTTATAAACCGCCCCAACAATCCGGTTCAGATTGTACAATAAACTCCCCTATCCTGCGTATATATTGATATATCTGAGAGAATCAGTTAAAATCCAATATCATGGGAACACATTTCCACCAGGGGCACTACTGTGCTGAATGCGGCAATTCGATTTTGTCAAACGTTTATGCCAATTCGATCGTCCGCTTCAAAATACCTCTCTGCCTGACCTGCGAGCAAAATTTTTCAAAACGATTCGAAAAAACTGTCAAGGAACCTCCTACCAGGGTGATTCCTAAATCGCTTTCGTTTCCTTCAGATATTTAAGATACCTCCCCTTAATCTCCGGCCCGGGTTTGATGAACAAATCCGGATAGGCCTGTATACCTCTAATTATATAAAGTCCATTTTCGGAATGGGGTATAAATTCACTAATCATTTATGAAATTATTCACACGACATTTCCGGATCAACTGTTGTAATTTGCTAATTGCAGATGCCACTCGTAAGCGTTTCCAAACTCACAAAAAAATTCAGAACCCACATAGCGGTTGATGACCTGTCTTTCAGCGTAAATGAAGGGGACGTATATGGATTCCTGGGACAAAACGGTGCTGGCAAGTCCACCACCATTCGCATGCTTCTCAGCCTTATCACACCAACGGATGGCCACATCGAATTTTTCGGCATGGACCTTAAAAAAGACAGGAAGAAAATCCTTCAACAGGTTGGTGCTATTATTGAGAAACCTGACCTGTATAAATATCTGAGCGGGTACGAAAACCTTTCCCTGTTTGCCCGGATGAGTGGTTTCAAGGCTAACAAAAAAGATTTGTTTCGCCAGTTGGAAATGGTTGGCCTGGCAGGCCGCGAAGAAGATAAAGTGAAAACCTATTCCCAGGGCATGAAACAGCGTCTTGGAATTGCGGTGGCGCTAATTCATAATCCGCGGTTAATTATCTTGGATGAGCCGACCAATGGCCTGGACCCTCAGGGAATTGCCGATATGCGTAACCTGATTCTTCATCTAAGCCGGCACCTGCATAAAACGGTCATCGTTTCCTCCCATCTTCTCCATGAAATTGAACAGATATCGACCCGTATGCTCATCATTGATCAGGGAAAGAAAATGGCCGAAGGATCCGCTACTACTCTAATGGATCCTGCGAAAACCATTGTTGAAGTAAATGTGGATCATCCGGAGGAAGCCCTCCGTTTGCTGGAATCTTCTGACTGGTCCAGATACCTGCAAAAGAAATCAGGTGGTGTATTGATATTTCAATTACCCCAACACCTGATTCCTGAACTAAACCGTGAGCTGATCCACCTTGGGATAAATGTTTATTCGTTACAGGCCAGGAATTCGCTGGAAGCCTATTTTTTATCATTAACCCGGAGCAAACAAAATGTGGCAGCTTTTACAGATTGAATTGTTGAAAATATTCCGGAAACCGAGAACCTATATCAGTTTCGGGGCGATTGCCGTAATGGTTATCATCATCCAGATCGCT
This sequence comes from uncultured Bacteroidota bacterium, assembly GCA_963812825.1. Taxonomy (GTDB): domain Bacteria; phylum Bacteroidota; class Bacteroidia; order Chitinophagales; family Chitinophagaceae; genus Puia. Next base: position 10,140 of record CAWEWO010000011.1, read on the forward strand.
TTGAAATTTGATGGTCAGTCTTATATAGAATTTCTCGTGGGCAACCTGAAGGATTCGCTGGAAATACCTTATACCAATATCCTCAATGGATATTTCGTTTGCTTCATCATTCTGAATTTATTACTCATCCATATTCCGCTGCTCATAGCGCTGGTGGCGGGAGATTCCATTGCCGGCGAAGCCAATATGGGTACGTTGCGGTTAATCGCCTGTAAACCGGTCAGCCGGACCGGGCTTATTCTCGCAAAATTCACGGCGACCGTGATTTATACCGCCCTGCTGTTGATCTGGCTGGCTTTTATTTCCCTGCTCCTCAGTGTGCTTGTTTTCGGCACCAATGATATTCTGATTGCACGTAACGATGCCCTGGAAATTATACGCAGCAATGATGTGATGTGGAGATATCTGGCTGCCTTTGCATTTGCCACCCTGGCCCTGACCACCGTAGCTGCCCTGGCCTTTTTCCTGTCGGTGTTTGCGGATAATTCAATTGGCCCCATCGTATCCACCATTAGTATTGTGATTGTCTTCACCATTTTGTCGGAAATGCAGATCCCCTTATATGACCGAACCGTTAAACCTTTTCTATTTACATCGCATATGCTTGCGTGGAAAGGCTTTTTTTATACGAAGATTGATGCGGCCGGATCTTCCATTCCCGGAACCATTGAAAACCTCCGGGCCATTGCAAAAAGCAGTGGCATCCTGGTTCTCTATATTGGAGGGTTTGTTTCTGCCGCCATTTTAGTTTTCAATAAAAAAGATATCCTGAAGTTAGGGTTTTAGGCGTAAGGCATAGCGCCATAAAAATTGAATAAAAAATGAAAGCTTTCTTTTTGATATACATTTTTCTTACCGTGCAAACAGGGATCCTTCACGCACAGGATCCTGCGGCATTGATGAAAGCTATCCGTACTAAGCTGGAGAAGGTCACCGATTATGAGGCTGATGCCCGTCTGAAAACTGATATTTCATTCCTGAAAGTTCCGGATGCGGAGGTTAAAATATATTATAAGAAGCCCGACCGTATCAGGATCAAGAATCAAAACGGAATTTCCCTTGTTCCAAAAGAAACAGTGAGCATCAGTTTGTACAGCCTGGTGAGTAGTCCCCACCAGGTTCTCGATGCCGGAAGTGATACTATCCAGGGAATGCCTGTGAAAATCATTAAACTCCTGCCGACGGATGAAAACGGGGAACTTGTTCTGGCCACACTCTATATCGACACCCGCCGTTTGCTTATCCTGAAAGCGAAAACCACAACCCGGGAAACCGGTACGAGTGATGTGGAACTGTTCTATGGAAAATTCCTGCAAACAGGACTTCCGGATAAAATCATTTTCAGCTTCAATACCCAGGATTTCAAATTACCCAAGGGAGTTACTTTTGATTACGATGATGGTTCCGCCAAAAAGAAAACGAGTGAGACCTGCAAAAAACCAACGGGGAAAAATCGAAATAACCTACCTTTCTTATTCAATCAATAAGGGTATATCCAATTCCGTTTTTGAGTAAACGTTCAAAAGTGTTATGCATTCCGCATTAAGCGTTCAGCTTATTCCAGGGAACAAAAATTTGACATGTTGATCTTAATTCGCTTTTTTTGCGCTTAGGCATTTTAAACAGACACCATACATGGTAGACATCGGATCGCGGAAGCTTTCTCTTCAAAATTTCTCAGATATCGTATTTAAAGAGGATCCGGTAATGCTGAATTCAGCAGCCCTGGATAAAGTGGATGCCAGTTTTCAATTCCTCAAACATTTTTCGACCGGGAAACTGATTTATGGGATCAATACCGGTTTTGGCCCTATGGCCCAATATAAAGTCAGTGATGAAAACCGGCTGCAGCTTCAATACAACCTGATCCGCAGCCATAGCTACCGGCATGGGAAATCTGATGAGCCCGTTACTTGGGAAAGGCAGTTCTGGTTGCCCGTCTGAACAGCCTGATGCAGGCATATTCCGGAATACATACCAGCCTGGTGGAATTGCTGGCTGCGTTGATCAATAAAAATATTATTCCCTGTATTTATGAGCATGGCGGCGTAGGTGCCAGCGGTGATCTGGTCCAGCTGGCTCATCTTGGTCTTAACCTGATCGGTGAAGGAAAAGTATGGTTTGAATCCAAATGGCAGGAAACAGCAGCCGTCTTCGAAAAAACCGGACTGAAACCCCTGGAGATCCAGATCCGTGAAGGACTTGTCGGTAATCAACGGCACTTCAGCCATGACAGGCATCGGCCTGGTCAATATCTATTCAGGCAAAAAAACTACTCGCCTGGTCTGTGATGTTTTCTGCGATGACCAATGAAATTGTGGAAGCCTATGATGATCATTTTTCCAAAGAACTCAATATTGTAAAACATCATACGGGCCAGAATTATATTGCCGCCATGATGCGGGGTATGCTGAAGGACAGCAAAATGATCCACAGCCGTTCCGAACATCTCTATAATCCTGAAAATATCGAGCATGATGTTTTTGAGGATAAAGTACAGGAATATTATTCCCTCCGTTGCGTTACCCAGGTTCTGGGACCGATTTATGATACCATCGAACATGCAGAAAAAATACTGGTTGAAGAATTGAATTCCGTGAATGACAACCCGGTGATTGATCATGAAAACAAAAATATTTTCCATGGCGGAAATTTCCATGGCGATTATGTTTCGCTGGAAATGGACAAACTGAAAATTGCGATCACCAAACTTTCCATGCTTTCGGAAAGGCAATTGAATTATCTTTTAAATGATAAGTTGAATCAAATCCTGCCACCCTTTGTAAATCTGGGAGTTCTGGGATTTAATTTTGGTATGCAGGGCATGCAGTTCACGGCTACTTCCACTGTAGCGGAAAATCAGACTCTTTCTTTCCCATGTATGTGCACAGCATTCCTAATAATAACGACAACCAGGATATTGTGAGTATGGGTTGCAATGCGGCACTGATGACAAAAAAAGTGATTGACAATTCTTTTGAAGTACTTACGATCCAGGTGATGACGATACTGCAGGCAATTGATTATCTGAACTGCCAGGATAAACTTTCCCCGGCAACGCGCAGGGTATATACATCGATCAGAAAGATATTTCCGAAATTTGTAGACGACAGCCCCAAATACGAAGAACAGGAAAAAGTTAAAAACTGGCTCCTGCAAAACGATTCGTTATGAAATGCGCACTAGTTACCGGCGGATCCAGGGGTATTGGCAGGGCAATTTGTATCAAACTGGCGTCACTGGGTTATCATATCCTCATCAATTTCAGCTCTAATGTTACTGAAGCTGAACAAACTCTGAAGGCTTATCAAAGAGAATAATGGAACTGGCGAACTGCTCCGCTTTGATGTGGGAAACAAAAAAGAAATCCAGGAAACTTTGGGAGCCTGGATGGATGGCCATAAAGAGGATCATATTGAAGTGCTGGTAAATAATGCCGGTATTAAAGATGATGTGTTGATGATGTGGATGAAGGATGAGCAGTGGGAAAATGTGATGCAAACCAACCTGGACAGTTTTTTTTATGTCACCCGCCAGGTTCTCAACGGTATGCTGATGAAAAGATATGGCCGGATCATCAATGTGGTTTCCTTGTCCGGATTGAAAGGTCTTCCGGGACAAACCAATTATTCCGCCGCCAAGGGAGGAGTGATTGCGGCAACCAAGGCACTTGCCCAGGAAGTTGGAAGACGGGGTATTACGGTCAATGCCGTGGCTCCGGGTTTTATCAAAACGGATATGACTGAAAATATTTCAGAAAAAGACATGAAAGCCCTGATCCCGGTTAACCGTTTTGGCACTGCAGAAGAAGTCGCTCATCTCGTTGCGTTTCTGGTTTCACCGGAGAGCGGTTATATAACCGGGGAAGTCATATCTATTAATGGAGGAATGTATTCTTAGAAAAGTGTGGTAATGTGTGCGCAACGTGCTGGTAAGTCATGGAAGTGTGGGCGTATACTTCTCACACTTCCATACTTTCGAGTTTGTTTCCTAATTTGGCTCCATGAACAGAGTGGTGATTACCGGACTAGGTATTTATTCCTGCATAGGCAAAGACCTGGAAGAGGTAAAAAACAGTCTCCAGCAGGGCAAATCCGGAATCATCTTCGATCCCGGACGAAAGGAAATGGGATTTCGTTCAGCCCTTACCGGTTTTGTTGAACGGCCAAATCTGAAAGGCCTGCTGGATCGCCGGGCCAGGATCATGCTTCCGGAACAGGGGGAATATGCCTATATGGCTACCCTCCAGGCGCTTACACAGGCCGGAATCGATGCAGACTATATTCATGAACAGGAAATCGGAATTTTATATGGAAATGACAGTTCGGCCAAGTCAACCATCGAAGCTGTCGATATTATGCGGCAGAAAAAAGATACCATGCTGGTGGGATCAGGAGCTGTATTTCAAACGATGAATTCAACGGTTACCATGAATCTGGCCACGATTTTCAAACTTACGAGGGATAAATTTTACGATCAGTGCAGCCTGCGCCAGCGGTTCGCATGCGATCGGACTTGGGATATCATTTTATAAAAACCGGATTGCAGGAATGTATTATTACCGGCGGAGCGCAGGAAATAAATCCGTTGTCCATGGGAAATTTTGATGCATTATCTGCATTTTCGTCACATGAAGATGAACCTGAAAAAGCATCCAGGCCATTTGATAAGGACCGGGATGGACTGATTCCCAGTGGCGGTGCTGCAACCGTAGTTCTGGAAAGCCTGGAATCTGCCGAGAAAAGGAGGCGCCACTATTCTGGCTGAAGTTGTTGGTTATGGTTTTTCTTCCAATGGCGAACATATTTCAAATCCAACAGTGAATGGACCGGTTCGTTCACTGCTCATGGCATTAAAGGATGCCGGCATGCAACCTGCGGCGATTGATTATATCAATGCACATGCAACTTCTACACAGGCAGGTGATTCCAGCGAAGCCAAAGCACTTGTTGAAGTATTTGGGGAGAAAAAAGTTCCTGTGAGTTCAACCAAATCGATGACAGGTCATGAATGCTGGATGGCTGGTGCCAGTGAAATCGTTTATTCCATGATTATGATGCAAAATGGTTTTATTGCTCCCAATATTAATTTCGAAAATCCGGATGAAGACTCTGCCAAATTGGATATCGTAAAAACTTCCACAGAAAAAAATATAAATGTATTTTTGTCGAATTCCTTTGGCTTCGGAGGAACAAATTCATCGCTGATCGTAAGAAAATGGAGACCCTAACCGATAAACTAACCTACTATGAAACAACATCAACCCACTGATTGATAAAATTAACGGGTTTCTGGCAGAGGAATTTGAAGTGGATACTCAACCGGATGCTTACCGGACGCAAATATCAGACAGACGCTCGAACTGGACAGCCTCGATTATATTGATCTGGTTGTTGTTGTTCGAAAATAATTTTTCCTTCAAAGTAAAACCAGAGGATTTTATACGAATCATCAGCTTCCAGGATTTCTATACGTATATCATCTCCCGCGTTCAATCTAAAGAACCAAGCGATGCCGTCATGGCAGGGCAAGTCCAGGGGTAATAAAACCGGTTTTCGGATTTTTGTCTGGGTTCTTAAAAATGCCGGCCTCTCCCCTGCCTACTTTTTATTGCGTCTGGTTGCTTTTTACTTTTTTATTTTTTCCGGCAAAGCCTTTCGATTTCAATTTTATATTCTTCAGAAAACGATTGGGATATTCTCTGTTTAAATCTGTACGCAACATTTACAGAAACTATTATTGGTTCGGACAGACCATTATCGACAAGATCGTCTGATGTCCGGTATGAAAAATCCCTTCCGTTTTGATTTTGAAGGCGAAGATTATCTCCGGCAAATGGTCGATCAGAATAAGGGTGGACTTGCTGCTGAGTGCACATATCGGAAACTGGGAAATTGCAGGTCATCTTCTTAAACGCCTCGGTACCGAAATGCATATTGTGATGTATGACGGGGAAGAACAGCAAATCAAGAACTATCTGGAAAGTATAACCGAAAAGCATTCTGCCCATATTATATCTAATCAAGGAAGATCTTTCCCATATCTACGCCATTCAGGAGGCCTTCAATAAAAATGCATTCGTCTGTATGCATGCTGACCGGTTTCTGGAAGGAAATAAAACAATTACCGCAAACTTCCTGAATAAACCGGCATTATTTCCGGCCGGACCCTTCCTGCTTGCCCGCACCTTCCAGGTACCGGTATCATTTGTCTTTGCCATGAAAGACCGGTCATTTGATTATCATTTTTATGCCAGTCCGCCAAAGATATATCCGGGCGCCAGGGAAACATCCGTTCAGGAAATGCTGCATGGATTATTGCCAGGGCAATGGAAAACACGATCCGAAAATATCCGCTGCAATGGTATAATTATTATGATTTTTGGGCGGAAGATCGAAAGCCTGACCAAATTTCCAAATGAGACCAGGGTTTTAGATCTTATCTTTATTCCATGTCATTTGAAATCCAAAATGCGGCTGACTTTATCCCCCAAAAAATACCCATTTGTTTTGGTGGACAAGCTCATTTACGTAGATGAAAATACTTCTCATGGCAGTTTTAAAATTCAGGAAGAGAATATTTTTGTAAAGTCAGGATTTTATTCCACTTCAGGCATGGTGGAGTCCATGGCGCAGACGGCGGCAGCGGGAACCGGATATCTTTGCAGGAAAAATAATAAAGAAGTTCCCATAGGATATATCGGCGCCGTGCAGAAACTGGAAGTGATGGACTGGCCACCTGTAAATGCAGAAATCACAATGGAAATTACCCTGCTTACCAATATATTGCAGGTTTCGCTGGTTTCGGGAATGTCCTGTATAATGGAAAAATGATGGCATCCTGCGAAATGAAAATTTTTGTAAACCATCAGATATGAAAAATAAATATTTCATCATTCTACTGGCCATGAGCCTGTTCCTGTCTCCTTTTTTAACAAATGGACAATCGTTATCTGCTAAGGCTTTTTACAGTACTGACAGTATTCCTGCGGTTTACCTGGGTATCGATTTTACACTGGCAAAACTCATCAACGATGATGTATCCGATGCAAAGATCATCCAGTCACAGCAGTTCAACGGAATTAATGACCTGATAGTGAAAGAGTACAAAAAGTATGATGTGCAAAAAGCCTATCATCGTATCAACTGGATAGTTGATTTGAAAGAAGTGGAAGACAGAAATCTTAAAGTAAATCCTGACCAGCTTAAATCTTCGAATGATGCCGATTTGACCAGGCTGAATGACCGGCGATATTGATAAGTTGGTAAGCAATTTCAATTATGGCCCCCATAAGGGCTATGGTGTATTATTGATTGTTGAAGGGATGGATAAGACAAAAAAGCTTGCTACCATCTGGTTTACCCTGATTAACATGGACTCAAAAACGGTTCTGACAACCGAAAGGGTAAATGGCAAACTGGGTAGTGGATTCGGATTCCGTAATTACTGGGCATCCGCGATTAAAAACGCCATCAACGACGTGGAAGATAAAAATTACACCCAATGGAAGACGGTCGCTAAATAATTAATTCTACCCTATGGAAAAAAAACTGGTAACTAAAACAGAAGTCCTTGTCCGGTTCAATGAAGCAGATCCGCTGGGCATTGTCTGGCATGGTCATTATATCCGTTATTTCGAAGACGGGCGGGAGGATTTTGGAAACCAGTATGGGATCGGATATCTGGATTTTTACAAAAATGGATTTGTGATTCCGGTGGTAAACGTGGATTGTTCATTATAAGAAATCACTGCGTTACGGAGATACGGTGATTGTTGAAACAAGTTTTATTCCCTGTGAAGCCGCAAAAATCCAGTTTAGCTATCGTCTCTTCAATAAAAAAACAGGGGAACTGGTTGCTACCGGCAGTTCGGTGCAGGTTTTTCTTGACAGGGAACAATCCAGCTCTTCAACTTACTGAATCCACCTTTTTTTGAAGAATGGAAAAAAAAACATATAACATCCTAATCAGTATCCATGAGAAATGTATATGTGGTGGCAGATAATATTTTCTCCCCTCTTGGAGCAGAATACGCAGTTCAAATATGGAAGCCCTGAAACAGGGCAGATCGGGCATTCAGCAACATGATTCCGGAATATATCACCCGAACCTTTTTATGCTTCCTGTTTTCATCCGACATGAAAAAGCCGGCAGACGAATCAAATACGGTCATTTGAACAAATCGTTTTTGCTTCTGCACGCGATGCTATTCAAAAATCGCCGGTTATACTCGAACCCGCAGATAAAAAAACCGGGTTTATACTTTCCACCACAAAAGGAAATATCAGTCTCATCGAAAATCTGAATGGCGAAAATATACCGGAAGAAAGGATTTCTTTAAATACCAGTGCAGACTTATTGCAGGCAAGCTGGGATTTGATTCAGGAACCACTGGTGGTATCTCATGCCTGTATATCCGGATTGCTTGCGATGATTACCGGTATGCGCCTGATACAGTCCGGCCTGTACGATAACCTGGTCATTTCCGGCGCAGATCTGATCACTTCATTTATTTATTCGGGTTTCCAATCTTTCCAGGCCATCAGTCCGAATCCCTGCAGACCATTTGATGCAACGCGCGACGGAATCAGTTTGGGTGAGGCGGCTGCAACAGTTATTCTGTCGGCAAACTAAATCTGCCGGGATCCGTACAGTTGAGCGGCGGTTCTGTTTCCAATGATGCCAATCATATTTCCGGTCCTTCCCGCACCGGGGAAGAACTGTGGCTGGCAATCAGCCGGGCAATGGAACAGGCGGATACTAGACGCCAGGAGATATCGATTTTATTTCAGCGCATGGAACAGCCACCCGGTATAATGATGAAATGGAGGCAAAAGCTATTCATCTGGCATCACTGCAGAATGTACCCATGAATAGTCTGAAAGGATATTATGGACATACACTTGGTGCAGCCGGTATTCTGGAATCTATTGTGACCATTCATTCCATGAAAGAAAATATCATTTTACCTACATTGGGATTTTCAACACCCGGGTACAGAAATGCCGGTAAATGTTGTGAAGGAAATTAAAACCGGCAGTCCTTCGCAAAATGTTTAAAAACAGCTTCCGGATTTGGCGGATGTAATGCAGCCACTGGTAATGGTAATAGTTAGCTAGTTAATATGTTAAGCTATTATGCTCCTAAGTTTAATTAGCCTTAAGCTTTAAACCATATAACCGTATCTTAGCCATCAAGCGTAAAAGAATGAAATTTTTCACAAAGGATAATAAATCAGCTCTCGAAGCAAAAGGACTTGCCCAATGGATCGCTTTCGGACCGGTGGTTTTTCAGATAGCCCGGGTACTCAGGAATACGGGAATTCTGCGGCATACTGCTGGAAAAAGGAAGCGCAGGATTAACTCAGGAAGAAATCCGGGAACAGTATGAAATTACCGGCATTATGGACTGCGTATACTGCTTGAATCGGCCTGGGTATTGGTCTGGTCATTGTTAATGAAGGAAAATACTACCATCACAAAAACAGGTACTTATATTCACAATGATCCGCTGACCAATGTAAATATGAATTTTATTCATGATGTATGTTATAAGGGATTATTTGACCTGGATAAAAGTATTGAAACTGGAAAACCGGAAGGATTAAAAGTATTTGGAGACTGGGATACGATTTATGAAGGACTTTCTTCACTGCCCGCACATGTACAAAAAAGCTGGTTTGCTTTCGATCATTTTTTTTCAGACCTGGCTTTTCCTCCGGCATTATCCAAAGTTTATACAAATGGCATAAAAAAAATACTGGATATTGGTGGTAACACCGGCAAATGGGCGATTGCAAGTGCCACGTTTGCAAAGGATCATCGAAATTACCATCATGGATCTGCCGGGACAACTGGAAGTTGCCAGGGAAAAAGTAAAACAGGCGGGTTTGGAAGATCGGATTCATTTTTATCCCGCCAATCTGCTGGATGAAAAAACTGTTTTTCCGAAAGGTTTTGACGCGATCTGGATGAGCCAGTTCCTGGATTGTTTTTCAGAAACAGAAATTGTTTCCATTTTAAAACGCTGTTACGAGGCAGTAGCAGAGGATCAGTATGTATTGATCCTGGAAGCTTTCTGGGATACCCAACGATTTGAAGCTGCTGCTTTTTGTTTGCAGCAGACTTCTGTTTATTTTACCGCCCTGGCCAATGGAAACAGCCAGATGTATCATTCAGCAGTTTTTATCCGCTGTGTTGAAGAAGCCGGTTTTGTGGTGGAAGAAAGAATAGATGATATCGGTCTGAGTCATACTTTGCTGAAATGCAAAAAAATCAAATAACCATAATCACATCGATATAAATAAATCATATGGCAATGCCAAACACACGGATGTACTGGTAATTGGCGCCGGCCCGGCCGGAACAGTTGCTGCATCTATCGTAAATAAAGCGGGATATAAAGTCAGGATTGTGGAAAAAATGAAATTTCCCCGTTTTGTTATTGGAGAAAGTCTTCTGCCCCGATGTATGGAAGCCCTGGAAGAAGCTGGTTTTCTGGATGCAGTAAAAGAAAAAAAATTCCAGGAAAAAGGCGGAGCCAAATTTGTAAAAAACGGAAAGATCTGTGATTATCAGTTTGCTGATCAGTTTACGAAAGGATGGCAGTGGACCTGGCAGGTTCCCCGCGCAGAGTTTGACAAAACCCTGGCTGATACGGTGGAAAAAATGGGTGTTCCCATTGATTATGAAACAACCGTAACCGCAATTGAGTTTCAACGGTTCCGATTCGCTAACAACTGTCGTAGATAAAAATGGAAACAAATCCCAGATAAAAGCACAGATTTATTATTGATGGCAGCGGATATGGACGGGTGATTCCGAAACTGTTCAATCTGGACAAGCCATCCAACCTGCCACCGCGAAAGGCATTGTTTCACCCATACGGTGGATCTGCGAAGGGCATTATCGGATGAACCAAACCGGATTACCATCGTGGTACATCAACCTGCTGTGTGGATCTGGATCATTCCTTTTTCCACCGGCATTACTTCTCTGGGATTTGTAGGTGATCCTTCATTTTTTGCAAATTATCCAGGCAATACAGAAGAACAGCTCCGGAGCACTGATCGCTGCAGAACCATATCTGAAAGAAAGATTTAAAGACATAGAATTTTTATTCGAACCCAGAGTGCTGGAATCCTGGTCGTCCACCACGGATCGTTTTTACGGTGATGGATTTGTACTTACCGGAAATGTAACCGAATTTCTGGATCCTGTATTTTCGTCAGGTGTTACGCTGGCAACGGTTTCAAGCCAGATCGCCGGAAAACTGGTTGTTGAAAAATTAAAAGGCGATGCCATTGACTGGGAAAATGAATATATGAAAATCATGATGCAGGGCGTGGATACTTTCCGGTCATATGTCATGGCCTGGTATGAAGGAACACTGGACACGATTTTCTTTGCGGATAACCAGGATCCGCTGATCAAAAGCCAGATATGTTCTGTACTGGCCGGTTATGTATGGGATCTTGAAAACCCATATGTAAAAAATCATAAAACCGGCTTGCATCGGCTGGCTTCCATGATCAGCTACCGGGACAGTCTAGTATCCAAATCCGACTTAAATCAGACCAGCATACATTGCAAACCGACCGATATATTACTGCATCCTGTCTGATTTCCCGGAACAAAATATTCAAAAACGGCCAAATGGTTTTTGAACATCCCGGGTCTGTTGAAAAATTCCTGGATGAAACTATACAAGCATTTTGAAATTTCCTATCCCAAATTTCATAAAATGGATCAACTCTGCAAGCTGGGTTTCCTGGCAGCAGAAATTCTTCTGAAAGACAGCGGACATCAAAACAAAGTACGGGGAAACCGAAACCGGACTAATACTCAGCAATGCAAATGCGAGCCTCGACGTGGATCTCAAATATGCCAAAACCATTCAAGGACAGGTGCCAGTCCTGCGTTATTTGTGTATACCTTACCCAATATTGTGATTGGCGAAATATCCATCCGGCATCATTTCAAAGGAGAAAATGCATTTTTTGTATTTAAACAGTTCGATGGTAATTTTATGGCTGAATATGTAAACGGCTTGTTTGACAACAATCTCATCAAAAACTGCATCTGCGGATGGGTGGATATTTTAAAAGAAGATTACCGGGCTATACTGTTCCTGGTTGAAGACGGCGGTCCTGAAACCGGACTGGCTTTTACCGCAGAAAATTTAAATCAATTGAACAAGCAGGACCATGGATAATTTAATGCAGAAACTGAAAGAGCAGGTTATTGAAAGACTGAATTTAAAAGATCTGAAACCATGAGAATATCGGGGATGATCGAGCCCTTGTTTGTGGAAGGGATCGGTTTGGATTCCATTGATGCCCTGGAATTGATTGTTTTGTTGCAGCAGGAATACAATATCAAATTATCCAATGCAGAAGATGGTCCCCGGGTTTTTCATTCCATCCGGACCATGGCTGAGTATATTACCGCAAACAGCGCAGCTGTAAAGATTTCCCCATGAATGGTCCCGTATTTATTGCCGGCATGGGTATTATTTCCGCAATCGGCAATGGACTCGCCGGCAAATCTTCAGTCGCTATGTGAAGAAAAGGCCGGCATAGGTGAAATGCATTGCTTCTCATCTCCATATTGCACAGGAGAATTACCAGTCGGAGAAGTAAAACACAGCAATGCAGAACTCGCCGTCGCTACCGGCCTTTCGCTCAAATTGCCGCGTACCGCGTTGTTGAGCGGCCTGGCTGCACGGGAAGCGCTCACGCGATGCCGGCTGGAACAAAGAATAATCCCCTGCGAACCGGATTTATTTCTGCCAATACCGTGGGCGGAATGGATAAAACAGAAAATTTTTTCAATCTGTTTTCAAAAAATGCAACTGCTGGCAGACTGGCTGATGTGGTATACCATGAATGCGGGACAGTTACTGAACTGGTTGCCGATCTCCTGGGAATCCGACATTTTATAAGTACCGTCAGTACCGCCTGTTCTTCTTCTGCCAATTCCATTTTTACCGGCGCCCGGATGATACGGGCTGGATTGCTCGATTTTGCACTTGTCGGAGGTGCGGATGCACTTACCCGATTTACCCTGAATGGATTCAATACACTCATGATACTGGATAAGGAATTATGCAAACCATTTGACGAAAACCGTCACGGACTCAATCTCGGTGAAGGTGCTGCCTATCTTCTGCTGGCTTCTGAAAACGGGTTGAAACAACTTAGATAAAAAACCCTATGCCCGTATCAGCGGTTATGCAAATGCCAACGATGCATTTCATCAAACCGCTTCATCACCGGAAGGTACAGGCTCATTGCTGGCTATGAAAGGTGCTTTGGACAAAGCCGGTCTTCGCCTGAGACATTGACTATATCAATCTGCATGGTACAGGAACCCAAAATAATGATATTGCTGAAGGAACTGCAATCAGTATTATTATTTGATCCGGCATATCCGAAAATGAGTTCCACCAAAGCGTATACGGGACATACCCTCGGTGCCAGTGGCGCAGTGGAAGCTGTGTATTCCGTACTCGCTATTCAGCAAGGAATTATTTTTCCAAACCTCCGCTTGCAAACACCGATGAAAGAATTTCCATTTCAACCGGTTACGGCATTTTTAAAAAACCAGCGTGTTCAGCATGTGTTTTCAAATTCATTTGGATTCGGTGGCAATTGTTCATCACTTATTTTTTCTGCCGCCTAATAAAAGAATATGAAGGTTTACATCCTTTCCAGCTGGAAATATATCTCCCCAGCATAGTCTGGATAAGGATGCTTTTTTTCAATCCCCGGTAAAAACTTCAAATAATTTTTTCAAATCGCTGGAACCTGATTATGATGCCGTTTGTCGATAGTAAAATGATCCGTCGTATGAGCCGGATCGTAAAAATGGGAGTTGCCGCAGCGACAACCTGTCTCCGAAATGCAGGTGTATGAAATCCCGCAGCCATCCTAACAGCTACCGCTTACGGATGCCTGGAAGACAGCTTCCACTTTTCTCCGGAGGATGATTGAATTTGATGAAAAAATGCTAAGCCCGACGGCCTTTATTCAATCCACCCATAATACGGTTGGTGCACAGATTGCCCTGTTGCTCAAATGCCATCAATTACAATAATACCATCGTGCACCGCGCTTTTTCTTTCGAAAATGCATTAATCGAATCCAGACTCCTGCTGGAGGAAGGCAATGGGCCGGTTCTGGTTGGCGCCAGTTGATGAAATCACCGACGACAGGCATGCGATCCTGAGCCGGTTCGGGCTATACAGAAGACGGGGAAAAGTCTGAGGTAATATTGCCGGTGAAGGAGCCGCATTTTTTCTGCTGGATAAAGAACCGGGAAATAATTCCCTGGCTATATTAAAGGCGTTACAAACCATTATACAATCCTGATAAATATGAAGCCACGGTAAAACAGCCATGCAGGAATTTTTGCATCAAGAAGTCGAAAATAAAGCCAGGGAGTTGACCTGATTCTGACTTCACATACAGGACAATAAAAAACAAGGATGAAGCGGGTGATCAGCTGTTGCAATCAGTATTTCCGGGAAAATCCTGATTTTCCATACAAATCCCTTTGCGGTGACTATCCAACAGCTTCTGGATTTGCGCTTTGGTTTGCAGCACTTTTATTGAAAGAACAAAAAGCCACCAGCCTGGATGAGAAGGATAAAATTCCCCTTACAAAATATTCTCATTCATAATCAAACCGGAGATGACACATCACAGTTTCATTTTAATCAGTGCCTATTGAATAACCGCGTCTTTCAATATTTTTTTCATTATCCTTATCCTTGTCTGGATTTGGGCGGATCGTTATTTAAAAATAGGTGCCGTCGGCTATGTCTGGCTGTTGCTGATCTATGTTTCCGTTTTATTTTGCGGAAGTTATTTTATCCAGTTGGGGTTTTTTCTGAAATCGGTTTGTTCTGTAAAAACCAATGAAAATTTGATTGCACTGAGTTTTGACGATGGACCTGACCGGATACAAACCCAGTCAGATATTGGATATCTTAAAGGCAAACCAGGCGGAAGCTGCTTTTTTTTGTATAGGGAAAAAGATTATAGGAAATGAAGAACTGCTGAAAAGAATGGTTCGGATGAAGGTCATATCATTGGAAACCATAGTTTTTCCCACCATCCTTTTTTTGATTTGTTCAGTTCACGAAAAATGCTGAATGAAATAAAGGCAAATGAGCCAAGTCTGTAAAAAATGTTACCGGCTTCTCTCCCCGTTTTTTCCGGCCACCGTATGGCGTCACCAATCCGAATCTGAAAAAAGCCGTTGCTCAGAGCGGATTTATTTCTGTCGGCTGGTCCATCCGTTCATACGATACGGTGATACGAAATGAAGATCGTCTGCTTAATCAAAAATACTGACTGCCCTGAAACCCGGAGCCATCCTGCTTTTGCATGATACCAGCGATACTACGCTGGCCATCTGCCCCGGCTTGTTAAAAGGAATTCAAAAAGAGGATTTCAAATGGTCAGTCTGGATAAAATGATTAAATTTAAATCCCTATGATTAGGCTATATATCCTGTTTATGCTTACTCTTTTCAGTATCGGATTAACCAGGCCCAATATCCGGGATAGACCTTATTGAATCATCCGGAAACATTTAAAAAAACATTTGCACGAGGCTACTGCAGCCACTGAGTCCATACAGTCTGATTTCAGTCCAGGAAAAATCCCTGACCATGCTTTCCGAAAAAATGAATTCAACGGGAAAATTCTGGTATCGAAAAAAAGACTAATCTACGGATGGAATATGTGCATCCATATGCCTATCTGATGATTCTTAAACGGCAGGAAAAATATTGTACAAAGACGGCCAAAAAGAAAATAAAATTTCTGCCGATTCGAATAAGGTTTTCCAACAGGTAAACCGCATCCTGATGGATTGCGTTTCCGGTAATATGCTCGATAATCCGGATTTTCAGATCCCGGATATTTGAAAACAGCGGATCGTACCTGATCGAACTCAAACCCCTGGAAAAAAACCTGCAGAAACTTTATAAAAATATTAATATTGTTATTGATAAGAAAGATTACTCGGCAAAATCAATTGAGATGGTTGAACTTTCCGGAGATAAAACCATTATCCGCTTTCAGAATAAAGAATTAAATGCAAAAATTCCGGATTCGGTTTTTAATATTCCTTAATGCGGTCATTCTGATTAGTTCCTGTAATCAGTACCGTCATATGCAAAAAATTCAAACGCGACGAATCCTGTATTCAGAAATTCAAACCGGATTTTACTCAGGTCGATGTATAAGACATCGGCGGATGTTGTCGGAAAACATCTCAGCGGATTATTGTTTTCAAATATATGCCTGACAGCAGTACCCGGATTGTATTTTCCAATGAGATGGGATTTAGCTTTTTTGATTTTGGATTCGGGCCCGGGAATGAATTTATGGTTTACCAGATTCTGCCCCAGATGAATAAAAAAGCAGTGATTAAAACACTCAGAAAAGATTTTGAACTAATTCTTTTCAGGAATATGGACTACTCGAAATATTTTACCTTAAAGGACAGCTCTCTGTTATATCATGCTTTTCCCCAAACCCAGGGCATAAATTATTATATTACAGATACAAATTGCAGACAACTGGTAAAAATGCAGCGGGCGTCAAACAAAAAACCTGTAATGGAAGCCTTATGAGATCGGGGACCTTCAGGGAAATTCTCCCGATAGCATCTCATATCCGTCATCTGAATTTTAAGTTTATCCATTTCATTGAAAAAAATAACGCCGCTTGCTTCTCAATGACCTATATACTGATCGAATCGCAGACGGAAACCGATAATTATCCTTCAGGCAACCGTAAAACTAAATGCTGGATCATGCCATCTTCAAAGGACATTTTCCGGGTCAGCCAGTTCTGCCCGGCGTTTGTATGATGGAGATGATAGCAGAAATCTCTGGTGAATACCTGCAAAAGTCTTTCCGGATCTCCGGCGTTCCCCTGATTAAATTCCTGCGTATGATTGATCCGGACAAAGAACCCGTTGATAAAACTGGAAATAAAATACCAGCCTGCATGCAGCACAAATCACAGACCAATGGGAAGATTTTTTCAGACTCAGATATTTTCATGAAGTTTCAAATCATCCTTCTTTCCGATCCAGTTTAATATTGGAGCAGTCATCATGGTCGTTAGCAGGGCCATCAAAACCATCATAGAAAATATTTCAGTACTCAGGATTCCCATATCATATCCGATATTCAATACGACTAATTCCATCAGGCCCCTTGTATTCATCAATGCCCCAATGGACAGGCTATTCCTCCAGGTTTGTCCCAGGGCTTTTGCGACCAGCGTGCTTCCTCCGAATTTCCCGGCCACGGCACAAAGCAGAATCAGAATAAAACTGATCCATAATCCGCCGGTATTCAGAATTCCTGCATTTGTTCGCAAACCGGTATACACAAAAAACAAAGGAAGAAGCATGACCATCGTAACATCACTGATGCGGTCTATAATATGTTTTTGAAGAAATGCATTTTTGGGGATAATGATTCCGGCCAGGAAGGCACCGAACAACGCATGAATCCCAATCACTTCAGTGCAGTAGGCGGAAAACAGCAACAGTGTAAAAATAACTGCCATCAGCATATTATACCCAATTTTTCCTTTTTCATACAAGGCATGTATCTTTTTTAAAATGAGTCTTACAGGAACCAGCATCATCAGTACATATAATAAAACCATTCCAACTACCAGCAGTCCATTCATTCCGGTTCCGGAATTGATATAGGCGATCAGTATAGCCAAAATGCACCATGCCGTTACATCATCTGAAGCGGCACAGCTGATCGCAAGAATGCCTAGCTTCGTATCAGTCAATTTTCGATCACGGATGATCCTGGCCAGTACGGGAAATGCAGTAATACTCATTGCAATACCCATAAACAGGGCAAAGGAATAAAACTCAGTATGAGCCGCTGCATATGATTTGTACAGGTAGAAGGAAATAAAAACGCCTAATGCAAATGGAATCAATATACTGGCATGACTGATAATAACCGCCTCAAATGCCTGTTTGCGCAGGAGGCGGGAATCCAGTTCCATCCCCACGATAAACATAAACAGGAGTAACCCGATCTGGCTGAGAAACCGCAGATTTGGAAGCGATTCAACCGGAAATATAAAAAGAAATGCCGACGGAGATATTAATCCAAATAACGAAGGCCCGAGAATAATACCGGCTACAATTTCTCCGATCACCGGTGGTTGTCCGATTTTTTTAAATAAGGAAGCCAGTAACTGGCTGGAGATAATGATGATAATAATCTGCAATAAAAGTCTGGGCAGAGCCTCCTGAAAATTCGATCTGAAAATATCGGCGAAGAGTCCTCCTTCCGGTAACCTATGCCTAATCTGTATGTCAGCAACATTCTGGTATTTTCCTAGATGCAGCAGATAAAAAATCAGCCCGCCGAAAACGATAATCAGTCCGAGATAAAAAATAAATTGCTTAGCCAATTTCATTCGGTAAGGTATGGGCTCATGAAGGATTATGATTCTTTCCTGATATGGAATGAAAATTCTGATCCTTTTCCATGCAGGGTACTCAATTCTATCTTCCCGGATAACTTTTCCACCATCTTTTTAACTGCAGAAAGACCGATCAGGTCGCTATTTGTTCCGAAGCGTTCCAAAAATCCCGGCGTGGTAAACAGATCTGAAATTTCTTTTTCTTCAGTTTCAGAAAGGCTATTGCCAATCCCGGAAATATTAAAAAAATAATTCGAGTCATCCTGCGAAAAACGGATATTAACCTGTAATTTTTTATTTTCATTATTCCTCAATGTATACTGAAGCAAATTGATCAGTATGTGTTCCAGGGCTGCTTTTTTCGTTTTGATGTTCATTTCACCGGCAAATATTTTAATATCTGCATCCTGGTTTACACCAATCATTTCGGCTACAGCGAATAAAAATGGCTTCAACGAAAAAGTTTCCACTGCTTCACCCATTGCGCGTTCAGACCGGTAATAAATCAGAATTCCGTCTACCAGGTTTCTAATTTTAAAGGCAGACCGGTTGAGGACTTTGAGTAGCTGGTCATCCCCCTCATCGATGGAGTCCCCAAAATTTTCACGAAGCATTTCGCTGGAGAGTACAATACTGGAGAGGGGCGATTTGATATCATGGGATACCACATAAGCAAATTTCTGTAACTCTTCATTGCTTGCTTCGAGTTCCTTTTTTAACAGCTGAAGCCGGAGATTGGCTTTACGTAATTCGAGGACATTTACTACCTGCCTCGCCAGCATTTGCAATGAAGCCAGCTGGTCAGGGGAAAGCGATTTCGCCTGAAAGTCCATAACGCAGAATGTACCCAGCGTATACCCGTCTGGGTTAGTAAGCGGAATATGTGTATAAAAAACAACATAAGGATCGCCTTTTACCAGGGGATGATCAGCGAACCTGCTATCCACCCGCAAATCCGGAATGATAAGTTGTTCAAAGGATTGATTATTCGCGAGCAGGCAATCGATAATTTTCCGGGGCAGGTCGTGCAGGGACTGCTGCGCACCCGCAATGTTCTGTTGCCGGTCTTCCCCTATCAGGGTAATCAGTGAAATCGGGGTACCACAGAATTCGGACGCCATTCGGGAAAGGCCTTCAAATTCTTTTTCAACCTCGCTGTCCGGGATTCCGTATTCCCGAAAAGCAGCAAATTGGTTTTGTTTGTCTAAACTACCGATAGCCTTTTGCATCCTGTAAAATAATCAATAATTGATCCTATCTGCACAACTGTCTGAAATTCGTTGGCGCCCAGCTAACTCATTTGACTCCCCCGGTCTTTTTTTTATTATTCAGGAGCATGTAGCGTGCCGTTTCATAAAATGCCTTTGTAAGCGTCCGCATCTCGTTGAGACTGTCCTGAATCATTCCCGGATTTACGGGATTATTACCCACAACAGAATATATATCCTCCCGTCGCGTATTCAGGTTAGTCCGGTACAACAGAGATCCCTGCAGCAGATCGATATATCCCAGGTCGGGATCATAAAGAAATGAAAATGCTCCGGTCGGGTTTACTGGCGGAATCCAGCAGATCCCGCCCCAGGGTCGTATTCCGGTAGCTGATTTTTGCCAGGCCGGCTGTTGTGGGCAGCAGGTCAATTTGTGAAACAAATTCATGAATACGTTTTGGCGGGAGTAGTGCCGGAGAATAAAACAGAAGTGGTATATGCATACTATTTAACCTTTGGTTTGTCCATGCCCGGGGAAACATATTCCCCGCATCGCCCGGAATACCATGATCACCTACAAATACAAAAATGGTGTTGGCAAAATATTTTTCTTTTTTTGAAGCTTCCATAAATTTCTGAAAACAGAAATCAGTAAACCGGAACGCATTCATTTCATCGTTGGATTCAAAACCAAATAATTTCAACGAATCCGGTGGAACCTGCAGTTTCTGAAATTCCTCCAGGTCCTCTGCGGAATAGTATAGGGCCGGTGATTGTCGGCAGTCTGAATAACCGCAAAAAATGGTTCTTCCTGCTTTTTCAATACCTGGTTGGCTTCCAGGAATAAATTTTTATCGCTAATGCCCCAGACATCCACTTTTGAAGCCGTGTAATTTTCCTGTTCATACAGATGCAGGCTGTCAATATTATTATCCAGCAGACCACGAATATTTGCCCAACTGGCACTGCCTCCAATGAAATAAAATTTACCATATCCTTTGAAATCATTGATGATCGTATGCTGGTTAACTGCGCCGGGATTACGACTGGTGGTACTGTTGGCCTGTCCGACGTCCGGGATGCCGGTGAGCACGGCCCATACTCCGCGGGCTGTTCCATAAGAAGGGGAAAAACATTGGTCAAAAAAAATACCCTGGTCACAGAGACTTTTAAAAAAAGGCGTTGTGTTTAATGGATTTCCCCACATGGAGCTTTTATAAGCACTGAATGATTCGCAGATCACGACAACGATATTTGGTTTTTGTGCCGGAACAGGTCTACTGATGATTCGTTCATAGTTCAGATTCAGGGAATCTCCGGTGAAACCAAAATAGGGTTTGAGAACAGGATAAGCTTTTTGAACTTCTGCGGGATTAAATACAGATTTCCTGAATTTCAGGCTGCTGAAAAAAGACTGATAAGGATTTAATGCCAGATTTGCACGGTAATCATTTCCCAGGGTAAATGCCTCACTCCATCGTAAATTAAACTGACCAAAATTCCCAAATATTCCCATACCAAACAGGATCGAAGTTGCAGTGATCCAAATCCATTTTTGCTTATTTCTACCTGTAACGGATGACCGGCATATTTTGTAATAGATCTGGACCATTATCCACCAGATCAATAAAACTCACTAAAACGATAGCCAGTATCATTCTGATGACCGGATAGTTCTCCCACACCAGGGTCAGCGAAATACCCGCGTCCTGCATATAATTCAAAACGCTGGCACTAAGGCGAAGACTGAGATAGCTGTAATGGGCAAAATCAATGTATAAATAAAACTGGTGACCACAGAGGCCAGGGCGAGCAGTAAAAAAAAACCTTTTCTGGAACGGTTGGACATGAAAGGATCAGAAACATTCAGGGCACCGGTTAAAAGCATGACCCTCCAGTAAGAAACAGATCATTTTCAGATCATAACGGAAACCAAGAAGAAATGTGCTGCCCAGCGTAGAAATTGGATTGCCGGCATGATTAAAAGAAAAATAAAAAATCAGTCGGAGTAGGCCCATCCATATTAAAAAAATAATACCCACAGCAAAAATCCAACGAATCAATTTAGGTATCTTTAACACTTTAAACATAAACTTGAATATGGGGATTAAAATTAGAGCAATTATTCTGCAATCATGATTTTACTCCTTACCCCGCTGGATGCGGTATATCTTAAAACCGCTATTGCGATTTGATCACTGGCTGTTTCAAAAAATAAATCAGGTCTGGATAAATCCCTTTTTTGATTTGATATTGCCATTTATACGGCAACAGGAATTCTGGTACTTTTTTTATTTGTTTCTGCTGGTTTTTATTCTGTATAATTTCGGGATAAAGGGATGCTGGTGGGCCGTTACATTGATCATGACCGGGATCATCGCAGATCTCTTCAGTTCAGTTCCTTGATAAAAACATTGATTTTTCGGTGCAGACCATGCAGTGATCCGGATCTGGCAGACCAGGTGCGGGTATTAGTGAATTATTGTCCGCAAAGTTCAAGTTTTACTTCTTCACACGCCTGTAATCATTTCGCCGCCGCTTGGTTTATTTTTATAACTTTAAATCAAACCGGCTCCTGGCGCTGGTTGTTATTTCTTTGGGCATTCATCATCAGTTACGCGCAGGTGTACGTAGGGGTTCATTTTCCGCTCGATATTTTCGGAGGAGCAATTCTGGGAAGTGCAATTGGATTTGGGATGAGTAAATTTTTCAGAAAGCAGTTTGGAACCCTCCCATTTAAAGTAAGTTCGGCATGGCTGCTATTTTATTCTTTTTTGTTTAATTCTGTTGAATGGTTTATTTGTGATGGCTGAGATTGCCCTGGTATCGGCCAGGAAATCAAAGCTGGAAGACATGGCTTCCAAAGGTGACCTCAAAGCCAAAGCCGCGCCTGAATCTCACAGAAAATCCGGAACTTTTTCTTGTCCACCGCCCAGATCGGTATCACCCTGATTGCCATATTAACGGGTTATTATTCCGGCGAAAAATTCAGTGGTGATCTGCAGCCCTATATCGAAAAAATTTCTTTCCTGCACCGTTATGCACGATCGGATCGCCTCCGGCACTAATCGTTATAATTGTAACATTTCTTTCCATCCTGTTCGGCGAACTGATTCCAAAACGGATCGGGTTGCTGAAAGCCGAACGCATCGCACGGATCGTTGCCAGTCCCATGAAGGTATTCTCCCGGATCGGTTATCCGATTGTCGCCCTGCTGAACTGGCTGAGTAATCTTTTTTTCATCTTGTTTTCAATAAAAGCTTCTCCGGAGGGAAATGTAACAGAAGATGAAATCAAAGCCATCATCAATGAAGGAACCGAACAGGGTACTATTGATGAAGCAGAACAGGAAATTATTGAAAGGGTATTTCATCTGGGCGACCGTAACATCACTTCGCTGATGACCCATCGGAGTGATATTATCTGGTTTGACCTGAATGAAACGGAAGAAATGATCAAAGAAAAAATCTTCAGGGAACCTCATTCCGTGTACCCCGTCTGTGACGGAGAAATTGATAATATCAAAGGCATGGTTACTATCAAAGACATGTATGTGGCCGACGATTCAACACCTTTTAAAGACATGATGACACAGGCCCTTTTTGTACCTGAAAATAATACCGCCTACCAGGTGCTTGAAAAATTCAAGGAAACAAAAACGCATAGTTGTTGTATCGTAGATGAATACGGAAGTCTGCTCGGCATGATCACATTAAATGATATTCTGGAAGCACTGATCGGCGATATTCCGCAACCGGATATGACAGACTATGAAATCGTAAAACGTGATGACGGTTCTTTTCTGGTGGATGCTCAGATTCCTTTTTATGATTTTCTTGTTCACTTTGATAAAACCGAATGGATGAACGAAGGCGAACATGAATTTGATACGCTGGCCGGATTCATCCTCCATCAACTTGAACATATTCCCAGGACCGGGGAAAAAATGGAGTGGAAAGATTTCAAATTTGAGATTATGGATATGGATGCGCAACGCATCGACAAAGTGCTTGTACTGGTCAGAAAGGAAGAGCTCAAAGACAGATTAGTTCGTCGCGCCATCTCTGTATTTTATCTTTTTCTTTCCCGCATTTTTCTTTTCAAATTCCTGCACTTCTTTGGGTTTTACCATTGTTTTGCTGACAACTTTTGTTGAATCGGAACCCGCATTGTTTTTTGGAGTTTCCAGTTTACCCATGGTATAGGTCTGGATTTTATTGATCATACCGGTCGAAGCGTCGTAAAACTTCCAGCTGTCCGTGCCGGATGGCTACCCCTTCATTTTTTACGATGACAGTTTTATATTCATTAAGGTGATCGATATCTTCTATTTCCAGTGTATCATATAATTTGTCCGGATTCAGGGCACGCCAGGATTCTTCCCTGACCAGGGAGCCGGACGAATTAAAATACTGGCAAACACCATCTTTATTTCCCCAGCGATAGAATTCAACCCCGGTAAGGTCCCCTTCGAGGCTATAGATCCGCCAGATTCCTTCCTTCCGGTTATTCTTATATTCTCCTTCTTCCTCGTACCCGGGTTCGCCCCGTACTTCGTCTACCCGGTTCACCCATTTACCCTGTTTTTGATTCTTTGAATCCACTTTATTGAGTGTATCTCCTTTTACACCGATTATAAAAGAACCCGCCTGGGAAAATCCGGTGGTGGCAGCTAAAAGGAATAAGAATACCAGTAATCGTTTCATAAGTGGTCCTTCTACAAAAAACGAACCGGGAAGGTGAAATGTTGCAGGATCAGAGGACGAGGCCGACTATATTTGCAAACTTAACAACTGTTTATGTTGAAATGGATTTGGCTTATTATATTGATTATCAATTCATTAAATGGATTATAGCCAACCGAAAACCATAGCCGAGATTAAAACGGAACTTGAAAAGGCGTCGAATTCACCGCTCTACGTAAAAGATATCCTGAAAAAGAAATTCAGACTGGATACAGTGGTTGTGACGCGAACAACCAATTTCAACAGCCTGGCAGACAGCCTGGCTTATAAAGGTGTAATTAAAAAAGTTTACGGACCCTTTACCATGCAGGGTCAGAAATTTCTGGTCCAGATATTGGCCCGTTTGCCCAATACATTTTACAAAATCAGCCAGATTTTCATAGATACTTCGGTATTCCGCTACCGCACCGCTGATAGTATTGGAAAATCCATTGTCAACAAATTGAAAAACAACCAGGATAGCTTTGAACACCTATCCCAGACTTACTCCATGGGAGGCGAAGCCGTTACAAAAGGCGACCTGGGCTGGGTGGCCAGGGGAAGTATCATACCGGCCATTGACAAACAACTGGCCAAATCCAAAAAAGGAGATGTATTTATGGTATGGTCAGCCAATGGCCTGCACATTATCAAACTTACTGACGGCCCAAAACAGGACAACGGGGTCGCCCTGATGATGCGGGTCTTCCTATAGAAAGTAAAGCAGCCCCAGTTCATAGCCTTTTAAGCCCAGTCCTGCAATGGAGCCAACGCATTTGTGGGCAATTAAGGAACGATGCCTGTATTCTTCGCGGGCCGCAATATTGCTGATATGAATTTCGATTACCGGTGTTTTGATGGCTGCAACTGCATCTCCAATGGCGACAGAAGTATGGGTGTAGGCTGCTGCATTCAGTAGAATACCGTCATAGGAAAAGCCGACCCGCTGTAATTCGGTTACCAGGTCACCCTCCACATTGCTTTGAAAATAATCGATTTGTATCGCAGGGTATTTCCCCTTTAACTCAGTCAGAAAATCTTCGAATGTTTGCCTGCCATAAATACCGGGCTCCCGGATACCCAGCAGATTTAAATTAGGCCCATTGATAATTGCAATCTTCATCCGGTAAATATATGAAATTGGTAAAAGGATCATAGGCTGGATTTGATCCGACCACCGGAACTGGTTCCTCCGCTCGCCGATCTGGTCAATTAAATAAGAAATTCACCGATTTTTTTTATCCAATTCCTTGAAGTATATTTGTCCATCAAATTTGTAGACTGCCAAAATATGTATAATACTGTGCTGTCAGCCTGTATCTGTTTTCCCTGTTGTAAGGGATGTTGTTGTTGAGACATAAAACTCAACCCACTCCTTCTCTTTTCCTTATCATAAACAGGTTTTAGTACATGGACACAGCAGCAGACATATTGAATTCAAATTTGAGCAGCCAGATCAGGAGCCTTCCCATCGCGGATTCCCTTCATTTATTTACAGAATTATACCCCGGACAGGTATGTTTTTCCACGAGTTTTAGCCTGGAGGATCAGGTTATCCTGCACCATATCGCCACAGAAAACCTACCCATTATGGTTTTCACCCTGGACACCGGACGCCATTTCAGCGAAACCTATTCTGTCTGGACCGCCACTCGTGAAAAGTATGGTATTCCAATTCAGGCTTTTATTCCGGATGCCGGCCGGTTGGAGAAATATGTTAACCAGAAAGGACCGAATGCTTTTTATGAATCCGTGGAAAACAGGAAGGAATGCTGTTTTATCCGGAAGGTGGAACCTTTAAAAAGGGCGCTAGCCGGTCAAAAGGTCTGGGTTACCGGTATCCGTGCCGAACATTCAGGAAACCGCAGCCAGCTCCATCTACTGGAATGGGATGAGGGCAATCAGCTGAATAAATACAATCCCCTGCTTCACTGGACACATGAGGAAGTGAAAAAATACATTTCAGATAATAATATACCCTATAATATTTTACACGACCGCGGATTTGTGAGTATTGGCTGTCAGCCCTGCACCCGCGCGATACGTCCCGGAGAAGAATTCCGTGCCGGCAGATGGTGGTGGGAAGAAGCTGATAAAAAAGAATGCGGACTACATGAAACTAAAACAAATATGAAAGTGTGAAAGTATGGGAGTATGGGAGTATGAAAATTCCCATACTTCCATACTTCCATACTTCCATACTATATAAAAAGCTATGACAGATTATTTAGACGAATTAGAAAGTGAGGCAATCTACATCATGCGTGAAGTAGCCGGGCAGTTTGAGAAACCGGCCCTGCTGTTTAGCGGCGGAAAGGATTCAATTACACTGGTGCATCTGGCCCTGAAAGCTTTCCGCCCGGGCAAATTTCCTTTTCCCCTGGTCCATATTGACACGGGACATAATTTCGATGAAGCGCTGGATTACCGCGACCGCATGACAGCCTCTATCGGCGAAAAACTCATTGTCCGCAAAGTGGAAGACACGATCCGGGCAAAATCTCTGAAAGAACCCGGCGGAAAATTTGCGAGCCGAAATGCCCTGCAAACTTTTACCCTTCTGGACACTATTGAAGAATTCGGATTTGATGCCTGCATCGGTGGCGCCAGACGGGATGAAGAAAAAGCAAGGGCCAAGGAAAGGATATTTTCAGTTCGGGATGAATTTGGCCAATGGGATCCCAAGAGACAAAGACCGGAACTCTGGAATATTTATAACGGCAAAATCCAAAAAGGAGAAAATGTTCGCGTATTCCCGATCAGCAACTGGACCGAACTGGATATCTGGAATTATATCCGTCGGGAAAAAATTGACCTGCCCACCATTTATTTTTCTCATGAGAGGGATGTGATTTCACATGAAGGACAACTGGTGGCGGTTTCATCCTTTATCCAGCTGGATGAAACGGACACGGTTATGCGAAAATCGGTCAGGTACCGCACAGTCGGTGACATGACCTGTACAGCAGCCGTTGAATCAGCAGCCAGTACTATTGATGATATTATCAATGAGATCATCCTGACCCGAACGAGTGAACGCGGTGAAACCCGCATCGATGATAAAGTTTCTGAAGCAGCAATGGAAGACAGAAAAAAGAACGGTTATTTCTAATCAATCAATTTTCCGAATGGACCTATTAAGATTTATAACAGCAGGCAGTGTGGACGACGGGAAGAGTACCCTGATCGGGAGATTACTGTATGATAGCAAAAACATCCTGAGTGACCAGCTCGAAGCATTGGAAAGACAAAGTAAGAATAAAGATGAAGGAAGCATTGACCTGGCCCTGCTGACAGACGGATTGCGGGCGGAAAGGGAACAGGGTATCACCATTGATGTGGCTTATAAATATTTCTCCACGCCTAAAAGAAAATTCATCATTGCTGATGCACCGGGGCATATCCAGTATACACGTAATATGGTTACAGGCGCTTCCAATGCCCAACTGATGATCATCCTGGTCGACGCACGAAATGGCATCGTAGAACAAACCCGGCGTCATACCATTATCGCTTCATTGTTGAATATGCCCTACGTGGTGGTGGCCATCAATAAAATGGACCTGGTGGAATTTTCACAGGATGTATATAACAATATTGTGATTGAA
The DNA here is from genome assembly GCA_963812825.1 of uncultured Bacteroidota bacterium. GTDB lineage: Bacteria > Bacteroidota > Bacteroidia > Chitinophagales > Chitinophagaceae > Puia. The sequence continues at coordinate 38,163 of CAWEWO010000011.1, forward strand.
TATGCGTCCATCGCCAAATCACTGGGTCTTAAAAATATCCATTTCATTCCCATCAGTGCATTAAATGGAGACAATATTGTGGATAAATCAAATAGTATGGCCTGGTATGAAGGACCCTGCCTGCTTGAATTTTCTTGAAACCGTTTCAATAGATTCCGAGACCAATCTTACACATGCGCGAATGCCCGTGCAATATGTGATTCGTCCGCAGACAGAAGAGTTGCCTGACTACCGGGGATATGCAGGAAAAATTATCAGTGGTGTTTACCGTGTGGGTGATGAAATCCTGGTTTTGCCTGCAGGTCTTAGCAGCCGGCTTAGCCGAATTGAAAGAAACCAGCAGGATGTGGAAGAAGCCCGTGCCGGACAGGCAGTTATTCTTCACCTGGAAGATGATATTGATATCAGCCGTGGTGATATGCTTGTGAAAAAAGATCATCAGCCAATATTAGGACAGGAATTGGAAGTATTACTCTGCTGGATGGACAATAAACCCTTGAAACCGGGTAATAAATATCTGCTTCAGCATAACAGCCGCCGGATTAAATCGGTGGTAAGGGAAATTGAATACCGGCTCGATGTAAATTCGCTGGAAAAACAGGAAGGCATTGAAAGTGTCGGATTAAATGAGATCGTACAGAGCAAAAATTAAAACTGCTTCCCCCCTGGCCTATGATCTTATACAAGGACCTTCGGGTGAATGGCGGACTGATCCTGATTGATGAAACCAGTAATGTAACCGTAGGAGCCTGTATGATCCAACAATAATAATTATATCGAAACAGGATGAACCAGAATATATATATACATAAAGTAATTTTTGCCGGTGCCGGCCCGGGAGATCCGGAATTGATTACGCTCAAAACCGTCCAGGCACCTGAGAGAAGCGGAAGTAGTTATTACCGACCGCCTGGTCAGTGATGTAATTCTCGAATCCTGGGTGAATCCAAAAGCGCTGATCTTACATGCCGGTAAACAAAGAAGAAGAGAAGGTTCCACTCCACAACATATCATCAATGAACTGCTGGTAGAATATGCACTTCAGGGTAAAAAAGTGGTACGTCTAAAAGGCGGAGATGTTTCAGTTTTTTCAAATCTGCTGGATGAATTGCAGGCTCTGAATAAATATGGAATTCCCTATGAAATTATTCCGGGCATTACGGCTGCCTGTGGCGCTGCAGCCTATGCAGGAATTCCGCTGACTGCCCGCAACCATGCACAGGCAGTGCGTTTCCTGACCCTGCATAAAAATGAAATCATTCAATCCAGCTACTGGAAAGAACTTGCACAAACTGAAGATACCCTTGTATTTTATATGTCGGGTGATACGACTGATGATCTGGTAAAACAACTGCTGGATCATGGAATTGAAAAGGACAGATCCATCGCGGTTATTGAGCAGGCCACAACCCCGCTTCAAAAAGTCTTCAGCACCGGCATTCACCGACTATGCGCCGAATTCGGGAAACAGAATTTATACATCACCTACCCTGATTATTGTGGGTAAAGTGGCATCCTTGCATGATGAATTAAAATGGATGGCAGAAAATCCATCCAATGGCGAATTATATTTTAAACCAGTTACATAAAAATAAGGAAGAGGAGGTCAGAGCATGAGTCCGGAAAAAAAGAAACAGATCAGGGATTTCCTTAATTCCCTAAACAAGCAGGAGCAAATCTGGTCCAATGGATACCTGGACGGCATTCTGCAGGAATCTGCCTCCGCCGACTTCTGCACCTGGCAAATCTGCTGCAGAAAATAAAAAGATTACCATTGCATACGGCACGGAATCCGGCAATTCGAAAAAAATTGCAAACCTTTTCGCTTCCCGCGCAAAACAGGAAGGCATTCATGCCAAACTGGTGAGCCTCGATCAATACCGGTTAACAGACCTTCCCAAAGAAGAATATTTCCTGACAGTGATCAGTACTCAGGGAGAAGGTGAACCACCTGCTTCTGCGAAAAAGTTTTATGATCATATTCACCAGAATGGTTTCAAACTTCCAAAATTAAAATATGGTGTACTTGCACTTGGGAGATACTTCATATCCCATGTTTTGCAAAGCTGGTGAAGATGTGGATCATCAGTTGGGCAGCCTGGGTGGTGAACGCATCGTTGAAATCCAGCGCTGTGATGTGGATTTTGAAACATGATGCGCAGAACTGGATGAATGATGTGATTCAAAAAATCAGCGGACAGCCAAACCGCAGTTCAGCCGCTGGCAAAGACCGTCAAAAAATCAACCGGAAAAAAAATATACAAGGGCGAGATTCTGACGAATATTAATCTCAACGACCGGGGCTCAGCCAAACAGACACATCATATCGAGATTGCCTGCGAAGAGGTTTTTTATAAACCCGGAGATTCACTCGGAATCGTACCACATAATCCGCTGGCCATTGTGGAAGCTATCATTGCACATACCGGTATTGATGCGGAAAGGACATTTGTTCACCGGAATGATACCTATTCGGTGTACGAACTCCTGCATAAAAAACTTAATATCGTTTACCTGCCGGAACGGGTGGTGGCCAAATATGCGGCGCATATATCAGCAGAAATTCCAGTGGTTAAAACCAGTCTTGCTCGACTTGATACAAAGCTACCCGGTAAATGATGCTGCCCATTTTGAAATCTTTTCTGCAGCAGCTGGAACCCACCACACCCCGTTTGTATTCAATTTCTTCTTCGCTGGAATCACTGGATGGTGAAGTACACCTTACCGTGGCCCGGGATGCTTTTTCCATCGCGGAAGAATTGAAATATGGTTTATGTTCCGATCATTTATGCAGCTCTGAAAGCAGGTGATACCATTGATTTTTATATTCATCACAACGACCAGTTCCGATTACCGGAAGATGATAAAGATGTTATCATGATCGGTCCCGGAACGGGTATCGCACCCTTCCGCGCTTTCTGAGTGAAAGGGAATCTGCCGGAGCCAGCGGGCGTAACTGGCTGTTTTACGGAGACCAGCATTTCATCACTGATTTTCTATACCAAACTGAATTGCAGCAATGGATGGAAAGCGGTATTCTGCATGAGCTGGATGTGGCTTTCTCCCGGGATCAGCCGGAAAAAATTTATGTGCAGGATAAGATCAGACAAAGGGCAGCAGAATTTTTTCAATGGCTTGAAAATGGCGCCACGCTCTATGTATGCGGTGCTAAAAGAATGAGTGAAGACGTGGAAAAAACCATCCTGGATCTGATTAAAAAATTCCGGTGACAACAGAAGATCCGGAAACTTATCTCAACGAATTGAAATCTGCCGGAAGATACCTGAAAGACGTTTATTGAAATCAGCATTATGAGCGAACCGAATTTATCAGCAATAGAGAAAGTGAAACAGGCCAGTGATTCTCTGAGGGGCACTATTAAAGAAGGCCTGGCCGATGAAATTACCGGAGCAATCAGCGAAGATGATAAGGCCCTCGTAAAATTCCATGGCATGTACCTGCAGGATGACCGTGACCGCCGGGAAGAAAGGGCTGAGAAAAAACTCGAACGTCTATATTCCTTTATGATCCGGCTACGTCTGCCAGGTGGTTTGCTGACTGCCGAACAATGGCTGGCTACCCAGGATATTGCCGGCGAACACACTACCGGTATTATCAAAATCACCACCCGTCAAACCGTTCAGCTGCATGGTTTATATAAATCGCATGTCAAGCCGACGATCCAGGCTTTCAATAAAGCAAAACTGCATTCCATCGCCACCTGCGGTGATATCAACCGGAATGTGATATGCTGCTGCACACCCGCAGCAATCGCCCATTCATAAAGAAGTGCACGATTTTTCTTTCAAAATCGACGAACTGCTCCTGCCGAAAACAAAAGCATATTATGAGATCTGGCTGGATGATGAAAAAATAGCCGACAAAAAAGACGAAGAAGATCCTCTTGTACCAGGACCGATACCTGCCCAGAAAATTTAAAATCGCCATCGCCATCCCGCCGAATAACGATGTGGATGTTTTTGGAAACGATCTGGGTCTGATCGCCATTATTGAAAACAACAAGCTAAAAGGATATAATATTGCTATCGGCGGCGGTCTTTCTTCCACCCATGGAAATCCGGCTACTTATCCCAGACTGGGCACGGTGATCGGTTTTGTAAGCGGTGAAGAAAAAATTCTCAAAACTATTTATGAAATCGTAACCATTCAGCGTGATTATGGTAACCGTTCCGACCGATCACTCGCACGTTTGAAATATACGGTTGACAAAATGGGCGTGGAATGGTTTAAAACCGAAATCGCACGTCGTACCGGATTTCCACTGGAGAAAGAAAAACCATTTCAGTTCACCGACCGGAAAGATTATTATGGCTGGTTTCAGAACCATGATCAATTATGGTATTATACCCCGTTTATTGAAAATGGCCGGGTGACGGACGATGAAAAAGTTGCACTGAAAACTGCTCTATACGAAATTGCAGAAACCCGCAAACTGAATTTCAGGTTTACGGCTAACCAGAACGTGATTCTGGCAGATATCCGGAATGAGGATAAAGAATCGATTGAAAAAATTCTGAAGAAATATCATATAGAAGAATATACCGATTCCATTAGTTCACATACGGAAAAATTCCATGGCCTGTGTGGCATTGAACACCTGTCCCCTGGCATTTGCAGAAGCCCAGCGTTACCTTCCCTCACTGATCAGTAAAATTGAACCAATGCTCAAAAAAAACGGTCTGCAGCAGGAAGATATTATCCTGCGAATGACCGGTTGCCCCAATGGTTGCGCCAGATCCTATATCGCCGAAATCGGTTTTATCGGAACGGCCCTGGGCAGATACAATCTTCAGCTGGGTGGCGATCATGCCGGCATGCGTCTGAATAAAGTATATAAGGAAAGCCTGGATGAAGCGGCTATCCTGCAGGAACTGGATCAGCTTTTGGCTTAGTTTGCCAGGGAAAGAAAAACAAAGAGAATCCTTCGGGGATTTTGCAGTTAGAAAACAATGGGTATGAATTGGTGAGTTGACAGTTGATGGTTGTATGGTTGAGAATGTTCTTTCAATATTATATTATATTATGTATAAGACATTAAAAATATAAAATAAAATATCTAAAAGTCTACTAATTTAATAGGGAATTAACTATTTTCGTCACTAATTCACAGTAAACGATCAGCCATCAATTGTCAATCAATGGACAACCAGAGTTCAGAACAATATACCGGCATCTTTCATCAACAGGACGGACAAAAACCGTCTGTTCCCGGTATTTCTGAAACTCGAGGAACTGGAAGTGCTGGTAGTCGGTGCCGGAAAAGTGGGACTGGAAAAATTGACTGCGATTTTGCAGAATGCACCGGCTACTTCGGTTACGGTGGTCGCTACCGAAATTTCTGAAGAGGTCAGAAAGCTGGCAGATAACTTATCCCAGGGTAAAACTGATTGAAAAGGCATTTGAACCCGAGGATCTGGATGAAAAGGAAATCGTGATCGTTGCAGTAAATGATAAAGCGACCAGTAATTATATCCGGGTGCTTTCCAAACAAAAGAAATTACTGGTAAATGTGGCTGATACACCGGAATTATGTGATTTCTACCTCGGATCCATCGTGGATAAGGGGAATCTGAAAATTGCAATTTCCACCAATGGCAAATCTCCCACCATCGCAAAAAGAATGCGTGAACAGTTAAATGAACTGATCCCGGATGAAATAGAAGGCGTGATACAGAATATGCATACTATCCGCCAGGATCTGAAAGGAGATTTCGCAGAAAAAGTCCGCCAACTGGATGATCTGACAAAACTACTCAGCGCCAAACAGGCAAATCTGGAAGTGACAGATAAACCCGCCGGGAAAAACTGGACCCAGATTGTGATATTTTGTTTGCTGGCTTTTTTATTTATGGTTCTGGGACATGCCATCTCTCCTATCTTCCCTTGCATGAGATCAGTGTCGGATTAAAGAAGATTCCGGAATATATTAATGTTCCTTCTTTTCTGATGATGCTGGCTGACCGGTTTTCTTGCACAGATGGTTGATGGTTCCATGGGTATGGGATATGGTACGATTTCCACTACTTTCCTGCTCGCCAATGGAGTAAATCCGGCCATCGTGAGCAGCCGCGTGCATACAGCCCGTGTATTTTCCAGCGGTGTTTCCGGATACAGTCATCACCGGTTCGGAAATATCAATAAAAAATTATTCAAGACCCTGGTTATTCCCGGTGTTATCGGTGCCCTGCTGGGAGCTTCACTTGCATTTTATGGTCAAAAATATTCCGTTTATGTGCGTATACCGCTTTCCATTTATACACTTTACCTCGGATATTTTATTGTAAAAAAAGCATTCAAGAAAAAAAATCAGCAATATAAAATCAAAGGCGCCGGATGGCTGGCTTCTGCAGGCGGATTCATGGATGCATTTGCCGGCGGCGGCTGGGGATCACTGGTTACCGGAACACTGATTTCCAAAAGAAGAAATCCGCGGTATGTGATCGGATCAGTTTGCCTGGCTGAATTCTTTGTAGTATTTGCCAGCTCGATCGCATTTTTTATTTACCTGAAAACTTTTTTTCTGGTTGATGTGGCCGGTCTGATTATCGGTGGTCTGATTGCAGCACCTATTGCCGCACGCCTGGTCGGCAAAATTCCCATGCGGACCATGTATATCGCTGTCGGCACGCTGGTAATCCTTACCAGTGTACTTACTTTAATTAAAGGAATTTCAAATTAAACGAGCTAAGCTTAATGCTAATGCTAAAGCCATTGAACATGCAATCTATTTAAAATATTGAATACAAAATGCTGTTTTTAGTCTACTAAAATTAATAGACTTATATAATAAACAACCATGAAACTCAAGACCAGCCGACCGATGTAGAAAATGAATTTTCGAAATAATTAAACTCATTCAACCATCATCATCAAACTATTATAAAAATGTATCTGAACATCCGAAACGAACTAAGAAAAAGAACCCTCACCCGATTCCGTTATTTATTATTTCTCGCAATAACTGTTTTATTCGCCAAGGCGCTGCATGGCCCAGGGAAATAACCTGATTTATATTCCGGGAAAAGTGACCGACAAGGAAACCGGAAAACCATTATCCGGGGTAAGTGTGCAGATTAAAGGAACCATCACCGGAACCATCACCAGTGATTCCGGAAGTTTCACCCTCAGGACAAAAAACAAATTTCCGCTTACACTGGTTTTTACTTCTGTTGGATTTGCACCGCAGGAATATGAAGTAAAGGGTATTGAATCAAATCTATATGTTGCGCTGGAAACCCAGACTGCCCTGGGAAAGGAAGTGGTGGTAACTGCTTCCCGCGTTTCGGAAAGCAGGCTGAAATCACCGGTGGCCATTGAAAAACTGGATATCCGTGCCATTCGTGAAACAGCCTCCCCGAATTTTTATGATGCGCTTCAAAATGTGAAAGGTGTTCAGATGACCACTTCCAGTCTGACTTTTAAAATTCCCAATACACGCGGATTTAATATTCCGAATAATTTTCGCTTTGTGCAAATGGTAGATGGCGTGGATATGCAGTCTGCCACCCTGGGCGTTCCGCTGGGCAATGCGATCGGCCCCACAGAACTGGATATTGCCAGTGTTGAAATTACGCCGGGTGCGGCTTCTGCACTATATGGCATGAATGCGATCAACGGTATGGCAAACCTGATTACAAAAAGTCCGTTTACCTACCAGGGTCTGAGTGTATATCAGAATACCGGTGTAAATCATGTGGATGGCATCGACGATGCGCCCAGTATCTTAACAGAATCTGCGATCCGATATGCAAAAGCCTTCAATAATAAGTTTGCCTTCAAAGTCAATTTCGGATACATGCAGGGTGTCGACTGGCGTTCGAATACACAAACAGATCAGAATCCCAATTATCTCAAAAGTGCAAACCCCGGTTTCCCGGCATTAAACGGTCCGAACAACAATACTGCTTATGATGGCTGGAATAAATATGGTGATGATGCACTGGCAGGAAGCAATCTGATTTCTTTAAGCGGACTGAATATCGATGGTAAGGCGAATCAGACACTTCGGATTGCCCGAACAGGATATTGGGAAAATGATCTGGCAAATCCAAAAGTCAGAAACCTGAAATTCGATGGTCAGCTGAACTGGCGCATTTCAGAAAATGCCGAATTATCTTACGGATACCGGTATGGACAAATGGATGGCACATTTCAGAGAGGTAATAAAATCAGGCTGGATGGTGTAACCGTGCAGAATCATCATATACAATTGCAGGGAAGTAATTATCCAGTCAGCGCATATATGTCTATTGAACATACCAATAATTCTTATAATATAAAACCGCTGGCCGATAATATGGATCTGCATACGGGCGGAGCTTCCGATACAAAAACAGCCAACCAGTTGGGGAACGAAATATAAAAATGCCTTGCTTCTGTATGCAGCTGAAAATGGAGGTGCGCTGACTTCAGAAAACCTGGCTGCAGCCAATCAGTATGCCAGGGCACAGGCGGATGCCAGTCGTGTACAACCCGGAACAGCCGCATTTAAATCGCTGATGGATACCATTATTAATATCAATAACTGGGATATCAAATCCGGCACAACACCCGATGCACCCGTCTACCGGCGGTGCCGCACTTTGGCAAAACAGCCGGTTTTACAATGTGGATGCACAATGGGATCTATCACAATACACAAAGTCTTTTAATTTGCTGGTTGGCGGAAATGCCAGGCTATATGACATTATTCCGGATGGAAATAATTTTGTGGATTTTTCCAGACCCATCGTCGAACGTAATAAGGAATTGCCAAACGGAACTTTCGGAAGCCTGGTGTCATATAAAAATATTGGCGGATTTTTCCAGGTAACCAAAACCCTGTTTGATGAAAAATTAAAATTATGGGGATCCCTGCGTATTGATTATAATCCTTATTATAAACCCATTTGGACACCCCGTTTTGCTGCTGTGTATACATTTAAGGAAAAACATAATTTCCGGTTTACGTTCCAGGAAGGATACCGTTTCCCGGCTCTGTTTGAAGCCTTATCATTTGTAAACAACGGAAGGGTCAAACGAGTAGGCAGTCTGCCATTTATCAACGACGGACTGGGATATCTGCAGAACAGTTATACCCAACAATCGGTCATCAATTTTAATGCAGCCGTGAGTGCACAGGGAAATACGGATGCAGCTGCACTGGCAAATCAAAACCTGCTGAAGGTAGCCAATCTGCCGGATGCAACACCGGAAAAAATCACTTCATTCGAATTCGGTTATAAATCGGTGCTGCTCGATAATACCCTGGTGGTTGATCTGGATGCATATGTGAATCAGTATAAAGGATTTCTCGGCCAGGTACAGGTGTATGTTCCCAACGGAGTCGAGGTAAATACGGATGCAGGTGTAATTGCCATGCTGGACAGGAACCGGGATCCGACCGCCGCTTCCGGTGGAAATTCAGCAAGTCTTGGACAGAGCCGTTACCGGGTTTATACGAATGCTATCAGCACCTATTATAACTGGGGATCTGCCCTGGCCATTACCTATAATTTTTATAAGCGATATACCATCAACGGAAATATGAATTTCAATAATATGAAGGCCAGCAACCCGAATGATATTTTTGTGACCGGTTTTAATACTCCCCAGTGGAATACCAGCCCTTTCCTTTGGAAACCCGCAGGTAGCTAAAAATACCGGGTTTAATATCACCTGGAGATGGCAGGATTCGTTCCTCTGGCAGAGCCCTCTGGTAAATGGTACTGTGCCAGCATTTAATACCATTGATGCCCAGGTAAATTACCGGTTTCAAAAGCAGCATACGACGATTAAACTGGGTGGATCCAATCTACTGAATCACCGATATATCCAATATGCCGGTGGACCGACCCTGGGTGCCATTTATTATGTCGCCATAACGGTTGATGGGCTGCTACTAATGAGAAGGCAGGGGCTTGGCTAGCTCTTGCATCCTGCTTATGTAAAGTAAGCTTTGTTTTATTTGAACTTTTCGATTATCTTTGTGTTGTTACAGAGTAATAACGCATGAAAAACAGAGATGTTCCCAATTTGCTGTTGTTGTTGTACTGCAAACCGGATAAACCGGGTGGGGAATATTCTTATATAGAAGAAAAATAAATTATAAACTATACAAGGCTCCACTCATGTGGGGCCTTTTTTATTTTATATATGTTCAATTCAACCATCCATTGCAACACCCGGTATGACAGAAAAACTGGCTGACCTGCGAACGCAGATCGGCAATACACCCCTGATCAGCTTTCCGAATATTTTCCGGAAAGAAAATGTATTGCTATTTGCCAAACAGGAATGGAAGCAACTTTCAGGTAGCGTGAAAGCCAGGGCCGCTTATGCCATTTTCCGGGATGCTATTGAAAAGAAACAACTGCATCCGGGAAAAATCCTGCTCGATGCAACCAGTGGAAATACCGGAATTGCCTATGCGCAGATCGGAAAAATGCTCGGTATCCGGGTAGCCCTTTGTTTGCCTGAAAATGCTTCCATCGAAAGAAAGGAAATCCTTCGTTCACTGGGTGCCGAACTCATCCTGACTTCCCGTTTTGAAGGAACGGATGGCGCACAGGAAGTCGCCCGGTCAATGGCAGAAAAATCACCGGAACTTATATTTTTACGCAGATCAGTACAAGAATGAAAATAACTGGAAGGCACATTATGATGGTACCGCGATCGAAATTCTGAAGGAGGTTCCGGGTATTACACATTTTGTAACCGGCCTCGGAACCACAGGAAGTTTTGTTGGTACAGGCAGAAGACTTAAAAAAGAAAAACCTTCGATCAGACTTATTTCCTTGGAACCTGATAATCCCCTTCATGGACTGGAAGGCTGGAAACACCTGGAAACAGCCGTCGTACCGGAGATTTATGATCCCTGGGTTGCGGATGAAAATATGGAAATTTCTACAGAGGAAGCTTATCAGATGATGGTGGATGTAAAGGAAAAAGAAGGATTGATACTGAGTCCGTCGTCTGCTGCCAATCTGGTTGGAGCCATCCGGGTAGCATCAAAGATTGAAAAGGGAATTGTAGTTACCCTTCTTCCGGACAATGGAGATAAATACGGGGAACTCATAAATAAATTATTTAAATGATCATCGTCGAATCCAGTCCGCTCGACCAGAATGAAACCACATGCCCGTTCTATTTTTCCGGATGAATGCTGCGGATTTTTGTATGGACACTGAACAGGCAGACGGCAACCAGAATCATTTCAAAAATATCTGGAAGTGAGATAATGCCAAGCCGGGTGATAAAAGACGCCGTTTTGAAATCACCGGGAAAGGACTATATGCAGGCAGAAAAATTTGCTCTGGACAATGATCTGTCCTTTGCTGGGTATTTATCATTCACATCCGAATCATCCGGCTATTCCTTCTGAACATGACCGGGTAGCCGCACAACCCTATTTTTCTTATGTTATTATTTCGGTTATGCAGGGAAATATTGATCATATCCGCAGCTGGCGGCTGAATGATGCGTCTCAATTTGAAGAAGAAGTTTTTTCACCAGTTCAAATAAATCAATCCATATAATGGCAACAGTAATTATTCCAACACCGCTCCGAAAATTCACCAATCAAACTGCCAAAATCCAGGTGGAAGCAGGAACCGTCGGAGAAATCATTGACCGGATCACCCTTGATTTTCCGGAATTAAAAAAACATCTGCTCGATCCGCAGGGAGGCCATCCGTTCATTTGTAAATATTTTTTCCGGCGATGATGATATCCGGGATCTGCAACAAGAAAAAACACCAGTAAATCAATTCTACCGTTATCAGTATTGTGCCGGCCATTGCAGGCGGAGCATTTAAAAAAAAATATGTCATATCAGGATATTAGAATTTACCAAAGAAGAACTGGCCCGCTATAACCGGCATATCATCATCCCGGAATTCGGAGAAGAAGCCCAACAAAAACTAAAAGCAGCAAAAGTACTTAATCATCGGAAGTGGTGGTCTGGGCAGTCCGGCCCTGCTTTATCTGACGGCAGCCGGTGTCGGAACCATCGGTATTGTGGATTTTGATGTGGTAGACGACAGCAACCTGCAGAGACAGGTTTTGTTTGATATTCATGAAATCGGCAAACCTAAAGTGGAAGCAGCCAAACGGAGACTGGAAGCACTGAATCCCCATACCCGGTTTATCTTGCACAATACACATATCAATTCAGGCAATGCGCTGGATATTATAAAAGATTATGATGTGGTTGCCGACGGAACGGACAATTTTCCAACCCGTTACCTCGTGAATGATGCAACGCTGCTATTGGATAAACCCAATGTGTATGCATCTATTTTTCAGTTTGAAGGACAGGTTTCTGTATTTAACTATGTAAATAGCAAAGGCGAACGAGGTCCCAATTACCGTGATCTTTATCCTACGCCTCCACCACCCGGACTGGTTCCCAGTTGTGCAGAAGGTGGTGTACTCGGCGTGTCTTGCCGGGAATCATCGGAAGTCTGCAGGCACTGGAAGTGATCAAGGTAATTACCGGAGTAGGTGAACCATTGTCCGGCAGGTTCTTTACTTTCGATGCATTGAATTTTGAAAACCGCACTTTTAATATCAAACGCAGGGACGATAATCCGGTGAATGGCAAAAATCCAACCATTCATGAACTGATCGACTATGAACAATTTTGCGGCATGCGGGCGGTAGAAGAAAAACCGGTAAAAGAAATCACGGCTAAGGAATTTATATGACTGGCAGGTGAAAGGAAAAAAATTCAAATTGATTGATGTCAGGGAACCCTCTGGAATATAAGATTGTTCAGATTGGAGGGGAACTGATTCCGCTGGCAACCGTTTCGGAACATGCCGACCAGATTCCCAGGGATATGGATGTGGTCTGTTTATTGTAAGGCAGGTGTACGAAGTCTGAAAGCAATTCAGGAACTGGAAGAAAAATTCGGATTCAATAATCTGTATAATCTGAAGGGCGGAATCCTGGCCTATATAGATCAGGTTCAGCCGGAATTGACTCGATATTAGAAGGCTTGCCAGAGAGCCTACAGGTTGCCAAAAACGCTCACGGCCCTGATTGATCGAATGTGTTTAAGAAATTATTGTAAAATAAAAACGGTAGCGGGTATGTAAATACCAACTACCGTTTATTGTTCCGTCCATAAATAATTTGCAAAAGCTTTAGAGCTTTAGGCTTTAGGCCTTGATTAAGATATTAAATTCCGCTTTCGTACGGTTATACGCGGAATAGCCTTTTTCAGCTACATCTTCCGCTTCAGCCTTTAAGTGAGGAGAATTTTTCTTTTACACCATCCACCAGATCAGTGAATTTTCCCTTTAATGTTATCTGCCAGGTCATTGCTTTGTTCAGAAATTTTCCGGCGTGTTTCTGTTCCTTTATCGGGAGCAAATAAAATACCCAGCGCTGCACCGACAGCTGCACCGGCGATAAAACCCAATAAAGTGTTTTGGAAGTACTCATGTTTTTGATTTTAATGATTAAATTCTGTTCTACTATTATATATATAAAATCCTTGCCAGAATTGCTATATTACTCAAAAAAAATTTTTTAATGAGCGAATTCGAGGGAACGCTAACAAAAAATTAACTGGTCGTCTTTAATAGGGTGGCATATAGCATCCGGATCTGTGAAAAACAATGCAGTAAACCATTTTGCTGGTAGCGGACCATTTGCCGGATCGTATCATATAGAAAAGGTTCGTTTAAAACATCCCGGTATGTTTTCATCACCATTTGCTCTCCGAGGTTCAGTTGAACCAGATCATCCGTATATCCGGGTACTTCTGAAATTCGATCCGCTTCATCCACCCGGTTAAAATCCGATTTTATTCGATCCTGTAATTTGCCGCCCAGCGTTTCAATATGTGCGATCAGTTCATTCGCATATTGTTTGCTTTCCTGTGCCAGTCCGAGCAGGGATAATCTTCAATTGCAAATTTTGAATTCGTTTGGCAACCTGCTCATAATTATTTTTTACTTCCTGTAAAGCATTCAGTAATCGGGTTAGTTTGTCCAGAATTATTCCGGGAGTTTTATGGGCAACAGAAGCAATCATAAAAAAGGATTTTATTAATTAGAATCGGCACAACAGTTATACCAATTTAATTAATAATGAACGGATTAGCAAAAAAATAACTGTTAGATGTTTCCATCATAACAGTTCAATGTTTACACTTGTAATTCATTAATCAGCAGAACCCCGAATTACTTTCAGCAAAACAGCTACGATGGCGATAACCAGGAGAATGTGAATGATACCTCCCGCATGATAACCCAGAAAGCCGATTGCCCAGGCGATCACCAGAATAACAGCAATGACGTACAACAGATTTCCCATAATGTGTTTTTTAGAATGATTGAACATTTTTTAAAGTCGGCTTAGTTATATACAAAATACTGCCAGCTGAAGTCTTAAACAATTATAATACCATTTCAGGCTGAATGCAGTGTCCATGTTGGAATACCGCCGGTAATGAGAGAAAATAAATCTACAATCCGGGGAAAGAATCACGACAGAATTACTGGCAGTCCTTTATCTTATCCAGGGTACGGTTAATCAGATCCAGGCTCAGCGGTTTACCTAAAAAGTCATCAGCCCCCTGCTGAAAGGCTCTTTTTTTGTCCAACGCACTGTCGTTGGCAGTAACCATAATCATCCGGGTATCCGGATAATGAAGTTTCAGGTAAGGAATAAAATCAATTCCCTGACCATCTGGCAGGCTATTGTCCAGAAATACCAGTGAAGGACGTTCTGCCTGGATTGCTATAAGGTTGCTTCTGCCAGGTTATGGGCATAACCTGTCTTCAGATTTCGTCTTCATGAAGGATTCTGCTCAAAAAGATAACAGATATCCGGTTCATCATCTACAATTAATACTTTAATCTGCGCTCTCACGCATACACTCTGACATCTATTTAAATAGATTCAATTCCCTTGCCAATAAACTGGTACGGCATTTGGAATTTATACTACTAAATAAACTAAGCATATGATAAAGCCAGCTGAAATGACCACTTTAAGCCAGGTAATTGAAAAACTGAGGCTGAAACGACAGGATAATGAATTCATCCTGACACCGGAAGGGTTTTACCATTGGCAAAGGAAAATTCTATCAGCCACAGGATCTAAAAATCATCAAAACCTATCGTTTCGAAGGAGAATCAGATCCTTCTGATTCTTCTATTCTATATGTGCATGGAAGGAAACGACGGAACCATCGGTTACAGTGTGGATGCCTATGGTGCTTTCAGCAATCATGACGATGTGGATTATGACGGATTTATCGTTAAAATTCCCGTTGAAGAGAGAGATGAACAACTCATTTTTGCAGATTAACAGTCAACTTGCCTTCGACACCGTCGTCAGCAGTTTTTCCCGTTAATGCAGCACCAAGTATCTTGATCAGAGATACTACCCTGTTGCTTTTTGTATCCCAGTAATTAACATCCAGGGGTCTTACTTTTATAAGTGTGATTTCGGGGTCATCCTTACCCTTTTCAAACCAAGCCTTGTCGATAGGAGACCACAGTTCTTCAATCTTGTTCCGATCTTTAGTGATAACCGCCTCCCCATAAATACTCAGGTATTCCGAATTGCTTTTATGCGAATAAAAGAGCTGCACGCGCTTATCCTGCTGTATATCGGTGTTTTTGGTGCTATTCTCCCTACTCATAAACCATATGTTGCCCTCCTCATCCACGCCGGAAGTAGACATCGGCCGGGTATCCAGTGGAACCTGATTCAGTCGGGTAGCAAAAAGACAAATATCTTCATCAAGAATTATTTTGCGCATTTTTTCAATGGCTTCCATTCCTCCCAAATTCTTTTGATCACTCATAGTACTGTTTAATATATTAAATTCAATTTTCTTGCCACGGGAGCAGAATTCAATATGCTGAAGCTGATAATTATATTACCGATTTTTTTACTATTCGCTACTAAGGCCCTGGCCCAGCAGATCTGTTTATTAACCACCGGGCGGCCTGTCTCGTTGCGTGGTTTAAGTGTGGTAAATGACCGGGTAATATGGGTAAGCGGATCAGGAGGTACTGTTGGCAGATCCATTGATAGCGGGAAAACCTGGATTTGGAATACAGTTAATCAATACAAAAAAACAGATTTCAGAGATATTGAAGCATTTAGCGAAATGGAAGCGGTGATTATGGGAATTACAGAGCCGGCAGTAATCCTTAGAACGACAGATGGCGGTAAGTCATGGACTAAGACATTCGAAGATTCATCCAAAACCTGTTTTCTTGATGCCATGGATTTTTCCGGTGACAATGGCATTGTAGTAGGTGATCCGCTAAAAGGAAAAATATTTTTTACGGAAACAGCGAACCGGGGAGCAAGCTGGTATACTAAAATTCCTTCCGGTTTTGATACCACGTCGGCAGGAGAATCCTTTTTTGCTGCCAGCGGGACCAATTGTCTGATCAAAAAAGAAATTAATAATTCAGTTATTCTTTCATACTTTCCTGGTTTCCGGCGGCAAAAAATCCTGTTTGTATATTTCTTCCCGACCCGGCCATCCGGGATTTCGTTTCTCTTTATTGTTGGATCAGGGCGGGGAAACCACTGGTGCCAATTCCATAGCTATCAATCCATACCATGCCGGCGAAGCGGTAATAGTTGGAGGCGACTTTTCGCATGATACATCCCGTTATAGGAACGCTGTATTGATTCAATTATATCCATTTCGCCAAAGGCTTCCCGATATTCCGCCCCATGGTTACAGGAGTTGTGTTGAATACATAAACAACACCCAGCTTATTTGTTGCGGGACAAGCGGAGTGGACTTTTCAGATGATAGCGGCCTCCGCTGGAAACAGATTTCAGGACTTAGTTTGCATGTCTGTAAAAAGGCACCTGCAGGTACAATAGTTTATCTGGCGGGTGCGGGAGGTACTGTTGCCCGTCTTCAGTTTTAGGCATTCTCGATTGAAGCCTGTATCCGCCTGGTGTTAATGTGCCCGGCTTTAGGCTTAAAACCGAATTTGAATTACATTTACAATAGCTTCATAACAACCGGAAAACATATGAGATTTGAAGATGCGCGCATTTTTATACTGACCAAACTCGAAAGTGAACTGCCGACAGATCTCAATTACCACAATGTCAATCATACCAAAGAAGTTCTGGCCGCCTGTGAAGAGCTGGCAGAAATGGAAAATGTTTCCGGCCATAACCTGATTTTACTCAAAACAGCTGCCTTACTACACGATTCCGGTTATCTAACTACTTATGATGGCCATGAAGAAGCTTCCTGTCAACTGGCGACGACAATTTTACCGGATTTCGATTATTCTTCCACTGAAATCGGTGAAATATGCCAGATGATCAGGGCAACTCAAATGCCGCAAACCCCTTTGGACAAAGCAGGAGAAATACTTTGTGACGCCGATCTCTATTATCTGGGAACGAATGATTATACTGTGAATGCGGAGAATCTGTTTCTGGAAATGCAGGCGGTAGGAATAATTCATCACAGGACAGACTGGATGGAAAAGCAGATTCATTTCCTGGAAAATCATAAATATTTCACCCAGTCGGCAATTGACCGGCTGTCTGCAGGCCAGCACCAGAACCTGATTTCTCTTAAAAATCGAATTGGAATCCGCTCATTCTGTAACCGGCCATCAAAAGCTTTATCTGTCTGATCTTTTTCTGATTCTGACAGGGGTTGTCACCGCTGCTTTTGCACTCAAAGGTTTTCTGATGCCCAATGGATTTTTCGATGGCGGCATTACCGGAGTTTCGCTGCTTATCCACGAGATATATCATTTTAACCTCGCTTATGTTATTGTATTTGCCAATCTCCCATTTATTATAATGGGCATGTTCACAATTAATAAACACTTTGCCTGGAAAACGCTTTTCTGCATTATTATGTTGGGGCTTTGTCTGCTGTATTTGCCCTATCCCATGATCACAACCGACAAATTACTCGTCTCCATTTTCGGTGGTTTTTTCCTGGGTGTCGGTATCGGCTTAACCATGCGGGCAGGCTGCGCAGTGGATGGAATTGAAGTGGTTGCACTTTACACCTGGAGAAAAACCAGCTTCACGATCAGCGAGATCATCCTCGCTCTCAATGTACTCATCTTCAGCATTGCTGCTTTCAGATTTGGAATTCCGGTAGCACTGTATTCCATGCTTACTTATTTTACGGCCACTAAGACCATTGATTACGTAGTAGAAGGAATAGAAGCTTATACGGGAGTTACTATTATTTCGGGGAAAAGTGAAATGGTTAAACACAGACTCGTTAATGAATTAGGGCGCGGAATTACAATTTATAAGGGCGAAAGGGGATTTTTACCGGGCAAATTCCATGTTCACAGTGATGTGGACATCATTTTTACAGTTATCTCAAGACTTGAACTCCGCAAACTGAAGAACCTGGTAACTGAAATTGACCCGCAGGCTTTTGTATTTGCGCATACGATCAAAGAAGCTTCCGGAGGTATTATGAAAAGACGTCATATACACTAGTTGTATAATCTGATCATCTCCTATTTTCATTATATTTATTCATGGCAATTGAAAAGGACATGGCCCTTAAATCAATTTTATTTTTTTTTACCTTTTTGATATTATCCGGTTGCGGTCTATCCGAACATCAAATGCCACTGTCCAAAAATACGGCTGAATTTTCTTCATCGTCCGGGTGGTTCTCCTGGTGGGCGGTACTAGCATATTTCCTGATAATCGCCGGTCTCCTTCGTTTATGGGTGAGATTCCGGTCGCGTCGTCTGCTAATGGAAAATGCGCGGCTTGAACAAAAACTGAAAGAGAGGACCGAGGCACTCAGTACTGCGCTGGACAGTCTACGTCAGGCTCAAAGCCAACTGATTCAGGCGGAAAAAATGGCTTCCCTGGGTGAACTGACAGCCGGCATTGCCCACGAAATACAGAACCCGCTGAATTTCGTAAACAATTTTTCTGAAATTAATACAGAACTGATTGGAGACATCAATAAATGTCTGGAGGAAGGCAATATATCCGAAGCCAGGAATCTGTTGAAAGACATAGAATTGAATATGGGCAAAATAACCTTCCATGGCAAACGGGCCGATACTATAGTAAAAGGGATGCTTCTGCATTCCAGGGCAAGCAGTGGTCAGAAAACGCCAACGGTCGTAAATGATCTGGCCGACGAATACCTCAGACTGAGTTATCATGGTCTCCGCGCCAAGGACAAATCTTTTAATGCACAGATTCGTGATGGATTTTGATGAAAAGACTGGAGATTTGATGCTCGTGCAACAGGATATCGGACGGGTGTTCCTCAATCTTTTCAATAATGCTTTTTATTCTGTAACAGAAAAGAAAAAACGCATGCCGGAAGGCTATGAGCCTACGGTTACCGTTACCACGAAAAGAAAAAAGGATTCCGTCGAAATACGTATTCGTGATAATGGTCAGGGTATACCCAAAAAAGTAATTGCTAAAATATACCAGCCTTTTTTCACGACAAAACCTGCCGGACAGGGCACGGGCCTTGGTTTGTCACTCAGCTATGATATCGTTACCAAGGATCATGGAGGAAAAATAGACGTGATAACCAAAGAGAACGAATTCACTGAATTTATTGTTGAATTACCGGTTCTGCCGGCGGAGTAAAAGTTGAACTGAATTAATGAACCATAAAACCGATGCATGAAAATTCTTGTAGTAGATGACGAGCAGGATATACAACAATTATTTGAACAGCGTTTCCGGAAAGAAATCAAAAACGGTGAGTTTGAATTTGTTTTTACATTCTCTGCACCCGAGGCTATTCAGTATTTAAACCAGGATCCAGCATGAAGTCGTGCTGATTCTTTCGGATATCAATATGCCGGGCATGAGCGGATTTGAATTACTGAGTGAGATCAAAAAAGAAATTTAAAACGCCTCCGCCCATCGTGATGATGATCACCGCCTACGGCGACGATGAAAAACACAGGCAGGCCATTGAACTGGGTGCCGATGATTTTCTGACGAAACCGATTGGATTTTCAATCTTCTGAAAACAAAACTTAAATCCCTTGAATAATGGCAAAAATACTTGTGGTTGATGATGAACCGGATTTAGAAGTCCTCATAAAACAAAGGTTCCGGAAACAAATCCGCGACCGGCAATATGAATTTTTATTTGCCGTCAATGGAGTCGATGCGCTGGATAAGATCCGGGATTCCGAAGATCTGGACATTGTGTTGAGTGATATCAATATGCCCGAAATGGATGGTCTCACCTTGCTGGATAAAATGGGTCAGACTGAATCCCATTATTAAAGCGGTTATCGTTTCGGCATATGGTGATATGGATAATATCCGGATAGCCATGAACCGGGGTGCTTTTGATTTTATTACCAAACCTGTAAATTTTGAGGATCTGGATCTGACGATTATCAAAACGATACGACATGTAACCCAAACCCGTCAGACCCTGAAAGCCATCCGGGAGAATAATATTTTGCGAATGTATGTGGATGAAACAGTGCTGAATTTTATGAACCGGCCGGAATTTGAATCTGCTTTACTAAAAAATGAAACCATCGAGGCTACAGTCGCCTTTATTGATATCTGCGGATTTACCTCCATTACTGAAACTGAACAGCCCAATGTAGTGGTGAATATGCTGAACAGTTATTTTGACGTCATCGTAAAAGAAATCATTGCCCAGAACGGATACGTGGACAAATTCATCGGGGATGCCGTACTGGCCGTATTCCGGAATGAATTTCATCTGGACCGGGCTGTTGATGCCTGTCTGGCGGTAAGAAACGCAGATCGAAAAAATACTACCGGAGCCGAGTGGTCTTGGCTTCAGGCCCAAAGTGTCAATTGGTATTCATTCCGGAGAAATGATTTGTGGAAATATTGGCTCTGCCAGTCTACGCCGATTAGACTATACTGTAATCGGAGACGTGGTGAATACAGCGGAACGCTTCATCATGCTGCGGAAAACGGGCAGATTATCATTGCGGAATCCTCATATGAAATGATAAAACAATCTTTTCGTTGTAATAAACTCAAGGAAGTACAGCTAAAAAATAAGGCGCAACCGGTGCAGATATTATGAAGTGATATCGTAAGAATTTGAAAATTGGGAATTCGGAATTTGAAATACATTTTCAAATTCACGAATTCTCAATTACCGAATTTCTAACTAGTTGTGACTCAGCGACCTGAAATCCACCGGTACCAGTTTGCTTACACCTGCTTCCTGCATGGTTACTCCATAGATCACATCCACGCGAACTCATGGTCATTTTATTATGGGTAACAATGATGAACTGGGAATTGTCACTGAACTGACGGATCATATTCGTGAACTTGTCCCACATTGGCATCATCCAGCGGTGCATCCACTTCATCCAGAATACAAAACGGGGCCGGTTTGATCAGGTAGATGGCAAATAGTAATGCTGTTGCCGTAAGCGTTTTTTCTCCCCCACTCAATTGCTGAATGGATGAAGGTCTTTTGCCTTTTGGCTTGGCAACAATATCGATCCCGGTATCGGCCAGGTTCTCCGGATTTTCCAGTACCAGGTCTGCCGTATCCTCTTCCGTAAATAAGCGCTTTAAATACTTTCTGGAAATTCTCCCGCACTTTTCCAAATGTTTCCAGGAACTGCTGATTGGCAGTGGTTTCCACTTCCTGTATGGTTTGCAAGCAGGGTGTCTTTTGCATTCACCAGGTCGTTTTTCTGCTCCACAATAAAATCATAACGTCTTTTCATTTCCTGGAAAGCTTCTACAGCCGTCGGGTTCACTTCGCCCAGGTTTTCCAGCCTTTTCTTCATCCGGTCGGCTTTTTCCTGTAATTCCTCTACCGGCGTGTCGCCGGTTCTGGCTTCATCAATGATATCATCGAGGTTTATCCTGAATTCTACATTCAGTCTTTCTTTCATTCCCGCCAGCTGCAATTTCAGATCATTCAGCCGGTCCTTGATTTCGCCCAGGATATGTTCTGCATTTTCCTTTTGTTTGATCATATGACGGAGTTCCGTTTCTTTTTCGCTCAGGTTATTTCTTTCCAGGTAGTATGCCTGATCTGCTTCGTTCAGTTTCTTTTCTTCAGCCTCTTTATTGCGAATCATATCTGTAAGCGTCCAGTTTCCAGCACCTGCAGCGCTTCATTGCTTTCAGTGATCTGCTGCAGGGTTTGATCCAGTTGAACGCGGTTGTCCTCGATCTGAATTTTTAAATCAACCAGTTGTTTATTCCGGAATTCCCGTTCCTGTTTCAATGCCGCAATCCGGTTTTGCTGCTGAATCATTTGCAGGTTCACTTCATTGAAATCCGCCAGCGCACTATTAAACGCTGTTTCTGCAATGTTGAATTGTTCCTGTCCCTGGATTATTTTTTCTCTTCAGTTCATTTACTTCTTCCATCAGGCGGGAGGCTTCGCTCTTCGTTCCAGCAATGGATTCCTGTGTCTGCATGAAGTTGCTGCTGAAGTTCCCCGATACGCCGTACAGAAGCTTCCTGTAGACCATTCAGATTTTCCGTTTTATTCTGAATGGAAAATAGTTGGTTATTCAGGCGGTTAATATCTTCCTGCACCTGCCGCAGAGCCTGTTCCTTCAATTGTTCATTAAATCCTATCACTTCATTGTGCCTGGTCTGGATTTCTGTTTTCAGGCTGGTAACAATCTGTTCATGGGCAATTACTTCCTGCGATATTTTTTCCAGATTTTTAGCCCGTCCGATTTTCTTTCCTTCAAACAATCCCACACTTCCACCGGTCAGTGAATATTTACCTTTTACATATTTGCCATGTTTTTCCAGGATCACCGATCCGTTGGATTCACTATTGAACCATTCGATGGAAGGTTCATTTTCGGCAATAAAAACATGTTGTAAGTAGATGTTTTGCCAGGGGCAGGTATTTTGCATCCACTTCAATCACACTCAGTGCCGGCAACTGTATCAGCCGGCTGTTGATGAGATTCAGGCAGTTCGGCAGGAAATTTATTGAGCAGAAAAAAATTTGCTTTCCCTTTTTTATTTTCATCCAGAAGGTGAACGGCTTTCAGTCCTTCTTCCAGATCATTCACCACATAATAATTCAGATAGGGTTCCAGTACATTTTCTACTGCTGTCCTGAATTCTTCCTTCACATAAATAATATCTGAAAGAACCGGGGCTGTATGATTCCAGTTTGGATTATTGTGCAGGAATTTTACGCTCTCCGGATAGCCTTCCATGGAATCGATCAGGCTTTTCAGCAGATCGTGTTCATTTTTCTTGGCATCAAATTTCCGGCTTTCTTCTGCCAGTTCCTGGCGAAGGATTCTCAAGTTTTTCCTGGGTTTGCAGAATTTGTTCCCGTGGTTCTCTCCTGATGTTCCTGCAATTGTCTCAGATCTGTTCTTCTGGTTTCCAGTTCATTCGGTTGTACGTTCACCGTCAAAGCTCAGCTGTTTAATCTGTTGTGCCCGGGCTGCCCTTTCTTCTTCCTGTTGTCTTATTGCCCTTTCGAGGTTCTGTATCGAAGTATCCGCAACTGCTATATTTTTTTCGGAATCAAATTGCTTGCGCTGGGCCTGTGCATGTTCACTTCTCAACTGATCGAGCAGCATCTTTCATATCTCCAAATGACGTTCTTCGCCAGCTCGGTTTTTTCCCGAAGAGTCTCCAGGTTCTGCCTCAGGTGTTCCAGCTTCACATCTTCTTCTCCCACCTGATTGTCTGTAAAAAGCACGCTTTCTTCCAAACCCTTTATCTGACCCGAACCCTTCGATAAGAAAATCCTGCAGGTTGGATTCTTTTTCCTGCAGAAAATTCAGCTCGCTGGCTGACCAGGTTTTTCTCACCTTCTTTATTTCTCAGTTGCTGTACCAGGTCATTAAAAGCATGCTGCAGTAGACTGCAACTGTTTTTCTTTTTCAATAAATTCCAGTTTTTCTTTTTCGAGTGCCGCTTCTTCTCCGGCAATCGTCGCTTCGAGCTGAAACTTTTTATCAGTTTCTGATCTCTGATTGGGATTGCAGGTTTTTATAACTGGTATTAAATCCTTCCAGTGACGCTTTGGCCAGTTCAATGCTGACTTCGCGATAATCTTTTTTTATCTCGAAATATTTCTCCGCTTTTTTAGCCTGGCTTTCCAGCGTTTTTAACTGGTTATTGATTTCAAAAAGAAGATCTTCAATACGGGCCAGGTCCTGTTCGGTTGCATCCAGTTTCTGACGGGCTTCTTTTTTCCTGGTTTTATAAATAGAGATACCGGCAGCCTGTTCCAGCATACGCCGGCGGCTGTTTTCTTTATCGCGGATAATATCATCCACCATGCCCAGTTCGATGATCGCATAACTGTCGGTGGAAATACCGGTATCCATAAAAAGGTTCTGGATATCTTTTAAACGGCAGCTCACATCGTTCAGCCGGTATTCACTTTCACCGCTTTTGTAAAATTTTCGGGTGACCGTTACCGTACTGAATTCAGTCGGCAACAAATTGCGGGTATTCTCAAACGTCAGACTCACTTCAGCAAGGCCGGAAGCAGAACGGTTTTTGGATCCGTTGAATACGAGGCTTTCCAGGTTTTCAGACCGCAGGTGACTGATTTTCTGTTCCCCGATCACCCAGCGGATACTATCTACAATATTACTCTTACCACAACCATTCGGACCAATAATACCGGTAATCCCTTCGTTGAAAAGAATATGGGTCCGGTCAGCAAAACTCTTAAACCCTTTAATATCTAGGCTTTTTAAACGCACGGATCTCTATATTGATTGAGGACAAACCTAATCAAAATGCTTTATGGATTCCCCTCCTGTTAATAAGTGGTGGATAGTCTTTTAATCGTCTTGTTTATTAGTTCCGGCAAGTCGCCTTTTCAATTCAGCAACCGGCATATCGATTTGTTTTCCCATCACCTCTTTTCCCCGGTATGTGATCACTTTCAGCATGACGGCATCCTTTGGAACCATGCAGTGGTTGTTTATATACCGGATAAAAATTGATCAGGATGCGAATTATCGAAACTGTAGTGAATATCCAGACCCTCTATTTCAGTGTTGAAATGGTGATGAGCAGGGAATCATTTGCCGCTTTGCTCACCTTAAATATGGGATCGAACATGGTACGGGCATATTTTACATTCTGCAGGTCCATCCGTCCGAAATTATTTTCCACTTTGGCTGCAAACCTGTTCCAGTTCTTTTTTTCTTTTGGTGACCATAAAGATTCCGAAACAGCCAGGCTTCTTGGCCATATCATATATTGCAGGTGACGGGTATTATAAACCTGTTCAGTCCAGAGATTGGCCTGGCCGCCCATGATATATTTGGCATCCACTCCTTCCGGTACAGGTTCAAATTCATAGGTCTTATTTAAACGCAGCGTGGCATATACATGAGGTTCGCTGATGGGATCTCCCTGCATATAATCCAGGTATACATAGGTGGTTGGGCTCATCACGACCTGATGGCCCATTTTGGCTGCTGCAATGCCTCCTTTGATACCCCTCCAGCTCATGACAACCGCATTCGGGCCAGTCCGCCTTCAAGGATTTCATCCCAGCCAATCAGTTTTTTACCCTTGGATTCAACGATTTTTTCAACACGTTTTTCAAAATAACTCTGCACTTCTTCCATTGTTTTCAGGTTTTCTTTGGTCATCAGGGCCTTGATCTGTTCACTTTTCTCCCAGATAATTTTTGGCACATTCATCACCCCCTACATGGATATAGGGAAAGGGAAAAGCGCAGCGAGTTCTGTAAATACGGTATCTAGAAAGTCATATACTTTTTCATTGGCCGGACAAAGCGTGTTGTCCGCTCAATGCCACCGGACCGGGCCAGTTCATAAATTTTTCACCGGAAACCACCTGGTATTTATCTGACACCCTCAGTACAGGAAAGATCGGGATAAGCCACTATGGCAGACATGCTATGACCGGGAACATCTATTTCCGGCAGAATATCTACAAAACGGTCTTTTGCATATTTCACCATAGCTCACGGATATCGTCCTGGGTATAAAATCCACCATAGGTTCTGGGTTCATCATCCGGAATGGGTGCAAAAGTTCCAAAATATCCTTCCCGTTTTACGTTCCATGCGACCTACTTCGGTGAGGCGGGGCAGACTCTTGATTTCTACCCGCCATCCTTCGTCATCTGTCAGATGCATATGCAGCAGGTTGAATTTATATTGAACCATCACATCGATAAAATCCTCCACTTCTTTTTTTGTGAAAAAATGACGGGAAACATCGAACATCAGTCCCCTCCAGGCAAAGCGGGGATAATCCTTGATTTCCACAACGGGAGCCTTCCAGCTTACGCCATTGATTTTTGTCTTGCTTTCAATTTCCTGTGGAAGTAACTGCCATAATGTTTGCGCCCCATAAAAAAGTCCCGCAGGTTTATTGGCGGTAATGACGATACCGGTTCGTCTTTACTGATAACCGGTAACCTTCCTCGTGCAATTCCATTTCATGAATCTTTGGTCAATTCAAACGGATTGACGCAGTTTTGCTGTTGCTCAGGGATACTTTCTTTCCGGTTGCAGCCAGTTTGGCTAGAATGCTTTCGGTAGTTGCTTTTTAATTCCGGGCAGATTAGGAATACTTACGGTAATGACAGCAGGCAGCTGATAGTATCCTGTTCCCTGTATCATGCTCACGGGTTCAGGAATTACTGAAATCGTTTTTTCTTTTTTCTGCGAGAAAGACAATAAGACGGTAAAAGCAAACAGACCATAGCAGAATCGTTTTTTTCATGTAGCAAGTTTTAGTAATCGCATATTTAAGGCTGAACGAAAGTAAGTAACGCAAATGTATTAAAACTAGAAATTAAAAATCAGGCTTATTGATTTCGAAATGTCGCAGGATGAATCAACAAATTGAATTATTCATTCAATTTCCCATCTCCACATTTCCAAATCTACACATTTCCACATTGTGGAACGCCGAAGGCGTTCAAACATATGGTTCCTGCTGACTCAGACAATGAAAACTACCCAGGCCCCAGATGATATCAGTTGAATCAATGCCGATTACTTTGCGTTCAGGGAACGCATCCTGAATAATGCGCAACGCCCTTTCATCCCTTGCACTCCTGAATGTGGGAACAATCAACCAGTCCGTTTGCAATATAAAAATTTGCATAGGAGGCCGGCAGACGCTGATCTTCATAAATAATTTTATCCGGCATCGGTAGTTCAATTATATTCAGTTGTTTCCCGTTAAGCAGTCGCATGGTTTTCAAGTCGCCGAGATTATGCTGCAGGATTTCATAATTCTCATCGGATTTATTTTCTTCCACAACGGCGATCACACTGTCTTCATTAACAAACCGTACGGTATCGTCAATATGTCCATCGGTATCATCGCCCACAATTCCTTCCTTTACCCAAAGGATCTGATCTACCCCATAATAGGCTTCCAGATAAGCTTCAATTCCTGAACGGCTCAGATGAAGGATTTCTGTTTTGATTCAGCAAACAGGATTCAGATGTGATCAGTGTTCCCTTTCCGTTAAAATCCACGGAACCTCCTTCCATAATAATGTCCGGATACAAGACCGGAATTTCATAGGCAGTCGCAATTAGTGTAGGTATCCGATCATCCAGATCAAACGGGGGATATTTATTTCCCCAGGCATTATAATTCCAGTCGATGATTATTTTGGTTGGCGGCAACGTGGATTAATCAGGAATGCCGGACCATGATCCCGGCACCAGGCATCATTGGTCGGATGAGTATAAAACTTGCACCCGATCCATCATAGGTGGAGGCTGCTTCCAGTTTTTCTGTGCAAAGGATTTCATCGCTTCATTCACCACATTGATATGAACCGAATTCATTTTCGGCAAGTGCCTGAATGAACACGGCAATAGGAAGGATAAATCTGTTCAATTTTCCCGGGCCAGGAAGCTTCTTTATGCGGCCAGCTCAGCCAGGTAGCTGCATGTTGCTCAAATTCCGCCGGGAAACGATATCCCAGTTCTTTCGGCGTGGGCCGGCTAATCTCCATCTATAAATCTTTTGGTGATGGGTTGATAGGAATCGATCCGCCGGTCGCGCATGAAAGGCCAGTGGGTGCGATAACTGTCGGTTTTTGCTGTATCCATTTCCTGTACGACCACTTCTTCCTTATCATGACCTGCCTGGTATAGTATTCTTCCAAATGGATTCGAAATAAAAGATCCGCCCCAGAATTTCATGGCACCCATCCTGTTCGAAGCCCACCCGGTTCACACTGACTACATGAACCCCATTGGCCACGGCATGACTTCGCTGAATGGTTTGCCATGCATTGTATTGTTCTTCATTGGTTGGCTGATCCTGGCTGGTTGACCAGCCAATGGCGGTCGGATAAAAAAGAATTTCCGCACCCATCAGTGATGTGATCCGTGCTGCTTCCGGATACCATTGATCCCAGCAGATCAGTACACCGATGTTGGCATATTTCGTTTTAAAAACTTTATAGCCGAGATCACCCGGAGTGAAATAAAATTTTTCGTAGAAAGAAGGATCATCGGGAATATGCATTTTCCGGTATTTACCCAGATAGCTTCCGTCGGCATCAATCACCGCTGTGGTATTATGATAAATTCCCTGTGCTCTTTTTTCAAAAAGAGAAGCAATGATTACAATTTTGTTTTCACGCGCAATAAGCCTGTAAAGCTTCTGTAGCCGGACCGGGAATGGATTCAGCAAGCAGGAAATTTTCATAATCTTCCACGTCGCAGAAATAAAGAGAGGTAAATAGTTCCTGAAGACAAACAATCTGCGCACCTTTGGCCACTGCTTCCCGGATTTTTCCGATCGCTTTTTGAAGATTGGTTGCTTTGTCCTTTACACAGGCCATCTGTACGATCCCCACTTTTACTTTACCCATACGCTCGTAAAGTTTGGAAAGTTTGGAAAGCTTGGAAATTTGAAAATACAGCAATTTGAAAGTTTGACCATGATATGAAAATTGAATGATAGATATATTATTTAATCATGTAATTTCCAAATCTTTCAACATGGCTTTAAACTTTCAAACTTTAAGCTTAAGAAGCTCTTCCCAGATGTTTCAGAAACGTAACATGAGAAGCAATGGCCTTATGTACGCGCTGAATATTCAATGTATTGAATTCCATGCTCCGCGCAAGTCTGGCGAACAATTTTGCTGACTGCCGGATAATGCACATGGGAAATCTTGGGAAATAAATGATGTTCAATCTGAAAATTCAATCCGCCAACCAGCCAGGAAACCAGTTTATTGTGGGTTGCAAAATTGGCTGTCGTATTTACCTGGTGAATAGCCCATTCATTTTCAATCTTGTTCGTCTCAATATTGGCAACCGGGAATGTAGTATGTTCAACGGTATGCGCCAGTTGAAAAACAATGCTGATCAGCAGACCTGTAACAACGGTGGTAATCAGAAAACCAACTAACCCAGGCACCGATTCCCACCATATAAATCGGCAGGGCAACAAAAATAAAGGCATGAACCACTTTAAAAATCCAGAAGTTAAAATGATCCATTACACTCATCTTTTTTAACGGCACTTCTCCTACCCGTTTCCTGAAATATTTATTGTAGTCCAGTATAAAAATCCAGAGAATATACAACATGGCATAGAGACCCCAGAAATATAGATGCTGGTATTTGTGCATCTTCAGTCTCTTCTGGTTGCTGCTCATCCGCATGAAAGGCTGAATATCGATATCATCATCAACCCCGTCCACATTGGTATAGGAATGGTGAATAATATTATGCTTATTATGCCAGATAAAACTATTTCCGCCCAAGTACACTCAGCGACAGAGCCGCCATCTGGTTAATCAGCTTGCTTTTACTGAAACTTCCGTGACCTCCGTCATGCATTATATTAAATCCAATGGCGGAGATTACACAGCCGAATAAGATACATTCAACAATCGCAAAAAAAGCAGGAGGAGTAAAAAATACAAGGTGGATGTATAATCCTATAAAACTAACGCCCAATACACCGCTTTCAGGTATAGTCCAAAATTACCGGTCATGGCTTTTCCGGTCTGATCAAAATAAGCATTAATTCTTTTTTTGAGATCCGCATGGAAAGTTTGCTGGACTGGCAGAAAATTTAGGCATTTGCATGATAAATCGCTTTAACTTAAAAATCGCTGCAAAGTTATCGCTTTTTATTGCGATAACACTGTTAAATAACGATGGAACCTAGCAGTTTATGCACATCAGGTGTCGAATTGTTCAAAAGCATCCAGCCTGCTCACCCCAATCATTTTTTCGGACAAAAAGCCTTCAGCATATTTTACCCCGATCATTTTACCCAGCATCTGGGCCCGGCCGATAATCGAATCCAGGAATTCAGGACTGGAAATATAGGTCTGTGGTTCGTCCTTTTTATAAGCTGTTGAATGAAACTGTGAACTGTAGGCCCTGATGGCTTCCAGTTTCCGGTCGAAAGTAACAGCTGAAATATCATATACAAAACTCGGTTGGTAAAACCGGTCCTGTATAAAATGAAATACATATTTAGGCCGCCAGTGCATCCTGTTCCGATACCCTTTTCATCCTGGGTGGTAATTTTTCTTAGTCCGCTCAGAAAACAGCTGTCTGAAATCAGTTTTCCCGCCCGGCCATGATCCGGATGTCGGTCTGCCAGGGCAGCTGCCAGCACAATTTCGGGCTGATAGGCACGTATTGCCCTGATCAGTTTTCGTTGATTTTCTTCATCGTTTTCGAAAAAA
This sequence comes from uncultured Bacteroidota bacterium, assembly GCA_963812825.1. Lineage (GTDB taxonomy): Bacteria > Bacteroidota > Bacteroidia > Chitinophagales > Chitinophagaceae > Puia. The sequence goes on from CAWEWO010000011.1 coordinate 68,838, forward strand.
CCATCCGGCATACCGAGATTTTCACGGATGTCCAGGTTCATAATCCGGGCAGCTGCTTGCAGCTTCCTGTGGCGCGAAGTTCAGGTGTTCCCCGGGTTCCCAGTTCACCCCGGGTTAGGTCAACCACACCTATTGTTTTACCATGTAAGTTTTTCCATCATCAGGGTGCCTGAGCAACATAGTTCCACATCGTCGGGATGGACCGCTACTGCGAGTACCTGAATTTTTTTCATGCCGCAAATTATAATAAGTTGATCAGAGTTTTACAGATGCCCGACCGGGCTGTTGATTATCCAATTTTACCCTAGCTTTGCACTCCGAAATTATCTATTCATCTTCATTTTAAATTTATTTCTATGGCCTATGATGTAGTCGTGCTTGGCAGCGGTCCCGGTGGTTATGTTGCTGCCATCCGCGCATCTCAATTGGGTTTTAAAACAGCCATTATTGAAAAAGAAAGCCTGGGCGGCATTTGCCTGAACTGGGGATGTATTCCCACCAAGGCTCTGCTGAAAAGTGCCCAGGTATATGAAGACATCAAACATGCAAAGGATTTTGGCATTGAAGCCAGTGGAAAACCCGATTTTCCTGCCGTTATCAAACGCAGTCGCGGAGTAGCAGACAAAATGAGCCGCGGTGTTCAGTTCCTGATGAAGAAAAACAAGATCGATGTGGTTATGGGTATTGGGCAAACTGAAAGCCAAGGGTCAGATTGAAGTAACCGGAGCAGATGGCAAGACCCAGATCGTGGAAGGAAAACATATCATTCATCGCCACCGGTGCACGAAGCCGCGAACTGCCCAGCATGAAACAGGATGGTAAAAAAATAATCGGATACCGCGAAGCAATGAATCTGCCTGTACAGCCTAAAAGCATCATCGTTGTCGGTAGTGGTGCCATCGGCGTTGAATTCGCTTATTTCTACCACAGCATGGGAACCAAAGTGACCATCGTTGAATTTCTGCCACGCATCGTTCCGGTGGAAGATGAAGATATTTCAAAAGAACTGGAAAAATCATATAAAAAAGCCGGTATCGATATTTTGGTAAACAGTGAAGTAACCAGTGTGGACACCAGCGGAACCGGCGTGAAAGCAAAAGTTAAAACTGCCAGTGGTGAACAGGTTCTTGAAGCGGATATTTTGCTCAGTGCCATCGGTATTGCAGCAAATATTGAAGGTATCGGTCTGGAAACCCTGGGTGTAAAAACTGATAAAGGAAAAATTGTCGTTGACAAATTTTATAATACCAATGTCCCCGGAATTTATTCGATCGGAGATTGTGCTCCTGGTCAGGCACTGGCACATGTTGCTTCCAAGGAAGGGATTATCTGTATTGAAAATATCGCTTTCCAGGAAAAAAAATATGCGTCATGCTCCGGAACCCATCGACTATAATAATGTACCCGGATGTACTTATTGCACACCTGAAATCGCTTCGGTTGGGTTTACCGAAAAGCAGGCTAAGGATGCCGGCTATGAAATCAAAGTGGGCAAGTTCCCATTAAGTGCTTCCGGAAAAGCTTCAGCGGCGGGACATACAGAAGGCTTTATCAAAGTGATTTTCGATGCGAAATACGGCGAATGGCTGGGCACCCATATGATCGGCTATAATGTTACCGAAATCATTATCGAAACCGTGGTGGGACGCAAACTTGAAACCACTTATCATGAAGTACTTAACAGCATTCATCCGCACCCGACCATCAGTGAAAGCGTGAAAGACGCGATTGAAGTGGCCTATGGTGAAGCGATACACCTGTAAGGCTCAAGGCTTAAAGCTTAAGGCCTAAAGCAATTGTGAATGGTTAATTTTTAATGATAATTGATTAATAATCTCTGAACATTAATAATTAACCATTTTCTTTCCAATAAGAATTCATTTTTTCAATAGCCTCAGGCTTTAAGCCCTGGCCTCAAGCCTTTAAAATTATGCTTGCCTGTTTCCGTCTGGGAAAGTGAAAGTTTCTTTTCTCCGAAAGATATCATCATTGTCGGCAGCGGGTTTACCGGTTTGTGGTCCGCTTATTATTTTAAAAAAGCGCTACTCCGGAAAATCTGTGCGCATCCTTGAAAGAGGGCTGATTCCCAGCGGCGCGAGCAGCCGTAATGCCGGATTTGCCTGCTTTGGAAGTTTTACCGAGCTCGAGTCGGATATAAAAAAGCAGGGTGAAAAAGAAATGCTCGAGCTGGTGGAGATGCGTTTTAAAGGATTGGAAAGAATCCGGAAAAAATTCAGCCCCGAACATTATTGACTATGAAAACAACGGTGGATTTGAACTGGTTTCACCCGAACAGTATCCCGATATCAATGAACTGCGGACAAGAATTGATGCGCTGAACAATCTATTGAAGGATGTTACCGGTAAACAAAAAACTTTTCAGCTCAATGATTCCAAAATCAAAGGATTCGGTATTGGCGGATCCCATCACCTGATTGAAAATAAACTCGAAGAGTCAGTTGCATTCCGGTAAACTGCTGGAAGCTTTGGTTCAGCTGGTGCATTCCATGGGCGTAACGGTTTTAACTACAGGTGGAAGTAAAAAATATGGAAACCCGGATGGGGTTCGTTCAGCTGGAAACCAACCTGCCCGTAGTACTCCAGGCAGGACAGGTTTTGATATGCACCAATGCTTTTGCCAAAACACTCATCCCGGATCTGGATGTGATACCGGCACGCGGGCAGGTTCTGCTGACGAACTCCGGTGGAAGGATTGAAAATAAAAGGCACATTTCATTACGATGAAGGATTTTACTATTTCCGCAATCTGGGAAAACGGGTGCTGCTCGGCGGAGCAAGGAATAAATTTTTTGCGGAAGAAGAAACATTTTCCGCCGACACTACGGAACCGGTGCAGCAGGAACTGGAAAGATTCCTGAAAGAAATTATTTTACCCGGGCACTCCTTATCGCATCAGCCTGCGATGGAGCGGGACGATGGCCATCGGAAAAGAAAAAAAACCCATAGTAAAGAAAATCAACGACAGGGTGTTCTGCGCCGTGCGTATGAGTGGAATGGGTGTTGCGCTGGCCCCCCAGATTGGAAAAATAATTGCAGGGATGATGTAGCAACCCCTGGTATTCACATAATAATTCCTGCAATCGTGGCGGATAGGTATGAGGCCAATGTACCACAAAATAGCGCCTTCATACCGAGTTTGGCCAGGTCGTGTCTCCTTCCCGGTGCGATCGCTCCGATTCCACCAATCTGCATTCCTACACTGCTGAAATTTGCAAAACCGCAGATCGCGATACTTACAACCATCAGACCTTTCTGCGAAAGAATCGGCACGGTGCTCCGAAGTAAGACTTTTAAAAGCAACGAATTCATTCACCGTAAGTTTTTGCCCGAGTAGTGTGGCTGCATTAGCAACATCGCCGGCAGGTACCCCCATGGACCAGGCAAATGGATAAAATATTTTGGAAAAAATCCAGTTCAGACTCAGATCAAAATCCGGATTGAAAAGATGCCCGGTTTTTAACAAGCATAAAATCAAGCAAGGCGATGACAGCAATAAATCCAATCAGCATGGCAATTACATTCATGCGCGATTTTAAATCCTTCTCCTGCTCCATGAGATATTGCATCCACCAGATTCGCGTACTGACTGGTTACTTTTAATTTTACCGTCCCCATGGTTTCGCTGACTTTCTGTTTCCGGCCACACTATCTTAGAAATCACCAGTGCACCCGGTGCAGCCATGAGGCTGGCTGTAATCAGTTTGGGCGCCAGATCCATTCCTGCCTGTGCACCCATATTTACATATACGATCAAAATTCCTCCGGCAATGCAGGCCAGACTGCCTGACATACTTGCCAGCAATTCACTTTTAGTCATCCCCGGCAAATACGGCTGGATCATGATCTGCGCTTCCACCTGTCCGATAAAAACGCTGGCCACATTGCTCAGGGCTTCCGCACCACTCACCCGCATGACTACATTCATACCCTTTGCCACAACACGCAACCACCCGCTGCATGATGCCCAGATGATAGAAAACTGCCACCAGGGCGCAAACCAGAATAATGGTCGCGGTCACATTAAATGCAAAGACAAATCCACCCGCAGCATAATTTGCAAACCCCACCGCCCCTGGTGGAAATTGCAACTCCGTCATACACAAAAGCCGCCCCCTGAAAAGCGAACTGTTCCATTTTTCCCATTACCCGTCCCAGGAATTGAAAAAAATGAATGACCGGAGTTATTTTAAGAACCATTATACCGATAAATAGTTGGAGAAGTAATCCCGCTGAACACGAGCCGCAGATTGATCCGCCGGCGATTATTGGAAAATATAAAAGCCAGTCCGAGAATGAGCAATATTCCGATCAGTCCCTGAAATCTTTGCATGTGTCTCAATTGATCTCGGAAGATAAAGGAATTAATGAATAAAATGAAGCCTGCTCCGTATTGAACCTTCTGCTGTTTCCTTCGTAATTTTGCCAGGCAAAATAAACCCCATGAATATGCGGATAGAAAGGACCAGACAAATTGTAAAAGATCAGCCAGATGCTGAACTGAGGAGGATTGGTGAAAAAATATTAAACAATGAAAGGATTTTATCCGGCGAGGGTATTTTACTTTTCGAAAAAGCGCTTCTCTTGGATTTTTGGGTGCACTGGCAAATTACAAACGCGAATCACTGCATGGCGACAAAACTTATTTCAACCGGAATTTTCATATTGAACCCACTAATGTCTGTGTGTTCACCTGTGCCTTCTGTTCTTATTCCAGATTGTACGCGCATCGCGATGAAGGCTGGGAACTCAGTATTAGTCAAATGATGGACATGGTAAAGAAATATGATGGCAAGCCGGTTACCGAAGTACATATTGTTGGAGGTGTGCACCCGAAAATGAATCTTTATTTTTTTGCTGAGTTGCTCCAAAAAATCAAGGCACACCGGCCCGGACTTCATATCAAGGGATTTACTGCCGTGGAATTGGATTATATGTTCCGGAAAGCAAAATTATCTGTGGAAGAAGGCTTGAAAGTATTGCATGAAGCCGGGCTTGATTCCCTGCCTGGTGGCGGAGCCGAAATATTTGACCCGGCAATCAGAAACCAGATTTGCGAAGACAAAGTAGATGCCGAAGGCTGGCTGAATATTCACCGGCAGGCTCACCGGCTGGACATGCACTCAAATGCCACAATGCTTTATGGTCATATTGAAAATTATGGTCACCGTATTGATCATATGGAGAGACTCAGGAAGCTGCAGGATGAAACCGATGGATTCAACACGTTCATCCCGTTGAAGTTCCGGAATAAAGGGAATGACATGAGCCATGTGGCTGAGTCAAGCATAATAGAGGATATGAAACTTTATGCCGTGAGCCGTCTTTTCATGGACAATTTCCCTCACCTCAAAGCCTACTGGCCCATGCTGGGCAGGCAAAGCGCCCAGCTTAGCCTCTCATTCGGAGTTAATGATCTGGATGGCACTATTGATGATTCCACAAAAATATATTCCATGGCAGGTTCAGAAGAACAGCATCCATCCCTATCTACCGCCGAACTGGTATCACTGATCAGACAGGTAAAAAGGGAGCCCGTTGAAAGGGATACGCTTTATAATGAAATCAAAAATTATAAGGATATGGACCTGGCCTCCATGGCATCCAGTCCTCTTTATAATTAGTGCATTATTTTGCGCGGACACTAATAGCAATACGGTTATCTTTCTCTCTCAGGGAATCGGCTGCATTCCTGGGATATCTTGCAAAGTCGGATCCAAAACTCACTACACCGGTAATCTGATTAGCATTAATTCCTGACGCCTTCATCGCAGCAGCGACTGCAAAAGCACGGTTCTCACATAAAATTTTATTCTGGATGCTGTCTCCACCCCTGCTGTTAAATGCCCCGATCGCTATCCTTGCTTTTGGAAATGCCTTCAGTATAGAAGCAACATGCTGAACCTGAATCATGCCTTCACTGTTGATCACTTTACTGCCTGGATCAAAATCCAGCTGATCAAAATTATAGGCGTATCTGCGGGAAGCTTTTGCAGACGGATCATTGAAAAAACGGAAGAGTTGATCTTCCAGACTGCCTTGCATAGTAAACAAAACTGTTCCATCCGGAAGTTTGATACTATAACGGGGATCCAAAACCGGAGCCTTTGTCAGTGTATCCTTTGGCTGGGTTATCGCTGGAGCCAGATTTTGTACCGGCTTCCCGGGAGTTACGGGTCTGTTAATAAAATACCATGTAGCGACAACAGCAATCACCAATATTATTGCCGGAATTATCCATTTGGAGGCGGCTTTCCCAGCAGCCTGAGGGTTTTCAATCTTATATAATTTCTCGCTTATACCGGCCAGATTTCCAAATCCCAGAATTCCTTCCAGGAAAATTCCTGTAGGCATTTCATTCAGGACCGCTCTTTTCTGGTCATTCAGAACAGAGCGCAACCCCTGGGCGTTCATTTTACTCTCCACTAAATGTTTCCCTAAAACGCCCAGTGCAGCAGGTGTCGCAACACTTAAAAGTGCTGAGGCCGAATGTTTGCTGATACCTGCGTAAACCGCAAGGGCATCTGATAATTCTGATGTCCTCTCTTCGAAAATAATTTTCTTGTGATCCGTACCCACGGATTTTTTGTCCCACCACCAGGTCAAAGAATTCAGATTGAAAGGTATTTCGATTTTAGAGGATTCGGTAACCATTCTGAAATAATCATGCATGTCCGTGATTTCCGACTTTAGTATAATCCCTGTCAGCACGGAGGGTATGCCACCCTGCAAACCTTTTTGCAGATTAGCCTGGCTTTCTCCCAGTAAACCCGCCAATTTGTTTGTCATGTCACTGGAAAAAACTTCCTTAACCGATTCAATCAGATTGAAAGACATAAAACCTGTTTATTTGGACTTTTACGGGTATATGAATAAAAATTCATTTGCAGAAAGGTAGCAGAAGCAGACATAAATTTAAAAAATAAAATATTCCCCGCATACCGTTAAAATTATCAAATAAGCCATATTGGGTAAATACTAACTTTGCGATCGTATGAAAGAGGAAGATTCACATATTGATACCGGGCACGATCACAGTCACCATGGTCACGGACACGGACATATTATGGAACTCCGGTCGGTAAATACTGCATTTATAGTCGGAATAGTACTCAACCTGCTTTTTGTGGTTATTGAAGCCGTGGTGGGACTGGTCATTCATTCCCTGTCTCTGCTTTCTGACGCCGGTCATAACCTGGCCGATGTGGCAAGTCTGGGATTATCCCTGTTTGCTTTCCGAATGATGAAAGTAAAATCAAACACTGTTTATACTTATGGATATAAAAAAACCACCGTGTTGGTGGCCCTGCTGAATGGAGGCATACTGCTGATTTCCATAGGTGCAATCCTGTATGAATCCGTCCATCGCCTGATTCTTCCTGAACCCCTGCCGGGAAAAACTATTTCGATCGTAGCAGCCATCGGTATCGCCATCAATACCATCACGGCATTGCTTTTTTTCCGGGACAGAGAAAGAGATCTCAATATAAAAGGTGCTTTTCTTCACCTGATGTCTGATGCGGCTGTTTCAGCGGCCCTGGTAATCGGAGGTATCATTATTATTTATACGAAATGGTATTGGATTGATCCCTTACTTGGAATTTTGGTAGCTGTCGTGATTGTATTCAGCTACCTGGGGTTTGTTAAGGGATAGTCTGCGTTTATCCCTGGATGCTGTTCCGCAGGGTATTGATTTGCGAGCCGTGCAGGCGGCTATTGAAAAAATAGCCGGTGTGCAGGATTTTCATCATATACATATATGGGCCCTTAGTACAACTGAAAATGCACTTACGGGTCATGTGGTATTAAAAAGAGAAATCGGGATGGAAGCGCAGGAGAAAATAAAAAAAGAAATCAAACACCAGCTGCTGCATTTAAATATCCAGCACGTCACACTGGAAACAGAAACAGAAACCCTGGCCTGTGAACCTCAGCGTCTGTCTAATCTTTCAGCAAATCCTTGACACTGGATTTCCAGTTCCGGACCTTCTGCATTGATCGTGCGGATTATCCCCTGCCTGTCTATTAGGAAAGAAGAAGGAATCATGTCCACGCCATAAGCCGCAGCGGAAGGAGCTTCCCAACCCTTGTCATCTATTACCTGTATCCAGGTGAGTTTATCGTGACTGACGGCTTTTTTCCAGTTGTCCGTTTCTTCATCCAGTGAAACTCCATATATCTCCAGTCCTTTATCGTGATATTTATTATACAGTTTTACCAGTCGGGGATTATTGTGGCGACAGGGACCACACCAGCTGGCCCAGAAATCAATTAGTACCACCTTTCCTTTCAGGTCCGATAGGGATACCATTTTCCCATTTAAATCCGGAAGGGATAATTCAGCAGCAGCTTGTCCGGTCCTCATTTGCGAAAATAGATTTAAACTGAATATCATCAAAAACAGGGTAAAACAGATTCGGTTCATTTGCAACAATCTTTTTTTGTGAATAAAGACCTGAATAAACTTACGAGTGCATGATATATGGAATGAATAACGCTCATGACCGAATAAAATTATTTAACAAAGTCAGTTTACAAAACTCCAGTAAATTCCCAGACGGATCTTTAATCCCGCATAGGGATAAGAAGGCGCTACAAAATTATTATTTGTAAATCCAAATCCATAAACCGGTGTAACCTGGGCTGTATTGAGATTTTCCGCCCGGACATAGGCTACAAAACTGCGTATTCTGAAATTCAGGTATGCATTGATATCTGGTAATTTCTGTGCTATGGTAGTTTGTTTCTGCGAATAAAACTGTCCAATTACCGGTGAATAACCGTCGGCCGTATAAGGTGTATAGTACCTGAATTCCAGGCCAAAAGCGATAAGCAGGTTCTTAAATCCCAGTTTTCCTTCATAACCGATCTGGCCATGGGTTACAAATAGCGGAATATTAACAGGAGAACCGCCGGCTACTTTTTGCAAAACGACCTGAGCCCTTAAAATCAAATGTCTGGTCAGCGCAAATCTCTTATCTGCTGAGATCAGAAGAACATTAAAAGGATTAGATTCCTGACCCGCCATGATAATAATTGTAGAAATAAGGATAATTGGTGAGCAGATAATAATTTGCTGACAGCGTCAACTGAAGTTTAGGCTGTTCGATTGATCCAAAAAGGTGAACTACATTTTCCTTGTTAAAGAATCCCGGTGGTACACCGAATCCAAAACTGCTTTCCTGGGTCCAGGCCATCGATACTGAGCGGTTCACATTTTCAAAACCAACCTGCAGATAACCGAGGTTCTTGCTGATCTGGCGTTTGAGGCTGATATAGGCATTATAGTCACCTGCATTGTATCCGTTTATATAAAAATTTCCAAATGCTTCGATATCCCATTTTTTGTTTCGGGTTTTATTCCGGTATTCACCATGGACAAAAAGATTATACAGTGAACGTTCCCCTGCATTATAAGTTCCATTCATCGTTTGAAAACTGATTCCGGCTTTCAGAAACTGCTGCGAATTTTTAGAATCCGGAAAAGAATAAAGCGAGAAATCATTTGTCAGGTTATGCCAGAGATCACTCAGACGCAGAGTATCCGGTGTGGATATGAAATTCAGATTTTTGACATAATAACTGGTATCAGGATTGTAATCATTAAATCTTTGATGATAGGTAGAGTAAGAGATGGTTTGTTCGGCACGGAATTTGGGATAAAATAAAGGGATAACAACCGAATCGGTAACCACTGAATCCTTAAGACCAATGATATCATACTGTTGTCGCAGCATAAAAGTTCCCGTAGTATAAAAAGATCCGGTTGGAATATCGCTGCTGCCGCCAAAGGGATTATTTACATTACTGTAAATCTGTGCATTGCCGATATTCGTCGGGATATTATACCGGTCAGCGAATGCATTGGAATCCAGATCAGCATTGTTCTTGTATTCCTGCATTTTCAGCAGATTCCAGTTTGCTTCCGAGCATAAGCAGGAAAGCCTGATATCGTTTGTTGTTCGACTGATACCAGGAAGTAAACCGGTAGTTATTATGATTGGTATTCTGATTGCCATAAGTGCCCGGTGAATTGATTAGTCGGTATTGAAAAAACGCATTCCAGTTCCTCGTAATGTTCTGGGTATGCACGAGATTTATCATTTGCTCTGCATTTCGAACCCAGCAGGTAACCCAGCTCCGAATAGGGTTTGGTGGTATTGTAAAACCTGTGAGCCCTCTACGGTAAAAACATAAGGATCGTAAGCATGCCATCCCCCATCCCATCCCGGTTTCATAAACGGATTGAATATCAGGTCGTGGGAACCCGTACCGATATTTCCAAAATCGACATAGGTGGCTGCAGCGGGTACCGCAGATAGAAATTGTATACTTCAGAATCAATTTTCTGCAGACGGCTGGAATCGAGAAAACGAAAAGTAATACTGATCGTATCATCCTTGCGGTGCTCCAGTGAATCTTTGCCGCCACTGCCTCCCATATTGCGAAACCGGGACAGAGGATTATTCTGTGCGATGGCTGATCCGACATCCGACGATTAGAACTATGATAACCAGAAATCCTTTCATGCCACTTCGCTGAATCCGGGAATTTGCCGGAAAATTAACCATTCTCTGCGGGCTGGTGCCTGATAAAAAGTTAATATTCATATGGAAGCCACCAGTCCTTTGAAAATGGCGGTGAGCCTTGGTTCTGCCAGCCGGGCTTCGTGCAGTACTTCTTCATGGGTAATTACATTTTCTTCTTCACGTATACCCATGTCCGTTATAATACTCATGGCAAAAACATCCATACCCAGATGCACTGCGGCGATGGTTTCCTGTACTGTACTCATACCGACTGCATCTGCACCTGCCAGGTGTAATAATTTATATTCCGCCCGGGTTTCAAAAGTCGGACCTGTAACACCCGCATAAATTCCTTCCCAAATCCTGATTCCTTTTGCAGAAGCAATGGTCTCTGGCTTTTTGCATCAGATGCTTTTTGTATGGTTCACTCATATCAGGAAACCGCGGCCCATAATCATCCTCATTGGGCCCGATTAACGGATTGACTGTAAAAAAACTGATATGGTCGGTAATGATCATCAGGTCACCAACCTTGAAAGACGGATTCATGCCACCGGCAGCATTGGAAAGCAGCACGGTTTTGACACCCAGGAATTTCATGAGCCTGACCGGAAAAACGACCTGGTCAACTGACATATCCTTCATAATAATGAAAACGGCCCGCCATGGCTACAATTCTTTTCCCTTCCAGTTTCCCGAAAATCAAGCTGTCCGTATGCCCTAATACTGTTGAAACAGGAAAATCAGGAATGGAGCTATAGTCCAGCTGGAATTCAATGTCTATTTCCCTGGACAAATTCCCGATACCGCTTCCCAGAACAATGCCGATGGAAGGTTCATGGGGATAGGATTTTTTTATAAAGTCAGCCGTTTGCTGAAGATTCCTGATCTGGCTTTCCGTCATAATAACACTTTATATGATCCACATTTTGGATCGCGCAAAGATAAGCTGCCGACCCATATCTGAACGGATTATCGGATGCGTGTATGGCGCAGTTCCAGCAGATTTAATCCATTGGCTTCAAAGCCGCTCACTGCAGGATTTACCAGGTGGATCACCTGATCGTACCACAAGCGGAACCACCGGTGCATCACGAATCATAAGCTGATCCATTTCCCGGTAAAGAGTATAACGGATACTGTCGTTATTTTCGAGGAGAGAACGCCGGTATAGACAGGTCGAATGCCGGATTGCTATACCGGGTGTAATTAGGCGGTGCCGGATTTTCAGAATAAAAAACACTCAGGTAATTTTCAGCATCCGGATAATCTCCGATCCAGCTGCCCCGGAAAAACAATGCCTGGGACTTCGCTGTTTCCTCCAGCAGGAGACTTTTCTGGGTAATATCGATCTGCACTTTCATTCCGATCTCTTCCAGCTGTCGGGCTATAAATCCGGCCAGGTCAGCATAAGTATCGATAGTTTTCAGTGTTATCACGCGGAAGCCCCACCCCATCGGGAAATCCGGCTTCCCGAAGTAATTGCCGTGCTTTTGCAGGGTCATAATGATATCCGTGCACAGTAGCTGAATCAAAACTGGGAAGACCGGGTGGAATAAATCCACTTTCCGCCGGTGTTCCGATGGAATTTCGCAGGTATAACATCATTTTTCTCCGGTCAAATCCATAGTTGATGGCCTGCCGGATTTTCAATAATCGAAGAGGTGAATTTTGTACGGCCGGCAGGCTGCTGTCCACCACGATGCCAAGGTATTCCGTATTGAGATAAGGACTTTTTGAAAGCTGTATCCTGCCCATCCCAGTCTTTTTTCAACTCACCTTTTTTATTCAGCACTTCATCTTTGAATGAAGGATCGATATCATTCATAAAATCCAGCCGGCCCTGTTGCAATAATAAAAATTCCGTTGCCCGGTTGTCGAAAAAACTGATTTTAATCGCATCCAGGTATGGCAGTGGAATACCCGCACTGTCTTTTTCAAAATATTTTTCATTTTTCACCAGAATCAGGTCCTGTCCCTCTTCCCAGCTTTTAAATTGAAATGGACCTGTGCCGCAGGGATGACTGCGAAAATCCTTTCCGATATTTTTCCACCACTTCACGGGGAACAATGGAACAGTATTGCATGCTGAGCAAACCCAGCATGGGATGAAAGGGCGTCAGCAACTGCAGTTCAAAAGTTGAATCATCTGGCAGCCCGAAAGGCTTCCGCACCTGAAATTCGCTCATTAAAAATCCAGGCCCCGCTGCTGGCGGTTTTTTTATCAAGCAGGCGGGACAGACTGTAAACAATATCTGATGCGTTCAACCGTCGCCCCGTTCCGCCGGGAAAAACTTCATTATCATGAAAAAACACATCTGTCCGCAGATGAAAACGGTAGGTTTTTTTATCTTGCGGAAATGTCCCAGGATTTCGCCAGGGAGGGCACGATATTTAATCGGGCATCGGTCTGTACCAGGGTATTGTAAATCTGATGCACCGGCCATATGACCGACTGGTTCTTGGCAAAGGCCGGATCCAGGCTGGCAATTCCGGTAGGTTCGTTGTACCGGAAAGTTTTTTTATTATTGGTTGAAAGCGAATGACAGGCGGTGAATGAAAAACCTGTCATTAAAATAAAAATAAAGACCTTTCCTTCAGTATATATAAATTTCATCCGGATACGAAAATCGCATTTATGATTCACAGGCGAAAAGGATTTATTTTTTATTTTTTATTTGCAGCCTGTTTTTATTATCGGCCCGGGCCCAGGACGGTAAACCACAGTTTCACACATGCGGATACCCTGCGGGGATCGATGAATACGGAACGCACATATAATGTATTAAAGTATGATATTATATTTTACCCGATTTTGAGAGTAAATCGATCCGGGGAAAAAATACAATTACCTATATTGATTCCGGACTTCAAATCAAATGCAGATTGATCTGCAGACGCCTCTGGAAATAGACAGTATTCTGCAGGACAGCCACAAACTGAATTTTCAAAGGGAAGGCAACGCATTTCATGTTGCATCTGAATCCGCAGACGGCCGGCAAAAAAGTTGTCTGACCTGCCCCAGAAAGCTCACTAGTTTTTTATCATGGCAATCCGCAGATTGCCGTTACAGCCCCCCTGGGAAGGCGGATTTATATTTACTAAAGATTCACTGGGCCGTCCCTGGATGAGTGTGGCCTGTGAAGGAACGGGCGCCAGTGTCTGGTATCCCTGTAAAGATTATCTCGGCGATGAACCAGACAGCGGCGCCAGTCTGACCATGATCGTTCCGGATAGTCTGGTGGCCATTGGCAAACGGGAAGCTCGTTAAAAAATACTTTGTCGGAAAAGGCTTGACCGCATGGACCTGGGCAGTCACCAATCCGATCAACAATTATAATATCATTCCCTATATCGGCAAATATGTTAACTGGCATAAAACCTATTATGGTCAGAAAGGAAATCTGGACTGCAGTTATCTGGGTGCTGGACTATGACCTGAAAAAAGCAAAAAAACATTTTCTGGGTGTGGATTCCATGCTAAGTTGTTTTGAATACTGGTTCGGCCCCTACCCTTTTTACGAAGACGGATATAAACTCGTGCAGGCTCCATATCTGGGAATGGAACACCAGAGTAATATTGCCTATGGCAATGATTTCCTGGAGGGATACCATGGGAAGGGATCTTTCAGAAACCGGATGGGGATTGAAATGGGATTTTATCATTGTACACGAAAGCGGTCATGAATGGTTCGGCAATAATATTACCTGCAAGGACATCGCAGATGAATGGATCCATGAATCTTTCACCAATTATAGCGAAACCCTGTATACCGGATTTTTCTTTGGCAAGAATGCCGGCGATGCCTATTGTATCGGAACCCGGAAGTCATATCACAAACAAATTTCCTATCATTCAATATTATGGTGTCAATTATGGACCAGAAGGCACCGATGAATATTATAAAGGCGGAAATATGATCCATACGATTCGGCAGGTGATCCATAATGATGAACTATTCCGCAGAATGATGCGCGGGCTGAATCAGAATTTTTATCATCAGACGGTTACAGCCCTGGATATTCAGCAGTACATCAATAAAATTTCGGGAATCGATTTTACTCCGGTTTTCAACCAATACCTGCGTCCATATACATTCCTGTTCTGGAATATAAGTTCGAAGACAAAAACCTGATTTATCGCTGGACAAACTGCAATCCGGATTTCAATATGCCGGTCTCGGTGGATGTGGCCGGTGAGCGTTGGCTTAAAACCTACCACAGAATGGAAAAAAGAAAGATTTCCAACCGGAATGCAAATCCTGGTATTGCAGGTTGACAAAAATTTTTATGTGAACCACAGAAATGTCGGGCATGCAATCCTTAGCCGGATCATTTGATCCAAATCCTTCATCTTTGCAGCGCAACATTTCCGGCATGAGCACCATTCGGCGGCAAAGCATTCTTTCTTCAGGTATTATTTATCTCGGCTTTGCGCTGGGTTTTTTAAACACTTACCTTTTTACCCGTCAGGGCGGATTTTCACAATCGGAATACGGACTCTATGGAACGTTTATGGGTGTGGCCAATATTATTAATTCTTTCGCCAACCTGGGCATGCAGGCCTATATCTCTAAATTCTATCCCTACTACCAGGACAATCTGAAGGTGCGTGACAATGATATGCTGGGTCTGGGCTTTTGTTACTTCCATGTTCGGTTTTATCATGGTGCTTGCAGCCGGGGTTATATTTTCAGGGACCTGGTGATCAGGAAATTTTCAGAACATTCCCCGGATTTTGTAAAATATTATGCCTGGGTATTCCCGCTCGGATTCGGACTTACCATGTATTCTATTCTGGAAGCCTATGCCTGGCAACTGAAAAAATCGGTGCTGACCAGTTTCCTGCGGGAAATGCTGTTCCGGACTCATTACATCCGTGCTGGCCATTTTTTTCTTTTTGCACTGGATCCGCAATTTTGATTTGTTTATCAAATTATTTTCACTGACTTATATTTTGCTGGCCCTCATCTTGCTGATCACTCCTGATTCGCTCCGGTGAAATACATCTTACCCTGCGGATCAGCCGGGTCACCAAAAAATTTTCCAAAAAAATCATTCCTACTCAGTTCTTTCATCTGGAGTGGCAGCCTGATTCAGAATATTGCTGTCGTTTTTGACATGATCGTCATTACGGCAGTTATTCCGAACGGACTTGCCTGGGCAGGAATTTTCAGTCTGGCGCAAAATATTGCCAGCCTGATTCAGGCACCACAACGGGGTATCATTGCAGCTTCTATCGGTCATTTGTCACGTGCATGGAAGGACAAGGATTTCGAAAAAATCCAGCGCATTTACCAACGTTCATCCATCAATCAATTGATTTTTGCCTGCGGCATTTTTGTATTGATCTGGATCAATTTTACTGATGGTGTAAAAAACTTCCATCTGCAACCTGCCTATGTACAGGCCAACCTGTTTTTTTATTTCTCGGCCTCTGGCGCATCGTGGACATGGGCACCGGCGTGAATTCCCAGATCATCGGAACTTCAACGCTCTGGCGGTTTGAATTTTTTACCGGCATGATCCTGCTGGCAATTACCCTCCCGCTGAACTATGTGCTGGCAAAAAAAATGGGTGTGGTGGGACCTGCCATCGCCACACTGATATCATATACTGTATATAATGCCATCCGTTATTTTTTTCTGCTTAAGAAAATTCAGGTTGCAGCCTTTTAGCTATAAAACATTGTTAACTATTGCACTTGCTGTTACCGGATATTATCTCAGCTATACTATTATTCAATCATATTCACGGTTTTTTCGCCATGACCATCCGAAGCCTGTTTTTTTGATTGTTATATTTCGGCGGAGACCCTCTTGTTAAAATTATCTCCTGATGTGATTCCGGTTTGGAATACTTTGAAAAAGAAACTTGTGATTCCGTATCTTCGCACCCGCAAATAAGCAAAGTTCTTAAACATGATCACGAGACGAAATATCAGGGTTAAAATAATGCAGACCCTGTACTCCCTGGAGGCGCAGGAAAATCAGAAAGACGGGAGATGCTCAGAAGATTCTGCAAAAGCATTTTGACCAGTCCAGGCAACTGCTCATTTATCTGATTTATTTTCTGACCGAACTCGCACGGTATGCTGAAACAGATTCCCTGCGTCGTTCTTCCAAACACCTGCCCACTGAACTGGACAAAAATGTAAATACCAAACTGGCCGGCAACCAGTTGCTCTGGAAAATGCTCGAACAGGAATCCTACCTGAAAATGGTAAAAAAAGATAAACCCGAACTCACTGATCATGCTGATATGGTCAGGAAATTATATCTGGAATTAAAAGAAACGGAGGATTACAAAAACTATATTTCAGAAAACAGCCGGGATAAAAAGCCGGAAAAAGAAATCCTGGAATTTATTTTCAACGATTTTATACTGCCCAATGAATCATTTGAATCACATCTGGAAGAAATATTTCCGAACTGGGGGGACGATGCAGAAATGATGCAGAAACTGGTTACCGGTTATCTGAATAAAACATCTGCCTTTAATTTTGAAGAAATTGTGAGTCCGGATAAAGCCAGTTTCGCACGTGAACTGCTTACGGCTGTTCTGGAGAAAAAAGAAGTGACCATGGAACTGATCCGTCCTAAATTAAAAAACTGGGATGCGGAACGGATTGCAACTCTGGATATGATCTTTATGCAAATGGGGGTTTGTGAATTTCTTTTTTTTGAAACCATTCCACCGAAAGTCACCATCAACGAATATATTGACCTGGCCAAGGAATACAGCACCCCGCTCAGCGGACAGTTTGTGAATGGTATACTGGATAATATTCATAAAGATCTGGTGACAGAAAACAAGATGCATAAAGTGAATTTTAAAGCCTCCTGACCGATGAAGGATTTTTTATATAGGTTTGCAAAAAATACGGACTGATGCGCGTTGGTGGTTTTTGTTTTATTAATGGTTTCTTTCTGTCTGTCCTGCCGGCAAACCGATGTAAAGAATCGGGGAACGTCATCCATGCAACTACCGAAAGACAGCAGTCAGTATCACCAATATCACCTGGCTGGATTCCACCGCACGGGATTTCGGCACGATTTCCGAAGGGCAGAAACTGGAAGTGGCCTATCGTTTTCTGAATTCAGGTGACAAACCCCTGATCATCGCAAGGGTTCAGCCCAGTTGCGGATGTACGGTAGCCGAACAACCGGATGAACCCATTCATGCCCGGAAAGGAAGGCGTTATTAAAGCATCTTTTAATAGTGAAGGCCGAATCGGTATCAACCACAAAAAAATTTATGTGATTGCCAATACCCGGGGAATTCAGAGCAATGAAGTGGAGTTCAGCGTTTTGGTCCAGAAGAAAAAATGGTAAGTATCAGATCTCAAATAAAAACAATACAATGAGTCATTCTTTAGTTATTTTATTACAGTCAGCGCCGGGCGGCGGCAGTTTGCAATTACTTCTTTTAGGCGGGATGATCCTCGTATTCTGGTTATTCATGATTCGCCCGCAGGCTAAAAAAGCGAAACAGGCAAAACTGTTCCAGGCAAATATGCAGAAGGGTGATAAAATCGTTACCATCGCCGGTATCCACGGAACCGTTAATAAAGTAAATGAAGACGGTACGATCATGCTGGAAACCAGTCCGGGCAGTTATATGAAAATCGAAAAAAGTGCCATCTCGATCGAATGGACTCAAAATATCAATAAGGCTGCCGTGGCCGTCCCTGATAAAAAATAACCAGGATTTTTATTGAACGCTTCCCAATCGGGAAGCGTTCTTTTTTATAGTAACTTATCTGCATGTTGAAAATCGGACTTACGGGCGGTATCGGATCGGGTAAAACAACGGTCGCACAGATTTTTGAAGTGCTGGCCATTCCGGTTTACTATGCCGATACCGAAGCTGCCAGAGACTGATGAACCAGGATCCCGGATTGAAGAAAAAGATCATCACAGCGTTCGGAAAGAATACTGTATAAAAAAGGAATTCTTGATCGAGTTCACCTTGGGACATTGGTTTTCGCGGATGCTGAAAAACTCACGCTGCTGAATTCATTTGTTCACCCGGTAACTATTCGGGATGCAGAATCCTGGATGAACAATCAGAAAACATCGTATGTCATTAAAGAAGCGGCCCTTATCTTCGAAGGCGGGTCTGGAAAAATACTTTGACTATGTGATCGGAGTAACTGCACCCGAATCCCTCCGGCTGGAGAGAGTAATTCAGAGGGATCATTCCTCGCCGGAAAATGTTTTACAACGGATGAGGCAACAGATGGATGAAAAAGAAAAAATCAGCCGTTGCGATTTCGTCATTGAAAATGACGGAATTCAGGCGCTATTGCCGCAGGTGCTTGCAAATTCACAAATCTCTGCTGGCCAAGATCGATAGCATGAAAACGTGAAAAGTAATTTTAACCGTTTCAGACTATGCCTGATTCATATAATTATTTCAATTTCCCCAGTGCATCCCCGATCCGTTTCCATGCTTTTTCAATATTCGCCATGCTGTTGGCAAAGGAAAAACGTATGCAGTTTGGTTCTCCGAATGCATCTCCCATTACCGAAGAAACATGGGCCATATTCAGTAAATACATGCAGAGATCATTTGCATTCCGTATTTTATTTTCTCCATCCGATTTACCGAAATAAGAGGAAATATCGGGAAAAATATAAAATGCGCCTTCCGGTTTAAAAGTTTTAATACCGGGTAATCTGTCCAACCAGTTCCATGGTTTTTTCTCTTCTCCGGGTAAATTCTTCCACCATTTCATAACTCGGTTTCAGATCGGCAGTGAGCGCCGTTACTGCTGCTTTCTGTGTAATGGAATTGGTAGCGCTGGTAAATTGTCCCTGTAATTTTTCGCATGCTTTGGCAACTTCGACCGGAGCGGCAATATATCCCAGCCTCCAGCCCGTCATGGCAAAACCTTTGCTCAGTCCGTTCACAATGATGATCCGGTCTTTCAGATCGGAAAACTGCGCAATGCTTTCATGTTTGCCTACATAGTTGATGTATTCATAGATCTCATCGGAAATGATCGCAATCCCCGGATGTTTTCTGAATATCGCTGCCAATGCTTCCAGTTCCTTTTTCCTATATACAGCTCCGGAAGGATTGCAGGGAGAAGAAAACAGAAATACTTTTGTTTTCGGTGTGATCGCTGCTTCCAGTTGCGCCGGAGTAATTTTAAATCCTGACTCCAGACCGGTATGCACTTCCACTACTTTTCCACGGGCAATTTTTACCAGTTCGGAATAAGTTACCCAGTAAGGAGTCGGAATGATCACTTCATCGCCGTCATCTACCAGTGCCAGGATTGCATTCGCGAGACTTTGTTTGGCACCGGTTGAAGTAACGATTTCTTCCGGTTTATATTCCAGGTTATTATCTCTTTTCAATTTTTCACAGATCGCCTGGCGCAGATCCAGGATATCCGGGATACCGGTGTATAATGACTCCAGTTATCGTCAATCGCTTTTTTTGCTGAGTCTTTAATATGTTGCGGTGTATCAAAATCCGGTTCACCCAGACTGAGGTCGATGATATCAATTCCTTTAGCGCGCAGTTCGCGGCCGAGTTTGGCCATTTTCAAAGTTTCCGGTTCGCTGAATCGGGATAAAATAGAAGATAGTTGCATAGTGATTTATTGCGGCCGCGAAGTTACCGCTTTTTTTAAAATCAAAAAGTAGGTTACTGGGGTCAGGGTCAATTCAATTGAACTAGATTTTATCTGCAGACTATCCTGTGGAGTATGGGATCCAAAATATCCCTGCAGATAAATATTATAACTTTTTGTGCTGATCGAGCGTGAGCGAGCCCATAGCTTTTTGAAATTGGAACTGTCTGCCAGGCGGATTTGGACTGTCAACAAATGCAAATACCTGATTGTACTTCCAACATGTGCCGTATCGGTTAATTGGATAGGAAACCGGATTGGGATTATATCCTACAAAAAGGCTGGGAGAAATAACTACTGTATCCCGGACGGCAATATTGAGCGTATCCCGGTTCGTAGTATCAGCAATATCCTGTATATAGATCGTAGTATCATGTGTATAAATCAGTTTGAGGCCGATTTGGGAACCGGGAGAAAAATTCAGGAAGCGGAAATTTACAAGCGTATCCACGCGGTATCAGCAGGATTATCCTGCAGAATGAGCAGGGCGATCGATTCAGTATTCAGGGTATCAAAGACAAATATGCTATAGTGCACATTCTGCTGAAATGCAGCATTTCCCGATAAATTAACCGTATCCCCGAATAACTGCAATATCGCTGATACGGGATACAGTAGTATCATACGGGTTTGTCGCTGTTCCGGAATGGTCTACCAAATGAAATCCCGGCATCCAGCAGACTGTCCCCGTTGAAAGTTGATATTCAGGGGGCCGACTTCATACGCCACATGGATCAGGGCAACATAGCGCCTTGTTTGCATTGATATTTGCCGTTTTATTACAGGAAAAAAGGCTCAGCGCAAAAAGCTGAAGGCTGAATGTTTTTAGCCTACGGACCAGGGAAATGGTGCTGAACTTGTTCAAAATCATGAATTCGCGCGGATTATTTTGATTTTACCTTTTGAAAGCATGAAAGTAGCAAAACAAGGCTATCTTAACCAGCGTCTTAACATTTTAGTTATCAATTGGAAAACCTATCTTTGCCGCTCTTAAAAAAAACCGAAAACCAATGAGAGCGCTGGTTAGCATTTTTGCAGGCTTACTGATTGTCATTTCCCTTTACCAACTGTCTTTTACCTGGTTTGTGAATAAACACGAATCTGCCATGACGCAGAAGGCCGAACGTTTTGTAAAAAATAATTATCCCACTGCCGGCAGTAAAATATCCCGGTAATAAAGAAGCCCAGGTTTTGTACCAGGACAGTCTGAACCTGCTGGTGCGTGCACGTACGCAGAGACTGCTTGACTCTACCAAGGACACCAAGATCACCTGGTGGGGAACAACTTATCAGAAATCAAAAGAAAGTGAACTGTTGCTGGGCCTGGATTTACAGGGCGGTATCAATGTAACTCTCGATATTGAACTCGAAGGACTTGATCAAGGGACTGGCCAATAATCCCGCGGGATGCCAGCCTTGTGAAAGCCATCCAGCTGGCAGACCAGAAAAAATTAACCAATGGCGGTGCAAATTATATCGATCTGTTTGCACAATCTTTTAAAGAAGTGAATCCCGGAGTCAAACTGGCTCCCCTGTTTGCCAATTCCAACCGGAACAAACTAAAGTTTGAATCTTCCGACGGAGAAGTGATTCGTTACCTGCACGACCAGGCTTCTGCCGGAATGAAACAGACTTTCCAGGTTCTTACAAAACGTATCGATAAATTCGGTGTGTCCCAACCCAATATCCAGCTGGATGAAAATAAAGGAATCATCAGTGTGGAACTGGCAGGTGCAACAGATCCGGACCGGGTTAGAAAATATTTGCAGTCTTCCGCCAACCTGCAATTCTGGGAAGTATATAATATACAGGAATTGTCCAATTCTCTGCAAAATGCGGATAAGATTCTGCAAAAATATCTGAACGGAGTAAAGGATTCGCAACCGCTGGCGAAACAGGATTCACGCAGACAGTACTAGCCAGTGCACTTAACCGGAATCCGCTTCGCATCATGCGTTTTATTCAGCCACAACAGGATGCCAAAGGACAGGTGCGCTATCGCTTCTGCCATTGCCACGCCGCTGCTGAAAGATACTTCTACCATTCAATAGTTATCTGAATATTCCGGCTGTTCGCAATCAGTTTCCCGGCAACATGAAATTCATGTGGGGCAAACAGAAATGGACGATAATGGAAAAGCCTATCCTTACCTGGAACTCTATGCCATCAAAACAATTCCCGGAAATGATAAAGCAAAACTGGAAGGTGAAGTGATTACCGATGCCCGCCAGGATTATGATCCGGTAACCGGCGGTGTAGTAGTTGAAATGAGTATGAATAAACACGGTGCAGATGTATGGGCCAAAATGACAACCGACAATGTCGGACAACCGATTGCCATTACGCTGGATGATGTCGTTTATTCTGCACCCTATGTAAATGGACCGATAACCGGTGGCAATTCGCAGATCACGATGGGCAAC
This sequence comes from uncultured Bacteroidota bacterium, assembly GCA_963812825.1. GTDB lineage: Bacteria > Bacteroidota > Bacteroidia > Chitinophagales > Chitinophagaceae > Puia. The sequence continues at coordinate 91,454 of CAWEWO010000011.1, forward strand.
CGGAGTACCGAACAAACCGTGCAATGAAGCACAGGATCTTGCCAATATTTTAAAAAGTGGTAAACTGAATGCTCCTGCACGAATTGTACAGGAACAGGTGGTTGGACCAACACTCGGTAAGGCAGCCGTAAAGGGTGGCGCCATGGCATTCGGCATTTCATTCCTGGTGATTTTCACCCTGATGCTGGTATATTATAATACAGCAGGCTGGGTAGCCAATATCGCTCTGATATTAAACCTTCTTTTTACGATTGGTATCCTGAGTGCCATGCATGCAACGCTAACCGCACCGGGTATTGCCGGTCTGGTACTGACGATTGGTATGGCGGTGGATACGAACGTTATCATATTTGAACGAATTAAGGAAGAACTGACGCGGGGTAAAAGTTACCAGCTGGCAGTGAATGATGGTTACCGGCGTTCGCTCGCCCCGGTACTCGATGCCCACGTTACCACCTTCCTCACTGCAGCCATCCTGGCTTATTTCGGTCTCGGACCCGTACTCGGTTTCGCAACCACGCAGATGCTGGGTATTGCCCTTTCTCTTTTCTGCGGAATCCTGGTATCCAGACTGGTTACCGATTTCTATACCAATAAAAACAGACATTTTAAATATTTCACCGGTATCTCCCGAAAAGTTTTCCAGCATGCGAATTTTAAATTTATTGAGTACCGCAAAGTAACCTACATCGATTTCTGCTGTTGTACTGGTGCTTGGCATTGCTGCCTATTTCCATGGATTTCAGAAAGGCGTTGAGTTTTCCGGTGGAAGAAGTTATATCGTTAAATTCAACAAACCGTTGAATGAACAGGAAGTAAAAGATGCACTGAACGTTCAATGGGGAAAATATCCGGAAGTTAAAACCTACGGATCCAACCAGCAATTTGAAATCACGACAGATTATCTCGTGAACCGCGAAGGTATCTGCAGCCGATTCCATTGTCGCGAATAAAATGTTTGTAGGTCTTGAGAAATTTCTTGCCAGCCGGAACCACAGCGCAGGAATTTACTCAGCACCAATAAGTATATTCAGCAGTCGAAGAAAGTAGGTGCTTCCATTTCAGACGATCTGAAAGCCGGTGCGGTAAAAGCAACCGTATTTGCACTGATCTTTATTTTCATTTACATATTCATTCGTTTCCGCGACTGGAGATATTCCCTGGGAACTATTATCGCTCTGATGCATGACGTGCTGGTTGTGCTGGCCGTATTTTCTTTCCTGCCGGCTGTGGTTCCTTTCCCACTGGAAATTGACCAGCATTTTATCGCAGCCATTCTGACGGTGATCGGTTTTTCCATGAATGATACGGTAATCGTATTTGACAGGATCCGGGAAGACAGCCGAACACTGCGTGGAAAAACAAAAGCAGAGATCATTAATAAAGCGGTGAATGAAACACTTCCCAGAACGGTCATGACTTCCCTCACGGTCTTCCTGACCATCCTGATCCTGTTCCTGGTGGGTGGTGAAGTAACCAAGGGATTTGCCTTTGCGATGCTGATTGGTGTGATCACGGGAACCTATTCTTCCATCTTTGTTGCTGCACCGATCCTGATTGACATGGCGAAGAAAAGACCATCTGGGCGCTGCAGATGCGGATTCATTAAAACCCGTTATAAAGAAACAGGCGATTCCCGCGAAGTAATATTCAGAAACTTAAACATAAAACAAAAACCCTCTGCCGGATTATCCGGGAGGGTTTTTTTATTTGATATCTGTCAAAATTACAATTTCGAGTTTTCACCCTGCGCTTTTCTGCCCAGGTCTGTTATACCGCACGGGGATTGATGCGGACGTGGCGGATGATGCGGACGTCGGCTTGACGCATGATGCAGGTGTGGCGGATGCGGTGGCCTGTGCATGGGTCGCCCGTGATAATGGTGGTAAGGCCGGTGATGATAATTCCCGTGATGGGCATGACGGTAATGACCGTGATGATGACCATGAGGATGATGCATAGGTGGCCTGGGCGGAAATGGTGGATGATGCCTCGGCGGTCCCGGAGGCAGCGGCGGACGCGGCTGGCTGAATGCCACCAACGAACAAAACAACAGGCCGGATAAAATGGATATTATTTTCATATTCATCAGGATTTTGGAATGGATCAGTCTAATCCTCTATCAATGGGTACAATTCATTGCCACCCACTCTCTATAACGCAGTTCCTGGTTATTTCTTATTTTCCTTATAACGTTTATCCGGTGTTCCGTCTTTTTTAGTATGGGTAGTTGCTGGAGCTGCTTTGGCTGCATCCTTATTGGACTTATACCGCATATCTGGCTGTACCGTCTTTTTTTGTGGGCAGATGCCGTAGCAGGCTGGTTTTAGGCGCGTGGTGTGGTTGCCGGTTTTGCAGATGCGGTGGTTGTCGCCGGTTTCTTAGCTTTGGCCGGTGTGGTCTGTGCAGAGGAATAAACATGGAGGCTGATCAGGAGGACAATTGCAAGCAGATATTTTTTTCATAAATGGAGTTTTTTGTTACGCTAATGTAAAAAATCAGCCAGGGACGACCAAATCATCGACTGAAAGCGGCATTTTTGCCTGAAATTCAACTCTTTAACCGCTGCTTAACCAATTTTGTAATTTTATAGGACATAAACTTTCACAATTTTGCGTTTTCAATTTTTTCTTTTCATGAGGTCTTCGATGTTGAAATGGCTGGTATTGTCTGCCACAATCCTGATCGGGCTGATTGTGGTCGTTCAGCTGTACTGGCTTACGAAGGTTTATTCCTTTGAACAAAAGCAATTCAACAACAACGTCGTAAAAAGCCTCCGGGGGGTTTTTGAAGACCTGGAGATGAATGACAATCCATCCCAGAGCCTTCAGCAACTCATCCATAATCCGGCGAATGATTATTATATGTTCAAGGCAGATACCATCCCTGAACAGGATTCGCTCACTTTTATATCCGGAAGGAATTCAGTGATTTTGATGTATTGACTGATGTAAAACTGGGTGCCTACAGCAGCTCACAAAAAAAATATGTTTACGAGGAATATATTCCAACAGCCGCTTCGGGTTTCCATATTACACATGCGCTGGGACTACCGGTTTATTCGCAGGATTACGATCATATACTGCTGTATTTCCCGCATCGTTCACAATATATCCTGGGTGAAATGAACTTCTGGATCATCAGCAGCGTGGCGCTGTTTCTTGCCCTGATCGGACTTGCCATCAGCCTGTTTTATTTTTACCGGCAGAAATTCCTGGCTGAAGTGCAAAAGGATTTCGTAAACAATTTTACGCATGAATTCAAAACGCCGCTGGCTGTAATTAAAATTGCATCTGACGTTCTTGCGCAGCACGATATCGGCGAAAACCCGGACCGGTTAAAAAGATATTCTTCCATTATTCAGAATCAGACATCGCATCTTCAAAATCAGGTTGAAAAACTTATTGAAATCTGCCTCGGCAGAAAATAAAAAATTCCCGATTGAAAAGGAAACCGTCAAACCTGCACAGATTGATAGAACAGGCGCTGAATAAACTTCAACCACTGATCGAACAAAAACAGGCACGTATTGATTTGAAAGTTGATAATTACGAAACAGATATTCATGCAGATGAAGGGCATCTCGAACTGGCCATTATTAATATTCTGGAAAACGCACTGAAATATTCCAACGCACCACATATCATCGTTGAGACCGGTAAAGAAGAATCTGATTATTTCATTTCGGTGAAAGACAATGGCATTGGAATTGAAAAAAAATATATCAAGGATATTTTTAAAAAATTTTATCGGGTCCCAACCGGAAATGTACACGATGTAAAAGGTTTCGGACTCGGATTGAATTTTGTAAAACGAATTATTGACGGCCATGACGGAAAAATCCGGGTTAAAAGTTTACCGGGGATTGGAACCGAATTCAGGTTACTCATTCCTTTTTAAAATATTTCTCAATTAAAGAAATCTTTCAAATGACATACAAAATCAAAAGTATTACTCGCCGAAGATGATCTGTCCCTTGGATATGTAATTAAGGATAATCTTGCAGATGCCGGTTATGATGTGGTGCTTTGTGCTGACGGACAGGCAGCTATTGACAAATTCAGCAAGGAAAATTTCGACATCTGCCTGCTCGATGTAATGATGCCGAACAAGGATGGGTTTGCAGTTGCCAAAAAAATCCGTCAGCAAACGGATCTGATTCCCATCCTGCTGATCACCGCTAAATCGCTGGAAGAAGATCGCATACATGGGTTTGAATGTGGTGCAGATGATTATATCATTAAGCCATTCAGTATGCAGGAACTGCTTTTGCGAATTGATGTTTTTTTAAGCAGAACAAAAAAAATGTATTCCGAAAAAACGCTAAGCTTCCAGATCGGAAAAATGAAATTTTCATTTAACGATCTCAGATTGTTCGTGGGAGGAACTACATTACAATATGACTCAAAAGGAAGCAGAACTCCTTTTGTTCCTTTGTGAACATCCGAACCGAATACTGAAAAGAGAGGAAGTGCTGTTAAATGTGTGGGGAAAAGACGATTATTTTCTGGGCAGAAGTATGGATGTTTTTATTACCAAACTCAGGAAATATTTCAAAGCCGACGAATCAGTTCACATAGAAACCATCCACGGAATGGGCTTCCGGCTGAATGCCGCCGTTCTCTAATCTTCAACAGACGATATTTCATAAAATTCACATGTCACGAAAACCATTCGTACTCTTACTTATAACCCTATGGCTAAACGGGGCTTCAGGCCAGGTCCATACTGATACTTTAACACTCAGGCTGGATAGCGCCGAACGATTATTCATTTCAGGAAATTTTACGCTGCTGGCACAGAAATATAATATCCAGGCCCAGAAAGCACAGGAGATTCAGGCAAAACTCTATCCAAATCCGAACTTATCCCTTTTTTACAGTTTATATAATACGCAAACCAAAAAATTCTTTCCTGTTGGCTCAGGACCAAGCGGCGGGGAACTTACCGCCCAACTTTCGCAACTTGTTTATCTCGCTGGTCAGAGAAATAAACAGGTCAAAATCGCCGAAGCGAATACCCGCCTTGCTGAATACCAGTTTTATGATCTGATCCGTACATTAAAATATCACCCTGCGAACAGATTTTTATAATATTTATTTCCTTCTTCGTTCGGCTTCTGTATATGATGAAGAAATTAAATCCCTTCAGCAGGTGGTCCGTGCTTTCGAAGAACAGGAAGGCAAGGGATATATCGCTGAAAAGGAAGTTATCCGGATAAAAGCCCAACTCTATACTTTGCTGGGAGAATATAATAGCCTGATCAGCCAGATCAACGACCAGGAAAGTGAACTGAGACTTGTGCTTCAGGTAAAAGGACAGTTTATCAGGCCACTCCTTGATTCATCAAAACTCAGATGTTTTAAGTCCGTCCACTTATTCACTTGCCACACTGTTGGACTCCGCATATAAGAATCGTTCGGATTTGCTGATCGCAAGAACTACTGTGGAGGCCAGCAGACTGAATTATAATTACCAGAAAGCCCTGGCAGTTCCCAACCTGACCCTGGCGCTGGCTTATGACCAGCAAGGCAGTTATATCAATAATCTGACCAGCCTGGGCGCCGCCATCGATCTTCCCTTATTCAACCGGAACAAAGGAAATATCCATACGGCTAAACTCATGACAGACGAAAGCAGTGCGTTGCAATTGAGTGCTGAAGCAACCGTGCAGGAAAATGTTTCGCATGCATTGGAAAAAGCATTTGCCAACGATAAAATGTACCGGATGATTGATCCGAAATTTCTAAATGATTTTGACAGGTTGCTGCATGAAGTACTGATTAACTATGAAAAGAGAAACCTGACACTGCTGGATTTCCTGGATTTCTATACATCTTATAAGGATAATATTCTTTCTTCCAACACATATTCAATTCAACCGCATAAGCTCCCTTGAAGAAATCAATTTCTATACAGGAACCGAATTCTTTCAACCTTAATTTCTTTTATGCATGTCCGTAATAAAATCTTTTTCGTCATCCTGTTTCCGCTATTGGCATCCGGAATTCTTTCATGTCATAATAGCACGGTTCAGGACGAAGAAAAGAAGGGATATGTATTACCGGATTCACTTCTAAAAACCATTGAAATTGATACTGTCAGCAGTTCACATGTAGTCAATTCACTCACATTAACCGGCAAAGTAGATTTTAACGAAGACAATGTGATCAAGCTATTTCCCACAATCAGCGGCCAGCTTTCGGATATTAGTGTAATGCCGGGGGACTATGTAAAAAAGGGCCAGGTACTGGGCGTGATTCGGAGTTCGGATATGGCTGGCTACAGTAACGACTATGTAACAACACAATCGAACGTGGAAATGGCCAAAAAGTCTCTGGATGCGACCAACGATATGTACAGAAGCGGACTTGCTTCCCAAAAAGACCAGGTGGCAGCACAGGAAGGTTATAACCAGGCGCAATCTGCATTTGAAAAAGCCAAACGTGTATTGAATTTAAATGGTGGAAGCATGAATGGTGAATACCGTTTAAAGTCTCCCATCGACGGTTTTGTGGTAGACAGACAGGTCAATAATAATATGATGATCCGATCAGACAATTCAACAGCCCTTTTTATTATATCCGATCTGAAAAATGTGTGGGTAATGGCCAATGTATACGAATCCAATATTTCCCTTGTAAAAATGGGCGACAGTGTTAACATAACCACACTCTCCTATCCCGGAAAAATATTCCGCGGAAAAATTGACAAAGTCATGAATGTGCTTGATCCGTCCAATAAAGTGATGAAGCTCCGGATCATCCTGGCAAATCCGGGTTATCTGCTCAAACCGGAAATGTTCGCCAGCGTAGTTGTCAATACAACCGAAAATAAAAACATGATCAGCATCCCTTCGCGAGCATTGATCTTCGATCACAGTCAATACTATGTGCTGGTATATAAATCGCCTTCTGATATCACCATCCGACCGGTTCAGGTTCTTAATACAGTTGGAGACAAATCTTTTATTTCCGACGGGTTGGCAGAAGGTGAACGCCTGATCGGAACCGAGGCTCTCTTAATTTACCAGGAACTGAATAGCTAGCATAAACATCTGTGATGAACAAGACACTCAAGAGCATTCTGGGCTTTTCCCTGAAAAATAAATACTTTATTTATTTCGCGACGATCATTCTGGTCATCTATGGTGTGATCACATTTATGAATATGCCGATTGAAGCATTTCCCGATGTAACCAATACCGAAATCACGGTAATCACACAATGGCCGGGCCGAAGTGCAGAAGAAGTTGAAAAATTTGTTACCATTCCGATCGAGATCGCTCTGAATCCGGTAAACCGGAAAACCAGTCTCCGCTCTACCAGCATTTTCGGTCTCTCTGTCGTAAAATTGATTTTTGAAGATGATGTACAGGATGCCTATGCCCGTACTCAGGTAAATACCATGATACAGAATGTGACAGCTGCCGGATAATATTCTACCGCAGGTGCAGCCACCTACCGGTCCAACAGGCGAAATATTCCGGTATACCCTGCGTGAGTTCATTCCGTGATCCCCGGGAATTGAAAACCCTGCAGGACTGGACAGTAGACCGTGAATTGCGATCTGTTCAGGGCATTGCTGATATTGTAAGTTTTGGCGGAACGGTGAAGTCCTATGAAATCCAACTCAATCCGCAAAAAATTGCCGGACTCGGTATTACACCGCTGGATGTTTATACTGCGGTAAATAAAAGCAATATCAATATCGGCGGCGATGTGATCAAGAAAAATAATCAGGCATATATCGTACGCGGAATCGGTCTGCTGAATGATATCAATGAAATCAAAAATATCTTCATCACCAATATCAATGGCTTGCCGGTTCTGGTAAAAGACGTTGCCGATGTGGAAGTGTCCGGTTTACCCAGGCTTGGCGAAGTTGGAAGGTCAGATGCTTTAGACAGCAACGGAACGCGTAAAATAACTGACGAAAACGATGCGGTCGAAGCCATTGTTCTGATGCGTAAGGGAGAAAATCCGGACAAAGTGATCCAGGCACTCAAATTAAAAATTCAAAAGCTGAATGACCGGGTACTCCCGCCGGATGTAAAAATTGTTCCATTTTATAACCGCGAAGAACTGATTCATTATGCATCTCATACGGTAATGCATAATCTGATCGAAGGAATTCTGCTCGTGACCCTGATCGTTTCTCTATTTATGTTCAACTGGCGAACAACCCTGATCGTATCCATTATCATTCCGCTTTCCCTGTTATTCGCTTTTATCTGTCTGCATTTTATGGGTATGTCTGCCAACCTGCTTTCGCTGGGCGCCATTGATTTCGGGATAATCATAGATGGAGCAGTCGTAATGGTGGAAGGATTATTTGTGATGCTGGATAAGCAGGCCAGGGCGTATCGGTATGGAAAGATTTAATAAACTGGCCAAGATGGGTATGATCAGGAAAAAAGGAGCAGAACTGGCAAAAGCCATTTTCTTTTCAAAAGTTATTATCATTACAGCGCTGCTTCCTATTTTTTCATTTCAGAAAGTGGAAGGAAAATTATTTTCACCACTGGCCTATACCCTGGGATTTGCTTTGCTGGGAGCGCTCATCTTTACCCTGACCCTGGTGCCGGTACTGGTGAATGCCCTGCTGAACAAAAATGTGAAGGAAAAACATAATCCTTTTACCCATCTTATGACGGGCTGGGTGCTTGGGGGATTCCGGTTTGTTTTCCGGAATAAAAAATTGTCACTGGACTATCTCATGCTATCGTGATCATATTGGGATTGTATTCCTTCAAGTTCCTTGGTTCTGAATTTTTACCCGAACTGAATGAAGGTTCACTCTGGGTAAGGGCCACCATGCCTTACAGTATCGCGCTGGACAAATCGGTGCAGGTGGCGAATCAGATGCGTGGAATCATGATGCAGTTTCCACAAGTAAGAAAAGTGGTTTCACAAACCGGCCGACCGGATGACGGAACCGATGTGGCCGGTTTTTATAATAATGAATTTGATGTTGCCCTATATCCGCAGGAAGAATGGAATCCAAAAATTTCCAAGGATGAAATGATCGAACAGATGCGTAAGTCACTATCCGTTATTCCGGGTGCTGAACTGAATTTTTCCCAACCCATCATGGATAATGTGGAAGAGGCAGTATCGGGCGTAAAAGGATCGATCTGCGTCAAGATATTTGGAGATTCCCTGAATTATATGGAAGCAAAATCAGATGAAGTATAATAATATTCTGAAAACAGTAAAAGGAATAACCGATCTGGGTGTGATCCGGAATATCGGCCAGCCCGAATTGGATATTGACCTGGACCAGAGCCGCATGGCACTCTATGGTGTATCTACTGCAGATGCCAATGCTGTTATTGAAATGGCCATCGGCGGTAAGGCAGTTACTGAATTGTATGAAGGAGTCCGTCATTTTGATATCCGCATTCGTTTTCCGGAAGAATTCAGAACATCAGATGAGGATATTGGCAATCTGCAGGTTCCTACTTCTTCCGGATCGAAAGTGCCGGTAAAACAAATTGCGACCATCACACAAAAGACGGGACCCTGTTTGATATTCCGGGATGATAACGAAAGATATTCTGCCATTAAATTTTCCATCGAAGGAAGAGATATGGGATCTGCGATTGAAGAAGCGCAGGAGAAAGTGGAAGAACAGGTAAAACTTAAAAAAGGGTTATAACATGGTTGTGGCAGGGAGATTTTGAAAATCAGCAACGGGCCTCCAAACGACTGGCTGGAAGTTGTTCCGATCAGTCTGCTGCTGATCTTTCTTTTATTGTTTATCATGTTTGGAAATTTGAAAGATGCCGGTCTGGTTTTTCTCAATGTGCCATTTGCCGTCGTAGGAGGTATTATGGCGCTTTTAATGACTGGAACCAATTTCAGTATTTCGGCAGGTATCGGGTTTCATTGCCCTATTCGGTATCTGTATTTTGGAAGGTGTGTTGCTGACGACTGCTTTTAAACAAAATCTTGAAAGACTTCGGGGAGAAAATCCATTATATACGGCCGTTAAACGGGGTGTGAATTCGTTGATCCGTCCTGTATTGATGACAGCTTTTATGGCAACCATCGGTTTGTTACCCGCTGCATTGTCAACCGGAATTGGCTCTGAAAGTTCCAGGCCGCTGGCCCGGGTGGTGATCGGGGGATTGATATGCGCAACCATATTTTCATTACTGATATTTCCGGTGTGTTTTCTTCCTTTCTTACCGGAACGTGGATACTAAACACCAGGGTGAGTCTGATGAAATCGTAAAAACAAAAACTTAGAATAGAATTCCTGATTTAGACAAGGTGGAAATGTGGAATTATGGAAATGTATGAAGGTGGAATGAAATTTAAAATTTAATTGTAAATTTCATTCTCACATCTCCACAATTCAATTACCTAATTGTACAATGAGATTTATGTAAATGGTAATGAATTTAATTAAACGGCAAAAGAAGTGCCGCATCCACAGGTTTTGGATGCATTGGGATTATTGAAACTGAAACCCCGGGCATTCAGTCCGTCTTCCCAGTGAATTTGCATTCCGGTAAGATAGATGCTGTGGGAAGGATTCATAATAAAAACCAGATCATTGGATTCAAACAACTGGTCTGCTTCCTGTTTTTTGTCAAATCCAAGTATATAGGACAGGCCGGAACAACCGCCGCCTTTTACACCGATTCGAAGAAAATTATTTTTGTCAAACCCTGGTTCCTCCATCAGCCGTCTGATTTCCTTTACCGCCTGCGGACTGAATTGCAGGGGAGATTCTACCATTGTTTCCATATTGCAAATTTACGTTTTTAAGCTTAAAGCCAAAGCCAAAGCCTAAGGGAAAGTGAAAACAGCCTACTGTTTCCTATACTTCACCAGCTAATCGATTTCAGACTTTTAACAACCGTTAAAAAGCTTCTACAATACTTTTTTCGCTTCAAAACTTAGGGCATCGGAAACAATATGATGCAGAGAAGCTTTGGGATTTTGCATCACCATTTCAAGCAGGGCTTTATTCAGATCCTGTCCGCTGGCGGTTTCCGGAAGAAAAGAAGCAACCTGATTGATGATCAGCAGGTTTTGTTCTTTAAGATTCCGGATAGCATCCCAGGCTTCAGGGCTCACATAAATCTGTTGAGTAATATTATGGTCAAATTCCTGTCGAATGGTTTGCACCAGCAGGTTTTGCATTTCGCGCACATTAATTCCGGGCTGGTTGCAACGACTGATCAGGTTTGGAAGGGCAATCCGGTCGGCAAGCAGGATCAGTCTTTCATAAGCCTGTAATTTCAACGGTGTAGTGGCCGCAGATCCTTCCGAGTTTGTGCACAGGCATTCCCTGCTTTGGCCTGTTTTCGCTGAATCCAGAAAATATAAGCCAGGACACCGGCCAGAACTACCGCAATAAAATGGCAAGGATCAATTCATTTGTACTGAGTGACATCTAGATTGAATTTACTTGTAAACGAAAATACGTAAAGCAATATTTCCATGACACTTAAATAATTGTATTCTTCCCAGAATCAAAAATTCGGGTACTTTGCTGAAGCTTGAAAGAGATTCTATGGAGAAGAAAATTTATACTGATTCGGGAATTGAAATTGAACCCCTGTATAAACCGGAAGATGCAGACTCTCGGTACTGGAAAATCCGGGTGAATTTCCGTTTACCCGGGGAATCCGGCCCGATATGTATCGGTCGAAACTGTGGACCATGCGCCAGTATGCCGGGTTCAGCACGGCTGCAGAAAGCAATAAAAGATATCATTACCTGTTGGGCCAGGGCGTTTCCGGATTGAGTGTTGCTTTTGATCTGCCCACACAAATCGGTTACGACAGTGATCATCCTCTGGCAGAAGGGGAAGTAGGAAAAGTAGGTGTAGCCATCGATTCCATCCGGGATATGGAAGAATTATTTGCCGGTATTTCACTGGAAAAAATTACCACTTCGATGACGATCAATGCCACGGGTTTTATTCTGCTGGCATTTTATGTTGCCCTTGCAAAAAAACAGGGTGCTGATCTGAAAAAAATTTCAGGAACCGTTCAAAATGATATTTTAAAAGAATATGCAGCCCGGGGTACCTATATCTATCCGCCCAGACCTTCCATGCGAATCATTACGGATATTTTTGAATGGTGCGGGAAGGAAATGCCCAAATGGAATACCATTTCTATTTCAGGTTATCATATCCGGGAAGCCGGAAGTACAGCAGTTCAGGAAATTGCTTTTACACTGGCCAATGGTAAAGCCTATGTGAAAGCTGCTATCGAGAAAGGTCTTGATATCAATGTATTTGGGAAAAGACTTTCTTTTTTCTTCAATGCACATAATAATTTATTTGAGGAAGTAGCCAAATTCCGCGCGGCCCGCCGCATGTGGGCTCACATTATGAAAGAACTGGGCGCAACTGATCCGCAGGCCATGATGCTTCGGTTTCATGCACAAACCGGCGGCAGTACCTTAACTGCACAGCAACCGGTTAATAATATTGCGCGGGTAACGATCCAGGCACTTTCAGCCGTACTCGGAGGAACACAGTCACTACATACGAACGGATATGATGAAGCATTAGGTCTGCCTACTGAAGAAGCAGCCGGAATTGCCCTGCGAACGCAACAGATCATTGGTTTTGAAAGTGGGGTACCAGAAACTGTTGATCCGCTGGGTGGAAGTTATTTTATAGAATCCCTGACGAATACCAGTGGAAGGAAGCTGCCTGGACCTGATCACGAAAAATTGATGATATGGGCGGAAGTGTTGCGGCCATCGAACAGGGATTTATCCAGAATGAAATTGCCAAAAGTGCTTATGACCATCAGCGCAAAGTAGAAACAGGAGAAAAAATTATTGTGGGTGTAAATGCTTTTGAATCTGTCGGAAAAAGATCAATACAAATATTTTCCGAATTGATGATTCCATCCGGAAAATTCAAACCGACAAACTCGATACGCTTAAGAAGAGAAAGAGATCCGGCCCAATGTGACCATATTCTGCAGCTGCTGAATGATCAGGCTGCTTCAGGAGAAAACCTGATGCCAACAGTCATAGAGGCCGTGGAAGCGAATTGCACGCTGGGAGAAATAGCCGATACCCTCCGAGAAGTATTTGGGGAATACAAAGGTTAGCGGATATATTAACTTTCCGACCATTATACTAATTATTAATTGCCCAACGGTGATGCATCCATGAGCACTACTTTGATTAAGACGGGTGCTGTGATTGCGCTCGTTAAGCTGGAACCGTCAGCGCCCCTTAAATCAACCGTCACGGAACCGGTTGTATGAATGGCACCATAAGCAACACCGTTAATTACTTCCGGCATGGCTTCATAAGTGGGATCTGTGCTGAACTGGGATCGTCAAAAGATAAATAAACCACTACACCACCATTCAGATCAATATTTTGGGTAAGTTCCGGAACAGCCAGCGTGGTGGAATAAAATATGGTCCCATCCATGATCCGTACCCTGGGCCCATTGATTGGCCTGAACGGTATAAACAGCGGAATACACCTGGTTTACCGTAGGGATAATTTTTTGGTACAACCTGGAAAATGTTAGAATAGCAAAATACGGCTAATAAGGCAATTTTCATATTGTTGGTTTTAAGATTCTGATTACATGAGACTTTGACTTATTAAAAATAGTTTAATCTGCAGAAAAGAAATACGACACTATTTTCATTTTCATTTCATTTAACTATGCAACCCTTTCTAAAAGATCTGTTTAAAGGCCAGGACTTACGATGAAAAAAATTTCTTTCTCATTGCAGGTCCCTGTGTGGTGGAATCCGAAGAACTGCTGGATACAGTTGCTTCCAAAGTTTCTTCTCTCTGCACAAAAATGGGTATTCCCTATATATTTAAAGCTTCATACCGAAAAGCCAATCGTACCAGTGCCGGATCATTTACCGGAATTGGTGATGATCATGCATTGGCATCTGGTTCAAAAAACCGGCCAGAAATATAAATTACCCACCACTTCGGATATCCATGCACACGATGAAGCCGCTCCTGCAGCGGCTTTTGTGGATGTATTGCAAATTCCGGCCTTTCTCTGCAGGCAAACAGACCTGCTGATCGCTGCTGCAGAAACGGGGAAAGTAATCAACGTAAAAAAAGGTCAGTTTCTCAGCGGTCCGGCAATGAAATTTGCAGCGGAAAAAATCAGAAAGGCAGGAAATGATAAAATTATCTTCACTGAAAGAGGAACCACATTCGGTTATCAGGATCTGGTGGTGGATTACCGAAATATTCCCTGGATGCAGGAACACGGCGTTCCTGTTGTGATGGATTGTACACATTCCCTTCAACAACCCAATCAGACAGCGGGAATAACCGGCGGAAATCCAAATATGATCAGCACCATTGCCATGGCAGCTATTGCAGCCGGTGCCGATGGATTATTTATTGAAACACATCCCGATCCGGCTCATGCATTAAGCGATGGAGCTACATATGTTGAGACTGGATCTGCTGGAAGATATTCTGGTGAAGCTGGTAAAACTGAGAAAAGCGGTAGTTATTTAGTTGACAGATGCGGTTGACATTCAACTCAGAATGATGAAATGAATTGCTTTAACTTTGACTTAGCCTCAGGCTTCAAAGGATTTCTTTTCGCCGCGGTGATATATCGTTTAATATTCATCCAGAATGCAAGAATGAAATAAACGATCAGTGGCGAACCCATGGTAAGAAAAGAAATATAAATAAACCAGGTGCGGATCCGGGAAGTAGCAATTCCCAAACGGTCACCAATGGCAGTACAAACACCGAAGACCTGCCATTCAATGAATTGCTTCATCCTGTTCATGACTGCAAATTTAAAAAAAATAGGCTAAAACAGCAAGTGGCACCTAGGCAATAACGCAATTTTTTGGTAAATTTGCATTCTGAAAATGCCTCTCTTCCACTCCCAAATAACTAAAATTTGACGATCATGGTTTTCGATCTGGATTTAATCAAGAAAGTTTATGCATGAAATGCCTTCCAAAATTGCTGCCGCGAAAAAATTAACCGGAAAGGCCCTCACACTATCTGAAAAAATCCTTTATTCCCATCTTTATTCAACAACCATCACGGGATTATACGCGGGGAAAAGATTATGTGGATTTTGCACCGGACCGTGTAGCCATGCAGGATGCAACGGCGCAGATGGCCCTGCTGCAATTCAGCACCTGCGGCCGGGAACGGGTGGCCGTACCTTCTACCGTTCATTGTGATCACCTGATACAGGCCAAAACAGGTGCCAAATCGGATCTGACCACGGCTCTGGATGTAAATAAAGAAGTATATGATTTTCTATCCTCTATCTCCAATAAATATGGTATCGGTTTCTGGAAACCCGGTGCAGGTATTATTCACCAGGTAGTGCTGGAAAATTATGCATTCCCCGGCGGAATGATGATCGGAACGGATTCACATACACCCAATGCCGGCGGACTGGGTATGATTGCCATTGGCGTGGGCGGAGCTGATGCCGTGGATGTAATGGCAGGACTTGCCTGGGAATTGAAAATGCCCAAACTGATTGGTATTAAACTTACACGGAAGATTGAATGGCTGGACTTCTCCAAAAGATGTTATTTTAAAAGTTGCCGGTATTCTCACCGTAAAAGGAGGAACCGGTGCAATTGTGGAATATTTCGGTGAAGGTGCTGACAGCCTGAGTGCTACCGGAAAAGCAACCATTTGTAATATGGGTGCTGAAATCGGTGCCACCTGTTCCCTGTTTACTTATGATGAAAAAATGTCAGCTTATCTGAAAGCAACAGAACGCGAAGAAGTGGCAAGACTGGCTGACAAAATCAAAGACTGCCTTCGCCCGGATCCTGAAGTATATGCAAATCCGGCCAACATATTATGACCAGCTGATTGAAATAAATCTGAATGAACTGGAACCACATGTAAACGGACCATTCACACCGGATCTTGCATGGCCGATTTCAAAATTTGCAGAAGCTGTTAAAAACAATCAATGGCCCGAAAAACTGGAAGTGGCACTGATCGGCTCCTGCACCAATTCTTCTTATGAAGATATCAGCCGTTCTGCTTCTGTCGCAAAACAGGCTATCGAAAAAAACCTGGAAACAAAAGCAGAATTTACGATTACACCTGGCAGTGAACTGGTTCGCTTTACGATTGAGAAAGATGGCTTCCTGAATACCTTCGAAAAAATTGGCGGTGTGGTGCTGGCCAATGCCTGCGGCCCCTGTATCGGCCAGTGGGCACGTCATATTGATGATCCCAACCGGAAAAATTCCATCATCACTTCTTTCAACCGGAATTTTGCACGACGCAACGACGGACTTTCTTCCACCCATGCTTTTGTTGCTTCTCCTGAAATCGTAACTGCCTTTGCTATTGCAGGAGACCTAACTTTCAATCCATTAAAAGATAAACTGAAAAATAGAAAAGGAGAAGATGTAAAGCTGGATGAACCATCCGGATTTGAATTGCCTCCCACGAGGATTTTCAGTTGATGATCCGGGTTATCAGCCACCGGCAGAAGACGGCAGCAAACTGAAAGTAATTGTAAAACCGGATTCACAAAGACTGCAATTGCTGGAACCATTTAAACCCTGGGAAGGAATAGATCTGAAGGGATTGCATTTACTGATTAAGGCAAAAGGAAAATGTACCACCGATCATATTTCCATGGCAGGACCCTGGTTAAAATTCCGTGGACATCTGGACAATATTTCAAATAATATGCTGATCGGTGCAGTAAATTATTTCAATGAAAAAACAGATTCTGTAAAAAATCAGCTGACCGGCGAATATGGACCTGTTCCTGCAACAGCACGTGCATATAAAGCTGCCGGTATCGGAAGCATTGTAGTAGGTGATGAAAATTATGGTGAAGGTTCTTCACGTGAACATGCTGCCATGGAACCACGCCACCTGGGTGTTCGTGCCATCCTGGTCCGATCATTTGCACGTATTCATGAAACCAACCTGAAAAAACAGGGAATGCTGGCACTGACTTTTGCCAATAAAGCAGATTACGATAAAATCCAGGAAGATGATGTAATTGATATTGATCGGACTGACCCATTTTGCACCCGGTCAACCATTAACACTTGTATTACACCACCTGCATGGAGATCCTGAAGAAATCCAGGTAAATCATACTTACAATGAATCACAGATCGAATGGTTCAAAGCAGGTGGTGCATTGAATGTAATCCGGGCTGAATTTGCAAAATAAGCATGGCGACTCAACCAGGTATTCATCCGCAGATACTTTCCGGAATCAGTCCGGCTGGAAATCCCTGATTATATTTATGCTTCCTGATCATGGGAATTCGTTTTGTTTTTACGGGTATCATGGGCATCATGCCACAGGATGCCTACTATGATTTTTATGCCCAGCATCTGGATCTCTCCTATTACGATCATCCGCCGATGATCGCCTACCTGCTCAGGATTTTCACCACATTATTCGGTAAAAAGGTTTTTGTGATCAAACTGGCAGACACAACGGTTACCTGTCTCACCATATATTCGCTTTTTATCTTCTGGCAAAAAAATTTCTTTCCGAAGAAAGAGCCCTGACTAGCCACGATCCTGTTGATTTCCACTTTCATGGTCAGTATTCTTTCCCTGATATCCACACCCGATGTTCCGCTGATGTTATGCTGGACACTCAGTCTTCATATTTTCTACAGGAAGCAATCTTTGAGAAAGAAAAATATTTATTGGATCTGGGCGGTATTTTAACCGGTCTCAGTTTTGATTCCAAATATACGCGCGTTTTTCTAATCATCGGTCTGTTTGGGTTTTTACTTATAGCAAAACCGTACCGAAAATTACTTTTCTCCCGCTGGTTTTTATTTATACCTGATTTGTTTTGCCATTACCATCCTTCCTGTTGTTATCTGGAACATGCAGAAATGGATTTGCTTCATTTAAATTTCAGTCTGAAGGCCGTGTAAAGGAGGGAATGCAATTTGATCCCAGCGGATTTGCGGGTGTAGTTGGCCATCAGTCTGCTATTCTGCTTCCCTTCCTGTTTTTTTCTTTCGTTTATTTTATTTACCGCATCTGCCGTAAATATGGTATCCGGTTTGGCCGGATTCCCGATCGACCAGTTATTTCTGTTAAGTTTTTTTATCCCGTTGTTTCTCGGTTTTTTTTCTATCTCTTTTGTTTACTGGGTAAAATTAAACTGGATGATGCCCGCCTATATTACAGGTATTATCTGGGTATGCCGATACTGGAATAAAAAATGGATCCGTTATCAGCTGATTTTTTCAATTGTACTTCATGTAGTGCTTGCGGTGGAAATTATTTTTTATATCGTACCAATTCGTTCAGATGATACCTGGTTTGGATGGTCATGCATTTTCCGGTAAAGTGGAAATCCTGAGAAAACAATATCCAGATGCTTTTATTTTTTCTTCAGATGATTATAAAACATCTGCGGTTCTGAATTTCTATCTGAATGAAATGGTCTATTCAAAAAATGTGGTTGGACGAAAGGGCCTTGCAGTTCGATTTTGTCGGAACAGATCTCCATAATTTAAATGGAAGGGACGCCATTTTTATTGATTCCAATCCCAGGTTTACCAGATCTTGAAAAATGAAAATGACGCCATTCCGCCCTTTTATTATTCTTATTTCGACAGGATTATTCCGTTGGAGCCCATTGTAGTTGAAAAAAATGGCCGGGTTGAAAGAAAATTCTCGGTCTTTCTTTGTAAAAATTATCACCCGTAAGTAAGGTCAATTCTTGAAGTAATGCCATTTATATATCCGTTAATAACTTAACTAATAAATCCCTCTGCCATGAATTAATTCAAAAACTACCGGCATACCAGATGGTATATTATATTCGTTTTACTGAATGAAAATATATCCATTGAAACACCTGATCCTGTTTACCCTTGCTGGTCTTTTTTCTTGGCCTGTTCTTCCGCAAAAAAAACGACTGCAACGAAAGAAGAGGAAAAAAGTCTTCCGGAACTACCGCTTTCCGAACTGGATATTCCCATTAGAATTGCCGCGGCTCCGATCCTGGCAAAAGCCGAACAACTGGTTCCAGCAGAATTTACTTCAGACTCCTGGCCAGATTTTATGCATCCTTCCTGTGATTTCCGTTATAAATACCGGTTTATCAGAACAGACCTGCAGATCTCCTGTACTAATAATCTGGTGTCGAATTCGATTTGGTGGAAATTACCAGGTCAGTGGAAGTAAATGTTTATGTACTGCCGGCATTCCGGTTACTCCCTGGATTTCGGGTAACTGCGGATTTTCACCACAGCCTCTTCGAAAAGTAAATATGGCTCTTAGCAGCAGCCTGCAGTTTCTTCCCAATTATCAGGTACATACGACCACTATCATCAATCAGATACAACCGGTTGACAAATGCGCTGTATCTGTTTTTTCCAGCGATATCACCCAGCTCGTAATGGACAGTATCCGCTCTTCACTGGCTGCTATTTTCGACCGCACTGGATCAATCCATCGCAGGTTTGAGTTTTACAAAATTCGTTACTCAGTTTAAAGACAGCAGTTACCGGAAAGTAGCAATAGGAAAATATGGTTATTTTTTACTCAATCCAACAGGTCTCCGAATCGGGCAGTTAAATTATGTGAAAGATAGTTTTGCCATTTCACTCGGCATATCCTGCAAACCCCTGTTCAGTTCTGATCCCTCCAACCATATTATCGTTCCAGCCTCGCTTCCCGCTTTATTACAAACAGAAAACCGAAATGGCGTTCGGCTGTATCTGAATACGAATTATGATTATGATTTTCTCTCAAAAACATTGCACGACAGTCTGTATAATAAAGTATTTGAAATGAAGGGCAGGACCATTGTGGTCAAAGATGCAATTATACAGTGGTATCGGGAATCAACAGATAGAATTGCAGATTGATTTTGCCGGAAGCAATCATGGCAGTATTTTTCTGCGGGGAACACCTGTTCTGGATTCGGCGAAACAAACCCTCAGTATTCCTGATATCCAATATTCGCTGGAAGGAGAAGATCTGGCACTTAAAATAGGCAGAAGCCTGTTCAGAAATAAAATCCGTAAAACCATCCAGGGAAAATCTTATCTTGATATAACAGCCTTTTTAAGTGCCAATAAAAACATGATTGATCAGACTATTGAACCGCGAATGGATGCCCGGCGTATATTCTTCCGGCACACTCAGAGAAGCTAAAATCATTGGCATGTTGGTGACGAGACAAAACATTCAGCTTCAGGTGTTTATATCTGGTGAACTAAAAATATTGGGCGGCAACCTTTAACATAAGATTTACGTAATTATAATAAAGATGAAGTGGTTGCGCTATTAACTTCACCTTCGCAAAAGGCCTTAAAACCATTGATAAACGGTAACCACCACATAAGCGCACTTATAGCCGGATGCAGGCAAAATGACCGCGCCAGCCAAAAGGAATTGTATGAATTCCTGAAGGGATATGCCATGAAAATCTGCTATCGTTACCAACACAATCAATACCAGGTAGAAGAAATTGTTAATGAAGGCTTCACAAAATTTTTTAAAAATATCCACCAATTTGATGAAAACAGGCACCTGGAAATATCCATGGCACTTAAAGGATGGTTTAAACGCATCCTGGTAAATACCTGTATTGATTATTATCGCAAAAATTCATCTTATCTCCATGGACAGATGCTTTCTGAAGAAACAGAAAAAATAGCTGATCATGGGGAAACCGGGCTCGACAAACTGTCGTATAAAGAGATCATTGAAGCTATCCGATTATTGTCTCCTGCATACAGAACCGTATTTAATCTGTTCGTAATCGAAGGGATGTCGCACGAGGAAATTGGGAAACATTTGGGAATTTCAGTAGGTGCTTCCAAATCAAATTTGTCAAAAGCCAGAGAAAATCTGCAGAAAGATACTGACGAAAAAAGCTGAGATAAAAACATATGTCGAACCTATCTGATAAAGAATTAGACCGGCTTAGCAGGGAAGCGGCGGATTCTTATGAACCCGATACCAGCTCTACTGTCCTGGAGCAGGCTCGAGCAGAAGCTTACCCAGCAGATGCCGGAACGACCGCCTGACGGATTTCGCTTTGGCCGGATCAGTCCTTATGTCTGGGGACCGGCCGTAATACTGCTCGCAGGGGCTTCATTTTTCTTTATCAAAAACAACATCTATAGCAAAGATTCTACACCAACCAGTCAGTCAGCGAAAACAACTAATCCTTCTTCAGCCACCGATGACAAGCAGACTGATGAAAAAACAATACGTATCGACAGCGCCGGGTCCGCAACAACATTGACTGAATCCGGCAAGGAAAATGACGGTCAGGTGAATCAGACTGATCCGGATGCAAGTGCGGGTTTGAGTAGTATTAAACCGGATCCTTCCAGCGGTATACAGTCAGAATCACAGTATGAAAAATCGATTTCCGGCAGTAAGACTGGCGGATCGACTGCTTCCGGCAGGAATTCATCTGCCGGATCCATAGGCCATTCGGTGAGCGGTAATGCAAAAGGGTCAGGAACCGGAGCCATCATTGTGGCCGGATCAAGTGGTTCCGTAAATTCAGGCGCACAGCACATGAATGAGTCCGACACGAAATCCCAATCAACGTTAACCGGAACAGAAAATGCGGCAGAAGCTGTAGATCCCTTAACTACACAAAGGGAAAAAAATCGCTCAGTTTGCCCTCCATTAGCCGCTACCGGCCTGGGACTGGGTACAGTAAACGGGAATGATTCACTGCTGAACAAACCCGCGCTGTCTAAAAAGACTATCAAGAGTAAATCACTTCACCTGAACCGGTCACTGAATTTTGGTTTGTCATTCGGACCGGATTATACTGATGCAGGAGGAATTACAAATAATCAAATCGGAAATAATATTGGTATTACGGTAGGATATTACCTGACCAACAAATTATCAGTCAATACTGGAATTTTTTATTCAAATAAATTTTATTGGGCCCCCGGACATGGCTATAATCAGTCACAGCCCGCAACCGGCTATGCCAGTACTTTTGCCGCTTCGCCACCGATAGATTATTTAAACGGCTCCTGTAATATGTGGGAATTGCCACTGACTCTTCGGTATGATTTCGCCCACAATGAAAAGACAAGATTTTTCGCAAACGCCGGTCTTATCTTCCTATTTCATGATGAAACAGAACTATATTTATTTTATTCATACTAACAGCCAGAGACTGGCAGCATGGAAAACTTCGAACAATCAACAGATCAATTACTGGTTTGGTGTGGCTGATATTTCTCTCGGATTTGGAAACAGAAATCGGAAAAGGATTTTCATTCCAGGCTGAACCCTTCCTAAGACTTCCGCTCAGAAGCATGGGTCATGGAAAATCTAAGATTGAACAGTTATGGATTCCTTCTTATCTTTCCGGTATACACCTGTTTTGAGCAGAACAAAAAAATAATAATTATTTGATTCCTGGCTGCTGATCGAACCAAACCGGTTTCGCATCATTCCAGGTTCCATTGTAATTGATAAAAATTTCTTCCCCTTTTCTTATTTTGCGAACCGTCCTGATCCGAATACTGCCTGCCTCAAAATCCATTTCATATTCTGCATTCGACTGGTAGTCGTGATTATAAATAGAAACATATCCCAATGCCACACAGCATTGCTTTTCATCCTTTCCCCAAACAAAAATATAATCGTGCAAAAGGGTTTGATCCAGGAGGATCCTGTCTTTTCCGGCTCATGACAATAACCGGAGAAATTTCTATAGTTTTCCCGGCGGCAGGTTTTCCGAGGTAAATACTCCCCGACCCCGGTTATGCGAATCAGCAATATATAAACATGATAAAATCATAATGCGGATTAATTGGTAATGATCCGGTTAAGTGGCCATTTCCAAATGCAATTTATCAAGGCTTCGCTGTAAATTTGACGAATGACCGTCGAAATCGTAAGCATACCCGCTGAAATATCAGTTTTTGGAGACACTCCAGTCCGGTGACCTGCAGGCTTTGCACGGATTTCTGGATAATCAGAATATCAGCGATGTGGCGGAACTCATCTATCGAATTTCCGGAACACGAAGGTGAAATACTTGGAAATCTGAGTATTCACCGGGCCATCAGCACATTTAAAATTCTGGATTTCGCTACTCAGAAACGTATTACCCAGGAACTGTCGCCTTCAAAAACAGCTGAATTACTCAATGGTCTTCCTGCCGATGACCGAACCTCATTTCTGGAAGATCTGCCCAGTGAAGTGGTAAAAGAACTGATTAGGATGCTGGATCCGGAAGAGCGCAAGATTACACTTTCACTGCTGGGATATCCGGAAAGCAGCGTGGGGCGGCTTATGACACCGGATTATATCGCGGTACAGAAAGACTGGACCATACGACAGGTTATACGTCATATCCGGAATGTGGGCAAAGACAGTGAAACCATTGATGTGATTTATGTAGTGGATGAAAAGGGTGTATTTATTGATGATATCAAGATCCGTGAAATCATTCTGGCAGATCCTGACAAAAAAATTGAAGATGTAATTGATAACCGGTTTATTTTTCTGAATGTGGATGACGATCAGGAAACTGCCAACAAGGCATTTAAAATGAATAACCGGATGGCACTTCCTGTTTTGGATAATAACAAGGTTCTGCTCGGAATTGTAACCATCGATGATGTGCTTTGGGTTGCCACGGAAGAATTCACAGAAGATATCCAGAAAATCGGGGGTACAGAAGCCCTGGATCATCCCTATCTCGAAACACCTTTTTTTCAACTGATTCGAAAAAGGGTAGGCTGGCTGATCATTCTTTTTCTGAGTGAAATGCTGACCGCTACGGCGATGGCTTATTATAATGATGAACTGAGCAGATGGCTGATCTTAACCAATTTCATTCCCCTGATTATGTCCAGCGGCGGAAACAGCGGCTCACAGGCTTCTACCCTCATTATTCAGGCAATGGCCTTGGGAGAAGTAACCCTGACTGACTGGTGGCGGGTAATGCGACGGGAAATTCTTTCCGGCTTTATGCTCGGTGCCATCCTGGGAGTGATTGGATTTATCCGGATCTTTGTCTGGCACTTGCTTATGATCCGCGGTGTATTTAAAGATATTTATAGATCTCATTGGGATGCCATTGGTTTATCGGTTAGCTTTTCTCTGATTGGTGTTGTATCTGTGGGGAACACTTACCGGGAGTATGCTTCCGATCATCTTAAAAAAGCTCGGTGCCGATCCTGCTTCTTCTTCTGCACCATTTGTAGCAACCCTGGTAGATGTCACCGGCCTCATCATATATTTTACAGTGGCATCAATTTTTATGAAGAATATTTTATTTTAACCGGCAAGTTTTGCCAATAGAATTGACGGATAATTTTTAAAAATATTACTATGTGTGGAATTGTAGCTTATATCGGTCCCAGAGAAGCTTATCCGGTGATCATGAAAGGTTTGAAAAGACTGGAATACCGCGGTTATGACAGTGCAGGTGTCGCTCTACTGGATCAAATCATCTGCGGGTATATAAGAAACAGGGACGGGTTGCTGCTCTGGAAGAAAGTATTATCGGAAAAGATCTGCATGCTCATGCAGGCATCGGTCATACCCGATGGGCAACACATGGTGAACCCAGCGACCGCAATGCCCATCCCCACCTTTCTGCCAATGGAAAACTGGCCATGATTCACAATGGGATCATTGAAAATTATGCGCAGCTAAAAACAGAACTGACTAAAAAAGGCTACCATTTTAAAAGTGATACAGATACAGAAGTCCTGCTCAATTTTATTGAAGATATCCAGGAGAATAACCAGTGCAGTCTGGAAGAAGCCATTGCGCATTGCACTTAAACGTGTTACAGGCGCCTATGTGATCGTGTTGCTGGATCAGGATCATCCGGATACTATTATTGCTGCCCGCAAAGGAAGTCCCCTGGTAATCGGAATCGGCAAAGGAGAACATTTTCTGGCATCTGATGCATCCCCGATCATTGAATATACCAAGGAAGTGGTATATGTAAATGATTATGAACTGGCCATTATAAAATGCGATGAACTGATATTAAAAAACCTGGGCAATGAAAAAATAACTCCATTTGTACAGAAACTGGACCTCGAACTGACCGCAATTGAAAAAGGAGGATATGATCATTTCATGCTGAAGGAAATTTTTGAACAGCCGGATACCATTTTCGACTGCCTGCGCGGAAGACTGGATGCTGCAAAGGGAACTATCACCATGGCCGGTGTTCAAAACAATCTTGAAAAACTCTGCCAGGCAAAAAGAATCATCATGGTTGCCTGCGGTACCAGCTGGCATGCGGGACTGATCGCCGAATATATTATTGAAGAAATTTGCCGGATTCCGGTGGAAGTGGAATATGCATCTGAATTCCGGTACCGCAATCCGGTTATTCATCCGGGAGATGTCATCATTGCCATTTCTCAAAGCGGTGAAACAGCAGATACTATTGTAGCCATTGAAAAAGCAAAAGAGCAGGGTGCTTTTATTTTTGGTGTCGTGAATGTGGTGGGTTCGTCTATTGCAAGGATTTCCCATGCCGGCGCTTACACCCATGCCGGACCGGAAATCGGAGTGGCCAGTACAAAGGCATTTACCGCGCAACTGGTGGTGCTGATCATGATCGCATTAAAAATTGCTTTTGAAAAACGAACTATTTCGGAAGAAAGATATATGCAACTGCTTGCTGAATTGCAAGCCATTCCGGAAAAAGTAAGAGAATTGCTGCATTCATCAGAACATATCCGCAAACTGGCTGAAAAATATAAGGACGTGAGGTGATGCATTGTATCTGGGTCGGGGAAATAATTTCCCGGTAGCCCTGGAAGGTGCACTCAAACTGAAAGAAATTTCTTATATCCATGCTGAAGGTTATCCTGCAGCAGAAATGAAACATGGACCAATTGCCCTGGTGGATGAACACCTGCCGGTTGTATTTGCTGCACCCAAAAGTGCTTACCATGAAAAACTTGTAAGTAATATCCAGGAAATAAAGGCCAGAAAAGGAAAGGTAATTGCTGTAATCAGCGAAGGAGATGAAGTAATTGCAAATATGGCCGATGATATTATGATCATTCCCTTACAGATGAATTGATTTCTCCCCTGCTTTCAGTAATTCCCCTGCAATTATTTGCCTGTTATTTGGGGATGGCCAAGGGATTTGATGTAGACAAACCGCGCAATCTGGCTAAAAGTGTAACCGTAGAATAAATCTGCATGAATCAGATTATTAAAAACACCGCTTCGCAATCTCGGATATGATTTTATTCCTGCGGAATATCTGCCGGAAGGAAAAGATGAATATTACCTGCGCAACGAACAACAGAAGGCCATGTCCAGCTTACCGCCACCTCAAACTGGACGAAGTGGAAGAACTGAAAAAAAACGGGAATAATTCAGATGATTGGAATCTAGTATGGTTACAGATCACTTTCCTGCCGGAACTTATTCACCATTGTAAATTTTTTGGACTGGTGCGGATCGGAATACTCGAACCCTATTACCTGGAATTTCATAATCTCCGCCGACCGGTCGGATTATACAACAGCACCATTATCAGTTGTGATATCGGAAATAATGTGGTGATCGACAATGTAAGTTATTTATCGCATTATATTATTGGTAATGATGTGATTCTTATCAATGTAAATGAAATAGAAACCACCGATCATGCCAAATTTGGAAATGGAATTTTAAAAGAAGGAGAACCTGAATCCATCCGTATTGAGCTGGAAGTATGCAATGAAAACGGTGGCCGAAGTATCATTCCTTTCGATGGCATGTTGCCCGGAGATGCCTGGCTTTTCAGCCGATATCGCGACGACCGCATTCTTCAGGAAAAATTGCGGTTATTCAGCTGATAAGGAATTTGATAAAAGAAGAGGATTTTATGGAACGATTGGTGACCGTACAGTGATCAAAAATTGCAAAATTATAAAAGATGTCAATATTGGAACAGATGCTTATCTGAAAGGTGCAAATAAATTGAAAAACCTGACCATTAATTCATCTGCAGAATCAAAAACACAGATCGGCGAAGGTTGTGAATTGGTAAATGGAATTATCGGACACGGCTGCAGAATTTTCTACGGAGTAAAAGCAGTTCGTTTTATCCTGGCTTCCAATTCGCAGTTAAAATACGGCGCCCGGCTCATCAATTCATATCTCGGAAATAATTCTACCATTTCCTGTTGTGAAGTGTTGAATTCCCTGATTTTTCCGGCACATGAACAACATCATAATAATTCTTTTTTATGTGCATCCCTGCTCATGGGACAAACCAATATGGCTGCAGGAGCAACTGTCGGTTCCAATCATAATTCCAGGGGTGCCGATGGGGAACTGATTGCCGGCCGGGGATTCTGGCCCGGACTCTGTGTAAGTGTAAAACACAATTCCCGTTTCGCTTCTTTCATCATCATGGCCAAAGGGGATTATCCGGCTGAACTGGATATTCCAATTCCCTTTTCTCTGGTAAGCAATGATGTGTCCAATGACGAACTGATTGTTATGCCGGCCTACTGGTTCCTGCATAATATGTATGCCCTGGCCAGAAATGCCTGGAAATACGGTGACCGGGACAAAAGACTGGATAAAATTCAATTACTGGAATATGATTACCTGGCACCAGACAGCATCCAGGAAATTGCTTCAGCGATTGAAAGGTTGCAGGTGATCGCAGCCAGATCCTGGCTGCAACATCACAATCAGTCAGCCAGTTACAAGGAAGATATGTTAATCATGAACATTTTATTCTGGAGATGAAACAAGCATTAAAAACCCAGGGTAAACTGCTGCTGGAAAATAATGACACCGACCTTCGGATCCATCCCTTTTTTTGCAGAAGGATTTGAAAACAGTTCCCGCAAAGTGCGGATTATTAAACTGGTAAAAGGTTATTCTATTTACAGGGAATTGATTATTCATTACGCGATTGAACAAATCCTGCTGCAGGTAAAATCTTCGGACAGTATGATCAGCCTCACTGCATTCCAGGAAATCACTTCCTGAAAATAAAAAACCCGAATCCTGGATAAATGCCGGAGGACAGCTGATCAGAAAATCTTCTCTGGATAAATTGATTTCCGACATTCATCAAAACCATATTAGCAGCTGGAATGATATCCATCAATTTTATCAAACAGAATGCCGACAAGTTATCCAACTGATAAATTACATCATGCCCTGGATATTCTCTATGCAGGTTCATGGCATTTCCATCAAAAAAATTAAACCCGGCAGATTTAAAGAAACTATTACAGCAAAGTGTATGACACGGCCGAATGGATCACCAGGGGAATTTTCAATTCCAGAAAAAAAGATTATCTCAATCCCTTTCGGAAAATGGTTTATGAGAATCAGGCCGAAATGGATCAGGTACTTGGGAAACTGGATGATAACAGTTTTATCAATAACCAGGATAAAGTATTGAAGGAATATCAAACTTCGGTATAAGGATCTGATTCAAAGAATGGAAATTGGATGATCAACTCAATCTGATTCTGAAAACTAAGTGCAGGCTTTCCCCCGATAAATCTAATTGCCCGGAATATATAAACCCTTCGGGTTAATCAACCGAATGCAGAGGCAAATAATTTAACCCTACTTCAGATTTCAACATTCCTCTATTTACACAACGGCCATCCATAGTAAATGATTTCATATTGCCAATCGGAGTTGTCATCAGATTCGATCATGATCCTGCCTTTTCCAGCAACATCATATCCGGTAGTCCAGAATACCTTTGATTCCCCGCCTTTTTTAAACAGTACTTCTTTGTTCCCTCATATGATTTGCCATGAATATCTATCATCCTGATCAGAGAAGAAATGCTTTCCACTGATTCAGAGAGCGATTATCAGTCCAACTGTAGTGCATTTGACCATTAACGGCAACTACCGAAGTCATCATAGTATTAGTGCTCACCGGTTTCCTCATATAATTCAAAATGATCGGGTATTTCAGGACTTTCCAAAGTCCAGTTGAAAACTAGTTTGTCCGAAATTTCTTTTACTTTCAAATCAATGTTCGTCAGGGGCAGCGGATTTTCGAGATCAATTGTACTTGCCAGTGTAAAATGACTGGCTGCAAAATCTGTAGTTCCGCTCAATACAGAGCCCTGAATAAAATTTCCCGTAACTGCCGTATGTCCTGCATCTTCCCATTGTAACGATTCGAAATTTGGCAACATTCAAAAATGTGGGATCAGTCACACCCCCGCTTAGTGCTGATTCAAATGACAGCTCTACTTTTGCCTGGTCATTAATGAGGATCATCAGCGGCGACCGACCAGTATTCCAAGTTTTGAAATATGGTCCAGACCCGGACCGAGGCTGCTGCCAAACGATGAAGGATTCTGACGAAAATATTCTACAGTATAATTTCCACTTGCTTCCTTTAATTCCAGCCATCGAAGTTTGCCATCTTTTCCGACAGGAAACAAGAAAATGGTCTCCCCTGTCAGTCCCAGTTTCCGTAATGGCCCGTCCACATATGCACCGGTTAGACGGGAACTGTCAATTATTACACTGCACCCGGTATCCAGAATCAGTAATGCAGAAACCGAACTGACTTATTGCCCCTAATTGAAAATCCAGTTTCCAGGGAAGACTAAGCGGTAGCCGGAGTACCGACCCCACCATGATTATTCATCCGGAATCCAACCTGATTCTGAATGCGACCGCCCATGGCAATTTCCTGCAAACGGTTCCCATTCAATTCGAGGAAGGGATTTCCATTGATGTTTCCGTGATTGTAGCAGCGGGAGACTGAGACAGATTCCCTCTGACACGGAGCACAGTATTAACTCCTGATCCGGTCGCCAGATTCAGTTGACCGCCTTCCTGGATAAAATCTCCCTCTATCTGAATATTTCCATTCGCACCACTCAGGTTCATACTCATACTCACGCTTTGGCCTATGCGCAGATTACCACGTACGAGCAACGGATTTGCCCCAGTGCAGGTATAATTCACCATGGATCCGAACGCTGTTGCATGCAATTCTAGGCTTCCATAGGTTCTGTTACTCACAGAAATGGTATAAGAGGCCCTGGGCACGTCAAAATCAAATATTCCCTGTTCCGTACCAGGAGCAGTAGATAAAAATCTCAGTATACTGTTTGCGTGAGCAGCCCGCGTCTGGTGTATATACCTGCCGCCGTCACGAATAATCATCGAATCCGCAATGGACAGTGATTCACCGGAAGAAAGTCCAGATGCATTACGGAAAATGGCGCCCGCATTTAATTCAATACCATAACCCGGACCTGTAACCGTAAATGCATTGATAATACTATTGGTGGCCGGTAATATCAAGTTCGATATTTCGGCCTGGAGAAGGTCTTATGCGAATAGTTCTGATGCATAACCGCAGATCAGGGCAGGATGACCTGAATAGGAACCAGGCATGTCACGATTGTCCAGCAATACATCGTCCGCTGACTGTGGAAAGCTGGCTCCTGACCAGTTCAGAGGATTTGCCCAATCTGGGATCGCCACCAGATCCAGTCCAGGTTTTTATTTCGCCAATTACTACGGCAGGAAATAAAAAACAGTAAATAATCAACCGGACGACTACCGTTACAATATGGAGAATCCGAAAACACATTCTGCAAAATAGAGGGCCGTGCCAGGGAAGTCAATACTACTTTGTGGTGGGTACGGACAAAAAAAACCCCCGCCTCAGGCGGGGGACGCAATCAGCTCATAAATTATTTCTTCACAGCCTTTTTAGCACTATCTGTCAGAGCACCAATTTTAGCGTTTTGCGGTATCTGCAACTGCTTTTACGGTAGAATCAACTTTTGTAGCGGTTGAATCTATTGCAGTTTTTGCACTGTCAACAATGGATGAAGCAGCAGAATCAGTTTTGGCAGCAGCATCACTGCTTCCACCACCGCATGATGTTAAAGCCGCAGCAATTACGAGAACAGTCAGAATTTTTTTCATTAAGGTTATTTTAGTTGGCCGCAAAAGTATCGCATTTTTGTCTGATAATCCAAGGCCTATAGCGGCTTTCGTCATTTTTTTATTTTTTCCGAAAATAGATCCGGATAGGCACGCCTTCTAACGGAAAACTTTTTCGCATTTGATTTTCCAGGTAATTTCTGTAAGGTTGTTTGATATCATCGGGATAATTACTGAAAAAAGCAAAAGACGGAACCGGTGTGGGCAACTGGGAAACGAATTTTATTTTAATGGAATGGCCACGTACTACGGGTGCATGATAATTTTCAACTGCTTTCAGCATCACATCATTGAGTTTGGAAGTGGGTATTTTCCTGCTTCTGTTTTCAAATACTTCCAGGGCGGTTTCAATCACTTTGAAAATTCGGGTCTTCTCCTTTGCGGAAATAAAAATGATCGGCAGGTCGGTAAACGGTGCAAACCGTTCTTTTAGTTTTTCAGTATAATCCCGGGAGGTATTGGTTTCCTTATCCACCAGGTCCCATTTATTGACTACCACCACGAGTCCCTTTCCTTTTTTAACTGCAAGACTGAAAATATTCAGGTCCTGTGCTGTAATACCTTTTTCAGCATCCAGCAGCAGCAGACATACATCCGCTTCATCCATGGCCTTGATGGCCCGGATAACAGAATAA
The DNA here is from genome assembly GCA_963812825.1 of uncultured Bacteroidota bacterium. Taxonomy (GTDB): domain Bacteria; phylum Bacteroidota; class Bacteroidia; order Chitinophagales; family Chitinophagaceae; genus Puia. The sequence continues at coordinate 122,999 of CAWEWO010000011.1, forward strand.
AATTCCAGGTCTTCATGTACTTTGGTTTTTCTCCGGATACCGGCAGTATCGATCAGAACAAATTCTTTATTAAATAAATTATAATGGGTATGAATACTGTCTCTGGTGGTGCCGGCAATTTCGCTCACAATGGTTCTTTCACTTCCTACCAGTGCATTAAGCAGGGAGGATTTACCTACATTTGGCTGACCGATTATGGCAAATTTCGGGAGGGGTGATCCGGCTTCTTCTTCTTCTGTTTTCGGAATTAGATCCGTAATGGCATCCAGCACTTCTCCGGTGCCGCTTCCGCTCATAGCGGAAATAAAAAAAATATTATCGAAACCGAGACTGTAAAATTCCGCGGCTTCCAGCAGCCGGTCGCTGTTATCCACTTTGTTCACGACCAGAAAAACGGGTTTAACAGAACGGCGAAGCAGATCGGCCATAGACTCGTCCAGTGTTGTAATACCGGTAGCTGTGTCCGTCATGAATATGATGGCATTGGCTTCTTCCACAGCAATCAAAACCTGTTTTTTTATTTCCTGTTCGAAAATGTCTTCACTTTCGGGCACAAAACCACCTGTATCAATTACATTAAAAGTTTTACCATTCCAGTCCGCCACACCATACTGCCTGTCCCGGGTAACACCACTCACATCATCCACAATGGCTTTGCGCTGTTCGAGCAGGCGGTTGAATAATGTGCTCTTTCCCACATTCGGTCTTCCTGTTATCGCTACTGTAAATCCGGACATGTACTAAAAATATTAAAATGCAAAATTAATATCCATATTCCCGCAACTGCCATTCATTGTCCCGCCATTTAGGACGGACTTTCACAAAGAGTTCGAGGAAAACTTTTCTTCCGATAAATGCTTCTATCTCTTTTCTGGCTTCCGTTCCCAGTTGCCTGATCATCTTCCCGCCTTCTCCCAGCAAAATTCCCTTTTGCGTTTCGCGCTGTACAATGATATCTGCCTGTATCTTGGTGAGCGTGTCTTTCTCCTTGTATTCCTGTACGAGTACCGCAGTATGATAAGGAATTTCATCTTCATACATACTGAAGATTTTCTCGCGTATCATTTCTCCCACAAAAAATTTTACCGGACGGTCCGTCATTTCATCTCCGTCAAAAAATGGTTCTCCTTCCGGTAAAGTTGAATGATGCGTTCAAACAAAGATTCTGTATTGATTTTTTTTAGCGCCGAAATGGCCAATATATCCGTAGCAGTATTTTTTGTCCATGAAAAAAACTTTTACTTCGGCAATTTCTGCTTTTGTCATCCGTTCACTTTTATTGATCAGTACCAGGGCCGGAACTTTTAGGTGCAGACCAGAAAAAATCTGATCATTTTCTTCCAGATTGTCCTTTCCGTCCAGGAGCAGGAGGGCCAGGTCCGTATCTGCTACTGCCTGTCTCACCGAATCCATCATCTTTTCGTGAAGTTTATACCTGGGATCGATGATACCCGGCGTATCTGATAGGATCATCTGATAATCCGGAGCCGTCAGGATTCCCTTGATCCGGTGACGGGTGGTTTGAACCTTATGGGATACAATGGCCAGTTTTTCACCCATCAGGGCGTTCAGCAGGGTACTTTTACCCGCGTTGGGCTTTCCGAATAAATTGACAAATCCTGATTTCATAAAACGGCTGCAAAGGTAACTATTCGCCGGCCAAAAGAGGTCCTATAATGAGCCAAACCGGCACTATTAACAGGATTGAGGAAATTTTTTCCGGTAATTCAGGTAAAATGCTTATATTTCGTTGTTTAAACATTAAATATATTACATATGGCAACTACTAAAATGGATACTCGATCCCACACACTCGGAAATACAATTTAAAATCCGTCACCTGATGATTACGACATGTGACCGGCTCATTCGGCAAATTCAGATGCTGACGTGGAAACGACGGATGAAAATTTCGAAACAGCCAAAATAAATTTTTCGGCTGAAGTGGATTCAATTACCACCAATAACGAACAACGCGACGCACACCTGAAAAGTGCAGATTTTTTTGAATCGTCTAAATATCCCAACCTCACTTTTGTAAGCACAAAATTTGAAAGAGTCACCGGTGAAGAATATACTTTATACGGCGACATTAGTTTTCATGGCGTCACGAAAAATGTAAAACTGCAGGTGGAACACGGGGGTGTAATCAAGGATCCATGGGGAAATACCCGGACCGGTTTTACAGTTGAAGGAAAAATCAACCGTAAAGATTTTGGTCTGGTATGGAATGCAGCAACCGAAGCAGGTGGTGTGGTTGTGGGGGATGAAGTAAAACTTCATGCGAGTGTTGAATTTGTTAAAGAGGCTATAATATTATTGACAGGGACTTCAATATATTTGATCCCATGAAGATATTCTTAGTGCTGGTAATTACCGGATCTGTATTTTTTTGTAATGCGCAGAAAAAAACAGATCCGGTTCTTTTTGCAAACAGTATCAAACCAGAAAATCTCAAAAGACACCTTTATCAGATTGCAGGTCCGGATTTCGAAGGAAGGGAGACCGCAACGCCGGGACAACGCAAAGCGGCTGCTTATATTGAAGATTATTTTAGAAGCCTTGGACTAAAACCTGGAAATCAAAGACAGTTTTCAGCTCGCCTACCCCGTTTACCAGGACAGTCTCCTCTCCGCTGCACTCCAGATTAACGGGCAGTCTTTTGAGATAAATAAGGACTTTGATATACGCCTGGCAAATGCTTATACCCTTTCCTTCGGTGTCATCCGAAATTGTTTTTGCAGGATACGGTTTATCCGATTCACTGCAGGATGATTATAAAGGATCTGCAGGTCGCCGGTAAAATAGTGCTGACTTTAAGCGGTTATCCTCCCGGATCATGCTTTCAGGCCCATATTAACAAGAAAACTTTTAATGCATTCGCCAAACAGGACGCTGCGCAACAGCATGGTGCAGTGGCTCTCTTGGTTATCCAGGATGATTTTCCGCATAGGCCAGTTCCGGATGAAGGTAAGATGTACAGGAAATACTTTATCCCGAAAATCCACCTCAATACTTTTTATGATTTCAGAACGGATAGCCAGGCTGGTCATGGGGGCAGACTATGATAAGGCAAAAACAGGACCGATCGAATACAAAACATACCAGGCAGATATCTGGATTTCGATTCAGAAACAGACAGAAATGATGCAGAGTACAGATGTTCTGGGTTACCTCGAAGGAAGTGATCTGAAAGACCAACTGCTTATTATCTCGGCACATTACGATCATCTGGGTAAAAAAGATTCGATCATTTATTTCGGGGCAGATGATGATGGCTCCGGAACAGTTAGCCTGCTGGAACTGGCAGCCGCCTTTTCAAAAGCAAAAGCAGCCGGTAAGGGACCACGCCGGAGCATTCTGTTTCTGGCAAATTCCGGAGAAGAAAAAGGACTTTGGGGATCAGAATATTATACCGATCATCCGGTCTATCCGCTCGACAAAACCACCGCAGATCTCAATATTGACATGATTGGCAGAAAGGATCCGGCGAAGAAAACAGGGTGATTCCAATAATTACGTATATATAGTAGGTGATGACAAACTCAGTTCCGACCTGCGCAAAATCAGTGTGGAAATGAATAAAAAATATACGGGTCTGGAATTGGATTACAAGTTCAACGATCCCAAAGATCCGCTCAGAATTTATTTTCGAAGCGATCATTACAATTTTGCCCGTAAAGGTGTGCCCATAATTTTTTATTTTGACGGAATCAATCCGGACTATCATAAACCGACGGATACACCGGATAAAATAAATTATGATTTAATGGCAAAAAGAGCGCAGCTAGTATTTTATACGGCCTGGGAAATGGCCAACCGGAACAAAATGCTGAAACGCGATCTTCCTCCGGTTACTGGTGAACGATAGACTACAAACAAGAAGCCCCGGTAAACACTCGATTTACCGGGACCTGATAAAATTAAAATAAATTAATTTTTAGCTGCAGGCGGGGCGGTAGGTTTTTGAGGCTCATTCATGCCATTTTCAAATTCCTGTTTCACGTTATTTTTTGCATCATTAAATTCACGCATACCTTTTCCCAATCCCTTCATGAATTCCGGAATCTTTCTTCCTCCAAATAAAACAAGCACTGCAATAACGATCAGGATCCATTCGCTGCCCCCGGGCATGGATAATAAAAACAAATGATTTGTCATGATAAACCGGTTTTGAACATTAAAAGTACCCTTTAATCGCCACCTGCGCAAATCTCTGAAATCCTGATTTTTATCCGGGTTTGACTGGCTGGGGGACTGACGGCTCAGGGTAACCAGGTCGGGTTTTCAAATTTATTTTATTTTTTAGAATCCTGAACCTCTTTCCATACGTATCTGTATAGGAGGCGCACCCCCTCGCCCTTGAAATTCATTAAGTTGACGCCTGACAGGTCCGGAAATACCCTGGTTTACCCAACTTAACAACAGGTCGAACTGCCCTATTTTGACGAACTGATTCCATTAAACCTTAATCCTGATTGGAGAAGGCTGGCTTAAACCAGCCTTTTTATATATGCCTGACCCATATTTTGACTTCCGGATTGATTTCACAGACCAATTATCAGATAATTATTTGTAATTTACCTGCAACGATTGTTCACTAAAATTGGCCGGAATGAAAAAAGTATCTGATATTTTTCTTCATAAAGAAAGAAAAATTACCGCTGTTACCCCCTCAACCTCTGTTCTTGAAGCCCTTCAGATTATGTCTCATCAGAATATTGGTTCTGTAATGGTTATGGACAACCAGAACTATCTGGGCATTATGACTGAAAGGGATTATTCCAGGAAAGTGATACTGAAAGGCAAATCTTCTACAGATACACCGGTTTCGGAAATTATGTCAAACGACCTGCCGGCGGTAAACCTGTTCGACAGCATTGAGCATTGTATGCAACTCATGGCAGATAAAAATATCCGTTATCTGCCGGTATTTGAACAGGATAAAATTTATGGGGTCATTTCCATTCATGACCTGATCCGCGAAATCATCCAACACCAGCAGGAAACAATTTCCCAGTTAAAGGATTATCTTCACGCGAGTATGTGACCGTTTACACAACACATAAATAATAAATGACAAAGACTTCGTATGAACTACGAAGTCTTTGCATTTTATATCCGCTCAGGCAGATCAGGAAACAGGATCCGGACACTTTTCTTTTACTTCATTTCAGGTTGACCATAGTATCCGTATGAGTAACCCAATCGGCGAATCCCTGTTTCGAGTTTTATTCTATTACTAGTATTATACGAAGTATCGTACCAGTTTTTTCTAACAGGAAAAATGGTTTTTTTGCCAAATTCCGTGATTGTTGAGGAAATAATGAAACAATCCAGGGGAAATTACATCAACAGTCATTTCTTGACCGAAACCCCAATCCGGGCGGCCAAGTGTTTTTAGGGCCTCTTCTTCAGCTACCTGGCGTTCCGGTTTGCCATTTTTCAGGCTCCATTTAATCAGACGGATAAAACCGTCGCTGATTTCAATACCGGTAATGGTACCATCATCAAAACAACAGCATCCGGAATTAAAATAAGTAGGCTTCATCTTGTCGAATGAATGATTCAGGAAATCATATTCTCGTTTACGGCGGGGAATTTCCGCTTCAATTTTTTTAAGCGCATCACTGTCATTCAGCGTACGTGCTTTTTCCAACCGCTGATAAAGTCTTTCCAGATGGGTAAGTGAATTAAAAACCGGTTGATGGGTATGACCGGTTATCAGCAGAATATTTTCCTGGGCTGCACTCCAGTCGTACATATACATATTATGAAGCGTTTTCAAATTGTCATTCGCCGAAGGACTATTAGTATTTATCTTCAGGAAATTTTGTAGCGGACCCCAGACATAACTTACAAACCATTTGCTGAATGCATTTCCGTCACTTTGTTTATCACCCTGATGGCCATGAGTACAGAAAATATCCAATGCTGACATTCCGGGAATATCAATCCTTATCAATACACCGGTGAATATCCGGATTGCTTTACCATAAATTTTCTTTAGCCACGTAGAAGCCAGCGGATCATTATCCCAGAAAAGATCGTGATTGCCAAAGACCTTACAATAGGCATCTCTCTTTATGAAAAGCTTTTCATTATCATAAACAGCTTTATTGTATTTTGCAATGCCAAACATGGTATTCTCCCAAAGCTCTTCACAGTCACCCAGATTGACAAAGATAAAAATTTTCCCGGTTGTAATAATCCAGTGCAGTGAGATAAGAATTTTCGCAAATGGCAAAGTCATCCGAACCGTTACGTGCGCCCCGGTGCTGATCACTGAAAACAATGATCCGGCGATCAGCCAGCATTCAGGCTCAGTCTTTTCAGCTTCCTGCTCTTTGGGTTTGCGGATTCCTGATATAGTTCGGTGAGTGCTTCCATCACTGAATTCTTATCCGGTGCCGATGAAACTTTTTCTGCCAGCCAGGTGACCGGTTTCTCCAGAACGAAGCGGAGTAACTTTCCGGAAAGATTGAAGCAGGCCGGAAAAAATCATGACGTGTCGATTTATCTGCTGATAACGCGGGTTTCGCCGGTATTGAAACCCAGTACCAGTTTGCTGGCTATATGAATGAAAAGTCCATTGTCCACAACGCCGGTAATAGCATTTACCGATTCATGCAAAGCCGGCTGCGATCTTTAATTTCTCCAAATGCACAGTCCACAATATAATTCCCATTGTCTGTCAGGTAAGGTTCTGTTCCGTTCATCCTTCTTTTCGCTTCACATCCCAGTATTTGCAGTTTTTCGAAGGTTCTCTCCCACCCAAAATGCACTACTTCAACCGGCAGTGGAAATTTTCCCAGGGTTTGAACCCATTTGGATTCGTCAGCCACTACAATCATCTGTCGGCTGTTGGTCGCTACAATTTTTTCCCGGAGCAGTGCACCCCCGCCACCTTTAATGAGTTGCAATTGCGGATCTACTTCATCTGCCCCGTCAATGGTTACGTCAATGATTTTAATGGATGAAAAATCCAGGATCGGAATACCCAGTCCGCGTGCCTGTTCTTCAGAACGGATCGATGTGGCAATCGCTTTGATTTTCCATCCCTCTTTTTTTACTTTTTCGCCAATTTTTTCTATTGCCCAATAAGCAGTGGACCCGGTACCCAGGCCAATCGTCATGCCATTTTCCAGAAATGATACGGCGTTTTCAGCAGCCAGTTGTTTTGGATTCATAATGAATTTTAAGCAGATGTTTCCGGTTTGGCTTTTTCCTTAATCAGTACGAGATCAGAAATATCCATAGTAATGGGAATCATACCTACCTGTACTACTGCCTTTTTTCCGCGCAATTCGCGGACAGTTCCTGTCTGATGACTTTTTTTCATTTTTACCGGTGATCCCGGCTGGATATCTCCCTCTACTTCAATATATTTTGATTCGAATTTCTTTTTTACTTTTTCAGCCACCGGTTTTTCTTTCTGGTTGAACAGAAGTGCCTGCATTTGTCTGATCACTTCCTCCTTATTTTCTGCTTTCCGCCAGTCGAATATAATCTGTTTCAGCTTTCTTTCCATTTCCTTGAGATAGCCGTACCGTTCGGCTGAAATTTTATTTTGTTCCTGCAGAATCTGCAATTGCTGCTGATGTTTTTCCTTTTGCAGGGTTTTTTCCAGTTCTGTTTTCAGCCTGGCATTTTCTTTCAGCATTTTCTGCAATTCCTTATCTTTCTGTTCAAGATTGCGCAGGTCCTGTTCTGTCCGGTTAAGCAGTTTATCAAGCCTGAAATGTTCCTCATCTACCAGTTTGCGGGCATTGCGGATCAGGTCGGGATGCAAACCAATTCTTTCGGCAATCGAAAAAGTATAGGAGCTGCCCGGTTTACCGATGATCAGCTGATAAAGAGGCTAGCAGGCTTTTTTCATCAAAAGCCATCGCACCATTCAGGATCCCAGGTGTTTTATTGGCCATTACTTTCAGATTCAGGTAATGGGTGGTCACAATTCCTAATGCATGTTTTTTAACGAGTTCCAGTAGGATCACTTCAGCAAAAGCACCACCCAGATTCGGATCACTGCCGCTTCCCAGTTCATCAATAAAAAACAAGGTGCGTCCGTTTGCCTGTTCCATGAAATATTTCATATTGATCAGGTGAGAACTGTAGGTGCTCAGTTCAAATTCCAGGCTTTGGGTATCGCCAATATGAATCATAATCTGTTTAAAAATACCCAGGGTGGAATGCGGATGAACAGGAACCAGCAAACCGGCCTGGACCATCAGCTGCAACAAACCCACGGTTTTCATGGTAACCGTTTTACCACCGGCATTCGGACCGGAAATTACCAGTATCCGGTTTTTATCATCGAGTTTGATATCGACCGGAATGGTAGGTTTTTGTGATTTTCGGTGGTATAGATAATAATAATGGATGAAAGGCCTGAATCAGATGGATATGGGATCCATCCTGCAGATTCGGATAAATTCCTTGAATGTCTATGGCCAGTTTAGCCTTCCCATTGATAAAATCATATTCTCCAATGATATCGTGATACACATTCAAAAGCGGGGCATAAACTGAAAGCCGTGCCTGTCAGTTCCCGGAGGATCCGGTTCACTTCCCTGCTTTCCGCATGTTCCAGCGAAAATATTTCATTGTTCAGCCCGATTGTTTCTTCCGGTTCTATAAAAGATGTTTTCCGGCTGTCACTTTCTCCGTGCAGGATGCCCTTTACCTGTCTTTTATGTTCGGCAAAAATGGCCACAACCCGCCGGCCATTCAGAAAGGCTTCTTCCGTTTCAGCTACAAATCCGGATTTATTCAGCTTAGCAACAATCCGGTCGAAAAGACGTCGGAGTTCATTTCGTTTTCTGATATAAAGACATCCGTATTTCTGCCAGTTCCGGTGAGGCTTTGTCACGTACCTGGCCATTTTCTTCCAGGATTTCATCGATATACTGAATAATGGCTTTTTCGTAATAACTGTCTTTAATAACCGACGCGAGTCCTGTATAAGCCAGCCTGCGTTCCCGGTCGAACCAGTGAAAGATCTGACGCAGGGCATCAGCCAGTTTGCGGATCTGGAGAAATTGTTCACCGCTCAACACTGCTCCCGATAATCCGAGCAATTTAATTTCGCGGGAAAGATTCAGGCTGTCTTCATTTGGGAAATACTGACCCAGTTCCAGCAGATTTTTAAATTCACTGGTTCTTTGTAATTCTACCTGAATAAATTCCAGCCGTGTATGGATCCGGAGGGAAGCTGCTTTCTCCCTGGCATAGGCGGATTTGCATTTTTCAGTGAGCAAGTCCCTGATTTTGTCAAATTCAAGTTGCCCCAGGGCGGATTCCGGGAAATATCGTATCATTCAAAACAAAGTTAGTTAACGAACATTTAAAAGCCTTCAATTGTCATATATCTTGCAATCCGGCCTCATGGAGCTCCTCGTATATTGCATAAGAAAAAGAATGAAAATCATTATGTTAACAGCTATCTTATGCAGCGCAATTTCGCTGGTTTCCTGTAATCAATCATCATCCCAAAATATAGTTATGACCGAAGAAACCATTCCTGCAGGTATAAAGACCGATACGGCAACTTTCGGAACAGGATGTTTCTGGTGCACGGAAGCCGTTTTCCAGGAACTGAAAGGTGTATTAAAAGTGACTTCCGGATATTCCGGTGGAACGGTAAAAAATCCTTCCTACGAAGAAGTTTGTACCGGCACCACCGGCCATGCCGAATGCCTGCAGATCATTTATGATCCAAAAGTGATCAGTTTTGATGAATTGCTGGAAGTTTTCTGGGAAGCCCATGATCCGACTACGTTGAACCGTCAGGGCAATGATGTGGGCACCCAGTATCGCAGTGTTATTTTCTATCATAATGCCGAACAAAAGAAAAAAGCTGAAGAATATAAAATAAACTGGATAAGAGTGGTGCCTATAATAATCCCATTGTCACAGAAATTACTCCTTTCAGTCATTTTTATGCGGCAGAAGATTATCATCAGGATTATTACCGTCTGCATGGCTCGCAGCCTTACTGCTCTTTTGTGATCCGACCCAAAGTGGAAAAATTTGAAAAAGTATTTAAAAATAAACTAAAGACTACTTCGCAACCCTAGGATACTTTGAGAGTGTGGGCGAATAAGAAATCCGACAGCAGACACAAATCAATGAAGAAAATTGACAAACCAATAGAAGGAGAATATCCTCCTTATGCTATCATGTATATCAGGCTGTTGCCTGATGATGGCCTGGTGCTGCAGCACTTAGAAAATCATTTCAAAATCGTTCATTCGCTGGTTAACTCTCTGTCGGAAAAAACGCTGTTGTCCCGGTATGATATAAATAAATGGACCTTAAAGGAATTGTTGGTTCACATGATGGATGACGAACGTATTTATAGTTATCGCGCATTGTGTTTTGCGAGAAATGATAAAACAATACTACCGGGATTTGAGCAGGATGATTATGCGGTAAATTCAAATGCAAATGAAAGAACTATCGAAAACATCCTGGAAGAATATGAATCGGTTCGCAGGTCAACTATAACATTATTTAAGAATATGCCGGATGAAACTTTATTAAGAACAGGAACAGCCAATAATAGTAAAGTAAGTGTCAGGGCATTAGTCTATCATATTGCGGGGCACGAACTACACCACCTGAAAATCATTCGCGAGAAATATCTTAAACAGCCAGGTAATAATTAAATGCTGCCGAATTATTTTTCCTTTCCAACTGCAAGAACCAGTGCATGAATAACGGACTTAATTGCGGTTAACGTAGCCGGGTCTTTTACAATGCCGTCTTCGTCGAGTTTTGTGCGAACGAAAGAAATGAGCAGTTTTGTATTTTCTGACAATTTCGTGCCCAATGCAGTTAATGTGAGCGAGAAAGCCGCATGCGCTTTCTCCCCTCCGGATGCTGCGGTAATTAAGGCTACAGGCTTATCGGAAAAGACCGTTGTAGATACCGTCCAGTCGAGTGCATTTTTCAAAGCGCCGGGTACACCAAATGCGTATTCCGGGATACAAAAAAATACTGCATCCGATTCTGAAACACGTTTAATAAAATTTGCTACCGGTACGAGGATCAGCCGGCCGTCATCAAATGCCGGTATCTTTTCAAGATCTTCATATAAATTAAATTCCACCTGTTCAGGGACCAAATCTGATACAAGCCTTAATATAGCACTCGCCGATGAACTTTTGCGAAGACTTCCGGAAATTCCCAGTATCCTGATTTTATTATTATTCATCCTGTTTTTTGTCGGGTGCCATTCCGAGTTATTTTTCAGTTGGCCTATGTTCATACTAATTTAATAACTCCACAAATCGCTTTGGATTGTTATCCCTCCTGAGTTTTAAAATTATTTTATTCTACAATCCAAAAGCAAAATAGACTACCTGTTCAAAATATTACCTGCCGACACAATTTTGCTCACCGGATTTTATTAAGTTAGCATGTTACTCGGGTAATTACTCATTATCACTTAAATTCGTCTAAATTTTTGATCCATGAATCTGCACGAATACCAGGCCAAGGAACTGCTTAAAAAATATAATGTACCCGTTCAGGAAGGAATACCCGTCGATACCGCTAATGCGGCCGAAGAAGCGTATAAACAGATCAAAGTAAATACCGGAAATTCATTTGCTGTTGTAAAAGCCCAGATTCATGCAGGCGGACGCGGAAAGGGAAAGATCAAGGGAACAGAACAACGCGGTGTGGCAGTAGCCAAAAATGCTGAAGACGTACGCAATTTTGCTTCCAATATGCTGGGTGGCACGCTGGTAACCATTCAGACCGGAGAAGCTGGACGGGTGGTCCACAAAGTGCTGGTTGCCCAGGATGTATATTATCCCGGTGCCAAATCCGGTAAAGGAATTTTACCTCTCGATTTTACTGGATCGGTCAAAAGGTCAGAATGTATTCATGTACAGCACAGAAGGCGGAATGGATATTGAAGAAGTGGCTCATAAAACTCCGGAAAAAATATTTCAAGGAATGGGTTTTCCCGGGTGCTGCCCTGCAGGGTTTCCAGGCCAGAAAAATTGCATTTAATCTCGGACTTACCGGAGAAGCCTTTAAGAACTGCGTGAAATTTGTCACCAATCTTTACAATGCTTATGTCGGTCTGGATTGCAGTATGCTCGAAATCAATCCGCTTTTCAAAACCAGTGATGAAAAAATCATTGCGGTGGATTGCAAGATGAATCTGGATGATAATTCCCTGATGCGTCATCCCGATCTGGAAGGCATGCGTGATATCGGCGAAGAAGATCCGACGGAAGTGGAAGCAGGTAAATATAATCTGAATTTTGTAAAACTGGATGGAAATGTGGGTTGTATGGTAAATGGTGCCGGACTGGCCATGGCCACCATGGATATGATCAAACTCAGTGGCGGTGAACCTGCGAATTTCCTGGATGTGGGCGGATCTGCCAATGCACAAACGGTGGAAGCCGGATTCCGGATCATTTTGAAAGATCCCAAAGTAAAAGCCATACTGATCAATATTTTCGGCGGAATCGTACGCTGCGACCGTGTTGCCCAGGGTGTTATTGACGCCTATCATTCCATCGGAACTATTCATGTGCCGATCATTGTCCGCCTGCAGGGAACCAATGCGGTGGAAGCAAAAAAACTGATTGAAGAAAGCGGATTGAAAGTGCAGTCTGCCATCTTGCTCAGTGAAGCAGCGGCCCTGGTAAATAAAGCTGTTGCCTAATCGTCCAGAACAATTCCTTCCGGTCGTTTTTTCCCAAGCACTTCCACTTTTACATGCGCCAGTCCATGACCGGTATATTTTAATTTTTTAGCAGCTGATTTACTCAGATCAATCAGCCGCTTATTGTTTTTATGCATGCGGTCATTAATACGCACGACAACGGTAAGATTGTTTCTGTGTATTGGTTACTCGTACCCATTGATTCAGGGGTAGTAATATTACTGGCACCGGTTAGTTTCTTCTGACTGAAAATTTCACCGTTTGCCGTTTGCCTTCCTTCAAATTTATTCGCATAAAAACTTGCCGTTCCATAATGGATTTTTTCCTTGCTTACTGTCCCGTTTTGATTTTTTTGAATTTTGTGTTTGCCGTGGAAGACTTTGCCATTCCTGTAGTTTCCTGTGCTTTCAGCATTCCCAGCGGAAACCAAGTGAACAGTCAGGAAGGAGAATGGATTTCTTCATGATGGCAGTTTGAAAATGGTATCGCGTGATAGCCGGTCGTCCGCTTCACGACCAATTAACCGTTAAGCGTTTAACATTTAGCTAAAAAACGCTTTTATTGGCAAAATATTTTTGAATCAGATTCCTGTCCTCATCATAAATATCCTCATAAAATACGATTTTACCATCTTTTCCTTCACAGGTAAAGTAGCGGATATAGAGTGGGAGTTTATGAAATCCGGTAAACATATGCTTTTCCCCCCGGGCAATATAGGCTTTAATGGTATCTGTCGGGATATGCGGAAGCGTGTCATTCCGTACCAGGTAATTGGCGAGTTTATCCCATTCTTTTACGCGTACACATCCATGACTGATGGCCCGGTATGACTTACTGAACATCCAGCGCACATTGGTATCATGCAGATAAACACTGTATTTATTCCTGAAATTAAATTTGATAACACCCAGGGAATTGTCATCGCCCTGCCGTTGTTTTAACTGATAAGGAAAATGTGTTTTATTCGAGTTTATACCAGTTGATAGTTGTCGGATCAATCACACTGTCTTCGTCGTTTACAACCATGAGGTTTTGCTCTAGCCAAAAAATTCAACATTCTTTCTGAATTTTTGGCAACATCTCTTTAAAAATAATGCTGTACGGAACTGTCCATTGGGGCATTGTAATAAAATTCGAAATTTCACTGGTCAGTAGCGGCGACCGGGTTACAGGTCCGCCTACAATTACTTTGGATGAAAATACAACCGTATCATGATCTATCACCCGCAGATGTATATCCCGGCAGGTTTACCCATACATATGTTGCAGGAAAGGTATCCGGTAGTTGTTTATAACGGTCAAGTGTAACCGCAATACGCTTGAATTTTTCCAGGTCGGTATTATTCAGTTTATCAACCAGCGAATTGGAAGTATACCCCGTGATTTTAAATTCATATTTCTTCTGAAAACGGATGATGGCGGACCTGAATTTACGGATAGTTCATCGGCGGTACGGTATCCGACAAGATTTCCCGTTTCAACCAGTCGTTTCTGCAAAAGATGAAAAAAACTGACTGAATCCGTATAGGGATATGGAAGATAGGTATAGGGCGCAAAATTGGCTGAATCCAGAAATGCCCCGATATATGCTTTAAGCGAATCATATCCCTTTGATCGCGGTTCCAGATTATGCAGTACCTGGGAAACATTACCTGTTTGCAAGGCTTCATTCAAAGTAGCTCGTATAAAAACTATCCGTTAATAACTGTATCTGTTCGAAGGGTAACAGTGTCATAGGGAATCCTGCCCTTTTTCAGATCTCTGGCCATCTGAAAAAAAGCATCTGTCAGCAGAAGATCCTTTGCGTGCCCATAATGCGGCGTTTCTGGCTGCATTGGTATCCAGGGCAAAGGCCCGGTCTATAAACGACAGCATATAATAGTGATAATCATTGGGGAAAAGCCCCCAGAGACGGCAGTTTTGAATGAGGTTGATAAATGATGCCCCTCCGGAGTGGTTTTGTCCTGTCGTAGCCAGATGGGCTTATACTGATTGGCATCATACAAACTGTCAATCAGGTTGACAAAATGAAATGTCTACAGAATCATTGAGCCTGTCCCTGATGTGTTTTCAGATATTCAAGTGTATGATGAATATCTTCTGTTGTACTTTCCGCCAGTTTAGCCGGATTAATCACGATATCTTTTTCAGGTGCCCTGTCCCCTTTATTTTTACATTGAACGAAAGAAATACCTGAAACTCAGAAAAATAAAGAAATACGATCTGCATTGTTTCATCTGCGTGAACCGGGTTTGTATATATTATTCGGACCTTCTTCGGGACCGATCTTTATGGCCCGAAGGCCTTTAAAGAAACAACTATATTGGATGAATAACAAAATATTGAAGGGTGATCATAAAATGCATGTTATTTACTTCCATTGTTTCTTTTGAATTTTACCTCCGTTTATCGCACAAAATCTCCCAGTGAGTCCCTATGGATTGACAATATATTAACACTATTTCGCTCTATAAAAAAAGTTTATTGAATCATCCGGAAAAGGAGATGGTATCCCTGGTACAAATATCCCGGGATTATTCTGGATCTGCGTTATGCAACACACAGATAATTTCATGCATAAAAAATTATACCCTGAAAATACTAAAACACTTTCCTCAGAAAACCGGTGTATCAGGCGCTTGGATAGTGTAGCCAGGATCTTTCCCGCCAGGGAATATGCTCTGGTTATTTTCGATGCTTATCGCCCCTATTCAGTAACAGTTGAATTATGGAATCCTGTAAAAGACGAACGATATGCAGCAAATCCTGCAAAAGGAAGCGGACATAATCGCGGCATCGCTGTGGACCTGACCCTGGCAGATGCGAAAACACATCAGCTCTTGCCCATGCCCACAGGTTTCGATAATTTTTCGGATACTGCCCATCAGGATTTTAACGGAACGGATGCAAAACGAATAGCCAACAGGGAATTATTAAAACAGACAATGGAAAAATATGGATTTATCCCTCTTTCTACAGAATGGTGGCATTTCAGCTGGCCGGACACAGGAGATTTTGAAGTACTGGATCTGAGTTTCCAGCAATTGAATCTGAAATAATTGAGCAAAACAACATGATAATGCAAACTATCTTCTTCAATACCCGGGGAATTTTTTGTTCCAGCAACAGAAGATCAGCCAGAACAAGTGCCGTTACGGCTTCCAGCACTACAGGAACACGCAGGGCAATGCAAAGATCATGACGGCCCTTAACCGAAAATATTTCCTCTTGTCCCGTTTCCGCGATTGAAGGTTTCCTGTTCTTTCGGAGTGGAAGAAGTAGGTTTAATTGCAATTCTGAATACAAGCTCATTTCCATTGCTGATGCCACCCACAACCCCACCGGCATGATTGGTAAGGGTTCTTCCGGTTTTATCGGCAATGGCATCATTGTGTTCCGAGCCAAACATACGGGCGGCTGCAAATCCGGTTCCGAATTCGATGGCACGAACTGCCGGAATTGAAAACACGGCATGTGAAATCAAAGATTCCACACTATCAAAAAATGGTTCCCCAAGTGAAGCCGGCAGATTTTGAACCCGGCATTCCACAATGCCACCTACAGAATCTTTGGCATCAATGGCTTTTTGAAGTCCCGCTTCCAGATCCGTTAATCCGGCAATTTCCTTTATTTCAGCCTGCAATTCTGTATGAATCGAGCGTCAATAATTTTTTTGCGATCACACCTGCTGCCACCAGCGCAACGGTAAGTCTTCCGCTGAAATGACCTCCACCCCGATAGTCTTCAAAACCACCAAATTTTTCATGCGCAACAAAATCTGCATGACCGGGCCGGGGAATGGCTCTTAGTTTTTCATAATCACCTGAACGGGTATTATTATTTTCAAAAAGATATGGTAATAGGTGCTCCGGTGGTTCTGTCGTTAAAAATACCGCTTTTAAAAATGGGCAGATCAGATTCCTGCCGTGGTGTGGTACCTTTTTGAATGCCGCCTTTTCTTCTTTCGATATCAGATTCAAAATCCTTCATGTTCAAAGGAAGTCCGGCCGGACAGCCATCCAGGACCAGTCCCACACCGGTTCCATGAGATTCACCAAAAATGGTCATCCTGAATAATACGTCCGAATGAATTCATATTAAAATATCTTATCTAATACATGAACAGAAGCGCCCAGTTTGGCGAGATCATCAAAAAAAGCAGGATAGGATTTATTAATAGCATCTGCTTTTTCAATCAGAACAGGACCCGCTGCCCTAACGCCGCAACTGCAGTGGCCATGGCAATCCGGTGATCATGCCTGGAATGAACGGTTGCTGATTTAATGCAGATCTGTTCCTTTGAATTCCCATCATATCATCATGGATAAGGATATCAACACCCAATTTTCCAAATTCCTCCTGCAGGGTAAGCGCCCGGTCACTTTCTTTATGTGCAAGCCGGCTTACGCCTTTAATAAAACTAGTACCATGGCAAACAGAAGCCAGTGCTACCAGCGGCGGAAATAAGATCCGGACAATCTGTTGCATCAAAATGAAATGCTTTTAATTTTGCCGGCTGTCCTGACCTGATCTGAATTTCATTTTTGTCGTAAACCATCGAGACACCCGCATCCTGTAATGCCTGCAGTATGGCTTTGTCTGCCTGGGTGGAATCCGGATCCAGTCCGCGGATGGTTGCATGTCCTGCAATGGCTGCCGCCACCAAAAGAAATGCGCCACCACTCCAGTCGCCTTCAACGGTATATTCAATCGTATCCGGACGGTTTAATGCCAGGCTTCGGATGAAAAATAAAAATGACTGGTAATCCACGGTTTTCAGGAACTTTCAATCCGAAATGCGCGCATAACCGACAACGTTAGATCAATATAAGGCCGGCTTTTCAGATTGCTTACTTCAATGGTAACATCTCTGGCATCTGCAGCTGCATAGGCCATCAACAATCCTGTCAGGAATTGTGAACTCAGGGATCCGTCTGTTTCAATATTTGCCGGCACCAGAGGGCCTTTCAGCTGAAGTGGAAGTTTGCCCATATTGGACTGAACTTCCACTCCCAGTTTGGGAAAGATCTCGTCAAAAAAATCCATTGGCCGTTCAGCAGACTTCCTTCGCCTTCAATCGTCATAGTATGGTCCACTCAGCGCAACCAGCGGCGCAAACATCCGGATGCCCAGTCCGCTTTCACCGCAGTTCACAAAATCATTTACCGGTCTGATACCCTTGCTTTCAATGAAAAGTGATCCGTCGGATAGATTTTCCACTGCCGCACCCAGTCCCCGAATTACACCGCAGGGCGGCATGATCGTCATTGGAAGATCCCGGATTAATAATATGTGTTTTTGTTTGTGAAATCAATGCAGCAGCACAAGCCCTTTGCATGGAACTTTTAGAAGCAGGTGCCTGCAGGCTGCCCTTGACTAATAGATGGTGAAATGGTAACGTTCATCTTATATTATCTGGCCCGGGCTATGGAATAAAGAAGTTTTTCAAGATGGCTCATCGGAATCGGTTTAATGACTGCCTTACCCAGTTTTTCCAGCAATACATAGTGCATGGTATCCCGCGTTTTCTTTTTATCCATGCGCATGATTTCAACCACTTTTCCAAAATCAACCGGTATATCAATCGGCAATCCATATTGCTGCAAGCAGACTGGTAACCCGGGCTGTTTCCTTAAAATTCAGTCATTTGCTTCAGAAATCAGGCAGGCCGCTTTCATGCCAATCGAAATGGCATGCCCGTGCGGAAGATGATATACATTTTCAACTGCATGACCAAGCGTATGACCAAAATTTAGTAGCCTTCGTTCGATTCCCTTCAAATTCATCCTTCTGTACAACGGCTGATTTGATCAGCACATTTTTACGTATGAGTTCAGTTCAGCGCTTTTTTATTTTTTCGGTAGTAGTTGATGGAATTTTTTTCAAGCTCGCGGAAAAGACCGGCATCTTTTATGGCGGCATGTTTAATCACTTCTGCAAATCCATTTACCCATTCTTCGGCAGGCAGTGATTGCAAGAGAGACTCACATCATAAAATAAAAATCCGGGCTGGCGAATTACGCCGACCATATTTTTATAATTACCAACATCAATGCCATTTTTACCACCGATCGAAGCATCCACCATGCCCAGGATGGAAGTAGGTACAAATCCAAATGGAACACCCCGCATGTAAACAGAGGCAACATAACCGGTAATATCTGTTACCACACCGCCACCTACTCCGATCAGGGTTGTTTTGCGGTCAGCCCCAAAACTGATCAGCTGGTCAATGATCTGATCGACGATGTACTGAACCTTAAAAGATTCTCCGGCCGGAATCTGGATAAATTTTGTACCCTTGAAAATATTTCTTATGATGATCGATAAACATGCTGGTCCGTAATAAAAATGGACCTGTCTTTCTCCACCAGCTCTCCGATTTGTGCAAATGATGCATCAAAATAACAGGTGGTTTTGGAAGCAGAAAACGAAAAAGTCTTTTTCAGCATGACTCGTGGTTCTTTACTAGGAATTCATCATTTTATTCTGATGATTGATACTTTCCATGTGCACCGCGTCAAAATATTTGGTAATGAATTCCTGGCTCAGACCCAGTTTATCTCCTTTTTTGAAGGCCCTTTCCAGAATTGCATTCCACCGGTTGGTTTGCAGAATGGTAATATTATTTTCTTTTTTGTATTGACCGATTTTTTCAGAAATTTTCATTCTTTCCCCAAGGATCTGCATCAGTTCATCATCGAGCTGATTGATCTGCTGTCTTAATTTTTCCAGTGCGCATGATATTCTTCGGATGCAACATCTTCCTTTCTCCAGCGGATTGCCGAAAGCATTTCACCCAGCCTTTCAGGCGTAATCTGTTGTTTGGCATCGCTCCAGGCTTTATCCGGATCAATATGACTTTCAATGATCAATCCGTCAAAATCCAGGTCAATCGCTTTTTGTGCAACATCCTGCAAAATATCTCTGCGACCGCAGATATGTGAAGGATCATTGATAAATAACATTCCCGGATGGCGGCGTTTCATTTCAATGGCCAGATGCCACATCGGTGCATTGCGGTATTCTGTATTTCCATAGGAACTGAATCCACGGTGAATAAGTCCGATTTGTTTAATACCTGCTTTGGCAACACGTTCAACTGCACCGATCCAAAGTTCAAGATCAGGATTGATTGGATTTTTGATCAGTACGGGAACATCAACTCCTCGCAGGGCATCTGCCACTTCCTGTACACTAAACGGATTGACCGTTGTTCGGGCACCGATCCACAGTACATCTACATCAAAATGCAGTGCATCTTCCACCTGTTTGGCGGTAGCTACTTCAACGGCCACCGGAATACCTGTAAGTTCACGGGCTTTTTGCAGCCAGGGCAAGACCCTTGGTACCAATACCTTCAAAACTTCCCGGACGGGTTCTGGGTTTCCAGATGCCTGCCCGCATCATATCCACTTTACCGGTTTCCTGTAACTGAACAGCTGTTTGCATCACCTGTTCTTCGGTTTCCGCACTGCAGGGACCGGAAATAATCAGGGGACGCTTTGACCCAGGCTTCCTGCGTGATTTCTTTCATTGATTTAGTTGCTACCATGACTATTGATTTGTATATTTTTATGTTGCAAAATTTAATTGACTACCTACCTGCTGTTTGCATCATTCATCCTGATCCTTCTTCCTTTATAATTTTTTCCGTCAATTGCCCGGATCATCTGCGGAGCCGATTTTTTGTCAATTTCAATCCAGCTGTTCATTTCTTTCATATCAATTTTCCCCAGCACATCTTTTCGCAGATCACTCATATCCAGAACAAACTGAAGAAAACTTGCTTTATAAAAACCATCCTTGGTACCCAGGTTCACAAACAAGTTTCACAAAATCGCCATTGCCCGGCGAAAAACTGGACGCAGGACGTGAAGGTTCCCTGCGGCTGCCACCAATAGGGATTCGTTCCCTTTGCCCGCGTGCCGGAGCCTCCCGGTCTCGTCTGTACCGCACGCACATTCAGGTCTTCTGCATTTTCATAATATTTCAGAAAACGGGAGAATTCCTTGGCTGCAACTCTTTTCAGCACTTCTTCCTTGCTTACATCTGCAAATTTTTCCTCCAGCATGGGAACATAGGTTTCATAGTCACCATGACTGATATCGGCTGACAGTAATTTATCCATGAAATGAAAAAACTGTTTGCGGCAAACATCTTTACCGGTTGGAATTTCCAGTTTATGAAAAGGCACCTGAACCATTCTTTCTATCTGTCGAATTTTCCCAAGTTCCCGGCAATTAACAATCGAAAGACAAATACCGGTATTTCCTGCTCTGCCGGTTCTTCCGCTCCGGTGCGTATATACTTCCACATCATCCGGTAATTCATAGTTGATCACATGTGTGATTCCCTACTACATCAATACCACGTGCTGCCACATCGGTTGCAATCAGCAACTGAAGGGATTTTTCCCTGAACTCACCCATCACTTTATCGCGCTGCTGCTGGGTCAGATCGCCATGCAATGCATCAATATCATATCCTTCCCGGGTAAGTTTTTCGGCAATATTCTGTGCATCTGCTTTGGTACGTGTAAAAATGATTCCATAGATACCCGGATTAAAATCAATCATCCGTTTCAATGTTTCATAACGGTGATGGGCATTCGTAACAAAATACTGGTGATCAATATTTTTATTCGCCGTATTCATTTTACCCACCGTGATCTCCATCGGATCTTTCATGTATTTCCTGCTCACCCGTCTGATTTCCGGAGGCATGGTTGCACTGAATAACCAGGTGCATCACGTTTGGGTGTATTCTGCAGAATGAATTCAATATCATCCTGGAAACCCATGTTCAGCATTTCATCTGCTTCATCCAGCACCACATATTTTATTTCTTCCAGGTTGATGGCTTTTCTTTCAATCAGATCAATCAGTCTGCCCGGGGTAGCCACTACAATCTGAACTCCTCTTTTCAAATCCCGGATCTGCATACCAATGGAAGTACCACCGTAAACTGCCAACACCTGCATACCCGTCATAAATTTTTTAAAAAGCTCTAGTTCTCAAACGATCTGCATACAGAGTTCACGGGTGGGACAAACCACCAGGGCCTGGGGAAAACGATGTTCCACTTTCAGGAGATGCAATAGGGGTAGGCCGAATGCTGCTGTTTTGCCCGTTCCGGTTTGTGCCAGGCCAACCAGATCCTTGGTGCCGCTCAATAATACAGGAATTGCTTTCTCCTGTATGGGGGTGGGCTGGGAATACCCTAACGCTGTTACTGCCTGTACCAGTTTCTCATGTAACCCAAGCCCTTCAAATGTACTCATACAGTTCTAAAATTTTGCGCAAAGGTACGTTTTTAGCCTAAAGCTCAACGCCTAATGCCTAAGCGCTTAACGCTTATATAAATCATAAACCAGATTCCATTATATGTTTTATCTTTACCGAATATTTTTACTTACAATTTATCACCTGTCAGAATTCACCGCTTAGTCTTAAGCCTTAAGCTTTAAGTCTTAAGCTTATTCCAGAATCCTCCTGATTTTATTCGCATTTTCCATCAGTTCCTGCAAATACTCATAGTTTTCTTTTTCCAGGCAACTTTTGAATTTTCGCAGTTGCATAATATGTTCATTCAAAACATCCAGTACATTTTCCCGGTTCTGCATAAAGATCGGTCCCCACATGGCAGGACTGCTTTTGGCCAGTCTTACCGTACTTTCAAAACCACCACCTGCCAGTTCAAAAATGGCATCTTCTTCTCTTTCTTTTTCCAATACCGTATTGGCCAGCGCAAATGAAGTGATATGGGAAATATGACTTACATATGCAGCATGCACATCATGACTTTCTGCATCCATATATACCAGCGACATTCCCAGAATGGATATAAATTTTTTCAACAATCTCCAACAGCTTCCGGATCTGATTTTTCTTTTTCACAAATCACACAGGTGCGTCCGCGAAATGCATCATGCACTGCAGCTTCAGGACCACTGTATTCAGTTCCCCACATCGGATGCGTGGCCACAAACCGTGCTCCTGTTCGGGATGATCAGCAACAAACGCACAAAGGCCTGTTTGGTAGATCCCGCATCCACCACGATTTGTTCCGGATTAACCAGATCCAGTATCTTCTTCATTACGGGCAGCGTAACATCCACCGGAATGGCTACATAAATTAAATCACTTTGTTTAACTGCTTCTTCCAGTGGCAATACTTCATCAATGATGCCCAAGTTCCAGAGCTTTTTGTGCAGTGGCCCACTCCGGCTCACACCAATAACTTTTTTAACCAGCTTATGATCTTTTAAGGCAAGACTGAATGATCCGCCGATCAGACCAACCCCTACAATGGTAACTGTATTAAACATGTTGTTTTGATTTAATAAATCCTGCCTTCTTAATTCTTTCAAAACTTTCCAGAATTTTTTCCTCCGGTGCGCACAGACTTACCCGGATATATTTATTTCCTGCAGTCCCGAAAATTCCACCGGGTGTAATAAATACATTTGCCTTATACAGCAAGAGATCACTCAATGCATACCCGTCTGTAATACCTTCCGGAACCCTTGCCCAGACAAAAAGTCCAGCCTGCGTTTTTTGAAAAATGGCATCCCAAGTCCTTCAAGCATATCTTCAACAACTTTTTTACGTCTGCGATATAAATTCATTTACTTCTTCATACCAGGAAGCCGGCAGGGAAAGTGCTTTGGCTGCAGCCAGTTGCACTGGAAGAAACATACCACTATCCATATTGCTTTTAAACCGCAGTACATTTTCAATATGACTGCGCTTTGGCCAGCATCATTCCAACACGCCATCCGGCCATATTGTGTGATTTGCTCAGTGAATTCAATTCAATCACCTGGTCAGTCAGCACCTTCTGCCTGCAATATGCTCATCGGTTCATCATTCAGAATAAAACTATAGGGATTATCATGAACGAGCAATACTTGATTTTCTTTTGCAAAAGCCACCAGCTCTTCAAAAAGTTTTTTGGTCGGCAACTGTCCGGTTGGCATTTGCGGATAATTCACAAACATCAGTACAATATTCCTGACCAGCTCCTTTTTCGTTTTAATTAACTCTTTTATTTCGCTGAAAATCCGGCAACCAGTTATTTTCTTCTTTCAGTTCATAATCTGCCAAGTGTTGCACCTGCAAGTTTTGCTGCACTTTGATAAGTAGGATATCCCGGATTCGGAATCAGTACCAGATCACCCGGATTCATATAGGTCATGCAGATATGCATGATTCCTTCTTTGGATCCGGCCAGGGGAAGAATTTCCAGATCAGGATTCAACTCACACTTCATACCATTGCTTATACCAGTCGGCCATGGCTTTTCGCAAAACCGGAGATCCTTTATAACTCTGATAAGCATGCGTATTGGGCTTGCTGCTTTCTTCCTGCAAAATCCGGATCACATCCGGATGCGGTGCCTGATCAGGACTTCCAATACCCAGACTGATAATATTTTTTCCCTGCGGTTAAGTTCTTCAATCTCCCGCAGTTTTTTCGAGAAATAGTATTCGCCAATTCCTTCTAGTCTTTTTGCTGTATTCATTTTTTAAGCTTAAAGCGCAAGGCTTAACGCAATAATCGCTTTTTATAAATTAATTTGCAATTACAGTTCATTCACAAGTCCTTATCCATACTTCGATACTATCACAGTCTTCCATACTTTCACCTATGCATTTACTCCTTTCCTATACACCCCATAAATCTTCAAATCCGAAATCGCTGGTCTAATCATTTCAATCACATTTTCAAATTGATCCGGTATTTTCAAATTCCATGTCTGCGTGAAAACTATATTTCCAGTCGCTTCCGGGAATCGGATAGGACTGCAGTTTACTGAGGTTAATTCCTGCATCTGCAATCAGCGTCAGCACTCTGGCCAGGCTTCCCCGCGAATGATCGGTATGAAAAGTAACCGACGCTTTATTGGCATCTTTCACCGGTTCTGCATTTTCCCTTCGC
The DNA here is from genome assembly GCA_963812825.1 of uncultured Bacteroidota bacterium. Lineage (GTDB taxonomy): Bacteria > Bacteroidota > Bacteroidia > Chitinophagales > Chitinophagaceae > Puia. The sequence goes on from CAWEWO010000011.1 coordinate 147,632, forward strand.
AATAATACCAGGAAACGGGTATAATTATTTTTCATGGTATGAATATCCGGAGCAATCATATCCAGCTGAAATAAACTGGCCGCAAGACTGCTTGCAATTCCTGCAATATGTTTGCTTTTTCGCTGATGAATATGTTTTGCACTCAGGGCTGTATCTTCTGTTTCCACCAGTTTCCAGTCGTACTGATTCAAAAAATCCAGGCATTGCAGAATGGCAATCGGATGCGAATGCACTTCTTTGATATCCTTCAGTGTTATTCCGGGATTTACCACCAGGTTTTGTCGGATCTGCAAATAAATTTCACCGACAATTACGAGGTCACTGTTTCGCAGCAGTGAATAATTCGGAAGAATACTTCCGGCTATGGAATTTTCGATGGCCATCACGGCTGCATCACAAAGTGAAGGATCGGCTGCAGATTTAACCACATCCTGGAATCGTGCACAGGCCAGAATATTGGTTTTTTCTCCAAAAAAAATCCTGGACTGCTTCCTGATGAAAACTTCCTTCATATCCCTGGATGGCTACTCGTTGAACGGGGTGTTGCATATGATAAAAAAAAATCCCGGCTTTTGACCGGGATTCTATTGTTAAGTTTTAAAAATTATTTGCTGATTAACAAAAGCATTCCCGGTCTGCTTCTAAAATAGAAGTAAAAATAAAAGCCAAAATAACGGTATGCTTTTGCGATTGACATATATCGAATCCAAAAATAAATGATTCCGGCGATTCAACAAATTTATTTTCTACCGGATCGGTAGAGTCCTCAGGGATTCAGCCTTCTCTCCTGATGGGCATTTACCAGTTTAAAAAGATGAAAAGGCTTATAAATCCTCCAGTCCGGCTGCTCGATCAGTTCGATATAGCGGTCCAGTTTGGCCCTCCGGAAATCATATTGTGTTTGTTCCGGCATATTGATACATACAATCCATCCCTGATTGTTCCTCCACATCTTCCTGCCATTCTTCATAATAATCCTTATCTCCGCTATGAAAATTCAAAACGTTTTCAGCAATCAGGATGAATTTATAAATACCTTCAGCCATGAATTTATCCGCCACTTCTCTTTTCAGATTCATGATGTCATTTTCAATGGCATCATTCCATTCTCCGATCAGTTCAATGATCACATATTTTTCTTCATAGTCCGCCAGCAGCACTTTCAGATAAAGTGTTTTTGAACCAAATTCATCCCATTGCGGATGTATAAGGTAATTATAGATCGCCTGCGTAAATTCAAATTCTGAATAAACCCTTCCGAAAAAAGGGGATCCTCATCTTCTTCACTCACATAAATGTGGCGCCAGTTATAATATGGTTCTATATCATGCATGATTTCGAATTCATTGCTCATTCCGTAAAGCTTGAACCGATTTATTTGTCATTAAGATTTTTACTCCGACTTCTCATATACTTTCACACAGCTAAACTCTTATAATTTCCTCCTGCTATCAGCAGCCTTTTTAACACTTCCATATTTCAACAAAAATTCTTTGCCGTTTCATAATCTGTGATGCCGGTTTGATTCATGAGCATACTGGTACCCCGGTCAATCAGTTTGCTATTCGTGAGTTGCATATTCACCATCCGGGTATCTTCTACCCGGCCAATCCGGATCATCACGGTGGTTGAAATCATGTTCAACACCAGTTTCTGTGCTGTTCCGCTTTTCATCCGCGTGCTGCCGGTCACAAATTCAGGACCCACGATTACTTCAACCGGATAATCGGAAGCTGCCGCCAGGGGTGTATCCCGGATTACAGGTAACACATCCGGTGAAAATCTTGTTTTCCCGGCATTTTTCCAGGGCACCGATCACATAGGGTGTTGTACCGCTGGCAGCAATTCCAATCACCACATCTTTTTCACTTACTTCAAATTCGCAAAGGTCCAGCCATCCCTGCTCCCGGTCATCTTCTGCATTTTCCACCGGAGTACGAATGGCTTTTTCTCCACCCGCAATCAGTCCGATAATTAATCCGTAAGGCATACCATAAGTTGGCGGAATTTCACTGGCATCCAGGATGCCCAGCCGGCCACTGGTACCTGCACCCAGATAAAAAAGTCGTCCGCCGGCCAGCATTTTATCGGTAATGATTTCAGTTAATTTTTCTATTTGAGGAATTGACTGGGCAACAGCCAGCGGAACCTGCTGGTCTTCCTTGTTAATAAAAGTGAGCAGTTCCCGGGTGCTCATTTTTTCCAGATGCCGGTACGGACCCTGTTCTTCTGTTATTTTTTCGAAATCCATCATTTCGTTTTATGATAAGCAATCAATCCTTCCATGGGTTTAGCCAGAAATTTTCCCGGCTTTCCATCCAAAAGTTTTACAAAGTTCTTTCAGAATATCCTGAAACCCAAAAGCAACACTTCCGGTAAAATAAATCGGTATTTTACCGGATTCCGGATAATGAGCACAGGTGAATAGAAAAAAAATCCCAGAGCCCGTCTTCAATGATATTTTCAATCATATAATGCCCGCGGTTTTCTGCCAGGAACATGCACAAATGCGGCAATATATCGGTTGGGCAAGGGTTTTTTATAAACTGCATCCAGAATTTCAGCCGCATCGACCTGGTATTTTTTTATGAAATTTATCATGAAGTTCTTCATCAAATGTTTTGTACAGATAATATTGCAAAACTTTTTTCCCAAGATAAGCACCGCTTCCTTCATCACCCAAAACATAACCCAGCCCGGGACTGTTTCGAACAATTTTTTTCCCATTATAATAACCCGAATTACTACCTGTACCCAGAATGGCCACGATACCTTTATTTCTTGCCACATAGTGCCCGGGCAGCACCGGTAAGGTCATGTTCCACTTCAATGTCAGCATTCGGGAAATATTTTTTTTATGGCTCTTTTAACCATCGCCCGGTTTGCTGCAGCCGCACATCCGGTTCCATAAAAAAAAATATGCTTCGGGAATCTTATTTTTCAGAGCCGGCAGCAGTTCCTTCTGCATCATGGCAATGAGTTGTGCTTCATTCAGAAAATAAGGACTCGCTCCCTGGGTTTCTATGATTTGTTTCCTGCCATTCTGAAATATAACACCATTCACATTTGGTAGAACCACTATCTGCAATCAGTATCGCCATATTTCATTTTGTTAATTCCGGGACGAAGGTATAGTGTTTATAGCGTAATGGTAAAGTGGTGAATAGCGCATAAACCGTTCTACCATAAACCAACTGTCATACAGCATTTCTTTGCTTAATTTGCAGCCCATTAGGACGAAATCAAGTACATGAAAAAACTGAACTTCTGGTTACCCCTTTTATTTGCGGTGGTCATGATCCTTGGCATGATCATCGGATTCAGACTTTATCCAAATACGAGTACCGGCGGATTTTTTAAAACAGGCAAACTGACACCGGTACAGGAAGTGCTGGATATTATCAGAGATAAATATGTGGATTCTGTACATAGGTGATTCCCTGAGCGAAGAGGCCATCCAGGGTATTCTCTCCCACCTCGATCCTCATTCTTATTATATTCCGGCCGTTGACCAGGTAGAAATGAATGAAGATCTGCAGGGAAATTTCCAGGGAATTGGTGTGGAATTCCAGATTCTCAACGATACCGTAAATATTACCAATGTTCTCAGCGGATGGTCCAAGCGATAAAGCCGGTCTGCATGGTTGGTGATCAGATCATCCGGGTAAATGATTCACTGGTTGCCGGCAATGGTATTACAGCAGAAAGGATAAAAAAATTTCTGCGTGGTCCGGGGCCAGTCTGGTAATCGTGACGATGTTCCGGAATCACAGCACCACAATCCATTTACCATTCAACGGGGAATAATTCCCCTTCCGGCTCTGGATGCTTCTTATATGATCAATAAGGAAACAGGTTATATCCGGATCAATAAATTTTCGAGAACCACTTTTGAAGAATTTATGACTGCCCTGGAAGCACTTGAAAAAGCAGGGACATGAAAAAACTGGTGCTGGATATTCGCGGAAATGGTGGCGGTATTGTGGATGAAGCTGTGAATATGGCTGATGAATTTCTTGGCAATGACGATCTGATTGTTTATACCGAAGGAAGAAAAAGTCCCCGGAAAGAATATCATGCACAAAGGCCGGGAAGTTTTGAATCAGGGAAACTGATCCTGCTGGTAGATGAAGGCACGGCATCTGCCAGCGAAATACTCGCCGGAGCGCCTTCAGGACTGGGACCGGGCCAGTATTGTTGGTCGGCGCACATTTGGAAAAGGTCTTGTGCAGGAACCTTTTGAACTGAATGATGGCAGTGAATTGCGTTTGACCATTGCCCGTTATTACACTCCACTGGGAAGAAGCATTCAGAAACCTTATAATAAAGGACGGGACGCATACAATGAAGAAGTGATAGACCGGTTTCACAACGGGGAAGTAATCCATGGGGATACTACCAGTATTCATGCCGGTCCGGTATTCCGGACGCCGGCCGGCAGACAGGTTTATGGTGGTGGAGGTATTACACCGGATGTATTTGTTGCCCTGGACACAACCCAGATTTCCAGAAGCGTGAGTAGCACTATATATCAGCGGTACCCTGAATAATTTTATCTATGAATATTATATTCACCATCAGGCAGAATTAAAAAGTTCCAGTCGCCTGCAGATTTTTATGCTGGATTTAATAATAGATGCAGAATTGTGGAATGCACTCTAGTGACGTATGCAAAAAAGGATTCAATCCATCTGGACGGTCTGAATCAGTGAGGACCGCAGCACAGGTGGAAATTCGGGTGAAAGCCCTGCTGGCAAGACTGCATCTGGCGTTCCCAGGGATATTTTTATGTTATGAATCAGACAGATCCGGTACTAAAAAAAGCAATGGAGCTGTTGGAATCCAACAGCCCCATGCCTTCTGCAGTTAAAAGCCATTAAATAATCATGTTATTATCCGGCAAATTGTTTTCTTTCTATTTTATAAGACATAATCAGGCCGATACCTCCGCCAATGGCAATCAGGGCAAAATAAATAGGAACATTGGCACCGTCGTTGATATTCATGGGCCGTGGTAGCCGTACATTGAATAATATGAAATTATCCAGCAGATAGGCGAGAAATAATCCAACACCGGATCCAACCAGGAGCAATCCCCATTTCAGGTTGCGGAAAGGAGCCGGACGACGTTCCTGCTTTAATTTTGGATCCAGGCCCTTTTTCAATCATGGCCATGTTTTCACGATTATTAAAATACCGAATGCCAAATAATCAATGCACAAATCGAAAGACTGCTTAGAATAAGCCAGAAAAATACCAGTTGATCGGGTCCCATATACTTGTTTTTTAAATTTTACCAATTGTTTTATACCCTATCAGACTACGGCTTGTTCAACGCAGGTTACAGCCCATGGCATTTTTTTTGAAGAAACAGATAATCTTTGCGATGACGCTGGTCTGAGTTCACTTAAGCTTTGAACTCTAGGCTTTAGCTTCAGGCTTAGGCTTATAATAATGTACCTTAGCCTGTAACCGGGCTCTCATATATAACGTCTTATACAAGTGACAACAACCGGACAACCAGATGAGGAAATCATTAACAGGGTCCTGAAAGGGGATCAGTCTGCTTTTGCGATACTGGTGGAAAGGTACCAGAATTATGTTTTTACCCTGGTTCTCCGTTTTACAGACAACCGGGAAGATGCTGAAGAAATCGCCCAGGATGTATTTGTAAAAGCTTACCGTTCCCTGGCTGATTTCAGGGGGGATTCAAAATTCAGTACCTGGTTATTTACGATTACCCGCACAACCTGCCTTAGTTTTTTAAGGAAAAAGAAACTGGATACCCTGTCGCTGGATAATGAAAGAACCGGAATCCAGGTTGAAAACAGAGAGTCGGGTTTCAATGCGAACCTGGTTGAACAAAAATCAAAACATGCCATGCTGAACCAGGCCATTGCGATGCTGAGTCCGGATGATGCCCAGGTACTTAACCTTTTTTATAAAGGTGACCAGACCCTGGAGGAGATCGGAAAAATCATGCGGCTGGATCCGAATACAGTAAAAGTGAAACTTCACCGGGCCAGGCAACGTCTAAAAGAAAAAATGGAAAAATATTTTGCTCATGAGGTACGGGAAATACATGCGGATTAAAGGATGAACAAAATCAATTCACCTGAATATCCGTTTACTAAAAAGAAAATTATGGATCAGGAAATGGAAAATACGAATCTGGGAATTTATTGACGGCCATTGCAATGCAGTCTGAAAAAGCAGTTCATTATGCAACAGCTGGCGGAAAATCCTGTCTGGAAAAGCAAATACGATGAATTGATGAGTATACATGAATTGCTTCAAAAGGAAGAATTGGAAATGCCTTCCCTGCGTTTTACCAAAAATGTGATGGAGGAAATTGCCCAGTACCAGGTGGCACCTGCCACAAAAAATTATATTAATAAAAATGTGATCCGCGGAATCACTGCTTTTTTCCTCATTATGATCGCAGGATTATTATTTATTTCATCGGTCAGATTCACTGGAGCAGCCAGTTCTACCGGTAACCTGATGCCCGCTATTCCCTGGATGCTAACAAACTGAACTGGAGCAAAATGCTGAACAATTCCTATGTCAATATTTTTATAGGCATCAGTGCCATTCTGGGTCTGATCCTGGTTGATAAATATTTGCAGACTAAGAAAAATCAGGCCAGTACAGGACATTGATCCAAACGTGCACTGCCTAATCCTTTGTACATTTGCTGCATGGATATAAAAAATAATATTCTTGAAACCATCGGCAATACACCGCTGATCCGGCTGAATAAAATCACACGGGATTTTCCATGCACCGTGGTTGCCAAAGTGGATTATTTCAATCCCGGTAATTCCATCAAAGACCGGATGGCTGTAAAGATGATTGAAGTGGCCGAAAAAGAAGGAAAACTAAAACCCGGCGGAACAATCATTGAAGGCACCAGCGGAAATACAGGAATGGGACTGGCCTTGGCAGCCTGCGTAAAAGGATACAAATGCATTTTCACCACAACCGATAAACAATCAAAAGAAAAATCAGATATTCTTAAAGCCGTTGGTGCAGAAGTAATTGTTTGTCCAACCAATGTGGAACCTGAAGATCCACGCAGTTATTATTCTGTTGCCAAAAGACTGGCCAAGGAAATTCCCAATTCATTTTATTGTAATCAATATGATAATCTTGCCAACCGGCTGGCGCATTATGAAAGTACCGGTCCTGAAATCTGGAAACAGACAGATGGAAAAATCACACACCTGGTTTGTACAGCAGGAACAGGCGGAACAATTACCGGAACTGCCATGTATCTGAAAGAAAAAAATCCCGATATCCAGATTTGGGCCATTGATGTATTTGGATCCTTGCTTACAAAATATTTTAATACCGGCGAAATCGATATGAATGAAGTACATCCTTATGTATCGGAAGGTTTTGGTGAAGATTTTGTACCGGAGAATTATGACATGAGAGTGATTGATCATTTTGAACAGGTAACAGATAAAGATGGCGCAATCATGGCGCGCCGACTTGCTAAGGAAGAAGGATTGTTTTGCGGATATAGTGCCGGAAGTTGTTTGCAGGGACTGATGCAATTAAAAAGACAAATTGAAAAAAGATGATCTGGTCGTTTGTATTTTTCATGATCATGGCAGCCGTTATGTTGCAAAAATTTATAATGATCAGTGGATGATGGAACGCGGATTCCTGGATGTAAAAACATTCCGTGATATCGTAAATGCACGAGGCGTCAATCCACTGGTTACACTCATCCCGAACAAACAGTCGGTGAAGCAGTGGACAGAATGAAGGAATTGCATATTGAAAATATTCCGGTCGTGAAAGATGGGATTCCTGTTGGGGCTGTTAGTGAAAGCGGATTATTTAATATCATGCTTAGCAATGGAACAGATATTAGATCTAAAAAAATCCAGGAAGTGATTGAACCTCCTTATCCTGTGGTTGCCTTTGATACGCCGGTTGAAAGAATCAGTTCGCTTATCAATAAAGAAAATGGAGCTGTTCTTGGCAAAAGATGACAGTGGAAATTTTCATATTGTTACGAAATATGATGTGTTACAGTCATTCAGCACTCAAATGGCTAGAATCTCAGACTCTTTTTAAATAAATACTGTCTCCCGCAGCATATCAGCCGAAAGTCTTGATCTTTTAACTCCATTCACCAAAACCACGTAATTCTACGAGCACCCTATTCGTTAAATCTACCTGCTCCGCGGGTATATTCATGAACTGTTAAAATCAGGCAAAAGGGCTATTGTTGTTAATATGTGTATAAGTTAATTTTGGTTCTGAAGTTGATTGATACACACTCAATCAGAAAAATATCCAAAAACCGTCCAAAGTTCTTTTATCCAATATCCGATAGAATTTCCAATAGAAATCCGATATCAGTCAACTTCTTTTTTTCTTATCCTTTGAAGCAACCAATCCTATCCGAAAAACCCTCGTCCTGTTCTGAGAAACCAGTAACCGTATCCTGAGAAACGACCGATCCTATCCTGAAAAACCTGAACCTGTCCGGAAGAAACCAGTTCCAATTCTGAAAAACCGATCCAAATCCTGTTGAACCCTGATTGGCCCTGAGGAAGAGACCTTATTCTAGAAATCCTATCCTTAGAAAATCAATCTGAAATCCAAAGATCCATGGGGAAAACCGGGAACAGTTCCAATACCCGTGATTAAAACCAACTGTTTATCCAGTGCCCTCCTGCTAAGTTTTCAAACAATTTAGCAGGAGGTACCCATCGGAGACAGGATGCAAGCCCTGAGCCAGAAACCTCAACCTGCTCTCAAAACAATCACTCGTTTTTTGTTTCCCATCTTTGAATTTTTTATTCCACTTCACCATTTATTCAGCAGTTCAGAATACTGTTTGGAAATATTTCCATGCAGAAGCCCGGCTTTTGAGCTTTACGCCTTAGGCTTTAAACTTAAAAGTTGATCTTTACATAAAGCTGCTAAAATGCATCTCTCATTCGACGTGTCATGCGCCGGATAGCAATGAAATCAATAAACCTTCCAGGAAAAAACCCATTTTCCCGGTAAATGAAAAACTTCGTCATTATCTGCATCTGCATGGACGTGAAGTAAAACTCCCGGTTTCTTATTCCGACCTTTTACATGTTGCTTATGCCGTTCCGTTAAAAGATAAAAATGGAAATGATAGCTTTATGGGAAACGGTTTCCTACGATATGAAACATTGGCAGTATATTCGGGAAGGTCTTGTAAAAATGTATGCCATTCTGAAAACAGAAGGCGATCTTTCCTTCAGCAAACACCTGGATGTTGCCCGGGTTGATTTCTGCAGTTTTGCCAATTCCAGTCCTTTCCGGATCCGGATTGTAAATAAATTCAATGACAACTACGATCATTTTTATGTAAAACAGGCTGATGCTTCACGGATATATGGACTCGAACTGGAACATTTATTGTCGCCCAACCGGATTCATTTTTTTACACATCAGCAAACACTGATTGAGGAACATATTCCCGGTATTCCGGGAGATATATTTATTCAAAATTATTTACAGGAACCTCTCACCAACCGGATCCGGTTCGCAAAAGAGTTTGTAAAATTCAATGAACGATGTTTTGTGCGATTACTGGGCGATATGCGTTCATATAATTTCGTGGTTGATATCACACCGGATATTGAAGATTTCCAATACCGGATACGGGCCATTGATTTTGATCAGCAGTCTTATGAAGGAAGAAAAAATATGTACCTGCCGCAGTTTTTCAAAGAAAATAAACCCTTTGTTGATATCTGCATCAAATATCTGAATCGAGGATTCAATTACACAGTACCAGACAGAAGAAAGGACCATGATGGCTTTTCGGGTGGCCTCTTCCAGATTTCGGCTGATGGATATTATTGAATATTATGTCGACTGATCCATATTTCAACACCGGAAAAATTCATCCAGCTTCGCGAAGAACTGTCAGCCGAATTCCATGCACCCGTTTTTCTGAAATGCCGTTCCATGGGACAGCTGGTAAAAAGACAGTTAAAACAGACCCTGCAGAAAAATCTGGCCCTGATTCAAAAAAACCTCGGAAAATTCCAGGACTGAATGATTTTCTAAGATTCACGTGAACTTCACTTTAAATATTTAGATGATTTTCAATGAAGCCCGTGCCATCTGTGCGGGCTGGAAACCGTATCTTTGCGTCCTTAAAAAGATAAGAAAAACAATCCCATGGCAAAATACAAAGCAGGCGTTTTATTCGGCGAAGAACTGGAAGCACTTTACCAGGATGCAAAAAACAATGAATTTGCCATTCCTGCTGTAAACGTTACAGGAACGGATACTATCAATGCTACCCTGGAAGCAGCAGCAAAAGTAAATTCTCCCGATTATCATACAATTTTCCAATGGCGGTGCCCAATTTATTGCCGGCAAAGGAATGCCCAATGATAAATTGCAGGCCAATATTTACGGCGGCATTTCCGGTGCACTGCATATTCATACTGTTGCAAAATATTATGGCGTACCGGTAATTCTGCATACAGATCATGCTGCAAAAAAATGGCTGCCCTGGATCAGCGGACTGCTTGATGCAGGTGAAGCCTATTTTAAAGAAAAAAAACAACCCCTCTTCAGTTCACATATGCTGGATCTTGTCCGAAGAACCACTGGAAGAAAATATTCATACTTCTGTGGAATTTTTTAAACGAATGAAACCACTGGGTATGGCCATCGAAATTGAACTGGGCGTAACCGGTGGTGAAGAAGATGGTGTTGATAACAGTGGTGTTGAAAATGATAAATTATATACACAACCGGAACATGTTGCTTATGCCTATACAGAATTGAGTAAAGTGGGCAGGCTGTTTAGCGTGGCTGCTGCATTTGGAAATGTGCATGGCGTTTACAGTCCGGGCAATGTGGAACTGCGTCCGGTGATTCTTAAAAAACAGCCAGGATTATATTGAAAAGGAATTGAAAACAAAACCGAAACCGGTTTATTTCGTATTTCATGGTGGCAGCGGATCTCCGCAGTACCAAATCCGGGAAGCCATCAGCTATGGCGCCATAAAAATGAATCTGGATACAGATTTGCAATGGGCTTTCTGGGAAGGTGTTCAAAAATACTATAAGAAAAATGAAGCATATCTGCAGGCCCAGCTCGGCAATCCGGAAGGTGCTGAAAAGCCCAATAAAAAATATTATGATCCCCGCGTATGGCTTCGCAAAGGGGAAGAAAGTTTTATCAATCGTCTGACAGACTGCATTTGAAGATTTGAATTGCATTAACAGAAACGCTTAAATGCTAAGTCTAACGCTTCACGACAGGATGCTAAATGCAGCTGATCATTCAACCATTAACCATTTCTAATTCGACCGATACGAAAAGCTTTGGGCATCGCAATCGACTATTAAGCATTTACCATTCATTAATTAACCATTCATAATTTTCAGCTTTCCACTTTAAGCATTAATGCTTTTTATCTATTTTCATCTGATGAAATGACTATTGCCTGTTTATAGGCCTGGCTATTCACCAGCAACGCTTTTCCCAGCAGACCCCGGCTTCCCAGCAATAGAAAACCGATACGGTACCGAAGCGTGTTCCGCCTGCTACCGCGAAAGCCAGTCCAAAACCCTATAAGGAAGTAATTACGGAAAAAGCAATTACCCAGCACGGATTATTTACCGTTCATAAAGTAGAGGACAAATGGTATTTCGAAATTCCGGATTCCCTTTTCAACCGGGAAATCCTTGCCATTACCCGGTTCGATAAATCACCGGCAGGAAGCCGCTCTTATGGCGGAGAAAAAGTGAATGAACAAACCATCCGCTGGGAAAAAGGACCTTCGGATAATATTTTTTTGCGCGTGATGACGATCGTTAGTGTGGCGCCGGATTCGACACAGCCGATTGCACAGGCAGTTCGGAATTCAAATGTGGATCCCATTGCAGCCGCTTTCGATATCAAAGCCTATGGAAAAGATTCAACCAGTGTTGTAATTGATGTGACAGATTTTTTCAGACTGGATAATCAACCGGTCAGCCTGAGTCCCGACATGAAAAGAAGATATAATCTCGGCGGAATTTCATCTGACCGTTCCTATATTTCTTATATCCACAGTTATCCGCTCAATACGGAAGTCCGCACCTTAAAAACTTTCACTTCTTCACCGGCTCCGGTCGGTATCTGGTTCTCGGCGTTCCACCAGCCTGCCGGCAGCAGATGTGGCGGGAGCTGTTACTATGGAATTGAATAATTCGTTCATCATGCTACCGGCTATCCCTATGCGCAAAAGATTATTTGATCCGCGGGTCGGTTATTTTGCCAGTGAATATTCCGTTTATACTGATGCATCACAGAAAGCAGCGAACAAGTACTTTTATTCATCACTGGAGACTCGAACCCAAAGATGAAGACCTGGCACAATGGAAAAGAGGTGAACTGGTGGAACCCAAAAAACCCATCATTTTTTATATCGATCCGGCAACCCCCAAACAATGGAGACCTTATCTGATTGCCGGTATCAACGACTGGCAGGCTGCATTTGAAAAAGCGGGATTCAAAAATGCCATCATGGGCAAAGAATGGCCGGAAAACGACAGTACGATGAACCTGGAAGATGCCCGGTTTTCTGTGATCCGTTATTTTGCTTCTGATATTGAAAATGCTTACGGCCCGAATGAAGCGGATCCGCGCACCGGTGAAATTCTGACAAGCAATATCGGCTGGTATCATAATGTGATGAAACTTTTGCACGACTGGTATATGATTCAGGCAGGCGCAGTAGATCCACGCGCGCGTAAAATGAAATTTGATGATCAGCCTGATGGGTACACTGATCCGTTTTGTTTCTTCGCACGAAATCGGACATACGCTTGGACTTCGTCACAATATGGGAAGCAGCAGCAAGACTCCGGTGGAAAAACTCCGTGATAAGGCATGGGTGGAAGCCAATGGACATACTGCTTCCATCATGGATTATGCCCGGTTTAATTATGTGGCACAACCTGAAGACCAGATCAGCCCGAAGGGATTATATCCCCGAATCGGACCCTACGATAAATGGGCGATACAATGGGGATATAAAATCATTCCGGATACCAAATCCTCCGAAGATGATAAAAAAATACTGAACCGCTGGATCATTGACAGTCTGAAAGCTAATCCCAGGTTATGGTTTGGCGGAGAAGGACAAAATTTTGATCCGCGCTCACAAACCGAAGACCTCAGTGACAATGCTGTGAAGGCAAGTGAATACGGAATACTAAATCTGAAAAAAATTATTGTTCAGCTGCCTGCATGGACACAAGAAGAAGCCGATACCTATGAAAACCTGGAGGATATGTATACGCAACTGCTTGGACAGTTCAGCCGGTACATGAATCATGTGACAAAAAATGTAGGCGGAATTTATGAAACATTTAAAAGTGTTGAACAACCGGGTGATGTATATGAACCCACCCCAAAATCATCCAGGAACAATCAGTCGCTTTTCTGCAGAAGCAATTATTTGAAACTCCTTACTGGCTTCTTGGATAAAAACATCCTGAATAAAATCAGCCCCCCTTCAACGTCTGAACTGATTGCAAATACACAGGGAAGTATATTGAATTCCCTGCTTTCCTCCTCCAGATTATTCCGGATGGAAGTGATGAGCGACCGATATGGAAAAGCAACTGTTTATGGCCCGGAGGATCTGGTTACCGATCTGGAAAAAGGTCTTTGGAAGGAACTGGGTAACCCGCAGAAAGCCATTGATCCCTTCCGAAGAAATTTACAGAAACAATATGTGGACATCCTGATTTCTCTGATGAATCCATCGCAGCCCTCATTTCCCGCGGGATTACCCCGGGGATTAATTATTATTTTCGGTGCGGATATCAAAAACTACAGATATTCCTTCCATCGCCCGCGGACATTTAACGACATTGCGCAACCGAATATTTGGCAGCAGCCGGCCAATACTCACCGGATAAACTAAGTAAATATCATTTACAGGATTTGGCGGAAAGAATCAGACAGGCATTGAATCCAAAGTAACTGTCGGTCAATTGCATGTTATGAATTGATCGATTAAGCGTTAACAGCGATTCACTTAAAATATTTACCTGGCTCAGCAAATCTGTAATCGGAGTTCCGATATTCCCATTCGGAGCCTGAATATGCAAAAGGGTGGCCAAGTGTGGGTGCAATATCGGTCATATGAACAGGGGCTAGCCGATGCACCCGGATGGATATCCCAGCCCATAAAAATCAATGGAATATGAGTATCATATGGATTCCAGACTACCATGTGTTGTTCCGGTTCGCGCATAGGATTCCAGCCAGGCGGGCTGAAAAACTACCTGTATCTGTCCGCTTCTTTTAAAATTATATCCGTTAATGATCATTGTTTTGATAGGTTCGGAATTGTAGCGTCCTGAATTTTATCGATATCGACGGCATAAGTTAACTCCGGGTAGTTTTTTCAGATAATCCACCGTCAGTTTTTTAATGCCTTCGAAATCCGCATTCGCATGCAGCAATTTTATCCAGATCAAAATTGATCTGGTAATTTTCACCTGACCGGATGACTTTACTGATATCCAAATTTCTGCTGAATCAGCTGTTCAGGTTTTCGAGACTATTTCTCTGCTTACAAAAAAATCTGCCGGAATCCGGTTTTGCTGTGAATAATCCACCGCATGAGCAGCACCATGATCCGCAGTAAGAAAAACCAGGTATTGCCCCTTTCCTATTTTCGCAGTCAAGTGCAGTTAAAAAAAAATGCCAGATCCTGGTCCAGGCGCAGATAGGTGTCTTCCACTTCAATGGAATTCGGTCCGAATAAATGTCCCACATAATCTGTAGATGCACAATTGATGGTCAGAAAATCAGTAGCCGTCCCCTGTCCCAGCTGATAACCATCCATGATAGCTTTTGCAAAATCAAGTGTCAGTGAATTTCCAAAAGGTGTAGAGCGGAATGATCCATGGTCTTTTTGCATAAGCCAGTTTAATATTATGCGGAAAAACCGGAGCTGATTCACCTGGAAGTTTTCCTTCATATGATTTATTATCGGAATCACTTTCAGTATAGGTATCTAATCGGATATAAAGTATTCCAGTCACCTTTCAGATATTTGTTCAATATTTTTTTCCTTGTTGAATTTTTCAACCGCATCCGGCAGTTTATTCATATAATATGTACTGCTGATAAAATTTCCACTGGCATCATCCAGCCAGAATGCTGCATTGGCCGTATGACCGGCAGGCAGAATGGCTGCACGGTCTTTTAATGAAATACCAACCACGCGCGATTGGTAATTGGTAGCCATGCGCAGTTCATCCGTAATCGTGGTGACCAGCAGATTCCGGGGTGACATTTTTCCATCCGCAGAAGCATCTGACTCCAACAGACTGAACCGTGCTGTCATCTGTACAATAGACATGCGCGCCCGTCAATTGCTCCGTCCAGTCATTACCCGTAATTCCATTGATGGATGGCACAGAACCGGTATAAATGCAGGTATGACCAACAGCAGTATAAGAAGGCAGATAATTGATATATGTATTTTCACAGGAAAATCCCTGTTTCAACAGTCTTTTAAACCCACCTTCACCATACATGATCATAATACCGGTACAAATAATCCCAGCGCATCTGATCCACCACAATTCCTACAACCAGTTTTGGTCTTACAATAGCTGAACTGCCGGGCTGGGCGCTTAACAGATAATACATTGAAAAACACCCACAATAAGCGAAAAAAATGATTTCTTCATCATCTTAAACAGGTTTGAACAAAGGTATCCGCATTTGCATCTTGTCGCTGTAGCGCAAATGCATTAATTTTGCGTCAATTTTTAACCAATGTACTAAGACATATGGCAGATATTTTTGAAAAGCTTGACAAGGCATTATGGTCCTATCGGACAACATCGGGAAAGGGCACATGGATATTTTGCATTTCCCAAACTGGAAGGTGAAATCGGCAGCCGGATGAAATTTCGCGGAAAGGAAATGATCGTATGGAGTCTGAACAATTATCTGGGACTGGCAAATCATCCGGAAGTGAGAAAAACAGATGCCGAAGGTGCAGCACGCTTATGGACTGGCATCTCCTATGGGTGCACGTATGATGAGCGGAAACAGCAATCATCATGAACAACTGGAAAAAGAACTTTCTGAATTTGTAGGAAAGGAAGATACGGCGCTGCTGAACTATGGTTACCAGGGAATGGTAAGCATTATCGATGTATTGTGCGGAAGACATGATATAATTGTATATGATGCAGAATGTCATGCCTGCATTATTGATGGACTTCGTTTGCATGCCGGTCACCGGTATGTTTTTAAACATAATGATCTCGCAGATTTTGAAAAACAGATTCAGCGGGCAAATGCACTGATTGAAAAACAAGAAGGCGGTGGTGTACTGGTAATTACAGAAGGTGTATTTGGAATGGCTGGTGACCAGGGTAAATTGAAGGAAATTGCAGCATTGAAACCCAAATATAAATTTCGCTTGCTGGTAGACGATGCACATGGTTTCGGAACACTTGGAAAAACAGGCGCCGGTGCAGGCGAAGAACAGGGCGTACAGGATAGATATCGATTTGTATTTTTCCACTTTTGCCAAATCAATGGCATCTATCGGTGCATTTGTTTCCGGTGAAAAGACTCATTATTGATTATATCCGGTATAATATCCGGAGCCAGATTTTTGCAAAGAGTTTACCAATGCCTCTGGTACTGGGAAATCTGAAAAGACTGGAATTGCTCAGAAATAATCCTTCACTTAAAGAAAAACTCTGGAACAATGCCGAGAAACTACAGGCCGGACTGCGCAAAAAGGGATTTGATATCGGAAAAACTGATTCTGTTGTAACACCGATTTATATGAAAGGTGATGTTCCCGAAGCAACTGCCATGGTTATGGATCTGCGGGAAAATTATGGCATTTTCTGTTCTATCGTGGTGTATCCGGTTATTCCAAAGGGACATATTATTTATCGTCTGATTCCTACTGCCGTTCATACGGATGAGGATATAGAAGCTACGCTGACGGCCTTTGAAGCAACCAAGAAAGAAACTGGACACCGGAGATTATAAAGTGGAGGCCATTCCCGATATGGCTGAGGCTTAATGAGTTATGAAAATATTAAAGCAGGTTTAACATAAAAACCTGCTTTTTTCGTTTTTAACATGACCGGCTATCGAATATTAAAGACCGTTTTGTATTTTAGCATAAGTCGATAGAGAGCAATTTTCGAAGCCTGACCCCATTAGATCCTATACCAAATGCTCCTGCGAAAAACCATATTCCCATTATTGCTGATGGCTTCCTGCCATTGTTATGGCAATGACAGCATACCCATCAAAGATTCCAGGTACAGTTACCATTACCCTTCAGAATGCATCAGATAAACTTTCCAAAATTGATTCAGTTTTTGTAATTTTTGACCGGTATGACCTGCGGGGTGCCGGTGTTATTAAACAGGTTTTTTATCCGGATTTGGAAAATCAGATACGCGGTCAGCTTGCCAAAAGGAAAATATTATCTCAATATTTATTGTCTTGGGAATTTATAATAAGGAAGGTTTTGATCGCATCGTTTCCGCAAAACCCAATAAGAACCAAAAAATTTTTCTGCGACTTGCAGGAATCTGCACTCTTTCAATCAGGGACTAGCACGTATGCCGGTAGAACATTTTGATCCCATCTCATCTGGCTATTCTTCAATTATTCAAAGAAGTAGCATCGTAATTTTGTCACAGCGAAGCATAAAAAAAGCCTCCTTGTTGAAGGGAGGCCGCACTAATCAAATACCATTAACCATTAAACCTTATCCTATGAAAAGTCAAATATAAAAGTTTAGTGAATGCAACTTGTTACACCACTGATAAATTTTTTTAACAGGGTTTAAATTGACGCATATCAATTTAAAATCGTCTACTTTGTAATTTCAAGAATAAGAAAATCATGCGAAAAATAGTTGTTGCAATCACGGGAGCCAGCGGCTCACTTTATGCAAGTTTACTGATAGAAAAACTTTTGACAATCCGCTCCCAATGGGAGACAGTTTCTCTGGTGATGACAAAAAATGCCCGTACGGTATGGGAAACAGAATTAGGTAACCAGGCCTATAAGGATTTACCCTTAGATGATTTATGAAACATGATGACTTTCATGGCACCTTTCGCATCCGGTTCAGCACGCTATGATACCATGATTATCATTCCCTGTTCTATGGGAACTTTGGGCAGAATTGCCACCGGAATTCAGTACCGATCTGATTACACGGGCCGCAGATGTGATTTTAAAAGAAAGAAGGAAACTGATTTGCGTCATCCGGGATACACCTTATAATCTTATCCATATCCGTAATATGGAAACGATTACCCTGGCAGGTGGAATTATTTGCCCTGCAACTCCTTCTTTTTATAGCAGACCCACAACCATTGAAGCGCTGGCAGCCACGGTTGTGGACCGGGTAATAGACCTGGCCGGATTTGATTTGAAAAGTTTTCGATGGGGAAAAAGGATAAGATGAAGATGGATAGACGGCATTGAATTCGATACTCGCGATACTCCATACTTTCATACTGCTTACTGTGTCAGGTTAACTTCCTCAACTCCCGGATGTTTGGATTTATCAAATATAAAACTGGCATCCGATAAGATTTGCATTTCCATTCAGACTGTTAATCGTATAAATATACCGGTTACCGCTTTTATCGAGCACTCTTGCCGGAACTTACCAGATGAGATTTCTTATCCACATACAAATATACCTTGTGAAAATTCTGGGTCTTATCAATCGGTGTCATTTCAATTTCAACGACCGTTTTGGTTCCCATTTTCTGTTCTCCATTTACTTTATACAGAAAATCCTTATCGTAAAAATTGGTAAATAATTTTTGGGGAGATAGCGTACTGGAAGAGGGATCCACTTTGGTAATGGTTACTTCATTGGCCGATTTATCATAGGTCCAGATGGTTTTTCCATCGCAATAAATTTCCTGACCGGTAATCTGCACGACATATTTATTTCCTTTCATATTAAGCCGTCCCTTTTTTGTTCCCTGAGACGTTCCCTGGGCATCCTGGATCTGTAAAGTGAAAACCGGACCTGTACGGATTTATACGATTTTATTTTTGCAGAAGCCTGATCCAGGATCTTTTTTGCAGCCGGATCACTAGCTTTGTGCAAAACAGCAGGTAGCTATACCAATAAACGCAGTTAAAAAACTGAATATCACTTTCATATAGGAAAATTGATGAATAACGGGGGCAAGATATGCCATTCGAATTGCAATCGTTATGCCATGCCTGTTAAAAATGAGTTGACGCGCTAGCCATTCAATTGCGTGAGATAAACGGAAAGTTCAGAATCTGTTTTAATAATCACTTCCCTCGCTTTACTTCCCTGGTTGGGTCCAACAACACCCGCTGCTTCCAGCTGATCCATCAATCGTCCTGCCCGGTTATAGCCCAGTTTCATTCTTCGTTGAATTAGCGAAGTGGAACCAATCTGGTTTTGCACGATCAGCCGGGCTGCATCTTCAAAAAGCGGATCCCGGTTATTGTGCATCAAAATCCTTTGCCCCCCATTTCTTTTTCATCTACATATTCCGGCAATAAAAAGGCCTGCGGATATCCCTGCTGTTCGCCGATAAATTCCGCAATTTCTTCCACTTCGGGTGTATCAACAAATGCACATTGAAGACGCGTTATTTCTCCGTTATAGGAAACCAGCATATCTCCTTTACCGATCAATTGTTCTGCTCCACCCGTATCCAGGATGGTTCGTGAATCTATTTTGGAAGAAACTTTAAATGCAATACGCGCCGGGAAATTTGCCTTGATGGTACCGGTAATAATATTTACGGATGGTCGTTGGGTGGCAATGATCAGATGAATACCTACTGCCCGGGCCAACTGGGCCAGTCGTGCGATCGGCATTTCTATTTCTTTTCCTGCCGTCATGATCAGGTCGGCAAATTCATCTATAACCAGAACAATAAATGGCAGATATTGATGCCCTTTTGCGGATTGAGTTTTCGCTTGATAAATTTATCATTGTATTCCCTGATATTCCTGGTTCCCGCTTCTTTCAGTAAGATCATACCGGTTATCCATTTCAATACACAGTGCATTCAGTGTATGAACCACTTTTTTGGTATCGGTAATGATGGGTTCTTCTTCTCCCGGCAGTTTGGCCAGAAAATGTTTTTCAATGATCCGGTATAAACTCAGTTCCACTTTTTTCGGATCAACCAGTACCAGCTTGAGTTGTGAAGGATGTTTTTTATATAGAAGAGAAACCAGTATGGCATTTAACCCGACTGATTTTCCCTGTCCTGTAGCACCTGCCATCAGCAAATGCGGCATGGTAGTCAGATCAACAATAAAATTTTCATTGTCGATCTTTTTACCGATGGCAATCGGAAGGTTAAAATTACTATGCTGAAATTTATCAGAGGCCAGTAAAGTGCGCATACTCACGACCGTCTTTTTTACATTGGGCACTTCAATACCAATGGTTCCTTTTCCGGGAATCGGCGCAATGATACGTATACCCAGGGCAGACAGGTTCAGGGCAATATCATCTTCCAGGTTTTTAATTCGTGAAATGCGCACACCAGGAGCCGGAACAATTTCATATAGTGTAACGGTAGGACCAACCGTTGCACTGATTTTCTGTATATCGATATCATAATTCTTCAGCGTGCTGATAATCTGGTTTTTATTATTTTCCAGTTCAGCCGGATCCTGTATAATTTTGTCGTTGCCATGTGCCTGTAGTAAATCCAGTGTCGGAAATTTATAAGATCTCAGATCCAGCGTCGGTTCATAATCCGGCATTGCGCCTGATCCGGAATCTTCGGATCAATGGATTCACCGTTCTTCTGGCTAGCTACCGTTCCGGAACTGCTTTGATTTCCAGTTCCAGCGGATCCACATCCGGGAGATCTTTTTTGGGAAGTTTCGATTACCGGAACGGGCGGATGTCGTTTTTACCTGTGGTTCTTCCCTGATAAAAGGTGCTTGTCAGATCAGCTACCGGTTCCTCTGTTAGAATAATCAACGGAATATCTTCTTCGTTTTTCAGTTTATTTTTTTTAGTTCTTTCCTACAGGTTCTTCAATAAAAAGCAAAGCACCGGCATCCATTCCTGGCTTCTGTTTCCGGAATCCAATCGCGCTTCTTTGTCTTTTGACGTCCGATCAGGCAATTTGAATTCAGGATTGAAACGCCAGATAAAATAAGCAAGCGCTCCGGCAAATAATACACAGGCTGTACCGATTTTCCCAAGAAAACGCACCATCCAGTCGCTGGTCATATCTCCGAAATGCACCACCCCAGGGAAAAGAAACACCACGGCAAATAAAAGCCAGGGTGGTGGATAAATAAACCAGCCCGATCAATACATACCGCAGATTACGTTTGATCGAAAAATATTTTTTGGCAAATAACCAGTTGATCCCGGTTATGAAAAAAAACGAGCAAATAAAATAACTCGCCAAGCCCGAATCCTTTATAGAAAAAAAGATGGGAAATATAAGCACCCAGATTTCCGAGCAGGTTGGCCACTTTAATATCATGAGACGGAGCAAGAATGGAAATACCCCGAAATACTTTGTCCTGGTCTTCCCGCCAGGTAAACAGGTAAGAGGTAAAAGCAGATAAACAGAAATATGGAAACCAGTAAGAAAACTGCACCTGTAATCTTGTGCGTCCGTTCATCGCGGATCACCTGTGAAACAGTGAGTTTGGCGTCCTTTTCTGTTTTCAGGGAAGACGGACCGGAGGATTGGTTTTTCTTTGATTTTGAACGCTGAGCCATGACGACAAAGATATAGTTAAGAATCTCCTGCCTCTTCAAAATCGCCAATGGTTACCAAGGAAAATCCATCCCAAAATAAAACCTAGTCCGCCCAGTGGTGTGCAAATACCCAGTACGAAAGGAACGGTGATCCCTCTGTCATCAGCATCGGAAATAGAATACAGCGAACCACTAAAAAGCAATAATGCCTGCGATAAAACAGATTCCCGCCCGCGATATCCAGGAACTTGGAAATCTTTCACTTAGTATTCCGGTCGCCAGCAAGGCAAATACATGATAAAACTGATAACGTACAGCTGTTTCATAAACTTCCATCGCGATCTGCCGGCATTTGCTGTTTCAACTGATGGGCAAGAAAGGCACCGGAAATCACGGCAAAGCGCACCAGCAATGGCAGCAATAAATAAAAAAACTTTATTCATAATAATTTAATTGAGTCATTCCAGATTAGTTTTAATAAACCCATCAGGGATTCCAGTTCCATGGTTTCTTCATGAACCATCAGGTCTGCCTGTTCATAGTACATTTTTCGTTCACTTAGTTTGCGGATAATATAGGCACGCAGACCCGCTTCGGTAATTCCCCGCAACAGGGGGCGTGACATTTTTTCTTTCAGAAGCCGCTGATTCAAAGCTTCCAGTGAAGTATTCAGCCATAGCACTTTCCCGCTGCGTTTCATAAATTCAATATTATTGAAAAAGCAGGGTGTACCGCCGCCGGCGGACAAAACAAAATTTTCTTCCCGGTTTACCAGGTCTTCCAGGGTTTGTTTTTCCATATACCGGAAATATTCTTCTCCTTTGTTGGCAAAGATCTCCGAAATATTCATGCCTTCGCTGTTCACAATTACGGCATCCAGATCATAAAACGGGATTTGTAATCTCTCCGCAATCCGGGTTCCCCAGTGTGTTTTACCCGATCCCATAAAACCAATTAGAAATATTCGCATTCTGTGATTAATAAATCTTTGAACGTTTAATCTTTCATGTATCGTTTATCGTGACATTCATTCATCACGATCTTGATTGAACGATACACGATTTACATAAATGCATTGAATGCCCGTAACATCCATTCCGGTAATCAGCAAATGAACATCATGTGTGCCTTCGTAAGTGAGCACACTTTCCATATTCATCAGATGTCGCATAATCGGATATTCTCCGGTAATACCCATTCCGCCCAGCATCTGTCGGGCTTCTCTGGCAATGTTCGTTGCAATTTCACATCCGTTTCTTTTTGCCATGGATACCTGTGCCGGTGTTGCTCTCTTTTCATTCATCAATACCCCAAGCCGCCAGTTCATCAATTGTGCCTTGGTAATTTCTGTAATCATTTCCGCCAGTTTTTTCTGCTGAAGCTGGAAACCACCGATCGGTCTGCCAAACTGAATCCTTTCCTTGACTATAACGCAAGTGCTGTATCATAACAATCCATGGCCGCACCTACCGATCCCCAGGCAATACCATAACGGGCTTTGGTTAAGCAACTCAGCGGTCCTTTCAATCCCCGGATTTCCGGAAAAATATTTTCTTTGGGAACTTTTACATTATCAAAAACCAGTTCACCGGTGGCTGATGCACGCAGACTCCATTTGCCATGTGTTGTGGGTGTTGAAAATCCTTCCATTCCTCTTTCCACAACCAAACCCCGGATATCACCCTGCTCATCTTTTGCCCATACTACGGCGACCTGTGCAAAAGGTGCATTGCTGATCCACATTTTACTTCCATTCAATATAACATGATCACCGGCATCCCTGATATTACTCAACATGCCGCCGGGATTGGACCCATGATCGGGTTCCGTGAGCCCAAAACAGCCCAGCCATTCACCGCTTGCCAGTTTGGGCAGCATTCTCTTTTTCATTTCTTCAGTTCCATATGCATAAATCGGAAACATCACCAGTGAACCCTGAACAGATGCGGTAGATCGGACACCGCTATCACCCCGTTCCAGTTCCTGCATCATCAGACCATAACTGATATAATCCAGTCCGCCACCACCATATTCTTCGGGAATGGTTGGTCCAAAACAACCCAGATCTCCCAATTGCTTCACAATTTGCTGCGGAAATTCAGCTCTTTGGGCATAATCTTCAATGATCGGACTGATCTCTTTTTTTACATAGGAACGCACAGATTCCCGAATCAGTTTATGTTCTTCGGTAAGCAGATCATCTAGCAGATAATAATCCGGACTTTGAAAGACATCGGTTTTGGAAGCCATAGAAATGAAATTGGATGCGAAAATACTCCTATTAAGCCTAAAGCTTAAGGCTGAAAGCTTAAAGCCTCTTGCCGAAAACTAGTTTTGCGGTGAAATCAGCTGCAAATGGTCTTCAGTTACATGTTATAATAATCCATTCAATATAAACCATTTACCAAAATCTAGATTTTATATCAAGACATTCAGGATTTTACCTAGAGGATGCAACATCCTGCTTTTCTTTGTGTACTTAATATAAGGAAATAAAATAAGGCTGTTGGAGTTAACTGCACCCATACAACATGATGAACTGGTAGAACGCTGCAGACAGGGAGACCGGCGGAGTTATGGTGAACTATATCAGAAATATGCCAAAGCGATGTATAATACCAGTTTGCGGATTGTAAACCATACGGCAGATGCAGAAGATGTGTTGCAGGAATCTTTTGTGGATGCTTTTGCTGCGATCGACAGTTTTGGATATAAGTCAACTTTCGGAGCCTGGCTGAAAAGAATTGTGATCAATAAATCCATCAATGCACTTGAGAAAAAGGAAAATGGACATTATCGATATCGAAAAAACACAGTGTGGTGCATTTGCCGGAAGAAGAATGCATATGATGAAGAGGCTATAAAGTTAAAAGTGGAAGAAATTAAAAAAGCAGTGAAGGAATTGCCAAATGGTTACCGAACGGTACTCAGTCTTCATTTATTTGAAGGATATGATCAGGAAGAAATTGCAGAAATTCTGCAGATTTCACATGCAACGGTACAGAACACAGTATATGCGCGCAAAACAAAAATTGTTATTACTTATAAAACAAGGAGGCTTATCATGAGCAGTCCATTAGAAAAATTTATTCTGGAAAACCGGGACGAATTCGATGCGGACTCACCGGATCCACGGGTATGGGAAAAGATCAACGAACAGGTAGAATCCCGGAATCCAAAAAGGCAACACCCGTTCGTTCCCTGCCTTTTAAACGTTGGCTGGCCGCTGCTGCAGCAGTGGCACGTGGTAGGCCTGGCTGTCCGTCCTTTATTTTCCCGTACATCAAAGCCAAACCGCCGGAAGCCATTGCGGGTAAAACCAACACAACCTGTTGATCCGGGTAATCATCTGCCAGTAACCGATACTCCGGTTCGAATATCGCCAAAACAAATTGCTCAAAAAGATCAGTGGTTCCTGCAAATAATCAGAACGGGAAAATCGCAACCTGTCTCAATCCGGGAGAAATAAAACCTCCGGAAACGGGAGACAATAAGGAAATGTATTACTATGCAAAGCTGATTGAGCTAAAACACGAGGAACTTAAAACACTCGAAAAGGATGAACCGCTGCTGTACAGGCAGTTCTCCGGAGATGTGCAGAAGCTGGACAGTGTATACCATTCCCTCAAAACCCAGTTACCGAATAATTCCAACCGGGAACAGGTGATTGAAGCGATGATTTCAAATCTTCAGCTTCAGATCGGACTATTGAACAAACAGTTGGACATTATTAAACAAATCAAACATTCTAAAAAATCAGCGTATGAAAAAGCATATAAATCCGTTTAAGAGGCTTGTCCTTCTTGCCTTTGCGCTGGCCCCTTTACTGAGCATGGCCAACGATGGAGATAATGTTGAAAAGAAACGAACCATCTCTAAAACCTATACTGTAGGTCCGGATGACCGGTTATCCATTGAAAATTCATTCGGAAATGTAACCGTCACTACCTGGGATAAAAATGAAATCCAGGTGGATATTGAAATCGGTGTGCGCGCATCAACCGATGAAAAAGCACAGCGGATGATGGATCAGATCAATGTAACCGACCATCAGGGTGGTCAGGATATTTCTTTCAAAACCGATATCGGAAATATGTGGGAAAGGAAAAAAATAATGATAATGAAGATGACAGGAAATTTTATGTGGATTATAAAATGAGTATGCCCTCCAAAAATCCACTTACGTATTGAAAACAGTTTCGGTAAAATCAATATACCGGATTTTGCAGGAAGTGCCAGCCTCACCAGTAAATTCGGGGAACTGACCACCGGGAAGATTCCCAATGCCAAACTGATCCATGTGGAATTTGGGAAAGCGGAAATTGGCCGCCTGAATAATGCAGATGTTATTTTCAAATTCAACAGCAAATCTTCAGTTGCCGGGATTGAGTGGCAATTCAAAAGTGGATGTTCAATTCTGCAGCCAGGTAAATCTGTCGATCGATAATGCGATTAATGAACTCTCGCTTTTCCAATCTTATTCAACCATCAACCTGAAAGTATCCGGATAATCTGTCTGCTCAATTTGATGTATACACCAATTTTGGCAGTTTCAAAAACAAAACGGATTTCAATATCTCAGAAGAAAATGAAGATGAAAATTCCGGGCCCAAATTCGACAAAAATTATTCCGGAAAAGCCGGTAGCGGGTCTGCAAAAATTAAAATCAAAAGTAGTTTCGGTAGTGTGCGCGCTGGTAGAATGTGAATGATAAATCCGTGACAAGGATAATGACAAGGATGATAAGGACGATGACAAGGATAAGGATGATGATAAGGTGAACTTGTAAGTATGAAGTATGAGAATATGAGTCTAACGCAGTTAGAGTCATAGACCAACTGAAGAATGCATCTGTTATACCGATGCATTTTCGTTCAAATAAATTGCCATTTCGGCTGCATAGCCAGCAGCAACTGAACCGGCTCTTTCAGCAAAATCTTCTCCGGATCCGGCATAAATAATTGCACGGCTTGCATTAACCAGTAAACCACAGTCTCTGTTCAGTGCTTTTTCAGAAATTTCCTTCAGACTTCCCCCCTGCGCACCTACACCGGGAACCAGGTAAAAATGATCCGGCGCAATCGCCCGGATACTGGTAAACCAGCTGGCCTTGGTGGCACCGATAACAAACATGAGATTTTCGGTTGTGCCCCACTGTGAGGATTTCCGTATCACGGATTCATACAGCAGTACCATCCCAGTGTTCCTGCAATTCAAAATCAGCTGCCCCTGTCATTGGAAGTCAGGCCCAGCAGGATTGTCCACTTATCCGGGATATTCCAGGAATGGCCGGATACTGTCTTCTCCCATATAAGGCGCAACGGTAACAGCGTCAAAAGACAGGGTTTCAAAAAAAGCGCGGGCATATAGTGAAGAAGTATTCCCGATATCACCGCGTTTGGCATCTGCTATTTTGAAATGAGTGGAAGGAATATAGTCTACCGTTTTTTGCATGGTTTCCCATCCGGATGCACCGGATACTTCATAAAATGCCGTGTTGATTTTATAGGCAACACAATGATCAAGCGTTGCGTCAATAATTCTTTTGTTGAATTCAAATACCGGATCCGGAAAATGTTTGCAAAGAACGGGGAATTTTCAGCGGATCGGTATCCAGACCCACACAGAGATAATTCTTTTTTGAACGGATCTGTTCAATGAGTGTTGCCCGGGTCATGAATTGATTTTATTTTTTTCATCCATGGCCTGGCGATTTCACGCGCATCCGCTCCCTGCTTGCTAAGTTCGGAAACAATATTTGCATGGGATTGCTTATCCCTGTTCTGACTCAGTTTAAATACATGTCGTACGGAAAGCACTTCCATTTCAAAAGCCACAATGGCCTGCATCATCTTCTGTACATAGGCAGGATCCATATTCTGTACCAGGGAAGGCGAACCAGGTGTTTCAAAGGTTTCGGTTAACCTGGTAAGCAGCCGAAGCAGAAAATCTGAATTCTGGAAACTGAATTGTACCGGCAGCCTGAACAGACTGATAATTCCAGGTACTTGCTGTTTGTTTATTCTCATACCAGCTGGCACTCACATAAGTATGTGCTCCGGAAAAAACAACCAGTACATTTGGATTTTGTATGAAAAGCATTCGTATGATCCTGTTTTTTCATGAAATGACCCTGCAGGAATAATTTATCTTCTCTTTGTTCAAATAAAAAGGGAATCTGGGTGGCAACCGGTTTTCCGTTTCGATCAGCACCACAGATCAGTGCAAAAGGATGTGCCCGCATATAAGCAAGTACTTCTTCCGGATGTTCTGCTTTAAAATATGGTATATCGTACATAGATAAATTATGCAACCACCAGTTCCGCTCTTTTTTCCGTATTGATATTGGCATTGATCATCGCAATACTGCGGGCTGCATTTCCTGCAAAATCCTGAAATGCTTTTTTTGCTGTCCGCATCTTCTCCAATCATCACCGGTTTCCCTTCATCACCTCCTTCCCGGATTTTTTGTATCAGTGGAATTTGTCCGAGAAAAGGGATATCATATTCATCAGCCAGCCGCTTGCCACCGTCCTTTCCAAAAATATAATACTTGTGCGTGTGGCGCTTCCTCGGCAACAAAATAACTCATATTTTCCACCAGTCCGATAATCGGCGCTTTTAACTGTGCCTGCGCAAACATGGCAATGGCTTTTTTTGCATCAGCCAGTGCCACATCCTGCGGAGTACTTACTACGATTACACCGGTTACCGGAACTGATTGCATCAGCGTAAGATGAATGTCGCCTGTTCCGGGTGGCATATCGATCACGAGGTAATCCAGTTCATCCCAGAAAACTTCGGATACAAATTGTTTGATGGCGGAACTGGCCATCGGTCCACGCCAGACTACCGCATTTTTTTCATCTACGAGTAATCCAATACTCATCAGCCGGATACCATATTTTTCCATCGGCAGGATCATGCCTTTGCCATTCACTGTTTTCATCATGGGCCTTTCTCCCCGCAACACCAAACATGATGGGCACACTCGGGCCGTAAATATCTGCATCCATCAATCCCACTTTCGCACCATCTGCCGCAAGTGCCAGCGCAAAATTGGAAGCCACCGTACTTTTGCCCACACCTCCTTTACCGCTGACTACAGCAATAATATTTTTAACTTTGGGCAAGTACGATTTCCGGATCGGTTCTTTTTGAATTCATTTCAGAAATAAAATTGACCTTAACCATTAATTTCATTTCCGATCAGCTCGATGAATGGCTTGTATACACAATTGTTTTTATCAGGTCTTTTAAAGGACAGGCAGGTGTGGTAAGAACAACTGTAAATGAAACGATCATTACCATTTATCACAATATCCCTGACCATATTTAACGTAACCAGATCCTTTCCAAGGTCCGGTTCCTGAACTGTACTAAGTGCCTTCAACACATTTTCAACCTTCATGCGCAATGTTTTGTTAAAAAGAAGAAATCTGGCTGCAAAATTAGTCTATGGGGACATTAATTTGTTAACGATTTACGGTTTATAAACTTTATTTTTGGCGCAGTTTTGAAAAAATTTCTACTATACTTCATATTTCTAAGCCTGCCCTTTGCCCTGGAAGCCCAATTCGATAAACTGAAGGATTCCGTTGTGCAGTTTTATGGTGTGGTGATGACTGCCGATAGCCTGCAGGGTATTCCATCTGTGAGTATTGTTGTGAAAGGTCAGCACCGCGGAACTTTTACCAATGAACAGGGCGTATTTTCCATCGTGGTGATGAAAGGAGACCAGATTGAATTCACCAGCATCGGATACAAACCCAGGCTGGTGGATATTCCCAAGAATCTGGAAGGCAATCAGTGGAGTATTATCCAATTGCTGGTAACAGATACCATGTATCTGCCGGCCACCATCATCCGGCCAAGACCTACCCGGGAACAATTCGAAAGGGATTTTGTCAATACCAAAGTGCCTGATGACCAGATCGAAATCGCACGACAGAATAATGATGCGGTCAAACGACGAATACTGGCCCGGGGACTTCCCTCCGATGCCAGAGAAGCTGCTAGTTATTATCTGAAACAGAATGCCACCAAATATTCTTATACTGGTCAGGCTCCTCCACAAAATATTTTTAACCCTCTGGCCTGGGCAGATTTTATCCAGGCCTGGAAACGGGGTGATTTCAAGAATAATAACTGATCCGCTCTTTGGGCGAGCCGATATATGGATTACCCCCAAACGATCGAATATCTTTTTACCCGCCTGCCACTTTTCAGCAGAATTGGTGCCGCAGCCTATAAAGCAGATCTGACAAATATCCAGGCTACTCAGTAAACAACTGGGTAATCCGGAAAAAAAATTCAAATCCATTCATGTCGCAGGAACCAATGGCAAAGGATCAACCAGTCATATGCTGGCAGCCATTCTGCAAAAAGCAGGTTATAAAACCGGACTTTATACTTCTCCCCATCTGCACGATTTCCGGGAACGAATCCGGATTAACGGACAAATGATTCCTGAAAAAAATGTAATCGCATTTACCGAACGTATTCAGCGATTCTATCGAGACAGATAGAACCTTCTTTTTTTGAGATCACGGTGGCCATGGCCTTTGACTGGTTTGCACAGGAACAGATTGACATTGCGGTGATCGAAGTGGGTCTGGGTGGCAGACTGGATAGCACAAATATTATTATGCCGGAAGTTTCTGTGATCACCAATATCAGTTATGATCATATGGATCTGCTTGGGAAACACGCTTCAAAAAATCGCTTTTGAAAAAGCAGGTATTATAAAACCCGGTGTTCCGGTAGTGATTGGCGAAGAACAGGCATGAAATAAAAAATGTTTTTCTGCAGATTGCCGAAGAAAATGGATCCCCCATTCATTTTGCCAGTCAAAAAAGATTTCCGGGAGAATGGAGAACAGAAGGGCAATTATTATATGTACAACTGACAGAAGTACATAATAACACCAAGAAAAATTTTCATCTGGATCTTACCGGGACTTTACCAGCTGAAAAATATTGTTACTGTTGCTGAAGTGATTTCAATATTGAATCAGAAAGGATTTCATATTTCGGATACTGCCATGCAACAGGGATTAAAACAGGTAAAGTCCCTGACCGGTTTGCATGGTCGCTGGGATATTCTTCATGAAAATCCTCTGCTGGTAACCGATGTGGGACATAATGAAGAAGGCATGAAGGCCATTGCCAGATCAAATTGAAAATACTACCCACGAAGAATTGCACATCATTATCGGTATGGTAAAAGATAAAGCGATCGAAAATATTCTTCGTCATCTACCCAACATGGCAAATTATTATTTTACCCGTGCACAGATTCCACGGGCATTGCCGGAAACAGAACTCGCCAGCCAGCGCAGAAGCATTGGGATTGAAGGGAAAAAGTTTCCCGCATGTAAAACAGGCATTGGAAGCAGCTGTGTTAAATGCAGGTCCAAAAGACCTTATCCTGATTTGTGGCAGTGTTTTTCTTGGCGGCTGAAGTAAATATTAAAGAACTTTCATTTTAGCGAGTGCATAATACAGTGTCGTTACATGCATACTCTGGATAATCTGGTTTTCTGCCAGTAAGTTTTTTCACTTCATCCACGCTGAATAAATATATTTCGATTTCTTCATTGTGATCCAGCTCCTGTTCTCTTTCATAACGACCACCGGTAGCAAGGTACATATGCATCCAGTTATTATTGGTGGACGGATTCGAAGAAGTTTTCCCGAGGTATTCATAATTGGAAAACCGATAACCGGTTTCTTCCAGCAGTTCCCGGGCAATGGCTATCTTCCAGTGAAGTGTCTGTATCATCTACACAACCACCCGGAATTTCATAACAGGTAACATCCAGCGCATAGCGGTATTGCCGTTCCATGATTATTTTCCCTTCTTCTGTAATGGCCACTGCAGTAACCCAGGTTGGAAATTCATATACATAATAGGGATCAATTATTTTCCCATCCTGCGGTTTGACAAACATCTTTCCTGCACCGTTCCCCAAAGATCCTGCGAAATATATTCCGATGAAATTTTTTTCCAGCGAAGATCTTTCATGACTATAAATTATTGGCTTTCCGGTATGCAAGTATATGCGCAGTATGATGTTTCCCGTGCCAGCTGTACATGCCGAGCAGAAACCAGATGCTCACAGGTGCCGGTTTGCCCGGGTAATTTAATGTCCGGTTCCATTGTTCAGCACTGCAGATCTTTGATCGCCGCATACAAACGGGTATGCAATGCATGTAAAAGTGTAATGGAAATATTTACCGGAATTCTCTGTACATCGGCCAGTTCTGCCCAAAGTTGTTCTTCATAGGATTTAACAGTCACATTATCTTCTGTCAGCGCCAGTTTAAAACGGATATAGGCATTCATATGACTGTCTGCCACATGATGAACCAGTTGCTGAATGGTCCATCCTCCTTCCCGGTAGGGACTTTGCAGATGGGCTGCATCCAGATTTTGAATGGCATATTCCAGTTCTGTCGGGAAGCTGGCGAATATTATTCAGCCATTCCAGTTTCTGTGATTCTGAATAAGGTTTTGGTTCATATCTCCCAATGGGATAACGGGGATCAGACATAATTATTAATTGTTAACAGTTATTAATATTAATTTGACTATATACCACTTCCATACTTCCATACTTCCATACTCCCATACTTGTTACTCTTCCCTCCATTCCTTTCCCGTCATTTGAATAAACACGTCTTCCAGATTTGCCTTTTTTACTTCTTTTGGTCTTTCAAATCCGGAAGCAACCAGTTTATCAATAAGCCGATCGGGCGAATCCAGGGCAATGATTTTTCCCGAATCCATGATGGCAACCCGGTCGCATAGTACTTCTGCTTCATCCATATAATGCGTCGTGATAATGACCGTTGTACCTGAAGCCCGGATATCCCGTACCAGGTCCCAGAGATTTCTCCTGGCCTGCGGATCAAGTCCGGTGGTCGGTTCATCCAGGAAAATAATCTTTGGCTGATTGATCAGTGTGGTGGCAATGGAAAATCGTTGTTTCTGACCTCCGCTGAGTTCTTTATATTTTGATTTGGCTTTGTCCAGCAGATTCACCTTTCCCAGAAAATCCGCCGGCTTGATATCCCGGTTATATAAACCACCAAATAAAATGCAGCAATTCCGTCAGATTCAGATTTGGATAATAACCGGAGGTCTGCAGTTGAACACCAATTCGTTTTTTGATTTCATTGGGATTTCTGTCCAGATCAATCCCATCAACAAAGATCTTTCCGGAGGTTTTTTCACGAAGTGTTTCAATAATTTCCAGCGTGGTTGATTTGCCGGCACCATTGGGACCCAGTAATCCAAAAATTTCTCCCTGGTAAACTTCAAAACTGATTTGTTTGACTGCTTCAAATTCCCCATATTTTTTCGAAAGATCCTGAACGGAAATAATGGCCTGTTTTTCCATGACAGGGCAAGTTACGGCATGCGCTATTAAATGCCAGATACCGTCATCACTTACCTGGAAAAAATCTGGGTAAAATAAATATCCCCTTTTTTATCTCGGGCATAACCGATTCCCGTTAGAGTAAAATTGCCTTCAATATTTTTTTTATGACCCGGACTTTTCAGCCATCCATCCACTACTTCGCGGGCCGTCATTGGGCCGGACGCCACATTTTCACCGATCTCCGACTGCCCAAGTGCTTTTTGAATGGTTTTTGCCCGGGAATTAAATCCGTCATGACCGAATTTGACCTTTCCGGTTGCCATATCCTGACTGTGTTTTGCAGCAAGAGAGGATTCCATGGCATTCATCTGTAAGTGGAGTAAGGCCATGCTCTTTGCGGTCCTCATTTACATACTTCAAAATTTCAGTTTCCATCGTATCGGTAGTACTGTACGGCTCACGGGAAGAGAATACCTCACACAAAAGATCAGTCATCAAATTCAACTTATACAAAAACAACATACATGATTTTATAAAATTCTGTTTAATATACAATCGATTTTTGAACTCAGCTAAATAGTACGTTTTTTTAACATAGTTATTGCGATCCTGAACCATATTATCTTTGCGCCTTTCATAAATCAGCCTGCATGAAAGTATTTCAAATTCGGAGGCGCCAGTGTGGATTCTGTTTCACGTATCCGAAATCTGCCTGCCATCCTAAAAAACTATGACATCGGAAAAACTGCTGATTGTTATTTCTGCTATGGGGAAAACAACCAATGCACTTGAAAAAGTGGCAGAAGCATTTTATGCGGGGGATCCAGCAAAAGCACTTGAACTTTTCAACCAAATTAAAGAGCAGCATCTGCAGATCGCCGAATCCTGGAAATGCACTGACAGACAATAGGTTTCGAGACAACGGATGGCGGATTTTTTTACAGAAGTGGAATGGCTGCTGCATGATAAACCGGTAAGAAGTCTTTGATTATTATTACGACCAGATCGTATGTATCGGGGAACTCCTTTCCACTTCCATCGTCAGTAATTACCTGCACAATCACGGAATTGCAAATCAATGGGTCGATGTAAGGGATATTTTTGCAACGGACGATCAGTTCCGGGCTGCCAGTATAGACTGGGAAAAAACCAATGCCCGGATTTCAGTGAAATATTCTTCCTTGTTTAATGAAACTAATATCATTCTTACCCAGGGTTTTATTGGTTCAACAGATGCCAATGAAAGCACAACGCTGGGCAGGGAGGGAAGTGATTATTCTGCAGCCATTTTTGCCAATCTGCTGGATGCCGAAAGCCTGACGATCTGGAAAGATGTGGAAGGCGTAATGAATGCGGATCCGAAAGCATTTCCGGATGCCACGTTTTATCAGAGAACTGGGATATGATGAAGTGATTGAAATGGCTTTTTATGGCGCCCAGGTCATTCATCCAAAAACCATCAAACCCCTGCAGAATAAAAATATTCCCCTTGCATGTAAAATGTTTTCTGGATCCGAACTTACCAGGTACACTCATTCATTCAAAACATATCTCAGACCTGCCACCCATCATCGTGCTGAAACAAAACCAGGTCCTTGATTCACCTGCGTTCCAAAGATTATTCATTTGTCGGGGAAGAAGGTGCAGCGCGATTATATAACATTTATCCAGCCTTCATATACAGGCAAATCTGCTTGCAGACAGGTGCTGTGATTCTACAGGTTTGTGCTGATAATATCCCGGAAAAAATTGAAAAACTGGCGCTGGAAGCATCCATGCATTTTTGACGTGGAGGTGGAAAAAGGATCTCACACTTTTAACGATCAGACATTATCAAAAAGAACTGCTGGAAAAACTGATCAGCAGGAAGAAAAATTGTACTTCAGCAATGGTCGCCGGAAACGTTCAAACGCTTGATGTACTAATAAACACAAAGTCATCTGAACTCAACGCGTCGATTCTATATCTATAGGTGCTTCCACCATTATTGTTCTGTTTAAGTTTAAACGGCACATTTTTCCCCTGGCGGATGGCTGGAGTCCAGAGTGCCATATCAGTAAAGGCTTTCTCAATTTTCAGATTCATTTTTTCATTACCTCCGCTGATGGCATTTGCATAAATGGTTTTTCCATTTTCATCAATGATATATTCCATCAGTACAAAAGCTTTTCGCTGTCCGGGTTCGAGTTCCTTGATCATGTCTGCACTTAGCTTGTCGATAAATATTTTAAAAGCGGGATTTCCACCGGGATATAGTGGCAGTTTATCTACACTGATGGCAAGCATCTTCTTCCGGAATCGGCTGTTCCGGATGATTAAGTTTACGGGTTGTCCGTGTCTCCGTTTTTGGTGATACTGCTGGCACGGCAACTTCTTCAATCACATATTCACCTTTTGCATTTACAATAACGGGGGGCACCTGGTGATTTTTTTCAAAATAAAAAAATGCATTCTGCATGCTTTTTTCAAAAGGAACAAATTCATTAAAACTTACCAGAAACTGATTCAGGTAAGCAACACTTCTTGGATTATTAAAATTGACTGGGAAAATATGCACCGGAATAAAATCCTGTCCCAGATCTTTTGCATGGGCTGCCAATACATAAAGCTCTTCAATTTGACCGTCCGTAATGGGAATACATCCGGTAGTAACACAACTGCCATGAATATAAATATCGCCACCGGGTTGTGAAAGATCGCAAAGCATTTTATCGGAAGCATTCGGATAATTCAATCCCAGAGATAAATGATAAAGACTTCTTGGATTAAATTCATTGATATAATAAAATCCTTCCGGCACCTGGTAGTCTCCTGCCATCCTTTTGGGGCCCAGGGAGCCTGCCAGTGCACAAATCTTATAGGTTTTAAAAAGTTTGTATTTTTCGCTCGGTTTATTTTTCACCCAAACTTCCATTTCACTATCGTATTTAAAAGAACGGATATATACTATATCGGGCAGGCCAGACCAGTTGTTTTGCCACAAACTGCTTTTGCAGCGTATCTTCTTCACGGCTCATCATTTCACTGATTTTTGGAAAAGTTTTCTGATTATCCAGAAAACGGACGTTATAAGCGGAAGTCTGGGAAAACAGGGGTGAAAATGGCATAAATCAGGCAAAAAAGGAGCGTTGCCAGAGAGAGAAACCGGATTTTCTTCATGCAGAAAAAAATAATATGCATCGGGACGGATAAAGTTACTTATTAAAACAAAAATCCGGCCATATTATTATGTCAGACACTGTGAATAACGCTTGAAAACCAGATTGTTTTATCTTCACGCCATAATTGGAAAAATGCTCAAAATCGGAATCTTAGGCGGAGGCCAGTTAGGAAGAATGCTTTTACAGGCTGCTGCCAATTATCCGGTGTCAGACTTATGTGCTGGAAAACGACCCGGAATGCCCTGCAGCCCATCTTTGTCATGCATTTCACCAAAGGAGATATCCGGAATTTTGATGATGTTTACCATTTTGGAAAACAACTGGACGGAATTACCATAGAAATTGAATCTGTTAATGTGGAAGCTCTGGAAAAACTGGAATCCGAAGGTGTAAAAATCTATCCCAGACCTTCTGCCCTTCGCATTATCCGGGATAAGATTTTACAAAAGCAATTTTATAAGGAAAATGATATTCCGAGTTCTGCATTCCGAATTACTGAAAGAACGGGATGATCTGAAAAAATTTGCAGATTTTTTTCCAGCCGTTCATAAACTCGCCTCCGGCGGTTATGATGGACGGGGTGTTCAGATTCTTGGACGAGCAGCAAGGATCTTCATCTGGGTTTTGATCAGCCCGCTGTTCTGGAAAAAAAAGTAGATATCCACAAAGAAATTTCGCAGATCGTGGCCATCAATGCCGCCGGACAAACAGCACTCTATCCACCGGTGGAAATGATTTTTAATCCGATACTTAAACCAACTGGACTATCAGCTCAGTCCGGCAGAAATTCCACAACAGACTACCTGGCGTATCGAAGCCATTGCACTGAAGGTTGTCAAGGATTTAAAAACGCCTGGAATTTTTGCTGTTGAACTTTTCATTGATAAAAACGGGGACGTACTGGTGAATGAAACCGCCCCGCGGGTGCATAACAGCGGCCACCATACGATCGAAGCAAATTTCAGTTCGCAGTTCGATATGCTTTGGCGGATCATGCTGGGTTATCCGCTGGGCAATCCAAAACATATTGTTCATGCAGCCATTGTAAACCTGATCGGTAGCGAAGGTTATTCCGGTGAAGCCAACTATGAAGGAATAGATGAAGTACTAAAAATGGAAAATGTTTTTCTTCATCTTTATGGCAAAAAAGAAACGAGACCGGGAAGAAAAATGGGACATGCCACTATTCTGAGTCCGGAAAAATCTGACCTGGTCTATAAAGCAAAAGCCATAAAACAAAAATTGCGTATCACTTCACTTCAACCCCAAATAACCGTATGAACCAGGTGGCCATCATTATGGGCAGCGACAGTGATCTTCCGGTCATGCAACCTGCTGCCGATTTGTTGAAATCCTTCGGTATTCCTTTTGAACTGACCATTGTTTCTGCCCACCGGACACCCCAGCGTCTGGTGAGTTACGCCACCAAAGCAAAGGAAAGGGGATTCAAAGTAATTATCGCCGGTGCCGGGGGAGCTGCCCATTTACCCGGTATGGTTGCATCACTTACTTCCCTTCCGGTAATTGGCGTTCCGATCAAATCTTCCAATTCACTGGATGGCTGGGATTCCATTCTTTCCATTCTGCAAATGCCAAATGGAATTCCGGTAGCCACCGTCGCACTGAATGCTTCCAAAAATGCAGGTATCCTGGCAGCAACCATTCTCGGCGCTTTTGATGAAAAAATTTCCGACAGCATACTTGCTTATAAAAAAACGCTGGAATCAGAAGTCACCGAAAAAATCGCCAAGCTGAAAAAAGACGGATGGGAAAATAATTTCGACTGATTATTCAATTATCTATTAATAATGGCGAAAGAAATCTTTATAAACAGAAGGGAATTTCTGGATAATGCTGCTGAAAGCAGGTGCTGCCGGCATTCTGGCCAATCCCATGCATCGGACATTTTCACTATTAATGACACGCTGACAGTTTCTCAGGTCATTGAACGGATTATTGCGGATGTGCCGGGCGGAAAACTGAATGATACGGTGGATACGCTGAAAAGCGGATCAGGAGATCATGGTGGTCACCGGCATCGTAACGACGATGTTTGCTACCGTAGCGGTGATAAAAGCCGCGGCAAAATTGAAAGCAAATTTTATCATTGCACATGAACCGACTTTTTATAATCATCACGGATGATTCGAACTGGGTTGAAAACAATACGGTCGTAAAAGAAAAAAAGGAATTGCTGGAAAAATATCAGATTACGGTATGGCGCTTTCACGATTACTGGCACCGCATGAAACCGGATGGCGTACTGCACGGCATTATTGTTAAAGACGGATTGGCTGACGTTATAATCCCAAAGAAGAAAATGTATTTCAGCTTCCTGCGCAACCACTTGATCGAAATCATCAGGCACCTGAAAGAGTACTCTGCAAATTCCACATCTGCGTTATATTAGGTGATCCAACAGGCTAATTGTAGTATCATAGCGTTGATGCCAGGTGCTGCCGGGGGGCAAAGACAGGTAAAAACTGTTGATCGACAGCAAAGCGGACCTGCTCATTGTAGGTGAATCGCACTGAATGGGAAACGCCTGAATATATCAGGGATTCAAGGGCACTTGGGAAATCCGTTTCGATGATCGTACTGGGACATGCGTATAGTGAAGACCCCGGTATGGAATGGCTGGTGCAATGGCTGCAACCTAAATTGCCCGGTATTCCGATTACACCATATCGCTCCGGACGAACTGTTTACCTGGGCTGTAGTTCAAAGATCACGTAATCCGGTATTAACTAATAACTCTTAACTGTTAACTTTCAGCTGGTTTTCTTCCAGGATGGTAAATTCCTGTTCCAGGTCCAGGGAATGTTTCAGTATATGACTTCCAGAAATGCCTTTCCGTATTCCGCATACCAGGGAATAAAATTGTCGATTCTCTCCTGCAGATTTTCCAGGGGAAATAAGTGCTTCCCGGATTTCATGAATTTTTCGCCGGACTTCTTCATGATTTTTCTTTTCTGCCCGCAGAATCTTTTTTTCCAGTTCTTCCAGTTTTTGCAATGCCTGAGTTTCCAGTTTTTCCACATGTTGTTCCAGTGTTTTGTCAACCGCTCCGGAAATATTTTTTACCGATTGATAAAAATCACTCAATTCTGTCATTTGTTTATCCAGGTTCAGCTGACGGGAAGAATTCCGGCGTACAAAATTCTCCATCAATTCCTCCTCCGGTTTAAAAACATTCTGCGGTGAAAGTCCGGCTTTTTCAATTTTATTCCGCCAGTTTTTTTTGATCAGCAGAAAAGAGTTGCGCAAAATCAAAACCGGATAAGGAACACGGTAATGTTTAAACAGCGGTTTAAATTCAAGCCAGTAAGCCATTTCACCACCACCGCCTACAAAAGCAATATTCGGCAAGAATGGTTTCCTGATACAGTCCCCGCAGAATTACATTCGGACTGAATCGTTCGGGGAAATTGGCCAGTTCCTTTTCCATTTCTTCCGGACGAAAAATGAATATGACGTATTATTTACCACGAAATTGTCCGTCTTTGCCAGTCCAGTACGTTCACGGATATTATCCTTGAGATAAAACAGATTTATCTCCCTGGGATTCGCCTGCACAGGATATTGTTTCTGACAGATAGCTGAACATTTTCTTCAGTGATTTCAAATGGTGTATGATTCGTCAGGTCGTCTTTAAAAATTCCGCGCATAACGGACTTAAACAACCGGTTATCCGGAATCAAAACAACCAATCCATACGATCCGAATAGATGATGCAATAATTTTAAAGTTGCCTGCTGAATATTTTCTGAATCCAGGTAACAATCCTTCAGCAGTTGAATCAATTCCGGTCCATAAGGATAACCGGAAAATTCACCTTCTATACGCTCGATGATTTTTTCCAGACCTTCTGTATGCATTCTGTCCGACTGCACCGGTTTGTCTGGTATCCCAGATACAGTTTTTCATTGTCCAGATACATATGTCCCAGTTCATCCAGATCTGCATCTTCACTTCCCATATAAAAAACAGGAACAAAATGTTTATCCGGATAACGGGCCGAAAGATGTCGACGCTAGTTTAATCACATGCAGGATCTTATAAATAAAATACAGGTTCCCGGTAAAAATGGCCGGCTGATGAGCCGTGGTAATCGTAAATGTATTTTTATCGGCAAGGCTTTCCAGGTTTTTCACCACAGCATCCTGCAGCAGGCAGACCTGCATACTGTTCCTTCAGTACTTTAACAAGCAGATGACGGTCTGTCGGGAAATTCTCCCGGTCCCGGATAGACGCTTCGATACCTTCAAAGGAAACCGGATGTTCATAAAAATGTTTAAGAAATTCATTTCCATTCAGATATTCTGTAATAATTTTGGAAAAATATCCTGTTTGCTGATAAGGAACCGTTTTGGCAGTGAAGTTCATAAATGAATAACTGGAAATGAGCTGGGCGTTATTAGGTGATACCTAACAGCAAATATATTTATTTTGTTCAATTCTCCGATTCAGTTCATACAACTTCTCCTTCCAGATCAAAATCGTAGGCTTTGGTCATTTTCACAGAAACAAAACTACCGATTTTCAAGGGGGACGGCTGATTTGATAATCACTTCATTGTCTACTTCCACTGAATCAAATTCCGTTCTGCCCGATATAACGGCCGGATTCTTTTTTATCAACAATGGTTTTAAATATCTTTCCGATTTTTTCCTGATTTTTTTCATAGGAAATTTCCTGCTGCACTTCCATCACTTCCTGTGCTCGTGCTTCCTTTTTTCCGCGGGAACATCATCCTGTCAGACCATAGGCGGAAGTACCTTCTTCATGTGAATAGGTAAAAATGCCTACCCGGTCAAAGCGGTGTTCTGTAAGAAATTCTTTCATTTCTTCCACATCATTTTCCTGTTCACCCGGGAAATCCGGCGATCAGCGTTGTACGCAAACAAATTCCGGGAACTTTTTCACGTATGGCATAAATCAGTTCATTCATTTCAGCCCGGGTAATTTGGCGTTTCATCGCTTTCAGCATGGCATCACTGGCATGCTGCAGCGGCATATCCAGATAATTGCAGATATTTTCTCGTTCACGCATCACATCCAGAATTTCCAGAGGAAATTTACTTGGATATGCATAATGAAGCCGGATCCATTCCAGTCCTTCTACATCGGCCAGCCGGTTTAGCAAATCAGGCAACATCTCTTTTTTTGTAAATATCCAGCCCGTAATAAGTAAGTTCCTGCGCAATCAGCATCACTTCCTTTACACCCATCCGTACCAGGTTTTCCGCTTCCTGCACAATAGCTTCAATGGGTTTGCTGACATGAATGCCCCGCATCAGGGGTATGGCACAAAATGCACAGGTGCGGTTACATCCTTCGGAAATTTTCAGGTAGGCATAATGTTGAGGTGTGGAAAGCAGTCGTTCTCCCAGTAATTCTGCTTTGTAATCTGCATTCAGTTTTTTTAAGCAGAAGTGGCATTTCCATTGTGCCATACCAGGCATCCACTTCCGGAATTTCTTTTTCCAGGTCATCCCGGTAACGCTGACTCAGGCAACCTGTAACATATACCTTATCAAGGCTTCCTTCTTTTTTTAAGTGCTACCTGTTCCAGAATCGTGTTTACGGATTCTTCCCGGGCTTTGTCAATAAAACCGCAGGTATTCACTACAACAATATTGGAACCCCGTTTTGCGTACTTTCATGGGCCACATCAATACCATTGGCCGCAGTTGTCCGCTGAGCACTTCACTGTCCACCATATTTTTACTGCATCCGAGGGTAATGATATTCACTTTATCCCGCCGGATTGATTTTGTTTTCATGCGGCGGCAAAATTAAGTCATTATTGAGCTGAGGATCGAAGCCCGATGACCATGACCGTGATGATCTTGCTTACCATGAGCCTTAAGCTTTAAGCTTAAAAAGCCTAACTTCGAAACTATGAGCAAGGCAGCCAATGTCACAGGATTATTCCAGCAATTTTTTAACAGTGAAAAAGCGGGCGGACTGATCCTGATTGCCTGTACGGTTATTTCACTGATTCTGGCCAATTCTTCCATTGGCGACGGACTTTATTCATTTCTGGCATATTAGCCTGCCAGCCTGCACATCGGAAATATCTATCATTCCTTTCCGAATTGAAGAATGGATCAATGACGGTCTGATGACTATTTTCTTTTTACTGGTCGGTCTTGAAATTGAACGGGAACTGTATATCGGCGAATTGTCATCTTTAAAAATGCGATTCTTCCGATCATGGCAGCTGTCGGCGGTATGGCTGTTCCCGCACTAATTCATTTTATTTTCAATCATGGAAAACCGGAACAGGCGGGAATCGGAATTCCCATGGCAACGGATATTGCTTTTTCCCTGGGCGTCTTGTCGCTAATTGGAAAACGAATTCCCCTTGTCGCTGAAAATATTTCTTACCGCCCTTGCAATCATCGATGATCTGGGTGCTGTCATCATCATTGCCATTTTTTATACCACAGACATTTTCTTTTTTTTATCTGGCCCTGGCCCTCGGGTTTTTGCTGATTCTATTATTATTTAACCGCATGAACATTTATTCATTATGGATTTACCTGCCGGCAGGTATTCTGCTTTGGTATTTTCTTTATCAGATCAGGTGTTCATCCGACACTCAGCGGCGTATTACTTGCATTTGCAATTCCCTTTCGGAAAAACATGGAAAACCAGCCATCTTCAGTATTTGCAACATGCACTACACAAACCGGTGAATTTTTTTATTATTCCTTTATTTGCATTGGCCAATACCGCCATTCATCTTCCGGCCACCATGGAAAACAGAAATATTCAGCTCAAACAGTCTGGGTATTACTCTGGACTTACTGCTGGGAAAGCCATCGGGAATTGTGGGTTTCAGCGTTGCTGGGGATTGCACTGGGCATTGCCAGACTTCCGGCAGGGAATGAATATGACAAAACTAATTGGGATCGGGATGCTGGCAGGAATTGGTTTTACGATGTCGATTTTTATCAGCAATCTGGCATTCGAATCCGAATCCGGAACTGATTCAAAGTTCCAAAGTGGCTGTGCTGATTGCTTCTGTATTGGCCGCTATCCTGGGATGGATCATTTTGAAAGCCGGATCTGCGAAAAACAGATGATCTAAGGAACCTGTTCACTTTAAAAAGACTATCTACAAATTCATGACTGTCGAACACAAGCAGGTCTTCTATTTTTTCTCCTACACCAATATATTTTACCGGTATTTTAAATTGATTGGCAATGGCCAGTACCACACCACCTTTTGCTGTTCCATCGAGTTTTGTAATGGCCAGTGCAGTTACATCAGTGGCTGCTGTAAAATGTTTTGCCTGTTCCAGGGCATTCTGACCTGTGCTGCCATCCAGTACCAGCAATACTTCATGTGGTGCATCCGGTATCAGTTTTTTCATAACTCTTTTGATTTTACTGAGTTCTTCCATCAAATGAGCTTTATTATGCAAACGGCCTGCTGTATCAATAATAATAACATCCGTTCCCCTGGATAAACCGCTTTG
The DNA here is from genome assembly GCA_963812825.1 of uncultured Bacteroidota bacterium. Taxonomy (GTDB): domain Bacteria; phylum Bacteroidota; class Bacteroidia; order Chitinophagales; family Chitinophagaceae; genus Puia. Next base: position 191,442 of record CAWEWO010000011.1, read on the forward strand.
CACAGTATCAAAAGCAACAGAAGCCGGATCAGCACCCATACCCTGCTTTAACAATCGGCACACCGGCTCTTTCACTCCAGATAGTTAGCTGATCAGTGGCAGCAGCACGAAAAGTATCTGCAGCACCCAAGTAAAACGCTATATCCTGCTTTTTTAAAATTATAAGCCAGTTTACCAATCGTGGTTGTTTTACCCGCACCATTTACACCCACAACCAGTATAACATAGGGTTTTTGGTCGGGAACTTCAAAATTCCTGACAATTTTCAGCCCCGCTTTCGCGAAGCAGCTGTTCAATTTCATCTCGCAGAATCGTATTCAGTTCAGCTAGTATTCAGGTATTTATCCCTGGCTACCCTTTTTTCAATCCGGTCAATGATCTGAATAGTGGTTTCAACTCCCACATCTGCACTTACCAGTGCTTCTTCCAGGTTGTCCAGCACTTCTTCATCAACTGTTGTTTTTCCGGCAATGGCTTTTCCGACCCGGGTAAAAAAACTTTCCTTGGTTTTTTGCAGACCCTCGTCAAGCGTTTGCTTTTCTTTTTTCCCGAAAAGTTTATCAAAAAATCCCATCTCGGTTTTTTAAAATGTTACTAAAGAAAAAAGCCGCTCCGGTAGGGAACAGCTTGGATAAAAAGTTTGAGGCAGAATTATTTCTGAGCCAGAAACTGCTTGATACTTATCCTTATGGACAATCGCTTCCTTGAAAGTGTAGGCACCTGTTTTCGGACTGCGAACAGCTTTGATCACTTTGGTCCAGTTTTTTGCTTCAGCTGCTGCTCGTGGCATCTTTGGTCTTGATCGCGGTCTTTGCTGCTTTTGCCATGATTATTTAATTTCTTTATGAACAGTTACTTTCTTTAAAATCGGATTGAATTTTTTCAACTCCAGTCTTTCCGGAGTATTTTTTTTGTTCTTTACGGTAATATACCGGCTGGTACCTGGTTTTCCACTGGTTTTGTGCTCTGTGCATTCCAGAATCACCTGTACCCTGCTTCCTTTCTTTGCCATTTTCCTGAATTTATAATTTTAAGCTAACTTACGCTTTAGATCTTTTCTCCCGCTTTCCGCAATTCCTTTACCACCGCATAAAGACCTTTTTTGTTGATGGTACGGATGCCTTCAGTAGAAAGTTTCAGGGTTATCCATTTATCTTCTTCAGCCAGGAAAAAACGCTTCTTCTGCAAATTGGGTAAAAAACGACGTTTCGTCTTGATATTCGAATGGGAAACACTGTTTCCGGTAATTGGCCGCTTGCCCGTTAACTCACATACTCTGGACATACTATCGGAATTTTGGACGGCAAAGGTCGGGATAATTCCCAGATTTTCAAAGAAAACATTGAAAATTTGGGAAATTCAGGTGATTGGAAAATCCGGAATATCGTGAGAAACCACTTAGTCTGACGGCGATACTTAGTTCTTAACATGCATAGCATCTTGGCAATGGATTCGAATTTCTCAAATTTACAAATTATCATCAGATCTGACATTAATAATTAATTAATTTTCCAATCCTTTCCCTTTCAATACTTTGCAATAAAGGGAAAGCATGTCGACTAATGAAAAGAAGAACGATTCCAAGGGATATCAGCTGGCTGGCATTTAATGGCCGGGTACTGCAGGAAGCAGCCGACCCCTCTGTTCCTCTGCGGGAAAGGGTGAAATTTCTGGGTATATTTTCCAATAATCTGGATGAATTTTTCCGGGTCCGGGTAGCCGCCCTGAACCGGATGAAAGAATTCAGCGGTAAGGGAAAGCTGAATATGCACATGGAAACAGCCCCGGAAAAAATTTTGCTACAGATCCAATCCATCGTTTTGCAGCAACAGGAAAGATTCGATGAAATCTGGCGGAATATTTATGCGGAAATGAAAAATGAAAAGATTTTCCTGGTAACCGAAAAAGATCTCAATAAAGACCAGCAGAAATTTGTTCAGAATTATTTTGAAGAAGAAGCCCGTGCCAATATCATCCCCTGATGATCCAGAGCATTCCCCAGTTTCCTTATTTGCGGGAAAAATCCATCTATCTCGGCGTGGTACTTTCCAGAAAAGCACTCGAAAAGGAAGAAAAAAAATTTGCCTGATTGAAATCCCAAGCCGTCTTCTGGGTCGTTTTGTTATCCTGCCCTCTCCTTCTCCGGACGAACATCATATTATTTTGCTGGAAGATGTAATCCGCTATAATCTGAAAAATATATTTTCTTATTTCGGATATGACCGTTATCGGTCCTGGGTATTCAAAGTTACCAAAGGATGCGGAAATTGATATTGACAACGATCTTTCCACTTCGCTGATTGAAAAAATTGAAAAAGGACTAAAGAACCGGCGCAAAGGAAAACCCGTTCGTTTTGTTTATGATAAGGAAATGGATACCGATCTTCTGGAATTCCTGATCAAGGGACTTATCCTTGCAAAAAAAGGAACCATCATTCCAGGCGGACGAATTCATAATTTCAGGCATTTCATGGATTTCCCGGATGTATTTACCAAGAAAGGTCAACGAAAAAAACCATTCCCTCATCCACTGGTCGAGCAGTTCACACCGGATAACGGATGTTGTACTGGAACAGGATGTGATGCTGCATTTCCCTTATCATTCCTTTAATGCAGTGATCGATATGTTACGGGAAGCGGCGATTGATCCGGATGTAACAGCCATCAAAGTAACCTGCTACCGGCTGGCTTCCAATTCAAAAGTGATCAATGCCCTGATCAATGCAGTCAGAAATGGCAAACAGGTAACTGCCATGATGGAATACCGGGCACGATTTGATGAAGAAGCAAACCTGGAATGGAAGGACAGACTGGAAGAAGAAGGCGTTAAAGTAATTGACGTGATTCCCAATATGAAAGTGCATGCCAAACTCTGCCTGATCAAGAAAAAGAAAGGTACCCGTTCAATTTATTATGGTTTTGTAAGTACAGGAAACCTGAATGAAAAAACAGCCACCATGTACAGCGATCATTGCCTGCTCACTTCCAACCGAAATATCATGGCCGATGTGAACCGCATGTTCACTTATCTGGAAAAATGGAAAGATGGAGTAGCGCCATTGAAAGCCTGCAAAACACTTATTCCCTGCCCTATCTATCTTGCGCAAAGAATTGTACCGAATGATCAATGCAGAAATCAAATACTGCAAAAAATAAAAAACCTGCATCCATTACACTGAAAATGAATTCACTTTCTGACGAAGAACTTATCTACAAATTATATGAAGCGGCACGCGCAGGTGTGGAAATCAAACTGATCGTGCGGGGTATATTTTGCATGATGCCCGAAAATAAAAAATTCAAAAAACCGGTTACTGCCATCAGCATTCTGGATGAATACCTGGAACATGCACGTGTGTTTATATTTCACAACCAGGGCAAAGAAAAAGTTTATATATCTTCGGCAGACTGGATGGTGCGCAATATGGATCATCGGGTCGAAGCCACCTGTCCGGTACTGGATGCGAAGATCAGGAATGAGTTAAAAGAAATTCTTGCAGATCCAGCTTTCAGACAATGTAAAAGCCAGATGGCTCGACAATAACCTGCAGAATCAATACAAAAAAGATCAATCCAAGAAAGTTCGTTCACAGATTGAAATTTATCAATACCTGAATCAAAAAATAAATAAGACGCACTGTACTACCGGAAACCATGCCCTTCTGCGCCAGCTGACCAGATGGTTCCCATTTAAAATCCAATACCCATGAGATTGGCAGCCATTGATATTGGAAGTAATGCAGCCAGGTTACTGATTACAGAAGTAATCGAATCGGAAAAAAAACCTGTTTTTGAAAAACTGAATCTGGTACGTGTTCCGCTGCGTCTGGGTTTTGATGTATTTGAGAAAAAGGAAATTTCAGAGATGAAAACCACCATGCTCCTCAACACGATCCATTCCTTCAAATACCTGATGGATGCTTACCGTGTGACTAATTTCAAGGCTGCTGCTACTTCTGCGATGCGGGATGCCAGCAATGGTCCGCAGATTATTGAAACCGTAAAAGATACAACCGGCATTCGAATTGAAATCATCAGCGGAGATGACGAAGCTGCATTTATTTATGAAAATCATATTGCCGAAAACCTGACATAGTGAAAATTCTTATCTGTATATCGATGTGGGTGGCGGAAGTACAGAACTTACCTGTTTTGCTGATAACAGACTCCTGTTTAAAAAATCTTTCAATATCGGCACCATCCGTCTGATTAAAAACCAGGTTACAGAAGCACACTGGGATCAGATGAAAGATTTCCTGAAGAAAGAAACGCGGAACCATGGTCAAAACATATTACCGCCATTGGATCCGGTGGAAATATCAATAAAGTCTTTTCTCTTTCCAAAAGAAAAGACGGCAAACCACTTCCTCTGGAACTACTAAAAGATTATTATAAAGAACTCAACAGTTTTTCTGTCACCGAACGCATGCGACTCTATAATTTGAAGGAAGACCGTGCAGATGTAATTGTACCGGCCCTGCAGATTTATGTAAATGTGATGCGCTGGATCGATGCAGAAGAAATTTTTGTTCCGAAAATCGGTCTGGCAGATGGACTTATTCAGGCACTTTACCGGGAACTGCAATCTAGCAGCAAGTCTTACCGCTATAATTGGTCCATTTCAAACTGCAATTTTAAATTTTCGCATGGACTTGTTTTACTCAACGAGTTTAAGTCTTTGACTTTAGGCATTAGGCTTAAACATTATATCTTTATCATTCAACCAGCGAAAAATGGTTCCCAAAAAAATTACGACCCATACCCTTCAGAATATGAAAACGAACGGGGAACGGATTTCCATGATTACAGCTTATGATTTTTCATTTGCACGTTTATTCGATCAGGCAGGTATCGATGTGATCCTGGTTGGCGATTCTGCTTCCAATGTAATGGCAGGACATGAAACCACGCTGCCTATTACACTGGATCAGATGATTTATCATGCTTCTTCAGTGATTCGTGGCGTTACCCGTTCCCTGGTAATCGTTGATCTGCCTTTTGGTTCTTATCAGTCCAATTCAAAGGAAGCACTGATTTCTGCCATCCGAATTATGAAAGAAACCGGTGCTCATGGAGTAAAACTGGAAGGCGGTGAAGAAGTGCTGGAATCCGTAAAAAGAATCCTGGCAGCCGGTGTACCGGTGATGGGACATCTGGGACTAACACCCCAATCCATTTATAAATTCGGCACCTATACGGTGCGGGCAAAAGAAGAAATGGAAGCAAAAAAATTGAAAGCAGATGCACAATTGCTGGAAGAAGCCGGATGTTTTGCAATCGTTCTTGAAAAAATTCCTGCCATACTGGCCAAAGAAGTTGCTGAGACTGTGAATATCCCAGTGATCGGTATCGGAGCAGGAAAATATTGTGATGGACAGGTACTGGTAATGCATGATCTGCTCGGCATCAATACGGAATTCAAACCCCGTTTTCTTCGTCAGTATCTTAACCTTCATGAGCCGATTACCCAGGCAGTGCAACAATATATCAAAGATGTAAAATCAAATGATTTTCCCAACGAACAGGAACAGTATTGATTCATCAGGTCAAATGTATCTGAGAATGAAAACTATAACTGAGTGATTTAATCCGCATTCAGAATTTCGTATAACTGCAAATTCTTATCCGTGGCATGTAGGCGATAAAACATTGCTCTTACAGGACCCGGTCCCCTGAAATTCGGAAACCACTTTTATTTTATCGTAAAACATTTTCTTCAGTTGCTTCTTTTCTTTTTGAATCCGGTTCTTGCGCAGTTGAATATGCGGTTCCGACTGCCATCATTCGTTTTTTCAGCCAGCAACACCACATGAACGGTGATCATAATTAGAAGATTCCAGGTTTAGATATCTGGCAGGAACAAATCCGCGACGATGAAAGGTCTGCATCTTTATCAGACCATTCTGATTTTTTTGAAACTGCGAAAACCGGAGAGGTTAAAAGCGAGTCCAGTCGTTTGATATGTTTCATTGATGTATAAGAGGCGGCTTTTACCGGGCTGACCGAATCCTGGTCCGGCAAAACCATTAAACGGCATAGGAACACAGAAAGACCAGGGCAAATGACAATTCGGATTAAAGGGTGCATATAGGGTATTAATCAAGTGAAAAATAGGCCTTCAGGGATGATGGAACTTGATTGATACCGGATTTAGCGTGGCTCGAATAAAAAAAACCTGCGTTAACAGGTATTCAAGGGATGGATGGGACATATCAAAGAATGCAAAAAAAAACGCAGATCACATAGCTTTTGACCTATAAAAATTTCGGAAAATACGGTGCTTTTTTGCTCTGTAAATTTGCTAATGTCAAAATATTATTTATAATAATATATGGTAATCTGACCCCATATCCATAATTTGAGTGTATGCTTGCCATATCTCATCATATTATGATTTTTTTAATTCAGTAATTTACTACCAAAACACAAGATTTATGAGAAAATGGCTATTAGTCTCTGCGTTTTTGCTTTATCCTCCTCTTTGATTTTTGCCCAGACGACCATTATCAGGCAAGGTAACGGATGATAAAACCGGCTCCCCGATACCGGGTGTTCGTAAAATTAAAATCTACCCAGAAAGGAACAACGACCAATAATGAAGGGATTTTCAAAATTCAGGCAAATCCGGGTGACGAAATTGGAAATCAGCGCAGTCGGATATCAAATCCAAACTGGTAAAATGCTCAGGGTCTTCCGAACTATCCATCTCCCTGGAAGAAAATACCGACTGAACTTAATGAAGTGGTTGTTACGGGAAACCGCGGTATGCCCAGGGTGAAGACGGAAAGTCCGGTACCGGTGGATATCGTCAAATTGAACTACTCTTGAGCAAACGACTTCTTCGCCCAAATCTGGAAGCACAGTTAAATATGGCTGTTCCTTCCTTTAATTACAATAAACAAAGCGGCGCAGACGGTTCTGATGCGATAGATTTTGCCAGTTTGAGAGGACTTGGCTATGATCAGACCCTGGTTTTGGTAAATGGCAAACGTCGTCATCTGGCAGCTTTTGTAAATGAATTTGGAACCCGGGGAAGGGGAAATTCAGGAACAGATCTGAATGCCATTCCGGAAGCAGCTATTGACCGGGTTGAGATATTGCGTGACGGCGCTTCAGCTCAATATGGTTCAGACGCCATTGCAGGAGTTATTAATATTATTCTGAAAAAAGATGTTAAGAAATTTTATGCCGTAGTAGGTGTAAGCGGATATAATGATCCCACTTATAATACACTCAATAATGTGGATCCCACCCAGTATTATACCGGTTCAAAAATAGACGGGCAGACGCTAAAGGCTGATTTGAATTATGGTATTCCGATTGGAAACAACGGTGGTTTTCTAAATATTGGCGCGAATTTCCTTACGATCGGAAAAACGTTCCGTGCACTTCCGGATACCAACTGGTCGACCAATCCGAATTCTAAAAAGGTGGCACCCTGACTCGCTGAATACAGAAGGGCTTTTGGAGACGGATCCATCACTTCCGGCGGAGCCATGTATAATCTGGAAATGCCTATTGCCGGAACCAAAACAACTTTTTATTCATTTGGCGGATATAATTATAAACATTCAAATGTTTATGCATGGACAAGAAATTTCGATGACCATCCGGAAAAATTTCCAACCAGATCTGGACGGAACTCTGCATATTTCGTTCCGGCGATCATGCGTGTATTCAGGTCCAGCCACCAGGACTCTGGATCCGAACAATGTTTATTATAATCCGCAGGAAGATGTTTACATCCAGGATATGTCATTTGCTGCCGGAATGAAAGGAACCTTTGGAAAAACTGGGATTGGGATCTCAGCAATGTGATCGGTTATAATAATTTTCATTACTACGGCAATAAAACATTTAATGCAACCTTACCTCCGAGCCAGGTTGCCACTCAAAACACGTTTTGATGACGGGGGATTTAATTTTTTGCAAAACACAGCCAACCTGGATGTGAGCAGAAGATTTAAATCAATTGCCCATGGACTGACATTTTCATTCGGTGCTGAATTCCGTTACGAACAATTATAAAATTTATCAGGGTGAAGAGGCTTCCTGGCATGCTTACCCTCCCAGACAGAAATATTATCCAATACCGGGGATACCCGGGATATCGCTTCCGGGTCGCAGGGATTTCCGGGATTCAGACCCACGGATGAAGTAAATGCAAACCGGACAAATATAGGAGCTTATGTAGAAGGATCCCTGGATGTAACCGAAAGATGGCTGGTTGATGGGGCTATGCGGATTGAAAATTATTCGGATTTTGGATTTGTAAATACATACAAATTTGCAACCCGTTATAAACTAACGAATGATTTTAATTTACGGGGATCCATCAGCACCGGTTACCGGGCACCTTCCCTGCAGCAGATAAATTTCAGCAATATCAATACAAATATTGTAGATAACAGTCTTCAGTATATCTGGCTGGCACCAAATACCAGTCAGGTTGCCCGGGCTGCCGGTATACCGCCGTTGAAACAGGAGACATCTGTAAATTACAGTCTTGGCTTTGCCTGGAAACCGATGACCAACTTTACTATAACTGTAGACGGATATCTGATAAAACTTGAAGAACCGGATCATATTTTCCGGACAATTTCCTGCCACGGATCCTGATATTGGCACCTTATATTCCTAATTTGACTCCACCTCTGAATTCCGTGCAGTTTTTTGCCAATGCGGTGAATACGACCAACTCAAGGAATTGATGTGGTCTTGGAATATAATAAGAGATGGGGTAAGAACGGTCTTAAATTATTATTTGCCGGAAATATTCAGACATATAAATATTGACAATATAAATGTCCCCGCCCCGCTGAACGACCAGTTTATTTGACCAGCAGACTTTTTTCAGCACCCGTGAACAGGCATTCCTGATTGCTTCTGCTCCGAAATCAAAATTTTCCTTAAATATCGAATACGATGTAAACCAGTTTGCTATTGGTACCCATCTGACTTACTTTGGAAAATTGACTACGCAGGGTTATGGATATGATACACTTGCCGGTGCACAACCTGGAACACCAGGAGGAGACGGCATATCAAATGCAGGTCTGGGCTATTATCCTTATGTAATCAGGGATGATGGAAATGGTTCAGTTCCCGAAAATTTTGTATTTAATCCAAAAGTGACCACTGATCTTTATTTTTCTTATAAAATAAATAAAAACATTTCCTGGATTATTGGTGTGGATAATATATTCAATGTTCATCCGGATATTGCAGCTACTGTTGGATGCCAAAAGTGAATCCTGGGGCGACAGCGAATCCGGCGGACCATTTGAAGCCGTTCAAATGGGATATAATGGCATGCGGTTATTCACCAATGTAGTTATTCATTTTTAAAGTATTCATCTTGTTGTAAAAACCATCGCGTTGATACGCGTGGTTTTTTTGACTCCGTTCCCACACTCGAGACTCACCATACTCCCACACTCCAATTCTTTACTAACTTGCGTGCTCAATTGGAACAAATGGATTTTTTAAAGGAACTCGAATTACAATCCCATAATGCCGGCAGTTCAACAGGATCGAAATGGTTTGACAATCCGAGACAAACCATTGAATCTTTTTCTCCGGTAAATGGAAATCACATTGCAGCAGTTTCAGTAACTACAAGAGAAAATTATGATCAGATTGTATCATAAGGCGCACGAAGCCTGGCTGATATGGAGAACCTGGCCAGCTCCAAAACGCGGCGAAATTGTACGACAGATCGGTGAAGCCCTTCGTGAAAAAAAACATGCCCTGGGAAGCCTGGTCAGTTATGAAATGGGAAAAAGTCTGCAGGAAGGATTGGGTGAAGTACAGGAAATGATCGATATCTGCGATTTTGCGGTTGGTCTTTCCCGTCAGATTCATGGACTTACCATGCATAGCGAAAGACCGCAACACCGTATGTATGAACAATGGCATCCGCTGGGCATCGTGGGAATTATTTCTGCCTTTAATTTTCCTGTTGCAGTATGGAGCTGGAATAGTATGCTGGCCTGGGTTTGCGGAAATGTTTCCATTTGGAAGGGATCTGAAAAAACACCCTTTGTTCACTGGCCTGTCAGCAGATCGTTTCAGCAATTTTCAAAAAGAATGAAGTACCTGAAGGCGTAAGTTGTATTATTACCGGTGGTCGGGAAACGGGAGAATGGATGAGCGAAGATGCATCGTATACCCTAGTTTCTGCTACCGGTTCCACCCGGATGGGAAAGGCACTTGCAGGTAGCAGTTGCTTCCCGACTGGGCAGTTCTTTACTTGAACTCGGGGGAAATAATGCCATCATCATCAGTGAACAGGCCGATCTGGATATTGCCGTATTGGGCGCATTATTCGGTGCAGTTGGTACTGCCGGACAACGGTGTACGAGCACACGACGACTGATTATTCAGGAAAAAATTTATGATAAGGTAAAATCAAAGCTGGTCAATGCTTATGCACAACTTAAAAATCGGAGATCCGCTGGATGAAAAAAATCATGTCGGTCCATTGATTGATAAACAGGCAGTTGAAATGTATCAGAAAGCTATTGAAGCTTGTAAAAAACAAGGTGGCCATTTTATGGTGGAAGGTGGGGTATTATCGGGTAAAGGATATGAAAGCGGATGTTATGTAAAACCATGTATTGCTGAAGCGAAACCGGAATATCGAAATTGTAACGCAGGAAACATTTGCTCCTATTCTTTACCTGCTCAAATACAAAGACCCTTGATGAAGCTATTCAAATTCAAAATGAGGTACCTCAGGGTCTTTCTTCTGCTATTATGACCCTGAATCTTCGGGAAGCCGAACAATTTCTTTCCGCCGGCGGAAGTGATTGCGGAATCGCCAATGTGAATATCGGTACTTCGGGAGCCGAAATCGGCGGTGCTTTTGGTGGCGAAAAAGAAACCGGTGGTGGACGGGAAAGCGGTAGTGATGCCTGGAAATCCTATATGCGACGACAAACCAATACCATTAATTATTCTACCAAATTACCATTGGCACAGGGAATTCAATTTGATTTATGAGTTTAATACCCAAGATGCTAAGAATCAAAGTAATTTAACCTTAAATTCGAATTTTAATTGATGTTCATTTAAATTGACATTCTGGATGATTAATTGCGAGCTTAAGGCCTTCAGTTTTAAGCCTTAAGCTCGTATAATATAATATTTCCTGAACGTTTATAACACAATGAACCAGAACCGGATTTGCCGTCCAATACTATCTACCCTGTTCTATATTCTGGTATTTTCGCCCATTTCGGCCCAGATCAGACTGGCGGCATGTGGGCGGTATTCATTCTTCCAATTTTATTCAAAAAAATTCAATTCCCGGTTTCGATTCCGCCATAGGCAAGTATTATTCATCTAAAACAGGATTTGAAATTGGGGTTTTGGCTGAAATTCCATTTGGCAAAAATAACCTTTATTTTCAGCCCGGCATTTTATACAGCGCGAAAGGAAATCAATATCAGCGATACTATGATTCATCCGTGTATCAAGAATGATACCCTTTATAGTCAGCATACCCTGAATCTGAATTATGTGGATACTTCCTCTTTACCTGACCTGGAAAGCTTCCCTTTCAAAAAACAGAAAAAATTATTTTTATTTCAGTGCGGGCCCTTATTTCGCTTTTATCTATGGTGCTTCCCAGTCTTATCAGAACCGGGTAAAGCAGTATAATTCTTCCAAATATATTTATCAGTCCGGTACGGAAGACTTGCCCGTCGGCAATGGGTCACGGGCAAATATAAAACCTTTGATATCGGCATTACTGCAAAAGCAGGATTTGAACTGGGGAATGTAATGGTCAGTGCTTATTATCAGCCAGGGACTTACTAATGCATATACTGCCGCTTACTCCTTCCAGTTTTCATAATCAGGTTTACGGAGGCTCCCTTGGCATCTGGTTGAATAACCCCAAACCAGTACCTGAGCCGATAACGGATACGGATCATGATGGCACACCGGATCCACAAGATTCCTGTAAGACGATCCCGGGATCTCCACGGTGGCATGGTTGCCCGATTCCCGATTCAGATCTTGACGGGGTAAACGATGAACAGGATTCCTGCAAGCATGATCCCGGAGTTGCTCGTTATCATGGCTGTCCAATTCCCGATACAGATCAGGACGGTGTCAATGATGAAGAAGATTCCTGTAAAAATATACCCGGTCTGGCAAAATATCATGGCTGTCCAATTCCTGACCGTGACCAGGATGGTGTAAATGATGAAATAGATAAATGTCCGGATCAACCCGGTCCGGCAGAAAATCAAGGGATGTCCGGTAATTAAGGCAGTGCAACCGGAATTATCAAAAGAGCCAACTTGGTGGCAACCAATGTGTATGTTCAAGATGAACAGCACAGATCTGACCACAAATTCTTATCCGGCGATTCATGAACTGGCGGATAGTCTAAAAACGAATCCGGATCTGAATTTGTTGATTGAAGGACATACGGACAATATCGGGAATTCGGCTTATAATATGAAACTCTGCCAGGAAAGGGCGAATGCAGTAAAAAAAGTGCTTGTCAAGTACGGAATTTCCGAATCACCGTATTCAGGTGAAAGGATTTGGAGACACCCGTCCGATTGCGACTAATAATACCGCTAACAGGAAGAGCTGAAAACCGGCGGGTGGTATTTATTTTTCAATTAAAGAACCGTTAAATCACCCCTCCCTGATTGGCATATATATTAAACATATGATGATCTTTGCGGGTCCAAATAATTTAAAATAATTTAATGCCCCGGAAATATAACGTTAACGATTACAAGCTATATAAAAATTCCACGATGACAATCCGTATCAAAGAACAATTTATTTTCCTGATCTCCTATGCTTTTTCTTTTTCTTCATTTGCCCAGGGAACCTATTCCAAAACAGGAACTGGTAAAAGGCTGGCATCTGCTGGATAAGGAAAAAGACGGTGTATATGGAATCAGCCTGGACAAAGCATATGATTTCCTCAGATTGAAAAATCTTAAAAGTAAACCTGTCCTGGTTGCTGTTATCGATTCAGGTGTGGATACTTTACAGGAAGATCTGATCCATATTATGTGGACAAATACCGGGAGAGATTCCCGGAAACGGAATTGATGACGATCATAACGGATATGTGGATGATATTCACGGATGGAATTTCATCGGTGGAAAAGATGGAAAAAATGTTAAAGATGATTCCCAGGAAGAAGGCCGGGTGTATTATAAATACAAGGAACAGTTTGATAAAAAGAAAATCAGGATGGATAGCCTGAATGCGGAGAGCCAGGGAACATTATCAAATGTGGGTGAAAGCCAAAAAGAAGATCATGGGTGATGGAGCGGATGATGGCGTGGATCTGCTCATGCTGAAACGCGTAGTGAATGCCTGTATAAAAAGCGACAGCCTGCTGCAACATGCAATGGGTAAAAAAGAATACACTGGCAATGACCTGGATACTTTCCAGGCAAAGGATATGGAAAGCCGCACTGCCAGATCGGTATTGCTCTACCTGTTTAAGGAAAATCATATCATGGATATGACAAATACCACTTTCATTACTGATTTCACCGAACAGGCTGACCGTGAAGAAAAGAAAATGGAAATAAAGGAAACAGCTCCTAAAAATTATCGTGGAGATATTGTGCAGGGATAATGAAAATGATATTAAGGATAGCATCTACGGCAATAATGATATCATGGCAACCGATCCCATGCATGGAACACATGTGAGTGGAATTATCGGTGCTGAACGGAACAATGCAATAGGAATTAATGGAATTGCGGATAATGTAAGAATCATGATGATCCGGGCAGTTCCGAATGGTGACGAACACGATAAGGATATTGCACTGGCTATCAGGTATGCGGTGAACAATGGAGCAAGGGTTATCAATATGAGTTTCGGGAAAAATCTTTCCCCGCAAAAAACCTGGGTAGATGATGCTGTTAAATATGCAGAATCAAAAGGTGTATTGCTCATACATGCTGCCGGAAACGATGCTGAAAATGTGGACACCGTTGACAATTTCCCGAACCCAAATTTTAAAAATTCCCGGCAACAGGCAAAGAACTGGATTACTGTGGGTGCAAGCAGCGATCCCATGGCTGAAGAAAGTTTTCAAAAGTTATACCGCTTCTTTTTCCAATTATGGTAAAAAAGAGGTGGACGTATTTGCTCCGGGTACGCGCATTTATTCGACACTTCCCGGCGGAAATAAATACGGCAACCTGGATGGAACCAGCATGGCAGCACCGGTTGTTACTGGCGTAGCAGCCCTGATCCTGGAATATTTCCCAACTCTTAGTCCGGAAGAAGTAAAATATTGTATCGAAAAATCGGCGACCATGCCGTCAGCAAAAGCAAAAAAACCGGGAACTGAAAATGAGTTGGTTCCTTTATCTGAATTAAGTAGTTCAGGCGGCATTCTGAATGCCTATGGTGCCGTAAAACTGGCTTCGGCTATTTCTGATCCGAAGAAAAAGGAAGTACTAAAATCTACCCTGCAGAAAGAAAGAAATTAAGGCTGCGATCGTTCGAATATAATTCAGAAATAGCAAATTGCAAATTGTAATTTGCTATTTTTTATGCCCTTACCTCAACGACGCATCCACCGCATTGCAGTAAGCAGTTTCTTTTTTCTGGCAGGAATTTGTTTTGCTTCCTGGGCTTCCCGCATTCCGGATATTCAGGCAAAGCTTCAGCTTAACAGTGCAGCACTCGGAGGCGTACTGCTTTGTCTGCCCGTCGGGTTACTGACTTCCTTCCGGTTGCGGGATTTCTGGTAGCGAAATACGGAAGCCGGATCATCGTAATGCTGTCCGCTATTTTATATTCATGCACTCTCCCATTGCTCGGCTTTTCCGGATCCGTCACCCAACTGATGATTACATTGTTTGTCTTTGGCTTTGGCGGAAATATGATGAATATCTCCGTCAATACACAGGCTGTTGCGACTGAAACATTATATCACAAACCTATCATGGCGTCTTTTCATGGTGTCTGGAGCATGGCAGGATTTACCGGTGCAGCCATAGGAACAGTTATGGTTCATTTTCAGCGTATTACCGCCCTATCATTTTCTTTGCATTACTAGCACTCGCTGCACTGATCCTGATTATTTTCTCCGGAAAACTAATTCGTCAGGAGAGTAACCGGGATGAGAAACAACCCATATTTGTGCGACCGGATAAATCGATTTTAAATTTCGGCCTGATTGCTTTTTTTTCGATGATTTGTGAAGGGGCTATGTTCGACTGGAGCGGAATCTATTTTGCAAAAGTTGTCCGCCCGGATCCCTCCCTGGTAACTGTTGGATATACAGCTTTTATGTGTACGATGGCCACCGGACGTTTTGTTGGAGACTGGGTCGCATTCCGTCTTGGAATGAAAACCATGTTGCAGGTAAGTGGATTGCTGACTGCTGGCGGTCTGTTACTGGCTGTAATTTTTCCTCAGTTTATTACGGCAACTATTGGATTTCTAATTGTAGGTGCAGGAGTTTCTTCCATTATACCCATGATTTACAGTGCTGCCGGAAAATCTAAAGTGATGTCGCCGGGAGTGGCAATTGCAGCCGTTTCGACTATCGGATACCTTGGATTTTTATTTGGTCCGCCTTTTATCGGATTCATTGCCCAGGCTACCAGTCTGCGAATTTCATTTGGTTTAATTGCTATAATGGGAACGATGATCGCGGTGATTGCCTCCCGGAGTAGTTTTGAAAAATAAAAAGGGCGGAAATAAAAAAAAGTGCGCTGCTTATTTTTCGAAACAATCGCACTCAATTATTAATAATCTTACTTTAATTCTTATACACAACAGCCTTCAGCGAGATCATATCATCCATCACATTGACGGCTTCATTCAGATAGATATCTGTTTTGCGGCTGTCTACCCACTGTTTATACCTTTCGCCTTTATCTTTATCTTCACTGTATTTAACCGTATCCTGTGGCATGGAATAAATCATCATTGGCGATTTCAACTTACTGACGGAATCAATCTGCTTCACTGTTGACACGGATCATTTTTTGTTCCTCCTGATAAGCTTTCAGATTCAACGGATACATTTTGTCATTTTGTTTATCCAGCCAGGCTGCATTTTTTGAAATCGTATTAAAAGCAAGATTAGTATTCGTTCTTTCTGTACTGGAAGTCCGGATATTATTGATATCATACGCATATTTCCAGGTCGTATAGTCTGCTTTCGGCATTTCATCCCATGCCAGAGCATCCGGCTGATCTTTTTCACGAATCTTATAATGTTCATAAAGATCCGGCAATACGATGTCGGATGATACTCCCCGTAACTGTGTAGAGCCTCCATTGATCCGATAAAATTTCTGCAGGGTCAGTTTAACGGTACCCAGCGGACCGGCCACATCATTAAATACCCGTATTTTTATCCAGCGGAATATTTCGTTGAACGGTTCCCTTACCATAAGTACTGGTACTTCCAATAATCACACCTCGGTGATAGTCCTGTATGGCAGCTGCAAAAATTTCAGAAGCAGAAGCACTGAATTCATTCACCATAACAGCCAGCGGACCGTCATATAAAACCGTTTTGTCCCTGTCATTCAATACCTGTGGTTTGCCATCGCGGTCACGCACCTGCACCACGGGACCCTGATCTATAAAAAGTCCTACCATCTGAACAACATCATATAAAGAACCACCTCCATTATTACGAAGATCGAGAACAATACCATCTACTTTTGCTTCCTTGAGTTTTACGATTTCCCTGGCTACATCAACAGAACAACGATTCCCTTTCGGATTGTCGAAATCGGCATAAAATTCCGGAAGAAATATATATCCGATTTTTCCTTTATCGCTTTGAATGATCACGCTTTTTGCAAATTTTTCATCCTGCACGATTTCATCTCGTACCAGGGTAACCACTTTTATGGATCCGTCTGCTTTCTTCAGTGTAAGTTTTACTTCTGTACCTTTATTTCCGCGAATGATTTTTACTGCATCTTCCACCATATAACTGGTAAGATCCACAGGCTCCTGATTACCCTGACCAACTTTCAGGATAACATCGCCAACATTGACCTGTCCGGATTTCCAGGCCGGGCTGCCGGTAACCAGTGTAACAATTTTGATCGTGCCGTCTTCATCACGCAGAGCTGCGCCGATACCATAAAAACGTCCACTCATATCTTCATCAAAAGATCTTTTTTCAACCGGCGGAAAATAGTCTGTGTGCGGATCCATGCATTGTACAATGGTTTCGACAAATAGATTGAAGAAATCATCTTCAGTTGCTTTAATCCTGAGATGATCATAAAACCGGTCAGTGAATTTCAAAGTTTTATCCCGGGCTTCTTTTTCCAGCTGTTCATTGGTTTTTGCCACATAATCCGGGTTTGCTCTTTGCCGCTTCCTGCTGGTCCAGCAGATCTGCATATTTTTCAAGTGTCAGATATTTTAGTTTTTTTCTGATTTCTTCCCGCTGCGCAGCTATATTTGCCGGATAATCCAGTTTGTCATAATCCAGATTAACGGTTTCCTGTTTAGTAAAATCAAAAGGCTGCGAAAGAATTTCATGGTAGATATTCTGAGTTTCCTGTAAGTCTTTTTTTGTAAATGGCCACAACGGCCGGCACAAATTGTACCGGTGCTTTACCCAAAATTTCATCATCCAGCTGGTATCTGATATTTGGATAATTCCTGGATATCAGATTTCAGAAAAATTTTCTTTTCAACATCCACTTCGCTCCAGGAATTTCTTAAAAACCTCCGTGGAAAATTTATCATCAATATTTTTCGGACTGTAATGAATTTCTTCAAGCAGTTCACTTACATTTTTCAATATTCTTTCGTATTTGGTGGGCGGATTACCGCTTGAAGGCAAAAGTCTTCAGAGCAATAGCAATTCCAAGAGCGGATACGAGCAAAACGATGGGTAGATTCCTTTTATTCAACATATATGAGAACAGTTTAGACATTGTCCAAAAATAACGATTAATGCTTCTGTATTGTTGTTGCCCGGCTTAATATTAACCCATCCTTACGTTAACGGCAAATATCATGTACGACTGGCATCGTATGTTAATATCCGTTGATCATGGTCCTGAGCGATTATTCCTGATTCCGTAGCAGCCTGATTTTCAAATTTTTCAAATTTCCCAATCTCCAAATTTTCCTTAGATTTGCCGTCCCAAATGGTGGTTGTAGCTCAGCTGGTTAGAGCACTAGATTGTGGTTCTAGGGGTCGCGGGTTCGAACCCCGTCATCCACCCATTTTTTCTCTTCTCTTGTAAGGATTACACTTATCCATCATGTCTTATCATGATGTTAACAACCATTTAGCAACCGGGTCAGGCACGTTCCTTGAACTTTAAATTTTCATTTATCTGCACAATGAAATTTTACCTGGCCCTGTTTTTAATCGGATGTCTGTTAATTCTGGTATCATATTCAACATCAGCTCAGGATACCACCCGTCGGGTAATATCAGCAACAAAAGCAGACTCTACCCCGTTTTTGCATGCTGCTGAAGCCCAAAATAAGACCCTCCCCCAACCTGTAAAAGATACTGTACCGGTTGTTTCGGCGGATACACCTGTGCAGGCTCATGCACCTTCGGAAATGGATTCGGCCAGTCATCTCAAACGGGATACCGCAGGTAGTGCAAGCATTCCTGTTACCCGCGGCAATGGAACCGGCCGCCGAAATGGAAGTGGCAGACAATCACCTGCTGTCGGACATTTTTACGGAAGAATTATAGATGCAAAAACCGGAAAAGGGCTGGATGGAACATCTGTGCAATTGATCATGTCTGTTTTCGATGACAGCCAAACATACTCCGCCGTGATTCCGTTATTCGTGGAGCAATTACCCCATCCAATGGTGATTTCAGTTTCGAGAACCTGCCTATTCTGGGAGTTTTCAATTAAAACTGACAGCTATCGGTTATAAACCGATAGACCAAAAAGTTGCATTCAATTTAAAAGATGCGCAGAGTGCTGATCCGGAACAAAGGCTGGGTGCTGTTGATAAGGACCTGGGAAATATCAAAATGGAACAGGATGCTTCGAGTCTTCAGGCAGGTAACTGTTACTGCAGAAAAACCGCTCATACAACTGGGCATAGACCGCAAAATTTATAATGTGGAAAAAGATCTTTCCGCATCGGGAGGAACAGCGGTGGATATTATGAAAAATATTCCATCTCTCGCCGTGGATATCGATGGAAATGTTACGCTTCGCAACGCAGCACCGTACATTTTCGTGGATGGCCGACCCACCACACTCACACTCGATCAGATTCCCGCAGATGAAATTGAAAGCATTGAAATCATCACCAATCCGGGTGCCAAGTTTGATGCATCGGGTGGCGTTTCAGGTATCCTGAATATCGTTATGAAAAAAAACCGAAAAGCCGGATACAATGGCGCCCTGCGAGCTGGAATAGATAAACGTGGTGGTTATAATGTCGGTGGAAATATTAATATTAAAGAGGGTAAAGTTTAATTTTTTTGCAAGCGCCAATGTCAACCACCGCAAAACAATTTCTACCGGAACCACAGACCGCCTCACATTTATCTCCAATCCGGAATACCAGCTTCACCAGGCAGACAGCAATGTCAGTAACAGTCATTTCATTTTTGCACGGGTCGGGCTTGACTATTTCATGGATAACAGAAATACATTTTCCATTTCCGGAACTATCGTGCACGGAACTTCCAAACCATATACCAACAGTAATATTTCGCAGGACACACTTTATAATGACGGATATTCTAACAGTTCGTTCATGCAGCGATTTTCCAATACCAATACGGAATTCAACAATAGATCGGGCATGATCAGTTTCAAACATAATTTTCCGAGATCCGGCGAAAACTGGACAGCCGATCTGAATTATACACATGGAGAAGACCACCAGTCAGAATCAAACCAATTCGGATCTGTATGAAATTCCGGACGGACCACTTTCGAGTATTTATAAGCAACAACAAAATTCCTCGGGGATAATGAATTTATCACTGCTCAAACAGATTTTACCAACCCCTTTACAGAAAAATCAAAATTGGAAACGGGTGCCCGGATTTCTGTGCGCAATATCAGCAACCTAAATAATTTCTATACTGTTGACAGCGCAGGCGACACTTATTTATCAACCCCTGCTTTCTTCCAATTATAATTACCACGACCAGGTGCTGGCGGGTTATATCCAGTATTCCAATACGGTTGGTAAATTCGGGTTTCAACTGGGGTTGCGCGCAGAAAATTCAAGTTACCGTGGCTCCAACAGTTATGCGGAAAATGATCCAGCAATCCGGGAGGATTTAAAAGACACCGTTGGAACATTTCAGTAATAATTATCCGATCAGTCTATTTCCAAGTATTTTTCTGACAGAAAAACTCACCGATAATCAGGACCTGCAATTAAATTATACACGCCGAATCGACCGGCCCAGTTTTCTGCAGCTCTCTCCATATACTGACTATTCTGATTCCCTGAATCTGAGCCGGGGAAATCCCAATCTGAAACCCCAGTTTACGAATTCTCTTGAAATGGCTTACCAGTTAACACTATCAGAAAAATACTTTCCTGGCTTCCGTATACTATAAATATACAACCGACCTGATCACGCGTTACCAGACCAAAGAAGTAAATCCCCTGACCGATTCAGTTGTACTGATCAATACATTTATAAATGCCAATTCAAGTTATATCGGCGGACTGGAACTGATCGGAAGAAATAATCTGACAAGCTGGTGGGATCTTACAACCAATCTGAATATCTATACGTCAAAAATTAATGTCGGAGACTCGATACAAACGGCGCCGGCCAGTTACAGCTGGTTTGCCAAAATCAATACGACTTTTAAAATACCCAGGAAATTTCACTTTGCAGATGACCGGTGATTATACTTCCAAAACAGTCTTCCCACCCGGCGGTACAGGCGGAGCGGGTGGCGGTGGCGGAGGGCGTGGTGGAACCGTCAGCGGAAATGCACAGGGGTATTCCCTTGCCGACTGGGGGCGTTGATGCATCCCTGAAATACGAATTCCTGAAAAACAAAGCGGCCAGCCTCACTTTCAGCATCACGGATATATTTGCCACCCGGCGAAATGATGTATATATAAATGCCCAGTATTCCACCCAACACTACTATCCGTTACAGGGATCCGCAATTTTTCCGATTACAGTTCAATTACCGGTTTGGAAAAGTGGATATATCCCTTTTTAAGACGGAAACCCAAGCAGGAGGATCCGGATAATCTCCAAAACAACTCGGAAAGTCCTATAAATTAACCAGTTAACGGCAGTGTTTTGACCCCTGCAGGACTGTGAGCTATTTTTTACTTTCAATGTTATACTGTAAAATTGCACGCCTTCAGGTCCGTTAAAAATCATTTGAAACAGTATGGCGAAGAATTTATTGATCGTGGAGTCCCCGGCGAAAGCCAAGACAATTGAAAGAATTCTGGGAGAAGATTTTGAGGTAAAGAGCTGTTATGGCCATATCCGTGACCTGGAAAGGGCCGATATGGGTATTGACCTTAATAATAAATATAAACCCCGATATATTGTTCCGGAAGATAAGCAAAAGGTTGTCAAGGAATTAAAAAGCCTGGCCAAGAAATCTGGTGAAGTATGGCTGGCAACGGATGAGGACCGTGAAGGGGAAGCCATCAGCTGGCATCTGTGTGAAGTATTGGGTCTGGATCCCAAAACCACCAAACGAATTGTTTTTCATGAAATTACCAAACCTGCCATTGAATCTGCCGTCAAAATACCCAGAACGGTTGATATGAATCTGGTGAATGCACAGCAGGCCCGCCGTATTCTGGACCGGATCGTAGGATTTGAATTGAGTCCCGGTGCTCTGGCGCAAAATGAGCATGAAGAATAACCTGAGCGCCGGCCGTGTGCAAAGTGTCGCCGTACGGATTATTGCAGAAAGGGAAAGAGAAATCAATGCCTTTACTGCCCAGAGCACTTTCCGGATTGAAGCGTCTTTTTCGGCAAAAGATATTTCAGGAAAAAATGTTGTTTTTTCTGCCGAAGGCAAAAAATATGCAGATGAAGACGGTGCCGAAGATTTTTTACAAAGCTGTATCGGCGCAGATTATACCGTTACAGATATTCAGGTAAAGCCGGGAAAAAAATCACCTGCGGCACCATTTACCACTTCCACCCTTCAACAGGAAGCCTCCCGCAAACTGGGATATGGCGTAAGCCGTACCATGCTGCTCGCACAAAAATTATATGAAAGCGGTAAGATCACTTATATGCGTACCGACAGTGTGAGCCTGAGCGATACAGCCATGGACAGTCTCAAAAACGAGATCAATAGCAAATACGGAAAAAAATATTACCAGAAACGCGCATTCAAAAATAAAAATGAAAGTGCACAGGAAGCGCATGAAGCCATCCGTCCCACCTATATGGAAAATGACACTGTGGAAGATGCTGATCTGCCGCCGGTTATATGAACTGATCTGGAAAAGAACGATGGCTTCCCAGATGGCTGATGCGGAACTGGAAAAAACAACTGCCAAAATTCAGATATCTACCAATAAGGAAGAACTGAAAGCCAGTGGTGAAGTATTGAAATTTGATGGATTTCTGAAAGTATACCGGGAAGACCGGGATGATGATGATATCACAGAAGAAGAAAATCAGGAAGGAATGTTACCACCACTTGTCCGTAAACCAGCAACTGCCCTTCATGGAAATGAGGGCCACTGAACGTTTCAGCCGTCCCCTGCCCCGATATACAGAAGCTTCACTGGTTAAAAAACTGGAAGAACTGGGCATCGGACGACCATCCACCTATGCACCTACTATTTCCACCATCCTGAAAAGAGGTTATGTGGAAAAACGAGATAAAGAAGGTGTGATCACGAAATTTCAGGATTCTGAAATTGAAAGAAAATAAAATCAGCAAAATAACTGAACAGGAAACTACCGGCGCTGAGAAATCAAAATTATTTCCAACTGATCTCGGACTGGTGGTGACTGATTTTCTGAAACAGTATTTTGATGATATCATGGATTATAATTTCACTGCCCGTATCGAAGAGGAATTTGATGAAGTGGCCAGCGGAAAAATGGAGTGGAATAATATGATCGATGATTTTTATATTCCATTTAAAAAAGATGTTGAAAATACCATCGAAACTGCAGAACGGATCAGCGGGGAAAGAGAACTGGGAATTGATCCGGTTTCCGGAAAAAAACTTATTGTGCGAATGGGCCGTTATGGACCAATGGCACAAATCGGCGAACAAAATGATGAAGAAAAACCACGTTTTGCCAAATTAAAAAACACACAGAGTATCGAGACCATCAATCTGGAAGATGCGCTGGAATTATTTAAATTGCCCCGAAACCTGGGTCATTTTGAAGGCACGGATGTGACGGTCAATATCGGACGATTTGGTCCTTATATCGCACACGACAAGAAATTTTATTCTCTCGGAAAAGAATTTGATCCTTATACCATCGGCTTTGAAGAAGCCATTCCCATCATAGTGGAAAAAAGAGCGACCAAGGAACAAAGGACCATCAAGGTTTTTGAAAAAGAAAAAATTCAACTGCTTCGCGGACCTTATGGTCCCTATATCAAACAGGGACTTCGCAATTATAAAATTCCCAAGGAAAAACAGGAAAGTGTGGAAACACTTGAACTTCCTGAAATCAAGGCCATCATTGAAGATGTGAAAGCCAATCCACCTAAAAGAGTTCCGAGGAAAAAGAAATCCTCATAAGATTTTTAAAAATCCTGCGTTATCCAATCAGGGCAAACGCATTCCGCACCGGAAATAAACATCCGGCAGGGATTTGTGGATAAGATTGTCATTGCATTTTTTTTAACTTCTGCGATATTCATCCCGTTAACCCTGACTGTATATCGCCTGAAGAAAAAACATCCACCCCATGCAGGAATCCAAAGAAATCAAAGCTTTGCTTCATCTGATAGATGATCCGGATGAAGAAGTTTTTACAACTGTCAGCGATCGCATCATCAGTTACGGCCGGGGTATCATTCCCAACCTGGAGTATCTTTGGGAAAATACATTACAGGATACCATCCAGGAACGAATAGAAATGCTGATTCACCGGCTACATTACCGGGACCTCACAGAAGATTTTCAAAGATGGAAAACCAGCAGTTACCACGATCTGCTGACCGCCAGTCTGCTGGTTTCAAAATTTCAATATCCTGATCTGGCCACCAGCCCCGTTCTGGAAGAAATCGAAAAACTCCGCCGCAATATCTGGCTGGAATTAAACAGTTATCTGACTCCGCTGGAACAGGTAAATGTATTGACAAGCATTATTTACGGTTATTATAATCTGAAGGGAACTGAAGTCGGATACCAGCATCCGGATGAATTCCTGATCCATAAAGTTATTGAAACCAAAAGAGGAAATACCATCATCAACGGAATCATTTATTTACTGCTGAGCGAATTGCTGGATATACCGGTAAAAGCCATCAATATTCCGCGCCAGTTTGTACTGGCTTATATCAAACCCGGACTGGCAGATGAAGAAAATAACAAGGCTGCCATCGACCGCATCGAATTTTTTATTGATCCTATGAGCGGACAGGTATTTACCCATAAAGATGTGATGAACTATTTCAACCGCATTGCCATCACACCTTCCGATATTCATTTCAAACCTTCCAACCATATCCGGATCATGCAGATCCCTGCTCGAAGAATTCAGCAAATGCTTCGACAATGAGTCGAATCTGTATAAAAAAACCGAATTGCTCATGCTCTCCCGCATGCTCAGCGAATAGTCATTGACAAATTCTGATTTTCACCTGCAGCCCGCACTCTGCAATTGGTGTAAATTGGCTAAAATTCCTGTGTACATGCCCGTTACAAACCAGGCTGAGAATTATTTCTTCGCCTGTTATGCTTATTCTGATCTGTGTCTTTCATGGCAAACGCCCAGGTTAAAAAACGTCGTCACACCACCAGCAAAAGGTTGACAGCGCGCTTTGGAACTGAATAGCCGGATTTCCGATTCCATTCTCCGCGAAACAGAAATCAAGGATACCACGGTTCCTTATATGGTGAATAAGATTGAATCCTATTCTTTCAGTCTGAACCGGGCTGAAAATTTCTTTGACCAGAGACTGGATACAGCAGAAATTCTGAAATCACTTTCCGGACATGGAACGGAGATTGAATTATTTTCATAACCGGCTTGAACCGAAATGATAATCCCATGAACCTGCGCAACCTGAATACTGCATCAGTTATGCTGGGTGAATCGCGGAAACACTGGAAGACTGGGACAAGAATCACTGATACTTATATTGCCCAGTTAAATGGTATACATCAGCGAATCCGGATTGTAAAACACGACAGCACGTTTATTAAATGATTCTCTGAATACGATTCTGCATGGGCAAATGAGGTCGGTTTATGATCGTTCCCTTTCCCTGGATTCACCATATTTCATAGCGCACACAATAAAAATCAATACACTCCGGAACCGGGTTTCAATAAATCTATTTACTGGTTAAAGATCTGCAATCGGAAATCAGTGATCGCCAGCAGGCAATCAGCCAGGCCATGTGGAAACAGGAAGAAGCTCCATTTTTTGCATTCCTGCGCTACAGATTATGATGTCCTTACTGCGGATGTCATAAAGGACGGCCTTACCCGGTCCAGTCCGGGTGATCCGAAGATTTATGACAACCACCTGGGATACCAGGTCGATTAATCTTGTTATCTGGATTTTGCTTCTGATCTGGTTCCTGGTTACACTGCCGTGTCGTACGCAAAAAACCGGACCGGGAAACGTATCATTCAGCAATCTGACATTCCTGAAAAAATCAGCCATTATTTCCAGTCTCTTATTGCTGACTACCTATGGCCCTTTTCTATATGAAAGCGCACCTGCTGCTATATGCTCATCTTAATGAATTATTCCGGTCTATTACTTTTATCCATACTGCTTTCCTCCTATCTCACCAAAACCGGAAAGATTATCTGGTTTTGTCTAGCGGCCATCTGGATATTTTTGCCATTGATGATATTTTACTGGATTCGCCTATGGGGAAAGATGGGAACTGATGATCGGCGGTATTGTTCTGGTTGTGCTTATGCATCTGGCTGTTAAGAAAGAAAACAATCATTTTTAAAAATCTGGAAGACTCCAAGGCGCGCAAATGGGTGCTTGCCATTACCCTGATCCAGATCCTGTTTCAATTGTCTGTAATCTGACCGGAAGAGCTAACACTTTGTAAACTTTTTGCTTTTAGCGCAATCGACAGTCTTGTGCTGGCTGTAACCCTGAAAGTTTGTTGCACGATACTGGTTGATGCCGTTTATACGCAATCGGAAGTTTTTCATAATCGGTTTTTTGCATTCCTGAATTTTGTGGATCTGAAAAATAAACTACGCAGAGTGCTTTGGGTAGTGGCGATTTTTGTTTGGATACTTTCCATATTCCGGAACCTGATGCTGTATGACCGGGTTCAGTGGATATCCTCTTTTATTTCATCAATAAACCCAGAACAATCGGAAGTTTCAGTTTTACCTATGCAAGCGGAATATCTGTTTATACTCATCATCTGGATTTCTTCTGTGCTTTCACAGTTTGTAAATTTCTTTTTTGATGAAAGTCATAATCCGGGACCGCAAAAAAAGACAAAGCTGGGTTCTATCGCCTTGCTTGTACGAATCAGCTATCTGGACTGCCGGATTTCTCATTGCTGTAGCTGCCGCAGGTATTCCGATTGATAAAATTTCCATTCTGATCGGTGCACTGGGTGTGGGTATTGGATTTGGACTGCAAAACCTGGTAAACAACCTGGTATCCGGAATCATCATTGCATTTGAAAGACCGATTCAGATCGGAGATACCATTGAGGTTGGAGGAAAAACGGGAACTGTGCAGGAAATCGGCGTAAGATCCAGTCAGATCAATAATGGAGAAGGCGCCAATATCATTGTACCCAATGGAGACCTCTTTCCCAGCAGCTGATCAACTGGACCATGCATAACCGGAACAAACGAATTAAAGTTCTAATCAGTGTTCCCTACAAATCAGATTTCCGCAAAGCCCGGGATCTGATCCTGGAAGAACTAAACAAAAATGAAAAAATCATGCGTGATCCGAAACCTGCTGTTACGGTCGATACATTTGCCAATAATATGGTCAACTATGAAGTCAAATTCTGGGTTCCTGATATGTCTGAAGTGGGCACTATCCGAAATGAACTGATGCTGGATATTATTGATTCATTTTCGAAGAACGAAATTGCTATGGCATAGCTCTAACCTACTAACTCCCATACTTCCACACTTCCATACTTCACAATTAACAATTTTCTACCATCCTTTCCTGTATTCTCTTTTTACAAACTGATTGGCTTCATCAAAATTGGTGATCTTCATATTCACTGCATCCCAGAACAATTTTTTTCTTCCGGGATAAGAAAATTGTTTTCTTCCATTAGTCGAAGGTTTTTCGATCCTTATATTCCAGGTCCTCAATGCGAGATTACCCATCAGAATGGTTTCGGTTAACGGTCCCGCATATTCAAATGGAGAACTCACTTCTTTTTGTCCATAACCTGCAAGACAGGCATTTACCCATTGAACATAATGACCTTCCGGAACACGTGCTAAGGTTTGCGGAACATTCACTTCTTTTGTTTTGGATGTTGGTAAAAGTTTCGGATCAGCTGCCATACGTCCCACACATGATTTTTCCTTTTGTTCCAATAATCAGAACACCTCCTCCGCCATTGTCTCCAAATTGTTCATCAGCTCCCAGTTCTTCGGGTCTTTGCGGAATAATGCCACCATCCATCCAGTGCATTTTTACATCTGGTTTTCCATCTTTGCCGGGAAAATTTAGAATGACTGAAGAAGCAGCCGGACAACTTTCGGGAAAATATTCCGGTGTCCAGGCTTTTTCAAAAATGGCGACCTGGCTGCATTCCACTGCATTCGGATAACCAAGGCCCACTGTTTTAAAAGCAGGATCAATCAGATGGCAACCCATATCTCCCAGTGCGCCGGTTCCAAAGGCCCAGAAACCGCGCCAGCTGAAGGGAACATATTCTTTATGATAAGTTTGCTCCTGTGCAGGCCCCAGCCAAAGATCCCATTTGAGTTCGGCAGGAACAGGGTCCGTACTTTTGGGTGTGCCCAATCCCTGCGGCCAGATCGGACGGTTTGTCCATACCTGTATTTCTGTTGCATCTCCGATAATACCGGCACGATACCATTCCTGCATCGTACGTACTCCGTCTCCGGAAGAACCCTGGTTACCCATCTGTGTAACTACTTTATATCTTTTAGCCGCTTCCGTGAGCATCCGGGCTTCATAAATATCATGCGTCAATGGTTTTTGAACATACACATGTTTGCCCAATTGCATGGCGGCCAGTGCAGCTACTGCGTGACACGTTATCCGGTGTGGAAACAGAAACTGCATCTATGGACTTATGTTCTTTTTCCAGCATCTCACGCCAGTCATAATATCTTTTTGCTTTCGGAAAACGACTCCACGGATTTTTTTATCTGGCGGTCATCCACGTCGCAGAGAAAAGCAATATTGGCATTCGGGCTTTTTGAAAATTCAAACAGATCACTCTCTCCTTTTCCACCGGCACCGATACCGGCAATCCTAAGTTTATCGCTTGGAGCAACAAAACCACGGCCCAGAACATGTCTTGGAACAATAAAAAACCCCGCCGCTGCCAGTGATGTTGATTTTAAAAAATCTCTTCTTGAATTATTTTCTTTATTTTCATTTCAAAAAATATATTTTAGTGTATGATTATAAACAGATGGTTTACGGTATGAACAGTTGACACGCGTCTAGACCTTAACCGTTAAGCTTAATATGATCTGTAGTTCCTTTTTACAAACTGATTGGCAGGAGCAAAATTAGTGACTTCCATTTTTTCTCCGTCCCAGAGTAATTTTTTTCGCCCCGGAAATATTTTTTCTCCCTTAGCTGTCAGTTTCACTGTATTGATAACTGCGTACAGCCAGGTTTCCCATCAGTACGGTTTCGGTCAATGGACCGGCGATGGCAAAATCAGAACTGGTATATGCGCCATAACCCTGTTTGCAGGCCTTTACCCATTGTTGCTGATGACCTTCTGCTCCTCCTTCTACAAGCGGAAATTTTGATTTTGGCAGAACAACATCTTTCATACGGCTGGTTGGAAGCAGAGTTGCATTTTGCCCCAAATATTCCTGCCATCAGTTTTCCCTTGGTGCCTTCGAAAATCATTCCGCCACTGTCTTCTCCCATCGGTTCGTCAGGCAACAGTTCAGCCGGTCTTTCCGGTTTTATTCCGCCATCATACCAGATCATTTTTACCGGCACCAGTGAACCGCGTTGCGGAAATTGAATATATGATTTTGCGGATGGCGGAAATCCATCTGTATTAATGACTTCCTGGAAAAATCCTTTATACACAGATCCCACACTGGTTTCAACAGAAACCGGATAACCCAGTTTCAATGCCAGATAAGGCACATCAATAAAATGGCAACCCATATCTCCCAGTGAACCGGATCCATAATCCACCCATCCCCGCCAGATCGCCGGCAGGTATGCAGGATTATAATCACGTTGCGGTGCAGTACCCAGCCAGAGATTCCAATCCAGTTCTTTGGGAACTTCAAATTGACCGGTGGGAGTAGGAATTCCCTGAGGCCAGGTGGGGCGGTTAGTCCATACATGCACGGTATGAACATCTCCCAACAATCCATCCTGGAGCCAGGTTTCAATCAGCCGGATATCATCTCCGCTGCTGCCCTGATTTCCCATCTGTGTAACAACTTTATATTTTTTTGCCGCCTGGGTCAGCATCCTCGCTTCATAAATATCATGTGTCAAGTGGTTTTTCAACATATACATGTTTACCGAGTTCCATGGCAGCCATCGCAATAGGCGCATGCATATGATCCGGTGTTGTTATCATGACCGCATCAATATTTTTTCCTTCTTTTTCCAGCATCACCCGGTAGTCTTTATAATAAGGTGCATTGGGCCATTTTCCGCGTGCTTTCACTGCCATCCGGTCATCTACATCACACAGCGCAGCGATATTATCGGATCCATTATTATATGCATGGGGAAGATTTGTTTCAGCCCTGCCACCAACACCTACGCCGGCTATATTTAATTTATCACTGGGCGCAATAAATCCACGACCCAGCACATGACGTGGTACAATCAGAATTCCGCTGGCCGCATAAGCTGTATTTCGCAGAAAATTTCTTCTGGATAATCTGAAGATTTTTTTGAAGACATGACATTGAAAGTTTTATGTCTGTTGTAATAACGTTAGCTTTGGTGCTTAAACCAGCGATGCGTCCAGCGTAATATTTGTATTCAGTAGTTTACTGACCGGACAATTGAGTTTGGCATCTTCAGCCGCATCTTTGAATTGCTCCGGTGTAATGCCCGGAATTTTTGCTTTTAACGTGAAGTGCTGATGATGTGATGGTACCATCAGTCCAGTGTAACTTCTGCGTTTACATCCAGACTATCCGGTGTTATCCCCATTGCCTGTAATACAAAACTAAGTTTCATGGCAAAACAACCGGCATGTGCTGCAGCAATAAGTTCTTCCGGATTGGTTCCAACCCCTTCTTCAAAACGGGATTTATAAGAATACTGCGTATTGTTTAAAGTATTGCTTTGCGTAGTCAGTGTTCCCTTTCCATCTTTTCCGGATCCTTTCCAGATTGCAGTGGCAGTACGTTTCATAAAATGTAAATTTTTAGAAACGTAAGTTAGGGAAAACTAATTCACGGAAAGCAGCTCTAACATCAAAATACACCGGAGCATTCTGCGGCACGGGACCATATCCCGTGCATCCCCAGGCATAAGCAGAAGGAATCAACATTTTTATATGACCGCCCACACCGATTTTAGGCAATCCAATCTGCCATCCGGTAATGAGTTTGTACAAACCATATCCATTAAGATTGGAATTGGAAGCAGAATCAAATATCGCCCCGTTCATCAGCCTGCCAATATAGTTCACAGTACATATTGGAAGAAAATATGGGCTTGATTACTGTTACCGGAATCAATGATCTGGTAATAAATCCCGGTACTGTCTCTTGTCACATGTAATAGAAGAATCTGCAGCATATTTGAGCAGCTCTGCGGAATCGGCAAGGAAACGGATTTGGGTACAGGCCGGATGTATCGGGAACAGATTTTTCCACAACCAAAAAATAACAATCAGTGCCTGCAACATACAAATACAAACAACAATTTTTTCATAACGGGTGCAATATTAATACAAATAATATTAATCAGGCTTCAATTCCTGGCTACTAAACGCAAAAGGAAGTAGATCCGTTGCCCTGTTGATAATAAAAATTTCGCCTGAAATTCCACCCAGTATAAGACGTATTGAGCGGCCAAAACGTTGCTCATACTCAGCCAGTGTTTGCCTGCATATTCCGCAGGGACTGATGGGCTGGTTGCCAGTGCCGGATTCATTGATATAGGTCAAGGCCAGATCGGTTACCGCAATGCCTGGAAAAGCTGCAGATGCCGCTGACAGTGTCACGCGTTCAGCGCAAATTCCCGCCGGAAAACTCGCATTTTCCTGATTGGAACCCGTTAGTAATTTGTCCATTACTCGAGCCGGACGGCTGCACCCACTCTGAATTTTGAATAGGGCGCATATGCATTGCTCGGTTGCCTGCCGGGCAGCTTCCAGTAGCATGTGCATCGGCTGGTTCCAGTGATTTGAAATCCGGAAATATTTGTACCGGAATATTGTAGACTGGTTTGCTTCATCAGAAAAATGCATGATTATTTGATTTTCTTAAACAGACGACTCCAGCGGACACCGTTTTTCCAGCTCATCCAGATCATCCATGCTTCTCCGACCACATGATCTTCGGGAACAAAGCCCCAGTATCGGCTGTCCTGGCTCTGGTGCCGGTTATCTCCCATCATCCAGTAGTAATCCATTTTGAAAGTATAATTCGTGGCTTCCTTATCATTAATAAATATTTTTCCGTTCCGCATTTCCAGTTTATTTTTTTCATAGTCCCGGATTGCCCTTTCATAAAAAGGATAATTAAATGTGTTGAGTGCAAGCGTTGCTCCTTTTTTGGGTATCCAGAATCGGCCCATAATTATCCATTGTCCAGTTATATTGCGGATCATATGGATATACCATTTCTGCTGCTGTCCAGATAAGGAGTAATATTTTTCGCCAGACCGCTTTTCATCATTTTATCCCGGGCAGATAGCGGTAAGCAACATGGCATACCGGTTCGGCACACCTGTTTGCTGAAATTCTTCTCCATTATTGATATCAATATCATATTCATCTTTCATCACGGTTTCATCCAATTGCTGGCCGCCGGTTACAACAATATAATTTGTTTCAGAATAAGTCCGGCAGCGGGGTTGGCTTGGCCATTGATATAAACAATCTGATTTTTGATCTGTAATGTATCTCCGGCAATGCCAACACAACGTTTAATATAATTTTCCTGTTTGTCAACCGGCCGAACAATCAGCGGATACTCATCCGGATCATTTAGAATAATCTGACGGCCCGCATTGATATCTCCGTTTCCCAGCATCCGCGCCACATTATAATAAGGCTGTTCAGACTGATATCCTTCCTTATTGATCACCGTATCACCGGCCGGAAAATTAAATACAACCACATCATTTCTTTTCACCGGGGCAGCAAACCAGCGGGTATAGGGAATATGAATCCATTCCACATAAGATTTCATATCGAACAAGGGGCATGGTATGATGAACAAAGGGCATGGCAATCGGCGTATTGGGAATACGCGGACCATAACTGAATTTACTCACAAAAAGAAAATCGTTTACCAGCAATGTTTTTTCCATCGAAGGCGTCGGGATCACATACGCTTCAAAAACAAATGTGCGGATCAGCGTTGCGGCAACGACTGCAAATATGCCCGCATCAATCCATTCACGGGCAGCAGATTTTTTATATTTTTTTGCAGCTTCCGGTCCAATGATATTTATCTTTTTTATTCAGACCCGACATATAAAAAATATAAACCCAGCTGTACAAACAGTAAGGGCATGTTGATAAAACCTGAACTTGCCAAATGTTTTTACAAATTCAACACAGATCGCCAGCGATAATAAACCAGCCAACAACCGGAATAAATTGTAGGAAAAACAAATAAACCGGTCGTTTGCTCAGCCGCACCATTTCATAGGTATTGAGAACCGGTACCAATCCTTTCCAGGCAGGAACACCTGCTTTTTTAAACATAAAATACAAACCAAAAGCAGGCAGAACAAATAAGAGCAAGGGCAATAAGAATAAGAATCAAAATCTGGTGAGCGGTCATTTAAGCGATTTTAGATTTGGTCAAATGTACCATAATTATACAGCCTTCAAAATACAGCCGCATGAGTGGATTGGCTGAACCGTTCGGCACATTTATACAATTTTTAATAGGCTATTTTTTAGGCAGCACATAATTCGCCACATCTTCCCGGCTAATGGATTTGGAAGAAAGAATGATCAGACGTTCCACCACATTGCGCAGTTCACGGATATTACCTGTCCAGTTATATTCCTGCAAGTGCCCGTATGGCTTCTTCATCAATTCCTTTTCGGGCAATACCATATTCGTTACAGATATCCTGCAGGAATTTATCGACCAGCAGCGGAATATCATCTTTCCTTTCATTTAAAGAAGGAACATGAATGATGATAACACTGAGCCGGTGATACAGATCCAGCCGGAAATTTTTTTCATCCACTTCTTTCAGCAAATCTTTATTGGTAGCCGCAATCACCCGCACATCCACATTGATATCTTTATCACCTCCTACCCTGGTGATTTTTCCTTCCTGCAGTGCACGCAGCACTTTTGCCTGTGCATTCGGACTCATATCACCGATTTCATCCAGAAAAAGAGTTCCTCCATTCGCCTGTTCAAATTTTCCGATTCGTTGTTTTACGGCAGAAGTAAATGAACCTTTTTCATGACCGAATAATTCACTTTCTATCAGTTCACCCGGAATAGCAGCACAATTCACTTCAATCAGCGGACCTGATGCCCGGTTACTTTTTTCATGCACCCATCGTGCAACCAGTTCCTTTCCGACCCCATTTTCCCCGGTGATGAGTATGCGCGCATCGGTAGGTGCAACTTTTTCAATGGTCTCTCTTATTTTTTGAATCGGCGTGGATTCTCCAATCATATCCTGCACCTTGCTCACTTTTCGTTTCAGCACTTTTGTTTCCGCAACCAGGGATGTTTTATCCATGGCATTGCGAATGGTAATCAGCAGACGGTTCAGATCAGGTGGTTTGGAAATATAATCATAGGCACCTTTTTTTACCGCTTCAACAGCCGTTTCAATCGTACCATGACCGGAAATCATGATGATCGGAAGATCAGGATTTGCTTCCTTTGCTTTTTCCAGAAATTCAATGCCATCCATTTTGGGCATTTTAATATCACACAGAATTACATCATATTCTTTTTCCCTGAATTTCCTGAATCCTTCTTCCCCATCTCCCGCTTCATCAATTTTATATCCTTCATAAGAAAGTATTTCACTCAGGGTTTTCCGGATTGCTTTTTCATCATCAATGATCAGAATATTCGACATATTTTCTCGGTTTTCAATAAAAATAAAGGCCGGATTTTCAGCCAATTAGCCCGCAATTTAATCTGAATAATGGGGTATTTGAAATCTGGTCCAAATCCTTTCATCGAAATGGGGTTTTACCTTCGTAAAAATACGTTGCAGGAACCGGTTTCCTGTGCTTATTTTGTGAGTCAGTCAATATTTTTAGAAAAACCAGTATTAAAATTTAACCCTATGAAACAGGAATTAGACCATTCCGTAAAAGCACCGGCCAAGGTGTTTTTAAAACTGACCGTTTTTGGATTTTTATTAATTGGCTTTGCTTATGTTTCCCTGATTGTTATGGGAACTGCTCTGAAAGCCATTCATTAAATAAGTTTAATCTCCACGCAGGTAGCGTCGGAGATTTTTATTTTATTACTTCCAGCTGAATAATTGTATCTACCGGATCCAGGGAGATTCCCTTCAGATCGATCATGATATAGTGATCCTCCAATTGCTAACTGCACGTTTAATTTCTGATCTCCCGCCATAGCTGATTTTACCTTATAAGGCATTTTCATAAAAAACTTGTCTCCATCAGTTTTAAAAATATGGAGATAAACATGATTTCCTTTTTCCGTTATAGCACCCCAGTCCTGCGGTTTCATAAAACCGCCCGTGAGTACCGTAAATCGTGTACCCGTTTTTCCTTAACCAGTTACCCATTGCTATCCAGTCTTTCCGTAAAAGCAGGCTGAATTTCACCATTGGGAAGTGGCCCGATATTCAATAAAAGATTGGCTCCGTATCCGGCAGCATTTACCAGCAGGCGGATCAGCTGTTTGGAGGATTTATAATTTGTATCCGTAATATTAAAACCCCAGGAATTATTGATGGTTTCGCAGGTTTCCAGCGGCAGGCTGGAAACCGAAGCTGCCACCAAAACCCGTGCTATTTCCACCGGGCAGATCTTTTTCAAACATTTGAAAATCTTCTCCGGGGATGGGGCTCAGGTGATGATTGTTTCCAATCAGGCATTGAGGCTGCAGCTTGTGAATCAGTGCATAAATTTCTTCCAGATGCCAGTCTACCGCCGGTTTATTGGATTTATCATGATCATTCGGCAAGCTGGTCCCAGTAACCATCAAACCAGACACCGGCAATCGGTCCATATTGGGTAAGCAGTTCCGTTAGCTGGGCTTTCATAAAAGCGATATAATGATTCCAGTCGCTTTTGGCGGTTCTGCCTGTACCATGACCCGTACGGCCGGTTTCATACTGATAGTCGCTGCGATACCAGTCCAGCAGGGAATAATAAACAAATAATTTAATTCCCTGTCGCTGACATTCGTCTGCCATGAGTTTTACTGCATCCTGCTTCCAGTCTGTATTGGTGATTTTCCATTCTGATTGTTTGGTATCCCAATCGCTGAATCCATCGTGATGACGGGTGATCAGCGTGATATACTGCATGCCGGCGCGTTTGGCGGCCGACACCCATTTTTTTGCATCAAACCGAACCGGATTGAAAATAGTCTGCAGACGGCTGTATTCTGTGAACTGTGATATTCCGGTTATTCATTACCCATTCCCCGTCTCCCGGCACACTGAAAGCTCCCCAGTGAATAAACATGCCGAAACGGGCACTGTCAAACCATTTCCTGGCAGCGAGGTTTTCGGGTGAAGGCTGGTAAGTAGACTGGGCCTGGCACGTAAACAGAATCAGGGAAAAGTAACAGGATCGTTAATAAGCACTTTCATATGACCGCAGTTTACTGCGTACCCGTCAGAAATTATTTATTCAGGTACATCACTTCTTTTACCATCCGGACCACTTTTTCTACTGAAGGCATGGCAGCAGCCACCAGATTGCCGGCATAATGCAGGGGAGCATCAGCAGCAGTAATACGGCGAATAGGTGCATCCAGATAATCAAATCCTTCTTTCTGTATGGTATAGGCAATTTCGGAAGAAATGGAAGCAAATGGCCATTGTTCTTCCACGATTACCAGGCGGTTTGTTTTCTTTACACTTTCCAGAATCGTCATCCAGTCCAGCGGACGAATGGTGCGCAGATCAATCACTTCGGCACTGATATTTTCTTTTTCCAGTTCAGCAGCAGCAGCCAGGGAAACTTTCATCATTTTATTGTAGGAAACAATGGTTACATCTGTTCCGGGTCTTGCTACATCTGCTTTACCCAGTTCTATATAATATTCTTCTTCGGTACTTCGGATTTGTCACCATACATCACTTCACTTTCCATAAAAATGACCGGATCTTCTTCATAACGGATGGCCTGCTTCAGCAACCCTTTTGCATCATATCCATTGCTGGGGGAAACCACTTTCAGACCGGGTATATTGGCAAAATAACTTTCAAAAGCGGTTGAATGCTGGGCGCCCAACTGACCGGCAGATCCGTTCGGACCCCGGAATACAATCGGACAACCAACCTGTCCACCACTCATCGCCAGCATTTTGGAAGCGGTATTCAGGATCTGGTCCAGGGCCAGAACTGCAAAATTCCAGGTCATATATTCCAGTATCGGGCGAAGGCCATTTTGTGCAGCACCCACACCAACAGCAGTAAAACCCAGTTCTGAAATCGGGGTATCAATTACCCTTTTCGGACCAAATTCATCCAGCATACCCTGGCTGACTTTATACGCACCATTGTATTCTGCTACTTCCTCACCCATCAGAAAAACCCGGTCGTCCCGGCGCATTTCTTCCTGACATGGCTTCACGTAATGCTTCCCGGAAAGCAATTTGTCTCATTTATATGCATTTAAAGAGGGGCAAAAGTATTGAGGAAAGGGGAATCGGCAATGGGGATTTTCGGTTAATCGTCTATTTTTCACCGAAAATCGAAGGATTTATCCCCTTAATCGAATAAGTTATGAAAAGGATGGCTTCCGGAGCATCTTTGTATTGTCAACAGCGCAGAAAAAACCAATAAAATCCAAACCAGAAAAACCAAACGAATTAAATCCCTAAATCCTAACCGAAAAACTGAAACCAAATCCTGAAAAACCAAACCGAATCTGAAACCCCTAAATCCTAACCGACTGAAACCGAAACCTGAAATCCTGAACTAAATCCAAACCTAAGAAAACCGAAACCATCCAAGATCCGACGAAAAACCAATCAGAAAGCAAGAATCCAATTCCGAATGAAAACCAAAAACCAGTATCGTTGAAAACCGGAACCTTTAGAAAGCTAGATTCTCCTTCATGATCAAGTTTACATCCTGATTTACCCGGTTTAACGAATTGAAAAAGCCGTTCTGCTGAAAACGGAACGGCTTTTTTATTTATATCATTTGCAAAATCTCAGTACACCGTATTGTTCATGAATTTCCATGCCATCGGTTCTGCGTTTAAACTTAGACTTTATGCTTAATTGCAGCAATCCCTAAACTATCCAAGGCTTCAGTCGCGGGTAATCGTCGGCATTTGATTTGAGCTAATTTTTTTTACGACCAGATTTCCCACCATCAATGCATCGGCTGCAGTTTTAAAACCCCGTTTACCCGGAACAGCCGGCATATACTCCTGTTTGATATACACTTTCTCAGTCTGCGCAGTAATATTATATCCCCATCCATATTCTGTTTGAACTGGTTCGGCATAAATAAATATTTTCTCCTTCGTGACTGTTATGCCTGCTAAAAAAAATTACCGCGAAGCTAATCAGCAGCGCGGTAATTGCTATAAGAGAATAAGTTATTTCTAATTGTCATTCGGATTTTCAGTCTCATTCGGGTAGAACTGACGCAGATAATCTGATGCACCTGCCTGTCCGGGAGCACTTCTTCCCGTTCCAATATAACTCCGCCACCTGTTGAACTGGACAAACTGAATCCGACAGCTCCGGTCGTTGGAGGTCCTTCAAAAGGTGTTTTTTCAGTCCAGAGATCCGTAGTTGCATTCGGAAATGTATATTGCCAGGTATCAGTATTGTTAATGCTGATATTTTCACCGGTGCTGATATAAGCATAGTCCCGCAGCAACAAATGCTGAACCATTCCAGCGGGCAATGGTTGTATACGCATCATCATATGCATCCTGCTGTAATTATTGATATTGCTTGAGTTGAGTCCATTTGGCCGTATCGGAAGCCGGATCGAAAACCCAGAAATCAGTTTGCATCACACCACTGTTTACTCCGGTTACGAGATAAGCTTTGTTATTATACAGTAAAAGTAACTGCACCATATCTTTTGTTTCCACTGAATCCGATATCAGTCCAGGTATCTGTGGCAGGATCATACTGATAAAAATCCTTAAGCGCATTACTACCGTCAAAACCGGTTCCGACATAACCCTAATCTCCCAGGCCAAATGCAACCGCTTCATAACGTGCACCACCCAGGAAATCTGCCTTTCTTGCTCCAGGTATTTGTATGCCGGATCAAATTCATAAAAATCATTCAGATAATTAAATCCATTGTAACCGGTACCTACATAATCCTTTATCGCTCGTTGCAAATCCCACGGCAGAACTTCTTGCCGTGCTGTCCGGCATACTGGCAACCTGCGACCAGATATTATTTACCGGATCATATTTCCAGAAATCAGTATATCGTGTATTCAAGCCGTCCCATCCGGTACCGACATAAGCAAAATTGCCAATTACAAATGAAACCGCTTCACTCCGGGCAGGTCCGTTTAGCTGGGACTCTGTAACCCAGTTACCGCTTTGGGTATAGGGAACTGAATTTTTATGACAGGAAAACAAAGTGCTTAAAACGAAAAGAGAGAATACAGTGGAAGTAGATCCGCTTCATATTGTTGTATTGAGAATACAGTGTTTTGTAGCGATAAAAGTATTTTATTTGCAGCGCGAAATACGGACAATTCGGGGGATTTCACAAAAATTTATCAAATAACGCAATGCGTTTCAATTGTTAATCGAATTCAAAAAACATACTTTTGCCCTTTTAGAAAGTGCGGAAAGACGAATTAAATGAATTTATTACAACCCGATACCTGACAACACGGCTTACCGCATCAGTCCAGTCAGTTTTTTTCAATTATCCGAAACCGGATCCTTAATCAGGAGAAAATAAGCATGGCAAGGAAATGTTATTTCAGGCATCGACCTATCATCTATTTATCTTGTACCTGTTTTCTTCTTACTGGTGGTATCGCCTGCACCAAACCACAGATTCCGGTTTAACAGTCTATACAATGGCGACAACTCCACCAATGTGGTAACGGTCGATACTTTTGCTGTGCAGGTTTCCACGGTTTTTCTGGATTCATTCACTACTTCCGGTACCCGGGCTCAGTTACTCGGCCGATATATAGATCCTTATTTCGGCACCATAACTTCACAGAGTTATTACTGATATCGGCACACCGTCTCCATTGCCGGTTATTACGAATTATTCTGTTTATGATTCGATCCAGCTGATCATGCGGATCGACAGAACTTTTTACGGAGATACAACCAAAGTGCAGCGCTTCCAGGTAAGCCAGCTTACGCAGGTCATGAATTTTCCTCCAACAATCAAAATGCTTTTTTTAATAATAGTTCCATTCCTTACAATCCCGCTGTACTGGGATCAGCAGATGTGAGAATCAATCCCGACCGCAGGATTAACCACCCAGCGGAAAGGAGATTCGGTTAAAATTACAATGCCCAATAGATGGGCGCAGGAACTGTTCGGCCTGTTATACAGGCATTCGGATACAATTACGAATCCAGTCATATTTCGGGAATTATTTCAAAGGACTGACTGTTTATCCGGATACAAGTTTACCCGGTGCCGTTTATGGATTTAAGGATTCCATGTATCTTCGGATTTACTATCATGAACCGGGCGTAGTCGTTACGTCAACAAAACAACTGATTTCCGGATTAGTAAACCAGTTTACCCAGTTCAATCAGATTAAGTCAGACCGCACCGGAACACCAACGGCACAACTTAACGCGCCTGAACACCGGAACTTCAATCCACTGCTTCCGGTAATCAGGCTTTTCTTCAGCCCATTACCAGTCTGTATATAAAACTTCTTTTCCCGACGATCAGTAATCTGGCGGGATATCAGGATTACCTGGCGGTAATGAAAGCCGAACTGGTCATTAAACCGGTTGCAGGGAACATATAGTCCGACATTTGCACTTACCTCCGCTGGTTAATCTTTCGTTAACCAACGAAGGCAATACGATTGGTTCCCAGCTTCCATATGGAAACGGAAATCTTAAGATTGATTATCTGTATGGAATCAATACGAATTATTCCTATGATATTACAGCGTTATATCCAGAATGCATTGAAGCAGGGTGCGACAAATAATGCAAAAAACGGACTGATTCTAATCATACCGGCCGCCTTATTTAATACAACATTTAACCGGGCTGTAATCGGCAATTCATATAATCCACAAAAGTCAAATCAAATTTCCCTGAAAATCTATTACGCTTCATATTATTAATATGACCAAACCGAACGGTTTTACTTTTATGCGAATATCGTTCACCATCATTTTTTCCGTTCTGTTGATTTCAGCAGGTATTGCCCAAACCAACAATCAGCCATATTCTATTCATGCCATCGGAGATATCACGGACAATATTATCAACCGTACAAGTGGAATGGCTTCTACCGGTCTCGCATACCGGAATAACAGGTACATTATTACCAATAATCCAGCCTCCCTCAGTGCTCTGGACAACTCAGTTTTTTGTGGGAGAAATTGGGGTAAACGGACAGTACATCGATTATTCCGGCAATCCGGTAAGTCAGACCAATCACCAGTCTTCCGATATTACTTTTAAAAGATTTGCACTGGGAACAAAAATTTTCAGACACTGGGGAAGTGCAGTCGGGCTTGTTCCTTATAGCGAAGAAAATTATGAATATTCCGGATCCAGACCTATCGGAGGAAATGCCGGCTGTAGATTCCGACTTACAACCAGGGATATGGCGGTATTAATAAAGTATTCTGGGCAAATGGATATGAATTTTTGAATCATTTTTCCATTGGTATCACCACTTCTTACCTGTTTGGTTCCATCAACAATAAAAATATTATTTTCGGTCAGGGAACATCCATTTACCTGTCCAAAAACAACAATACTTTTTTCAATAACCTCTATCTGGATTATGGCCTTCAGTATTATGGATCCATCAACACATTGGGATTTTACCCTTGGTGCCATGTATGCCAATCAGCAAAATCTGAGTACCGAAACAAATGTAAATGTGATCAACCTGGATTCAAATGTGCTGCGCACAAAGATCACGGTCGGCACATTATACTATTCCAACAAGTTATGGATTTGGTTTTTCGCTTACAAGAAATAAAAAATATACACTGGTGGCGGATTATAAATTTCAGAACTGGTCAAGTCTTCGGACCTACCACGGGAGATTTTTTTTATGAAAACAGTCAGCGTGCTTCCATCGGATTTGAAATATCAAATAAAGAAAGTTGCCTATAATACTTTGTATGAAACTTCTTTTTTCCAGGCGGGTTTTTATTATAATAAAACCTATCTGATTGTAAACGGAACAGCCCATTAATGATATTGGCGGATCCATTGGTATAGGTACGAATTCCAAACGCTCCCCGTTATCCTTTATTGTTGTTTTACAATATGGAATAAAAGGAACTACCTAAAACAACCTGATCCGGGAAAATTATGTGAATCTGAGTTTTATTTTTTCATTGCGCGATTTCTGGTATACACACGGAAGGAAATTTGAATAGCCTCAGAATAATCTGATAATATTTCCCAAAGGAACACCCAGACCGGTACAGGCATCCCATCCGGGACCTGCAGTATAACCGCCTGATTTTTGCCGTGATATTATTTCCCATTGTAATATCTTTGAATACCGGTGCCTGAGGTTGCATATATTTTTGGATGAATATATCCAGCTTTTCTTTTTAATTTCTGATTTGCCAGTGCAATCAGTCCCGCAATCAGCGGAGCCACTGCACTGGTTCCGCCTACAACGGTCCATTGTCCATCTACCAGCACGTTATATCCGGTTGCCGAATCTGCATTGGCGGCAATATCCGGAACACCCCTCCCCTTTTTTTTATTTCCATTTACAGTTGGCAGGTAAAGAAATATTTTTCTGATAATCCGGTACCGGAAAAATATCACTGATACCCCCACCGGTCGCCCACCCGTCCTGATCATTCCAGACTGTTTCTGTCCTCGGCCAGCAACCGGGTACCTCCGCAGGCAAGGGCATATGGACTGCTGGCGGGAAAATCAACATGTGCCTTACCATCCGTTTCGCGGTCAGAAGAACCATTATCTCCGGCAGCTACGGTAATGGTTACACCCAGAGCAGCAGCAGACATAAAAGTTTCATTGAAATTCTGCATGGCCTGTTCGGTCCACTGCGACTCTGCTGCACCCCAGCTGATGGAAATGACAGAAGGATTATTTATCCCGGATCATGAATAGCCGTACTAATGGCATCGAGAAAACCCTTATCGGAATTCGGCGCAAAATAAACGACGATTTTTGCTCCCGGCGCAACGGCTCCCGCCACTTCGAATATCCAGTGCAACTTCTCCATCCGCACTGTCGGGAGTAGACGGAGCATTGTGGGCTCCATCCACGGATTGTGCAGTAATTACCGGAAGGGGAATGCCCAGTTTATTGAAATAATTCTGCATATCGTCATTGCGGTAACCACCACCCAGTTCAATAAGGGCAATACATTCACCGGTACCGTTTACATCACGTGGATATTTATACGCTTTGGCAACGGCATCGGGATTATAGGAAACCGAAGCAGCCTGGGGATGAATCAGACCCGCCTTCCTTTTTTAAGCATATGGAACATCGGCCTTGCCTGCGGACGGTTATCCAATCCAAAAACACCCGTAATGATATCCGTCAGATATTTCCGGAATATGAATTGTGCCGCTCCGGCCCCGGTAAGGAATGCCCGAATCCTGGGATAAAATTGGCCAGATAAACCTGGAAGGCTTCAGTGAATTTCTGAACCGGGCCTTTCAGGATAACAGATCGTTTCGAAACAGAGGTTTGAAGAACGGTTAGATCATGTTGACGGGCAAAGGCCACCACCAGGCTGATGTCTTCGGCTGAAGCACCAAAACGACGGTCAAATACTTCCTGGCTGAGGGGTTTGTTTTTTCCGGTATCCAATCCCTTTTACAAAATTCCTGATAGGTGTTTTTCTCCTGATTTTTACCATCACTTCAATCACTTCATTGAAGGACGTATTTCCGAGATTTCTTCCGGAAGGAAGTTTCCTGAAACTTCCGGGAAGTTCTACGCGGGATTCAAATTTTGAAATGATTTGAAATAAGTTGTTTTTTGCTGCAGACATAACAGATTTTTTTGAAGATATTTGCAGGATGAATCATACGTTACGTGTTGCTATACTTGATCTGTACGAAGGACGTCCAAACGAAGGTATGCGTTGCATTCAACAAATCCTGCAGGAATATAGTCAGGCTAATGGTTTACCTGTAGTCTCAAAAATTTTCGATGTCCGTTTAAAAGAAGAACTTCCCGATCTCTCCTACGATATTTATTTGTCCAGCGGCGGCCCGGGCAGTCCCCTTGGAAACCGAAGGTGTTTCCTGGGATAATAAATACATGGACTGGCTTCACAGTCTCGTTAAACATAATAAAGTAGCCGAGCGAAGCTGATAAAAAACATGTTCTTTTTATATGTCATTCATTCCAACTCGCGTGCCGGTTTTTTAAAACGGGTAAAGTGACCAAAAGAAAATCCACGGCATTTGGTGTTTTTCCGATCCATATGAAAACAGAAGGAAAAAGAGAAGCTGTTTTTCATGGATTGAAAGATCCGTTTTATGCCGTGGACAGCCGCGATTACCAGGTGATCGAAGAAGAAAAAACAGATATAAAAAAAAAGGGGGCCCATGTACTGGCCATCGAAAAAGAAAGACCCCATGTTCCGCTGCAGCGCGCCATCATGGCCATCCGGTTTAATGAATATATGCTGGGTACCCAGTTTCATCCCGAAG
Organism: uncultured Bacteroidota bacterium; assembly: GCA_963812825.1. Classification (GTDB taxonomy): domain Bacteria; phylum Bacteroidota; class Bacteroidia; order Chitinophagales; family Chitinophagaceae; genus Puia. The sequence continues at coordinate 235,996 of CAWEWO010000011.1, forward strand.
CCGATGCCATCGGGCATGAGTATGTATCTGCAGAGAGCCGATAAAAAGAAAACGGTGATTGAAGGATATGGAGAAGAAAAATGGAAAAGTATGATTCAGCAGCTAAACGATCCGGATAAAATCAGAAAAACCTATTCGCAGGTGATTCCGAATTTTCTCAATATTGCGCGGGAGAGGATAGGAATTAGGAATTAGAAATTAGAAATTAGGGGATTAGAGGTTTTATCCGTTAACCATCAACTTTTACCTTTTACATTATATCACCTAATTCTAATCATCTAATCATCTAATTTACCAAATGATTCCGCAACTCCGGAAAATATTCAACGACTCTTTCACCGGAAAAGTATCAGTCTTTCCTGGAAGATCTGAATGCAAAACATCCGGGTGCCATTGAATTCCGGGTAGCAGAAACTCCGGTGTTCGTACCGGATGATTTCAGGGACAAAATGATCAGTGCCTGCGAGTCGATTGTGGACATTATAACAGCACCCGGTTTTAAATCTGAGCATCAGACAAAGCCATTCCGCCAGGCAGGATTTTGTTCCCGGGAAAGAATCACATCCGCATTTTATCGCATTTGATTTTGGAGTTTGTATCAACGAAAAAAATGAACTCGAACCCCAGCTGATCGAAATGCAGGGATTTCCCTACACTGTATGGATTCCAGGTTTACTATCCTGAAATCATCCAGAAACATTTCCCATGACACGCAACATTCACCCAATACCTGGGCGGATATGACCGGCCTTCCTATCTGAAAGACTCTGAAAAAAATCCTGCTCGGAAATAATGAGCCGGAAAACACAATTTTGCTGGAGATTAAACCCCACGAACAAAAAACCAGGATTGACTTTTATTGCACGCAGGATTATTTTGGAATACAACCGGTATGTATTACTGAATTAATGGAGGAGGGAAATCAGTTGTTTTATATTAATAAGGAAAAAAAAAAGAAAACCCGGGTAAAGCGAATTTATAACCGGGTAATTTTTGATGACCTGCATGCACAAAAAGATAGCCCTGGGAAAACATATTGACCTCGGAACAGAAATTGGGATGTTGAATGGATCCCGCATCCCAACTGGTTTTACCGGATATCCAAATATACGCTGCCTTTTATCAAACATCCGTATGTTCCGGAAACTGTTTTTCTGGATCAGATAAAAACTATTACCGGATGATCTGGAAAATTATGTATCTGAAACCCTTGTTTTCATTTGCCGGTCAGGGAGTGGTTATTGATATCAAACCGGGAGATCTTCAGTCCGTAAAAGATCCGTCCAACTGGATCCTGCAACGGAAAGTAAAATATGCTCCGGTAATTCAAACTCCGGATGATCCGGCAAAAGTGGAAATCCGTATTATGTATCATCTGGCCGGAAGGAGCTCCCAGGCCCAAACCTGCAATTAATCTCGCCCGACTGAGCAAAGGTAAAATGATTGGTGTACGGTATAATCAGGACAAGAACCTGGGTTGGCGGCAGTGTTGCTCTTTTTAGCCTAATGTAACGCTTAACGCCAACTTCCGAAAAATCTTCCGAGTACACACTCCACATCCATACTCCATACTTACTCAGATAATCCTGCAAGAATAAATTCCGAATTCAGTTTCGCGATATTGGTCATGGAAATTTCTTTGGGACAAACCGATTCACAGGCCTGCGTATTCGTACAACTTCCGAATCCTTCCTTATCCATTTGCGCAACCATATTCAGGGCGCGGGATTTTCTGTTCCGGATCTCCCTGTGGCAACAAGAGCCAGATGGGAAACTTTTGCAGAAACAAAAAGCATGGCCGAACTGTTTTTACAGGCAGCCACACAGGCACCGCAACCGATACAGGCAGCAGCAGCAAAAGAAGCATCTGCCTGGTTTTTATCAATGGGAAGTGAATTGGCATCTACTGCATTGCCGGTATTGACAGAAATATAACCACCTGCCTGAATGATGCGGTCAAATGCAGACCGGTCTACGGTCAGATCTTTTATTACCGGAAATGCATTGGCCCGCCAGGGTTCCACCGTAATCGTATCTCCATCTTTGTAAGCACGCATGTGCAACTGGCAGGTGGTATTGGCATGCCAGGGACCATGCGGTCTTCCATTGATATACATGGAACAGGTACCGCATATACCTTCCCGGCAGTCATGGTCAAAAGCAATCGGTTCCTGTCCTTCCCGGATCAGTCTTTCATTCAGCACATCCATCATTTCCAGAAAAGACATTTCAGAAGAAATATCTTTTACTTTATAGGTTTCAAACCGTCCTTTGGATTCTGCATTTTTCTGTCTCCAGATTTTAAGCGTCAGATTCATTTTGTAGTGCTCCATACGATAATTTGAAAATTTGGAAATTTGGAAATTTGAAAATGATTCTAACAAACTATTCAAATTAGTATGTTTAAGACTTTAGTCAATTTATTTTTAGTTGACAATAATAATTTTTGACAATATCCTAACTGATTTCCTCAAGATCATTTCTGATATTTTATTTCAAACTTATATCCATCGCTTCTCTCACATAACTTCAGCCAATATAAATGTTTCATATGCTTCTTTCGCTGCAATTTTCATTTTATGAATAAAATCCGCTTTACTTTCTGCATGTTGCGCTTCAAACACATTTGCTCCAATCGAAGTCGAATGATCTCAACAACTGTTTGGCAATAACAAATTTCTTTTCCTGGTTCAGTATTTCACAATACTTTATCATTTCTAACGAAAAATTATATTGTCTTAGTCAACAATCACATTTTGTTTTATGAGTAATCATTTGAAATAATATTTTGACTGAAAAATCAATATACTCATTCAGAATATTCAAATACCATTTCGGTACTAATAAAAGAACTTATCACTATAATCATTTCCAATTTTCAAATTTCCAAATTTCAAATTATTTATAGCTCCTCTGGCTGGGTTTCGCCACATCAAATATCAGAGTCTTCCTTATGCAGTTCCCAGTCATGCTCTCCTTTGTATTCCCAGGCTGATACAAAACTGAAATGTTCATCATCCCGTTTTGCTTCTCCTTCTTCTGTTTGCATTTCTTCCCGGAAATGACCGCCGCAGCTTTCATTCCTGTTCAACGCATCCTTACACATCAGTTCACCCAGTTCAATAAAATCTGCTACCCGGCTTGCCTTATCCAGTTCCGGATTCATTTCATAAATATCACCCGGAATTTTCAGATCACTGCAAAATTCTTTTTTCAATTGCTGAATTTCAGCAATGGCTTCCTGAAGTCCCTTGGCATTCCGGGCCATACCACATTTATCCCACATGATTTTTCCCAAGCTGTTTATGAAAATTATCTACCGTTTTGGTTCCTCCAATATTCTTCAGCCGGCTGATCCGTTCTGCCACTGCTTTTTCTGCTTCTTCAAATGCCGGATGATCGGTTGGAATTTCTTTGGTTCGGATTTCATCACCCAGATAATTTCCAATGGTATAGGGAATTACAAAATAACCATCTGCCAGTCCCTGCATCAGTGCAGAAGCACCCAGCCGGTTGGCACCATGATCACAGAAATTTGCTTCCCCCAGGCAATACAAACCGGGAACAGTTGTCATCAGTTCATAGTCAACCCATAAGCCACCCATGGTATAATGTACAGCAGGATAAATCCGCATCGGCACTTCATATGGATTTTCGCCGGTGATCTTTTCATACATATCGAAAAGATTACCATATTTTTCTTTCACCACTTCTTTCCCGTATTGACGGATGGTTTCCGGTGATCGGATTTTCCAATCCCATTTTTATTGCATTCCACTTTTCCATAACGGACAATGGCTTCAGCATAATCAAGATAAACTGCCTGTTTGGAAGTACCTACACCATAACCTGCATCACATCTTTCTTTTGCAGCCCGGCTGGCCACATCTCGGGGCACCAGGTTTCCAAATGCAGGATATCTTCTTTCCAGATAATAATCTCTTTCTTCTTCCGGAATTTCGCTTGGCTTTCGCGTATCATTTTGTTTTTTCGGAACCCAGATCCGGCCATCATTTCGCAGGGATTCAGACATCAGTGTCAGCTTCGACTGATAATCGCCGGAAACCGGAATACAGGTTGGATGAATTTGTGTAAAACATGGATTACCAAAATAAGCTCCCTTTTTATGCGCTTTCCAGACTGCTGTTACATTACAGCCCATGGCATTGGTGGACAGATAAAATACATTTCCATAACCACCGGTGCATAACAAAACTGCATGTCCAAAATGTCTTTCCAGTTTTCCCGATAATCAGATTTCTGGCAATAATTCCTCTTGCCTTTCCATCAATCATCACCAGTTCCAGCATTTCATGACGGGTATACATGGTTACATTACCCAATGCAACCTGTCTTTCCAGTGCCTGGTAGGCCCCTATCAATAATTGCTGACCGGTTTGACCGGCAGCATAAAAAGTTCTTTGCACCTGTGTACCACCAAATGAACGGTTACTCAGCAATCCGCCATATTCTCGGGCAAAAGGAACACCCTGTGCCACACATTGGTCAATAATATTTGCACTTACTTCTGCAAGGCGATGTACATTGGCTTCACGTGAACGGTAGTCACCACCTTTTACTGTATCATAAAATAAACGGAAAACACTGTCACCGTCATTCTGGTAATTTTTTGCTGCATTGATGCCACCCTGTGCTGCAATACTATGTGCACGGCGCGGAGAATCCTGGAAACAAAATGCTTTTACTTTATAACCCAATTCGCCCAGGGATGCAGCAGCAGAAGCACCTGCCAGACCGGTACCTACAATGATGATTTCCATTTTGCGTTTGTTGGCAGGATTAACCAGTTTCACATGTCCTTTATAATCATTCCATTTTTGCTCCAAGGGCACCGGCGGGAATTTTTGAATCGAGCATGAAAGAAAATTTGAAAATTTGAAAATTGGGAATATTGAAAATTATGTTAATGACCCATCCTAAATAAACGGAAATCGGCATCATGGCAAAAGCCAGAGAAACGATCACTGAAAATCCAAATCCGAAGCCTTTTATCAGGTGAAATATATTTTCCGTTTGGAACACCCAGGGTTCTGAAAGCACTTTGGAATCCATGCAGCAGGTGATACATCAGGGAAAGACAACCCAAAACATATAATATATCAACCACCGGATCCTGAAACACCCGCAGGATTTCCGCATACTGATTGGCTACTTCCTTTCCATTGTATTCGACTCGTTGGTAATTCTGTAAATCGGGACGGAACCCAGAAATGCGCAAGGTGCATGATCAGGAAAAACAGCAACAGGGTTCCCAGCAGTCCCATGCTACGGCTATACCATTTACTTCCCTGATTTCCCATGGCCACCGCATATCCGTTTTTACGGCTGGGATCGATTTTGAACTTCCAGCACCAGGCCCTGAATAATATGCAATAAAAGTCCGGCAAATAAACCGACTTCCACAATCCGGATCACCACCGTAGTTGCCATAAAATGGGAAGCCATATTAAACATTTCGCCCACCATCATTCGCCCAGATACAGGCATTAATTCCTACGTGAACCACGAGGAAGGAAATCAGGAAAATCCCGGTCAGAGACATGATAAACTTTTTGCCGATCGAGGAGGTAAAGAATTCAGACCATTTCATAGTTGCCTTGAAAATTGAGAATCAGTGGAATAAGGCAAAAGTAAGGCAGGAAATGGGAAATCCCTATCTTAGCCGCTCAAAAATCTGTTTTGATGAAGCGCGAAGAAGATTTTGAAGCCAATCTTTCGGGTGAAGAAGGAACTACAGAGGAAACAAAAACGAGTTGGTTTAAACGAATCAAAAAGGGAATTCTGACCAGCACGGCGGAGAAAAAAGAAACGCCGGAAGGTTTGTGGACCAAATGTCCAAGCTGTAATTATATCTGCACGGTCACCGAATTAAGGGAAAATCTGTTTGTTTGTCCGAAAGTGTGGTCACCATCACCGGATCGGCAGTGATGAATATTTCGAAATTCTTTTCAACGATAATCAATACGATATTCTTTTTGAGAATATCCGTTCAAAAGATTTTCTGCATTTCACCGATTTGAAATCCTACCAGAAAACGACTGGAAGAAACCTGGCAACAAAACAGATATCACGGATTCCATCCGCATTGGTGCCGGACAGGTTCGGGAACACCATATGGTAGTCGGCTGTATGGATTTTGAATTTATCGGCGGTTCACTGGGAAGTGTGATGGGTGAACGAATTGCCAGGGCGGTGGATTATTGCCTGCAGCATAAAGCTCCCCTGATGATTATTTGTAAATCCGGTGGTGCCCGTATGATGGAAAGTGCTTTTTCCCTGATGCAACTGGCCAAAGTTTCTGCTAAACTTTCCCAACTTACCGATGCTCGCATTCCTTATATCTCTTTACTGACAGATCCCTCTTTCGGAGGAATTTCTGCTTCTTTTGGCATGCTGGGTGATCTGAATATTGCAGAACCCGGCGCACTGATTGGATTTGCCGGACCCACGGGTAATCCGCGAAACGATAAAAAAAGATCTGCCGGAAGGTTTTCAGCGAAGTGAATTCCTGCTGGAACATGGGTTCCTGGATTTTATCGTAAATCGCAAGGAACTAAAGCATAAAATTGCCACTGTGCTGACTTTACTAAAGAACTAATCCACATCCATTAATTTTGCCGGCCACTATGACTGAAATCAGAAACCGGTCTGCATACCATGAATATTTCATCGAAGAAAAATACGATGCGGGTATGGTCTTGGCCGGCACGGAAGTCAAATCGATCCGGGAAGGCAAAGCTGAGTTTTGCGGACAGTTTTTGTATTTTTTTTAAATCCGAACTCTGGGTTCGGAATCTGCATATAGCCGAATACCGATTTGGAACAACCAATAATCATATGGCCGTACATGACCGTAAACTGCTCCTGAACCGAAAGGAACTGAGAAAACTGGAAAATAAGCTGAAGGACAAGGGGTATACCATCATTCCCCTTAGGATTTTTTTTAGCGAAAAAGGCTTGGTCAAGATGGAAATCGGCCTGGCCAGGGGTAAAAAACTCTATGATAAGCGGGAAACCATTAAGGAAAGGGATACCCAGCGGGAAATCAAGCGGTTTTTGAAATAGATGCTTCCTGATAAAACAGCTGTATTTTATCCATGGGTCCCAAAATAAACCCATACTGGTATAATGATTGCCGGATTCTCACGTTAGATTATGTTGATCAACCTATTAGCAAAAGCCCATGAAGAATCTGTTTTTCCTTTTACTCCTGTTCTGTGTGTTATATGCTCAGTCCCAGAAGGTTACCGGATACTGGTATGGCCAGGCCAATGTGGAAGTGGCAGGTATCCAGAATAATTATCTTACCGAACTCATCATTTCCCAGAAAGGCACCAAAGTGAAGGGGTTTTTCGGTTATTATTTCAAGGATGTTTATCAGAGCTTTTTGGTAAAAGGAACCTTCGATCCGAAAACCAGAAAACTGGTGATTAACGATATTCCAATTATTTATTTCAAGACCAATTCCACGATGAACAGCGTGGATTGTATTACCAGTTTTTATGGAACACTCCGGGTTTCAAAAGTAAAAACGGAACTGATCGGATATTTCTACCGCGATAAAAAATATACTTATACCTGCCCGGACCTACGAGTAAATTATACTTTATATACAGAAGCCAAAGTAACAGACAGCATCTTCAAGGACATGGCCAGCACACGCAGTTTCTGGAAACCACAGCCTCCGGCTCCGGATGTCGTTAAGGGGAATAATGCAAAAGCAGAAAAAGAAATGCTGGCGGTAACTGACGAAAGTTACCGAAACAAAGAAACCGCACAGGTAAGGAAAGTCCGGCGACGCCGAATACTAAGCCTGTGCTCCTGTTGTAATCAGACCCCTAAAGAGAACAAGCCGCCTTCCATTTCAGTGGCACAACAGCCCATTGTTCCGGCTGATATCATTAAGATCAAGGAAGATTTTAAGAAGAGAAAACAGATCGTCAGCAAACAGATTGAAGTGGCTTCCGACAGTGTCCGCCTGAGTTTTTACGACAATGCCGAAGTAGACGGGGACAGCATCTCTGTATTTCTTAATGGCAATCTGGTTGTCGCCCACCAGGAACTGAGTGAACGGGCATTTAATGTATATATACATCTGGACAGCTCAACCGGAAATCAATGAAGTGAGCATGTTTGCTGAAAATCTTGGAAAATATCCTCCCAATACAGCCCTGATGGTACTCAGCGATGGCGACAAGCGATATGAAACTTATCTCTCCAGTGATTTTAAAGGCAATGCAACGATCCGTCTAAAACTGCACAGGAATTCGATTGTAGGAAATAATTAGTCCAAATTTACTGATGCGTCCTCTACCCGCCCCCGGTTAATTGCAGGCGCAACCCGAATCCGGATATGGATTGGCAGTCAGACTCATTATTTCTTTTTGAATTTCATTACACATATTACATTTGTTTCACGAAAACGGGATGTAGCGCAGCCCGGTAGCGCACTACGTTCGGGACGTAGGGGCCGCAGGTTCGAATCCTGTCATCCCGACCCATATTTAATTCAAATCCTTCGCGCTGCGAAGGATTTTTGTTTTTATTTGTGAAGAGCCGTTTGAAAATAAATTCATCCTTGGTTAAAAATAATTTTTACGTGATAACCGGTGGACCGGGAAGTGGTAAGACAACTCTGCTTGAAGCGCTGTCCCATAATGGATTTGCCTATGTCAGCGAAACAGGTCGGCATATCATAAAGGAACGGAAAAAGACAGGGACTCTCCGCAAGACCTGATCCCGGAACATTCGCCCGGCAAATGTTTCAAATGGATTATGACAATTTTATGGCTCATTTATCCAGGGACGAACTGTATTTTTTTGACCGCTCTTTTTTCGACAGCGCGTTTTTAATTCAACAAACGGATAAAATTCATTTTGAAAAAATTCGTGACATATTAATCACGAACAGATTTAATAGGAAAGTTTTCTTCATCCCCCCTTGGAAAGAAATCTATAAGACGGATAGCGAACGTGACCAGACATTCGAAGAGTCAATATCAATATATGAAATGTTGTACGACTGGTATTTATTGTCAGGGTATATTCCCATCGTGATTCCCAAATTATCTGTAGAAAAGCGGATAGAATTTATTTTGAATGAAATAAATTAATATTTCCTGTTCTCGCTGTCTGTCAATCAGGTAGCAATTCCCCTATAACCCTTATATTAGTAATAACCGCTCATTCGATAAGTATATTTTTTGAAGCTGTTGGAATAAAGTACTCAGCGGTATTAATAACTTCACAAGCCGGGAAAATTTTTGTTGCCGAGACTGTATGGGCGTCGATGGAACTCTTTTCTTGTGAACTGGCATCCTTCGGGAAAAATATTTTCCATTTCTTGAATTGTAAACACGGTCGCCAATTTTGCCGCTTATTATCATATGATCGTAGCTAATAATCGTTGCCATTTTGAAATTTTTTATTTGTTTTAAAAAGGGGCCGCCCCTTCAAAGGGATTTTTAGATGCGAAACCCGGGCGGCCCTGTGTACCATGAGCTTTTGTCTAGAGTACTGTCACCGCGCCGGTATAAATACTGGCGGAGGCTTTTTTCCCATCTGCGGATAGCAAACCCATATAGGTGTGCAGCGGTTTTCCGCTATATCCGGTAACGTCCAAAATAAATGTCCCCGCATTTCTGGCTGCAGCAGCGTCATTAATTATCCAATGTTTCTGTTCTTCATTGTAGGCCGCTACATAGACCATGTCGGAGCTGAGTGCCCCCTGTGTGACTTTGCTATTGTCCGTCCAGGCAAATGCCACTTTACCTGCTACCGTGGACGCTGCCGTGGGTGATGCGACGTGTGGAAGACTACCCTTACTCAATTGCACCTTCGGATAGTCGATAGAGAAATCCGGATACACACCTGCGATCACCAATTGGATATTGGTAGAAATCGCTTTGTTGAAACCAGACATCTGGATAGCAGCTTTTTTATAGCTGAAGTTTAGGAAATCAGCAATTGCCTGAAGAAAATTGACCATCAGGGTAAACTTCGCCTGCTGTTCCAATTGCAATGCAGAAGATTTTGCCCTTTTCGCAGTTGACTTTCCACGCATTACTGGCTTTCCCTTTCCAGTGACTGCCGACAACAGCACCGACTTTCCCGTTAAAGCCACCTAGTACACCTCCTTTAATTGTTCCCATAGTTTGGATTTTTAATTATTAAAAAATGAATGAATAATCAACAAAGGTCTATGCCAGTTTCACGGAGATGAATGAGAATATTCACTTTCGCAGCCTATCACCTCCTATGCCGGAAACCCAGTTGACATGTCAAAAATGGGGTTATGAAAAAAGAAAATTGCAGAGTGTGTACAGAGCCTCTGTGAAATAAATATTTAATCTTTATCGTATTTGTTGCCTGTTTTTTTATTGTTTTCTTCGGGAATCCTTCGGGAATCCTTTCTGAAACCTTCGGGAGCTCCCGAAGAACTCCCGAAAGATGTACAAAGAAACCTCGAATCAGATACGAAGGTGTCGGATTTCCATTCCAAAAATCACCGGATTTTGATTGTTTGGAGGCCAATTTTAAGATCAAACGACCCATTATAGGGAAAAATAAATTTTACAGAGGCTCTGTACACACTCTGCATTTTTGCTTTTTGCGACCACATATTTGTATAACAGGAATTGATTGAAGGTGAGGAAAATCGAATCCGTGAAAACCCCGGGCCCGTAAGCCCGGCGCTCCCTGGCCATCCCGCACGTGCGGGACGGACCGGGGAGAGTCGGATCATTCCGCCATTGCCGTGTCAAAAAAGCCAAAAAAAGGCAGGGCTGCCTTATAGGTTTTTAAAATTTCCGGTATTAACTCTTTTGATAAAACCAGATCATCATCGAAATTTCTCTGCACATATAATTGCTTGAATTTAAGCAGTTCAATATTGGGGTTATCTGCATCATATCCCTTTGGCGGCCTGGCCAGTTTATTGCCGGATATTTCCCCGAAATATTTTACAAATCCCTTCGCGTGGATAATTTTTTTCAGACCGGCGCTGTTATAGTCGATTTCCTGGCGGATCATTTTTAATATTTCAGGCGACGGATCCCATACACCACCACCTATCATGGATCTGCCGGGTTGGATATGCAGATATACCGGAAATTTCCTGTTCTCCGGTCCTCTTTCTATAATGGAACTGAAATGTGATTTATAGGGTGTTTTATCTTTTGAGAACCGGATATCGCGGTAAATCCTTTGAATATATTTAGCCGGCTCCTTCTCAGGTATCCATTCAATCTTCCGGATCCCTTCCACCAGTTTGGTTACAAAAGCCAGATATTCTGACCTGGCCTTTTCATAAACCGGTCTGTTTTTCTCAAACCAGGGTTTGTTATTATTCAGTTTAAGCTGCTCCAGAAAACGAAAACTTTCTTTCGAGATCAATGACATGCCGGTTAATTTTTTTATTCGGACGGGTTTTTATATGCTGCAATTTCGGGCAGCGTGCCCACCCGAATAAAACTCTTTAATTTTTTAGCAACTGTAGCAGCGAAGGCTTCGAAGCCGGGTCAGGTCTTCCTTCCACAAACCGGTATCTGAAAGAATCCTGTTCACAATATGGTCAATAGACACTTCTTCCCAAATCCCGTAAAAATCAGCTGCGCGGTCGTCATTGATCAGGTAATATTGATCCGTTAAGCATTCCGTAATATTTTCCGGATTCTTTTTTAACCGGGCGCATGAAAAGAATATAAGCCGCAAAGCCCATGGAGATCAGCTGCGGTGGCTTGTTAAATATCTCATAGTATTTATTTAAAACCGGCAACACGCGCATGGCCAGTTTGGAACTATACTGCATTGTGATGCTTAGCCATTGGTGTTGCAAAAACGGATTCCTGAACCGTTCCAGAACTTTCAATCCGAATTCCCGTTTTTCACTTTCCGGAATCGCAAAGGGTATCGCAGGAGCGATTTCATCCATCATCAGATTCCGTATATAACTCTCAAAAAGAATATCCTCCATGGCGGATCTGACGGTTTTAAATCCGGAAACATAGGCAAGACCGCAGCTCAGGCTATGCGTTGCATTCAGCATTCTCAATTTCAGTTCTTTATATTTAGTGATATCCGGGGTTATAACAACTCCCTCATCTACCGAATAAAATGAAAGCAGTTTCCGCACGGCATCATCGCCCTCGATGGCCCATAAACGATAGGGTTCACAAACCGACATCAAATCATCTTTATATCCCCATTCCTTCTCCAGTTTCTCTTTTACTGATGATTCAGGTAAGCCGGGTACGATCCGGTCCACCAGTGAACTGCAAAACCGGTTGTGCCTGTCCAGCCATTCTGTGAAAGATGAATCCAGTTTATTGAATGCCGCCAGATCCAGTCAATATGGCTTTTAATTTTTTCCCGTTGTCCGTTAACAGTTCTGTTGGAATAATGACCATTCCGGCATTCAGGACTTCCCCCGAATATTTTATATCGCTCATAAGAGGAATGAAAGTAATTTAGCCGGAAAGGAAGCCGGTGGTTCCTGGAAAATGGATTCTTTTACCAGCTGAACCCCTACTTCAGTTGTATTGGAAATCACAATCTTCATATGTTCACTCGATGCTGCTTTCATGAGTTCGGCCCATTGATCACTCGCCGATATCACGCGGCTGATGGCCGAGCACATAACCGGCTGATCCATTTCAACCCCTCCTTCCATTCCACGTACGGAAAGTGTGTACAGGCCGTCCTGTCTGATAAATGCATTCAGATCACCGGTATTTGTTGATTTAACAACCAGTATCCTTCCATTGAAAATACCCTGGCGGTTTGCTTTGTCTACAAAATAATCCGGCAAGGCGCGAAGCAGCACACCCGTTCCGAACTGTAATATTTTTTCCGGCAAACCGAATATTTCTTCGCCTGGTTTTGATAACCCGGAAGTTGAAATTCCGGCGAGATTATTTTTTGATAAGTTCATAGTTCATTCGTCATTTTCAACAACTACTTTAATGATGTGACCAGACGGATTGAGCCAATCCGGAAATCCTGCCGCGGCATCCTTAAATTTAACCCGGTTCGTAATAAAAGACAGTGGATTTATGATTCTTTTCTGAATCTTCTGTATCACCCCTTCAAAATCTTCCCTGGTAGCATTCCTGCTGCTCATCAGGGTTGCCTCCTTCCTGTGAAATTCAGGGTGACTGAAAATCAATTCACCTTTCTGCAATCCGATTAAAATATATCTGCCGCCATGGGCAAGATAGTTCAGGCCGCTGTTGATTGCTTTCTGGTTGCCACTCGCATCAATAACCACGGTTGGCATATTCACCGTGGGTTATATCAGCCAGCTGTTCCATGATATTTGCCTCTCCGGCCTGGATGATATAAGGCACATCCCAATTGCGTTTTACAAAAATTCAAACGATGGTCATTCATGTCCATCGCGATAATTTCCGCACCCTGCAGTCGGGCAAATTCCATAGTGGCCAATCCGATCGGGCCGGCTCCCATGACCAATACAAATTCCCCCGGCCGGATCGCCGCTCTGCTGATCCCGTGCGCACCAATCGAAAGAGGCTCTACCATGGCCAGTTCGGTCATGATCCAATCCCGATCGCATGTACAAGCAGGGAACTCGGAATAGAAAAATAATCAACCATACCGCCGTCCACATGTACGCCGCAAACCTGCAGGGTCGTGCAGCAATTTGTTTTGCCATTACGGCAGGCAATGCATTTACCACAGTTCAGGTAAGGCAGAAAAGTGACTGATTCTCCTTTCTGAAAACCGGGCGCGCCATCAAATTCCATTAATTCACCCGATAATTCATGTCCCAGAATGCGGGGATAGTTGAAAAAAGGCTGGGTACCTTCGTAAGCATGCAGATCTGTTCCGCAAACACATATATTCCTGATCCGGACAATCGCATGCCCTTTCTTTAATTCAGGATCAGCAATTTCCGCATAATCCAGTTTACCAGGTTTTGTACAAACCAATGCCTTCATATGATTTAACAATTAAAATTCACTACGCATTTGCCAATGCTCTGTCCAGATGTACATAACCACCATCCACATGAATCAGTTGCCCGGTCGTATGACTGGACTTTTCCGAAAGAAGAAATGCGACGGCATGAGCAATCTCTGCCGGTGTAGTCATTCTGTTCTCCAGCGGAATTTTTGAGATGATCTCATTTAGTTTTTCCCCGGGATTGTGAAGAGTGCGGATCCAGGATTCATACTGGGGCGTCCAGCATTCAGCAACAATGATAGAATTGACACGAATGCCGTATTTCAATAATTCGACCGCCCATTCCCTCGTCAGCGCATTTCTGCCACCGTTGGCAGCAGCATAGGCTGAAGTATTCCCCTGCCCGGTTTCAGCTGTTTTTGAACTGATATTTACAATAGCTCCTTTGGATGATTTTAAATACGGCAGTGCAAAATGCGCCATCAGATAATAATGCACCAGGTTTTTATGCAGGCTCTCCATGAATCTTTCCGTAATTGCCTGACTCCAGTCCGACCCCGTCATTTACACCCGCATTGTTCACCAGTCCTTCGATGCGTCCGTATTTCTGAACTACCGCCTGAACAACTTTTTCACTGGATTCCGGGTCGTTCAATTCAGCCTCCACCGGGAAAGCATGACCGCCGGTACTTTCTATTTCATCTTGCAGTTTTTTATTGTCTTCACTCATTCCTTCCAACGATAACCACCACAGCCCCTTCGGCCGACAATACCCGCACAATGCCCTCACCGATTCCTTTGGCACCACCGGTAACAATGATTACTTTATTGATTAAATCCAGATCCATAAAAATATTTTATGTCAATTGATAAAAACTCATTGCATTTGCCCCAAAAAAATCCGATTGTTCGGACAATGAAAAAGAATTGAAATAATCATCTGCAATCTGTTTCACATCATCAAAGTTTCCGGCCAGCAGGCAAACCGGCCAATCAGACCCGAACATCATGCGCTTTGTACCAAATGTCTCCAGGATCACATCGATATAGGGACGGAAATCATATTCCTCCCAATATTCCCAGTTTGCCTCGGTTACCATTCCGGATATTTTGCAATAAACATTCTGATGAGGAGCAAATTTTTTCATGCACATTTTCCATTCAGAAATTATCCACTGTTTTATATAAGGTTTGGCAAGATGGTCAATTACAAAACGCTGATCCGGAAAAGACGCAACCAGTTGTTCAGCATAAGCCAAGCTGGTCGGGCATGATGAGCAGATCATAACTGATATCCGTATTTTTTCAACAAGCCGAGGCCCCTTTTGAATTCCGGCCTTAACATACTGTCCCGCTGTTTTTCTCCCTGCAGCAGTTGTCGAAAACCCTTCAGCAAATTAAACTGACGATAGTTATCCAATTTTTCCTCCAGATTCTTCCGACTCAAAATCGATCCAGCCTACCACGCCTTTTACAAAAGAATGCTGTGCTGCCAGTTCCAGCAAAAAATAATTTTCGTTTTCAGAAGGATCCGCCTGTACGGCAACCGAGCCGCTGATATGATTTTGCCTGTAGATCGGTTCAATATCTGCCGGTAAATAATCCTGTTGAAGGATCTTCATTTCATCTGTTATCCATCCGTCGCGCAACGGATCATATCGCCAGAAATGCTGGTGCGCATCAATGATTGGATAATTCATACCGTCTCTGTTTATTCTCCCGCTTCAAATTTAAAGACCCTTTCCATCAGAACCCATTTAACATCGGGTCCGGCCCAGGGAATCTGTTTTTGAAATTGTGACATCAGTGTCTCCCATTTTTGAACAACCGGATTGGCGAGATCCATCGCCGCCTTTCTCTCAAAACTGAAATCTGAGGTTACCCGGATAATCATGAACAACCGGTTACCGGTCCTGTAAATTTCCATAACATCAATGCCTGCCTGCTGCAGGCTGTCCTTAATTTCCGGCCATACCTTTCGGTGATAGTCATCGTAAGCCTGGATAAGTTTATCATCATCTTTGAGGTCGCAGGCAAGGCAAAATTGTCTCATAAAAATAATTAATGCGAAATGGAGAGTTTCAATTTTTCTACATCAATGTTTTTTAATGCAAATAAAAGCACTACAATAAAACAAACGGCCGGAACCAGGTAAGCGGTCTGAATGGAACTCACATCAGATACCCTTCCCATGATCACGGGAAATACCGCGCCACCGACAATGGCCATAATCAGCAGAGAAGAGCCTTCCTTGGTTTTGGATCCCAGACCGCGAATACCCAGTGAAAAGATTGTCGGAAACATAATGGACATAAAAAATTCAACGCCCATCAATGCATATACCGGCAATTTACCGTGAAGGCTTACAGCCAGAATCAAAAGCACCATGTTAATGATGCTATAGACGGCAAGAAGTTTGGCAGCAGGGAAAAACCGGATAAGCGCAGTACCAACAAATCGTCCGATCATGAATCCCATCAATGCAATGAATAAATAGAACGCGGCTGTCTTCTCATCCATCCCCGCCACTTTATCAGAAAACCGAATAAAAAAACTACTGATACAGGCCTGGGCTCCCACATAAAAAAACTGGGCAACTACTCCAAACATCAGGTTTTTTTCTTTGAAGATCGATCCTTCTATTTCGAGTGAATTATCTACATCTGCAATCTCGGGTAATTTAGTGCGGTAGATCATGACTGCCACAGAAAGCACAACCAATCCGATTACCAGGTAAGGTATTTGAACAGCCGCCGCTTCATGATTCAGATAATCGTTCAACTGAAGAGAGGTCATGGAAGTTTTCTGGTCAGTACTAAGCGTTTTTCCGGACAGAATAAACATTCCACCAACCAGGGGTGCGATCGAAGCAGCCAGGCCATTGAATGATTGTGCAAAATTAATCCGCTGGGTGGAAGTAGCCGGATCACCCAAAACGATTATATATGGATTTGCAGCCGTTTCCAGAAAGGCCATACCACAACCCATAATAAATATGGCTCCCAGGAAAAAACTATATACCCGGCTTATTGAAGCCGGATAAAATAAAAAAGCCCCGCCGGCGAATAAAATTAGTCCGAAGATTATACCACTTTTAAAACTGTATTTTTTCATGAATTTTCCTGCCGGAACAGCCAAGCAGAAAATAAGCGATATATAATGCGGAATCGACAAAAGCAGACTGCGTATCTGTGAGCTGGCAGGCTTTCTTGAGATGCGGAATTAAGATCGGATTCAGGTTAAGCGCGAAGCCCCATAAAAAAAACAATGCAGTAATTAGAATTATCGCGGATGATCTTTTATTTACCGGCATTTTGAAATCGTTGGGTGAAATGGTTCCTGAATATACGTATTCACTCCAAATTTCAGGAAAAGGTCTTCATTAATTATCCAATGGCTGGATTATGCATAAACCGGCATTTGCTGTTTGCCCCATCTGGCATTGATGTATTTCCGGCAGGGCTTTTCGACAAAAAAATATGAAAGGGAAGAAAACCCGATCAAAATAATAATATATGCCAGGCAATAACCTGCACCTATCCAAAATGTTGTCGTTGTCGCTTCTTTTCCATACACCACCCCGGGTAATTTGATATTCAGATAGAAAAGCGGAAGCAGTGGGAAAAACTGGACCAGGTAAATGGAATAAGAAATATTTCCCAGGTATTGTGCAAAACGATTGTTGCACAGGCTGTGCATTCGCTGGTTGTTCATGGCAAAAACACAAACCACAAGGGCAAACAAAATGATACAGGAACCGTCATTTAATCCGATGTGCAGGCAGAAAATTGTGGCAGCGATTATTAATACAGCGGTAATATCCTTCTCGAAGATTTTCCGGACTAATCCGGATTCATATGCTTTATACAGCAACATCCCCGTTACGAAACCCGCAAGACCCCGCAGATACCCGTAAGTCAAACGTGGAGTCGAGATTATGAAGCGCCGGTTGTGTCGGATCCATCCAGCTTTTCCTGGGAATCCAATAGATGATCCCCAGGTAAGACAGGACAACAAACAGCGATTAACAAACCAATGGCCAGTTTCTTTTTCCGGTATAAAAAAATTACGAGAAAAGGAAATATCATATAGGCCCACCACTCAGCACTTATGCTCCAGGAAGGTACATTCCAGGTGAATATTTTATGAATGCCAAAGGAATGAATTAAAAACACGTTAGTGATAATGGCTTTTGGATCATCCACCGCATCCCAACCCCATTTGGGCACAAAAAGAACAATACAAAGAATCAAAGTAATAAAATGAAGGGGATATACCCGGGCAAACCGGGCAACCGTAAACTGGCGGAAATTTTCATTTGAGAAACCAAAACGGAAACTATCCTGGTAAACATGACAGATGATAAACCCGCTCATGATAAAAAACAGATCCACCATAATATATCCTTTGGCAACCAGCTGGGTATGTGCCGGTAAAACAAACTTCATGATCGTTTCCTGGAAGTGAAATACGACCACCCAGAGAGCGGCGATGCCGCGTAAAGGGGTGAGGTTCGACAGGTATTTGTGCGTTGGTTGCATTGGGGGTTTCTATAAATATCCACTAAAACCCCCGAATCTGAACGAATTACAGACACGAGTTTGCAATCGGAGTAAACGAAGACATATCCGGCATATCCAGGATAAATAACCGGTCTGCCAATACCTTTTTTGGTTAATCGAACAATTCCGGTTGTTCCGGTTTTTTCTTTTGCTCCCATTCCATGGTCAGACTTTTGGTATATTCAGTCAGTTTGGCACCGACTGCCTTCCAGCCCATCACCTCCACCGCTTTAGCCGTTTTAATTTTTGCCTTTCGCACCTGTGCCCCGCGACCGGACTGCATGATCAACACCGGTTCATCATCCGTGCTGACCGTTTCCAGGCGGTTGCCTTCCCCTTCTTTAATAAACAAGAAATTTATTATGCAGGGTATTGGTTTCAATTTTAAATCGTTTGATGCTGTATTGCGCTTTTTCACTGTCCAGGTAAATCGCCGTAATTATTTTTTCCGGATCAAATTTTTCAATCAGTAAAATTTTATCTGCATCAAAACGCTGGGTCAGTTCCTGGTCAGTGATTTCATAATTTCCATCATTGTAAATAACCAGGAGCCTGTCTTCCGGACCAAATTTTCCCAGAAAACTTCCTTTTTCTTCCGTATTCAGCCTTCCGAAAGTATCATCAAACCAGAGGTTCCTCGCATTCAGGGTGGCTTTCCCGGCCTGTTTGAATTTTACCGACTCGGATCGGATATTTTGTTACCTGATTACCAATGATGCCCGGGCCTTGATTTCCAGGGTTTGAAAATCAAAATCAAATTCTTTATGCCTGGCAGAACAATTCGGACTCAAAATTATCCTGACCAGTTCCGCTTCTCCATTTGGATTGACTGAAAAATAATGCACTTTGGCTTTTTCGCATTTGGTCAGATCATATTCCTTTCTCCCTGGTAACACCGGTAACATTAAATCGTTTTGCATAACTCATTCCTGTTTTTCCATCTGCATAGATCATATTATAGGTGGTTCTTTCATCATTTTTCTGAAAAATGCCACATGAACAATATCTTTTCCGATAAAAATTTTTTCTGCCACTTTCACAATTTTCATCGTGCCTCCGCGCGTAAAGGCAATGATATCATCCAGGTCGGAAGCTTCAGTAACAAATTCATCTTTTTTCAGACCGGTACCGATAAATCCTTCCGAACGGTTTACATAAATTTTTGTGTTGGCGATGGCCACCTGTTTGGCCTGAATGGCTTCGAAAGGTCGTGATTTCTGTTTTTCTTTCCCGTCCTTTTCCATATTTACGCAGTAGTTCTTCAAAATAATTAACCGCAAAATCCACCAGGTTATTCAGATCATATTTTACCTGTTTGATTTCTGCTTCCAGGCCTTTATCTGGGCATTCAGTTCTTCAATATCCAGTTTATAAATTCTTCGTACAGGTTTTTCCGTTAGTTTAACAATATCTTCCCGGCTGATATCCTTTTTAAGCTGTTTACGGAAAGGTTCAAATGCTTTGGCAATGGCCAGCAATACTTTTTCCCAGGTTTCATGTTTCTTTTCCAGCTCTTTATAAATCTTTTCTTCAAAAAATATTTTTTCCAGGGAAGTAAAATGCCATTTTTCCTGCAGTTCGGCCAGTTTAATTTCCAGTTCTCTTTTCAGCAGGTCCTTGGTAAGGTCTACGGAAGTTCTTGAGCAGTTCCGGCATCGACGGAAATTCCGGTCTTTGCTTATTGATCACGCAGGCATTGGGCGAAATACTGATTTCACAATCTGTAAATGCATATAGTGCATCAATGGTAATATCCGGCGAAATACCCTGGGCCAGGTCAACCTGGATTTCCACTTCTGCAGCTGTATTATCGGTTACTTTTCTGATCCTGATCTTTCCCTGATCATTGGCTTTAATGATGGAATCAATCAGCTGGCTGGTGGTAATTCCATAGGGAACATCCCGGATCATCAGGGTTTTCTTATCTACTTCTTCAATATGGGCACGTACCCGCACGCGCGCACCTCGTTTGCCTTCATTATAATTGGCCACATCGATCATGCCACCGGTTTGAAAATCCGGAAAGAGTTCAAATTTTTTTCCCCGCAGATATTTTACAGCAGCCTGGCAGATTTCACAAAAATTATGGGGAAGAATTTTTGTTGCCAGACCAACCGCAATTCCTTCAGCTCCCTGGGCCAGCAGCAAAGGAAATTTCATGGGCAGGGTAATCGGTTCATTTTTCCTGCCGTCATAACTCAGCTGCCAGTCGGTGGTTTTTGGATTGAATGCCACTTCCAGCGCAAACTTGCTGAGTCGGGCTTCGATATATCGGGCTGCAGCGGCATCATCGCCGGTTCGTACATCACCCCAGTTTCCCTGTGTTTCGATCAGCAGATCTTTTTGTCCCAGGTTTACCAGGGCCTCACCAATGGACACATCTCCATGCGGATGGTATTGCATGGATTGCCCGATGATATTGGCCACTTTATTAAACCGCCCGTCATCCATTTCCTTCATGGCATGAAGAATACGGCGCTGTACAGGTTTCAGACCGTCCTGCAGGGCAGGCACGGCCCTTTCCAGAATCACATAAGATGCATAATCCAGAAACCAGTTTTTATACTGGTTGGATATGCCTGTTTCAGTGGTCAGAAAATCTTTATTGGTCATGATGGCTGCAAAGATAAACAGCCTTCACGAAAAGAAAAGCCGATTCATGTAAGAACATCCGGCCGGTCTATTTAGGAACTATCCCTATATTCACTTTAAATTTTTTCTGATTTTTACGCCGGAGCCGCTGGCAGGATACGGATTTTGCTTCAATGGCAGGAATAGAGTTTGTATTAATTGGAAAGAATACTGATATTTATCAATTTAAGAATGAACTGAGATGGAATGATATGTATTACAAGCTGAATGCATAACATTCTACCTGATCCATTTTACTAACAGCGATTGCTGACAACATGAATAATCAACTGGTTTTTTCAGACTATCTTATTTTTGTTCTTTATCTCGATCCTGGTCGGATCTTACGGTTACTGGATCTATCACAAACGAAAAAGCAAGGAACACGATTCAAAAGGGTTTTTTCTGGCTGAAGGATCACTTACCTGGTGGGCCATCGGAGCAAGTCTGATCGCGTCCAATATTTCAGCAGAACAATTTATTGGCATGAGTGGCAATGGTTTCTTTGTCGGTGTCGCTGTTTCTGCTTACGAATGGATTGCGGCCCTGTCGCTCATCATTATTGCTATTTGGTTTATCCCGATCTATCTGAAGAATAAGATATATACAATGCCGCAGTTTCTTAAAACGCGGTATAATGAAACGGTGGCGATGATTATGGCCATTCTCTGGTTATTCATTTACATTTTTGTAAACCTCACTTCTATTTTGTACCTCGGAGCCGTGGCTATCAGCGGTCTGCTGCCCCCAAGCAACGCAGTATGGATTACCTGCATATCGTTATGATCGCCCTGGCTGTTTTTTCCATTTTCATCACGCTCGGCGGTATGAAAGTAATCGGATTTACAGATGTGATCCAGGTAACGGTGCTGATCATCGGCGGACTCGCCACTTCTTATATGGCCCTGGATAAAGTGGGCGGTGGACAGGGTGCAGTGCATGGATTTTCAACCCTGATGCAGGAGGCACCCGAACATTTTCATATGATTTTCAAAAAACCGGATGCCGCTGTCGTCACAGGAAGACATAAATAAATACCTGATCCTTCCGGGCATTCTGATGTATGCAGCCGGTCAGTGGATCGTAAATTTAAATTACTGGGGTTGTAATCAGTATATCACGCAAAGGGCACTGGGAGCTGATTTGAATACTGCAAGATCGGGTTTGTTGTTTGCTGCCCTGCTGAAATTGATCATGCCTTTGATCGTAATGCTTCCGGGTATCGCCGCATATGTCCTGATGAAACAGGGCCATCTCCCGTCCATGGAAAAAATATGGATGACGCTTATTCAGCCGTTCTGGGATTTCTGCCTGCGGGATTAAAAGGACTTTCCATTGCCGCACTGACTGCTGCAATCGTCGCTTCGCTGGCAGGAAAAATAAATAGTATCTCCACGATTTTTACACTGGATATTTATAAAAAATATATCAATAAGGAAGCTTCTGAATATAAAATGGTGTGGACAGGCCGGGCGGTTGCATTCGGTTGCCTTAATACTGGCGATCCTGTTTACCTGGAAAGACGTGCTGGGTATCAGCAGCGCAGGTGGCTTCACTTATATCCAGAAATATACCGGGTTCATAAGTCCGGGTGTATTTGCCATGTTCATCCTGGGCATGTTCTGGAAAAGAACAACTGGCGCTGCAGCAGTTGCAGGTGTGATTACCGGCGTTAGCATTATGTTTTTTCTTTAATGAAATGGCGCCTTCTGTTTTCGGAAACAATACCTGGTTATATACGGCATATCCAAATGGTAACGGCGGATATGAAATTCCTTTCCTGATTGCCATGGGTCTTTCATTCTTTTTTACCGTTCTGATAATGGTACTCATCAGTCTCGCCGGACCAAAAATAAATGATAAAGCATTTGCGATCGATTCATCCATGTTTAAATTAAAGCCGAAAACAACAGCCCTGGTGGTAATTATCCTGCTGCTGCTTACGGCCCTATATATTAAATTCTGGTAAAAAATTTATTGCATTCCCTGCATGGCATCCTGCGATCCGGAAGAATTCATATTTTTTCTTTTGAAAACAGATACATCCATTTTTCCGAATCGCCAGGTAAAGTTTACCCGCACTAACTGGGGGTCCCGGATCCGGTTGTTTTGCTGCGTAAATAAATTCTCCTGGAATGAATACTGATCAGACCAGCGACTGCGAAAGATATCACTGATCGAAATACTCACACTCGCCGCATCATTTTTAAGAAAGCTCCTGCTGAGGGCTGCATCAACAGCCCAGAATGGCGATACATATCCCTGTGACGCGCTGGCAACACCCGCATTACCGCCGGGGCCTCTTTCTGTTCCCGCAGTGGAATTAACCGGCAAATTGGATTTGGACTGATAGAATCCGGTGACCTGCAGTTTCAGTTTCAGGGGAAGTTTGAAATTTGCATTCAGTTTTCCAAACCAGCTCCAGAGTGCAGGCTGCGAAGTGGTATTAATGTTCGTGATATTAATGTAAGAATTATAAACGTTCACATTCGTCGTGAGGTCCCACCATTTTGTAATTGTATTCACTGCTGTAAATTCAGCACCGACAGTCTGACTGTAATTGGCATTGACCCAGGTATTCACATGATCCGGTTTTCCTGAAATGGCATTTGTCAAGGTATCGATGTATCGTGTGATCAGCTGATCGGTTTTTTTGTAATACAGTGATGCAAGGAAGGTATTGTTCCCTGCAAATGTTTTCAGATAAGAAAATTCAATTGAATTGGTGAACTCCGGAAGCAAGGTCCGGATTTCCCCTGGTAATATTCAGACTGTCGGAATAATCTGTATACGGAATCAACTGAAAGAAATTCGGACGGTTTATCCGGCGCGTATAACTGATCTGCAATTCCTGTTTATTTTTCAGTTTCTGACTTAAAAATAGTGAAGGGAATAAACTGATCGGATAAGAATTGCTGAAATTCTGATTTTTATTTATCAGTTCACCGGTATAATTTGAACTTTCGGCCCTCAAACCAACCTGGTATCCAAAATCTTTAATGGCACTGGTAAATGAAGCATAGGCAGCATATACATTATTCGTATTCTTATAATTTGTGGAAGCAGCGGGAACCAGATAAAAATCACTTTTGTTCGTCGAATCGTAAAATGTGTAGGAGTTACTTACCAGATGCTGCGTATTCATTCTCAGTCCGGCTTCCAGTTTTGTCTTTGCATCGAATGGATGTACATAGTCTGTCTGGATTGTAAGAAATTTGTTTTTGCCATTTCCGTCTACCTTTTGTTGCTGGGTACCATCCACAGAGGAACCTGGAAGACCGGTCAGGAAATTCGTTACGGTATAGGCGCTGTTATCATTCTTGCCGCTGAAAAAATTCACATCAGCCGTGATATTCTCCCCTTCCTTCGGAAAAAGATGTTTAAATGCAAATTGCAATCCGTTAGCATCGAATATCTCTGGCTATTTACTGTTCGCTGACTGTAATTAGTTTCATTCCGGACCGGGGAATAAGTATTGGTTGGTCAATATTCAGCACCTGGTTGGGTTTAAATTCTCCATGCACATGTATGCCCGTTAACGAGAATGTTGTTCTGTTGGTCATAAAATAATCAAAGCCCAGACTGCCAAATGCAAATGCACCATTGTTCTTATTTATTCTCCTGCTGGTAAATAGATGTGGGTGTATCGGTATAATTGTATCTGTTGATGTTCCGATCTGTTACGCATGGTTCTGATTATAAAAACCATTCGCAGTAAAATTGAATTTGTCCTGACGCAGGCTGAAATTCAAACCTCCATTGAGGGCACCATGACTGTCAACACCTGCCCGCAGATTTCCGTTATATCCGGTTTTGCGATTTTTCTTCAAAATGATATTCACGATGCCTGCTCCACCGCCGGAAGCATCATATTTAGCAGAGGGATTCGTGATCACTTCCACACTTTCAATCGCGTCTGCCGGAATCTGATCAAGCGTGAGTGTAGTTGGTCTTCCATCAATATACAGTAATGGCGGCGCATTTCTGAGCGTAAGGTTTCCATCAATATCTACATTCACTGAAGGCACATTTTTCATTACATCCATCGCGGTTCCTCCGGCATTCACAAGATCTTTTTCTACATTGTATACTTTTTTATCGATATCCATTTTCAGGGTGGACTTGGTTGCCGTTACCGTTACCGTCTGCAATTGAGTCACATCCACAGTCATTTTGATATTACCCAGGTCTTTGTCAAAGCCATTGATTGTACTGCTCATCGCATTGACGGCCTGTGCGGGGTCCGTTACATTTTTTGGCGGACCTCCTGCCGGCATTTTCACCTGGAACAAGACGGTTTGTTCTATAGGTTTATATCCCGTTGCAGATATTTTTAAGTTTCAATGGCCCGAAAATCGGCAGGTCTTCAAAATTGAATTCTCCTTTTGCTGTGCTGGTAAGTCCTTTCAGCAAAACCTGCTTTGATTTTTTTGTTGCTGAATCGTATTTATTATGCAGCAACAGAACAGTCGCCTCAGCAATGGGCCTTCCCAGCACTGTCAACCAATTTGCCGTAAACATGACCCATATTCGGAACTCCTTTCCCCGCACCGCCGGCCGGGAACTGGGCTTTCAGATAAAGCCCACCAGCAAGAAAACCCGTCAACAGCAGCAATTTTTTCATAATATCTTATTTGTGACTGTAAAACTAATCCGGCGACGTCTGGATTTATCTATCGAATTGAGACGAGCGGTTAAAATCCCGCGACCAAATGCAGGATCATTTATTTCCCTGACCAATTTCCCGCATCAGGTCTTCCTTATAGAGGTCACTCAGGGGCAATTCCAGTTCTCCCAGAAATACAGAATTTCTACGAATGGTTGTTATATGGGAAATCGCAATGATATAGGATTTATGAATCCGGAAAAATTTACCCGGAGGAAGTTTTTCTTCAATAGATTTCATGCTCATCCGGATGACAAGCGGTTTGGATTCTCCCAAATGAATTTTCAGATAATCCTTCAGGCCCTCAATCAGCCGGATTTCAGAAAAAACAATTTTAACCAGACCATATTCAGCATGAACAAAAAAATATTCAGGCCAGGGATCCGACTCAGAAGATGCATTTTTCTTCAGCCGGTAAAAATCGACGGCTTTATTACAGGCTTTCAAAAATCGCTCAAAAGGCACAGGCTTTACGAGATAGTCAATTACATCCAGGTTAAATCCTTCCAGTGCATATTTTTCATAAGCCGTGATAAGAATGACCATTGGCTTTACCGAAAGCGATTGTAATAACTGAAGACCCGTCAGACCCGGCATTTGTATATCCAGAAAAATTAGATCTACTTCCTGTTTATTGAGAACGTCAAAGGCTTCCATGGCCGTATTGCAGGCAGCCACGAGTTCCAGTGAAGGCACCTGGCGGATATTATCCTGCAACAGGGCCAGGGCCAGTGGTTCATCGTCTACCGCAATACATTTCATCGTTAATGAAGTTTAATCTGAAGCGAAACCGTAAACCAGCCATTTTCCTTTTTGATCGTCAGGATATGTTTCTGATCGTACAGCAAATTTAACCTGCGGATCACATTCGGCAATCCGATTCCGGAAGTTCTGTCCTTGATTTCTTCATTGATCCGGATCATATTTATTTTTCACCCGGAAATCAATCAGTCCTTCTGAAATTTTCAAATGAAATATCTATCACCGGATCTTCGAGTCGCACCGGTTCCATGTTTAAATGCATTTTCAATGAAAGGGATCAGCAGCATGGGTTCGATCAGCTGATTGTCACCCGGTCCATATCTACATGAATGGAAACGCGATTGACGCATACCGTATTTTCTGCAGTTCAATATAACTGTTTACATATTCTGTTTCACGGAGCAGGGTAACCGAAGTTTCATCCGATTCATACAACATATACCGCATCAGGCCTGAAAGTCTGATCAGGGAGGGTTCCAGCTGATCTGACTTTAATCTGGCCATGGCAACCATATTGTTCAATACATTAAAAAGAAAATGCGGACTTACCTGTGACCTCAAAAAAGAAAGTTCTGTTTTCAGGTTTTCATTTTCCCTTTCCTTCATGATACTGTTCTGTCCTGATTTTATCTGTAACAAACCAATAAACCGTACTCATCGCCCAGATAAATAAATAGGGAAATATTGACAAAAAAATATTCCCTGAGATAGCCTCGTCTGTGACCTTCCATCGGAAATGATGTTCACGACATTCATAAATACGACAAACAGGAAAATAATCAGTAAAATATAGATGCCGATCTTTTTCCGGTTCAGAAAACGTGGAATGAGCACCAGCGAATTAAAATAGAAAAATAAAATCACAACGGTCATCAAATACCAGAAGGACCGTGGATTGAGTACTGGCCTTACAATTCATCCTGGTCTGGTCGGGTTCCCTGTGGAAGAGTAAAGGCAATGAAAATAATACCAGCCAGGCGAGGATATGAAAAGATACTATAGCAATTTTAGATTCTGTACCAGCGGGTGCTCATGGAAACTTGCATAGCTGCAATGTCCGAATATATTATAAATCCGGTGCCCGGCTTGCGACAAAAGGCTTGATTTCAGAGATGAAGACCTT
Organism: uncultured Bacteroidota bacterium; assembly: GCA_963812825.1. GTDB lineage: Bacteria > Bacteroidota > Bacteroidia > Chitinophagales > Chitinophagaceae > Puia. The sequence continues at coordinate 263,684 of CAWEWO010000011.1, forward strand.
CTTTTGGTCATTGGCACCTGGCCGTTGGCAGTTGGCCATTGACCGAATTTTCCCACTCACCCCCAAACGTCAACTGCCCACGGGCGTTCTTATCCGATCGCAAACTAATGACCGGATTACCATAAGGACCAGCCTCCCAAACAAAAAACCCCTGCAATTTTTTGCAGAGGTTAATGCAGTAATTAAGAAATTAGCTTTAGGCTTTAGGCTTTAGGCTTTAAGCTTTCTATGATTTCGGCATCTCAAAAATGGCCGGATCGATCGGTTTATTCAATTCGATTTTATCCAGGGTATTCGTAATTGTAAACTGTCCTCCGATATTGATTTCAGTTAAGTATGGAAACACCACTCCAAAGTCAGTTTTTTTGAAATCGGAAAATTTGATGGTCATCTCCATTGCCTGGCCCATAAAATTCGCAGTTCTGGTTAGTTTGGTGAGGTAATATGTAGTGCCGTCCAGATAAACGGTCGTTTCTACCGAATCAGTATTCGTAATTTTCAATTTATAATCATTTCCTTCCTTACCCACCAGCTCCACTTTATTTCCTTTCGCTGCATAATTATATAATGGACCGGTAATAAATATCTGTCCTCTGCTGCCTTTGTACATTTCGTCCGGTAAGGGTTGCGGAGTTGTAGACCCCATCATGGGATTAATCTGCCATCCGCCCTTATCGGTAAAAACCTGTATTACTTTCTGACCGTTTGCTTCATATTCAAGCCGGAATCCTTTGCCTTCCAAAATACTGGTCTTGCTTTGTGCCCCGTTTCCCATCATCTGTGTGGTGCCTGTGATATAAGCTGATTTAATCTGGTCCAGCTTCGCTTTGCCACCAATTGCATCCACGTATTTATTTACAATTTCGTCTGCAGTCTGTGCCTGGACACCGCTGAAACCCATAATTGCCAGTAAGAATACAATCCCCGTTTTAACCAATTTCATATGTCTTTTTTTATTTTAAAGTTAAAGATCAAGTATTTTCTTTAAATCCCGTGCCAGGTATCATTTCCGTATTGGGCAAATACATTTTCCAACACTGTAATTGGATGGTCGGCAAAATTAGATTCTTTTGCGGAATGAAGTATTCGTAATAACAGGATTTTACGGGGAAAACCGACGTTTCCGGTTATTTAAGTGCTAAGCCATCCCCTGGCACGACGAAGAGGCAGTAAAATCGAATCAGGCTTTCACTGGCTGAACCAAACAGGAAAGAAATCAGATCCTGAAATTTTTGAACTCCCTCTGAGGGTTCAGTTCTTCCGCCTTACCTTCGGAAAAAATGGAATCATGAAAACAGGTGTTGTCGGTTTTGGGGTTGCTGCGCAATTTATGCACCTACCCTTTATCGTGACAAATCCGGAATTTCCAGCTGCGAACAGATTTTACAGCGGCATGGTGATACCGCAAAAGAAAAATATCCGTTCGTGGAAATTGTGCGCAGCCTGGACGAAATGCTGGCTGACGAAAGTCTGGAACTTATTGTTATTACCACCCCCAATGACTCTCATTTTGATTACGCCTTCCGGTCTCTGGAAGCCGGCAAACATGTGGTATTGGAAAAACCCTTTACCATTACTTCTGAAGATGCAAGAAAATTAATCACACAGGCAGAAAAAAAGAAACGCGTTCTGAGCGTTTATCAGAACAGGAGATATGTATCGGACTTCCTGACCATCCGGCAGCTGCTAAAGGAAAATAAACTCGGGGAAATTGTAGAATTCGAAGCGCATTACGACAGATACCGGCCGGAACAAAGACCCAATGCCTGGCGGGAAGAAAATACACCCGGGAGCGGAATATTATATGATCTGGGTGCCCACCTGATCGACCAGGCTTTTTGCCTTTTCGGATTGCCACGATTTGTTACCGCCGACATCCGCATCCAGCGGCCACATGCGCGAACCACCGATTATTTTGAACTCTGGCTTGACTATGGTTTTACAAAAGTTATTTTAAAAGCGGGTATGCTTGTCCGTGAGCCTGGCCCCCGCTATCTGATCCATGGCAGGCTGGGATCTTTTATTAAATCCGGCGAAGATCCGCAGGAAGCGCTGCTTAGAAAAGGTATTCTACCGACAGCCCCGGACTGGGGTCAGGAATCAGAAGATATTTATGGTTTTCTGCATACCGAATTCAATGGCAAAATCATTAGGGAAAAATATCCTTCCCTGCCCGGAAATTATGGAGGTTTTTATGCGGACCTGTATAATACAATACGCAAAGGAGCAGTACTTCGGGTAAAACCAGAACATGGATACAATGTAATCCGGTTGATCGAACTCGCCACACGAGAGCAGTGAAAAGAAATGGCGCATTGAATGCAGTCAGTCTGATTGAAATACCTTATCCCTAAACAACGAGCAGGCTGCAACCGCGCATATCACTGTTATCCATTCTGCCCAAAATTTCAAATCTGCCGTCTTCATAAAGTTTTACTACATCGTCGGTGGCAATGAATGCACAGGAATCCCGGTTTGCCAGGTCGATGATATTGAGTAGACCCTCTCCGGACTCATGTAGACTTAATGGATCATCTTCATCCCTTACCATCATTTTCATCCAGGGAACGGGCTTATAAATACCGTCTCCCGCGGAATAGGCCTGCGATAAAAGTTCAGTCATTCCATATTCTGAATGTATCACGGGATACACCCAATTTGTTTTTCAGTATCTCATGTAATTCGGTCGCGGGTGATTTCTGCCCGGCGACCTTTCATACCGCCCGTTTCCATGACGATCGTATGGGATAGCTGCAATGGATATTTTTCAGCAAAATCCAGTAAGGCAAAACTGACCCCGATCAGCAGGGTTCGTTGTTTATTTTTTTCGAGTTTCAATAATAACCTTTCGGAGTTTTTCAAAATCATAGAGATAAAATCCATTCTCCGTATGATCGCTGAACCGCATCAGTTCATCCACCATCAATACGAGGGATGAACTCTTTCTTTCCAGATAGGACGGCAATAAACCAAGGATGCAATAGTTCCGGAATGCTCACCATAAAAAAATTCAAAACCTTTAACGAAACTTTCACGATACAATCCGAGATCCCGTACATAATGCCGGGCTGGTGATATGACCCGTGGTGCCACTGCTTTCAAAAATGATCTCCGGTATAAATTCTCCCGTTTTAACCATTTCAGTTTTAAAAAAAGAAACCGGCAGAAAAGGTATCTGCTTTAGCTCCTGAACGGAGTCCGGATTTACCTGAAAATGATTTGCAAAATTCCGGTAAAGGGCATTTTCCAAATACTGGAATTTGAACATTTCAAGGGCACTCGTCGTAAACTCACGGGGCAACCCTGCAAAGATACTGTTCGTATTTATAGTAGGAAGAATGGCTGTTCAAATCCTGCATGCGGATGGAATAAGTCGAATCAAAAGTTTAACCGGTGCAATACTAAAGCTTTTCGCGAAAATCCTTTAATTTGTGCTGTCCAAATCACATTCATGAAATCCAGGCTACTCATTTTATTTTGTGTTTTTCTCCTGGTACTGGGATGCAGCAAGGATCAGAATTCCAGCAGCGCCCAGTATCAAGATAAAATCATATACCTGCTTCGGTTAACTCCGGACGGAATTTTAATGCGGTGCTGACTTATTCCCAGTCCGGCGGAAATTTATCGGGAGATACATTGACCATCATTCGCCATCGGTATAACCAGTTGCCGGTTCCTCCGGATGATCTTACCTCGGATACCTTTATGACTTTGCTACCGGAAACTCCAAGTGCCAGTAAAGCAGAATTCAGCGCTTCACTGTCCTGGGCAAATATCAGTTATGGAATAGATGGTGAAAATGACACATTTGATTTTAAGTTTGTTCTTACTGACCTGAAGGGGAAGCATAGTGATACTGCAATCACCGGTAAAGTTGTCGTACTACAATAATTCCAAATACCTTGGTCTGGATCCGGAAAGTTTTTGATTATTTTATTTTCAGCAGTCTTTATATTTCGCTTTGTGCAGTATTAATGACCTGGCAAAGCAGTTATGTGCTGCATCTTGATGTTCCGGAAGACTTATTACTGGTTTGTTTTTTTTGCCACCATCTGCAGTTATAATTTTCACTGGTACCTGACACCTGCAGATCAAACGCTTCCACCGAACGCATTCAGCTGGTCGCTGCACCATAAAAATACCCACCTGTTATTCTATTTCGCAGGTGTTATCGGTGTCGCTTATTTTTTTTTATAAACTGCGTGAACACTGGTTTGCCCTTTTTTTTGCCACCCTTCTTACTTTCTTCTATTCTGCACCAAAAATCCCACTTCCTTATTTCCGCTTCCTCAAACAGGTAGCGATTGGAAAAACGATTTTTCTCACTACAGTATGGACTTATGTCACAGCCATGCTACCGGTATTCATTGCAGGTCATTGCATTTCAATCATGAAATGAAATGGTTTGCCGCCAGTCGTTTTTTCCTGATTTATGCGATCTGTATCCTTTTCGATTACCGTGACCGGAGCGATGACAAGCAGGAAGGAATTCGGACCCTGGTAAATTATTTTGATGAAACCGTGGTAAACAGGTTATTCTGTTTTTTCATGATCGCATTTCTTTTTTTTACCCTGGGACTGCTTTTTTCAGGCATTTCCGTTCTACCAGGTCCTGATTCTGATCATATCCCGGAATCATACTGTTGTTTATTTATAAACTCGCAAAAAATAGTATCTCCGATTATCTCTATTATTTCGTTTTGGACGGATTAATGATGCTTTCTGCTTTACTGATGGCATTACTGTCAATTTGATTATTTTTGGCTCTAAATTCTATTCATGGCCAAAGCCAAAACTGCAGTCTCTTCAAAAAAATCCATTCTTCCCCCGTCTTCACATGTCTTTCTGAAAAAATATCTCAATACTCCTTCACCGGTTGGTTTTGAAAGCGAAGGACAAAAAATATGGCTCGAATATCTCAAGCCATATATCGACACATATTTTACTGATGCTTATGGAACTGCCGTTGGGATCATCAATCCGAAATGCTAAATTCAAAGTGGTCATTGAGGCTCATGCAGATGAAATCAGCTGGTTTGTAAATTATATAAATCCGGAAGGACTGATGTACCTGAAAAGAAATGGCGGAGTGGATCACCAGGTGGCACCCGGACAAAGAGTTATTATTCATGGTGAAAAGGGACCGGTGAAAGCCGTATTCGGATGGCCCGCCATTCATACCCGGATCGGCACCGATGCAAAGGAAGTGCATCCGAAAGTGGAAAATCTTTTTCTGGATTGCGGTGCAAGAAACAGAAAAGATGTTGAAGCATTGGGTATTCATCCCGGTTCAGTGGTTACTTACCAGGATGGATTTGATGAACTGGCTTATGATACTCTGATCGCCCGCGCCTTCGATAACCGGATCGGCGGATTTATGATTGCAGAAGTAGCCCGCCTGCTCAAAGAAAATAAAAAGAAACTACCCTTTGGATTATATATCGTGAATGCAGTTCAGGAAGAAGTCGGACTTGCGCGGAGCTGAAATGATCGCACGCAGGATTAAACCTGATGTAGCCATCATTACTGATGTAACACATGATACGGCAACCCCCATGGTCAATAAACTGGTTGAAGGAGATATGACCTGTGGCAAAGGTCCTTCACTGGCATTTGGACCGGCTGTTCATAACAAACTGCTGTCCTTCGTTCGGGACACGGCAGCGAAAAAAAATATTCCTGTCCAGCTACGGGCAGTTTCCCGAAGCACCGGAACGGATACCGATTCATTTGCTTATGCAAATGAAGGATGCCCTTCTGTTCTGATTTCCATTCCGCTGCGGTATATGCATACGACGGTGGAAATGCTCAACCGCAAAGACATTGAACAGACCATCCTGCTGATGTATGAAACATTGCTGGCGACTTACACCAAAAACGAATTTCAGTTATCATTTATAATTTCGGTCAACGCTAAAATCTGGATAATGATCCGTAACAACTGGACAAAAGAAGAAATACAGGAAATATATGAACTGCCCCTCCTGGAACTCGTTTACCGGGCAGCTACTGTTCACCGCAGCTATAATAATACAGCCGAAGTGCAGGTTTGCACCCTGCTTTCGGTAAAAACCGGCGGTTGCTCAGAGGACTGTGCTTATTGCCCGCAGGCCGCCCGTTACCATACCGATATCAGGTTCATGCGCTGATGCAGACAGAAGAAGTGCTGGAATATGCCGAAAAAGCCAAACAGGCAGGATCAACCCGTTTTTGCATGGGTGCTGCCTGGCGCGAAGTGCGGGATAACCGGGATTTTGACCGGGTACTGGATATGGTAAAAGGCGTGAATGCCATGGGGATGGAAGTTTGCTGCACCCTGGGCATGCTGACTGAATCCCAGGCAGAAAAATTGGCCGATGCCGGTTTATATGCCTATAACCATAACCTGGATACTTCACCCGAATATTATAATGAAATTATCACCACCCGTACTTATGACGATCGGTTGAAAACCCTTGGAAATGTGCGCAAAGCAGGAATTAGCGTTTGTTGCGGTGGTATTATCGGACTGGGTGAAACCCATGAGGACCGGATAAATATGCTTAAAACCCTGGCCACCCTGCCGGAACATCCGGAAAGTGTTCCCATCAATGCCCTGGTCCGGATAAAAGGAACTCCGCTGGAAAATAATCCTAAAGTAGATATCTGGGATATGGTTCGCATGATTGCAACCGCCCGGATCCTGATGCCCAAAACCATGGTCCGATTAAGCGCAGGCAGGGCTGAAATGAGTATTCCTGAACAGGCGTTTTGTTTTATGGCCGGTGCCAATTCCATTTTTGCCGGCGACAAATTACTGACCACACCAAATCCTTCTTTTGAAGAAGATAATGCCATGTTTTCATTACTTGGACTCGACGCCATGGAAGCGTTTAAAAATTTAAAGCTAAAAGACCAGGATATAAAAGCGGATGTTGAACAGGTAGAGTTATAAGACAATGAGTTAAGCTTTCATTTTGGCGTCAGGCACAAAAAAAGAATTCCTCCATAGACATGGAGGAACTTTTTTTAACCCTTAAAACAACCAACATGAAAATCTTTGTGGTTGTATATATAACGTAAGGATAACCCAATGGTTTAATCATCAAATGTGAAAGGCATGTTAATCCTTTACAAACTTAAATACCGATGACTTACTGCCTAATTCCAGTAACAACTAAATGGAAACCCTTAGTGCAACAGGTTCCGGATTTTATTTATTCTGTAAAATTTTGTTTCATTTATCAACCAGCGCCAGTTCAAAAACCTGCTGCATGGTTTTCACATAATGAAACTTCAAGCCCCTTGATAAAATTAGAATCAATTTCACTGATATCTTTTTCATTTTGCCAGCATAAAATGATTTCTTTGATCCCGGCTCTTTTGGCAGCCAGCATTTTTTCCTTGATCCCTCCAACCGGCAGTACCTGTCCGCGTAAAGTGATTTCACCGGTCATCGCCAGATAAGGTTTTACTCTTTTCCCGGTAATTGCTGAAGCAAGTGAAGTCATCATGGTAATACCTGCACTTGGACCATCCTTTGGTGTACCACCTTCCGGAACATGAATATGAAGGGTTTTCTTCGCAAAAACTTCCTGGATTCAATCCATATTTTTTTGCATTGGACTGCAGGTAGGTCAGCGCCGTGGTTGCACTTTCCTTCATCACATTTCCCAGATTACCGGTCAGTTTCAGTTCACCCTTGCCATCACTGATACTGGTTTCAATAAAAAGAATATCACCACCAACATAGGTCCAGGCAAGTCCAACCGCAACCCCGGCATATTGGCTACTTTATATATATCATTGCTGTACCGGGGTTTACCCAATATTTTTTCAATATCCTTTTCTGTAATGGAAGCTTTAAGTTTTCATTTCAAAGCATATTCTTTTGCTTCATAACGCATGATGGAAGCCAGTTGCCGGTCCAGTTCACGCACACCACTTTCTCTGGTATAATCTGCAATTATCTTTTTCCAGATCTTTATCGGACAGTCTTAAGCGGAAGTCCTTTTAAACCATGTGCTTCTTTTTGTTTTGGAACAAGATGTCGTTTTGCAATTTCTATTTTTTCTTCTACTGCATAACCGCTCAGGTCGATGATTTCAAGCCGGTCGCGCAATGCAGGTTGAATATGGCTGATATTATTGGCTGTCGCAATAAACAATACCTTGCTCAGATCATATTCCAGTTCCAGGTAATTATCATAAAAAGTATTATTCTGTTCCGGATCCAGCACTTCCAGCAATGCAGAAGAAGGATCGCCACGGAAATCAGTGCCCACTTTATCAATTTCATCCAGTATCATTACCGGGTTGGAAGATTTTACTTTCCGGATCGATTGTAAAATTCTTCCCGGCATTGCGCCGATATAGGTTTTGCGATGACCGCGGATTTCACTTTCATCATGCAGACCACCCAGACTTATCCGCACATATTTTCTGCCGATGGCATTGGCAATACTTTTGCCCAGAGAAGTTTTACCAATACCGGGAGGTCCGACAAAACAAAGTATCGGGCTTTTCATATCTCCTTTCAATTTCAGCACGGCCAGATATTCCAGTATCCTTTCTTTCACTTTCTCCATTCCATAATGATCATGGTCCAGTATCTTCTTTGCTTTTTTCAGATCATAATGATCATCCGTATAATCATTCCAGGGAAGATCGAGCATCAGGTCGAGATGATTATACACAACGGAATAATCCGGTGTGCTGGGATGCATACGTTCCAGTTTCTCAATCCCTTTCTTGAAAATTTCTTTTGCAGCCTGCGGCCATTTTTTTGTTTCCGCTTTTTTCTGCATTTCTCTTATTTCCCGCTCATTGCTATCACCACCCAGTTCATCTTTGATACTTTTCAGTTGCTGCTGCAGAAAATATTCACGTTGCTGTTTATCGAGTTCCGTTTTTGTTTTATTGGTTACTTTATTTTTCAACTCGGCAAACTGCAATTCCCGTTGCAAGCAATTGCATCAGCAGGTCTGCCCGGGATTTGATATGATCCGTATGCAAGCAATTCCTGTTTTTCTGTAAGTTCAGTATTGAGATTGCTGGAAACAAAATGAATGAGGAAAGAAGGATTTTCAATATTTTTCAAAATGATGGATGCTTCTGTCGGAATATTGGGCGAAAGCTGGATGATCTGTGCGGCCAGGTCTTTGATATTTGAAACATAGGCTTCAAAATCCTGATCCTTGGGGGCTTCTTCTTCCTGTAACAGAATCACCTGTGCTTTAAAATAAGGATCATCCGTAGTAATTGCACCAACTTTAAACCTTCTTTTGCCCTGTAGGATGACGGTTGTTCCACCATCCGGCATTTTGATCAGTTTGATGATTCTTGCAATGGTTCCAACATCTTCCAGATCATTCACACTGGGATCTTCTACACTACTGTCTTTTTGTGCCAAAACGCCGATCAATTTGTCAGCCTTGTAAGCATCATTCACTGCCTTTATGCTCTTATCCCTGCCAACGGTAATGGGCAAAACAACACCCGGGAAAAGGACAGTATTTCGTAAGGGAAGAATGGGTATTTCCTTGGGAATTTCAGCATCGGCCAGGTTATCGTGCTCTGTTTCATTTATAGGGATAATGGGCATGAAATCCATTTCCTGTTCACTGCGCTGAAAAAAATGTTTTTCGTTCATAAATACAAAAGGGTGACAAAATAACACCTCTTTTGGTATTATCCTATCTTTTTATGGTTGAACCCTTTATGTTCAAGTTTAAGGCCAATCTTCAAGTAGCCTAAAGCTTAAGGCTTAAAGCCTAAGGCCTAAAGCCTAAAACCTGCGTCTAAAGCAGAAAACAAATTAAGGTCAGGTTAAATATCGATTTAGCTTAATGGCATGAAGATTTCAATTGATTCAGATCAAGAATCAACCGCTGACCTGCCGGCTGAAAAGAAAAGGGAACAAATTTATTGTTCCCGAAATGGGTTGATGTAGTTACTGACATAAAGATTTTGGCTTTAGGCCGGGCTAAAAAATACGAAGGCCCACATAAAGCTGGATGGTTCTGCTCTTCCAGGAATCCACATTCGTTACATCATCAATATTGGTAAATCCATAAACATAGCGGGCTCCTCCTTTAAATGGACCGAGATTGACCTGTGCGCCTACCACCATGGAAAAATCGCCGGATTTAAATGCATTGGTGCCATTGGTAGTGATGTTTTCACTGGAATTCATCAGAATTCCGAACTGTGGGCCGAGCTGAAGGCTTAGTATTGGCAGGGGCAGTTTGTAGGTAAGCAGAATCGGTATACTCAAATAATTCAGTTTGACACTCCGGCTGTTAATCCCTTCTTCATAAACGTCATTGAAATCGCTGGCTGTTTGTGTCGTGGTCTGGCTGAATAAAACTTCGGGTTGAATACCCCAGTGACTGCTAAAATCGAGTTCCGAAAATGCACCCGCCATAAAATTCCACTGAAATCCTTCATCAAAGGATCGTCCGGTAAGTTGTGAAATATTCGTTCCGGCTTTTATGCCAAGATGAAAACCCTGGGCCTGGCTGCGGAAAGTAGAAAAAACAACAATTGTGAGCAGGAACAAACAAAATTTCTTCATAAATGAATTTTATTTAAAGGTTGACTTCCATCTACCCGGAACGTTTAAATCCGGAATTTGGTGAACTGTTTATTGTTTTTAACAGCTTATTAGTAAGTCATGTAAAAATTATACCAACTCTATCAAAGTGATTTCCGGAAGAATGCCAACACGGCCCGGATAACCAATGAATCCATATCCCCGGTTCACATATAATTTCTGTTTCCCTTCTTCATATAATCCCACCCATTGTTCGTATACGTATTTTACAGGGCTCCATTTAAATCCGGGAATCTCCACCCCGAACTGCATGCCATGGGTATGACCGGCCAGCGTCAGGTCAATATCCCCGTATTTGGGTCGCACTTCAGCATCCCAATGACTGGGATCATGGCTCATCAGAATTTTAAAAGGATATTTTTCCGCTCCGGGATAGGCTTCCCACATTTTTCCATGTTTGGGGAACCGGGCTTTGGCGCTCCAGTTTTCAATTCCGATCAACGCAATTTCCTGTCCGCCTTTTTCCAGCACCACATGTTCATTCATCAATAATCGCCATCCCATATCGGCCTGAAGCTTTTTCAGATCTTCCAGATTCTGATTACGTGCTTCTTCGCTAGGCCATCTCACATAATCTCCATAGTCGTGATTTCCCAGGGTGGAAAAAACACCCATCGGTGCTTTCAGACGACTGAAAACATCTTCATATCCCATCATTTCTGTTGCCCGGTCATTGATCAGATCACCGGTAAATAAAATAAGATCCGGTTTGAGGTCCAGGATCTTCTGTACACCTTTCTCCACTGCTTTTTTATTATCAAAACTTCCGGAATGAACATCCGAAATCTGCACAATTTTTAATCCTTTAAAAGCAGTTGGCAGGTTGCTGAAGGCAAGCGGTATTCGGTGGATCTGGTAATTATATTTATTGGAGAATCCGTACATCAGGGAAGTGATCAGGCTGCCCCCGATACCCAATACCCAGCCAGCTCAGGAACAGCGGAACGGGAAATACCTTCATTCACCTGGCTCTCTCCTTCAGTATTGCGAAAAAATATTTTGGCAACGGCCCATTGAATGACACGGCGCAGATCATCACAGGAGAAAAAATACGGAGGCTATCAGTTTGGCAAAGAAAAATCCAACGATGGTTGCAAAAAGATAATTCCGCAGATTTTTTGGCCAGCGTTCTGTATTCAGGAAGGGCAGACAAATAAATAAAGCAATGATGGCAATCGAAAGTGCCCAGTACGTGGTGAAAATAATGGTTTTTGTTCGTGGAAGAAGATCCCTGACAGAGCATTTTAACCACCTGAAAAACATAAAAGTCAATGCGCCAACATAATGAGGCCTACAATCCAGATAAAACCCGAATTCCGCATAAGTTGCTGATTTAAAAATTGATGAACTCGTCCAGTTGCTGATTGATGACGCGCAGGGTTTCCTGGTGGCCCATTTCATCTTCATTGAACAGGGTGTCAACAATGGAAATAGGAAGTTTGTTCGGATGAACAACCGTACCCACATAATGCATGATACCCGTGAGATGGTCCATCCCCCGCAGGTTACCGGCCCTTCCTTTGGAAACACCGGTAAGCAGGGCTTTTTTCCCTTTCCACACTTTTTTCACATCTGAGACATCTATCAGGCATTTAAGGACACCCGGAATACTTCCATTATATTCCGGACTGATAAAAATATATTTCTCTGCAGGCAGGAGCCATTTTTTTTCCAGATGCACAACGGAAGGATTTCGCTCGAGCAGGTCCAGGCCGATCAGTGAAAGAACCGGCGCATCAATATTTTTTTTCTTTAAAATCGATTGATAAAGTTCGGCAATACGCAGGGTAAAACTTTCCCTGCGGTTTGTGCCTGATATAATGAGATACATGGGGATGCAAGTTAAGGTGAAGTGGTATTTTTCTGAACTCGGCCGGCAAGTTTGTATTTTTACGCTCTAGGCAGGCCGAAAGGGTAAGGCTATTTTTGTACTTTCACGCATCTTTTATCCGGGCCGTCCCGGAGTGACAACAAACATAAAATAACGGAAGGACCATGGCAAGAATAATCGGGGTGGCAAATCAGAAAGGCGGAGTAGGAAAAACAACTTCCGCTATCAATTTGGCGGCCAGTCTTGCAGTGCTGGAATTCAAAACCCTGCTGGTAGATGCAGATCCGCAGGCCAACAGTACCACCGGTGTGGGCTTTGACCTGCATAATATTACTCAAAGTCTGTACGATTGTATGGTGAACCATGTACCAGCCCGGGACGTGGTACTGAAATCAGAAGTACCCAACCTGGATCTGATTCCTTCACATATCGACCTGGTGGGGGCGGAAATTGAAATGATCAATTATCCTGACCGGGAAAGTGTTTTAAAAAATATTCTGGAACCACTCCGGAAAAATTATGACTTTATCATCATTGATTGTTCTCCTTCCCTTGGGCTGATTACTGTAAATGCCCTGACCGCGGCAGATTCAGTTATCGTGCCTGTGCAAACAGAATTTTTTGCACTGGAAGGATTGGGAAAATTGCTGAATACCGTTAAGATTGTACAAAGCCGGCTGAATCCGGATCTTGCCATCGAAGGAATTCTGATGACGATGTATGACGGACGTCTGCGGCTTTGCAACCAGGTAGTGAGTGAAGTGCGAAAACATTTTGATGAAATCGTTTTTAATACCATTATTCACCGCAATTCAAAAATCAGTGAAGCACCCAGTGTGGGCAAGCCGGTGATATTATACGATGCATATAGTAAGGGTGCGATGAATTATCTGAATCTGGCCAAAGAAGTTTTGCAGAAAAACAATATGACGAAAATGAGCCAGGAAGAACGAATCCTTGAATAGCCCATGAAAATGAACCAACCATTATGACGACTCCGAATAAAAAAGATAAGGAAGCACTCGGAAAAGGAATCCGCTCACTCCTTCAGCATATTGATTCAGATTTAAAAACTGCAGCCGGTAATCTGAGGCCGGCCATTGCGGAGAATATAACCGGCATCCTGCGTATACCACTCGACCTGATTGAAACAAATCCACAACAACCCAGAAAAGATTTTGATGAAACTGCTTTACAGGAACTCGCCGCTTCGATCCGGATCCATGATATTATTCAGCCGATCACCGTGGCCAAACTTCCAACTGGAAAATACCGACTCATATCCGGGGAACGACGATTTCGTGCAGGCCGGATCGCAGGCATTAAAGATATTCCGGTATATATCCGTCAGGCGAATGATCACCAGCTCCTGGAACTCGCCCTGCTGGAAAATCTGCAACGGGAAGACCTCAATGCGATGGAAGATGGCTCTAAGTTATAAGCGAATGATGGATGAATTGAATTATACTCAGGAGCAGGTTTCGGAACGCATGGGTAAAGAAAGAAGTACAGTTGCAAATTATGTACGACTCTTAAAACTTCCACCGGATATCCAGGTCGCGCTGCGGAATAATCTGATTTCAATGGGCCATGCCCGCGCATTGATCAACGTAGATACCGTCGATAAACAACTCTATCTCTTCCATGAAATAAAAAACCGCTCTTTATCTGTACAGGCAAACAGAAGAACTCGTACGAAAATTATACAAATCTCCACACGCTGTTAAAAAATCTGTAAAAGCCGGATTGCCGGAATCATACAGAAAAATTGAAGATACTTTAGCAACTCATTTCAGCACGAGGGTCAAACTGAATCAAAGTGCAAAAGGGATCAGGCAGTATCAGCATTGAATATTATTCCCTGCAGGAACTAAATAAAATTCTGGACCAGCTCGGCGTACAGATCAATTAAGTGTTCAGTATGAGGCAGGCATTTTTCATTTTTTTTCTTACAGGACTTTTATTTACCGTTCACGGCCGATGCCCAGCAAAAAGACAGCACCCAGGCCAAACAACTCTCTGATTCCGTGCTGCAAAAAAAAGACCAAATCTATGTGGGACCGGCTATGACTCAGGCGCAGCGTGATTCGACCGAAAAAAAAAGAAAACAAAGTTATCACCGGGCGACCTTGTATTCTGCTATCCTGCCCGGAGCGGGTCAGGTATACAATAAAAAATATTGGAAAGTACCAATAGTGTATGCGGCCATCGGTATACCGGCTTATTTTTATTTTTACAATAAAAATTATTATAACGAGGCGCAGTATGCGCTGGTAGTAACGATTAACGGAAGCACAGGCGACAGTCTTGCGGCAGTTAACCCGGATTTTCTGCCCCTGGTTGAATCTGGAAATACGAACGCAATCATCAATGTCCGGAACGAAGCCAGGAAAAACCAGGATTATTCGGTATTATTTTTTCTTTTATTCTATGGATTGAATATCGTGGATGCCACGGTGGATGCTCATTTGAAGGATTTCAATGTAACCAGTGACCTGAGTTTCCAGGATAAAACCTATGATTATTCCGGGTCCCTCCCCCAGCGCCGGGATCACCCTGGCTTTTGATTTACACAAACCCAGATACCGGCCATTGTCGATGAATTAATACCTTTACGGCTATGAGAATTGCACTGATCGGTTACGGAAAAATGGGCAAAGCCATTGAACGCATTGCTCTCGGCAGGGGTCATGAGATTGTTATAAAAATTGACCTGGACAATGGTTTTGAACTGACGCCGGAAAATTTATCGAAAGCAGATGTGGCGATTGAATTTACGGGTCCCTCAAGTGCGGCGGCCAACCTGCTGAAATGCGCGGAATCCGGAATGCGGGTCGTTTGCGGATCTACGGGCTGGCTCGAACAATATGCCGAAGTTGAAAAGGCTTTTCAAAAAAGCGGATCGCCATTTATATATGCGAGTAATTTCAGTATTGGAGTGAATATTTTCTTTGAACTCAATAAAAAACTTGCGAGGCTCATGGCTTCCCACCCGGAATATGGTGTCGAGATGCGGGAAATCCATCATACCCAGAAAAAAGATGCACCCAGCGGAACAGCTATTACGCTGGCAGAACAGATTCTGGCTGAAATCCCTGTCCTGAAGGACTGGGTGAACCGTCCCGGACAAAATCCTGCTGAACTCCCGATCCTGAGTGAGCGTGTGGATCCTGCTCCCGGAACACATGAAGTAAGGTACTATTCCGCCGTCGACGATATTGAAATCATTCATACCGCCCATAGCCGGGAAGGCTTTGCGGCAGGCGCCGTGCTGGCTGCGGAATTTATAAAAGGGAAAAAAGGGATTTTTTCGATGAAGGAAGTACTTGGATTTTAATCCCGTCATCCGTCAGCCCTTCAAAGGTCAACTCTTTAGGTAATAAACTGTTATTAATATAACTTGTAACAGATTTTCGCATGCTTTCAAAAAAGTCACAATACGCATTCCAGGCACTCATGTATCTTTCTGAAAAAGAAAAAGACGGACCCGTGCTTATTGCGGAAATTTCGAAAAAGAAAAAAATTCCCCTGAAATTCCTTGAAAATATTCTGCTTGAATTAAGAAAGGCAGGCATCCTTGAAAGCAAAAAAGGCAAAGGTGGCGGTTATTTCTTCGGAAAGGATCCGGCAGATGTCACACTCGCTACCGTGATGCGTCTTATCGACGGACCGATCGCACTCCTGCCCTGCGTGAGCCTCCACTTTTATGAAAAATGCGCAAACTGCGACGAAAAACACTGTGGCCTGCGGGACGTATTGATCCAGGTGCGGGATGCAAACCTCAGACTTCTCGAAAAGAAAACCATTGCGGATTTAAGCCTTAAACCCAAAGCCTTAAACTTAAAAGCTAAAGCTTAAGGCGTAAAGCATGAGGTGAATTTTCAAATTGTACATTAACAGAATTTCATTTTCCCCATTAAAATTTAACTTTACTTCAGACTTTCCACATTACAAGCCACACTAAAAAGAAAAACCCTTGCAAATGCAAGGGTTTTTCTTTTATAACGCTTCTGTTTAATAGTCCATTCCGCCCATTCCAGGTGCACCGGCACCAGGATGTGTATGAGCTTCTTCCTTCTTCGGCTTGTCTGCAACCACACATTCTGTAGTTAAGCAGCATACCTGCAATGGAAGCCGCATTTTCAAGTGCAATACGGGTAACTTTGGTTGGATCGATAACACCTGCCTTGTAGAGGTTTTCGTAAACTTCTGTACGGGCATTGAAACCATAATCAGCTTTCCCTTCTTTTACTTTCTGCACAACGATACTTCCTTCGAGTACCACAGTTGATGAACGATCTGGCGAAGTGGTTCTTCGATAGCGCGTTTAACAATCAGAATACCGGTAGTTTCATCTTCGTTGGCAGCGCCTTTCAGTTTGTCAAGTCCTTCAATCGCGCGGATATAAGCAACACCTCCACCGGGAACGATTCCTTCTTCAACAGCAGCTCTTGTAGCATGCAGGGCATCGTCTACACGATCCTTCTTCTCCTTCATTTCCATTTCAGTTGCCGCACCGATATACAATACAGCTACACCACCGCTCAGTTTAGCCAGGCGTTCCTGCAATTTTTCTTTATCGTAGTCTGACGTTGTGGTTTCAATCTGCGCCTTGATCTGGTTTACACGGGCAACGATATCTTCCTTCTTACCTTTTCCACCAACAACTGTTGTGTTGTCTTTGTCAATAGTAACGGATGCAGCAGTTCCCAGATAGCTGAGGTCAGCATTTTCAAGTTTGTAACCCTGTTCTTCGCTGATCACGATACCCTTCGTGAGGATTGCGATATCCTGCAGCATTTCTTTTCTGCGGTCACCGAATCCCGGTGCTTTTACAGCAGCCACTTTCAGAGTACCACGTAATTTATTTACAACCAGGGTTGCCAGTGCTTCACCTTCCAGGTCTTCAGCAATAATCAGCAACGGACGACCGCCCTGGGCAACCTTTTCAAGGATGTGTAAAATATCTTTCATGGCAGAAATCTTCTTATCATAGATAAGAATATAAGGATTCTGCAATTCAGCTTCCATCTTTTCGCTGTTGGTCACGAAATAAGGGGAAATATAACCGCGGTCAAACTGCATACCTTCAACCACATCAACTGTAGTATCGGTACCTTTTGCTTCTTCTACAGTGATAACACCTTCCTTTGCCAACTTTTCCAAATGCTTCAGCAATCAGTTTACCGATGGTTTCATCATTATTGGCGGAGATAGAAGCCACCTGCTGGATTTTCTTGCTGTCGTTGCCAATGGTCTGTGACTGTGTCTTCAGGCTATTGACAACAGCATACAACGGCTTTGTCAATACCACGTTTCAGATCCATTGGATTAGCACCGGCGGCCACATTCTTCAGACCTTCGCTGATGATGCTCTGGGCAAGAACCGTAGCAGTAGTAGTACCGTCACCGGCAATATCCGCAGTTTTTGATGCAACTTCTTTCACCATCTGGGCACCCATATTTTCGATCAGGTCTTCCAGTTCAATTTCTTTGGCAACCGTTACACCATCTTTGGTGATGGAAGGTGCACCGAATTTCTTTTCGATAACCACATTGCGGCCTTTTGGACCCAGGGTAACTCTAACCGCGTTGGCCAGAATATCCACGCCCTTTTTCATTTTATTTCTTGCTTCGATGTCGAAGAAAAGTTGTTTAGCCATAATATTAAATTTGAGAATTTGTAGAATTTGAAAAATTGAGAATGTATCTATTTGAAGCAGGACAAGCATGTTTAATTCACACTTCCACACTTCCATACTCCCATACTTGCTTAGAATCTTGCGATGATATCAGATTCGCTCATACTCAAAAAGTCCTGACCTTCAAAACTGATTTCAGTTCCGGAATACTTACCGTATAAAACGACATCGCCCACTTTAACGACAGGTTTCTTGCCATCTTCATCTATTTCGCTGATCGCAACAACTTCGCCGCGTTGAGGTTTTTCCTTAGCTGTGTCCGGAATGATAATGCCGCCGGAAGTTTTTTCTTCTGCTGGCGCAGGTTTTACAAAAACTCTGTTTTTGGTACCTGCGATTGGTGAGATCGCTAACTTTTTAGCCATGACGTATCAATTTAAATTTTAGTGAAAAGTATTTGATGCCCTTCGGAAGGGGCAGCAAAGCTACACTAAATACTGTACCAATCAAGTCAAAATGCGTTAAATGGGAAGACTTGGCAGTCAATCCGGTCTTAACAAACAATGTATTACGATGGAAAATGGCTAAATGACAGGAATTGGCAGACTGTCAATATTCTAATGACCCGGCCCGCCCCGACATAGTGAGCCATATAATAACCTTCTCCCAGGTCACTGATTTGGACGCCGGCTATCGACGCATGTACAAACCGGTTATTATATAAATAAACACCAACATGGGTGATCTTATGACCCTTTCCCGCTGGTATGAAAAAAAACCAGGTCACCTTCCTTGAGATCTGTTTTCTGTTACCCGGCGGGTAGCCTGGTATTGATCAGCACTCATCCTGGGAAGCTGGTTTATATTATACACATTGGAAAGTAAAAGAGAAGAAAAGGCAGAACAATCAATTCCATCCCTGCTGGTTCCACCATAATGATAAGGAACGCCATACCACTGATCCATAAATATGAGCAGACGCAAATTCGACAGATCTTCCACCGGTGTATTCGTGAGTATGGCATACTTGAATTTCAACTCATTATAATCGTCTGTTCCAACCGGATGTCGGTTTTGGCTTGGTTTCCGAAGGGTGGTATACCGGAGGTTCCGGATTTTTCAAGACTTGTTCCGGCTGATTCAGTTGATATAGTTTGAATGAAAACCGGTTGAGTTGATTGCTTAGTTGGTTGATCAGTTGTACCAGCGGACAAATTGTCGGTATTGCGTGAAGCCGGGCGGAATACATCACAACCGGCCAGGTTGATCAGAAGGAGAATTAAAATGAACTGATTTTTCATTCTGTTGTTTGATACCGGAGCGGGTAAAGATACTCTTTTTCCTAAAAAAAATGCAATTCCTGAGCCTTGCTGAAGGCTCATAAACATATTGATATCCAATGATTTAACATTGTATTCCAGAAAATGCATTTTTTATAACGCCGGGGAACAGGTTATTTACCCCCACAATGTGAACAGATTATTAAGCCCAAAAAACCGGGGCGGTTTTTTTCTTTGTTAATTGCATGTCCAACTTATTTACTGATGCCCGCTTTCAGCCATCTGCATGTTCATACCCAATATTCCCTGCTGGATGGAGCTGCATCCATTCCTAATCTGTACAATAAGGCGGTAAGGGACGGGATGCCGGCACTGGCTATTACAGACCATGGCAATATGTTCGGTGCTTTTAGTTTTGTAGCCGAAGCCTATAAACACAAAAACCCCGATGGCAGCCTGAAGGTAAAACCCATTGTCGGCTGCGAATTTTATGTGGTAGCAGACCGTCACCGGAAAATATTTACCAAGGAGCAAAAAGACGAACGATTCCACCAGGTATTGCTGGCAAAAAATAAAACCGGATATCAGAACCTGATCAGGCTCACTTCCCTGGGCTATACGGAAGGCATGTATAGTAAGTATCCGCGCATCGACAAATCCCTGATTGAAAAATATCAGGAAGGAATTGATTGCAACCACCTGTTGTATCGGCGCTTATGTACCCCAAACGATCCTGCATCATGGCGAGGATAAAGCCGAAAAGGAATTTAAATGGTGGCTGGATATGTTTGGTGACGATTATTTTATCGAACTCCAGCGACATCAGATACCAGACCAGGAAAAAATCAACCAGTTCCTGCTAAAACTCGCCAAAAAATATAAAGTGCCGGTGATCGCTACCAACGACAGCCATTATACCGACCAGGAAGATTATAATGCCCATGATATCCTGTTATGCATCAATACCGGTGAAAAACAGTCTACGCCGGGTTTTGATGATTTTGTAAATGACGAGGTAAGCTCTGAAAAACCGTCGCTTTAAATTCCCAAACGACCAGTTTTATTTAAAAACGCAGGCAGAAATGTCCGCGCTTTTTCAGGACATTCCGGAAGCCATTGCCAATACCGGTCTTGTCGCGGATAAAGTGGATGTATTAAATCTTAAAAAAGATATTCTGCTGCCCGCCTTTCCTATACCCAAAGAATTCCAGATTCACGCCGATAATAATCTGAATCAATGGGAATATCTCAAGGAAATCACTTACCTGGGAGCAAAAAAAAGATATACTGATCTGACACACGGAGATTACTGAAAGACTCGATTTTGAATTGTTCACAATCAGGACCATGGGTTTTGCCGGATATTTTCTGATCGTAAGTGATTTTATCCGGGCCGGTCGTGAAATGGGTGTATTCGTAGGTCCCGGCCGCGGCTCTGCAGCGGGAAGTGTGGTTGCTTATTGCATTGGCATCACCAATATTGATCCGATAAAATATAACCTGCTTTTTGAACGATTCCTGAATCCGGACAGAAAGTCCATGCCCGATATCGATACGGATTTCGATGATGAAGGCCGTCAGAAAGTGATTGATTATGTTGTAAAAAAATATGGCAGGAACCAGGTAGCCCAGATTGTTACTTACGGTACCATGGCCGCCAAGATGAGTATTAAGGATGTGGCCCGCGTAATGGATCTTCCGCTGGCAGAATCCAATGCACTGGCCAAACTGGTGCCTGACCGGCCAGGAGTAAGTCTTAAGCGGGTTTTACACGCCCCGCTTAAAGTCGAAAGACGGCGAAAAATCCCTGGAAGAAAAAGAAGGTATTGGCGGTGACGACCTTGAACTGGTTAAAAAAATCCGTGAAATTTATCAGGGAACCGATCTGCGCAGCCGGGTTTTGCATGAAGCGGAAAGGCTGGAAGGATCAGTGCGAAATACAGGTCTCCATGCAGCCGGTATCATCATCGCGCCCGAAGACCTGGCCAATATTATCCCGGTTTGCACGGCAAAAGATTCTGATCTTCTGGTCACCCAGATAGAAGGTAGCATCATCGAAGAAGCCGGTGTACTGAAAATGGACTTCCTCGGTCTGCGCACGCTGAATATTCTGAAAACATCTCTGGAACTCATCCAACAAAATCATGGTGTCACTATCGATATTGACCTGATTCCGCTGGATGATAAAAAAACATTTGAGCTTTACCAGCATGGCGATACCATTGGGACTTTTCAATTTGAAAGTCCGGGAATGCAAAAATATCTGCGCGATCTGAAGCCGGATAAATTCGATGACCTGACGGCCATGAATGCCTTGTATCGCCCGGGCCCCATGGCTTATATTCCGGCATTTATCGATCGCAAACACGGACGCGAACCGATACAATACGATCTCGCCGAAATGGAAGAGTACCTGAAAGACACTTACGGCATCACTGTTTACCAGGAACAGGTTATGCTGCTGGCTCAGAAACTCGCGGGATTCAGTAAAGGAGATGCTGATGTTTTGCGCAAGGCAATGGGGAAAAAACAAAAGTCCATCCTGGATAAAATGAAAAGCCAGTTTATTTCCGGGGCAACAGCAAAGGGCCATGCCGCTGATTCACTGGAAAAAATTTGGACTGACTGGGAAGCATTCGCACAATACGCTTTCAATAAATCCCATTCCACCTGTTATGCTTATGTCGCTTATCAGACAGCATATCTGAAATCGCATTATCCTTCAGAATACATGGCCGCGGTTCTCAATCACCAGGGCAATATTGAAAAGATTACTTTCTTCATGGAAGAATGCAAACGCATGGGGCTGAAAGTACTTGGTCCGGATGTAAATGAATCCAAACAGGGTTTTGCGGTAAACGGCAAAGGGAGAGATCCGGGTCGGCCTGGGCGGTCTGAAAGGAGTCGGAGAAGCTGCGGTTTTTTCGCTGATCGAAGAAAGAGAAAAAAATGGTCCTTACGTTTCGATTTTTGACATGGTTAAACGCATCAATCAGCGTACCGTTAGTAAAAAAACACTGGAAAGCCTTGCTTATGCCGGCGCTTTCGATTGTTTTCCGCAATTGCACCGGGCTCAATATTTTTATATAGCTCCGGGAGACACAACCAGCGGCCTGGAAAAAATTATTCGTTTTGGAAATGTGGTGCAGGCGCAAAATGTTTCCCATAGCAATACGTTGTTTGGAGTGAGCTTCAGCAGAATATGAAGTGCAGTCACCCAAAATCGCAAATTGCGAACAATGGTCGTTGACGGAATTGCTGGATCACGAAAAAGAAGTTACAGGTATGTTTATGAGTGGCCATCCGCTGGACCATTTCAAGTTTGAAATCAGTCATTACGGAATTCTTAACCTGGCTGAATTTAATGAAGTCAAAGATGCAGTCAGTCTGCAGGCCAATCCGGGTAAATCTTTCCGGCTCGCCGGACTGGTAATCGATGCACAACACCGGGTTACCAAAACAGGAAAGCAGTTTGGTTCTTTTACTATTGAAGATTATTCCGGAAAAAGCGAATTCATCCTATGGAGTGAGGATTATGCCCGGTATTCCAACTACCTGGAAAAAGGAAAGAACATTTTTATGACCGGCTTTTTCAAAACCAGGTATAACCGAACTGAATTTGAATTTAAAGTCGACAAAATGCTCCTGCTGGAAAGCATCAAGCCGATGCTTACCAAACAGTTGGTGATAGACCTGGATGCCCGGCATCTGAATGAGGATATGGTAAAATTCCTGGAAAAAAATATTAAAAAACATCCGGGCAAAGCCGGCCTGAAGTTCAATATTCAGGAATCTAAAACAAATGCTAAAATCAGTCTGTACAGCCTGGAAACGGGTTTTGAGATGAATGACGAAATGGCTGCCTTTTTGCAGGACTGTCCTGAGTTTGAGGTACAGATTGTTAGCTACTAAGGGACGAGTATGACAGAATGTAGTATTGCGGCAACTGGATGCATATTTGTATTAAAGAGCGGGATCTGAGTCGGTTGTTTCATCTAAATCAAACTGTTTTTACACTTGTCGGTGAAACGACAAAGAATTCAGAAAAATAAACGGAATTTTACCTAAAATTTAAAAAGTAATATATGGCAATTGAATACACCGATGCGAACTTTCAGGAGAAAGTACTTGCGTCTGATAAGCTGACTGTAATCGATTTCTGGGCAGAATGGTGTGGACCCTGCCGCGCTATCGGTCCCGTTATTGAAGAACTTTCCAAAGAATATGATGGAAAAATCAACGTGGGCAAGGTAAATGTCGACCATAATCCGCAGTTGTCCGTGAATTATGGTATTACTTCTATTCCGGCAATTCTTTTTATCAAGGGCGGCAAAGTAGTCGACAAACTGGTAGGCGCACAACCAAAAAGCAATTTTGTAAAAAAAATCGAAGCACATATAGGCACGCCCTGAACGCCTAAAGCCGTAAGGATTTAAAACTTAATATGACTGTATAAAAAGCGTTTCCAATTAGGAAACGCTTTTTTATTTATAGCAGTTTGATAGCCGTTGATTTGTTAAGCT
Source organism: uncultured Bacteroidota bacterium (assembly GCA_963812825.1). Taxonomy (GTDB): domain Bacteria; phylum Bacteroidota; class Bacteroidia; order Chitinophagales; family Chitinophagaceae; genus Puia. The sequence continues at coordinate 287,553 of CAWEWO010000011.1, forward strand.
TTAGCAATAAAACTCCTTGCTTTAGGCTTTGAGCTTTGGGCTTTACGCTTTTATATTATTTTTGCGCATCACTCCGGTGATCATGAAAAAATTTTATTGTGCCATTTATTGTTGCCCTGATATTATCTGCCTGTAAAGACAGTACTTCATCTGAAGATAAGAATTCCGCCACAGACACACCGGCTGTGAGCAGTGAGACACCGGTTATCACTTATACGATTCTGAATGCTCTTCCCCACGATAAGGATTCCTATACCGAAGGCTTGCTGATGCATGACGGAAAACTATTTGAAAGTTCCGGTGCACCGCAGGAAAACGACAAAACGAGATCCATTGTCGGCATCGTGGATCCGTCAACTGGGAATATAGCCGTAAAAGCGGAGCTGGACAGAAAAACCTATTTCGGAGAAGGCATTACCATTCTTCATAACAAACTTTACCAGCTTACCTGGACCAATAAGAAAGGTTTTATTTACGATTTGAAAACATTTAAGAAGATCGGCGAATTCAGTTTCCCCAGTAAAGAAGGCTGGGGCATGACGACAGACGGCACCAGTCTTATCATGAGTGATGGCAGCAGTAATCTGACATTCCTGGACCCACTCACTTTTAAGACCAACCGCATTGTAGGTGTGACCGACAATAACGGACCTGTCGGGAACATCAATGAACTGGAATATGTGAACGGCACCATACTGGCCAATATCTATCAGACGCCCTATATCATCCGTATAGACCCCAATACCGGAAAAGTGCTGGGGAAAGCGGATTTCAGCAATCTGGTGAATGAACTTAAAATAAAAGACTCCCGATGTAGAATACATGAACGGAATTGCCTGGGATTCTGCTAAAAATAAAATTCTTATTACGGGCAAATTTTGGCCTAATATTTATGAAGTGAGACTAATAATAGAAGCTTAGATTCAGATTGCTACGTTAGACAGGATGCGATATAAATCAGGGAACTGCACCTCTCCTCTTCTTTCAGCAGTGCTTTCAATTTGAAACGAGCCCGCTGAAAAATCCTTTGAGCAAGGGAAGCCTGCGAGCCGGTCATATTTTTCACTCAGCAGACTGATATAAAAACTATCCTACCACATGGGAACCATATCCTTTAATTGAAATCCGGCCGCTCTCAGCAACCATTTCATGGAGGCCGGCGAGAAATGATACAGATGTCTGGGAACATCATAGGCCGCCCAGTATGCGCCGTATTTCATCCCGTCATAACTGGTATAGTTCGGAACAGCAATAAACACAAGACCATTGGGTTTCAGAATTTTTTTTATCTGATGCAAGATAAGGATAGAGTGCATGCACATGTTCCAGCACGTGCCACATACTGACGGCATCAAAACTTTCCGGCAGCAAAGAATTAAATGCTTCAGCAGGTAATAGTTTTGTCTGATGCTGTGTCAGGGCCAGGTTCCGGGCTTTTTCATCTGGTTCAATGCCTGAACTTTTCCATCCATGTTTATTCATATACTGAACAAATGCACCAGTTCCTGCACCAATGTCCAGATGATGTCCCAGTGTAAGTTCTGTGACTTTTTTCAGTAACTGGTATTTACTGGCAAGAGTCTGGTGCGTACCAGGTGATACATTCCATTCAGAATCCCTTTGCGGGTATTACTGTGGGAAATATAATCTTCCGACTCGTAATAGACTCCTATATTGTTCACTTGCCGGCGGGTTCTTAGTGAAACGCAGACTGCAGCGCGGGCATTCGAATACATCAAAATACTCACCGCTGACGGAATGATCTTTTACTTTCAGCGCAAAATGAGTTTGATCATTATTGCAAACCGGGCAGGTTACTATGGATTCAGGTGAAGGGTTCATCGGAGATGGATTGATTCAGGCGCCGGGACAGATTATTTTTTTACCTGTATCGTCTGTTGATTACCGGTAGATTCCACCTTCCATCCATTGGAAGAAAAATGAATCATGATCACCAGTGACAGCAGCTATGCCGCCTATAAGTGCAACCAGCCACCAGAGCCTGTTTCCGTGAACGGGTTCTTCTGCAAACCAGTCACTCATTTCACTGTTGGAACTTTCACGGTCTCCAACCAGCAGCATATGTTTTGCATTTGCACGAACCACTTTTTCGGCGGGAACCGGTTGAAGGAAAGATGGATTTAGAATGGATGATTCAAAATGAATTTCACCCATATCGTCTTTTTTCAGAATACCCAGTCCTTCCCAGGGTGCTTCGCGAAAATAATTGAGCCGGTCCCGGAGGGAGATAGGCAAAATCATTGTACTGCCGCAGTGCTTCATAGTCAGAAATATTTTGTTGCGCAGAGAGATAAGCAAAAAGATCTTTGTCCGGTGAATCAAAAAATTTATCAAAACGAAAACGGTAAATGGGTGGCAGATATGCTTCTGGTACTTGCATCGATACTTGCCGCCTGGCTTTCCATGACAAATGGTACCCAGCCCGGGTAAAGGAATGCTCTTGTGTAGAAAAAGGTATTTGTTCAGAATGGTGTACATAGAAAATTTTATCCGCTTATCTTCCGAATGAAAATATTACACCCCCTAAGATATTAAATCCATACACAGAATACTGGTTCCAGCGCTGATATTTATCGTTGAAAAGATTATTCATCTGTAACCAGAGGTTTAGCTGTTTGGCAATCCGGAATTCAACACCCGCATTAATATCAAATCCTCCCGTTGTGCTGGCCACTGATTTATTCATGTTCCGAAAATATCCGCCTTCAAAAGCCCAGCAGGTCTGCCTTCAGCCAGAGATCTTTCATCGAGTTGCCATCGGAAAGTGGTGGTAAATTCAAACGGAAGCATACCCCATGCCTTGTACTGGCTGGTCGTTTTGTAATTATTGAGGGTAATAGCCTGCTGTAATATTCAAGTTCTCTCCTTCCAGATAACTGATTTCACCATGCACACTGAAATGCATCGAGCCTTTCTTCATATACCACCTGAAAATTCTTGCCGTCCAGACTGTCATTCAGGAAAAGCGGCATATTGTGGGACTGGGAAAAACCGGCTTTCGCCAGATAAGAAATATGATCGGATAGTGAACCTTTAAATCCTCCAAAAAATTCGTTGACCCGGGTATTGAGCAAACTGGTGGGTTCCCAAAGCCAGGGATTGATTCCGGCAAATCGCTTAAAACTTCCCTTGTCATAATAACCGTCCAGCGATGCAAAAAGCGTAAACCGTTTATCATCTGTGGTATATTCAGCCCTGAAATTGGGAAGAAGGTGAAAATCGCCCTGATCCCAGGATGGCGTCATTTCAAGATGCAGGGCAATATTGTCTGAATGATAAACGACAGCCGGTGAAACAAGAAACAAATTGTTGTTGATTGTAGAAGCTCTCCTGGATATGAATAATTGGTAATATCTGCGGTAAAAGCCAAGATCTATGGCAAAATGTTCATTGATGGTTTTTTCAACCGGAATATTAAAAACCATATCTGCTTCAGAAGTACGGGGAGAATTATTTAAACCGAATGCAGCAATTTTAACATTGGGATTATATGTGAGGCCATAGGGCGTCGGCACTGTGTTTCGCAGGCCGAGTCCTGCCGTCGAATGTAAAAAATTGCTGCTGCAGCTGGCTCTTGGCAAATTTCAGTGTGTCGGGTTGAAATCCATACAGATAATATCCGTCAGCCGCGAAAACCAAGTGCCCCATCCCATTCCAGGTTATTAGCAGACTTTGATTGTTCCACTGACTCGATGCCGCCAGTAAACTATTTTCCTGATAAGGTAGTTTTCCCTTTGATGAATAACCTTCAGCAAAAATATTAAAGAATGATTTTTTCCTGTCTCCAAAACTCAGTCCCGCCTGAACATAGGGCAGATGTATATTTCCTGCGCCCGACTTTAATATAATTGTCGTTGTTCCAGGTTTTGAGACTGTCGGCCGGAAGAGCAACCGGATTTAATCCATGCTGGCTGATAAGTCAGTGAAAGAAATTGAATGGGCAGGTTGTATTTTAAATCCGGACGGGCTCGTATCAATCAATGGTGCATCCGCATTAAAATTCAACTTGGCTGTATTTTTCAATGCCGGTTTAAAAGTAGACGTGATATTAATCGTTTTTCTTTTCGTCGTATCCTGTGCTCACAGCGGCATAGGAAACCAGCATCAATAACAACGCTAAACAAATAATTCCCTTCATCATTTTCAATGGATTCTGAAATACTCAATTCTCATTGCTGATTTTACTATTGGCTGCTTCTTCTTTTTTCACTTCGTCGAGCCGCTGTTCAGCCTGTACCCGGATCTCATCGATTTTTGCATTCTCTACCAGACTCTGAAATGTCGCTTTTGCATTGAAATAATCTTTTTCTTTCAGATAAATATCTCCCAGCAGGAAATAACTTTTGGTAACCCACAATTCATAGGAACCTGATTTATGGATCACTTCAAAAGCTGATTTCTCCGCTTCTTTCAAACGGTTCTGCTGAAACTGGCAGGCGGCAATCTGGTACTGGGCTTCTGCACCATACGCAGCCCGGCTTAGCGAAGCCACCGTTTTAAAATATGGAATGGCTGATTCACATTTCCCGTCTGCCTGGTAAGACTTTACCCATGATCATACTGGCAATAATTTTATCATCAGAACCAATGCCCTTTTCATTCAGCAGGTCTTTGGCATTATCGCCGCTGCGGCCCATTCCTGCAATTCAAACTGGCAGCGCAGCAATCCACGCATGGCTTCCATTTTATTTTCCTGCGAAGTGGAGAAATCTTTCAGTCTGGCATAATATATTTCTGCTTTGGCGTAATCTTTCAGGTTGAAGAAATTAATACGTGCCGCCTGCAGGAGGGATTTTTCAGCAAATTTATTCGGCGCCTTATCTGCTACCCATTTCATAACCTGCAGCCGCTTTTGCCCAGTTCTTCTGACTGGCATACATTTCACTTTTGTAAAAATTGGCTTCCAGGGCATATTTACCTTCCGGGAATTTTTTGAGATAGTCTTCGAATTTCTGCTGCGCACCGGAAAAATTGCCATTATTGAATTGTACTTCCGCTTCCTGGTAAGCCAGCTGGTCTTCCTGGCTCGCTGTAATTGAAATGCCCATTCCCTTTGCAAAACTCACATATTCGCTGGTCCGTCCTTCTTCCACATAAATGGATTTTGCATTGTCCAGTGCTTCCTGTGCTTCTACGGAATTCGGATATTGTTTCAGCAATTCATTGTATTTACTGAGCGCTTCGCCATTATTTCCCAGGTTATAGTTAGCCAGGCCGGAACGCAAAAGAGCCCTGGGTTTCAAACGCATCATTACCTGAACTGCTTATAACAATTTTCAAATAGGGAAGTGATTCCCGGTATTGTTCATTGGAGAGATAAGTGTTGGCAATTTCCATATTGGCATCAACAACCAGGTCTGATCCGGGATATTTCCGGATGAGACCATTCATCAGACTCGATTTTTTCAGATGAATTATTTACACCGGCTACCATGGCTTTCTGAAAAGTAGCATAATCCGAAGCCGGCCAGGAATATTCCAGTACTTTATTATACATCGGAACTGCTATTTTGAAATCACGGTTCATATAATAACAATCGGCGCTTCGGATATAAGCATCCTGTTCAAGCGGACTGGCATTAATACCCGGATTCCTGGCGACCTGTGAAAAGTAATTCAGTGCCTCCTTATAATTTTCCTTTTTCAGGTAACAATAACCCAGGTTGTATTTTGCATTGACCGGATTGACTTCTCCCCTGGCTGACCGGTGTTTTCAGGTATTCAACATAAATAGGGAATCGCCTCATCCAGGCGGTTGGTGCGGTAGGCAATTTCTCCTTTCCAGAAATTTATATAAGGAAGCAGGGCGGTGTTGTTAGGTTCGCTGGAAGCGCGGTCCAGCAGTTCATCCCGCATTCGCCAGCATGCCGTCGTTGATCAGTTCGGTGGCTCTGCCATATAGAATCCGGGCTTTCAGCTGTACGGCAGCTGGAGAAGGATTTTTCACACTATCCATCAGCGCCAGCGCATCCTTATAATTACTGGTATTAGCCAGCACATTCAACAATAATTCCCGGGCTTCAGGGGCATAGGTTGAATTTGGATATGCTTGAAGAAAACTGCGGAATTCGGTCAGTGCGACATCCGGATAGCCCAGCTCATAAGAAAGTTTCGCATAGTGAAATTGTGAAATTTCTTTTTGAACGGGATAACTGCTGTTGGATGCACAAAACAGAAATGCATTCCGTGCATTGGCTTTTTGATCCGGTTTTCAGATAGGAATCCCCCAGCAGGTACATGGCATTCTGTGCCAGCGAATCATCCTTGCCGCCCAGTTGTTTAAATCCTTCAATTGCCTTTGTTATAATTCTTTGTCTGGTAATAACAATAGGACAATTCAAAAAGATCCTGGCGGCTAACCGTTTTCGAACTGTTTACATAAGATTCCAGAAATGGCAGGGCCTTGCTGAAATTTTTTTCTTCATAATATCCGTGTCCGACCAGTTGCCTGAGCTCCGATGCATAATACTGGTTCCCGGCAGCTAGTTTTGCCGCAGCATAGGAAATGGCTTTTTCCTTCTGATTTTGTACCAGGTAAATATTGGCAATATAATAGGGAACGATACTGGAGTATTTGGGATTATTTTCCACAACGGAAAATGCCGAATAGGCATCGTTGTATTTCTTCTGGTAAAAACAGATATATCCGTAATAATAGTTGGCATCAATATAATGAACATCTTTGGGAAGCTGACGGATGGCGTCAAAAAGCGGTTTGGCAAGATCAAAATTCTTCTTGATGAAATAGGCATACCCCTTATGAAATTTCAGGGTGGCGATTTCCTCGTTACTCAGGTTTTCAATTCCTGAACTTTCATACCCTTTCAGGGCGGCATCGTAATTTTTGTGACGGAACTGATATTCTGCCAGATGATAAGCCAGCATCTCTGTCCGGGCAGCATTATTGTCTCTTTCAATGTAAACCATTGCAGGATTTACCGCCGTACTATCGTCCTGGTTTAGAGAACATACCAGGTTATAATAATGAACATTCTCGTAGTTAAAGGATTCATAAAGCTGCGGTCTTGCCACCTGGTTCTGCTTCCAGTTCCTTAAAAATCGGATATGCCAGACTATAATATTGTTTTTGATAGTATTCCTGTGCCTGCTTGTAGATCGCCTGCGGATCCGTCAGCCAGAAGGTCTGCTGTGCTTTCGCAAAAAAACAGGTCAATAGAAAGCAGGGAAGAATCGATCGTTTCATCCGGGTATTGTTATTCACGCGCCCAAGTTTCTGAATTATTTCCCCTATTACCAAAGATTGTTCCAAACAGCTTGTGGATAACTGGTATGATTAACATTTCTTTAGATCATATTCGGGAAAATTGCAAATCCTTTACTTTTGAATGAAATAAATTCCAGATGAGAAAATTATTGTCAACCGCCTATTCCGACGGTGCTTTCAATTTTGCAATGTTAGTTCAACGGGTCGTAACCGGCCTCCTGCTGTTGATCGGGCATGGTCTCGACCAAGATCTCCCATTTCAGGGAACTGTCGGCGAATTTTTACGATCCCTTACGCGTCGGCCACCGCAATTCGCTCATCCTGGTGATCCTGGCGGAATTATTCTGTTCCATGTTCCTTGTACTGGGTTTATTCACCCGAATTGCTGCATTTATTATTGTGGTCAATTTTTCAATTGTAGTTTTCATTTTTAATCACGGGCAGCCACTTAAAAGTGTTGAACTCGGCGCCTTTTACCTGATCAGTGTTTTTACCATCATGATCGTTGGACCAGGCCGGGTGAGTGTGGATGGGATGATGGGGAAATAAACATAGGCAGTATGGAAGTATGGAAGGTATGGAGATGGCATTGAAAGTGCATTAACTATTAACATTAACTATTAGCTCCATGTTCATAACAGAAACCCATATCCGCGTCCGCTATGCGGAAACAGACCAGATGAATGTGGTTTACTATGGAAATTATGCTCAGTACTTTGAAGTGGCCCGCGCGGAATCCATCCGGAACCTCGGATTTTACGTATAAAGAAATGGAAGAAGCCGGCGTAATCATGCCGGTGGTGGAAATGCAGACTAAATTTTTGAGACCGGCACATTACGATGATCTGTTAACCATAAAAACCATTCTCCGGGAATTGCCTGTTGATCACCGCATCATGTTTGAACATGAAGTCTTCAACCAGGAAAAAAAATTGCTGACGCTCGGAAAAGTGACTTTATACTTTGTAAAAATGGGTAGTTTTGAAAGAACGGTGATGCCGGAGAGCCTGCGGATCCTGCTGCAACCTTTTTTCCCTGAATAAGCCCGAGCAGTCAAACAAAATCATCCCTTTCGGGTTAGTACCTGCATGACGAAAATATCTATTATCACCATCGGGGATGAACTGCTGATCGGACAGGTGATCGACACCAATAGCGCCTGGATGGCACAGGAACTCAATAAAGCCGGCTTCTGGGTGAACCGGCGGCTGGCTATCGGAGATGGCCGTGACGATATTCTGAAGGCACTGGAGGAAGAATCTGCCGGTGCTGAAATCATACTAATCACCGGCGGACTCGGACCAACCGCAGATGATATCACCAAATCTGTTCTTTGTGAATATTTCAACACGAGGCTGGTGATTAATGATGAAGCGTTGGAAAATGTGAAGAATATTTTCGTAAAAATCCTGCAGCGACCGCTGATTGAACGCAATCTGAAACAGGCTGAAGTCCCCGCGTCCTGTCTGGTGATCCAGAATAAACGGGGTACGGCACCCGGAATGCTATTTGAGAAAAAAGGAAAAATTTTTATTTCCATGCCCGGTGTACCGCACGAGATGAAAGGCATGATGACGGATAATGTAATTCCATTGCTGCACAAACGCTTCGGAACAAATTATATTTCGCACCGCACCCTGTTGACGGCCGGAGTCGGAGAATCCACTCTGGCTGATCATATCCAGGATTTCGAATCGGCCCTTCCATCAGAAATCAAACTGGCCTACCTGCCCAATTACGGAATGGTTAGATTACGGCTTACTGCTAATGCAGCAACAGGCAGACGGGCTGGAACAGGAACTTGACCGTTTGTTTTCTGATCTGAAATCGCGGGTGAGCGAATGGATGGTTACGGATGAAGACATCACGCTGCAGGAGGCGCTGGGTAAATTATTGATCCGCGCAAAAATTGACCCTGTCTACTGCTGAGAGCTGCACGGGCGGATATGTCGCGCACCTGATCACCAGCATTCCCGGATCCAGCACGTATTTCCGGGGATCAGTCATCGCATATGACAATGAGATTAAGAAAAAAATCCTTGGTGTGGATCCGGCAATCCTTCAGGAATCATGGGGCAGTCAGCGAAGAAACAGTACGAGCCATGGTCAGGGGTGCAATAAAATGCATGGGAACTGATTTTGCCGTCGCTACTTCCGGCATCATGGGTCCGGGTGGCGGATCTGAGAAAAAACCTGTCGGCACGGTCTGGATCGCAGCCGGTGACGCCCATGAAATCGTTACCTATAAACACTGGTTTCGTTTTGACAGGCAAAGGAATACGGAACTGACGGCAGCCAATGTGCTCAACTTGTTAAGAAGATTTATCTTGTCGCGGGCTTCCCGAAACGGAGCTGCAGGACTTCGATAATTAATTAATACTTTTGACCGAATCTAAAGATCATCTGCAATGGCGATTGTCGATCTGTTAATGCCGAAAATGGGTGAAAGCATCATGGAGGCTACCATTCTCAAATGGAATAAGCAGCCGGGTGAAAGCATTCAGCAGGATGAATCCTTACTGGACATCGCCACCGACAAGGTTGACAGTGAAGTGCCTTCCACGGCGGCCGGAATCCTGAAAGAAATTCTCTTTCCCGTAAATGCGGTTGTTCCTGTGGGAGCCGTCATTGCAAAAATCGAAACGGAAGTGAATAGTTCCATTCCTGAAGAAAACGCGGAATGGTCCCGAAGACGCCGTCAACCGTCACCGCACGTGCGGGATCAACCGTCATCGATACAGGACAGGGAATTCCATGAACCTGCGCCCGTCCCCGGTCAGCGCCCATCCAATTTGGAACCGGCCAATGGCACTGCGATCTATCACCGGAAACGAAAACAGATTCTATTCCCCGCTGGTTTTGAATATCGCCAGCAACGAAGGAATCGGTCTGGCTGAACTGGAAAAAATTCCGGGAACCGGCAATGAAGGCAGGGTAACCAAAAAAGATATCCTGCAGTATGTGTCAAAGAGAAAAGACGGAAACGGATTCCATACCCGGCCGCCGGTAACAGAACCTACATATGAATATGCGCAGGAAAGCGTCCGGAAAATCCCTGAAGAGAAACCGCGGCAGGCAGAATCCTTCACGTCAAATGCCGGTGCCAATGTAGAGATCCAGGAGATGGACCGGATGCGCAAACTGATTGCCGAACATATGGTGCGGAGTAAACAGATCAGCCCGCATGTTACGAGTTTTTCGGAAGCAGATGTAACCAACCTGGTGCTCTGGCGTGAAAAAGAGAAAGACCGATTTTGAACAAAGAGAAGGAACCAAGCTGACCCTCACACCACTGTTTATTGAAGCGGTCATCAAGTGTATTAAGAAATATCCGCTCATCAACAGTTCCCTGCAGGGCGATAAAATTATTATCCGAAAGGATATCAATATCGGCATGGCAACTGCACTTCCGAGTGGCAGCCTGATCGTTCCGGTAATTAAAAATGCAGATAATTACAACCGGGTCGGTCTTGCCCGCCAGGTTAATACACTGGCCAATAATGCCCGCAATAATAAATTGAAACCGGAGGATATACAGGAAGGTACATTCACCCTCACCAATGTGGGTGTATTCGGAAGCCTGATGGGCACACCGATTATTAACCAGCCCCAGGTAGCGATCCTGGCTGTTGGCGCCATCAAGAAAAGGCCTGTCGTGATTGAAACCGATCAGGGCGATGCAATCGGCATCCGCCATATGATGTATCTCTCCATGAGTTACGACCATCGGATCATTGACGGAAGCCTGGGTGCGACTTTCCTTACAGCCGTTGCAAAGGAACTGGAATCGTTTCAGGGTTGATGCTGCACGTGCGGAACAGTTGACGGTAGGCAGTTCACAGTTAACAGTTCGCAGTTGACGTAATAAACTCACTACTATTCTCCCATACTTCCACACTTCCACACTTCCACACTTTCCTCTGCTGGCAGGGTTTAGCAATTCTTTAAGCGTTACCCTTATACTCCGGGCTTTTGGGATCATAACAAATCCAAAAATTGAACGTTCTTATAGGAAGAAGTTTTGTAAATTCCGTTACTTACTAAACCGAGTACAATGAAAACACTTTCTGAAACCTGGTTTGCCGATGGTTATATTGATTTTGAACTGAAAAAATACACCCTGCTCGCCTACCTGCAGGAAATCAACCGGAATTTCCAGGAAAACAAACTCTACCCGCAACTTGCCGATGTTATTTTTCACTATAATAACCTGGTCGCTTTCCGCGAAAACAAAAAATACCTGCAGGAACATTTCCCTAAAAAATTAACGGGCCTGCAAATGGAAAAAATACAGGTACTTTATGAACAGATGATTCAGGATGATGAACTCATGCAGGAACTGGAGGATATCATTGAATATTCCACCGAACATATGAAGACGGCTATTACAAACGGCACAGAGATATATGAATTTGTGGAAGACAAAATCAGCATTCATCCGGTGGGGATCATGCCTGTACATTCGAAAGAAGGTTATTTTTTACTCTGTGACGGATCAGCCAATGCCACCCGTGCCTATAGTTATTATCTCAGTTTTTTTGAAAAACACGATGAGAAATACCGGAGCATGCGCACAGAATATATTGACAGCTGGCAACGCAGTTTCACCAATACGTATGAACAGATCAAATCCGAATTGCTGCACCGTAAGCCGGAGCTGGCACATCCTGCCGTATATGCTATAGAAACCAGCCTGAAATTTCCACTCGATGAAACATTATTGCCTGTAGCGAAGCGAAGCCTGGTACGTTATATTTCCACCAAGGCTGCATAAGTCACAATTTGAAATTAAAATCTCCCGGGAATAACCAATCGATTTTGGGCTTTCAATTATTTTTTTCCGGAGTTAATTGGGATGCCTTTCTCATCCGCAATGTCTGTAATACAACCGCTGCAATGATCAGGAAGAAACCGTAATAAAATCCGGGACTTACTTCCCTGTCTTCCCGATAAATTAAAAAAGCCATCGCCACACCATAGATGGGTTCCAGATTATAAGAAAGGTTTACCGTAAATGCGGGAATTTTCTGAAGGGCTTTCATAAAAAGGTCATAAGCGACCACCGTACATAAAACACCCAATACGAGTAAGCCAGGCCCAGTCGGACAGGGAAGGCAGCAGGCGATCCACCGGAAAATAGTACAGGTAAACGGGCATCAACAGGGTGATAAATAAAAATCCGCCGCTTAGCTGGTAACGGGTAGCTGTTTCCGCATCCATTTTTTGCAGGATCTGCCGGTTCAGTATCGGGAAAATGCTGGCAAGCAAGGCAGAAAAAAGGGAAATGATAATGCCCAGTTTATAATGTGGATCAAAATGGAAGACGATACTGATTCCTGCAATGGCAAGCAATCCCAATAAAACCTCTGTGAAATCAAATGGCCTGCGCAGCATGAACAGGTTCAAGGATAGCCGTAAAAAACCCCATGGCTGAAAGACAGACCAGTGCTGTAGAAACATTGGAAATTTTTATTCCGGCATAAAAACTTACCCAGTGAAGAGCAAGAATAAAACCCACACTGGAAGCCTGAAAAATAAGTTTTCGCGAAGCGGCTGGTTTTCTTTTTCTGAATAACAATAATATCCACAGTACCACACAGGTGATCATCATGCGATACCAGACCAGCACCGCTTCATTGAGTGTGATCAGTCTGCCGAGTACTCCGGTAAATCCGGCAAGAAAAACTGCAATATGTAATTGGATAAATGCCTTTTTCATGGAGTGGGCAAAGAAAGATTATTTTCCTTCCACCACCATATTCTGGGAGAAATGATTTACGGTTCGGTAACCAGAAGTATTCTTAACTCTTCTCCGATAGTTTTTGAACAGAGCATTCCAGCGGAGTTTTAGTACACCCAGAATGCCTTCTTTAACGATCCCTTTATTCATTTTGGAAACACCCAGTTTGCGGTCTTCGAAAAATAATGGGCACTTCTTTTATTTTAAAACCGAGTTTCCAGGCAGCAAATTTCATTTCTATCTGGAAGGCATAACCGGCAAAATGGATTTCATCGAGGTTGATCGTTTCCAGTACTTCCTGTTTATAACAAACAAAACCGGCCGTCGGATCTTTTACCGGCATCCAGGTAATCAGTCTGGTATAAATCGATGCTCCTTTGGAAAGAATGATCCGTTCTCTGGGCCAGTTTACAATTCCACCACCTTTCACATAACGGCTACCAATGGCCAGATCCGCACCCTGAATTTTACAGGCCTCATATAAATCGTTCCAGGTCTTTGGGATTATGGGAAAAATCGGCATCCATTTCAAAAATAAACAGGTATCCTTTTTCCACTGCCCATTTGAACCCATGGATATAGGCAGTTCCCAGTCCTTGTTTACCCTCTCTGGCTTCAAGAAAAAGTCTCGTCCGGAAATTTCTTGTTGCAGATATACGTACAATATCTGCGGTGCCATCGGGAGAACTGTCATCAATAATGAGGATATGAAAGTCCTTGTTCAAGAGCAAAAACGGCCTCCACGATGGAAGCTATATTTTCCTTTTCGTTATAGGTTGGTATGATTACAATCTTTTCCAATATATCTGTCCCGTGGTTAACTAACCGTTTTGTCTTTTTTCAGCATTGTCCGGTTGAAAATCTCAGTCAGTTTTTGCTTGGTATGCATGGGAAAATCTCCCTTCATCATCCAATCGTAATACTGGGGTTCCGATTTTAATACGTCAGCAACCGGCCCTTCCTTTGTGTTTACCGAAGTTAAAGATTTCAATCCCATTTTCCATGGAAAATCGGCGTGCAAAATCCACCAACTTGGTCATCACCGGTAAATTTAACGATGCTTTCAGGATCCGTTCCCAGCTGCGGATAGCGGTCAATCTGGGCTAGCAGGATTTCCAGGGTGGCTTCGGCATCTGCCTGCGCACCATGGGCGCCATCATGGAGTTTGTCGCAATAAAAACGGTAGGCCGCCGTAAGGGTGCGCTGTTCCATCATATGAAATACCCGTTGAACATCAATCAGCTTCCTGCCCTTCATATCGATTTCAATTCCAACCCGCAAAAATTCCTCGACAAGGAGCGGAATATCAAATCGGTTTGAATTATAACCGGCCAGATCACTGTGATCCAGGAATTGTTTCAGTTCATTGGCTGCCTGCCGGAAAGTCTGCGCATCCTTTACTTTATCATCCGTGATCCCGTGTATATCCGATGCCTGTTTCGGAATCGGTATTTCGGGATTTATCAGTTTATGCTTTACAGTTCTGGTTCCATCGGGCATGATTTTCACGATGGCGATTTCAACGATACGATCTGAGCAAGATTGATTCCGGTGGTTTCGAGATCGATAACCGCCAGGGGTTTGGTTAATTGTAACATGAATATTTATGGGTTATGCAATAATTTCCGTTGCAAAGGTAGCAATATCCAATTCATCATAATTACCGGAACGCGTCAGCAGCAAATTAGTTTGAAATTTATTGATCAGAATTATTGCTATGCGACAATTCCTATGCCGAACCGTCTGATTCCTTCTCATTTATTCTAAGGCTTTTACTTACCTGACACATATCTTAAGGGGAGTTACTTCGGCATCCGATTAGTCAGCCTATAAGGTCTTTACCGGATCTCATTTACCTGCGCAGGGAAACACACGCTTGAGGCTAATTAAAAGGCTGAAGCTTTCCCCGCTGTTTTAATGTTAGATGACTATTTGATCCTGTACCGGCATTAAGGATGGACAGAAGCCTATTTCGACTATTTAATCCTGTAGCGGCTTTAAAGATGGATAAATGCCTATTATGACTATTTGATCCTGTAACGGTTTAAGATGGGTAGATCCCTTTGACATTTGACCCTGATATGGCTTTAAAGATGGATCAATGCGCTTTATTATGACTATTTAAACCTGAAACAGCTTAAAGCTGGGTAAATGCCTCATTACGATTGATTAATCCTGTAGCTCCTTAAAAGTCTTGCAAGCCTGGACCTTAAAAACCAGCCGAATCCCGGTTTAAGGGAATCACAAAAAATGATCTAAATCGGCCATCCTATTGCATATTCAAAATATATTGTTTTATTTTGTTGTATTCCCGTCTATCCTTCGAACAACACCATTTTTTAAGCTGAAAGCCAAAAGCTTAAAGCCTGAAAACCATTCAATCCTACCTTCCGAAATTCTCTTTTTGCCTGTTTTGAGGCTCTAAGCGTAAAACATCCGTTCCTTTGATTTACCTGGCATACTTTAATCCAGGCTTTTATTTTTAATTTAAAATACCCACGAAAATGAGAAAGACAGTGTTGATTATCGCTATCATGGCATTTGCTACGTCCATGTTCACTTCCTGCGCCAGTTATAGGAATTCAGGAAAGAGCGGATGTAAGTCCACGCAGGGATATGTTGGCTATGGTTCCAGCAGATAAATTAATGGAAGTGGTAATGCAGGCAGCATAGCGTACCCCTGAATCCAGCGTAAAAATATTGGCTGCTGAGGCCCGGATGTTTCTAATAAAACAACCGGGCCTTTTTATTTTTAATTCTTGCTAAGTTTGCAATCTCCTGCATTTATGCAGCGATTTACCAAAAACCCCTGACATGAGAAATTTGCTGTTGTTACCTGTCTTAAGTTTTCTTTTTACACTTACCACGAATGCCCAGTCTTATAAAAGCAGCGTGACATTTCAAAAAGCTGTTTATCCGGTAGCGGCCATTCAGGTGCCGTTTGACGAAGATGTCGTCGCTGATGCAATCAAAGATTATATGCTGTCGCACGGGATATAAGGATGCACACTACAAGGACTTTCTGGTATTCCGATCCGTACCACTGAATAATGGCGGCACAACAACGGACGCATATTTTGATATCAACCGGAAAAGCCGTTCAGAAAAAGATATGACGATTGTCAGTCTGCTGCCTGTTAAAAAAGGAGAAACACTTTCGCCGGCGACAGCCGAAGACAGTTCCTATATCAGCATGTCCATAGTTTACCTGGACAGCCTGAGAAATCGTGTTTACCGGTATTCGCTTGAACAGTTGATGAAAGACCAGCAGAAAACGCTGGATAAAACAAAAGCGAAATTACTCAGCCTGAAAAATGATTCGGGCGATATCGCAAAGAAAATCCGGAGTTATGAAAGCGACCTGGCGGAAAATAAAAATGACCAGGCCAAACAAACCCAGGTGATTAATAATACGCCCAGCGGTGATCAGGAAGCACTCAGCCAAAGCCCATAAAAAAATGGATAAGCTGTTGGATAATCAGGCCGACTACGAGAAAAAACTGAGGAATTACAAATCCGACTCTGGAAGACAATGCAAAGGAGCGCGAAGCCCAGCAGTCTCTGTTTGACAAAACTTCGCAGTCATTATCGGCACTTAAAGAGCGCCATGAAAAATCCTGATTCGGAATACTAGGTTGCCCAGGCTTTGTCACCTTTTTTATACGGAATACAACCTTCATATCTTCCGGGAACCGCTACATACCGCAGGGCTTTTGTGGCTCCTGGTTCTGAAGTGAAATAACCCCAGATGGTCAGTTCCTTCATCATCCGGAAATAATGGGGAGGATCTTCGGCTTTTTCTTGCTGGCTGTATAATCTTTTTGTTCCTTATCCAGCTGGATCAGCAGTGTTTTACGTTCTGCAGGAGTGCATTCCAGGAAATATTTTCCATTCAGGGTCTTGCTGGCATCATTGAGTTTACCCATCCCGGCAATAAAAATATCCTGGTCTGTTTTATTATAACAGTCCCTGACGATGGTATGCATGAATTCCCCGATCTTGGCGTCCTTGGCTCCGGGTGTGTCCGTAGCGGGAATGATAGTATCCCCTACTTCATCCAGAAAAGAAATGTCTTCCGGAGAAAAATTCAGTCCGGCTGTGCCTATTTTTTTATCTGCATTGGTACATCCGGATAAAAATACTTCAGCCCCGATGATGGTGCCGCCGAGCAGCAGCGCCACCGATGATAATGCTTCTCTTCTGTTCATGATCTGTAAATTAAAAAGTTAAAAGTTAAAAGTAACTTAAAATTCAACTCCACTTCCACACTTCCACACTTCCACACTTCCATACTTCCATAATTTCCCAGTGTTAAATATTCCCTTTCTTCAGCTCACTCACCGCATGATCCGCTGCCCTCGCCGTAAATGCCATATAAGAAAGTGAAGGATTCACACAGGATGCGGAAACCATGAATGATCCGTCGGTTACAAATACATTGGGTGCATCCCAGATCTGGTTGTATTTATTCAGCACGGATGTTTTCGGATCCTTACCCATACGGGCAGAACCCATTTCATGAATACCCCTGCCCAGCGTTCCGTCTCCATCATTCCCTTTCACATTTTTATACACCGGCAGCTGTCAAGCATTTCCATCGCATCATTCTTCATATCCACACGCATCTTTTTTTCGTTCTCCTTGTATTCCACATCCATGGCCAGCACATTCAGTCCCCATTTATCTTTTCTTGTTTTATCAAGGGTAATTTTATTTTCATGATAAGGAAGTGTTTCTCCGAAACCGCCAAGATGCGAAGGTCCAGACACCGGGTTCTGACAAGGCTTCCTTGAGATCCACTCCAATGGCAATTTCTTCCGCACTTCGCTGATATCCCTCCCGGCTTCCGCCTCCCTGGTAACCGAATCCGCGCAGATAATCCCGTTTATCATTTCCTACATTTCTGAATTGCGGAATATAAATGCCGTTGGCTCTTCTTCCGAAATAATATTTATCGTCAAAACCTTCCACAGTACCGCCTGCTCCGACGCCCAGGTGATGATCCATAATGTTATGACCCAGTTCACCGCTGCTGCTGCCGAGCCCGTCAGGCCAGATATCGGTTGCTGAGTTCATCAGGATCCAGGCACTGTTTAAGGTAGATGCATTCAGGAAAATAATTTTTGCATTGATACGTATACGTCTTATTTGTTTCGCCATCCAGCACTTCAACCCCTGTTGCTCTTTTTTTATCCTTGTCGTACAGAATTTTGGTAACAATGGCCCAGGGACGAACGGTTAGGTTTCCTGTTTTTATTGCAGCCGGAAGGGTGGATGACTGTGTACTGAAATAAGCGCCAAACGGACAACCCAGCGCACATTTATTCCTGAACTGGCAATTGGTTCTGCCTTCCAGGGGTTCTGTGATATTGGCTGTTCTGCCAATAACTGCATGTCGCGATCCGTTAAACTGTTCTTTCAGCTTGGACGAAAAATCCTTTTCCACACAGGTCATCTCCATGGGAGGCATAAATTGACCATCGGGCAATATATCCAGACCGTCGCGGTTTCCGCTGATCCCGGCAAATTTTTCAGCATAGTCATACCAGGGTGCAATTTCTTTATAACGAACGGGCCAGTCAACGCCATGACCGTCTTTGGCATTGGCTTCATAATCATGATCACTCAAGCGATAGCTTTGCCGGCCCCACATCAGCGAACGGCCGCCCACATGATATCCGCGGAACCAGTCGAACCGTTTGATTTCAGTATACGGACTGTCCTTATCACTGCACCAATAGTCCAGATTGGTTTCACTCAGCGGATAATCTCTTTTCAGTACCGGATATTCTTTGATCATTTCCTGCGTGCGGCGGTCCGCGATGCGGATAGTCCCAGGCTTCTTTATTCGCATTTACATAGTCTTTCACATGCACGATATCTCTTCCTCTTTCGAGCATGATGGTTTTCAGTCCTTTTTCGCAGAGTTCCTTGGCGGCCCATCCTCCGCTGATCCCTGATCCGATTACAATTGCGTCATACACATTGTCTGCCATGATTCGTCTGTTTAGTATTTATTATATATCACAAATAATGACCGCTTTCTGCAAAGAAGCCGATTTTATCTTTTTCCGCCGGAATGAATTCCTGGGCAACATATCCTTTGAAACCCGTTGCCACTATGGCTTTCATGATCGCCGGATAATACAGTTCCTGGCGTTTCATCGATTTCATGTCTGCCGGGCACCCCTCCGGTATGGTAATGACCGATATATGTATGATTGTCCCGGATCGTCTGAATCACATCCCCTTCGTCAATCTGCATATGATAGATATCATATAGCAATTTAAAGTTGGGGCTGCCCAGTCTTTTGCAAAGCTGCACACCCCAGGCTGTGCGGTCGCACATATAATCCTTATGATTCAGTTTGCTGTTCAGCAATTCCATCTGAACCGTGATGCCGTTTTTTTCGGCCAGGGGTAAAATCTGTTGCAGACCCTGCACGCAATTGTTCAAACCGGTTTCATCGTCCATGCCTCGCCGGCTTCCGCTAAAACAGATCACATCTTTATACCCGGCGCTTACCATCAGCGGAATTACTTCTTGATACTGGGCGACAGCTTATGCATGAAATTTTGATTCGGCAAATCCGTCTGTGAGACTGACATCGCCTGCCACATAACACATCGAACTGTAGAGCCCGTATTTCTGCAGCATGGGCCAGTCTTTAGGTGCCACCAGATCGATGGCGGGAATACCGATTTCTTTTACAGCCCTGGCAAAATTCATTCCAGGGGATGGAATCATAACACCAGCGACAAACGGAATGATTGATATTACCTTTTAATTTCAATGAACTTCAGATGATTTAGATTTGGGAGCATAAGAAGAGAGCAACTGGGTTCCTGTTGCGAGAACAGCAGAACCAGCAATCATATTTTTAATTAATTTTCGCCTGGATGAGCGAGGATTCATGCGCCTTATCAGAATTTGAAAGTACGAAATGAAAACGGATGAAAACGAAATTAATGACCAGCGGAAGCAGCAAGCCAGGATTTCCGGTTTTTTGCGTCCGCGCATATATAAATTCAAACCGGCAAACGCTACGATCAGGACAAGAGGAATCATCAGTGGTAAAATTTATGATGGCCGGTCCTGCCGCTTTATTTGCTTCATATAACGCATTGGCCATTTCCGATCCTGGCGGCGCCTGTATTATAGAGCTGAATATCAGCACCGGCAGGCAATTTGGTGGCCACCAGGGCGTCATAATGTTTACCCATCAGAATCATATAGATAGAAACGGCAAACATGCCGGCTCCACCCATCAGGTTCATCCCGACAGCACCGGTTTTTGGCAGATTTTCGGAAACAAAACCCAGCATCGTGGGCCAGAAATAACAAACGCCCATTCCAAAAACCAGCGCACCGACAAAAATCATGTTGCCCGTGGAATGACCCAGCAGATATAAACCCAGCGAAGCCAGGATAGCCGACATCAGCAGTACGCCCTGTGGAGAAAACTGTTTGACCACCGGACCCGCAAATGCCCTTCCTACTACCATGACACCGGTTTCAAGGGTCAGGATCAGCAATGCATTGTCGGTCACATTTTTCAACAATACATCGATCCACTGGCCGGTAAATAATTCAGTGATGGCCGTACCAAACATGCACAGATATCATAAATAGAAACAGGCCGGTAAAAATTGATTTATACATGGTTGCATTGGAAACTCCTGCTGCAACACGTTCTGTAACGGGAAATTTCAGTTTGAAAAACAGATATCCATAAATAAGGGTGGGAATCAGCATGGTAGCCACTTCAATCTGCCAGGGCACGCCGAATTTATTCAAGAATAAATACAATCAGTGTACCAATTACAATACCACCCGGAAACCAGAGATGAAAATGATTGAGTTTGGTCGTTTTATTTTCTGGAAACAAGGAAGCCACCAGTGGATTACAGGCTGCTTCAACCGTTCCGTTTGCAATACCGATCAGCAGGGTGGAAAGAAAAAGCGTCCAGTAGCCGGTTGCAAAAATGGTCAGGATGATGCCGGCCAGGTGAAAAATAAAGGCCATTTCCAGCAGCCTTTTCATGCCGATGATATCCACAATAAAACCTCCGATCACGACTGCCAGCGGAAATCCCCAGAATGCTGTGGCAGCAATGGTTCCCAGTTCGGAAGCATTCAGGTTAAATTCCGTTCCCAGTTTGCCCAGGATACCGGCCCGGATACCGAAAGAAAGAGAGGTGACAAGTAAAGCCAGACAGCTGGCCGTAAATAAGTTGTTTACGCGGAATGGCGGTTGAAGACATGGCAATCGTTTTAATTTTGAATCGTCAGGAACCCTTCAGAGCAACAGGAAGTAAATGTAATTTTTATTTCAGTGAAATAAAAAAAGCAAACAAATAGACTTCCCGGCACAAATATGTACATTAATATTCTAAACTTGCATTTTAAAGCCTAAAGCCTAAAGCTTAAAGCTTAACGCTTAAAGCTGAAGCTAATTTGAAAATTAAGGCTCAAACTATAAAATTCGTTATACCTTATTAATATTTACTTTATTAATTTCTAGAACATGAACAGAAAATTACGCATGGGTATGGTGGGTGGCGGCAAGGATGCTTTTATCGGCGCCATTCACCGCATTGCCGCCCATATGGACGGACTGATTGAAGTTTGCTGCGGCGCGCTCAGCATCAATCCGGAAATTGCAAAAGCTTCAGGAGAAATGTTATTTCTTTCACCCGAACGTACCTACCTGAATTTTGAAGAAATGCTGGAAAAGGAAAGTAAACTTCCGGCAGATAAAAGAATTGATTTTGTAACTATCGTCACACCCAATTTTGCACATTTTGCTCCGGCCATGATGGCCCTCGATAAAGGATTCCATGTAGTGATTGAAAAACCCATCGCTTTTACACTGGATGAAGCAAGACAATTAAAAAAGAAAGTGGAAGAAACCGGACTGATCCTTTGCCTAACACATACTTATTCCGGATATCCGATGGTGAAACAGGCGCGGCAGATGGTAAAAAATAATGTGCTCGGGAAAGTCCGCAAAATCTGGGTGGAATATCCGCAGGGCTGGCTCAGCAAACTCACGGAACGGGAAGGCAATGCACAGGCTGCCTGGAGAACAGATCCGAAACGTTCCGGGAAAAGCGGATGCATGGGAGATATCGGAACACATGCCGCACATCTGGCAGAATATATCAGCGGATTGAAGATCACAAAAATTTGTGCTGACCTGAATATTGTGGTGGAAGGCCGTCCGCTGGATGATGATGGAAATGTATTGTTGAAATTTGATAATGGTGCAGCAGGTGTGCTGATGGCATCACAGGTAGCTGCCGGAGAAGAAAATGCATTGAGAATTCGAATCTATGGAGAAAAAGGCGGAATGGAATGGAGACAGCAGGAACCCAATTCCCTGATCGTAAAATGGCTGGATCAGCCTACACAGATTTTCCGTGCAGGCGTTGGATACAAAGAACCACTCTCCTCTTTCTGCAACACATAATTTCCGTACACCGGGCGGTCATCCGGAAGGATACCTGGAAGCATTCGGAAATATTTACCGCAATTTTGCACAAACACTGACTGCACGCATAGATGGAACAAAACCCTCACCGGAAAGTCTTGATTTTCCAGGCGTGGAAGACGGTATCCGAGGAATGGCATTTATTGATAATGTGGTGGCTTCTTCACAGTCGAATGAGAAATGGTATGAACACACAGTGTGGAAGTGTGAAAGTGTGGAAGTGTGGAAGTATGAAATGTGAAATTGCGATTCACATTAACGTCAACGATCAACGGTCAACGGTCAACCGTCAACCGTCAACCGTCAACTGTCAACGATCAACAAATAAATAAAATGAAAACAATAAAAGGTCCCGGAATATTTCTAGCGCAATTCCTGGGAGATGAAGCACCATTCAATACGCTGGGATCAATTTGCAAATGGGCCAGATCGCTGGGATATATCGGTGTGCAGATTCCCACCTGGGATGCCCGCTGCATCGATCTGAAAAAAGCAGCAGAAAGTAAAACCTATGCAGATGAAATAAAAGGCATCGTTCAATCCGCAGGACTGGAAATCACGGAACTGTCCACTCATTTGCAGGGTCAGCTCGTGGCCGTTCATCCGGCTTATGATGAACTCTTCGATGGATTTGCACCCGAAGCATATCAGGAAAAATCCGGCAGCAAGACAGGCCTGGGCAGTGCAACAATTAAAATATGCGGCTACTGCATCAAAAAACCTGGGACTCAATGCCCACGCCAGTTTCAGCGGTGCCCTGCTCTGGCCAACTTTTTATCCATGGCCGCAACGACCCGCCGGTCTGGTGGATACAGGATTTAAAGAATTGGGGAAAAGATGGAAACCGATCCTGGATGTATTTGATGAAAACGGCGTGGATCTTTGTTATGAAATTCATCCCGGAGAAGATCTTCACGACGGAATTACTTATGAAAGATTTCTGAAAGAAGTAAACAATCATCCGCGCGCCTGCCTGCTGTATGATCCTTCTCATTTTGTTTTGCAGCAACTGGATTATCTGACTTATATCGATTATTATCATGAACGCATCCGCATGTTCCATGTAAAAGATGCCGAATTCAATCCTACCGGAAAACAGGGTGTATATGGTGGTTATCAGGGCTGGATCGACCGGGCCGGCAGGTTTCGTTCACTGGGTGACGGACAGGTGGATTTTAAATCTATCTTCAGCAAACTGACCCAGTATGATTATTCCGGATGGGCCGTGCTGGAATGGGAATGTTGTCTGAAACATCCGGAAGACGGCGCAAAGGAAGGATCTGTTTTCATCAAAAATCATATTATCCGTGTTACGGAAAAAGCATTTGATGATTTTGCCGGAACCGGATCAGATGAAGCATTCAACCGCGCAGTGCTCGGCATAAAATAGCCATTAGTCATTCCGGTATTTTTTACGAAATTTATCTCCTCACTTCAACCATTGCAACAATGAAAAAAACAATTCTCTTTTTACTGGTTTGCTCCGGCGTTATGCTGGCTTGTAATTCAGGTTCTTCCTCCGTCAAAAACGGATTCAGCTGCCGCAGCGCCTGCAGCTCCGGCAGCAGCAGATTCCAAAGGTCTCGAACTGATCGGAGCCAGTGATTGCACTACCTGTCACCGCCTGCATAAAGAAGCTGCCGGCGCGTCCATCGGACCTTCTTATAGTGAAGTGGCTGCCAAATATTCACCTGCTGCGGATACTACGGTTGACCGGCTTGTTCATAAAATCATTCCGGTGGAACCGGTGTCTGGGGAACAGTTCCAATGACACCGCATCCCGCCCTGCCACCAGCAGACGTAAAAGAAATGGTTATTTATATTCTTTCTTTAAAAAATTAATCCATGGTGAAAAAAACAGTCTTCACCATTCATTTTCCTGGTGATGGGTATTTTTAGTGTGCATGCTCAGGGACCCAATCAATTGACAGACGCTGAAATTAACGACGGATGGAAATTATTGTTCGATGGAAAAACATCCACCGGCTGGCATACTTACAATAAAAAAACATTCGGTCCGGCGTGGAAAGTAGTAGATGGCACATTGTTTTGTGATACGACTTATCATGTACCCAAAGGCGAGGAAGGCGATATTTGTACGGATGAAGTATATGAAAATTTCGACCTGAAATATGAATGGAAAATTTCAAAAAACGGCAACAGCGGGGTTATGTTTTTAGTGCAGGAATCTCCTAAATACGAAGCACCCTATTTAACCGGTCCGGAAATGCAGGTACTGGACAATGACGGACATCCGGATGGAAAAATTCACAAACACCGCGCCGGTGATTTATATGATCTCATCGCATCTTCCAGTGAACCCGTTCGTCCGGTAGGAGAATGGAATGAAGCTGAAATAAAACTGGATCACGGGCACCTCACTCTTTACCTGAATGGCGTACAGGTGGTTTCCACCACAATGTGGGATAAGCAAACTGGGATGAACTGGTGACAGGCAGCAAATTCAGCAAAATGCCGGGGTTTGCTAAATCCAAGATCGGGTCATATCGATCTTCAGGATCATGGAATGCAATGTCTGGTTCCGGAATATCAGGATTAAAGTACTTAATTAAGTAAAAGTATGGAAGTGTGGAAGTATGGAAGTGTGGAAGTAATGATGTAACTAATTCACTCACACTTCCATACTTCCACACTTCCATACTTCCACACTTCGTTTCAAAGTCCAATCGATTTCATGAACGCATCCGAATTCGGTTCTCTTCCAAGGAAATTCCTGAGCATATCCATTTCCTGCTGACTGCCTGCCACTTCAAGAATTTGTTTCCGGTACCGCTCACCGGTTTTAGCATCCATCACGCCATTCTTTTCAAATACGGAAAATATATCCTGGGCAAAAACCCGTGACCAGAGATATCCATAATAATTTGCTCCATAACTGTTCAGATGAGTAAACGCTGCGATCATATGTGTTCCTTCGGGAAACGGAATCTGCGTCACACGATAAAGGATTTTTGTTACTGCAGTCAGATCCATTCCGCGTATGCTGTCGTATTTATCTTCAAACGTAAAATCGATCATACCATAATAAACCTGTTGCATGTAGTAATTCGCATCCAGCACATGTTCAGTTGCTTTCATCTTATTAAAAAGACTTTCCGGCAACACGGCACCTGTTTTATAATTCTTCGCAAATAATTTCAGACTCGAATATTGCCAGCAGAAATTTTCCAGGAATTGTGAAGGCGCTTCAACAAAATCTGCTTTCAGAGTGCCCGGCTGGAATGCCAGATCTGACCGGACAACCATAGCATGCTACCAGGTGACCAAATTCATGGAATAAGAGTAATGACATCAGAATGATCCAGCAAGGTTGGATTACCGGGAGCCGCTTCCGGAAAATTACAGATCAGTGCCGCAACCGGCAGTATTTCTTTACCTCCATTCAGAATTGGCCGCACTGATTCCGAAACAGGCAAAATGAGTGTACTTATTCTGACGGGGATAAAGGTCGAAATAAAAACTGCCGACTTTTTTGTCTCCGACATACATCTCAAATGACCTTACTTTACTGTACCAGACAGGCAAGCCTGAGGTTTCTTTAATGGAAATGCCAAGCAGCCGGTGATAAACTTCAAACATACCGTTAATGGTCTGGTTCATTTCAAAATATTCCTTCACCTCATCGGTATTCAATTGATATTTTGTATCCAGCAGATTGTTTTTTATAATATGAAACATCCCACGCAAATATGGTATCCGGCAGTTCAGGATGCATCTGATGTTTGATGGCGCGTATGGATGCGATATCCGAGCTGACATTTGGAGTGAGTTTTTGCACCAGGTTGTTTTCAAAATTCCAGACAGCCTCTGGCTTGCCGGCCATTTTATCGGTCGAGTGCATAGGCAGCATAACTATTGTATCCCAGTTTCCGGGCATATAGCTGCCGGTAATAGAGCAGGCTGTCCAGCACTTTAATATTTTGCGGGTAAGCACGGTTATTATATTTGATATTCATCTGCCTGCGGGTATCATTGGCAACCGCATACCTGGAGATGTCTACTGCATTGGGTGTATTGATATAGATAACATATTCCCCGCCGGCTCTTTTCCATTTCTGCTTCTGAGCTTCCGGCACTCCGTTCAGAGCTGCTTCAGTAAATACAAGACTATCTCTGGAAATGCCGATATTCTTGTCAAATTCAAGTCCCAGCATCGTTATATGTCACTGATGGCCTGCAGTTCTCCGCGTGCAACGCTATCCAGCTTCATACCATTATTTTCAAAAATCCGCAACTGATCTTTCACATATTTTTGCTGGTTTGGTTTCAGGGAAGACATTGAACCGGCTGCATAATTTTTCAGTGATTTGTATAGGGGCTCATTTAATATTAATGTCGTCTGATAATCCGAAAGTGCCTGGCTGCCCGCGTTCGCCGCATCGCGCACGCTGTCTGACACATAGGTTTGTGCAAGCAGTCCCAGTTTCATTCCCAGGTCATTTAATTCGTAGGTCATTTCATCATAGGCAGCCAGGGTACTTCCGGGCCCGACACCTGGTTTTAATCCGGAAACAATCTTTTTTACCCGGCTGTCTGTCATTTTAATCACCTGTCCAACCGCATCCCGGATAATATTTGCATTCACTTTGTCAAAAGCAATGGGGTTATTGGAGTGAATTAAAAGCGGATTCGTAGGAACCGGTGGCTGACCTGCAACAGGAATTATCAACACACTTAAAAAAGCCAGTAATAAATATTTTATAATATCCATATACTTAATTTGGGCCGAAGCTATCAATTCCCCTCTGAATTTCCCTTCCACTCATAAAGAAGTTGCAGTTGACAGTTGGCAGTAGGCAGTTGAGCGGGAGTGATGTATAGTGACATGCGTGATCGTGAATACGTTTATCGTTACTTTCGATTCACGATCCACGCCCTACAATCTATCATCCGCCAACTGTCAACTGTCAACCGTCAACCGCCAACCGTCAACCGTCAACTAAACTTTCGGCAAAACATATCCATTATGATACTCCTTCATGAGATATTCATTATTCACGGCTTCATCGGTGAATTTATCTGTGGCCCAATTCAATCTTTTACCGCTGCGGTAACTGATATTCCCAAGTTGTGCAACGGTTGCCACATGGGCACCGGCTTCGATGGAACAATGCAGGTCTTCCATTTTCCTGCTGACCGCACTACATCAATAAAATTTTTCCAGTGATTGTCCAGGCCGTTATCAGCAGGTTTGACAAGTGGTTTTTCAATTTTTATTTTACTCTGCTTTTCATCTATCACTTCCCACCCGCCCCTGCTCAGTACAAGCGTCGCATTGTTGCCGATATAGGCGATGCCATGATCCCTTCCATAAGATCCGTTTCCGATACCCATGGCACTATCCCAGACCAGGTTGAAATGATCGAATTCATATAACGTTGTAAGTGTGTCCGGTGTTTCCTGGTATAGATCAGGATAGGCAAAATCGCCACCCAGGGCGGCAATTGTTTTCGGATTGCCGGCTTTCATTCCCAGCAAACCATAATCAAGCAGGTGAACACCCCAGTCTGTCATCAGTCCGCCCGCATAATCCCAGAACCAGCGGAAATTAAAAAGATACCGGCTGGAATTAAATGCCCTCGTTGGTGCCGGCCCCAGCCACATTTTATAATCCACACCGGGTGGCGGCGCCGTATCGGGTACAACCGGACCGGGTTTCATCCAATCCTGGTAACACCATACTTTCACGGTTCGGATATTTCCCAACTGGCCGGTATATACAAAATCCAGTGCATCCTGAAAATGTTTCTGACTGCGTTGCCACTGACCACCCTGCACCGCACGATTATATTTTTTCTGCGCTGCCACCATGGCGCGACATTCTCCGATTGAATTGCCGACTGGTTTTTCGACATATACATCTTTCCCGGCCGCACAGGCTTCGATCATGATCAGGGCATGCCAGTGATCCGGTGTGCCGATGATAACAACATCAACATCTTTATTATCGAGCACGTGACGATAATCGCCTGTGGTTTTCACTTTGGAAATATCCACATTTAATTTAGCGAGATCGGCCATTCTTTTGTCCAACACATTTTTGTCTGTATCACATAACATCACCACCTGCACACCGGGCTGTTTTAAGGAAGACAGAAGATCGGCCCAGCCCATTCCGTTGATGCCGATAGCCGCTACATTGATACGGTCACTGGCAGCTCAGTCTTCGTCCGATAGCTCCGAAACGCCTGCTGATGTAAATGCAGTTGCCAGAACCGAAGTTCCGGCGAATACGCCTGCCTGCCGGATAAAAGAACGTCTGTTATTCATAATTGTATTTTTTATTGATGAACCATGGTTGATTGAACTGTATGCACCAAACCAGCCGGCACCGATCATTGGTGCTTTATCATTGAGAATTACTTTCACGGGCACTTTTTTTACCAGATCCTGCATGCGGTCGCAGTCCAGCAGGTTTTCATAAAACCAGGAATCCTGCAGCAGGGAAATGATTTTCGGCGGAACACCGCCAGCCAGCAAAAGTCCGCCGGTTGATTTCATTTTCAAAATCAGGTTGCAGCATTCCCGGGCAAGATGGCGAACAAAAATGTGCATGGCTTCCACACAAACAGGATCTGACTCTTCAATGGCCGCCTCGACTGACAACTGCCGACGGATCGGATGTTTTTAATTTGTCTTCAATAGCAACACTGCCGTTGCGCTTTTTTACTTCACAGAGAAACTGAAAAATGGAAAATATGCCGGGACCGGCAATTATACTTTCCCAGCTGACAACTTTATATTTCCTCAGCATAAAATCATGCAACTCCAGATCTTCCTGCACTTCGACAGGAAAAATCACAATGACCGCCTTCTGTCGCAAATGGATGATGGTACTGTCCATCCCAGAATAAACCCGCTTCACCGAGTCCTGTTCCGGGAGCCAGTATGGAAATATTTCCTCCTTCTTCAGGATCTCCTTCATGTAATACAGAAAAATCTTTTTCTTCCAGCCCCGCAACACCATAAGCAGTAGCTTCCAGGTCATTTAATAAAATGACCTGCTGAATATCCGGTGGCCGCTGCAATTTCATTGGCATCCAGATACCAGGGAAGATTGGTGACCGCGACACGGCCCTCAAAAACAGGACCTGCCACACCAAGGCATATTTTTTCGGGCTTATAATCCGGGTTTTCCTGGAGAAACTGTTGCAGAATTTTATTTACTGAAGGAAAACTGCCGGATTGATAGCTGGAAGATTTAATCATTTTTACACCGGATGCCGTGGCTTCAAAAATAGCCAGGTTAACCTTGGTGCCGCCTGCATCACCACCCAGTACGATAGATTTTTTATCGCCAAAAGAAATGTTTATCCGGAAAATAAAGAGAGATTTTCGAATGGCCGGCCATATATTCAGTTGAAGGAACAATTTAAAGGATTGAACCGAAAAAACCTCAATGACTGGTGGGTGCTTTCGGAACTTTGCGATTCCGGGAAACGTATTTTTACAAAGAGTCAGGTGAAAATACCGGTGAATGAGAGAAAAAGAAAAGCCAGTGTAGAAACACCGGCTTGAGAAAACTTCAGTTATGATAATCACTTTATTTGTAAACGACAGATCGAGATGATTATTATAATTTGAATAAGGGAAATTAAACCTCAAATGAAATTTTTTTATAACCGTAAATCATGGGACAAGACAGATTTCAAAATGATTCAGTCCATGCGCTGGTATGGACCGGAGGACCCGGTCAGTCTGACGGATATCCGACAGGCCGGATGCAGCGGTATTGTAACGGCCCTGCATCATCTGCCCAATGGCGAGATATGGACCGCTGGCAGAAATTGAAAAAAGAAAAGCGACAGATGGAAGAGGCCGGTCTGAAATGGGTGGTTGTGGAAAGTCTTCCGGTACACGAATCCATTAAAACACAAACTGGGAATTTTCGGACACTGATAGAAAATTATAAAGTCAGCATTCGCAACCTGGCCAGCAGCCGGCATACGGATCATTACTTATAATTTTATGCCGGTGCTGGACTGGACACGTACAGATCTGGCGTTTCAACAGCCCGACGGTTCACTGGCACTTCGTTTTGAGAGAGCCGCATTTATTGCATTTGATTTATTTATACTGAAACGTCCCGGAGCAGAAAATGATTATTCAGCTGCTGAACGGACAATCGCAAAAAAACGATTTGAATTAATGTCTGCCGGAAGAAAAAAATCTGCTGCAAAAAAATATTATTGCAGGACTGCCCGGCAGTGAAGAAAGTTTTACACTGGAACAATTTCAAAAAGCACTGGATACCTATCAAAATATTGATGCGAAAAATTACGCGTAAACACTTGATTGAATTTTTAAAAGCAATCGTTCCGGTGGCTGAAGAAAATGGTGTGAAACTGGCCATTCATCCGGATGACCCACCCTATCCCCTGCTCGGCCTGCCGAGAATTTTAAGTACCGCGCATGATGTGGATAGGCTGATTAAAGAAATTCCTTCTGAAAATAATGGACTTTGTTTTTGTACCGGGTCTTTCGGCGTTCGCGCTGATAATGATCTGCCTGCCATGATCCGCCAGTTTTCGAACCGCATTCATTTTCTGCATCTGCGCAGTACGCGAAGAAATGAAGCCGGTGATTTTTATGAAGAAAATCATCTCGACGGAGATGTGGATATGTATGAAGTGGTAAAAGAAATTATCCAGATGATGAAGCAGAAGAAAGATTTCCATTCCCATGCGACCCGATCATGGGCACCAGATGCTCGATGATCTGAAAAAGAAAACCAATCCGGGATATTCTGCGATCGGCCGGTTGCGCGGATTGGCGGAGTTAAGGGGTCTCGAACTGGGTATATATAAATTCCGGTTTGTAAATTGTTAACCTAAAGTTTGAAAAATATTTTCTTCCGGTAAAGAAAATAGAGCAATACCCGCTTCCAGCGCAAAAACAACGAGTGATCCCAGAACAGCAGACAGTAATACCGGCAAATGTATTATTCCGAATAAGCCATCTGTAATCGCAAGAATATATCCGGTGAACCAACGGTCGCCCACTATTTCAAAAAAGAGGTATATGAAAATGGAGTTAAGTGCAAATAAATTAAAAAACATCAGATGATCACGGTGTTTCCGGATATCTACCCACCAATAACAGACAGCCAGAAATAAAACACAGTAACCACCCGATGCCAGCACAAAAGAACTCGTGGCAATTCGCTTAATGATCGGCGTTATATTCATCCAGTCCAGTCCAAATCCGCATAAGAGTAAAATCAGGCTGCTCACCAGCAGCCATTTCATTTTTTGTGAAGAAGACTTTATCACTCATTAGTAAATTGGCCCGCCAGCGCACCCCAGATGGTATGAGCAGCTCGTCGAAATACAATTGATGGCTACCCATCCGCCCGGGTTGATCTTATTCATCAGTATCAGATCCACATAATTTCCAAAATTATGCTGGTCCGTAAAGGGCTGGTCAAATCCGGGGATATGGGTATATCTGTACAGTAACTCAGGTATCAGCAGACAGCAGCCACTTACCGCCAGTTGCGCCGGGACAGACCAGTTCATAATCAGAAATGCAACCAGGGTAGTAAATGATAATTGGGTGAGAACATCCCAGAGTTCAAAAGATAGGCCGGTTTTACGCACGGCATAATCCAGCACACCCCAGAAAAATAACCAGCCGCATCTTTTTAAAACTTTTATGAAAGTCGCGTTCCAGCTGGTTGTCAGACGTTGTTTTTTAACAGAATAAGCCAGTGCTACTCCGGCAACAAACATAAAGGTAGGCTGAACGAGATCCCAGAAACGGATCCCATGCCAGGGATGGTGAAAAAACTGATTGAGTATACGGGCGGCCCAGGTTCCTTCCGTAACGGGTACAAGGTGTTCGAATAAGCGTGTACTTTCCAGCGTCAGCAATACCATCGTCAGTCCCCGGAGAAAATCCAGCGAAGCAAGGCGGTTGGTAAGGGTTAGTTTCTCTTTCATGGTTATTACGAATGAAACAGGGACAATCAGTCCTTCATATTGCGAAGAGTTGTTGTAGCCGCTCCCTGCAGGTCCAGCACCATGGGTTTATTTGTTTTCCACGCACCTCTTGTAAAGTCAGGAACATCCAGACTTTTTGATCGGTTGACGCAACGGATTGTTCACTCAGTGGTGCGATTGAACTCCATAAAGCCGCATCATATACATCATGATCCAGGGGCAGGCCGTTCCGCAGGCAATCGATCAGACGCCAGTCCATGATAAAATCCATGCCTCCATGTCCGCCGACTTTTTTTGCGAATTGCCCAACGTGCTTAACGATGGGCAATGTATATTTTTCTTCGATCTCTTTCATCTGTGCTTCATCCAGCCAGTGCTCCGCTTTCCCGAGTGCAATTCTCGGTGGCTCGGGCCATTTACAGGCCATTCCTTTTGTGCCGATCAGCTGATGAATTCTGGAATAGGGCCTCGGGCTGGTAACATCATGCTGCACCATGATCGTTTTGCCCTTGCTGGTCCGGATCATCGTGGTATTCATATTCCCCCGGTAATTCTTATTGGTAAATTCCTGAAAGAATGGATCAGCAGCTGCCTTTTGACGGGCCGTTTCTCCCATAAGGAAATCATTCGATGACATAGAGACCAGGTAGTCCATCTTGTCACCCCGGTTAATATTCGAGGCATTGTGCGATCGGGCCGAGTCCGTGGGTGGGATAGAGATTGCCATTGCGGCTGGCATTTTCGCGCAGGCGCCACATATCTGCATAACCGGTTTTACTGAAATTCAAATCCAGCAGATTGTGCAGGTAGGCCCCTTCCGCATGTACCAGTTCTCCGAACACACCGTTTCTGGCCATATTTAATGTGAGCAATTCAAAAAAATCATAACAGCAGTTTTCAAGCATCATGCAATGCTTACGGGTTTTTTCCGACATCTCAACAATGGCCCAGCATTCTTCTATGGTTACGCAGGTGGGAACTTCCGTAACAGCATGTTTGCCGTTTTTCATGGCATATAATGCGATGGGCGTATGCAAACGCCACGGTGTACAGGTATACACCAGGTCGATATCGGCCCTTTCTACAAGGGCCTTCCAACCTTCTTCTCCGGAATATTCTGCAGCCTTGGGCAAGCCGGCAGTTACGAGAATTTGCTGCGCCGAATTCACCCGCTCCGGGAATTTATCGCAAAGCGCCACGATTTGAACGCCTTCAATAAAAGACATTCTCTTTACCGCGTCAGGCCCGCGCATTCCCAGGCCAATGATGCCTATCCGAACGGTATTGAGTTTCGGCGCCGCATACCCGCACATATTAAAATCATTCGGACCGGATTTTCGTTCATGCTGTATGTAGTTCGGATGACCATCATTGGAATATGACCGGTTTGCCAGCAAGGGCAGACCAGCGGATATGCCCGCAGTACCAAGGGATAAATTGCGCAAAAACCGCCTGCGATTTTCTTTCATATTTTTTCTATTGTATTGAGTACTCTAATGTAATTAAATAAAAACTGCCGTCCTGCAAGAAACCTTGATGCTCCGAACTAAGTTTGCAGAATATGCCTGCTTCCGTTTTATCCCACTATGGCCTGGACGAGAGAAATTGTTCGGTCACTCCTTTTGGAAACGGGCTGATCAATCATACCTGGAAAATAATCAGCGGGGAAAAAGAATTTCTTCTCCAGCGGATCAATCAGCTGATTTTTCTGCATCCTCCGGATATTATGTCGAATCTGAAACTTTTGGATGAATATTTCAAAAGCCACTATCCTGATTATTTGTTCGTAGCTCCGCTCAATACTACTGCCGGACAGAACTTTGTAAAAGAAGAAGGCGAAAATTACTACAGATTGTTTCAGTTTGTGACTAACTCTTATAGCTGTAATACTGTATCGGATCCTTCCCTGGCTTATGAAGCATCCAGACAATTCGGAAAATTCACGAGGCTATTAACGGCATTCGATCCTTCCCGTTTAAAAATAACCCTGCCGGATTTTCATAATTTATCGCTGAGACACCGGCAGTTTGAATCGGCCCTGCTGAATGGAAATAAACAACGAATTGAGGAGTCTGCAGAAACCATCGCCTTTTTAAAAGACCAGGCGGGGATTGTTAATGAATTTGAAAAAATTAAAGCGAATGCCTCCTTACAGGTAAGGGTCATTCATCACGATGCAAAAATAAATAATGTTTTATTTGACCGGAGAAATCAGGCCGGTCTTTGTTTGGTAGACCTGGATACGGTCATGCCGGGATACTTCATCAGTGATGTAGGCGATATGCTGAGAACATATATTAGTCCGGTGGATGAAGAAGAACCCGACTTCAGCCTGATCCGGATCAGGGAGCAGTATTTTCGTGAAATTGTGCGCGGTTATCTCGGGGAAATGAATTCCCAACTCACGGAAATCGAAAAAAAATATTTCACTTATGCCGGAAAATTTGCTATTTATATGCAGGCCCTTCGTTTTTTAACAGATTATATAAATGACGATATTTATTATGGCGCAAAATATGAAGGCCAGAATCTAACCCGTGCCAATAACCAGACTACCCTGCTTAAACGATTTATAGAAACGGAGAAACGTTTACAGGAAATCCTGGAATCTTTTTTAAAAAACAATTCCATATGACCAGAAAATTTTTTACGCAGTATTATTTCAGAAACTACCGTAGCTTTGATAGCAGCTTTAATTGCCGTATCCCGCCATGCCGGAAAAAACGGCAAGGTTTTTTCAGCAGACAATTCATAAAAAAATGTCATGTTATTAAAACCGGCTCCAAATAAAATTCCAGCTTTCATGATCCATGATAACGGAACATTTCCTAATTCCGTTTTACCTGTCTTACTGTACAAGTCAGTTTTTCACCTGCCCAATGAGCATTCTCCCGGATTAATGGAAACAGTTTTTGAAAATAATGACTGGTCCAATTGCTGGAGAAACGGGATTTACACTTATAATCATTACCACAGTATTACCCATGAAGTGATTGGCATTTACAGCGGGGAATGCCATGTTGCATTAGGTGGTGACAGCGGTATACAGATTTTCATTGAAAAAGGGGATGTTCTCCTGATCCCTGCGGGAGTTGCACATAAAAATGTAGGCGCTTCCCTGGATTTTAAATGCATCGGCGCCTATCCCCAGGGAATGGATTATGATATTAACCTGGGAAAATCCGGTGAAAGACCAGGCACGGATAAAAATATCCGTAAGGTTTCGATTCCTAAAAAAGACCCGTCTATGGCAAAGGAGGATGTATGAGCCTGTACTGGAAATAAATCAGAATACCAGTGTCACAATAGAATGCGGCAGGCTTTCCATCTTTGCGGCCTTATTATTCATCCAGAGAAAATAGGACAGTTTTTTATCACTCCTGTTCATGACAATCACCGCAATTTTTCCATCCACATTTTGAAAGGCAGTCGTTTCCAGCAAATCGCGGTTGGATGAACTGATGATCCGTTTGGCACCCGGACGGACAAATTTTGAAAAGTGTCCTATATAGTAAAAAGAATTCGTGAAGATCAGTTCACCCGTTTTTGTATCGGCAATCACGGGAGCAAAACAAAAATTCCCTGCATGATTCGGACCACCTTTTTCATCCAGCAGAACATTCCAGTCCGTCCAGCCTACAGTCCCGTTATTAAAATCATTCACCATGGAATGACCATATACTTCTCCCAGTGACCACAGGTTTAACCGGGACCTGTCAAACTTTTCTGTACAACCTTCTGTAAAAATTAATTTTTTATCCGGAAATGCTTCAGCAACTTTTCTTACATTATCAAACTGCATGGCGCTTCCCGTCCAGGTTTCATACCAGTGGAAACCGATCCCCCAGATATATTTCGCCGCTTCGGGATCTTTTAAAATTGTACTGGCCCTCTGGTAAATGAGATCCCGGTTATGATCCCAGGCAATTAACTTCTTATCTCCCATTCCTTCCTTACTGAGTGTGGGCCCCAGGTAATCCCTGATATAATCTTTTTCATCATCGGCAGAAAAATAGCAGGATTCCCAGGTTTGTTTGGCCATCGGCTCATTCTGAAGAGTCAGTCCCCAGACAGGGATTCCTTCTTTTTCGTAAGCCTGAATGAATTTCACAAAATAGTTCGCCCAGGTCTGGCGGTATTCGGGCAGTAATTTCCCGCCCTGCAGCATACTTTTATTTTCTTTCATGAAAGCAGGGGGACTCCAGGGGCTTACATACATGGTAAGTTTTCCGCCGGCTGCAGCTATGGCCTGCTTAATAAATGGAAGCCGGTATTGCCTGTCGTGGTCGATATTAAAAGTCTTCAGTTCTTTATCACCCTCACTGATATACGTATAGCTTCCGCTTGAAAAATCACAGCTGTGAATATTTGTTCTGGCAAGTGTATAACCAATCCCGGTCTCTGCATCATAGTACGCAGTCAGGAATCTCTTCTGCGTGGCCGGAGAGAGTTTGGCAAATGTTTCGGCTGATGCATCCGTAAGCGCACCACCTATGCCAAGAACAGTCTGAAAACTATGTGTGGGATCGACAAAAACACATACCTGCGATTCGACCGGCTGGCCGAAATCCGAAAACCGGGAACTGTCAGAAGTTTTTGAAATCCGGTAGCTGGTGTTTTCTGCTGTTGTATAAACAGTGATGGCCTGACTCTGTGAAAAACATTTACCAAAAATTAAAAAAACAAATCCGGTGAAATAAATTATAAATCGTTTCATACTGGCCGCTTAATTTATTGAGGGAGCCAAATATAGTTAAAAAGAATATTGCTATATCCCCGGAAAATTCCTTTGTCCCTATTATAGCTTTCCACCTGGGTATACCGGGTGGAAACGGTTATTCTGGATCCGGGAAGGAAATCCGGTTGAAATAACGGAATGATATTCAATTTATATTGGATTCTCCGGTAATATTACGAACGGTCCTGCCAGAATTAGTACCTTTAATAGGACCTGCTAAAATACACGCTGTGCCTTCTTATGCTGAACGTATATGAATTGCTGATTTCCCAGCCCGAACATTTCAAGCAACTAAAAGTAAAAGACCTTTTATTCGTTCATTATCATTGTCCGCAGGACAATGATAAACTGGACATATATACCAATTATAATTTTATTACTTATACCATCAGTGGAGAAAGAGTGATAATCCGTCCGGGAAAAACATTTAGTTTAACTGAGGGCAAATGTGTTTTTGTAAAAAAGGGAGCATATAGCCAGCAAAGATTTCATGAGGCAGACTGGTGCGTACTGGTATTTTTTATGCCCGATAGTTATCTTCAGCAGTTTATCAAAGAATACCGGACGAAGTTATCGTCAAAAACAAGTACGCAGCAGCCACTGGATGTTGTGCTGGAGGTGAATGTGACCGATACGACAAAGACGTTTTTTTACAGTATGCTGCCTTACCTGACGCAGAAAATTCCCCCCTCCGAAGACCTGCTGGAGCTTAAGTTCAGGGAACTGTTATTCAACATACTTGCTGATCCGTCTAACGCTGAATTACTGGCGTATGTGTGCAGCATGGAAGATCATCAGAAACCGCCGCTGCCGGACATTATGGAGGCGAACTATATGTTCAATCTTTCCCTGGAAGAATATTCGAAAATCGCACACCGGAGTCTGGCCAGCTTTAAAAGAGAATTTACGGAATTATTCAAAACGACTCCCGGCAAATGGCTTACCCAGAAAAGACTTCATTATGCCCATTTGCTTTTAAGAACCAGCAAAAAACATGTCAACGAAATTGCTTACGAAAGTGGTTTTGAAAACTCCACACATTTCAGCCGTCTTTTTAAAGAAAAATTCGGAACGGCCCCTCTTCAGTTCCGGAAGGAAAATCTGCCTTCTGTAAAAGCATAAGATACCCTGTTTGCAAAACTGATACGCAAAGCAAGTTTTTTGAGCTCCAGGGAAATGCCTGCCCGGGTGTTAACTATTAATTTTAGTCTGCTATCCCTTCTTATTGTTTTTACCACTAAAACTTGTCTTATGCCATTAGAAAAATCAATTTTCGATTTCAGGTTCTCCCTGCACGGCCAGCTCTTACAACCCCAGGATCCGGATTACCATGTTGCAAGAAAAGTCTACAACGGGATGTTTGACAAATATCCTGCGTTCATAGCCCGCTGTGCAGACGTGGAAGATGTAATTGCTTCCGTAAATTTTGCCCGTGAGCATAATCTCTTACTCGCCATTAAGGGCGGCGGTCACAATGCGGCGGGCCTCGGTGTTTGCGACGACGGATTTGTAATAGATCTGTCGCTTCTGAAAGAAATCTCCATTGATCCTTCCGGGAAAACTGCCTTTGTACAGGCTGGATGCACGCTGGGAGAAATTGACCGCGCAACCCATGAGTTCGGACTGGCGCTGCCAGGTGGCATAATATCCACAACCGGGGTAAGCGGTCTGACACTGGGCGGAGGCCTGGGTTATATTACCCGCCAGTTTGGTCTTGCCATCGATAATCTTTTGGAAGCCCAACTTGTGCTTGCCGACGGATCCCTGGTAACAGCATCCGCCAGTCAGAACCCTGACCTGTTTTGGGCAATCCGCGGCGGTGGCGGAAATTTTGGCGTCGTGATTTCATTCCTGTTTAAACTGCATCCCGTTCACACCGTTTATGGCGGTCCGATACTATGGGATATCAGTGATTCAAAGGAAGTATTGTACTGGTACCGGGATTATATTAAAACCGCCCCGACAGATATCAATGGATTTTTTGCATTTCTTACCGTGCCACCGGGCGCCCCTTTTCCGGAGCATCTGCACCTGAAAAAAATGTGTGGCATCGTATGGTGTTATACCGGCCCACTGGAAAAAGCGGATGAAGTTTTCAAACCAATCCGGAATTTTAAAACACCGGCTCTTGACTTTGCCGGACCTATTCCTTTTCCGGCTTTGCAGAGCATGTTTGACGGATTATATCCTCCGGGACTTCAATGGTACTGGAAAGCAGACTTTGTAAATGAACTGAGCAATGAAGCGGTTGATCTCCACATACAACACGGTATGAAGTTACCAACCATGCATTCCAGTATGCATCTGTATCCGATTAACGGTGCTGCTTCACTTGTCGCAAAAGACAGCACAGCGTGGAATTACCGGGACGCTACCTGGGCCGAAGTGATTGTCGGAGTGGATCCGGACCCTGCCAATCGCGACATTATTACCAAATGGGCAAAGGATTATTGGAACGCTCTGCATCCCTATTCTGCAGGAGGGGCGTATATCAACTTTATGATGGACGAAGGAGAAACGGGAATAAAAACATCCTATGCCGATAATTATGATAAACTGGTTCGTGTAAAAACAAAATATGACCCGGACAATTTATTCAGGGTAAATCAGAATATTAAACCGGCTTTGAAAAACGTGTTGGCATAATTTCCCAGCCCGCCATGGCATGACTATTGAAATTATATACCGGTTACATTTCATAATCCTTAAAATTTTATTATGGGAAATCTTCTTTATGTAATTGCGGTTATTTTAATAATCGGCTGGGCCATTGGATTTTTTGGCTATGCCGCAGGTGGACTTATCCACGTCCTGCTCGTTATTGCCCTGGTATTGTTCCTGTTGAAATTCATTCGCAGGGAAGCGTAAGTCATGTGCAGACACTCGCAGGTCAGGATGTTCTGCCGGATATAACAAAAACCCGGCTGATCAGGATTCACGATACTCCAGCAGTATAGAACACCTGGCAGCCGGCGTTTTTACAAATATCCATTCGTAAATTTTTCTATACTAAGCTCTCACGCAATGATTTTTATTTTTCCGGATACCTGACCCAAAACCGGAATTTGAGAGCGCCCGGATTTCTTTCTTCCTTTTCAGATCAAACTACAATCGTCTCCATGATGTCGACCCGCAGTCCTCATCCTAAATGATGAATATTTTTCCATAAGCATCAGGTTTGGGATGAAGAATGTAGAAAAATATCCATCGGGCCAGGAAATCAAGGGCTATTTCAGTTGGCACGAATTTTCCTAATATAAGTATGAGAAGTTTCCGGGAGGAGGTGGTCTGGAAACAGATCTGAGATTACACTCCGTCTGCCTGATCTGGATAATGCCAGCGTAGGAAGAATGGAAACTACACGGACTCCGGTAATACCGGAGTCTTTTTATTTATATCCACACAAAAAGATTTATTTGCTAAGACCCAAATTCGATCGGACACTTATGATTTCCGGAGAATGGAATTGCGAAAAACCGTTAGATCTCCGCGCACGATAAAGAAAAGACAAATTGAAATGGTGGACTGTACTGGGTTCGAACCAGTGACCTCTGCTCTGTCAAAGCAGCGCTCTGAACCAACTGAGCTAACAGTCCGGGCGAACAAAAATACGTGATCAGCATGAAGAAATTCAAACCGCTTATAATTTAATAGCGGCGGTTGAACAAAAGAATTCGAAACTACCAGTGCCGGCCGTACAACTGATTCGCCAGGCGGCGCAACTGTATTTCGGCAGCCTTGGCAGCATAGTTCACATTGACCAGCTGGAAGCCCGCATTTTCAAAACTCTGTTGGGCAAGTGTTACATCCACGATGGTCGCTACTTTATATTGGAA
Source organism: uncultured Bacteroidota bacterium (assembly GCA_963812825.1). GTDB lineage: Bacteria > Bacteroidota > Bacteroidia > Chitinophagales > Chitinophagaceae > Puia. The sequence goes on from CAWEWO010000011.1 coordinate 328,569, forward strand.
ACGCATGAGTACGAGATTCAGCAGTTTTTGTGAGAGTTCGAAATTCTTTTGAGCAGTTTCAAGTTGCTTCAGATTATTGAGATAGGCCTGCCAGTTTTTTACTGCAGTTGAATGCACATTCATCATCAGGGTGTCTTTCTGCAATTTTGCAGTATTCACATTAATCCCGGCAATCTGTTTGCTGTCTTTTATATATGCCGCCGTTAAAAATAGGAACGGTTACCCCCAGACCCAGGTATGGGACCATAAGCCTGATTCAAAATATTAAAGCCCTGCGGGTTAGTTGTCCGGCTGAAATTATATCCGGCGTTCAGCGAGGCAGAAGGATATCGCTGAGCGCTCACTTCCCTTTCAAGATATTGATTGATGCGGATCTGCTCATAAGCCGCCTGTATATCGGGATTCTGATACGCAGCAGAAAGAATGGAGTCCAGCAGGATTGATTTATCTACAATGATGGTATCCTTTACAATTATAGACGAATCCGGATTTAAGTACAATAGCGTTAAGAGATCTGTTTTCGCCTGCTGAATCACGAGTTCCTGCGCAGTGAGACTCTGCACCTGGGTGTTCAGGTCAACCTGGCTTTGAAATAAATCAGCATCATTGGCAACTCCTACAGTCTGCTGCTGTTTTACGATTTCCAGCCGTTGATTGGAAGCGCGAATAGAAGCTTCCAGTGTTCGGGAATATCCCTGTTGCCGGACGACATCATAATATTTCAGCATCACATTATAGATCAGGGTTTGCGCCCTTGAACTGTATTGAAATTTGGTTTGCGCTTCAACTACCTCCAGGCGTTTTTTTTCATTCACGATACGGCTTCCTTCATATACCGGCATCGAGGCCGCTATACCCGAATTGAGGTTCGTTGAATTGGCGTTGTTGCTATTTTTATTATTCAATGGATTTGAATACTCCTGCTGAAGACTCGTCATCTGCTGGGTCGCACTAAGATTCCCCTGAACCACCGGGAGACCACCGGCAATCCCGTAATGGTTATTGATGATAGCAATATCAATATTGTATCTGGAGATCATCAGGCCGGGACTGTTTTTTAATGCGATCGCAATAGCCGTATCCAGGGTCAGCTGCTGTGCAGCAACCACCCCGAAAAACATTACGAAACATAAAAAAAATACAATCCGCTTCATTAGTATTTTATTTGAGTCACCTATTTCAATCGTTGATCGTTGACCGTTGACCGTTGACCGTTGACCGTTACACTCCCACACTCCCATACTCCCATACTTCCATACTTCCACACTTGCCTCTACTCCGCCAAGCGCATTCGTCCCAATAACCTTAGTCTTATGTTTGCCGGAAATATATGTATACACTGCAGGAATTACAAACAAAGTCAGGATCAGGGAAAACAGAATACCACCTACCACCACGATACCCAGCGGAATCCTGCTCGTTGAAGCAGCACCAAGGCTCAGCGCAATAGGCAGTGCGCCCAACGATGTAGCGAGGCTTGTCATCAGGATCGGCCGCAGACGCTGTGCAGAGGCTTCTACTACGGCATGCATTTTTTCAAGACCATGTTCCCTTTTCTGATTGGCAAATTCCACGATCAGAATCCCATTTTTGGTAACCAGTCCGATAAGCATGATCATTCCGATTTCAGAAAATATATTCAGTGTCTGTCCGAATATCCATAAGCTTAGCAGGGCACCGGCCAGCGCCAGCGGTACCGTGAGCATGATGGCAAAAGGATCGATAAAACTTTCAAACTGCGCGGCAAGTACAAGATAAATCAGTATCAGGGCGAGTCCGAAGGCAAATAATATATTGGATGAACTTTCGGCATAGTCCCGTGAAGTTCCGCTCAGCGCTGTCTGAAAACTATTGATCGAGTACCCGGTCCGAAATGGCCTGCATGGCTTTGATGCCATCGCCAACTGTATATCCTTCTGCCAGAGATGCAGAAATAGTTGCCGCTTTATACCGGTTAAAATGATAAAGTGTAGACGGATTACTATTCTGCTCCATTTTTAGCACGGCGGTAAGCGGAATCTGTTCGCCATTCAAATTGCGCACATAGAGATCTGTAATATCTGCGGGTTTGTTCCTGTCTCTCCGGTCAACCTGCGCTATCACCGGATACTGATATCCATTCTGAATAAAATATGCCAGCCTGCCACCGCTGAATGCGGATTGCATGGCAGCAATCACATCCCGGGTAGACAGACCCATATCCGTGATCTTAATCCGGTCCAGCGTGATATCCAATTCCGGTTTATTGAATTTCAGATTCACATCCACATTGGAAAAAGTTTTATCCTTCCTTACTTCAGCCAGAAATTTTGGAATGAATGTCTTTTAACTTTTCAAGATCCTGGTTCTGCAAAACAAACTGCACCGGCAGACTTCCACGGGAACCGGATCCGACAGAAATGGTTTGTTCCTGGATGGCAAATATGCGCGCCTCATTGAAGCGGTTCATTTTTGCCTGAAGGTCATTGGCAATTTCAGCCTGTGATCTTTTTCTCTGATCCGCGGGTATCAGCCCAATACGTGGCTGGGAAGTATTATTATCCGGACCAGCGGGCGTACGAACAAATACAAAATCCCGTTCCGGAACGGAATCATACAGAAAGTTTGCAATACTGTCTGATATATTCGACATGTAACTAAAGCTCGTTCCTTCCGGTGCCGTAGCCGTAAACCGTATAGAACTCCGGTCTTCCAGTGGCGCCAGTTCGCTTTTCAATGAATTCAGCGCCAGAACAACCAATCACCACGCAAACGACAATGATCACCCAGGCCAGCCAGCGGACTTTCAGAAATGATTCCAGCATGCGCCTGTATCCATTTTCCATTCCCTTAAAAAATGGTTCGGTTCGCTCATAAAATTTACCATGCGATGAATCTTTTTCTGGTGAGCAAAACATTTAGCACCGGCGTAATGGTAAGTGATACAAATGCCGATATCAGAACAGCCGCGGCGAGTACGACACCAAATTCACGGAATAGTCTTCCAACAAATCCCTGGAGAAAAACGACAGGCAGAAATACAACGGCCAGGGTAAGCGAAGTGGAAATCACGGCAAAGAAAATTTCCTTACTTCCTTCTACAGCTGCTTTGCGAAGCGGAAATCCTTCTTCCAGTTTCCGGAAGATATTTTCTGTTACCACAATACCGTCATCCACCACCAGTCCGGTAGCCAGCACGATGGCCAGCAGGGTTAGGATATTGATGGAAAAACCGGCCACATACATAATAAAAAAAGTGGCGATCAGTGAAATCGGAATATCAATGAGCGGACGAATGGCAATCAGCCAGTTCCGGAAAAAGAAAAAGATCACCAATACCACCAGCGCAAATGCAATGATAAGCGTATCCTTCACTTCATTCAATGACTGGCGGATATTAATCGTATTATCGATCAAAACATTAAATTCCAGATCCGCTCTGTTGGACTGCTTAATGATTTCGAGTTTTTTGTTAAACTCATTGGCAATTTCAATATTATTTGCACCGGGTTGCGGAATGATTGCAAGACCCACTGCATTCACACCATTATATTTCCAGCTTTGTTCCGGAGTTGCAGGACCGAGTTCTACCCTGGCGACATCACCCAGGCGAACGATGCCCGAGACTGTCTTCACGAATAATCACATTTCTGAAATCCGCTTCGCTGGTAAGACGGCCCTTGGTCTGAATGGTCAGATCGGTATTGTTGCCATAAATTTTCCCGGGAGGTATTTCAACATTTTCCGCAGTCATCGCCGCGGATATATCATTAAAGGCAACATGATAGGCATTCATTTTATCCGGGTTCAGCCAGAGTGCGCATCGCTACACCCTTATCTCCAAACACATTCACGGAACTGACACCATCGATCGTTTGCAATTGCTGAACAAGGATATTATCTGCATAGTCACTCAGTTCCATCAGACTCTTGGTACGGCTTTGAAGTGCCAGAATCAAAATGAAATCGCTGTTGGCATCTGCTTTCGTAACTACCGGTGGCGCATCTATATCGAGCGGAAGATTGCGGGCCGCCTGCCCTACTTTATCCCGCACATCACTGGCAGCACTTTCGAGATCATAGCCCAGGTTGAATTCAACCGTTATATTACTTCTTCCCAAAGAACTCTGTGAAGTAATGGTGCGTATGCCGGGAATTCCGTTGATCTGTTTTTCGAGTGGTTCGGTGATCTGGCTTTCAATGATATCCGGATTGGCGCCGGTATAAGAAGTGGACACATTGATAAAAGGCGGATCAATGGCCGGATAATCCCTTACTGCCAGAAAATTGAATCCCACCACGCCAAAAAGGATGATCATCAGATTCATGACTGCTGCCAGCACTGGTCGCTTGAGAGATAATTCCGAAATATTCATTGGTGGATTATTCTATTTGGCAGCCTGATTATTATTTAAAGCTGCAAATTCTTCCAGTGTTCTTGTATTCCTGACCTGGAGTCGGGCATTGGGACGGGCAAATAATACACCGGTAACCACCACGGTATCCCCTTCCTTAATGCCTGCTGTTATTTCTACATTATTTGATAAACGAATACCGGTGGACACATTTGAAAAATGCGCTTTCCCATCCTTCACTATTACAACCTGGTTATTTTTATCATCCGGAATCAGGGCATTTGTAGGGATCATGATGGCTTTTTTATCCACACCCGCATTCAAATGCACTTTTGCAAAGCTACCGGGATTCGCATTAGCTATTTTCCAGTATGGCCCTCACGGTCATATTCCGGGTGGATTGGTTTACCTGTGGTTCGGAAGCGATGATTTTCGCCTTTCGTAGTTTTCCCGGTTTCGTCCATCTCCACATCAACCGTGCTGCCCACTTTAACAATCGAACTGTATTCTTCCGGAATCGTAAAATCAATTTTGATTTTGTCCAGCTGGAGCAGCGTTGCAATCAGTGTAGCAGGTGTAACATAAGCGCCCTCACTTACCTGGCGTAACCCGATATATCCGTCAAAAGGCGCTTTGAGAATGGTTTTATCCAGCAAAGCCTGGTTGTATTCAATGTCGGCTTTAAATCCGTTCACTACATTTAATGCGGCATCATAGTCAGCCTGGTTAATTCCGTTCACAGCCAGCAACTGTTTATCCCGCTGTTCCGTTTTCATCGCAAGATCCAATGCGACTTTACTTCTGTCTACCTGTGCCTGGAGATCCGCGTTATTCACTTTGGCGATCAGCGTTCCTTTTTTAATCAGTTTCCCTTCCGGCACATAGAGATAAGTTAACCTGCCGCTGGCTTCAGGATGAAGTTCTACATATTCATTGGCAACGACGGTTCCATTCACTTCAAGTGTATTGGTCCTTGGTTTCGTTACGGCAACCATTACGTCTACGATGATGGGGGCAGTTGTTTTTGGCTTTGAGGTATCCGCTTTGTTCGAACAGGCAAATAAGAAAATGAATAGTACAAAAACCGCGGAACTTCCTTTAACCTTTTGATTCATCCAGCCTCTAAGTTTAAAAAAAATAAGAAAAGCAGATTTCAAATATAAAGAGAATCAATTTTTTGACTGGATTAAGGTCTTATTATTATTTAAACGGGTTAAATCCCTGTTCACTGATCCTTTTTCAGCTTTCGGCGATTGATCTCTTTATTTATCAATGCAAGTTCTCTGCCAGTCTGTCCACTGAGCGAACTGTTTTCCTCTGCCCTGCGCATCAGGTAGGGAATCACATCCTGAATAGGGCCGAAGGGCAGGTATTTACTTACCGAACATCCTGCCTTGGCGAGGTTAAAGGTGATATGGTCACTCATCCCATAGAGCTGGGAAAAGTGAATATGGGGATGGTCCAAAGGCAGACCCTTTTTCTTTCAGCAATTCCGTTGCATGCAGGTTGCTGTAATCATTATGCGAAGCCACAATGGATGCAATATTCTCGATATGATCTATGCAAAAAGCCACCCCGGCATTATAGTCATGGTCGGTTGCTTCCTTATCCGGTTGTATGGGCGAAGACATATTGCTTTTCTTCAGCCCTGCGCCCGCTCTTTTTCCATATAAGCTCCCCTGACCAGCTTAACTCCGAGTACAAAATTCTTCAGGACAGCCGCTTCCAGCATGTCTTTCAGAAATGAAAGACGGTCGTGGCGGTATAGCTGAACCGTATTATAGACGGTTACTTTTTCTTTATTGTATTCAGCCATCATTTGTATGCACAGTACATCAACCGGGTCCTGTATCCAGGTCTCTTCGGCGTCGACGAGTACACCGATATTTTTTTCTGCGGCCTGCGCGCAGATTTTTTGCATACGGTTTCTCACCCGTTCCCATTCTGCCGATTCATCCTCAGTAAAACCCGCCAGGGCAGCTGCATATCGTTTCATCAGGGAACCGGAACTCAGGTCCAGGGAATGATCCAGTTTCTCCAGCAGTTCAAAACGGGCGAAACCGGTTACCTTAATACTGATGAACGGAATATTGGGTTGGGAAGCTGCGTAGTTTATTACCCGGATGAATTCCTCGCAGGCCTGATCAAATCCCGCTTCTCCATTATTTCCACCCTCCACTCCATAGTCCAGGATGGCCTGTACATGCTAGACGGCGAGCTTGCGGGCAACCCGGGCTGTTTCTTCCAGGGTTTCACCACCAACAAACTGCGAAAAAATAGTTTTGCGTATTAATCCTTTGATCGGGAGTTTCAGGCGAATAGCCAGCGGTGTGAGGCGGATGCCCAATTTAACGAGCAGGGCATTGCCCATGCTTTTAAAAAGAAATCTGGCTTTTTTGAGTTCTGCATCTGATTTGTAAGCAAATGCATTTTCGGTATTTCCGAAAGAAACGGTTTGGTCCATCATAATCGTCCGGCTTGCGCAAATGTAATTTAAAGCCTAAAGCCCAAAGCCTAAAGCCTAAAGCTTAAGCCTAAAGCTTAAAGCTTAAAGCTTAAAGCTTTTTATTTAATGTTTAAAGGTTTGAAAAATTTAATGCATTCCTTCAACCAAAATATGAATTACTTTAGGCCTTAAGCTTTAGGCTTTATGCTTTAGGCTTTAAACCATGAAGATCCTACAAACCCGTATTTACAAACTTTCCATTCCCATGCATCCGTTCCGGATTGCGACGGGAACCATGCACTATGCGCAGAATTTATTTATCCGGGTCGAAACCGATGAAGGAATGACAGGTGTCGGTGAATGTTCTGCCTTTCCTCCTGATCGTCGGTGAAACCCAGTCCACCTGTTTCGAAATGGCAAAGGAATTTGCCGGCCTGTGGAAAGGAAAAAATGCGCTAGACAATGGAAAGACGCATTAAGGAACTGGATGATTTCACTGCATTTAATGCAACAGTAAAGAGTGCATTTGATATGGCTCTATATGATCTGGCTGCCCAACATGCCGGACTGCCCCTGTATAAATATCTGAACGGAAATAAAAAACCGCTGGAGACAGATCTTACCATCGGCATCAGCGAACCCGAAGCGATGGCAGCCCGAGCAGTCGAATTTAAAAACAACGGTGTAAGAATTATTAAGATCAAACTGGGCAGGGATGGCAAAACAGACATTCGAACCGTGCAGATGATTCGCGAAGCAGTCGGCAATTCGATCCGGCTGCGCATCGATGCCAACCAGGGCTGGGATTTTGAAACAGCTCGTGAAATACTGGTAAAACTGGGCGACTGCGATATAGATTTTTGTGAACAGCCGCATGCGCCATTGGAATGATCCACTGCTTCCGAAGCTTCGCAAAATTTCACCTATTAAAATCATGGCCGATGAAAGTGTATTCGACCACCACGACGCCTTGCGGCTGATTCTTGCTGGTGCCTGTGATTATGTAAATATAAAATTTGCAAAATCAGGAGGTATCGAAGAAGCGATTCGGATAAACAGTGTTTGCGAAGAATATAATATTCCCTGTATGATGGGTGGCATGCTGGAAAGCCGGCTGGCGCTGACTGCCTTTGCCCATTTTGCCCTCTCCCAGGATAATATTCAGTTTTATGATATGGACACCTGTTTGCTGGGCCACCAGATTGATCCGGTAACCGGCGGTGTTCAGTATAATGGATATTTTCTCGAAGTGCCAGATACACCGGGTATCGGTGCGGATATTGATGAAGCATTTCTCAAGGAATTGTGAGCAGATTGTCGGTTTAAATAAAAAGAAAAATAATATTAGATATGAAAAATGCCATGACGAAATCACCAGCGGAATCAAAGATCATTATGACGGAAATCGTTCTACCCAATGACACCAATGTATTTGGTAACCTGATGGGTGGCCGGTTGATGTACTGGATGGATATTGCTGCAGCAATCTGCGCAACGAAACATTGCAACGCGCATGGTGGTAACCGCTTCGGTCGACAATATTTCTTTTGAAAATCCGATCGAGCTCGGCAATGTGGTACATATTGAAGCCAAGCTGAGCCGGGCTTTCTCTTCATCCATGGAAGTTCATCTGAATGTCTGGGGTGAAAATCTGAAGCAACCAGTATACGATACAAAAGCAATGAAGCCTATTATACTTTTGTTGCCCTTGATTCAAGCCGCAAACCCACTCCTGTTCCGGAGCTGGTGCCGGTAACAGAGGAAGAAAAACGACTATACGAAGGAGCCCTTCGCCGTCGTCAGCTCCGGCTGATCCTGGGTGGAAAAATGAAACCCGAGGACGCCGGCGAATTAAAAGCCTTATTCTTTCAGTTGCGGCCGGGATTGTGATCGTTGGCAGTTGGCACGGTTGAGCGTGGCAGTTGGCCGTGGCAGTTGGCGGTTGGCGGTTGGCAGATGGCGTTGGCAGTTGGTCGCGTTGGCAGTGCGGTCGAACCGATGACCGATGACGTGGATCGTGGATCGATAGCTGATCACATTCCCTCATTGTCATTTTCACATTTAATTTCCACATTCCCTCATATTCACAATTCCACATTCACCACATTAATGAAAACTCTCTGGTACCAGCAGGAGTTTAATAAAATTATTTTCATTCAGATAAAGATTCGCAGCGGCTTTGACCGAAGCAGGGGTTACCTGTTTGATAAGCGCCGGATATTTCAACAGCCCGGATGGATCATCTCCGTTTTCATAATGAACCGATCAGCCAGTTCAGCCAGAATTCATTGTCCCTCAGGTGCACTTCATACTGCCTCGTTTCTTCAGTGGAAAATTTGGTGATATCAAGTGGAGTCGCACCATCTGTTTTCAGCCTGTTGATTTCTTCCCTGGTGGCAGCAACCAGTTTCTCGATATTTTCCGGTGCACAACCAAATGAAATCGTAAATGAATATCTGTTTAATGGATATTTATTATAAGAAACCGAAACCCGCGGACTATACGTTTCTCCTTCTTTCTCTCTCAGACGGTCAAGAATCCGGAATTGCAGGATTTCACTGAGTGCTGTAAGTTGAATATTATGTTTCGGGAGAATATTTATAATTGCCGCTGATCACCAGTCTGACGGTTGCCTGCGGTTCTTTCCCTTTTCTTGCAATGGCCTCAATTTTTCCCGGCGGAATATGAATATTCAGATTGCGGGCCTGTTCTTTTTTACCAGTGGAAGGCAGGGATCCAAGGTATTTTTCCAATAAAGGCCGTATGCTGTCTATATTAAAATTGCCATCAAATACAAATGTAAAATCGCCTGCATTGGAAAATCTTTCTTTATAAATTTTCAAAGACTTTGTCCAGACTGATCTGTTGTAATTTTTCAACTGAGGTCCTGTTCTGCGGACATTGTGATCTCCCAAAACAGCAGCGACAGTATCTGCATATACGCTTTTCGGATCATTGTTCCGGTTTTCAATTGCTGAAGTCGTATTGTTCGATCACATTATTAAAAAGTGCACTGTCTTTTCTGGGTGAAGTAAAATAAAGATAAACCAGCTGCAGGGCGGTTTCCAGATCTTTCGGAGAACTGGATCCCTCCACACCTTCTGTTCTTTCAGATATATAGGATCCTGCACCGACAATTTTACCGGTTAAAGATTTTTGCTAAATCAGTCGGTGTAAAATTACTCAAGCCCCATGCTTTCCACCAGCCCGGTGGCATTATCACGCTGATTGAAAATCTGCATCGGAATAAAGTGAAGTTCCCCCGGGACTAAAAGCTTTGAAACGGATCTCATCATTTTTAAAGTCCGTCGGTTTTAGAATTACTTTTACTCCGTTACTCAGAACCAGTTCAGTGATACCTAATTTCGGGCACTTTATGTTCGCTGATTATTTTCCCGCCGGCAAGTTTATCGGAAATCAGCGGCACACTTGTAAACTGATCCTGATAAGGAGATAAGTTTTGTCTGAGCGACTTTATTAAACCAGCTATTTACCGTAGATTCAGCAGGCAGGGAAGCGCTGTCTTTCTGTGGCGCCATGACAATCACATCCCGGTTGCTGTCGGAAATATAAATTGGACAAAGCGCATTAATTTCCTCCAGTTTCATCGTGGCAAAGAATTCTTTAGTCAATTCATATTCCATTTCAATGCCCGGTGCCGGTTCACCCACCAGAAAATTTCGGGTGTATTCCTGTACAAGATTTTCGGAGTTCACTTTATCTTTTTCTTTGACTGCAGATTCCAGGTCGCTCAGCAAACTCGATTTGGCTCTTTCAAATTCCGGTTCTGTAAATCCAAATTGTTTTAACTGCTGGATCAGTTCCCATACGATATAAAACTTTTTTCCATTTGACCGGGTTTGGCCACCATAAATACAGTAAATGCATCCAGCCCGCCCAGGAAACCTCCCATGGCAGCAAATGCCTGAATGAAAGGAGGATTTGGTTTTTGTGAAAGTTCGGATATCCGGCTCATCAGCATCTGTTGAAAAGATTCCTTTTCGACATATTCAAAATATTCCTGTTTGGTTCCTTCTCGGCATTTTGGGACGTTTAATCAGAACTTCGATTACAGTATATGGAAATTCTTTATCAGTGACTGCAACAAATTGATTCTTTCCATTCAATGGCACCGTATATTTTATGCGCGGCCTTTCATTGGCGGATTTTTCAGATCACTGAAAAGACTTTTGATTTTTGCCTCCATACTGTCCACATTGATATCACCAACTACAATCAGGGCCTGCAGGTCCGGGCGGTACCAGTCCTTATAAAATTGGAGGATCACCGGCTTTTGAAAATTATTCAGCACAGTATCTGTGCCGATGGGGAGACGTTCTGAATACCTTGAGTTATTTAGAATTACCGGCAGGTATTTATTACTCATTCTTTCCTGCGCACCCTTGCCCAGTCTTTTTTCTTCCAGCACCACACCGCGTTCGTCATTTATTTCTTTCACATCCAGTGTTGCATTGGCCGCCCAGTCGCGCATGATCTGCAGACCATTATTCAGAAGCGCCGGACTGTCTGAAGGAATAGGCAACTGATAAACGGTTTCATCAAAACTCGTGTAGGCATTCAGGTCGGCTCCGAAACGCACGCCCGACTGCTGCAGGTAATGTACCAGGTCATTTTTCGGATAATGCCTGGTACCGTTAAAACTCATGTGTTCCATAAAATGGGCCAGTCCACGCTGATCATCTTCTTCCAGTACAGATCCTACTTTATTCACCAGATAAAGTTGAACCCGGTTTTTGGGTTCTGTATTTTTTCGGATATAATAGGTAAACCCGTTGGGTAATTTGCCGACTTCTGATGGCCGGATCCAGCGGTAAGGGTTGAGCGAAAGCGGTCAGGCAAAAGAAGTATGGCGGGGATGAATAAGGTATTTTCATTGAATGAATATAAAGTAAATACGTAAAAAGGGAAAAGTTAATGCATAAAAAAAACCCGTTCGATAAAGAACGGGTTTTACAATATTGGAAAACGACTGCCTATTTCGGTTCGTCGTTACCTTTTTCTTCCTGCTGCAGCTTTTCCTTGATTTCAGCAAGGGCTCCGAGATCTCCGAGTGTTGGTTTTTCAACCTTATTCTGGATCGTCTTCACAGCTTTGCGGGTTTTGTCGGCATCCAGCTTTGGCTTCCTTGCGTGCTACATCTTTCTCTTCAGCCTTAGCCTGTTCCCAGATGCGTGTATGCGATAAAACGATGCGTTTTTCATTACGGTCGAATTCGATCACCATGAATTTTTCTGTTTCATCAGCCATTCACCTGTCTTACCGTCTTCTTTTGCAAGGTGACGGTTAGGAGCAAATCCTTCAAGACCATAAGGAAGTTGAACCAGGGCACCTTTATCATCTTTGCGGGTAACCGTTCCTTCGTGAATGGTTCCGATAGCAAAAGTGTTTTCAAGTGCATTCCATGGATCTTCTTCCAGTTGTTTATGTCCCAGCTGGAGTTTGCGGTTTTCCTTATCGATACTAAGGATCAGTACATCAATATGCTGACCAACTTTGGTATATTCAGACGGGTGATTGAAACGTTTCAGCCAGCTCAGGTCGCTGATATGGATCATACCACCGATGCCGGGAGAAAGTTCAACAAACACACCATAAGGAGTGATGTTCTTCACCAGTCCGTTATGTTTGCTTCCCTGTGGGAAACGGGTTTCAATTGTGCTCCATGGATCTTCGCTCAGTTGCTTGATGGACAGGCTCATCTTACGTGCGTTCTTATCGAGCGTTACGATGCGTGGCCTGGTGTTCATCACCCAGTTTGAAGAATTCCTTGGCGTTGATCGGTGTATTGGCCCATGTGATTTCACTTACGTGAACAAGTCCTTCAACACCGGGCATGATTTCGAGGAATGCACCGTAGTCTTCAATGTTCACTACTTTACCTTTCACGATTTCACCTTCTTTAATGGTTTCAGGCAACACATCCCATGGATGCGGAGTCAGTTGTTTCAAACCAAGGCTGATACGTTTCTTGCCATCATCGAAATCGAGTACCACCACCTGGAGTTTCTGATCCAGTTTGAGTACTTCGCTCGGATGACTGATACGTCCCCAGCTGATATCGGTGATATATAATAAACCATCCAGTCCGCCGAGGTCCATGAATGCACCGAAGTCGGTGATGTTCTTGATGGTTCCTTCGAGTACCTGGCCTTTTTCGAGTTTGCTCATGATCTCTGCACGTTGTGCTTCGATATCGCTTTCGATGAGTGCCTTATGAGATACTACGGCATTCTTGATGGTATCATTTACTTTAACCACTTTGAATTCCATTGTCTTACCAACGAACTGATCGTAATCAGTAACCGGTTTCACGTCGATCTGTGATCCTGGCAGGAATGTTTCCATGCCGAATACATCAACGATCAAACCGCCCTTGGTTTTGCTGGTAACCGTACCGGTAACCACTTCACCGGTTTTGTGAATTTCAACAATGCGTTCCCAGGCACGGGTAATGCGGGCTTGTTTGCGGCTCAGGTGCAGATGACCTTCCCGGTCTTCTTTTTCCATCACCATCACTTCCACTTCATCTCCGCTCTTCAAATTCGGCAGGTCGCGGAATTCGTTGAGTGAAACGAGACCGTCACTTTTAAAACCGATGTTTACAACAACATCTGTTTTGGTAACACCCACCACGAGACCCTTGATCAGTTCTCCGTCGGTGATTTGTACGAATGTATTTTCATACACTTTGTCGTACTTCTCTTTTTCTTCCTTGTTGTACGCTGCAACGTTTCTCTTGTCGATTGTCCAGTCGAAATCGTCGTGAGCAGTCGGAGGAGGATAATGTTTACCGTTTCCGTTTACGGCAGGTTCATTTGTTGTCGCTGTAGTTGCTTCCGTAGCGGTAGCAGACTCCTGGCCTTCAGCGTTTGAGTTTACAATTTGGTTTTCTTCCATAATAATTAATAATCCCGAAGGTTTTATTTCGGGGCTGCAAAAATACGAAAATAATTTGAGAATTTGGAAATTTGAAGATTTGGAAATGCATTGATTTTGAATGCATTATGAGCTTCCTAAAGTCCTGTACCCAGCCTCTTCAGGCACCTATTCTTATAATGAAAGAATCAGGAAATATCCTTAACCTGAATCGCTATCCACTCTTCATAAGAAATAATTCCCAGCTCAGGTTTTGGTTTCTGGGGCAGCATGGCAATCAGTTCCAGTTCGTGGTGATCAGGATCTTTGAAATAAATGGCGATCGCCGGCATCCAGGTAAAAACCATCGGTTTTGACCTGCCATCCTTTAAGAAATTATAGCATTCTATATTCATCCTGTTCAAGGCGGGCACGGCTTCTTTTAGAATATAATCTATCTCCGACCGGAATGCAAAATGCTGTGGGGCAAAGTCTCCTTTATTTTCCCACAGTCCCAACATAGCTCCTCCCCTCAGTCCTATCCAATAAAATGCGATACGTCTTTTTTTATCAATAGTCGCCAGTTCCAACCCGGGAAGGGCGCTGTAAAATTTCATGGAAGTTTCCAGGCTGGAAACCTGGATATGGCTTTCGAAAAGTCCGGTAATCATCGCTTGCACAGGTTTGGACCTGAAATTATTTTTTATAGTAATCATACGTAAATGGGTCAGACCAGGTTTCTGATACCATCTAAAGTTTTTCCTGTCAGGTCACCATCAATATGTAATTCTTCCAGAGGCGCATCCAAACGGTTTACCCAATAGGTAGGATAGCCAAACCATTTGGCACCCGCAGCATCCCATCCGGCAAATGCAACGAATAGTATTTCTGACTTTTTCAACTGAAATGAATCCGGGCCCAACTGGTAAGCGCGTGGGCTTGGTTTATAGGTTTTCAGCTGATCGGTGCTCAACACGGCATCAAAATATCCGTTCAGTTTGTTATGCTGAATACAGGAATCCAACATTTTTTCCGTGAAATTGGAGAGGAAACCCAGCCGGATACCTTTCTTCTTGAGGAAATCCAGTGTTGGTAAAACATCCGGCCATACTTCTAAGGATAAATATGCATTTACGAGTGTGATTTGATCGGTCTCGGTAAAAGTTACTTTCGCTTTCCTGGCCGCAAAGACCAGCGCATCGACAGTTATGTCCAGAAAATTCCTGTACTGATCCGCTGATTCCCTAAGCCAGGTATATTCAAATTGCTTAACCCGCCAGGTTTCTGCGATCTCCTTCCCCTTCCCTGGAAATATTTTCTCCGTTAATGCAAAAACCGGACGGGCATCGAAAATAGCAAAGCCGTCAAACGCTACTGCCTTTATTTTTCCCTCAATATGTTTTCGTTGAAATGGAATCGTTAAAGCGCCCGTGGCGAGCAAAAGACCGGTGGCCGCCTTGAAAATAAATTCCCGCCTGTTATTATCTTGTTGAACGGAAGTTTCTTCCGGATAAATTGATTTATTCTGCATCCATTTAAATGTCTTCCTCTGTTATACAACAATTATTTTTTCTCCTTCGTAAAGGACCACATGGGCTTTTTCTTCAATATGGCGGGATAAATTTTGCAATCTGAAGCATGCGCTCCTTTCAGGTATCCGATGCTCATCAAAAATTCATTTACAATTTCACCACCGGTAAACTTAAAAGTCGATTTAAACAACTTCACCCATTCTTCCTTTGTTTTCGGATGATGGTGTTCCAGCCATTTTTCGAATGAACCGATATTCTTTCTGCAGCAAAAGAATGGCTTTGGCATTTTCTATTGCGGCATTAATTTTCAAACGGTTTCTTATAATCCCACTGTCTGCCAGAAGCTTTTTCCTATCGGATTCTTTATAACCGGCGATTTTTTGTATGTTGAAATTATCGTAAGCCGCTCTAAATCCTTTTTCCTTTTTTAAAATGGTCTCCCAGCTCAAACCTGCCTGGTTGATTTCAAGAATCAGCCGGCCAAACAATTCATTGTCGTCGTGTATGGGAAATCCATACAGTTTGTCGTGATACGCTTTATGCAAAGCTTTTCTTTCCGAAGACATAGTTTCAATTGCGTCGCAGTAGGACATATGATTATTGGTTGAAAGTTTTGATTACCGGTATTTCTGATCTCTTGTCGGCTCGTTACAGAATCATCTCTAACATAGTCTGGCAAAGAATAGTTCAAATCGCCGATTCATTCAATATTTTTTGATGGTTGTCCCTATTTGGAGTTTTCAATCGATATCTGACAAATCTATTCACTCATCATTAAACTAAACAACATGACAACCAAAGAAGTGGCTGACCGCCTGGTTGAGCTTTGCAGGCAGGGCAATATTACGGACGCCCAGAAGGAACTTTACAGTGCTGATATTGAAAGTATTGAACCGGCTCATGCACCCATCAGGTCGGCCAGTGGAATCGAGGCAGTTACAAAAAAAGGGAAAGCTTTTGCGGATATGATCGAGGCCCGGCACGGGGGATCTGTCAGCGAGCCGATCGTGGAGGGTAATTATTTCACCATCGGCTGGCAGATGGATGTGACGATGAGGGGAATGGGTCGGATGAATCTGGAAGAGATTTGTGTATATCATGTAAAAGACGGGAAAATTGTTCGGGAGGAATTTTTCTTTTAAGCCTGAATCGCTCTACATTTGCCGCCCGCCCGGGTGGCGAAATTGGTAGACGCACTGTGTTCAGGTCGCAGCGTGGGAAACCATGTGCTGGTTCGAATCCAGTCCCGGGCACAAAGGTCTCTTTGTCGAAGACAAAGGGGCTTTTTTGTTTGGACGCGGGCGAACTTGTTCGCCAAAGCGGACAAACGAAAAAGACCAATCCTGCGAAGCAGGATGAGACCTTTGAGTAAGACCACCATTAGGATCTTCTGAGCACGCGAAGCGTGCGAAGAAAATCCAGTCCCGGGCACAAAAACCTCCTCGATTTTATCGAGGAGGTTTTTTCGTTTTGGAAGCGTGCAAAGCTTGCTTTGCTAAGCGGACAAAATGAAAAAACCAGCCGCGAAGCGGCGAGGTTTTTGTAACGCCCCTCGTGGGAGTATCTGGATCACCGGAGTATGCGAAGCATGCGTAGGTCATCCAGCCCCGGGCGGTTGCATTAATTAATACCTATTCAAGGCTCAGGATGATTAGAAATTCTGCCCTCCGGTTTTTGTTGGGGTAAAGCCACGTCGGCATATGCAAATTATGTTGACAAGCTTTTGGCCTTAAAAATCTGTTTTACACCTTTTATGATGCCAACTGTAAGCAAACCTGCCAGCAATCCAATAACAAATTCGTTTATAATTGAAGGAACCCCAGGCAAAAAATCATGTAGAAATTTGATATTATGAACGAAGATTCCACCGGAAACTAAAATTAACGCTATGGTTCCGACTACGCTTAGTATTTTAATGATAACAGGCAATAACGCAATCAGCAAGCGGCCAAGTACAGAAAAAAAACTTTTGTCTTTGAAACGTTTAATCATTTTAAGTCCCCAATCATCTATCCTGACAATGATGGCAACGATTCCATAAACCCCGATTGTTGCCAGAAGCGAAACGATCGAAACCGTTAACACCTGTATGGCAGTGCTTCTTTCCAAAACAGTACCCAATGCGATAATTACAATCTCCAGAGACAGAATAAAGTCAGTCTTTATCGCAGATTTTATTTTTTCTTTTTCGTTTGTGTTTGGTTCATCCACATCCCCTACAGTTTGTACCCGCCTGAACCTGTGAATGATGAATTCTACTATTTTTTCGGCTCCTTCATAAGCCAGATAAAAACCTCCTAACACCAAAATAACTTTGATGGCTACCGGCAGAAATAAATTAAGCAGGAGAGCGATGGGAATTATTATCAGTTTATTTAGAAATGAGCCCTTTGTAATTGCCCACAATACCGGCAGTTCCCTTGAAGACAGATGCCCTGTTGCCTTTTCCGCGTTAACGGCCAGGTCGTCTCCCAATATACCTGCAGTTTTACCCGTTGCGACTTTAGTCGATACCGCTACATCGTCCATCAGACCCGCTATATCATCCAGAATTGCAAAAAAACCTGAGGCCATTTGTTAGGTAGTTGTGCGGTAAATATAACGCCCGGATGTCTCTTAATTATTTACACTGACTTAACGCCAACCCAATCCGGGTGCAACATGGTCAGATCTCCATCCGGTTGATGGTGATGTTTTCGTTATGAACTTCTATCGAATCAGGCAGATCTGCAAACCAGATGAACCCGCTCCTGTATTTTATAAGATTAAACGTTCCTTTTGATCACTTTTTTTCCCTGGTGCAAGTACTTCAATTTCAACGGCATTGAGTAGCTTTAAATAGGGTATTCAAAAAATATTTATCTAATAATTGATCTATTATTTATTGTTTATCAATAAATATTTATTATGTTTGCATTGTTATTTAATTAAAAACTGAATTTATGACAATTAGTACCAAACAAATCCTGAAAGTATTGCTGATTCTTTCCTGGATAATATTTATTGGTGTATGTATTGAGGCAGGCGGCTGTATATTCAGCGCCTTTTATACACTTCTGATCAACTCAATTAATGCCGCCCATTTTTGGGTAGGAAATGATTTATCGGGTCTTTATAAGTATGACCCGGGGTATTTTATCGCTGAGACATTGCTGATAAGCATTGCAGCAGTATTAAAAGCAATTATGTTTTATCTGATTGTAAAAATTCTGCACGACAAAAAACTTGATATGGCTCAGCCATTCAGTGATGAAGTGCGGCGTTTTATTTTGAAAATATCATGTCTGGCTTTCGGCATCGGCTTGTTTACGGAGTGGGGCGTTAATTATACTGAGTGGTTGGTGAAGAAAGGGGTAACAATGCCCGATACACAACATTTGCACCTGGGCGGAGCTGATGTATGGTTGTTTATGGGTGTTATACTTTTTGTGATCGCACAAATTTTTAAGAGAGGAATTGAAATTCAAACTGAAAACGAATTAACTGTATAAACTATGCCGATTATTGTAAACCTTGATGTGATGATGGCTAAACGAAAAATGTCGTTGAACGAACTTTCAGAAAAAGTTGGCCTCACACTATCCAATCTTTCCATACTCAAAACCGGCAAAGCAAAAGCGATCCGGTTCAGTACACTCGAAACCATCTGCAAAGTGCTGGATTGCCAGCCTTCAGATATTTTAGAATACAAAGAAGAATGATGCTACAAATGACACTTTAATTTTCTTAACCATTTAATGATTTTAAACATGAAAAAGCAAAACAACTTTTTGCGCAGTACTTCTATTGCCTTTATTTTATTGGGAACACTTTTGTGCTGGCCTGGTTGCAAACAAGGAAATGCGCAGGATAACACCCATCAAATCACTGGAAAAAACGCGACTCCTGGAATCGATATTCATACGGCGATTGTTACCGGCAATATGGCTGTGCTTAAACAACATATAGCTGCCGGCTCCAACCTAAATGAAAAAGATCCAATCGGTGGTTCAAGTCCGTTAATAACCGCTTGCCTATTTGGTAAGACGGAAATGGCAAAACTTTTAATAAATGCCGGGGTTGAATTGAATTTTCAAAATAATGATGGTTCTACTCCATTGCATACAGCCGCATTTTTTTGCCGGCCGGAAATTGTACAGCTATTACTGGCAAAAGGTGCTGACAAAACAATAAAAAATAAATACGGTCAGACTGCTTATGAAACGGTAGCAGGAGAATTTACCACCGTTAAACCTGTATATGAGACCATAGGTAAAATGCTTGCACCCATGGGCCTGAAACTGGATAATGCGTACATAGAAAAAACGCGGCCACAGATTGCAGCGATGCTCAAATAATTCAATTGATTACAATCGTAAACAATAATAACTACTACCATGAACAGAAGATACGATATTGACTGGTTAAGAGTGATTGCCATTGGATTGCTATTGGTGTATCATACAGCCATTGCTTTTCAGCCGTGGGGCTTTATGCTTGGATTCATTACAAATGACAAACCATGGGAGTCATTATGGATCCCGATGTCGATGATAAATGTATGGAGAATACCACTGCTGTTTTTTATTTCAGGAATGGGGGTTTACTTCGCTATGCAAAAAAGAAATTGGAAACAATTGTTGCAGGATCGTGCAAAGAGAATACTAATACCATTTGTTTTTGGAATATTCTGCATTGTTCCGGTGCAGGTATTCATTGCGCAACGCTATTACCTGCAGCCCATAGACTACATTCCAAATCCGGCACATCTGTGGTTTTTGGGAAATATTTTTACGTATGTGTTGTTGCTCTTGCCCGTTTTCTATTACCTGGTAAAAAATGAAAAAGGAAAATTTGTTGGCTGGATAAGAAAGATATTGAGTAATCCCCTGGGCCTGCTTATTGTTACAGCTGCTTTTATAAGCGAAACAGTGCTGTTAAACCCGGTGCTATACGAATTGTATGCAATGACCTGGCACGGCTTTTTCATTGGGCTTTTGGCATTTTTTTCCGGTTTTTGTTTTATGCTTGCCGGGAACATCTTTCTGGAAAATGTTACTGAAATGGCGATGGTTATTTTTGATGATAGCAATTGCATTGTATGTTTATCGCCTGTTGCAAGTGCAAATGAAAGTTCCTAATATCGCATTGGCCATTGAGTCGAACTGCTGGATATTTTCAATATTTGCATTTGGTTATAAATATTTAAATCATCCTGGAAAAGCACTCCGTTATTTAAGCTCCGCAGCCTATCCGATCTACATCATTCACATGATTTTTTTATACCTGGGATCATTGTTACTATTTCCCTTGAACACCGAAGTTTACGTAAAGTTTGTTCTTGTCTGGATTTTTACTGTTGCCGGGTGTTTCGCTACGTATGAATTTATTATAAGGAGGATAAACTTTATCAGGATTCTTTTTGGATTGAAAGTTTTAGTTAAACCAAAGGCACGCTTGTCGAAGACAATGGGCTCACTCTCTTATCCCCCACCCGATCAGGCACATGGCCTTATCCAAATTTGGAGAATTTTGATGAAGCATACCATTCAGGCAGGCTTCCGCTTTGAAACAAACCAGGTATGAATTCACACGGGGCGGAATCTGGAAAATAAATTCATATAGTGCGGAGTCACCAAGTAATTTATCTGGTAAAACAACGGGCATGGTTATGATCTCATTTTTATTAAAATCCGGGAAGAGAAAAATCATGGTGATGCGGAACGCTTCTGATATCTTTTTTCCTTTCCAGAAATCGTTTACTTAACGTATAGTTGACACTGATTTCCAGATTTGAAAAAGGATGGTCTGGTTTTATTTCCACCTGGGTTGTCATGAGCCTGCTCGTCGCATACTGGGCATTCAGATCCCAATCCCCAATTCCGGCAACACTAAATGCGTCGCCTTTTTTCGCCTGAGCGGCAAAATGTTTGACCAGTCTTTGCCAGATCATTCCGCCTTTAAAATTTTCCCGAAACGGCTGCAGGGCATCCATGATCAGTTTGGCTGGCATATTACTTTTCCGGAGGCGCCGTCCATGCGCTCTCATGGCCGGGTTTAGAACTGCTCTGGATTTGGAACCCCGCGGTGCGCGGGTATGCTCGCCGTAGGCTTTGCTTTTCACTACAATTTTATCCGTCGGCTTTTTGCCCGATCTTTTTTTCGCAGGCACGATGAGTTTTCTTTAAAATTACAATAATCTGCAAAATCCCAGAGACCTTATAGAGACAATATAGAGACCTTATAGAGACTCCTGGCCCCTTTGACAGCGTTTTGACAGGGGACTGACGCCTCTTGGCTTCCGTACTAGTAGGGCACCGATGACCGGAATGAGCAACTGATTCATAACCTTCTTTATTCACCGCGTATTCCAAACCCGAAGACCCAATGGTGACCCATAGGGGATCCAAAGACCTGCCATCCCGGGTTGGGAGCAGGATTAATATTCTTCAAATGCAAACCCAATTTACCGGGTAATGGAATTTTTTATTTCTCTCTCCATGATGCCCTGGACAATACGCGGCGGCTTTCCCCATATTTTAATTTTCGTGTCGGTGAGTATGGGATAAAACGAATGTGTGCCGCCCGTTTCGACCACCGGGATACCAAATACCACGGTTTGAATTTTGGCATGACGGATCACATAGGAACACATGATGCAGGGTTCATGGGTTGTATACAGGATGCAATCCGAGAGATCGGAACTGCCTGTAATAATATTGGCCTCGCGGATTGCCTCTATCTCTGCATGAAATGTGATGTCCTTTTTTGTTTTCCCTCCTTCAATGCCTTCGGCAATGATGACGCCATCCTGAACTACGACCGAACCCACGGGTGAATCGCCTCTGCCTTTGGCTGTCATTGCCAGATCAATACAGGATTTCATGTAAAATTCATGACTACGCTCGCCGGCTTTCTTTTCTTTCATCGTGACAAATGTATGATATAGCAAATTTTCAGGGAAAAGACATCCAAATCCGGATTTGCTGAATAAATTCAGCGATGACCAGAATCAACTTATAACATCCCTGCTAAAAGGCATCAGGGATAGTTCCACTAATTTCAAATGCTGACGGGCAAAGGGAATACCAATTATTGTAATTAATAATATGGCGGCAAATATCAGATGAACAAGAGCAGTATACCAGCCACCAAATATTAACCATATAATATTACAAAACAGATTCAGGCATCCCCCACCTCCCTTTTTGGGCACTATTTGTTTACCAAACGGCCATAATACTACTGCGGCAATTTTAAAACATTGCAATCCCCAGGGAATTCCAATAATGGTAACGCATAACACAGAACCCCCGATAACGTAGCCGAGTGCAGCTAATAGTCCTCCAAATAAAAGCCAGATGATATTGCCGAGTAAATTCATGATGTGGGTTTGAAGAAATGATTACCATCAGGGATATCCGACCCTCGCCAGGAATTTTTGGAAACGGGGATCATTTTTGAGTATGGCAGGGACCCAGGGTTCATATTTAAGGAGCACCACATTCGTATCTCTTTTCTTCGTAGGCTTTTTCAAGATATTCAAATGCTTCATCCAAATCTCCAAGGTAAGCAGCCGACAAGGCTGAAAATGCACAGGAAACATATTCGGTTTTTGATCTCTCCTTTAATTCATCCATCAGAATACGGGCTTTTTCAAATCGGCCGGTGATGCAATTAATCCAGACAAAAGGATGAGCTGCAAAGGAATGCCTGTTGGAAAGTTTTAACGCCATCTCGAAGGAAGCAATGGCTTCGTCATATTGTTGCAAGTGCCATCTGAATACATCCCGCCGTGCACGGCATAAAAATGAACTGGCATCCAGTTCAATCCCTTTATTGCAAATAACCAAGCGCCTCTTTGAATTTACCGGCGCAGTGAAGAATCAGGGAGTACTCCGCATGGCAGAGTGAACTGAGCGGTTCGAGCGTGATGGCCAGTCTCCCCGTGTTTTTCCGCTTCGTCAAACCTGCCTTCGATACTGGTAAGGTAATTCCAGCCATATCTGATATGACCTTCTGCATAACGGGGATTGATCTCAATGGACTTGAGAAAATTCTTCTTTGCCTCAGCCCAGTTCCATTCATAACAGGTATAATAATACCCGAGTGTACAATAAGGTTCGCATAGGGAGGGATCCAGTTGCAGAGCTCTCTCCGCCGATCGTTTTGCAGACGCCATGGCTTGTTTGGGCGGTAATAAGCCGTAAACTGCCAATGATTAAATTGGCATCGGCAAATCCTGAATGAGCCAGGGCAAATCCCGGATCCAGATCGATTGCTTTTTGAAAAAATTGTAAGTGCGGTGATTACCGAAGCGCCCACGCCGGGCGATATAGAATCTTCCTTTTAAATACAGTTCATAGGCTTCGGTATTTTGTGTAGTAGCTCTTGGTCACTAAGTCAATTTCTTTCTTCAGCAGGGTCAGTTTGAGTTTTTTTGTAATGGCCATATGCAATATCATCCTGAATCGCAAACACATCGTTCATCTCCCGGTCATATTTTTCCGACCAGAGATGGTACCCGTCGTTCACATTCACCAGCTGGGCTGTTATACGAAGCCAGTTACCCTGCTTGCGCACACTGCCTACCAGTACCGTACGGACACTTAATTTTTCCCCCAATTCGTGCAGGTCGACATTTTTTCCTTTGAACTGATAACAGGAAGCACTCCCCGCTACCTTTAATTCTTTGATATGGGTCAGGGAATTCGTAATTTCCTCCGCAATGCCGTCGCTGAAATATTCCTGGTCCGGATCGTTGCTCATATTTACAAATGGCAGGACAGCAATGCTTTTAAAAGGAATAGTTTTCCCGCGTGCTGTCTTCTTATTTGCTTCGTCAGCTTTTTCTTCTTCGGCCGTCTTTCCTTTTAATGAATTTGGTGTTGGTTTAACCAGATTTTCATGGTTGAGCGCAAACACTTCAATCAGCGCGCTGTATATTTTTAAACTGATAGACGCCGACCGACACGGTTTTAAGATCGGGGTGATTGTGCAGCTCATCATTTGCTTTATCTGAAATCAATACACAGCCCGGCAGGCCCAGTGATTCAATACGGGATGCAATGTTAACCCCGTCACCAAATATATGTTGTTCATTAAATATGATATCGCCGATATGCAATCCCATTCGCACAGGTACATTGGGTGACAGCATAAATTTCTGTTGCATGGACAAAGCACATTGAACTGCTTCAACAATACTCCCAAAAGTACTGAGAGAGCCATCCCCGTAATACTCAATAATGCGACCGTTAAACTGTTCGTGTTCCTTTTGCAGAATTTCGCGATGCCGGTCTTTTGCGATTATCGCATTTTGTTCATTCTGCTGCATCATGGCAGAATATCCCTCGATATCGGTGAACATAATAGCTAGAAGCTGGCGTTGTAAGGGCATAAAACAGGGGTCTGCATAATAAATGTAAACAGTTATTGCAGCATTCCCTGTATCGCAACCTAAAATTCCGGGATTTCATTAGTAAAACATGATGAACCTCAACGTTCTCTTCGAATTTCGCTTTGAAAGTCCGGGTTATTAGTAATAATCAATAAAAAGTTCAAATGCCCGATCTCTTTAGTCCCACCTCCGGCAAATGTTCCAGACCTTACCGGCTCTTACTTAATTAATAAGTGTATTCAGGAGGCGTGATGCCATTGCATCGCAGATAAATAGTAGCCTGCCCGCGGTGATGTGTAATATGGTCAAGGGTGGCATGAAATCCATGAACAGCCTTTTCAGTAAGTTCTTTGTTCTCAATCTGCAACTGAAGGGCATCAAAGGCATTCCGGAGCTCACGTGATGATTTCTTCCTTGTGTTTTTTTGATAAAGGAGGACTCCAGGAAGATTCAATTCCCTGAACATAGTTTTCATTCCACCACCTTATTCCATAAGCTATATGATTAGAGAGTTCTCTAAAGTCCCATACGGTGTCGACCGGTTTGAAATCAAATAAGGTTTCAGGCATAGCCTCTATTACAGCCAGCGTGTAATCTTTTGAATTATTCAATGTCTTCAATAATTGCTTTTTCATATTTAAAATATTTAAAGCAATATTAAACAGCAGATTCCCGAATGACTTAAGAATTCTTGCTCTTTTAGGCCAGACTGCCAACACGTAATTTCGCAGGCGCGAATTTATATTTCTGGCGAAAAGCATAACTGAAATGTTCTATACTATTGAACCCGGATGACCAGGCAATATCGGCGATGGGCTTAGAAGTATTTTTCAACAACAGTTCAGCATTTTTTAACCGGATATTTAACAAAAACTGGTGCGGAGAATATGCAGTAAAGACCTTAAATATCCTGCTGAAATGAAATGGGCTGACATAACAGTATTCAGCAATTTCCGTCAGAGAAATATCATTGGTAAAATTCATGGTAATATATTCCTTCGCCCTTTCAATAGTCGTCAGATGATTCTTTTTGAGGCGATCATTTATTTTGGGGTAAGGCTTATAATTAGTGACAATCAATAATGTCTTTTCAATGATCTCCATGACAAGATGATCGATCTGGAGTTTGGTTCCTGAACCAGTTGAGATCAGCTGAAGAATTTGATAATGTAAAAACTCCAGGTCTGTACTGGTTTTTACCAGCGTAGAATGCTGATCCTTGTCACTAAAAAATACAGTTTGTTTGTACCGGTCCTTTAAAGTCTCAAAAAAAGAAGGTTTGAATTGAATAATGGTGCATTCATCCGGGATAGTATGAATATGGGTTACCGTGTGCTCATATTCAGGTTTGGTTACCAGGACACACCCGTTGTATGAATCCAGGGATTTTCTAAAAACGTTAAAGAGAAAATTTCCTTTTCGCACGAAACTGATACAAAAAACGGAACTATACTCCGGTTTCGACTTAAGGCAATCGGTACACAGACATTTGAAATCTATGATTTCATAGAAATCTGACCTATAAAGTGTATGAAGGGCTGCATTCATACCCTGTTAATTTGACTAATCAAAGGTATGAAACTGCCCACCGATTTTACTAAGCCAGTTTAGGTCCCTGATAGTCTTTTTCATAAATCTCATGGGTTTCACCTTGCAAATCTATTTCATCTCCTACCATCGGTCCGCCGGCAGCCAATTCACTCCCCTCCTTTCTTGGATTTGAAAAATGGGCCATAGAAATTGTGCATACCATTCTTCCTGTTTATAATGTTTAGTGCCAAATGCAGTAGGATATTTTCTTGTGATGATACCGGTCTTGAAAATCACATCCCAGATAAAAAACATATTTCCAAAATTCCCCTTGTAATTACCAACGCCGTCGTCAAAACTATCTGCATGATGCGCATGATGGGTTGCCGGAGTGGAGATCAGTCTCTCCAATACCCAGGCAATCGGATGCAGGACTTTGTATTTATAAAAAGGTTTATCCCAGGGAATACTGGAATGCGCGGCGAGTGGTGATCAGACGACTTAATGCCGGTTACAAACAAGTGCAGCATATCCGAGTCCCAGGTAAACCAGCGCAGCTGTTAAGATAGATCTGCGAAAAGAAAATGGTATAAATAACATTCTGCCGGCTGGCCATCGACATACCCATATAGGGCGCCGAATGATGCGTTCGGTGAAAACGCCAGAGAAAGGGCACCTGATGATGCAAGCGATGATACCAGTACTGCGTCAGGTCATCCGCAACTGCAATGATAAAAAATGCCCACCAGAAAGGAACCCAGGAAAACTCGTCCTTTAATCCGGGCAAAATAACCGGCAGTAATTTCAATGTAAAATAAAACGATCATGGGCTGAAGGATAATCCTTGGAATCACAAAGCAGGTAATATCAAGCACCAGTTCGTTTTGGGTCCACTTTTTATCATAGAGTCCGAATGCAAATTCAATCACTCCCACGATGATGATCAATACAGGCAAACCCCAGACGCTGAGGTTCTGAAAAATGGATTCAATGATTTTTATCATAAGAAGTTTAACGGTGAATGATTGAGTTGAACTTTTTTTGCGGATTCAGCCAGGGCTTTTTCCCGTTAATAGAAAAATAAGGAACATCAGCACGACCGGCAAGTGCGTATATAAACAGGCTGATGAATATATCCCGGATAATTTTTTGTCTGGTTGCTTTATCCAGTGACATAACAGTTCATTTAAATTTTATAAGAATGGTTTTATCAGCGAAAGGCCATGCAGGAAAATAATCAGCGGAACCGCAGTAATGATAATTCCGACCAGTATTTTCTTTGCCAGAATGATAAAATCCTGTGTTTTCATAAACATTTATTTTGTAGGTGAAACGGGTGTATAATTGACCTTGTGTATCCTTCTTTTAAATACATCTTCCCAGTCAATCAACGGATAGATATTGTACTGCTTGGCCTCCTCATCAAAAAGCAATTGCAGTTCAGCCAGTTTCTCCGGATGTTTTTTCGCCAGGTCTATGCGTTCATTGAAGTCTTCGTTTAGATTATACAATTCCCAAACATCATGGCTGAAAGCCCCACGGGAACTGTCTTTACCGGACCATATTTGGTGAGATCAATAATATCCGGATGATGATAGGTTTCCGCCTTCCATCCGTTTTTATAAATGGACCGGGATCCGAAAATATAATAATACTGATCGGTATGCTGTGAAGCCGCATCCCGATTATCGAAGGAATAGACCAATGAAATTCCCTGGATGGTATCCTGTTTAATTCCCCGGATATATTCCGGTTGTTTGATCCCGATAAATTCAATGGTGGTCGGAAGCAGATCTATCACATGACCGTATTGAGTTCGTATGCCACCTTTATCTTTTATTCCTTTGGGATAAAATACGATCAGTGGATTATGGGTTCCACCTTCTGAATTGGCATCCTGTTTCCAGTATTTAAAAGGTGTATTGGCTGCCTGTGCCCAGCCCAGCGGATAATTGGTCTAGCAATTGGTGATGG
>CAWEWO010000012.1:0-141782 GCA_963812825.1 uncultured Bacteroidota bacterium
GGTCAGAAAGATGATCTGGCCGGTGGTAGGAATAGTGTTCGGTAACATGTACAATACTGTATACTCCCGAATGAGAAATGCCCTGGGCAATCCTTTTCTTCAGTAATTCCTCCTCTCCCATTCGCCCGATAATTGTGGTGGCTTCACCGGCTGTTTGTTGAAGTTTTGCGATGAGCTCCGATTTATTGAAGCCGCCCGTCGCTGAAAATTCCAGGTCCCGGGTACGGTTGTCCTGTTCGCCTCCCCAATGCGGATATAATATGCTGGCGGATATTGCCACAAAGGTGGAGAATCCAATTGCCGATACTATTCAGGTTTCAACTCGGAGACACCCATACGTCTTTCTCCTCCATTTGCTCCATACAGGCCGTAATCTTCTCCGTGCTCTGATTAATTCTTTTGATCGCCTGGGCAGTAAATTCCAGGCTTAACGGGGTATTCATGGGTCAAAAATAGACAATTTAGTTTTGGACACCTCACTAACGGGGCCCTGTAATCCAGGCACGCCACTGGTAATTTTCGAAGCAGTTGTTTGGTTTTCGTCAACTCTTTGGCATTATTAAATAAAGCACTGCTCACGAGCGGACTTTCATTCGTGGCCGAAGGAGAGAAATATAAATTATTGCCAAAAAAATTTGCTGAAGATAAATTCAGTATCTTTTTCATCAAAAAGCTTACTGCCATACATTGATGTAATAATACCTATTTAAAACACGAAAAATGAATTTAAGATTTTTGTCATTTTTATTTGCAATCCCGTTTATAAGTGGAATTTGTCTGGCTCAAACCCAGCCCGCGGTAGTGGAAGATTTCAAGCCGTCAACGCTTAACCAGCCGGGACAGGAATACCCGCAGGTCAATTCACAGGGTTATGTACGTTTTCGAATAAAAGCTCCCGCTGCCGATAGTGTTAGGGTAAGCCTGGGTTTGGGCGGAAGAGGCGGCACCCGACTGACGAAAGCTGCAGACAGCATGTGGATGGGCACCACCGAAGGCCCGATGGATGAAGGTTTTCATTATTATCATCTCACGGTTGATGGCGGAATATTCAACGATCCCGGAACATTAAATTTTTATGGTTCAACCCGTTGGGAAAGTGGTATTGAAATACCTGCTCACGACCAGGATTTCTATGCGCTTAAAGATGTTCCTCATGGCAATGTGCAACAGGTGCTGTTCCCTTCAAAGAGTACAAATACTTCACGCAGGGCTTTTGTTTACACGCCTCCGGATTACGATAAAGATATATCTAAACGTTACCCGGTATTATACCTGCAGCATGGCTGGGGCGAAGATGAAACCGCCTGGAGCAACCAGGGACATGCCAACCTGATCATGGACAATCTGATTGCCGAAGGCAAAGATCAAACCGTTCATTATTGTGATGACCTACGGAATGACCAATGAAGTAAAATGGGGTCATATGAAGGATTTTAAAATTGAGGCTTTTCAAACGGTGCTTACCGATGAACTGATACCCTATATTGACGCCAATTTCCGCACGACTCGCCAACGAGTCAAACCGTGCTATGGCCGGCCTATCAATGGGCGGTATGGAAACGCACTACGATCACGCTTGCACAAACCCGGCGTATTCTCTCAATATGCACTGCTGAGCGGTGGCATTTATACACCGGAAGAAGTTAAAGGACAAAGCAAAACCTAAACTTATTTTTTTAAGTTGTGGCAGCCGCGAAAATCCCGATCGTATAAAGCAAGCCGGCAGTAAACCTTAAAGAGGCGGGATTATCGCGGTTGTCTATATGTTTCTGAAAATACAGCCCATGAATTTCTGACCTGGCGCCGCAGCCTGTATGAACTTGCACCGCTTTTGTTTAAGAATTAACTACTGTTTTTATTTCAACTCAAAAGGAAATAGATGATAATGAATTACAGATCCTGCTTGCTTTTATTGCGGCCATCTTAACCAGCTTTTGGTCTGCCTGGCACAATCAACGCCAACCGCAGTTACAGAAGATTTTAAACCGGCTTCCACGAATCAGCCGAGGCAAACAATTTCCTCAGGTAAATTCGGAACGCAGGGTACGCGCCAGTTATCACTGCGCCCGAGGCACAAAAAGTTCAGCTGGATATCGGGGGAAAAAATATGATCTGGTTAAAAATGAAAAAGGTGTATGGAGCGGTGAATCGCTTCCGCAGGATGAAGGGTTTCATTACTACCAGCTTGAATATTGACGGCGTTTCGGTTCCAGATCCGGGAAGTCTTATTTTTATGGCGCCGGACGTTGGGGAAGCGGAATTGAAATTCCGGCGACCGACCAGGATTTTTATGCACTGAAAGATGTACCGCACGGCCTGGTGAGTGAAAATATTTATTTCTCTAAACTGACCAATGCCTGGAGGCGTTGTTTTGTTTATACACCTGCCTGAATATCAAAAAGATACTAAAACCCGGTATCCTGTACTGTATTTACAGCACGGAAGTTTTGAAGATGAAACCGGTTGGTCGGCGCAGGGACAAGCAAACCTGATTCTGGACAACCTGATTGCTGCAAAGCAGGCCGTACCGATGATTATTGTTATGGATAACGGTTATGCCTATAAACCATCAGGACAATGCAGAGATCAATAGCAAGGCCCGCCCGGTATCGATATTTGAAGAAGTGATGATCAAGGAGATCATTCCGATGATCGATGCGCAAAGTTTCGAACGATTGCCGACCGGGATCACAGGGCAATTGCAGGCCTTTCGATGGGGGCCAATCAAACCATGCGGATTATCATGAACAATCTCAGATACGTTCTCAAGCCTCGGAGCTTCAGCGGAACTTCAAACTATCCCGGGTACAGATGCAATTGATCCTGCAACATTCCTGGATGGAAAGTTTAAAGATGGTGCAGCCATCAACAAACAATTCACGTTTACTTTGGATCGGCCTGGGCACCAAAGGAACCCAACCCCTTTCCGGTTCAGTCGGCGCTTTCCGTAACATGTTAGATAAACAGGGTATTAAATATACTTTTTACGAATCGCCTGGAACAGGACATGAATGGCTGACATGGAGAAGAGATTTACACCAATTTGCTTCTTTGCTTTTCAAAAAATAACGATCATCTTTTTGATCAAAAATGTTTAAATGCTGATTTATTATGAAACAAAAAACAATCAGAAAACTTTGTTTACTGTTGTTAGCTGCAACTGTTTTTGCCTCTAACCAGGTGCTGTCGCAAACACCTGTGATAACCCTGGACCTCGCAAAACCAGGCGCCAATGTTAGCCCCCTGTTATATGGATTGATGACGGAAGAAATCAACCATTCTTACGATGGTGGTTTGTATGCCGAATTAATTCGCAACCGGATTTTTAAAGACAATAAAACCTCGCCGGAAGGATGGAGTCTTGTACAGGATAATCCATCAGCAAAAGCAGGTATAAAATTAATGGCGCTGAAGATAATGTTCCTAATGATGAACGCCGCCATGCCATCAACGGAGCCCTTTCTCCTGCTTACGGCTTACAGTAGAAAAAGCAGATGGCAGAGTGGGCATTGCCAATGAAGGTTATTGGGGCATTCCTGTAAAACCTTCCACCACGTACAAAGCATCATTTTATATAAAGGGAACAGACCGGAGCGAGCCTCCCCGCTGGCCATGGGAGCCAAAGCCCACTACCCCTCCGCTTCCTGTATATTGAAGATAATACAGCCGGACCGATAACAGTTACTATTGAAAGCAATGATGGAAAAACAGTGTATGCTTCCGGCACCATCAATCTTGAAAAAAGTATATTCTGGAAAAAATATGAACTGACATTAACCACTGCTGCCGATGTAAAGCCAACCACAGATGCCCGTTTTGTTATTTCAACCGACCGTAACGGGCTTTATTATTTCAATCTTGTTTCATTATTTCCACCCACCTATAAAAACCGGCCCAATGGTAACCGGCCAGACCTGATGCAAATGATGGTTGATATGAAACCGAAATTTTTGCGTTTTCCCGGTGGTAATTTTTTGGAAGGCCCATTGATTACGGATGCTTTTCCATGGAAAACAACACTTGGGTCCATTGGAAAACAGACCGGGACATAAAGGTTCATGGGGTTATCGTGCCATCTGATGGAATGGGATTGCTTGAATTTTTATTATGGTGTGAAGATATGGGAGCAGAACCAGTGTTGGGTGTATATGCCGGTTATTCATTGAATGGTGATCATGTAGATGCAGGGCCGCTTTTAAAACCTTATGTAGATGATGCATTGGATGAAATAGAATATGTAATCGGTGATGTAAATACCTATTGGGGAGCTAAACGTGCAGCAGATGGCCATCCTGCACCATTTAAATTGACCTATGTGGAAATTGGTAATGAAGATTGGTTTGACAGATCAAATAGTTATGATGGCAGGTTCAACCAATTCAGGGAAGCTATTGAAAAAAAATATCCGCAATTAATTTGCATTTCCACCATTGCTGATGCACAATATCCCGCAGATGAAAGTTACATCGGGCAAAAAACCTGCAGTGCTGGATGAACATTATTACCGCAACTCATGGGACATGTGGGAAAATGCTTCGCAGTATGATAAGTATGATCGCAAAGGACCAAAGATTTTTGTTGGCGAATGGGCCACCCGTGAAGGTGCACCAACCACCAATTTAAATGCTGCATTGGGCGATGCTGCCTGGATGACAGGTATGGAACGTAATTCAGATCTGATCATCATGTCTTGTTATGCACCATTGTTTGTAAATGTAAATACTGCAACTGCTACTGCACCAAAAGCATGGCAATGGGATTCTGACCTGATCGGTTACAATGCACTGAACAGTTATGGTTCGCCCTCTTATTATGTACAAAAATTGTTCAGTCATTATTTCGGAAATAAGATTGTGCCGGTAACTGCGAAAACATACCCACGCAAACCGGCCCCTTACCAAAAGAGACAGTACCGATGGTATCAGTCAAAACAGTTCCTACTATATTTTATTCTGCAACCAAAAATGATACAACAGGAATTATTTATCTTAAAATTGTAAATACAACCGCGAAAAAAGCAACTGTAAAAATAAACCTGAATGGTATTGGCAAAGTTTCACCTGAAGCAACATTGGTTGTTATAAAAGGTAACAAACCCGATGATACCAATACCATTACAGATCCGGAAAACATTGTACCGGTTACTTCAAAAATAAAAGGAATTAAAAAGTCATTTTCAAGAACACTAGACCCTTATTCGGTGAGTATCATGGAACTTAAAACAAGCAAATAGTAAAATTCGCTGCTGACAAATCATCCGCTTATGCGTACACAAGAAGGTAAACAATGAAACAGCTAAAACATATTTTATTGGCCATTTGCATTTCGCCGGTTATCTTTTGTCGTGCACAAAACAACGATACGCAAACATTAAAAGCTGTTTATAAAGATGCCTTCCTTATAGGCGCAGCCGTAAATCCGGCCATCACATCCGGTGCAGATAAAATATCACGGGATATTGTAATAAAACAATTCAATGCCATAACGGTTGAAAATGTGATGAAAGCGGCAGTTATCAATCCCAAACCCGGCGTTTACAATTTTGAACGGGCAGACGATTTTGTTGCTTTCGGCGAAAAGCATCACCTGTTTATTGTCGGCCACACCCTGGTATGGCATAACCAATGCCCCGATTGGTTTTTTACAAATGCCGAAGGAAAACCCAATACCAAAGAGCAACAGATCGAACGACTAAGAAGTCATATAAAAGCCGTTGCCGGAAGATATGCAGGCCGGGTAAATGCATGGGATGTGGTGAATGAAGTGATCGATGATGATGGCAACTACCGGGTAAACACGGCCTGGGTAAAAGCATTTGGAAATGGCGATACCCTGGTGAAATATGCATTCAAATTTGCGGCGTTATTTGCACCCAATACGGAGCTGTACTACAACGATTTTAATGCCTGGCGGCCATCCAAAAGAGATGGAATTGTCAGACTCGTAAAGATGCTGCAAAAAGAAGGCATCCGCATTGATGGTGTGGGAATGCAGGGCCATTGGGGTCTGAATTATCCAAAGACATCATACATAGAACAGGCCATCGATGCTTATGCAGCCTGCGGGGTAAAAGTAATGATCACAGAATTAGATGTAGATGTGTTGCCATTGACCAAAGAAGGGCAAATTATAGGGCAGGGAATGGCCGATAAACAATTCCAATTGGAAGAGTTTAAACTTTTTTTAGATCCTTATCAAAATGGTTTGCCGGATAGTATGCAAACGGTTCTGGCCAATCGTTATGCAGAACTGTTTTCCATTTTTTATACAGCGCAGGGACAAAATAGCCAGGGTGACTTTATGGGGTGTGCAGGATGGAATGAGCTGGAAGAATGATTATCCCATTCCGCGCCGGACAAATTATGCTTTGTTGTGGGACAGGAACGGCCAGCCGAAACGGGCATTACAGGCGGTGTTGGATGTGCCGGGAAGAATTCCTTAAGTGATTAACTCGGTGTAGCTGTTTTTTGCTGCAGGTTTGCAATGGCTTCAAACTCTGCATTGAATTTAGTACTTAGTTTATCAAATACCTCCGAATAATCTTTATAGATCGCATGATTTTGTTTTCGCGGTTTAAAGGTTCCTTCAAATTTTACACTCTTGGCAGCTTCGTCTAAATTTTTATACACCCCCATTTCGGTTGCTCCTAACAAAAAGCCACCCAGCCCCACACTGTTTGTGTTTTTACCAATGCCAACAGGTTTATTAAAAATATCCGCAATCATTTGCGCACAAAACGGGATGGTGGCAAAACTTCCGTTAACCGAAAGGCTTTTAATACTCCGGTGTTCTTCCAGCGTTTTACCGATACTGTACATCTCGTAAAGAATGCCTTCAATAGTAGCTCTTACAAAATGTTTTTTTTCATGGTTAATGTTTAATCCAAAATAAACACCCCTTGCATTCGCATTCCAGATAGGCGCTCTTTCACCCAATAAATAAGGAAGAAACAATAGCCCATCAGAACCCGTTGCAACTTTTGAAGCATCTTTCATCAGTTCTTCCATACTGTTTTCAATATCAAAGGCATTTTTAAAATCGCCGAATTGTTTTGCAAACCATTCAAAAATTACTCCCCCATTATTTGTCGGGCCCCCACTCACGTAATGCCCATCGGTGAGTACGTAATTAAAAAATCGTTGCTGATCATCCTGCAAAATTTCCCTGCCCATTATTCTCATAGCACCACTGTCTTCAATGGTTATTGTTGCTTTTCCGGCCCCCCATACCCCCGCGCCTATTGTTGCCATACAGCCATCGCTTGAGCCTACAATAATTTTTGTGTGGGCACCCAGTCCAAACAAAACCTGGTATTCTTTACCCAGTTTGCATGATACATCAAAAACAGAAACCAGTTCCGGTAATTTTGCCGCCGTAATACCCGCGTAAGCCAGCGCATTGCTATCCCATTGTAAAGTATGAATATTAAATAAGCCGGTTGCTGAAGCAAGGCTGTGGTCGATCACATACTGCCCGGTTAATTGCTGAATAATATACGATTTGATAGAAAGCAATTTATGAGCTTTTTTAAACCGGTCTTTATCATTGTTCTTCATCCAGGTTATTTTGATCAATGGCGACATCGGATGAATGGGCGTTCCCGTTGAATTATAGATATCTTTTCCGGGCGCACTGTTTTTTAATTCCGCCGCTTCTTTCTTTCCCCGGTTATCGGCCCAGATAATCACATTACCCAGTGGCACACCGTTTTTATCAACGGCAAGTACACTATGCATTGCTGCACTGAAACAAATACTTACAACATCATAATTTTCAGCATGAATTTTTTCATTCAGAAAATTTTTCAATACATAGAGCATGGTAATGAATAGTTGCTCGGGGTCCTGCTCACTATAATCCGGCTTGGGATGAAAGGTAGGATAAGCCCCCTTTGCTGACCCAATGACGATGCCGTTTAAATCAAATGCAAATACCCTTACCGCATTGGTTCCCAATTCGATGGTTACAATGCATCCTTTCCTGGAAAATTTGACTTTACTCATTTAAAATATATTTTTTTCTTACATCACTTGGAGTGTACCCGGTAAGTTTTTTGAATGTTGTTGAAAAATGTTGCGACGAATAAAAGCCCAGGTCGAGTGCAATATCCGTTACACTGACATCCTGGTTTTTCAGTAATTTTATAGCTTCTGAAATTCGTATATTAATCAGGTAATTGATGGGAGAAAACCCTGAATATTTTTTTACTTTTTCATTAAATAAAGTAGTGCCTATTCCCATCACGGCAGCCATCTCTTCTACCGTCCATTGGTGGGCCAGGTGCTGTCGCAATGTTTGTTCCAGTTGCATAAATGCTTTAGGAAAATCCCGCCCGGAATTATTTTGTTTTGTCAGCTGCCTGGTGATGGTAATCAGGAGTTCATCAATCAGTTGGTTTACCCGGGTGCAAAACCCGATCTCCTGCTTAAATAATTCGTTCTGCATAATCTGGATTATCCGGCCCGCTTCGCTAAACTTTGAAAGAACATTTGAATTGCCCAGCAATAACATTTTCCCGATAGCCACGCTTTCACTCTCCGATAAACCACTCCATTTTTCCGGAATCATGCCACCTCTTTCCAATTGGTTTATTGTTATTTCTATCCAAAGAAGGCTTCCGATTTCTAAAAAACCTTTTTCACTGGCGAATTTATGACCCGGTAAAATCAGGGCAACATCACCCGGGTAAAGCAAATGCTGCTGATGATTAATTAACCACTCAAATTTGCCATCCGTAATACAATAGATTCTTAAACTGTCTGTGGCCGACTCCTGCAATGAATTTAGCTGGATGCAGGAATTTTTCTTAATACCCAGTTCAATGATGTGCGGGAATAGTTGCAGTTCCCCTGAACATCCCTGCCGAAGTACAAATTGATGCATGCAAGCAATATTAAATTAATAATCAGGCAACCGCAAATATCAAACGCCATTTATTGCATAAAGAATCTAAATTAATTTCTTATCCGATGTACAAAATTCAACACCGTTATATTTTGGAAGTTTTTGCCATACAGAACAAATAATTTCATGTATCCTGAAAGTTGTCAGAATCCGGTTCTGAATATGGCCCTGAATTTATCTACTTACCAAAAACGACTTGCTATTATGAAAAAACTAACCATGCCGGGCCTGCACCCGGGTTTCATGAAACTAATTTTCCTTTGTTGTTTCTTTTCTGTTTTTACCCGTGCACATGCGCAAACAATTTCCGGAAACGTAAAAAGTGAAAACCAGAAAAACCTTACCGATGTTTCAGTAACAGTGAAAGGCAGCAAGGCGGGTACATTTACCGATGGCCTGGGAAGTTACAAAATAACCGCCGCATCCGATGACACTTTAGTATTCAGCTATATCGGCCACACCCCTGTTGAAGAACGGGTAGGTGACCGTAAGGTAATAAATGTTGTTTTGTATAACGCTTCCTATAACATGGATGAGGTGGTGGTATCGGCCTTAGGTATTACCAAACAAAAAAGAGGACTTGGATACTCGACCAGCAATGTAAAGCCAGATGACCTTACCATTGCCCGAACCACTAACGTAATAAACTCCATACAGGGAAAAGTAGCGGGAGTTGTTATTAATACACTTGGCACCGGTCCCGGAAGCACTTCTAAAATCCGGATCAGGGGCCAGTCGTCTCTTTCCGGAAACAACAGCCCGCTTATTGTAGTAAATGGCGTGCCTATTGATAACACCAATTTTAATGATCAAACCGTAAGTGTACCGGGCGGCGGAATCAACGCGGATGGTGGCGATGGTTTGTCGAGTATAAACGCCGACGATGTGGAAAGCATGACCATTTTAAAAGGCGCTGCGGCCAGTGCATTGTACGGATCACGGGCCAAAGATGGTGTAATCATGATTCAAACCAAAACAAAAGGAAAAGGCAGAGGATTGGGCGTTTCTTATAATTTTAACTATGGCAATGAAACGCCGCTGGATTATACCGACTACCAAAATCAGTATGGTCAGGGAGAAAATGGCGTAAGGCCAACAACACCGAATCCTACTTCAGGCCAATGGTCATTTGGCGAAAAATTCGCACCGGGAATGACCCAGACATTATACAACACCCCCGATATTCCATACGAACCTCAGGGCAGCCGGATTAGCGAGTTTTACAGGCATGGACAGAACATGACAAATACGGTTACGCTTGAAACCAGTTCGGAAAAAGGGGGGATGCATTTGTCATTGACCAATATTCAAAATATAGGAATAGTGCCAAATAATAAATTTGTGCGCAATGGGATCAATCTCGGGTTCGGGTACAGTCTGTCCGATCACTTAAGTTTTTCCGGAAGTATCAACTACACCAGGGAGAAAAATACCAACCCGCCAAACATAGCCCAGCAGGATAACTCCATTCCAACTTCGTTGATGGCGCTTGCGAACTCAATGCCTTTGAGTGTGCTGGAAGCAAATAAATACAATGCCGCGGGCAATGAATATTCCTATTCAAGATTTCAAAACCGTACCAATCCGTATTTTACATTATCAGATCAATTTAACAATATCGACAGAAACCGGGTTTATGGAAATGTGGCAATAAAATATAAATTCAATTCATGGCTGTCTTTACAGGGCCGCATTGGAACCGATTACTGGAGTCGCGATCAGGATTATAATAATTACCCGACCGGCCAGGCATCAAGAGCCCCGGCCCCTGCAGGTTTTGTTAATGGTTTGTACACGCAGGAATCACGCAGATTCAGTGAAACCAATGCTGACTTTTTGTTCACGGCAGCAAAAGAATTTGGTGATTTCGATGTGTCTTTTACAGGTGGTGGAAATCAGTTACGCCGGAACACGGATATAAATAATGTTCAGGTTACTGATTTTGTAATCAGAGGCCTTTACACGGTTCAAAACGGCAGAGCCAAGAATCCCATTTATACCCTCTTAGAGTCTCAGGTAAATTCTTTGTACGGTTCTGCCGACATTTCGTGGAAGCGAATGCTTTACTTATCCGTAACTGCCAGGAACGACTGGTTCTCTACTTTATCACCTGAAAATCGAAGCATTTTATATCCATCTATATCCGGTTCATTTATTTTTAGCGAACTACTTAAAAAAGCTGACTGGTTAAACTTTGGTAAACTGAGATTAGGGTATGCTGAAGTAGGCAGCGATGGGGATATAGCGCCTTATGCCAACCAGTTATTCTACAATGTGAATGCGAATTTAATATCCAACCCTGCCGGAACACCGGTTGCTTTGGGAACAAGCGGCACAACGGTACCCAATCCCAACCTGAGGCCGAGCAGGGTGCATGAAATAGAATTGGGAATGGAATTAAAAATGTTCGACAGCAGGGTAAACCTGGATGTGGCAGTTTATAAAAAAACTACCCTGGACCAGATTGTCAGTGCACAAGTTTCAAATACCTCCGGCTTTTTAGACACCCGGATCAACAGTGGTGAAAGCGAAAACAAGGGCTTCGAAGCCTTGTTGACTCTTATCCCGGTACAAAATAAATCATTTCAGTGGGAGTTTACGGCCAACACAGCCTATAACATAACAAAAGTAATCAGCATTGTTACCAATACTCCCGGTGAACGCGTCACTATTGGAACCCATGTTTTTAACGGTGAAGTAAGAAATATTGTAGGCCTGGAAATGGGGCAACTGGCAGGCCGGGGTTATGCAGTTAACGCTAAAGGACAACGAATTTTTCAGTCGAACGGGGTGCCTTTAAGTACGAACCCAAATGCGCTCGTTAATTTTGGAAGCGCTTTACCAAAATGGACCGGTGGTTTTTTAAATACGTTTAAATATAAGGACTTCACGTTGTCTGTTCTTATCGACTACCGGTTAGGTGGCAAAATGATCTCGGGCACAAACTTCAATGCGATTCGCCACGGCTTGCATCAAATGACATTAGAAGGAAGAGAGGGAGGTGTAGTTGGTGTAGGCGTAAATCAGGCTGGGGAAGTAAACAAGGTGGCCACTCCGGTGCAAACTTATTGGGAACATGTACGCACACAGCAGATAATCGAAGCGGTGATATATAATTCCGGTTACTGGAAGATTCGCTCTATTGTGTTAGGATATGATTTCACAAGGTTCATACCGGCAAAATGGCCAATAAGAGGTGTTCAACTCGATTTATATGCAAATAATGTGCTGATGATAAAGAAATGGGTTGACAATATCGATCCTGAAACTTTTGGGTATGCGTCTGATGGTCAGGTGGGACTTGAGTCTCCCGGAATTCCCACAACGAGGAGTTTTGGTGTAAACCTAAATGTAAAATTTTAATACAACTAATTATGAAAAAAATAATAACAGGTAGTTTACTGGCTTTTTTGTTGGTATGCGCTTCATCCTGCGATAAAGATTTTGATGAAATAAATACAAATACGACCCAGCCTACTTCACTTGATCCGGTGCTCTTATTTAACAATGCGGTCGTAAATACATCATTTTCCGCAAGAACCGTCATTTACGATATGGGAATTGTGCAACAAATGGTAACACCAAACGGCGGCGTGTTCGCCGGTGCCAATTTTAATATAGACAGCAGGGATGAAACCATAGGGTCTATCTGGACTGCCTACTATCAGAACGTTATCAAGTATCTCAATGATGTACTTGTTGCCACCAGCACGGTGCCAGCCAAAAGCAATCTTTATAATATGGCCCGCATTCACCAGTCTTATGTGTTTATGGTGTTAACCGATGATTATGGAGATATCCCTTATTTTGAAGCAGGTGCAGGTTATAACAGTCATATCCTTTATCCAAAGTATGACGCGCAGGAAGCTATTTATACGGACATAATAACCCAGTTAACCGAAGCGGCAGCTGCCCTCGATGAATCGGCCGCAATAGTAAAAGAAGATGTGCTTTATGCGGGCAACATAAAAAAATGGAAGAAATACGCTTACTCATTACTTTTGAGAGCAGGTATGCGGCTTAGTAAAGTGGATGCCGCGAAAGCACAGTCGACCGTACAGGCAGCATTTGCCGGAGGTGTTATAATGGATAATGCCGACAACGCCTATATGAGACAGGACGCCAACTACCTGCAACCAATCGGTAATACACTTAATGGAAGCGAAGCCGCAAATATTTATTTAGCAAAGCCATTTGTCGATTACCTGGCCAGCACAAATGATCCCCGCTTATCGTCTATTGCCATCCGTTATGTTGGAGCTACTTCGGGAACAGGGCAAACAGTGGCTTCAGGATCCACAAACCCGGCAGTGCAAATAGGCATGCCTATCGGATATGATAACGGTACAATTGTAGGAAAAGCAACGTCCGACGGACTCGCAAGTTTTTACGACTATAGCCAGGTGGATAGAAGAAGAATGACAAAAACTACCGCCCCAAGTTTCTTTGTTACCGCCTCGCAAACCCTGCTGTTACTGGCCGAAGCAAATTTTAATGGATGGATAACTTCCGGCACTGCAGCACAATATTTTTCTGATGGAATAAAGGCCCATATGGATCAGATGGCTACTTATGATGCAGCATCAGCTGTTTCTCCTTCAGCCGCAGACGCTTATATTGCTGCCAACCCACTTTCTGCGGGCAACGAAAAGGAACAGATCAATACACAATACTGGATTTCATCATTTCTAAACGGTCCCGAGGCCTGGGCGAATTTTAGAAGAAGCGGGTTTCCGCTGTTAACGCCAAACCCTTACGGCCAGCCGAATAATCCCGATGTTCCGGCGGGCACATTCATAAACAGGCTGGGTTACCCCACTTCTGAACTTTCTGTAAATACAAAAAATGTTGCCGAAGCCATTGCACGACAGGGGCCCGAAAAAATAAGTACGAAGGTATGGTGGGATAAACCCTGACATTTCCTGTCACGTCCTGTTTTAATCAAAAACCCTGCAGTCATGAATAAAAAACTTCGCAGCAGCGATTGGTTTGGCAAAAAAGATAAAGACGGAATCATTTACAGAAGCTGGATGAAAAACCAGGGTATGCCAACGGACATGTTTGATGGCAGGCCGGTGATTGGCATTTGCAATACCTTCAGCGAACTTACCCCCTGCAATGCACATTTCAGAAGTCATGCAGAAACGGTAAAACGTGGTGTACTTGAAGCAGGTGGATTCCC
The DNA here is from genome assembly GCA_963812825.1 of uncultured Bacteroidota bacterium. Taxonomy (GTDB): domain Bacteria; phylum Bacteroidota; class Bacteroidia; order Chitinophagales; family Chitinophagaceae; genus Puia. The sequence goes on from CAWEWO010000012.1 coordinate 14,087, forward strand.
TGTTGAATTTCCTATTATGAGTTTGGGTGAAACATTGTTGAAACCAACTGCCATGCTCTTTCGAAATCTGGCCAGTATGGATGCAGAAGAATCTATCCGCGGTAACCCGATAGATGGTGTTGTGTTGTTAACCGGTTGCGATAAAACAACACCTTCAACTGTGATGGGTGCAAGCAGTGTCGGGCTGCCAACCATAGTTGTACCCGGCGGACCCATGCTGAATGGAAAATATAAGGGGCAGGATATTGGCTCCGGTACCCATGTATGGAAGTTTGATGAAGATATGAAGACGGGAAAGATGACGCAGGAAGATTGCGAGTTTGCTGAAAGTTGTATGAGCCGAAGCATTGGGCATTGCATGACGATGGGCACTGCATCCACAATGGCCTGCATGGTAGAATCACTGGGATTAACATTATCCGGCGCTGCTGCAATACCCGCAGCAGATTCAAGGAAAAAAGTAATGGCACAATTAAGTGGAAGAAGAATTGTAGAAATGGTAAAAGAAAATTTAACCATTGATAAAATACTTACCCGTGAAGCATTTGAAAATGCCATTAAAGTAAATGCCGCGGTCGGTGGTTCTTCTAATTTTATTATTCACCTTATTGCTATTGCAGGAAGAATTGGTGTTGAATTAAATCTTGAAGACTTTGATATGATTGGAAGTAAAATTCCCTTGTTACTGAATTTAATGCCTTCAGGAAAATACCTGATGGAAGATTTTTATTATGCAGGTGGGTTGCCTGTTATTTTAAATGAATTGAAAAATATTTTGCATAAAAATGTAATTACCGTAACAGGAAAAAATCATCATGAAAATATTAAAGGAAATACTGCTTGCTATAACGAAGATGTAATTGCCACATATAATAATCCCATAAAGCCTGAAGCAGGCTGTGTGGTGGTAAAAGGAAATCTTGCATTAAATGGCGCTGTAATTAAACCATCTGCAGCTACACCTGCTTTAATGAAACACACAGGGCGAGCAGTAGTATTTGAAAGTATTGAAGATTTCAGAAAAGAATTGATGATCCTGATTTAGATATTGATGAAACCTGTGTAATGGTGTTGAAATATGTAGGTCCTGTTGGTTATCCCGGTATGCCGGAAGTGGGTAATATGGCGTTGCCAAAAAAAATATTGCAGAAAGGAATTAAAGATATGATTCGCATTTCGGATGGAAGAATGAGCGGTACTGCCTATGGAACTGTCGTATTGCATGTATCGCCCGAAAGCGCCATTGGTGGCACATTGGCATTGGTGCAAAATGGCGATATGATTGAACTGGATGTGGCGCAGCGAAAGTTACATTTAGACGTAAGTGATGATGAGTTGGCCAAACGAAGGCTGGCATGGCAAAAACCTGCACCTGTAACCCGTCGGGGCTATGTACATTTATATATCAATCACGTAATGGGCGCAGATAAAGGGGCCGACCTCGATTTTTTGCAAGGCAGCTCGGGAAGTATAGTAACCAGAGATTCTCACTAAAAATTGTTTGTACACCAACAAACAAAGTGCTGTTACTACCTCTCTGCAGGCAAAATTTATTTATAAGTAGATAATGCTTCCTGATCACCCATTTTCCTCAGAACTTCCTGAAGACCTTCCAAATTCATCATCAAACCCGTTTTGGCTTCCGGATTGGTATTTTCATTGATAATACCAATGGGACCACGAAAACTGCTTTTCCATATAATGCGCATCATATTCAATTCGTAATCCCCCTGACCAATCGGTACTACCTTCACTTCTTCACCCTCTCTTTTCAGACCCGCTAAGTTCAGCGCCAGCAGGTGTGGTAATATTTTTGGATAGAATCCCGGAAAACGATCGACCTGCTTTTCTGCATGATGGAAATTATAAACGATACCTACATTAGGTAAATTCAGATATTCCACGATGGCCAATTCATTTTCTGGTTCACCAAACCATCCGTCATGGTTATAGAGTCCCACGGTGCATCCCAATTTAGCGGCTTCTGCAGCCAAATAACGCACGGGTTCTGCCATATAAACAATTTTTTCCTGCTGGCTTTTTTGATCAAAATTTTTGTCCTGATTTACCATACACCATAACTGCGTGTGAATGTGATGTCGTTTCAACAGATTTAAAATGATTGAAATGCTGGAATCATGAGCCGGATCGTGCCCGGTGGGCAGCCAAAAAGCTGTTAACTCGATATCATTTTTCTTTAAAGTCTCCAGTTCTTCATCAAAAGTTGGAATATGTTCCTTACGCCAGTCATAAGCTATTTTACTGAGACCTAATTCACGCAGCATCTTTGCACGTTCAACCGGTCCTCTTTTTTTAGAATCGAATGGTACAATACACCACGCATCGATATTATCTCTGGAAAATATCGAAATACGTGCAGAATCATTTTGGGCCCGCAGGGAACAGATATTCACAAACAGTTGCAGAAACACAGTAAGTATAACTGTTTTAATGGAGTATGTACGCTGACGAATAAAAAGCATAAGGAGGAAAATTAACATTTATAGCTGAAACCGGCACAAATTCACAAGAATTCATTTCCAATTGCCACATTCGCTTTTGCATACTCTTGCGCGCGATGCTACTGAACCCTCACTATGAGCTTCATTTATCATTTTGGTTAAAATATCTATGTCCTGCTTTTTCATTTGAGATAGTTAAATCACTAAAATAATAATTGGCCCATTGGTCCGAAATTCACGCGTATTATAGGATGAAAAAGGGTAACTCCAATATTAGATTTTTATTCTAACTTAGATTACACGGAACTTTATACCATGAAAATTGATTTCTTTTCTGCCAAACCTTACGATAAATTATTTTTTGACCGTTTCAATCAAACGTATGGATTTGATATTAAATATCATGAAACTCACCTGGGACCACATATAGTCGATATCATTAAAGATGCAACTGCAGTATGCGTATTTGTTAATGATAAATTGACCGCAGACGTTATTGAGGTATTGTCTCAAAAAGGGGTAAAGATTATTGCATTGCGGTGCGCAGGTTTTAACAACGTTGATCTGGAAGCTGCAAAAAAATTCAATGTTGCAGTCTGCCGGGTACCCGCCTATTCGCCGGAAGCCGTTGCAGAACATGCCGTTGCGATGCTGTTAACGATAAATAGAAAGACACACAAAGCGTACAATCGGGTTCGTGAACAAAATTTCTCGTTAAACGGACTTCTGGGATATAATCTTTTTGGTAAGACAGTCGGGGTCATCGGCACGGGTAAAATCGGGAAAGCCTTTATTAATATTATGTCAGGTTTTGGTTGTAAAATTCTGGCATATGATATTTATCCGGATGCTGATTTACTCGGGAAAGGAATAAATTATGTTCCTTTGGAGGAACTGCTTCAAAAATCAGATATCATATCCCTGCATTGCCCTCTGTCAAAAGAAAATCACTATTTAATCAATAAAAAAACCTTAAGCTTAATGAAACCGGGCGTTACGCTTATAAATACAAGTCGCGGTGGGTTAATCAATACGGTGGATATTATTGAAGCGCTCAAAGCTAAACAGGTTGCCGCTTTGTGTATTGATGTCTATGAACAGGAAGAGGGATTATTTTTTAAAGATTTATCATCCGATATTATTGATGATGATAAAATTCAACGATTAATGAGTTTTCCAAATGTCCTGATTACAGCTCATCAGGCATTTTTTACGGAAGAGGCTTTAGCAGAGATTGCAGAAGTGACTTTAGATAATATATCTAAACTGAATGAGAACCGCATGGAGGCAAACTCACCGGTTATGCTGACATAATTAACGGATAAGCACAACCGAACCCTCGTTGGCCAAGTGCAGAACACCTAAACAAATGGTTATCAGGCAAAAGAGAGTACGCATCATCAGCAGTCAGGGGCTGGAACAAGATAATGCGGGAAATCTAAATACGGAAGCGTAAAACCCTCATTTTTGGAAAAAAAAGGCAGATACACTCATTCATTCCTCAACGAGTTTACGGGGTTACTCCTGGCCGCCTTAACAGATTGCCATGCCATCGTTAACAGGGCGATGGTCAGAGAAATCATTCCTGCTTCAACGAATACCAGCGGACCAATCGTGATCCGGTAAGCGAACCCCTGCAGCCATTGATTCATCGCCCACAAACACAGCGGGGTTGCAATCACAATCGCGATCAGTATGAGTTTTATGAAATCTTTTGACAGGAGCAGCACGATTCCGCTTATCGAAGAACCCAGCACTTTCCGGACGCCGATTTCTTTTACGCGTTGCTGCGCCATGAAAGTGGTTAAACCAAATAAGCCGAGACAGGCAATACAAATCGCCAGGTAGGAAAAGAAAGTGAAGAGCTCTCCGAAATGCTGATCCGCTTCATACTGCGCGCTGAAGGATTCATCCAGAAAATGATACATAAACGGACGCTGCGGCGCGATCCTGTCCCAGGTTTTTTTGAGACGCCCAACTGTTGCCTGCGCTTCATTGCCTTTAATGGAAACGGCTATCCGGTTAAGATTGTAAGGATATCCATATCGCAGTGTCAGTGGTTCCACGGCCTGGTGCAGCGAACGGAAGTTGAAATCTTTGACCACACCAATAATAGTTCCTTTTCTTCCCCACTGGTCGAATTTTTTGCCAACGGCATCTGCGGGGTTCGTGTATCCATACAATTTCGCGCAGGCCTCATTGATGACCATGGATTGCGCACTGTCCGACACATAGGCACGTGAATAATTTCTGCCGGCCACCAGGGGAATATGAAAAACGGGAATGAAGTCGAAATCAATTTCATAAATAAAAGGTCCCTGTTGTTGCATCTGTCCGTCGGGCCCCTCTATCTGCGTGCCCGCATTGGGAAGAAACTCACCGGGCACAGCGCGGGAGGCGGCTACAGATACAACGCCCGGCTGATCAGCGAGTGATTTTTTAATGGATTCAATATTCTCCTGCACTTTTCCGTCGCCTTCAAAATTCACGATCAGGATCTGATCCTTCTGAAATCCAAGATCATGACGATTTATAAATTTCAACTGGCTGTAGACAATAATGGTTCCGGCAATCAATGCAATGGACAAGGTAAACTGAAAAACAACCAGCGCTTTACGAAGGGAAATACCATCGCGTGAAGGATTAAATTTTCCTTTCAAAACCGTGATGGCTTTGAATCCTGAAAGGAACGATGCGGGATATATCCCCGCCAGGATTCCGACTACAATAGCAAATGCCAGCATGTACATCCACATCACCGGAGTAAAGAACTGGGAATAAGAGAGATCCTTACCCGATAATTTTCCGATCAATGAAATTCCGGGACGCGCAAGGGTGAGTGCGATCGCCGCAGCGGCAAGTGACATCAGGATGGATTCAATAAGAAATTGCCACATCAGGCTTCGGGGTCTCACACCCAATACTTTCCGCACGCCAACTTCTTTTGCTCTTTCCAGGGAGCGGGCGGTTGACAGGTTCATAAAATTGATGCAGGCGATCAACATGATGAAAACGGCGATGCAGGAAAACAAAATCACATTGAACCGGCTTCCGGTTGGCCCCGGTTGCCTGATTGCTGCGGAATGCAGGTAGGCATCGGTCATTTTTTCAAAAGAGATCGCGTAACCCTTGTCGTTGGGATTATGCTTTTTTACAAAGGCTGCAGCTTGTGCCTGCAAGGTTTCAATATTCGTGTTCTCTTTGAGCAGCAGGTAGGTGTAGAAATCCACATAACCCCAATAAATAAAAACGTCCGGTCTGTATTTTCTTTCAGTGGACATGGAGATCATTCCGTTGAAATTGATCTGGGAATTGGGTGGAACATCTTCCATCACGCCGGTGACCAGGTAATTGTCTGAGTTGTCTATGCGCAGCGACTGACCAACGGGATTGGTAGTTCCAAAGAATTTTTCCGAAACGGTCCTGGTAAGAACAATACTGTTTGGAGCTATTAATGCAGTTTGAGGATTTCCGTAAATCATTTTCCAGCTGAACACTGAAAATGCGGTTGAATCCATGAAGACCAGGTTATCCTGCTGAAAACGTTTTTCACCGTGCTGGAGCAGCAGGCTGGAAGGACTCATGAACCGCACCATTTTTTCAATCTGGGGAAAATCGGCCTGGAGTGCAGGACCCACAGGTGCATTGCCCCAAACCCAATATTCATCAGGTGTCGGGGCGCCGGGATTTACGCCTTCCTTCACAGAGCGGAAAGATTGCAGCACCCGATATATGCGATCTTTTTTGGTATGGTACTGATCGTAAGACAGTTCGTTTTTTATGTATAAGGTAATGAGCAGACAACAGGTCATGCCGACGGCCAGTCCGGCGATATTGATAAAACTGTAAAACTTCCGTTTTACGAGGTTGCGCCAGGCGATCTGTAAAAAGTGATGGATCATGGTAATTTAGGTGAGTGCCAGAAAAGAGCAAACAGCATGCCGCCCGGATTTTGTGTTTAAATGATCAAAAACGGATCATTTACCTGTTCAAAACCGGACAATTGCTATACGTTTATGGTACAAGACAGGCCGGATGAAACGGTGAAAGCTGAGCTTAATAGTGATTTAAGCAGAAAGTAATTGTAATTCTTTCAGCATCAGCTTTACGACTTTGGGATCTACGATAATGCTGTCATTTTCAAAGTCCAGTTTGATTCGCCACTTCTGCATCGTGTTTACTCCAATGATGGCTTCTTCGCTTAAATCGGGTACTACCATAAATTCGTCACTCATACGCAGGTCCCCGAAATAAAAATCACTTCGAAGTGTATGATCAATCTTTACAAAATGTCCACGGCTGGCTGTACCTACTTCCAGTGGTAAGCGCAGTCTTTCTACCAACCCTATTTCATCCGCGTTCTCCGGAGTAATACAGGAAAAACTGGCACCACTGTCAAACAAGGTATAAATCGTCTTTTCACCCTTCGACCCCATAAAAAGCAATGGTAGTTTTATTATCCCCATAGACTTGTATGATTTGTAAAAGTAAGAATTCTACAATTTCTGCCCATACCATTTATAGGGCATAAATCTGGGAAAAGTTGAACCGGAATAATTTTAAAAAAGATTTGCGCAAGTAAATGATTGCACTTATCTTCGCAAGTAAATACTTGCATAGATATGGAAGCCAGGAGAGATGTTTTTCAGGCAATTGCCGACCCCACACGGAGGGAGATCATTAACCTCATCGCGCATCAGCAGCAGAACCTGAACGCCATTTCGGCCAATTTCGACATGAGCCGCCAGGCCATCTCATTGCATATTAAAATCCTGGAAGAATGCGGACTGGTGGAAATCAGACAGGAGGGAAACAATCGCTTTTGTAAAGCAAAGCTGGAAAAATTGAGTGAAGTGCATGACTGGACCGAACAATACAGGGCATTGTGGACCAAGAGATTTAGCGCGCTCCGGAATTATCTTGAAAAAGAAACAAAAAACAATAAAACTCATTCAAAAAAACAAAATCTAAAAAAACATGGAAAAGGTAAGTAAACTGTACAGGGATGAAATACATTCCGATCAGGTGCTCGAAATGACAGAAATGTTTGATGCTACACCTGAAAGAGTATTTAAGGCGTGGACCAATAAAAAAGACCTGGTATCATGGTACGGGCCCGAAGGCTTTACCGTGCCGTTTTGCGAAATGGACGTCAGGGTTGGCGGGGCATGGCGTGCATGTATCAAATCACCGGAAGGCGCGGAATACTGGATGCAGGGCAAATATATTGAGATCAGCAGCCCTTCGCGACTTGTATTCACCTATGAAGATGGCAGCGGACAAGGCAGGATGGGAGAAACCATTGTCACCATAAGTTTTAACAAAATCGGAAATAAGACCCAGATGATATTCCGCCAAACCAATTTCCCCACAAAGGAATTAAGGGACGCTCACAATGGAGGATGGTCGAGTGCATTTAAATGTCTCAGGGAATTTACAGAGCAATAATGTAAATGGTGCAAAAATATTTTTTCATTATAAAACTATTCTATGGAAGTTCGTACAGCAGAATCTTTAGATACAAATAAAATATTGTCGGAAACATCGGACACAGTTTCAGCCATTTCAGATTTAATGGCAGCGGTTGACGAAGAAATGGTAAATACCATTCCATTCGACGGTAGCTGGACGGCACCCCAGTTGCTGCGACATGTTTCGAAGTCCATGCAGGGAATGGCAAAGGCCATGAAGATGGAAGCAAAACCGGCAACACGAAATCCGGAGGAAAGAATAGAGGGATTAAAAAATGTATTTCTGAATTTTTCAAAAAAACTAACGCAGCCGGATTTTCTTATACCTGAAAATCAGGTTTATAAAAAACAACCGGCTATTGATGAGTTAAATAAATCGTTCAGTGAGTTTAAAGCAAATGCATCGCGTGCCAACCTGAATGAGCAGGTCGAAGGCCTCCCGCTTGGTCCGATTACCAAACTGGAAATCATTCATTTCGTTTTATTTCACACGCAACGACATTTGTATCAGATGGAAAATATTTGTGCGGCTTTAAAAAGGAAGAAAGATGCCTGAAAAAATAAAAATTGCCATACTGGATGACTATCAGCGGGTATCCGGAAAATTCGCTGACTGGTCCGTGTTAAATGACCAGGCTGATATCACCGTTTTCGATCAGCATGAGGCAAACGAAGAACGACTGGCCGCACAATTACTTCCCTTCCATATCATTTGTGTGATGCGGGAAAGAACACCGATGACAAGAACACTGATGTCCGGGCTTTCGAATCTGAAGCTTATCGTTTCAACAGGAAGACGCAATGCATCTGTTGATGTCCAGGCTGCCGGAGAATTTGGGATAACAGTAAAAAATACCGGCTACGTAACCAGCGGAGCACCGGAACATACCTGGGCCCTGTTGATGGCTATCGCACGCCATATTCCGCAGGAAAGCGGGCAGGTCCGGTCAGGGCTTTGGCAAACAACCATCGGAACAGATCTGAAAGGGAAAACCATTGGAATCCTCGGCCTCGGAAACATAGGGACCAGAATTGCCGCGTACGCCCTGGCTTTTGAAATGAAGGTCCTGGCATGGAGCCCAAATCTTACTAAAGAAAAAGCAGAAGCCGCCGGAGCCGTTCTGGTCAGTAAGGACATGCTGTTTAGCAATTCAGATTTCATAACCATTCACATGGTCCTGAGCAATAAATCAAAGGGAATTGTCAGCAGGGAAGATTTATCGCGAATGAAGCCAACCGCTTATCTTATTAATACTTCGAGGGGGCCGTTAATTATAGAAGAAGACCTCATTCATATTCTTAAACAAAGAAAGATCAGAGGTGCGGCACTGGATGTTTTCGATATCGAACCTTTACCTCCGGAACATCCGTTCAGGACAATGGACAATGTGCTGGCAACGCCCCATATCGGATATGTAACCGAAGACACCTATAAAGTCTTTTACGAGGATACCGTTCAGGCAATACAAGACTGGATTAAGTCCCGCTGATATGAATTATGTCCGGAACTTGCAAATAGCGCGGGTTTTCATTTTGTATATCCTGTAAGCGTCCGCATGGACACAACGGTATAATGATTATCATACCTCCGGAAAAACGCATTTGAAGAGAAATCCAAATCCGCGCCTGCTCAAAATTCATTGACATTGCAAACTCCAAATAACATAATCAGCAGAGCAGCTATTATGAAGAATACTATCCAGTTTTTAGATTTTGTAGTGTTTCTATTCATCTGTTATTCATTTTAATATTCACCAGGCTACTTCTTCAGCCAAAATTTGACCAGGCTTTGAAAATCCGTATCCATTAAATGATACCCCGCAGGTATTTCTTCATCCCAACTGCAATAGGTGGCTACTCGTGTACCTGCCGGCATATCTTCTAATTGGCTATAGAGATACTGATTATAGTAGTTGTATAAAGATTCCGAATACAAAATGTCATCATCAATTCTTTCAGTTTTGTCAAAGTTTTCAAAAAAGGGGTTATACAAATAAAAATGATCATACTGCCTGAGGTCCACCTGCGTAAAATTACCATACCGGAAAGAAACATTTTGCAGGCCCAGCATGTTTTTCGCCTCGTTGGCATACTCAACTAAATTTTTTCGCTGTTCAATACCATAACACTGCGCATAAGCCTGATAGTGAGCGGCTGCCAGGCAAAACTTTCCCACACCGCTCCCGATGTCCAGAATTTTCACCCGTTCAACCGGTGCGAGGAATTGAACCACCCTACGCGCAATACTCAAAGGCGTCCAATGCATACCCGCCAATTTCCGGATAGACAATGGATACAACTGATGAAAATCAGGATCACTATTAAACCAATCATCAATATTCCGTGATTTTACCGGCTGTTCGAATAGCATATGATAAGTTTGATTTAACCGCTACTCCGATTATTTTTTGCCTGTTAATATTTTTAGATTAATCAGGGCACACCGGATATTGCACCAATGAACCGAATCAAAATCGTTGGGAGACAGATCCTCCAGTCCGTCACGCAATTTATGCAGGTAGTACGCAATCAGGCCCGGATATACATGCTTATCCCGCATTAACTGAATAAACCCAATGATGATCAGTTCCGCTTCTTCACAGTCATCTGCTTCCCGAAGCTGATGAAGAATTGTTTTTTTATATTCTTCACTTGTCATAAAAAATCCGGCGGTTTATAAATTAAATTTCAATTGATTTTTTCAGACTTCTTTCTTGTTCAAGTAATTTCATTTAGTAGCGGGAACAAACTCATATTTTTAACCAGAACTTTAATAAACAATCAGCTTTTGATTCAACCAAATGATAATCAACGGGAAAATTATCTTCCAGGCAATGATACGTAGCCAGCCTTGTACCGGGAGGCATTTCATCTAATTTTCTGTAGAGAATTCGGTTATATAAATTATATAATTCAAAGGAGCATGTGATGCTGACATCTATCTTTCCGGTATCAGACAAATTTTCGTAAAATGAATTATAAAAATAAAAATGATCGTACTGCTTAAAGTCCAGCTGAGTAAAGTTGCTATTTATAAAATACGCATTTTTTAAATCCAGCATTGCCTTAGCAAATTCGGCATGTTCAATCAAATCTTTTCGTTGCTCAACACCGAAAAAAGATGCTGAGGGTTGATAATAGGCACCTGCCAGGCAAAATTTTCCAACCCCGCTACCAATATCCAATACCCTGGTGTCTTTAGTTGGAGTTAGGAATTGCACGACCATTTGTGCAACATGTAACGGTGTCCAATGCCTGCGGGCCAGCAATTGAATGGATTCGGGATATAAGCAATGCAACTGGGCGTCTGAACGAAACCATTTATCCCGCTTTAAGGATGAATTAGTGAGTGTGGTCATGGTTCGGTTTTAAGATCTTCTCTTTGTAAAAAGCCTGTATTGTTCAAACTGCATACCGATACGATAAAATTACCATACCCATCACTACGCTGCTGTTAACCTTTTCACTTTTAAAAGTGATTTTTATCAATTTTAGAACATCATAAACCTATTCATTGCAAGTGGAAAATCTTCTATTTACCATTTTCACAATACGTCGGTAGGTTGATTAAAGGAGATTAGTTCTAGATAAGTAACATGGCATCACCATAGTTGAAAAACCGATATTTGTCTTTAATCGCTTTTTTATAGGCTTCCATAACGAGGTCATATCCGGCGAATGCGCAAACCAAAATCAAAAGACTGGTTTTCGGAAAATGAAAATTTGTGATAAGAGAATCAGCAATATTGAACTGGTATGGCGGATGTATGAACATATTTGTCCACCCTTCAGCGGGTTTCAATAACTTCCCGGCTGTATATGAAGACTCCAGGGCGCGCATAGTTGTAGTACCTACAGAACAAACCCGATGTTTCCCCAAACGTGCTTTATTGACTAAACTACATGCCTCAGTTTCCACCCGGTAATACTCCGCATCCATTTTAATCTTGTTCAGGTCTTCCACTTCCATCGGTCGAAAAGTGCCCAATCCGGTATGCAAAGTCACTTCCGCAAATTGAATTCCTTTTATTTCAAGTCTTTTAATGAGCGTCTTACTGAAATGGAAACCGGCAGTTGGTGCTGCAACGGCCCCTTCATGCTTAGCATATACTGTTTGAAATCTTTCTTTGTCGTCTTCGTCAGGCTTGCGTTTTATATATCTTGGAAGAGGTGTCTCACCTAAGATTTCAAGTATTTTTCGAAATTCATCATCTGCGCCATCCCATAAAAACTTGATGGTACGACCACGGCTCGTGGTATTGTCTATTACTTCGGCTACCAGTTCTTCAGAATCCCCAAAATATAGTTTATTACCAACACGTATTTTTCTCGCAGGATCCACTATCACATCCCAAAGTTTATAAGTCTTGTCGAGTTCTCTAAGCAAAAAGACCTCAATCTTTGCACCCGTTTTTTCCTTACGGCCGTACAGTCTGGCGGGAAATACTTTAGTATTGTTGACAACAAAAACATCCTGATCATTAAAGTATTCCATGACATCCCTGAAATGCCTGTCTTCGATTTGACCGGTCTTACGATGAACCACCATCATGCGGCTGTCTTCTCTCAACCTGGTTGGATGCTGAGCGATCAAATTAAGAGGCAGGTCATATTCGAACTGGGAGAGCTTCATTTAATATGGTATTTTTTTCAAACGTATACAGGCCAGTACTTAAGCACCCACTGGGTATATTTAATGCATTGAGCATCAGTGTGAAACTATTGAGTTAAATTTGGAAACGAGATTGCATGGTTGTGGTACGAGGGAAATTTCGTTTGACTGTTTCGATTTTTACCATTTTGCAAAATTACTCCGTCTCTATCCCCTGTGCTGTGAACTATATCACTTTTAAAAGTGACTTTTATCAATTTTCATAAGATTAAATTGGATCGCTATGAGCATATCTGGTATTTTTCCAATCGAAAAATGGGATTTTAAAACTGAATCCATACTGGCTGCTCTTTCCCCGGAAGATTTTGACCTGCTAACCCTGAATCAAACCGAGCAGGTCTATAGAAAAGGAGAAATCATTTTCCGGGAAGGCGCATATCCATCCGGAATTTATTACATGACCAGTGGGAAAGCAAAAAAATATAAGATTGATGGAGAAGGAAAAGAGCAAATCATATATGTAGCTAATACGGGCGAGCTAATCGGATATCACGCTATTTTGTCTGAGGACCGTTACCCGGATTCAGCTGCTGCTTTAGAGGAAAGCAGCATTACTTTCATTCCAAAAGACGATTTTTTAATGGTTCTCCAACAATCGGATACATTAAGTAAACGATTGTTAAAAACGCTTAGCCATGAATTTGCCGTATTGATCAATGGCTTAACGCTATTTGGCCAACGTTCTGTCCGGGAACGACTGGCGCTTCAGTTGGTCGTATTAAGAGAAAAATATAAAATAGATTTTCAACCCGGAATCCCTGTAGTAATAAATATGTCGAGGGATGATTTAGCCAGTATGGTAGGAACAGTCCGTGAAAATGTTGTAAGGATACTCACCGAATTTAAACAGGAAGAGATTCTAATAACAAAGGGGCGAAAAATTATCATTTTGAACGTAGGCAGGCTGGTGCAGATAGCCAATTATAAATAGATCGGCGTCCGCATTAATAGTACATTTTACCAACCCTTTTAATGTATTGCTAAATCTCAATCGCAGAAACCTCATTTCCAGAAAGCTAGAGGTTTATAAAATCCGCAAATAGTATTGCAGCTAAAAAGGGTTTTCATTTTGTATATCCTGTAAGCGTCCGCATGGACACGACGGTATAATGATTATCATACAGGTATTTCATACAACTTTCAAAAACAGCGGGCGACGTACTTAATGCATCATGCGCAAGATCCGGCACGCCGTGAACCGTAAGTACAACAACATGTCCGTTTTTAGCATTGGCAAACGCATCGATTATTTCCTGTTCATTATGTGTATTCAGGGTAAAGCTGGGAACATAATAGGGACCGTCGTACACAGGATGATAGGCGCGGTTGCCACCCTACGCGGGCAGTACTATATCCAAGCCAGATTGAGTACGGGAATTTTCGTTGCATCACTTACAAAACCCGGATAGGCCATGCTGGTTGGTTTGGGAATTTTCAGCGTATCGCATTTGCGTTCTATATATCGCATTTCTGATTTAAGCGAATCGTTGCTCAGGTGGTCGATACGGGCATGATGCCAGCCATGATTGCCGATCTCGAATCCCATATCCGACAATTGTTTAATATCGTACCAGCTCATGTATTTTAGTGTATCGCTGAAGTCGGGCGGATACTCGCATACATAAAATGTTGCTCCGAAGCCATATTTTTTCAACAGCGGCGCTACATAACTATAATGACTCTGGGATGCATCGTCGAAGGTGAGCACGACGATTTTATCCGGAAGTTTTTTCTGGGAAAAACAGAATGATGCATTCAGCATCAATAGCCCGAGTAATATTTTTCTTGCCATAAACTGAAAATACAAAGATCATGGAAATCATGTACAAACGGAGCGCGCCCCGAAACGCGCGTTGATTAGATTTTGAAATGCACAAAACAATGTAATTTTAAAACTAATCACGATTGCAATGACCAAAAGATCACTCAAAAAAATAATTTTCCTTTTTCTGGTAACCGCAGATATATTCTGCATTTCTGCCCGGGCTCAGTCTGCTCATGCTTCTCTGCCCCGATTATTAATACGACTGGACGATATCGGAGCGAGCCACTCTGTAAACATGGCCGCCGAAAAACTCGCCAAAACGGGCATGCCGTTTTCAGCCTCCGTACAGTTTGCCTGTCCATGGTACCAGGAAGCCGTAGCCATTCTGAAGAAATATCCGAATGTGAGCATCGGCGTTCATCTTACGCTGACCTCTGAATGGCGGGGTTATCGTTGGGGACCTGTAACGGGCAGAACAGCAGTACCCAGCCTCGTAGATTCCATTGGATATTTTTATCAGTCAACTTCAGCATTTGGAAACAGCGGTTATAAATTGGATGAAGTAGAAACAGAACTCTCGGCACAGATCGAGCGGGCACTGGCATCCGGATTAACCATCTCTTATATAGATCCCCATATGGGCGTTGCGTTATCCACTCCGGAACTCAGGGCTTTAACCGAAAAGCTTGCACACAAGTATAAGCTCGCCATATCTCCGCTCAGCAAGGTTTCCTATTTTGGAGAAACCTATATGGAAATGTGGGGTGAACCGGTAAAAACCAAAAAGTCTGCGTTTCTCTACTATGTAAATCACCTCGATCCAAAGAAACCCAACCTGGTCGTGATCCATACAGCAACACCCGGAGCGGAAATTGACGCTCTGTATGACATGAACGCCAGCGAAATGAATTCACCGGAAGGGAAGCCGCTGTCAGGTCTGCATCGCCAGACAGAATTAAATATGTTAGTTTCCCCTGAATTCAGGGATCTGATCGGAAAGAAGTTCACGCTGATCAATTACAAACAGTTGCTCGCAGGAAAAGATATCAATATCCTGAAACCTGTGACAGTAGAAATGAATAAAGAATAGCAAACGCATGTTAAGAATATTCAGAAATAATCACCTCGCTCTTCTCGCACTCACTGCAATCCTGACTGCCTGTCATCCGGCTGCCGGGCTTGCGCAGGCCGGGAATCCGGCTGTCGCTCATCTCCAATATGCTGTCATTGGAGATTTCAAATTGGAAAATGGCCGCTCGATTGATCAATGCAAAATAGCCTATCAGACTTTTGGAAATCTCAACAAAGAAAAAAATAATGTTGTCCTCTTCCCTACCTGGTTCACCGGTACGAGCATGAATCTGTTACCATTCGTTCCCGGAAAGCTGATCGATACGACCAGGTTTTTTCTGATCCTCGTGGACGCACTGGGCGACGGCTTGTCCAGCTCACCATCTAACAGTCAGACGCAACCGGGAATAAAATTTCCCGCTTTTTCGATCCGTGACATGGTTGAATCGGAATATGTTCTGCTGACCGCGCATCTGAATATTCATCATCTCTATGCTGTTTCCGGGGTTTCCATGGGCGGTATGCAGTCTTTCCAGTGGGCCGTTTCTTATCCCGGTTTTGCTGATAAGATAATCCCCATTTCCGGTTCACCTCAATTGAACGCCCCCGATCTGTTGTTATGGAATGGCGAATTACAGGGCATACAAAATGATACAGCTTACCATGATGGCAACTATACCGGCCACCCGCCCATGCCCTCCGTTACGATACTGCACGAGTTTGCCGTGCACACACCCGCCTGGTTCGCAGATACGATATCGCGCGACAGCTTTGATGTCTGGCTGAAAGGCAAAATAGCAAACGATCAGTTCGACTGGAATAACCGGATCTATCAACTCCGTGCCATGATGGGCCATGACATTGCAAAAAACCAGGGAGGATCACTTCAGAATGCCGCAAAACAAATCCGGGCAAAGATGCTGATCATCGTTGGCGGACAGGATCATATGGTCAATCCGTCTCCCGCAATTAAAATGGCGGGAATTTTAAATGCTCAGTTACTGATACTAAAAACCGATTGCGGCCACGCCGTGCTGGATTGCGAACTGGAAAAAATCATCGCAGCCATGCACCAGTTTCTGAACTGAGAGCCCTCCACACACGGGTTATTTCCTACTTCTTCGGCATCACAAAAATGGCCGGATCGATATCGCGGTTCAGATCCATCATTTTGGTAGTGGATACGATGGTTAGTCCGGGATAAGTTACTTCCGAAACAAAGGGCATGAGCAACCCGATATTCGTTTTCTGATAACCGGAGGTTCGCGATGGAGATTTCCACGGGCTGCCCGGATACTGTCACTTTAATAACCGTTTTGAGAAGTAACCAGGAAGCGGCATCGATATAACAGTCGATTTCAGTACTGTCTTTGGTATTTAGTTTAAGTTTAAATACATCTGCATTATTGAGTTTCTCTTTACCGGCCAGTTCCAGTTTATATCCTTTCGCCGCATAATTATACAGCGGGCCTTTCAGGTCGTAGGTCATCGGACCCATACCCGCCTGTCCGGCAGGCATCGGCGTGGGTTCGGTTATACCTGCCAGTGGGTTCACCGTCCATCCCGCTCCTGCGCTGTAACAATTAATTATTTTTTGTCCGTTGAAATTCATCTCGCTCCTGGATGCTTTCCCGTCGATAACAGAAGAAGTAAAGGGAGCGGGATTATTCATGATACTCATTTCTCCTTCTGAATACGAGGTTTTCAGGGTTTCTAATTTTGCTTTTCCGCCGATTGCATCGAAATATTTGTTTACAATTTCGTCCGCCGTTTGCGCCTTTGTCTGCGCAATCAATAAAAGCCCGATACATAAAGACGCTAATTTTCTCATATGCCTGTTTTAAGTGTTTTATTTTTTTATATCAAAAGCCAGGAGAACATTTCCTTTCATCTGCCCAAACATACCATAACCGGAATTCACAATCAGCATGCCATCAGAAATCACGGGTGCCGGTCCGTCAATCGCTCCGCCGCTTCCTTCGATTCCGTTCACGGTTTCAAAATGAATGGCCGTATTAAAATCCCAGATTATTTTTCCGTCCTTCGAATCGTAACCCCTGACATGTCCATCCAGGGAACCCGCAAATACGATTCCGGGTATCACGGCCGGCGCCGCAGAGTTGTTCGGAAAACAATTTTCTTTTTCAGAACAGGATGGATTGGCTGTTTTCCAAATAGATTCTCCTGTATTCACATCCAGCGCATAAATACCCGGTGATGCTTTCCAGGTTGTATCCTTTTTATCCAGTCCGAAGAATTGATCGGAATTGGCTGCATATACAATATTTTCCATCGGTGGCCATGCCCCAGTGAATACCGCCCAGGGTTCCTCCTTTCCCGATTCTTGTTTCCCAGATTTTCTTTCCATTGTCAGGCGACAAACAAAACACGATGCCCGATTTTTGTCCGATCAGCAGAATATCTTTTCCGTTTTTATCACGTGTAAGAATGGGCGCCATACCAAAGTCGAGATCAGGACCTGCTTTCTCCGGACAATTTAAAAAGTAGGGACAGGCGGCATTGTATGTATCACCCCGGGTTGCCTGAAAATTCCATTTCAGTTTACCTGTTTTCATATCCAGCGCCTGAACCGCATCGCTATTTTTTGTCGCAGGGTTCGTATAATTTTCGCCGGTTCCAATATAAACCAGACCCCTTTTCAGATCAATCGTCGGACTGCACCATACAGGCGCACCGGATGGTCCGTAGAATGGTTTTCCGTTTTTCTTCTTTCCTGATTCAACAGCCGCCTCGGTGATTACCCGGTGATGCCAGATTTCCTTTCCCGTTGCTGGCATTCAGGGCAACCAATCCTCCCGAGGAAAAACAGCAGGCATAATTTCCATCAGCGGCAGAAGCAACTTCAAGTGAAGAAATCGGCACATACACAATCCCGTCGGCAACGGTCACCGATCCGGTAACGGCCGATTGTGATTCATAACCCGCTCTTGATTTCCAGATCTCCTTCCCTGTTCTCACATCTATGGCATATACATTGGTACTGTAATCAGCAAAATAAGCGATGAGCCGATTGTCTTTTTTTATCGTTACAATGGCCCCGCGGATGGCGGCGCCGGCAGAAAAATGCCAGCCGATCTTTCCTGTTTTTTTATTGAGTGCAAATACATCACCAAACTGACTGCCCACCAGCAACCAGTCACCCGCCACAGCCGGTTTGCTCCGCATGATCGTTGCATCCGGAAAAGCAAATGCCCATTTCAGTTTCAAATCTGCCAGATTGGTTTTATTGATACCCGCCTGTGCTGCATTTCGAAATCCGGTGGAACGGATATCTCCACCCCATCCGGAATAAACAGGAACCGCATTTACATTTCCAGGCAAACTAAATTGGGTGTACGCCGTCTTCGGCATGTCACCGGATTTCAGGGGAGCACCTGTAATCCATTCGGCGATGGCTTTTCTCTGAACCGGACTTAGTCCGGAAGCCTGGATGCGCATTTTTCCGGTTTCCATCGCTGCAAGAACCGCTCTGGGTGTCATGGTCGATAAAACTATTTTGGCCGGAATGCGTGCGTTGATGGTATCGTGGTGACAACTCTCACAGGTTTGCATAAACGCTGATTTGCCCATGACCCTAACGGAGTCGGCTACCTGCGCGCGACTGCTCATCATGGCACCGGTAAATAAAAAAACAAATATCAGACGCATAAAAATCGCTTTCTGTAGTAAAACTAAATGAAGATACATAAGCGGAAATAATCTTTTCGCTTAAAGGATGGAGAATCCGACAATCTGTATGGTTTTCACGACGAACTGTTATCGCCGCAGATTCGTTTTACTACTTCCTGCCGCAGATCGCGGGATATGGGAATCAGTTTACCGGCGATTTCAACATTGCTGCCCTCTACTGCAGAAACTTTATCGATCGCAACCGTAAAAGAGCGGTGGATCCGCATAAAACGATCATCCGGCAATTTTTCAGTAATGGAAGTCAGTGTCTGATAGGAGATCCAGAAATTGCCGGGCGTGACTACTTTAATATAATCTTTCAGGCTTTCCACATAGAGTATTTCTGCAATGGCAATTTTCACCATTTTTCCGCTCACTTTCAGAAACAGATGTTCCTTTTCGGATTCTGAACCTTCCACCGCCGGAATATTCCGCTGCAGATGTTTTAATACTTTCTCAAATGCCTTCATAAACCGCGGAAATGAAATCGGTTTCACCAGATAATCCAGCGCATCGTGTTCATAGCCCTCTACGGCATAATCCCTGTACGCTGTGGTGATAACGACGGCCGGCGGTGCCTGCATCGTTTTCAAAAAATCAAGTCCCGGACATCAGTGGCATTTCGATATCCAGAAAGATCAGATCGATTTTCTCCCTGTTGCAGAATCTGAAATGCATCAATGGCGTTATTGCACTGGAACGATTCTATATTGGGCAATCGTTTCAGATAATTATCAATCACATCAATGGCCAGCGGCTCATCGTCCAGGATAAGGCATTTTATATTCTTTGTCATACCGGCATTTTTAAAGACACGGCATATTCCTGTTTGTCATCCGCAATGATTAATTCATAGTTCGTTTGAAATAACAGATCCAGCCGGCGTCTGACATTTTTAAGTCCGATCCCCGACACGCCGGTGGAAGCGATATAAGCCGACACCGGATTCTTAATACTGAAAAATAAATAACCGTTTTGAATTTTCAATTCGATGTCCACACGCACCTGATCGATATTGTCTTTTAATCCGTGTTTAAAACAATTCTCCACAAAAAGAATCAGGATCATGGGCGGAATCAATACGCCCTCCATATTTCCTTCGATTTCAAAATGGATGGTCAGCCGCTGTCCGAAACGCAGTTTTTCCAGGTCCACATAATCCTGCAGATAATTCACTTCCTTCTCCAGGGAAACCCGGGCCTCGTTGGATTCATACAACATATAACTCATCAGGTGCGAGAGCTTCAGGATCACTTCGGGTGTTTGTTCAGACCGGTTCAGTGCCAGGGAATACAGATTGTTGAGGGTATTGAAAAAGAAATGCGGATTGATCTGTGTTTTTAAAAAATTCAATTCGGTTTGCAGGTATATTTTTTCTCTTTCGCTTTGCACGCTTCTGGTTTTCAATCCACTCCTTCGCCAGATGGATGGCGCTGGTTAGTCCCAGAAGATAAAACCGGGCGGCCATGGCGCCTGAAAAACTGGCGAGATTAAAAAAAGCAGTCTTGGGAAACAGCTGGGAACCCAGATGTGCATAGAATTGCCTGATCGATGCATCCACACAGGCATCGATGAATACCGCTGTAAAAACCAGGCAGGCGTAGGCGATATACTTTTTTGTTTTTAAAAACCGTGGTATGAGAACATAAAAATTGAAATAGACCAGGCAGATATCAAAAGGATAAAACAGCATGATCTGGAAGTAAAAAACCGGGCTTTTGATCTGATAGGTGGTATAGAGAATAAAGTAACAGTACCAGGAATAATAACAAACCCAGAAGATGACATGGTATAACCAGCGCTTTTTGAATAATGTATACAAACGGGTCGCTTTGGTTTCAAAGATAATCATCCGCGTGTTTCCAAAGGAAGTGACTCCGTGAATAGCGTGATTTGCACGACGAATGGTCTTTCCGGGATATCATCAATGCCTGCATATCCGGGTTATAAATTGGCATGATAATTTAATAACATCAGATATGAAATGGCTTAAACATTTTATTAATATCTTTTATTATTCCCCCGGCGGTAGTGACGCCTTGTACGCAATGAAGCTTCACCGTAATTATGAACGCAGGAGGGCAAAAATGCGTAAAAAAGTCTACAAACGAAAATTAGCTTACACTCGTCATAACTAAGACATCTATTTCACCGGCTTCATAAAGCCGGCGCGGTATAGTTTGCCGATGGGAAGTTCCGCCTCGCCGATCTCCACCATTTCGCCGCGATGCAAAGGTTTTTCAGTAAGTTTAATGTAGTAAATAATATGTCAACGCTCAAACCACCGGTCAATGCTGAAGATCACATACTGGGCAGTATAAGTGCTCCGGTTATACTCGCAGAGTATGGAGATTTCGACTGCCCGCACTGCGCAATTGCACATGTATTTATAAAGAAACTGGTACTAAAATTCAAGGATCAGATAGCATTCGTGTTTCGTCATTTCCCGCTTACGAAGGTGCACCAGTACGCCACGATTGCGGCCATCGCATCAGAAGCTGCAGCAAATCAGGGAAAGTTCTGGGAAATGCATGATATGATGCTCGAGAATCAATCTAAACACAGCGCCGCTCACTTGTTGCGTTTCGCTAAGGAGCTTGGCCTGGATATTAAATCTTTCGAGCGTGATACACAGGACGAAAAATTGTCTGCCAAAGTCGAAGCTCAGTTTGAATCCGGCATCCGGAGTGGCGTAAACGGAACACCATCCTTGTATATTAATGGCACCAAATACAATGGGGCCTATGACCTGGACTCCCTGTCATCCGCCATAGAAGCGGAAATACACAGTCAACAGATATCCAAATAAAGAAGGCTGTTACAGCGACATTTTTTTTCATCAAAAATTGGGTTTAGTTCTCAAAAAAATGAGCTTACCGGTGATACCGAATTTATTTCCCGGTTAAATACAACGATTTTCTGTTGCTTGTATTTTGCACTCTGCACTTCGATTTTGTCCAGCCACCAGTCTGGTGCATGACTGGTATCGTCCCGTTGCACCGAAACGGAAATGAGATCCCCCAGGTCCGGCGCCTGCAAAGTAATATAGTTAACATGGTTCCTTTCCATACGCGCACGATAGGAACTGTCAACGGTTGTCTGTGCCGAACCGTTGGATCCCGTCAGGGTGAATGTCAGGTTTGCATCGGTGCCCGCCATCGGACGGTCAGCCGTATATACCTTCAGGCTATATGCCGCATTTGTAGGTGTAAAGGGATTATCGTCACGCACAGCCATCCGTACGAAATGTTTATACTCCGGCCTGTTTATGATCTCTAATAAAGTATCCGTATCATCACAGATCATCGCGTCCACACCCGTACGGATCATCTCCTCACCAAGCTTTTTTTCGTTGACTGTCCAGGGACAAATAAATTTCGGGTTACCCGTAGCCGCCCGCAACGCGCAGGCTTTTTCCATCGACGGCGTGACATTCGGGCCGGTCAGGGCGATCGGGGGAATGGAAATACCATTCCCAAAACATTGATTGCTGATGCCGCGTTCCCTGAAATAGTTAACAATCTCCACGGGATCCGTATGTTCATCGATCATCAGACCTTCGCGCGGGCCGAGCATATTCCCGATCTGATCAAAGATCCTGGCATGATCCATGGCGCTGACGGAAATAATAATATTGAGCGTAGTCTCGTGGGTAAGACAACTGCGTATTGCCTCTAATAAACGAAGCCCGAAGACAGGCGTCGCCGCCGCGCTTTTACAATCGAAAACGATCAGGCAAAGGCGCTGATCCCTGAGAGCGATTTCGCGGAGTTTTGTCAGGTAGATTTCAAGAGCCGGAGCATCGGAATCACCTTTGAGATGAGAAATGCACAGTTCATCCGGACGATCCGAATACACATTTACATCGGGTTCAATACCGTTTGCGCCGGCATCCAATGCCTCTTCCACCAGGTCGATCGTATTAGGATTATGTTTGATTACATAAAAAGGCCTGGGTTCAGTTGGTTGCTTTATCAGATTCACGTTCAATTTTAAGGAACTAAGAGATGTATCAATTTTACGCGCGGTAACGATGGTTTCTTGCTTTCATCCGCCAGGTGATTGTCCAATCGTTCAGCGCTTCTTCCAGCGTGTCGCCGCAACCAAATATGCCTGCCTGAGGATCCGGCCCTAAGATGACACAATAAGCATTGCCCTCCCGGAATATGGAAGGCTTAAGGTGTTGAACCGATGCAGGAAGACCGAGGTTCTGGTAGTCCACGGAAATCAGTGCGTCCGGATTAATTTTCATGTTCCATGCACATGGCTGATCTGCCTGGCTTTCGCGCGGGTCCTTCCTGTTCACAAACCTTTTCCTTATACCCATACCTTTAAGTATTAAAAAACTATGCCACTTCAATCGACCGCATTTCAGAATTCAATTCTTGTTTCACCCGGCAGTAGTAAGAGAAAGTGTAACACGGCAAAGTCAGTCCACATTTAATGTGGATATATATACATGTTTTGATTTAAAAAATGCCTATATCATTCCATGGCGAATAGGCTGAAATTTTTGCTACACCCGGCACGATATTTTAGCGAGACATCTAAACAGAATATATGAAAGTAAAATTGCTCATATTGGGAGGATTGGGAATTGTAGGTGCCGGAATCTGGTATTTGTTTTTCAGGGATCAGCAGTTTTATAAAACGGAAGAAGGCGTAGATCCGGTAGGTCCGATAAAAGAGGATCATAATTATTCTAATCATATCCGGCAGGTAACTCATAAAGCCAAAGAACCATTAACGCAAACTGATTTACAACGAGACCTGTATAGCAAGACTATTTAATCCGGACCATGGTTTGGAGATGTAATGGCGCTAACTTTAGCCATAGTGAGGCCATTACTTCCACACATGAATAAATTATCCAGCCGCATTATTTTTTCGCTTATCTTATTCTTTTCCCTGTTCACCATTGTACTGTCTTTTTATTATTCGAACAAAACCGGGGGAACGGATTTGCGAAACCGCATTGTGGGAACGAGGCTCATGAAAAAAGGTTACTCTCCCTATTTTTATAAATGGCGCCCGGCGGATGGAGAACTTTTATTGGATCCAAATGACCAGCCGGACAGGCTGGCTAATGGTAACACGGTTACGCCGGCAACTTTTTATGTCAATTATCCGCTGAGTTTTTTATCCTATCCGCATATTCGTACCATCTGGACCATATTGCTATTGATCTGCGCTGCCGCTGTAGTATGGATTATGCTAAAAAGTTATGAAGGATCTTCTCCATTATTTTCCGCCGCCATCGTCATCCTGGGACTTTTGTCCAGCGATTACTGGTTCCATATGCTTGAAAAGGGCCAGATAACGATTTTCTACAGCCTTTTTTTTGCATGCATGTTTTATTCTTACAGGGATAAATCTAAATACGCAGTTTTCATTTCCGGATTTATTGGCGGTCTGTTTATATTCTTCCGTCCGTTTGCCGTCTTTGTTGGTTTAGGGTTTTTGATTCATGGAAAAATGAAATGGGTAAAAGGATCCATTGCAGGTGTACTCACTGGTTTGTTACTTCTCGTGGCACCCAATCCCTCCGTGTGGAAAGATTATTTTAAAGCGATGGAGGAATATGGGAATGAATGTCAGCATAAAGGCCATCTTATCCGGGATGCCCCTTTATTCCCACATCCTGCCACTATTGAAGGAACAACCAATCTGACGGTGGTTCAGGATTTTAATATTACAGCCATGCAAACGATCAGCCTGTATATCATTAAAGCCGGTATTATCTATACGCCTTTCCGTTCTTACATGGTATGTGGTATCATTTTTATTCTTGCGTCCATCCCTTTTTATTATCTGAGAAATAAATCCTCACCCGTCAGACTCTTTCTGTTTGCCTGGCTCATGTATCTTGTTGCGGAACTTTTTCTGCTTAACTGGCGAAATCCCTATAATATAATAGAATGGACTTTCCCATTATTCCTGATCGCCCAACAGGTTGAAAAGAAACAGACATTAATGTTATTATTATTCATCGCATTATTATTCCTGCACAATGTTCCTTTTCCTTTTCACTACCAGACTCTACTGGCAGAATTGATCCTCATATTGCTGAGTGGTTACATTGTATTTTCAGACCTGTGGATCAGAAAAGAAATCGACAATCAGGGTGATTCACTTACAAATTAAAGACGTGGTGAGGAAAAAATCCATACTTCCACACTTCCACACTTCCACACTTCCATACTTACTTGGTTGGCGGCCTGAATTCGCCTTTCCCGGTAGTAAAATAGGAAAATAAACTTGTTTTGAATCCAGTGCGTCCAGCCCGGTTTACAGTCGTTCTAGCATTCCACTTCCGGCGTGAGGCCTTCATGGGTGAATTTCAAATCTGTTATGCCGTCGTGTTCATGGAGATCAAAAATTAACCTGGTGTCAGCCCATTCTTTTTTATCCGAATACCAGGGCATGTTGCAATCTGTAACCAACCAGACAACTCTTTTTCCCGGGATTAGTTCTGTTACGGTAAAGTTGAAGAAAGAATCCCCACCCATCTTTATTGTAAACTTATCATTTTGATTTTTCGGAGTTTCCGGTAAAAGTTACTCCCCACCACTCAGGCACATTGCTGATCTTTTTGATCGCCTCGCTGGCGCTGATCTTTGCAGAGATACTGCTGGTAAAATCGTTCTTTTCCATTTTATTTGTTTTTAAGCAAAGCTAGAACGGGGCTATCCTGAAGTATTGTACAAATCGGAACTCAGCTGGTATAATGCTTGGTGGCGAGTTCGTTCGCGCTGTTTTGAAGGTCAGTTGGAGTGAAGCCGGTGAACCTTTTAAATGCCCTGATGAAATGGGACTGGTCGTAGTAATAATGATAAAAGTGGTTTTCTAAGTTTTGTAATTTGACTCCCGGTGGAATACTCCTGGTAAAATTGTTTGAACCGGATAATTTCAGAAAGGTTTTTGGCTCCTGTACCCAAATGTTCCGAAAATTTTTTGTGAAGCCATCGCGAGCTGTAGCCGGTTTCTTTTTCAAGCTGCGCCACAGTGATCAGACCTTTGGAATCGAGTTATGCGATTGATACAAAAATCGTATATGGGATCCGGAGCGGCTTTTTCCATCTGTTTAATCAGAAAATTCTGCAGGAGTTGCAATTTCAGATCTCAGGGTAGCTGCCTCAGCCAGTTGCGATTGAAGTTCTTTCTGCACGGCTTGCCGATCAGGTCTGACAGCTCCACGATCTGATTTTTTACCTGCGTAAACGAAAAATGAAAAAACCGATAGGCTCCGAGCGGGTTGAATTCAATGACTATCGTGCCGGTCTGCGCGTCTTCCTGCGGATCGAGGTTGACCGGCGAATCGACGAGGCCTGTTAATGACAGCTCATTTTCTTTTTGGATGAAGGTCTTCTCTCCCACCCGGGCCACGAGCCCGTTGCGGAAGGTAAATGCCAGTTTGAAATTTGCATTGGGAACGATCAGTTTTTTATCCGCGGCGGGAAGACGACCGCTGCTTTCGAACACCCACATTTTCGCAATGTAAGGTCCCAGCCATGGATCTGGTGTGACCGGACTGAATCGGAACGCTGTCATTTGCTTAGCGAAGTATTAATGCGGAACTAAAGTTACTTCAGGCAATGGATTTTATCATTTTTATTCGTCCCACACTTCCATCCCACATTACCGGGACATCACTTCCATACTTTACTTGACCTTGTAGGCAAACACCTGGTTGGTCCCAAAGGAGGGAACATAAAGGGTTTTTGTTTTGCTGTCATAGCCGATATCATTAGACATGATACGATTTGCACGGGTATCCAACAATAGCTGTTTTGTTCCGTCAGCATTTATGTAGTATAGAATACCCTGGTAATTGCTAATGATAAATTCGTTTTCTGCGACCATCACAATACCGTCGAGTCCGCTTTCGAAGCCGTCCGCAATTTTTGTGATTTCTTTGTTGGTATCTACTTTCTGGACGCTTGTGGAGGTCAACACGTACAAGTCTGTATTTACCGTCAAGCAGACCATTTGCGCCTGGCATGTTTTCGAGATAAACAGTGGGTTTGTCTCCTTCAATTCTGTAGACCTTCGCCCCCCGTGTGTCTGATACATAGACAATTCCTTTTGAATCCACCGCCACGTCATTCAGCATTTGAGCACCTTCAACCGGGATGCGTTTTACAATGGAAGCCTTTTCAACATCAATTACCGCAACCGCTGATGTTTCGGCCGTATAAAATAACCCGTTGAACATAGCTGATCCCTTGTTGGATGTAAGCCCCGTGACCCAATCATTCTTGATCAGTTTTCCATCGAGACCAATAACGCACAATTGTTCCGGCGCCCATGCTGGACACATAAAGCGAATTCGATATTGGGTCGTAAAGCACAGATTCCGGATTCCGCAATGTCAGATGAGTCTGTTTCCCATACTTTCTCCAGACTATGCTGCGCGAATAATGTTGAAGACATCAGCACTACGATACCTGATAATAATATTTTTTTCATGGTCGTTGAGATTTGTAATTGTTTTTGAACGATACTATTTTATTAAAGCACTATCCCTTGTACGTGATTCGATAGATCACTCCGGCCAGATCGTCTGAAACCAGCATCGATCCGTCTGCGAGCACGAGCACATCCACCGGGCGACCCCATGACTTTTGGGTGTCATCATCCAGCCAGCCGGTTGCGAATGGTTCATATCCGGTAGCCTTACCATTTTTCATCGTAACAAGGCTGACCCTGTAACCAATTTTTTTAGTGCGATTCCATGAGCCGTGTTCCGCAATAAAGATTTGATTTTTATACTTGGCAGGAAACATTTTTCCCGTATAAAATTTGAGACCCAGTGCAGCCACGTGCGGACCAAGGTTTATCGCGGGTGGAGTAAATTCTGAGGCATTATGAGTACCACCAAACTCCGGATCTTTGATCGTACCGCAATGGTAATATGGATAACCGAAATTCATTCCGGCTTTAGGCGCTGTATTCAACTCGTCGCACGGAATATCATCACCCATCATATCTCTGCCATTATCGGTGAACCATAACTCATGGGTCGTGGGATGCCAGGTGAACCCAACCGTATTGCGTATACCACTTGCAAATTTTTCAAATCCCGTTCCGTCATCATTCATTCTAAATAAGGATGCATATTGTTCAGTAGGCATGCCAATATTGAATGGAGCACCGACCGGGACATATAGTTTGCCGTCAGGTCCGAAGGCAATGTATTTCCAACCATGGGGCCATTCCGTTGGAAATTTATCATAGATGACATTACCCTTACCGGGATTAGCAAGATTCTTTTCGATATCGGAAAATTTGGTGACCTTACTGATCTCGGCAACATACAAGGCGCCATTTTTAACGGCTACACCATTCGGATTATTAAGCCCTGACGCAATGGTCCACTTCTTGTCTGCTATATGATCACCGTCTGTATCTTTTACTGCATAAACCTTACCCGGTCCCTGGGTTCCTACAAAGAGCGTCCCGGAAGGAGACATCACCATGGACCGGGCACCTTCAACTTCAGCATACACACTGATGGAAAAGCCGGGAGGTAATTTAATTTTATCCAGGGGCAGGGCAGCGCTTTTATTCGTAATAGCAGCAACTGAACCGTCATCAGCGGTTGACACAGGAGGCGCATCATGGCCGGTGCCGCAGAAAAAAAGCAGACCGGTCAACGATGCAGCCAGAGGAATTGATTTTAGTTTCTTCATGTCAACGTAATTTAGATTTTTACCGAATATTCCGCATCCATAATCGTTCCAGCCAGAACGAACACCCTTTCCAGGCGTTCCCTGATGCATCCAAAGATCGCTGCATTTCCTGCGCGGCTATAATACAGATTGCTGATTTTTATACCAATATCGCTGATTGCGAATCACGTATCAGAGTGGTGAAATGCCTCTCCACACTTCCACACTTCCACACTTCCATACTTTCTTCCGTACTTTGTTTTAACTTCCACTAAAATAAACATCCCATGCGGTTTATCTGCAGCCTGTTCGCGCTGATCTGTCTTTCCTGTCTTTCCTTTGCGCAAAAAAATATAACGGCGAAACGCGTCTTATTACCCAATGGCTGGAGCCTTACGCCTGTCGGAAATTCCATTCCTCTCGGCGATCTGCCGCTTAATCTGGTTGTTTCACCCAGTCAAAAAATATCTTGCCGTAACGAACAATGGTCAGAGCGTGCAGTCCATTCAGCTCATAGATGCCGTAAACAATAAAATGCTTTCAGAAGTCGTCATCCCGAAAAGCTGGCTGGGCCTTGCTTTCAGCTCAGACGAAAAATATCTATATGCTTCGGGAGGAAATGACAACCTGATCGTTCAATATCGAATTTCAAATCAGCAGCTGATTGAAAACGACCGATTCACGCTGGGTGAAAAATGGCCGGTGAAAATTTCACCGGCGGGAATACAGATTGATAACAGCAATCAATACATTGTATGTAGTAACAAAGGAAAACAACAGCCTGTATCTGGTTGACCTGCTCACCAAAAAAACTTCAGGTCTTTCCGCTCGGGGCCGAAGCATATACCTGCCTTCTGTCCGCAAACAAAACAGAACTCTATATTTCCCAATGGGGCGGAGGGAAGATCCTGGTTTTTAATATTTCAAAAAAGAAAATAACAGACAGCATCCGCGTAGGAGATCATCCAAATGATCTTTGTATCACCCGCAATGGCCGCACCTTATTTGTTGCCAATGCCAATGACAATTCAGTATCCGTCGTTGATCTGAAGACCCGGAAAGTGATCGAGACACTGAATGCGGCACTTTATCCCGAAGTCTGTCGTCGGTTCCACGACCAATGGTGTGGCACTCAGTGAAAATGATCAGACGCTTATATGTCGCGAATGCCGACAATAATTGTCTGGCTGTATTTGATGTCAGCAGACCGGGTTCATCCAGATCCATCCGGTTTTATTCCCGTAGGCTGGTATCCGACAGGCGTTAAAGTGATTGGCAAAAAAGTCTTTGTGATCAATGGAAAGGGATTTAGTTCCTTTCCAAATCCCGGCTACAGGGCATTTGATACCACCACAAACAATCCTTCTTTTCAAAAATCTGCCGTTAAGAATGAATATATCGGCGGACTGTTCACAGGTACGCTGAGCATTTTTGAATCGCCGTCGACCGGAACAACTGGTGAATCTCTCTAAACTGGTTTACGACAATACACCTTATCATAAAGACCGCGAGTTAACGGCGAATGGCGAAAAAGGCAATCCCATACCCATGCGGATAGGAGATTCTTCACCGATCAAATATGTATTTTATATCATTAAGGAAAACAGGACATACGACCAGGTGCTGGGCGATCTGAAAGAAGGCAATGGCGATTCGAGTCTTTGTCTTGTTTGGCGAAAAAATTACTCCGAACCTGCATGCGCTGGCAAAAGAATTTGTACTGCTTGATAATTTTTATGTTAATGCAGAAGTAAGTGCAGACGGCCATAACTGGAGTATGGGTGGCTATGCAACCGATTACCTGGAAAAAACCTGGCCCACCGGTTATGGCGACAGAGGAGGAACTTATGATGGTGAAGGAAACCGGGCGATTGCAAATAATAAGAAAGGATTTATTTGGGATTATTGTTCAAGAGCCAGATATCAGCTTACAGGACCTATGGTGAATTCGCAGATGATTACAAACCCAATATACCGGTTTTAAAAAATCATTTTTGTCCTTATTATACCAGCTGGGATCAGAAAGTGCGGGATACAACCCGCGTGGGTCAGTGGAAAAGAGATTTCGATTCTCTTCTGGCGAACAACGCATTGCCACAGCTCAATACGTTGCGCATCATCAACGATCATACAGAAGGATTAAACAAAGGGACGCCCAACACCCTTTGCACATTGCGCCGACAATGACCTGGCCGTTGGGATGTTCGTGGATTATTTAAGTAAGAGTCCGGTATGGAAGGAATCGGTTGTTTTTGTTATTGAAGATGATGCACAGGATGGACCCGATCATGTGGATGCACACCGAAGTACAGCATATGTGGCCGGAGGATTTGTCAAACGTCGCACCGTCGATCACACAATGTATTCTACTACTTCCATGTTGCATACCATTGAATTGATTTTAGGAATGCCGCCCATGAGTCAGTATGATGCTGCTGCCGAACCCATGTGGCGGTGTTTTTCCAGTCAGGCTGACCTCAGTCCTTTTGATGCCAAACCCCTGCAGACAGATATCAATGCGGTAAATACCGTGGAGAATGCCTGGCAGCGAAAAAGTGAAACATTTGATTTTTCCGGAGAAGACCGGATTCCCGACCGCGCAGTTTACAGAAGTGATCTGGAAAGCCGTCAAAGGCGAAAACGCCATTGTGCCGATGCCCCGTCGTGCAGCATTCATCCGTTATACGGAGAAAGAAAATGAACGGGATTAGCATGCCCGGGATCATCCAGAATGACGAGACATAAAAAACAATGTTTCCCGCTAATTTCGTATTGCGCCGAATCATTATTAACTGTTTTTATGAACCCCAGTAATAAACAATCACATTCTTCATTGTTCAACAAACTACTTTTTTATATTAATCAGAGAAAATATGCAATTATCCTGGTAAGCTTTCTGATCCTCATATTCGGAAATACATTTACCGAGGACCGTCAGATATTTGGGATAGTTAACATTTATCAAAACCTGTTGACGGGGCTGCTGGTTTTTTACAATAAGAAGCGCCTTCGCTATATTATAATGAGTATTATTCTGGTTTCTGTCGCACTCGATTTATTTGCTGACAGTTTTTCTTTTATTCAGGGTGATAGCTGGCATGGTATACTGTATCTCATTTTTTTCTTCCTTGTTGTTAAAGAGGTATCTATAGATGTATTGTATGTAAAAACTGTCTCTACGGAAATGTTATCCGCAGCGCTCTGTGGATTTGTACTGCTTTGCCAGATAGGCACCTTCCTTTTTTACCTGATTGACATTTACAGTCCTCATTCCTTTTCAAATACCGGAGAAGGAAAAAACATTCTCGTTAACCTGAACTACTTCAGCTTTACAACATTACTGACTATCGGCTTTGGAGATATTGCACCGCTGTCTTTAATGGCGAAAAGAGCGGTTATGTTTATTGGACTGCTCGGTCATTTTTATACCGTGTTTGTTACCGGGATAATTATCGGAAAATATTTGTCAAACAATAGATCATAATTATAGCAAGCGGAAACCTCTAAGCGATGACAGTTTCTTTATCCGGTAGAATTTCGTTTTCCGTTACAGCAGACTTCGGTTCCGGAGCGATTATCGGGCGAACGCTTAATTCCACCGGTTCAGGTTCATTAAGTTGCTTTTTGATATAAGCCTGACTCAGGCTTTGAATCTTACGGCCCTGCGGAAGAAAGCTTCCTTCCAGGCTGCCGACCGCTTTGTTATAGTGTGTGATTGTGCTGGTCAGACCCGTGCCAATACTGGTCATATGTCCCATCAGCACTGCACTCCGCTCGTAAAGTTCAACGGCCGCATCCCGGATCTCTTCGATATTTTCCATCGTCCTGATCTGATTCCAACTATAGCCGATCGTCCGTAGGATGGTGATCAGCGTAGTTGGCGTCGCTACGATAATCCTGTTGTTCAATGCCTCTTCTATCAGCTCCGGCCAGGCTTGTAGCGCAGCGCCAAAGGAAGACTCAATCTGCATAAACAAAACAACAAAATCAGGTGCATCCGGGAATTGGTCCCAATATGCCTTTGCACTGAGTTGTCTCAGGTGGGTTTTGACAGCCACCACATGCTGCGTTATCAAAACTTTCTGTTGAACATGATCCTCGGTTTCAAATATCTTCAGATAAGAATTCAAAGGCACTTTACTGTCAACAACTACCTGCCGGTTGGCCGGCAGCTTGATAATCATATCCGGTCTTAAACGACCGCTCTCCGTGTCTGTACTCTCCTGCTCAACAAAATCGCACTGGTCGGTCATACCCGCAAACTCCACGAGTCGTCGCAATGCGATTTCACCATACTTTCCCCGGGTATGACTGGTTTTCAGCGCCGTCACCAGGTTGCGGGTTTCTCTGTCGAGCGCAACATTAGTACTCTTAACCTGGTCGAGCAGGGCCGTGATATTTCCGTATGCGCCTTCCCGTTTATTCTCCAGCGAATTAATTTTCTCATCCATTTTGGTAAGTGATTCGCCAAGCGGCTTAACGAGCCCGTCAATAGCCTGCTGACGTTTTTCCAGATCCCCTTTCGCTTCCGTTACATGAGAGTCTAATGCAGTTTTCGCCAGATCCAGGAAGGATTGATTATTCTGATCGAGGGCGGCTGCCGAGAGGGCGTTGAAAGAATCTTTTAATGTTACCTGGCTGCTTTCAATGAATACTTTTTGTTCCGCCAGTGATTTCTGTGATTCTTCATATTTCGCCGTCAGCTCAGCAATTTTTTTATTCAATTCATTTTCCTTCAGCCGGTAGCTTTCAACCTGGTCTTTTAACCGTGCCCGTTCGTTCGCAATCTCAATGGTATCCAGCAAATGTTTGTCATGCTTTGCTTTTAATCCGGCATAGATCTCTTTGGCCGCAGAAAATTCCCGTTCAATGATTTCGTATCTGGTTTGAAGAGCCTTTAACTCATTTTGAAGTTCCACGACCCGGATATTTGCATCCTGAAAGACCCGATTCAAATCGCGTTGCATTGTTAGCATGAGCCTGGCTTTCATTTCTTACTAACTCAATCTGAGCATTCAGCCTGTCTATATTCGAATTAAGTTCTGCAATTCGCTCCGTTTGGGAATCAAATTTTGCCTGGCCACTGATGAATTGTATACGTGCCCGTGATTTGGAAATGAACCAACCAATAACAATTCCGATTAGTAAAGCAATAGCACTAACTACTAAATAGATTATTTGAGGTTCCATTATAATTTTCGTTCTGATGATATACTAAAAAAGCCTTCTGTTTGCAAGGTACTAAATTTATTAGCAACCTGACTAACCGGCAATTCTAAGATTAAAATAAAACGAATATCTTGTAAGCGAAACACAACCTCAATGAAATCAATTCTTTCTAATAAAATATATCAATCTTGAACTTCATAGGAAACTTAATCTGGATTGTGTTTGGTGGCTTGGTTTCTGCCATAGGCTATGTAATTGGCGGTGCTGTTTTATGTTGTACTATTATTGGTATTCCATTTGGACTGCAATGTTTCAAACTTGCTGAATTCATGATTTGGCCATTTGGTAGAAAAGTTGTGTACAGCAATTCAAACGGGGGATGTTTACAAACTTTTGCAAATGTTATCTGGATTATATTTGGGGGGGTTTGGATTGCTGTTTCCCATCTCTTTTTCGGATTATTGCTTTGTATTACTATCATCGGTTTACCATTTGGAAGGAAGCACTTTCAAATGATTGAATTATCATTTGCGCCATTCGGAAAGAAAATTGTTAATACCTGAGAATCATTTTACCGGTGTTAACCGGATGGCAAATCCGCCGCCATTGGCCATGGCAATACTCAAGGAATCGTTTTTAGAAACGGTTTTTACTGTTCTGATGAAATCGTTTCCCAGACGATTCGCATTTACACCGTCTGTGAAAATTTCTGCCTGGTATTTTCCATCAGGGAGGAAATCAAAAGACTATGAGAAATATTCCTGGCTGTCCAGTCTGTCATTCCACCAACATACCAGTTGTTTCCCTTTCTTCTGGCAATGATGGCGAAGTCTCCTACTTTGCCGTCCAGCGGTACCGTTTCATCCCAGGTGGTTGGCATAGTCGCCAGGAAATTCAGAATCTCCGGTTCCTTTTCATAGGTTGTCGGGGCATCAGATAACATTTCGAGGGGTGCATACAACAGTGTATAAAAAGCCAGTTGCTGGCATCTGGTTCCCTGCGTCATGGGTCTTTCCGTGACAACGCGGAAATCTTTTTCGTTGGCATTGTACATTCCGCCCGGCGTATAGTCCATCGGACCGGCGAGCATCCTTATAAAAGGAATATGTGCCGCATGATCAGGTGTACAGGCCGTTGAAAATTTATTATACTCGAGGCCCTGCACCGCTTCCCGGTTAACAATATTCGGGTAAGTGCGTTCCAGACCGGTTGGTTTGAATGCGCCATGAAAATTCAGCAGCATCTTTCTCTTCGCTGTTTCCTTCGCCAGTCTTTCATAGAAATTGACAACCGTCTGATCGTCGCGGTCCATAAAATCCACTTTCAGTCCTTTGATGCCCCATTGCTGGAACTGGTCAAGCGCCGCATTCATTTGCCGGTCAAGGGTATGCCAGACACACCAGAGAATGATACCCACATTTTTTTTCTTTGCATACTCCATTAAGTAAGGCATATCGAAGCCGCCTCCGGCATTGGTGCCTATTTTAATGGTTCCGTTATTTACTTTCAGGAGATCGAACTGATCACTCCAGCCTTCATCCAGGTTAATGTATTCAATGCCATGAGCGGCCGCAAAATCGATGAAGTACTTGTAGGTTTCTGTATTGAACCCGGTCTTAAATGAAACACCGTTCAGGTTATTTGCACACCACCAGTCCCAGGCAACTTTACCCGGTTTGATCCAGGAAGTATCACCGATTTTATTTTCCGATGCCAGCAGATAAACGAGATTATTGTAAAGCAGATCTTTGTCTTTCTCCGCAATAATCATCAGCCGCCAGGGAAAAGAACGGGTTCCCTCCGTTTCAGCAATATAGGTTGCCCGCTTCACCGGAATTCTATCAAAATTGGGGCAACATCCGCCAACGGTATCTGTCAATACAAATTTTGGAAATATTCCGCTCAGTGTATTCGCCGAATCGTAAGTGAGATACATGCCGGCATAATCCAGCAGGTCGGCTTCGGTAATGCCGATTTTAATGCCTTTGCTTTCCACCAGCAGCGGTAGCGCACGCAAGCTTTCCGGAATCCAGCCAGGATATGGAACTGTCTATATAATGCTCTTCATAAGAATTTACGAAATTGTTCACCTTCATCATGGAAGCTTTTACATCA
Source organism: uncultured Bacteroidota bacterium (assembly GCA_963812825.1). GTDB lineage: Bacteria > Bacteroidota > Bacteroidia > Chitinophagales > Chitinophagaceae > Puia. The sequence continues at coordinate 50,173 of CAWEWO010000012.1, forward strand.
TCCGTAAATGAATAAGACACTTCTTCGTCTTCAACCTTAATTTTTCCTGGCTATACTGGTTACAAAACGATAGGCTACCCCATTGTTGTAAACGCGGAAGACGATGGAAAACTTCTGTATCAAAAACCAGATCCAGCCGGGAATAATTATCTGTATATACATTTGCCATTCCGTATACCGGGTAAACCTTTTTATTTACAAGTTCCTGCGATCGACCGGATCATTTTGGAATTAACGCCCAGGATTTCACCATTGCCAAGTCGCATGGATATCCTGTTCTGCGAAGTAATGGCGGACCCTTTGTAGCTCACCTGGTAGGAAATCTGTTTCCTGCTATTTACCGTCACGGCGATATTCTTATCAGGCGAATTGAGTTGAATAATTTTATCACGCGGCCTTCAGGCTGAATAGAGCACACTAAAAGAAAAAGAACAGTATGAATTTCATAATTGGAGCATGAAAGGGTTTAAAAATAGGAAATATCAGTAATTTGCTTTTTTGATCATGACGAAATAGTTCTGCGAAACATGATTTGCTTTTGAATCAGAAGCCGGCAGCACAATGGTTCCTTTTGGGAATTTCTTACTGTACACTTCAAAATACCGGTATTGTGCAACGATTTCACTATTTTCTTTCTTATAAGTCGTTCAGCCATGCCGGAATGGTTGAATGAAAAAGACTGTCCAGCTTCTCATAGGCGATATAAACCACTACGTCTTCGTCTACATGAAAGGAAAGATACTGATCAGCTGATTTATTCGCATCATTAACATCTGTTTTAATATAAGTAAGACCGGTATACGGCGCCGGATCATTAAAATTGACTTCCTGCAGATCGGTTGTGAGTAGTTTGTCTTTACTGTCAAAGTTTGGTGTTTCTCCTGCTTTCATTTCAGAAACTAACATACTTCTGTCCTTCCCGTGGTAATAATATCCGTTACCAGCACCTGATCCGGCAGTTTGGGTTCAACATTAAAGGAATACATGCGCGAGCTGGAATCAAGATTTGCACTTTTGACTTTTACATGAACGGACCAGTTTCCTGTTTGCATCGGAATGCCGCGAAAAACCCCGTCGGGATACAAAATCATTCCCGGCGGACAGGAAGCTGAGTCAGCAACTGAAAAAATCAGGGGAGCATTTCCCAGTGATTTAAATCTCATTTCATAATAAGACCCGGCATGCGGCGGTGAAAGTTTAAACATAGCCAGTTCCGTTTTTTGAAATACAGGGACGATAATTTTTGCTGTTGAATATTTCCCCTTGTTGTCAAATGCCTTCGCTTCAATAAGATTATCTCCGGGCACCGGTTGTAACGATAATCTGATAAGGTGCTCTGTGTAAGACTCCGGATGAATTTATTATTCATGAAAATATCGACTTTCGCAATCTGGCCGTCTTGATCATGCGCCCTGATTTCCAGCGTGACCATCTTATTTGCCTCAACATATTTTCCATAAGGCGGATCAACAAAAAATACTACCGGATAGATATTGCCATCATTGATTTTGGAATAGGCCCATGCCGTCAGATCCTGGGTGCTGGCTGCGTTCCACTGCACGCCGTGGCCGACTCCTTTAAAATTCGAATATCTTGGATTCACACCGGTGATCCAGGTTGCACCGGTATCAGCCATAAATCCATTCAAATGACGGACTGCCCGCGACATCTTCCTTCATATTCCTGGAGAACCAGTCCGTTTCCCCCTGATTGGCCCAGAGGGGAATGTTTTTTAATTTGGAAGAATCCCCCTTAAAACCCATGCCCATCGGAATTGCAGCAGCAAAATAACCGGGATATTTCTGGATGATCAGGTAGGTGCCTTCGCCGCCCATGGAAAATCCGGTAACATAAATACGGGAAGCATCCCCCTGTTGCCTGGTGATCAGTTCGTCCATCACTTTTTTTAAATTGCTGAAATGCTGTTTCCATCCGCTGGAAGTTTTAGGTGCTATGATATAGGTAGGCTACTTCCTGTTTATTTTTTCCAAACTGATGCCACATCCTGACAATGGGATCCACGGTATTGCGCAACGTAGCATGATAGTCTTCGCCGCAACATCCATGCATGGCCAGCACCACGGGATACTTTGTACCGGGCTTCATGCCTTCGGGCGTATATAAATAATATTCGGTAGAATCTTCCTTGTGCCAGGTCCATTGCGGCAGTCCCTTATAGTCCAGGTCCTGGGAAAACCCGTTCCTGAACAAAAGCAAAAAGACAATTAGTAACCGAAGTATTTTATTTCCCATTTATTCTGGTCTTTTCCTGGTTATAATTAAACCGGTTCCAAAGATAAGGGCCCGTGAGTGTGGAAAGCACGCTATTTGTTAAGGGAATGGAAGAATGCAATAAAAAATGACGGGGGGCGTTGTGAGATTCAAAAAACTGAAAATCATATCGGCGGAATTCTACTTAATCAAAAATTAAGTTATCATGAAGAAGATCTGTCTCGTTTTTTTTGCGGTGATGAGTGGAGTTTTCGCCGGTGCCCAGGTTCAGTTTGGCGTCAAAGCGGGTTTGAATTTAACGACACTGACCTATTCAGGACCAGCTTCCACAAATCCGGCGTGGAAGACCAGCTTCAATGCGGGATTGGTGGTGTCAGTTCCGCTTTCATCCGGTTTTATCTTCAGCCGGAACTAATGTATTCGGGTCAGGGCTATGAAAAAGCTGTGGCCAGTCAATCGGGAATCTACGAGCTGGGTTATTTGAATGTTCCGGTTTTGTTCAGGTATCAGCATGCAAGTGGGTTTTTTGCGGTAACCGGACCGCAGATTGGTTTTCTCCTCGGTGCCAATGCGGACATTGGTGGGCATAACACGGATATCAAGGACCAGTTTCAGACGACTGATTTTTCCTGGGCTTTCGGGCTTGGCTATAAGTTTTCCAAAACAGGACTTGGTATAGATGCCCGGTACAATATCGGGCTAACCAATGTGGCGAAGGACAGTCCGGATGAAACTTTTAAAAACAGTGTGTTTCAGTTTGGGTTGTTTTATATGCTGAATTTTAATAAGTAGATGTCGTGATAAAAAAAAGCCCCTTTCAAATCCGAAAGGGGCCTGCTAATCGACTATTCAAAACCACAATTCTTACTTCACTGGAACATTGGGTTTTTCCGCTTTCTGATCTATACTGCGGATCAACACTTCCACCCTTCTGTTACACTGCCTTCCTTCTTCTGTTTTGTTAGTACATAACGGATTTTCTTTACCAAACCCTCTAACTACGAGACGGTCTTTGGCTACTCCATCCTTTATCAGTGCATTCGCGACTGCCTGAGCACGTGCTTTGGATAGTTTTTTATTTCTGGCCGCACTACCTACATTATCCGTAAAGCCATCGACGTATAAAGTTGTGTTTGGAATTTCTTCGTTTATGACCTTAGCGGCTTTACTGATTATTTTTTCAGATTCCGGTCTTAAAGTAGACTTACCAAAATTGAACAGTAAGTTTTTGAATTCAGTCTTAATTCGTACAACAACAACTTCTATCGGACAGCCATGGGTCGCAGCCGGACCGGGAACTGTCGGACAAATATCTTCGTCATCGTTGACTCCGTCTCCGTCCGTATCAGGAATTGGACATCCCTGATATTTGGCGACACCAAATACGGTTGGACATTTATCCTGAGGATCAGGAATACCATCGCCGTCGGTATCGGGACACCCGTGGAATTGAGCCAGACCCGGTGTATTGATACAGGAATCTTCCTCGTCATTCACACCGTCTTTGTCCGTATCAGGAATCGGACAACCATGATACCTGGGGATTCCCGGAACAGTTATGCAGGAATCCTGCTCATCATTAATACCATCTCCATCAGTATCCGGAACAGGGCAACCTTCATATCTGGCATATCCAAACACAGCAGGACATTTATCCACGTCATCATATATGCCGTCCTTATCCGTGTCCGGTCTGAGTTTTTTCTTATACTGAATACCCCAGTTGAGACCAACATGGAGATCAGCTTGTTTGGTATCGTGGAAAAGTGCTGATATCACAGTTCCGGAACCTATAAAAAAGGGACCGACACGAAGTGCAAGACCGGCATTGAACTGCGTAAGCTCATTATAGTTTAACGGCAGTTCAACACTGACCAGGGAATTTTCCCAGCGCGGCGTAAGACTATAGGAATTGTAATAATATAAATTAAAATCCTTCTGTTTGTTCAGGTTAAACTGACCAGCGAGATTAACACCCCAGTTACCGGCAATTAAATAGTCCACATTTGCCTGCAGGGTGGTCGGCAAATTGACAGTGTAAGAACTGTTTTGAGGAGTACCGGGAGTAAAATAGGGAGATGCATTTAATACGCCGATATATTCGTTAATGGCCTTGCCCTGAAATGCATTCAGGTTATAATCCTGTCCGGCGGGAATGTTCATTGCATAATTTGCCGCCTGGTTGCTTGACTTATCAAATTTTATACTTCCGACATCCATTAGGGAAACACCGATTTTTAATTTGTATTTATTTGCCCAGTAGTCATTCGTATATTTCGAGTAATCCATATTGGGCCTGAATTCGTAAACAAATCCGATATCCCCGCCCGCTCCTTGTCCGTTGAATTTGAAAATATCACTAAAGGTGTAATCGCTGAAATTAGCATTGGTGGTATTGATTGAAATATTTCCGGTTCCAGGACCAACGATACGGGCCGTACCCGCAACGTTTTGCAGGGAGCCGGTTAGTCCGTTTGTTGTAAGATAGGAATCTGCGGTACCCGCTATATATTTAAGGGTAATTCCTCCCTTTAAGAAATGATGACTTCCTTTCGGAGTAAAAACCTGCGCAACCGAGCCGCCGATTTCAGTCCAGCCAGTTGCGTGGGTAAGAGAAGTCCCACCATTAAGAGAAACTGGTGTTGTAATTCCCGAATTGGATGGATCGATCAGTGCATTGGCCAGATCTCCGTTCACATCCCGGACGTTGGCAAAAACCCTTGATCGTGTCGTTAACGCAACGGATGTTCTGGGAGTTAATGAGATCATTACCGAAGGCCCGAGGATATCTACATAATCCAGACTATTTACGCGCGCATTTCCCTTTAAGAGTTTTGACTTTAAAGAATCTGCGGTAAATGAATGGGTGATATCACTAAACTTCAACCCGCCCTGATCTGTTCCTACGAATCCGTTGATCGCAAAAAGATTGATGTTCCACTTAAACCGGTTGTCAGCAATATTTGCGGGATTGAAAAAAACTCCATTGACGCCCGTATAATTTCCGGTTCTGTATCCCGGGATACGTCTGGGAGTACGAAAATTGAATGAACATTGTTCCTAAAATCACGAGAAGTGCTACACGCTTACACATAATGTTAATTTTTAACAACAAGGCAATTCTAATGCCTCAGGCAGATTTGAAGCAAATTATAGGAAGAAACAATCTTATTTAGAGTGCAAAATTTTTTGCGCCTGTGTTTTTCCAGCAGTTTTTTTTCCCATGTTGAGGAATTTAAGTAGCAGGGAAACTTTCATCATGATACAAATGTGATCAATAGTAATATTCAAAATCATGAGTGAATCAATAATTCTCGCAGAAACTTTGACTGGTATCAATAAAGTGCTGAATCAAAAAGTTCTGGCTTTCGTTTTGCAATGAATCCCATTAAATTCTAACCCCCGGAACAATGGCAACGCTAAGTGAATTGATTACACAAAAACTGATTCAGGACGATACGGACATAGCCAGCGCAACAATAATCAGAAGTGACGGAATGGAATATTGGGCTATTGATCTCATTCGTCAATCACTTGTATATTATAATAGTATACTCAAGAATAACTTTCCCACCGACCAGGAACTTTGTAATGAAGGTGTAACGATCTCACTGACTACCCATGGAAGTCCCCGTAAAAACTATCTTATTCGCATGAGAGCCCCGGGGATAATTGAGATCGTAGATGCGGCAGCGGCGTAATAGAAACCCCGGCCCCGGCGGTACAGAACCAAAACCGGGGTGATACGAAACGGGCTCACAGAGACGGTTTAGAATTCTACTTCCATAAATATTGTGGAAAAATATTCCATATCATATACGTTCCTGTGACTTTATCTGCGACATCCCATAGCTCAAAATAGATTTTATCAATTTTATCCATTGAGCCTCATAAAAACCGCCGGTTATAAATATTCCCATGAATGCGCTTTGAACCCTGGTTCTAATACCGGAAACGTGAAAATTCATGGCTTCATTACGCATATGGACCTGTAATTCCAATTTAAGTTCGTCGCGGATTACAAAAAACGTAACAGTAGATTCGGGTCGTAGAAAATGAGAAGGTTCAGGCACGTCTGTCTCAGGACTTAGGACAGGCATAAGCGTTATATGAAAGATCTCAGTATTTCCGGACAACTGTTCTTCGATCCTGTTTATTGCATGCCAGTCATATAATCGTCCGACAGCCTGCCATCGGGGTAAAAGAATTTTTACCAGGTCGTTTTCCTTCGCTTGTCTATCTACCAGCTGTCCATGTTTATCTGTCAACCGGGGCTGGATGGTCATACCCGGACAAAATCTTCTCCACTGATTGACATCCACCAATGAAATTTTCAAAAATTCATACAGCCTGTTGGATGATTCGAACGATTCGCAGTTGGCAGTTATGATCACTTTGGGCTTTCCTCCAGTATCCGGGTTTGAAATAATACTTTCCAAGGTGTTCCGGTTCATCATGACTCCGACTTTTTTATCGACGAGATTTCGCCGTTTCGCTCAATAAAAATTTGTTGTATTTTATCCAGATCAGCAGTCAACGCGGACCTGCGCACGCCCTGGAGGATATCTTCCTGGCAAACCTGCGCTTTATTCATATTCTGCTGAATGAAATGCCCGCCTTCGAAAAGAATCATTTTTTCACCTTCAATTAATCTGGATACTCTTGGATTATGAACGATCAGCCATGCCACGCCGCGATGGATCAGAACAATAACCGTACAGGCAGTTATCACAGCAAGAAAATCGGAAGCACCAACCAATGCCCGGCTGAGCACGGCTCCCAGCATAATGGTGATAATATTATCGAGTGGCATATGAAGACCAAAGGACCGGCGCCCGGATAACCGTATCAAAACAAGTGCAATAAAAAAGATCACAATTCCCCGGCTGCTCATCTGCAGCACATTTAAATCCTTACCGCTTCCAAAAATCTCTGTCAACATTTCCATGGTAGGCATAATGGGCACAATTGCACAAATAAAAATCTATGCCAAAAAATCTTCTCACGAATCCAGGATAGCTATAATCTCTTCCATTTTCTTGTATCCGGAGACCAACAGGGATGGCTTATTTTTTCTCCGCACCACAAGCGCCGGAAATCTTAAAATCCCATGGGTTTGCGCAATATCGCCTAACTATTTTCCAGCTCTTTAATTGCTTCCCCAATAATTTCTACCAGTTCCTGATTCACAAAACAGGTATTCGCTGAAACAACCCTTTGCCGCCAGTAAATACGATTACCCGGACCTGACCCGCGATAAATTTCAATGCCCTCAACAGACTGAGGATTTGCTGTCAGGGCAAATTGAATATCATATATCGGAACCTCGTCCAAAGTTTGTCTTTTCACTTCTCCTATAAAAAGAAACTCCAGATAAGTAAAGAGTATGGTCGATTTTGATTCCATGTTTTGTGGAATTAAAAAACTGGGCCATGATTATGTAAGGATAGGGCTGGCAAAAAAATCAGGCCCCATGAGCGGGACCTGATTTCATTAACCATGGTCATAACAATGCTGGAAGACTAAGCTTCTTCTCCCTCACCTTCCTGTGCAGCTTCGTAGTTCACGTTTTCCTCCGCAATTGAAGTTAATAATTCGTCAGCCGCTTTTTCTTCAGCCAGCGTTTCTTCCAGCAACCCCGCAACATCTTCGCGACCTAAGTTTCTTGCCAGTTGTGCCAGACCACCGTAAGTGGAAATTTCGTAGTGTTCTGCTTTCTGGCCTGCCAGAATCAAACCGACGTCCCGGGTAGCTGTACCGGTTTCTGTTTCTTCCACGATTCCGTCCCCTTCCTTGGTAATACCTTCCATGGCATCACATTTCTTGGCCTGCGCCTTTTCCGCAAGCAGCTCAAACACCTTTTCAAGCCTTTGCACATGACCTTTCGTTTCTTCCAGGTGATTGGTAAAAGCCTCTTTAAGCTCCTGGCTCGTAGCTGCCCTTGCCATTTTGGGGAGGGTCTTTACCAGGTGTTTTTCTGCCCAGTAAATGTCCCTGATCTCATCCTTGAAAAACTCCTCCAGCATACCGTCTTTTTCGGTATCGGATGACTTAGACTTAGTTGCTTTCGCAGCTGGCATTTTGCCATTTGTAGTCTTTGTTTTCATTTTATAATTTTTAATTGTGTAAAATTTTACGATTTATAGAATTGCATAATCGTGCCAGACTGTTTTCGCAACGGTTGGCCAGTAATATTGTGGAATGAGGTTTGAAAAGAATAATTAGTTGCGTTAATAATCTCCTTTGGAAATTGAGCAGATACCAAATTGATAACCGGAATTTTTCGATGCAAATTTATTTTCAGTTAATTTTTGTAGATAGAGATCCACAGTAGTTTGTAGAAATTGAAACATTTTTTTAACTTCAAAAAATCCTGGCAGTGAAAAATGACCTCATTTGTTTTTCCCATCTTCGTTGGAATTTTGTGTACCAGCGTCCACAACATCTGATGAGCCGGTTCGCCAAAAGCGCCCGGGTATTCTATTTTGAAGAACCGGTTTACACCAGATTCCCTGACGGACTTAAAATTCATATTGATCCGGCAAATGGAGTCCATATCGTGAAACCCGAGCTGGAAGAGGGCGATGTTGCAGATTCGTTCGATGAACGCATGCGAAAATTGGTTGACCAGTTCCTGGAAATTTATCGTGTCTCTGATTTTATCGCCTGGTACTACGCCCCCATGGCGCTCGCTTTTACCCATCACTTAAACCCCCTGGTTACTGTTTATGACTGTATGGATGAACTTTCTGCATTTAAGTTTGCGCCTGCTGAACTGATCGGCTATGAGAAACTGCTTTTATCAAAAGCCGAAATCGTGTTTACGGGCGGCCACCGCCTCTACGAAGCCAAAAAGAAATATCATCATAATATTTATCCTTTCCCCAGTGCGATTGATAAACAGTTTTTTTCCCCGGCCAGAACGAGCCTTGCAGAAATGCCTGACCAGAAAAAAATACCACATCCCAGACTTGGCTTCTTTGGTGTGATAGACGAGCGGTTCGATATTGACCTTGTCGGTCGCATGGCGGTTTTGAAACCGGACTGGCAGTTCGTGTTTATCGGTCCCGTTGTCAAAATTGATCCGGCGAATCTTCCGGTAAGAAATAATATCCACTACCTCGGAATGAAAGATTATAAAGAGCTACCGGCTTATATTTCCGGATGGGATATTTGTATCATGCCTTTCGCCCTTAATGAGTCAACCGAATATATCAGCCCCACTAAAACACCGGAATTTCTTGCAGCCGGCAAAAGGGTTATTTCAACAGCCATTCACGATGTTGTACATCCTTATGGCGTAGACGGACTTGTGGGAATCGCCGATGACGCGGAGGGATTTATTGAGATAGCCGAACACGACCTCCGGATAAAAGATAATTCCGTATGGCTGGGTAAGGTCGACCAGTTCCTGAGTCATATTTCATGGGACAAAACCTGGAAAAATATGGAAGATAAAATTCAGGACTTTATAGGAAAGAATATAAATTTATCCGGAACAGGAACCGTCGCGATACAAATAGTCATATACCGGAAAGACCGACTGATCAATGGAATCCGGAGATTTCCAACGATAAGGGCAGGAAAACCGAACGGGCTTAATTCATTAGACGATGCTGAGAAACACATTCATGTTTGCGACAGGTATTGAGAATAGTTATCCGAACATCAGGCTTCCCGATGGATCAATCAAGCGTGTGGACGAGATGGCCAAAACCGGTCATTACGAAAAATGGGAAACGGATTTTTCTCTGGTGAAAGAAATGGGGATCCGGTATCTTCGATACGGGCCGCCTTATTATAAAACGCACCTGGCACCAGGCAAATATGACTGGTCCTTTACGGATATGACTTTCAACCGGCTCAGGGAATTAGACATTGTTCCGTTGGTTGACCTCTGTCATTTCGGATTACCGGACTGGATGGGAGATTTCCAGAATCCGGCCTTCCCGGTTTATTTTGCTGAATATGCCGGTTCTTTTGCCAAACGATTTCCGTATCTAAAGTTTTATACTCCGGTAAATGAAATTTTTATTGCCGCGATGTTTTCAGCACAGTATGGCTGGTGGAATGAATGCCTGGTATCCGACAGAACTTTTGTTACTGCACTGAAGAATATATGTAAGGCCAATGTGATGGCCATGCATGCCATTCTCCAAATACAGCCCGACGCCTGCTTTATCCAGAGTGAATCTTCAGAATATTTCCATGCCCTGGAGCCCCAGGCAGTTCCCCTCGCCCGTTTTCTGAATCAAAAACGTTTTCTTTCCCTTGACCTGACCTACGGCTATCCGCTTCAGGTATCGATGTACGAATACCTTCAGCAAAACGGTATGACCAAAACTGAATATGAATGGTTTGTAGATCACCAGGTGAAGGCCCGTTGCATTATGGGAAATGATTACTATGTCACCAATGAACACCTGGTTCATCCGGATGGCAGCACGCAGGCTTCAGGGGAAATATTCGGATATTATGTAATTACGCAACAATATTACAGGCGATATAAATTGCCAATCATGCACACTGAAACGAATATTAAAATGCCTGCATGTTCGGAATGGCTGATTAAACAGTGGGCAAATCTGCACCGGCTCAAACACGATGGCGTACCCGTTATTGGTTTTACCTGGTATAGTTTAATTCATCAGGTAGACTGGGATTCCGCCCTGCGAAACGATAAAGGAATTGTAAATGAACTGGGGCTTTTTGACCTGGACAGGAAAATAATGCCGGTCGGGAGGGATTACAAGGAACTGATCAGGAAATGGCAACCGGTTTTAGACGAAGAAGATTTCGGAATGCACTTTACCGCGTAAATACAGTTTTTTCGCGAATAATATTCGCGGTAAATAGATTGAACAATTCAAAAGCTCCAATTCTTGTCAGCGGTTTTTCAAGCCCGGTTTTCCACGGCACTTCCAGGAAGCATTGCATGTTATATGATGTCACATGGGTAAAGGTATTTTCCTCGTCCCTGGTTTCAATGCCTGTGTTGTCGATAACTTCCATATATGAATTGTAATTTGGTAGAAGTAATTGTTCAAATAAATACTGGGAAAATAGTGCCAGCCATCAGAAGGGAAAAGCGGTTCCGGGCTGGAACACCAATTGCCATATATATAAAAGATTCTGCGCAGATAGGATATATTAAGAGGTGTTTATTTGTTTTTTCGCTTTCAGTTGTGTTTTCTAGTTAATTTTTTGGGGAACAATGTACTCAAAGAGGGGAAGTGATTGTTAACTTTAAAACGTAAGTTATGTATGATTTTTTAATTGTAGGCGCCGGGCTCTCCGGTGCTGTGCTCGCTGAAAGACTCGCAAACAAGGAAAACAAAAAAGTGCTTATCATGGATAAGCGTAATCACATTGGTGGAAATACCTATGATTATTTTAACCAGGAAGGTCTTCTTGTTCATAAGTATGGTCCGCACATTTTCCATACTAATTCACAGGATGTATTTAATTATCTCGGGAACTTTACAGAATGGCGGCCCTATGAACACCGGGTACTGGCGAGTGTAGATGGTATGCTGGTTCCGATTCCTATTAATATGAATACGATCAATTCCTTATATGGGATGAATCTTTCCTGTGATGAAGTTTCCGGTTTTTTAAAAGACAAGGCCGAAAAAAAAGACCGGATCATTACGTCAGAAGATGTTGTGCTTAGTCACGTGGGCAAAGATTTGTATGAAAAATTTTTTAAGGGCTATACGCGCAAACAGTGGGGAATGGATCCGAGTGAACTGGATGCCTCTGTCGCAGCCCGTATTCCAACGCGCAGTAACAAGGATAACCGCTATTTTACCGATACTTACCAGGCAATGCCTTTGCACGGTTATACCCGGATGTTTGAAAATATGCTCAGCCATCCAAACATCCATATCATGCTGAATGCCGATTATAAAGACTTTGAAAAATGGATCCCTTATAAAAAAATGATCTATACCGGGCCGATCGATTATTTTTTTAATCACTGCTATGGACATCTGCCTTACCGTTCGATAGAATTCAAATTCAAAACTTTCGAACAGGAAACCTATCAGCCTACAGGGACGGTCAATTATCCGAACGACCAGGCCTATACCCGGATTACGGAATTTAAATATCTGACCGGTCAACGGCATGCTAAAACAACCGTCGTATTTGAATATCCGAAAGCAGATGGTGACCCGTACTATCCGGTGCCAAGACCTGAGAACGCCGAACTATATAAAAAATATCAGCTGCTCGCGCAAACTACACCTGACGTTTATTTTTCAGGCCGTTTGGCTACGTATAAGTATTATAATATGGACCAGGTCGTTGCCCAGTCTTTAACTTTATTTAAAAAAATTCAGGCTGAAGTCATGACCCCGCACCCACCCAACGGTCATAAAGTTCACTTACTTCAATAACTGAATCAAAAATCACACTCCCATACTTCCATACTCCCATACTAAATACGAAGCCATGTATCATTTGAGAATGACAAAACCCGAGCTCTGGGGCGGAATTGAATGTACAATCAACCGGGTTGGCGATCAGTTTAAAGATCAGCTGGAGTATAGCGGGCATTATCGCCGGCGGGGAGATATCCGGGAATTCGCGGATTTGGGAATTAGTTCTATCCGGTATCCCGTCTTATGGGAGCGACATCAAAGTGATACTGATTCAAAAAAAATCTGGGACTGGACAGCGCGTCGTTTACAAAATATCCGGTCATCAGGTATGAACCCTATCGTTGGGCTCGTGCATCATGGAAGTGGTCCGGCTTTTACCCATTTACTCGATCCCGGCTTTCCTTATTTGCTTGCTGACCATGCATACGAAACAGCGAGTCGCTTTCCCTGGGTCCGTGATTATACTCCTGTAAATGAACCGTTGACAACAGCTCGTTTCAGCGGCCTGTATGGACACTGGTTTCCGCACCGGAAAGATGAAAAATCATTTTACCGTATGCTTCTTAACCAGTTAAAGGGAACTGTGCTTGCTATGGAGGCGATCCGCTCTGTAAATCCGGATGCGAGACTGATTCAGACAGAAGACCTTGGCAAAACACACAGCACGGATTTGCTTCGCTACCAGGCAGACTTTGAAAACAGCAGGCGCTTTTTAACTTTCGATATCTTAACGGGCCTTCTGAAACCCGGTCATGCGGACTACAACTATATATTGGGTTGCGGAATCAAAGAAGAAGATTTACTTTTTTTCCAGGAGCATAAAATGAAACCGGATGTACTCGGACTTAATTATTATATCACTTCTGAGCGATGGCTGGATGAGGAACTTGGAAAATACCCTCCGGATATGCATGGCGGAAACGGCAGACATGCTTACGTTGATACGGAAGTGGTCAGAGCAAATCTGTCAGCAAGAGCAGGATTAAAAAACTTAGCGCAGGAAGTCTGGGACAGATATAAGATTCCGATAGCAGTTACCGAAGCGCATCTTCATTGCACAAGAGAAGAACAAATGCGCTGGTTTAAGGAAATCTGGGATGAGGCGTGCGCTTTGTCAACGGAAGGAGTTTCTGTAGTTGCAGTCACCGCCTGGGCTTTACTCGGCTCATTCGACTGGGACAGCCTGTTAACGAAAACGGGAACACTGTACGAATCAGGTGTATTTGACATTAAAACATTTACGGGACAATTGAGACGAACTGCCCTGGCCAAACTCATTCAAAATATTGTTTCGAATAATTATGACTGGCATCCGGTGCTCACGGAAAAAGGCTGGTGGCATCCGGAAAATGAATCGGATAAACATTCAGACAGGCATCTGGTAATCGTTACCGGAAATAGTGCCTATGAAAATTCCGATGAAAACACAGGGGAAAATTTACAATGGCAGTTTTCAGAAGCCTGCAGGCAACGAAGAATACCCCAGGTAACGGCGCATCATTCCGATGTGGAAACTATCCGGTCTGCTAAACCCTGGGCAATCCTCAATCTTTCGGGCATGAAAACAAATTTATCCGAAAGCTGCGCTACCCTGAAAATTCAGTATATCGGAATTTCCGGAGAAGAAATGGAAGATGCTGCACTTAATATTTCTGTGGAACAATTGCCCATGAGCATCCACCAGGTTCATAAGGTGCTGGATCTTTTAATTGATGAAGAGACCGGCTTGTGGGTTTTTGATTCGGGTGACATTACCTTCAAAACACCGGAATTAACGGCTCTCAGTTCACTAACCTTTAATATCTGAGCAGGCCGGAATTAGTAAAGCCGGACAACTTCGCCCGGCTTTACTCCGGCTACTTTTTATTTTTTATCCTCCTTATCGTGCCCTTCCACTTTTACCAGCTTATTATAAAGACCTAATATAAGGAATGGTGCAGCCCATTGTCCTACAAATAAGGCCTGATGTTTTTTACCCATAATCTTAAGCGCCAGTGCGACGCCCATCGACCCGAGTGCCGACCACAGAAACCAGTCCGATGGCAACTTCGCAGTCTGGTTTTCTATCGCCTTCGCAACCGGACCTTCTTTTTTAATTGGACTTATAATGTCTTTACTAATGTCTTTGGTCTCGTTTAAAATGTCTTCCATAAAAAATAATTTTTTAGTTTTAATACGAATTTTCCTTCACATCTTCATTCAAGTCTGCTGACTGGTCGTCGTCTTCCTCATTAAGTTCATCTTCCTCATTAAGTTCATCTTCTTCTTCATTCCAAACCTCTTCATTCGAATCACTGTCTGAACCCTCTGCCTCAGCGCCCGCACCATTTAATGCTTCGTCCTCATCGGCCTCTTCATCTTCCATAGTCAGATCATCCGTGTTGCTGTTATTGACCGTCCTTTTCTCCCCGGCGTCACCGGTAAGTTGTCTAGACGGGTCCTCGGGATTTAATTTTTTAATTGCCATAAAATAAGTTTTAATTTTTTAATAGACACTCAATACGGGTGCCAGCGTTTCAATCAAACTGAATTCATACATCTACAGATAAACTACCCGGCATTTTTTACAATCGTGGTACCGATTGCACGACTATTACTGATAGTGCGGGAAATACTATACACAATTTGCTTCCTGGCTCTGAAAACAAGGATCTGTGCGGACAGGTTAGCATTCATTTTGTGAAAATATCGTATACGCACAATCCGGCTGTTATGGGAAGGTGAGCGCCGAAACGATTCCGAATACTAAATGACCTAAAAATAAATTCAGGGAAAACAATCCAAAATTTATAGCCGGTGGAAGGGGATGGAAAGACAGGGTGAATTTCCATATCAAAATAGCCGATAAACCAACCAACCCGCCAAAAATAAGGCCGGCCCTTTTTTCAGTATTGGGAGATGAATTTTTCCAAAATTGTACATACATCTCGGTAAACAGCAATCCGACTGCATAATGGAGCAGCCATCCCGTCATGATATTTTTCTTTTTACCTTGCCAGGGCATCAACCGGTTGGTTAACTGCGCAAGTATATGAGGCTCCCTCAGATTTTTACCTGATATAAACGAAAGGCCATAGCTAAATACTGTCATCGCGGAGGTAGCGGCAAGCGAAGAATATAATTTTTTCATGGTATCCATTTGCTGGTCATGCTGTATCAACTCAAATTCCATTCCGCCTTTAAACTCTTCCGGTACGATATTTTAATGTTGTACCGAAAGAGATATCCGGGAGCTTATGAAAAAATCTAAATCTGTCGTTTAACGCAGCTTATAGAGTAATAAGTTCTACAACCTGACATCAAAATGTATAAAGTATGAGGAAAACAGACAAAACCTCTAAGGGCTATAATGAAAAAAATCCTGCACAGACGGAAGGAAGCGTCATGCCGGACAAGAATAATGAAAAACAAACATTCCCGGCAGACGCTTCTCCCAACGAAAAACTGTCAATACCGGAACGAAAATTAAAAAAAGGGAAGAAATAGCCGCTAAATGATTAGTCCGGCACGATATTATAAACTTTCAAATCAATCTTAAACAACATTTTTTAATTTTAAGAACAACACCATGGGAAATTTACTTTATGTTATCGCTGTCATTTTGGTCATCATCTGGGCAATTGGGTTCTTTGGCTATCATAGCGGAGGCATCATTCATGTTTTACTTGTAATAGCCATCATCGCGTTTCTGCTTAAAGTGATCAGACGGGCATAATTATTACAATCCATTTTCAAAGCAGGCTAATCAGCCTGCTTTTTTATTAATGAATAACCTCAATGGGATGATACTTGAATCCGAAGTAAGAACCTATGATTTCACCCTTCAGAAAGGCCGTATATCCACCAGGACGTATCGGGCAACTCATCTGTTTTGAAAATTTTAAGTTCCCGGTGCCCATTGTCATAAATGGCATACACGATTCCATGAGAAACATTTCCAATCGTATAAATTTTCCCCATGGACAAATCAGCATGATCTGATAGCTGATCGCCTGCTTTCAGTTTTTTAACATCACTAACAGAAAGAATTTTTTTTAACATACAAGTGATTTTTTAATGATTAACACCAGTGTGAAAAAAATAGAACTCTCTAAAATGATTACCGGTTAAAGAACTATGTAAAGATCTGAGGCAAAAAAAATAAAAATTTTAAATATCAACAAAATATTTTTTAGATATAATCGAGACTGCCGGGTTATCCCGATGATTTCACCACGGCCGGGACTTAAGCCCATATCATTATGATTGACAATGCTTTAGCCGGAGCCATCCACGCTCCTCTATAGGATAGGTATGTTTAAAAACGAACTTAAAAAACTAATCCTCATGGAACCGAACTGGCTTGATTACTTCCCTCATTCGGTCAATCGAAAAGGGCTTAGGTAAAAAAGCCCTTATAACTTCAGCAGCGATCTTGTTTTGCAACGAAGTACCCGGATCGGCTGAAACCAGGATAACGAAACTTTGCGAGAATTCAACCAGATGCGTCTGGATATACTCAATACCTGAACCATCGGGTAAATTATTGTCCAAAATAACAATGTCCGGCCTCGAGGCGAGTTTTTGCCCCGCTTCTTCTAAATTATTAGCGCAAACGACCTCAAAGCCTTCCTTTTTTAAAACCCTTGATATCACTTCGCACAAATCCTTTTCATCGTCAATCACAAGCACAGTTTTTTTCATCATCATCTTCCTCACAGGCTTTTTCCTGAATACATCTCCAGGAATTAAATTGGGATAAGAACATCTCTTCAAATAACGGACCGGGCTACTCACCGTTTCCTGCCAGGACAACATACTCAGCTTTCTGGTTGCCAATGTAATATCCAATCCGGAATGATAATAGTCATGCTCCCGTATGATATTAATCACAGATTGGAAAATAATATTGCCGGATTTTGCCACGCAGGAAAATATTGCCTGCTGTCACTTATGATTTACCCAATGCTTATACAATTCTCCACAGCAGCTCATGTTTAAACCCAAATTATTTGACACACTAAGGAACTACAACCGGATTCAGTTTTCCAGGGATCTGATGGCAGGATTGATTGTCGGGCTCGTTGCCCTTCCACTGGCCATTGCTTTTGCAATTGCTTCCGGAGTGTCCCCCG
The DNA here is from genome assembly GCA_963812825.1 of uncultured Bacteroidota bacterium. Taxonomy (GTDB): domain Bacteria; phylum Bacteroidota; class Bacteroidia; order Chitinophagales; family Chitinophagaceae; genus Puia. The sequence continues at coordinate 67,904 of CAWEWO010000012.1, forward strand.
AAAAAGGTATCTACACTGCAATCATTGCGGGGTTTACGATTTCCGCACTGGGAGGCAGCCGGGTACAGATCGGCGGACCCACCGGTGCTTTTATCGTTATCGTATACGGCATTGTTCAGGTTCATGGCATATCCGGATTAATCATCGCCACTTTTATGGCAGGCATTATGCTCATTATCATGGGGCTCGCCCGCCTTGGATCAGTGATCAGGTTCATCCCCTATCCCCTGATCATTGGATTCACCAGCGGCATCGCCCTGATTATTTTTTCTTCTGAAATAAAGGATTTTCTGGGTCTTAATATGGGAGCCGTGCCGGCGGAATTTTTGGATAAATGGAAAAGTTATGGTCGCTATTTTTCTACTGCCAATGTTTATGCAGTCATACTTGGAATCACTACGATTATCATCATTCAGTTCTGGCCGAGGCTGACGCATAAGATACCCGGATCACTGATAGCCCTGCTGGCCACAACCATTGCCGTTTATTTTTTGCATCTCCCGGTTGAGACGATCGGTTCCAGATTTGGGGCCATCCGTTCTTCGCTTCCGCATCCTGCCCTGCCATACCTGGATTATGAAACAATAAAATTATTGATAAAACCGGCTTTCACCATTGCCCTGCTCTGCGGCATTGAGTCATTACTTTCTGCAGTAGTTGCAGATGGAATGATTGGCGGCAATCATAAATCAAACATGGAATTGGTTGCGCAGGGAATAGCGAATATTTTTTCTTCCCTTTTTGGAGGTATACCCGCCACAGGCGCGATTGCCCGCACCGCCACCAATGTGAAAAATGGCGGCCGCACACCTGTTGCCGGCATTGTACATGCAATTACCTTATTAGTTATCATGCTCTTTTTTGGAAACCTGGCAATGCTGATCCCCATGGCAACCCTTGCCGGCATTCTGATCGTTGTCGCCTATAATATGAGTGAGTGGGAAAACTTCCTTTCAGTCTTGAAGGGCCCGCGAAGTGATTCTGCTATTTTAATTACCACATTCTTACTTACGGTACTTATTGATCTTACGGTTGCCATTGAAATCGGTATGGTGCTGGCAGCATTTCTCTTTATGCGCAATATGATCAGGTTCAGTGAAGTAAATATCCTTACCGGCCATCTTGGAAAAAACGGAGGACCCGGCGAATTGCTGAAAGATTTTACGATACCGAAAGACGTTGAAGTGTTTGAAATATCGGGCCCCTTGTTTTTCGGAGCTGCCTACAAGTTCAAGGATGCAATAAAGATCATTGAAAAACATCCCAGAGTACTCATCATCCGCATGGGGAATGTGCCAATTATCGATGCGACCGGTATCAGGACCATCAGGGAAGTCAATAAGGACTCCAAACAGCGCGGGACGCAGTTGATATTGTCTGAAGTTACCAGCAGTCAGATCATGGAGGAATTAAAAAACGCAAGACTTCTTTTTTCAATAGGAAAGGCCAATGTCACGACCAGTTTTAAGGAAGCATTAGACAGGAGCCAGAAAATACTGGGTAGATAAGGTAGTCATTGTATTAGTCGGATCAGATGAGGGCGATTACCTGTTCAAATCATTCCTCCCCCTCGCCGGTATTTTTCATCTTCATTAAAATTGCATACGCATTTTTCAGGACAATATTGTTTTGAAGAAAGAATGACCCGTTTTCTGAACTAATTGAAACGCGCCCGTCCATAGAGGGGCCAGTAGTGATATTGATCATTTGAAACTCATTACTGTCTTTTGCCTGGAAAACATATTGTTTGTTTTCATACGAGACAATCGCTTCTTCCGGAACCGTAATTGCATTTTCAGCATGGGTTTCGATGACAGCATTCATATACATACCCGGGATCAGTGACCTGTCCATTTTTTTAAAATGGCAATGCACTTCAACGCCACCATCGGAGGCAATATCCCTGCTTATGAGAATGATCCGGGCTTCATATTTTTTATCGGGATTATTCGCTGTGGAAGCGATTACCTTCTGACCGATGGATAACAAATACACGTCTTTTTGAAAAACAGTCAGGGCGAGATGGATGTCTTCCGGATTGATCAGTTCAAACAACACCTCCGTCGGACTGACATATTTCCCAATGTTCACGTCAACTTTGGACACGAACCCGTTGATCGGTGAGTATACATTCACGCTTTTTGAAATATTGTCGGCATTGATCTTGTCCGGGTTCAGGCCGATCAAAGCCAGCTTCTGTGCCAGGGCTTTCACCAAAACCCTTTGCGTCTGATAGTCACTGGTAACCTGTTCCAGAACTTTATCGCTGCTTGCCTTACCGGCATTCAGTTCCTGTTGCCTGCTGAATTCCTTTTGCAGTTGTTCCTGTTTGATCAGGGCCGACAGGTAGTCCTGTTGCATTTGTATATACTGTGGATCTTCCAGAACGCCTAAGGCTTCTCCTTTCCTTACCGGCATACCCGGAAGAAGTTTGGTTGATTTCAGATAGCCACCCAGGGGAAAACTGATCGAAACAATGTTTTGAGGCGGTACATCAATTTTCCCGTTAACCTGAAGAAGGGAAGAAATATTTCTTTTCTCTGCTTTCCCGATAACGATACCGGCATTTTTAATTTGTGCCGAAGTCAAATTCACCGAAGCCGGATCCTTCTGCCGGCCTGGTTTTTCCTGTTCTGCAGGTTTTTCATTATTCCCGGTATGGCAGGAAAGCGAAGAAGCGAATATGGACAGAAAGAGTAATTTTTTCATATTTGATTAATTCAATTGTTATCGGTCAGGGTTTCAAGATGAATGGATAATTCATTGTATTGCTGAACTGCATCCACATAGGCTGATTTTATGGAAATGGCCTGGTTGATCAGCATCACCCATTCCAGGTAATTGATCTCTCCGTTAATATATTGCTGGTTGGCAATTTTAAATATCGTTTCGGTATTTTTCAGCAGTCCGGTTTCATAGGATCTCATGTTTTCGGATTGGTTTTGATATTGTTCCATCAGATTCAGATAATTTGTTTTCAACTGCAGTTGATGCTGATCGAAATTTACCCGGGCCAGCTGAATTTCTGTTTTGGACGACCTGATCCGGCTGCGCTGTGCACCTGAAAACAAGGGAATGCCAATTCCTGCCTGAACACTATTGAACCGCTTTGAGCTGCCATAATATTTCGGTGTGCCATCAACATCCTGGTAGCCGATCATGCTCTGGTTGTAATAACCCAGCATCAGATCAGGCAGTAACCTGGATTTTTGGAATTCGAGATTTCTTTCAGAAATCAGAATATTCTGGCGATCATATTTCAAAGTGGGTGATTGGTCAATATCGCTGCGGTCAATGGAAATCAGGGCGGCTGTTTTGACGTCCTGCTTTGCCGGTCTCACCGGTTCCTGCACATTGAGCAACATATTAAAATTCCTGGCAGCAACCGCCATGTCGGTATTTAGTTGCTGCACCTGGATACTTATTTGTTTTTTTTGAGTTTCTGCTGCTGTCTTTTCTAATAAGTTGGTTTCCCCCTTTTCAAAACGCAGGGTTGCCTTTTGCAGGAATTGATCATATACGCTGTCGGCGTATTCCAGTATCCGTTTCTTTTCCTCCAGCACGAGAATATTATAAAACATTTGCTTTACCTGGGCTTTGATGCGAATTTTAATCAGGCTCGATTCCAATACGGCTTTTTCCGTTTCTGCTTCCAACACCGATTTTCCTCTTTTGTAAATGGTTGGAAAATTAATCGTCTGGGAAATCCCAAAGCGGGTGTCATTGTTAATACTATTAATTTGTCCGTAATCACCCACGATGGTCGCCTTCGGTATGTCTGCGCTGGTCCCGGTCAGCTGTCGACTTCGTTCCGTATTGATAATTGATGACTGTATCGAAAAATTATTTTTTAAGGCACTGTCAATGGCTGACTCCAGGGAAATGGTTTTCTGTGCGTGGGCCGTTATACCGGGCAATAGAAATAACCATACGATTACAGAAGCCTTTGTCAAAATCATTTTTCTTTTTTTCCCCATAAGCCACAGGTATAATGTTGGTAATACAAATAGTGTCAGGAAGGTTGCTGATATCAGACCGCCTATTACAACTGTTGCCAGTGGCCTTTGCACTTCAGCCCCTGCTCCGTTACTTATCGCCATCGGTATGAAACCCAGGGAAGCTACTGATGCAGTCATTAAGATCGGTCTCAGCCTGTTGCGGGTTCCATCCAAAACGATTTGGAGCGTATTGTCAGTTCCTTCTTTCTTAAGTCGGTTGAATTCTGAGATCATAACAATTCCATTTAAAACGGCCACTCCAAAGAGGGCAATGAATCCGACACCGGCAGAGATGCTGAAAGGCATTCCCCTCAGCGTAAGGGCGAGTATGCCGCCGATGGCTGAAAGAGGTATGGCCGTATAAATTAATAGCCCCTGTCCGATGCTGCCAAATGCAAAGTATAGCATGATAAAAATTATTATTAATGATATTGGAACTGCCAGGGATAATCTTTTTTGTGCAGCTTCCAGATTTTCAAAAGCACCACCATATACAACAAAATATCCGGCTGGCAGATGAATACTCTGCTGAACCTTTTGCTGGAGCTCCTTTACTACTGTTTTAACGTCGCGGCCTCTTACATTGAAGCCAATTACAATTCTTCTCTTAGCATCTTCACGCTGGATCTGGTTTGGACCTTCTGTCAGTTTTACTTCCGCAACCTGGTTTAAAGGGATCTGGGAACCGCCCGGGACAGGTATCAGCAAATTTTGGACATCACTAAGGTCTTTACGCTGGTTCCCTTCCAGGCGGACAACCAGATCAAAGCGACGTTCATTTTCGAAGACCTGCCCTGCTGCCTGGCCCGCAAACGCCGCATTTACGGTCCGGTTGATATCTGAAATATTAAGACCATACTGGGCAATGGCGTTGCGATTATAGGTCACCACGATCTGCGGCATACCGGTCACTGTTTCAACATACAGATCACTGGCTCCATTTACAGTATTAACAATATTTCCCAAACGGCCGGCATACAGGGCCAGGGAATCCAGGTTTTCCCCGAATATCTTACAAACCACATCCTGCCTTGCACCGCTGATCAGCTCATTGAAACGCATTTGAACCGGATACTGAAATCCGAAAGTCACGCCGGGTATATCCTGCAATGCATCATTCATTTTTTTCGCCAGTTCGTCAAATGATTTGGCACTGGTCCACTCCTTTTTATCCTTTAAAATGATCATCATATCGCTGGCATCAATAGGCATTGGATCAGTTGGAATTTCACTGCTTCCGTTTTTGCCGACAACCTTTATCACTTCAGGAAATTTTTCCCGCAATATGTGCGCCGCCTTCAACAGCGTAGTGACAGAAGTTTTCAAATTACTTCCCGTTAAAACACGGGTGTCGGTTGCAAAATCGCCTTCTTCCAAAGTGGGAATGAATTCACCGCCCATGTTTACCAGCAGGAAAATACTTCCTGTAAGAAGTCCGCCTGCGACAAGAACAATTATTTTGGGATAAATAATTATTCTTTTCAGAATACCCTGGTAAAACAATTCCAGCCGGCGCATGATGCGATCACTCATAGAAGGATGTTGAACAGCCTTCTTACTGATAAACAGGGATGTCATCATGGGAACATACGTGAGTGAGAGAATGAATGCGCCAATCAACGCAAATGTTACGGTTTGCGCCATGGGACGAAACATCTTGCCCTCAATACCCTGCAGGGAGTAAATGGGCAGGTACACGGCCAGAATGATCATCTGCCCGAATACCGCAGCGGTCATCATACGGGTGGCACTCCCCTGAACTTTATCGTCCATTTCAGCCTGCGTAAATAAGGTATTAACAGAAGCGGACTTCGCAGACATCAGCCGGTGCATAACAGCTTCCACGATGATTACCGCACCGTCTACAATTAATCCAAAATCAATCGCACCCAGGCTCATCAGGTTCCCACTCACTCCGAAGAAGTTCATCAGAATAATGGCAAACAGCATGGACAGGGGAATGACGGAAGCAACAATCAATCCCGCCCGCAAATTGCCGAGAAAAAGTACCAGTACAAATATTACGATCAATGCCCCTTCTATCAGGTTCGTTTTTACAGTCGATATCGCATTATTTACCATTTTTGTCCGGTCAAGAAAAGGCTCTATCAATACACCCTCCGGCAGGGTCTTTTCAATTTTGGCAACTTTTTCTTTTACCCGTTTAATAACTGCTGAAGAGTTTTCCCCTTTTAACATCATGACGACGGCTCCGGCAACCTCGCCTTCGTCATTATAGGTCATAGCTCCATAACGCGTTGCGCTACCCAGGTGAACGTCGGCTACATTTCGTATAAGTATCGGAGCTCCGTTGCTGGTCATCTTAACCATGATGTTGCCAATGTCGTCTGCGCCGGTAACCAACCCTTCACTCCGGATAAAAAGAACGGTAGGACCTTTTTCTATATAGGCTCCGCCTGTATTCTGATTATTTTTTTCGAGCGCTGCAAACACATCATTAATGGTCAGGTTATAAGTGTTTAATCTGCCCGGATTGATCGCGATTTCATATTGTTTCAGATATCCTCCGAAACTTGCCACGTCGGCAACACCCGGTGTTCCCAATAACTGGCGACGAACGATCCAGTCCTGGATGGTTCTGAGTTCCATCGGACCATATTTTCCTTCATACCCTTTTTTAGCGCGAACTACATACTGATAGATTTCTCCCAATCCGGTAGTCACCGGGGCGAGTTCGGGTCTTCCAAATTCCCGGGGTATCCGGCTTTGTACCTGCTGCAATCGTTCTGTTACCTGTTGCCGGGCCCAGTAAACGTCGATGTTATCTTCAAATACAATGGTGACTACAGAAAGTCCAAATCTGGAAAAACTTCTCAGTTTTTTTAATCCGGGAATATTACTGTTGACCTGTTCAATCGGGAAGGTGATAAATCTTTCCACATCAGGGGCCCCCAGTGAAGGGCAGATGGTTATCACCTGCACCTGGTTGTCGGTAATATCCGGAACCGCATCTATGGGCAGGCGCGTGGCCTGATAGATTCCCCAGGCCACAAGGCCGAACGTTAATAACCCGATGATCAGTTTATTCCGGATGGAAAAATGAATGATCTTTTTAAGCATATTGATTCACTTAAATAAATGATCGATAGCAGCACCGGTAAACAGAAGCTGCTTATTAAAAGAATAGCAATGAGTGAACTTTGTTTTTGACAATTATGATCTGGGCGGTTGCCAGATATCAGCATGGAAGTGGGAATAAACAGAAGATTCTTTTCTTAAAGGGTTAAAAGAATTAAAACTAATGATAGCCGGTTCGCTGCTTTGAAAAGCATTTGGGACCAACGTGGTTGAAATTGTGAAATACTCTTTTTCAGTTGATTTGAATGGCAGATTCCGATGGTCATTCGCATGATGCTGGTTTATTGAAGCATGCAATTCAGCATAATGTTCCATTAAAAATTGAATGATCGATTCATGTTCGTCTTTTTCATCATGTTCAAAATAATGATGTACCAGTATGGGCAGTTTCAATAATTCTCCCACAGCCGTTGTGGTAAACAGCTGAAGGAATACTAATGATATAGTAAGAAATTTTTTCAGCACCTCAAATATACAAAATCACTGTCAATTGACGGCTATTTTACTCCTCTCAAATCTCTTTTTCCCTGATCAGTTTTTCAAAGATTTTACAGAAAATTTAGATTTTAAAACGATCATTACCTTTATATCAAATCAGATTTTATGCATGTACCATGGACGGGCATCTACCCTGCTCTCTTAACACCATTTAAAGAGGATGATTCTATCGATTTTGACCTGTTTAAATTGAACGTCCATACCCAGCTGGAAGCAGGAATCGATGGCATTGTTCTCGGAGGCTCACTGGGAGAAGCGAGCACGCTCACAAAACCGGAAATATTCTCCCTGGTAGCTTTTGCCATGGAATACATGAGCCGCCGGGTACCCATCATCGTAAATATTGCAGAACAATCCACCCGGGAAGCCCTGCAGTTTGTCCGCAGTGCGGAACAAACAGGCGCCGACGGATTCATGCTGCTTCCGCCCATGCGGTATAAAGCGGATGACAGGGAGACCGTCGAATATTTTAAAACGATTGCGGGAAGTACCGACCTGCCCATAATGATATACAACAATCCTGTTGACTATAAAATAGAAGTTACCCTGGATATGTTCAAACAACTGGCCCATATACCCAATATTCAGGCGGTAAAAGAATCTACCCGGGACGTGACCAATGTATCAAGAATGAAGAATGCTTTCGGTGACCGCTTTAAAATTCTTTGTGGAGTAGATACCCTGGCATATGAAGAGCTCGCGCTGGGAGCAGATGGCTGGGTATCCGGCCTCGGAGACGCCTTCCCCAATGAAACAGTCGCGATCTACAGGCTGATCAAAAAAGGCAGGTTTGCCGAAGCGCTTGCCATCTACCGATGGTTCATACCTGTTCTTGAACTGGACATTCAACCAAAACTCGTTCAGTATATAAAACTTGCTGCGAGCCTCACCGGGATTGGGAGCGAATATGTCAGGGCGCCAAGACTCCGGCTTGACCATGAAGAAAAAATAAAGATCTCAAAGATCATTCAACATGCCATCTCGACCCGACCCGAACTTCCGGATGATATGCGGGTAAGTAAAATAAAACAGGTTTCTGCCTGATAAATTAAAAAATGAAAACCCGCCCGGCATAATGCGGAAGATCGCTGAAGAGTTCAGCATGTTCATATCTTTATAACGAATGCCTTCAAAGAAATTCTTCTGTATAGATGCACATACCTGCGGCAACCCGGTTCGCCTGGTTGCCACAGGCGGACCGGTGCTGAATGGTAAAAACATGAGTGAGAAACGCCAGCATTTTCTGAAGGAATATGACTGGATCCGGAAAGGCCTGATGTTTGAACCCAGGGGTCATGATATGATGAGCGGGAGCATTTTATTTTCACCACATGATCCTGCCAATGACGTGGCTGTTTTGTTTATTGAAACCAGTGGCTGCCTTCCTATGTGCGGGCATGGCACGATCGGAACCATCACCATTGCCATTGAAGAAGGGCTCGTCGTTCCAAAAACTAACGGTATAGTCCGCATGGAAACACCAGCAGGTCTGGTAGTAGTCAGCTATGTGCAGGAAGATCAAAAAGTGAAGTCTGTAAAATTAATTAATGTCCCCTCCTACCTCGCAGCTGCAGATTTAACGGCTGACTGTCCGGAACTCGGAGAATTAAAAATCGATGTGTCATATGGTGGAAATTTTTACGCCATTGTAGATGTGCAGGAAAATTTTCCCGGCCTGGAATATTTCAGTGCGGGCAAACTGATTGAATGGGGACGGGCATTCCGCGAAAATATCAATCAGAAATATTCCTTTGTGCATCCCGAGGATCCGACCATAAAGGGATGTTCGCATGTTCTCTGGACAGGAGCAGTCATCGAAAAAAATTCAACGGCCCGCAACGCCGTGTTCTATGGTGACAAAGCGATCGACCGCAGTCCATGCGGAACGGGAACCTCAGCGAGAATGGCACAATGGTACGCGCAAGGAAAACTAAAAAAAGGAGATCGGTTTATTCACGAAAGTATAATCGGGTCGACTTTTACCGGCACGATTGAAGAAGAGACGACCATCGCGGGTATGCCGGCAATCAGGCCGGGTATTGAAGGCTGGGCAAGAATCTATGGGTACAATACCATCATAATTGATGACGAGGACGATCCATACGCATACGGTTTCCAGGTAATTTAAAATGGACTCATGAAAGCAGTTATTGTCGGAGCGGGGATCATTGGACTTATGTTCCGCTTATTATTTACAGCAGTCGGGATGGGAAGTGGAACTGGTTGAAAAAAATGACGGCACGGATAATTGTTCTTTTGGAAATGCGGGATTTATCGTACCGAGCCACTTTACACCGCTGGCCTCTCCCGGGATCGTTGCGCAGGGAATCAGATGGATGTTTGACAGCAAAAGTCCATTCTACGTAAAACCATCACTCAACTGGCCACTCATCCAGTGGGGGTATCTTTTTCTTCGAAAAGCCAACCGGCGAAATGTGGAACATGCAGCGACTTATCTGCGGGATCTAAATCTGCTAAGTCATTCGCTATATAAAAAAATGTCGGTTTCCCATGATTTTTCCCTTGAAGAGAAAGGCATCATCAATTATTTCAAAACCCAAAAAACAGGTGAAGAAGAACATGAGCTCGCTCTCAAAGCGCGCACACTCGGACTGGATGCCGAAACACTTACCGTAGAACAGGTAAAATTGCTGGAGCCGGGACTGGAGCTGGATATACTGGGGGCTGTCCATTATCGCTGCGATGCCCACCTGTATCCGCCTAAACTGATCGATCAGATAAAGCGGCATATCATCAGTCATGGTGGTCATATTCATTTTGGCTGCAGGGTAACGGGAATGGAAATACAGCGCGGTGAAATCAAAAAACTATTCACCTCAGAACGCGAATACACTGCCGATGTTTTTGTTATAGCCGGCGGCGCATGGTTGCCGGAGCTTACCAAAATGGCCGGAATAAATATTCCGCTGATACCCGGCAAAGGATATTCCATCACTGAAAAAAATCCCGCCATCAAACTGAACATACCGGCTATACTTTGTGAGGCCAGGGTAGCCATTACACCGATGAACGGCTATATGCGGTATGGCGGTACGATGGAGATTGCACCGATAAATAATACGGTTAACATAAATCGGGTGAAGGGAATCCTCAGTTCTATACCCAAATACTTTCCCGGAATGCAGATAGACCTGCCCCTGACAAAAAACATCTGGTGGGGCTTCCGGCCCTGTTCACCTGATGGAATGCCTTATATCGGATTCAGTAAACAAATAAAAAATATGATGATCGCCGGTGGACATGCCATGATGGGCCTGAGCCTTGGTCCGGCAACAGGAAAGGTTGTCTCGGAAATGTGTAATCAGCAACCAACATCTGTGAAGACGGATGCGTTTGAGCCGGAAAGACTTTGAGGAAAGTGTGGAAGTGTGGAAGTGTGAAAGTGTGGGGGTGAAATCATCACGAGCCCAGACTTCCAAACTTCCATACTTCCACACTCCCATACTTGTTTTCCCACACTTCCATACTTCCACACTTCCATACTCTCCTAAGTGCTCTTTTTCACTTTACGCAGATAAACATAATTTATTGCCATCACCACAATAATTATAATCAAGCCAAAAAATTCCCGCGACTCTTCCACCCATGGCGTTTCGGCCTTCATGGTTTCTGCAATATTCTGGCTGTGGTGCTTTGTAATCCAGTCTACCAGTCCATTTTCGTCAAATGCCTTATAAATGGCGTATGACCCGTATCCAATAAAGCCTGTCCACCAGGCTACCGGCGAGAATTTTTTTCGAATGGAGAGCCAGCACAAAAAAGCTGCATACAGATAAATCGGTACCCATATATATGGATCGGGATCATTGTATTGTAATGCGGCAAAAACAATAAACACAACGATAAAGAACCAATTGAAAACACGCATATCAAAACATTTAATAAAAAGCTAAGATATGTGGTCTTACGCATCACCAAATGAGTAATTCAATTTAGTCATCTATATTTGGAAACAGCATTACATTCGATTCAGACCTCAATTGAGGCTTTTCGATGCAGAAGGAATTTTTCACTTTATGAGCAGTCACCGAATATTTTACCGGATCAATCTTTTTGCAACCTTATTAATATTTATTTCAACGTCTTTGCAGGGGCAGCAACAAACACAGGAGCATATCCGGGACTGGTATTTCCGGGATCCCGCAGAAGATTCTTTAGCCGGCATCAGCTTATACAAAGCATATGATCTTCTTCGGGGAAGAAAAGCAGTAACAGTAATTGTTGCGGTTATTGACAACGGCTTCGACCTGGAACACGAAGATCTGAAGAATAACATCTGGACAAATAAAAAAGAAATAGCCGGAAATGGTATCGATGATGATCACAATGGTTATATCGACGATATACATGGCTGGAATTTCAGGGGTTCGAAGGATGGAACCACGTCTGTTAACGATCAGGCCGAAGCTACACGGGTTTATACCCTTTGGAAAACTAAGTATGACAATTTTGATACCACCGGACTAAGTATAAATGAGAAATCCAATTGGTCAATGTATCAAAGCGCCAAAAAAGAATATCTCGAAAAATCCCAGGACCCGAAAGAATCAGAAGGCGACCGGTTGTATTATTACAATCCGGCATTTAATGCACGCATTGGCGTTGACCATCCGGACAGTATCAGCGAACGGTATTATGGCATTCCCATTGGGCAACTTCCGGCTGAAATCAGTCATGGTACGCATGTAGCCGGAATTATTGCTGCAGAAAGGAATAATGGTAAAGGTATAGACGGGATTGCAGATCACGTGGTTATTATGCCGATCGTAGCCTCGACAGGGGGTGGCGACGAACGGGACAAAGACGTGGCCAATGCCATATTTTATGCAGTAGATAACGGCGCGAAGATCATCAACATGAGTTTTTCCAAAAAGTATTCTCCTTATAAAGAAAGAGTAGACGAAGCAGTGCGATATGCAGAGAGTAAAAATGTATTAATTTTTCATGCCGCCGGGAATAGTGGGGACAATGATGATACGGCAAGTTATTATCCTACGGGGTTGTATAAAGATGGCACCAAAGCTACCAACTTCATTACCGTTGGCTGGAGCCGGCCGAAATTCGATTATCGCCTTGCGCATCCTTACTCTAACTACGGTAAAAATCAGGTTGACTTATTTGCGCCGGGAAGTGATATCTATTCCCTGGTTCCGGTAAATGCCTACGGGGAAAAATCGGGTAGTAGTATGTCTACGCCAATGGCTTCAGGTGTAGCCGCGCTACTTCTGTCTTATTTCCCTTCACTCACCGTTGTGCAGGTAAAAGAGATTCTTTTAAAATCAGTATATATACCGCAGAACCTCGTTAACAGACCGGGATCATCTGAAAAAGTGGATTTCAAAAGTCTTTCAGTGAGTGGCGGTATTTTAAATGCTTTCCAGGCTGTCAGGTTTGCGATGGATATGGGAGGACATTAGAAAGTGTGGAAGTGTGGAAGTGTGGAAGTATGGAAGTATGGGAGTATGGGAGTGAAATCGATACAAAGCGACTACCCTGTCCTGCTCTTAAATATTGAAATTGTATTTTGTGCAGGTGAATAACAACAAAAGAGTACTTCGGCTATCGGTTTTAGAATTTGTTGCCGCTATAAGTATATTTATCCTGTCCATTGTTTTATTTTCTGAAATTGCAGAAGAAATCGTGCTGGATAAAAATGATCAGTTTGATATCTATGTTTATCAGCTTATCTCTTCCTACAAAACAAACTGGACAACCGGAGCTGCATTATTTATTACGAATTTTGGAAGTGGTTATTTTCTGATACCCGCTTACCTGATCATCCTTTTTATTTGCGTAAAGAAAGGGAGAAAACAACAGGCCATTATCGTTGCCTCTGTAGCCCTGATCAGTTTGCTATCGGGATTATTCCTAAAGCATATTTTTCAACGAGCCAGGCCTTCACATCCCTTAAATGCAGGAACCTCCGGATTTAGTTTTCCCAGCGGGCATTCTATTGGAGGTTTTACCTTTAGCGGAATCCTTATTTATATGATCTGGAAGTCGAAACTGAACAGGAATGTAAAATGGGCATGGACCATTTTACTAATATTCTTTTCCTGCCTGATCGGATTAAGCCGGATCTATTTGAATGTGCATTATGCAAGTGATGTAATGGGCAGTTTTTTTCTGACCCTGATCTGGCTCGCCGTAACTTTTCACGTGGCAGAAACTTTGGAAAGAAGGGCTAAGTCTATATAATGATCTAGTAAGTCATTAGAAACAGGACAAAAAAAAGGCAGTTCCCGGGGGACCTGTCCTTAACTAGTCTGTTCGAAGCGCTTTAACCGGATTGGCAACTGCCGCTGAAGCGATCATCAGTGAAATCAGGACGAGGAAAACAAAATCCCTGGAAACAATGATTACAATTTAATTATGCCGGATATGATCTAAAATTGTGGGTGCTGTAGCGGAATTATTTAGAATTGATAATATCAAATGTTCAGGTTCAACTTTTTTACTATTTGACTTTTTTGCCTCTGAAACTGATCCATTTATTGTTTGTTCAGCGCTGACATTTAATGGCAATGCTTTTTGATAACCCTTATCGGATTTAATGGCTGATTCAATTTCATTCTGCATTTCAATGATATCAACCTTGAAACTTTTCAAAATACGAACTGCCGTGTTTTCACTGTTGCGGATCAAAGCAAGCAGCAAATGTTCTGTACCGATATAATCATTTCCCAGCCGCTCTGCCTCATCCCGACTAAAGGAAATTATTTCCTTCATTTGTTTAGAAAATTTATAGCTCATTCCAATATATTTATTAGTTAAGTTACAAAAACTTCTTCTAAAAATCGTTGGAACCCAATCCCCCATATTCTGGAAATTTCGTAACACGATCAATCCGGTCTCGCAGTTAACTGTTATGGATTATTCGACAGGTGCCGGGACATCGGGATTTTCCGGAGCAGGTTTTTTGAATTCCAGTTTGCCGAATTTCCAGGTGAAATTGATACCGACGGATCGAAAAGGGATTTTACGGTTGCTGTTCACAGTAAAATCAGGGCCAAACAGTTCAGTCGGCTGATTGATATATTCACTGAAAATATTTGTAGCCGTTAAAGCAATACTGCCTTTCCGTTTCCATATCTGTTTTCGAAATGCGAAAGTATAGGAAGAGAATGATGGATATTTTCCCTGAATTTCATTCCGGGGCGAATTGAAATTTGCAAAAAATTCCCCGGCAAGCGTTGTTGAAAAATTATAACTCAGATTCAGATTGATCCGGTAGTTAAAGCTCTCCACTTTCATGTTGGAGTCCAGCGCATTGATTCCCTGCCGGTAGAATAGAAAAATATTTGTCCTGACATTGAATTTAGATGTTATATGCAGATCTGAAAACAGATTTACGCCCAGATTTTTTTCGGTACCAATATTCTGGCGCGTACTTACGGCCACATTTTTATATACCGTATCGCCCACAGGAAGACTCGCATAGTAAACAACATAAGGCTGGATATCCTGCAGGTTCAGTCTGTAAAAAGCAGATATCATAAACGAACCTCCCGCATCCAGATCGTAATTCCAACCCAGCTCAAAACGATGCCCGATTTCCGGCTGCAGGTAGGGATTGCCCATGGTAATATTGAACGGGTCCGTTGTGTTGATAAATGGATTCAGGTCCCTGTAATCAGGACGCTCAATCCGCTTGGAATAACTCAACTTAAGGGTCTGCTTATCATTTAATTTCCTGCTGAGAAAAATCGAAGGAACAAAAGTGTTGTATCCGGGTTCACTAACCTGTTGGGGTATATCAGAGAAAAAAGGATTTAAGTTAGTCCGTTCATACCGCAACCCGGCCTTTACATCAAACCATTTTGAAACCGGAAAACTGAGTTCCGTATACAGGGCATATACCTGTTGTTTGTACAGCAGGTAATTGGAAAGTGTGGAATCATATATATAATTGTCGGGAGGAGGCTGAAGACTAAGCACATTGGAAGTACTGTGAATATCCGTAAACACCATTTTTCCACCTGCGCCCAGCATCACTTTCTTACTGACTGGTTCAGTATAGTCCAATATAATCTCCGTTTCTGTCTCCGTACCCGGATTATTGTTGTTCGTGCCATAATAGGCAGTATTCGCCGGCTGATAATACTGCGTATTTACAGAATTGTAATTATTGTGATCAGAAGAACTGTGGATTCCAATTTCCAGTTCGCGACCTTCTTTGTCAAAATTCAGTTTGTAGTCTAGGCTGTAATTGATGACGTGCAGGGAAACATCACTCTGGGTGATACTCGAGCTCAGGAGTGTGCTCACCGGTATTCCCTGTTTGTCCGTCGTTGTCTGACTCTGATTCTGGGATCCCTTGTTTGTTGTGCCAAAATGGTTGTCATTGATTGAAAACGTGAGGTTGTTCTTCTTTAGAAAAGTATAATCAATACTAAGACCGGATTCAACACCATAGCGCGTAAACCGGCTGCTGCCATCCTGATCAAGAGTTATCTGTGTATCCGAGGCCGTGTCTTGCGACACGCGCGTGGAAGTCGTTGGTGTGGTTGCCGGCAGACGGGCGTTTCCATTGATAAATGCATTCACTCCAAAATGGCCGTCCCGCACGCTCAGATTTAGTGAACCGTTTTCGTTGCGGCTTGCAGCGGTCAGAGATACATTTCCATTTATGCCACGGGCGACGTTGTGCTTTAAAATGATATTGATAATTCCGCCTAGTCCCTGAGCATCATATTTTGCGCCAGGATTGGTAATTACTTCAACACTTTTTATCTGACTCGCTGGAATCGACTGCAAAACATCCGCTATATTATTTCCAAATGCAGTTGATGGCTTTCCATCTATCAGAAACCGGATACTGGAACTTCCTGCCAGCTCAACATTTCCATCTACATCTACAGAAACCTGTGGAATTTTCTTAAGAATATCGGTGGCCACCCCACCCTGTGAGGTCAGGTCCTTCTCGGCATTGAAAACCATTTTATCAATCCTGTTTTCAATCAGCCTTTGATCACCCGTAACGGTAACGGCCTGCAAACCGGACACCTTATGAAACATCCGGATTACACCCAGACTGGTCTCTCTGCTCTTTTTGTCCCATACCAGCGTCCTGGTGACAGCAAGAAACCCGATAGCTTCAATTAAAATATTGTAGCTACCTGCTTTAATCAACGACAGCGAAAAGCTCCCGTCTGCGCTGCTGATGGTTCCGGTAACCGTCTTCTGCGTCTCCCGTTCCACAAGACTAACTGTTGCATACTCGACGGGCTGACCGGTAAGGGAATCAATAATTTTACCGGAAAGATTGGCAGATTGGGAATATGCGTTTGAACAACAGGCCAGAAAAAGGAAAACGCACAGGTATCGACTAAAAGCAGATTTCAAATAATTAATGAAACCCGCTTTATGCACAGTAGCCAGCATCATGCTGATTGCTGATTAAAACGAAGCGAAAAAATGTGATTACCATTTTCATAATCGTAATCAACCTGGATATTGGAGACTTCTGCGATTTGTTTGATGATCGACAAACCCAGACCATGCTGGTCGGTCAGCTGGCCGGTTTTTGAAAAGCGCTTGAACAACTTCCCGCTATCCAGCGGCCCCGCAATTGCCGTATTCGAAATCCGGAATATACCTGAACCCAGTTCAAGATGAATATCACCCCCTTCCCTGGAGTGCCTGGCTGCATTGCTAAACAGATTATTGAGCATAATATCTGCCAGCTCTTCATTCATGGAAATCATTACCGGATTCAACCTGGCCGATATATGCAAATTCCTCCCCTGCCATAGTTCCTGCCAGTTCGCCATTTTCTCTTCAACCAGGGTTTTAAAATCAAATGCGTTTACAGCGGTGAATTGCCTGTTCTCAATTTTGTTCAGTAACAATAACGACTGATTGAGTTTAGCCATTTTCTGAATAGCTGTATATGCATTTTGCAGGTAGTGGCTCTGCGATTCACTAAGGCTGGCATCCTGTATCAGCATATCCAGGGATGAACGAACGATTGCCAGCGGGGTTTGCAATTCATGAGAAGCATTCTCAGTAAATTCTTTTAAAATAAAATATTCCTTTTCCGCATCCCGGATAAACCGGTTGATCGTTTGATTGAGCAAATTGAATTCATGAATCGAATCGTTTTCAAATGTGGGTGATATCTTCTCTCCCAGCCGGTATTTTTCCAGACCATCAAGGGTCAGATAAAAAGGTTTCCATAAACGCCGGAGCAGCCAGCGGTTGATCAGTAAACCCACCATTAAAATGGCGACAATGGTCGTCAGCGATATAACGATGATCGACTTGTTCAGATGTTCCGTTTCTTCCAGCGACTTGGCCACTTTAAACAGGAGCCATTTGCCTTCTACCTCCAGTGTAAAACTTATTTCCCTGAAGTTTTCATCTTCACCTGCGTTGGGTGAAGGAATTGTAGTAAACGACTGAAAAGGTTTTTGAATTTCAGATATTTCATAAGAGATATTCTGGTCATGAACAATAATGGGTTCCGGGGGACGGTGATATTTTGCGACGTAAGTTTCTATTTCACGTTTTTCAATTCTCAGATCATCATCCATTTGTTTGATCGTCACGTATCGCAAAAGGAAATAAAATGCCAGGCTGGCAAATAAAAAAATGATCAACGTGGCCAGCAGATTAATGCGAAAGTATCTGGTAAAAAGCTTCATGACTATGTACTGAATTTATACCCCATTCCGTATACCGAGTGAACATAGTCTCCCGCTCCCGCCTGGATGAGCTTTTTCCTAAGGTTCTTGATATGCGTATATATAAAATCATAACTGTCCGCCATATCCATATTATCGCCCCAGAGATGCTCGGCTATTGCAGATTTGTTGATGACCTTGTTTTTATTACTCACAAAATATAATAATAGATCATATTCCTTGCGGGTCAGTTCCAAAAGCCGCTGGTTAACATGAACGGTTTTCGTTGAAAGATCGAATTCCAGCTCTTCAAACTGTAGACTGCTGTTTCCGTCAAAAGTCTTGCGCCGTATGATCGCCGCAACCCTTGCCGCAAGTTCTGAAAGATGAAACGGTTTGATAAGGTAGTCATCTGCACCAGAATTCAGGCCGGTCAGACGATCATCCAGGGAATTCCTGGCTGAAATGATCAGGACACCTTCTGCTTTTTTATTTGCCTTGAGTTCCTTTAGAATACTCAGTCCGCTTCCGCCTGGCAGGTTGATATCCAATATGATACAGGCGTAGTCATATTGACCGATTTTCGCCATGGCAGTCTGGAAATTCCCGGCAATTTCACATACGTACTGCGCTGAATTCAGGTAGGTTGCTATACCGTCTGACAAAGCCTTTTCGTCTTCAATGATCAAAACTTTCATGGAAGTCAATTTACCGCTGAATCTGCAAAGATGCATTTGAATTCTGGAGGAATTCTGTAGCGATAACTTCAGATTTCCTCCAGAATCGTTTCGTTCATTTGCATAGTATGGTTCAGAATCACTGTCTTGGATTTTCATTCGTGCACGAATTCAAATAAAAGTAAACAATGCTCCGATTGAAATATTGTTGGATTTTATTATTCTTTTCTGTCGCCCGGGGACAGGAACGTAATCTGGAATTTTATTTTCAACATGCCAAAGGTTCCAGTCCGCTCCTGGCGGATTACCGGAACCAGATGCAGGCCGCTTCCGTCGACAGCCAGATCCTGAAAGCAACACAGAAAATCCAGGTGAACGGAATCAGCACAAATTCTTATGCGCCCGTTATTCAGGGTTACGGCTACGATATGGCCATTACAAACGGAGCCCAGGTATCCGCATATGTCCAGGCCAATAAAAATATTATTACCGCGGCCAATCTCGCCACCCAGTATGAAACCATCCGGCTCATGAAATCCTCTATTGGAAATACGGCGCTGCTGGCCGAAAAAGATATCAGGAAAACCATCACCTCGCAATATGTAACCGTATACGGCGACTACCAGACACTGCTGTTTGGCCGGGAAATCCTAAGTTTATTCCAAAGCGAAGACAGCCTGCTGAAAAGACTTACCCAGGCAGGAATTTACAAGCAAACGGACTATCTGACTTTTTATGTGTCTCTTCAACAGCAACAACTGTTGGTCCGCCAGTCGGAAATTCAATTCCGGAATGATTGTGCCATCCTGAATTATATGTCCGGTATTGTAGATACGAGCCTGGTGAGCCTGGCTGCGCCTAACCTGCAGCTGAGGGCGATGCCGGATATTCTGAACTCCCCTTTTTACCGTCAGTATACACTGGATAGTTTAAATCTCGTGAATCAGCAAAAAACGATTTTGTACACCTATAAACCGAAACTGAATATCTATGCCGATGCGGGTTACAATTCCTCTCTTCAGTATGAACCCTATAAAAATTTCGGTATGAGTGCCGGCCTGAATTTTTCAGTACCCATCTATGACGGCAAACAGCGCAACATGAAATATCAGAAAATTAATATCGCAGAAGATACGCGCCAGCATTACAAAGATTATTTTCTGCGCCAGTATGCTCAGCAGATCGCCCAGCTGTCCCAGCAGCTTCAGGCTACTGAATCACTGATAAATGATATCAACGGACAGATCAAATATTCCAGCACCTTAATTGATGTCAATAAAAAATTACTTGAAACGGGCGAAGTGCGCATTACGGATCTGATCCTGACGATCAACACTTTTTTAAATGCCCGCAATCTGCTCAACCAGAATTATGTCAACCGCATGCAGATCATTAACCAAATTAATTACTGGCAAGCCTTATGAAAAATCATTGCATACTCTTTTTCCTGACAATCTGTTTATGGAGTTGTCATTCCGCTGAGCAGCCGGCTGCCGAAGATCCCATTGTAGCGGTTACACCGGTAACAGCAGCCAGCGTCCAGACAGGACCCATTTCTGATTCGCTCGAACTGAATGCAAGTTCAACCTTCCTGCAAAACAATTATGTCAAAGCCATCGCATCCGGTTATATAAAGTCGGTCCGCATAAAACCCGGCGATTTCGTAAACAGCGGCCAGACAATGTTCACGCTGGAGACCAAGGAATCCGCAGCCATCGGACAAACCATCAACAGCCTGGACTCTTCCTTTAAATTCTCCGGCCTGATCACGGTGCAGGCGAAGGGCCATGGATATATTACGCAACTCAATCACCAGGAAGGCGACTATGTACAGGACGGTGAGCAACTGGCTGTGATCAGCGATCAGAACAGTTTTGTTTTCATGCTTAATATGCCCTACGAAGACAGGGCCATCGTATTGGCCAATAAAACGGTTTACCTGACGCTGCCCGACGGAACCCGACTGACGGGAACCATTGGTACCGTTTTTCCCAATGTCGATTCCTTAACGCAAACGCAGGCTGTCACGATACGTGTTCAGTCTGCTCAATCCCATTCCCCAGAACCTGATCGCCCGCGTGCATATTTTGCGCAATGTGAAAAAACAAACCCAGACCGTTCCCCGTGCGGCTGTTTTGTCTGATGATGCCCAGGCTAATTTCTGGATCATGAAAATGATTGACTCTTCCACCGCAGTAAAAGTTCCCATCAAAAAAGGAATGGAGTTCCCGGATAAAATAGAAATTCTTGAACCCGTTTTCAAACCCACGGATCAGATTCTGACCTCCGGTAATTATGGTTTACCGGATACGGCCAAAGTGAGCATTGAGAAACCTTAACATGATGAAAAACTATTTCCTTTCATATAAGAATCCCATTACTGCCTGCCTGTTTATCATTCTGATGGGCGGCGTTTTCGTATTCAGCCAGTTCAAGACCGCCCTGTTTCCCGAAATCACTTTTCCGAAAATTAAAATCATCGCCGACGCTGGTCTTCAGCCCGTAGATAAAATGATGGTAACGGTTACCAGGCCACTTGAAAATGCCATTAAACAGGTTCCGGATCTGCCTGGACATCCGAAGTACTACCAGTCGCGGTACCTGTGAAATATCGGCTTTTATGGACTGGAACACCAATATCGATCTGGCTCAACAAAGAATCGAATCAAAGATTAACGAGATCAACAATTCGCTGCCACCCGGCGTACAGATGACGGTTGAAAAAATGAATCCATCCATCCTGCAGGTGATCGGCTATTCCATTGAAACGACAACGCAACGTTCTGCCATTGACATGAAAATGCTGGCCCTGTTTACGATCAAGCCTTTTCTGTCACAGGTGCCCGGTGTTTCTGAAGTGCGGATTTCGGGAGGAAAAACAAAAGAATACTGGATACGACTTGATGTTTCTAAAATGGGCACGCTGGGAATTACGCCGGATATCGTGACGACTGCCCTGGCCCAGACAAACTTTATACAGGTCCAACGGTTATCTCTCCGATTACCATATGCTTTATCTCACCGTAACCGATGCAACGGTGCATACCCTGGATCAGTTGCAGTCTGTCGTGATCAGCAACAACGGGAAAAGAATAATCCAGCTGAAAGATTTCGCGCAAATCGATGTCAAAGAGGCAATAGAATTTACAAAAATCAATGCCAATGGGAGAGAAAGTATCCTGGTCGCGATCATCAAACAACCCAATACCAACCTCATCGATCTTTCGGATCAGATGGCAAAGAAAGTAAAGGAACTGCAAAAAATTCTTCCTCCCGGAATTACATTGAAACCGTATTATGTACAGGCTGATTTCGTTCAGGATGCTGTGAAAAGTGTTATAGAAAGTGTATGGATCGGTCTTATACTGGCCATAATTGTTTCTATCATTTTTCTCCGGTCAATAAAAGCCAGTGCAACCATCCTCATTACTATTCCCATTACGATTTGTTTAACGCTGATCTGGCTTTTTCAAATCGGATATACCTTAAATATCATGACGCTCGGCGCCATTGCCGCATCCATCGGTCTGATCATCGATGATGCGATTGTAGTCGTGGAACAGATTCAGCGAACGCATGAAGAGCATCCGGATGAATCCTCGGGCCAGCTGGTGCATAAAGCTATCAAATATCTTTTTCCGGCAATGGTCGGTTCTTCGATCAGCACGATCGTTATTTTCATTCCTTTCGAATGGATGAGCGGAGTCGCCGGCAGTTATTTCAAGGTCTTGACCAATACGATGATCATTACCCTTGTGTGCTCCTTTTTCGTAACCTGGATCGGCTTGCCGGTCATCTATCTGTTGCTGTCACGCAATAAAAGGAAGATTAAACCTGCACCGGTTGTACATGTAAAAAATCAGAAATGGGTCGGGCCGCTGATCCATAATCCATGGGTTGCTTTTATCCTGATAGCCGGAATGATCCTGACAATTGTAATTGTGCTGCCCAAACTTGAAACCGGATTTCTGCCGGAGATGGATGAAGGCAGTATTGTGCTTGACTATGCCTCCCCGCCCGGTACTTCGCTGGAAGCAACGGACCAAATGCTGCGGCAGGTGGAAAAACTGATTGTAAAAGTTCCCGAAGTATCCGGATACTCCAGACGTACCGGCACACAATTGGGTTTTTTCATTACCGAACCGAATACCGGCGATTACCTGATCCAGTTAAGAAAAGACCGGACGCGTTCCACGGATGAAGTGATTGCAGATATCCGTAAACAGATTGAATCCACTCAACCCGCACTGCGAATCGATTTTGGACAGGTGATCGGCGATATGCTCGGGTGACCTGATGACTTCGGTTCAGCCTGTTGCCATAAAAATTTTCGGCAACGACGCCGGCACACTTAAAAAACTTTCCGCACAGGTAGCAGCAGTAATTGCAAAGGTGCCGGGCACTGCCGATGTATTCGATGGCGTGGTCATTGCCGGGCCATCCGTGAATGTGATCCCGAACTTTGACAGGCTCGCACAGTATGGTATTACGCCTGCTTCACTTCAGTACCAGATTCAAACCAACCAGGAAGGAAATATTGTTGGAACCATCCTTGAAAAAGAACAGACACCATCCATCCGGATCATCGATTCCGGATATAAAAACCATTCGGTCGACCAGCTAAGCCGCCTGAAGATTTTTTTACCGGATGGAAAACTGAAAGCCATCAGCGAACTGGCGACCATCCAGGTTAATGAAGGCGACGCAGAAGTGCAAAGGGAAAATCTGCAGGCCATGGGCGAAGTCACGGCGCGATTGGAAAACCGTGACCTGGGCAGTACGATGGCTGAAATAAAACAAAAACTGGCCGCTGAAATATCGCTGCCGCAGGGATACCATATTGAATATGGAGGTGCTTATGCTGAACAGCAGCAGTCTTTCAGGGAACTGTTGTTTATCCTGCTGGCTTCCAGCCTGCTGGTATTTGCCGTTATCTTATTTCTCTTTAAGGATTTCCGGGTTGCGCTGTTGATCATTCTTCTGGCTGTTCTGGGAATATCCGGCAGCTACCTGGCTTTGTATTTAACGAATACACCGTTAAATGTGGGAAGTTATACGGGTCTGATCATGATCGTCGGGATCATTGGTGAAAACGCCATTTTCACCTTTCTTCAGTTCCGGGATTCCCTTACAGAACGGACAGTGGATGATTCCGTAGTATTTGCCATCTCCACCCGCTTAAGACCCAAACTCATGACGGCCATCGGCGCCATTATTGCCCTGATGCCCCTGGCTCTGGGAATTGGAACCGGTGCGCAATTACACCAGCCACTGGCCATTGCAGTGATCGGCGGATTTATTTTCGCCCTGCCGATATTGCTCATCATTCTGCCGGCGATGCTCAGGCTGATCTTTAACCGGAAACAGCGGCCAACTACAGGATTCCGACAGATTTAGGATATACTTTTACCCAAACGCAAAAAGTAAGAATAATGAAATCAACCTTCATATTTGCCCTTTTGATCATGGGCAGTCTCGCAGGATTTTCCCAAAAATCCGGCTATTCGTTATCAAAGACTTTTAAGATTGCCAGCGGTGGCGGCTGGGATTATATCGCCATCAATGATCACAGATTATTCGTGTCGCATTCCACGCAGGTTAATGTGCTCGATGAATCAACCGGCGATTCACTGGGATATATTCCGGGTACCACCGGCGTTCACGGGATCGCTTTTATCCCTTCATTGGGTAAAGGATACATCAGCTGCGGCAGACTGAATACAATTACTGTATTCGATCTGAAAACCTATGCGGTATTAAAACAGATACCCGTGGGTCAAAACCCCGATGCCATTATGTATGAACCTTTTTCCAAAAAAATTATTACCTGCAATGGCCGCAGCAACGATCTCAGTGTGGTTGATCCGGAATCTGAAACAGTAACAACTACCATCGCATTATCGGGAAAGCCTGAAACCGCTGTCAGCGATGGCTCAGGAAAAATATTTGTCAATATAGAAGATAAGAATTCAATCAGCGCCGTAGATATCAGTACCAATAAAGTACTCGATACCTGGACGCTTGCGCCGGATGAAGGTCCGACCGGCCTGGCCATCGATCTCAACACGAAAAGACTATTCGCCGGCTGTGATAAAAAGCTGCTGGTTATCGACTATACTACCGGCGAGGTTATAAACCGTTTACCGATTGGCGACGGTTGCGATGGTGTGGCTTTTGATCCCACTTTAAAATATGTTTTTGCATCCTGTGGAGAAGGGATCCTGTCCATTGCTGAAGAAGATGCGCGGGGAAGGTGCAAAATCATTGACAATGTCAAAAGCAAAAAATCTGCCCGCACGATTATAAATGATACGGAAACCCATAATGTATTTTTACCTGCAGCCGAATTTGGAAAAGAAGTGGCTGGTCAGCGTCCGCCCGTGATTCCCGGCACCTTTCAAATCCTGGTCTTTACTAAAGCAAAATAAACGGTTTCGCTAAAAAAAATAAACGGTTTATCTAACATAATAAACGGTTTCTTCTAAACATAAAATAAACCAGACGGAGACCAGACTCATAATTTGAATATTACCAGTGGACAAAATAATATTAAAAATTAAGCCTTATATCCAGGAACTATTTACCAGAAGAACCCCTTCGTTTCTAAAATATCACAATCTGGCTCATACCGAAAAAGTGGTTGAGCGCACCATTGAAATTTCAAAAGCATCTCCGGTGCCCCTGAGTGACAGGGATTTTTTTTGTGTTATCACGGCCGCCTGGTTTCACGACACGGGTCATCTCTTCAATGAATTAAAAGATCACGAACAGGCGGGTGCGGACCTGATGGCCGCTTTTCTGAAATCGTTTCAATTAGAGGATTCAATTATCGATGAAACTGCGGGATGTATTATGGCTACCCAGGTCCCTTCGAATCCAAAAACTGCCTTAGAGCAGATCATCTGCGATGCCGATACCTATCATTTCGGAACAAAGGAATTCCTGGAGACAGACTCCCTGGTATACACAGAACTGGAAGAGCGACTGAATATTCATATCGAAAACAAAACACAGAAGTCAATTGACCTCCTGGAGTCCCACCAGTTTTATACCGCCTACTGCCAGGACTTACTCGACAAAGGAAAAAAGGAAAACATCGCAAAATTGCGGCGGTTGCTCTATAACTAAAAATAACTACCAATTCAGGCAATTTTGATCAGGAATAGATCTTTGGAATATTCACTACACTGTCTTTTCTAATTTGTATAATTTGAATTGGAAATCCGACCCTCCCGGGTGTCTTACCAATTTGTTTTCTAAGCAATAATTCAATTTCCTTTGCAGGGTTGTTGATCATGTTTTCTCCAAAATTATCCCTGCTATTGAACGCGTCTTTT
The DNA here is from genome assembly GCA_963812825.1 of uncultured Bacteroidota bacterium. Classification (GTDB taxonomy): domain Bacteria; phylum Bacteroidota; class Bacteroidia; order Chitinophagales; family Chitinophagaceae; genus Puia. The sequence goes on from CAWEWO010000012.1 coordinate 94,159, forward strand.
TGACCAAGAATGATAACAGATGGCGAAAGCTTGTCTTTCCCCGGTATCCGGTGGATGTTTATTTCAATTGAAATACCTCCATTTATTTTGTCCTTTACGAAGAACTCTGCCTTCGCGGCCTTGGGAGTGTCATTTTCAATACCAAAAAACGCAATTGAAAAAACATACCGGTTTGCAATAGCATTTGTATAGAAATTGGTCTGATAGGTTTTAATATGGAACATCTCATCTGCAAACGACTTCGTCCTCTTCTCTTTGAAAGCGGCAAGAATCGCGGAAATAGTCCTTCCCTCCCGGCAACTTTCCCGGGCTGCCTGAATCGTCTTTTCCGATGCAATGCCCGAAATCGAAAAATAGAAATTACCTTCCTTCATGATGTTTTCCCCACCATCCGGAGCACCCTTTGCCTGGTTGGTTCGATCATTGGTCTGCATGGCCCTGTGGCTGTCTGTACCAACAGTGAGTGTGTTTGCCGTTCGGAATATAATGATAGAATTCTGCGAAAATCCAAAAGCCGGTAAACAGGTCAGAAATAATAACAGGTGTTTCATTTAATGATATTTTTTGAAGGGAGATGAAAATCAGGTTTATCTTGCTGTCATTGTATAGAGTGCCGTTCTTTCTTTCTTTCCTTTCAAAGGAAACTCTCCCAAAGCAATTTGCTGGTATTCGCCATTCAGTTGCATCCGCTCAAGCAGGTCAGAGGACAAAAGGATGTTTACATTTTGATTATTACATTCTCCCTGTATCCTCGAAGTGGTATTCAATACATCACCTGAATAAACGATATCTTTTTTTATAACACCTATCTCACCTACGGTGGCCTCACCGATATGCAGCCCGGCTTTAAAAGAAGGAAGCAGATCATATTCCTGCATGTAATGTTCTTTTCTTTGCTCCAAAGCCTGCTCGATACGGAAGAAACATAGCAGACAATTATTTTCTGCGAGTCCTTTTTCAGTCGGCCAGGTTACCACTACTTCATCCCCTACATACTGGTAGATTTCTCCCTGGCTGTTTAGGATAGGTTCAGTAATATCATTAAAAATTTCTTTCAGCAGCTCAAAGAATTTTTTGCTGTTCATTTTTTCAGCAATGGTTGTCGAAGACCTGAGATCGAGGAACATAAAGATCCTTTCTTCCTGGCGCGGATGATAATACTTCCCGGTAAGGAATTTCCATAATATACCCGGGCCAAATTTATCACTCACCTGGAGCATGAACTGCGTACAGGAAACCAAAAAGCCAAACAGAAAAACATTAATAAAAAAAGAAGGGGAAAGAATGTTGAAGAGTACATTACTCACCGACTTGGATAAGGCAGAAGAAAGATTTCCATTGAAAGAAAAATAGACGAAATCTATAATAAACAGTCCGACTACAATCAGGACCACATAGGTCAAAATAAAAAGGAGCCCGGAATTGATGATCCCAAATGTAAAAGACCTTCTGCGGTAACGGGAACCCATTTTAAATACCAGCAGGTATCCGCATGCTAAACCGCCAAATATCCCAAACACGAGACTCCCTGTAAATTCATTCCAGAATGGAAATGAGCCTGATAATCTTTTCAGCGCAATGAGGTCATAAATAAAAAAATACTGGCTGATAAAGGAAATGCAGCTGAAAATTATCCAGCATAAAGTAATGATCAGTACTGTCCGCAATTTTTTCCGGAGTCCCGCTTTGATTTTCATACTTTCAAACTTTTGTTTTTACTATGGCGAAAGATGAGGCGTGAATATACCCTTTTTACCAGATTGAGATAAACAACTATGCTGGATTGAAATTTGCCGAAAGTTTCGTACCTTAAGAAGGATCGGGTTCCCTGATTTCAATCAAATACCAGTAATGGAAAAGAAAATAATATAACCTCAGATATCTCTGAGAGTGTGCCGGCACCGGAAAGGCTTTTGGTTGAATTTATTATGGGAACCAGAGTACCAATTACTGATTATGAAAAAAAGTTGCATGCTGAAATTAACGAGATAAAAAGACAGGGACAAATAGTAGAAATTCCATTTGACATTTAAAGGTTATAAAAATTCAAAAAACATTTAATAAAGTAAGCATAATTTGGCATGAAAGAAGAAATAAACAAATTTGTTAGCAATGGAAACACGTTTGAGTTTGTGCCACTAAACCCAAACCAAAAGAAGGATACAACAAGTTTTATACTCGACAAACTTCAAAAACAGGTATTATATCTCTGGGAAGATGAATCTGAAATGTTCATCAAGAGTATTCCCCCTCCTTCTGGAAAGTATATCGCAAAAATACCACCCTGGGGTCAGGAATTTGAAATATCTCACTATTCACACCAGGTTGTCAGGGCCATCGCAGCGGAATGGGAGGTTACCAAAGAAGATTACGATAAAAACCAGGTGCCGACTAAAGTAAAATAATACAGACGTGGCATAAGTAACTTGTAAGTCATTGGCTTACAAGTTTTTTCTTTTTTAGCCCATATTTTTCACGGATCTATTTACCAAAATAGCAAAAAAATATTTTGTCGTTAAATGACGTCATATTATATTTGTCGTCAAATAGCGTCACAATGATTTTAAGAAGAGACATTTTTCAGGCGGTAGCAGATCCTACAAGAAGAGCTATCCTGCTCCTCCTCGCATCACAGACTATCACGGCAGGTGCAATCGCTGACAATTTTGACAATGCCCGTTCTACCATTTCCAAACATATTCAGATACTAACTGAATGTGGCCTGGTAGACTCAAACCAGCGGGGCCGGGAAATCTATTACGAAATAAACTTTGAAAGAATGAAAGACATTGACATCTGGATGAATCAACTCAGAAAAATTTGGGAGGAACGCTTTGGAAATCTTGATAAGTACCTGAAACAAATTCAAAAAAAATCAAAAAAATAAAACAATGGAAAAGAAGGAAAACAGAGAATTGCGGCTCACCAGATCATTTAAGGCGCCCGTTGAACTGATGTGGGAAGTCTGGACCAGTCCCGGGCACATTGCAAACTGGTGGGGACCCAACGGGTTTACCAGCACGATTCATAAAATGGACTTTCGGGAAGGCGGGGAATGGAAACTGACCATGCACGGACCAGACGGAACAAACTATCCCAACAGGAGTATTTTCAAAGAAATTGTTCCGATGAAGAAAATCGTATTTCAACACTTCAATCCGAATTTCATTACTACGGTTCTTTTCGAGTCTAAGGGGGAAGAAACCCAGATAGACTGGTCGATGTTATTCGATACAGCAGAAATGCGTGAAATCGTAATCAAGGCACATGGAGCCGAAGAAGGACAAAAACAAAACGCGGAAAGACTTGGAAAATATCTTTCTGATCTGCACGGTAAAAAAATACCAGCATACAAGGCGGCGGGAACGGATGTTTGATCAGGCGGCCATGGCCAGGCACTGCTTTGCACAGGCGCGGCAACCTCTTGCGCACTCCTGGCAGTGCCCCATGCCCATCTTTCCATGTTTATCGCATTCATTCCCGCATTCCGTGCAAATTTCCGCACAGATTTTACAAAACTGATTTGCCCGGCTGCTTCCTGCGGTTATTATCCATAAAAATTCTTAGCCGTTTTGTTCAAGCGGCTAAGAAAATTAATGAAACTATGTTTCCACTTAGTAAAGAGCCAATCCGGTTGTTGATAAAGCTAATCCCGGCACTGTGCCGGCTGTTGCGGGGCCTCCTGAAAATTTCCGGAGAAATTCTCTGATAAATCCGATGATTTTTTCCGCAATAGACACGGCTCTATGTAAAGGTACTGGCCTTTAGAGTGAATTGATAAAATAGTTGCCAATCGCTTATAAAAAAACCCATCAATATTGGTGGGTTTTCGCTGAATAAACGCAATGATTTAAATCATGCACCGGCATTCAAAACTGATAAGTTACATGCATCATGGTATTGAATTTCATTTTGGTCTGGCCTTCTGCAAAATTCTGTGAAAGCGGAAGCTGACCATTGATACCCACGCCTATTTTTCCAAAATCAAATTCTACTCCTGCGATCGCCGTCATAATCCGGCTGCCCGTATATTGGACATCTTTGCCTGCGAGCTGATTGATGGCGACATTTTCATATCCCAGGCCCATATTAGGGGTAACAGTTGTTTTCTTTCCGGAAAAATGATAAAAGGCGATCAGATTGGATTGAAATTTATTGCCATATTTATATTGATCCGAATTGATCGTATTCATTTTGTAATTCGCTGTCAGGCTGATTCCGAAATTCCGGATGCTTAAATTGTACATACCATTAATTAAAAAATCAACACTGCCGGTACCAATCTGTGCATTGATATCCGCCACCGTCGTGTTGCTGTCCTGCCATATCAGCGTTAAAAGGGCCGGTAGGAAGTTTAATTCCGCCGCCAATCCACAACTGCTGGTTAATTGTTTTGCGTGCTGCTACACGTGCTGAACTTTTAAAAACCTGGTATTGACCCATCACCGTAATATCTCCCAGTCCATGCGTATAGAAAGTACCATCATCGTCTGCCTGTTTATTCATATAATAGGGCACAAAGGCAAGTAACTGAATCTTTTTGCCCAGTCTTACACCTCCCCAGAGCTCGACAGTATTATAAGTATTTGTACTGTATTGCGATGGATCATTGATCAGCTGGGTATGGTACTGCGTGGTATGAAACCGGAGACCGATAAACTGATATTTAAAATCCGGCAGTAATCCCATATACACATTGCCGCCACCGCATCCGCAGATCGGACAGGATTTACCCACTGCACAAATTCCGAATATAAAGAACAACATAAGAAACAGAATCCTTTTCATAAACAGGATTAAACAGCTTTACACAATTGAAGGGCCCTGGGAAATAAGATATTATTTTCCAGGTGAACATGCTGATGCAGATCATCTTCAAATTCTTTGAGTTCCGACAAGGCAAATCCGAAAAGTTGTGCAGGCTCCGGGCGGCACAGCATACTTATTCGTCAGGCTTCGGATCTCGAACAGTACATCTCCGGCATTTTCATGTTCATGTTCCATCATGGCAATCGGGCCGCTGATATAACCGGCCGGAAACAGATTTTCCTGTCCGCCGCTTTTTTCTATCTCCAGGATCCTCGGAAATAAAATGGTTTCTTCTTTCTTCATATGCACATCCATTTCTTTATGTATTATTTCGAAAAGCTCTTTTACGCGCAGCATATAGGGAAAGGAATCACCGTGTTTAGAGGCAACTTTTTCCAGATGGCCGGCAATCACCGGCATGGCATTTTTTACATAATAATGATGTGTCGTCACAATATGATTCACCAGTTGGGTTTCCGTCATTTCCGTAAAGGGCATCTGTCTTACCTGTTTCCTCCGCTCCCACGGCTTCCATTTCTTTTAAAACCTCTGACAGATCAATGCCTTTGTCCTTACAGGCATCTTCCAGGTTCATCTTTCCGCGACAACAAAAGTCAATACTGTATTTTTCCAGAACCGGAACGATCCGGTGGTTTTCAAGTACCAGAGACGCAATAGATCGTGTTGTTGATATTATTCGATTTCATTTTTTTTCAAAATTCGTTACAGTTTTTCCATCATTTTATGATCGCGGTCATCTTTTGAAAAAAACTGATGATAAACAATCATTTCTATTCCACCCAGTAACAAACAGGCAGCAGCAAATAGCCAGTATTGCATGCCGGGCACACCGGTATACAAAAGATCTGAAACACCCTGTATCATCAGTAGCAGTTCATTAAAGACAATGGCCGTCACAAATACGATGATGCCCCGTTTTGTTCCCGGCATTCATCTGAATCTGACCAAACGTAAAACTGTAGGCAAGAATAAAAATCGTAATGATGCCAAGCAGAATAAGGTGCAGGTATCCAATCACAATAGGACGAAAACCAAAAGCCAGGTGGCTGATGGCAGGTATGACTGATGCAGTCTGAAGGATTAATTTTATACTGACCGCAATGCCAAAAAAAATAAATAATATCCGCGAAAACAGAATGATATTGCTCCTGATGAGTGTGGCCTGCTTCTTAACCAGCCATATGAATTGTACCCAGCCCGCCAGCTGACAGACAGCAGCCAGCACAACGACAATATATAACCACAAAGGAATATGCCACCATAATACCGACAGAAAATAAGTGGGCAGGGCAGCCAGGGCAAAACAGATGAATATTTTTTTAAGGCTTTCTTCAGAAATTCCCATCGCCGACAGCCGGTAACTGAGCAAACCCATACAGGAAAAAAAGAACCAGATATTATACTGGAAATGCAGGTAAAAATAAATGGAAGCCAGGTACCAGTTCTGATGCATATTATGCGAGGCCATCATATAGGCCAGCGAAAACGGACCGGCAGAAGAAATGACATTTCCCAGCAGAGCCAGTTTGAACCAGGAATGACTTACCGAGTGAACAGGTAAGCGGTTCAGATCCTTCCAGAAAAGAACAGCAAAATAATAAGACGCAAACACCGACATGGTTGAAAAGAAAATAGAAACAAATCCATAACCCTGGATGGGAAAACTGATCAGCATGCCATATGCCGTGATGGCATTGAAATAAAGAATCCAGCGGTACCTGGGGAAATAATCTTTTGATGTCTTTTCGGACAGATAACCGATCAGCAGGGTCATCAGCGCCTGTGTGACCCAGCCCGCAAAGGCAAAATGGGAATGACCGTGCAGTAAATTCTGCTGATCAATAAATGGAAGGGAAAAAGCAATTTTATATCGGAGGGTTACGCCCAATAAAGCAACCAGCCATCAAATTAAAAAGAGAGAACTGCAGCCATTTTTTACGGGAAGAATGCACTGAATTTTTTTTCAAAGAAAATGGTAAACAGTCTGAATATTTATGCGTACAATCATACGGTCAGCAATAAACCTTACCTCTTTCTATCACCAGCTGGCCATTTTCATTCATATGCCGGATACTTCTGATTACGGTTTCCACCCGCAGCCCGGTCATATTTGCAATCTGCTGACGGGTGAGATCCATCCGGTTATGTTTTTTACAAATATTTCTGTTTGATTTTTTAAAATAGTTGAACAGGGTTGAAATCCGGTGTTCCGGTCCAAAACAGGAAAGCTCTTTCAATAGCAGAAATTTAAATCTCATCCGTTCAGAAAAAAGTTTCAAAAATTTCAAGATAGATTTCAGGACTTTGTTTCAGCATCTGTTGAAAGCTGGATCCATATGCAGACGAATTACAACGGATTCTTTGTTGGCTATCGCCGAAGCGGCATAAGGCTGATCCGTCAAATAAGGGAAGTTCACCAAAGCTTTCGCCCGGTTCTATCATATTCTGAATGAATTCCCCGCCGTCATCTTTGAAGTTAGTCCAGCGGACCGAACCGGAAACCAGCTGATGATAAAAATGACATTCACTGCCTTCCTGAAAAATGGTCTCCTCCGGTCCAAGCTTTTTATAAACGGCACCCCAGGCAAGCAGTGTGTCGATATCAATCATTTTACGGGTTTTGTACGCTAAAATATCATGATGCTCACGGGCGTCATGACAGTCATCTATGATATATGATTCTAATCATGTTTCATGCATTAAAACTTCGTATTACCGCTACTATTCTCCTGGACATTATGATTACACGCATAAAATCAGCCGTGAAAAGGATCGCTAATCTTGCACTGACCATTTCAATCTAAATAAAAAACATATATGAAAAAATTTCTTTTCCTGAGCTCTGGTGACTTTGTTTGCAATTGCCTGCGGCAATACAGTTCCGACGACAACAAACAACCCGCTTCATCTGCTGATCAGTCAAAACCTGCTGATGCAAATCCTTCTTACGATCAGAAAAGAGGAGAAGGCAAATTTTCCAAAGTAGATGTAAGTGCCACCCTCGATGTTCCAAAAGCCGATGCCGGTTCCAAAGTGTATAGCTGTTAAATGCAGTGCCTGTCACAAATTAACAGATGAGAAACTGGTGGGCCCGGGATGGAAAGGCGTCACCAGCCGGCATACAGCAGAATGGATCATGAATTTCGCAACCAATCCGGATGTGATGATCGATAAGGATCCCAAGGCACAGGCCATGCTTGAACTCTGTCTTGTTCGCATGCCCAATCAGAATTTAACTGACGATGACGCCCGGAATATTTATGAGTTTATGCGTAAAAATGACGGAGTAAAATAAGAACAGGAATTTTTTCAAAGCAAAGAATCAAAATATGAAAAATTTTAAGAGTACGCTGTTATGCTCGCAGTCGGGATATGCGCACTGGCTTTTGGATTTCAATCCTGTAAACCAAAAAACGCAGGCAATGCTGTATCGGGAGATGCAGCCGCAAAAGCCTATGTTGCACCCGGTAAATATGACGAGTTCTATAATTTTGTTTCCGGTGGCTTCAGCGGCCAGATGAGTGTTTACGGACTTCCTTCCGGCCGTCTGCTCAGGGTGATTCCGGTATTTTCGGTTGATCCGGAAAAAGGCTATGGATATAGCGAAGAAACAAAACCCATGCTGAATACTTCTCATGGTTTCGTTCCCTGGGATGACCTGCATCACGAAGATCTGTCACAGACAAACGGCAGTAATAGACGGCAGATGGATATTTGCCAATGCGAATAATACACCCAGGGTAGCCAGGGTTGATCTGAAAACTTTTCACACGGCTGAAATCATCGAACTGCCCAACAGCGCAGGAAATCACTCCTCTCCTTTTATTACAGAAAATACCGAATATGTTGTAGCGGGTACACGATTCAGTGTTCCGCCTGATAATGTAAACGGAGATGTTCCCATTAATTCCTATAAAAAGAATTTCAAAGGAACGATCAGTTTTATCAGTGTGGATAAAACCACCGGTGCCATGAACATTGCCTTTCAACTGCGCTGCCCCGGAGTGAATTTTGATCTTAGCCATTCCGGCAAGGAAAAATCACATGGCTGGTTCTTTTTCTCCTGTTACAATACAGAACAGGCCAACACCCTGCTGGAAGTAAATGCTTCCCAGAGAGACAAGGATTTTATCATGGCCGTGAACTGGAAAAAAGCAGAAGAATATCTAAAAGCCGGCAAGGGTGAAAAACAGACCGTTAAATATGTACATAATGTATATGATGAAAAAACCCATACTGCAACTTCAGAAACCAAAACAGAAGTGATCGTTCTGGACACAAAAATCCTGAAAGATATCTGTTACTTTATTCCCTGTCCTAAATCACCCCATGGTTGTGATGTGGATCCAACCGGTGAATATATTGTCGGCAGTGGAAAACTGGCTGCATTGATTCCTGTCTTCAGTTTTACCAAACTCATGACAGCCATCAGCAATAAAGATTTTATCGGAGACTATGATGGTATACCGGTTGTAAAATATGAATCCGCCTTATATGGTGAAGTAAAAAAACCGGGTCTTGGGCCATTGCACACCGAATTTGACGGAAAGGGAATCGGTTATACCACCATGTTCGTTTCTTCAGAAGTGGTGAAATGGAATATCAAAGATCTGAAAGTGGTGGACCGCCAGCCAACTTTTTATTCTCCCGGCCATTTGTGTATTCCGGGCGGAGATACAAAGAGTCCCAATGCAAAATATCTGATTGTTTATAACAAAATCACAAAAGACCGTTATCTGCCTACCGGTCCGGAACTGGCCCAGAGTGCCCAGCTATTTGATATTACCGGCGAAAAAATGCAACTGATCCTTGATTTTCCAACGATCGGAGAACCACACTACGCACAGGCCGTGGCAGCCGATGTGATCAAAAACAATTCGGTGAAGTTTTATAAACTGGAAGAAAATACCAATCCATTTGCATCCAAAGGAGAAGCGGAAACAAAAGTTGTCAGAAAAGGTAACCGTGTGGATGTTTATATCACCGCGATCCGTTCTCATTTTTCTCCTGATAATATTGAAGGAATAAAAATGGGCGACGAAGTATACTGGCATGTAACCAACCTGGAACAGGACTGGGATGTGCCTCATGGATTTGCCATCAAGGGTGCATTAACCGGCGAGCTACTGATTATGCCGGGAGAAACCCAGACGCTTAAATGGACTCCTGAAAAACCGGGCATGTATCCTTTCTACTGCACAGACTTTTGCAGTGCACTGCACCAGGAAATGTCGGGCTATGTAAGGGTTTCACCAAAAGAAAGCAATACCGCCCTTTTATTCAGTACAGGTAAAAATTTGCCTCCGAATGATTCAACGCTTGTGAAAAATTAATGACCAATCAATATTCAACATACCATGAAGTACATTACTAACCTTCTCTATATCACACTCTTTCTTTCGCTGTTTTCCTGCAATCAATCCGCTGGTTCAGATGCTGCTGCCAGTGAAATCTCCGGATTCGACCAAAGTGGCCGGCGGTCAGGAAAATGTACAGGATAATGACTCCGAAAAAGACGTCGTCAAAGTAGCCGTCTCCTCGAAAGATCATACGACGCTGGTAGCCGCCCTACAAACAGGCAGATCTGGTAACCGCACTTTCCAATGCCGGGCCATTTACCGTTTTTGCTCCAACCAATGAAGCTTTTGCCAAACTTCCCGCCGGAACAGTTGACGAACTGATGAAAGATGCGAAAAAAGAAGACCTGCGGAATATGCTTCAATATCACGTAACCCTCGGCGTTTAAAACCGGAAAGTTTTCAGGACGGACAAAAACTAGGAATGGTAAATGGCGACAACGTAACCGTTCAGGTAAAAGATGGTAAAATAACACTGAACAATTCCGTTCATGTGATTACCTCGATCCCGGCTTCCAACGGGATGATCTATGTCGTGGACGGGGTGCTGTTACCTCCAGCTGCGAAGTAATAAATATTTGAATTTATTTTTATGAAAATAAATCAGATAAGTATATCGGGCAGAATGCTCTTCATATTAAGCGGCCTGTCGCTGTTTTCCATTCTGTTCTTCCCGATGTGGCAGATCCAGTTGTCCGCTCCCCAATATCCGGAGGGCCTGGTTTTGCTGATTTACGCAAACAAACTCGGCGGCAATGTCGATATCATCAACGGCCTGAACCATTATATCGGGATGAAGCCCATTCATGCGGGCGACTTCTTTGAATTTACGATCCTGCCCTATATCATTTGCTTTTTCTCCTTGCTGTTTATCATTTCCGGAATTATTGGAAAAAGAAAACTGATGAACGGATCTTTTATTTTATTTGTCTGCTTTGGTATGATCGCGATGGCTGATTTCTGGAAATGGGAATACAATTACGGTCACACTTTGAATCCGGATGCTGCCATCGTTGTTCCGGGCATGTCCTATCAGCCACCGCTGATCGGATTTAAGCAACTATTCAATTTTGGCGCTTATTCCATTCCGGATATTGGCGGATGGATATTTGTTGGTGTGGGAATCATACTGCTGTTTGTCGTATGCCGGGAATGGTATGCGCTGAGATCAAAAAAGCCTCAGTAAATCTAAATACTTCTTGCGGTTCTGAATATTTTCTTGATATCCCTGTTTGTTTATTCCTGCAGTGCCGGTCCGGTTCCGCTAAAAACCGGGAACGGACAACTGCCAGTTCTGTAAGATGACCATCAGTGATATCCGTTATGGCGCGGAGATTATCACGCAGAAAGGAAAAATATTCAAATTTGACGATCCCCAATGTGCCATTTCATTTCTTAAAGCGCATCCGGAAATCAATCAGTCCCTGCGGGAAATATATTTCAGCAGTTTCTCTGATCCCCATTCCCTGATTCCGTCCCGGTACCGCATTCATTTTGAAAAGTGAAAATCTCAGGGCACCGATGGGCGGACCTTATACCGTATTTAACAACATGGAAGATCTGAATAAAGTAAAACAGGAATTTCCGGGATCGGTTATAAACTGGACTGAAATGAACAAACCATGAAATGCCTGCTTCTCATATTCTTTTTCCTGCCCTGCTCTGATTTCGCAGGCACATGTCCTGAAAGTCGGACCTGCTCAAAAATACAAGTCCATCCGGGCAGCGGTTCTTGCATCCGTCGCGGGCGATACGATCCTGGTAGAACCCGGGATTATACAAAGAAAAAAATATAACGATTAATAAACCGATTACCCTGATCGGCATTCAGTTTCCCGTTTTGGATGGTGAACACCAGTATGAAATTCTTTCGCTAAAATCAAATCACATAACCATCCGGGGATTTAAAATCATTCATTCCGGTGTTTCCAGTATGGATGATATTGCCGGAATAAAAATTTACAATAGCCGCGATGTGACTGTTACGAATAATATCCTGGAAGATGATTTTTTTGGAATCTATGTTCAGGCAGGAACAAAATGCCGGATTGAAAACAATGACATAAAAGCATATGCCAAATCTGAACAGCAGAGCGGAAATGGGATCCACTGCTGGAAAAGCGACAGCCTGCTGATCCGGAAGAATAATATCTCCGGACACCGGGATGGTATTTACTTCGAATTTGTGACCAATTCCACTGATTGAGTTAAATGTCTCTGCCAACAACCTTCGTTATGGCTTACACTTTATGTTTTCTCACCATGATGATTATGTGTCCAATATTTTCAGAAACAATGGCGCCGGTGTTTCGGTCATGTTTACGCATGGCGTAAAGATGTTAAATAACCGTTTTGAAGACAACTGGGGTGACGGGTCTTTCGGTCTCCTGTTAAAAGAAATCTCCGACAGTTATATCAGTGGCAACAAATTCATCAATAATACGGCAGGTATTTATATGGAAGGAGCCAGCCGGATTCAGATTGAAGGAAATCTGTTTCAGCGTAACGGCTGGGCCATGAAAATTCAGGCCAGTTGTATGGATGTTCATGTTACCCGGAATAATTTTCTTTCCAACACATTTGACGTCGCAACCAACGGTGAGCTTGTCTTGAACTCCTTCAATCATAACTACTGGGATAAATATGAAGGATATGATCTCAATAAGGATCATGTGGGAGATATTGCTTTTCATCCGGTAAGCCTTTTTTCCATGATCGTGGAAAAAAATCCATCTGCCATGATGCTGTTCAGAAGTTTTATGACTACCCTGCTGGATAAAACCGAAAAAATAGTACCCAGTCTCACACCTGAAAACCTGAAAGATGATTATCCATTTATGAAACCCATTCAACTATGATCATCGCCAGCAACGTCTCCAAAAAATTCGGGAAGCTCAAAGCGCTGGATAATGTATCTGCAACATGCATCCGGGGTGAGTGTATTGCTTTGATCGGTCCCAATGGCAGCGGAAAAACCACACTTATAAAAAGCATACTGGGTATGGTGGTACCGAACAGCGGTTTCATTACTTTCAATGGAAAAAATATACTGCACGACTGGCTTTACCGGGAACATATTGGTTATATGCCGCAAACCGGCAGGTATCCTGAAAATATGACCATCCGGCAGGTAATCTCCATGATGAAAGATATCCGGCAGAAAACCGGATCTGCGCAATCTGGATGAAGAACTGCTGGTATCCTTCGGGCTGAATAAAATACTGGACAAAAGAATGAGAACCCTTTCCGGCGGCACCCGGCAAAAAGTAAGTGCGACCCTGGCCTTTCTTTTCAACCCGGATGTACTGATACTGGATGAACCAACAGCCGGACTGGATCCGGTTGCATCTGAAATATTAAAAGAAAAAATCATGAAAGAAAAACAAAAGGGCAAACTGATTCTGATCACGTCTCATATTCTGAGTGATCTGGATGATCTGATCACCCAGGTGATCTATATGCAGGAGGGAAAACTGGTATTCCATAAATCCCTGGCTGATCTGAGAGCGGATACAGGAGAAATAAAATTATCAAAAGCGATTGCCTCCGTGATGTCAAAAAACCGCTACCATGAATAAGATCATCAAATATGTAATGGCAGATATCCTGAGGAATAAAATCGTTATCGGATATACGTTGTTCCTCCTGCTCATTTCTTTCAGTGTTTTTAATCTGGATGATAATGCAACCAAGGGATTGTTGAGTTTACTGAACCTGGTGCTGATCATCGTTCCTCTCGTTTCCATCATCTTTTCAACGATCTATATTTATAATAGTGCAGAATTTATTGAACTGCTGGTAAGCCAGCCTTTGAAAAGAAAGAAAATATGGGTGAGTCTTTTTGCCGGTCTGAGCGGATCTCTGTCCATGTCCATTTTGGCGGGTATCGGCATTCCGATACTACTCTATTCTCCAACTGCGACCGGATCTGATCATGATCGCCATGGCCGATGCTGCTTAACGATCATATTCGTTTCTATTGCCATGCTGGCTGCCGTGCTTACCCGCGATAAGGCAAAGGGCATCGGTGTTTCCATCCTGCTCTGGCTGTATTTTTCATTGCTTGTTTGACGGACTGGCCTTGTTTATACTATTCCAGTTCCAGGATTATCCCATGGAAAAAGCAATGGTCGTGATGAGCGGTCTGAATCCCATCGATCTGGGAAGAATACTTATTTTGCTGAAAATGGATATTTCTGCACTGATGGGATATAGCGGCGCCATATTCAGGGATTCCTTTGGCTCAGGCACGGGCTTCATCATTGCCCTGCTGATCATGATTGCCTGGATACTGATACCCACCTGGCTGTCTCTTGAGAAAATTTAGCCGGAAAGACCTGTAGTCTGTCCCGGATAATTCAAGAAGATGAAAAAAGATATAGAAACAATTGAAGATATTAAATTGCTGATTGATCATTTTTATAAACAGGTAATCGAAGATCCTGTTATCGGCGCATATTTTCACCACTATCAATAAAAGTCAACTGGGAAAAGCATCTGCCGGTGATGTATTCATTTTGGGAAAATACTCTTTTTTACACGGGAACCTATGCCGGCAATCCAATGATCATACATCAGCGAATTCACAATGATTGTTCATCTGACCATTCAGCATTTTGACCGGTGGACTCACTGTTCACTTCAACGGTGGATGATCATTTTCGAAGGAGAAAAAGCCGAACTGGCCAAACAGAGAGCACTCAGTATTGCTACCGTAATGAAAATAAAAATACTGGACAGTCAGTATAAAAATATTGATTAAAGTATCATATTGCCTGGCTGTAAACAGACCTGTTTTGATCTGCAACCGACCTTAATTGTTTCAGATCAAACGCAGTGCAAATATTTCTTGTAAAATTTTTCCCGGTCTCCGTTACCTCGACAAACCGCGAATTAAAAGTCACCAATCCATCGTTTTGAAGCTTATCGAGAATGGGGAAACTATATTTTTGTAGTTCTTCGAGGTATTGATTGCCGAAATACGTTCTGCCATTACAGATTATATCGAGTATATGTTTTTTGAAGGTTTCATCTTCCTGATTTAAGAAGCATCCCTTTATCAGGGGCAATTCTCCGGCTTTAAGAATCTGATAATATTCATGGAGTGACTTGGTATTCTGTGCAAAAGCATTTCCCGTGTCGCTGATGGCAGAAACTCCTAATCCCAGTTGTAAGCGGGTATGCTTCGTGGTATATCCCATGAAGTTCCTGTGTAAATGGCCGGCTGCAAATTCTTTATACAGGTCATCTTCTGCTTTCACAAAATGATCCATACCGATTTGCTGATACCCATATTTCTTAAATAATCCGGCACCTTCATGGTATAAGGACAATTTGAAATCTCCGGCAGGTAAATCCTTTTCGGAAAAAAGACGCTGATTTCTGCTGGTCCAGGGCACGTGTGCATAACTGTAAAAAGCAAACCTGTCCGGTTGCAGGCTGATACATTCGCTAACCGTTTTGTGAATGCTTTCAATAGTTTGAAATGGCAGACCGTAGATAAGATCAAAATTAACCGATTGGAAACCTGTATTTCTGGCCTGTTCTGTCACCCGTTTTACATTTTCCAGCGGTTGTATCCGGTTGATTGCTTTCTGAACGACCGGATTATTATCCTGCACACCCAGACTAATGCGCCGGAATCCCAGGTTATACAGCGTATTTAAATGCGTCTCCGTCGTATTGTTTGGATGGCCCTCAAAACTGAAATTGCAATCCGCATGAACCACCGAATTATCCAGAATTGCATTGAGCAATTTATCCAGATTGCCAGGACTGAAGAATGTCGGCGTACCACCGCCCAGATGAAGTTCGCGGATGACCGGCACTTCATCCATTAATTCGCAATACATGCCCCATTCGGCAATGACTGCCTCTATGTACTCGTCTTCTACGCCGTGGTTTCTCGTAATCTTTTTATTACATCCGCAATACGTGCAAAGAGATTCGCAAAAAGGAAGATGCATATATAGGCTGATACCCTCATTCCCGTTGCTCAGAGGAAACTGATTTTTAAACGCCCGCTTCCATTGCGGAATATTGATTGAATCATTCCAGAAAGGCACAGTCGGATAACTGGTATACCTGGGAACAGGTACGTCGTATTTTTTTAATAGTTCCTGGATATTCATAATTTCTAATTTTGTTGCCCCTGCCTTTTTCCTTCTTTGCAATTCTTTCACTTTAACCAGCGCGACCATCGATCCGGCCATCAATAAGACCAGGCAGAGGTAAGCAGCAAAAAAAGCGTAATTATCTCCGGATATAGGGGTGTAATCCGGATGCAGGGAGTCGGGTCTGAAAGAAGGCGCTGAAACGGATGCTTTTGTTTCTGATTTAATATAGGCCAGTATACCCTTAATGCTTTCGGCACTTAAATCGGTATGATCCGGCATCGGCACTTTATTGAACTTTTCATATAATGCAATTGCGGTCTTGTCACCACTCTTTAATTACCGATCTGGGAAGAATGAACAAAATGTACGATCCAGTCTTCCGAATGTCGTTCAGCTTACGCCCGCCAGGGCCGGGCCCAACAACGACTTTATTTACATTATGACAGCTCGCACAACGGGTAGTAAATAACGATCTTTCCCTTCTTCAACCGGTGGAATGGAAAAAACGAATAGTGATAGTAGTAAACGTTAAAACCGAAATCGTAATTTTCTTTTTCATGTTACCTCTTCTTTACTTATAAATGAAATTCATTTTGTAGTTTTTCAATATCCCGGATAAGCCTGTTCACATCATTTTCATCTGTTCCGGTATAATAACCCCTGATCCGTTTCAGGGGATCTATCAACACCAGCTGATCGCTGTGAATGAAGTCGCCGGGACCGCCATCACCATCGGTGGCATCAATCAACAGATCTGTCCTTGCAAATTTGTACAGGCTGATCTTATCTCCGGTTAATAAAGACCATCCGTTCTGTTATACCATGTTTGTCAGCATACGCTTTCAGTTTCCCGACACTGTCCCTTGCGGGATCAACCGTAAAGGAATTGATCAATATCTTATTTGATTCCTGCGGCCTGAACCTTTTGCAAGGCAGCCATGAGTTTGGGACATACAGAAGGACAACTGGTAAAAAAATAATTGGCGACAACGATTTTATCCTTCCATTGATCTGACTGAAATCCTCATCCCGACTGAGTTTTAAACCTGAATGCACCGACCATATGTTTTTCGGGACCAAGTACCGGCAGTCGTTGAAAGTGCGACTCATACCATGATGTGATTCCAAAAACGGTGACCGGCAATAATGATTACTCCGAATACAAAAAAATATATGGTCCTGAGTGATTTCATCATATCGGATCACCTGATAATATGCATTGATTTATTGATTGTAAGGATTCGCCGTTTTTGACAGTTTCTCCGGAACCGGGTTATCCGGTGTAAAAGGAGGAGCACCCGGACCAGGATTTCTACTGGCATTCATGAAAGCAGGAATATAGGCGAGCAGTATAATAATACCCATGATGATCAGCCAGGGTTTGAAACGTATCAAACAATGGAATTCGTTTTTCATCATGCAGTGCCTCGGACACGGGCAGATCCAGACGTCCGGCAGAAGTCTTTTTGCTGAACATCGTTCCGAAGAAAACGATAAAAAATAAAAGGGCGGCAAAGGTCATGATGATTCCGCCGGCATAGGGCCAGCATGGTTGTCGGTACCCATTCAGGTGTAAACAATTCATTTTTTGGATTCAGGTAAGTCATGCCCAGGTTCGTTCTTCTCGGTTCGCCAATCAGACCGCCCCAGGAAAGTCCGGTGGAAAATATCAATATGCCAATGACCCATAACTAGGGAATGATCACATTTACGCGGGGAAGAAAAACCGGCTTTCCCGATCAATCCACTATACAAAAACAAACTCATGCCGATGATGCTGAGAAAAACAGGACCGGCTACCGTCATATGAAAATGTCCGGGCATCCAGGCTGTATTGTGTACGACGGCATTCAATACACCGGAAGCATTTACGATACCGGTTAATCCGCCAAAAATAAACAGGATCAGACCCGCGATCAGGTAAGCAAACAGATAGCGATTGGGATCCAGGTAAGGCAGTTTACCGAAAAATCCAAGCAATCCCCGGGATCCCCGTTTCTTTCCTGCATATTCCAGGGAAGCGGCCAGTGTAAATGCAGTGATAAAACTGGGAAGGGCCACACCGAAAGTCAGCAGTCCCTGGAACATTTTGATGCCCCGTGGTAATGGAGGGATCACTAAACTGATGATGCACGCCGACCGGTACAGAAAGTAAGAGAAATATAAAAAGTGAAATGCGTCCGGCAAGATCTGAAAATAGTTTTCCGCCGGCAAGTTTGGGCAGCATCGTGTAGTACATGATGTAGGCAGGAAGTAACCAGAAATAAACCAGTGCATGCCCGAAAAACCAGAATAAAGTACGGGCCAGGGTAACATTTACGGTCGGCGTCCATCCCATCGCCCAGGGCAGTAACAATACCAGCACTTCATAAGCCACCGCCAGTGTGCAGACGAACCAGATGGTGAAGTTGACCAGGGTACCCACCACGGCCAACGGTGTTTTGGTTTCCGGATTTTCTTTTTTCCAACTCATATACATATTCGCCCAGCTGAACAGACGGAATCCAGGATCCCACGATCAGCAGTGCCGCACCCAGGTAAAACAAAGGATGGGCTTTTAACGGCGGGTAAAAAGTATAGAGTACCGATGCCTTCCCGGATAACATTGCCCAGGCAGCCATGACCGTGCCGACGGTCATTAACCAAAAACTTAACCAGGCAACCCAGCGGTGTGGTTCTTTCTTTAAATAGAAAGCCATCGTGGCATGACCAAAGGCCACGGCAAAAAAAGAAGTTAATACAATCGCGTTGATCACACCATGCAGCGTCAGGCCCTGGTAATAATCCAGGTGCGCAAAGGATGATTGATGAATCACGCCGGCCCTGTAAATCGTTTGCATCAGGCCATGATAAATGCCGATCGTTAACAGCGTCAACGGAATGCCCAGTTCCCAGTAAATCAGTCTTTTTAAATTTTTAGAAATCTGCATGAGTGTTGGGTTAATTAATTGGCGGGCGTTCGTTTACAATCACTTCGGCCTGCATGGCCTGGTGACCGACACCGCAGTATTCATGACAGGTGATCTTATAAATTCCCGGTTTTTCAAATTTTACCGTTGTCTTGTTGATATTCCCATAGATGGCCATCAGGTTCACATTCTTTTCACTGATGTTGAATCCGTGAACCACGTCTTTCGAGGTTACAAAAAAATCAACCTCACTGCCCGCCGGAATATTAATCTGGCTAGGCTGAAACTGCCACATCTGGGCAACCGCATACACCTGGAAGGTTTTCTCATCGAGCTGTGTAATCTTCGGTTCCAGGTACGCTTTATTAAAAGGAAGACATTCCGGAAGTTCGTTGTTCCTGCCCCTGGCATATAAAATGGAAAAAATAAACAGGGCAAGTACGGCTCCGGTAATACCGATTATCTTTCTTTTCTGAAGGATCCATCGTTGACATATAAAGGGTTTATATTCTGTCCAGCATTAAAAAATAGATCCCGTACCAGATCACCATGCCGAGCAGAATCAGTAATATGAAAAAAGCAATGGCTCCCCGGGGTTTAAAATTCCGGTCGAAGTCCCGGTCCAGTTCGCCTGCATTTTCAGGATCAGATGGGTTCATATTGTAAATATTGAGGTTCAAAAATATTTTACCCGTTCCAACCGGTTCATGATAGCAGACAGGTACCGGCATGATTAAAGTCATATGAAGGTTACCGTATAAAAATATATTTGTCCATTATAAGAAAAACCTAGCAGAAATGATGGATGATATTCGAGTGTCACGATTAGTGACATGGTGAAAAAGGATTATCGCACAGCAGATGTATTCAGGAAATATCAGCTCAGCTATTGCTGCAGCGGAAATATTCCTCTGAAATCAGCCTGTGAAGCAAAAGGTATTGATTTCGAAGTAGTTGTCTGCTGAACTCAGGAAGTCAACCAGGAACCTTCGTGCTTTCCAATATTCTGCCATTCGATGAATGGACGACCGGAGTTTTTGATTGATTATATAACCCATGTTCACCATGCTTATATTTATCAAACCCTGCCCTCCCTTTCAGCCAGCCTGGAATCCTTTATCACCGGCCACCAGGCACAAATATCCGGAATTGAATAAGTCTGCGGAATTATTTACCCGGATTAGCCGGAATCCTGATGCAGCATAACCAGGCATGAAGACGAAATCATCTTCCCGTATATCAAACAAATTGATTCGGCTTACAGGAGAAAAGAGCCCTATGGAAATCTGTTTGTCAGAACCCTGCGTAAACCGCTGCATAATATTGAAAAGGAACACCTGCAGATTCAGGATTTGTCAAGCAAACTGCAAGCTCACGACCAATCAATTTACTCCACCGGACACAGCATGTATCAATTACGTGGTGATCTTATAAAAAACTGGAAGAACTGTACCAATAACCTCATCCAGCATAAATACCTGGAACATGAGGTATTGTTTCCAAAAGCAATAGCCATCGAGCAAAAACTATTGCAGCTTTAAAACATCCGTACATTTGATTAAACTCATTCGGATGCGCAATAACCTCGTTCATCTGACCTCACTTTTTGAAAATGCAACGGAAGGCATTGTCGTTACCAATAGCCAGGGAAATATCATCCTGATCAATCCGTCGGCATGCCAGATGTTCGGGTATTCGGCTGAAGAACTCGAAGGACCGAAAAATTGAAGTACTGATTCCTGCTTCGGCCAGAAAAAGTTCATATACAGCACCGGGAAGCATTTTACCATGATCCCAAAAACAGGAAAATGGGGCAATAACCGGGATCTGCTGGCCAGCAGAAAAGATGGCACAACATTCCCGGTGGAAGTCAGCCTGAGTACCTATGTACAAAATGAAGAACGTTATGTTATCGCTTTCGTGATCGATATCACCCGCAGAAAGGAAATTGAACAAAATATAGTGCTGCAGCAATTGCAACTGGAAAAAGTGACCGACGAATTGCGTTTGCTGAATGCCGATCTTGAACTAAAAGTGGAACAAAGAACCACCATCCTTAAAGAAGCCCTGCAACGTCTGGAAGAATCGCAAAATGAGACTAAACCAGGCACTGGATAAAGAAAGGCAGCTGAATGAAATAAAAGGCCGCTTCGTTTCCATGGCTTCCCATGAGTTCAGGACACCCCTGAGTACCGTACTGTCCTCGGCTTCACTCCTGGATAAATATACGGCTGCAGACGACCAGGAAAAAAGAACCCGTCATATTGAAAAAATAAAAAATTCCGTTAAACACCTGAATAATCTGCTGGAAGACTTCTTATCACTTGGGTAAACTGGATGAAGGGAAAATAGGTATTCACCTGCATGAATTTGATTTGGCGGAACTGATCCGGGATACCATAGAAGAAATGAACCCCGCAGCTCAAACCAGGCCAAAAGGTTATTTTCGACCAACAAAGGTCCCTCATGCCATTACCAGCGATAAAAACCTGATCACGAAATATTCTTTTTAACCTCCTGTCCAACGCGATTAAATTCTCGGAGTCATCCACGCCTATTCATGTGACGCAGTGTACTGTAAAAACAATCTTGCCAGTATTATCGATCCGGGATGAGGGCATGGGCATATCGAAAGAAGACCAGAAACATTTGTTTTCTTCTTTTTTCAGGGGCAAAAATGTGGTCAATATCCAGGGTACCGGTCTCGGCCTGCATATTGTAAAAAGATATATTGACTTATTGAGAGGTTCGATAACGCTGGAAAGCGAACTGGGCAAGGGAACCACAATAACATTTACCATACCCGTTAAAGAATAATTATATGAGTGCATCTATTCTGGTCATAGACGATAACAAAGACATCAGGGAAAATACCGCTGAAATCCTTGACCTGGCAGGTTATAAAACATTTATGGCTGAGAATGGGAAAAAAGGCGTTGAGATCGCATTGAAAGAAAAACCTTCCCTGATCGTATGTGATATTATGATGCCGGAACTGGATGGTTATGGCGTGTTGCACCTGATTCGGAAAAATGAAGACACGGAACATATCCCGTTTATATTTCTTACAGCAAAAACAGAAAGAAATGACTTCCGGAAAGGAATGGAAATGGGCGCAGATGATTATATCACCAAACCCTTTGAAGATATTGAATTGCTGAATGCGGTTGAAATCAGGTTAAAAAAAGCATCCATTCTCAAACAAAACTATGATCAGGACTTCAGCGGACTAAATCAATTTCTGAATGATGTAAAAGATACCGGCCTTAGCCAGTCAGTTATCCGAAAAGTATGACCTGGAAGATTATGAACGCAAGCAGGTACTCTACCAGGAAAATAAAAAACCGAGATTTCTGTTTTACCTGGTTAAAGGGAAAGTAAAATGTTTCAAGACAAATGCTGACGGAAAGGAATATATTACCAACCTGTACAACGATGGCGATTTCATCGGCTATTCAGCTTTGCTGGAAAATGCAATGTACGATGATTCTGCAGTGGTCATTGAAGATGCGGAAATACTGGCCATCCCCAAAGACGATTTTCTCCACATGATCTATAATGATATCGGTATTGCTTCCAAATTTATCCACATCATCAGCAAAAATGTAAAAGAAAAAGAAGAACGCCTGTTAAACCTGGCTTATAATTCCCTCAGAAAACGCGTCGCCACCGGCGCTTGTCGAGATTACCGCAAAATTCAACCTGAAAGAACAAACTATGCCGATAGAAATTTCCCGGGAAGAAATCGCACAGTATGTAGGAACGGCCACGGAATCCCTTATCCGTACATTAAGTGATTTTAAATCTGAAAAATTAATTGATATCAAAAACGGAAAAGTTATTGTCAATAACACAGAAAAATTGAAAAACCTGATGAATTAAGCAGGCTTCCCCAGAGATCCGCATACTGATTAAAATCATGAAGTTGCCGGGTTTCAGTCATTTAAATTGATCAAAACCGGTTGTTACTTTGGTTATTAAATGATTGATTATGAAAGCCGGTTCATTTTATATATCCCGGGAGGATACCATCCACGACATCCAGGATAGATTTTCACAATTATTTCCACAGCTGACCATCAGTTTTTATACTCAAAACGGCGGGAAATCGTCTGAGAATTCATGCGTTATGTTTTCGCCGGACTGCCATATCAGCGAATTAAACCCACAATGCAAATACGGAAGTATTAAAATTACGGACCAAATGATGGCATTTGAAATGGAGGATGCCTTTCTCCACAATTTCGGACTACACGCCGAAATAAGGGAAAGAATGGGGGATCATGAAATTTTTAAGGTCCATATTTCAAAATGGCTATTCCATGAAAAATACCCGGATTTGAAATATTTATTTAGTCAGAGAGCTCCGGTCAGTTTCCAGGATATACCATTTGGCTGCTGATATTATTAAAAAGTAAAATTATGCGATATGAAAAAGATACTGCTTCTCTGTGATGGAGACAATTTCCCATCAGGTGCTGTCCGGTTCATTAAAAAAATGCGGGAACAGAGTCCCTTACCTTTATATGTCAAAGGTCTTTTTACTAATCCCATTGATGTTTTGGAGATGCTACCGGTTGGCTTCATTCCGGTAACCGGACCTTTTCAACAATTAAAGGAAGAAGGGATTCAACTGGTTCAAAAAAGCCGGGATCAATTCACCGAAGCCTTTAAAAGCTCCGGTATAAAATATGAAATCGATCCATACTGCCGGGGAATGGGATCTTGACCTGTTTGCCAAAGAAAGCCGGTTTGCTGATCTTGTGGTGATGAGTGAAGAACTGTTTTGCGCAAACGAGACAGATTCCCAGCCCAATTATTATATGACTGAAACACTCAGGGCTTCAGAATGTCCTGTAATTGTCGTTCCGGAAAATTTTGAAAACATCGAACACCTGGCTTTCGCCTATGATGGTGGAAAAGAGTGCATGCATGCCATCAAACAGTTTGTGTATTTGTTTCCGGAACTTACAGACCTGCCGGCTGAATTTGTGCATATGAGGGACGAAGCAGCTGATGAAGTGCCGGAAAGGGCACTGTTGGGAGAATATACGTTTTCCCACTTCGAAGCACAGTATACTTCCAACCTCCAGTTTGATCCCAAAAAATACCTGACCATCTGGCTTGAATACAAGAAAAACGTTTTCCTTGTTTCCGGCTCCTATTCAAGATCCGCGATTTCCAAAATTTTCAGGAAAAGTTTTGCCGATCATGTGATCGCCGACCATACCTGTCCCATTTTTATCGCGCATTTTGCTTAATCGTTTATACAGCTTACTAACCCTTCAGTGATCATAAAAAAGAAACCCGCCATTCAACTGGCGGGTTTTCTGATTTTCATGTATCCTGTGGGCATATCTTAATTCACCAGTGTTATAAATGGTATTTCAAGGAATAATCAATTATTGGAGAGAATCACTTTTAAGGTTTTCTCCTTTGAAGCCTGTTCAAAACAGTTGTATGCTTCGACTATTTCGAAAAGTTTAAAGCGGTGTGTAATGAGTTGTTTTGAATTCAACTTGCCGGATTGCACTGTCTTCATTAACATGGGTGTTGAAATCGTATCCACCAGCCGGGTGGTAATGGTTATGTTTTTCCCCCATAATGTTTCCAGATGAAGCTCCACACTCTTACCATGTACGCCCACATTAGCAATTCTTCCTCCCGGAGCTACCAGCGATTGACAAAGTTCAAAAGTTGCCTGGATTCCGACTGCCTCAATGACCGCATCCACTCCTTTATTATCTGTTAGTTTAAAGACTTTCTCAACGGCCATCTCATTTTTGTTATTGATGGTATGTGTCGCACCCATTTTTCGGGAAACCGCAAGCCGGTTGTCATCAGGATCAATCATAATTACCATTGAAGGTGAATAGAACTGTGCAGTCAGCAGGGCAGCTAATCCAACCGGCCCCGCTCCTACAATGGCAACTGTATCTCCCGGACTGATCTTTGCCGTTTAAGACGCCGCACTCATATCCGGTAGGAAGAATATCACTCAGCATCACCAGGGCCTCTTCATCACTGTTTTCAGGAATTTTATACATGCTCGTATCGGCATAGGGAATCCGCACATATTCGGCCTGTGTCCCATCAATTAAATGTCCCAGTATCCAACCACCGTTTTCGCAATGTGAATACATGCCTTTTCTGCAATAATCGCAAACAGCGCAGGATGTTATGCAGGAAATAAGAACATGGTCTCCTTTTTTGAATTTGGTTACAAATTCACCGGTCTCTTCGATGATACCAACTCCCTCATGACCAAGCGTCCGGCCATCTGTCACTTCAGGAACATCACCCTTTAATATATGCAGATCCGTACCACAAATAGTCGTCTTCGTAATACGTACAATGGCGTCCGTAGCCTTCTGAATAACCGGTTTTTCTTTTTCTTCCCAGGATTTATTGCCGGGTCCGTGATAAACGAGTGCTTTCATAACTCTTCATTTGTTTCCGGAAAATTAGCTCCGGATTGTCCGAATAATTATGACAACATCACTTCCATTATATGACGCTGATCATGCACTCATCCCTACATATGAGCAAAATCATATTCTCTTTTAATCGCGGCTCATTTTAAATGCTGTGAATCCTGTTGATATTTGGAAAAACTATGCTATATGTTTGGAACACTAAATAATGAGGAAATAGAAACGCTTCTTCATACACAAATTATCGGAAGGATAGCCTGTCATTTAGACGATAAAATTTATGTCGTGCCAATCAGCTATGCATATGACGGGGAATTTGTGTATGCCTTGACGAAGGAAGGAACGAAAATCAATATTATGAGGCAAAATCCACGGGTTTGTTTTGAAGTGGAGGATATCGCCAATCTGGGCAACTGGAAAACTGTTCTTTGCTGGGGTCAATATGAAGAGCTTCCGAATAAGGCAGAACGTCTTCAGGCTCTAAGATTGCTTCATGACCGTCAGTTGCCTCATGTCACCAGTGCAACCACAAGGCTTTCACCTACCTGGCCCTTCAGGCCCGACAATATGAATGCCATTAAAGGTGTCGTATTCCGGATCCGCATTGATAAAAAAACGGGCAGATATGAAAAACAGGAAGCTGATGCAATTTATTCCTGGGAATAATATTGAACATATTTAAATGTTTCTCAACCTTATACAATGAAAACAATATTAGCGCCAACCGACTTTTCAGCATCTTCAATCAATGCCGTTAATTATGCGGCTGACCTGGCCGTCACTATTAAAGCTAAACTTGTTTTGTTTCATGCCATTCCGTTTCCCATCGCAGTATCCGAAATATCGGTTCCCGAGGATTTTATAGATGATATGATGGAAGTGAGTGAAAGAGATATGAATGAATTATCTGAAAATATACAGGCCCGGACAAAGGGTAAAATATCCATTTCAACGGACATAAAAATCGGAACGGTTGAACAGGAAATCGCAAATATTTCGTCCCGCGAAAGACCTCTGGCCATCGTCATGGGCATGCGTTCCGGTAAAAGCCTTGAAAGAGCGCTGATGGGCAGTTCAATATTCCACATTATGAATCATATTGGCTTTCCAACCCTTATCATTCCTGAAAATGCCCGGTTCAGGGAAATTAAAAATATTGGCCTGGCCTGTGATCTTAAAAAAGTAGATGATAAAATGCCATTTGAAACGATCGCAGAATGGTTATCTCTTTTTAAAGCAGATCTTGAAATCATCAATATCGGAAAGGGAAACAAGGAATTCGAAGTTGATCAGCTGGTCGAATCCAGGTCTATTCAAAACCGGCTGGCCGCTTTCAAACCCCGGTTTCATTTTCTTACAGGCGATAATATTGCAGAGAAATTCAGTGAGTTTGTAAACACGAATTCGCTTGATTTACTCATGGTTTTTCCAAGAAAACATGGAATTTTCAATTTATTTCTCAAGAAAAAATCACAGTTTATCGTAAATCATAGCCAGTCTCCAATTTTATCAATCCACGAAAGCAAAGACTGAATCGCGTGGTACACTGAACCATTAGCTTCCAAATCATGACAAATAAAGTCCTGCTCATTTGTGGCATCGTTTCATCGGTTCTTTATGTCGCGTTGAATATTTTTGTACCAATGCAGTGGCCCGCTTATAATTCCGCTTCTCAAACCGTTAGTGAGTTGTCTGCCGTGGGCGCTCCGACGAGATCTCTCTGGGTCTGGCTGTGCATTCCATATACTTTGCTCGTAATAGCTTTCGCGTGGGGAGTATGGAAGTCAGCCGGCCAAAACCGTCCCCTTCGGATCGCCGGCGGCCTGATGATTGCCTATGGAGCCCTCGGTGTTCTTTGGCCGTTTGCTCCCATGCATCTTCGTGAAACACTGGCAGCGGGTGGAGCAACATTCTCCGACACCGTTCACATTGCCCTGGGTGTAGTGACCGAGATCCTCTATCTGCTCGCATTGCTGTTTGCAGCAAGGGCATTCGGTAAGTCTTTCCGCGTCTATTCCATCATAACCTTTATCGTTCTCCTTTTCTTCGGGGCACTAACTTTTATAGAGGCGCCGGGAGTCGCGTGCAAATGAGCCTACCCCAATGATCGGAGTCTGGGAACGCATTAATATTGGCATTTTCCTGCTCTGGATGATTGTACTGGCGATTTTACTATTGCGGGCGAAAAAAATGCAGATTTATTTCCGGCCACTCCCATGAATTTTACTTAGTTCAATCCATCCGACACAAACAAGACTTACAAGCAAACAAATTAAATAATGAAAAATATTTAATCGGACCAGCCTGAAAGATTCCTGTAATATGGGAACGATATTGATTGCAAACAAAAATACCATCGAAGTAAAAAATACCCAGGGTGCCAGGGGATTCCTGTAACGAATTGTTTTATTGATTGTTTCAGTGAATGAGCGATTACAAAAAGTCAGAAATATATTACTTAGAATGAGCGTTGTGAAAACAACAGATCTCACATATTCCAGGGAGTAACCTTCCCGCATAAAATAATAATATAAGCATAACAGGCCGGCCGAAATAACAAGACCCTGTACGATACTTAACCAGAGTTCGTTCCTTGAGAAAATGTTTTCAATGCGTGGTCTCGGTTTATTGCCCATAATATTCAGTTCCACCGGTTCGCGTTCATAAAATACCGAACAGGTCGGCCCCATGATCAGTTCAAGAAATATGACATGTATCGGCGTAAATACGGCCGGGTACTTCCATCCCAGTACCAGTGGCAGGGAGGCCGTAAGTATGATCGGAATATGTATGGAAATGATATACCGGATCGCTTTTTTAAAATTGGAATAAATTTTTCTGCCCTGAGTGATGGCATCTGTAATTTTTTCGAGGTTATCGTCTGTTATCACCAGGTCCGAAGCTTCTTTGGCCAGATCAGCTCCTCTTTTGCCCATGGCTATTCCGATATCGGCAGATTTGAGCGCAGGTGCGTCGTTTACTCCATCCCCGGTCATCGCAACGATCTGCCCGTTTGATTTGAAGGCATTCACCAATTTTAATTTTGCCTCCGGAAACATACGTGCATATATATTTATCCGGCCTGTAGAGCTGATTCAATTTTTCTTCCTCCATGTCCATCACCTGTTCGCCGGTCAGCCATTCCCATTATGCCGGATACCGGTTATTGAAGCAATATTCAGTGCAGTTTCCGGATAGTCTCCGGTTACCAGATTGATGGCGATCCCTGCTCCATACCATTTTTCAAAGACAGCTTTTATATTTTCCTTCGGTGGATCGTACAATGACAAAAAGCCTTCAAATTTCCAATTCAAAATCATCCTGCATTGCCGGAAAGGGCATTGACAGGATTGATGGCACTGCATACACCCAAAACCCGGTAACCGGATGAAGTCATTTTTAAAACTATTTTTTCCAGAAGTTTTAATTCTTCTTCATTCAGACGGCAGACTTTCAGTATTCTTTCCGGTGCTCCTTTGCCGGCTACGATAATACCATCCACTGACCGGTAAACATGGGTCATCATGGGCGGCCTGCCACCAAGGGCATATTCATGGATGAATTCCATTTTCCCGTAGCGTTCGGAATAATCCGATTCCAGATAAATTTCAGCAATAGCTTTTTCCATGGCATCAAACGGTTCTTTTTCGCAGGCAAACCTGGCAAACTCCAGCACGCGATTCATATGCGATCCGGGTTTCCCGTCTGATGACCCCAAAATGCCCTGAGCCATACTGAATAAATTTCCTTCACCTGCATTTTATTTTGGGTGATCGTTCCGGTTTTATCCAGGCAGATGACGCTTACAGCACCCAGGTTTTCGATGGTTTGCGCGCTGCCTGGTAATAATTCCAAGCCTGGCCATCTGTGCCGCACCAAGGGCCATGAATGTGGAAAAGGCAACGGGTATTTCTTCCGGTACTGCAGACATGGCAAGGGTCAGTCCCAGCAATAAACTCTGTACAATGTCTTTGCTGTTTACATAGTTGATCAGCCATATCAGGGCAAAAGCCAGCAATCCAAATCCGGCGAGTGCCTTTACAAAACGCCCGATCTGGACCTGCAATAAAGTTTTGATCGTGCACACTGTCATCCAGGGATTTGCCGATCTTTCCCAGTACCGTCCGGCTTCCCGTTAAAGTGACCCGGGCCAGACAACTGCCGGAATTGATCATTGATACCCTGGAAAAGTTCAGTTGGATCCCTGGTCCTTATTTTTTTCGACAGGAACAGATTCACCGGTGATGACGGATTCATTCAGCGTGAGATCATTCGATTGAAGTATACGGGCATCTGCAGGTATTTTATCTCCTTCCTGCAAAATCATAATATCTCCCGGCAACAGTTCTTCAGACAAAATGGTTTCGTTCTTCTCGTCACGTATAACGCCTGACCCTGGATTGGGTAAGTTGCTTCAGCGCCTGTAATGCATTTGAACTTTTGGTTTCCTGGTAAATGGAGATGGTTACAACAAAAATCATGGCCACCAGCATGAGTAGTCCTTCATTCGTTTCACCTAAAATGAAATACAGGGAGGAAGCAAACAGCAGCATGATGAAACATGGGTTCCTTAAAAATATTCCATACGGCGTAGAGGAATCCGCTGTGCTTTCGCTGGTTGAAAGTATTCTTTCCAAACTTTTTAAATAAGGGTTGAATCTCAGATTTCTTTAACCCGGAATAATGTTTGATAGCGAGCAGGGCTGTAGCCATAAATCGATTTAATATTATTCATTATCTGCCTTTGTATCCTTCCTGTCTGTTGAGCAGAATATTGAGTGATTTCAGACCAGCCACCTGATCACTGATAATTTTAAGGATGGCCAGCATGGGAATGAATAAAATCATTCCGGCCACTCCCCATAAAATGGTTCCGGCCATGATGGCTACCAGGGTGGACCAGGTACTCAGGTTGAGCTGGATACCTACTACCCTTGGGAAAATAACATTGGCTTCCAGATATTGAACAAAAGTAAATATCAGTATTACGCCTGCAGGATACCAGAGAGAATCCTTGGTAACGATCGCAACGGCAAGCGGCAGTAATGCACTGATGATAATTCCGATATAAGGAATGATGGTCATGAAGGCTGTAATCATACCAAATAAAACAGCATGTTCAATTCCCAGCATCAGCAGTCCGGCACTATTTAAAATTCCGACGATTATATAAACGAAAAAAGTGCCTTTTACAAATCTGAAATAGGTGACAATGGACAGATGAAGCAGATGATGCAGGTTTTCCCGGTAAGATTCACCGACAAGAGATTCAAGGAATTTTACAAAACTACCCCGGTGATATAGAAACAGGCTGGCAAATACCGGGATCATTACCAGCATAAAAAGGGTTGAAACAGTTGTGTTGAGGACCAGTTTTAAAGAACTCCCTAAACCATTCTGAATTTCGGAAATGATTTTATTTATCCAGGCCGACTGGGTATCTGTTCCAATACCCAAATGTTTCTTTCAGCCAGATTTGTATTCCGGGTGAATAGCCACCGACTTTGGTCCTGATCCTGGGCAGTATCCCGTAGGAGGATATTCAATTCATAGCCAAGCAGCCCCAATAGTGGTAAGAATAAAATGAGAATGACAAGTATAATGAGCCCTATCGCGAGACTCCTGGGCCAGTGCCTGTTTTCAAGCCATTTACATAGCGGATAGGAAATAAATGCAATGAGTAAACCAAATGATAGAGGTATAAAAAGACTTTTGCCAAAATACAATAGCAGTACGGAGATGAATACAATCTGAAGCCACCTGACCCCGACGGCCAGTGAATTATTATTTAATGACTCAATCTTCATTTCGAAATATTAAAATCCCGGTTTTATATCCCAGGCAAAATAATCCATGCGACATTAAAGGGAGATTACTTCAGTCATATCCAGTCATGATAAAAGTCAATTGTTTTCAGCAACATGATAATTTATATTTACTGACACTAAACATTTTACCATGGACAAAATTCTGGCACCCACGGATTTTTCCACTAATTCAAAAAGGGGTATGCGGTTTGCCATGCAGTGGGCAACACAACAGGAACTGGAAATTGTTTATCTCCATGTTTATCATCCGGTAAGTTATCCGAACTGGTCTGAAAAGGAATTCGAATTGAATGCCAGCCGGCAGGCTGCAAAGCTGAGCATTAAACTTAAAAAGTTCGTTGAAAATCTCTATAAGACTACTCATGTAAAACCAGGAAAATACTCCTGTGTGGTCATTCGGGGGCTGTTGTCTGCAGACCTGGACATCATGGACTATTGCCGTAAAGCCGGCGATATCCGGTTACATATGCATGTCAACAAGAGGCGCCGGCAGAATGGATAAGTTTTTTGGAACCCATACAGGTACACTGATTACCAGCTCAGAGGTTCCGGTTATTGCAGTACCGAAGAACTACCGCAAAACCGCATTGAATGCCATGTTATATGCCAGTGATTTTAAAAATTATTCCCGGGAACTGAAAAAGGTGGTTGCCTTTGCCAGGCCCCTGCATGCAAAAATAAATTTGTTTCACCTGAACTCCGGGAAAGAAAAACGTTCAGGTAATAGTCAGGTTGAAAACAAAATAAAGAATGAGTTCGGGGATGACATAAAACTATTCATCAGGGATAAAGACGCCCATCATTCACTCAGGGATATACTTCAAAATGAAAGATTCACTCCCAAGCCCTCCCTGATCATTATGTTTACGGATCAGAAACGGAATATTTTAAAGAAACTTATATCACGCAGTAAAACGGAAAAACTTTCATTCAATACCAGAATTCCATTACTGGCTTTTCATAAAGACTGATATTGCGTAGAAATAATAAAACCATACTTCCATCCCACTTCTACGGTACCATACTTCCACACTTCCATACTCCCACACTACAGATGTGATATAAATACCGGCTGAGTAATGGTTTTTACCAATGATTCGGCCATGGTTTTCTTAAAGAAAGCCGACAAAGCATCCCTGCCATAAGCACCCATGACAATGAAATATATTTTTTCTTTTGAAAAGAAAATCAGCAAGTGTATGTCTGACAGGACCATTGATCAGTTCATATTGGAAGTTGTCATAATGACTTTTTATCCAGTCCATAAACAGCCTGTCTTCGGAATTTTTCCTTTCCGTGTTTTCATTTACCTGTAGTATGATCAGTTTTTTATGCATCATCTGCGGAAAAAGATAGGTAAACATCTTGATCGCAAAAATGGAATCAAAAGCACCATTGTAACAAAAAACGATTTCGTTTAGTTCTTCGAATCCCTCCGGTGCAACAATTACGGGGCATTGCGCATTTTCAAGAATATCTTCGACCGAAAGACCAGATAGCACCTTTTTGCTCTGATTAAATGTTGAAGCCGCATCAACAATAAGCATATCGGAGAACCGGCTTTCTACAATCACGTCCTCAATGGGGACGCCATGATCCCGATGAATTTCGAGTAAAATTCCATTATCTGAGCAGTATTTCTTAAAGTCGGATATGGCTTCTTCAATCCTCGCACCGGTGGCAATTTTATTCTTCGCCACCTGATTGTCAGCAAATCCAATGGGAAAGCCATGCAAATCTCTTTGAATTAGTTTATGAGTCACCGTATTTTCCAGAACAACACCGGTTAGCCGTGATTTCGTTAACCTGGCGAGGTATAAAGCAAAATCCATTGTTTTTTTATTCGGATTCAGGGGATTTATCGTTACTAAAATCTTTTCCATAAAGTTTATTTTTTATTCTCCCGGAAACAGGTTAATCGGGTGCGATCAATTTAGAATAGTCCGGGAACAGAATTTCTAATTGTCCGATTCAGTCTAATAAAACAACTTGAAAGATAGATTCACTTATCTGACTTTGCTATGACCACAGTCATTCAGCGAGAATGATTATTCTCATATCCTTCGTATGCTTATATCATTTTCCGGGCAGGATTACAAGGGTATCTTTAGTCATAATTTTTTTATATGAAAACGATTCTGGCACCCACCGATTTCTCGTCTTCCTCCGTCAACGCCGTCCGATATGCCGCCGACCTGGCGCAATTAATTGGCGCACAATTAGTGATATGCACGGTTATTCAATTTCCCGTGCCGGTATCTGCGATCCCGGTACCCGAATTGGCAGTGGATGAATATGGTTGAAGTGGGAAACAGGGAATTGGATGAACTGGTTGAAAGCATCCGCAGCAGGTCCAAAAATCAAATCACCATTACCAGGGAGCTACTGACCGGCAACATTGAAAAAGAAATCGGGGCAATTGCTAAAAGCTGTAAACCAATATGCATTGTTATGGGAATCAGGCGTGGAAGAAATTTTGCGCGGTCATTATTCGGAAGCACAATCTTTAAAACCCTGAATCATATTCCTTATCCTTTGCTTGTCATTCCTGAAAATGCACAGTTAGAGTCAATAAAAGAAATCGGATTTGCCTGCGATCTTAAGGATTCGGATACAACGACCCCTTTTAATACTATGAGGGAATGGTTAAGTCTTTTCAACGCCAAGCTGGATATCATTAATGTGTCTCTTGATTTTAATTCAGGTATGGTGAGAGAATCGATCTCCCTGCAAAATCACTTCCAGTCTTTTAATCCGGAAATCCATTTCCTGGATGGATTCAGCCTCACAGATGAATTACAGGATTTCATCAGATTACGTAACCTGGGACTGCTTATTGTGGTTCCTAAAAAAAAGCATGGGATTCTGAATTTTATAGAAAGACGCCATTCCACTGAAATAATAAATCATGATCAGGTTCCGATTTTAGCGATCCCGGCTCCGATAGCGATCAATGCAAACTAATTAAAACCTCAAACTCATGCCTAATCGTATAGATAATCCCGGATACCTGTTAGCCATCACAGCGGGCATCGTTGCCGCCGCTATTCTACTGAAAAAGTCTCCCCGTAGAAAATGGAGCAGGGAAAAACTTGAAATGGTCAAGAGAAAACTGGAAATGGTTAAAGGAAAACTGGAAAGCCATCAAACCCGGTTAGATATGCATTTACAGAGAATAAATTCAAAATTGGCAGAGTTCGACACGAATAACTGAGGTCATCAATTCTTAGAATCAGTCTGCTGCTAAAATATCCATCCTGTTATTTCGATGATCCGGGCTGTTCCCATTTCCAGTTTCTGATTTCAGGCATATCCATGCCGTTTTCTTTGATATAACATTTGTGTTCGATCAGCTTATCCTGCATCTCCTGTTTAAGATAAGCACAGCGGTTTCTTAAATGCGGAAGCCTGTCAATCACATCCTCCACCAGGTGAAAGCGATCCATGTCATTGAGGACCGCCATATCAAAAGGAGTTGTGATGGTACCTTCTTCCTTATACCCCCGTACATGGATATTTTTGTGATTTGTGCGTTTATAAGTCAACCGGTGAATCAGCCAGGGGTAGCCATGAAAAGCAAAAATAACCGGCTTGTCTTTGGTAAAAAGGAAGTCGAAATCCATATCACTCAATCCATGCGGATGCTCCGTATGCATTTGGATTTTCATCAGATCCACGACATTCACAACTCTTATCTTCAGCTCAGGAATATTTTTGCGAAGTATATCAACCGCAGCGAGTGTTTCCAGGGTGGGCACGTCACCAGCACATCCCATCACTACATCGGGCTCCAGGTTTTTATCATTGCTTGCCCAGGTCCAGATTCCAATTCCTTTGGTACAATGAAGCACGGCTTCTTCCATTTTCAGCCATTGCGGAGCAGGGTGTTTACCGGCTACCACCACATTCACATAGTGCCGGCTGCGAAGACAATGATCCATCACAGATAATAAACAGTTTGCATCCGGCGGCAGATAAACACGAACGATTTCTGCTTTCTTATTTACAACATGATCGATGAAACCCGGATCCTGATGGGTAAATCCATTGTGATCCTGCCGCCAGACATGAGACGATAAGAGATAATTCAGCGAAGCAATTTTTCTTCTCCATGGAATACCGTTGGTCATCTTCAGCCATTTGGCATGCTGGTTGAACATGGAATCCACAATATGAATGAAGGCTTCATAACTGTTAAGCAACCCGTGCCTTCCGGTAAGCAGGTATCCTTCCAGCCATCCCTCACACTGATGTTCACTTAGTACTTCCATCACCCGGCCTTCCGTACTTAAGTACTGGTCATTTTTTTCGATACCGCCCTGCCACTGCCTGTTCGTGGATTCAAACACATGATCCAGGCGGTTTGAAAGCGTTTCATCCGGACCAAAAATCCGAAAGTTCTTTTCCGGGCTCATTATATTTTATAACATCCCGTAGAAATTCACCCACCACCAGTGTGTCGGAAGCCTTCCTGCTCCCTGGCTGGTCAGTATCAACCGCATAATTTCTGAAATCGGGCATTTTCAGATCATGCAGCAGTAATCCGCCATTGGCATTCGGATTGGCACCCATTCTTCTTTCTGCCAGGGGCGCCAACTCCTGTAATTCTTTGATCAGCGTCCCATTTTCATCAAAAAGTTCCCATGGCCTATAACTTTTCAGCCAGTCTTCCAGTTGTTTTAATTGTTCCGGATTAGTAGCCGGATCTTTGATGGGTACC
Organism: uncultured Bacteroidota bacterium; assembly: GCA_963812825.1. Classification (GTDB taxonomy): domain Bacteria; phylum Bacteroidota; class Bacteroidia; order Chitinophagales; family Chitinophagaceae; genus Puia. The sequence continues at coordinate 130,353 of CAWEWO010000012.1, forward strand.
TGATGAGAACGAAAACTTCCTTCAACGGGTAATCCGTTTACCGTTTTCGGACCTGTCCATCCTTTGGGAGATCTCAAAATAATCATTGGCCACAAGGGACGTTCTGTTGCACCATGCTGCCTCGCGTCCTGCTGAATTATTTTTATTTTTTCAATCACTATATCCAGCGTTTCGGCCATTAACTGGTGCATGATCTGCGGGTCATACCCCTCGACAAAATATGGAATCCACCCATAGCCCTTCATGAGTTGTTCCAACTCCTGGTGGCTGATCCTGGCCAGGATGGTCGGGCTCGCAATTTTATAACCATTGAGATGGAGTATGGGTAAAACGGCCCCGTCGGTTACAGGATTCAGGAATTTATTGGAATGCCAGGCCGTTGCCAGTGGCCCAGTTTCAGCTTCACCGTCGCCCACAACACAGGCAGTAATTAATCCGGGGTTATCGAATACCGCTCCAAAAGCGTGACTCAGAGAATATCCCAGTTCCCCGCCTTCATGTATGGAACCCGGACATTCGGGTGAAACATGACTCGGAATACCGCCCGGAAAGGAAAACTGTTTGAAAAGTTTCTTCAGACCGGTTTCATCCCGGCTGATATTCGGATAAACTTCACTGTATGTTCCTTCCAGATAGGTATTGGCTACTAGCGCCGGGCCACCGTGACCGGGACCTGAAATATATACCATGTCCAGATCGTACTTTTTGATGACCCTGTTTAGATGAACATAAATAAAATTCTGACCGGGCGTAGTACCCCAGTGGCCCAGCAACATGTTTTTTATATGTGCAGGCTCTAAAGGCTTTCTCAACAGCGGGTTGTCGCAGAGATAAATCTGGCCAACGGACAAATAATTAGCGGCCCGCCAATAGGCGTCCATTCTGTTCAAAATATCCGATGGGACGTTTTTGATTTCAGCTATTTCCCGTGTTTGCATAATTTATTTTTATTTTATTTATTTCAGTCCCTGTCTTATTCAATTTAACGATTCCTGATCTATGAAAATAATGAGCCGCCCTGGTTTACAGAATGACTGGTACTACTCTCCCAACTGATCCTTATCATGCCGGTCCTGAAAGCCTTATTTAAGATGACAAAAATCATACTTAAATCCGCTCGTTATCATTTCTCCTGTTACCGGATCATTGTTTCTTTGTTATGTTAAAGCAATATCAGGATGAAAAAGACAAACTTATATATCAGTCGTAATGATACTATAAGGGAGATACAAAGTAGTTTTTCCCATTTTTATCCTTTCCTGGAGATTAATTTTTTCAGCGACAATGAAAAAACCGGGGAAAACAATTCCTGCGTCATGTTTTCGCCTGAAGTACATATCCGGGATATAAGCCAGGATTGCCCCGATGGTTATATTGAACTCATTGATCAGATGGCTATTGGAGAGATAGAGAAATTGATTCACGATCATTTTAAACTGCACGCGGAAATTTCAACAAAAACAGCCGACCAGTCTTTTACTATTAAACATACTCATCACTGGCTATTCAGGGACGATAATCAGGCAGGAGTGCGCTTTCCGGACAGAAGCAATATTTCTTATTTCAAAGATGTACCCTATGGCTGTTAAGGACTGATCAACATTAAAAATACATATCATGAAAAAAATATTATTTCTCTGCGACGGAGAGAACTTCTCCAAAGGAGCATTTGAATTTGTAAAACAGATAAGTGTTAAGGAATCGGTAGTCGTCAAGGGTTTGTTTTTCACACCCATTGATATCGATCAAATGATACCAATCAGCTTTGTACCCATAGCGGAGCCCTATGTAAAACTAAAGAAACATGAAAAAGAACTTGTTCAAAAAAGTGAGGCACGGTTTGTTGAACTGTGCGAAGCTTCAGGAATCAGGCATGTAGCTCACGCTTATTTGAACGAATGGAGTAAAGAGTTCCTCGTAGAAGAAAGCCGCTATGCAGATTTGGTTGTTATCAGTGAAGAACTTTTTTGTTCTGATGCGCTGGACAGACAGCCGAACTATTTTATGGAAGAAACCCTTCGGGGTGCGGAGTGCCCGGTAGTTCTTGTTCCTGAAAATTTCCGGGGCATTGAAAGAGTTGCGATAGCCTACGATGGAAAAAAAGAAAGCATGTTTGCTTTGAGGCAATTTGCAAACCTGTTTCCCTACCTGCTGGAAATTCCAACAGAAATTGTGCATATTAACGAAGACAAAACAAAAGGAGTTCCCAAACTTGATCTTTTGCGTGAGTATACCAGCGCCCATTTCGAAACCCAGTATACTTCCAGGCTTCAATTTGACCCGAAAAAATACTTCAGCAGCTGGCTTGATAACAAAAAAAATGTATTACTGGTAACCGGATCCTTTTCGCGGTCTGCATTTTCAAATATGTTTAAAGAGAGTTTTACATCAAAAATTATATCCCTTCATAGCTGCCCGGTATTTATCGCGCATTAGAATGACCTTCATAATTTTTTCTTACCTGGTGCCAATTTTTTTGCCAGTCTGCCTATTGTTAATCCCTGTACCAGGATACTAAAGACTACAATGATATAGGTTATCGAAACCAGGATGCTTCTGAATTCACTCTGGGGCAATGACAGGGCCAGTGCCACCGAAATACCACCCCTGAGGCCGCCCCAGGTAAGAATGGGCAGCATTATTCTGTCAAATGTTTTCTTGTACGACATAAAAAGTGTCGGTATAAAAACGCTAATATACCTTCCCGTCAACACTATAATTATGGCAATCAGTCCAATCACTATAACCCTCTTGTCGAAGTTTAATATGATCATTTCAAACCCGATTAACAGAAAAAGCAACGCGTTTAGCATTTCATCAATCAGTTCCCAAAATTTATTCACGTAATCTTTGGTAGTGTCTGACATCGCTTCCCGCTTTCCTTTATTACCTATGATGATACCCGCAACGACCATGGCCAGGGGTCCTGAAACATGCAGGTAGCTGGCAAGCAGATAGCCGCCCATCACGACCGCAATGGTGATCAGCACTTCAACCTGGTAATGGTCAATTGATTTTAAAAGGTAAAACCCTCCGTAACCCAATATAAGTCCCCAGGCTATTCCACCACCCGCTTCTTTTAGAAAAAGCAGACCGGTTTGAACTATCCCATGATCTCCGCTGCCCATATAAGTAATATCCAGCAGGCTGATAAACACAACAACCCCTACCCCGTCATTAAAAAGAGATTCCCCACTGATTTTGGTCTCCATGGAAGACGGAATCCCCGCCCGTTTTAAAATACCCAATACTGCGATCGGATCCGTAGGAGAAATTAAAGAACCAAATAAGAGGCAGTAAATGAAAGGCACTTCCATGTTGAAACCCTGGAAAATAAAATACATCGTTGTTCCGATAAAAGCCGTTGATATGAGAACTCCAATCGTGGAATAGGTGATCACGGGTACGATTTCTTTCCGTAGCTTTTGAACATCTATATGAATAGCGCCTGCAAACAATAGAAAACTCAGCATCGCGCGCATGAGTATGGTTTCAAAATCGATGGAACCAACCAGTGACTTAACGGTGACAGAAATTGAAGGAAAGTACCTACCCAGCCAGATGACCAATAGCGAACAAATCAGTGAGATCAGCATAATGCCAATCGTGGCAGGTAACTTAATAAACCGCACGTTGACATAACTGAACATCGCCGTCAGTACAACCAGAAAAGTTAGAATTTCGTATAAATTTGTAAACATAAATTAGTAGTGCCTGGTTAAATCAAAACAAAAGACCGGCAATGCATACCGGTCTTTAAGTTACCATTATCCTGTCAAACGCATGTGAATACAACAACAATGTGACCTTTTGCGGGTTTGCTGGGTCAGTGCATCGTTGCCTGTTATTTTAATTTGCCAGTGAATAGGGCTCAATATCCAACACCTGGATGGGTGATTGTTCGGATATCAAATCACTGATGTGAATTTTTCCAATAACATAGTTGATATTACTTTCCGTTACCGGGTTAACCAGGATCATATCAGCCTGAACAGATTCCGCATATTTTAATATAGCGCGGGCAATATCATTTCCATACATCGGACCATGTCTTATAATCAGAGAAGCCTTTTCCCGGATTTTTTTGAATGATTCGATGAATGCATAATCTGATTTTTTCTCCTCATCACTGCAGTCGGGGAATGAAATTAAATGAATTTGTGCATTGAATGCCCCGGCCAGTTTGATAGCTATCTCCAGTTTACGTGCCGGAACACGTTGAGTTACGGGCAGGACGATATTGCGGATTTTATTTGTCTCCGAACCCTCTTTGATGGTCAATACCGGGCAGTCCGTTTTTTGGGCAATCCGTTCGGGAGAAACCGGACTAAAAAAATTAAAAAGTGATTTACTACCTTTTTTGTGTATAATAATAAGATCCGGCCTAAACAACTCAGCGGCTTCTTCAATTTTGTGCTGCATTTTCCCCACTTCCGATATAACCGTTTCCACAATCACTCCATCGAGGTGTTCATCGATATAAGATTTATAGCCCTGGATTTTCGCTTCGATCTCTTTGATGCTCAGAATTTCCGTTGCCGGAGCAACGATATAACCGGCATTCGAGAATAGATTCAGGCAGAAGAGTGGTTTACAGATATATAGAAGACAGATTGCCGATTCGGAAGGTTCGGCCAATTGCACCGCCTTCCGTATCGCGATTTCCGAGCCTTCCGTAAAATCTATCGGTACCAGGATCCTCTTGAACAATTTACCCATGACGCCATTATATGACTCACAAGCTACATGACCCGTATTAGCGGGTGATTAAAGACGGATTAGAATATAATTAGACATTTTGACCATAGCAAACGGACCAGCGAAAGCCCGGCAGATAACTTAAATTGTGGCAGCGCCGGCCATCAAAAGGTCACCGCCCTGATTCATGCATGCTCATATCCTGATTGTTGAAGACGAAAAAAAAATTGCCGATACGCTCAAAGTCGGTCTCTCAGAACAGGGATATGAAGCGAAAGTTGCCTATGACGGCAATATTGGTTTAAAAATCTTTCTCCATGGGCATTTCGATCTGATCATTCTGGATATCAATCTCCCGGGCATGAACGGCTTTGAGCTCTGCAAACTGATTAGAAAATCAAATGAGCAGGTGCCCGTTTTGATGCTGACTTCCATGAGCCAGATGAATGATAAAGTGGAAGGCTATGACGCGGGGGCTGATGATTACCTGGTCAAGCCTTTTGAATTCAGGGAACTTCTGCTAAAAATGCGTGTAATGTTAAGGCGCACGCTGAATCAGCAATCGCCGGTTGGCAATATTTTAAAAGCAGCAGATCTGTCCATGAATCTTGACTCCAAAGAAGTATTCAGAGGTTTCAATAAAATTAAATTAACTGCCAAGGAATTCCAGCTGCTCGAATACCTCCTTCGAAATAAAAACCGCGTGGTTTCCCGGGCTGATCTCGCCATCAATGTGTGGGATATCGACTTCGACACAAATACAAATGTCATCGATGTTTACATCAGTTATGTCAGGAATAAAGTCGATAAAAATTTTGAACAGAAACTCATTCAGACACATGTGGGAATGGGTTATGTTTTAAAAGATCATTTCTAATGCCAGTAAAGTACAGGATTACCGGATTATTTACGATGCTCGTACTTGTCATTCTGGGCATGGTCTGCATCTCTGTTTACTATTTTTCATATTTCAACCGGATTAAGGATATCAAGAGAAGGCTTACAAACCGGGCGATAACTACCGGCAGACTACTTAGCCAGACCGGGGTATTCGATCTGAAGCTTATCCAGCGTATAGACGCCTCGACCACGGTTGCATTGAAAAATAAAATTGTTGAAGCTTTTGATCTTTCCAATAACAAAATATATCGCTACAGTGACCTGGAAACAGAGTCAATCAGCGTGCCGGCTGCCGTGATGGACGAAGCCAGGAAATACGGAAAAAGTTATGCTATGATCGATGAAAGAGACGTAGCCGTCCTTCATTATACAGATCACCAAAATAATATGATGATCGTTGAAGCCGCATATGACGAAGAAGGCTTTAACAAATTAAGGCAACTACGGCTGATACTCTGGCTGAGTTTTGCCGGAGGAATTTTCATAACCCTTCTAAGCGGCTATTTTTTTTCCGGCCGCCTTCTGCAACCATTAAAAAAAATAACGGATGAAGTGAATGAAATATCTGCAGGCAGCCTTACACGGCGTATCGGGAATCAGGACATGCAAATAACCGATGAATGGTCCTACCTGTCCTCCACGCTCAATCAGCTTTTAAACCGGTTGCAGGAAAGTTTTGATATCCAGGGCAGGTTTATTGCCAACGCATCCCACGAACTTACAACACCTCTTACCTCGATCTCCAGTCAATTGGAAATTGCCCTCCAAAGGCCAAGGGAATCCGGGTATTACGAACATATGATACGTTCCGTTTACGAAGACGTTCTGCATTTAAACAAGCTTACCATCAGTTTACTGGAGTTCGCCAAGGCTTCGGGTACTTCATCAGGAATTGAAATTGATCTGCTGCGTATCGATGAAATACTACTCCGCTTTCCGGCGGAAATGGCAAAGGTCGGCGCGGGCTATACTATTTCACTGGATTTCAGTTCCCTGCCGGAGCAGGAAGAAAAGCTCCTGGTTTTTGGAAATGAAGAACTGCTGTTCAGTGCACTGAAAAATATCGTTTTAAATGCCTGTAAATATTCATCAGACCATCATGCTAAAATCACCCTGCAGATCGCAAACCAGGAAATCAAAATATTGGTTGAAGATAAAGGGAACGGGATTTCCGTAAAAGATATTGAAAATATTTTTCAGCCTTTTTACCGGACTGAGGAAGCCTGGTCGTATGAAGGTTTTGGTCTCGGACTTCCGCTTTCAAACAGGATCATCAAATTGCATAAGGGATTCATTCATGTTGAATCGGAAATTGACAAGGGAACCTGTATGACAATCATTTTACCGGTTGCTTCCAGTTTTAAGGGCAATTGAAACATTTCCCATCAATAACATCCTGTTAACAAGGTTAGAAAAATATATACTTCAATTCTGGAACGTCCCGCGCTATAAGAGATTAGAATGGCATTAGAAAGAATATTAAACAGGTCAGTCAGCTGCTGAATCCGTTCCTATTCAGATAATTTTGCAGAAGATTGTCAGTGTGAAGACAGATCTGCCTATTATGATTTTTATGGACTTGTACAAAGGAATAAAACAAAGGGCCAAGATTCTTTTTGACCGGATAGAAAGCGAAAAATTTAAAAACAGTATCCTGCAGGCGATCCCCTTTTGGTTGGCCTCGCTGGTAACAGGGCTGGCAGCGGTTTCCTATAGTAAAATTTTTGCTCTGGCAGAAAAGGGAACGCATCTAATTTTCGGCCATTTACCTTATCTTTTTTTTATTATTACTCCCCTTTGTTTTGTTTTATCCTGGTGGGTTGTAAACCGGTTTTCCACCTATGCCCGGGGAAGCGGCATTCCACAGGTGATGGCTGCCATAGAACTGAGTTCGCCCAATTCCGATAAACAGTTAAAACCGCTACTCGGCATCAGGATAATTTTGGTCAAAGTCTGTTCGAGCATTATCATGGTATTTGGCGGAGGAGCTATTGGAAGAGAGGGACCGACCATTCAAATAGCCGGTTCGGTTTTTTATAAAATTAATCAATGGCTGCCCGCCTGGTGGCCAAAAATTTCTAAAAAAAATATGATTATGACGGGAGCGGCTGCAGGTCTGGCAGCTGCTTTCAATACCCCACTCGGCGGAATTGTATTTGCGGTGGAGGAGCTCACGAAAACCCATATCAATTATTTTAAAACAGCGCTGTTTTCAGCTGTTATCATTGCCGGATTAACTGCTCAGGGATTCCTGGGACCCTATCTGTATTTTGGTTATCCTAACGTAAGTAATCTTTCCAGATTTGTTTTTATACCGGTTATCGCTATCGCTGTCTTAACCGGCCTGATGGGCAGCATTCTTTCAAAAGCAATACTTACGCTATTACGCTGGAAGAAGACCTTTAAGAGAACCTATCAACACCTGCTTTATCTCATTGTATCAGCAGGCATCCTGGCCATACTGGCGGTATTTGTTAATGTGAACAGTTTTGGCTCCGGCAAGGATTTCATTGCGAATATCCTGTTTACCAACCAAAAATATACAAGCTGGGATGTCTCCCTGTTGAGAATGATTGGACCATTGCTTTCTTTTACCTCCGGGGCCGCAGGCGGCATTTTTGCGCCGGCTCTTTGTGCCGGCGCCGGACTGGGTTCTATGGTATCAGGCTGGTTTCATATGTCAGACACCAATACCAATCTGCTGGTGTTGTCCGGGATGGTTGGATTTTTAACCGGTGTCACCAGGACGCCTTTTACCTCAGCAATTCTTGTACTGGAAATGACGGACAGGCACAATGTTATCTTTTTTCTGATACTGGCCGGCATGATTGCGAGTCTGGCTGCATATCTCATCGACAAACATTCACTGTATGATCATCTCCGGAAAGAATATGTCCATGATCTTCGCTCAGACAAAGCGGTGATGCATGAACCCGAAGGTGAAATTAAGGATCAGCCAGTTTTGTTATAAATCAGTTTCTGCATGAAAATAAATTTTTGGTTCATACTGCTGCTTGTATTATCCGGCTGTCGTCGTAACAATGACTATGAAAAAATATTCAATGATCCCAATTTGTATTGCAGCACGGTCCATGAACTTAATACTATTGTAATGGGAAATAATTTCTCCCCTATGGTTGCTTCCCGGAATTATTTATATGCGGCGGTTGCAGGCTATGAAGTGATCGCAGCGGCCAACCCGGAAAAATTCAACTCCCTTGCCGGTCAGCTGCGCGGCCTTCCTGCTATGCCGAAAGCCAGCCCGGATCAAAAAATAAACTTCGGTCTGGCCGCCCTGCTGGCTTATTGCAAACTGGGAGAATCCGTCACTTTTCCTGCCGGAAGTATGAAATACTGGGTGGACAGTTTAAAACAACTAGCGTCAGACAACGGAATGCCGGATGATATATTAGCTGGTTCAGTTGCATTCAGTGATACCATATCATCCGTTATTTTGGATTGGAGCAAAAGGGATAATTATCTGCAAACCCGGGGTGCCGCCGAATATACCGTGAACGATTCTGCCGGCCGGTGGGTTCCGACACCACCGGCATATTCCCCGGCAGCAGAGCCACACTGGCGCGAAATACGGGCCCTCGTGCTGGATAGCGTCAACCAGTTCATGCCGGAGCCACCCTACCCTTTTAATGTAACCAATCCCGCCAGTCCCTACTATCGGGAAGTAAAACTTATTGAAAAAACAGTTGACAGCCTTTCACCGGAACATGCATGGATAGCCGATTTCTGGGACGATAATCCATTTAAGCTGAATGTTTCCGGTCATCTGATGTTCGGTACAAAAAAGTTTTCACCTCCGGGTCACTGGATGGGCGTGGTAGGCATCGCCGCATCAAAGTCGGGAGCTGATTTTCCGCAAACGGTGTATGCTTATGCGAAAACTTCCATTGCACTCTTTGATGCATTTATCCAGTGCTGGAATATTAAATATATCTATAGTACCATCCGCCCGGAAACGGTGATTGACAAATATTTTGACCCGAACTGGCGGCCTCATCTTCAAACACCTCCTTTTCCGGAATATACCTGTGGGCACTGTACAATATCCGCTTCGGCATCCGAGGTGCTAACGGATATATTCGGTGATAATTTTTCTTATACTGATTCTACCGAACTTGAGTTTGGCATTAAAAGCAGATCATATACATCATTCAGAAATGCCGCCATCGAAACAAAGGATTCCCGTTTTTTTGGTGGTATTCACTATAAATATTGTTGCGACCGCAGTAATTTGATGGGTACAGAACTGGGAGACCTCATCGTCGCCAGAGTTAAAATGAAAAAATGATCAGGCTGAACAGAACCTGTGAAATATGAATATAAATACAAATGAGTTCATTTTTAGTAGCTTTGCCGATCGTTGATTTCCTGATGTTTAGAAAAAAAAGCATACCCAGACTTAGTATTAGAGCATGCCTGATCCTGGCATATCTGGCTTTTTATCTGGTTCAGCTGGATGTTCATTTTACCGCGACACGTACGGCTTCTTTTTTTTACGACGGGTATTCCCTGTCATCAGCCAATAAAAATTCCGAACACTCATTTTGTAAAGAGACGCACCGGAATACAAAACAGGCAAATTTCAGATTGAATAAAAGATTTCATCCCGAAAATCTTTTTCTTGCACCGGTTGTTCTGCAGGATTTGATAAAATACAGTTTCCGTATCCAGACTGTTCTGCTGAATGAGCAGCAACCGCTTACCAACTATTCTTTCAATTCTCCTTCCTTAAGAGGCCCTCCCCGGATGGTTTAGTGAATCATTAAACCTGTTTTTTAAATTCTAATCTTTTTTTATGTTCAGTTTCCTGAAGGGGAAGCAGGTGGCGCTTACCACCGGGCTGATTTTATTATCGACCGTATTCGCTTTTGCCCAAAAACCATATTTGTCACTCTCCGATCTGAATGACAGTGCGGATCATTACCTGCCCCGGCTCCTGCAAAAAAAAGCGCTGGTAAACAGTGCGTCGGCAGCGGTATCGGAAACCCGCCACCAGTTCTTACCTGCTTTGCGGTTCAACGACCAGGTGAATCTTGGATCAGATAATTCCATTGCCGGAAGTTATTTCCCTTATGGAATTATTCCTTCGACCTCCTCCGGTGTAAGAGCCGAAAATGATTATCAGGCCGCTTCGGGAAATATTGCCATACTCTACGGGCAATATGATCTGGTGGATTTCGGGTACAAAAATGCGCGTATCGACTATGCCCGATCTGAACAATCGCTTTCACAATCGGATCTTCAGCGGGAGATCTACATTCTGCACGGGCGGATATGCAGAGCCTACTTCAACCTTATGATCAGTGAAGCCAGGATGGCTGTGGAGCGGGAAACCGTTAAACGCTATGATACCATCTTTACTATTATCAACGCACTGACGAAAAGCGGGATAAAACCCGGTGCCGATTCTTCCCTTGCCAAAGCGGAATTATCTAAAAGCCGGATTAATTATAACCAGCTGCAGGAAAAAGCTGAAAACTACCGGGAGGAAATTGCCTACCTCACAGGCATTCCTCCAAACGATATCCTACCCGACAGCGTGCTAATGTTTATCGGCAAAAGAAAAAATATCCTGGGAGCGCCTTCGGACACAGTCGCAAATCCGCTTCTCGACTATTATGCCAACCTGAATAAGTTATATGTTTCCAATGAAAGGCTTATAACCAGGAGTTATTTACCCAAAATAATGCTCACTGCCGCCTCCTGGGCAAGGGGTTCCAGTATTGTTTATGACGACGAGTATAAATCCGTTCCGGAGGGTTTCGGATACCAGCGTTTTAATTATCTGTTTGGGGTAACCTTTCAGTACGATTT
>CAWEWO010000013.1:0-19436 GCA_963812825.1 uncultured Bacteroidota bacterium
TGGTTTTCACTTGTTACGTTTCCGGAAATTGTTTGCGCATGTGCACGGGTAAAAACAGAAAAGAAACAACAAAGGAAAATGAGTTTCATGAAACCCGGGGGCAGGCCCGGCATGGTTAGTTTTTTCATAATAGCAAGTCGTTTTTGGTGAATGGATAAATTCAGGGCCATATTCAGAACCGGATTCTGACAACTTTAGGATACATGAAATTATTTGGTCTGTGTGGCAAAAACTTCCAAAATATAACGGTGTTGAATTTTGTACAACGGATAAGAGATTAATTTAGATGCTTTGTGCAATAAATGGCGTTTGATATTTGCTGTAGCCTGATTATTAATTTAATATTGCTGGCATGCATCAATTTGTACTTCGGCAGGGATGTTCAGGGGAACTGCAATTATTCCCGCACATCATTGAACTGGGTATTAAGAAAAATTCCTGCATCCAGCTAAATTCATTTCAGGAGTCGGCCACAGACAGTTTAAGAATCTATTGTATTACGGATGGCAAATTTGAGTGGTTAATTAATCATCAGCAGCATTTGCTTTACCCGGGTGATGTTGCCCTGATTTTACCGGGTCATAAATTCGCCAGTGAAAAAGGTTTTTTAGAAATCGGAAGCCTTCTGTGGATAGAAATAACAATACACCATTTGGAAAGAGGTGGCATGATTCCTGAAAAATGGAGTGGTTTATCGGAGAGTGAAAGCGTGGCTATCGGGAAAATGTTATTGCTGGGCAATTCAAATGTTTTTTCAAAGTTTAGCGAAGCGGGCCGGATAATTCAGATTATGCAAAACGAATTATTTAAGCAGGAGATCGGGTTTTACACCCGGGTAAACCAACTGATTGATGAACTCCTGATTATCATCACCAGGCAGCTGACAAAACAAAATAATTCCGGGCGGGATTTTCCTAAAGCATTTATGCAACTGGAACAGACATTGCGACAGCACCTGGCCCACCAGTGGACGGTAGAAGAGATGGCTGCCGTGATCGGAATAGGTACTACTTTATTTAATGAAAAAGTAAAAAAATATTCAGGGTTTTCTCCCATCAATTACCTGATTAATATACGAATTTCAGAAGCTATAAAATTACTGAAAAACCAGGATGTTAGTGTCACGGATATTGCACTCGACCTGGGCTTTTATTCGTCGCAACATTTTTCAACAACATTCAAAAAACTTACCGGGTACACTCCAAGTGATGTAAGAAAAAAATATATTTTAAATGAATAAAGTCAAATTTGCCAGGAAAGAATGCATTGTAACCATCGAATTGGGAACCAATGCGGTAAGGGTATTTGCATTTGATTTAAACGGCATCGTTATTGGGTCAGCGAAGGGGGCTTATCCTACCTTTCACCCCAAGCCGGATTATAGTGAGCAGGACCCCGAGCAACTATTCATTACCATGCTCTATGTATTGAAAAATTTTCTGAATGAAAAAATCCATGCTGAAAATTATGAGGTTTTAAGTATTTGTTTCAGTGCATCAATGCATAGTGTACTTGCCGTTGATAAAAACGGTGTGCCACTGGGTAATGCGATTATCTGGGCCGATAACCGGGGAAAGAAAGAAGCGGCGGAATTAAAAAACAGTGTGCACGGAAAAGATATCTATAATTCTACGGGAACGCCCATTCATCCGATGTCGCCATTGATCAAAATAACCTGGATGAAGAACAATGATAAAGACCGGTTTAAAAAAGCTCATAAATTGCTTTCTATCAAATCGTATATTATTCAGCAATTAACCGGGCAGTATGTGATCGACCACAGTCTTGCTTCAGCAACCGGCTTATTTAATATTCATGATTTACAATGGGATAACAATGCGCTGGCTTACGCGGGTATTACGGCGGCAAAATTACCAGAACTGGTTTCTGTTTTTGATGTATCAGGCAAACTGGGTAAAGAATACCAGGTTTTATTTGGACTGGGTGCCCACACAAAAATTATAGTAGGCTCAAGCGATGGCTGTATGGCAACAATAGGCGCCGGGGTATGGGGGGCCGGAAAAGCAACAATAACCATTGAAGACAGTGGAGCTATGAGAATAATGGGCAAGGAAATTTTGCAGGATGATCAGCAACGCTTTTTTAATTATGTACTCACCGACGGGCATTACGTGAGTGGCGGCCCAACAAATAACGGGGGAGTAATTTTTGAATGGTTTGCAAAACAATTCGGCGATTTTAATAATGCCTTTGATATTGAAAACAGTATGGAAGAACTGATGAAAGAAGCTTCAAAAGTTGCAACGGGTTCTGATGGGCTATTGGTTCTTCCTTATTTATTGGGTGAAAGGGCGCCTATCTGGAATGCGAATGCAAGGGGTGTTTATTTTGGATTAAACATTAATCATGAAAAAAAACATTTTGTAAGGGCTACTATTGAAGGCATTCTTTACGAGATGTACAGTATCGGTAAAACGCTGGAAGAACACCGGAGTATTAAAAGCCTTTCGGTTAATGGAAGTTTTGCTACCATCCCGTTTTGTGCGCAAATGATTGCGGATATTTTTAATAAGCCTGTTGGCATTGGTAAAAACACAAACAGTGTGGGGCTGGGTGGCTTTTTGTTAGGAGCAACCGAAATGGGGGTGTATAAAAATTTAGACGAAGCTGCTAAGAGTGTAAAATTTGAAGGAACATTTAAACCGCGAAAACAAAATCATGCGATCTATAAAGATTATTCGGAGGTATTTGATAAACTAAGTACTAAATTCAATGCAGAGTTTGAAGCCATTGCAAACCTGCAGCAAAAAACAGCTACACTGGATTAATCACTTAAGGATTTCTTCCCGGCACATCCAACACCGCCTGTAATGCAGGTTTCGGCTGATTGTTCCTGTCCCACAACAAAGCATAATTTGTCCGGCGCGGAATGGGATAATCATTCTTCCAGCTCATTCCATCCTGCAGGCCCCATAAAGTCACCCTGGCTATTTTATCCCTGCGCTGATAAAAAATGGAAAACAGTTCTGCATAACGATTGGCCAAAACCGTTTGCATACTATCCGGCAAACCATTTTGATAAGGATCTAAAAAAAGTTTAAACTCTTCCAGTTGGAATTGTTTATCGGCCATTCCCTGCCCTATAATTTGCCCTTCTTTGGTCAATGGCAACACATCTACATCTAATTCTGTGATCATTACTTTTACCCCGCAGGCTGCATAAGCATCGATGGCTTGTTCTATGTATGATGTCTTTGGATAATTTAGACCCCAATGGCCTTGCATTCCCACACCATCAATGCGGATGCCTTCTTTTTGCAGCATCTTTACAAGTCTGACGATTCCATCTCTTTTGGATGGCCGCCATGCATTAAAATCGTTGTAGTACAGCTCCGTATTGGGTGCAAATAACGCCGCAAATTTGAATGCATATTTCACCAGGGTATCTCCATTTCCAAAGGCTTTCACCCATGCGGTATTTACCCGGTAGTTGCCATCATCATCGATCACTTCATTCACCACATCCCATGCATTTACCCGGCCTGCATATCTTCCGGCAACGGCTTTTATATGACTTCTTAGTCGTTCGATCTGTTGCTCTTTGGTATTGGGTTTTCCTTCGGCATTAGTAAAAAACCAATCGGGGCATTGGTTATGCCATACCAGGGTGTGGCCAACAATAAACAGGTGATGCTTTTCGCCGAAAGCAACAAAATCGTCTGCAGGTTCAAAATTGTAAACGCCAGGTTTAGGATTGATAACTGCAGCTTTCATCACATTTTCAACAGTTATAGCATTGAATTGTTTTATTACAATATCCCGTGATATTTTATCTGCGCCGGATGTGATGGCCGGATTTACGGCTACGCCTATAAGGAAGGCATCTTTATAAACCGCTTTTAATGTTTGCGTATCGTTGTTTTGTGCACGACAAAAGATAACCGGCGAAATGCAAATGGTCAATAAAATATGTTTTAGCTGTTTCATTGTTTACCTTCTTGTGTACGCATAAGCGGAAGATTTGTTAGCAGCGAATTTTCCTATTTGCTTGTTTTCAGTTGAATGATGCTCACAGAATAAGGATCTAGTGTTCTTGAAAAAGACTTTGTAATCCCTTTTATTTTTGATGTAACCGGAACAATGTTTTCCGGCGCTGTAATGGTATTGGTATCATCGGGTTTGTTACCTTTTATAACAACCCATATTGCTTCCGGCGAAACTTTGCCAATACCCTCCAGGTTTATTTTAACCGTTTCTTTTTTTGCTGTTGTATTAACAATTTTCAGATAGATGGTCCCTGTTGTGTCATTTCGGGTTGCGGAATAAAATATAACAGGAACTGTTTTGAATTGGATACCATCGGCACTGTCTTTTTTGGTGAGGGGCCGGTTTTGCGTGGGTATGTTTGTCGCAGTTACCGGCACAATCTTATTGCCTAAATAATGGCTGAACAATTTCTGCACATAATAAGACGGCGAACCATAACTGTTAAGCGCATCATAACCGATCAGGTCAGAATCCCACTGCCAGGCTTTTCTGCCGGAAACGGAATCTTTGCTTACGTTTACAAACAAAGGCGCATAACAGGACATAATAATCAAATCTGAATTGCGCTCCATGCCCGTCATCCAGGCGGCATCGCCAAGCGCAGCATTCAGATTCGTGGTGGGTGCTCCTTCGCGTGTAGCCCATTCTCCCACAAAAATTTTCGCTCCATTGCGGTCGTATTTATCATATTGCGAAGCGTTCTCCCACATTTCCCATGAGTTGCGGTAATAATGTTCATCCACCACAGCCGGCGGTTTGCCCGAGGTAACTTTTATCTGCGGGATATTGCGCATCAGCAATCGTGGAAATGCAGATCAATTGCGGGTATTTGGCTTCAATGGCTTTTCGGAACTGGTTAAACCTTCCATCATAACTATTCGACCTGTCAAACCAATCTTCATTACCAATTTCCACATAGCTAAGTTTGAAAGGTTCGGGATGGCCGTCTTCAGCACGTTTAGCGCCCCAGTAGGTATCCTTTCCTCCAATTACATATTCTATCTCATTCAGTGCATCATCTACATAAGGTTTTAAAAGCGGCCCCGCATCTATATGGTCACCATCCAGAGAATATCCTGCGTAAACGGCCAGCAGGGGCTCTGCGCCCATATCTTCCGCCCATTCCAAAAATTCAAGTAAACCCAGTCCGTCTGAGGCACGGTAGCCCCATGAACCGTTATGCCCCGGCCGGTTTGCAATCGGGCCAAGTGTTGTTTTCCATGGAAATGCATCTGTAATCATCGGGCCTTCCAGGAAATTTCCGCCGGGAAAACGCAGGAATTTGGGTTTCATATTCACGAGCATCTCCATCAGGTCAACCCGGAAACCATTTGGTTGATTATTATAGGTTGGCGGAAATAAAGAAACCAGATTGAAATAATACACCCCTTTGCGGTCGGTAGAAATAACAAAGCGGGCGTCTTTGGTTGGCTTTACATCTGCAGCGGTGGTTAAATTAAGCTCATATTTTTTCCAGTAAATGGTTTTTTCAAGATTGATCGTACCGGTTGCATACACCGTTTTACCGTCATTGCTTTCAATGGAAATGGTTATCGGTCCGGGAGTATTATTTTCAATGTCAGGAAGCGGAGCGGTAGTGGGCTTTGGCTCCCAGGGCCAGCGGGGAGGGTCGCTCCGGTCTGTTCCCTTTATATAAAAAGATGCACGGTACGTGGTGGAAGGTTTTACCGGAATACCCCAATAACCTTCATTTGCAATACCCACTCTTCCAACCGCTTTTTCTACTGTAAGCCTTAAGCATTGAGAAAGGGCTCCGTTGATCGCATTGCGGCGTTCATCATTCGGAACATGATCTTCAGCGCCTATTAATTTTATACTTGCCTCTGCTGATGGATTATCCTGCACCAGCCGCCATCCTTCCGGCGAGGTTTTATTGTCCTTAAAAATCCTGTTGCGTATTAACTCTGCATACAAACCGCCATCGTAAGAATGGTTTATTTCTTCAGTCATCAATCCATATAACAGGGGGCTTACCTGGGCACCTGGTTTTGCGAGGTCCAGGGTTATCGCAGGTGTTTGCGACACAGCCTGGTTAACGGCAAATCCAGTTGCTGTTAACAACAGTAAACAAAGTTTTCTGATTGTTTTTTGTTTCATAATAAATCCAGCATTTTATGATCAAAAATATGATCGTTATTTTTTAAAAAGCAAAGAAGCAAATTGTTGTAAATCTCTTCTCCATGTCAGCCACTCATGCCCCGTGCCGGGCGATTCGTAAAAAGTATATTTGATACCCTGTTTATCTAACATATTGCGGAAAGCGCCAACTGAACCCGGGAAGGGGTTTGGTTCTTTGGTACCCAGGCCAATCCAGAGTAAACGGAATTGTTTATTTATGGCTGCACCATCTTTAAATTTTCCATCAAGGAATGTAGCAGGATCAATTACATCTGTACCTGGATAGTTTGAAGTTCCACTGAAGGCTCCGAGGCTCGAGAACGTATTGAGATTGTTCATGATAATCCGCATGGTTTGATTGGCCCCCATGGAAAGGCCCGCAATTGCCCGGTGATCCCGATCGGCAATCGTTCGAAAATTTGCATCGATCATCGGGACGATCTCCTGGATCATCACTTCTTCAAATATGGATACCGGGCGTGTTTTGCTATTGATCTCTGCACTGTCCTGAGGTTTATTGGCATAACCATTATCCATAACAATAATCATCGGTACGGCCTGCTTTGCCGCAATCAGGTTGTCAAGAATCAGGTTGGCATGCCCCTGGGCCGACCAACCGGTTTCATCTTCAAAACTTCCGTGCTGTAAATACAATACAGGATACCGGGTTTTAATATCTTTTTGATATTCAGGAGGTGTATAAACAAAACAGCGCCTCCAGGCATTGGTCAGGTTAGAGTAATATATATTTTCACTCACCAGCCCGTGCGGCACATGTTTCAGGGCAAAAAAATCCTGGTCGGTTGCCGGTATTTCAATACCACTTCCCCAACGTCCGGCGCCATAAAAATAGAGGCTTCCCGGATCAGGAACTGAAACCCCGTCTACATTAAGCTGGTAGTAATGAAACCCTTCATCCTGCGGAAACGATTCACCGCTCCATACACCTTTTTCATTTTTAACCAGATCATATTTTTTACCCCCGATATCCAGCTGAACTTTTTGTGCCTCGGGCGCAGTGAAACTGGCGCGTACCCTGCGTTCCGAATTTACCTGAGGGTATTGTTTGCCTCCCTGATTCGTGGAAGCCGGTTTAAAATCTTCTGTAACTGCGGCTGGCGTGGATTGTGCCAGGCAGCAAAAACTGGTTAAGATGGCCGCAAAAAAAGCCATGAAGGATCTGTAATTCATTATCATCTTTTCTTTTAGAGTTGAAATAAAAACAGCAGCTAATTCTTAAACAACAGCGGTGCAAGCTGATACAGACTGCGGCGCCAGGTCAGGAATTCATGCGCTGTATTCTCAGAAACATAAACCACAACAGGATAACCCGCTTCTTTAAGTTTTACACCGGCTTGTTTTATACGATCGGGACTTTCGCGGCTGCCACAACTTAAAAAAATAAGCGCAGGTTTTGCTTTATCCTTTAACTCTTCCGGCGTATAGATACCCCCACTCAGCAGGGCATATTGAGAGAATACACCTGGTTTTGCCAGCGTGATCGAGTGTGTTTCCATTCCGCCCATGGATAAACCGGCCATAGCCCGGTTTGACTCGTTGGCGAGTGTGCGGAAATGGGTGTCAATGTATGGTATCAGTTCATCGGTAAGCACTGTTTGAAACGCCTCAATTTTAAAATCCTTCATATGACCCCATTTTACTTCGTTAGTCATTCCGTAGGTCATCACAATAATGAACGGTTTGATTTTGCCTTCGGCAATAAGATTGTCCATGATGAGGTTAGCATGTCCCTGGTTAGGCCAGGCAGTTTCATCTTCGCCCCAGCCATGCTGCAGGTATAATACCGGGTAGAGTTTAGATATATCTTTATTGTAATCCGGAGGCGTATATACAAAAGCCCGGCGTGAGGTATTTGTACTTTTTGAAGGGAAGAGCACCTGTTGCACATTGCCATGGGGAACCTCTTTAAGCGCATAGAAATCCTGGTCGTGAGCGGGTATTTCAATGCCACTTTCCCAACGGGTGGAACCATAAAAATTTAATGTTCCGGGATCGTTGAATGTTCCGCCCGCAACGGTGAGATGATAATAATGAAAACCTTCATCCATCGGACCTTCCGTGGTGCCCACCCACATGCTGTCTGCGGCTTGCGTCAGGCGGGTGCCGCCTCTTCCGCCCAAACCCAGGCTTACCCTTACACTATCGGCAGCGGGCGCTTTTATGCGAAATCGTACATAACCCTGTGAATTGACCTGCGGGTATTCCTGTCCCGGCTGGTTAAGCGTTGACGGCTTGAAATCTTCCACTACCGCGGCCTGGGTTTGAGCCAGACAAATTCCACTTATAAACGTGGTTGCAAATAAAAATGACAAAAATCTTAAATTCATTTTTCGTGTTTTAAATGTAATTATGACATAAATGTATTGCAGCTTAGCTTTTAGATGAAAAAGATACTGAATTTATGCTCAGCAAGATTTTTTTGACAATAATTTATATTCGGCCACGGATGAAAGTCCGCATGTAAGCAGTGCTTTATTTTAATAATACCAAAGAGTTGACGAAAACCAGACAACTGCTTCGAAAAATGACCAGTGGCAATGCCGCGATTGCTGCCCTGAACGACAGCATGGGCACCGGATTACAGGGCTGCAGTCAGTGGGGATGCCCAAAACTAAAATGATTATTTTTGACCTATGAATACCCCGTTAGGCCTGGAATTTACCAGTCAGGCGATCAAAAGAATCAATCAGAGCACGGAGAAGATTACCGCCTGTATGGAGCAACTGGAGGAGAAAGACGTCTGGGTGTCTCCGAATGAAAACCTGAATAGTATCGGTAATCTTATTCTCCATCTTTGCGGCAATATCCGCCAGCATATTATTTCCGCGCTGGGCGGCGAACAGGACAACCGCACCCGGGACCTGGAATTTTCATCAAAGGGTGGCTTCAATAAATCGGAGCTCATCGCGAAACTTCAAAATACGGCCGGTGAAGCCACAAAGGTTATTGAGCGAATGGGAGAGGAAGACCTATTGAAGAAAAGGATTGCCCAGGGCATTTCTCATTCGGGAGTAGACAGTATTGTGCATGTTACCGAACATTATTCTTACCATACCGGACAGATCATCTTTCTTACCAAGCTTTTTAAAAATATTGACCTGGCATTTTATGCCGGTATTGACCTGAACAAACATAACGAGAGGTGATGAATATCCACATCGCTTCAAATGCTTATGATTTGGGCAGGGCTGCCGGGGCTGCTGCAGCAGAAATAATCCGGGAGGCGATTAAGGTTAATGGTGCAGCTCATATCATATTGGCCACGGGAGCGAGCCAGTTTGAAACCCTGAATCAACTGGTCGCCGAAAAAGATATAGACTGGAGCAGGGTAATTGTATTTCACCTGGATGAATATATCGGCTTACCCGTGACCCACCCGGCCAGTTTTAGAAAATATCTGCAGGAAAGGGTTTTGTCAAAATTGCCTTCACTAAAGACTGCCTGGTTAATCAATGGAG
This sequence comes from uncultured Bacteroidota bacterium, assembly GCA_963812825.1. GTDB lineage: Bacteria > Bacteroidota > Bacteroidia > Chitinophagales > Chitinophagaceae > Puia. The sequence goes on from CAWEWO010000013.1 coordinate 9,627, forward strand.
AAGCGGATGCAAAGGAGGAATGCGCGCGGCTGGGGAGAGTAATTGGTAAACAGGCTATTGATGTAGCACTTATCGGCATTGGAGAAAACGGGCACCTGGCATTTAATGACCCGCCCGCAGATTTTGAGACTGAAGCGCCCTATATTGTTGTAAGACTGGACGAAGCATGCAAGCGACAGCAATTGGGTGAGGGATGGTTTAATTCTATTGATGAGGTACCCGATCTGGCCATCAGTATGTCAATAAAACAAATTTTGAAATCAAAACATATTATTTGTTCGGTGCCAGACAGCAGGAAAGCCCTGGCCGTGAAAAATGCCCTGGAGAATGCGGTGAGTAATGGCTGTCCCGCCAGTATTTTACAGTTGCATGCCAACTGTGATTTGTTTCTTGATCAGTATTCTGCAGCACTTCTTTCTGCCGGGAGTCTTTAAGCTCTCCCTGTTATTCATGGCTGTATGTTATACATTTATAGAACCATAATGAAGATGGACCAACAGACCACCATAAAAATATTCAACGGGAAAATAATAACGCCGGAAAAAATCATTGAAGGCGGATCGGTACTGATCAAAGAGGGAACGATTACTGCGGTCAGTGAAAACGGATATTGAATCGGGAAATGCAATCGAAATAGATGCACAGGGCAATTATATATCTCCTGGTTTTATCGATATACATGTGCATGGTGGAGGCGGATATGATTTTATGGATGGCAGTGAGACCGCTTTTTTGAAAATTGCAGAGACACATGCACGATATGGCACTACAGCCATGCTGCCCACGACACTTACCAGTACAAAAGCGGAGATCCTGCACATACTGGATGTGTATGAAGAGGCAAATCGAAATAACACCAATGGCGCCCGGTTTCTCGGTATGCACCTGGAAGGTCCCTATTTCGCCATGAGCCAGCGGGGAGCACAGGATCCACGCTATATCCGGAACCCGGACCCGGCAGAATACAAAGATATTTTATCGAAATCCTCCTGTATTAAACGCTGGAGCGCTGCGCCGGAGTTAGAGGGTGCTGTTGAATTCGGAAAATATGTAAAATCGAAGGGCGTGTTGCCTGCCATAGCCCATACGGATGCGATTTATGAAGAGGTTATAACCGCATTTGAAAATGGATATACCCTGGCTACACATCTGTATTCCGCCATGTCGGGTGTTACCCGGAGAAATGCATTTCGTTATGCCGGTGTGATAGAAAGTGCATTTATCATTGACGATATGGACGTGGAAATTATAGCTGACGGGTTACACCTGCCTGCACCTTTGTTGAAACTGGTTTATAAAATAAAGGGTGCAAACCATACTGCACTGATAACAGATGCCATGCGGGCTGCAGGTACAGATGTCAGGGAAAGTGTGTTGGGAAATATGGACAATGGTATAAAGGTCATTATAGAAGATGGCGTTGCCAAATTGCCCGATCGCAGTGCATTTGCCGGGAGTATCGCGACTGCTGATATGTTGGTGAGAACGATGATTTACATGGCCGGAGTTTCACTGGCAGATTCCGTAAAAATGATGACATCCACCCCGGCCCGTATTATGGGAATTGCTGAAAAAAAAGGAGAAATAGCGGTTGGTAAGGATGCGGATATTATCATTTTTGACAAAATATAAATGTTACAATGACAATGATCGGAGGGAAAGTAATCAGGAGAGTGTAGAGTTATTTAACGAGGAGTCGCAGGTTGAATGACTATGGGTCGTTAAATGAGTAGATATGGCTCCATTTAAGATCGTGGCAAAGCTCACCCAACAGATATAGGGTACCAATAGCCAGGCTGCCTTTTTGCTGAGTCTGGAAAATGAAAAGATGGTTAGGATGATAAATACCAACAGCGCGACAATATCCACGAAGGCCAGGCCGATCTTATGAAAATAAAAGAATAGGAAACTCCAGAAAAAATTCAACAACAATTGTATAAAGAAAAGCCATAAGGAATTTGACTTGTAGAGAGAAGCAGGTTGTTTCCAAATCAGGAAAAGTGCTATACCCATCAGGATATAAAGCAGGGTCCATACGGGTCCAAAGATCCAGTTCGGCGGGTTAAACACGGGTTTGGAAAGCGTGGCGTACCAACCACCGATATTGGAGGCGGTGGCAAATCCCGCGATGGCTCCCACACCTACGGTGATCACTAAGGAATACAATAATTTCATAACTGATTTTTATTCCACCTTGTACTTGTCATATTTATTCTGTCCCAGGGACCTTTGAATGAATTTCCCAATAGAAACTGTTTATTAAATCGAAGATAGAGTGACAGGTTAAGGAGAAACAATTCAAATCCGTAGATAAAGTCTTCCACCGGGATTGTCATAATGCGGATTCCAAGAATATAATCCGGATTGTATCTGACGACAGGCTCTGAAAGGCCGGTTCCGGTCAATACGCCGTTTACCAGGAAAAAGGGGAATATCAGTATGGCGTATACGCTCACCGCTTTTCCAAACCAAGGGATATGCCGGTAAAACTTTAAAAACAGGCAAAGGACTGCTGTGCTGATAAATGTGGAAGATGTGTATATTTTTCGCCAGAATATTAATCCGGTGATCAGCAGAACCGTTGAAAAAAGCGCACAAAAAATATCCTCCGCTTTAAGATTCCAGTGAAAAGTTAAAATTTATTTAAGCAATAGTAGGTAAATAAGCAGGAGTAAGGGATGCAGATAAAAAACAGGACTTCTTCCATGGGAAGATTGAATACATAAATACCGGTGATGTACTGCGGATTAAAGCTCCATATACCGCAGGCAGTAAAAATGGAGTCAAAGGCCAGAAAAAGGAGGGCGATCAGCCCGATTGCCTTTGACAAGGCAGTCCAGGAAATATAGAAATTAATTTTTGGATGAAATGAAAAAACCAATGGAACCGCCAGGGCAGATAAGTCAATGATGAGGTACAGTAACTTCATTTTTTCTTTTGGGTTTCATTTTTCTGTAATATTTGAAAGGCACCCATAACATTCCAAAACATTCCCCATTTTCCTTATCGAGATGCTTGTGATGCATTTTATGCGCCCGGCGTATGGCTTTAAAATAAGCAGACCCGCTATTTCGAAATATTTTTACGCGCTGATGAATAAAAATATCATGTACAAGGAAATACATCAATCCATAACAACATATGCCGATACCAATCCAGAATAAATAATTATACCCGTTGTGGATTCCCAATAGCAATGCGGCGATTCCCGGAATGGCAAAGATCAGAAAGAAAAAGTCATTGTGTTCGAATAAACCATTTCCTTCTTTTTTATGATGATCCCGGTGTAATGACCATAAGGGCCCGTGCATGAGATATTTATGCGACAACCAGGCAACGACTTCCATGCTGAAGATGGCCAGAATGACCGTTATTAATTTAGTGGTGAGGTTTTCCATACTACACCCGGTTTAGTTTGAATTGTAAAAGACTATTGAACATCAGACCTATTTTTTTGCCATTGTTAATTCTCACTCTTTCCCGGAACAATTGTTGTGCCGGCAATCTTTTTATTTTGTTGAACAGGGAGAGATAGTATACATAAGCCAGATAAACTCCGGATCTTGAAGAGCGCGGGAGTTTTTTTATGCCGGGCAGCGCCATTTTAAAATCCAATTCGATATCCTGCTCGATTTGTTTTTTTACCTGCAGGTTAAACTCCATCAGATCGAGATTGGGGAAATAGGTTCTTCCCAGCAATTGATAGTCATCTTTTAAATCCCTCAGGAAATTAACCTTTTGGAAAGCGGATCCGAGTTTCATGGCAAATGGTTTCAATTCTTCATATGCTTTGTTGTCCTGTTCGGTAAATACATGCAGGCACATTAAACCGACTACTTCAGCCGAACCTAAAATATATTGTTCGTATTTCTCTTTGTCATAATGAATACGTTTTCAAGTCCATTTCCATGCTTTGAAAAAAGAGTTCGATCAGCGAATATTGAATATGGTGGCGATGAAAGGTCTGCTGGAATGAATTTAAAATAGGATTAACGGAAATCCGTCTGTCAATGGCTTCTCTCGTTTCGGATTTAAATTTTTCGAGCAGGGTCTTTTTATCATATCCGTCAAAACTGTCAACAATTTCATCCGCGACACGTACAAGCCATAAATAGCATATATATCACCTCTTATCCGCTTGTTAATGTACAGGATGCCAAGCGAGAAACTGGTGCTATAAGCATCGGTTATCATTTTGCTGGTTCTTGATGAAAATTGATCAAATAGCAACTTCATGTTTCCTCAGATTTAGATGTTTGATCAACTGGGTGGCAGCGATTTTTCCGGAAATCAAGGAAGGAGGAACACCGGGGCCGGGAACGGTGAGCTGTCCGGCATAAAAAATGTTCTTAACTTTTTTATTTCTTATTTTAGGTTTCAGTAGCGCGTCTGTATAGTGTATTGGCAAGCCCGTATGCATTACCCTTATAGGAATGGTAGTCTCTTGTAAAGTCAGACACAGAATAGCTTTTTTTAAAATCTATCAAATGCCTGATGTTTCTTCCCAGATATTTTTCATCCTTCCCATCATGATGTCAAAATATTTTTCCCGGAGACTTTCATCTTCCTGAAGACCGGATGCAATGGGCATTAAGAGAAATAAATTTTCGTGACCATTCGGGGCGACACTGTCATCTGACGGGAAGTGCAGCTTACATAAAAGAGCGGCTTTGTAGGCCATTGAGGAGATTTGTAAATTTCTTTCGAATGTTGCATAAGATCCTCGTCAAAAAACAACGTGTGGTGGTTCAGGTTATTTATTTTTTCGGTGAGACCAATAAAATAGATGAGACAGGAAGGAGCGAATGTTTTTTTCTGCCAGTACGTTTCAGGGTAATTAGCCATCGATTTCGGAAGTAAACAGTTCTCTACATAATGGTAATCGGCGGCAGCCACAACAGCGTCACAGGCGATCACTTCTCCATCTACCAGGACGCCCGTAGCTTTGCTGTTTTCAACAATGATTTTTTCAACCGGACGTGTTGAAATAGAATTCGGCGCCCTGGCTGCAGGCGATTTCCACGATGGAATCGACTACTTTTCCAAAACCACCCTGCGGGTACCAGGTACCGAGATTTAATGCCGGCATAATTCATCAGACTGTACAGCGCCGGCGTATCCTGGGGCATAGCGCCCAGGAACAGGACGGGAAACTCCATCAACGCAATCAGTTTTGGATGAGAGAAATATTTACGAACATGGGTGCTTAAAGAAGTAAATACATTCAAACGCAAAGCGCTGTAGATGAGATTAACATCTGCAAACTCTGCAAGGGAAAGTCCGGGCATGTAGGCGAACGCCTTCATGCCAACTTCATATTTTTTAGATGCTTCCTCCATGAAATTGTCCAGTCGCAGACTGCTGCCCGGTTCTATGGATTCAAAGAGTATGCGCAATGCGTCAAAATTTTGCGGAATGCGCATCACTTCCTGATCATTAAAAACGATGTCAAAGGACGGATCAAGCAATTTCAGCTGATAGAAGTCGGAAACGGAGTAGCCGAAGTCGTTAAAAAAGCGTTCAAATATATCCGGCATCCAGTACCAGCTGGGTCCCATATCAAATAAATATCCATTAGAGGTAATCAGTTGCCTGGCTCTTCCGCCGGCTGACTCATTTTTTTCATAAACCTGCACCTGGTGGCCGGCAGCCGACAGATAGGATGCTGCACTCAATCCCGAAAATCCCGCACCGATGACAACAACCCTGGCCATTTTATATTGTTTAAATAAAGTGAAAATAAATTAAACACTAGGATCCGCCAATTGCCTGTCCAGTTCTTCCACCGATTTCAGGAAAATCAATTTTTTCCCCGATTTTAACTGATTGCGCAAAGTCTGGTTAACCGCTATATATATCTTTTTAACGTCTGCCACCTTACTTAGTCTGTCCAGGTATTTTTTAATATTCACTGGCAGGACGCGGTGAACAAAAAACATCAGCAGGTTTTCCGGTCGTACATCCTGAATAGCGGCCAGGAGTGCCGTTTCCGGAACATTACCACCCAGGTAAACGACTTTTTGCCCGGAAAGCCGAATGAGATAGTTAGCCAGCAGGAGACCTATTTCATGGAATTCGTTTTCGGGTAAGAATAAAATCCAGGTGGGGCTGCCGGCCCTGGGGGTAGGTAAGGAATCTATGGACGTAAAGAGTTTCTGTCGAATTAAATTACTGATGAAATGCTCAATCGACGTATCAAATGGAGGAACTCAGCCACATCAGCCCGATACGAAGCAGTGCCGGATAAAGCACCAGCAGATATGCGTCTTTCATTCCGTATTTGAGCAGGCAATGAGAGAAGATATTGACAAAATACGGTTCATCATAGGTCAGCGCCGCTGCGATCAACTGAGAAACAAAGTATTCCGGCGGAGGCATTCGTTTTTGCGTTCAGGTTCTTTCCGGTTAAGGCCTGCAGCTTTTCATCCGGCATGGTGCACAATGCAGATACTTTTTAATCGGAATGGAGCAAACCGGAGATGTTGAGCAGTCTTTTCAACTGTGCGGAATCATAATATCGCGTGTTCCCTACGGAACGGTTTGGTTTCAAAGCCTGGTAACGTTTCTCCCATATCCGGATGGTATGGGCTTTTATGCCAGAGTATTGAGCGAGGTCAGAAATGGAAAAAGAGTCCATTTATTTTGTTTATATTTGTGCGTTCAAAGTTAAACACAAATATAACAGGGTTTTTCAATAAACAACGTTTTTTATTTGGATTTACCCTGCTGATGCCTGTTCAGATTTAATCATTCATATGCGGACTTTTACATTAAAAACCATTCAAAGGATTCCCACGGACCTGAAAAGTGCATGGTCTTTTTTTTCGGATCCGGCTAATCTTCAGGCCATTACACCTCCGGATCTGGGGTTCAGGATTTTATCGGATCCCCATACAGAAATACATGCCGGACAGATCATCGAATACCAGGTAAGACCGGTACTGGGTATTCCCATTTACTGGATGACCGAGATTACCCATCTGCACGACAGGGTTTATTTTGTTGATGAGCAGCGATTCGGCCCTTATCAGCTATGGCAACATCAGCACTACTTCAGGATTATTGATGGCGGAGTTCAGATGACTGATATTGTCCATTATCGTATTCCATTGGGGGGCCCGACGCCTAAAAAAAGACAAACACGGTTTGAATCTGCCGGCTGGATCCGGATAAGTTACAGACGGCTTTTAGACGGCTCTTAGACGGCTCTTAACCGGCATGAAACAAACCGTATATTATTCACCATTAAAAGAAAGTAAAATGGGAATTGTTAAGGATAATTATGTGACCTCAGGCGCTTCCCGTAAACTGTATCATATTTACCCGATACCTGTACTAAAACCGTACAGCCCGCCAGCCAGGCAGGATTGGCTGTTATTGATAATCAGTTGAATACAATCGGGATATGTTCTTGTTGATTTTTTGGCAGACCTTATCACCTTTAAATCATCCGACATGTTCAGGAACTACCTCAAAATTGCATGGCGTAACCTTTTCCGCAACAAAATCTATTCACTCATCAATATCGCCGGACTTGCCCTGGGCATGTCGATGGTATTGCTCATCGCCTTCTGGATCAACGATGAGCTAAACGTGAATTCGAGTTTCAAAAATTATAAATCCATTGTACGGGTGCTGGTGAGCGCTACCCAGAACGGCCAGATCGAAACCGGAAGGGGCGTACCGGCACCACTGGCCACGGAAATGCAGAATAAAATGGGATCGGATTTCAAATTGGTCGGCCGGTTAACATATACGGATCATTCGGGTTATAACTATGGAAAAACGAAAGTGACCAGAAATGGAAACCTCTATGTTGACAAGGCCATAATCCCCATTTTGGCCCTGAAGATGATTCAGGGTGGTCCAAAAGCACTGGACGCCGTTTCCTCCATCATCATCGATCAGACCCTGGCCCACGATTTATTCGGCAAGGAAGATCCGATGAATAAGATCATACAGCTTGAAAATAACCAGTCCGTCCGGGTTACGGGTGTATATGAAAATATTCCGGAGCCGGCAGAATTCTGCTGGATCCATTCTTTCTTAACCTGGGACCAGCAATACCTGGATCGTCCGGAGGCATTGCAGAAGCCGGACAATCAGAAAGACTGGGTCCTGTATCAGGACCGATGGGATATCCCTTTTACCCAGATGCTTGCCCAGTTACAGGATCATGCGGACCTGGAGAAAGTTTCTGCAAAAGTTAAAACCCTGTTGAACGGGCATGGCCGTACAGATCATCCGGCCGTACTGCTGCACCCGATGAGCAAATGGCATTTATACGACGAATTCAAAGGCGGAAAGAATACCGGTGGCGACATTGAGTTTGTGAAAATGTTTGGCATCATTGGTTTTATTGTTTTGCTGCTGGCCTGCATCAATTTTATGAATCTGAGTACGGCCCGTTCCGAACGACGCGCGCGTGAAGTAGGCATCCGCAAATCCGTGGGTTCATTGCGTAGTCAGCTGGTGATGCAGTTTCTGGGTGAATCCGTACTGATCGCATTCATAGCTATGTGTTTTTCAATGGTGCTTGCGTATCTGTCGCTGCCGGCTTTCAACAAACTGGCAGGTAAATTAATCCTGTTTCCCTGGTCAAATCAAATGTTCTGGTTTGGTATGCTGGCATTTACATTGATCACTGGTTTGATCGCAGGAAGTTATCCTGCTTTTTATCTTTCGTCTTTCAATGCGGTTAAGGTATTGAAAGGAACGATCAAAGCGGGACGTCTGGCTGTGATGCCGAGAAAAGTACTGGTCGTTTTACAGTTCTCTATTTCCATTACCCTGATCATTGGCACCCTGGTGGTTTTTCAGCAAATCCGTTATGCCAATAACCGTCCAATCGGGTATGACCGGAATGGACTGCTGACCACTTTCAGGAATACACCGGAGAGTTTCCGGAACTATGATGTGATGCGGAATGAACTGATAGCAAACCATGCCGTGCTGGATATGGCTTTGTCTACCGGACCCATCACGCAGAATTATGCCAAGGTCGACGGCTGGGACTGGACCGGAAATACCACCCACGCCACTCCGATATTCGGCTGGATGGGTGTATCGCATAATTTTGGAAAGACGGTGAGGTGGACCCTGCTGCAGGGTCGGGATTTTTCGGCAGACAGACCCGGCGACACGTCCAGCATGATACTATCTGAATCCGCGGTGCGGGTTATGGGGTTGAAGGATCCGCTGAACACGATCGTAACATCCGCTTACAGCGAACACAAGGATCAGCAGATGCGCGTGATCGGTATCATAAAAGATGTGATCCAGGAATCGCCCCTTGTCAAAAACCTGCCGATGATCTATTCGATGAACCTGCAGCCGAAATGGCTCGGACAGATCAATATCCGGTTAAACCCGGCCAAATCCTTTGGCCAGTCGGTAGAAAAGCTTCAGGCAGCCTATAAAAAATATGTTCCCGATGCACAACTGGAATATGCCGTAGTCAGCGAAGAGTTCGCGAAAAACTTTGAGCTGGAACAACGCATCGGAACCCTCGCGCTGATCTTTTCTTCCTTTGCCATTTTCATTAGTTGTCTGGGATTATTCGGGCTGGCTTCTTTCACTGCAGAACAGCGGACCCGCGAGATCGGCGTGCGCAAAGTATTGGGCGCTTCACTGCTGAATCTCTGGTCCTTAATGTCGAAGGAGTTCCTGGTGCTGGTCGCCATTTCATCCTGTATTGCATTGCCCGCGGCTTACCTGTTCATGCATAACTGGCTGGAGCGATATGACTACCGAACAGCCATTTCCATCTGGATCTTCATTGCGACCCTGGGCGCCGCCAGCAATACATCG
>CAWEWO010000014.1:0-26328 GCA_963812825.1 uncultured Bacteroidota bacterium
TCGGGGAATAAAAAAATAGTATTAATATGGCGGACCTGCTAAGAACCTGGGAGAGCAAACACCTGATCAGGTTTCCTGATTGCGATCCTTTTAATCACCTCAACAATTCCCGGTACCTGGATTATTTTATAAATGCCCGGGAAGATCATTTGATAAAATTCCATCAGTTCAATATTTATGAGCTCGCCCGTGAAAAGGGGATCAGCTGGGTGGTGAGCAAAAACCAGATCGTTTACCTGAAACCCGCCTTATTGATGGAAATGGTTGTAATTCAAACCACACTTGCAAGAATGGATGAACGGGAGATACTCGTTGAAATGATGATGTGGAATACAGATAAAACCATTTTGAAATCTTTCCTCTGGACATATTTCGTACATTTTAATCTGAGGACCCAGCGCAGGGAAACGCATTCGGCTGAATTGATTCAGGCCTTCCAGCCTTACAATATTTCCTTGCCTGCCGATATGCTTTTTGAGCAGAGACTGGAACAAATAAAATCATCCTGATTTAACTTTCAAAATGCGTAGCCTATACTAACCGCATAACGGAATCCGAGAAAAGGAAACTTCTGCGTTGCCTTTCCCGAAGAATAGACTTTTTTCCCGCTCGACAGATCACTTAAAAGAGGCATTCTTTCTTTCAGTGCATCAATAACAGCCTGCAGGGTTTCTCCAGGATCGCCATTGATATGACCATTCAGTTCAGCCTGGAAATTATAATAAGTAAACGATGGTCCGAATATTTCGCAATCGATTATGAAACGTTTAGCAAGCACAAACTGATATCCCAGTTCTACACCGACATTGATAAACTGGGTTCTTGCAATCAGGCTGGCCGTCTGGGACCCGCTGGAATCCGTATGGGTAAGCGTATTGGTAGATCCAAAATGGTAATAACTCACAAACGGGGCAAGGAAAACACCGTGTGGTGCGGGATCCTTGTTTTCTTTAGGAAGATAAAACCTGAATTCAACGCCGAAAGAATATCCGGATTTATTTTGTGTTCCGGTTATCCTGGTGTTGGTCAAATTCAGGCTGAGAATTTTCGGGAATTCATTGTATCCGCCAAATACATAGATGCTATGGTTTTTATTTAACACTCTCTCATATCCAAGGTGAAGTGATTTCTGATAAATGGCAAACGATGAAATGCTGAATTTAGGAATATTCGGATAGGAGATTTTCGTCACCGAACTATCCTTCATCTGCCCCGAACTCTGTAAACTGGCTGAAATAAGAAAAAGACTAAGAACAGAAAGGCGTAGATGAAAGGGCCCGCCAGATAGAATTTTCATTTTTTAGTATTTATTATGAGCAATTCAACAGATGAAAAGGAGGCTCGGATTATTTATTTTCCAGGGCAGCAATTCGGAATTGATGGATATCGGACTTAAGATCGGGTCGTTGAACGAAGTAAGAGTATCCAGGGAAGAGTAAAATATACTAATTAACCCGTAATTGAAAAAAAATAGTATTCAGCGACGGCAGTGAAATTGGGTGGAAATAATTTTATCAGGAAGGGCAAAATTGAAGAATGTTCCTTAATTTACCCCTATGATACAATCCCGTCAGCTCGCAGCGATTATGTTCACTGACATTGTAGGGTATACTGCGCTGATGGGTAACAATGAACAAAGGGCATTTGAGTTGCTCCGGAAAAACCGGGAAATACAGAAACCAATTGTCGAAGAATTCGGTGGCCAATGGATTAAAGAACTGGGCGATGGGGTGATGGCAAGCTTTCCCACGGTTTCTGACGCCGTATATGCAGCCATCAAAATCCAGCAGGTCTGCCTGGTTTCCAATGAATTTTTACTGCGTATCGGGATCCATCAGGGAGAAGTGGTTTTCGAAAACGGCGATGTTTTCGGAGATGCTGTAAATATAGCTTCACGCCTTCAGGCGCTGGCCCCACCTGCGGGTATTTTTGTTTCTGAATCTGTTCACCGGAATATTTCCAATAAGAATGACATCCGGTCTGAATTCATACGAATAGAAAATCTGAGAAATGTAAAGGATCCCGTTCCTGTTTATAAAATCAACTCTACAGCAGAAGGGAAGGCGGGAACAGCACAGCGGAAACCAGTTTTAAGTTCCATCCTGCCAGATTATGACTGCGATATTTATGTCAGCTACCGGTTTAATGATAATAAATACGATGGCTGGGTAACGGAATTCGTGGATAAACTGGCCCTGGAATTAAGCGCCACTCTAAAAGATAAGGTTTCCATTTATTTTGATAAAAATCCGGAAGAAGACCGCAAACCGCTTTATGAAGAAAATTCTCTTATACCGCGCAAGATTAAATCACTCATTTTTATACCCATAGTTTCCCAGACCTATTGCGATACTTCTTCGCATGTATGGAATGAAGAGTTTAAGGGATTTCAGGCCGGTGCAAAAAATGATTCCTTTGGACCTTCCATAAAAATGGGAAGCAGTCTGGCATCCCGCACCATACCGGTTAAAATCCATGATATTGATGCAGATGATCTGAAATTGCTGGAATCGGAACTTTCCGGAAGCATGCGTTCCGTAGATTTTATTTATCGGGAACAGGGCGTAAACAGGCCGCTGCATCCTGCTGATGATGAAAAATATGCGACTCCCTTACGACCTCTGTACCGAAACCAGATAAACAAACTGGCCAACCTGGTCAAGGATATTATTACGGCAATTAAACAATTGGAGAAGGGAAACCGTCCCGAACCAGCTACTTATACGCCCACTGCAAGACAGATCGTGCCCCAGGTTTTTTCCACCTCTGTTTCTCCATCCATTAAAGTGCAGGTGATTGACCGGCAAAGGCCTAATATTTACCTTGCCTGGACTTCCGGTGATCTGAAGGAAAGCCGGGAAGAAATGGCGATCATTCTCAATAAGGCAGGATTTAATGTGCTGCCTTCCACCGATTGTCCGGCAGATGATGAATCATTCAGGATCAAAGCAGCCGAAGAAATCAGCAAATGCGTTTGTTCACTTCATATGTTGAGCGGCGAATTCGGAAGGCGCTTTGAAGCCGATGATGAAATTTCATTTCCGGCCTACCAGTTTTCGGAAGCAAAAAAAAGAATTGATAAACCAGGTGATGATTTTAATATTTTCGTCTGGCTCGATCCGGATCATAGTAAAACCGTCAAGCCTGCCCAACAGGGATTCATTAAATACATCAGGAATAATATCACCCGGAACATGATGTTTTCTAACAGCCAGGGACCAATGCAACTGGTCGACGATATCCGGGTCGTTATGATGAAACAGGATACAAAAGTTTACGACTCCAAAGACACAGATATCTTTTTCATATTCAACCAGCAGGACGAAGCAGATGCCAGGCACATCATTGATGCTATTAGTCTTGAGTTTCCGGTAGAGACGATGAATATCCTTCCGGAAGGAGAGGAGTCCTATCGGGAAATGTCGTCTCAGCAGATACCGAAAAGTAAACTGGCTGTCGTGTATTTTAAATATGCAGCGGACTGGGCACTGCCCTTTATAAAGCAAATCTGGAAACAGGTGGGTGGTGCATCTTCGCCAACTCCAATGTTTCTTGTGGGCGAAGATGATCCGCGTACCAACCTCGCTCGTAATTTTAAAGCACCACGAGTGATATCTATTATAATGCCGAAAGAAACCATTCCGGATGAAGTGAAGAAAGTTTATGGTGCAGTGGTGTAGGGAATGGGCTATCATTTTCAGAACAGTATCTATAAGTATAAAGGCTGCTGCAACACATGAGAAATCTTCATTCTTCATTCAGTCTTACGGGCCGATCAGTCGAAAACTATGTTTGAAAACTATCAGATTTGCCCGTATACCGGCTTAAGGTCTTTTTCAGAAGAAGAGTCCCTGTATTTCAAGGGAAGGGAGGATGACATTGAGCAAGCCACCAGCCAGCTGCAGAAAAATAAATTTTTGATGCTAACCGGCGCCTCCGGTGATGGCAAATCCTCTCTGGTTTATGCCGGCATCATCCCCAATGCGCGTGCCGGATTTTTAAAATCAAAATATACAAACTGGTGTATTGCCGGCTTCAGGCCGGAGCGTACGCCATTTCAGAATCTGGCCGGTTCACTGGCAAAACAGTTGGATATTCCCAATCCCTATACTGTTCAGGGAGAATTAAATCACGGTTTTTCTGCCCTGGTGGATTTATATAAGAATTCAAAACGCTTTATCGACATTCATTCAGATGTATGGCTGCGGGCCGATGAAAAGGAAAAAGCGAGAATGAAAAGGGAAGCAGCCAACCTGATTATCCTCGTGGATCAGTTTGAAGAATTATTTACCAACCCTGAAAATTATCACCAGGGAGTTCCTTCAAGGGACGCAAACCTGGTCCTCAACCTGTTGCTGGAAACCGCCAGGATTGCACTGGAAGAAGATATTCCCATCTATGTAATTTTTACCATGCGGTCCGATTATATCGGTCAGTGTGCAGCATTCCGGGGTTTGCCGGAGTATATCGGATTTTCACAATTCTTCGTTCCGCGACTGAACCGTTCCCAACTTCAGCAGGTAATAGAGGAACCGGCCATACTGAGTGGAAACCGTATCGCCCGAAGACTGACCGAAAGATTAATTCATGACCTAACAGAAGGTGTTGACCAGTTACCCATACTTCAGCATGCGCTGAAACAAATCTGGATAGCGGCAGACAGCGGCAATGAAGAAATGGATCTTATTCATTATGCCATGGTCGGCGGTATGCCGGTATATGAATTGCCGGATGAACAGGTGAAGCGGTTTAACGATTGGTTCGCACTACTTTCCCCTGAGATCAAAGCGTGTTATCATGCGCCTAACCTCCAGAATGTACTCGATACCCACACCAATAAATTGTATGAACAGGCCGCAGGATATTATCTGTCGAACACAGGTAAACCGATTTCTGACCGGGACGCGAAAATGATCATCCGTACGGCCTTCACCTGCCTGACTAAAATTGACCAAAGCCGGGCGGTTCGTAATCGTATGACACTTCAGGAGATTACAAACCTTTTGGGTAATCCTGAATTTGATTACACCAGCGTTGGTGCTTTGCTGAATATTTTCCGGGAACCGGGGAATACATTTATCAATCCATTTATTTCCGATGAAGACCCTGATAGCAGGCAATTAAACCCCGGGACGGTGCTTGACATTACACATGAAAGCCTCATCCGTAACTGGCAATGGCTCGGTCAATGGGCTAAGGAAGAATATGACAGCTATTCTGTTTCGCTGGATTTTGAAAAACAATTGGATCGCTGGGTTAATAGTGACAAGTCGAATAATTATCTGCTCTCGATCGGACCACTGACTTATTTCGAAAACTGGTACAATAAGGCGAAGCCTAATGCATGGTGGATTGCCCGCTATCTGCCGGAAGAAACGAATAATGAAACGAAGCTGGATAATGCGGTCGTCATTCTCAATCACTCACGCGAATTCATAAAAAGAAGCGCCCGCAAGCACGTTATAACCCGCACGGTCATGCGCTATGGGCCAAAAAGGATCGCTGCCGTTATCGGCATCCTCGCTCTGCTGGTGCTCTCCTCATTTACCATCCGGAATTATTTCCAGAAACAAAACGGATACGTTTTGGATAAGATATTCCGTCAGACACTGAAATTGTCAGCGGATCCCAGAGTGGCCAAACTGAGTAAATCTTTCATGGTGATCGAAGCACTGAAAGAAGGTGGTACAACATTGGACGAAGTAATAAATTCCATACCAGACTCAGTACAAAGAATAAATGTGATAAACGGAATTGCTTCCCTGCTGATTTTTCAGGGAAGAGATGAGCCTTTGAATGAAGTATCCAGATCTCTCTTTCTAACGGATAGCCTGATGGAATCCATCCATTTTCCTTCAAATAACGCGACTCAGATTGCTCCCTTGTTAAAGGAAATAAATTTATTCCGGATCGCATTGGAAATGGCATATTTCTATCATCCGGATATAAAGATCGAATCCTGGAGACAACACAATGCTGATCGTAGTGCCCGTTGGGTCAAAAGAATTCTTGAAGAACAGCCGGCTGGTTTTCAGGATATCCAGAATTTTAACCTGGCGCTTGAAAATGCAATCAACTATCATTCGTTTACAATCGGAGAACTCAGCCAACTGATAAAAATATTGTCACCCTTTGAAGATGGACTTCAGACCGAATGGCTGAAATCGAATTTTCAGAAAGATAAATTGTTACTACGGGGATCTGAGTCGCAGAACTATGGATTTAAATACAATGGACTTTACCAGGAACTTGCTTATCTCTATGCTGCGTTAGGCGACAACGAAAAAGGACTACGGTGCCTGGATACGCTATTGGCAAGCAGTCAGAATAATTTCCAGGGTGATTACGCGGCCGGAGGGGACAATGCAGCGAATATAGCCGCGGTATTTTTCAATTACGATAAAAAGGATGCACTGGATGCATTTGTAAAAGGATATTGTGCCAGGAAAAAAACTACGGAGGAAGATTTTTACAGTCGTCTCATCGCCCGCACCATTCATGGTTTTGACGCATCCAATAATCTCAGGACTTATCCATTTATGGACGAGACTTTGAATGTGAACCTGAAATTCTGCAGTAGAAAACAACTCAGCGCATTTTGTAATAAATACAGGGAAACAGTTCAGTCTACTATTACCGACAAGGAACAGAAAAATTATTTATTAGCACTTTCTTATAAGAATGAGGGCATTCTTAAATCTATCAATAAGGAAGCGCCTTCCGGAGGCGATCTGAATATACAGGGTTATTTTGACAAGGCACTCTCTCTTTATCGTTCCGTAAACCCAAATTACCTGAACGCTTCCATTTCAATTACCGTAGAAGCGACAGACGTAAAAATTGTTCCCCGTAAATACCTGTTTATATATCCGGATCTCATCACACCTTTTCATCCTGCAGAACCCAGGTCCTATTTCATGTTCTATTTAAGTGATGCATTTTTAAATTATATCCTTAGCAATCAGCTGGTCAATGCATTTTATCCGGGTGATGAGGAAATAAGTTACCTGAATAAATGGATGGCATTTTACAATACAATTAGAATAAACCCTTCGGCATGGATGGTTTTTGGTATCCGTAGCCAGGTTTTGAATAATCTCGAACAAGCACTCCGCGCCCACAATACTGCAAAAAAGAATGATTTAAACTGGTTGTATGTATATCTGGGTAAGGAGGCCCAGGACTCGGGCAGGCTGGACGAAATGGTGGGCTACTATGATAAAATCGATTCCTCCAATATCTTTAATATGCTGAATGAAAAAAATTTTTTTGGATTCGTGAGGGATCAGTCATTCCGGATGATAGGGTTCGCGGTGAAGGGATATATGAAAGCCGGGAGGCCGACCCAGGCATATCGTCTGGTAAGCTGGTTTAAAAATCCTTCTAACCGGTCCTCCCTGTATTCATTTGCTGCAATCAGTTTGTTGCAGGAAAAGGCGGATGGCAATTCGATCCGGGACTTACTCGACTCAGCGCAGGCTGAAGCGGACCGGAAAGAAAACCGCACTAACAACCAGCCAAACCGGGGTTTGCTTGCTTATGCCCTGGCTATGGAAAGTCCTTCAGAAAATGCGCCGAAAGCATATGCATTAATACGGAATCTCTGGACAAAATTTGAAGCCACCCGGGATATTTGCCGCTCTTTTGCATTTCGTAACGAATTGTATGGGGCGGAAAAAAATATTCCGGCAAATATTTCAAGCAGCGATGAGGCAGATTTTCTATGGGCGATTCTCATGGGATATTCGGACGGAAAAACAGAAAGCAGAGCCGGATGGAAAAAATTTATACGGGGTTATCCGCCAAGATTAAATATGAATATTAACTATGTCGATGAGAGTAACTGATGAAGCCCATGTATGCCCCTATACCGGTCTCCGTTCCTTTACGGAGGAGGAAAGTCTTTATTTCAAGGGTAGGGATCTGCAGGTTGATCAGATTACGGCATTGCTGGAGCAGAATAAATTTTTGATGGTGACAGGCGCTTCAGGGGAAGGTAAATCATCCCTGATCTATGCCGGACTCATTCCCAACGCACGTGCCGGATTTTTCAAAGCAAAATATTCCAACTGGGTGGTTGCTGATTTCCGGCCGGAGAGAAGCCCGGTTACCAATATGGCAATAGCGTTGGCTGATAAATTCAACAGCAGTCCGGCAACGGTGGAAACGGAATTAAGAAGAGGCTATTCTTCACTTATCGACCTGTATACTAATTCATCATTCTTCCTCGATGAAGAAAATGCTACACCGGATGTTTCTTTACAGCTAGTGAATGACCAAAGACGAAAAGCAGCCAACCTGCTGATTATAGTGGATCAGTTTGAAGAGTTTTTTACCAATCCCGAAAACTTTTTTAACGAAACACCGTCGAAGGATTCTCAGATTGTTGTGAATCTGATCCTGGAAACCGCCCGGATTGCTATCAAAAGAAATCTGCCGGTATATGTGGTTTGTACAATGCGATCGGATTATATCGGCCAGTGTTCTGCATTTCGCGGTTTGCCTGAATACATTGGATTCTCACAGTTTTTTGTTCCCCGGTTAAAAAGGAAAGACTTAAAACAGGTAATTGAAGAACCCGCCATGCTGAGCGGCATCCGGATATCCCAGCGCCTGATAGAGCGACTGGTATTTGATATCGCCGAGGGCGTCGATCAGCTGCCGATTCTCCAGCACGCATTAAGCAGGATCTGGATGTCGGCTGATATGGGAAATGAAGAACTTGATCTGATTCACTATGCCATGGTGGGCGGAATGCCGGAAGACGAACTACCGGATGAAGACATCGCGAAATTCAGGAAATGGTTTAATGAATTACCGGTCAGTCAGCAGAATTTCTACAAAAATACCGGTCTTTCAAAAATTATTGAAATTCATGCAAACCTGTTATACGAAAATGCCTGGGAACATTATAACCGGCTCCATCCGGAAAAACCGGTTACCCAGCTGGAAGCTAAAAGGATCATCGCGATCAGTTTTAGCTGCCTGACGAAGATTGACAATAGCCGCGCCGTTCGCAACCGGATGAGCCTCGAGGAAATTACTGAGATCATCAATGTACGGGAGTTGAATTCAGAAATAGTAGGCGGTGTTTTGAATATTTTTCGGGAAGAAGGAAATTCTTTTATCAGACCCTTTATAACAGAAGACCCTACCACCCATATGCTGTTGCCAGCCACCGTTCTGGACATTACACACGAAAGCCTGATCAGGAACTGGAACAAATTAAACCAGTGGGCCAATCGCGAATATGAATTTTATTCCACTTTTCTTGATTTTCAAAAACAGATGGGACGATGGAAAAATAGCGGGAAGAGCCGGGGATATCTCCTGCCGATCGGTCCGTTGAGCTATTTTGAAAACTGGTATAAGAACTGCAAACCCAATGAGGGCTGGATCACACGCTATGCCGAATCCAGGGAGGATCCGGCCATGGCCCGTCGTCACGCAACGGAAACACTCCGCGATACCCGCGAATTTCTCAAACGCAGTTCAAGAAAAGAATTCATCACAAGGGCGTTTATGAAGTATGGTCCACAGCGGATCGCAGCGGTTTTTGCCATTTTTGTCATGCTGGTTTTGAGTGGTTTTTACTGGTATAACGCAGATCAGAAAAAAAATGCCCGCGTCATAGACCGGGTAAGATCGGAGTCTATGACTTTGCTTAAAAGCGAGGAAGCTGAGATCGAGATAAAAGCGATTTATTTATTGATTCAGGAAAGACTCGACAACGGTTCGTTAATTCCTTACCTGGTATCCCTTGATATAAATAAACGACTAAGTTATGCGAATGCAGTATACAGTAAGATCCTGTCGTTTAATAAGCACCAGGAAGACTCATTGAAAAGCAGTCTCCGTGAATTATTGATGAAAAGCCTCGAAACCCGGGATAGCACTGTGACACTTGAATTTCTGATGAAGGAAAGGAATAAGTTCTTAACGCTCCTGGCTATGGATTTATATTATTCCCCGAACAGCAGGAGCGAAGCGGATTTGACAAACACTGCCGAAAAAAGTCTGGATGGAGTTGTTCCGTTTTTTAAAGATAAAAGTCTTTTTCATGCCGGCGTATCCCTGGAACTGAATATGGCAATACAAATGGGATTAACCTTTGGAAAGGCTTCACCGGAAAACCTTCAGAAATTATTACAGACGATTTCACCGGCGGCTGGTAAGGAAGCAGAAAAGGTTTTTGATCTCTATTACACTAGGGGTAGTTTTGAACCGGATGGACGACAATCGATGGATTTCAACGGCGGTTATCATACCCTGGCCTGCCTTTATGCAGCCGCCGGAGACATACAGCATGTAATTTGGTGTTTTCAGAAATTGATGGAAAACAACCAGCACGATTATTTTGAATTACCCAGGATTTTTAATAACCATTTAAACGTATTGGAATATCTGTATCAATACGGTCATCGCGATCAGGTACCCTTATTTCTTGACTGGCTCGCTACCCATACGGCGGATAATCCACCGGTCACCATTCTTCGTAATACGATTTTACGCGCCGGATACATCTCTCATTTGTATTCTATTAATTTGAGTGGAGCAAATTTCCGTTCAAACCGGGGTTATGTTTTTCCGAACCTGTGTTTCTGCGACAGGCGGGTTTTCGATGCAATGGAAGAAGATTATATAAATGCAGTCAACGGTATGAAGGATCCATCTGCAAAGAAATTTGCACTGGCGCTGAACCAGAAGAGAATGGCTATGTTCTATTCGAAATATTGGTATGACCGTCAAATGCCGCCAGATGAACAAAAATTAAATCAATGGCTCAGTCAGTGTTTGGTCCTCGGCGGTCAGTTGGATAGTATTTATCTGGAGGGAACGGAATCCTCCACCATTGTGTACAACAGCGATGGGGTCAGAACAAGCGATGTAAGACGGTACGATTTATTAAATTATCCCGACTACCGTGATGGATGGTTTAGCTGGACATTCCACACCGATTATTTTTTTAATTTTCTGGTCAAAAGAAATTTACTAAAGTCAGTATATAGAAACGGCAGGGACCTGCAACAGCTGCACTATTGGGTCGCTAAAGCATTTGAATGGAAAACTTATACTTCGCCGGAAGACTATTCCAATACATACGTTCTTCCCGACTCAGTTTTGAAAAATATTTTATCATTTGTAGACCAGCATCCGGAGGGTGAGGCATTTGACAGAAATCTTTTATACCTGGTGCTTTCCAATCGTGCTTTCGAAAGAGGGGATACGGTGGAAGGCTTGAAATATTATCATGACCTGGACCTGAAAAATATTACGCGGTCGTCAGATCGTTATGAATACCTGGAAAAGATTTTCTTTTTAAATATGATAAAAGACCTGGGAGTTAACCTGGCTGTAATCGGGAAAACAAACGACGCTTTTCAACTGGTATCGGTTTTTCCAACAGATGAAACCCGGTTGATTTGTTATGTGAATATGACGGATAAAGTATACAATCAAAATGCTTCTCCGTCGGCCTTTGTTTTTCTGGACTCCATTTATTCCTCAGCTGGCAGAATAGATTACACCAACCTGAAGCTGGAGATCGATTGCAGAGCGGAACAGATCAGGGTATTATCGAAAATCGGAAGCAGGGCCTTCAATAAAGATGCGATCGAAATCCTTCGCGAAATTCCACAGGACTATAAATTTGACGGTGTGAGTGCCAGAATATCCGGTATTGCCAGCGAAGGTAACTACTACAATGCACTCACTTCAATACCTCCGGCACTGACGGAATCACAGGATCTGATTTGCAGGGCAATCATTTTATTGGAGGAATGCCGGGCGAAGGAACATCTCAGCGGAAACGGATATTGGAAGGAATTTGACAAATACGTGGATTGGAAAAATATATTTATAAATTTTAATCCGAACTGATGAAAAGTTATAATACGCTGTATTACCTGCTCACAGTCCTTTTAATCATGGGCGCTTTTGCATCCATGGCGCAGAATAGTTATGGAATGCAAATCATAAGCGTAGTTTGTATTGCATTTGGATTGATATTTTTAGTACAGTATATCCGACAGATTAACAATAAAGGGCGTGTCGCGGGATCGGGGATTGAACTTTTATCACTTTTTATCCTGGCACTTATTTTTACGTTCAGAAGTTTTCAGATTTATTTTCCATATGTTGAATGGCTGTTTGGAATCGCAGGTATAACCATTGCCATAATTTATCTTAAAAAAGCTATTGATCATTTCCGGTTTTATCTGCCAAAGAATGCTACACTCGCCTGGCTGATAGGGGTTGCTTATATCAGCATTTCTTTTTTTAGTCTGTCCATGGTTTTATTTGTTTTTAATCCGCAATTCGCCCGGTTGCTTGGTATTTTATCTCTTCTATTAATTGCGGGATTCTTTGTCGGAGCGATATTTTACAATAGCACCTTGGTTAGTGGCGAAAAATCCTCCGTTTTTGCCGTAATCTCCGGATTCCGTGACCGGGTATTTTTGCTCCTTACCTTATTTGTACTCTTTTCTCTGTATGTGGGACTAACCGGTTCGGGTGTTCTGCCAAAATTATATTCGGACAATTTTCCTCAGGCGTATTATAAACTGGTTGATGAGGCGGAAACGGGAAAAGAAAAACCAGTCGATGGCAAATACAAATATGAAAAATTCAAGACTGCTTACGATCAATTCCTCGAGAGAAATATAAAAACGGGCGTCAAATAGAAAAAGAGTCAGATCTCATTTCAATTTGCTAAAAAGCTATTTCAAATTTTTCTTCAATATCAAAAGCCAAATATGAAACTTCGGGTAGTCGTGTTGGGTGCCGGATTCGGAGGACTTGAGCTCACGTCAATTCTTTCCGAAACAATAGGAGACCGATTGGAGCTTACTTTAATTGATCAGCATGATTCGTTTTATTTTGGTTTTTCCAAGCTGGATGTGATGTTTGGCCGAACAACTCCTGAATCAGTTAAAATCGCATATAGTAGTATAGTAAAAGCCGGCGTTCATTTTCGCCGGGAGACAATAACTGCCATAGACCCGGTATCCAGGGTTGTTACTACCGATGAAGGAAAATATGAAGCGGATATCATGGTTGTTGCCCTGGGCGCCGATTATGATTTGAAAGCGACACCAGGACTTTCGGAAGGCGGCAATGAATTCTATTCTTTTGAAGGTGCACTGGCCTTAAGGGAACAGATCCCCCGTTTTTCAAAAGGGCATGCCATCGTCGGAGTTACTTCAGCACCTTTTAAATGTCCCCCGGCCCCCAGCGAAGCTGCATTATTACTGCATGATCACTTACTAAAAAGAGGTGTACGCAAGGATTGTGAGATCAGTATCGTCATGCCCTTTGGTTTACCGATTCCACCTTCACCAGATACGTCCAAAGCGCTGCTTACTGCCTTTGCTGAACGAAATATACATTTTATACCGAACCATAAAGTTCGCGCCCTGGATCCGTCCCGACATGTAGCGATACTCGATGATGAATCAGAAATGCCTTTCGATTTATTCCTGGGCATACCTAAGCATTGCGCACCGGATGTGGTTTTGAAAAGTGGGATGACCGAAAATGGCTGGATTCCTGTTGACAGAAAAAATCTGAAAACGAAGTTCCCGAACGTGTACGCCGTCGGTGATGTGACCAGCGTGGGAACACCCAAAGCTGGTGTATTTGCTGAAGGCGCTGCAAGGATCGCGGCTGCATCGATTATCGCGGAACTCAACGGAGATGGCGGGTCTGGCAGTTATGAAGGCGCGGGATCCTGCTATGTGGAGTTTGGCCAGGACCTGGTAGGACGGGTTGATGTAGATTTTTTCTCGGGTCCCAAACCAACAGGAATCTTCTTTGCTCCGTCTGATGAACAGGTCGAAGCCAAAAAGTATTTTGGTTCGAGCCGGAGAGCCCGATGGTTTAATATATAACAGCAGGAATAAAATCTGATGTCTTGGGAATTGATTAAATTTAGTACAATAGAATAATTTTCGGACCCTGTTTTCATTCACAACTTGAACTAACAATATGCCGGAAATAAAAGATTATGCTTTCGCATCCGGAGGAATTCTCTGGAAAGTCTTTGACCGGACCAAGTTCGAATCCAAAACCATCCGTCAACAAATACTTTTTGTTTTTGGCCTGATCATGCTGTGCTGGCTGCCGATTGCCGCGTTGTCACTCATGACTCTGGGGTGGGATAAGTTTTATCTTCTTTTTCTCAGGGATATTGCCACACATGTACGTTTCTTATTTGTAATGCCCGTCCTGATTTTCACCCGTCGTTCACTGAATAAGAGCTTCAATAATGCCATCCGTTTTTTCCATGAAACAAAAATAGTTGATCAGACAAATACGAATGAATTTGAAAGAGTCATGACCTGGCTGATGAAATGGAAGAACTCTAAATTAATCGACATCATACTGATCATTTTAGTTTATTCTGCTTTTTATTTTCAGGAAAACCGCACCATAAATCAATCCAGTACCTATGCGCCCTGGCATCTGGTGGATGACCATATGACTGCTGCCGGCTGGTGGTACCTGATTTTTAGTCTTCCCATTCTGCAAATGATACTCTATCGCTGGCTGTATACCATTGTGCTCTGGATCCTGTTCTTAAAGAAATTATCAAAGGTTGACCTGCATCTCTCTGCATTGCATCCAGACGGAGTGGGCGGCCTGGGTTTCCTTCAATATATCCAGCTTAGTTTTTTCCCCGTAGCCCTGGCATTTTCGGCCCTTACCGCTGGTGTTATGAATAACGCGATCATCTTTTCGGGTGTTTCAATTATTGACTATAAGGTCACTATTGGCTCCGTCCTTGTTTTTGTACTCTTGCTATTCATTTTACCCCTAATGTTGCTTTTACCTTTGCTGGCTAAAGTAAAAAGAAAGTATTTTATGTTGTATAGTCTGGAGGCCTGGCCATTTGCAAGAAAATATGAGGAAGAGCTGAAGGCCTTTTATTTAACAGAAGAAGAAAAACCCGATGCTTCCTGGCACGTGGATATGCTCGGTAGTTTTGAGAAAACCAAGGAAATGAAAATAGTCCTGGTTGACAAAACCCTGTTGATCGCATTTTCGGCAGCCGTTATACTGCCATTCCTTCCTGTGCTTGCACAACAGGTGCCACTCAAGGAATTATTCGTTAATCTCCTGGGTAAGATGATGGGATAAAATTTACCTTTCCCTTATCGCTTTGAACTCAGATCCGGCCTTCCATTTTGGCCAGGATGTTTCAAAGGCCAGACGCTTCCCGATCATAAACAACAATTCCATATCCTGCATCCCTCCTTCGAAAGTCCATTTTGGATTGAATTCATCCGAAGGTGTATGATAATGATGGGATACATAATCCTCCTGCTGTTTCTTTCCATAGTCCTGACCTTTTCCTGCAATATCAATTCCTCCTGAGACATCGAGGGCCGGTACGCCCACTTTTGCAAGGCTGAAGTGATCAGACCGGAAATAATGCCCGGCTTCAGGATGTGATTCGGGCGCCAGATATCTGCCCTGTATCTTAGCAGCATCAGCCACATAATTCTCCAGTTCATTTTGCCCAAAACCAGTGATCACGATATCATTGCTTTTTTCATTGGGCCTGATGCCATCCATATTAAGATCGGCAACTGTTTTACGGAGCGGATAGATGGGATGCTGTCCATAATATTCAGAACCCAATAGTCCCTGCTCTTCACCCGTTACAGAAAGAAACAAGATGGTGCGTTCGGGTTTTTCCTTCAGATTTTGAAAAGCTCTCGCCATTTCAAGTAATGCCGCCGTCCCACTGGCATTGTCCAAAGCTCCATTGAAAATGGAATCTCCGTTGGCGTCAGGCCGCCCGATTCCAAGGTGATCCCAATGCGCCGTATAAAGAATATATTCATCCGGTCTTTTTGTTCCGGTAATCTTTGCAATCACATTTTGTGAAGTCTTATACTCTGCCTTTATCCTTATCCGTGTCGAAACTTTTTCGCCCAGTGGAATAGCTTTAAAACCATGTCGGTTAGCCTGCAGTAAAAGGGCCGTATCTTTTCCTGCTGCGGCCAGGATTTTTTTCATGGCATCTGCGCTTATCCATCCCTGTAAATCAAGATTGTGTTGATTGCTGTTTCTTTTATCTAAAAAAAGATTGGAGGACCCCCAGGAATTCTGCACCACGCTGAAAGGATAGGAAGCAGCTTTTTCATTGTGGATAACCAGGCAGGCTTTTGCGCCCTGCCGGGCAGCTTCTTCATATTTGTAGGTCCACCTTCCATAATATGTCATAGTATTTCCCTTGAAAATAGTTGTGTCGGATGTTCCAAAGCCCGGATCGTTTACCATGACAAGTACCACTTTTCCTTTCACGTTGATTCCTGCATAGTCATTCCAGTTATATTCCGGAGCTACTACCCCATATCCTGCAAAAATAAGTTCGTCCTTGTCGAGCGAAATGACCGGGTCAGTTTTTTCAGTGAAGAACACGTAGTCACTTGAACGTTTCAACGCAAAATTACCTTTGGCAGACTCAACCTTCATCAGGGAATCCGGTTCCGGTGTAATCTTTACCATCGGTACCTCCTGCAAATAACTATCCCCGTTGCCCGGTTCCAGACCCATGGAACGGAATTGATTTACCAGATAGTCCAGGGTCAGTTTTTCCCCCGGGGAAAAAGGTTTTCTTCCCTGGAAGGAATCAGAAGCCAAAACAATTATATGTCCTGCGAGGCTGTCCCGGTTAAAACTGAAAGCAGTTGGTTCGGATTCAGAATGAGAAAATCTGCATCCCTGGAGAAAATATATTGCAATAACAGAAAAATATAAAATCGATTTTTTCATGGCACGGCAATTTTAATGACTATTATTTTGACAGGTTCTCCAAAATTTTGACCGCCTGTTCACAGTCGTTTTTATCTACAAATATATGATCGTGATAATAAGCCGCGATTACATTACAGCTGATCCGGGCGTCTGCGAGCGCTTTTGAAAATGCGGCCGTGAGTCCCACCGCTTCAAGCGAAGAATGAACCTCGAGGGTTATCCATGACGCAACAAAATTATAGGTGAGATTCAAACGATCGGCGTCGGCCTTCAGGACAACTACTGATATCCCTTCCGATTCCCTGAAATAAGAGATGATATTCAGATCCTGGATATTCATACCCTTCGGTAAACTGCTAAAAACATAGTCGCCTTCCATTACGGTTGGTTTCATGGTTTTTAGCAGGATATCCAAATTCTTTTCACCTGGCATTGAATCATTTTTTGCTCTGAAAATTAAAGGCAATTTTATTACTCTTTATTACTGTGCATGGGATATAGTTTGTTTTCCGCATCATCATTTTCCTTATACTTTGACCGTATTTCTTTTAGTCTTGCCATCAGATCCTCCCGGACCTGTTTGTATGCGGGATCAGCATAAACGTTTTTCATTTCATCGGGATCCTTTTGCAAATCGTATAACTCCCATTCATCAATATCATAATAGAAGTGAATCAGGATGTACCGGTCTGTACTGATGCCATAATGCCTTTTTACACTGTGAACGGCGGGATATTCATAATAATGATAATAATGTTCTGTTCGCCAGTCTGGAGGTTTTTGTCCGCTGAGAAGGGGAACTAAAGATTTTCCCTGCATATCACCGGGAGCAGCTATGCCCGCGGCATCCAAAAAGGTTTCTGCAAAATCCAGATTTGATACGATGTCTTTATCGATACTGCCCGGGGCAACTACACCAGGCCACCTGATCAGTAATGGGGTCCGGTAAGATTGCTCATACATAAATCTTTTATCGAACCAGCCGTGTTCGCCTAAATAAAAGCCCTGGTCAGAGGTATATATGACGATTGTATTTTTATCCTGCCCTGTTTCTTTGAGATAGTCCAATATTCTTCCGACACTTTCATCCACAGATTTTATGCAGGTAAGATAATCGTAAATATAGCGCTGGTATTTCCATCTGACCAGTTCCTGTCCATGGAGATTCAGACTATCCAACAGGGTTTTGATGGGATCATAAAACTTATCCCATTCTATTCCCTGTGCACTGTCCATCCTTCCCCTGGTTCTCAAATAATTCTGCTCATATTTATTGTTCCACATTTTAAGATCTGCATCCATCAGCATATCCTGGCTAATGGTCATTTTCTGTTCATGCGCGGCAACTCCTCTGCCGGAATAATTATCAAACAAATTGGATGGCTCCGGAAAAACTACTCCTTTGTAATATGAAAGGTATTTCAGGGCGGGCTCCCATTCCCGGTGAGGCGCTTTATGATGAACCATAAGCATAAAAGGCTTTCCTGTTCCTCTTTCTTCTTTTAACCAGGCGAGGGCTTTGTCGGTAATTAAATCTGTAACATATCCCTTCTCCTGATGGAGTCCGCGCTGACTGATAAATTCCGGATTATAATACTGACCCTGGTCATTTAAAATTTCCCAGTTATTAAATCCGGTTGGAATTGAACCCAGGTGCCATTTGCCGATGATCGCTGTGCGGTAACCATCCTGTTGGAGTAATTTGGGAAATGTTTGCTGCGAACCGTCGAATTTCTCTCCGCTATTGCCGAGAAAACCATTCAGATGGCTATACTTGCCGGTAAGAATAACAGCCCTTGCCGGGCCGCAGAGTGAGTTGGTCACCAGGCATCGGTCAAAACGCATTCCTTCTTTGGCTAACCTGTCAATATTGGGAGTCGGGGCAATATTTTTAAACCGGTCGTTATAAGCGCTGATGGCCTGGTAGCCATGATCGTCGCTCATTATAAAAATGATATTTGGTTTTTCTTTTTTTACCGGTCTTTGTGAATTTGCGGGAATAGACTTCAGGCAGATAAGGATAGTAGCCGCGGTAATAATTCCGGATCTAAGTGATTTTTTCATCAAATATTTTAATCAACGTTCAGTAAAATTTTATTCCGGCATACCGAAATTGAACATATCTGAGCTTCCGGGTGAACCGTTTATTGAATTGCAAATTCCTGGGTAACGCCTTCTTTAATTGTTATTGCAGTTTTCAATTTCAGACTTCCGCCACCTTGCAGATGTACCGTTTTTAATCCGAGAGTGCCATGATGAACACTAATCAGCAACTTGTGATTACTCACCGTTACGTTCCCCCAACTGTACCCATTCGACCAAAAATAATTTCCGGGCATGGAAGTAACTGAAAAGGACTTTTCAACACCGGAATAATTGAAACGACTGATTGCGATGATGGCTGACCAACTCGCCATCGCTCTGGCATAATGATTTCCGCACTCCTCTTCATTAAAAGGATTACGCTTGTATCCGTCATAGCGGTTTCTGGTGTCTGTTATTATTTTTAGACCGTCGCCCGACATGCCCGTATAAAACATGCCTGTGGCGGCAGTGTATTCAAGACCGGTCCATGCCTCAAAAGCATAGGAGAGAGGAACCGCAGGCCTTTTGGAAGGATCCGGATAAGCTGTAAGCATTAGCCCGGACTCTTCTCCCAGTGCATACGACCGCATATTGTTAAACTGTTTGCCAAAGGATTTGACATGATTATATTTCCAGATGCTCTCCAGCGTTTTTTTTATATTAATGGAATCAGCCAGGTAACCAAGTCCGCAGATCCAGGCCATATTCTGTCCCACCAGCTGATCCACCAGACAGCCTTCACCAATCTGGAAGTCAGGATTTTTAAGATTCTTAGATCCCATGCCTGCCATTAAGCCGGTGGCTATCGAAGCCTTATCTCCTGCAGGCTGGATTTGCTGAATATAAAACTCGCCATTGAACAAATGCTGATCGGTCCATTTACTCCCTCTTTCAAAAAGTTGGGAGCATGTTTGCTGAAAATCATTGTCCTTTAAATATCCCGCCATTTTTGATGCGGCCTTCAGCGCACCCAGATACCAGAATTCGATTTCGGGATTGGGACCGAAATATTCAATGTCCATTGTGTTATGCTGACAACCTTCCATCACGCCGTCTTTATCTGCATCCCAGCCGCCCTGTATCCACGCAAATGCCAGTGCTTTTTTTATGCCCGGCCATGTTTTTCGCAGAAAGGCATCGTCGCCGGATAATTGCCATTCGCGATAGACTTTCATGATCGTGCCCATTTGTCCATCTGCTGCGGCAATTTTCCAGTTTTCATTTTTATCAAACGGTAATGAAACTCTGAAACTCATTAACCCGGAACTGTCGTCCAGTGCATATTGATATTCCACTTCCCGCATTTTCATGGCAAGGCTGCCGAACAGAAACGGAGTGGCCTGTTCATAGTTCCAGACATGGGTGCAATTTCCAAAACAGGAGCCGGTTGCAGCAAATACGCCTTCCCAGCCAAAAAAATATCCTTCTTTATTTCGGAACGCCGTTTGTGATCGGAGCGTGCTACTGTTGAATAAAGCGGCTTCCTTAACTACCGCCGGATAGTCGCTTTGTATAATCAGGTTTACAAAATCCAGTGTTTTAGCTTCCAGCACCGGTAATGAAGGAAGAGTTTTTTCTGCCACATCCCAGGCATCTGTATAGAAGGTGGAATAGTAATTCCCGATGATTGACTTATCATTCCAGTCTTTCCGGTTTGGAAAATCCCAGGTGAGAAAAAATTCAATCTCTTTGGTCTCATTGGCGGCCAGCTGAAACCTGACTGATAATGCGGCCCGCGGATCATTTACTTTTTTGTCAAATTGAAGGTCTTTAAATTTTCCATCATCTGAAAAATCATCCCACATATCTGTGATATCGTCATTCCACCCCTTCGGACTGAACTGCGTCCGGTAGCTGATGGTATATCCGTTCTGAATGGCCGATGTGGTCAATGCCATGGTTCCCCAGGCACCTGATCCATGATCAACACTGTCGGAAAGCATATAAATGCCGGCTAAATTATCTGATTGTTTAAACAGGTTACGGTTGTTCCTGGTACCCTGGGGAATTATAGCCCGGTTAAAAGAATTGAATTCGACGACGGAACCATCCATGCCGATAAAATTATCCAGTGAGCCGGCAACAGCTACCGTAATTGGCTGACTGGTCTTATTTTTTATTTCATAGCGGATAACGGCAACCGGAATTCCACTGCTGATGGGATCGCCGGGAATGTAGGGATTGAAGACCTTTGCTTTTGCAGATA
Organism: uncultured Bacteroidota bacterium; assembly: GCA_963812825.1. Lineage (GTDB taxonomy): Bacteria > Bacteroidota > Bacteroidia > Chitinophagales > Chitinophagaceae > Puia. The sequence goes on from CAWEWO010000014.1 coordinate 21,056, forward strand.
TGGGCATTTCATTGTCTTCCAGCTTTACGACTGCAAATGGATATGCAGCATCAAATTCTGCAGATGCAAATCGGGGAAGCCCGTGATTCGGTGCAACACTGCCTTCCGATCCGGTATAGTCTGTGGGTGAAATGGGCCCTATCAGCGCTTTAGAATGTTTTTCGCCGGATTCAGTTTGTGTAAACACCATAAAACAGGGTGCATTCTTTGGGGTAACAGAGCCATAGTAACCCATGCCGGGTTTGTTCATAATTTCCACGTCTTTCCATTGGCCATTTCCTCCTATTGAGATATTTCCCGTACCTATACCTCCAACGGGCATGGCTATTTTTTCAATAAATCTTCCTTCATAATGCTTGAGAACGGGCCATGGACCTTTCTGAGAGAGGCAGGGAAAGCTAAAGAGACAAAGTAAAAAAAAGGAAAGATTTTTCATTCATCAATGTATAGAATTTCTTTTTGCTAATTTCCAAATTGTATCAGCCTGGGCCGGAATGACTGTCAGTAAAATGCCTATAACAAAATAAAACAGAACGGGAGAAATTGTAGTTTCATTTGGAAAGATCATGTGATAGGATTATTCGGTGATCTATAAATTTACTGAATTTTCAATATCTGCTTTTACCTCTTCTTCTTTTAGCTGGTCGGGAATCGTCATTGCAAATTTATTTTTCACCCGTTGATAATTTTTCAGGGCGGCAAAGGAATAGAGAAGCGTTGCCAGTAAATAGAAGTATGGAATATATTTTTTGCCTTCCTGGAAATATTCCAGGGCAATAACCAGGGCGAGAAAGCCTTCAAGCAAATGAAAGATACAGTCGAGGAAAGGGAATCGGCCGGTTAATTTTTTATGGAATAGGGCGCATGAAAGAAAGATAGTGCTGGCCAGGATAAAAATAACCCCGCTATAAAAATGGTTATCCAGTCTTTCAATCCCATGCATCAGAATGACGAATCCCATTATAATATGCAGCAGGCTATCGGTTTTCCCTTTATGACCGGAGTTTGTTTTTTTCATCTCTGAATATATAACTAATATTAGTTATTCAGTTTCTTCATCAGTTCGGATGACTTGATCAGCATCAGGGGTTTTTGTTCCGGATCTTTTATATTCAGGTCTATCTGGAACTTTTTTTCCATCACAATATATGTGTTCAGGAAATCCAGGATTTCAGGAATATTATGAAGCATCGGAAGAACAGAAACTTCATGCCCCATTCCCTCCTCACCATACAGAAAATAAGGATAATTTTTTTCCCTGGAAATTTTGGCGATCCATGCCGAACCATAAAACCCCTTATTTAAGAATCGAATTTTCTTGTAGGGCACAATTTTATCGGCAGTACCATGAAACATCAGCTTGGGCGCAGGCACCTGTTTGTATTTCAGGCTTCCGTCAAAACTCAGGATTGCTCCGGAGAAACTAATCAGTCCCGCGTATTGAAAACCGGCGGGCAGTTTATTGGCGACAGCATATTCGTTTCTTCTTTCAAATTCGGCCGTCAGCATGGTTATTGCACCCGAGCTGGAACCCGATAGCAATATCCTGGATGTATCAATTCCAACCATTCCCGCATGACCGATGACCCAGTTGGTTGCATCAAACAGATCATCAACGGCCATATTAACCGCATTCCTGAATGGTTTGATATTGAATTTCGATACATGCCTCACACCCCGCAGCCCCAGGCGGTAAGAAATCGAAACGACTACGTAATTATTCTTTGCCAGGCTGTTGAAATATTTGTTGTAAATCGAATCATCCCGTCTGCCGCCAACGAATGCCCCGCCGAAAGCAAAAATCATACATGGCTTCCTGACGGATGTATCTGAACCTTTCAGGGTATAAATATCCAATCCCAGTGAATTTGTGTCCTTGACCGCATAAATAAAACTTTGTTTGTTGAGGGAGGAATCGATCCTGGGCATCGGCCGCTCACGCAGAGTCTGACTAAAGCCCTTGCTGAAAAAGACAAGCAGACTCAGTCCAATGGCATATTTCCAAAATACCCGCCTATCCATTGAAAAAATCTTCATTTTAGTTATATGAGCGCAAATATCGTGGGTCTACAGTAAATAGTCTATGTCCCAGGTTGCAATTCATGTTATTATTGTTTCAATATCCCTGCCATACAGGGTATAGAAAAATTTCCGCAGAGGAACCCGGTATTGGAAAACATTTCTAATAACCCTGGCTTTTGCCCTGTTTTAAACCGGGCAATATAATTGCATAGGTTCTGTGTACAGAACACCATATCATACATAAAGCCCCTGGCATCAAAAAAAACGGAACATGGAAAGAACTAATATTTCATTCACATTTTTGGATAAGAACTACGACGCTGAAGTGGAATATTTTGAACCGCCAGGTGTTATGCCATATTACAAAGTGAATATTACCAACCCGCAGCTCATGGAAAAATTTGGCATGGTCCATAATTTTAAAGAAACCGTGCGTAACGGATGGATCGTTTTGGAACCGGCAATCGATCCGCAGGGTAAATACCACGCTTACTTCTGGACTTGCCTGATGACAGCCATCTATATCTTATTGCTCAATAGTTGAATTGGATATCTAATTGTCGATCAGTAATCGATTCTACAGATAAAAAAGGGGCCACCATACGGCAGCCCTCCTATACCCCAAAGGGTCATATTAGATATGTTGTGATTAAAGAATGTTCACCATACCTGCATACAGGCTGGTTGACACAAACTTACCATCAGCGGCCAGAAACCCAATATAGGTATGTACCGCTTTGCCGCTATATGCAGCTACATCTAATGTATAGCTGCCGGCATTTCTTTTTGCACCGCCCTCGTAGGTCTTCCAACCATTCAGGATGGGACAGTAAACTGCGGCAAAAGCCTGATCAGATGCTCTTGCACTGCCCTGATTACTGTTGTCTGCCCAAGTGAATGTAAGCTGTCCCTGCAAGGCAGAATTGGCCAAAGACATTTCCGGATTCAGCAGATCGCCATTGCCCAAACGTACAAGGGCATAGTTGACTGAGAAAGCCGGATATTCTCCTTCTATGGCATTGCGCATATTATACGACATTGCCTTGTTGAAGGTGGACATACGCTCCACTGTGTTGTGATAGGTCCTATTTAAAAGACCTGTAAGCGGATGCACGAATTTTGTCATCAGCGTCATTCTGGCCATTTGCCTGGCTTGCTCTTCAGAAGACCTGCGCCTTTTTCGGGGTGGTCTGCTTCGTATCACATTGATGCCTTTCCAGGAACTTCCGACTGCAGGGCCGAGCGTTCCGCTGAAACCACCAAGGATACCGTTTTTAAAAGTTCCCATTGGTTACTTTTTTTAAATTCATAAAAATTGGATTGCTTTTTCTCAGCTATCCGTTTATGAATTGCCACTCGCAGGACAGACCGGATCACTGCTCTGCCAAAGACCGATCCTCCTGTTTGTGCCGGAAGAAATAACTGACGGTACAAATCTTACGATTTTTTTATAATATTTTTCAGAGTGCGAAACCGAGTACGGAAAAATTTATTTTGGATGACTAAGACTTGCTGAGCAGGTCTGTTCGTATAAGGTTGGTACATCGTTGGTATATTGTTGGGATGCCCTGCAATAAACAATGAATTGATAACGAATTAATTACCAAGCTTTAGAGGTCGCTGCTGTCATGTTACAATAGATCCGCCCCTTTTTCTGGGACGATACCATGCCGGAAAACTATTTCCGGGGTTTGTATTAAAAATTCGTAATTATATCTAAATATTTCATCTGCATGAGAATATGGTTTCATCTGTGCCTGACGATTTTTGCCGGACTGGCAGCCAATGGTCAACCGAAACTTCAACTCCTTTCTCCTGATAAAACAATACGTGTAGAAATAAAAGCATCCGGCAGGTTGAGTTATTCAATTTTTGTGGACAACAAAAAAATACTGGAAGAGTCAGAGATTGATATGAAGCTGGAAAACGGACGAAGCTTGTCGGGCGATTTGAAAATTATCAGAAAGAATTCACGCAGTGTGCATGAGACTATTGTGGCGCAGGTGGCGGTGAGCCGGAAATATATTCCGGATGAATTCGACGAACTTACTATTGAGTTTGCCAGCGGATTTTCCATTTTCTTCCGCGCCTATAATGATGGTGTTGCCTATAGGATCAAAACATCTTTTCCGGATTCGATCGTAGTCCTAAATGAAAAAGCGTTGTTTAAGTTCATGCCCGCTGCCTACGCCTATACGCCCATAGTACAGAAAAGAGAAGGTTTGGATGTTTTTCATACAAGTTTTGAGGAACTGTATCCTTACAGGAATCTCGATAGTGTTTCGGTTAATGACTATATGTATTCACCCGTACTCGTTAAAACGGTAAACGAAATTTATATTGCCGTTACAGAATCTGATCTGGACGATTACCCGGGTTTGTTTTTGCAGGGGTCCGGGAAAGAAATGTTGGAAGGCGCTTTTGCGGCGTATCCATTGGAGGAAAAAATTGTGGAAGGTGAATATCCTGAATTGGTTGTCAGTAAACGGGCGGGATATTTAGCGAAGACGAAAGGTGCCAGAAACTTTCCCTGGCGGGCCATGCTGATCGCGCGCGAGGACAAAGATCTGCCTGCGAATGATCTTGTTTACAGGCTCGCATCACCGAGTACAATCAAAGATGCCGGCTGGATTCATCCGGGCAAATGCACAGACGAATGGATCATTGATATTAATTTATTCAATGTTCCTTTCAGGTCGGGTATTAACACAGAATCTTATAAATATTATATCGATTTCGCAAAACGGTTTGGTTTCAACCGTATCATGATGGATGCCGGATGGAGTGATACAAAGGATCTGTTTAAGATCAATCCCCGGCTTAACATGGATTCGATTGCCGCTTATGCAAGGTCGCGCGGGATCGGGCTCAGCATGTGGACCTTGTCCATGACGCTCGACAGGCAACTGGACAGTGCACTAAAACAATTTCAGCGATGGGGTGTGGATTTCATCATGACGGATTTTATTGACCGGGACGATCAGAAAACGGTAAACTTTTATAAGAAAATTACCGAAGCCTGTGCAAAGGCAAAGATCATGATCATGTTTCATGGCGCCTATCCGCCAAAAGGATACAACCGGACTTATCCTAACAATATTACCCGCGAAGCTGTATTGGGCAGTGAATACAATGCCTGGAGCGATAAACCAACTGCCACTCACAATTGTACAATTCCTTTTACACGAATGCTTGCGGGGCCGTTGGACTATGAACCCGGACTACTTGATAATGCTAATCCGAAAATGTTC
>CAWEWO010000015.1:0-26965 GCA_963812825.1 uncultured Bacteroidota bacterium
GTGAGCCTGGTGCTGATGTTGTTTAAACAATGTAAATACAGCATCAATTTGAAGCATCTTATTTTTTAAAATTATAACTTTAAGTATGTATATTTTAACATTAAAAAAAGGTTGGATTTTTGCTTTTGTACTATTGACTCCTCGCTGTGTATTTCCGCAGACGCAGGCGTTGACCAGCGGAAATGAATTTAATATTTATCAAAAAGCTGGTGGGGCGGCCTGGCTGCATTTAAAACTGGTCATGCCGGAGAAATTAAAGGTAGTCAGTTTTTTTTACCTGAATGGTCGAAGGGTGAAGTGACAACGATTAGAAAAGAAGTGTATGGAGACGATCTTCAATTTATTTATGACAAAGTACGCCAGGAATTATTTGTAAGAAAGACGGACGCAGAACCAGTTTTACTTACCAATAAAGACGAAATTAAATCTTTCGTTCTAACAGGCGAAAATACGGCTCAATATAACTTTATAAATTCAAAATATTTCAGCGACGAAAGACCTGAAGTATTCTACCAGGTATTAGTATATGATTCGTCCAAATTATCACTTTTTAAATATATTAAGACCAGCCTGGTCACGGCAAATCCGAATGATATGATGAAACAAAGAGAAGGGGAAGTGTATGATGAATTTGTTGATAAAATCATCTATTATTTGGAAATGGGTAAAGATGGATTCAAAACTGTTCAGCTAAAATTGAAAAGCATTAGAAATGTATTGAACGAATATAATATTAATGCCGACGCCTATTTAAATAGCCATCCGGGACAACTTGATGAAAAATATCTTATAGAAATGATCAGGTCACTCAATCATTAACACCGGTAGCTTGTTAGATTATTGGGCATGAAAACTTAATAATCATTTATGAGAGCTAAGATTATTCTACCCTTTTTCATTCTTTCCACTACCACTCTGTTTTCACAGTCAGGCACAACCGCTGTATCTATGGGACAGGAATTCGCCGAATTAGCGGCCCATGGCGGTCTTTCAGGAAAGGGTTTTGCCGCTTTCCAATCGTACACTTCAGACCAGGTGTATGGAAGCCAGTTCTTTCTGCCGGACTGGTCGGCAGGCGAAGTGATCACCATACGAAAAGAAGTGTTTAATACCGGTCTGCAATTCGTTTATGATAAGGTTAGACAGGAACTTTTTGTGAGGCAGAAGGATTCCTCGTTAATACTTCTTACAAACAAGGATGAAATAAAATCTTTCAGTTTAAGAAACGAACATGGTGACCAGTTTAAATTCATTAATTCCAAATTTTTTACAGAGAACAGGCCTGAAGTGTTTTACCAGTTGCTGATAAACGATTCCGCAAACCTGAGATTGTTGAAGTATATTAAAACAACACTTGTAGAGGCAGATACGAGGGATATGATGCGGGTGCGGGAAGGAGATATTTATGATGCTTTTGTGGACAAGAATACCTATTATATCGTCCGCTCTGACGGCAGGATGGCGATGGTACAATTGAAAACAAAAAGTCTGAAGAATTCATTTACCGACCTCGGTATTCATATTGATCAATATCTGAAGGATCACCCGCAGGGTATCATAGATGAAGAATATTTAATTGAGCTGGTAAAATATTTTAACCGGTAATTGCATGGCTAAATAAAAAGAGCCTTCACATCTTAACCGATAATTGCCTGGCAAAATAAAAAGGGCCATCTCATTTTTTGAGACGGCCCTTTATTTTTAAGCTCTAAATCTATTCTTTCTAATTAATGATAATAATAATCAATCAAAGTCCTGGGGGCTGTTCCGGAGGAGACGCCCATTATTATCCTAAAATTATGGTTAACCGAATCGACATATAAAAATTTGGGTGCGGATGTAACAGTAATTCCAGAGGGTGTTAAGTTAGCATCCACATCTTTCTGATTCAGAGCTACTGTAAAATTGCTCAACACGCCGGCGTTATTATCAAAATGGATAACATATCGTACGCCGGGATAAATATATCCTGCATAAACTTCGATAGTATTTGGATCATCCGGTGAAAAAAGAGTTGATTCACCGGTAAAAGAAGTCCCTGTTGGAGTGCCCGTTGTATCAGCAGCATTCCATCTGGTCCAATCCCATGTGTATAATCCGGCAATCGGGTTTCCAATAAAATGATAATAAATCGTTTTAAAATTACTGCTTAAAGTTGTCCCGGATGGTGGGGTTTTAATAGTAATCGCAAGCATATAACTTACGGTTGGATCAACTTTTGACGGGAAAACTACAAAAGGAATGGCGCTTGAATAGTTATTTCCTTTTGGAATGGTGATGTTCGAAGTTGCTGCAAAACTGTATATACTGTCAGGAAACTTTTCATAAGCAGTTCCATTGGCAGCATTATACGCTGCTATCGCATCATCATCTATAGCAATTCCTATTACCTGATCTGTTGGAGCTACATCAGTTGCTGCATAATTAAGATGAAAATAGACCGTATCCGCGTCATCGGTTGGCGGAAAAACCAATGTCTGACCGCCAAAGTTAGACAGACCTCCTTCCGGTATCAGCACCGTTGGCTGCAGGTTGTCGAAATCTGTGCGTCCTTCACGGCTTTTAACGCACGAGCTAACGATAAAAGCTGCTACCAGGGCTAAAAGTCCAAGCTTAAAAAACATATTATAATTATTTCGTTTCATGCCACTTAATTTTTTAAATTGATAATTCTCCATGATTATTGGTTCCAGAATACTCTGGAGGTATAGTAATCAATTGAGCCCTGTGCATTCGCATTTTCTGCATTGGTTGTATACTCGCTGACGGGATATAAATATCTGACGGGCACTTTTGCATCCGACGGAACTTTATATGGAGATATTGATATAGGAATGTCGGCCGGTAAACCTAATCTGCGGTAATCCGCATAGGCTTCCAGAGGCGTTACACCATTCTCGGCAATCCATTTCTGACGTATAATCAAATTCAGTTGAGCAGGAAATCCGGACGCACTAGACCAGTTGGTGTTTGGATTAGGCTGAGCTAAATAAGTCGCAGCTCCGGTAGCTTCCAGAAACAGGAAAGAAGAAGTTACTCCGGCTTCATATTCTGATTTTGCGTCACCTGTCATATATCCCCTTATTATGGCTTCAGCCTGGAGAAAATGGCTTTCGGCAGCACTCAGAATGATGGCGTTTTGGCTAACACTCTTTAACAAACCAGTTCCGAGAGACGAAGCACCCTGTCCTGGAGGATTAAACTGGCTACCCAACACACTTCCTGCGTACGTATCCTTATCGTTCAAGGCATAAATCTTCGCCAGACGATTGGTATCATTCAGATTTTCCAAAGTGGTGATGGCGTATTGAGCCGCTCTCCAGTAATCCGCTTGTCCGCCACTGGTCGGCAGATCTTTTGTCGTTCTGAAATATCCATAAAGCGGATTTTGCTGTCCGTCATTATTGGCGTAACCAGGATTTATAGCTGCATCCTCTTCGAGGAAGCCTCCTCCGTTTGCAACAATTTTGTCGATTTCAGCCTTGATATAGGCGTCCCGGCCGGACATCTGAGTCTGGCGCATCAGGAGACGAAGCCTGAGCGTATTAGCGAACTGGATCCATAAAGTATTATCTCCGCCAAACATAACATCATATTGCCCTTCAGACACCGCACCAGGACTTGCCATTATACTGGCAGCGGTATCCAGCTGAGCAGACAAGTCTTCATAAATAGACTGTCCGCTTTCATATTTGGGTTGGATCACAAGCGTACCCTGGAATGCATCGTGATAAGGCACATTATTAAACATATCAACCAGCTGGGAAAATACTATACACTTCATAGCTTTTGCCATTGCCACATAAAATGGCTTTTCCTGTTCTCTTGCGGAAGTTTCAACAAAATAATAATCTTCCAGGTTTCTGTAAGATCCTATCCATAATGTATTGGGAAATTGCGTGGTTTCATTATAGGAAGCCACGTCCTGGTTATTGGTTGCATAACTTCCGCTGGGGGCCCAATATCCCATCCACCCATTGATGAAATTCGTAGGCCCAAGGAAGGTATTACAAACCTGGCCACTGGCAGTAACCGTCATGGCATTCGTAATAACCAGTTCCGGTGTGGCACCCGTAGCCGCATTCGGATTGGGTGAATTGATGTCCAGGTAAGACTTGCCGCAACCCGACAGGCTAACACCGGCTATTATAATAACTATTAATGCTGATAATTTTTTCATTTCTAAACAATTTTAGATATAGTTCCAGATTTAGGTTAAAATGTTAATGTGATATTGAAACCTAAAAATTTGGTAGGTGGTAACTGATTTACGTCGGTATTACCCGTTGCGTTGCCGTTTGTGTTTGCAAATTCAGGATCCGCCCAGATATTATCCGCGGCGCGGATAGTGATCAGATTTCTTGCAACAAAACTAAGTGTCATTGCATTGATGTATTTAAGCGGTGCCAGGGTTTTGGCCGGGAAATTATATACAAGAGAAAGTTCTCTCAGTTTCCAAAAATCAGCACTATTGACATAGTTCACCCCGCCCTGGTTCCAGGTAGAAGCCCAGAAATTGTTAGCTCCAAGATTTGGTTTACCTGATGTTATGCTGGTATTATTAGTATACTTACCATTACCATCAGAAATAACAGTGTTTGGCATAATAAAAGATTGTCTTCCGCTGGATGCAGAGTAGCCGGATACACCGGTAAAATCCAGCGCAGGTCCGATACCGTTGAAAAGCACAGCACCAAAACGTCCATCGGCCACTGCATTCAGGGTGAATCCCTTGTAACTCACAGAAGTAGTAATACCGATTTTAGTTGGCGGTACAGTAGTTCCGAATAACTGAGGCGTATTATTAAGTGATGGAGCACCGGTTACAGGATCAACAATGATCTGTCCTGATGGCGCCCGGTTCCAATCAGTTGTCTGTATCTGACCGTACGCTTTCCCAACTGCCGCAACTGTCGCATTGGCAATCTGGTTTTCGGTTGCAAAAGGATTTACAATGGTCACCTGCTGCAGACCGTATCCCAGAGATTTTACGGTATTCTTATTATATGCAAAGTTTGCACTTACATCCCAGCGGAATCCACTTTCTGTTTTTAACAGGGGAGTGAATCTCAGGTCCACCTCAATTCCCTGGTTCTGCATTTCTCCTGAGTTAACAAAGGCTGAGGTATAACCGGTTGCAGCTGAAATGGTAATTGGAATTGTCTGATTATTGGTGTTCGTGTTATAAGCGGCTACAGATAAATTGATCCGGTTGTTCAGGAACCCGAGATCAAGGCCGATTTCAAAGTCTTCGCTGATTTCCGGTTTGATGTTCGGATTAGCAAACTGGCCGTTGACGGAGTAACCTGCCGTGCCACCAAATGGAAATCCATTTCCAGGATCGAATGTATTTTGAAGGGAATACGGTAGGATGCTCACCTGGGCTGTTCTGGCCCATGCTGCCCTTATTTTACCAAAACTCAGGAATTTACTATTAGACATTGAACTGATCCCATCCGTAAATACAAACGCCGCGTCAACTGCCGGATACAGATAAGAACGGTTATCTTCCGAAAGCAATGAGTTCCAGTCGTTACGCAATGATCCATGCAAAAAGAGGAAGTTTTTATATCCTACAGTCAGGTCACCGAATGCACCGATAACACGCTGCTGGTAAATATCCTGGCCAACCGTTGGAGTGCCCAGACGGTTACTGATATTATAAAAATCCGGGATAACCAGGGCACTGGCCGACATGCTCATGATCTGGGCATTATTGGCAATGACCTGTCCACCGAGGATCAGTTTACCATTAAAATCTCCGAATGTCTTTGTACCCTCAATAAGTAATTCACTGTTGAGCGTCTGGTTAAAACTGGATGCATTTCCTGATGAAGGGGGAAAAGCAATTACAGAAGAAGGAATACTACCTGATCCAAGAGTATCTGCAACTGCCCAGGGAGCAAAGGTAAATCCTGCCTGTGTATATTGGTTGCTGTAATCATCTCTGGCGAGGCTGACGCGATAATTTACATCTAACCAACTGGTGGGTTTCAGATCCAATGATAAGGTACCCAGAAGATCTGATTGATTTTCAACCATTCTTGACTGATCAATCTGCCACCAGGGGTTACCATAGTAAGCGTTGAAATATCCATTGGGATTAGCGAACGGATCCGTCTGCCAGTTTCTGTAAGATTTGAAATCAATATTGGCGGGTTGGTTGATGATATTCCAATACAAAGGCCTGTTCTGAAAATAACCCCCTCCTGATGTCGGTCCGTAAGATCCGACGTAAACCGGTAGTGTTCCCCATCTGAACGGTGTCTGGTCTTCTGCCGTTACATCAGTTTTAGTTACCGTATAGTTCAAACTATACTGGGCAGTGAATATACCGGTAGAATGTGTTCCGTTAATATGAAAATTATCTCTCCGGCTCTGGTCCTTAGGTATGATTCCATGGGACAATACATCCTGGAAAGACACGTAAAAATTACTTTTATCATCTCCCACCGCATAAGTCAGGCCGTTCTGCGTCTGGATACCCGTATTAAAAAAGGAAGATTTAGCGTTCTTAAGAGCGGTGTAATTAGTAGAATCCTGTTGAATAGTATAGGTTCCATCTGGTGCATAAACCCGGATCGGCGGACCGATAGGAACTTTCTGGCCGTTGTATCTTGGACCATAGTTCTGGTTTTCATAAGGAACGTAAACTACATATGGATTGTCCCCAATTCCGACTACTCCGGCAAAATTATTATTTTCAATCGGATTCTGATTGCCTTCACCACCATAAGGTCCGAATGTACCCTGGAATTTTGGTAGATAAGCGATGGATTCAAAATTCACCGTAGAGCTGAATGTTATAATTGGTTTGGGTTTACCTTTTCTGGTGGTAACGATCATAACTCCATTTGAAGCAGCTGAACCATAAAGAGCAGATGCGGAAGCTCCTTTCAATATGGTTACATTGGCCACATCGTCAGGATTAAATAATGACAGGTAAGTAACCGGAAGCTGGATACCGTCAAAAACAAGCAGGGGTTCATTATTTCCCAGGATAGAACGGTTACCACGGAGTGTAACACGCACATCGGGTTTTACACCATTGTTAACCAGGTTGATCTGAAGACCCGAAACCTTACCCGCGAGTCCCGTTGCTACATTCACAACTTTAGCCTGAGTGAGTTCGCTGGTATTCACTTTAGAAGTTGAATATCCAAGCTCTTTGCTTTGACGCTGGATACCCAGTGAAGTCACCACGACTTCAGACAAACTTGTAGTCTGGTGCTGAACTTCGATGTTCAGTGTTGCGGCATCTCCTACCGCCACTTCTTTGGCGGTGATGCCCGTTCCTGTAATAACTAATGTTTGTGAAGGAGTTGCTTTGATTGTGTAGTAACCTTCTGCATCAGCACTAGTTCCAACCTTTGTCCCCTTGACTCTGATTGTCGCAAAAGGGACCGCTTGTCCCGCCTGATCTGTCACCTTTCCGGTAACTACTTTCGTTTGCGAAAATGCTAATGAGCCCAAAAGCACTAGCACCGCTAACAGTGTTAGAAATTTTCTCATGTGACTGTGAATTTTGAATTTAGATCGTGCAAAATAGGGAAGTTTTATATCCAACAAAAAAAAATGTTAAATATCCCCCTTTTCATGATTAGACAATATCAAAACTCTATTCGCTGCAAAACATAAAAAGGAACACTAATTTGGTAAGAATGTAAATTGGTATTTATCACTTCATTACAATTAATATAATTATACTATATTTAATTTCTGCGGGTGAGAGGCCAATATTCGTGATATTTAAACTTTCCAAGGCTTTGGCTTTCGGCTTTGAGAATTAATAATTTAATGACATTCTATTAAATATTATTTAATTTAATCCACCAAAATTTGAATTCTTAAATGAATGGCTAGTGCATTAAGAAAGATTATATATGTTGATTTGGGACGAAATTCATACAATTTGACACAGTAAATTGTATAATTAATATATATTATATGAAGATATATTGATTTTGGACAAGAAAAATATTCTCTCTAGAGCAGAGATAAGTGATTAGGCTTGTGCAGTGGGACCTCCGAAGTTCATGGGCAGAGCTACTTCCTCCAGATCCTGGATTTTTCCATTGGTTCCTTCAAAACGGAGGATATTTTCGGTAAGGGCTTTCATGAACCTTTTGGCATGCTGAGGGGTAAATATAATGCGCGACTTAACCTTACTTTTAGGCGTACCAGGCATCACATTCACAAAATCTATCACGAATTCAGCATGGGAATGCGTAATGATCGCCAGATTGGCATATTCACCTTCGGCAACTTCTTCGCTGATTTCTATATTTAACTGGTTACTGGGCTGATCCGGCATCGCGATTGATTTCAGCAAAAATAAGACACCCCCTTCATATATCAGATATCACTGTTGCCACTGAACCAAAACCTGCATTTTTATTTCTGATTTCCGGTTTCCCGGAATTTCATCCAATCCGCTTCCAATCGAATGGACGCCGGGATAAAAAGTCTGACCCCATTTTATCCAACCCTGTAATTTGAGATGATTCCTCCTGCTTAACTTCATCCGGCTGAAATCCCGATGAAGGTTGATATAATAATGAATACCCCTCCCATAATATGCCGGAAGGGAAAAATTATATAATAAATCCTTCTCATAGGCATAAATGCGCGTTTCATAGTCCGTTGTCTCAAAAACTGCAACCGCCATGTTGCCGGAAATCCCGGATTTCCTGAAACTGAAACCAGCCATTCCCAGAAAACCCTGTGCCGGTACTGGCCGGGGAAGGTTCACCCAAACGCATTCCATACGGCTGTTGAAGCTGAACATCCTTGAAATAAGGTATTCGGTATCTATCCTCCATCTTTGTTTTACAACCGTTTCCAATCCATGCGTTCCGCCATTAGTCAGCTGTGTATTTCCTGTTTTTATTTCATATTTATACAGCGTGGAGAAATGCCAGATTTTTGTAGGCTGATAAGCGGAATGGATCATCAGTTCCCTTCCCGCCGAAGGGGCGTCTACCTTGTATTTCAGCCAGGGGAAGAGATATAAGTCATAATAAAGATTCAGCTGCAAACCCGCGACAGGTCTGCAGGTAAGTCCGGCGTACAAACCCTTTTCATTGTTTGGCAGGCTATTTTCAGTAAAGGCATCACTGTACAGCGATTGAAAAGAAGGTGAAATATTCCGGTAAAGAAAAACCAGATCAATTTTTTCATTCATACTGATCAGGACGCCGTGAACGCAGGCAAGGTTGTGCCGGTTATCAATAGCTAATTCACCAAACAAATAGAGATTACCGCGGCTGACACTATAATCAATACTATAATCTGCCAGTTTATTTCCTTTCAGGCTAAATACATTGTACGGCTCATCCCGTTTTTGAAAAGGTCTTTTAAAATGAAAATAGATGCAATTGAAACCCACCATAAACTGGTTACCTGAAAAACGGATATTGCCTCCGGCTGCAACCTGCCGGTTATTATTCCGGTCTGCTATTTCTGAAGGAGTCCGGTGATAGCCGCTGTTTTCGAAGGAACTAAATATTTCCTCCCTTCCGGCTGTATCTGTTTTCAGGTTAGAACTTATCTTCCTGGAAGAGATGAAAAAACTGCCTTCCCATCTACCTTTTTGTAAACTGATCCCCAGTCCACGGTGGAAATTAAATTCTCCGGCAGAATGATATGGCCTTATACAGGGAGCTTCCCGTTTGATGGCTGTTGCCTGGCTGCTTTTCGTGAATGAGATGGTCTGCCATTGAATCAGGCCCTGACCCAGATTCACCGTAAAATCCCCTACGGCCAGGGCCCTGATGATTCCCAGTCGCTGCATAAAAAAATGAAAGGAATAAAAATCAAAACCATTTCGCTGACTGCTCCTGAAAAAAGGTTCTCCTGCATCTTTTTCCGCACCAAAGCCAAAGGCCATCAGCTGTTTGTAATTATAGGTGTAGCGCACAAATAATCTCAGAGCCGATCCGGTGTAATATTCAGTTCCGGGATTAAGTGGTTTGTCATAACCTGTTGACTTTTCTATTATCCGGCCAGTCCTGATTAACAGGGCAGCGTCTCCTCCCTTCCAACGATCTCTCATCGCCGAATACAGCGATTCATCGCGGCCCACCAGGATATAAGGAAGAATAAGGCGGATGGTTTCCAGATCCCAGCCAGGCAGGGCTTGCAGCTCGTGCAGGCTGAGTAAGGGTCCCAGCAATTTCCTATAAGCAAAAAAATTCCTTACCTGCACTGCATTTAACAGATGAAGTTGAATGAGATCCTGTTCCGTGGCTGCATTCATATTCAGTGGATGCTGACGAAAGTTTTCCATATCTGTTTCATAGGTGTCATCTTCAGGTTCATTGTCTTTTTTCTCGGACAGGGTTTCCAGTTGGCTGGCCCGGAATTCCGGGAGTTCCGGATTCTGCGCATTTCCTTTGATGGCAAAAAGAGTGAACATAAAAACTATTAAGAATTTATCCGGACAATTCATCTGTTCCCGGTTTTGGCTTCCCATAGCAATACCAGGCCTGGACTGAAGCCCAGCAAGGGTGTAAACAGAGTATATAATTGAACACTAAGACGGTTTTTTTTCCAGCCAGTCTTAAAATAAGGAACGCCACCAAGACTATTTATTCCGAAAGAAAAAATGAATTGCTCTTCATAACGGTATTCAACATATGGGATAACATTCAACGGTATACCGGATATTTTTTCAACCTGAACAGCCATGAATAATCCCGACCCCGTTTCATATCCAAAACCCATCCTGAAAAACTGTGGCGCTTTTTCCGGATTCGGTTTACCGGAATTGCTAAATACCGGCAAGGAAAATTCCCAGCCGCTGATTAGATTTTCTGAAACATGGAACAGTATTCCAATTCCCGAACTGCCAAAATCAATTTCTTTGTATCCCGCCGGTCTGTCATGCAGGTACATAAACCGGATTCCGATTTGCAGACGACCAAGATTTTTTCCATAGGCCAGTCCCATACTTTGCTCACTGTAAGCCGCGTCCCCACTCTGTTCCAGCGCAACACCCAGTCCGCTGTTCAACACCGGAAAATCCACTGACAGCGCAAAATTGTCCAGTTCTTTCAACATCCATTTTCTCTCACCAAGCAGCCCGCCCGTAAAAGTTTTTATGCCGGCAAGAGAGGCGGGATTGGAAGCGAATGAAAAAGCATCATTAAACCGCGCGCTATAGGCTCCCGCAGATATATAACCGTTTCCGGACCGCAGATGTGAAGCCTGGCCCATTCCATTCAAACAAAACAAAAATGCAACCCCAAATTGTTTCCCACAGATCATACCCATCGAACTGGGCGTAAATTATATTCAGGGGAGAAAAACAGCAAGGCTGAAAGACCATATTTCGGAAGTATTAAAACGGGTTCAATTACCTTTGCACGATGCAAATTCTAGACGGACAGCTTGTTTCCCGGACAATTAAAGAAAGACTGAAACTGGATACCGCCGCCCTGGTGGCTGAAGGAAAAAAAATCCCGCATCTCGCTGCCGTTCTGGTCGGTAGCGATGGTGCGAGTGAAACCTATGTGGCGGCAAAAGTAAAAGCCTGCGCCGAGATCGGATTTAAATCGACTATGCTAAGGCTGGATGAATCCGTAAGTGAAGCAAAACTGCTTTCAGTGATCGAGGACCTGAACACCGATCTGGATATAGATGGTATTCTTGTACAGCTGCCGCTGCCCAAACATATATCAGACGAAAAAATAATACTTGCCATCGATCCTTCCAAGGACGTGGATGGATTCCATCCGGTTAACCTGGGCAAACTGGTACTTGGAAAATCGGGTTTTGTTTCAGCAACGCCGCACGGTATTATGCTTTTACTGGAACATTATAAAATAGATACCGCCGGCAAACAGGCCACTGTGGTAGGGAGGAGCAATATCGTTGGACGTCCGATGAGCATCCTGCTCAGTGCTAATTCCAATCCGGGCAACTGCACGGTTACCCTCTGTCATTCCAAAACCAGAAACCTGAACGAAATTTGTTACGGTAGTGATATTATCGTCGCGGCCCTCGGCAAACCGGAATTTGTAAAACCGGATATGGTTAAAGAAGGCGCAGTCGTGATCGATGTGGGTATTACGCGTGTTCCGGATACTTCCAAAAAAAGCGGTTTCGCCCTTAAAGGCGACGTGGCATTTGCGGAAGTCTCTCCCAAATGCAGTTTTATCACACCCGTGCCCGGCGGCGTAGGACCCATGACCATTGCCGCATTGATGAAAAATACGTTCACAGCTTTGAAGCGCAAGCACTGATTAAAATGACCGAATCCACATTAACTACTACACAGTCACTGCCCCTGGTTGAAGCTTTCTATACTATCCAGGGCGAGGGTTTCCACCAGGGAAAAGCAGCCTATTTTATCCGTCTGGGCGGTTGTGATGTAGGTTGCGTCTGGTGCGACGTGAAAGAAAGTTGGGATGCTTCTGCACATCCGTCGATAGCTGTGAAAGAAATGGTGGGCAACGCAAAAAAATTTCCCGGACGTATTGCGGTTGTCACCGGCGGTGAACCCCTGATCTATGATTGTTTTCATCTCACAGAAGCGCTTCATGCTGCCGGATTCCGTACACATATTGAAACCTCCGGTGCATATCCGCTCAGCGGTAAATGGGACTGGATCTGCCTTTCTCCTAAAAAATTTAAAAAACCCCTTCCTGGTCCGATTGAAAAAGCAGATGAATTAAAAGTAGTGATTTATCATCCCTCCGATTTTGAGTGGGCTGAATCTTTCGCGGAAAAAGTAAAACCGTCCTGTAAACTTTTCTTACAACCGGAATGGAGTAAAAGGGAAACTATAACACCGCTGATCTCCGCATATATACTGGATAATCCGAAATGGGAGTTTTCTCTGCAGTTGCATAAATATATTCACATGCCCTAGCGGTTGACGGTTGGTCCCGCATGTGCGGGAGCAGTTGGCGGTACACTCCCATACTCCCATACTCCCATACTCCCATACTTGTTTTTAGCCTTATTTTTGCCATCAATGCATTCCATGAAACTTTTATGCACGTTCGCATTTTTTTTATGTTTCTACTCGCTCGAGGCCCAGTACGATCCCGCTAAAATAAATAAGAAGGCCGTGCAGTTGTTTGATTTATCTATGCAGCAGGGGCGGGATGGCAATCTGCTGGAAGGAATCGCAACACTCAAAAAAGCCGTAGTAATTGACCCGCGCTATGCCGATGCCTACCTGTCAATGGCAGGTATGTATACCGAAATAAAAAATTATCAGGCAGCAGTTGATAATTATAAAATTGCTAAATCGATAGACAGCATTTATTTTCTCGATTATAATCTTTCATACTCCCTTCCACTGGCCGGTCTGGGTAAATTTGATGAGGCACTCGCAGCGATATCCGTATTTCAAAGCATTCCGGGATTGCATGAATCTTCCATCAGGTCGGCGGCTTACCGGAGTAAATCCTATCAGTTCGCCATCGACTACGCCGCAAAAAAAAATCTTGCTACATACAAATTTGAACCGGTTAATATGGGAGACAGTGTAAACAGCGCCGTCTCTGAATATTTTCCTACCATCAGCCTGGATGGTAAACACCTGGTATTTACACGCAGGGTTCATGGAATTAACGAAGATTTCTTTCAGTCGGATCGTATAACGAATGGATGGACCCGCGCCAGACCTTTAGACGGTAATATAAATAGTAATGATAATGAAGGAGCCCTGAATATTTCGCAGGATGGGCAATGGCTGATTTTTACAGGCTGTAATTTTCAGAATGGTTTCGGAAGCTGCGATTTGTATATTTCCTATCTCACGACTGATGGTTGGAGTGCACCCGAAAATCTGGGACCCAATTTCAATAGCGAATTCTGGGAATCCGCACCATCACTTTCGCCTGATAAAAGAGATTTGTATTTTACAAGCAACCGTCCGGGTGGCTTTGGCGGCAACGATATTTATGTTTGCCACCGGATGGAAAACGGTCGCTGGTCTCCACCCCAGAATCTGGGTTCGAATATCAATACGGCCGGTGATGAAAGCTTTCCCTTTATTCACGCCGATAACAGCTCATTGTATTTTACTTCGAATGAATTGCCTGGATACGGAGGAACTGATCTTTTTGTTGTGCGGAAAACAGCGACAGGCGAATTTGGAATTCCCGAAAACCTGGGATATCCAATAAATACGATTGAAAATGAGGGCAGCCTGGTCGTGGCCGCTGACGGTAAAACAGCCTATTATGCCAGTGACCGGGCTGACAGCCGTGGTTTGCTTGATCTCTATTCATTTGAACTGCGCGAAGATCTGCGTCCCGCAAAAACCATCTGGGTAAAAGGTAAAGTATATGATAAAAAAACAGGAAAGGGACTTCCTTCATCGGTTGAACTGGGGGATCTTAAAAACAAACGGATTATCAGTAAACTGCAAACCGATGAAACCGGGAATTACCTGACCACCTTACCCGTGGGAAATGATTATGCCTTTAATGTGAATCGTAAAGGGTATTTATTTTTCTCTGAAAATTTTATGCTCTCCAGTCCTTCTGCGGATACCGTTTATGAGATCGATATTCCGCTGCAGCCTATCGAAGTAAATGCAAGTATCATTCTGAAAAATATTTTCTTTGATGTCAACCAGTATGAACTCAAACCTGCATCGCAGATCGAACTCGATGATGTGGTTAAACTGCTGAAAGAAAATCCACAGGTTTCAATACAGATAAACGGATACACAGATAATGTTGGAAAACCAGCCGACAATCTTTTGCTTTCCGAAAACAGGGCAAAGTCGGTGGTGAATTACCTGAAGGCAAAAGGCATTGACCCGAAAAGATTATCTTTTAAAGGATATGGTGAAACACAACCCGTAAGTCCCAATACAACAGAAAGTGGAAGAGCGCTCAACCGGCGAACAGAACTGAAAGTGTTGAAGACCGGCACACCATAAACCAGAATATAACGGTAAAAATTCCAGTGATTTCACTGAAATCTTCTCCCTGCATGCAAATAGGTTTGGGAAAAACATGCATCCCGACCTGCCTTTTCTGATCAGTCTTACCCAGGTTCCGCAGGTAGGACCAATACATGCCCGGACCCTGCTGCAGCATTTCGGATCTGCGGAAGAAATTTTTAAATCCTCCATCCATGCACTGGAAATGATTGAGGGAATCGGAAAGTTCCGTGCTCATTCCATAAAATCTTTCCGGGATTTCGCAGATGCAGAAAAAGAAATTGTTTTCCTGCAACGGTACAATATCCGCGCCTTTACTATTCATGATGCGGATTATCCGAAACGATTGTTATCTGCTTACGACGCACCGGTTCTTCTTTTTTACAAAGGCAGTGCAGACCTCAATACAAAACGGATTATTTCAATCGTTGGAACCCGCCGGAATTCAGAATATGGTAAACTGATTACCGAAAAAATCATTCGCGAACTTGAACCCTACGATGTTATGATCGTCAGTGGTCTCGCTTTCGGAATCGATGCCATCGCACATAAAACTGCCTTGAAACAAGGGATTCCAACGGTTGCTGTGCTGGCTCACGGACTGGCCTCCCTCTATCCGCCCGAACACAGCCAGCTGTCAAAACAAATGCTGAATCAGGGAGGTCTGATCACAGAATATATCAGTCATGTAAAGGCAGACAAACATCAATTCCCTGTCCGTAACCGTATCGTGGCGGGTATCAGTGATTGTACCATTGTAACGGAGACCGCTGTTAAAGGAGGAAGTATGATTACGGCCGACCTGGCTAATGGATATTATAGAGAAGTATTTGCCATGCCGGGCCGAACCACAGATTTTAAGAGTGCCGGTTGTAACTGGCTGATCCGGAACAACCAGGCGACATTATTGGAAAATGTGCAGGATCTCGTTAAGCTGATGGGATGGGAGGAAAAAAAATCCCCCCTCGAAAAAAGTCAGCACGATTTAATCATCTTGCTCAACGAGGTAGAGCAGCGTATTATGGATTTGTTAAAAGAGCGGGAACAAATGCATATCGATGTAATCAATGCGACGACTGGTTTTCCTGGCAGCCGGAATGCCGGCGCATTACTCGAGCTGGAAGTGAGGGACCTGATCTGCAGTATGCCGGGCAGAATATACCGCCTGAAATGAAAACACATGCCGTATAAATTGAATTTGGGAGCAATTTATCCCTTGCACTATCTTTGCACATGGCAAGAATAAATTCCTCCAAAACCTCCCTCCCCCCCAAATTTTTTGGTGACGGCCTCACGTTCGACGATGTCTTATTATTACCCGCATATTCAGATGTTCTTCCGCGGGAAACCGATATCCGGACAAACCTCACAAAAAAAATAAGTTTAAATATTCCCATGCTTTCTGCGGCCATGGATACGGTTACAGAAGCCACGCTGGCCATCGCCCTGGCACGGGAAGGCGGCATGGGCATCCTGCACAAAAACATGCCGATCGAAAAACAGGTGGAGCACGTGCGGAAGGTTAAACGAAGCGAAAGCGGTCTGATAATCGATCCCATTACACTTCATGCAGATGCAACCATCGGAGATGCGCTGACTCTTATGAAGGAAAATAAAATCGGTGGTATTCCCATCGTTGATGCCCAGCATAAACTCGTGGGAATTCTCACTAACCGTGATCTTCGTTTTGAAGACGACCGGAAAAGAAAAATCCGGGAAGTGATGACCGTTGATAATCTTGTAGTGGCACCGGAAGGAACCGATCTGAAAATGGCAGAAACCATATTGCGTAAACATAAGGTTGAAAAACTTCCGGTGGTTAATAAATCCGGTAAACTTATCGGACTGATAACATACCGGGATATTCTTCAACTGTCCAGTTTTCCAAATGCTGTAAAAGATGAGTTCGGCAGATTACGGGTGGGGGCAGCATTAGGCATTACCATGGATCTGATGGACAGGGCTGCAGCTCTGCTCCATATCGGAGTTGATGTGGCCTGTCTCGACAGCGCCCACGGTCATAACACCGGTGTGATACAAGCCTTAAAAAAAGTAAAGAAAAATTTTCCCAAACTACAGGTCATTGCCGGCAATATCGGAACTGCAGCGGGCGCAAAAGCCCTCGCTGCCGCAGGAGCAGATGCTGTGAAAATCGGCGTGGGACCGGGCTCTATTTGCACTACCCGTATCGTAACCGGTGCCGGCGTACCTCAGATCACTGCAATACTGGAAGCAGCATCGGTACTAAATCCACTGGGTATTCCGTTGATTGCGGATGGTGGTATCCGTTATACTGGCGATCTCGTGAAGGCTATCGCCTCAGGTGCCAGTGTGGTTATGATGGGAAGTGTTTTCGCCGGAACAGAAGAGAGTCCGGGAGATACAATAATTTACGAGGGCAGAAAATTCAAACAATATCGTGGCATGGGATCACTGGGCGCTATGACGCAGGGCAGCAGCGACCGTTATTTCCAGGATGTGGAAGACGGAATAAAAAAACTCGTTCCGGAAGGTATTGAAGGCCGGGTAGCTTTCAAGGGAAATCTGAGTGAAGTCGTACAGCAATATGTTGGCGGGCTGCGGGCCGGAATGGGATATTGCGGCGCGAAAAATATTTCTGCCCTGCAAAAGGCGCAATTCATCAAAATCACTAATGCCGGCATGCAGGAAAGTCACGCCCATGATATAGAGATCACCCGTGAATCACCTAATTACAGCCGCTAAAAACCTGCTGTTCTTCCAAAATAAATACTGATGAAGCGGACTGTCCTGTTTGTTTTATTATTCATATGCGGCATGTCAGTCATAGCACAGACCGGTAAGGATTCCTGTTCCATGGAGATCAGCCTCATTACCTGTGCACCCGGAACGGATCTCTACTCCATATTCGGTCATACCGCCATACGCGTACGGGACACAAGGCGGGGCATGGATGTCGTTTACAACTACGGCACCTTCGACGATACAGATCCGATGTTCTATCTCAAGTTTATGCGCGGCATCATGCGTTATTCCCTTTCTGCAGAAACTTATGAAAACTTCATGATGGAATATGAATATGAGCACCGGTCGGTTGTTGCCCAGATTCTGGATTTAAGTTGCGCAGAAAAAAATCAGTTGTACCAAGCACTGAGAAAAAATACGCTGGATGAAAATCGCTTTTATGATTATCATTTTCATACGGATAATTGCACCACGCGGGCGGGCAGGATCATTGAATCCAATACCAGGGACTCCCTGATCTATAAAAACATTCTGCCGGTAAATAGTTCGGATGTTGGTTCACCGGAAAATAGTGTGCATAACGGGCCCGGCCTGACCTTCAGAGATATGATTCATGAATACCTGGAGAAAGAACAAGCCAGCTGGTCTGAGTTTGGGATTGATTTATTCCTTGGAACAAACCTGGATAAGAAAGTGACCAACACCGAAGCGATCCATTTCCTGCCCGACTATCTATTCAGGGGAATGGATAGCGCCGAATCGAACAATAAGCCCATAGTATCTTCGAAAATAACCTTACTCGATTTTTCCGCTGTCAAAGAAAATTCAGCAGGTCTTACTCCGGGGAAAGTTTTTTCAGGTCTTTTTCTGTTAATGATCGTTTTATTTATTTTCAGGACTTCTCCCGGCATCGCAAAATCATTGTTGATTATTGATATTATTTTTTTCAGCCTCCTGGGTCTTTTAGGGATCCTGATGGCATCCATGTGGCTGGGTCGCGTGGATGATGTTTGCAGTAACAACATAAATATTTGCTGGGCCCTCCCTACTCATCTCGTGGCAGTTTTTTACATTCGAAAAAAAGCAGGTTGGATAAAATATTATTTTCTGATCACTTCAATACTGGCTTCCCTGTTGGTCATCGGATTTGCCTGGTGGCCGCAGCGTATAAATCCGGCTGTGCTACCCATATTGGGAATAATTATATTCCGGAGTCTTTATCATTTTCAAAATCGGAATCATGAAGAAAAAGCTTCAGTTCGGCGGTGAGAAACTGGAATATGAATTAAGAGGCAAGGGACTACCCGTGATGCTGGTTCATGGATTTACAGAAGACCGGCAGATCTGGGATCCTCTTTTAGCGGGAATAGAAAATAAATATCAATGGATACTGCCTGATCTTCCTGGTAGTGGAGAATCTGTATATAACGGGTCGCTCGCACAACTTAAGGATTTCGCACAGGCCCTTTATGCGATAATGGAAAATGAAAATATCCGGGATTTCGTTCTGATCGGGCATAGTATGGGAGGATATATTTCCCTGGCACTCGCGGAACAATACCCTGAAAAAATCCGGGCCCTGGGCTTGTTTCACTCCAGCTCCTATCCGGATTCACCGGAGAAAAAAGAAGCCAGAGATAAAAACATTCGTTTCATACAAAAAAACGGCGCTGCACCCTTTGTGGAACAGTCAATACCAGGCCTATTTTCTGACTCTTACAAGGCAAATCATCCGGAACAAATTCAAAAACTGATTGTCCGGTACGCCAACTTTAAGCCGGAATCTCTCGTACAGTACCTGGATGCCATGAAACAACGACCGGCAACAACCGGAGTCTTGGAATCGATCACCAAACCAGTATTATTCATTATGGGAGCAGAAGATAAGGCAGTCCCGATTAAAGACTCCCTGGAACAGTGCCATATACCCCGGATTTCGTATATTCATGTCCTGACCCATACAGCCCATATGGGGATGATCGAAAATACAAGCCTGTGTAATTCTTTGATTGATCGATTCCTTGAGCAGATTCCATTTTAATCTAAAGCAGTTACCCTATCGTGCGCCGATCATTTCTTATCATATTCCTGTCGACTTTTTTTTCCTTTCTTGTGCTGATAGGTTACGCAAAGCATATTAAAGGCGGCGAAATTCACTATACTTATCTGGGACCCACACCCGGCAAACCGGGCTATGACCGCTATCAACTCCGGCTCCGACTTTTTATCAGCTGCCAGTCTACCCAGGGTCAGCTGGAAACCACAGTTATAATGGGCATCTACCGGATTTCGGATGGATTCCATGTAGACAATGTCCAGGCTAATCTGGATGGGGAGAACAGCAAAATTATCAACCTGAATTCTCCCAGTCCCTGTATCGTACATCCATCCCCCGTCTGTTACTGGATCAGGGAGTTTACAACCACTGTAGATCTGGCCAAAGACCCCGGTGGCTATATGGTAATTTTCCAGCGATGCTGTCGCATAGACGGGATCCGGAATATTCTGCCCAATGTGAATGTAGGCGCGTCCTATTTTTGCGAGATACAGGGAACCAATTCTATCGGAACAAACGGGGTCAATTCAAACCCGGATTTTGGGATAAAGGACACAGTTCTTATCTGCCAGGGCAAACGGTTTAAACTTGACTATAGTGCGGTAGATGCTGAAGGGGATTCGCTGACCTATGAATTCGCACCCGGATACTACGGTGGAGGATCGAATAATGCAGTCGTAACCAATCCCGGTCCGCCTTCCAGTTGGATTGCTCTCGGTTACCGGATTGGGTATAATGGGTTACAGCCCCTGGGACCGAATGTTGTCATCGACCGTAAAACCGGACTCATATCAGGTATAGCGCCTGCGGGTGGTGATTATGTGGTATGCGTCATGGTTAAAGAATGGCGTGCAGGTTTACTGGTTTCTTCTCACAGAAAGGATTTTATCATTTCAGTTGATGATCGTTGTGATTTCCCTTCCGCTGATCTGGACCCGAGTTATATCACCTGCAATGGGTTTGATTTTAGTTTCCATAATGAGGCCAGTACCACCCCACTGATACATAATTATTATTGGGATTTTGGCGTTCCGGGTGTTACAACAGACACAAGCACCCTCGCAAGACCAGTTTTTACTTTTCCGGATTCTGGTATTTACACCGTCCGGTTTTTCGTGAATAAAGATGAACCCTGCACGGACAGTGCCAGTACCCAGATGAGTGTTTTCCCGGGATTTTTTCCCGGCTTCATTTCCCAGGGAACATGTCTTCTCAATCCGGTTGTATTCAAGGATACTACGGCTACAAAATATGGCCGGGTTACTTCCTGGCTATGGAATTTTGGCGATGTAAATAATCCGGGAGACACTTCTATTATCCAGAATCCATCTTATAAATACAATGATACAGGGATGAAGAATATTTCCCTGATCGTTGCGAATACCAAGGGATGCAGGGATACAGTAACACAGGTTATCAACCTGACAGATAAGCCGCCCATCGTTTTTCCTTTCCGTGATACGCTGATCTGTAATATAGACACGCTGCAATTACATGCACAGGGTTTTGGGAATTTTACCTGGAGTCCATCTGCCAATATGATAAATCCCAACACTCCCGATCCATATGTGTCGCCGAAAACCACTACCTATTATACGGCTACGCTGGATCAGTCGGGCTGCGTGAATGCTGACTCATTACGGGTGCGCGTAATTGACCACGTTACACTTTTTGCAGGAAATGATTCGACCATTTGCCTCGGTGATACAATCAGTTTGCATCTTTCCGGCGACGGATTATATTTTAACTGGACACCGGCTGCTTCTACTGACAATCCCAATGCGAAAAGTCCGCATGTTTTCCCTTCCGGGAATACAACTTATTCGGTGGTGGCCAGCATCGGCAAATGTTTTACTTCAGGTTCTGTAAATATCAAAACCGTCCCTTATCCGCTTTCGGATGCTGGAACAGATGCTTTTATATGTTATAATGATACGGTCCAGATTAACGCCATAGCGAAAGGAAGTCGCTTTGTCTGGCTGCCTTCAACGTATTTGAGTGATCCGACTATTCTGAATCCTGCTGCTTTTCCTCCGCGGACATCAGTTTACCAGCTGCTGGTTTTTGACACACTGGGCTGCCCCAAACCCGGCATTTCAAAAACCGTTATCAATGTAAATCCTCAGATCATCGCATTTGCCGGCAATGATACTTCCATAGTAGTGGGCCAGCCTCTGCAATTACACGGGTCCGGCGCACCGTCCTTTCTCTGGTATCCGAACTTTGCCCTGAACAGAAATGATATTTCCGATCCGGAGGCTTTGTTAAATCAAAACCAGACTTATGTGATGAAAACTTTTACGGAAGAAGGATGTTTTGCCTATGACACAATCAACATTAAGGTATTCACAACTGCTCCTGATATCTTTGTGCCAAATGCCTTTACGCCCAATAATAGTTCCAATAATATTTTCCGTCCCATCCCCGTGGGTATTTCGAAACTCGAATATTTCCGCGTATACAACCGCCACGGAATGCTTATATACAGCACCAGCCAGATCGGAAGCGGCTGGGACGGTAACTATAACGGTAAGCCACAAACGCTCGGTGGTTATGTCTGGATGGTCCAGGGCACTGACTATACCGGGAAGGTGGTTACAAAAAAGGGAACCGTCGTGCTTATCCGGTAAACTTATTTCATCTAAAAAAAATTCTTGTGAAAAAAATTATCTGCATAACCGGCGCGAGTTCCGGTTTTGGGGAAGCCTGCGCTTTTACATTTTCAGCAAATGGTTATAACCTGATTATTGTCGGCAGGCGGAATGAAAGGTTGAAGAATCTCAAAGAAAAACTCGAGGCAAAATTTTCAAACCGGGTTTATATTCTTCCCCTGGATGTTTCTGACAGGGATGCTGTGCAGAATGCGTTCAGTTCATTACCTGTAAAATGGCAAAAAATTGATATCCTGTTGAACAATGCCGGTCTGGCCCTGGGCAGGGACAATTTTGATGATGCATCCCTGGACGACTGGGATACAATGATAGATACCAATCTGAAAGGACTATTATATGTGTCGAAGGCCGTTTTGCCTTTTATGATCCCGCAAAAAACTGGTCACATTATAAATATCGGATCCACCGCCGGCAAACAGGTTTATCAGAAAGGCAATGTGTATTGCGCGACCAAACATGCAGTACAGGCCATCTCAGAAGCTATGCGTATTGACCTGCTTCCGCATAAAATAAAAGTGACCGTAATTCACCCCGGAGCCGCGGAAACCGAGTTTTCACTTGTCCGTCTCAAACAGGACAGTAAAGAAGCGAAAAAAGTATACGAAGGATATGAGCCATTGCATGCGGAGGATATTGCTAATGTAGTTTATTATACAGCTAGCCTGCCCGCCCATGTTTGTATCAATGAGCTGGAAATCACCTGCCTGGCCCAGGCAAATGCGTATTACCTGTTTAAGGATCCCGCTTAATTCGGTTGGCGGTTGGCGGTTGGCAGTTGGCAGCCCATACTTCCATACTTCCATACTTTTACCGGGGTTTCGGTTGTTGCGCAGCCAGTTCCGCCAGTGAAATCCTGATCTGTATACCCGCTCTGGTGGTAGTTACCGGCGGTGAGCTGGAAATCTTGGGAATCGTTCGCCGCTCGTCGAAATAAAACTTCAGGTTGATCCGGTTATTGATCACATAGTCGATGGATGGTGAAATGCTGATCACCTCTTGTCCGCCGACAGGCACGGCTGCATTCTGATCCAGATAGCTGTTGGTGGTTGCATCATCCCGGAAACTCAAATCAAGCCTCAATGTCAGATCATTTTCCAATCGGTTCGTCGGTCCGTTTTTACCAGGTACTTTTATTTTGAATGGAAGAGGGACTCCGCGTTTACGGAATCCGAGACCAAATATATATTCCGTCGAACGCGTTTCGCTCATCTGATAATCAATAAGGCTGAGGCTGAGTTGTCTGGATTTGCTGAAACTGAATTTTGCCTGCAACTGATTTACAAACTGCATATCCAGGTCGATCAGGGGCGCAAACTGCTCACTGATAGTAATATTGGGAACCATAAAATACGGAACAAAATTTCCGGTAAGCGTATCAATAAATCCTGGCTGCCTCACGCCAAATGGATCCTGATAACTGAGATTCGAATTATAGGTATTCATGCTCAGTGTACTGGTGTACCCGTCCGAAATACTGAAATTGGTAAATATTTTTTGAAAGGCCGGAATACGGGATAGCCCGTTATAGGTAAGCCGCCAGTTTGGTTTAGGCAGGTAGCCGGAAAAAGGATTGAATTTAATATTGGGATTATCTTCCTGAACCAGGGCGATAGAATTCGGAGATTTTCCGCTGTATGCCGCTATAAATGCTGGGATCAGCACATCCTGTGCATATTTTCCATAACCTTTAGCGTACCCGTCTCCGGTCTGAATACCTCCGGAATATGGATTTAGCTTCCCTAACCGCTGGGAAATAATGCTCCGGTAATTTTCAAATGTCTGAAATGTAGATGAAATCTGGTTCGCATTATTACTTTCGAAAAGTGTTTTCACGGAAATGAAACTTACACTGAAACTGCCTGCGGTGTATGGATTGAGGCGTACAAATGAATTATTGCCAGTTGTATCCTTATAAAGTTCAGTATAGTTTTTTCCAAAACTCTTGCTAACATTCAAGGTGATATTTAAATCCCGTACGGGTTGTATCTGGGCGGAAATGCTGAGAATCTGATTAAAGCTGGCCTGGTTCTGGAAATTGAAAAGGGTATCATTTGTCAATAATCCTTTTTTTGCCAGCCGGTTTACATAACTGGTATCCGGTTGCTCTCCAAAAACATATCCCCATCCGGGTTCATTTGATTTTAAATTCATTCCGAGAAAATGAGCAGTATCAGTATAACCATAAATGCTGGATGCCGATATTTCGGAATAATTAATGGTGATATCTTTGACGCAGGTGATAATCCTTGCCAGAGCCTTCATAATTCCTTTCAGATGCGCCTGATCTGTATAGTCTGGTTGTGGATTTTTCTGATTCAGGCTGTCATTCTTCTTTCCCGGCAGAGTTGGCGGAGGCGCTGTAGTCGGCTGATCCAGTTCGCGCAGTAATCGCCACTTGGCATACAGACGCGTAAGGTTTAAATCAGCTGAGGCATCTTTTTTCTGAGTGTTCTGAATGAAATTTCCATACTGTGTGGCAAGCGTTGATGCTCCCGTCCATTGGTAGGAAGATCCATAACCCAGCCGCAAAGTGGTCCAGTCAAGGAAAGGAATCTTAGTTGTCGGAACCGTATACGTAAAATTCGCCGTCTGATTATAGGCAATGGTTCTGCCGCCTTTCCAGAAATTTTTCCACATCTGTTTTTTCTCTGCCTTATCAAGCCTTCCACTATCCTCATCCACCCAGCTTTTATTAATCGCCGCGAAATCGATATTCAACGATCGTGTTATATCCCATCGCACGATGTAGGTCCTGTCGATAGTAAAAAATTTATTGAAAGTTTCCGGAATCTGGTATTTCCCGCCGCCCACATTTCTGGCCTGGTAAGCCCCATATTGTCTTACCACATCGCCGCGGAAGGTAAGTACAGCCGGAACAGGGTTCAGATTAAAGTCCCGAAAAAGGGAATACCAGGCGGATCTTGATTTAATCATCTTTTTAAAGGGTTCCCAGTATTTAGGTGTTCCCACATAATTATATCCAAGCCCTCCTTTATAAACCGTTAATTCATCTTCGAGGGCAATGGGATTGTGGTGAGACGTTCTCGTATAGGAATAGCTGAAATCAAAATTTTCTATGCTCCAGATTTTTAATTTTTTACCCGTTATATTATTTCGTCGCACATTGGTAAAATTGAAACTCCTTATTTGGGATTCATCCACGGCGACCTCTTCTATAGAATCCCGCGACGAGGGTGGCGCTGCTGCAATTTTTTGCGCTAATGTGATATCCAGGTCATAGGGGTCATATTCCGGCGTGATTTTACTTTTTGACCAGCTGCCATAGAATGGAATGGATAGCCCCAGATTTTTTGGAAGCAGTTTCCCTAGCTCCAACTGGGTTGCCACATCAAACTGTGTTGCGCTGCTCAGCGCACGTTCATTAATACTCTGGTCGATGCTTCCAAAGCCAACAGACTGTGTTTTGGCGGACATATAAAGGGTTCCCAGGTCCGCAAGTTTTATATCGACACGGCCATTCGCAGCATACCCACCACGGTCATTTAAATTAGACAGCCTGAGTTCATCAAACCAGACTTCGGTACAAACCGGTGTTGGCGAAATATTTTCTACCCCCAAAAACATGGCCTGAACCTGACCCAGATTCGGATTTCCGAACATGGAATAGACTCTTCTGGTGGCTGCATCTATCTCCTGGTAAAACCCGGACGTATTTCCTGTGGCATTCCGATCTGTTTTTAATTGGACGAGACGCTGGAGTGTAAGGTTAAGACTATTGGAATCCGGCCAGATCTTGGTATCGAGGGTGGTTCCCCAGGGAGTAACTTCCAACGGAATTCTGACCTCATAAAAATTATTTATAAAATCACTTCCCAGCCTTATTACGGCAGCAATCTGATTATTTTGGAGACCATTGGGATTGTTTCTTGCTTCTGCATGGATAAACATTTGCATCGTTCCGTAACGGCGCAAATCGTAATTGGTATTTTTATAAACACCCCGTGCTTCACCTGGTAACAAATCGCAAATCTGTAAACTCATGGACTGCTCATTCAGCAACAGGTTTACGTTATTCGTACTTAACTGCTGTTGTCTTTCAACGCCCGGAGGTATTACATAGGGAATTGGTGTCCGGGAACTATTCTGTTCAATATTTACGGCAGTTACATCTACGGTGGTCGGACTGTTTGCCGGAATCGGAGTATAGGTTCCTGTGGTATCCAGTAAATAATTAAAATTTCTCCAGGAATCACGGATCAGTTGGAATTCTGCAAACCGGCATACAACGGAATCCGTCCATCCATGCATATACATTCTGATAAACCGGATCGATTTGAAGTCCGGGATATTACCTACTTTTTGCGAATAAGAATTGATAGGGATACGGAACTGATACCAGGTTTCCAGTGTAACTTTATCGCTCTGATAAAAATTAGCGGAATCAGTAATGAAATTTTGACCGACTGCCATTTTATTCGGAACCAGATCAACTTTATACTCGAAATATTCTTCCAGTGTATTCATTGTATTATCATGATCAAGGTCTTCCTGATCAGGATAAAGTGTACTGGCATCTACGTACGTTGCACCTGGTGGTGCGATGGGTGAGTTTACCCTGCGGATTATTGATATTTTTATAACGGC
>CAWEWO010000016.1:0-21532 GCA_963812825.1 uncultured Bacteroidota bacterium
CCAACGTATTGCTGTTCCTCTTTTTGCTTTACAGTAATTTTAAATCCCTTTTCTTCAATCGTTACTTCACCGATATTCGATTTGTTGATCAGTTTGATCAACTCCTGAATCTGTTTAAAATCCATCAGTTATGGCGTTTTACTGTTTAAAAAGGAAGACTAAGATAAGAGTTATTCTTTCACCCTTTCAACATATTCACCGGTTTTTGTATTGACACGGATCAATTCCCCTTCATTAACAAAAAGCGGAACATTCACGGTTGCACCCGTCTCTACTTTGGCTGGTTTCAGTGTACGTGTTGCCGTATCACCCTTCATTCCGGGTTCCGAATAGGTAACTTTCAAGACAATTTTGTCGGGAAGCTCAACACCCATAGGTATTTCTGTTTCCGTATTCATCAACACGGTTACTTCCTGGCCGTCTTTAAGGAACTGTGGCGCATCTACCATGTTTTCCTGTAGCGCGACCTGCTCAAAAGTTTCCGTATCCATAAAATTATACCCCGAATCATCCTTGTACAGAAACTGATAATCCTTTCTTTCGACACGTACCGGATATATGGTGTCGCCGCTGTTCCAGGTTTTTTCAATGCTCCGGTTGTTATCAACGCCTTTTAACTTCGCCCAAACTTTCGCGGCTGCCCTGGCTGTTTTATTTTCGCCAAAGTCAACGACTGAATAAAGGCTGCCGTCAAGTTTGATAATGAGTCCGCGGCTGATGTCTGCTGTATTTGCCATGAATAATAATTAAGTGTTTGCCTTAAAGGGCGACAAAACTAATGGTTTTTAAACTTCTGCGCAAAGCGGGCTCGTTTTGGAATTATGAGCATCCCGTATTTTCCATTATTTTTATGAAAATATCCACTATGAAGCTAGTGCTGATAGCGATTCTGAGTTTATTTTTCCTGTTTTGTTCGCAAAGGCACAAACACCGAATAATGTCCCGGACCCTCCTTATCTGAAAAATCCCGGTATCCCACCTTTCAGGCTTCTGGAAGTTGACAGTGTACACTTCGTAACAAAAGATAATCTGAAAAAAAACCATAAAGTGCTGATTATGTTTTTCAGTCCGGAATGTGACCACTGTAAACATCAGATGCAGGATATACTGGCAGATATCAATAAATTTAAAGACATCGAAATCGTGATGGCTACTTTTCAGCCATTTGACGAAATGAAATCATTTTACAATTATTACAGGATCGGGGATCATCCCAATATCATGATCGGAAGAGACGAAAAATATATGTTACCGCCATATTACAGAATGCAGAGCCTTCCGTGTCTGGCACTATATGA
This sequence comes from uncultured Bacteroidota bacterium, assembly GCA_963812825.1. GTDB lineage: Bacteria > Bacteroidota > Bacteroidia > Chitinophagales > Chitinophagaceae > Puia. The sequence goes on from CAWEWO010000016.1 coordinate 1,299, forward strand.
CAAGAAGGGTCAGTTTATCAAGAAATTTGAAGGCAACCAGAAGGTTGATACGATCCTTATGGCTTTTCGATGGAAAAGATAAATAAAGATCACGCGGCTGGAATAATACATTAGCCGCCATTAACTTTGGACCTCTGCTAAAAATCTAATCTATCATTTAAAATAATTTCTGATGAAAGTTACCGTAGTAGGCGCAGGTGCCGTTGGCGCAACCTGTGCCGATAATATTGCCCGCAAAGAACTCGCTGAAGAACTGGTTTTGCTGGATATCAAAGAAGGACTTGCCGAAGGGAAGGCGCAGGATATTATGCAAACAGCCACCCTGCTGGGCTTTGATACGCGGATAACCGGCAGCACCAATGATTATTCCAAAACTGCCGGCAGCGATGTGGTGGTGATTACCTCGGGTTTACCCCGCAAACCCGGAATGACCCGCGAAGAACTGATCGGCACCAATGCCGGAATCGTGAAAACGGTTGCCAGACAATATTCTGAAATATTCACCGGATACCATCCTGATTATCATCAGCAATCCGATGGATACGATGACCTATCTCACGCTGAAAGCATCCGGTCTGCCGAAAGAAAGGATCATCGGAATGGGCGGAACCCTTGACAGTGCAAGATTTAAATACCAGCTGAGCCAGCATCTCGGATGCAGTCCTGCCGACCTGAACGCGCTGGTTATCGGCGGACATGGAGATACCACCATGATCCCCCTGATCCGCTTCGCTACCTGGAACAGTGTTCCGGTTACCAGTTTACTCACGGAAGAAAAACAAAAACAAATTGTAGCCGATACCATGGTAGGAGGCGCAACACTCACCAAACTGATTGGAACATCCGCCTGGTATGCTCCCGGAGCTGCCGGCGCAGCCCTGGTCGAAAGTATTGTCCGGGATGAGAAGAAATTATTTACCTGCTGTGTATCTCTCGAAGGAGAATATGGACAGAAGGATATATGCCTCGGTGTGCCGGTTACTATTGGTAAAAAAGGATGGGAAAAAATCATTCCTTTCGATCTCAATTCCGATGAAAAAGCCCTTTTTGCAAAGAGTGCTGACGCTGTAAGGAGTATGAACGATGTGTTGGCTACAATTAAAGCCTGAAACCTGCGGTTTAATGTGGCGAATGTGGAATTGTGGGAAACGAGTAAAGGTGAAAATGAAATATGGTAATGACAATGTGAAAAAGTATCATTTCCAGACTGTCATTTCCAGACTTAATTTTCAATTCTTCTCCTCTCCACAATTCCACATTCGCCACATTAAAACCCGCCCCGATTACGCTTCCGCTTTCAACTTTAGGCCCCGCGGTACTTGACAATCCCATCCCCCTACGTTACCTTTAACCTTTCTATCCAAATTTTCCCTTAATTTATCCTCGTATCCAGCGAAAAGTCGCGTTGAATCCAACGTCTTTACAAGCTCTCTTTTGTATGCGGGGAATAGTGACTTTGATTGTTTCGATTTCTTTATGTACTGTGCTTTCTGCCCAGAACAGACAGTTCCATGCTGTTAACCCGAAACGAAAGTTCTACGAAATATGTCCGCAATGAAATTTCACCTCAGCAGGCAAGGGCTGATATGGCTTTCAAGGGACATGATCCCAAAAAGGATGCCGAATTTAAATCCCTTTAAAAACAGGGAAATCAATCCGGACAGTAACCTTTCCATCAATCCCTCGATGAATTATAATATGAATCCCATCAAGGAAAATTCTTTGAATCCTACGCAAAATTCGACCATCAACCCCATGTTTAACCTGGAGTTGAATCCACAGTCAAACGATGTGCTGAATCCGGTTATCATGAAAAGCCTGCGGCCTACATCTGAAAACTGGCATGGAATGTTCCTGTTTAATAATTCAAACCAGCTCTTTGGATATATTTCTGTAGCGACCCAGAATGTCATGCTATCTTTTGATAACAGCGGTACCTGGAACGGCTATTACGTCAAAGCCGGCCGGACGATGTACAACTATTTTACCCTTTTTGGAGTTTGGACGGGCATGTTTCTTTGTTACGACAACCAGTCTGGCTACAACCTGTTTGATAAAACCGGCAAATGGACACATATCCATGTTAAATAGAACTCTTAAAAAAAATATAGATTAGATTTATAACAGATAAGCAAATCACTGAAAAAAAACCCCCATGAAACAAACTCTACTCCCCTGCCTCCTGCTGTTACTCATGTTACAGCAACCCGTTTTTTCGCAGGCACTCGAAAACCGACACGATCCAAAGGTTGATATCAATCTTAGTCCAACTCATAACAGCACCATAAATCCGGAAAAGAATTCAAATATTAATCCCAAATACAACTGGAATATTAATCCGATGCACAATAACGATGTGAATCCGGAATTCAACAGCACCATCAGTCCCCTTAATCACTTTGAATTAAATCCGGACATCAACAAGACGTTGAATCCGATGTATCATAACGAGTATCATCCGAAGAATCCATCCTGGAAAGGGTTATATATTTTCAATAATACAGATGAATTAATCGGTTATGTTTCAGTTGCCACCCAGAACTTGATGTTGACTTTCGACTGCAACGGGCGAATGGACGGGATTTTATGTGAGAGCTACACCAGGGATCTATAATCATTTTGATGTAAAAGGAATATGGGATGGAAATTATTTATGCTTTGATTCCGTGATAGGTTACAATATTTTCAATAAGGAAGGAACCTGGACGGGCCAGCATATCAAATAGCCGACAGCCTGAGGCGGATCTGCTCCACCACGCTGGCAGGATCAATTTTTTCCATACATTTAAAATGTCCGAGAGGGCATGAATCATAGCCTATTTTTGAACAGGGCCTGCATCGGAGTTTTTTTATTTCCATGATGTCATACGGCATGTTTCCGGTCCCTCCGGCGCGTATAAAATTGCTCCCATAATAAGGGTACATACCAAATTCAGGAACAGTGTTTCCCCACAAGGATATCACGGGTCTTTTATATGCCGCTGCAATATGCATCAGCCCTGTATCATTGGTAACGACCAGTTTTGCACGACGAACCAGGTCCGCAGATTCGTTGAGGCCGAATTTTCCGCAGGCGTTATAAATCTTTATTTTGTCTGAAGCTGCAATCCGGTCACCTTCATCCGCGTCTTCCAGGCCTCCAAGCAATATAATAGGATGATCCAGTAATTCACAGAGCTTTTTTACATGGTGAAAGGGATATTTTTTTGTATTAAGCGCCGCACCGATCACCACGCCAATATAACCCGCCAGATGGGATGTGGGCAGGTCCGATTCATTAATGATATCTTCCTTTGCGATAAAATAATCCAGACCAGCACCGTCATTTTTTACACCAAAACCCGCAACGGTTTCCAGGTACCGGTCTACAATATGAATATCCGGTAGCAGGTTCCATTTAAAGCTGGTGTAGATCCATTTTTTTACATTGAGTTTGTTGAATGAATAAGATTTAATCTTTAATGCATCTTTCACTTTCATGGAACGCAGATTATGATGCAGGTCGATGATAAAATCGAAATTTTCCCTTTTCAGTTCCGTGATAACAGCCTGCAGGCTTTGCTCCAGGTAGTGAACTTTATCAATGTAGGGATTCGAAGAAAGGATTTGCAGATAGGTAGACTTAGTGAGGTAGTGAATTTCTACATCCGGAATCTGCTTTTTCAGGCATCGGATGACCGGTGTGGTAAGAATGATATCGCCTATGGAGGAAAAACGGATGATCAAAAATTTCATCTGATAAGTATTTGCAGGAAAAATCAGGCGCGAAGATAGGGATTCAGTAAGCGAAGTCCGCAGCCGGTCTAATGTTCAATATAATTCAGGTCTTTATGGTAGGTTTCATCGGTAAAATAAAAAGCGATAAAACTGATGAGCGTAACGATTACCCCGGTGATGATGCCGCTGTGAACAAGGGTCCAGCCCCAGCTCTTCTGGAAAACGTCCAGAAAAAGCAGGTTTATTAGGGGCAGGGCGCCACGCACCATATTCGGAATAGTTGTGGCAGCAGTGGCTCTCAGATTGGTTCCAAATTGTTCGGCGCCCATGGTTACAAAAATTGCCCAGTACCCGTTGGAAAATCCTAACATGGCACAGAAAAAATACATGGTGAAATCGCTTTGGTTAAATCCGGAAAAAAATAAAAACATACATACAATGCCCAACAGATAAAAAAACAGAAGTCCCTTTTTCCGACTTTTAAGCCACTGACAAAGAAATCCGCCAAAAATATCTCCGATGGAAAGTGCCATGTAGGCAAACATGACGGACCTGCCGGAATCCAGGGTGGTAGCACCCATACATGGATTTCGCAAACCGGTCACTTTGATTAACCAGGATACCAATTACAAACCAGGTTGGAAAACCAATCAGGATCGCATTGATATATTTGCGGAATCGGCGGCATGTCTGTAAAGAACATGAAAAAATTTCCTCTTTGCACTGCCTGATGTTTTACCTGCATAAACATACCCGATTCAGCCACGCTGATCCGTAAAAAAAGTAAAACCATTCCAAGGCAACCTCCGATTTTATAACAGAGTCTCCAGTCCTTTGTAAACTGATATGTAAAATAAGCGCCTACGGCTCCCAGAAGCCCGATACCGGCTACCAGCGAAGTACCGATTCCTCTTTTTTCTTTTGGTAGCAATTCACTGACCAGGGTAATACCTGCACCCAATTCGCCGGCCAGTCCGAGGCCTGCAAAAAAACGGCAAAGCGCATACTGGTCAACGGTATGTACAAATGCGGTCAGGAAATTCGCCGCGGAATAAAGGATGAATCGAACCGAAGAGTACTGAAAGTCTGCCCTTTCTTATCTGCCAGAATGCCCCAGCAGATCCCGCCAATCAGGAGACCGATCATCTGCCAGTTAATCACCCGGCTGCTGTCTGCCAGCAGGGTGGCATCAGTAGAACCCACCTGCAGCATGGATTCTTTTTTAACGATGGTGAATAAAAGGAGGTCATAGATATCTACAAAATAACCCAGGGCGGCAACAATCACCGCGAGATTGAAAATACCTGGAGGACGCTTAACCACTGTAAGACTCATGTTTGGATATCTTCCGGATGTGAACTTGGTTTTTTTCCAAAAAACATTTTATACAAAACTGGCAGGGTGGTTATCAAGAACGATGCCGATCACAATGACTTCCAGGTGTTTTTTTAGATCAAAATTAAATTTATCGATAAAAAATTTATCCAGGTAATGTCCCGCAAACAACATGAGAAAAACCCAGGCAACGCATCCGATGACATTATAATACATAAATTTCCTCTTCTCCATTTGTACGATGCCCGCTACGATTGGCGCAAATGTCCGGATGATGGGCAGAAATCTGGCGAATACGATGGCCTGTCCGCCATGTTTATCATAAAATGCTTTTGCATCGTAGAGGTGCTTTTTCTTGAATAAGAAATTGTCTTTTCGCTGAAATAAGATAAGTGCCGCTTTTTTTGCCAAACCAGTATCCGACCATATTTCCCAGGATGCCGCAAACAGAAACCAGTATCCAGAGGATAATGAGGTTGAGTACATCGCTGCCTGTACCACCCGGAATCATTTTGTCGATGAGTTTCTGACTGTAAATGCCCGCAACGAAAAGAAGACTGTCGCCCGGCAGAAAAAACCCAACCATCAGTCCGGTTTCTGCAAAAACAATAAATAACATTACCCAGAGGCCACCGTTATTGATATAAAATTCCGGGTTCAACAGGTCCCTGAAAGTAATTGCCAGAAGAGTTTCCATAATTAAGCATTAACCCGGATCCATGTCGTACAACATATCCGCCGCCAAATTAAGATATAATGGCAAATTATGAAATGAAATAACCATGACTAGTCTTCCAGCACCCCTTCCATTTTGCAGATCACAGCAGACGCCAGGCTATTGCCCACCACGTTGGTTGCGCTTCTTGCCATGTCCAGTATCTGATCAATTCCGAGCAGTAGCAATAAACCCTGTTGGGGAATTTGGAACATGGGCAATGTACCTGCAATCACAACCAGAGATGCACGGGGTACACCGGCAATTCCTTTACTGGTCAGCATCAGTACGAGCAGCATGGTGATCTGGGTGCCAAGTGATAAATGCATCCCGTACGCCTGCGCTATAAAAAGGGATGAAAAACTCTGGTATAGCATGCTTCCGTCCAGGTTGAATGAATATCCCAGTGGCAATACAAAACTGACAATTTTTTTTGGACAGCCTGACGCTTCCAGCTCCTCAATCAATTGGGGAAAAGCTGCTTCCGAGCTGGCAGTCGTAAAAGCCAGTAAAACCATATCCTTTATATTTCCCAGGATCTTTAAGGACTTTTTGCCAATCCAATAGGAACTGATACCAATAAGTAAGAGCCACAAAAAAAGAATGCTCAGGTAAAAAACCAGGATAAACTGTCCGTAGGTTTTTAAAATTTCAGGACCTTTCAAAGCAAGGATGGCCGCCACAGCAGCGAATGCAGCCACCGGCGCGAAATGCATGATATAGTGCGTCAGTTTCAGAATAATTTCAGTTACAGATTCGAGTGCGCTGATAATTATTTTTCCCTTTTCACCCACTGCTGCCGTTGAGATCCCGAATAAAATGGAGAATACCACGATTTGCAAAATCTCATTGGTGGCCATTGCTTCCACAATACTTTGTGGAAAAACATGGGTAATGAAATTTCTAAATGAAATGGATTTGGAATTGAGTTTATCTATGGCCGTCCCCTCCGGAAGGGGCAAATGCAGATTATGACCAAGCTGCACGATATTCATGATGACCAGTCCAAGCGTCAGTGAAAGCAGGGACGCGCACAGAAACCAAGCCAGCGTTTTACCTCCGATTCGTCCGACAGCCCGGATATCACCGAGTTTAGCAATACCGGTAACGAGCGTTGAAAAAACCAATGGTGCAATGATCATCTTGATCAGGCGAAGAAAAATATCCGTCAGGATGGACATTCCTTTGGCAAACTGATTCTTCCAGCCATCACCCGTGTTATAATGAACCAGTAGTCCAACCGGATTCCGGCTGAACATGGCGATGATTATCCATGCGGTTAATCCGGGTTTCTTCATGATAACTATTAATCTGCAAAGAATCGAATATTCTGCATACCGCAAAATGTCAGATTTTTTAGTAATGGAAAAAGAATACCCTTCTGGGGAATATTTCCTTATTTTACGAACTAATTATTCATATATACAACCCATAACAGATCAATATGAGCCTATTTGTAAAAAAACCATTAGCAGGTCTTCTTGCAGAGGCTGCAGATAAAAGTGAGCACTCCTTAAAAAGAACTCTGGGCCCGGTAGCCCTGGTTGCACTGGGCATCGGTGCTATCATAGGTGCTGGTTTATTCTCTATAACCGGTATGGCGGCCGCCAATAATGCAGGCCCGGCTATTACGATTTCGTTTATTGTTGCCGGGCTGGGATGTGGCTTTGCCGGATTATGCTATGCAGAATTTGCTTCTATGATACCTGTTGCCGGAAGTGCCTATACATATTCTTATGCGACCATGGGAGAATTTATTGCATGGATCATCGGATGGGATTTGGTTTTGGAATATGCTGTAGGTGCAGCCACAGTAAGTATTAGCTGGAGCCGATACTTAATTAAATTTTTAGAAGGGTTTAATATTCACGTACCAAGTTCACTGGCTACGGGACCATGGGACGGAGGTGTGATCAATCTTCCCGCTGTTTTTATTGTGGTCTTGGTAAGTCTTCTGCTTATTAAAGGCACTCAGGAAAGTGCCAAAGTAAATGCTTTTATCGTAGTGATAAAAGTTACTGTCGTACTTATATTTATTTTTCTTGGATGGAGATATATTAATTATTCCAATTACGATCCTTATATACCCCCAAATGCCGGAACATTTGGCGAATTTGGATTCAGTGGTATCATTCGTGCTGCAGCGATAGTATTCTTTGCATATATTGGATTTGATGCAGTAAGTACAGCTGCCCAGGAAGCAAAGAATCCGAAAAAAGATATGCCGATCGGTATCCTGGGCTCACTTGCCATCTGTACCATTTTGTATATACTTTTTGCCCATGTCATGACTGGTGTTGCCAGTTATTCCATTTTCAAGGGAAAAGATGGTATTGCTCCGGTGGCTGTTGCAATTGAACATATGGGGAAAGTGGATGCCAACGGCATTATGCATGCTGATTATCCCTGGTTAAACCGGGCCATCATCGTTGCGATTCTGGGAGGATATACCTCTGTCATACTGGTGATGCTGTTGGGACAGAGCCGGGTTTTTTTCAGTATGAGTAAAGATGGACTTCTGCCAAAGATATTTTCCGAGGTACATACAAAATTCAGAACTCCTTTTAAAAGTAATTTCCTTTTCATGATATTCGTCAGCATTTTTGCTGCTTTTGTTCCAGCAAGGGTGGTTGGTGAAATGACAAGTATCGGGACATTATTTGCATTTATTCTGGTATGTATCGGTGTGCTGGTAATGCGAAAAAACATGCCCGATGCACCACGCGCATTTAAAACACCTTTGGTGCCCTTGGTTCCGATTTTGGGTATTTTCACTTGTCTTTTTATGATGGTTTTTTTACCACTGGATACCTGGATCCGTTTGATTGTCTGGATGCTGATTGGATTTGATGTTTACCTCTGGTATGGTATCCGTCATAGCATATTATCTGCCGGATTAAAAGATACTCAGATACAAGCTAACAAAATTGGCGGTTGGGGCGGATTAGTATTAGCCTTACTCCTGGCAATCGTCGCTTTTGCTCATCACCACCAAACTGAAGGCCAGGATCTGGGAATATTCTATTTTTCTCTGATCTTTGCAGCCGTGCATATTCTGGTTTTCAGTATGAGGGTGGCAAGGAAATAAGACAAATATTCAAATACTTTTTTTAAGCATAGACTTTTATGGGTCGCATTTTTGAGGTACGTAAGTCAACCATGTTTGCGCGATGGGATAAAATGGCGAAACAATTCTCCAGGATCGGTAAAGAAATCGCGATTTCAGTCAAAGCAGGAGGACCTGATCCTGCAACTAATTCTTCCCTTCGCAGGTGTTTTCAAAATGCTAAGGCAGTCAATATGCCAAAGGATCGGGTGGAAGCAGCTATCAAACGGGCTATGGGAAAGGATATGGTGAATTTTGAGGAAATCCTGTATGAAGGATATGCTCCTCATGGGATTGCTGTTCTGATAGAAACGGCTACTGATAATCCCACACGAACCGTTGCCAATGTGCGCTCTCATTTTAATAAAGGTCATGGTGTATTGGGGACCAGCGGTAGCGTCAGTTTCCAATTTAAGAAACTGGGTGTTTTCAAATTAAAACCGGAAGGTCTGAATATGGAAGATTTGGAATTGGAATTAATAGACTATGGACTGGAGGATTTGGGAGAATCCTCAGATGAAAACAACGAACGCATAATCGTATTGCATACCGCTTTTAACGATTTCGGAAATATGCAGAAGGCTCTCGAATCCAGAAATATTGTCCCTTTGACTGCCGAAGCAGAGTGGATCCCGACAACTACCGTTGAACTTTCAGAAGAATACGCACAGGAAGTTCTTAAACTCATTGACAGATTGGAACAAGACGAAGATGTTCAGAAAGTATTTCACAATTTGGCGTAATAAATTAAGGAATTCGAGATTTTGAAAATTTAAAACTGAAAATTCTAACCTTGGCTCCTTCCAGCCAATTCCATATTCCGATTAAAAATTCATTTCCAAATTCTCTATTTATTCCTCCATCATCGCCCGGATGGCATCAATGATTTCTTCCATATTTGGTTTACTGAAATAATCCCCGTCACTGGCATATGCCGGCCTGTGTGCTTTGGCAGTAAGGGTCCTGGGTGATACATCCAGCCAGCGGTACCCGCCCTGTTCTTCCATCACTTTATTATACATATAAGCCGCTGCGCCTCCTGGAACATCTTCGTCAATAAAAATAATGCGGTTTGTTTTCTTCAGTGAAGCCAGTATAACCTGATGAATATCGAATGGAAGCAAGGTTTGCACATCCACGATCTCACAATCTATATCCTGTTCACTGAGGAATTCCACCGCTTCTCCAATGATTCGTAGCGTGGAACCGTAAGAAACGATGGTGACATCCGAACCTTCGCGTATGATTTCAGGCACCCCCAGCGCAACCCTGAAGTCCAACAGGTTGGACGGAAGATTTTCCTTGAGGCGGTATCCGTTCAAACATTCCACTACAATGGCCGGATCCAGTCCTTCCAGCAGGGTATTGTACATGCCAACGGCCTGAACCATATTTCTTGGGACACATATATGCATACCGCGGAGAGCATGCACGAGCATACCCATGGGTGAGCCGCTATGCCAGATGCCTTCGAGCCGGTGTCCGCGGGTACGTACGATAAGCGGTGCGGTCTGCTGGCCGGCAGTACGGTATTGCAGACTGGCCAGGTCATCGCTGAGGGTTTGAACTGCGTAAAGCATGTAATCGAGATACTGAATCTCAGCAATCGGGCGCAGGCCGCGCATGGCCAGGCCAATGCCTTGTCCTATGATCGCTGTTTCCCGGATTCCTGAATCTGAAATACGGCCTTTCCCATATTTCAGTTGTAATCCGGCAAAACCCTGGTTCACGTCACCAATCTGGCCAAGGTCTTCCCCGAAAGCCAAAACCTTGGGATTATGCGCAAACAATTCATCGAAATATTTATTGAGGATTTCATATCCGTTCAGCAGTGGTGAATCTTCCGCATACCGAACCGGAACAGCTTCAATATTTTCAATTCTCCGCCGTCCTTCATGATATAAATGGGTATTATATAAACGGACATTTTCGCGGCTTAATTCCTGGTAAAAACTGTGTAGCGCAGCAGCTGCAGGGTGATTCCCGGAATGAAACAACAGCCTGGTGCAGGCAATGCATCACATCCCGCCGATTGGGTTCCCGCAAGCCAGCCAGCTGGTGGATCAGGGGTTCTAATTTGTCCTTTTTTTCCGGGGCGGAAGCGAGAAACTCCTTCATCAGTGAGACGGACCGGCCAACCTGTTCCATAATGGGCGCCATGCATTTTTCCCAGGCGCTGTTCTTACTATTTCGCACCAGGTCCTTTGCCCGGGTGTGAATTTCCTCCAGTTCTTCTCCGCTGGCCAGGGCATTATCGATAATCCATTCCTTCATTTTTTTCATCGCATCCCAGGCCCTTTCCCATTCCAGGCGTTCCGGCGATTTGTAACGTTCATGGCTACCCGAAGTCGAATGTCCCTGGGGTTGCGTGAGCTCTTCCACGTGGAAAATTGCCGGCGTATGGGTCAGGCGGATCTTGTGCAGACCGGCTTCAAAGACTTCGCACATACCGGCATAGTCCCAGGCTTTCACAGTATAGATGTCCAGTCCGTTGGTACCTTCTTTTTTCTGAAAACCCTTCAGTACTTCTGAAATGGAACCCTTAGTGGTCTGGTACTTTACCGGGACCGAAATTCCGTAGCCGTCATCCCATACGAAAATCGCCAGAGGAATTTGTAATACGCCAGCCGCATTAACAATCTCCCAGAAATGACCCTCACTGGTGGAAGCGTCCCCGATCGTACAAAAACATATTTCATTCCCGCTAATGGAAAGGTTTTTCAGGCCAGCCAGTTCTGGGATCTGCCTGAACGCTTTTGAGGCATAAGCAAGCCCCAGAGAACGGGGCACATGGGCAGCGGTAGGCGCCAGTCCGGCGGTAAAATTTTTACGGTATACGAGATCCAGAAATTCACCGTCTTCACCTACGAGGGGCGATGAAAAATGGGCATTCATATTCCTGCCGGCACTGTGGGGGTCATTTTGGACATCCGGATCTGCATAAAGCTGGGAGAAAAATTCCTCGATCGTGGACGTTCCCAGGGCAAAACCCAGGGTTTGATCCCGGTAATAACCGGCGTAAAAATCTCCCGGTCTGAAAAATTTTGCGATGGCCACCTGGGGCACTTCCTTGCCGTCCCCGAAAATGCCGAATTTAGCCTTGCCTGTCAGAACTTCCTTGCGGCCAAGCAGACTGGCTTCCCGGCTTTCACAAACCAGCCGGTAGTCCTTCAGTACCTCCTTGCGGAACAGGTCAAAAGAGAGGTTTTCCAATGCAATCTGATCGCTGGTTGTGAAATTTTCCATATTTCATCCTTTTTATGGGTGGATGGCCTGGCGAAGGGTAATTGTAATGGGTTAAAATTTATTGGCAAAGGTGACGTTTACTATGTAATTTTAGGAAGTTTTCTGTATAATCTATGAAAAAGACATTTTTGTCTATAATTTATTGCCTGTTTGCAGTATTTGCCCTGAACGCCCAATCCGGTGTTTTGAAGGCTCCCACCCCGGCAGCTCCTCCGAAAGAAGATGTCATTCAGTTAAAGGAAAGCGGTTTTTCCTTCGGTAAAATTCCTCAGGGAAGGCCTGTGATCCATGTGTTTGAAATTACCAATACCGGCAAAGAGCCCCTGCTCCTGGAAAATGTCCAGGCATCCTGTGGCTGCACTACTCCGGAATGGAGCCGGGAACCCATTGCACCGGGCGCTGCGGCTTCCATCAAAGTGGGCTATAATGCATATGCAGAAGGACAATTTAACAAAACAGTTACTATCTTTTACAACAACGGGCAAACGAAAGCGTTAATCATATCCGGTGAGGTATATAAATTACCTGCTTCCGCTGCGCCTGAGAACGCTTCAATACAATTTTTAAAACAAACAAATCAGTAAAATGAAAAGGGCATTATTGTTTTTCAGTGCTTTTATTTTATCCCTCTCTTTATTTGCACAGGATAAAACTGCGGCTGATGTTAATTAAGTTTAATGAAATGGTTTATGATTTCGGTAAGATCAAACAAAATGTACCGGTCAATCATGATTTCGTTTTTACCAATGTCAGCGGCAATCCGATCGTGATCGAATCAGCGGTTGCATCCTGCGGCTGCACAACACCGGTAAAACCTGAAGGTGCGGTTCCGAAAGGAAAGGAAAATAAAATCAATGCCGGTTTCAATGCCGCAAATCCTGGTCCTTTCAATAAAACGATTACCATTAAAGTGGCGGGTGTAGATGCACCGGTTCAACTCCGGATCACAGGGGAAGTATTAACCGCCGACGCATATACCAAGTACGAATCCGAAAAGACAAAAGCTAAATCTTAAGATAAAAATTCTTACCGGCCGTTGGCCGTTCGCTGAAGATCCATTAAAGTTTCTTTCCCTATTTTCATTCAGTGAGAACAGGGAGTTCCGGAAACGGATCTTCAGCAACGCCCAACGGCTTTTTTGTAGGCAGTCGCGTGACTAATATCAGTTGTATGCTTTTATTTTATCTTTGACAGATAAAGTACATGTATGCCAAACATCTCCCAACGCGGTCAGGAAATGCCCGCCTCGCCTATTCGCAAGCTGGTTCCCTACGCTGAGGCAGCAAAAAAAAGAGGTGTAAAAGTCTACCATCTGAATATTGGACAACCGGATATCGAAACCCCTCCCTCCACACTGGACGCCGTACGTCATTTTCCATTCAAAGTGCTGGAATATAGTCATAGTGCCGGAAACGAAAGTTATCGTCGCAAACTGGTAAAATATTACGCCAGTAAAGGAATTCATATCAGTTACGACCAGATTATTATTACCACCGGCGGGTCGGAAGCAATCCTGTTCGGATTCCTCGGTTGTCTCGATGCCGGTGACGAAGTGATCATCCCCGAGCCATTTTATGCCAATTATAATGGGTTTGCCGTAGAAGCCGGGGTGCAGGTTGTTCCGGTGACTTCCTATATTGAGTCCGGTTTTGCCCTTCCTTCCCCCGAAGCATTTGAAAAGGCGATTACAAAGAAAACGAAGGCAATTATTATCTGCAATCCGAATAACCCGACCGGGTATTTATACCGCAGGGAGGAATGGGAAATTTTGAAAAAACTTGCCCTGAAGTATAATCTTTATCTATTCAGTGACGAAGCATACCGGGAGTTCTGTTACGAGGGTTCTCATTTCAGCGCTATGCAGTTGGAAGGCATGGAAAAAAATGTGGTATTGATGGACACCATTTCCAAGCGATATAGTGCCTGTGGCGGCCGGATAGGCGCCTTCATTACCCGGAATCAGGATTTGCTGGATACCGTTATGAAATTTGCCCAGGCCAGGCTTAGCCCGCCATCCTTTTCGCAGATACTTGGGGAAGCGGCGGTGGATCTCCCGGAAGATTATTTTGATACGACCCGGGAAGAATACCGCAAGCGCCGTGACCTCCTTGTACAGAGGCTGAACCAAATGCCGGGTGTCTATTGCCCGAATCCCGGCGGTGCTTTTTATGCAATGGCCAGTCTGCCCGTCCCTGATACCGATGCATTTTGCCAGTGGCTCCTGGAATCCTTTTCCTATAAGGGAGAAACTGTTATGCTGGCCCCGGCTTCGGGATTTTATGGGAATAGCGGGTCGGGGCTCCAGGAGGTTCGCCTGGCCTATGTACTCAACCAGGAATCCATTCGGTCTGCCATGGATTGCCTGGAAGCGGCTTTACTGGCTTACCCCGAAAGGATTCCGGACAAAAATCTTTCTGAACTAACAACACATTATTAATTTTAATATATTAACAAAGTATATTAATTTACTAACAAATCATTGTTTTTTGTGATTTGTTTTCTATGTTTGTTCGGACACACACTAAAAAGATTATATGTAAAATTTTTATATAGCAAGCAATCGTTAGACGCCCCCTGTTTCCACAGGGGGCTTTTTTGGCGACACCGCGCATGGGAAAATAAATAAGTCAACATCATTGATGACGCTGTGGAGACTGACCGGAAAAGGGTAAAAAAGGGGAATTGTTGGTACTGCGTTCGTATATCGTTTGTATAGCGTTCGGGTTCTTACACGAAGAATTAACGAACCGTAAAGGGTGGGAATATGAACTATTTCAGAGACCTTACAGAGACAATACAGAGACAATATAGAGACCTTATAGAGATATTCAGCCCAATTGACATCTGTTGGCTAAGAGCATGCTAAGGGCGAGTCGCCTGTTGGACCTGAACTGCCGTCCGCCAATTGGCGGATATGAATCCGGCCTCGTTCTGTTTCATATACAAAAAAGACTCCAAAACGAGACTTTAGATAAGTACAAAAAAAGACCCCTTCCGGGATCTTCTTTACTGTAGCGAGGAGCAGACTTGAACTGCCGACCTTCGGGTTATGAATCCGATGCTCTAACCAGCTGAGCTACCTCGCCAGCGGGCTGCAAAAGTAATTGTTTTTGTTTTCATTCCATGTCTGAAACGGAGTCTTTCTAAACAGGCTGACGACGGGTGGAAACAGCCAACGCAGGGCTGATATGTTTTATCATTTCTTCCGTCATTTCTTTCAGGTCAAATTCGGGTTTCCAATTCCAGTCCCTGGCCGCGATCCGGTCGTCAATGGACTCCGGCCAGGAATCTGCGATGGCCTGCCGGAAATCGGGTTCATAGTCGATCCTGAAACCGGGAATCAGTTGTTTGATTTCATGCGCGATTTCAGCGGGCGTAAAACTGATACCCGCCAGGTTATATGAAGTCCGGATTGAAATTTTTGATTCCGGTGCTTCCATCAGTTCAATGGTCGCACGAACCGCATCATCCATATACATCATCGGCAAACGTTTGTCAGGGCGCAGGAAGCAGTTATAGGTTTCCCCGCGAATGGCAGAATGAAAAATTTCAATGGCATAGTCAGTCGTTCCCCCGCCTGGCAGAGTTTTATAACTGATTAGTCCGGGATAGCGAAGGCTGCGTACGTCTACTCCGTAACGGTGAAAATAATAATGACACCATTGTTCACCGGTAAGTTTGCTGATACCATAAACAGTGGATGGTGCTGCATAAGCATCCTGTGGACAATTGTTTTTCGGCGCGTCTGCACCGAATACCGCAATACTGCTTGGCCAGAATACTTTTTTTACCCCTTCTTCACGGGCTACTTCCAGCGTATTGATCAGGCTCTGCATATTCAGATGCCAGGCCAGCATGGGATTTTTTTCACCGGCAGCCGAAAGCATCGCCACCAGCAGGTAAATAGTTTTTATTTCATGGCGGCGAACCTGCACCCGTAGAATCTCTTTGTCCATAATGTCCAGTGGAAGAAAAGGTCCCGTTCCTTTGAGCAGATCGGCTTCTCTTTTAAGGTCTGCGGCAATAACTATTTCCCCGCCAAACCGCTGCCGAAGTGCGAGTGTAAGTTCCGTGCCAATCTGCCCGGATGCACCAATAACAAGTATATTGTTCATGTTAGTTTAATGCGATGGAAAAATGCTGGGTTGCCGGCGGAAGGCACTGCTGATCGTTGCATACCATAAATTCAACAGAGCCGGAGAAATTCGTTTTAGCCTTGGTTTTTAATTTAACCAGCTGTACAAAATCCACCTTCCCGTCGAAATATTTGACATCCACACCGAAAACGGCCTCGTGTTTTTGCACGAGTTTCCCGTTCTCCTTCACTTTCCCGTCTAGTGTATAAAGCGGGTTTTTAGTGAAACTGAATTTGGTAGGGACCGGTCCCCCATCCGGAGTAAACTGGGAATAGGTATGCCAAGGGCTATTCAGATCAACATGAAAATGGAGTTCATAAACATTGTCTGATATTTTTTTTGCAGAATAGGTCCAGCTATAGGGGGTCCCCTGTGCCAGTGTTGCACAAGTAACAAATATGGGCAGAATCAGTGTAAGAATTCGTTTCATATTCAAATGTACAGTTTCAGTTTATGGATGCAGAAAACAGGAGTAAAATAAATTCTTAAATATCTGCAGAAGACCTGCAAAACTTCAATCCGGAAAGGAAGCCAGCATTTCCAGCAGGAAAACAAAATTTTTACGCTGGTCCGGGAAGATTTTTTTTGGATAGTCAGGTTGCATAAATGACAGATCAGGCTGATCTGTGGCGAATATAAAAACAAACTGCGATAGCTGCTACAAATCCAATGGCAACCAGGGTATTCCAAAGGCGGTTATTTTTCTGGGCACGCAGGGCCTCATCGTGGCAGATCATTTCCTCCCTTATTTCATAAGAATATCCTCCTTTGGCCATAAAATCGATGCCCTTATCGGTAATTTCCAGTTCAAGTCCCCGTGGACCCACAAAACACCGCACCAGACCATCTTCCAACAGGATTTCCTGCAGGTTATGCAGTTCTTCCCCGAAAAATTCACCATATCGGTCATAAAAGCCATCCAGGGGAATAGTCGGCTTGTCATCAAATTCTTGCATCAAAAGGGAAAGTAATCCGTCTAATTTCTCATCCAGGCCAGGCGTCTTGCTCGTTAACTGCATCGGTTGATCTGTTTAATACATATGTAAATCAAATCATAGGTATGGATCACAGATCGCAGAACCATTAAAACATTAGCCGAATAATGCTTATAGGGAAAGTGCGGGTAGAAAGCGGGGTCGCTTTGCATAAAAGTAAAAATTATTTCATGAAATCAAAACAATTTTCATCTGATTTCAATAATAAGATTCCGTAGTTATTTCAGATAATAAACTATCTATCTGCGGTCGATCTCCCGTTTGTCTGTAAACCCCTTACCAGTGCAGTTTTGAGGATCGGAAGTACCGGAAATCGCAGAAGCATAATAGGAAAAATCATTTTTCACCCGAGATTTTATTGTTATGCCTGATCGCATCCCAGTATTCCTTTCCATAACCCACAAGAATTTCAGACCCGGCCGGAATGTCCTTTACTGCATCGATAAATACCTGAACTCCGACGGGTTCATAACTGGCATTATTTGACAATCCTTTTTTCCGGTTTAGCCCCCTTGCATCGTTGGCATATCTTCCCAGGGCCTTTGGATAAGTGGCAGCGTCAAGTACATGTTTACGGTTGATATAAAATATGTATCCGTTGGCTCCGTTACGGTGACTGGCTTCTTTCCAGCTGGTCAACCTTCCTTTGTATTCTATGATACGGGATCCTTTTCTGATCTTCTTACGCGTGAACAATCCTTTCCCACCGGAGGGAAGTGAGGATTTTCTGACATACAAATGCTTCGAATGAAATGCCATATAACTTACAAAATTTACAATCAGGATTTGGTTAACCATTCAGAGGTATAAATTATCATACCACGCTGATTATACCCGCATATGATCCGGCAACCAGTTTTGGATGGATTTTTTTATTTGACCGGCTCCAAGATTTTCTTTTATTGCCCGTTCAACCAATCCGGGCAATTCCTCATCCGATGCAAAACGCAGGGCCGCAAGCTGTGAAAACCGGAGACTGGATTCAAGCGGTTCCAATCTTTTGCCGGTAATCAGAAAATACCTGAATCGCAATTCCAATCTGATAATCCGGTTTTGATTGCCCAGTGCATAATGCTGCCTCACCATAAAAGACGTCCAGCCAATAAAAATGAATATCGCAATAATCGCTATCCAGATTTCTTTTTGCTCTGGATGATGATGATAAGCATATACGGATGCTGAAATCGCCAGTAATAGCAGGGGATAATAAATAAAATGATGTACTGTATAATACCGGACGTGATTGGTGAAACTTTGATTACGCATCTGAAAAAGGTTCCGTGTAAAAGAATCAGGGCTGTTCCTCCGAACTGGGCCTAACGATAAATCTCAGGGACTGATCTTTATAAATATAAGCAACCATCCAGTTAAAGAAAGTTTTGAGCCGGTTGCGATAATCGATCAGTGAAAAAAGGTGAACGAACAACCAGATAAACCAGGCGATAAATCCTTTAAAATGCACATTGTGCGGAAGATCGGCGACCGCCTTATTTCTTCCTATAATAGCCAGAGTGCCCTTATCGTGATAGTGAAATGGTTTAAGTTCTTTTCCCTGCCGTAAGGATTTGAAATTTTCGGCCAGTAATCTGGCCTGCTGAATGGAAACCTGCGCCAGTTGCGGATGTCCGTCGGGATAAGCGGATTCATGGGTCTGCATGCAGGTATCACCAATCGCGTATATGTCTTCCAGATCAACAACTTTGTTGAATGGGTCTGTGAGCATACGTCTGGATTTACCATAACTGATGGGCGGAATTCCATCAAACATTATGGCAGTTACGCCCGCAGTCCAGATCAGGTTTCTGGTTTCAATGATTTCGCCGTTCGACAAGAACACTTTGTCGTCAACAAAATCTTTTACTCTTGCCTGCAATTTTATTTTCACTCCCATTTTTTCCAATGCAGCGTAGGTGTCATTCTGGGAAGCAGCACTCATGGGAGCGAGCAGATGTTCTCCCCCATCCACCAGGTAAATTTCCGCGCCCGTTCCCATCAGTTCCGGATAGTCTTTTGGAAAACTGTGTATGCGGAGATCCGCCAGCATCCCTGAAACCTCCACTCCTGTCGGGCCGCCGCCGGCAACCACGATATTCAGCAATTTTTTTCTTTCGGCCGGATCCTTGGTAATAGTGGCCAGCTCCAACCGCTGCAGAAGAGTGTTTCGCATGTTCAGTGCGTCATTGACATTTTTCATCGGGATAGCATGGAGGCGGATATTTTCCATACCGAAATAATTTGATTCCGCGCCCGTTGCAAACACCAGATAATCATATGCCAGTTTACCATTATTCAGTTCAATGGTGTGGGCAGCCGGATCTACCCGGATGAGTTCACCCAAACGAAATTGAATATTGGAATATTTCCTGAATAATTTCCTGAAGGGATAACTGATATTTGAGTTTTCCAGAAAACCCGTAGCAACCTGGTAAATTAAAGGAGGGAAAAAATTGTAATTGTTTTTGTCTACCAGTGTGATAAGAAATCCGGGATTATTTTTTAAGCGCAGCGCAAGATTAACACCACCAAACCCACCTCCCACGATCACCAGTTTCTTAGCCAAGTTTAGTTTATCCTGCATATCAACCATGTTGCAAAATTAACTCATCTCCTGCATTCAATTCAGTTGGTGTCGGGTCGTTTTTTGATTTAGACAGGGACTCACCGGATTTGTCAGGAAGAAACCTTGTGGAATTATTTACGCACCGGGCCTAATGGTAAAATGGTGTAACCATAAACTTCATTTAGCAGGTTGGCAATACCAGTGTAAATGGCCAATCCTCCGCAAACAATACCCTCATATCCGGCAAACCGGGTAATGGATTCTATTTTGGTTGCATCACCGATAGCAAGCAGAAAAAATAAAATTGTGAGTGATCCAAATACAAGCTGAAGCGCTTTATTTATTCTCAGTGTACCAAAAAATAATAACAAGGTAAAAATGCCCCACACGATGAGATAAGCCACCAGTGCAGATCCGGGAGTTG
>CAWEWO010000017.1:0-281222 GCA_963812825.1 uncultured Bacteroidota bacterium
GCCGCGCGACTCACCCGACCAGCCGGGTTTCTCGCTCGAGGAGATCGAGACGATGGTCAGCGAGGCTCGTGCCGTCGGCCTCGCGGTGATGTCCCACGCGCAGTCGACCGCGGGCATCAAGAGCGCGGTCCGGGCGGGCGTCCGCTCGATCGAGCACGGCATCTACCTCGACGACGAGGCGATCGAGCTCATGCTCGAGCACGATGCGTACCTCGTTCCGACGCTCGTCGCGCCGCACGGCGTGCGCCGCGCGGCGGAGGCGGTGCGCCCCCCATCCCGGCGAACGTGCTCCTGAAGGCGGCGGAGGTCGTCGAGGCGCACCAGGACTCCTTCCGGCGCGCCGCCGCGGCCGGCGTCAAGGTGGCGATGGGTACCGATGCCGGGGTCGTCCCGCACGGAACGAATCTCGAGGAGCTCCAGTTGATGGCCGCTGGAGGCATGAGCCCGGAGGACGTGCTCGTCGCGACGACGCGGACCGCTGCGGAGCTGATGGGGATGATGGATTCACCTCCCTGGAGAGCACCAAAAAGCATCTATTGGAAAAACTTAATATCGAGTCGCTCGTGATTGCGGAAACTTTCGGAGGACCAACGGCCGTGAAAGCAGCCACCAGTGATTTCCAGTTTGGCGGTGGCTCTGGCGGTGGAGGCGGTGCCGGTGGGCAATATTAATATACACTTGGTCCACCACGCCTTTAGTCGGGTCAATCCTGCCGTTCGGAAATTACCACCAGTATGGGGACAGGATAACCGCTTAATTTCGGCGGCTAAAAAACGGCAACTGCCGTCAATACTACGACAACGTGCGTAATCTGGATGAAATAATACATACTGTTAACGGCATTTACAGCAAAGGGGAAACCACTGCTGCTTACGCTTAAAGATGAAAAAGAGGGACTTATCCGTGTGAACACTGCTGCAGAAAAATGGTATATCGTTTTGAACGGCATCTTTTGTAATGTTAGCCACGATCTGCATTTTACGGCAGGCAGGCAACACGCCGTTTATCATGATGTATTTTCAGCTAAAGGGCACGTCCACATTTGCCACCAATACCAATGTTAGTGTAACCGGTCAGATGCATTCCCTCAATTACCTTCCTTCATTCAAATTCAATACCTGTATAAGGAAGAATACGGTGGAAGAATTTTTTTGTGTAAAAGTATTTCCGGACCTGTTACTGCAGCAAATGCAGGACCAGGATGAAAATAACCCGCTGGTTAATTTTTGCAAACGAAAAGATCCTTTTGTTACACTTGATACACCGCAGGTAATAAAACCAGCTATATACCAATGCATTCATGACTACCTGAATTGCCCCTACACGGGAGCGTTAGGTGCTGCCTATAAAGACAATATTATTCTTAACCTCTTTATTCACCAGCTGGCCGCTTTTACGGGAGCCGAGCGTGAACCTGGAGATACCGGAACCAGGCTCAGCAGGGCGGATATTGATTTGCTGAACGACATTAAAACCTACCTCGATCAGCATTATCTTGAAGTAGGATCGCTGCAGCAGCTTACCCGTAAGTTTTATATCAACAGTTTTAAATTAAAGCATGGTTTTAAGCAGCTCTTCAGTAATTCTGTAATGAAATATGTTGATGAACATAAAATGAACTATGCCCGGACAATGCTGCAGCAGGGCCGGGCAGACCTAACAGATGTGGCAGATGAACTGGGATACAAGCATTACAATAATTTCAGCACCGCCTTTAAGAAAAGATTTGGATATTCTCCGGCAGCCGTGCAATGCTGAACAGCCATCCGTTTCCCTGCAACAAAATACTTTTTGCATATATCAAACTACTTTTTGCAGAACTGCTTTGCGCCAAACCAGTCGTTTTTTTGTGTCCTAAATTTTTAAAATATGAATACCAACAAATACCTTTCAAACCTTACTCCGCTTCGCGGTATTGCTGCCCTGCTTACTGTTCTCTTCCATGTTGACCTTGTCCTCTCTTCTTTTGGCGGACAACTGGTGGATGGGAAGATTTCATCTATTCTCAACCGTATGTACTTAATGGTTGACTTCTTTTTTGTATTGAGTGGTTTTATATTGTGCTATGTATATGCTAAAAATTTTGAGGGTCCGGTTACCCGACAGGACTTTAGAAAATTTACGATTGCCCGTTTCGCAAGGGTATATCCGCTGCACCTGTTTTCATTGTTACTGACTATGATATTTTTGTTTCTGCTGCACCAATGGGGCGCAAAAGTTACTCCGATACTGGATGCCGAGAATTCAGTTTATTCCTTTATTACGAACCTGTTCTTGCTCCATTCGATGAACCTCCATCAATGGTTTACGTTTACCCATGCTTCCTGGAGCATCAGTACTGAATGGTGGATGTACATGCTTTTTCCATTCTTAGTCGGCCCGTTTATGAAATTATCAAAAGCCGGCAGGCATGTTATTTTTGCTTTGTGTATTGTGGGGTATTTAGTGATTGGTTACGTATTGGTTCCATTGGTGACTGTTCCCGATGCAATAAGCTTTTTAAAGAGTTCACACTTCAGTTTGAATGTAGCTTATCAATTTGGCTTTTTCCGGTGCATGTTTGGTTTTATAATCGGCATGATGGTATATTTTGGTTACAAAGAAGACTGGAGCAAAAAATTGTTGTCTTCAGGTTATACTTTTTTAGTACTTATATCGGGCCTGGCTGTATGTCTGCATTTCGCGGTACCTGATGTAATTACGGTGCTCTTCTTTCCATTCATTCTATTATCTGCGGCTTATGGCAATCAAAATCTCAATTCCATTCTGGCATCAAAACCACTTCAGAAACTGGGCGACTGGTCATTTTCAATTTATCTTATTCATCAGCCCTTTTTATACCAGGGAGCGGCACTTATGGATAACCCGGATAAAACCGGCATCGCCATTCCAAAGATGGATATGTTTATTAGCTGGTTAACCTGTTTGGTTTTTGTTGTATTTATCTTGTTCATTTCTTATCTCACCTATCGCTTCATAGAAGTGCCAGCGAGGAATTTTATCAATGGAAAGTGGGGTAAACAAAAAACTTATTCTGCTCCGGTTCGGGCAGAGGGTGTTTATGTTTAATAATTCCCCGTAACAAAATACTTTTCGCATATTTCAAACTACCTCTTTCAGAACTGTTCTGCTCTATACCCATCGTTTATTTGTATCCTAAATTTTATACAATGTCAAAAAGAGTATTTACAACAAAGTTCAATTACAGTATGCCATCAGAGGAGCTTAAAAAAATAATGCCTTCAGTGGCACCTAAGTTTTCAGCAATTCCCGGCTGTAGCTGGAAAATATGGCTCATTAATGAAGATCAGAAAGAAGCTGGTGGTGTGTACCTCTTTGAATCAGCTGATAGAATTGGAGCAGTTCCTGAATAGGCCCCTGTTTGCGTCAGTGGCAAATAATCCGGCTTTCAGCAATTTGCAGACTAATACATTCGGTGTTAATGAAGCGGCAAGCGAAATAACCGGTGCGCCGTTAATGAAAATGGCTGTTTAATGACCTACGACATTCCACAATGTAACCCGGACCGGCTCAGGGTGTCCTGCCCTGACTAGGTCGCGGGGTTTAAGCTACCAAAGTTCCCGTCTTTACTTTTCCGGCTCGTTTCGTAGCTGGCTATAATCACTCCCTGGGTTGTAACAATATTCTCTGTTAATGTAAATGCAGCCGGAATTGAGCCACCGTCAAACAACTTTTTTCCTTTGCCAAGCGTCAACGGGTAAATTTTGAGCCGGAGTTCGTCCACCAGATCATTCTTAAGCAGCAGCTGAATCAGCTTGCTGCTGCCCCAAACCTGGATGTCAGAGCCTTTCGATTTTTTGAGCTTTTTTATTTCTGCCAGGTTTTTAAGGAATACAGATTTTTCCCAGTCTGACTTTTTCCTGGTCTTTGAAAACACGTATTTTGTGCCTTCATTAATGCCCGGCCAAAAGTCTCCGTGTTTAGGCCAGTAATTCTCCCAAATGGCAAACGTTTTTCTGCCCAAAAGATAATCTGCCGGCTTCAGTTCTTTTTCCAGGACCTTACCAAAAACGTCGTCACCATATGGCTCAGTCCAACCGCCATATTTGAAACCGCCAGATGGATCTTCCTTCGGCCCGCCAGGTGCCTGCAATACGCCATCCAATGAAATCATTGATAAAACAATTATTTTTCTCATATTATTCTGTTGTTTTATTATGATACAAATCTCGCTAATAAATGCCGCCCATAGCAGTGTGAATGCGACCATCATAGTGGCTGAATGCGAAAAGCCTAAGTATTTTCACTTATAAGCCTGGCTCCAAGCAGAGTTATCATTATTTCATTTGATCTATGAAATAAATTATATTTATATAAGCCTCTAAAGTTTTACCCGAACCTAAACAACCGTTATGAAGATCATATTCGGCATTTGCATGTTCCTGCTCATGCTAGCTGTTTCCTGTAAAAAGACAACCGAGCAACCAGACCCTGCTCTTAATGGTACCAACCCTTCCTTTATTAAACCGGATACTTCGACACTTTTAAAATCAAGCTGGACTTATGAATATGATTTGAATGGAATCCTTAGGGATTCTTCGTTTTTGCAGTGGAAATACGATGATCAACGGAGGATCGTTCAACATACTGAAGAAAGTGCAAGCTACAGAGACACTTTCAGCTATTCTTTTTTGAATGACCGGTATATAGAGATCTGTCATGCTTATTACAATGTTTCCCTGGAGTTAATAACGAATGGCGTTTACTACCAGCACTTGAATAACCGTACGGACAGCCTGTTGTTTACCAGTAACGGATACGGATCATCCGCAGGACAAAACGGGTACACCGCCACTTACTATTACTACAATCAGGCCGGCCAGGTGAGCCTGGAAAAAGGATTTCAGAGCTCCAACAGTCAGCCTCTGTATCAAACAACAATAAACTATTATTACACAGGCGCAAACCTGGATTCAACAATTAGTAGTAATTCGAGTGACAAACTAATTTACACCAGCTATTATTCAGCGGGAAACCTCGTTGCTAATAAATACGTACTGATGGTGTTCAGGAAGAAATCGTGACCATTACTTATTCTAACATTCCGACCGGAGGTTTATGTTTCATCTATGGAAATAGTAAATTGATATCAGGATCTACTTATGTCACGATTCCGGCAACCAGTACTCATACTTCAACCCGGACCTATCAATTGGATGCTGCCAATCGAGTTGTAGTCGGGTTGCTTAGTAGCGATGGAGTTCCTCTTCAGAAACAGGTGTTCACGTACTATTAATAATATTTAATTACAGGTAAAGGTGTAGTGTATTGATCTTTGCTTCCCGCCTTTCCACCCCTGGAATCCTTTTTGCTTTGCGTTATATACAACTAAAGATATAACCATGGACGACAAAACAAAAAAGACTGTAAACGATGCGCTTACAAGTGAAAAAACTACCTTGTTAAATATTGTTTCCGCCGCGGTACAGGCATTTGAAAACAATACCGGATTGACTGTAAAGTCTTTAAGAGTAGATCGTGGTTCTATTCCAATCGGAATTATTGCAAAGATTAATTATGAGCAAAATCCCGGTGCCTGATTTGGTTCGGGTGTATGCAATATTAAGTTCCTTAAAAATATCGGATGAACGTTTACTTTCTAAGTGGTCTCGGTGCCGATAAACGGGCTTTCAGGAGTTTAAAGCTTTCAGAGCGGGTGCACGTACATCATATTGAATGGCCGAGGCCTGAGGTAAAAGAGACAATGCAGCAATACAGCGGAAGAATTCTTTCACTGATAGACAGCTCCGGAGATTTTGCAATTATCGGGCTGTCCTTCGGCGGCATGGTGACCATTGAATTACTTAAGACATTAAATCCCAGGCATGCCATTCTGATTTCCAGTGTTGCCACCCGTGATGAGATGCCGGGTGCATTTAAGCTTTTGGGCAAAACAAAACTTGATAAGCTGATGCCCTCACGTACGTTGAACAAAGTTTATCCATTTGCTCACCTGTTTACGGGTTTAAAAACCCGTGAGGATAAAGAACTCTGGGCAGATATTATCCGGGATTCGGATCCATATTTTCTGAAGTGGGCGATTCATGAAGTACTTAACTGGAAGAATGAGTGGCGACCTGATAATATTTTCCATATTCACGGTAGCAAAGACAAGACTTTCCCTGTTGAACTGGTAAAAGCTGATCGCGTCATAGAAGGAGGCGGTCATTTCATGGTACTATCTCATGCCGCGGAAATTAGTAATATTATTAATGAAAGACTGGGCTACAACTAAGTGAGGGTTTTTCTCAAAACATCTTTATAAATCTGCTTAATTCTTCTTCGCGCTCCCGCAACCAAAAAAGGATCATCGTTACCTTTTGGGGAAGGTTTTTTAATTCAATTGCTTTGATATTCATATTCGCGCCACGTACAGAAGACATGGGCTCAATTGAAATACCCAGACCGGCTTCTACCAGGCGCAATACACCGATGGAATGTGCCGACTCATGCGCCACTTTTGGTTTAAAGCCAAAGCCCTGGCAAATCTGTAATATTGCTTCAACATAACCAATGCCGGTAGAAAGCTGTGGTAAAATAAATGTCTCGTTTTTTAAGACAGATAGATCGGTGATTTTCTTTTTTGACAAAGGATGATTCCACAGGCAAGATCAAAACAAAATTTTCCTTGTATAAGATTTTTGAGCTCACTTCCGGAGGTAACATAATATTGGGTGCAATACCCATATCCGTTTTCCTGTGCCAGCAACATTTCAATTTGTTGAAAGTTTGAGGTTTCCTGCGCAATGGTTTTCAAATCCGGCCATTTATTGTTTCACCTTAACCAAAAAAGAGGGCACCACGGTGTTCATGGCAGAACTTGAATGCGTAATCCTTACTTCACCCGCTTCACCGTTATGTATCTGTGCGGTTCGAATAATTGTTTTATTCAGGTCCTGCAAAATCCGTTGCGCTTCTTTTTGAAAAAATATGACCCGCTTCCGTTAATGTAACGGTTCGCTTGCTCCTGTTAAACAACAAAGCACCCATTTCATTTTCCAGCAATTGTATCTGCTTGCTCAAGAGCAGGTTGAACAATATTTATTTGTTCGGCAGCCTTTCTGAAATTGAGCGTGTCGCATAAAACCAGGAAATTTTTAATTTGCTGAATATCCATATCTAATCAAAATAAGTTATCAATTAATCAAAATTAAGTATTTTATTTTATCAGTAAAACATACTTGCTTTGCATAAGCAGAACCTTGGTATAATGAAACTTTCGGAACATGAGTATAAGCAAACCAGGCGGGCCGGCATTGATTCTTATTGACATTCAAAAAGGATTTGCGAACATTGAATATTGGGGAGGACAGAGAAATAATCCGGATGCTGAATTCAGGGCAAGCGAATTGCTTAGCGTATGGCGGGAGAATGATTTCCTGTCTTTCATGTGCAACATTGCTCTACCATTCCAACTTCTTCGCTTCATGAAACCCATGCCGGAAATCAATTTAATGATCTGGTAACCCCGAGAGAAGGGGAACCAATAATAAAAAAGAATGTAAATAGTGCATTTATAGGAACTGATTTACAGGCTCAGCTCGACAATGCTAAAATCAACGACACTGGTAATTGCCGGCTTAACTACCGACCATTGCATTTCAACAACTACAAGGATGGCCGGAAATTTAGGGTATGAAACTTTTCTTGTTGCCGCTGCAACGGCCACCTTTGATAAAAAAGGTATTGATGGGCAAATTTTCCCGGCTGAACTTATTCATCAAACCGCATTGGCCAGTTTAGATAAGGAGTTTGCAACAATTATCACAACAGATGTTATAAAGCAAGCCATAGAATTTAATCCGGCCAAAAAAATAAAAATGTTCAGCCGCGCGAAACGAAATTCCTTCCTGTTCAAGGTGGCAAATGAATTTCTTCTTCATCAGTACAACCAAGCATGTAAACGGTTATTTTTAAACAATACAATTAATCCATTCCAGACGATGAAAATTCTATTAAATTACTATTTTCTATTGCTTTTGCTTCATCTTGCCTTCGCGGGTCTGTTGAAGCCCAGCTAACGACTACTCCGAGGGGTGGCAATAAAAAAGCATCCGTCAGCGAGCAGATCGGTATCACTGATGTCATAGTATTCATTACAGCCGGCCAGGTGTTAAAAAGAGGGAAGGCCATATC
The DNA here is from genome assembly GCA_963812825.1 of uncultured Bacteroidota bacterium. GTDB lineage: Bacteria > Bacteroidota > Bacteroidia > Chitinophagales > Chitinophagaceae > Puia. The sequence goes on from CAWEWO010000017.1 coordinate 8,158, forward strand.
TGGGGCGAACTGATTCCGGTAGGTTACACCGAACTTGGATACGGCATTAAAAAACCTGCACCCTGGCGTGCCGGTGCAAATGAGAATACAACCATTGAGTTTACAACTGATGTCCAGATTGAAGGTCATGAACTGCCTGCCGGCAGGTATGGATTTTTTGTAGCATACGATCCCGGCGAGTGCACCCTCATCTTCTCAAAAAATTCAACATCCTGGGGAAATTTCTTTTATAACCCGGATGAAGATGCTTTACGCGTAAAAGTAAAGCCGGTAAAAACCGATAAAAGTGTGGAATGGCTTAAATATGAATTTGCTGATCAGACCTCCACAAGTGCAATCATTCAATTACAGTGGGAAAAACTGGTAATTCCTTTTCGAATTGATGTAGACCTGTAATAAAAACGCAGCTTGAATCATTCCGGAAGGAATTGCGCGGCGATAAAGCCCTGCCAGGAAGCTGGCAGGCATGGAACCAGGCTGCGGCTTATTGCGCCGCAAATAACATCAACCTCGAAGAAGGTTTAATGTGGGCCGACAGTTCCCTGAGCCCAATTTTCGGTGGGGCCAGCAATTTCACAGCATGGCAAACAAAGGCTGCCATACTGGATAGCCTGGGTCGCAAAACCGAAGCAGCAGAAGTGATGAAAAAAGCCATGCCATTGATGGACATGATACAAGGGTATACGTATGGTTATAGCCTGATCGCCACCGATCCAAAAGAAGCATTCGAAATATTTAAAATGGTCTATGATAAATATCCCAACACGCTATTTAGTAATATAGGTATGGCAAGCGGGTATTCGGCATTTGGCGACTACAAAAAAGCTCTTGCCTTTGCAGAAAAAGCGCTTCCGCAAGCCAAAGGAGGGAACAAGGCAGAGATTGAAAAAAATATACGGGATCTTCAAAATGGCAGGGACATGAATTATTAGGTTCATTCCTTAGAAAATAGCTACAGTATTTCTACATATCCATCCGTTCCATTAACCCGGATTCGCTGTCCGTCTTTGATCAGTTTAGTAGCATCCTCCACTCCCACTACTGCCGGTAAGCCATATTCCCGCGCAATAACTGCACCGTGAGTCATCAGTCCACCAACTTCGGTGACCAGGCCTTTGATGGATACAAACAAAGGTGTCCAGCTTGGGTCAGTAAATGTGGTGACCAGTATATCCCCGTCTTCCAGATCAGCTTCTTCCATATTCAAAATGACCCGTGCCCTTCCCTCTATAATTCCGGAAGAAACGGGCAGACCCGCAAGAGCTTCAGCCGGGAGATTTTCCCGGTTGTACTTACCCGTGATGATTTCACCGTCTGAAGTGATAATGCGTGGCGGGCTTAATTTCTCAAATAATTTGTACTCCTCTTTTCGTTTGCTGATGATCTGGTAATCCAGTTTATTTGTAAGCACGACTTCCTGAAGTTCTTCAAAATTGAGATAGTATATATCTTCTTTTTGCTGAATAACGCCCGACTCCCGCAATGGCGGGACAGGTTCCCGCAAAGGCGGGACAGGTTCCCGCAAAGGCGGAACAGGCCGCATTAGTTGTCCCGCTTCTTTCATCAGAGCCTGCTTATAAATAAAATAGCGACTAACGATGCCGTATTTTGGATATTCACGATAACCGCTGAAATTCCGGATAAGGTCGATCATCCGTTTTGTTTCTTTGACTTTTAGTTCACCATCCGGTAATTGCGCCAACCGATGCTAATAACTCCTCCTCTTTTTTCAACGCTTCCTGCAGGCCCTGCTCAAATTTTCGTTTGCCGGCACCTATATTAAAGTTTTTGATATTGTTAAGAATAATCGGGACAAGTGTAACTGGTTTTTCGCTCCAGCGGGTTTTTGTAATATCGATTTCGCCCGCACACCGCATGCCGTATTTATCCAGAAAAGAATCAATAGCGTCACGGGTTTCCTGTCCACCTTCAAAATTTACCAGCTCATCCAAAAAGCCTTCATCGTTTATCCCAAACTCAATTCGGGATAAATAATAAATTACTTCCGGATATGGACGAATCACATCAGCGACATCTAATAGCGCCAGTCCCATTTCCGAAGTAATATTGTTTGGGACAGATTGAGCAATGATGTCTGCTGCGTTTTTCTCACCCAGCCATTCGTTCATTTTTTCATTGATCCATGATGAAGCATTCATACCGGTCATGATCACCCCAAAACTTTGCGGGTCAGCCATAATTTTCTTTAATTGCTGAATATCTTCCAGAATAAAATCAAATAATTCTGATCCGGATTTCGTCTGGATGTTTTGTTTCAATGCTTCTATTGATATTTGACTATTCCGGATCAAATCAGAAACGACCGCTGGATCGTAGTCGTTCAACACTTCATAATTCCGGGGTGGCGGCGTTTTATTGTTGTTACCGGAGTTTGATTCATTTTTATCATCCGGTAACGGTTTTATAAAATCTCCCCGCTCAATAATGGTTAAAAAGGCACTTCTGATAAGCGGATCGGATTTTCCCAGTACATCTATTAATGTTTTTCTGCCTGCAGGCGAAGCCAGCATAGCTGTAACATCTACAAACAATCTTCCACCGGCTTTACGCATGGGAGCAGAAGTCGTTAACAGAAAAAAAGACAGGCCCAATGGCTTCATGGCGTCAGTCATCATCTGTTGATGCCCGACAGATACATACACATGATTTTCCTGGTCATTCGCCTCTGGAATGGGATATAAAGTTGTGATCGGCCGGCTCTGGACAATATAAAATGTCTGCCCGCCCGTTTGGCGGATATCATCAGCCAGACACCATTCGATATCCTGGGGGCTTCCGAAATGTTCTTCGATCTGTCGTCCAATGTGCGCCAGCTGTAAAATTTGTTCGTCAGTAAGTGTCTGGGTCTTTTGTCGTTCAGGATCGATCTGTCTTGTCTCTGTTCCGCCTTCTTTCAGTCCGTAGACAGCCAGTTTTTTAGTTCCAATTTTCTTGTCGATGATTTCCTCTCCTTTCACTTTATAACAATCTGCAGATACCAGGCCGGAGACCAGTGCTTCTCCTAGTCCAAAACCTGCATCGATTGATAGCAGCTTCCGGTTGGAACTAATCGGATCAGCAGTAAATAAAATCCCTGAAGCCCGGGGGAAAACCATCTTTTGAATGATAACAGATAAATAAACCTGGCTGTGGTCAAATCTGTTTTGCATCCGGTAGATCACCGCACGATCCGTAAACAGGGAAGCCCAGCATTTGCTGATATGTTTCAGGATTGACTCCTTACCTATAATATTTAAATAAGTATCCTGCTGTCCGGCAAAAGATGCCGAAGGCAGGTCTTCCGCCGTTGCACTGGATCGCACAGCAAACGCATCTTTTTCACCAAACTTTGTGAGATAACCCGCAATCTCTTGCGGTTATATCTTTAGGAATGTTTGTCCCTTCTATGACCTGGCGAATTTTTGCGCTTATTTCGCTGATATTTTTCCTCTCTTCTGCCTTAAGACCATTTAGTTCATCCAGCAGGCTGTTAAGCTCCTGATTATTTTCTGTTATTTTTTTATAAGCATCGGTGGTAATACAAAAACCCTCCGGCACCCGTATTCCTTTAATTCGGGACAATTCGCCCAGATTAGCGCCCTTGCCTCCTGCAATCAAAAACTTTGTTCTGTCGATTTCCTGAAAAGAAACTGTATAGGTGTTCATCTAGCGAAGAATAAGCAAATATTATTCCTACTCTATGTAATCTTAATTTAGTATCAGGAGCAGTATGTTCATTTTAGTTAAATGATTGTCTGAACTCCAATGGCGAGAGGTTTGTTTTTGACTTGAATAATTTATTAAATGATGACGGGTGTTCAAAACCTAATTCATAAGCAATTTCACTGATTGATAAGCTGGTGGTTGATATTTTTTCTTTTGCCTTTTCGATGAGTTTATGGTGAATATGCTGTTGTGCATTTTGACCCGTAAGGCTGCGCAACATATCACTTAAATAGCCGGGGGACATGTTTAAGGTTTCTGCAAGATATTGGACCGTTGGAATGCCCTGCATCAGGGATTTTTCGTTATTGAAATAATCGTCTAAAATCTCTTCCAGTTTTTGCAATAAATCGTTGCTTACGGATTTCCTTGTAATAAATTGCCTCTTATAAAAACGATTGCTATAATTCAGCAATGTTTCAATTTGTGAAATAATCACATCCTGGCTGAAATCGTCAATTCTGTTTTGCAATTCTTCATCAATGTTTTTAAAAATAGAAATAATGGTTACTTTTTCTTTGTCTGAAAGATGCAGTGCTTCATTCACTGAATAGGAAAAGAAACCGTATTGCTTTATTTTTTTTGCCAGAGGATAAGCGGCTAAGAAATCCGGATGAAAGAGTAATGTAAAGCCCCGATGGTCTTCATTGGTTTCTCCATTTGCACTTACCTGATTCGGTGCCTTGAAAAACAATCCGCCTTCATCAAAATCATAATGGCCTTGCCCGTATTTTAATTTTCCACTCAGATTTTTTTTATACGATATTTTATAAAAATTACCTATAAAAGAAACGGGCAATTTCCATGAATCTATTTCATTGTCCTTATTTTCTACCAGACTGATCAAAGGGTGCAAAGGCGTTGGCAGCCCAAACATCCGATGTAAGTCGGACAGAGATTCAAATTTATGAGGAATGTTTTCTTCCTTTTTCATCATGTAAATTTAAACTATTTATCTGCCAGTTCATTGCAGCAGTTTAACGTTGGACCACAGTTAACATAGCGCTGCCCAGAAAATGAACCTTTATCGGTTTAACGTATTCATGAACATTTCAGGGTAACGGGTGCCTGATACAATTCCTGCGGGCATGATCGCTTCTATGCTTTGTAAATCTTCCGCGGTGAGATGCACGTTTTCGGATGCAATGTTTTCTTCAAGATATTTTATATGCTTGGTACCGGGGATCGTAATGATATCTTCACCCTGTGCCAGCACCCATGCAATGGCTAACTGGGATGGAGTGCAGCCTTTTTTGGTGGCCAGCGTTCTGATCTTTTCTACCAGTTCAAGATTTTTATAAAAGTTCTCTCCCATGAAACGTGGCATATTTACACGGCTGTCTTTGATATCCTCCGGTTTTTTAAATTCACCGCTCAGAAAGCCCCGGCTCAGAGGAGAATAGGCAACCAGTCCGATACCGAGTGCACGAATCGTGGGGAGGACTTCGGCTTCAATGTCTCTGCTCCACAGAGAGTATTCTATCTGAAGTGAAGTGATGGGATGAACTGCAGCAGCTTTGCGGATGGTTGCGGCAGATGCTTCAGAGAGACCAATATAACGGACAACACCTTTTGCAACAAGGTCAGCCAATGCACCGACAGTATCTTCAATAGGTACATTCGGATCTACTCGTGCAGTGGTATATAAATCAATATAATCCGTTTTGAGGCGCTGGAGGCTATGGAGAACAGCGTTGCGGATATAGTCAGGATGGCCATTTACCCCGGCGAAGCGCAAAGATTTGTCAGGCCCGGGTGCAAGTAACGGACCGGTTTTTACAGAGAGAAAAGCTTTGTCACGTTTTCCTTTAATGGCCCGGGAGATGAGTTCTTCATTATGACCTGCACCGTAGAAATCGGCAGTGTCTAAAAAATTATGTCCGAGTTCGAGAGCTCTTTCGATAGTGGCGATTGATGCTTTATCGTCGCCTTGTCCGTAGACGCCGGACATTCCCATACATCCCAAACCGATTGCAGATACCATGGGGCCGTTCTTTCCTAATTTTCTGTTCATTATTCTTGTTTTAATAAATAATGAAACAAAGGTCATCGGAAGCCTTTTAGTGGATTTAGCCTGGTTGAGGAATTGCTTAGCCAAAATGAGAAAGTCAGATCAAGTCAAATGTTTGTTGGGTGTTTCGTAGCGAAGGACGTTCTATAATAAAAAAAAGCCCTTCAAATGAATGAGGGCTGAAATAAAGGGTGATTACGAAGCTGAAACTATATCCTAAAGAAATACCTTAATTTATGATTATGACGGGAGCAACCTTATCATATACAATACGAATTCTGTGCCGGTCCATAATTGGGTGATTGTCAGCATGCTATGCAATGCTTAATGCCTTTTATATTCCACGAATGAGAATCCTGTTCTCGAAATAGAAAAGCCGGTTGTATATTCCGTTCCAAACAACCATTAAATGCCATCTCCTAAAAAACTTGTCATTCTCCTGATCGGTATTTGCTTCGGCCTCTCTGCCTTTTCGCAGAAATACCAAAATTTTAAAGTCGCTGTTTATACCCGGGCCTTTGAAGTAAAAAAGATGGGCGACACGACCGGATACCTGAAACCGATCTGGAACGAGATGACCAGGCAGTTGAAGATTGACAAGATTTATCTGGAGACCCATCGGGATCTCGTAATCGTTGATCAGAAGACGCTGGATATCGTTAAAAAGTTTTTCAAAGACCGTGGGGTGGAAACGGCAGGAGGAATCACTTCACGATCAGTGAACCTAATCGTTTTCAAACATTTTGTTACAGCGATCCCACCGACCGCAAAAGAGCAAAGGACATTGTCGAATTCACGGCTAAAAATTTTGACGAGATGATCCTGGATGATTTCTTTTTTACGAATTGTAAGGACGATGGCGCCATAAAGGAAAAAGGAAACCGGAGCTGGACCCAATACCGGCTGGAGCTGATGACGGAAGCCGCAAAAAGCCTGGTCGTAGGACCGGCCAAAGCCGTAAATCCAAAAGTAAAAGTGATCGTGAAATATCCCAACTGGTATGAACATTTCCAGGGGCTCGGATTTAACCTGGAAACAGAACCTTCTATTTTCGATGGTATTTATACCGGTACGGAAACCCGGGATGCAACACTTAGTGCGCAGCACCTGCAGCCCTACCTGGGTTATAATATTTTCCGGTATTTTGAAAATATAAAACCCCATGGCAATGGTGGCGGATGGGTGGATCCTTTTGGTATGGGCAATTTGGATCGTTACGCCGAACAACTCTGGATTACTCTTTTCGCAAAAGCACCCCAGGTGATTTTATTTGATTTCAGTACGATACAAAGAAAATTTATTCCGGCTGACCGTGCACCCTGGCAGGGACAGAAAACCAGTTTTGATTATGAAGAAATGATGAAACCCATCAACCTGAACGGTGGTAGTCCTGAAGTCCCGACTACGATTGCCAGGGCGGCAGGATATGCATTTGAATCCGTAGATAAATTCCTGGGCAAACTGGGGAATCCTGTCGGCATAAAAAGTTACAAGCCTTTTCATTCCGTCGGGGAAGACTTCTTACAGAACTACCTGGGTATGATCGGCCTTCCGATGAATGAAGAGCCGCGTTTTCCTGCAGAAGACAGTGTGATCCTGTTAACGGAAGAAGCGGCGTTTGATAAAGATATTGTCACTAAGATCAAAGGACAATTGGTGCAGGGGAAATCGGTGATCATTACTTCGGGTTTACTCAGTCAGCTGCAGGGAAAGGGCATTGAAGATATTGCAGAACTCCGCTATACAAACAGGAAAGCGCTGGTGGAAGATTTTATGGTAGGCTTTGGAAAACCGGCAAAGTCTGAAAGCCCGATTTTGATTCCGCAGATCGCTTATCTCACCAATGATTCCTGGGAAATGCTTTCTGCCATCAACGGACCTAACGGCTGGCCCATATTGCATGAAGCAGATTATTCAAAAGGTAAATTTTATGTACTGACGATCCCTGAAAATTTTGCTGATTTGTATAAGATGCCTGCCGGTGCGTTGAATGTGATCCGGAAAGTTCTGTGCAGCCAGATGAAAGTATTTATCGAAGGACCCGCCAATATCAGTATTTATGTATACGATAACAATACCTGTATCGTAGAATCATTTCTTCCGCAGGAAACAGAACTCAATATTGTAACCGTTAAAGATTTCAATAAATTAACTGATCTCACTTCCGGCGAAACGCTTACCGGCACATCGCGCAATCCGCAGAGAATGTGGTTCGCGCCGAAAGATTATGGCACAAATGCCTTTTCGATAAAACTAAAGCCACACTCTTTCAGGGTATTTAAATTTGAATAAAGTGATGGATCATTTATCCGTCGCTTTCTCCCTGAATCCGAATACAAACAACAGCGTAACGACAGCGGAGAAGAGTAATGGAATGATCCAGAAATGCTGCCATTGCTGAAGTGAACTGCCCTCGCTCATGATGCTGTTGAAAATCGCAGCCGGCGGCCAGGGTTCCCAGTCCCTGCCCCACTCCATAGGAAACCAGCACAAAAAGACCCTGTGCCTGCGCACGGATATCCGGACGTGGCTTTTTTGTCGATATAGATCTGTCCGGCAACATATACAAAATCATAACAACAGCCATGTAATACGATTCCCGCCATCATCATCCAGCCAATGGCATCCGGTGCGGCCCATGCAAATAATGCATAGCGGAAAACCCAGGCCAGCATACCAGTCAGCAAAACCCATTTGAGACCGAATCGGGCAAAGAACCAGGGCAGTATAAGTAAAAAAACAATCTCGGACATTTGCCCGAAGGTCATTTTAAAGGCAGGATTTGCAATATGGGCTGACTGCAGAAAAACCGGTACATAGGAAAAATAAGCTGCAAAGGGCAGACTGATCAGCAGCAGGCTGATAATAAAAATGATAAAGGATCGGGATTTCAGTTTAACAAATGCATCGACACCGATCAGGTCGCGGAAAGACATTTTTTTACCTGCGCCTGCCGGCGGAATATGCGGTAAGTGTAAAACTATATAGTCCCATCAGCACACCACCAATTCCTGAAATGCGCATAGGCATGGCTGTGGCATCGCCCTGAAGCAGTTTGCTCACAATGATGCCGGCAGCGATCCATCCGAGCGTTCCGAATAAACGTATGATCGGAAATTGCTTTTTCCCGGTTGTTCAACAGATGAAATGCCGTAGCTGCGGCGAGGTTCACGGTGGGCATATAACAAAGCATGTGCAACAGCAGGAATCCAAGAAATAATGGGGTGGAATAAAAGTTCCTTCGGCAAAGAATGGTGCACAAAAAACAAAGATGCCACTCAGGATATGCATCACACCCAATACTTTCTGTACCGGAAAAAAACGGTCGGCAATCATACCGAGAAAAAAAGGAGAAATGATGGCACCGGTGGCGCTTGTCATATAGGCGAGGTAGATCACATTCGCCATACCATGGCTCTTCATGTAATTTCCACCGGTGGCATACCAGGCGCCCCAGATAAAGAATTGCAAAAACATCATGATGCTGAGGCGGGTCTTTGGCGTATCGAAGCATGGGTTGTGAAGGGATTGAATGAGCTATGCCATCACGGCCTGCTGAACCAGTTGTTTCATGTATTGAAGAGAAATACGCGTGGCATGATCGACTTCTTCGATTCCGGCCAGCTGATGATTTTTATATCACCGGCAAACAATATTCTGAAGTGAGATAACCGGTATAACCCGTATGGTATAATGCTTCAATGAATGCCTGGTAATTGATCAGGTCACCGGTGGATGGAGAAGGATCCTGAACAATTTCTCCATTTTTTTTCTGGCTGAAATTCCAGGCTCCATAATGTGTGTGCACGATATGTCCCTTGCATTTTTCTACTGGCTTCACGGATATATTCATCACTCTGCCGTTCGTAGAACAGAGGCACATCAATACAAAGCTGTACATTTTTGCGATCAATTTCCTGCATCATGGTCAGTGTATCTTCATATCCCTTTGCCAGCACCGGTGCATGATTCTGCAGTGCCAGGGTAATGCCCATATCAGCAGCCATATCAGCCACTTCACGGATGCCTTCCACACAATGATTCCATTTGCGGAGTTCTGCGGGCCATAAACGTTTATAATAATTGCCTCTTTCAAACTGACCGTACAAGGCAATGTCTTCTTCATCATTGATCAGTCCGGGCCAGGCAGCAAAAACTTTTACCAGACCGACATCCAGGTCTTTGGCCATTTCCAGCACATAGCGCATCATGGCCAGATTGTTTTCCCTTTCTTCCATATGTTTCCCCGCAAAATTCGACATGCTTTCAACCGCACACAATGCAATGCCTTCGTCAGCAGCCAGATTTTTTATTCGTAGTCCGATCTGCTTTGTTTAAATCCAGCGGTGAAGCAACGGGACGTTTGGTTTCTATGGCGATGGCATCAAAGCCAAATTCTTTGGCCCGATGGATCTGTTCTTCGAGAGACAGGGCCTTCCCCTTGTAAAATAATCCACCATAGGTTACAGTCAGTAAGGCAAATTTCATATCGTTAGTTTTACATTTTCTCATATGTAATATATTCAATTTTTTGATGGATTTAATACCGTAATTTTCTCATGAATATCCAATCCGGCCGCCGTTCCCACCCTGGTTTATTACCTGTCGATACTCATGAAATAAGAATTGTTGCGTATAACATTCTATGGCTTATCCTTTCTTTTTGAAGTAATTATAAAACCCAAAAACTATGAGTACCGCAAACATGAATTTAATGAGGGAATCCCGTGAATCCTTAAGGGGTAAATGGGGTATTGCCATTCTTACATTTTTTATCTATATACTTCTTACCACCACTCCGGGTTCAACGAGATCGTCACGGTACATTCTTTACCCTGAGCTCCATTCTGACATTAATTATTGCAGGGCCTTTAGCCCTGGGTGCAGCCATTTTTTCACTTGCCATTTCGCGTGGCAAGGAAGCCATGTTAGAACAGATCTTTCAGGGATTTAATAATTTCACCACTGCATGTATAGCTTACCTGCTTGTTTTACTCTACGTGTTGCTGTGGACACTGCTGCTTATTATTCCGGGAATAATTGCTGCCTTAAGTTACTCCATGACATTTTACATTCTGGCTGATGAGCCCCTCATTAAACCGCAGGATGCTTTAAAGAAAAGCAGGTCAATGATGAATGGGTTTAAACTGAAATTATTCTTTTTTGTGCCTTCGCTTTTTTCTGCTGGCATTACTATGCCTTCTTACCCTGGGTATAGGTTTCCTTTGGCTGATTCCCTTATGTCCATGTAACCATGGCCAAATTCTATGATGATATAAATGGAAATTAACCATGATAACTACAAACCGGGCAGCGGTCAGGATCATAAGGTTTATAGCCGCGTTATTTATACTTTTCGGTCTCGTAATTCTTAATAGTAAAGGCAAACAGCCATATCATTTTCTATATCTGTTTTTATTGATCAGCGGATCACTTATTATTATTAGACTGATGATCAGGGACGTCGTTTCGACGACCAAAAACAAAAAAATTAGTAGTTAATAATTGTATGGCAACAAAATAGTTTATTCAATTTCATGCGACTTACCTTAACCATTATCATAGCAATCCTATTACAAAGCTTAAATATATTTGGACAAACAAGGAAAGTGACAGGAAAGGTAATTGGCGAAGACTTGGAAGTCATACCCTTTGTCATGATAAAGAATTCTGACACGGCTCTTTTGGGAACCACCGATTTAGACGGAAAGTTCGAAATTGAGATCCCGATTACTACAAAGATTTTACGATCTGGTTGGATTGGTTATGAATGGAGGACTATTAATTTACCGGCTGAATGCAATCATCTGGACATAATATTAATGACTTCTGATACCTATGACTATATCTCTCTTAAGAAACTCAACCGACTCCGAATGAAAAGATTTGAAAAGTTACCTGAACTACATTCGACCGCATACAAGAAAGGAATATTCAAATCGCAACTACCCTGTTATGAACAAATATTTGAACCATTTAAACCAATAGCAAGGAAAGTGAATTAAAAACGTAAGGAACTTATTGATTTTGTCTGGCTTGCTCATTCTGATATTCTGTTGTATAAATTTCGAGACAATCTGAAGAGCAAAAATATTGATCACCATCATTTGGATGCGGGATTGCATTTTTAGGATCCAGGATCAGCATCCGGCAAACCGGGTCAATATAAAATGTCATTCTATTTTCAATGCATAATTCAAACACTTCCTTTTCTTTACTGATATTTTTAAAAACGTGATTTCCTTTTGAATGTCAACGTACACACAGATTTGTCTGATAATGCATTGACAAACTCTTCAGAGCACCAATACGTTCCGGCATTTGCTTTAGCAGCGATTCTGGACGTTAGATTTATCGCAGATCCAAAATAGCTGTTGGCTCTCTTTTAAGACTTTCCCATAATGCAGTCCTCCATGCACCTGAAGAAAATTCTCTTCATTTGATGTATTCTTCGCGATCATGAGTGCAGTCGCAAGTAAAAAATCCGGGGAAGTCAGAAACAATCATGATTTCATCACCGGTACGTTCATGGACCTCGCTATCTCCAACCAGGCAATTTTCTACTATTCCAATATACTTGTCAATTAAATCTGCAGCTGCGACAGAGCCATGCGTTTCTGTAAGTGCAGTATATCCCGATAAATCAGCCATTAGAATGGCGATATTCTTTTCCATAACAACTGCCGTTTAATCCTGACAATTTCAATTTACTTAAAATCATTAGAAATTGCATTTTTATTCGACTGCTTAGAAGTTGGCGATGAGGATAGGCGCGACGACTATCAATATTCAATCTTCTCTTTGAGTGGTTTCGCGTTTAATGTTCCTTTGTGCCGGTTGGATTTACTTGGTTTAAAATATTCCCGCGATTGCGCCAATTGTAGGCGTGACCGGAAAATGCGGAGCCGACGCGATACCTTAAAGCGTTCTAAATCTGCACAAAAGGATAAGCCATTTGCAGGAGCAGGTTTCTTCGGAAGCTGCGATACCCGAACCTTGTCTTCGTTGGAAATCTTGCATCGGCAATGCCGGTTTGCGGATAGACATTCCGGGACAGTACAGGCTGTTCCGAACAAATGGTCATATATGCTGAAATGAACGCCAAAATTTTTGTCTACATGTGCCGGTTCCACTGAGTGATGAACCCTGTGGAATTGAGGTGAAGTAAACAACCAGCCCAGCCAGCCCAGATTGATTTTCAGATTGGCATGAATAAAACGATTGTGAATAGGTTTATATATTCCAATCAACATTACGGCATAAATATTGGATACATGGAAGATGAAGAAAGGGATGAAGGTCAACAGAGATCCGATCAGCAGGTCGACGATATGAGCTCTGTCATCTGTAAAAACGTTCATTTCCTTCTGCGAATGATGAACCGCGTGAAAGAGCCAGAGGGTCCGAATTTTATGCCGTACAAAATGGTTAAACCAGATAAAGAATTCAGCCAGCAACAAGGCAGCAATTATTTGCAAATAGGCAGGCCAGTGTGGTTGCGGTGTCAAAGGTTAGAAATCCCAGGTATTGATTGAATAACCCACGAAGGAATCCGACAACCGGTAAAAGGAAAACTAACGAAAGCGGTGTATCAATTGCATACCAGATTGCATCCTGCAAAAACCCTTTGCCTATGAGAGGCTGGGCAGGATTACAAGGGAAAAGGAATTCAAGGAACAATAGAAACGGAATAACCAGGTACAAAGCTATAGTTGCCATACAGGTTAGAGAGGAGGTTTCTAATTTCTTCAGGAAATAAACTGTGATAAGCCGATCGCAGACTAATGGCTTTTTCAATCAGCGGTCTAGAATTGGAAACTGCCCCAAGAGTTTCTACCATCTGGCCGTGCCCATGCATTTCAGAACCAACGATTATAACTCCAATTGACCAGCAAATCCAGGCTAGTCCGGTAACGGCAATGAGACTTGGAACGATTGGGTGGGCATCTGTAAACCGAAGCCACCACCCTGGCAGCCGCCGGGGTTTGAAAAGCATGTTCTTTATTACCACTTCACGTTAATTTGTCTAGTTTAAATTACGATTTACCGTGGCCAACACACATAACCCAGCAAGTGTTCACAAACTTATGAAGAAAGTATCGAATTTAAATAAATATAAACCTGTCTAACTGACTTGCTTCTTCGTGTAACGATTTTTTCCACCAGGATTCCTCAAGCAAACACTCAATTTAAGTCCTTAATAGAGTGATTTTAAATTATTTAATAGCTTAGAATGCATCATCTATTCTCTTGTAGAGAGGTTCGGGTGGTTGGTACCAAACGGATGGGAAAGCAGGCTCCTGTCACCGGTCATGTTTTTGTTGAATGTCGGCTTCAAACCATTGGCCGTCCGGATGCCGGTGATGGGGCGGATCGAATGTATTTGATAATGTAAGGAAGTTTCAAAAAGCGTCTATACGAGACTGGTTGAACCATAATTTCTTTTAAAATCATTTAAAGGTTAAGGAAGTAAAACCCCGATCTGATCTCTACAGATGATTAATATAAAGAAGAAGTCCGTTTATTGGGTCTTTATATTATATTGCTTCTTTCTTTATGAAATTTATCATACTAACTGCTTTTTATTTTTTTACTACCCTTCCCGGCTTTTCACAGATAAAAGATTCTGCGTCATTGAATACAGATTCTGCATCATTAACTAAAGATTCTGTATCATTAAAGAAAGACTCCGCATCATTATATAAAGATTCTGCATCCGCCGGTAAAATTGTCCTTCCCTGGTTTGTGGAAAGATTTAAACTTTCTGCCGGCGCCTTTTATGTTGTTAATAAGACGAATGTCCTTGTTCATTTACATGACGCAGAGGGCACGGATGTAAACCTTGAAAAAGATCTCGGTATTAACAGGGAAATCACCACTCTCATAGTCAATTTTCAATGGCAGATCTCCAGGCGTTCGCAAGTGGCGTTTAATTATTACAATGTAAACAGAAGCTCCAGTCACAAACTGGAAAAGGATATTATTTTTCAGGACAGCACTTACCACAAAAATTCTACTGTGAATGCCTTTTACAATACAAACATGTACCAGGTCGCTTATTCATATGCCATTTTTTCAAAACCAACCTGGGAAGCAGGGCTATTTCTGGGAACGCATATTGCGAACAGCAAAACAGGTATTTCACTTAGTGGCGCTAATAACGGCGCATCCTCTGAAAATAGTTTTGGATTTACAGCACCCCTGCCCGATGTGGGAATATGGGGAGGTTGGGCAATAAGTAAGCGATTTGCTTTTAGTGGAAGTATATCATATTTCGCACTTACCATGAATAACGTAACCGGAAGGTTGGTGGCTTTCAGTGGAAACTTCATCTACAAGATAATTGACCAACTGGACGTAACACTCGGCTATACCGGACTTGATTTTAAATATAGATGTCGTAAGAACCAAAGCCACCGGGAATTTTAAATGGGGCTACAATGGTCCTACTTTGACTGCAAATTTTTCCTTCGGAAAAAAATCCTGGACACATTAGTTCATGTCTAAGGTCCCTATGCCGTTTATCGGAATTGTCCTGCCAATGGGTGACTCCCGTTAACATTCATTCCTTTGTCCCCTACTTTTAGGGTCATCAATACTGCCCTATGAGGATAATAAAATTTTTATATCTCGCAATACCGGTTTGTGCGATAACAGCCACCCAATGCGGTTGCAAAAAAAGTAATGACAAAAAAGCGAACTGCCGGATTATTTCCGCCACTTCAACCACGGCCGGAAATGCCTATTTATTTTTATATAATAATGAGAACAAGCTGATCCGGACTTCCCTGGGCAGTAGTGTAGTTACTTATGACTATTCGGGTAATACAACCACTGTTACAAACCTGGACTCGGGGAAATTTCTTAACAAATCAATCGTAACGAATAATGCAGACGGGCTGGCCATAAACGTTAGAACTGAAACAAATACCACGGGATCGGAATGGTCGAATACATTTTATGAATACGCAGGAACCGAATTGGCCAAATCAACTTTTACGTCTTCTGCCGGAGGTAGTGCAACGGTTTCAACTTATGTGTGGACAAACGGCAACCTTGTATCTTCAAAAACAGACACAACTATATCCATTCTTGACTATTATACCGATAAAACCAGGCAGCCAGGTGATTTCCTTTCCCTGGTACAGGTTATTCAGGGATACGAAATCTACCGGACGAGAAATCTGTTGAAAACAGCATCTGGCACAAATCTGATTTATATTTTTGGAACGGATGGAAAAATAATCTCGCTAGAGGCAGTCTCCGGCACCAGCACGACGATTTTGGACTATCAGTATCAGTGTAACTGATCATTCCCGAATCATTTACAATATTTCAAAGCAGCCCTGAATACCTGTTCCCGCAACGGGATTCAGATTATAGTATTCTCCCTGTGCAGAGAGACCGGTATGCTGGCGATTCACCAGCAGAATCACGGACAAATGACAGGCAGGCACCACAACGATACTTGTTCCTGTAAATCCGGTATGACCAAAACTGCCCGCTGGTGCATTATTCATAAATGAATTCGAAGGATCCATCATCCAGCCAAGCCCGTTTTTAAATTGATCCTTCGTCAGGAAAATATCAATTGTTTTTTTGGATATAAATTGTTGACCATTTAAAAGCCCATTATTCATGATCAGATCCACCAGTCGCTGAATATCCCCCACATCGGAAAACAGTCCGGCTGCACCGGATACACCCCCACAGGCATACCAGGCATTCCCATCATTTACTTCTCCATACAAACCGTAGTTTCGCCAGCCATTCCAGCTGGTGGGTTCAATTTCCCTGACGGTAAATCCAAGGGAAGAATCATACACCATTCTTTTCTCATAAGGATTCCCAAATGAGGTTGCGGCAAATTTTGAAAACTTTCCTGTTTTAAGCGGATTGTAAGCAGTATGTTTCATTCCCAGTGGAATAAAGATCTTTTCCTGCACAAACTCTTCGAGCGCCTTACCAGAAACCAATTCGATGATCTCACCGAGAATTACAAATCCAAGATCACTGTACCTGCGTTGCATACCGACCGGATATTTCAACGGCAATTCTCCAATCAGTTTATACGTTTCCTGTTTGTTTGCAGCCCTGTAATACAGCGGATACCATTCATAAAGTCCCGCAGTATGAGTAAGCAGGTGTCTTATTGTAATTGCTTTCTTTTCCCCGCTATCAAAAGCCGGAATATATTTACCGACCGGGTCATCCACCGAAAGCTGGTTTTTATCAACGAGCCACATGATAGCCGTGGTAGTGCCGACCACCTTAGTAAGTGAAGCGATGTCGAACATATGACCGGTAGTCATTTTTTCCGGTGGGTTCAATTCCCTGTGGTCGCGGTCATATTTCCGTGCATAACCAACGGCGCGCTCATAAATCACTTCCTGATCCTTTTTTATCCGGATGACAGCGCCGGGGATCAGGTTCCTCCCGACCTGCGATTCAAGAATACTGTCAACGGTCCTTATCAGTTCTTTTTCCCGGGTTTGGCCATTTATAAACTGAGCTGTACCGGTCAAAACAAAAGCAATAAAAAAGAAAATAAATTTAGAACCCATAGATTATGAATTAACCGGCCTGTATCCACTGATGGCTCCAACCGAACCCGCCATCATGGCGGCGCATTGTTCAATTTCAGTTTTCTCTGTGCTGAGGTAAATATCAATACCTGATTCCATGCGCAATACTTTTCTCCCTGAAGATAATCAGAAATAAAATCGTGAACGGGCCATGGATGGTAATTTGCAGGGGGAATGCTTATCTTAATAGCAGATAGCCAAATAAAATCATACTATGTTTGAAAATTCAATCGAAAAAGTTGCCGGATTTACCCGGCCCTTAAATAGTATCCTGAGAACATACGGCGGTAACCAGGTTATCCCGGGTTCTTCAACACTTTTCTTTGTAAATAATGAAGGGTATGCAATTACCTGCAGGCATGTTATAGATGTCATCGCATCGGCCGATAAAATCAATCAGACTTACCAGGCATTTAAAAAAGAAAGGGAAAGCATTCCGAAGGATGGAAAATATAAAATGCGCTTAAAGGGACTGGAAATGAAGTATAAGTATTCTCCCAATTCCGTGATTCAAATTCTGCTTACGTTTATTGACTGCGTGGATACCATGTCAGGCTTTACCTGGCATACCCATCCAAAGTATGATCTGGCCATTTTGAAATTCAATGACTATAAAAGTATCCGCTATACCGGATATGCAAATTTTCTAAAGGACACATCAAAAATCCGGCAGGGCAAATATTTGTGCCGGCTTGGTTTTCCCTTTCCTGAATTTTCCAACTATAAGTATAATGAAGCGACCGACAGTATTGAATGGACAACTACCGGTAATCAGAGTTCACCCCGGTTTCCCATTGAAGGCATGGTTACCCGTTTTCTGTCGGAAGACAACAGAGTTACCGGAATAGAGCTCAGTACACCGGGCCTGCGGGGACAAAGCGGAGGACCACTGTTTAATGATCAGGCTACAGTTTATGGAATGCAATTTTCAACGAAACATCTGCACCTCGGATTCGACCTGATCAACAAAGAAATTCTCGTGGATAATAATATGATAAAAATTTCTGACTATTCTTTCCTGCACCTGGGACAGTGCGTGCACGCAGACATCATTAAGGAATTTCTGACCGAAAAAAATGTCAGGTTTTATGAGACTGATTAGCCCGGGAGTTTCAAGCAATAAAACGCGGAAAATCAGGTGATTTTACTATTTATAAAAATAATTAATACGGATTAAAATATAGATAATCAACAAGTTATAGCCTTCGCCTGCAGAAAGAAATTATGTGAATCCATATTTTCCTTAAATTAGTTATACCTAACCTACCCTAAACCTTCGATATGAGAAAGATATACTGCTGGAGATTGGTATTTATCACAATTCCTCTTCTCTTTAATTCCGCCCAAGGACAATCTGATCATTTTGCTTATGCTGTTACTGCCGTCAACAAAGGAGGCGGTGAATGGATCGCACTAAGAAAGCTGGACACCCGCACAGGGAACTTCGGCAATATCCTGCTAAACGTGCGGGATAATAATCAGAATTATACTGAATTCGCGATTAACAAGAGTCCCGCGAGTAAAATTATTTCAACTCCTGTAAATTCTGCCAACAACAATGCAGCTGCGCAGCCCGCACTGAACAATGGTGTGGCAGCAATTGCTTACGACAGAAAGACTAACAGGCTCTATTATACGCCGATGAGTGTTGACCAGCTTCGCTATCTCGACCTCAACACCATGCAGGCGAATACCGATCTGGATCAATACTTCAGCAAGGCCGCCAGGTACGATCCCAAATTTGCAGGTCCAATCAGCCGGATGGTGATTGCTCCCGATGATTTTGGATATACCATTACGAACGACGGGAATCACCTGATCCGTTTTAATACCTACGGATCGCCGGTCCTTAAAGACCTTGGAGACCTGGTGGATGATCCGCTTAATAAGGAAATGACTATTCACAGCCCCTGTTCAAATTCAGGTGGTGACGTAATTGCAGACGATGCAGGAAATCTGATTCTGGTTACCGGAAGTAATCATGTATACAAAGTGGAAATCGCAACCAGGATCACTACCTATCTGGCAACGATCTCGGGACTGCCTGCAAAATTTACTACCAGCGGAGTAGTCGTAAATGAGGACGGAAAGATTTTGGTCAGCAGTTCCTTATATGCAGATGCCTATTATACTGTCGATCCTGAAAACTGGACTGCCCTGGCTGCGCCGGCAACCCATGATATTTATGGAAGTGCCGATCTTGCCAATAGCAACATATTACATTCGAGATCTGCAGAGAATTCGAATCTGTTCATCACGAAGTCAATGGACAGGCTGACTAAATTCAGGGTCTACCCCAATCCGGTGATGGACGATCGGTTCAATATTCAGTTCAATGATCTGACACCGGGAACCTATACTATTCAACTGGCAAATGTTTTTGGAAAAAAAGTAATTGATCAGAAGATATTAGTATCAGGTGCTACCCAGACCGAAATCATGCAAATTCCCAAGTTTACGGCCCAGGGTTTTTATTATGTCTACATCCTGGATGCGAACAGCAAAGTTGTGGGAACGCAGAAGCTGGTGGTGGAAAGATGGTAAGTTCCGCTCAAGTTTTATACATAGCTCAGCCAGTTCTGGCCTGACATATTATTCCGCTTATAACGGCCATACCACTTGCATAATGGATACATGATGATGATCAGCATGATCCACACCAGGTAAACAGTCAGTAAGTTAAAACCAAACCCACTCAAGACCGGGAACCAGGTTAATTTTATTGGATAAAATCATGCTTTTCCAGCCGAAGCCTGAAAGGATTGCGGCGAACATCGCCAGCAAATGGATCATATAAATATGCACTACATAGTAGAAAAAAGGTACTCTGCCGAAAACAACAATTCTTTTTGTGAATGAATTCAGCGGCTTGTCAGCCAGTGCCAGAAATATCATGGCCGGTCCGATTGTTATGAGTGTGTACAAAAGGGAGGGCGGATATTTTGTAACATTCAGATATGATAACAGACTGTAAACTGCAGTTTCCTGATTTGACCAATGCCCGGAATCACCAAAATTATTTACAGTTCTCAGCAGGAAAAATAATTCCATGGATATGAATCCCAGTAAGATCAACACTTTCATTCTTTTTTCGGGGTCATAATGCGAGCTGAATAAATATCCTAAATAGTAGCCGATGGAAAGTATCCCGATCCATGGCAGTACAGGATATTTTACGACGATTAAAAAACGTCCGAAAACAAAATCCACCGGGTCATGCAGGGTGGCCCAGATAAATGAAGTCCACCCGCTACCCGGCACATGAACATTATCCAGGAGATTATGCCCGGCGATCAGGAAAATAGAAATTGCCAGGATAAGCTCTCTTCTCAGATATATTATTCCAGAAAGGGCTATCATGCTGATACCAATTGCCCAGATCACCTGCAAATTAATTATGGGATAAGTCGGATTGAATGTATTGCCCAGGGAGATGATGAATATTTCAACTACCACCAGCCACAAGCCTCTTTTAAAAAGATAGTTCGCCAGTTCGGCGCGGGTTTTATTTACGCCATGTAAATAGACAGATATGCCGGCGAGAAATACAAATATGGGAGCGCAGTAGTGCGTGATCCAACGGGTGAAAAATATGGGAACACTGGTTCTTGTTAAATCCAGCGGGTCATATGAATAGGCTTCGTGATGGAAAACATGGCGGACATGATCAAGGGCCATTACAATCATCACAATCCCCCGCAAAAGGTCGATGGATTCTATCCGGCTGCTTTTAAAAGGCCGGGTGGAAAAATTGGATGTGAAGGGCTTATTCAAGGTTATGGTTGACATATAAATTGAATATTGTTGGCTGGAGTATACCGATTTCCCAACAGGGAAGAAAATAGGAACCGGATGCTGTCATTTCGCTGTTCCGGTTCCACCCTTCCCGTTTCTACCTGCTATCCACGAAAAAAGTTTGGATTCATTATCTGTCAGTAATCTAATCCTCAGCTGGCCTTCGCGTCTTTTCCTGACAGGGACCGTATGGTAACTTAAGATCCTTCAATTCTCATGATTTATCGGAAGTGTACGGATTAATTCAGATGCGAAATTAATGCAGCACGGAATGTGTAATGGGCAGTAATCATCCAATGGCTGTTATTGTTTAGTCTCCGGTATTGCTTATTTCCCGAACGGTAATTTACCCGCGTGACCAGACGAGTGGTCCGATTACCTGTGGCCTTTTAAAGGATCAAAACCGCCATATATAAAAAATGGACTACCGCAGGGTGAATAGAGGAATTGCAAACAAATATTTATCATTTACTTGCGCTCCTTAATTCGTGTGTATGCAACTGGTGAGATATATAAAGAAGATGTTTTCAAAACGCGTTAAACGTCCATCCCTTTTTTCAGAGGCTGTATCGCTGGGATTCATGGATACTTTTAAAGAAATGGGATATCGTTTTCCTGATAAAAATATTGACGGGGTTTAGCCCGAAAGTTGTCTAGTTAATCCTTATCCATTCTCAGGTCGTCTAAACTTTGTTTTAGACGACCTTTTTCATTCTCAATATTTAAAATATTCTTTCACTTTGGTCAGAAATAATTCTTTTTTTCTTCTGCTGACTTCTATTTCCATGTTGTTGCTCATGACCACAGTACCACCTTCTCCCCTTACGTATTCCTTGATGTGCAGAAGATTTATAAGAAAAGATTTATGTATCCGGAGAAATGTGGTTCCTGCGAGCAGACACTCATAATCAAAGAGTGGTTTTGAGATCATGATGGTCTTATTGTTGACCAGATGAAATATAGTATAACTTCTCTGGGCCTCGCAATACACGATTTCTTCCAGTTTAACAATCGTGAACCCTTTCAGCGTGGGCAGGCAAAGCCGCATTTCCAGGGGTGATCCCGCTTTATTGATATTATACAGAAGGGTTTCGGCCTGGCCGGAATCCCTTTCCTGCTTCATTCTTTTTTTAACCCGTTGTACCGCTTCTGTGAGGCGGTCTTCATCAACCGGCTTCATCAGGTAGTCAACAGCACTGAACTGCAAAGCCTGAAGCAGGTATTCATTGTGGGCGGTAACGAAAATCACTTCAAAGTTCTTTTCAGGCAGTTCGGTCAGCAGGTCCAGTCCGCTCTTACCGGGCATCCGGATATCCAGGAACACCAGGTCGGGCCTGATTTCCTCTATCTGCTGTTTTGCTGTGATCGCATTGCCGCAGGTCCCGGCGATCTCCACATCCGGGCAATTCAACTCCATCATTTTCTTTAGAGTCCTTACGCCATCCGGTTCATCGTCCACAATGATTGCTTTCATAAAAAAAGTTTATTGGTTATGGTATTGAAACTTAAAACAGCGCAGGTACCCGTTTTTTCATGATCGGTTAAGGTCAGATCATTTATTTCCAGGCTGCACCCGATATCAAATTTTTCATTCATTATTTTTATCCGGTTACGCAGATTGCTCAACCCGACTGACTGGTGCGCTGGCTTGTTTACCAGTTTCAATTCTTCAGAACGGTTTATTCCAATCCCGTTATCTTCAATCGTACAGCATATCGTATCGTCCACCTGCGAAAAGAAAATCAATAATTTTTTTTCTCCTTCCTTTTGCATTAATCCATGCCAGATGGCGTTTTCCGCCAGTGGCTGAATCATCAGGGTGGGAATCAGGGTTTCTTCCTTGTCGATACAGTTGCTTACGACAACCTTGAAAGTAAAAGAGTCATCAAAGCGGAGTTTTTCCATTTCGAGGTAGTTTTCCAGGTGCTGCAGGTTCTCGTGCAGGGTGGTGAAAATCTCCTTAGACTGATTCAGGGTCATGCGGATCATATGGGCAAACTTGCTCAGGTACCGGGAAGCCTTCTTCTGGTTATTGTCCAGGATCATCCCCTTAATGCTGTTCAGGGAATTAAAAATAAAATGCGGGTTCATTTGCGTTTGAAGCGCCGATAGCTGTGCCTCTGCCAGCTGCTGGTTGATAAAAGAAATTTCCATCTGCTTTTTAGCCAGGGATTCCTCTGATTCTATCTGTTTTAATTTATTCCCCACGAGGGTCGCAATCGTAGTCAGTATTTTTACATCCCTTTCTTTGAAATGATTTTCGTTATGGTGTTCTGAATCGATGATGCCTATCAGTTCATCATTATGGATGATTGGCACGCATAATTCGCTGAGCCGTTCCATATCGTCCACCCGGTAGCGGTGATCAACCATGGTGTTTGGAATGAGCAGGGATTCCCCGGTAAGCATCACATGACCCACTACGCCTTGTCCGGGTGCGACATCGAAAGCCGACATTTTAATGATCTTGGGATTTCCCTTGGGTCCAAACGCCGCCTTCTGTTCCATTTTTGTTCTATCCTTATTCCAGAGATAAATGATACAGTCTTCATAATTCATTCGCCCGATCAGGTTTTTCGTCACATCCCACAATACATCTTCCACGTTGTTTTTGCCAGCGATGGAAGAAGAAAAATAGTTGGTGATCTGTTCCAGTTCAAACTGGTTTTTATATTCTTCTGCGATGAGCTGCTGTACTTTTGCGTTTTCCCTTTCTTTTTTTCTTATTGAATTGACCCTGTTTTTGTAAATGATAAGGATTATAAAAGCGACAAGAATAGCAAGTGAAGCGATAAACCAGGACATTTTCCAAAACGGAGGCTGTATATACATATCTACGGTTTTCACTTGTTGCGGCCAGTGGTTATTCGCGGAATACAGCTTTATCTGAACGGAATGCCTGCCACCAGATAAATTCGTCAGTGTTATCGGGGTTTGTTCTGACAACTCATTCCAGCTGGTATCAATGCCATCCATCGACCGCCAGGCAAAACGATTTTCTTCGGGATCGGTAAAATTGATGGTGTTGAAAACAATCGTGAGATTATTCTGCGCATATTTCAACCGGATCCGCTCAGTATATAACTGGAACACCGAATCCCGGGTAGTTATTTTTTCGATAAATAAACCGGGTGAAGCTTTTGGGGAAGAAGAAATATCAGGACTGAAAGAAATCAGTCTGTGCCTTGCTCCGATATAAAAACGATTGGCCGACTCATCATAAAAACTTCCCCTGCCTGTTGATGTAATAGCTACCGAGGGCAGACCATCCGCATAGGTGTACTGCTTTATTGAATAATTCCTGATGTTAAAAGCAGAAATACCATTGTCGGTACCCATCCAGATATGGTCTTTGATAATATTCGAACTGGTTACCGTGTTGCCATCAATAATATTATTTTCCGGCTGACGCAGGAACATGGAATTGGTGGAACAATTGTATTGTATGATTTCATTGTCAAAAGAAGACATCCATAAATTATTGTCCTTGTCCCTGTCGAGGATATACATGTAGTTCAGCAGCAGCTTACTGACTTTGGGAAAGGGAATCAGGGTATCTACCAGCTGGCTTTTCGCATTCCAGCGGCAAAGCCCGTCTCCGGCAAGCCAGATATTTCCCTGCAGATCTTCAGCCATACTGAATATGTAGGTCAGTTTCAGCAGGGGATTCTCTTCCGTAGAAATATTCGTAAATGTCTGTGTGGCCCTGTTATAACGTACCAGACTATTCAGCGTGGAAAATGAAATCCATATATTCTTCTTTGAATCTTCAAAGAAACATCTTGAACCGATATCCTGAATCCAGTCAAACTGGGGCGCCGTTTTCAGACTGCCATAATGGAAATTATCCCGGTTCAGCCATACAATACCCCGGCTTGTCCCGATCCATAATGTGTCTTTATTATAAGGAAAGATTTTAGTTATGGTGTTGCTGTATTTTGTAACCGGGCTAAACAGCAGGCTTTTCTTTATTTTACCCGTTTTTTTATCAAGGATAATCAATCCCCCTTCGTTCTGTAATCCGGCTATGATGGTATTCTTTTCAACATAGATACTCCTGATATCATGGTTCACCAGTTTATCGGATTGCAGCGACAGATCAACCACTGAAAAAAAAGAATTATGCAGATTTTGTTTGTATAAACCATCTGTGGTTCCAATCCACAGCCGGCCCTCCCTGTCCTTAAAAATGGCTGTACAAATATCTTTGGCAAAATGTTTCCGGCCATCACATATCAATTGCCTGTTCCTGGTAATATTCAATAAATAGAAGCCACCGTTTTTACAGTTTATGGCGATTAAACTATCATTGATGTAAGTCACCCTGCTTGTCCATCCCAGATCTCCCTTCACAGAAAACGGCATGGGGCTGGAGCTGAAGAGCGATGAATAAATATCTGTCAGTTCGATACTGTTTCTTTCGGTATTCAGGATGAATAGTTCTCCATTCTTCCCACTGCACGACATCCGCATGTCTCCGGCTGAATCCGTAAGGAGTTTTTTCAGATTTGACTTCTTAGCGATATATAATGTGTCGATCCGGTTGGCAAATGGATTGTACAGGCTCCCAAACAATCCATTTTGCTGGAGGGTATATCCGTTTTCAAATGAATTAACCCAGCCCCCAAAGATCATTTCCAGTTTTCCCACATCAACGGGCAGGTGATAGTCATACCGGTTTATAAGTCCCCCTGATTCATTAAAGACATAGAGTCCGGTCTTCGTAGAAACGACATAATTCCCTTCTTTATCTTTTACGATATCGTACACATTATTCGCCCAGAAAAAGATGGTGGAATCGCAGGGAACAATAAACTTTTTGGACTCACCGGTAACCGGATCATAAGAAAATGCTCCTGCACGGGTGGCTCCGATGATTTCATTTGAAGGCTGACGGCGCATGAATTTCAGCAGGTTGTCGGGCAGTGGCGAGCGGTTAGAACTTTTGAAAATGGACTGGAATAATTTTCCGTCGAAACGGTTGATGCCTTTATGCGTGGCAATCCAGACATAGCCGTTGGCATCCTGGACAATACCGGAAATATAATTGTTAGATAAACCCTCTAACCGGGTATATCTCATGAAGTTAGACTCATCAATATCCTGCGCTGACAGATTCTTTCCAATTACCAGGCAGGATAATAGCAGCCCTGTAAGGAGCCGCATTTTGGACTGTTTCATTTCTCGCAACGAGCGTTCGTATTAAGATTTAAAGGTAATCACTTGTTTAAATAATTGATTCGCCCGGAGGGCCCTCCCGAAGGGGGTCTCCTTTGGTGTGTCAGGATCTGCCTTTAATATGCCGGAGGCTACCGTTGGCTAAATTCCCCTGTTAAAATATTTCTTTGGCTTGTTTTATAAGCTAACCGATGGGAGGATGAAAATGACCGCAGGGAGAAGTTGGTGTTTTGAAAAAGAAAGTATTTTTCTAACTTTCCCGGTAATTGTATGAGTTCATCCCTATTTTCAACATTTCCGGTATTAACTTCCGAAAGACTTTCTTTGAGAAAGCTTTCAATAAATGACAGTGCTGAAATATTTGCATTACGCACTGATGCCAGCGTAAATCAATATTTAGACAGGTCAAAGCCGGATAATATTTCCAAAGCCATCGAATTTATCAATTTAGTAAACAAGGGAATCGATGATGGCAGGAGCTTATACTGGTCGATATGCCTTAAGGATAATCCCCAATTAATGGGAACCATTTGTCTTTGGAATTTTTCAGCTGATCAGAAACAGGCAGAAATCGGGTTTGAATTATCTCCTGCCTACCAGGGTATGGGCATCATGCAGGAAGCGGTAAGTTGTGTTTTAGAATATGCCTTTGCCACCATTTCTTTGCAGGTCATCGATGCCTTTGTTCATAAGGACAACATAAAATCAATCAGGCTGTTGGAGAAAAATAATTTTCTGTTACAGCCGGACAGGTCCGATGAAGATAATCCCTCACTACGTGTTTATTCTTTAACTAAGAACCGGACTGATTTTAGTTTTTCTTAATTTGCCGGCCACTAATATCTCATAATGAAAACAATCAGTTGGTTAACCGTCATTATTTTTTTAACGGGTCCGATAAATTTTCTCTTTGCCCAACCCGAAAAAGTTGATACAGCGGTGTTTCAAAAGATCCGGAATGCCGAATTGACCAGCTCCCAGATCCCGCTCATTGCCCATAACCTGACTGATGTTGCCGGTTCCCGGCTTACCAATTCACCGGGATTCTTCCGGGCAGGCAAGTGGGCCATTGAAGCTATGAAAAACTGGGGACTTCAAAATGCTGTTTTAGAACCCTGGGGTGAATACGGCCGGGGATGGGAAGTGGAGGAATTCAGTATCGCCATGACACAACCTTATTATGGACATCTTATTGGATATCCATTGCCCTGGAGTGCCAATACCAATGGTGAAATTCATGCGCCGGTCTACCAGATATTCGACAATCAACTCCTCGATTCCGGATTTCTGGCAAAGCACCGGGAAGAATTCCGTGGAAAAATTGTGTTTGTCGCCAGTAATGCTTCAACGCATGAATCTGATTTCAAACCATTTTCAACCCGGTATACAGACAGCCAACTCGTAAAGATGCCGGATGAACACGTTTTAAATCACCAGCAGATCGCGTTTTTTATCTCAATCAGAAAAAAAATTCAGGCAGGGAAAATGCAATTGAAAAATTATGGGGCAGTCGCCATTGTGTCTGCCAGAGGTACCGGGCGTGATGGAACTGTGACTGTACAAAATTCAGCCGGATATAAAGTAAACAGTGAAGTATTACTTCCCGAGGCGGTTGTTTCTACAGAAGACGGTTTTAGAATTAAGAGACTTATCGGATCGGGACATACGGTAGAATTGTCTTTAAATATCAAAGGAAAATTTTTCAGCGATGATACAAAGGGATACAATGTGATTGCTGAAATTCCGGGCACCGATCCGGTATTAAAAGATCAAATCGTCATGCTTGGCGCACACCTGGATTCCTGGAGTGCCGCAACAGGAGCCACTGACAATGGAGCGGGTTGTGCCGTCATGATGGAGGCAGTACGGTTATTGGATTCCTTACAACTGAAGCCAAAGCGTACTATTCGTATTGCCTTGTGGAGCGGCGAGGAACAGGCTGTACTGGGTTCTTATAACTATGTAAAAAATCATTTTGGAAATGGCGAAAACGGAAAATTCAAACCTGACCAGGAAAAAATCTCCGCGTATTTTAATCTCGATGCCGGAAGCGGAAAGATCAGGGGTATTTATTCAAACGGTGATACGGCAATTAATTCCATATTTGAACAATGGCTGAAACCATTTCACGACCTCGGAGCAACCACCGCCACATTAAGCAGCTCCGGCTCCAGTGATAATGTTTCCTTTGAATGGGCTGGTATTCCGGGATTTAGTTTTATGCAGGATCCCCTGGACTACGAGTCCAAAACACATCATACCAATATGGATACCTATGATTATCTCCAGATAGACGATATGAAACAGGCAGCCATTATCGTTGCCGCTTTCGTTTACCAGGCTGGTATGAGGCCGGAACTTCTGCCCAGGAAAAAATTCAGGAATGAGATATTTGCTTTTGAAGGATTATAATTTCACGTCAATCTCTACCAACCAATGAAATGGTTTAAATCTTTTTTAATTCTGGCTTGTTGTTTTTTCTGCCAGGGTGGCTATTCGCAAACCGGATTCTTAAAAGCAGAAGGAAAGCGCATTGTCGATGGCCGGGGAGAGAATATGTTGTTACGCGGGATAGGCCTGGGCGGCTGGATGTTGCAGGAAGGTTATATGCTTCACCTGAACAATGAAGGCCAGCAATACCGGGTCCGGCAACGGATAGAAGCGCTGATATCAAAAGAACAAACACAGGAATTCTACAATCTTTGGCTCTCCAACCATACTACAAAATCAGATATTGATTCCTTACATGCCTGGGGATTTAATTCAGTGCGCCTGCCCATGCATTATAAACTTTACACTTTACCTGTAGATGAGGAACCGGTTGCCGGGCAGGATACCTGGCTACCCACCGGATTTGCTTTGACCGACAGCCTGATTGCATGGTGTAAGGCAAATCATATGTATGTAATTCTTGATCTGCATGCAGCTCCCGGTGGTCAGGGTAACGACCTGAATATTTCAGACCGCGATCCATCAAAACCTTCTTTGTGGCAGAGCGAGGCAAACAGAAACAAAACCATCAGTCTTTGGCGAAAACTGGCTGAAAAATATGTCAACGAAACCACCGTCGCAGGCTACGATATCCTCAATGAACCGAATTGGGGTTTTGATGATACGGCAAAAGACCGTAATGGGCTGAATGAGAAAAATAATATTCCGCTAAAAAAATTGTTACAGGATATTACGAATGCAATTCGTGAGGTGGATAAAAACCATATCGTAATTATTGAAGGAAATGGCTGGGGCAATAATTATAAAGGAATGCTTCCGCCATGGGATGACAATATGGTTTTGAGTTTTCATAAATACTGGAACCAGAACGATATTGGATCCATTCAATATATTTTAAATTATCGTGACCAGTACAATGTGCCGGTATGGGTGGGTGAAACGGGTGAAAATTCAAATGTCTGGTTCACGGAAGCCATTCATCTTTTCGAATCGAATAATATCGGATGGGCCTGGTGGCCTTTGAAGAAACTGGGTAATAATAATCCATTGCAGATCCGGTCCAATCCGCAATATGATTCACTGGTAAATTACTGGAACGGGAAATCCACCAAAGCGCCATTGGCGCCGGATGTGTACAAAGGATTAATGGAACTGGCAAAAAATGCAAAATTTGAAAATAATATTATACACCGGGATGTGACCGACGCCATGATCAGGCAGCCTTTCAGCAGTGAAGCAATCCCTTACTCATACAAAGGAAATATTATTGTGGCTGGTACCGTGTTGCCTGCAGTAGATTATGATCTGGGAATAAACGGTTCTGCCTATTATGATAAAGACACAGCCAACTTCAGTATTAAAGGGCGGGAAAATGTTGGCAATCGCGGAAGGGTTTACAGAAATGACGGCGTTGATATTTTTGAAGACTCAATGAAAAAAGGAAATTTTTATATCGGTCATATTGAAGCCGGAGAATGGCTGCAATATACCATCGACGTTCAGGATCCCGGTACATACAGACTCCAGTTTTCAGTCTCTTCTGAAACTGCCGGTGGAGCGATGCATATAAACGGTGTCGGGGAATCCGGGATAAAAACCCAGAATATTCAAATACCCGCAACCGGTGGAAATCAAAACTGGCGATCCGTAACTTTAAATAATATACAGTTAACCAAAGGTGTTCATCACCTGCGTATTTATTTTGACAAAGGTGGATTTAACCTGAGCTCCATCAGCTTCTTAAAAAATTAAACTGCCCCTCTCCCATCAGAGAGATTTCAGATATTCAACCAGGTTTTGTTTTTCTTCACTGGTCAGATTTAATGACATGTTACTATTATAGTGATCTACAACATCATTCAGTGTTGCAAACTGGCCATCATGATAAAAGCCACCTTTTATACGGGTAAATAATCCGCCCAGTGGTGTCGTCCTGTATTTTCCTGTTGGCGACCGCATGGCTTCAAAATCATCAATACCCAGTTCCGCGGCTGAATGCAAAATATTATCGGCATACAGTGGCGGTGCGTGACAGGTAGCACATTTTCCTTTGTACATAAAAATCGCCTTACCGCGGCCTGCTGCGGTCTTGTCAAAGCTTCCATCAGGTGGCCGCGGAGCAGAGATTGAATGCTGATATTCCCTGAGCGCGGGTAATTTAGATGTGATCAGATCCGGAGAGCTCACCGTGTTCCAGAAATTATTCTCTACGGCAATGGGATATTTTACCGGATCATTCATACGCGGATCCACCAGCGTGCCTTTACCGTGCATTTCCAATGTACCAACAAACGCATTCCAATAGCTGATACTACCCCAGCCGGTATATGTAGTAAGCTCGATTCCTTTTAGTCCAAACGCTGCAGGTATCAGATTGGCGGCAACCTTTCCGTCGGGTCTCAATGCCTTGCCATCCATGAAAAGAATAGCAGAAAATTTACCCGGTCCCCAGGCACCCAGTACCGTCCTTAAAGTTGGTTCATCCACATGAAGCAGGTCGGCAATTGGTTTCGCATTATCTGTCAAAGAAATAATTGCTCCCACATTTAAATCCCTGTTGGGCCAGCCATCCAGTCGCTTGCCTATTCCCGCTGCAAATGAATTGTCAACAGTTGAATGGCAAAGTGCACAGGTAATTCCCAAGAGATTTGAACGAACCGGATGCATCAAAATTTCCTTTGACTCCGACAACGGCGTTTAGTTTTAAAAGAGCAAGCGTAGTGGCGGGATCATTGAGGTCAACAGCACCTGAATTTATTGCAGCAACCACTTCGGGAGGCAGTGCAGCCGCGTCAACTTTTAATCCAACCGCAAGTGCAGTGGCAGGACTGACGCCAGCTCCGAATCCACCGTTGTTCGCACCCGCAATGGCCTTGTCGAGATGCAACAGACCACTCCAGAAATCCTCATCACCAAAACTGTCAAAGCGAAAGATCTGTTTGCCATCATTGATCATAGATGGCGGCCCGCCGGGTTGTTCAGGATGATGTTTTTCCCTGCTGCATTGTGAAATGACCAGGCCCAAAACCATCACGCCCAGCACGATTATTTTATTCTTATATCGCATAAAAAAAATTAAGGCCGTGTTAATAGAGGGTTATCCTCATGTTAATGAGATTATCCTAATAGAGTAAGCGGGTAGACCATTGGTTACAATTCATCGTGAATATTTTTATTGAATTATACTCTGTAGAATATTCGCCACAACCAAGTTGAAATAAAAGTTTGTAACCTTTTGTGACTTAGACTATCAAATATGAAGTGAATTACTATTTTCTAAAATAATAACTATGATAGTCTCTAAAATTTTCAAGACATTTTCTGTTGTCGCCTGTGATCTGTTTAAGCAGCCTGCCGTTTACAGGTCTTGCACAGGCCAAACCCCAGTTGACAGATCCTGAAATCGCTTCAGTTGCCGTAGTCGCCAACCAGATTGATATGGCTTACGCAGATATCGCCATCGCGAAATCCAGGGATACAAGCATTCTTGATTTTGCACGAACCATGAAGAGGGATCACCAGGCGATCATCGACCAGGCCGTGGCGCTGGTTACAAAATTAGGCGTGACACCAAAGGACAATGCAGTAAGTCAGTCATTACTGTCCGGTGCCGAAAAAACAAAGCAGATGCTGAATTCAAAATCCGGTAAGGCTTTTGACAAAGCATATATCGATAATGAAGTAGCTTATCACAAAGCCGTCATCTCCACTGTAGAAGGAGTCCTTATACCGGAAGCACAAAATGCAGAATTAAAAGCTTTGTTGCAGAAAGTTGTTCCCCTGCTTGAAAGCCCATCTCAGTCACGCAGAAATGTTGCAGAAAAATTATTAAGTTGAAATCTACTGAAGCGCTATTTAGAATCTGCTTTTATCTGATTATTGCACCGATCTGTTTGACAGGCTGTTCTTCTGAACCGGAAAAAATAGTTCCGGAATTGCACAGGATTGTCATCAGCGACATGAAGTTCAGCCCGGCAGAACTTACCATCAGAAAGGGTGATACCGTTGAATTCATAAACAAGGATCTGGTCATTCATGATATCACCCAGATCCCTGATAAAACCTGGTCATCTTCCAATCTTTCACCGGGTCAGTCATATAAGGTGCCAATAAGAATCAGCGCCGATTATTATTGTTCCATTCACCCGGTAATGAAAGGAAAGATAGTTGTTCAATAATTAAACTCACAGCCTTATAAATTTTGTGGCCGAAATTTTCCCTGTCGGGTAGGTTAACACTACCGTATACAAACCTTTATTCAGTGTTGATATGTCCACGGGGAACTGATTCGCCCCCTGTTCAACGTAGATGGTTTTTGTTTGTACTGTATTGCCGGTTGAACTCATGATCTGAATTTGTACCCGGGCACTCTCCTCAGCATTGATGGAGACTACTATCCCGTTTTCCTTTACAGGATTCGGAACAATCCTTATTCTGTCCGACCCGTGATTATCATCCTCATCATCACCCTGCTCATATTCGTGTCCAAAAAGGGGATGAAATCCTTTGCTGACACAGGATGCCATATCCCCCCGCAGATTATTTCTTGTTAGTGGCAAAGCGGTTTGTGTGATTAGCGTTATTACACCATTTCGCACATTCCCCCGGTAGAATTTTCCATCGATTGTCAAAATGAACAACCTGCCATTGTTCCCAAAAAATAATCCCGATAAATCTGTGATTGGAACATTGGGCTGGCCCGGATTGATACAATTCAATACCGGTGTCACCGCCCCTGAATTGAAACGGGCAATTTTTGCAGGCGCGGGTGAATTGGCCTGCGCAGGTATGGTGGTATAGATATTATTGTTGAAAGGATTAAAAGCAAGATCCTGCAGGAGTCCATTAGCGGGATTGGATAGAGTCAACAGAATTTCGTCGGCACAACTACCGATCTTGACTTCCTTATAATTAATCTGAATATTGTCTCCCTCCTTCAGTTTGGAAACATTTTCAATGGTCCCGAGAAATAATTCAGGTAAATGAGCCGCGCTGATCGGTGTGTCTGCGAGTATAGCAGTAAAATAATAATTGTCCCTGCCATCCATGGTGGCTCCTGCCGTGTTGATGATACCAACCTGGCTACCTGAATTCGGTGGGCCGGTGAGTTTCCCGATATCAATGTAATCTCCGTTTTTATCGACCCGGGAAAAGAAAGGGTCACTTATATTCGAGCTTTCATGCAGGCCATATAAAAATCCATCCTTATTGTTGAGTCCAAAGGCATTAATCTGCAGATTGATGGGATGGCCGGAAGACTGGATGTTTCCATCCCGGTCGATCAAAAAGATTTGAAAAGGTGAAAGGGAATTATTGAATCCGGGTTTTGTTATGGCCACTGAAACTCCGGGACAATTCTCAAAGGGTACCAATGGTTTTTTGCCGACACAGGAGGCCATATCACCCCTGAGATTTCCGTTCATCAGCGGTAAGCTGGTTTGCGTCACCAATTGTATGATACCGGTGCTGATATCTGCTTTATAATATTTACCATCAATGGTCAAAATAAACAATGCACTGTCCCTTCCAAAAAACAAACCCGCCAGGTCGTTCGTTGGAATATTAGGTTGTGCAGGATCAATACAAGTGAAAGTTGGATTTGTATCCGGATTAAACCAGGCCAGCTTACCCGGAGTGGCGGCAGTTCCGGGTGCCGGAATAAATGTGTAAATATTTCCGTTGACCGGATTATAAGCGATATCCTGCAAAGCGCCTTCCAGCGGGTTTGCCAACGCGGCCAGTAATTCATCCGCACAGGAACCGATATTTATTTTTGTGTATTGTATGGTAACCGGATCTTCTCCCTGCAACAGGGCAGATACCTTTTCAACCTTGCCGACAAAAAGATCCGGAGGCGCCAGTGTATTCTGAAGATTGATGACAAGTGCGGTAAAATAATAATTGTCCTTGTCATCGATCGTGCCGCCTGCTGTATTAATAATGCCCACGCTGAAAGCATCGGTTGGCGGCGGCAATATTCTGCCTACGTTTTCAAAGTTCCCGTTTTTATCCACCCGTGTCAGGAAGGGATCGGCGACATTGGATGATTCATGCATGCCGTATAAAAACCCGTCCGCTGAATTCAATCCAAAACCATTGATCTGCAGATTTATTGGATTACCGCTGGACTGAACCACGCCGTTGGAATCTATCAGAAAGATTTGAAAAGGAGCCAGTGCCGCATTGAATCCGGGTCTGGTGATGGCAACTGAAACTCCGGGACAATTCTCAAATGGCTGAAGTGATTGTGATTCGCCGTCTATTGTAATGAAAATAAAAAAGCAGCAGGCTGCAATTGATTGTAGTAATTTTTTCATGGTAAAGTTGTTAGTTATCAACAATTAGTTACCCGATATCATGCTACTAAAAATTGCCTTATGTAGAACCGCCTGTTATATACATACAAAAATCCTGCTACAAAATTATTACACGCTATATTCCTGAGATGGGATAATAAATATTTCCGGTGAAGATAAAATGTGAGTGAATCGATCGTCTGACGATGCATCATTCAATCACTGCAAAGTAATTTTACTATCAAGACATTTGATAAATGATATAATATCCTGTTGTTCCTTTGGAGAAATATTGAGACTGTCAACTGGCAATGTCTGATTATTAATTTGAACACCAAGACCCGCTCCTCCGCCCCTGCGGTAAAAATCCATTACTTCTTCCAGGTTCGTAAAAACCCCATTGTGCATATACGGTGCAGTCACTGCGGCATTCCGAACTGTCGGTGTTTTGAATGCATGTTTTAAGGATTCCACTTTCACTACTCCATACCGGCCCATATCGTGATCAAGTTTTTTTGAATTGACGGATTCAGGAACTCCGATCACTTCAGATTCAATTTTCATATACCGGGGTGGAAATGTTCCGTTGAACAAAGGCATATAGTGGCAGGTCGCACATTTCGCCTTTCCCATAAATAAATTAAATCCGTTAATTTCATCTCCATTCATCGCTGTTCTGTCACCCCGCATATATTCGTCGAAACGGCTGTTTAGATAAGTGAGGCTGCGTACAAACGATCCGATGGCATTCATCACTTCAAACGTGTCTATCCTCGTAGAATCTTCATAGGGGAAGGCCGTCAAAAACATTTTCCTGTATGTTTTATCCTTCCAGAGTTGCTGCACGGACAAAATCATTGAACCGTGCATTTCGTTGTCGCTTTGTACCACACTGTGCGACTGATCTTCCAGTGTATTGACACGCATATCATAAAACTGGGATGGCTGCAGGGCGGCATTGATCAATGTGGGTGTATTCCTTCCCAGTAATTCATGCCCGCCTATTACCGTATTCTTTATCAGTCCGTCTGTAAATGCCTTCGCCGGCTGATGGCAGGACTGGCAGCTCCTTTTTCCACTTCCCGAAAGAGTCGCGTCGGAAAAGAGTTTCTCACCCAATAATATTTTTTCTTTGGTCAGGAAGGCGGAGCGGTCGGGTGCATAGGCATTGACGTTAAAAGTATTGGTATCAAAAAGTGTTTTGGCATCCTGGTTTAATAAGCGGTTATATTTTATAACATGAATCTGCAATTTCTTCTCCCGGTCTGCAATGCCGATAGTCAGCGGGTTGCAGTAAGCGGTAATAAAATCCATCCGGTTAAAAGAACTAAAGTCGGTATGAGAATTAAGAAATCCAATGGCGCCTGCGAATTTTCCGCTGAGATTTCCGGTATCCCCGGATTCCGGGTAGTAGTCAAGTGCTTTTTGAACGCTTCCCAAAGCAGTTGCGGATTCCTGCATGCTTCTCAGAGTAAGCGGATTGTCAAAACCGACGATGCCGAGTGTCATAATTCTGTAAATTTCCAGCCTGGCCGCGTCGAATACCTGCCAGTCCATGATCACGATATTATTAAACCGTGTTTTATACCGGTCTATATTTATTTGAATAAAACCCAACTGGATGAATAAATCTTTTTTACGTGCTGTATCGAAGGACGGGAATAATATCCCTTCAATTACCTGCAGTCCTGCGGGCTCCCTCACTTGTATTTCCGGTAATTCCACTTCCTGAACCGGTGGTCCGTTAACCATTCTTGAAGTTGCCGGATCAAAATATTCGGTGGCCCATTCAATTTTTTTATACGCCAACCTGGCTTGTAAAAACAGGTTTTGCAGTTGGTCATCTGTGGAAGTTCCGCTTACTGCGGCAGACTGAAGTTTCGAACATATGACATTGAAGCTGTCAATTTGTAATTGAAGGGTTTGAGTGATCTTTTTTTCCGGCGACACTGATTTTTCCCGGCATGAATAAAAGCAGCAGGCAGTCATGATCAACAGCAGGGCGAAAATAAATATCGATTTCTTCATGAATGCAGGGGAAAGGTATGAAGTTAAGACCGTGGGGATTCCAAAAAAAATCAAGGAGTACCTTATTAGAGATACTCCTTGCACTTATTTTGATTGAAATCTATTTGCGTCCTCCGGAATACGAAGAAAAATCAAATGCATTCTGTAAAGGATTTGCATTTCTATCCCGTTCTCCCAGCGGTTTAAGGTCCCATCTTTTTTCTATAAAAGACAAAATACTGATCGTTTCATATTCGGTATGGTCCACATATCCCCTCTTTGCAAACGGAGAAATAATAATCGCCGGCACGCGTGTGCCCGGTCCCCATTTCTTATCAATTACCGGTGGTGCCACATGATCCCAGAATCCACCGTTTTCATCATAGGTAATAATAATTACAGCATCGTCTCCATTTGGGCCATCCAGCACGTCATTAATCAATTCCAGCGTATGATTTTCACCTGACAGCAGGTCTGCATAACCCGGATGTTCATTATTAATACCCAATGGTTTTACAAAAGATACACTGGGAAGCGTTCCGTTTTTAGCCGCGGCAATGAATTCTGTCTCATCCTTCAAATGATCTTTTTTGGCCTTAGTGCCGTCTGCATAATTGGTAAAATAGGCAAAGGGCTGATGATGAAACTGGAAAGTCGCATCGGGGCTGCCTGCAAGTGCATTATCCCAGCCACCTGAATACCAGGCCCAGGAAACATGTTTATCACTCAGCCTATCACCGATGGTAGGCAGGGTCTGGTTCGGTACCAGTGTTGCCGGATCAGCTGTAGCCGGATGTGGACTGTTCACCGTAAAACTTGTATTCACCACAAAACCATCCGGGGTAACTGCACCGTCGGTAATCAGTTTGCCGGCGGCATCCAGTTTTGCGATCGAAGCAGCGGGGGCATTCGGAAACACCGGGCTCGCGGCTGCAACCAGCCAGATATGATTGAGGAAAGAACCGCCGAAGGCACTATGGAAAAAATTATCACAGAGTGTATATTTTTGAGCCATCCCCAACAGAGGGAGAAGGTTTGTTCTATAATATCCCTGCGACAATCCCGCAGTGGAATTGAGCAAAGCATACTTATCCATTTTACCGCCGTCGATCTGCGCCTGTTCCTGGTAATACCGGTGCAATACATCGGGTATTTTCATATCATTCGGCACATACTGATCAATTTCAAAAAAATTATTCGGCAGGTTGGTTGGAAAAGCGGTCGTGCCGGGTATCGGCGGAAGAAAGGTATAGGGGCTACCCGTTGCGTCGACCTGAGTAATATTAGAAGTGGATGCATTCATTAACCCGTTGGCTCCTTCAAATTGTCCGTACAGGTTGTCAAAGCTGTGGTTCTCCAGATAGATAACAACCACATGTTTAATTTTATTTGCTTCACCCGGGAAGGACGGGTGATCTGTTTTTCTACAGGCTCCGAAAGGAATTAATAAAACTAAGAGGCCGGAAATGGCAACCTGGAGAGAAATTGTTTTCAGAAAACCAGGATTTCTTCTGGGAGTAAGATTTAATATTTTCATTGGTTTTGCTTTGAAGCAAAGAACCAACCGTTGCATGAACAGAATGTTAATCCCAGGTAAAAACAATATTAAGTAATTCCCTATTTAACGGACAGGTCGACCGCGGTTTTGAGTTGCTTTGCAGGGATCACCCCGCTTTGCCGCCATTTCACTTCGCCCTTTTTAAAGATGATCAGGGTTGGAACACTTTGAATCTGGTATGAGGCCGCCAGTGCGGGATTTTTATCAATATCCACTTTGAGGATGGTCAGTGATT
Source organism: uncultured Bacteroidota bacterium (assembly GCA_963812825.1). GTDB lineage: Bacteria > Bacteroidota > Bacteroidia > Chitinophagales > Chitinophagaceae > Puia. The sequence continues at coordinate 46,997 of CAWEWO010000017.1, forward strand.
CGCCGGTCATCTGTTTCAATTCTTTCAGAATCGGCGGCATCATTTTACAGGGGCCACACCATTCCGCTGAAAAATCAACCAATACGGGTTGATCGCCATTGAGTATTTCAGAGAAAGATTTGTTATTGCTTTGCGTTTCCATCGGGCTTCTTTTTAAAGATGCTGAAAAATAATGCACCCATAAATCCAAAATATACAGTGCTGTTCACGGGTTTGGATGTGATCATACAGGTTCCGTTCACGCATCCGACAAAATGATAATAGCAATAGCCACCGATCGCGCCGATAATTGCACCTGCTAAAATGAGTTTATTTCTGATCACCCAGTTCATCATAATTTATCTCTTTAAACCGATTCTCTACTTAAGCAAAGTTCCTATCTTTTGATATTCATTTCATTTTTATACCAGGTTATTTTTCCGACGTTATATTCATCCTGAAACTGAAATAAATCAGATCATCTCTTCTCGTTTTCAGGATAAACATAGGAAGTAGATTCCTCCTTCGTTTTTATCGGACGAACTTCGACCCTCGCGCCCTTTGTATACGCAAATTCCGGGTTAAGTCTGGCAATCTGTACAGCTTCGTCCATATCTTCTGCCCGGATATGGTAATATCCGACGATAATCTCGCGGGTTTCATTGTATGGGCCATCTTTGAAAGTGCTGCCGGAACCGGATACCATTTTGCCTTCCCTGACAAGCGGCTGTGCGCTTATCAGGTTTCCGTTTTTTTTGAGGCCTTCAATATAAACCATACAATCGTTCAGAAATTGCTGGTGTTGTTCTGCTGAAAGTGATCCTTTACTGTCTGCTTCATTGCGGACAAGTAACATAAATTCTTTCATTTTATTTAATGATTTAGAAATATAAAGGTAGAATCAATCCAGCGATTACTATTGAATTATCTGTTAAACAGAGGCTGGGATTTGCATAAAAAAGCCCGCCGGATGTCCAATTCCGGCGGGCATAGAACCGTCCAGGTTTAAAAAACATTCTCTTTATATCATCGTCCTGATTTTACCAATTTGATTGTCTTCTTTTCTGTTGCGCTGGTTATTATTACAATATACATTCCCGGGGAGATGTCGCCGATATTGATATCCGTTCCGGAACTTCCTGCAACAGCGTTCTGTGTTTTCAATAACTTATTGCCGCCGATATTGAAAATCTGAATATTTACATCGCCTGTCATGCTTCCAAAATCCACATGTATCGTGTTGCTGGCAGGATTCGGGAAGATCTTGGGATCAGTGGTAACTGTTTTTTCCGTTGTCGGCAGTGAATCAACCGCTGCTCCTTCCTCTTCTTCATCGCCGGGACATTCCTCAGTAAAGAACACATTTGCCTGCAGGTTGGTCAGTGTCGTGTTACGTTTGAGTACGTCGGAAAATTTGGTATTGCGGATCTGGGCACGAGTCGAGGACCGGAAGATAGGGATCGTTTTGATAAAAATAGTAATCCCCGTCGCGCAGGTTTTCAAACTGAGTTTTTAAGAATCTTTTGCATGGTTAACCCGACAGAGGTTCCGGGCACATGATCTTCGGACAAGTATGCCAATCCACAGATCTATATTATTTACATCACCATAAAGTTTTTTCAGTGATGCAACCTGATCCGGGTCGGAACTTATCTGGGAAAAATCAGTCACGGCCTTTCCGGTATAATATTTTCGTACCGTATTATAGTCCGGCAGTCCGTGATCCCTGCCGCGCTGTATATTAAGACTTGCCAGGTCAATTCCAAACCGGGTTGTATCTGCCGGATTGTTGAACAGGAAGTTCCGGAGTATACTGTTGATCCTTGTATCGGTTTCATACTGGGTATGGGAAGCGAATCCCTTCATAAATGGTTCCAGCTGGTAGGTAAGCACAGCCTGTGGGGTCCAGAAAACTTCCACCAGATCCAGTTCACCCGGTTCAACCACCTGGCAAAGGTCGTTGCGCAGAAAAATATCATCGGCAACCATCGTATGACCGATCCGGTAACCGGCGGTTGCAAAAATATTCGTGATATCGGGTCTTGCATTTGCTCTGTAGCCGGCGTATGAACTGAGATTGATTCCGATGGCCGGAAGAAATTCCTGGTAAGTTATTGCCTGGATCAGCGCACCAACTTCCTTTCTTGCCATCTGGTAAATAAGTTCATCATTTTTAAGCCCCTGTTTAACGAGGCGGTCGCAGATCCGGTTATGTTCCCGTACAAAAATGGTATGCAGTCCGGCTATACCCGGATGCTCGGCTGCGCGTACATCTCCGGCTGCAAATGTCTTTACCGTTTTACCGGCATCATTTGCCATATCGGGGGCATTGGGATCGATGGCCCCGGAAAATTCACCATTGACTGTATTCCATGGAAGGAAATTACCAGCCGAGGTTTTCATTTTACCATTACTGAAAGTCCGCAACCACCTGGCTCTGATAGAGTCGCATCCATATACCATGGACGCATCCAGCCAGGATGTATTCAGATTGGTTTGCTGTCTTGGATTTCCATTTCCTGTTCCGGCACGTACTTCGCTCCGGTAAAAAGGAATTGCCTGCGTAAATACCACTTCATCAGTCGGCAGCGGTATCGGAACATATTCTGTTGTTCCGGTCGGTGTGAGACTCATATCGTGATCTATGAACTGTCCCCATACATATACAAACGTGCTGATTTCCCTTTCATTAAAATGGGTTATCGGCTCGTCACACAAAGCATTTGAAATTGCCCGGGGACTGGGACGTGTCGGGCCGGCCAATGCATTATTGGGATCTGAAGACGCGTAGCTGGACGCAATTTCCCTGAAGAGCGGAATATCCGTTGCGCCATATTCGAGTCCCTGGCGACTGGTAATATTATTGCCTGTTCCATCGTAAGATCTGAAAGGCTGGTGCAAAAATAAAGGAAGATGATTTTTGTCGCGGAATGGGGCCTGTCTGGGTAAATTCAGGAAAAGTTTTGCAGCGATATCTTTTTTTGATTGGGCTTCAATGCGAATGGTAGAACAAATTAGCAGCAGGCACAACGCTGCTAAGCGTGTAGATTTCTTAAGCATAACCGTAGGTTTTACAATAGTGATAAAATGGTTGAAACCTGACGGTGCCGGAATTGACTATAAATTAAATTAAGTATAAGTTTCTGATCATTCTGTATTTTGGTTGCAGTTTTTGCAAATCGTTTCCACCTATCCACTCTTAAGCAGTCAACTCATAAACACCGGTTCCCTTGTCATCTACGATATAGATTTTATGCAGGCTGAATCATTGCGCAATGATTCTGACAGTGAAGTCACAAAATTCAGGCCTTAGCCGGAAATTGCTGTTATATAATTCGGGTAATTAATTACACAATTCGGTCTGTTCCGGATTCAGTGTCCGGCTCCGGGTTCCCGGTGTCTTTAATTTTTCTGAAGACTGAAGGAGCAATCCCTGTAATCCTTTTGAATTGCGCGGAGAGATGCGCCGGACTGCTATATCGGAGTTTCCATGCGATTTCAGAAAGCGTCAGTTCGGTTTGGGATATCATTTTTTTTACCCGCTCTATTTTCTGAATAATAATATATTGTTCAATGGTAATCCCGATCGTCCGGGAGAAGGACTTTGACAACAAAGTATAATTGACACATAACTGACGGCTGATATATTCGGAGTAGTTGATGGCGGGAAGTTCCATTGAGTCATGGATCATCTGTACAATCAGATCTCTGACCTTTTCGGCCAGCATAACCCTCTTATCGGAAGCGTCTTTCATGGATAATCAATTCCAACCTCTCAAAAATGCTGCCATTCATGTAAAATGTGATAAACTAGTCCCCTTTTGGCCTGTTTAAACCGTCTTTTGAATTAACGGGGCAATCTCCCCTGTAAAAGCCATCGTATATTTCCCATCCGGGTCGAGATCAGGGTCGAGAATTGTAATTTCCATGCCCTTAGCTTTTGGACTTCGGAGTAAGCATTTTAATATAGAATTCAATTCGGTGTAATCCAATCCACCGGCTGCCCGGGAGTCCACCGCGGGCATCAGTTCATCATCCAATACATCCACGTCGAGATGGATCCAGAATCCATCCAATTTATTTTCATTTACATGGTTCAGAAATAACCGGCAACAATTTTCAATTCCTGTTTGCCTCAATTTATTTAAATCGAAATACTTAATATTTGAATTTTCTATAGTTCTGACATATTCTTCGTCATATTCCCGGTTACCGACGCACCAGGTATTTTCCTCTCTGAAATACGGACCCAGGTGAAGTATATCTGTTAATTTTTTATGACCGTGCCCTGTAACGATCGCCAGATCCATTCCCGCCGCCCCTTTCGTAGAAGAAAGCTTGGGCCACATAAAATCTGTGTGTCCGTCAAGAAAAAACAATCCGTAGTTGCCTGCCTGCTTCAGGGCCAGCGCATTTCCGATTATGATGCTGCAATCACCGCCGAGAGCCAGTATAAAATTATTTCCTGCAATTAATTTACTTAGCATTTCAGCCTGCCCCTGCGCATATTCAGCAATCGCATCTGCATTTCTCACCTCCGATTCGGGATCAACCTGCATCGTGTATGCAGGAGGAGTAAGCGAACAGACTTTGTCCGGATTCAATAACTCATGGAAATGAAATTTCTTCAGCCAGGCCGGCAGATTTTTTACACCGGGTTCGCGCCCTGGCGCCGGCTCGATCAATCCCAGGTTAGATGGAAATTCGACGATGGTAATTTTTCTGCGGCCGGAATTCATGTAATTATTTTGTGGAATATAAGCGATTTAAAAAAAAGAAAACGTGCCGGTTGATGAAAGCCGGCACGCATAACCTGGTTAATCTTACATGGCCGGCATGGGTGCAATCTCCCTCACTTCAATATTTCCTTCATTGGCAATATGCGGACAGGCTTTTGCCAGTTCTGCTGCTTTCTGCTGGTTCTCTGCTTTGATAATCAGGTAGCCGCCTACGATCCCTTCTTTTGGCGAATTAACAGGTTCGGATTTTAATCCTTCCGGCGTTACAACCATTCCGCCGGAAACCAGGGGTAGTCCGCCTACAAATTGTCCTTTTTCTCCCAGGCTGCTCATATATGCACCCCAGGCCTGCATTTCTGCTTTGTTTTCAGTTTCTGTTTTACTTGTCGCGGGTTTACCACCCCTGAGCAAAAATAAATACTCTTTCATGATTTTGGTTTTATGATGAATAGATAGGGTGATGACGAACGGACTTCATCAAAAAGGACAATAAATAAAATTTATTTCCAACCTGATCCATTATTTAGGTTCCCAAAAATCTGACTCATCTGAATTTTCGTAGGTCTTCAAAATAATCATTAAAAACATTCGTATGAAACAAAAAAAACTTGCATTGATCGTCCTGGTAGCGATAGCTACTACGATAGGTGGTTTTTTACTCGCTTCCGATCATATTGACGCGCCGGCAGTGAAAAACCAGACAACAGATATCACTGATCTGTATGTATTCACCGGAGCGGATACCAATAACCTGGTATTTGTCGCCAACACCCAGGGACTTCTGGCGCCGGCTTCCACTGCAGCTGCGGCATTTGATCCCAATACACTCACGCAGATCAATATTGACAACAATGGTGACAATGTGGAAGACCTGGTGATCCAGGCCATTTTTGCAAACGGAAAAATGAATTTCTACGGCCCTGTTAAACCATCTGCTACCGGAATTCGAAGCAGGCTGGAAGGGAAAATCATCGCTTCGGTGGATGTCACTCCTTATGGCGCCTCATCTCCCACCACGGCGAGCTCCGCTTCCGGCATCATGGTATTCGCAGGACCCCGCGATGACCCGTTCTTTTTCGATCTCAATCAATACCATGCAATCCTGGACGGCAAGGCGCCGGGTTTCAACAATCCGGGATCAGACGCTTTTGCAGGAACCAATGTAATGAGTATCGTGGCGGAAGTACCCAAAAAACTGTTGATACAGTACCGGAAAAATAAATGTATGGGTCACTACCAAAAAGAAAGAATCATAAGTTATCAGTTCTTCAATCATTCATTCATCAAAAAATAATCTTTGACATGAAAAAGCATATAATCTTAACATTCATTACGGGCGCCGCCCTGATAACCATGGGCCTTGGCTGTTCGAAGTCTGACAATTATAATCCACCACCTACACCGACAGTTTATTACGATCAGGCGGACCAGGTAGGCAGGCCGGCCATCAATACTGTCTTTATACCTGCCAGTGGAAAAGACAGTTTTAATCTGACCATCCCTTCAGGTATGGGAGCAAGATTCGGCGGCGAGATGAAAACCTCGCTGCTCACCCTGAATCCGGGCTATTCAACCAATCTGCTTGGCTTAACAGCAGATCAGTTTATCGGTGTTGTTTCTACCGATGTGCTGAATGTTGCCACTACCGGCATCACCAGTTTTTATAATGGCACCCAGGTATTAACCGGAAGAACCCTGAGTGACGATGTAATTGATGTGGAACTGATACTGGTGTTCGGCGGACCGGATGGTGCAGCCAATACGGGACTTACCAGTGATCATGTGAATGGAAATGATAAACCCTTCCTCAGTTCATTTCCCTATGAAGCCAGTCCCTGGTAGAAGACTTGTTTAATAAATGAAAAATGGTCAGCCTGAAAACTGGCCATTTTATATTTTTTACTCTTAAAATACGGGGACATGATTTCAATACGATTTATTATTTCAAGGTTATCCCTTATTATCGTTTTATGCTCCATCTCGGCAACAGTTTCTGCTCATGTCATCGTTCAGGAACTGGAAAAAATGTCCGCAGCTTCATGCTGCCTGGGAATATCTGAAAACAGGATATCAACATATCCTTCCTCTCGGAATCGATCATATTCTGTTTGTATTGAGTCTTTTCCTTTTAAGTCCCCGTCTGAAACCAGTCTTATGGCAGGCAACTGCATTTACCGTGGCCCATTCGGTAACACTGGGATTATCGATGTACCATATCATTAATCCACCTTCACATATTGTTGAGCCGCTGATCGCATTATCCATTCTCTATGTTTCCCTGGAGAATATTATTTCTCCCAGATTAAAAGCTGCCCGCATCGGCATCGTATTTTTATTCGGACTTGTTCATGGTATGGGTTTCGCCGGTGCGCTTGGACAATTGGGTCTTCCTCAAAATGCTTATCTTTTATCCCTGGTGATGTTTAATATCGGTGTTGAACTGGGGCAGCTCACCATCATCATGCTGGCTTATTTTTTACTGGCGAAGACGGTTCGGAGAAAAGCCTTATTACCGTAAAGCTATTGTGATTCCAGTCTCTGCTGTAATTGTATGCATGGCAGGTATCTGGACGATCGAACGTATTTTAGTCTGAGTTTTTTTGCAGGTCATTCAGAATCGCGGGACTTAAATCATATTTATTGATGACAGCTGCACTGAAAAAAGCCTGTGCATTATATCCTTTATTGATTCCCTGCATCAGTTTTCCCATCCAGTACAATTCGAGCGCTTCGAGGGGTTTGCCTGAAACATTATTTTCAAACTGATCCAAAGCTTCCTTCTTCCTGTTATTGCAAAATAAAGCCCATGCATACCAGGCGCGCGTTTGCGGCGTGGAACGATTATCCAGTTCCCTTTTTGCAATTTGTTCTGCCCGGGAATAATTATTTAAGATTCCGGTATAAAGTTCAATCAGGTATTTGTTATACATATTTCCGTAAACGGTATCCGAGGCCCGGGATGCAAATTCCTTTGCGTACTTAATTGCCAGATCCCGGTCTCCGCGTAATTCTGCCATTTGCGTGAGTTTATACCAGGCGTCCGGCAATTTATTTTTGGTTTGCACGAATGAAAATATTTTTTCCGCGAGAGAATCATTTTTATCATGAACAAGCGCAATCCAGCCCAAGCCCTGGATGCTATGAAAATCCGCACTGTTCATACGTATGCATTTGATATATAACTCCGCTGCTTTCTTAAGATCGCCGGCGTGGATATACAGGTCGGCAGCATTTGCCAGTGCAATCTCTTCCAGCCATGGGCTGCCTTCTTCGATATTTGCCGCTTTCATCATTGCTGTTACCGCACTGTCCAGCGATCCGTTCAGATGATCCATTTTTGATCGCCTGAAAAAATAGCCATAGTCAGCGGAACTTTTTAGTTGCTTCAATGAATTTGATGCCTGGAAATATCTGCCCAGTTCAAAATCCACATCGAAAGACGCGGTAAGCATATCATATTTTTTCAGACCACAATGACGGGCTTTTTCCAGCCACCCGTCTGCTTCATTGAAACGATGCTGCAGAATGGAATAAGATACCATGGTCAGGTTGGCCTGGGCTTCTTTGTAATTGAAATCCGAATCAATTTTCCGGATTACGCTGTCTGCCTGTTTTATGTCCAGGATATCTCCAAATAAATGAAACCGCATGGCCAGGCATGCGGCATATTTTGATTCGCTGACAATACCTGGGAGACCAGGATGAATACGGTCTTTCCAGAAACGAAGGGCATTTTCATTTGACCGTGCAATTGGAGGTTCTTTATAATTTTTTATCAGGCTGTCAATAAAAATACTACTAACGAGCGCTGTCTTTTTGTTTGCGCATCCAATCAGTCCGCAGATCAAAACGATTCCCGCGACGTATTTTAAATTCATCTTTCATTCATATACGAAAATAATTTGCGCATGGATTTTCCAATGGATTTACTTTAATAGCTGCCTGTTGTTAGTAATATGAATCGTTAAAAACGTCCAGAATATTCCGGGAATTAACATATCTCCAACCTTGATGGTATGTAATTTGAAATGATATGACTGCAGGTGAATGTTAAAACTAAAGCGACAAAAAACAACCCGTCTGTTATTACGCAACTTGCCTGTAAACCCTGCCGTATTATTATGTAGAGTGTACTCAATACCTGAACACTAATTTCGAAAATCTAAAAATGAACATTATGAAAACTAGAATATTTTATTCCGGATTATTAGCGGTTTTGATATCGGCGATTGTTTTTATTTCGTGCAGTAAGAGCAATGGGTATGGTTCAAGCAACAACAACCCTGCACCCGCAGCAGCGACCGTGTCTATTAAGGATATGGCATTTACTCCCGGCAGCCTTTCCGTAAAAGCGGGTGCTACCGTTACATGGACTAATAGTGATACCACCATTCATACTGTGACAGCAGACGACGGTAGTTTTAACAGTGGTAATATAGCTGTCGGGGCTACTTATTCGAAGGTTTTTTCTTCGGCAGGAGCCTTTTCATATCATTGTGCACTACATCCGGAGATGACCGGAAAAATAGTAGTCGCCACAACCGGGATGGGAGGATACTAGGCGCGGCAGGCACTACTACTTTCCTACATCCGGGAGTATCAAATAAATAAAAATTACCCGCTTTTACCATAACAATACTACTACATGGGTAATTTTTAATGGACTGATCATACCGGGCTTCAAATAATGCGGTAGTTTTAAGGGAACGAAAGCCCTGCCATATGGTTATCATTGAATCTTATCCAACTGCCGTATTACTTTGCCTGATAACCATGATTTGCTGGGGTTCATGGGCCAATACCATGAAGCTTACCGGCAAATCCTGGTATTTCCAGCTTTATTATTGGGACTATTCCATCGGGGTATTGCTTTTTTCATTGATACTTGCCTTTACGCTGGGCAGTCATGGCTATGACGGACGTTCATTTTTGCCAGACCTTTCCCAGGCGGACACGAAAAACCTGGGCTATGCTTTATTGTCCGGAGTGATTTTTAATTTATCCAATGTTTTACTGGTTACTGTAATCGATATCGCCGGCATGGCCATTGCATTCCCGATCGGTGTGGGCCTGGCTTTGGTTTTGGGTGTCATTTCCGGATATATCTCCAAACCGCTGGGCAATCCATGGATACTTATTTACCGGGCTGGCCTGCATCGTACTTGCGATCATACTTGACGGATTCGCTTATAGCAAGATCCCGTCAGAGGGAAAAAAGTCCATTACAAAAGGAATCTTTCTTTCCATTTGTACCGGTGTACTTAATGGGGTTTTTTTATCCCCTGCTCGTAAACGTCCATTTCGCCGTCACTGATCAATCCGGAATCAGGAAAGCTTACGCCATATACCGCCATCGTATTTTTTTCAATCGGGCTATTGGCTTCCTCTTTTCTATGGAATGTTTACCTGATGCGCAGACCGATCACCGGACCCGTTATTCCGGGCAAGGCGTATTTTACTACCGGTAGTTTGAAAGATCATTTGTTGGGATTAATTGGCGGCCTGATCTGGTGTCTTGGATTTTCACTGATGACCTTATCTGCGGAAAAAGCCGGAACGGCAATTTCTTATGGACTGGGACAGGGAGCCACCATGGTTGCCGTGTTATGGGGAGTATTGGTTTGGAAAGAATTTAAACTGGCCCCCCCGTCCGTAAATAAGTGGCTGGCGGCAATGTTTTGTTTATACCTGTTGGGGTTGTCCCTGATCATTACTGCCAAACAATACTAATGCATTTCCTTTTCGATTAATTAATTCACCATAAATATCTGCCATGAAAAAAATCATGAATGACCCGGTGCATTTCGTGGATGAAATGCTAAAGGGAATATTGATTGCCCATCCTCTTCAGCTGTCCAGTGCGGCCGGCGATCTGCGTTGCATAATAAAAGCAGGCAGCGGAAAAAAGAACAAAGTTGGAATTGCAACAGGCGGAGGTTCCGGTCATCTTCCTTTATTCCTGGGATATGTGGGAGACGGATTGCTGGACGGCTGTGCGGTAGGCGGTGTTTTTCAAAGTCCGAGTTCGGACCAGATGCTGGAAGTTACCAGGGCCATTCACCAGGGCGCTGGCGTTTTATATATCTATGGTAATTATGGTGGAGATATCATGAATTTTGATATGGCCGCGGAAATGGCTGATATGGAAGGAATAAAAGTGGAACAGGTTATTGCGGGTGAAGATGTGGCTTCGGCACCCAAAGGCGAAGAAGGTAAACGAAGGGGTGTTGCCGGTATATTCTATGTATATAAAATTGCCGGTGCACTGGCAGACGAGCTGGCTCCGCTGGATGAGGTGAAGAGAATTGCACAGAAAGTGTGTAGTCAGGTGCGGACCATGGGTGTCGCACTTACTCCCTGTATTGTGCCGGAAGCCGGTAAGGCTTCTTTTTCTCTGGGTGAAAATGAAATGGAAATCGGGATGGGCATTCATGGCGAACCGGGTATCCGACGGGGCCCTCTGCAAAAAGCAGATCAGATTGTTGAGCAAATGGCAGATAAAATAATTTCTGATCTTCCTTATCAAAAAGGTGATGAAGTATCTGTTTTATTAAACGGACTTGGCGCTACACCGAAAGAAGAATTATATATTATGGCAGGCAGGCTGCACGAAATTTTGAAAGAAAAAGGAATCCGTGTTTTCAATACTTATGTCGGTGAGTTTGCCACGAGTATGGAAATGGCCGGAGCATCGGTATCCTTATTAAAATTGGATGATGAACTCAAACGGCTGCTCTCAAAACCCGCTAACTCGCCATTTTTTACCCAGTTTCAATTGTAATTTTATACCATGCAGGAACTGCGGGTTGAAGATATTAAATCGATTATCCTCCGGATAAAAACAATCATCGATTTACACCAGGATTTTCTTATGCAACTGGATAGTGTAATGGGTGACGGAGACCTTGGATTTACCATGACGAAAGGTTTTGCTGCAGCTTCCCAGGAAGCCAGAGCAGTCTGAAGAAAATTTTCCCGGCAAAATGCTGATCCGCATTGGCATGATCATCGCGAAAACTTCACCATCAACCATGGGCACACTCGTGGCGACAGGATTTATGAAAGGCGGTAAGGCCCTGGGAGAAACCGAAGTGATAGACCCTGAGGCACTGGCCCGGTTTTTTGAATCCTTTGTCAATTCCATCATGGAGAGAGGAAAATCCGCACCCGGCAACAAAACCATTGTTGATTCACTGCATCCGGCTGCAGAGGCATTCAGGGCGGCAGTAAATAATCATGAATCATTAAATTCCGCCATAACAGCGGCAAGGGACGCCTCCCTGAAAGGTCTTGAAGCCTCCACGCAAATGAAAGCGCAACATGGAAGGGCTGCTTACTACCAGGAAAATTCCATTGGCAGACAGGATGGCGGCGCGACCGTTGGAACTTATATTATAGAAGGATTTTATCTGCACATCACGAGTCCGCTGGGCTGATATACCGTTTGGTAAAGAAAATACGCCGTAAGGTAAAGGACAGATCTAATTATTCATTGAGTATCTATCTTGGTTTCAAGAAAAGAAAATGAATAATCATGAATCAGAAAACACTCGTGAAAGATTACCTGTATAACCTTAAGATCTCTTTTCCTGATGCGGCTTATTCCCAACCCAGGCATATGTCCAAACAGCTGGCCTCGCCTGCAGCTCCGTCATTCGGTTCGGCATCTTCAGCGGCGATCGCTGATCCTTACTACATGCCACCAAATGCCGGCATACCACCTCTTTTATTGCATGACGATAAAGAACAGGCTATGATCGTCGATAAAAGTCTGATATCTTTTGTGTCCGGAGTGAATGCGGCAAACAGGGCTGACATCCTTGAATCGACATTGCTCGCGCAACTGGGAGCAAAGGCAAAAATTGCAGATGAGTCTGATGTCATCGGCTGGTATAAATCTTATATTGAAATATTAGCGCGAACCGGTTGGACTATAGAGGGCGGTGACGTTCAAAAATTTTCTGCCAAAGCCAGTGTCGTTGAAATCCAGAGCGTTATTATTGATATCCTGACTGCAGCTTTCGGGGCTAATCTTATTCAGATTATTAATAAGGTACTGGACAGCATTAAAACGCTCGCTGATTCGACAGGAAAAATAGAAGCCTTTGAAAAAAATACGCACACGGAAAGCAGCGGAAGTTTCCAGATTGGCGTCGCAACTCAGGAAGGAGGAGCCGTATCTATAAACCTCGGTACTTTCCTGATAACCTCGACCAATAAAATAAGCCATATCCTTTTCGTAAAATTTTCAAATGATGAAACCCAACTTCAATATGCATCCGGCAAACTGACGCTCGACCAGGACATTTATGGAAATATCCGTTCTCTTGTTAAGCAAAAACTGAATGGCCGGCTGGCTGAATTTGTTTCTGATATTCCCATTTAATCTTCTGTCGGTACATTTGATAATTTACAATGTGGCTCCTTAAGATGAATACCAGGAACAGGATGTAATTTTTATCTTCAATTTAAAAAAATAACTTTACCTTAAAGTCCGGCGATAGTCTCTTTACAGTACCGGAATCTCCGCCATCAGCAAGGAAGTATACGAATCCGTCTCTATAATTCTGGAACTTCACAATTATTCGTATGCATTCAAATGATTTTGCAAAATCAGGTATTGCCGCTGCGATACTCATAGTGATTTTTATAATTTTCTGGGAATTCTTCTGGCGAAGCCAGGGTTATTTAATTTCCTACAATGAAGACAAAGTAATGTGGGCAACGGCCAGGAAAAAAGTTTACCTGCCGCCGGACCAGTCCACTGTTTTCATCGGGGATTCCAGGGTCAAGTTTGATATTGATATTCCCACCTGGAAAGCGATGACGGGAGAAGATGCCGTGCAACTTGCGCTGGTTGGTACACCGCCCCGGCCGGTATTAGAGAACCTTGCCAACGATGAAAATTTTCACGGCAAAGTGATTTTCGGCGCTACAGAAATCGCACTTTATACACTGGACAGCATTCGCAGGGAAAGATCAGCCACGGGAGGGAATTGAATATTATTACAGTCAAACACCGGCACAAAAACTGAACAGCTCTCTCGATTTAATGCTGGAATCGAAACTGGTATTCCTGGAAGAAGGAAAATTTGGTTTGAACGCACTGTTAAATACACTGCCTGTTAAGAACCGCCCGGGTGTGGTTGTTGCACCCGGTCCCCCAAAAGGCCTTTGCCAATAGCACTATTCTGCGCCAATCGTATATTTCGCCCCTGCTATTCAAAGACAGCTCGGTCAGAAATGCAACAATAAGATATTGGGCCGGGGCGTCGGGGCGTATCAGGCTCGTGCCTTTGAAAGGCGATACGCTGGAAATCTTTTTAAAGCAGATGAAATATTTTATCGACAGGATAAAATCACGCGGGGGCAAGGTCTTTATTATAAGGCCTCCTTCCACCGGTCCTGTCCTCGCCCGGGAAAACAAACTGTATCCCCGTGATCAATATTGGGACCGCTTTCTTCAATACACGGGAATATCCGGCTTTTATTATGCTGACTATCCCGAGACGGCGCATATGGATTGTCCCGAGCAATCTCATTTAGCACCTGCGGATGCGATTATATTCACAAAGACCCTGGTAAATGTATTGAAAGAAAAAGAGGGCTGGACTTTTGGAAAAACTTCGGATTCTCTGGCATACCGGAATAATTAATCAATCATGGTATTCAACTCATTTACATTTATAGCTTTTTTCGCGGTCATGCTTATCCTGCATAACCTGCCTTTCCTTTCCTGGAAAACAAAAAAAATCAATCTCCTGCTGGCGAGTTATTTGTTTTATGCGGCCTGGAATCCGCCCTTTATTCTACTGCTCTGGTTGTCCACCGTGGTGGATTATTTTGTCGGCCGTGCCCTCTATACACAGGAGAATAAATACAAAAAAAGACTTTTACTTGTCCTCAGCCTGATCGGAAACCTGGGCATGCTTTGCTTTTTCAAATACGGAAATTTCCTCCTGGATAATTTTGTAATACTTACGCATGCGCTGGGTATTAATTTTCATCCAGCCAAACCAAATATTATTTTACCTGCCGGTATCTCCTTTTATACGTTTACTACGCTCTGCTACACGATTGACATGTATAAACGCAAGAGTAAACCAGTGCGTTCATTTCTGGACTTCGCCTTATTTGTTACTTTCTTTCCGCACCTGGTTGCCGGCCCTATTGTGCGTCCGCCGCAGCTGGTTCCGCAGTTTGAACATCCCCACAAAGCTACCCGCCTGCAATTGCAACAGGGATTATTCCTGCTGTCTCTCGGACTTTTCATGAAGGTAGCCATGGCAGATACACTGCTGGCAGGATCTGCGAATACCGTTTTCGGATATGCCAGATCGCTACCGGGCCTGGATGCATGGGTAGGCGTACTCGCATTTTCAGGGCAAATATTTTTTGACTTTGCCGGCTATTCGACCTGTGCGATTGCGGTGGCCATGTGTCTTGGATTTGTACTGCCGGAAAATTTCCGCTATCCCTATGCAGCTATTGGCTTCACTGATTTCTGGAGAAGATGGCATATTACCTTATCATCCTGGCTTCGCGACTATTTATATATTCCCCTTGGCGGTAATCGCAGAGGTGAATTCCGCACTTATTTTAATTTAATGATGACTATGCTGCTGGGTGGATTATGGCACGGTGCATCCTGGACTTTTGTGGTATGGGGAGCGCTGCATGGTATCTATCTCTGCGTAGAAAAATGGTTTAAACAAATATTCGGACATACAAAAAAATCGACTTCAGAAAGAGAGAGCCTGGTGAGAGCGGATCTAACACCTGTTTTTGTAAAAAATAAAACCTTCGAAAACTTACTGCTGGCACTGGGCACGTTCTTCCTGATCAATGTTACCTGGGTATTTTTCAGGGCCAAAGAATTTTCCACAGCATGGCGTATGCTGGCCTCTATGTTTGGCTTTTCAAAAAATCCGACTCCTCTACTTCCCACGATAGATATTATCAAGGTTATCGTTGTTATTACAGGCATGTTCACGGCCCACTGGCTCATGCGAAATACCAGCGTTCTCCAGGTAGCTAAAAAGATTCCCTGGCTGGCATTGGCATTTGTCTGGGCATTCCTGGTGATCAGTATTATCGTCTGCCAGAAAAGCGGTGATTCATTTATTTATTTTCAATTTTAGGAATTCCGAAAACTTTTCCGTGAAGCCTGGGTGTTATTGGTTGAAATCAATCGATGATATCCTTTACCCATAGGGAAAATTCAAAAACTTATCTTCGTTTATTTTGTGGACAATGCATACAGACCTGTTTAAACCTTTTATTGAAAAATGTGGCCTGGTTGTTTTAGATGGCGCAATGGCAACAGAATTAGAAAAAAAAGGTGCTGACCTTAACCATCCACTATGGTCGGCCAAACTCCTCACTGAAAATCCGGACTTAATAAAACAGGTTCATCTGGACTATCTGAATGCCGGAGCAGATGTCATTACGACTGCCAGTTATCAGGCCAGCTTCAACGGATTTGAAAAACAGGGTTATAGCAAGGAAAAAGGAACGGAACTGCTAATGCTCTCAACACGTCTGGCTATTGAAGCAAGGGAAGTATACACGCACGATAATTATTTCGAAAGACCTCATCCATTAATTGCCGCATCTATAGGACCATATGGAGCTTCACTGGCTGACGGATCAGAATATCGGGGTAATTATGGTTTAAGCATTGAAGAACTGATGGACTTTCATCGTGAACGAATGAGCGTACTTTCTGAAAGCGGAGCCGATCTGCTCGCCTGTGAAACTATTCCCTGTCCCGAAGAAGCGGTCGCTCTGATCAATTTATTGAAGGAATTTCCCCGCGTGAAAGCATGGATAAGTTTTAGTTGTAAAAATGAAACAGAAGTTTGTGACGGGAGCCTGTTCCGTGATTGTGTTTCCCTGGCTGACGAATCAGAACAGGTAATTGCAGTCGGTTTAAATTGCACGGCCCCTCAATTCGTTGAATCTCTCATTCGAATAGCCAAAATGGTCAGCAGTAAACATATACTTTCCTATCCCAACAAAGGTGAGGTTTGGGATGCGGAACATAAATGCTGGTTGCCGGGAACGGGATCTGTTGATTTTGAAAATGCGGTTCTGTCCTGGTATGATGCCGGTGCCACATTAATTGGCGGGTGTTGCCGTTGCTCACCAACGGATATAAAAAAATTGAGGAACACATTATGTAATCATCATCGGTCCTTATAAGTTGGTAACTTTAGAGACTTAATCAAAAACACTTAAAATGTTTCCGTTCAAATCTTTCTTCCACAAGATGCTGATTTTTGGTTTCCTTTATTTTACAGCCCTACCGTCATATTCACAACAGGCTGCTCCCTCCTCTGACGACTATTTTATTGTTGAAAATTACTACCGCGTTAAGTGGGGCTATGCAGAAGAATTCATCAGCTTATGGAAGGCAAATCACTATCCCCTCCTGAAGAAGGCCATTGATAAAGGAGATATTATCAGTGTCACAGCCTCCAAACCAAGATACCATAGTGGTGAAGATACCCGATGGGATTTCCGAGTGAGGCTGGTGTTCAAAAATGCTGCCCTGGCCTTCGATGAAAATCTCACAGAGCCTTACAAAAAACAACTTTATCCTGACCAGGATAATTACAAAAAAGCTGAACAGCATCGCTTCGAACTTCTCTTATCACATTGGGATGTTGAAACGACGAGTGTAAAACTTGATTAAGACCATTTATTGGTTAATTAGGCAATACGGTAACTATTACTCTTTTATATCTGGTTAAGGGTGGAGATCCTTTATCAGTCACTTTTAAAATAAAATGGATAGTAACCGACTGGTCGACCCGGGGAGCCGTTACCGGCAAGTCGTACAGGTTTGAAGCGTAGGGAGCAAAACTTACAAATCCTTTGTAGGTCCCCGCTTCCGGATACTGAAACCATAAATAACTCATGGAGTCTCCATCAGGATCCGTAGTACCGCCGGCACTCAGATGGAATTGTTCGCCTGATTTTACCGTCAGGTGATCGGAATGAGCCAGTGCGGGCACGGGGGGATGATTAGCCTGGTCATAATTTTTTGTGGTCCATTCGATCCTGGCAGCAAAATCGTTTTGATATTCGGTACGCCATCTCCAAATAGTTGCCTGAATATTTTTATAGCCTTTCTTATCTATCGCAGATACAACGGAATCTTCGGCATTCGTCCACAGCGCTCTCGTTTCGGGTTCATCCACCGGCCAGTTTGGCCTTTTAGGAAAAATGGATGCTGAAGTATCGAGCTCAGGTTTATAATATTCATATCTGCCTCCCCACCCGCCATAGTCAGGATGTTCGGGAGCATTCAATCCATTTGAAATCAGAGATAGAAAAGCCGGTGAATCTCCTTCCATTCCATAGGCAACATCCGGGTAAGCGGCACCCAGTGGCCCGTGACCCTGTTGGATATTTTTTGCCAGCCATTCATTGCTCACTACTTCCTTATTTGAACCGGGCATACCAAATGACATGCCCAGCCAGGTTGCCCGGCCATAGGAATAACCCGGACTGCAGATATAAAAAATACCGGGAAATGTTTTTCTTATCCAGGGTCCTGAATCATCCTGATCCGAAATGGTATATACCCTGATTTTTTTATAAAGCGATTCTGCTTCTGCCGGACTCCGGGTATGTTTTATTTTCCACAGGGCCTGGGCCAGGGTATTGGCACCACCCCATACTGATATCCATACCGGTCGGCTGTCTTTCTTTTCCAAAACCCTGATGATCCATTCTGAACCTTCAGAGTCATGCCCCTCGCCTACTGCCAGCATTCCATAAACCGGCAGGCCTTTTTTTACCTTTGCTGATAATACATCGAATGGAGGATAGTCTTTTTCATGTTTCAATAAATTAGGCTGCACTTTCTGATATGCTTCCAGGATTTTCATAATACTTTCCGGTGCAACCCTGGTTTTCTGATGTATGGAAGTAGTTGCGATCAGTCCCTCCACATCCCATTGATTGCAATAAGTGAGGAACCGGATCATGGACTCTGCATCATCCGGATCTGCTTCGATGTCCGTGAGGACAAGCACCCTTAGCTTTTGGGTTTCCTGTGAGGTGGCCATTCGCGGAATAAAAATTATGAGCAGCAACAAAATGAAGGAAATGGAAACTATTTTTTTCATGCAGTGAAATTTCCGGTCATTGAGGATTGAGTGCAGACATTTTTCGTTTGATATTTTCAAAAGTTTCCAGTGGCCCCTTGGTAGCAAATAAATTCAACACCCAGGCGGGCAGTGATCCGCCGGGATTCAGTTCCAGGGTATAATCAACATGGATAGCTTTTTTTGAAGTGGTAGTGATGTTCCAGGTTCCTCTGGAAAAAGTCACCTTTAATAAATCCTTCGGAAAAGGCCTATAGTCCGGAAGATTTATCGCGATTACCTGCATTGAATGGTTAGCCGGATCAGGTTTCAATTCGAGGTTTGCATATAAGTACCTGTTAGTCGCAGGCCAGGGAACTTCAATTTCTGTATAATAGATCAGTTTTCCGGGACCCATTTGCTTAACCAGCTCAGAAACCTTTGTTGCATAACTCCATTCCTTATATTTCTTTACATCAAGCAGAATCGATGCCAATTGATCAATGTTACCGGGAAGATCCAACTCGACCCGTATATCATTAAAAGAAGAAGTCGCAGATTGCCGGCTGCTGATTTTAATTCCATCTTTCTCTTTTTGAACTATCCAGCTACTCTGAGCGCTCAGCGATACACTGACAAAGAGAATTAAATAAATTGTCAGTAAGCCATTCAAATAATTTCTGTTCACCATTACTCACAAAAATATGCATTGAAACCCGTTAACCGTGATTATAGCTTTCCCCGGTTAAACCCATTCCATCAGGCAAAAGGAGAAAGGCTCAAGAACGAAAAATTCATGATCCGCTCCCCGTGTATAGTACCGTTCGCTCCAATGATCCAGTAAACGCCTTTGCTGTGAGCCGCCGTCCCCGAAAATAGCCCAGCTGATCATTTCTTTTTTTCCGGAGAAATTAAAAAGGCAGCTGATCTTTTTTTCATAAGCTCTCCGGGTAAATGCAGCTACATGATTATTAGGTGGCGTTAGCCAGGTAAGATTACTTTGATCCGCCAGAACCGTTAGCTTCCTGCGTATTTGCAATAACTTTTGTGTGCCGGAAAATATTTTTTCCTCCGGTGTTCCTTTTGTTTCAATGCGTTTCAATTTTTCCCAGTGCATGAGCAGGCCGGTGCATCCACCGGTTGTCATAACTTTTGCCCGGATCATCGAGGTAGGAATAATCATTGGTATATCCGAGTTCATCCCCATAAAATAACATGGGCAGGCCGCCAATAAAAAAACTCTGTGCCTGCATCAGTAATATTTTGCTGATTGAATGGCCTATTGCCTGTTCATCTTTTTCGTTCAAAGCTTTTTCAAGACCACAGAGTGAAGCCAGTGTTCCACTGATGCGTGCATCGCCAGTTTTTGGATTGAAAGAAAATAAAGCACCTGTGGCAGGAGATCCGGGAAACAGTCCTGCAAAATAATTCTTCAGAAAATTCCGGTGTTCAAAGGCATTCCAGCCCGCCTGTCCGATCATATAATCTTCATATCCTAAACCGATATCATCATGACTCCTGGTATAGGTTATCCAGGAAGTTCCATATGGCTTTTTCAATATTTCGTGTTGTGCCGCCATCATCACTCGTATATCGCCGGTTGCCAGCGCATCCCATTGCAAAGCCATCTGCGTGGCATTATAGGCAAAGTCGCATTCGTGTGCCGTATATTCCCCTTCTCCAAAATATTTCATGATCTCTTTTGGGGCTACGATTGCTTCTCCCAATAAAGCCATCCCAGGCGCCGCTACCTGAACGCATAGATTTATCAGGCGTAAAATTGTATGTGCCTGAGGAAGATTCTGACAGGTGGTACCCAGCTGCTTCCAGATAAATGCCGGCGCATCTATACGCAACAGGTCAATTCCGAGGTTTGCATAAAAAAATATATTATCCAGCATTTCGACAAATACCATGGGATTGGTATAATTCAGATCCCATTGATAATTGTGAAAGACCGTCATCACCCATTTACCGCATTCGGGTACAAAAGTAAAATTTCCAGGAGCTGATTCAGGGAATATTTCCGGCATTGTTTGATCATACATCATCAGGCAGTGTCCGGTCTTCAAAAAAATAAAAATAATCCTGATAATGTGTATCCCCAGCCCGCGCCTTTGCTGCCCATTCATGTTGCCGTGAAGTATGATTCAGCACAATATCCATCATCAGGAACATATTTCTTTTTGCGCATCAGCTCCTGAACCGTTTTCAGGTCTTCCAGCTTTCCGAAGCGTTCATCTATTTTCCGGAAATTACTTACGGCATATCCACCATCACTTTCATCTTTCGGACTTTCAAACAATGGCATCAGGTGTAAAAAATTAACACCCAGTCTTTCAAAATAATCCAGCCTCGAAGAAAGATTGGTAATATTTCCGCAAAAACGGTCCACATATAAACTCATACCAGCTAACTGGTTTGACAAAAACCAATGTCCCTGTTCGAGTTTTATCCCGTCCCGCTCCTTCAATACGGCGGGTCTGTTTTTATTTCCCTGAATGATAGTTTGCAACAAAAGATCAAATCCATCCTGACCATTTGGATGATCTTTATAAATGGTATTGTACAAAGACGCTGATATGAGAAGCGTTTGCCAGAAACCTGGTATAGAAAGAATTGTCCCTGACAGACGGATCGGTTTCTAATTTTCGGTTTATTAATTTATAGAGTTCGTGATCGTACATATGCGGAGTTGGTTTCGCACAAATGATTAATGCATATGACTAATGGCCTACCGGCAAAGGAATTTCCATATCGGGATCTGCCTTTACGGTTTTGATCCAAAGTGTTGCCGCTGCTGCGATAAATAAAAATACACCGGCAAAAGAAATGGCTTTTCCGGGATCGTTATTCAAAATATTTTTCAGGATAAATCCAAAAGTCAGGTTTTGAAGGATCATGGGAATTACAATCATCATATTGATGATCCCCATATATACGCCATATCTTTCTTTGGGAATGTTGCCAACCACCATTAGGTAAGGAACTCCCATCATGCTGGCCCAGGCAATACCGAATCCGGTCATCGGTGCAAATAAGAAGTACTTATTTTCTATATGTGGAAAAATAACAAGTCCCGCTCCTGCCATCAGGAGACAGATAAAATGAACCATTTTCGGACTATATTTCCGGGCCAGTCCGACCAGGGCAAAAGCTGACAAAAAAGTGACAACGTTATACCAGCCATTCACCAGCCCCGTCCATCCAACGGCTTCTTCATAAAGTATTTTATTCTGTGATGGGGAAGTTTTCCAAACGGACTGTGCAATACTTTTTGATGCGTTCTGCCAATAACAAAACAAGGCATACCATTGGAATAAATAAACAAGAGCCAGTTTCCACATCACTGCGGGCATGTGTTTTAATGCCTGAAAAATTTCCTGGATAGGCTCCAGTAATCCGCCTTTATGTGCTTTTAGTTTCGCCAGTTCTTCCGGTGTCGGTGGAATTTCCGGCGTTTTATAAATTGACCAGCCCACAGAACTTATTGAACAAACCGATCCCAGGAAAAATGACGCAAACACCCAGTAAGGAATTCTTCCATGCTCGCCATGAATATGTTTCTGAAATATAAATAAAGACACATTGGCCAGCGTAATACCCAGGCCAGTAAAAAAACTCTGTGTTAAAAATCCTGTGGGTTGCTGGCTGGCTGGCAGTTTATCCGCAATCAGTGCACGGTAAGGTTCCATCGCCGTATTGTTTGCTGCATCCAGAATCCATAGCAAACCGACAGCCATCCATAAGGTACTGCTGAAGGGATAGAGAAATAGACAAATACTGCAAAAAAGAGCACCTACAAAAAAATAAGGTTTGCGTCTTCCGAAACGCGGATGCCATGTTTTGTCGCTTAAGGTTCCAATCAGGGGCTGAATCAGTAACCCGGTCACCGGTCCTGCGAGGTTTAGCAGGGGAAGCTGATCAGGTGTAGCGCCCAGGAAATCATAAATCGGATTGACGGCACTTTGCTGGAGACCGAAGCTATATTGAATACCAAAAAATCCGACATTCATGTTAATAATCTGACGGAAACTTAGTTGTGGTTTGAATGACATGCGTGATCCTTAGTATTCAAAGAACCTGAAGATAACTAAAACACACTGTGTTTTCAATTATATGTACTTCTTCCGACAATTCTGACTAAACCGGCTTTTGAAAAATTCATCCTGGCGAGTCATTAACTTAAATTCAGATTCCATGAAGTACAGTTTAGAAAAACCCGTACATGCTTCGATTGGAAAAGAAAAGTATCAGTGCAATATCGAATGGCGGAACGGGAAATTTATTGCCGATGAGCCGGTATCCAGTGGAGGAAAAGATCTGGGCCCGGATCCTTATACGCTTTGTTGTCCTCAGTTAGCTTCCTGCGCACTTGCAACGCTGAGTATGTATATCGATCGGAAAAACTGGGATATCCCGGTAATCATTGTTAATGCCAATTTATACCAGGAAACTGTGGATGATAAATTGACAACGGTTATTGACCGGGATGTTATTTTTGGGGATACAGTTCCAAATGAACAGAAAGTCAGGTTGACAGGAAATTGTCAGCCATTGTCCGATTTCCAGAATATTGGAAAATGATATTAGACTTGAGAACTTTTATTTTTAAAACTGGAGAAACAAAGACGATTAAGTACGGCAATGAGGACATAACGGTTCTCTGGAAACCTGAATTTTGTCAGCACTCCACCCGTTGCTGGAAACAGCTACCCCAGGTTTTCAAACCATCTGTTAAAAAATGGATTGATCCGGAGGGCGCTTCTCCGGAAAGAATCCATGAGCAAGTCTTACGCTGTCCATCCGGGGCGCTGGAAATTCAAAAAATGTAACTGAATTATGAAAAGATATTCAGCACTGGCCGGCTTCCTGGTATTGACTGCTTTAGTGATTCTTGCCTATTCGTTCAACCGCAAAGTAAATCCCGGTCTGAAGGCAGAAACCCTGGAAATAGAATCAGGTTTGATATCCGGAGTCAAATCAGCGTCCAGCGAAGTAATCGCCTATAAAGGAATTCCTTTTGCAGAACCTCCTGTCGGCCAGTTACGCTGGAAGGCCCCTCAGCCAGCCCGTCACTGGCAGGGTGTTAAAAGTTGTGATGCTTTTGGTCCCAGCCCCATGCAGGCGAAGCCTGTTCCCTTTTTAGTTTATACCGAAGAATTCCTTATCCCTGAAAAACCCATCAGTGAAGATTGTCTTTACCTGAACGTTTGGACAAAGGCAAGGAAAGGAGACAGGAAGCCTGTCTTTGTATGGATCTATGGAGGCGCATTCACCAGTGGTGGCACTGCAGTGCCTATTTATGACGGTGAATCGATGGCAAAAAAGGGGATCATATTTGTTTCTGTCAATTACAGAGTTGGCGTTTTCGGTTTCCTTTCTCACCCGGAGCTTACCAAAGAATCTCCTGAAAAGTCATCCGGAAATTATGGTATCCTGGATCAGATAGCTGCTTTAAAATGGATCAAAAAAAACATAGAATCTTTTGGCGGGGATCCCGATAATATCACAATTGCCGGGCAGTCGGCCGGATCTATGATTGTAAATTGTCTTGTTGCATCGCCGGTAGCTAAAGGACTTTTTAATAAAGCGATTTCAGAAAGCGGTTCGATGCTGACGTTGAAGGCGGTCAACCTCGAAGTCGCTGAACAGCAGGGAATGGAGTTAGCCGGGTCAGTACATGCTTCAAACCTGGAAGAACTTCGTAAAGTTCCTGCAGAGGAACTGATGAAATTTCAAACCCGCTATTGGCCAATTGTGGACGGATGGATTTTACCCCAGTCTGTTTCAGAAACATTTCTAAAGGATAAGGAGAACAATGTACCTGTGATTACCGGCTGGAACGCAGATGAGAGTTTTGTAGACAAATTTAAAAATAAGGAAGCATTTAAACAGGAAGCTAAAGATCAGTACGGTCCAAATGCCGATCAGTTCTTAAAATATTATCCGGCCAACACCGACGAAGAAGCAGCCAGATCCCAGGTCAAATTAAGCAGGGATATGATCTTCGCACTTTCCGGATTTAAATGGGCCGGTATTCAAAGTGCCCAGGGCAAATCACCTATTTATGTATATTATTTCGCAAGAAAATTACCGGCAACTGCCGAATATGTCAAATATGGTGCATTCCATACCGGCGAAGTCGCGTACGTGATGGATAATCTGAAATTTTTAAATCGACCCTGGGAAAAAGAGGATGCGCAGCTGGCAGCGCTTATGTCAGATTATTGGGTAAATTTTATCAGCAGTGGAAATCCAAATGGTAACGGACTTCCTGAATGGCCAGCCTTCAACACGAATTCTTTTCCTGTGATGGTTTTTGATTCCCAATCTAAAAAAGAAATGCTTCCCGATAAAGACGAACTGGAATTCATGTTATCAATTGGAAGTAAATAACAAATAAAAAATGCTCTGCGCGGAAGACCGGCAGAGCATTTCCTTTGATTGGTATAAGGGTTAATACGTCATTTTTAAACCTCCAACATTCTCTCCGATTTGTTTGGCGATATAGAGACCGGCATCTATGGACTCCTTGTAATGGATTCCTCCATATAGTCTGGATATCCCGGCTTCCTCACCTACTCCAAATATCGATGTGTAGGACCTGGGTGCCCAACCACGGAAATCATAGGAATGATCGGTAAATTTCACATGATCTCCCAGCACTTTTGCAACAGCGGCCATATCTGAACCGGTAACCAGTGCGTGTGCAGCCGGATATTCGGGATGCGGAGGTGTGGGAATAAAGGGTAGCCATGCCGTATCGATAACTTTTCGGATGTAACTCACGGGCCTCATCTGGTTGTATTTATACTTGGCTCCAAAAACCGTGATAGCAGCATCCCGTTCTGCGATTCCTGCTTTTGCATAGACTTCGGCGGCTAATGCCAGCCCTGCTTTTTTAGCAACTAATATCTGCGTTACGGCTGAGATGTCGTGACCGGGAGGCGTATAGCCAAGGCCATTGCCCTGATCAATATAAAAATTGGCAATATTTTTTTGTTCAGTAGTAAGTGCCAGGCTAACATCATAATCATTCTTTACCATTTTGTAAAAATCAGATCCGACGGTTTCAGAATAAGGATAAGGTGGCGGGGGTATCACGACAGTAGCATTAGCTGCAAGGTCCAGGCGGGAAGTACCCAGAAAAGGATTAATACCAGGCAGAAAAGCCGGCGGTGTGGGTATCCAGGCACCGAAGCCAGTCGCATAGACATAACCAGTGTTAGACGTGTTATAGTTATCTGTCAATGACCAGTTATACATGGCTGTTGCAATGCTTCTGCCGAATGCCTGTGAGCGATTGAATTTGTCCGAGCCAATGCTGGTCGATGATTGTTGGTTGTAAAGATTTTCAAGCGAATCAATGCTGGCAATATTTGCGGGTGTGAGACCGGTATTGAATAACCGCAGCATACTTGCCATCGCTGCGTTTGCACTCAGTACCCAGTCATAACTTTTACTGTCAATACCCGGCATCTGGGGCATCTGATTGAGCTTGGTTGAAAAACTCACAGAATTTTTTGTTTCGTATCGGACTGCTTCATACAATCCAATTCCAAGATATCCGAAGTCGACTTTCAGGGATGAATTCCGTTCAAGTAAAAATCTGAGTTGTAATCTGTACCAGTCCAGTGCGACATTAGCAGGGGCTTTGTCATCCTTATCCGGATGGTTAACGTCGATAAAATCATTTAATTTCTGGCAGCCGGTGAAGGTGAAAATTGTTGAAATAATTGCAAGGATAAAAATTATTTTTTTCATTGATAGAAGTTTAATTCAAGGTTAAAAAATGGGTTGGCTTAGTAGGTTATTTGTTCATTCGAGTGATTTTAAGGTGAGAAAATATCCGGTTTGGGAAGACAGGAATTGAATAGTAAATTATACGATTTGGACGTATGTAAAAGTAGAATTCGCCCAAAGCGTCTAAACGTCGACGAAAGGCATTCAGCTATGCTGCATTCACTTATTTATAGTAAATTGTTTCAGGATGGAAAATATAGCATTGATCATATTTCTGTTATTCGGCGTAGCATTTTTGGGTGTACTGAGCAATCGCTATAAATTCCCTTTCCCTATCGCTCTGGTACTTTCCGGACTTGTGATCAGGCTTATTCCCGGTCTTCCTTCGATCGCATTAAGTCCCGAAATTGTTTTCATCATTTTCCTGCCACCGCTTTTATATGCCGCGGCCTGGCAAACCAGCTGGCGCGAGTTCAAAACTTACTGGCGTGCCATATCCCTTGCTGCCGTCGGCCTGGTGTTGCTCACCACCTGCGTCGTTGCCGTAGTCGCACATGCTATAATTCCAGATATCAGCTGGCCGCTATCATTCCTCCTGGGTGCCATCATCTCACCTCCCGATGCGATTGCCGCTACATCAGTAACCCGGGGATTGGGACTTGATCCCCGGCTCACTTCCATTATAGAGGGAGAAAGCCTGGTGAACGATGCGAGCGGACTGATCGCTTATAAATATGCACTAACTGCGATCCTGACTGGAAATTTTATTCTGTGGGAAGCCGGATTGAATTTTATCTGGGTTGTTCTAGCAGGTATAGCTATCGGTCTGATCATCGGATTCCTCATGTACCTGGTGCACAAAAATTTTATTTTTGATCCCATCATAGAAGTAACGCTGACCATTCTTACTCCCTTTGCTTCCTACTGAGTCGCCGAACATTTTAATGTTTCCGGTGTCCTGGCCGTTGTCTGCACCGGGCTTTACTTATCGTTCCGGGCAGGTGAAATTTTTACAAATGAAAGTCGGATCATGGCTTATTCCGTATGGAACGTGATCACCTTTATTTTAAACGGGCTGATATTCATCCTGATTGGCCTGCAGTTACGGAATGTTATCGCGGGAATCGAGGACTATTCCCGTTCAGAATTGATCTGGTACGGACTCGTAGTCAGCGCCGTTGTTATTGTAGTGCGGTTTATCTGGATCATTCCTTCCGCACTCTCTCCTGCCATGATGGAGAGAATTAATAAAAGGATTCCCTTTAACAAGCGCAATCTCGTGGTTTTTGGGTGGGCCGGTATGCGTGGTGTGGTTTCGATGGCAGCGGCACTGGCCCTGCCTATGACGTTAAAAAACGGCGCAGCTTTTCCACATCGAAACCTGATCATCTACATTACCTTTTGTGTTATCTTAGTAACGCTGGTGTTCCTTGGTTTTACCCTGCCCTGGGTCATCAGAAAATTAAAGATCGATCCCTATTCTATTGCTGCGGAAGAATACGAAGTACGTACAAAAGTGGTCAGTAATACAATCACCCACATAGAAGAAAATCTTTCACTTTTAAATGACGAATTGCTTAATAATATAAAAACTAAATACGAAATTAAATTTAACCGCTTACAGAAAACTGATCTTCCGGAGGGTTATTTTGGCGACAAAAACCCAACGGTTGCCAATATCTTCAATGAATATTCCAAATTGCAGATTGACCTGATCGCGGTCGAAAGAAAATCTTTGAATCAAATGCACCGAACCGGAGAAGCTAACGAAGAGATTATCCGGAAAATAGAAAGGGAACTGGATCTGGAAGAAACCCGGCTAAAACTGGAAATGTATAATTTATAGATATAACCGGATTTATCTGTTGAAGGAAAAAATTTCAGCATCTGCATTTTCTTTTTCCAGTATTAAATCGGTGATGATTTGCGCAGCGATTACACTAAATGTGATGCCATTTCCTCCGAATCCCAGTGCATAATAAGTTGCCGGCGTTTTTGCATACTCCCCTATATATGGAAGGGCATCTCCGGTCCTGCCGAATGTTCCACTCCATGCGAATTCCGGTCTGATCGTTTTGCCGGGAAAGAGTTTCTCAAAATCTTTCTGCAGATATTCGGACTTCTTTTCATACAGTTGGCGGGATGCCTTATTGCTATATCTTTCATCCCTTCCACCGATAAGAATACGATTATCTTTCGTCAGCCGCATATAGAGGTAAGGATCTTCCGTATTCCAGATCATTATCCTGTCTTTCCATATCGCCTCTTTTTCCTGCTCATTTTCTGACACCAGCGCATAGGTGCAATAAAGGTCCACAATATCTTTGGAAATAAAATTTACAATTTCAAACCCGGATGCATTTACCAGCCCGGCAGATCTGACAATACACCCTTCGGCAGTTTTTAACTCCACTCCGCTGCTTTTGTATTTAATATCTGTCACTCTGGAGCGGTCATATACCCGCATTCCTTTAGCAATACAATATTGCAGAAGAGCATGCGTAAGTGCGTAAGCGTTTACTGTGGCACCAATTTCCGAGAGGATTCCATATTCCGCCTTCCATTCCAAATTCCTCCAACATATCTTTCCTGGTTAAAAGGCTAACGTCAAAACCGGCATTTTCCCTGGCTTCCAGTTCTGATTTCATAAATGATAGATCGGAGGCATGAGAAGTATAAAAAAGACTTTTCCGCATTTCAAATTCCTCAAACCCGATGCGTTTCATAATATCTGTCAGCGTGGTAATAGATTCTCCGCAGAGCTGGTAGGCTCTGATTGCATTATATTCCCCTACCTGCTCAATGAGCTGGTGAAGCGGTTTATCCAGCTCATACTGCAATAAGGAAGTACTCGCACAGGTACTGCCCAGGCCAATGGTTCGTCCGTCAAGCAGAATACAATCAACCCCTGCTTCGGTCAGGTAGTAGGCGGTCAGTGCTCCTGATATTCCACCTCCGATGATCGCCACGCGGGACGTTGAATGAGTTGATAATTTTGGATAAGCAAAGGGCAACCCGTCGTGCATCAACCAAAAAGGATAACCGGCTGTAAGTTCCATATTCATTCCATCCAAAGAATGATGCCAGTTCAATAAATAGTTTTGGGCCTGTATTCAGACTTTAACCTCAAAAAACCGGGAAATATTGGAAAATGTGATTCAAGCCTTGCAGAAAGTTCATTGTAGATGAATGTCCACAAAGACTCAGTTTGATGCAGGATCTTTCAGCTTAAAGAGATTTTCGCCCGGTTTCAACAAGTGCACCTTGTTATTCCAGATCAGATTACCGGAACTGCCTGCAGGAATATTTATCCGGATGTGCCAGTTTCCGCCTTCCCGTTTATAGTTTGCAGAAATCTTTCCCAGAGGATGCGGGATTTCCCCGCCGATATTTTTCAGAGTACCCAGATGAGGTTCAATTTTCAATTTTCTGAAGCCTGGTGCATCGCTATCGATTCCCATTACT
Organism: uncultured Bacteroidota bacterium; assembly: GCA_963812825.1. Classification (GTDB taxonomy): domain Bacteria; phylum Bacteroidota; class Bacteroidia; order Chitinophagales; family Chitinophagaceae; genus Puia. The sequence continues at coordinate 77,022 of CAWEWO010000017.1, forward strand.
GTTCTGAAAAATTCGATATTCGGACTCGCACCCCAGGCGTGACAATCTGAGCGGGCGTTATTAATATCGGATATTTCCGCCCAGGTGGTGAGGCCCATATCCAAATTTTTTCTCCATATCCCAAGCCAGTTCAGATAATCATTGCCCAATCCTGCTTTCACGAGCGCCTGATGCAGGTAAAATTTAAAATATATGGAAGCCGGTGCCAGGGTTGTGTCAGTAAGCAATTTTTTGCGCTACTGCTTTTTCAGATTTCACATCAATTAGTCCGGTGAGGATGGCCAGTGTATTGGCATGTTGGGAAAACCGGTCTTTTTCAACCCTGTCTGCGTATAACTGCCTGCCGGCATCCCAATATTTTTTTTGGATTGTATTTTTTAACTGGGCTGCATATTGCTTATAGAGCTGGGCAAAAGCCTGCATACCATAGTGGGATTCAAGGTCGGCCGCCAGCTTGATAGGCCCATAACAATTGCAGATCAATCAGTGCAGAGTTCCCATCTTTTCCTATAGGCCCTACTCCTGAATTCCAATCTTTGGCTTCTACCCAATCCGTGAACATCCAGAATGGCACGTCTTTCAATGAACCATCCTGTTGCTGATAATTTCTGAAATATTGCAGTATCTCTCTTACCCCTGACAGTTTGTTTTTTACAAAACTGCTGTCCCTGCCATACATCATATAATCGTGCAGCATCCCTATATACCAGAAAGAAAAAGTTGGAATATACTGTGGCGTATAGGATGGATGCCGGCTGAGCGTTACTCCTTCCGGTCTGCGCGAATTGTCCATTTCATTCATTGCATTAAGCAGGAGCCTTTCATCCCCACTGTTGTATAATGAAATCAATGCCTGTATCCTGGCATCGCCGATATATTGTAGCTGTTCATAATAAGGACAATCCATATAAGTTTCCATTGCGCATAGACGGGCTGTTCGCCATCCCGTCTCGAATATTTTGTTCACGTCCGTATTATCAGATTCGAGACGGGCATTCAACAAGAACGGATATCCGGTGGCCGTTCCGAATATATCTTCAACAACCAGGGGGTCATCCTTCGTGATTATATTCACCTGAACGTAGCGGTAAGTTCTAAAAGTAAGGGGTGAAAAAAACTGGCCCGAACTGCCATTTGAGATAATACTATCTCTGCGGCCCGAAAATATCTTGCCCGCTACTTCATCCCGTTTTCCTTTTGCGGGGTAGGTAGTAAAAAGGGCCTCGGCATATCCCATGGTTATGTGACGCTGATTTTCCTCCACTGAAAATAATTTCAGGAAATGCATTTGTTAGAAATCCCTGATCGAGTAAAATTGTTGCGACTGTATGGGGAGGGAATGTAACCGCTGTTATTGATACGGGAAATCCGTTTGCCGTTTTGATCCCTTCAGAAGATCTGACTGCAGCGAATCTTTGTTTTTTTAATTCCATAGGTGGAATTATAGATGGTTTCAACAGCCAGCCGCTGACTGTACCATAACCTCCGATTAATTTATTTGGAATGCCGGGCATAATGATCCGGGCATTTTTCCAGTTGTTATCGGGATAATTGATCTTCTCCCAGCCGGATAAATAATTATTCATATTTACCTGTTCCCCGGGTCCGGCAACGTAGTAAGTAGGCGGATTGTATCTCAATGGCAAATAAGCACTGTCGCGAATACATTTCCAATCTTTTCCTGTATTCACCAACTGTTCACTATTCCCGTTTCCCTGTAGAATAAATCCAGTACGCAGAGAAATCTGTCCTTCAGGTCGCAATTCCCCGTCATTCCAGATACGGGCTGCAATGATATTTTTCCCGGCAAGAAGAAAAGGAGCAATGTCCAGCGTTTCAAAATTCCAGTGATTCAGATCACCACGGGCAGGTCCCTGCGAGACCTGATTGCCATTGACATACAATTTATAGCGGTTGTCGGCTGAGACATGAATGAGAAAAGAATCCGGTTTTGCAGGCAGGCTGATTGTTTTCCGGAATAAGTATACTCCGTATCCTACAGGAGATTCGTCGGGAACATCTATCCAGTACGCCTTCCACTCGTTTTGCAAAACGGATAAACCGGAATTCTGTGCTTGGACAAACGGCGAAAGCAGCAGGGAACAAAGACAAACAGCAAGCACCGGTAATCGTATCATGAAAAGTTGTTTTGATCAAAAGATTTCAGGGAAAAATTTCACACCCCGGCTAAATAGCTGTCTAAATTACCAATTTGCATTGATAAATAATGGTTTCTTACCTATAACCGAGGTGCCGCCTTTATCAACTACCAGTATTGTGAGCCGGTCAATTCTTTTAATCATTTGATTAAAAATAAAGCAAAATCGGTAATTTTATATTCAATTGAGTCATCCATGCCGGCAAAAAAAACCAGGAAACCACCGGAACCCAATACGGAAGCGAAGATCAAAGCGGCGGCACGCGTTGTTTTCATAAGAAAGGATTTGCTGCCACCCGAACAAGGGATATCGCCAAAGAGGCCAATATGAATCTTGCCTTACTCAATTATTATTTCAAAAGCAAGGAAAAACTATTTGAGCTGGTCATGCTGGAAACACTGGCTATCTTTTTTTCAAACCATGGGAATGGTGTTCAATGATGCAACAGACCACATTGGAAAAGAAGATAGAATTGGTTGCCGAAAAATATATCGACCTGATTACCGCAGAACCGGAAATACCGCTTTTTATCATGAGTGAAATAAGAAGTCATGGAGCAGCCATTTTGGAAAAGTTACCCGTTGTCAATATGATCCTGCAATCAACTTTTATTAAGCAATACAAGGAAGCGGTTAAGCAGGGAAAAATTACAGAACCCAATCCGCTGCACTTTCTAATGAATATACTGGGCCTGATCGTCTTTCCGTTCATAGCCAGCCCAATGATCAAAAAAGTGGGTAAGCTGAATGACAGGCAATTTGATAAACTGATGCAGGAACGGAAAAAACTGATCCCGGTCTGGATGAAAGCCATGCTCAAAGCGAAATAGTCCTATGATGAATCAAATGAATAAATCAACGCATTGAATATGATAAAGTCATTCCTTATCACTGTACTGTGTCTACTGGCCACTGCCGGCTCAGTAAATGCCCAAACACTCTATATCGACAGCTGTTATGCACTCGCCACCAGAAATTATCCTTTAATCAAGCAATATGACCTGATCGAAAAAACAAAGGAATATACATTAAGCAATGCCGGAAAAGCCTGGCTGCCCCAGGTTAGCGTAACGGCCATTGAAGGATATATTTTTGGTGAATTACCCAAATTTGGCAGCACTGAAAACAGCAGCAATCTGAAGTTTATCGGCCTGGGACAGGTAAACCAAACCCTCTGGGACGGAGGCGCAACGAAAACACAAAAGAAGATCATCAGTGCACAATCCGAAACGGATAAAGCCAGTGTTGACGTAGCGTTAAACGACCTGAAATCAAGGGTAAACCAGCTCTACTTCGGCATATTGCTGATAGACGAACAATTGAAACAACTGGAAATACAGAATACCATCCTCAGCAACAATGTCAACCGCGTAAAACAACTCAGGGATAATGGTCTTGCTTATAATACAGATATCGACGAAATAAGGGTCGAACAATTAAAATTACATCAGCAAAGGATTGAATTTAATTATACCCGGAACGGTTATGTGATGATGCTCTCGCTCTTAATTGGCCAAAAGATCAATGAGCAGACCATTTTGCAAAAACCGCTGCTGAGCATCCAGCTTTCTGACCTGCAGATCATTCGCCCGGAACTTTCCTTATATAAAAGCCAGCGCAACCTGATTAATGCACAATCGGAGATGCAAAAGGTAAACCTGATGCCGAAACTGGGTTTGCTGGGTGCCGCTGTATTGATTACGCCGGGCGTCAGTTTTGGAAACAGCAAGACTTCAACGCTTGGTGTCGCCGGAATAAGCGCATCCTGGAATATAAGTGGCTTGTATAAAAATTCAAATGAAAAGCAACTCACCCAGCTTTCACTGAATAAAATAAATGTACAGGAAGAAACTTTCCTGTTCAACACCAGGTTGCAACTGACCCAGGCATCCGCCAATATCGAAAAACAAAAAGCGGTTCTTGTCGGAAGATGAAGAAATTGTAAACCTGAGAAAAACCATCCGGGAAGGCTACCAGGAAAAATATAATACCGGCGTGAGTCCCCTGTTTGATTTTCTGAATGCAACGGAAAAAGAAAGCGAAGCACGCGCACAAAAAGCCCTGCATGAAATGCAACTCATCATGACATTATATGACTATAAAACCATTTCCGGAAATTAATCGCATGCAATGAAAAATACGAAGATTATATTCCTGCTCCTGCTGCTATTCAGCATGATATCCTGCAAAGAGAAAACAAATAATCTACGATGCTTCCGGTTCCTTTGAAGCCAAAGAAACCATTATTGCCGCCGAAGCCGGCGGAAAGATATTACAATTGAATATTGAAGAAGGGCAGCACCTGGATTCAGGGCAGCTAATCGGGTTTATTGATAGTACACAGCTGCATTTAACCAAACTGCAACTGGTGCAAAGTAAAAAAGCCATACTCAGCGGCAGGCCACAGGCAAATGTACAGGTAGAAGCTTTAAGAAGATGAACTGGCTAATGCAAAGCTGGACCGGGACAGAACCGCAAGGCTTGTTGCCAGGTGGTGTGGCTTCACAGAAACAACTGGATGACGCCGATGCAAAAATTACCACCCTGCAATCCAGAATCGCCGCACAGGAAAGTTCTTTGCAAACGACAACATCATCTATAACTGAACAGGGCAGTACGGTGGATGCGCAGATGCGGGAGATTAATGACCAGCTGAAAAAATCTGTGATTATCAACCCGGTTAAGGGAACCGTATTAACCAAATACGCCGAGCAATATGAAATGGCTGCCCTGGGTAAACCACTTTATAAAATTGCAGACATCTCCACCATTATTCTGCGTGCCTATATCACAGGTGATCAATTGCACCAGGTTAAGATCGAATGAGAAAGTGAAAGTATTTACAGATGATGGTAAAGGAGGATATAAAGAAACAGAAGGTGTCATTACCTGGATCAGTGATAAGTCGGAGTTTACACCGAAAACCATTCAAACAAAAAATGAAAGAGCCAACCTCGTATATGCCATCAAGGTAAGCGTTAAAAATGACGGCTACCTGAAACTGGGCATGTATGGAGAGATCACCTGGAACAAACATTAATCTATGGCTGCTGTAACATTAAAAAATATCAGTAAGACCTATGATAAAGGGAAAGTGAAAGCCGTAAATGATGTTTCATTTGAGGTAGAGCAGGGTGAACTGTTTGGACTTATCGGCCCGGATGGCGCAGGCAAGACTTCAATTTTCAGAATCCTGACTACTGTTCTTTTGGCGGATAAAGGAGCAGGCAACCGTCGGAGGACTGGATGTTGTAAAAGATTACCGGGCCATTCGCAACAAAGTGGGTTATATGCCCGGAAGGTTTTCCCTTTACCAGGATCTTACAGTAGCGGAAAACCTGGAATTTTTTGCCACCATCTTTAAAACCACCATCAAGGAAAATTACGATCTGATCAAAGATATTTATGAACAGATCGAACCATTCAAAAACCGGCCGGCCGGTAAATTGTCCGGCGGTATGAAACAGAAATTAGCCCTCTGCTGCGCACTCATCCATAAACCGGAAGTTCTTTTTTTGGATGAACCCACAACAGGTGTTGATGTCGTTTCCAGAAAAGAATTCTGGGAAATGCTCAAACGTCTGAAGAAGCAGGGTATCAGTATACTGGTTTCCACACCCTATATGGATGAAGCTTCTTTGTGCGACCGGATTGCCCTGATTCAAAACGGAAATATTATGTCGCTGGATACTCCGCAAAAAATCATGGATGGCTTTCCCTGCCCAACTCTATGCGGTGAAGTCAAAAGACATGTACCGCCTGTTAAAAGACTTTCGTTCGGACCCTGCAGTTGAAACCTGTTATGCATTTGGTGAGTGGCTGCACCTCACCACTAAGAGATGATACAAAATGGCAATGGGGTAATCTGACAGGCTCGCAGCCCAATATCAGGCAGAGGATTTTGAAGTCCAAGATGATCAAACCTTCAATCGAAGACAGTTTCATTCGCTTAATGCAGGAGAAACAAAAAACTGAAACAATTGAAAAATAACTATGAATCACTAAAGCCATCAGTCTGTAAGGATCTGACCAAAAAATTTGGCGACTTCAAGGCGGTTGATCATATCAGCTTTGATGTAGAGCAGGGAGAGATTTTTGGTTTCCTGGGTGCCAACGGCGCAGGAAAGACTACGGCCATGCGTATGTTATGCGGACTTTCATTCCCCAGTTCCGGCAGCGCAACTGTGGCAGGTTTTGATGTATTCAGGCAACAGGAAAAAATTAAGGCCAGTATTGGCTATATGAGCCAGAAGTTTTCCCTCTATGAAAATCTTACTGTGTTTGAGAATATACAATTTTATGGCGGGGTATATGGCTTGTCCAGATCAGAGATTAAACAAAGAGGTGAAGAAATGGTTTCCACACTCGGATTAAAAAATGAAGCTAAAAAACTGGTCGGCGAATTACCGCTGGGATGGAAACAAAAGCTGGCTTTTTCGGTAGCCATTTTTCACCGTCCTAAAATTGTTTTCCTGGATGAACCCACGGGCGGAGTCGATCCGATTACCCGGCGTCAGTTCTGGGATCTCATTTATGAAGCTGCTGCTACCGGAATCACTGTATTTGTTACGACCCATTATATGGATGAAGCAGAGTATTGCAAGCGTATTTCCGTGATGGTGGACGGAAGAGTGGAAGCGCTGGATACGCCGGCCAACCTCAAGAAAGAATATAATACGCATTCCATGGATGAAGTATTTTATCAACTGGCACGTCGTGCCCAAAGAACCGCAGATTAACATGAAACAACTACTCGCCTTTATCACGAAAAGAATTTTATCACGTGTTCAGGGATAAGCGGACGCTTCTTATTTTATTCGGACTGCCAGTTGTACAGATCGTGTTGTTTGGTTTTGCATTAAGCAGTGAAGTAAAAAATATCGGGATCAGTATATTCGACAATGCACATGATAACAATTCAGAACAGATCATCAACCGGATAAAAACAAGTTCTTACTTTCTGCTTAAAGATCCTGTTTTGAATTATAATGAAATAGAAGAACGATTTAAAGAAGGAAGTATTAAATGTGCCGTAATTTTCCCGGCTAACTTTAGCAACGACCTGAGCCATTTTGGAAAAGCAGAGATCCAGATCATTACCGACGGCTCCGATCCCAATACCGCGACGATTCTGGTCAATTATCTCAGCGCCATTATTTCCAGTTACCAGCAGCAACTTAAACCTGCTCCGCGGCTATCTTATCAGATCATTCCCCAGGTCAGGCAACTATATAATGTGGAACAAAATGGTTCACTCAATTTTATTCCGGGTGTGATCGCGCTCATATTCATGATCGTATCCACAGCGCTGACATCCGTATCCATCGTGAAGGAAAAAGAATTGGGAACTATGGAAATACTCCTGGTATCTCCCCTGAAGCCCATCATGGTACTTATTGCCAAGGCTGTTCCTTACCTGGTTCTTTCCATTGTCAATTTTATTATCATTCTGGCGTTATCCGTTTACCTGCTCGACGTGCATATCAAGGGTAGTCTCGCGCTGATTTTTGTCGAAAGCATTATTTTTATTATCACCTGTTTATCCCTGGGACTGCTCATCTCGAACGTTACCAATAACCAGCAAACTGCCATGCTGATTTCCATGATGGGTATGATGTTGCCAACCATCCTGTTCACCGGTTTTATGTTCCCCATTGAAAATATGCCCGTGATATTCCAGGTCATATCGCATATTATTCCTTCCAGCTACTATTATATCATCATCAAGGCGGTCATGCTCAAGGGACTTGGATTCAGTTATGTGTGGAAAGAAACCCTGATCTTGACCGGCATGGCGGTTTTCCTTCTGACCATTGCCCTGAAAAACTTTAAAATCAGACTGTCATGAAAGTCCTGGGTTTTATATTACAAAAGGAGTTCCGGCAGATATTCAGGGATAAGACGATTCTCGCCATGATGTTTGCGTTACCCATTATCCAGCTGATCATTTTACCACTCGCGGCGAATTTTGAAGTAAAAAATGTGAATGTTGCTGTTGTAGATTATGATCGCAGCAGTTATTCACAAAAGCTGATCAACAAAATTGCCTCCTCCGGTTATTTCCGGATTGTTGGCAATACCATTTCTTACCATGATGCTTTGAAATTGATTGAAAAAAACGATGCGGATATCATGCTGGAAATACCGCAGGGATTTGAACGCAACCTGGTACGTGAAGGCAGTCAGCAACTCAATATGTCGGTCGATGCCATTAACGGAACAAAATCAGCCATTGGCAGCGGATATCTTACTGCCGTTCTGACGGATTTCAATCGTTCACTGGATGTAAATATCAAATCAGCCAACGGTCAACGGTCAACGGTCAACCGTCAACCGTCAACCGTTATAGATATTACCTATTCAGACTGGTTCAATCCCCGCAGGGAATACAAATACTATATGGTGCCCGGCATACTGGTATTACTCCTTACCCTGATCGGCGGATTTATGGCGGCACTCAATATTGTCAGGGAAAAAGAAATCGGCACCATTGAACAGATCAATGTGACACCGATGAAGAAATGGCAGTTTATTCTCGGCAAGCTGATTCCATTCTGGATCGTGGGTATGATTGTCTTCACGATCGGACTTACGGTTATGTATATTGTGTACGGCATTTTTCCCAAAGGAAGTATTCCGGTGCTCTATCTTTTTGCTGCAGTTTACCTGGTTGCACTTTTGGGATTTGGTTTGCTGATCTCTACCTTCAGCAATTCCCAGTTACAGGCCATGTTCGTCGCTTTCTTTTTTATGATGATCTTTATGCTGATGAGTGGCTTTTTCACCAGCATCGACAGCATGCCCAACTGGGCCAGGCAAATGTCTAACCTCACACCCGTCACTCATTTTATAACGGTCGTCAGACTGATCGTTTTGAAAGGAAGCGGACTTTGGCAGGTCAGGAAGGAAATGTATTACCTGATTGGTTTCGCGCTGCTGCTGAATGGTTGTGCAATTTTTAATTACAGGAAGACCAGTTAAATTCATGATGAAAATAGTCTCTATTAAACTGACCGTACAAATGGAATAGAGTCCTGATGGCTTTATGAGTTAATACTCACCCCCAGGTTTCCTTGTGTTTAGTGCTTTATTAGACGAGGCCGGCAGGGAAAGTGGCGGTTCCTCAAACTGGATGTCTTCATTCAGGGAATAAATAAAGGCCAGCAATTCCTTTTTATCTGACGGGGTTAATTTCAACGAATCAGGCGAAAGGGTCTGGTTTTCAACCGATAATTTTTTGCCCCTGCCACCACCGAAATCATAAAAGTCAATCACTTCCTCCAAAGATTTAAAAACTCCGTTATGCATATACGGCTTAGTGTATTTCGCATTCCGAATGGATCCCGTACGAAATGCATGCAGGGTTTCCGGAGCCTTATTGATTAAATATCTTCCCTTGTCCGTACTCAATTCACGGGAAGCTGAGTCCTCCGGGGTACCCAACACTTCAAATTCCGAACCGATATAGGGTGGTTTTACCCCGTTGAAATTCGGAACGAAATGACAGGTAGCGCATTTAGCCCGGCTCATAAATAAATTAAATCCTTTTTTTACGTCCTCGGAAAGAGAGGCTTTATTATTCATGGCTTCATCAAAAGGAGAATAAAATCTGCTAAAACTGCCATCATAGTATGTAATAGCTGATACAATATGATTCAACGTGATTTCCTTTTCCTCGGGAGTCAGTTTCAAAAAAGATTTAAATGCATCTTTATATTCTTTACAGCTTAATACCTTTCGGAGCAGTTCCTTTTCGTTACTGTTCATTTCGCTTGCACTGGTCATCACATCCATTCCCTGGCCCTGCAGGGAAATATGTTTTCCGTCCAGCATGAGCAGATGATTGTACACCGAATTGATCAGCGTGGGCGTATTTCTGGGCAGCCGATGTTTTCCGGTCAAATTGCAAAGCAGTTCGAACGGTTGTATCCGTAAAATATTCTGTTGGTTTATGACAGGAAGCACAGCTTCGCATATTATTTCCGGAAAGTATCGGATCATAAAAAAGCAGTTTACCGATATGCCTGATTTCGCGCAGGGTTTTTTCATCCTCCACCATGGAATACAGACCCTTGGTATTTTGTGAGGTATACAGGGATTTATCAAATATGGACTGGGTATTATTGTTCAGGGTATAGTCATTAAAATTGATTGACCTGACATTATATTCATTGATGAAATTGCTGATTCATGGCAAACAGGGGATTAACATAATCCTTTATAAAAGCAAACTGGTCAAAGTCGCTAAAAACAGACTGGCTGCCCTTCTACAAATAAAATGGCCTTCTCATACATTGTCCATGTATTCGCCTGATAAGGGCTTGCCGGAAAACTTTGATTGTAACTGGAATAAATTTCTTTGGTTCCCCTGAGCATGGATTTCAATTCCGGGAGAATATTCGTTGTAGTCAGGGCATTCAAATCCGGTGGTATAAATAGCAGCCAGGTTTAAGTAGAAATAGCCGGTTGGCGAGAAAAAAATGATTGTAGGAATTTAGTTGGCGTGTTATGGAATCTGCTTCAAATGTTTTAATGGCTTCCTGGCTTTTTTTGATCAGTCCGAGTAACGAATCCCGTATGAGAGGCTTTTCATCAAGTGATATTTCTGCCAGGGAAAGTCCGGCGCCCTCCCTCCGGTAAGGAGGTTCAAATTTTTCGAACACTTCATTTTCCCATTCCACCGGAAGCGGACCATTGATTTTCCGGTATGCATTAGGTTCAAAATAACGAAGCCAGAAATCTATATTTTTCAATTTTAACCGTGCATATTCTATCTGTTGCTTAGGGAATCGATATTTTTTTCGGAAGAAAGATTTTCGGCGGCTATGAATTGTTGCAGCAGTATTTGTTGTTGTTTGAAAGCCTGAACTGAATTTGAATACAGCTCGTTATAAGATTTGTTAAACCTTTTGCTGAAAGAAAAGCACAAAATCGCAAAAACAGTAACCAGAATAATCAGGAGGGCTTTCATTTACAAAAATTAAGGTGCCGGAGTTTTCAACGGGTACCATCCGAAGGGAAAGACAAATGTAAAAATTCTATGGGGATAATACTAACCCGGTTTTACGGAAATTACCCATTCTCTTTTCCCAAATACATAATTGCCATTTATTTAACGCAAATTTTGTGCTTTGATTACGCATCAACTTCATCTGTCTGGCGGTGCCGATAGGAAACGGAGGAAATTTATTCGCATTATTTTCCCACTTTTGCTTAAGTTCTGCATTGTCGACCATAATACCGTAGTGAGTCACAACAATGAATAATTTATGAAGAGAAGAACATTTGTTTATTCCGCGTTGGTAGTTGGGGCGGGATTGGGAATTACCGGTATCTATTTCCGGAACAATGAATCCAGGTGGAAAAGTCAACCCCTCGATTATCCTTATATTCTTTCCGGTATCTGCGATGATGAAACCCTGCGCAAGATCGGGAGGGCTTACAGGAAATTGGTCCCGGAAGAAAATTCAAAAGAGAAATTATTGAATGAGCTTAATGGCCGGACTAACCACCAAACAGCTCAATAGTGATCGTGCATCCCTGGTAAATGAACTGGAGCTAAGAGTTGAATCTGACTTTAAAGACCATAAATTAGTTACAATAGCAGGTTGGGTTCTTTCAAAAACAGAAGCACGTCAGTGTGCACTTTTGTCTTTGTCTTAAGAATTTAAAACCTGTCAATGCATACTGACGCCAGGAACACTGGAAAATGAGAGCTACTATTAGAAGGTGATATTTGTATCATAGGTGCCGGTGCCGCCGGTATCAGCATAGCGTTGGAATTTATGAATACAGCAGTATAAGGTCATTCTTTTGGAAGGTGGTGGTTTTGAATACGAAGAGCGGTTACAGGAGTTATATGATGGTAAAATTACCGGGCAGCGTTATTATCCGATCAAATCATCAGAGCTACATTATTTCGGAGGAACAACCGGTCATTGGGGCGGGATGTGTTCACTATTTGATCCAATTGCTTTCACAAAAAGAGACTGGGTTGATATGAGTGGCTGGCCTTTCCCCAGGAAACATTAATACCATATTACAAGAGAGGCCATGACCGTCCTTGATTTGGATATTTTGAATTCGATCTTGCTTATTACCAGAGAAATGATCCTACCCTGTCGGTCCTGCCATTTGATGATAAAGTTGTATGGACAAAAATCTGGAAGTTCAGCCCGCCAACCAGATTTGGCACAAAATACAAGGACACGATTGTCAAATCAGAAAATATCCATCTTTATACTTACGCCAATGTGGTGGATATAACCGCCAATGAAAACATTTCTTCTGTTAAAGACGGTGACAACTAAGAATTACGCTGGCAAAACTCACCAGGTCAGTGCTAAATATTTTATTCTCGCTTGTGCAGGAATTCAAAATCCTAGGGTATTGTTAGCAGCTAACAAACAGGCGAGCAAAGGTCTGGGAAATGATAATGACCTCGTAGGCCGGTTTTTTATGGAACACCTGGATGTGAAATCAGCTGAACTTTGGCTGACGCAAAAAAGTGATTTAAAACTCTACATGTCTGTTCCTCCAAGGATACAGGGGGAGATGGCTATTATGCCCCAGAAGCAGGCTGAAGATAGAATTCTGAACGGAATAGTGACTTTTATCCCGTTGGATTTCGCGAAAAAATTTCCTCCATATATTGAAATATGGTCTAGTGGAGATCCGCGAAAAAATCAACAAAACGCTGATCATGATTTCTATTATGCAGGAGGAAATAAAATTCAGCGTTTTTTGAATTATTTTAAATCAGCAGAAAATCAAAAATTCTCATCAGTCTTTTCAAATGGCCCTGCGGATGGAACAGGCACCTAATCCGCTATCCCGTGTTACGCTGAGCAGCGAAAAAGATGAACTGGGGGTTCCGCGCGCAGCGTTGAACTGGGCCTTTACACCCGCTGGAAAAGAGAAGTATTCGCAAAATATATGAAATTATCGGACAACAGGCTGGCGCTTCGGGGATCGGGCGCGTAAAATTATCCGAAGAGTTAACTGATGAAAAGAATAACGATGTACCGACCAATACCAGCGGTGGATGGCATCATATGGGGACTACCCGGATGAGCAATGATCCCAAATCTGGTGTGATAGATGCAAATTGTCAGGTTCATGGCATTCATAATTTATTTGTCGCCGGCGGATCATGTTTTCCAACCGGGGCCGGAGTTAATCCCACATATACGATCGTCGCCCTTTCCATCAGACTTGCGGACTATATTAAAGAGGTACTAAAGTCACCGACAGCTACTACCCCATAAAAAGAAAAATGACCCGCCGAAGCAGGTCATTTTCTGGTTTTTCATCTAAAAATATTATTAGTACTTGATAAACTTTGATACCAGGGTTTTCTGATTGGCAATATTTACCTGAATGGTATACATTCCCGGTGCGAGTTGGGAAACACCAATTTTGTTGTACAACACATCTGAGGTTTTTTCCGTCTGGGCTGTGTACACCAGTTTGCCGCTCATATTATAAATATTGATCTGCACCGTACCAGTGATACTGCTGGTGATTTTCTGGTTGACAATACTATGCGCCGGATTCGGATACACAGAAAGCCGGTTCACCTGTGAGAATCCCTGCGTTTCTCCCTGAGACACGGTAAGTGTCATCGTCGAGGTGGATGATGCGCCTGAATTATCAGTCACTGTAAGTTTGAATTGATATACACCTATCGACAGGTTGCTGATTGAAACCTTTGAACTGTTCATAGACGAACTACTCATGTTAGGTCCGCTGGTTTCCTGCCACTGATATGAATTAATAGTGCCATCCGGATCCATGGATTGTGTCGCATCCAGGGTATACGAATTGGTCGGCCATACGATCGTATCACTGGTACCCGCTACAGCAACTGGCGGCAGATTTAATTTTCCGGCTCCCGCATTTACCTGAACAGTTATCCGGTCAGCGGTAGTCTTCCCATTATTATCCGTAACAGTCAGTTCGAATATATACTGACCAGCATTCAGTTTGGAAACTGTCGTAGTACTCTTATTGCCCGGAGTAATGGTTGACGCAGAAGGTCCGGATATTTGCTTCCATCCATATCCTGTAATTGTTCCATCCGGATCAAAGGAACTTCTTCCGTCCAGTGAAGCAGTAGTTGTTGGCAGGATGATCGTCTGATCGTTACCTGCATTTGCCACTGGTAACTGATTAGGAACGATAGCTGCCGGAAGTACCGTAACAGATATCTGATCCTTCGACGTGGCACCGCGGTTATCAGTCACGGTCAGTTCGAATACATATCCACCTGCCTGCAATCCGACAACTGATGGTGTAGCCGTGTTGGAATTATTGATGGTTACGGAACCTGGACCTGATATGGTTACCCAGCTGAATGCTGTAATGCTGCCATCTGAATCAGTGGATGCAGTTCCATTCAGGTTTGCTACGTTAGCCGGAGCCGTTATACTTTGATTAGGACCTGCGTTAGCTACAGGCGGCACATTCGTAGCCGAAGAAACTCTTATTTTAACCTGGGCACTGGCACTCGCCCCTTTATTATCGGTTACTGTTAACTGATAGGTATATTGACCCACTACCAGTCCGCTCAGACTAAGCGTAGCAGCGTTTGTTGCACTTGTCGTTGGATTGCTCGGGCCGGAAACTCTTGTCCAGTTGTAGGTACTGATAGAACCATCCGGATCGGAGGATTTTGTACCATCCAGGCTGACCGAATTTGTTGGAAGGGTCAGGTTGATGCTGGAACCTGCATTCGCGATCGGCGCCTGATTAGCGGCGGGATTTACAGTTATAGTAACAGAGTCCTTACCTGTTGCCGCGTTATTATCTGTCACCAACAAAGTAAATACATACACGCCTGCCTGAAGATTATTCAAGGTGTTCTGAACCGCATTCGTGAGGCTTACGGTAGAAGGGCCTGATTTTTCCGCCCATACATAACTCACGATACTGCCAGAAGACGCGCTGGAACCGCTTCCTGATATAGTTACCGAACTTGTCGGAAGAGTAATCGTCTGATCGGCACCCGCGTTAGCAACCGGCGGCTGAATACCTGATGCAACCACTGTAATCTTAACACTCGCCTTTGCGGAAGCTCCGCTATTGTCAGTAACCGTAAGTTCAAATGTATAGATACCGGCAACCAGATTCGTAGCTGTAGCAATGTTTGTATTGCCTGCAGTTATACTGGCAGCAGATGGGCCTGCAGTTTGAGCCCAGGCATAGGATGCAATACTACCGTCCGGATCAGCTGAAAGAGATCCGTCGAGGCTGGCGCTGCTAACAGGCAGGGTAACTGATTTGCTGGAACCCGCATTGGCGACAGGAGACTGATTAGCTGCCGCATTCACAGTTACTCTTATGCTGTCGAGATCCGAAGCACCGATGTTATCAACTACTTTCAACGCAAACGTATAAACCCCCTGTTGCAGGTTTGAAATACCCGTGTTAGCACTTCCTGCTGCTGCAATCGCAGCGGTATTCGGACCTGAAACTTCGCTCCAGGTATAACCTGAAATGGTTCCGTCCGCATCAGATGAAGCTGAGCCATTCAAATTAGCAGTATTTGTAGGTAGGGTGATGGAAATATCAGCACCGGAATTTGCAACGGGTGGTTGATTTACCGCGGCCGCATTTACAATTACTTTAATGGTATCCTGTGCAATTGCACCGGCATTGTCTGTTACTCTCAGCTGGAATGAATATACTCCTGATGTCAGGTTATTTACGATTGTGCTGGATGTACCGGTATTTCCAATCGTGAACTGTGATGGCCCACTTAATTTAGTCCACAGATAAGTTGAAATAGAACCATCAGGATCACTGGATGCGCCTCCACTAATGCTGACTGAATTGATTGGCAAGGTTATCGTCTGATCCGCACCGGCATTCGCAACCGGAGGTTGATTCGCCGGAGCAGCCGCATTAACAGTCACATTTACCGTATCCATCGCGACAGCACCTGCATTGTCCATCACTTTTAACTGGAATGAATATACTCCTGCTGACAAATTCGTAACAGAAGTATTCATCGAGGAGCTGCTGTTTATGGTATATTGTGTTGGTCCACCAACTTTGGTCCATGTATAAGATGTAATTGAGCCATCGGGATCCGTTGAGCCGGATCCGTTTACATTAATTGTATTTGTTGGCATTGTAATATTCATGTCTGAACCGGCTTTTGCAACAGGAGTTAAATTTGCTGTTGCTGCATTTACCGTTATCTGGACATTATCTGTTCCCTTCCCTCCGGAATTATCGGTTGTGGTCAAAGTGAAAACATAAACACCCTGTGCTAACCCCGTGATTGTCGTACTGGCTGCGCCTGGCGTTGTAATGGTTTCTCCTGCCGGGCCTGAAGATTTTGACCATGCGTAAGAAGAAATTGTCCCGTCTGCGTCGGTTCCTGAACCTGTTACGGAAATGGAAGATGCTGGTAACTTTATAGTCTGGTCGGCTCCGGCATTAGCAGAAGGTAACTGATTGGACGCAGCGGCATTTACCGTTATCTGGACATTATCTGTTCCTATCCCTCCGGAATTATCGGTTGTGGTTAAAGTGAAAACGTATACACCCTGTGCCAACCCCGTAATTGTGGTATTTGCTGCAGCCGGCGTTGTAATGGTTCCTCCTGAAGGACCTGATGATTTTGTCCATGCATAGGAAGCAATGTTCCCGTCTGCGTCGGTTCCAGAACCCGTTACCGAAACGGAGGATGCCGGTAATTGTATAGTCTGATCCGTTCCGGCATTTGCAGTGGGCAGTTGATTGGACGCAGCGGCATTTACCGTTATCTGCACATTATCCGTTCCTTTTCCACCCTGGTTATCAGTTGTGGTGAGTGTAAATACATAAACTCCCTGCGCTAATCCCGTGATCGTGGTATTTGATGCCGCCGGTGTGGTAATAGTGCCGCCCGCAGGACCTGATGATTTAGTCCATGCGTAGGAAGCGATACTGCCATCCGCATCGGTACCGGAACCCGCAAGGGAAGCTGTAGAAGTGGGTAACTGAATAGTCTGATCGCTACCGGCGTTTGAAGTAGGTAACTGGTTAACCGGACCGCCTGTTCCAACAGTTATATTGCTTCTTAATAAATAACTTCCGTCACTACCCCTTCCGGTAATGGCCAGTGGAAGTGGTTTCCTGTATGCATTCGGATCTTTAATAATCAAATACATACTGTAGGTACCCTGGGGAACAGACGCGGGTAAGGTGAAATTATCGTTTATTGCACTAGCAGAAGCCGCCGGCAAAAATAATCTTGGACTAAAAGATGAAGTCCCTGACCAGACAACTGCATTTCCGGAATTTCTTAATTCATATGTCACATTCCAGTTTTCATAGGTCGGAGCTGCGCCAAGGTTTTGCCAGTTGAGCGATAAACTAAATGGGCTTCCAGCAGAAAGCGTGGTGGTCATACTTCCCCCGGTTAATAGCAAACGATATCCCGCAGCCTTTGAACCTGCGCGAAAATTATTTTGAGTTGTTGCGTCGCCAGCCTTGTTGTCCAGGTTACCGTTTCCAAAACTGTTCGCATGATAAAACTGAACCTGCCGGACCAAATCACCAAAACTTCCCGCCTGACCTAAATCAGCGGGTTCACCTACAATCGGTGCATATTTATACCGGTTCATAATTTCATCCTTAAAAACAAGCCCATTATATACCCCGGTATTTCCTTCCAGCCAAAATGTTATATAATTATCTGTCCATCCCCAGTTATCCCTTCTCCAACCCAGTTTACCGACATTATTAGAAACAGTTAAAGCGTAATATCCAACATCTGCGGGAATTGCTGTGTTACCCAGCACCATATGGTCATAAGTAGCAATTAGACACACAAGCTGAAAATTTGGAAATTGCTTCACGTGAGCATCTATAATTGCTTTTAAGGAAGCGGATGTAGCGGTGCTTCCTGCTGGACCTGAAAATTCATTGTTAGTCCATTCACCATAGTCACCATATCCCCGAATGTCTATATATCCGATTACATTCTTATAGGGTACTCCGTTAAATGACCCTGTATTTATATGGTTATTGATAGCAGCATTCAAATTATTCAGGGCAGTCAGGTAACTGGAGCTGTTCCAGTTTGGAATCCAGGTATCACCATCACTCCAATCCTTTACAGACTCTGACTGCATTTGATTGTGCAGGTAAAGGGGTAAAAGTGTCTTGGATCCACCTACTACATTCTGGTATTGGGCATCACATCCGCCGCATTGTTGCATTATCCCAAAGGAAAATTTCTGACCCTTTGATATAGCATCATTTATCTTGGAATCAAAAAACGAAAAGTCATATGAATTTGCAGACGCGTTATAAGGCTGAATTTGCGTCCAGATGAATCGGTAATAAGCATCAAGCCTTTGCGAACTTGTCGAAGCAGAAGGCATGTTTACCGTATTTTGCCCGTTCCATTGTTCAGCACCTCCACCAGGTCTGGTAAAATCAGGATCCGTAAGAGGTATTTGGGAAAAAGTTAAAGACGTGGTTTGTGATAGACCCAAAAAACAGACACACATCAAACCGGTCAAAATAGAAATCGAACGGCTTACTTTCTTTTGGAATCTTTTAACAAAAAATGTAATAAGTGCAGAAAGCCCCTTTGCTTTGTAGAGTTGGATTTCCATAATCGAGGATATTGGATGAACTTGGAAATTGGATTTAATTTAAATATTAACTTCTTCTTGATTAATATTTCAAAGTCATTTCACCGGTTCAAATATGCTGCCAAAAAAACCAAATCGGCTGGAATGATTTTTGACTCACCAGAAATTTTACTGATTAAACACTGACCTCCAGCTTCTTAAAAGTAATCCACATATTATTCAACACTTTTCCACATTTTCGATCACTGTGATTGTGCAATTTTTTCCAAAGGACATTATTTGTACCATTCAAGGAAATCATCCAGTGAATGGAAAATTTCCCAAATTTGGAATCGACATAATATGCCGGTTCCGCAGTCCGTCATATCTCCCGGGATTTTCGCTTTCCCCTTGTATTCCAATTTGTTAACACATTTAGGATCTTTGATAAAAATTTCTATCTTTAAGCCCGATAACGCTGCCTCGACAACAGAGGAACTCCACATATCCTTCCGCCCAGATACATTTCGATTACTTTGAAACCACTAGATCTGATTCATCCATTGAGACCTGTTGATTTGAATCAATGTTGATAAACATTGTCAACAATGTATTTCGTCAATTCACAATAAACCGTTCCGGCTTATACCGGATGAAAAAATTTTTAGATAGTTACCGCCGGAAATGTGCGGATAAAAATATTTATCACCCTTAAACAAAAAGCCAATTGATTTTCAAGCCCCTCTTTACTATGAACCAATCGAATTTTAGTTTAATTCATAAAAATTTTCCAGGCCTGTTATTAGCAGTTCTTTGTTTTTTATTAGCGTCTTGCGGTGGCACAAAAAATGTTGTTTACTTCGATGGCGTCCATGATGAGACAATTAAGTCCAAATACCCCCCCAACATCGAATCGTTTATTCAGATTAATGATTTATTAAGTATAACTGTGACTAGCGCAAATCCTGCAGCTTCCGCTATTTTTAATGCGCCCAATGAGTCTACCCCGACAACCAGTTCGGCGACCTCATTTGGAAATACGCTGACGGTGGGTTATCTCGTAAATTTGGATGGTGACATCCTGTTTCCGGTACTGGGGAGAATTCACGCGCAGGGATTGACCAAATCACAGCTTCGGGCTTTATTAACGAAACAGCTGGTGGAAACTAAACAACTGGTAGATCCGATCGTTACTATTCGGCAACTGAATTTCCGGGTCAGCGTACTGGGTGAGGTTGCAAAACCGGGCGTATACAGTACTCCTAATGAAAAGATTAGTTTGCTGGAAGCACTTAGTTTTGCAGGTGATATCACGATTTACGGGAAAAAGAATAATGTGCTGCTCATCCGGGAAGATGACAAAGGCGATAAATTAATTGTACGTATTGATCTGACTTCCAGCAGCTTGTTCACATCCCCATACTATTACCTGAAATCAAATGATGTGATATATGTGGAACCAAGTCAAAACAGGGAAAAGAAAGAGAAGTTTGCCCAGATAACACCGATTATATTAAGTGTTGTCTCACTGGCGATTATTACCGTAACAGCGGTAGCGTACCATCCATAATTAAGTTCACAATCCGTACGTTATAGTATAAGATATTGTATTAAACCCTTTGAATAATGAAAAAAGCGCGGCCAATTGAGGCGGAAGAATCGAATGAAAATTTTTTTCAGTTACTGGCAATAAAATATTTACCGTTCTGGCCTTTCTTTAGTGTCCTCCTTATTATAAGTCTGGCGCTTACCTTTTTATACCTCCAATACACATCGCCGATGTATGAATCTTCGGCCAGCATTCTGATAAAGGATGAAAAAAAGGGCCAGGAAGATTCTAAAATGGAAGAATTACTGAATCTCTTCAATACAAAAAAGATTGTAGAAAATGAGCTGGAGATCCTGCGATCCAATGAAGTGATCAGCGAAGTCGTCATTCAAATGCGGCTATATGCCCCTATTTATACAGAATCCGGTTGGCGGGGGCTGATTCAACGGAGCGCATACACGAGTTGTCCTGTTATGCTGGAAGCCGGCGATCCGAAAACATTGAAAGAAGCAAAAAAAGTTTATTTTAAAATTTCACCGGATACCAGTCGCGTAGAAGTCAACGGAACTGCCCACCTCTTAAACGAATGGTTTAATTCGCCATGGGGATCTATCCGTTTCGTTAAAAATCCTGCATTTAAACTAAACTCTTATCCGGTAAAGGAAGTTGGACGGGTGAAGTACTTTTTTACCCTTAGCAATTTGGACAACATGACGGATGCTGTCACAGAGAGCCTGGTGGCAGCGCCGACAAGCAAACAATCTTCCGTTATTAATCTCAAGATTAAGGATGCTGTTCCGGAGCGTGGTGAAGCGATCATTACGAATATAGTGAACGCATATAATATGAATGCTGTGAGGAAGAAAAGTGAAATTGCGTCAAATACGCTGAATTTTATTGAAGACAGACTCAAAAATGCCAAATTCCAGCTGGATTCGGTTGATAACAGTATTCAAAAATACCGCAACCGGACAGGAATAGTAGATATCAGTGAACAGAGCAGGCTGTATTTGCAAAGTATGGCAGCAAATGATCAGCAGAAAAACAAAATGAAAATTCAGATGAATGTACTGAATGAAGTTCAGCATTACCTGGAAACCCGAAGTGATACCTCCAGTGTGGTCCCTTCCACATTAGAGATCACAGATCCTACCTTAAACGAGCTGCTCGGCAAATTGCACACTTCGCAAAGCGAATATGCCAGGTTGCGTAAAACGACGGCTGAAAATAATCCGATCCTCTCTTCTGTAAAGGACGAAATTGATAAAACCCGGTCGGCAGTGATGGAAACAATAAAAAGTCAGAAAGCCAACTTGCATACCAGTCAGACTTATGTGGATCAGATTTCCAACCGCGATTCCGCCATGGCAAACGCGATTCCCCAAAAGGAAAAAGAACTGGTTGAAGTGAGCAGACAGCGGAATATCACAGCCGATATATATTCATTTCTGTTACAGAAAAGAGAAGAAGCGGCATCCTATTCTGTGAGCTCGATTTTGCCCGACAGCTACATCGTTGACAAAGCCAGCTCCTCAGTGAATCCCGTAAGTCCAAAGAAGAGCTTGGTATGGTTGCTGGCGATAGTATTCCCTTTTCTTGTAGGAAGTGCCCTGATCACCTTAAAAAGAACACTAAACAACAAAATCTTATATAGAACCGATATAGAATCATTGACCCATTATCCGGTTATCGGAGAAATAATAGAGGGAAAATTTGAAAACAGCCTCGTAACAGCATCCAAAGAACGAAGTTTTATTGTAGAACAGTTTCGTTTATTAAGATCTGCAGTAAAAAACTTAACAACGCCCCCCGGTCAAATAAAAAGACTTGTATTTACATCCTCTGTTGAAGGTGAAGGAAAGAGTTTCCTCGCATCCAATCTGGCCAACAGTATTACCAGGAGTAATAAAAAAGTCGTTCTCCTTGAACTGGATTTACATCAGCCATCTATATGCGAAATGCTTGGCCTGGAAAGAGGAATAGGCATTACGGACTATTTACTGGGAAAAGCAACTGCTGAAGAAATTCTATTACAGACACCATTCAACCCGGATTTATATTTTGTTCGCGCAGGTAACCTGGTCGAAGACGCATCAGAATTATTACTGAACGGTAAAATGGAAGAACTGCTGGACTATTTGAATTCCAGAGCCGATATCTTGGTTATTGACATGCCCCCTATTAACCCGATTACAGATGTTTATGTAATAGCACCCCTTTGTGATTACACTTTATATGTGGTTCGTCATAAAAAAGTGAGAAAAAATAATATCAGAATGCTGCATGAAAATATGGAATCCCATAATATAAAAAACGTGGCTCTAATCTTCAATGGAATAAAGAAAAGAGGAATCGGTCAATATAGTTACGGCTATGGTTATGGTTACGGCTATGACTATAAATCCTCTTATGATTCTTACGGGAAGACCAAAAAGAAAAAGACAGTATAGTCTTTTCCAATAATCCCACCATTCACAATCCTTGCAAAAACGTTTTTTTTTCCTTTCGATTGCCTGGCCACATGTAATTTTTAAAACCCATAGAACCAGATACTTAAATAGGGTTTTTATGCGTTTTTAGCTTGCAGAAAATACTATCTGCATAATTACTTGGTATCGTGCTTTTTACACTAATTAATGCCATTTTTCGGTCTCAGGGTCTGGGACTGAGGTGGCGAAGCTTTATTATCCCGCAAACACCTGTAAATAATGCACTTAACCCCTAATTGGAACGGTGATCGCTAAATTAAAACACATCTTCTCGGGCGACCTGGTTAAGGTTTCCTCCCTGAATGCGGTATCCACCGTTATAAAAATGCTTACCGGTTTAGTCAGCGTTAAAGTGGTAGCGGCGATCATTGGACCGGCGGGTATTGCCTTACTGGGACAATTAAATAATTTTTCGACGATTACCCTGGGAGTTTCAAGTGCTGGGATCAATGCAGGAATGACCAAATATGTTTCTGAATATTCCAACTCACGAAAGAAATACCTCCTGTTCCTGGGAAGCGGATACTGGATCACAATCTTATTTTCAATTCTTACCAGTATCGTCCTGATAATCGGTGCGGGTTACTTTTCAAAACTTATTTTGCTCGACGAGAAATACAGATTCGTTTTCTATTTTTTCGGCGGAACTATTATTTTATATGCTTTAAATGCCCTGCTGATATCAGTCATCAACGGTTTTAAGGAATACAAAAAATATATAATTGCAAATATCCTTGGAAGCATAGTTGGCCTGATATTCTCCGTCGTATTGTCTATCAAATATGGTGTATCAGGTGCTTTGATTTCAGTTGTTACTTTTCAATCGATCGTGTTCCTGCTCACACTGGCCATCATTCATAAATCATACTGGTTTGAATGGAAAACATTTACACGCAAATTCAGCTGGCTCGTGGCCGGCCGTCTCGGCCATTATTCAATGATGGCTCTGGTGAGCGCGGTGGTAGTCCCGGTCAGTCAGCTAATTATCAGGAGTTATATTAGGAAAAATGAGGGTATTATCAACGCCGGTTTATGGGAGGGAATTAACAGGATATCTGCCATGTACCTGCTGGTGATAACGACTTCCCTGAGTGTGTATTATCTACCGAGACTCGCAGAACTGCGAAGCAAACAGGAACTGAGGAGAGAAATTTCAAGCGTTTACAAACTTATTATTCCCTTATTGATAGCAGCGACAATCGTCATTTACATACTTAGAAAATTCATTATTCAATTGTTATTCACAAGGGAATTTGCAGGCATGAAAGATCTGTTTGGGTTTCAGCTGATAGGAGACATTTTTAAGATGGCCGGATGGATTTTAGGATATCTCATGATAGCAAAAGCCATGACCAAAACATATATAACCATGGAATTTGTGAGCTATTCGGGTCAGGTCCTGTTTAGCTGCGGCTTCGTCGTCCTGTATGGAACAGTGGGCGCCACCATCGGATACGCCGTGGGGAACTTGCTTTATTTTGTGATAATGATTATTATATTCCGGAAGGTCCTGTTCAATTATGAATAGCCGTACGGACTCGCCGGTTGGCATTCTCATTTTTTGCTTATCCGGGTTTCTAGGGAAATAAATGTAACAGTATTCATCTGAATATAAATGACAGTAAGAAATATAGATGATCCGTCTATACTGGTGTCCATTGTGCTACCTGTTTATAATGGTGAAAAATATCTGGAACAAGCCATTGAAAGTGTGATATCCCAAACCTATGATAATTGGGAACTGATAATTATCAACGACGGTTCAACCGATAATACCGAAAAACTGGTTTTTAATTATACCGATAACCGGATAAAATATCTCCTAAATGAAACAAATCGGGGGATCATTTACTCTATGAACAGGGGTCTTGATGAAGCCAGGGGTGAATTTATAGCCAGACTGGACGCTGATGATATAGCCTTACCGTTTCGTCTTGAAAAACAAGTGGAATTTTTGAAAGTAAATAGGGAATATGTACTCTGTGGCAGTTACTTTCAAACTATTGACACTTCCGGAAAAGTTTTAAAGAATGTAAAATTTCCGGACAATAACCTGGATGCCCAATCCTATCTCCTTTTGCATAATTGCTTTTGTCATTCCGCAATTATGATGAGAGCCGGAATCGCAAAAGAATTAAAATATGATCCAGAATACCAGGTTTGTGAAGATTATGATTTATGGTACAGGATTTCGCGGAAAGGGAAAATAATCAATCTCCCGATATTTATGTCTCTGTACAGATTGCACGGCGGTAACATCAGCCTGACGAAACGGGAAATCATGTTCACCAACGTGAATAAAATAAACAAAAAAATACTAAAGGACCTGGATATTGAATATTCTGAACAGGAACTGCAAGTCCATTCCAATGCCCTTTGTTATAATGCCGAATATTTCCGCAATCCGGCCAATCTGCGAGTACTGGAAAACTGGCTATCCAAATTATATTCTTTTATCAAGAAAAACGGTCGTTATAATGCCCTCTTGTGTTATCGGATCCTGACTGAAAAATGGATTGTATTAGCTTACAACTCCGGGAATTACAGAAAATTGGTGTTCAATAAATTGATATTCGCGCACCCTTCGGTATACCTCAGAAACCTGTATAGGAAAACCAGGAAAAATATTTGATTAAATTTGTAAGGACGGTTTTACTCTTCTAAACTTTATCTGTTGCATTTTATTTTATTACTGATAGGCGCCGGATTGTTCATTTACACGCTGATTTACAAACCAGAAATCATTGCGGTTCTTTTCTTTACTATAACTATAGCCGATATAAATTTTGAAATTCCAGGCTTGCCTTTAAACGTGCGCGCAATTATAGGCATCAGTTTGTTTATGCGGTCGTTGGTGCCTGTCCGGGGCGATAAGTCTCCGCCATTCATTTCTACAAACGCCAGGTATATATTCGTTTTTCTGCTTTATAGTTCGCTGGTGACAATGGCTTATGATTTACTCGATTTTAATTTCATAAAAACAACCGCATTAACCGCAATTTCTGCTTACTGCGGATTCTTTTACTTCTGTAAAAAAGGAGATTATACTTATCTCAGACTCAGCCTCATTTTTGCGGGAATGATCTGTTTTGCAGACCTTGCTTATTCTTATGCAGTTATCGGGCATTTCCCGGTACAACGTATATATTTGATACTGATGGATGTTCCCCTTCAATACGACGAACAGGGCAATATCGTCGAGCAAATCAATCATAATTTCTACGGGCTTATTTGCGGGATGTGCTTTGTATTCCTGATTAATGAATATATAAATAAGCGAAATGCTGAAAAATACGCACTGATTCTTTTACCGTTTATGTTCCTGGGCGTATTGATGTCGACGTCGAGAAGTGCCTTACTTGGAATTATAGGTATTTCAATATTTCTAATCGGCAGACAATTGGGATCAAAACAAAGTTCGAAAAAAGCCATAAGGATATTAACCCTTGGGATCGGCGTTATATTTCTTGCGCTATTTCTATTTGTGACTGTTCAGAAAGTATTTGATCTGAAGAGTGAATTCATTGAAAATATCACACAAAGAATGGTGGATGAACCCATTGCCGTATTCGATAAGCACATGGGGTTTAATTATAATGCCCAGGCACTTGATGCGCTGGAATGGAGAGGGGAAGCGGCATCCAATGCATATGACGCATTCCTCAATCTGAAACCTACTGAACAGATATTCGGAATCGGCTTTTGGGGATTTGTTACCAGAAACTTAGGAAGGAACAACCTGCCCCCACATAATGGTTTGTTGACATTATTGATTGAAAACGGGATTGTAGGATTATGTATATATGTATGCTTGGTCATATCCATAATCGCAAATTCCTTCAAAAAACAGCGGGACATTTCCCCCCTGGTTACCATTTTAATTTTCATAATAATCTACTGTGTGGGTCAGAATGGTGAGCTGACTTCAAGTATTACTTTTTTGTTTATTGTCTCGCTTATTGCGGAAAACAAATACCGTGATATAAAATTGCCGGAAGAGCAGAAAAAAATAAATCCATCTGCTATTTATTTGAAAAAAGTCATTTAGGATTGTCGGTGAAATCAATATTATACGTTACGCCTGCACTCCCTGTCGGGGGAGCCGAAAAATTTTTGGTATTACTTGCAAATTCGTTGGTGAATGAATTAAATAAACAGATCGTAGTCAGCTTAAGTCACAATAATAAATTACAAAATGAATTCGACAAATCCATCCGGTTTCTTGTTCTTCCCCGGTTCGGCAAATTTGACATTGCACCATTAAAATCACTGAGAAAATTAATTAAGGAGGAAAACCCAGGAGTCATATTTTGTCTGAATTTTTTCAGCTTTTTTTGCATTAAACTTGTTACCTGGGGGTGGCAGACAAAGCCGCCTGTAGTAGTTTCTTATCATAGTACCATTCATGAAAACAGAAAGGAGCATTTGCTTCACAAATTTTATGCGCGTTTAATAAGCAAAAAGGATCTGGTCATTACTGTTTCTAAAAATCAGGAAAAATACACAGCAGAAAAGTATCAGATATCAACCGATAGATTTAGAACCATTCACAATGGAATTGACCTGGCCAGGTGGTATTTACCTGATACGGACTGGACCGCCGGAATCAGAGATCAATATGGTATACCGGTGGATGCATCAGTCATCATTATGACCGCTGCCTTCCGTCCGGAAAAAAATCACCGGGGAGCTATAAAATCTCTCCGGATATTGCATTCGGAACATCGAAAGAAAGCTTATCTCCTTTTTGTCGGTGACGGTATTTTGCTCGAGCATTGCCGGGAGCTGGCCAAAGAGCAGAATATGCAGGAATTCATAATATTTACCGGGAGCCAGCAGGATGTCCGGCCTTTTTATTGGGCAAGCGACCTGTTTGCCCTATGCTCTACCAGTGTTGAAACGTTTTCTATAGCCGCCCTAGAAGCCATGGCTTGCGGCCTGCCTGCTGTGTTGACAAATATTGGCGGTGCGAATGAGATGATTGTTACCGGTTTAAACGGGTTTCTTTGTGATTCAGATGCAGCAGATATTGCGCTGAAATGGTCAACAGCTTTGAAAACTGATTTTTCGCCACAATGGATACACAATCATATTCGTGAAAATTTTAGTGCTGCAAAAATGATCAAAAAGTACAAAGAGGTCCTACAAATTCAAAGCGATTGAAGAACCAGTCATGGGTAGAAAATTGAATATACTGGTTGTTAACTGGACCTGGCATCCTTCCGGAGGCGATTGGACTTATGTAGAAAATCTTTGTAAATTTTATCAGTCGAAGGGCCATGAGATAATTCCGTTTTCAATGAAAAATGAGAAAAATTTACCTACACCATATGCGGAGTATTTCATAACTAAAATAGACTATCAGGAACTTAATCGTAATAAATCGCTTATCAAGGGGGTCAGTATTATCAGAAAGACTATTTATTCAACGGAAGCCAGGTCAAAATTAAAATCCTTGCTGGACAATCACCCGATAGATATTGTCCACCTGAATAATATTCACCACTACCTTACTCCGGCAAGTATTATTCCTGAATTTAAAAAGAGAAATATCCCGATTATCTGGACACTCCATGACTACGTTATTTTATGCCCCAATACCACATTTATCAGTAATGAAAAAATCTGTGAAAAATGCAGGAATGGCAAGTTTTATCAATGTATAATAAATAGGTGCAAAAAACAATCCGTACCGGCGAGTTTTGTCGCTGCTCTGGAATCCTATGCGAATAGTTTTTACAACCCATATAAACATGTGGATTACTTTATCTGTCCATCGGAGTTCATCAAGGCAAAATTTGAATCATTTGGGTTTGAGGCACGTAAGTTAATACAGGTCTATAATTTGTTCGATGTCCAGTCCGTGTCTGACGGTTACCAGACAGTATTAGAATCCAATGTCAAACCATACATTGTATATGTTGGGAACATACTCCGGGTTAAAGGAATTTTTACACTTGTTCACGCAATGGCTGGCCTGGATCTGGACTTATATGTTATAGGCAGCGGAGAGCATTTTGGCCAGCTCAAGGAATTGGTGGAATCCGGCCGGTTTGCCAATGTAAAACTCCTGGGTAAATTGCCTAAAAAAGAAGTATTCCGTTATGTGCAACAATCCGCTTTTGTAGTTGTTCCCAGTGAATGGTACGAGAATCTCCCCTACTCGTTAATAGAAGCATTATTACTTGCCAGGCCGGTGCTGGGGGCCGATATCGGGGGCATTCCGGAATTGGTTGTTAATGATATCACCGGCTATCTTTTCCAGCCTGGGAATGTGACTGATCTCCGTTCTAAAATACTTTTGATGAAAGATGACAGGAACAAATTAAACCAAATGGGAATTGAAGCAAGAAAACATGCACTGAATTTAGTTAATTTTGAGGCGTTTGAAAAAAAGCTTTCTCCCATATTTGAATCTTTGCAGCTGCCCTTATAATTTCCGCAATGAATTTCCTGGATTATATAATTAGAAAATTGGGTAAGGAGGGCTATCAGGTTGACAAAAGA
Organism: uncultured Bacteroidota bacterium; assembly: GCA_963812825.1. Lineage (GTDB taxonomy): Bacteria > Bacteroidota > Bacteroidia > Chitinophagales > Chitinophagaceae > Puia. The sequence continues at coordinate 106,299 of CAWEWO010000017.1, forward strand.
TTGTCGAAGAAGGAGATATTTATTATCTTATCAGATAAATTTTTCGCACTTCTGCGAGGATTTTACTACAAAATTTTCTTTCGGTCGTCTGCTGGACTTATGTTTATAGGCAGGCAGTGTAAGATCAAATATTGTCATAAGATAAGGGCAGGAAAAACAATAATAATCGGCGATAATGTTGAAATCAATGCACTAAGTATCGAGGGCATCACACTGGGTAATAACGTCACGATTTTGAGAAATACAGTTATTGAATGCACCGGAAATATTAAGAATATGGGAGAAGGATTAGTCATCGGCAACAATGTGGGAATTGCCCAAAATTGTTTTATCCAGGTCAGAGGCAGGGTGATCATCGGTTCTGATGTTATGTTTGGGCCAAACGTCTCGATTTTTTCTGAAAATCATGGATTCACAGATTTAGATATTCCGATGATCAGTCAGTCGACCACGCGGGGAACGGTGATCATCGAGAATGATGTCTGGCTAGGCACCCGCTCTATAATTCTTGCCGGCGTACGAATTGGAAAAGGTTCAATCATCGCAGCGGGAGCTCTGGTAAACAGGGATATACCTCCGTATTCCATTGTGGCGGGTGTACCGGCTAAAGTCATAAAGAGCAGGATCAGCGGGTAACGCGATGTGCAAAAATTAAACATCGAAATAATCACCTTAATGAAACAAAAAAGCAAAAAGAAGATTTACATGGCAGGTAGTGGCGGCATGTTAGGTGAAGCCTTTTACCGGATTTTTAAAGATGATTTTAAATTAAAGTGTACAGACAAAGATGTCAATGACTCCTGGCTGAGTTTTCTTGATTTCAGGGATTTTAAAGCTTACCAGAAAGATGTTTACGAATTTAAACCGGACTATCTTTTTCACCTTGGAGCGTATACAGACCTGGAATTTTGTGAAAAAAATATAGACGATACATATCATACTAATACAATTGCAGCTGAGAATGCGGTTTACATTGCCAATGCGTTAAACATACCACTGCTTTACATCAGCACGGCAGGGATTTTTGATGGCGCAAAAGACCTTTATGACGATTGGGATTTGCCAAATCCCCTCGGTCATTATGCCCGTTCCAAATATATGGGTGAACGGTATGTGGTTGAGCATGCCAAACAGTATATCATCTGCCGGGCCGGCTGGATGATGGGCGGAGGACCTTCGAAAGATAAAAAATATATCGGCAAACTGATTAAACAACTGGTTGGCGGAAAGCGCGAGCTGTTTATAGTCAATGACAGGGATGGCACTCCAACATTCACCGTCGATTTTGCGAGAAATGTGAAATTATTGCTGGAAAAACAATACTGGGGGCTTTATAATCTGGTTTGCAATGGACAAACCAACAGGATGGAAGTCGCCAGGGAGCTTGTAAAAGTACTTGGTCTCCAGGATAAAGTAAAAATGACCGAGGTAACCTCTGACTATTTTAAAGACACTTACTTTGCGCCGAGGCCGCCCTGCGAAAGACTGGTAAATAAAAAGCTCGATCTGCGCGGCATTAATATTATGCGTGACTGGCAGGTGGCCTTAAAAGACTATATTGACTTGTATTTTAAAGATTACTTAAAAGACAAATTTTAATAAACTCGTCCGCGTACTAAATGCGAATCGCGTCCTTTGGATTCAGATCACTTCCACCCGCAAGCGGCTCAGCCGGCGCGGATAAATTTGCTCTTGAATTTTTGCCCAGGCTTGCGGAACGGGGGTACCACGTAACCGGTTACAACAGGGTCTATCCAGGCCAGCAAGAAGGTCCTGCTACCTATAAAGGTGTCCATATCATTTATCTCAAAACAATCAGCAAATCCGGAATTGACAGTGTAATCCATTCTTTCAAGGTTTGTTGTCATATCATTGGCAAAAACACTGCAGATATAGTTCACATACAAGGGAATAATGCACTTTTTGCGCTCATTCTCAAAGTTTTCGGAAAGAAAATCATTTTGAGTGTAGATGGAGGTCCCGAATGGGAAAGACCGAAGTGGAACTATATAATGAGCAAATTTGTTCTCGCCAATGCCTATATCGCAGTTTATACAGCTAAATATATTGCAATCGACAATGTATTTACTAAAGAGCTATTTGAAAAAAAATTCAAGAGGAAATTTGAATTTATATCCTTTGGCAGCGAAATAAAAGATGCCTGCGAAACGGATATTCTTCAAAAGCTGGGCTTGGAAAAAGGTGAGTATTTTCTTTTTGTAGGGAGATTCATTCCTGATAAAGGGCTGCAATATCTCATTCCGGCTTATGAAAAACTGAAAACCGTAAAGAAGCTTGTGCTGGTAGGTGGCTCGCCCAACCCCAGCGAGTTTGAAATCAATCTTAAAAAAACGGACGATTCAAGGATAGTTTTTGCGGGATTCATTTATGGCGATGATACCGTAACGCTAATGAAACAAGCATACGTGTATGTTCAGCCTTCAGATATCGAAGGATTATCACCGGTCATGCTTTCCGTGATGGGACTGGGCACACCGCTCATCTGCAGCGACATCAAAGAAAATAAATATATTGTTCAACAGGATGCTGTTCTGTTTAAGAAATCCGATATCTCTTCTCTGCTCGCGTCTCTGCAATTTTCACTTAACAATCGTGATCAGCATCTACAGCTGGCAGAAGCGGCCAAAATAAGGATTTTAAGAGACTATTCCTGGGAAACCATCACAGACCAATACTTAGAACTCTTTAAAAAAGCTTCCAATTAGCTACTTATTATTTAATACACCTTCCCTGTCTATGACGCAACATCAGGACGCTAAAAGTCAACTGGCATATGGCAATTCTAAAATGAACACCAGGCTCTTTTTCTTTCTTATGTTCTGTTATCAAACCCTACTCGTTTTTCAGGGAATAGATTTAGCGGACACCGGTTTTTACGGTACATTTTACCAACAAATTTTCAATGACCCTCAGTCCGTTTCCTATTGCTTCATGTTCTGGTTGTCGGGAATTATAGGCGGTTTATTTTTGAAGATATTGCCGTTTGCCGGCCTGTTAGGAATGAGATTTCTATGGGTTTTTGTTTTTGTTGCCATTATTTTCCTTACATATGACCTGTTAAAAAAATATATTTTACCCGGATATCTGCAAATCAGTTTGCTTCTTTTGACATTAAATTTAAACAATGACCCTAAAGAATTCTATTATAATAATTTTTCTTCTCTTTTATATTTAGTAACTGCGATCCTTTTATTTAATGGCCTAAAGAAAAATCGTCGGATGGCTATTCTCTGTAGCGGAGTAGTCGTTTCCTTAAATATGTTTAACCGATTCCCAAATATCCTGGGTGTGGGGCTGGTGCTTGCAATTATCTACTATGGATTTATCAATAAAATGACGGTTAAATTTGTTTTTTTAAATATATTTTCCTTCCTGGCCGGGTTCATTATTACAACGCTCGTAATACTTTTAATTATGAAATCATTGGGCCACCTGGAGGTTTATCTTGAAGCGCTAAAAATATTAAGGGGAATAGGCAAAGTCACTGATGTCAGCAAAACTGCAGTGGATTCATACAGTTTAACAAAATTAATTAGGACTATAATTAGTCATTGGGTGATTTCTGTTATAACAGCAGGAATCGTAATTGTCGGTGCATTTGTTTATTATGCCTTGGAAAATAAATTTAATAATCTCTTCCCAAAATATTATTTGAGATCAGTCATAGTTAAATATGCGATCGTAGCAATTGCCGTTTTGTTAGTCATTTTCGGCAAAATCAACAATATTTCTATTCTATATTTTTTAACTGGCTTATCCCTGATTGCCGGATGTTTCATGATTATCTTCAACGATGATACAGAAATAAATCTTTTGATGTTCATCGGGATTTTTATCCTTTTGGTACATCCGATGGGTAGTTCAGAGGGTATCCATACCGTAGAAATCTATTCTCTCTGGATCACATTTCCAATTGCTTTTGACAGAATTGCCAAAGCCAGTTTTGTTCGTTCCTCATTCAGCCTTGATATATTACAAAAATCCTATGCTTTTTCCATGTTTGTTAACGAGAAGCAGCTAATGGAAGTGAAACGGATTGTTTTGATGCTCTCACTTATCGTTTGCGCGAGATATACCTACGATTTTCCCCATTCCGACTGGGAAAAAAGAACAGAAATGCGTTATAGTGTAAACAACAAGCACATGAAAGGTATATACACAACAAAAGAAAGGGCTGAAATACTGGACCAGGTACTCCAGGCATCCTCCAAATATGTTCATCCGGACGACTATGTAATGGCATATGATTGTTTTCCGTTGTTTCACTTTATGACGGAAACAAAACCATATAGCCGAAACCCGTGGCCCTGGCTTTACCAAAGTAATACACTAAAAAAAGAACTGGAAGTCGCCTCAGCGAATAACACCAGGTTACCTGTAATAATTATGCAAACCGTTTTGACCCTTGGAAATGGTAAAGACTGGCCTGCAACAAAAATACAGCAAGACTATTCTAAACTGCCGATTAATTATGACCGGAATGAGGTCATGGAAGATTTTATAAAAATCCATAAATATCAGGAGGTATGGTCCAATGGCTACTTTAAAATATTGTTGCCTGCTGGTAAATCCATTTAAATTAAAAGTTAACTATTAAAAATGCAAGATATTAAAGTTGGAGTTATTGGTTATGGATACTGGGGTCCCAATATTGTAAGGAATTTTTTTGCTACTCCAGCATGCACGGTTAAAATGGTAGCAGACGGCCGGGAGGAAAGATTGAATATACTGGCCAAAACCTTTCCTTCTATTCTGGGAGTTAAAGATGCGGAAAATATAATAAACAGTAAGGAAATTGACGTCGTCGTTATCGCCACACCTGTGTATACACATTTCGCTCTGGCCAAGCGGGCACTTCTGCAGGGCAAACATGTTCTGATAGAAAAACCCATGACTTCATCTGTATCAGAAGCGGATGAACTGATCAACCTGGCTACCCAAAAAGGTCTTACGCTGATGGCAGATCATACTTTTTTATATACAGGAGCTGTGCAAAAAATGAAGGAAATTATTGACACGGAAGTGATCGGAACACCTCTTTATTTCGACTCTTCACGTATTAACCTGGGGTTATTTCAACCAGACATCAATGTTTTATGGGATCTGGCCCCGCATGATATTTCTATTCTGACTTATCTCATAACAGAGGAGCCCGAAAGCATCAATGCTACCGGTATTTCACATACCGGGAATAAAATTGAAAACATCGCCTACCTGACCGTGAATTACAATTCAAATTTTATTGCACATTTTGTGTGCTCCTGGTCTTCCCCGGTTAAAGTGCGTCAAACCCTGATAGGCGGGGACAAAAAAATGATACTTTACAATGACCTGGAACCTTCAGAAAAAGTAAGGATATATGATACTGGTTATAATCATAAGACAGAAGAAGACAGAACCCGAATCATGGTAGACTACCGGACGGGTGACGTGTATATTCCCAAATTGTCGAGTCGGGAAGCACTTGCCGGGGTCGCGGACGATTTTGTACAATCGGTATTGCATAAAAAAAACCCGCTGTCGAATGCTCTTCTGGGAAGAAGTGTGGTAAGAATCCTGGAAGCTTCTCAGGAATCCATAAAACGTAACGGAAAAGAAATCAGAATTAAATAGTGTATGGAACTCGTAACAATTAACAACGATAAACAAAGTCTGAATAATGTAAACCTCGGCAGGAATACCCGGATTTTTAATTTCGTAAATGCCTATGGATGCAGCATTGATGATAATTCAAAAGTCGGCGCTTTCGTAGAAATCCAGAAAGGTGCTTACATAGGCAAAAACTGCAAAATATCCAGCCATACTTTCATCTGTGAAGGAGTTCATATCGAGGACAATGTTTTTATTGGCCACGGTGTCATGTTTACAAATGACCTCTTTCCCAAGGCTACCAACGTAGATGGCAGCCAGCAAACCGAAGCTGACTGGAAAGTCATTGAAACCATTGTAAAAAAAGGGGCATCCATCGGGTCCAATGCAACTATACTATGCGGTATTACGATCGGCGAAAATGCGCTGATCGGAGCAGGTTCCGTGGTTACTAAAAATGTTCCACCCAATACCGTGGTTGCCGGCGTGCCGGCAAAAATTATAAAATCACTTTAATCGCGTATCTTAAAAATCATGAACAAAAAAATACCCTGTCTTGATCTGAAGGGACAACATCAGCAAATTAAGAAAGAAGTGTTTGAGGCTTTTGAGCAGGTTTACGAGCAAACAGCATTTTCAGGAGGGCCGTTTGTAGAGAAATTCGAAAAGGAATTTTCTACGTTTTGCGGAACCGGATATGCGGTTGGAGTTAATAACGGCACTACGGCCTTGCATTTAGCAATGCTGGCTCTGGGTATCGGTGCCGGAGACGAAGTAATCATTCCGGCAAATACTTTCATCGCAACAGCCTGGGGTGTATCATATACCGGGGCTATTCCGGTATTTGTTGACTGTGATCCGCAGACATGGGAAATTGATCCTTCTAAAATCGAAGCAAAAATAACTCAGAAAACAAAAGCCGTCATCGGCGTCCACCTTTACGGACAACCATTTGATCTGGATGCCGTTCAGGAAGTTTGTAAAAAGCATAATCTCTTCCTGGTAGAAGATGCCGCGCAGGCACAGGGCGCTTCTTACCGGGGAAAACCGGTAGGCAGTTTTGGCGAAATGGCCTGTTTTAGTTTTTACCCGGGTAAAAATCTGGGTGCCTGTGGTGAGGCCGGGGGAATTACAACCCATCGCGAAGACTACTACAAACATCTTTTAAGTCTGCGTAACCATGGCTCTGCGGTAAGGTATTATCATGATGAAATAGGCTTCAATATGCGGATGGGCGGTCTTGAAGGCGCTTCCCTGAGCATTAAATTGAAATACCTTCCCCAATGGAATCAGCGGAGAAGGGAAATTGCAAAACGATACCAGAACGCTATTAAAAATAAAAAGATCAGGATGCAGCATCAGCCTGGAGGACATGATTCGGTGTTTCACCTTTTTGTAGTTACCACGGAGGATCGTGACGACCTGATAAAATATCTTAACGAAAAAAATATTTTTCCGGGGTTGCACTATCCTGTTCCCTGTCATCTGCAAAAGGCATATAGCCAGCTGGGTTATAAAAAAGGGGATTTCCCGCATGCAGAATACCTGTCCAGCCATTGTATTTCCCTACCGATGTATGCGGAGCTGACAAATGAAGAAGTAGATTATATTATTGATTCATTGAACAGCTACTAAACATGCTTATCGACAAATTAGTCAGACAGGTTGATGCGCTTCAGCTCGATTTAAAAGGCAGAACTGTTTTGACAGAAGCCGCCAATGGCGCCTATATTGTTACCCCCATACTGGCTGCCCTGGCAGGCGCAAAAGTGTATGCCTATTCAAAAACAACCCGGTACGGAACTGCTGATGAAGTATTTGAGGGAACCCGGAAATTAGCGGAATCCTTCAAAGGCTCTTCCCTTGACATTCATTATACATACCAACTCGACAAGAAAATCATCTCTCAGGCCGACATCATCACCAATTCCGGGCACCTGCGCCCATTAAATGAGGAGATGTTAATGCATGCGAAGGATGAACTTGCCATACCCCTGATGTACGAAAGCTGGGAATGGAGAGAGGCGGACATGGATATCCAATATATCCGCAGGCGTGGCTTTAAAATTGGGGCAACAAATGAACGGCATCCTGCAGTTGATGTATTTAACTACCTGGGTGATATGGCTCTGAAGCAAATATTTGATGCCGGTATCTGCCCTTATAAAAACAAATTTATCCTTCTGTGCAACAACGATTTTGGACCTTTTATCGCAAAATTGCTCGCCCGGATCTGTGACGGTCTGGCTGTAATTGATAAAAATGAAAATCGGGAAAAGTACAACCAAACAGAAATTGATTGGATCGGCGGTTTTCCGGATTTCCGGATACCTCCAGAGTATAAAAACGCAGAAGCTGTTATATTTACCGCCTATCCATTTGACAGGGATTGGATTGGGGAAAATACACCGGTAAGTATGCAACAAATTCAAGCCCAGCTTTCAGATCCGTATATTCTCCGATATTGCGGAGATCTGAATGAAACCGCGCTAAAAAATAATGGAATTAAATTTTTCCCGGAACATGTACATAGCGGCCATATGGGTATTCTGCCTTCAGCCATTGGATATGATCCGATTATCAGGCTGCAATCAGGTGGTTTAAAAGTGGGTGAACTGTTATTGAAAAATCAAATAAACTACAAGGAAACTCTCCTGGTGGAAAAAATTAATAATTAAAAGCCTGATGCTCTCCATAAAAGGGATCAAGACAATCCTTTCCGAAATTACGGAGTCTGATGCCGCTGATATAGTAAAGCTGAGAAATGATCCGGGTAATAACAAATTTTTATTTCAAAGGGAATTGACAATACACGAACAACTCGAATGGATAAAGAAAAACAAGGACAAGCCCGACGGAAAAAATTTCAAGGTAACCAATACCGAAAATGAGTTTAAAGGGACCATATCCATTTATAATATTATTGAAAAAAGAGGCGAATGGGGAAGGTACATTGTTACCAATCCAATTAACGCCATTGAAGCAGAATATCTTCTTTTAAAAATATGCTTTGAACAAATGGGCTTAAAAAGCGTATATGGACAGACGAATATTGAAAATAAGTCCGTTTGGGGCCAGCATATTAAATTAGGCTTCCGAGACATCGGAATCAAAGAAGTGCCGGTAGGCAGCGATATGAATATTTTTGTAAAGGCAATCATTCAGGAAATTACTGCTGAAGAGTTTCACGCATTTAACTATGATAAAATAATAAAACTGATTAAATTTTTTTGACCGGAAAACTTGTCATCTTTTAAATTTCTATGAAAATTTCAATAATTTCTGATGTAACATTTGAACCTGTAATAAAGCAGTTGGAAACCTATCAGGATTTCAAAATTCACCGGTATTCATATGCAAACCAGATAGTTGCCGAACTACTCCTGCTGGACACCCAGCCGGAAGAGGCCGATTTCCTGGTTATACATTTCGACAGCTTTTTCTTCAGGTATACAGACACATATATCGTTGAAATACTAAATACAGTTAAAGGTATCGCTGCAAAGTTTAAAGGAAACATCCTGCTTTCGAACAATTTCTATAACGGGCGGCACGGCTCAATACTTAAAAATAATATCGGTCAGCAAGACCAGGTAATATTTGAACTGCACAATGTCTTGCGTGAGATAATACAATCCAGCAACATCTATTTTTATGATATTAGTAAACTTATTACAAGAATCGGGATACGAAATTCCTACAATTATAAACTGGGTTTTCTTTATCAAATGCCCTATACGAAAGAACTGCTAAACATGATTTCTACAGAGATTATTTCTCTGATCAGTTTTTTGAGTCAGCCTGAGAAAAAGGCAATATTCGTTGATTGTGACAATACCCTTTGGAAGGGAGTTCTTGGAGAAGACGGGCTTGAGGGCATACAATGCGATCGAAATGCAAAAGGTGTTTTGTTTTTTCAGTTTCAGGATTTCCTGCTGGAAAAGAAAAACGAGGGATTTATTCTTGGACTTTGCTCTAAAAATAACGAAGAGGAAGTTAAAGAGGCGTTTACAAAACTGAATATGCCCCTGAAATGGGATAATTTTCTCATTAAAAAAGTCAATTGGCTTAATAAATCAGAAAACCTTCAGGAAGCGGCTAAAGAACTGAATATTGGTCTGGACTCCTTTATTTTTATTGACGATAACGACTTTGAACTTCAATCGATTAAATCCATTCTGCCGGAAGTAAATATCTTTAAACTGGTTGATGATTATAATGAATTTTTGCTATTGACCGATAATTTTGCCTTTAAAAGAAAAAGGCTTACTAAAGAAGATCTCGAGAAAAATGAGCAATATATAGCCGAGCAACAGCGAAATAGCATTAAAGCATCTGTCCAGTCATTTGATGAATATATAAAGAGTCTGGGGATCAAAATGGACATAACCGTAAATAATACAGCAGATTTTGCCAGGTTATCGCAATTGACTGAGAAAACCAATCAGTTTAATTTCAACAAAGAACCTTTTAGTATTATTGATCTTGAAAATTTCATTGCTGGAAAGAACCTTATATATGGCTTAAGGGTATCAGATAAATTCGGTGATTACGGACTAGTGGGCCTTATTCTTATAGAATTTTTTGAAGACCAGCCCATCGTCCGCAATTTTCTGCTGAGCTGCCGTGCACTGGGCCGCCAGATTGAAGATGACTTTTTTAAATATGTAAAAAACGAACTTTATAATAAAGGATTTCCGTTACGCGAAATACGCTTTAGGGAAACTCTGAAAAACGCCCCGGCACGTATGTTCCTTGATAAACTGAATAGATCTATTAGGGAAATTCCCGCAGGATAGTATAATAAAAATTATTCCGATTCCAAAATTTACAAGCTCATGAGTGAAAATACCGACCAATTAATGAAACAAATTCAGAGCATTTTTAAACAGGCCATGGGTAACGATGTTGACGTAACTATGAATTCTGAAAAAGACACAGTTGGTGAGTGGGATTCAATTAATCACCTGAACCTGGTTGTCGAGCTGGAAAGTGCGTTCAATCTTGGGTTATCTATGGAAGAGATTGAAAAATTAAATAGTGTACAACAAATTGTAGATTTAATTCAATTAAGAAAACGTGAAACCCAGAGGTGAAACTTCCAAATAATATTATTCTAAAATGAACCTCAAAATCAGCGTAATCAGCCCATTCTTTAATGAATCCGGCAATATTGAAAATTATATCAGATCGGTAAATAACCATTTTACCAATAAACCATATAATGCCGAGATTATTTTAGTTGATGACGGTTCCTCCGACAATTCCATAGAATTGCTAAAACGGCAGACTTTTGGCAATTACGACATAAAACTTATTAAACTTTCAAAAAATTTCGGAGCACAAGCAGCTGTACGGGCAGGTATCAAACATGCAACGGGAGACTATATAACATTTCTTCCCGCGGACCTCCAGGATCCGCTTGATTTAATCGACAGAAGTCTTGAAAAAGTTACTGATAAAAACACAGATATCGTTTACGCATTCAGGAAAACTACCAACAATTCATTTTTCGAAAGTGTGTTCTCTAAGTTTTACTCCTATATGATGAGAAAATTCGTGAATACGAATTTTCCCGGAAAGGGATTTGATATCGTTTTTTTTAACAGGAAAGTAAAGAACAATCTGGACCAGAATATTGAATTAAACTCATCCATTCAGCTTCAGATTTTGACCTTGGGTTACAATTCCGAAAGCATTTATTATGATAAGCGGGAACGGAAAGTCGGAAAGTCCAAGTGGACATTTTCAAAAAAAATGAAACTATTTATTGATTCCTTTGTAGCCTTCTCGTTTGCTCCGATCCGCTTGGTTTCCATGGTAGGAATTTTGTTTTTTATTATTGGTGTTATCTGGACTTCCTATATCATTCTTCGAAAATTGATATTTAATGATCTGGCTTCCGGCTGGCCTGCGTTAATGTCCATACTTATGATTGGGTTTGGTATTACAAATATTTCACTGGGCATTATAGCCGAATATTTGTGGAGAACTTTAGACGCTAGCAGAAAGAGGCCCTTATTTATTATTGATGAAGTAATTCAACTTAACCAACTGTGATCAAAGCAATTTTTTTCTGTTTTTTGTACGCAATATTCAATGTGACCGGGGCAGCTATTATCAAATGGAATCTGAAGGGTAAAGTATTGAATGAATTCAGTCAATGGATAAACTTCCTGCTTAATGTTCAGGTAATAGGTGCTTTCTCTCTGATTTTCATTTCAGCCTTGGTCATTTTTAAGGCGTTATCTACAGCTGATTTCACTTTTGTTATTCCTGTTTCAGCCGGTATCAACTTCGTATTAACTCTGATCGCCGGATATTACATTTTTAAGGATAAAATTAATTTTGTCTCTTATATCGGGTTCACTCTTATTTTGTCTGGGATCATTTTACTTAGTTTAAACAACGCGCGTCATGCACAATAAAATCAAAGACACTACGATTCTGGTTACCGGCGGTGCCGGTTTTATCGGTTCCTATGTAATAGAAGAACTCATTCCGCTTCAACCAAAAAAAATTATCATCATTGATAATTTAATCCGGGGAGGGCATGCGAATATGAAGAATTTTATCGGGAACCCTATCGTCGAGTTTAATAACGGCGATATGCGGGATCTGGAACTGCTTGAATCCTGTATTTCCGGATCAGATTATGTTTTTCATATGGCGGCTCTTCGCATCAATTCCTGTGCAGCCAATCCCCGGGAAGGATTCGAAGTGATGCTCAAATCAACTTTTGAAGTAGCTTCTTTATGCGTAAAGCACAAGGTGAAAAAAGTAATCTATAGTTCAAGCGCATCCGTATATGGTCTTGCCCAGCATTTTCCGACACCGGAAACGGACAATCCTTACAACAACCAGACTTTTTACGGCGCTGCCAAAATGTGGGGTGAACAACTTTTCCGTAGTTTTAAGTTTATGTACGGGCTGGATTATGTCGCCCTGCGTTACTTCAATGCTTATGGACCCCGCATGGATACAGATGGCAAGTATACCGAGGTTATGATCAAATGGCTGGATTGCATCCGGGATGGCAGAAATCCATTAATTTATGGTGATGGTTCTACCACAATGGACTTTGTATATGTAAAAGATATTGCCAAATCAAATATTGCCGCTCTCCAGGCTGATGTAACCGATGAATCTTTCAATATCGGTAATTGTGAAGAAACCAGCCTGAAACAACTACTCGAAGTATTGTTGAAAGTAAATCAATCAAATCTCAAACCGGAATACCGGGAGGAAAATTCAATCAACCCCGTCAGCCGGAGGCTGGCCGATATCAGCAAGGCTAAAGAATTACTCCACTTCACCCCTACTATTTCTCTGGAACAGGGAATGAAAGAATTAAGTGAATGGTATTTTGAAAAAATAAAAATTACAGTCAACGAATGATTCCTATTGCCAAGCCTTATCTGACAAAAAAAGAAGCAAAAGCCGCTTACGATACCATTCTTACCGGATGGATTACCCAGGGTCCGAGGGTGGCTGAATTTGAACAGAAATTTGCCGCATACACCGGAGCCAAATACGCTGTGGCGGTCTCTAATTGCACAACCGCATTGCACCTGGCCATGATTGTTGCAGGCGTCGGTCCGGACGATGAAGTGATCTGCCCCTCCTTGAGTTATATTGCCACGGCTAATGCCATTAAATATACCGGGGCCAAACCTGTTTTTGCGGAAATCAATCCCGCCAATTACAATCTTGATGTCAGCTGATGTTGAGAAACGGATAAATGCAAAAACCAAAGCTATCCTGCTGGTTCATCAGATCGGCATGCCGGCTGATATTGACAGATTCAGGGAACTTGCTTCTAAACATAACCTGAAACTGATTGAAGACGCAGCCTGTGCGGCCGGTTCTTCCTATAAGGGAGCGAAAATCGGCAGTCATTCAGAACTCGTTTGTTTCTCATTTCATCCAAGAAAAGTAATTTCTACCGGTGACGGAGGAATGATCACAACAAATAATGAAGATTATTATAACCGGCTGAGATTGCTCCGGCAACATGGGATGTCGGTAAATGACAGAACCCGTCATGAGTCATCAAAAGTGATATTTGAAGACCACCTCGAGGTTGGATACAATTACAGGCTGACGGATATACAGGCTGCGGTTGGCATACAACAACTCGAAAAGCTGGATTGGATAATCGCCAAAAGAAAAAAAATAGCCAAACGATACCATAAGGCCTTTAAAAATATCGGATGCCTGCAGCTGCCGGTGGAAAAAAAAGGTTACTTCAGCAATTATCAGTCGTACAGTATTTATTTAAAGGATAATTGCCCGGTCAGCCGCAACGAACTCATGCAGAAAATGCTGGATGCCGGCATTTCAACACGAAGAGGAATTATGACGAGTCACCGGGAGACCGCCTATAAAAAAGAATACGAAGGTCTTTCTCTGCCCGTCTCTGAAAAAGCCAGTGATCAAAGTATCATCCTTCCGCTATATATCCCGATGAAGGAAGAAGATATTCAAAAAGTCATCGATACTTTCACGTCACTTCTGAAGTAGATCTAATTTTTAATACGTTACACTATGACAAGGGTTGGAATTATAGGAACCGGGAAAATGGGCATTTCACATCTTGCTATACTCGGCGCCCATCCGGAAGTAGAAGTGGTGGGTGTCTGCGATACATCTAAAATGATGATTGATGCGATTGAAAAATACAGCGGGTTCCCCTGTTTTACGGATCACATAAAAATGTTGGATTCTGCTAAACCGGATGCCGTTTTTGTGGCCGTTCCTACAAAATTTCACGCAAAAATGGTCGAAGAACTCCTGCGAAGGGATATCCATGTTTTCACTGAGAAGCCATTTTGCCTGAATCCTGAAGAGGGCAATTTACTGGTTGCCCTGGCGAAACAAAAGAACCTGATTAACCAGGTTGGCTATCACAACAAATTTGTAGGCACATTCCAGGAGGTAAAACGAATTGTAGACGGAGGCTGGCTGGGTGAAATATATCATTTTCATGGGCAGGCCTACGGTCCTGTTGTTGTAAATCCAAAACAGGATACCTGGCGGTCAAAACCTGAAGATGGCGGTGGCTGCCTGATGGATTATGCTTCACATGTTATCGATCTGATTAATCACATCATTGCACCAGTTTCTGGTGTAAAGGCAAGCATGCTGAAATCCATTTTTTCGAAAGACGTTGATGACGCTGTCTATGCCATGCTGGAACTCAGTAATAAGGTTACCGGGCTTTTAACAGTAAACTGGAGTGACGACACAATCCGTAAAATGTCGACTTCCATTACAATCAATGCAAAAAAAGGAAAGTTGGTTTCAGATGCCAATGAGCTCAAGGTTTATTTTAAAGACGATTGCCCGGAAGGATATAGCAAAGGCTGGAATATCAAACACGTTACAGACCTTACCCATGAAGTGGCTTATTATCTTCGAGGGGAAGAATACAGTGCGCAGGTTGATTATTTTATACGGGCAATTCATGGCAAAGTTCCTAATAATATCAACCATTTTGAAAGTGCGTGGCTCACAGACCGCGCTATTTCCCTAATCAGAAAAGAATATACTTTAACTAATGGATAGAATTTTATTTGGCGACAATCAGTTTTTTGCCGTAAACCATATTTCGGATGAAAAATCCATGGCGCAGTCGATCCGTTTCAAAGATGATGCGGCGATTATAAAAACCCTGGACTATGCCATTGAAGCCGGAGTAAATACATTTATGTGTACTACCCATGACCGGATTGCCAATATCTGCCAGGTGATTCGGGAAAATCCGGAGAAATACCGTCATTTCAAGATCTTCCCCTGCATGCCGTATGCACATAAATATGCCAATGCCGTTACCGAACTCGGGATTGCAGGAACGTTGAAACAATATGTTCCGGGGAATTTTGTCGGTTCACTGTTTAAGGGTGGCGTAGCATTTTTGTCTAAAGACTATATGGCTATAATGGAACTGCTCATAGATGCTGAAATGAAAATGTTCAAAGGCCTCAATACTCCGGTAATTTTTTTACAAAATGTAATTACCGACCTGTTACTTGGATTAAAGATGACAGATGTTTTGGTCACATTCCATGACTATGTAGCAAAAAAATATCATGCTGAAGCAGGATTCATCACGATGAACCTTCCCCTGCTGTTGGATGTGCTTGAAGAGGCCGGAATAAAGAACCCGATCGTATGTTCTTCTATCAACAAAGCTGGCTTCCGGATGTCTGGTGGCAAAGCCCTGTATAAGAAAACACTGGAGACAAGGAAATTCCGGGCAATTGCCATGCAGGTGCTGGCGGGAGGTGCCACTTCGCCAAAAGAAGCAATTGAATACGTTTGCGGACTGCCCAATATCGAGTCAATTCTATTCGGTGCTTCGTCCAGAAATAATATCAACGAAACCGTTTCTCTGATCAATCAATTTGATCAAAAGGCAATAAAAATTACAATTTAAACACAGATTCACAAATATTTATGTAAAATTTACCGAAGCTAACCGCGTTATAGAACCAGACCACCCGTCGCATGAATAAGCGTTCGTTTAACTTCTTTCGGACATTATTATTTTTATGGGATGTATTATCCCTGAACATCATCCTGTTATTTGCCAGTGTTGGCATTTTCAGGGCAAACGCAATAAATCTAAAGGAATACCACTTATTCTTCGCCGTTTTTAATCTCAGCTGGATAACATCCGTCCACCTCACCCAGCTTTATATGAGTAAGAACTGGCTTGATTTTGAAGTTTTCTTCAAGAGAACTTTCAAATGCTACATCTTTACCACGACCAGTCTCCTCTTATTCATTTTCCTCTACCATTTCCAGTACTCCCGTTTTTTTATCATTTTTTGTTTTGCCGGGTTTGCTACCATCTTACTTTTTAACCGGATCATATTTAATCTTTTAGTATTCTCGCTCCGCAGTAAATTCAGGCTGGCTAAAAATGTGATCGTCCTCGGTTACAATCAGGTTTCCAAACGACTTATCGAGTATTTTCAGAAAGAAGCCAAGCTGGTTAAACTGGCCGGTTGTTTTGATGACAAAGGCCTGATTCGGGACTCGGAGGAATTAAGGGTTTTTGGGAATCTTGAAGATTGCATGCATTTTGTAAAACAACACCAGGTTACGGAAATATATTCCACATTGGCTCCGGAACAATATCCTTATCTGCTGGAACTGGCTAATGAGGCTGAAAAACAATTCGTCTATTTTAAATTCGTTCCCGACTACCAGATATTTGTCAACAGAAATATATTTGTCGATTTTATAAATGATATTCCTGTACTGTCATTAAGAAAGGAACCGCTCGAAGATACAGGGAACAGAATTAAAAAAAGAGCCCTCGACATTATTGTCAGCACGCTGGTAATCATTTTTATTCTTTCCTGGCTGGTTCCCTTACTGGCTATATTGATTAAACTGGATTCAAAAGGACCGGTTTTCTTCATCCAGTTAAGATCAGGTAAAAACAATCAGCCATTTCGTTGTATTAAATTCCGCAGCCTTCGGGTAAATGACCAGGCCGATTCCGTTCAGGTAAGCCGGAATGACGACCGGGTTACGAGGCTGGGACGCATTATGCGTAAAACAAATGTTGATGAACTTCCGCAATTCCTGAACATTTTTCTCGGGGATATGTCTTTAGTGGGACCGAGACCTCACATGCTAAAACATACAGAACATTTTGCAGAATTGTATAAGGAATATATGATCAGGCACTTTGTTAAACCAGGACTTACCGGCTGGGCCCAGGTAAATGGTTACAGAGGAGAAATCAAGGACAATGAATTTCTGAAGAAAAGAGTGGAATACGACACCTGGTATATGGAAAACTGGTCACTATACCTGGATTTAAAAATTATGGTCTTAACGGTACTGGTAACATTCCAGGGTGATAAAAACGCATTCTAAAATCTACTTTCAGTAACGATAAAACTATCTATTTCTATGAATAAAAAAGCCGCTGATCACTCAGCGGCTTTTATTTTTTAGTGATGATTACAATATGGTCATCTTCCTTACGAGGGTTTGACCCAGTGCACTTAATTTATAATAATATGTACCGGAACTTAATCCATTTCTGTTCACCGGTATGGAGTACTTGCCGGCCATCTTAACTTCATTCATCAACTGCTGCAAAGGTCTGCCCATCTGGTCATATAATATGAGTTCTACCCTGGCCGCCTTGGGAATAATCATATCAATGGTCGTGACTGAATTGAAAGGATTCGGACGATTCTGCAATAATTCCAGTGAGAGGTTCAGCCCATAACTGACCTGCAGTATTTTGGAAATTTCCGATTTACCGTCATAATCCACCTGGCGTAACCGATAATAATAAATACCCTCTTCAATAAGTTTATCCGCAAAGGAATAATGCAGGCTGGCTTGACTGTTCCCCATGCCTTTAACAAACCCGATAACATTCCAACTTGAGCCATCCGTGCTACGCTGCACTTCGAATCCCCTGTTGTTTTGTTCCATTGAAGTGGTCCATTGCAGTTTGACATCACTTCCCTGTTTGGAGACTGTGAAATTGAGATAGGTAACAGGTAACGGAATCGATCCTTCAGTGAAAAGAACATCTACCCAATAATTCGGATGATTGCCCGGAGAGTTGATAGGGAAAGAGGGTGTAGCCGTATATAAATAAACCCCATTTGGTCCATCCGCTCCATCCGCCAATCCAGTTAAAGGGCTATTTACAATGGCCGA
Source organism: uncultured Bacteroidota bacterium (assembly GCA_963812825.1). GTDB lineage: Bacteria > Bacteroidota > Bacteroidia > Chitinophagales > Chitinophagaceae > Puia. The sequence goes on from CAWEWO010000017.1 coordinate 124,608, forward strand.
AGCAAAATAATTGGCAGTACCCACGTAGTTACCGGCACTACTAAAATATGCCGCTACATAAGTAGTGTTGGGCACTATGGCTACTGGTGTTGTAAACGTAACATTCTGCCACCCTAAAGTAGTTTCATTTGTAAATACTGCCTGGGCTAATCTTGTTCCGTCAATCGCATATAATTCGCCGGTATGAGTTCCTGAATTCAGGGTTGTTTTATAAAATCTAACACCAGTGATGAACCCTGATACGGCAGACCGGAATTTCACGCCCAATTCAATGCCAGGGGATTGAAAATCGTTACTGGTTATATCAGGAGGAGCCTGTGTGGTAAATATTGAAATCGAAGATCCCTGATCAAGTACATTTATAGTTACCTGTGAAGTACTTACTCCGGAATTCAATGACAACTGGAATACATAAGTTCCCAATGTCAACCCGGTTACAGTAGTCGATACTGTTGTAGGGGTTGTAATTACCGGTGAGCCGGGTCCTGAAATCTTAGTCCACGTATAATCTGTTATGACACCGGTCGAATTGCTGCCATCCAGGGTTACGGTAGTTACCGGCAAAAGAATTGTCTGATCATTTCCAGCATTGGCAACGGGTGGCGCAGGTGGATTTACCGTAATAGTTACCTGGGAAGTACTAAAACCGCTATTTATTGCCAGTTGAAATATATAAACGCCTTCTATTAATCCTGTGACGGTTGTAGAAACGCCAGTTGGAGTAGTGATCGTGGGTGTATTGGGTCCCGAAACCAGGGTCCACTGATAATCCGTAATTGTACCGGTGGATCCGCTGCCATCAAGGGTTACAGAAGATGAAGGCAGATTGATTGTTTGGTTATTACCCGCGAATGCAGTGGGATCAGCGGTATAAGTGAAAGTAACATCCACCCAGTAATTTGCGGAAGCGAAAAATTGATTCGGGAATGCAGGAACAGCTGTATAAACATAAGGTGCGTTGGGTCCATCAGTGCCTTCAGCCAGCGCAATCAAGGGACTATTAATAACAGAATTGCCACTGAAATAGTCATTGTCTTCCACGTAATTTCCAAGACTACTGAAATAAGCCGCTACGTACGTTGTATTCGCATTTATATGAACAGGTGCACCAAATGATACGGTCTGCCATCCGGTAGCTGTTTCGTTTGTGAAAGTAGCCTGCGATAGCCGGGTTCCGCCAGCTGTATATAATTCGCCGATATGTGTGCCCGTATTGCCGGCTGTTTTATAAAAGCGAATACCGGTTATATAACCATCACTGCTGCTCTGGAATTTTAATCCAAGTTCCTGTCCTCCCAAATTATTATTGGTACCATTATCATTACTAGTACCTGCAACCGGAACCTGAGAAGTGAATATATGACACGGACAAATCGAAGGTCCAAGTGTTATTGTAATAATATTCGATCCATTATTGACAGGAACCTCCATATTGCCTGTGTCATCATATCCACGAGACTTGATCGTATAAGTACCCGGAGACAAGGGGGTCCAGCTATAAGTCCAGTTAGTAGTTCCATTTGCTATTTTCCATGTTGTGCCACCATCAACGGATATTTCAACACCTGCTACCGTGTTATCGTCTGACGCTGTACCACTAATAGTAACCACACCATTTATAGACTGGTTGGAACCGTCAGCGGGTGATGTGATAATAGATACCGGGTCTGTAACATCAGTTGATGCTGTTGCAGGCATCAGGTCATTTTGTTCTGTTCCAGGTTGTACACCCATATCAGCAAAGAGATTGACTGTTGCCTGTTGTATGTCTTTACTTACCTGGTTATTTATACCTCCAAAATGCTGATCATCCAGGCCCCATGCCCATTGAACAGTACCCGCTCCAAAAACAAGCGGGCCACCTGATCCATTATATCTGTAAAGTGATAATTTATGAGTATGGTTATTGATCGTAGTACTCGAAAGCGTCATTCGGCCATTGGGATAACTATTTGGATATTGTTCAAAATCCCACTCATATCCGAGAGTAAATGTACCGAGGGTGGCGATTTGACCTACTGCAAGGCCTGCTACACTTGTATTTCTCCAAAAGCGCATATTCTTATATGTGTCAGGTACTTGAATGGAGGTATTATCTGATTGGCTCCCAGCTGATCTGGCCGGTCAGCGCGTTTTCTGGTAACGGTGCATCATATGCTGCTCCTGATCTCCATAATCCTGTCCATACCGAAGAAGTTACATCACATTTAAATCCGCAGCTGGATTCCCCATCAGATACGGAACCTTCTTTATAACAGATGAGGGTATGAAAGGGATCCCCATTGGTATCGGGTTCCCAACGGGTTTTCCAGTAAATTTCGTTCCCTGTAAAAAAGGCGCAGTTTACACCGGCATTTCTTGCTGCCTCTACATTGTCTCTTTGTTCTTTAGACCAGTATTCGTCATGGCCGGCGGTAATAAATATTTTGTGATTTAGCAGTAAACCTCCCGAACGTGCAACATCAACGTTGGTCGTGTAGGTGAGGTCATATCCGTTACGTTCAAGCCATCGGAGCATGGGATAAGAATCATTCATGTACCAGTCAGACCCTCTCCCGTCAGTGGCAAATCCGACATTATAAACAAAGAAGGGACGGTTATAACTCACATGGGTGGCGTGACCGCTCGGAAAACCGGTTGTACCATTATATAAATTGTTTCCGCCGTAACCATTATAAGCCTGCCAGGTAGCATCATTCGCCTGCAACAAAAGGTCTGAATTGCTTGCATCATCGCGCACTATAAACACGATATGGTTTCGTCCGGCAGCACTTTCGATTTTGGCAATATAGATTCCGGATACAGCTGTGGAAGGAACCGCCCAGGATGCAGATTCCGTCCAGTTACTACAATCCAATAAACCGGTAGCCGGGTCCCCATTACCTGCCGGCTGTTTTATTCCCGGAAAAGTTCCGAGGTCTGCTTTAAGATCTGCACCATTTCCTCCATAGTATCCCAACCGGTAAATTTGTATGGTATAATCAACCAGGTCTTGCCCGTCAATCTTAAAATGTACTGTAGATCCCTTGTTTACACTAATCTCAGTTGCAAATCCATTGAGATCCGGATTTCTGAATGCACCTGAATTAATAACTCCCCAATCTGAATATGGATTTCCTGCTAATGTATTTTCAGTTACAATGGCGTTTTGTGCCTGTGAAAATTGTGAGAAGAAAATACCCGCTATAATCAGAGGCAGGCGAAATGAACGTAAGTAAAAAGTTAAGTGACGTCCAAAAACTAATAACATCAAAATACTAAATACTGCAAGAATAGTCGGGGCCGGATTTGAAGATACGAAAGACCACAAGCCAATCGCTTCTGAATTGATAAATAGCATTAAGTCTATTTGAGGTTACTCAATAAATAATTAAAAGTAAACAGCGATTAGCAGAGGATTATGGATACGGAATATCAGAGAATATCCAGACGGAATGGACAAATGTAATAAATGAATTCTGGAATTGCAACACAAAAAACCAGCTAAATTAGCGGCTTAATTTACCGGTAATTTGCTGGTTTTCTGATGTTTAGCAATTAATGACCGCGAATATCCCCCTTTGCACTTACTGAACCACCATTTTTTTGACTTCCATATAATCTCCTGAATGCAGTCTATAAAAATATATCCCCTTACCAAGAACGGACGTATTCAGATCATAGAGGTAATCACCCGGGGCCTTGATTTCATTTACTAATATTTTGACTGGTCTGCCCTGTATATCATACAATATCAGTTCCACCTGTCCTCTGATAGGAATACTGTACCTGATCCGGGTACTTTGCTGGAATACCGGATTCGGATAATTCTGTCCCAGGAAATAAGAAAATTCCGTAGTTGATTCTTCTGGTGTAATCACACCAAAATTTACGGAGGCTCCTCCGCCCAGTCCAGTACCGGAACTTGTGCTAAATACAGCATCCACCCAATAATTCGGTTTGTTGCCCGGAGAAATGTTCGGGAATGCAGGTGTCGTTGTGTATTTGTATATCCCGTTAGCGCCGTCCGTTCCACTCGCCAGTCCCGTAAGCGGGTTGTTCACTACAGCGGCGTTAAAATAATTGGCCGTTCCCACATAATTACCGGCACTGCTAAAATAAGCTGCAATATAGGTAGTATTGGCACTAATGGCGACGGGTGTGCTGAAAGACACAGTCTGCCATCCGGTCGCTGTTTCATTTGCGAAAACAGCCTGAGCCAGACGGGTTCCGGTGGATGAATATAATTCTCCGGTATGTGTGCCGGAATTGCCCGTTGTTTTGTAGAAACGAACACCGGTAATAAATCCTGCCACACTGCTTCTGAATTTAACGCCTAATTCAATCGACTGTCCGTCATTACTTGTAGTCTGTGTAGGTGTTTGAGTTGTGAAAATCGTAGTTTTCGTACCGGCAGGAAGTACGGTGATGGTGACCTGTGCCGTACTCACTCCATTGTTCACCGATAATTTAAATACATAAGTGCCCTGAATCAATCCAGTAACCGTTGTAGTCACCGCAGCGGGTGTTGTAATGACTGGTGTGTTGGGTCCTGAAACTCTTGTCCATGCATAACTGGTTATCGTACCAGTCGAAGCGCTGCCACTCAAGGTTACAGTCGAAACTGGTAAAGTAATGGTCTGGTTCGTACCTGCATTTGCCACTGGTGGGGGGGCCGGATTTACGGTTATGGTTACCTGTGCAGTGCTCACACCGCCATTCACTGACAGACGGAATACATACACGCCCTGGATCAATCCGGTTACGGATGTTGACACGGCCGTTGGCGTTGTAATTACCGGTGTATTGGGTCCCGAAACCCTTGTCCATAAATAACTGGTTATTGTGCCGGTCGACCCGCTTCCATTTAATGTAACCGATGAAGTGGGCAAGGCAATTGTCTGGTTCGTACCCGCATTTGCTGTTGGTGGCGGGGCCGGATTCACAGTAATGGTTACCTGAGATGTACTTGCGCCTGCATTTACAGATAACTGAAATACGTAGGTACCCTGGATCAATCCCGTTACTGTAGTGGATACATTATTTGGTGTTGTTATGACCGGCGTATTGGGTCCCGAAATTTTTGTCCAGGAATAACTGGTAATCGTGCCCGTTGAACCGCTTCCATTTAAAGTGACCGAAGAGGCCGGCAGCGCAATGGTCTGATTCGGGCCTGCATTAGCCACAGGTGCAATACTAGCCGAGAAGACGGCATCAACCCAATAATTTGGGCTATTGCCCGGGGAGCTGCTTGGGAATGCAGGAGTTGTAGTGTATTTGTATACTCCATTTGCCCCATCAGTTCCATTTGCCAATCCCGTCAGCGGAGTATTGGTCACGGCAGTGGTAAAATAATTGGCAGTGCCAACGTAATTTCCGGCGCTGCTGAAATAAGCGGCTACGTAAGTGGTATTCGCTGTTATTGCGACCGGAGTGCTGAATACTACAGTCTGCCAACCGGTTGCTGTTTCACCGGCAAATACAGCCTGCGCAAGGCGTGTTCCTGTAGATGAATATAATTCCCCCGTGTGGGAACCGGTATTACCTGTAGTTTTATAAAAACGAACACCTGTAATAAATCCGGCTGTGCTGCTCCTGAATTTTACACCCAACTCAATCGGCTGGCCGTCATTACCTGTTGTCTGCACAGGAGTCTGCGTGGTGAAAATGGATGTTGTAGTGCCAGCAGCTAAAACGGTAACAGTTACCTGGGAAACACTTACCCCTCCGTTCAGGGACAGCTGGAATATATAAATGCCTTGAATCAATCCCGTTACCGTAGTGGAAACGGCGGTTGGTGTCGTAATGACCGGTGTGTTAGGCCCTGAGATCCTGGTCCAGGAATAAGTGGTTATTGTGCCGTTTGAACCGCTGCCATCCAGCGTAACCGATGAAGTGGGCAGGTTAATAGTCTGGTTCACTCCCGCGTTGGCTATGGGCGGCGGCGCCGGGCTTACTGTGATGGTATCCTGAGATGTACTCACACCGCCATTCACTGATAGCCTGAATATGTAAGTGCCCTGAATCAGTCCGGTTACTGTAGTGGATACTGCAGTCGGCGTTGTAATGACCGGTGTGTTAGGACCGGAAACGTTTGCCCATAGATAACTGGTAATTATACCTGATGAACCACTGCCATCCAAGGTGACTGATGAATTGGGTAAAGTTATTGACTGATTCACCCCCGCATTCGCAGTGGGTGGTGGAATGGGATTTACATTGATGGTTACCTGTGAAGTGCTTACACCGCCATTGATGGATAACTGAAATACATATGTTCCCTGAACCAATCCGGTTACCGTTGTCGAGACTGCAGTTGGTGTTGAAATAACTGGTGCATTGGGTCCGGAAACCAGTGTCCAGCTATAACTGGTTATTGTTCCGGTTGAACCGCTGCCATTCAGAGTAACTGACGAAATGGGTAGGGTAATCGTCTGGTTCACCCCTGCGTTGGCAACAGGTGCTATACTATTGTTAAACACCACATCGACCCAGTAATTTGGTTTATTGCCGGGTGAACTGGTTGGAAAAGCCGGTGAAGGCGTATAAAGATATACTGCATTTGCCCCGTCAGTTCCATCTGCCAATCCGGTCAGCGGATTATTCGCCACAGGAGCAGTGAAATAATTGGCAGTCCCCACATAATTTCCGGCACTGCTGAAGTATGCGGCAACATAGGTAGTGTTGGCTGTAATGGCAACCGGTGTACTGAATGAAACGGTCTGCCAGCCGCTCGTTGTTTCATTGGTGAATATGGCTTGTGCCAGCCTGGTTCCGGTGGATGAATATAATTCCCCGGTATGAGCACCGGAATTGCCCGTTGTTTTATAAAAACGAACGCCGGTAATAAATCCTGAAACGTTGCTTTGAAATTTGACGCCTAATTCTATGGCCTGCCCGTCATTGCTTGTGGTTTGAACCGGAGTTTGGGTTGTGAAGATATTACAAGGGCACACTCCCTGTAATGCATTTGTAACCGTGACCGAAATAATATTTACGCCGTTGGATGTGGGAACTTCCATATTGCCCGTATCATCATAACCCCTTGATCTGATTGAAAAGGTCCCTGTATTTGTAGGCGTCCAACTGTAAGTCCAATTGGTAGTTCCGACAGCAACTTTCCAGGTTTGTCCACCATCAACTGAAACTTCCACCCCGGCCACCGCATTGACGTCTGATGCAGTACCAGAAATACTAACCGTTGTATTGACCGGTAAGCTAGTTCCCGTTGTCGGGGTGGTAATCGCGGATGCAGGCGCAATAACATCAGTCGAAGCAACCGCAGTAACCAGATCTGTTTGTTTGCTGCCTGGTTGCACACCCATGTCTGCGAATAAATTGAGAGTGGCCTGTTGTATGTCTGTACTGGCCTGGTTGTTCGTGCCCCCAAAATGTTGATCATCCAGACCCCAGGCCCATTGAACGGTTCCTGCGCCGAATACCAGCGCATTGCTGGTATAGCGGTATAATGATAGTTTGTGCGTATGCCCATTGATCGTCGTACTCGAAAGGGTCATCCTTCCATTCGGATAACTGTCGGGGTACTGCTCATAGTCCCACTCATAGCCAAGGGTAAAATTACCCAGCGTCGCCGTTTGTCCTGACCCCAGTGCTGCAACGCTGGTGTTCCTCCAAAAACGATTGTTTTTGAAGGCGAAGGGAACCTGAATCGAAGTTCCATCCGACTGGTCCCAGCTGATTTGTCCCGTTAAAGCATTTTCCGGCAGGGGTGCATCAAAAGACGCCCCCATTCTCCACAAACCAGTCCAAACCGGCGATGAAATATCGCATTTTGTTCCACAGGTGACTTCCCCCAGCGAACCATCGGCCAGTGTCCCTTCTTTATAACACACCAGGGTCCTGAACGCATTTCCACTGCCATCCGCTTCCCACCTGGTTTTCCAGTAAACATCATTGCCCGTAAAAAAAGCACAATTCACCCCCGCATTCCGTGCGGCTTCAATATTGTCGCGTTGTTCCTTGGATACATATTCATCATGCCCTACGGTCAGGAATATTTTGTGGTTTAATAACAAACTTCCTGAACGCGCAACATCTACACCAGAAATATATGTCATGTCGTAACCATTACGTTCAAGCCATCGCAACATGGGATAACAATCATTCATGTACCAGTCAGACCCTCTTCCGTCGGCAGAAAATCCCGTATTGTAAATAAAAAAAGGCCGGTTATAACTCACTTTAACGGCATGTCCGCTGGGAAAATTTGTTGTGCCATTATATAAATTGTTACCCCCATAACCGTTGTACGCCTGCCAGGTGGCATCGTTTGTCTGATATAAAATATTAGAACTGCTTGCATCATCGCGAACGACAAATACAATATGATTGCGGCCTGCACTGCTTTCTATCTTGGCAATATAAATACCTGAAACGGAAGTAGCCGGAATCGCCCAGCTGGATGATTCTCCCCAGTTGCTGCAGTCCAGTAAACCGGTAACTCCGTCACTTATACCTGCGGGTTGTTTGATTCCCGGAAATGAACCCAGGTCGGCAATTAACCGGGCTCCCATTCCATTGTAGTATCCCAGCCGGTAAATTTTAATGGAATAGGGAATACCGTTCTGTCCATCTATTTTAAAATGTACGGTGCTGCCTTTGTTTACACTGATATCGGTCGCAAAACCATTAATGTCCGGATTTCTGAAATCCGCTGAACTCGCAACTCCCCATTCCGAATACGGATTGCCGGGAAGTGCATTTTCAGAAACTATTAAATTCTGGGAAAAAGATGTGTTGAATGAAAAAATGAAGAGCAGGAATAAAAAGACATGCCTCTTTATTCCATTGGAATAGGCGCTTAGGGGATTAGACATACTACCGGTATAAGGTTTATTACAATACGGTTTAATAATAAAAGGCTTTGTGAATTCCGGCAGGATCTGGATCGCGTTGCGGGGAAACTGGATTTAGTGTGGTAGCAATCGGGGGATCTTTGGAGAACGGGTACTCTACTGGGGGATCCAATAAATTAACTATACAAATTAAAGACTATTTTCTGGAGCCGTAATAAAGAATGAAAGATTTTTTATAAAAAAGAATGCTGCCACAAAATAAAAGCCAATTCGTTCAAATACAGAGAAATTTTATTGACCAGTTTTCAACTAAATAAATCTCCGTTATAAGTCGGTGGAAATTGCCTGATCATTTTTCCAAACGGCTCCCTTAACTAAATGGTTTGAGTGAACTGCCATCCATTTCTGGTGTGTTGCAGATTTAGTTACCAATAGTCATCAAACAAATGAATTATTACCGGGGAAGGAAGATAAAAAAGGTGTAAAAAGTCATTAAGACGTGATTTGTCAAAATGCTTCCCCGAAATTAACATAGAATCCCTGAACGCCGTTGGGACCAAATCCGAAATCAAAGCGAAGGTTGGTCTTGTGCTTGGAATCAACTCTTACACGCAATCCGGGACCATAAGATAAGTGAAACTGATCCACTGCCACCTGGCTATATGAATTTTGCACCTGGCCAACGCCAAACCAGCCGACCACACCGAAGATATTCCAGATATGCAGACGCAATTCAATCTGGGCATCTACCAGTACATTGTCACGCAAACCACCCTGATAATAACCGCGCATCTGGCTGTCGCCACCCATTTCAGGAAGTTCATAGAATGGTACATCCCCGTTTGCATAACTGGTAGTAGCCTGACCGGCTACGATCAGATCTTTCGTCCAGGTAAGGTATTTCCTGGCGTCCAGGCCAAATTTTGAAAACGAATATGGTCCCCAGCTCCCCGGGTAAAATAGGGCGGTCCCCATGATATACGAACCGTGTGAGGGATTGTACCGGTTGTCCCGGGTATCATAAGCCGCTGCAAAACCCAGTCCGATGCTTGTTCCACCATCCAATCCGGTCGCACTATCTGTAATCAGAACACTGTTACTGTCTGCCTGAATATTAAAATAATCAGATACATCAAATGGAATACCCACATAAAAATTTTTCTTTACCTGCCTCAAGGCAGTTCCTGCAAATACAAACCGGTTGATTTCATCCGCTGCCGGGTCATCGGTGATCGTATTTCCAATATCCCAGATATATTCCGGTTCTTTTTTATAATTCACATAACTGATGATCACATATTTATCCTCATCAAACACCAGCTGGGTGGCTATGGAGGCATTGATTCTGCCCAAGGTGGAAACCGTAAAAACTTCTGATAATTTGGATGGTTTTGAAATCGTATCCTTTTTGGACAGATTGAAGACATTAAATTTGGCCAGTCCGAAAATATTTCCGGCTTCCGGTGAATAAGAATAAATCGGAACCGGCAATATTTTAAATAAACGCTCTGCCTTGGTATTAAACTTGTCAAACCCGGAACTGTCATTTTTTGCCGTCGGTTTGGAAAGGGTGTCTTTATTAGCATCAGGTTTTGAAAGACTGTCACTGCCTGAACTGACAGGGTTCTGACCAAGCTTCGAAAGCAAACAATAGAGAAAACACATATGATCAGGAGTTGCTTCAATCTGAAGGTTGTTTTAACGAATTTGTCTGAGATATGAATATAAAACGATTTTGTGGTACTTGGCCGGACCCGGCTTCTCATATCGTAAATTTAAAATAGAGACTCTCCGATGCAACAAATCCGACAACCTGGTGTCTTTAGTTTTGCACAGGTGCAAAAACCCTGGGTTCCCTCCCATGCTTAAAAATTATTTTACCATCGCCTGGCGAAATTTACTGAAGAGCAAGGTCTATTCTGCGATCAATATTATAGGTCTGGCAACGGGTATGGCGGTCGCCATTCTGATTGCGCTCTGGATCTGGGATGAACTGAGTTACAATAACTATCACAAGAATCATCAAACGATTGCTCAGGTTATGACTACCCAGACCTTTAATGGTGAAACGGGTACGGGACAGGCGGTGGCCATGCCGCTGGCTACTGAATTGCGAAATAAATATGGAAGCGATTTTAAGGCAGTGAGCATGGCATCATGGAATTTCGGACATATTCTGGGTGCGGGTGAAAAGAAAATCAGCGCCGAAGGCTTGTGGGTGGAATCTGTATTTCCAACCATGTTTTCAGTGAATATGCTGAAAGGAAATATTAACGCACTGAAAGATCCTTCCGCAATTTTGCTTTGCAGCAGCCTCGCCAAAACATTATTCGGATCTGCCGATCCGATCAATAAAACCGTAAGGCTGGATAACCAGTTTGATTTTAAAGTTGCGGGTGTATATGAGGATTTTCCAAGAAATACTTCACTTTACTATACCAAGCTGCTACTGCCCTGGGATAAATATATCACTACACAGGACTGGTTGAAGGAAGCCATGACACAATGGGGCAATCATTCCTGGCAGTGTTTTGTACAGGTGAACGATCATGGAAATATTTCTAAAACCAGCGATAAAATAAAAAAAGCGTCCATGATTCACCTGAATGCTGCGCAGGATGGAGTGGAGGAGCTTGTTCTGCAGCCGATGGATAACTGGCGTCTGCATAATGAGTTTAAAAACGGGAAAGTAGTAGGTGGCCGGATTCAGTTCGTGTGGTTATTTGGTATTATTGGCGTATTCGTATTGTTGCTTCGCCTGTATCAATTTTATGAATTTGTCCACTGCAAGAAGTGAAAAACGGGCAAAGGAAGTGGGAATCCGGAAAACGGTTGGTTCGCTCCGGCCACAACTGATCAAACAATTCCTGACCGAATCTATCGTGGTGGCTTTTCTTGCTCTCTTCATCGCACTTGGTCTGGTGTTGGCCCTCATTCCATTTTTTAACGGATTATCGGATAAGGCGATTCATCTTCCCGGTGCCAATATTTATTTCTGGATATTTATTATGGCATTTACCTTGTTCACCGGTATCGTTTCCGGAAGTTATCCGGCATTTTATTTATCCGGATTTGAGCCGATTAAAGTTTTAAAGGGAACATTCCGGGTCGGCCGGTTTGCCGCCTTACCGAGAAAAGTATTGGTGGTGGTCCAGTTCAGTATTTCCATCGCCCTGATCATCGGGACCATTATTGTTTACAGACAAATACAATATGCCAAGGACAGGCCGGTGGGATATGACCGGGATGGACTGATTACTGTCTACATGAACACACCCGACTTAAACGATCATTACGATGCATTGAGAAATGAACTGTTGGCAACCGGCAAAGTTGAAAATTTGGCAAAGTCTTCCAGCCCTTCCACACAGATCTGGTCAAATAATATAGGATTCAGCTGGCCGGGAAAGGATCCCACCACTCTGCCTCTATTTGGGACAGTTGCCAGTACCTATGATTTCGGTAAAACTATTCACTGGCAGATCAAGGAAGGCCGGGATTTTTCCAGGGATTTCCCGACCGATTCAAGCGCGATGATCTTAAATGAAGCAGCCGTCAAACTGATTGGATTAAAGAATGTGATTGGTCTGACTATAAAATGGGATACAACTCCTAATCATGTTATCGGTGTGATCAGGGATATGATTATGGAATCTCCTTATGAACCGGTAAAACCTACTATTTTTCTGATGAATCCAAACTGGGCAAATGTAATTACCGTCCGGCTGAAACCATCTGCTACCATGCGCGAGGGTTTGGCAAAAGTGGAAGCGGTATTTAATAAATATAATCCTGCTGCTCCCTTCGAATACAAATTTAATGACGAGGAATATGCGCGCAAATTTGAGGATGAAAAACGAATTGGAAATCTCTCCACTTTTTTTGCGATCCTGGCGGTATTCATTTCCTGCCTGGGTTTATTTGGACTGGCTTCATTTGTTGCCGAACAACGCACGAAGGAAATCGGCGTTCGCAAGGTTCTTGGTGCCAGTGTTTTCAATTTATGGCAGATGTTATCTAAGGATTTTGTTAACCTGGTGATTATATCCTGTGCCATCGCCATTCCGCTTGCCTGGTATTTCCTGCATCAGTGGTTGCAGAAATATACTTACCGTACCGATATTTCCTGGTGGATCTTCGTTTCTGCAGGTATGGGGGCCATGATAATAACGCTTCTTACGGTGAGCTATCAGGCGATAAAAGCAGCCCTGATGAATCCGGTGACCAGCCTGCGCTCTGAATAAGGCCGACATCGCACAGATCCATAGTTCCCTACCTTTACCGGAGTCTGAAAAAATTATGTTTATTACCGGTTTCATCATCCTGGTTATTATCGTATCAGTATATCTGTTTATGCAAACCGCCCGGTTTGGTGCGTTGCCGTCCGGGGAAAACCTAAAGAAAATTCAACTGTCGCCCCGGTATCAGGATGGACAATTCCGGAACCTCAGTCACACTCCTCAATTGACAGAAGGAGCAAATTTGTTCGGCGTTTTAAAAGAATTTTATTTTGATAAAAGCAAACAGAAAATTCCACCTGCTCCGCTGCCTTCGGTAAAAACTATTTTGCATGGTCTGGATCCAAATAAAAATATACTGGTCTGGTTCGGGCATTCTTCCTATTTTATACAGGTTGCCGGACGAACCGTATTGGTTGATCCGGTCTTCAGCGGAAATGCCTCCCCTCTGCGTTTTACAACAAAAAGTTTTAAGGGTTCCGATATTTATTCCGTTTCTGACCTTCCCGATATCGATTATTTATTTTTAACCCATGATCATTGGGATCACCTTGATTACAAAACAATTCTTCAGCTTAAATCAAAAGTAAAAAAAATAATAACTGGCTTCGGAGTCGCTGCTCACCTTACGTTATGGGGCTTACAACGAAAATCTCATTGTGGAAATGGACTGGAATGATGTGTTTGTCCCGGAGACGGGATTTTCTATTACCAATACTCCTGCAAGGCATTTTTCAGGTCGCAGCCTGAAAAGAAATAAAAGTATTTGGTCATCTTTTGTCTTTTCGGTGCCCGGTAAAAAGATTTTCATCGGAGGCGATTCAGGATATGATAGCCATTTTAAAGATATCGGGAAACAATTCGGACCCTTCGACCTGGTAATTCTGGAAAACGGACAATATGACAAGAACTGGAAATATATTCATATGAATCCGGAAGAAACTGTTCAGGCTGCTCTGGATCTTCAGGCAAAAAAACTTTTACCGGTTCACTGGGGGAAATTTTCCCTTTCTGTACATTCCTGGAATGAACCGATACTCCGCGTTATAAAAGAAGCCGCAAAGAGAAATCTGACAGTTATTCATCCCATGATTGGAGAACTTGTTGATCTGGACAGGGATCAGCTTTTTAGTTTGTGGTGGGAAAGTATTGGATGATTTTTTATACCTTAATCAAATCAATTGAAAACGAAATAAATTACATATGAAAAATCTGAGCAGCCTGAAGGGTTCAAAACTCTCTCCTTTCAAACCGGTATTTTTTACTTTTTATTTTTTAATAATTACTTTTTCTTTCTTAAAGGCAAATACCATTTCCGGCGGGGCTTATTTCGAATCGCCCCTGGAAGGCCGCTGGGATTTGACTTTGTATAATTCAGGCAAGACATACCCTGCCTGGCTGGAAGTTCAACATTCCGGAACACGAACGCTGATAGGCAGGTTTGTAGGTCAGGGTGGAAGCGCCAGGCCCATTTCTAAAGTTAATTTCATAGACGGTAAAGTGAGTTTCTCCATCCCTCCCCAGTGGGATACAGCAAATGATGACCTGGTTTTTGAAGCCAGTTTACAAGGGGACAGTTTAACCGGTGGCCTTACAATGCCGGACGGAACAAAATTCACCCTCACCGGTGTCCGTGCTCCTTCACTGCGCAGGTCATCTGATCCCGTTTGGGGAAAGCAGATAAAATTATTTGATGGAACAGATCTCAAAGGATGGCATGCGTTGGGGCCCAATCAATGGAAGGTAGAAAATGGCATCATGGTAAGCCCTGCGTCAGGATCAAATATTGCAACAGACCAGCTTTTCAACGACTTTAAACTGCATATCGAATTCCGTTATCCCAAGGGCAGTAACAGTGGTATCTACCTGAGGGGACGCTATGAAGTTCAAATAATAGACAGCAAGGGCAAGGAACCGTTAAGCATTTATCTCGGGGGTGTTTATGGATTCCTGCCTCCTACTGAAATGATGGCAAAGGACGCTGATGAATGGCAGTCCTTCGATATTACCCTGATCGGCAGACTGGTCACCCTTGTCGTAAATGGTAAAACGGTTATTTGTAACCAGGAAATACCCGGTATTACCGGTGGTGCCCTGGACAGCCGGGAAGGTGAAGCCGGGCCGATCATGATTCAGGGAGATCATGGCTCGATTGCTTTCAGGAATATTCTGATCACACCGGCCCGTTAACAGATTACCATATATCGATTTTTTCGGTTGGCCTGCTCAGTTAGTGACATAGATCTTCACGGATAAAAAATCTTTCGGTTTAGATTCTTCCAGTTAAAAATATTCCAAATGCGTTCACAATTCAAATGTCTTGTTAACGCAAGGATAACATCTCTAAATTTGCAGATTTTGAGAACCGGGCAATGAATAAATAAGTTCCACCCGGGATAGTTGAGTCTTCAAACGATGAAACAAATGGAAGATCTGCTTCCGGGCCACCGTTTTATTCGGGTTCACCGATCTTATTTTGTTGCCATGGACAAAATTATCAGCGTGGAAAAGCAGCAGATTCATATTAAGGATAAAATGATCCCCATCGGGAATATTTATCTTTCCCTGTTTATGAAAAGACTGGGAAAAATTTCTAATTAACATTTTGTATTAACTTTGATTGCGTTTAACCGTAAAACGATTTAAAATAATCGTTTACGGTGTTAAATAACCGAATTTCACACCCAATTAAACTATTATGAAAAAAGCACTAATCACATCCGTTATTCTTTTTATTGCGGCAGCTGGGTATTCACAACATTTATCTGTCAACCTATTTGGCGGGTACACATTCAGGGATAAAATCGATTTTGGAAATGCGTATACCTACATTAATGATGGAGGTATATGGGGAGCGTCTGTTGAAGGCGTCAACGCACAGGGAACAGCTCTGGAGTTACTTTATCAATACCAAGCCACAGAATTGCCTACGTATTCATATCCAGGTAATGTCCAACTCGCTGCCAATTCAAGCTCTGTTATATCTTATCTCCTGCTGAATTTTGAACAGTATTTAATGAATAATCCGAAAATCCAGCCCTATGGCGGACTCGGACTGGGAGCTGCATTTTATAAAGGCAGTTCCGATGGAGCCAGTTCAGAGACTAAATTTGCCTGGGACTTAAAAGCCGGGGTTAAAATTAAAGCCGGCAGCTCGCTCGGATTTAAAATCGGTGCCCAGTTATTGGGCAGCTCACAGGCGACAGGGACCGCATTTTATTCACCCGGTTTCGGATATCCCGCTTATGCCTACACGACGTATGCAACCATTCTCCAGTTTGGATTTACAGGCGGACTGGTATTTGATTTCGGAGGACATTAACATCCTATCCGGCAATCTTGAAAGTTTTGTATATTTAAATTATTACATCGTCTTGCGAACCCTTTGAAATCCATGATTTTGAAGGGTTCGTCATTTCGAGCAACGCAGAGAAAGAGTGCAACCGGTAAACATTTTAGGTACCATTTTCATATTCGAAGTCGAATTATTAGTAATGATGCAGAAGGGATTATTTTCCAACGTGGATGAGTATATTGAACTACATCCTGCTCCTGTCAGGGCAGGCCTGGCATTAATAAGAAAAACCATAAAAGCAGCAGCACCCGGAGCAGAAGAACTGATCAGTTATCACATGCCGGCATACCGATTAAACGGTATGCTGGTGTTTTTTGCGGCTGCAAAAAAACATTATGGATTTTATCCCACCGCCGGTCCCATGATCCCTTTCAGGGAAAAACTCAAAGCATACGAAACCTCCAAAGGCGCTATCCGGTTTCCCCTGGATCAGCCTATTCCCGTTAAACTTATCACTGAAATCGTAAAATGGAAAGTGAAGGACAATCTTGGAAGTGGAAAAGCAAAAAGGAAAAAAGGTTGATTTTTTATTTCGAAACCAATAGTTTCCTGAAAAAAGGGGTCAGTTCTTCTGCAAGAATCGCATGGTCCTCCAGATTCGGATGTCCACCACAACCTCTGGCCTTCATCGGTTGGAAAAAATATAAAGCAATGGCCTTATCCCGGGGATAGTTTTTATCAATATTTTTTTTAACGGTTGTCAGACAATTTTGAAGTAGTAATCTTTTATTCCCATTCAGCATCGGACTGCTGAGCAGGACAATCCGGGCCTTGGGGTATTTGGATTTGACCTGTTGCACAAAATCGATATAACCAGACACAAAAACCGAACTGTCGAAAGGCGGTCTGGGATGAATATGATCGCCATCGCTAAAATCATTTGTTCCCAGTGCAATACTGACAATTTTCGGATGATAGGTGTTAAAATCCCAATTCCGATTACTGTTCGCCAGGAAGTCAGTTTTTGCATACACCTGCGGCATCGATGGGCTCGGTGTATTCCAGCTGCGATAAATCCCTATTCCGCTTACGCTGCTCAATATAAAATTCACATTCAGCGTACGGGCAACCCGCGGACCGTAGGCATAATAGGCATTGTGCTGGTCGTGATACTCTCCCATTCCGCAGGGAATTTCAGATGGATCAGCAGCGGCCCCGCAGGTAATGCTGTTCCCGATAAATTCAATCAACGCATGGTCCGGTTCTTTGAGTGGTCTTATATCGTGGGCCGTGATTTTTTCAATAAATATGGGACCGGTAGTCGCTTCCGTCGCCTTATAGATCCAAATGGTGTGGCGGCCGCCTGATAAACCTCCGATAACTGCCGGCTGACGGCTATTCCCTGAAATCCGAATCCTCCTCTGATAATTGCCGTCCAGCGTATACTGGAGATAGTTATGACCACGTCGGTCGTTGATATATGCATACACACTGCAGGTTGTTCCGGTGAATTGAAATCCGAAATGCACCGCCGAACTGATCAGTTCCACATCCCGTTTTTTTATCGAAAGAATATCTTCCATAAGGATGCAGGGAGGAAGCCAGTTAATGTATCCTTCGAAGCAGCAAAGGATGGAGCACTGCAAAGGAATATGAAAAGGAAAATAGCCGGTCGAAAAGAAAGAATAATCTATTTTTCATCTGTACAGAACATTAGTTATCCCGGACGATCTTATTGTCACTTGATTTGTGCAATATGAGTCACCAGTCGGAAGTCGACTATTTATTTTCAGTAAAAAGACCTCTCAGATCTTCCAGTAATTGTTCGGTGGAATTCAGATTGACAAATCCCTGCCGCGGTTTGTCCAGATCCACTACCAGGTATAAGAGCAAGTGTCGTAACAACAGCAAAGGCAATCACGAGTACTTTGTTCCTTTCCAGACTCTTACTGCCATAGCCCGACAGAAAAGCGGATACAAGAATTAGTATACACAGCACAATAAATATCATTCGGGGAACCTTGGCCCTTCTGGCTCCTCTCACGGGATGTCACGACATCTATCATTTCATTCAAAGAGGGAACCATTTGCTGAGTTGCTACCCGGTTATTCAGATCATGAGAAGCAGCTGCCACTCTTTTCCAAATAATCTTTGAAATAGAGTCTGACCGGACCAGTGAATTTTGAATTAACTGCTCATTATCTTTGGCTGTATAATAATCTATCCTGGTTTCCAGATAGTTTTTCAAGTCCGCCCTCAATGGATTCCTGATACTATCCGGATATAAATCGCATCTTAATATCGTCGTTGAGATATCATTTGTTTCCGCAACAATGTATTGCCTGCCTGGAGTCAAATTTTGAAGCGGACATACTAAATGTAAATGAAAGTAACAGGGCAGTTAACCCCAGCAGGGAACCTTCCGTGGGTCCGATACCAACATGTTCGGTTCCGGGAAATTTCCTGATGTGAAAAGTCTTAAACCGGTAACCCAGCCAGTTGATAAAAATCAGCAAGAACAAAAAAGGTATGGCTAAATAAAATGCCGGGATCAAATCAAAGGTGCTGGCCTGCATAACATAAATTTTACTTTAATTCCATCCGCCACCGAGTGCCTTGTAAAGTGAAACTATAGAATTTAGTTTCTGCTGAAGGGTAGTGGATTCCAAAAGCTGGGCATCAAATAAATTTGTCTGCATGATGATCACTTCCAGGTAGGAAGTATATCCGTTGTCATAACGTGCCTGGGATAACATCAGCGCTTTTGTGGCCGCTTCTACCTGTATTTTACGTGCTGTATGTTCTTCATCCAGATTCCTGTAAGAGGCAAGCGCATTATCCACGTCGGAAAATGCATTTAAGGCAGTTTGCTGGTATTGATAATATAATTGTTCTGTTCTCCTTTGTTCGACTTCTACTAATTTTTTATTCTTGCCCCAATTGAACAGGGGACCAACCAGGGATCCGAAACCATTGGCAACAAAACCCTGACTGCTGAGAAGGGTAGATAACTGCGGACTGGCAAATCCAAGGGCTCCCGTTAAACTGATCGTTGGAAAACGGTTGGCCTGGGCCACCCCGATCCTTGCGAATTGTGCCTGCAATGCGAATTCTGAAGCTACTATATCGGGCCTTCTTTCCAGCAACTGGGATGGCAGGCCAACGGGTATATCGGGCGACAATATCTGGTCATAATTGCTGGCGCCACGGGTAATATGTCCGGGGCCCGACCCTATCAGAACGCGGATCGCATTTTCAGTCAGAATCATCTGGCGCCGGAATCCGGGAATTGCAGCAGCTGCAATAGCTTCCTGTTGCCGGGCCTGCAGCAGGTCAAGTTCGGAAACATATCCATGCTGGAATTTATCCGAAATAATCTGGGTGTTCTTTTTCCTTCCCTCCAGTGTCTGCTGGGAAATCACCAGTTTATTATCCAGGTCACGTAATATAAAATAGTCAGATGCCACTTCGGCTACCAGGCTGACCTGTAGGGCATCGCGGTTTGCCTTGGATGCGAGGAATTCATCTACTGAAGACTGAGTCTGAAGACGCAGTTTCCCCCATACATCAAGTTCCCAGTTCAGTACACCAAAAACATTCAGCAGACCGCCATCCACACCTCCATTTGTCTTGACTGCTTCCGTACCGGCCTTTCCGCCACCTGCAGCGGCCTGGTAACTGAGTTGTGGATGCATATTGGCTTTTACAGCACCGGAGAATGCCTGCGCTTCCTGCATCCGTGAAGCGGCTGTAAGCAGATCCCGGTTACTGTCTATGGCCATCTTAATCAGGGTTTGCAATGCCGTATCGTGGTAAATTTCAAACCAGGTAGCCAGAGCGGCAGTATCCATGTTTGTGGCATCCGGATAAGTAATATTTTCCGGCGTTGCTGGCCTTTCATATTTTTTCCCGACCATACAACCGGTAAACAGTATCATAACCAACACCAGTAAACCATATGTTCCTTTCCTTTTCATACTCTTAAACATGTTGGGTTGAGTCGGATGATTTCGAATCTTCTGATTTTGCTTTTGTTTTCTTTTTTCTTTCAATCAAAACAAAAAAAGCCGGGATCAGTATAACGCCTATCGCCGTTGCGGCAATCATTCCGGTGAATACCGCCATTCCCATCACTTTTCTTGATTCTGAACCAGCTCCTGAAGCCGTAACGAGCGGAATTACTCCAAGTATAAAGGCGAAGGATGTCATGAGGATAGGTCTGAAACGCAATTTCGCTCCTGCAATCGCTGCTTCCATGACCGTCATGCCCCCTTCTTCCAGTTTCATCTTTGCAAATTCAACAATCAGGATGGCATTCTTTGCATTCAATCCGATCAGCATGACCAGCCCGATCTGTGCAAATACATTATTCACATAACTATCCGAAGAAAACCGGGCTAAAAATAATCCCAGCATGGCTCCCATGATCGCCCAGGGAGTGCCCAGCAAAACACTGAAGGGCAGACTCCAGCTTTCATATTGGGCAGCCAGGATAAAAAATACAAAAACCAGCGCCATTACAAACACAAAACCACTCTGGCCTTCAGATGCCTTTTCCTGAAACGACATATTACTATAGGCGAACCCCACACCTTTCGGCAAAGATTCGTTTGCCGCCAGAGCCAGTGCATCCAAAGCCTGTGAAGAGGAATATCCCGGTGCCGGCGAACCTGAAACTTCGGCTGACCGGTAAAGATTAAACCGGTTTGTATAAAGAGGACCTGTGGTATCTCTGACAATGGCAAGCGTCGAAAGCGGAACCATATTACCCTGGGGATCCCGTATGGAAAACTGACTCAGGTCATCGGGCTTCATTCTGAATGGCGCATCCGCCATGATATAAGTCTTGTATTGCCTGCCGAATTCATTGAAATTATTCACGAATGAACTTCCTAATAAACTGGAGATGGTACTATTGACAGAATTCAGGCTCAATCCAAGTTTTTCCACTTTATCCTTATCAATAATTATACTTTTCTGAGGAACATTCGGACGGAAAAGAGTATAGATACTTCCTATTTCCGGATGTTTTCTTGCCGCCAGGATAAACTTCTGTGCCTGATCACCCAGGAATGCCGGAGATTGTCCTGACTTGTCCTGTATTTCTAATGTAAACCCTGCTGCATTACCTAATCCGGGGATAGGCGGGGGACCCACGGCGATGATGGTGCCTTCTGTAATTCCCAGGGCGCATTTTTGATTCACTTCCCTTATCACATCCTTTGATTTCCTTTTTCGGTCATGCCAGGGCGTTAGTTGTATAAAAACTGTCCCGGAATTATTTGAATTGGTACTCGAAAGTATGCTGTACCCATTAATGACTGTATAGGATTGTATTTCCGGTATTTGTTTGATAATGGCTTCTAATTTACGGGTAACAGAGTCTGTTCTCTCAGAGGAAGCCGCATCCGGCAACAACACTCCCGCCAGAAAATATCCTTCATCTTCTTCCGGTACAAAACCTCCGGGTACTTTTTTCAGCAAGGAGCCGGCAGCCAGGGTGATAACGCCCAGGATAACCAGTGTGATAATTATTTTTCTTGCGAAGTATCCGGCTACCCGGGTATACCCGTTTGTGAATTTGTCAAACCCCCTGTTGAAAGATCCGAAGAAGCGTTCCAGCATGTTTTTTTTCTTTCCTTCTTTTTTCGGACGAAGGAGCAGGGCTGCCAGCGCCGGGCTAAGGGTAAGTGCATTAAATGCTGATAAACAAACGGAAACTGCAATGGTAATCGCAAACTGCTGGTATAATCTTCCGGTAATGCCTCCGGTCAATGCAACGGGAATAAACACTGCTGAAAGAACAATGGCAATGGCTACCACCGGACCGGCAACTTCTTTCATGGCCTTGCTGGTAGCTTCTTTGGGACTGAGTCCCTTCTCAATTTCGTGCATCACCGCTTCAACTACCACAATAGCATCATCCACAACCAGCCCGATTGCCAATACCATCCCCAAGAGTGACAACACATTTACGGAAAATCCAAGCAGCGGAAAAAATATGAAAGTACCGATAAGTGAAACCGGTACCGTCAATAATGGAATAAGCGTGGCACGCCAGTCCTGTAAAAAAATAAACACCACGAGTATAACCAGGATCAGGGCTTCAACCAGCGTATGCATAATTTCCTCAACACCTGCGCTGACCGCCAGCGTCGTATCCAATGAATAAGTATAATCGAGGTCGTCCGGGAAATTTTCTTTGAGTTCAGCCATAGTCTTCCTTATACTGGCTGCCAGGTCGAGTGCATTACTGCCCGGCACCTGGTATATCGTGATGGCAGAAGCATTCCGTCCGTTATAACGGCAGGACTGCGAATAATTCTCAGTTCCCAACTCAACCCTTGCAATATCGCTGAGTCTGACCAATGCACCGCTTGCATTGGATTTCAGTATGATCCTGTTGAATGCTTCAACACTAACCAGTCTGGACTGTAACTGGGCTGTATAGGTATTCTGTATTCCGGGAAGAGCAGGGTTGTTACCAAAAGATCCGCCGGGATAAATATTATTGTAAACTTTTAATGAATTGGTTACATCTTCCACAGAAACACCCAGGCTATTCATCCGGTCTGGTTTTAGCCAGATACGCATTGCGTATTGAGCTGCGCCGAAAACAACCACATCCCCTACTCCTTTCAGGCGCTTGATCTGATCGACAACATTGATATAGGAATAATTATTTATGAATTGTGCATTGTAAGTATTGTTGGGTGAATACAATGAAACAATCATCATGGGGAAAGCCAGGGACTTCTTCGTACTTATACCCAACTCCTTTACAGGACCAGGCAGACTCGGAGTTGCTATCGCCACCCGGTTTTGGGTGAGCATATTGGCATTGTCCAGGTTGGTGCCCACTTCAAATGAAACCTGTATGGTTGTGCTTCCATCATTGGCATTGATGGATTGCATATAGATCATGCTTTCCACACCATTCACTTCCTGTTCAATAGGCGTCGCAACTGATTGTTCCACATTCACAGCATTGGCCCCACTGTAGGTACCGGTGATTTTGATCATCGGGGGTGTAATGCTCGGATATTGTGAAATGGGCACCCCTTTTAGAATCAATACACCCAGGATAATAGTAAAAATGGAAATTACCATTGCGACGATCGGCCTCCTGATAAAAAACTCACTCATAAATTATAGTTGGAAACTTTTATCTGCTGCATCATCAATCCTTCGACGTGGAATCATAGTTCCATTTTAACATATTCGGTCTGACTACCATCGTTGGATTTAAAGAAGCACTTCCAACTATGACAATTTTGTCTCCTTCCTTTAACCCATCGGTGACGATCCAGTTGCTACCCACCCGTCTACCCACTTTGATCAGCGTGGGTTTTAATTTATTGCTGTCTGTAAGTAAAAAGACCTGGAAAACATTCTGAAGCTGATTGACAGACTGCTGCGGTATAAGAATCGCATTATTAAACTCACCGCTCCTGAACCGGACTTTAACATACTGTCCGGGTCTTAACACACCTGAAGCGTTTTTGAAAAGAGCCTGGATCAGAATAGATCCCGTATTCGGATCTATCTGACGGTTCGTTAATTGCAAATGTCCTTTTTCACCGAAAACAGAACCGTCGCCCAGAATGAGCTCCACCGGGACTTCAGCGAAATTATTGGACTTGGGATCCTTCCTGTATTCACGTGAAAAATTCAGGTAATCGTTTTCTGAAATCGGGAAACGAACCCTGACCTCTCCCAGCGAGGAAACCTCGTTGATACCGTTGCCCGCGGAAACCATTTTAACATAGTCACCAACCTGCACTTTGGAAATGCCTATGATTCCCGTAATGGGTGAAGTGATCCGTGTATAACCCAGTTCAATTTTTGCATTATCCAGTCTGGCTTCGGCAATTTTTACCTCATTTTGTGCTGCAGTATATGCAGCGTTCGCGTCATCCAGGTCGCGCTTGCTCAATGCGTTCATTTCAGTAAGGGGTTTTACCCTGTCAAGCTCAGACCTCCGGTTCTCCATCAGAGTCTGTGTTCTTGCAACTTCGGCTTTGGCACCTTCGACTGAATTTATAAAAGGCTGGTCGTCGATGGTATATAATAAACTTCCTTTCTGAACCAGGGAACCTTCTTTAAAGTATATACCCGTTACCCAACCCTGAACCCGGGGATCTATATTTACATCCGAGAGGCCATAAACCTGACCCACATATTCACTATATACCGGAATGTTTAGTTTACCGGCAGCAACCACATTCACTTCCGGCGAAACATCAGGTTTTTTTTCCTCTTCCTTACAGGAAAAGATGGAAAGAAATAAAAGCCCTGTTGTGAACACCCTAACTGAAATTGAAGTCATGCAACAGATATTTAAATAAAGTTATTCTTATTATGAATAGGTCACATCTACCGGAATAGATTTATCGGTTAAATATAACCCCAAATAATATTTAATTCGTTTTTGTATTGTGAATCCATGGACACTGTCTGACAGTCAGTATGGCCGGCTACAATTGACCGGTCTGTACTTCGTTTCAGAAAACTAATCAATGAAAGATGATTATAATTCAGATTCTTTCAACCATACATCAAACAGCCGGTAACCCAGCGACAGGATCACGGCACCCGTAAACAATCCGATGAATCCTGAATAAATGAATCCGCCCAGGGAACCCAGGAAAATTATCAGCATGGGAACCGGAGCGCCCTTACCCATCATCAGGGGTTTCAGGATATTATCCAGGAGGCCAACCGGGATCATCCAGATGGTGAGCAGGATCGCTGTTGTGGTATGATCAGTCGTCCATATATAAATTAATACACAAAGAACCACCGGAAAAATTCCGATCTGGACAATTGCCAGGATAAGACATAGTAATGTCCAGATACCGGCATACGGAATTCCGGCAACAACGAATCCTAAACCGGCACAAAAACTCTGTATGATCGCAACACCCAGGATTCCCCGAACCACATTTCGGATCGTAATAGCTGCAACGGAAGCCATATCAAATTTTGTACTGTTCATTAGACGGTTGAATATGGTTCGCGCAAAATGAGCGGACTCTTCACCATAGGCCAGGAATACGCCACTGATCAAAATTGCAAACGCAAATATGAGCAACCCCTTACCGGTAGTAGCCAGCAACGAAACCGCATATCCGGCAATCGTTTTAATCTGTTCTGGATATTTCTGAATTAAGATATCGGCGCCGGTACTCATTTGGGACCATAATTGAAATGCTTTCTTACCTATTAACGGCCATTCTTTAACAGACTCCGGCGGGTCCGGGATTTTAAGTTTGCCATCCCTGTAATCATTTAATTCTGTTTTTATTTCAGAACCCGTCTTAATACCCAGCCAGCTTCCTGTTATAATAAACAAGCAAAAAATAGTCAAAGTAATAATTACGGCTGCCAGCACGCCTTTGCCTTTTAATTTTCTTTTTAGTTTCTGATGCAAGGGATATAATGTAACAGCCAGGATAGCTGCCCACATAATCGGATTAAAAAATGGCGCTATGATCTGAATGCACCAGTTCAACAAAAAAGCGAGTGCAAGCAATTGAAGCGCTATATGAATGACTTGCTTTGATTTGTAGACCGTTGGACTGGGCAGTTCAGAATTTTCCATTTTATTGCTGGGTTAATTTATTAAATTCCAATTCCTCTTCGTTTTTCGCAGGGAACAGCAATCTTGCAATCAGGGCAGTCCAGCCGGTTTGATGGGGCATCCCTACTCCTGGTCCTTTGCTCCATGAAAGTATTCATAAAAAAGAATATGGGCACGGAAATAGTATTGAGCTATCCGTTTGTGGTAAACCCGGGATATAAGCTCATGCCACCATCCACAAACAGGGATGTTCCGTTAACGTAATCACTATCATCGCTGCATAACCACACTGCTGCTTTACCGATATCATCCGGTTCGCCGATTCTTTTATAGGGAATCAGGGTAAGTAATTTTTCAAGCGCTTCCGGAGTCTGCCAGGCAGAGCGATTGATGGGAGTTTGAATGGCACCCGGACAAATACTATTTATTCTGATTTTTTTATGGGCGAATTCCTGGGAAAGCGTTTTCATCAATAACATGATACCTCCTTTTGAAGCCGCATAATTGGCGTGTCCTGCCCAGGGAATTACTTCATGAACACTGCTCATATGAATAATCTTCCCGGCCGCTATTGACCTTTTTGGGTCTACTCCCCTTTTTAAATACTCGCGAATGGCTTCCCTGGCACAAAGGAATTGTCCGGTAAGGTTTACACTAATCACAAAATTCCATTGTTCCAGACTCATATTTTCAAATGGCGAATCTTTTTGCAGCCCTGCGTTATTTATCAGGATATCGACTGTTCCGTATTGTTTAACAGTATCGGCAAACATTTTCTGAACCTGGTCTTCTTTGCTCACGTCACATATTGCGGTCATTCCCTGGCCACCGGCGCTAACTATTTCAGCCAGCACGGCCTCAGCAGCTGGTTTGACAGGCTCAACGGGGTAATTAATTACAACAGTTGCACCTGCTGCAGAAAGGGCTTTTGCAACGCCGGCCCCGATACCGCTGCTGGCGCCGGTTATAATCGCGACCTGGCCTTGTAATTTTCTTTCCATTTTTATTGGTTTTGGCAATTCCCTCCTAAGGTATCTTGTTTAAAAATGAAAACTTGTGATAAGTCTGCATTTTACGGTAAAATCCGTTTTGGGGCATAAAGCCTAAAGCCTAAGGCTTAAAGCAAATGGAAACAATGAAATAAATAGATTCCTGAGAGGAAAAATGCTCAGATGAGAATTATCTGGTTTTGAATTTGCAATACTGAAAAATTGATTGGGGAAAGCTATTATAGAATTCTGTTTGATTTTCATGTACTGAAGCAACATGATGGTTTTAGCATCCCGGATAGCTCCGGAATCTATCATGGCCAATGCGTCATTAAAATCCAGTTCCAGGACTTCAATATCTTCCTGTTCATGTTCAACGCCCCCGCCTTCATGTACTTTCATGGACTGGCTGTACTCGGCAATAAAAAAATACAGGATTTCACTAACGGATCCCGGCGACATATACGCTTCAAATATTTTCCTGACATCTTTTATCCGGTAACCGGTTTCTTCCTCCGTTTCTCTTTTAATGGCTTCTTCCGGATTATCCTGATCCAGGAGTCCGGCACAGGCTTCGATCAAAACACCTTCTTTGTTCCCATTCACAAAACTGGGCAAACGGAATTGCCTTGTCAGAATGACGGTACCGGAGTCCTTATTGTATAAAAGGATTACGGCCCCGTTACCCCGGTCATACACTTCCCTTGTCTGCACCTGACGTTTTCCATTCCGTTTTAAAATTTCGTAGGTATATTTTTTTAACGCATACCAATTGTCTGACAATAATTCTTCTTTAATTATTTTAACCTGCTCCATAATAATTGAATCAAATCGTAATTTAAATAAAACCGTTAAATTCATTCCTACACAATGTCCCAACGGTCCCTTTTTAAAAGAATTTTTAATATCGTTCGCATTTCGCTTAATGGAGAACAGCGTGACTATACACAGGGTAGTATCTCAAAAGCGATTTTTCTTCTGGCTATTCCCATGATATTGGAACTGAGCCTGGAAAGTGTTTTTGCCGTAGTGGATATTTTCTTTGTCAGCAAACTGGGTCGGCATGCCGTCGCCACCGTTGGTTTAACGGAATCGGTGATTTCACTGGTTTATTCTGTGGCGATCGGACTAAGTACGGCCGCTACAGCTGTGGTAGCCAGACGGATCGGTGAAAAAAATCCGGATGCCGCATCCCATGCCGGTGCCCAGTCACTGATCGTTGCCTTGTTCGCAACCGCAGTGATCAGCTTCCTTGGAGTTTATTTCGCTGAAAATATTTTATCCCTGATGGGAGGTGATGATCGTGTTGTGCGCGAGGGTGCCGTCTTTACCCGGATCATGTTCGGCGGCAGCCTGGTGATCATGTTAATATTTCTGATCAACGGAATTTTCCGGGGTGCGGGCGATGCCGCGATGGCTATGAAAAGTCTTTGGCTGGCAAGCATTCTTAATATTATTTTATGTCCCATATTCATTCATTTCTGGGGCCTGAAAGGAGCAGCTATTGCAACCGTTATCGGAAGAACGGGTGGAGTCCTGTACCAGTCTTATCATTTGTTCAGGGGCAAGGGAATTATAAGGTTAAAGGCCAGCCATTTCCGGTATGATCCGAAATTATTAAAATCCATTATATCAATTGGCATGGCCCGCCACATTACAGTTTCTGATTAACAGCGGCAGCTGGATATTCCTGGCAAGGCTGGTTGCGGAAACCGGTGGAACAACCGCTACTGCCGGTTACCAGATTGCGCTCCGCAATTTTGTTTTTTTTATCCTTCCGGCCTGGGGCCTGAGTAATGCGGCTGCTACGCTGGTCGGACAAAATCTCGGTGCAAAAAATCCGGCAAGGGCAGAACAAAGTGTATATCTGACCGCGAAATACAGTGTACTGCTTATGGGCACTGTGATGTTTGTATTTATATTTCTTTGCGGAACCGATCATGCGCATCTATACTTCCGAAGAAGCTGTGATCCATTGGGGCGTACTCGCCCTTCGCTGGATCGCATCGGCGAATATTTTCTATGGCATCGGCATGGTCATGATCCAGGCATTAAACGGTGCAGGCGATACACGAACGCCGACAAGGATCAGCTTTTTCTGTTTCTGGTTATTCCAGATCCCATTTGCATATCTCCTCGCTTATCCTTTCCATTTGAAAGCTGTCGGAACCTTTATCGCCTTTCCGGTTGCCGAAACCCTGGTCGCCCTGCTCGCCTGGTATTTTTTTACCAGGGGCAAATGGAAAACCATTCAGGTATAACATTTCGAAAACCCGGATTGCATCAGATCCTTATCACTCTTGTTTTCTCAGGGTAGTAACAACGGTTGCCGTTTCATGTTGAGTTATCGTAACTCCGAGCGTATCAAAAACTTTATCCTGCACTACATTTGAAGTCAGGGTGAGAATATCGCCTGATATGGAGAATTTCGAACCATTGGCCGCGGGCATACCTGCACCACCTGAACCCAACCCGTTCGCACTGGTATAATGAATCGAATCAGTTCCGATTATTTCGAAAGTTGAAGTTGAATTGGTAGGGGAAATATTGAACGGTGCCGTAGTTGAAAATGTATCTATAATAGTTGTTCCTTCATAGTCGGTAACAAAAATATTCATTTCTGCTGCATAAGTGATACCGGTTCCGGTCATTGTATTTCCGGAAATATTTACAGTTCCTCCATTTAAACTGGTCGTATATTCAGAAGTAGTTTCTGTGGTATACCGGATTCCTCCTTCCACATCCATGGCAGAGCTGAAGGTATTTGCATGAATACCGTTGAAGGACCAGTTACCGGCAAGTTTAGAAGAATCCACTTTATTATTATCCTTACTACAGGCAACGAAACAAATAGAAATAGCAATCCATATTACACAGGTGGCCGTAACTCTCATAAAAAGTTTTTAACATCAACGAAAAACGTCTTTTTATATTGCGGCTGTAAATATGCCTGCATTATCCGGATGGATTATGGGTGGTATTATGTTTGCGAATTACAAATTTCCTTTCTTCAGTTCCCTTACTCCATAATCGACTGCCCTTGCCGTTAATGCCATATAGGTCAATGATGGATTCTGATTGGCACTGGAAGTCATACAGGCGCCATCTGTTACAAAAACATTCGGTGCATCCCACACCTGATTATGTGCATTCAGCACTGAAGTTTTCGGATCACGCCCCATTCGCGCAGTACCCATTTCATGAATGCAAAGTCCCGGGTTGGCTTCCGGATCATTAAATGTATTTATATTTTTACAGCCCGATTTCTCCAGCATTTCCGCAGCGCTGTTCATCATGTCTGTGCGCATAGCCAGTTCATTTTCGCGCCAGATACAATCAAAATCCATTAAGGGCAGACCCCATTTATCTTTTTTATCATTACTCAGCGTGAACCGGTTATCGGGATGTGGCAGGTGTTCACCCCAGCCTCCCATCCACATGGACCAGTCACCCGCTTCCGTTAATTTGGCTTTCAGGGATTCCCCGATACCTTCCAAATCGCTTACCCTTCCCCGGTAGGCGCCTCCCTGGTATCCAAATCCGCGCACATAATCCTTTTGTTTTGTTTTTTCATTGATATTCCGGAACCGCGGAATATAAATGCCATTGGCCCTTCTTCCATAAAAATAACTGTCCTGAAATCCTTCATAACTGGCGCTGGCACCAACATGATAATGATGATCCATCAGGTTACGGCCCAGTGCACCACTGCGATTGCCCAATCCATCCGGATGTGCATCGGAAACTGAATTCATCAGAATGGCTGTTGTACCAATGGTGGAAGCATTCAGAAAAATAATTTTTGCATAATATTCTTCTGTCTTCATGGTGTTGGCATCAATGATCCGGATACCTTTTGCCTTTTCTGGTTTCTTTATCATAGATCACATTCGACCACAATGGAAAACGGCCTTAACGTAAGATTACCCGTAGCATATGCCGCAGGCAGCGTTACACCATTGCTGCTGAAATATCCCGTGAAAGGACAACCCCGGTCACACATATTCCTGATACTGACAGGGACCGCGGCCATGCAGTCCCTTGCTCAGATTGGCAACGCGTCCGATGATCATCCTTCGCCCGTCTGTAAAATTTTTCACGAATATTTTCTGTAATATGTTTCTCCAGGCAATTCATTTCCATTGGAGGAAGAAATTCACTGTCCGGAAGTTGTGGCAATCCTTCTTTCGAACCACTGATGCCAACAAATTTTTCCACATAACTATACCAGGGTGCAAGATCCTTATATCGTATCGGCCAGTCAACACCATGACCATCTTTCAGATTGGCTTCAAAATCCAGATCGCTCCACCGATAACATTGCCTGCCCCACATCAGGCTTCTTCCACCCACATGGTATCCGCGGATCCAGTCAAAGGGCTTTTATCTGTGTATAAGGATGTTCGAGATCGTTTACAAAAAAATGCTTATTGGTTTCATTACAAAATCCGCGAACCTGGATATGCTGTTCGCGGCGCATTTCTTCTGTGATTGCTCCCCGGTGATCAATCTGCCAGGGTGCCTGGTTTGCGGTTGGATAATCTTTGATATGCTCCACATTTCTTCCTCTTTCCAGGACCAGTGTTTTTAATCCTTTTTCACAAAGTTCTTTCGCTGCCCAGCCACCACTGATACCGGATCCGACCACAATGGCATCATAGGTATTTTGTTTCAGGGAACGATTATTTATCCGTGGAGAATCGGGTGGCATGGCATCGTGGATGTTGAGCAATGAATATAGTTTATCTCAGCCAAAAATAAAAAAAGCATCCCTTCGGATGCTTTTTTAAAAATAAATGTATCCCGGTTAACTGTTGGCCTTAGCAATGCCAGAACGACCTTCAGATCAATGGTTGTTAATAAAATACCTTAGCAGGAAGAATATTCCAACCAGCCAGCCGATTATGAGGAGGAAACAAAAAAATATTAACAATTTGAATTTTCTTTTATTCCGTTCCGCTCTCAAAATGCTCTCCTCCCTGACAACAGAAGGTAACAGGCGGATCGACAGACTAAGTAAAAAAGGAACAACCAAAACATCATCTATATATCCGACAAAAGGAATAAAATCAGGGATTATGTCAAGGGGACTGAACAAATATAATAAACGACAGCAGCGCCGGTAATTTTGCAGTCAGGGAAGTTCTTTTATCTTTTAGTGCATAGTAAAGAATAATAATTTCCTTCCTGAGCATCCAGGGCCAGATTTTCGGGCGTTTTTTAATCATGATAATCTATTGTATATAGGAACAATCTGAACATCCAGCAAAATGTAAACCATCAGGCAATATTCTATAACCTCCGATGCAGATCGGGTAAAGTACTATCTTAACATGGAGAATAACCAATAAATCTGTGAACCAGAAAGTCAACTTCCCGAATACCGGATATATTCCTCTTGTAATAGATAGAATCCACGAGGAATCAAAAAATTTCAAATCATTTACTTTCCGGGAGGGCCACCCTATTCATTATGAGGCCGGGCAATTTATTACCCTGGTAGAACATAACAGAACGCAGGAAATCCGTCGATCCTATTCGATCATCTCTTCTCCGGTTTTGCAGGAACCATTGACCATTGCGGTGAAACGGATTGACAATGGCTTTTTTTCCCGGAAGCTGGTTGACCGCACACGATCCGGTGACATATTGTACAGCACAGGTGCTGCAGGTTTTTTCCGTCTGCCACAAAATATTAAAACAATTACGGGCATTTTCTTTTTTGCTGCCGGCAGTGGAATTGCCCCGGTGTTATCCCTGTTGAAAACTGTGTTACATCTCTATCCGGATATTCGTGTTTTCCTGATTTACAGCAACCCATCCCTGGCCTCCACCGCTTTTTATCTGGAATTAAAAAGAATGGAACAGGAGTTTCCCGATTCAATTACATATAGATTTCCTGTTTAGCTCTGAATCAGACCTGAGGCGGGCCCGTTTAAACAGAGACCTGTTGTTGGAGTTTTTAACTACTAACCACTTCGATCGGGAGAAAACTCTTTTTTATACCTGCGGACCGGAATCCTATATGCGCATGATCATTTTTCTTTTGCTGGAAGAAGGATTTCCCAGAGAAAATATAAAAAAAGAAGATTTTAATCCGGGAAATAAAAAACCTCTTCCCAGAACTCCACCAGACAAACATTCCTATTCTGTCCAACTGAACTTAAATGGAACTCTTTTTCATTTCCCGGTTCATTTTCCGGATACCATTCTGACGGCAGCAAAAAAAATAAAACTGAGTCTTCCTTACAGTTGCGAAACCGGTAAATGCGGAAGTTGCGCAGCGCTGTGCGTTTCAGGAGAAGTATGGTTATCTAACAACGAAGTGTTGACAGAAAAAGATCTCGCGGGGGGACTTACCCTTACCTGTACAGGTCATCCGCAACATGGGGATGTTAGTCCTGAAGATCGGATGATTTTCTTTCCCTCCTAATTGCTACCTAACTTTTCGAAATATAAATACCGTTCCCTTGTCTTATCCGGTGCACGATAGGTATCATAACCGATGTACATGATCGGATCTTTTTGCCATGTCTGATACAGAGGCCAGTATGGAAGACCGATCCCGTTGGGGTTTTTGGACTTAATAAAATTCACAAAATAATCCTGCATAATTGTTGACACCATATAATCCGATGGCTGCCAGTCATAGACACGATTTGAAGACAGATTACCCAAAGCATATTCAATTTCTGCGGAATGAACGGCACCCTGAAAATTACCAAGTGCGTTGAAATCTTTGTCATTTGCATCTGGTTCCTTAATGTCCGTTCTTAATGTTTTATCGCTGTCTGTCATCAGCGGAGGTCTTGCTTTGGTAAAGAAATAACGATACACCGGACTGTTGGTTTTCGTATGCAGGTCCACCCATCTCCAGGAGCCGAATGCATTGGCACGATCGCTCGCCAGGGCCGTTGCCGTGGCAATCACATCCGCGTCGCTATTTACCACATACAACTTCAGAATATCATCCGAATTGGAAGGATATAATTTTTTAACGGCGTTGATATAATTTTCTTTTGTCGGTTCATCTTTGCCCAATATGGATTTCCAGTTTGATTCTTCAGAGTTCCAACCGATGATTACCGGAATCTTCGCAATCCGCCCTGCTTTATACAGTGAAAGTGGAGATTCGGGGAAAAAATAACCATCTACATCTATGGGGAAGTCATCGGGTGCCGGCTTAGCCGTTGCATTTAAAAGTTGTTCCGCGGACATGGCCCGCAATTCTTTCAACGAATTTGCACCAACATGAGCGCTATATTGAACACCGATTTTTTCGGCTTCAGCCAGGGATACTACTTCCTTTAATTTCAGCACGGAACCACTTTCACCAATTGCGCCGGCGAATAAATTTCTGGATAAAGGGGAAATGATTTGTGCGCACACCGAAGAGGATCCCGCCGATTCACCCGCAATCGTGATATTGTCGGGATTGCCGCCAAAGGCCGAGATATTCTTATGTACCCACCGAAGTGCTTCTGTCTGGTCCATCAATCCATAGTTGCCGGACGCATGATGCGCAGATTCCCTGCTTAGTTCCGGATGAGCCAGAAATCCAAAAACGCCCAGCCGGTAATTCACGGTAACTGAAACTATTCCTTTTCTTGCCATGGATTCGCCATCATACCGGTATTCAGAACCGTCGCCCGCCCTCATTCCGCCACCGTAAAAAAAGACGAGCACCGGAAGATTTTCCTGTCCCGTTTTGGCAGGTGTCCATATATTCAGATACAGGCAATCTTCGCTGATGCCGGCAGACCTGAATTTCATATCACTGTAAATAGGTAACTGCATTGCCCGGGCAGAAAAATGGTCGGCTTTCCAGGTGCCTTCCCAATTCTTTACCGGTTGCGGTTCCTTCCATCTTAAATCCCCAACCGGCGGTTGTGCAAAAGGAATTCCCTTAAACATGCTGATACCTGAACGCCGGCTACCCTGTACCAGTCCATTGGCTGTTTTTACTGTGGGTAAACTTCGGTCTGTTGTTAACTGTGCGGGTACCAGCGTGGCAGAAAAAAGAAAACTAAACAGGAAAGCAATCGATTTCATATACAGATTTACGCGAATGTAGGAAATGTAAAAAATGTATTAAATATAATTGCCTCATTAAGTTTCCGGCACCCTGGATTTTTCTATACCGGTCGATTTTCTGTTGTCCCCATGCCCAGGTCGCATTTCACCCCTGTAATAGCCGGTTTTACCCCAGCGCCTGATCTTTATTAAGAATAGCTTTGAGTAAATAAATAAATGCCATGACACAATTATCGCCCTATATCAATTTTAGCGGGGAATGCCGCCAGGCTATGAATTTTTATAAAGAATGTCTGGGCGGGGAATTGCATCTCCAAACCGTTGCCGGATCTCCTATGGAAACGCAATGCCCGGGATCTATGAAGGATCATATCCTGCATTCGGCGCTGATCAAAGGAGGGATTTTTCTGATGGCGTCCGACATGCAGGGGCCCGGAGCATTTATAAAAGGAAATAATTTCGCCATTTCCGTTAATTGCAGCAGCGAAGAGGAAATCAGAACTTTCTTTAACAACCTTTCTGCCGGTGGGGAAATCATAGATGACTTGAAAAAGCAATTCTGGGGCGGCCTGTTCGGCGTACTGACAGACCGATTCGGTGTACGCTGGATGTTTAATTTTGAGCAGAAATAATTCGGTAATCATTTGTAAAAAATAATATCTTCATCAGTCCGGAAAGAGTTAAAATTCCGTGCATATGAAAATGCTTACGCGTCTTCGAAATTCCTGTAAGTGGGTCCTGTTGTTTTTCCTGGTTTCCGGTTACACGGATTGCGCCAAAGCGCAGACCAAAGCATCTTCCACATCACGACCTGGATATACGAAACTCGTCTGGCAGGATGAATTTGATCATCCCGGCCTGCCGGATCCTGCTAAATGGAAATATGATACCGGTTATCTCCGGAACAACGAACTTCAGTATTACACTTATCGTAGGGCAGAAAATGCAACGGTTAGCGACGGCATGTTGGATATCGTGGCAAGAAATGACTCATTTCGGATGAATGGCCATGTCTATCCCATCACATCCGCGGACCTATGCACGCAGGGAATAAAAGACTGGACCTATGGAAAAATAGAAGTTCGGGCAAAGATCCCTTCCTCACTGGGAACCTGGCCGGCAATCTGGACACTGGGCAGTAATATTACAGAAGTCGGCTGGCCCACCTGCGGAGAAATAGATATTATGGAACATGTCGGCTATATGCCGGATACCCTGCATTTCAATGAGCACTCTTCCGGTTCAAATTCCGGAACCCGGATCTTTTACCCTTCACCGGATAAAGATTTCCATGTGTACGCAGTGGAATGGTATCCCGACCGTATCGATTGGTTTGTTGACGGTAAAAAAGTATTTAGTTATGTCAATCCCCATACCGGCATGGCAGCATGGCCTTATGATAAGCCGCAGTTCGTGATCCTCAACCTGGCATTCGGGGGAGACTGGGGTGGCGCAAAGGGTGTGTCGCTAAAAGAGTTTCCCATACATTTTTATATTGACTACGTGCGGGTGTACCAATAAAATCAAAAGGTTCCAATTTCAATTACCGTTATTCCAGCACC
This sequence comes from uncultured Bacteroidota bacterium, assembly GCA_963812825.1. Lineage (GTDB taxonomy): Bacteria > Bacteroidota > Bacteroidia > Chitinophagales > Chitinophagaceae > Puia. The sequence continues at coordinate 161,105 of CAWEWO010000017.1, forward strand.
GGATCACCAGTACCGGGGGCGGGAAGTTTTTCCCATTCCCAGAAATCATTTTTTGCTTTTCCGTCAGGCCGTTCCTTCGCACTTCGTATAGTGTATACCGTTATCGCTTCCATTTTATCCTCAGGCATTTCAAAATGCAGGATTTCCCGGTACCGTTCCGGCGATAGTTCTTCATCCAAAAATTCCATGGACAATTCCAGGGGAAGGAATAAAGGCATTCGACCACGGTTGTCTCCGTCATTATGAATTTTTTTCATCAGATCATTCCCATCCCGGGTTATAAGGCTGAACGTATAACGTTTGATCATCTCGCCGGTTTCCTGGTCGGGCAGGTCGCTGACAGAATAAAGACCGGGCAGGAAAAACAACGGTTGATCAATGAGTCTGATGAAATACGGCACTTTTTTCTTCCAGCCCTTTATGGCCCGGTGTTCATAAATTCCGGTAACCGGAATCAGGCAGCGGCGGTTACGGATTTTAAACCAGTAACTTTTTTCATCCCCCAAAATGCGTTCACTCCGGGTATTCAGCATGGACGCCCGCTGACGCAGAAAAGTTTTTTCATCCTTAACATAAAACGGGATGACCCCCCACTCCATCGGGCGAACCGATAATTTATCAGTTTCCCGGTTCCGGTAAAGAATGGGATGTTCATTAAAACTATGACCCATGATATGTGTTCCTTCAAAATCGAGTTCCAGTTGAATATCTGTTTCAAGATCCGGAAAATAAGCAGGCAGCTCCTTGAGTTTTACAGTAAATGAAATATCGTAGCACATGGATTCGCTGATTTTATGCAAAGTTAAGGAGGAGAGTGTGGAACTGTGAGAGTGTGAGAGTGTGGGACCTATAGGCTTTAGGCTATAGGCTTTAAGCTTATTTCATTGTTCAATGTCTTCGAACTTAATCCGGATATGCTGGCTCCCGTGTTTAAGGATGATGTACAATTCTCCGAAACTCAGCTGGATGGTTGGTTTCACAATAGCGTCACGGGAGATCCGCCAGTTGGTTTGTTTATCCACGTATTGCTTCAGTTTGTCTTTGTATTTCTTATTGACCAGGTTTTCCAGCTCCTTTGCACTGCGTACGACAGCAAAATAAATCCGGTACCGGGAGCCGGCCATTAACATCTCCTGGATTTTTTTCAGGTGCGCCGGATTTTTCAGATCAATGATGGCAGCATAACGATCTTTTTTTACTGCGTTCACATGAAGCTTTGCTTCTCCCAATTCGACATAGTCTGAGAATAACAGGTTAATCCGTATATCTGCCGGATCCACGATTTTCTTCCTGCACCCGACAATAGGTTTGTGAAACGAGCCAGCGCCTGTCCAGCTGTAGCAGGCGGGATATATAAGCGGGTTTGAAATCTTCAAATGGCTGGAGCATATTATACAAGTATGGGAGTATGGAAGTGTGGAAGTCCGTATGCTTCAAATTTTAATTTTCAAAATATCACTCATCCTCGTCGTGTAACGCGGTGAGAGGTATTCGGTTTTCAGCCGGTAACTTCGCTCAAAGCCCTGTACGGCAGACCGGACAATTTCCTTACCCAGTGATTTGTTAATCCGGTCAATGGTTTGCATGACAAGCCTGCTTTTCAGATGATCGGCGCCGTCAAAACAACTGGCCTGAACGGAAGATTCCGGCACCAGGTCCATCACCGTAACCCCGCATTTCATATACCGAAAGCCGGGTTTAAATATCAGGTCGAGTCCCCGTAGAGCCGCCTTAATGATTTCACCACTGTGATTGGAGGCCCGTTCCAGGTCAATATCGATGGAGCGCAGGTATTGTGATTCCTCCGTTTTGTGGGGATTGGTCTGAATAAAAACCTGCAGGCTGCGACAACAGGTTTTGTCGGTCCTCAATTTGGCGGCACAGGCAGCTGCATAGTTCGCCATGGCTTCCGCAATACTTGTTTTCTCTGCAAGACGGCTACCAAAAGAACGGGAGGTGCAGATATTTTGGCGGGCTGGTTTTGTTTCCTCCCAGGGAATTGACGGAACGCCGCGGAGTTCATACAGGAGGCGAAGACCTACCACCGAAAAATTCTTTCTCACCCAGTCCTCCGGCGCATGCACAAAATCTGCCGCGGTTTTAAAACCTGACCGCGATAAATGCAAAGCATGCTGATTTCCGATTCCCCAGATTTCGCCCACCGGGGTTGCTGATAACATTTCATCCGTTAACACGGAATTTGCTGCCCAGAAAACAGCTGCCTCCCGGTAATTTTTCTTGGCATAACGGTTAGCCATTTTCGCCAGGGTTTTTGTTGCGGCTATGCCGATCGAAACCGGAATTCCGATATTTTTCCCGATGGTTTTCCGTATGCTGAAACCCAATCGCAGTAGATCGGTATGCCCCATTTCCCGAAGGTCAAGAAAGGCCTCGTCGATCGAATACAATTCAATTCCTGGAACAAAACTGTACAAGGTTTCCATGATTCGACTGCTCATATCCCCGTATAATGTGTAATTAGAGCTAAATACCGCAACATCATGTTTTTCAATTAAATCTCTCATCATGAATGCGGGCGCAGCCATGGCAATCCCCAGGGATTTGGCCTCCTCGCTCCTTGAAATGGCGCAGCCATCGTTATTGGACAGCACGATCACCGGTCTTTTCGCCAGCGCGGGTTTAAACACCCTTTCACAGGAGCAATAAAAGTTATTACAGTCTACAATCGCGTACATTTTTCAACCCGGATTTTGCCCGTCCAATTTTTTTCCCGGCGAATTCTACATTGCGTGCAATCACCCACCTCCTAACGCATGCATTTCCTCAGGTCTTCTGTGTCTGTAATAATATGGGTTACCACGCCCCATACCTGCATGTCCATCTCCGCGCTGATTTTAATTTCAGGATACTTGCTGTTCGCCGGAACGAGCCAGCAGGTATGATCATTTTTCCGGATAAACTTTACTGTAAATTCTCCGTTCAGCACGGCGACCACGATATTTCCATTCACCGGATTCAGGGACCGGTCAACCAGCAGCCGCGCTTTTGGCGGAATGAAAGCGCCCATCATGGAGTCGCCCGTGCATTCCACGATAAAAGTGGAAAGCGGATGACGGATCAGTTCGCGGCTCAGGTCAATCCGTTCTTCCATATAGTCCAGGGCGGGCGAAGGAAACCCCGCCGGTACCGGTGTTTCATAATATAACAACTCCATACAGGGTATTTTTTTGTCTGTTGATTTCCATGGTGAAATTACTAAAATTTTTAGTAATTACCGAACTAAAAAGTAATCTTTTCCGGCATTGTCTTTTCACAGTGGGATACCAACCTGGGAAAAATATTTTTTTGAGTTCTTTCAGGATTCCTCCGCCATTTGGGGATGCGTTCTTCGGGATTTCTTCGGGATTTCTCCGGTATTCCTTCCAGATTTCTTCGGGAATCCTTCGGGAGTTACCGAAGGATTCAGCCTGATTTCCCGAAGAACTCCCGAAGAACTCGCGAAAAAAACCGGATTAAAACACGAATGAATACCAGCGTAACCTCGAAAAAGACCAAATGAAGATTTCCCGGACGTTAAAAAAAACTGAAATAAATCTTTCCCAAGTTGGTATCCCACTGTGAAAATCACCTTCCGGATCTTTGCATATTTGTGATGTGAATGGAATTAAACGGGGACAAAAATCCGCCTGCACGGTGGCTCCCGAAAGATTAATTTTACATTTTGATCTGAACCTTAAAATATTGAAAATGAAATACCGTATTGTGATCCTGGTGGCCATGATCTTTCTCGTGAGTTTCAACCCCAATTCTGCATTACCCGGGATGCCCGTTGAATGCCTGCCGGTAATGGAAATAAAAAAAACCGGATCCGAGCCATGGACGACAAAACAATTAATGGCACCCGCAGACCTGGCGGAAGTGATCAATAATCCGGCAACCAAAAAGCCGGTAATAATTTGCGTAGGCCCCGGCGCCTTAATTAAAGGATCCATCGATACCGGTCCTGCCAAGGAAAAAGAAAACCTGGAAAAGTTAAAAAAAGAATTGACTGGCCTGTCAAAAGATGCAGACATCGTGATCTATTGCGGATGCTGTCCATTTGATCATTGCCCAAATATCCGGCCGGCATTTAGTTTATTGAACGAAATGAAATTTACCAATACACATCTGTTGAATATTGAACACAATCTGCGTACTGACTGGGTGAATAAAGGATATCCGCAGGAGAAAGCCTAAGGCTTAAAGCCTAAAGCTTAAAGCGTCTGGCTTTATGCTTTGAGCTTTAAGCTTTAATTGTATTTATTGAAGCTTCTGTATCAGGGAATCATAATAATTTTTGGTGAAAATCACATCCGGCAGATTATGATACCAGTTGGACTCGTGTTCAATGGAGAGCATCCCTTTGAAATCCTGCGCTTTTAATTCCGTGAGAACAGCGGGGAAATTAATAACACCCTTGCTGACGACGGTATCATTTGCTTTCGGATTGTCAAACTGAACAATATCCTTCAGATGGACACCGATGATATGACCCTGTAATTTCTTGAGGCAGTCTACAGGATTCAAACCATTTCTTGCCCAATGTCCGATATCAGCACAGGATCCCAAATGCGGATGACCCTGAATGGCCGCCAAAACTGAGTCAGGACTCCAGTATGCATTCGGTTTTGGATGATCATGGATAGCTACCGGTATACCATATGCGCCTGCCAGGCTATCCACCATATCCCACTGGGATTTTATGGGCTCCGAAGTAATATAACTCAGCCCCAGGTCTTTGGCCAATTGAAAAGTTTTAATCCACTCCTCCTTGTTTTTTGGGACGATCACGCCCATTGCCACGATTTGTATGCCTTTTTTCTGCAACAGGTTTTTCAGTTTATCCCTGGTCTCTTTAGACATGTTGAGATCATAATTTCCTGCCATTCCCCCACCCAGCTTCTGGCCCACAAATGCTTCAATATTTTTAATCCCGGAACTGTCTACCTTATCCAGTGCATCAGCGAAGGAAAATTCCTTAAAAGTCCACATTTGTACTCCCAGTTTAAATCCGGCAGTGGAGCCGGCAGTTGAGGTCTTTGCCGCTGTACTATCCGCATTCACTGTGCTGTCAGCCGGTAGAAGATGGAGTCTGGGAACCGTTACATCCAACTGTCAGAAATAAAATACCCAGGGAGAAAAAAAGGAAAGCAAATCGTTTCATTCGTTATTTTTTTATGAAGAATAAAAATATTAAGCCAGTCGGGCGACTAAGGTAAAGCGAAACCAAATAATCGAATGAATTAAAAACCGGGAAAAGAATTCCACACTTTAAAAAATTCTACAGTTTGATAAACAAACAGATCCTTGAAATCATTATCTTGACGCACATTTTAAACAGTTTTTTAAACAAGAAATGACTTTCATATGAAAAAAACAGTTCTTATCAGAATGTTCGCGCTCGTTTGCATGGGCATATTATTTTCCGGTCACAGTTGGGCACAGCAGGAAGATAAAAGTAAAAGGCCGAGTCCGCCGGCAACTGCCAAAGGGAAAATTAAAGATGCCACAATTACAGTTGATTACAGCGCGCCTTCAGTAAAAGGAAGAAAAATCTGGGGCGGCCTGGTTCCTTACAATGAGTTATGGAGGGTCGGAGCCAATGAAGCCACTATTTTTTCAACGGATAAGGATATTGAAGTAGAAGGTAAGAAACTCCCGGCCGGGAAATATAGCCTGTTCATGTTGCCTACTGAAAAGGAATGGACGGTTTATTTCAATTCTGAAACAGGCCAATGGGGTGATAACCGCGACGGCAAAGCAAATATGGATCCTAAAAAAGTGGTGCTGGAAGTGAAAGTCAAACCCCACGAAGAATTAAAGGTTCAGGAAAAAATGGTTTTCGAAGTTGTAGACAGACCAATGGATAAAGGTCTCGAACTCAGGTGGGATAAACTCAGGTTATTGGTTTCCATTAAATAGCTGATCGTTCATCATAGGAAAGGACCAGATCTCATTTATATAGCTTCATACTACAAAAAAGCCCGGACCAGGTCCGGGCTTTTTTTATGACAGGAACTGGCCTTCAAATTCTTCAAACTCCTGTTTGAGTTTTTTAAAGCCGGTTTTATAAACTGAAAGCCGTTTTTTTAAGGGAGAATGGTTTTCCTTATTATATAGTTTAAAATCAAATGGTTTTGCCTCTCTGGCAAAGGCCCCAAGCTTCATTTTACCCAATTGCATTTCATGACGTATTTCATCGATTTCAGTTCTAAGCCCCAGGAACTGTTTCTCGAAATAATCGCTTTTTGTTTTTACTTCCGCTTCCTTACATTTTGTTCTCAGTTCCGTTAGATAGTCGCCGAATATGCGCAGTACAATAATGTCAAAATTAAGTTCGGCAATCAGCAATCTGTACTTAAGATGAAGACTCATCACTGAAGGTTTGGCAGGCATACATTCGTTTTATTCACACAATTTAGATAAAATTCCCACAAAGGGACCTACGCTATTTATATTGATCCTTACGCACCCTAACCTTCCCCGGAATCCCGGAAACGAGCTATTTCCCTTCAGGAGTTGATATTCCGGATCCGGCTTGATCCTGTTTCGTTTAGGCATAGCATTTGATATTTCTTTAACTGCTGGTCAATAGACATATTGACCAGTCGAACCTAAATTGCTGAACCGTATCCCACAGACAGAATACTTGAAGGACAGCCAGCCCGAGCGATACCGGTCAACTTTTAAGAAGAAATTTCAGTGTAAGCCATTATTGGGGAACAGAGAGGATAAGTTGCAGTTGTTGTACCAGTGACTGGAAGCCAGTGATATCAGAAGGTTTAACAAAATAAGCTGCAGCTCCTTTCGCCATGCAAAGACTTTCAAAATGAGGTGAATTCGAAGTACTCCAGATGATCTTTGGAACGGACTGGTATTTTTTATCTTCTGAAAGGGCGATCAGGATTTCATAACCGCTCACAGAAGGAAGATTATAATCAAGAATAATAAGGCGGGGTAAACGATTCCCCGGAAGACTTTCAAAAAAAGAAATGACTTTATCACCCTTGTTAATGACTATTATTTCAGGTGATTCGGGTACCTCGCGCAGAAACGATTTCAGCAGGGTCACATCATCCTCATCGTCTTCGGCGAGCAGAATGTATTCTCCGGTTATACCATCAAGTTCAGTCCCATTTCCATTCATGCCGGCAGATTGGTTAATACAATTTTCAACATTTATATTTGACAGGGTTTTCCACCTGATTAAAATAACAATTTAATCCTTTAAATCTATGAATTATAAAAAAAAGGGGCCAGGCATTTTAGAAGCTCCGTCGGATAAGACGGTTATTCAGGAAAAACCAGTAGCTAAGAATGGAAAAAAATCCGCTGCAAAGACGCCGCTTTCAACAGGTCCCCTTGGAAAAGAAAATGGTAATGGTATCAAAGAAAACGGAAGCGGTGAAAAATCTTTTCTAAACAGCCGTGAATTCCTGCGCTTTCTCTCTGAAATGCGGAATGGAAATTTCAGTGTCCGTCTGCCTGTTGAACATACGGGTCTCGATGGAAAGATCTGTGACACGATGAACGAAATTATTTCGCTCAATGAAGCGCTGATGCTTGAACTGACTAAGGCGGGTAACATTATCGGGAGACAGGGGAACCTGACTCACCGGATCATGCTGCCCAGGATTGCCGGTGGCCAATGGAGTGACGGGGTGGATTCCATCAACGAATTAATTTCAAACCTGGTTCACCCGACAATTGAAATAGCCCATGTAATCAGTTCGGTCGCGAAAGGAAATCTTTCGGAAGAAATGCCATTGCAAATTGGTAATCACAAGTTGCAGGGGGAATTCCTGCGTATCGCCAGTGAAGTAAACGACATGGTGAAGCAGCTTGAACCTGTTTTCCATGGAAGTTACCAGGGTGGCACGGGAAGTCGGTTCGGAAGGGAAACTCGGTGGCCAGGCCAAGGTAAAAGGTGTTGCCGGTGTATGGAAAGACCTGACCGATTCAGTAAATCAGATGGCGGGTAACCTCACCGCACAGGTAAGAAATATTGCAGAAGTAACCACCGCTGTGGCAAAAGGCGATCTGTCGAAAAAAATTACGGTGGATGTACAGGGTGAAATCCTGGAACTAAAGAATACCATCAATACCATGGTGGATCAGCTGAATTCTTTTTCATCTGAAGTTACCCGTGTTGCCAGGGAAGTGGGTACCGAAGGAAAGCTTGGTGGCCAGGCCGAAGTAAAAGGTGTGGCCGGTACCTGGAAGGATCTGACGGATTCGGTAAACCAGATGGCTTCCAATCTTACCGGGCAGGTAAGAAATATTGCGGAAGTAACAACGGCTGTTGCCCGCGGTGACCTTTCCAGAAAAATTACCGTGGATGTGAAAGGGGAAATTCTGGAACTTGAAAAATACCATCAATACCATGGTGGACCAGCTGAATTCATTCTCTGCGGAAGTAACCCGTGTAGCAAGAGAAGTTGGTTCAGAAGGAAAATTGGGTGGACAGGCAACAGTAAAAGGTGTCGGCGGAGTATGGAAAGATCTGACTGATTCTGTAAACCAGATGGCTTCGTAACCTGACGGCTCAGGTAAGAAATATTGCCGAAGTAACAACTGCTGTTGCCAATGGTGACCTGTCAAAAAAAATTACGGTGGATGTAGAGGGCGAAATCCTCGAATTAAAAAATACCATCAATACGATGGTGGACCAGCTGAATTCATTTGCATCAGAAGTAACACGTGTGGCACTGGAAGTAGGAACCGAAGGAAAACTGGGCGGACAGGCTAAAGTGCAGGGTGTGGGTGGAACCTGGAAAGATCTTACCGATTCAGTAAATCAAATGGGATCCAATCTTACTGCACAGGTAAGAAATATTGCCGAAGTAACAACTGCTGTGGCAAATGGTGACCTTTCAAAAAAAATCACTGTGGATGTGGCCGGAGAAATTCTGGAATTGAAAAAGACCATCAACACGATGGTGGACCAGCTGAATTCATTTGCATCAGAAGTAACCCGTGTGGCACTTGAAGTGGGTACTGAAGGAAAACTCGGCGGACAGGCCAAAGTACAGGGTGTGGGTGGTACCTGGAAGGATCTGACTGATTCAGTAAACCAGATGGGATCAAATCTTACCGGCCAGGTGAGAAATATTGCTGAAGTAACGACAGCGGTTGCCCAAGGTGATCTTTCCCGAAAAATCACGGTGGATGTAAAAGGAGAAATTCTTGAATTGAAGAACACGATCAATACGATGGTGGATCAGCTGAATTCATTTGGTTCGGAAGTATTTCGTGTGGCGCGGGAAGTGGGTTCGGAAGGAAAACTCGGCGGACAGGCCGATGTACCCGGTGTGGAAGGACTCTGGAAAGATCTTACCGATTCAGTAAATAAAATGGCTTCCAATCTTACCTCACAGGTAAGAAATATTGCTGAAGTAACCACGGCGGTTGCCAACGGAGATCTCTCCCGGAAAATTGAAGTGGATGTAAAAGGCGAAATCCTGGAATTAAAAAATACCATCAATACCATGGTGGAACAACTGCGTGGTTTTGCATCGGAAGTTACCCGTGTGGCCCGTGAAGTGGGTACAGAAGGTAAACTGGGTGGACAGGCAAATGTACCGGGTGTTGCAGGAACCTGGAAGGATCTTACCGACTCGGTAAATCAGATGGCCGGAAACCTGACGGCACAGGTTAGAAATATTGCCGATGTTGCCATCGCCGTGGCAAATGGTGATATGTCAAGAAAAATCACGGTGGATGTAAGCGGAGAAATACTTGCAGTTAAAAGAAACCCTCAATACGATGGTGGACCAGTTGCGGGCCTTCGCCTCTGAAGTAACCCGTGTGGCCCGTGAAGTGGGAACGGATGGAAACTGGGCGGACAGGCGTTTGTACCGGGTGTGGCCGGTACATGGAAAGATCTGACTGATTCTGTAAATCAGATGACGGGTAATCTGACTTCGCAGGTAAGAAATATTGCTGAAGTAACCAAGGCGGTTGCCTCTGGTGACTTATCCAAAAAAGTAACCATCGACGTTAAGGGAGAAATTCTGGATTTAAAAAATACCATCAACACGATGGTTGATCAGCTGAATTCATTTGCCTATGAAGTAACGCGTGTGGCGCGTGAAGTGGGTACAGAAGGAAAACTTGGCGGCCAGGCAGAGGTGCAGGGTGTCGGCGGAACCTGGAAAGATTTAACTGACTCCGTGAACATGATGGGTTCGAACCTCACCAACCAGGTGAGAGGAATCGCTAAAGTGGTTACTGCCGTTGCCACCGGTAATCTGAAACAAAAATTATCCATTGTATCCCGTGGCGAAGTAGCGCAACTAACGGATACCATAAACGAAATGATCGATACCCTTGCCGTATTTGCAGACCAGGTAACCACCGTGGCCCGTGAAGTGGGTGTGGATGGACGACTCGGCGGCCAGGCCAGTGTACCGGGTGCATCTGGTACCTGGAAGGATCTGACGGAAAATGTAAACCAGCTGGCAGAAAATTTAACCACGCAGGTGCGTGCGATTTCTGAAGTGGCGTCTGCCGTAACCAAAGGGGATCTTACCCAGATGATCCGGGTGGAAGCAAAAGGAGAAGTGGAAGAATTGAAAGACACCATCAACCAGATGATTGCCAATCTCAAGGAAACCACACTGCGCAACCAGGAACAGGACTGGCTGAAATCGAATCTGGCCAAGTTCACCCAGATGCTGCAGGGTCAGAAAGATCTGAATACAGTTACACGCAGAATTCTTTCCGAACTCGCCCAGGTTGTGAATGCCCAACAGGGTATGTTCTATATTCTTGAACAGGATGAAAATATGCAGAACCAGCGATTGAAATTATTTGCTGCATATGCCTATGAAAAGGAAATGAATTTGCAGAAAGAAATTTCCCTGGGAGAAGGACTGGTCGGACAATGTGCATAGAAAAAGAAAGAATTCTTCTTATCCAATGTTCCGGAAAATTATATTAAAATTCAATCCGGCCTGGGAAATTCATCCCCTGTAAACGTAATTGTACTTACCTGTTTTATTTGAAACAGAAATCAAGGCGGTGATCGAACTGGCTTCGTTTGAACCATTCAATGAAACGCATCTTGATTTTCTGAGCCAGCTGACAGAAAGTATCGGTATCGTATTGAATACCATTGAAACGAATTCAAGAACAGAAGAACTGCTGGAACAATCCCAATCACTGACGGATGAATTGAGAAGGACCAATGAAGAATTGCAGGATAAGGCGCATCTGCTCGCCAAACAGAAAGAAGAAGTGGAAGATAAAAACAATGAAGTAGAAGAAGCCAGGAAATCACTGGAAGAAAAAGCGGACCAATTACAGCTTACTTCAAAATATAAATCGGAATTCCTGGCTAATATGACTCATGAGTTGAGTACGCCGCTGAATTCACTTGCTCATTCTTGCACAGCAACTATTTGAAAACAGGAAGGCAATCTGTCTGAAAAACAGGTTCGTTATGCGAAAACTATCCATAGTTGCGGAGATGACCTGATCCAGCTTATCAATGATATCCTTGATCTTTCAAAAATTGAATCCGGTTATATTTCAACGGATTTCATTAAAGTTCAGATTCCACGAAATCACTTCTTTTGTTGAAACCACATTCAAACATGTTTCCGAAAGTAAAAATCTTCGGTTTGCTATTGATATGGATGAAAACCTGCCAGATAGTCTTGAAACGGATATTCAGCGTCTCAACCAGATTTTGAAAAACCTGCTTTCCAATGCATTTAAATTCACTGAAAAAGGTGAAGTGAAGCTTCGCATTTATGAAGCAAAACAGAAACTGGAAACAAAAAACAACCAGCCTTGATAATGCCAAGAAAGTAGTTGCATTTGAAATCAGGGATACCGGTATCGGAATTTCAAAAGACAAACAGAATATTATTTTTGAAGCCTTCCAGCAGGCGGAAGGATCCACAAGCCGTAAGTATGGAGGTACCGGTCTTGGACTTTCCATCAGTCGCGGTCTTGCAGACCTGCTTCGGCGGATCTGATCGAACTGGAAAGTGAAGCCGGTCAGGGAAGCCGTTTACTTTATTCCTGCCGATTGGAATATAATCCCAACCATGTTAAAAAGGAAAAACAAAGCAGTCTTGACGATCAGCGAGTACAAATTGCTGACTCAGGATAATGATGAATTATCAATCCAATCAGTTCCCACCGTCAAATTGCCTGAAACCAGGGATCTTGATGTAATCAATGAAATCATCAATGATACCGGTGACGACCGGAACCTGATCGGCGAAGACAACAAAGTGGTGCTGATCATTGAAGATGATATTCGTTTTGCCAAGATCATGATCGAAAAAGCACACGAGAGGGGTTTGAAAGCTGTTGTGGCAACGGGTTTCGGAGATGTATTTGACACTCGTAAATAAATTCAACCCGATCTCTGTAACACTTGATGTAAAACTTCCCGATGCCAGCGGGTGGCGAATCCTGGATCTCTTTAAAAATGATATCAATTTCCGGCATATTCCGGTTCATCTGATATCCGGAGAAGAAAACAAATTGCTGGCAATGCAACGCGGTGCAAGGAGTTTTCACTTAAAACCCTTGAAGAATGAAGCACTCAATTTGTTATTTGACGATATCCAGCATTACCATAATCAAAAGCCTAAAAAACTTTTACTTATTGAAGACAATGAAATTCGATTCATCACAGATTGCCAAGATTACTGGAAAATGACGAATTGCTTCAGGTTCAGATCGCATCTACCGGTAAAGAAGGCACTGAAACTGATCAGGGAAAATGCATATGATTGCATCATCGTGGATTATATGTTGCCGGATATTCCCGGAATGGATATTGTGATTGCAATAAATGAGTTAAATAAAATACAGATGACGCCTGTACTCATTTATTCTGCAAAAGATTTTACCTCCAAGGAAAAAACCCAGTTGAAGCAGTATGCCAACCGGATACTCTTAAAAGACGTCAATTCCCTGGATCTTCTTCTTGAAGAAGTAGTGATGCATCTGCATCTGAATCATAAGGATCTACTGCCGGAACAAAGAAAGATCATCGAAAACCTGAGATCCCGCGAAGATATTTTAACCAATAAATCTGTCCTGATCGTGGATGATGATGTCAGAAATCTTTTTGCACTTACGACTGCATTTGAAAGGTATAATATGAAAGTGATCACAGCGGAAAGCGGCCAGGAAGCGATTGACATATTGAGCGAGAATACAACAGGTCGATATGGTGCTGATGGATATTATGATGCCGGAAATGGATGGATATGAAACAACCCAGAAAATCAGGCGGGAACATAAAAACAATAACCTTCCCATTATCGCTGTAACCGCAAAAGCTATGAAGGGCGACAGGGAAAAATGTATTGAGGCAGGGGCATCGGATTATATTACAAAACCAGTAAAAATTGACCAGTTGTTATCCCTGATGCGCGTCTGGCTCTATAAATAAATTCTGATGAAAACATTTGAAACATCCATGCAGAGCCAGGAATAAGGAAGCGATCAACGATGCTAAAATTCTCGTTGTTGACGACAGGGAGGATAATCTTTTATCCATTGAAAGCATTCTGGAAACTGAAGGATATCAAATCATAAAAGCAAATTCCGGGAAAGCCGCATTGAAACTTCTTTTAAAGGATCAGGATTTTTCCCTGATTTTAATGGACGTTCAAATGCCTCAGATGAATGGACTTGAAACCGCTAACCTCATTTATGAAAGGGACCGCTTAAAACATATTCCCATTATTTTCATTACTGCTCACCGGTATGGGGAAGATTTAATGTTTAAGGGATTTAAAATCGGCGGCGTCGATTATATTCATAAACCGGTTGACCCCGCCCTTTTGAGATTTAAAGTGGGTGTTTTCGTTGAATTATATCAAAAAACCAAGGAACTCATACTCCAGGAGGAAAAGCTCAGGTCAATCAATACTTATCTGGAATCTGAAATAACAGAAAGACGTATTTCAGAAGAACGGATAAATCTGCTGAATCAACAGCTCCAGAAAAATAATTACGAACTAATAGAAATAAATCAGGAATTGGACCGGTTTGCTTTTGTAGCGTCGCATGACCTGCAGGAGCCATTGCGGAAAATTCTTTTATTCAATGATTTAATTAATAACGCCTTGGCGAATGGTGACCCCGGCGCCGTCCGGGGCTATCTGGAAAAAATAAACAAAGCCACCGGGCGTATGCAGGTACTCATTAACGACCTGCTGTCCTATTCCCGTCACACACAAACTGTCGATCATTTTGAAATGGCCAATCTGAATGATCTGGTAGCAGATGTTGTCTCCGATCTTGAAATAGAAATTAAAAAAACGAACGCGTCAATAGAACTGGGCCCTCTCCCATCCTTAGTTGTTGTCCCAACCCAGATGAGACAATTATTTCAGAACCTGATCAGCAATTCAATTAAATTTTGCATGCCCGGCGTTTTTCCGCAGATAAATATCTGGAGTGAGACTGAAATAAAAGAACCGGTTTCACCGAATGATCCCCGGCTCGTACATAAAATAATAATACGCGATAATGGAATGGGTTTCGATCAGAAGTTTGCGGAAGATATATTTGTTGTTTTTAAGCGATTGCATAGTTATCACGAAATAGAGGGAACGGGTATCGGTTTATCCATCTGTAAAAAAATCATAGAAAAACACAAGGGCGAAATAAAAGCAGTAAGTTCTCCGGGGAATGGTTCGACATTTATCATCAGCCTTCCGGCAAACACCTGACATCCCAGTCCCATACTCCCATACTCTCACACTTTCTTTGTTTATCTTTAACAAAAAAAATCCATGCATTTTGATACACTTTCCGTTCATGCCGGCCACCTTGACGATCAGATCGGTTCTGTAATGAGTCCGATTCATGTGTCGACAACTTTTGAACGGGATGATGCGGGAAATATCGGCGGAAAGGGATATATCTATACCAGATGGGATAATCCTAACCGCCGGGGCCTCGAAATCAAACTTGCCCTTCTGGAAAATGGTGCGGAAGCATTTGCTTTCCCCTCCGGAATGTCTGCAGCACTTGCAATGGTTCAAACCGTGTTGGAACCCGAAACCCATATTATTATTCCCGACGATTGTTATCATGGCATTTCACAGCTTGTTAAATCCATCTTGCCCAAGTGGAAGATTTCGTATTCCGAAGTGGACATGACGGATACAAAAAGTCTGGAAGCTGCAATAAGGAAAAATACCCGGCTCATCATTGTGGAAACACCTTCTAATCCCAGGCTTAAAATAACTGATATAGAAGCAGTATGTAAGATTGCCAAAACCGGGGGTATCCTGGTAGGATGTGATAATACCTGGACCACTCCCCTGATTCAAAGACCCCTTGAATTAGGCGCTGATCTCGTCTTCCATTCATCCACCAAATTTTTCGGAGGTCATTCAGATGTACTTGGCGGTTGTATCATTGTTAAACAAAAAAATCAACTGGCTGAGAAGATCAGGGAATTTCAAACTGTTGGTGGAACTGTACCTTCACCCTTTGACTGCTGGCTACTCAACAGAAGTCTCTCCACACTTTCACTGCGGCTCGAAAGGCAAATTAGAAATGCCTCTGCGATTGCTGATTTCCTGCAGGACCAGCCACTGGTTGAACAGGTTTTTTATCCGGGACTACCAGATCATCCCAACCATGAAATCGCAAAACGTCAAATGCATGGCATGTTTGGCTCCATGATTTCCATTGGTATAAAAGGCGGAGAAAAACAGGCTTTACAATTTGCGGGTAGTATGAAATTATTTAAGCATGCTACCAGTCTGGGTGGAGTTGAAAGTTTAATTGAACATCGCAGGTCTGCGGAAGGAAATTCGCCCAGGAGTCCGGAGAATCTATTGCGGCTTTCGATCGGTATTGAATATATTGATGACCTGATTGCCGATCTGGGAAAAGCATTTGCAAAACTTTAAATCCTGATCTAGAATTTTGGCTGCAGCACATTCTTCCTGACCATTTTAATGAACCGGCTGCCGAGAAAAACAGAGGCGAGTGTAAGGCCGATGATCAATCCCAGCCACATGCCGGCTGCTCCCATATGATAGTGAAATGCAAATAGCCAGCCGAACGGAAGACCAATCACCCAGTAAGCAATTGTAACGAGTAAGGTAGGCAGTTTCACGTCTTTGATTCCACGCAAAAGGCCGGCACCGGTTGCCTGTGTCGCATCTGAAATCTGGAACACTGCAGCAAATAACAACAGCAATGCTGAGAGGCGAACCACTTCCGGATTTTCATTAAAAATCAACGGTAGCTGCCACCGGAAAATAGTAAAAACAATTGCGCAGAAGCCTCCGTATAACAATGCCGTGACCAGGGTTGTTTTACCAATCACCCGGATCCGGTCCCAGTCCGCTCTTCCATAAGCATTACTCACCCTGATCGATCCGGCCTGGGAAAGTCCCATGGACACCATAAATGTAAAAGCTGCACAACTCAATGCGATCTGGTGGGCTGCCTGGGATACGGCACTGATCGTACCAATAATAATTCCGGATACGGCAAATGCACATACTTCCACGCCCAGCTGCATGCTGCTGGGTATGCCGATGCGTAAGAGTTCCTTTATGGTTTGAAAATTATATTTCCATTGCCGTCCGCGAACGGCCACAAAACGACTAAAGGTCCGGTGTTTCAAAACGATCAGACCCAGTACCACAAATATTAATGTACGTGTAATCAGGGTTGCCCATCCCGCGCCTACCAGCTCAAGACGGGGAAATCCCCAGTTTCCGTAAATGAGCAGCCAGTTCAGAAAAATATTTACCGGCATGGCGGCCAGGGACAGCATCATCGCAGTTTTCGTATACTCAAGACCGTCAGTAAACTGTTTCAGTGTCATGAATAACAGCATGGGAATAATCGAAAGGCCAACGAGCACCATAAAAGGAAGTGCCAGAATAACCACCTGCGGATCCTGGTCAAGATGTTTTAATATATTCCTTCCGAATACCAGTCCGGCGGAAATAATCAGGGCAAAAGCGGTACATAATATAAACCCGTTGAAAAGATAATGTGAAATCAGCTGATGGTCGCGCCGGCCGTTTGCCATGGAGACCATCTGGGATACAGATATCGTCATGCCAATTCCGATCACGAAGGGAATATTGGCGGCCGTCATCACCAGGGATGCTGCGGCCAGGTGTTTAT
Source organism: uncultured Bacteroidota bacterium (assembly GCA_963812825.1). Lineage (GTDB taxonomy): Bacteria > Bacteroidota > Bacteroidia > Chitinophagales > Chitinophagaceae > Puia. Next base: position 178,244 of record CAWEWO010000017.1, read on the forward strand.
AACTGATGGCTCCCACCATGGCCGTATCGATCAGGTGCAGCGACATCTGGGCCAGTTCTCCCATGATGATCGGAATCGCCAGCTGAATCGTTTTGTAAACCTCGGTATCTTTCCAATTACCCATATCATTCGTAAAGTTTGCAAAGGTACTGAAAGCTTAAGGCTTAAAGCTTAAAGCTTAAAGCAATTAATAATTTAAAAAACATTGTTATTACCGATCCCTTACTCAATCACTTCTATACAATTACAATGAAAAATTATTTTCCAATCGCCTATATTGTAATAAAATAACAAGATGGAAATAATACGCTGGGGAATTCTGGGCTGCGGACGTATCGCCCGCAAATTTGCTGCTGATCTGGCTCTTGTAAAAGATGCAAAACTGATTGCCCTGGGTGCGCGTCAGCTGGAAACTGCAAAAGAATTTGCCAAAGAATTTCCTGCGCCTTATGTGCATGGCAGTTACGAAGATCTGGTATCGAATCCTGAAGTAGACGTGATCTATGTAGCTTCCCCGCATGCCCTGCATCATGAACATACGCTCTTATGTCTGAATCACAAGAAAGCAGTTTTATGTGAAAAGGCTTTTGCCTTGAATCTCCGGCAGGCAAAGGAAATGGTGGAGGCTTCCAGTTACCAATAAGGTTTTCCTGATGGAAGCCCTGTGGTCAAAATTTCTTCCCCAATACCAGAAACTGCAGGAGCTGATTGCTTCCGGAGAACTTGGGGAGATTAAAAATATACTCGTTGATTTTGGATTTATTCCCCAACCACCGGTGCCGTCGCGCCTTTATGATCCTGCCCTTGGCGGAGGCAGCCTGCTTGATATCGGCATCTATAATGTTTTCCTGGTTCTCTCAGTTCTTGGGAGACCCGACATAATCGAAGCTTCCATGACCCCCACCCGCGAGGGAGTGGATGAACAATGTGCTGCCCTGTTTAAATATAAAAATGGTGCAATGGCCCAGCTTTTTTCTTCCTTATCTGTAAACCTTGCCACAGATGCTGATATCAGCGGAACGAAAAGCAGGGTCAGACTTACCGCCCGTTTTTATGCACCCAGCGCAACGATAGAATTATTTACCGGAAGAGAAGACAGCAAACAGATTATTCCTTTTCAAAAAGAAGGAGGATCCGGTTACCAGTATGAAGCAAGGCATGTGGGTGAATGTCTTCGAAAGGGTTTAATTGAAAGCCCCGTAATGACCCATGCCGATTCGCTGCTCTTCATGGAAACCATGGACAGGATCCGTGAAGCTGCCGGAATTCATTACACCGCTGACAAAATATGGATTAAGGGTAATAGTAGTCAGGTTTTCTTTCTTTCAACAACGCGCTGATATGTTTCCTCGTTGATCGATTTTTCTGATTTTGAAATGACAACCGTAGCAATTGCATTTCCGATAAAATTGATGAGTGCCCTTCCTTCACTCATGAAACGGTCAACACCGATAAGTAGTGCAAGACCTTCGAGCGGAATCACTTTCATGGCCGTTAAGGTCGAAGCCAGTACGATAAAGCCGCTGCCCGTAACACCTGCCGCACCCTTACTGGTTATAAGCAGAATTCCGATTATCGCCAGTTCCTGCCCGAGGCTGAGATCAATTTGAAAAACCTGTGCGAGAAAAATCACACTCATGCTCAGGTAGATGGTAGTGCCATCGAGGTTAAAACTATATCCCGTGGGTATGATCAGCCCGACAACCTCTTTTTCACATCCTGCATCTTCCAGTTTTTGCATAACAGAAGGCAGACCTGCTTCACTGCTGCTTGCGCCAAATACGATCAGGATTTCATCCTTGATATAGACGAGAAGTTTCCATAAACTAAATCCATAAAAACGGCAGACGCCATTGAGCACGACAAAAATAAAAAGCAGTCCGGTAATATAAAAACAGGCCATCAGTTTGCCCAGCACAAACAGTGTGGTAAAACCGAATTTTCCGATGGTATAGGCCATGCCACCAAATGCACCGATGGGACTCAAGCCTCATGATGATCCGGAGAATATTGAAAACGACCTGGTTGATTTTATTCAATCCTCCGATTATACGTTTTTCCGGAAGGACCCAGTTGTTTCAACCCGATTGCAAAAAGGATACTGAAAAATAATATCTGCAGTATATCGCCTCTGCGCAAATGAATCGAAAATATTAGAGGGCACGATATGCGAAATAAAATCGCCCCAGCTGAAGGATTCTGCCTGTCTCGCAATTTCACTAACCTGGTTGGTTTGACTGGTGCCGTGTTGGATACCTGAGCCGGGCCGGACCAGGTTGGCCACGACCAGGCCAATCACCAGGGCCAGTGAAGAAATCACTTCAAAATAAACAAGTGCCTTGATACCTACACGACCGACTTTTTTCATACTGCCTGCACCAGCGATACCGGTTACAATATGAACAAAAAATCACCGGGGCGATGATCATGCGGATCATGTTGATAAATGTATCACTGATCCCTTTGGCAATAGTCGCGAAGGATGGAAAAAGCCAGCCACAGATAATACCCAGCACAATGCCGATCAGTACCTGGATATATAGTACTCGGAGATATTTCATTTTTAAGCATGGCCTAAAGCTTAAAGCTTAAAGCCGAATGCAATGGTAAAATCGGAAATTGAAGATTAATAAAAAAGATTTCAACAAATAACAATACTGAATTATTTCAGGGCTGCATCAACAATCGCCTGCGCTTCTGTCAGCATCAGATTGAGATGATCCCTTCCCCGAAAACTTTCCGCATAAATTTTATAAATATTTTCGGTGCCCGAAGGTCGCGCTGCAATCCATCCGTTTTCTGTTTCCAGTTTGAGGCCTCCAATGGAAGCATCCATTACCGGGCGCTTTAGTGAGTACGCCGGTAATGTTTTCACCTGCCATAGTTTTTTGCGTAATCTGAGCAGGATCTAGTTTAGAGAGTTTGGCTTTTTGTTCCGGATTGGCTGGCGCTTCCACCCGGTCATACGTGGACTGGCCCAGTTCATCAGCCAGTGATTTATAAATCTCTCCGGGATCACGCCCCAGCTTCGCTGTCATCTCTGCAGCAAGCAGTGCCGGAATAAATCCGTCTTTATCGGTAGTCCATACTTCTCCGTTCAGCCTGCAGAAACTCGCCCCCGCACTTTCTTCTCCGACAAATCCGAGTGAACCGTTTATAAGACCATCCACAAACCATTTAAATCCTACCGGCACTTCATAGAGCGGATGATTAAGTTTTTTCGTTACGCGGTCGATCATGCGGCTGCTGACCAGCGTTTTGCCAATGGCAATATCTTTTTTCCAGGCCGGGCGGTTTTGCAGCAGATAGAAGATACAGGTGGCCAGGTAATGATTGGGTGGTACCAGTCCTACAGATTTTGTAACAATACTATGCCGGTCATGGTCGGTATCGCAGGCTACTGAAATATCATATCGATCCTTCATACCAATCAATCGCTGCATCGCGTAAGAGGAAGAGGGATCCATCCTGATTTTTCCATCCCAGTCAACCGACATAAAGCGAAATGTTGGATCCACATTATCACTGACCACATGAAGATTTAATTTATATCTGTCAGCGATAGGATTCCAGTAATGAACGCCTGCCCCTCCCAGCGGATCTGCACCAATGCTGATCTTTGAATCCCGGATGATATCCAGGTCCAGTACATTTTTTAAATCACTTACATAGTGATCAATATAATCGAAACGGTGTGTAGTGGAGACCCGAAGGGCTCTTTCATATGGCATGCGGAGAATGCCTTTGAGTTTGTTTTCCAGTAATTCATTGGCCTTTTTTTCCACCCAGGAAGTGATTTCAGTTCCCGCCGGTCCGCCATTCGTTGGATTATATTTAAATCCGCCGTCATCCGGCGGGTTATGGGAAGGCGTGATCACGATGCCATCTGCCAGTCCCTCTTTGCGTCCTTTATTATAAGTGAGGATGGCATGGGAAACAGCCGGTGTCGGAGTATATTCATTGTTTGCTGCAATCATCACTTCCACTTCGTTTCCTGCCAGCACTTCCAATGTGGTGACTGCAGCAGGTTCAGAAAGTGCATGGGTATCAATACCCAGAAAAAGAGGGCCCTCAATATTATTCAGCTTCCTGTACAAGCAGATGGCCTGCGTAATCGCAAGGATATGCCATTCATTAAATGAACTGGACAGGGAAGAGCCCCGGTGACCGGATGTACCAAATGAAACTTTTTGAGCTGCAACCGAAACATCCGGCTGCTGTGCAAAATAGGCAGTAATCAGGCGGGGAATATTTACCAGGATAGATGGGTCGGCGGGCTTGCCCGCAGCTGGACTTATGTTCATAGCAATTAAGTTAGTGAATCAAGATATGAAATAAATAAGTTAATCACCGGCATTGAGTGCAACAGAAATAATTTTTTCGGGAATCCACACACGCATGGGATTCGCGCCGCGGTTCGCCCAGGTATAATAAGGTATCGCCTTGATATTTTTCTTTTGTGTCAGGATTTGATACCCTTCGGCTCCGGCTACGGACTGATCGACGGTTGCCTGAAGTGAGATTACCGGTTCACTTAAAATATGATCAGCTATCGGATGAAATGTCGTAGTTGGTTTTATAAGGATATTCCAGACGGAGCCCGGATTATCAGCCCCTTCTATACAATAAATAAACGGCCCTCGTTGAAGTGCAATCTTATCAACGTCATTGCGCAGGCTGTCCATCGCACGGATCCGGAGGATTTCCATCGGAAATGTAAAACTAACCTTATCTCCTCTTTCCCATTCCCTTTCAATCGATATATATCCATTCTCAATTTTTGTTTCAGTCTTTTTCCCATTCACCATAAAAACAACAGGGGTGGATTTATATTGAATGAACCGGTAAAGAGCGCCGGGAGATGCTTCCCCGGTTGCCCAGCCGGGCACTCGGATGTGGACAGTGAATTTCTGCCGGGTATCCGGATCTATCTTAAGCACTGCCCTTCCATCCCAGGGATAATTTGTTTCCTGACTGACTGACAAACTATCTTTTCCCATAGCTACACGGGTATTGCTGTTCACGAACAGATTCACCCAGAGCCCATTTTCAGATTTTCCATAAATATAATTTCCCACAGAAGCGACCAATCGTGCAATATTTGCCGGACAGCAAGCCGTCCCAAACCATTCGCTGCGGATATGCTGACCCGTTGAAGCAAGTGGATTGTCATAAAAGAAACGATCACCACTTAGACTTAAACCATCCAACGCACCATTGTATAAACTTTTTTCCAATACATCAATGTATTTACTGTCACCCGAAAACTGTCCCATCCGCTGATTCCAGAAAACCATTCCCACACAAGCGCAGGTTTCACAATAAGCATCTTCGTTGGGCAGATCATAATCATTTGTAAAGCCCTCATTGTCTCCGGTTGATCCGATTCCACCGGTGATATACATATTTCGTTAAACCACATCTTTCCAAACTGCTTTCATCGCATCCATATAGGATCGTCACCTGTTAATGACCCAACATCTGCGGCACCCGTGTACAAATACATCGCCCGCACAGCATGCCCGGTAATTTCTGTTTGATCTTTTACCGGTTGCATCCTGCCAGTATGCTGAATTTTCCCATTAACTATCCCTTCCTCTTTGTTGCAGATACCAGTCTGCCAGTTTCAGATATCGGTCATCATTTGTGACCTTATACAATTTTACAAGAGCCAGTTCAATTTCTTCATGACCACTGAACCACTTTTTGTTTCCCAAACGAAATGTAGAGTCAATGTGATTGGCTAAACGAATCGCAACCTCCAGTAATTTTCTTTTTCCTGTAACATTATAATAGGCAACAGCCGCTTCTATCAAATGTCCTGCATTATAATCTTCATGCGCTTCGATATTTGTCCAGCGTTTATCTATCCCGTTCAATGTAAAATAAGTATCCAGGTAACCATCGGGCAATTGTGCAGCAGCGACTTTATCGATCCATTCATCTGCCGTTTCTTCCAGTGCAGGATCAGGATGCGTTCTAATGAATAGGCCATCGCTTCAAGAGCTTTGTACACATCACTGTCGTCGTAATAAATTCCTTCATGCTTTTCTCCTTTTTTTCTGGCCACTTTTTCAAAATTGCGAATGCGGGGTGTTGTAGTCTCTGTTTGATAAATACAGGCCTTCAGTGTAACGGTGGCAACCATGTCGATCTTTGGTTTCCAGAAATTATCGGTGATATTGACCTGGGAGAAATTGACAAATTCAAATTTTTCCATGGGTGTCTGGGCAAAAACCGTCCCGGCAAATAAACTTGTTGCGAAAAAAACCGGTTTGCAGATATTCATCCTTAGAAAATTACGATTTGAAAAGTCTTACTACATAAAAAGGAAATGTCGGGATAGTTGCCTCCAGAATAAAGTTAATCCGTTTAGTTTATCTATGGGATTGAATGAAACGGGTTCCTGATCAAACAAATAATGCTAAAATTTGAAATGTTCATATAATTCTTATATTTACCCTGCCAAAAAACTGAATGAGAAAGATCGCTTCCAGCCTGCTACTCCTTGTTTTCCTGTTTAATATGATAGGATACCGCGCCTGGTTCTACTATGCCGAGAAGCAGTCCGACGCCGTAATGGAAACTCGTCTGGATAATGAGCAATACAGTGACAATGACCTTATTGCATTGACGGTTCCCCTGGATAACCCTTACCAGCTCGAACAAAAAAATTTCCAGCGCGTAGATGGCGAAATCAGTTTCGGAGGAAAGACTTTTAAGTATGTCAAACGTAAAGTGAGTGAGGGCAACCTGGTATTATTGTGTATCCCCGATACCCATAAAATGCTTTTGAAGAAAGCAAAGGCTGACTACGGTAATTCCATCAACGACCTGCCTGGCAACACAAAAAACTCCTCCCGCAACGACCTGCAGAAAAACTTCAGTGGCGTCGATTATATTTGCCAAAATACAGATATGCATTTGGGCAAATATGCAGGCAGTCCCCTCAGATTTAATAAATTTCATTTAGTCCTATTCTCCGATCCGGATATTGCAACACAAGGCAAACCCCCGCAATCCTTCATCGCCTGATCCCAGCAGCACAGTTCATTTTTTCCTTTTTATTAAAAACTGTACATGTCACGATTATTTTTAATAATCGGCATTCTTCTGTTATTCGCCACAGAAATATTGCGCGTTTATTATATCATGCCTTTCCCCGGCAGCCAGCAATCAAACACGATCGACCTGGCCTATTTTATTGAAAAATATAAATGGCTGCTCCGCCTGATCGGCCTGATGTTGGTGGCCGGACCTGTATACCGGTTTTACACAAGGAAAAGACTACTCCCCAAGATACTTTTCTCGCTGATCGTTGCATTGTATGTTTTAATATTTTTCTTTTTCAATTTCCGGTTTCAGGCAGACAAAATGTTTTACCAGCCCACAGTAAAAAACTTTTCAGGGCGCAGCGGAAATATAATTGACAGCAATAAACTGATCATCGGCATTGATATCAACGGGGAAGCCCGTGCCTATCCGATTCAGCTCATCGGCTATCATCACCAGGTGAGAGATACCGTTGGTCATACGCCAGTGATGATTACCTATTGCACGGTCTGCCGGACGGGCCGCGTATACAGCCCACTCGTGAATGGAAATCCGGAAACGTTTCGGCTGGTAGGCATGGATCATTTCAATGCGATGTTTGAAGATTCAAAAACAAAAAGCTGGTGGCAGCAGGCAACCGGTGTAGCCATTGCAGGCCCACTGAAAGGTACCAGGCTGGAAGAGATCTCTTCCCACCAGGCATCCCTCGGATCCTGGCTGAGGCTGCATCCGAATTCAACAATCATGCAGCCCGACACGCTCTTCAAAGAAGATTATGATGACCTGGCTAAATTTGACAAGGGTAATATTAAAGGACATCTTGAAAAAAGAGATTCTGCTTCCTGGAAAATGAAATCATGGGTTATCGGTGTAAAAACGAAAGGTTTTGAAAAAGCCTACGACTGGAACGACTTGTTGAAAAATTATTATATCCAGGACACAGTGGGTCATCAGTCCGGTATTACTGGTGCTCGAAAACGATACGAGCAGTTTTCATGTGTTCAGCCGCAGCGTGCAGGGAAAGGATCTTTACTTTACACTGGATAAAAGCCAGGCGCAGCTAACAGATACCAATACTCATTCCATCTGGAACCTGAACGGAGTTTGCACCAGCGGGATATTTAAAGATGCGCAGCTGGAATCACTCGCTGCTTATCAGGAATTCTGGCATTCCTGGGAACAATTTCATCCTAACACTACTCAATATAAACCATAGCAACATGGCCTACATCGAATTGAATAATGGTCTTCCGGGCATTACAGGTTTGTTAGAAAACCGGGTGGACACCGCCGCACCGATCCGTGAACTCACCCAAATTTTATTACGTGGTGAAAACAGTCTGACTGAAATGGAGCGGGAACTGGTGGCGACCATTGTTTCTTTTAAAAATCAGTGTCGTTTTTGTACGAATGCGCATGCAGCAACCGTGATCGCTCTCGGAGGCAGTCAGGAGTTACTGAACAAGGTATATCATGATCTGGAGAACGCCCCGCTGTCAGAAAAAATGAAAGCGCTGCTGGTGATTGGCGCCAAAGTGCAGGAGATCGGAAAAGCAGTTTTACCGGAACATATCAATCGTGCAAAAAAAGCCGGCGCTACCGATACGGAGATACATGATACCGTATTGATCGCTGCCTTGTTTTGTTTGTATAACCGCTATGTGGATGGACTGGGCACTTATTGTCCGCAGGATCCGGCATATTATCAGAAGCTCGCAGCCAGACTGGTTACGATTGGATATGACAGACCAAAGGATGCCATGGCAAGAAAGGGAGAAGAAAATTACAAATAGAAAATATGAACGGATCAATAGAAATTCCATTATCAAAACCGATTGGCTTTCAGAAATACAAAAGGGCACTATTCCTGATTTGTTTTTTCAGCAGTCTGTTTGGCGGAACGGTATCCACCCTGATGTCTGTTTATCTGCCGGATGCAATCAAAGATCTTCTTCCCGGATGGCTCAACGCAAAACACGGAGAATATCAGTGCGACCATCAACTCGGTTTTTATTTTCGGATGGACGGCCGGTGGAATTATCTGGGGAATTTTCTGTGATACACTGGGAAGAAAGAAATCATTTATTTATGCAACATTTTGTTACGGATTTTTTACGATCCTGACGGGATATGGCTCCCAGCTGGTTCCTGGTGGTGGTTTGCCGTTTCCTTTCCGGATTTGGAATTGGCGGCGTGCTCGTTATCACAACGATGTTGATTTCAGAAGGATATACAGGAGAAAAAAAGGGCCGTGCTGCTGGGTATCCTATCCATTTCTATTCCGGTTGGTATTTTTTCCGCCGGGTTGCTCACCTACTTTGTTTCGCAATGGCGATATGCTTTTACAGTTGGCGCTATACCGGTGCTTTTGTCCGGTATGGCTGCCATCTTTTTTACCGAATCGGAAAAATGGAAGCGCGCCAAGCAGAAAGAAAATGAAGCAATGGAAAACCTCAACCAGTTATTCAGCAGCAGGAACAGTAAAAACCTGATCATGGGCTCGCTGGTCTTTGGATCTGCACTGATCGGATTGTGGGCCACATTTTCCTGGCTCCCTTTCTGGATACAGAACCTGGTATCGGGAACCAGCGGACAAAAAGAAAGAGGGTTGGCGATGATGCTGATGGGCGGAGGTGGTCTGCTGGGTGGATTTATTTCCGGATGGGTCGTTCATGCCCTGAGTTTGAAAAGAACACTCCTGATTTGTTTTGGAGCCAGTTTTATTTTGGCATTTGTTTTATTCAAACTGACTACCACACTTTCCCTGGCTGCCTATTTTCAGATTGCCTTCATTTCGATTTTTTTTGGCATGAGCCAGGGCGCATTGTCCATGTATATTCCTGAACTCTTTCCGGTATCACTCAGTGCAACAGCAACTGGTGTATGTTTCAACCTGGGCAGGATCATTACGGCCATCGCCGTTTTTTTTATCGGCTCGCTGGTCGAGATGCTCGGCGGATACGGGAACGCCATTTTTTATTTCGATTTTGTTTTTCTCATCGGATTCATCATCACACTACTCAATAAGCAAACCAAATATTCACCAGCAACCGATTAAGTATGGCCTACATAGAAGTTGAAGAAGGAGTACCGGGAATCAGAAGCCTGTTTAATTTCAGACCTGAAACAGGTAAACCACTTTGTGAGCTCGCAGAAGTTTTACTTCGGGGTCCTTCACCCCTCAGCTCCGCAGAAAGAGAACTGATCGCTGCTTATGTTTCTCATCGCAACGGCTGTATGTTTTGTATGAACAGTCACGCGGCTGCGGCCCGCTGCTGGTATGGCAATCAGAAACATATTGTTGACGAACTGTTGCATGAGCACAATGCAGATTCACTTTCCCATAAAATGAAGGCACTGTTGCTGATTGCGGGCAAGGTTCAGACCAATGGCAAATCCGTGACAACCGATGATATAGAAGCAGCAAAAAAAGCCGGCGCTAACGACACAGATATTCACGATACGGTTTTGATTGCGGCCAGTTTTTCATTATTCAACCGCTACGTGGACGGACTAGCCAGCTATACACCCACCGGAGAAGCTGCATATGAAGAAATGGGAAAGAGAATGTGTTTAAAGGGGTATCATATTTAAAAGGTAAAAGTAAAAAGTAAAAAATGGCTTATATCGATTTGCAGAATGATTTGCCGGGTATCCGCGGTCCGATGGTTTACCGGCCTGAAACCGGAACCATTTTAAATGAACTGGCAGAAATTTTATTGCATGATGAAAACAATACGCTTAGCCGGGGAGACCGGGAGATGATCGGCGCCTATGTTTCGTCTGAAAACGATTGTTTTTTTTGTCAGCATGTTCATGGCGCTATGGCACAGCATTATTACCAATGCGATACACCGTTCATTGACCAGGTAAAAAAAGATTTTCAGTCTGCTGATATTTCTGAAAAATTAAAATCCCTGCTCACGATTGCCGGCAGTGTTCAAAAAGGCGGTAAACATGTAACCCGGGAACAAATCGATAACGCTAAAAGTCTCGGTGCAACTGACCGTGAAATACATGACACGGTTTTGATTGCTGCCGCCTTTTGTATGTTCAACCGCTATGTGGACGGCCTTAATACCTGGGCGCCGACCGACCGGCAGGTTTATATCGATCGTGCGCCTATGCGGGCGAGAGAGGGCTATTCACAGGCAGGACTGGTTAAGTAGTGTGGAAGTGTGGAAGTATGGAAGTGTGGAAGTTATTTATTATTTGTTTTCTACTTGCACACTCTCCACACTTCCACACTTCCACACTAAATAAGTTTATTAAACAATTAAACAACGTAACAATGCCTTACATAGATGTAGACAAGAATCTTCCAGGAATAAGATCCCTGCTGGCTTTCCGTCCGGAAACAGCGGGACCACTGGGCGCACTGGCTGAAATTCTGTTGCGGGACAAAACAGGAATGAGTCCGGCAGATCGTGAACTCATTGCCACCTATGTTTCGCATCTGAATGATTGTTTTTACTGCGATCACTCGCATGGCGCAATTGTAACCTGCTATCTGAACGGAGACCAGGAGTTGGTGAATGCTATTCGCCGGGATTATAAGACGGCTCCCATTTCAGAAAAACTGAAATCACTTTTACAAATCGCCGGCAAAGTACAGCAAAGCGGTAAGGCAGTTCTGCCCGAAGACATAGAAAATGCAAAGACAACAGGGCGCCACGGATCGTGATATTCACGACACCGTTCTGATTGCAGCCGCTTTTTGTTTATTCAACCGATACGTTGACGGTCTGGCATCAATCGCACCGCAGGACCTTTCTACCTATCCCCTGCGCGCGCAACAGATTGTGGATAACGGATACGGGAATCATATTTTTTTAAAACCACAACCAACAGCGAATAAATAAACGATCAATTTGAAACCAAAATTTATTAAACCAATACTAACACTATCCAGTTTATGAGTAAATTTAAATGGACAGCTATATTAATAATATTTCTGGCCGGGTTCTCCCAAATCAGCCGGGCTCAAACAAGACCCATTACGGGAACCATTGTGGATGCCAAAAACAAACCCGTTGCCGGCGCCAGCATCGTCATCGAAGGCAGCTCTGTCGGAACCGTCTCGGACGACCAGGGTAAGTTTAAAATCAGCATGCCGGAAAAAGGATCGATGCTCATCACATTTGCCGGGTATCGCAGCCAGATTGTAAAATGGAACGGTTCACCCGATATTAAAATCGAAATGGTGGAAGACATCGCCCGCCTTGATGAAATCGTAGTGAGCGGTGTAAGTACTGCCATCAAAAGAAGAAACCTGGCCAACGCAGTTGTAACGATTAATGCCACCCAGCTTAATGGCGTGGCGCCTGCACAGACTTTTGACCAGGCCCTGAACGGTAAGATTGTCGGCGCAAATATCAACGCCAATTCAGGTACCCCGGGCGGCGGACTGTCCGTCAAGTTGCGCGGCGTCACTTCCGTTTATGGAAATACCCAGCCATTGTATATCATTGACGGTGTATTCGTCGATAACACAGCCACTTCCGCGGGTCTGAATTATATTACCGGAGCTGCAGCCGGTGGCGCGTTCACTTCCACGCAGGACAATCCTTCCGGAAGAATCTCGGATATCAACGCCGAGGATATTCAGAATGTTGAAATACTCAAAGGCGCTTCTGCTGCCGCCATCTACGGATCCAGAGCCGCAGCAGGTGTTGTTATCATTACAACCAAAAAAGGATTCGCAGGAAAGACAAGGGTCACTTTTTCCCAGGATCTTGGATTTATCCAGGTAAGTAAACTACTGGGTGTGCGCCAGTTCACGGCGCAGACTGCTGCCAGTCTTTCGAACGATAGCGCAACCCAGGTTCGACTGGCTGCACAGTTCACGGATGCCAAGGCCAAGGGACAGATTTATGATTATGAAAAAGAAATCTATGGCAATACCGGATTTGCCAGGAATACACTGGTGAGTGTAAGTGGCGGAAATGACAGGACGACTTTTTATGTTTCCGCAGGAACTAAGGATGAACAGGGCATTGTGGACAATACAGGATACCGCAATACAAGCCTTAGGCTTAACCTGGATCACCATGTGTCTGACAATATTAAAGTGGGCTTCACCGCCAATTACCTGAATACATCTGCCAATCGCGGACTTCAGGGAAATGATAATGCCGGTGTTACACTGGGTATCGCACTTTCTTCCACACCTGACTTTGAACAACTGCATCCGGATGCACAGGGTAACTACCCGGTTAATCATTTTGCAGCCTCCAATCCATTACAGACGGTGGCGCTGATGCAAAACCATGAAGGCGTGAACCGTATCATCACAGGATTAGGGCTGGAAGCCGTTTTCCAGAGATCTGCAAAAAGCGTCACAAAAGTTATAGGTGGCGGCGGCCTGGATAATTACAGTCTGCAGACCAGTCTGCTCTTCCCGAGTGAACTACAGTTCCAGGCTGTCAACAAAGGAACTTCCGTGCAGGGTTTCACCAATAACCTGAACACGAATTTTATTGTGTCGCTGGTTAATACATATACTGCTTCAGAAAATCTGATACTGACCAGCTCCGCAGGCTTTACGCAGGAAAATGGTGATTACAACAACCTGCTGGATGCAGCCACCCACCTGATTTCCGGTCAGTCAAACGTAGATCAGGCCGGGGCGCTTAGTTCAACCCAGTTCCGTTCCCAGTTCCAGAATCAGGGGATCTATATACAGGAAGAAGCAAGCATCATGAATTCTATATCGGCAACCATCGGTGTTCGTTTCGACCGTTCCAGCAATAACGGTGATGCCACTAAATTTTATACCTATCCTAAAGCCGGACTTTCCTGGAACCTGACTCAGAGCGGTCTCCTGGATCAGGAAGGGTTCTTCAGCAATTTCAAAGTGAGGGCCGCATATGGCGAAGCCAACAACGTTCCAGCCTACGGTTCCAAATTCACCGCCATGAATATTTCCAATATTGGCGGACTTACCGGAACGATCATCGGATTGCAAAAAGGCCAGCCTTCCATCGAACCTGAAAGACAAACTGAATTTGAGGCGGGCGTCGACTTCAGCCTCCTGAAGGGTAAATTGAATTTTGAATTCACCTATTACAAAAAGAATATTAACAATTTCCTGCTGCAGAGTAACCCGCCCACTTCATCCGGTTTTGCAACACAATGGAATAATGCAGGGGACCTTCAGAACCAGGGTGTCGAGCTCAGCATGAATGCCAGGCCCGTTTCAAACAGAAATTTTGTCTGGAACACCACACTCAATTTCTGGCTGAACCGTTCAGAAGTAACCAGACTGGTCACTCAATCCATTCCTCAGGGAGCTTTTGGTTATGTACTGGGATCCTACCAGATTCAGCAGGGCAAATCTGCTACACAGATTCTGGGCCTTGACGGACCGAACGGAGTTGCCAAGCTGGGTGATGCTGAACCCACCTTCCAGATGAATACTTATAATGAAATCACGTACAAGAATAAATTCAGTCTGCGGTTTCTGCTTCATTGGAAAAACGGAGGACAAAACGTAAATCTTACCAACCTGCAGCAGGATTTTGGACAGACCAGTTATGACTTCGACAAGATGGTCGTTAATCCGCAAAATCAGCAGCCAATGCCGCTCGGTGTTTACCGCATCAGCCAGGTAGGATACAGCGCCCAGGGATTTGTCAATAATTCGGACTATGTGAAGTTGAGGGAAATTGGTCTTTATTATACTTTCAATACACTGAACAGCAGTTTCGTAAAAAACCTCCAGGTCGGCGTGTCCATGACGAACTTCTTTGTGTGGACTCATTATCCTTCATACGATCCTGAAGTATCCAACTTCGGAACCGGATTCAACACTAATATTGACGTGTTACCCTACCCTGCTACCAAGCGGGCAGATTTCCATTTGTCAATCACTTTTTAACCATACAAATAAATTATTGTGAAAAATATTCTTGTAAACAGCTTTCTAATCATAATGATCGTCATGGCGAATGTTTCCTGCCAGAAAGATTATGGAAACCTGAACAGCCCTACGGCTGAAAACTTTCTTACCAACGCCACGGCCGGAGACCTGAATAACCTGGTCACAGGAACAGAATCCGGATTGCGTAATAACCTGGGCGTTTATCTCGACGATGTGGGATCCATCGGCCGTGAGGAATACCGTTTCTCACCTGCTGAACCCCGTTATGTAACTGACCTTCTCGGCGCCGCAGATGCCACACTGACCAACAGTAATTTTTATATTACCAATCCCTGGGCATCCCGTTACCGCGTTGTGAAAAATTGTAACCTGCTGATCCAGGCTGCTACAAATTCAACCTTCATCAGTGCAACAGATAAAGCCGGTTATATCGGCTTTGCGCAGACCATTAAAGCTTACCAGCTGCTGATGAATCTCAACCTGACAGATACAAATGGCATACGCCTGGATGTGGCTGATCCGGATAACCTGGGAAAAATTTATTCCTTTGACCAGGCCTTTGACAGTATTCAATTGTACCTGGGTCAGGGTAAGGCCGCACTGTCTACCGCAACCATTGCATTCCCGCTCTCCAGCGGATTCAACGGGTTTTCTGATGCGGCCGGACTTTTGCAATTTAATCGCGCACTGGCGGCAAGAGTAGGCGTATATCAGAAGGATTGGACCGGTGCGCTGACTTCACTGAATGAGTCTTTTTATGGATTAAATAAAGATTTTTATCTGGGCGTATATAATGTTTTTGGAACCGGTTCCGGCGATCAGTTGAATCCGGCATTCATTCCGCAAAACCAGACCGGAGAAGTGCGCGTGGCAAATCCATCCTATGCAGAAGATATTATTGCAGGCGACGACCGGATTTCCAAGGCGACCTTAAGAACTTCTGTCGCTTCTTCTTCAGGATTGAGCAGTGACCGTGATGTATGGGTATTTACTTCCAGCACTGCGCCGATAGGAATAATAAGAAATGAAGAACTGATCCTTATTTATGCGGAAGCAAATATCCAGACCAATAATTTTACGGAAGCCGTCAAGGCCCTGAATGTGATCCGTCAGAAACATAATCTGGCACCCTATTCAGGCGCGCTTACGCAATCTGCGTTGATCAATGAACTGTTATATGAAAGAAGATATTCTTTATTTGGTGAAGGTCACCGCTGGATTGATGTGAGACGTTATAATCAACTGAACACACTCCCACTAGACCGCCCGCAGGACAATGTGTGGGGACAATTTCCACTCCCTGTTTCAGAGCCGGTGAACTAGAACTTTTTGGTGGTTAACGATGAGGCTGTCCAAAGTAATTTGGGCGGCCTTTTTTGTAATTTTAATTATGATCTCCGGTTTCGTCCTGTCTATTCTCATGACCAGTCATATTATGGCAGATACCATGCTATTGCCTGTTTACGGCGGTAAAATTTTATCCATCGATGATAAATCCAAAACGGCTAAAACCGGTGTACTCATTCGCCCCTCCTCCGATTTCTCAGTGCGGTCCTGTACAGATGGTAAAGTACAGAGCGTTTGGCAGACGAGATCGGGCTGGTGTTCCATGATCAATTCCAACGACACATTATTCACTTATGCGCAAATGGACACCGTACTGGTAAACCCTGGCTGGCTTATCAGCAAGGGTGAATTAATCGGGGAGAGAAAACAAATTATGAATGATTACAATTCCATCATTTTTATCGTCCTCAAGGGCAACAGGGAGTTAGACCCTGAAAATTTTATTATTTATAGCAAATAGATTGGGATCTGCTTTATTTTCCCACAAGCTCCTGATTATAAGAAGAGACCATTAATTTCGTGGCCAATGGTGCTGTCAATTGCCTCTCTTAATTCAGGAAGTAATGGAAACTGTTATTATATCGATAACGGAGAGGAAGCAGTATTCGTAGATGCAGGAATTTCATGTAAAGAAACCGAGCTTCGTATGAAAAGGCTGGGCCTGCAGATGAACCGGGTCAAAGCGATATTCATTACTCATGAACATAGTGATCATATTCTGGGTGTGAATCAGCTGGTAAGCAAATACAAGATTCCGGTTTACGTGAGCCAGTCCACTTTAAAGGAAGCCGGCTTCTGGAAAATCAGAAAATTTGTTTTTCATTTTACAGCCCAGCAGCCGGTAATAATCGGCGGGCTGCGTATCACTGCCTTTCAGAAAAAACATGATGCCTGCGATCCCCATAGTTTTGTAGTCAGTGCGGCTAAGACCAATATCGGTGTATTTACAGATATAGGGCAACCCTGTGATCAGCTGGTACATTATTTCAAACAATGCCATGCTGCTTTCCTGGAATCGAATTATGATGAAGAAATGCTGGATAAGGGCCGCTATCCCGTGTTCCTTAAAAACAGGATACGGGGTGGCAACGGGCATTTATCTAACCGGCAGGCTCTCGATCTCTATCAAAAACACCGGCCCACTTTTATGAGCCACCTGTTACTCTCCCATCTTTCTAAAGAAAATAATTCCCCGGAATTAGTAGAATCTTTATTTACCAGTATTCCTACTGACACCAACGTCATCATTGCGAGCCGCTACCAGGAATCTGCATTATACCAAATCCCCTTGCAGGAAAATCCACTCAGGATATTATATTCAAAGAACAGAAATATCGGGAAGCAGCAGCTAAGTTTGTTTTAACCTGAATTTTTGTATTACAGCCACCAGCGATACGATGGTCCAGGCTCCTTCCAGAATGATAAAAGGAAAATAAGAAATGAGCCAGCTGGCATAACAGGCAATTCCCGCCCCCACCAGATTAAGTAAAGGATAGGTCAACCCGTCTGTCGGAATGATTTTCAACATATTAAGAAGATAGGCAAGTAGCAGAATAGTTACTCCTATACTGCCCATGATTTCCGAAAAACTCATTTCATCAGATTGTCCTGCAAAGCTAAATAAAAAGGCCTCCCTGAGAACAGGGAGGCCTAACGATTGCTAGTCCACGAGATAATTTCAAAACTCGTCTCCACGAGAGATACAGATCAGGATAAGGTAATGGTTATAAAAAGTTGATTGATCAAAGCCTCAATAACAAACTTACGATGGATGTGCAAGGTGTAACAAGGGGATAAAGCAGGTTTCTTATCCGGGTATTTCTCCCGGTATGGCGGGAGAAATACCGTTTCTTCACTGCGACGCAAATAGGAATCAGATTCTCCGTATTTTCAGAATTAAAATCAACCATATGATCATTAAACCTACCATCCTTCCAGTCTTATTGTTTTTTTCCATTTTTCTTTTCTCTTTCAGAAACATCGATCATGCTGTGAGCAACCGCTCCTCCACTGCTTTAACCGAAACCGGAATTAAATCTGATACCGGCGGAAGGACCGTAAACCTCGATTCTGCACAAGACTGTATTGACCGGTTTGCCGGGTTAATGCATGATCATGGATTTGCGGATCAGGCCGGACTGCCAATTGACATTCATCTCACCACAACCAGCATGATTACGACTGGTGAATCGTTCGTTGGTAAGGATCTGCTGAACTGGCTGACTGCCACATCCAAACAATACAAGGCAGCGAATAAAAAACTAATGATCCGGATCCAGATGGGTGTGTACGATCAGAATTATCTGAATGTTTATCGAGCCCAACAATACTTCGAATAACAACCGGATAGCTATTTTTTTAATTCCCTATGATGCAGGAAGCGGGAAGGCCGTTAAAAATCTGATCGCAGTTCCCAATGGAAGTGGTGGAACCCAACAGGGAGGAACCGGTTATGATCTCGGTGGGCTTCAACCATAAATTATGCATATTGCCTGGTATGAGTATTTTCAGATAATCAGCCTTTTGGTTGCCATTTACTGCTGGAAAGGACTTAAATCCTGTTCATTGCTTGCCTTCATTCCTCTTTTGGTGGTGGTCAATCTGACCGAACTGATCGGAATAAATTATCGGGCCTTTGGCTGGTCATCGAATTATCGCGTCTATAATGTCTACCTGCTGGTGTCAACGCCCTTCTTTTTCTACTTAGCAGGCAAAATGTTATTTTTAACGAAGAAGGAGGCGATCATTTATTATATAGTCTGCAGTTTATGCATGCTGCTGGTGATAGCCAATTTTGTATTTATCCAGGGAACAACCCAGTTCAATTCATACTCGCTGGGGATAATTGACATTATGCTCATCGTTTTTTCAGGTCTTTGCCTGGTCCGGTTGACCGTGCTGGATCAGAAAGAACTGAATTTTATGAAAGAGCCTTATTTCTGGATTAATTCCCTGAATCTTTTATTCGGATTGATAACGTTAGTCATACTCAGCCTCCAGTCATATATTCGGATCAATCATATTGAAATTGCAAACAGATCTCTTTATTATGCCATTCTACCCGCTGTAAACGCCATCGTTTATGCGGGTTATAGTTACGCTTTTATTTTATGCAGGACGGAAAGGACCAGGTAATTTTCACCATCATCGCAGTCATTTTTGTACTGCTTTTCCTGGGCGTCCTATTCCTGGTTATGCTGTTTTATTACAATAATAAAAAAGGACAGATGAGCAAAGAAAAACAACTTATGCGCGCGACATTCGACAAACAATTACTGGAATCAAAACTGGAAATTCAGGAACAAACCTTTGGCATGATAAGCCAGGAGATCCATGATAATGTGGGACAGATCCTGAGCCTCGCCAAAGTGCAGTTGGGGATCATGGAACAGAAACAGTCGGTAGACGGTGAGCTGCTGGGTAATGTAAAAGAGAGTATCAGTCTTGCTATGACCGAGCTGCGCGATATTGCAAAAAGCCTGAGCAGTGAACGTCTGCAGCAACTCAGCCTGCAGGATAGTATTGGCCAGGAGATACGCCGTATCAACCGGAGTGGCATCATTAAGGTCAGTTCGGATATACAGGGAATCGAAAAAAATATTCCGGACCAGCACAAGCTGATTGCATTTCGCATCGTACAGGAAGGCCTGCAAAATATTATCAAACATGCGGGTGCTTCCGACGTGAAGGTTACCATCCGTTACCTGGAAGACCGGGTGTTCATTACCATTTTTGACAATGGTGTGGGTTTCGATCCTGAAATAGAATTGAAAAAAAAGGACGGACTGGGATTACAGAATATTCTGAGGAGGGCGACACTGGTGGGTGGTAAGGCTGATATTATGAGTAAACCGGGCGAGGGCACCACACTCCAAATTCAAATGGCTTATGTCTGAGATAAAATATGTTGCACTGGTGGATGATCATACCATGTTCCGGAAGGGACTGGCCGTGCTCATCAATCTGTTTCCACAATACAAAGTATTATTGGATGTAGGCAATGGCCAGGAATTCATCGACCAGCTGGATCCTGATAATCTACCGGATATTCTGTTGCTGGATATTAATATGCCGGTAATGGATGGTTATGCAACTGCAGCCTGGGTTCATGCCAACCATCCGGATATCCGCATACTGGCCCTTAGCACGATGGATTCTGATACCACGATTATCAAAATGATCCAGCAGGGCGCGCGGGGATATATCCTGAAAGATGCCGACCCGAAAGAGTTGCAGGTGGCCTTTGAAGAAATCCTGGCCAAAGGATACTATTATAATGAAATCCTTACCCGCAAAGTGATCCAGTCCATTCATCAGGGCGGTGCAGGATTCTTCCAGTGCGTTTCCGAAACTCACCGACCGCGAGATGGAATTTCTGAAACATGCCTGCAGTGAAAAAAATTACAATCAGATTGCCAGTGAAATGTTCGTGAGCGAACGAACGGTAGACGGTTACAGGGAATCCCTGTTTAAAAAATTCAACGTTACCAACCGCGTGGGACTTGTTTTGTATGCCATCAAGAATCAGCTTGTACAATTGTAGCTTAAAATGTCGTTGATCGTGGGTCGATATTAGTTAGCAGTTGGTGGGTAATTGATAGCTGATCATATTCCGTCATTATCATTGTCAAATTTCATCCACCTGCCCTCATATTCACAATTTCACATCTGCCACATCAATCGGACCATCAACGAAACCTGAACTTCATCGTAATCCCATAAGTATACGGTTCTCCAAGACGGGCGGCGCCGAAATCATATGCATAGGCAATATATCTTGTATTGGTTATGTTCCGCAAGCCAGCCGGATATACTGAAGGAAGAATAAGAAATTCCCACACTGGCATTCAGCATTTGATATGAAGTTTGTAACTGATTATTGGCCAGATCAAAATATTGCCTACCGAAATAATACCACTCCCCTCTGATAAACGCATTCACTCCAAGGGGTTTTGGCAGACTTACCGGAATACTGTACAGCCAGCATATTAGTCATATCCGGAGTAAAGACCTGGTGTCTTCCCGTCCATGTCTATTTCTGCTCCATTCGATGAGAGTTTACCGCTGGTATAATTTGCATGGGTATATCCGAAATGTTCTGTCACTTCAAGGCCGGGTAAAACCAAACCATCCAGTTCCGCTTCAAATCCTTTGCTCACCAGCCCGCCGGCATTTTTGATAACCGTGATCGCATCGGGAAGAATAAGGGTGGGCACCTGAACATCCTTTACAGTATTATAGAATAAAGCCAGGTTGGCATGAAAACGGCTTTCAAAAAAATTGCTCTTCAGGCCAAGCTCAAAATTGTTGCTATACTCTGGCTGATAGGGATAAAGCGGCGGCTGACTGGGATCGCTGGATAGTTGCGTAAGCCCGCCGGTACGGTAGCCCTGCCTGTAACTGGCATAGATATGCGAATTTTCATCTGGCCGAAAAGATAAAGAGAGCATCGGCGTTACCGCATGATAGTTTGTGTTTCCGGAGGTATCCGGCTGTGTTGGAAATCCACTCGCAGAACCATCCGGCACATATAGTCCGGAAACTTCTGCCCTGGACTCCTGGTAGTCATATCTCAGTCCGCCGGACACACTGAATTTTTTCGATAATGCATACTCCAGTTGTCCGTAAAAAGCCAGCCCCTTGTTTTTAATTTGCGTGGTGTTGATGATGGTATAGTTGCTGTCCGGCGAACCGGCCAGTGCTGCGTCTGCACCAAAATGAACACCCTGTTTATTGGGGGATGACTGCAGAAAAAGATACGATCCAATGGCCCATTTCAATGGTGAAACTGCGGCCGTGGGAGATGAAAGCCGCAGTTCTTCCGTCCATGCGTTTACATTATTCCATTCCTTTCCGTAATTGTTTACAATACTGATAATATCCAGTGGTGAAAAATCTCCATCAACCGGTGTGTTATAGTAGCGGTAATTCGACTGGTATGCAGTCAGCGAACTGAAATCCATTTTAGCGCCGGTATACCGGATGGCTAAGGAAGTATTCAAACTATTATCCACCATTTCACCAACGGCATTCTGGTCCAGGCGATAGGGAGTTTCAAGTGCCTGCTCAGCTGTCGGATTCAGTGTGAATGCGCCCTGGTTGCGGTTCCAGAGATTTTTTAAATTCAGCGTGAATGACCATTTTGGATTCAACAGATATTTGAGATAAACATTATCTGCCGTACGGTGTTGCTTGTCAAAATTGGTGTTATCAAATTCGTTTATATAATAGCCATCAGAACCTTCATACAACAGGGCAGCGCCCAAATATAATTTCGATTTTACCAGGGGCACGCTTAAATTAAATGAATAACGTTCCAATCCGTAGTTACCTGAACTGAGTTCGAATGCCACGCGAACCTGGTCGTCGGGTTGTTTTGTAAAAATATTCACTACCCCGCCCATGGCATTCCTTCCATACAATGTTCCCTGCGGACCTTTCAATACATCAATATGATCCACATCAAACAGTTGTGGAATATAAGTGTCCAGCGTGAACTGCGGAACACCATCAATATATGTTACCACGGCGGGATCATACGAAGTTGATGTAATTCCGCGGATTGAAATTACATTGCGTCCGTCACCCGGATCTGCGGCATACATATTCGACACAATCCCTTTCAGATCCTTGCTGGCCCAAAGCCGGTATGCCTGAATTTCCGCTGATGATAGTGCTGTAATACTTACCGGAACATTTTGAATATTCGATTCCTGTTTTTCAGCAGTTACCACCACGGCATCCAACTGTTTTACTGATGGTGTAAGGCGTGATGATCAGGGAATCGCTGCCCTGTGGCAGCTGAACTTTTTTTTCTATGCGTGCATAACCAATGGAAGAAATTTCGATAGAATAATTTCCCTTTGGCAGATCCGGCAATGAAAATTGACCGGACTGGTTGGTGATCACTGAAACCGCGGTATTCAATACATGAAGGGTGGCACCTGAAACTCCATACCCTTTTTCATCCGTGACTCTGCCTGTATTTTTATTCTGGGCAAAGGAGAAGGTCGAGCAGAAAATAATAATCAGAATTCCTATATATCGTATCATCATGTTTGTTGGCAGTTGGCGGTTGGCAGTTGGCGGTTGGCAGTTGGCAGTTGGCGGTTGACGGTTGATCGTTTATCATGGATCGCTGGTCGATAATCGATAACGATATAACGACAGCATTAAGCTTTAGGCTTTAAGCTTTGGGCTTTTTTTGGGCTTCAATGAGAGTATATATTGCACAATCTGATTCAAATCCTTTTGCGGAATATCCGGATGGGCAGACATGACCACATCGCCCCAAACCCCGCCCCCTCCTTTCACTATTTTCTGAGCCAGGTACGCGGAAGCCTTTTTGTCCTGCGCATATTTTTCTGCCACGCGTACAAATGATGGCCCGATGGATGCACTGTTTTCCTTGTGACAACTTTTACAATCCATAATCTGTGTCAATGCATACCCAGCCGCGAATTTACCACGTGCCGAAGCAGAGGTATCCTGCTGTAACGGCTGCGGGAGCAGTGACAGCAGAAGCTGTTTCGTGATAATCTATACGTGAAAGTCCGGCATCGGGATTCTTCTGAAACCAGGCCGTTCCATATTCAAGTAAATAAAGACGTCCGTCGGGACCTGCTTCCATATCAATACAATTATGCAAGACCATATGTGGCATAAAAGGTTCCATCTGTTCGAAATCACCATTAGATTGAAGGGTGACGGTTTTTATCCAGCCCCGGATCCAGTCATATATAAATAGTTTTCCATTGTAATAATCGGGATAACGGGTGGCGGCAGGATACATATCCGTGTAATAGACCGGCCCTGCCATCGCATTGCGTCCGCCTGTGCCCAATTCAGGAAATTCCGGTGAAACTGCATAGGGATACCAGATAAATGCCGGTTGCGCCGGGTGGCAGTTCTGTGATACCGGTATTATTGGCGGAATGATTTTCCGGTTTGTCCGGATCAAATGCCGGCCCGGATACACCCGTCAGATAATTGTACTGATGGTATGCATAATTGTTTCCGACAAAAAAAGGCCATCCATAAAATCCCGCTTTCCGCGCCTGGTTGATTTCATCATAGCCTCTCGGTCCCCGGGTCGCAAGACTATCATTGGGTGCGTCCGGGCCCACTTCACCCCAGTACAAATTACTGTTTTTCTGATCGACAGAAATCCGGTACGGATTCCTGTTACCCATTACATATATCTCGGGCCTGGTCTTCGGTGTTCCGGGAGCAAACAGATTCCCTGCTGGAATTTCATAACTGCCATCGTCATGAACACGGATACGCATGATCTTTCCGCGCAGATCATTGCTGTTACCGGCGGATCTTTCTGCATCATACTGCAGGTGCCCGGGCGCAGTATTCAACGGAGCAAAACCATGATTAACAAATGCCTGACCTTTTTCATCAAAAGGTGTTGAATTATCTCCGGCTGAAAAATACAATAAACTGTCAGGCCCGAATGCAATCGATCCACCCGTGTGACAGCAGATCTCTCTTTGTGTTTTCACTTCGAGAATTACTTTTTCGGATGAATTGACGATGGTATCCTTATCAAAGCTGAAGCGCGAGAGACGGTTCACCGGACTGTCTGCCGGACTATAATAAATATATACCCAGTGGTTGTTTATAAAATTGGGATCTTTCGAAAGTCCCAGCATACCTTCTTCCACATTGACTCCCTTTAATTTTGACTTGAAATATACATTCAGGAAACCGGCCTGTTTTATTGCACCCGTTGCCTGTTTATAAAGCATGATTTCCCCACGACGTTGCAATACGAGTATATCGAGGTTGGGAAGTACAGTCATTTCTGTCGGTTCATAAAAATGATCCTGCGCCAAAACCTGTTTGGTAAAATGATTTTCACCCGGCGGATAATCAATGGTCACCTTACTGTAGTCCAGCGGTTCGAAATGACCGATCGCGTATTCTATTTCATTCAGAATATTTTTCAACACTGCCTGGTCTGTTATTTCTTTTGTAGTGAGGCTGTCGTTGGTATACGACGCACGGCCACCATCGTATTTCTGATGAATAAATGAAACGCCGGTGTCTCCTTCCGAGCCGATCATCCGGCCGTACCATCGCCAGTTGAATGTTTTGGCGGTTGAATGAAAGCCCGCGAATCCGCCACCTGCCTGCA
Organism: uncultured Bacteroidota bacterium; assembly: GCA_963812825.1. Taxonomy (GTDB): domain Bacteria; phylum Bacteroidota; class Bacteroidia; order Chitinophagales; family Chitinophagaceae; genus Puia. The sequence goes on from CAWEWO010000017.1 coordinate 203,671, forward strand.
TGAACCGCTGCAATGCAATTCTCTCCCTGAAACCCAGGGTCAGGCCGGACCGATTCAGGAACATGACCGCGGCATAATTTTGCAGCGAATCATCTGTAAAAAGAGTGCTGGTGTCGGTAACGTTGATGACGAATTTATTTATATCTCCCAGCTGCTGGATAGCCTGGGTGATTGCTGCAGTTTCCGGTGTTCCGGCATTCTTTGTATAAATCAGTACCCGGGGAACACCCGAACGTTTAGGTCTGCAGGACGTAATAAGTAAAGCCGGAAAAGTAAAAAGTAAAAAAAATAAATATTTCATGCCAGAGCCGTTGATTAGGAGCAAACTTAAGTATTAAGCGAGAAGAAAAAAGATTTTTTACACGAATGTGTTCTGATCCGCATGACCAGAAACATTTTTGTAAATAAAGCGTTAACGCATTGGATAAGGCAGGTAATGATTTACCATTTTTTAAATACAAAGAATACAGCCGCTACAAGGAAACAAAAGCCCACCAAATGATTCCAGGCCAGTTTCTCTTCTTTAAAAAATATCAGTGTAAATCCTACAAAAACAAGTAGTGTGACCGACTCCTGGATTGTTTTTAACTGGACAAGTGAATAAGGTCCGCCATCGCCTTTAAATCCGATCCGGTTGGCCGGCACCTGGAAAAGGTATTCGAAAAACGCCAGTCCCCAGCTGATCAGTATGACGGTGAAAATTCCCAGGTTCCTTCCCCAGGAAAAATCTTTGAACCGCAGGTGCCCGTACCAGGCTAAGGTCATGAACGCATTGGAAATGAAAAGGAAAATAATCGTCTTTAATCCCCGCATAGTCCGAACAGAATTTTTATTATTTAACCGGTGCCAGTTCTTTCAGATAGGCATAACTCTTCTTATACTTTCCCAGGGATCTTTTGGCATATCGTGTTCAATAAAATAATATTGCAATCCCGCAGTTTCTGAGGCTGCAAAGATCCTTTTGAAATCAATCGTGCCGGTGCCGACAGGAAGAATCGTTTCATGGGCGCTGTCCAGGTCCTTTACATGCCACAGTGGAAATCTTCCCGGGTGCTGATTGAATATTTCAACCGGATCCTTACCCCCTTTAACGGCCCAGGCGAGGTCGAGTTCCATTTTTACATTTGTTTCTGCCAGCATCGTATCATAAGGAGTTTTTCCGTCCACGAGATGAAATTCTGCATCGTGGTTATGATAAGCAAATTGCAGCCCCGCTTTTTTACAAGCCTCGTCTGTTTTGTTGAGTATCGCGATGGACGATTTTATGTCTTCCGTGGTATTGATTGGAATATTCGCGCATACCAGCCATTCCACTCCGCCCTCCTTAACCTGATCAATGATTTCCTGCATATTGTCGCGGAGCGTTTTCATCGGAGGTATTTTGATGGGCTTGCCATCTGCGCCCACCGGCATTTTCATTCCCGGAGGCGGTACAAACGGTGCACCCAGCACATGGTGAGACTTCCAGTTCAGACCGAGATTTTTCAGCAAAGCCGCGAATTGCTTTGGTGTATAACCGTAAAAGCCGCCTTTTTTGCTGAACGCCGATTCTATTTCAACATATCCAATCTCTGCAACACGCTTAAGTGTGCCGTCAACATCTGCGTCCATTACATCAAAAAAAGTAAACAGCTGAATGCCTGGTGGCGGATAGACGGGTCTGTAAAAAGAACCCGGAAATGAAGGAATCGCAAGACTTGCCGCGAAGAGGCCGGCGCTATTAAGAATGAATCTTCTCCTGTGTAACATAGATGAGTGTTTGAAAGTTTACAATTTTAAGGTTGGCAGTTGGCGGTTGGCAGTTGGCGGTTGGCAGTTGGCGGTCGCACTCCTCATACTTCCATACTTCCACACTTCCATACTTTCATACTCACTTGACTCCTTTCGCCGGATTCCAGGAACCCTGGAGTTTTCTGATATAAACGATCTGTCCGGTGTGATAAGCATTATGGGTGCTGATATGTGCGATGATTTCGTACCATTTTTCCAGTTTGGCATCATCGGCCGCTGCAATCGCATTTTCCCAGTTGATCATCACGCTGTCTGCTTTCCTGACTGTCATGCGGCCAGGTTTTTTTATCCACTGACGTGAATGTTGAATTATTATCGCCGGAAAAATTCGGTACCGGCTGGTCGAGGAATTTTGACAGATTCTCCTGGTTCCAGAAAATAATGTGATTGGTGAGCTCGGCGATCGAATGGTCCTTGCCCTTTTCCTTCCAGTTGGCCTGTTCGGGCGTGATTCCCTCGATAGCTATATTTAATGGAGCAAACCACTCCTCTTTATTATGGGTGGATTTCAACTGATTTAAAAAATCTGTTTTAAAGTCAACGGACTATTTGTTTGAGATTTTGAAGGACCAGCGATTGCAAGTAGCAATATGAAACATATAAAGGATTTCATTTTTAATAAATTAGTAGATCAATTTACTTCAATTGCAGGAATAAAGACCGGGTTAAAAATAAAACAGGTGGTATTTAATCCTTTTGTTCGGACTCAGCCGGTGGTGGCAGGGATAACGCTTTTTCAGCAATCGCCTTTCCTGAAATATAACCGCTCGTCCAGGCATGCTGGAAATTAAATCCCCCGGTAACTCCGTCCACGTCCAGCACTTCACCTGCAAAATATAAGCCTGACCTGATCCGGCTTTCCATGGTATGGTGATTGATCTCTGAGAGACGTATGCCACCGGCTGTCACAAATTCCTCTTTAAATGTGGTTTTGCCCTCCACGGAAAATGACTGATTAGTGAGAATTTGTATCAATTTATTTTGCAAGGTTGCGGGAAGGTCGGCCCAATGAATATCCCCTATTCCACTCTGCTCCAGAAACCATTCCCAAAGCCTTTGCGGCAGGCCCCATGGATTTTTCTGTCTGATTTTTTTGCCACCGGAATTTTCCCTGATCATCAGAATTTCATCCCGCAGGGCCTGATCGGTCCGCGTGCCCAACCAGTTTACCCGGATTTCAAAACGGTAATCTTTTTCTTTTAAGACACGGGCACCCCAGGCAGATAATTTCAGTACCGCCGGACCACTCATACCCCAATGCGTGATTAATAATGGTCCGCTTTCCTTTAACGTCTCACCGGAAATTTTAACCTGTGCATCAGGTACCGAGATGCCCATGAGTGCATTGACTGGATTATCCGGCATATTAAAAGTGAACAGGGAAGGAACGGGTTCTTCGATGCTGTGGCCGCACTGCAGGATCCACTCAAACATGGAGGACTTGGGATATCCACCGCAGGCGAGACAAATAAAATCAGCTTTTAACTGTAGATCATTATTAAAATGTATGATGAAACCTGATGGTCCACTGTTGTAATCAATCGACCTGATTTCGTGGTGCAGCCGGATTTCAACATGTAATAAATTCGCCTCCTGTAAAAGGCAGTCGATGACTGACTGGGAAGAATTCGTTTGTGGAAACATTCTTCCGTCTTCTTCTGTTTTCAGCGGAACGCCTCTTTCTTCAAACCATTGAACCGTATCTGTGGTAAAAAACTGATGAAATGTTTTCTTTACAAAATTTGAGCCGCGGGGATATTTTCTTACCATTTCAGGAATGGAAAAGCAGGCATGGGTAACATTACAACGGCCGCCTCCGCTGACTTTCACTTTTGAAAGAAGCTTTCCCGATTTTTCCACGAGAATCACTTTCAATGCGGGATTTAATCTGGCGGCTGTTACAGCGCAGAAAAATCCTGCGGCTCCCCCTCCTGCGACCACCAGCGTTTTTTGCATCCAGACTATTTTTGCGGATGCGAAGATGGTGCTTTTTCTATAAATAGGGAATCCCTCCGGGAACGGAGGGATTCCTGATCTAAATCCAAAAGACTAGTGCAAAATATATCAGAGATTAGAGGCTTTGGTTTTTGGCATAGTATACCTGTGCCAACCATTAGTTCCTTCTGTGCTCAGTGCAATGGTTTCGTCTGCATTTTTTAACAGTACATAGTAGTATACACCTGCATCACTGGTCACTTCGAATAATTCTGAAACCCAGTAATTACCATAATGTTTTTTGATATCCTTACGGAGAGTTTCCGGTAAGCTGGTAGTAAGAATATGATGCACGACACCGATCAGGTTTCCCTGGAAATCATAGTATGCATAGAGTGTTTCTTTATCCATATTGAATGTGGCCTGTACATAATTATCTGTAACAGCCCAGCTGACATCAGATGCTTTGTGAAAATCTTTCTGAAAGGAGGCGACAGCACGTTCATTTGGTGTTTCCCGTGTGACTGGCAAATGCAGTGCTGACCAAGGGCCAGCACGATTGCGATTGATAAGATGAGCTTTTTCATTGTTTAAGTTTTTATATGTTTTGATTAGTGTTCTGTAAATAAGACGCAGGTTTTTCGATCATGTTGCAGCGCTGTGAAAAAAACATTTTAGAAAAATTCTGCGTTACTTCTGACAACTATTATGGAATGCCGTGCCAAAACATTAAATCACTGAAAATCAATCAGGGCAATAGATGACGCTCATTTGGACTGTACGGATACGGACAGTTTCCGTTATGGAATCAAACAGAATAAAAAGTTAAAGGGGAAATTAAAAAGTAAAAACGTGTTGAAATTTCAAAATTGCTGTATATATCCGAGGCCAATTCCGTGATCAACCATAACCGGAACAATCATTTTGCTGCCACAGGATTTCGGGAAGAAGGTTCTTTTCAGAAGTGGATAAAGCCAATATGAGACCTCGGTGGAGGCGATACCAAAGCCGGCGCCAGCTATTACATCGTGGAGCCAGTGCTTATCATTATATATACGGAGGGCGCCCACCGTACCGGCTACCAGGTATCCACTTACACCGTACCAGATGGAAACATGCTTATATTCTTCATATAAAAAAGTGGCGGAAACAAATGCCTCAGCGGTATGACCGGATGGAAAGGACTCATAACCGTTCTTATTGGGCCGCAGCTCGTGGCTGGTGACTTTTATTGTAGAAACAAATCCTTCCATGATCAGGTTCGACATCAGAAAGATCATGGAGCGATCTACAAAATTGTGCTCACCTTTTATTCCGGCTAAATTCAATGCGTAGACAGCGACCGCCGGTGCATATTGGAGATAGTTGTCGAGTGTGGTGGTATTATGAGGATGGTCATCCCAGGTTTCTTCCTGAACAGATTCGCTAAGGTCAAATAAGGGATCCGAATAACGGGCAATAAATCCATAAGCAATCATGGCTCCCGGAACGATAAATTTTTTCGCATCAAATTTCTGATAACATCCGGGTGGATAAACAATGGAATCCTTAAGACCCGGAGAACTGATGGTTTGCGCATAGGGCTGGCGGATAGTAAAAAGAAAAAAGACTGAAAGAATATATATTTTGATATTCAGTGAAAACTCCGCCAAGCCTGATGCTATTTTAAGCATCATTAAATATAATTCTTATTCAGCGGGTCGAAGCAGATGCCGATATGATTAACAAATGGACTGCAGAGAGATGAAATTTTCACAATTCCATTACGAAAAATTTCAGGAATAAGTTAACTTTGAACAAATTCTGATTTATGTCGCTTATTCCCAATAAGAAAAACAAAAAAGATAACCGCCCGGGCGGAGGTGGAATTGCTAATAACAAAACCAATCAGCAAAACCAGAAGGTGAAACTCAACACCAAGGGATTGTCCAGGAACACTAAGCTTACCGGCGGTTCACAGCGCGGTTCATAAGCAGCACCCTGTTTTAGATTTTTCAGATCACCGGCGCCCATCCTTTCTCATATTCCCTTTGCCAGAGCGTCATGGCTTCGGCATCATGAAGGATATGACCATTGTTTGGATCGCAATCCAATGCCCGGCCTGTTCTTTGTGAAATATTGGCGAGGTGACAAAGCAGTACGCTTTTCTGTCCCTCGTTCACCGGAGAATTCAGCTTTGCCTCCCCGCGGATACTATTCACGAAATTTTCAAAGTGATAAAAATCCAGGTTCCCGGTTGCACTTACGGGATTAGCAGGATCTGCCGCCATTTCTCCCTTTACTTCTTTCAGGAGCTTATTGGATGCATCATAAATTTTGTAATCACCGGCTCCAAGATTTACCAGGGATCCTTTGTCTCCATATATAATGAATCCCCTGCCCGCGCCTTCTACCGGAAATTTATTACAGCTCCTGCCTTCCCAGGTGATCGCTTTTTTTGTGCCAAATTCGAAAGAGGCAATCTGTGTATCCGGTGTCTGCCAGTCGTCCTGGAAGGCAAATCTGCCCCCGGATGATACGGCCCTTGTCGGATAGTCCACACCTAGAAACCAACGGCAGCAGTCAATTTCATGGGTGCCGTTATTACAGGCTTCACCGGTTCCCCAGTGCCAGAACCAATGCCAGTTATAATGTATCAGATTATTTTTATACGGTTCCCTCGGGGCCGGGCCCTGCCAGAGATCGTAATTGATTGTAGGCAGGAACCGGCACTTCAATCCCTTTCCCGATGGATTTGCGGTCGTTAACATACCAGGCTTTGCCTAAATAGGGTTCACCGATCACGCCGCCGCGAACTTCTTTCACCGCTTCGATCAAAGTCGGGAAAGACCTCCGCTGATTGCCCATCTGGATGAGTTTGCCGTAACGGCTCATCGCCTGAACCAGCATTTCACCTTCGGCAGGATTATGGCCACATGGCTTTTCAACATATACATTCTTACCATGGGCCACTCCCAAGAATGGTTGCAGGCGCGTGCCAGTGATCCGGTGCAGCGATCAGCAGGCCGTCAAAATCTTTTTTCTCCACGAGCACCCGGATATCGCGCTCGAGTATGGGTTTGCGTGGTGCATCTTTCAATGCATCGAAACCATGCTGGATCGCTGTGTCTTCCACATCACAGATATAGGCGATCTCCACATTGGGCAATTGCGCATAAGACTTTGCCAGGTAGGATCCCCGGCTGTTCAGGCCCATGACAGCCAGAACTACTTTATTCGATGGTGCGGATTTACCGAATATGGGGAAATTCAATATCTGAACTCCCGCTGTGGCAAGTGTACCTGATTTTATAAACGCCCTCCTTTTCATAAATAATTATTTCCGGTCATTCCAATACCCGGATTTTGATACTCCGGTAACTGACTTCATTTCCATGATCCTGTAAGAGGATATGACCTTCCTTCGCTTCACCGAAATCCGGCCATACTTTATATTTACTAACGGCGACCAGTGAACGAAAAGCGGGTGAGCCCCTGTCATATTCCAGCACTTTGATGCCGTTCAGCCAGTGCTCCACATGGTTGTTGGGATAAACCACTACCCTGCCCGTGTTCCACTGACCGATCTCGTGAATAAACCGTTTCTGTTTGGCTGCCGCGATAAGGTCATAGAGGGAGGCCATGGTCCGGTTTCCTCCCATGCCGAGTTTCGCATCCGGATGAAGACTATCATCCAGCACCTGGTATTCAAGACCGATGGCCGAGCCATCAGTTTTTTCTTTCAGGGTTACAAAATATTTTACGCCGCTGTTTGCACCGGCTGTCAGTTTAAAATCAAAGGAAAGATCGAATGCCTTGTACTGATCAAGGGTTACTATGTCGCCTCCTACGCCCCCTTCCTTTCCCTGAGATGAAAGAACCGTAATATTTCCATCCTGGATCTGCCATCCCTTATCCGGAAAGCCATCCTTAAATGCTCCGCGCCATCCTTTGGAATCGTCTCCGTCGAACAAAAGTTTCCATCCGTATTTCACTTCGTAGTCGGTAAGGAAATTGGGAATAGTGTTCATTACATAAATTCCTTTGGGAAAATCATTTACAAACTTCGAAATGGGTTTAATTCGGATATTCCGGAAATAAACTCTTTGTCCGGCGAGCTCGGGTTTAGGCGCGGCATGTACCTGCAGGGCGATGAATCCATGAAAATCGGTCATGTCTACGAGATAAGCCGCGGGAATACCGTTGATCCAGGTTCTGGTTTCATTGCCCACGCATTCGATCCTGATTTTATTGAATTCCTTCAGTTTGAAATAGGATTGCGCCTTCGGGTTCAGCGTCATCGGGTACAGCCAGTCACGGCGGCCTTCATCATAAATACCACCCGTCCAGCGGCGCGAAGAAGGATCAATTTCATACTGGTAACCATAGACCTTGCCGGCTCCGGCATTGGCGGACTTATCGAAATGGCTCCTGAACTGCACACCGGAATTGCCCAGCGTATCGTCCACCAACACTTCCATTTCCAGTACGAAATCGCCGTATTCCGTTTCCGTGCAAAGGAAACTATTGGGAGAATTGGGAACTGAAACGCCCATGATCGTTCCGCGGAAAACCTGGTAAGTGGCTTTGCCGGCCAGCTGTTTCCAGCCGGTTAAAGTGGTTCCGTCAAAGAGGTTTGTCCAGTTTTGACTAAAAACAGAGAAAGAAATAAGAAATACAAGAAAAACAGATAGAACAAATCTTTTCATATGTGGGGAAATTAGTGGAATCAAAAACGGGTCTAAGTTAGTCATTGAGAATGATTTCGGTTAATTCTCCACATATCAACATTCTCCGATAAATAATTTGCGCGAAGCCCGTTTTACCCTATTTTTGCACGCTCAAAACAAGGGTTAAAGCTTGTTTTAATGAGGCCATTCCGTTGTAAAACAGATTGTGCAGATTCCGTAGCTCAGTTGGTAGAGCATTACACTTTTAATGTAGGGGTCCTGGGTTCGAGTCCCAGCGGGATCACAGTTTAAAGCTTAGGTCGCTGATATTCAGCGACCTTCTTTTTTTAGCTAATGAACGATTCATTTTCCCCCGGTCCTTCTGTTTAATTTTTTGCTGCTTTTCTTTTTAAAATTAATGAACTGATAAGCGTTACAATCAATCCTACCGGCAAAATTTCAATGTAAGTCATCATCGCAGTATAGTTCGACCCATGGACTTCCTGGCAAAAATTCTATTGCTCTTTGTTATATACCTTCAAATAGCATTAATAATCCTGATCCGCTTTGCAAACATGTCACCGGGACTGGTGCAGGAATTCTTTGCCTCGTTATTATCTTCAGCAATTCTATTTAGTTTTCTGCGAAGCACATCGATCTGAATATTCGTGAATTTGGAAATCATTTATGCATCATTAAATAAGAAGTAGAATATTTAATAATCCCCAAAAAAATAATTTCGATCTATGCCAGGCAATTACCGGAAACCAACTGATAAAAATCATAAGGAAATCCCATTCAGCATTCAAGTCGAAGAGACGGCGTATTCCGGTACCATAGCAGAAGCCGGTGAACCACTTGCCTTTGGCGTACCCAGCACTTTTATAGTTCGTATGCCTGGAAAACCCCGCATGACACTGTCAGTATACAGGGGAGAATGGCAATTGCCTGGCGCGGCAGAGACGTTGGCAAAGTCGTTAGGAAAATGGGTTGAGAGTTATTATAAGTAAAAGCTTTCTCAAACCGTACATATATACACATGTCATGAAAAACTATCCAGCTAACAAAGCATACAGAATAATGGAGCCCAGTCCAATCGTATAATCACCCCCGGAACATTTTTGGAAAAACCCGCATAAAAGCAAGAATGGCTATAACAATGACGATGATAATGGGAATGATATAAGTCTTTTTATTTATTTCATCAGACTTTGCCGCGGAATAAGTCATTCAAATAAATTTTACCGGGCTCAGTAATTTCCCAGGAAAATGATTCAGGCTGTTCCGGAATAATCTCTATTCGTTTTTCCAAATAGCCCTCTTCAGCAAGAATATTCACCGTATTGTCAAAATTAAATCCGGTATCGAACCCGAAATTCAGATCTACCTGAATTTCGCCAAGAGATTTTATTCCTTTTTGGCTCTAAATAAGTCAAAACTAAAAGATCCCTCTCCTCCTGAAGTTTCATGGTTCAAATCTCCGTCTAAATTCTGCAAAATCAATTTTAAGGAGGGCAGCAGCCCGGGAATGCCCTATGACATTCTGGCCAAACTAAATAAATCCTGATATGCAGTTGGTAGTGGGACCGCCCGTTCTTCGTATAGCCAGGCGAACATTATACGAACCAAATACGAACGCTATACGAACAAACCTGTTTTTCTACCTTTTTTTGACCCTTACCTGAACGCCCGGAAGGCATATGCCAGCTTTTCAGGCTTTTCGACTATACCAGGTGCCGACACTTATTAATACCAGATTCCAAAGCAAGGTCACCTGACTTTTTTAAAAAAAATTTTGCCAGTAAATTTCGTAGAACCACCATATACCGGGTTTTTCGTTAAATGAACCCCAGCTGTTTCATCAGCCCGAGTTCGTCCGTAACCCGCCAGTGTTCGACTATTTTCCCGTTTCTCAGGTGTTCTATATTAATCTGGCTGATTTCAAATCGTTTTCCGGTAGGTTCGAGGCCCCAGAGCTGCGCCCAGGTGGGTACCCCTTAAAATTGTTCTGGCAACCACCTTACTCTCCGTAACTACCAGGTCCATGATTTCATAGTGCAGGTCGGGGAACCCCTTTCTCATCTCCCGAATGATGGGTTTTAATCCGCGGGGTCCCGGTTCCGGGTTTGGCGAGCTTGGATTATGGTTGATATAATCTTCTGCAATGATTTCATCCAGCAGATCCAGATTTCCCTGGCTCCAGACATCCCTGAAATATAATTTGATCAGCTCACGGTTTCTTTTGATTTGATCAGTAGTATGATTGTTCAATTGCATTTCCCAGATGTTTAAAATGTTTTCTCTCGTATTTTCAAAACTGGTTTTTCGGATATCGTTGTTTCTTGTATCCACTATCAATGAATTGTCTGTAGTACCCATCATGTAATTGTATTCATAATAAAAATTATACAAAAGTTAGAAATAGTATCTGCAACTATACATGCCCTCTTTCCATCGGTGTATATTCATTTATTAAAGACGGAATATCCGGCCTGAACGGCGAAAGGAATAAGAATTAACTTAGATATCAGAAATGTTTAAACGCCATGGACAGTCCATATACCTGGGAATTTGAATATAGGCAGCAGAATACCGCAAAGAAATTTAAAGTGGAATTAATAAACTATCGCACTGATGAAGATCATCCGGACGACCCCGTACATTTTAAAAAAATCAGGGATGAATCTGGATTTGCGGATTAAAGTTTTTTTAGACGCTTATGATAAGAATCCCTTAATTCCAATGCGCGTGGAAACCATGGGCAAAATATTTAAGATCAGGTATGGGTGAAAATTCGGTTATCATCGTGGAGGAACTGGATGAGAGTATCGGTATACGGGGCTATGAACACCCGTCGTGAACCCTGATATATAAAACCACAAAAACCCATCCGTCACGTGGGTTTTTGTGGTTACCAGTATCTCAAATAATGCGAGCACTACTAAACGGTCATCACCGGTTTATTTTTGACAGATCCGGCGCCACTGCCCTGATAGACTGCCTGTAAAGCTGCCAGGTCTAATTTTTTCATTTGCATTAACGCTTTCATTACGCGGTCTGATTTTTCTATATCCGGGTCGGTTATCATATCAGAAAGCGCGCGGGGAACGACCTGCCAGGAAAGTCCAAATTTATCTTTCAGCCAGCCGCATTGCTGCGAGTTTTTATCCCCACCTTCGGAAAGCTTTTCCCAATAGCGGTCGATTTCTTCCTGCGAATCGCAGTGGACGATAAAGGAAACTGACTCGTTGAATTTGAAATCAGGACCGCCGTTCAAAGCCAGGAATTCCTGATCTTCCAGCCAGAATTCCACCGTCAGTACCGAGCCCGCCGGCTTTTTATGAATTTCATAGCCCTCCTTACCATAACGGGCAATCCTGCCTATTTTAGAATTTTTAAATATCGATGTATAATATCTCGCAGCTTCCTCCGCCTGGTTATCAAACCACAGGCAGGAACTGAATTTATTTTTCTGTATTGTCGACATAAAAATAATTTTAAGATTTAATTAATATTCTGCAGTTATCACGTCCTGGTAAATATGATCTGCAGGTTAATGGCCTCAATATTTGTTCCAGGAACAGGCTGACCCGGAGCGGCTCAGTAATTTAACACATAGCCCTTACCATGCACATTCCGGATTTCAACAGAAGGATCTTCGGAAAGATATTTTCGCAAATGGGAAATAAAAACATCCATGCTCCGCCTGGTGAAATAATCACTTTCTCCCCAAAGCCGGTTCAGGGTCTGTTTCCGGTCCAGAATATTTCCTTTGTGTTCACAAAGCAACCGCAATATCGCAGCTTCCCGCACCGTCATGAATTGTTTCTTGTCACCGAGCAATCAGTACCTGGTTAGTAAAGTCAAAAATATATTTTCCAATTTTGTATTCGCTGCCCTTTCCGATTTCTTCCGGATGCACCCTGCGCATGACTGCGTTGATCCGGGCAATTAATTCTTCCTCGTCCACCGGCTTCACCATATAATCATCAGCACCCAGGTTAAATCCTTTCAGCTTATCAATTTTCAGAGATTTAGCGGTCAGGAAAATGACGGGCATTTTATTGTTAAGTTTTTTTATTTCAGCGGCCAGGGTAAATCCATCTTTCCTGGGAAGCATCACATCCAGGATGCATACATCAAAAGGCAGGCGGCTAAACGCCTGTAAACCCGCCTCCCCGTCTTTCGCCAGCTCAATATGAAAATGATGCATCTGGAGATATTCTTTGAGAATATAACCCAGACTGGTATCATCTTCAACTAGCAGAATTTTATACATGCGGGTTTTCTTAAGAAAGAAGTGGCAAATGAATTTTAAATTCGGAACCTTCACCGGGAATACTTTTCACTTCTATTGAGCCCTGATGCAGCTCAATGATTTTCTTAACATAGCTCAGGCCGATCCCGAAGCCCTTTACATCATGCCGGTCTCCCTGTTTCACGCGGTAAAATTTCTTAAAGATCATATGGATATCATTTTTACTCATCCCAATCCCATTATCGCGGATGATGATCACCATTTCATTTCCTGTATTGCGCGTCTCCAATACAATTTCAGGAATTTTAACTGAATATTTAATGGCATTATCGATCAGATTACTCAATGCATTGAATAAATGCACAGGGTCGCCCTGAACAAAATGTGCAGCGGCGCCTGCTTTATAAATAAACCTGCCTCCCTTTTCAGCAATCACCGGAGAAAAAACAACCATGTTCTGTTCTATCAAAGCATGTATATCTACTTTTTCCTTTTCCAGGATTCCGCTGACCGATTCAACGGCCGTCAACCGGAGTATTTTATCGACCTGTGCCTGCAGCCTGTTTTTTTCGGTCGTGATCAATTCCACATAGTCCTTTAGTTTATCCGATTGGTTTACCGCGTCTGATTTTGCCAATAGTGTCGAGGTAAGGCCAATGGAGAATAGCGGCGTATTAAATTCATGGGTAAGGTTATTGATGAAATCGTTCTTCAATTCCGCCAGTATTTTTTGACGATTGATTACATAGATGATATACGTGAATAGCGTTATGAGTAATAATATCAGAATGACTGAAGGAAGTATCAGTCCTGAAGAATCATGCCCGAGTAAATTGTCGGAATATAAATCAAAGCCGATATCCAGCCTGCCCGGATAACTGTTACTGCATAAGCAGATCTTGTAAGGAGCAAGATCCATTTTTGCACTATGCAGTTCAGGCGGAATAAAACTCATATAATAGCAGGTGCTGTCCATACGACCCGTCAATTCCGCCGATACGGGTATCGCGGATGCCACCAGAACAGAATCCAGTTTTTTCTTTATGATACCTTCAAACCGCTGTAAATTGACGTCGCCCCTGTAAAGATCTTCTCTACCCATTTTCCCCGTAAGCCATTTTTTCTGCAGGTTCTTATCCATCAGAAATACTTCGCGAAGATTGTTGGATACCACCACCATCCGGTCTGCAAAATGCCGGCGGTTAACATCAATGGTTTTTCGTATCCACCCAAACTGGATGACCAGTAATATCATAAAGGCAATGCCGGTGATAGAAATGATCGTTAATATTCCTCTCTTGGTTAAAAACATGTATGACTATCTTAAATAACCCTGCAAATAAATGCTGTAAAGGTGGGGTAACCTGAGCGCTTAACCTTTCCTTAACCCTTTTAACCTTTTCGTGACTCACGCTAACCCCTCCCTAACCCATTGCTCCATGAAGACTGTTTATTTTCACAGTACCAACTTAAAAATCATCCGCATGATACGAAACAAATTTTTATCAGGCGTCCTGTTGATGTTTACGCTGACATCATATACGCAACATCCTTTCAAATATGATAATACAGTTTACAAAGCGGTTTACCTGATTGAAGCATTCAGGATTATGGATACCATGCAAAGTTATTTGTTACTGGACGTGAGGAGTCCGGGAGAATACGCAGACACATCCCGCGCCACTGCGTTGAATATTGGAAGAATTAAAGGGTCCGTCAACATTACCAGTGATTCGGTGTCTGCCCGGCTCCCTGAATTAAAAAAATATATCGATAAACCCATCTTCATTTACTGCTCCCATAGCCAGCGTTCGAGGAGGATAAGTAAACTGCTTGCAGAAAATGGATTCCGGCAGGTTTATAATATCAATGGCGGAATGACTCTCGTAAATGAACTGGACGCAACGGAGTTCCCTTATAAAAACAAATACCTGATAACGAACCTCGCCTATAAGAATATCAATTCTTCTGAAGCATATCATTTGATTAAAGAAACACCCGGGTTAGTGATCATTGACATTAGGACGGAATCGGAATTTGCTTCCAAAGACAGTGTGCAGCAAAATAATATTGGCCACCTGAAAAATGCAATTAACATTCCCCAGGCTCAGTTCGCCGATAAATTTGATTCGTACCGGATTCCGCAAGGCAGCCCCATATTAGTTTATGATCAGAAAGGATATAACAGCATGGATGTGGTGGATATTATGAAGGCGAAGGGTTTCAACCAGATTTACAATTTATTCGAAGGACTGCAAGTATTCATCAGCAGCTATGAGTTAAATAAAGGAGAGATCAATTCAGTCGTTACCAATCCACCCCCGTTTCAAATCCTCGATACCAAAGAATGCATTGAATTATTACAACAGTCCAAGGAACTGGTCATATTGGATACGAGATCTGCTGATGAATTTCAAAATAAAGCCAGTATGTCGCATATGAATCTCGGAAGAATAAAAGGGTCCGTTAATATACCTACACTGGCATCCTTAAACGGACTGATCAGTTCAAAAAATCCATCCACCCGTTTCCTGGTTTATGGATCAGGATCGGATCTCGGCACCCTGGTTTGCCAGGAACTGGTTAAAAAAGGATTTAAGCAGGTTTATTATCTCGGGCCGGGATTGTATCGCTTCGTGTGGTCTACCGCAAATATCAAAGATTGCAGGGCAGGCCGCGATTACTTAACCGATCATGAAGGACTATACTGACAGATCAAAAAAGTTATTCTACAAAATCAAATACATGAATGAACTGATCACCTGCGCGGCATCACTTTCGATTGGTCTGATACTGGGCATAATTGGCGCGGGCGGCTCTATCTTAACGATCCCTGTATTCGTATATATTTTAAAAATGGACCCGCTGCCTTCCAGTATCTATTCCATGTTTGTAGTCGGAATCTGTGGCCTGACCGGTGGAATAAAATCCATTTTTAATAAGCTGGTTGATTTTAAACTGATGATCCTGTTTGGCATCCCTTCTGTCATCGGTGTTTTGATTGCGAGAAAATTAATCTTCCCTTCCATACCGTTGCAGTTGTTGACAATAGGAGATTTTGTTTTGACAAAGAACATGTTATTCATGCTTTGTTTTTCTGTACTCATGCTTATCTCAGGGTTCAGAATGCTGGTGGTTGTCATCGGGAAAAGACAAGACCCCGGTTGATCATACAGACAGGAACCCGGGATGGCTTTTCCTTCAGGGGCTGCTCGTAGGGGTGATTACCGGACTTCTCGGCATTGGTGGGGGCTTTCTGATTGTGCCCGCACTATATTTCTGGGGCCGGGTTGATATGAAGACCGCAATTGGGACGACTCTTATTATCATCGCCATGAATTCCCTGTTTGGCTTTGCGACCAGTTATTCCACCGCAATTATCGATTGGAGCGTTTTAATCAAATTTTCCCTGGGTTCCATTCTGGGCATTTTGCTTGGAACATTTCTGGCAGATAAAATCCAGGGATATCAGTTGAAAAAAATTTTCGGCTGTTTTGTACTCACACTTTCGGTTTTCATCATGTACAATCAATTTTTCCTGTAGAAAAATTATAGTCTGATTAATCGAACCTGCAGGATGAGTATGTGGAATATTCGATATTGTAAGATTTACACTTTCTGCAATGTTATCTGGTATCGACTATACCAATTATCTCTATTTTAATATTAAAAACTTACGCAACCTCCTCTTACGAAGCCTCGTTTATACTCGAAGTCTCCCTGTACCGACTCTTAACTTTAGAACGACCGGCTAAATTTTCCGTTTCTTAAGCGCGAGCTTTCATTTTTTTATTTCTTCCATATCCTGCATTCATTTTCCGGATGCGGAACAACCATCTATTCGCTACCGTCACCATTTAATTCTTTAACATCTACATTTAAAACTTGCACATTATGAAACCACTTACACCAATTAATGCAGGGCTGAAAACTATGAAGTTTTCCCTGATTTTTATTTCACTCCTGGTCCTGGCCAGCAGCTGCATGAAAAACAAGATCGACAAAGATGATTTGCGTGATTTTCAGCAGGTAAACCTGGTTGCAAACAACGGTATGTATTCACCCGTGCTTACCGATCCTACCCTGCAAAATGCCTGGGGACTGGCCTGGTCTCCCGGTGGTATCGCATGGGTAAACGCAGAAGTTGGTCATGTCAGTGAACTGTATACAGGTGAAGGAGCTATGGTTCGGCCAGGTGTAAATATTCCGTCACCCACAGATACTATTGGTGGTGCACCGACAGGAATTGTTTTCGCCGGGGGAGCTGGTTTTAAATTAGCCAATGGCCAACCGGCCGCTTTCCTTTTTGTGGGTGATGATGGTGTTGTTTCCGGCTGGAATCCTCAAGCTGGTAATAATGCATTGCGAATCGCCGACAACTCTGCCAACTCCGGTTACTTTGGCCTGGCACTGGCCACCTGGAACGGATCCCATTTTCTTTATGCGGCTAATTTCAAGGCAGGTAAAATAGATGTATGGGATACGACCTTCACCCAGGTTAATATGCCCTTCAACGACCCGGACTTACCCGCCAACTATTCACCCTTTAATATTCAATCCGTCGGCTCCTGGCTTTTTGTAATGTATGCAAAAGTTGGCCCCGATGGAGATGAAATACATCAGGTAGGTTTGGGACTTGTGGATGTTTTCAATCCTGATGGCTCCTTCGTAAAAAGATTTGCTTCCAGGGGTACCCTTAATTCACCCTGGGGAGTTACTATGACGCCGGCTAATTTCCTGGAAGAAGCCGATATGTCGGATGATTCCGGGAACAAAAATGGTCATGGAGATAAAAACAAGAGTCATGATGATGCAGGCCAGCAGCCGGTGATACTGGTTGGAAATTTTGGAGACGGAAAGATCAATGTGTTCACTTTGGAAGGCCGTTTCCTGGGACAATTACACGACCAGCATCACACCACGGTCATAGATGGATTATGGGCCATTGGCTTTGCGCCGACAACGGCAACTGCCATCGATCCCATGCGTCTTTATTTCACTGCCGGTCCGAAAGATGAAACAGACGGGCTTTTCGGATACCTGATTAAGAAGTAGTCACTTTTTTTAAAGAAAGCTATCCTTCCGCCAGCTGGCGGAAGGATAGCTTTTTCATTTTAGTACAAATGATGTCCGATACCGGACAGTATTTTTATCCCGGTCTCGCAGAATACCATTATCCACAGGGGTTTCCAGACTGGCACAGGCATTGAGCTGAAAAACCAGCAAATCCCTGGAATGTTTAAAAATTATTTCAAAACGGCCATCAGAAACCTGAAACGAAATAAAAGTTATGCGGTCATCAATACCCTGGGTTTGACGGTCGGTATTGCAGCCTGTCTCCTACTTTTCCTGGTCATTCAGTTTGAAAGCAGTTTTGATAATTTTCATCCAAAGAAAAACAGTATTTACCGCGTAGGTACTGAATTTCATAACCAGGATGGAATCAGCTATTCCGATGGCATATCGTTTCCGGTTGCTAAAGGAATACGGGTTGATTTTCCCCAGGTCGAAGTTGCTTCTATTTTTGAAATGGCGGACAGATCACCATTGAAAATGGGACTAAACAGAGTCAAGAAATTTATTGAGGATAATTTTTATTATACCGAACCCTATTTTTTCAGCATTTTTAATTTTGAATGGCTGCCGGGAACCCCGCAAACTTCCTTAAACAATCCCAACAATGCGGTACTCACCCAGGCTACGGCAGAAAAATTTTTCGGAAGCTGGAAGGATGCCATCGGAAAAACCATTAAGTATTCCAATAAAACCCTGTATACCGTAACGGGAATTTTAAAAAATCTTCCGGCCAATTCAGATTTTCCCCTCAGCATCGTGGTTCCCTATTCCGCCTTCGGGAATACCAATATAAAAAACAATCTGGACGACTGGGTAAGTACTTATGGCGGTGCTTATACATTTATTGTTTTGCCGCCTGAGCTAAGTGAACAGAAATTTAATGGAAGCTGAAAACTTTTGCAAAAAAACACAAACCGGCCGAATATGCCCAGGACGGTTATGTCCTGCAACCCCTTAGAGAAATTCATTTTGATGACCGCTTCGGGAATTTCAGGGGTCATACATTCAGTCATTCGCTGATCACTGCCTTGTCGCTGATCGGACTTTTCCTGATCGTGATTGCCTGTGTGAATTTTATCAACCTCGCTACTGCGCAGGCTGTTAACCGTTCAAAAGAAGTGGGTGTAAGAAAAGTGCTGGGAAGTAACCGCAGGCAGCTGGCCCTGCAGTTCGTTGGTGAAACCGCCATCATTGTATCCTGCGCGCTGGTGATTGCAATTTTATTGCGGCAGGTGTACTGCCTTTTTTGAACAGACTGCTCGAAACACAAATATCCATGAATTTTGGACAAATCCGGGTCTTATATTATTTGTACTGGTGTTGGCATAACAGTTACTTTATTGTCCGGTATTTATCCGGCGATCGTTTTATCGGGATTTAATCCCATCACGGCATTGAAAAGCAAAATATCCTCGGAAATGATCGGAGGTATTTCATTAAGAAGGGGACTGGTGGTATTTCAGTTTGCCATTGCACATATTCTCATCATCGGCATGATCCTGGTGGTAAGCCAGATGAATTTCTTCCGAAATGCTTCGCTTGGATTTGATAAAGCAGCCATCATCAATGTGCCACTTATCAACGACAGTGTCAGCCTGACCAAACTGGATTTTGTCCGAGACCAGCTCCTCTCCAATCCCAACATACAACAGGTCAGTTTTAGTTTTGGCAGTCCTTCTTCAGATAATAACTGGAACAGCGATTTTAAATACGATCATTCAGCTAAATCCACCGATTTCAGCGCCAATCTGAAATGGGCGGATCCTGATTATTTCAAAACTTTCAATCTGCAATTTGTTGCGGGCCGTGCCATTCAGCGCCAGTGATACGGTAAGGGAATTTGTGGTGAATGAAACCCTGCTGAAAAAACTGGGAATCCGTAATCCACAGGATGCTATCGGTAAGGAAATCAATTTCTGGGATGGACGTAAGGTTGCCAATATCGTTGGCGTTGTACGCGACTTTAATGCAAATTCCTTGCGCAGACCCCTGACACCGGTTGTGATGAGTACCTGGAAATCTGTTTACCAGACCATCAATATCCGGATAAAACCGGGAACGGAAAAAACCGTCCTGCCCTTTGTCGAAAAATTATGGACCAGCACTTACCCGGATTATGTATATGAATACAGTTTCCTGGATGAAACCATTGAGAATTTTTACAAACAGGAAGACCAGCTGGCGCAGCTCTATAAAATATTTGCGGGTATCGCGATATTTATCAGCTGCCTGGGTCTTTACGGACTGGTATCATTTATGGCGGTACAACGAACCAAGGAAGTCGGCATCCGAAAAGTGCTGGGTGCTTCTGTCAGAAATATTATTTATCTCCTGTCAAAGGAATTTACGCTGCTGATCATACTGGCATTTATCATTTCCGCACCGATTGCCTATTATATTATGCATGAATGGCTGAAAAATTATACTTACCGGGTTCCGCTAAGTGCATCTATATTCATACTGGCTATTCTGAGTTCGATAGTGATTGCCTGGCTCACGGTGGCACATCGTGCTATTCAGGCAGCTTTGGCCAACCCGGTAACCAGCCTTCGCTCAGAATGAGCTACGCCTCGCCTGCCGTATCCGCAAAGGCGGAGAAGGCAGGGCTTGCAAAAACAGCCCTCGCGCAGCACAACTCCGGGGTCGGAAAAATCTCATCATATATTCCCCGACTTTTTTACCTTAGTAGGCTGCATCTCCATTTAAAAATCCACTATTAAACGATCCGCTATGCCATTTAAAAAACTTTCAGAAGACCAGATCAGGTCATATCATCAGGACGGGTATGTCGTAATCAAAAACTTTTGTAATAAACAGGAAATTGACAAGTTGTATACGACGGCCATTGAGGATAGCGCCATTACCAGTCATTCCCTGGATCTGAATGATCTCTCGGGTAAAAAAACAAGACTTTCCCTTTGGTTTACCCCGGGAAACGATGTATTTGGATATCTCACCCGGAGCGAAAAAATGGTAAATTCCGTTGCGCAGTTAATCGACAGCGATGCCCCGGTTTGCCATTTTCATTCCAAGCTCATGCAGAAGGAACCCAAGGTCGGCGGTGCCTGGGAGTGGCACCAGGATTATGGTTATTGGTATAAAAATCAATTCATGTATCCTGACCAGCTGGTCAGTGTAATGGTGGCGCTCACAAAGGCCAATAAAGAGAATGGCTGCCTCCAGGTGATCCGCGGATCCCATAAGCTGGGCAGGGTTAATCATGGATTTTCAGGCGAACAGGTAGGTGCAGATATGATCATGGTGAATAATGCACTTCGCACGCTGGAACTGATTTATTGCGAACTGGAGCCCGGAGATGCCTTATTTTTTCACAGCAATCTGTTGCATCGCTCCGAAGCAAACCTCTCTGACTATCCACGGTGGTCCATCATATCCTGCTATAATGCCCAGTCAAATCTTGCTTATAATGAGACTTCGACTTCCTGGAAAACTCCTGTTGAAATCGTTCCGGATGAAGCCCTTCTTGAATGGGAATCATCTTCATTTGCAGATGCCGATTTCCTGAAGAAGGAGAATGATCCGGCGCTGAAGGAAACGGGTTGGGAAAAATCTGTAAAAGTTTCATGACATACGTGATGACGAATAATCCGGATTCAGCCCTGCATCACGAAGAACTCCTGTCGGTGACAGAAGAAAGATTTCAAAAAATGACTGCCAGGCTGAAGGCCGTTGCGGAAACTTTTCAGGAAGAAGATATTCACGATTTCAGAATCGAGATAAAAAAATTAAAAGCACTTCTCCGGTTATTCAGGGAAAAAGCAAAACATCCCTCCGATCTGAAATTTCCAAAATTTCTGGACAAAATATACAGGCTGCTGGGATCGATGCGTGAAATGCAATTGCAGCAAAATAAACTGGGTAAGGCAGTCAACAATCAGAATAGTTTATTGTCCAGCACATTTAGTGTCCTGGATGAAGAAATTAATGCGGTCAAAGAGAAAATAATCCAATTGCTTAAGAATGAAAAATCCATGGAAAAAGCAAAGGACAAATTTCTAAAATTCATTCCCGAAAAACTTACCAGGAAAACGGTTGACCGCTATTTTGTCAATAATATGAAAAAACTGAAGCGGATATTATCGATGAAAAGGCTTTCTATCGAACCTCTTCACCAGATGCGTAAAATTCTCAAGGATCTGCAATACAACCGGTTCTACCGGCAGGAAAACGAAACCCAGGAACCAGAAACGGCAACATTACCGCTGGATGAAATTCATTACACCACCACCATCATCGGTGACCTGCATGATGCATATGCAGCAACGGCTTTAATGGAAAAAGAGCTGCATACAAATTCTATTCAGAAAGATGAAAAAACTCTTCTATTACAGGTCCGTCTACTTTGGAAAAAGGAAAGGTCAGATCTGAGGAAACCGGTAGACGAAGAACTGAATAAACTGCGTACCTATCCTTACTTTGGAGGAAATATGTCATCAGATAATTAGTTATGCGGTATCTTCCTATCGGCGACATCTAAACGCCCAATGGCAGTCCGTAGCCCAAATCAAACCGAACAACCAGTGAAAAAAATATTCTTTATTATATGGCTTATTGGATTTGTACTGCTTTGTACATTCAGGGTACCCGTTAAATATTATCAGTTCTATGATCGTTTTGTTGTTATTTACACCCATATCTTCAGCGACAAAGGGAAAATACTGGCCGGGCAGTTCATTCTTTACACAGTAATCTGGTCAGCATTTATTTATCTCACCTATTTGGCCCTCAGCTATTTCAAAAAGAATGGATAATCCCGCTTCCGTACTGAACCAATTCAAACTTAAACTGTTTATACATTACCTGCCATAACAAAAGCATCATTCTCAATTAAATTTCATGGATCAAAAGACCGTATTTACAAAAATGGCCCTGAATGCCTGGCAAATCCAGGTAGACCGCACGAGCAGATTTATCAGCGAACTAAAAGACGAACAATTACTAAAAGAAATTGCACCCGGAAAAAACAGGGGTGTATACCTGATCGGTCACCTGGCCGCCATCCATGATGTGATACCTGAAATTCTCGGGTTTGGTAAAAGGGTTTATCCGAATCTCCAGGCTATTTTCGTGGATGCACCGGATAAGGCCATCGAAAAAATTCCATCTGTAACCGAACTGAGGCAAATCTGGGAGTCCGTGAACGAAAGACTTAAGAATGAATTCGCTAAAATGACACCCGAAAACTGGCTTGCGCGGCACGAATCCATGACAGATGCTGATTTTGAGAAAGATCCGGCCCGAAATAAATTAAGCGTTTTACTCAACCGGACCAGCCATCTTGCTTATCATTTCGGGCAAATCAGACTATTAAAATAGTCCTCATTATCTTCGCGGACGCTAATTAATAAATTATGAAAAGAGTCGCCGTCACCGGACTGGGATTACTCACTCCATTGGGAAATACTGTCAATGAATTCTGGAAAAACATCGTAGAGGGTAAAAGTGGTGCCGGACCCATAACAAAATTTGATGCGTCCAAATTCAAGACGCGGTTTGGTTGTGAAGTGAAAGGATTTCATCCGGAAGATTTTTTTGAGAAAAAAGAAATCAAAAAATATGATCTCTTTTCCCTCTACGCCATGGTGGCCAGTGACCAGGCGCTTGCCGATGCCGGATTGTTCCCCGCGACGATGAAGGAGGAAGATCTCTATGATATCGGTGTGATCTGGGCCTCGGGCAATGGCGGTATCGGAACTTTTGAAGAACAGTTGAAAGAATTCTATGCGGGAGATGGAACGCCGCGTTTCAATCCCTATTTCATTCCTAAAATGATTGTGGATATCGCCGCGGGCGCTATTTCGATTCGTCACCGTTTTTACGGACCGAATTATTGTACCGTGTCTGCCTGTGCATCTTCCAATACGGCCATCATCAATGCTTTTGATACCATACGAATGGGCAAGGCGAAGATCATGGTTGCCGGCGGATCGGAAGCAGCGATTACTCCATCATCAGTCGGCGGCTTCAATGCCTCGCAGGCACTTTCCAAGAGAAATGATATTCCTGAAAAAGCTTCCAGGCCATTTGATAAAGACCGGGATGGTTTTGTGATCGGTGAAGGTGCCGGTGCACTTATCCTGGAAGAATGGGATCATGCAGTGAAAAGGAATGCAAATATTTATGGCGAAATGGTTGGCGGTGGAATGGCTGCCGATGCTTATCATCTGACAGGTACCCATCCGGAAGGACTGGGCGCTAAACTCTGTATCAACCGTGCGCTGAATGATGCAGGTCTCGCTCCGGCCGACATAGATTATATCAATGCACACGCCACTTCAACCGGCATTGGAGATATCAGCGAAATGAAAGGTGTTGAAAGTATTTTTGGCGACCAGCAGGTTCATATCAGCGCCACCAAGTCCATGACGGGCCATTTGCTGGGCGCTGCAGGTGCCATCGAAAGCATCATCAGTATATTGTCAGTGAAACATAATATTATCCCCGGTACCATCAACACGGAAAGTATTGATGAACAGATTCCGGCGAATTTAAATATCGTCATTGGCAAGTCTGTCCATAGAACCGTCAATTACAGTCTGAATAATACTTTTGGTTTTGGCGGACATACCGCGAGTTCGATTTTTAAGAAAGCGGTTTTGTGATTGTTGGGCAGTTGGCGGAATTAGTAATGTCTGAATTTATTTTATGATACAGACAGTCATCAACATGATTTCGGGACTTGCAGGAGGAAATATTACCGGTGCTGCTGCAAAACAAATTAATCCCGGGATGATCATCAGTTCTATTACTGGACTTGTCGGGGGCGGCCTTGGTGGGGCGCTAATTACTTCATTGATGAACTCAGGAGGCAGGATGGACCTGGAAACCATTGTAAGCGGCATTTCCGGCTCACTTGTGGCCGGCGCGATTTTGACCGCTCTGGTTGGATTTATTAAAAACAGGATAACAACTAAATAAGAAGACCCTCACCATTTTCACGGAGAAACTCTTCAGCAGGCCAGTACTTCCGTAGCAACAGATTGAATGATCATCCGAAGCAGGCAGTCGGTTATGTCCTTTTCCTTTCCGGTATTTAACGGTTAAACAGTTTTACCCCATTATTTATTGGCAACTTGCTTTAATCATAATCTCTAAAACCCGCATATGGATTTCTATGATATCATTATTATCGGTACCGGTGCGGGAGGCGGAACGCTTCTGCATAAACTCAAAGACAGCGGCAAAAAAATTCTTGTACTGGAAAGAGGCGGATTCCTTCCCCGTGAAAAGGAAAACTGGAGCAGCATAGAAGTATTTCAGAAAGAAAGATATCATACCAAAGAAGTTTGGAAAACAACAGGAAACCGGGATTTGCATCCGGGTACCGGTTATTGGGTGGGTGGAAATACAAAAGTGTATGGAGCGGCACTCTTTCGGCTGCGGGAAAAGGATTTTGAAAAACTGGAACATGCAGGAGGCATTTCTCCGGAATGGCCGGTGAAGTATAAAGAGTTTGAACCCTACTATGCAGAAGCAGAAAAATTATATTGCGTGCACGGCAAGATGGGCCTGGATCCAACTGAACCCTTCCGTTCATCTGAATATAGTTTTCCGCCGGTAAGTCATGAACCCCGCATCCAGGAATTACATGATGGTCTTGTGGGAAAAGGTTTGCATCCTTTTTTTATGCCTGTCGGCGTAAAACTGAATGAAGCTGATCCGCTGATCAGTGAATGTATCCGCTGCAACACCTGCGATGGATTTCCCTGCCTTATTCATGCGAAGAGTGATGCAGATATCAATTGTGTGAGGCCTTCCCTCGCCAGCCCGAATGTGACGCTGCTTACGGAGGCAAAAGTGGAAAGGCTGGTAACTACCGCGAACGGAAAGGAAATCGATTTTATTGAAGTCACCCATAAAGAAGAATCACTGAAGTTCAGGGCTTCGATAATTGTTGTCGCCTGTGGCGCAATTAATTCTGCGGCACTCTTATTAAAAAGTGCCAGTGAGCAATATCCCAATGGATTGGCGAATGGCAGCGGACAGGTAGGAAGGAATTTTATGAAACACCTGAGCGCCGCGATGCTGGGGATCAGTTCGAAAGCAAACCCAACCAAATTCCAGAAAACCCTCGCTGTAAACGATTATTATTTCGGTGAGGCAGATTTTTCATACCCGATGGGTCATGTGCAGTTGCTTGGAAAATCAGATAAGGACCAGGTCTCCCCCGACGCACCTTTTTTTACGCCCGGAAAAATGCTGAGTGAAATGGCTTCTCATTCCATTGACTGGTGGTTTACCGGAGAAGATCTGCCCGATCCGGATAATCGGGTCACTGTGCTTAATGACCAAATTCACCTGGAATACAAAGAAAATAATACAGACGGATTCAGGCGGCTTATTCATGTCTGGAAGAAGATATTGGGTGAACTGGATACCGGTCATGCGTTGGTTCCGCATGCGATTTATCTGAGCAAGGATATACCACTGGCCGGCGTGGCGCACCAGGTTGGCACTGCCCGGTTTGGGAGAGATCCGAAAACATCCGTGCTGGATACCAATTGCAAAACGCATGAAATAGAAAATCTCTATGTTGTGGATGGCAGTTTTTTCCCTTCAATCGGAGCCGTAAATCCCTCTCTAACCATCATGGCCAACGCTTTACGGGTTGGCGATCACCTGACTGCCCTGCTCAAATAATTCCCCATGGCTTTGTTTTTGCATAACCAGATTATTCAAAACAAACAAAATGAAAATATTCGGTTGGGTACTCCTGGTTGTAGGTGTTGTCATGTTACTATTTCGCGGTATTAATTTTAAGACCAAAGAAAAAGTGGTTGATCTCGGTCCGGTAGAAGTAAATAAAACAGAAAACCATAGCATCGGCTGGCCAATATATGCAGGCGGGATACTTACCCTCGCCGGTGTATTCATGGTAGTATCGGCATCGAAGAAAACCACCTGAGCGCAGCCTTATTTTATTACTTCGAAATCTGAAGCTTTTACTTTACCCAGTTGCTGGAGTTCATCATTGTTCCAGCGTTCGTCGGGGGCACCGCTGATATACATATTGCTGCCGATGTCAGCGAGGATCAGTCCATATTTTTTCAGCGCCTTTAAAATAACCTGATCATTCTGCGGATAACTACTGATATCGAAATTTGCTTTCAGCCGGATCTTTGCACCAAACGGAAGCGAATACTGACCTCCCGTGCTGTTCACCTTATGCGTGGCCGGCGGAATATATGCAGGCTTCACATTTGACTTTGCCAGGGTGAACCGGATAGCATGATCAATGGATCCGTTCGCTACTTCATCATATTTTACCAGTCCGGGAAAAATCGGAAGACCGGCCGCATCGGCAGATGTCCACCCGTCTGTCCTGAGCGCATTGGAAGCCAGATTAAAAACAGCGCCTGAAGAAGCTTCCCAATGATCGCCGTTTACACTGGCGTTATAAAGTTCATACAGCATATCATTGTCCTTGTCTACGACCAGTACATGGGAATCACCTTGTCCGTTTCCTTCTATGGGTGCATTCAGTGGCACCGGATAGGGACCGGGATCGCTTTCATCGCCATAATTTCCATCAGTTGCATTCGACCGAAATACAATTGGAACTTTCTTTTGATTGCCACAAACCACAACAAAAGGAATTCCGATTGGCGCATTGTCCCATAACCCACTTCCAAAATCAGCTTTCACACCGGATGATGAATAAGCAGTCAGGATCTGCGTGCTGGCCGGATCAACGGCAGCTGCAGAAATATCTTTGTTCCAGGAATTATCAGTTGGAAAGATCTGCATGCTTAAAATGTCGGACTGTACTCCTGAACAGGAATTGGTTGTTCCGGTTGTTGTGTCTGTTATGCTGCCATCGGTTGGATGATCAACGGGATCAATTGTCTTTTTTGAGCAGGCAGCTATGCATAGTAGAATTACAATAGTAAAAAGACGAAGGTTGTGTTTCATCGGGTTGGATTTGGACATGCTAAAGGAACAAAATGCATACCAATAAAGCCGAAAGCTTAAAGCCTAAAGCTTAAAGCTGGTTCCATATATGGGTTGATTTGCATTATGAAGTTGTTTGTAACTTACTGATCACTTTGTTATCTATTACCCTTCATCCGTCATCCGTCAACCGTCAACGTTGAGGTCTCCAATAATTAGAAACTAATAACTCCATGCGTATTTGGATTTTTTTTCTGTTTTTTCTGATATGCCGGTTTCATGCAGCAGCCCAGCAAAGGATTTCCGTTGACATATGTATTTATGGCGCCACTTCGGGTGGTGTGATTGCTGCATATACCGCGGCCAGGCTTGGCAAAACTGTAGTCCTGATAACTCCCGAAGCTCATTTAGGCGGACTGAGCAGCGGAGGCCTGGGCAATACGGATATCGGAAATAAAGTGGCGATTACCGGGCTGTCACGCGATTTTTATCATCGTATCGGCTTACGCTATGGAAAACCCGAGCAATGGATATTCGAACCCCATGTGGCAGAAGATATTTTCAAAGAATATATACGGCAAGCCCGTGTTCCGGTTTTATTTCATCAGATGCTGATGGAAGTTCATAAAAAGAGTGGAAGAATTATGTATATCAAAACATCTCCCGTCGGCGCGGGTTCATCGCAATCCGGCCACCTGGTGGAAGCGAAGGAATTTATTGACTGTTCTTATGAAGGTGACCTGATGGCGATGGCTGGCGTTTCGCATACAGTTGGCCGTGAGAGCAATCAAATATATCATGAAACCTACAATGGTGTGCAGCTGCTCGACAAACACCAGTTTCCTGACGGGGTGGATCCTTATAAGGTGCCAGGCCAACCGGCTAGCGGGTTGCTCTGGGGAATCAGCGCCAGTCCCCCTGCCCCAGACGGTTCAGGAGATAATAAATTGCAGGCTTATAATTTCAGGCTATGTCTCACCGACAGCCCGGATAACCGGCTCGAAATTACAAGGCCTGCGGATTACGACAGCAGCCATTACGAATTATTGCTTCGGTATATTGAAGTGAAACATCCGAAATCCCTTGAAGATGGCGTATTAAATATTAACCTGATGCCGGGAAGAAAAACAGATATTAATAATAACGGCCCCTTCTCGACAGATATGATCGGAATGAATTACGATTATCCGAATGGAAATTCCAACACACGCAAAAAGATTATCCGGGATCATACCAGTTACAACAAGGGACTTCTTTATTTCCTGGGTCATGATTCCCGGGTACCTGAACACCTTCGTAACGAAATGCTTCAATGGGGTTATCCCAAAGATGAATATATCGATAATGATCACTGGTCTCCGCAGTTATATATCCGGGAATCCAGGAGAATGATTGGCGAATACGTTATGACCGAAGCCAATTGCACTGGAAAGCTAATAGTACAGGACGGAATCGGGATGGCGGCTTATACTATGGATTCACATAATTGCCAGCGGGTAATTGTAAAGGGCATGGTAAAAAACGAGGGTGACGTTCAGGTTGGCGGTTTCCCGCCATATCCCGTATCCTATCGTTCAATCATTCCAAAACAAAATGAATGCACCAACCTGCTCGTGCCCGTTTGTTTGTCTGCCAGTCATATTGCTTACGGTTCTATACGGATGGAGCCGGTATTCATGGTGCTCGGACAGTCGGCTGCAGAAGCTGCCGCGATGGCGATAGATCTGCATCTTTCTGTACAAAAAGTGCCGGTAGAAAAATTACAAAAAGAACTAAAGGATAATCCTCTTGTTCAGAAGCGGTGAGAATCAAATACAGTTCGGAACTCTTATGCAGCTGCGATGAGAATCAAACTCAATTCGGAACTCTATAAGATAGCCGCGTGAGAATCAAATACAGCTCCGAACTCATATGCAGCCGTGATAAATGATTCAACCATTTCCCGGAATCCGGGAAAATTGTAAAAGGCATAAATTTGTGGGCGTTTGCTACACTTAATACTTAAACTTTTTAACAGTGAACGAAACGAACTATATACCGAGTGCCATAAATCAATTCACCCAGTATAAAACCCTGGCTGAAAAAACCATTGCACAGGTGCCGGATGAAAAAATTAACTGGCAGTACAATCCGGAAACAAACAGCATCGCCATCATTGTAAAACATCTGTCCGGAAATATGCTGTCGCGCTTTACAGATTTTCTTAGCAGTGATGGCGAAAAAAAATGGAGAAACAGGGATGGTGAATTTGAAAATGAAATTCTTTCCAGGGATCAGTTAATGGCCGTTTGGGATAAAGGATGGAATTGCCTGTTCAGTGTATTAAATGTTTTAACAGAAAACGATTTAACGAAAAAAGTTTTGATCCGAAATGAGGAACATACTGTAATGGAAGCGATCAACAGGCAGCTGACACACTATGCCAGTCATATCGGGCAAATCATATACATTGGTAAAATGGTTTGCAATGCTGACTGGAAAACACTATCCATACCCCGGAATGCTTCCGCCGAATTCAATAAGAAAAAAGGGCTTTAATATCGGGGCTTAAAATTTCCTAACTTGTAAGGGAAATGATCCTGTGCGCCGGATAATTCCATATTGCATTGGCCTGTTCTTCTGGCTTCCAGGCAAATTAACTGCCCAGCGGGTCATCTATTCGGAAACACTGAACAACCGCTCTTCAATCCGGTTTCAGGTAATTGGAAAATCAGGGGATTATTATTGGGTCGAAAAACTTCAGAAGCAGAAAACCACTTACACGCGTTCCACAGAAAGTAAATTTGAGATTCAAAGTTTTGGCTTAATGGATGCGCGGCTCAACCTCGTTTCAGAACGGATTCCCCAGATTATTCCGGGAACTCTAAAACAATGGCTGGTCTGCGGGGAAAAAAGCCTGGATCAGATTACTGTAACCGTGGAGCCGGGTAAAACACGGATCATTTGTAACCGATATTTAACGGATATGGAAACAGGCTCGAAGCTGGTTGACAGTCTTCCTTATTCCGCAGACGCATCCTGTTTATTGATGGTGAGATCCGCGGACAGGTCAAAAAATCTGATTGTCGCTTTTGATAATTCAGATACTTCTTTTACGAAAATGCACGCCATTTTGTTTGATGCAAACTGGAACCCAATTTATCATGAAGTCATTTCCCGTGAAATTCTCGCACAGCCATGCATACAGGATGAAGAAATAGGTTTTCCCGCCGAAAGTTTTGATAACCTGCCCATCAAACTGGCCAATAATGGGGAATGGCTGATGGTTTCACCATCGGGAATCAGTCAGCATTTTTCTATTTTCCACGCCTGTCCCAATGGAAGTGATTATTATTTCAGGGAAGTGAAACTTTCACCTTTTTATAAAATGGAAGACGTTGCGATGTCTATCGACAATGAGCGGGAGGAAATGAGTGTGGGTCTGTTGTCCGGTTATAAAGGCACATCCCTTAAAAATGTGCAGGTATTCAATTATTCCATGAAGCAGGGAAAATTTGATTTTGATTCTTCTTACCATTTTAATACACAGGCCCGTGCTTTAAATGCAAAGAATCTGAGTCATGAAAGTTTTATTTCTGTAGCCGGAGGTGGCTATATGTATTTAAAAGAATATGGACAATCCTATGAATTCAAAAAACCGGAAATACCTTTCATGAATAACTGGGAAACCGCCTACATGCTGGCAAATTATAATGATGCAAATTCTGCTGAGGAAAAAACAAAACCGGGATATACATTGAACCGCGGACTGAGTCCTATTCCCATTGTGCGGAACCGGGGTGATTTAAATATGTTTTATTTCCCCGCCATTACAAAAGACAGCACCTGGAGCGGGGTGCTCGAGATGGAACAGCATGCGGAAACCAACAATCCTGATCTTTCCTACCTGTTTGTTCCGGCTGGAAACAAACTTTATGTAGTATATAATAGTATGGAGGGGTACGCCGATCCCCTGGCCACGACCACCACGCTAAATAAAGGCGGGCAGTTAGTGGACGATGCCCTGATCTTCTGGAGTATGAATAAAAAGCTGAATTTTCAAAAGTCGCGCCGTTTTGCTGAAAATGAAGTAGCCGTCCCCTATCTCGGTACTGTGGAAAGCGGATTTGCTATTATACGATTGCAGTAAGCGGTAATCGTTGGCGGTTGGCAGTTGGCGGTTGGCGGTTGACGGTTGACAGTTGACGGTTGACCAATTGACGGTTGACCGATAACCGATGACGCGTTATTTTACTTTATCTCTCCGTTGCTTTACTTCCCGCCAGGTAGTTAAGATTATTCCCTGATCCGCGAGTGCCTTTTTAAATTTCGGGTTCATCATCGCAAGCAAATCTCCTTTACGGGTCGGACCACTATCACTGATATATTTAAAATCCGGACCTGTTTCGGTGCAATGCATGATCATCATGGTAAGACCCGGCCTGAGTGTTTTAAGCGCTTCAATATATTTTTCAGTTTTATATTCATCCAGTTTTTTATCATCGGATGCAATATCTGCCGGAATGATCCATTCATAACTGTAATTATGGAGGTCATCCAATACAGGCAGGCCCGCATTCCATAGCATCTTTCCCAACTGGCGTATTTGCTGGATCGTCGCATCAGGAAAATGCATTTGTGCCTGGATCAAAACATCGGCGCCACCCGGAAGCATTACCGGAATATTATTTTTAATTCCAAGATTTATATAGCGCATGAGAAATTCGGGAGATCCATAAACCGTTCCCATATGTGTATCGAAATGGGTGGGTACAAAACCCATGGCCCGCGCTTTATCGATCTGGGCTTTCATTTCCATTTCAACTTCATCGCCAGTAGCGTGTTTCACCACTTCTTCCACAGACTTCCATAAATAACCTGCAGAATCCGCCAGACCAGGAGCATTCTTTTTTCCCGACAATGATCCCCATCTGTAATGATCCCATTCAGAAGTGAGGGTCAGGTGCAAACCAGCATCAATTTGAGGATTTGCTTTCAGAAAATCGACGAAACCGGGTACCCAGGAACAGGGCATCATGACGCTTACCGAGGTAGAAGCTCCCTTTGTCAGGGCCATTTCCGCCCCCTCATTGGAGTCAAAACTCATCCCGGCATCATCCACATGGAGGATTAACACCCGGGCACCTTTTGGGAAGCCCAGACGGTCCGCATAGGTGGTATCCGGGCCCTGCGCCTGCAATAAAAAAGGTATACATATGATTATCAGTAGTATTAATCAATTTTCCCGTCATAAAAGAATACTTTGAAATAAAGGTAACAAAGCTCTTTCATGCGTAGTCTTATGTATAGAATTTAAAATAAAATGACATTCATCAACCTTTTTTCACCGTCTATACATATTATTATGCCATTCATACTACTATGTTTTGCATAGTACTATTAAACCCATTATCTTTGTATCGTTAATCAAAAAACACAAACCAATAAAAAACAAAAAAATGAAAAAGAGAATCCTGCTTTTAAGCATCGTCCTGGTAAGTTTTACTGCTTTCAGCTTTGCCGCAGATGCCCCCGCAATCAGTAAAAATGCGATCAGTTCTTTCAACAAACAATTTTCAAATGCCCGTGATATAAAATGGGAACACAGAGCAAATTTTGAAAAGGCCCAGTTTACCATTAATGATATGGTATTGTATGCCTATTTTAATAATAATGGAGAATTGCTGGCTTTAACCCGTTTTATCAGTCCTAATCAGTTACCACTTGAACTTCTGACTTCTCTGAAAAAAGACCATAGCGGATCATGGATCAGCGACCTGTTTGAAATCCATACCGAAGCAGGTACTGCTTACTATGCCACACTCGAAAATGCAGATCAGATTACTATTTTGAAATCTGAAGGCACCAGCGGATGGCAGATTTTTCAGAAGGAAAAGAAAAATAATGTTGAATAAATTTAATGGTCCATTTAAAAAATAAAAAGGAAAGATCCGGTTAAGATCTTTCCTTTTCCGTTTTTAAGATTTACCTCTACCCTACATCGCGCCTAATTGTTTCAGGTATTTCTCTGAATTCGCTCTTAACCGGGGGCGCAGGATTCATGCTCAATGCTTTTTTGAAATTCGCAATGGCATTTTTCTTATCTCCCGCTAATGCATAAGCTTCACCCAGACTATCCCAGGTATTCGCATTGTCCGGATGTCTCTGCGTATTCAATTTCAGGGCATCAATCGCTTCGCTGAATTTATTCGCTGCCAGCAACTGATATCCATACGCATTGAGTTGAGCATCGGAGGCCAATGGAAGTGCATCCTTCAGTATTTTAGCAGCAGCCACACTGTCTCCGGCTTTTTTCACCAGGCCTGCTTTTATCGCCAGTCCTGTATAATTCGGATCAGGTGTAATTGACCGGTTTACCCATTTCATAGCCTGTGCGGTATCGATATCATGGGTCTAATGCATAATTAGCGGCAGCATTCAGATTCTGGTAGAAGAATCCTGGCTGTCCAGTCAATACTTCTTTTGCATTTTCCATTACGATCTCGTCTACTGCAAATTCAATCTTTACAGGAAATTGCTTTTTTGCCCAGTTCAGATCCAGCTCCGCCATGGTTCTGCCGACACTATCAAAGGAATAATTTAGTTTTTCAGTAGATACCGGAACATCCCTTACAGTTATTTTAGCTCTCATCTGATCCTGCTTTGGATCATAGCGAAAAGCTCCCCAGGATTTGTATTCCTTGGAAAGAATAACTTCTCCGGTATTATCCTGGTTGATCACAAAGAATAATCCATAGCTTCCTGCAGGCACTGACACACCTTCCACTTTTGCATCATGCGATAAACGGAGCACGGTGTTTTCATTGGCACCGGCACGCCAGGGAGATTCCAGACCGATGGCCGAACCGTTCTTGTCCCATCCATAAGGAACCAGGTTTCCCCAGACCTCCCTACCACGAATAGAAGGTCGGGAATAATTAACAGTGATTACAGAAATTCCAACCGTTTGAGAAACGCTTGCAGCCGGGCTTGGTTCCCGCGGCAGCCAGGGTGCCTGCGCCTGGATTATAAAACAACTAAAGAAAAAACTTAGAAAAAAACCTATTCGGATAAATGCTGGCTTGGTCATAAAGAGGAGTTTTTAAGTGAAGCAAAATATAAGTTAAGTTTTTGATGCGCAGATTCACCCTCAATTACCGGAACGGCAATAGGACTGTTTAAAAGGTCTGTCAGTATGGGTTAACCCTTTTGACTTAAATAACCATATACCCATGCAGCCAGTAAGGCTCCTACGATCGGGCCCACAACCGGAATCCATGAATATCCCCAGTTGCTGCTTTTTTTATTTTTCATCGGGAGAAGGAAATGCATGATCCGGGGTCCCAGATCCCGGGCAGGATTTATCGCATAACCGGTGGTACCACCCAGGGATAAACCGATGGACCAGACAAGCAAAGCTACCGGTAAGGCTCCGATGGATCCCAAACCAATATGGGTTTTACTCTCGATAATTTCTCCACCGGTGATATAGAATACAGTAAAGACCAGAACAAATGTTCCGATCGCTTCACTGATCAGATTTGCCAGATTATGAGGTATTGAAGGCCGTGTAGAAAATGCAGCGAGTTGTAACCAGGGATCCGAAGTTCTGTTGAAATGATCCCGGTACATGAGCCACACCAAAAATGCCCCGGCCATCGCTCCAAGCATTTGCGCGATGATATACGGTAATCACTGATGCCCATGCCAGTTTTCCGGACATCGCCATGGCGATGGTGACAGCCGGGTTCAGGTGTGCACCACTGTAAGGAGTTGCAATTACAACACCTACATAAACAGCCAGTGCCCATCCGGTAGTAATTACTATCCATCCGCTGTTATGTCCCTTGGTGTCAGTCAGAACAACATTTGCAACAACACCGTTTCCGAGCAGCACCAATGTTCCGGTGCCTATCAATTCAGCAAGAAATGGGGTCATATTATTTTTGTTTATTTTTTGCTCCAGACCTGTGCTGCGTTTATCGCCTGCTTCCAGGAATCAATCCCAGCCTGAATTGCAGCTGTTTTAACGGCTGGATTAAATTCCCGTTCAGATTTCCACCACTGGGCAATCTCTGCTGTGTTCTTCCAAAATCCGACAGCCAGTCCCGCCAGATAAGCTGCGCCCAGGGCAGTCGTTTCAGTAATTTCCGGTCTTATTACTTTACAGTTCAGCAGATCAGCCTGGAATTGCATAAGCAGGTTATTCGCTGTTGCGCCCCCATCCACGCGTAATTCTTTTATTGAAACTCCGGCATCTGCTTCCATGGCTTTCAATACATCCATGGTTTGATAAGCGATGGATTCCAACGCAGCCCTGGCAATATGTGCAGCTTTCGTTCCGCGGGTTAAGCCCACCATGGTTCCCCTTGCGTCGGGATTCCAGTAAGGAGCGCCGAGTCCTGCAAAAGCCGGAACAAAACAAACCCCATCGGTGTCTTCGACCTGCGCGGCGAGGGTTTCTATTTCGGATGAATTCCGGATGATGCCCAGTCCGTCGCGCAACCATTGCACTACCGCGCCCGCAATAAAAATACTTCCTTCAAATGCATATTGTATGGATCCGTTTATTTTCCACGCTACTGTGGTAAGCAGATTATTTTTTGATTCTACGAACCGGTCTCCAATATTCATCAGCATAAAACATCCGGTGCCGTAAGTATTTTTTACCATCCCTTTTTCAAGACACATTTGTCCGAATAAAGCAGCATGCTGATCCCCGGCAATACCTGCAATCGGAATTCTATCGGACAAAATACTTTTATCGGTATCCCCATAAAATTCGCTGGATTCTTTTACATGCGGCAACATGGATCCGGGAATATCGAAAATCTGCAGTAGTTCTTCATCCCATTTCTGTTCCCGGATATTATATAACATCGTGCGGGATGCATTGGTAATATCTGTCGCATGTACGGCACCGTGAGTAAGTTTCCAGACCAGCCAGGAATCTACCGTTCCAAATGCGAGTTTCCCTTCGTTGGCTTTTTTTCTTGCACCCGGAACATTGTCCAGGATCCAGCGGATCTTTGATCCCGAAAAATAAGCGTCTATGACCAGGCCGGTCTTTGAACGAATTTTTTCCGACAGGCCGGATTGTTTCAACTGTTCACAAAAGGGAGCCGTCCGCCTGTCCTGCCATACAATTGCATTGTAAACCGGTTCACCGGAATCTTTGTTCCCAGACGATGGTTGTTTCCCGCTGGTTGGTTATACCGATGGCGGCGATCTCTGCGGGTGTTGCACCTATTTTCAAACGGGCTTCCGAAGCCACACTGGCCTGCGAAGACCAGATTTCCAGCGGATCGTGTTCAACCCATCCCGGCTGGGGAAATATCTGGGTAAATTCTTTTTGTGCAATTGATTTTATGCGGCCGGCATGGTCGAACAGTATGGCCCGCGAGCTGGTTGTTCCCTGATCCAGGGCGAGGATGTATTTTTTCATTGGCAGCAAGATTGAGCCTTCGGCTCAGATGACGGTTGACGGTTGACCCCGCACGTGCGGGATCAACTATCAAGTAAATAATATTTAGCAACGTTAAGGAAAGATACCAATTGTTCTTTTTCCCAGGCCGCATCTTTTTTTAATTCTGCCGCCATCAAGCGGGCTACTGCCGGCGCCATATCCATGGCAGCGCGCGCATCCAGGAATAAAGCCCTGGTCCTTCGTGCCAGAACATCTTCAACGGTTCTTGCCATTTCATTACGGACTGGCCCAGATAACTTCGGCCCCGATATAAGGCAGCCGCTCATCCAGTATTTGCTTCCAGGGAGGATTTGCTTTTGCCAGTGACTTTCAGCGGGAGGGCATCAGATCCATATACAAATAAGGGGTCGCTCCAGTCGGCAGAATCCGTGGAACCGTGCAGGGAAAGGGTTTTGGTTAGATTCGGCCGGTGAGGAAGACCTGCCACTTCAATCGCGCGGTTTACCGTTTCCTCCGCCATCTGTCGGTAGGTCGTCCATTTCCCACCGGTAATGGTAATCAGTCCTGTTGGAGAAACGATCAGTTTGTGCGACCTCGATATTTCCTTTGTTTTTTGATTTTCGCCCTGCGGAGCCGCCAGCGGACGAAGCCCGGCAAAAACACTGAGTACATCTTTTCGGGTAGGCATTCTGGTTAGATATACCGCAGCCGTATCCAGGATGAATTGTATTTCTTCTTCCAGCGCTTTTGGTTCCATCTGATGTGAATCCAGCGGTGTATCCGTTGTTCCCACCAGTGTACGGTTGTGCCAGGGTATGGCAAATAATACACGGCCGTCTTTTGTCTGCGGAATCATCAGGGCATCCCGTGATCCCAGAAAGGATTTTCTGAAAACAAGGTGAATGCCCTGGCTGGGTCTTACCATGGGGCCGGACTCCGGCGCATCCATAACCAATACCTCATCCACAAAGACACCGGTTGCATTGATTACTGATTTCGATTTCAGCGAATAGGATACTCCTGTTTCCATATCCTGTGCGAGTACGCCGTTAATATTTTTACCTTCTTTCATCAACCCCGTAACCTTGAAATAATTCAGTACCGTTGCTCCCTGTTCAATGGCCGTTATTGCCAGACTTACCGCCAGTCTTGCGTCATCAAATTGTCCGTCGTGATACAATACACCAGACTTCAGATTTTTCTGTTGGATATTAGGAATGCGGTGAATGACTTCTTTTTTTGAAATCAACCGGGAGCGGCCGAAACTTCTTTTTCCGGCCAAGCAGATCATAAACCGATAAACCAACCGAATAAAAAATACTGCTCCACCAGGAGTAATTGGGTATGATGAATATTTCATTGCGCACCAGGTGAGGCGCATTCTGCAAGCAGCCTGCCGCGTTCCCGCAATGCTTCTATGACGAGACCGATATTTCCCTGCGCCAGATAACGGACTCCACCATGTACTAATTTGGTGCTCCTGCTCGAAGTACCTTTTGCAAAGTCCGACTGTTCCAACAATAAAGTTTTGAATCCCCTGGAAGCCGCATCCACGGCAATACCGAGGCCGGTGGCGCCGCCGCCGATAACGATCATGTCCCAGATCTTTGCCGGATTCTTCAACTGTTCAACCTGTTCTTCTCTTGAAATCTGCATTCCAAATCTTTTATACTGGTCTACTGCTTTTATTTTTCCACCAGTTCTTCGGGTATATTATAAACCGATATCGTTTCAATCGTCGGATCTCCTTTTGAATCTGTTATTCGAATCCGAATGCGATTGCATTGCTTCGCGGGAAAACTAATCAGGCGCCGGCTGCCAATGGTCGTGAATGCCTTATGATAAGTCAGCAGATCGCTGTCGTACATTTCAATGGTAAATGATTTAACCGACTGACCATATTCAATGGGTTCCTTCAGTTTGATACAATTTACTGTTTGCTTTTTATTGAAATAAATATCCAGGTACCGGTTTTCTGTGAACGGCTGGAGTTTCTTAATTTTTTTTTCCCCTTCATACAGGATGGAATCATTACCGGTAAAAAATTCAGTAAGATCTTTCCCACCCATATATATATACGCTCTTTCTTTTATGATAAGATCTTCCTGAAAACTTTTTGCCCGCAGGCGCGCAAAGTCCATGAGTGCGGCGGAATCATAAGGAGAAATAAGGCCCCGCGGATCAGGTGGAACATTCAAAATCAAATTCGCTCCCCGTCCGACAGACTTAAGATATATATCAAAAAGTTTTTCAGGAGATTTTACCAGGCTGTCCTCTTTCGCATGATAAAACCATCCCGGCCGTATACTCACGTCACATTCTGCCGGTATCCAGTTTTTCCCGTTTACATTTCCCTGGTTTAAGGTATCGTTGGGTGGCGCTCCCAAGCCACGGCTAAACCCGGCTGTATCCAGCAGGTTCCAGTTTGTTGATCCGACAATACCATTTTCATTTCCTACCCAACGCATATCCGGTCCGATATCGCTAAACACCATAGTGTCCGGGGCGATTTCCCGAATCGTGGATTCAAATGCCGACCAGTCATATTCCTGTTTTTTCCCGTTGGGCCCTTCTCCATTTGCGCCATCCCACCAGAATTCAAAGAACGGTCCGTATTTGCTGACCACTTCTTTCATCATATTTATAAAAACCTGGTTATAGGCCGGTGTTCCATAAGACGGATGATTTCTGTCCCAGGGAGAAAGGTATACGCCCATAGACAATCCGTATTCCCGGCAGGCAGCCGACAGTTCTTTCAGTACATCGCCCTTTCCCTTTTTCCATGAACTTTTTGCCACCGTATGTTTTGAATAGGCACTGGGCCATAAACAAAATCCGTCATGATGTTTAGCCGTGATTACAATACCTGTAGCACCGGCTTCTTTTGCGATCCTGCACCATTGCCGGCAGTCCAGTGCTGTCGGATTGAAAACCGCTTCCTTCTCTGAACCCTTCCCCCACTCCAGGTCGGTAAATGTATTCGGTCCGAAATGCATGAATAAATAAAAAGGTTTGTTCTGCCAGTCCAGTTGTTTCCTGTCGGGTAACGGCGGAATAGTCGTCTGACTCGGTAGCAGTCATATAAATCAAAATGCACAAAGCAGTCATGGATCTATTTCATTTCAACCATTTATGGGATTCGATTTATGAAACTATGAAATCGTTTCAGATTATCCCAGATTAGACGCTGCACTATTCTTTACTTAACTTAATTTCGCGATATCAAAAAAGACATGTCATTTTTCAGCAATAAAGTGGTGGTGGTAACGGGTGGAAGCAGACGGCATCGGAAGGGCCCTGATCGGACTGCTAATTGACGCGGGCGCCAAAGTGGCAACCTGCGGAAGGCATCATGATAAGCTTTATGCGCTTCAACTGGAGTATTCCCAGGTGATGCTGCATACGATGGTCTGCGATGTTAGTCATGAAGAGGAATGCAAACGGTTTATCCATTCAACGGTTGAAACTTTTGGCAGCATTGACATACTCATAAATAATGCCGGTATCAGCATGCGTTCTTTATTCGACGATGCCGATACAGATGTTATACGGCAGATGATGGATGTGAATTTTATGGGAGCTGTGTACTGTACCAAAGAAGCACTTCCATATATCATAGAGCAAAAGGGTACAATCGTCGGAGTATCATCTACTGCCGGCTACCGGGGACTGCCCGGAAGAAGCGGATATTCGGCATCCAAATTTGCCTTACAGGGCTGGCTTGAATCCCTGCGGACTGAACTCTGGGATTCCGGTGTTCATGTTATGTGGGTTTCCCCCGGCTTCACGGCATCAAATATCCGCAATGCGGCCCTGGACAGTCATGGTATCGGTCAGGGGGAAAGTCCGCTAGACGAATCCAAACTTATGAGTGCAGAAACATGCGCCAAATATATTCTGAATGCCATTGAAAAAAGGAAAAGGGTGCTCGTGCTTACCTTAACCGGTAAGCTGACGGTTTTTTTAAATAAATTTTTCCCTTCCCTGGCGGATAAGCTGGTACACCGGCATTATTTCAAAAACGGGGAACTGATCAAATAGGAACCGGCATATTTTAAATTGAACCTCTACGATGGCGCTTATCACCCTCACTTCCGACTTCGGCCTGCAGGATTACATAGCCGGTGCGGTTAAAGGGCAGCTCCTCCAAATCGATCCTGAATTTCGGATTCACGATGTTTCCCATCAGATAGCTCCATTTAATTATCCGCAGGCGGCTTATATCTGCCGCAATGCACTCTGGCAGTTTCCGGAGAATACCTATCATATTATCCTGGTTAACCTCTTTGAACAGAAACCTGAATATCTCCTGCTCGCAGCGCTAAACGGACAGTATATTTTTTGCGCAGACAATGGGCTGCTGCAAATGATTCTGCCGGCAAAACCCGACCTGGTTGTCGGTTTGCCGCTGGACCGAAATGAAATCAAAAACACACTTTATTGCACCCGCCGGATCGGGCTGGCTATCCGGGCCTTGGAATCCGGTGCAGATCCCCTGACCCTGGGTGATCCGGACATAAAATATATTGAAAAAAATGACCTCCGTCCATTACTGGGAGATAATTATATAGAGGGTCAGATCATTTTCATCGACAAGTTCGAAAACGTGATCGTTAATATTACCCGCGACGAATTTGAAGCGCAACGCAGGGGCCGGAGTTTCCGGATTGTTTTCAAGAGAAATGAAATCATCGACCGGATCAGTGAATCCTATGCCGATGTGCCCCAGGGAGAAAAACTGGCGATTTTTAATTCTGCCAACTACCTGGAAGTGGCTATTAACAAAGGAAATGCCGCGGGTTTGTTTGGATTGCAGGACTTTACCGATCAGTCCCTGCAACACCATCTGTTTTACCAGACTGTTAAGGTATACTTTGAATAATTTGAAGATTTGGAAATTTGGAAATTTGGAAATAATTGTCTGAAATTCGATTTCCAAATCTCCAAATTTCCAAATACTCCAAATTTTGTTAAACGATACAACCTGCTCTAGGTCTATGAGTTCCACTATATTTGTCACTCCTAAAAATCAATGGACTATGAACTTTAAGAAGGTGAATAACATATCAGGCTGGGTTGTTTGTCTAATAGCCTGTATGGTATACATTTTAACGATGGAGGCCAATGGCAGTTTCTGGGATTGCGGCGAATTCGTTTCCAGCGCCTATAAACTGCAGATTCCCCATCCCCCCGGAGCCCCGCTTTTTGTAATGATGGGGCGTTTTTTTATTATTCTTTTTGGCGATAACCCCAACACGGCAGCCCGGGCGGTCAATTTTATGAGCGCCATCCTGAGCGGGCTGACCATTCTTTTCCTGTTCTGGTCTATTACCCATTTCGCCCGAAAAATCGTACAGAAAGGATCCATCACCCTGGATTCCCAGCAGATTTTTACCATAATGAGTGCAGGTGTTGTCGGTGCACTGGCATATACTTTCTGCGATTCATTCTGGTATAGCGCCGTGGAAGGCGAAGTTTACGGCTCATCTTCCTTCTTTACTGCGCTGGTATTCTGGGCCATTCTGAAATGGGAAGATGAAGCCGAAAAGCCGGAATCAGACCGATGGATCATTTTCATATTTTATATGATGGGTCTTTCCATCGGTGTACATCTGTTGAACCTGCTAACCATTCCGGCCATCGTGATGGTTTATTATTATAAGACGGTATACCCCTACCGCCTGGGGATCGGTATTTGCTTTTTTTATCGGTTGTGTAATTACCGGACTGATTCAGAAATTTGTGATCCAGTATACCATCAAGGGAGCAGCCTGGTTTGATATCAAGTTTGTCAACGACATTGGCCTGCCCTTCTTCAGTGGTTTTGCTTTTTTCTTTATCGCACTTACCGCACTACTGGTTTGGGGGATCCGCTATGCGATCAGGAAAAAATATTACCTGCTTAAAAATCGGGATCTGGTGTATCTCCTTCATGCTGATCGGGTATTCCACTTATTTCACTACGATGATCCGTTCCAATGCCGATCCGGCTGTGGACATGTTTAATGTGGACAATCCGGTAACCCTTGTCGGTTACCTGAGCCGTGACCAGTATGGCGACTGGCCAATTGTATATGGTCCGGATTTTACTGACCGGCCATCCCGCGTGGAAGGCAGTGACCAGTATATCAAAGGAAAGGATAAATATATTCTTTCAGGAAAAAGTATCGGACAGGACTGGAGTAATACTCCTTCTTCCCATTTCTTTCCGCGTATGTGGGATAGCCAGCAATGACCGCGGACAGACCGATGTATATAAATCCTATGGGAATGTTGCCGAAGGGGATCAGCCGACCATGGGAAATAATATCCGGTATTTTATTGCTTATCAGACCTACTGGATGTACCTGCGTTATTTCTTCTGGAATTTTTCCGGCAAACAAAATGATCTGCAGGGATTTGGAAATATCCGGGACGGAAATGCCATTACGGGAATTCCTTTTATAGATAATTTTTTCTACGGCGACCAAAGTAAAATGCCCGACAGTATTCACACAAAGAATAAAGCGTATAACCGGATGTATGCCCTGCCGTTTATCCTGGGCCTGATCGGGTTATTTTTTCAATATAACCGGAACAGACGCGACTTTATCATCAATATGCTGCTTTTCTTTTTCACCGGTATGGCCATTGTGATCTACCTGAACCAGGCCGGCCAGCAACCCCGTGAAAGGGATTATGCGTATGTCGGTTCTTTCTATGCCTTTGCGATATGGATCGGCCTGGGGGTGATCTGGGTGAAAGAGAAGTTTGAGAAATTCATGAAAGCTCCCTGTGGCGAATTATGTTTCTGCCGGTCTTTGCCTGCTGGCCGTACCAGTTCTGATGGGAAACCAGGAATGGGACGATCATGACCGCAGCAAAAAAACTTTGGCGCGCGACCTGGCCAGGGATTATCTGGAAAGCTGTCCGCCCAATGCGATGTTATTTTCTTTCGGTGACAATGATACCTATCCTTTGTGGTATGCGCAGGAAGTGGAAGGAATTCGTCCGGATGTGCGTGTCGTCGTCAACAGCCTGCTGGGAACGGACTGGTATATGAATGAACTGCGGTATAAAATAAACCAGAGTGCCCCTTTCGATATCATTTTCACTCCGGAACAAATACAAGGCAGCCGGAGGGATATCGTTTATGTGGCGCCAATGCCGGGATTTGACC
The DNA here is from genome assembly GCA_963812825.1 of uncultured Bacteroidota bacterium. GTDB lineage: Bacteria > Bacteroidota > Bacteroidia > Chitinophagales > Chitinophagaceae > Puia. The sequence goes on from CAWEWO010000017.1 coordinate 247,857, forward strand.
AGAAAAAATATTACGACCTCTTCGACATCCTGAAAAATGTGGTGGGTAGTGATGATCCGAAATATACCCAGCAACAGGATGAAGATATCATCAACATTTTACCGGTCAGGAAACTTACTGTTCCTGTAGATCTGGAAGCGGTAAAAGCCAGGGGACTGATCCACGAAGGAGACAGTGTGCTGAGCGAATTAAAAATTGATATCCCGAGCCGTCAGTATTTATTGAAGAATGACCTGGCCATTTATTCCATTATCGCTGCCAATCACTGGAAGAGGCCGATCTGTTTCACTTCTACCCAGGAACTTAATGATCTTGGACTTTCAAAATTCGTACGTCTTCGGGGTCTTTCCTACGAACTGGTACCTTTTGATAAAGGAGGCGTGGACAACGATGCCGCCTACAATACAATTATGAAACATTTCGCATATGGCGGAGCAGACAAGCCGGGTGTATACTATGACGAAGAAAACCGGCGTCACCTGAACAGCATCCGTATGTCCCATTCGCAGGTCGCTGCGAGTCTGGCAGATGCGGGGAAAAAAGATTCCGCAAAAAATATCCTGGAACATTTTGATAAGAGCGTACTGGAATCAAATTTCTTTTATGGTATGACGTCAAACCGGGGAAATCAGCAGGATGCCATTTCTACCGATTTCCTCCAGTCCTGTTATCTCGCCGGAGATCTTACCCTCGCGAAAAAAGTAGAGGCCTCGCTGAAGAAAGACCTTCAGCAACAAATGCGATATTATAAGATGCTGGGAGAAGAAACCAATGACGATCAGCTGGCGACCAACGCCTATATGATCCTCCAGGGAAAGGGTGGAACACTTTCCGACCGGCAAATGAATTTTGCCCAGGATATCTTCACCACCTACCGGATGCTGATGCAGATCGATCAGATGGATAAGCAGTTTAACACAAAGCTCCCGGCAGACAGCAACAGACTGAAATAATAAAAATTCATCATAATATAACCAGCCTCCTGTTTCCGGACAGGAGGCTTTATTTTTTCCCTGAATTCGATCCTTTTTGTCAAAGGATTGTTATTCAGATATTAAGGGACCAGTGCTCAGAGGATACCCGGGGACAGGCGGAAATCCTGTAAAAAGCTTTCGTTATTCCCCGTTCGGCTATACGCTTAAATTGCATTAACTTGAAAATATGATCGGTTTTCATTTTGGAAAATATGACCCGAAGAAAGATGGCAAGTCTAAATTCGACCAGTTGCTGGATATCTTCATGCAACTGCTAACCTATACCAATGGGGATGTTGGCGAAGCACTTCAATGGATGAACCAGCTGGATAAGGAATATGAAATGACGGATGGTGAATATGGAATGGGTGACTTTATTGAAGACCTGAAAGATAAAGGGTATATCGATGAAAACAAACAAACCGGAACCATCACCATCAGTCCCAAAACTGAACAGGGGATACGCAAAAGGTCACTGGAAGAAATTTTCGGTAAACTTAAAAAAACCAAAACAGGGTGATCACAATACCTTCAAACCCGGTGGCGGGGATGAAATAAATCCTGAAACAAGGCCCTTCCAGTTTGGTGATCAGCTGGAACATATTGATTTCACCGAATCCATCCGCAATGCACAGATCAATCACGGGATTGAATCATTTCAATATGCAGGAGGATGACCTGAAAATCCGCGAAACAGATTACAAATCACAGACGTCTACCGTGCTGATGATCGATATCTCTCATTCAATGATCCTTTATGGTGAGGACCGGATCACGCCGGCAAAAAAAGTAGCGATGGCACTCAGCGAGCTGATCACAACAAAATATCCAAAGGACACATTGGATATTGTGGTATTCGGGAACGATGCATGGCCGGTAGAAATAAAGGACCTTCCCTATCTGCAGGTAGGGCCTTATCATACCAATACGGTGGCCGGTCTTGAACTGGCTATGGATATTTTGAGAAGAAGAAGAAATCCGAATAAGCAGATTTTTATGATCACGGATGGGAAGCCGACCTGCCTCAAATCCGGAAAGCGCTATTATAAAAATAGTTTTGGGCTCGACCGGAAAATCACAACCCGATGCCTTAGCCTTGCCGCACAATGTAAAAAACTCAAGATCCCCATCACGACCTTTATGATTGCAAGCGATCCTTATTTGCAACGATTCGTGACTGAATTCACGGAAACTAACAATGGGAAAGCTTTTTTTGCCTCACTGGATCACCTCGGCGCTTTCATCTTCAGGGATTTTGAGAATGGAAAAAGAAAAACAGTATATTGAAATAATACTGTCTTCGAGATTACTAGTCGTATATCGTTAATCGAGTATCGTGGATCGATGCACGATAAACGATACGATAAACGATACACGATCCACGATAAACCAGGTCTGGGCAATAAAAAATTTGATGACGAACATGGATAAAATAAAAACACTGGGTGAACTGAAGAAGTCGGGATATAAACACCGTTCAGTTAAAGAGGAGGTCAGGGAAAACCTTTTGAAGAAATTACACAAGAAGGAAAACAGTTTTCCCGGTATTGTCGGTTACGAAGATTCTGTAATTCCCGATACAGAAAGGGCACTGCTTTCACGTCACAATATTCTTTTTCTGGGACTTCGTGGACAGGCAAAGACCAGGATGGCCCGGCAGATGATCAACCTGCTGGATGAATACATTCCTTATGTGGCAGGCAGCGAAATCAATGACGATCCCGTTCGCCCCGATTTCAAAATTCTGCCCGCGAACTGATTCGAACAGAAAGGTGATGACACGCCTATTTCATGGCTGCACCGCAGCGACCGTTATAGCGAAAAACTGGCTACTCCTGATGTAAGTGTAGCCGATCTGATCGGAGACATTGATCCGATCAAAGCAGCCAATATGCGTTTGAATTTTGCCGATGAAGAAGTCATCCATTTCGGCATCATCCCGAAAAGTAACCGGGGTATTTTCGTCATCAATGAGATCCCGGATCTGCAGGCCCGGATACAGGTTTCCTTGTTTAATATCCTGGAAGAAGGAGATATTCAGATCCGTGGATTTAAATTGCGGATGCCACTGGATATTCTATTTGTATTTACTGCGAACCCCGAAGACTATACCAACCGCGGTTCCATTGTCACGCCCCTGAAGGACCGTATTGAAAGCCAGATTCTGACCCATTATCCTAAAAATATTGATCATGCTCTCCTGATTACGGAGCAGGAAGCGGATATCACGGCTGACCAGAAAGTAAGGGTGAAGGTCAGCGATCTGGTTAAACGAATGATCGAACAGGTGGCATTTGAAGCGCGTACCAGTGAGTTTGTGGATAAAAAAAGCGGCGTATCAGCAAGACTTACCATCGCTGCTTATGAGAATGCCGTAAGCGCCGCCGAAAGAAGGGCCCTGCTCAACAATGAAAAGGAAACACAGGTCTGGATGAGTGACCTGGTCGGCATCATACCATCTATAACCGGTAAGATAGAACTTGTGTATGAAGGCGAACAGGAAGGCCCTTACCAGGTGGCATTTAATCTACTGGAAAAAGCATTCCGTTCGCAGTTTGTAAATTATTTCCCGAATCCCGAAATATTCAAGAAAAGAAAAGGCGGTGAGGAAAATCCTTATAAGCCGATTACAGGCTGGTTCGATAAAGGAAATCATCTGGATGTATTTTTCAATTCAAAGGATGAAGACAAAGTGCGATTGCTATACAAGGTAGACGGTCTCCATGCATTTGTAAAAAAACATTTCCGTAATGCGAATGAAAAGGAAATGGCCCTGCTGATGGAATTTGTACTGCATGGCCTCTCTGCCTACAGCATGATCAGCAAGAAGGTGGTAGAGGGCAAAATAGAATTCAAGGACCTGATCGGTTCTATGATGAATATGACTCCGGATACCAGTTATGGATCTGAAGAAGAAGATTTCGGATAAAGCTGACTCTTATCGAAAGTCTATTTTCCTGATCCGGTTGTTCCCGACATCAGCTACGTAGACTGTTCCCAACGGATCTATCGCCAGACCAAGCGGAAGGTTGAATCTGGCTTCAATACCATCTCCGTCTTTGTAGCCAGGATCATTTCCTGCAATGGTTGAAACCATTCCGGAAATTGATATTTTCCTGATCCGGTGATCATCTGCCAGATAAATATTACCCGTTTCGTCCGCAACCAGGTCGTGCACATTTACTGTGAATTCCGCCTGTTCGCTTTCCCCGTCTGTCCGACCAGGCCTGCCTGTACCGGCAATAGTGGAAACCTGGCCCGAGGGAGTTATTTTACGTATTCGGAAATTCCCCCTGTCAGCCACATATAGATTTCCGGATTTATCTAATGTTATTCCGCCAGGATTGTGAAACTCCGCTATGGCTCCATCGCCATCCCTGAACCCTTCTTGTCCTGTTCCTGCAATTGTGGTAACCTGACCTGAATTACTGATTTTGCGAATTCTGTTATTCTGGTTATCGGATACATAAATATTAGCATGCCCGTCAGCGACAATATTGGTGCTGTTTCCAAACTGAGCAGTTGCTGCATCCCCGTCTTTAAATCCCAACTGTTCGTTACCGGCATAAAAAGATACGATTCCATTATCCGAAATCTTACGGATTCGCGGATCACCAGCATCTGCAATAAAAAGGTTTCCCACCGGATCTGTTGTTATACTCCATGGATTTTTAAATAATGCTGATCCGCCCGGACCATTCAATATCCCAGATGAATCGCTGCCGGCGTATACAGAAACCTGACCTGCAGATATTTTTCGGATCTTATGATTTTCAACATCGGCTACATAAAAACCATCAACCGAAAAAACCAGATCACCAGGTGAATTGAATTCTGCTGACAGGAAAGCACCATCTTTAAATGCCGCTGTGCCGTCCCCAGCCAGGGTTGAAACAATCGCTTTTTTTTCTTTGGCGGGTAATGGAGGTTCTGAAGTATAATCTTTTTTACAACTGTCTACTGGGATAGATATCATCAATGCAAAAAAAATCCGAACTGGCTTCATTTTAAATATTATTGTAAGTACTACGGCAGGTATTTGAATGTGCAATTTTCAAATTACTTTGATCCCGCCCAGACAGCGTTTCACCAATGGTGGCTTTTGGTATATTAATGGAAGGGAATTCCTGAACCAGGTTGGATTTATTTCCTGGCCATTCGTCGTTGGAAGCCTTTCAGAAAATATTGACTTCTGAATCGAGATGGATTCCGAATTTCTTAGTCACTGATAGATTAATTTTCTCGCTGAGATCAAGTATTTCCCTGCCTGTTGCCTTACCATAATTCACCAGCACGAGGGCCTGGTCCTTATGTACACCCGCATCGCCTTTGCGGTAACCCTTCCAGCCACATTGTTCGATAAGCCAGCCGGCGGCCAGCTTGACCGACTGATCTTCATGCGGATAAGCAGGCATCTCAGAATATTTTGAAGAAAGAGAAAGAAATTTTGACTGATCTACCACGGGATTTTTAAAAAAACTACCTGCATTTCCAATATCCGCCGGATCAGGAAGCTTCGAGCGGCGGATTTTTATTACTGCCGTTGAAATGTCCTGAATGGTCGGGGACTTCACTCCCATTATTTTTAATTCTTCCCGAATAGCTCCATAGCTGGTATGCAGAACAGGCGTCTTACGCAGAATAAAAGTGACATTCAAAATTATATACCGGCCTTTTTCAGCGGACTTGAAAATGCTGTCGCGATAGGCAAACCGGCAATCATTGACAGCAAAGGAATATACTTTTTTCTCTTTGCGGTCATATGCTTCCAATTCATAAAATGAATCCTTCAATTCCACACCGTAAGCACCAATATTTTGTATGGGGGCGGCTCCTACATTTCCCGGAATCAGTGAAAGGTTCTCCAGACCACCCCAGTTTCTTTTCATGGTATATTCAACAAAAGAGTGCCAGTTCTCCCCCGCTCCCACTCTTACATAGATATGGGTATTGTCTTCCTTCACTTCCTCTATTCCAAGTATATCAATTTTTACAACCAGTCCATCCACATTCCTGGTCAGCAAAATATTGCTGCCACCGCCGAGAACCAGCAATGGTGTTTTTGTATGTAGCAGTTCCTGTAATTCATTCACTGACTTAACGGAAACCAATTCGGAAGCGTTCACGTCAAAGTGAAAACTATTATAAGAGAGAAGGGATGTATTTTTTTGCGTAACCATATTAAGACTTTGAGACTTAAACAGGATCAATATCCGGAATAATCGTAACGGACCTGAACTTCCGGTCATTCTGCAAAATGGCGCGTTGCTGCTGAATGACCAGTTTTGCCTTTGCAATTGTACTCCCATTTTTTGGGAGTTTAAGCATCAGCTCCATGATAAATTGATTGCGGATGCGGGCAACGGCGGGTTCCCCGGGTCCGGTCAGGTAATTTCCAAATTCTCCATGAAGGTGTAAAGCAAACAGGGAAGCTGCATCATGCACAATCCCCTGCATTTTATGTTTAAATGTAATCCGTATGATTCTTGAAAACGGTGGATAAAAAAATTGCTGCCGGGCGACCAGTTCTTTTGCATAAAAGCCCCTGAAATCATGATTTATTACGAATTCCAATACCGGGTGTTTGGTATTGGCCACCTGAATCAGCACTTTTCCCTGTCCATCCCTCCGGCCCGCCCGCCCGCTTACCTGTTCCATCAGCTGAAAAGCCCGTTCGTTTACCCGAAATTCTGAAAAACTCAGGAGACTGTCTGCATCAAGTATCCCCACCAGGTCGACGTGATCGAAATCCAGCCCTTTAACAACCATTTGCGTACCAACCAGGATGTCTACCCTTTGTTGCTCAAATTGTTTGATCAGCATATCGTGGGCCGTTTTACCCCGCACACTATCCACGTCCATCCGGGCGATACGGGCCGAAGGAAATAATCCTTCAAGCTCCTCTTCTATTTTTTCCGTTCCGAAATTCCGTTGAATGAATTCATGATTTCCGCAGGCCGCGCAGGTAAGAACCGGCGGGTAGGAGGTTCCGCAATAATGACAGAGAAGTTTGTTGGTCAGCTTATGGAAAGTCAGCGATACGTCACAATTCTTACACTGGGGAATCCATCCGCAGAATTTGCAAACCTGGTAAGGTGAATAACCGCGGCGGTTCCGGAAAAGGATAACCTGTTTTTTGTTTTCCAGGGAAGTTTCGATCGCTGTTTTAAGGTCAGGCGTGCAAATTATTTTTGACCCGTCTTTCTGAAGATATTTCTTTGTATCGATTAGCCGTATAACAGGCATGGATACCTGCCCGTATCGTTCCAACAGTTCCGCGAGCCCATATTTACCGGTAACCGCATTATAATAACTTTCAATAGAAGGCGTGGCGCTGCCCAACAAAGTTTTGGCCTTAAAAAGCGAAGCGCAGTAAATCGCTGTATCACGCGCATGATAGCGTGGTGCCGGATCCTGTTGTTTATAAGAGCTGTCGTGTTCCTCATCCACAATAACCAGTGAAAGGTTTATAAAAGGGAGAAACAGTGCAGAACGGGCGCCCAGTAATATTTTGATTTCACCTTTGCGCACTTTGTTCCAGATTTCAAATCGTTCGTTCTGGCTGAAACGGCTGTGATAGATGCCGAGATATCCGCCAAAATGAGACTGAAGTCTTCGAACAATCTGGGAGGTCAGCGCAATTTCCGGTACCAGGTACAGCACTTGTTTGCCCTCCAGCAATTGTTGTTCTATCAGTTTTATATAAACCTGCGTTTTGCCGCTGGACGTATATCCATGAAGGAGACATACACCCTTCGTTTCAAAATCTTTCCGGATTCCTGAAAGCACTGATTCCTGGGCGGATGAGAGTTCGAAAGGGATATGAATATTACGGGGCAGAACACGGAGCCGGTCAACCGGGCGCTGTTCGGCAACGAGAATGTTTTTGGTGATGAGTGCTTTTAACTGCGCATCAGAAGCCCCCGATTTTTTCAACAATGCCTGTTTTGAAACTTCCGGCTCGGTTTTTTGGATATGCAAAAAGGAAAGCAGCAATTCCATCTGCTTCTCCGCTCTCGACCATTTCTTATCCTGGTTAAGAAGCGCTTCAATATTTTCTTCAGAGTGATAATCGGGATGCAGTGAAATAAAAATTTCTGTTTTTGGTTTGTACAATTCTTTCAGGGATTCATACACATAACAAACCGATTTATCGATCAGACGCTTTACAACGGGGTAAGCTGTGCCACCATGGAGAATTTGCTGGACTTCCGGGATTTTTAATTCCTTTTTTAACAGCAGGGCTTCCGCCACCAGGTATTCATCATGATCCAGGGAAGAAAAATCATCCCCGAAACTATCATTGAATACCAGAATGCTTTCGCTGCTTAATTTGAAATGGGCAGGCAGGGAAGCAGCCATTACCTCTCCTTCCGAACACATATAATAATTTGCAATCCATTCCCAGAGCCTGAGCTGTTCAGCATAAATCAACGGTTCATTGTCCAGCACACTCTCTATAGGGCGGGGATCAAAGGCTTCCGGTTTTTCAGCGTGGAAGTTTTTGATGATTCCTGCATATTTTTTATTCCGCAGGGTCACTTCCACCCGACATCCCGGCTGAAGACCTTCCATCAAATGATCGGGGATCCACCAGGTGTAGTTTTTCGGAAGTGCCAGTGGTATGATGATTTCTGCAAACAATATTTTATATGTGGTATTATTAGTAAAACAATCCGGAAGACCGGAAGTTCAGGACTCTTCCGGCCTGATCCAGCTTGCCTGATATGCTTTCAGTTTTAATTCCATGACATCATATACTTTCTTTTTGAAAAGCGAAATCTGTTGCAAGCTATAGCCTTCCGGACTGATTTCTTCAAGGAAAACAGCCCTGGATTTACCGTGTTTTAAACTGAGCAATTCATGATGGTTAAGGAGGTTGTAATTATCCAGAAAGAGCACCGGCTTAACCGGCGTTTGTGTTTCAACGGCTATGCGAAAAGCCCCGTCGTAGAAAGATTTGAGTGGTTTTCCGGTTTCGTTAAAAGTTCCTTCGGGAAATATTCCAATAGAAATATGATGTTTCAGCAGGGATTTCAATGCCCTTACACTTTTTGCCCTGCGCGCAGTACTGCCGCGGTCGACCATTACTGCTCCCCGGCTGTAAATAAAACCAAATACCGGTATTTTCTTAATTTCTTCCTTCCCCAATATCCTGAATGGTTGTTTGCGGATTGCCTTGAAAAGACTCGGAATATCCATATATGAAGAATGGTTAAAGAGAAAAATATAATTCCTCGCCGGATCATAGGGTGATTCAAAAATATTTTCATGGCGGATACCCAGTAGAAAATACCAGCAGTCTGCCCATATCTTAGCCATGCTGCAGATCAGATTGCCTCCCCTGCGCTTTCCAAAAAAAGAAAAGATGATAACAAAAGGAAATGCAAGCAATGTGAAAAATGCGAACCAGAAAAGTGCATAAATCGTATATATCTTGCTGAAGAAACGGGTCATATTATTTGCCAGGTCTGAACCGAAAATAAGTGATCTTCCCTAATTGCAATGGCATGTCCACTCAACACCCAGTTCAATACAGGTAATAATGATCAGTTTATTGGCTTCCGGCGCCACGATGATGCGTAAATGTTGTTGCTCAGTGGTAAATCCTTCCAGTGCATATTTGGGGTCCGGATGTGCTTCGGGTTCACTTTTCGAATAATTGATGATTCCTGAATCCAAAATTTCCCTGATCTCCCTGACCGTAATATGTCTGCAGTCCATCCGGCATCGGGCATGCCTGGTAAGAACCAGTTCTCCATGGCGATTAAAGGGTTCTTCTTTGGAAATACCGGGAGAAGGGTTGTTTCCCGAATGTCCCCGCCTGCATGAAAGATCCGCTGTTAATAAAGAAAAAATCAATATCCAGCCTAATATCCTGCGCATCCGTTAAAGTTAAGGGCATAATTCCTGAATGATATTATCTTTGCGCCCCATGACAGCAGCAAAAACCGTCGCTTTTCACACCCTGGGCTGTAAGCTTAATTTTTCGGAAACTTCTTCCATTTCCCGGCTTATGGAGAAGGAAGGATTTGAAAAAAGATTATTCGATGAGGTGGCGGATGTATATGTGATCAACACCTGTTCCGTTACAGAAAATGCCGATAAGGAATGCCGTTATCTCCTGAGACAGATCAGGAGAAAATCACCGGAAAGTTTTGTGGTTATCACCGGCTGTTATGCCCAGTTAAAACCAAAGGAAATTGCTGAAATTCCCGGTGTGGATCTCGTATTGGGTGCAGCAGAAAAATTTAATATAGCCAGTCATATCCGGGAACTGGTAAAGGGTGACCCGGCTAAAATCTGCAGTTGCGATATCGACCAGGTTCAGGACTTTCATGAAGGTTATTCTTTTAATGACAGAACCCGGGCATTTTTGAAAGTTCAGGACGGATGTGATTACCAGTGCAGTTTCTGTACTATCCCGCTGGCACGTGGAAAGAGCCGCAGTGATCGGCTGGGGAATGTCCTGGAAAATGTGCGCAAGCTGGCCGGCCAGGGGATTCAGGAAATTGTACTAACTGGTGTGAACCTCGGTGATTTCAGAAATACTGAACCCGATGGAGAAAAAAAGCAATTGGATTTTTTTGATCTTACGAATGCTTTGGATCAGATTAAGGAAATGCCACGCTTTCGGATTTCTTCTATCGAACCTAACCTCCTCACTAATGATATCATCGGCCTGGTGGCAAACAGTGACCGTTTCATGCCGCATTTCCATATTCCCCTGCAAAGTGGCAGTAATAAAATCCTTGCCCTGATGCGCAGAAGATACAAGCGTGAGCTGTATGCAGAACGTGTTGCCCTCATAAAAAGCCTGATGCCCCATGCAGCGATCGGAGTTGATGTGATCGTGGGTTTCCCGGGAGAAACGGAGGAAGATTTCAGGGAAACGAGGGATTTCCTGCATAGCCTCGACATCTCTTACCTCCATGTTTTTACCTATTCTGAAAGAGAGAACACCCGCGCCATCGATATGAAACCAGTGGTTCCGGTTTCGGTGCGGAACGAGAGAAACAAAATTCTGCGCAACCTTTCTTATCAGAAAATGCAATATTTTACCGCCTTACATGCCGGACAAACCCGCAAAGTACTTTTCGAACGCAGTCGCGACAAGGCGATGATGGAGGGATTTACGGATAATTATATCAAGGTCACCGCTCCTTATCATGAAGAATGGGTGAACAGCATTGTGAACTGGACTTTATAATGACAGACTAGGTATAAAGCACCTGTTCATCCGTATAGTAAGTTTTCCTGCTGCCCTTCGTGTCTATCTGAATGGGCCGACCTGTCGGACTATCACCCGTTCTCCGGTGAATTTTTAGAAACTCCTTCACTTCATCATTAATTTTTCCCGGGTAGGCTTTGTCTATTTTATGGGTGGCTTCGTTCAAAATTTTCGGTATGGCTTTTACGAGCTCTTTTATTTTCGCATCAGGAATCGCAGCCGCAATGGAATAAGGTGAAATCCTGGTTTCCCAGAGGATCTCATCAGAATAACCATTCCCGATGCCACGGATCAGATCCTGATCGAGCAAAATATTCTTGATGGTCGTTTTCCGGTTTAAAATGTTTTTTAACTGATCGAAATCCAGCTCCAGTGCATCAACACCCTGCTTATCTACCGGGTCGAGTTTAATATGTGCGTTCTTCATCCGGTCAGTCAACGACAGGTTTTTACCACCTTCAAAATAAAGTTCTACAATGGTTGAATGATGATCATTTATTTTTTCAAAAATAAACATATCGCCGGTCAGCATCAGGTGTAGTCCGAGCAGGGTACCGTCTGCAAATTCAAATCGCAATTCCTTTCCCGACCGGTAAATTCTTTTAAGCCGAATCCCCTCTAGTTTTTTTGACAGAATGCGTGCGGTGTCTGGCAGCTTTTTTCCATTAACCACCTTAACCTTCAACAATTTTTTACCGGCAAAAACTGCGTCCAGGTTTTTTGAGAAAACCGCTATATCCGGAATTTCGGGCATACATTTTAATTTGGGAATTTGAAAATTTGGAAATTTGGAAATTGATGTTTCATAGGCTCTGATATATTATCGCAAAATTTTTACCGTTTTCTACCGTGAACTTAAATCCGTACCAAAGGCCATAAACCGCCAACCGTCATCCGTCAACCGTTATCTTTCATCAGGATCGCGCCCACGGGTGGGTTACCCTTTTCGTTAATCCACGCATCGATATTGATATAAATCATCAAAAATGAATGGCAATTTACAGAATTACAGGCGCAAGGTGATTGATCGCACAGATTGAATTGTTAACTTCATTATCATACACAACCTGTGACAACCTATCAATTCGTCATTTCGAACCGACTGGCCCCCCGTACGTCCAGACATCTGGCGTTCTGGTTGTTTTATTACATTTATACCATCCTCATCAGTTTACCGGCAATTAATTCAAAAATTCTTACTGATCCGGAATTATACAGGTCAGCCTCTCTGGAAGCTCTTTATTATTTACCGGTTTATGTTTTTTCCGTCTATTATTCGCTTTATTTCATCTATCCGAAATTTCTCGCTTCCAAAAACTTCCTGTTTCTGGCGGCTTCCCTCCTGCTGTTGTTACTGATAACTTACTATGGGAGCAATTATATTACCCGGCATTTTTTTGTAGGGGATTCAAATGCGGACAACCAGGACATTTTAACCATAACGATGATCAAGGGAATCGGTGAACAAATTATAATTACCGGAACCGCGATCAGCATTAAAGCCCTTAAGGATTATTATCTGAGGGATGAAGAATATAAGAAACTGATGGTTCAACGGATTTATCATCAGCTCGATATTATGAAAATGAAAATGGAACCGGCCATTTTGCTTGGGGTACTTAAAAATATTCATGCAGATATCCAATCCGGTGGTCAGTCTGCACCGAAAATGATATTAAAACTTTCAGATCTCCTGAGTTATATCCTGTATGAATCAGATGCAAGGCATGTACCGCTAAAAAAAGAAATCAATATGCTTCACGATTATAGCGGCCTGAAAGAACTCATATTTGGAAACCGGCTGGAACCAACGTTTCAAATTTCAGGTGACTTCGACCATCAGACTATTACTCCGCTGGTACTGTTGCCATTCCTGGAATTATCCTTTCCCAAAGAAAGCGAAGACAACCTGGAATATTTCTGTCCGGAAATAAATATTCAAATCCATGAAAGTGAATTTCAATTCAGGGTTCATACGAATATGAATTTCCCGGGTGTAAAAGAGCAGCTCGACAGCCCGATATTCGAAAATGCACGCCAAAACCTCCTGATCAATTACCCGGACAGGCACACGATGAAAATAGAAGAAACAGAAATTGGGTTTAGCATTTATCTTAAACTCAATTTAAATAATCACCCTGTATTACATAACCATAACAACCACCAGGTTTTATGACCCTGCAGGATTTCATATATTCCAAAGAGCGAAAAACAAGGATACTACGCCATCTGACCGCATGGCTTTTGCTTTACATTTTCGCCATATGCACTTATCCACCGAAAGGCAGTGGCACACTATATGGTCGGGGCATGGATGGTTTTCTTATTTTTTACCGGATGGTATTTATCAGAACATTTCTGATGATCCTGGCGCAGATGTTATTTGCCTATTTATTTCTTTACATCCTGGTTCCCTATTATCTGAGGAAAAAAAAATACATAAAATTTATCGCCGGGATTTTTATAATATGGCTGATCACGGCAGTTTTCAGGTATTTGGTTTATACCTATGTCTATAATCCGGTCATGCTGTATTTTCATTACCACACCAATGATCCCAATCTTATTTTATTATTTAGTATACGGCAAACCATTTCAGGACCCGCTTTCCTGGGCGGCCTGTTTATTGCTCTGAAGCTATTCAAAGACAGGCAGCAAAAACAAAAAGACTATATCGCCCTGCAGCGGGAAAATGCGAGTGCCGAAATCCAGATGCTCAAAGCGCAGATTCATCCGCATTTTCTTTTCAATACCCTGAATAATATTTATTCTTTTACTATCAGTCGCTCACCCCAGGCCGGCGAACTCGTTAATCAGTTGTACGGGATGATGAATTATATGGTGAATGAATGCAACGATCCATTCGTTTCCCTGAATAAAGAAATTCATATTCTGAAAAGTTATTCTGATTTGGAAAGAATCCGGTATGGCAGCCGGCTACAGCTTGAACTGGATATTTCCGGTAATTCGCCGGACATGACTATCGCCCCGCTGCTAATGATCCCCTTTCTTGAGAATAGTTTTAAACATGGCACCAGTAAGACGTTAAAGGATCCCTGGATAAAACTTACCATTCAGGTATTGGAAAATAAATTATTCTTTAAGCTAATCAATGGAAAGCCTACAGAACATGAAGCCCCTTCTCATAAGCGGGGTATTGGCCTGGCAAACGTGGCAAAAAGGCTTCAACTGATTTATGGCTCTGCCCATTCCCTCCAATTGGAAAATACCGCGGATAGTTTTTCAGTGACCATGCAGGTACCACTCAAATCCGGGTTTTCGGGTAATTTTTAAAAGAAACACTCCCGCCCGGACACACCCGAACTAATGCATAAAAAAAATTTGCGTAGTTAAATAACTACACATATATTTGTAGTCAAATAGCTACACAATGAATTTAAGACGAGACGTATTTCAAGCCATAGCAGACCCGACAAGAAGGGCTATACTTCTGTTGGTTGCTTCGCAATCCATGACAGCAGGTGCAATAGCCTCAAACTTTGACACAGCAAGACCGACCGTTTCAAAACACCTGCAAATACTCACCGAATGCGAATTGCTTGAACAAGAGCAAAACGGCAGGGAAATTTACTATCACATCAATGCAAAAAAAATGAAAGAAGTAGCCGACTTTATTGAACCATTCCGCAAAATGTGGGATGACCGGTTTAATAAATTGGAAACCATTATGAAAAAATACAAATCAAAAAAATAAATAATATGGAACAAAAAACAAAAATCAATGCCGAAGACGGCAAACAGGAATTGGTGATCACAAGGGAATTTGATTTGCCATTGGAATTACTTTTTAAAGCCTATGCAGAGCCCGAAATTGTTGAGCAATGGATGGGAACGAAAGTGCTGAAACTTGAAAATAAAAAGCACGGCAGTTACCAATTTGAAACAACCGATCCCAAAGGAAACAAAGCATTCGGGTCCAATGGGGTAATCCATGAGTTTAGTCCCGAACCAGAAAATCACCCGGACATTTGAAATGGAGAATACGCCTTTTGGCGTTCAGCTTGAGTTCTCTGGAATTTGAAAAACTTACTGACGACACCAGCAAACTCACTATGCACGTAATATATAAATCGGTTGCACTACAGAGACCAAATGCTGCAGTTACCCTTTGCTCCAAGGCATAAATATGGCACATAACCGATTACAGGACATCGTAAGCAAATTAAAATAATCCAGTTATGACAAAACGAAAAACAAATCCAAAGGTTAGCCCTGCAGGCAAACCCCTGCGATCTAACGGAACTAAGAGCAAAGCCCGTTCGGTAGCCGGTAAGCCGGCACTTCTCGCAGGCGGCAATCCTCAGATTGCGAAAGCCGATGGTAACGCCCCCGTGCAGGCTTATATCGCGGCCATACCAGGATGGAAACGCGAGGTAGTCGCGCAGCCTCGACGCGCTGATAGTACGCACTATCCCCAAAGTGACCAAGGCCGTGAAGTGGAACTCACCCTTCTATGGCATCGAAGGCCAGGGCTGGTTTCTCAGCTTCCACTGTTTCACGAATTACGTTAAAGTGGCGTTCTTCCGGGGCAGGTCGTTGAGTCCATTACCTCCCGGTGAATCTAAGAGCGGGGAAACGCGATACCTGGACATTCATGAGAACGACCAGCATCGACCAGAAGCTTGTGGCGGGTTGGATCAGGCAGGCATCGAAGTTGCCCGGCTGGCTCGGCCCGGGCCGAGAATAAGACAGATCACCGGGTACAAGACATCAAAACTAAAATAAAAGAACAGATCATGGAAAAGAGAAATAAAATTATCTATTGGGTTTCAACAGGTTTATTGGCTTTTGGCATGTTGTCAAGCGGCCTGGCCCAAATAATTCATGCAAAAGAGATGGTTGATATGATCGTTCCTTTGGGTTATCCTTTATATTTCCTGTACATCATTGGTATCTGGAAAATACTTGGCGTAATGGCTATTTTAATTCCCCGATTTACACTTGCTTAAAGAATGGGCCTATGCAGGTTTCTTTTTTGTAATGACGGGAGCCTTTATTTCGCATTTGGCAAGCGGTGATGACAGCATAAAGGGACTTATCGGACCATTCATGCAGACTGTTTTTATAATTTTGTCCTGGTATTTCAGACCTGCGGACAGAAAAATCATTTCAGTTAATTTTAATAAATGAATAACATGAATCCTAAGGTTGATTTTTATTTTAGTAAAGCCAAAAAGTGGCAGAAAGAACTGGAGACAATTGAGAACGATCGTTCTTGACTGCGGGCTGACCGAAGAATTGAAGTGGGGTTGCCCCTGTTACACGTTTCAGAAAAGCAACATCGTTTTAATACATGTATTTAAAGAATACTGTGCGCTTTTGTTTTTCAAAGGTGCCTTGTTAAATGATGCCAATGGTATTCTGATCCAGCAAACGAAGAATGTGCAGGCGGCACGCCAGATCCGGTTCACCAATGTTCAGGAAATAGTTAAGATGAAAACCATCCTGAAAGCCTATATCTATGAAGCCATTGAAGTGGAAAAAGCCGGTTTGAAAGTGAAATTAAAAAAGACTACAGAATATTACAATTCCTGAAGAATTTCAAAAGAAATTAGATAAAATTCCTGCTTTGAAAACTGCTTTTAATGCATTGACACCGGGACGGCAAAGAGCATACATTCTTTATTTTTCTGCACCCAAACAATCCAAAACCCGGGAGTCAAGGGTTGAAAAAAGTATGCAGCAAATTCTCAATGGAAAGGGATTAAATGATGAGTAATTAGATGATCCCTCAATCGCCGATTAATCAACTTATCCCTAAGTTTCACTAACAAAACGACGAATTACACATTCAACAAATCTTTCTCTCTGATGGGGTTCAGATATTTTTGAGCAACAGTGGGTAATAGACTGCATTATTGCCTGACGGGTTTTTAACGGATAATATTTTTTCAGCTTATCTGCCAGATATTCCACTTCCCAGTGTTCAGAACAAGCAAACTTTGATTTGTCTTTTTCATCCTTGGTCTTACGGTTGTCGTAAGAATTCCAATCTTCTAGCAGTATCGGGTGTGGCATGGAGTCGATTTGATCGAATATACCACAAATAAGAGGGATTATCCGGTTTCAAAGGATCGGATCGGTCGCGTGTATCAATGGTGTTCTTTGCTTTTAGTCAAAACAAAGGATAGTCCCGTCAATATGGTGGCAATCATTGTCATGAGATACGCGACAGGAAAAAAATAAATAAATTCCAATATAGACTGCGCCAGGAGACTGATAAAAAGAGCGGCCGATAGTTTCCTGCTTATCCCCGGCTGACTGTCTGCAACAGATCCCGTGAGCCAAAGTAAATAAGCAGTCAGCAGCAATGAAATCTCGCCGATCCATCCAAATCCATTTAAGAAATCAGCAAAGCTGTGGACCGTACCCAAAACCGGAAAGCGGTGAACGGTCATCGCTTGAATGACCTGATTTTGTTCGTCTGTCCCGTCTTTCGTCAAACCGGCCACACCAAAGAAATGACCAATTGCATGCAAAAGGATAATTCCTGATGCAATTCTCAAAAGAATTTTAGGTTTCATTCCGGTGAAATAAAGTCCTATTAAGATAACAAAAAAAATTCAGGGCGCTAGATTACCGGGCTTAAGAATGAAGTATCGACTGGCCGCAACCAGATCTTTAGTTTTTTACATTCCGGAAGTCGGCCAAGATATATCAGGCCGCTGGTGGTTTTGGTTCGCGGCTTCCGCTTTTCGGGTAGTTCCGGTTCACTATATGGAGATTCTGAAATATTTCTGCCGGTTTGTGTTAGCGGGTCTGAATCGGTGGATGACAAATATTCAACTGCCGAGTGGCCTTCTGTGATTTTTTGAAGCAAAAGGGAGCGGCGTGCTCTTGTAATTTTTCTGACTCCTGTGGGTTTTTGAGTATATGAGGTGAAATCAGCCATGCCTTTTACACGCCCCCTTGTCACGGGTTCCTTAACCGTTGTATTTTCGGAGTACTTTTCCGGTGCATCCAGGAGCGGGTCAATATATTTTTTCTTCAGGGATTCTGTAATAACGGCTGCTTCCATTCCTTCTTTCAGCATTTTGATCGCTTCACCCGTTAATATTCTGTAGAGAGCGTACTCTTTTACCTGTCGGGGTACCTGTTTATATAGTGAAGCCGCGATGGGTGAAGCTTCCTTCAACCGGCTGCTGCTTTGGCGGAACCCTTTAAAGGCAGGATCCTTTTTGGTTCGCTCACCGGTAAGCGAAGACCCCCTACGCCATATATTCTGCCCAAAATGGGGAGAATAATAAAAACACATCCGGAGGCGGGGATCGTTGCCGGTTATTATATTATTTGTTAATCGTTTAGCCATTTATTTTCGGAAACAACGAAAAACCGGCGTTTCAAGTATCGGCTGATGAAAAAAAATGTTTCATCACCAACTGGTGTCCGTCAGAGGTGTTGTTGAGATGTTGTTGAACAATACACATAAAGCGCAGTTTTGCCTTTTTGCAACTATTTGGAGGAATTAGAAAAGCCCGGCGAATTGTGACTGTTCTGAGTCTTCCCCGGAACCGTCCCCCAATCTGTTATTCCTCAGTAAACCCAATTATCCATTTCCTTTTTAAGCATTGGCCGGCTTCTTTTCCCACATAAATATTTCTTTCCAGTTGAAAACAATCACAGCCGAAAATATGATGCCATAAGCTATAATCTGCAATGGGCTGTTTGACTCATGAAAAACCCAGGTAGCTAATGTGAATCCGATTATAGGATTGATGTTTAGTAACATTCCCACAACAGATGAATTAATTCCTTTTAAGGCATATAAATTCAAAAACAAGGGCAGTATGGTAAGAAATACGGCAATAATCGTGATATAAATATAGAATGTGAAATCTCCGGTCGATCCTCCCCCATATATAAAATAAAACGGAAGAAGGAAAAGTGAAGACAGTATGATATGAAAAGTAAGCACAATAAAAGTGTCCAAACCTGAATTCATGCGCTGGCTAACCAGATAACAGGCATAACTAAACCCAATGATCAGACTGAATAACATATCATTCAGGTCACCATAACCTAATAACAGACATCCTATAGTGCTCATGGCTACAGCCAGCCATTGAAGTGTGTGCAATTTTTCGTGTAAAATAAAAAAAGCCAGTAGTGTGGTAAGTATCGGACAAACCAGGTACGCCAACGACGTAGATTTTATACTGATATGGATCATCGCGTAGATAAACAAAAACCAATTGCTCGTTAAAAAAACACTGCCTGCAATATTCAGCCATATTGTCCTGATCCTCTTTTTTGGCTGCATTGTCGCGATTTGTCGAATTGTATTTCTTAGTATACTTCTTCTAAATAGAAATACAATAACCAACATCAGTATTGCGCAGGTGAAAACACGATGGAATAAAATATCGTATGCCCCATACTCGTGTATGGGCTCCAGGGCGAGACTAAAAAAACCCCAAAGAGTATAGGCAGTTATCGCTGCTATATAATATTTTGCCTTATTCAATGGTTAACCCATCTTGTATTTCAATGAAGTTACTTCACCATAGCGTGTTTATCAAATGCTGATAATATGCTAAAATCTATAATAGCTCTTATATCACGTCTGAAAAAAAGTCCGGTAAAGCGAAAGTCTATTAAAGTAAGTAGCCTCATGCAAGAACCACGTCAGGTTCTTTTCATAAAAAAATAATTTGGTGCTCCGAGAGGTAACGCGTTAATATAAAAACCACCCAAAAATCAGGTGGTTTAATCTATTTGATTTTGAAATCATCTCTCAAAACCGTCTCTGGCGTTAATTTCCGCCTTACATGTGACCCCGCTCGGGCTCGAACCGAGGACCCAAAGATTAAGAGTCTTTTGCTCTACCAACTGAGCTACGGAGTCGAAAATGGAGTGCAAATATACAAGGAATTTATTTTGCAGAAAGTTTTTAGACCTTATCTTTGCAGTCCTTAAAAGGGAGCATAGCTCAGCTGGTTCAGAGCATCTGCCTTACAAGCAGAGGGTCCGCGGTTCGAACCCGTGTGCTCCCACACAAGTCCACAGAGGGTTTCAGTGAAAGCTGGAACCCTTTTTCATTTGACGATTGTTATTATTGGAGAAAAAAACGGTCTATTATTCGCTTAATGATCCGGATAAAAAAATTGAAAAGACGGAGTAACATCCGGCCAGGATTATCTGTTTAAAAATAATATTGAGAAAACACTATAGTTCATTTGTTTTCTACCCAGCCAATCTAACCGATGAATAAATATCTTTTTTGTATAGTGATCAGTCTTTTCTTCCAGCACGCCGGAGCACAAAATAATTATGAACGGGTTTCCGAAAAATTTATACTGTTTTACAATCAGCAGGCGCCCGACAGTATATTTAATATGTATACCTCCGCATTAAAAGAAAAACTCCCGCTGGAAAAAACAAGAGCAGTAATAACCGGGCTGCATATCCAGTTTGGAGATATGAAATCACTTGACCTGTTAAAACAGGACAGTGGCTTTAATATGTACAAAGCCGGTTTTGCCCATCAGACTATGAGCCTGCTATTAGCTGTCAGCCCGGAGGATTCACTTGAAGGGTACAGGCTTGTCCCCTATAAAAAGGAATGATTTTTTAATGAATTGTTTGAAATTGCAGATTATAACTAAATACCAAAACAATCATGGATCTGAAACTGGAGGGTAAAACAGCTTTCATCAGTGGCTCCACGTCGGGAATAGGTTATGCTATTGCAAACAGATTATTGACAGAAGGCGCACGGGTTATCATCAATGGCAGAACCAGGGAATCCGTAGATAAGGCGGTGGAAGAACTAAAACTATCTACAAAAAAAACAAATGTATCCGGAGTTCCGGCCGATTTTTCCAAAGTGGAAGAAGTCAATCAATTAATAGAAGCAATTCCTGACCTGGATATATTAATTAATAACGCGGGAATTTTTGAGCCGATATCCTTCGTGGATATTCCTGACCAGGACTGGTTCAGATTATTTGAAGTGAATGTGATGAGCGGAATCCGCCTGTCACGTCACTATTTTCCGAAAATGCTGGAGAAAAACTGGGGAAGGATAATCTTTATATCCAGTGAATCGGCTGTTTTTATTCCGGAGGAAATGATACACTATGGTATGACCAAGACAGCCCAGATTGCTGTCAGCCGTGGACTGGCAGAACTGACAAAGGGAACTGGCCTGACTGTCAATACCATTTTACCGGGACCGACCAAGTCAAAAGGCGCCGGGGTGTTTATTGGTGAAATGTCAAAAAAAGAGAATATTTCTCCCGAAGAAGTGGAGAAGAATTTTTTCAAGAATATGCGGCCTACTTCCCTGCTTCAGCGCTTTGCTTCCGTAGAGGAGGTAGCTGATACCGTCGTTTATTATGCCAGTCCGCTGGCATCCGCTACCAATGGAGCAGCGATCCGGGTGGAAGGCGGACTGATCCGGTCAATTTTATAAACAGCCCCAACAATCGGGTTCAAATTGTACAATAAAACTCCCCTTTCCTGCGTATATATTGATATATCTGAGAGAATCAGTTAAAATCCAATATCATGGGAACACATTTCCACCAGGGGCACTACTGTGCTGAATGCGGCAATTCAATTTTGTCAAACGTTTATGCCAATTCGATCGTCCGCTTCAAAATACCCCTCTGCCTGACCTGCGAACAAAATTTTTCAAAACGATTCGAAAAAACTGTCAAGGAACCTCCTGCCAGGGTGATTCCTAAATCGCTGTCGTCTCCTTCAGATATTTAAGATACTCCCTCTTTGATCTCCTGCCCGGGTTTGATGAACAGATCCTGATAGACAGCGCCCTGAAGCGTATGCCCTTCCCTATTTCTCCAGCATTCAGTCCCGGATTTGATTATCGTTTTTACTTACCTTAAGGCCTATTCGTGGATTCAACTCATATTTCATGAAAGTCCTGATCATTGAAGATGAAAAAGCGCTTTCGGAAAGCATATTTGCCTACCTGCAATCGGAACATTTTACCTGTGAAACGGCGCTTGATTTTGAATCAGCCCGGGAAAAGATCAGCCTTTACGAATATGCCTGTATCATCCTGGACTTAAACCTTCCCGGTGGTAGCGGATTGGTACTGCTCAGGGAACTCAAGACAAATCATAATACCGAAGGCGTGCTCATCATTTCTGCCAGGAACTCCCTCGATGAAAAAATCCTGGGCCTTCAATCGGGGGCTGACGACTACCTGACCAAACCCTTTCATCTGTCCGAGCTGGCCGCCCGGGTTTCAGCCATCATCCGGCGCAAATCTTTTGATGGAAAAACCAGTCTCCGGATCGGTGAGCTCTATCTTGACCTTCAGGAAAAAACGGTGAAATTAGATACCCGTATCCTGGATTTAACCCACAAAGAGTATGATCTGCTTTTGTATTTTATCAGTAACAAGAATAAAGTAATCAGCAAGACTGCCATCGCGGAACATTTATGGGGTGACAATATGGATATGGCCGACAACTACGATTTCATTTACACCCATATCAAAAACCTCCGTAAAAAACTACAGCAGTCAGGCTCACCTGACTATATAAAGTCCATTTATGGAATGGGGTATAAATTCACAGATTATTTATGAATTTATTCACACGATATTTCCGGATCAACTGTTGTAATTTGCTATCAGCAGATGCCACTCGTAAGCGTTTCCAAACTCACAAAAAAATTCAGAACCCACACGGCGGTTGATGACCTGTCTTTCAGCGTAAATGAAGGGGATGTATATGGATTCCTGGGACAAAACGGTGCTGGCAAGTCCACCACCATTCGCATGCTTCTCAGCCTTATCACACCAACGGAAGGCCACATCGAGTTTTTCGGCATGGACCTTAAAAAAGACAGAAAGAAAATCCTTCAACAGGTTGGTGCAATTATTGAGAAACCTGACCTGTATAAATATCTGAGCGGGTACGAAAACCTTTCCCTGTTTGCCCGGATGAGTGGTTTCAAAGCCAACAAAAAAGATTTGTTTCGCCAGCTGGAAATGGTTGGTCTGGCAGGCCGCGAAGAGGATAAAGTGAAAACCTATTCCCAGGGCATGAGACAGCGTCTTGGAATTGCGGTGGCGCTCATTCATGATCCGCGGTTAATAATTTTGGATGAGCCGACCAATGGCCTGGACCCTCAGGGGATTGCCGATATGCGCAACCTGATTCTTCATCTCAGCCGGCACCTGCATAAAACGGTCATCGTTTCCTCCCATCTTCTCCATGAAATTGAACAGATTTCAACCCGTATGCTCATCATTGATCAGGGAAAGAAAATGGCCGAAGGATCCGCCGCTACTCTAATGGATCCTGCTAAAACCATTGTTGAAGTAAATGTGGATCATCCGGAAGAAGCCCTCCGTTTGCTGGAATCTTCTGACTGGTCCGGATACCTGCAAAAGAAATCAGGTGGTGTATTGGTATTTCAACTACCCCAACACCTGATTCCTGAACTAAACCGTGAACTGATCCGCCTTGGGATAAATGTTTATTCGCTACAAGCCAGGAATTCGCTGGAAGCCTATTTTTTATCATTAACCCGGAGTAAACAAAATGTGGCAGCTTTTACAGATTGAACTGTTGAAAATATTCCGGAAACCGAGAACCTATATCAGTTTCGGGGCGATTGCCGTTATGGTTATCATCATTCAGATTGCCCTGAAATTTGACGGCCAGTCTTATATAGAATTTCTTGTAGGCAACCTGAAGGATTCGCTGGAAATACCTTATACCAATATCCTCAATGGATATTTTGTTTGCTTCATCATCCTGAATTTATTACTCATCCATATTCCGCTGCTCATAGCGCTGGTGGCGGGAGATTCCATTGCCGGCGAAGCCAATATGGGTACACTTCGGTTAATCGCCTGTAAACCGGTCAGCCGTACCGGGCTTATGCTCGCAAAATTCATGGCGACTGTGATTTATACCGCCCTGCTATTGATCTGGCTGGCTTTTATTTCCCTGCTCCTCAGTGTGCTTGTTTTCGGTACTAATGATATTCTGATCGCACGTAACGATGCCCTGGAAATTATCCGCAGCAATGATGTGATGTGGAGATATCTGGCTGCCTTCGCATTTGCCACCCTGGCCCTGACTACCGTAGCTGCCCTGGCCTTCTTCCTGTCAGTGTTCGCGGATAATTCAATTGGTCCCATCGTATCCACCATTAGTATTGTGATCGTCTTTACCATTTTGTCGGAAATGCAGATCCCCTTATATGACAGAACCGTTAAACCTTTTCTGTTTACATCGCATATGCTTGCCTGGAAAGGCTTTTTTTATACGAAGATTGATGCGGCCGGATCTTCCATCCCCGGAACCATTGAAAACCTCCGGGCCATTGCAAAGAGCTGTGGCATCCTGATTCTTTATATTGGAGGGTTTGT
Source organism: uncultured Bacteroidota bacterium (assembly GCA_963812825.1). GTDB lineage: Bacteria > Bacteroidota > Bacteroidia > Chitinophagales > Chitinophagaceae > Puia. The sequence continues at coordinate 272,437 of CAWEWO010000017.1, forward strand.
TTCTGCCGCCATTTTAGTTTTCAACAAAAAAGATATCCTGAGTTAGTCGGAAGGTGTAACGCAAAAAATCGGATAAAAAATGAAAGCTTTCTTTTTGATATACATTTTTCTTACCGTGCAAATGGGGATCCTGCACGCGCAGGATCCTGCAGCAATGATGAAAGCCATCCGCACAAAGTTGGAGAAGGTCGTCGATTATGAGGCTGATGCCCGCCTGAAAACTGATATTTCATTCCTGAAAGTCCCGGATGCGGAGGTCAAAATATATTACAAGAAGCCCGACCGTATCAGGATCAAAAATCAAAACGGAATTTCCCTTGTTCCAAAAGAAACAGTAAGCATTAGTTTGTACAGCCTGGTGAGTAGTCCCCACCAGGTTCTCGATGCCGGCAGTGATACTATTCAGGGAATGCCTGTGAGAATCATTAAACTCCTGCCGACGGATGAAAACGGGGAACTTGTTCTGGCTACCCTTTATATCGATACCCGCCGGTTGCTTATCCTGAAAGCGAAAACCACCACCCGGGAAACCGGTACGCATGATGTAGAACTGTTCTATGGAAAATTCCTGCAAACAGGGCTTCCGGATAAAATCATTTTCACCTTCAATACCCAGGATTTCAAATTACCGAAGGGAGTTACTTTTGATTATGATGACGGTTCCGCCAAAAAGAAAGCCAGTGGACCTGCAAAAAACCAACGGGGAAAAATCGAAATAACCTACCTTTCTTATTCAATCAATAAGGGTATTCCCAATTCCGTTTTTGAATAACCGTTAAAAGGTGTTATGCATTTGGCATTAAGCGTTCAGCTTATTCAAGGGAATAAAAATTTGACTTGTTGATCTTAATTCGCTTTTTTTGCGCTTAGGCATTTAAAACAGACACCATACATGGTAGACATCGGATCGCGGAATCTTTCTCTTCAAAATTTCTCAGATATCGTATTTAAAGAGGATCCGGTAGTGCTCAATTCAGCAGCCCTGGATAAAGTGGAAGCGAGTTTTCAATTCCTCAAACATTTCTCGACCGGGAAACTGATTTATGGGATCAATACCGGCTTTGGTCCAATGGCCCAATATAAAATAAGCGATGAGAACCGGCTGCAGCTTCAATACAACCTGATACGCAGTCATGCGACCGGAATGGGAAATAAGATGAGCCCGTTACTGGGGAAGGCAGTTCTTGTGGCTCGTTTGAACAGCCTGATGCAGGCACATTCCGGAATTCATACCAGCCTGGTGGAATTGCTGGCTGCGTTCATCAACAAAAACATCATTCCCTGTATTTTTGATCACGGCGGTGTGGGCGCCAGCGGTGATCTGGTCCAGCTGGCTCATGTTGGTCTTAACCTGATCGGGGAAGGTAAGGTCTGGTTTGAATCCAAATGGCAGGAAACAGCGGCCGTATTCGAAAAAACAGGGCTGAAGCCCCTGGAAATACAAATTCGTGAAGGACTGTCCGTAATCAATGGCACTTCAGCCATGACAGGCATCGGCCTGGTCAATATTATTCATGCAAAAAAACTGCTCGCCTGGTCTGTGATGTTCTCTGCGATGACCAATGAAATCGTGGAAGCATACGACGATCATTATTCCAAAGAACTCAATATCGTTAAACATCATACGGGCCAGAATTATATTGCGGCTATGATGCGGGGTATGCTGAAGGACAGTAAAATGATCCACAGCCGTTCCGAACATTTGTATAATCCCGCTAATATCGAGCATGATGTTTTTGAGGACAAAGTGCAGGAGTATTATTCCCTGCGTTGCGTCACGCAGATCCTTGGGCCCATTTATGACACCATTGAACATTCAGAAAAAATACTGGTCGAAGAATTGAATTCCGTGAACGACAACCCCGTGATTGATCACCAGAACAAAAATATTTTTCATGGCGGAAATTTTCATGGCGACTATGTCTCGCTGGAAATGGATAAGCTGAAAATAGCGATCACCAAGCTTTCCATGCTTGCTGAAAGGCAATTGAATTACCTTTTAAATGATAAGTTGAATCAAATCCTGCCACCCTTTGTAAATCTGGGAGTTCTGGGCTTTAATTTTGGTATGCAGGGCATGCAGTTCACGGCCGTTTCTACCGTGGCGGAAAATCAGACTCTTTCTTACCCCATGTATGTGCACAGCATTCCTAATAATAACGACAACCAGGATATTGTGAGTATGGGATGCAATGCGGCGCTGATGACAAAAAAGGTGATCGACAATACTTTTGAAGTACTCACCATCCAGGTAATGACGATTCTGCAGGCAATCGATTATCTGAACTGCCAGGAAAAACTTTCCCCGGCAACGCGCAGGGTATATACATCGATCAGGAAGATATTTCCGAAATTCGTAGACGACAGCCCCAAATACGAAGAACAGGAAAAGGTTAAAAACTGGCTCCTGCAAAACGACTCGTTATGAAGTGCGCACTCGTTACCGGCGGTTCCAGGGGCATTGGCAGGGCAATTTGTATAAAACTGGCGACCCTGGGCTATCATATTCTAGTCAATTTTCGCTCTAATATCCCTGAGGCTGAACACACTATGTCGGTTATCAAAGAAAATAATGGAACTGGCGAACTCCTCCGCTTTGATGTGGGAAACAAAAAAGAAATCCAGGAAACTCTGGGAGCCTGGATGGATAGCCACAAAGAGGATCATATAGAAGTGCTTGTAAATAATGCCGGTATTAAAGACGACGTATTAATGATGTGGATGAAGGATGAGCAGTGGGAAAATGTGATGCATACCAACCTGGACAGTTTTTTTTATGTCACCCGCCAGGTTCTCAACGATATGCTGATGAAAAGATATGGCCGCATTATAAATGTGGTTTCATTGTCTGGATTGAAAGGTCTTCCGGGACAAACCAATTATTCCGCTGCCAAGGGTGGAGTAATTGCGGGAACAAAGGCACTTGCCCAGGAAGTTGGCCGGCGGGGTATTACTGTCAACGCCGTAGCTCCGGGATTTATCAAAACGGATATGACTGAAAATATTTCTGAAAAAGATATGAAAGCCCTGATCCCGGTAAACCGCTTTGGTACTGCGGAAGAAGTCGCCCATCTCGTTGCATTCCTGGTTTCACCGGAAAGCGGTTATATAACCGGGGAAGTTATATCTATTAATGGAGGGATGTACTCTTAACAAAGTATGGGAGTATGTGGAAGTATGGGAGTTTGGAAGAATTATTTACTCCCATACTTCCATACTTCCACACTTTCTAGTTTGTTTCCTAATTTGGCTCCATGAACAGAGTGGTGATTACCGGAATGGGTATTTATTCCTGCATTGGCAAAGACCTGGAAGAGGTAAAAAAAAGCCTTCAGCAGGGCAGATCCGGAATCATCTTCGATCCCGGACGTAAGGAAATGGGATTTCGTTCAGCCCTTACCGGTTTCGTCGACCGGCCTAATCTCAAAAGCCTGTTGGATCGCCGGGCCAGAATCATGCTTCCGGAACAGGGGGAATACGCCTATATAGCAACACTCCAGGCTCTTTTACAGGCGGGCATAGGGGCAGATTATATTCATGACAAGGAAATCGGGATTTTATATGGAAATGACAGTTCAGCCAAGTCAACCATCGAAGCTGTTGATATTATGCGGCAGAAAAAGGACACGATGCTGGTAGGTTCAGGAGCTGTATTTCAAACGATGAATTCTACGGTCACGATGAATCTGGCCACGATTTTTAAATTACGCGGCATAAATTTTACGATCAGCGCAGCCTGCGCCAGCGGATCCCATGCAATCGGATTAGGTTACCATTTTATCAAAACAGGATTGCAGGAATGTGTCATAACCGGCGGAGCCCAGGAAATAAACGCATTATCCATGGGAAATTTTGATGCGTTATCGGCATTTTCGTCACACGAGGATGAACCCGAGAAAGCCTCAAGGCCATTTGATAAGGATCGGGATGGACTGATACCCAGCGGGGGTGCCGCAACCGTAGTTCTGGAGAGTCTGGAATCTGCCGAAAAAAGAGGCGCCACTATTCTCGCTGAAGTTGTCGGTTATGGATTTTCTTCCAATGGCGAACATATTTCAAACCCAACGGTAAACGGACCGGTTCGTTCTCTGCTCATGGCACTAAAGGATGCGGGTATGGAACCTGCGGCGATTGACTACGTCAATGCGCATGCAACTTCCACACAGGCAGGTGATTCCAGCGAGGCCAAAGCACTGGTAGAAGTTTTCGGGGAGAAAAAAGTTCCGGTAAGCTCTACCAAATCCATGACAGGGCACGAATGCTGGATGGCCGGTGCCAGCGAAATCGTTTATTCAATGATTATGATGCAGAATGGTTTTATGGCGCCCAATATAAATTTCCAAAATCCGGATGAAGACTCTGCCCGTCTGGATATCGTAAAAACTTCCACAGAAAAAAATATAAATGTATTTTTGTCCAACTCCTTTGGCTTCGGAGGTACAAACTCCTCGCTGATTGTGAAAAAATGGCAACCCTAACCGATAAACTAACCTACTATGAAACAACATCAACCCCTGATTGACAAAATTAACGGGTTACTGGCGGAAGAATTTGAAGTAGATATCAACCGGATGTTACCGGACGCCAATATCAGACAGACCCTCGAACTGGACAGCCTCGATTACATAGATCTTGTTGTAGTTTTAGAAAATAATTTTTCCTTCAAAGTAAAACCAGAGGATTTTATACGCATCATCAGCTTTCACGACTTCTATACGTATATCATCACCCGCATTCAATCTAAAGAACCAAGCGATGCCGTCATGGCAGGGCAAGTCCAGGGGTAATAAGACCGGTTTCCGGATATTTGTCTGGGTACTTAAAAATGCCGGCCTCTCCCCTGCATACTTTTTGTTGCGTCTGGTATCATTTTACTTTTTTATTTTTTCCGGCAGCGCTTTTCGATATCAGTTTTTATTCTTCAGGAAAAGACTGGGATATTCTTTTTTTAAATCTGTACGAAGCATTTACAGTAACTATTATTGGTTAGGGCAGACGATCATTGACAAAATCGCTTTGATGTCCGGTATTAATAATCCCTTCCGATTTGAATTTGAAGGCGAAAATTATCTCCGGGAGATGGTTGATCAGAATCAGGGCGGACTTTTACTGAGTGCCCATATTGGAAACTGGGAAATCGCAGGTCATCTTCTTAAACGGCTGGGCACCGAAATGCATATCGTAATGTATGACGGGGAAGAACAGCAGATCAAGAACTACCTGGATAGTATAACCGAAAAACATTCTGCGCATATTATACTTATTAAGGAAGATCTTTCCCATATTTACGCCATTCAGGAAGCCCTCAGTAAAAATGCTTTCGTCTGTATGCATGCTGACCGGTTCCTGGAAGGAAATAAAACAATTACCGCAAACTTCATGAATAAACCGGCATTATTCCCGGCCGGACCCTTCTTGCTTGCCCGCACCTTCCAGGTGCCGGTATCTTTTGTCTTCGCCATGAAAGACCGGTCCTTTGACTATCATTTCTATGCCAGTCCGCCAAAGATATATCCGGGCACCAGGGAAGCATCTGTTCAGGAAATGCTCGTGGATTATTGCAGGGCAATGGAAAATACGATCCGCAAGTATCCGCTGCAATGGTATAATTATTACGATTTCTGGGAGGAAGGCCGAAAGCCCGACCAAATTTCCAAATGAGACTATGGCTTTAGGTCTTAACTTTATTCCATGTCTTTCGAAATCCAAAATGCGGCTGACTTTATCCCACAAAAAAGCCCGTTTGTGCTGGTGGACAAGCTCGTCTACGTAGATGAAAATACGTCTCATGCCAGTTTTAAAATTCAGGAAGGGAATATTTTTGTGAAGTCAGGGGTCTACTCCACTTCAGGCATGGTAGAGTCCATGGCGCAGACAGCGGCAGCAGGAACCGGATACTTATGCAGGAAAAATAACAAGGAAGTTCCCATCGGATATATCGGCGCCGTGCAGAAACTGGAAGTGAAAGACTGGCCCCCTGTAAATGCAGAAATCAAAATGGAAATTACCCTGCTTACCAATATATTGCATGTTTCGCTGGTTTCGGGAACTGTCCTGTATAATGGAAAAATGATGGCATCCTGCGAAATGAAGATTTTTGTAAACCATCAGATATGAAAAACAAAAATTTAAATCACTCTACTGGCAATTTCCCGGACGGTCGCTAAATAATTATTTCTACCCTATGGAAAAAAAACTGGTAACTAAAACAGAAGTCCGAGTCCGGTTCAATGAAGCTGATCCGCTGGGGATTGTCTGGCATGGTCATTACATTCGCTATTTCGAAGACGGACGGGAAGATTTTGGTAATCAGTACGGGATCGGATATCTGGATTTTTACAAAAGTGGTTTTGTGATCCCGGTGGTTAACGTGGATTGTTCTTTTAAGAAATCATTGCGTTATGGAGATACGGTGATTGTTGAAACAAGTTTCCTTCCCTGTGATGCAGCGAAAATCCAGTTTAGCTATCGCCTGTTCAATAAGAAAACAGGGGAACTGGTCGCTACCGGCAGTTCGGTGCAGGTTTTCCTTGACCGACATCAATCCGCTCTTCAACTCCTGAATCCGCCTTTTTTTGAAGAATGGAAAAGAAAACATATAAAATCCTAATCAGCATCCATGAGAAATGTATATGTGGTGTCAGATAATATCTTATCCCCTCTTGGAGCAGATACACGTTCAAATATGGAAGCCCTGATGAATGGGCGGTCGGGCATTCAGCAGCATAGTTTCCGGTATAAGCCCCGAACCTTTTTTTGCTTCCCTGTTTTCATCTGACTGAAAAAGCCGGCAGACAAAACATTTACGTCATTTGAACAAATCGTTTTTGACTTCCGCCCGTGATGCTATTCAAAAATCGCCGGTTATACTGGAACCTGCGGATAAAAAAACCGGGTTTATACTTTCCAGTACAAAAGGTAATATCGGTCTCATCGAAAATTTAAATGGCGAAAATATACCGGTAGAAAGGATTTCATTAAATACCAGTGCCAGACTCATTGCAGACAAGCTGGGATTTGTTCAGGATCCACTCGTGGTATCTCATGCATGCATATCAGGATTGCTTGCAATGATTACCGGTATGCGCCTGATCAGTTCGGGCCTGTACAATAACCTCGTCATTTCCGGCGCCGATCTGATCAGTTCATTTATTTATTCGGGTTTCCTTTCTTTCCAGGCCATCAGTCCGACACCCTGCAGACCATTTGATGCTAAACGCGACGGTATCAGTTTGGGTGAAGCGGCTGCCACTGTTATCCTGTCTGCGACGCCATCTGCCGGATCCGTTCAGTTGAGCGGAGGATCCGTGTCCAATGATGCCAATCATATTTCGGGACCCTCCCGCACAGGTGAAGAATTGTGGCTTGCAATCAACCGCGCATTGGAACAGGCGGATACTAAGTCAGGAGAGATCGATTTTATTTCGGCGCATGGAACAGCCACCCGGTATAATGATGAAATGGAGGCAAAAGCTTTTCATCTGGCATCGCTGCAGAATGTTCCCATAAACAGCCTGAAAGGATATTATGGACATACTCTTGGTGCAGCCGGTATACTGGAATCTATCGTGACCATTCATTCCATGAAAGAAAATATCGTTTTACCTACATATGGATTTTCAACACCGGGTACAGAAATGCCGGTAAATGTCATTAGGGAATTAAAGCCGGCAGTCCTCCGAAAATGTTTAAAAACAGCTTCCGGATTTGGCGGATGCAATGCCGCTTTGTAATTGATAATCATCAGTAGCTTTAAACATTATGCTTTACGCCTTAAGCTTTAAGCCTTACGCTTATGCCTTACGCCTTAAAACATATAACCGTATCTTAGCCATCAAGGAAAAGGATGAAATTTTTACAACAAGGATAATAAAACAGCTCTCGAAGCAAAAGGACTTGCCCAATGGATCGCTTTCGGACCGGTCGTTTTTCAGATAGCCCGTGTACTCAGGAATACGGGTATCCTGCGTCTCCTGCTCGAAAAAGGTAGCGGAGGATTAACCCCGGAAGAAATCCGCGGAACATATAAAAATACCGGCTTACGGACTGCGCATTCTGTTGGAATCGGGTTTGGGCATTGGCCTGGTCATAGAGAATGAAGGAAAATACTCGATCACAAAAACAGGTACTTATATTCACAATGATCCATTGACCAACGTGAACATGAATTTTATCCACGACGTTTGTTATAAGGGATTATTCGATCTGGATAAAAGCATTGAAACCGGAAAGCCGGAGGGATTAAAAGTATTTGGAGAGTGGGATACGATATATGATGGACTTTCTTCCCTGCCCGCTCATGTACAAAAGAGCTGGTTTGCTTTCGATCATTATTTTTCGGATCTGGCTTTTCCGCCGGCATTATCCAGAGTTTATTCAGATGGAGTAAGAAAAATACTGGACATCGGGGGTAATACCGGAAAATGGGCTATTGCAAGCGCACGTTTTGCAAAAGACATCGAGATTACCATCATGGACCTCCCGGGACAACTGGAAGTTGCCAGGGAAAAAGTAAAGCAGGCGGGTTTGGAAGATCGTATTCATTTTTATCCCGCCAATCTGCTGGACGAGAAAACTGTTTTTCCGAAAGGTTTCGACGCGATCTGGATGAGCCAGTTCCTGGATTGTTTTTCAGAAACTGAAATCGTTTCCATTTTAAAACGATGCTACGATTCAGTAACAGAGGATCAGTATGTTTTGATACTGGAAGCTTTCTGGGATACCCAACGATTTGAAGCTGCTGCTTTTTGTTTAGCACAGCTTTCGGTTTATTTTACCGCCCTGGC